>CAVWZH010000030.1:0-61260 GCA_963759395.1 uncultured Acidobacteriota bacterium | reverse complement strand
TTTCAGCAACTCTAACTGTTTCTCCAAAAATATTTGTTTTGCCATGAGAAGCCCATTCGTCAACATACTCAGCCATTGTTGAAGATGGTGTAATGGGATAAATAGCTGCTACTTCACTAAACATGTAAGCAATATGAGCCGCAGCCTGATTACCATCACATGTAATAAAATTTTTCTTTTCCATGATTTTTATATTTAATATGTCTGTATTTGTTAATCAAAAAACAATTAAAATTGACGTGGCGAAGTTATTAAATAATATTCTTAATCAAATAATTTGGTATAATTTTATGTGTACTATATTGGTTATTTATTCTAAATTTGTTATAGTGCTTTTAAAAGGAAACTATTATAATATCAATTTCAATACCAGGTTCTAATGAACTCAATCTACGTTCTCTTTACTTGATTTTAATGGTACACTTGCTGCCGATGGTAAATTATTAAATGGAGTGGCAGATAAGCTAAATGATTTAGCTTCCAGTTTGGAAATTCACATTGTTTCTGCCAATACTTTTGGCAATGTTAAAGAACAGTTGAAAAAAGTGAAATGCAAAATAAAAATTACTGAGGAAGCAGACCAGCAATTGCAAAAACTTAGTCATATTGCGCAACTTGGCGTTGACAGTGTTGTAGCTATTGGCAACGGTAAAAATGATGCATTAATGCTGAAACATGCAGCGCTAGGAATTTGTATGATACAAAAAGAAGGCGCTTCACCGGAAGACATTATGGCTGCTGATGTTATTTGCAATGATATCCTAGATGCTTTAGATTTGTTGACCAACCCTCTTAGGTTAAAAGCAACGCTCAGGAAATAGAAGCCGGATAAAAGATTTCAATTATTCTTTTCTTTCCAGTTAAATTTTACTACGAATCCCGGCTGGAAATGATCTTCAGGCTTACCATTTATCGTTATCATACTCTTTTCTTCAAGTAGTTTCATTGTTATGATTCCTTTATCTGTTTTGATAACACTCATTTCACCTACATCCAGCCAACCTGTTACATTGGCACCAAACAATACTTTCTCGAAATATTTTGAAAGTATTCCTATTGTGTTCTTTACCGGAAGTCGAGAAGTATGGGTATATTAACACATAATGTTAGCATTTTTTGAAAGTATCTTTTCCTGGAATTCATACGTTGTGCTGTCTTTAGCATTTGTATTTGATTTTGAATAGGAGAAATGGAACAGGAAAATTAGTAAAACTGTGGTTGCAACTGATATATTTTTTTTTTCATGTTAATTCTTTTTGGAAATGAACAATAAAAGTAAGTAAATAATATGAATTCAGTAATTTTGCTCATTCATATTATCTGTAATTCAATAATTCAGTCAATACCCAAAAAACTTTGAACAGAAAATAGGTTTTGATAGCGTCGCAGATCATTGCGTTCAAACTGTATCAGCACGCTAGGCATGGCTTTGGTTGAACGCATCAGCTTCTCAGCAGATTACATTATTATTAAAAATCTGTTGGAACAAACCGAAGAATTCAGACAAATTATAATAAGCGGAAATAGTTTCCCAAGTGATCATTACTACGATATATCGGCTGAACTGAATAGCATCTCCATTGAAGGCACTTACTTCGAAACAGAGACTTTATTCGACCTGAAACGCAGTCTGCACACCATAAGCGAATGCATTACTTTTTTTAAGAAAGATAAGGATGAACTTTATCCCAGGCTAAAAGAAATTGCATATTCAGTTGATCTCAATCAAGCCATAATAAAACAAATCGACAGGATCATTGATGATAAAGGAAAGATAAGCGATGAAGCTTCACCGGAACTTTCAACTATCAGGCGTGAACTAATTTCCAAACAGCATCAGGTAAATAAAAGGATAGCACAGGTAATGAACACTGTTCGGAAACAAGGATGGGCTCCTGAAGATATTGATATGACCATTCGCAACGGAAGGCTTGTGATACCAGTGCTTGCTGCACACAAAAGAAATATTAAAGGATTTATTCACGATGAATCGGCTACAGGGCAGACTGTTTTTATTGAGCCTGCCGATGTTTTCGAAATGAATAATGATATCAGAGAGCTAGAAAATGCTGAAGAAGCGAGATAATTAAGATACTTCTTGCTTTTGCAGATTTTATAAGACCATCTCGTAAAGAGCTGAGAGACTGTTTTCACTTTCTTGGACTGATGGATTTCATAAGGGCTAAAGCAAGATATGCTATTCAAACGGAAGCTTTCATGCCTAAGCTGCTTGACAAACCTCTTATCAACTGGAGCAAAGCAAGGCATCCACTGTTGTATGTTAGCCATAAAGCGCAAAAAAAAGAAATAGTCCCACTCGATATTTCACTAAATAGGGTCGTTCTTGCTGTCGGGCGTGAACATCACAAGCGCGCAGCGAGATTGGTGCCGATTGGGTACAATCTGACGCAGTCGCGCAGGAGAGTGTCGCGTTCGTCGCGCACGTGGCTGCGCAGGCGTTCGTTTGTGCGGAGAGATTTCCGCAGCAAACCTGACTTGCGTTGCACCGAGCGGAGGGTTTCGTCGGGCCCGCAGGTCGGACCGAGGCCCGCGATTGTTCCCCGCGTCCCTCCCTGCGTCGGGTCCGGAGGTTCCCGCCTCGAAGGGCGGCGTCGGCGCGTCCAATCCGGAGTCGAGCGGAGCCCCGACGTCGACGACATTGGCGTCCGCCGGGGCGCCTGTAAGGCAAACTGGGTCGAAATCTTGGGATCTCCATAGCCGAAGTAAGTGTTGTAGGGGTCGATCACCTTGTAATTATTTTCCGCTTCATCAAGTAATGGATTGGTGCATCTTGCCGCAATTACAACATCCTCGATGCCATCGCCATTCAGATCGGCCGTGAGCGGGGCAGGCCCAGGCATAAGCTTGCAGGTCGCCCCAAACTGCTTCTGGATGAAGCTGTCGTCCACAGCCGGTTCGTTCTTGGAGGATCGTTGGGCCGTAGGCTGAATTACCGGCTGACCTGACTGTTGGGCTTGAGCATTTAGAAAAAGCGTGATTCCTATTGCAGCAAGAAAACAGATACTTCGTGGGGATGGCATAGCACTACTTTAATCCCGTGCGATGCCCGCCACTAGGTACTGAAGTAATAACCCGCATACGGACGCTTCCGAGCGACTCAGCTCCTGAAATGCTCCCACCCCTTCGGCTGAAGCTCGTAGCCCACGCCGCTCTCATTCCTCAGGAAGATTTTCTTGCCCTTCGTGATTTCCCCAATGTGCGTCACCGGCACTCCTGCGATGCGGTTTGGGACACGCTTGCCGCGGGGAGCAGTGAAAACAAGCTCGTAATCCTCGCCGCCGTGCAAAGCAAATTGCAGGGCTACCTCCCGCGACGGCTTTCCGATGCTGGCTCGCGGAATTGCCTCCGCCGAAATCTCGGCTCCTACGCCGCTCTCCTCACAAATATGAGCCAGGTCGGTCGATAACCCATCACTCGTATCGATCATCGCGCTGGCAAGGCCCTTTTCCCGTAGAATGCGGCCCACTTCCAACCGCGGCTCCGGAAAAAAATGCCGGGGAAAATATTTGGGATTCAGCTTGCCCTTGGGCTTCTTCCTCATCCGCGCGACTGCCTCAGCCGAACCGCCCAGTTCCCCCGTCACGTAAATCCCATCTCCCGGCCGGGCACCCGACCGCAAGATTGCCTTCCCTTTAGGCACCGTCCCCACAACCACGATGTCCGCCAGTATCCCTCGCGGCGATTCCGCGGTGTCTCCGCCCGCCAGGCCGACGCCAAACTTCGCGCCCAGATCCACCAGACTGCGTACAAACCGTCCCACCCAGCCTTGCGACAAATCTCTCGGCAAAGCGATGGAAAGAAAAGCCGCCACCGGCTCGCCTCCCATAGCCGCAATATCACTCAGCCCACGAACCAGACAGCGATAACCGACCGCCTCTGGCGAATGCCAATGCCGCCGGAAATGGATTCCCTCCAGCGTCATGTCCGTAGTAATCAAGGTGTCCTGGCGGGGCAGCAGGCGAAGCACAGCGCAGTCGTCTCCAATCCCGGTCAGAATTCTAGGATTGAGATTCCTTGGATGACGTCCAGCCATCCGCCGGATTCCTGCAATCAGCGCTTTTTCTGCGAGAGGCATTTCGTTTGAACCTTACACTACTCGTGGTTCCCGGTAACCCACTCCCAAACCGTGACTACCGTGCCAAGACCCACCCAAACGTCATGCTGTAGTAACCTGTCCCCTGGTACCCCCCTCTAGCACCCCGCCATCGTAATCCCGCTGCCGTTGACACAGGGGAACCTACTTTGTTACCGTTTGCAAGCGTCTCCATAGACCTGTGGCCGAACTAAGTGCTGTATCCGGTTGAGATTGCAGTCCAAACCGGATGCGGTTGTAGTGCAAGAGGTTCCGGTCATCCCTGGTTCCGGTAGGGTACGGGCACGGAAAGTGATCCCACCTCAAGGTGGGAGAGTTGCCCGGATTCAGGACGGAGTTGAGGGGCCCTCGTAACCGCGAGCCGTCCCAAGGTAGTCCGCCCTGATTAACTACGGAAGGAAGAATTTGCGAAAACGTTTTTACATTCTTTTTGTAACGCGCGCGGATGACGGCCAACTCCGCAAGATTCACATTCCGGTCCATTACCTGTATGTATTCCTAGTGGGAGCGGCCATTGGCGCTCTGAGCCTGACCGGCATCGCCAGTTCCTACGTGCGTATGCTGTTCAAGGTGTCCCGTTACAACCAGCTCCGCACGGAAAAGGAAGACCTTAAGAATCGCTATTCGCGCCTGGAAGAGGTCGCCAAAGAACGTGACATCCAGGTGGCCTCGCTGGGTTCTCTGGCCAGCGAAGTTTCATCGCTCTACGGACTGAAATCTGACCCACGCTTGGTCACCGGCGCCTCCGAAGAAGTTCATGACGCAGAGGTTAATTCCTCAATGGACCAGCTTTACGCTCTGCGCACTTCGGCTTTAACCGGCGCAACCATGACCGGAATCTCTCTCGGCCTCACGGGTAACGTAACCACCGCCGACTGGGCCCGTGCCAATTCCGCCCCCAATCTTTGGCCGGTCGAAGGGCCAGTAACCGGATCGTTTGGCGAACGCATCGATCCGTTCAATGGTGAGGGTGCGTTTCACAGCGGAATCGACATCTCAGCGTCAGTTGGGCAAGCCGTCGTGGCGCCTGCAGATGGCGTTGTCATGTACGCTGATTTCCTGGGTGGATATGGCCGGGCCGTCATGATTTCGCACGGGCACGGCATCAGCACCCGTTATGGCCATCTGGCCAGCTTTGCAGTTTCGCCGGGGCAGCAGGTACATCGCGGCGACACCATCGGGTTCGTTGGTCTTAGCGGACGCAGCACCGGCCCCCATCTCCATTACGAAGTCCGCATCAACGACACCCCGGTCAATCCCTACAAATACTTGCGGCTCACCGTCGCCAATATCGGCGGCTTCTCCGCGGGAAGCTAGAAAGCAGTGGCTAGTGACTAGTGGTTAGTCGCTGGGGTCCGCTAGTCACTGACCACTAATCACTAGCCACTGCTTCACTGCCTCAGCCCCATCCAGCGCTCCGATAGCACGATGGAATTTCCTGGATTCTGGGGATCGTAACGTACCGACGTGGGCAGCCCTAGGCGGCAGGAGTGCAGATTGATCCACTGCCGCAGGTAAGTCACATCCTGCGAAGCTTCGTAGGAGACCCCCGCCACATCATACTGATAGATCAAAAACGTAGCGGGCCGCTTCTTCCCGTCGGCGGTCATTTCCTGTACGTCGATCACGGTGCCGTCAGTGATGCGGCCCACGCGGTCGAGCCACGCCCGGCGCTCGCTCTCCACATCCTGAGCTGTTTTCGGCTTGCGCCGCAGCAGAACATAGACGGCCGTCACCACCGCAATACAAATCAGAATGAAGCCATAGAGACGAAGTGAAATCATTGCTCCGCGGATTATTTCATAGATTTAGGCAGGGTTCTTCGTCAGATTGTGGAGGCGGATCGACACTCGTAGGTCCAAAGGTCTGGGTTTTGATCCGTCAGCACCAAGTAACCGCTTAGCCAATTACTGCACCAGGTGTACTCGGCGAAGCAGGCTTTGGAAGCGGGGATCGGAGCGTAGCGGATCGAGCGCGGGCTCGACTCCGATCTCAGTCATGGCCAACACGCGTTCCTCATAGGCCTTTTCCAGCGATTGGATGGCTTTTTCTTTTTCGCCCAGGCGGGTGTAAACGATCGCCAGACCATACGACGACGTGTACGCCTCGGGCGGATTGTCCGCTGTTTGCGCGAATTCCAGGAGTTGCTGCCAGTATCCGTGCGGACCACCCGACTTCAACGCTTGCCGCAGAGAGTTCTCTTTTTTCGAGACAGATTCAGAATCTTCGCCTGCCAGCAAGCGCGCCTTGGTATCTTCCGCAATAGCTTCTTGGAACTTGCCGGTGTAGGTATACAGATGAGCGAGCCGCTCATGGTTGACGGCAAACTCTGGGAACATTTGGTTGCACTTCTGACCTTGCGCCAAGGCATCGTCGTACCGGCGCGCCCAGAGATAAGTCCTTCCCAGAAACGACTGGACGGGCGATGAAAACGGATCGAGTTCGATCGCCTTCTTCATCTCGCCGATAGCTTCATCGTGACGCCCGAGCGGCGAAAGATAGCTGTTGGAGTAGAAGAGGTGAGCGTACGCATCGTTCGGATTCAGTTCCAGCGCACGGAGGTACTCACGTTGTGCCCCTGCCCAGTCATATTCATAGTGTGCCTTGACGAAAGCGAGCGCCGTGTGACCTTCGGCAAGAGAGTCGTCGAGCGCAATCGCCCGCGAGGCCGCTTCCCGCGCCTTGGGCATGGCTTCCTCTCCTGACAGAACGCCGGTGATGGGCGCCAGGCTGTAAACCCGCGCCAGTCCTGCGTAGGCCAGCGCGTAATTGGGATCGAGGGAGATTGCCCGCTGCAGTTCTGCGATGCTTCGTTCTGCCCCTTGCTTGGTCCGCAAGTCCCACACTTGTAGGGCTCGAAGATATGCCAGGTGGGCTTCGGGGTTGACTGCAGGCGCTTCAGCCAGCCGCGCCCGCTCTTCATGGGACAGGGTTAATTCGATCTTGTCGGCAATGGCAAGCGCCACTTCATTCTGCAGCTTCACGACGTCGCCCAGCTCGCGGTCGAAGCTCCCCGCCCAGAGGTGGGTCTGGTCGCTGGCCTGGATCAACTGCGCCGTCACCCGCACGCGCTCGCCGTCACGCCGCACACTGCCTTCCAGCAGGTAATCGACCCCAAGCTCTTGCGCGATCTGGGTTGTATTTTTCCGGGCGCCTTTGTACTGCATTGAAGATGTACGTGCGATGACGCCCAGATGTCGCGGATCCAGACTCCCCAGCTGGGTGATCATCTCTTCGGTCATTCCATCCACGAAGTAGTCTTCGTGAGGATCTCCGCTGAGATTTACGAAAGGCAACACAGCCAGCATCTCCTTTCCCAGGCTTGGTTTCGTATTTCGCCATAGGAAGGATCGTGCAACCATGGCCGCGACTATGAACAAGACCGCCAGGCTCAGCCACAATAGCCAGCGTCGGCTCGCTTGCTCGGCGCCGGGGTCAGCAGTTTCTTGGGGAACTGAGCCGACTCCGGTTTTGCCATCCGTAACCTCGGGTTTGGTAAAGCGATACCCCTTGCCGGGGACGGTTTGCAGAAATCGTGGACTTTCCGGGGTTTCCTTCAGAGCCTGGCGGATCTTCCGTACGGCAGTGTTGATGCCGTTGTCCGCATCGACGAAGACGTCCTTGCCCCAGACTCGTTCGAGGATTTGCTCCCGGGTTACCAGGCGGCCAGGGTTTTCCGCCAAGAAGAAAAGAAGTTCCAGCGGGATGCGCTCGAGTCGGACCGTCCGGCCGCTCTGGCGGAGTTCGAAGGCACCACGGTCCAGCTCGAAATCCTCAAATCGAATGATCTCCGTGTCCATCCCAGAACCGCCGCATTGGCCATGACGAACGCTCTGATTCTATCCAGAATTTCGCATGAGGCATAACTCTCAAACGCTTTCGCCGAAACTTTGCCAGCCGACGCTGCCTGGTTTATCTGAAGACCCGTTCTGCCATTGTCAATAAAGGACTTACCGCTACACAGAAGATACACGGAATCTTCAGCGGCTCTCCATTGCTCGCAGAAGGCCTGCCCGTGCACGATGCGCCTCACGCCGGCCAACCGGCAAACGGTTCAGGGCAGGCGAGGAGGCAGTCATGAGACGTGGGGCAGTGGCAACATTTCTGGCAGCACTGGTGTCGATGGCGCTGACTTCAGGAACCGCATTGGCGCAAACGGTCAACAGCGGGTGCACAACCAATACCTTGTTCGGGGAGTACGCGTTCAAGGTCTCCGGACAAATTTACGGCCCGACCGGGGCAGTCGCACAGCAACGCGACGGAGTGGCGATGACGTACTTTGATGGGGCCGGACATTTGACCCAGGTGGATTGGGTCATGTCGAACGGCTTCCCCTTGCCGGGACCCACCGACAAGGCAGGCTTTCACACCTTTGAGACCGGCACTTACACCGTCTTTTCGGATTGTACGGGCACGGCCCAGATCAACTTGCCCGCTCCTCCGGGTTCGACGGGCGCGGTCATCAGTCTGATGTTCGTGTTGAGCAATCACGGCCGGACCATTCACACGATCGTTTCGCAATTGATTCCACCTGGATCGACCACGCCGGTTCCGGTGACCATCCATAGCGACGGCGAAAAGCTTGGGCGAGTTCCCGACCTTGATGACTAGTTAGAAGAGAAAACGGAGGCCGGGCAGCGTCCTGCCCGCCTCCGCTGAGTTTTGCTTCGTCCGCTTGGGAGCGTCAGTGGGGGGTGCCCCATCCTTCGCGAGCCTGGGGTTTTGATCTCGTGTGCACTACTACGATCGGGGGTGCCCCATCCTTCGCGGTTTTTGCGAAGGGTGGGAGGCACGACAGTCCGCGCCGCCACGGCTCAAAGTTTTTGACTTTCCACCGCCGGGTTCCGACAAACTAATTTCCAGACTCGCTGCACGCAGCATTGCCTCCCACCCTTGCAAAGAACGCAAGGATGGGGCACCCTCTGTCGGGACGGTGTGCAGACCAAGAATCCGACCATGTTGGGCCAACCCGCCTGCAAATTGTGGAGGATTCAATGTCGAACACCAAAAACCCCTTCAGCATCGACATTGTTCTCCGCCACCCGCGCGGAGCCCGGAGAGCATATCAGAAGCGTTGTCCCTGAAGCCCAAAGGATTCTACGCAGCAGGCCATAGTCTCGGTCGTTGCGCGCGAAGTGGACTTTCTTTCACGGTTGTTTGCAAGAGGGCGTTGCCTCTTCTGACTTCGAGGCTGCATTAACCAATTCGGGCCTGTTTCTCGAAAAGAACGTGGCTTTCTGGACTGACTTCATGGCTGTGCCATGGCGAAGTGGCAGCTGATTCTGAACCACTCGGTACAGTCCCCAGGAGGGGGGCGGATTAAGTGCTTCGAGTTACATCTTGCTCCGGCTTTCTTCGGCGACGCTATCCGCACGGGGTATGGTCTGAGAGTGCAAGGCTGGCGTGGGATGTATCGGAACAGAGGAATTCACCCTTTCGCCAGCGCGGGCCAGCACCGGCCGATTTCTAATCCTCCACCACAGAATTCCTCAGCGTCCCCACTCCCTCCACGCCGACTTCGACCACGTCCCCCGCAACCACCGGCCCCACCCCTTTCGGAGTTCCGGTTGCGATGAGATCTCCCGGAAGCAGCGTCATCACCTGAGAAATGTGGCGGATGATGACATCGAGCGGGAAAATGAAATCCCGCGTGTTGCCCTGCTGGCGGATTTCGCCATTCACCCGCGTCTCCACGCCAACTCCCGCCCAGGGATCAATCTCATCAGCGACCACGGGGCCAACGGGGCAGAACGTGTCGAAGCCTTTGGCGCGGGTCCACTGGCCATCTTTGTTCTGCAAGTCGCGCGCGGTTACGTCGTCGACGCAGGTGTAGCCGAGAATGAATGGCCGGACATCTTCATCGGCGCCCAGTTTGTGGCAAGTCTTGCCGATCACGACTCCAAGCTCGCCTTCATAATCCACACGCTCCGAGATTTTCGGCCGCCGAACCTCTCCGCCAGGAGCCAGCAACGAAGACGGAGGCTTGAAGAAAATCAGCGGCTCCACGGGAACTTCGTGGCCGAGTTCCGCGGCGTGTTCGCGGTAATTGCGCCCGACGCAAACAATTTTCGAAGGCTGGACTGGCGCGAGCAGCGTGGTTTCGCCCAGGGGTAGATGGTCCATGCGCTTGCTGGGCAGGCCTTCGATATCTCCGTCGGCCGTGTCGGGCGGACGGAGCAGCAGGCGAGTGATCATTTCACTTCCAGCCACGGCTTCGACCAGCCCGTACTGCGCCTGGCCGCTGAGCACGAATCGGCAATATTTCATAAGAGAAAACCGCAGACTACGCTGAGGGTGCCGAGAATGAAAGCATTTTTACAATTTGACGTCTTAAACGCCAACCGGAACCTGCACACACGCGCTGGCGAGTACACGATTAGCTCACATCTCTGCGTACTCGGCGGTTTTCATTTCACGGCACAGTTTCGCTCGCCTCTTCCGAACGCGTACTTTCATTGCCTCGCAGATCCACAGCAGAAACCGAATAAAAATACGTCTTGCCTGAAACGACTTGCGCATCCCGGTAGCCGGGTGTTTTCAACAGTTCGGTATTGATGCGGGCCGGTTCGCCTCCCTCTTCGCGGCGGAAGACGTTATAGCCGGCCAGGTCTGCGTCGGTAACCGGGGCCCAGACCAGATCGACAAATGGGGTTTGCCCCACTCCCGAATAAACCGCTTGCAGGCTGGAAGGAACGGCGGGCGGGAAAGTATCGCGGGTGAAAATGTTGATCGCGGGGCTGTCCTCGCCTTCCACCTCAAGTTCCGGTTTTTCCGGAGGAGAGACTCGGGTAACCACGTTGGCGCGATACAAATAATTCTTCTCCCACTCAATAGTCCGATCGAGCAATGAGGACTTGGAACAATCGAGGGCGTCAGTTTCTCCCACTCGAGTGTCGCCCTTGCCATCCGCCAGGCGGCGATACACGCGCACCAGGTAGTGAAGTACCTGCGCGTCTGCCGGGTTGGGACTCACCGACACGCACGACCACGAAATCACCACTCCCTCGGCGGTAACCTGAGCGGCTAGGCCCTCAGGCGGCGGAAGCACCGGCGCTGCCGCGACCTTGGCAAGGTTTGAGATCCCGGCGCTGCGCCCTTGCGGGTTCAATACTTCCACTGCATAGGTGACTTCAGCGGTCGGGTTCTCGTTCTGCAAGTCGCGCGGGAGCGTGTCGACGTAGCTGGCCTGTGGGCTCGGGGTTTTACTTCCAGCCTTCGCTTGCGGCGGGGCGGGCAATTGACTGGCAGTGAGTTCCGCGATCGGATGTTTGCAGTCGACCGCGGCCTCAAGAGTACGGCAGACGCGGGTAATGCCTACATGGCGGATATTTCCACCCTCGGTCGTCTGGGCAGGGACGGTCCAACTGAGAGTGACTTTGTCGCCTTTGCGGGCGGCGCGCAAATCCGTGACCACGCGTGGCAGCTCGAGAGCCGGAGGTATGGGAATGCCGGGCGCGCCACAAGAAGCAAGCAAGGCTGCCACCGGCAGGCACAACCCCAGCTTGGCGAGAGTTTGCGTCATGGGGAAGAAGAACAGGGTAACAGAGACGGTTCCAGGTTTTCTGTTTCAAGTTCTCGGTCCGGCTCGCAGAGGGAGTCAAGAATGTGAGTTTTCAATATGTTATCTGTAAGTTATTGATAACCGGAGGCAGTCGATCGCCGAACAGCGCCGACTTTCCGTTCCACACGTCACCTAGAGTGTGCCTAGAATGCGCTAGGTTGACTTATAGGGCGTCGCTGCAGCTCGGAGGGGCCAAAGGCTCAGCGCCCCCTGGCGAACGCCCACAAGCCGTGCGAGCATAAAGATTAGCTTGTAGCTATAGTTCCTATCCTGCCAGCTCTTTTACCGCCTCGCGGAAGACGCGGGTGTGCTGGTCCACGTCTTCCTTTTCGGTCGCTGGCGACATCAAGGCCATGTTGTGAAAGGGAGTGAGCAAAATGCCGCGGTTCATGGCGTAGAGATGCATGAAGCGCTCCAGCTCAAAATCCATTGCGTCGTGAGCTTCGCTGCCATTTTTCGGTGGGCGAGCGGAAAACAGATATTCCGCGCGGCAGCCGAGCCGGGCGACGTGCCACGGTAATCCGGACTCTTTAATCGCTTTGTCGACGCCCGCGGCCCAGCGCTCGGCGAGGGGAATCATGCGATCGAACGCTTCCTGGGTAAGAACTTTCGTGAGCGTGCCCCGCATGGCGGCCAGGGAAAGCGCGTTTCCGGCGAGCGTGCCGCCGATGCCACCAACGTCGCAATCTTCCAGATTCTGGCGATCGGTAATTCCTTTGGCGACTTCAGAGCTAAATCCATAGGCGGCTCCCGGGACTCCACCCCCAATCGGTTTGCCGAAAACCAGGAAGTCGGGTTCGAGTTTCTCGGCGCGCGTGTAGCCTCCGGGACCGGCGCAAATGGTGTGGGTTTCGTCGATGATCAACAGCGTGCCGGTTTTGCGCGTGAGTTGCACGCATGCGCGGAGTGAAATCCCGGCTCGGGATGCACGATGCCGACGTTAGTCATGGCGGGCTCAGCCAGCACGCAGGCAACGTCGCCTTCGGCCAGAGCTTTCTCCAGAGCGGGCACATCGTTGAATTCGACAACCTTCGTGGTAACCGAGGGATCGACCGGCGGCCCGATGTTGCCGCGGCGGGCGCTCGCCGTGCCATCGTTGTGCAGAGTGATGAAAGTCTCATCGACCGTGCCGTGATAACACCAGTTGAAAACCAGAATCTTAGGGCGGCCGGTGATCTGCCGCGCAAGGCGTATGGAAAAGCGATTGGCGTCAGTGGCAGTGAGTGCGAACTGCCAGTAGGGCAGCCCGAACCGCTTCTGCAGTTCTTCCGCCACGAAGATTGCATCTTCGCTGGGCAGCATTACGGTGATGCCACGCTTCAACTGATCTTCGACCGCCTTCACCGTAGCGAAGGGCGAATGCCCAGTCATGGCGCCGGTATCGCCGAGAGAGAAGTCGATGTAGCGATTGCCGTCCACGTCAAAAAGCTGCGCGCCCTGCGCTTCGCGGACGAACGGGGGAAACGCGCCTGCCCATTTACGCATCCAGTTCATGGGAACGCCCGCGAGCAATGATTTGCTGGCGCGTTCGAACAAAGCTTTGGACTTCGGCCTGTCGGTGACAAAGCGCTGCTGCTCGCGCTGCATGAGGGACTGCAAGCGGGTGCGGTCGATGGGGTTCATGGAATTTCGAGGAGTAAGCTTAGCAGAAGCCGAGCTTACATGGTCGCGGCGACCCGCCAGCGACCACATGGCTCTCGACGGGCGAGGACGCCCGTCCTCCATCGACAAACTTACAGAATGTACCGGCTCAAATCCTGATCCTTCACAATGTCGGCCAGCATTTGGCGCACGTAGTCGGCGTCGATAGTGATCTGAGCGCCTTTTTTGTCGGGCGCATCGAAGCTGATCTCATCGAGCACCCGCTCCATGATGGTATGCAGACGGCGTGCGCCGATGTTCTCTGTGCCTTCATTTACTCGAAAGGCGAAGCGGGCGACTTCATCCAGAGCGTCCTTGGTGAACTCAAGCTTGACGCCTTCAGTTTCGAGCAACGCCGTGTATTGCTTGGTCAGAGAAGATTTCGGTTCGGTAAGAATGCGGATGAAATCTTCCATGGTCAGGGATTGCAACTCGACCCGGATGGGAAAACGGCCCTGCAATTCAGGAATCAGATCGCTGGGTTTTGAAACGTGGAATGCCCCGGCGGCAATAAACAAAATGTGGTCGGTGCGCACCATGCCGTAGCGGGTATTGACGGTGGTCCCTTCGACGATGGGCAGAATGTCGCGCTGCACGCCTTCGCGCGAAACGTCGGGCCCGTGGCCGCCTTCGCGGCCGGCGATCTTGTCGATTTCGTCGAGAAAAATAATGCCGGAATCCTCCACGCGATCGATGGCCATGCGGGTTACCTGGTCCATATCGATCAGGCGCTGCTCTTCTTCCTGAATCAGGTACTCGAACGCTTCGTTCACCTTCATCTTCCGCTTCTTCGTCCGCTGGCCGAAGATGTTGGGCAGCATGTCCTTGATGTTGACGTCCATCTCTTCGACGCCCTGGTTGGAAATAATTTCAAAAGAAGGAAAATTGCGCTCGCGGACGTCGATTTCAACCGTCCGGTCGTCGAGTTTGCCTTCGCGGAGTTGCTGACGAAGTTTTTCCCGGGTGCGATTGGAAGACTCGACCATTGCACCGCTGCCATCAAGCACTACGCCGCCAGTGTTACCCGATTCCGCAGGCCGCGGCGGCGGTGGCGGCAGCAGAATATCGAGCAGGCGCTCTTCGGCGTTGAGTTCGGCTTTGTCGGCCACATCTTCCAGTTTTTCGCTGCGGACGTTATCGATGGCAATTTCCACCAGGTCGCGAATCATCGACTCGACGTCGCGGCCCACGTACCCGACTTCGGTGAATTTCGAAGCTTCCACTTTGAGAAACGGCGAATTCGCCAGCTTGGCCAGGCGGCGCGCGATTTCCGTCTTACCCACGCCGGTCGGCCCGATCATGATGATGTTCTTGGGAATGACTTCTTCCGCCATATCGGGCGGAAGCTTTTGCCGGCGCATGCGATTGCGCAGGGCAATGGCGACGGCGCGCTTGGCGGCGTTCTGTCCGATGACGTACTTGTCGAGTTCAGTGACGATTTCGCGCGGCGTAAGCTCGTCGAGCGATGCTGCGGGTTCTTCGGCGGTAGCAGGTAAGTAGATAGCCATAAGAAAGTGGTCAGTTGCCAGTGATCAGTTGCCAGAGGCTCTTGTTGCTGACCACCGGCCACTGATCACTGCCCACTGCTCCTTCACAACTCCTCAATCGTAACCTTGTCATTCGTATAGATGCACATTCTGCCGGCAATCTTCATCGCTTCTTCGGCGATCTGGCGCGCGGAAAGCTGGGTGTGGTCGGCCAGGACCTGGGCCGCCGCCTGCGCGTAAGGCCCGCCGCTGCCGATAGCCGCAATCCCGCCATCCGGCTCAATCACATCGCCCTGGCCACTGAGCAGAAAAGTCTGCTCTTTGTCGGAAACCAGCAGCAGCGCTTCCAGGTGGCGCAGGAACTTGTCGGTTCGCCAGTCTTTCGCCAGCTCGACCGCCGCCCGGCCGAGATTGCCATGGTACTGTTCCAGCTTCGATTCAAAACGGCTGAAGAGCGTAAACGCGTCGGCCGTGGAGCCGGCAAATCCGGCCAGAATCTTGTCGTTATACAAGCGGCGGATCTTCTTGGCGGTGTGCTTGATGACCGCTTCGCCGAGCGTGACCTGGCCGTCGCCCGCGAGCACGACTTTACCGTCGCGGCGAACGCAAAGAACTGTTGTGGAGCGAATCAGGCGCTTCGTCGGCATGAGAGCAATTCTTGATTATAGCAGCGCGGCCGGTTTGAAGTTCTCTCATGCCGCGGTCGTTCTTGTCCTAAAGCTCGGCTGAGGAATCGTCTAGCGGTTTGCTCCGAAGGTGTTTATTTCTGGTTTCTAAAAGGTCGTTGATTTCCTTTACCAAGGCGAGTAGTTTCTGTGGGTCTTGTTCGACGGCGGCCAATCGGCACAACTCCATCCATTTTTCGTCCAGATTGTCCTAATTCCCTAACCCCAACATTCTACTCCGGCGTGCCCTGCCGTCCTAACAGCAAGCACTTGCGATCGTGACAGTATGGTGCTGCTTTAGGACAAAGCCCCGCGGTTTCGTCGCGTGGAAATCGAAATCGGCGATCGTTGTGCCCACGCCCGCATGCGTTCACGCGATTACCTTGGTACCGCTGCCTTTCGACGGATGAATGCTATAGTCCCGCCGCAAATGCAGGCTCACAACGCGGGCCTGAAAAAAGGGGCGGGAAGATGTTTTTTCTATTTGGTTTCAGGCGCAAAGCGAAAGCCGTCGGACAAATGGATCGCCAGTGCTCGAAGTGCAGCCGGTCGACCATACACACTGCCATCGAATCAAAACGCTGGTTCACGCTGTTCTTTATTCCGGTGATTCCGCTGGGAAGCGACTTAGCGGTCCGTTGCAACGTATGCGGTCTGACCCTGAAAGGCTGGCCAGAATTGAAAGAGCAGCTTGCTTCCAAGGCTATGGCAGCGGGAGCATAGCAGCTCTCTGGGTACGCAGCTCGTGCAAGATCCCTCACTACCAGCCCGCATACAAAGGCTCCGCCTTTTACGTCCCTACCGGCTGGGCGCTGGGCTTGGCGATCAACTGGCGCAGGACAAACTGCAATATCCCGCCGTTGGCGTAATACTGGGCTTCCTGGGGAGTGTCGATGCGGACCAACGCATCGAACTCCGTCATCTTTCCGTTGCCGTGGCGCGGACTTTCAGCTTGCGGCCGGGAGTGAAATGCTCAATCAGTTCGCGGATGCCGGCGATCTCGAAAATTTCGTCGCCAGTAAGTTTCAGCGATTCGGCGTTCTCTCCCACAACAAACTGTAGTGGGAGAATGCCCATGCCCACCAGGTTCGAACGGTGGATGCGCTCGTAGCTTTCAGCGATCACGGCACGCACGCCGAGCAAGCGCGGGCCTTTTGCAGCCCAGTCGCGCGAAGACCCGGAGCCGTATTCTTTCCCGGCCAGAATCACCAGCGGGATGCGCTCGGCAATGTACTTTTCTGAAGCCTCGAAAATACTCATCTCAGCGCCGCCGGGAAGGTGCTTCGTAAATCCGCCTTCGAGGTTGGGGACCATTTTGTTGCGCAGGCGGACGTTGGCGAAGGTGCCGCGCACCATGACTTCGTGATTGCCCCGGCGCGAACCGTAAGAATTGAAATCGGCGGGCTTGACGCCGTTCTCCTGCAAATATTTTCCCGCCGGGCTGTCTTTCTTGATGGAGCCGGCAGGTGAAATGTGATCGGTGGTGACGCTGTCCCCGAGAACGGCGAGCACACGGGCATTCTTGAGATCTTCAACCGGAGCGGGTTTCAGCGACATGCCATCGAAATAAGGCGCGAGGCGAATGTAGGTGGAAGCTTCGTCCCAAACATAGGTCTCGCCCTTGGGGACGGGCAGGCCGCGCCAGCGTTCGTCGCCGTGGTAAACCTCGCCGTAGCTGCGGCGGAACATGTCGGAAGTGATGTTGTGTTTGACGACGGAATCTACTTCGGCCTGCGTTGGCCAGAGGTCTTTGAGGTAGATGGGGGCGCCGTCTTTGCCTTTGCCGAGCGGGTCCTTGTGCAGATCGACGTCAATGCGGCCGGCCAGCGCGAAGGCCACCACCAGCGGCGGAGACATCAGGTAATTGGCGCGGACTTCGGAATTGATGCGGCCCTTCGAAGTTGCGGTTTCCGGAAAGCACAGACGCGACCACGAGGTCTTTTTCGTCGATCGCCTGAGAAACTTCGGTGGGCAGCGGGCCGGAGTTTCCAATGCAAGTTGTGCAGCCGTAGCCGACGAGATGAAATTTTAATTTCTCGAGATAGGGCATAAGCTGGGCTTGTTCCAGATAATCGCGCACAACTTTCGAGCCAGGCGCGAGCGAGGTCTTCACCCAGGGCGGAACCGAAAGGCCTTTTTCGACGGCCTTCTTCGCGACCAATCCTGCGGCAACCAGGACGGAGGGATTCGATGTATTGGTACAGGAAGTGATGGCGGCGATCACCACGCTTCCGTGTTTGAGAGCGCTCTTCACGTCACGCGGCACATGTTCGTGAACATTGGGATCTTCCACGCCGACGGCCGTACCGCCGCCCTCCTGCTCCCAGCGGGCGTTGTTTGCCGCCGAGACACCGGCCGGCGCGTCGGTCTTAGCTGCTGATTTGGGCTTCATCAGCGAAGGCAGCGCGTCATGGAAAGACTTGCCCGCCCCAGAAAGGGGCACGCGATCCTGCGGACGCTTGGGACCGGCCAGGCTCGGCTCGACTGTGTCGAGATCGAGCGACAACAGCTCGGAGTATTGCGCCTGAGGAGTTTTTTCGTCGTGGAAAAGGCCCTGCTCGCGACAATAAGCTTCGACCAGCGCGATCTGCTCTTCGCTGCGGCCGGTGAGCCGGAGATAGCGAAGGCTTTCTTTATCCACCGGAAAAATGCCGCAGGTCGCGCCGTATTCGGGCGACATGTTGGCGATAGTGGCGCGATCCGCCACCGGCAAATCCTGCAGTCCGGGACCGAAGTATTCCACGAACTTGCCGACTACACCGTGTTTGCGCAGCATCTCGGTGATGGTAAGCACAAGATCGGTCGCGGTCGCGCCTTCGCGCAAGCGGCCCGTCAGCTTCACGCCCACCACCAGCGGAATCACCATAGAAACCGGCTGCCCCAGCATCGCAGCTTCGGCTTCAATCCCTCCCACACCCCAGCCCAGCACGCCGAGGCCGTTCACCATCGTCGTGTGACTGTCTGTCCCTACTAGTGTGTCGGGGTATGCGGTGCGCTTGCCGTTGGCTTCATGTACGAATACGACACGGGCGAGATATTCGAGATTCACCTGATGCACGATCCCGGTGTCGGGCGGAACGATCGAAAGATTGCGAAAAGCAGTCTGGCCCCAACGCAGAAAAGCGTAGCGCTCTTTGTTGCGGAGAAACTCGAGTTCAGCGTTGAGCTGAAAGGCTTGCGGCGTGCCGAATTCATCCACTTGCACCGAATGATCGATCACCAGCTCCGCGGGCTGGAGGGGATTGATGAGTCCGGGATCGCCGCCCAGGCGCTTCATCGCATCGCGCATGGCAGCCAGGTCGACGACGGCAGGCACGCCGGTGAAATCCTGCAGCAGCACGCGGCTGGGGGTAAAGGCGATTTCTTTGTCCGGCTTCGATTTGCTGTTCCATGCTGCTAATGCTGCAATGTCGGCTTTCTTAACGTTGATGCCGTCTTCGGTGCGCAGCAGGTTCTCGAGCAGAATGCGCATGGAAAAGGGCAGATGCGTCGTGGAGATGCCCTGCTTGTCGAGCGCGTCGAGGCGGAAGATTTCGTATTCTTTGCTGCCAACTTTAAGAGTGGAACGAGAGTTGAAGCTGTTCATGGATCACGGCCTTCCTGCTTCTTAGTTTAGTCGTTCTGGAAAGGATTGCGTAGGGGCCGGCTCGAAACGAGGGCGTCGGATTGAGTCGGCAGACTCAAGTGTCGGCTGTTTGATTCACCACAGACGGAAATGCATAGATCCTTCGTTGGGAGTTGTTCGCGAGCGAACGACTCCGCTTCCTCAGGATGACAAGGAAGGCGTCAGGTCAGTGGACTATGAGCTGCCTCACTTTGCCCGCAGCAGCAGAACCGGCACGCCGATACTGTGCCGGACGCGAGTGGCAGTAGTTCCGAGGAATACGTCGGCGAGGAAGCGGTGGCCGTGGGTGCTCATGGCGACGAGGTCGCATCCCTTTTGCTTGATCCATTTGATGATCTCGTCGGCGGGCTCGCCGTAAGCCAGTTCGGCCTGGGCGGGAATGCCGGCGGCTTCGAACTCGGCGCGGACTTTTTCCAAATAGGCTGTGTCTTCGGCGATTTCCGGGCTGACGGCGTCGCGGCCATAGGTTCTGGCGGCCCATCCGTCGGCAACGTGCAGCAGCACCAGGCGGCTGTGCGCGAGTTTCGCAAGCTGTTTGATGTGTTCGATGATGGCGCGGTCGGTGGGCGTGCCGTCGAGCGTTAGGAGAATGGTTTCGTACATCGCATCCTAGTCTCTGGCGCCTCAGAATCGCAGAATCCTGAAAACGAGTTGTACCTCAGCGGCTAAAGCCCTTCTCCATCGGAACTTTAGGCAGCGCTGAAGCGCTGCGCCACCCAAAACCAGAATTTTTCGCGTCCCTTTTCACCCGCCGACGATCACCCGCCACGCGGCTCTGAGCGAATCCGGCAAGCCCCAGATGTCCATGGCGGTGATCAGAATAGCACTGCCCCACCCCGCAGCCAGCAGAAACCAGCCGTTCTTCCAGTTCCCCATCCGCTTGCTGGAACTGGTGAACTGCAGCAGCGGGAACATGGCGAAGGGCAACTGCAGCGCCAGCACCACCTGACTCAAGGTCAGCAGATCGGTGACGCTGCTGTCACCGCGCAGGCCGATGATCAAGACCGCCGGCAGAATGGCCAACGACCGGGTGATGAGCCGCCGCACCCACGGTTTAATCCGCCAGTGCATGAAGCCTTCCATCACCACTTGTCCCGCCAGCGTGCCGGTGATGGTGCTGCTCTGGCCACTGGCGAGAAGGGCAACGGCAAACAGCGTGCTCGCCGCCGCTGTCCCCAGCAGGGGCGCTAGGGTTAAATACGCAACGCGAATCCAATCACTGCTGGCGCTGAAGTGCACGATTTGCCCACCCGGCACAGTCACGCTTTCCTTGCCGAAAAAAATCATTGCCGCAAGGACCAGAATCGCCGCGTTGACAAAGAATGCAACGGTGAGTGCAACCACAGAGTCGATGGTGTTGAAGCGCAGCGCGCTGCGAATGGAGGGTTCGTCTTTTTGCAGCTTGCGGCTCTGGACCAGCGCGGAATGCAGATACAGATTGTGAGGCATCACGGTGGCGCCGATCATGCCGATGGCGACATACAACATGCCCGCGTGGCGAAAGTTCGGAGAAAGTAGCGCCCGGCCCATTTCCAGGAAGCTGGGTTGTGTCTCGGGAAGAATGAAAATCTCGATGAAGTAGCACACGCCGATGGTTGCAATGAGCAGCAGGACTACGGCCTCAATAGTGCGCATCCCGAAGCGCTGCAAGGCCAGCAGCAACAGCACATCCAGGCCGGTGATGATGACTGCCCACAGAAGCGGAATATGGAACAGCAAGTTGAGGGCGACGGCGCTGCCCAGAACCTCCGCCAGGTCGCAAGCGCCGATGGCCACTTCGCTCATCAGCCAGTTGGGCCAGCGCGTCCATCGGGGGTACCAGTCGCGGCAGCATTGGGCCAGGTCCTTTCCAGTGACCACGCCGAGGCGGGCGGAAATGACCTGCATGAAAATAGCCATCAGGCTGGCTAGGCCGACTACCCACAGGAGTCCGTACTTGAACTGGGCGCCGCCTTGCAGGTCAGTCCCCCAGTTGCCGGGGTCCATGTAGCCTACGCTGACCAGAATCGCCGGGCCAACGAAAGCGCGCCACTGCTCCCAAAATCCTGCCTGGTGATGCGGCACCTCGATGGAGCTATGCACGCCTTCCAAAGACACGTGGCCGCCCGATGGCGTCTCGGCGGATGGCACGATGCTATCGTCTGAGCTTCTCATTCTTGGACTAACGGAGATGCGACGCGGGTATCAACCAGCATACACGCCCCACGATTAACTATAGTTAATTATATTGAACGCGAGGGCAGGCGGGAAACCCAAATTTTGTCGGCTGCGGGGCGTCCCAAAACCACGGCGCCGGCTGAGGTACGGATCGAGAGGGTCTTGTCGTAGTTGCGTTCGACCAGGCCGAGTTCCGCTCCCGGACGAATGCCGCGGGCTTCCAGAAATTCCAACAAGATGCCGGTCGCGCTCGTAGATTCCGCTGACGCGATAGCGTTTGCCTGCGTCCGCATGCGAGAGCAAAAGCAGACCGCGGCGGCGGCGGCTGCCGGGACTTTCCATCTCGCTGAGATTGCCGTGCGGGCAGGCTCCGTCGCGGCCCAGCTTGGCCAGCAGCTTGGCTTCAAAATCGGGAGAGACTGCGTGCTCCAGGCGCTCCGCTTCGTCATGCACCTTGTACCACTCCATGCCAAACATTTCCGAGAGCATTCGTTCGATCAAGTGATGGCGCAAGGTAAGCTTGCGCGCGATCTTGCGGCCGTCCGCGGTGAGCCCGACTTTGCCGTCCGCGTAAACCCGAACCAGGCCGTCCCGCTTCAGACGGCGCAGGGCCATCGTAACCGCCGGAGGCGAAACCGAAAGCCGATGGGCCAGCGTGGCGGAGATAACAGTCTCGCCTTCGCTCTCGGCTTCCAGAATGGCCTTGAGATAGTCTTCTTTGGAGACAGTGATCATCCGCCTACATTATAGGGAAGGAGTTAAGCGAGGTTAACACGAAATCGGTCCAAGGGAGGTCCTGCGTCTTATCGCTCTAGTTCGCAGGACCCTGCTCAAACCACTCCATTAGATGGAAGTCCAAATCCACCAGGCCGTAGTTCATCGTAAAATCCGCATAGTTGCCGTTGGCGAACGCGATTGCCCCCATATGGGTCTGCGGATTGATGTAGAACGCGGAACTGTAGCCTCGCTCCTGGCCGTCGTGTCCCCAAACTTGCCGGCCGCGGAGGTCCTCGGGGCCGTTGACTCCTAAACCTTGTTGCCAACCATCCAGGTTCCGGTACCCGGACGGGCTGAACATTAGGTTTACGCTGGCCTGACTGAGTATTCGCGCTCCATCGAGCGTGCCACCATTGAGGAACATCATCATCAGCCTCGCGTAGTCGGTCGCGGTTGTGTAGATTCTTCCGCTTGGGTAATCCGGAAAGGTAAGCTGGTGCTCCATCACAGTGCCGCTCGCTGGCTGATGCTTCCAGAATGTTCTGCTGGGAGAGAACGCAAGAGAGCCGTCCGGTTTCCGTTCCACACCGTAACCTACGGTTAAGCGGCCTGCAGGCAGGTTCGCCAGAGAGTAACTGGTCGCATGCATCCGGAGCGGCGTCAAGATTTCCCGCTGGACGTAGGAATCGAAGGACTCGTGGACGATTTTTTCCACCGCAAACGCGGCAAGAGAGATGCCGTCGTTGCTATAAATGCGTTCGCTGCCCGGTTTACCTTGCCGGAAGAGTTTCGCAGAAAACCGGCCGTTCGGCTGGAAACGGCTTTTCATATACTCGTCGAAGGTAATCGGAGAATCACCTCCATAGATGTCGATTGCATTCAGCATCTCTTCATCCATCTCGTCAATGCTAGAGGTGTGAGTCAGTAGCATCCGCCAGGTTATAGGCACGTCCGGCCATTTTGGGTTGCGGACAGTGAAGGGAACATAGCGGTTGATGTCGTCGTCCAGCGAAAGCCTTCCTTTCTCGACCTGCTGCAGGACGGCAATCGGCACCAGCAGTTTTGAGGTGGAGGCAATGAGAATGATGGAGTCGTCCGTCATGGGACGGGGCGGGCCCGGTGCGTCCAGAACAGCGCTGCCATAGCTGTGCGACCAGACGATTCGTCCCTGCTTTACAACGACCGTTTGTAGTCCGGGTATCCCGGCACCATCCATGATCCGTTGAATGAACGGATCCAACGCGGCCGAAGTGACATCGCCAGCTGTCAGGTTACTGGATGAAGCGGAGTCTGCGGCACGAGCACGCGGCACTTCACAACCCATACCACCAATGATGTGCCACCCCTTCGGTCCCTTCTGCCAAGTGTGCGTGATTCTGTACACGTGAGGCGAGGTTTTATCGGTTTCCGGCCAGAAGTAATAAGTGACTGCCACATCTCCAAATATCGTGATTGCTTCCGGTTTCGGCATGGGATAAGCAGACGTTTGTCCGCTTTGCAATTCTTCCCGTACGCTTGTTTCAATGTCCGGCTTGTGAACTGGCAGTTGGTTATAGTCGGGCCATCCTACGAAGCGGTCATCCCACAGTGCCATGTAGCTCTTGAGGTTCTTGTCCTGCAGATACCGGAAATAGGCCTGTTCGCCTTTCCAAACCTCCTCTTGCTCTGGAGACAACTGCTGCGCGGCCATTTGCCGGATCACCAATCCGCTAAGGAGAAAGGCCATGAGTGCCAGAGTTTTCGACATTCCGCCTCCATGAGCTTAAGTGAGGGGAGAGTATAGCTCTGCAAACAGGCGTTTGACATCCCTTCCTCCTCGCCCCTACCCTTGATGCTCTCGACTTATGAAAGTTCTCGTCATTGGCAGCGGGGGGCGCGAGCATGCACTGGTGTGGAAGCTGCGACAGTCGCCGCGAGTCTCCAAGGTATATTGCGCGCCCGGCAACGGCGGAATCGCCGAGGAAGCCGAATGTCTGCCCGCCGACGTGAAGAGCGTCGACTCTCTAGTGGCGGTGGCGAGTCAAGTCAAGCCAGACCTCACAGTGGTAGGGCCGGAGCTTCCGCTTACTCTGGGCGTAGTCGACGAGTTTTCACGACGCGGCTGGCCTATTTTCGGCCCTTCGAAGGCGGCAGCGCGTCTCGAGTCGAGCAAGAGTTTCGCCAAGGAATTTCTGCAGCGGCATCGTATTCCCACCGCGCACTATGCCATCTGCAACTCGATGGAAGAAGTTCGGGATGCACTGCCCCACTTTCATACTCCGATCGTGGTCAAGGCGGACGGCCTGGCGGCGGGCAAGGGAGTGGTAATCGCAAACAGCAAAGAAGAAGCTGCATCAGTCGCAACAGAAATGTTGAGTGGCAAGATGCTGGGCGAGGCCGGACGGCGGGTAGTGTTCGAGGAATGCTTGAAGGGCGACGAGCTCTCCTTTCTTGTGTTGAGCGATGGCGAACGCGTCGCCCCCCTGGTTGCAGCGCAGGACCACAAGCGTGTCGACGATGGTGATACTGGTCCGAACACCGGTGGAATGGGCGCTTATTCGACCCAGGCGATTCTCGATGACAAGATGCGGGATTGGCTGGTGAATCACGTGGCGCGTCCGGTAGTCGCAGGAATGAAAGCCGAGGGCGCGGAGTATAAAGGCGTGCTCTACTGCGGCCTGATGATGACGGCTCGCGGACCCATGGTGCTGGAGTTTAATTGCCGTTTCGGCGATCCGGAAACGCAGCCGATTCTGATGCGGTTGGAGAGTGATCTGCTGGAAGCGCTCGAAGCTTCAATCGAAGGCCGGGTCAGCGACGGCGATTTCCGCTGGTCGCAAGATGCTTCGGTTTGTGTGGTGATTTCTTCCGGCGGATATCCGGGAACGTTCGAGGCAGGCAAAAAGATCGTAGGCCTGGACGAGGCCGGCCGCGTGCCCGGGGTGAAGGTGTTTCACGCAGGCACCAGCAATCACGACGGCGCGTATTACACCGCTGGTGGCCGCGTGCTGGGGGTCACCGCGCGGGCGGCGGATTTGAAGACTTCCGTGGATCGCGCCTACGAAGCGGTGGGCAAGATCGGCTTTGATGGGGCGCATTATCGAAAAGACATTGCAGCAAGGGCATTGAAAAGGTAAGTAATGACATATTTCAGTCGTACCCAAATGCACAGGTCCTTCGCTTCGCTCTGCATGACAAAAGGGAGGAGCCTGCAGCCGTAATAAAGGGACGCCAATGAGCGCAAAACCGCTAGTTTCGATCGTGATGGGCAGCGACTCTGACCTCGAAATCATGCGCGAGGCAGGCAAAGCGCTTGAGGAATTTGGCATTGCCTTCGAAATCGACGTGACCTCAGCCCATCGGTCGCCCGATCGAACGGCCGAGTATGCGCGGAACGCGGCCGGGCGCGGGATTCTCGTGATCATCGCCGGCGCTGGCGGGGCGGCGCATCTGGCGGGAGTAATTGCAGCGCACACGACCCTGCCAGTGATCGGCGTGCCCATTCCTTCCACGGCGTTACAAGGGATGGATTCGCTACTGGCGACGGTGCAGATGCCGGCCGGCATTCCTGTGGCAACGGTCGCGATCGGAAAACCAGGCGCGACGAATGCAGGAATTCTGGCCGCGCAAATGATTGGGCTGGCTGACGCTACAGTCGCAAAAAAACTGGAAGCGCACAAACAAAAGCTCGCGGTTGGAGTGGAAGAGAAGTCGCGGAAGCTGAAGTCTCAGCTTTAGCGAGGCTGCATCACAGCTTCAGGCTCTTCAAGTATTGCCGCAACGGCTCGCCCAAGTCTGAACGTTTAAGAGCGAATTCCACGGTAGCTTTCAGGAAACCAAGTTTGTCTCCTGTGTCGTGCCGTCTGCCTTCAAAGACGTAGCCGTAGATTTTCTCCCGCTTCAAGAGGTGCCGCAGACCGTCGGTCAGCTGCAATTCCCCGCCGGCGCCGGCCTGGATCTCCTCGAGACAGTCGAAGACGGCCGGGGTCAGGACGTACCGCCCAATGACTGCAAGGTTCGACGGAGCTTGTTCCGGCCGCGGCTTTTCTACCAAATCGAGCACTTCGTGCAAGCGGTCGCCGGATCCGGCAACCGTCTTCGCTTTCAAGACTCCGTATGCCGAAATGGCCGGCCCGTCGATGACCTGTGTGGCCAGCACCGAACATTGGGTCTTTTCGAATACCTCGATCAACTGCTTCAGGCAGGGGACCTCGGCATCGATCACGTCGTCGGCCAGCAGGACGGCAAACGGTTCATCGCCGATCAGTTCCCGCGCCATGAGGACGGCGTGGCCGAGGCCGAGCGCCTCTTTCTGGCGCACATAGGAAACATGAATCATGTCCGAGATTTCCCGGACGATCTTCAGCAATTCCGTTTTGCCGCGCGCTTCGAGCGTCTTTTCCAGTTCGTAGCTGAAGTCGAAGTGGTCTTCGATCGCCTGTTTGCCCCGGCCGGTAATGATGATGATTTGGTCACAACCCGCCGCCATGGCCTCTTCCACGCCGTACTGGATGATGGGCTTATCCACCAGGGGCAGCATCTCTTTGGGTTGGGCTTTTGTAGCAGGCAGGAAGCGCGTGCCCAGTCCAGCGGCTGGGAACACTGCTTTACGAACTTTCATTTTCATAGCGGACTCGTGATGATGAATCTAATTCTACCGTTTCTCCGGCGCCGCGTTTTTCACAGCGTAGGGCTGTTATCTGCCAACATGGCTTTCCGGATGATCTTCAGTGGGATGGAGCCCTGCTGCAGGAAGCGGTCGTGAAACTCCAGCAGGGAAAAGCTGTCGCCCTTCATCTTCTTGTAGTCCTCGCGCAGCTTCATAATTTGCAGCTTCCCCAAGGTATAAACCAGGTACGTGGGATCGGAAGTGCCGCGCTTGGCTTCAACTTCTGCAATTGGCGGCACCTGGTAGCCCTCGTCGATAAAAAACTTCTTGGCCTGGTCGATGGTCATTTGGCCGGTGTGCATTTTGATGCCGGCGATGAAGCGGGCGTCACGCAGCAGCGCATCCTGCAACTGGCCTATGCGAAGCTGCGGGCTGCCGCCGCCGTAGCCCTCGTCGAACATCATCTGCTCACAGTAGTGGGCCCAGCCTTCTGCGTTGCTGCTGGAATAGAGCAACTTCCGCGTCTTGGTGGGCGCGTGCTGCACCCATAAAAACTGCACATAGTGTCCAGGGTAAGCTTCGTGAATGGCAACGCTGGTGATCGTGCCGCGATTAAAGCCTTCCATCCACTTCTCGGTCCGCTCTGGCTTCCAGTCAGGCTCTGGCGTTGTCACGTTGAACATTGCCTCGGTGGCTTTGGTTTCGTATGCGCCCGGAGTATCCATCGAGGCAGTGGTCAGTGCCCGCATGAATGCTGGCGTTTCTTCCACGATGGGGAGGACCTGCGAGGGGATGGTCACGATCCGCTTCTGCTCGATGAACTGCTGCAGATTGCTGAGCAGATCGCGGATGCTTTGCAATAAATGATCAGGTGCCGGGTGGTCCTTCTCCAGGGTGGCGAGCACTTCCTGCGGACTGCGTTTGGGATCAATTTGTGCGGCGACTTGCTTGAATCTCTGCTGGTTCTGGCGTAGATCGGCATATCCGATTTCGAGCAAACGATCCAAAGGAATGTCCACCATCTCTTCATACAGCAGCTTTTTTTGGTAGTTTTCCGCCCCGATTCTGAAATCTCCGTGAGAGGCTGGCAGCAGCTTCTTCCGCAAGTAGGTTTGGTACGCGGTAAGCGCCGCGACGGCGGCTTGATTGCTGCTGGTAAAGTCGGCCAATACTTTCGGATCCGTCACCTCCGCGAAAGCGGCGGGAACGTCATGACGAAAGAAATCGATGGTGTCGGGCAGTTCTTCGAGAGCCACTTCGGTAAAGACGCGCGGAGGATTGGCCAAGTTCTTTCGTGCTTCCTCCAGCGCCAGGGGAATTTGCTTTTCACGGGCAATCACCGAACGCAGCCGCTCATCTGGTGGAGCGAAGTTTCTTCTCATGACCAGGAAGATACTTTGGCTTACGCTCTCAGGGTAGAAATCGGGATTCTTTTTCCAGCTCTGTATGTTTTGCAGCTCCAGGAGCTGAGCTTTGATTGTGCTGTCGAGAAACGCAAAATCTCCAGCGGCTTCCTCCGTCAACTGTGCTTTGGGAAACCTGTCAAATTCCGCCTGCAACTTGCCCAGCTCGGCAACCTCTGATTCGATCGTGTTGCGGGAGAAATCCTCCAGCTTGTCATCGTACTGGTGAAAACCGGCTTGGGTGCCAGCGGTCGGGTTGAACTGGAAATACAACTCGAAAAATCGGTCCGCCAGTTCGTCGAAACCGGCTTGCACCGATGGGCCTCCAGGGGTTTGCGCCAGCAGCGCGGAAGCGGCAAGCAGCACGGGCCAGCAGAAAACAAATGGCAGAAGCTTTTTCTTCATCAGCGATCACCGGCAGTTAGAATGCACAGCTATTTCAGACTGCGTGTAACGGGTTGGAAATCTTTTTTTCAGGATGACACCGACGACGGCAACGGCGAGCCGGCCAACTGCTCGAGCAATTCCTGCAGCCGCGCCAGTACTTCTTCGGCGCGAATCGCGCTGAAGGCAAATCTTAATGTGCCATCGGGAGTAAACTGCGCCCCCCGCTGCCCAGCGACGAAAGCCGCCAGTCGTGCGGGATCAATTGTCGCGTTCTGCCGGAAACGAATACTGAGCAGATCACGTTTCCGCTCGATGTTAGTTACTCCCACCCTGAGACAGAGCAGTTTGAGCGAGGCATACTGCAAAAGATTCTGCACAGCAGGGGGAGGCTCGCCGTAGCGGTCTTGCAACTCTGCCCGCACATCTTCTAGCTGGGACGCGGTTTCCACTCCCGCCACTCGTTTGTACATTCGCAGCCTCTGGTTTTCTTCTGGAATGTAGTTTACCGGGATGCGTATGTTCAGCCCGAGGTTGAGCTGCGTCGCCGCCTCGTCCGGCGCTGCCTCACCCTTCAACTCGCGGACAGCCCGATCGAGCATCTGGGTGTAAAGTTCGAAGCCGATTGCTTCAATGTGTCCGCTCTGTTCGCCGCCCAGCAAATTGCCCGCGCCACGCAACTCGAGATCAAGTGCCGCAATCTTGAAGCCCGCGCCCAGATCGGAAAATTCCTTGAGCGCAGCCAGTCGACGCCGCGCAATCGGGGTCAGCTCGATCTCGGCAGGAAGCAGCAGATAGGCGTAGGCGCGACGGTTCGACCGCCCCACCCGCCCGCGGAGCTGATACAGCTCCGAAAGCCCCAGGCGGTCGGCCCGGTTGATGAAAATCGTGTTGCACAGCGGAATATCGAGACCGTTTTCGATAATCGTAGTCGCCACCAGAATGTCGGCTTCATGCCGCATGAACTTCAGCATGACTTTTTCCAGCTCGCCTTCCGACATCTGGCCGTGGCCCACGGTAATGCGCGCCTTGGGCGCCAGCACCTGCAACTTCGCCGCAATCTCCCAGATGCTTTCTACGCGGTTGTGCACGAAGTAGATCTGTCCGCCGCGCTCGAGTTCCTGACTGATGGCAGACTGGATCAACTGCTCGTCCCAGCTGGCGACCACAGTCTGGATCGCCATTCGGTCTTTGGGCGGGGTCTCGATCACGCTCATATCGCGCATCCCCACCAGCGACATGTGCAGCGTGCGCGGAATCGGAGTCGCCGACATGGTCAGCACGTCCACCTGCTTGCGCATCTGCTTAAGCCGTTCCTTGTGGCGCACGCCAAAACGCTGCTCTTCGTCCACCACCAGCAGGCCAAGATCCGCAAACTTCACATCTTTGGAAAGCAGGCGGTGAGTGCCGATCAGAATATCCACTTTGCCGGCTTCGACCTTCTGCAAGATTTCCTTTTGCTGCTTCGCCGAGCGGAAGCGGCTGATCATTTCAATAGAGACGGGAAACGCCGCAAAACGTTGCTTGAAAGTTTCGAAATGCTGGAACGCAAGAACGGTGGTGGGAGCGAGCACCGCGACCTGCTTGTTGTCGCTCACTGCCTTGAAAGCCGCTCGCATGGCGATTTCGGTTTTACCGTAACCGACATCGCCGCAAAGCAGGCGGTCCATCGGCTGGGAGGACTCCATGTCGCGCTTCACGTCCACAATGGCGAGTCCTTGGTCTTCGGTTTCGCTGTACTCGAAAGCGTCTTCGAATTCGCGCATCCATTCGTTGTCGGCGGAAAAACTGTGCCCTTGGGCGGCCCGGCGCTCGGCATAGAGCTTGAGCAGTTCATCCGCCATGTCCTTCATGGCTTTGCGCACCCGGGCTTTAGTTTTTGCCCAGGTCGCAGTGCCCAGGTGGCTCAAGGGCGGCTTTGCACCCTCCGACGAGCGATACTTCTGCACCAGGTCTAGCCGGGTAAGAGGAACATAGAGCCGCGCAGCCTCGGCATACTCCAGGAGCATGAACTCTGCATTGCCGTCGCCCTGATTGATTTCTTTCAGCCCGTGATATTGGCCGATGCCGTGCTCCACGTGAACCACGTAGTCGCCCACTTGCAGATCGCGGAAGTCGGAAAGAAACGCCGAAGTCTTCGACTTCTGCCGTTGCGGGCGGGCGGCCACCGCTTCCGATTCGTCAAAAAGATCACGAGCGCCGAAGATGGCGAGATTCGCATCTGGCAAAATCACGCCATCGGGAATGTAGGCTTTCACCAGGGTCGAGGTGAGCACCTCTCCGGCAAAATAAGAAGTCTCATCGGCGTAACTTTCTCCCCCTCGCGTGCGGCTGCCCAAACGAAATGAAACGCTATACTCGGTGAAAACATCGGCCAGGCGTTCTACTTCTCCGGTGTTCGGCACGGCGATCAACACTCGCTTGCCGCTGCCAGTCTGTTTCTGCACTTCTTCGAGCATCGCCGGAACTGAGCCGTGGAAGCGTGGCGAAGGCTGGGAGAGAAACGAGACAGTACTTTCCGAACTCCCGCCTTGAGTGATTTCGAGATGCTCTACATCAGCTCCAGGGAGTCCTTTGACTTTCTTCCACCAATCCTCTGGTGGAAGGTAAAGATCGCCAGGCCGAACCAGGTTTCCCACCCCACTGCGTTCGTGGGCTTCTTCGATCCGTGTCCAGACGTGGTCGAACTCCCGCTTCACGCTCTCGGGCTCGTCGGTAAACACCAGGGCATTGGGAAGCAAGTCGAAAACCGTGGAGTTCGCTCCGGCGACGGGAGCATAGAACTCCCACCCGGGGAATACCGTCACGCCCCCCGCCCGCACGGCTTGCTCCACCACTTCTTCCGCACCGGTGATGCGCTTTCCTGAAAGGCGCGTATGAATCGCGCCGAGCAGTTCGTCGCTCACCGGAGTTTCAGTCAGAGGAAGCAGCAACGCTTCATCAATCGGATTCGAGGACCGCTGGGTGGCAGGATCGAATTTGCGGATCGATTCAACTTCATCGCCAAAAAATTCGATTCGCACGGGACGGTCCGCTTCCGGTGAATACACATCAAGGACGCCGCCACGTAAAGCGTATTCCCCCGGCATCTCGACCACATCCGTCGAGGTGTAGCCCACGGTGTTGAGGTGTCGCAGCAGCGGTTCGGTATCAAATGTCTCACCTCGCCGGATCATGCGCGCGAGGTCAGCGTAATACTCGGCGGAACGCAGGCGGAAGGCGGTGGCAGCGACGGGCGAGACTACAATCGAAACCGCGCCCGTGGCCATCTTCCACAGCGCCACGGCGCGTTCTTCCTGAATTTCCGGATGAGGAGACAAATTCTGAAATGGCAGCACATCACGGCTGGGCAGGGTAACGATTGACTCCGGATCGGCAGCACCCGTCAGCTCGCAAAACGCCTGCAGTGTAGGAACCAGTTCCTCCGTGGCACGGTTATCAGGAACGATCACCAGCAAAGGCCGTTCCGTTGCTTTGCGCAGCAGAACTAGAATCAGTGCCTTCGCCGTGGGGGTGAGGCCGGATACACGTATCCGGCCCGTGCCCTCTTTTAGATGGGAGGCAGCACGCAGGAAGGCGGGCAACTTTTCCGCGTCCGCAAAAAGGTCGCGGACGAAGGCTAGGGGCATGCGGAATGATTTTAGCAGGGATCATGAAGCGCTGGACGCTCATCCGGACAGGTGAGAGTTGATCGTTTCCTTCTTGTCAAGTCCACGTTCGTGGACAGAGCAGAACCCACTCCTCAGAGCCACGGCGTCGTCTAATTCGCTTCGAATCAAGAATTTCCCATTTTGGGAATGTTCCGCACGGAACGTTTAGGCGATTTCCGGGTACGTGGGGACAGCCGCCTCGGCTGTCCAGTCGAGCGAAGCTCGACGGCACGTCTCCAAAGCTCCAATCGGCGTCACGCGCGCAGCAGCGGCCGCGTTAAACACGTCGGCCCGCCGCCGCCGTTGATGCACAGTTCTGATCCCGGGAAGGTGTGAACGTCGAAGCCTGCTTGCCGCATGCGTTCGTTGGTCTTACGATTTTCTTCGAGCGCCAGCAGGCGCTTGCGGCCGAGCGACAAAACGTTACAGGCCAGCGTGTCTCGCTCTGCGTAGTCGATTTCAATAAACTTGTACCCGCGGTCCTTCAACAGCTCGACAGTTTCCACTGCAAGCCAGGGCAAATCGACCAGCGCGGTTTGTTCATCGAGCAGGCTGATCAGCGACATCAAGTGCAGGCAGGCTGAGGGCCCCGAACCGTAAGGCAGCGGAGCGGAAAGAACCTCCACGCCCTTGGGCGCAAGCAGTGCGCGCATCTGAGCGATGCCGCTGGAGTTCGTACGATACCCGTGGCCGATAAGCAGAGTTTTCTCCTCAAGCCAAACCATGTCGCCTGCTTCTGTTGTGCCGGGCGCTTCAATTTCTCCCAGTACTGGAATGTCTATGCTCTCGTAGAACTCGCTATGGTGCTTCGCTTCTGGCACGCGATTTACCTTGCCGGGATTCATGACGATGACGCCGTAGTCAGTGGCGAGCGACGAATCGTGAGTGTAAACCGCATCGAGCGTCAGATCGGGTGCGGCGGGCATCGCGAGCACTTCTGCGCCCGCGGTCTCGAGCTGACGGTAGAGTTCGTCATGCTGTGCCTGGGCTGCATTAAAGTCGGCCGCATGTAGGAAGCCCAGTTCGCGCCAGTGATCCGGCGAAGCCCACCCTGCCGAGCGCGGCGAACACACTGTGACGCGAAGCAACTCTCCGACCATCGAATGGCCATTAACCGTTTGCGCGTTGGGTAGGGTCTGCAATCATCCTCCGATCAGCAATGTAAACGGGTACTGGGAGAAAGGCAATTCGGGAAGGAGGATGTCGAGCTGCGCTCGACTGGACGGGTCCCTTCGACTCCGCTCAGGGCAGGCTCCGACTCGTCCCTGCGCGGACCGATTAGAACTCTACGTGCGCGCGGAAGCTGGGCACCAGCACCGGCCCGCGGTCGCGGTTGTAACCGGGATTGTTGATGTGCTGCAGGCCGGGGGCCACGTAGATTCCCCGCCAGACGTGCGCCGTGTAGTAAGTCTCAAGAATGTTTTCCCGGCCGTAGCGGAGCGCGCCATCACCCAGCAGGAAACCCAAGCCTCCGTGAGCCAGATAGTTCTGATGGTCTTTCGCGATCGCATTGCTGACGAAAGCGACGCCCGCCCGGTCCTGTCGCCGATGCCACCACGCCCCGTTTGCGCCCAGCCCTTCATCGAAAGTCTGATCCACTTCGGTGTAGGCGAACGATTCCGTCTTGCCGTTATCCCAACCGAAACGGGCGAACGCCGTCAGATAACGCGTGAGGTTTTGTTCCAGGTTGACCCCGAACCCATATTTTCGGGTGATGTGCCAGGGATGGTTCGTGATTTCCGGCGTGGGCGTTAGCCCTTTTTCAAAATCGATCACCGCCTGGCGGTAGACTCCCATGTTGGCGTAATTGGTGTAGGCAAGAAGGCGAATGATTCCAGCCTTCCTAGGAATGAATCCACGGCGCAATTCGTATTCGAAATTTTCCGCGTGAGCGTCCCAGGGGCGCCACACGAGATCAATTCCATTGGCGACTTTGGGCATCAGCAGTTCGGCAAAACGAACCCCCCAATTGCGATCTTCGAAATCAGCAAGGAAACCTACGGTGTAGCCGCGCGTGTCAGCGGCGTAGTCGTAGGCGCCATTGTTGTCGACGGTCCAGTTGGAAAACTGGAAATGCGTGTCTGAGCCCACTGAATTTACGTCGAAGAAATCCGCCGTACTGAATTTGCCGAAGCGGACTTCGAGGCGGCGCCGCGGCAACTCGTCAAAGAGCGACAGCGGCGTGCGCTCACTTTCGATTTTGTCTTTGCTCAAGGCGAATACCTTGTGGATCATGCCCCGCGCCAGGTAGGGTGCTTTGGTGAGCAGCGGGTTGCGCACGATATCCAGATTGGTGAACCCCGCAAGGCCGAGGCCGGTGCTCAGGGCCGATCCGCCGGCTTCTTCGATGTCCACAAGGACCTCAGTGGAATTATTCAGCCGCACGCCGGTGTAGAGGGTCAACACGCGCGACGTGGCCTTTTCGTAGTTGGGACTCAAACTGTTGGGTCCGCTGTAGGCCGCGTGGAAAGGCGGATGAGTCTGAAAGATGAAATTGGCCTGGCCCGAGAGCCAGAAGCGGGTGTCCTTGAAGTGCGGGAACATCGTCTCGACGGGATCGTCAACGGAATCGGAGGGGGCATCCGGGGGAACTTCAGGCAACGTCTGGCCTAGTCCATGGGACGGAAACAGCGTCAGGGCAAGAGCAACCAGGATGAAATGCCAACCAACTCTAAGCTTGGGCGCCGGCTCTCCCGGTAACAAGCACGCCCAGCGGCAGACAGTAAGCGTGCCGATATTAGGGGAATGTTGCAAGTGAGAATTCTGAAGGATAAAACGCCCTGCAGGCAAGTCGTCGTCGCAGCCGAGTACCCGGCGTTGATGGTCAATCTGTCTATCGCTCGGCCGTGCTGGGCGAGCTCAGGCATTTTCAGCGACGGATCGGCGAATGCTCTAATTCCTGCCCCAAAAAGAAAACGGGACAGCCCGGAGCCCCCCGAAGCTGTCCTGAACCCTCCCGGTTAGAAGGGCATGTCACTAACGGAAGAGTAGCGGGCCCGTGTTGCAGGAATGTTGCAAACGCATGAATTCTCTGTAAATCGGTATTGGGCCTGAGGGCTCGGACAAGGCGTGGAATGGAACCGTTGCCGACGGTTGTGGCAATGCGCGCAAGATCCCCTTCGACTCGCTTGCGCTTCGCTCAGGGCAGGCTCTCGCCCCGCTGGAGGAGACGCTGGCCTTCGCGATGACTGAAGTACAAGGGGGAGAGATTGGGGTTGCGAACAGGCCGGCTGCTACTATATTGCCGGACTTCTGGAGGAGGCCAGGATGGCCCGCAAGGTCACCGTCTCGCGCAAGCTGCAAAAGCGCGCCGAGCATTTGATTCCCGGGGGTGTGAATTCGCCGGTGCGGGCCTTTCGCGCCGTGGGAACCGATCCCCTATTCATCGTCCGCGGGCAGGGCTCTCACATCTGGGATGCCGACGGCAACCAGTACATCGATTACATCGGCTCGTGGGGGCCGCTTATCCTTGGGCATGTACCGCCAAGTGTGATAGAAGCCATAACAGCTGCGGCCCGCAATGGCACCAGCTTTGGCACTTCCACTCCGAGCGAAGCTGACCTTGCCGAAATAGTGATCTCCGCGTTTCCCAACATGCAAAAAGTGCGTTTCGTGAACTCGGGCACGGAAGCAACTATGTCGGCCATCCGGCTGGCGCGAGCTGCCACCAAGCGCAAATACATTGTGAAATTTGAAGGCTGCTACCACGGGCATGCCGATGCCTTACTGGTGAAAGCGGGATCGGGAGTGGCCACGCTGGGCATTCCAGGTTCGGCGGGCGTGCCTGAGGAGTTCATCCAATTCACGCTCGCGCTTCCTTTCAACAACACCACCGCGTTGGAACTGGCATTTAGCAAGTTCAAGCATCAGATCGCATGCGTGATCGTGGAACCTGTAGTTGGAAACATGGGCTGCGTCGCAGGTTCGGGCGACTACCTTGCGGCTCTGCGCCTGATTACCCAGCGGGAAAAGGCAGTCTTGATTTTCGATGAAGTCATGACCGGCTTCCGTCTCGGCTTTGGCGGAGCGCAGGAGCGCTACAACATTCGCCCCGATCTCACGACAATGGGAAAGATCATCGGCGGGGGGTTGCCGGTGGGCGCCTATGGCGGGCCCTCGGAACTGATGGATCTGGTTGCGCCGCTTGGCCCTATGTATCAAGCCGGGACACTCTCGGGAAATCCGCTCGCGATGGCCGCGGGAGTGGCGACCCTGACCTATCTGCGCCAACACAAAGATGAGATTTACCCACGCCTGGAGAAACTGAGCGCAAAACTCGTAGATGGCGTTCTGGCTGCCGCGAAATCCGCCCACGTGAAACTCTGCGCCAACCGCGTCGGATCGATGTTCACCTGGTTTTTCACCCCGGGCCCCGTGACGGATTGGACTACAGCGTCGAAGTCTGACACCAAAGCGTTCAGCCGCTTCTTCCGAGGGATGCTGGACAACGGCGTGTATCTGCCGCCCTCACAGTTCGAGGCCGCTTTCCTGAGCGCGGCGCACACGGAAGAGGACGTTCAGCGAACGATTGCCGCGGCCAAGCAAGCGTTCGGAGGGCATGGGTAGAGCCTTCGCAACGGAGACACTGAGGCACGGAAAAATTCTTTTTTTGTGGGCAAGAGTCCCTTCGACTTCGCACGCGGAAGGTCCGCGCCACATGGTTTTAGCTGATGGCTGACGGCTGATGGCTGAGAGCTGGTTCCATCATCTGCGGAATGGTCACAAACTCAAACCCTTCCGACTGGTAGCGCGTGAGTATTCGGTCGGCGGCGGTGACGGTGTGCGATCGATCTGCGCCGAATGCTTTGTGTCCGCCGTCGTGCAAAAGGATTACATCGCCCCCGCGCACTTGCCGGGCAACTTTGCGTTCGATGTGCTCGGCCGAAGGGGCATTCCAGTCGTATCCGGTCACGTTCCACATGACCGGCTCGAGGCCCTGGCCCCGAGCAATCCGCAGTACTGCGGGCCGGCGTCCACCAAAGGGCGGACGAAAAAGGTTGGAGTGTTCTCCGATCGCATCGGTTAGAGCCCGCTCGCAAGCGCTAAGCTCCGCCTTCACTTCTGACTCAGCTTTGAAAATGAGCAGGGGATGCGTGAATGTGTGATTGCCCACTACGTGCCCAGCTTTCACCACCTCGCGCGCAATGTCGGGGCGCTGCTCAACGTAACGGCCGATGAAGAAAAATGTTGCTTTCACTTCATGACGGGCCAGGACTTCCAGTAAGCGGAGGGTATAGGGATCGTTGGGCCCGTCGTCGAAGGTGAGCGCGATTTTCTTTGACCCGCGCGGCAGGCCTGTGAAAGTCGTGCCATACCACTGCGCGGTCGGCGCCATCGACTGATAGCCAGCGGTAGCGGCGGCGACTACGACGGCGGTAGATAAGGGGCCGAGCATGGGAAGAATTCTATATGGAAAGCAGAAGGCAGAATGAAGCACTCATTAGCCTTTGCCAACTTCTTACTTCTGTATTCTGACTTCCGCCCTCCCTGTTAACTTTTCTCTCAATTGTGCCGCAGGCCGAAGCGAGATATGCTGCCAAACGAGCTTCCAGCCTCCCACACCCATGGCGAATCTTTTTGAGCTGCCCCGATACATTGCAGTGGAAGGACCCATACGAGTCGGCAAGAGCACGCTGGCGCGGATTCTGGCCGAGCGCCTGAACGCAACGCGCGTCATGGAGGCGGACGAGAACCCATTTCTACGCTCCTTCTATGAAGGCGAGCGCGGCGCGGCGTTTCAGGCGCAATTCGCTTTCCTGGTACGGCGATTCGAACAGCTCAGGGCGCTCGATCTCGGCCCACGTTCGCAGCGGACGGTGGTGTCCGATTTTATTTTCGAGAAAGACAAACTTTTCGCATGCCTGAACCTCAGCGACGTGGAACTCGACACCTACAACCGTTACTACAATCACTTTCGCGAGCAGCTGCCCACGCCCGACTTGGTCATCTACCTGCAAGCCACGCCCGAAGTGCTGAAGAAGCGGCTCAAAAAGAAGAATGCCGTGGGCGAGAAGGCGATCAACGAGGATTATCTGGAAGAGGTGATCAAAGCCTACGAGCACTTTTTCTTTCACTACACGTCGTCTGACCTGCTAATCGTGAATACATCCGAGATCGATTTCGTCGAGCACAACGAAGATTTGCAGGAGCTGCTGCGGAAAGTCTCAGCACCGATCAAGGGGACGCAGTATTTCCTGCCGCTGGGCAGCCAGGAAGCAGCCAGCGCGTAGGGGCGGAACGGTCGTCATTTTTTTCAATTGCGCGACGGGTACACCGTCTTGTCGTTAAGGTGTCAGACTGATGACTGACCTTCGCCTTGGAGATCAGCTAATCCAGTACGACCGTAATGCCACGATCGCCGCGTATTCCAAGGTGGAATCCGGCAGTGCCCAGCGCTGTAGATGCGACGTCTGCCGTAACTTCCTAGCCCAACCAGAACCCTATCCACAGGAATTTATCAGCCTGCTCGACCAGATGGGGATTGATCAGAAAAAGTCGGCTGATTTGTATGACTCCGGACCATTAGCAAATAACATCCAACCCGTCGGCGGGTGGTTCTATTTTGTTGGCGAATTGATTGTGGCCGGGGAAGGAATCGCTGAAATGGGGAAGAATCTCCAGTGCTTTGTTAGAGGCGCTGGGACCACTTCCCTCACAAAGTTATTTGGACCCAATGTTTGTGCACTCGAATTCAATACTCGCGTGCCCTGGGTTCTCGAAGAATATCCCGAATATTAGTAGCGCAGGATCGACTCATTGCCCATCTGCGCCACCGGCTCCCAACAAACAGCTCTTGCCAGCTTGCCGCGGTGTTATTACAATTGTAATAACTAAAGGAGAAGTCGTGGTCGAGCTCAAGGTCCGCAAATTCGGCAATTCGCTGGGCGTGGTCTTGCCCAAAGAGGTCATCAACCGTCTGCGAACCGACGACGGCGAACGGCTATTTCTGATTGAGGCGGCGGAGGGCGGCTACCGGCTGACGCCCTACGATCCGGCGTTCGAGAAGAAGATGAAGAAAGCCGAAGCGATTATGGACCGCTATCGCAACACGCTGCGCGCCCTGGCAAAGTGAAAAGAAGAGAACCGGTCTGGATCGAGGAGCGCGACGCCCTCGCGATTCACGGCCGACTCATGGCCGACCACGGCGGCGCCCCGCGATTGCGCGATGAAGGGCTGCTGCAATCCGCGCTGGCCCGGCCCCGTCAGCATCATGCTTACGCCAGGTCTCCGGACGTCGTTGACTTGGCAGCACTTTACACTGCGGGCATCGTCCGCAATCATCCTTTTGTCGACGGCAATAAACGCACAGGCTTTGTTATCGGTATCCTTTTCCTCGAACTCAACGGTTTCAAGGTCATCGCAAGCGAAGAGGACGCTACTCAGGCGGTTATGAGCCTTGCGGCTGGTACGCTCGATGAGGCTGCATTCGCGGCCTGGCTGCGGGCCAACAGCAAACGGACGCGTCGATAGAACGAGGGCGTGAATTGGTAATAGCTTCTATCCAAAGGGCTTAAGTGCCAGGCAATATCGCTAGCCGGTCGTTCGCGTTTGCCGTTACAATAGTTCCAGCATCAACCGAGAAGTGCGTAAAGGAAGATGCTTACAGGCTCTATCCGCCACGGCGGAGGGGCACTGGAGGAAATATGAGTCTCACGCCGATCGGCGAACCTCGCCAGAAGATCACGGTTGCAACTCTCAAAGAAAAGAAACTTCGGCACGAACCCATCACTTGCCTGACCGCGTACGACTACTCGAGCGCGCGCCTGGTCGACGAGGCGGCGATCGATATCGTGCTGGTTGGCGACTCGCTCGCCCAGACCATGCTGGGTTACGAGAACACGCTGTCGGTCACGATCGAGGAGATGCTGCATCACACGCGTGCCGTCCGGCGGGGCGTGAAGCACGCCCTGCTGGTCGCGGACATGCCTTACGGGTCTTACCAGCTCGATACCAACGACGCGATCCGCAACGCCGCTCGCTTTGTGAAAGAGGCCGGGGCGGAGGTGGTGAAGATCGAAGGCGGCGAGAAGCGCGCTGACCTGATTCGCCGCATCCTCGACGCTGAAATTCCCGTGGCCGGGCACATTGGGCTAACGCCGCAGTCGGTCAATGTGATGGGCGGGTACAAAGTGCAGGGCAAATCGCTCACCACGATTGAACAGCTCATGAAAGATGCCGTGGCTCTTGAGCGCGCAGGGGTGGCGTGCATTTATCTTGAAGGAATTCCGCGGGAAGTTGCGGCCATGATCACGGCAGAGATTGAGACTCCGACCATCGGCATTGGCGCCGGCCCGGATTGCGATGGCCAGGTGCTGGTGTTTCACGACATCCTGAACCTGACTTTCGGTCCACCGGCCAAGTTCGTGCGCCATTACGGCGATGCGGCAGCGGAGATCACGCACGCCGTGCAAGCATTTCGAGCGGACGTGCTGTCGCGCCAATATCCCTCGGACGCCGAGTCGTATCATTTGCCCAAGGAAACTAAGGCGGCGCTCGACACGGTGCTGGAGCGCAAACAAGCAATGCGGCGCTGAGAGCAAATGGGATGAAGCATGCGCATCTGGCCATCTTAGCGCTAGCGGCATTAGCTGGACTGCTTGCCGCCTGCGATTCCTCCGCCAAGCCCCAGGATGTCGCCACAAATGCGGCGGCCCAGCTCCGGGCGATTGCGCCGGCTGACCCAGCGAAGTACGCGAACCTGCGCGACATGAAGAATTGGCAGAACCCCTACTTGATTATTCGTAAAGACGGGATCGCGTTGCTCGACCCTGCCGATAGCCTCGAAATTATTCTGAAGCCGGATGAGGTTTTGCCCCGGCTGGCGCAGTTGCCTCCTTCCGCATGGCAATATGGCCGAGTAGTCGCGGTTCGGGAAAACAGCGCGCAGAGTGCGGATGACGGCGTCGCCATCCGCCGGAATCGTGGCCTTCTGGCCGGGTCGCTAGACGAGGCCCATGTCCTCATCAAATGGGTGCCCGCAACCTGATCTGCTCACGCAGCTCTTCAAAATGAAGATTTTCACCAACGTAGCCGAAATGCGCGCCGCCTGCCGCGCTGCCACGCTCGACCGCAAGCGTCTCGGTCTCGTGCCGACTATGGGCGCCTTGCATGAAGGGCATCTCTCTCTGGTGCGGGCGGCGAAGGCGCAGTGTGACGTCGTCGCCACCTCGATCTTCGTCAATCCCACGCAATTCGGACCGAATGAAGACCTGGCAACCTATCCGCGAAATTTCGAACGCGATTCTGCACTTCTGAAACAGGAAGGCGTGGAACTGCTGTTTGCGCCTTCGGTCGAAGACATGTATCCCGCCGGCGCGGTGACCTGGGTAACGGTGGAAGGGCTGAGCGACAAACTATGCGGGCGCTCGCGTCCCGGCCATTTCCGCGGCGTAACCACAGTGGTAGCGAAGCTATTTCACGTCGTCGAGCCGGACGCGGCTTTCTTCGGGCAAAAAGATGCGGCGCAACTCGCCATTATCCGCCGCATGGTGCGCGATCTGCGCTTTCCGGTGGAGATCGTCTCTTGTCCCATCGTGCGTGAGCCGGATGGTTTGGCCATGAGTTCGCGCAACGCATATCTGGATCCTCAGGAGCGTAAACGGGCGCTGGCGCTCTATCGCTCGCTCAGAGCAGTAAAGAATCTCTTCGAGCAAGGCGAGAGGCGGGCGCAAACACTGGCCACGGCAGGAAAACAGATCATCGCGCAGGAACCGTCGGTGCGTCTCGACTACATCGAGATCGTCGACCCGGAAAACCTCGACCCGGTCGAAGATGCCTCAGAAGGTGCATTAGTAGCGGTCGCGGCATTCGTGGGCCACACCCGCCTTATTGATAACGTTTTGTTGCCAAAGTCGAGCTAGAAGAAGCACTCGCGCCGTGATCGGTCGACTTACCTGGAGAACTGAGGCTGGGATTACCAGCTTCAGCCGCCGCTTCGGGGCCCAAGCGCTGCAACACCATTTCCTCGATTTGCGACCAGATCCGCGGATCGCACTCACTCTGGGCATGAGACGGAGTGAAGTAGTGGTCAAATACGGAGGTGCCATGACACTCGACCGGGGTCTTCCTGTAATCGAAAAGATAATTGCCCAGGATATCGGTCTTCGAAGGATCGGCAGCAGTAATCTGTTTGCGGCCATGGATAAGGCCAGACGGCTGGTAGAAGTTGACGGCCTCCTTCACGTTGTCGGGTATGACGGAGTCGTTCTGCCAGGGTTTTTCGACGCTATCCACCTGTACGGTGAGCAGAACCGGGATGTGAGCCCGGCGCAAGTCGCGCGCCAGCAGCACGGCTGCTGCCGCGCCCCAACTGTGACCGAAAAGAATAATGCGGCTCTGATTTTTTTCCTGGTCAGAGAGCACGCCGTCGTGATTCCTGTCGAGCAAGCGCATGACTGCCCGGTAGGCGCTTCTGCGGTGCCGGTTTTCGAAAACCAGGACGCAAGTGTCTTTTGGAGCGGTTCGCTGAATGCGTTGCGCCAGCTGAACCGGACCATGGCGGGGATTGTCATGACGCACGAAACCGCCCACAAAGCCCACTACGATTCGGGGAGGTGCGCCCGGTTCAGACTGGGGAACCGTTCCCTCAACTCCAGGCAGCACACCGGCAACTGCGGTCGAAATCAGCAGAAACCACGGAAAAACGCGGAATGGAGCGGCCAGGCGCACGTGACTCCCGAAACTTCTGGTTCGTAGATTCCATTGCCCCAGAAGGGGTTGCAACAAAAGTGGGGGCGATCGCGACCTGGGGCAAACCGTTGGGAGCGCCGCGTCCTGGGACCAGTCAGATGCCTTGACTGGAGCGGCTTTTGGCGCATCCAACCTTGCGGACAGTTTACACCTAATGTCAAGATGGCAGCGCTGCCCTTTTCGGACCGGAAACAAATTCATTTCCCGCAATTAGGTAACGCAGCGGCCGGTCGGCTGCTTTGCTGATCCCGATTCGCCGGGTGACTGCGATGCGTGGCGGGCGGCAGTGATCGTCTGCAATCCATAAATCAGATTTTGTGCTCGTCAGGTCTTTGTCATTGTCGCGTTCGCGCGTAATGCCGAAAGCTTCGGCCAGCCTGCCCGGTCCGCTGGTGAGCTTACGCAAATCCTTCGGCTGGTTGATGGAAACTCCTCGCGCCCTGGCCATCTCTTCAATCCCCAACAGAGGCTCAAGCGCACGGAAAAGCACGCCTCCCGCTGTTCCATCGGGCAGGCATGAAACGTTCAAGCAGTAATGATTTCCGTAAATGAAATACACGTAAGCATGTCCCGGCGGGCCAAAGAGCACAGCATTTCGCGGGGTGCGCCCGGCCGCCGAATGGGCCGCGGGATCGTTTTCTCCCAGGTAGGCCTCGACTTCGACGATCCTGGCAGCCAGCAGTTTCCCGCCCTGCCTCCTCAGCAGGACTTTGCCCAAAAGGTTACGGCTTACTACCCTCGGATCACGCGCGTAGAACGTGCGCGGCAGTGGGACGCGGAGCGTTTCGAGTTGTACTTTGGTACTTTTCAATTCGCCACCGTGCGAGGTACGATCACTATAACCTCTCGCTGACGGATGAACTTAGCCGCGTAGTCCTTGCGAATACTTACATTTTGAGGAGGATTTATGCTCGGGAAATCAGTCAAAATTGCCAGCCTGCTTATGCTGCTTGCGGCATTGGGAGCGGCGCAAACCGTCCCTGCCGGAACCCGCTTGACCGTGCGTGTCGGGTCGGAGCTAAGCTCCGGAACCGCGAAGGTGGGGCAGAAATTCGATGCCAGCTTGTCTCGTGACCTGGTGGTTGATGGCAAAACCCTCGCCAAGGCGGGCACGCCCGTGAAGGGCAAGGTTACATACGTAAAATCCAGCGGCCGGTTGCACGAACCGGGTGAGCTAACCCTACGCCTCACTTCTATGGAATTGAACGGCAAGATGACGCCAATTTCGACCACTGGCTATCACGCCAAAGGCAAGAGCCACACCAAGAGCAACGCCACCAAGATCGGCGGAGGCGCCGCGGCCGGCGCGCTGATTGGTGGACTCGCCGGCGGAGGTAAAGGGGCTTTGATCGGCACCGCAGTCGGAGCAGGTGCTGGGACGGGAGTTGCGGCCGCGACTGGAAAAGAGGAAGCCGTGGTTCCAGCTGAGACAGCTCTAACATTTACCACGACCGCAACCAAATAGTCGAAAATAAGGTAGGGCGGACAGGAGCGTCCGCCCTACACAATCCTTCTACGCTGCGCCTTTCACAGCACCCTTCAAATACGCCAAGACTTCCTCTGCATGCCCTTCGGCCTTCACCTTGGGGAAGATGTGCTTGATCTTTCCGTCCGGGCCGATGATGAAAGTCGTGCGCACCACACCCATCACCTTCTTCCCGTACATATTCTTTTCCTGGATTACACCGTAGGCGTTGCCGACTTTCTTCTCGAAGTCACCGAGCAAAGTAAAAGGCAAGTCGTACTTTTCCTCAAACTTTTTCTGGTCTTTGGGCTGGTCCGGCGAAATGCCAAGAATCACCGCGCCCGTGTTCTGAATTTTGCGGTAGGAATCACGAAACTCGCAGGCCTCGATCGTGCATCCCGGCGTGTCCGCCCGCGGATAGAAATAGAGCACGACGGTCTTTCCCCGAAAATCCTTCAGTGACACTTCTTTACCGTTCTGGTCGGGCAAAGTGAAGTCCGGGGCTTTATCATTAATTTCCATGGCAAGGTCTCCTGATACGGATTGGTGCAGACCCAAGTTATACCGCACCCTGCGTGGGGCCGTCATCTTTGGGTTGCTGGTGGTTTCTGCCGGGGATTCGTTCGGCCAAATTGCCCGCCGCGCCCCGGTAAGCAAGGGGCCGCGCGCCTTGGGACTGTTGGAGCTGCCGCCAGGCGGCGTGCCGCGCTTGATTCCGATCACCATTATGTACGACGGCGAGTTCTACGATGCCGGCATCTACAAGGCGTCGCCGGTTCCCATGGCGCTGGAAACGCAGACGGAGTACGAAGCCTTGAAAACCGGCGTATCGCAGGGTTTTTTTATCGTTACCGGCGCGGGCCAGATCAAAGATAACTGGGTCGGCCAGGGAATCTGGCGGCCCGCTGGCTCGGAACCAAAGCCAAAGAAAACCACAATAGCGGCGAAGCCGTCTGACGATGACCTTGATAAGCCTCCAGTGTTGCGGCACGCGGATGCGCAACCGCCGAGTTCGCCTGCGACGCCATCCCCATCGCAACCGACGGTCCCCACCCCACCTACCCCAGCCCCGCCCCCAGCGCCCGCTTCGTCTGCGGCTCCTGCGCCGACTTCATCGGCGGCCTCGACTGAAGCCGACGAGGACCGCCCCGTGCTGCGGCGAGGCAAACCCGAACCACGCGCCGAGCAGGAAATGAGCACGCCGGCAGTAACGCCCTCCAAAGCAACCGGCGCGGTCGTGTCGCAACCAGGTTCAGCTGCTGCGAAAGCCTCGACGAAGCCCCTTGAAACTCAGATTTTTCCGGCGATCTCTGACGCGGGCGGCCCCGAGCCTCGCCCCTATACCTATAGTCTGAAACCGGAAGAAGAACAGACTCTTCGCAAGCAGATGCTCGCTCTGGCGGCCAACGAAGTCCGCGCCCGCGATCAGCAACTCGCGGCGGAATCCGTCCAACCGCCCTCAGCTGGTGCCAAGGCCCATCAGGGTAAGGCTGCGGCGAAACTACCTCAGCCGAATTTCGACGATGTAAAGTTTGAAGTGTTCGATCTTTCCAACAGCAACGAGCCAGTGCTGGTGCTGAGCGCCAAAGCGCAACTGCCGCCGGGTCCGAGTGCAACTCGTGCTCCAATGCAATACTTCGTCACGGTGGTTGCGCGCCAAACGATATATTTAGAACTTCACAAGGCGTACTCCAGCATCACCGACCCACAGCATCTCGACGTCTTGCCGCGTGTGGAATTGATTGATGCGGTCGATGCGGATGGCGACGGCCGCGGCGAACTGCTGTTCCGCGAGACTTCTGATGCGGGAACGGCATACGTCGTCTATCGCGTGATTGGGGATCAGTTGTGGCCGCTGTTTCAGGGCACGCCGGAATGAGTAGCGTGCGTGGCGCGGGCACTCCTGCCCGCGCCTTTGAATGGAAGTTACGCCGGGCCCGAAACCCGCTGCTACGCAGTCTATCTCTGGGTCATGACAAGCTCGCCGTTTTCCACCTTGATGCCACCAACGTTGTCTGGCAACTTCAGACGGTCACGCTGCTCGTTGAGCTTTTTCTGCAGCGCGTCGTTCACCAGCGACACCGGAATACTCAAGTCCCCCACTTTGAATTCGGTTGGGTCGAAAGTGGCGTAACCGTTCTGTGACCCCAAATGTCCGGCGAGCGTGACGTAGACGTCTTTTCCGCCTATCTCGGTCACAAACTGGCCCCGCGCGATGTCACCTTCAAACGTAACTTGATAGTCCTTCACCTCGGGCGTTCCAGCAGCGAAGGGTGCGTCTGCAGAAGAGGGCACTGAGTTCGGGATGGCAGGCGCCGCGGCGGGTTGTTGTGTGGAGGTTGTAGGGGTTGCTCCTGAAGTCTGGGCCGAAGTTAATGCGCCCGCAGCTTGAGCGATTGCGGCCTCGATCTCATCGGAAGTTACATGAACTTCGGCAGGAGGCTGGCCAGGTTCTTTGGGCTGCTCCAGTTGCTCTACTTTGTTCTGAAACGATTGCGCATTCGCCACTGCATTCGTCAACGGATGTTGCGGCGCCACCGGAGCGGGCTTCTTCAGCACCAGCACGATCGCAATGACCGACGACAAAAGCGTCGCAACGCTGATAATGCGGTCGATCTTCCATTTCTTCAAGTCCAGGTTCATCAAGTAGATGTTAACGGGAAGGAATCGGGGCGTTCAGATGACGGAAGTCACTGGACGAGCGGTTACCAGCGGCAGATTAGCCATCCAACTTCTTTGCCAGAAGTTCATTCACCAACTGGGGATTGGCCTGGCCCTTGGAGGCCTTCATCACCTGCCCGACGAAAAAGCCAACCACCGTTTTCTTGCCCGCCTTGTACTGCTCAACCTGCTTCGCGTTGGTGGCGATCAATTCGTCGATGATCTTCTCCAGCGCCGACGTATCCGTGGACTGCTGCGGACGGCCCTCTTCTTCATACACGGCAGTAAAATCTTTCCCTCGCTCGAAGCTGAGATCGTATAGATCCTTGAGCATCTTGCCCGAGATCGCGCCACTTTCGACCAGGTCAGCCGAAGCCGCCACGCCCTTCATTGAAATCGGCGACTGCTCGATCGCGAGGCCTTTGGCTTTTAACCGGCCCATCAGCTCGCTCTGCACTAGATTCGCCACGCGCTTCGGATTCTTGGCCGCTTTCGCTGCCGCTTCGAATTGGTCAGCCAGTGATTTCGAAAACGTCAGCACCTGCGCGTCATAATCGGTGATGCCATACTCCGCCACCAATCGCTTACGCCGCGCTTCCGGCAACTCGGGCAGGGAGCCGTGAATCTCCGCTTGCCATTTGTCATCGACAACCAGGGGCAGCAGATCAGGCTCAGGAAAGTAGCGGTAGTCGTGCGCTTGTTCTTTCGAGCGCATACCGTAGGTCTTGCCTTCGTTCGCGTTGTAGAGCCGAGTCTCCTGCGTGACCTTACCGCCCGATTCAATCACCTCAATCTGGCGGTCGACTTCGTAAATCAGCGCCTCGCGAATAAAGCGAAACGAGTTGACGTTCTTGACTTCCGTCTTCGTACCGAATTCTTTCTGCCCGCGCGGGCGCACGCTCACATTGGCATCGCAGCGCAGAGACCCTTCTTCCATGTTGCAATCGCTGACGCCGGTATACAGGATGATCTCCTTCAGCCGCGTCAGGTATTCATGCGCCTCGTCAGGCGAAGAGATGTCCGGTTCGCTCACAATTTCAATCAGCGGCACGCCGCTGCGATTCAGGTCAATCGCAGTTTTCTCTGCGGCGTCGGCAAACCCTTCATGCAGGCTCTTGCCCGCGTCCTCTTCCAGGTGAACGCGGGTAATTCCGATTTTCTTTGGCCCGTTCTCAGTTTTGATCTCAATGAATCCGTGCTCAGCCAACGGTTTGTCGTACTGCGAAATCTGATAGCCCTTAGGCAAATCGGGATAAAAATAATTCTTGCGGGCAAAGATAGACGTTTCGTTGATGCGACAGTTCAGCGCCATCGCCGCAAGCGTGGCAAACTCCACCGCCTTGCGATTCAGCACGGGCAGCGCTCCCGGCAAGCCCAGGCATACCGGACAAACATGAGTATTCGGCGCGGCGCCAAAGCGCGTCGAGCAGGAGCAGAAAATCTTGCTCACGGTCAGCAGTTGGACGTGGACTTCCAGCCCAATCACCGGCTCATATTTCGATCCTATCGCCGCGGACGTTTCGGGCGTCGTGACCATAGCAAGTAATTATAAGGGCTTTTGAAAACAGAGCGCGGATGTGGAGATCAGCAATGCCACAATCATTTCGCCGGAGCACTCAGGTAATCTTCCAGTGGAATCTCAAAAAACATCAGCTCACTACCCTTGGCATCGCGCACCCCAGTGAGGTAGAAATGTGCCCCCGCTAGGGGAGCAGAGATTCCTGAGACATCAAAGAAGAGAAACCCCACCTGCGTGCCGTGTGGCTCAACGGCCTTGGCGGCGAAGATCGCCCTTTGAATCTCCTCACGCGCTTGCTTGCTCACTCCGCCTTTCACCTTTTTCGTCGGGATCGGAATCGGCACCGGGTAATGCTTGTCATTCGGCGATGGGCGGGAGAGCCGCCGTTCGATATCGTCCTCCACTGCAGGCGAGAGCTTGCTGCGATCCGCCGTCACCAGCTCCGCCTTCATGCCAGACAGTTCCAGCGGCTGATCACTGTCGTTGGCCACAACCACAAAAATCGGCACGAAGCCAAGCTCGCGGTAATTTACGGAGAAGATATTGGCCTTATCCGCCATATCGTAGGGATCGAGAGCTACCGTGACCGATTCCTTCGAGTGTTGATCGTGCGCCGGGTAGCTGGTCGCGGGCCGCGCCTTGGGCATGACGAATTCTTTCGCCGCCAAGACAACGACAGGGGCCAGCAACACCGCCGAGGCCACCACCAGCAATCTCTTGCATTTCATAAACTGTACGCGACGCATGACGTGATTATAGATGCGCGATGATACGATTCCTGATTCTAGGATGCTTCCGGCCCTCCCGCCGGGTGCCTGAACCAGCGCGCAAACAGTTAGAATGTTCTCTCCCCCATGTACCTGCTTTATAGCGTGCTCCTGGCCGCCGGACTGTTGGTCAGCCTGCCTTACTGGCTGCTTCAGATGCTCCGGCATGGCAAGTACCACGAAGGGTTGCGCGAACGGCTGGGCAGAGTCCCGGCGCGATTGACAGAAAATTCCCGGCCTACCATCTGGGTTCATGCTGTCTCGCTCGGGGAAGTGCTGGCGGTCAGCGGGTTGGTAGAGCAGCTTCGGCGCCGGTTTACCGAGTATCGAATCGTGGTCTCCACCACCACCTCCACCGGTCAGAAGCTTGCCCGCAAGCGCTTTGGCGACGACGCCTTCTACTTCCCTCTGGATTTTGCTTTTGCCGTTCGGCCCTACTTGCGCGCCCTCAGGCCGGAATTAATAATCCTGGCCGAGACCGAATTTTGGCCCAATTTTCTGCGGCTCGCAGAGTCCAGCGGCGCGCGCGTTGCCGTGGTAAATGCGCGCATCTCTGACCGCTCCTGGCCGGGATATCGCCGCTTACGCCGTTGGCTGGCCCCTGTTTTGAGGAATATCGACCTGTTCCTCGCCCAGACCGACGCCGATGCCCTGCGCCTCGAAGATATCGGCGCCGCACCCGAGCGAGTTCAAGTCAGCGGAAACCTGAAGTTTGATGTCGCCGCCCCGGCCCTTCCGCCGGTAGTGGCCAGCCTGCGGTCTGCATTTCAACAATCAGGTGCAGGACCTATCGTGGTTTGCGGCAGCACAGCCGATGGCGAAGAACCAGTTCTGATACAGGCGTTCGTTAACGTTTTGGCCAGCCACCCTCGCGCCGTCATGGTGCTCGCGCCGCGCCATCCGGAGCGCTTCGCGGCGGTCGCGCAATTGCTCGAGCAATTGGGAATCCGCTTCTGGAAGCGTTCGCTGTGGAGCGGTGAGGCGATCGCCGGGGGAGTGTTGCTGCTCGATACCATTGGCGAACTGGCTTCGCTCTACTCGCTGGCCGACGTGGCGTTCGTCGGCGGAAGTCTCGTGCCTCGTGGAGGTCACAATATTATTGAGCCGGCCCAACATGGCGTGGCCATCATCACCGGCAACCACACCGAAAACTTCCGCGATATTGTCGAACTGTTTCAAAGCCACGACGCGGTGCGCATCACTGGGCCCGCCGAGTATCCACTGGTCTTGATGGAACTGCTGTCCAACGAAGCTGAGCGCCAGGAGTTGGGCCGACGGGCGGCGGAAACATGGAGGTCACAAATGGGCGCGACGCAACGGAACCTGGAAGCTTTAGAGAGACTCCTTGTTCCGGCTGGTGTAGGCGGATCTTCGATCGACCCTCCCGCAGTGCCGACCCGCAGCCGATGAACCCACTCAGCTCTATCTTCGGATTCGGCGTTCGGACCCGGAATGCGCTGTATGATCGCGGCTTGTTGCCGACCGCTCGGCTTCAAGGACCGGTCGTCAGCATCGGCAACCTCTCGGTCGGAGGCTCTGGAAAAACGCCTTTTGTCCTGTTGCTTGGCAGTTTGCTGCGTGCTCGCGGTGTGAAGTTTGATATTCTCACCCGCGGCTACGGCCGGAAGACGCCCGGTGTTTTGTTGGTCGATCAAGCGGGTGCACCCGACGATTTCGGGGACGAGCCGCTTCTCTTGGCCCGCCGTCTCGACGTGGCCGTAGTGGTCGGCGAAGATCGTGGGCGTGCGGGTGAATTTGCCGAGCAGAGATTCGGGCCTCAGCTCCACCTTCTGGATGACGGCTTTCAACATCGCTCTCTGGCCCGTGACTTTGATATCGTTTTGGCAACGCCCGACGACGCCCGCGACGGTTTGCTTCCTGCCGGACGGTTGCGCGAGCCATTGACGGCCTTGCGCCGGGCCGATGCAATCGTACTGGTCAGTGGCGCTTCGCAGGATTCTTTCCCGGTGGACGGAAAGCTGGTGTGGCGGGCGCGCCGCGGTATCGCTCCCACCAATGTTCCGGAGAAGCCGGTGGTTTTCTGCGGCATTGCCCGCCCGCAGAACTTCCTGTTGCAGTTGCGAGCTGCTGGCATTGAGCCGGTCGCGGAAGCGTTCTACCGCGATCATCACGGCTACACTGGGCGCGATATTCAGGACTTGCTCGACCTTTGTCAGCGAAGCGGCGCCAGCGGATTCGTGACCACAGAAAAAGACGCCATCAACCTGGGTGGCTATTTTTCGGCCCTGGCGCCTTTGTCCGTGGTTCCGGTGACCATGGAGTTGGCCAATGCCGATGCTTGCCTTGATACGATGCTAGGCAGGATTGAGGAACGAAGATGCAAAGCGTGAGAAAATCGAGCGGCCGGGCCGAAGAACTGTCATCGCCGAATTAAAGATGAGCAAACATTTCAAAGAAACCGACAAGCTGAAGAAAATCGTCGAGTCGTTTCCCAAAGTAACGATCACCGTAGTCGGCGATCTCGTGGCCGACGAGTTCATATTCGGCGAAATCTCGCGGGTCTCTCGGGAAGCGCCAGTATTGATCTTGAAACATCGCGAGCGCAGCATCTCACCCGGTGGTGGCGCGAATGCGATCCAGAATCTGGCTGACCTCGGGGTCACCGTTCTTCCCGTCGGCTTCGTCGGAGACGACGAACCCGGCCGTCTTCTGCTCAAAGCCTTCCGTCACAAGCACGTGCCGGTTAGCGGCATTCTCAAAGACAAATCCCGGGTTACCGTCACCAAGACGCGTTTTCTCGCCGGCATGACTCATAACTCCCGGCAACAGGTGTTGCGCGTTGATCGGGAACCGGAAAGCGATCCCAGCCCCCATCTCGAGCGCGAGTTGGTGCTCGCGGCACGTGAATACGCCCGAGCTTCCGATGCGCTGCTGGTTTCTGACTATGGTTATGGCGCAGCCACGCCGGCCATCCTGAAGTCGCTTCGCGAAAAGGGCGCCTTGAACGGCGTGCCCGTGGTGCTTGATTCCCGCTATCGCATACTGGAATATTCCGGCGTCACCGCGGCGACACCAAACGAACCTGAAGTGGAAGAAGCGCTCGGCCTGCGCATCGGCCAGGACTGGCCAGGCTTGTGTTCCGCGGCCGAGCAGATCATGGCTCGCATGAAGTTGCAGTCGCTGGTGGTGACTCGCGGGCGCGACGGCATGGTCGCGTTTAGCCGGCGCCACAAGCCGGTCGACATTCCTATCGTTGGCTCCGACCAGATCGCTGATGTGACCGGCGCCGGCGACACTGTGATTGCCACATTCACGGCGTCGTTGGCAGCTGGCGCGAGCACCGAAGAAGCAGCCCATCTGGCCAACTATGCCGGCGGCATCGTGGTCATGAAACGCGGCACAGCCACGGTTTCTCAGAGGGAATTGTTGCATGCTCTTGACTTGTCGCCTCCCGTGACGAGGCCGCACTGATCTGGGGCGCGCGGCGTAAACCGCCCTCTCAGGTTGAAGAAGACGCAACACAGGAACGACTATTCCAGAAAAGATCCTCAGTCGAAACGAACTCCGCAACCGCGTCGCTGACTGGCGGTGCGCTGGTGATTCCGTCATCCTCACTAACGGGGCCTTCGACGTGCTGCATGTAGGGCACGTTCGCTACTTGCACGCGGCCAAGGCCCTGGGCGGACGGCTTATCGTGGCCGTGAACTCGGACGAATCGGTGCGCGCCTTGAAAGGCGAGGGCCGTCCTGTTACGCCTGCCGGGGAACGCGCTGAGATACTTGCTGCGCTCGCCGATGTGGATGCCGTTGTGATTTTTGCCGAAGCGAATGTCGAGGCGTTGATCCGCGAGATCCGCCCTGACATTCACGCCAAAGGCACCGACTACACTGTTGACTCTGTTCCCGAGCGCGAAGAAGTTCTGCGAAACGGTGGCCGCGTGGTGATTGTAGGCGATCCCAAAGACCATTCGAGCAGCCACATTATTCGTTCGAAGCTTGGGCAGCGGCATTCGTGAACATGCAAGAGCCCGTCGCACTTGCTCCGCAGAGCACAGAGATACCGGAAATCAAACGGCTGTTGATCGTGCGCCTCGGCGCCATGGGTGACATTCTTCACAGCCTGCCTGCCGCGAACGCTCTACGACTGGCATTTCCCCAGGCGGTTTTAGGGTGGTTGATCGAAGAACGCTGGGCCGAATTGCTATGCACCCTGCCCACGCCGCGCAGCGGTCCGCGCTCTCCTCAGCGGCCGCTGGTCGATCGCATCCACACCGTCAACACCAAACGATGGCGCACGGATTTCTGGTCGTATCAGACTTGGGAACAGATCGCGGCCGGCTTGAGCGAGTTGCGGGCCGCAAGATACGAGATAGCAGTTGATCTTCAGGGCGCTGTAAAGTCAGCCATTTTGGCGAGCTTGTCGCAGGCGCGGGCCATATTTGGCGCGGCCCAGCCCCGCGAGAATATCGCCAGTATGTGGTACACGCATCAGGTGATTACGCGCGGGACTCACGTAGTGGAACAGAATCTTTCGATTGCCCAAGCCGTGACGCGAAGGTATGTGCCCGTGCCGCAGGTGGAATTGCCTCGCGACGAAGCGATAGAAGAAGAATGTGAACATCAACTCGCCGAGCGTGGCATTCAAGATTTTGCGCTGCTCAATCCCGGCGCCGGATGGGGAGCCAAGCAATGGCCCGCCGAACGCTACGGCCAGGTCGCGAGGGAACTCGCCAGGGACGGCCTGCGGTCGCTGATCAACTTTGGCCCGGGCGAGGAAGAGTTAGCTCGACAAGTGGAACGAGAGAGCTGCGGCGCGGCAGAGACGGTTGGAAGCTCCTTGACACAATTAATCGCCATTACCCGGCGGGCACGCATCTTCGTTGGTGGCGATACTGGCCCCATGCACCTGGCGGCCGCGCTTGGGGTGCCGGTGGTCGCGATTTTCGGCCCGACAAATCCCGCCCGCAACGGGCCATTTGGAACTCGTGCCATCGTGCTGCGCAGTCCTGCCAGCACCACCTCACACAAGCGCCGGACGCAACCGGATGAAGGTCTGTTCGAAATTACGGTCGAGCAAGTCGTAGACGCCGTCCGCCAGCTTATGAGGTCGCCTCGTGCCTAGATGGTCGTCGATTGCGCGCCGCATCCGCGTCCCGCTGGGCTTCGCATTTACCGTCATCTATCTGTGGCTTGCTAGGCCAACCATGACTTCGCTGGTTGCAGGGGGCGCTCTGGTCATCCCGGGGCTCGTCGTCCGCGCTTTGGCCTCGGGCCACGTGCAAAAAAACCAGCAGCTCGCCACCAGTGGACCGTATGCCTACACGCGCAACCCGCTCTATCTGGGCTCACTGATTCTGGCTGTGGGTTTTGGGCTGGCCGCGCGGAGTTGGTGGATCGCGGTAGGAATCGTTCTGATCTTTTTCGCAATTTACTGGCCGGTGATCCGCGGCGAAGAAGAATTCCTGCAAGAGAAATTTCCGCAGTACACCGAATACGCGAGGCAAGTACCGCGCCTGTTCCCGCGACTGACGCCCTTCGAGAAAACCTCAGGTAGTTTTTCCGGGGAACTTTATCGCCAACACCGCGAATACAACGCGCTGGCAGGATCGCTGGCCATTCTGTCCGCTCTGCTAATCAAGATGATTCTGAAACCCGCGTGACGACTTATTCTTTCGCTGTAACCTGACTCTTCGCCAGCAACTCTTTCGCCCGGCTCAGTTCCGGGCGGCTCGAATTCGATCCTGCGCACGACTTCACCAACTGCGCATAGTACGTATCCGCTTTTCCGTTCTCGCCCGCCATTTCCGCGGCGCGAGCTGCGCCGTAGAGTCCATTGAAGCGATTGGGATTGAATTTCAAATCGGCCTGGTACTCCGCTAGAGCTTGCTCCGGGCGGTTCATTTCAAGGAGCAAATCGGCGAGCATCTCACGCGCAGGACTTCCTCCCGGCTCATCGCCGGTAGCTTCCTCCTTCTCGGCAATCGTGGTTAGAGTCTTGATCGCGTCGTCATTCTTACCTTCCGCGTGGGCCAGCCACGCTTCCGCCTCGTGGCGTCCATCGGCCACCGTTTCGGCGAAATATTTCTTGTTCTTCTCGAGCAGACTCTTTTCGATTGCCTCAAGCTCGGCTACATCTTTGTGCGCGGCCGCCAGATCACCACTTCGCGCTGCGCCGATGGCACGCGCCCAATAGGTTATAGACTTATTCCCTTCATCTGCTCCGGGCGGCGGCGTCAACCCCGCTGCATCCGTCCAGTGATGGAGTTCCAAGTCATACGTTGCAGGAAACTTGGCCATGGCGTAGGCGTGCATATCCATCCCCAAATCGGCAGCGTCCGGCATCGCCGGCATAGAGTTCACTTCTTCGATGATTTTCATGGCATCGGCTTCGCGCCCGCTCTGTAAATAGGCATAGACGAGGAAATCCATGGCATGAAACTGGTGCGACTCGCCGCCCATGTGCATAGCTGCAGTCTTGCGTGTGGCAGCAACGGAGGCAAGGTTGGAATCGATATCATCCTGCCAGAGGCCGAGGCGCGCGAAGATGTGCGACGGCATGTGCAGTGCGTGCGGCGCGGCAGGAGCGATCTGTGCGTAGCGCCGAGCGGCCGGCAATCCGAGCTGCGCGAGTTGCGGCTTGTCATAGCTGTGAATCAAATAGTGAGCCACGCCGGGATGATTGGGATCCTCTGCGAATAGCTTTTCTAAAACTGCCGCTGCCTTCTTGCGACTGACGAAAGTCGTATCGCCGTCGGGCTCGGCGGCGAGGAGCGAGAGCGCGTAGAATGCCGCGGCTTCGCGATCGTCAGGATAGCGTTCGTACATCTGCTGCATGGCTTGCGAGTAGGCTTCAGCGCGTGCCTGATGATTGCGCTTGGATGTTTTGAAATAGAAAGTGCCCAAGGCTGCGATGTAGTCGCGCTCACGCCGCGTTTTGGCATGCAGTGCCTGAGCCTTCTTTACTTCTTGCGCGCCGCGTTGCAGGTAATCTGCGCTGGGCTGGTTCCAGAGCTGGTGCCACAGGCTCATCGCCATTCCCCAATGTGCCATAGCGCAGCCCGGATCGTCCTTGCCGATCTGCTCAAATTCTTTCTCAGCCTCTTCGTACCAAAAGGAATGCAGCAGCGCCACCCCGCGCTCGAAGGGCTTCTGCTCGCTCGCCGCGCACGAAACCGGAAAATGCACCGACCCTACCTGCTGCGGGGTCAGGTCTTCGTGATGCTGCATGTCATCAGCGAGGGCGGCCAGGGTCGACAGTGGGCCGAACAGCGCGGCAACGAGTAGAGAGGCAAATAGCTGCATCTTCATTTTCATGGGAATCATGTTCATGGGGAGCATGGGGAATCTCCGAAAGACGAGTCTAGTCTGACGGCGAGCGGAGGGTCAACGCAGGGCGGGGGTGAGAACATGACGGGATGGAATATGCACCCCAATCCTGGCGACGGGAAAACTGCTACACCCTGGGGAGCGGGAAGGGACACCGAAGCGAGTCTTTTTCGGGGGGGCGTTTTCAGGCAGGTACTTCCAAGCATACGAGGGAGACCCAGATGAATCCTTGAGGCTCGATTCCCCAGTCAAGCTTTATCATTGCACTCGGTAGCCCGAGCCAATACGGATCCGAGTAGATGTTCACAAATTTTGTAATCCTGCCAGTCTTACCCGCATGTGGGTGCTGCTTGCCGTCTGGCCGAGTTGGCCCAACCCTGACCTGCATTCCTTCACGAATTAGGGTATCGCCACACTTGACACAGGTCGCCGTCTTCTCAATCGTCAGGACAGTTGCACCACAAGAACAAAAGGGAAAACGGAATTGTTGCGCTACCGGAGCGCTGAATTCCGGCCTGATCCTGAGCTCGTTGTCATGCACTGGGGCTCCAACTTGCTTTACTGCATCGCGCCTACGCTCGCGGTGTGGAAGGCGCAGGCTGCGGGCTTTCCGATTACGGCTGAAGGGACGCAGTGAAAAGCTTAGCGATCCGTGCCCAGTGCGTCATCCCCCAACTGGGTGAAGCGGGCACGAGTATCTGCGAGGGGGGTGCGGCAGATTCCACTGGCATTTCTTGAGGAAGAAACCGGTTTAAGCCGACATACCATCCTACGAGCGCGCCGAGGTGAGCGGGTACATCCAAGATGTCTGCAACGCCTCAGAATCGCAGTCCGCAAGGTTCCAGTCCGGAAAGAAAGCGTCGGTGTCTCCACCGGTAAGAGCAATACCAGCGAGATCAAAACCTTTAGGGTCGCCCTTGAAGCGTGGGAGAGTAGTTAGATTGTCCGAGCTCGGGACGCATACGAAACGCCAGCCGTGTTCAACAATAAGCGGATCAACTCGCCTTGGCGCTGCACCTCGGTTTTCAAGAAAACGCTCTTCAATTGTGACTTGGCTGTGTTGTGTGTGACACCGCAGGAGTCGGCAGCAGCTTTCAACGAATGTCCCTCCAACAAAACCAACGCCAGTCTTGCCTCGGCTGGGGTCAACCCGTAGCAGCGTTGCAGCAAATCGACAGGAAGCTCCGGATTCCGGTCGGGGTCAGAAATGAACAGCACTGCCACAGGTTGGTGTGAAAAACTCGCGCTGAATTCGTGCAGCGGGGCAACGGTTACCGAGATCGGTCGTCCTTTCCTCCTTGAAATCAGAATCGTACCACCCGCGCTCAGCCCTGACCCGCTCCCAGTTTTCACGGCAGCGCCGATCATCGCCTGAATTCGTGTTGATTCTCCGTAAACTGCCGCACCCAATTTCCCGTGCGCCAGCAACAATCCGTCTCTGCTGTTCAGGATTTGTTCGGCTGCGCTATTCATCAGAAGAACTTCGCCTTTCGCTCCCAGAAAAATCACACCGGTTGTCAGCATATTCAGCGCCTTCTCGATTCCTTCGCTGCGTGCCCTCAATTCGGAGAATTGGAAATGCAACCGGAAGGCGCGTTGCATGTGCGGAATGAGAAAGTAAAGAATATCGAGATCCGACGCCCCGAATTCTCCCGACGACACGGACCGGTATAGACTCAGAGTGGACCAACCGTAGCCGTCCCTTTGAACAAGACCAAACATGCCGTGCTCAATGTTGAACCGCACCATAAGATCGTTGTAGACCTCAGTCCTTTTTAGCTCTTCGACGGCGCATAGCTCTTGCGAAGCGCATACATATCCAGCAGGTTTTCCCTTCCCACGCTCGGTCCAGAGGTCGAGAGGCCCATAGTACTCGCGATACTGGCGTAGCATCTCCGGGTCAACCTCCCAAGAAGCAGCGATGGCGTGCGCATCTTGCTTGTCATCATGCATGACCAAGCCAGATGCATCCGCCCGAGCGGTTCTCGCAATCTGCTCAAGGAAAGGCTTCCAGAGGGCTGGTTCGACCGCAGCATCGTACATACTGCCTATCAAGTCTGTGAGCACTTGCTCACTGGGCAACATAGCCGAGCCTCCCAGATCTGGACCACCACGAGTGGTCCTGGAACATCAAGATTATGCATGGGCCGTTGAGACGAACCGTCTCTTCCTAGGCTTGCCGAGTTGTAACTGGCGTCCAGCTCAGGGGAAATGGGCCGAACGCTAAACGGAGGGTCTCGAATCGAGAAACATGAGCATTGTCCGCTTTATCGGAATGGCAGGTCAACAAATAATTGTGCCCGCTTCACCCAGTTGGGGGATGACACCGACTGGAATCACTTGCTAACGTCCCGGGCGAACCTCGTCTCTCCAAGGAGGTAGGAGTTCCGAAGACGGAGAACGACAAGTTGCCCATTGCAACTCTGTTCAAAGGAGATGGATGTGACCGGATTTCGCGGCTGGAACTGTGCCTGTTCTGTTTTCTTGCTTTGTGTCGCTACCGTGATCACTTCGTCGGCAACGACCTTCAAGACTCGGGCGAATTTTGACGGCGGCAACGGCGCTGCCCCCTACTTCGGGTCTCTCGTCCAAGGTACCGATGGGAACCTCTACGGGACAACAGCTTTTGGCGGGGGCATCCAGAATTGCGCCGGTAGCAGCTGTGGCACGCTCTTCAAAGTTACTTTATCGGGCACGATCACCACCCTGCATGACTTCGATAACGGCATTGACGGCGGAGATCCCGAAGGAGGGCTGGTGCAAGGAACCGACGGGAACTTCTACGGGGTAACTGCCTCGGGCGGAGCGAGCGGCTACGGCACGGTTATCAGGATTACCCCAGCAGGCAGGCTGACCACACTGTACAGCTTCGGAAACTCGACTGACGGCGGCAACCCAATAGGTGGACTGGTCGAAGGCACCGGCGGAACTTTCTATGGAACAACGTCTTATGGTGGAGGCAACCCATGTACATGCGGTACGGTCTTCAGAGTGACCTCAGCAGGCAAGCTGACGACCCTACACACGTTTATCGTAGACGGTACTGACGGTAACTACCCTGTGGCAAGCCTGGTGCGGGGAACCAATGGGAACTTTTACGGGACAACAAGTGGTGGTGGGACCAACGGCTTCGGCACAGTCTTCGAAATTACGCCGAGCGGCAAGCTCACGATCCTACACAGCTTTGACGGCACGGACGGTGGCGTTCCAGAGGCGGGGCTGATTCAAGGCAGCGACGGGAACTTTTATGGGACAACAAGTGGTGGGCACACCGGCTTCGGCACGGTCTTCAAAATTACGCCGAGCGGCAAGCTCACGACGCTACACAGTTTTGAGGGCACGGACGGTGCCAATCCATGGGCGGGGCTGATTCAAGCAACAGACGAGAACTTCTACGGGACGACCGTCAATGGTGGAGCCAGCAACTTTGGCACGGTCTTCAAAATCACCTCGAACGGCAACTTCAAGACGCTACACAGCTTTGACGGTACGGACGGTGCCACCGCTCAAGGTGGGCTGGTCCAAGCCACCAATGGGTCTATTTACGGGACGACAACTGCTGGGGGGACGAGCGGCAACTGTTCCTACGGCTGTGGGACAGTCTACAGCCTGTCTGTTGGGCTTAAGCCGTTCGTGGCAATACGGCCCGCATCCGGCAAAGAGGGTACGAAGATTGACATCCTCGGGCAGGGCTTCAGCAGTTCTTCGGTGGTCAAATTCGGCGGTACAAGAGCAACGACCGTGACCCGCACTGGCACCACGTACATCACAGCTACAGTGCCGTCTGGTGCGCTCACCGGCCCCGTGACTGTCAGCACGGGCTCAACCAAGCTGACCAGTTCGCAGACCTTCGACGTCGCGCCGACGATCACCTCATTCGATCCGCCCAGCGGTCCGGTGGGAACGTCGGTCACCATCAAGGGCATGAGCCTGAAACAGACAACGAAGGTAACATTCGACGGGAAATCCTCCGGCTTCACGGTGATTAACGATACAGAAGTCACGGCCGATGTGCCCACGGGCGCGGTAACCGGGAGGATTGAGGTCACCACCAAGGGAGGCACCGCCACTAGCAAGACTAGCTTTACAGTGAACTAAGGTCGTGACAAGCCGAGGCCACGAAGGCCACCCATTGATAGTTTCTGAACCGGAACCTTGCGGACCGAGATTCGGAGGCGTTGCAGCGATCTTGGCTGTACCCGCTCACCCCGCCGTGCTCGCAAAATGGTATGCCGACTTAAACCCGTCTCGTGCTCCGAAATTGCCAAGGGAATCTGCAGTAGCTGTTGTCTTACCCGTTCGTCAGCCACGCTGCTTTTCTGATACCGCACAAGCGACGGCATGATCGTACTGATGTCGTCGTTCTGTTCCCACCCTCGTTCGGTCTCTTTGCCAATCAAGTGAAAGCCGGTAACCGTCACCGGATATCGCATAAGCAGGCCCGCGCTTTCTGCCGTGCTAGGATTCCCATCTGGTGCGAAGCTCTTGGATTCGGGATGACGATGATACTGCTGAAAGACCATCTCAAAGGTTTGTACCAGGACTGGCAGTGTCGGGTTGTCCAGAGTGTGAGTTGTTCCATGGTGAATGTTGACGTGTTGCATCGTCATCCAGCGTTCCGGATCTTTTTCGAACGGTGTGCGAAGACATCATGATCAGAACGATGAGAACGGGGGCAACGCTGCCATTCAGCATGGTGATTCCCTCAGGAAGGATCGGCTTGCGAAAATCGTCCATGATCCTAACCGACCCTCCCCAGGTTCGCAACGAAAAGGCGCGATTCTTGCCTTCTCTGCCCTTCTGAGCAATAGAATTCTCGCAAGTGACCCCACTCGGCGAGGGAGCCTCGGATGGCTTGCTGAATTTTGCAACACCGCTCAG
>CAVWZH010000029.1:0-64605 GCA_963759395.1 uncultured Acidobacteriota bacterium | reverse complement strand
GTCCAGTGGGCAAATCAAAGCGAAGCCCACAAGAATTCACATTCTGCGTTTCCGTCTTCGCTTCACTTCGGAGGTTTTCATCCGTCCAGCGGACAATGACGGGTAGTCGTATTAAGAAGCGCAGCGATTTGCGTTGCTCTCTATGGATCAAAAAATGAACCCCATTTTCGTAATGGCAGTTCAGTGACCATACTCGGCGACAGATTCGCAAGGAGCTAACAGTGCACAATTTTAGAAATGCTTAGCTTACTTCTGCAACTATGCAAACCTTTGCGCAGCGATTTAGCGTTTCCCCCACAATTTCACTGGAACGGTAAGTCGGGCAACCGTCCATTTGAACCGTTACTTCACTCGTACGATAGGCACAAGGCCGGCCCGCATGGTTTATGGTCCCACGGATAAACTTATGGTTGCGCAGGTGTCGCTGAGCCGATCTGCGTTCCGATGATCTCGCCCGAAATGATGATTTCCACGCGGCGATTTTGTTGCCGGCCAGTGGCAGTATCGTTGCTTGCGACGGGATTGGATTTTCCATAGCCAACCGCGGTCACAGAAGTTGGATCGATCCCCTGGGCAATCAGATATGCGCGAACGGAGTTGGCTCGATTCTCCGAAAGAGTCTGATTGAAAGTGTCGCTGCCGGTGATGTCCGTATATCCCTCGACTTGCATCTTGAGACCGGGATGGGCAATGACGATGCCCGAAAATTTGGCCAAGCCTCGCGCGCAGTCGGCTGAAGTTCAAACTTTACCCGTCGCGAAGAGCACGTCCGCGAGGTTTGCTTTCAGGCCGCGCGGAGTGTCGGTAGTCGGCAGGATTCGATTGAACTGCTGCAAGAAGTGCCGCCCGGAGCTGTTGCTTTTCGAGTTCGGCTTGCGCGGCAGCCTGTTGAGCTTGAGAGGCGGCTTGCTGTGCTGCTGCGGCAGCCTGCGCGTCCTGCTTGAGATTTTGCTTCCGCAGCAGCGCGAGCTTGAGCCTCTTGCTGTGCTTGTAATTCCGCCTGGGCCGAGCCTGCGCGTCTGCCTGCGACTTGTAGCTCCGCTTGCTTCTGCTGCAACTCTGCCTGCTGGCGGGCCATTGGCCTCCTGTTGTTCCCGTGCGGCAGCTTCCTGCGCTTGAGCCTGAGCATCGGCGGTTCGCTGAGCGGCGGCGGCTCGTTCCTGCGCCTGCTGCTCTTCGTCCTTGCGCTGCATCGTCATCTGAACCGCTGCGGCCGCATTCTGCACCGCATCGCGGGAGTTCTGCACGATTACCCGTTTGTCGCCCTTTTTCAGCATGGCTTCGGCGCTAGTCAAAGATTGCTCTGCTTTGCTCAATACGTCCGGGGCATACTGCTGAGCGCCTGAATTTTTGGCAATTTCCACCGCGTTTCGGGCTTCCTCGACTTCGAGTGGAACTTTCGATTTTGAATAGGACTGCGTCGCCGCTTCCACGTTGTAGCTGTAGATGCCGCGCTTGAACAGCATGTAATTGACGTTCACCTGTTGAAGCGTGCCCGAGGTGCCGGCAACGACCACATTCTCAAGCACCACGGCATCGCTTGGATCGGATACGGCGTAGTACGGTTCGGCGGTGACGATCAGTCCGAACGTCTGAAGAGTGGTGGTCGCTTGCAGTTTGCTCTTCTTGCCATCGAGGAGAAGCTCTCCGAGGTTGTTCGCTTTGCCTTCAGGCGTAATTGCCCAAAGCACGTAAGTGAGATACTCCGCGCCAAATTTCTGCGGCGGCTCGAGATTATCGAATTTCGCATCAACGGCTATGCGGCCATTCTTACTCTCGACGTCTCCTTCTCCTTTTGCGAGAGGGAGGAGCGGAGAACCCTGGAATCCGATTTCGGTCTTGGTGCGATTCTGATAATTGATCGCGAGAATTGTCCTCGGAACCATCGTGACCCGATAGGTAGGCTGATTCGCTTGCGCAGACGTAGCAGATTGCTGCGAGTACAGCGGTACAGACGCTAGCAGTGCCGCGAGGCAAAATATCATTTTCTTCATGTCCATTATTCTCCGGAAGCGGGTCGACTTGTGGCCGAATATGACCCTGAATAGACTCAGATCAAATCAGGTCAACACGGTAGAATCGGGAGGACGAACCTTGACTGCGATGTGATTAACGTGCATGGAACAATTTGATACACTCGCGAATAAACTACTCAGCAATTCACCTTAGTATCGGGCGCACTTCGCAGCAGCGCGAACTCGGCACTCGACATCGCAGGCATAAGGAATCACAACAAGTGCCGCAGACCGTTCCACAGCGCCGGCCCCAGTACAGCATCGGAACTAGGTGCAACTCCCGAGAAGTCGGTAAAACGTATAAAAGCTCGCAAACCAGGAAGAGCTGGCGGCACGGGACTTTGTAGACTGCTCTTGCGGCTGGCGAGAGTTGTGAGCCTGACGCAGGGTGCGGAGCAGGCGCGGGCTGCAGCGAATCGCAGGGACACCTTGCGCGGACATTTGGTCGATCAATGACTGCAGATGCGCAAAGGCTGCATCGGGATCGAGTGCGAGGGAGTGAGCCGGGCTCTCCTGTGGTTCGAGGCTGACTTCTACGGCTTCCAGTGCGGTCTGCTGTAATGCGGTCGATGGCATGGTGCGACTTTGGCAGAAGCTAGCGGGAGTGAAAATCAGATGAACTCTGGAAAATGAAGGGGGAGAGTTCTGTAGGCGAAAGGAGATGTGCTTAAGTTTTCCCGCCCGTAACTGAGAATCGACTCGCGACTTAGCTCGGGCGATCGAAACGCTGGAAATAAAACGACCGTTCTTTACGGCATCAGCGACTCATCTGCTGATGGACCCGATTCGGTCTGTAACAGTCAACAACAAAGAGCAGCTCACTTCAAGGGAGACCCAAGTCGTCAAGTTACTTTGTGAAGGCAATAGCTCCAAAGAAGTGGCGACTGCCATAGGTATCAGCGTCAAAACCGCAGAAACCCACCGAGCAAACCTCATGCGGAAACTTGAAGTTCATAGCGTCGCTGATCTCGTGCGCTACGCAGTTCGTAATAAGCTGATCGACGCCTGATCCGCCTACAGGAATGCGTCTATGCCGCCACCCACTTCTCACGCAGACTCCCGACTTCCCTAATGACTTGGCCTGTTATCTTCGTTTGACAACGACTCCATCGCCTGCTTTAGGGATGACAATCCGTCCAGTTTGGGAACGATCCTACTTACGCCCGCCGCTAAGGCGACCGTATTTCCTACGTACTCCCGATACAACGTAAACAGAATCACCTTGGAGTGCGGGAGGCTCCGCCTCAGAATTGAAGAAACTTCGATGCCGTTGAGACCGGGCATGCGCATGTCAAGGATAAGCAAATCGGGCCTTTGTGACAATGCGGCGTTAACGGTGTCGAGGCCGTTCGCAGTCTCAGCGCATACTTGAACTCCGCATTCCTGCTCCAGATACCAGTGGACGAGGTTCCTAACGTACTGGTTATCATCCGCTATCAAGACACGGTTGAACACGGTGTGTAGGTTCCCCGACATAACGGTATCGTGGGGAGAAGAACTTCTTAATACATGGAGATGGGTATATATAGGCGTACTGTGCGGCACCGCACCTTAGCTGGATTCTCGGCTGCCCAATTCAAAGCTGCTGCCGAAATGAAAAAGGCCCCACGAGGGGGGCCCTTTTCATTCAACGGGGTTAAGGAGGATCTATCCGTTGAGCGGCTTGCGCCGAGCCATACCGCCCATCGCCAGAAGTCCGAAAGCGAGGAGAGTGAACGCTCCGGGTTCAGGTGTGGGAGTAGGTGTGGGAGTTACAGTGAGATCTCCACTCGAAAGGCTGGCAGTGATCGGTGTCCCTGGAGCGCTCGTAATGACGAAGTTTTCGGTCATCACGCCGCTGACGGATGTAGAACCTGCTGGGAAGCCGAGTGCTGCGGCTAGAGCTGAGTTCACTGTGCCACCGACAAAGTCAGAAGTGAAAGTGGCATTTGTTCCGTTGATCACCGCTGTCTGGGAACCGGTGAATGTGCCCGTGAAGAGCGTGTCTCCGGCTACCGACGAGCCGTCCACTACCGCCGTAGAGCCGGCTGTCACGGAAATGCTGCCGCCTGAAGCCCAGTCATAGGGCGTTCCCGCTGACCCGTCACCACTAACAAATGCACCGGTCATGAAGGTCAGCGATCCGAGGATGTCAAAAGGTCCGAGATTCGTCCCGCCATTCCTCGCAACCTGAAGCTCGGGGCCGGAACCGAGCGTCGTCGCTGTGACCATTCCAGTCACGACGCCGGTTGGTGTATAGCTTAGGGTACCGTTTTGGAAGTTGAAATCAATCGAGTCCGCCGCAGCAGGCATAGCAGACATCGACAGTGCCAACGCAACCGCTAAAACAGCAAAACCGCCCAGTAACAATCGTCGCATAAACCCTCCGATGCCTCACGCACACCACTATTATTCCGGCTCGCTTCCCCGTCGATAGGGTTTTCACTGTAATTCGTTTACAAGGAGTGAAGTAGCCGAATTATGTTAAGTGCGATAGAAGAGGTTTTAATTCCACGCTCGCAGCGAACGGATCGCCCGAGGCGGCATAGAATTCCTCCTGCAAAAATCAGTGCTTTTTCCCAACAAATTCCACTTGATTTCATAACAATGTCGGCTCCCTCGACCTGAGTAAACTTGGTTGCTTGACGACCAAGGCTCGGGAGGAAGGAGCCGAACATGTTAATGATAGGCGTAGATTATCACCCGAGCGTCCAGCAAATCGCGTTTACCGATACGGAGACAGGAGAGTGTTGGAGAACGACGACTGAACCACAGTGATGGAGAAGCAGAAAAGTTTTACAGGGAGCTGAAGCAACGAGGAGTCAGCGTGCGGGTGGGGATGGAGGCCACCGGCTATTCCCGTTGGTTCGAGCGGTTGTTGGCAGAGCTGGGATTCGAGGTATGGATTGGGAACGCAGCGGAAATCAAGACCCAGCGAGTGAGGAAGCAGAAGACCGACCGCACCGATGCTCTACTGCTGCTGAAGCTGCTGCTGGAAAATCGCTTTCCTCAAATCTGGGTACCGAGTCCGGAGAATCGGGATCTACGGCAGTTGCTATGGCACCGGCATCGGCTGGTTCAGATGCGGACGCAGGATCATGAATCAGCTGCAGGCCATCGCCATGAACGAAGGGAAGCGCTGGAAGAAGAGGCTGTGGAGCGAGCAGGGGCGGGCCGAGTTGGAGAAGTTCCAGTTAGCGCCCTGGGCCAGCCGACGCCGGCAAGACTTGACTGGAATTGCTGGATCGATTGAACCCGACCATCGAGGAATTAACCACGGCCGTTGAGCAGGAAGCGAAGAAACGGCCCGAGGTGCTGCGGCTGATGACCCATCCTGGTGTGGGATTCCATCACAGCACTGGCCTTCGTGCTGATCATCGGGACTCCGGAGCGGTTCCAATGCGGCAAGCAGATCGGCAGCTACGTGGGACTGATTCCTGCTGAGGATTCCAGTGCCGGCCGGCAACGATTGGGACACATCAGCAAGCAAGGCAGCGCTTTGCTGCGGTTCCTGTTGGTGGAGGCAGCACAAGCGGCGGTGCGTTCGGATCCAGACTGGAGGCGTCGGTACATCCACCTGGCCATGCGTCGGCAAAAGAGCATTGCGAAAGTAGCGATGGGACGCAAGCTGGCGGTTCGGTTGTACTGGATGTGGCGAACGAGAATGGGATTATCAGCAGTTTCGAGAGTTCGGTTCGTACGCGGGAAAGCTCGTTACCGGACATGGTGTGAACTAGAACACTGTGTATTTGATTGGGCATCCCGCTCCCTGCAAAGGGAGTTTGAACTAGTAATCATGGTCGAACTTTTGATCGGAGAGATGTATGGGTCGGACTGAAGCCGACCGCTAGGTTACACGCGAGCCTTGGTCGTCGATGAAGAGGTCAACCGAACACGAAACCTAAACACTCCTTTGGAGTGAAAGGATTAGTCTGCTCGAAAAACGTTTGACAGAGCCGACATTGTTAGAGATGACAGTTTGCCGGCAATCCGTCCATCTCTAACAATGTCGGCTCTGTCAAATCCTTTTTGTGGCGCTTCTCCGTCCACTCTTAAGAGTGGTCTTCCTTGCCCTTCATTGAACGCTGCTTCGACGACCACGGCTCGCTCGTAATCTAGCGGTCGGCTTCAGTCCGACGCAACCATCTCTCCGATCGAAACTTCGACCATGATTACTACTTCAAACTTCCCTTACGGTTTCGAGCATGTTAATGTCGCCGCGCAGAAACGCGACCCCAACTCCCTCATGGACTGGACCGAACGCATGATCCGCATGAGGAAAGAGGTTCCCGAGATCGGTTGGGGCGATTTTTCGATCCTCGGGGACAGGGAAGCCCGAGGTGCTTGCGCTCCGCTACGATTGACGCAACAATTCCGTTCTCTTCGTACACAATCTCAGTCCCATTCCCATGGAAGTCAAATTCCGGGCTGACGCGAAAGTGGATGGCCAGCTCGTCAATCTCCTATCGAACGATCACAGCACTCCCGACGCATCCGGCAAGCACCGCATTTTGCTTGAGCCCTACGGCTACCGCTGGTTCCGCATCGGGAGCCTCGATTATCTGCTAAAGTGCACCGAAATCTAGGCGTCAATAAATGTAGGCTTTGAAGACAACAAGTACCTTTAAAAGCTCAGTGCCCGACTTACGGGCAAACCGGAAGTTATAGACTCGCCCACCGGATTAGGATGGCTTCGATGGAGCATGTGCAAGGTTTTATGAGCCTAACCGCAGCCACTACCTTAGCCAACGAACAAGTCAAGCCCGCGGACGAGCTATGCCGGGTATGCGCCGGTCACGTAATTTTGCAACTGCTCGATCGTGGCCTGTTGGGCGGAGATGATCCAATTCACCAAGTCGCCGATGGAAATGATCCCTACGACCTTATCGCGCTCCACGACCGGCAGATAACGCACGCGACGATCGGTCATCAGACGCATGCAATGTTGTACCGTATCCGCAGTCGAGACGGTGATGACCGCACTGGTCATAATTTCACGGACCTGGGTTGTTCGAGAAGACTTACCGCGGAGAATCACCTTGCGCGCGTAATCGCGTTCGGTAACGATGCCGGCGAGCCGCTCGCCTGACAACACCAACAGTGCTCCGATCTGTTTGCTGGCCATTAATTCGATCGCATCGTAGACCGAAGCTTCCGGCGATACCGACCACACTTCACTGCTCTTTTGCTTTAACAAGACTTCTACAGGTCGACCATGTTCATAGCCGTCAGCTCCTTAGTGAAATGGACTGCGGATTCAGGCTTTCTGTTCCTCCATATTTTTGATATGAATCGTGCCCGTCGCGTCGAGAACACCTGTACAACTACTTTCTCGTTCGCGAAGCTTTTGGCGACCACCTGATTGTCGAGGCCATATAGAGCACCTTTACCGCCGACTTGGAGGAAGAAAAGTCCGTTGACCGAGACGACGGTGCCTTCGAACATTTGAAGCTGTTCCTGTTTTGGAGGAACGTTTTGTTGCGAAGCGGTGTTAACCCGGAAGTTGCCGCTCGGGACTGATACCGAGGCAGAATATCCAGATGTTGCGAGTAATCCCAGAAGGCAAATACTCAAGGAGACACGGCTCATAGGCGCTAAGTGACTTCGCTTGTCGCTGGGCTAGCCCGTGCGTCTGGTAGAGTTCTTTCCGACAAGTTGCCGCTTGCGCAACAATAAATCGATCAAGCATTTCATGTAAATTCCGAAAAACCGAAGTTCCGCACTTTGCACTTGTCCTCGCCATGCGCGGCGGTAAATCGTGGTTGGAGCACTTAGAAGGGCATGCCGGAACCTGCTTCCTTGCAATGTGCGAATTGATTGCAGTTCTCGAGAGCCTCCAGCGAGCTGAATCTAAAAAGCATTCGGAATACAGGATTCTACCAACTGCGTCTTCCGACAGCGTGCTGCACTATGGGTAACGTGGTCTTCGCCAGAAGCCACAACCCATTGAGAAAGGAATCCAAAAATGTTCGGAAAAATAAAGACGCTGCGAGAGCTATTCGAAATCGAACTTCGTTATGCCTACGATTGCGAAACCAAGCTGGTCAATAAGGGTTTGCCCGAAATGATCGGTAACGCTGGATCAAGTGAACTACGTCCGGGCTTCAGCAGCATCTCCGGGAAACCCAACAACATGTTCAGCGGCTCGAGCAGGTGTTCTCCGCAATAGGCAGCCAACCAGACACAAAAGCGAATGACATTTTCGAGAAGTTGGCGAGTGCGGCCAAGGATTCGGTATCCCACATTGACGACCCGGCGATCCGAGATGCGGCACTCATCGTGAACGGTAATTTCGTGGAGCATTATGAGATCGCTCTCTACGGCTCGCTCGCTTCAATGGCCAAAACACTTGGCTACGACAGTGCTGCCAGCCTCTTGAACGAAACGCTGAAGGAAGAGAAAGCTGCCGATGCCAAGCTTACAGAACTTGCGACCAGCAAGGCGAACCAGCTCGCCGCGAAGGCTACAGCTTAGCGAGTGTGATGTTTAATTAATGAAGATCCCAAAGCAACAAGTTGCAGCTCGAAGAAATATCAAAAAGGCAGCGGCGACGGCGAAAAGAAGAGGACCATCGCGCACCTACGAAGAACCCAGACGGCTCTAGCGAAACAAGCTTCAAAGTCGCCAAGCGAAATCGCCAGAGCCTGGATGCGTTCGGCGTGGTCCGATAGCATCCTCGTGCCGCGTCGTTCGGTAGTCGTGATATCCACTGCCGCCTCTTTCGTCTCAGATTTTGCGCCACGTGCGGTGTGACTGATAAAATTGCGTACATTTCTGTAAACAAACCTTCCGCCGTATCAATATCCCTTGTCTCCGCCAACCGTCACGCCGCCCCGTTCCCGGAACCTGCTGCAGCATGGTCCATCGCCCGCATCGCGTTCGGCCGTCCCCGTAGGCCTCCCACACTAGGCTTCGACACGATCAACCCGTTGCGATTCTTCCACCAGCAGATTCCCGCTGTAGCTTCAACTTGGCCTCCTTGCCTTTGCTCTTGCGTTGCCAATTGGGCTTCGGGATCGCTTTTCGATTCGTGCGTTCGGTTCGAGCGCTTCTCCCCGACGAAATCGAAACCCGTGGGCCCCCCCCCCCCCCCCCCCCCCCCCCCCCCCCCCCCCCCCCCCCCCCCCCCCCCCCCCCCCCCCCCCCCCCCCCCCCCCCCCCCCCCCCCCCCCCCCCCCCCCCCCCCCCCCCCCCCCCCCCCCCCCCCCCCCCCCCCCCCTCCCCCCCCCTCTCTCTCTCTCTCTCTCTCTCTCTCTCTCTCTCTCTCTCTCTCTCTCTCTCTCTCTCTCTCTCTCTCTCTCTCTCTCTCTCTCTCTCTCTCTCTCTCTCTCTCTCTCTCTCTCTCTCTCTCTCTCCCCCCCCCCCCCCCCCCCCCCCCCCCCCCCCCCCCCCCCCCCCCTCGGATTTCCCCGGGGCATTTCCGGCGGATTGAGGAATATTCGTCTTGTCCTTCCGTTGAAAGCTCTTCCAGGCTTGGCCCAGGCTTCCAGCAGCGTCCCGTCCACCGTGAAGTGCTCGTCCGCCACATCCCATCCCTGCTCCCGCGCCGTGCGCCACCCACCCGCGTCAGAAATTACCTTGGCCACTTACTACCCATGAATTACGTGCATTCAACGATTAACACTATTCGTTGGACCGATTCCTAGTCTGCCCGTACGATTTCGCATCTTTGCACCACACAGCGGCAGCTTTAGGTGTCTGGTGCCGATGTTCAAGTCTCTTGGAAATACCGAGAGCGGGGGAAGGGTGGTTATGAAAAGGCAGACTGGTTATTTCCTGATGGCGATTATCGGATTACTGATTTGCACGACTTCCGCTAAGGCGCAAAGCTCCATCGCTGGAATCGTTAAGGACACAAGCGGCGCGGTTGTCGCGGGTGCGACAGTGACTGTGACGAGCCCTGCCCTGATCGAACATTCGCGGTCCACGGTCACCGATGGAGGTGGGCAGTACAAGATCGTCGACTTGCGCCCGGGTACTTATGTCGTGACTTTTACGCTGACTGGCTTCGCCACCGTGAACCGTGAGGGCCTGGACCTACCTGCCGACTTTACGGCGGCAGTGGATGCGGAGATGAAGCCGAGCACTCAGGCCGAAACCGTAACAGTCACTGGCACATCACCGATTATCGACGTGGAGGAATCGGTGGGACAAACGATCGCGAACAGCACCGAGATTGATACCGTCCCGACGAGTCGCGATCCCTTCACGGTAGGGGAGCTGACGCCAGGCATTACCATGGTGGCGCCTGATGTCGCCGGCACCCAGACCATGCAACAGCCCGTGCTGCAGGAGCACGGTTCAAATACACGCGACATGCTTTACATGCAGGATGGGATGATCATTAACAACCCCTACGGGAATGGCAATCAGACCGGCTTTTACTACAACGCTTATGACCAACAATCCATCGTTTACGAGACTAGCGCGCTTCCGGCCAGTGTCCCTGTCGGCGGCGTTGCTATCAACATGGTTCCCAGAGAGGGTGGGAACGAATTCCACGGGGATGCGTTTGCCTCTGGCGCGCCCCATTCGTTTGAATCCGATAATGGTTCGCCGAGTCTGAGGGCTAAGGGGTTCACTGCTCCTAACTCGATTCAGTCCGACTACGATTTCAATGGCGATCTTGGCGGACCGATTGTGAAGAACCATCTCTGGTTCTTCGGATCCGTCCGTCGGTGGGCCAGCAACGAGTACGTCGGCCAAACATTCAATCCGGATGGAACCCAAGCGATCGCAGACTCCCACATCGACGACGAGACGGTCCGTTTCACCTACTCGCCAAATGCCAAGATGAAATTTTTCGTTAGCGAGGACAGAGGCGCTCCCATCAAAGAACATCGGTATGGCAATGAGCCTGCCACCTTCCAAGAGCCAATTGCCACGCTGTATCAGACTACTCCGGAGGGTAATCTCATTGAGTTAAAATGGACTTGGACAATATCGCCTCAGCTGCTATTCACCGCTGCTGGCACAGCGCTGACCGGCCATTTTGACACTGGTTATCAGCCAGGTACGCCGCCGGGTGCCGAAGCCCTATATGATATTGGGAAAAATCTCCTATCCAACGCCGCGATCTACGACGAGAGCTCTGACCCTCTTATCTTTGAGGTCCCGTTCGTTGCCAACTACGTAACTGGCCATCACAATCTCCAAATCGGCACACAAATCCGTTACGGCAGGGACTGGTTTTCCTATCAGAAAAACGGCGATATCTTGCTGGAAGAAAACAACGGCGTGCCCTACGGGGTCCTTGAATACAACACACCGGCGGTGCAGAAAAATAATGTCAATGCCGACGACTCAGTGTTCGCGCAGGATTCCTGGACCAGAAAGCGTCTCACCTTAAACTTGGGTGTTCGATATGACCACCTTAGGATAACGGTCCCCGCCCAAAGCGCCCCACCGGGTAGTTGGGTACCCGCGCGAAGCATCTCGGATATTCCTGTCTCCGATTGGAACAATGTGGAGCCGCGCATCGGCGGCGTGTACGACCTATTTGGCAACGGGAAAACCGCGATTCGGGCGAGCGCATCCGAATATGTAGAGAACGAAGGGGTGGAGCTTGCCCAACTCGTGAACCCCATCGCTCTCACGGACAGGGTGTGTGCATGGAGCGCTCCGGTTAACGCTACCGTAGCCTTGCCGAGCCAGATTAGTGGCTGCGGTGCCTTTGTTTCCGGCCCCACTACCAAGGTCGATCCGAATCTGAAACGGCCAACCCAGTGGGAGTACACCGCGGGGGTACAGCAGCAGTTAGCGCCGCGCCTCATGGTCGGCGCCGCTTTTTATCACCGGCACATCTTCAACTTTTTCGGCATTCGAAATCTGGACGTCCCGGCAAGTGACTACACGCCGGTGACAATCAATAACCCGCTCACAAACCAACCCCTTACGGTTTATAACCAAAACCCCGCCACGCTCGGGTTGTCGTCCATATACCTGACAAACCAAAGCATTCTTTCTCAGGGGTACAACGGAGCCGATTTCACCGTTCGGTGGAATTTCCCGAATGGCAGTTACGTCGGTGGCGGGTTCACGGTTGGCTCGACTCGGGGCACTACCCTGGGCGACAGCTTGGATTTGAACAACCCGAACTACCTAATTAACGACGTTGGCGCTGTCGGTTATGACGCGCGTTACGTGGAGAACTTCGAAGGCAGCTGGCAACTTCCGTATCACTTCCAGTGGAGCGCTACGTTGCGCGCCAAATCAGGCCTGCCGATTGGTGCCGGCGCGACTTACTCGGGTCCGCAGTATATTGTCACTCGCTCGATTGTGCCAGGCCTTACCCAGGTCAGCCAGACCGTCCTCGCCGCGCCAAGCGGTCAATATCGGTATCCGGACACCGTGCTGTTAGACATGCGTTTCGCGAAGTCGTTCAGTATCCGTGAACGAATGAAAGTGGAGCCATTTGCCGACATTTTTAACACCTTAAACTCGAATGCAATAACCAACGAATCGACGACGCTCGGGACATCTTATGGAAAAGTGGCGACGATTATCGAAGGTCGGATACTGCGCTTGGGTTGTGAGTTCCATTTCTAACGACATGTTGTTGTGTTTGCCCTTTTTGAATGCTGAGTGCAGGAACCTGGGCACATCAGGGATTGTGCTTTTGCGGGCTGATGTGCCTTTTTGTGTGACGTTTTTGGGACGACGTGTTCTTTAAGATGTCTTTAAATTGGGGTGTGCGATGGACAAGCGGATTGGAAGGTGGGTCATAGTTGTGGTCGCGACGATGGGCCTCTTATCCTTCTGGCGCCGCGACGACGCACAAGCGAACGGCGGGGGCGGCGCCACGCCGGTGGCTGCTGATAATTTTAATGTCGCCCCGAGCTTCCTCAACGCGCTGGAGTGGCGATTCGTCGGACCAGTGGTCGGAGGACGGTCCGAGGCGGTAGTCGGAGATTCCAAGCATCCTCTCGTCTTCTACTTCGGCTCGGCGCATGGGGGTGTTTGGAAAACGACCGACGCCGGCATTTATTGGCGGAACGTTTCTGATGGCTTCTTCAAGACGGCTCCAGTTGGAGCGATCGACGAGTCGCTCTCTGAATCCCGATGTGATCTATGTGGGTATGGGAGAAAGCCTCGATCGCCAGGATATTGTGCCGGGCGACGGCGTCTATAAGTCAACCGATGGAGGCCGAACCTGGGAAAACGTTGGCCTCCAAGAAACCCGGTTCATCGCGAAGATTCGCATCAATCCCACGAACCCCGACATCGTTTACGTGGCGGCCCGTGGCGATGCGTTCGGGTCCACCTCAGACCGCGGAGTTTATCGCACCAAGGATGGCGGCAAGACCTGGCAGCGTGTCCTCTATAAGAACGACGCGGCAGGCGCGCTGGACCTCATCATGGACCCGGGCAACGCGAACGTCCTTTACGCCTCGCTTGACGAAATCACTCGGCTCCCTTGGAACGAGGTCAGCGGCGGCCCCGACAGCGGCCTATACAAAACAACCGATGGTGGCGACACCTGGACCGACATCACTCACAATCCGGGACTGCCCAAAGGGGAAGTCGGAAAGATTGGATTGGCGATTGCGCCGCCACGTCCGAATCGCGTCTGGGCACTTGTCGAGTCGGCCGATAGCGGATTATTCCGGTCGGACGACGGTGGCTCTACCTGGCAGCGTGTCAACTCCGAGCACATGCTTGACTCAGAATCCTCCCTCCTACAATCACATCGTTGCGGACACCCAGGATCCCAACACCGTGTACATTCCGGCCTACCCGCTTCTAAAATCCACCGACGGCGGCGAGACGTTTCGGACAGTCCCGACGGAGCACGGGGACAACCACGCCCTGTGGATCGATCCGACCAATGACAAGCGCATGATCGAAGGGAACGATGGTGGCGCCACCGTAACGCTGGATGGCTGCGCCTCGTGGTCGATGGAGCACAATCAGCCCACCGCTGAGCTCTTCAGCTTGGCGATCGATGACCAGCACCCGTACTGGCTCTACGGCGCGCAGAATGACGAATCGGAAAACGGGGTACCCAGCCGGACCAACGTAGGGCGCATCTCACTGACTGACAGCAAACAGCTTCCGGGCGGCGAGGGCGGGGGAACGGCGGTGACGCCTGATGGCAATATTCTGTACGGGGCTGATCGCGGCGAGATCCATCGCTACGACAGGCGGACCGGGCAAACGCTGGCTGCTACGGTCTGGCCCGACGATATGTACACATTCGCGGCGAAGGATCTGAAGTATCGCTTTTACTATAACACTCCGATTCTATTGTCGCCGCTCGATCCGAACGTTCTCTATGCGGGGGGCCAATCGGGTTTTCCGTACCACGAATGGAGGGAACTCCTGGAACGTCATCAGCCCGGATCTAACACGCAACCGGCAAGACAGAATGCAAAAAATCCCTGGCGGACCGTTCACCTCGGAATGGTCGTCGTTGTACTGGGTTTCGCTGATTCAGGCGCTGGCGGCGTCGCCTCTCAGAGAGGTGAGCTGTGGGCGGGGACAGACGACAGCACAGTGCAAATGACCACAGATGACGGCAAAACATGGAAGAACAGCTCACCAAGGACCTGCCGGAGTGGACGACCATCACGAATATCGAGGTATCTCGGCACCGACCCGGGACGGTGTATCTGGCGGCAAATTGCGTACCGGGTGAGCGATCGGTCTCCGTATTTCTATAAGACGACGAATTACGGCCGCACCTGGCAGAAGATCACGAATGGCATTGGCGAGAACGATTTTGCCTGGGTTATTCGCGAAGATCCGGTGCGGTCCGGGTTGCTGTACGCTGGCACAGAGATGGGTGTCTACGTTTCGTTCGATGACGGCACCTCTTGGCAACCGCTGAAACGGAACCTGCCCGCCGTCGAAGCACGTAACATGCTTGTTAAGGGGAACGACTTGGTTGTAGCCACGAACGGCCGCGGTTTCTGGATCATGGACAACGTGTCGGCGCTTCGGCAGATCACGCCGGAAGTAACGAGCGCAACCGCACATCTGTTTAAGATCGAGCCGACATACCGATACTTGCCTGTGCAGGTCCTGTCTGCCCGGCGGCCGTTCCGACCAGAAATGCAGTACGCGGGTGAGGGAGGGGTCGCCTATGAGGACGTCCGGGAACCGGACGGTAGCCTCAGAAGGGTATTTTTGAACGGCGGGGGGAATCCTTCTGGCGGAGTCACTATTGACTATTACCTGAAGCAAGCACCGAGTGAAGCGGGATTGACGATCTTGGATGGGAAGGGAGGGGTCGTCAGACAGTTCTCAAGCCAAGGGCAGGGGAACAGTTCGTTGTCGGCCGAAGCGGGAACGAACCGGTTCATTTGGGACATGCGATATCCGGGAGCGCGGGAGATACCGATGCCAAGTGGATACGTGCCTTCGGAGTATCCGCGGGCGCAGGCGCCGGTTGGCGCCCCAGGGCACTACACGGCGCGGTTATCGGTCGGAGGACAGACTTATGAAGAGCCGTTCGAGATCAGGATAATCCGAGGCTGACGGCGACCGCCGAAGACCTCCAGGCACAATTTGCGTTGATGGTTCAAATCAACGACCGCGTTACGGAAATCACTGACGCGGTCAATCGACTCCGCAAGTTCCGTCAGCAGTTGAGCGGGGCTGAACTGGCAAACGAAAAAGAGAAACTCGATGCAGTTGAGGGAACGCTGACGCGACTGCCGGGTATGAGTTCGGGCATGTTCCCTCCGATGGGGCTGAACAACCGGCTGGGATCGCTCTCGGGGGTGGTGCAGCAGGCCGACGGTCGGCCGACCCAGTCGATGTACGCAGTGTTTAAGGAGCTCTCGCATCTCACCGCCGCCCAACTCAACCTCCTCGATCAAATAACACCTAAAACCACTCGCACAGAAATAAGACACTGCTCGGGAGCAATTCGATATGGGAAGCATGATAAAAACAGACGCAGCAGTTCGGATTCAGGGATGTCGCCGCTGAAATCGGAACGAAGCGTTACGGGTATGTCACGGTGGGCGAGACTCCGATGGGGCCGATTCAGTTCCCGATCGTTATTATTTGTGGAACAAAACCAGGCCCCAAGCTGTGTATTACGGCTGGCGTTCACGCGACCGAGTATCCTGCTATTGATGCCCTTTCTAAGAACCATCACCACTTTGGACCCGGCGGACCTTTCTGGAACCGTCATCGCTGTGCCCGTCGTAAACTCGACGATGTTTCGAACCCGGTCACCGTTCATTTCTCCCATCGATGGGCTCAATTTGAACCGCACTTTTCCTGGCCGCGCCGACGGAACAATTACTGAAACCCTCGCCCACATCTTGCTGAATGAAGTTGTGATGCAATCGGATTTTCACATCGACTGTCACGGTGGCGATCTTTCCGAGCTGCTTCTGCCTTATTGCGGGTGTCCCCTACATGGAAACCCAGAGGCGGACGCGCATGGAGAGGCAATGGCACGCCTCTACAGCCCGCGAATCGTCGCGTTATACCGCGAAGGATCGACTTTGCCACCCACGAAAGGTTCTCTCGTGAACGAAGCTTCTCGCCGCGGCATCCCATCAATACTCACTGAATCGGGGAGCGCGGGAGGCCTTGACCCGTCGCACGTTGAGGTGCATATGAACGGCACACGAAACGTTATGCGCTATCTGAAAATGATACCGGGCGACCCGGTAGTCCGCGGCGACCGAATGGTCGCAAAAGATCAGTTTGTCGTCAGCGCTCGCCACGTGGCCTGCTGCGGCTCGCAATTGGTGTCGGCGATGAGCTCAAGCAAGGCCAGATGATCGCCGAAGTGTGTAACGTATTTGGAGAAATCGTCGAAAGGATCACCGCACCTCGCGATGGCATTGCTCGCATTATCTGGACACCGAAGGCGGTGAATACCGGAGAGCCGATCGTGAAGTGCTGGATCGCTGAAAGTGCTCCTCCGTTTGAACGGACAGACAAATTCGTAATCTGATTTTGGTTGAACCTAAGTGAACAGTCCTGATTCACTATTGTTGTACTGGCAGCAACCGGAAAAAAAGGAAACGCGTGATCACCAATCTCAAAAACTGAGTGAGTTTTTCAACATCGGCCGCGATCGAGGGTGGGACGTAGAGAAGCAGTGCTGGACGGTTCATCAACTCATCAATCCCGAAGGGAAAATTTTCACTCTCGGAGAAGTTCTGGAAGGAATACCGCTCGACCTGCGCCTCGAGAAATCCGGCAATCGGTATGGTTATCCACCACTGCGGGAAGCGATCCGAGCGAGCCAGCATTATCAAGTTGCCAAAGAAAACGTGTTGGTCACTTCAGGCACGCAGCACGCAAATTTTCTCGCGCTCGCAACACTGCTTGAAGCGGGCGACGAGGCAGTGATCGAAGCGCCCTCTTGGGAACAGCCGCGAGTCGTTTGCGAGGCGCTGGGAGCCACAGCAAAGATTCTTCCCCGACGCCCCGAGCTCGAATGGAAGTTTGATTTGGACGAGCTCGAAAAGGTTGATGTCCCCTGAAGTGAAATTGGTTTACGTCTGCCATCCCAGCAATCCGACCGGCGCAACCCTCACCGAAGGCGAATTAAGCGATATCTGCGAAATCGCTTCCCGATTCGGAGCTTACGTAATTTCCGACGAAATCTACCGAGGATTGGAATGGGAAGGCGGAATTTCTCCATCGGTCGTCAACTTTTACGAACGGGGCGTGACGACGAGCAGCCTTTCGAAGACTCTGGGCATGAGCGGCCTCCGCATCGGCTGGCTGGCGACCCAGGACCGCGACTTCCTCGAGCGGTGTATGGATTTGAAATACTACATTAGCCTGCATCAACAGAGCCGCCTCGATGAAGTGGTTGCGATGGCGGCTTTTCAGCCTGACAAGTATTGGAATTTGGTGGGACGCACGATGGCCGCAGCCAAAGTGAATTACGACATTACATCCGATGGATGCGAAATAACGAAACTTTCAATGGGTGCCGCCCAAAGGAGGTTTTCTTTCGTTTCCGAGCTACGATCTGGATATTTCGTCCTGGGATTTGTGCGTGCATTACTTGAGAAGCCGTACAGAACCTATATCCTGCCGGGAAGCTGCTATGGCGTTGAAAAACACGTCCGGCTCGGATTTGGGCCCGGCACTCCCGCCGAAAATATGCGTGCTGGACTCGGGCAGATCAGTGCGTTCGTCGCTGCATGCCGCTCCGGGGTCGCTCACCGCATCGTAAGTTTTCGGGAACCGGAAGCTAACGATTTCGAGGAATGAGTGATTTAGATATGGTGCATGACAATGGCTATTTGCGTAATCATAGCGAGAGTCGTAGCTGTTCCTTCATGAATGCGGCTCAAACATAGTCCGACGCTGATGTGCGGTAAAGCCCGATCCGACGTTTGCTGCTCGTTGGGGCGCCCTTGCGCACTGAGCCTTACGCTATTCGGGTGCTACTATGCATTCGATAGCATTGGTCCGCTCGCATCCGTCCTTTCAAAGCAGTTGCATTTCTCCAACTATGATATCGGCGTTCTGCAGGCGTCTTATAGCCTTCCGAATATCGTTGCGCTTCTTATCGCCGGAATTGTGATTGATCGGAGTGGCGCAGGAAGTCAATGCTGGCTTTTGGGCTGATTATCTTTACCGGCCTTGTCGTAACGGCGCTAACACCCGGGGTTGTGTTTATGGCCTCGGGGCGCTTGTTGTGGGATTTGGGTCCGAAGCTCTGGCTATGGCCTCACACGTGGCGATCGCGCGATGGTTCTTTGAAATCCGAGCTGGGTCTTGCATTTGCCTTCGCTGCCTCCGCCAGCTCGACTTGGATCTTTCACCGCACAAACGTCACCAACATGGATTGCGGCTGCCTACGCATATTGGCAATGGCCGTTGTTGGTTTCGGTTGGATTTGGCGTTTTTGCATCATTGGTACGACTCTTTACTGGTCCATTGATTCGCGGGGTGAGAAAAGTTCCATGTTGGGGCGGGACGGAATACAAGGAAAAAGTTTGTGCTCCGGGACATCTTTCGTTTCAACCGGTCGTACTGGCTAATCGCGGCTATTTGTATCACCTTTTATTCGTGCACCTTTCCCTTTCAGACTTTTGGCCAGAAATTCTTTATCGATACATGGCATTCGACCCCGCGTGTAGCCTCCCTGCTTGTCGGCATAGAACCGCTGTTCTCCTTGTTACTCATGCCAGTGTTCGGATACGTCGCTGACAGGTTTGGCAACAGGGCCCTCCTTATGGCGATTGGATCTCTGATGCTAGTGCCGGTCTTTCTCATGCTGGCATACGCAAAAATTCCTCCTATTATCCCGATGGCCATGATGGGAGTGGCGTTCGCGCTCGTGCCATCCGTACTTTGGATCTCGATAGTCTTCGTGGTCGACCGGTCGCGGCTCGGATTTGCAAGTGCCGTTGTGGACGCCATTCAGCAACTCGGACTGGTTGCCGCAAACTTGTTCATCGGATGGTCAAACGACCACTGGCTTGCCAGTGTGACGAATCCCAGAGGGTACCACCCGGCGATGTGGATATTCACTTGCTTAGCTATACTGGCGGTCATATGTGCGTTTATTTTGCGTCACCTCGAAATGGGACCTCACGCCAACGGTCTGGAGGCGATCCGGTTCCAAACGTCGCGGGAATCAACCTGACCGGAATCGCTACCGTCAAATCCACACCCTTGCCGTGTTCTTCGCTTATTCTTCGTAGATTTCTGATGTGGCAGCGTTTGACGAATTAATTTGTTGCCTAGCGTGACACCGTTTTCGGACGGACGGCAACAGGTGACTGAGCGGAACCATCAGCCATAAGACAAACCGATACCAGCATTAACACTATTCGTTGGCGTGTTTTCCTTTGCAGGTTTAGGATTCGCTGCGGTTTGCGCGTCCTTGACCGTTTGGTCCTCCTGGCACGAGGCGTCGGAATCGAGTCTTTGTGCTGGTTGCCCAACTCCTTGAGGATTTGTCGCGTATCGCGCTTCCCAAAGAGTTAATGGTGATGAACAAGCTCAATTTGATTTTAAGCCCCGAAGGATCTGCTCGATGAGGAAGCCTTCAGTTTTTTTCATCGCCACAACATCAAAAACAGTGTTGGCCGAGTACGAGTCACGCTCGAGGAGACCATGAATAAGAGGTCAGACGGCTTGGCAAGGACTTGGGATTTAGTTCAGAAACCGGGTAGACCTCCTCGAATCGCAGTTCGCGCGGGGCGGCTAATTGACGGTGTAAATCTCCAACCCATGCTGGATGCGGTCATATTGATCGAAGGAAGCCGGATTTCGGCTGTTGGCCGCGGCCTTACCATTCCGCCAGACGCGGACCTAATCGATCTGTCCGCTTACACGGTGCTTCCGGGTCTTATCGACGCTCACACTCACGTTTGCTTTGCTCCGCAAGATGGTAAAGACCCTGTGCTGACGAAGTCGGTCGCATTCCGTGCTCTTCAGGGGGCTGCCGCGGTGCGTGCCGCTCTGGACGCGGGTTTCACGACACTACGCGATACGGACTCAGAAGGCGCTGGGTTCGCGGATGTTGCAGTCCGAGACGCTGTCAATCAGGGACTCATTCCCGGTGCTCGTCTATTCGTGTCAACAATGGGACTCTCAATTACTGCTGGTCATATGAATCTGAACGGCCTCGCACCCGAAATTGACATGCGGCTCCCGCAGGTCGCTGCAATCACCGACAACCTGGACGAAATGATCCGTGCCGTGCGACAGCAAGTGAAGTATGGGACGGATTGGATCAAAGTCTACGCCACGAGCACGTTGTCACAGATTAATCGAGAAACTTTGGATTCGATTCCACAATTTAGCGAGGCGGAACTCCGCGTGATTGTCCAGGAAGCGGCGCGATGGAGGAAGGATGTGGCTGCCCACGCGTATGGCGGCGAAGGAGCAAAATCAGCCGTCCGCGCTGGAGTACGCAGCATCGAGCACGGCATGTTTCTAGATAACGAGATTCTCGAACTGATGGTTGAACATGGCACGTACTGGTGCCCAACATTTTCGAACATGCGCCCTCAGTACGCGCTTGTTGGTTATCCAGATTCATTTGTTGAGCGGTTGATGGAGTCCCATAGGGACACTTTTAGGAGGGCCCTAAAGCTCGGGGTAAAGATAGCGTTCGGAACCGATGCTGGACGATTTCCCCACGGAAAAAATGCGGAAGAATTTGTCCTGATGGTAGAAGCTGGGATGGGGCCCATGCGCGCCATCCAGGCAGCAACTTCTGTTGCTGCGGAGCTTCTGCGTGCTGGGAACGAAATTGGTTCAATAAAAAAAGGATGTCTCTCTGATCTCATTGCAGTTGTTGGTAATCCACTCGACGACATCAGTATTTTGCGCGACGTGCGATTTGTTCTGAAGGCTGGTTCGATCATTAAGTCCTTGACTAACGATTCGGATCCGAAACTCGAAGCCGTGGCGGGCGAGCGGATATAACCCTGAGGACGATGAGCGGCGAGGGAGGAAGCGATGAATCACTCCGTGTCAGTATGGGTTCGGACATCATTACGCAGGATCGTAGTTTAGATTTTGCCCGAGCCATCGCTCGACTTCCGCGACGCTCATTCCCTTGCGAGTGTGGTAGTCGTTTACTTGATCGCGGTCGATCTTGCCGAGACTGAAATATCGTGACTGTGGGTGGGCGAAGTAGAGTCCACTTACGCTGGAGCCAGGCCACATTGCGAACGATTCGGTAATGAGCATTCCCGTATTTTTCTGCACGTCGAGCAGTCGCCACAACGGACCTTTTTCCGTATGGTCAGGGCACGCTGGATAGCCGGCCGCAGGTCTGATCCCGCGGTACTTCTCTTGAATCAGATCGGCATTGCTGAGACCTTCGTCACAACCGTAACCCCATTCCTCACGCACGCGTTTGTGCAGGCATTCGGCGAAGGCTTCCGCCAAACGATCGGCAATTGCCTCTGCCATGATCGCGTTGTAGTCGTCGTTATCGACTCTGAAGCGATCGCACAATTCTTTCAGGCCGATCCCGCTGGTGACCGCGAAACCTCCGATATGATCGGGCAGACCAGTTTCCTTGGGCGCAATGAAGTCGGAGAGCGACCGACACGGCTCATTCCCGTCCCAATCGGATTGCTGGCGGAGAAACCGGAATCGCTCGAGTACATTCGTACGTGTGCAGTCTGTGTACAGCTCTACATCATCGCCCACGGCATTCGCCGGGAAGAGACCGTACACGCCTCGCGCCGTAATCAGGTTCTTTTCAATGATGCGGTCCAGGAGCGCGTTGCCTTCGGCGAAAATCTGGCGTGCCTGAGGACCACGTTCCTTGTGGTCGAGAATGCCGGGATAAATGCCTTTCAATCCCCATGTGTGAAAAAATGGTGTCCAGTCAATGAACTCACGCAGAGTTGCCAACGGAAAAGTTGTCGAGCACGCGGACACCGGTAAACGACGGCACGGGCAAATCCTCCGGCCGCCAGTCGATTGGGGTTCGCCTTGCGCGGGCGGCTTCAAGCGAAACCACCTTTTGGCGTGGCGCGGCGTGTGACTTACGGAGCGCTTCGTAGTCCGCACGATGCTTTGCAACGAACTCTGCTTTACCTTCGTCACTCAGCAGGCTGGTCGTCACAGGTACAGCACGGCTGGCATCGAGTACATGCACCACGGGCTCGCTGTAGTGCGGCGCAATCTTGACGGCCGTGTGCGCCTTACTCGTGGTTGCCCCACCAATGAGCAATGGCAGTTTGAAACCCTGACGTTCCATCTCGCGGGCGACGTGCACCATCTCATCAAGCGAAGGCGTGATTAATCCGCTGAGTCCGATAATGTCTGCCTTCTCCTCTTTGGCGCGTTCGAGGATTTTCTCACACGGAACCATCACGCCCATGTCAATTACTTCGTAGTTGTTACAGGCGAGAACCACTCCAACAATATTCTTACCAATATCGTGAACATCGCCTTTTACGGTTGCGAGGACGATTTTCCCCTGCGGTTTGACCACCTGCCCGTCCGCAGCCATCGCTGCCTTTTCCGCCTCCATGAATGGCGTCAGGTGCGCTACGGCCTTCTTCATTACGCGGGCGGACTTGACCACTTGGGGCAGAAACATCTTGCCTGCTCCAAAGAGATCACCCACCACGCTCATACCCGCCATCAGCGGTCCTTCGATAACCAGGAGGGGGCGGCCGAGCTTGACGCGGGCTTCTTCTGCATCGATCTCAATGTATGTGTCTATTCCTTTTACCAGCGCGTGAGAAAGCCGCTCTTCGACGGTTCCGTTGCGCCATTCTTCGGCCTTCTTTTCATTTACGACTGTTCCGGCTTCTTTCAGTTTTTCGCCGTGCTCAACCAGACGCTCTGTTGCATCAGGACGACGGTTCAGCAACACGTCTTCAACCAACACCTTCAGCTCAGGCTCAATCTCCTCATAGACCTCAAGCATCCCAGCATTAACGATGCCCATATCCATTCCGGCAGCAATGGCGTGATAAAGAAATGCAGAGTGCATCGCTTCGCGAACTTTGTTATTACCCCGAAAGCTGAAAGAGATATTGGAAACGCCGCCGCTGACTTTTGCATGCGGCAGATTGGCCTTGATCCAACGCGTAGCATTGATGAAATCCACTGCGTAATTGTTGTGCTCCTCCATACCAGTGGCTACGGTGAGGATGTTCGGATCGAAGATGATATCTTCGGGCGGAAAACCGACTTCGTTGACCAGCATCCGGTAGGCGCGTCCGCAGATGCGGATTTTTTCGTCGTACGTCGCGGCCTGGCCTTTTTCGTCGAAGGCCATCACAACGACCGCCGCGCCATACTTCAATACTTTGGCGGCGTTCTGGCGAAACTTCTCCTCCCCTTCTTTCAGTGAGATCGAGTTTACGATCCCCTTGCCTTGAAGACATTTCAGCCCCGCTTCGATGACCTCCCATTTCGAGGAGTCCACCATAAACGGAACCTTCGCGACTTCGGGTTCGCTGCCGAGCAATTGCAAAAATCGCGTCATGGCCACGACACCGTCGATCATGCCTTCGTCCATGCAGATGTCGATGACGTTCGCCCCGTTCTCGACTTGCTGACGCGCAATGCTTACGGCCGCTTCGTATTTGCCTTCTTTAACTAGCTTCGCGAACTTCGGCGAACCGGCTACGTTTGTCCGCTCGCCGATCATGATGTAAACGCCGGGCTGCTGCGTAAATGGTTGCGACCCTGACAGACGGAGGGGTTTTGTCTCCGCGGCGTTCGGTACGTTCGCGTTTTCAGAAGCGCTCAAGCTACGCTCTCTCTTTGGTATGCCCACTTTCGCGGAGGCTGGTCTTCGAGCGCTTTGGCAATCGCAGCGATGTGTTCGGGCGTGTTTCCGCAACAGCCACCGGCGATATTAATCAGGCCCCCACGCGCAAAATCGCCCAAATAACGAGCCATGTCTTTCGGCCCAAGATCGAATCCCGTTTCCGATAGCGGATTGGGCAAGCCCGCATTCGGGTAGCAGGAAATGGCGACGTTCGCTTTCTCTGAAAGTTCTTCCAGAAATGGATACATTAAGTCGGGACCCAGAGAACAGTTGAGCCCCACCGAGAGCGGGTTTCACGTGCTGCACCGCGTTCCAAAATGCTTCGGTTGTCTGCGCAGAGATCAACGTCTCGCCGCCGCGTCCCACTGCCGCCGAGATCATCACCGGAAGTTCCTTACTGTCCTGATCGAATACCTCACGGATCGCGACGAGCGCCGCCTTAGCATTTAGCGAGTCAAAAATTGTTTCCACTAGAAGCAGATCAGCGCCACCGGCGATAAGACGCGCGCACCTGTTGAGCGTAGGCAGTTTTGACTTGATCGAACGTGACCACTCGAAAACCTGGATCGTCGGCGTCCGGCGAGTTCGACAGAGACACCGTAAGCGGCCCAATGGCTCCTGCCACGAAACGTTGACGCGAGGTTGCGTTGCCGACACGGTCGGCCCATTCACGGCACTGCCTCGCCGACTGTTCATTGATGTCCCATGCCAAACCTGATGAGGAATGGATCGTGGATCACTTTTTCGTAGAACTCCGGATCCTTCCTTCCGCCGTGTTCCCGTGGATCGTCAACGAAAAATTCACTCTGGGTGATGCTCGTTGCGCCGAACGTATTCGTCTCGATAATGTCCGCTCCGGCCTCCAAGAACCGGCGGTGGATATCACAGATCATTTCCGGCTGAGTGAGGGAGAAAATGTCCCCATTGTTCAGCAAATCTTTCTTTGAGTCCTTGAAGCGTGCCCCCCGAATGTCGGATTCCTTCATGCCGTAGGTGCGGATGGTTGTGCCCATCGCTCCATCAATTATGGCGATCCGATTTTCGAGGATCTCTTTCAAGAGGATGTGGGTTGTTTTTCCTCATATTTACCCCGGTGGCCCCGGCACTTTCTATCTTTTTCGGATGCGAGCGTCTGACACCATTTGATGCTTCACATCAATAGAAGAGGCGGGACGCACCCTTAACAGTATAGCGATATTAGCGAGACGCATGGCGATGCGAGAGACCCCTAGAGCCACAATGATAATATGGATGTTCGATACAGGAGAGAACGCCAGTTGGCTTTTTGAGGTCTAGGCCATGACGTTTGCCGGGCGAATTGCAGCAACGGAGTTGGTTGTGAATCGACATCACATTAGCCGAATGCCCTTCTCCCCAGCGGGCGCTGTCACGGGAATTGGGAGCCTGCCACTCACTTCTGTTCCATTAGCGATCAATTCGGTGGCTGAATTTTCGCCAGAAATTCCCTTCTGGCCTCAGCTGCCTCAACTCTCAGCGCAAGAGAGCGCCATCGGTCAGGGACTTGGTTGTCTGGCGGGTCTGATCGAGCCACGCAACGAAGGTTATGGTTATCAGGTAAAAAGGGACCGGATAGATTCGGTAATTGAGGCCCTTCACCAGAGTTCGGGAGAACTAACCGCTGCGAACGCTGTTGGCTTTGGGGCGTTCGAAAAGGAGTTATCGTCCCGTCGATTCAAATCTGCAGTGGCCGTGAAGGGCCAGATCGAAGGTCCTATTACGCTATCCGCCTACCTATTTCACCACGGTCGGCCATTCCTTTCTGATCCGGCACTTTTTGCAGCGATTGCATTTCATGTGTCGCAAATGATTTGCTGGCAGATCGAAATCCTAAAATCTGCGGGCTTACCTGTGTTGCTTTTTGTTGATGAACCAGCATTGTGTCTGAAGGTACCAGGTAACGCTGTCTCAGAGGAACAGCGACTCAGCGCATTAGCGGTGACGCTCGAGGACGCGAGGGCACTTGGAGCCTATGCGGGACTGCATTGTTGCGCAGAGCATCCACTGGAGCGGATGTGCCGAACCAAACCTGACATTCTTTCTTTCGACGCCCATGAGGGACTCGACTTGTTTTTCTCTGATTGGCACGCCCTCGACTTCGTGAATCAGGGAGGAACAGTGGCGTATGGTGTAGTCCCGACACGACCGGGTTTGAATGCCGCCGATTCAGCAAGCATCTTTATTCGTTGGCTGAAAGCTGCATCCCGTGCTGGCGACCCCCAGAAGTTTGCGCAGCAAGCGATGATCACGGCTACCTGCGGACTTGGATTGCTCGATACCTCTTCGATAGGAGAGTCTTTCAGCGTCGCACATAGCGTTAGCAAGCTGATCAGAAATCTGACCGGCGTCCGTCAAGAACAGTTATCTAGCAGGCTGCTGAAAAAATGATTAGGGTCTTGACGAAGGCAGAATGTCGAGGATGAAAGTGGCAGGCAGGAAACTATTGGTCTCCTACCCGCACGTCCGCGAACTTTCGAAAATCCTGATCAAAGGTGGCCACCGGGATGCTTTCGGCCGAAGCGGTTGCGGCAATCACGCAGTCCACGAAATGCACCTTCGTTTTTCGATAGCGGTCTAAGGCATCCAGGTGAATTGCCGCCTCGATGATTTCAACACCAGGACTGGAGATGAGCGTGCCGAGCGCCGATAGCGATATCCCCACGTGGATGCTCATAGAAAGACTCCAGGACAAACACGCACTCGGCCAGAACCGCTGGGCAATACCACGATCACCAAGTCGCCGCGGTCGCAGGCATCGAACAGCCTTTCTGCGGCCTTGGCATGCTTTTCATGATCCTGCACCAAATAGCGAACGATCAGATTGGTGTCGACAAGCCTTCGCTTGCTCACCGTACGCCCTCCCGATTACGGGCGGCGTCGCTGCCGCCTCGCGGATTTGGGCGAAGGACATTCCCTTACCCTTCTTGCTGGCGAGCACACCCTTGAGCGACTGCGTACCCGGATGCACGCGAATCGTGGCGTGGTCCCCTTCCACCGCGTATTCCAGCGTATCGCCCGGCTTGATTCGCAACGCCTTGCGAATCTTCCCCGGAATCGTCGTCTGCCCCTTGCTCGTCACCGTGGAATGCAGCATCGCGTCTCCTTACGTGTAATATATTTCTTACAATTATAATTGTCCCTTACTTCTTATTGGCAGGCAAGCCCCCAGCAGTGCGGTTTCCTCCGAGCATTTTCTCTCACCATGGCGATCTCTCCGGTGCAAAAGACCAGCGTCATTCGAAAAGTGCTCCGTTTCAACGGTGATCGCAGGCGTTACACCGCGAATCATCTCCGACAATGGCCCCCATTCATCGTAGTCAACGCATAGGCATGAGAGGGTGAATTCAAGGAGACAGATGATGAAGAGCAGGCTTATATTGATGGTCGCAATGGCCGCAAGTTTCCTGGTATGAGTAGTGGCACGTTCGCACACCACAGAGTTTCGGCATACGATGTTCTACATCCAATTCCATCAAGGGAACGGTTACGGAATTCGTACTTCAGAACCCCCACACCATACCGTTTATGGACGTGAAGAATACAAACGGCAAGGTGGTCCATTGGTCGATCGAAACGGCTGCTCCCGCCGGCATCAAAGCGCCTGGCGGCTTGAAGAACTTGCTGAAGCGACGAGATGTAATTTCGGTCACACTGGTTCCGGCCAAGAGTGGGGCGCCAGTTGGCATGGAAAGATTGTCCGAGCACTAGAATCGATGGCAGATTCTCTCAATGGGTGTCAAATATTTCCTGGTACTGGTTAAGCTTGGCCACAATGGCATCCAATTCGCCTTTCGTTGGGTGTTCTGGATTCGTCGGAACCGGCAGACTACCCAGCTTCATGAGACTTGCCATGAGTAGCAGTCGAGCCTTTGTAGAAGTGAGATTGCCCCCATTGATTTGCAGACGCATCTCTGAAGGACCTGCGGGTGAGAATCCTTCGTTATTCCCGCGACCAACGCGGACAACCGGAATGCCTCTCAAGGCACCTCGATCGAGTGCTTTCACCAAGGGCTGGTCCGCGTCCCCGTACGGGGCATTTCCCTCGAGTACAAATCCGGAAAGCGGAAAAGCCTGCAGGTTTTTCTCGATCCGAGCTGCGACCTCTACTTCTCCAGACGGGTCATCTCCATAGGAGTCCGCCTCAAATTGCGCATATTTAAAGATGTTCACTTTGGGGATCGCCGTTGCCAAGAGGTCCCCCTTTGAATCTTTGATGGGCACCTCCACAGTTGTAATCTGATTGCCAATCTGGCGCACGCCTTGAATAACAGCGGGCAGTCTCGTCATATTCACTTCCGAAGTCCAAGTGTGCTTTCTGCTAGGTACAAAGGTGAGCTCCGTAGGATCGACGCTAGCGACGAACCCCCCGTGTCCGCCCATGGGAAGATAGCCTCCAGGACGAGCATCCGTCTTCTGGACCTCGCGCGCTGTGATTACTCGCTTTTCTTGCGTCATGACAACGCCGATTCTGTCTTTTCCATTCGCATCTCTCCATATCCCAGAGAGGATGTAGTTCACTGAATCGACGATGTTCGTGTCACCATCGTTTCCAAGTCCTTGGTGCGGAGACATGGAAGAGTTCCCGCTGATGGGAACGGTGGTGTCGATGAGCAAATTCAACCAGTAAGTACTTTCTTCAGTTGTTGGGCTACCTCCTAACCATATACCGCCCGCATACTTTCCACTTCCCATCGCGTGTTGGACTATGTTGGTGAGGCGGGCCAGTGTTGGCATAGCTGGTTCCGTCCGCAAATCCCCGGGTCCGTAGGGAAAGAAATCCTCGCCCCATTTTTCTTTCGGAATATCGCCTTCGCCTATGTCTGTCCTCTCGCTCGCTGGTAGTCCTTTCCGATACCCCGCAGGGGCGCTGCCCGGTAGAAATCGAAGTCAGCCTTCGCACTGAGTTCGTCGACGACGAAGGGACCGCCCAGGCCGAAACGATCGATTTCCTCGAACGGGCGGGAAGCGTCTGGATAAAACATTAATCGGCATTTCTCTTGTGGAGCCCCGCTGTAGGCGCAGTTGTCGTCCCAAGCACGACCATCGGCTTGGCGGGCCATATATGGCAGCATATACAAGCCGTCGGACGGCTCAAGCGTCACCTCATAAACCGGAGTGTCCTCGGGCCTTTGCCTCTGTTTATTGAAAGCGTGGGTTTTGGGATCCACGTAACCGTCGGGCGGCGCGTATAGCTCAGCCACGTCCTTCTCTAACGGGTGAGCGCTGAAGGCTTCTATGTACACCGTGACCGGCGCGGCCAGCCGTTGGGGCCTTAGACCATCGAAGGCTAGTGGACGTCCCGCTTTGTCCTTCAGGAGAGGAAGGCCATATTTCGGCCCGTGCCTTGTTGCTCGTAACGAACGGCTCGGTTCGTTGCACGGTTGCGTTGGGGCCTGAAAAGACAGCGATCCTGGGCTTTGCACCTTGGGCAAAGGCCGTGCGTGAGCGGCTAGTGAGCGTTGCTATCAAAATGAGCGCGCAAAGCCCAAGAAACAGGCGGGATGCCACGCTCGTTGAGGTATTGTTACTTTCTCTCCGCAGATAGAAAATTATTCGATCTCCTTCCAGGAAAGTAGGTTTGCTTGTCCTTTAACCAGAAATGTGTCGCGCCGTTTGCGCGGATTCTGCCGCCTAACAAACCCAGAATACCGCAGAGGATATTGCCCGGATGGCCTCTCTTATACACCTAGGACTTTGCGGAGGTGAACCATTTTGCTACTTCACGCTTCTCTTCGGTCGAATGGGAGCTCGTTGACGCAGCCAATTACTTTGACAGAATCTTTGACAAGCGCCCGCGAGTCGAGCATTGGGACAATGCCGTGTCTCAAGGCCAGCATTGGGCATCCATCATTGTTGTGATTGGGCGGGCAGAAACCCCATCCACCAGGATGTGATATATATTCGTCCGCAGCCCGAATGGGAATTCCGGCAGAGGAGGAAATATTTCATGCGACCATTTTGCCTAGCAGTTGTACTTGCAGCAGGGATCGCGATGTTGGCGTCCATGGGATTGGCCCAGCACGCCCCAACCGCAGGTCCTTATAAGGTGCTAAAGACAGCCAAAGTTGGCGGCGAAGGCGGTTTTGACTATATTTTCGCGGACGTCGAAGGCCGTCGTTTGTATATCCCGCGCAATGGTCCGATGGGGCAACTGACGGTCTTCAATCTGGATACGCTTGAACCGGCCGGCGCGATTGCCGATGTCAGCGCCGGCGGCGCTACGGTCGATCCCAAATCCCACCACGGATTCTCCACCACAAAGCCGATCACGATGTGGGACGCGAACACTTTGAAAGTGATCAAGACCATTGACGTGGACGGCCGCCCCGACGGGATCATGTTTGATCCGTACAATGAGCGTGTGTGGGTGCTGAGCCACATGCCGCCGTATGCCACGGTGATCGACGCGAAGGAAGGCACCGTGGTTGGGACGCTTGACTTGGGAGGAGCGCCGGAGCAGGCGGTGAGCGACGGCAAAGGCACGATCTACGTGAACATCTCGGACAAGGCCAACATTGCCGTGGTGGACGCGAAGAACATGACCGTTACGGCGCACTACGACGTTAGCTCGAAGGGCACGCAGCGGAAGCGGGCTGGCATTTGACGCGAAGAATCACGTCCTCTTTGCGTATTACCGCCAGCCGTCACCTACGGTGGTGATTGTGAACGCCGACAACGGCAACATCATTACCACCCTCCCGACTGGCATGGGTGTGGATACCGTCGCGTTCAATCCCGCCACGATGGAAGCCATCAGCGCGGAAAACGGCGGCTCGATGACGTTCATCAAGGAAAACAGTCCCACCAGCTTCGCGGTAGAGCAGACGCTGCAAACCATGCCGGGCGCCAAGACTCTAGCCCTCGACACAAAGACGAATCACGTGCTAACCATGACGGCCGAGTATCGGGCCGGCTCCGGCTAACGCGCCGCCAGGACCAGCAGGACGCCCTGCCCGCGGTCCCATGGTGCCGGGTTCGTTTTCAATTCTGATGGTGGGCAAGTAGGGTACGAGCTGTGCCTTCAGGCGCAAACCTTGCAAAAGATGGGGGGGCCTGTTGACGAGCCACCAAAAGACTCAGTTGACTTTCCATGTATTGACGACATTGGAGAATTTCTGTCGGGTGCAGGGCTGTGGCCAATGCCAGTCGCCGAACCTCCCGGCGTGCTGCCCAAATAAAATGCGCATCAGCTCCGAATGGTAGAATTGTGGCAAGTGAAAGAAGCCCTGCAGGCTCTTCCGATAGCGGCTCGTCGAAGTCTTCACTACAGTAGGTATTGCCTTTACCTTCAAGAACACTCTGCCGAGACTGTTGGTGCTGCTTGGATCGACGAGGCCAGGAAAAACGAACACTGGATTGTTTTGGCGCAGCCGCGTCCAATTCCGCCAATGTGGGCAAAGCGTTTCTCGGCGAACTGCGCTGGGTTCGATGCACCAATAGCCGTGACCCGCTCGCCTGACTTGAGCGCGCCGGTTGCGGACCTTGGAGCGCGAGGAGCAGCAGCACGAAAGCGAAGCTGGCCGCGCTACGGGCGGCCATTGACGAAGGAGACGCCAGCGGTATTGCCGATGGCAACGTTTTGGGCGTGGCCGTAAAACTCTCAAGTTTCCCGCACCGCGTTAGCCGTGGCTACATTTCGCTTTTCGCCTCCTGGTGAAGCCGACTTGCTGATCATCTGTGATTACACCCTCCAGACATGGGGTAGAGCGCAAGCCGCACGCTATATCCGCGAGCTCGAAATAACATGTGGTAACTGGTGGGACTCGTCGCCAACTGAAACGAACCCGCTCTATCATTTTCACGGAGTATGCAAAAAAAGCGGTATCTTTGGCTGATGGGGTTGAAACCGCAAAATCTCTAGACTCAATCATCATCCTCAGGTACGTGCTGGCGTCCACACGCGTGTATACTACGGCTCAGACCGAGTCTGGGTTCATGGGGTTACTATAAAAGCAAACACGGGTTGGCCGCCTGTTCGTTCGCGACCCCTCGAGAAAGGGATCCTCTATGACGCGAATCTCGCTTAAAGTGAATGGCAAGTCGCAGGAGTCGTCGAAACCGATCCTGACACGCCACTGCTTTACGTCCTGCGCGATGACCTCGGTTGAAAGGCCCGCAGATTTGGCTGCGGTCTCTCCCAGTGCGGCGCATGCACGGTGATTATGGACGGAGAGGCGATCCGGTCTTGCGTGACGCCGGTGAGCGCGGTTGGAAAACGGACATCACGACTCTCGAGGGCTGGGAAGCGCCAGCACCCTCACTATCTGCAGAAGGCGTTTATCGAAGAGCAGGCCGCCCAGTGCGGTTACTGTATGAACGGCATGATCATGACCGCCAAGGTTCTGCTCGACAAAAATCCTCATCCCGACCGAGATGAAATCAAAGAAGCTCTGAACGGAGTATTTGTGCCGTTGTGCAGCCACTTGCGGGTGTATCCGCGCGGTCAAACGAGCCGCCGACGGAGAGGGCCTGAAGGAGGAGGAGACCGAAAAATGGAGACGAAATCGATCTCCCGCAGGCAATTTGTAAAAGACACCGGAGCGCTGATCGTAGCTTCAACTTTTTGGTCCGGTATCCTAGGCGCCGTTGCAGCGGAACCGAGTGCTCCTTTCGATGCCGTGCCCGAGGCCACTTCGCTCGATTCATGGCTCATGGCTTCGCGCAGAACGGCAGTATCACCGTCTTCACGCAGCAAGGTTGATCTTGGTACCGGCATCATTACCGCACTTTCGCAAATCGTGGCGGAAGAGCTGGACGTCCCGTTCAGCCGAATCCAAGATGGAAACGGGCGACACGACGCAGACAATCGACCAGGCCGCCACCGTCGCCAGCCGCACCATCGAGAGAGGCGGGCCGCAACTGCGTCAAGCGGCCGCTGCGGGGCGCCTAGAACTTCTGAAATTAGCGTCGGCGACGCCTGAATATCTCCCTGCCGATCAACCTTACGGTGATCGATGGAGTCGTGAGTGTAGCCGGAAGCCCAGCCAAGAAAATTTCCTATGGCGAACTTGTTGGCGGTCGAGCGCTTCAACGTGAAAATCGCCGCTTCCGGAACGGGCTGGGACATGAAAGTAGCCCCTGATGTTCCTGCCAAGGACCCCAAGAGACTATAAAATCGTCGGCACCTCGGTGCCCCGCCTCGACCTGCCCGCAAAATTTACTGCGGAATACGTTTACTCGCACGGACATGCGGGTTCCCGGAATGCTGCATGGCCGCGTGGTGCGCCCAGCGACCGTGAATTCGAAGCCAGTGAGTGTGGACGAATCCTCGATTAAAGATATTCCGGGAGTTGTGAAGGTCGTGCAGGACGGCAATTTCGTCGGCGTCGTGGCTAACACGGAATGGAGCGCCATCCAAGCAGCGAGAAAGCTCAAAGTCACATGGTCAATGCCGGCCACGAAGCTTGCTGCCAACCAGGACGAAGTTTGGAGTTATCTGAAAAACACGAAAGGCTTCCGCGATCAGTTGTCCGCCAATAAAGGGAATCTGGATTCTGCATTCGCACAAGCGAGCAAGACTTTGAAGCTACTTACCGCTGGCCCTTCCAATTGCACGGCATGCTCGGGCCTTCTTGCGCAATCGCCGACGTTCAAGCGGAGAAAGCCACGATTTGGGCCGGCTCGCAAGGCACGTTCAGTACGCGGACGGACATGGCCGAAATCCTTGGTCTTCCAGAGAAAAGTGTTCGCGTGGTTTACCGCGAAGGGTCAGGCTGCTACGGCCGGTTCAGCACAGATGATGTGCCGCTAGACGCGGCGGTGATGTCCCGCGCCGTGGGCAAACCCGTTCGAGTCCAGTGGATGCGGCACGACGAACATGGCTGGGAACCGAAAGGACCGGCTCAACTCATCACCGTCCGTGCCGGCTGTCGACACTCAAGGCAAAGTGATCGCGTGGGATTACTTGGACCGCAGCTTGCCATGGACTGAGTCACGGGGAGATGCACTTCTCACCGCTCGACAATTAGGCATCAAACCAAGAACACAAGGCCATCAGAATGGCGCTGGCGCCGGAGGCGATATTTACGATTTTGAGAACCAGAAAGTGATGTCCACGGCGATCCCCTGGATTTTTGATGACCCGATACCGCTGAGAACGAGCAATCTTCGTGCTCCTGGCGAGCTGGCGCGCTGTTTCGCAAGCGAATCCTTCATCGATGAGATCGCGTCAAGCTTAGGAGTCGATCCGCTGCAGTTTCGACTCCGCTATCTCAGCGATAAGAGAACGATGGAAGCCATACTCGCAGCGACCAAGAAAGCGGGATGGCAAGCGCGCCCTTCTCCGGCACCTACCTCAAATGGATCAAAAGTATCGGGCAGAGGATTAGCCGTGTCGGGCCGGACGAACACAATTGTTGTTGCCGTAGCCGAAGTCGAAGTCGACAAATCGAGCGGCAAGGTCGCTGTCCAACGGATCACTATATCTCATGATTGCGGGCTGATCGTGAATCCTAACGGCATACAGAATCAGATTGAAGGAAATGTGATCCAGGCGGTGAGCCGCGCGCTGATGGAAGAAGTTCAATTCAACGGGTCGGGCATCACATCTCTCGATTGGCTCAGCTATCCGATCATCCGGTTCAAGGATATTCCGGATGTCGATATCGTGCTCATCAATCAACCCGATAAACCGGCCCTCGGCGGCGGCGAGGCTTCAAGTATTCCTATAACAGCAGCCGTAGCAAACGCCATCTTTGATGCTGCTGGAGTGCGCCTGCGCGAGGTTCCTTTCACGCCGCAGCGAGTTTTGAAGGCTCTTCACGGCTGAAGTCTTCGGCCGCACAATTTCGGAATACCTCGCGGAAAGCCTCCTGCAGCAAGACCAAGCGCACCTGTCAGCCCCACGCGCAAAATGAAGCGGCCATGCGGCCGCGTTGTAGCTCCCAACTCAACGTGAGTGTCTCCTGTCTCATGAGGTGACAGAATTATGGAGCTAAAACACTGTTGGTTTTAACCTTGACAGTTGATAGACGACGTGTTAACTAGCTGCCATTATCTCGCTAGGCCGTCTCGCTGCAATCGTCCTTCTGTATTTCGCCATTGAACAGGAGTTCATTGAGGAACGCACTCTGTAAGAGTTGGAGGGATGCTATGCGACTGAACAGTACGAAAATCAGCAAGTTGACTACACGGGGAGTGCTGTTGTTTCTGCTGGCTATTCCAATATTCGCTCAGGTAGCGCCGACAGGAACGATCTTGGGAGTCGTGAAGGACGCGAGTGGCGCGTCGATTCCGAGGGCAAACGTAACTGTCCAGAACGTAGAATCGGGTTTCACGCGAACGGGAATGACGGGCGATGATGGAGCGTATCGCTTTCCGGGGCTTCCGGTTGGCCACTACAACGTCAAAGTAGAGATGACCGGGTTCAAGACGGAGACGCAGACGGGACTGACGTTGGACGTGGCGCAGGAAGAGGTGGTGAACTTCACGCTGCAAGTCGGGACCACCGAGCAGCAGGTGGTGGTTACCGTCGAGGCGCCCCAGGTAGACACCACAACGAGCTCGCTGGGCATCTGGTGAACGATCAGCAGATCGCCGATCTGCCGCTGAATGGACGAAATTTCGTCGATCTCACTCTGTTGCAAACCGGAGTCACCCAATTCGCAGAACAATAATTTCGGCACGAACGGTCTTTTCGGAGAATTCTATACGCAGCAACGGCGCCCCGCTCCGCTCGAACATGTACACGCTGGATGGCGCCATCATGGGAAACGTTCAGGGTGCGAGCGCTTCATCCATCTCGGGTCTCTCACTCGGAGTGGATGGCATCCGCGAGTACAAGGTGATGACGAATTCGTTCAGCGCGGAATACGGGCTCACGATGGGCAGCCAAATGACCATCGTCACCAAGAGCGGAACGAATCAGTTCCACGGCGACGCTTTTGAATATCTGCGGAACAGCGTTTTGGATGCGCGCAACTATTTCGACGTTCTGTACTCGCTGCCGACGATCGATCCCGGGGGAGGGAAGCGCATCGCTCCGTTCCGGAGGAATCAGTTTGGGGGAACGCTCGGCGGTCCGATTAAGAAGGACAAGACATTTTTCTTCGGCACCTACGAAGGTTTTCGCCAGCTCTGGGATAATCCGCCGAACCTTGGCGTAACGCCCACCTTTCCTGCAGCGTGCCATACCCCTTTACGATCCGCAGCGTCCCGGTGTTGACGCAACGGCACTACCAGTGGTGGTCCGACTGCAGATTTGTGGAGCGCCTGCGACCCCAAGCTAAAGGGAAGCGCGACGAAGCAGGTGAATCCGTTCATCGTAGCCGATCCTGAATCTGTGGCCGAATCCCGAACATTGAACCGGGGGATCAATTCACTTATCTGGCTACCGAGAAAAACCAGGAAGACTACGCTCAGGGACGCATCGACCATAATATCTCAAGCGTCCGATACGCTGTTTGGCCGCTATACCTTCGACAATGCCAATGAAGACCTATCCCAAAATTTTCCCTCTCTTCGATTTCGGTCTCATCGAGCGGCAGCAGTATGTGACCCTCGCCGAAAATCACGTTTTCTCTACGGCGCTTGCTGAACTCGGCTCGTTTTTCCTTTAGCCGGTCGCACGTTGTCGACGACACGCCATCTCCCTTCGAATCCGGGCGCCTAGGCGACTTACGGGACCGCAATTCTCGTGCGTGGTAACGTGAGCTCCATGTGTCCGATCAACGTTACTCCATCGCCAACTTCAGCGATACACGAGCACTGCGATCGATCAATACGCAAAATGTCTTTAGCTGGGGCGACGACGTTTTCTGGACCAAGGGCAAACACGCGCTGAAGTTCGGGGCCTTGATTAACTACTACCAGCAGTACGCCAACTAACACCGGGAACAAAGGCACCATAAGTTTCACGCTCGATTCAATCGTTTATTACTGGGACATTATCGGAACTACACAGTTCCCGCTCCGGGATATAACGCGGCAAAGTTCATGCTCTTCGACACGTTGGATTCTACCTGCAGGATGATTATCGGGTTCTACCGCGTTTGACCTTGAACCTCGGCCTGCGGTACGAATTCAATACCCAGCCGACGGAAAAACGAGGGCGGCAATCATTTTTCGCGAATCCTCCCTACAGTGACACGCCGACGCTGGGCCCGATCGTCGGCGATCCGACGTATAAGGATGTGAGCCCACGTGTTGGGTTTGCCTGGGATGTATTTGGCGATGGCAAGACGTCATTGAGGGGTGGTTTTGCCATTCTTTACGATATTGCCAACCTCGGCGGGGTCTTCGCTCTGGAAGGTCGGCGATGCCACCTTTTGGCAGCACGTTATCACGGTCACCCACTCCTCGAAAGGCCCGCATCGATTTGTGCTTCCCGTTTCCGATTCCTTCGACACCGGCTACGCTTCAAGGAACATCACCGACAACTATCAATACCGAACTACAAGTCGCCTCACATGCTGGATTTTAATTTGGCTCGTCGAGCGGCAACTGCCCTTCGACATGGCGCTGAGCGTCGCATATGCGGGCTCTCGGGGACTGGACCTCTGGCAGCCGGCGAACGAGGCAAATCCGTTTTGCCCCACGTCAAATACGTTCGTGCCCCAAGGGTGCGCGGGCTTTACAACGGTTGTGCCAAACGCGCTTCCCGTCTGGTCCTGTCCAGGTACTTGTCCAGCAGGGTTCAACCGTGCGCCGAGGCTGAATCCATTCTTCGCGAACTTCGCTTTGCTTCAGCACTCGGGCGGAGAGTCTTGGTACAACGCATTGGAAGTCAACCTGACGAAGAGAGTAGGTCACGGACTGGAATTCCAAAGCGCCTACACATACAGCAAATTGCTGGACGACACCGAGGGGCTTTCCAATTCGGATACCAGTGGCAGCCAAACTGGCCTGATCGAAGATCCGTTCAATACGCAAGCTCGAATGGGGCCCGGGCAACTTCGACGTGAGGCAAAACTGGCGCTTTAACACTCTCTATCATTTCCCGAACATGCATGCTGCAAGGGTTTCGTGGACAAATTGTGAACGGATGGTGGACGGGAGCATCGTCGCCGTCAGACGGGCCACCGTTTTCACCCCTGCTCAGTTCCGACCGTGAGCAAGCCGGGCTTGCGGGCACCAACGGAGGCCTGGAACGCCCCGATTACGTCACCGCCTGCCAATATAGCTGCCGTTACGGCCGCAGCGTGGCCGCTGGTGTGACGACTTGTCCCGCGAATTCATCGGGTTGTTTCCTTATAATCCCGTGATTTACAATCCAGAAGACGGTGATCACGGGCAACGCGCACAGTGGTTCAATCCCAATATGTTTGCTCTGCAGCCTGTCGGTACTATCGGAGATGTTGGACGGAACACTCTGACTGGACCGGGATTAGCGACGTGGGATTTTTCGCTAAACAAAGACACGGCGGTGCGGGCTCTTGGCGAGGCCGTACGAGTGCAGTTCCGCGCGGAGATGTTTAATATTTTGAATCATCCGAATTTCGGACCGGCACAAAATGGGGGATTCCTCAGCGGGAGTGTGAGAGACCGGTGACGCAAGGATTCTCTGCCGAAAACCCCGCCTTCACCGGCATCATTGCCACGTCGACGCCCGGACGGCAAATTCAATTCTCGCTGAAGGTTCTTTTTTAAGGAAGAGCCTCACGAGTGCTGATCGTTGTTCTTGCATTTACGCTGGTTACAGTAGCGTTGGTGCGGGCAATACCTCCGGCCCAAAACGCCACGTACGTGGGAGACACCGAATTCCACTCCCGGCGCTGAGATGGTTTTCGATTGCATTTTCGAAGCGAAGTGGCCATGCAAAACTGCGAACGCTTCCGCTCCCAGCGTGGATCAGATTCTGGCGAGATGGGAGGAATCGCTCGGCGGCGCGGCGGCGCTCGGAAGGTTAAGACCCGGGTGTTGGCGCAGCGGCGCTTTCGAGAGGTGGCGCCCGAGGAGGAGAGGAATGCCTCCCTCGATACCGATCAGTGCGTCGCCGAGGCGCGCCTTCCGTCGGCCTCCGCGAAGAATACGAGGCACGGAGATGGTTTGCTGTCCAATAGGATAGCTGTTGCTCCGCAGGATGCGACCAAACAATACAGGAACAAGAACAACGACAAGACAACACTCGTGAGCTCGATTCCTGACGATCCTTCGTACCCTCATCAACAAATCTGTACGGTTTCTCGAAGACTGTGGACATTAGCTCTAGAATTGCCGGCCCCATGATCCTGGCTCAGGCACCAACCGATCCCGATTCTCCCTCAAAAGATAATTCCGTGTCAGCATGGGTTCGGACATCATTACGCGGGATCGTCAGTTTAGGATTGCGGAACGAACCCAACACAAACCCAGTCCTCGGTCGACGAAGAGCACTCGAATAAAGAGTCCCACGTACAATGTTTTTCGAAATTCTCTCAACCCACCTCCGCCTTGAGAAGTGGAGGCAGAATCCAACCGCGACCAAGCGACTTTCTGACCATAAATTGAGCGGATGAAGGGGTTTTTACGGGCGCAAGCACCGTCTTCGTCTGCACGCCTCTTCCACCAGAAGGGATAGTCCAAGTTTGGGATTCTCGTCAGTCATCCCAGCGACTGAGGAGAGCCCGCTCGATTTTCAGCTGTAACGCATCGACACTTGGAGGTTCATGGAGTCCTCATCCCCCTGACATCAGAAAATACTAGGCCTTTGCCGTGTTTCATCTGTCCTTCAGGTCTAGCAGATAGATTCCCTGTCAGAGCAAGGAGGATCTCATGGCTCACCAACTCGCCTTGAGGCGTTCGGTCTGGCTAACAGGGACGGCGATTCTTCTGGTGATCGCGGCGTTGACTACCGGACCTGGAAGGAATCTGGCCGGCAGATTGTTATCGTCGCTGCGCATGCAGAAGGTGCAGGCCGTGAACGTGGATCTTTCACCCTTTATCGACGCCAACGCCAATCCCACGCTGCACCAAATGGTCGCGCAGATGATCTCCGACAAAGTTCAAGTCGACGTCAACGAGAGCGACCAGCCCGCGCCGGATGCCGCGGCGGCCAGCCGACTGGCGGGTTTCACGTGCAGCTGCTCAGCGCGCGCAAGGACGCGCCGAAAATGGTGGTGGGCGGAGCACACAAAGTTGATATGTCCGTCGACCGCGCGCGGCTGCAGGCCATCTCCACCGAAGCGGGGCATCCGGAATTCGCTCTGCCGCATCGCTCGACGGCGCACCCTCGCGGTGCAGATTCCGCGGGCGGTCGACGCGCAGTACGGAACCTGCCCGGGCCCGACCAACGCCACCGAGCGCTATTGCCAGCAACATCACCGGCCCGACGCCGGCCACCACGCAGTATAGCGACTGCGTGCGGTTGCGCGAAGGACCCGACTGCCGACGTGCAACGTCCCGCCGGGCTTGGACGTCGGAACCTGGCGGAAATTGGACTGGAAATGGCGGGCATGACTCCGAGCCAGGCGCACGATTTTCTGCAGACCGTGGATTGGAAGGCCACTCTCACCATGTCCGTGCCGCGCTTTCTGCGGTCCTACGAAGCAGTGAAAGTTGACGGCACGCAGGGCACGCTGCTGAGCATGGCGGGCCGGCGCGGACCCGGGTTACACGCTGATCTGGGCCAAGAATGGCATCGTCTATTCGCTGACCGGCTTCGGGGATTCCAGCCAGGCCGTCGCTCTGGCGGACTCGCTCAAGTAAGACAGGAGACGCGCCGCTGTCCTAGCCGGATAGCTTCGCGATTCAAACGCAGCATTTGCGCAAGGTTTTCGGGGACAAGGTCGCGGTGCGCGACCTCTCGCTGACAGTGCGCCGCGGCGAAATCTTTGGTTTTCTCGGCCCGAATGGCGCGGGCAAGAGCACGTCGATCAAGATGCTGCTTGGGTCTGGTGCAAGCCCACCGGCGGCGAGGCCTTTGTTCTCGGCGCGCCCGCCGGCGATGTGGAGGTCCGCCGAAAAATCGGCTTTCTGCCCGAAGATTTCCGCTTCTACGAATGGCTGACGGCGGCCGAACTGCTGCATCTGCACGGCCGCCTGTCCGGAGTTCCCGCGAGCCAAGCTGCGCGATCGCGTTCCCGCGCTGATCGACCTTGTCGGACTCACGCCGCATCGCGACAAGCGGCTGCAAGATTTTTCCAAGGGCATGCTTCAGCGCATCGGCCTGGCGCAGGCGCTGATCCATGAGCCCGAGCTGATTTTTCTCGATGAGCCGACTTCCGGGCCTCGATCCCATGGGCCGGCGGCTGGTGCGCGACATCATCCGCGCGCAACGCGACCGCGGCGCGACCGTGTTCCTGAATTCGCACCTGCTCAGCGAAATCGAGATCACCTGCGACCAAGTCGTGTTCATCCGCGAAGGCGAAGTGGTCACCAGCCGCGATCTGCGCGCGCTGCAGGAGGAGGAAATCCGCGTCGTGGTGCGCGCGCGCAAGCTGACCCGGAAAGCGTCGCCGGGCTCGCGCCGTGGAGCACGTCCGCGCATCTGGAGGAAGAGCACCTGACGTTCACCGCGCGCTCGCGAGACGCGCTGCCCGACATCCTGCGCCATCTGGTCGCCGCGGGCGCCGACGTCTACCAGTTCACGCCGCAGCGGATGTCGCTGGAGGAACTTTTCGTCGAGCATCATGGGCGAAGATCGGGGGCTGTGATGGGCACCTGGATCATGGCCGGCATTACGTTTCGCGAGGCCGCGCGCAAGAAAATTCTGTGGACCGCGCTGATCGCCGGCGCTGGGTTTCTTGCTGGTTTTTGGCATCGGGCTGCACTTTCAGGTGGCGGATTTCAGCACGAGTGCAGTCCCGCCATTTCTGCGCTACCAGATTCTGAGCGGCATGCTCATGGTCGGGCTGTACACCGTGGATCTGCTGGCGGTGGTGATGACCATCCTCACCTCGGTGGATACGATCGCCGGCGAAATCACTTCCGGCACGATCCACGCCATCGCCACCAAGCCGCTCGCGCGCTGGCAGATCCTGATGGGCAAATGGATCGGGTTCGCGGGCATGGTCGCCGTCTACGTGGCCATCATGTTCGGCGGAACGGTCGCGGTGGGATATTGGATCGGCGGCGTGATGCCGCAGCATCCGGTCCGCGGCGCGCTGCTGATTTTTCTGGAATGCCTGCTCGCGCTTGTCGGTCACGCTTCATGTTCGGCACGTGGTTTTCCACGCTCACCAACGGCGTCATCGTTCTCGGTCTGCTGGGCCTGGCGTTCATGGGCGGCTGGCTCGAGCAGATGAGCGGATTCACGGAGGGCTCGCGCCTGGCGATGGTCGGTATCGTCTCCAGCCTGATCATGCCCAGCGAAGCGATCTGGCGCCGCGCGGCGTTTGAAATGGAGTCGCCGCTGGCCGGCTCGCTGCAATTTTCACCCTTCGCCGACGTTTCCGTGCCCAGCCTCACGATGATCGGCTATGCGTTTGTGTATCTCGTGGTGGTTCTTGGGATCGCCATCTACGACTGGTATCAACGCGATCTATGACGTTTCCTAGCCGGGAACTGAGCTTTCTGGCTCCGATTTCGGCTAACACCAGAATTAAAAAACGGCCTGAAAATGACCGGATCGAACCTCCGAATTCTGAATAACTTGCTCGGTGCTATCGCACTAGCGCTAATTCTGCGATAGCGCCACAAACTCATGATTCTGCCAGCTGGAGGCAGCGATAGGCTTGCTCATCCCCCTGCCTTCAAAACTTGTTCGCGGAACCACACCGTTTCCAGCAAGGTTTCTTCACACTCAAATAGCGAAAATGCGTTTAAAAGTTCAGTGCGTACGCGCTCAATGTGCTGCATTCCGGTTTTTTTACGCAGATAACCCGGCAGATGCACTCATTGCGGGCGAGTGGCCTAATGTCCTCATTTTGCCCGCGCCACTGGGTCAGAAATGAGAACTTTTTTTTCGTAAATCCGCTGTGCGCTGTGTGCCGCACCAGGTGAGATCATTTTCCCTCAAGGACGACGCAATATACAAAATCACTGTTCGGAATCAAAAACGAGTGTCGCGAGCAGGAGGAGCTTTTGGAATTGCCACACACAAGGGAAGCGCCGCCCGTCAATATTTATGAAGGTTCCTAAAGCTCCTCTGTGGTGGGGAGTTATCAGACCCGCCTCTTAGCGCTGCCATTCCTGTTCTTGGCGCTGCTATCACTCAAGCGTGGGGCATGGGAGATTGCAGAACTCCTTTCCCAGTGAGCCGCCGCTTTCGACTAAACCCGGGACAATTTCATCCTAACGCCGAGCGCGAGATCCAATTTGCGCTCAAGGTGCTATTCTGAGACGGGTGGATTTGCGGGAAGCATGCATAAGGCGTTAAAGTTTTGCTTACGGAGGTTAATCCATGAGATCAAAAGCTCGTCTTGCCTTACTAGCCGTGATTGGTTTGATTCTCGCGGCGGGGCCTGTTTTGGCGCACCATGGGGTCAAGGCGGAGTTCGATGACAGTAAGACGGTCACAGTGACGGGTGTCCTCTCGAGGGTCCTGTGGGTCAACCCGCACATTTATTGGTACGTGGATACAAAAGATGCCAGCGGCAAAACCGTCACCTGGGCTTTTGAAGGCCTCCCTCCAGGGATGCTGCACCGGTCCGGAGTGGTTCGGGACATGCTGAAGGTGGGAGAAACGGTCACCACAACCGCTTGGCCGGCCAAGGACGGTACCAAGCTCCTGGGTTTTGGAAAGGGTATCAAGTATTCGGATGGCCACGAGATCGTGATGACGGTGGGAGCCGCTTGGGGACCAGCAATAACCAATTCGTGTTTTCGATGCCGAAGAGTTCGCATTGCGGGCAGTTTGCTATGATTTTTGAGATTGGATAGGAAGCGGAGGTTTAAATATGAAGCGGCATTTGCTTGGCCGTTACGCTGGCGGCAGTGGCAGCAACGATGGTTCCGTGTTTGCTCTGCATGCCTGCTGCGGCCCAGAATGATGCCACACCGGCTACGCCTCGCACGGCGGATGGGCATCCGGATCTTTCGGGCTACTACGCCAACCATGGCACGCCTACCGAAGCGATTTACGTAACCAACGAGGATGGGTCAGTTGCCTTGGTTGGCGCCAAGGATGAACATCCGGATGAGGACGCAAAAGAAGCCCAACAACACAAAAGGGCCGAAATGGCAGCTGCTTCTGTGCCCTATAAGCCTGAGTTTGCGGCAAAGGCAAAGGCAATCGTTGCCAAGCAGATCGGGGACGCCAGTCCCCTCGACCCGGGGCTTAAATGTCAACCCCTTGGCATTCCACGCGAAATGGGTGGTCCGATGCGGATTGTGCAGACACCCGGATTGGTTGCGATTCTCTTCGAATCTACCACGGGAGAGGCTTATCGCGTCATCCCCACGGATGGGCGCCCGCACCGCAAAGATCTGGACCCTGCATATCTGGGGGATTCGGTAGGTCACTGGGAGGGGGATACGCTCGTTGTGGACGTGACTGGCCTGAATGATCGAAACATGGCTTGGGAACGGCGGGCTGATTCATAGCGATCAGGAACATGTCATCTGAGCGGTTCAGCCGCAAAGGGGATGTCCTCACCTATGAGGCCACCGTCGAGGATCCGGTAATGTTTACCAAGCCTTGGGTGATCGAGCCACGGCATTTTAGGATCAACAATAATCCAGAGGATCAAATGCTCGAAAGCGTTTGTTTCGATGGTGATAGCGGGCATATCTCCGAGGCCGGGTCAAGAACTAGCCGGAATCAGCAAGGAATCTCCTTAGCGAGGCCAGAGACCAAATCTGCGCATTTCCCGCTCCCTTGGCAATGGCTTGCATTTACAGGCGGTGCCCTGATCCTTGTGCTCTGATCCTTGCGCTTGAGTCACTTGAACCTGTGCGATGCAGTGACCATGTGGAGCGACCCCGTGATCGCGACGGCTCTCGGGAGCGTCGAACAGAGTTGAGGAGGAAGCGTTGGCCGTACCCATATTTTTTAACACGATCGAACAGACCGCGCTGAGTACCTGGCTCCGCGAGTCCGAGTCGGTGTTCGGATTGTATTTCATTCTCGTCCTTCATACCATCGGCTTGGCGCTGCTGGTTGGTCGGAAACCTAGTGATTGACTTGCGTTTGCTTGGTGTCGTGCCCAATACGCCTCTCGCGCCGCTGAAGCAGTTTTTTCCCGATTATGTGGACAGGCTTCGGGATCAATGCCGTTTCAGGTATGTTGCTTCTGATTGCTTACCCGACCAAGCAGCTGACGAACCCGGTCTTTTATATCAAGTTGACGCTCATCGGGCTCGCCATTTGGGTCATGGTGAGGATTAAGACCCGAGTATTCGACGATGCCAGCTTGAGCCAAGCGGCTATGACCGCGACCGGAAAGACGATGGCGAAATGGTCGCTCGTCTTTTGGGGTTGGAGCCATCACGGCGGGGCGCTTGCTGGCGTACACATTCCGGTATTTGGAGTATGGTCTCCGTGGGTAGTAAGCCTAAATCATCAAACTCAATATAAAAGCGAGCCGTTTGTGAATTTTGCACATCTGCACCTTTTGCTGAATCATATTCCAGTCATTGGCACGATCATTGGGTTTTGTCTTTTCCTCGCTTCTTTTTTTGGAAAAAACGACGACCTGAGGCGAAGCAGTCTCATCATTTTTGCCGTCGTTGCTCTATTGACGATTCCGACGTTTTTGCTTGGCTTTGGCGCTCAAGCGGAGATTAAGGGACTGCCCGGCGTATCAGACGCCTTGATCGAAAGACATGAAGGCGCGGCGATGCTGTCCTTTTGGTTCATGCTAATCACGGGAGCGCTTGCCCTTGGTCGGCCTCTGGCAATCTCACACGGGCCTCACGTCCCGGCACGTGGAACCTGTTATGGCCATCCTGTTTTTTTCAGCTCGTGACGGTGGTTCTGCATGGCCAGAACTGGGAACACAGGAGGTGATATTCGCCACCCGGAGATCTGGGGAGCCCAGGAGCGACGGTAACTGAGGGAACGGTCGGGTCCATACTGCACGTCTTCGAGCCAACGCCTGACAAATTTACCACTGCGATGATCTTCAGCAAGTGGTGGTGGGCGCTTCCTGATGGACTTGCATTTCATCGGGCTGGCCCTGATCATTGGGACGGTGGAATTCTCGATATACGCATTATGGGATTTGCGAAGCAACTGCCCGTCGCACCCTTGCACGGGTTCGTTCCGTGGGCCCTGGCTGGATTGGGCATCAATCGTGTCACTGGCTATGCTGGCCTTTATCGGCATGCCCCTATTACACTTACGACGCTGCTTTTTGGCTCAAGATGTTGGCCCTATTGCTGCTTGGATTGAATGCGGCGGTGTTCTACTTGACGGATATTTTCGAGGGAGTCGAGCGTCTAGAGAGCGGGGAAGACGCACCGCCGTTTGCCAAGTTTGTTGCAGGAAGCTCGTTGTTCCTGTGGTTTGCAGTCATTGTTTTGGGCCGCTATATCCAGCTTCTTGAAGGCACGATCTCGTCGGCCTCAAAATAGAATTCGCACACTGCCTGAGCGACTTCGGCAATGGTGGATTTTGCCGTGGTATGACCTTGAACGTGGTACATCTCGCGCGCCGAAACCCCAGGTGCAGCCGAATCGCTCCCCAGCCCCCGATGCCTGTCTTGTCGGGACTAGGCTCACCCGTCCTTTGTTACCTAACCCTGCCACGCTAGCCGGTGCGGGTGCCATTTAAGAACCGCTCGTGAGATTCAGTCTCTGCATATCCACCTTCAGCCTTGAATACAGATTCCGAGGAGTGACAGTGACAGAACAGATCACCAGCACCAACCGCGACGATAACGGATCACGCGACTCGACCCGAAAGCTGGCGTCGTTGCCGCGTCGCTGGCTGGCACCGAGACGGGTCCATCGGGCATGCCCGATGAGCCAACTAATTCGCAGTCTTCCGCGACGCCCCTTGTTGGGACACCGAGGACACTTTCTCGTCATAGAAACGCCGGATGCTGCTCGCGATCTCGTTCAGAGAATCCTCCACGGCGAAGTGTCCCGAGTCGAGCCGGTGCATCTCCGCTTTCGGCAGGTCGCGCAAGTACGCTTCGCCGCCTTCCCGCGTGAAGAAAATATCGTTTTGTCCCCAAAAGATCAGTGTTTTCGGCTGACTGCTCCCGCAGGAACTTCTGCCATTGCGGATACAGAGTCGACATTCGTCCGGTAATCGTAGAACAAGTCCATTTGTACTCGCCGAGCGTTCGGCCGTTCCATAAACGCGGAAAGTCCATGTTCCAATTGTCGGGGCTGATCAGTTCCGGCCGCTTGTGACCGTGGAGGTAGACCGTCTTTACAGTCTCGAACTCTAGCAAGCCCGCGACTCCCTGCTCAGTCTCCGGCGTACGGTTCTTCCACAAAGCATTTCGCAGCCTCCCCACGCGTCCGTGAAGCCTATCTCGTAAGCGTTTGTATTCTGGATGATGAGCCACTGCAAGGCCTCGGGCCTGCGGGTCACAATCCTGAAGCCGACGGGGCCGCCGTAATCCTGGACAAATAAACCGTAGCGCTCAAAACCCTTCTCCTTCAGAAACCGCTCGGTCACCTCCGATAGTTTGTCGAAGGTGTAAGGGAAAGTTGCGGGGTCAGGCATCTCACTGTTGCCGAATCCCGGATAGTCAGGCGAGACCACGTGAAAGCGGTCAGCCAACGCCGGAATCAGGTTGCGATATTGGTGCGAAGAGGCTGGGAAGCCATGCAGAAGAACCAGCTTGGGGTTGGCAGAATCGCCAGCCTCGCGGTAGGCGATGTTCAATCCATCGACGGACAAGCTTTCGTATTTCACATGGTTACTTGGGGCTGCTGCGGTGCTGGTATCTGCCTTCATGGGATCTCCTGTAACGCTTGTGTCGACTTTATTTCGGACCGAAATCGCCCGTCAGAATTGTTCCAGTCTGGCGACGCCGAATACCGCATGAAATCGCTCGCAGTAGATAACGGCCGCGTTGTATTTCTGTAAGTCGACAGATGCAGGAAGATCGTAATTCTGATCTCCTTGGTTGCCTTTTAAAGGCCCGAGTTCAACGCTATCAAGCTGACCTTTCACAATTTCTTGCTTGAGGTTTTCATCGTCGCTCCGCGCCAGCAGGACGTGAACGTCTGGGCCATTGGAGGTCGAGAAATCCGTCAGGCGCAGATACTGCTTGCCATCGGCCGCTTTTAGATCGTTGCTCGCCCGCTCGTCTGGTGCGCCTTGCCTTCCAGCCGGCCGGTGTAAAGCGGTTGAGGATCGGTGCTCGAAGCGAACGGGGCCGGCTCATTGACCTTCTTGGTTGATCCAGAGTTTCTCCGGGCGGAAGGCCCACCAGACACCGATGAGTACCGGAAGACCGACAGCGACCAACACCCACTTCCGACGCGAGAACCAAGAACCTATGTGCGCATCCATGATTTCTCCTTCGAATCCGTGAATCGGGCAGGCGAACCTGCCCGATTCGATTGAAACAATATATGGCTCTTAGAACTTTTCGAGCGGCGCGGCGCCGAAATTCGCGTTGAATCGCTCGCAATAGATCGAAACGGTTTGGAATTTGCTCAAGTCTGTGCCACTAGGTATTTCGTAGTTCTGGTCGCCTTCATTCCCTTTCAGTTGCCCAGTTCAACCCGTTCGACGCCGCTCTTGAGGAAATTTGCGTCGTCATCCGCGTCTTTGACTGCGATGAGAATGACATGAACATCCGGTCCATTGGACGTCTTGAAGTTTGTCAGGCGGAGGACAAGGCTTCCGTCTTGCCTCCTGGTAGATCGTGGCGCGGCCCGAAGTGCTGTGAACCTTGCCGTGGAAAGTACCTGTCTCCAGAGTCTTCGCCTTGCTGTCTTGTGCGTGCGCCGACGGCTGCAATCCGAATGTGAACGCCAGCGCAGCGAGTGCCAACACTGTTCGTGATCTTGCGAACCATGATGATTTCTCCTTTTGGTTTGTTTTCGATGAGCACCCGTGGGGCGCTCAACTCTCACGGGCGATAGGAGTCATTTGCGGCGCAAAAGTTGCACAGATGCACAAAAAAAATGCTGCAACTCGGCCGTCCACGAGCGGCTCTGTCGCAGGCATGAACCGTATTTCTGCGAGGGAGGCTAGGACTTACGAGAGAGTTAGAGAGGAAGTACGGCGTTCGCCCAGATGACCATCTGAATGCCAAATGTTCGAGAGGTCCGGCAGATGTGAACGATTTTGGGTCCTGTCAGCTGCGGTCCGCTCGCAACTTCGCCATGACGCGGTCGATGATCGGATCGGAGACGCTTTCCGGCAACTCGAATGAACTGCTCTCCGTCACGATCTTTACAGTCTTGCGGCTGGAATCGTACAGCACGTGGCAAGCGCGGCACTGGGACAGGTGCAGTTCAAGCTCTTTACGAACCTCCGGCGACACCTGATTCTCGAGGTAGTCTCCGAACTCAGCCAAGAATTCCTCGCATGTGATCATTGAGCTGCCCCCCTGACGTTCGCGGTGAAGTGAGGCGAGAGCCACTCTCGCAGCATGAGTCGGCCCCTCAGGAGCCGCGTCTTTACCGCAGGGACGCTTAGCCCCAACTGCCGGGCAACTTCATCCGTCGAAAGCTGTTCGATATCCCGGAGCATCACCACGACGCGGTAGTTTGCGGGAAGCGCCAAGATCGCCTCTTTCAACGAGCTGCCGCATTTCCGATTTGGAATAGGACTGCTCCGGGTTGTCCTGCCAAGCCCTCACCTGACGAGGGCGAAAATCTCCCTCTTCGTCGTACTCACCTTCATCCAAGCTCTCAAGTTCTTGCCCGCGTCGCAGTCGTTGAAGCGCCGTATTCCTGGCGATACTCACCAGCCAAGTCGAAAACTTCGAGCGGCCCTGGAATCCGCCGATGTGCTTGAACGCACTCAAAAGCGTGTCCTGCATGGCATCCTGTGCATCGGCTGGGTTGCCCAAGATCGCTGTCAGTGTGCGATAAATCAACTGGCTATGGCGGCGAACCAACTCTTCGAAAGCCTCCAGATTCCCACTCTGCGCCTGGGCGACCAATTCAGCGTCCGCGTCCTGCACTATGTCGACGAGACGCACAACGCCCTCACCGCTCGATGGGACTCTGGGCAGCGTCGGAAAGATGCACTTTATTTTCTTCAAAGACCGGAGGCGGCTCAAAATCGGGCTCGATTCCGAGTCCCATTTGGAGGGTATTCGCGAAATTATTGAGAGCTGTTACCACCTCGCATTCCAAAATCTGTTCCTCGGTGAAACCAATTGCTCGAAGCTTGACAACGTCTTCGCGGGAAAACTCCGAACCACGCGTCCCCAATTTGACAGCGAAGTCCAGTAATGCTCTATCGGCTTCCGACAGGTTGGACTCATGATGGTCCACGGCAATCTGGTCGCCTTCCTCCGAGGGCATACCCAAGCCGCGCAAAAGGTTGCAATGCATCGCAACGCAATAAGAGTTGAGGTTCGCTGCCGACACGGCCAGCAGAATGCATTCCTTTTGCACTCGTGTCAGGACATCTTCGGGCAGCAGAATCCTGCCCACTGCTTCCAGCTCCGCTTCCAGCAAGTCGGGCCGCAAAGTCTGAGCGCGGAAAAAGTTCGGGATGAATCCGTGACTCTTCTGAACGACGGCAAAAGGTGCAAATGTCTTGGGACTCAGGTATGGAGCGGGCACGTACGGCCCTTTTCTTTGTGCCGCCGCATGAGCGTCGGGCAACGAGCTATGGGACCCTCCCTCACGCGGCGGATCGATTCCCGTCGAAGCGAGCTTCCGCGGTCCGAAATCTGGCTCCGGACCCAAGCCCACGGATAGCGTGCAGCGGTAAACGGCCAAGGCGGTCACGACGACGGCTTCGAATATCGCCTCGTCCTCGAATCCGCATGCCCGCAGCGCTTCGATGTCTTCCGAGCTCACCGAGGGAGCGTGGCGGGCTAACTTGAGACAAAATTGCAGGGAGGCTAAGTCAGCCGCCGAAAGGTCTCGCGTTGCGGTAGTCGGTCAACGAGATCATCGATTTGACCATCCGACACGCCAAGCGAAGACAGGACTTTACTATCCATGGCCACGCAATACGCGTCTTGTCGGTCGGCTGCAATGCTTAGAAGAATTCGTTCCTTCTGTACTCGGGAAATCGCCCCTTCCTGCAGACGCACGGCACTTTCAAGTTTCGCCTGGGCCTCGATGACGCGAGGTAACAAGGTCTGCGCGTGAAGGAGATTGGGGATGAATCCAAGGCCTCTTGAAAGGCGACAAAGGGGCCGAATCTGTCCTCCAGTTGAACTTCGCGGAGAAAGCTCATTTGCCCACCACCGGCTCGCGACGATCAACAACAAGCGAGTGTACGTCTTCGGCTTCCTTGGCTGCAACCTTGGGGCCGATTTCGCGGTCGACAAGGCAAATTTTCCGCATCTTTTTCTTCCCATGTCGTCCTATCGTCGCGAAGCCAGTTTAGAAAGCGGCCGGAAGGCATCCGCGGGGAAATCTGGCGCGGTCCCAATTGACTCTGGTTAGCCGTTTCTTGGCTTCAGATCCCAGATTGACGGCCCGACGGAATAACGCATGGAAAGATACCAGGCGCAAAGCGGATACTCATTCTGGGAGGCGGCTTTGCCGGGGTCTACCGTCGCCATGGAGTTGGAGAAGAAACCTGGGCCGGGATTCCTCCGTTGAGATTACTCTGGTCAATCGGGAGAATTTTTTCCTGTTCACGCCCATGCTGCATGAAGTGGCGGCCAGCGACCTGGACCTCACGACGATCGTGAATCCAGTCCGCAAGATGTTGCGCCGTGTCCACTTCTTTGCTGGCGAGGTCGATCGGATCGATCTCGAACAGAGATGGTCGTCTGTCGCCCACGGCTTTGATCATCATCAGCACACCCTCGGAGTTCGACTTCCTCGTTCTAGGCCTGGGGTCTGTCACGAATCTTTACGGTATCCCTGGCTTGGGGAATACGCGCTCACCATGAAGACGCTTGGCGATGCCATGCGTCTGCGGAACCACTTGATTGCCCAACTGGAAGAAGCCGATAGCGAGTGCTGCAAAGTAAAGGAGCCACTGCTGACGTTTGTCGTTGCCGGCGGAGGTTTTGCCGGCGTCGAGACGGTCGCGGCGATCAACGATTTCATGCGAGGGCGGTCTGCGCTCGTACCCGAACCTGACGGAAGAGTCATGTTGCGTGTTGTTCTCGTCCATTCTGGGCCGACGATCCTGCCCGAGTTGAAAGAAAAGTTAGGCGCTTACGCGGAGCGAAAATTGACAAGCGTCGCAAGGTGGAAATTCGCTTGAACACAAAGGTTGAGAGCTTTTCTGGCGAGACCGTGAGACTTAGTGATGGCACCGCGATTGAGACGAACACGCTCGTTTGGACCGCCGGAACCTCCCCAATCCTTTGCTCGAAACCATTCCTTGCGCAAAGGAACGCGGCCGTTTGCTCGTGACGGAGTCTCTCGAGGTTCCGGACTGGCCGGGCGTCTGGGCCTGGGGGATTGCGCGGCAATACCTGACCGACAGACTGGCGGATTCCATCCGCCAACGGCCCAGCACGCGCTTCGTGCAAGGCAAGATCGTGGCGCACAACATCGTCGCGAGTTTGCGCGGGACCGATAACAAAACGATTTGACTTTCTCGACCATTGCGCAGCTCGCGGCGATTGGCCGGCGGACGGGCGTCGCCAACATCCTGGGGCATCAACTTTTCGGGGTTTTTCGCGTGGTGGCTCTGGCGAACGATCTACCTAAGTAAGCTTCCGCGATTTGAAAAGAAACTCCGAGTGGCCTTCGACTGGACGCTCGACCTGATCTTTTCAAAAGACCTCGTTCAGTTCCTCGACATCCGTGCGCCCATGGTTTCGCAGCCGGAGGTGGATCGTAGCAGTCCGAGACCTGCCGCCATGAGGGACTTCCTCGACACGAACGGTACTGCGCGCTCAAGCGGAGAAAGTACGGATACACGATGAATTCCTTTCCTCCGAACTCCACGGTCGTGTTGGTGCACGGAGCATGGGCCGACGGCTCGTGTTGGAGCAATATCGTTCTCCCTTTACGGCGACGCGGTCTTAAAATTCTCTGCGCCCCGATTCCGCTCACCTCCTTTACGGACGATGTCGAGGCTCTGGGTCGCGCTCTGAAGCGAACCAGCGGCCCAGTGGTCCTGGTAGGGCACGCCTACGCGGGCGCTCCTATCGCCGCGGTACGCGAGGAGCGAGTTGAGGCTCTGGTTTACATTGCGGCGCTTGCCCCCGATCAGGGGGAAACCGTTGCGAAGGTGTTCTACCGGGAAGAATCCAGTCCGGAAGCACCGAAGATGGTTCCCGATTCCGATGGGTTTGTCTGGATGCCGGAAGATGCGTTCCGCCGAGCGGTTGCCCACAAGGCCTCACTCGATCAAACGATCGTCGCGGCTGCCGTGCAGCGACCAATCGCTGTTCGCTGCATTCAAGAGCCGGTCCCCGCGCCTCTTTGGAAAACGAAACCGTCGTGGTTTTTGATCGCAGAAGAAGACCGCATGATTCATCCGAAAACACAACATTGGATGGCCGATCGAATGGGCGCACATGCGCAATCACACTGTGTAGACCATACTCCGATGTACTCGGAGCCGAATGTCGTGATTGACGTGATTTCAGAAGCTGCCAGTCGGACTCTTTCAAGATAAGCACTTCGCATGGGAGCTGCAAGAATCGCAACTTCCATGTTCTAGAAGTCAACCAGGAGGTGTTTTGTCAACTCCTTTCCCAGCCAGAAGCGATTGGAACGCGGAGGAAATGATGGAACGTCGTGTCTTTCTCGGCGCCGCCACGGGCACATCTTTCGGTCTCCTGTTAAAGGGTCCTTTCACCGAAAGAGCCGAAACGCAGAAGATCACTCAAGCCGCTCAACTTTCCTTCGAGACCTCTCAAGTCGCAGTTTCAGGAAATACAATATTTCTGCGCCGCTACGGAAAGGGACCGGCCATTCTGCTGGTACACGGTTTTCCGCGCACCAGCTTGATGTGGCGCTTTCTTGCCCCGAAGCTCGTCGAGAATCATACCGTGGTCTGCGTCGACCTGCGCGCTTACGGCCGCAGTGGAATACCCGCTTCTACCGACGACCACTTTCCTTATTCCAAGCGCGCGATGGCAAAGGAGCTGGTCGAGGTTATGGTAAAATTGGGCTTCCCGACTTTCACGCTGATCGGCCACGATCGCGGGGGGCGCGTCTCCTACCGGCTGGCGTTGGACCATCCGAAAAGTGTAGAGCGTCTGGCGGTATTCGACGTAATCCCGATTCTTGAGGCGTGGAACCGGTCGGATGCGCGCTTTGCTCAAACTTACTGGCCCTGGATTTTGCTTTCGCAAAAGGCCTCGCTCCCGGAGAGCTATCTGCTGGGCGCGCCCACGGCCGTTTTCGATAACCCTTTTGGCCATGGTTCCTTCGGCCCAGAAATTCTGGAACAGTACGTTTCGACTTATCGCGATCCGGCGCGCGTTCATGGAATCTGTGAGGAATATCGGGCTGCAGCAACGATCGATGTCGAACACGATCGTGCCGACAAGGACGCATCTAAGCGCATCGATTGTCCGATGCTGCATCTCTGGGCCCAAGGTGGGCCGCTCGACACTTTCTATGCAAAAGATGGTGGTCCGCTGGGAATTTGGCGGGAATGGGCTCCGCAAGTGCGAGGACAGGCGATGAAAGGTGGCCACTTCTTTCCGGAAGAGAATCCTGACGATACAGCTGTTCTCATCAAGCAGTTCCTTTTGGCATAAACGACCGCCTGTGCACACGAGATTCTCGAAAGTGCGAAGCCGCCGGGGAAGGCGTCGTTAGGGAATCACGGCCGGCTGAATCAACGCCTCTCGGTCATCTTGGTCGCGACGCCAAACTCCGGGTTTTGACAGCTCCCGCAAAAGCCAGCTGATAGGCGAGACGCATCGCTGAACGGTCCCTATCGCGGTATCGTAGCTTCTCGCCAGCTAACGGAAACTGGCCCTTCCGACACCAGTAAGCCTCGGCGATCGAACTCGGGCTCACTAGGCAGGAAGGGTCCCGTTTCCAAGTCATTCTGTGGAGACGTCGTCCAACTGGCGTTCCGCCTCGAAAGACCATCGCCTCCTTGGTTTGTAAGACGCTATTTCATTGGTCTCCGCATCATAGATCACATAGTCTATCTTGCGCTCTCTTGAATCGGTAGCAATCGGATCATCCAACGAGCAAGTATAAAATGGGCGAATGCCTCTCCCGGCATATTCGAGAGTCCGGAAAACATACCTAAAAAACGAACCGGAATATCGATATCGACGGATACATCCCTCAAGGTGCTCACGAATCTCATCATCGTGGCCCCTCCATCGAGGACATGAACGAATAGCTGTCGAGCCACCCCTCGATCGTGTAACGAACGAGCCCAACCACCTCGGATTTGGCCAACAAATTCCCGGCTTGGGCGACGCGAACAAGAGCAATGGCAATCTTGTCTCTTATTTGCAAATCCTTGGCGTCGGCTGGAGCGACAAAAACATAAAGCTTGCTGCGATATTTATTCAAGATTCGGGCTAATTTCCTCCTTGTCTCTATACGGCTTAGATTTTCTCTTTAACCGTGGTGTCCATAATCGTTGATACTTTGGCTCAAGGGCGTAAGTTATTCTGTCCCAGTCGATCCCGCCGACTTCGGAGCGAATGTGTTTGCGGATGAGGCGGTAACATCCGGGAGCACGTTTGAAAATCCATGCACTGCTAAAAGTGCTTGGAGGGTTTTCCAGAAGTAATCGATTAAGTATCGCAGCAGCTCTCTGCAGATGATCCATTTCACCTGGGGGACTGCTGATCCGCTGAGGTCCTAACAGACAAGACCCGATTGACCTTCTCAGATCGAAGCGACGGGTCAGACTTACTAGCGTGATGTAATTAGCATTTTTAGCCCGGGCAGTCAGCAACAAGGAATTCGCATGTCAGCGATTTTCCATTCCCTGTTTATTCAGTGTTAATTCCCTGTTCCGATTCTCCCACTGTGAATGGCGGCTACGCCAAGATAGCAAAATAGGGAGTGGTAGAGAGCGTGATGCCTAGGGTCGAATCATCTTCTGAGCAAATGTAAGGTGTCCTACATAAAACCGAGTATTGACTGCAATGGCCTTTATTGACGATGGTGTCTCCGCAAGCGATTCTCAATGAAACCTCGAATCCTTATCGTCGATGACCACCCTATGGTCCGAGAGGGGTTGGCCGTCCTTCTACGCGGCCCCTGGGACATTTGTGGTGAAGCTGGGAACGGTCGAGAAGCGATTGCCAGGGTGGTCGAACTTAAACCCGACCTCGTGCTCTTAGACCTTAGAATGCCAATCATGGGCGGAACTGAAGCCGCCAAGGAGATAAGGCGGCCATCGCCTTCGACCAAAATTATTTTCCTCTCCATGCACGATAGCGAAACGGTCTTTAAACTCGCAAGGTTTGCTGGTGCTGATGCCTGCGTGAGCAAACACGCACCTGCGGCGGATCTGCGAACAGCCATTACCGCAGTACTGCGGCCAGCCCATCCGTCACGATAATATCCCCACGAGGTTCAGGTCTTCGCGAACGCGCGTGGTCCCTTTTTCGAAGAGGTTGAGACTTAAGACTTCCTACAGGAACCGCTGTATTGATCGTTGCGGTGAGTCGCCTTGCGTTGGCCTATTGACCCCGAGGGAAACGAAATCTTAGGGTTGTATAGAAAGAAGACACACAATTCCGCCACTGGAAGGGGCTGGAAAATCTAACCTATTCCCGTCCCTTCCTCTATTGTCACGCTCCTGCTCACCGCGCGTACCAAACAAAATGTGGATTCAAACCCCTTCCGCCAGAAATCGGCGAGCAATTCCGCGAGATTTGGGAGGGTAAAAGCGTTGCCGGGGTTAAACGCATCGAAGCCGATGTCGAAGGTTGAACCACCGCAGCCTACGCTGGTCGATTTATGACGCCTCTGTGCAGATGCTACTGGAGCCAGCCCTCGTCTGTTTTTCGCTCTCTTCTTGCTATAAGCAGTAATGCTCTGTTTGTCGGCAAGTCTCCGTATGTCCGCCAGTGTTGCGGCTCGAACTTGTTCAATCGTTTTCCTGTGAGACACTTCGTTTTTAGGCATGTCTAACCCTGCCACAAGAAGACGAAAGGGTCTGCAGAACCTTGGAGCGAATACTTCGATTCTGGAAACCGCGTGACGTTCCCGTGCGCCTACTTCGGGGAACGCTTACTGAAGCCCCGTGCGAGAGCGAGGAGAAGTTTGCGATTGCGGTCGTCCATCCGCGATATTGCCCTGGCGAACCTGTGAAGTTCTTGCTCACCCTTCGTGCTCAAAGGCTTGCCATTTCCGATCTCTCGGACATTCGGCTTCTCAATAGGAGCCTTGCCATCGTGGAAGAATTGGTAAAGCGGAATTTCGAGTGCCCGTGCGTATTTCTCTAAGGTCTCAACTGAGGGAACCGTGTGCCCATTTTCAACGCGGGAGGTATAGCAGCGGAGCAGCCCGGTTCGCCGTTCGATGTCACCTTGACTTAGCTTTTTCGATTCTCGAATTGCTTTGATTTTGTCGCCAATGACCATGCGCAACGGTACAACGAGGATGGGTGAATTAGCAACCCATGGGTGGGCACTTGCGGGCCCTGCGCTAGGCAGACGCTGCGATGACATTCGGCCCGGCTTTCCCGCATCCTGCACCAGCGCATGCTGCCCGATAAACACGCTACCGACGATTAAGATGAAGAATGGTCTGGATCCAGATATTTTGTTCCCCGCGATGGCAACACCCACTCTCTCCCGTCCCTCGAAAACCACAAATCGAAATATTCGATCCTCGTCATCGGCGAAATGCCGTACTGCAACTTTTGCTGTAAACGCTTATAGGCCGCATTGTCCGCGGAAAGTTAACCAAAAGCGACGACGAGAGGCCGTTTGCGACTGGCAGGAATGGAGTATTCTGTTCGCACCTAGAAAGGTGCTTTGGGTTGATGGGGACAAGATACTACCCTACTTATTCACAGCCGTAGCCAGGCAACGTCGCTAATTTCTGACCCGCAACCGAATTCCCACTGTTGGACGCGGCTCTCAGAAGGATACGCGCTTGTTCGCAGTTCTTTCCCGGCACGCCGTCTCCCAGAAGGTAGAGGCTTGCGAGCTCCACCTCAGCTTCGGTGTTCCCTCTCCCTACTGCCACCCACAAAAGGTCCGCTGCCGTGGCACGATCCTCCCGCACGCCGGCTCCGCGCAAATACTGTTGAGCGAGCGCCAGCTCCGTGTGGCCGTCGTCTCGCAAAGGAATCTCCGGGCTGTTCCGGTGTGATTTCGTGGAAGCACTCTTTGTTGTCTGGTTGCGCCGACGGCCCTGATGCCTCTGACTCCTCCTCTACCGTCGCGCGCGTTGTCGGATCCGCCTGCCCCGATTCCAGCGGTGGAGCTGCTTCACCAGACTTAAGTTGTTGCCCTATCCCCGCTTGGACGATGAAACGTTGCGGAGCGGATCCGATCCACGAAAACGGGTAGCAGGTAATCAATGTCAATTCCCTGCGCCCGTTGATGCTGCGCAACACAGACAGATCGGTGGGCGCCACGATCGACGTCGATTCGACTTCGTAGTCGTAGGAGCCACTGGGGGTATCGACCACGATTTGATCGCCCTTCCGAACACTTCGGAGCGCGCGGAAAAAGCTGTCGCGGTGACCCGCGAATACCATGTTGCCGGACTGACCCGGGAGGGCTGTCTGCGGCATGTGGCCCACGGCAAGCCGAAGGATCTTGTCGCTGTCACCCTGCACGACCGCGGCATGCAGCCCGACTCGTGGAATTTCGATTTCCGCGATCGCTGCACCTATGGGCGGGGGGCCGGGTGCTCGTGGTGCTCGATGTCTCGCGGCTGTTCGATCTCTCGGACTTTTCTGGCTTGATATGTGTGTGCTTCTACGATGACGAAGCCGACATAGCCCAGTGCCAGCAGTCCCGCAACTAAGCAAAAGTACTGCAAAACCCGGACAAGAATCCGAGACGGGACAGGTGTCGAGACCTTCGTCGACGTTTCTCGAGCGTATTCCATCACAACGTATTTCCCTGCTGCCGTATCCGCGAAGATGAAAGTGTTGGTTCGGGCTGCGTCACGTAGCCGGCGCGTGTACGTACGCGCAACCTTTCATGGTGTGGCGCGTCAACCTTGACCTCGAGCCTTCGGTACGCTCCTCCGCCGACCGAGCTTGCCGGGTTGTATCCCAGCGTGTACTCTTCGCGAATGTCGCGGGCAATCTGCATGCAGATCGTCGTAACTTCCGCCGCCGAATGAGGAAAATAGGCTCTTCCCCCCGACGTCTTCGCCAGCTTCTCTAGCATCGCCGGGATTCTTGTCGGCTTCGTTCGCGCCAAAAATTCCGATGGCGTAAATAGTGGCCTTGGAATTCTTTGCCGCCGCGAGGATCTGCGAGAAATTGTGCTTGCTGGCGTTATCGCCACCGTCGCTCACGACGATCAGCGCCTGTCGATCGCGGTGCGCCGAGCGCAATTGATTGAAAGCCACGAACAATGCGTCGTTAAGCGCCGTTCTTCCTTCCGCGCGAACCCCTGAAACTGCCTTTTCCAGTTGCCGTACATCGCTCGTGAACGGCACCGCCCCCGGCAACGCCAGCGTGACAATGTCGTTAAAATCCACGACGAACATTTCGTCTTTGGGATTGCTGGACTGTGCGAAAGCCACTGCCGCCGCGCTCACCTCGGGCAAAATCGAGTGCATGCTGCCGCTGTGGTCCACCACCAGGCCGACCGTCGCGGGAACATCACCGTCTTCGAACAACGAGATTTGTTGCGGGTGCCCATTTTCGTAGACGTGGAAACTTTCCCGGGGCAATCCAGACACGAATTGGCCGTGCGAGTCTGTAACGCTGACTGGAACATCGACGAGACTTGCGTTGACGCGGATGGCGCGGACTGTGTATCTTCGCCCGGAACAGTAGCCGGAGCACTCCCATGTTTGTTCTGCCCGGACATGGAAAGAGCTACGAGCACGACCGGAATCAAAGCCGCGATTCTCTGGACAGACATTCCGTTGCTCTCCGATGCGCTACCGCTTCAAAGACCTCCAATGCACGTTGGAGCTTCCGCATCGCCCAGACTGCTCCAACGTGCATTTTGCTTCGTCGTCATCTTAAGACCGTCGTGCGGCAAACGCCCTCAATCCGCCGGCTGCTCCTAGCAAGAGCATGCCCACCAGCGCAATCAACGGCGTTGAACTGGCGGTCTTGGGAAGTTCCTCTTCTGCGGGAGCTGGGGAAGTCTGCGGCGTCTGGCTTTGTTCTGCGCTTGGCGTGTTCTCCGCTACAGCTGGCGCTGGCTCCTCCGTTCGGGCTCTTCCGGCGTCACTGGCGGCAGATTCCTCTGGAGGGCTGGAGGGAGCCGAGTCGGGCATTGTTATTCACTCCGCTGCTGACCGTCTCAGCAGCGATGGTTTTCGGATAAACGAATTCGTGCCCATAGCTGTATCCCGGATAGAACCAAGCTTTGATAGCTTGGGGCGAATCGGCACCGCGCTCTTCGAACTGGAAGATCTCTTTATCCCCCGGATTCGCTCGGTAGCGCGGAATTGTAAATGCAGTCGCAAGAACCCTCGATTCGTCGGCCGTCGAAACTCTGTACAACGTCCGCGGCTGCCCACAACGTCGAGTACCTTGAAGACATAGGTTCCCGGCGGCAGGATTTGTCCAGGAATCATCACTGGCGCGTTGAATGTCCCGATCACTTTCTGATCCATCTCACTCACCTTCGCGTCAGGGGAAAACATCAATACCAAAGCAAGAGTGCATGATCCGAGAAACAGTAGTTTCAAAGCGCTCATAAAGATTTTCCTCCTTAGCGCAACGAGTCGGCTTAGGGGAAGCTGGGCGGAGCCGCCACGCCCTTCTGGGCGCTCGTCTTACACAAAAGCATCCAGGGTTCCAATTTCTCACCTATGATTTAAGTCCCCCGGAATGAGTTCAATGGGAGCATGAAACCACTGAGAAGCTGCGAATCTTCGCGAAGTACTAGCCCTGGTAATTTGTTCTAACTCGAGTCATTCTTGCCGTACTGGAGTCGGCGCTATATCTCAGTACCATCGTGCAACACGCATGGCCATAAAAGCCAATCAGAGACGCGTGAGGTGAGAGAGGGATTGCCTTAAGCCTCTTCAATCAACGCACAGACTGCCAACACATAGCAATTATTGGCACCAGACAGTTGCTTGGCGGCATCTCAAATGGAGCCTATTACGAACTGAAGAAAAGAGGCTCGAGAGTACTTGACCAGGACCGGCTGAATCGCGGAATCGGTGAAACCCGTATTGGGTAGCCGCACCCCAAACGTTCTACTGAGTTTGCCACGGTTGCGGAATCCAAACGTCGCGACCCTTCGATCTGGACAGGAGCCAGCGGCGGAATCTTTCTCATCAAGCTCTCCTGGTGCTGAAAATTTCCGACTGGAATCTCACAAATCGTACGTCTTCTCGTGCCTACTACACAACGAATTTGCCACCAGAGCAGACCCAACTAAAGTATAAAAGACTATCTGCAGAGCAAATGCGCGTCCTCATTATCGAAGACGAACAGAAAGTGGCGGACTTTATCCAAAAAGGCCTGCGGCAGGAAGGCTATGCGGTAGACGTAGCGCGCGAAGGGCAGGAAGGCGCCTATCAAGCGGAGAATTTTGATTATGATGCGGTCATTCTCGATCTGATGCTGCCAAAGCTACCTGGCCTCGACGTCCTAGACAGAATCCGCGCCCACAAACCAAGCGTTCCAGTTCTCATCCTCACCGCCAAGGGCTCGCTCGAAGACAAGGTGAAAGGCCTCGACAGCGGTGCGAGTGACTATCTCGTCAAACCCTTCGCATTCGCCGAGCTGTCGGCACGTGTCCGCGCGCTTCTTCGAAGAGGCCAATCGGAGACACCGCTCCTTCGCATGGCCGACCTCGAAGTGAACACGGTGACCCACTTAGTGATGCGCGGTGGACGTAGGATTGAACTGAAGCCGAAGGAATTTGCTCTGCTCGAGTTTTTGCTCCGCAATGCACGCCGTCCCGTCACGCGAACCATGATCATCGAGCACGTGTGGGACATTCATTTCGACGCCGTGAGCAACGTGGTGGATGTCCACATCAATTCACTGCGGAGCAAAATCGACCGAGAGTTTCCGGTTGCTTTGATTCATACACTTCGTGGGGTTGGATATATTCTTACAGATGACCAGTCATGCTAGCTCTGAGCGTCCGTGCGCGGCTTACGCTGTTTTACTCTGCAGTGCTGTCCGTGATGCTCGCGGGATTTGGCCTTCTCTTCTATCACGCACTCGGCCTCTTCATGGAGCGCAGTATCACCAAGGAACTAGAAGCCCAGGTCGCGTTCCTTCACAGTCACATGCGCGTGGAGAATGGCAAAGTGCAAGTGGAATTCAATCCGGATAACCGCGAGGATGCCTATCTCGTTCATGTGGCGACGCGCTTCTACGAAGTCTTTGAGTTGCCGTCCGGGAAGCTCGTCGTCCAGTCCGAGGAGCTCGAATTGCTCGGAGTCCAGCCAATGCCAGAGGCGGTGCGCGCTCTGTCTGCCAAGCCAGGGCTTTCGGATTCACAATTTCCCACCCAACGGCTGCGCTTTGATAGTTCCGTCGTTCCGGCAGCAGACGGAAGCGCTTCGTTTCTGGTTCGCGTTGGGATTCCCCTGAATCCCGCTGACGATGCGCGTCGCGAGTTTCTTCATGTCCTTCTACTCCTGATTCCAATCGGAATCGCCCTCGCTGCTCTGGCCGGATGGCAGATGGCACGTACGGCCCTGCGCCCCATGATGAATCTCGCAATCGCCGCTCGCAAAATTGACGTCCGCCGACTGAACGAACGGTTGCCTGTGCGCGGGACCGGTGATGAGGTGGATGATGTCGCACAAGCATTCAATGACACGCTGGGCCGTCTTGAGAACTCCGTCGAGCAGATGAAGCAGTTTACCGCGAGCATTTCTCATGAATTGCGAACGCCTCTAACCGCTTTGCGCGGTGAGGCCGAGGTAGCGCTCATCGAGGCGCAGTCCATCGAGGAATACAAACGCGTACTCGCAAGCCAACTGGAGGAATTCGATAAACTCACCCGCATGATTAACCAGCTGCTCGTGCTTGCTCGGGGGGAGGCGGGAGAAATCGAGTGGGCTGACCAAACCGTTGACCTTTCGGCTTTGGTCATTTCGTTGACTGAACAAATGGAACCGGTCGCCATGGCGAAGAAGATTAGCCTCAGTTCACAAGCAGAGGCCGGTGTGTTCGTACACGGGGAAGCGAACTGGATTGAACACGCGATCCTTAACCTCCTTGATAACGCCGTCAAGTTTACCAACCGTGGAGGAGAAATTAATGTGACTCTGAGTGCGCAAAAGGGTGACGCGGTATTGCGCGTGCGCGATACGGGAATCGGAATTCCGGCCGACGCGCTCCCACACGTATTTGAGCGATTTTTTCGGGCAGAGCCCTCACGTTCGAAGAAGTGTTGAAGGTGTTGGCCTTGGACTGGCATTGGCGAAGTGGATTGTCGAAAAACACCGCGGACGGATCGAGGTACAAAGTCAAATAGGCAAGGGCAGTTCCTTCGTAATACGGATTCCCATCGCAAACGCGATCCCTCGAACTTAGGCTTAATCGGCTCATTCGCAAGATATTGCCCCCCCTCCTTTGTGGATTAAATAGAAATTAGTTACGGTTCATGTCGGCTTCATCTGCACTCCTTAGTTTGGTTATGGATTTGGCAAGGTCGCTCGACGCGACTCGTGAACAGTCATCTGGGTTAGACGCCAGTTTGAACAGTTCGCACCGAGTCTGAACGATTCCACTTTACGAAGTAGAAAGGGAGAAAATGATGAAAGCTAGCACTAAAATTCGAATCTGGTGTGCCGCAGCCGTCCTGGCAATGGGCACACTTATCGGGGGCTGCCGTGATTGCGAAGGTGTCGCGGGCTTCCGGCCCTGATCTCCGATTCTCGCATCCGCACTCCCGCGGCGCCGGTTGCGCCACTTTCTTTTAGTTATGCGCCGGTGATCAAGGGGGCCTTACAGGAGGTTGTAAGTGTTGCGTCATCGAAAATCATCCGTCCAAACCGATCGATGCAACCGTTTTCGAACGATCCATTCTTTCGGCAGTTTTTCGGTGATCAGGCACCCAGTTCAGAGCAGTCTCAGCCTCAACGCGAACAGGGTTTGGGATCCGGTGTGATTATCGGAACGAACGGATACATCTCACCAACAATCACGTTGTGGACGGCGCTACGGACGTCAAGGTCTATCTTCACGATGGACGCGAGTTCCAGGCCACATCGTTGGTACAGACGCCAAGACCGATATCGCCGTACTCAAGATTGACGCGAACAATCTTCCAGCCATCCCGTTGGGAGATTCCTCCAAAGCCCAGATAGGCGATCTCGTGTTTGCCATCGGAGACCCCTTGGAGTGGGCCAAACGGTGACGATGGGAATCGTCAGCGCCAAAGGCCGCGCGAATTTGGGCATCGAGGATTATGAGGATTTCATCCAAACAGATGCACCCATTAATCCAGGAAATTCTGGTGGTGC
>CAVWZH010000028.1:0-12282 GCA_963759395.1 uncultured Acidobacteriota bacterium | reverse complement strand
CAGCGTGAATCACTTACTCAACTGGAGCCGGCGAGACGCCTTCCGATTGGAGCATATTTCATGTCGAACACAGAACGTCGTACTTTCATAAAAATCATAACCGCCGGCGCAGTGGGTTCATTCGCGGGCATAACAGCGCTCGGTCAAGACGGAAGATCGCCCGTAATACCTGAATCCTTTCTCCTTGACGCGAACGACTGGGTGCCGAACAGTCCGATTCTTCCCGTCCTGCTGTATCGGGGCGTGCTTGCACCGAAAGGTGGCGGAGAGACAGCTTCGACCTTCGAGGCGCTCTTCGAGCGCACTGGCTGGCCGGCGCAGTGGCGAAATGGCGTTTATTCCTTCCACCACTATCATTCCACCGCACACGAGGTGCTAGGGTTTGCGGCCGGTTCGGCGAGGCTGATGCTGGGCGGACCTGGAGGTCGTGAAGTCAAAGTCCGAGCTGGGGATGTTGCGGTTCTTCCGACGGGCACAGGCCATTGTCGTCTCGACGCCACCTCAGACTTCCTCGTCGTCGGAGCCTATCCGCCCGACCAGAGTTGGGACATCTGCCGAGAGGCCCCGACGGCTGCCATGACTGAGCGAATGGCCCATTTGGTCTTTCCCAATTCCGACCCAACTGTCGGCCGAAGCGGCCCTTTGCTCGGGCTCTGGAGACGGGCCTGAATGAGCTCAGGTCGGGGTAGCAGGAGGGACGCTGCGATCAGGCGCTCGGGAGGACCTGCCGACTGAAGGAAGGATTATAAAATCGAAAATATGACAACAAAACTCAATGGAAAAGTGGCTTTGATCACCGGCGCAAGCGCCGGTATCGGACAAGCTTGCGCGCGTGCCCTGGCCGAAGAGGGCGCGCGACTGGTGCTCACGGCGCGGCGTCAGGAGCGCCTCAACGAGCTCAAGCAACAAGCAGAAAAGCTGGGCACGCAGGCCATCAGCGTCCTCGGCGATGCCCGGGAGGAAAGCACGGCGAAAAACACGGTCGAAGCCGCAATGCAGACCTTCGGGCAGATCGACATCCTGATTAACAACACGGGCGTGGGCAATTATAAGAACCTCGTCGACACGAGCGCCGAGGAGTACGACGACATGATGGACACCAACGTGCGTTCCACGTTTCTGTTCACCCGTCACACGGTTCCGGTCATGCTTGAGCAAAAGCAGGGCACCATCCTGATGATTTCGTCGATGGCGGGCGTCTATGGGTTTGGGGGCGAAGCGGTTTACTGTGCCACGAAGTTCGCCCAAGTCGGTTTTGCGCAGGCGCTTGACCGGGAACTGCGACCTCACGGCATCAAGGTTGGCGTGATCTGTCCCGGAGGCGTGAAGACCGAATTTGCCCTTGGCCGAGGGCGGACGCAAGAAGGGGTCAGCAACTCGGACATGCTGGAGCCCGAAGACGTGGCCGGCGCGGTTTTGTTGGCCTGCAAACAATCCCCGGGTTCGCGGATCATTGAAATCCAAATGCGCACGATGGCCGAATCACTCGCCTAGACTAGAAGGGGATAATCGGAGTTCTGCTCAAGAACTAAGGAGCAGAAGATGAAGAAAAGTCCATCTAGCAAGGAACAGATCAGATCACCGGGTCTTCCCGGGTCCGGCGGTGAAGCGCACATGGCTTACGCCTGGTAACCCAAAATTCTAAGGAGAATCGAACTATGGAAATGATAAAAATACCTCACACCGACCTGGAAGTATCCCGCCTAGCCTTGGGTTGTATGGGTTTGGGCGGTGGTTGGGAAGCAGATGTCAAATTAACGAAAGACCACGAACGCCAGGCTCGGGAGTTCCTCGACACGGCGGAGGAAATCGGCGCCAATTTCTTTGATCATGCCAATATCTATGGCCGCGGAAGGGCCGAAGAAATTTTCGGCCGGGCGCTCAAGGAAAGACCCTCTCTAAGGGACAAGATCGTGATTCAGTCGAAATGCGGAATCCGCTGGGCGAACGATCCGCCGGGAACGCCGCAACGCTTCGATTTCAGCCGCGATCACATCCTCGAAAGTGTCGATGCGATCCTGGCGCGGTTAGGTACCGACCACCTGGAGATCCTCTTGCTGCATCGTCCGGACCCGCTTTGGGAAGGAGAGGAAATCGCTGAAGCCTTCCAGAAACTCCGCCTGGCGGGCAAGGTCCGCTACTTTGGGGTTTCAAACCAAGGCCGATTCCAAATGGAATATCTCCAATCCTTTCTGCCGGAGCCCCTGGTGGCCAACCAGGTGGAGATGAGCCTGCTGCACCATGGCTTTGTCGAGCTCAGCGTTTCGTTCAACCAGAATTCGCCCCGCTACCCCGACGGCTGGGAGGGAACGATGGAATATTGCCGGATCAAGCGTGTTCTGCTCCAAGCCTGGAGTCCCCTGGCCCAAGGTGCCTTGACAGGGAACCTGGATGGTGAGCCCGAAAACATCCGAAAGACGGCCGCGCTGGTGCAGGAATATGCCCGGAGTCACGAAACCACCCCGGAGGCCATCCTGCTGGCGTGGCTGCTCAAACACCCGGCGAAGATCCAGCCCGTGTTGGGAACGACGCGCCCCGATCGATTGCGGTCCTGTGCCAAGGCGCTTTCCATTTCTCTGAGCCGAGAGGAATGGTACTCTCTTTTTGCCGCGGCCCGGGGAGCATCCATGCCTTGAAATCGACGAGGATTTCAGATTTGTCGAGGCGCTGCAAAAAAAATGGTCGAGCAGTCAAATATTTACCTGGCAGATTGCGTTGTATTGTTCATTCAACAGCCGTACCCGAGCAGAACCAAACTGAGCGCCGGGAGTCCTCGCCAGACCTAGGGGTGTGGTTTTTATGGTTAATACAGTAAAAATATGCTAGAATCATAAACGATGCCTGGACCGAAGAGACTACGAAGCCGTCAACGCCGATCTATGACGGGGCCAGGATCGGTCGGCTACCGATGGTGGCAACTGCTATCGCTGTATTGTTTGGCGGGACGGGTGACCTATTTCGTGCCAAACCTCCTAAGTGCGATCCAAATCACCGGGACCTTAGTCCTTTTTGTCCCGCGTGCTCCACGCTGGCCAGCAACGTTTCGATTGACGATGCCCGGACCCGCAAGTTCACTGGGGCACTTCCCACGAAAAGGCCCAGAAATACTTTATGCGCTTTTGTCGACTACATGTTTCCCTCCTGGCAGGATCAGCCGTCGTGACGGTGGCGGCGATTCTCTGGTTTAGCTGGCAGTACAGTGTATTCGCATTTGTCAAACCGCTGCCTGTGTTTCGAAGCACTATGCCATGGACAATTCTGCTCGATATGATGTTAGGAATTGGCCTGTTCCTCCTTGCTTGCGCAATCGGGCGGGCGAAAGCGAGCGTTTTCTATACCATCGCGAACCTGTTCGCTGGTGCGGCGTTTCTCGCTGCAGGAGTTTTTCTGGCTGAGTACCTCTCGGGCCGCACGATCGCGAATTTTGATCGCTGGTGGTTTCAAAGTAGCATCACCATCCTTAAAGAAGCCGTTCCCGGTCGGCCTTCCCCGCAGACCAGCGTCACGTTCTTGTTTTTTGCGGTCCGCGTTCTTTGTGTTCCATCCTTCCTCAAGCCGAAGGATTTTGGCGTCACAACTCATTACCGCGGGTGGCTTGTTTCTGCCGCTTCTGGCAGGCCTGGGTTCCATCTTTCACGTGACGCCGCTTTACGCGGGAAAGTCGTTTCTCACTGGCATGGCGTCGCCAACGCTCTTCTTGTTCGTCATGCTGGCCTTCGGCTTGTTATCGTTGTGCCCGACGCGAGGGGTGGTCGGAATTGTTACTTCCAAAAGCTTGAGTGGAACGACGGCCCGGCACCTCCTGAGTTTTGTGATTCCGGTACCAGTGGGCTTGGGATGGATGCTATCTTACCTGACGCAAAAGGGACTGCTGAGCCAACAATTGGCGGCTGCCCTTAGCATGCTCATGATCATCATTTTGTTGATGATCCTCACGCTTCACCTCGCGAGCTTGATTCGGCGACACGAGGATGCCCAAAACTTGGCAACGGCCGAACGCGAAAAGCTAGTCGTTGAACTTGAGCGGGCGCGTGACGTCGCGTTGTCCAGCACCAAGTCGAAATCGGAGTTCTTGGCGAACATGAGTCACGAGATTCGCACCCCGATGAATGGCGTAATCGGCATGACGGGTTTGTTGCTCGACGGCGACCTCGACCCGCAGCAGCGCGAGTTTGCCGAGACCATTCGCGCCAGTGCGGATGACCTGCTGACGATCATCAATGACATTCTGGACTTTTCCAAAATTGAAGCTGGTAAACTGGTTTTCGAGCTGCTCGATTTTGATCTGATTGACACGGTCGAAAGCACGTTGGATCTGCTGGCCGAACGCGCCCAAACCAAAGGCATCGAGTTGGCCAGCGCGATGGCGCCCGACTTGCCCACCCGATTGCGCGGAGACCCGGGACGGTTGCGGCAGATCCTGACCAACCTCATCGGCAACGCCATCAAATTCACGGAGACAGGAGAGGTCGTAGTTCGGGTTTCCATAGAGAGCGAAACGGAGACGCACGCACGGGTGCACTTTCGGGTGGAAGACAGCGGCATCGGCATTTCACCCGAAGCTCAAGGGAAGCTCTTTCAAGCGTTTAGCCAAGCCGATGGGTCCACCACCCGCCGGTACGGAGGCACCGGTTTGGGATTGGCGATCGCCAAGCAGTTGGTGGCACTGATGGAAGGCAAAATGGGCGTGCACAGCGAGCCGGGCAAGGGCTCCACCTTTTGGTTTACGGTCGAACTGGAAAAACAGGCCGGTGACGCTCGGGATGCCCATCCCTCCCATCATAGTTTAGTTGGGGTGCGCGTGCTGGTCGTCGATGACAATGCCACCAATCGCCTCATTCTGCGTCACCAACTTGACGCATGGAAAATGCGGGTGGAAACCGCCGCGGACGGCGAGGAAGCTTTAGGGATGCTCCAAACGGCTGCCGAAGCAGGCCGTCCGTACCACCTGGCGCTGTTGGATGTGCAGATGCCGGAGATGGACGGCTGGACGCTGGCCCGTACCATCCAAGCAGACCCGGCCCTGGCCGGAACGCCGGTGATCATCTTGACCTCCTTCGGGCAAGCCTTCAGCCCCGCGGAACTAAAGGCGGCCGGGATCGAAGCCTACCTGGTCAAGCCGGTCAAACAATCGCGCCTGTTTGACTGCGTGGTCAGTGCAATGGACAAGGCCGCTGGCCGTACCTGCCTCGGTCGTGATTTACTCGGAGCCAAGTCTGCCGGCTCGAGAAAGTGCGCATCCTCCTGGCAGAAGATAACATCGTCAATCAAAAAGTTGCTGTGGCCCAGTTGCGGAAACTGGGTTACCGGGCCGATGCGGTGGCGAACGGGTTGGAGGTTTTGGAGGCATTGAAGCGCCTCCCGTATGACCTCATTCTCATGGACTGCCAGATGCCGGAGATGGACGGATACGAAGCGACGCAAGCCATCCGCCAATGGGAGCAAAGTTTAGAGCATCCCTGTCCTCCGAACGCGCCGATCTACATCATCGCCATGACGGCCCATGCCATGCAGGGCGACCGCGAAAAGTGCCTCGCGGTCGGCATGGATGATTACCTCAGCAAGCCGGTGCGAGTGTCAGAACTTCAGGCCGCGCTGGAACGCGGGAAACGGGCGGTTCAACATCCGATCGAGTGGGCGACCCTTTCCGCAAACGCCCACGTTACCGGGCGCAAATCAAACGGTTGACCTCGCATTGGCAATCATCGAGATAGCATCTTCGAAGTACGTGTTGCGAAATCGACCCAGGCCTGTGAAAACTTAATCGCCCAAAGACAAAAAATAACAAGATGCTATAATGTAATAATAGTGTGGGTACTTAGTTCGCGGGAAAAGAGTGAAGTTCCCGTAAGCTCGGCAAAGAGTGAATAGAGAGTCGAAAAGGCTTGGTTTTTGCCGTTTTTGAACACCTTCAGGAGGCGTTCGATCCGAACGATTGTCAGAACTCGCGTCATATTGTATCGCGAGCGCCGTTAAGCCAAATTCCGTGCGTACCTTCTCTAAGCCTCATATTAGGAAAAGCGCCTTGGTTCATCCATTGCTTGATGCTGCCAAAAGGATGCTCCACTAGTTCACGGCGGCGCTCCAGGATTTCCGGATTAGCCTTCAGCCGCGTTGAACATTGGGCGGTGGTAGGAGCACCAAGACCAAAGCCGATTCGATAGCGAAACGGCTCAACCCACATTGCTGGACCTTCCAGCAGGAGGCCGATCAGGAGGATATGAGTGACTGAACGGTACGCCCAGCCGCTTCCCGCTAAGAAGGCCGGACTAGGCAGCTTCATTCGCAAGGTAATCTTGCTTTCCGTCGTTTTCAGAATATAATAATGATATTTTCTATTATATCAATAATCAAAGACCACTGGAATTTCGCGTTGTGGTTTGGATCTTGTACCCAAAAAGAACCTGCATCGCACTTAAGGAAACCGATTCCGGGCCGAAAGAGAGGAAGCCGAAACCTTATTAAAGCTGTTAATAATAGCAAACGGTCTCACGGTCTTCTAGCCGCTGCGGGTGTTCTCTGGGGTTCGCTTGTTGTCGTCGGATTCCTGTTCTTGGCCCAGGAGGAGTTTACCCCGGTGAAAGCTTCGCTACCGGTAACGCTTTTCCCACGAAGCTCCGCTATCCGACTTGTCTCAGACAAACCGACTCTCGTGCTTTTTGCGCATCCCCAGTGTCCCTGTACGGCGGCAAGTCTCCATGAACTGGTCGGTCTTCTGGCAGAAACCCAGAACAAGGTCTCGGTGATTGTTGTCTTTACCATTCCAGATGGAGTTCCCGCCGGTTGGGAACTAGGGGATTTGTGGAACTCAGCGACAAATATTCCCGGCCTTCGTGTTATTCGCGACCAAGGGGGCCGGGAAGCTCACCGATTTGACGTCGAGGGTTCAGGACATGCCCTGTTGTATGCCCCTTCCGGCAAGTTGCTTTTTAGCGGAGGGATCACCGCATCCCGTGGACACGAAGGCGACAACGTGGGCCGCTCTGCCATAGTGAGCTTTATTCTCAACGGTCACGCTCCTGTTAATCACACGCCCGTCTTCGGTTGTTCGCTCTTATGAAGGGACCCCTTCGCAACGATTCGATTTAGAAAGGTTTTCATGACCCAATCTTCGTCTGCTACTGAATTTTCAACGAACGGAGATAAGGCGGAGCCTGAGCGGCTGGCTCAACTTACAGCGGAACATTTTCAAAATCATTGTCTGCAGGTCTGGCAGCGCACAGACCGCATGTTTGCCGGTTTAATGGCGTTACAGTGCTTGGCAGGCATTGGTGTGGCCCTGTGGATCACTCCTCGAACTTGGATTATTTTTCCCGAAGATGCTGCTTGCAAATGTCCGCCGTTTGTTTCTGCCGGTTCTTGGTTCCTAATCCCATATTGTGCACCGAATTTTTGTACAGGATCCTTACCGCCGCCCATTATGCTCGAGACTTTCTCTTGCTCAACTTAACGATTATATCTTCGGCAGTCAGTTCGCCGTTCTTTACCTTTTCCACAACCGTTCTGAACGCAAAGCCCAGCTTAGGGTCCGAATCCATTAAGCGTTTGAGATCTGCGATTGGCGCGCGGGTGTCATATTGCTTAAGTTCGTCCGGCGATACATCCAAAGCGCCGGCTAGCTTTGCCAAGATTTCCTCTGAAGGAAATCTTCTTCCAAGTTCTATGTCCGAAAGGAAAGGTGAGGAAATGCCGATCCTCTTTGCCAATCCACGCAAGGACAAATCCGCCTTATCCCGCAATTCGTGGATTCGTTGGCCCAAAGAGATTTCGATCATGTGTTAGCTAACAAAGCTTACGGACAGTATCGCCTGACCCTGCCATCAAAACCCCTCTTCCGTCAACACAATCGACAAAATGGAACAATTTGTAGATATTTCAAAGCCCCCTCCCCGTCTGCCGCGCGGGTGCACCAATCAAAAAACTGCCAACAAACGCGAGCGTAGGCTTGTCGAATCAGTGACTTCGGGGCCGGCAAGGGGCTGAGGTTTGGACGATCGGAACTTGGCGTACGTTTTGGTTCGAATGATAGTGAGACCCCAAGTAGCCAAGGTGTACAAACAATGCGTTCGCTCCTAGAGGAACTGTTGCGTCCCAACTGCTAAAGGATCGACAGTCTCGCCCCCAAATGCGCTGGCGAACCCGTGCACCGCCCGCCACCCTGTGCAGTGTCCTGGAATGATGAGCCTAAAGTTGAACTTCTTGAGTTCTGCGATGGTCTCGTCGATTAAATCCTCGTTGGGGTACACGAGGTGGAGGCCGCCAACTAGTGCGTAGAGGGGAGTCCCTGGAAACAGCTCCTGCGCATGTCGGCACACGTTCACAACGCCTGCATGCGAACAGCCGGTGAAGATCGCAAGGCCCTTCCCTCTCACCTCAGCAACCATGAAGCGCTCGTCCATCACGAGCGGATCTGGTTCCCAGTCACCCGATGGCGTGAAGCGCAGATGATTTAGCATCCCTCGCTCGAAGCTCCGGCGAGGGACCTCGCCACTTAGAAAGAACGCACCATCCAGGATTTCCTCCGGTCGGTCCGACTCGACCAGTGAGTAGCCTTCCCGACTCAGGGCCGCACGAGAGGGAATTTCCTGAAACGGAATCAAGTCACCATTGGGGAGCCGAATCGCACGGCGAACAAAAACGCCAGGGTGAAGATGGAGGGGAACCGACTGCCGACGTTTGGTTTCTCGAATGAGCTCGATTGCCTTCAGGAGTCCCTCCGCGTGATCGAAGTGACCGTGAGACAGCACCACCGCCTCGATATTCCCGAAGTCTAGGCCCATCCTGCGAACGTTGCGTTCGAGAGCATAGGGATCGGGCCCCGCGTCGAAGAGAACCGTTCGCTCCTTCGCCCCCAATCGGGCGGTCACTGCAAGCGAAAGCCCATGGTGCGCCGAGCAAAGCCCCTCACCCGTCAGTTCCTGCATCCCGGCAGAGATGAGAACCCGCAGTTCCGACGCGATATGTGCCGGACGGGTGGAGAGCATGTCACTACTGTTGTCGACGACTACCGAGACTGTGAGCGCGTCGACTGCTTGCATGTTCGATCTCCGTTTTCAAAACGCTGCCACTTGCCCCGCAAGCCCTAGTCTTTGTCTTCGTACTTGAACGACAGATTCACCCGCGCGCGGAAAGCGGTGACTTTGCCGTCTACGATCACCAAATCGAGTTTGTTCACTTCCGCGACGCGCAGGTCGCGCAGCGTTTTTGTTGCGGTTTCCACTGCGTGTTTCGCGGCATCCTCCCAGGAACTCTCGCTGGTGCCGATGAGCTCGGTGACGCGGTAGACGCTGCTTGTGCTTGCACTCTTACTCACTGTATTCTCCTTTACTGTTTGTGGGTTGAATAATCGGTCGGCAGCGGCAGACCGCACCGCTAGTCACTCCCAGGGCTGGCCCATCGCCTAATATTTCCATCTTGTTCAGCTTAAGGGGTGACTCCATTGAGTGCTCTCCAGTACTTGTCGAATTCAACCCATCGATTGCGATGTGATCGCACCCGCTGTCCGCTCTCTGTGGGGTCCGTGCACGAAACGGAGCACTTCCCGGCGAAGCATGGTGCGCTGGGTCAAAATACAGCCCGGTCGCGCCGGGCCGAACTTCTAACCGAGTCAGTACAGCAGCGGGCCGAAGGATTGTCCGCCTATTTAGTGATCGTCTTCAATCCCTTGTTGGATATCGAGCACGCGCACGTCCCATTCCCATAGGTCCATGACGTCGCAAACGTCCAGGAACTCTTCCTGTCGGTGCAGCTGAAAATCTCGAAGCGCCTTCGATCGTGTGCTGCAGCATAAGGTGGAAGAACTCTTGGCCGTGAATGCGAACGAGATAGCCGAGATCGCCACGCTCCAGCCCAGGATGGCATGGAAAACGTCGTCCAGCCCGAGGAGATCCGTGCGGTCAGAAACCGATACCAACCGGATAACCATCGGACTAACTGGTTGCTTGGGCACAAGGCACGAGCCGGGCCGTTTACATCGGCAGGAATTATCGAGGATGGCACGAAAGCCGGTTGGGGCAACAGTTTAGACCACAGACTCACGCGCCGGAGGAACATGACCGCGTGATTGCGTTGTATACCCGCTACTTGGACGACAACCCGATCCTTTTGGCGCGATTGCCTGAGCTTTGCGGCGGCAAGGTATTATTGTGCTGGTGTCATCCGTTGCCATGTCACGGCGACATCTTAGCTAAACGTGCTACCGTATGTTTGACAATCAGCTTTATAAGTCATTGAAAATCAGGCATCCGATTTTCAGTTTGTCACTAGGCGGCCATTTTCGTTGAAGATTGAGGCGGTTCACGGTCGCTGATTCCAAGGGCAGCAAGGATCTGGCGTGCTTGATGATTGCCTGCTCGGTGGACCGTGGTGACGAGCGAGAAGGAATTCTTGAGAAAAGCAAATCGCTCGTGAATGCTTAATCTTTCAAGTTTGTCAGCCGCAACAGGCCAAAAAGATTATTGAGCAAAACAGAGTGTCTCCAACCGCACTGCCATGCCAAATCTCCATTTACGAAGAGAGCGGCAAAACCATTCTGGCTACTTTGAAGCCAATCATTCTTCTGGCAAATGTTCCACAACTGGAACCGGTAGCGCAGGAGGTAGAGGACGCCGTTATCAGAATTATGAAGGAGGAGGCGGCAGGCTGATTGGCTGGGCTCTTGAATGTCACTTCCGAATTATTTGGCAAATCTCGCCTCCGATGCCAGCCGTTTCACTTCGGTTAATTTCCTGATTTCAGGAATCCAAGAATCGCCTCTTGTTCCTCCAGGCTAAGATCCACTTCCTCCCGCATATGGCGTTAGATGGCATCCGAGTTCGCCGAGTTGAAGGTCCGCGGTCTGTCTTCATGACACATTATACAATTTCCACCCAAAGCCGGGCGCCAGCTTTCAATGCACCTTTTTGAGAGTCCGCGTCAGCCGCCCTGTTCGAACCGGCCAAGCTCAGCAAGCCGAGCGTGGCTAGTGTCGGTAAGGTCGCAGCCACGAAAATATACGGGGTCAGCGCACGAAACGTACTCTTCATTTTGTGCGTTGACCCCATGTTGTACGATTTTTTGGTAGTTAGGCAAATCGTCTCTTCCAACCCGGCACACGCCGTTCGCGGGCCAAAATATGTGGTCAAGAAAGGCAAGACGCCTGTCTGGAGCCGCGAAGACGCCAAAACAAAACGCCGCTGGATTCAATCCCCCAAAGGATTCGGTGTCCGGATTACGGGACCGGGCGCTCATTGCCGCGATGCTACAGCTTCGCCCGGGTTAGCGCCGTATTGAAACTCAAAATCGATGAATTACTATCACAATGGCGCACGCCGGAGGCTGAGACTCCAACGAAAAAGGCGGCAAGGAGCACGAGACGATTGAAGGGACGTTTGCCAACATAGCGTGAACGAGGCGATGCTGGCGACGTTTGGGTATATGGAAGCCACTCCACCATTCGTCGTTGCCGGCAAAACAGCCGAGCCGCCCTGCGGCGATGCCCCGGCCTGACTGCCGCTGAAGTCCATGCGCAGTTCGCCCGGTTGGGCCCCAACGCCGTGCGCGAGGAACAGCCTCATCCCTTGCGCCAATTCCTCCGCCGGTTTTGGGCGCCGATCCCTTGGCTTCTGGAAGCGACGATTATTATCCAGCTCTTCCTGGGCGAAAGGGTCGAGGCGGGCGATCATCGCCGGGTTGTTGGCGGCGAATGCGGTGCTCAGTCTTTTGCAGGAGGGCAAAGCCCAGAAGGCGCTGGCGCTGCTGCGTCAGCAACTCCACGTCGAGGCGCGCGTGCGGCGTGACGGCCAGTGGAGCACGATCAGCGCGGAGGAATTGGTGCCCGACGACCTGATTCATCTGCGCCAGGGCAGCATCGTGCCCGCCGACGTGCGGGTGTGCGACGGCTCGCTGCTGGTGGATCAGTCTGCGCTTACCGGTGAATCCGCCGCTGTCCAGGTTCCGGAAGGCAAGACCGCCTACGCCGGCGCATTGGTGCGGGGCGGAGAAGCCACGGGCGTGGTCACGGCGACCGGCGCGCACACCTTTTTCGGCAAAACGGCGGAACTGGTGCGCACCGCCCATGCCGCCAACCGGCAGGAGCACGAGATTGTCCGCGTCGTTCGCGACTTGTTTGTCCTGAACGCGGGGCTGATTGTTTTAGTTTTCGGCGTCGCCTATCTGCGCGGTTTGACGCTCGCGCAAATGCTGCCGCTGGTGCTGACTATCCTGCTCGCGTCCATTCCTGTCGCGTTGCCGGCCACGTTCACGCTCGCCGCGGCGCTCGGCTCGCTGGAGTTGTCGAAGTTC
>CAVWZH010000027.1:0-20384 GCA_963759395.1 uncultured Acidobacteriota bacterium | reverse complement strand
AGACCCCAGAACGGGCGCTTATTGATGGCCGATTTGCTCGGCGCGGGGGTATTCAGTTGTCAACGAGTGATTCGTCCTCCATTTGTGACCGTAGAGGAACATATACATTCCTAAGTACCTTCCGTTGATCACTTTGTTACTGACCGATTAGAATAGATCGGCCAGAAAAGCTGTCTCAACGCTCTCTGGAATAAATGAAAATAGCCACCACTAATGACCGTTTGGTCGCATTCGTCCCGTAGTTGTGACCGTGGCCGCCGCCATACGCTGACGGCAGCGTCGCGGCACCCCAGCGTGTTTTTCAGGGCTTCGTTATTCGTCCCGTAGTTGTGACCGTAGAGGAATGGCACCTTTGTAAGCTCCTCATTTTGAGTCAGCATCCACGGCTACCGCGCCCAGCGAGAGCATGCTGTAGGTTGGGGGGGGGAAGTGGTCCCGCCGCTTCAATGTCAACGGATATGTAAACTTCTTCTCGCACATTACCTCCGAAACCTAGACCCATCCGGCCTCACCGGTCGTCGTATCCAAAATGATGTAATTCGGGATTTTTGCATCCAATTGCTGACCGGCGTTTAACAGGGTTGTCTTGCCCATTTGTGACTTCCAGGTTCCGCCGTTGTACGGGAGCTCATGGACATGTCCGGAGAACCAGTAGCTCGGCTGGAACTCCTTTACGAGGATACCGGCCTTTGCCGCTTCCGCATCCGTTGTTTTCACGGTGGCGGGGATATGATTAAGCACCAACCAGGGAACCTGTTTTTCTCGGGCAATTTTGGCGCTTTCCAGGAGCAGGGCGCGCAGCGGTTCGATTGCGTCAATGTAGGGAAGGGTTGTCACCACCAGCGAATTTTCAAGACAGTGAATTTTCCCGTCGGTAATCAAATTTTTGATCCCTTTCAGCTCTGATAACCAAAGAGGAGTCGTGACACGAGTGTTCGCGAGATAGTCGATGCTGTCATGGTTCCCAGAGCAAACCGCCACTTTTGTTTTGCTCGAAAGCCGCCGCAGAAATGCTGTGGCTGTGATTGACTGAGTCTTCGGATCCACCGAAGAAAACAGGTCCAACAGGTCCCCCGCGATACCGATCAGCTCGTACTTTTCGGCCTGAGATTCGAGCCATCGGAACCATCTTAATTTTGAGTGCAAGTCCGCGGTAAGAAGAAGAACCATTTTGGTTTTAGATATCGATGGTGTTACTTTATCCGCCCTTCCGTTTTGACTTCCCAGGTTCCATTTTCTAGGCGTTCGATTAGGCCATTCACCCGGAGAGAGCCATACTGGGCCGCACCGGTAAAAACTCCGATCGAATTGTTGTGCTTATAATAGCCCCCACTATGGGTGTGACCGCAAACGACCAAAATCTTCGTATCCGGAAACTTCTCCGAGCATTCCTCAATGACCCGCCCCAGAGTTGCGTTGCAAAATCTGGCCAGGAAAGCCGGTTCGGAGATATGCCCTTCGTGCCAGGTCGCCCCTCGAAACGGAGGCACGTGGGTACCGACGACTACTTGGTCGGATGTTCCTAGGGCCGCTTCCAGCTTCGGACGGAAGATCTCGGCCGATGCGTGGGCCAATCGCTGATGATACTGTGCCAGCGCCGCTCCCCGAAGCCTCAACAACTCCTTAATCTCGAGCTCATCATTGAGTTCCGCGTACCCATCGCCGAGCACGGAAAAATCCCCCCAGCCCCCGGTCCCGACAAGGGTGGTACGCTCGTCCAACCGGATCGGCTCGGCCTGACGATCGAGCCAGGTAAGCGCCTGGCACCTCTCACAAACCTGGTCCACGGCCGCCTCCGTTTTCGTGATCGACGCGGTATAATAGTCGTGGTTCCCGAGACAAAAATAAACCGGCACCCCCGCCCTCTCGACCAGTTTTACCAGTGCGGAAGACAGCCGGAAACCCGGCATGATATCGCCGGTCAATAACAGCGCGCTAGCCTCAGCTCTTTTGATCGACCTCGGCAGCCATTCATACGGCCTCTTGCTCTGAGAGAACTCTAGGTGCAGATCCGTGATCCAAAGCAATCGATGATGCATATTATGGGAGATAGATACCAATCCTTTCCGGCCGTCGCGCAATCCCATATTTCGGCTGGAGTATGGATTGAGCGGCGCCGTTCAGGGATCCCATTCGAAGGGGAAATCGTCCCTGCTCGGTATTGGCAACCCCAGCACCCTGGCTTTTAGCCGGCGGAAGTGTTGGGTGAGATTGGGAAGTCCGAAGTAGTTTCAGTATCCCTGTCTAGCTTTAAAAGCGCCCTTGCCAGTCGCCTGGGCCGATCGTCTGCCGGGTCCCGCTCATTGGCCATCCGGCGCAGAATTCTTCGGTCGGCTTGGGTGAAAGGGGCGCCGTTGGCAAACCGATCAATAACTTGATTGAGTTCACCATTTTCCTCGAGGTAGTGGAAGTAGGCCGGCATAGCACTTCGCTCCAGCTTCTGCCCCGCGGCTAACATTCTTCTGGGCCCTCGTTAATAAGCTACTTGGCCAGGTCGATCGCTTCCTGCTCGCTCCGTGGACGGGGAAGCGTTTGAATCGTTACCGAGCGGGTCACGCGAGGAAAAGAAATGCGCGTGAACAATCGCCAGGGCATCCAGCAACAGAAAGTCGATAGCCCTCTGGGATTTTACTCCCTGGAGCTCTTTCAATACCCTCTCTTTTGCTACTGTATCCATGCTGGTGGTTAGATGCCGCTACGTTTTTCTCTCTAAGAAAATCGGGTGTTACCCGAGCCCAAAACCCGCGTGCTATGTAGAGGAGTGTGAAAACAAAAACACTCCATGAACAGGCGCGGACATCCGTAGCAGCCGTCGATCCAGACGACCGGCTTTCAATTGTCTGGATGAGTGGCTGCGGGCGCAAGATCACCATACCCCGTTGCACATCCCCTTATTGCGTGGGCTCGCACTTCCCAAAACTCGATTTAAAGCCCGTCTAATCCCCCACCTTGGTATCTAAGAAGAAATGAACTTTACCGATGATACACCCGTTAACGCAAAGGAGCTCGCCGCTACTTTGCGTGTATCTCGGTCCACGGTCTTTAATTGGAAGAAGCAGGGTTACCTGTTTGAGTTTGGTATCCGAACAACGCCAGGAACCGAGGCGCTGGACGTTTTCAGCGTCGATTATATCCACGGAAAAGCCGAGGCATTCAAGGGTTTCGCCCCAAATTCCTCCAAACTTTTGAAGCTGGTCGGCCACCCGATCTTCTTCCCTCGCAGCTGGACGCAGGACTAATTTCATGACTGCACACCATCCAGATCGAGTCGATGTTAAATGGGTTTCGGGACTCACAGGCTGGTCCCGCTCCACCGTCGTCCGGATGGTGCACCGCCATATGATCCCCGGTTCCTACCAGTCATTTCCGGGCGTTCAGGGCAGCCCGATCCTATTCGTTCGGAGTCGGGTCGAGACCTGGTTCTACGAACTCACCAACGCTAATTAGGGGCGGCTGATACGCAAGGACGGCAAGCTATACATCCCAGACGCGGACAACTACGAGCGATGGAAACAAACGCATCCCGAGGGCGTTAAGTTTGAGATGGATATGTCTGGCTAGCAATAAGGGGCGCTCGTGCGATCAGCTGCTCGTATTTTTCGATCAGGTAATCAATCAAGGCATTTTCTCTATCCGTGATTAGCGATTCATCGACCCATTTCCAGCTTCTCCGGTATATCGCAAATGCGGCTTCCCCGTCAATCTCGATATCTGGTCGAAGCTGCCAACACAAAAATTTCAGCTGTGGAAAATCGGCCACGCGAATGGGCTCTTGAATGTCCATCACCAAATCTCCTTGCCAGCCGCAGGGCCAAAATCCGCGGCTGGCTGCTGGTTTTCGGAAGTGATGCCAACCACCAATGGAATACGACGAATACTCAACCACTGGTTACCCAGCTCGGGTGGATAGTTCGCATCATAAAATTGCCTGGACACCGTTTCGGTATGCCCGGCCCATTCAGCCATGAGCGCTCGGCCGGTCTCCGGATGAGCGGCGATAAAATATGTGGTGCAACTGGTTCGCAGCCCGTTGTCCACGGTCTCGACGCCGGCGGCCAGAAACAGCTTTGTTTTTGCGTACTGAAATCGGCGCTCGGTTTTGTATGGAATGACCGGGCCCGGCTGTTCTAGGCGTTCCGGATGCTCGTCAAGCCGGAGCCAGTGAACCAACGCCTCCTGGAGCGGCGGCCATCGCCAACCCCCTTTTTTTCGACTGGTCTGTTTTGCTACCTCACCGCGTATCTCAATGAGCGGCGGCTTTGAGTTGGGGCGAAAATCGGACCACTGCAAAACCGGATCCCCGGTATAGATCGGTATAAGCTCGCACTGCCGCAGAAAATTGAATCCGATCAGACACAGCCAGGGGAGCAACTCAGGAAACTGGTCATCAGCGGTTTTTAGTAGTCGTCTGAACTCTTCCGGGGTGTACGTTTCTATTTCTGAATCTCCTGCCTTTGGAGACTTGATCCCTTCGAAGGGATTTTTAACGGCAGATCCGTGCTCGACGGCGTAGTCATACATCTGGTGTAACCACTTATAGTGCCCCTTCCTGGTCCATCCGCTGGGCTTCTCCAGTAGGTACAGGTCTCCGTCGGTGCTGGTAAACTCGTGCGCGGGATGATTGCCGAACGCAACCCTAAACTGATTGAGCTTGCTCATCATTTCGGCCAGAGTGTTTCGTTGCAGTCCCTTCGCGGTCTGGTACTCTCCAAACTTGTCGATCAGCTCCGAAACCGTCAGCTTAGCCGTGAGCTGTTTAGACGTACGTTTCCAATCGTCGATGATCGCCGTTATCCGGCCCAGGTCCCCGAGCTCGTTCTTGAGGTATGGAACCACCCAAAGATCCGAATCGGCGACGTTGTGCACCTGGATGCCGCCGGAGCGGTTCAATTTCCATTGCTGGACGCGGGCACACAGCGCCAGGGCCTGTTCTTTTGATTCAAAATAGAACGACCGGCGCTTTTCCGCTCCCTGCCACTTAGGTGGGACATCGACGCGCCATTTATAGCGTCCCCGGTTATAGCGTATCGGTTTCAAGGTCTAGCGTATTCTACCAAGCTCCTTACACCGCCGTCGTTCGTCTGGAGCGATTGAGTCCAAAAAGATCCGTCAGCCCGTTGTCATAATGGTGATGCTCGGGTTGATTATTCTAGTTCTTTCTGGAGCCTCTTTGCCTCGTCCAGGTGATTTTCCGCGTCGCCCATCAGGTCTCGTGCCTGGAGCCGGGCCTTAACGCTCTCGACGGCGCTCTCGCGTGTGGGGCGTCCCTCGACCTTGATCTGTGATCCGCAGGCGGGCGGTAAACCCGTCCCGACCGAGCCAGGACCCGATGAAATAATCCCCAAACCTCTCCTCGTTGTATTCTCCATTGTCGTTCATATTAGACCCCTTTCACTTTGGTTGTCCGTCTTGTCGGAACTGGCTGTAGCACTCTCCGAGTTTTCCTTTTAAATACGACTTGGTCGCTTCCGCGCGCTTTTCGTCGGCGCTCTGCATCCCGAAGAGCTCTTCTAAATCATCGTCAGCGGTCAACTCCTCGTCCGTTGCTTCCGACCTCCATGCTGCACCAGCGATGAGGTACAGCTCTGTTTTATCACCGCGGATGATAGGTAGCTTTCCAAAAAACCTCACCGCCGCCGTTGGATTTTCGACAACTGTGCTTCCAATCGTACCGTCGTTGAGTTATCCAGCCAATACGGCGTATTGGTTTCAGTTCAGTATTCATAATCAATCTTTCTTCTTCTTTGTCGCGCGGCGGGTTGTTTTGTGCCGCTGATGGTAAATAACTCCCTTATTAATATGGATGAAAGCGAAAAAATGCGGGAACATTGCGGTACGCTATTTTTTATTGTCCGTAAGTAGCTGGAATAACGCGACTTATTTTTTTGTGTCGTGAGCTTCCCAAGCTCAACACGAGGGTTCGATTCCCTTCACCCGCTTTCGCCCGCTCGTTCCTCGCGGGCTACAGCGCGGCGCGGCCCGCAACTCGCCAAGCACATTTGGTAGACTCAAACCGAAAGGGCGAAAGCGTCGCGCCGTAGTCCGGCCGTAGCCGGACGAAGGCGGACCAGCGCCATGCACTACGTTTACATCCTCGAATCGGTAGCCACTCCGGGACACTACTACATTGGTTATACGGCCCAACTCCGGGACCGAGTCAAAAAGCATCAAGCCGACGTCTCCAGCCACGCCGCCAAATTTCGCCCTTGGAAACTCAAGCTCTATATTGCCTTCGAATCGAAAGAAAGCGCTCTGGCTTTTGAGCGATACCTCAAGTCCGGCTCGGGCCGAGCGTTCTGTAAACGCCATTTCGCCTGACAGCAGCCCAATGTGCTCTGAGTCTGTTCGACCTCTTACCCCCATCGCCCGCTCGTTCCTCGCGGGCTACAGCGCGGCGCAGCCCGCAACTCGCTAAGCACATTTGGTAGACTCAAACCCAAAGGGCGAAAGCGTCGCGCCGTAGTCCGGCCGTAGCCGGACGAAGGCGGACCAGCGCCATGCACTACGTTTACATCCTCGAATCGATAGCCACTCCGGGACACTACTACATTGGTTATACGGCCCAACTCCGGGACCGAGTCAAAAAGCATCAAGCCGACGTCTCTAGCCACGCCGCCAAATTTCGCCCTTGGAAACTCAAGCTCTATATTGCCTTCGAATCGAAAGAAAGCGCTCTGGCTTTTGAGCAATACCTCAAGTCCGGCTCGGGCCGAGCGTTCTGTAAACGCCATTTCGCCTAACAGCAGCCGGAGATGCCTGGCCGCGTCACAACCGCCGCGATCTACGGAGAGGACAAACAGATAATTGAGACGGTGCAGACGGGCAAGGGTACGTAGGAGCCGATTGGCCCTGGAAAAGAGTGGACGACCCAGAGCGCGCGGGTTGCTGGCGACCAGGGGCAGAAGAATGCCATCTATCACGTGCTTCGTTGTGACCTCTTAACGGGAATCGAGGAATCCGGGAAGTTCAGTGTTCGCGACCCGCTTAGCTCATGCTTACAATCGATCCTTCCAGTGCCGATCGTCGCGGTGCCCGTGCAAGACGGCGTGCACGACTACTGCGTCACTCTTCAGTGAGAAGAAGATCCGATAGGGGAACCGTTTGGTTAATGCACGCCGGACTTCATGGCGGCGGAGAATGACGGGAAAAGCGAGAGGATTTTCGACGACGCGGGCGATGGCCTGATCAACTTCCCTTACGAATTTCTCACCCAAACCAGGCTGGCGCTGGTCGTACCATTGAGCCGCTTCCGCCACATCCGCCTCGGAAGTTACGCGGACGCCTACAAAGGCGAACTCGACAACACGATTCAGTTATTGAAAAACACAGAACGCCCATTGCTGGTCATATACATCCATGGATGGCTTAATAACGCCACATCGGGCGACGTCGGCAACTTTAAAGGGTTCCTCAGCCGACTATCTCAATCCAAACAGGTAAGAATCCATCACTATAATGTGTTTGGCGTCTATTTTGCTTGGCCAGGCAAAAGTCTCGATATTCCCTACCTCAAATATTTGACCTTCTGGAACCGAAAACAAGCAGCGGAACGGATCGCCAGTAATGGCGATTGTTTGGATGCCATCGAACAGCTTTCCCAAATGGCTCGACTCCACGAGAACAACTATGTCTTCTTAATCGGTCATTCATTCGGGGGACTGATCCTCGAACGAACCGTCGAGCACACATTGCGCACGTTGCAGGGCCAGAAAGTGAGACCACCATGGGATCTTGCCCTAATGCTGAACCCCGCGTCGGATTCGGTCTTGACCAGGCAACTCGTCAGCGATCTTGATAATCTCTACGATTACTACCCGAATCCAATTCCAGGCAACCCACTACACTGGGGTGGACACTTTGTATCTAAGAGCGGTGGCGATCCAATCGCCGAAAGCCAGCCGACGGTCGTCGAATTGCAATCCGAGAACGATACTGCGACCGGGACCGTCTTTCCGATCGGCAGCAAGGCGGGCGTCATCGTCAATGGACATTGGGCCTGGAACCAGGTGGCAGTTCCTCGAACCCGGAAGTTAGTTTCCGAACGCGACTTTTACCTAAGTACGCCCGGCAACGATAGCTATCTGGTCAACTATGAAATTGTTCGTTCGCAAGGAACGTTTTCGGGCGATTCGGACGCGTTCGACTACAACTTGGAGAACAATCCGGTAGGTGGAGTTTTTTTCACGAGCGCTCCCAAGGACTCCGAGACTGCTGCGGAAGCAGGGAAACAATCGCGGCCAGCAGCGGCCGCTCCAAAAACTCACCCCCAAGCTTGGCAAATCCAATTTGTAGCTGATCACGACAAATATATCGGTGTTCACGTGCCGTTTTGGATCGTCCGCGTTCCATCCGATATCATCGACAATCACGGCGGTATCTGGAGCGACAATAATATGGCGCTGATGGCCGCGATCTTCCGGATGCACCGACCAATACTTGCAAACAACGTTGTCGCTCCGGCCAAATCCTATGTCCTACCATTGCCGGTCATGCTGAAGCAGAAACCGCATTGACCCGTCCGAGGAGCGCAGACGCCTGAGGACGTCCCGCCAAGCCGTTGATCTCAAGCGAGTTACAGTTCCGATCATCGCCACGGCCAGGTGGCCGGCTCCCTAAGTATGGGGCGAGGGAGATCTTCGACCAGCGAATTTTTCGAAAATGGCAGTAGTCGCGGAAAATATCCTGGTGCCGGCTCAGGACGGTGCGCGCGATGAGCGAATCATCGGCGTAGCCGATCTCAGGAATAAAATCTGGGATGATGTCTGTTTCTTTGGCCGTATAACGAAGGGCAAACGCAGTTTCCTTTCGTGATGCATCAGACCCAGCCGGGAACACGCCGTCGGCGGTATCCTCGAAGAAGTCAGCCAGCAGCTTTAACTGTTGCTGCAGGTGCGGGAATTGCGGCACCGCAATGACGGCGAACTGAACTTTCAAGAGGGGCAGATCTGTCCGCAGCTTGGCAAGGTGTTCTGGCGTGAGCTGCGCGGCGCGCCATTCAACGTACTCAGAGATTGACTCCACGCCGTCTTGAGCCGAGGGGCGTCTCCTTGAAATGCGGCGGAGGAATTCGAGAGATAAGTTAGCGGATCTCATGATGGTCTAATATGAAAAGCGGCGAAGAGTATTCCGGAGCCAAGGTAAGCATACATGCCGGTTGCTTTGCGGAGACTGGGGTCAGGCTGTTCAAGGCGGTGATGAAATCGATCTTCATAACTAGAAAAAATCCAAGAGCCTCTGGAAACCTCCAACGGCGAATACAGAGGTCAGACCGATGAAGACCCAGGCAACTATTGCAGTTAAATGGCCAAGCAACACGCACAAGCCGTCCCGCTCCATCATTCCGATTGCAAGAAGTACTACCGCCCAGGCCGGAATGTTGTTCGAGAATGGAATCGGCAATGGCAACATCAATCCGAGACCAGCGATAACGATACCCAAGCCGATTAATCGTAGCATACCCGGTCCAGCGTGCAGGAAAGATAAGCGTGGCCGAACAAACTTCTCGAGCTTGCGAGCCACTTTGATTGCGCCAGTCAGTAGTTGAGACAAGCGGGCGGTCGATAGACGCCGTTGCATAATGAAGCGTGGCAACCATGGTTCGCGTCCGATCACCAGACATGCGCCGATCAAGCATATGGCAATACCGAAAGGCGTAGAGAGACCGGGAATAGCAATAAAGCAAAACGGCAACGCTAACAGGACGAGCAGCATGGCGGAGCCACGGCCTTTGAGCAGCTTGCTTCAACTCGGCAAGTGTGAGTGACTTACCTTTTACTCGGGCCTGCAAGCATTTCAAGATCGGTCGATAGTTGCGATTGTGAGGTGCTTTTATTAGTTGTCATTGTAACTTGGTAACAGGTAGTGAATCATGGTCAGTTTCCCTAGTAGGCTCTGGAGTCGCTAGGACGTTGACGGTCTACGAGTAAAGACAGACCGATCGCGGCCAATAAAACCAAGCCAACGACGCCAAGTGAGGCCGTCGTTGGGATGTGATAAATGTCAGCCAGGAGCATCTTGGCGCCGATAAAGGAGAGGATGATCGCCAGGGCAGGCTTAAGATAGACAAACTTGTGAACGACACCGGCAAGCAGGAAATACAACGAACGCAACCCAAGGATCGCGCAAACGTTGGAGGTGTAAATGATGAACGGGTCATGCGTGATACCAAAGATCGCCGGGATCGAGTCGACAGCGAAGAGAACGTCGGTGACCTCGATCATGATCAGCACAAGAGCTAACGGCGTCAGCAGCCGCCGGCCGTCGCGCCGGCGGTGAAGCATTGCCCCGTGGTAGCTATCGCAATCACGGGAAATCAGCCTGCACACGAGCCGGATCAGCGGATTCCATTCGATATCGACAGCGCCTCTTTCTGCTAAAGGACATCTTTACGCCCGTGAAGAGCAAAGAAGGCGCCAAAGAGATAAAGCGCCCAGTGAAATGTTTCAACGAACTCGACACCAACGCCGATCATCACACCGCGCAAGATCAGCGCACTCAAAATGCCCCAAAACAGCACACGGTGCTGGTAATGCCGCCGGCACGGCGAAATAGAGAAAAGACAGAACAAAAACGAAGATGTTGTCTACCGAAAGGGAATATTCCACCAGATAACCGGTTAGAAACTCCAACGCTTTCGCGTCTCCTTCCCAATACCAGATCAGTGCATTGAATCCAAGCGAAAGCGCCACCCAAACGGCAGTCCAGATCGCCGCTTCCTTCGTGCTCGGCGCGTGCGCCTTGCGATGGAAGCCAAACAGATCGATGGCCAGCACGCAGAGCACGCCGGCGTTAAAGGCGATCCAGAACCAGAGATTCGTGTGCATAAAAACAGTAGGACTAGCTTGAGGCGACCACTGGGCTTAAAATCGGTTGATTTCGTGGTCATGGTTTCTGCGGTCAGTTGATTCTGGTGCGAACTGCTCCAAAGGTGCTAGTCCAACGCCACGCTGCAACTGCGTTTGGCTACACCGAGTACCGTGCGTCAGGCGCAACCCTCTCCTCGCGAGGTTAAAAATCGCGCTCTTCATGGTGAACGCGCACATCCCGACGGTTATGCCCCTCAAGGCCAGCGCCTGTTTCCAAGCACTATTCTAATGGAGCAAACTACTAATTTCCGGCCAGCAGACAAATACGAATAGTAAAACCTATTCTTCGATATTTTCTAACCTGCGATCGCCGGAAGACGTTTGCACGACCACTTACCCTTTCAGGATAACCCGTTCGCCGTAATCGCTTCCACCGCGGGATGCCGGATTTTTCTTTCGGCGGTAATCGCGTAAAGGTCTATCTCTGCACCTTTAACCACGCCAAACTTGCGGAGGTCGTACATTTTTGTTACTTCTGGAAGCACGGCCGAGTATACCGGGATGAAGCCCAAGCCCTCGGCTCCGAAGTGGTTCATCAAAGCAGCGTCTTCAACTTCTGCGACGACAGTTGGCCGGGCGTGAATCGCTTCGAACCACTTTTCCAATATTCGTCGCAAGGGCATTTCCATGGTGGGCAGGACGGCCGGTGCTCCGTTCAATGAATGCGGAAATGTCCGACGCAACTTTGCAGCCAACCGCGCCGTAGCGCACAGCACAACACCAGATTTTTCGAGGCGAAAATTTAGTGTCTTTAATCGAAAAGCGCTCGTCGACGGCTCGTGAGCTAGGACTACATCAAGTTGGTGTGCCGCCAACTGGGTCACCAAGTCGCGAAGATCTCCCTCGCGGCAGACCAGGCGAACAGGTCGTGGCAGACGAAATACCGGTAACAAGACCTTACGAGCGATCACCTTAGGGACGGAATCGGAGATGCCGACCTGCAGACGGAGTGGCCGTTCGCTCGGTTCCTGACCTAGGGCAGTGATTAACTCCTGGCCCAGCGCGAAAATTTCTTCCGCATACCCGAAGACAAGTTGGCCGGGATCGGTTAACGTCAGACGCCGCGTACTGCGCGAAAATAGCCTCTCTCCAAGCACCTCTTCGAGCTGACGTATCTGTGCGCTGATCGTGGGCTGGGAGATGTGCAGCTTTTCGCCCGCGCGCCGCAAACTACCTTCCTTGGCCACCGCCCAGAAATAGAGGAGATGATGATAATTTAACCAATTCATTGTTCGTTAGAAAATAGCGAACAATAGAGTTAGAGATTTGTATTTGTCAAAATCCTTCCGAATCGATCGTCGATCCGCACTGACACTTATATGCTACTGAATAAGTGGCTCCTGGAATGGTCTGGGAACCTGATGTGCGGTTAGATAGTCGGGATAGAAACCCGTTAATCGGATGCGTTTGGATATTTAGATGAAAACGAATAACCACTTCTATTATTCGTATTGGTCAGACATAGAATCATGTCATACTTTGGGCGTTTCTTTTAAGGGAAACACTGACGGATACTCTGTTCTTGCTGGCATCGTGACGATCGCGTTTTTAGGCGCAATCCGCGTTGGAGGTGTGGGGTTTTAGTTTAAAGGGCGGGTCAGTAACGGCTGCCAGATTTATCAATGCCCGATGGTTTGCGACGTACGCTCAAAGAAGAGGAATAGAACCATGACTTTCATGATCGCTTGGTCCCTGGGACGCGCTCACTTCAAAGTGACAATTTCTCGATTCCCTCGAAAACGGTGCTGGTCCGCAGGTGGGCGTCACGCAGTTGGACCGATGGCTTTTCCCAACCACCCGTGGACGGAGGCCGGAATGAAGAAGTTGTTCTGTGTTCCCATTTTGTGCGTGGCGCTGCTTTTGGCGCTCGGCCCAGCCTGCCCGGCTCCCGGCCGGGAACAAGCAACTCAGATGCAGTTTCGCCATCGTAATCTCTTCCCAATTGAAGGTGAAATTGCTATAGGGTAGAAAAATTAACCCCCCCGGCCCGAGAAAATCGGGTCGCTCGATAGGAGAACGCAATGTATTTGGCACGTTACGCCACCGCTGCGGTGGCTGTTGTTTCGTTGACCCTCGGTCTGTTATCGTCAGTCGGTGCGGCGTCTGCCCCCAAGACAAACCTGCTTTCACAATGGGACAATGGTTCCGATGCGGCCGCGATCGCCAAGCTGGGCGAGATGTTCACGGCGGCAGGCGGCAAATGGGAATCGACTTCCATCGCCGGTCACACCGCCAATACCCTGGCCAAGCTTCGCGCCGATGTCGTGTGCCGGCAATCCACCGCCCGCGGTGCAGTTGAAGGGCCCCGAGATTGCCGAGTGGAATGCCACCGGCATGACGCTGAACCTTGACGAGATCGCCAAGGAGGAAAATTGGGATGGAACTGTTGCCAGCGAACTTTTGTCCGGTGATGAAGCCCAAGGGTTCCTGGGTCGCGGTACCGATGAACATTCACCGGATCAACTGGTTGTGGGGGAGCAAGAAGGTGTTTGATAAAGTGGGCATCAAAGAAATGCCCAAGACCTGGGCCGAATTCAACGCCGATTGCGAGAAGATCAAAGCGGCCGGCATTATTCCGATCGCACATGGCAGCGCCGATTGGACCGATGCCACGACCTTCGAGGTCGTCGTTTACGGGATGGATATCGACCTTTTCCGCAAGGCTTTCGTCGAAGGCAACACGGACGCGATGCGCAGCCCGAAAATGGTCGCTGCCTTCGAGCAATACCGCAAGATGATCAACTGGATGGATCCGGGTATCGCCGGACGCGCCTGGGACGCAGCCGCCAACCTGATGCTGACCGGTAAAGCCGGCTTCTTCATCATGGGTGATTGGGCGATCGGCACCTACAATGCCGGCGGCTTCAAGGAAGGAGTCGACTATCTCTGCGGTCAGGCGCCGTCCGACAATGGCAAGCCAGGCTTCATTCTCAACAGCGATTCGGTCGTCTTCTTCAAACAGAAGGATCCCGATTATCTCGCCGGCTCGAAGCTTCTCGCTCATCTCATCATGTCAAAAGAGTTCCAGACGATTTTTAACCAGGCAAAGGGCTCAATTCCGGCCAGGCTCGACGTCGATTTGAGTAAAGGTTTCAATCCTTGCCAGGAAAAGTCACAGCAAGATCTGAACGATTCCATCAAGGCCGGCACGTTGGTGCGCAGCTTTGCTCACAATATGACTATCCTGCAGAAGTATCGCGGCGCGGCGATGGAAGTGATCACGGAATTCGTCAACACGCCCAATCTATCGGCAGCTGATGCGGCCAAGCAGATGGCCGACGCTGTCGAGGCACAGCAATAGGGCCGTTCGCCAAGCGAAAGAGGGCGCAAACGATGGTGGCCGAGCCTGTAACGTTTCACGCCGGTTAGAGCCGCACCGACCCGGAGCCGCCCGCTCCGGGAGCGGTTGTCGGCGATGCTGCCGCAACTCGTTCTGACGCCCTCGCTGGTGGCCACCTTTATCTATGTGTTCGTATTTTGCGGCTGGACGATCTGGATCTCGCTCTCGAACTCGACCCTTATGCCCGATTATTCCATAGCCGGTTTCCATCATTACGCGGAATTGTGGAGCAACCGGCGCTGGAGCATCGCCTATAACAACCTCTTCCTGTTCAGCTCGCTTTATGTGGTCGGCACCATGGCCATCGGGCTAACGCTGGCTATCCTGATTGATCAGCGCGTTCGCGCCGAAGCTCTTTGGCGCACCATCTATCTCTATCCGCTGGCGGTCTCTTTCGTGGTGACGGGCACGGTCTGGCGCTGGCTACTCAGCCCGTCGACCGGAATTGAGAGCGTGATTCGTCAACTTGGCTGGGCGAGTTTCAAGTTCGATTGGCTGATCCAGCGCGAGATGGCGATCTACACTGTGGTAATCACCGGCATCTGGCAGGCGTCCGGCTTTGTGATGGCCCTGTTCCTGGCCGGTCTGCGCTCGGTGGATCCTGATCTGGTCAAGGCGGCGCAGATCGACGGCGCTAGCATGCCGCGAATTTATCGGCGTATTATCCTGCCGGCGATCGGCCCGATCTTCATCGCGGTGCTGGTCGTGCTTTTACAATTCGCCATCAAGACTTTCGATCTGGTCATCGCGTTGACGGGCGGCGGGCCCGGAATTGCCACTACGGTGCCGGCAATTTATGTTTACGATCTCATTTTCCAGCGGGGTCAGATGGCCCAAGGGGCGGCGGCGGCAATCATGATCCTCCTCGCGCTATCGCTCGTGCTGGTGCCTTATACGATCTGGATCAATTATCGCCAGCGTCGGGAGGCCGGCCGTGGCTGACGCTGCCGCCTATGATCCACTCGGTGCGGCGGGCACCTGGCGTAGAAACCGGGCGAAACTTGTCGTCTACGCGCTGCTTAGCCTCTTCGCACTCTATTATCTGTTGCCGCTTGGCGTCGTGGTCCTCAATTCCTTCCGCAATCTTCCCGACATCAGCCGCAACGGCCTGATCGGTCTGCCGCACAGCTTTTCGCTCGAATACTGGTCGTTGGCCTGGAACAAATTTTGCGTGGGCGGCACTTGCTAAGGAATAGAGCCCTTCTTCTTCAATTCAGTCGCCATGGCGGTGCCGGCGACCATCATCTCAACCGCAATCGGCTCCATCAACGGCTATGTATTGTCGAAGTGGCGCTTCACCGGCTCGGAAATCCTGTTTGGCCTGATGACACTCGGCGTCTTCATGCCGGGCCAGATGGTTCTCTTGCCCTGGGCTCGCGTGCTGGGTTGGCTCGGCCTGACCAATTCCACTTCCGGTCTGGTGCTTATCCATTGTGTCCAAGGATTGAGTTTCACGACGCTCTTCTGCCGCAACTATTACGTCAATATTCCTGATGATCTCATCAAGGCGGCGCGGATCGATGGCGCGGGCTTCTGGCGGATTTTTCGTAAGATCGTGCTGCCACTTTCGCCGCCCATCATGATTGTCACCGTGATCTGGCAATTCACCAACATCTGGAACGAATTCCTCTTCGCGGTCATTTTTTCCTCAGGCACCCACCAACCGATCACCGCGGCGCTGATCGCGCTCAGCGCCGGGGGAACGTCGGTGCACCAATACGATATCGAAAGCGCTGCCGTGCTGATTGCCGCTTTGCCACCGCTTCTGGTCTATTTTTTCGGCGGCCGGTATTTTCTGCGCGGACTGACGCAAGGGGCCATCAAATAGCAGGTGGACATGGCTTCCCTGACGATTCGCAACCTCAACAAATCCTTCGGCTCTACGGCCGTACTGAAAGGCATCGACCTGGAGGTCAAAACGGGGGAATTCGTGGTGCTGGTCGGACCTTCGGGCTGCGGAAAGTCGACTTTGCTCGCCATGATCGCCGGCCTTGAAAGCGTCAGCTCCGGCGAGATCAGGATTGGCGAGCGCGTCGTCAACGGCGTGCCGCCTAAGGATCGCGATATCGCCATGGTGTTCCAATCCTACGCGCTCTATCCAACGATGACGGTCCGCGCCAACATTACCTTTGGCATGGAGAGCCGCGGCGTACCAAAGCAGGCGCGGGCGGAAGCCCTTGCCCGTGTGGCCGGGCTTTTGCAGATCGAAAGCCTGCTTGGCCGCAAGCCCTCCCAGCTTTCCGGCGGCCAGCGCCAGCGCGTGGCCATGGGAAGAGCGCTGGTGCGCGATCCCGCGCTGTTCCTGTTCGACGAGCCGCTTTCCAATCTCGACGCCAAGCTACGGGTCGAGATGCGCACCGAGATCAAGAAGCTCTATCAGCGGCTCAACAAGACGACGATCTACGTCACCCACGACCAGGTCGAGGCGATGACGCTCGCCTCCCGCATCGCCGTCATGCATCAGGGTCGGCTGCAGCAATTTGCTGAGCCGCGGACGGTCTACGACCGGCCGGCGAACATGTTCGTGGCTGGCTTCATGGGTTCACCGCCCATGAATTTTCTGCCCGCCCAGATTGCCGTTTCTGGCCCGGCCGCGGTGGTGCTTGCGGAAAGCGAAGGGCAGGCGATGCGCCTGCCGCTTCCCGACAAGGTCGTCGCTTCCGCCGGCGAGGGTCGTCGCGTGATGCTGGGCATTAGGCCGGAAAACTTGACCCGCTACGATCGTCGACGGACCGAAGAAAAGCCCTATCTCGGCACGATCCAAGCCCCTGTCGAAGTCGTCGAGCCGACCGGCGCCGAGACCATCACGATCGTGCGCATCGGCAGCCGCGAGGTCATCGCCTGCTTCGAGCCGGATGCTGCGCCCGCGGTCGGCGAGACCGTGACGCTCGCTGTTGATATGGCCAAGGTGTGTCTGTTCGATCCGGAGACGGAAATGTTGATTTAACCCATTCCGAATTTGAAACCGCAGATTTCCTTGCATAGATATCTCCGGTTTTTGGGTTTAAAGAGTGGAATCAACTGTTGGCTATGCGACAGCTTGACGTGGTTCACGAGCCGTACTGCCGCTGTAGGCGGCGCGCCGTGCCAAGCTGAGCCTCGGAGTTATCGATCCCTACAACGCGGGCTCCGCGCCTCCTTCGCGAGCAAGGTCCTGTGCCCATTCCTCTAGCACCTTCAGGTGCTGGGGCAGCGCGATCTCAGGCTCTTCGATCTCGGGGTGCCAGTACTTTTCCCATTCGACCGAGATACACCCCCCGTAACCACCGGCAGCCAGCAATCCGATGATCTCCCGGACCGGTACCTCTCCCTCGCCCAGCAGCACGAGTTGCCAGCCACCTTTGTGCCCCGCTGAGCGTCGGGCATCCTTGACTTGCACGTGCAGGACCCGAGGACCGAGGTGCTCGTAGACCTCGGCTGGACGTTCTCCCATCCGGTGAGGGTGATGGGTGTCCCACAAGGCGCCGACCCACCTGGAGTCCACCATTGCCAGCAGCTCCGCAACCACCGAAGAGGCCGAGAAGGAGTCGTGGGTCTCGATGGCGACGGCGACACCGAGCCGTTCGGCGAGCGGGACCGCTCGCTGGAGGACCCCTGCCGCCGCCTCGATCTGTGTCCGGCGTGCCCTTGGTGCTTCGGCCAACGGACCGCCGTAGACCCGAATGAGCGGCGATTCCCAGTCGTTGGCGAGTTCGAGGAACCGGCGGAGTTCGAGGTCAGCGTTGTCGGCTGTGAGAAGGATCGAGCTGTCGACGGCCACAATCGGCAAGCGGGCGGCGGCGATCGTCTGCTTCACCCGTACGCGTTCCGCAGCGGGCATCGAAGAGTCGATCAGTTGCCCGTCGATGAGCCGTAGCTCGACGCCAGCATAGCCCCAGGAGCGACCAAGCGAAGTAGCCTCTGCAAGGGTTGCGTCCGGGAACGCCAAGGTGCTGAAGGCGATGCGCAACGCGTTCATATCCATTGTCTTCCCCCAGCGCGCTTGATCGCGCGGATCGCGAGGGCGATGGATCTATCGCAGCAAGCCTACTCGCATTGATGCAATTTGTCAGTGAGGAAATTTGCAATTGATTTGACGATTGGAGTCCGGTTTTTTCGATCGGCGACATTGGGCCGTTCCAAAAAGGGGCATGACTTGCAGGACGATCAGAAACGATCAACATGTAGTGCGAGCCGGCCGACGATTGGGCTCCAGCTGATGGGCGATAATCTGGCTGCACCCAAGAACGAATTCCCTATGAATCTTAACTTTAGATTTTTTCAACATTCATGAATAAGAAGATGCCCGCAGTTGTTAACTATGCGCCGGAACCTAACAGTGTGGAGATCCGCGAAGTCCCAATTCCGGAAATTGGTGAGCAGGACGTATTGTTAGCCGTTCAAGCGGTCGGCGTTTGCGGCACCGATATTCACCTGGCCTACGGGCAGCATAGCGGGAAAATAAACTATCCGGTTATATTAGGTCACGAGTTCGGCGGGGAATCGCTCAAGTCGGCAAGAACGTTCGCGGTTTTAAGGAAGGCGATCGAGTTGTCAGCGAAACCGCGGCCGTCATCGACGAAAACTCCCCTTTTGTTCACCGCGGCCTGTATAACCTGGATCCTGGCCGGCGTGGGTTTGGGTTCGGCGTTGACGGCGCGATGACTCACTACACGAAAGTGCCTGAACGCCTCCTGCATCACATTCCCGCCACGCTACCCTTTGAAGTCGCGGCCCTGACAGAGCCCTGCTGTGTTGCTTACAACGCCACGTGCGGCAATGCCCGTATTCTCCCCGGCGACGCGGTAGCAGTTATTGGACCTGGGCCGATCGGTCTGCTCTGTGCCGCGATGGCGAAGCTTGCCGGTGCCGGTGAGCTAGTTGTCATCGGCACTGCCGCGGATACGCGTCGATTGAAGATCGCCGAGCAGATCGGCGCGTCTGCGACCCTCGGCGCAAAGGGTGAAGACGTTGTCGCGTGGACCCGATCGCTGCGCGATGGGTATGGTTTTGATGTAGTGATCGATGCCGCTGGCGTTTCCGCCACGCTGAAGCTCGCGATCGATATTGTCCGGCCTGCCGGCCAGATCAGCAAAGTTGGTTGGGGACAGCAACCGTTGAATTTTTCGCTTGATCCGTTAGTTCTGAAAGCAGTGACGTTGCAGGGCAGCTTTTCGCATAACTGGCCTATCTGGGAACGGGTCATCCGTTTGCTTTCCTCGGGTCAATTAGATTTCGGTCCGGAGTTCAGTCGCATTTCGCCTTTGGCTGAGTGGCACGACGCGTTTGAAGCCATGCATTCCGGCGAAATCGTGAAAGCGGTTTTGCTTCCGGCTCAATGATTGTCGAACCGAAGTCATTGACCCGACGGTTCCAGGCAACTCATCACCGAAGCGCCTCGGGTTAATCAAGGAAACTAAAATGGAAGTTCGTGTTGATGACAAAGTCCTGCTCGTCACGGGGGGAACGCAGGGCGTGGGGCGAGCAGTTGCGCTTGAAGCCGCACGCTCGGGCGCGGCAGCAATCATTATTACCGGTCGTAACAAACAGCGCGGAGCCGAAGTCGCCTCCGAAATATTGAAACTGGGAGCGAAGGCGGCCTTCGTAGCCGCTGATCTCGACGAGCAGGATGCGCCCGCAAGGATTATCTCAGCAGCAATCGATAAGTTTGGCAGGCTGGACGGGCTCGTTAATGCGGCAGGGCTCAGCGACCGTGGTTCTATTGCTCATGCAGATACTGCTTTGTTTGACCATCTGTTCGCCGTGAATACGCGCGCGCCGATGTTTCTGATGCAGGGTGTGATACGCCATCTCAAGGAACGCAAGGCCCCCGGCTCGATCGTCAATATCTTGTCGTTCCAAGCCCATGGAGCCTCGATCGATCTGGCGGTTTATGGTGCTACGAAGGCTGCGTTGTCCCTTCTGACAAAGAACGCCGCTTTTTCGCATAGAAAGGATCGGATTCGCGTTAGCGGCATCAACCTTGGCTGGACGGACACCCCTGGAGAGCGGGAGATGCAGGCCGTCAAGCTGGGAAAAGGCGAGTCATGGCTGGCCGAAGCCGAGTCGCGGATGCCATGGGGCCGCCTCATTCAGCCGGAAGACGTTGCCCGCCTAACGTTGTTCTTGCTCAGCGATGTTTCGATTCCGATGACCGGCGCGCTTATCGACCAAGAGCAATACAGCGTGCTCGGGGTCCG
>CAVWZH010000026.1:0-12599 GCA_963759395.1 uncultured Acidobacteriota bacterium | reverse complement strand
CGAGCCGCTCGATCATGGACTCGATTTCGCCGTCGGCTTCGGCCAGCGACGTGGTCACGTAACCATTCGGTTAGCATTTCCGCATCCGAGATCGTAGCCTCTCGGAATCCAAAACCGGGCGCGAATCTCGGCGCGCAAGCGCTCGGCGGTTCGTCCGGTGGAATTTCCTCGCCGTCCACCGGAACCGCGACGTTGAGCTGCCGGCTCAGCGCCGCGATCCCCTGCGGCTCGACTTCGGACTCGTCCCGTGGAAATTGGCCGCGATCACGGAAAAACGCCAACAGGATCGCGAAACCAAGCCGGTTCGCGCGATGCTTATTCATCACCAAGGCGTGATCGTCTGGCGTCAATGCCCAATGATCATCCGCGCCAACGACTGGCCCCACCATGCCCTCAAGTCCTGGTCTAGCCTGACGCAGGCCCGCTGACCCGGGCCAGGGTTTCGATCAACGTGGTACGCTTAACGGCGAAGTTGCGGCACACGGCCGCTTTGGACATGCCGTCGTGCAGCGCACCGATAATTGCTTCCAGCTTCTCTCCAGTAATGGCGGGAGGGCGCCCGCCGACTCGCCCACGGCGCCGGGCGGCAGCCAGTCCGGCAACCACTCGCTCCTTGGTCATGGCTCGTTCGTATTGGGCAAGCGCGCCGAATACATGAAACAGTAACTCTCCCGACGCCGTCGTGGTATCCATGCCTTCGGTGAGTGAGCGGAAGGCGACCTGCTTCTCCTTCAGCGTATTCACGATGCATAGCAGATGCGACAGCGATCGGCCTAAGCGATCCAGCTTCCAGACGACGAGGACATCTCCGGGCCGCACGAACGACAGCGCCTGGGTCAGTCCCGGCCGATCATCCTTGGCGCCGGAGGCGTGATCCTCAAACAGGTGCCGGCCGTCGACGCCCGCCGCCAGCAGTGCATCACGTTGTAGGTCTGTGATCTGCCGATCCGATTCGGACGAGACGCGCATGTAACCGACCAGCATAAGCGGAAAACCGTTGATTTGAGGTTTCCGTATAATAGTCCATGGCGACAGGGTTTTCCGTACATTTTTGGCATTGTCACAGGCGAGGTTTCGGTGGCCGCTGTCGGCATGTCGGAAAACAAGTGTTTAGCGACACCTTTACTCCCCGTAATTAACACTGTTCTGAATGGAAAAATCAGATCGCATCCCAGATTCCATGCACAGCAAGTTCGCTAGCATTACCTCAAAAACGGATGCCTTTTGCCAACGATATTTGAACGACGAGTACAGACAACTTGTTCGGACAGCGGTTGCAGCACTGTGCAGAAAAAGACCATCCCCATTGCTACGAGGAAGCGAAGATTTCTGGGCAGCCGGATTTATTCATGCTATCGGCACTGCAAATTTTGTTTTTGACAAGTCGCAAACACCTCATTGCACCGCTCCCGATATTTACTCGTTCTTTGGCGTTGCCTCTAGCACTGGACAGGGTAAGTCCAAGCAAATTCGACAGTGGCTTAAAATCCACCCACTCTCGTTCCAATGGGGACTCCCAAGCAAATTCGACAGTAATCCGTTAATCTGGATGCTGACGGTAAACGGAATGATGGTCGACGTTCGACATTTACCAATCGAGGTCCAGGAAGTTGCCTACCAAAAAGGACTGATTCCGTATGTCCCTGGCGCCAAGCACTCTTAACGACGGATATTCAAGCTTTGGTGTTGGGTATTAGGAAGGAGTGCTTCTGTTGCAAAATGGCGGCTGGTGACACGACTGGGCTGGTTCTACCGAAGCTGGTGGCGTTGTACCTGTAGAGCCGATCCGGGAGGGCGTAGAAACAAAACTCCTGAACAAGATCAGGAAAATTGGTTATTATTATAGGGCGTGGAGCGTGAAACTTAGGTTCGACTCCTTAAGCAAGAAACTATTTATTCTGACCGAACGACAGCTCTCCACAGAACGGTAACTCTCGTCACCTCTTATTTTTGTGTGTCACTTGTTCTCGTCGACGACGGAAAGGAGAGGAGGGGTACTGGTCTGTACGGGTCGGGCGGAAAAAGATCAGCCAACGGTGATCGGCCGAAAGGCGGCCGGACAGCTGAGGGGAGGAAAATGGATAAATTAGACCTCGAGTTTCCTTGCGCCTGAGGGTCCAATGTCTGCTTTGATGCCCAGCTTTGTATGAAACCGCCGAACCCCTCCGGAAAAACGGTGTCCATATTCCGCGCTAGTATATCGCCTCCCAGAGGAGGGCTCGTGGATTCACCGAAGCGCGTCAACCTCGGGGGTAACAGTGTGCTCATGGAACAGGGCGGGGGAGGGAAGAGCAGGGGTATTGGCTCATGGAACCTCCTCCGTTCCCGCGGCCATCCCCATGAGACCTGTTGCGCCGACGTCACTGAGCTGCGATCGTCCGGCCCGAACCAGCCAAAAGCGTTGCACCAAGTCCCGACCTCGCCGCTCCACCGTAGACGGCTCCCACTGATGACAAGCGTGCAGTCTTTCTCTACCGCGAGCTCGGGGCAGTGAATCGGGAGACGGGACACGGAAAGTCATGATCCAACGGCCAACGAGGGCCGCTGCACTCCGGACGTCATTTCTGGTAGCGTTCATGGTGATACATGCGTTCAATTGCTGCCGTGAAGACCCCGACCGAACGACCGCGGCGGCATTTCCTCGGTATACGGCTGGCGAAGTGCTGGCCGACAGCGCCTCTCTCCAATGGCCAGGGCCTTTATGTGCGGCGATATCGGTTTCCACGCGTCGTGGATCGATTCCTCGTGCCTGCCACTCCGGAGCCGTTGATCTCCTGCGGCCTCGCAGGCTCGGCGGAGTTCCGGGAGCGCGAGCTTGGCGAGACCTGGGTGACGCGACAGATCGGGCGTGGCGATATCTTTGTCACCCGCTCGAAGACGCCCTACGAGGTGACGCCACAGTTCGCCGGTCGGCGAAGAGCTGGAAATCATCCAAGTCCACGTTGCGGTCGATCACTGGCTTGCGTCTTTGGAATCAGTGTTTCCAGGTAAGGGTGACGAAGTGGACGTTATCGACTTTTTTGGACGCGATGAAGCGCTCGCTTGCCTCTGCTTTGCGTGCGCCGAGATGCTTTCCGTCAGGGACGCCAGGCAAGTCCAACGCGTCGCTGATCTCACGCAGCTTATCGCTTCATTTCTCGCGGAGAAATACACGGACGCGCCTCAGAGAAGCCCGACTTCCGTGGTGGACTGCCGATTCGGCAGCTCCGCAAGGTTGAGGATCATGTGCACGAGCATCTCGCTGAGGATATCTCCGTAGAGGCTTTGGCCGAGTTGGTGGACTTGAGTCCCTTCCACTTTTCCCGTGTGTTCAAGCATGCGACGGGGATGTCGCCGCTCCAATTCGTGACGCGAGAGCGGATCACCCATGCGCAGCAACTCATTCGCGAGACCTCCCGCAGCCTTATCGATATCGGCCTGGAGGTCGGCTACACGAGCCCGAGCTATTTCACGAAAGTCTTTCGGCGCGTGACTGGCGTGACGCCCATGGACTTTCGTAGTTTCCTCTGAAAAGTTCGGCTGCTTTTTTCCGCAAGATCGGGCTAAGCCAAGCACGATCGGGCGAGAAGCACTGCGTGGGATGCGCAATGATCACGTCGTGCCGGAAATTGGCTCAGGTGCTCGACAACCGCATCACACAGACACGTATGAACGATCAATTCAATGAACCCAAATGTCGATCACGGACCCGCCATGCCGGACCGCCGAAAATTCCTTGGAGCCGCGCGGCGGCGATGAAGCGACTCGCCAACCAATTCGATCTGCTGATCTCCAGCGTGCCCCATGACACACATCGTCATTCAAGAGGCGCTCGACGGCAAGGTCGTGGACTGGATGGAAAAGGTCAGCGACAATGCGCTACCCCGGAGGGACGGGCACGAGTCATCGCGCAGGAGCCGATCGGGCGGATGGGGAACCCCGAAGAGATCGCTGCAGCCGTACTCTGGCTGTGTTCCGACGCGGCCTCCTTCGTAGTAGGGCATGCCATGGTCGTCGATGGCGGCCAGACCGTGGCGTAGCTCGACGAGCATATCAAACGACATCACACATATGAACTCATCTTTTGAAAACAAAGTCGCCCTCGTCACTGGCGCGGGCTCTGGCATGGGTCTGGCGACCGCTAGAGCCTTCGCGGAGGCGGGAGCTGCGGTGGCGCTGGCAGACGTCAACGAGAATGCGGTTCGCTCTGCAGCAGAAGAACTCGTCTGCCGCCGGACACAAGGCGATTGGCCATCCGCTGCGATGTCGCCGACGAGGCTGAAGTAGCAGCGATGGTCGAGCAGACTGTATCCGCCTTTGGTCGCCTCGATGCGGCGTTCAACAACGCCGGCGATACAGTCGTCCGGCCGTTGAAATGGCCGATGTCAGCGGCGAAGAATTCGACCGGGTGAACGGCGATCAATCTGCGGGGCGTCTGGAACTGCATGAAATACGAGCTGCGCCAGATGCGCGAGCAAGGGAGCGGCGCCATCGTCAACAACTCTTCGATTGGCGGCCTCGATCGGTATCGCCGGCCGGGCAACCTACCATGCATCCAAGCACGGAGTGATCGGGCTGACGAAGAGCGCGGCGCTCGAATATGCCTGCCAGAGGCATTTGCATCAATGCGGTGTGCCCGGGAACGATCGATACGCCGATGGTCTGACGGACATGTTGGCGAAGGAACCAGACGCCATGAAAGATATCCTAGAAAGACCAGCCGATCGGGCGACTGGGTCGGCCGGAGGAGATCGCCGTCGCCGTTCTCTGGCTGTGCAGCCCTGGCGCAAGCTTCGTGATCGGTCACGCGCTCGTCGTCGATGGCGGATACACCGCACGGTGAGGACGAAAGTGAAAGGAGATAACCATGCGAGGAGCTGTTCTCTACGGTCCGCGCGATGTGCGTTTCGAGGAGCGCGACGCGCCGAAGATCATCGAGCCGACCGATGCCGTCATCCGGATCTCGGCCACCTGCGTGTGCGGGTCCGACCTGTGGCCCTATCGCGGCATCAGCCGATCGCCGAGCCGACCCCGATGGGGCACGAGTACTGCGGCATCGTCGAGGAGGTCGGCAGCGCGGTCACCTCGATCAAGCCGGGCCAGTTCGTTATCGGCTCGTTCTTCGCCTCCGACAACACCTGTCCGCACTGCCGAGCCGGCTACCAGTCGTCGTGCCAGCACCGGGAGTTCATCAGCACGCGCGCAGGCGCCGATGCTGCGCGTGCCGCTCGCGGACGGCACGCTTGGTGGCCACGCCAGACGTTCCCTCGGCGACCTGATTCCGAGCCTGCTGGCGGTCTCGGACGTCCTAGGCACCGGCTGGTTCGCCGCCGACGCAGCCAACGTGAAGCCGGGCATCGACGGTCGCGGTCGTCGGCGACGGCGCGGTCGGCCTCCTCGGTGTGCTCTCCGCCAAGCAGATGGGTGCCGAGCGGATCATCGCGATGAGCCGTCACGAGTCGCGGCAGAAGCTCGCCCGCGAGTTCGGCGCGACCGACATCGTGACCGAGCGCGGCGACGAGGGCGTGGCCCGCATCAAGGATCTGACCAACGGAATCGGTGCTGACTCGGTGCTGGAGTGCGTCGGCACCCAGGAGTCGATGATGCAGGCGATCAGTTCCACCCGCCCGGGCGGATACGTGGGCTACGTCGGCGTCCCGCACGGCGTCGAGCTCAACGGCGAGGAACTGTTCTTCACCCACGTCCATCTCCACGGCGGCCCCGCGCCGGTGCGCCGCTACCTGCCCGAGCTGATCGACCTGGTGTGGAACGGGAAGATCAACCCCGGCAAGGTCTTCGACCTGACTCTGCCCCTCGATCAGGTGGCGGAGGGCTACCGCGCGATGGACGAGCGGCGCGCGATCAAGACGCTGCTGTGCCCGTAACTCAAGGAGGTGCTATGTGCAAGCAATACGAGGTGAGTCAAATGAAGAATCGAGATCCAAACTCCAAAGATGAGAGCAGCCGTCGGGGCTGGATAGGCGGGAGAAAACAATGAAAGAAACCAACGATGAAAATAAAACTGAACAATCAAGACTCGTAGGTCACTCACGACGTGACTTTATTGTTTCAGCAGCGACTGCTGTAGCGAGTGTCGGTGTTGCAAACCTACTGAACTTACAACCTGCACAGGGAGCGAACGCAAAGAATTCAGTTGCGATTGGAAATGGCCCGTATCCCGCTGAAGGTATGGCGGCTTATTCTCCGACTACTCCCCACAAGCTCATGAAGTTCCAGCGTCGCGCTCTTGGTCCTAAAGACGTAGCCATTAAGATTCATTACTGCGGAGTCTGTCACTCTGACATCCACACGATTCGCGGAGATTGGGGAAAAATTCAATACCCGCAAATTGTTGGTCACGAGTTAGCTGGCGAAGTTGTCGCTGTCGGATCAAGTGTCAGCAAGTTCACAGTCGGTGCCCGCGTTGGTGTTGGGACGATGGTAAATTCCTGCCGAATCTGCACAGAGTGCCAAGCAGGCCATGAGAATTATTGTTTGAACGGAAACACCCAAACTTACGGTTCAAAAGATAAAGACGGCACGATTACCCAGGGCGGATATTCAACCTTCGTCGTTGTAGACGAAGATTTCGTAATCAATATTCCTGACGCCATTGATCTCGCAGAAGCAGGCCCGCTGTTGTGCGCAGCCATTACCGTTTACTCACCACTCCGCAGATGGGGCGTGTCTCCTGGTAAAAAGGTTGCAATTGTTGGCATGGGTGGTCTAGGGCACTTAGCGGTCAAACTAGCTACCGCACTAGGTGCAGAAGTTACTGTCTTCACAACTTCCCCGGACAAAATTGAAGATGCCGAACGCTTTGGCGCAAAAGAAGTTGTCATTAACGAAGACGGAGCTGACTTCTCTAAACTTAAGCATGCGTTCGATTTTGCTCTGGATACTGTTCCTTACAAGCATGATCTCAATCCGTTCATCCCACTTTTAAAGCGTGATGCCACCTACTGTAGAGTCGGTGTCGGTAAAGTTGTCGATTCCAATGCAATCGGTCAGATGAATCTCGTACTGTATAGAAACGCACTAGCTGGATCGAACACAGGAGGCATCCAGGAAACGCAAGATATGGTTGATTTCTGCGCTCTCAATAAGATTAAGCCTGAGATCACAAAAATCTCTATGAACGGAATCGATGACGCCTGGAAAAAGGTTTTCGACAAGCAAGCTCGATATCGGTTCGTCATCGACTTGGCTTCGGTCAATGCGTGACGAATGGAGCAACAACAGGAATAGGAATCACGTCAATTGGAAGAGCAGAAGAGCCGAACCGGTTCGATGGGGAGGCTGCGCGCCCGCGCCACGGCAAGCGGCCGGAGAGGAAGTAAGGATCACCGCCACAAAGTGGTGAACAAACGAAAACCATAACACTAAGGAATCCGCAGAGCTTCAGTTATGAAGTGTCTCACCTCCGGGTCATGGCAAGGACAGAGCAAATCAACGGTGTTCGTTGTCGTTATGTAAGTATCCTTCAACATTCTAAGGTACAAACAAATGCCATGAAACATTCACTTATAATCATTCTCTCCGTATTATCCATTTTCATCGGTTTTGCAGTTCCCGATAACGCTAATCCAGCGAGCAATCAAATGAGAATTAAGATTGGTTCCAGTACTTTCACCGCAACACTCTATGACAATGCCACGGCAACCGCATTCAAAGGCATGTTGCCTATGACCATCAAGATGAGTGAGTTGAACGGAAACGAGAAATATTTTGATTTATCAGTCAACCTGCCGACAAACGCATCCAATCCCGGAAAGATTCAAAGCGGCGATTTGATGATTTATGGTTCTAATACCCTGGTGCTTTTCTATAAAACATTTTCTACATCTTACAGCTATACAAGGATCGGACGGATCAATGATACTACCGGGCTTGGTGCCGCAGTTGGTTCCGGAAGTGTAACGGTTACCTATGAATTAGAGTAAAGTTGTCAACAAGGAAGCGCGGTACAGATACATGATAGGAAAAGCCAGTGAACGGAAGGGATGAATCATGAAAGGAGCGATTCTATACGGCCCGCGCGACATTCGGGTTCGAGGAGCGCGACGAGCCTCGGAGGCGAAGAACGAACCGATGACGAACTGGCCGGGTTTGATCGATCGGACGGCGCCGCCGACCTCTTTCGGATGATGGCATCCGTCGGTTAGATGCTGCCCGAACTGATTGACCTGGTGTGGAACGGGAAGATCCATACATGACAAGTTACGCGCATGGCAATTTACCTCCGGTCCTCAGCAACCTTGACCTCGTCTCGTGCGAGCGAGGTCGATAGGTCGCGATAAGCGTCGATCTGCATGCGCCAGTTGATCAATTGATTGACGGTGCACTCCACATGGGCGGTCGAAATACGCTCTCCGTTCCGGTACGCTTCGGCGTATCCCCTGACTGATTCACGGTTCGCATACAAATAGGAGCGAAGCTCGTCTAGCTTGGCTTCGATTCTTTCGAACCGTTCACTGTTTGCTTCTGGGTGGGCCAAGGCGTGCTGAAAGAGACCAATTCGCACTCTGGTCATTCCGAATTCCGCCATTTCCACACCGTCGTTCCAGAGCATCCACTTCATGCTGTTCAAGTTTGCCCAGTGAGCCGCGAGGCGTTCCTGGAAATCATCCCCATAGGGGAGATACAGGAATTCCTTTTCGATTCGCGCGATCCGTCGCGCAACATGGATGTCGAACTGTACTTAAATCGTAGAATGCAGTCGTTTACTGCACTTAAATCGTGGACAGGCAAACCGTTTATTGTACTTAATTCGTGGACAGAATTGTACTTAAATCGTAGAAAGCCCCAGTTTCTTCTCTGGAATCAAGCTGGCGCACAAGAACTATCATCAGCAAGAAGCGCCAGTACCAAGACAATCTCTCGATTCGCATCCCGGGACGCTGCCGTCCGAAAAGGTAATGACGCAAGCGCGGATCGGCATCGGCTATTCGGACGAAGAGTGGCACCGGACCGTCCGTCGTTGTCGTCAGGCGTTGCATCAAGATCCGGAGTTTTTCGGTGAAAGCTTTGGCGCAAAGCCGTCCGGCCCAGCGAGGATTGGGCGAATTTCCTGCCACCGTCGTCAAAATCGCGCTTTCCAAGCCAATTATCTCTACGACCATGGAAGAGGCTGAGCTCTCAGGATCGCAAAAAAGCAGGGAGGAACCACAGTTCCAGCAGGACGCGAGCGCCAACGAGCCGGTACTGGCCGGAAGACTTGTGATCGGAAGAAGTGGATCCTCTGCAAAGCAGACGGCACATGACTCAACCAGGGGAGTGCGATGTCGATTACAATGGGTCTGGAACACGAATGCCCATTCACTTCGAATCCATACTGTCTGAGTCCTTCGGCTCATTTCCTGGATACACAGGGGACAAAATGCATACCTCGCCCTCCCCTCGACAAATCGGTCGCGGAGAGCCAAAATCCCAGTCGATCGATCTTAAGATCCATTCGCTTGGTAGAATTGGGAATTGCTGCCCGAGTTCGAGCGCCTTAACGTTTTTTTCGGTAACCCTCAAGAATTTCGCCAAGGCATAGCGAGCAGAGGGTGAGAGCTGGTCATCGACGAAAGCGCGCCGGAGCAGACACCTCCGGAAAGCGGGCTTCAATCCCTTGCACTAACTGAGCCAGGGTGAGGCCATTTGCCAAAGCCACGCGCAGAAGCCATGAAGAGATCAACTCGCCCGCGATCGGCGGCGGCGCAATCGGCAATACCTCCGGTATAAACGCGATGTGACCGTGCATCGCCTCCCTTAGTTGGCCGCGCGTCGGCTCCTACGATCCGAGATGGATACCAAGGTTTCCATGGTCAAATCCTCCGTGAGCATCTGCAAGTTGATATGCTCGTGTTCCGTTTCGATGGCCTGGATAGCGGCTGCTTCAGGGTCGCACGATCATTGAAAAGTTCGAAGGCTCAGCTGATGAGGTGGGCTTTGCTGTTGTCTTATTGACCCCAGACGATATCGGCGGCATCGCTGTGCAAGGTAGCCAGTCCGCCCGTACGCGTCAGAACGTCATCTTCGAGCTTGGCTATTTCACCGGGAAGCTTGGCCGTGGGAAAGTCTGCCTACTCCGAAAAGGTGTCGTCGAGATTCCCTCAGACCTATTTGGGGTAATCTACACGGAGATGGACGATGCTGGCGGGTGGAAGCAGAAGCTCGTCGGGGAACTCAAAGCCGCCAAACTGGAATTCGATCCAAATCGGTTTTGGCAGTGACCGGCTCAGGTTGTCCCGGTGTACGAAAATAGGAGACTGGCGATTCAGAGTTTGGAGGGAGTCTCTCTTTAAGTACATTTTTTGTTGCACTAAAGGGGGTGACGGGAGAGACGCTGCGATCAGACGCAATAGCGTCGTCTCATCCAGCCGGAAACGGTCCACTGCCGGTTCACGCGGCGGTCGGGATCGTCCTGGGCCTGTAAGGCCAGCCGGAGGTTTACGGGCAGAGTGAAGGACAAAAGCCCTGGTTCAGGCTATTGGCGATACATGGCCGAGGCGCTCCTCGTGACTTTGTACCAGAAGGCCGCCGACGCCGGCATCGCGATGGCCATGAACAACTTGGGCTGGCTGTACCACAACGGCTGGGGTGTCGCCCAAGATTACGGCAAGGCGCGCGAGCGGTACCAAAAGGCGGCCGACGCCGGGCTCGCGAAGGCCAGCAAGCGCTCTAGCTTAAGCGGCTTTTTGGTTGCCTCCGAGCCAAACGAGAAAATCATCGCACCAAAGGACAAGTCGGCCCGAATGCAACAGCGATAAAAAGAAATTTTGGAAAAAGCTCCTTCTGAATTTCCATTTAAAGATGGAGAACCACTAAATATGAGTAAAACCATTCAACCATTTGTTATCGAGAACTTTGCAAGCTATTTTCGCGATGCCGAGTCCTATAGCAAGTTCGTTGCAGCACTTGAGGAAGCATGCTCGTCTACAACGACCCCTTTTATCAGTCACGGTAAAATCCTAGGGATTACTATTTCGACTGAATTCGGAAAAGAGATTCTTGCCAAGCGTTTAGTCGAACGATGGACACAAGATCCAGGGCAGATAGACCGACTTATTGAGTCGATGAAAGAAGAAGGCGTTTCTGCGGATGATATTCTAAAGTGAAGGGAAATCATGCCCTACGCTTTGAAGATGACACCCAGTGCAAAGAAAGCACTTACGAGGTGTTTCGAAACGTATCACCAAGAAGTGGAGATATCCGCTTGGCTTAAAGGATTGGTCGTATTGGCTGAACTCAAAATAGACGGCGGAAGTATCGACCTAGGTGATGTGTTAAAAGACGCAGGCATCGATGCAATTGACGTCGAAAATTTTGATCCGAATAATTGGAATTCGTCCTGGGGTTACTTTAAAGACGTTTCACTGAGTAAAAAGATTGCAATCCTCTTTTGGATGATATCCAAAAGGACACCACCAATCCAATTAAGACAGGCAACAGAGACATTTCTCTTTCTCGGTATAATCTCACTCGAAATTGTCGCGAACTACGAAATAAACCATGTGGAGAAATGGGTGCTTTTTCGCACCTTTGAAGGCCTTCCAGGGGCAGGCCTACCGGATATCTAAAGTGGATGAGGATACATTTGCTAGAGTAATTGTTCAGCATCTAAAAGCGAACCTTTCTGAGAAGCAAGCGAAGCAGATTTATACACGGAACACACGGTTTCTGCCGTCACAACTATTGGATGATTATCAGTCTATTGTGCTTCTAGAGGCCACTGAGATTCCAAAGGATCGTTTCGACGCACGCTGTTTAGAAGCCATTTGCAATCGGGTAGCCAAACGGCTTATTTATGCGGCAAAGAAGCAAAATGAAAGATTTACACAACTGCGCGATAGTGCCGCCGATTCGTCTAGCCAAGAAGCCCAGAGGCATATCGAGGAGATTTCCCGAATGCTCTCCATAGAGGAACAAATCTATTTATCAATGAAAATGGAGGGATATACATTGCGAGAAATTGCTGAAAATCTAGGCATTCCAATATCAACCGTCCATCATCGTTGGACGCAGATTGTGTCTAAAATCAAGGCGTTGAGCGACTAAGTTTTGCAAATGGCTTTAAACCCGCACTTCCGTGAAGATAGATAGCAACCAGAGCAGAAGTGAGTAAAAAAGCCCGTGCAGTGCTGACAAAAGCGTCGACGAAGCGTATCGGGTTGTCAGGACCAATGTAATCGTCCACCGAGTTCGGTAGCAGCAACGTCTGGTTACGATCGCAACCTTGAATGTGATGCACAGGCGACACTATTCGATCGTCCGAGATAATGAACAGACCGTCTCGACCTTTATGACGAAGAAGCCACTCTCTCCCTTAGGAAGAAGATGTTGCGAAACTCTGTTGCCTTTTTCTTTTAAATGGCAACCGAATATCGCAACAACGCAAAAGTCAACGTCGTCACCCGCCGATAGGCGTGAGCACTTCCCTACTCCACCCTCCCCTCCCCGCTTTGCAGCTGAAATTGGTGTTTGTCATCGAGCGCATCCACGATCAGCCGCAGCTCTAACTATTGAAAGCCTGCCGCCTTTGAACCATGAAAAACGTCGCCATGGCTAGGCTGTGTCGCCGCGGCCGCGCAATGCGCCCCTCCAAAAATGCCGCTTCTCCCGTAAAACTATCG
>CAVWZH010000025.1:0-14681 GCA_963759395.1 uncultured Acidobacteriota bacterium | reverse complement strand
TCAATCTGAGCTGGACGGCCTCAACCGATAACGTGGGTGTGACCGGATATCGTGTCGAGCGCTGCCAGGGCGCATCCTGCACCACCTTTGCCCAGATTGCTACGCCGACAACGACCACGTACAGCGACACAGGGCTGGGAGCGGGCAGTTATAGCTATCGGGTACGTGCCGCAGATGCGGCGGGGAACCTGAGTGCCTATTCCAACATTGCTACCGGGGTGATTCCGGATAGCCAGTGCGACGGCACCAAGCAATCTGACCGCGACCGCGGTGAGCGCCACTCAAATCAATCTGGGCTGGACAGCATCGACGGATAACGTGGGAGTGACGGGATACCTGGTGGAGCGTTCCAGGGAGCAAGCTGTACGACGTTCGCGCAGATTGGGACTTCGGCAGTCACTACGTATTCGGATGCCGCGCTGACGGCCGCACCAGCTACAGCTACCGGGTGCGGGCAACCGATGCCGCCAGCAACCTGAGTTCGTATTCGAACGTGGCCAGTGCGACCACTTCAGGCGTTGACACCCGGCCACCCACGACGCCGGGAACATGACGGCGACAGCGATCAGCGGAAGCCAAGTCAACCTCAGCTGGACCGCGTCCACCGACAACGTGGGAGTCACTGGATACTTGATTGAGCGTTGTCAAGGCGCGGGATGCTCGAACTGGGCAAGGCTTCTGACCGTACCAGGCACGACCTACAGCGATACTGGTCTGATTCCGAACACCAGCTACAGCTACCACGTAAAGGCAACCGACGCCGCCGGTAACTTCAGCCCGTATTCGAACGTCGCGACCGCGACAACGCTGGCGACGATCCCAGGCTGGTGGCCGCCTATTCGTTCGATGAAGGCTCAGGCACCACTGTGACCGACTTATCAGGTAATGGAAACACCGGAACGCTTAAGAACACCGCTTGGACGAACAACGCCAAGTTCGGCAACGCGCTGGTATCCGATGGATCCTCTTCATGGATTACGATTCCCGATTCCCCCTCCCTGCATTGACCACAGGGATGACGCTCAAGGCATGGGTGAACCCATCGACCATCACGAATAACTGGCGGGATGTGATCTACAAATTTAATGATGCCTCTACCTGGAAGCAACCTCCGACCGCGGTGGCGTGCCCGCAGGCGGCGGTACATTCGCCACGGCCGGTTTAGTTCTTGGAGGCGCGCCGCTGGTCGCAAACACCTGGTCGCATCTGGCGGTCACCTACGACGGGGCCACGCTGATTCTGTATGTCAATGGCGTGCAAGTGGCTTCTCTTAGCCAGTCGGGAAACATCGGCGCATCAACCAGCCCACTTCAAATTGGAGGAGACACTGTCTATTCCCAATTCTTCGCGGGGACCATCGACGAGGTCCGCGTTTACAACCAGGCTCTGAGTCAACTTCAGATCCAGGCGGATATGGGCACGCCTGTGGGCGGCGGTGGCCCGTTGCCCTTGGTCAGCCTGAGTCCTTCAAGTCTCAGCTTCGGCAACGTGCAGACGGGAAATACCAGCAGCTCGCAGTCCGTGACCTTGACGAATGTTGGCGGAGCGAACATGACGCTCAACGGCTTCGCCATTTCGGGAGGCAACGCGGGCGACTTTGCGCAAACCAATAATTGCGGCACGACTCTAACGCCGAATAACTTCTGCACATTTAACGTGACCTTCACTCCTTCCAATACTGGCGCCCGCTCATCCTCGCTGGTCATCACCGACAGCGCACCCGGCAGTCCGCACACGGTGAATCTATCGGGCACCGGGACCGGGTTCCAGGTTACCCCGCGCGCCGTTGCGCTTACCTCCAACATGACCCAACAATTCATCGCCGGAGGAAATGTGACGTGGTCGGTCGACGGGGTGGTCGGTGGATCGGCTTCGGTCGGCACGATCACCGGCGCCGGCCTCTACACGCCGCCCAACGCTGCGGGCGTCCACACCGTCACCGCAACTACGACGACGCCGCCTCAGTCGGCGAGCGCGACGGTATATGTCACCAATTATCCTGGCACGTACACTCACCACAACGACAACTTCCGGTCAGGTCAGAACACGAACGAAACTGTGCTGACTACCGCCAACGTGAACCAGGCGCAATTTGGAAAGCTATACACCTACACCATGGATGGACTGGTGTATGCCTCACCACTCTATGTGGCCAATGTCAGTATCCCGGGACAGGGCGTCCACAATGTGGTGTATTCCGAGACCGAGCATGACAGCGTCTATGCTTGGGACGCTGACGGCCTGAGCGCGACGCCCCTGTGGAAAGTCAGCTTCCTTAGTTCAGGCGCCACTACTGTTCCTTGCGGCGATACCGGTGAATGTGGCGATATTCCCAATGAAATTGGGATCACTGGAACGCCCGTGATCGATCCCAGCACCGGAACACTGTATGTCGTGGCCAACACCAAAGAGAGCGGGAACTATGTCCAGCGATTGCACGCCCTCGACATCACCAATGGGGCTGAAAAGTTCAGCGGCCCGGTAGTGATTCAGGCCAACTTTCCCGGAAGCGCCAGCGACGCGCAAAACGGCCAGGTGCCGTTCAGTCCGCTGCACGAGAATCAGCGGTCAGCCCTGTTGTTGAGCAATGGGAACGTTTACATCGGATGGGGTTCGCACGGAGATCAGTTGCCGTGGCACGGCTGGGTGATTGGATACAACGCAACTAACCTCCTCCAGCAGACGGCAGTCTTTATGACTACTCCCGACGGTACCGGCGGCGGTGTCTGGACGAGCGGCGGCGGCCTCGGCGCTGACTCCAGTGGGAACGTCTATTTCACGACCGGCAATGGAGATTTCAACGCAAATACTGGAGGTTCAGACTACGGCGACACTCTGTTGAAGGTCAATTCAACCGGCGGTCTGGTCGACTACTTCACACCGTTCGATGAATTGAGTATGCAGCAAAATAATTTCGATCTCTCGGCGGCAGGGCCCGTATTGCTGGTGGATCAACCTGGGAACTTCCCGCATGAGATGATTCTGGCAGCGAAGACCGGAACCATCTATGTCATCAATCGCGACAACATGGGGCACTTCCACGGGGGCAGCGACAGTCAGATCATTCAGTCTCTGCCGGGTATTCTGCCCCATGGTCAGTCAGAGACGGGCAACTACAGTGCTCCGGCGTTCTTCAACGGTTCCATCTACTTCGCTGCGGTGAACGATACCCTGAAAGCCTTCCAAATAAGCAACGGGCTTGTGTCCAACGCGATCACTTCGCAATCGCTGGAGGTTTATCCGAATCGCGGAGGGGCGTTTGCGATCTCCGCCAACGGAAATACCAACGGCATCGTGTGGGCTACGCAGGACAATAACCCGGCGAACGGAGTTGTCTATGCGTACGATGCAAGCAATCTTGGCAACGAACTCTATAACACGAGTCAGGCCGGGACTCGCGATGCGCTTGGGGTAGCTACGAAATTCGCAATCCCGCTGGTGGCGAACGGAAAGGTGTTTGTGGACGCTCAAACTCAGCTCGTAGTCTACGGACTGCTGCCCTAATGGAAAGCACGGCGCTGCGCGCCAACTGGGTCAGAACGGCTTTTGGGATCATCGTGCTGGCTGGGTGCTTGGCCCTGCACGTCCAAGCCGCCGACAAGCTTCGGATCTACGTCTCTAACGAAGACAGTGGAGAGATCACGGTTGTTGATCCCGGGGCTGGTCAAGTTCTTCAACGCATAAACGTCGGGAAGCGGCCTCGTGGCATCAAGCTGTCGCCTGACGGCAAATTCCTCTATGTTGCTCTTTCCGGATCGCCCAGCGCGGGCCCCGGCGTGGACGAATCAAAGCTCCCGCCTCCAGATCGCAGCGCCGATGGCATCGGCGTGGTGGACCTGATGAGCTTCAAACTGTTGCGAACGCTGCCCAGCGGTCAGGATCCTGAAGCTTTCGACTTGACGCGTGATGGCAAGACCCTCTACATCTCCAATGAAGAGACCGCCGAGGTGACTGTGCTTGATGTGGCCACCGGCAAAGCTACTGGCAAAGTGCCTGTCGGAAGGGAACCAGAAGGCGTCACCGTGCGCCCGGACGGCAAGTTTGTGTACGTCACCTGTGAAGGCGACAGCGAAGTTGTAGCTATCGACACTGCGATTCTCAAAGTCGTGTCCAAAATGCACACCGAAGCTCGGCCGCGATCCGTCGTCTTTACCAAGGACGGGTCGATTGCCTTCGCTACCGCGGAGCGGGGGGGGCTGTGACCATTCTTGACGGTCTGAAGCACACGCCGATTGGGACGATTAGTATCCCCTCCGCACCTGGAAAGCCGCTCCCTGCACGGCCTATGGGTTCCGTGCTCTCGCCTGATGGCCGGCAGATCTTTGTGTCCAACGGCCGCAGCGGATCGGTGGCCGTGATCGATGTTGCGAGCCGCAAAGTGGTACGCATGATCGATGACGTTGGGGACCGTCCCTGGGGCATTGGTGTGAGCCCCGACGGTAAGGACGTCTATACCGCTAACGGTCCTTCCGACGATGTGTCGGTGATTGACGTCGAGACAGGTCGAGTAAAGCAACGAATCAAAGTCGGCGGCCGGCCGTGGGGTCTGGTGGTGGCGGGTCAGTAGAGCGGTCCGGCAACTGCCTGTTTCCAGCAAAGACTTCGTTCGTGTCCTGCGGCTGTCGAGATTGAATGACGCGGTTGGATACCAGAGCCCTCAGGAATCCGGGTTCAGACTGGAGTTGCGATTTTCGATCGGCGCACGGCGCTGCTGGGCAATCCGATCTGAAGGGCGGCGCCGAGTAGCGTGCCCAACGTATTGTCGATCACGTCCAAGAGGGATGAATCCCTGGACGGCAGATAGGCCTGAAGGAGTTCGATCACGAGGCTGGTGAGTCCGCCTAGGGCAATTGTTAACAGTACGGACCGGACTTTTCCGAGATGCTTGATGCGGCGCAGATAGGCGCACAGGAAAAAGCCAAAAGGGGCAAAGCCAACGATATTGACCATTATGTCGGTCAAATCCGATCGCTTGAAGGTCAATTCGGGCGACAGAAGCGTTCGGTGTAGGGACCTGAATTCCTGGGGAATTACAAGGTTGGGTCCTGAACCAACACGATTGTGAATGACCGTGCCAGCGTGTTCGTCAAACGGATAAAACGCAGAAACTCCTGGCTCCATGATCATGTCCGCGGTTCTTGCATCTTGCCATGCCTTGTAGTGCTTGCCGACATCATCCATGGTCAGAACGTGGTCGTAGATGGCCAATCCGAATAAGTCTCCAGTCCACGCTTGGTGTCCGGCTGCCGGATGCCCCAGCAAGAGCCTGCCGGAGAAGTTCTCACGAGTAAGAGCTATCGGGTAGCGATGCTGGAAAACTCCTTCCAGGTATAGCGTGGTGCCTTCCGGCCCAGAGGTAAGAGTGATAAAACGAGGGTTTGCGTTCCGGCACGCCTCCGCCAGCCACAATTTGCGCGCGCCTATCCGGTCGCTTTTGTCCCGGAATTGCCCACCCACGAAGATATCGGAGCCGGATTGGGCGATCACGAAGTTCCCCTGGCTTGCTGGGTTTTCAACGGAGAAAATCGCGCTGACCTGAGGGTACACTTTTTCCCAGGAACGCAACCAAATCTCTACGCTCAACGAGCCGTTATTCGCAGGAACCGAGCTGCTGTTCACATCCCATGGCGCCGGACTGTACACCTGGCCGTAACCATCGAAGTGGAGGCCGTTCTGGTTGTGAAGCCACTGCACTTTGTTCTTCGGAAAGAAGTCGAAAGGCCACAATCCAAAACTCAAGAGACCCAGCCACAGGGAAAGACATACAACAGCGAGAAGCTTGAATCGTGGGTCTTGTGTCATCCAGTCAGCCAACTACTCCCGCATCACATGGCTGCTACTATACGGGAAGAGCGAGCCGTTCGGGCAGTGACGCAATCTGGGATTGTTTGTGCAGGAATCCAGCGGAAACAACAAAACGGCGCTTGGCTTCAATAAATGAAATCCAGCCAAAAATTTCACAATATATCGACTAGACTTTGGAGGTCACACGATAATGAGCAGTTCTCATAACATCCCTTTCCTTGATCTGATTACCCCTCATCGCGAACTCGAAACCGAACTTACCCAGGTGTTTCACAAGGCCCTGCACACCGCTGGATTCATCGGCGGCCCCATGGTCGAGGAATTTGAAAAGGCGTTTGCCGCGTTCTGCACCACAAGCCATTGCGCCGCCATCAGCAGCGGCACCGACGCGTTGCGCTTCGCTCTCATGGCAGCGGGCGTTCAGCCGGGGGATGCGGTTGTAACCGTCCCGTATACTTTCATCGCCACGACTGAGGCCATTTCACAGTCGGGGGCGCTGCCGGAATTCATCGACATCGATGAGCGCACTTACAACATGGATCCGCGAAAGCTGCGGACTTATCTGGAAACCCAGTGCACGAAAGATCCTTCGGGCAGGTTGATCAGCCGTCGTAGCGGTCGTCCGGTTACTGCGGTGGTTCCAGTTCATCTCTACGGGCAGGCGGCGGATATGGACTCAATCCTCGAACTAGCGAAACAGTACAACCTGATCGTCGTCGAGGACGCCTGCCAGGCACATGGCGCGGAGTATTTCTCCCAAAAGCAGAACCGCTGGTTCAAGGCCGGATCCATGGGCCGGGCAGCCGCTTTCAGCTTTTATCCGGGTAAGAACCTCGGTGCATGTGGTGAGGCAGGCGCGGTGACCACGAATGATGCCGACCTCGACGCCAAGGTCAAAATGCTGCGTGATCACGGCCAGGCCAGGAAGTATTATCACGAGATCGAAGGCTATAACGGCAGGCTGGACGCGATCCAATGTGGAATCCTCCACGTCAAACTCAGCCATCTATCCAAGTGGAACGCGCGGCGCCGTGAACTCGCCGCCGCATACAATCAACTTCTGGCAGGGGCCACACATTCCATCGGCCTTCCCTTCGAGCCTTCATGGTCTCGGGCTGTATACCATCTGTATGTGGTTCGAACTGACGACCGCGAAGGGATGCTGAAACATCTCGCCAATGCTGGCATAGGCGCGGGGATTCATTACCCGGTGCCGCTGCATGCGCAAAATGCGTATCGCTCGCTGAAGTACGCTCAAGGGGATTTTCCGGTTGCCGAGAAGGCTGCCCGGCAGGTTGTCTCTTTGCCCATGTACCCCCAGCTTACGGCGGACCAACAGGGCAGAGTGGCCGAGGAAGTGCTGCGTTTTGCTGGAGTACGAGCGCCCGCCCGCCGCGCGGTGGCGGAAAGCGTTTGAACGATGGCGGGTTACTGCAGCACTTCGATGGATTTCCCCACCTACCAGGAAAGGCAGAGACGATGAAGGTTTCAGTTATCGGGGCGGGATACGTGGGGCTAACCACGGCCGCGTGCCTCGCCCAGATTGGGCACGATGTTTTTTGCGGCGAGAGCGACGCCACCAAGCTCCACAAACTGCAGACTGGCGGCATGCCGCTGTTTGAGCCGCATCTTGAGCAAATTATTCAACACGCTCGGCAAGCCGGCCGATTGGCTTTTGGCTCCACTGAAGAAGCGATCGATCGTGGTCAGGCGATCTTCATTTGCGTGGGTACCCCTCCACTCAAGAATGGCGACGCCGACCTCTCTGCAATTGAATCCGTGGCGCGGTCGATTGCCAGGCGTTCCAGCGGATACCGGCTGGTGATCGAGAAGAGCACCGTGCCGGTGCAGACGGGAGCACAGTTGCACAAGCACCTGTCGGTGCACAATACCAACCGTTTGGATTACGACGTGGCTTCGAACCCGGAGTTCTTACGGGAAGGATCGGCCGTCACGGATTTTCTGCATCCTGACCGGATTGTGGTTGGAACCGATTCGCAACGGGCCACCGACCTGCTGCGCGAGATCTATAAGCCGATCATCGAGCAGACTTTTACCTGCCCTGTGCACACTGACTGTGCGCATCGCAGCCCCGCCCGCTTCCTGGCAACCGACACCAACTCGGCAGAACTGATCAAGCACGCTTCCAATTCCTTCCTGGCCATGAAAATTTCATTCATCAACATGGTGGCGAATCTGTGCGAGGTGGTGGGGGCTGACGTGACCAAGGTCGCGGAAGGCATGGGTCTTGATCCCCGCATTGGATCGACGTTTCTTAAGCCCGGCATCGGCTTCGGTGGTTTTTGCTTTCCCAAAGACCTGCAAGCCTTCATCCGCATTGCGGAGAAATCGGGCTGTGATTTTTCGCTGCTGCGGGAAGTGGAAAAAATCAACGACCGCAGGATTGAACACTTTATCGAGAAGCTTCGCGCCGAGCTGTGGGTGCTGCGCGGCAAGAAAATCGCGGTCTGGGGCCTCGCCTTCAAGCCCAATACCGACGACGTGCGTTTCGCACCCTCGATCGCAGTGCTCAAATCGCTGCGTGACGAGGGGGCAAGCATTCGTGCCTACGATCCCGAAGCCACAGCAAAAGCCAGCGAGGTCATGCCAGACGTGACGTATTGCGCCGATCCTTATGAGGCTGCCCAGGGCGCGGATGCCATTCTGATTGTTACCGAATGGGACGAATTTCGTACGATTGACTGGCCTCGCCTGCGAGCCCTGGTCGATCGCCCGCTGATTGTCGACGGCAGAAACATGTTTGACGCCACGGAAGTGACTCGCCACGGCTTTCAGTACCTCAGCATTGGCCGGTTGCCTGCTCTCTCGAAAACGGCAGACGTTTCTATCGCCTGAGGGACGGCCGTCGTTACGTTCTTCTCGAAGATAATCACAAAATCTGGCAGCGTCTTCCGCTTCCCCCCGCGGTGAAGGGAATTCCGCATGAAAAAGCTACTGACCGTATGGGAGGAGAGATTTTGGCTCGTGCTCCTGGGCTTTACCGCCGTCGTCATCGTGGTGGCGAGCGCCTTGTGGATCCACGACCACCCCTATGCGGTCCAATGGGATGAAGCGTCCTACTTCAATCTGTCCGTCCTGAATCTTGGGAGGCTCCACAGCGGGAACTTGCGGCAGACGGTGGGGGTGATCCTCGGTTCTGGCGACAGCAGCCGCCCTCCGGCATACCGCATTCTGGTCCTGCCCTTTCTCTGGTTATTCGGGCCCAACTTGGCAGCTGCGCGACTCTTGTCCCTGCTTCTTTCGGGGGCGAGTGCCGGCTTCCTCTATGCCGCCACTTGCCGGGTTGCCGGACGCGCCGCGGGCGCCTTTGCCCTCTTGATTTTTCTGTTGTCGCCGGAGGTCGTCGCTGCGAGTATCTTTTTCAGCACCGAAGCGCCCTTCTACCTGGCCACGGCGGCGATGCTGTATTTCATTTTCACGCTTTGGAGCGACGGACGCGAAACACCGGTGCGATGGATTGGCCTCGGACTGGCTGTCGGGCTCGGGTTCTTGTCGAAGACTTCTTTCATCATGATCGCTGGCCCGCTTCTCCTTTTTGTCCTTATCGATAGTCTTCGCCGCAAACCCCATTCTCCCAGTCTGGCGTTCTTGTTCAAAGCAGGCGCAGTCGCTTTTGTGGTGGCGGCTTCCTGGTGGCTGCGATATGTCGGGCCGGCTCTGCGTTACGCGAGGTATGCCCGGGATTGGACTCGCAGCTCCCTTGGAACCCCCTCACTCACCACCTGGGCCAAGTGGCTTAATACAGTGCTGCAAGGTCTCGTCGGACATGGAGTGAGCATCGTGATCGCCCTGGTCGTGATTCTTGCTCTTTGGCAGGTGGTCTTCCGCAAACAGACGATCCTCGATTCTCTACAACGAAGAGCTCTGTTGGCCTGTGCTTGTGCAGGACTGCCGTTAATCCTGGCGCAATTGTCCGGCACCAACCACTTGCTTCGTCATATCTCCCCGGTCATGATTCCTCTGGCAATCACCATTGGTGTGCTGGCAGAGGCAACGGGATGGCTCAGTTCCAAGCCCGCGATGGCAATATCTTGCGTTCTTTTCCTCGCTCAACTGGCTATGCTCGTCGGTCCAGTCTGGTTCCCCAATCGCCAGCCCCTCGAATCGAAATTTGTTAACGCAAACGGCGGAGTTCCCTGGCTGGCCATGATTCGTTTTGATCAGTGGGATTGGAAGCCGTTAAAGGCCATCGCTCAGAATTGCAGTCTCGGCACGCCAAAGATCGCACAACTGGGGAACGGGCGGGCCTTCAACGAAGCGCAAATCTCATATCCCTGGATCGTCTCGGGCGCGCCTTCTCCCGACGTAACCTGGCTGTGGAGTTACGAACAGGGGCCGATCAATTGGCAACAAGTGATGAGTTTGCTCGGGGATAAAGACATTGTCGTGACTGCACCCGGTTACGTAGGCGAAGTAGCTGACAAACAGGACATCGACAATCGGGACAATGCGGCATTCGCTGCGCTTCTGGCCAAAGATGAAAGGTTTCGCGGACCAGTCGTTCTCAAGATGGGTCGATTCGACCCGGTCGAAGTCTGGGTGTTCCTGAGAAGAGACTTGGTGTGCGGCTCGCCAGCGGCAACAATGGGGCCCAATTAGGACGCAGATCCGGATTCTCCGGCGCGCAATTGGCTGTTCGTTCGGATCGCCTCCCGGAGAAGAAACTGGGAGTTGAGTCTCGCTGTCCTTGATCGATCAGATAGGAAACGTTGTCATGACTCATTACTTGCTTCAATCTCGACCCGACCCGAAGCTGTTGTCCCTGGTGATTCCTTTCTACAACGAAGAGGAAATCTTTCCGCTGCTTCGTCCGCAATTGACTGCTTTCCTCGACAATTCGCCCTATCCCTGCGAAGTGGTGGCCGTGAATGACGGCAGTTCGGATCGCACCATTGATCTGCTTGCCGAGTGGTGCCTGTCGGATCCCCGCATCAAGGTATTGAACCTGTCGCGAAATTTCGGTCACCAGTTTGCCTCCACCGCCGGCATTGACTACGCCTCGGGCGATGCCATTGTTTTGATCGACGCGGACTTGCAAGACCCTTTGGAAGTAATTCATCAAATGGTGGGCCGGTATCGCGAGGGCTACGACGTGGTCGCTGGCCAAAGAGTTTCCCGCTCCGGTGAAAGCGGTTTCAAGAAGCTCAGCGCCTGGCTGTTTTATCGCTGCATGCAGGTTTTCTTCTTGAAGTCCTTGCCGCGGGATGTCGGCGACTTCCGGCTTATGTCCAGGCGATGTGTCGATAGTCTGAGTTCCATGCGCGAGCTTCATCGCTTCCTGCGAGGCATGGTCGCGTGGGTCGGTTATCCCCAGATTTGTGTGCAGTATGAGCGCCATCCCCGGGCTGCCGGAGAGACCAAGTATCCCCTCAGAAAAATGCTTCGCCTGGCGTGGACAGCTGCAGTTTCATTTTCCGCTCTGCCGTTGCGTCTGAGCTTCTTCGGAGCTGGATTCATGACCCTGTTTGCCATACTGGAGGCCGTCCGCGCGGTGATTGCCCACTTTGCGGGCAGGACGGTGCCGGGCTGGACGTCGCTCATGGTCGTTCTGTGCTTGAGCAACGCCGCCCTCATGATCGCGGTAGGAATCCTGGGTGAATACGTGGGCAAAATCTACGAAGAAGGTAAGGGACGGCCGCTGTATGTGGTGGCCAACGCATGGAACATCACGCAGCCCCAACATCTCGAGAAGCGAGAACTCTTGGATGCGGTGCATCATGCCGACTGAAAAGACTGCAAGGGCCGGCGCCCGCCATGCCGGTACTGCGTGAAAACTCGGATGACAAAATCGTTTCGTAATTTCACCTTTGCCGGTCTTTTCCTTCTATCGCTGGTGTTTTGGGCACGCCCGCTTTTCGCCACACTTTCTCTGGCATTGGGCAACGACGAGTACACCCACATTCTTCTGATTCTTCCGGTCAGCATCGCTCTAATACTCTTTCAGAAAGATTCGCTGTTCGAGTCCACGGCCTCGAACTGGCCCTGGGGCGTCGCTCTGCTGCTGGCGGCTCTCTTGACGGCAGGCTTGGGACGATGGGGGTTCGCGGGCCGATATCCGGACATCGCTCTCTCCCTCAACATGCTCGCACTGGTGGGGTGGTGGATCGGTGCGGTCATACTTTGTTTCGGAGTTCGATTTTTTCGCGCTGCGCTCTTCCCCTTGCTATTCCTGCTCTGGCTGGTTCCATTTCCCGGGTTCTTGCTGGACCGGGTGGTAAGTTTTCTACAGCACGGCTCGGCGTCTTTGACCAGCCTGCTTTTCATGGCAGCGGGCGTGCCGGTCAGTCAGCATGGCGTGGTTCTCTCAATTCCCGAACTTGACATCGAAGTCGCCACGGAATGCAGCAGCATCCGCTCCAGCCTCATGCTGGAAATCGCCAGCATGGTGCTGGCCTATCTATTTCTGCGTTCACCCTGGCGCAGACTCGCTGTGGTGCTGGCCGCTGTCCCGCTTTCTGTCGCCAAGAATGCGCTGCGTATTTTCACTCTAACCATGCTCGCGGTCCATGTGGATCCCAGCTTTCTCACCGGAAGGCTTCACCACCAGGGCGGAATCGTATTCTTTCTGGTAGCTCTCGCCGCCATCTGCCTGATGATCTGGCTCCTGAGTAGAGGCGAAGCTGACAGTGGATCGCCAAAAGCTCGCCTGGCGATGGTGGAAAATCCAGCGGTTAATCGATAGCCGTCCCGCAACCCGAAAGCTTCGGTCCTTCCCTCCGATTTTCCCCAAGCAACCCCTCGCCCGCATTCTTCTTTTCTTTCTAGCCCGCCCGTCCTTCGCGTCGGACCCTGACGCAACCCATCCCTCCGCTTTTTCCTTACTGCTCCCTTAGTTCCGCACAGTTCTTCTTATTTTCAACTCAACTGCCAAGGACCTAAGAGGCCGAGGTGTGCCCGTTCACGCGCTGATTCTGCGGCAACGTTGAGGACTACCGGGAGCGACCGCCGATGGGGTACTCTCTGTACGGCGCTAACCCGCGCACTCGCAGGCGATCGCCATCACGTCTTTATGCCAACTCGTAGAATCAGCCGACCCACGTCACGCAAGGGCATCATTCTTGCCGGCGGATCAGGTACGCGGCTTTATCCCGTCACCCACGCCGTGGGCAAAAGCCTGCTCCCGATCTACGACAAACCGATGATCTACTACCCCCTCTCTACGCTTATGCTGGGAGGCATTCGGGACATCCTGATCATTTCCACTCCGCAAGACGTATCCAAGTTCGAGCAATTGCTGGGGGATGGAACGCGCTTGGGTCTGAGTTTTCGGTATGCGGCACAGCCGAAACCCGAAGGCATCGCGCAGGCGTTCCTGGTTGGCAGGGACTTCATTGGATCTTCGTGCTGCGCTTTGATTCTTGGTGACAACGTCTTCTATGGCCACGATCTTGCCAAAAGCGTGATGGAAGCGAGCCAAAGCGCATCCGGAGCACAAGTGTTCGCCTATCCGGTAAACGATCCGGAACGGTATGGCGTGGTGGAGTTTGATCCGAGCGGCAAGGCCCTAAGCCTGGAAGAGAAGCCCAAGGTCCCTAAATCACGCTACGCTGTCACCGGGCTCTATTTCTACGACAATCAGGTCGTCGACATCGCGAAAAAGCTTAAGCCATCGGCCCGGGGAGAACTCGAGATCACCGACGTGAATAGGGAATACCTGAAGCGGGGACAACTCGAGGTGATGGTCATGGGCCGGGGCATGGCCTGGCTGGACACCGGTACGCATCAAGCCATGTTGGACGCGTCGTTGTTCATTCAGACGATCGAGACTCGTCAAGGACTGAAAGTCGCATGCCCGGAGGAAATTGCCTACCGCTATGGCTACATCACAGCGGAACAACTCGAAAAAGCGGCTTCGGCTATGAAGGACAACAGCTACGGTTCTTATCTGCTGCAGTTGCTCCGCGAGAAGGTATTTTGAAGAGTCGCCAAAACTTCCAGTATTAGTTAACTCACCGGAGCCAGGTCGCCTGAGAATCAGCAGATCTTTTTTGTAATCGGAAATCTTAGCGGTGCGCCAGCCCGTAAGCCACAGCCGCGCTCGAAGCGCCGATATCGGTCATAGAGACGAACCGCTCGAGCTTGTGGTGGCCGGTCTTGTGCAGCAAGTAGCTGAGCCCGATGACGCCGGCTGTTTCGCCGGCGAAGTTCACGGCGAGTCCGGCCGTGCTTCCGCTGAAAACGCGCGTCATGGGGTTCAGTTCTTGGCCCCCGCCCTGCAGGTTCGCCCGCGTCACTGCGAAGTCGGCGGTGGCGGACGCAGCGACCCCGGCAAACAGCAGTCGATTCTCCCGATCCCAGAACTTGTGGCTCGGCGCTTGAGGTAGCTCAGTGGCAAAAGCCGCCTTTACGAATGGAGCTGGCGCTGGAGCAAGTGCTTCCGGCCGGATCATCGCGAGAGACGCCTCCTGCGACTGAGCCGACGCAAGTCCCGCCGCCACGAAGACTAGAACTGCGGCCCCGTGTCTCAATCCCTTGTTGAGCCAGTCTGTATGCATGACTTTGGTGAATGCCCCCATTGGCCAACCGTACCTGTACTTTCGCATTTGTTAGGCTCGTGGAGAATGGCTCTTTGGTGGCGGTAACCACTTTAGAATGATTACCTTAGTGGAAAGTGGGGGTTACTGCTGGCGTCTTCGGGGATTAATCAAGGCCGGAACCAGAGGTGGGTCCAACAGAGAGAATTGCTGGGGCGATTTTACTTTCAGGCTCTGGACGAGTTGTAAAGTGTCAAAGGAAACACATGTTGACAGATTGAATCGACAGCCAGCGTGACTTCGACACTTGATCAGCAAATTCTCAGGCGGCCAGCCTTCGTCCCCTTGGTTCGAGGCGGATTACGACCGGTTTAGCCCGTC
>CAVWZH010000024.1:0-14052 GCA_963759395.1 uncultured Acidobacteriota bacterium | reverse complement strand
TTAGAGGCAACCGGCACCGCCGACCCGAAGCCCGTACACGCTGCGGCTAGCACGCCTCGACTGCTGAACTGGCGGTCAACGATTTTTGCGCGTTCGCTGCTCAACGTCTCGTTGGCCTTCGGACTGCCCTTGTTGTCCGCGAACCCGATCAGCATGACTTCTTTGCCGCGTGCTGTCGGACTCGCTAGGTAGGTGGTGACGCGGTCGAGGTCATCCAGCGCTTTGTTATCTAGCTGACTGCTGCCGGTGCGGAAGCGGAAGTCGACGCTCAACCGGTCGGCGTTTGCCGTCAGGCGTGCGTATTCCGGCGGCAGATCGCCGGCGGGCGTCGCCCCAGCGGGACCGGCCAGTTTCGACTCCTCCTTCTTGACGATCTGGTTCACAAAACCCTCCCGGGCCACGATCTCCTGGCCGGCATCCGAAGTCGCAAACCGGATGAAACGCAACGTAAGCGGGTTTGGAGGGTTGGCCGGGGTATAGAGAAACAAGCGGCGCGAGAAGACGTAATCTTCGCGTGCGACGGTGAAGGCTGAGGGCAGCAGTGGCGCAGTGTTTTGATCAGACACCGGTATCGCGCGAGCACTGCGGACGAAAGGCAGGCCGACAAAGCCGATGCCATTTGGGTCGGCGGCGACGGCGTCTGAAAGGGCATTGGAGTCCTCAAAGCGCTTCGTATCGGGCGCGAGCGAAGCGCTCTCCAGCACAAGGGACTTGAAGGTGTCGTAAGTCCCGGAGCGGTCGTCGCGGGCAAAAAGATCGATGTGTCCCGGCCTGCCGCCAACCTGCGACCAATCTGTCGTCTGGCCGCTGAAAATGGCTTGAATTTGCTTGCGGCTGAGGCTGGGGACGGCGTTACCCTTGTTGACCACGATGGCGATGCCATCCAGCGCTAAAACGTGCTCGCAAGCCGGCGAGGTCATGTCGCCCAGGGCAGTGAGCATGGCCTGCTCGGCGGGCTTGATCTTGCGGGAGGACATGCCGATGTCGCACTCCGCCTTCGCGAGAGAGTCGAATGCGGTGCCCGAACCACGAGCCTCAACCTGGACCGACTGCACGCCGCTCCTGCCGGAGACGACGCCCTGGATCGAATACTCGTCCGGGTCCTTGCCGGGAACGCGGGTGATATTGGACCAACCTTCCTGAGGCAGGAAACCATCGAGCAAGGAAGCAATAAGCTTTGAGCCAATGGTATTCGAGCCGTGGATCTCCAGCGCCACGTTGACGGGCGGCGGGGCGGCGCTGGCCTCAGGTGTCGGCGCCGTCGTGGGCGTGGACGCCGGCGTGATTGCGGCCGGCGGCGACGGGCTCGTGCGCAAGGGGGCAGGGGTGGTGGCCGCTACCACGGACGCAACTGAGCTGGGTTTCGGCTTCAACAGATACCAGGCGCCCGACGCCGATTCCGCAGACCAAGAGAGCGAAAATCAGGAGCATGGGCACAAGAACATTTACGGGCCCTTTACCAGCGGGAGTGAGCGGAGCGCCGCACTGCGGGCATACCAACTCCGCGCCGTCCGGGATTTGAATAGTATGTTTGAGGCGATCGGGATCATCCGCCTTAGTGCAATTGCCGAAGTTGGTGCAAATACCTTGTTTCATAGCGGAAATCCTCCGACCCACTCACACCGGAGATGCTGTGAGTTTCATCGCGGCTTTGCCAGCGGTGAGGATTGTTTCGTAGCGCGGATCTGCGGTGTCCCCATTGCACTCGTTTGTCTTAAAGGCCTCCACTTCACCAAGGATGCCCTTCCGCAGTGCCTCACGGCTTTCCTCGCGTCGAATGTCTTGGTTCACCCGGTCCAGCGTGGCAGTCTTGATCAGGTCGAAGTTGGTTTCATCAATTCGGTCGGCTGCCTCCAGGAGAGTTCCACCCAGCAGCACTGCCGGGTTGTCGAAGCCGTCTGTATCCTTGGTCAGCAGTCGAAGCTGAGATTTGCCGGAACTGTCTCGACCCTGCTCGACGATCCCCATGCACTTGGCCAGGATTAAGTAAGGCAAGCCCTCGGTGCGAAGCGCTTGATCGCTCCGAACGAAAAGCTTTGGCAGGTCGGTGCCGTCGCCTTCCAGATGGACCTCCAAGCGGGCCCGTGCGCAGGCCTTGATCCAGCTGTCGGGCGACGAGATCAAACTCCTGGAATAGCTTCCTCCTCACCGTGTCGGCTTCGGGAAATAAAGACAGCTGTTTGTAGGCGCCGCTACGCTCCTGGGCCCATTGACGTTCGTCGTAAACCAAATTCCAGAACGACACGTGGCGACGACTCTCGGGCAAGTAAATGTCCCCTGAGCGGAGCGCATCGCGGAGGGCAAATCCCAGAGCGATCTCCCACGCTCGCCTATCGAGCAACCCGTCGGCTCGTAGCAGGAATTTTCTCCAGGCGGGCGGCACAAAATCGACCGGTGCCGACATCGGAAGTTTCCCCAATTCTCCGCGATCCAAGCGGCGCACGATCGCCAGAGCCTCCAGCAGCGAGCGACTGCCCGGCTCAGCCTCAAAAGGCAGTTCGAATAAGGTGGGGAAGTAGCGGCGGAGGTAGCTGTAGTATGAGGAGATTTCATCGAGAAAGCCCCGTTCCTCCAAGTGTTGGAATGCTCGGCATGAGGCGAGGGCGGCCTGGAGCTCCTCTTCATTAACTTGGCGACACAGTTCCGCCAGCGTGGTTTCCCTGGAGCGGCAGGGGTCCAGCAGGAATTCCACTGCGGCCACGAGTTGATCCAGACCCTCCTTCGCCCGACGGCGCAGTTCCCGGTGACGTTCTTCATAAGCGCGCTGCGACCTTCCCCAAATTCTGGTGAGTAAGCGATCGTGCATCTCGGCCAGGTGGTCCAAAACCGTTTTCTGAGCCTTGGTCAGAAAGCAGGCCAGCATTGCATGGCGTTTGGGTTCGGCAAATCGCTTCAGCGTCCAGGCGTCGTAGCGTTTTACCAGCGCTGACAATTGAAGAGTGAGTTCCGGGCTGAGGCCGCTCAAGTCGATGCGCTCGACCCGTAGGGAACGGAGAAGGGCGTACTGCTCGAGGTAGCTCAGAATGCTGGCCGCAGTGGCTTCGGGCGGATATTCCTTAAGTCGCAGCAAGGCGGAGCGAGGGACGTCCTCGCCGACCTCCAACAGGCTGTCCAAGTCCGCACGGCACTCCGCGGACAGTCGCGCGCTGAGGCGTTGGAAAATCTCCTCTTGTGCGCGAGCGGCTTGGGAGGCAACCAGACGCTCTAAAGTCGAGCGTGCGGGCAGGATCACATCCCAAAGGCGTAAGGTCTCCTCCGCATGAGGAAAAATCTCACCGGGACTGAGCCCTACGGCCGCTTGCCCACACACCCAGCGCTCGATTTGTTCCTGGGTCGGCAGATCGAAAGTTTGCAGACCCAGGTACTCACGGATCCGGCGCTGATGCTCGTGCTGAGTCCCCTCGCGGCGGGAGGGTTGCACAGCCAAAACGGGAGGCAGATCGAGTTGGCGGCTGAGAAAGTTGACGATGCGAGCAGACACGCCGGCATAGTCATCGAGAAATCGCCCGTAGCGCCGCACCACGCACAGTTGGACTGCGAACCGCAGCCGGCTGGCGGAATTGTGAGTTGTGCGGCGAGGAAACTCTCGAGGCTGCCCGCTGAGCCTTATAAGGAAAAGGACTCCGAAGGACATGGTTCCTGGCTTCTGTTCCCGGTTAAAGATTTGAACAACAGAGTGGGCCGGGACGCGGTTATTCACGCGCACAGGGCGACCGACGATACTCTCGAGAAAGGAAAGCTCCCCTAGGATGGACCTCACCGAACGAGGCCCTTGCCCTGACGCCCCACCAGACCTTTTGGGTTACCGTATCTGTCTGGCGGGCGGTCAGGCCTTCCGTTTGCACGTTGGCGAATCGTTTTGCCATGGCACCCGGCGGTCTTCGTACCGCCATATTCGACAACATCACAGTTCTTTTCTCCTCCCGAGAGAAATCGGCCCGCAATAATAGAAAAGGTTCCTATTTGCTAAGGCCATATCACGCGATTACCAACAATGCAGAACTGCTTGACGCAAACCAGTCACCCGGAATAAGACAGTTCCCTAGGAGATTATAGACTTGCTCCACTCTTATAACAGGAAAGAGTCATCTTTTTTACTATCTCGAGGACAATACCTGTGCCTGTGTTTCACTAAGATCCATCAACCTGTTTCGACGAGGCCGGGCAGGTCTCGATGGACATTTCGCACATAGCCCATTGGCAGTCGCCTAGACCGAGCCCCGGGAATAATAGAAAAGCGATAGCACTCTGCATTCTGCCGCCGTACCCGTGTCATTCACTTAATTCAGGTCTCAAAGGCGCCCGATAGCAGCTCAGTCAATGCTCTGCGGCCATTGGCATCCGGCGCTCTTGGTACCGCCTATTCGACAACATCACAGTTTTTTTCTCCTCCCGAGTAGAAAGCGGCCTGTAATAACAGAAAAAGGCTCCTTGTTGCTAAGGCCAATCACGCGGTTACCAACAACATAAAACCGCCTGACGTAAACCAATCACCCGGAAATAAGACAGTTCCCTATGAAATTATAGACTTGCTCCACTTTTATAACAGGAAAGAGTCATCTTTTTTACTATCTCGAGGACAATGTCTGTGCCTGTGTTTCAGCAAGATCCATCAACCTGTTCGACGAGGCCGGGCAGATCTCGATGGACATTTCGCACATTAGCCCATTGACAGTCACTAGGTCGAGCCCGGGAAAAATAGAAAAGGGACAACACTCTCCATTCGGTCGGCTTACCCAGTGTCATGCACCTGATTCATGTCTCAGCCAACGCCCTGCGGGTATTTTACCTAGCCTCCTCAGATACCACCGAGGCCATTGATGGGCGTCACCTGCGCCCTCGATTAGGCGGCTCACCACCAGCATCACCCCACAGAAATGCTTCGCACCAGCTAAGGCAACAGCAACTTGCACGTGTTCGTTGGCCGGCCGGGCCAAGGATTCCTTCTGGATCCATCGCAAAGCGCTCGTAGTTTTTGTCGGGCGCCCATACTTCCGATTGCTGCCTTGATCACAGCACAGTCGGTACAGTTTTCCCGGCATAACAACAGAGTCTCGAGACCATTTTGCGGCCAAAAATATTTCAAATTTTCGTGTAAAAGCTACCCTGAAATCCGCCTCTACGTCGATCAGGGCCTTCATATTTTTCCTGCTCACGGAATGCAATGAAGCCCTTCCGGCACCGGTTCCTTTGCTGTCAAGAGGTCACATTCTCTTGCTAGCCTCGTCCCCCCGGCAGCGTTTGCTCCCCCCCCGAATTCAAAGTCAACGACCTCCGGTAAAACCGGAGGCTTGATGATGTGAGCCGCTCAAAGCGGCTGTTGTTGTTTGTCGCTCTTTGGTGTTTTCCTTACTCTCGTGTTATTTCGGGCATCTCAAGCTGATCGAGCCTGCGATCCTCCATCTCTTGCTCGGCTATGTACTTGCGGATGGTTTCGGTATCCCGTCCAACCGTATCAACGAAGAAACCTCGGGCCCAAATCCGCTGCCCAGCGTAATTTCGCTCTCTCCTCAAAAAGTGCCTCGCCACGTGAATCGCACTCTTGCCCTTGATGTATCCCACTACGCTCGATACCGCCAATTTCGGCGGCACATTGATCAACATGTGCACGTGATCCGGCATGACATGCCCTTCTTCTATCCAACATTCTTTTTGCTTTGCCAATCGGTGAAACACCTCGCCAAGATGCTTCCTCACTACTCCATATAGCTGCCGCTTCCGGTATTTCGGTATAAATACTATGTGATATTTGCACTGCCATTTTGTATGACTGAGACTTCGTCGCCACCAACCGCTCGGGTAATTCGTTTCTCATGACCACCATTGGCTCTTTATCAATCAGGCACCAAAAAACGCCCACTATCGGACCGGGAGAATCTCTTCTTGCTCTCCATACATTAGGCAATTCCACCGCAAAAAGGCGAATTCTTTGATGCCTAAAGATCAATAGGAGATCCCCCGGCTGTGCCGGGGAGGCTCCCAGAGTTTGACTTTTAGAGCAGTCTTCCGGTTCGATGGGTTTGTGAGCCGACCAAAGCTACAAACCCAAACGAACCATGGAAGACCTATTTCAAGTCGCTATTAGGCTCCGCTACGGCTAAATGGCTGACGCTAGACTATCAGAAAAGTCACTATCGCGTCCATTTTTTCAAAACGCGCGCTAAGGATTCAGTGTCGAGCCACCTCACAACGGCGATGTCTGGACGATCTCCGAATGCTCGCCCGGCAGCGATAGCCGCTGCTGAACTCCAGCAAATGTAAAGAACCATTCGGGGAAAATCAGCCGAGTCGTCGATCAAACGCCAATACTCCACTTCTGTCCTCACCCGTTCCTCAATTTTGACCCAGATGTAACCAGTATATTGGATCTCGCTCCAGTGCACAGTGATATCAGGCCTCACAAAATCACTCGATCGCCAGACGTTGCACCGGAACGCCGTTTAGAGCCTCGAACCTTTTCACACGTCCGGATTCGACATGGTCAAAAAAGCGATGCCAAGCGTGATCACTGCCGACCAAAAATTCTCCTTCGGCGAGCATTTTAATAGCATCCGTTAGCCAAGCAGCCGTTGCGATGCGCGCAGCGTGTTGAAGCGGGACTTCAGCATTTGATTTGAGCCTTACGCTACCAGTGAACGAGCCATCGCCGGGTTGCGCGAGCCGAACGCGGAGAACCGCGGGATCTATGGATGGATACCGAGTTGTAGCTTTCTCGGTTACGCGTATCCATTGACCAAACAGCGGATCATCTGGGGTTCGTCCTGCAGTAAAGCCTAGTATCCGAAAGAATCCTTCTTTCTGCAGCGATGCAAGGTAACGTCTGACGCGAGTATGATGCGATTTCAGAATGCAACTCAGGAAGCCAAGCGTGAAATAACCCCAGTCAGAACCCGCCTCCAGGACCCGTATTTTGAAATTTCGATCTCGCCGGCGACCCATGGCAGTATGACGATTCTCAAGGTTGCCAACCGAGTTGTTGAAGTGCCGGCAGGACCCCTCCCTCAGAACCGAATTGTGCAATTGCCACCTCCCTGAGTCCGCCGATCTTGCGGCCAATCTCCTCGGCTATCTCTCGGCTCCAAGCTACGATGACCAATGGCACTTCTGTGGCCTCGCCGGAAGCGCGTAACTCGATCGCTCGCCAGTCTACCTGATGAGCGTGGACGATCCTAAAGTGTACAATACGCAGAGGCCCTCCCTCAGGGAATTTGAGACGAAAATCGGGCAGGCCGGGGACGAATTGTGGCATTTTTGTCGATCGCCTTGCCGACGGTTGATCCGAGGGAATCGAGACATAGTAATGGGCCATCCAAATTCGGAACGCACTCTGTATCTCGAAGGCCAGATCGGGTAGCTTGTAGAGCGAGTCGCGAGCCCAGGCCGCCGACCAAACTCGTCTCAACTCAGCGGCCGGAATTGCAAAGTCTTTGTTGGTTAATACATAACGCCAGCCGATTGGCTTTTGACCCGGGAACCGCTTCACTGTCATCGGTCTGGGAATGACACTGGTAAATGGCCTGGGATCCTTTCGCGTCGGGGCATACCAGCGTCCTGCAAACGGCGATTCTGCTGCATTAATCCTTGCAAAACCAAGGTCCTGAATATAGTGAGCGCCTGTAAGTTCTTCGAGGTAACGATGTATCTTTGAGGGGTGTTCTTTAAACTGGTGGCAAAGCAGCGTTGCGCAATTGAATCGCCAATCGGTGATTTCGCGCAGGATAGCTTCCAACATTTGAGGGTCTTTTACTCTGGGCATAGGGGCTCTTTGGCTACACGGACCTGGAGAAAGCAAGTCTAAACGATATTTTTTCCATAAAACTCAGAAAATCGGCGCAAGTGCCTTCTTCGTTACCACTGATCGCGCACCCAAAAATGTAGGTAGTATAGCAGTGCGTCGCGGTCCCCGAATTCGACCACCTGAAGGCCCCCTCGTTGCGAAAATCTAGTCCGGAGGATTCGCGCTACCGACGCGTTACTAGCTACGTAGAGCACCGGCGGCCCCTGAAGCGAGAAGAGAGATTCTAACCTTTCGTAGAGAACCTTCCGTTTACACGTTCTTTCGACCTCAACGTGCATCGTCGTGCCTGCGGTGAGAAACCGCAGGTAGAGATCAGGAGGGTATCCGTACGGAAGGTCGCACAAAAGCGGAGGGATCCTGAGCGAGGCACGTGTCGTCGCATCCAGTGCTTTGTTGAGGCGGGAGAATCCCCGTATCGAGTACTCCCCCAGAACCGTCGCCTTCGGTAGGCCGTCGTTTTGAGCCGTTTCAACAAGCCAGGCAGCGGTCGCTATGCTCCAACCGAAGTGCGCTTCGAAAACCACGTCATTCTTAGTCTGGATCGCCGCCTGCGGAGTATCTGGCCACGATGAAGAATTGTAAACTCGTAACGACCGCGGGAAGGCTGTCGGCGATTGCGGATCACGTTTAGACGTGCGACAAAACCACTCGCCAAAGAAGATGTCGGTCGGCGTCTGGCCCGTCGAATAGCCTAAAGGCTTAAGGAATCCTTCATCACAATGCCGTGCGATACATCTGCCGACTCGTTTACGATTTTCGCCCAGGATGCGACTTACAAATTGTTGCGTTGCAAACCCGAAGCCGGAGAAAACCTCCAAGACGTCTGTTGTAAGGCCCGATTCTATCAATTTTCCCATAATTATTCCTGTCGAATTCGAAGGACCAGGAATGGCGTTAGCAGGAGCGTGTTAAGGCGAAATCTTTCCCAGCGGGAAAACCAGAGGATTCGCTGGTTCCATCGGTTGGGTTCAGGCCATTATTCAGCGAGTGTCAATGGTTTGCGCGAAAAAGCGAACGACCCGTATCTGCCGGCGCGATCTCAAAAAAGCCAATGTATACTATTCAACTTCAACCGGTTGAGAACGGACTCGAAGAGGTCATTCTCTGGCCGTTGCAAGGAGTTGTCGGGCCAAGATGGCCACAGAATACGCGTCCTTAACTCCAATGAACCAAGAACATATTCCGCGAGCTGCCGTAATCCGGCGAGCGGGCGAAAATGTAGTGCCAAAGCGTTTTGGCGTTTTTCACAAGTATTTCATCCCAAGGGAATTGTGATTTTGCGGTGTCGAGGATGGGCTTGACAAGGTCCGGGATGATAATCTTAGCCCCCATCATGGGGCGGGCTCCCGCTTCTGCCGTTGGTGTTGCCGTAAGTGCGAGGACCGAGCAATCGATCGTCGGGGATCGGGATAAACTCAAAATCTCCGTTCGCGAAGACCGGTCCCTGAATTCCGCCACATGCTGCATCTATTCCAACCCGAAGCAAGGCAATCTTCATGTGAGCTGCTTGTAAAAAGCTCCAAGCGACGGATAGAACTTAAATCGCGGGTGCCCCTTGAGTGGCGCCTTGTACTGGTATTTAGGGCAGCTCCACAAGAAGGAACGGGCGGGGATACCGATCAACAACTTGGGTTGATTTGAGTATGGCAGACGTGGGTAGTAAATATCGTCCTTCCAGGCGGACGGCAAATGCACGTGGCCTTGAACTGGGCTTCGGTAAAGCATTGGGTTGAAAGGCTGGCCGGACGCTCCCGAAAGCGGTTCATAAAGATCGCCAAAAATGTCCAGGGCTGCCGACTTCGCGCTGCGATTGGGCAGATAACTGGAATTCCATAGCGCGTACTGGCTCGCAGCCTCTTGCCCAACCTGCATCAAGTAAAAAAGCTGATTGCCAGAATTTTTCATAGTAAAGCCGGCAACCCAGAATCCCTTCCATGTAGGCTTCCAATGCCTGTGCCAGTGCATACAAGTGCAAAGGGTTATGCAGTCGCCTTGAAAATTGCGCGCACAACCAGTTTGAAAAATTTTGCCGTTGCTTTCTTCAAGCGATGTGAGCACATAGGCGAAAACCGGCTGACATTGAATCGCCGATTTCGAGTTTTCGGGCGAAAATCCCGCTCGCTCCGAACCATCGTCCGATGAACCGGTGCAAACCCAAAGCTCTTTGCAGCCGATACTCCGGGCGAAGTCGGAGAGAGTATACATTGCGTTTGTGCCAAAGCCCTCTCGCCAAAATCGAGGACTAATGCCAAACCAGCCAACCCAACAGACATTGTTTGGCATTCCAGGTTGTCTGTACAGTCCTGATACTCCGACGACATCGCCGCGGGCCCGAAATAAAAACACATTCCAAAAGTCCAGCGGCGTTGAACGCCGACCGATTCCGCACCAGTGGAGCATGAGCGAGGCGGAACCACTTAGTCGAAGGCATCTGCAAATTCTAGGTGCGTTTAGCCGTCGTACCAGATACGACCATCCAGAATTCCGCACAGCCGTCAAAAACCATACCAATTTATTGGCTGACAGGGGCTTGAGTAGTCGAACTCGCAGCGAGCGTGCGCTCGGCGATCGACGGTAAGTTTGACAGAAAGGCCGGACGTAACGACCCATGCCCATGTGGCTCAGGCAAGAAATACAAGCGGTGCTGCGGAAAAGTCACGGTGCAGTAAGGGGCGGAAAAGAGGTGCCCATAATTCAGCGTGTGTGTCTTGTGTGTGTCTTTCAGTTATCAAACTTGATGGATTGCGAGGTTTGGTGAGATTTGCTGAGTTTTCGTAACCTACATGCAATAAGCAAGTTATCATCATGCCCCGGCGGGAATCGAACCCGCATTTAAGGTTTAGGAAACCTCCGATCGTCTTCAGTTATAAATAGTCTGGTTTGTCCGTCGGTTCATTTATGAAAGCGCCAACACTTTCTGGAGCCAATAGTCTGCGGCGCGTTGATACATTGAATATAGTGTGGCGTCCGCTAGCCGAATGCCGGCCTCCAGGTGGTGTCTCTGATGTCTTCATGTAATCTATCACATAGCACGCGGGCTATGGATCAAGTGTTTAAATACCACTTCTGAGTCGCAACGATCCGGCTGAAACTCATTTTGATCGAAAGCATGGGTGCGAGAACCGCGTCCTCGGCTATGCGCCGTTGGCTAATCTACTAAACCGTCGGGACATCTGGTATATTTGTTCAACTTCATCGCAAGTGATGAAGTTGAGTCCGTACTTGGTTTCAACGGGCGCCGGATCTTCTTCATGGTAAAATTTGCCAATAGCGCTCGGCTTCTTTCCGGGTTACCATACCCAGGTAATCGGTCTTGATAATCTCCGGAGAATGTATCGTCTTCTTTGCAGTTTTATCGATACTCTCGTAAAGGCGACGTGCATCAGAAATGTATGTATGACGGCCGGTATTATCCGGTAAGGCAATTTCAGCCGCTTGTGCCGCGTCAAGGATCAATTTCCTTGCCCGGCGTTTGCTCGGCTTTCCGTAGGACTGCGGAGCCCGCAGACGGGGGTAATAGCGAGCCGTTCTCCCGGAGGTTCCAGGCCGGACCGAGGCTAAAGCGTTTTCAGCGAGGGTAACCTGGTAACGTTTTTGGTTTTTACCTTTGTACCGGGGAACGGATCAAGAGCTTTTCGTTGAAGTGAACTTCTGACCAGTCCAGTCGTTCTAAGGTCGCTCGCCGGATTCCAGCGAAAAAAGACAACGTAAGAAAGGGGAGAATTAAGGGATTGGCGGAGTGGAGGAGTTTTCGGGTCTCCTCGACGGAAAAGACGGACATTTTTCTTCGCTGTGTCGCTCCCGGAATTTCTTGATCGGGGAGACCGGGTTGGATGAGTTGAGGCCGTGATCCACGGCGATTCCGAAAATTTGTCGCGCGTAACCTCGGATCTTATTCCGGGTTTTTGCCGCGATCGGGAGTCCGAGAAGCCAGGCCCTAATTTCGGAAGTGCTTATCTCAGCTATTGGTCGATTTCCGAAATGGGTTTCGAGCTTCCGGAGAGCGTTTTCCATGCTTTCCCGGTGCCGCGTGCTGGCTTCGTTATTTTCCAAACGACGTTTGAATTCCGCGCGGACCTCTTTAGTGAGCGTGGAAAGGGAGATCGGAGATTTATTAAGGTGGTTTAGGTAAAATTCTGTGGCATCGTCTAGCATCTTCCCGTGGAGGAGAGCCTTCGGAGCATTGGATGCGCGCATCCGCTCACAGCGGAAAGCGTGACCTGGGTACCATAAGCTGTGATTTCGGAGTTACGGTCCGCGGCGGCTTGCTTCGCTTCCTTCTCGGTGTGGAACCAGTATTGTTTGCGTTTCCCGCTGGTGAAGCCCACAATGCGCCAATGGCTTTTTCTATTCGGTTTTTCGGAATATCAAATTTCAAAGAGGATTGGGCGCCTGCGTGACATGCCTGATATTTTATCGTTACCCGGTAACGTTTGAGAAAGCTTTTTCAGTCGTCTAATGACCGTATAGTTGTCCAAAGCCCTTAGGGCCCAGGGATGAAACACGGGTTCGAGTCCCGTACGCGCTGCCCATAATTTACAAGGGATTTCCACCTTTGAAAATGCTGAAGACCACATCAAGACGGTAAAGCATCCCATCGCTTGACGCAGTAATTTTGGGCTGCAAATTGGGTTCATGACAGACGAGGAAAAGAGAGATTTGCGCAAGCAACGGCGCTCAGCATTGTGTACTGCCATCGAGCTCAGTATCCAGCTGGATGAGGTTGATGGCTTTCTCCAGAACTCATTAACTCATGGGACTTTCTCATCAGAGATGCGGACCTGTCCCCTGAAAATAAGCTGACACATGAAAAGCTCAAACAACAGCTCCATAAGCTGATCTGGCCAGTTGAAGACTCCGATGATTGACACAGTAAAACCGGATGTGTTGCAACTTTGTAGTCAAGCCAAAGGCCGGGTAGATGATCAGAAATTTAGCTCGTCGCAGCGAACAACCGAGAATGAAGCGGTGCAGTAGACCGACCTTCACACTCGTCGCACTCCAACACGCTTGGCCTTTGCGATATATGAATCACCTCGTAGCCGGCAATCGTACGCCAAGCTCCCCCAGAATGTACGAAAATGTAGGCTCGCGCGCACCCGTCGGTTGATGGCTCGGTGATCCTGTTCCAGAACATTATTGAGGTACTAGGGTCGATGCCGGCAATTCCCAACAGAGTGCCCTCGGTTTTTAGTTGTACGATGGCTGGCGGGTAAGCGCCAGACGGTGACGTGATCGGCGCGCAAGCCCCGCTCGGCGAGCAACTCCTCGACGTCACGGTACGAAAAGGGAAAAGCGCAAGTACCACCCCACTGCCAGAAGGATCATTTCCCGGTTCAAATTTGCCGCCACTTGAATAGACCGCAAACCGAAGAGGCCAGGAGGAGCATCCGGCCAGCTTATCACGGGCTACCTGCAAATTTGCAACACTTCCGGAATCAGACCCTTGTCAACGGGGGTGAACTTACTGGACTTGATCATCAGTTCATGCCCTAAGATGTCACTGGCTCCGTCATCTTTCAGGTTGAAGTAGGAGTGGTGGGTAAGATTGACAAAGGTCGGCTTATCCGTCTCCGCGGCGTACTCGATCTTCAACTCGTTTTTGTTCGTCAGAGTGTAGGTAACCGTACAGCGGAGCGTGCCTGGATAATCTTCTTCCCCATCTTTGCTCGTGTAGGTCAATTGAGGGCCGGTCCATCGCTGGTGTCGACTTTTTCAGCTTGCCAGACCGCCTTATCGAACCCCCTGCGACCGCCGTGCAGAGCGTTCACGTCGTTATTCTGCGCAAGCTGGTACTCGACGCCGTCGATCGTGAATCTGCCCTTGGCGATTCGGTTAACGTAACGACCGATCAAGGCGCCGAAGTGGGCGTGTTGCCGATGTAGTCGTTTAGGTTATCATACCCAAGTACCACATCGCCGAGTTTTCCATTTTTATCGGGCACCATCAGTGAAACGAGATTCCACCATAGTTGGTGATAGTGGCTTCAAGTCCATTTGCATTCTTTAGCGTGTAAAGATCGACTTGAGAACCGTCGATAGTACGGTGGAACGCTTCCGGTTTGATTTGCGCCTGCGAACTGCAGACGTAATTGCTCATAAAAAGAGCGACAGCTAACGCGGGGCCTAGAACGGTCAGGCCATCACGGGAGGATCTCATAATAGTCACCTCAAAAGGGAGGGGGAGGAGCTTGAAAGGGCGGTATCAATTGCCGCAAATTTTAACATCTGACAAAATTCAACTCAATTCAGTAC
>CAVWZH010000023.1:0-10781 GCA_963759395.1 uncultured Acidobacteriota bacterium | reverse complement strand
CCTGCCAACTTTGTTGACCCGGCGGAACAGTCTTCCGCGATCAATGGCGGCCGCGGCGAGCCAATCGTCGAGTTCGGCTCTTACCCAGTCGGGAACGGGAACCGTTCGAATGTGACCTCCCTTGCCAACCAAATCAACAATGGCCCAGTGCTCTTCGCGTTGCTGGAGATGATCCAAGGTCAAAGCCACGGCCTCATGCCTCCTCAATCCGCACGCGAGTAGCAATGCGAGTAAGGCACGGTCACGTTTTCCCTTCAGTCGCTCACGATCGGGAGCTTGCCAGAGCGCATTGCCTTGCTCTGCCGTTAACCAGTTCCCAAGACGAACGCCCAGCTTCTTCACGCCTTTAACGCGACGAATACCGGCGGCCAAGTCGGCGCTGAGAAGACCGCAGTCGGCGGCTTCGAAGGCGAGCCGGCGCACGGCTCCAAGACGCAGATTGATGGTTCCGGGGGCGAGTTGACGGGATTCGAGATGAGAGCGGTAACGCAGGACCACGATCCTGTTGAAGGCCAAGCGAGGTTCCGAACAATACCAGTCAACGAACTCATCGATGGCGTGACGATAACCCCTCTTTGCGTCTGTCGAGTTGAGGCTATTCAACACCGCGGCCTTGGCGTGTTCCAGGTCGGGCAAGCGCAGGATGGACTTCGTACTGTTGCGTCTTTTTTTGGAGATTGGCTTCTGCTTCATGACCGGTGGCCTCCGTGCCACCGATCAATGATCAGAGTAGCGCCGCGACTGTAAGGTGAGAGTTACCCGTCATCGGGGAGCGATTCAACGATGTGCTTGGCATGTGGATTCAACGGAACATGCGGCTCGCTTCAGCTCCATCTCCGCATTGAAAAACTGACGGTAAGTCTGTGATCGATATGTTCACGTCGCTGTCGCACATCGAAGGGGACACATATCCGGAACCACTTAAACGTGAAGGCGCAAGACATCGATCACCTCACGAACGCATAGTCCGGCTTCGCCACTTTGATTTGTGATCTTCTGCGGCTATGCGCGGCGGTGTCGAAGGCAACCAGCAGGTTGTCTTCAATCAGCAAGATCTCGGTGTCGGAGAGCCAGCCGACAAAGCGGGCGTGGGGAATCGAGATGATCTGCTTTATGGGATCGCCTACTTCAACGACCTGGACCACGGGCATGTCGGGAAGTACTTTCTTGATCTGTGCGAGGTCTGTCGGGTTTTCCTTGCCTTCGTCGGCAAGTCTGACTTCATCCCCAGGCTTGTGAGTTGCCTCAATAGTCATGCCTACGAGCTTGTGGCTGGGTGAAAACTTTGCCCTGGAAGCAAAGAAGCTGATGTCATAATCGCGGTTCTGGTATAGCTTCCACTCATCAAAGAGGACGATGCGTTTTCCATTGGTCTCGTTTAGCAACACCTGGTCATCGCTCTCGTTGACCCAACCACAACAACCGGAATCGCTGTTTGCTTCGATGATTGCGACCGCTTCCTTCTCGTTGTAAGAATCCAAGACCTCTTTGACCGGAGCCGAAAGCTTTGTCGCTGACCAAAATCCGGAGCTCGTGTTTCGGTACAAGACGCTCTCCTGGTAATCGGATCCCTCCTGTCCTGGCACCCACTTAGTCATTACAAAGAAATTACTAACACCGCTGTCGGGCCACCAGTAATTCGCTTCCGGGCAAGTTTCTTCGCAGGAACCGGTGTCGCATTTGCATGTGCCAAACCGATAACTGGTGAGCTGCTGCGGATTCGTGCCCACCAAGTCAGTGGCCCAAACGCGAAATGTCGTTTCAGACGATAGGCTGATGGAACCATCGCCTTTTTCAATTGACCTGCTGCTGTTATCGAACCAGAAGAGATGTGTGCCGTCGGAGGAAAGCGCGCATCGCGGAGCGGAGGACTCGACCAGAATATTCGCCGCTTGAGGTGTACTCTTGTGGATCACCACGCGCGGAATCGGCATGGCTGCTTTTCCATTCCACAGCCACACGATTTGGCTGTTCGAAGGATGAACCAATCCATCGGGTTCACGCACTGTCCTGGGCAAAAATAACATTTGCCCTGCCTTGCTGATCTGCAGATCTTGTGGGTACTGAAGGACATCGTTAGGAATCTCATGCGAAGTCTTTCGCGCAAAACTTTGAGAATCGTATTCGACAATTTGGTCGGGTTGTTCGAGGACCCAAATGCGTTGCGCGGACGCAAACATAGACAAAAACAACATAGCCAGTCCGATTTTCGAAGTCATGGCCGCTCCGCCGCCCATTGCCGCAGGATGTGGGTGTCCTATAAATAATCTTGCACATTCGTCGGGAAAGCAATCACCAGACGTTCATTGCACGAGTGGTCGGCAACTCTTACCTTGAGATTCCTTCCCGCTCGCCCGTCACTCGTGACACTCTCGAAAATGGTCGCCGCCCATGCACTTCGCTTGAGGGGATGCTAAGCGTTCGCAGATCAGTGGGCGTGAGTTGATGGCATCCCGACCCCCCACACCGGGCTTGTGACGGCGATCCTCTCGAAATTCGAAACGACTGCCTTCGCGCGAGGTATCGCGTTCTTTACGGCAGGCAAAGATAGTGAGGCGTCGTGACTGGCCATGCTGTCCCACACTTCAGTTACCCAGATCGTATTTTCATCAGCAGCGTCTTTGGCCACAACGTAGCTGAGACATCCTTGCATATCGCCTGCGCTCTCCTTCAAGATTCTGATCATTTCATCGCGCCTGCCGGGAAGAATTGTTATTTTCGCAATCATTCCCCACATACCGCTCGCCTCCTGGGAACCCGCAAGAACGGACGTCAGCGTCACCGCATCAAGGTATTCAAAAAATGTCCGCCGGTCCATTTGCACCAGCTAAATATACCTGTACTGATCGTGATTGGAATGCCCTCCGAGGGGATAGTCGGCAGCCCTTTCCTGTAAGGTAAGGGTTACCCGTCATCAGGGTGCCATCTCCCAAGGTAACCGAGCGGGCCTGAAGCCTCCACTCAATTACGCGCAGACGCCACTGTTCCTGCCAACACCGCTAAGGCGAAACACCTGCGCGCAAAAGATGCCACCAAGTTGATGACAGTCATCTCGATCGCTTCCAGGCAGAAGACGAATGCGCCTGTCACGAAGATGGGGCTAACCTATTGGTTCCTGCGATAGATGATGGTTTGGGGGCCGCCATCGACAATCTTGAAGTCTGCCGGCACTGTGAATAACGAAGGGTCGGGCTCTGCGCGCACGATGTTCGTTAACCGGAATGTTTGCTCGCCCATTCGCGGATCGTTTCGCTTGCTGGAGATAATCGTCTTGAGGTCAGTCGAAGTCCAGACCTCGGTAACAATGCTAATCGGTCCATCGTTACCGATTTGGCCGGCAGGAATTGTGTGTATGGTGCGCACCCCATTCACAACGACACCTTCCATCGTCTGAGAGCCAAGGGATTCCGTGTTTGCTTCCGACTGCTCATCCGTCGCCAAATGCTTCGTCAGGGCAATCATGGGAGGTGCCGGTGGGGGGACTGGGGGCGGCCCTATCGGCGTTTGTATGAAAAATGTGCCAATGGCGGCCGGGGCCGCCGGTTCCGCCGGGGAGCATCGGGTTTTTCCACGCAGTCTTATCTGTCAAATTCAGCGTATAGGAAGTGCCCGCCACCGGGTCTTGAATGAAGACGAGGTGCGGGGCGCTGGCGGCCGATAGATTGCCAATCGCCGGCAACGCCGCATCTTGACGTATGCGTCCCTGGGAATCTCTGGAGACCGTCCCGGTGTTGGTCTGAACGATACGATTGCCATCTGCGAGCACCTGGATGGATTCGTTATTAATGGTGGCAGAATAAGGCGCACCCTTAACCGGAGCAGTGGACCCTTTTTCAAAGGAGCCCCAAGCGATCGCACCCGCCGGGCCGGCGCTTTGGTACATTACGTTTCCGCCATCTTGCGCCAATGCGCAGAATGAGGCCGCAAGAATAAGGATCAGTGTGCGTTTCATGTTAGGTCGGTCTCCTTTTCTATCTAAAGCAAATCACGGCTGCAGACGGAGTCCTTGAACCGATCCGTCGGCTGCCATACTGACGTCCGCAATGAATGCGATCCCTTCGGGGACAGCCCCGGGAGGAAACATTGCTTCGAACGGAATGGCGATCTGGATCGCGGTTTCAGGTAGCGCCCAATTCGCGTTTGGAGTCTTTGCGGGCGCAATCCCACGTCGTCGATGGACTGTCTTGACCGGCTTTGGCGCAGTTTCCAGGATGAAGGCCGGGGAGGCGTCCGCCACTGGCGGGCGCACAGGAATCTGCTTGACGGATGCTGGCTGGAACACCAGGAACAGCACGGCCGCCGCCGCTGTCGCGCTCGCCAGGACGGGTACCCAGCGCGGCCTGCGACGTGTTGTTCCCTCCATCACCGCATCGCAGTGCGCGACGAATGCGCGGCTCACTTGCTTATAGGCATAGACGCGCCTCCGGCATTCTAAACAGTCTCGAACATGCCACTCCGCGTCCGCGGCTTCGTTGTCAGGAAGCTCACGATCCATCCACGCAACCAATTTTCCTGAAAAGTCACACATTGCATTTCTCCGCTAATTTCTTGATCGCCCGATCCACCGTATCGCTCACCGTGGAACTTGGAATCCCGAGGACTTCAGCGATTTCCCGATAGCGCAGTCCTCCCGCACGCAACAGGAGGCACTCACGTTCGGACTCCGTCAATGACAGGATCGCCTGTCCCAGCCGACCGTACTTCTCCTTCTCCAGTACGACTTGTTCCGGGGTCGCTTCGTCTGTAATCGAGTTGAAGTCGGGATCGAGTGGTTTGCCGAAACGACGATCATAACTATGCTGACGATTTCTGGCGCCATTGTGGGCGACGCGAAACAGCCAGCTACGAATGTTCTCCTGCGACCCACCCGAAGCCAGGTGCCTGTGCAGGCTGACAAAAGCGTCCTGCACGACATCCTGCGCTTCGTCAGCCGAGAGCCCGAGACAGACCAGATATCGCAGCAGAGGTTTGCGCAGTTCGCGGTACAGAGTGGTCGCCTCGCACGAGTCAGCCGCAAAGCGCGTGAGTGGCAGTTGTAATGGTAAGGAATCGCCACTCATAAGGACCTCGGCATCGCGCCTCTATGAATAGAACAAATGAGGCCTGCGGTTTTCCGGCTCGCATGAGAAGATTCAGTTTATCAACACAACTGATCGGCTGGGTAGTGGGCTACTTTGGCCATGAAAGTAGCCCACAACCGACCGACTCTGTTCCCAACACCCGTTGTGCATGCCTGTGATTCTGCGATTGAAGGAGAATCAATACAGAGCTTTCATGAACTGGGATGCTGGGCACGACAAAATCATAGAAGGTGATCGGATCTCGCTGCCAACTCCCGGCTTGTCAGCAACCCTTACCAAATTCGTGCTGTTGCTGTTGTTTGGATCGGCTAAACCGAAGTTGGTCGCTCTTCATGGCTTCCCGGGGGCGCATTGCGTGCCCCCGTGCCGCCTCTACGAATAGGCGCAACAGTCTCATACGGACCGAGTTTGTCACCGAAAGAGAGCGCCATCTGCGTGTCACACAGACGTGATTTCGCGAACAGGAGTGTTGGTCAGACGTTTACGGGACGAGTCACGGTGCGGGAGTACCTTCCGTTAGGGAATGACCGCGGTCGCCTGATTCGAGTATCCGCTTTCTACGTTACTCGCATCAACGACGGTAGCCACATAATAGTAGGTAGCGCCAGTTACAACATTCGCGTCGACGTAACTCGCATCTGACAAAAGCGAAGGATTTAGCCTCGCGTACGGCCCGCTCGGCGCCGTTCCACGATAGATATTGTAGCCAGCCACCGCAGAACTGCTCGCCCCCCAGGACAGAGCGACGGAGTGTGCACCGGCCAGAGTCCCAGTTCCTGCCCAGGTTTGGGTCGACGGCGAATTCGGAGCATCACTGACGAAAGAAATAGTTCCCGGTGCGCCACCCGTAGCTTGCGGGCGTGAAGCTGACGGTGTAGTTGACACTCTTTCCTGCAGCCAGACTGAACGGAAAACTGATCCCGCTGACGGTGTAACCTTGTCCATTCCAACCCGCGGACGACACCGTCACATTGGCAGTCCCGGCAGTCAGCGTCCCGGTTTGATTCTGAGTACTCCCGACTGCGGTATTTCCGAAATTGAGGATTGTCGGCGAAACGCTCAATTGGTTTGCGCTGCTCGCAGTGCCCGGTCCGGACACCGCTGAGTTGCTATGGCCTGAACTCACGCCCAGGCAGGCCGCCATCATCAACACTACAAGGGACATGGCACCAGCTGCCAGCATGCGCTGAAGCAATCTGATGTTGATCCCCGGCCCCAATAAGGCCGTTCTTTGATCAAGGCGACGGTTCATGAATACAATTGTCGGATGTCGCCCTCGAGGTTTCTAGAGAACCGAGAGCCAACATCCCGGTGTACTGGGGGCCTGATACCTCGGTAACCTCGAAAGAAGGTGACCCTGGCAAGCCTATAACTGCGTGCCACGATCGCCTGTGCATCTGGCTGGGAGGCGGCAGTTTAGCAGGAGTGCGTACGCGAGGAACAGAGATAACAGAAAGATTTTGCCGGCCGGTTTGAAATCAGGCCTAGAACGGGAACCGCTCAGCGGTCGTGGGGGCCCACGGGTGATACGAATCGCGATGCCAGCTGCCACTTGCCCTGGTTGACCACCCAGAGATCGACAATAAAGTAGTCCCGGCTGTCGACAGCGGAAGGCGCTTGTTTTTGAACGAAGCTCACTAACGCATTTCCCAGAAACGCCCGGATGACCATAGAGCGAACGCCCATAGGGTCAAGGCGGTAATCCGGAAGTACCTTTTCTATCCATTCGGCTCGGGCTACCGGATGCTCCGGGTCAATTGCCGTACGCTCGGTAAAACCAGCAGCAACGAGCGCATCCAGAGATGTGCGATCTTTCTCCTGGGCAGCCAACACCAGGTCGCGTTCCAGCTTGGTGAACAGTTCCATGAAGCTGTGGGAATCTGCGGCAGGCCTGTCCTTCTGGGGGGTTACGTCCTCACTCTTCTTTTTTTCTGCTGGGCCGCGGCGGAAGTCACCACAGACAGCAAAAGCAGGTAAAACCATACTTTTCTCATAGGGTTTCTCTAGATGCTTACGCGACACCGAAAATATTCATCGTAAGTAATTAATAGTAAATCACTTAATTGCAGCATCCCGGGATGGTCGCCTCCTGCCGTCGTGCGGTTTTCTGCTTGTAGTTCGGAGGATGCTCTCGTAAAATAAGCCATTCGTCGGGCGTCTCCCCTTCGGACGGTTCCCCCGTAAACTGTACATCCCCCCGGTGCAGCTAACCAAATAGGAGAATGCTATGCGTTGTGCTGTTCCCACAGGGGGTATTAGTAAATTTGTAATCCTCCTTTTCTTGTTTGGCGCCCCAGGTAATGCCCAGGTTGCGGTCTTGACCCAGCACAATGATGCGGCCCGGGATGGGTTAAATGCCAGCGAAACCACCCTGACGCTGAGCAGTGTAAGTCCTGGCAACTTCGGTAAGCTCGTCAACCTGCCCACGGATGGTGCCGTCTACGCGCAACCCCTCGTTGTGCCCGGTGTGACGATTCCCGGGAAGGGTACACACGACGTGGTTTATGTCGCGACCATGCACGACAGCGTCTACGCTTACGACGCCGATGGCCTGTCACTCACTCCCCTATGGCAAGTAGAGCCTGGCCGCCCTAGGCTGCCCGAGCGGATGGACCTGCACTTCAGTCGCTGACGCAAGATGAGTACGTTTCGGCCACCGACATCCAACCCGAGATCGGCATCCTCAGTACACCCGTCATCGACTCAACCACCACACCTGTATGTCGTAGCGAAGACGAAGGAAGTCTCCGGCAAAACGACGAACTATGTGTATCGCTTACACGCCCTGGATATCACCTCGGGCGCAGAACGAACTGGCAGCCCGGTGGTGATCCAAGGCCAGGTACCCGGAACAGGGAACCCCAATAACGGCAGCAATTTGGTTTTCAGCCCGCACTACTCCTTACAGCGGCCCGGGTTGGCGCTGGTGAACAACGGCATCTACATGGGATTTGGCGCTGCGGGTGACGATGACAACTGGCACGGGTGGGTCTTTGGCTATGACAAGACTGCGCTCACTCAGATCGGTGCTTTCTCCCCGACTCCGAACGGCGGCGAAGGCCACGGCGGTATTTGGATGCACGGTGGCGGCTTGGCGTCTGACTCGGCGGGAAGTCTCTATTTCTCCACGGGGAATGGGGCGTTTGACGGCGCCAGCAACTTTGGAGACAGCTTTCTGAGACTGAAGACCACACCAACCTTGGCAATGGGTGATTACTTTGCACCCTACAATCAGCAGAATCTGGACAATGCCGACCTTGACGTTTCTTCCGGTGCGGTCACGTTGCTACCCGACAGCGCGGGTACTACGCAGCATCCTCACATCATGATCGGATGCGGCAAGAACGGCGCCCTATATGTTCTGGACCGCGACAATCTGGGACAGTTCAGCTCCTCAGGCGATACCCAGATCATTCAGGAGCTGTTGAATGTCGTGGGTGGAATCACCGGGGTGGACCCTCTCGGCAACAGCTATATCGAGAATTGCTACAGCTCAGCGGCATACTGGCAAGGGCGCGTTTATTTTGGCGGCATTCAAGACAATCTGAAGATGTTCACCTTCGGCAACGGCCTGCTCTCAACCTCCGCTGTGTCGCAGTCTTCGGAGGTTTACGGGTTTCCCGGCGCCAGCCCGTCAATTACCGCCAATGGAGCAACTCAGGGCATCGTCTGGGCCATTGAAAGCGACGGATCCGGGAACGCAGTATTGCACGCCTACGACGCGACCAACCTGACCAGCGAACTTTATAACAGCAGTCAAAACGCCTCCGATGCGGCGGGGGCAGCGGTTAAGTTCGCGACCCCAACAGTCGCAAACGGCAAGGCCTATGTCGGCACCCAGAATTCGCTGGCGATTTACGGTTTGTTTAGTGCGCAGCCGCAAGCCGCAGCTCCATCTTTCAGCCAACCGGGAGGAACCTACAGCGGGTCAGTTTCGGTTTCGATCGAAGAGTCGACGCAAGGAACCACGGTTTACTACACGACCGACGGCAGCACCCCCACAACGTCATCGAACGTCTACACCGGGACACTGGTAATCAGCAGTACGGAAACCCTGAGCGCGATGGCAGTAGGTGGGGGCTATCGCACCAGTCCGATCACCACCGCGACGTACGTGGTTACAGGCAATGGCGGATCCAGTATCGCATTCATACAAGGAAACTACGCGACGCCGCAAAGTCCTCAGAGCAGCGTGAGCGTGACCTTCCAGAACCCTCAGTTGGCGGGAGACCTCAACCTCGTCGTGGTCGGCTGGAATGACTCTACTGCCACTGTCCCCGCTGGAGGGGTGACTGATAGCAAAGGCAATCCATATACCCTCGCGGTCGGCCCCACCCTGCTAGCCGGAAATTTGACCCAGGCCATCTACTACGCCAAGAACATTTCCGGGGCAGCCGCAGGAGCCAACAGTGTCACTGTGCACTTCAGCCCCGCTGCCGCATTTCCTGATATCAGGATTGTCGAATATAACGGCGCCGATCCCAATAACCCAATCGATGCAGGTAGCGGCGCATCGGGCAACGGAACGAATTCCTCGGTTAACCTCACCACCACGGTTTCCAACGATCTTATTGTTGCTGCCAACATTGTTTCCACCCTGACGTCTGGTCCGGGAACCGGATTCACGACGCTTTTGATGACCAGTCCAGACGGTGACATCGTGGAAGACGCTCCGGCGCTCGAATCCGGGCACGTACACCGCGAGTGCTCCGCTGAGCACTGTCGGGAAATTGGATCATGCAGGCCGTCGCCGTGAAGCCCGTACAAAACGACGGGCGCTCCGCCCACAGCCACAGTTAAGCCTTTGTCGCTGAGCTTTGGCAATATTGTGACCGGCTTAACTTCGTCGGGCAAGACCGTCACGCTTACCAATTCCAGCGCGAGTTCTACGCTGACGATCGCCTCGATTGTGGCCAGCGGCTCCTTCCAGACGAGTACTTGCGGTTCAACCCTGGCGCCAACCAGCAGTTGCACCATTACGGTGAAATTTGCACCGTCCCTGCCCGGAGTTATTTCAGGAGCGCTCAGCATTTACGACAACGCGCCGGATTCGCCGCAGATTGTCACGCTAAGTGGCACAGGACTTGCGCCGGTCTCAACTACACCGCTGAACCTGAGTTTCGGCACGGTCGCGGTGGGGACGACTTCGGGTGCGCTCACCGTCACCGTAAAGAACAACTCTTCGTCGAGCACCAGCCTGAGTTACGGTGCCAGTTCGGATTTCGCCGCAACCGCCGGCGTCACCAACGGTTGCGGGTCCAGTTTGGCGGGAAACTCCACCTGCACCATCGCAGTCACCTTCAAGCCCGCACAGAACGGAACCGTCACATGGCTCATTGGCGGTGTCGGCTGGCTTCTTTCCCGACGCAAACCGTCAATCTGGGCGGCAGCGGCAGTGGCGGCGCATCTCCCACCCTGAGCCTCTCACCCACCAGCTGGGCTTTTGGCAACCAGGTAACCGGGGTCAGCAGCGCACCCAAAACGGTGACCGTGACTAATACCAATAAGGGCTCGGCGGTAAGTCTGAATTCCTTGACGGCTTCAACCGGTTATTCGGTCACGCCCAGCGGCGCCTCACCCTGTGGAAGTTCGCTCCCGGCGGGTGGGAAGTGCACTTTCTCCGTAACCTTCACGCCCCAGATTACTGGCCTCGTCAAGGGCTCAGTGGCTATCGTCAATACCGGTGCCGTCAGTCCTCTG
>CAVWZH010000022.1:0-7584 GCA_963759395.1 uncultured Acidobacteriota bacterium | reverse complement strand
AGAGGCGCATTGGGATCATGTCGGACCGTTGAAATCCATGCTTCTCGAAAAAGGCAAGCGAGCCCTCGCTCATTCGATCCGTCAGAAGCATGATACTAAGAAAGTTCTTCTGCTTTGCATACTCCATGGCGTATTTCAAAAGTTCGCTGCCCATTCCCTGACCGCGGAAATGCCTTGCGACGATGAGATCTTCGAGGAGAATCACGAACCCCCCTTCAGCAGTGCTGATTGTAAACAACAGGTTTATCATCCCAATGATTTTGTTCGCACTGCGAAGGACGAAGATTCGCCCTCGGCTCGGTTGTTCCAGAATCAGCCGAAGACCACGCATCTGGTTATTGTAGTCCGGGCGAAAATCCGGTTCCTGCCCAAAAAGCTCCATGAGCAACTCCGCAAGCAACGAAAGATCCTCGATGGTAGCCGGCTCGATGCGCATCAATTCATGCATAGGAGTAATAATCATTACAAACGATTAATATTTCTGAAAGTGAATTTCCGATAGGACCGAGCGAAAACCTTCTTGGTTTCAAGTAACGTAGACCTGCAAAAGGCAGGTCGGGTTCTTAAGTTCTTTACTGATGGCAGCGTTGCAGAAAGTGAATCCCTTCGGAGAAGTAAGAATAAAAGCATTTGCGGTTCTAGTGCACTAAGTCTGAAGGTTGTATAGCGGCCTGTATCTTGCTTTCGATGGCTGTGAGCCGATGAAAATGATACGACTGCTCTGAGGTTCAGACTTACTGCACTAGACCCTGCACGCTTGAACTCGGTGGCGGACTCCATGGCCACAAAGGCCGGTCCCGTCCCTTCCACGACATATTGTAGCCGTTGCTAAACTAGCATGGGATATAGGATATTTATAGCTGGATGAAAGGCTCATGTTTTTGCAGCCAAATTTGGCACAAACTCAATTCGCATGCCCAACCGGCGTAGGGGTATCTCAATTTGGTTCTTTGCTCTTAGGGATAAAGGCCGGCTTCCACCCAATATTTGCGTGCTTCAATCTGATACGACGTATTCATTCTCAGCTGATCAATCGTAGCACGCCCTATCGGCGTTCTACCCAGCAGCTGGAACCTTCCAGCGTCGAAATCAAAATGCTCGTTCCATGTATCTTGGCGAGGGTTGAATAGCACAGTCTCCTCGCGGCTTTCCGGATCTTTACCGGAAATGTGACCGCTCTTCCGGATGTTACAAGATTTGCAGCAGAGAGCCAAATTCTCTGGTTCGTCGCCGCCCGCTGATGCTTGCGGAACAATATGATCCACCTCAAAAGGTCCACCCGTAATGATTTCCGGCGCCCGACAATACTCACAGCGCGACTTCGCCCTTTCTCTTACAAAAGCCCGTGTCGCTTTAGTAACCAACGCATTTAGGCAAGGATGGCCGCCTCACTCTCTTTTCCGGATCGACGTTTGCGGCCCATCCCTGTGCCCTCGGTTCTATCGGCCCTGCGTCGCCGGTACTCGACCAGCGCTCGCGCATTGTGCAAACTGATCTTTTCGGCCTTGTCGACCAACCGCTCCAACTCGGCCCTCTCTCTTTTGGTAATTGTACCTTGATTATTCTTATCAAGCAGGTTGGTTATTCTCGCTTGCGTTACCGGGTCCAGCTTCACAAGACTCAGCTCGGGTTTTTCCAACGAAATCAATTCGCTTAAGTCGACACCCAGAACGAAGCAGATAGGCTTTACAATCCGAGCATCAAACTTCTGGAGCGGTTGAGAGCTCGCCAAGCGGTACAAGCTTTTCAGATTCACGGACACTCCCTTCTCTTGCAGCCGTTTGTGGAGCGCCAGCACGCTCATGTTGTGCTCCGCCAACAGCATGCCGAGATTTGACCAGAGCGATTGTTGGGTACCATTCACAGGGTATAGCGTACCATGCAGATGGTAATGTTCAAGCCCGGTAAGACCTTTTGGAGGATCTCGACCGGCCGGAAGCGTCTGTTATCCGCCTCGCCGAGAATCTGCGCCACGCTTGCCTAGGTTTGCGGAGATCGTGGCGGGCGTGCCGTACGCCTTCACATCCTCGGGCTTAATTTCGAACTTCATAGGTTAATGGTGGCACACGGTAGCGTTTAGAAGGTCATTCGCAAGCGTCCGAGCGGGTGCACATGGTCTCCTATTTTCGTGCAATGTGACGCTCTTAATCGTGCCTTATCTCGAAAGCCAATTCCGGACTGCCGGCAACAAGCGCTGATAAATTGAAAGAGGCCCGTGGTAGCGGATAGCCACAATGTCCGGCTCCGACTCCGGCAGCTGATAGAAAGCGACCCCGGCCAAGTGAAACCCAAAGAGTTCAAACCGGTCCTTATGATACCGCGCAATGTCAAAACGCCAAACGCCGCTGCCACTTAAACCGCCGAATCTCGTTGGCATTTCAGGCTGCAAGGAACGCCTGCTCCGCATATCAATGTAGTCGTAGCCCTCCCGTTCAAAGACCTTGGGAGACGCGCCGTAGACCAGGAAAGTGTTGAGTCGAACCATGTTCTCGGTTCGCTCGGTTCTCTCATCCACCGCCCCATATGAAGCCATTGGGGTCTTATCCAAAATCACGACCGGGCGCTGCGCTACGCCTTTCCGGGTTAAGTCCCAAAACGATTTCTTCGTCAGCAAGCCGGAGAGCAAACCGCTCGGAGAAGGTAACCGCACAAAGGCAAGGTCGGGTCCAAATATCCCCCATTCACCCGCTGGTTTGGTGGCAAAAATCTCGAAGTGTTTTGCCGGCTCTCCGACGAGTTGTGATCCCCGCCGGTCGAGGATTGTTGCGAGGGTTCCTGCTCGTTCCGACTCATCCAGCGTTTGAGCGACATGGGCGGCGGTCAGTATCCCATGGACACCATCGATAGTAATCAAAGTTCCGGTTCCACATAGCTGCCCGTCCACCAAGAGGACAATCGAATAATCCTCGATATTGCGCAGGATCTTCTCCTGAAGCTCGGCAGGAATATCGGTTATGTTCATTCGACTTCGCGAAGGGAGTTGTGGCACTTCCATGGTCATCTAGTTTCAACCTTAGTCTCTGTCCGTCCAGTACGACTGCAGCGGACGGGTTACCCTAGAGGGATCTGGCAGGTGGAGTTCGCACTCGCTACAGTTAGCCAGCCCGATTGTGAACTCGAGACTTAAAGACATTCCCCGCCGTATTTTCTTGGACTCGTCCGCCCTGCAGACACTGCAGACCTACGGGGGATTTCTGTACGAGAGCGAGCCGCTATCGCCTCGCGACCGCATTTACCGCGACCCGAAAGGCGTGGCCAAGTTGAAGGCTCTCCGTTGGATTATGCAAGTTGCGGAGCGTGCTCCAGATCCGTTCCGAACCCACGGACGTGCTTCGGTGCAAGAGTACCGTCTACGGCTTAAACGGCCATAGATCGAATTATGTAATAGCTTTATCTCTAGGAACTTATGAACATACGATTTAGAAATCACGCAGTTTTACCGCGCTTTTCTCGTGGACCTCGGCCCCGAGGTTTATTAGGCCAGGTTGGAAATCGACGAGAAAGTCTGCTCACACTCCCCTCAATTTTGGGGTTCCGGACAAACTGGGACAAAATTCGGAATTGGCGTCGGTTGCTGCGCGAGGGCGGCCTGAGTTTACTACCGGGAGAGGTCGGGAACTCGGATAGTCTTTTCAACGCCATTTGGGTGTTGGGGCCGCAGTCGGGAGGAGAGGCAAAATGGAACACCCAACGCGCTCTTTTCGCTTTTGGTGTCCGAAATGTGCCTTAGCGCGTCGCTCGCCGCTTTCATCGGCGAAAAACAAGACATTTTCTTTGACTTTGGATCCGACCCTTGGGCATCCTAGACAATCTGGTGCTAATCGTTATTACTTTTGAGCGCTACTTCTGTTAAATTTCGGGTGTCCCTACTAGCTTCTATGGCGTGCCCCTTTTCCGGTGTGCTCTAGATCAAGGAAAAGGAACTATTGTGTGTAAGAACTACATTTTCGTTGGAGGAGATTCGGACTTGTTCGACAGCGGAAACGTTCGAGTCACGGAATGATCAGATGACGGCCACAATTCGCGTTCAAAACGACAATTCCCTCGTTTCCTTGACTGGGAGATCGCCGGAACTCAATAAGCGGGGCGTCACGTGGTCGAAAAAGACCTGCGTACTGATGTCAAAATCGAGGCTCGTCGGGTCACGGGGCATGACGCACCCAACTGTTCGAGGTCGCTGTCATGGCTAAGGGGCTGATCATCGACGACGACTATGGCCGTCTCGCGCGGGCCTATTACCAGCGTTTTGGGACCGAACCGGTCGACGCCACAATAGGCATTGCAGTAGACAGCCCGAGCCATATCCCCCACACCAGCCTCGACACAACGCTCCAGGCCATCATCGACGCTTTCGGCAAGGGCCGCGATTTCCAGGGACCCGATCTGGTCATCGTTAGCCACGGAAACGAGCGCGGCATGACAATGCGCCTCTTCCCGGGGCATCGGACGGATAGCCGCTCCACGGTCCTCAGGACCTTAATGGACACTTCACTCTCTATAGCACAGATCGCCAAGCAAATCTTCACCACCGAGGCGCAGGCAGCCGCACTAATCGACAAGATGAATCAGGTGCGGGGCGCGGGTCTCAGTGTGGTGGAATTCCGCGGCTGCACGATTGGCCGCGTGCCAGAGAATTTGGCGGCCTTGAAGGATTTCCTCGGCGCAAAAGAGGTTGGCGGCCCAGACGTGCTGTCGACTTATGGCGCGGTAACGCCTAGGATGGTCAGCAGCACGCAATTCGACCATTGGCAGCGCAATTTCGCTTCGACCGCCGTATTCGCCTCGATGTCCAGCGGAAGGGTCGGATTCCGCATCGTGGTGGTCAAGGGTGGCAGCTTGATTGACATGATCGCCGAAAATAATGACGCCATCGCGGAGTGGCTCAGGCTTTTCATGTCATCCTCCGCGCCCGACGGGTTCGAAAATTGGATGCGTCACAGATTGCCGGTCCACTATTTGCAGGTGATTCCACCAATCCTGCCGAATGACGGCAACACATCGTGGCCGTTCTCGGGATCGTCGCCCGACTATGTCCGCCACATCATCCGAACGTCGTAATGCCGAAGCAAAATGCAGCCGTGGTTGTTGAGATGCCGCGTATGAAGACGCGATGAGGATGATCCCCTAGAGCAACGGGCCCTCTTGTTAGGTCTTATCGGAGCTACCTTGTCTTACCCCCTGTACGAGGGCATGCAAAAGATCAAACGTACGAGTAGCCCCTTTTATCAACTTGCCTGAGATGAGACCCGGGAGATGGGGCATGGGGATCACGCCTCGGGTCATGAAGCGCTGTACCTGGGTTGAGCCATTACTCGTCGCTCAAGTTAAGTTTACCGAGTGGACCTTGGATAATCAGCTTCGTCAACCCGTCTTCCTGGAATTCGAACGCACGGCCTCCTGTGCAAATTCCGACACTTGCGATTGATGGGCGCCTCTGTCTGTTCCACCCGAGAGCCGATGAAGTCAGAGTGCCGCCCGAGTAGCGAACAGGGCTTAGCGAGGCAATCTCGCTACTGAGATTTTCTTCGGTCCCAGTTGATTAGTCCCAGAGCCCAAGACAGTTAAAACTGGAAAAGGCCGTTCAGGAGATCCTAAGAAAGGGCTTTTCACCGTTTCTGCTTCCCGAGTAATTTCTGAGGGTAACCCGGTTATGTGCCCTCCTACGCCGACACACACCGGCCACCTGGGTTCGCGCGCGAAAGTCTCGCCAACCCTTTGGTTGCATGGAACCCGGATCACTTTTGTCGACGCGCTGCTTACCGCAGAAACACCGCAGATTGGAACCCTTTTCCGATTACCGGCTCAATTGAAAGGGTGCCAACTTTCGATTTTCCGCTGACTTCCCTCTGCTTCCTCGTCCACTTTGCCGCCTTCCGGAACAGCGAATACATCTTCATTGAGGAATTCCGGATAAAATACTTCGCTCGCTTTTCCCTCGCCTTGTGCAGCGTCATTATCGGCTCTCATAGGTCGATAATTTTGGCTATTTCGCCGCTTGCGTCATCTGATTTTCTATTTTTTCCATGACTTCGATAATCGTACCCGTAGCCTTATGTTCCCCGCCTCTTCTGATTATCCAGAAAGTCGCGGCCCCTGGGGGTTCGTTCCGGATATAGCCTGAGCGGATCGACCCACCTCACGCCTCCCTTTGAACGGCGAGGGAGGCGGCGATGTCTGATATCGCTGGTTAAGGCGATTCGGGTTCGCGTGCAGAGTCTCGCCAACTCCTTGGGTTGCACGCGACCCGGATCACTTTTTCGACGCTCGCTTAAGCGCTAGTTTTCGGGCAAATAAGTCTCTATCGGAGCGTCTTCAATTATTTAAAGTGGCAACGCATTTGACCGTATTGCAAGGCGTGTCCAAGGAAACCCGTCCCCGTTACCAGCCGCGTCTCAACATTCTCGAGTGTTTCGCACTCCTTCACGGGTTGAGAACAGGGAAACCGCAAAAGCTATCGCCGCTCCGTCGGGATTAAATAGACCGCGCTTTCGCCTGCTTTCGGATCATCAAAAGAAGCGGTGACGTTTTCGCTAGGCCTGCTCAAACTCAACTTGCGCCAATCATCAGAGAAAATCATACCGTAGCACGCGGGCATAAATAATAATGTTAGGGTTATACGGCAGAGCCAAATTCCATCAGGCCCGACCTGAGTTGTTTCTTTAGGCTAACGTTGCTTCCTTCGTGCCTGGAAGCTCGGTGAGCGTTCTGTAATCAAAGTTCAATGGCGTTAGCCAGTTGTTGCTGCGACAGCCCGTACGACTACATGAACAGGGCGCCCAGCCGCCCACTAATGTTCCTAAAATAAGCAACGGCAAGGGTCTCTCTGGTTTCGGGATTACTTATTACGTGAAGTTGGTATGTAATAGGGCTGTCACCAACGGCTTTTGATCGCTCAAATCGGTGAGAATTTCTGATGATCTGCTCGAACCACCTTGAGTTTCGCAGCCACATAAAAGCAAGGCTTCGCGAAGGCAGAGAGATGGTAGTGTTGCAACTTTGGAGTGAAGGCGAAGTTTGGCGATAGCGTCCGCAAAATTAGACCGTCACCGAGCTGATCAAACCAAGAATGAAGCAATGGAGTAGACCGCCCTTCGCCACCGGCGCGCTTCCGTATGTCTGGCCTTTGCGGATCGTGTGCACGGCCTCGTAGCCAGCGATGGTGCGCCAAGCTCCCCAAAACGATCGGAAATGCTGACTCGGGTTGATCCGTCCGCTTGATCGCGCGGTGGTCCTGTTCCAGGACGTTATTCAGGTACGGCACCGGCAGGTGCCGACTTTCTTCGTCCAGAGCGCCTTCAGCTTTGAGAGCGTGTTTAAAAAGTCGTATGCGTGGACATGTTGCCGGCAGCACGGCCCGGTGGCCGACCACGTAAAATCAACATTCGCTCGAAGGCAAGCCGGCCGGGCCGCCTGTCCCTCAGTCGTCATTATGGACGGTCAGTCGGTAAAGACCACAGAACGCGGCGGCATTCGCGGATTCGATGCGCACAAGCGCGTGAAAGGCCGCAAGCGCCATATTTTGGTGGACACCCTCGGGCTTGCTGATCGCATGCAGAGTGGAGCCAGCCGACATCTCCGACCGAA
>CAVWZH010000021.1:0-11990 GCA_963759395.1 uncultured Acidobacteriota bacterium | reverse complement strand
TTTTTTAGGTGGAAACTATCGGCTGAACTGAACGTTGCAGCCGGCTAACCGTTAGGTGCGGGGCTTTGGGCAGACGCGGGCTGCTTTGGCGCCAGCACCTTTACCCTCATGCCATCCGCCAAGCTGTCCGACGGATTGACAATCACTTGATCCGTCTCGGATAGCCCGCCAGCAATTTGCAGGGTATTTCCGTCATTCAGGGTGATGTTGATTTTGCGAAGCTCCACTTTTCCGTCCGGCTGAACCACCCCCACGGCCGCTCCTTCCGCACGAAACAACAACGCGTTTGCCGGGATCGTGTAGAGTCCGGTCTCACCGGTTAGCTTGAAGGTCACTTGGACATAGGCCCCGGGCAACAGCTCCCCGCTTTCATTCGGTGTTTGCAGTTGAACCAGCATTGCGCGCGAGACCGGATCGATCGCCACCGCGGTGTTCGTCACCCGTGCTGGAAAGGTGCGGCCGGGATACCCCTTCAGCTTGAGGTCGCCTTCGGCGCCTAGTTTCACCAACGCCGCGACGGCTTGGGGTACTTCGATGTACACGCGCAACGGCGAGGTGCGCGCCTCGCGAAAGAGCTGGTTGCCCGAGCCCGCCGCGACGTAGTCGCCGATGTCGATGTTGCGCGCCGTCACGATGCCGTCAAACGGGGACCGGATGACCTTGAAGGCTTCGAGCGCCTCGAACTGATCGACGTTCGCTTGGTCAGCGACCACCGTCGCCTGGTTTTCGTGATAAGTGTCCGCGGCGATGTCACGTTCCTGGGCGGTAATGACCTGCTGATTAAAAAGGTCTTGCTGGCGTTGAAAGGTGACCCGGGCCAGCTCAAGCGCCGCTTGGGCCACCTTGAGTTGCGCTTGCGCCTGAGCCAGTTCCTGATCCACCTCCGGGGTGTCGATCTCTGCCAGGACCGCGCCCGCCTTGACCTTGGCGCCGATGTCAAAGTACCAGGCCTTCAGGTATCCACTAGTCTGAGCGAAGATCGGTGCATCGGTATACGCTTGCGTGTGCCCGGGCAACTCCAACGGGATCGTCTCAGGAACTTTCTTGGGACGGACCACGCTCACCTCCATCGTTGGCTGATGCGAAACGGGCGGCGCCGCTCGCGCCTTGGAGGATCGCACCTGCCTTTCCAGAAAAACCAGCGCTATTATCAGGATGGCTGCCACCCCCAGGAAGAGGAATCTGTTTTTTTTCTTCCTGGGCTTTCTGGCAACCGATTCCTCGGTGGTAGTTTCAGTTGCCTTATCGTTAGGAGTCGTATCCACGTCGGAGTTCAGGGAGCATCATGGGCACCTATTGCCAAAGGCTGGCGGGTTAATCCGTTCAGTTACCGGAATTCTGCGCGCCCTTGTCAGGGATTTTTATTCATCTACCCCGCGGTCTCGGGACCCGCGGGTACCTCCGGCGAAGGCTCATCGGTTGAAACGCGTCTTTTTCTCCGGACGAGCATAAAGACCGTCGGAACAAAGAACAGGGTCGCTCCGGTGGCAAAGATCAGGCCCCCGATAACGGCCCGGCCAAGCGGCGCGTTTTGTTCCCCTCCATCGCCCAGGCCCAAGGCCATCGGAACCATCCCGATGATCATCGCCATCGCCGTCATGAGCACCGGCCGGATACGCACGTAACCGGCTTCCAGCGCTGCCAGGTACGCGTCCTTATAATGGTCGAGCCGCTCATTGGCGAACGTGACGACCAACACGCTGTTGGCCGTGGCCACCCCCATGCACATGATTGCCCCCATCAGCGCCGGAACGCTCAAGGTGGTGTGCGTGCTAAAGAGCATCCAGACGATCCCGGCCAGCGCGCCAGGCAACGCCGTGATGATGATAAACGGTTCGATCCAGGACTGGAAATTTATCACCATCAACAGGTAGACCAGCAACATCGCGAACGCCAAGCCCAGGTACAAGCCGATAAACGAATCGTACATCGTGCTGACTTGCCCTCGAACCGCGATGAAGCTTCCCCGCGGCAGGTCTTTCGTGGAGGCGTTCACCAGCTTCTGGATCTGACTGGCGACATACCCCAAATCTTTGCCGTCGACGTTTCCGTAGATATTGATTACGGGCCGGATGTTGTAGTGGTCAACCACCGGGGAAGTGGTGCCTCGTGAAAGGTCGGCGACGTTGTCAAGGATTTGTGCTTGGCCCGTCGTTGTGCCCCCAAGGATCGGCAGATTCCGTAGAGAGTCGAGCGAATCCATATCGTACTGCGGCGCTTGGGCGTTGATTTGGTAACTGACGCCATTCTGAGGATCGACCCAAAAGTTTGGCGCGGTCTGGTTCGAGCCGGCAAGCGCCCCGAGAACGGTTTGCGTTACCCCATCGGCCGTAATGCCCAGAATCGAGGCCTTCGTGCGGTCGATGGTGACGTTCAGTTGAGGCGCATCATTGAGTTCCTGAATCCGGAAGTCGACTGCGCCGGGGATCCGCCGAATCTGATTCAGGACGTTCGTGGCGAACTGAAAATTGCCCTTGGTATCGGCCCCGGTGATTTGAACGTCGATGGGGGCCGGTAACCCAAAATTAAGGATCTGGGTGGCGATATCGGGCGGCGGGAACCAAACGCTGACGTCCGGAAACTCGTGGTGCATGCGGGCACGGATGGCTTGAACGAAATTATTGGTCGGGTCGTGTTTCGGGCTCAGCGTCACGAGGATGTCGCCGTCGGCTGAGCTCACCGTCCCGGTCGTGTTGTACGAGGTGTTGATGCCGCTGTAGGGGATCCCCAGGTTATCGATGATGCCCAGCAGTTGTTCGGCGGGGATAATCTGGCGGATCATCTGCTCGATCTGATCGACGGAGCGGGCGGTCTCTTCGATGCGCGTGCCGGACCTCACCCGGACGTGCAGGTCGAATTCTCCGGCATCGACCGAAGGGAAGAAATCCTGGCCGAGAAACGGCACCAAAGCCATGGAGACCGCCGTAAAGCCAAGGACCAGGCAGGTGAGCACGCCGCCGTGGCGGAGGCCGAAACTCAGCAGGTCGCGATAGCCCTCTCTGAATTGTTCGAATCGATGCTCAAAACCTTGATGGAAACGGGCGGCCCAACCAAAAAGCCGAAACCGTTTTTTCTGTCCGTCCGGATGTGAGGCGCCCTGGTGGCTTGGCATCCAATACATCGCCAAGGTCGGCACCAGCGTTCGCGACAGGATATACGAGGCGATCAGGGCGAAGATCACTGCTTCCGCCAACGGGGAAAACAGATATTTGGCTACTCCAGATAGGAAGAAGATCGGGACAAAGACGATGCAGATGCACATGGTGGACACCAGCGCGGGGGTCGCAATCTGCGCGGCCCCATCGCGAATGGCCTCCAGGGTGGGTTTACCTTCGGCCAAGTGCCGGTCGATGTTTTCGATGGTCACGGTGGCGTCGTCCACCAGGATGCCGACTGCCAAGGCCAGGCCCCCCAACGTCATGAGGTTCAGCGTTTGCCCAAGCGCGCTCAGCGCGGCAATGGAGGAAAGGATGGCCAGCGGGATCGAGACCGCGATGATCAGGGTGCTCCTCCAATCGCCCAAAAAGAGAAGGATCATGATGGCCGTCAGACACCCCGCGATCACCGTTTCGCGCGCGACGCCGTCGATGGCCCCGGTGACGAAGATCGATTGGTCTGCCAGCGGTATAATGTTCAGGGCCGGCGGCAGGGTCGTTTTCAAGGGCGGGATCAAACCCTTGATGCCTTGCACGACAGCCAAGGTCGAGGCGGTGCCGGTCTTTTGAACGACCAGCAGGACCGCCCGCTTGCCGTCGATACGGACAATGTTGGTTTGTGGCGTACTGCCGTTGTAAATATGGGCCACATCGCGGATGCGAATGGTTGTGCCATCCGGCAGCGTCTTGATCGGGATCGCATTTAGCCGCCCCATCGTGTCCGGGCTCGCATTCAGCCCGACCTGGTATTCGAACAACCCGATTTTCTGAGTGCCGGAGGGCAGGATGAGATTCTGCGCGTTAATCGTGTTGACGACGTCGTAAGGCGTCAGCCCGTAGCCTTGGAGGGCCTTATAGTCTAAATCGATTTCCAAGTACCTCTGCTTCCCCCCATAGGGGTACGGAACCGACGCGCCCGGAACCGTGATGAGCTGCGTCCGAATAAAATTGAGGGCATAGTCATTGAGTTCTTGCTCGGATAGACCGCTCAGCCCCAGGCTGAGGACGGGCACGTTGGTCGCGCTATAGCTGAGGACCAAGGGCGGCGTTATACCCGTCGGCAGCTGTTTTAGATCCGCTTGACAGACCGCTGTGACCTGCGCGATGCCCCTCGGCACGTTGGCGTTTGGCTGCAGGAAGATTTTTACCACCGCCATACCGAACAGCGATTCCGATTCGATGTGCTCAATGTTATCGACGGTCGTCGTCAGCGTCCGTTCGAAAACGCTCGTGACGTGGTTCGCGATGTCCTCCGGCGCCATCCCCGTATAGGTCCAGATGACGGAAATAACGGGGATATTGATGTCCGGATAAATGTCCTTCGGGGTGCTGAGAATCGAAAGGACACCGGCAATCAGAATGAAAATCGCCAGGACAATGAACGTGTAAGGCCGTCTTAAGGCTAAGTTAACAATCCACATTGGATGGCAAGTGAGTTAATCGTTTGTGGTTGCCACCTGGAGGATGGCTGGTCCCTTGATGCTCGCCCCTACATCGGTTCGGGCCGTGCCGGCGCGGTGGCCGCCACGACCGCGCCGGTAGCGAGACCGCCGGTGGGTTGGCAATGAGCTGGTCGGATTCCGACAATCCTTGGGCGACTTGCACCCTCCTTCCGAGATCTTGAGTGATCTGGACCTTTCGGACTTCGACCGTCCGGTCGGAATGAACCACGGCCACGGCCAGTGATCCATCAGCCTCGAAGATCAAGGTTTTTACAGGGATCGTGACCGCGGTGCTGGTCCGAAGCTGCAAGGTGACCTGAACGAAGGCACCCGACGGAAGTTCGCCCGTTTCGTTGGGCACTTGCAGTTCGATCAGCAGTCGTTTGCTGGTCGGATTAATGGCGCCTGAGGTCGTGACCACGTGAGCCGCAAACTTTCGAGCGGGAAACTGGTTGACGGTCAGATCGGCCTCATCCCCCACGTGCACCAAGGGTGCGAACCCCTCGGGCGCGTCGAGGTACACCCGTAAGGGCGAGAGACGCGCCATGCGGAACAGCTGGATACCCGATCCTGAGGGCACGTAGGCCCGATGTCGGTGTCTCGCGCGGTCACGATCCCGTCGAACGGCGCCCTGACGTGCTTGAAGTCTTCCAGGGCTTCCAACCGGTCTACGACTGCTTGGTCAGCAATCACCGTGGCCTCGCTGCTATGGTAGTTGCTGGCGGCCGTATCGAAGTCCTGCGGCGAAATCACATTCGTTTTCAAGAGCTCCTGATAGCGACGGTAGGTAACTTGCGCCAGATCCCGCGCGGCCCGTTGCGACCCCCAGTTGCGCTTAGCTTGGGCGAGTTGCTGATCCACGGTCGGGGTGTCGATGTCGGCCAGGACCTCGCCGGCCTTGACCTTAGCGCCGATGTCGAAATACCAGGCTTTCAGGTAGCCGCTGGTCTGAGCAAAGATCGGCGCATCGGTGTAAGGCATGGTCTGGCCGGGCAACTGAAGGTGGATCATCCCCGAGTCCTTCTCGGGATGGACGACTTGCACCACCAATTCCGCCGCCTCGTCGGCCCGTTGCTGAAGCTTCGCGGTCGCAGCGTCTCGGGAGGAAATGCCTAAAGCCGCGACCCCGATCAACAGCACTGTGGCGGCCAATAAGAAAACCGCTAAGCCTGTCCTTTTCTTTTTTTCGGGAACCGCTGATTTACGATCCGGCGGGCTGGCCGGTGTCACGGGAGTTTGACTCATCGGCTGCTCTATCCAATCTCCGTTAATGCATGTTTGCAGAGCGTGTCGGCCATGTTAATCCGTCTGCAGGGGTCTTTGCAGAAGACGACGATCGGGCGATTCCTGAATCGGGCAGCTCTAAGAACAGCGGGGCGTCGGAAATCGAACGACCAATGTTCGTACGAATAGCGAACAGTCAATCACAAAGTAGTGCCTTCTTCAAGGCAGAAAACGCCGCGCAAGTCTCCCGGGAACGGTCTTGCAGAAAGCCCCCAAAGGCCGGGGCGAACGCGCCGGATCGCTCTGTATCGAGGGCGAGCGGTTGTATTACTCGTCGGATTGGCGCCCGAAAAGTGCTTACTCGTCGGACAAAATTCATCTTGGCATCAAATCAGATGCTTCGTTTTCGGACAGTTGGCTTGCGGCTCGTCGAAGCCGATCCATAAGGCACATCAGAAGTAAGCACATTTCGGAATTCGGACACCATTCGAGTTGAAAAACTTTAGGCTCGGAATGGAACCAGATAAGGAAATCCGAACATGTACGGGCCATTTCACCGTCTCAATGACTCGCCCGACGACGTTCGCAAGATTCTTGCAACAGGTGAAATCTGGGGCTTGCCACCGCGGGGCATTTTCAAGAGTGATATTCCAAAGGTAAAGGCCTACGACGGCGAACTTCCTCCGGAGGAAAGGGGGATCGAGTTTGAGACCGAAGTGAAGCCAGACAGCGGACACGTCCCCGGCAAGCCCACATGGTCGGCGAAGCCGAAACGTGCCGGCATCACTTACGATGGAGATTACGCGAAAATCAAGGTGCGCGTCCTCCGACAAACGGTTATTAATTAAGAGGATATGCCAAGATATCTTTTTCGGTCCATTCAACAGATCCCACTCGAACAGATGGAGCGGGGCTTGGCACGCCCTGTAGCGACGCTCAGACTTGAACCTGCCGAGATTACGAGCCGATCGGGGTTAACGTTCGAAACCGCACACGACGATCTCGATGAGCTGCAAGCTGCTGTTTTCCGTATCGCCAACGGGCAAGAGTTCGCTTTGGTCCGTCATCGCCACCAACCACAACCAGGGACCGATATCCTTATCAACGAGAATTCGCGCGATTTGAGCGCGGCTTTGCGTGATGCGCTGCAGGGTTTACAATTCGAGCCGCGAGAGCTTCGCTGGACCCATCCAAAAGTAGAAGTGACGAAATTGAGCCGGTTTTTTAGCACAGGTAAAGCGGCTGTAATTCAAGAAGCAACCCAAAATGTTGCATCAAGCTCCGTTCTGATCCCCAATATCTTGGGATTAGAAAGGAGAGACAAATGGCGAACGAAAATAAACTATATATCGAACGTCGCGACGACGGCACATATGCTGTACGCAGGGGTAATTCCCAACGAGCCAGCGCGGTTACGGATACTCAACGTGAAGCAATCGAACGGGCGAAGGAACTCAATCCCGGCCACCGTCCAGACGTGGAGCGAGTCCGAAACACCGACAAGGGTGGCCGCGACAAGTGGCGGAAAGCCTGAGGGGGCTCCGAATGCAGTTCTCTCCAGAGCGCTAAGAAATCTGTTCATTAGAACACATCGCGCCTCCCTTCGAGCGTCCCCGCAATGCGCAGCCGTCACGAAGTAACAAAGGTCGGTGTGTCCTGCGCTAGACGATTGTTTATTTCGGAGGCTCACCGAACTCTTTTTTGGTGGCTTCCCGCAGCTCCGGAATGAATCGCCCAGCGACAGGCAGGTCCAGGCTCGTCAGATGGACATTGGCCAACTTCATCGACCGACGCCGGGCCTCTGTCGGCTCTTTCAAGTCGAACAGAGAACGCGGCGGCCTTGAGTTTGGGAAAATTTTCCAAAGACAGGCTGTAGTCCGTGAAGCCAACGGATTTCCAGAAGGCAATGGCCCCGGAATTGTGACAAAGAACATCCACCGTGATGCGCTTATCTCGTGGCCAGACCTCTGAGAACAAAATGTTCATGGATTGGCGACCAACGCCGGAACGGCGATTACGGCGTTGCACGAAGAGTTGCCGCAGGTGAACGCGATCTTGGTCTTCCTTGTAAAGAGCGTAAGCCAGGATTCCCGTGTCATCTTCAAAAATGGATGCCCGGTAATCGGTGATCAGCCAGCTGCGCATCCGTTCGATGAGTTCTGGAATCGTCATCGAATTGCGATGCCCCTCATCCTTAATGAGCTGGTGATTGAGCTCTCCGAGGGCTTCGCTGTCTTCAATATTCGCTATCCGATGACGCATAAGTCCTGCCCGGCATTATCGAATTGTGAGCGATATTTCACGAAACCTCTCTTGGAGTTTCCGGAGAAACCTTTGCTCTGAAAGTAAGCATATTTCATCGGTAGAAGTGCCCTTGCTTGCAGGCGACCTAGCAACCGTCAGATCCGTCCCGCTGTGCAGGCGTTTACACCTCTCCACTTCTCGACTCGGAAATCAAATTCCTGTAACGGCATAGGATTGTGGTTATACGAGACGCTGAGCTGCGTGACGCGCGCGGAATTGCTGAGGTGCACGTACGCTCCTGGCAGGCTGGGTACGCCGCCATTGTCCCTGACGAGGATCTGGCACAGCTTTCGGTCGGCCAGCGAGAACAATTCTGGAGCCAAATTCTGTCGAAAGACGAACGCGCAACCTTCGTTTTAGTCAATGGACATCTTGTAGTGGGATGGTCTAGTTTTGGGCCCGCGCGAGACGAAGACTGCGATCCAGCCCTGTTTGCCGAGTTGTATGGCATTTATTTGCTTCCGGAGTACTGGACCATGGGTTGTGGCAAACAGCTTTACCGAGCTACGGAAACCCGGATCCGCCAAACCTTGATCGACAACCTGGTTCTCTGGGTATTCGAGAAGAATACTCGTGCCCGCAGGTTTTACGAAGCGGCTGGGTACCGATTAGAGCCAGGCAAGCAAAAAGAAATGCACTTTGTAGGAGCTAATCCAATTCAGGTACGATATCGAAAACTGCTAAGGAAGGAGACCAACGAAACGGAAAATGAACTCCGATGATCCCTAGGCAGTTCAAGCTTTGTTACTAGCGAACTTTCCCTCGATTGGTGTGTTTTTGCCAGATCCTTACCGCTATCCTTGTTAGCCCACAGAAGCATATACTTGCTTTAAACGACACTGGCCCTTGAACAAGGTCGGCTTCCAGGCGCGCTAGGCCCTGTTGGTAGATTTCTTCAGACAGAGAGCGCAAACAGGAAAAGACTTTTGCCCGGTAGGGGCCAGAATCTGTCAGGGAGCCTCGAGAAGCCACTGGCTGGCAGCCATCGCCGGGACATGCGCAAGTGCCGATATGGCCGGGGCCGGCGCCTGATGCGCAGCCTGTCAGGGGCCGGAGGTCGCTAGGACGAGGAGGGAAAGCTGGTTGCTGGCAGGCCGTGGGTTCAGGTGACCAACGTCTCGCGGCCTACGATGACGGTCTATCCGCCAAAGGGAAAGAATACGGGTGTCGCGGTGGTCGTGTTTCCCGGTGGGGGTTACGAGATGCTCGCCATCGATCTTGAAGGCACGGAAGCCTGTGACTGGCTGACCACCAAAGGGATCACGTGCGTGCTGTTGAAATATCGCGTGCCCTTTTCGGGGCAACACTGGGACGAGCAACTTAATCGCCACGTCATTCCAAAGGCGCCGATGGCATTGGAAGATGCGCAGCGGACGGTCGGGTTGGTGCGCTTTCACGCTTCGGAGTGGCATATCGATCCGCGCAAGATCGGAGTGCTGGGGTTCTCGGCGGGCGGGCATATGGTGGCAGAGATAAGCACGCATTTTGAGCGGCGCCTGTACCCACCTGTGGATGGGGCCGACAAGGAAAGCTGCCGCCCGGATTTTGCCGTGGCTCTTTATCCGGGGCATCTGTGGGTCAATGAGGATCGAAAACCATCGAGCGAGGACGATGAAAAATTCGAGTTGAGACCGGATATTCATGTCACGCGCCAGACGCCGCCAACGTTTTTGCTGCAGGCGGAGAATGACGACGTGGACGGTGTAAACCAATCGCTGGTTTACTACATTGCGCTGAAGAACGCTGGGGCTCCTGTGGAGTCCGAATTCCGAAATGTGCTTACTTCCGATGCGCCTTAAGAATAACATCTAAGACGTTCGGTTACAGTGCGTTAAGACAATTTTCAATCGGATGATGTCGTTTCAAGTAAGCATATTTCGGGCAATTTCTGGAGCCCGAATTCTGCTTACTCGTCGGATTGGCGCCCGAAAAGTGCTTACTCGTCGGACAAGATTCATCTTGGCATCAAATCAGATGCTTCGTTTTCGGACAATCGGTGAGCAACTTGCTTTTCCACCGGCCCGAGTTGTCCTGCATGAAGACCACCCCAACCGGTTGCGCAACTGCGCAACTCGCAGAGCAATCTGCGCCAGGAGCCGAACTGTTGAGAACGTGCCAGACGGGACGTCAAAGTCTTCGTAAAAAATCACGCTGAACTGCCAATATTTGCCTGACGGTGCCAACTCTTGTAGACCGCCACGAGAGGCAATGGTGGCCGCCGAGTTGTTTGGAAAGTTGTCAACGGTCAGTCAAAACCGGCCACTTCAAGCGGGGTTATTAGGTATTGGTGAAGCGAAACCAGCCATTTCGACCGCCGGGGGTGAAGGAGCCGCGTAAGATGTGGTTACAGTGAACTAGGGACCTTGGGGCGCTACGAATGCGATCTCGCGGAGCCTCGATGTCAGTAGACCACCCAAAAGATTCGGCTATTCGCGCTGAGTACCGCGCTATCCTGTCCCTCTTTGGGATCAGGGAAAGTCAGTGCGGGTGCGGAGAAATTCTCAGAGCGGGCTGAAATGGGAATTGCTGAGTATCTGTACTCGTGTTCCCACGTCGCGCTCAACTAAGGAGGGTTCGAGGGGTTTCTCCGATCCGCCATTGCTAAACGGCCAGCAACTCCGCGTGCATCCTCGGTCTCAGCGCCGAAGCCTTCCTGTCAAAACAACCAATGAACAGCGGTTCTTTGAGAAAACGCCGTACCCTTGCCTTAATCCGCTCTTGGAGCACCCCCGACGTTACCGGGCTGGGGGGGCGAGGTCTCGAGGGAAATACACGGCCGCGGGTATGACGCCGGGCAAGGAATTTGGTTGTGCGATACGGTGAAAATGGTCGACACGATTTTACAATGGCTGCAGACGAATCCGTTTTTCCGGTCAACAAAGACCCCGATGGCTCACAGGGCGATTGTCAATTGAAGGCTCGAACGATATGATTGCCATAGTGACAGCGCCGTTGACAGGTTGCGTCTCGCTGCCGCTATCCAGGAGGAGATGATGATGGCTAACTTAAATGGCACCGTCGCAGTGGTCACCGGCGCGGGACGTGGAATCGGGCATGAGATCGCGCTTCATCAGGCGCGGAGCGGCGCCGAGGTTGCCGTCCTGGCGCGGACGGCAAGTGAGATAGACAAGACGGCGTCTCTGATTAGCGGGGAAGGCGGAGTAGCAATCTCCTCCCTGTCGACCTTGTTGACCGCCGAGCTGTCCTACATGTGCTTGACCGCATAGTGTCCGAGCTCGGGCCAATTGACTTGGTCGTCAACGACCATGGCTCCTTTCGCGCTTTCGGTCCGATATGGGAATGTGATCCGGATGTCTGGTGGCACGATGTCGAGATCAATCTGCGCGGTACCTTCCATACCTGCCGTGTGGTGGCACCGGCAATGCTCGAACGCGGGAAAGGCCGTATGGTCAACTTGGTCGGCGGCGGAACGGGCAACAGTTTTCCAAACGGGTTAGGCTATGCCTCTAGCAAAGCTGCAATCATGCGCTTTACCGAGTGCCTCAATGATACGACACGCGGCGGCGGCGTTTTAGCCTTCGCCGTCGATCCGGGTTTGGTGCGGACGTCGATGACTGAGTTGCAACTCTTTTCGGAATCCGGAAGACCTATCTTCCTAACATCCAGCAGCTTTTTGACGACGGCGTGAATATCCCGCCCTCACGCGCTGCAGCGCTGATCGTCGAATCGCCGCCGGACGCTTCGATACGCTTGCTGGACGGTTGCTGCGCGGCATCGATGACCGCGAATTGCTCGAACAGGAGATGACATATCGTCGAACGCGACGCCAGGGCCCTGCGTTTCAGCGGCTTCGAGCAGGCCAAGCTATAGGTAGGGATCCGGCTAGGGACAGGTCAACTATTTT
>CAVWZH010000020.1:0-16421 GCA_963759395.1 uncultured Acidobacteriota bacterium | reverse complement strand
TTCACACAGCGGCAGCCGTCGATGGCAACTGAACGTAGTGAAATGCAGAGGGCCTTTTCACGTAGTGTCGTTTCAGATTTCTCGGCATCCGAGCAGAAACGCCCACCGTTTCTTAAAGAAAGAATGGGGCACGCGCGTCTCTTCACCCCACGGTGAATTACGAAAGTGGTATCCTCTCCTCGTGCGACCACGTCAAGCAGAAACTTTCGGAGAATCGTGTGAGCCACCCGCCGCCCGAGGGCAGACCATGCCCGATTTGAAGGGCAAGTCCCCGAAGGTCGTACTAAGACTTGCAACTGCGTCTGTCGCCTGTGGTTTGCTCGTTTTGTGCACGGTACCCCTGCTCGGACCCTGTTGGCATTTGCTGTTCGGCGATAAAATTTCATACGCCGGCTGGTCAATTCCTGTTCCAAAGGGATTCTACTCCCGCGAGTCGAGAGACGGCCCCACCATGTGGAAGCTGAACCTGGGCACTCCGTTGTTCGCCGTGCCATACGGGCACGTCAGCCTCTTCTTCCGCCCGGGCCAGTTTCTCTTCTCGGAGCATTATCGCCGATTTGCTACCTCTGTCTCTCAGGACGCAGCGGCCGGCGGATATTCAGTCTACGAACGCGCCTTAGCAGCAGGCGGATCGCCCGCATACTGCTTGCAACTGGAACGACAGTCGATCCAGCCAAACTCGTTAGTTCGTTGCGCAATTGAAGGCTCGGGGGTTGCTGTGTATTATGAGGGTGATAGGAAATATCTCGCTGATTTCTATTCAGTACTCGAACACATGGCCCGGATACAGGCTGATTAGATGAAGGCGTCGGCTCTTAGCTCCGAGTAAACTTCGGGGCGAGGGGAACGGCGAGGCGGTTAGACGGGACGTTCTCCTTAACTATTAACCATCACCGCAACGTCTCACCAAACTCCCAAATTCCCGTCAACCCCCTCAATCCACTCCACTTCCCCGTCTCACGTTCGAATGATACATACTAAATAATAGTCCTTGACAGTAATGCTAATCCATGCTATCCTTTTTCATGTATTCGTCGCCACTCTCCCCCTCCGCCCGCCGTAAAATCCAGCGTCCGATAATATCTCTCGCAACCCCCTTAGAATCAACACTTCCAACACCTCCTGTAACTGTTCTTTCTAAACCCCTTACAGCCACTCTCTTTCCTTTAGAATCAACACTTACGAAAAAACCCAAGGGGAGGGGTCAATTATCGTTAACCAGATTTCCGATGAGGAAATCTGTCCTGACGAGCGTAGCGAGGAAGGATCTCTCTTCTCACGCGACGACCGAAGGTTCCGACCCTGTCGGAAAGCGTGTCTGTCCCGCGGAGCGTCGCGACGAGACACCTCTCTGGCCATCACCTCCCTATCTTATTACCTCACCGATTCGCTCACCCAAAGGAGGCCCGATCAAAACGCAATCCCCTCAATAATGCTAAAATGAAGTCGTACCCAGGGGGCGACTCGGTTTCGACGGAAGCTGTCCCGGCCCGAAGGCATGCCGGGACCCACCTCCCGCAACTTGGTGGAAACTAGAAATGCCAACAACAACTTGGCACTTGCTGCTTAATTAATTAAGCGCACGCTTCCCCGGGCTTCGCTCATGGGCCCGGCAAGAAGCGTCACACAGTGAGCTGGCCTGAGCCTTTCGGTCCGCAAGGCTCGGGCGAGAACCATCGGACTAGTTGGTTGCGCCTCTTGCTCATTCCAAGCGCCGCGGGCGAACGCGCGATCAGCCCGCAAATCGCCCGGAGGGGAAAAACGGGGGGTCGCACACCAATTGAGATAAGCATGTAGGCTTCGTGTCGTAGCGCTTTTCGGACGGGGGTTCGACTCCCCCCGCCTCCACCATTCTTTCGCCTTGATTTGAAACGGATTACACGCGTCATTCTCCGTGTACCCGCCGTGTACCCCTTGTTGAGGTTCGTGGGTCTGCCAAGTGCGCCGAAAGTCGGCCTCCAATTGCTCCTGCCGCGCCCGAACCCACGGTGCGTAATGCTTCTCGGTAATGCGCACACTTTGATGACCCAAGGAGAATTGCAACGCGCTCAATCGGCACGCCCGCAAGCAGGAGTTCCACCGAAAACGTATCGCGGAAGCGATGAGCGTGCCCATCTGGCACCCCAGCCAGGATAGAGGAGTCGCTTCAAACTGCGTGCCAATCCCCCACCGCGCTCTTCGGCTTCGATAATCCGGTCCAGAAGAAATAAGTGCTCGCAGGAATTGCATCAAGTGCCTTTACAACGAACGGAGGGAGCGGGCAATAAACCGCAGTGCCTGTCTTTGCCGTATACAAGAAAAGCTTGTCGTCCTGGATACGATTCCGGCTGAGTGTAATCGCGTCGCGGATTCGTAGTCCGCTATAACGAAGGAGGAAAACCAACGCACGCAAGCGCACCGCGTTTGCCTTGTCTGGATAAATGTCGCAAGCGTTCAGGATGCTTGCGACCTCCTCCCTCGTGAACGGCGCTGTCGGCGGCTCGGTGATTTTTGGCGGTTTTAGATGACTTGCGGGATTCGTGGGAATCCAACCGCTCTCATGCACAAATCGAAAGAAAGTACGGAACGCCTCGAGTTTTTTGCGCGCTAAATATTCTTGTTCTTCCAGGATCCGCGGAATCGCCGCACCCAATCTATGTCGAAGTCGGTGATGCATGGCAGTCCATGCACGGCCACGAAATCTTGCAACTGTCGAAAGAGCAGGCGGTATTTGTAGAGCGTGGGCTCGCGCAAGTTCCGAGCTTCGGCGTCAGCCACAAACTTATCGCAAGCTTCCTTGACGGTCAGTGCCTTCGGCTTTTCGACTCGCTGTCCCTCTGCCTCCTACTGACGGACGAGTCCTTGCGCCCGCTGCCAGTCACGGAGGCGAAGTGACTTGCGCATCTCTACTCCTTAAGGGAGCCATCGACCCAGATCGGACATAAACAACGACGGTAGCCGCGCCCATCGATTCGTTGCTTGAAATTTTTTCGGTGACGGCGATAAATTGTCAGCACTGTGGAACACTCCTACCGAACTTCGATGATAGACGATGATGAACCCGTTCGAGCACCGTCTGCGGGATTCGCAGTGTGACGTACCGTCTTTTGTGGCGTGGACTCCGCTCTCCTAGCACAAGCACGCCTGGCTCGTTCTCGAATAGTTCACGAACCTTATCAGGCACTCAAATTCCACATTTCGGCGATTTCCGTAACGGCGTAATGCCGCTCGATGTGCACCGAGGTCTCGATTTGGGATGGTACGGCCATTGCGTGCTAGCGACTCCTCCAGGTTCGGAAGATCTACGAGTACTTCGTCGATTTGGCTCTTCGCCCTCCGACAGAGCTGCGGAGAAAATTCCTCTTGCATTCAGCCGTCAGACGAGCTACGATAACGTAAACACTGTACAATTGTGTAGGAGAATATGTCAACCATGATGTCGATCCTCAAGAAGAAACCCCGGCACGAGGTCATCTCCATTCGACTCAGCGAAGACCGGCTCAAGCTTCTGGAGCGCTACCAGAAAGTCCTCAGTGAGCAGTTGAGACGCGAGGTGTCTTTAGGAGAGGCCGCCTTCCTCGTTATCGAGGAGCGCGTCGAAGGGATGGACCGCGAAACAGCCCGCCATGAAATGCTCAGCACGCCAACCGCTTCCCTCTATCACATTCGCAAGAAGTGGGAATCACAGCACGCACTCTCTGTCGCCGAGTGGGATGTGCTCATGCACTATGTGCAGATCGGCGCGGAGGAGGAGATCCAGGAACCACCGTTGCTTTGGCCCGCGATTCCTTCCAGAGAATCCTATGTCGCTTTGCTGGATGCTTTCGAAGCCGTTTATCTGAGCCGAAAGAATCCTGCCTCAAAGCACGCCTGGTACTACGTTCGCAACCTCGGCGGCGACTCCGCTGGCGTTCGAACATCCGATGAGAAGCCAGAACAGAATCACCAAGCAGTTCTGAAACAGATCGCGGCGCGGAAGCAGCTGCTGAAACCGTCTGAGAAATGGGAGCGCCCAGGCTCAGTCGCCAGATGCCTTCTTGTTGCGATTCGAGACGAAGAGGTCGAAAGCTCCAAACTCGATCAGGCTCTTGCACCATTCTGGCCGACTCTTTGGGGACTCGCCGCTCGGGGCCACTGGCTGCGGCACGAACGCCAACCTGTGCGCCCCGTGGTCCCAACGAAGATGATTTTCGCAGCCGGATTATCTTGCCCGAACCGCTGGAGTCGGATGAACTGAGCTTTCCTTTCGGGCCTTGGCCGCCCTGAGTTGGGCATGTCGATTGATCTCGGGCCCACTCGTCGCGTGAGCTTTCTGATTGCCCGCTACCCGGACCTGGCCGAGTTTCAAACCATGCTCGCGGGATGGCCCATGAAGCGTTCGTGGAACGGCAGGCATTTCGTTGCAACGCCCAGCAAGGAGAAGGGCGGTACGACGATCACGCTTTGGCTGAGACAGAACGATGTGGGCATCGAGTTTACCGAAAGCGAGTGGGTAGCTCTGCGTGAACTCTCCCAGAAAGCCTCTGCGTTTCCTGAGGTTCAGCGATGGCTGGAGGAGCTTCGGTTGGAGTATGGCGAACAGGGTTGATAGCGCGAATCGATCTGTTTGCGCCGCGTTTTCGAAGAGCGGTGCCTTCGGCACCGGGAGTGGGACGGACACGTCACCCCGTTTCGGGTGCTGTTTGGAGACCAAAGTTGCTATATGGGAACTTGCTGGAAATGCGGCAGCTAGCAGCTTTTACGCTCCTGTGGCCCGTTCCCACTGGTCTTTGGTTCCCGTATGGGAACTTGTTGATTTTGTTAGGCGTCCGTCGGCGCCCACCGGCTTATCTTTGAGTTAAATCCAGGAAGTGCCGAATGCCTACACCACGGAGCAAATCCATCAGCACCAAAGTGACCGAAGAGGAATACGCACAGTTTGAAGCCCTCGCTGGCGATCAAACGATCAGTGAGTGGACGCGCGATGCTTTGTTGAAGGCAGCCAAGCCTACTCCTGCCGAGCAAACCATCGTTGCGGAACTGCTGGCCCTGCGAATGATCCTAATGAATATCTTGTTTACTATTGCCAGTCGGGAGCAGCTCACAAGCACGGACATGGACGAGATTATTAAGCGGGCCGATGCGGGCAAGTTGGCGAAGGCCATGGAACGGCTGACAAGGGCAACTACAGGGCCACAGCGAGGATGAGAGACAGCCCAATCGGAGCAAAGCAATGCGCACGAAATGGGGCCGAGGCAAGAGGACCGGAGGGCCGAGCATTCAGCCGGTGTACACCTATGTCCTTGTGCTCCTCTCCATCTTGGCAACTCTGGGTGCCCAAGGGTTCCGATACACCCGAGTCTGGACGCCCCTTGAACGACATTATTTGGCTGCTTATTTGGTCTCACAGATAGCCGGAGTTGTTCGCGACAACGGCTGGTACACCCTACTGCAAGTTGTTACGCGTAAGGGGAGTCGATTGGCACTGGACAGCGACGTAGTGCCAGCGGTTACAGAAAGCGGGGATAATACTTTCGCACTAACCGAGAAGCCTTGAAGCATGGCGCGATGCGTCTTGAATTCCATCGTGCTTATTACAACAACTCCGAGATGCATGCCTACCTCGCCAACTGGATATATCAGAACCAAACTTCCATGGATCTTGTCCGGCCAGCTTTGTGGGCCGGGCTCGTTCTGTTCTTTGCGGGCCTGTTGCCGGCGACCTATCTGGACCAGGAAACGTTCTATTGCGTTGCATTATGGGAAGAAACCAGGTGGCCCGAATTTGATGAATTTGGCGAATGCACAATCCCACGCACCGCTTCCGGGGTTTTGGCTTGGTGAACGGCAATCGCACGATGCTGGATAGACTGTTTAGTCTCACAAGAAGCTCCCTGTTCCGCCCTGCAAAGAGAATCCTCCCGTCCTGGTGATGGCGAGCCCTGCCTCAGGAACCGTTCGAAGAGGCCCCGAGCGCGGAACAGATCGCGAGCCCAGCCGAGCGGCACGCGGCAGGAATCAACGCCACAGAAGCAAGCGCCGAGTCAGGAACCAGAGTTCGAACACGCCGTGAAACCCACCACGAGACGATTCTTCGAATAAAACAACATGCTCACGATCTCCAAACCTCTCAGTGCAGGTCAAGCCCGTGCTTATCATCAGGAGGAGTTCAGCAACGCGCAGGAGAACTACTACAGCGAAGGCGACCGGATACGCGGTGAGTGGCACGGGAAATTGGCCGAGAAATGGGGCTTGCGTGGTGGCGTGCAAGAGGAACAATTTCGGCGACTCAGCGATGGCCAGCATCCGGTTAGCGGCGAGCAGTTGGTTCGCCATCAGACGGCGCGGGAATATGTAAACGAGCAAGGCAATACGGTCAAAACGATGGAGCACCGCGCAGGCTGGGATGCCACCTTCTCCGCGCCGAAAAGTGTATCGCTGACGGCGCTAGTGGGCGGCGATGAACGCGTGCAGGAAGCCCATCGAGCCAGTGTTGGAGTCGCGCTGGACGAAATGGAGCGATATGTCCAGGCCCGGCTTGGAGGAAATCTCCCACCGGAGACAACGGGCAAGTGGGTCGCGGCAAAATTCGAGCATGACAGCGCGAGCCCTGTAAACGGTTATGCAGCGCCGCAGCTTCACACGCATGTCGTCTTCTTCAATCTGACAGAAACGGCCAATGGAGAAACCCGGCCACTTCAACCGCAGGAACTCTATCGCACGCAGCAATATGCCACCGCCGTGTATCGCTCGGAACTGGCGCACCGTCTGCAAGAATTGGGCTACGAGATCGAACACGGCAAGAGCGGTCAACCGGAAATCAAGGGGTATAGCCGCGAGTATCTCGACGCTTCGAGTCCACGCCGGAAACAGATCAAAGAGCATCTGGCGATGGAGAATCAGAGCGGCGCAGCCGCTGCGCAGATCGCCGCCCATCACACGCGCGAGGCAAAGATCGGGCTCTCGCATGAAGAGATGCAACAGCGGCACAAGGACATGGCAATTGAGTTCGGGGATCAACCTGAGCGCGTGAAGGCGGAGGCCAAAGAAAGAGCGCGTGACATTAGCCAGAGATGCGGGAAAGAAGATTGCTCACTCGGCTGTGACCTTCGCCAAAGAACGAAACTTCGAACGCGATGCCGTAGCCGATGAGCGAGCACTGCTGACGGATGCGCTCAGGCGCTCCATGGGTGGAGCGACGCTGGCCCAAGTGAAAGCCGACTTCGAAGAGCGCATCAAATCAGGTGAATTCGTCGAAGTACAGACGCAAGGCAACTCGCCCGACCGGGCGTTTACGACCGCGGAGATGATCGGCTACGAACGGGACACGATCAATGCCATGCGCGCCGGACAAGACCGGCATGCGGCGCTAGCGACTTTTGGCACGCGCTGGGCTATGCGGGAAGCACATGGCCATCTGAGCGATACGCAACGCCGGGCTGTAGAACAAATCTTGTCGAGTCGCGATCAAGTGACGGCGCTCGAAGGCGTGGCAGGCGCGGGCAAGACTACGTCTCTTGCGGCGATCCGCGAAGCCGCCGAACGAGAGAACTACATCGTCAAGGGGTTAGCGCCCACCTCTCGTGCAGCACAGAAATTAGAAGAAAGTGGAATCAGATCCAAGACGCTGCAACGGCATCTTGCCCAAAGCTATGAGGGGCACGATGAACGGAAACGGCTTTACATCCTGGACGAATCGAGCCTGGCGAGCACGAGGCAAATGAACGAATTCCTCCACCGGCTTCAGAAAGACGATCGCGTGTTGCTTGTTGGCGACACACGCCAGCACCAAGCTGTCGAAGCGGGCAAACCGTATCAGCAGTTGCAGGAAGCGGGAATTCAGACGGCTCGACTGGATGATATCGTGCGGCAGAAAGACCCGGCGCTCAAAGAGGTTGTAGAAAAGCTCTCGCGAGGCCAAGTCCGAGAGGCTATCGAGAAACTCGATGCCGATGGCCGCATGCATGAGATCTTCGACACGGACGAGCGTATCGCTACGATTGCGCATGAATATAAGAAACAACCCGAGGGCACGCTCGTCGTGTCTCCTGACAACCAGTCGCGGGAGGCGATCAACGAAGCGATTCACTATGCCATGCAGGATACGAACCAGATGCCGTACCTCGAGTACCGGATGAGAGTGTTGGTCGCCAGGCAGGAGATCACTGGTGCCGACCGCCAATGGGCCGCCCAATACGAACCCGGCAATGTCGTGCGGTACGCCAAGGGCAGCAAGTCGCTCGGCATTGCACCGGGAGAGTACGCGCGCGTCGAAAGCGTTGATGAAAAACAGAACCACGTTACGGTGAACGGGAGAACTGGCCAGCGTCTGAACTACGACCCTCGCCGCTTACAAGGCGTGACGCTGTACCGCGAGGCAGAGCGGGCGTTCAGTGAAGGCGACCGCGTACAGTTCACTGCTCCGGATCGAGAGCAGCGCGTTGCGAACCGTGAGCTGGGCACCATCGAGAAGATCGATGCAACGTGGCAACCTGCAAATCCGCCTTGACTCGGGCCGCACCGATCGCATTCAACATTCGAAGAGAATCCGCATCTCGACTACGGCTACGCCGTGACGAGCCACAGCAGCCAGGGGCAAACCGCTGACCGCGTGCTCGTCCATGTGGACACCGAACATGGAGGAGAGAAGCTCATCAATCGTAGCTTGGCATATGTAGCGGTGTCGCGTGGCCGCTACGACGCGCAAATCTACACCAACGATAAGAACGCTCTTGCCGAAGGGCTTGGCCGCGATGTTTCACACCGATCTGCTTTGGAGTCCACATGCGCAGCAGAACCACGGGTCGCCCAAAAGACCGAGCCGCCCCCTTCTCTGAGTAAGGGGAGAGAGCGAACAATCGAACGAGACCTCAGCCCTGGCCGCTAGGCGTACCACTTGCTCCTACGGTCGCTTAGCTTAGCCTCTTCGTCCGGCTCTACAGCTTCAATAGTGCGTCCAGGACCTGATTCGATCTTTCTGCCCTATGTGTTGAGCTGGGAATCCGCCGCCGTTTTGGACGCGAAAGTCGCTCCTCATTCAGCAGAACTTCGTCACGATGTTTAGGTACACGCGCAGTTCGATGATAATCGAACATGTGCTTTTTGGATCGTTTTCAGTTGTCCAGTTCCGCTGCGCTAATCGGGACTTAACTGCTTCCTCCGTTGGAGTGGATACACCCAGAGTCAATAATGGTGCGAAAAGTTCGGGTGGTTTCACGAGAGGACACGTGATACTCCCCAATTTCTTGTCGGGGTAGCCTTTGTTTTCACTGCAAGTTGGTTCGAGCTGAGTGCTGCGTCGACCCATTGAGACCACCGCGTTGATCCGAAGTTAAATCCGATTGACCGTTGGAAGTCAAGAGCCACGCCAAGTGCCACGGGCACATGGCCGGGTGGATCTGACGATGAGCGAAGGATGTACTCTTCAGGTAGAGTCGTCAGGGCAAATTTTAGTGAGCCACGGATTGGCTGCAATGTCGAATACTTCGCAAGTGATCAAGGGACAGCGATTGCGCGCTTGCGGAGTAAACCCATGGCGGCGAGGCCAGTGCTCAACAATAAGAGAGTGGCAGGCTCGGGGGTGCTGACTGGTCCGGGAGTCGATACATTCACCAAACTGGAAAAGGTGGAGACGGAGGGATTGGCCGAGTCCAGGTTGATGGCCAGCCGTTTCAGTGAGGGGGTCGGACGGAAGGAGGAAATTGCCGCTGGGGTCGACAATGGAGACGGAAAACTGGTCGGGCGTGCCGCCAGCGTCGACATTCGTGGTCAGGTTCAAGAGGAAGGACAGGGAAGCGCCGGCCGAAAAAGTTTCGGCGAAGACGTTAGTGAAAGAGCTGTCGGTGAGGGAAACGGCGGAGGAGATGTCACCGCTGGCGCCACCAAACGTGTTCGAGAAGTCCACGGCCCCCATGGTGCCTCCGCCAAGCGCGAACGTGTTCAGAGTCGCCGTGTTATTGGCGTCGCCGGTGCCGCTGCCGTCGGTAAAGATAAAAAAGATTTCGGAACTGGTGGTGGGCAGACGGAAGTGTTGATCGAGACGTTGACGGAAATTCCGGTGGCGAAAGAAGATGGCGCGCCGAAAATAAAGAGCAGTGCCGCGACTGCAACGATCAGTAAAAGTGACTTTTTCATGTTGGTCATTTTCCCCTTCATGGTTGCGCGCCTGCAAGGACGCGCGTGGAATAGCTGAAGCTGGCCCGCGTGGGATCCGTGAACTGTAGAACGACGGGGGCGCTGGGCCGGGGGCGAGCGGGCCAGCGAGGGTGACGTAGGGGCTGCCAATAGGCACGGCGCACCCGGTGGTTCCTGCGGAATTGAACAGTGTGGCGTTGGCGGTGAGGCCGTCGAGCACGAGCGAAATGGGCCCGGCGATGGGGCTGCCGGAATTATTTTTCAGCGTGATGGTCTGTGCGTAACGTTTTGTGAGGATGTTATAGCTGTAGCCGGAACGCGTGACGGAGACGGAACTGCTGACGTCGCTGGCGCAGAGAGGAATGCCGGTTCCTGACATGGAGATAAAGGTTTGCGGAGTGGGAGTGCCTGCGGCGTTGCTGGCGATATTGAGAGTGGCGCTCTCCGGCCAAGAATCGAGGGCCTGAAGAAGAATTGGAGATGGCAACTGTCGCCTATCCCGAGTGTGGACGAGGGGGCCGGGCAGTCATTGCTGAAGATAAAGAAATCGGCGGGGTTCGCGCCCGTCAGTGTGAAGCCGGAGATGGTCAGCGGGGCGTAGCCGGTGTTTGCAGCATCGCCGGTTGCGGAGTAGAGGAGAAGCCCAGGAAAGAGTTGCCGAAGGAAAGGCTGTTGGTGGAGAGAGTCGCCTCTGGGAAGGCGCTGGGATTTTGGCGACGTAGGCATTGTAGGCGACGCCGGAAGTTCCGCCGATAGTACTTTGGAAAGCAGTAGACGTAACCGGGATGGCGGAGGAATAAGCGGAGCCCGCAAAGTAGGCGTTACCGACGCCATCCGCGGAGACAGCTGCCGACGCTGCCGGTGTTATATCCAAACTCGTTGTCGTCGGCAGTGAGGAGATAGGAATAGATAATCGCCGAGCCTTGTGGGTTCAGCATGGTGACGAAGGCACCGCCAAAGCAGGCCGGGACGGCGGTCAAACAATCGCCATTGAGCAGATTGCCGGGGAAACGGCGAGGGCGGCGGGGGGAAGTGGCGGAGGCGGTGGTGGAGGCGGCGGAACGCACGGTGATGAAGTCTGAGTCGGGGCGGTAGCTACAGGGCCCCTCCGGTGATGAACGCATTGCCATTGAGATCGACAGTCAGGGCGGTGGCCGGTAAACCAAAGTCAGGGCCGTCAAGGAAGCCGCCGAGACGCGCGGTGAGGTCAAAGCGGTCGCGTGGGGTGAGTTGCTTACATAAACGAACTCGACTATGCCATGCGCGCCGTTGCAGTCGGTATCGACTGTTTCACCTGCGGGAGCAGACGTACAGATATCGAAGGCCCCGGGCGAAGGCGCGAGGACATTGTCAAACGCTATGCCTGACACATAAGTGCTGCCGTCGCTGCCGACGGCGAGGGCGTTAATTGTCTCCGGGAAAAAGGTGCCCCAGAGAAGAGCGTTGGAACCGGGTTTCGTGAAATCAAACTTGGCAATGAAGTTTGCGTACCCGTTTAGCAGCAAGGTGAGGGAACCTGTTTGAAACGTTCCCGGAGTGACTGCTGTGCCGTCGTGTGTGGTGCCAGCCAGATAAACATCACCGGAGGCATCCAGGGCCAGCCCGGAAGGGGAATTGAAGTTGAGCAGAGTGCTGTAAATCATAGAGGCCGAGCCGGTCTTGGTGGGGTCGAACTCGGTCAAAAACCCTTCGTTATAGAAGGTGCAACTGCCCAAGCAAATAAACCCATTGCTGAACGGATTCGCAGTCAGAGGGAAATCGGCATCAGGGGTTGCACCAGCCACATCGATAATGCCGTTGCGGTCTACGGCTATGCCGGTAGGCGAGACAGAGGGATAGTCAAAGCCGTAAGGGTTAGTGGTATCGGGCTGGCCTAGATGCCCACCGAGATCCGTGGAATAGAGCAAAGCTCCGGAAGAGTTGAGCTTGGCAACGAAAGCGGCACCGGCGACGCAGACGGGACCAGGACCGTTAGTGGGCAAGAAGTCACAGAGTGCTCCTCCAGAATATAGGTTAATGCCACCGACAATTGGGAAATCGAAGGATCTGGTACTGCCTGCCACATAAGCATTTCCGGAGCTATCAAGAGCGATTGCAGCGCCTTGATTCGTTCCGTCGGCAAGAGAGAAATAGACTAGCTCAAGCTGGCCGAAACTGTTCGGTATGTATCCCGCAACGTTGACGCCTCCGCCACCGAGGAAAGTCGAAAAAACGAGGGAGTCGGCACCCGATTGAGTGGTATCAATCTTGGTGATGAAGGCATCGGTCCCCGGAGGTGTTGTAATCGGCGGGGAATACGTCGTCGGTCCGCCATACGTCGCCTGATAGGCATTTTTCATCGGGAAATCCGTGGATGTCGTCGATCCGGTCAGATAAACGGACCCGGCATTGTCGGAGGTGACCGCGAATGCATTATCGGTGCCGCTGCCACCGAGATATGAGGCGTAGGCCAAAATGGGATCGATCACGAGTGGTTGTTTGCGATTGTAGGCGAGGACACGGAAGCCGATTTCGTGAGGGCCTCGACGAACGAAGCGGCCTTTGACGGGCGTTTTTGTTTCTGCATTGGATTGCTGATAGATGAACGGCTTGGAGAAACGGAGCGTGCCGCCGAGAACGTCAAGGAGAAGATTGCCATCGGCATCGAACGAGATTTTTTCCGCGCCGTCAACGCGGAGGCGGATTTTGGAAGGATCGGCACCGGGAGCGAGGATGAAGTCGTGTTCGAGCTGGGACTGATTTCCGTAGTAGACAAAGTCGATGCCGGGGTAAAGATTTTTATAGCGCACACGGGAGAAGTGAGGAACATTGGTGCGCCACTTGGTGGGATCATTGCCGACGTAGTAGTTGCTCACCCCGGGTTGCTCATCGAGGCCTTCGATTTGTGCGGAAGTGTTGGCGCCCAGGAAACGCAGGCGCAACGTGGCGTAGGAATTCGGAGTGTTCACGCCGTTGGCCGAAGAGAGAACACCACGGTCGTTCGGGTGGATGGAAGAGTCGGGGGAAGAGGAGCGCAAGCCGAGGTCGGCTTCCGTGGGGCTTAGAAGGATTGTGTAACCGCTGCCGCGGGCTAGGAATTTGAATTGGGAATCGGCTTGGCCCTGATTGGGTTCGAAGCTCATGGGCAGCTTGGCGTACTTGGCGGCGGCTGGCGTGTTGGGGTTGGCGAATGTCGTTGCGGAGAGGCAAAGAGCAAACGTTGCCGTCGCGACCGCGCGGAATCGGAAGTTCATGTTTCCTCCCAGAGCAGCCGTGTTGCGAATCGGAATTCGGCGCGCGCCGCGAACGTGGCTAGTGCTCGGGCGCGTCGAAGAGTGTGCAAGCGGACGCCCTGAGTCCTGCAGGCGAGCGTGAGCAGCAATTAAATCGGGATTAATTTGGGGGCTTGAGGGAATTAATTGTTCAAGGGCTGAGAGTTGAGTGAATTGGAATGGATATTAATTTGTGCAGGACAATATTTTAGGAGCGGCGCGGAGAGCGAGAGCTCGGCGTGGGCGAAAGAGTCGGAATTCGCGAGTTGGGATGCGCAAGAAGAAGCAGGAACGATGCCGGAAGTGTGCAAAGTGTTTCCTTTTGTGGGGTTATGTGAGGGCGGAAGCGCTGAGGCATTGGGGGCTCGAACGGCAATAAAGAACGTGGCTCGCGGGGGGGATGTGCATATTATGCCGCAGTACCCGCAAAGAACGACACCGGTCGAGCACCGGTTAATTACATTTGAAGCCAATGGCCCAGGAACCCAAAGCAATTTGGCTATTTGGGCCCTTTTTTTTGGACCGAGAGCAATGGGCACTGCTGCGCGACGGCAAGCCCATCGCGCTGACTTTCAAGGCGTTCGACTCTTAATTTACTGGTGGAGAATCACGGCCGTGCGCTCTCGAAAGACGAGATGATGCGGCAAGTGTGGCCGGACAGTTTTGTCGACGAATCGAACCTGGCACGACATATTTTCCACTTGCGAAAAGTGCTGGGGGATACGCATGAAGGCCAGGCGTATATCGAGACGCTGCCGCGGCATGGGTACCGGTTCGTGGCGGCGGTGCAGCAGGCACCGGCGAAGCGCGCCGAGGCGGCGGTTTTCGCGGGAGACACAGCCAAGCAGCCGCGGCTGTTGCGAAGTCCAATCCGACCAAATTGCGCTGGGTGTTTGGAGTTACGGCGGGTTTCCTGTGGCAGTTTTCGCGCTCGTGTTTGCGGAGCGCGGACGGATGCGGGATCCGGGTCCGGCGAGCAGCGGAAAGGTGATGCTGGCAGTACTGGCGTTTGAAAATCTGAGCGGCGATCCGCAGCAGGAGTATCTGAGTAACGGCTTGACCGAGGAACTGATCACGCAATTGGGGAGCCTGGAGCCGAACCGGCTGGGGGTGATCGCGCGGACGTCCGCCATGCAATACAAAGATTCGCATAAGGATATACGGCAAATCTCCCGAGAGCTTGGAGTGGACTATGTGCTGGAGGGAAGCGTGCGCCGGGATGGGGAGCGAGTCCGGATCACCGCGCAATTGATTCAGGTAAAGGATCAGACGCATCTATGGGCGAAAGAATACGACCGCAACTTGAAAGATATCCTTGGGCTGGAGAGCGAGGTGGCCGGGGAAGTGGCGCGGGAAATCCGGCTGCGCTTGACGCCGGTGGAAAGCGCGCGGCTGGCGAAGGCGCACCCGGTGGATCCGGACGCTTACGAGTCGTATTTGAAGGGGCGGTATTTCTGGAACAAGCGCAACGAGGCTGCGTACACGAAAGCGATCGACTATTTTAACCAGGCCATCGCGCGGGATCCGCAATATGCGCGGGCTTACAGCGGGCTGGCGGATGCTTATGCGCTGCTGGGGTCGTGGCCTAACGCCGAAGTGCCTCGGCGGGTGGCGATGCCGCGGGCGAAGGAGGCGGCGCTGACAGCGTTGAAGCTGGACGATTCGCTGGCGGAGGCGCACGCGTCGCTGGCCTTTGTGGAAATGCATTATGAGTGGAACTGGAAGGAGTCGGAAAAAGAATTCCGGCGGGCGATCGAGTTGAATCCCAATTATGCGACAGCCCACCAGTGGTTTGCGTATTGGCTAATGGCACAGGGACGGCCGGACGAATCGATTGCGGAGAACGAGCTGGCGAGGAAAGCCGACCCCCTGTCGATCATTATCCGGACAGACGCTGCGGATTTGCTTTGTGCAGCGGGGAGATTCGACGAAGCCATCCATAAGGCACGAGAAGCAATGGATCTGGACCCTGATTTCCGGCTCGGGCATTACTTTTTGGGGCTGGCGTATTCGGGGAAACAGATGTATCCCGAAGCGCTCGCCGAATACCAAAAGGGCGTCGCTATGGATAGCAAGGACGAATGGTCGCTCTCGGGCCTGGGCTGGGTGTATGCCTTGATGCATGACCGACTGAAGGCGGAAGAAATTATTCGGCGGCTGAGGCAGGATGCACGGGAACGGCCGGATCTGGCGCTGGAAATTGCGATCATTTATTCGGCACTGGGGGAGAAGACGAGACGTTTGCTTGGCTTGAGAAGGCCTATCAAGATCGCGACGGCGGACTCATCTTTGTAAACTCGTATTGGTACTTTGCGGCGATTCGCTCCGATCCGCGATTGGCGCAATTTGTGAGGAAGATCGGGTTGCCAGAGCAAAAGCAAAATCGAGCGATAGCCACGACGAGCCTCTCCGCGCCGTGAAGGAAATCAAAAGTGACAACCACGCTGGAGCAATGACAGGTGCAATCGTGGCAAATAGCATTGTCTTCTTCCCTGCGGCATCTGAAGAATTTCAACCACAGGCCGCAGCGAAAACCGAGGGTGTCATCTTCCTTTCCTCCAGTTTATCAAGCCTATAAAAAGGGATGGATTTATTTACAATTATTCAGCAGCATCTTTGAAATTGGTTCCCGTTCACGAGGAAGTTATCTGCCCCAATAAAGGACCTCGCCGTCACCACTTGGGTTGGGAAGATGGAGTACGTAGCGAATTCTGGGGCACCTTGAATTTATGGAGAGACTGAATGCTCTATTTCTTGCCAGCTTTCTCTGTCACTTCACCGTCAGTTGAGGCATGATTGTAGATTACCTTTCACTGACCTTCAATCCTATAGGCAATCGGGTCCGTTGTTGTCTTGGTGCCGACAAATTGGGTGCAACAACCTCCGGCTCGGGGTTACTGGGATAAGTCCCGTTCGGGGAAATCACATCGACAGCGATGATCACCGATGGCAGCCTCGCTGAAATCTCCGTGTACCCGCCGTGTACCTCACTTCCGCGAATGAGCTGTTTTTGTCGTTTTTCGCGTTTAATGAAATCAATAAGTTACGTGTTATCAGTGAGGCTCAGAATTCCGACTC
>CAVWZH010000019.1:0-10085 GCA_963759395.1 uncultured Acidobacteriota bacterium | reverse complement strand
ATCGCCTGATAGCGTCAGCTGACAATTCTTATGCAGGCAGATACATCCTCACTTTCCTCATGGTGAAATCCCCAGTATTCATGAGCTAGTTGACGCATACGACATGCGGTTTACCCGCGTCATTACTGGGGTTGCCTGATGCGCCCCTTGGCGCTGCACTGATCGATGCGCGTCTATCCGGCTGCGCAAATGGTGGCGCGGGTGGGGGGTACATGTTGGAGGCGACGCGTGACCCATTGAAGCTCCGACAAGAAAAATCAACGCTCCCATCGAGCTCATGCCTCGGTAAAATTCGCCAAACACGCTTGGGAGGGCACAATGACTGCCAATTCGTTTGTCCCCGCCGCACAATATCTGCGCATGTCCACGGAGCACCAACAATACTCACTTGAGAACCAATCTGCCGCGATCCTGCCAATTGCCGACGCGAATGGATTCTGAGTCCTCCGGACCTACTCCGATACAGCCAAAAGTGGACTAGTGTTTAAAAGGCGCACGGGCCTTCAGCAACTTCTCCAAGATGTTGTTGCCGGGACGCAGGAGTACAAAGCCATCCTGGTATATGACGTGAGCCGATGGGGAAGATTCCAAGACGCCGACGAAGCCGCGCACTATGAGTTCCTGTGCAAGTCCGCTGGAATTCCCGTCCACTACTGCGCCGAAACTTTCATGAACGATGGCACCATGCCAAGCCTCATGATGAAAGCCTTGAAAAGAACGATGGCGGCAGAATATAGCCGCGAACTGGGAATCAAAGTGTTCGCCGGACAAAAGCGTTTGGCGCATCTCGGCTTTAAGCAAGGCGGAGTTCCCGGCTACGGCCTACGGCGGTTCCTCATCTCGGCAGATCGGCAACCGAAACAGGAGCTTTCGGCGGGTGAACGCAAAAGCATCACCACAGATCGCGTGATTCTAGTCCGCGGGCCCGCAGACGAAGTGGGATGCGTTCGCCAGATATATCAAATGCTCATTCATGAGAGACGCACTGTCCACGCTATCGCATGTGACCTGAATCGGCGCGGTGTTCCCTATCTCGGCCAGTCCAAGTGGGATTACCTTGCCGTGTTCAATGTTCTCACTCACCCGAAATATATAGGATGCCATGTTTTCGGGCGCACATCGCAAAAGCTCTGCACTCCTGCCGTTCGCGTTCCGAGATCAGAATGGACCGTAAGACCAGGGGCGTTTGACGCCATCATTGACGAAGAAACATTTGAGGCAGCACAGAGGATTCTACACCGGCGCACAAGCAACAAGTCAGACGCAGACTTGTTGGACGGTCTGCGCTCACTGCTGACTATTCATGGACGGCTCTCACTGCGGATTATTCATGACGATCCTAGCGTGCCATCTCCTTCCGCATACCGACACCGTTTCGGCAGTCTGCGCCGGGCGTATGAACTGATCGGATACGGCAAGCCGGAAGATCTTGGCCCCATTGACCTTCGCTCTCGTATTCACGCTCTACGGGCCGAACTGATGGAGCAACTAAGAGTTACATTTCTAGACCACGTGAGCAGTGTTCAACCTGGTGGAAGATGGCGTAATCGGTTACGCCTGCGAAGTGGTCCGATGGTTTCAGTGATTGTTGCCCGATCAGTGCGAACTTGGAAGGATGCTGTCCGCTGGCGGATTGACCCCGTTCGTCACGAACGCAGGTTCGTAACGCTCTTGGCGCAGCTAGATCGGCCGCAACCGCTCGTTCCCTTGGACCTTCATGTATTTCCCAATATAGATCGCCGGAAAAGATTCGACATATCTCTGAGCGATCCATGGCTCAAACGCGGAGAGCCACTCAGCGACTTACTTGAATTCTGCAAAGTGGTCATCCGTGCGCGTGCCGCTTCGCCATAAATTACTAGCGTATTCTCTCACGGCCCTGGATTCGTCCTAAATCCATCGCAATGGCCCAGAGCTCCAGCCTATGTGGATCGTCGCCTAGCCAAGCCAGCCTACTCACTCGTTCCGCTTGCATTTCAATGGGGGTCGGCCAGCATTTCCAAGTCACCAGTTAACTGGTCACGCGATCGTCCCATGACAGTTCTAGAAGCCGTTCCGCAATCGCCTGACGGCGATCCATACGAGCCAAGAGCGCATTCTTGTCGATTTGGTCAGGACACCCTAAATCCGCGAAGAGACGGTCCCACACAGCTATTGCAGCGAGTTCAGATTTTAGTCTCGCAACCTCGTCTTCCATGAGGAAGCCTATACATAAGACGCTCTCACTATGTCAAGCGTAGGACGGTGCCAGGACCGCCCGAGTCTACACTGTGAGGCCAGTATTTTTTGAACTCGCAGTTTTCCCATCAGTAACGAGGAGATTATGAAAACGACGACCATTGCATCAGTCCCGGCTCTAATGCTCGCAGCGCAGTACGTTCGAATGTCCGACGAAGCCCAAGAATACTCAATCGACAATCAGAAGGCCGCGATTCAGGAATATGCTGCGCGTCACGGCTTCATCATCGTGAAGACCTACGCCGATGCTGGTAAGAGCGGAGTCATTGCGAGAAATCGAACATCCTTACGTCAATTGCTAAAGGATGTTGTTAACGGAGAAGCAAAGTATAAAGCAATATTGGTCTATGATGTCAGCCGCTGGGGTCGTTTTCCAAATAGTGATGAAGCCGCTCACTACGAGTTCCTCTGTGCCAGCTCCGGCGTCCCACTTCACTATTGCGCAGAGCAATTTCTGAATGATGGTACAGCCACCAGTACGCTGCTCAAAGCCTTGAAACGAAGTATGGCGGCGGAGTTCAGCCGTGAACTTGGGGAAAAGGTCTTCCGGGGGAAGAGTCGGCTCGTACAGATGGGATACTGGGTGGGCGGGAAAGCTGGCTACGGCTATCGGCGCCTGATGGTTTCTAAAGAGGGCAAGCCAAAACAAATTTTGAACTACGGTAGCGCAAGAGTCTAACGACGGATCGGGTAATACTCGTTCCGGGCACCCCTGACGAGATCGCATGTATCCGGCAGATATTTGCGATGGTACTTGGGGGTCTCGGGTGTATGGCCATAGCCCGCCACCTAAATCAAAAGGGAATCAAACTATATGGCAGGAGGTGGACTAACGTAGATGTTTCCCACATAGTCAGGAACCCAAAGTACGCCGGATGGAACGTTTGGCATCGCGGTACACAGCGTCTTCGGGGTAGACGTTATCCGGTAAACCGAAGGATTGGATCACTAAGCCGGAAGCATTTGCCGCCACAGTCGATCAAGAAACGTTTGACTGCGCGCAGACTATGCTACGAGAACGCGCGGATGATCTCCTGTGGTCAGATAAGGAAATCCTAAGAAGACTCCGTCGTTTATTGATGGCGAAGGGTCGGCTCAGCGAGGGCCTTATTCTCAAAGCGAGGGGGATGCCTTGCCCCAACACTCTGCACAGACATTTTGGTTCGTTCCGACAAATTTATGAAGCCGTCGGATACCATCTCGCAGAAGAAGACATATTTCGGACGGAGCAGTGTGAACGCTCCATGCGCCTACGACGGGCACTCGTAAGTCGTATTGGGGCCTGTTTCCTAGTAATGTCGTGGTTACACACCTCCCGAAGAGATCTCGATCCATACTCCGAGTTGACGATAGTTTCATGGTTTCAGTTTTGCTGTGCGGCGTACGAAAAATGGTGTAACGCCACATTGGGTAATCCAACCGAATCCTGCGGAGCGGGAGTACGTCACGTTGGTTTGCAAGATGAGTCCCCGTCACAACCGTATCATCGCCTACTATCTATTCCCGCATATGGAAATGTTTCGGTCCCACCGCTCCTACAAGAATGACCTTTGGCTGCGCCACGCCACGAGGCTGAATTGCTTATCAGAATTCTATGGAGCCGTTACAAAACTTCGGACACTGCATTCCTCTAACGCGCAACTTTAGCGCAAGGGGCGGTCGCGGATTCGAGCACACGGTAATGCGAGATGGTCGGGCCGATCATTGAGCTGACATCTTAGGGCCGAAAGTACGGCAAGTCAATGAAAGCTGGCCAGTTGGCGGTGTCTCAGCACGATGGTTGGTGAAAAATCGCGGTTACACTCATTGATCCAGTAGCACCGTTCCCGCAACTATGGCTTTGCATCGATCGAATTGCCGAAATCATAATACTCACGCCAAGAGGCAATCCTGCCGCCGACCAAGTCCACGATGATTGCATCGTGCGTGACAGCCCGCGTTCCATCTCTTCGCCGGGTCACATCCCAGTCCCACTCGATGGCCGCCTTAGCTCCGTCAGTCGAAATGAAGACATTCTTTACCGTAACTTGCAAATCGCGGAACTGCTTGAAATAACCGGCCATCGCTGCCTGCATTTCCTCAGCGGGCACACGCCCCCCGGGTGCAACCAATTCTCCGCTTGGTAGCCAGTCAGGGGCGGCAATTCCAAAATCATGCTTCTCCCACGCTTGTACCTGCCGGTCCACGAGTTCCTTGATCTTCACCGTGTTATCGCTCTTAGCAGGATCGTGTCGCGCACCCTGCGGTGGGTTCGAGTTAACGATTAGATCGCGACGGGCCTGGGCGGCCGTGGGTTCTTTCATGGCAAGAACACATAGTAGCAGCAAGGTCAGTAAAACGTGTTGAGTCATGGATTTGTTCTGTTTCGTGCAAGGATTGCGAGCCGCTATTGGGAAGACATTGCGTCGCGGGGTGAGAAACGTGGCCCGGCCTGCCAACCGTTCGCCTTCGGTCGAACCCAGGACAGTGGAAACGGTAAAAACCTGTGCCGTCCCGCACCCCGAGACTAAGGGAAAGCTTAGACCCGCCAATAGCCGAGTTCAAGAACCTCATAGCCGAGCGCAGATCCGCCTACGTGTTGTAACATCCCCATTTCACTCGTTGAGGGGTTTTGTGGGTAACCGCCTGTTTACAACAGTTATCGATGGTACTTGTGCCTGAAACTTAGAGCCACCCACCTTTGAGATATCGCGCGGTCCGGAGCCATTATTGATCGGTCGTTGTGGTTGGTGGTCGAAGTGATTCTGGCCACATCTTTCGACGTTGCCGGAAAAAAGGAAGATACGGGTGGCCAAGCTACACTTGGGTCAAGCGGAAACGTCCCGAGGAAATCGTCTCTCTCTGAAGCATCAAAGTCCCGCTGTCGAGCGTGCCAAGCCTTTCCGTTTAGTTTGTGCGGAGTTTCGCCGGTTCGACTCAATGAAAACACCAACACTCTGCGCCGGCATGGGTTCCGCAAACAAGTGCCCCTGGGCTGACCCACAACCGGCCAACGCCAACAGTTGGTGCTGGTCAGTTGTTTCCACCCCTTCAGCGACCACTTTAAGATCTAGATTACTGGCCAGGCCGATGATTGTCTTAATGATGGCATAGTTTTCCGCATCCATCGTCTTAACGAACGACTGATCAATTTTGAGTGTGTCTACCGGAAAACGACGGAGATAGCTCAGAGAGGAATATCCGGTGCCAAAATCGTCGATACTCAGCTTCACTCCTAAAGTCCGTAGCTGCGACATTGTTTGGCCGGTCGCCGCAACGTCGTTCATGGCCAAGCTCTCGGTGAGCTCGATGGTTATGCACCGGGGATCAACCGCACTCTCTTCGAGTGCAGCTTTGACGTGCCCAATAAAACCGGCATGAGAGAAATGCTTTGAACTGATGTTGATGCTGGCATATAATGGCGGGTCAGCGGAATAGCGCTGGCGCCAACTCGCCGCCTCTAAACACGCCATCTTTAAAACCCAAGCACTAATAGGAACAATCAGGCCGCACTGTTCTGCTACCGCGACAAAAGTGCTTGGTGGTATCGAATTCAATCCCGAGGGCTGCCACCGCAGGAGTGCCTCGAAGCCTTGTACAGCCCCCGTATCCACCGCGACGATCGGCTGGTAGTGAAGGACCAGTTCTTCATTCTGGAGAGCATATCTCAGCTTGGCTTCTAGAAGAAGTCGACTCATGACTTGCTCGTGCATCGTGCGGTCAAAGAGCTCAATGCAAGCCTTGCCTTGGCTTTTCGCACGATACATAGCGATATCGGCATTCTGAAGGACCGCCTCCGCAGATGTCTCTGGTGATGTCAGCGCGATGCCAATTGAGGTGCTCTTGAAGATCTCAAGTCCCTCCATTAGGAACGGTCGTGCAAATGAAGACTGGATTCTCTCGGCTACACGGATGGCATCGCTCGGGTCAGTAACGTCCTCCACTAGAAGCGTAAACTCATCTCCGCCCATCCTGGCTATTGCGCCGTCGCCGCGCATGCATGCCCGTAGTCTGTTGCTCACTTCTTTGATTAGAATGTCCCCGATTGCGTGGCCATAGCAGTCATTAACGACCTTGAAGTCGTCTATATCAATGAAAAGTACGGCAGCGGCTTCGTGTGGGTGCCTTTTCATGCGATCCACGATGCTTTGCAAACGTCCCAGAAACAAGGTCCGGTTTGGAAGGCCGGTGAGGGCATCGTGGGTGGCGTTAAAAAGCAATTTTTCCTGAGCATATTTTCGTTCTGTTATATCTCGGGCATTGTAGACAATTCCGCCGATATTCTTGTGCTGAATCAAGTTTCGAACAACACACTCGAAATAGAGCCACCTTCCGTCGGCATGGCGTAGCCGGGACTCAACTATCGGAGTCTGGCCATACGCTATCGATCGCGGTCCCGCACTCGTAGTATTTGCGAAATCGTCCGGATGTACTAGGTCGATCATGTTCATTCCCACGAGACTATCTCCACGCACCGCTAGAACTGTATGAACGGAAGGACTAGCGTACTTGATTTGGCCAGAGGGATCGGCGATGAGAATGATGTCGGTTGACTGCTCGGTGAGAGCGCGGAAGCGCTCTTCGCTCTCGCGGAGGGCGTTGCGTTCGGTTTCTTCCAACTGGCCGATGTGCTCTTGTCTCTGGAGCCGGAGAAAAAGTATCAGGATGGCGGTTGCTGCCAGTATCGCCGCCGCCAGCAATTCGTTTCTAGCTCTCAGCGCAACAGCTTGGGCCCATTTGTCCTCGGCTTCATTAGCAATCTGCAATTGGTGCTGCATCAGGTCGAACCGGGGGCTGACCTCCTGGAAATCGACCTGCTTTGCCTCCTCAAAGTCACCAATTTGCATCAGGATCCATTGCCGGCCGGCCGACATAATGTAGTTGTCTAACGCGGGCCAGAGTTTCTCTAGGGCGTAGGTGTGATCAGCATGAAGGTGTGCCGCCAGCACTGCTTTGGGCAGTGCCTGTCTTGCCGCCCGCATCTCGGTATCCGCTTTGGGGGGCAGGTTCTGCTCTCGCAAGGCTGTCCACGTAAGATTGTTGATCTCTCGCGTAAGAACTGCAATTTGATTGAGAATTACCTGGGCAGAGCGGGCTTCATCGACCTGATTCCTGTGAAACCAAGAGAGAGCAACAAAGACGGCGATGGCTGTCGCAAGAAAACCAAATACGAAGGTTAATTTCGGACGTGCCACTAGACTCCCAATTCGTGGGTTGTGGGTTCTCCGCGCAGCCTGGACCATCTTAATCATGAAGAACCGAACAGATCTCTTTCGCCGGCGCGTCTGGGCAAAATTGAGTAGGGGGAGGGTCGGTTGATCCGCCTTACAGCAATTGCCACATAACTACTATTGAGGATCAGGTCCGGTTTTGGCACATCCAGATGAGCACGTCACATTACGAAAGTGTTTGCGGTTTTGAGAGCAGAATGTTACGCCGTGACCGTTTGTGACGCATGAGAACGTCGATGCCCGAAGTCGTGGTTGGTTTTCCCTTTTCTTCTCGGACCGGGCATAGCCGCCGATGCCCTCCATCGAGAGCCCGCCAAGGAAGGTCAGGTTTATGCCGCACGCGATGGTGGGCAATTACTGATGTAACATCTCATTACACTCATTACCAATTGCGGGGCCTACTGCAAGCCGGGCCGCTCAAAAGGTATTCCTTTCTTGATGGCCAAAACCGGGAAATCCGGGCCTTGCTGGTCAACAGGTTGCGGGGCACGTCAATACCCTTTTGTGAGGGGCAGGAAAGCCGAATCGCCCCTACCTGCTGTGCGCGAAAATGTGGCAAGAATGTCTAGGTGGGATCGTTCCCAGTTGAGGTAGGAGACGCCATCAATGAATAAGGGAGTAGTTGCCGCCGCCGCGATGTGGCTCTCGCTCATCTGTGCAGCGTTTGCGCAGGATGCTGTGCCAGATGAGATTTTGCAGCGCACATTCGCAATCCAGTTCGGTAATGAAGGTGGGACTGCATTCAGCATCGATTATCAGGGCAGACTTTACTTAGTCACTGCCAGACACGTCGTTGAGGGCTTACCAGAAAGCAACGCGACGATTCAAATCCTGCGGCCTGATGGGTGGAAGGACTATCACATTGCCAAGACGCTCTTTCCACCTTCAACCGACACGCTCTGATAGCGACAAGCCTGGGCGAGGAGTGCCCGTTCCGCCGCAGCTTCCACGCGTTGTGACGAATACTTCTGCGCCAGACGAATGATGCCGAGACAGGAACAGAGCCGCCGACGTTTTGCAAGATCTGCCGCCAGACTCACGGGGGCGGAAACCAGAACTAGGTGTACCTGTCATTCGCGAACGGTGTTTTGCCGATTTGGGTCGATTCGTCGGCTAACCGGAAACTATGCCGATTGTTGGCGTAAAATCGTCATTTCACCAGTCATTCTCAGTTGATGCAATTGATTCCAGGACAATGTCGGCTCCGATGCCCGAGTAAAGTTGGTGGTGCTAAGCCAACCAACAGGCTCGGGAGAAAGGAGCCGAACAATGATCATTACAGGAGTCCTCGCCTTGCAACAGGTGACTAGTGCTTTCCTTTCTCCGGCGGCGGCGCTTGTTTCTGCTGCAAGTGCTGCTGCTGCTGTGTGTGTTTTTGCTCCATTTGCTGTGTCTGTTGCTGGTGCTTCTGCTCCATCTGCTGCTTCCTCGCTTCATTGGCATTCTGCTGCGCCAGCCGCTGGTGCTCCTGCTCCTGCTTCTGCTGCAGTTTCTGTTGGTCCTGCTTCTTGCTTGTCAACAGCTTCTGCTGCTGTTGCTGGTATTTCTGGTCCGTCTTCGCGTTCCCGGTATTGGGCGGCTAGCGGGCTGGTGCGGTGGAAGTTCGCTAGCATGGATTGCGCTGCCGGCGGACGTGGCACATTGTTCTCTGGACGCGCGTGCTGCCGCGTTGCTCGCCGGGTGATATGGCGCCCCTGCCTGTTTGGCTGGCACGACGGCGCGGTCGTTAAATGCTCCCGGCTTGGGAGTAGCCGCGACTGGCGGCTTGCCCTGGTTCACGGAAGCACGCAGCTGCGGTTAGTGCGGGCAGCCTGCACATGTTGAGTTTGAACGGCTACAGGCGGGATATGTCTCTCGTGTGCCACCGCCTCCTCTTGAGGCGTTGGACGCCGGTTGATCCCGCCGTTGCCACCGTTGTAGCTGACGCGGTTCACCGTGTGTTGTTGATCACCGTTGTGTTGTAAACGTTGTGAATTTTGGTGACGTTCACGTTGTTCACCGAACGGTTGTAGAAGAAGCGGCCGTTGTCCCAACGTCCACCTTCGTAGCCCTCGCCGAAGTAACCGTAGCCGTAAGCTGATCCCGCCGTAGAAACCTACCTGCGGTCCCCAGTAGCCTTCATGGAAAATAAATCCGTCCCCGCCCCAACCCCAATAGCCCGGAGTCCAGAGGAAACCAACTTCCGGAGCTAACACCCACGTACCCGGCACCCAGTAGTAATCCCCGTCGTCATAGTCATAAGCCCAGTATCCAGGTGTCCAGATATAACCCTCTCCCGGACAAAGCGGCTGCTCGTACACAGGCAGCGCAGGCGGAGCAAACGTGATCGACACGCCGATCTGCGCGAACGATGCGCCGATAATGACAACAATACAACTGCGAACAACAGCGAACGAATGGAGGGGAAATTGCATTGTGTTTCCTCTTGCCCAATCATCCTTCGCTTGCCCGGTGTTGCTCTGCTGCTGCGGGTTGCGTGGATTGAGAGGCCCAATTTTCCGTATGTAAGACTTTCGTCTCACCTCGCAAATGGTTCCCCCAGATACTCTCCCATTTTGGAGACTTTTGAGTCTGGTCAAAAGTGCTCAGTGCGGACAGTAGCAATACTCTTTGTGTTCCACAAACGAGCCTGCCGGG
>CAVWZH010000018.1:0-288497 GCA_963759395.1 uncultured Acidobacteriota bacterium | reverse complement strand
ACTATGACGGCTCGCGCTGGGCGGATCGCCTGGCCCGGGTGCGACAGTCCACTGCTGGCGGGGACCAGGCGCGGTTTGATGTGGCTCTGACGGTTTGTGCCATGCGCTACATTTCAGATTTGCGCGTCGGGGAGGGTGAATCCGCGGCATTTTAAATTCAATCTCGACGTCACACCTAAGAAATATGACTTGTCGTTATATCTGCGAGAGTTGATCCAGAGCACAGATGTTCTGGCCGATCTGGATCAAGTAGAACCGCCCTTTGCGGGATACAAGCGTACCCAGCAAGCCCTTCAACGATATATGGAGTTGGCGCGGACGGACGACGGAGAACAGCTGCCGATTCCTGCAAAGCCGGTCGAACCGGGCAGCCCCTACGATGGGGTCGCGCGCTTGATGCGTTTGTTGCATCTGCTGGAAGATCTGCCGGAGAGGCCGCATACGGAAAGTCGAACGTCTACGCTGATCCTCTGGTCGATGCAGTGAAACATTTTCAGTCTCGACATGGGCTTACGCCGGATGGACGCCTGGGTCCCCATACTTTGAAGCAATTGAACGTGCCTTTGAGCTTTCGCGTGGAGCAGTTGCGCCTGACCCTGGAGCGCTGGCGCTGGATACCGTTTCAATTTCCTCGGCCACCGATCGTGGTTAATATTCCCGAGTTTCGGCTGCGCGCCTACGAACAGGACGGCACGATCGGGTTGAGGATGAACGTGATCGTGGGAAAGGCTTATCGCCACGAGACCCCGGTCTTCGAAAGGGAAATGAAGTACGTGGTATTCCGTCCGTATTGGAATGTGCCGCCAAGCATTCAGCGTTCTGAAATCGTGCCTGCGATAAGAAAGGACCGCGACTACATCGCAAAGAAAGACTACGAGGTGATCACGCCGCAGGGCAGCGTAGTCACTTCGGGCACCATCAACGATGACCTTCTTGAGCAGCTTGCTGGGGGGAAGTTGCTGGTGCGGCAGAAGCCCGGTCCGACGAACGCGCTGGGGCTAGTCAAGCTGATTTTCCCCAACGAATACAACGTCTATTTGCACAGCACGCCGTCACCGCAATTGTTTTCGCAATCCCGGCGGGACTTCAGCCACGGATGCATCCGGGCGAGAAGCCGGCCGAACTCGCGGCCTGGGTTTTGCGCGATAATCCGGGATGGTCGTTGGAGCGCGTGCGCGCAGCCATGGAGAAGGGCAAAGATAACGTGCAGGTCAACCTGGTTAGCCCGGTCCCCGTATTGATCATTTACGGGACGGCGGTGGTAGATGAGCAGTACGTAGTTCACTTCTTCAACGATCTCTACGGATACGACGCTGCGCTCGAGAAACTTCTGGCGCGGGGTTATCCGTATCCTCAGTGAAGTTCCAGCGGAGAAATTGGTAGGCGGCGGATTGCTCTACCAGTGGCGCACGCGGCCAACATCGACGTGCACGAAATCTGACTTGGCGTAGTAGCCGACGCCTCCGCGATGGAGCGCGAGAGCGGCGTCGCGCAGGCTTGACGACTTGACCCCCGGCATGCGGATGTCGATCGCCATCGCTTGCATGTGCAGACTGTGAAGGGCTACGCCGTGACCGTGGGTGCGCAGAAACTCGTTACTCCAGGGCGTGCGATATCCGCAAACAATATCGATCTCACTGTTCGGGCGTCCTAACTTCGCGTCAAGGTCGTGGAGCAGATCGAAGACCCGAGGATCATAAGCCAGAACCGCTCCGGTACGGTGGTCACGGAGATACTGATTGAGGCGGGCGAGGGCCTCGGGGATGTAGCGGTCTCCGCGGCGGTACACAATGTCGAGCCGTTCTCCTGTGTGGGTGTGGAAAAGCTGCAAGCGGTACTCTGGGCTCGATGCCACTGGAGCAACAGCAGTGTGAGCAATACTCGGAGTCCACACGGTAAGCGCAAGCAGGCAGAGTGCCAGCCAGCGCGTTTTTGAGAGGTTTTCCCTACAACTCATGCCTGATCAGAATAACGTATTAGTAAGCCGTTTGTCGCGAGCAAGCAGCTGAAGTTTACGGACGAGTTTTCGGCGCGGATCAGTAACTGTAACTGTGGCCACGGCGCAGCAAAGGTTTCTCGAAATACTTCCACGAGAAGGAGGCGATCAGCAGGGTCGCGGCCACTCCCAGCAGTCCGCCGACCAGCCAGGTTGCCGGGGTTGCGCCGAACTTCAGGGAGAGGATGCGGCGGCCGGCATCGCTGAGGGGGATGTGGATGAGATAGGTGCAGTAAGCCAGCGTGCCCAGCCATGTCAGGACAGGGTTGCACAGAGAGCGCTGCACGATTCCTTGTTTGCGCGACACTGCCACCAGAATCCAGCAGGCATAGAACATTGCGACCCAGGTCCAGCCGAAAGTGACCATAAGTGCGGAGAACTGGTCGTACTGCCGCCAAATCATGAAAAGGAGGCTGGCAGAGAAAATCCCTGCGGCTGCATAGAGAAGATCTCTACGACGGCAGAGGAGGTTCCAGAAGCCAGGCTTCCGCACCAGGTAGGCGGAGAGTACTCCCAGACAAAGAGCGTCGGCGCGGCAGGGCATCAGAGCGAAGCAGGTGAAGGGGCCGTTAGACAGATTGAAGTAGATCACTGCCCTCAAGAGCGGCGCGCCGACGATCACGCCCAGCAGCACCCACGGCAAGCGTTCGGGGCGAAGCTTCCGGATCACGAGAGGGATTGTGAGATAGAACTGTTCTTCGATGGCCAGCGACCAGGTCACCAGCATGCCGCGGCCGCCAAACCAGCCGATGTGCGCCATCCAGAAATTCTGGGTCAGGGTGAGGTAAGCGAGCCAGGGAATGGGCAGGGACGGCAGGTTCCCAAAAATGTGGAATGGCAAGTGCCGGAACAAGAACAGCGCCGTCAAGGCATAGTAGAGGGGAAAGATGCGATAAGCCCGGCGAATGTAGAAAGTCTTGAAATAATTCGAGGAGTTTCTGGCGTCGAGCAGGATGCCGCCGATCAGAAATCCTGAAAGCACGAAAAACAGGTCGACACCGCTCCAGGTGATCTGCCCGGCGGCGAGAAAACTGGCGAGCCATTTGGAATGGGTCTCCATCCCGAAAATGGTGTGCCGCATCAGCACCAGCAGAATGGCGATCCCGCGCACCCCATCGAGGGCAGGAATGCGGAGTGACCAGTTGGGAACAGGAAACCGTGCGTTACCGAGTCCGGATTTACGCTCGGGAACAACAACCAGATTCGCGGCTGGTGCCGCTACAGCCTCGCGAACTTGTGGAGACGACGCCACAGGAGAATTGGGGAAATGTTAGCAGCGCGCGCTGTGGACCGAAGCAGGAAAGGAAGCGCGAGAACCGAAAGAGTATCGGGTTCAGGCTGCTGATTAAGCCGGGTACTGCCCGAAGGCAAAATCTGGAACCGGCTAATGTTCCGTTATGTGATAGATGCGAATCGTTTTGCCAACCTGTTCCACCGGTTGATGACTATCCAGCCAGGAAAGCGCACCCGGAGGATAGGTTTCGTGAAGCACGTCCCCAAGAATCTGGGAGCGCAGACTGACTGCGACCCATCCTGTGACCGGCGGAACGGCTGGAGCACTTCGAAGTCGGGCAAACCCATGCGCGAAAGATCGGCGCTGCTCCATACCGCAAGGCTTACGTGGGAGATGTTTGTTTGGCGCGACCATTGGGAAAGCCTGAGAAGGTCCTGGCCGCAGTCCAGATCACAGCCGGCGACAAGAACCTGACCGGGGTTGTGACCTGCGAGTTGGTTGAAGTAGGCAATGTAGTCGGGGTGTGCTCTCAGACTAGCGACACATTGCCAGACCAAAAGTCCCACGAGCAGAGCGCGAGTCACGAATCGTATGCGGTGCTTACGTTGCCAAAGCCATGCAGCGCCGGCTGTGGCTACGACGGCGAGTAATGGGAACAAGACGAGAACGTGGCGAACACCGTAGTAACAACCCACGCGGGTGGTGACGGTCAGAATCGCGAGCGCTGCCACGGCCGGAAGAAGTGGCTTCCACTCCCGGCGAAGAGCCAACTGGACCGAGGCAACGAGACCGAACAAAGTGAGGATCAGGAACGGAAGCGGAAGTTTCACCCCGGCCGCGACGAAAAAGAAGTACCACCAGCCACCACTTTTGGTTTTTCCCAGCAGATAAGCCTCAGGAGTGCTCTTGTTCAGGACCCAGGCCTCGGCCAGTCCCAGGAGCAGGGCTGGGGCAGGCACAAGGACATCCGACTGCACTGCCTTCCGCGCGATGCTTGGAAGGGGAGACGGGAAGTGCTCAAAGGAGGGCATTGTGGCAGGCGAGAGTCTCATGCTCTCCTGAACTCGACCAACCGAGAACCGGTATCCGCCCCACACAATGAGCAGGGCGATCGCCGCAGCCATCGCAAGCTGGGCCAAGGATCGAGTGAGGGGAACATCATGCGACTCTTTGGCGCCGCGTTCGCTAAGCCATTTGCACAAAAGCATCGCCAAAGCCGCGGCCGGGACAAAGGGAAGTGTCGTGAACTTGGTGAGTGCTGCAAGTCCAAACACAACTCCCAGCAGCGTGCTGTACTTTCTTGACGGATTCTCCATCCAGTTTGCGAAGCTGAATATAGCGGCAAATTGCATACAGGCGGCTGGAAGGTCGGTGTAAGCGAGACCGGAAAATGCCAAAACCGTAGGCAGGGTCGAGAAAAGAAGTGCTGCGCAAAGTCCGGCGAGGTCGCCAAAATTGCGGCGTGCCCAGGTGAAAACGAGAACCATTGAGATCAGCAGAAAAGGCAGCACCCCACAACGAGCCAATGCTAAGTTGCGGAGATAACGACCGCCATCGTTCAGAATTCCGTTGCCCACCGTCCAAAAATCGGGATGGCTCGCAAGCCCGGAGATGCGTTCACCCCAAAGATAAAGTGGAAGTGCAATCGAGAAGCGGGAAAGGGGCGGGTGCAAAGGATCGAGTTGGTAGGTGCCGAGCTGAATCCATTCCATTCCTGCGGCGACGTGGGCTGGCTCGTCAAAAGCCTGAGCAGTGGCGGAATAAGTGAGAACGACGCGAATTACTGCCACGAGAGCCAGCAGAGCAACTCCGGCGATAACCCAACGCTTCCGATCCACGCGGCCTCAGATGGGAAACCGCATTATAGCGGGTGAGGGAAACGGCACATAATGGTCACTGGGCCGGCTGCGAGTCGTGCTTGGCTTTGAGTTCGGCGATGATCTGCTGGAATTCCGGCTCCGAACGCAGAGTCCCCAGGTTGGTGTCTTTGTCGATGGCGTCAGGGTTTTTCAAGCCGCGCTTGATGGCCTCGCGGAGATCTTTAAAAGCGCGCTTCTTATCGCCACGAGCTGCGCTGGTCTCTGCCATCAGGAGTACCGGCCAGGCTTCATTCGGACTGATGCTGCTCATGAGTTGGAAATAGTATTCCGCCTTGCTGAATCGCTTGTTTTCCAGTTCGGCCTGACCCGCCTCAATGCCCTGAGCCCAGAGGTCGTTGAAGGAGCGCAGCAGCACTAGACGGGTTTCGTCGTTCTTGGCATGGTCTGCCTTGTTCTTGAGTCCGGTCATGCCATCAACGATATTGGCGCGCATTGCCGGCTGGGCGTCGAAGTCGGCCTCAGCAACCTGCGAAATCTGCGAAGAAATTGGCTGGGTGATCGAGCGCTGCTGCTCGATCGCCTCCTGTTCCTTTTTCAGCGCCAGCGTCATTTCCGGCGAATTTTTCAGAGCCGCGAGCTTCGCCTGATATTGGCTCACATCTTTCAGGCCCGAAAAATCGGACGCTAATGAACGGTAGGCCCCGAACTGGCCAAGCGTGTTTTTCCGCTGCGCCGCGTCTTCGGCTTCTTTCTGGGTCTTCGCAAATAACTGATCAATAAAAGCGGAGTCTGGGGGCACGCGGCCGGACTGCATGGCTTTGAGCTGGATCCAATCCATGGCGTCGCCAAAAATGGCAGGCGCGGCCCACTGGTGCTCGCCGGAGAAGACCCGCAGCCGGTAAGGAGCGCCCCAGTCTTCCTTTTGGCGCGCGAGTTGCGTGATTTCCGGCCAGTTAAAGTCCTTATCTCCAACGAACGCAAAGTAGGCGAAGCGGTCTTTCTCGGAAGCGGGAAACGAACCGGGATAGCCGGCGCCATGCGAGATGACTCCGGCTACCGCACAAGGTTGGCAACGGATTGCCAGAGTGGTGGCGACGCGGGCGCCGCCGGAAAACCCCATCATGTAAATACGACGGGGATCGAGTGTGAGGCGCGCGTGCGTATCCTCCCAGACCGCCTGAGCCCCCCTTGAAACCGCATCGGCCTGAAAATTTCGGGAATTGTTGGATGCGGCAATGATGTAGCCATACTTCTCAGCGGCATCTTTGTAGAGCTTTACGGGAACCTTGCCGTAGGCCAGTGGGTCGAAGGCGTAAATGATCGGCCAGGCCTTCGTGGGGGCATAGCTGGAGGGGAGATACAAGGCGTAACTTTGGCTCGGGTCAGCGAGACAGGGGACGCTCTCGATGATCTGGCCGGGGGGCAGGAGGGCGGAGGTGGCCTTGGCTTGCGTTTGGGTAGTAGCGGGTGCGAAAGTCAGAACTAAGAATGCGACCGTAACGATTGACTCAACTAGCCCACCGCGAAACCGACACATCCGTGCCTCCCCGAATAACCTAATGATACGTGAGGGGAGGACCCAAAAAGGGAGTAGGGAGGGGTCGCGTAAGCAAGATCAGGAGAGGAGGGGTTTTGGGGATTAACGACAAACCTGCATACCGCCGATGTCTCGGGTTCTGATGGCAGAGTCTCGAGTCTGCTGCCCGGCCACCTATACCACCTCGATCCTCCTGCGGCTAACCGCATAGAGAACCAATTCAACCCGGCTCGAGATACCGAGTTTTTCGAAGATGCGGAATATGTATTTCTTGACGGTGTTTTCCGTCAAATTGAGTTCGCGGGCGACGCCGCGATTGCTCAGTCCGTCAACCACCAAAGCGACGACTTGTTCTTCGCGCACAGTGAGAAGTTTTATTCCCCGGGCGCTGACTACGCGCAGCGGTGGAAGCTCCACTAATCCTTCGATTACGTATTGCAATTGTTCACTATTGGCCCAGACCTGCCCGTGGTGCACGCTTTGGATGCATTTGCACAGGAGCTTGAAAGGATGTTCAGCCGGGAACAAACCCTTGGCGCCGGCACGGAAGGCGTTGACTACGACTTCGCGATCATAGTCGGCGAGCAGGAGGATCTTCGAGATCTCGGGATGAGCGAGATGCAAGCGGCGCACCATGGCCAAGTCAGGTCCGTGCTGGCCACGATGATCGGTGTTCAGGACAGCTACCTGGATAGGCGACGAGGCCATGCCACGCAAGATGTTGTCCGCGTCAAAATCGCAAGACGTGACCCGGAATTCCGGGCGGCGGCGTAGCGCGCTCGCCAGAAGTTGACATTGCATTTGGTTGGTGTCGGCGACCAGCACGCCGATGATCGCATAAGAAGTGGCGCTTCCTGATTCCATAATTCCTCATGGCGGTGTGAATTCCTCCGTTCCAGCTCGACAAAATCATTGTGCGTAGCCTAGAGAATCTCTGCCAGGCATATCTGTGACATCTCACCATTTGGATTGCCCTGGCATGTGGAAAACTCTGGAGGCACTTTTTTTCAGTGATGGAAGCAGATGCGTCTATGGAGTGGAATCACTCATTTGAAGCGCCGCGCTCCATTTTGGGAAAGATTTTTGGCAGTGGGTGATTTCTGAGGATGTGGCGCTCAGTCCTCTTTGGTGGAGACCTCCGCGGTTGCGTTCGCAATGAGTTATCGACGGGTCGGCTGCCCACAGGGGTAGACAATACCTCCGATGTCTTGTAGGGGCGGCTTCGGAAGGCTAAGTTCCTTCGTAACCTTACGCTTGTAGCAGCTTGGGGCCCTGATGATGCGAAGCAGTTCAGCGCGGAAACTAAGCTTCATGATCTACGCCGTGATGGCTGGGACTTGCGTCATTTCAGGGGTTTCGGTGGTGGGAACTGCTGAGGAACCGTGGTCCAAGGTAGCCTGCGCAAGCACGGAACCGGCGGCCACCACGAAAGCCGGGACGGCGGGCGGTGCATCGAGTTCAGACGAGATGGGGAAACGCCGCCCGCTGTATCGGCTACACCAGAGTGATGTTCTGGAGGTTAGCTTCACATTTTCGCCGGAGTTCGACCAGACAGTCAGTGTGCAACCCGACGGCTTCATAACTCTCAAGGGGCTCGACGACCTTTACGTTGCCGGGATGACGCTAGGCGAGTTGCGGGAGAAAGTCTGCCTCGCCTATCGCGGGGTGTTACATGAGCCGGAAGTTACGGTTACTCTAAAAGATTTCGAAAAGCCCTATTTCGTCGCCAGTGGCCAGGTGGTGCATCCCGGCAAGTACGAATTGCGAGGAGATGCGACGGTGACCGAGGCCCTGGCGATAGCGGGAGGATTCACCGAGGCCGCCAAACACTCGGAGGTGGTGCTGTTCCGCAGAATTTCAGACGAACGGGTGCAAACCAGGTTGCTGAATGTGAAGAAAATGCTGAACGCGCGCAATCTCACAGAAGACGTACGCCTGAGGGCAGGGGACATGCTGTTCGTTCCGCAGAACCGAATCTCGAAAATACGCCGGTACTTGCCAGTTTCCACGATGAGCATGTACGTAAGTCCAACACAATTCTGACATGGCGGAAGAACTCACAATTTTGCATAGGCCGCAGTGGAACCCGGCGCCTACTCTTCGGGACCTGGTGGCGGTGCTGTTTCGGCAGCAAAAACTAGCCGCAGTTTCGTTTGCGGTGACCCTGTCGGCGGTTGCGCTGTATGCGGTTCTGGCACCTCCTTACCGGGCGCACATGCGGGTGCTGGTACGACGTGGGCGGCTCGACCCGCTGGTCACCCCCACGCCGAGCCAGGCGATGCCCTTTGAACATCTGGAGGTGACGGAAGAAGAATTGAACTCCGAACTGCAGTTACTGGAGGACGACGAGATTCTCGGCCGGGTCGTGCAAAACTCTGGGCTTTCTGGTGACGAAACCTGGATTGAACAACTGCTTGGCAGTAACCGCGGAAGAACGACTGGCTCGAGCTGTGAAGCGGATGCATCGGAGGCTTGATATTCAGGCGCTGAAGAAGACGAATCTGATTGAAGTGACGTACGCCTCGTCTGATCCGGAGCGGGCGGCGAGCGTGCTTCGCTGCCTGGCCCAGGCCTATCTGGAACGGCATCGTCACGTGCGGCGGCCTTCGGGGGAGTTCACCTTCTTTGAGCAGCAAGTGCAACAGTCGCGAAGCGGCCTGCTGGATGCCGAGATGCAATTGATGGATTTTACCCACGATCAGGGTGTGGTGTCGGCGGCCGCCGAGCGTGACACCACGCTGCAGAAACTTGCGGATATTGAGGCAGACCAGGGGCAGACGAGGGTGGCGATCAGCGAGGCCACGCAACGCTTGCGCGTGCTGGGGAGGCAGTTGGATTCGTTCCCTGAGCGAAGCACGACGCTCCAGCGCAGCGCTGACAATCCTCAACTGATGGAAAAAATGAAATCGCAACTGCTGGATCTGCAACTGAAGCGCACCGAATTACTGAGCAAGTTCGAGCCTTCGTACCGGCTGGTGAAAGAGGTGAACCAGCAAATCGCGGAAACCGAAGCCACGCTGGCGACGGAGAATCGGACGCCTTTGCGCGAGGAGACAACTGACCGGGACCCGAATCATCAATGGGTGCAGGCGGAACTGATGAGAACGCAAGTCGGGCTGGTAGGCCTTGAGGCTCGCGCATCGGCCAACACCGCCTTACAGACACGTTACCTTTTGGCGGCCCAGCGTTTTGGGAACGAGGCTATCAAGCAGGATGAATTGCTGCACGATTTGAAGGCGGCCGAGGAAAAGTACCTTCTGTACGTGAACAAACGCGAAGAGGCCAGAATCGGGGACGCGCTGGATCAGGGTGGCATTTTGAACGTCACCTTGGCGGAGGAACCCCAAGTGCCCGCCTTACCTGCACATTCAGCCTGGCTCTATGGAGCGGTGGGTTTAGTGCTCGCGGGCACGGTGAGTACGGGTCTGGCATTTGCCGCGGACTCGCTCGATCCTGCGTTCCGAACTCCTGAGGAAGTCGTCTCCTGCCTGGGCACTCGGGTGCTGGCTTCGTTACCGGAAGGAACTGGATAGAAAATCACTCGTCACAAACCCATCCCATGAGCACAAACGTAGATTTCTTACATCCATCGCTGAACGATCAACCGGCAAGAATATTTGGCTTCGAGGTAGCCGAGGAGGCTATCCCCTGCCATAGCGAAGAAGCTGCGTGCTGGTCGGAACGCTATAGCGACCAACAAATCCGCGGCCTGGTGCGGCAGGTATTCTTTCCCGGATGGCCGAAACCGGCGCGGCAGGTGGTCTTCAGCGCCGTTCAGGACGGGGATGTCTCGGCTCTCTGCATGCTGGTGGGAGAGACGCTGGCGGCACAAATACCGGGAAGCGTCTGCGTAGTTAACGCTAACGCGGCGGCGACAATCGGCGAGGAAGATGGAGATCGTGAAGACCCCGGCATTTCAGCGCCACAGGACTTCGAATCGCATTCGTTCCGACAATGGTCAAAGCAGATTTCCCATAAGTTGTGGTGCGCTCCGTTGAGGGGTTTTGGAGGGAATGGTAATGTCCTGGCCGCCGGACAAGGTGTCCACGGCTCTGCGCGAATTGCGGCTGGAATTCGACTATTCCATTGTGCAAGGGCCGCCGGCGGGTATCTCCAACGAGGCTGCGTTGCTGGGGCATTTGAGCGACGGGGTCATCCTGGTGCTGGAGGCGAATGCCACGCGGAAGCTGGCAGCGCAACGGGCCAAACAGATGTTTCAAGAAGCGAACGTCCGGTTGCTGGGAGCTGTACTGAGCGGGCGCAAGTTTCCGATCCCTGAAGGAATCTACCACAGACTGTAGAACACAACCGGTGCTGTTTTCCACTGGCTTAGCGTGAATCACTTTCTCGAAACGCGATTGGGACTCAAATAGCGGAGCTTTGTCCGGCCCATCCTCACGCCCGATGATTTCATTGCCCACCCGGTTTTCCGCACTGGCACTGGAGAGAACGTGGTATGCCCTTCAGACGCGCTACCGGTTCGAGAAAAAAGTGGAGGCGCAACTCCGGAACAAGAGCGTGGAGATTTTTGCTCCCTTGCGGACTGAAATCCATCGCTGGAGCGACCGTCAGAAGGTCGTTCCCGTCCCGTTGTTCTCCGGCTACGTGTTTGTACGTCTGCAGGCATCTCTGGCTTCGCGGCTGGCCGTGCTGCGGACAGAAGGCGTAATCAGCTTTGTCAATCTCCACGGGGCGCCGATCGCCATTCCCGGCAAGCAGATCGAGGACTTGAAGCAACTGCTTTCCCAGAAGGTGCCATGTTCGTTGCATGCGTTTTTGAAGGTCGGCCAGAAGGTAAGGATTCGCGGCGGCTGTCTCGACGGCTTGGAGGGCATCCTTGAGGACAGCCGAAAAAATACCATGGTGATTTCTCTCGAATGCATCGAGCGAGCGGTCGCAATCGAGATTGCCGGATACGAGTTAGACCTGGTCTGAGATGTCCTCCAGAGCGATGTTCGGGTCCGAAGGCACAAGTCGCCGTACTGTGCCCAGCCAGCAGTCGGTTGCCCCGGCACTTCCGGGCGAGGGTCGGCTTTCAAAAAGAAAGGCGCAATCGGTCACATGGGACGGACGGTTCTGGAGGGAAGAGAGTGCGGACCGAAGAAGCGGCAGAGAGGAAGGAATCCGCCGCCCGAACTGGCGCGCCTTCCTTCCGGGGGTGATCGCGAACTGCCGCTTTTCAGCCGCCAGCAATCCGGTCACAGACACGTTCTTGGTGGCTTTGAGTTTTGGAACTGCTTTTGCGTTCGTCGACCGACTTAAGACGGCCTTCGCTTGGAATTTCCTGCTGCCATCGCCTGGGCCAGCGGTAAGCGATCTGAAGTGGGGACTGGTTCCCGTCCTGGCTGGCCTGGTCTCGCTGTTGAACTACTCCGAAGGACTCTATGGCGGAATGGGCGGGGAAGCGCGGCAGGCACGAAACCGGCTGGCGAAGTCGGTGGCCTGGTCACTCCTGCTGACCAGTGCCGCCCTTTTGCTTTCGAGCCCAAACCGCGTGGCGATAGCGGCAGCGGTGGCCACGGGTAGCCTTCTTGCCTATTGCGCGCTGTGGTTTTGGAGAACATGGCAGTGGCGGAAAACGGCACAGCGCCGGGCCCAAGGCCAAGGAAAACGGAATGTTCTGATCGTGGGAGCGGGAGCCCTGGGGCGAGAATTGGCAACGGCGCTGTCTCGGGATTTTGGAGGGGAGCGCACGTTTGTTGGCTTCCTGGATGCAAACGCAGCGGCGGGCAGCGAGATAAGAGGCAGACCGGAGGATCTCACCGCGGTCGCACGATCTCATTTTGTGGACGAAGTGATCCTGGCTATTCCCGACCAACCGGAACTGGCGCACCATGTAGCGGGTGAAGCGCGGCGCTGCCGGCTCGACATAAGGACTGTGGCGCCGCTACCTTGCCAGCCCGGATATCGCGACGTGGAACATTTCGGCCGCTTGCCACTGCTGACAGTCCACGAAGAATTAGTTCCGGTCCTGGGTCCTTTGTTGAAGCGGGCCTTCGACGTTTTGTCTTCGTTGGCTTCGTTGTTGGTCACGGCCCCACTGCTCGCGGCCATTGCCGTGGCGATAAAACTGGATTCTGCAGGTCCGGTCTTCTATCGGGCGCCACGAGCCGGCAGAAAAGGCAGGACATTCCCCTGCTTTAAGTTCCGCACCATGATTGCGCATGCGGACACACTGAAAGAGGCCTTGCGGGAACGCAACGAGCGTTGCGGGCCATTTTTCAAAATCAGTAACGACCCACGGATTACCCGATTGGGACACCTGCTTCGCCGCTACAGTCTGGATGAACTTCCGCAGCTTTGGAACGTTTTGCGCGGTGAGATGAGTATGGTAGGGCCACGGCCGCATCCACTCGACGATTGCCAGCATTACCAGCTCGAGTATCTTCGCCGGCTCGACGTGAGGCCGGGAATCACCGGACTGTGGCAGGTGACCGCCCGCCATGATTCTTCTTTTCAGCGGGGGCTGATGTTGGACCTGCAATACATCGAGCACTGGAACTTCTGGAGCGACCTGCGCATTCTAGGCAGGACAGGCACGGCGGTTTGGAAGGGCAGCGGGAAATAGTGCATTCAGGCGGGCAGGCTACGTCGCAACTGTGGGAATCGCGCGGGATACGGGCGGCAGTGCTCGGCACTGTTCGCCCATTGCACGCGTTGGTCGTGGCGCCGGCGTGGCTACTCCTGCTCATGCTGGCCGCAATGCTCTTTCATTCTGCCGACGTTCCGTTCTACGAACTGGACCGCATCGCTTTCCTGCTTCTGGTGTTCGTCGTCGGGCTGCGAATTCTGCTTCAACACGATCCCTTGCAGCTTACCGGGCCAGTCACGTGGCCTATGCTGGGATTGCTCCTCCTGGCCGCATTTTCCCTGCTTCGCCAGCCTTACGACGCCGAATCCTGGAGCGTATTTGCCGCCAAATGGCTTGTGCCTTTCACTCTCTTTGAATTGGCCGGTTCAGTTTTCTCCGACGCCGGCGCACTGCGCAAGTTCGAAGCCTTCACGATTGTGGTTCTTGCGTATCTGACTCTGATTGCGGTCTTTTTCCTTTTTGACTTCAAATCGCTGATTTTCCCCCGCTACATTCTGGATGAAAACCTGGGTATTCATGCTGACAGGGCGCGTGGTCCGTTTCTGCAAGCTGTGGCAAATGGGGTATCGCTAAACCTGCTGGCCCTGGTCGCTCTAGATTCTTTTCGGCGGCGGCGGTTGCCGGGAATGGTTGCCCTCGCTTTGGTGGCGCTCGTTCCCCTGGCGGCACTAGCCACAAAAACCAGGGCGGTTTGGCTCTCGTTTTCTGGATCGGTGGTGCTGCTCGTCTTTTCCCGTTTTCCTCGAGTGCGCCGCACCTGCCTGGTTCTGGCGGTGGCCGGCGGAGTCGGGCTGGTGACTATGGCGTTCATGGGATCTCAGGACGACACCATGACCGAGCGCCTGCAGGAACGTAGTCCAGTGGATTTCCGGATGGCGGTTTATCAAGCCGGGTGGGACATGTTTTTGGAAAAGCCGCTGTTCGGTTGGGGCGCAGAAGAGATGCAGTCCGAGCTGACTCGCCGCATTACTGATTTCCGTCAGGAATCGTTTTACTTCCACAACACATACCTGGAGATCGTCGTGGAGTACGGGTTGTTGGGTCTGGGGCTCTACCTCTGGCTGATCATTGATCTTTTTCGGTTGGGGCGAAAAAACCAGCCTCACTCCCCGTCGCCCGAGGGCACTTTACTGGACGAGGGATTCCGGTCGATTTGGCCAGTCATGCTTGGCGTTTACCTGCTGCACGCGAGTTTTGTCGTGATGAATTACCAGTTCGTGAATGGCCTGCTCTTCATCCTGGCGGGAGTATTGGCGGCGCAGAATCGCCAAGCCCGGCCGCAATTTCATGCCTCAGCAAGCTGATTCCCTCGAAGGAACTGCGTTTAAGGGTGGCGCCTATCTGGCTGCACGCTACGGGTTGGGAGTACTCGTGAGCGTGGGCAACATGCTGATTATGACCCGTTGGATTGGGCCGCATTCCTACGGATTATTCGTGACGGCGGTGGGGATGGTTGCGTTTCTCTCCAGCGTGGCTCGTGGGGGAATCGATATATACCTAGTGCGTCGAGAAGTTGAGCCCGATCAGCATGTCTACGGCGTTGCAGCGACTTTGATTGGAGTGCTCGCCCTGGCCTTGGCTCTGGCCGCTGGCGCGGCCACACCACTACTTGTGCGTTGGTTCAAGAGCCGCGAGTTTGTTCTGCCATATCTCACTCTGCTGTTGATGGTCCCGGTGACCGGATTGACCGGGGTTTTCATGGCAAAGCTGGAACGAATACTGAATTTCGGCAGCGTCGCTGCTATCGAACTCGGAGGGCAAATATTGGGTTTCCTGGTTTCTGCCGCGCTCGCATGGTGGAAGCGGGGAGTCTGGGCACCGGTCGCAGGACAGATGGTTTGGCAGATGTATGTTCTGGCGGCGGCATGTGTTTCAGCAAGGGTCCTTCCCTGGCCCCGATTCGACATCGCGCAAATGCGAGAAATGCTCTCTTACGGTTTTGGCCTGACGGCATCGCTCCGCACATGGCAATTGCGAACCCTGATCAATCCCTTGCTGGTCGGGCGATTCTGCGGCACGGAAGCGGTTGCGTTCGTCGCACTGGCTCTCCGGATTGCGGAAGCTCTGGGGACAATCCGCCTGGCCGCAGGACGAATGGCCATCGCTGCGCTCGCCCGGCTGCAGAATCGTCGCGAGCAGTTTCGCAAGACTTTAGAACACGCTCTCTATCTTCAGGTGATAAGCCTGGGGCCGTTGCTGGCCGGGTTCGCGTTGTGTGGTCCGTACCTGGTAAGGCATCTCATGGGAACAAGGTGGATGCCAGCACTCGCCGTCTATCCCTTCGTCGCGGCAGGCGTGCTTATCAACTCCGTCTATAACCTGCAAGCATCCGCGCTATTTGTCATGGGACGCCAATGGCTGGTGATGCGCTCCTACACAGCTCATGTTCTGCTGCTTGGCGCGGGCACGGTTATGCTACTGCCTCGAATGGGCATCACCGGGTATGGCTGGGCTGAGTTGTTAGCATGCGGGGCGTATCTTCCGCTTCACTCCGGCCTCGCACCTCGGACAGTTATTTCGTATCGACGACTTGCGCCCTGGGTGGTGGCTTTTCTGGCCATTCTGTTTGTGCCGGTCTGACCGCGCTCATGAGAACGATCGCATATCTGGCCAACCGATTTCCGTCCCCGATGGAACCCTATGTCTGCGCTGAAATCCTGGAATTGCGGAAGCGCGGATTCAACGTGGTCCCATGCAGTGCCCGCGGTGTGTGCGCGAATCCGCTCGAACCTGCACAGAAAGAACTGGCGTTTGAGACGCTGTATCTTGAGCCGTTGCGAATGAGGCTCGGCGTTCAAGCGACATGGCTATGCGTGCGCGAGGCCAGGCATCTCATTCCCTTCGTACGGCGCGTGCTACTGCAAGGCAAGGAATCCCTGGCGAGACGGGTGCTGGCGCTGCTTCACACTTGGCTGGGTGCATATTACGCGCTGAGCCTAAAGGGACTCCACGTGCAACACATCCATGTCCATCACGGATACTTTGCCTCCTGGGCCGGAATGGTTGCAGCGCGCCTGCTCGGGGTCGGGTTCAGCATGACGCTACATGGTTCCGACCTGCTTGTGCACCGCGCTTATCTCGATATCAAGCTCCAGCATTGCAGTTTTTGCCTGACAATCTCGGAGTTTAACCGAGACCATATCCTCGAGCACTACCCTGAAATCGGAGGTCAAAAGGTGATCGTGCGGCGCATGGGTGTGGAGGTTCCGCCCACACGCCTGCCGGGGGCCGCTCCCGCTACGGATCACCTAACGTTATTGGCAGTGGGCAGATTGCATCCTGTCAAAAACCACTCGTTCTTGGTCGTGGCCTGCAAAGAATTGAAGGACCGTGGTCTTGATTTCCGTTGTTTCATCGGCGGGGAAGGGCCGGCGCGGCCGGCGCTGGAGCGTTTGATCGGAAGCCTGGACCTCGGAAACAACGTCGAACTGCTCGGTCATCTCTCGCGCCCACAACTCGAAGCCGCTTATGCTTCGTCCGATATAGTCGTCCTCACCAGCCGCAGTGAAGGCATCCCCCTCGTTTTGATGGAAGCCATGGCGAGAGAGAAAGTGGTGCTTGCGCCCACAATCACCGGAATTCCAGAGCTGGTGGAGGATGGGAAGACGGGTTTCCTCTATTCTGCCGGCTCTCTCAAAGACTTTGTGGCACGCGTCGAGGAAATCTCGCAGCGACGTTTGGCCCTTGATCCAGTCCGCCGCGCCGCCCGTCAGCGTGTGCTCGAGAGCTTCGATCGGGAGAAGAACCTGGCTGCGGTGGCAGACCTGTTTCTCGAACGCATTCCTGACGCGACGGAACCTGGCACTCATGCGAATCCTTTATTGCAACAAGTACAACTTTCCGTTTAGTGGCACCGAGGTTTATCTGTTTGAGCTCATGGATATGATGCGAGCTCATGGGCACGAGGTAGCGCTGTTTTCGATGGCCGATGTCCGGGGCGAGCCTACGCCTTACGATTCAGACTTTGTGCCGCACGTTGATTTCAAGACTGGTGGACGCGGGCCGCTTAAAGCATTGAAGCAGGCTGCGCACATGATTTATTCGCGGGATGCCCGAAAAAGATTGCGGCGGGTAATCGATGCGTTCCGTCCTGACGTGGCCCACGTTCGCAACATTTACCACCATTTGTCGCCCTCGATTCTTTGGGAGCTCAAAGCGCAAAAAGTGCCGGTGGTGTATCACCTGAACGATTTCAAGCTTCTGTGCCCCAGCTACAACCTGGTTGCTCACGGGCAGACATGCGAGCGTTGCCACGGAGGCAAATTCTGGCATGTAGTGACGGAGGGTTGCTACGAAGGGCCGCGGAGTGCAACGCTAGCGCTGGCAGCCGAGGCTTACTTTCACAAATGGCTGGGCAGTTACAGCCATTGCGTCGACCGCCTTCTGGCGCCGAGTTGTTTTGTGAAGGCGAAGTTCGTGGAAAACGGCTTCCCGGAAGAACGGATTGAAGTGCTGCCACATTTTCAAAGGTTGCCACCGCAATCTCCTGCAAAGGCAGCGGCGGACGCGCCGATTGTTTATTTTGGCCGGTTGTCGCCCGAGAAGGGAGTGGATGATCTGCTGCAAGCCGTGGCCGGATTGCCTCAAGTGCGGCTCATTATCGCCGGGGAGGGACCACAACGCGGGGAGCTGGAAGACCAGGCAGCGCAACTAGGCCTGCGGAACGTGGAGTTTGCCGGCAGTTTAAAACGGGAAGAGCTCGATTCGCTGATTGCAACATCCCGCTTCACTGTGTTTCCCTCACGGGCATACGAGACTCTGGGCAAGAGCATTCTGGAATCGTATGCGTGGGAACGTGCAGTGGTTGCGTCGGACCTGGGGTCAAGGCGTGAACTGGTTCAAGACGGAAAGACCGGAGTGTTGTTTTCGCCGGGGGACGTGGGACAACTCTCGAAGGCGATTTTATTTCTCAGCGAGCGGCCGGAAACTGCTGCGCAGATGGGCGCGTCCGGTCGGGAATTAGTTCTGCGAGATCACTCGCCCGACGATCATTACTTAAAGATGATTCAGCTGTATGAGAAAACCAGACACAAAACGCCTTTGCGCATCTCCTTCATCGGCGGCCGGGGGGTTATTTCCAAGTACAGCGGAATTGAAACCTATTACGAGGAAGTCGGGGCGCGCCTTGCAAAGATGGGCCACGACGTTACGGTGTATTGCCGAAGATATTTCACGCCGGCTGTCCCCGAACACAGAGGCATGCGGATCGTCAGGCTCCCGACGATTCGCTCGAAGCATTTGGAAACACTGATTCACACCCTGCTGAGCACGGTGCATGCGGCATGCTCCGAGTGCGATATCGTCCACTACCATTGTCTGGGGCCGGCGCTCTTTTCATTTGTTCCGCGGCTGATGGGAAAGAAGACCGTGGTGACCGTGCAGGGATTGGACTGGCAGCGAAAAAAGTGGGGAAGCATTGCCTCGGCAGTGCTCCGAATCGGTGCAAGGGCCTCCGTACGACTGCCCAATGCAACCATGGTCGTTTCTCAGACTTTGCAGCGACACTATCTGGCCCGTTATGGCGCATCCACCGTCTACGTGCCCAATGGTACGTCGTTGAGAAAAAAGGTGACAGGCGACCACCTCCCCACCTGGGGATTGACGCCGGGCGGCTATATCCTCTTTCTCGGCCGATTTTCACCGGAAAAGAATTGCGACTTGCTGATTCAGGCATTCGAGAGGCTCGACACACCGGTAAAACTTGTGCTCGCAGGTGGCTCGAGTCATTCGGATGAATACGTGAACCGCCTTCGCCGCCGGGCCAGTGATCGAGTTCGTCTGCTCGATTGGGTAAGCGCTGATGCACTGGATGAACTGCTTACGAATTCCATGTTGTTTGTCCTTCCTTCCGATCTCGAAGGTCTTTCGTTGGCGTTACTCGACGCGATGGGCGCCGGGGTGTGCGTCCTGACCAGCAATGTACCCGAAAATCGCGAGGCGATTGAAAGCTGCGGTTTCACATTTCAGCGCGGCGACGTTGACGATCTCGAACGCATGTTGCGGCTGTTGATTTCCGACAGGCAGCTGCGTGAAGTAGCGGCTCTCACTGGACAAGAAAGAGCAAAAGAACATTATTTGTGGGACGACGTGGCAAAGCAGGTGGAAACCGTTTATCTCGATTTGGTAGGGAAGAGGCCGCAAGGATCCACTCAGCTGACTATGAAGCGCGGCAGCGGCCGTGCCGAACGCGCGGCGTAGCTGCCGAACTCAGCCCGCTTTTTCATTTACAATCCCTTCAACATCAGTGACCCACGTTCCGGGTCGCCATAGTTGACGGGATGGAAAACACAATTCTGGTAACCGGAGGGGCTGGGTTCATCGGCTCGAACTTCATCCTGCAATGGATGAAGCGGGAAAGCAGCCCGCTACTGAATCTCGATAAGCTGACTTACGCGGGCAATTTGCGCAATCTCCTGCCGGTGGCCTCCGATCCGCGATACAGCTTCGTACAGGGGGACATTTGCGACCGGGAACTGGTCTGCAATCTTTTGCAATTGCGGCGACCTCGAGCCATCGTACATTTCGCCGCGGAAAGCCACGTGGACCGCTCCATTCACGGGCCCGACGATTTTATCCGCACCAACGTCAACGGAACCTTCAGCCTTTTGGAAGAAGTAAGGGCTTATTGGACAAACTTGCCCCAGCCCGACCGGGGGCAATTCCGCTTTCTTCACGTTTCCACCGACGAAGTGTACGGTTCTCTGGGCTTGGATGACCCTCCCTTTCGGGAAACATCCGTGTACGCACCGAACAGTCCGTACTCTGCCTCCAAGGCCGCTTCTGACCACTTGGTGCGGGCGTACCATCACACGTATGGTTTGCCCACCCTCACCACGAATTGCTCAAACAATTACGGCCCGTTCCAGTTTCCCGAGAAATTGATCCCGCTGATGATTCTGAACGCCCGCGCCGGCACGCCGCTTCCAGTTTATGGCGACGGTCAGAACGTGCGCGACTGGGTGTTTGTAGTCGACCATTGCGACGCGGTGACCACGGTCCTGACTCGCGGCAGGGCTGGCCAAACCTATAATATCGGCGGTTGGAACGAGAAAAAGAATCTGGAGATCGTAGAAACCATCTGCGCCATACTGGACGAGTTATGCGGGGCCGATCCGGTGGTCCCACATCGCCAGCTCATCACCTTTGTCAAAGATCGCCCGGGCCACGACCGGCGCTATGCCATGGACGCCCGCAAGATCGAACAAGAACTGGGCTGGCGGCCGCGAGAAACCTTCGAGACTGGAATTCGCAAGACAGTCCAGTGGTATTTGGACAATGAAGATTGGATCAGAGGAGTGACCGACGGCAGTTATCGTGAGTGGATCGCTAAGAACTATTCCTAGAATCCCTGTGGAATTTCATCGCAAAAGCTCAACTTCTCAGAGCAATGGCAGGAGTTCAGCACGCAGTTGTTGCTGGTGGGCCACGTCCAGCTTGTTGCCAGCACAAGTGAGATAGAAAACGTCGATAGCGGTCTGGCCCTGAGTGTCAATAATTCCCGCTTCAATGTTGCAGCCGAATTCGGAGAGACATGTTCCGATGTCATAAAGCAGACCGGGACGGTCTTGCGCGGTAACTTCAAGCAGCGTGCTGTGCGTAGAGGAACAATTGTCCATATAAAGCCGGGGCTCAATCTTCACCTTGGGGATCTTCTCGGCTGGCTTGAACTTTTGCCGCATCCGATCGGCCACGTCCATTTCCCCGGAAACAGCAGCAGCCAGTTCGCTCTTCAGTCGCCCAACCTCCGTCGGATTAAGTTCAAGAGTGTGGAACCGATCAGAGATCCGAAAGGTATCGAGCACGATGCCAGCTTTGTTCGAATATGCGTCAGCCTTAAGGATGTTCATACCCCAGGAAGAAAGCGTGCCCGCAACGCCGGCAAAAAGAAAAGGACTATCGAGCGTGAGCAGGACCACATCGTAATACCCGTTACGCGGGACGATTTCGATCTGTGGGTCCTGATCATTCAATTCCCCGTACATCCGGCAGTGTGCCACGATCTCTTGTGCCGAGTGGGTAGCAAGATAGCGCTTAGGAAAACCCTCCAGGAACGCTTTGAGGCGCCTCGGGTCGACCGTACCCTCTGCCGCCGCCACCAATTGCGCGGCAGGCCCGGAATTAGCCTGCTCAGTACTCACGCGCTGATCGTCCACCGTCCGGTTCAGGTCGTTGGATGCGGCAGCGTAAAGCTGCCATAGCATCTCAGCTTTCCATGGGGTCAACGCTTCCGGATTGACCGACTTGATGTCCGCATACGTCAGCAGCGTGAGCATCTTCAGAGGCTCTGCGCCTTTGACAGATTCGCTGAACTCGCGCACTACCCGAGGATCAAAAATGTCCCGGCGCATGACGGTCGCGGACATGCGCAAATGATTTGCGACCAGGAAAATTACGGTTTCCGCGTCCGCAGGCTCGAGTTGCAGGCGTTGCAGAATTCCCTCAATAGCGGCCACGCTGGCTTTCACGTGGTCTCCATCCGCCCCTTTCCCGACATCATGAAAGAGAAGCGCCAGAAACAACAACTCGGGCCGTTCGACGCCCTCGAAGACATCGCGAAACTGTCGTTCCAGCCCATCCTCGGCGGAGCGCAGTGCGTGCACATGTTCAATTGCAACCAAGGAGTGTTCATCTACGGTGTAGCGGTGATAGTAGTCGCGAACTACCAAAGCATCGATCGCATGGAACTCCGGAAAGAGTGCGACTAGCACTCCCAGGCGATGCATGGCCCGCAGCGCAGTGGCAGCATGAGGCGAGACCAGGATGCTGCGGAACTGGCGCCACAAATCCCTGATTTGCCAAGCCCACGCAGAAATCCCCGGCAGCGCTCCCTCAACGCATCGTTCCGTTTCAGCACTTAATCTCAGGCCGTGGCGCGCCACAAATTCGAACAAAGCAAGCAGAATGGAAGGGTCCTTGACGGACGACAACTGGCGCAGAAAGACACGGTCTTCAACTACCGAAAAATCCGCATTCGACAGACGCGAGTTACGTGCTTCAAACAATCTGGAAAGTCCGGAACGAGTCGGACGCTCTTCTTCGAAAAGCGTTTCCAGCCGGTAAATGGTGCGCACACAGCGGAAATAGGCGCGCATCCATTCTGCCGGCGTAGAAGCTGACGGTCCCCGCATACCTATGCCGCTCAATGCAGCCTCGGCTTGTAGTTCGTAGCTCAAGATATTGAGATCACGGCCTTGCCGGTAATGCAAAAAACAACGGACATCCGTGAGAAAATCCACGGCCGCGAAACCATCACTACGAAACGCTTCCGGCAATAACTCTTCCGGAGCAGGCCATCTGCCGGTCCTCTCGAGGGCGCTTAGCAGTCCTAGCCAGCATGCAATGTTGTAATCGCGCAGGCCTCCTGGACACTCTTTGATGTTGGGTTCCAGGTGAAAAATCGTATTGCCATATTTCTTGTGGCGCTCCGCGGTGAGCTCGATGAGTCGTTGCCTTAGCTCGGGAGCTTCTGACGCCACCATCTTGGGAAGAACTCGCCCGTGTAGCGACTCAAACAATTCTCGATCTCCGCATATCAGGCGGCTTTCGAGAAGAGAAACATTGAATTCCAGATTTTCTCGGTCGAGCTTGCCACAGCCGGCTAAAGTGCGGACGGTTGGACTTACGCGCAATTTTAAGTCCCACAACGCCCGGCAAAACTTCGGGATGGCCTGTTTCTGCAAAGCTTCGCTAAGGGTCCCTTCGGAGAGGAAGAGCAAATCAACATCGGAACAAGGAAAGAGCGCCCTCCGACCGTATCCTCCGATCGCCACCGCACACAAGCGCGCGTTGCCCCTTATTTCGTTGATTTCGCTCTTCCAGAGCTGAGTCAGGATCTTATCCACCAGATCGGCACGCTCCCGGATAACTTCGGCGCCTCGTTTCGACTCTTGGAAACGGTTGCGAATCTTTTCCGACTCCCTTTCATACATCGCGTATAAGGACGAACTTCCGCCAGGAATTAACCTGGAATCGGTGCTCGGGCTCGGGATTTGCGGAAAGGACATGAGTTCGATGATTGGCTGAATCATGGCCGCTGCTGGCTCAAATCACAGCACGGGCCGCGATCCCGCCCTTATTTTTTCGCATACGGGAACATCTTGGCAGGCGTTTAAATTTATGGGCAGGATAAGGGATATTTATTGCCCGAGTTGCTCAATTGTCTCTGGGGAGTGTGGCTGGTTCGATCAAGCTCAAACTTTCTCTACCGCTCCCTAATCTTTGGTGCTCGGGACGGTTTGGAAGGAAGGATCTGGAGTGCACGCTCTCGGCAATTCCCTCGGTCCTGAGCAGCTCCCAGAAATCAATGCCGTAAACAATGCACAGAGTCATGATCTTGGCAATGTGACGCGGCAATTTGTCCGAGGCTTCGTAATCCGAAAGCAGGCCGAGCGCAATGTGGTGTTCTGGGTTGCCGAGGAGTTGTGCTACTGCAATCGTCATGGCGTGAGCGGCACGGAGAGTCAAGCCCGCGCGTCGCCTCGAGGTCCGAAGCAGTCTTGAAATGCCCAAGCTGGGCGCGCAGTCGGCCTTGGGCAGAAACGCCCGAAATTTCTCGTCGCGGTCAAATGGCCGTGGACTCGCTGTCTTTTGAAGGGGCTCTTCCGTGCCGACCATGCCCAAAATTCGAGCCTCCGATTCCAGTCGCAGTGGCCAAGCCGAAAAAGGTGGACGATGGGGCAGCAGGAGGACATGGTCATGGCCTACGCGTTTCACCTGGCAGCATGTCAGCCCGCCGTTGTGCTCGACTAGCCAGAACCCTCCATTTGTAGAATCAGCGTTTCGATGGAAGAACTGCGCCGGGTGGCGGTCCAGCCGTACGACGCTGCCGGAAACAAGTTTCGGACACACGGCAGCATCGCTTTGGCCAATTCTCGCGAAGAGATAGCGTGAGCTCGCGCCGGAGAATCGCCAACCGGACGAGAACGGGGAAAATGCAGACGCACAATCGGCGACACCAGGCGTGACCAGAACAGTACGTTCAGTATGAAGCTGGAGCTGTGCGGGGAAAATCAATTGCAGGTCAAAACCGCAGAGGCTCATGCAATCCGTCAGACTCTGATGGGTTACCCAGCTCAGCGCGGTCAATTGACAAATATGCGGCGAAATCCCGCGGTTCAACTTGGACAGAAATGTGGGAGGAATAAAGCAGGCAGAGTTTGGCCCGAAGGACCGGCGGGTAATCGCTGAGAGCCGGGCCACCGTAAGTCCCGCTTCCCGTATAACACCCCTGATTCGTTGTGCGGAGCTCGACCGCGCAAATTCGCGGGCTGCACCCTCGCCGACCCCGGCCAGGGAAGATGGCGCGGGGAACTGCCCCTGTGCTGCCGCCAATGCACCCATCCTTTGATACTAGTAAGGCTCCGTTCCGATAGAGATAGCGATGATCGCGCAGTAGTTATGAGTCGGGTTCCATCGCCTAGTCTTCGGAACCCGAAACTGGCTTTCGCTTTCAGAGGTAAAGTCTGGCGCCGGATCGTGATCGCCCTCGCAGAACTCCTGAAAGCGACATCTTGAAATGGCGTGTTTTCAGCGTGCGATTCGGTCGAGATATTAACGTTCGAGGACGCCCGCCAAGCGGACAGCGTAGTTTTCGTCGGTTTACCGACGCAATTTCACGGCGGGCTAAGGGTTTGGTCAGAGGCACCCCTGCGGCTCGGGCGATTTTCCTCACTGCGAAAGAACGGGCAAATTGTTTTGTCTGGCGCGACCGTTCGCTTTTCGAACACTTCCGCAATTTCGTTCCAACCCACCTAAAGTGGCTCCGCGTGCCTGTAGGTCCACTGCGAAGGAGACACTCAATGAAAAATATCGTTCGTTTACTGATCGCTGCCCTGTTACTGGTGGGTGCCGCTTCAACCGCGTCTTTCGCCGACGGCGGAGCGCCGCCCGCGATGTGCTATCCATCCGACTGCGGAAAATAGTCGTCTCCCCGCCGGAATCGAGTGAGTTCCGCATAACCCTTGTGGGCCGGACTGGTTGCGCGTAATCTGCAGCCAGTACCGGCCTCACGAACGTGTTCCATCTGACCACTCGAATTCTGTGGCTTGTTCCGCTTGTGCTTCAGTGCGCCATTGCCATGGCAATGGTGCATCGCGGACTGCTCCGTACGTTCCCGGTTTTCTTTAGCTACACCCTTTTAGTCCCTGCCCGCGATGTGGTTCTGCTATTCCTGAAATATCCCAGCCCTGGGTATGCTTGGGTCTACTGGATAGGCGAAGCGTTAGCCGTTCTTTTGGGGTTGGGAGTGATTCTCGAAGTCGCTCGACAATTGGTTCAGCCTTATCCCTTCTTGCGATTTCTTCTGAAGGCGCTCTGGATCATCGCTGCGACCGTCGCCATATCAGCTCTTTTCGTACTCGTTCTCACCAGCGGAGCAGAGAAGGTTTTCGAGTCGATTATCATGCTCGAACGTGCCGCCAGGTTTCTGCAAGTCTGCATGTTAATTGTGGTACTTTCGCTAATGTCGCGTTTGGGCTTGACCTGGCATCACCACCTGGTCGGAATTGCGGCGGGATTTGGAGTGTACTCCGCTTTGGACCTGGCGTTGCTTGAATTTCGAGGGCACCTGCACTTTGTTCCCGACTCAGCATTTGTGTTGCTGCGGCCTGCGGCATATAATCTCGCCGCCTTCATTTGGGCCTATTATTTTCTCAAATCGTGGCGGCGGAGTCCGGTGAACCAACTGCCGGAGGTCGATTTGCAAACTTGGAACAACACCGTGACGGGGTACATTGATCAATGGTATCGACGTTATTGGTCCTAATTGTCGCCGCTGTTTCGCTGGCTTTAACCTGGGCGCTTCTTCGCGGCCCGGCGGCGGAGATCCGCAGCCTCGAAGACTGGGAATCGCGCAAAAACGACATCGACATCGAAGTGTTTCGCACGCTGATCGATCCGGCTGAAGAGCGTTATCTTCAACGGTCACTCTCCAGGCTCCAGTGTCGCTCCTTCCTTAGGAGGCGGGTCAGTCTGGCATTACGCGCCGTAGTCTTGATCGGCGAGAACGCAGCCATGTTAACCAGGTTGGGAGAACTGGCAAGGGCTGCCAGCCCGGGTCTATCCCAGGAAGCCGAAGCCATGAGCGCCGCGGCTGTTCGGCTGCGTATGAACCTTGCATTGATGAGAGTTTGCCTGTGGATAAAGTGGCTTTTTCCGGCCTTATCAGTCTCGGTGCCGGCGTGGGAGATTCGGTATAATGCGTTGCTAAACCACCTCGTTCGCGTCCAGGACTGCGTGTATCGCGAGGCCCGCATCCAGAGCTAAATCGGGGTTTGCTGAGTCACTGGGCCGCGAGTTGTGGAATTTGTGAGAAGTGAATGGTCTGTTTAGTCGTTAAGTGCCGTGGTAGAGAAACTTTCTGTGCAAGGAGTCTGTACCCCGCACTGTGGCTCACCCATTGGGCGATACCGGGAAGAATCTGAGGGCGATCAACTCTCCGGAGAATACCCCTGCCAGGCGCATCGACACGGGAAAATGCATCCGCGAGTTGAGAGAAGAGCGGCTGGTAAAGCCCAGTGATATTGAGCGAACCAGCCGGACTATTGCAGACTCCAAGGGAAACGCGGACTTCTACGTATCCCACTCCACGTTGGCCGACATTGAGGCGGGGTCGGTTCCCAGCATTTACAAGCTGTTCAGCCTGGCGGTGTGTCTGGGTGTGCCGCTGGACAAACTACTGTCGCCATTCGGCATTGATTCTGAAGAAGCGACCAGCTTGGGTATTCGGGGACCGAACCCTGTTGCCCTCTCGCCTGCTGTACCCCAGGAAGGGGCCTTCCGGTTTCAACTCAACTTTGACGCCCAATTCGCCTTCCAAGAGACAACTCTACTGAGGATATCGCCGCAGGATGCGGGCGTATTGCCGGGTTCAGTGCCAAAACGGCTCGACACCAGGCGTTATCGCTATGCGGTTATTGGCTCAAAAGACGACACAATGGGCGACCTGCTGCCTTCAGGATCGCTGGTTGAAATCGACACCACGCAGATAACGGTTCAGATTTTCGCCTGGCGCTCAATGCGCGACCGCCCTCTGTATCTGGTTTGGCATACCAAGGGCCACACCTGTTGCTGGTGTCAGATTGATGGTAGAGAACTCATGTTAGTGCCTCATCCACTTTCCCCGCACCCAGTGCGGCGGCTTAAGATACCGGTTGAAGCTACGATTATCGGAAGAGTCGTGAACGCCTGGCTCCCGTTTCAAACACCTGGCTTGCGGCGAGCGGCGTATTAAGGCGAAGGTGTCTGATGGCTGCTAATGGCCGGTTTCTGTTGCCAAGAAGTTAACTCGCTGAGCCATCCCGATCCCGCAAAACCGTAAGCGCCACGTCGACGTTAAGGGAAAAAAACTCCGCCGAAATAGGAAGAGCGCCCACTGGGACAGTCGCGCGATAGGCTTGCAAAGACCTCCAAGTGTTGAGCACGGTGCTTTGCTCGGTTCTCGTGTATTGGATGTACTCCTCGAGTTGAAGCACATAGGCCGATAAAGGAGTGACCACCAATCGGCGGAAAACTTCTTCATGGCAAGCGCGGAGCACGCGGTCCGCCTCATCAATCCCCAGTGTCGATGAGAGATCAGGGTGAAGATAAAGACCGCTGTTGCAATCCCGAAGGGAGGCCAGATAAATCATCCGGGTCAGATCGTTGGGAAGAGGATCGAGAATCGCTGCCCTCGCCCGACCTATCATCGTGCCTTGATTGGGCAACGCGCCGACGAGTCTGGCTTGCGAAACCGATCGAGGATCAACTGACGAAAGACGTGGCGTGAATTTCTCTTCAGGCAAAAGTGATTCCTGCTCAGTCTTAAGCTGATTGTTGCGCATTCCCAAAAGCCCGGGCGGAAAATTGGGAAGCCAATTCCGGGTAACGATTGTACCCTGCAGGTCAATTCTCGGGCTGGCATCGAATCGCTTTTTCTCTTCCTCAACCATGACCGTTGGTCGGTTTTCCGACTAACCGCGAGAAACCTTCCGCGATTTCGCGTTTGAGCGACAATGGCCTCGTAGTTAACAGGGCCCGCACAGAAAGCATCGCCAAGGGCCGGGGTCGAGCCAACATGAGTTCTCCCGCAGCTGGGGTGGCCACGGGTCGGGCGTTACTGATCTCCGGCGATCCAGCCACGGTGCGACAGCTCACAAATGGAATGCGCCAATTCGCAATTGCCGTCGAAGTTTGCCTTGAGGCTGGTGCCGCGATCCGCCTGCTCAACCGTCAAAAGTTTGAAGCTGTCATCCTAGACCTTGCGATCGGGGCACAGGCCAGCGAAGTGTTCGAACGCATTCTGATCTCTCCTTCAAATCAGCATTCTGTGACCTTTGCGGTCACGGGCTCCGGAATGCAGCTGGCAGGGTTGCAATCGCGCCCCGGGTTTGTGATCGAGAGACCCCTTACCCCTGATCTGATCGAGCGGACATTCAAAGCGGCGTTTGGACTGATTATTCGTGAGCATCGCCGATACTTCCGCTATCCTCTGGCGGTGCCTGCCATTGTCGAAGATGGAGATGGGAAGGGAATGAATTGCGAACTGGCAAACCTCAGCGAAGGGGGCGTGGCTGTGAACAGTGTGTCCCCCTTGCAACCTGGGGCGGAAGTGAAAGTGCAATTTGCTTTGCCAGGCCAGCACGATTCGCTCAAGCTCGGGGCCGAAGTTTGCTGGTATGACCAAAAAGGCCGCGCCGGGCTGAGATTTCTGCTTCCCAGCCCAGGCCAGCAGTCTGCGCTGCAGGACTGGCTGGCCGCGAGGCTGGAAGAAAAGTTGCCGGAATCCGTGGCTCGACAATTCCAACGGGCTGAATGATCCAGCAGCCCCCAAGGAGAGTCCACGCGCTCTACCGATCTCTGCTTCGACTATTGCTGCTTGGTCTGTCCTTTTTCCTGAATTGAGAGTAATTCCACCTCAAATATTAGCGTGGCTCCAGGTCCAATGTCCGGGCCCGCACCTCGGTCACCGTAAGCCAGAGTTGATGGAATAAAGAGTTGCCATTTGGAGCCCACCGGCATGAGTTGAAGCGCTTCTGTCCAACCTTTAATAACGCCACTTACCGGGAAGGTCGCCGGCTCGCCCCGCTTATACGAACTGTCAAACTCTTTACCATTGATCAGCGTGCCACTGTAGTTGCAGACCACGGTGTCCGCCGCGGTTGGCATGGGGCCAGTGCCTTGCTTCAAAATCTTGTACTGTAGACCACTCGGCAACGCGACCACGCCTTCTTTGCTCTTGTTGGCAGCCAGAAACGCGTCGCCCTCCTTTTGGTTGGCCTGCCCCGCTGCTTGCATCTCCTCCTGCTGTTTCTTGCGAACATCGGTCTGTACTTCCATCATGACAGCGCGCGCTTCATCCTCTGTTAGAAGTGTCTTGCCTCCGGCCACGGCATCCCGCAGCCCTCGCGCCACGATGGCCGGATCAACGGGCACGGACTGCTTATGCAGATTCGCCCCAAGATTCATCCCCAGGGCATAGCTGAATTTGTCCTTCTGCGTTTTGAGAACCAGCGGACTTGTGCTTTTCTTGGCAGCGGTTGTTTGGCCGGTTTTCACCGGAGCAGGCTGCGTCTTGGTCGTCGTTGCCGGAGGCTTCGCCTCCGGGGTCTGCTGTGCCCTGACGTTGCCCGGCCATAGCAGGCCAATTAAGAGTCCAGTCGTTGCTGCGGTGAGAAATCTGTGCATGAAGCTATTGTCACATTGCTCTCGGAACTCCGCAAACCCAGCGATACATCCGAGTGAAATACGCCGCCGTGTACTCTGTAACCTGGCAACTCAAGCAGGGCTTTGTCCTCTGGTAACCCTGGTACTCGCCGGTCGTTGAAGAAATGGCGCTATAATCGGGTAAGTTTTCTCCCCCTCCAGCGTGCATCCATGGACCAAGCCTCCGGGGTTTTGACTTCAAACGAGAAAGTTCAGCGCTCGGCGCAGGCTCCTCGTCTTAGGCTCCTGGTCGAACTGGAACCCGCTCGCCGCGTGTTCTTCCGCAACTTGGCCGATCTGATTTCGTTTCGGCCGGTTCCACGTGTGGTTACGACATCAAAGCCTGGACGTTTCTGGGATGACGTCTTCGTTCCCTCCAGCCCTCCCTGGGCGTCGTTTCTGGAATCCATGCTCTGGCATTTGCTGCTGGTCGTTTTAGTCGTGTGGGCGCAATCCAGAGTGTGGGTACCGCTGAAACAGTTTCCCGAGAGGGAGGCATTCCACAAGTCGATTACCTACTACCCGCCTAAGTCATTTTCGACGGCGGGATCCAGGACGTCGGCGGTTCGGAAGCAAAGCCAGGGAAAACGTGCCCAGGCTCACCAACCCGCAATCCCAGTTACGCCGCAACGAAAGCCGAGTCTGGTCACACCGCCTGATATAAAGCAGGCGACGGCCAGGCTTCCGAATTTTCTGGGCTCCCAGTCGGTTACGCCTATGGTGCCATTTTCGGCCACCACGAATCTCCGACACAGCGCGCTTGCCGGCTCCTCCGCAGTGGTGGCCCCACCACCCCAAGTTGACCAAGCGACAGGCCGCCGCCTCGCACTGCCCCAACCCTCTGTGGTTCCTCCCGTCCCCGATCTTGGCGCGGCTTCGGAACGACGAACTGGGGCTGGGCTCAATGCGGGCGGCTCGCGAGTCGTGCCGCCTCCCCCATCGGTTCAAGGCGTGGGCGATCCCGCTGCATCCAGTCGTATGGGCCGATTGGCGCACACAGGTTCGCGAGTCGTGCCGCCGCCGCCCTCAGTTCAGGCTTTGGGCAGCCCTGCAGGAAACGATAGAGTGGGCTCGTTGTCCGGTGCGGGCCCCCAGGTCGTGCCACCGCCTCCGTCGGTTCTGGGCGCGGGCAACCCCGCTGGAAGGTCGCGCGTAAGCTCCCTGTCGGGAAATGGCTCGCAGGTTGTACCGCCTCCTCCCACCGTTCTGGGCGCAGGCAGTTCCGCTGGAAGCGGCCGTATCAGTTCAGCCTCCGTCGGCGGATCCCAGGTTGTACCGCCTGCTCCTTCGATTCAAGGTACGGGCAACTCTGCGGGAAGTGGACGTCTAGGCTCACTGTCGGGCAACGGCGCGCGAGTCGTTCCACCTCCACCCTCAGTTCAGGGCGCTGGCAATTCTGGTGGAAGCGGACGTCCGAACTCGCTCCTCGGCAATAGTTCCCAGGTCGTACCGCCTGCCCCCTCAGTTCAGGGCGGCGGCAATTCTGCCAAAGGTGGAGGGCTGAGTTCGCTGTCCAATAGAGGTCTGAGTTCACTATCCAATGGCGGTGCGCAAGCTGTACCGCCGCCTCCGTCAGTTGAAGGGGCGGGCAATACAGCCGGAAGCGGACGCATGGGTTCGCTCTCGAATGACGGTTCGCAGGTTCTACCCCCTCCTCCATCAGGCGAAGGCGCAGGAAGCTCAGCCACAGCCCCACCGGCAACGCCGACGGACTCTGACCCTGCCGTGGCTTCCACTGCCGCGTCCGCTATCCAGAACAAACCTCCCGCGGAAGAATTGTCTCTCGGTTCGATTGGCCTGGTGTTTGCTTTGCCCGGTTCTTCTTATTTTTCCAACTACGAAGTTTTTGTGGCCCAGAGGCGGCTCGGCGGCAACCAGATACAACTCATCAAGCTGGTCTACGAGTTTCTTCCTTATCAACGCAGACTGTCTGAGTACGATTTCACCAACTTGCGGCAGCGACGCAAACTCGTCGCCATACCAGACGGGACTTGCAACGAAACCTTGGGGCAGATGATACAGGTTCAAGCTGACCCAGCCCGTCCTGCCGCGGGGTATGCAAATCTACCCGCAGAGTTGCGCTCCGCCGACCTCAACGCGGTGTTGCCCTGCTATCGCACTACCGCCGACGATTTCCAGAGAGCGTTTTCCCAGATCCACTGAGTGGATGAAGAATTCTGCGGTCAAATAGTCTTAATTTCACCTCCCGCTTTCTCTGGAAATTGTTTCGTCGCTTGTCGTTCCTAATCCTCTCGTATACGCTCGGGTACTCACCTGCGATTCGACCGGGGGCGACTTCGCCTGAGTGGCGCATGATGGAAATGACCGCCAATTCCGATGATGACTTCGAACGTTTCCGGACCGGCGCAGCCAAGTACGCCGCCTACCTCGAAACCCCCGAAGGCCGACTGCGCCTCGATCTCGCCTTTGCCAACTTGCAGGACTTTCTGCCGCAGGCCTCCCGGTCTTTGCGCGCTTTAGATCTTGGGGGCGGTACCGGCGCCATCGCGGTGCGCCTGGCGCGACTCGGTCTTCACGTTACGTTGCTGGATGCGTCTTTACCCATGCTGGATTTCGCAAAGCGTGCAGCGCGGGAAGCAGGAGTTACGGAGAGGATTGCACTGAAACACGGCGATGCTACCCAATTCGCAGGCTTGTTCCACGCTGAGTTGTTTGATGTAATTCTTTGCCACAACATTCTGGAATATGTTGACGACCCGTGCGCCTTCTTGCGCAGTGCGGCTCGCGCCTTGCGAGATTCATCCAGCATAATCTCGGTAGTGGTGCGTAACCAGGCAGGTGAGGTGTTAAAGGCCGCAATACAAGACGGTGACTTGGCCGCGACCGAGCGTAATCTTACCGCTGAGTGGGGACATGAGTCCCTGTACGGAGGAAGGGTGCGGCTATTTACGGCGGAGAGCCTGCGAGCGATGCTGCTCGAATCGTCGCTCTCGGTAACCGCCCAGCTGGGCGTACGGGTTCTGGCCGATTATCTGCCGCCGCAGGTTTCTCGCGGCACTGAATATGAAAGGATTCTTGAGCTGGAGCATAAGCTGGGCAGCCGGCCAGAGTTTGCTGCTGTCGCCCGTTACATGCAGTGCCTGGCGCGCCGCTCACAGCCGGTGTTGGAGGACGGTGCGTGAACAACGTCATAGCCCAGTCCTCGTCCTCCGGATCTCGCCTGATGACACCTGATGCCGGTGTCTCGCTCGGGCTCGGACTGACCAACGAGTGCAACCTCACCTGCGCATTCTGCTACCGTGATCCAACTCGCGCCGATCGTCTCTCGTTGGATCAAGTGAAGGCAGTCATGGAACGCCTGCCTGTGCGCTCGGTGAATCTCGGCACCGGTGAGAACGGCATGCATCCAGACTTCAAGGCAATCCTGGCCTACCTGCGAACCAAACCGGTCAAGCTCACCATCACTTCCAATGGCCATAGTGTTGCTGTCTTAGAAGATAGCGAATTGCTCGCTTTTCACGATATTGAGTTCTCTCTCGATTACCCGACGCAAGCCGAACAGGATGCACAGCGCGGAGACGGCAATTGGACACTGATTCACCAGCAGGCAGAACGTTGCGTAAGGCTCGGTGTGCCAGTGACCGTCATCGCGGTCATGATGAAAGCGAACTACCTGCGTTTAGCGGATGTGGCGCGAGTAGCCAAGAAATTGGACGCACCCTTGCGAGTAAATGTGTACCAAGCCGTGCGATCGGACATTTATGCTCTGAGCTACGAAGAATACTGGGAGGGGTTCCGGCGCCTGTTTGCCGAAACCGATGTAATCGCCATTGGCGAGCCGCTGGTTCGAGCGATGGCGGGCCTTCCGCCGCTTCGAGGCGGTTGTGGCGTGAGCACCGTGCGAGTGACACCAAGAGGCACGACACAACCCTGCGTCTATTGGCCAGGGTCGGGGGAGCCACTATCGTATCTGATCTCGAATGGGCTCGAGGTTCTGAACTCCGAGCCCTTCGAGCAAGCACGCATTCTTCCCGACGCGTGCCAATCTTGCGAGTTCCGGGAATCATGCCACGGTGGATGTGCCGGACGGCGGCGCTTGCAAGGCGCGCTGCTGGAGCCTGATTGCTATTGTCCGATCATTCGCGGCGAGCGCCCACGGCTCGCGATCCGCATGGCCGCCAACCGCGATTTGCCCAAACTGAGCAGTTCGTGCACTACTGTTGTGATCGCCAGGTAGTGTGATCCGTCACGAACCGCAGTCAACTGCTCAAATAAGCCTACTTACTGCCCTTTCACCTTATTTCGCATCCACCCACTTATCCGATCCGGTCAGCTTGACCGCCACATCCGTAATGAAGATGTGCAACGGCTTGCCATCGGCGGTGCCACGATGCTCGGTTGAGACCAGAATTGGACCTGCCTTTTTGTAGCCTATCCACGACGCGTTGACGAGGCTGGGCTTCACGGTCCCGCCGTGGTGGAAGACAAGGTACTCGACGCGGTTGTCTTTGCCAACGTAGAGGTCCCAGGTGTCGCCGGGCGTGTAACCGCCAGCTTCTGGGGGATACTTTACTGAGACAAGTTCGGCCGAACCGGCGCCCATCGGCAGTTTCTTCATACCTTCATCGGTAACCATCGCGCTCTTGTCCCAGTAAGCGTGGAAGACGAACAGGAGCCAATAATTATCGTTGACGAAAGGCCGTTCGACTTCATTCTTCACCTGGTCAGATTGGCTGCTGAGTTGCGAACTGTCGTACGTAACCTTGACCGGCTTGCCGTCCTTGCCCGCGCCTTCAAAAGTAACCTTGCCGGTCTTGGGCTCCCACTCCCACTTGTGAGCGGCTTTGAAGAGGCCGGTGATTTCCCCATTCCAGGTATAGCGGATGGCCTCAACTTTGTCCCACGAATCGATACCGTAAGTCTTGGCGATTTGATCCAGAATTGGCGCGCGCTGTGGCGCCTGCGCCCAGGAGGCCGGAGCAAGGACCAGCACTGCGCAAAACAGAAGACCGATCATCGTTGACGTTAATCGGCGGGCATTTCTCATAGCGTTCGCTCCTCGGTGAATTGAACAGATAGAGTCTTGGATGACGGGCAAAAGCTTTGGGATACACAAGTCGCACGTCGGCACAGTACCCAGGCCACCCATTCACGGTGCTTCCCCGGCCGCGAAATTATACAGCAGACCTCGGGTGATTGAGTTCTCGCATACTCACGCGGCAGTTTCGATGAGAGGCGTGGGAAAGGAACAGACTGCGCAATCTTTAATACATGAGCTGTTTTGGTATTAGGCTCTTGCTCCCGCGGCCCTCTTTGGGATGAAAACATCAGCGGGGAGCTTGAACCGAGCACTCAGTTTCCGCACTTGTTCAATGGTGAGATTCCGATGTCCCGAAAGAAACATCGAAACCGCACTCTCCGAACCAAATTGGGGAATCAGGTCGCGTTGCGTGAGATTCTGCTGTTCAATCAGAAACCGCACCACTGAAGCCGGGTCAGCCGCAGGAATAGGATAATGCTCTTGCTCGTAACGTTCCACGAGCAAAGTTAGAAGTTCAATTGCTTCTTTTTCAGAGCGAGAGGGGCTATCGAGCGCCGTTAATTGGAAGAGAGCGTTCGTATAAGCCTCAAGTTCCGCGTCGTTGTGTATGACGTGGGGAGCGCCGCGCGCGATCATTTCTGCCGGGTTCGCGAGAACTTTGCTCATTTCGTCCCAAACCTCCTATCCCAGTTACTACGGTTGTTGTATTCCTTATGGGTCAAAAAAGATCGGACGTAAACATGTCCTTTGGTCTGCATTTCTTTCGTCGTCTTTGCATAGTGGATAACGGTGATAAGCCTGTAACGGTTCCGTCTGATGTCAAAGATCACGTAACCCTCGACGTTATCCGCATCCTTAAACATGCCGCGAACTTCGTCAAAATTGTGCCAGCGGACCCCCTCGACGATACCCACCCACGCTTCGATTTCCCTCGCCGCGTCCGGATAGCGTTCCATCGCCTCGCTCAGGTGCTTTCGCGTAACGATGACCACTTACGAAGAATACTTCACGATATGTGAAGTTGTCAAGATTCCATCTAAATCGCTGTATTTTAATGGCTTACGGGCCTGATCGCAGGTCGTGTAAAGCGGCGAAACACAATAATTGCACCGGCCGCGGCCACGCACGCGTATTCCAGCAGCATGACCCAGCCTGGAAGCGCCCCCCACGGACGCCCAAGTGCGCGCAAGTGCCATTGGACGTAGACGGGAATAATGCTCACAGTCCAGATGATGATCGGCACCGTCGACGCCGACGTCAGAAATGGCAACAGCCAGAGAAGATACCATGGGAAAACGGCGGGCGCGAACAAAAGAGATGCTGCCATGGGCCAGGCAAATGCAAAACCTTGAACCACAGGGGACACAGCGTCGCACAGAGGAAACACTGTGGCATCTCCTCTGTGTGAATCTGTGCCCGGAGCCTGCCCTTGGCGTAGTCGAAGGGTGGTTAAGGTTCGTTGGTCCGGCGACGCCCCAGGCTCTCTGCTTCTCAGCCAGGTTGCAGTTACTAATCCGACGAGCACTGCGAGGCCTGCCAGCAACTGCGGCGGCGCCACCTGAGCGAGTGCCGCAAATATGGGCCCATTGAAGCGGAAACTCTGCACGTAAGTGCCGAGCGAGCCGATGGGAATCCGCCCGTGGTTCAGGAATGGCACATACAGGAGTCCGACCGCGGCCGCCGCCAGCGCCGCATCGCGAATGCGAACCCGTTTCCAGTAGAGGGGCAAAAGTACGACCGGCAGAAACTTCACTGCTATAGCCAGTCCAAGAGCGACGGCCGCAGTCGCACGCCATCGGCGCACGAGTGCCGCGAAAGACACCAAGAGCAAGAGCGCGCCAACGATGTCGATGTGACCGCTTCCCGCCACCTCAACGGCCAACAACGGGTTCCAGGCGAACGCCAGAACCAGATGGGCTGGTCTTTTACTAAGTCGTAGAACGTCGAGAAGCACAAACACGATGGCGAGCTCGCAAACCACAAACGCTACTTTCAGCGCGAAGGCGGACTCTTGAATCGCGGTTACCGCGCGGAAAAAAAGCTGCGCTCCTGCTGGATATGGGCTCGGCAGATCCGGGTTGTTCAAGTTGCGGGTTTCCGGCGTATGCAGCCCGTTCACGGCAGGATCGCTGGGAACGACAAGATAGGGGTTGTAGCCGAGCCGCTGCAGGCGGCCGTCCCAAACATAGCGATGGATATCGTCATCGGCGCCCGCGGGCAGGCGAAGAAATTCAACGTGCCACACAGCAGCCAGGACGAGCCCAATGACGACAACGCGCCGGGAAAATGTTGGCGTGGCGAAAAACTCACGGATCGCCAAGAGGTACGCGATGCCCGCAAGCGTCAAAGAGGCCATGAAGTATGGCCCGCCTCGGTCGCCGAAGTAGCGTGAGCAGATGGTTAGCGCCACGCACAAGATGACGCCGAGTGTGTACACTCTCCGCGCGGGGGTGATCTTCACAGTTCTCCCGTGCCCGTCCGTAACTGTGCGACCGCATGTCCCCACTCTTTAAGCCACGCCGCCGTGCGCGGCGCCCTTGCCGGAGCCAGACGCAACTCCTCTGCGAGTCGACTCAAGTCGTCGGCGACGTCGATGTCATAAAAACGATCTGCGAAGCCTACGGATAACCCAAGAGCTTGTGTGCGCGCCAGGAGTCTCTCCAGCGCGCTGCTGGTGCCCAATCCGTCGCTTGCGAAAAGCGTAGGATGGGAAGCCTTTGCCCCGACGAGATAGTAGCCTCCGTCGTGCGTTGGTCCCACGACCACGTCATGTGCGGCGAGCGTTTCGAACGCGTCTTCGAGAACAGAACGTGGCAGGTGTGGGCTGTCGCTGTTGAAGGCAATGATGCGTCGCCGGTGTTCTTTGGCGAAGTGCGCGAACACCGAAGTGAGGCCGGCGGCAAGGCCTTCGCCTTTCTGGGCGACAACGCTCGCTTGACCGCCTGCCAACTGTGTCAGCTCGTGTACGTCTGATTCCGGGCACATGATGGCAACTTCCACATTGCGCAGTGACCGCGCCAGCGCCAGCGTGTCGTCCAGAAGACAGCAATAGAAATCAGTGACAGCTGCGGGAGAAAGGCTGGGAGCGAGGCGCGTCTTGACCGTGCCCGGCCTGGGTGCTTTCGCCATGATGACGAGCACACGGTCAGTGCCTGACGAACCCACCGAGGTCTCGCTTGAGGATTGCATAGATCGTTCGGGCAATAATATACGACGGGTGGCCTGAATGTTCCTGCAGGAACATAGCGTCATGACATGAGCGGGCATACAATAGCGTCATGACAGCTAAGGTCAAGAAAACAAAGCGGCGGATACCGCAGTCACGGCGGCTGAAAATTGCCCGGCTGCATGGGTCGATTGAGGATGATCTCTTTTGGCTAGCGGGTGGGGAGACGGAAGCGGAGCCACGCTGGAATCGTCCGCGGAAGCAGAGGATCTCATTGCGCGTGGATTGCGAAGTGGTGGACTGGTTCAAGTCCAAAGGGCCGGGCTACCAGACGCGGATCAACCGGATATTGCGACGCGTAATGGTGGAAGGAAAGAAACGGGAACTGCCCCACTCAAGCCAAGACCGGGCTTGAGTGGGATACCCGCCCGTCACCACTCGAATGTGGTATCCCGCAGGCCTCCCTTTGGTAGTAGAAAAAACACTGCATCTCGTGATGTGTCCTGCCTGGATATCCGGCAAAGTGCATCAACGAGACCATTCGAATCGAAACTTGTGTATAATCCGCAGATGCAAGGAATACCCTGGAGCACAATTGCGCTCGGCTCGCTGTTGCTCATCTCGGCCTGCTCAATAGGAGGACAGGAAGTGCAATCTCCGCAACCTGAAAAGTCGAAGCCGCCTGTCAAAATGGAGCAGCGCGGGCGCATCCTTGGAATCGGCGGTGTCTTCTTCAAATCCGCTAATCGTGATCAGATGCGCGAATGGTATTCGAAGCATCTTGGACTCGCTGACAAAGGCCAAGGCGTGATGCTTCCGTGGCGCGAACACGACGACCCGCAAAAGGAACACGTTACAGTTTGGACTGTTTTTCCCGCCTCCACTGACTATTTCGATCCCAGCCCCGCACCGTTCATGGTCAACTACATCGTGGACGATCTGGATGCTTTGCTCGACCGCTTAAAACAAGAGGGAGTAAAGATTGACGCCAAACGAATGAATGAATCCTACGGTCGCTTTGCCTGGATCTATGACCTGGATGGGAATAAGATTGAGCTCTGGCAGCCGCTGTCCGCAAAGCCCTAAGGGCCTTCCACTGCACTTACTCAATCGGTTTTCTGTAGCTACGGTCCCGTAGTCGTAGAATGGCCGGAAATGCTTTGCGCCTGGTCATCTCAATATCCGCATCGGCCGATTCCGCCCGATCAGTCGCGCAGTGTAGAGGTTAATGGTATCGGCCGCGCCGCGGTTCCAAGCCCCGCCGTGTTACAGGGGTTGGCCCACCTTTTGTTTTCCTTTCCTCATTAACAAATGAGGGTCGGCCAACCTTTCGCGATTTTCGAAAGGTGGGGACCACTGCGTTTAACCCTTTGGATATTAGCCCGCAGTTTGATGTTCTGGGACGATTTGAGGAGGCGCATCTGACCCCATCTTTGCACACACAAAACGCAAAGGTGGGCGACCCGCCCCGCCTACTTCGGGCCTGCGGCCTTGGTAGTTAGGACTCCCTGAAGCCAATCCGGCAAACCCACGCTCGCATCCACGCTTTTACCGCTAGGGAGTTTCCCCGTCAGGAAAATCGTACCGGGGCTTGCGCCCTTGTGACCCGTTGCCAGCTCCGCGTACTCAGTGTTCACATCGGAGGAGCAGAACCCAGTACCCGAGAGACGGGAATAGATCACGGAAAGGTACTCTTCCCTGGTCTTGCCTTTTGACACTGAGTCCGCATGTGCAGTTACACTCCCCGGCCGAGGCATCGCACGTTGCAATCTGATCTGCACTGCACTGAACTCCGACCTCCGGGACCGGTGGGTTTCTTAGGACACCGGCAAGTCGGGTTTCCCCCAAAAAGCGAGGACGTGGAGCAGACAAACACAAAAAGACCAGCCAGGATCCGTTTAGTGGCACCTAATCTCATAGCGCCTCCCTGTTTCTATCGTATTAACGTCATACTGTACCCCGAGGCCTTTCACCTGATTGAGAAGTGCACCGAAAACGACTTCAGGTGCACTCCCTTCGATCTGTCCGCCGACGAGAGTCGTGCTGCGAGCACGCTTTGTACAGTCTTTGGAAAACACCACAGTGACGTTCATTCGCGCGGCGATCGTCTGCATAGTTCCATCCAGCGGAGCGTTTTGTGGAACGCCGACGACAAAACCCAAGTGATCTAGAAAAATATCATTCTTGGCGGCTTCAGCCGGTAGCTTTCGGTCATACGGGGAGTAGCCATCGGCCGTGGCCGCCAGCCGTATAGTCACAAGGTCCGGAGGAATTTCAAGACTAAACTGCCCCGCACCATCAGTCGTATCTTGTCTCACGACTCTGCCTTCGTCGGTCTTTAGTGCCACTACCGCTCCTTGTATCGAGCCCTTACTTTTGGCATCGGCCACAACACCGCTGACGTATTTCTTGTGGCCACCGATGCCTGGCCCGCAGGTTTGGAAGATAACGCCGCCCAGGCCTATGAGGGCTGCTACCACGAGTCCCCAAAACTGCCACTTATCGGTCATGGATTTCGACGTATTCTCGGCCATGGATTTCCTGCCGGACGCAAGCGAATTCCTACTTCAGGGTGCAAGTAAACAATGGGGCCTGTATGCTCTGGATCGAGTTGCGCTCGGCTCGGGCGATGAGGGGAAGCTATCTCGCTCCGGCCACCGATAACTTACCAGAAACCATGATCATAGTCGATGGTCGCCTTTGGCTGGTCCGTCGCCTAACGTTCTGCCCAGAAGTTCGGACCGTGACCAACCGGTTCTCATTAGCGTGATTGTGGAGGATCCCCGCCGGATGGTCCAGCGCCCGCCCATGGGTTCTCCAGGCCCAGCTGGTGTTCCTCGTCGGTTAGCCTACCGAGGTAGACTGCAAGCTTTATCTTGAACTTTACTCGCTCTCGGTCCAAAAGTTGGGCTATCTTTCGACGAAGGAGGTATGCGTACTCAGCTCCAGGGAGGGACGCAATCTGAGAGTAATCAACGACCCATTCGACGCCGCCGAGGGCATTGTCCGGTGGCAAATAGAAGTAGTCGAGAAACCCAGAGTCATCAGGGTTGCGTGGATTCTTGTTGGCTCTCAAACTGAGAAGCTTGGCTGCGTCGTTGATTATTGATGGTTTCACCGGAACTAGCCGTGCAACCGCGATCATCGGCAAGAGGCACTTGTCATTCCTGAGTTCCAGCTCACAACAGTGTGCAAGTACGGCCCCCGGAGCCAGTCTCGTTTTGACCTGCATGGTGACACAGTCTCTCCGGCTGCGATGTTCGCGAGGAATTGGAACGATCTTGGGGTGGGGGATTTGGATGCCGGTCTCATGGTCGATCCTACCGAGCACGGCCGACTCGACCTCGAAGATTGGAAACGGGACGGCGTCAAGAATGTCGCCCTGTCTGAGGCACTTCCTATCCATTTGGGCGGCGGCAACAAACATTTCTTACAACTCTTCGGGTTCATCAAGCCCGCGTAGTGGAAATCTCGGCATCCTGGCTTCAACGATGCTAGTCAGCAGCCGCATGCTGGGTGCGTTAAGTGAGGTTGGCTCCAAACGCAACTCCTCCACCGGCTCCGCCTTCGGAAGCAGGTCTTCGAGGAGACCCTTGTAATGAACGAGCTGTTGCTGGAGTTCGAATATCGCGCGTTCGTAAGCTTGCAAGAGCTGCAATTTAACGGTGACATGGAAATCATCGGCCTTGGCGGCGCGGTAGACCGCTAGAACCAGCGGCGTGCCGCCGCTCATCGTCGCAGCAGGATCGGCGTAAACAGGTGCCGAATACCTCATCGACTGTAACGGCGTAGAGCTCATTTCTTACCTCTCATCACCTGTTTGTATTCATCGGTGACATGATCCAGGAACACTCGCTGGGCCGTGTTGTGGAAGCGGTCGAGCAAGACACCTATCTCCGTTGTGGGCTTCACCGTCTCGGTGTAGGCGTCGATGTCAAGTATGTAAGTCCGGATTGGACCCGCCAGCATCGCAGTGCGAACCAAAATCATGTGATCCTCCAACTTCGCGGCGAGCTGTAGGGCGAACTGCTGAACTGACTCCAAAGGAATGCGGTCAAACTCGAGCAGCGGCTTCACATAACCTGTCATCGATTCCGGCTGCTGAGTGGGCAACGGGATTTCGTTAACGTACCTAAGCCCAATTCGGGTCAGCGAGGGAACGTTGAAGATTTCGCAGAATCTCGCACTGCGCTTGAGAACCTCATCTTTGAACTCCTCGAAGTTGCTGTATGCCGAAAACGCCAACGCCATGTTTTGCGGTGACACCTTGATAACGCGTGCCTTCACCTGATTTTGGAAAACCGTGACGCTGACCGTGGCTCCGTTGGGGAGCAGAGGCAGTCTCGAGGCCTACGTCCGGATATTCCGCTTCTAGGTCTTCCTGAAAACGCCACAGCTCCGGGGGAACCCGAAGCCGCGGCGTGAACCGGATCTCAAAATCGACCTCACGGATAGGATTTGCTGGGAATTCCTCGTCTATCTCGAACTTGGTGAAGGACCGCGTTGCAATCGTCATGACCGAATCCCCCGAGTTCATCACCAGTATGCTCAAGTCGCAAGTTGGGTGAAAGTCTCTTTTCCGATGGACACTAAATAGTATACGTGTTTGGCTCATCGCTGCAGTCAGCAAGGAAGGCGACGAGGCGGGTGGCCGGCCCTCGACGGGCAGCCCACGTTTCGCGATTTTCGAAATGACGGGGTGGCCCATTCAAGCCCGGTTTTGGCTTGAGGTCCCTCGCCTTGCTCGGGATTTCGGCGCGCGGCTCGTGCTTTAGCCTGCCCTGAGCAATTGAGCAACGCGAAGTTGTCGAACGGGCCGCGCAACCGCCTCAACTTGAGTGGGCCATCCGACGGAGGTGTAGAATCGCAGCGACTTCACGGAGGAGCGTACATTGACAAAAACAACGGCTGTCGCTGTGATAACCCTGCTTTGTTGTCTCACTCTAACCATTAACCTTCAAGCCCAGGCTGGCGGCGATGTCGCCCAGCAGATCAAACAACTGCAACAGGACTCCAGAAATGCGCAAATGAAGAACGATGTGTCGTGGGAGCGGGAGCATTTGGCCGACGGATTCATGGCGGGAGACAGCTGGGGCGCCTGGGAAACGAAGGATGAGTTCCTCAAGAGTCTGCAGGGCAAGACGATCAAGTGGAAGAGCGGCGAGATCAGCGACTTGCATGTGGCGACCTTCGGTCCTAACGTCGCAGTTTCACATTACACGTTCACCTACGACGCGGACTTTAACGGCACGCAGCGGGCGCGTACAGTTCTGTGCAGCGACACCTGGATCAATGATTCCGGTGCATGGAAAAGTGCTTCGACCCATTGCTCGTTAGTGAAGGGCAAGTAACGCCATTTCGGCGAACGGCGGACTAGATGGGTGGCGCGCTCATGCCAAAACCGGCTTGAGTGGGCCACCGTCCCGTGTCCCCACCCTAAATTTCGCAAAGAACGCGAAATTTAGAATGGGGCACCCGCTCACTCTGGCCGCTTCGTCCCGGCTCTTCGGCGCCGGAAATAATAGCGCACGATCAAGCTGAAGATGAACCAAGCCGCACCGAGCGTGCCCTTCAGCGTGCCGCTGATTTTCGATTTTCCGATACGCGGATAGTAGCTCACGGGGACTTCAACCACGCGGAATCCAGCGAGCGCGCCTTTGAGGATCATCTCAACCGCCCAGCCATAGGTGGTTTCTTCGAGCGCGAGCACGCGTAGTACCTCGGCGCGGCCGGCGCGAAACGGGCCGAGGTCACTAATTTTCAACCCATAAAGCACCTTAATCAGGCCGGCAGCGAGACGATTGCCAAACGCCTGATGCCAGGGCAACGCTCGAGCAGAATTTCGCCCGTGCAGGCGGGAACCGAGAGTGATGTCCGCACGGCCGTCAATGATTGGCGCTAAGAGAATCGGCAGTTCAGAGGGCCGGTCGCTGTAGTCGCCATCAAGGAACACAACCACGTCCGGGGAATTTGCCGCAGCCAGCCCGTGAGGCACGCGCGCCCGTAGCCGCGGCGCGGTTCCTGAACCACGCGGGCCCCCATGCTTGCGGCGATCTCGGGCGTCCCGTCATTCGAGTTGCTGTCGACAACGATGACCTCGGTCGTGAGATCGGACGGGAGATCGGCTAACACGCGCGCAATCGACTGCGCTTCATTATGGGTAGGGATGATGACGGACACGCGCACGGGGCGTCGGCTTAGATTAACCACCATGGGGCTGATGGCCAGCGTTGCGCCAGCCACGCATCAACGCCCCATTTGCAGCCGGCGCTTCCGATCGCGAGCCCAAGCGATGCCATCACTGGAACCAGCAGTTCCCAAATCCACGCGGTGCCCCACTCCGAAACCCAAAGGCTGCCGAGATACAGAAAGGCCACAAATGCGGCCGGTCGCGAAAGCAGACCGATGACGAGCAGGATACCGAGAGAGATCTCGGTCAGGGCCTGCATAGGAGCCGCCATCGCGGCGTGGCTCGCGGCGAGGCCCATCACCGATTTCCATATGGCCGGCGAATGACTGTTCTTGATGTAGTAATTGATCAGACCCGCGTAACCGGCCGGTCTGTAGAGGCCTTTGCCCAGGTTCTCAAAGAAGACCGACACGAGCATCGCGCCGATGGTCACGCGCACGATTGCCAGACCGTTTCCTGCTTGTGGTTGGTGGGCTGCGGTGCTTGCGTCATTTCGCGGTGAGGTTGGGATCGTCGCCATGGTGAACCTCGTCCAGTGGATGCTACACCAGATCGGAAATATTCGGCAGGCTGAAATCTACGGGAGGCCCTGCCCTACATCAATCACGTCTGCCACATACTGAAAATCCACGTCCAACTGGGTTTTTCCCGCAGCCTGCTAGTGAAGGTTGGGGCCGGCTCTGAGCAGAGACTCAGGCGCTGTGAAAGCGGCGCTTGTCGATCTTCAGAGTTCTGATTTTGGAATCCAATGTGGATGGTGGCATCCCGAGCTTCGCGGCGGCACCCGATGGACCGGAAACCCGGCCTTTGCATTCGGCGAGAGCAGATTCGATAAATTCCTTCTCCTGAGCCGTGATCTCATAGGCCAATGGGCGACTGGGATGAGGCTCTGCAGAAAGCCAACTATCATCGACTGAGAAATTCTCCGTGTCACACAGGATCACCGAACGCTCGATCACATTCTGCAGCTCGCGGATATTGCCTGGCCAAGAGTAGGACTGCAGTCGGTCCATGCTCTTTTTCTCGATCTGTCGAATGCATTTCCCGGTCTTGCTGGCGTAGCGGTCGATGAAATACTCGACCAGCAACCGAATGTCTTCTCTTCGTTCGCGCAAGGGGGGAATCTCCAGGGGAAACACGTTGATGCGGTAGTACAGATCGCTGCGGAACGTCCCGGCAGAAATCGCGGCGGGCAAGTCCCGATGTGTGGCCGCAATTACTCGCACATCCGCGCGTATCGAAAGGTTGCTGCCAACCCGCTGAAACTCTCTCTCCTGCAACACACGCAGCAGGGCGATTTGGGTCTCGGCCGGAAGCTCTCCGATCTCATCCAGGAAGATAGTTCCTCCTTCGGCTAACTCAAAGCGTCCCAGGCGTCGCTGGAGAGCGCCGGTGAAGGCGCCTTTCTCATGCCCAAACAACTCGGAGGCGATCAAGTCACGAGGAATAGATGCACAGTTAACGCTCACAAAAGCTCTGTCCACTCGCGGTGAGCGTTTGTGGATAGCGCGTGCAATCAGTTCTTTTCCTGTCCCCGTTTCACCGGTAACCAGCACGGTCGAATCGGTCTTCGCAACCTTGGCGACGCGCGCCAGCACCCGGTGCAGGGCCGGCGAAGTTCCCACGATGGATTCAAACATCGACACTTTGTCGATTTCTTCTCTCAGGGCCAGATTCTCTCTCTGCGCTCGTTCTTGTGCCTGCTTCCGGTCTTCGATGTCGATGCACGTGCCGCACCAGCGAAGGATCCGGCCCTGGTCGTCGCGTAACGGAAAGAGCTGGTGAAGAAACCAGCGATAGGGCCCGATGGGTCCGCGTATCCGTCCTTCCACTTCGATCGCGACCCCGGTCTCACGTGCTCTCTGGAACTCTGCCCACATCCTCTCAAGGTCGTCCGGGTGGGTGTACTTGAAGATGAAATCCTTGGGCGGCAGGACCTCGACGGGCTCGAAGAATTGCTGCGCCGCGCGGTTCCAAAACGCCGAATTCCCGTCGGATTGCAGAATGAACATGTGCTGCGGGACGATGTCCATCACCTGCTGGAGTTCCTGAGCATGCACACGCAGCGCTTCCTCCACCCGTTTGGCTTCGCTGATGTCCCGGATTACCGCTTGCCGCCCCTCGGGAAGCATCATAGAAAGCGACACCTCAACCGGCACTTTGCTGCCGTCCTTACGAACAAACGTCCGCTCGAATCGAGAAATACCTCCCTCTATTTGCTCGAGCGGCACCCGGTAGGAGGCAAGTTCCTCCGTGGAGTAGGTATCTCGGATAAATATCCCGTCAATTTCCGAAGCCTTACATCTGATGAGATCGAGACCTGCCGGATTGGCTGAAAGGAACTTCCCGTCACTTCTCAACAAATAGATTGCGGCGGGCGAAAGATCAATCAAAGACCGATACTTCGTTTCGCTCTCGCGCAATCGACGTTCCGACTGCTGGATCTTTTCAAACGCACGCGCATTCGTGATCGCGACTGAGACCTGATCGGCAAAGATGCGCAGCCAATCAAAGTCTTGCTGACAAAGGGCTTCGCGGCTAAACACCCCTAAAACTCCCAGAATCTCCCCGCGGGCGACGAGCGGGTACCCGGCAAAAGCTCGAATGCCCTCACGTATGGCCCAGTCCGGCCGGCCGATCCAGTCGCTCTCAGCCGCAGCATCAGGGATCAAGATCGATTTGCCGGTAGCCCCAATTCCACCCACCTTTCGATGGCCTAGCGGAATCCTGCGGAATTGCCCCTGGAGAAAAGACCAATCCTCTTCCGGAGAATTTGTCGGAGAACCTGCACTGGCAACCAATTGAAGACAATATGAGTGGTCGGCGCAATCTGACTTACGAAAACAGGTCTCGCACAGATCGCCGGGTAGGAGCAGCCAGATCCGCGCCAGTGCCACCCCTGGCTGTCCCGCCAAACCCCTCACAATGGAGTTCAGAACATCCTGAATGGCGTGCTCGCCGCCGACGGCAGCGGCAAGAGAGAGTAGGGGTTCGGCCTCCACTGAGCGGCCTCCAGATGAGCACATCTTACACCAACAGTTTTGAAACACGGCGAAGGCCCGACCCGGATTGCAGCCAGTCTCACGAGCCGTTGGGAATTGTCGCCTGCCAGCGACAGATGGAAACTCCACCGCCCCAAATTCGAATTACTATTCACGAAATCTCGTTAATTCCCTAGGCCGTCAAAAGCATCCACGTCATTTAGCGCTTTAGTTTTCAGTCGATTGTCCCTGGACTTCGAATTGCATTCAAAGACCCCGACGCAAGATTGAGCCCGCCGATTTTCCTAGGGCGGAATGCGATTGTGACGAGATGCATACAACCATTCAGGGAACGGACGAGTTTGTGATCGACGCCCTCGAGCTATCGCTGCGGCCGGCGAGAGGGCATCGATGTTCCGTCTGGTCTGACCGTGCGGACTTGGCCACCACGAAGGCCTTGCCGGTTTTTCTCGATACCCTTGTGGTCCATGCAAATCGGGTTACCGTTTTCGGCATCCGGTATAAGCCATATTGGATCATGTCCGACGTCGCCATGGCGGCGGCGCTAATCTATGCCTGGGCTTTTTCCCATCGCTTCCACAATGTTTCAGGGCTAGGTCTCGGACTCGCCGTACTTGCCGCGCTATTGATTTACAAGCTGGTGCTGGAGATAAAGGCCATTTTCCATATAGCGGCAGCCCGTTCGTTTCTCCAAGACTGTCTGAAGATCATTATCCCGTGTTTCATGGCCGTAAGCCTTGTTCTGAGGCAACCGCTATCTCTTGCACTTGCATTTCTCGGTACATTGATGCCGCTCTACGGCTGCCTCGCTCGCCTTGGATGTTTCCTCGGGGGCTGCTGCTTTGGGAAGCCCTCCAGGCTTGGTGTTCTCTATCCCGCGTCGATTTTTAAGTCGACCGATCACAACTGCAGGAAGTTCTCTCCAAGTCCCAATCCCGGTACGCGCGTATTTCCTATACAACTCATTGAATCGGCTGCCCAGGCGGCACTTTTTGCGGCCCTGGTGATTGTGGTTTGGCAAATTCCGAGCGCGGCTTGGGCGATTTTTTGGATATATCTATCCCTTTACGCGATTGTTCGGTTCGTGCTCGATTTCTATCGCACTACCAGCGCGCGCCCGCGATATGGGCGCTTTTCCGAGGCCCAATTGGCATGCATCGCCGTGCAAGCGATTAGCCTCACTGTTCTAGTGGGTGCCGTTCTGCACTGATGCCCCACTCCTGAGCCACTCCCGAACTTTCGTGAGTTTTCGAGGACGCTGTGAGTGACCCAAATGCACAAATCACCAGCCTTCAGCGACTTATGTTGTGGCCAATTGCTTGCATTCAAGGCAGGTGATTACGGCGACAGCGATAACAGCTGCGATTTGGAGAGTTTCCAGTGCAATCAGACGCTATCAAGAAGAGATCAGCCCTCATGGCCTGCGTTTCGGTCATGATTTTGTCCGCCGTCCTTTGCGCCCAGACTGGTCCTGCTAAAGCATGGACTCTTCTGGAAGGCGGGGTAGCGCAAAAAAAACCAAGCCAGCGGTTGGCCGCGGTACGAGTTCTGGGCCTTATCCCCGATGATCCGCACGCCGTCGAACTCGCCGAGAAAGCGTTGAAGGATCCAAGCGGCTCCGTTCGCGCGGCAGCGGCAACCGCCATAGGTCAGATGCACGTCTCCGGAGCTGACGTCGTGCTAAGGCAGGCTTTGAACGATAAGCAATTGAGTGTGGTGATGGCTGCGGCGCACGCTTTGCGTCTCCTGAACGATCCGGCTTGCTATGACGTGTACTACGCGATTTTCACCGGTGAGCGCAAAAACAATTCAGGCATGGTCGGGCAGGAGATGAAAGTACTCCGCGACCCCAAGCAGGTGGCACAGATGGGATTCAATGAGGGGATCGGCTATGTCCCATTCGCGGGCATGGGTTGGGAGGCCGTGCAAACCATCATGAAGGACCGAAAAGATGGTGCCGCGGCGAAAGCTGCTTTGCTCTCAGCCCTGGCAACCGACCCGGATATCCGCACGAACAAAGTGTTAATCGCCGCGACCCAGAACCAGAGTTGGGTTTTGCGCGTGGCGGCATTGGAAGCCATTGCCAAGCGCGGAAATCCTGAACTCCTGCCCCAGATTGAGCAGAAGCTTGGCGACCCCAAACGCGAGGTCAAATACACGGCCACGGCTGCGGTCATCCATCTGAGTGACCTTGCGAACACACGGGCGGTAACCACGAAAACGACTCTGACGGTGTTGCCGACCAAAGCGCCACAACCGCGCGCCGATAATCGGCGCAGTGACGCTAGCAGCGAAGTGAACGAGCAGAAGAACGAAGTCAAATCGAAGATATAAAGAAAGTATGGGGCATACATGTGGAAAGTGAGACGGGTGAAAGCCGGAGACCGAATTGTTTTGAGCCTTAGCGGTCGCTTAGAGAGCGAACAACTCAGCGAATTGCGAGATGCTCTTGCATCGGAAGCTGCCGATCAGAAATTGGTCCTCGATTTGCAAGACGTGAGATTGGTAGATCAGGAAGCCGTGACGTTCCTGGCTGAATGCGAAGCCGGCGGGGCCCGCTTGCGCAATTGCCCAGCGTATATCCGCAACTGGATCGGGACCGATAATGCGGAATGATTCGGGTCTCGAGTTCGACCTGCGCGTTCCTTGCCATGGACATGCCGTTGCCCACTCCGGACCCCAGGAATCAAGCATGAAGATGCGCTACCATACCCGCTAACTATCCATATAACTTCTCTAGCCCAACGCGCACCGCGACGACCAAATCCCTTCAGGATGCGAAAGAAACATCCTGAATTGTCAAAACGTCCTGAATTGTCGCTGCTCCGATATCGAGTGCAATTCTCCCGCTTTCGTAGCAACTGGTTCGTTTGCGTCTTCGCGCCTTCCCGAAATTCCGTGAATTTTCGAGCCTTCGTGAACTCAAAATCGGAATAACTCAAAGTAGCTCAGTAAGTTAGGTTTGGCTCGCCCGTTGCATTTCCCCAGGTGAGCGACGTTGCAGACAAGTCGCGGAAACAACTAGGAGGATGTCATGAGAAGAACAAACGCCGCGCTGAGTCTGACAGTGGTTGCTCTCCTGTCGCTAATTCTTTGCCAGACCGCATTGGCCGATCAGCCGCCGGACAACGTGCAGGGCGACTGGACGATTTACTCCACGAGCATCGAGACCGGAGCGACGGTGGTGAAACAAGTTCAAATCGCGCAATACGGCAACCGGATCACGGGATATTTTGAAGGCCCTGACCAATCCGGCCCAATCCAGGGCGAGGTCAACGGCCATGAAATCCGATTCAACACAGTAACTCGCAACGTCCTTAAGTTTAGCGGGCAGATTTACGGCAATAGCATGAACGGGTCATACGGGCTGCATGGCAAGCATTCCACGTGGCAAGCAGTCCGTACGTCGGGAGGGGGAGCGGAAGTTCCACCGGCAACCGTCAGCTACCAACAACCTGAGGTTGTCCCTCCGGCGCCCGCACCGGCACCGGCTAGCGCTTACGAATATCCACCCCAACAAGCTCCCGCGCCAGCGCCAGCGCCGCAACCATCCGGACAGCCTGCGACCGGCTCCGCTGTGCAGGGCACTTCTTCTCCAGCCCCGGCGCCTTTGTCGTCGGATCAACTCGATTCGCTGGTTGCACCTATCGCGCTGTACCCCGATGCGCTGGTGGCGCAAGTGCTGGCAGCTGCGGCGAATCCAGACCAGGTCGCATATGCAGACGATTGGCTAACGCAAAATAGAAACCTCACTGGCGCTGCCCTTGCCCAGGCGGTGGATCAGCAATCCTGGGATCCCAGTGTCAAGGCTCTGACGCAGTTTCCCTCCGTGTTGGACAACATGGCGCATAACCTCTCGTGGACTTCGAGTCTCGGACAGGCATTCGCCAATCAGCAATCCGATGTGATGGCGGCGGTGCAAGCCATGCGCGCCAAAGCCCAGGCAGCGGGGACCTTGCAGTCCAATTCTCAGATCACGATCACCACGCCTGCGGCCAATACAATCGTGATTCAACCTGCCGATCCGCAGGTCGTCTATGTTCCGCAGTACAACCCGACGGTGGTTTACGGCGCGCCCGTGGTGGTGCCGTACTACGTGCCGCCGCCGGTGGCCGTGGGAGTGGGACTCTATTTCGGAAGCGGCGTCACCATTGGGGCTGCCTTTGGAGGCGGTGGCTGGGGAGGCGGCTTCGGCTGGGGCTGGCACGCCTGGGGTGTGAACTGGGGATGTTGCGGTGGTGGGGGTTCCACGACGATCATCTACAACCACAACACCTACAACAACAATCGCACCTGGAACAACAACAACAACTACAACGGCTACCATCCCTGGGCAAACGGAGCAGCCGGAAGTCAAAACCATGCCTGGTACGGCAACAACGGCACCTTTCACCCTGACGGTAACTATAAGCCCGGCGACGATACTCACTACGGCCCCAACGGCGCATATCACCCGAATGGGTATTACGGTCCTGATGGCGGCTGGCACGCCGACAAAGGCACTCCTACAAACCAGCTGCCCAATGGCGGAAATAACGGCAATCACGGCCTGATTGGCGGAACTGGTGGCACGCAGAATCCGAACGCTGGTACCACCCAGTACGCGGCCGGAGCGAGACCCAACGGCGGAAACAACGGCAACAACGGAATGATTGGCGGCAATGGGGGCGTCCAGCACGCTCCAGGGTCTGTGCCCACGCAAGACCAACCCAACGGAGGCCGCAACGGCGATCACGGCTTGATTGGCGGCAACAGTGGCGTCGAGCACGGTCCGGATGGAGGCCGCAACGGCGATGGCGGCATGATCGGCGGCAGCGGCGCTGTCCGCGACCAGGCAGCTAGGAACGCTGACCGCTCGAATACCGGCAATCTGAACCGTTCGCGTATGAGTGGAGACGGTGCGGCCAACCGCATGGAAAGCAACCGCGGCCGCGCCAGCATGGCGGGACGTCGCCCCCAGCCACGCATGGCCAGGGAGCACGCGCCCGCGCAGCGCCGCTCTTTTGGCGGCGGCGGTGGACGCCGTCGCTAGAGGTCCTTGGGGATTTGGTACAGGCAATTAAAACAAGTCAAGAAATCATCGAAGGAGATTGAAAATGGAATCGAAAACGAACAAAACAAGAAAAAGGAAGCAAGCGGTTCTGGCCGGAGTTCTGGTACTCGTTGCCCTCGCTGTCGCGTTCGTAAAGCTCGAGACAAAAGATTCGGCGCTGGCAGAAGGGCCCCAGATGATGTTTCAGTCGCCAGCCGAGGCCAGCGCCGCGCTGGGCAAGGCAGCGAAAGCCGGCGATGAAACGGCAATTGGAAGAATTCTGGGTGTTGACACAAAGGCCTTGCTGAGCACCGGAGATGGAGAAACCGATAAAGCGGCGATGCAAGCTTTCGCCGCCAAATACGAAAAGATGAACCGCTGGGTCGACATGACCGATGGCAGCCGTGTGCTTTACATCGGGGCGGACAACTTTGCATTCCCCGTTCCGCTCGCCAAGAACTCTTCGGGCCAGTGGTACTTCGACGCTGTGGCCGGCGCGGAGGAAGTGAGGGCCCGCGACATCGGCCGGAACGAACTGCTCACGATTGACGCTTGCTCGGCTATCGCCAACGCGCAGCAGATTTACTTCGCCAGCGTAGGCTCTTCGCCCCAATATGCTCAGCGCATCGTCAGTACGTCTGGGAAGCAGGATGGGCTGTATTGGCCTGTGTCCCAAACTCAATCTGCCAGCCCGCTCGCTAGCTTAGACGAATTTCCCAAGTCGTCGCTGGGTTTGAACCCTCCGCAGGAACCATTTGCCGTCGACGGATACACCTTCCGCATTCTTACCGCGCAAGGTGATAACGCTCCTGGCGGGACACAGAGCTACATCGTAGCCGGAAAGATGACCGGCGGCTTCGCGATCCTGGCAACGCCTGTTACGTACGCCCAAACCGGAATCATGAGCTTTATGACTGGTAGCGACGGCACCGTCTATGAGCGGGACTTGGGCCCTGACACCGCGAAGATCGCCGCCTCTATTAAGGAATTCAATCCAACCGGCGACTGGTCGCCGATGGAGTAAATCTTGGCATAAGCGGAAAGTTGAACTCGAAACTAACACTAATAGATGGAGAAAATCATGAAAACGAAACTGGCACTTTATCTTGAGAAGGTTCCCAAACGTTTGGCACGGGGAAGCGCACTTTGCACTTCGATTGTCGCGTTGGCCCTCTTGCTGTCTGCCCCTGTCTCGCACGCCGGTGAGGTCAGCATCACGTTCACTCAGGATGGGACCGCTACGGCAGGAGGCTCGGTCGATTTCAGCGTCACGATCACAAACCTTACATCCTCGACGATATTCTTGACCGGCACCAGGGGTTCCGCACCTTCTCCTCTTTCGATCGACACTACTAACTTCGGTATCTACCTGCAACTTAACGCCCCAGTGTCGCTGGGCCCGGGCCAAAGCCTGAAGAATATCGATGCTTTCACGATTGCTGTCGGTTCATCAGCGACGCCCGGCTTGTATGGAGGGAGCTTTGGCGTGCTCGGCGGTGCAAACGAATCCGCCGGGGATCTGCTCGGCAGCGCCAATTTCCAAACAAACGTTTCGGTCGGCGCGGCGCAACAAGCGCTGCAGTGGAGTGCTGCTCAACAGTACGATCAGGGCGCTGATACGAGCGTTGCGATGCATCCTTCCGGACTGGTTTTGGAGGTTCACCAGAGCCATGCGGTCGGGAATTTCGGTCTCTGGTATCACCTTGGAATGGTGAACGGCCCCAGTGTGACCTGGGGTGGGAGCCAGTCCTTGGGGTCGGCGGAAGGATCTTGGCCTAATTTCGCCATCAGTAAGGAAGGGTACGTGATCTTTGTGCGGTCGTCTGGCCAGTTCAAAAGTGGATCTGAACTGCGTTATAAGGTCGGAAAGATCGACCCCTACGGAGGCATCAATCAGTCCATTACCTGGCTGCATTCTGGTGACTGGGACGCGGGCTTTCACAGCTCCATTGCCATCAATGACAATGGAGTCATCGTTGGGGTGCATGAAACGGCCCACAGTAGCACCGGCCTCTATTACCGCGTCGGACATCTTACGAACCCCGCGGCTGGAGACTATTCCATCACCTGGGATTCCGGTCCCTATGGGATCCACTACGATGACGGAATCAATCCGCACATCGCGCTCAACAATAAGAATGAGGTGGTTGAGGTACACCAGGTCAGTGGAGAAAACCTGCTGCATTATCGGCGTGGAACCGTCAGCGGAGGCACCATTAACTTCGCCGGATCCCAGCGCTATGACAACGACGCAGGCCGCCCTGCGGTAGCGCTTCTCGACAGCGGTCTCGTGGTGGAGCTCCATGCCGGCGTGTATGCCAGGACGGGGCAGTTGAGCCTCACGAACCCGCAGCTGATTGATTGGTCTAATTCAGTCAAAATCAGCAATCATGAAGGCACGTTTCCCTCGGGCACGTACCCCGCAGTAGCCACCAATGGAGCCTACGTCGTCGGAACCTGGGAGTACCATTTCGATGGTATTACGGGGCAACTCTTCTACTCTGTCGCCGGAATTCCGTGATCCGTAATCCCCAGGTCTTGCGACCCAGCGAGACCTGGGGCACCCCGACAAGATTGCGTGCTCTGTGTCTTTTCTACTGGTGCCTGCAAATGGCGGCTACAAATCTAGTTCCGACCTACGCTATATGGCGGGAGGATCTGGGGAAAAGATGGTCGGGGAGAGAGGATTTGAACCTCCGACCCCCTGGTCCCGAACCAGGTGCTCTACCAGGCTGAGCCACTCCCCGACGTTGGATGAACCGAGCGGACCCGTGTTACGGCTGATGAAAACTCCTGCCATAACTCGGTAATCTAGCGATTATAGCATCGCCAGTTCACCGGAAATCGGCTGTCCGAGCGTCGACAAACCTCTTCGACCTAAGCAATCAGGCTGGCCCGACAGTTGTGCTCGGAATCTCCGATAGAATAGCTTGGCTCACGCATGATCGCGCTCACCGCCACAACTTTGTTCACTCCGCTCGAACGGATCGAGCAGCCGTTGGTTCTGCTTGAGGGAGAGTCCATTGTTGAAGTGACCACGCGGGCGCATCGTGAAGTTCCCCGCGGCTGCAGGGTTGCAGATTTCGGCGATGGCATCCTGGTACCCGGCCTGATCGATATACACATTCACGGCGGGGCGGGCCATGACGTGATGGCGCAAGAGCCTGATGCGCTCTCCTCTGTGGAGCGCCTTCTCGCCCGGCATGGCGTGAGCAGTTATTTCCCCACCACAGTGACCGCTCCGCTGGACGTGACGTTTTCCGCGCTGCAGCGGCTGGCCCATGCCATTGAACAGGCCCAACATGCTCAAACCAACGGAGAGTTGCGAGCGCGACCCTTGGGCATCCACTTGGAAGGACCTTTTCTTAGCCACGGCAAGCGCGGTGTACATCCGCCGGAGAACTTGTTGGCTCCGGACCCGGTGATATTTGAGAAATTCTGGCAGGCCAGCCGTGGCCAGATTCGCCTGCTCACGATTGCCCCCGAGTTGCCCGGCGCGCTGGACGTGATCACGCAGGCGGTGAATCTCGGAGTGTGTGTGAGTGTAGGCCATTCCGATGCGAGCCTGGATTCCACCCGCGCTGCTGTGGACGCAGGAGCCCGCCATGCAACTCACACTTTCAACGCCATGCGGCCACTCGGACATCGCGACCCCGGTATTCTGGCTGAGGTGCTGACCGACCCTCGGGTCTCGGCGGACATTATCGCTGACGGAATACACGTCGACCCAACCGTAGTCCAGCTGTTCCTGAAAGCCAAGGGACCCGATGCCGCCGTGCTCATCACGGACGCCAATGCCGCGACCGGCATGCCCGATGGACGATATCATCTGGGCCCGTTTGAATTCGAAGTGCATGAAGGCCGCTGCCTCTGCAACGGGACGCTGGCGGGGAGCGTGCTGACCATGGATCGCGCCATCCGCAACGTGGTGAAATTTGCGGGTTGGGATCTGCAACAAGCGGTGCGCCTGGCTACGCTGAACCCGGCGCGGGTGGCGAGAGTTCCGACGCGCGGCGCGTTGAAGCCAGGTTTGGCCGCCGATCTCGTGGTATTGAGTCCCGAAGGCGAAGTGAGAAATACCATTATTCGTGGGTCCGGGATCTAGTCCAGCGTTTACGAGGAGAACATGGCTGATAAGGGCGGATTTCCCCACTACATGATCAAGGAAATTTTCGAGCAGCCCCAGGGCCTGCGCGCGACGATCGCCCCGAGAGTTTCGCTCGAAGCGGGAGCAGTGCGCCTGGAAGATGTCCGCATCAGCGCTGATCAGCTGCGTGCCCTGCGCCGCATCAACATTGTGGCCTCTGGCACCAGCCGCCACGCTGGCATGGCTGGGCAGTACATGTTCCAGGAACTCGCCAACCTGCCTACGGATGTGGACTATGCCAGTGAGTTCGAATATCGGAATCCATTGATTGGTTCGGGTGAATTGACCATCGTGATTACGCAATCGGGCGAGACCGCCGATACCACTTCAGCCCAGCGTGAAGCCCGCGCTAAAGGATCGCGCACCATTGCGATCTCCAACGTGGTCGACTCGACCATCGCGCGCGAGGCGGACGGCGTGATCTACACCTATGCCGGCAAAGAGGTCAGCATCGCCTCGACCAAAGCTTTCACTGCGCAATTGGCCGCTCTTTTTCTGTTCGCACTGTATCTTGGCCAGGAGCGCGGCAGGCTCAGCAAAGAGCAACTGCGGGGCTATATCCAGGAACTGCTCGATCTTCCCGGCAAGGTGGAAATGGCGTTGCAATCAGCGCCCGAGTGTGACCGTCTGGCGGGCCTTTTTTACAAAGTTGAGGGCTTTCTTTTTCTTGGCCGCGCAATTCATTACCCGATTGCCATGGATGGGGCCCTCAAACTGAAGGAAGTCTCTTACATTCACGCTGAGGGATATCCCACGGGCGAGACCAAACACGGCCCCAACGCGCTGATCGATGAAAGCCTGCCGGTGGTCATCATCGCGACCTGTGATCGCGGCGACGGCGGCTCGCTACTCCGCTACGAAAAGAACCTGGCAAATATCCGCGGCTTCAAACAACAGGGTGGACGGGTAATTGCGATTGCTACGGAAGGGGACGAAGAAATTTCCCACCTTGCCGATCACGTCATCTTTGTGCCGCAAGCTTCAGAGCTTCTTTCTCCGATTCTTGAAATCGTGCCGCTGCAATTATTCGCTTATTACATGACGGTGCGCAAAGGGCTCGACGTAGATCGCCCACGCAATCTGGTGAAGTCAGTGACGTTGGAATAGAGCGGGCAGGGACAACGAACCTCTGTTAGTTTGGCTTGCGGTTTTTGCCGTCGGCGATATAGCGCAGAAACGCGCCGTCCACCGATCGGAGCTTGTCCAGAAACGAAGCTTCGGCCTTCGCCTGCACATCATCGTTTGGTTTTTGCCGGATGCTCTGCCGTAATTTCTCGCCTACTTCGGACTCGTTCGTCATCACCTGCACATAGAACCACAGGAAATGACGCATCTGGTCGAGTGCCGATTTCAGCAGTTGGATGGAGTCCATTTCCGGAAGCTGGCTCAGGATTTCCATGAGTTCCGGATCGCCTGGAGCTTCCATGGCAGCGCAATTCAACTGCCGTTGGATGGTGCGCAGGTCTTCCGTCACGCGCAGAATCCGAATGTGAACTTCGTTCAGGTAGTCTTCCCGTTCCATAGTTCACTCGTTCCGTGGCTCGCCAATACATGAACATCGCACTCACACTGGGAAGCGAACAGATGTCCCATGTGCATGCGCTTTCGTAATTCTGCGGGTTACTTTGGTATTGGAAGAAAAATGAAGATATGTTTCTCAGCGAGCCGCAACGCTCGTTCCGAGAAAGTCCCCGGATTTTCCCCGAAGCCATTCCCCGCCGCAAGAAAATTCAAACTGAGAACTGAGAACGGAAAACTGAGAACTGGTGTTTCTCCTCCGACCGGCCGCCTGGACAATTCAGGCGTTTGTGATACAAACGCGCCATGTCCGAGTCGAACCAACCCGGCCTGGTCCGTGCCATCGGCCGCTGGAGCCTGGCCGCCCTATTGATCAACTCCATTATCGGTAGCGGCGTGTTCAAGCTGCCCGCTGAAGTGGCGGGACTCATTGGATCGGTGAGCGCCTGGGCCGTATTAGCCGTGGGCGCGATGGTCGGCATCATCATGGCGTGTTTTGCCGAAGTGGCGTCGCAGTTTACCCAGGCGGGCGGCGCGTATCTCTACGCTCGAGCCGCCTTCGGCCGGTTTTGGGGAATTCAGGTCGGCTGGATGCTCTGGCTGACGCGGCTAACAGCACCCGCGGCTAATGCAAATCTGTTCGTCATCTATCTCGGAGAGTTTTGGCCCTCGGCCGTTCGTCCCGTACCCCGGTTTTTCATCCTCACACTACTGATCGGAATCCTGGCAACGATCAATTTTCGTGGAGTGCGCAGTGGCGCTAAGGTGAGCAACGTTTTCACCATCGCCAAGCTGGTGCCGTTGTTTTTGCTGGCCCTTGCTGGCCTCATCTATCTCGCGGCCGGACACGGAGTCGCTCCTGCTTCATTCCCGGCGGGCCGAAGCGCCTGGCTGAATGCGAGTTTGCTGCTGCTATTTTCCTACGGTGGTTTTGAGACTGGAATCACTCCCATGAGCGAGGCAAAGAACCCGCGCCAGGATGCTGCCTTCGCTCTTTTTGCCGCCTTGATCACGTGCACGCTGCTCTATGCCGCAATTCAGTTGGTCGTCATCAGGACTCTGCCGAATCCTGCGACCAGCGAGCGCCCCCTGGCCGATGTCGCCCGCCTGATTGTGGGAGGAGTGGGCCCAGCATTCATCGCAATCGGCGCTCTGGTTTCTTGTTACGGATACCTCAGCGCCAATATGCTCGCTGTTCCGCGGCTTACCTTCGCACTCGCCGAATGCGGGGATTTTCCTCCTATTTTTGCCGCAGTTCATCGCCGCTTTCATACCCCGTACTTTTCGATTCTTGTTTTTGCTCTCCTCACGTGGCTGCTGGCCCTGCTGGGGAGCTTTTCATGGAATGTGTTGCTGTCTGCCGTGGCGCGCCTGTTCTGTTACGGCCTGGTTTGCCTGGCACTGCCGGTCTTGCGCAGAAAGCAACCCGGCGCGGCTGGATTTCGTCTGCCCTTTGGTACTCTTTTCTCCACCTCTGGCGCCGGGTTCTGTCTGTTATTGATTGTCGGATACTGTCTGGAGTCCGGCCAGCATGTGAACCGGACCGGATCGCTGATCCTTTTAGCGACCATCATGGCGGCTTTAGTGAATTGGCTCTGGGTGCGGCGAACGACGCAGATTGATGTTTCTCACATGTAATCGCTGCGCTGTGTTTCCAGATGGTCTTGAGGCAGCGTCTGGCGGATCTTTCCACCAGATCTACCCGATACTCTTTCGGTTCTCATGCTTCGTTTCTTCCTTCGCTCGGCAGTGGTCTTTTACACCTGAAACTGCATGACGCGCCAATGGCGGAATGGCTGATCGGAGGATTCCTGGGAGTGGCCTTGACTCTTGCGATTGCCGCGGCGTCGTGGAAGTATTTGGAGAAGCCCCTGCTGCGCCGTGGCCACCGCCACAGTTACTGATCAGAGGCGGCCGGCATTTATGTTGGTATCTTCGCGGGCCATGTCTAGAATTGGACTCTTAGGCGAAATCACTTTTTCACAACACCAGTTCGATGAATCCTGTACTCAAACCTCGCCGCTGGACCGTCGTCGCATCCGGCTTGCTCTGCGGCATCCTGGCCGTCATCGTCTTTTTCACCAGCAAACGGGCATTCTTCAGTCCGCTCGCCGTTGTGGTTGTGGGAGCGATTGGATTGGCCGCGGTTCTGATTCAGTTGCGTTTGCGCAACCAGGAACAACTGCATCCAGTGCGTTCGCCGCTCTGGTTGAACTTTGTGGGAGTGGCGCTTGCGCTCGCGGCCTTTGTCAGCGACTTGCGCCACTGGGGCTCGCAGATCACCGAAATCCTGGCCTTGGGAGCCGTGATGAGCTTCGCCGTGAGTGGCGCGATGATCCTGCACGCCTTCCGCAAGCAGCGCATCGCTTCCAAATGAGGGGACCGCTCCTTCCCGTAAACTCTCCGCGCGCTTTGGATTTTTTCTGGAGGCGCTGGAATATGGCACGCCCCCGCACCGCGGGTTGCGCTGGGAGTGCACCGCATTGTGATGACTCTGGCCAGGGCTGGCGCGCGTGGAAAAATTAGTGAGAGCGAACCTAGACCTCGGTTGAAACTGATCCCCATTTGGACTAAATTTCCTGAGGCCTATGGAGGCAAGACATGGATCGTCAAAACGAGACGCGCGCCAAACCACCAGGTTCAGACTTCGACGCCGAACTGGACGCAATAAGAGCAGTTTTTGCGGCGCTTGAACCTCTCAACCGCGAGGCCCGTGATCGTGTGGTGTCATTCGCGTTCAGACGGCTCGGCATTTCTGTCGCGGCCGAACCGGAACTCGTATCCCTTGGGGCCACCCCAGATTACCGGAGGGTCACCCCTTCAGCGGCCGTTCGACCCCCAGCTGTCATGGATATCCGCAGCCTCAAGGAGGAAAAACAACCCAGCAGCGCCCGCGAGATGGCCGTTCTGGTCGCCTACTATTTATCCGAAGCGGCCCCAGCCGCAGAACGCAAGACGGAGGTCACCGCAGAGGACATCAAGCAGTACTTCAAGCAGGCCGGCTTTAAGCTGCCCAGGCACCCCGATATGACCCTCGTCGACACCAAGAACGCGGGGTACCTCGACAACGGATCCGCGCGGGGCCTGTACCGTCTCAACCCGGTGGGCTACAATCTCGTCGCTCACTCCCTACCAGCTGGGGGAGGCGCGGAGCGCAGCCCAGCCCGGAAGCGCCGAAAAAGAGTTAAGAAATCACGCTAATGGCCGGCGAGTTCCAAGCCGCGCCCGATGACAGAGGGGTGTTTTGGCAGAGCCTCGATGACTTCCGCGATGCCTTGCAAACCAAAAACTCGGCGAGTTTCTCCTCGAAAGAGGTTCAGGCGCAGGCGGGCGCGATAGCCCAAACTTATTTTCGCGCCATACGCCCAGCACTCGTTAGCCTAAGCCTTGGGAACGAACTGGCGGCCCTGGATAGCGCGTTCCAGCTCTTGTTGAAGCAGGCAAACTCGCGAACGGCGCGAGCCGAGTTCAAGAAAACGCTTTCAACCATAGCTACCCTGAGACCTTCGCTCGAAGTGGCAATTGAGTTAGAGGTCAGTCGACAGCTCTCAAGCACAGGGCTTCTTGCCACACAGCTTTCGCCGACGGAGAAGGCAATCACGGAAACGCTCGAGAAACTGGTGCCCACTGCGGCATCCTCCTATCGACAGTCTTGCAGCGACTTGCGAGACCTGCGTCGAATTTCGTTTCGCGGAACAGCGGCTGATCTCAGAGAGTGCGTTCGCGAGGTGCTGGACCATCTGGCACCCGACGGCGATGTCAGCACCGCCTCCGGCTTTACCCTAGAGCACGGCAGAACCAAGCCCACGATGAAGCAAAAGGCGCGCTTCATCCTCAAATCCCGTAAAGTTCCTGACGCGGCTCGGCAGAGCCCTGAAGGCATGATTGACTTACTGGAAGATACAGCTGGTCTGCCGCGGACGATTTACGAGCACGGCTCTCTCGCGACCCACGTTTCCCAGGCGCGGCAAGGGGTCGCGCAGTACAAGCGGTACGCTGATGCGGTTCTTTGTGAACTGCTGGAGCTTACCGTCTTCTAAGACGACTTCTTCACCACAATCCCCAACTCCTTCAACTGCGCCTCGCTCACCGGCGTGGGTGCATCCACCATCAAATCGACCGCACGCGCCGTTTTGGGGAAGGGAATCACCTCGCGCAAACTCTCCGCCCCGGCCAGAATCATTACAATCCGGTCGAGTCCCAAAGCAATCCCGCCATGCGGAGGCGTGCCATATTCCAGCGCTTCAAGAAAAAATCCAAACCGCGCTCGCGCTTCTTCATCCGTCATCCCCAACGCCTGAAAAATCTTCTTCTGAATATCCTGCCGGTGAATACGAATCGAGCCGGAGCCGAGCTCCGTTCCATTCAGCACGACGTCGTAAGCCAACGCGCGAATCTCCCCCAGCGGCGATTTCGGATCATGCACCGAATCGATATTCGCCTCCAGCTTCGCCATGTCTTCTTCATGCAGCGAGGTAAACGGATGATGCGCCGGGTTCCATCGCTTCTCGTTATTGTCCCACTCGAACATGGGAAAGTCCGTCACCCAGAGAAACCGAAAATCATCCGCCGGATCGCCGGTTTTCTTAAACGCGCCATGCTTTTCGGCATATTTTTCCGCCAGGTCGAGCCGCAGAAATCCGCATTTCTGGCAGAAATGTTGCAGACTCTGCTCTGCAACTGCCGGTACTTCTGGTTTGTTCAGCGCGCCGGCGAGCACCCAGAGATCGTCGGCTTCCACTTTGCCGAACTTCATGATGCGCTCAACTAACTCGGGAGATTCTTTGGCAATTCGCTTGGGGTCGCTGATGAGTTGGACAAACGACGGCCCTTGTACGTGCTGATAAGCGCCATAAGTCCCAATCGTCCGCCGCTCCGTTCCCGAAATTTCTCCTGCCTTGGGAATGCGAATGAGCTGGATTGGCAGGTCCTTGCGAATCCTGAATTTCGACGCCAACTCTTCCACTTCTTCCGGCGTCAGCGCCCCACGAACATCCACCATCGCCGGCAGCCGCATGTCCGGCTTGTCGATTCCATAGCTGCGGATGGCCTCGTCATAGCTCATCCGCAAAAACGGCGGCTTAATCTGAAAGCCCCCCGCAGCAAACGCTGCGGTCAGAAATCCCTCCACCACTTCCCAGACACGCTCCGGCTGCGGGTACGACATTTCCAAATCAATCTGCGTGAACTCCGCCTGGCGGTCGGCGCGGAAATCCTCGTCGCGGAAACAGCGCACAATCTGAAAATATTTCTCAAACCCTGAAATCATCAGGATCTGCTTGAACATCTGCGGCGACTGCGGCAGCGCATAGAACGACCCCGGCTGCACCCGGCTGGGCACCAGATAATCGCGCGCGCCTTCCGGCGTCGAGCGCGTCATGAAGGGCGTCTCAATCTCAAAGAAGCCCTGCGCAGAGAGGTAATCGCGGATCGCCTTCGCCACCTTGTGGCGCATTTCGATATTGAACTGCATGGCATCACGGCGCAAATCAATGTAGCGATACTTCAGCCGCATTTCTTCGTTCGGCAAAACCGTGTCGCTCGGCAAGAATGGCGGCTGCTTGGCTTCGTTCAGAATGCGCAGCTCATCGACTACCAACTCCACTTCGCCGGTGGGGATATTCTTGTTGACCGTGTTCGCATCGCGTTGCTTCACCGTACCAATCACGGCAATGACGTACTCGTTGCGCAGCGTTCCCGCTTTTTCGTGCACTGCGGCATTGCGCTCGGCGTTACACACTGCCTGCGTCACGCCGGTGCGGTCGCGCAGGTCAATAAAAATGATGCTGCCCAGGTCGCGGCGGCGGTTCACCCAGCCCATCAGCACCGCTTTCTTGCCGGCATCGGAAGGGCGGAGCGCTCCACACATATGGGTACGTCGAAGATCGCCGAGAAAATCGAGCAAGTTGTGCCTTTCAACAGGGAATATGCTGGAAAGCCGAATCAGAGATTATAAACGGCAGAGGGGTGCGTGGCTGAACCCTTGCCAATGGTGACTGGGGAAACAAGCCGCAAAGCGGCGCGAGAATACAGCCCAGGGCGCAAGCCCTGGGTGCAAGACGATTGATCGTCGAGCCCCGCAGGGGCGAAAGAGGGGACCTTCCAGAGCCTCAGCGCAACAGCACCTCCTCAATCGACTGGCCGCGACGCCGTGGCCTGCTGGAATTTCAGCCGCCACTGGCCGTTCTGTTTCACCCACAAATCGGAAATGTGCTGGTAGCGCGGCGCCATATTAGGGGCATCTCCCTCGCTCATCTTTATGATGCAGTCATACGTCACCATGGCCGCGTTGTCATCGATCATCAGCACGCGGGGTTTGTAAAGCGAGAACTCGGTAACACTGCCGTCTTCCGCATCGTCGATGAAATCCTTGCGCTCGTGCACCTTGCCTTCGCTGCGCACTTCCACAAAATCGTCTGTCAGCGTGCTCTTTAGGAAGGCGCCGTCTCTTTTTAGCTGTGCCTCGCCCACCGCCTTGGAGTTGGCGATGAGCGCCTGCTCCAGCGTTGCTCCACCAGAAGCAGGCGCTTGCGCCGATGCGGGAATAACCGCAGCGAGGCCGAGAGCCAACACGATGAGGATCACACGCATCTTCATCAAGAAAATCACCCCTATTTCTTTGTTGCTTTACCTTCCATGCCGGTCATCCAGTTCGTACCGTCTGGAGACATTTCAAACTTCATGGTGTACGAGGTCGGCGACAGCACCTTCATCGTGAACCGGCCTTTCATCATCTTGCCGCCCATGTTCTCGTCGCTGGTCCAGGTCCATGTGTCGCCATCCACCGTTCCGGTAGATGACTCGGCCTCACCCATGCTGTTAAATGCGTGGTAGGTGTAGACCTTGCGGTCGGCATCGTATCCCAGGATGGCCAGTTCCTTCGCCTTTCCCATCTGCCCCATGTCAAATACGCCATGCTCCACCAGAAAGAAGTTGCCCTCCATCCACTCGGCATGGCTGGACTGATGGTGAACTTCCCGCCCGGCATGCCCGGAGCGGGGTTAGCGGTGCCCTCGGATGTCCAGTCTCCTGCCATGAAGTCGAGTTTCTTCAACTCCGGCGCGGGTGTCATGGGTCCCATTTGCGCTTGAACGGACATACACGGTTGCGATCATCAAACTCAAAAACAACATTGCCCCAGCTATACGTCTCATACTTTTTTCTCCTGTTAGACGTTTCCCAGCGTGCGAATACTAGGCTGAAGATGCAAGACCAGTCAAACACGGGGTCAGTGGCGCAGTTCGCGTTGTCATCCTGAGCAAGCCTCTTTTCACTACCCAATCAGCCCTGAATAGTCCGGGCAAGTTCCTCACGAGACACGGGTTTCTGTTCGCCCGTTTCCAGATTCTTGAGGGCAAACGCTTCCGCTTTGACTTCATTTTCACCGACAATCAACGCAAACCGCGCGCCCAGCTTGCTTGCGGTCTCCAGCGACTTTTTCAGCCGGAAATTTTCATCCCCCAATTCCACCACAATATCGTGCCGCCGCAATTCCCGCGCCAGCCGAGCCGCCTCGCGGTCCATGCCCGCGCCCAGCGGCGCGATGTAAACATCCGGCTTGCGCTGCACCGCCTCGGCCGATTCCTTTAGCGCCAGCACCAGCCGGTCTTCGCCGATGGAGAATCCCACGCCCGGCGCCGGCGGCCCGCCCAGCGATTCCGAAAGTCCGTCATACCGCCCGCCGCCGAGAATCGCATTCTGCGCCCCCAGTGCCCCGTGCGTGAACTCGAACGCTGTCCGCGTGTAGTAATCGAGTCCGCGCACCAGCCGGTCGTTTATCCTGAAACTCGACACCCACCGACTTGCAAAATTGCCTTCACTTCTTCAAAATGCTTGCGGCAAGGCTCATCCAGAAACTCGCTGATGCGCGGCAGCTTCTCGATGATCGGCTGATCTTCCGGAACTTTGCAATCGAATACGCGCAGCGGATTGGTCACCGCCCGCCGCTGACAATCCGGATCCATTTGTCCGACCACCGGCTCCAGCGCCTTGCGCAAAGCCTCGTTATAGCTAGCCCGGTCCGCAGGACATCCAACCGAGTTGATCTGCAAAGTCCATCCCGTAATGCCCAGGCGGTCAAGAAACGTAGCCAGCAGTTCCAAAACTTCAGCATCGCGCGCCGGCGATTCGCTTCCCGCAGTCGGTGGCCCAATCACTTCCGCCCCAATCTGGTAGAACTGCCGGTAGCGTCCCTTCTGCGGCCGCTCCCGCCGGAACATGGGTCCAATGTAGAAGAGCTTATTCAGCCCGCGAATTTCGAGATTGTGTTCAATGTACGCTCGAACGACCCCAGCCGTGTTCTCGGGGCGAAGTGTGAGAGTCGGCCACGGATCTGACGGAATTTCTGCCTTTTCGAGCTTGCGTAGGAAGTCCGCTTCTGGAGTAATTGGCCATCTTACGTCGGGAAAGGTGTACATCTCTTTCCCAACGATATCCGTCTCTTCGCCCACGCTGCGCGAGAAAAGCTGCGTCTCCTCAAAAATCGGCGTACGAATTTCGTGGAAGTTATATGCGCGAAACACATCCCGCGCCGCCGCCTCCACAAAATTCCACAGCGCCGTCTCCGGCGGCAGCAAATCGCGCGTTCCTCGGACAGCTTTGATCATGGGCAGCTCTTAGCTCTTAGCTTTTAGCTTTAAGCTCAGACCTCTTGTCATCCTGAGCGAAGTGAGTTCATTCGCAAAGCGAATGAACTCACGCAGTCGAAGGACCCCTTGTATCTTGCCGTTCGCATCAGCAACCGCGGGGAATTCTCCCAAATACCAGTAAGAACGCCTCGACGCGGAACCCAAATTCTTATGCATCGTAGGGATCCTTCGACTCCGCCGCTGATTCGCTCCGCGAATCAGCCACTCCGCTCAGGATGACAAACCTATCCTTCCCTCAAATACTCATCCTTGTATCCCAAGTAATTCCTCGCATACCGCATGATCGCTTCCTGATCTTTCTCCTCCAGCTTGCGCCGGAACTTCCCCGGCGATCCCATCCACAGCGACCCCGGCTCAACCACCGTCTTCTCCGGAATCAATGTCCCCGCCGCAATAATCGAACCCGCACCAATCACCGCGCCATTCAAAATCACCGACCCCATCCCGATCAGGCATCGATCGCCAATCGTGCAGCCGTGCAGCGTCACCGAATGTCCCACCGTCACATACTCGCCCAGAAACACGCCGTACTGCTCCTTCATGCCATGCAGCACGCTGCAGTCCTGCACATTCGAATACGCGCCGACGCGAATCGAATGCACATCTCCGCGTAGCACAGCATTCATCCAAACGCTGGCATGCTCGCCCAACACCACGTCGCCGATGATCTGCGCCGACTCATCGACATAACAAGACGCCCCAATCACCGGCTGAACGCCCTTATAAGAACGAATCATGTTGAGGATCGAAGGAAATTGAACATAACACGCCGCTGGGCAGAGATGTAAGGGTGTAACGTGTGGGCATAGGCGGCTCGCCCGCGCTGCGGAGGGTCCCCTGATAGTGAAAAGCGCGGCCAACGGCCGCGCTCTCCAAACCCACGGTTTTACTGTTGCATTCTTACTTCTGACTTCTGCCTTGCCTTAGTTCTCTGTCACTTGAGGGACCTTGGGAACGTCCGGTACGTTCGGCATCTTGGGTATGGACGGAACCGATGGCACTGGCGGAATCCCCGCCACAGACGATCCCTTCCGGATCGCAATCGTTCCGTGCTCGTTGTTGAGCACGAGCCGTGGTCCTCCGCCGCCTATGGTCCCGGTGGCTGAGCCGTTGTCGTCCGCGTTTTCGATCTTCAGGTCCCTGAAGTCCGACTCGATCTCACCACCACGCGCCCGGGCTTCCACCTGGAATCCAGATTTGTCCGGCAAGTAAACTTCAATCTCACTGTTGCGATTGCTCACGTCCATGCTGCCCACTTTGTTCACGTGCACTTCGACCGAGCCGTTTTCATTCTGCAGGCGCACATCCCCATTCACGCCCGTCAGACGGACGTCCTTTGAACGAGTCAGCAAACGGAAAGGCCCCGCAAGGTCGGTGGCTCGCAGATCGCCGGAATCCATGTCCAGATCGCCGTCCAGCCGCGTGAACTCCATGTCCGTGCGCGCCGACTTGAAGAAAACTGGATTCGCGATTTTCGCCAGCTTGATGCTGTCAAATTCACCGGTGATGCGTGCGTTGCCTTTGATTTCCTGCAGCGACACTTCATCTCCGTGTCCCTGAACCGCAACGTCACCCGAAGCTTGCGAAATCCGCGCGGAGCCATGCACCATGCTGACGCTGACTTTCCCGTTGATGTCTGAGGCGGTTGTATCGCCGCGCTGACCGGAAAGATCGACGTCGCCGTCGCGGCCCACCACGCTGATGTCCCCGCGCCGCGCCGAGATCACCACTGCAGCCTTGCGCGGAATCGTAATCTCCAGGTCCGTCACCACAGGATGTTCTCCGGCACCCTGTGTGTTGGCATTCAACGTGACCGTATGATCGTTGACCGAAATTTGGGGTTTGGTAGCCTCGTTCCATTTGTCGGCGTCCTGCTGGCGCTCGGCGGCCACGCGCTTGTGGACTACCACTTTGATCTGGTCGTCCGTCGAAGCATTTACCTGCACCGCGCCATGGTCATTTGAAACGCGCAATGTTGCTCCCGCTGGAAATGCCTGCGCCAGTTCATCGTCATAGCTGTAGCTGTGACCAAACAGTTGGAAGTCTCCGTCTCCCAGATCAATCTGGTCGCGCAGTTCTCCCCAGTTCACGCGGGCGGCCTTGGTTGCTCCCAGTCCCAGGAGAATCAGCATAATCAGCAGAAAGATTCCCCCGCCACCAATTCCCGGCGCGCGCGTGCCTTCCTTTTGCGCCTGATGATGTTCAATCAGCTTGACCACGCCCCAGAGAATGATCAGCAAAGGCCAATAGCGGGCGAACAACTCGCCCAACTGATCCATCGAAACCACGCGCATGGTGCCCAGCAGGAAAACCACGCCGATGATGATCAGCACCAGCGGCCCGGCGATGGAACGCCTGCGCCGCGGTGGCGGGAAACTTGGCGGCGGATAGGAAGACGGTGGCGCCGCCGGGCTAGACATGACCCACCTCGCTCGAAGGCGGCTGGATCGGCGGTTGCGGTGTTTGCGGCCCGCTGCTGATCTGAGCCGGCGCCGGCGGCGCCTCGATGTGTCCCTCCGTTGAGGCGTTACCGGCCAGCAACTTCACCCCGCCAATCACCAGCAGAATGATCGGCCAAGTCCGGCCCCAGCCGATGTGGCCCACGCTGTCCAGCAGCCCTAGCACTCCGATTGTAAGCAGCACCGCCGGTCCCATCATGCATCGGGCGCGGCATCGCGGGCATTGGCAAGACGCGCTTCTGCCCAACAAGCCCCATCGCTGGGCAAACAACCAGAGTCCCAGGATTATCAGGAAGAACGGCCAGATGCGGTTCATGCCGAACTCAAACATGCCCATGGTGTGCAGCATGAACAGAATGCCAAGGGCAATCAGCACGATCGCACCAGTGGGAATCTTCGACATGTCGGTCTTCTGACCTGTGCTGAACGTCTGCCCTAACTGAAATGGATCCGGCGGCTGTTGGCCTATCTGGATGGCTTTGGCCGAGCGCACCGAGTCGATGATTTGGTAAACGTAAAAGAACGCGATTGAGAGGCCGAGTATCACGTGCAGGAACGCCGGCACGTCGCTAGTCTGGGCAACAACCAGGAACACGAAAATTCCCAGGTGAACCAAACCTTTTGCGTATTGCCCGGTATAGACCGCGCCCACGCCAAAAGGAAAGAATCCGGCCAGAATTCCCGCCACCGTGGGATTCGGCCCAGACGTTGGCTGTATCGGCCCTCCGGCGGGCGCGACAAACCCTGACGCGGTATTCGCCGGAGGTTGCACTCCTTCCAGCCGTGCCGCCAGGCAGTTCTCGCAGTAAATCACTCCATGCACCGGGCGGCTACAGTTGGCGCAAAGTGCCTTCCCGCAGGTGCGGCAATAGGCCACTGCTTCAACCGAGTTGTGCGTGGCGCAGTTCATGAATCCCTCCTGTAAGTGGTCACCGTCATTACAGGCGGATCATCCGAGGCGAGAGCCAGCACTGGCCGATCCTCCCCCTGGCTGTAGTTGCGTTCCTGTTTCTGTTCGGGCTGTCCACTGGTGTTGTTATTCTTGTGCTCCTTTTCGGCTGGTTCGGGCGCCGGCTCAGCGGGCGTTGTGGCCCGCTTGAAGTCCCGGACGCGCGATTCCATCTCATACACAAACCGGATATTCTCGTAGTACTTCACCACCCGGCCGCTCGCCTCGTAATAGTTGCGCTTGATCGCGCTCGGCCTCAGGTCGGCGTGCCGCAAGTCCGTGAGTCTCACTCCCGCCAGGCTTAGCGAAACCGAGAGCGAGAAAAATGCCATCCCGAAGGACATGGCAAAGCGTGGCTGCTTCGCTACTGCAATTACGGGGCGCAGCCAACCTATAAGCGCGTCGGTCCAGGATCTCTGGGGACGCGCCTGCGCCTCCATCCGGCTGGCCTCGCCAGTTGTGGCCACCAGGATGTTGTGCATCAGCCGCGCCGGCGGCTCCACTTCCGCCAGCGACTTCAGCCAGCGCCGCCCCGTTTCAGCCTCGGCGAACATCGGACCGCACACTGCACAGGCCCGGGTGTGCGCCTGGAACACCTCCAGCTTCTGCCCGGTTAAAGTCCCATCCAGGGCATCGCTGAGAAGTGCTTCAAACTCAATGCATTGCATCCCGCCGCTGTTTTCGCCTGCTGGCATCACATCACCTGCCTATATGTACGTTGAAGCAGGCGCGCAAGTTCCGCTCGCCCGCGGTTTATTCTTGATTTCACCGTGCCCTCCGGGACCCTTAAGACCGCCGCAATTTCCCTGTAATCCATGTCTTGCAGATCACGCAGTACCACCGCCTCCCGCAGCTCGGGAGAAAGCTTCTGCAGCGCCCGGTGGACCGCGTCCCGGGTCTCACGGCTCTGCACGCTTGCGTCCGGGGCTGGCCCCTTGTCTTCGATCCGGTCACTGAGCGGCATGGCGTCTTCGTGCTCGGAAGCCGGCACGTCGAGCGAATCGGTAACCCTGTCTTGTTTACTGCGCCGGAAGTGATCGACCAACAGATTTCGCGTGACGGTGGCAACCCACGTCAGAAACGCGCCTCGTTCCACGTCATAGCTGCCCAGCGTGCGGTACATCTTGATGAAGACCTCCTGCGTGAGGTCCTGCGCGTCATCCGCCGATCCCGCAAAACGATAGCAAATATTGTAGATTCGGTGATGATACTGGCGAACAATTTCCTCCCAGGCCACCACGTCGCCCGCCACGCAGCGGCGGACCAGCGCTCCTACGACCTGGGTGTCTTCCAACCTGCACTCCCCAGAACTCCTGGTTCTTGACCTTTGGCGCACCGAGGCGCACTACAGGCTTTAACCACCACAATTCCAATACGTTTTTGTGGCCCCAAAAGTTCAGGACATTAGAAAACACGGCATTGTAGCAGGCTAAGCAAGGGCAGGGCGAAGAAATGACGAAAATGGATCGACGACTGAGAACTGAGAACAAGGGACTGAGAACTGGTTATCTTCGAAAACTGAGGTTACGACGCGAGCGAATCCACGGGTTTTCATTTGTTCACAGTCAAGGTGATCGCGGCAGTATGTGCAATACCGCCGCCGGTCGCCGTCACAGTCAGATGAGCGATCCCAACGCTCGCCCCTGTTCCTTTGGTTACGGTCAGGGTTGCGCGACCGTTTCCAGGCGATGCCAAACTCGAAGAACTGAGGCTGGCGCTTATCCCACTGGGGGCTCCGGAAACAGTCAGGACGATTGGAGACGCAAATCCTCCCAACGCGGTGGTAGTGAGCGTAACCGACGCCCTGGTGCTCGTTCCGCTTACCGACACCGTCGCGGGGCTGGCAATAAGGGTGAACCCGTGTACGTTGATGGTCACACTTGCGGTTTTAGTGATGCCGCCCCCGATTGCAGCCACTGCGACAACGTGAGACTGAGGCGTGACTGTGGACGACGCGTTCAACGTGATCACGGTAGAGCCCGATCCGGGTGCTTTAATCGTGGCCGGCGCCACAACAGCGGTCATCCCGGCAGGAAGTCCGCTCACGCTCAGGGCGATAGCAGAGTTGAAGGTGGAGTTTCCGGTCGTAGTGAAGGTCGCGGTCCCGGAACTTCCGGCGGGGACTGTCACCGACGTCTGTGTCGCTCCTAACGTGAACGTCGGCACGGGAGCGACAGTAATCGAGAACGCGACCTTTTGTACGGTCGAGCCGCTGGTTGCGGATAGGTTGGCGGTGTAGGTTCCGATCTTGGCGCTGGTCGAGGCCGTAAGCTTGAAGACACTCGTTCCAGACCCTGGATTAGGCAAACTGGCTGGCGTGAACGTAGCGGAAACTCCGCTGGGCAATCCCGTCACGGTAAATGAAACCTTGGCATTGAAGCCGCCGCTAACGGTCGTGTTCAAGTTCGTGCTGGTACTTGTTCCGGCGATAACCATAATCGTGCCGGTTGCCAGAGCGCTATGGAACGCGGGGGTCACTGTGGCGTCACTCCAATGGTTGACCATGACGCCAGCATCGACCGAGCCCAGACCGCTGGCCCGATCATATCCCGCGCCGGCGCTGAATCCGGTGAGCCCGGGTACGCTGTTGGTGCCGCTGGTGGTGTCATGAAACACCGGCGCCCCGCCCGATGCCTGTTTGCTGGCCAGAGCGTAGAAAGCCGTATTGGCGTTGCCCTGCCTTGCGCCGGCGTTTTGGACAACTAGCGCCATCAACCCAGCGAACGAGGGAGATGCTGCTGAAGTGCCTCCGACCACATACTCTCCACCATTCATCTCGATAAGATATCCATCGTGGCCGGCGGCGGTGAGAGATACGTCCGGCACGTCGCGTTTGCCATCGGCGGGAACTCCAGATCCGCTTTGCCAGGAAGGTTTGCCATAGACCGTGCTGGCCCCACCTCCGCTGGCCCACAAACCTCCGCCAGTGCTTTCGTTCCACACCACCTCAGGAATATAGTTCAAGGCCGATCCCTGTGCCGAACTGTTGGACGACGACCAGTAAGCACCTGCATTGGACACGTCGTTGAACTGCGTGCCACCGACGCAGACGCTGTAGGGCGTCGAGCACAGGCCGTTCACCCCGAGCCCGGCGCTGGCTCTGCTGGCGGAGGACGAATCGCACCCTGCCGCTCCGCTGTCACCCGAGGAAACAAACACCGTGATCCCCTCGGCTGCCGCTTGCTGCCACAAGCTGTTCAGGAAGCTGTTTCCGGAACTCCCCAGCGCGGCCTCACACAATCCAAAGCTCGTGCTCATCACCGCGGCCAGATTGTGGTTGACGATGTATTGCGCCGAAAGATAAACGCCGTCGCTCGAATTCGTGGAGGCCGAAACCACAAAATCGATGGTCGCATGCTTGGCCACCGCTCCGGCCCACTCGACGTCCAGGTCAGCTTCGACTTCTTCGCCCGAGGAAAAAATTCCAGGATTGGCGCCGTTAACGATGATTTGCGGATTATTGGCTGGCAATCCAAACATGCTGCGGAAGCTTTGCACATCGGTGAGATTGATGTTGGAGCGGCCGACGATGGCCACGCTCTGCCCGCTGCCGTTGATCGATTGGCTGTACAGAGGCATGAGGTCATAAATAGTCGCGAAGTCAGCCGGGGACATATAGTGCGTGCCCCCGCTGCTGAATTGAGGCGCGGCTCGTTGGAGCTCGCTGTGCATCGCCTGGCTGCGAAAGTCATGTAGCGAAACCACTCCGTTTACCACGCTGGCCAGCGCCAGGGGAATCTGCGGATTCCCGGCGTTGGCGTGGTGTACTTCGCCGCTCATCGCGTAGGTGTGAATGGGGGTGTGGAAGGCTAATTCCACTTGCCCTGCCGTTCCGCTGAATACAATCGAACGCCGCCCGGCTGTGACCTCCTCAACTGCCATCCCATGAATCTGCAGCCAATTCAGTACCTGCTCCAGATCGTTCTCCGAAATCCCAAAGTGTTCGCCGTACTCCTCCGGCGTCAGCCACTGGTGATAGTGCGGCGACCCCGGATCGTGCTGCTCGCGCACTAATTCGTCCAGAATCTGTTGCCGTTCCGGGTCCAGGTTCAGAGCCAGGATCATCCGATCCATGCGGTAGCTGGACGATACTGCACCGCGGTCGAACTCAGGCCGCGCCAGCGGATGCAGGTTGCCACGCAGCACAACTCTCTCGTCATCATCCACAAAGCTGTGGACCAGGTCTTTCGCTTGCGCTAAGGGCAAGTCCTTGCCGTCAGCGGACGTCTGCGACCAGGCGGCAGTTCTTAGCAGCAACAGGCAAAGGAACAGAATGCGACGCATACCCATTTCATCGGCGGGTAGCGGCCGTTCTTCAGCTCGGGAGCAGCGCGCTGTGCCTGCCTTCCGTAATCTCAGCGCGAAACTATCGTGTGGGCAAGTCAGCTGGAGCGAGAGAGAAAGCTGAGAACTGAGAACTAAGATCTGACAACTGGCTTTGTTAGACAAAGTGGTTTTGGGAGGTCCCTGGTTCGTTCTCGTCTAGGGTGCGGTCATTCGCTGGTGAAGTAATCCACCGTCACTGGGTTTTCAAACAGCGAGTAGTCCCGCGTCACCACGGTAATGCCGGTCTCGGTGACGAAATATCGCTGCCGGTCGGCTTCCGGATCATAACCAATCGTTGTGCCCTCCGGAATATGCACGTCCCGATCAATGATCGCCTTGCGGATACGGCAATGCCGCCCAATATTCACGTGCGAAAACAGAATGCTGGCGTCAATCTCGCTATAGGAATTCACCCGCACATCGGGGGAAAGCACGCTGTTTTTGACCAGACCGCCGGAAACAATGCAGCCCGAAGAAACGATGGAATCCACTGCCGTTCCCGGTACGGCCCGCTTCGGCAAACACAAACTTGGCCGGCGGATACTGCCGCTGGTGGGTCCGGATCGGCCAATTTTCGTCGTATAAATTGAACACCGGTGATACCGACACGATGTCCATGTTGGCTTCGTAATAGGCCTCGAGCGTGCCCACGTCCCGCCAATAGAGCGCTTCTTTCCTGTTTTCGTCCACAAAGTCGTAGGCGTATACGCGGTAGTCGTTCACCATCTTCGGCAGAATGTCCTTGCCAAAGTCATGGCTCGAATTCGGGTCCTCTGCGTCCTTCAGCAGCACCGGAATCAGCACGTCGGTATTGAAAAGGTAAATGCCCATCGATGCGAAGCATTTTTCCGGATTGAAAGGCGAGCGCAGTTCGGTCTGCTTGGGTTTCTCCTGAAATCCTAAAACGCGGTGATCAGAATCCACGTCCACCACTCCAAAGCGCGATACCTCCGAAGGATCGATCTGGATCGTAGCTAGCGTGACATCGGCTCCCGTTTCGTTGTGCCGCTTCATCATCAAGCCGTAGTTCATCTTGTAGATGTGGTCGCCGGAGAGAATCAAAACGTGCTTGGGCTGCTCTGAGCCGATTGAATAAATGTTCTGATAAACCGCGTCCGCTGTGCCCTGGTACCAGCTCTCGCTCACCCGCTTCATTGGCGGCAGCACCTCGATGAACTCTCCCATTTCGCGGGCCAGGAATGTCCATCCCTCGCGGATGTGGCGGTTCAAAGAAAGAGCTTTGTACTGCGTCAGGATGTATACCTTCCGCAGGTCAGAGTTGATGCAATTCGAAAGAGTGACGTCAATGATGCGGTAAATGCCGCCGAACGTGACCGCCGGCTTGGCCCGGTCGCGGGTAAGGGGATAAAGCCGCTCCCCCGCTCCGCCCGCTAACAGAACCCCCAGAGTATCTTTCATAGGTTCCCGCTCGGACACGGATGAACGGCGCTGGCCAAGGTGCCGCCAGCCCTTGCCAACGCCGCACAAACGCCCGCAGTACACGAAAAACAGACGATACTAGCACAAAGTCCCCAGCGTCTTCCGGGGTCAAGGAAGTGGCGAATTCCTATGTCCACAGTGTTCATTGTCTCTCGTGGCTCATTTTTCGTTCCGCGTCCTCTGCGCTCTCCGTGGTTCAAGAACCTGGAGATTTTACGAGTTGACATATGTTCGTATTTCTGCAAATATAGAAATATGCTGCTTGCCGAAACCAAAAACACCGAGCGCATCGCCAAGTATGCCGACCAATTCTCCGCCATGGGCACGGAATCCAGGCTTCGCATCATGCAATTGCTGCTGTCGGCCCACCCGGAAGGCCTGGTTGTAGGAGATATCCAGCAGGAATTGGAAATCCCCAATTCCACCCTCTCGCATCACCTCGACAAGCTAAAGAGTGAAGACTTGGTACGGGTGCAGCGCGAAAGCACTTTTTTGCGCTACACCGCCAATACCGACGCCCTGCAGGAACTCCTGCAATTCCTGTATGCGGAATGTTGCACCCGCAGCAAAGCCCTCAAAGCAGAGGACATTATTCAAATTTGCAAATAGGAGAGTCGCGATGTCCACCACAAACATAAAAGACGTTGTCAAAGAGAAGTATGGCCAGGCCGCGCTGCGCGTGAAAAGTGGCGGAAGCTCCTGTTGCGGAGCGACCGCGGCAAGCGACTCATGCTGCGATCCCATAACGACCAACCTCTACGATCTTTCTCAAACCCGGCAAATTCCTGAGGAGGCTTTGCTGGCTTCGCTGGGCTGCGGAAATCCCACCGCGCTGGCACAGCTCAATCCTGGTGAAACGGTCCTCGATCTCGGTTCTGGCGGCGGAATCGATGTCCTGCTGTCCGCCAGGCGTGTGGGTCCCACGGGGAAAGCCTACGGCCTGGATATGACCGACGAGATGCTGGCTCTCGCCAACGAAAATAAGCGCAAAGCGCAAGCCACCAACGTGGAATTCTTGAAAGGTGAGATCGAAGACATTCCCCTGCCGGATAACTCCGTCGATGTCATCATCTCAAATTGCGTAATCAATCTTTCTGCCGACAAAGATCGCGTCCTGCGGGAAGCTTTCCGCGTTCTCAGGCCGGGAGGACGGTTTGCCGTCTCCGATGTCGTAACCCGCGGCGAGATCACTGCGGCGATTCGCCAAAGTGTGCTTTTGTGGGTAGGCTGCGTTGCTGGCGCTCTCGATGAAACCGAATATCGCAGCAAACTTATTTCCGCGGGTTTCGAGCAGGTCGAAATCGAGCCCACCCGAATTTATCGCGCCGAAGATGCTCGCGAGTTTCTTTCTGCTGAAGGCGTGGACGTAGACGCCATCTCGCCTCAGGTCGATGGCAAGTTCATGAGCGCCTTCATTCGAGCCGTGAAACCGAAAAGGAGCGACCCGTGCTGTGGGCCAGCCTGCTGCCAGTGAAGGATGCCAATGCAGGGGCACTTTAACGTCTTGTTCCTTTGCACAAGGAATTCCGCGCAGTCGATCATGGCTGGGGCGATCATGAATCACAAGGGGCGGGCGAATTTTGCAGCTTACAGCGCTGGTAGCTGCCCATCGGGCGCGGTTCGACCGGAGGCCATCAAGCAACTGGAGAGCGCCCTTGTGCCAACCAGCGGTCTGCGGAGCAAGAGTTGGCACGAGTTCACGAAGCCGGGCGCCCCTAAGCTCGATTTCGTTTTTGCCCTCTGTGATAACGCTGCGAAAGAGAATTGTCCTTGCTGGCCGGGTCAGCCCATGACAGCACACTGGGGTGTTCCTGATCCCGCCGCCGTTCGCGGAACAAGGGAGGAATTAGGCAAAGCGTTCCGTGAAACTTTCTTATTGCTGGACCGGAGAATCGGTTTGTTTCTGCGCCTCCCAATCACAAGCCTCAAACGCTGTGCAATCAAGGAAGAAATCGACAACATCGGCTACCTTTGAAATTCGATTTCCGGGTCAGTTTTGCAGAGGAGTGTCAAACTAGCGAGGTAAACTGCATGAAGCGTCACTACAACGTTTTGTTTCTTTGCACAGGAAACTCGGCCCGTTCCATCATGGCCGAGGCAATTCTGAATTTCAAAGGTAGGCCGGCCTTTACTGCCTATAGCGCTGGAAGCCATCCTTCAGGAACGGTTCGTCCGGAAGCAGTTCACCAACTCCAAACCGCGCATATTCCCACGAAAGATCTTCGCAGCAAGCCGTGGGATGAATTTTCGCAGCCCAGTGCTCCCAAACTCGATTTCGTGTTCACGGTTTGCGATAACGCCGCCAAAGAAGTCTGCCCAGTGTGGCCCGGCCAGCCAATGACCGCGCACTGGGGCGTTCCCGATCCCGCCGCCGTTCACGGAACCGAGGCTGAGGTGGCTCGTGCTTTTCGCGATGCCTTCTTCATGCTTGACCGCAGGATCGGCCTGTTTCTCTCCCTGCCTCTCGCCAGCCTCGACCGGCTTGCGCTAAAAAGGGAAGTCGATAACATCGGTCGGCAATGAGATTCAATTCATCAGGGGTAATGGGCTTGTCTGAACAGTATCAAGATCGCAAGACACTCGGAAGCTGATCTTGGCATGGAGAAGGGTTTTATGGCAGGCACAATTCAAGCGGCTCCCCACAAAGCGGAACGGAGGCGGCTCAATTTCTTCGAGCGCTATCTGACCTTGTGGGTCGGAATCAGCATGATGGTCGGCCTCGCACTAGGGAAAGGCATGCCTTCCCTGGTGCAAAGTCTTCGCAGCATGGAATTTGGCAAAGGCAGCCAGGTCAACATACCAATAGCCGTCCTGATCTGGCTGATGATCATTCCGATGATGATGAAGGTCGACTTCAGCGCAATTCGTGACGTCGGGCAAAAGCCGCGCGGGCTGTTGGTAACCCTCTTCGTGAATTGGCTGGTGAAACCGTTCTCTATGGCAGTGATCTCCTGGGTCTTCTTCCGGCACGTATTTAGTGCCTGGATTACTCCTGCGGAAGCTGATCAGTACATCGCTGGTACCATCATTTTGGCGGCAGCCCCCTGTACCGCCATGGTCTTCGTGTGGAGCTATCTGACCGATGGCGATCCTGCATATACCCTGGTGCAGGTCTCAGTCAACGATCTGATCATGCTCTTCCTGTTCGCCCCGATTGTCCGCTTCCTGGTGAGCGGCGCTTCATCGTTGTCCGTGCCCTTCATGGTTCTGCTGTACTCCGTCGTCGCGTTTATCGTAATCCCCCTGGCCGCAGGAGTTCTGGTGCGTGCCTGGCTGACCCGGTGGTATGGCAAAGACTGGTTCGAACGAGTATTCCTGCCAAAATTCAGTCCCGTTACCATTCTTGCCCTGCTGGCCACGCTGGTCTTCATCTTTGCTTTCCAGGCCGACAACATTACTGGACGGTACATTCACGTGGTTCTGATCGCCATTCCGATACTGATTCAGGTTTACTTCAATTCCACCCTGGCATACGGTTTGATGCGCGCTCTGAAAGTGCGGCACTCGGTGGCCGCGCCAGGAGCTCTCATTGGCGCCAGTAATTTCTTCGAACTTGCAGTTGCGACCGCTATTGCCCTCTTCGGGCCGGGCTCGGGTGCCGCCCTGGCAACCGTGGTCGGTGTGCTGGTCGAAGTTCCCGTCATGCTCTCCGTATGCGGGGTCTGCAATCGCACACGCCACTGGTTCCCCGAGGAAGCAAGCGCAGAAGTTTAACCAGCGGGTCATCAAGGTTGGGTATTTCTGCGCCGCATGACTTAAGATATTTTCCTGGTAAATCTCGCCCCGGAGCTTCCATGCCAACCCAGGCCGACGTTCCCAAAACCCTGCCCGCGCGTTACTACACCGACGCCGAGGTCTTCGCCGATGAGCTCGATCGTTTCTTCTGCCGGACCTGGGTCTGCGCCGGCCGCGCCCAGCAGATCGAAAATCCCGGGGACTATTTCCTGCGTGAAATCGGTCACGAAAGCATCGTCATCACCCGCGACGAAGGCGGGGAGCCACGCGCTTTCTACAACGTTTGCCGCCACCGCGGCACACGCCTCTGCACCGCTCTGGAAGGCAAGTTCGCCGGGCGCATCCAATGCCCCTATCACGGCTGGACTTATGGTCTCGACGGCTGCCTGCTCGGCGCGCCCCACATGGATCGCTCGTTCCGTCACCAGGACTACCCGCTCAACTCAGTTCACTGTGATGTTTGGGACGGCCACATCTTCATCAATCTCAGCTCCAATCCCGCCGCGCTCACTGATCAACTGGCGGGCCTCTCTCAGAAATTCGCTAACTGGCGCATGCAGGAATTGCGGCTCTACAAGCGCATTACCTATGACGTGAAAGCGAACTGGAAACTGATCGTCCTGAACTACAACGAATGCCTGCACTGCCCACTTCTGCATCCGCAGTTGAACCAGGTGTCTGACTATCTCAGCGGAAATAACGCGCCGCCCAACCCCGCATTTCATTGGCGGGTCAATGGATCTCAAGAATGGCGCAGAAACCATGAGCCTGGATGGCCAGCGCCGCCGTGACTACCTTCCCGGGCCTGACTGAAGCAGAACGCCAGATGGTTCTGTACTACGCTATTTATCCCAATCTGCTGCTCAGCCTCCATCCCGACTACATGATGACCCACACGCTCTGGCCTCGCGCCGTGGACCGCACCGAAGTCATCTGTGAGTGGCACTTCCATCCCGCGGAAATGGCCAAGCCCGATTTTCGGGCTGACGACGCGATAGATTTCTGGGACTTGACCAACCGGCAGGACTGGAACATTTCCGAACTCTCGCAGGCGGGAATCAAATCACGCGCCTACAAGCCCGGCCCCTATTCCACTCAGGAAAGCCTTCCCCACGCCTTCGACCAGATGATTTTGCAGCGCGAACGCGATGCGCGGTCGGCCAAGCAATCTTAGGATGGTGCATCGCCAGGTTGGCCAGAACGGTTCGGGAAGGCACAGCTTCCAGCCGTGCCGATCCGAGCTTATAGAACCACGCGGGCTTTAGCCGCTGAGGGACTCGGCGTCCGATTTGCCATTCGCCACGGGATAAAGTCCCGAAGGTGCGGAATATCTTAGCCCCGGACGTAAATCCGGGGTCTAAGTGCAATTAAGACCCCGCGCCCGAAGGGCGCGATGCCGCCTTCTCGCGTCCGTGAGCAAAACGATCGGGAAGGACACGGCTTCCAGCCGTGCCTATCAGAGGGGGTGATCCTACACCGCTGAGACTCCAATTGCTGCGTTCCAAGAAGGTCGGCGGCTCGTAAGTTTGCCCCGCCGCCAGCCGATTCTCCTCCCGCCGCGTAGTCCACAACAAGATTGGGCCCAGCGCTGCAGCGGTGAAGCGGGCGATGACCGGAAATTCCTTCTCCACTTCGCGGCGCAGCTGGTGAATCCGCTCACTCACGCTTCGATTGACTTTCTTAAATTCCCGTTCCATCACCCACAGCGCTGCATTGTAGGCGCCGCTGAGTTTCTTCACTTGCCGCGCAAACCGCTCACGGACGCGTGGATCGGGATAGTCCTTGTAGCGCCGCCAGCCCTGGAGCATCGTCTGGCACATACGATAGAGGCTCGGCCCATTGCGCTCGAAATCGCGCCAGAACGCCCAATCCAGGAAGCGCTTTGAATCCTCCCGCGAGATTGCGCCATGCCGGAAGTTGAATTTGTACTGGCCGTGGATGTCGGCGAACTCGACATCGGTGAGCAAACGGCCCTGCTCGGCCATTTCCTGGTAAAGCGGCGTGCCGGGGACCGGTGTATAGAGCATGAACTGGTGGAAGTCAGTCTGGTAGCTGGCCGCCGCTTCAATTTCCTCGGCGATATTGTCGGGTCTGTGGTGCTCCAGTCCGATGATCGTCGACCCCTGCACCCGTATGCCGTGTTCGCGCAGTTCCCGTGTCAGTTGCCCAATGTCCGTACTCATCAGTTTGTTGTAGCTTGCCCTGGGAGATTCCAATCCCATCCACACCCAGGAAATACCCAGTTCGACCAGTTCGAGCATGGTGTACTTGCGAATCGCATTAGCGGAGGCGAACACCGAAAGCTCCCAGCTCTTCCCGGCCTCTTTCATCCGTTCCAGCAAACTCAAGGCGCGCGTGCGGTGCAGCAGAAAGTTCTCGTCCATCACAAAGAACGAATTTACCTTGAGCTCCGATTCAATCTGGCACATCACATCAAACAGTTCGTCGCCTGTCTCGTAAAAATTCACGAACTTGCCCTTGCCGCCGAAAAAAGCCGAGGTCGTACAGAAGTTGCATCCCATGGGGCAGCCGACGGACGGGATGATGGTCGCCGCTGTCCCGCCCTTCACTTGCGGCAGGCGCACTCCCATGATGCGTGTCTCTAAGCCTGAAACAATCGCGGGATGCCGGATTGGAGCCTGCTCGTCTTCTCCCAAATATCGTCGCATCCAGGAGATCCCTTCACCGCGCACGATGTGGTCGGCATCGATCATGGTTTCGACGCCGGGAATGGCTGCCACGTGCCCGCCCACCACGATCACCGAATCCGGCGAGAGTTCTCGCACCATGCGGCACATCTCCCGCACCTTCAGAACGTTCACAATGATCGAGGAAATACCGACGATGTCATATCGGTTCGCGGTTAGTTCCCGGGCGAACGACTCGCGGGTGGGAAAATCCAGCACCGCGCAGGGCGCCGAAACATTTGCCTGAATCATCATGATGCCCCAGGAGCGGTGAAACATGCGCAGCGAAAAACTCCCTTGCGCCCGCGTGACCTGGTTATGGTACAGCTCCATGGGATTGATCGACCGGCTGCCAAATTCATCGTCTTGCGCATAAGGCCCGAATACCGAACTCAGCAGAATGCGGGCGCGACTTCCCTTGGGATGTGTTTTCATGAGCTTTGTTGGAAGGATAATTTCTCAGGAGCGTTCTTCGCGGTGACCCCCAACACGTTACAAAACTATTACATGGGGCCTACCGCTGAGGGTTGTAGGAAGCAGGGACAAAATCGCGGGTGCTTACGCGGCGTCGTCTTCGATCTTGATGCGCAAAGACTTGAGGAACTTTAAGTCTTGATCGCTGATTTTGAATTCGGGATTGCTGGTGAGTGTGGTCACCAAGGACGTCTTGTCAGACGATTTTTCCCCAGGTTTGCTCACTCCGATCGTGGCCTCCAGCACCAGGAAAATATCGTACCCGCCCTCCTTAATGCGGGAAACGACCTCGGCAATCTGCTCCGAGTCGGCCAGCGACTCGTTGATTGCTTCTCCCAGTTCTTTCATTAACTGCTTCAGTTGCTGGTCCACGTGCCCCCCTGGTTTGTCTGATGCCGCATGCCCTGCTCACCAAGGCTACATTCCTTAAGATGCAGCCTGTGCCATTCTGATTCGTGGCAACCTGCCGCCATTCGCGTTATTGTAACTCCGGCGCACCCGCAAAAGGCTGGTAAAATCTTAAACTTATGGCAAGCATCTCCTCTGCCCGCAAATTGAGCATTTTAGCCAGGGTTGCTGCCCAGCAAGCCGGGCAAAATCGGACAGTGAGCGCCATTCTAAAGGGCCTTCGCACCACCGCCGTTCATTTCGGTCACGTGTTGCACCAGCTCTGGCTTGAGGTCACAGGCTTTGTTTTCTTGTTTATAGCCGCCATCGGCGCCGGCGCGTTAACCCGCGAATATACCAAGTATCGCACCTTGCACACCGGGCCTGGACGCTTGCTCCTGGCAATTTGTTTCACATTCACGTTTGCCTGGTTCGGTATAAGCTCATTCTGGAAAGTGCGCAGGAAAAATACTCCTTCGTGAGCCAAAAATCTAAACCCGCCGCCCCCACTGACATCCAGACTTCATCTCACATCCCAATCCGTCCTCTCTACACCCCACCCGATCTCGAAGGTTGGGACTACGACCGCCAGGTCGGCTACCCCGGCGACCTTCCCTTCACCCGCGGCGTCCAGCCAACGATGTATCGCGGGAGGCTGTGGACCATGCGCCAATACGCCGGCTTGGGGGATGCTGAAGAATCCAACAGACGTTACAAATATCTGCTGGCCAATGGCACGACCGGCCTTTCTGTTGCTTTCGATCTTCCCACGCAGATCGGCATGGATTCCGACGCGGCGCTCGCTTTCGGAGAAGTCGGCAAGGTCGGGGTCGCCATCGATTCCGTCGAAGACATGCAGCGCCTCTTCGACGGCATCGACCTCACCAAGATTTCGACTTCCATGACCATTAACGCGACGGCGGCCATTCTGCTCGCCCTCTACGTCGCCGTCGCCCGCCGCCAGGGGGCCGAGATTCGCCATCTTTCCGGCACCGTGCAGAACGACGTGCTCAAAGAATACATTGCCCGTGGCACATACATTTTTCCGATAGCGCAGGCCATGCGGATCATCACCGACATGTTCGCCTGGGCGAGCGAGAATCTGCCGGAGTGGAACCCGATCTCGATCTCGGGATACCACATGCGCGAGGCCGGTTCGACTGCTGTGCAGGAAGTTGCGTTTACTCTGGCGAACGGCATGGCCTATGTGCAGGCGGCGATCAATGCCGGGTTGGACGTTGATCAGTTTGCTCCCCGGGTTTCGTTTTTCTTCAACGCGCACAACAATTTTCTGGAGGAAGTCGCCAAGTTCCGCACGGCGCGCCGTATGTGGGCGGGCATCATGCGCGAGCATTTCAAAGCGAAAAACCCGCGCTCCTGGATGCTGCGTTTCCACACCCAGACCGCAGGATCGACTCTGACGGCGCAGCAGCCGGAAAACAATATCGTACGAACCGCGATTCAGGCCATGGCCGCGGTTCTCGGGGGAACGCAGTCGCTGCACACCAATTCCTACGATGAGGCTCTTGCCCTGCCCACTGAGCAGGCGGCGCGCATCGCGCTGCGGACCCAGCAGGTGATCGCGTACGAATCGGGCGCGCCGCAAACCATCGATCCGCTGGCCGGGTCTTATTATGTTGAATCGCTAACCAACGAGATTGAAAAACGGGCTGCTGAATATTTGCAGAAAATCGACGCACTTGGCGGCATGCTCAAGGCCATCGAGCGCGGCTACGTGCAGCAGGAAATCCAGGATGCCGCCTACGAGTACCAGCGGCAGGTGGATCATCACGAAGCCGTCGTGGTGGGCGTAAACCGCTTTGCGGTGGAGCACGAAAAGCCGATCCCCACTCAGCATATCGACGAGGGGCTGGAACGCCGACAGGTGGAACGCGTTTGTGCCTTGCGCGCTCGCCGCGACCCCGCTGTCTGGCAGGCGTCGCTCAAGCAAGTGGAAGACGCTGCCCGCTCCGGCGCGAACCTCATGCCGTATATTCTTACGGCGGTCGAAGCCAACGCCACCGTCGGCGAAGTCTCCGACACGATGCGCAAAGTGTTTGGCGAGTACAAAGAAACGGTAGTGATTTAGGGCGGCGGTCGTTGGCCCCTCTCACATTCGATCTAACCACATTGTGATCCTGAGGCCCGCATTTTTGGGGCCGAAGGACCTATGAACCTGGCGACGCCATCGGCGGTTTCGCTGAGTTGCATAGATCGTTCGTTGGGAGTCCGCCGCTTCGCAGCGGACTCCTCTGCCTCAGAATGACAAACGGTTAGAGTCGGGCAAGCCCACCACCACGGCCCGGCGGCGCGGGAGTTCCTCCTCAGAGATTTCTGCCACGGACTTCAGATTGATCGCTAAACGACGGCATTCCTGCCACGCTGCGTCGTTGAAGAAGTAGACGACGTCTCCGCCAAAGCGGTCTTTGATTTGGCGGCGGGCTTCGAGATCGAACGGGCTGGCCGAATACACTTTCAAGCCGCTCACTTCGCGAAGAGCCGCGCTAAGCTGGCGCTGGAAGCCGAGCGCTCCCTGTCGCACTTGCGCCATGGTGAAAGCCACCACATGGTAGGACATAAGGTTGCACCGAGAATGGCAGAGGATGCCCAGACTGTCCAGCGAGGCAACTGCAGGGCGGTGATGATTTGAAGGCCGCGCTGAGACGTTGCAGGTAAAAGTGGAAAATTCGATTTCGTTCGGCCCGGGTTGCGTTGCAAGAACACGGCTCCGCCGGACTGCTGCCGGCCTCACCTTGAAGAGAGTGTTACCGGTTGAAATACATGTAGGCTGCGACGGCAATCAAGGCCACCGTGATAAGCCACAGTATGGCTTGCCGGCCCCCGCTCTTTGCTTCGTCCATAGAGTCAAGGACATCGCAAACCCGTTCCTCTGTCAAGTGACCGCGGGGAGACGGGCCTCGGCAGCGGGTCAGGTTACCGCATCTTTGCGGCGAGTGCGTCGGCTGCCTGTTGGGCCTCGCGTGAGTCGGGAGAAATCTGCAGAGCCTGGCGATAGGCTGCCATCGCTTCTGGCAAGCGGTTGGCCTTCTCGAGAGAATGTCCCAGGTAGGTGAAACCCTCGCCGGTAGGCTGCAATTCGACCGAGTGAGAATAGCTGGCGATCGCCTCGTCGAGGTTTCCTTCCTGCTCGAGCAATCGTCCCAAGCCGAGGTAGGCGTTGAACTGATTGGGATTTTCGCGCAAGGCCTTGTCATAGGACGCTCGCGCCTTGGCGAAGTCGCCGAGTTCACGATAAGCGGTGCCTTGATTCGCGTAAGTCGAAGCGAGCAATCCGCGGTCGGAGGTCAGACGAATCGTGGCGTTGTACTGCTCCACGGCTTCTTGCAAGCGTCCATGTTCCTGCAAATAGGCGCCGAGATTGGCGTGGCTCATGGGATCCTGCGGGTTGATCTGAGCGGCAGCCTGAAAATGAGGATAGGCTTCCTCGGGTTTGCCTTCGAGCAGTAAAGCCCCGCCCAAGTTATCTTCTGCGATGAAATTCTTCCTGGTGACGTCCAGCGTGTGCGACCAGAGATCGGAGTTGCTTTGCCAGTAAAGTAGTTGCGCGTGAGTCACCGTTGCCAGCGCAATCAGAACGCACGCCGCTGCAACGATACGTGCGGCGAGTGGAATCCTTCGTGCTTCGGCGAGATCAACCGCGGTCCATGCGATCATTATGAAAATGCCAATCAGCGGGATGTAGGCATAGCGATCAGCCATTGCCTGGTCGCCCACTTGCACCAGGCCGATAACAGGAACCAAAGTGCCCAGGAACCAGAGCCAGCCGACTAGTAGGTAGGGTTTGGAGCGGAACCTCCAGACGAGAGCAGTAACGGCTCCCAGCACAAGCACAGACGAAATAACCTGCCATGCGGCCAGCGAATCTCCCGGATGTGGGTACAGCGGAGCGAGGCGAGCAGGCCAGATAGTCTTCCATAAGTACATACCGTAGGCTACAAGTGCATTTTCGAGCCTTACTCCCAGAGAGAACTGGGTTGTGGAGCGTATGGCCCCGCCGGCTTGCTGCGCTTTCATCGTGATTGCGGCGCTCGCGGCGGAAAGGGCAAACAACGGAACCTTTTCAGTCACCAATTTTGCCCATGATTCGCGCGGCAACTCACTGGCGCCCGACAAGCTTCCTTTCGCTCTCCCTAAAGGCCAGTAATCCAAAAGCAACAGAACGAACGGGAGCGTAAGCACCATCGGCTTGGCCATTAGCCCGCAGGCAAATAGAAGTGCGACCAGAAGATAGCGCTTCCAGTCAGGCTTGCGCGCGTACCAGCCATAGGCGCCGATCGTCAGAAAAAAGAAGAACGTGCAGAGAAGGTTCTTACGTTCCGCCACCCAAGCCACTGACTCCACATTGATGGGATGAAACGCGAACAGCGCTGCCACGAGCAGGCTGGGTCCAGCGCGGCCGGTGGCGTACGCCAGTAGCAGAAACAGCAGCACAACGTTGGCCACGTGAACCAGCAGACTGGTCAAGTGATGGCCGCCGGCGTTGAGGTGAAAGAGCTGGCAATCCAGGGCGTGCGAGAGCCAGGTGAGAGGATGCCAGTTGGCTTGCTCCGACGTCGTAAATGCCCAGCGGATCGTTTCCGCGGTGAGTCCAGCGCGCACGTGGGGATTCTCGGTTACATAACGGTCATCATCGTAATTTACGAATGGATGCTGGTTGACGGAGTTGTAAAGTGCCAAAGTGGCGACCGCGAGCAACAGGCTAAGCACCGCGTTGCGCTTTCCCGGGGAAGCAAATAGCCCTGCAGTTTTCTGTTGTGTCCGCCCGATTTTTTTTGTGGAGGTTGCCATGCTCCTGTTCATCGCCCGAGCAGACCGTCGGCCTCCTGCTCGGCGTGCGCCAGATCGTGAGACAAGGCTTCCGCCTGCTTCTGCGCTGTTTCAGCCTCGGTTGCGTGTCCACCCTGGGCGCAAGCGCGGGCCAGAAGCAGATATCCAACATCCGTAGGCTGGATGGCCATCGCCTTCGAGTACTCGGCGATCGCTTCATTGAAATTCTGCATTTGCTGCGCTAACACGCCCAACTGCACAAGGACCAATGGATTGTCGGGAACCAGTTGCAGCGCCGCCCGGTAGCTCTCGCGCGCTTGAGGAAGGTTGCCCATCGCCCGATACACCGATCCCAGACGGCTGTACGCGTCGGCCTGAAGGCGTACGTCCGATTTCAGTTGGAGCATGAGCTGATACCGGCCAGCCGCTTCCTGCAGGTCTCCTTTTTGCTGGGCATAGGCCGCCAGATTAAAGTTGCCGATCGGATCCTCTGGGGAAATCTCCACGGCTCGTCCAAAATGTGCGGCCGCCTCTCCCATTCTTCCCTCGGCAGCTAAGCCAACACCCAAGCTGTCCTCAGCAACAAAATTCGGACCGGTCACTGCGAGGGTATGCGTCCACAGGGTTACGTTGTCTTTCCAATAATCGATCTGATGATGCGCTGCTACCGCCAGCGCCAGCAACGTTACCGCCGGAATCGCCAAAACCGCACGGGGAGAACGCCATGCCTGCGCCAGATCCGCTGCGCCCCAACTCACCATGATGAATAGCCCAACAAAGGGAAGATATGCATAGCGGTCAGCCATGGCGATGGCGCCTACGGTCACCAGCCCGATCATCGGAACCAGCGTGCCCAGAAACCAGAACCAGCCCACCACGAGATACCGATGGCGTCGAGCGGCTATGACCCATGCCGTGACAATTCCTAGAAATAGGACTGCCAGCAGGATCTGCCACGCAGGCAGAGAGCTTCCTGGATGCGGATAAAGCGGCGCCAGCCTCGCGGGCCAAACCGCCTTCAGCGCATAGGTCGCATACGCCACAAGTGCATTCTGTATTCGGTCTGCTAAGGGATATTCCAGGGCGGAGCGAACGGCTCCGCCGGCGGCCTGGGCTTGGACGGTGATGACCGCGCTCGCGATCGACATCGCCAGTAGCGGCAATTTTTCCAGAGCGAGCCGGGATACCGGCAAAGTCCTGCGCAACGGCCAGTAATCCCAAAGCAGAAGAACGAAAGGAAAGGTAATTACTTGCGGCTTGGCCATAAGCCCCAGCGCAAACAGAACCACAACCGCCGAATACCGTGCGATTCCGGGTCTGCGGGCATATCCTCCGTACGCCCAAAGCGCCAGCAGGAAAAACAGCATGCTGAGCACGTTCTTGCGTTCCGCGATCCAAACGACAGATTCGACGTTGATGGGATGCACGGCAAATAACGCAGCCACCATCCAACTGCGCCAGGCGCAGCCCGTCGCGGCTTGCAGCAGCAGAAAAAGCAATACGACGTTTGCTGCATGCAAAAGGACATTCGTATAGTGGTGTCCAGCCGGGTTCTTGCCGAACAACTGCCAATCCAGGGCATGAGAAAGCCAGGTCAGCGGATGCCAGTTCGCGGCGTCATAAGTCGTGAAAGCCCAGTCGATGGTTTCCCAGCGCAGGCCAGCCTGCACGTGCCAGTTTTCCGTGACGTAGCGCTGATCGTCGAAGGTGAGAAAAGGATAGCGGGAAACCGGGTTGTAGAGCGCAAGGGTGGCCACGACCAACAACAGACAAAGGACAACCGTACGTTGCCCGGGATTTGCGAAGGGTCCCCGGTCTTTTGCGGACGGCGCCGTCGCTGGCGCTAATTTCTTCTTAGTATCGGAGGGCAATATGGCGATTTAACCACAGGGTTTGCGGGATACGAATTGCCGAAATGAGTTCTACGTCCCCGGTTTCCATCGAAGAACCGGCTTCCTGGCGGCGCTAGTCTCGTCTAGCCTCGACACTCGTGTGGAATGCGGCGCATCCAGCACCATCTGCGGATCTTCTTCCACTTCCTGCGCGATGGACTTCATCGCCTCAATGAACAAATCAATTTCTTCTTTGGATTCGCTTTCCGTAGGCTCAATCATCATCGCGCCCGGAACAATCAGGGGAAATGCCGTAGTGTAGGGATGAAAGCCGTAATCGATCAACCGTTTCGCGATGTCCATCGTCTTCACGCCTTTCTTCGCCTGCAGCCGGTCGCTGAAAACCACTTCGTGCATGGTCGGCGTCGAGTAGGGCAGGTCATATGGACCTTCAATTCCCTTGCGGATGTAATTGGCGTTCAATACAGCATCCTCGGTGGTTTGGCGCAAGCCGTCAGGTCCGTTTGCCATGATGTAAGCCAGCGCACGCACAAACATGCCGAAGTTTCCGTAGAACGCGCGAACCCGGCCCACCGATTGGGGACGATCGTAATCGAAAGCCAGCGTACCGTCTGTTCGCGTAACCACAACCGGCCGGGGAAGAAACGGCTCAAGCATCTGCTTCACTGCTACTGGACCCGAACCCGGTCCGCCGCCACCGTGGGGGGTAGAAAAAGTCTTGTGCAGATTCAGATGCATGAGGTCGACACCGAAGTCTCCCGGACGCACCTTGCCCACCAGCGCGTTCATATTGGCGCCGTCCATGTAAAGCAGGCCGCCCTTGGCGTGCATGATTTCGGCGATCTTGTGAATCTCCTGCTCAAACACGCCGAGGGTGTTGGGATTGGTGAGCATGAGCGCAGCGACCTCTTCGTTCATCTGCGCTTCGAGGGCCGCAATATCCACCATTCCGGCCACGTTCGACTTGAGGTTCTCCACTCCGTAGCCCACCATCGCGGCAGTAGCCGGATTCGTGCCGTGGGCGGAATCCGGAATCAGAATTCTCTTGCGCGGCGCGCCCCGGGACTGGTGATACGCGCGCACCATCAATAGACCCGTCAGTTCGCCATGCGCGCCCGCAGCAGGTTGTAGCGTGATCGCATCCATGCCGGTGATCTCAAGCAGACAGTCACTCAGAGTTTTCATGATGCGCAGGGCTCCCTGCGACACCCGTTCCGGCTGATAAGGATGACCATTGGCCAGTCCCTCAAGCCGCGAGACCACTTCATTCACACGCGGGTTGTACTTCATGGTGCAGGAGCCGAGCGGATACATACCCAGGTCAATGGCATAGTTCCAGGTGGAGAGCCGGGTAAAGTGGCGGATGATTTCGATTTCGCTGACTTCCGGCATGTGGCCAAGGCTGCTTCTTTCAACGGGGCCCAAGAGTTTCTTGGTATCGACCTCAGGGACATCGAGTGGCGGCAACTTCCAGGCGGCCTTGCCGGGCGAGGATTTTTCGAAGATTAGCCCTTCATTCTGGCTGACGTGGCGGGTAGCTTTACGCGTCATGGATTTCATCGCGTCAACTCCTCCACGTCCGTTTCTTTCATGGCCTGCGCCGATCGCTCGCTGTCGGCGACGAAGCCAACGGCCGTGTCGATGTTCGTGCGCGTGGTCATCTCGGTGCAACACCAGAGAGACGCATTGCCCAGTTCGGGATAGAACTTCTTCAGGGGAAGCCCGCCAATCATCTTGTGTCCCAGCAACCGGCTGTTGATGGCGTAGGGGTCTTCGCTCGTCACAATCACAAACTCATTGAACCGCGGCGCGCCTTCGAACAACACTCGGGTATGTTTGCCAAACTGGTCCACGGCGTAGGCAGCCTTGGCCAGATTCTGTTTCGCCAGCTCACGCAAGCCCACTTTGCCGTAGACCGTCATGAAAATATTGGCCATCAGCGCAACCAGGGCCTGATTGGTGCAGATGTTCGAAGTCGCCTTTTCCCGGCGGATGTGCTGCTCGCGCGTAGCCAGAGTAAGAACGAAGCCCCGTTTGCCTTTACGATCGGTGGTTTGGCCCACCAACCGCCCCGGCATTTGACGAACGTTGGCCTCGCGCGTTGCAATAACTCCGCAGTAGGGGCCACCGAATCCCAAAGGTACGCCGAAGGACTGTGCTTCCATGGCGATGATGTCGGCCTGGCGTGGCGGTTCCACGATCCCCAACGAAATTGCTTCCGGGATCGAAACTACCAGCAGCGCACCGCGTTGGTGAGCCACTTCTGCTGCGGCAGAAACATCTTCAATCGTCCCAAAGAAATTGGGCGACTGCACCAGCACGCACGCCGTATCCGCCGTGATCGCTTTCTCCAGCGCCTGCAGGTCGAGGCGGCCGTTCTGAACAAACGGCACTGTTGCCAGCTTCATCCCTTGGTGAAAGGCGTAGGTTCCCAGTACTTCCCGGTATTCCGGATGCACGCTACGGGCGATCACCGCCGAGCGACGGCCCGTGAGCCGCACTGCCATCATCACCGCTTCAGCGGCCGCCGTGGAACCGTCATACATCGAGGCGTTGGCGACTTCCATGCCGGTCAATTCGCAGATCATCGTCTGAAATTCAAAGATCGACTGCAGGGTGCCTTGGGAGATTTCTGCCTGATAGGGTGTGTACGCCGTGAGGAACTCGCCGCGGGAAATGAGCGCGTCGATGATCACCGGCCGGTAATGATAGTAGGCGCCAGCCCCGAGGAAGGTCGCGTAGCCGTCGCCATTTTCGCGAGCGCGTTCTCGGAACCAGTCTACGATTTCGGATTCTGCCATCTGGCGGGGAACCTTGAGGTCGCGATTCAAGCGATATTCCGCCGGAATGGGTCCAAACAAGTCGTCAATGGACCGGGCGCCAATCGCTTTGAGCATGGCTTCACGGTCCGCCGGAGATTTAGGCAAATAGCGCATAGAAGTTGATTAGATGTAATTCAAGATCGGTTCGATTGTGGCCGCCCGCCGCTGGCCTGGCTGCAAAGAGTCTCAACTCAGTGCCCGCCCTCTTCCGCGACAAACTTTTCATAGTCGGCTGCGGAAAGCAGCGAGTCCAGTTCTTTCGGATCTTTCAGGTTTAACTTGATCATCCAGGCGTTGTGCGCATCTTTGTTGACCTTTTCCGGAGCGGTCGCCAACTCAGCGTTGACCTCCGTGACCGTGCCGGAAGCCGGTGCGTAGAGATCCGAAACCGCCTTTACCGATTCAACCGAGCCGAAAGTCTTACCAGCCGTAAGCTCCGCACCCACCTTGGGCGTCTCGACAAAAACAATATCGCCGAGCGAGTCCTGGGCGTAGCTGGTGATGCCAACGGTTGCGCTCGTGCCCTCAACTTTGATCCACTCATGTTCTTTCGTGTATCTGCGGTCGCTTGGATAAGGCATGCAGCTCCTCGGACACTCACTCTCGCCATCTTGTCATCCTGAGCACCCGCGTTTTTTTCGCGGGGCGAAGGATCTCAGTTGGCACTAAGGTATCGCGCTATTTCTTAAGATTCTGTGGTTAAGCTTTCCTCGGTCGTTTGTAAAACGGTGTCGGCACCACTTGCGCCTTAACCCCAGTTCCACGGACTTCCACCTTCACCATCGTACCCAACCGAGCAAATTCAGGAGGCACGTAAGCCAGGGCGACATTCTTTTTCAGAAATGGGGCAGGAGAGCCGCTGGTAACGTAGCCGATCTGCTTGCCGCTGTCGTCCACAACCTTGTACCCGTCGCGGGCAATGCCGCGCTCCACCATTTCCAGCCCAACTAGCGTTCGCTTCAACCCTGCGGCTCGAGCCTTCTCCAGGGCGGGTCGGCCTGCGAACTCTGGCTTCTCCATTTTGCAGAAGCGGTCGAGCCCGGCTTCCCACACATTGATCGTATCGGAAATCTCATGTTCGTAGAGAGCGAGCTTGGCCTCGAGGCGCAGCGTGTTGCGTGCGCCCAAGCCGCAGGGCAAAACTCCGAACTCCTGGCCGGCAGCCAACACCTCATTCCAGACTCGCGCGCTGGTGGCCTCGTCGGAAGGAATGTAGATTTCGAATCCGTCTTCCCCGGTGTAGCCGGTTCGTGCGATCAGGATATTCCTCAATCCGCACACCGTCCCGTGCGTCACCCAATAGAAATTGACCGTATCGAGGTCGGCGTCAGTCAACTTCCGCAACACATTCACGCCCTTCGGCCCTTGAATCGCAATCTGGGTGAAGTCGTCCGAGAGATTCTCGACTTTGCAGTCGAACGAGCGGGTATTGTCCCGCACCCAGTTGAAATCCTTCTCGCGGGTGCCAGCGTTGATGACCAACAGGTAATCGTCTTCGCCCAGGCGATGGACAATCACGTCATCCACGAAGGTTCCCTGCGGATAGAGCATTGCCGAGTATTGCGCTTGCCCCACAGCCAGCCGCGAGGCATCGTTCATGGAAATATGCTGAACCGCCGCCAAAGCCTCCGGGCCGCTGAGCCGGATATCTCCCATGTGACTGACGTCAAAAATTCCGACGCCCGTTCGCACGGCCATATGCTCCGCCACAATCCCACACCCAATCGCTGCCGGATATTCCACCGGCATGTCCCAGCCGTTAAACTGCACCATTTTCGCGCCCATTTGGCGATGGATAGAGTTCAGCGCGGTTTTACGAATTGCTGGCGTGGTTGCCTCTACAGCGGGCAAAATGAAGTCCTCGGATGGTATAACCACTAACCCTAACACGCGCGCCGCGAGCGCTTCAACCACGCCAACGCGGACCTGGCTCCGTCGCGAACTGGCGTCAGGCGCGTTACCAACGGTACTTTCGGCCTTTGCCCGCGCGCGCTACGCTTTCCCCTATGGCCACTACGACCAAGAACAGATACCGCTGCATGCAGTGCGAGATGTTTGAAGACAAGTGCGAGTGCGAAAAATACTGCTGTCTATGCCAGGGACAAGTGGACATCCGCCTCTGCCAGGACGGCCTTTATTATTGCGTACCTTGCCGGGAAGCTTGCGACTACAAGGTGTCGGATTAAATGATTTCTCTGTTCTCCAGACTGATCAACAAGGCCGTGGACTTTCAGTTCAGGAAAGACCCCAGCGGACGGTTAGTTTTTCTTCCGTTTGGCCCCAAGAAGAAAGCCTACTTCGTTGATTCGAAATCGGACGAGGAAAAGATCAGAGCGTTCGTCAAGATGTATCGCAGCGTTGCGATGCTGATTTCTTTTCTGACATATCCCAGTATTTATATTCCGGTTGTAATTCTCGAAGATGCGGGTTTGAGTCCCTGGCAACATCGATTAAGCATTGTCCTGGGTGTCTCTTTGTTCTTCTGGCTGATCCTCATCACACAGGCAATCATGGTTTGGGTCGTATACAAAGCCGCAGTTCCCGGCTTAACTGCCTCACTAAGCGAGGTCGGCCCCGACCTCAAAAGCCAACTAAGCGAACTGTCGCCTCGATCCCGGCGTCCAGTGCTGGTTTTCCTGTCCGCTGGCATCGCGCTCCTGGCCGTGGGGATTCTGGTGGCCACGCGTTATACTCCCCGCCGGCCCTGTCCTCCTAACAGCACATCAACCAGCCGCTGAAAATCCGGCCGCTGCTCCGCTACAATTCTGTTTCCAGGGAGTTGTCATCGCGCTGCAAAACTGCGGCAACGAGGTGCACTATGTACGTCTGTGGCATGGGTGGACTTCACGCGCGAACGCTGATGCCTACGAAACTCTGCTGCGAACCAAGGTTTTTCCAGGAATCCATAAGGTACCCGGACACACGGGCGCTTACCTGATGCGGCGCGACGCAGGCCACGAAGTGGAGTTTGTCACGTTGACCTTCTTCACTTCGCTGGATGCGGTGCGTGCGTTTGCAGGGAATGATTATGAGGTTGCGGTGGTGCCTCCCGAGGCCCGCAAGTTGCTCTCTCACTTCGACGAACGTTCGCTGCACTATGAAGTGGCCATTGATCGATGACCAGTAACTCAGTCTGGTCTTATTCCGCGGCGAAGACCAGAAAGTAGTCCATGCCGTCCCCTTTGACGAAGTCATACTGCTCCCTCAATTTGTAGCCGGCTTCGCTTGCCTCGCGAATCACGACTTCGCGGGCTACTCCATGGTTCTCTCCGTTTCCGTTCCGGTCGATGATTCCCACCTTGGCCCCTGATCGAAGGGCGGGGCGCAGATTGCGCAACAGACTCACCGGTTTCTCGACCTCGTGGTACGTCTTGAGCAGCAGCACGGCGTCGATTTTGTTCGCCGGCAGGAGCGGGTCGTCTGGTTTGCTCAGGATGGTGGTCACGTTGTGCAGGTTTTCTTTTTGAGTGCGGCGTTTAATGTAGCTGATGGCTTCAGGATTTATATCGACGGCATAGACGTGGCCAGTTTCCGTAACGCGCCTCGCCGCCCGCACGGTGAACCAGCCAGATCCCGCGCCAATATCCGCCACTACCTTGCCGGGCGCAACCCCGAGAATATCCATCACGCGATTGACTTGCAGCCGTTCGATCCCTACCCGGCGAATCGAAGATGGAGAGATCGCCGGTGTAGGGGGTACTGGTCTTTCTCGGCTAGGACGGCCTGGTTTCAGCCGGGCTGGTCGCGCCGGATTGTTGCGGCGGCGATGCAGTGGCCGCACCCTGCGCACCGAGCGCAGCCAGGCTGTGGCAGAGGAGCGCAAGGGCCAGGGCAGAGCGCCTTAGCATGACGATTCTCCAAAAGCTTTCCGGTGGAGCGAGAGGTCGACCGAACATCGCCACCAGGGGTATTGCCCGCTCACTTCTCCATGATATCGACGGATGCGCGGGTGTTCTCCCACTCCATCCGCAATGTGCACTTTCCCCCCGCCTGGTCAAAGGCGATCGTGAAGTTCTCCGCCGGAGCTGGCGTCTTGGCAACCTTCATGTCAATGCGCGCCAGTTCGTCGCCTTCGTATTTATAGGGAATGCCCCACTCACCCGTTTTCTTGTTCACGATCAGTGTCCATTTGTCCGGGTTGGGCATAACGAAGATGGTGTAGCTGCCGGCGGGAACGTCTTTGCCGCCCAGGGATAAATTGGCGGTGGTGACAAACGTGGTAGCTTCATTCGCTCCGGCGCGCCAGACCTCGCCATAGGGCACCAGCCCGCCAAAAATCTTGCGGCCTTTTGCTCGTGGGCTGGAATAATCCACATGAACGGTCTTACCGTTCGAAAACTTGCAGTCGGCGGAAGCCGGCGGGCTGGGGCGCTTGGATTTATCCTGTGCGCAGGCGAAAGCCGTGAGGATCAGTAAACACAATGAGAAGAGGGCAATGCGCTTTTGCATGATTATCTCCTTATCGAACGTTGGCTTGGCACCCGGCTTCGCGCCTGAACCGTTCCCCCGATCAGCCAGGGGCCAACGGTCGCCGGCCACGCGCCAGAATGCCGTGGGTACAAGTGCTTTTGACGTAAGAAGGCTGGAGTTGGACAGCAAAGCCTCGCTATTATGCGCGATCCGGGCGGAAAGCTACAATCTCTCCATGCCGGTATTCAAGGAAAAGCAGGAAGAACTGGAGCATTATGAGACGATGATGGGCGTGCCCCGGGGGCGCCTGGCCGTGACTATGGACATGATCACCGACGCCATGGCATTGGTGGGCCAGCACGGCGTTTATTGCCAGAGCCAGCGCTGGCCGGGCAAGCCGGTGATGGACGTTCAGATCATCATGAAGAACCTGACCGACGCGAAAGAGCTGCTGCAGAGTGTGATGGAAGAGCTGAAGAAGAAATCTTGACCACGGAGGACAGAGGAAGAAGCCCGGCAAGAAATGCAGATTCCCCACGGCTAAAGCCGGTTCGGAATGACAATGGCCTGAGAGAAGTGGCATCCCTCAAGAGTCGTGCCCTAGGGCAGTAATCCGAATACGGCCACGCCATTTGGAGTGCCAACAAACACCTTGCCGTTAACGATCGTCGGCGTGATGTACTTGTTCCCTCCGCCGAAATGGTCGCGAGAATTGGCCGCCTGATTACTGTTATAGAACTCAGTGGCGAGGTTGGTCGCGTCGTAGGCGTGCAGCACCGCCGGGTTGCTGTTCTCGACGGCCCAAAGGATTGCGTTAGCGGTTCCATTTGCCGAAATGCCGGGCGTGGAGCCGGGATAGCCGAAGCTATTGCCGGTTTGACTGGCAGGCGACGTGGACAACTTGGCATTGGAAATGGAGAAGGCCATGACGCGATTTCCCACCGAGCCGTAATAGACGGTGTTGTTGAAGTAGGCCGGCATCGACCATACTCCGCCGATCTGTCCTGAAATCTGCTGGTAAATCTGGTTGGTCGAGGAATTGAATTTCCCCATCGAATCCCGATTTGCAATGTAGATGATCGAATCTTTGCCTGCACCCACCGCCAGGTGGTGTATCTGGTTGCTATTGTCGGTAACATCCGGCAGGACCATCGACCCGCCCGAGCCAAGATCTTCGTCTGCGTTGGACTCGGAAACCGTGTTCGACATGGTGAAGTAGTCGGCCACGCTCAATCCACCGGAAGTCGAAACCTTCACAAAGCTGTTGCCAAAATCACCCTGATTCGGAAAGCTGTTTCCGTCGAGCGTTGTGTCAAATGTACCGTTGCCCGTCAGGAAATAAATATTGCCGCTGGAATCGGCTGCCGGGCCGGCCCCGGCCATCCAGATCGCTGCCTGGCTGCCATTGGGAGTCAGGTTCAGTACGTGGGTTTGTTGCAGCGTGCTGGCGTTATAGGCGATTACCCAGCCGGTGTACGGGCTGTCATCGCAGTGCGAAGCCCAGGACGTGTAAACCGTTCCGTTGAGCAGGAGCAGGGCAGCGCGTTCCTTGTATTGTTTGGGGTCGAAAATAACGTTGCCTCCGGAACTATTGGCACCGTTTCCGGGGAAAGACGCTTGAATGAGCGTGGGTCCGCCAAATAGTTCGTCGCCGGTAGTGATGTCGAGCGCGTGAATCCGCTGAAAGTAGTTGGAACCGTTCCTCGACATGGCGACAACGTAGATGACGCCGTGAGTACGATCGATGACCGGAGTCGACGTGATTCCGATTTCGGGCGTGACCTGCCCGCAACCGCGGTTGTCGCTCGCGCTTTCGCCGGAAGCCAGCATCGTCTTCTGCCAAAGAGTGGCTCCGGTGTCAGCGTCGAAAGCGTAGATGGTGCCATGTTCGCTGACCGCATAGAGAACGTTGTGGGTCCCTTGGCCAGGGATATTCAGCTGAGAAAGATACAGAGGCTGGGCATCGACCAGGCCGTCCATGGAGAAAAATCCGATCTTGCCGAATGTGTTCTGGTTGACGTTGGCGGGCGTAAGCGTAGTTTCAGCCGGATTTAACCCGGTGCGCCCGACGTCATTGTGATAGGTCACGACGTCAGTCCCCAAAACGGCCGCCGTTACGGTCAGAGTGGCGGCAGCGCTGGTGATGTTTCCCACGGAGTTGCTGACGACGACCTGAAATTGAGTGCCGCTGTCTGCAAGGGTGGTCGCGGGTGTGGTGTAACTGGGGGAGGTTGCGCCCGAGATGTTCGTGGTTCCTTTTTGCCACTGGTAGGTGAGCGGGGACGTGCCCGACGCAACTACGCTAAACGTGGCTGTCTGGCCGGCGGCCACACTCTGGTTGGAGGGCTGGGTTGTGATCGAGGGGGCAACCGGGCTCGAAGTGACAGTCAGCGTTGCTGGATTGCTGGTAACGCTTCCGGCAGAATTAGTGACTGTAACCTGAAAAGTCGATCCGTTGTCCGACAGAGAGGCGGCGGGCGTGGTGTAGCTGGGGGAGGTTGCGCCCGAGATGTTGGTAGTCCCTTTTTCCCACTGATAGCTGAGGGGAGCCGTGCCCGATGCGACCACAGTAAAGGTGGCCTTCTGTCCCACGATCACGCCCTGGTTGGAGGGCTGGGTAATGATGGATGGAGCCGAAGATCCCGCGGTGACGTTAAGCACTGCCGCATTGCTGGTCATGCTTCCCGCGGCATTGCTGACGATGACCTTAAAGGTCGATCCGTTGTCTGACACCGTCGTAGCCGGTGTGGTGTAGCTGGGGGAGGTCGCACCGGAAATGTTGTTCGATCCTTTTTGCCACTGATAGCTGAGCGGCGCGGTGCCCGAGGCGGCCACGGTAAAACTTGCGGTCTGGCCCGCGGTTACGGTTTGCGCAGAGGGCTGCGTCGTAATCGACGGAGCCAAACTTGAAGATCCGGAGCTATAGCCGCAATTCAGAAAAAGACAAATCAAGAATACAAGGATGGGGAGGGCTGCGAATCTACGAAGCTGGGAAGACACGGCAAAAATCCTGGTGCCATTGTAAGCCATGCCTCTCTAGTTTCCCGATTTGGGAATCTGAGGCGAAGATCACGGCAGGACTAGGCCCTTTCGCGTGAACGGTCGGAGCGCGGGTTCCACTTGGCCACGTCTGGAGTGGCCTGTTGGACGCGGGTTTTCTCGATCTCTGGCTATGCCAGTGTGTACTTTCCTCGCTCGATCACTTTCTCTGCGATCTGCTGGCGAAGTTCGATGGTGTTGAACGGTTCGTATTTGGCCAGGCGGCGCAGGATAGCCAACTGAGAGCGCAGCATGTCTCCATCAGCCACGGCGGCGATGATCTTGCGCGCAGCGGCCTCAATCTTCTCCATGGCCTGTGTGAGATAGACGCGAGCCATGGCTATGGGTAAGGCGGCAGCTGATTCGCCTTTGTTCGCGGCGATCTTCTGCGCCCGCAGGACGGCGGATTCCATGGCGTAGGTCTCAATCACCATATCGGCGATGGCGCCCATAATTTCCTGCTGGTCCTGGATAGCCTGCATGTATTTCTGAGTGGCTACGCCAGCCGCGAACAGTCCGAGCTTCTTGGCTTGCGCGACCAGCTTGCGTTCTTCCGCGAGCGGGCCTTCCAGGCCGTTACTGGAAGAGGGGCCGGAGAGCACTTCGTCCATCAGATTCTTGATCGCCGACATCAGCGGTAATTGGCCAGTCATGGCCCGCTTGAGCAAAAAGCCGGTGATGATGAGCCGGTTGATTTCGTTGGTGCCTTCAAAAATGCGGTTGATCCGGGCATCGCGGTAAGCGCGCTCGGCCGGGTACTCTTCGACGAAGCCATAGCCGCCGTAGATCTGTACGGTCTCATCAACCACGTAGTCGATCATCTCCGAGCCCCAAACCTTGATGATCGAGCACTCGACGGCGTATTCCTCGATGGCCTTGAGGGTTTGCTTTGCGGCGTCGACAGCAGACTTGTCGACTTCGCTGAGGGCAACATCCAACATGCCGACGGTGCGGTAAATCAGCGATTCGCCGACGTAGATGAGCGTCGCCATGTTGGCCAGTTTTTCGCGCACCAGGCCGAAATCGGCAATCACTTTGTTGAATGCTTTGCGCTGTTTGGCATAACTCGTGGCGTTTTCGAGCGAAACGCGAGCGCCGCCTACGCACATGGCGCCGAGTTTGAAGCGGCCGACATTGAGAATATTGAAGGCAATGATGTGGCCCTTACCGATTTCGCCGAGGACGTTTTCGACGGGAACTTTGCAGTCGTTCAAAATCACCGGGCAGGTAGAAGAGCCGCGAATACCCAGTTTGTGTTCTTCGGCGCCGATGGAAAGTCCGGGGAAAGTCCTCTCGACCAGAAATGCGGTGAACTTTTCGCCATCTACTTTGGCGAAGACGGTGAACAGGTCGGCGAAGCCAGCGTTGGTAATCCACATCTTTTCGCCGTTCAAGAGGTAATGCTTGCCGTCGGGCGAAAGTTGGGCGCGGGAGCGGCAATTCAGCGCGTCAGAGCCCGATGAGGCTTCCGATAGGCAATAGGCGCCGACGATCTCGCCAGCGGCGAGCCTCGGCAGATACTTCTTCTTCTGGTCTTCGGTGCCGAAGTAAACCAGAGGCAGCAGGCCGATGCCACTGTGCGCGCCCCAGGTGGTGCCGAAGCCGGCGTATTTGGCGATGTTGTCGGCGATGACGGCGGAGGTGACTTTATCCATTTCGAGGCCGCCGTAGGCCTCGGGAATTTCTACTGCGCTGAGACCGAGTTCACCCGCTTTCTTGAGTAGATCGCGGCTGATGGAGTAATCCTTGTGCTCCATCTTTTCGATGTTGGGCACAATCTCATTGAGGGCGAACTCTTCAGTCGTCTGGCCGATAAGATGGTGCTGCTCGGTGAAATCTTCGGGTGTGAAAACTTCGTCAGGATGGCGCTCTTGAAGTAAGAAACTGCCACCAGAGATTCTAGTCTTAGGAATTGCAGTTGTGGCCATAAAACCCCCTCTTAACCACAGAGGACGTCCGTAACAGCAGGATTAGAGCTTCACGATTTTTCTTCGTGAACCTTCGCCCTTTGTGGTTTATTGCTTTCTTCACTTCCAGCCAGTTCCGTTCACAAAGCGCTTAATGCCGTCGGCAAGATGAACGACGTTAAAGTTTATAAGCAAGCCGCGGGATTTGCCACTCTGTTGGAGGTACGAAAGTATTTGGGCTTGATGGGCGGGAGAGATGTCGTTCACCGGCTTAGCGAGGCTGCGAACAGGTGCGGTGGCCATTTTGGAGTGCCTCCCCACGGGAAGGCTCTCATTTTGCAGACTTCAGGCGCAAGGTTATCTGTCACATATGTTTGGAAATCCCGATCACGAAAGATTTTCGAAAATGCCGGCGGCGCCCATGCCGCCGCCCACACACATGGTCACCAATCCGTAACGGCCGTTGCGGCGCTTCAGTTCGCGGATGATGGTCGCGGTTAGCTTTGCGCCTGTGCAGCCTAGCGGATGGCCCAGGGCGATTGCACCGCCGTTGGGATTGACCTTTTCGGAATCCAGTCCAGCTTCTTTGATCACCGCCAGCGACTGAGCAGCGAAAGCTTCGTTCAGCTCGATCACGTCAATATCGGATAGCTTCAGCCCGGCGAGTTTGAGCGCTTTCGGGATCGCGAATACCGGGCCGAGCCCCATTTCTTCTGGCTTATAGCCTGCGGTGGCGAAGGAAACATAACGCGCCAGCGGCTTAATGCCGAGCGCTTTCGCGCGTTCTGCCGACATGACGACGGCCGCCGCCGCGCCGTCGGACATCTGCGAAGAATTCCCGGCTGTGACTGTACCTTTGGCATGGAACGCGGGTTTGAGAGCGAGCAGGGCCTCAAGTGAGGTGTCGGCGCGCGGGCCTTCGTCGATCTTAAAGATAATCTCTTGTTTCTTCGGCTTTGATCCATTGGGGGTGGTGAAGGTCACGGGCACTGGGACAGTTTCGTCCTCAAACTTTCCTGCCTGAATGGCGGCCAATGCCTTTTGGTGACTGCGCAGCGAAAATTCATCGGCTGCTTCGCGCGTGATGCCGAAGCGCTCGGCCAACCTTTCAGCGGTCAACCCCATGGAGAGATACGCATCAGGATAATGGTCGACCAGCCAGGGATTGGGCGAAATCTTGTTACCGCCCATAGGAATCATCGTCATCGATTCCGTGCCACCAGCGACAATCACCTCCGCGCCACCGCTCCTGATGCGCTCTGCGGCCAGAGCGATGGACTGCAGTCCCGAGGAACAGAAACGATTGATGGTGAGCGCCGAAACCTCGACGGGAAGCCCAGCGCGCAGAGCCGCGATACGGGCCACGTTCATGCCCTGCTCAGCTTCGGGCATGGCGCAGCCGAGGATGACGTCTTCTATTTCCTTGGGATCAACCTGTGGCACACGCTCGAGCGCGCCTTTGATCGCAACGGCGGCGAGCTCATCGGGACGAGTGGCGCGGAGCGTGCCTTTGAAGGCGCGTCCTACGGGCGTACGAACGGAAGAGGCGATGACGACTTCACGCATAGAAACTCCTGGTTCTAACCACAGAGGCCACAGAGACTCCAAACATGTAGATTGAGAATCGGTGGTTTTCGATTCCCAGTCTCCAATTTCTGACAGCAATCCATTAATTCCTCAAAGTTTTCCCCGTCTTGAGCGTGTACTGAATCCTCTCCTGTGTTTTCTTCTCGCCGCAGAGGGATTTGAAACCTTCACGCTCCAGGTCGAGAACGTATTGCTCGCTGATGGGCGAGCCGGGAGTGAGGTTCCCGCCACAAAGCACTTCGGCGATTTTGCTGGCCAGTTTGACTTCGTACTCGGTGATGTAGTCGCCCTGGCGCATGAGATAGACGCCCATCTTAAGCGCGGCCAGGACGTTTTGACCGGGCGCGGGGATATCAGTGCGCGGGACAGGCGGCTCGTAGCCGGCGCGAACCAGTTCGAGTGCCCGGGCCTTGGCGTCGGAGAGCACGCGCTCACGGTTCATGGTGATGCCATCAGACTCGGAGAGAAATCCCAAGCCGCGGGCCTCGTGGGCCGACGTGGCCACCTTGGCGGTAGCGATGGTCTCGAAAGCCCGTTTCATGGTCTCCATCATTTCGACCGAACTAGCCAAGGCGTCTTTCTGAGAACCGCTAAGGGCCTGTGCCCCGCCGCGTGTTGCCGCTGCTCCGTCGACGGCGCGCAGCAACATTTCTTTGCATCCGCCGCCGCCGGGCAGCAGGCCGACGCCAACTTCAACCAGCCCGGTGTAAAGCTCGGCATGCGGCTGGCGGGCGGAAGCGTGCAGCGAGATTTCTGTGCCGCCTCCCAGGCACAATCCGAAGGCGCCTACCACCACCGGTTTGGGAGAAAATTTAATGGCCTGCGTCATGCCCTGGAACTGGCGAATGGCGAGATCGACGTCGTCCCACTCTTCTTCCTGCATGCTCATGAGCAGCAGCATCAGATTCGCGCCGACGGAAAAATTCGTGGCGTCGTTGGTGATGACGAAGGCGTCGAAGTTCTCGCCGGGGCCTCCGGGTTTGAGAGTTTGAAGAATGAGGCCAATGATGTCGGCGCCCAGCGAGTTCATCTTGCTGTGAAACTCGATGCAAGCCACGCCATCGCCGAGATCGACCAGCGAGGCTCCGGAGTTTTTCTTGACCACGCCATCGGATTTTTTGGCGACTTCAACCGACCAAACACCGGATGGGACTTGAACCGGTTCCCAGTTCCCGGTTCTCAGTTCCCAGTATTTGCGTCCGGAAGGAGATTTGGGATCGTCGGCATACCAGGATTGTTGGCCTGCCGCGAGCAGTTTCTCGACGTTGGGCGCGACCGGCTTGCCTTCTTTTTTCATGCGCGCGACCGTACTTTCGACACCGGCTGCGTCCCAAAGCTCGAAGGGACCAAGTTCCCAGTTGAAGCCGAGACGCATGGCACGGTCGATCTCGACAATAGAATCGGAAATTTCAGGGACTCGATTGGCAGAGTAGGTCCAGAGATCCGAGAGAGCTGACCACAAAAAAGCTCCTGCGTGATCGCCCTTCTGGGAGCTAGGGCCGTCTGTGCCCAACAACATCCGAATGCGGGCGCCTGTGTCCTCGACGTTCCTGGCGGTATCGAGTGCGGGAAACTTCGGTTTCTGGCGCGGATGATATTCGAGTGTTTTCCAGTCGAGGGCCAAAATTTCGTCTTCGCCGCTGCCCTTCACTTTCTTGTAGAAGCCACCTTTGGTTTTGTCGCCGAGCCACTTGCGGTCGACCATCTGGCGGAAGAAATCCGGCAGCTTCAGATCGCTGCGTTCGTCGTAGACGTTCTGCGTCATGTTACTAACGACGTGCCCAAGGATGTCGAGGCCGACGAGATCGATGGTGCGGAAAGTTGCGGATTTGGGCCAGCCGACGGCTTGTCCGGTGAGGGCGTCGACTTCTTCAATGGTGAGGTCCATTTCCTGCATCAAGCGCATTACATTGAGTACGGAAAATGTTCCGATGCGGTTGGCGATGAAGTTGGGAGTATCTTTGGCGAAAACCACACCCTTGCCCAGGCGGATATCGGAGAACCATGCAACAGCGTCAATGAGGGCGCGGTCCGAATCGGGCGTGGGGATGAGTTCGAGCAGCCGCATGTAGCGCGGCGGATTGAAGAAGTGGGTTCCAAACCAGGAGTGGCGGAAATCGTCCGAGAACCCTTCAGCAATTTTGCCGACTGGCAGGCCGCTGGTATTGGTAGTGATGATGGTCCCGGGTTTGCGTACGGCTTCCACTCTTCTTCAATAAAGCCCGCTTGATCTCGAGGTTCTCGACCACAGCCTCGATGATCCAGTCCACCTCGGCGAGGCGTTTGAGGTCGTCTTCAAAATTCCCCACGGTCACCAGGCTGGCCAGCGATGGCTCAAAAAAAGCGGCGGGTTTGGATTTTTTCGCGGCATCTAGGCCGGCGGCGGCGATCTTGTTGCGCGCCGGACCGCTGGGCGGAGCGTCTGGCGGAACGATATCCAGCAGGTAGCTAGGCACTCCGGCATTGGCAAAATGGGCCGCAATACGGGCGCCCATGGTACCGGCGCCAAGGATGGCAACTTTATGAATACGCTTCATAGGGGGATCGCACGGTGCTTGTGAGCTTAGGAGTTTATCTTACGGCAATTTGCCTAAGGGAGTTTATCGATAGCCCAGTCGTCTTTGCCAGTCCTGGCCACAACGAGCTCGGAGAGATGCGGTCGAATGGTCTTGCCATCCCGATTAACTCCGAACAGCACGACGGGGAAAGCGTAACGTCTGGTTTGCAGTCTCTTGCCCCGGCCGATCTCGAAGGCCGCTTCGGGTCCGGGAGAAAGGAACGCTTGCAGGCGGTCCTCAGGAATTCCGCGTTTTGCGTTGTCGGAAAGCATGAGGAGTCCGGTTTCACGGTCCTGCGATTGCCAGGCGTGCAGGAATTGGTTGGCGGCGGTGAGGGCGGAGAGATAGTCGTGGTCGGTAGTGTAAGAGGCGACGGTCTTAGATCGGGCAGAAACAGACGCGTTGAGCCACAACAATGACACGAGGAAAAGCAAAAAAAGGGACCTTAGCCGGAGTCTACGGTTCATGAATTTATTATGGGAGACAACACAAGACGCTCCAAGACCCAACTGAGGTTCGACCACGTTTAAGTGAAAGAAGTAGAAATCAAATATCCGGATGAGATTTCAAATATTCCTGCGCCCGGCGGACCATGTCACGCTCGCCCCGGTAGGCAAGTTTTCGGGCAGCCTCTTCCAGCGGAATCCATAGCGAACGCTGAACCTCCACGCGCATTTCCTGAGAAATCTCGTCGATCCGGCCAGATTCGTAGCGGAATAAATAGAACGATACGATTTTGAAGACTCTTTGCTTGTCTCCCCACGAGCGAACGTACACATATTTGATGTCGCCCAGTTTATTGATCAACGAGGCGGTCAGGCCGGTCTCTTCCAGCACTTCGCGCAGAGCGGTTTGTTGGGGTTCTTCGCCTGGGTCGACCAAGCCCTTGGGTAACGCGAGTAACATTTTCTGCGAGGCCTTCTTCGCAGGTCGAAAGGCTGGCGCGGTCCTCTGCGGCACGATGGCGGCCATAACCAACCTTCCGCAGTCTTCCGAACCACCACGGCACCCGCGGAAATCTCCCGCACCATGAGCCCTAAGTTAACAGAAACAAGGGAGTTGGTCATTGGGTACTAAGAGGCACATACGGTAACCCCAATATGGCACAAACGTGCCTTTAACCAAGCGTCGTTTACTGGCATCTTAGTGAACAGCAGAAGGAAGACCGGGCGAGCCGGGGAGATGTGGGGTTTCCGGTGAGGAGTCTGGGCAAGATTATTCGGTCCGTGCAGGCTTTCAGTCGGGGCCTGTCGGTGAAAGCCTCCGGGGCACAAGGCCCCGAAAAGAGCGCCAGCATCGGCCTGGCGCTAGGCGGCGGGTTTGCCCGAGGCATTGCGCACGTCGGCGTCCTCAAAGTTTTCGAAGAAGAAAACATTCCTATTAGTTTTGTAGCAGGCACCAGCGTCGGCGCGCTGATTGGCGCAGCCTACTGCAGCGGTGTCTCGATAGCCGAACTGGAAGAGATCGCGAGCCGGGTGCGCTTCCGGACCTTCGCTCGCTGGACGCTCTCACGCTACGGTTTCGCCAGCAATCAGCGCATGATCGGATTCCTGAACAGCGTCCTCAAGGTGAAAACCTTCGAAGAACTGAATATTCCTTTAGCGGTGACGGCCACGGATTTTTCCAGCGGAGAAGGTGTGGTGTTTCACTCGGGACCACTGGCTGATCCAGTGAGAGCGAGTTGTGCTTATCCCGGAATGTTTCTGCCGGTGACGATTCGTGGACGCATGTACGTCGATGGCATGCTGGCGCACGCTGTGCCGACGATTCCGTTGCGCGAGATGGGCGCGGATCGCGTGCTGGGCGTGCATTTGAAAGGGAACTGGGCCAACGGTGATGGGCCGCGGCATCTGTTCGATGTGATCGGACAGTGCTTCGCCATCGCCCAGGACATGCTGAGTGACCGCTGGAAACAAGCGGCTGATATTGTGATCGAGCCCGACGTGAAAGCGTACAAGTACGACGCTTTCGAGCACAGCGCCGCCTTGATGCGCGCCGGAGAAGCGGCGGCAAGGGCCGCTTTACCGGAAATCCGCAAATGGCTGCAATCGGAAGAGACGGAGAAGGTGAAAGTCACGCAGCCCCGCGTGACCCAGCCGGCCGTAATGCCGGCGGATTGACCTGTGCAATCTTCGCGACCACCCCTGTAGAAATCCCCAGCTAGGCCAGTTGGTGGCTTCGGCGAACGCGAGGTCTTTCGACTCCGCAAACCGATTCGTCAAGTGAATCGCGTTGCTCCGCTCAAGATGACAATGCGGAAGAGCTGAAAGCCAAGAGCTGAAAGCTGAGCGCTACTTCATCACTCCGCGCTGCGCGATGCCAATGTTGTCGCGCGTCGTGTTTTTTACCAGATACATCATTTCGTCGGCTTGGCGGATGATGTCGTGCGGGCTCTTGGCGTCGTGTGGATACGTCGCCACGCCCATGGAAGCGCGAACGTTCAAATTGAGGCCTTCTTCCTGACAGAAAGTGCTGGTACGGAGCGTATCGCGCAGACGGCGAGCTACAACCAAAGCTGAATCTTTTCCGGTTTGCGGCAGCAGAATCACAAATTCGTCGCCACCGTAGCGGAAAGCGAAGTCGATCAAGCGAAGCTGGGCTTTGATGAGGTATCCGATTTCAGCCAGCAATTTGCTGCCGACCAGATGGCCGTGCGTGTCGTTGACCTGCTTGAAGTGATCGAGATCGATGAACAGCACGGTGAATTCATAGCCGAAACGGGACGACCGATACACTTCGGTTTCGAGGGTCTTGTAGAGGTGCCGTGCGTTGTACAGACCGGTGCAGTCGTCGGTGATGGTGAGTTCCTGAATACGCTCAACGGCGCGGGCGTTTTCAATGGCGATGGCGGCGTAATCGCACAAGGCCTGGAGAAAGAACGACTCCTGGTCGGTAAACTCGGCCATGTGCACGTTCACCAGCTGGATCACGCCCAGGACGCGAAGCTTGGAGCGTAACGGCACGCAGATGATGGAGCGAGTCTCCCACTGGGTCATTTCGTCGATGCGCTTGGCGAAACGAGGGTCGGTATAGACGTCGGGCACGATCAATTGTTCGCCGTGCTTCGCGACCCAGCCCGCGATGCCTTCGCCTACTTTCAGCCGAACGTTTTTCAGGGCTTCCGAGGCAGTGCCGACTGCGATGGCGAAGTACAACTCATCTTTTTCTTCATCCACCATGAGCAGAGACCAAGTGTCAGGACGGAAATATTCCGCCATTTTCTCCATGATGGTCTGCAGAATGGAGTCGAGGTCGAGCGAGGAGGTCAGCGCCTTCGCCACGTCGTGGAAGATGCTTATTTCCTGAACCTTGCGCTCGGCGCCGGTGGCCTTGGTCATGGGAACAGCTATCCTCAAAAAGGGTCAGAAGTTCTCAAATTATATGCGGCTTAAGAAATGGCGAGCAACGAACCTTGGTAACCCGAACCCCTGAAGCCACGGTACTCCGGGGCATTGGGGGCAGTTGACGCTCCAGTTTCGGGATTTGAATTTCACAGGTCAAGCCCCGAGCGATTAACATATAGTCAGCTGTGATGTTAGGTCCCTGTTGTGAAGTAACGAGCGGAGAGAGAGGCGCGGGGTGGAATCCTTTGGCGCGCGGCTGAAACGGGAACGCGAGCAACGGAAGATCACGCTCGAAGACGTTTCTGTGTCCACCAAGATCGGCACCCGGTTTCTGATCGCCCTCGAAGAAGAGCAATTCGACCAGCTTCCGGGAGGGATCTTCAATAAGGGATTCGTTCGAGCCTATGCTCGCCATTTGGGGATCGATGAGGAACAGGCGGTCGCCGAATATCTCACTGCCAGCGGAGCCAACCAGCCCGACCCGAAAGCGGAAGAAGTTCCACTTTTGGAAGTGAGAGCGGAAGAGCCGCGTCATGTGGCCGCCCGAGTTCCATGGGGAATTCTGGCAACCGCGTTGGTGGCGATCGCGGTCGGGTTCACCTTGTGGGGTTTTCGGACGCGCGAAAAACCAGCCCAGCCCGCGGCGCGAATCGAGCCCACGACTCCAGCCAATCCTGCACCTGCCGCTCCGGTTGAGGAACTGAAGAACACCTCGGCGACGCCGGGGGTGGAACCGGTGAGTTCGTCCGCCTCGAATGTAAATTCCTCCGCGCCGAGTGCGAGTACGACCGCAAAGCCTGCCGAGGAGCCTGCGCCGAACGGTGTGCAGCTGGCGTCGGCGACGAGCGCGGTGGCGGCAAAGCGCGCAGGATCGTTTGTGGTCTCGATCAAGGCTCGCGAAGACGCCTGGATCTCGATCACCGCCGACGGCAAGCAAATCATGCAAGACATTTTGGTGGCGCCGGTGGAAAAAGCCGTGGCGGCGCGCAGCCAGATCGTCATCAAAACCGGCAACGCGGGTGGGCTCGATTTTTCTTTCAACGGGACAAAATTACCGGCCCAAGGGGACTACGGCGAAGTGAAGACGCTGACTTTTGGGGCGAATGGCTTGCAGCCGATTTCCGAGCACGCGCAGGCAGTTTCCAACAACTGAAGGTCTGCCGGAGCCCTTACTTCGGCTCTGGCTCGAGTTTGATATCCAGTGGCATATCCTGACCAGGCCCGATGCTGATTGTTCCGGGGTAGGACCACGTCTTGTATCCTTCGGAGGACACCGTCATCTTGATAGCGGTATTGGACGGAAGAAGAATGCGGTAGTTCTCGCTTGTTCCCTCTCCCATTCGGTTTGCGGGGTCCGACGCCCAGGCAAATTCGAAATAAGGCTTGATGGGCTGTCCAGTGAATGCATCTGTAACTTTTCCAACGAGGGCACCGGCCTTAGGGCCGAGTTTCACGATGACGGTCGTTTCTGGCACTTCCACAGTCATCTGGACGTGCTGGGCCTGGTTGAGGGTTGTGGCGTAGAACTTCGACGAGAGGTCCGGGTAGTAGTTTCCCTTCTCCTGGTGCGGGTAGACGGCCCATCGTTGTCCGTACACACGCCCGCCGGAGGTTACCGGCCCGACAACCTCTTTAACGAAATGCCCGTGATCGTCGGTAATGGCTTGGGGAATGCCCCCGGACCATGCCATGTCCATTGGGAATATTTCGACAGTCATGTGTGGCACCGGAGCGCCGTTCTCGTCGACGACGGTCCCACGAATCGTCCCAGCACCTGCGAAGACAGGCAGCACCAGGAAAATCGAAATGATTAGCAAGGGATGTCTCATGATTGCCCTCTTGTTCGCGAATCAGTCCTCATTAGGATGCTCCAGTCGTATGCGCCCTTCAACGAGATTCTGGGGCCGTTCAGTGTCCAAAACGGACCGCCTGCACCGCCATAAAGTCCTTTCACTACAGTTACCTACCGTAAGACCCAAAATCATTGCGCCAGAAGGGTAACTCTGATAACTTTTTAGAGACTCTAAAGCAATTATTTTCAGGCCGTTGTGTTCTGATTTTCCCGCCAGACGTGACGTCCAGACTTCGTGAAGGAGAAGCTTCGTGCCATCCAAGAACCGCTATCTTTTTACGTCCGAATCCGTGACCGAAGGGCATCCCGATAAAATTGCCGACCAGATTTCTGACGCTATCCTCGACGCCTGCCTGACCGAGGACCCGGGCAGCCGGGTCGCATGCGAAACCCTGATGACCACCGGCCTGGCTTTCATTGCGGGAGAAATTACCACCAAAGCGTACGTGGATTTCCCCTCCATTGTTCGAGGCACCGTCATGTCGGTGGGCTACACCGACGCGGCTTACGGATTCGATCACGAGACCTGCGCGGTGATCTCCTCAATCCACGAACAGTCACCGGATATCGCTATGGGCGTGGACCCGGGCGGAGCTGGCGATCAGGGCATGATGTTCGGCTATGCGACTAACGAAAATCCGGAGCTGATGCCGACGCCGATCCTGCTAGCTCACCGTTTGACGCACCGGTTGGCCGAAGTCCGCAAGAGTGGGCAACTTGATTTCCTGCGGCCGGACGGCAAGTCGCAGGTGACGGTGGAGTACGATGCGCAAAAGCGGCCAATCCGCGTTGATGCGGTGGTAGTTTCCACGCAGCACAGCGAAAATGTCGAGAACAAGAAACTGCGGGCCGAAGTTTTGCAGCACGTGATCCAGCACGCCATTCCCGCTCACATGCTGGATGCGGACACGAAGTATCACATCAATCCCACCGGGCGATTTGTGGTCGGTGGTCCCATGGGCGATACCGGACTCACCGGGCGCAAGATCATCGTAGACACCTACGGTGGAATGGGGCGGCACGGCGGTGGTTGCTTCAGCGGCAAAGATCCGACCAAGGTAGACCGTTCGGCGGCTTACATGGCGCGCTATGTAGCCAAGAACATTGTGGCCGCGGGATTAGCCGACCGCTGCGAGGTTCAACTCGCGTACGCTATCGGCGTAGCAGAGCCGGTCAGCATTCTGGTGGAAACTTTTGGAACCGAGAAAGTGGATCCGGCCATCATCCCCGACCTGGTGCGGTCGCATTTCTCGCTGACGCCGAAAGGGATTATCGAATCCCTGAATTTGCGGCGGCCGATTTACAAGAAGACTGCGGCTTACGGGCACTTCGGCCGCAAGGATCCCGATTTCACCTGGGAGGCCAACGACAAGGCAGCCAAGCTGGCCAGCGACGCCGGATTGCGCGAGCCGGTGGGACAGGCAGTAACCAAGTAAGTTTGGATAGGGGCGGGTCTACGACCCCGCCCGCAACGCGCCAGAAGCGCCCACATTTCAACCTAACTAATAAGAACTCAGCTAAACTCAGCGCCACAGGAGAAACATGTCAACCTCGCCGACACAAATGAATTGCGATATCAAAGATCTGGATCTGGCCGAAGTAGGAAAAAAGCGCATTGATTGGGCCAACCAGTCGATGAAGGTCCTACAGATCATCCGCAAGGAGTTCATCAAGAACCAGCCATTGAAGGGGTTGCGCGTTTCTGCCTGTCTACACGTGACGGCGGAGACGGCCAACCTGGCGATTTGTCTGCGCGATGGCGGCGCCGATGTTGTGCTGTGCGCCTCGAATCCGCTTTCCACCCAGGATGACGTTGCCGCCAGCCTAGTACGCGACCAGAGCATTCCCGTGTTTGCCATTAAGGGCGAAGATAACGATACCTACTACAGCCATATTCTGGCGGCGATCGATCACAAGCCGCATATCACTATGGACGATGGCGCCGACCTCGTGACCCTACTCCATACCAAGCGCCAGGACGCGCTCAATGGCGTGGTCGGCGGCACAGAAGAGACCACGACCGGCGTGATCCGTTTGCGGGCGATGGCGAAAGAAGGCGTGTTGCGCTATCCCATCGTGGCGGTGAATGACGCCGATACCAAGCATCTGTTCGACAATCGTTACGGAACGGGACAGTCCACGATTGACGGGATTATTCGTGCTACGAATTTCTTGTTGGCAGGGTCGAAATTTGTGGTCTCTGGGTATGGCTGGTGCGGACGCGGATTAGCCAGTCGGGCGCGCGGCAATGGGGCAGAAGTCATCATTACAGAAGTGGATCCGACCAAGGCGCTGGAAGCGGTGATGGACGGTTTCCGTGTCATGTCGATGAACGAGGCGGCCAAGTTGGGCGATGTGTTCTGCACCGTCACCGGCAACAAAAACGTGCTTACCAAAGAACACTTCGAGGTGATGAAAGACGGCGCGATTATTTCCAACTCCGGCCACTTCAACGTGGAGATTGATATTCCGGCGCTGGAGAAAATGGCTTCCTCCAGACGCACCACACGAAATTTCGTGGAAGAATTCGTCATGAAGGATGGACGGAAGATCAATCTGCTGGGCGACGGGCGGCTCATCAACCTGGCGGCGGCGGAGGGACATCCGGCCTCGGTGATGGATATGAGCTTCGCCGATCAGGCTCTTTCGGTGGAATACATGGTCAAGAACTACAAGACTCTGGAAAAGAGAGTTCACCGCGTGCCCGAGGAACTGGACAAGCGGGTGGCACGGCTGAAGCTGGAGTCGATGGGGATCAAGATTGATCGCCTGACGCCGGAGCAGGAAGAGTATTTGGCGGGGTGGAGCGAGGGAACGTAGAATCCGTCGTCTTGCCGTTCGTCTTTGTCTTAGCGGGGCGGCGTGAGCCGCCCCTTTTTGCTGTGCAGAGTTACTCCAGCACGAAGATGTTCTTCTTCGCGCACATTTCCTTCAGGACTTTCGGCCACACCGTCACGCTGACTTCGCCCAAGTGGGCTTTGCGAAGCAGCAACATCAGAGTCCGTGACTGGCCGATGCCGCCGCCGATCGACAGGGGTAGCTCATTGTCGATGATGCCCTGGTGATAAGGGAACTTGAGGTTTTCAAGCAACCCAGAGAATTCAAGCTGCTGGCGCAGGGTTTCAGCATTCACGCGTATGCCCATAGAGCTGAGTTCGTGGCGGCGTTTGGTCACGGGGTTCCACACCAGAATGTCGCCGTTGAGACCGTGTGTGGGTTTGCCGGTCTCGGCGCTGGTGTCGGTGATCCAGTCATCGTAGTCGGCGGCGCGATTCTCGTGGGGATAACCATCTTTCAGCGGCCAGCCGATCCCTATGATGAAAATGGCCGGGTACTTTTGCAGTATTTCCGTCTCGCGCTGCTTGCGCGGCAGGTCGGGGTACATCTCGAGAATTTCCTCGGCATGAAAGAAGGTGAGCTCCGGAGGCAAGTTGGGATAACCGGAGTCCTTCAACGCAGGATAGAGATCGTGGGCATACCGTTCTGCTCCGACCAGGACTGTCCAGATTTTCTTTACCACGGATTTCAGGGTCTTCAGGTTGCGCTCCTCGGCGAGAATGACCCGCTCCCAATCCCACTGATCGACGTAGGCTGAGTGGTCGTGGTCGAGGAAGTAGTCTTTGCGAACGGCGCGCATGTCAGTGCAAATGCCCTCGCCGACGCGGCAGTCGAACTGATTCAGGGCCATCCGTTTCCATTTGGTTGCGGCTTGCACGATCTGGGCGTCGATGGGATGCAGGTTGCGGTCGTTGGAAATGTGGAACTGGATGGGGGTGCGCGAACCATCACGGTCCAGCATGTCGTTGACTCCGCTCTCGGCATCGACGACGAGCGGTACCTCCACCATCATCAGCTCGAGCTCCTGGCACAGGTGGTCCTCGATGTAGCGTTTCAGGTCGAAAATGGCGTATTGCGTCTCTCGCGGACTGAGCAAGGAGTGGTAATTCTTGGGAAGGATCTTCTCCAACTCGTTGTAATCGCCAATACCCGGTCCGGCCAGGTCGGCTTTTTTGTCCAGGGCAAGCGTGCTCATACGTGTCTCCTTGGCGGACGGGCTTCACCGCCACGAATACTCAAGTTCTTTCTATTCATTGAACCTCTGAAAGCGCAGAAGGGCTGTGCTCAGAATCACAACGAGGGGTGATACTGCACACGTTGAGTGACCTCCCGGGCGTGGAATCTGAGGATTCTCTGCGTGTGGTAGATTTGAGCTTCACCATGAAAGACATCGCTTCCTGGGCCTTGAATACTGCCGCGCTGCGTGGCGCAAGCTATGCCGATGCGCGGATTGTGGACGAACGCAGCCGAGCGCTGGCCACCAAGAACGGCAAGATTGGCGGGGCATCGGATGCAGAATCGCTGGGGCTCGGAGTGCGCGTCATCCTTGATGGCGCCTGGGGATTCGCGGCGTCGGACGATCTAAGCCGGGCGGCCGTCGAGGCCACCGCGGCGCGCGCGGTGGAGATCGCCAAGGCTTCGGCGCGAGTAAAGGTGCGTGATGTGCAACTGGTGCCGGAAAAGCCAGTCACCGCGGAGTGGACCTCGCCCTTCAGGATCGATCCGTTCACCATTTCTATCGAACAGAATCTTGATCTGCTGATGAAGATTGACGCAGAAATGCGTTCCGTGGCGGGTGTGACCCTGGCTGAGACGAACATGAACTTCCGCCGGGAAGAACAATGGTTTGCCTCCTCGGAAGGTGCGAATATCCATCAGACGAAATACACCACCGGAGCCGGTTATGCGGCCCATGCGTTTGCCGGGAACGAAATTCAGAAGCGGTCCTACCCGAACTCTTACGGCGGGCAATGGCAAAACAAAGGCTATGAACTGATCGAAGAGCTCAAGCTGCTTGAAAACGCGCGGCGTGTGGGCGAAGAAGCCGTGGCGCTGCTGAAAGCCGAGCAGTGTCCTGAAAGCGCGTTTGACCGTCATTCTGGATAGCTCGCAGCTAGGGCTGCAAATTCATGAGTCGGTCGGCCATCCCATAGAACTTGATCGCGTGCTGGGCATGGAAGCGAACTTTGCAGGAACCTCGTTTCTGACATTGGACAAACTGCGGACGCTGCGCTATGGCAGCCACCTGGTGAACATCGTAGCGGACGCGCGGCAGGAGCACGGGCCCGGGCTGGGTACATTCGGGTTTGACGATGAAGGCGTGGCGGCGCAGTGCACTCCAATTATTACCGATGGCCTGTTCACCGGATACCTCAGTTCGCGGGAGACTGCGCCGACCATTGGTCTGAACCGCTCGGGCGGAACGCTGCGGGCGGAAGGCTGGAACCGGCTGCCGATCATCCGCATGACGAACATCAGCATTCTGCCGGGCGAGAAGCCGCTGACGCGCGAGCAGTTGATTGCAGACACCGAATCACGGAATCTACATGGAGACCAACCGCTCCTGGTCGATCGACGACAAGCGCTACAACTTTCAGTTCAGTTGCGAGATGGGCTGGGAAATCAAGCATGGCAAACGCACCCGCATGCTGAAGAATCCGTCGTATTCAGGGATTACGACTGAGTTCTGGAATTCGATGGATGCGATCTGCTCGCGGGACGAATGGACCTTGTGGGGCACGCCGCACTGTGGCAAAGGCCAGCCGCAACAGGTGATGGGCACGGGACACGGGGCCGCGCCGGCGCGATTTCGAAACATAAAGGTCGGATCGGCATACAAAGGAAATTGAGTCCACAGAGGACACCGAGACAGAGAGAAATGAATCGCGACGCGGCCGGTGATATTTTCGACAATATCAAGCGGTACTCATCTGCGGATGAAGTGGAAGCGCTGTTCTACGGTGGCCGGTCGGCCTTGACGCGATTCGCGAACAACACTATTCATCAGAATGTTGCGGAGGAGCACTACGGGGTCTCGGTGCGCACGGTCTTTGGCGGGCGCACGGCGCGAGCGACTACGAATAAATTCGATGACGACAGTCTGAGACGAGTCGTCCAGGCGTCTGAGACTTTGGCGAAAGTGCAGGAGCCTGATGCGGATTTGCTGCCAATGGCGGACCCGGCGGGCGAGTCGCCCGCCGCCACACCATAGCCACACGATATTTCCAGCAGACCGCCGACATCACCCCGGAGCAGCGCGCCGCGGCGGTAAAGAAAATTGTCGACGTAGCAGAGAAGCAGCGGCTCACGGCGGCAGGCATTTTTTCGACGTCCGACTCGGTCGAAGGGATCTTCAATTCGCGTGGATTGAACGATTGGCACGCTCAGACTTCGTCTGAGATTTCCGTCACCATGCTGGCGGCGGATTCTTCGGGCTGGCAAAAGGCAAATTCACCAGATGTGTCTAACCTCGACGCCGTGATGCTGGCGGAGACGGCAGCGAAAAAAGCGCAAGACTCGGCTTACCCAAAGAAGATTGTTCCGGGAAAATACACGGTGATTCTGGAACCAGCCGCGGTGTTGGATCTGGTCGGCTTCATGTTCTTCGATTTCGGCGGGCTGGCGATCCTCGATCAGCGGTCATTTCTGAACAATCGTCTGGGAACGAAAGTCTTCGGAGAGAACATCAACATCTGGGATGACGTAGATCATCCTTTGCAATCCGGTGCGCCGTTCGATGGAGAGGGCGTGCGCCGGCAGCGAGTTGAGCTAGTAGAAAATGGCGTGGTCAAACGGCTGGTCTATGCTCGGGCAACAGCCGAGAAGATGAAACGTTCGGAGTACAAAGAAAAAGTTGGCTTGATCGCGGCGACCGGGCATGGGTTCCCTCTGCCCAACGAGATGGGCGAAGCGCCGATGAATATCGTGTTTGCAACGCCCGCGGAACCGAAAACTGTAGAGCAGATGATCGCTTCCACCGAGCGCGGCATTCTGGTGACCCGACTGTGGTATATCCGCGAGGTCGATCCCTACGAAAAAATTCTGACCGGAATGACGCGCGATGGAACCTTCTACGTGGAAAACGGCAGGGTGCGCCATGGCGTGCTGAATTTCCGCTTCAACGAAAGCCTGCTGCAGATGCTTTCGAGCGTCGAGCAGATGGGTACGCCGGTCCGCGCCAGCGGCGAGGAATCATTCGATATGGTCGCGCCGGCGATGAAGGTTAGGGATTTCAACTTCACAGAAGTGACCAAATTCTGAAGCAGCGCTCCTGACACTTCGCGAGGTCTCTCAGAAGCCGCCATAAATTCCCCGCAATTCCATGACCCAGAAGACTTTACGCCCTATGGTTCCATGACTTCGGTAACTTTTATGGTCTGGTTCCGGGGTGTAAGCTGCGTGCGTAATGTCCAACAATGGGCGAACCACGGAAAACGGCGAACGCGGTAGCTTCGACGAATTGCGGGCCGAGGACTCTTCACCGGTGACGCAGCAACCGGCTAAGGTCGAAGGTTCTGGGAAACGGTCGGTGCGCAACCGCTACCCAGACATGCAGAGCGCGGCGCGTTTTCCCATCAAACTGCCGGTGTCGGTGAAGTCAAACGCGGGAGCGAGCGCCACCGAAACCCAGAACATTTCCGCAAACGGCGTGTTGTTTCAGTTGGATTCGGAAATGCCGATCGGTTCGCCGGTGGATTTCACAATTTCACTCCCTGCGAATGTAGTAGGGACCGAGGCCGATGTGCAGATCGACTGCCGCGGCCGTGTGGTGCGGAGTTTCGAAGAAGATGGCAGGCGCGGGGTTGGCGTAGTCATCGACGAATACCGTTTTGAGCGCGGCTGAGCGCGCGGCAGGAAGGTAATGGCAAGCATTCCGGTCAGCGTTGGGGAAGAAATGATGGGCGGGCCGCCGCATGAAGGTGACGGCACGGAGAGCTTCATCCGCGTCATCGTGGCCGATACCCAAGCCATCTTTCGCGCCGGGCTGCGCAAAATCTTTGCCCTGGAAGACGATCTGCGGGTGGTGGGGCAATCCGAGACTTTAGCGCAAACCGTCTCAGCGGTCCGGAAATTCAGTGCTGACATTCTGATTTTCGAAGCCGCATTGGCCCCGAATCCCATCGACGCTGTTGCCGATTTGCTGCGTCAAGTTCCTGCTCTGCGTATCGTGGTTGTCATTCCGGAACCCAACGAAGAACTTACTCTGGAACTCTTCCGCCGCGGCGCGCACGGGATTGTGTCGCGCGAAGTCGAGCCGGAAATGCTGGTGGACTGCCTGCGCAGGGTATCTCAGGGCGAGGTTTGGCTCGACAGCAAGGGAATCCAATGGGTACTGGCAGCCTACCGTACACAGGGCACGCGGCCAACTTCGGGCCGCACCAAGGTACAGCTCACTCCCAAGGAAGCCCTGATCGTTTCCTGCGTGACCCAGGGAATGAAAAACAAAGAGATTGCCCAGCGCGTGGGCACTACCGAACAAGTAGTGAAAAACTACTTGCGCAAGGTGTATGACAAGTTGGGGGTCGCTGACCGGCTTGAGCTGGCCCTGTTCTGTCTGCACAACCGGGTGCTCGACGGGGCCAAAATGGCTCTCCCGGCGCCCCCTTCATCCGGAAATGGCGCAGCACAGCCTCCCCAGGACGCAGCCTTAGCGACCCCGGAAAAACCTTCCTAGTCTCCCGCGCTTTCTCTTCTTCCATCGCTGAGTGCTATATTCTTTCTGCATGAGCGCTCCCTTTTCTTTCAGCCATAAGGCAATCCCGGCGGAGGAAGCGGGTCGGCGACGGCCATTCCCGTTCGGAAATCCAATCAAGCGAGGCGAAACGTGAAAGGTGATCCCAAAGTTATTGCCGTGCTGAACCAGGTGCTGAAAGCGGAACTGACCGCAATCAACCAATACTTTTTGCATGCCGAAATGTGCGAGAACTGGGGATACGAGAAACTGGCGAAGCACACGCGCAAGGAATCGATCGAGGAGATGCAGCACGCCGAGAAGCTGATGGAGCACATCCTGTATCTTGACGGCACGCCTAACATGAGCGACTACTTCAAGATCAACATCGGACAGAACGTAAAGGCGCAACTGCAGAACGATCTGAATGTGGAATATGACGCAGTGAAGCGGTTGAACGAAGGCATCCAGACCTGCGTAAAAGCCGGGGACAACGGCTCGCGCGAACTGCTCGAAAAAATTCTAGTGGATGAGGAAGAACACATCGACTGGCTGGAAGGACAATTGCACGCCATCGACGAGATGGGGATCGAGAATTACCTGGCGCAACAGCTACACGAACAAGAAGAAAAGTAGCCCGTGCGGTGCTAACTACGAGGTTGTTCAGAGATTTTGTGGTGACCGGCTACATCATTTTCGCTGTTCTCGTATTTGCAGGGTTATGCGGCATCCTTGCGCCGATCGTTGTTGATGCTCACCATTGGTGGCCGCGGATGCCTGGAAAAAAATCAGTCCCATCTCCAAGACCCTAAAGCTGTAGCGAATCGGGTTGCGGTATCTGCGCTGCGGGCCATAGAATCGAAGGGATCGGAATGGAAGTGATCGCGGGCAGCTTTCGCTAGCTGCACTCTCCCTATCGCTTCCCAAATTGCTTCCTGCAGCAGTCCGAACGGAGAGATGGCCGAGTGGCTGAAGGCGCACGCTTGGAAAGCGTGTTTACTCGAAAGGGTAACGTGGGTTCGAATCCCACTCTCTCCGCCATGCAGTCCGGCTTGCAGAGAAAATCCGGCTGTCTTCCGTGAACAATCGCTGGAAATGGCCGCAATTCCGCAACTCTTCCCGACACCGGAGCAGAGAAAGTGTCGCACTCGACTGGGATGAATACATTCCCGGACTGAGATTCCCTTGTCTAGGTCGACGCTTCCGACAGGGGAAGCCATACTTGAAAACGGGTGTCGCCGGGTTTGGAACTGACCTGAACACTTCCCCGGTGCTTCTTCACAATTCTCTGGACGGTGTCCAGGCCGAGTCCCGTGCCCTCTCCGACGCCTTTGGTGGTAAAAAAAGGCTCAAAGATGTGAGGTTGCACGTCGCCGGGAATTCCTGGACCGTTATCGCCAATCTCAACTACGACGCAACCATCGTCGCGGTAAGTTCGCACTCGAAGTTCGCCCTTTCCATGCATCGCGTCAATCGCATTATCAATAAGATTGGTCCAGACCTGGTTGAGTTCGCTGCCAAAGGAATTCACGAGCAGAGGAACGCGCTGGTAATCACGCTGCACCTCTACTCCCTGTTTCAGTTTGTGATTCAGGATCGTAAGTGTGGTTTCCAGGCTTTTTACGATGTCCACGTTTTGTACCGGCGCCTGGTCCATGTGTGTGTATTCCTTAATGGCGCCGACGAGATCCGATATCCGCGAGGTGCTGCTCTCGATTTCGTGTAAAAGACTCGCAACCTCCACTGAGGCCGCGATCCTGACCAGAGCGGCTCTAGCCGTGACTCCATCGAGGTTAGCGAACAGCGATTCCAGTTGCTCCGGTTTGATGTTACGTCGCGCCAGGTCGGCCGCAAGTTGCCACAAGTCATTCTGCCCATGACTGCGCAACAGAGAATCAATCTGGTCCTCCAGATCGCTGATGGTCAGGGCATCCGGTGGAACCACATCCTGTTGCGTAAAGGAAGCTTCCAGCTTCTCAATTTCTGATTTCTGGGAAGGAGTGAGATCACGCTTTCCCAGCTCCAGACTCGCGTCTCTGATCTTCTTCAGAATCTCTCGCAATTGGCTGGCGGCGCGTTTTGCTGCGGAAGCCGGATTGTTGAGTTCATGCGCAAGTCCGGCGGAGAGTTTTCCCAAAGAGGCCAGCCGGTCCCGCTGCTGTTCGACACGAGTGGTTTCACGGACCCGGTCAGACATCAAACCTACCAGGCGCGTGGTCAACTCGGGCATCTTTTGCACAAGTTCGGGGAACAATGACGCTGGAAATTTGAGAATGCGTCCTTCCGTGACAGCTCGACCGGTTACGGTGAACTGTTTCATCCGGGAGAAGGGCAGCACGCCGGTGACGTCACCTGCCTTGCTCGAAAATACGACCGTGTCCCCGCCTAGCTCACCGCGCCACTGAAATTGGCCTTCCAGGATCACGAACATCCAGACCGCCGGATCGCCCTGGCGCGCGTATTCATCTCCGGCAGCGAGATGTACTTCCTGGGAATTGCCGAGGAACCATGCGATTTGATCATCGGGCAGACCGGCGAATGCCGGGATGCGAAGTAGTTCCGATTTGTCGACCATTAGACCTTGCTCAGATACTGGTGAATGAACTGCACCGCCACCGACCCTTCACCTACGCCGGAAGCGACTCGTTTGATGGAGCCGTGGCGTACGTCGCCAACGGCAAAGATGCCTGGAATATTCGTCTCGAGCAAGAACGGGTCCCGGTCGAGCGCCCATCCCTTCGGGCGCTGTCCGTCACGTATAAGGTCAGGACCGGTCAACAAGAAACCACGCTCGTCCCGCTCGACGATGTTGGCCAGCCAATCCGTCCGCGGCAATGCCCCGATAAAGATGAACATCGCACTCGCCGGCACGCGCTCAACTTTATTGGTATCGGAACAAAGCACTGAAATCTCTTCCAGATGCGTTCCACCATGAGCCTCGGCGACGCTGGCATGGGTCCAGAGCTGGATATTGGGTGTTTCTTGAACCTGATCGATCAGGTATTGCGACATAGTGGCGGAGAGCGACTCGCCACGCACCAGAATAACGACGCGTTCTGCATACCTGGCGAAGTTCATTGCGGCTTGACCCGCCGAGTTTGCGCCGCCCACCACGTAAACGATCTCGCCCTTGCAGGACAGAGCCTCGGTGGCGCCGCCGCCATAGTAAATCCCCGCGCCCTGCAACCTGTCAATTCCCGGAGCTTCCAGCCGGCGCCATTGCACCCCGCTCGCTATCATCAACGCGTGGCATGAGATCTCATTTCCATCAGCCAGCTTGATGATTCGGTAAGGCCCTTCCGCGCGGACACCGACGGCTTCCTGCGGCGCCAGGATTTCGACTCCGAAACGCTGGGCTTGCACAACGGCCCGCCGGGCGAGATCGCCGCCACTGAGTCCGGTGGGAAAGCCCAGATAGTTCTCGATACGGGAACTCATTCCTGCTTGCCCGCCGGGCGCTTCCCGCTCGATCATCACTGTATGCAGACCTTCTGACGCGCCATAAACGGCAGCGGCCAAGCCAGCCGGCCCTCCGCCCACAATGGCGAGATCGTAAAAACTGGTTTGTGCACGCGTCCGCAATCCCACTTTTTGCGCGACGTCGGCGGGCACACCCTCGAGAAGCTTCGTCCCGTCAGGGAAGAGCACCACAGGAAGACTGGCTGCCTCCGGCCCCAGAATCTCCAGAAGCCGCTTGGTTTCCGGATCATTGGCGGAAAGTTCAACGTCGATCCACTGGTATGGCACGTGGTTGCGAGCCAGGAAGTCCCGCAGCTCATACGATCGGGGCGACCAGCGGGTGCCCAGCAGGCGGATCCCTTGAAAGGGCGGGTGGAACGAGGCTTGCCAATCATCGAGCAAATCATCTAATTGCGGATACAAATGTTCCGTGGGAGGGTCCCAGGGTTTCAAGAAAAAGTAATTGATGCTGGCGTGATTGATGGCGCTGATCGCAGCATTCGTGTCGGCATAGGCGGTGAGCAATGCCCGTTTCGCCCCGGGGAAGATTTCCATGGCCTGCTGCAGAAATTCGACTCCGTCCATGCGCGGCATCCGCTGGTCGGCAAGTAACAAGGCCACACTGTCGTTACGCACCTTCAACTGCTTTAACAGGTCAAGTGCGCCTGTGGGCGAATCGCTTCCGATCACCCGATAGGCTGCGCCATACTGCGAACGAAGATCGCGCTCAATCGCCCGCAACACATCGGAATCGTCATCCACGCTTAGCAGAATTGGTTTGCTCATGCTGGGTCTCTTTTTGGGTAAAGAGATGGCTACAGACTAGTGCGCTGCTTGCTCGCTTTGATTAGATACGGAAAATTGCAATCGGTCGCGTAATTTCTGGTCCGGAGAAAATACTTCATCCTGGGAGGACACCGCGGTCTTATACCTGCCGGGGGCCACTTCGCCACTCTAAAGCTACTTGCCGACCACCAATATTTCGAATTGCCCCGATTCCGCAGTCGAAAGAAAAAGTCTTTGTGTTTTGGGATCGAGCGCCATGGTTTTCGCCCGAGGCACGGTTTTCACGGTCTCCACTACTGAATATCTGTCTGGACTGTCCTGATGAATCACCGTGATCGTGCCTTCCCCGTTGGAGTTGAAAATGAGGCGGCTTGCGGAATCGAAAGCGGTTGCATCCACATGATCGCCAATCGGCAGTGTAGTGATCACCCGCCCTGTATCGGCGTTCAAGACCGCCATGACTTTGCTTCTGCAGCCAACAAATAGTCGTCGATTTGTTCGGTCCATGGCCATGCTGGAAGGCGATGAGCAGGGCGCAGTCGGCCAGCGCTGCTCAACCTTGAGGGTGCGGGCGTTGATTTTGAGGACCAGGCCTTCATCTTCCAGGTTGTTGAAGACATATCCAGCCCCATCGGCGACCGCAAATTCGGGGCCTCCACCCAGTTCAATGGTGCCGACGACTTTGCCATCCGCCGCGTGGATCACAGTGGCGCTGTTGCTTCCGCCGTCGAAAGCGAAAACCTGCGAGGTCGCGGGATCGTAAATAATGGCGTCCGGCTTTTTGCCGGTAGCAACTTCACCGATTGTCTTAAGAGTTTTGAGATCGAAGATGGTGACGGTGTTGGACTGGCCGTTACTGATGAATCCACGGCCAAGTTCGGGAGCAATCGCAATTCCGTGGACGCCCGGCGTGGGAGACACGTTCCCTATGAGGGAGCCCGAATCGATGTCAATCACTTGCACTTGTGTACCGTGAGAAACGTAGAGGCGGCGTGCGCCTTCGTCCACGTTGAGGTAGTCCCAACTTCCCTGCCCAGAAATTGGGATTCTATTTATGACATGAAAGTCGTCAGCCGCGGATGCCGACGCCGTCAGAACCGCGAGGAATAGCACAAAGCTAAATTGAATTTTCAAGAACGCCTCCTTGGATTCGTCGCCTACGGGTTCCGTTCACCGGTTCCAGCTAATGGCATGTGCCGCTGCCAGAATCGCGAAAAGTTTTGCCTGCCTCGGGCACGAACTCCCAGTCGTAGCTCGAAGCGTGCAAATAGTGCGCCCATTGTTCCTAGTATCACCTGCTGACTGATGACGGCCCACACCAGTCGCGATACCGACACTCGCGTCGGGGAGTGGACTTTCAGTCCGATTTTCGTACTGCCACCCAGCTTCTAACTTATTCAAAACGCTGAAGATTGTTCGGCGAATTCCCGGTCCAATTCTGGCGAGTTGCGTGCGAGACATCGTAGTCGGAATCGAGGAGGACTCGTATGCAAGCGATGAATGGACAGGTCGAACTCGGGGAGACATTGAGCGTTTGCCCTTTTGAAGAAGGTGTACAGGAGATGAGTGACATCTTATCTCGCTGCGCGCCCTCGCTCTACCGGGCGGCGTTTCGCCGCCTTGGCAACCCGGCTGACGCGGAAGACGCGGTTCAGGACGCGCTGCTTTCGGCTTACAAACATTTAGATCAATTCAAGGGCCGCGCACAAATGGCGACGTGGTTGACTGCCATCGTCATCAATGCTGCACGAATGCAGCTCCGCAAACGGCCGCGCCACATCCATGTGTCTCTGTCCGAACCCTATGGAGAGAGCGACGATGTTCTGGTGGCGGATCGTCTCTCTGACCCTGCGCCGAACCCGGAAGACGAATGCCGCCGGTCAGAGTTACGTGCCCGGGTTGTGGGGTTGATGGAACACCTGACGCCGAGGTTGCGCAAGGCGTTTCAGTTGAGGAAAATAGATGGCCTAAGCATCCGCGAGACGGCGAGAGTCCTGGGAATCGCTGAAGGAACCGTGAAAGCTCGAGTGGCCCGCGCGCACGCGAAGCTCCGGCAGTTGATGCGGTACCCGTCGAATACGCCGCGCCGAACGGGGCTGATCTGCAGGGACCGGCCGGCGGTCGAAACGGGTGGCTAAGTCGCGGGGATCGGGAAACGATACATGTGGATCGTTCGATTAGCCTTACGGCGACCCTACACCTTCGTGGTTGTGTCCATTCTGATCGTGATCATGGGCACGCTTGCGATCTTCCGCACGCCTACGGATATTTTCCCCAACATCAACATACCAGTGATCAGCATCATCTGGAGTTATAGCGGCCTAGTTCCGGAGGAGATGAGCGATCGAATCGTAAGCGTCACCGAGCGTGCGCTTACCACCACCGTAGACAACATCGAGCATATCGAATCTCAGTCACTCTATGGAGTCGCCGTGGTGAAAGTGTTTCTGCAGCCCACGGCCAATGTTCAACAGGGCATCGCGCAAATCACGGCGGTTTCGCAGACTCAGCTCAGGCAGCTCCCGCCAGGAACCACCCCTCCCCTGATTCTTTCGTATAGCGCTTCCAGTGTGCCCGTGTTGCAGTTGGCTCTTTCCGGGCCGAATCTCTCCGAACAGCAACTCAATGATTACGGCCTCAACTTCATTCGCACTCAGCTCATTACGGTTCCCGGAGCCTCGGTGCCATACCCCTATGGCGGCAAGCAACGCCAGGTTCAGGTGGACCTGAATACGACGGCGTTGCAGTCGAAAGGTTTATCGGCGCTGGACGTGGTCAACGCGATCAGTTTGCAAAATCTGATTCTGCCCACCGGCACTTCGAAAATCGGGTCGAGAGAATACGACGTCGACATCCTCAATGCGGCGCCGCAGACCATTGCGGACCTGAACCGCATTCCGATCAAGGCAGTGGACGGAACCACTATCTATATCAAAGATGTGGCGTGGGTTCGCGACGGCTTTCCCCCGCAGACCAACGTGGTCAGAGTGAACGGGCAGCGCTCGGTTCTGCTCACGATCCAAAAAGCCGGGAACGCCTCTACTCTCGACGTTATTTCGGGGATTAAGGCCGCTCTCCCTCAAATTAAGCCGACTGTGCCGCCGCAGCTACGTATCGAACCTTTGGCCGATCAATCGATTTTTGTACGTGGCGCCATCAACGGCGTCGTTCGCGAAACCCTGATTGCCGCATGCCTCACGGCGTTGATGATTCTGGTCTTTCTGGGTAGCTGGCGCAGCACGCTCATCATCGCAACCTCCATCCCTTTGGCGATCTTGACGTCCGTCGTTGCCTTCAGTGCGCTGGGCGAGACCATCAACATCATGACCCTGGGTGGCCTGGCGTTGGCGGTGGGGATTCTCGTCGACGATGCGACGGTCGAAGTCGAGAACATCAACCGCAATCGTGAAGCCGAGCCAGACAAGGACATGGACGAGGTTGTCCTCGACAGTGCATCGCAAATCGCCACACCTGCTTTCGTTTCGACGCTTTCGATATGCATTGTCTTCGCCCCCATGTTTCTGCTCTCCGGAGTAGCCCGTTATTTGTTTGTGCCGCTGGCTGAGGCGGTCGTGTTTGCAATGCTGGCTTCTTACTTCCTGTCGCGCACGATCGTGCCGACCATGGCCAAGTATCTTCTCCGGCACGACGAACCCAACGCGGCGAACGCGAGTCCTAACCCATTGGTCGCGCTACAACGACGCTTTGAGGCGCGGTTCAACAGATTTCGTGATAGTTATCACCACCTGCTGGGCGTTTGTCTTCAGCATCGGCGAACGTTCCTGCTGGCTTTCTTTGCGGCTTGTCTAGGATCGCTGGCAATTCTGATTCCCTGGTTGGGCCGGGACTTCTTCCCCACCGTGGACAGCGGTGTCTTCAAGCTCCACGTTCGGGCTCCTACGGGCATGCGCATCGAAGAAAGTGCCAATCTCTGCGATCTGGTGGAAGACGCGATTCGGGAGCAGGTTCCCGCCGGCGAGGTTCAAAGCGTCATCGACAACATTGGCCTGCCCGTCAGCGGCATCAACCTTTCCTACAGTAATTCCGCGCCGATTGGGTCCGAGGACGCGGATATTCTCGTGACCCTTGGGCAAAATCATCAGCCCACCGACGGCTATGTTCGCCAGCTTCGAGTTACGCTACCCAAAAAGTTTCCCGGCGTGACCTTTTCTTTCTTGCCGGCAGACATGGTTGGCCAGATTTTGAATTTCGGGCTTCCCGCTCCGATTGACATTCAGGTTGTCGGGCAAAACCTGGAGGAAAACCGGAACTATGCAGACGCGTTGCTGGAGAAGATCCGGTACGTCGCGGGAACTGCGGACCTGCGGATTCAACAGCCTTTTGATCAGCCCTATTTACATTTCCGTGTAGAACGGACAAAAGCTCAGGAACTGGGCTTCAGCGCGCATGACATTGCCCAGAATCTGCTGGTGTCTTTGAGCGGCAGCTTCCAGACTTCGCCCACCTTCTGGGTCGATCCGAAAAACCGTGTCAGTTACCAAATTGCCACGCAGACGCCGCAATACAGAACAGATACCCTGCAGGACGTTGAGAACATTCCCGTCACCGGCACCGACCCGAACGCACCTCCATCGCTCCTGGCCAGCCTGGTCTCGATGCAACGAGGAACCGGCATGGCCGTGGTTTCTCACTACGATGTTGCCCCGATCATCGACATTTACGGCTCCGTCGATGGAAGAGACCTGGGGGGAGTGGCAAGCGACATCAATAAGATCATTGCCGCCACACGCAACGATCTGCCTCGAGGCTCGCGGGTCGTAGTTCGCGGACAGGTGCAGACTATGCGGAGTTCGTACATTGGACTTCTCAGTGGCCTCGCGTTCTCCATCGTCCTTGTCTATCTGCTGATCGTAGTGAACTTCCAATCCTGGCTGGATCCCTTCATCATGATCTCCGCACTGCCGGCGGCACTGGCAGGAATCGCCTGGTTCCTGTTCCTGACTCACACCACGCTGAGTGTCCCTGCACTGATGGGCGCCATCATGTGCATGGGAGTGGCGACCTCGAACAGCATTTTGGTGGTGAGCTTCGCCACGGAAAGACTAGTGGAAGGGAAGGACTCGCTCAGCGCCGCACTGGAAGCCGGTTTCACGCGCTTCCGCCCAGTTTTGATGACCGCGCTGGCGATGATCATCGGCATGGTCCCGATGGCCCTGGGATTGGGTGATGGCGGCGAACAGAATGCTCCTCTTGGCCGCGCGGTGATCGGGGGGTTGATCTTCGCGACTGCTTCGACGCTTTTCTTTGTCCCCGCGTTCTTCAGTCTGTTGCACAGATCGCGATCTGAAGTCGGAGGGACCGAGAAATGAATTTATCGCGGATCATAAGGATTGTTTATGCCGACAGATGCTGAACAGAGTAACCCAATACAGAGTCCTCCGTCCCCGCCGGCCGAAGTGGCGCAAGCGGAGAAGCCACGCACACATTGGCTGGTCGCGGTGATTTCGTTTGCGCTGGTGACCACTCTATTGGTGTCGGGAATCTGGTCGCGGGTCAGGGCGCGCAATGAGTTGCAGGTGCAGACTGCTGAAGTGGCTGTCCCTGCAGTCTCTGTGGTGTCTCCCAAGCGTGCATCGCCGTCGCAGGAACTTATCCTTCCCGGGAATGTGCAGCCCTTTATAACTTCGCCGATCTACGCCCGCACGAACGGGTACCTGAAAAAATGGTATGCAGACATTGGGGCCCATGTGAAGCAAGGGCAACTGCTGGCGGTAATCGAAACTCCCGAAATCGACCAGCAACTCGAGCAATCAATCAGCAATCTCAATACCGCGAAGGCGAATCTGGCACTGGCGCAGATCACCAAGGACCGCTACCAGGGGCTGCTGAAGACCAACGCCGTTTCTGAACAGGATGTCGATAACGCAATAGGCACCTACAACGCCAACAAAGCTATCGTTGATGCTAGCCAGGCAAACGTCCGGCAACTTCAGGCGTTGCAGTCTTTTGAAAAAATCTATGCTCCGTTCGATGGAGTGGTTACGGCACGCAACACCGATATCGGAGACCTTATCAACTCCGGCAGCAGTGCCGGAGTGAAGACTGACCTTTTCCATATCGCTCAGCCCGGAACGTTGCGCGTCTACGTCAACGTCCCCGAGGAATACTCGCAGAACGTCAAGGTGGGAATGACTGCCGATCTCAATCTGGCTGAGTTTCCCGGTCGCAGGTTCCAGGGAAAGTTGGTGCGCACCGCGGAAGCGATTAACGTAAGCACGCGCACCTTGCTGATTGAAATCGATGTAGCCAATCCGACCGGCACTTTGCTTACGGGCTCGTATGCTGAAGTTCATCTGGCGGTTCCAACCGATGCTTCGACATATCTTCTTCCCGTCAATACCCTGATATTTCGATCGCATGGCTTGCGCGTCGGCATCGTACGCGACGGAAAAGTCGTGCTCGCCAATGTCACCCCTGGGCACGACTTCGGCGAGCAGATAGAAATCGTTTCGGGCATCACGGCCGACGACAAAGTCATCGTCAACCCGCCAGACTCAATTGTTTCCGGACAGCAAGTGCAGATTGTGCAAGCCTCGTTGCCGGGAGACATCAAGTGACACGTTTGGACGAGATCGGGGCTAATTGCCGTTTCTGCTGAACCGTTTGCTGCGACGTTTCTGCCGCTGACCCCGGCCTCGGGCCGCAGCCGGCCTCTTAATTGTGAACACCGCTCTCGTGGGTCCTGGAGAGCGTCCCGAGATGGACAATCACCGCCGCCCCCGTATATTTCACTTCATCTCTTGAATCGTCGAGTGATTTCTGAATCTTTGGCATGAGAGCGGGATCGCCGCGCTTGGCGATGGCCTCGAGCGCTGCCACCCGTATAACCCAGTTCTCGTTTTGGGTGGCGGCGACGAGGGCGTCAGCAGTACGAGCATCAGGATCACTCGCCAGGGCGGCAATGACACCGGCCTTCGCTGCAGCACTATTTTTGCGGTTCTTCAGAATCGCTTCCAAGGCATCCCACGGGATACCGGCGAACGGCACGTAGCCGATCCCTTCATTGAATCCCATCTCGGCCAGTTGCTTCGGGTCGTGGAGCACCTCCATCTGCCCGGCTATGAGGCCCTCTTTGTCCCTGCGCTCGCCTGTGAGGATGGCGTAGTACACCTCGTAGCAGGCTGGATCTTTCAGCTGGGACAACGCGTGGGCTGCCGCCATCACGACGTGCAGATCCTTATCATTGAGTGCCCCCTTCAGCTTAGGTACTGAGGCGGAGGACTCCATTTGACCTAGGGCCGTGGCAGCCGCCACGCGCACGTCGGGACTTGGATCGCCAAGCGCGCTTTCGGCAAGCTGGATGGCATGTGGGTTCAGCGTCACAAGACTTAGGACACGTACTGCTGTTATTCTTTCTCCGGTTTTGTGCTGTTGCACGCCGCTTTCCAGGATCTTCCACGCAGTTTCATCAGGCGCCTCGGCGTAGCTGCCAATAGTAAATGAGAGTGCGAACAAGAGAACACAGCTTGCCGAAATCGAGAACCATACCAACCGCCGCAAAGAGTTCCTGCTCATTTTATTTTCCTTACTACCCCGGCAGTCGTCTGCGGGGGGCTGGTGCGATATTCAAAGCGATAGGAGATGGGAACCGACTGCGTCTGGTCACTCACATCTCGTCTTCTATTCCCGCTCTTGACGAACCCATTTACAAGCTACTGAAAGACGAGGCGATTCTTCAACTACCGAATTCGGGAGTCTTCTGTAAAGTAGCGAAATTCCATGAAAAAATGGCCCGATACTCAGCGGAGCCATCCCTTGAGGGGCTGAGGGCCGAGTTTTTACGCGCTAAGATTTCAGTGGGAATGGGCTCTCCGGGAGAAACGACCGAATGATGCGCCTGATCCGCGAATTGATTCGCCCCTACCGGGGCACTCTGCTGATCATTCTCCTCGCTATGCTGGTAGAAACGGCGATGAGTCTGGCGAGTCCCTGGCCGTTGAAGATCATCATTGACAATGTAGTCGGCAGCCACAAACTCCCCCATGTGCTGGACGAAGTCCTCAGGCCAATGCTGGAGCATGGCAACAAGATGCATGTCGCCGCTCTCGCGGCGTTGGCTTTCGTGTTGATCGCTGTTCTGGGCGCAGTGGCGAGCTACATCGACAATTACTATACCGAAAGCGTTGGCCAGTGGGTGGCGCACGATCTACGCATGCGGACCTATCATCATCTGCAGAAGCTCTCGCTCGGCTACTACGGCACTCACCAGACGGGCGTTCTCCTTAGCACGATTACCGCGGATATCCAGACCATCCAGGGCTTCGCCTCCTCGTCTACGCTCGATATCCTGATCGATCTGCTCACCATCGTGTCGATGCTGGGTCTCATGTTTTGGCTGAACTGGGATTTCACCCTGATCGCGCTGGCCGTAACGCCCTTTCTGCTTTTTTTTATTTCCCGCTTCAAGAAGGCGGTGAAGAAGGCGACGCATCGGGTCCGCAACGAACAAGCCGAGATCGTGGCTGTGGTCCAGCAGGGTTTGGAATCGATGCAAGTGATCAAAGCTTTCGGACGCCAGGATCTGGAGCAGCAGGCCCTGAGCGAAGTCAGCCATGCCACAGTCAGCGCGGCCCTGGCTGCCCGCAAAGTCAAATCGCTGCTTTCGCCTATCGTTGCCATCACGGTTGCCCTGTGCACAGCCGTGGTTTTGTGGCGTGGGGCGGCACTTATCCTGATGGGCGCGATGACGGTCGGAGCCCTGACCGTTTATCTTTCTTACCTCACCAAGTTCTTCAAGCCAGTGAAAGACCTGGCCACTACCACCAATGCAATCGCCCAGGCCGCCGTCGGAGTCGATCGGGTGCGTGCAATTCTTGATACAGACGCCATCCTGCCCGAGCGCCCGGACGCGATAGAAGCCAGATTCCTCAAGGGCGACATCGTCTTCGACAAGGTCGCGTTTCGCTATAGTGACGACGCTCCCGTGCTCAAGGATGTGTCTTTCCGAATTCAGCCGGGGCAACTGGTTGGCATCGTCGGCCCGACCGGCGGCGGGAAATCCACGGTGGTCAGCATGATCCCGCGCTTCTACGACCCCACCAGCGGAGTGGTCAAAATCGACGGCCGCGACGTTCGTGATTACAAGATCAGTTCATTGCGCGACCAGATCGGATATGTTCTGCAAGATACAGTGTTGTTCCGTGGAACGATCCTGGAGAACATCGCGTTTGGCCGGCCGAGTGCGACCCGAGAGGAGATCGTCGAGGCGGCCAGGCTCGCCAATGCCGATGATTTCATCGCGCGCATGCCGAAGGGTTATGACACTATGGTAGGGGAGCGCGGTTCAACCCTTTCCGGGGGGCAGCGCCAAAGGATTGGGATCGCGCGTGTCATGGTGCGCAATAGTCCCATCCTGCTGCTGGACGAGCCGACCGCAGCTCTCGATAGCGAATCCGAAAAGCTGGTAATCGAGGCCCTGGAACGCCTGATGAAGGGGCGGACGGTGGTCACGATCGCCCATCGCTTGAGCACGATCCGTGACGCCGACAAGATCATCGTGATCAGCGGTGGGGTGGTCGCGGAGAGCGGAACGCATGACGAACTCATGGTGCTGAACAGAATTTACGCTGAGCTCCACCGCACCCAGTTTGACGAGGCGTCGTCGAAGGCTTCATCATAGGGCTTCGCTCGCTGCTGGCAAGGGCGGCAGTTTCCGAGGAATGCAACATGTCCCGTTATCTGGTGGTCCTGCCAGACGATTCTGCGCAGCCGATACTCGATGCGATTAAACATGCCGAGAAGTCCCTGCGCATCAAGATGTTCGTTTTCTCCCACCCCCATCTTTTGCAGGCAGTGATCGCGGCGCATCACCGGGGAGTGAATGTGCGAATCATGCTGAATCCCACGCGGCGGAGCGGAGAAAAGGAAAATGACGAGTCGCGCAAACTCCTGACCGACGCCGGGATCGACGTCATGGACAGCAATCCTGCCTTCGATGTCACCCACGAAAAGTCGATGGTGGTTGACGATAAGATTGCCTTCATCCAGTCGCTGAACTGGGAGATAAAAAATCTCACCGAAACCCGGGACTACGCCGTTGTCACTTCGCATTCCCACGAAGTAAGTGAAGTCATCGAGGGTTTCGAGGCCGATTGGAGCCGGCAAGCCTTTAACCCTGGTGAACAGTCCCACTTGATCTGGTGCATCGGCAATGGCCGGCAACGGATCGGGCAGTTTATCGATGATGCGAAACATACCCTGTGGGTACAGAACGAACGCTACCAGGATCCGGTCATCATCGAAAGGCTGGTGAGGGCCAAGCGTCGCGGAGTCAAAGTGCACGCCTTGGCGCGGCCTCCCCACAAGCTGAAGAAAGAGAAACTGGTGGAAGCCGTCGGCGGCATGCGCATCATGGACGATGTCGGAATTAAGGTGCACAAGCTCAAGGGCCTGAAGTTGCACGCCAAGCTGCTCTTTGCCGACTCCGCGCGGGCCATCATTGGCTCGATTAATCTTGCGCCCGGCAGCTTCGACAGCCGCCGCGAACTTGCCATCGAAGTTCGCGACAAGGAAGTCATGGATCGCCTCCATGCCGTCGTGCATCAGGATTGGGAGAACTCACGCCCTCTCGACTTAACCGATGCAGGATTAATTGCCGAGCTTGAGGATACCGATACGAACGTCGCCGAAGATTTGGCGCTTGAAAGCGGTGGCGGTAAGTGATCGCAGATTCGGTAGCTTGGCATAGCGCCAGGGCGCTGCATAGTTGCAGGCGATCGTGCGATTTTTGCGTCGGGACAACCAATGGAATTGAGAGACTTGGCCCAGCAATTCGCCAGACCCTCTGTGGTACGGTCTTCCATTTTCAGCGCGCCCGGTCGCGTCAATTTGATTGGCGAGCACACCGACTACAATGAGGGTTTCGTCATGCCGAGTGCAATCGGTCTGCGCACTCGCGTGGCCATCTCGCCTCGTCCCGAACCCACGCTGTTGATTAAGTCCCGAGAGTTTCCCCAGATCTTCGAATTTGATTTGAACGATCTGCCGCAACGCGCCACTGGAGCCTGGTGTGACTACGTGCTGGGTGTCGCCGTTGTTTTGCAACAGAAGGGATACGCTCTACAGGGAGCAAGTCTATTCGTAGAAAGCGAAGTCCCGATAGGTGCCGGACTCAGTTCTTCGGCGGCCATTGAAGTCGCCAGTGCGCTGGCCCTGATCAGCCTTGCGGGCGGAACTTTGGATCCGGTCGAGATGGCAATGCTTTGCCGGTATACGGAGAACGAATTTATCGGCGCTCGCGTGGGCATTATGGATCAGTTTGTTTCGTGCCTTGGAAAGGCAGGACATGCACTGTTGCTTGACTGCCGTTCGCTTGATTTCGAGCTGATTCCCATTCCTCATAAAGTACGGATGGTAGTCTGCAACACCATGGTGAAGCATGAACACGCCAGCGGAGAGTACAACCGGCGTCGTGAGCAGTGCGAAGAAGGTGTGAAAATCCTGGCGAAGTGGTACCCCGAGATTCGCGCTTTGCGCGATCTTTCGATCGATCAGCTGGCTCAGCGCTCGAATGACGTTCCCGCGACCATCTTCAAGCGCTGCCGCCATGTGGTGGAGGAAAATGAACGGGTGCGCGAGGGCGCTCACTACCTGGGTGCTGGCGATTTGAATGGCTTCGGAAAACTGATGCGAGAATCGCACCGCAGTCTTCGCGACCTGTACGAAGTAAGTTGCCGCGAGCTTGACATCATGGTCGAGGCCGCCGAAGGTATTCCCGGCTACTACGGCGGGCGCATGACCGGAGGCGGGTTTGGTGGTTCCACGATAAATCTGGTGGAGGCAACGTATGCCGACGCGTTTGCCGATCAAATTGGCGCTCGCTATCATCAAGCAACTGGGATCAGACCCGATGTTTACATCTGTTCGGCGGCCGATGGCGCGAGGGCTGAGCCCAATTGACCCGCACCCTTATTTCGTGAACAGGACCCCAAGGTGAATCTAACCGCCGTCGATTGGCTGCTCATGGCGGTCTACTTCGCCTTTGTGTTGGGCATTGGCGTTGTCCTGAAGCGCTACGTCAAAACCAGTGCCGACTTTTTTCTCGCCGGTCGCTCCCTCCCTGCGTGGATTTGTGGCCTGGCCTACCTTTCGGCCAACCTGGGAGCGCAGGAAGTAATCGGCATGGGCGCTTCCGGCGCCAAGTATGGCCTCGCCACTAGCCATTTTTATTGGATCGGTGCCATTCCCGCCATGGTGTTCGTGGGCGTCTTCATGATGCCGTTTTACTACGGGTCTCGGGCGCGGTCGGTCCCCGAGTATCTGCGGTTGCGTTTCGACGAGAAAACCCGCGCCGTAAACGCCATCTCCTTTGCCATCATGACAGTGTTTTCTTCCGGCATTTCGATGTACGCCATGGCGAAGCTGATTCAGACCATGCACATCCTGGATCGCCCCTTGGCAGCCCTCGGGGTAACGACCACCTGGACTTTCCATGTGAGCGTCCTGTTTTCTGCGTTAATCGTGCTGGGCTACATTTTCCTCGGCGGGCTCAGCAGCGCGATTTACAACGAGGTCTTGCAGTTTTTTCTCATCATCGCGGGTTTTCTTCCGCTGGCGTTTCTTGGCCTCAAGAACGTTGGCGGTTGGAGCGGTTTGAAACACCAACTCCCCGCCTCTTTCACTCATTCCTGGCACGGCATGTCGAGCCCGCACACCAATCCATTTGGCGTGGATGCATTTGGGCTGGTCATGGGACTGGGCTTTGTGCTTTCGTTCGGTTATTGGTGTACTGATTTCCTAGTCGTTCAGCGGGCCATGGCGGCGGACTCCATGAGCGCGGCTCGCCGTACACCGCTGATCGCAGCTTTGCCAAAAATGGTGTTTCCAGCCCTGGTGATTCTTCCCGGCATGATTGCGATCGCGCTGCCAACTCCCATCGCGACCTCGGTAGAGGCTGGTAAAGGGCAGGCGCAGATCTTCAGGCCAACTGGCAAAGGTCTGATTCCCGCGAAATTGGATGAGACCACGGGCGCTCCGAAACTTGACGCAGACGGGAAGCCCATTCTCGACTACGATCTCGCAATCCCGAATATGTTGCTTCATTACTTTCCTACTGGAATTCTTGGGCTGGGGCTCACCGCCCTCCTGGCCAGTTTCATGTCTGGCATGGCGGGCAATGTGACTGCGTTCAACACTGTGTGGACTTACGATATTTATCAGTCCTACATAAAGCCCAACGAAAACGATGCCCACTATCTATGGATGGGCCACGTGGCCACAGTGTTTGGAATCACGCTCTCTGTGGCCGCAGCGTACGCAGCATCGCGCTTCAATAACATTATGGATTTTCTGCAGTTAGTATTTGCGTTCGTGAACGCACCGGTGTTTGCGACCTTCCTCCTCGGCATGTTCTGGAAGCGGACAACTGGGCACGGTGCATTTTTCGGATTGCTTTCTGGAACAGCGGCCGCGGCCATTCATCAGGGGCTGACCCTGCCCATGGGCGGGGGCGTTGGTATTAAAGGTGGGTGGCTGGGCGCGATTCACACGTATCCCAGCGAAATGGCCCAAAATTTTTGGACCGCGATTTGGGCTTGGTCTGTTTGTTTTGCCGTTACCGTTCTCGTCAGTTTGTGCACGGTTGCGCCGAAGGAGAAAAACCTGGTCGGCTTGGTGTATTCCTTGACCGAAAGGCCAAGCGAGAAGCATGTGGCCTGGTATGCGCGACCCGCGGTGCTGGGCGCGATTGTTCTCGGGATTGCGGTGGTGCTGAATCTGATTTTCTGGTGATCGGAGTTACGTATGGGCTTGGATATCCGCACGCCGATCGGCCTTATGTTTTCAGTTTTCGGCGTCGTTCTGACGATTTATGGCTTCACCAGCGACCGCGCCATTTATGCTCGCTCGCTGGGCATCAACGTCAATCTGCTTTGGGGGCTAGCGCTCCTCGCGTTTGGTGCGAGTATGCTCCTTCTCGGGATACGTGGTCCGTTCCGGAAAAGATGAATCAGCAAGACCGCTACCAGGAAAAATAGGCACGCCGCTTGCCGCGCTCATCGCCGCCGAGGGTGGGAAGTCAAGTCCACTTTCGTGGATCCGCATGTACACGAAAGTATCCCTACCAAGCCGCCGGTAACTCTCATCCCATCAATGGCAAAAATTCGTATCAACAACTTAGCTCCATATGCTTTTTGCTTTTCCACAGGTGTTCCGTGCGGAACACTTCGCAGATTCTCGCCTCTCACCTGGCGCTGCTTGGTCAGCTCCTGTACAGCTTCCTTGAAGACTCGCCCGCGGTGCTCATAGTTACGAAACTGATCGAAGCTGGCACAGGCCGGCGCCAGCAGCACCACATCACCCCGCTCCGCCGAGCCTGCCGCGTGTTTTACCGCGTTCTCCAATGTCTCTGCGTGCACGACTTCAGCACCCTGAATCTGCGACTCGATCTTCGCCGCCGCCGCTCCGATCGTGTAAACGCGTTTCACTCGCTGGCGTAGCAAATCGTTGAGCAGGCTGTAGTCGCTGCCCTTATCTTTGCCGCCAAGAATCAAATGAATGTTTGCCGGGAATGACTCCACCGCCTTGATGGTTGCGTCCACATTTGTCGCCTTGGAGTCGTTGTAGTACTCCACGCCCCGGATCGTCGCCACATACTCCAACCGGTGCTCCACGGCCTTGAACCCACGCACGGCCTGGCGAATCTTCTCCGCGGCGCAGCCCATCAGCGCGCCCGCGCAGATTGCTGCCAAAACATTTTCCAGATTGTGCGCGCCCTTTAGCGGGACCTCGGACGTAAGCATGATTTCCACCTGCCCGTTCGGTCCGCGAAAAAAGGTTTGTCCTGCGCGTGTGTACGCTCCCTGCTGCACCTCCTTCTTCCGGCTGAACCAGAAGACTGGCGCTCGCGCGCGACTTGCGAGCGCCACGCACGCGGCGTCATCTGCGTTGAGCACCGCGAAATCGTCGGCCTGCTGATTCTCAAAAATGCGCGCCTTCGCGTCGACATATGCCTGGAACGTTTTATGACGATCCAAATGATCGGGCGTCACATTGAGGACCACCGCGATTTTGGGCCGGAAAGTCTCGATGGTCTCCAGTTGAAAGCTGGAAACTTCAAGCACCACGACGCTCTCCGGCGTCGCTTGATCTACCAAAGAAATTGCGGGTGTCCCGATGTTGCCGCCAACCACGGTCGGCTTGCCTCCAGCAGCTAAAATTTCGCCGGTCAGACTGGTCGTGGTCGTTTTGCCGTTGGAACCGGTGATCGCCACAATGTTCTTCGGCAGAAAGCGCGCCGCGAGTTCGATCTCTCCTATTACCTTTTCACCCAGGGCGCGCGCCTGCACCAGCATCGGCGAGTCCACCGGCACTCCGGGGCTGACAACGATCAAGTCCTGCCCCCGAAATGTACGCTCACCGTGCCCGCCGGTTTCGACTGTGATTCCGTGATCGAGCAGGAGCGTGATCTCTTCGCCCAGTTGGTCTGGTGGCTTGGCGTCCGAGACCGTGACTTGTGCGCCATGCGCCTTCAGAAACAGCGCCGACGCCACGCCCGACTTGCCCAGGCCAACCACCAGCACGCGTTGGTTGCTGAATTCAGCCATTGGCTCTTAGCCTTTAGCTTTTCTCCGTAACTTTGTAGTGCACAATCATCGCAGCTTTAACGTCGTCAAGGCGAACAGCGCGAACACCAGCGACGCAATCCAGAAGCGGACGATGATTTTTGATTCCGACCAGCCCAGCAGCTCAAAATGATGGTGCAACGGCGCCATCTTGAAAATGCGCTTTTTGCGCAATTTGTAGGAGCCGACTTGCAGGATGACCGATACCGCCTCGATCACGAAGACTCCGCCGATAAAGGGCAGCAGCAACTCCTGCTTGATCATCACTGCGACGGTCCCGATGGCGCCGCCTAACGCAAGCGAGCCGACATCTCCCATGAACACTTCCGCGGGATGGGCGTTGTACCACAGAAACCCGATCGACGCTCCCACCATGGCGCCGCAAAATATGGTCAACTCACCCACGTCGGGCATGCGCTGCAGGTCGAGATACGCGGCGAAGGTGGCATGCCCGCTGAGATAGGTGAGCACGGCCAGCGCGCCGGCTGCGATCACGGTGCAGCCGATCGCCAGGCCATCGAGTCCGTCAGTGAGATTTACGGCATTGCTGGAGCCAACGATTACGAGAATCACGAACAGGATGAAGGGAAGAAAGGCCAATGGCCAGAGTTGTGGAGAGTTCACCAGCCGTTCGATGACCAGGTCGGGCCTAAATTGCTTGAAGAAGGGAACCAGCAGCCGGGTGGAATAAAGGCCCCGGGTCTGCATGGCGATGAGAGCGACTGCGATGAGAAAACTGGTAGCGATTTGCAGTCCGAGTTTTGCTTTGCCGGTCAGTCCCAAGTTGCGCCGGTGCACAACTTTGGTGTAGTCGTCCGCGAAGCCGATGGCAGCGAACGCGCAAGTAGCGAACACTGCCAACCAGACGAACCGATTGCTCAGATCCGCCCACAATAAAGTCGGCACCACGATGGAAATGGCAATCAGCAATCCTCCCATCGTAGGGGTACCCGCTTTTTTCTGGTGTGCCTTCGGGCCTTCGTCGCGGATGAACTGCCCGATCTGAAAATCGCGCAGGCGATTGATGACCAGCGGCCCAACAATCAGTGCAGTGAAGAGCGCAGTGAGGCTGGCGAATGCGGTGCGGAAAGTTAAATAACGGAAGATGCGGAAAGGCGGAAAGTAATGGTAGAGCTTCAGATACAGCAGCCAATAGAGCAATCAGCCTCCGCCCAGCGTCAGTCTGCGGTCGCCAGTGGTTAATCGTCAGCCGCGGGCTTTGCTTTTCCCGCCCACGGGCGACAGCGCACTGACCACTCGTTCCAGTGCCCGTTCGAGTTTCACACCGCGCGAGGCTTTGAGCAACACCACATCACCCTCGCGTGTTTCGCGCAACAGCCAATCGCCCGCTTCTTCGGGTGTGGCCACAAACTCTGCCCGAGTTCCTGCTTCGCGTGCGGCTTCCACCAGAGCCCGCGCCACCCCCCGCACTCCAAGCACGGCGTCAATTTTGCTCTGAGCCATATGCCGGCCAGAGTTGCGGTGCATCTCCTCAGCCACCGGTCCCAGCTCGAGCATTTCGCCCGCCACCACGATTCGCCGCCGAGCTGGCATGGCCACGAGCGCATCGACCATCGCTTGCAAAGCTACCGGATTGGAATTGTAGCAATCGTTGACGATGGTGATGTTACCCACCTGAACGACCTCGCCGCGTTTTTCCGCTGGAGCCAACGAGGCCAGGGCGGCGACCGCCTCGGAAGGAGTCAAGCCGCTTTCGAGCCCAACAGCCACTGCCGCCAGCGCGTTGTAGATATTGTGCCGCCCGACCAACCGCAATCTGGCTTTCTCGCGGCAACTGTCAATGACGACGTCAAACGTCGAACCCTCAGAGCCATGCATTTCGATCGATTCGGCACGCACATCGGCGGAGGATTGCAAGCCATACATCAACACCTTGCCGTGAAAATCGCGTCCGAACTGCGAAACGTATTGGTCGTCCGCATTCAGCACCGCAGTTCCACCGGCGTGAAGAGATTCGATCAACTCGTACTTGGCCCGCGCAATATCAGCCACGGACTTGAAAAACTCCAGGTGCACCGGAGCAACATTGGTGACAACTCCCACGTCGGGATAAGCAATCCTGGCCAGGGCGGCTATCTCGCCCGCATGTGACATGCCCATCTCGATGACTGCGGCTTCGTGCTGGGGCTCGAGCTTCAACAGCATCAGAGGTAACCCGAAATGATTGTTGAAATTGCCCTCCGATTTCAGCACGCGAAGACGCACTGAGAGCACGTGCGCAATCGCTTCTTTGGTGGTGGTTTTTCCCGTCGATCCGGTCACCCCAATCAGAGTTTTTCCCCACAAGCGGCGCACCGCAGTGGCAAGGGTTTGCAATGCGGTCAAAGTGTCGCTGACAGCAAGTAGTCGGGTTTCTCCCGGATAGCGACCCAGCTGGTCGCGGCGGATAACGGCTGCGACCGCGCCTTTTTCCAGCGACTGCTCTACGAAATCGTGTCCGTCGAGGCGTTCACCCTGCACGGCAAAGAAAAGTTCGCCCGGCCGCAGCGTGCGGGAGTCAATCGAGTACCCCTCGGCGAGCGCTTCCCGGTTGAACGCCCCTTCCGCAGCAAGGAACTCCGCGATTCGCGACAACGGCAGCTTCATGAATTCTTTCCCGCAGCCGCTTTTGCGGCATCGCAGTCATATCCCGCCTGGCGCAGAATTTGCTGTGCCGCTTCCACGTCGTCGAAGGGAACGGCGCCATCCCGCAAAATCTGTACCTTTTCGTGTCCCTTGCCTGCAATCAGCACGATATCGCCCGGTGCGGCCTCGCGTGTGGCGAGCGCGATTGCCGCCTTGCGGTCGGGCTCCATCACATATTTTGCCCCAGAGCGCTGCAGACCGACGACCGCATCATTCATGATGGCCAGCGGATCTTCGCTTCGCGGATTGTCGGATGTCAGAACCACGAAGTCGCTGCCGCGCGCGGCTGCTTCGCCCATCAACGGGCGTTTCGTACGGTCGCGGTCCCCGCCACATCCAAAAAGAGTAATCACTCGCTGTTTTTGGCCGGCGCGCTGCACAAAGTCACGCGCCATTGCGGTGAGATTACGCAGGGCATCGTCGGTATGGGCGTAATCCACCACAACCGTGAAGGGCTGGCCGCAGTCCACACGCTCGAAGCGGCCCGGGACACGGGCCAGCGCTGCCACTCCATGGGCAAGTGCTTCCGTTTTGCATTGGCGAGCGTAGGCCGCCCCCGCTGCGGCAAGAATGTTGTAGACGTTCACCGCACCAATCAGGGGAGAGAACAGAGGAACAATGCCTTCCGGCGTAATCAGATCAAAGCGTGTCCCGTGCTCGGTTATGTCCACTTTTTTCGCCTGGAAATCCCCGTTCGCCAGCCCGTAACCGAGTACCTGAGAACCATGCCGTTTGCTGATGGGGACCAGTTTCCGGCCCCACTCGTCATCCAGGTTAATGACCGCCGAGCGTGGCGCTTCGGTACCGCAACCTTCGAAAAGCCGCCGCTTGGCGACAAAATATTCTTCCATTGTGCCGTGATAATCGAGATGGTCGCGAGTCAGGTTGGTGAACACGGCAACGTCAAACGGAATCCCGAACACGCGTTGCTGAGCAAGGGCATGCGATGAGACTTCCATCACCCCTTCAGTGGTGCCGTGCGCAATTGCCTCCGCCAACATGTGATTGAGCTCCAAAGCTTCGGGTGTGGTGTGCGGGGCCGGCAAAGTTTTGCCCGCGACGTGATACTCGATGGTTCCGATCAGAGCGCTCTTTCGTCCGGCAGCGTTCAGTATGGATTCCACCAGAAATGCAGTCGTGCTTTTGCCGTTGGTTCCGGTGATTCCGGTGACCGCCAGGCGCTCAGCCGGGCGTTTATAGAAGTTTGCGCTCAGCCGGGCCAAAGCGCGGCGGCCATGCGCCACTTGCGCCCACGCGACCCCTGGACGCGGATTCTCGCCGGCGGAATCGGTGACAATCGCAACCGCTCCCGCCGCGATGGATCGATCGATGAACTTGTTTCCATCGCTCGACTCGCCGCGGATAGCGACAAACAAATCCCCCGGCTTCACCTTGCGCGAGTCGTACTCGACTCCGCTAATGTTGGGATTGCCGGTCTGGACGAGGATCTCCGCACCGTCGAGGACCTGAAGGAACGTCATTGAAGTAAATTATATGGTACAGAGTTGCATCGTTTGTACGGACAGGTATTCCGACCTAGATGGATCTGGCTAACGTCCGAAGTGCACCGTGACCTTCGCGCCGGCAGCGACGCGAGACCCCGGCCCTGGCGACTGGTCCCGCGCGACTCCACTGCCCACCGCGTCCAGATCCAAGCCGTTCTCTTCCGCTAGCTCGATTGCCGACCGAACCGTCTTGCCCAGGAAGGAGGGAACTACGGTTCCAACCGGAGTTACGTCCAGAACCACCGTGCCGGAAGTGGGGGACTGAGCCAAGGCGTCCTGTGGGGCTTGATTAGCCGGATCTTGAGCTCGTTCCAGCTTGATTCCACTTTCCAGTGGTTGGACTTTCTCTCGACCGAGGCATCTGAACCTCGCTCACGCAGCGCCGCCTGAACGACACCGTTAGTCAGGACCTGGGACGAAACTTTGGCGGCGGCCACTGGCGGCGTCGATGATGCGGCCTCAGCATCTGCCATGTCCAGCCGATCACCAAGATGGTCGGGCGAGCCTTCGGCCAGGTCTTGATCCTTGACTTTTTGCTCGGCCAATAGCAATTGGCGGCTGAGCGGCAATTCGACATCGTGCGGGACGTGTAGATACTCCAGAACTTGCTGTGTGATGCGTTGAAAAACTGGGGCGGAGACCTGACCACCCTGATGCAAACCCACGGCCGAGTCCAAGATCACGACCACAGTAATTGCCGGATTGTTGACCGGAGCAAAGCCGGCAAATGTGGCGACGTACTTGGTGTGGGAATAGGCGTGCGTGGCCGGATCCACTTCCTGCGCGGTGCCGGTTTTACCCGCCGAGCTGTAGCCTTCAAGGATCGCTTTTTTCCCGGTGCCGTGCAGCACGACGCCCTGCATCATCTGGCGCATCTGCGCTGCAGTCAGCGAAGAAATCACCCGCCGCTGGTCGATGGGATGAAATGCAATCAGTTGCGGGGCGCTCTGCGGTTCAGTGGTGGCGGCAACAATACGAGGCGCCACCCAGACGCCGTCGTTGGCCATAGTGGAGATCAACCCGGCAAGTTGCAGGGGAGTAATACCGATTTCCTGTCCCATCGAAATGGCGGCGATGGAGACTTTCGACCAGCGACTCGGCGGTTTGCTTAAGCCTCTGGTTTCGCCCGGCAGTTCGATACCGGTCTGCTGTCCGAATCCGAATGAGTGAATATATTTGTAAAAACGGTCGTCGCCCAGCCGCATGCCAATCTTAATGGAGCCAACGTCGCTCGATTCGGCCAGAATGTCCGACACCGGGAGCAGGCCGTGTGGCTTACTGTCGCGGATCCGCATGCCGTTGAAGACGATCGATCCCATCTGGCAATCGAAGACTTCATCAGGCCGGGTAAGTTTTTCATTCAGCGCAGCAGAAATCGTGACCAGCTTAAATGTTGAGCCTGGCTCGTACACATCGCTGACCGCGTGGTTTTTCAGCTTGGCGAGTGTGATTTCCCGGGTCAGGTTGGGATTAAACGTGGGCCGGTTGGCCAGAGCCAGAATTTCTCCGGTATGCGGATTTTCGACAATGACTGTGCCGGTCACGGCGTGGGTTTGTTGCATCGCCGTTTCCAGTTCGCGCTCGGCGATGTACTGGATTTTTTCATCGATGGTCAGGACGATGTTTTCGCCCGGATCGGGCTGTTTCTCTACGCTGCCGAACCACTTGCGCCGGGCGTCGACTGAGATCAACATCTGGCCGGGTTTGCCATGGAGTTTTTCGTCGTAGGCGCGCTCGATGCCGCTAAGCCCTTCATCATCGGTGCCCACATAACCGATGACCTGCGCGGCCAGCCCGCTCTTAGGATAGAAACGCTTGGATTCCTTCTGAAAGTAGATGCCGCGAAGATTCAGCGACCGGATGCGAGCGGCGGTCTCGGCATCGGCTTTGCGCGCGATCCAGCAAAATGTTTTGTCCGCCTTGCACCGGCCAAGCAATTCGCGGGGGTCGGTTTTGGTGATGCGGGAAATTAGAGAAGTGGTTGCGGCAAGATCGGGAATTTCTGTGGGGACGGCGAAAACTGAATCCACGGCGTTGGACATGGCCAGCTCGCGGCCGGCGCGGTCGTAGATGATCCCTCGCCTGGCGGCAACGTCAATCGTGCGCTGCTGCTGGTGCTGGGCGCGGTGCTCAAACTCACCGTAACTGAAGATTTGCAGGTAGACCAGGCGAAGACAAATTACGGCGCTCCACAGCACCAGAATTCCAGCGAGGATGTACAACCGGAGATTGGTTTGGCTGCGGACTGTGTTGGTCGCCACTTTGCCGGCCTTCAAGAAAAATCAGGTTGTTAAACTTCTACGTTTCGTTCTGCGCAGGCGCCGCAGACAAACATGGCGGCTCGCTGGTAGAGCGAAAGCCGCCAGGTTCGTCTTTATCCCACCGAAATCAGCGCACCGAAATTACCGCGACCGGGGTCACACTCGCCATGACCGGCCCACCCGAGTCGGGAACGGCAACATCCATGCGCATGATCTGTCCGGCTTGCGGCGGCTGCATCCCGAGTTGCCGCGCCAGCGAATCGATTCGATCGGGCGAGCGCAGAGTTGCTTCCTCCAGGCGAAGCGTTCGGTTCAGTTCTGCCAGACTGTCTCGCTGGCTCTTGAGAACCTCGATCTTGTATCCGTATTCGATGGCCCGAAAATGTTGCCAGGCAAAGGTCATGACCAGCAGGAACAAACAGGCGAGCGCCACCCCGAATTGCTTCATCTCGCGGCTGCGGTTGGGATCGTCGATTTTTCTGAGACGGGAGTTGTCGATGGCGCGGGCGAAATAGATTTCGGGGGTGCCCGTCCAACACGACTTGCGCCGCCTGCCTGTGCTTTGCATCACCGCTGTGGCTGCCGCCATCTATGCCACCCCAGCCAGGGTGCCGTCGAACTGCGCCAGTTCGGCCTCGGACACGGCGTACCAATATGCCAGTCTCTCCCCCCGCTCGCGTTCTGAGGAAATTTCTTCCGTCCGCTCGACGGCGGTCATCAGTTCATCGATCAAGGTACCTGTGTACATCCCCAACCTCCCGTGTTCGTTCTGCTGCTTTTGTTTTTAAATCTTTTCTGCGGCGCGCAATTTCGCGCTGCGCGATCTTGGATTACGATCAATCTCTTCTTCACCGGCGGTTACTGGCTTCCTGGTCAGTAATTTGTACTGGTCTTGCTTCGCTCCCTCGCGCATCGCGTCTTTCACGATGCGATCTTCAAGCGAGTGGAAACTGATGATCACCAGACGTCCTCCCGGTTTCAGAAGCTGCGGGGCTGCTTTCAGCAGCTCCCGCAGATCGTCCAGTTCATGGTTTACGAAGATTCGGAGAGCCTGAAAGGTTCTGGTCGCCGGATGAATGCGCTCAAATTTCATTGGCCGGGCCGCGGCTGAAATCACCGCTGCGAGATCCGCAGTGGTGCGTATCGGCCGCGACCGGACAATGGCTCTGGCGATTCTCCGCGACCTCCTTTCCTCACCGAATTCGTAAATCAGATTGGCGAGTGTGACCTCGTCCACCTGATTTACCACTTGTTCGGCGGTGAGCTCGGCTTGCGGATTCATTCGCATGTCGAGCGGTCCTTCCGCCTGAAAACTAAAGCCTCGCGCCGCGTTGTTGAGCTGCAAACTGCTCATGCCGAGATCGGCGAGAATTCCGTCGACCGTCGCTGCCCGTTGACCGTTCGCAATTTCTGCGAATGATCGATGCAGCAACGTGATCCTCGGCCAATCGGCTTGCCGTTGATTGGCGGGTGAGTCGCCCGCCCCCACACGACCAAGCTTTGCCCGCGCGATGTCCAGCGCTGCGGGGTCCTTATCGAGCCCAATCAAATGTCCCGGTGCGCCGAGGCGTTTTGCGATTTCTAAGCTGTGCCCGCCAAGGCCCACCGTAGCGTCGATATACGTCCCGCCACGACGGACGGCTAAAAAGTCGATCGCTTCTTTTAAAAGAACCGGCACATGGCCCACTGGCCCATGCCCAACCCCCTGAGGGGTGTCTGTTAAACCCTCGTCCACTAGATGCCCAGATCGTCGAGCGTCTTCTCATCCTCAGACGTGAACGCCTGTTCCTCGATCTCCTTGCGGTATGCTTCCAGGTTGCGCACGATCAGGTACTTCAAATTGCCCGTGACCGCAACCTCGCCTTTGATCTGTGCGGCCTCCCGCAACAACTGCGGGATCAGCAACCGGCCCTGGCCGTCCATTTCGACCTGCTGGCCCCAGTAGTTCACGCGGTCCAGAAACTTCTTCTTCGTAGGATTGAAAGTCGAGAGTCCGGCCAGCTTCTGCTCGATCTGCTCCCACTCCTCGAAGGGATACACTTGGGCAACCTTGCCGTCGAAACTGGTGATATAGAATTGCGCGTTGTATTTCTCGTCGATCACCCGCTTGAATTCCGCAGGGACTTTGAGCCGTCCCTTTTCGTCGACGCGGGTTGGGTGATTTCCGCGAAACATGTGTTCTGCCCTTTTGGGGGCCGTGTAACGTCTTGGCAGCTACCGCAAATACGAGGGAGGTAAAGACGGCACGAATTTCAATCTTTTTGGGTTCGTTGGGGCTGTTTTTCAGGGTGTCAGCTTCTAATTCCACTGGCGCCTCATCTGGATCAGCTTTTTCCCACGACCTCTAACTTGTTCTACCACTCTGTACCACTTTTGACCACATCCTACTCCTAAATGCTTTACTGTCAATGGGAAACTTTAGGGTCAAATGACCGAAAGTTCATCGGCTCTAGAAACTACGATAAATTGTGGCTAACTGAAGAGATGACCACAATAGGTGGGATTTACAGACTCGATTCTTTCGATGATTGTTCGCCTTGCAAGTGATTTGGGCTGAATCGGTTAGCCCTCGAAAACCTGTGGAAATCGGTCGGCAAGGCAAAGCCTTCTAGGCAACGCGCCGGAGCAAACGGGGAATAAGGAAGCCGGATTCTCTTTTATACGCTTCAAACTCACCGGCAAATTGAGCCGACAAAAGCCGTTCTTCTTTCAGCGCTTTTACTGTGTAATTCGTTAAGAGGATCACAAACGCGAGCACGCCTCGCCACTCACCGACCGCGATCGCTGTGCCCGCGACCCCAAGTAAAACGCCCGAATAAATGGGATGGCGCAGGTACGCGTAAGGCCCGCTGCGGATCAACTTGTGATCTACTTTGAGCTCAACTTTGTCGCTCCAATAGCGGCCAAGATGGCTCCGTGCCCAGACCGCGATCGTTATCCCGCACAGCGTCAGGGCGAGGCCAAGGTCACGTGTGGACTTGCCGTCAGGAATGAATCGCCAAGCAAGCGCACCGATACGAAGCAGGGGGGTCAACAGCAGGATGAAAGTCAGCACCAGGATTGGAATACGCAGAAGCCGATAGGAGTGGGCTTCGCCGGATTTTGTGGCGTGCGTCCCGGCAGCGCTCACCAACCAGTAAAGACCGAACGCAGCCCAGAGACAGGAAAGAACTTCGTGCGGGTGTGTTGGATTCGTAGATTTATCTCCCGGGAGAAATTGCCGTTAGGCATTGTATTCGGGCCTGTGAATCTATCGCACTTCCGTGCGCGGTCGTCACATTGTCAAGCTCGGCCCCACCGTTTGGTGTACACTCACGCCGGCTTTTTTGGCTTCCTTTGGAGGTGGCCTATGAGCATTAACCGGTCTCGAGTGTTTCTCGGTGGCATAGCCGGAGGCGTGGTCTGGGTGGGCTGGAGTTACCTGTCCGGGCAACTGATTATCGGCAATGCACGCTACGTCGCAGCCCAGAACGCGGGTCTGTTTCTGAAGGAGGCGCGCTACCCCTTCTTCCTCGGCCAATGGATCATCATTCTGCTCGTGTTGGGGATCATCGTGGCGCATTTGTACGCCTGGGCGCGCCAGACGCTTGGCGCAGGACCCGGGAGCGCGTTGAAGGTTGGCTTCCTGGTGGGATTCGCGGCGGGTTTTCCGGGCAACTTTGCGCAAGCGTGCTGGTCGCCTGTCGACCGGGTGTTCCCGTTGGGCTGGATGGTCGATCTATGGGGAGGAGCAATCCTGGCAACTCTGGTCGCGGGGTGGCTGTACAAAGAATAGGGTCCGGCTTGCTGGTCTATTTCACCGGCTCGACGACGACCGCCGTTCCGTAAGCCAGCACTTCCGTGACTCCTTGCATGATCTCGGTGGCGTCGTAGCGCGCGCCGACCACGGCGTTGCCGCCGAGTTCGGCGGCGTGCTGCAGCATAAGGTCAAAAGCTTCGGCACGCGTCTTCTCGCACAAATTGGTGAGCAGCGTGATGTTGCCGCCAAGAATAGTCTGGAGGCTCGCACCGATCGTGCCGAAGATGGAGCGAGAGCGCACTACGATCCCGCGGACTACGCCCAAAGTCCGCACGACGCGAAATCCGTCGAGTTCGAATTGGGTTGTGACCATGCTGTGAGCTACCATCCGCCCGGGCGCGCTGTAGTTGCTGACCATGAAATTTCCCTTCTCGCAAAAATGGGGCCTGACGACGCTAGCTAATATACGGCCAAACGGTCGCCGCGAAACACAACTGTTGAGAAGGAATCAAACTCCGGGTACGGGTGGGCAGCCAGGAAAGCTCTTCAGATATTTGTTGCCGATGTAGCCCAGATACTTGATGCCGATTTCACTGGTGAAGAATCCATCGCAGGTAAGGTTGCGCAGGAACGAGAAGAAGTCCACGCCCTGGCTCAGGCTGGCGTCGGTCTCGGCATTTTTCTTGTAGGCGATCAAATCAAGAATTTCTTTCTGCTGCTGAGGGCTGCTATTCAGGAAAGTCTTGGCGTAACGATCGGTGCAAGTTGCATCCAACCACATCAACCCGCCGCCCAGCTTGAGCTGGTACGCTGGATTCTCACTGGTAAGCAGATCAATGAACTCAGGAGCGCCGCCCTGGATGGCGCCGCCGGAATCGGCATCGGCCGGAATGATCGCGTCGCAGAGAAAGTGCAATGTTTTGTATTGCTGGTCAGCGAAGAATTTTGGTTTGTAGGCCCCGACGGGACTGGCCGCTTTTTCCGCGTCAACCATTCGATGGGCATACTCCGCCGCTTGCAGCGGAATCGCTCGCAGTACCGAAGTGGCCGCAGCGCCCAGAGTGAGCGATTTCAAAACGTCGCGCCGGGAGATGGTGTTCGACATGAGGTCCTTACAAATCTCCCTTCTTGGCCTGATCGAGCAAATACTCCGAAGCACGCCAAGATACTGCCATGATGGTTAGAGTGGGATTCTTGTCCGGATTGGTCACGAATGAGGCCGCATCCGTAACGAAAAGATTCTTGACGTCGTGCGCCTGGCAGTTCTTGTTGAGCACGGAGGTTTTGGGATCGTTTCCCATTCGCGCGGTCCCCAGTTCGTGAATGATGACGCCGCCATCTTCAATTCCATACGGATGATTCGCGTCAGCCTTCGACCGGGTGTAATAGGTCCCGCCGGCCGACTCAACGATGGCGCGGAAGGTTTGCTGCATGTCTTTCGCCATGTTGATTTCGTTGGCGCTCCATCCCCAATGGAAACGCAAGACAGGGATGCCCCATTGGTCGACCGTGTCGGGATCAAGCTCGCAATACGAGTGCTCGTTGGGAATCATCTCGCCGCGGCCGCCAAAACCGATAAACGCGCCATAACTGGCACGGCACTTTTGTTTCAGCGCCAGACCGTAGCCTTCGGTTCTCTCGCACACCCCATCAAACTCGCCGACGCCTGGCATATCGCGGCCGCCGCCGAATTCGATGTGGTACCCGCGTAAGAAATCATTCTTGCGGTCGAACTTCCACCAGGGCATGTACATATGCATTCCGCCCACCCCATCGTGATTGTGAGCAGGTACTTTTTCGAGCTGGGGAAAATACCCGTAGCCAGAACTCCCAACTGAGTCAGTCAGGTAGCGGCCGACCACGCCCGAGGAGTTGGCAACCCCGTTCGGGAAAAGCGTCGAACGCGAATTCAGCAGCAAGCGGGCCGATTCGCAAGCACTGGCCGCAACCACGAAAGCTTTGGCGCGAACTTGTTGCTCGGTACGTGTAGCCTTGTCGACATAGGAAACCGCTTGAGCCTTGCCATCTTTACCCACAACGATTTCGCGCGCCATGGCGCCGGTAATGATGCGTGAATCGGCCGGTCGCAGCCGCAGGGGGAATCATGACCTGGCTGGAGCTGAAGTTTGACGCGGTTATGCATCCCCGGCCGCACTGCGCACAGTAATGGCACGCCGGCCGGCCGTTCAGCGGCTTGGTCAGAATGGCCATGCGTGAGGGTATGCAGAGAATGTTCAGCTTGTCGCAAGACTTCTTGATGAGGGTTTCGGTGCAGCGCGGGGGCGGAGGCGCCATAAAAACGCCATCCGGCGCGCTGGGAATGTTCTCTTTTGTTCCAAAAACCCCGATATAAGACTCGACTTTGTCGTAGTAAGGAGCTAGTTCTTCGTAGGTGATCGGCCAGTCGTCGCCCATCCCGTCGGTGGAGCGGCTACGAAAGTCGACCGGAGCGAAGCGCAAGGCGATGCGGCCCCAGTGATTGGTGCGGCCGCCCACAATGCGGGAACGGAACCAGCGAAACGTGGAACCGGGAGCTGAGGTGTAAGGCTCACCGTCGATGTCCCATGCGCCGTTCGGCGCCATGAACTCGTCGCCTACCTGGTGCCGGAATTTTCCACCCACGCCGACACCCCGGTGGTCCAGATCGTAAGGCCAGAGATGTTCCTTGTAGTCGGTCTCGGGATTGACCGGCGGACCCGCTTCCAGCATGACTACGTTCAGGCCGCCTTCGGTGAGCACTTTCGCGGCGGTGCCGCCAGCTGCGCCTGAACCGATGATGCAGACGTCATACTGCTTGGCCGAACGAACTACCTGCGGCATCTCATATCTCCCTCACAGATAACGAATGCGCATCAGAAACGCAGCTGCGCGAGGTATGTGTAACTGGTGCGAATGTTTTCAAATGGCGCTGGCGGCATATCACGTTCTACAAAATAGTGCTTGATCCCGGCCTGGTCCGATTTCGCGAAAATCCGTTTCCAATTTATCGAACCGCTGCCGACATCCGTCATCTCCGGCGCGTTATCCATGTTGAACGGCGAACCGGGCGCCGGTACCGGGGGAACCTTTGTCCAATCCTTCATGTGGACCAGCGGAAAACGCCCGGGATAGAGGGCGAAATACTTCAGCGGGTCCTGGCCTCCGACTGTGATCCAGCCGAGGTCCATTTCCATCTTGACCAGCTTGGGGTCGGTGCTTTCCAACACAATGTCGTAGGGCAGCTTGCCATCGATCGGGGTGAATTCCCACCAGTGATTATGATAAGCAAACTGGATGCCGGCCTTCTGGCAGACTTCTCCCGCATGATTAAACGTCTCTGACGCCTGTTTCCAGCCGTCAGCGGTCTTGCGCATCGAATCATCGATTGCCGGATTGACGATGTATTCATGGCCGATGATTTTCGCGGCTTCGATGATTTCCGGAAGCTTGTCGCCGAGCGTGTTGTAGCCAGTATGCATGGAGGGCGCGGTCAGTCCGCACTTGTCGAGACTGGCCCGTACGTCTTTGGGAGAGTGTCCGAAATAACCGGCAAATTCCACCTCTTTGTAGCCGATTGCCGCGACCTTGGCCAGAGTGCCGTCAAAGTCGTTGGGCATTTCTTTGCGGACCGTATAAAGCTGCACGCCAATCTTGTCGATCTTGTGCGTGCTCTCGGCCCAAGCCAGGCCTCGGCTAAGCAACGTCGCTGCAGTCATCGTTCCCAAAAACGATCGACGATCCATCAGAGTTCTCCTTTTTTCATTTGACTGACTGCATAATCGCAGGCGCGAGCGGTCAATGCCATATAGGTGAGCGAGGGTTGACGCAAGCCGAAGAGGTCATGCAAGCGCCATCGGTGATGAATAGATTCTTTATATCGTGCGCCTGGTTGTGCGCATTCAACACTGAAGTTTTGGGATCACGCCCCATGCGCGCCGTTCCCATTTCGTGGATGGTCAGACCGGGAGCATTGTCTTCGATGAATGGCTCGATATCCTTGGCGCCAGCGGCCGACAGCATTTCCGCTGCTGTAATGGACATGTCTTTCAGCAACGCTCGTTCATTTTCGCGCCATTGGCAGGTGATCTTGAGCGCCGGAATTCCCCAGGCGTCAACTTTCTCTTTGTCGAGTTCGATAAAGTTATCGTGATTGGGCAAACATTCACCGAAGCCGGCGAATGTGAACGTCCACGGACCGGGACGGCTCAGCGAGTGCTTAAAGTCAGCCCCGATGCCGTGCATCTCCATGCCACGCTGCCAGCTCCGTCGCGAGGCGCCGCCCTGGAAACCGTAGCCGCGGATGAGCAGCGGATGCTTTTGTTTCACATTGCGGAAACGAGGCACGTAGATCCCATTGGGGCGGTTGCCCAAAGAAACTTTATCTTCGTTCCCGGAATTACCGCACGAGCTCCTCCGCCCATGCAGTGGTCCATGAGGTTGTGGCCGAGTTCTCCGCTGGAATTGGCGAGTCCGTTAGAAAACTCCGGGGTCTTCGAGTTCAATAGAAGACGCGTGGATTCGAGTGCAGAGGCGCACAGAAACACAACCCGGCCGTGGAACTCGAGAGCCTCCTTAGTCTGGCCGTCTATCACTCGAACGCCGGTAGCCTTTCGGGTCTTGGAGTCGAAAATCACACTATGCACTACGCTGTAGGGACGAACTGTAACTTTGCCGGTGGCTTTTGCCGCCGGTAGCGTCGAGTTCAAGCTGCTGAAGTAAGACCGGGTAATACACCCCCGTGAACATGGGCCGCAATAATGGCACGCAGCGCGGCCGAGGTGGCGCTGAGTCAAAATGGCGGCGCGCCCAATCGTCATCATTCGCTCACCGGGAAAATAGCGCGCGATGGCGTCTTTCACTACCAGCTCGGCGCACGTCATTTCCATGGGCGGCAGAAATTTTCCGTCGGGCAACTGTGGCAAGCCTTCTTTTTGTCCAGAGATTCCTGCGAACTCTTCGACGTAGTCGTACCAGGGAGCAATTTCCTCGTAGCGAATCGGCCAATCGACCGCGATGCCTTCGCGCAGGTTCGCCTCGAAATCGAGATCGCTCCAGCGATACGACTGCCGGCCCCAGATAATGGAGCGACCGCCGACTTGTCGGCCGCGAATCCACAAGAAGGGTTTGTCAGGAGCGGTGGTGTAAGGATTTTCGCGATCGTTGACGAAGAACTTGCTATTCCATTCGTCCAAACCGGTGCAAGTTTGTTGGATGGGCTGATTTTCCGCTAAGCTTTTCCGGTCTCGCATTCCGCGGAAGCGCTTCTCCCACACCGGAACGTGCTCAACATAGTCGGTTTCGGGGTTGGTGGGGCGGCCGGCTTCAAGAACGATTGTCTGCAGCCCTTTTTCGCCGAGTTCTTTGGCCGCCCAGCCGCCGGTAATCCCGGAACCCACAACAATTGCATCATAGGTGTTGGCGGGCATTATTTCGCGGCCTCTTCTTCGAGAGGCACGCAACCGGCGTGCCGGGAAGGAATGATCTCCTGGTGCAGTTCTTGTTCGAATCCAATCTCGGAAGTGTAATAGCCGATGAGCGTGAGTTGCTTGATTCTCGGGAAAAATTCTATCGCCTGAACGTTTTCTGGTTCCCACATTCGGCGTCCGCGCTCGTGAATCTCCGGCGTTTCGTCTTCTGTGATCTTCAGGAACTCAGCCTGCTGCTCCTGGGAACAGTCGGCAAAATCTTTGCCCAGCGTGCGGTGGCAGCGGGAATCGAAGTCCGCCAGGTCGGTCAGGAACCTATTCTTCTCGGCCTCGTCATACCAATCGGCCAGGACTACATCGATAAACTCATTGACCCGAGCGGCCTTGGCCCCGGGCGTATCAGTCTGCGGGATGATGGTCTCGCAGATGGCGATGACCGTGGCATTTTGGTGCGGATTCAAGACCTTCAGGGCTGCCGTTTCCGGGAGTTGCTCGTGCACCTCCTGGAAAAGCGCTAAAGCGTCTCGGGAAAAGAGAGGAAGGGCCGCACTGGCGGCGAGAAGTCGTAACGCCTCACGTCTGTGCATCATTGGCCCCTGTGGACGGCAGGCAAAAAGGCAGCTTACTCCGGCGACGGCGAAGCGGTCAATCCGGCCGGGGCATTTGAAACGAGGCCGTCGGCTATCTCGGTTGAATTTCTTGGCGAACTCTGCGGTTTAAGATTTGCCGCAGTGAGAAAGATAAAACCCTTTAACCGCAGCGCACGCGCCGAAAACAAGCAGAGATCGCAGAGGAACCGGACTCACGACCCCATAATTTCACTGCGCACGTTCTTCAGAACGTACAGCGCGCGCTCTACGCCCACTTCGCCGGGGAGAATTGGATCTTCATTCTCCACGCTCAGAATGCCCTGGTATCCCACGTCCATATAGGCGCGGATCACGTCTTTCCACAGACTCGCGCCATGGCCGTAGCCGACTGCTCGAAATGTTTCCGAAGCCATCGGCAGATCCTTGGTTTCAAAAGCAAAATTCAGGACACCAAATCGGTCGATGTTGTTCTGGTAGAACACGGTGTCTTTCATGTGCGCGTGGAAGATGCAATTCTGCTTGCCCAGCATGTGAATCACTTCCACCGCATCGCACTGTTGCCAGAACAAATGGCTGAGATCGCAGTTGGCTCCGATTTCCTCGCCCACCGCTTCCCGCAAACGTAACAACGTCCGGGGATTGTAGACACAGAAATTGGGATGCATCTCCAGCGCCAGCTTGTGGACCCCGTGCTCGCGGGCAAACTTCGCAGCTTGCTGCCAATACGGAATGAGTTTCTCATTCCACTGCCAGTCCTGCATGGCTGCATATTCGGGAGGCCAACGATAGGTGATCCAGTTCGGCTTGGTGTCGGTCGCTGTTCCTGCAGGGCATCCGGAAAATCCGACGATTACGCTTACTTCCAGGCGTTCGGCTAGGAGCACAGTGCGGCGAAAGGTCTCCTGATCTTGTGCGGCGATTTTGGGGTCGGGATGAACGGGATTTCCGTGGCAGCTCAAGGTGGCGACGCGGATGTTGTGATCTTCAAATTTCTTTTTCCAGGCCCCCAGTTTGGCAGGATCATTGAGCAGTTCCTGCACTGGACAGTGCACCGAGCCAGGATATCCACCGGTGCCGATCTCCACCGCCTCCACTCCCCAGGCGGAAAACTTATCGAGCATTTCGTCGAGCGAGAGTTTGGGAAAGGCCGCATCGAACACGCCGATCTCGAGCTTCTTCGCTCCTTCGGGCAAGGGGCCGAAACTTGATCGCGAAGCCATGGCTGATGTGGTCAAGGGCCCGGCTGCGGCCGCAGCCAGCAATCCGCTGGTCGCAGCAAGAAAAGTTCGGCGGCTGGGAGAATCGGGAAGCAAGTTTCGATGCATGGATCGCCTCTGCAGTCTGGGCTGTGAGCGGCTCGCCCGCCTGATTTTTTTCTGCGGCAGCATTATACGCATCCCCATCACCCGTGAAACAGCAAACCACGCGCGCCGATCCTGATTCGGGGCAGTTGACAACCGCCATGCTTTCTAACATGCTTTGGTGCCGCGTGGCAAAAACGACGGTTTGCAACAAACTTGCAATAGGCTTGCTCGCGATCCAACAGGAGAGACATTGATTTCACGGGCTCTTTGGTTGCTACTGTTCGCAATTTCTGTCCCGGCCTTTTCTATAGAGCCGCCCTCCCCTCCTAGCTATGGCGTGCGCCTGGAAAACACCTGGATTCCGATGAAAGATGGCGTTCGCCTGGCGGCCACTTTGTACATGCCCGACGGCGCGAAAGCAGCCGAAAAGTTTCCGGCTCTGCTCGAATATCTGCCCTACCGGAAAGATGACGGCACGGCATCCCGGGATTATCCGATGCACACTTATTTCGCCCGTCGTGGATACGTCACAGCGCGTGTCGATATTCGCGGATTTGGGGCAAGCGAGGGCGTACCTCCTGAGCGGGAGTATTCGGAACAGGAGCAGATCGACGGGGAGCAAATCATTGCCTGGCTGGCCCATCAGCCGTGGTCCAACGGCAATGTCGGGATGTTTGGCATCTCCTGGGGTGGCTTTAATGCCCTGCAAATGGCGATGCGCCATCCGCCGGAGCTCAAAGCGATTATCGCGGTAGATGCCACGGCGGAGCTTGTTTCATGATGACGTTCACTACGTGGACGGGATGGCGCACGTCGATGAGTTCGAACTCAACATGGATATGGCTCAGGGCTGGACGGGCGCGCCCGACTACCCGATCGATGCGAACGTACTGGGCGCGAAGATGGAATCGCCACCCTGGTCTTTGCTCTACTTGAAACATCAGCACGATGGGCCGTTTTGGCGAAGCCCTGTGCGCCCCTATAGCGAAATCACGGTTCCGTGCTTTTTGATCGGTGGATGGCTTGATGGATATCGCGACAGCGTCACCGACATGTTGCGAGAGACCACGAAGGCGCCGGTAAAGGCGATCATTGGCCCGTGGAATCACACGTTCCCTGACGAAGCCGAGCCTGGCCCGAAGATCGAGTGGCGCGACCAGGCGGTCCGGTGGTGGGACTACTGGCTCAAAGGGCGGGATACCGGAGTCTTACAAGATCCGAAGCTAGTGGCCTATATGCGGCATTGGTACCCGCCGGATCCCAATCTGCCGAACGTACCCGGAGAGTGGCGCAGAGAAGACGCATGGCCACCGCGGAACACAAGAAATCTCGAATTGTTTCCGCAATCCAATCACACGCTGGGAAATCCAGCCGGTCCATCTACCGTGCATCAGTTGAAGTACGTTCCCACGATCGGCGTCGAGGCGGGGTTCTGGTGGGGCGAGCTGCTCAGCGATACTCGCCCCGTGGACGCCTTCAGCCTGGTCTACGATTCGGCGCCGTTGAAAGAGGATCTGGCTATCTTGGGCAGCCCGCGGGCTCATCTGCGAGTTTCTGCGACCGCACCGCTGGCTGACTGGTTTGCCCGGTTGTCTGATGTCGCGCCCGACGGATCTGTTACCCAAATCACTGGAGCGGGGCGAAACGGCGCGCAGCGGGAGTCTTTCGCCGAACCTCGCGACCTTGAACCTGGGAGAGTCTATCCGCTGGAAATCGAGATGCACGTGACTTCCTGGGTTTTCCCCAGGGGCCATCGCATTCGTCTTTCCATTTCCAACGCGCTTTGGCCGATGATGTTGCCAACACCCTATGCCATGACCACCTCGCTGGAGCTGGGCACGAGTGGTTCGCGATTGACCTTGCCGACTGTTCCAGTGCACGGCACGCCAGCGCCAGCCTTTTCTTCTCCCGAACCTTCTGAAGAACGCCCCGGCTACAAGAGTGAAGGGTTTCCCTGGCCAGGAGAGTGGAGTTCAGAGCGCGATGAGGCCAATCACAAGACGACTGTGCGTTGGCGCGGAAAAGACGGTTATGAATATCCCTGGGGCAAGGAGACTGATTTAGAGGCCCTGACTTACGAAGCCGACGACGCACACCCGGAAACCAGTTCAGTGCTTGGCGAGGCGAAAACCACTTTTGAGTTGCAGGGCCGCGTGCTCACCTGGCAGGGGCATCTCTCGGTTACCACCGACCAAAAGAACTTCTATTACAAATACACTCGTGAGCTATTCAAGGACGGGCAACTGTTGAAGCAGAAAAGCTGGGAGGAAACAATCCCCCGCGATCACCAGTGAGTTTCACTCTCCACTTCCTAACATTGTCATTCTGAGCGAAGCGAAGAACCTATGCATTTCGCAGGACCAAGCCTCATTATTGCTTATAAACCTTTCCATCTTTCATCACGAATTGCACGTGTTCGAGCAAACTAACGTCCTGCAAGGGATCGCCCGAGACCGCGATCACGTCCGCGTATTTCCCCGGTTTGATCGAACCGACAAGATCCGAGTGGCCAAGCAGATCGGCGGCATTGCTGGTGGCCGCCTGTATAGCCTGCATCGGCGTCATGCCATACTGCACCATCATCGCAAACTGCCTTACACTTTTATCGTACGAACAAACGCCCGCATCTGTTCCGAATGACATTTTCACGCCAGCCTTCACCGCCTTGCGGAAATTGTCCCGCTGCAACTGGCCGAGTTGGGCATCATGCTCCAGGAAATCTTTGGGCATCGTACCCAGCCTTCCTTTTTCCTGAATGCAATCTTCGTCGTAGATGTCCATGTCGAGATAGGTGCCGCGCGCCTTTGCCATTGCGATGCCCTCGTCATCGATCATGGTCGCATGTTCAATGGATGCCACACCGGCCTGGATCGCATTCTTGATGCCTTGGGGCGAGTGCGCGTGGGCTTCGACCCGCAAGCCAAAATGGCTCGCCTCATCCACAGCCGCCTGCAGTTCTTCCAAAGTGAACTCCTGCGAATACGGATTGCTTCCGTGCGTCAGCACAGCGCCGCTGGAAAGAACCTTGATGTGATCGACTCCATCGTGCGCCAGTTTGCGGATCACCTGGCGCACTTCCCAGGGACCGTTGGCCTCGCCATAGTGAAAATCCCAGGGAAGCTGGATGTCGGGAGCAAAGCCAGTCATCGCCCCCGCGCCGCCGGTGATCGTTACATACGCTCCCGCGACGTACATGCGCGGGCCGTCAATATAGCCTTTCGCGATCGCGTCGCGCATCGCCTTGTCATTTAGAGCCCGATAAACACCTACATCTCGAACCGTGGTGAAGCCCGAGAGCAAGAAGATCCGCGCGTTGGGCACGGCCGATAGGATCACTTCCGAGGCGGTCCGTCTCATTTGGGAAAGGGGCTCGCTGTCGCCTGTGGGACCGTCCGCCAGATGGGTATGACAGTCAATCAGTCCAGGGAGCACCGTCATTTTCGACAAGTCGATGACCTTGGCGTCACGCGGAATTGCCACGCCCTTGCCAACCGCTACAATCTTGTTGTCTCGCATCAGAATGACTTGGTCATTCAGGACAGTTCCCGCGTCCGGATCAATTAACCGTCCCGCTTGTATGGCAGTAACTTGGCCAAGGGAAAAGACTGAGGAAAGAAAGAGCAATAGCTGAAGGCCTAGTGACTTGTTGATCATGTTAACCCGTTCTTTGAGAAGAGAAGAAAATCTGGAATTCACGAGGCGTTCAGTCCGCCGCCGCCGTCATGGTTTCCAGACCACCCTTAAGACCTGTCGCGAGCAGACGATGAAACAAATGTTCCCCTGCTTCGCGGCGCACTGAGAGCCGGCCCGCACCATAGGCGCGCGATTTCAACCCGCGCTGCACCGCCTCACAAATTCCCAAATCTTCATCCTGCACTCGGGCGCCCACGGCCACGCTTTGCTGGTTGTATTCCCGCTGCGCGTCTCTGACGTCCGCAAAATAAAAATCGAAGATCACACGGCAGTGATCTACATCGACCGGGAGTACAAGATTCGTGTCCATATAGCCTTCATAGCAATTAATCATCAGGTTGGGATATTGCCAGAAGTACCAGGCGCGGTCGCCCTTGCGCGTGGCGCCGGTGGCCGCATCTTCATCCGAAGCCACCATCGGACTCGACTGCAGGCAATAGCGGTCCTCATTCTCGATCGTGTACTCCTTGTAATCGAGCACAGAACTCAATCCTTTGTGCAAATGCGGAACGTGGTAACCGCCGTCGAGATAATTATCGACGAACACTTTCCAATTGCAGTGGATGTCGTAGGACCGGGTATCAAAATAGTGCAGCTTGCTCACGCCCAGCGGCGCCACGCGCTTGACCAGCCCTCCCAGGAATTCCTGCAGCGGCGCGGGGTGAGGATCGAGGTTCACGAAAACGAAGTTCTCCCAGACATCGGCTTTCAGAGGAACCAGCCCGTTCTGTTGGCGGTCGAAATTCTTCACGCCATCAAACTCCGGCATTCCCTTTAGCGACCCGTCTAGCCCATAGTTCCAGCCGTGATACGGACAATGCAGCATCGAAGCCTGCCCACATGGCTCGGTGACTACCGCGGCAGCATGGTGACGGCACACGTTGTAGAAACCACGCAGCACACCATCCTGGCCGCGCACCACGACAATCGGCTCACCTGCCACGCTAGTGGTCACGAATTGTCCGGGTTTCTCCACCTGGTCGGTGCGCCCGACCATCTGCCAGGTGTCGCTGAAGACGGTTCTGGTCTCGAGCTCCGCGATACGCGGATCCACATACCACCGTGCAGGGATCGTGAACGCCTCGCCGAGTGGGGCGCGATCGTTGTAACTTTCCAGAATCTTCTGCACTTCGGTCTGAATCATGTGGTCAGTCCTGGCCGGGCGCTGCTTTCGAGAAGACCAAGCTTATCCGCGGCGCTCTGCACCGACCGCCCTTTGCAGCACGTCCAAAAACTGAGCAATGCGGGCTTCTTTCTTTGCTGCGGGATCACCCTGACGGCGGAATAGGCCAGGATCAAGTTCCTCGGTAAGCAGCGCGTCCTGAAAACGCTCCATGGTCCAATCCAGAATGGAAACCATCATCTCTTGGTCAAGATCGCCGCGGAGTTCTCCGCGCTGCAACCCGAAGCGGACAAACGGCACCGTGCCATAGGGATCTTCGGCCTGGAGAAAGCGATTGATCTCGCGCTTGAGCGTTAAGTCCGTGCCATAGTTCCCCAATAGCGAAACCCGATAGGGAATCCAGTCTTCGTGAAGCAAATGCTCGGTCCGCGCTAGCCAGTAGCGCAAAACGGCGAAGAAGCCTTGCTCCCGCACATCGGCCGGGGCATCGAGATACCGTGGAAACGAGCGTACTGCCTTCTTGTAGACCTCGAAAAACAAGCCGTCTTTACTGCCGAAATGCTGGAAGACGGAACCCTTGGCGATGCCCACCGCGGCCGCGATATCCCCGACCCGGGCCGCATGGTACCCCTGCTCGGCAAAATGGCGCATAGCGACATCTACGATGAGGGCCCGCTTACCTTCGGAACGGGGCCGAGGAGGCAAGCGACGGTAGCGCGGAGGAGAGACGACGCTGCTGCTGATTCCACTCACAGTTTGACCTCAAGTCACGAAACTCTACAGGAAATAATCTCGCAATTCAATTCAATTTTTAGCTGCGATGCGGTAATGTAAATCGGCCCTAGGGGGAAATCGTTTGACCTTGGGTCATACGAGAAAAGCGTGTCCGCTCCACGCAAGATCTACGACGCCGTTGTGGTTGGTGGAGGTCACAATGGTCTCACCGCCGCAGCCTATCTGGCTCGAGCCGGGTTGTCCGCGCTGGTTTTGGAACGCCGCGAAATTGTGGGGGGCTGTTGCGTCACAGAAGAGATTGCTCCCGGTTGCAGCGTCTCCACGACTTCTTACATCGCGAGCATGCTGCGGCCCGAGATAATTCAGGATCTCCAACTTGCGGAGTATGGGTTGCGCATGGTTCCTTGCGATCCTGCGATCCAGGTCCCTTTCCCGGATGGTCAGGTGGTCTCGTGGTGGGCCGACCGCGATCGCGCCAAGGCTGAGTTCAGCAAGCTCTCGGCCAACGACGGCGAAACCTTTGTACGCGTGGACGATCAGCTCAAGAAGCTGGCCCGCTATCTGCAACCGTTTTTTCTGGAGCCGCCGCCAGAGATCGAAACTCGGAGCCTGAGCGGCTGGTCCGACTTGTTTCGCATGGGCAAGAGGTTTCGCGGCATTTCAAGCGGGGAAGTCGCCCAGCTTGTTTCATTCTTGACCGGCAGCCTCGGCGAATTTCTCGACAATAACTACGAATCAGAGAAAGTAAAGACGATGTTCCTCGCCAATAATGTCTATGGCAAGCACGGCGGCCCATACCAGCCCGGCACTGCCATCGGCTTATTGTTTCATTTGTTGAGCGGCGGCGAACATGAACTGCAGGGTTTTTTCGGACACGTGATGGGTGGGATGGGAGCGATTACACAGGCGCTGGCCGCATCGGGGAAGAAACTTGGTGCCGAGATTCGCACTTCTTCTTCGGTCGCCCAGATCGATGTCCGCAATGGTCGCTCCTGCGGTGTGGTTCTGGAAGATGGCACAGAGATTCGCTCCCGAATCGTGCTCTCCAATGCCGACCCCAAGCGAACCTTTCTAAGAATGGTTTCCCCAAAGGATTTGCCCGATGAGTTCCTGCACAGCGTTCGCGGAATCAAGATGGAAGGCCCGTGCGCCAAGGTGAATTTCGTGCTCGCCGAAGAGCCGCGCTTCACCGGAACTCCGGCCAGTTACACGCCGCTGCAGCGCACGTTCTACACTCTGGTTCCGTCGCTTGAATTCGCTGAGCGGTGCTATGACATCGCGAAATTGGGAGAAATCCCGGAGCAGCTTTGGGTCGACTGCGTCGTTTCTTCGAACGCCGACGATTCTCTCGCGCCCAAAGGGAAGCACATTCTGACCTGCTTTGTGCAATATGTGCCTTATCACTTGCGTCAAGGTACATGGGACGCCAATCGGGAATTGCTGGGCGACCGCGTGGTCAAGAAGATTGCCGAGTACGCTCCCAATGTGCCGAATGCGATCCTGGCCCGGCAAGTTCTAACGCCGCTTGATCTGGAGCGCACCTACGGTCTAACCGAAGGGAATATTTTCCACGGCGACTTGCGCCTCGAACAGCTTTTCTTCATGCGGCCAGTTGCCGGATGGGCACAATACCGCACTCCGATCCAAGGACTGTATTTGTGTGGCGCCGGTGCACATCCTGGCGGTGGGGTCACCGGAGCCCCCGGCCACAATGCCGCGCATCAAGTGTTGCGCGACTGGAAGAAAGGCCACTTTAAGGAGGCCGCAGCATGAGCGGCACGAACGGCCATCCCAAAACTGCCGATGTTGTGATTTTGGGTGCGGGCGTGATGGGTGCCTCCATTGCCTTCCATCTCGCGCGCCGGAAGGCCGGGAAGATCGTCATCATCGACAAGGATCATGTCGGCCGTGGCGGCAGCGGGCGTTCTTCCGCGCTCGTCCGCATGCACTACAGTTATCCCCAGGAAGTACAGTTGGCGCTGGTCAGCTTGCGCATGTTCGAGAACTGGCGGGACGTCGTGGGTGAGCCCGGCGATTTCCGCAAGACTGGTTTTGTGCGCATCGTACATCCGAACGAGAGCGATCGCCTCAAACTGAACGTTGCCATGCAGCAAGAAGTCGGCGTAAACGTGAAGCTCATCACTCGCCGGGAATTGCATGATCTGGAGCCCGACTGGAGCGTCGACGATGTCGAACTAGCTGCCTACGAACCCGACTCCGGCTATGGAGATGGCGCGGGTGTTGCCACTGATTTTCTTACTCAAGCTCGCGATCTGGGCGTCAGCTATTTGCCGCGGACACAAGCTACGTCTTTCATCATTGAAAACGGCAAGGTCCGCGGCGTCGCTACAGATCACGGCGAGATTGCAGCGCCTATCGTCGTCGCGGCCACAGGCCCTTGGAGTCGCCCACTGCTCCAACACGCCGGATACGATTTGCCCATCGAAACCGAATATCACGAGGTAGCCATGCTGAAGAACGCACCTGGCATGAAGGGCGGCGGTTGCGCATGCATCGATTCTGTCACTGCCACTTATTTCCGCCCTGACGGGCAAGACAAATTCCTGATCGGCGATTTCTACGGCAAGCGTGGCGTCGACCCTGACCATTTTCCGCAGCGCGCTTCCGATGACGGTCTGGAAGAAATTATTGAACGCACCTGCCGCCGAGTCCCCAAGTTGGAAAATGCGGAAGTGATTCGAGGAGTAACTGGGATCTACGACATGACCCCGGACTGTCGCCCGTTGCTCGGAGAAATTCCCGGTGCACGTGGACTCTACGTGTGCGCCGGATTTTCCGGTATGGGTTTCAAGATTTCCCCCGCCGTCGGACTCGTCATGTCAGAGCTGTTGATGGATGGTTGTGGCAAGACCGTCGACATTTCAGTTTTCCGCCCCAGCCGCTTCGCAGACGGAAAACCGATCAAGGCGGAATACGAATACGTTGATGACTAAGGAGCTCGCATGAAGAAGAAAGGTATTCTCGATCGTCTCAAGGACGGTCCCGTCCTGGGCGATGGTGGTTATCTTCTCGAATTGGAGAAGCGTGGCTGGGTGCGCGCGGGTCCGTTTACTCCGGAAGTTGCCCTGCTTCACCCTGACGCTTTGCGTGAACTTCACGTCGAATTTAGAGAGGCGGGTGCCGATGTTCTGCAGGCGCTGACGTTTTACGCCAGCCGTGACAAGTTGGCGACTGTCGGCCTTGAGAACCAACTCGAAGCCTTGAACCGCGCCGCGGTGCGAATTGCCCGCGAAGTCGCTGGTGATAAGTGTCTGGTGGCTGGCAATCTGAGCCTCACGTGGATGTACGACCCGCACAGCCCGACCGCTGCCGACCGGGTGCGCAAAACTTTCGACGAGCAGCTTGCGGTGCAGGTGGAAGAAGGCGTGGACTTCATCATCGGGGAGACTTTTTCCTGGCTGGGCGAAGCACTTATTGCGGTTGAACGGGCAAAAACCACCGGCCTGCCAGTTATGGTGACCATTTGCTTCGAGAACAAAGATGAAACAGCGGAAGGCGAATCTGCCGCAGACTCCGCCAAAGCCTTGCTGGATGCGGGTGCCGATATCGTTGGCATGAACTGCTTGCGCCCTCCGGAGCACATGCTGGGTCCGATGGAGGAGATGCGGAAAGCGGTTTCCGGTTACCTGGCCTGCCAGCCAGTAGCTTACCGGACTACTAAGGATCAGCCGGATTTCACCAGCCTTCCCGAATTTCCGCTTGCTCTCGACCCGCTGCAGCTGACTCGAAAAGATATGGCCGACTATGCTTTGCGTGCCCGCGAGATCGGCATCAACTACATTGGTTCGTGTTGTGGTTCAGTGGCAATGCACGTTCGGGAAATGGCTCGCGCACTCGGGAAGTTGCCTGAAGACGCCCGCCCGTGGAAGAAAGGCGGCGAGAAGCCGATGTCCGCCTATGAATACTATGGGCATGACCAGGTCGCGGGAGGCAAGCGCTAGCCCTAGGTCGTTGCTGCCGACCTCAGCCTCGACCTCCGGCGCTATCTTAGCGAACGGCTTCAGGGCCTCACGCCAGACCAAGATTCGGGTCACACCTGAGGACAAGAAGCTTAGATAAAAAGGGGACCCACCAAGGGGTGGGTCCCCTACTTCATTGTGGAGAGAGGTTTTGCTTGACCTCGCTGCAACTCAACGCATACATCAAAAGACCTTGAGGTCCCGGGACCACAAATTCGAACGGGCCAGCAGCGGCTACCCGTTCAGCTTGATTGTTAGGCTAAGTCCCGGCGCAGGAGCAATTGTCACCAGTTCTTCACGCAATTGTCATTTTTTTGTCAAAGGACCAGACTGCGACACTCTGGCCGAGGCCATCCCTGCTCGGCAGCCTTCAGGGGTGGGGGTAGGCCGGATTATCGGGCGCGGGCGGGTCATAGTCACGGCCATAGAGGTTCTTATGGGCTTCAGGAACGGCTTCGCTCTTGAGCCGCAACAGACCTAGAGTGGAATTGTTTTCCGACACCGTGATCTCGCGGGTCATGGCTTTGAGCGTTTCCGGCAAAGCGTTCTCATACCAAACCCGGAGGGTGTAGCGGCCGGCCGGCACATTCGGGATCACGATTTGTCCGCGCTGGTCAGAGACGCCGTAGTACGGCGTATCCAGAGCGATCACGACCGCGCTCATCTCAGGATGAATGTTGCAGAAAATGTACGAGATTCCGGGCTTGTCAAAGTGCACATCGCGGGTGCTTCCGGCTTCGTAGAGACCAAGATCAAACCGCTTCCCATCGAACAGGGAAAAAACGTTGTGGAAAAACGGGTCGCGATTGGGGAACGCGACCAAGGAACCGACCGGCACAACCAACACATGCGGTTCGAAACTCTTATTCCGCTGGGTCAGACTCGGTTTCCGCGCCGACACGGCTTCCGCGGTCTGCCTGGCCGCTCCCTCCTCTGGCGTCACCCAGACGACGACGTTGCCAGTTGCGTGCGTCTTAGGACCGTCTGCCCAGGCCACACGAGCCGTGAGCGTTAGCTCCTGGGCGCTGGTGAGGCTGCCGCCAAGTATCACCAGCAAGAGCCAGGGTCCACACGAAATAAAGCTGGGCGGCTTCAAAATAAAACTCCCATCGTGAGATTGACCTGCTCCGCCGTAGGACTGGCACCAGAAATCTCGAAAGTCCTGAAGTGGCGATATTCGCCCGAAAACAGAAGATCGGAACGGGGACGATAAACGACATTAATCAAGCCGCCCCGATTTTGCCCGACCGACGGGGGAAAATAAGCCTGAGGCATGGAAAAGGCACGCAGGTCTCGTGCATAGGGATTGTCCAGCCCGAAAGCGCCGTTAAATTCTAGCTTCGCGGAAGCCCGGAGCTTCAACTGGGACCAACCTCCGACGGCGTTCAAAGCCTGCACTTCAGTCCCTGGCGCATATTCTGGTCCGCTGAAAATGACGCTCCGTCCGAAAGCCGCTCCCAGTGCACCCAGAGCCCTCCCACGGTAAAACTCTCCGCTGAGACTCACGCGTGGGGCCAGGGGCACTTCCCAGTCTGTAATCGCCCCCCAACTATCGACCTTTCGATCGAGCCCCCAGTCCTGCCGGCCGTAATAGCCGGAGGCGCCCAAAGTGATCGGACGCCCGCGCAGGTTTCGCGTCCACGCCACTCGTGTGGCATAGGCTGGCTGACCGGAGTTTTCTCCGGCCGTTGGCTGCCTTTGATAGGAGTTGTCGGGCGGTTCGCCTGTGAAATTGTCGAAAATCCCCGCCTGCACAGTCAGATTTTGCCCTTCCGCCACGCTAAATCGGTGTTCCACTCGCAGCTGCGGAATCCAGCCCCACAGATTTCCGGTGTAGGCCAAAGCCGGCACCGCGACCGATGCGAACGAAGTGGGCGCAAGGGGAGAAACAAACGCTGCATCCTGTCCCGCGACGACCGAGGTACGCTCCCAATCCATTCGTATATCGGCGGTCCGCATCCGGACCAGACCGTAACTCGTTCCGTTCAGCGTATTGGGAAATCCTCCAGAGAAATCCACTTGTACTTCTCCCGTGGTCTTCGCTCCTGCCAGGTGGGGGCCAAAGACCTCCAGACCCAGCTGCGATTGCCTCAAGCTGGCAGCAAACGTCTGCACTGTACCTGCGGAGCTCGACGGTATAACCCATGTTGGAAAGTCCTGGTTGTCGACGAAACCGCGGTTGCTGAACAGGTTGAACAATAGGAGGCCCGAGAGTCTTACGCGGTACTTCGACGCGCTCTCGACTTTCGTCTGATCTTGATCGTTCACTTTGCTATTCACGAGCTGTGAACTTTCTTCCACGGCAGCGACTCGTTCGCCCAAAGGAGCCTGAGACGCAGAACTAGTCGTTTGACTGCGCGAGGCTTCCAACTCTCGCCGCAACTCCAGCGTTTCTGTCCGATATTGCCCGGCTTCCGTTCGCAGTTCCTCGACCGCCTGGCGCAACTCGCGAACCTGTTCCTGAAGGTCGTGGACGGCACCTGCAACCGAGTCCGCCGGAGGCGTGGCGGGGGCGCTCCCTTCCTGTGGTTGCGCGGCAATACTGCCCGCGAGTAGGAATAATCCTGTGACGGTGAACATTCGAAGCCAATCAGGCAAGCCGCTGCGCTGCTTCACAATCCACCTCCCTAAGAAGACCTGGAATTTCCGGACAGCTCTCTGAACCTATCGGTCGAATCCGGTGAGAAGTCCTACTTGGGCCGGATTTGTTTTGTCTGAAACAAGGGCGGTGCCGTTGGCTTTCCGCTCAAGCCGGGGCTGGCAGCGCCTTCGGATGACGAAACCAGAGGCAACCAGAGACGGAAAATGGTTCCTTCCGCCGATGTCTTTTCCACGCCGACATCGCCCCCGTGGTCTTGGACAATTTTCTGAACTACCGTGAGCCCTAAACCTGTGCCATTCTCCTTGCCGAAGCTCACGAAGGGCTCAAATAACCGGCCTCGGATAGATTCTGGAATCCCACGCCCGTTGTCGCGGACGCGAACCTCCACCGCCCCTGGAGCCTCCTGCAGTTCCACGTGAACCTCTGCCTCATCGGAGGACGCTGCTTCGCATGCGTTGGCCAGCAGGTTGTAAAACGCTCGTTCCAGTTTTTTCGCGTCGAACCAGCCGGTGCTGTTCCCCTCCTGATGCACCGAAATGCGCACGTGATGAAACTCGGGGTGGGCCCGAATCGTCTGCACCACCCGCTCCACGGAATCAGTGACATTCCCAAACGCCGGCCGCAGGGATTCCCGGGTGCGTGAGAACTCAAGCAGAGAATCGATGAGATCGGTCATTTGATTCACCGCGACCCGGACTTCCTGGTAGAGTTCTTCCCGTTGTTCTGGAGACAGGCGGCTTTCGCAAAGGAACTCAGCATTGGCCACGATGGCCGCCAACGAATGGCGCAGGTCATGCGAAATCGAACTCGCCATTCTCCCGATGGTGGCGAGCCGTTCCGCCTCAAGCAATTCCTGCTGCGTTTTCAGCAGGCTGTCCCGCATCCGACTGAACGCGCGAGTCAGTTCGGCCACCTCGTCTCCGCCACGGGCGTCCAGGGCGTAGGTAAAATCTCCCTGTTCCAGGGCGCGTACTCCTTCGACTAGGTTTGCCAGCGGGCGGGTAAACGTGTGGGAAATCAAAAATACCAGCGCGCTCCCCCCGATCACAGCAACCAACCCTAACGCAAGTAACAAGCGGTTCAGGCTATCGAGAAATGCCGTGGCTTGATCGTAAGACTTGAGCACGCTGAGGCGAACCGGGTAAGGCGTTCCTCTGGGCGACAGTTCGAGTGAAGTACGCAGGAACCGCTCGTCTCCCAATTGAATCTGTTCGGGTTCGGCCGCCGTGGATGAGTGCAGCGAGTTTTGCCGCGCTAATTCTGCTTCTTGTTCCGGCGTCAAAGTGCTGCGCACAACAGTGTCACCGTATGAGAAGGTCACCTGGCTGGCGGCAATTCGGCCAACTTGTGAGGCGACGCGGTCATCGATCTCATAACCGACCACCAGAAATCCCAACTCCCGATTTTCCTCAGCCGCACCGAAGTAAATAGGTTTCAGGAAGACTTCATAGAGATGTTGCCCGCCAAACCACCAGTCGGCGGGGTGTCCCTGCTGATTCAGTGCGCTGCTGAACGCCTGCTGCGCCATTTCACGCGTAAAGCCGGGAGACGCGGTATGCAGGGTGACCACTCGTCCGGATCGGTCCGCCAGCACAAAAAGATCGCTGCCGGCCAGCCGCCACAGTCGTGCGGAGGCGTCCTGGATGGTCGCCTCATGTTGGGTAGTCATGAGCGCACGCAGGTCGGGCAAGTCGGCCAGCAAATCGGCCGACCGAATGAGGGTCAGCTGCCGTTCACGCTGGAAATTCTGAAATGTGCTTACGGAGTTGCGCAGGTCGGCGAAGATTTCCCTCCTCACCTGCCGTTGCACCACGCGGCGGACTACAAGAAGGCTGGTGGCCGTGAGGCTGGCGGAGATCAGCAACATGGAGAGCAAAAACTTGGTTTGCATCCTCAGTTGCACTCTTGCCGTCTCCTTGGATCGCGGGCCTGGAAAAAGCTCGCGGCGGGCCTCCGAACTAACCTACGAACTTGTAGCCCATGCCGTGAACTGTCCGGAAGTGCACCGGATTGCCCGGGTCTTTTTCCAATTTCTGGCGGAGCTTCAAAATGTGATTGTCCACGGTGCGGGTCGAAGGATAGTTCTGATATCCCCAAACTTCATTCAATAGCTCGTCGCGGGAAATCACGCGTTCCGCGTTTTGCGCCAGGAATTTCAACGTCTTGAACTCCTGCGCTGTGAGGGTTACAGGTTGCCCCTCGCGCATCACTTCCATCTTCAGGAAGTCCACGGAGACCACGCCAAATGCGAATACATCTGCAGGCCCTGTGCGCGTGGTACGCCGCAAGGCCGCCCGCACGCGTGCCAGGAGTTCGCGCGGACTGAACGGTTTGGTCACGTAATCGTCGGCGCCAAGTTCCAGGAGCAGCACTTTGTCCGAAACATCGCTGGCCGCACTCAACACGATGATGGGGAGCGCAGGCATCTGCTCTTTAATCTCCCGGCACACGTCTCGGCCAGACATCGTGGGCAAACGCAAGTCGAGGACGATAGCTGCTGGAGCTGTGCTGCGAAAAGATTCCACTGCAGACTTCCCGTCCGCACTGATCTCGACCGAAAAGCCCTCCGTTTCGAACAGACGTCTGAGCGCCTTCTGGACGGCGCGATCGTCTTCCACCACCAGAATGCGTTCTTGCGACGCTCCTGCCCCGGGAACATCAAGGCGCGGGATTATTGGGTTACGCTGAAACCCAGGCGCACGGCTTCCTTCTGCTCGTATCATCTCTGCTCCAATATCGGGCGATTCACGAACAAGACTACTACCACTCGGCATAGAGATGAGGGCCGAGCACGATTGTTGACAATTTTTTTACAAGTCAGGAAAGAGGTGTTATAGGTTTGCTTTGCAATCAATTAAGTGGTTGAAAAACATGAAAGTAGACGATCTTTCCGCTTCTCAAGCAGCCATTGTTTTCTTCCCGGTCGCTTCATGGGCGGCTCGCACGGCCATGTCGCGCGCGGCCCGCAACTGGGCGACCGGATCGCCGCTGGGACGAAACTCCATCGCAACTACTTTCTGGTAATTCAGTTCGGCCAATTTTCTAAAGATGTTCTGGTAATTGATCTCGCCCGTGCCGGGTTCATGGCGGCCGGGAACGTCGGCGATATGCACAAGCCCCAGATGGGGGATGCATTTCTCCAGCTTGGCGATGAGATTTCCGGCGGCAATTTGCTCGTGGTAGAAATCGTAAAGCAACTGCACCTGGGGGTGGCCGACCGCTTGAACGACCTCGAGAGCTTCGTCGATCCTCGTCAAATAGTATTGCGGGTTTTCCTCTGGATCGATAGTTTCGAGTAGCAGCCTCACCGGCTGGCCATTGATCGACTTGCCATGGACGAGGCCAGCGGCGGCTTGCAGCGTGTCGATACAACATTGATGCTGGATCTCGCGAGGTATTCCCTGAACCCGGTTGCCGGAGAGAAGGATCATACTTGGGCAATCGATCCGCTCCATAGTAGGCAAGGCAAGGCGCAGTTCATCGAGCAAAGGCTGCCGATGGTCTGGGACGCTCACCCCGTGTTTCAAGCCAGCGGTGCAGTCGAAGCTGATTCCGAGACCCTTGCGCCGGGTATTAATCCGCTCAAAATCCGCGTCTGTCCACTTTTCGTATTCGCCCACCAATTCCACATTGGAGTATCCGGCGTCCGCGACCTTTTCTAAACGCTCCTCGAAAGTCAGATTGGGAAATACTGTCCACAGCATTACCGAGAGCTTGAAAGGCACCGCTGAAACGATCGGCTTCGTTCGTTTCGAATGTGGGCTCTTCACCAAAAAGATCGGAGGTATGGCCCAGCCCGTAAGCCCCCACGACGGTCCCTGCAAGCGTTCGCGCAAAACTTCGTCGATTCATCGGTCACCTAAACTGGATGTCTGACGGGAACGCAGAATGTCATTCGCCGCACTTCAATCGGGTGAACTTATCACGATTCCACCACGCCCAGGAAGCAAAGGTACGAAGCTGGCGCCGATTGTCGCCATAAACGTGCGCTGCCTTGATTTAGAATCAACAGCTTTGATTCGTTGTTTTGGTCCTAAGCATGGTATTACTTTGACGCGTCAATGAGCCCGCCCAGAACGCATAGGTCTGGCCACGAGGGAGCCTTCAAGTTTGAACATTCTGGTTACGGGTGGAGCAGGATACATCGGCAGCGTGGTAACTGCCGATCTGATTAAGCTCGGCAACGACGTAGTCGTCTACGACAACCTGAGCAGTGGAAGCGTGCGCGCCGTTTCCCAAGGGGCGCAATTAGTTGTTGGCGAACTGAGCGACCGGGACCTGCTCAAGAGCGTGATCCAGGAACACAAGGTCGACGGCGTCATGCATTTCGCCGCCTCCATCGAGGCTGGCGAGTCCATGAAGGTGCCGGAGAAGTATTTCCGGAACAACACAGCCAATACGCTGACTCTAATTGAAACCATGCTGGAATGCGCGGTGACGCGGCTGGTTTTTTCTTCTACGGCTGCGCTCTACGGCAATCCCGGACGGACTCCCATCGTAGAGGACGATCCTTTGCAACCCACCAATACCTACGGCGAATCGAAGCTGCTGGTAGAGCGGATGCTGGTGTGGTTTCACCGCATTCATGAACTGCGGTATGCAAGCCTCCGTTACTTCAATGCCGCCGGTGCGACCGCTGACCTGGGGGAAGACCACTCGCCAGAATCACATCTCATTCCGATTGTGCTGCAGGTGGCGCTTGGACAGAGAAAGAATGTCTCGATCTACGGCACAGATTATCCCACCCCCGACGGCACCTGCGTTCGGGACTACATCCATGTGAGCGACCTTTCGAGCGCACACGCGTTGGCCTTCAATGCGCTGAGTCGCGACAAGCAACCCGAGCGTTTGATCTATAACCTGGGCAGTGGGCAGGGTTTTAGTGTTCGCCAAGTGATCGCGGTCGCCAGCGCGGTGACTGGCCGCCAGATCCCGGTTGAGGAATGTCCGCGCAGGGCTGGTGACCCTCCCGTGCTGGTGGCAAGTTCTGATCGGATTCAACGAGAGCTGCACTGGACGCCCAAATTCACAAAGCTGGAGGACATCATCGGCAGTGCGTGGTCGTGGCGGCAGCAGCACCCGCGCGGGTATAAAGGTGATGGTTAAATGCAACCGGGGAAGCTTTACCAGGAACCCCATCGCCGTCTTAATCCGCTCACGCACGAATGGGTGCTGGTGTCGCCCCATCGCATGCACCGACCCTGGCAGGGCCAGGTGGAGGGCTCGGGCTCTGCCCCGGCGCAAACCTACGATCCTGATTGCTATCTCTGCCCCGGTAACCAACGAGCCGGCGGAGCGCGCAATCCCAAGTATCTGACCACGTTTGTTTTTACCAACGACTTCGCGGCGCTTAAGCCCGATGTTGAGTCAGCGAGACAAGACGATTCTGGCCGCGGTCTGCTGCTTTCGGAAGCTGAAGCGGGAACCTGCAAGGTGGTGTGCTTTTCTCCGCGTCACGACTTGACCCTGGCGCGCATGACGGTCGCGGAAATCGCCTGCGTGGTAGACGTGTGGGCAGAACAACATATGGAGATTGGTTCTTTGGCCGGTATCAACTACGTACAGATCTTCGAGAATCGCGGCGAGATCATGGGATGCAGCAATCCGCACCCGCACGGTCAAATCTGGGCCAATCAGACCATTCCGAATGAGCCGCGCAAAGAGCAGGAATCACAGAAGGCGTATCTGGAGAAGTATGGCACCTGCCTGCTGTGTGACTACCTGCAGTTGGAAACCCGGGCCGGGATGCGGCGGGTGGTTGAGAATGCTCATTTCGCTGTCTTTGTTCCTTTCTGGGCGGTGTGGCCTTTTGAAGTGCTGTTACTTGCAAAGCGGCACATCGGCAGCCTGGGATCTCTTGATCCTGCCACGCGTTGCGGCCTGGCCGACATTTTGAGGCAACTGACAATCCGTTACGACAATCTCTTCGAGACTTCATTTCCCTATTCGATGGGGTTCCATCAGTCGCCGACCGACGGCGCAGCGCATCCGGAATGGCACTTCCACGCGCATTTTTATCCGCCGCTGCTACGTTCAGCGACGATCCGCAAATTCATGGTCGGCTATGAAATGCTGGCCAGTCCACAGCGAGACATCACGCCCGAAGCGGCCGCGGCGGCTCTGAGGAATGTAAGTGGCACACACTACACCGAACACAAACCGCGCTGATGTCGCCGTTTAGGATTTCGCAGCACAGAGCCTTGCCCGGAACCAAAACAATCAACAATTGGTGACTAACAACCGGCAATCTCTTTCGGCGACCTTCTGACTCCGTGGTGAAATGAACTGTTTCTTATGGCCAAGCGGATCAGCGCCGACCGTTGGTTGTTCACTGTCACCATGCTGCTGGTTTTTCTGGGATTGGTGATGGTGTTCAGTGCATCCGCCGTGATGGCGAAAGAGCGCTATGGATCGGGCTACACGTTCTTGTTGCGGCAGATAGCCTGGGCGGCGGCAGGGATCGTTGCCATGGTAGTGGCGATGAAAGTCGACTACCGCCACTATAGGCATCCTGCAGTAGTTTTCTCGTTGCTGGGTCTGACCACGTTGATGCTCATTTCGGTCTTCTTCCTTGACCGGGCGCATCATACCCACCGTTGGATTCACTTTGGCGGGTTCTCGTTTCAGCCGTCAGAAGTGGCCAAGCCGGCACTCATTCTTTTTCTCGCTTTCTTTCTAGAGAACAGAATCAAAGAAATGCATGACTGGCGCAACACGCTTCTGCCTGCAGTCTTGCCTACGTTCGTATTTTTGGGGCTGATTGTCTTTCAGCCTGACCTAGGGACGGCGATTGCGTGCGCCGCGATCACGGCTTGTGTGCTGTTTGTTGCGGGACTAGATTTGCGCTATCTGGGATATGGCGTCCTCGCGTCTCTATTACCGCTCTATTTTTTGATCTTTCACGTGGCGTACCGGCGCGACCGGATCCTGGCGTTTCTCAATCCTTACTCTGACCCGCAGGGGCGCGGTTTTCACATTATTCAGTCGCTGATTGCCGTCAGCACGGGCGGTATTACTGGTGTGGGGTTGATGGAAGGGAAACAAAAACTCTTTTATCTGCCCGAGCCGCATACGGATTTTATTTTTGCGGTGACAGCGGAGGAGTTGGGGTTGATGGGGGCGCTAGTGGTAGTGCTTCTTTTCGGAATCTTCTTGTGGCGTGGTATACGCACCGCCCTGCACACGCAGGACATGTTTGGGCGATTTCTGGCGGTGGGCATCACCAGCATGGTGGTGGTGCAAGCCTTCATCAACATCAGCGTGGTGCTGGGGCTGATGCCTACGAAGGGAATTCCGCTGCCGTTTGTTTCTTATGGCGGGTCATCTTTGTTCATCACGCTGGCGTGCGTGGGGGTTCTGCTGAATGTGAGCCGGCAGGTGGATTGAGCGGTCTCTCAGCCTGCCACGCAGGAGAGCGATTGTTCCGCACATCTTTCCCTCGGAGATCAATTCTGCAAACCCAGTTCCCAGTTCTCGGATCTCAGTTCTCAGTGTCATCCGACAGGAATCCGAAGGTGTGATCCATGAGGTGTGGTTTATAGTCACTCCATGCGGGCCATTTTGGCGGGCGGTGGGACTGGCGGACATGTCATCCCGGCCCTGGCCATCGCGCAGGAACTTCAAAAGGCATACGACGCCGAGGTGCTGTTCATCGGGACGGCGCGTGGAATTGAAAATCGGCTCGTGCCCGCCGCCGGATTCCCGTTGCAGCTTATTGAAGTTGGGGCCCTCAACCGCGTCAGCCTCGTCACTCGGCTGAGAACGGCCCTCGGACTCCCCGTGGCAATCTGGGATTCACGGCGCATACTCTCGGAGTTCCAGCCTGATGTGGTGATCGGCGTAGGTGGTTATGCTTCCGGGCCGGCGATGCTGGCGGCCATCATGAAGGGGATTCCCACGCTGGCGTTCGAGCCGAATGTAGTGCCGGGATTCGCCAATCGTCTAGTGGCGCGGTGGGTTTCCGCAGCAGCTGTGCACTTCGAAGAGACCGCCCAATATTTTCGTCACGGAGAGGTCACCGGGGTGCCGGTGCGGCAGGCTTTTTTCGAGATCGCGGCGCGGAACGAACAATCCGGGCCTCCGACCCTTCTCGTTTTTGGTGGAAGCCAGGGCGCGCACGCCATCAATCAGGCAGTCATTCAGTGTTTGCCGGAACTGGCGGCGCAAGTGCCCGAGATTCACATCATTCATCAAACAGGCGAGCCTGACTATAATGACGCCCAAGCGGCTTACCAGCGGGTCAAGATCTCGGCGGAAGTGTATCCGTTTATTAACGATATGCCGGCTTTCTTCGCGCGATCGGACTTGCTGTTGTGCCGGTCGGGTGCGAGTACGGTGGCGGAGATTACGGCGGCCGCGAAGCCGGCGGTGTTTGTGCCATTTCCCCGAGCCGCCGATGATCACCAGCGGGTGAACGCGCAGGCGCTGGAGCGGGCGGGAGCTGGAGTTGTGCTGGAAGAGACAAAATTAGACCGGGTCTGGCTGGTGGAGACCCTGAGCACGCTGCTAGCGGACCCTCCGCGTTTGCGGCGCATGAGCGCTTTGGCGCGGCGGTTGGCGCATCCGAACGCAGCGCGGGATATCGCACAGATGGTGGCCAGGCTGGCGGGGTTGGATTAGCGTTTGAACGATGTAGGCTTCGTGTTGCATAGGTCCTTCGACTCCGCAAACCGGTTCGCAAAGCGAATCGGATTGCTGCGTTCAGGATGACAGATTGGTTTGCTGCGCTCAGGATGACAAGTAGGAAAGGTCCGATTCGATGTTTGCCAAGATTCAGCGCATTCATTTCGTAGGCATCGGTGGCATCGGCATGAGCGGGATTGCCGAGGTCCTGCTGAATCTTGGGTACAAGATTTCCGGTTCCGACCTGAAGAGTTCGGCCGTCACGCAGCGGCTGGCGAGCCTTGGCGCCACTATCCACGAAGGGCATCGCGCAGAAAACGTCGCCGATGCCGAGGTCGTGGTAACCAGTTCGGCAGTATCGGCAGATAATCCCGAAGTCGTGGAAGCGCACGCTCTCCACATTCCGGTCATCCCGCGGGCGGAAATGCTGGCCGAGTTGATGCGGCTGAAATACGGCATAGCCGTCGCCGGCATGCACGGCAAGACGACGACTACGTCTATGGTTGCGGCGGTTCTCGCGGCGGGCGGGCTTGATCCCACCGTGGTGGTTGGTGGGCGCGTGGGGGCCATGGGCTCAAATGCGCGGCTGGGGAAGTCGCAGTATCTGGTTGCCGAGGCAGATGAAAGCGACCGCTCTTTTCTGAAGCTCTCACCGATTGTTGCCGTGGTGACCAACATTGATCGTGAGCACATGGATTGCTATCGCAACATGCGCGACGTGAGGCGAGCCTTCCTCGACTTTATCGAGCGGCTGCCATTTTACGGGATCGCCGTGGTTTGCAACGACGACCCCGTACTGCGCCGCCTGCTTCCCCAGATTGGCCGCAGGACTTTGACGTACGGCACAAGGCGAGGGTCGGACTTCCAGATCAAGTCGCCGGAGTCTTCTTTCGATTCTGTCGAAGCTTGGCCAATCAGCCGCTTCCATGTGGTTTATCGTGGAAAGGACCTTGGGAAATTCCGCCTGCATGTGCCCGGCGCGCATAACATTCTGAACGCCACCGCGGCGATTGCCGTGGGTCTTGGCCTGGATGTCCCGGCGGAAGAGATTCGGACGGCGCTCGGAAACTTTCACGGCGTCGACCGCAGGTTTCAGCTCAAGGGCAAGGCCGCGGGGGTCAGCGTGATTGACGACTACGGCCACCATCCCACGGAGATTCGTGCCACGCTGGCTGCGGCGCGAGAGTGTGGATTTCGCAAGATCCACGTGATCTTCCAGCCGCATCGCTTCACCCGGACCCGGGACCTGATGGACGAATTCGCGACGGCATTCGATCAGGCCGATTCGCTTTTTCTGCTCGATATCTATGCCGCCAGTGAGCAGCCGATCGAGGGCGTGACAGGAGAGGTGCTCGCCAGGAAGATCGCGGACAAGAGTGGACGAATGGCGTTCTATTGCCACCCCTTGGAAGATGCCGTGGCCTCTGCGGTGACAGCGGCCCAGGACGGCGACATGATTTTGACCTTGGGTGCGGGCAATGTTTCCCAGTTAGGGCCGATGATTCTGCAAAAACTCGAAGCCAAAATGGCCGGTACCGGGGTGTCGGCTTCGGTGGCAAAGTGACCTCTACTGCTTCCCCAAAGTCTTCCTTGTAACCCTCCCGCAATATCCGGGAACCGGCGGGCAGTTCGCGCCGTATCTGAGACAGGAAATACAGGGAGATAACAAATTTGTGACTCCGTCGTCTAAAGTGAGAGAAAACGTAGGGGTGGGCGATGAACAGTGAAAAGGCGTGGTATTGGGTGGCGGCGGGCGTGCTGGCTCTTGGCCTCAGTAACTCCTTGGTAGAGAGGCAGATAGGATGGGTCCAAGGGCTACCGGATCAATGGCAGGAAGCAACGGATCAATTCACCGCGAGCGTTTCCGACGACGCTATGCGCTTCCTGGATGTTGCAAGTCGACTGTCGAATCGCAACGAGCTCGGCATGGCTGGCGCTGAAGTCGCCCTGGCTCAGGTTCAGACACGCGTCGCTTGCCTGCGGACCGTCATCGCCGAGCGGCAAGCCGCCGCGGCACGGGTGGCGGAGGAAAGAACCAGAGCAATGTCCCTTGAAGAACTGCCGTCTGTCAAAACGTTCTCCTGTCCCAAGAGCCCAACAGCCCCAATGGTGACGGTACATCAAATGCCGGGCCCGGATACGATCTAAGACCTGGCTTTGCAAGTTTTCTGGTTCTCAGTTGCAGGCAGCATGCTGATTTCTCACCTGTGCAAAACTACTCAAATTTTCTCTATGTCTAGTCGCGAAAAGCAGTTATAGTAATTTCGCTCGCGATTCCCCGACGACAACTGACCTGGGTTGATGGCGCGAAAAAGTGGTTCGACCATCTCGCAGGAAGAGTTGTACCCGTTGGCTGGCGAGCCTGCACGCGAGGAGCTCGACGACGCCCGGCTAGTCGACTTGGACGTCGAAGAAGAATCCCCATTCCTTCGCGGACAGAAACGGGTTTCCGTTCGACGCGGTTCGCTTCCCAAGAAAACTGCAATCCGCCTGCTCTGGGCGGCCATCGCCGCGACTGGGGTGCTTTTCGTGGCCGTGGCAGTTGGTGCGCTGTACCGGTATGGCGAGCATTCCTGGCGCTTCCGCATTGAGTCAAGCGACGATATTGAACTTGCTGGATTGGAGAATGTGAACCGCGCCCAAGTTATGGAAGTTATGGGCGGGGATATTGGCCGCAATATTTTCTTCATTCCTCTGGGCCAGCGCCAGAGTCAGCTCGAACAAATCCCATGGGTGGAATCAGCCAGCGTGATGCGGTTCGTGCCGAACCGTTTGCGAATTGAGATTCATGAGCGCACACCGGTTGCTTTTGCGCGTGTCGGTTCGCAGATCATGCTGGCCGATGCAAGCGGCGCGCTTATGGATCTGGCGCCCAGAAAGAAATATTCGTTCCCTGTGATTCTGGGAATCAATCCGGGCGAGCCGCCCTCGACGCGGACCGCACGCATGAAAATCTTCAACGATCTGATCCGCCAACTGGATGCGGGCGGGGGGCATTATTCGCAGGATCTGAGTGAAGTGGATCTTTCCGATCCGGAGGACGTGAAAGTTGTCGCCAATCATGCCGACGGAGTGGTGCTGGTGCACCTTGGGTCGGGCAATTACCTCGAACGTTACAAAGTCTATGTGGCGCACTTGCAGGAATGGCGGCAGCAATTCGACAAACTGGAATCGGTAGACCTGCGCTACGACCGGCAGATCATTGTGAATCCGGACCTGCAGGGCACAGCCAGACAAGCGCCACTATCGATGGCCGCGGCGAAGCGAGCGATGGCCGCAGGAGTGAAACCTGCTGCATTAGTCAGCCGCATCGGGCCGATGCCAAAGCCGAGCCCAGTAGTGGACAAGACCCTGCCTCCGGTGAACCGCTCCGCCAAGAAAAAGCCGGGGAGCGCAGGTCACCACACTCACAAACTGGCCAGGACAAAGACCAACAGAAGCGCTATGCCAATGGCGAAAGGACCGGCTCCGGCAAGCCACACCATCGGTCCGATGCCTATGGGAACGCCCTCGACGAATTCCAAGCCTGTCAGCACGAAGCCAAGCCCGGCAATTGCTAAGGAGCAGGAACCATAGGAATGGCCAATCACTCGGGGAATGTTTTGACAGCAATTGACGTGGGAAGCGCCAAGACTTGCGCATTGGTCGCAGAAATTACTGGCAGCGGCTTGCGCTACCGGGGACACGGAGTGGCCGAGTCTCGCGGGTCGCGCAAGGGTGTGATCGTGGATCTGGACAAGGCTGTGGGCTCGATTCAAAAAGCGGTAGAGCAGGCGGAAGACACGGCCAGCATTCCCATCGAGCACGCATTGCTGGGTGTAGCGGGGTCTCAGGTACGCGGCGTAAACAGCCAGGGCGGGCTGAGTTTTGGTACTCGCGCCAGGGAAATCGGTCGTGAGGAGATTCGCGCCGCAGTGGAAAAAGCGCGTGCGGTTTCCTTGCCCGCAGACCGCGAAGTGCTGCATCTGCTGCCCGTACAATTCATTCTCGACGACCAGGATGGAGTGCACGATCCGCTAGGCATGATGGCAACCCGCCTTGAAGTGCGAGTGCACATGGTCACGACTGCGGCCAGCGCCACGCAAAATGTGATCACGGCTGTGAACCGGGCGGGCGTACACGTGGATTCCACTGTCTTCGAACCTCTGGCTTGTGCGGATTCGGTGTTGCGGGCGGACGAACGCGAGCTGGGCGTGTGTCTGGCGGATCTCGGTGCAGGCTCAACTGGGCTGATCGTGATCCAGGAGGGTGCCGTTGTCCACACCGCTGTCATCCCGATTGGAGGAGACCACTTTACCAGTGATCTTTCGGTCGGCTTGAGTACGCCGGTGGCCGAAGCGGAGAAGATCAAGAAAATTTACGGCAACGCCATCGCGACCCTGGTCCCGGAGGGCAATCAGGTGGAAGTGCCATCAGTTGGTGACCGGCCTTCGCGGCTGGTTCCACAGCGCCTGGTCAGCGAGATCCTGGAGCCGCGTGCACGCGAATTGTTTGAAATGTTGCGCGACAATCTGCGGCACGGGGGAGTGCTCGATCTTTGTACGGGCGGCGTGGTATTGAGCGGCGGCGCTTCGCGGCTACTGGGGATTCTCGACATTGCGGAGAGCGTGTTGCGGCGGCCAGTGCGGCTCTCCTGGCCCACGCCGCTCGCGAAGATGCCTTCTACGCTGGCAGAGCCAGAATATGCGACCGTGCTGGGCATGGTGTTCTATGGACATCGGGCGCGCATTGCGCGTGGCATTCAGGATGAACGGTGGAGTTCAAGGCTCAAGGCCATGTTGGTGGGGAAGGGCGCGTAGCTGAATTCGGCGATTGAATCTAAATTCGAGGGGTGGCGGTGATGAAAAAAGACAGCGACATTCGCATCAGCTTTAACGAAGAAGCCCGCAACGATGCAAAAATCAAGGTCATCGGCGTGGGCGGAGGCGGCGGCAACGCGGTGAATCGGATGATCGATGCCGGAATGGAAGGCATTGAATTCGTGGTGGCCAACACAGACCTGCAGGCGCTGCGCATGTCCCGCGCACCGATGAAGATCCAGCTCGGGGTGAAACTCACCAATGGGCTAGGAGCCGGGGCGAATCCCGAAGTCGGCCGCAAGGCTGCTCTCGAGGACTCCGACAAAATTATCGAGGCCTTGGAAGGCGCGGACATGGTTTTCGTCACGACTGGTCTAGGTGGGGGCACAGGAACCGGAGCGGCCCCGATCATCGCGTCGCTTGCCAGCGAAATGGGAGCTCTGACCGTTGCAGTGGTCACCAAGCCGTTTGCGTTTGAGGGCAAGCGGCGCATGCAACAGTCGGAGCGCGGCATTTCCGAACTAATGGACTCGGTGGACACTACAATCGTGATTCCCAACGAGAAACTGCTTGCTGTGGCTCAGGATGCAGGCTTTTTCGAGTCGTTTCGAGTGGCCGACGACATTCTGCGCCAGGGCGTGCAGGGCATCTCGGACATCATTACTATTCCGGGGATCATCAATCGCGACTTTGCCGATGTAAAGGCGATCATGGCGGGCATGGGCTACGCGGTGATGGGCACAGCTTCGGCCAGCGGAGCCAAGCGAGCCGTGGACGCGGCGCAAAAGGCCATTGCTTCGCCCCTGCTCGAGGCGGGCGCGATCGACGGAGCGCGGGGGATTCTCATCAATATCACGGGTTCCACTTCGCTCAAGCTGGCGGAAGTGCAGGAAGCCTGCAGCATTATTCAGGGCGCGGCCGATGAAGACGCCAATATCATTTTCGGCGCGGTGCTGGATGAGAAGGCGAAAGACGCGGTGAAGATCACCGTGATTGCCACAGGATTCAAGGACTCGGATCTGCACCGCCGGCAGAGGGAAAGACAAGCCACGCCTTCGTTCTCGCACAGTTATCGCGAGCCCGACCCGGACTTCGACTCCGAACCTTCGGCTCCCCCCATGGTGATGAGCCAACCGCAGGCTCAACCACAGCCCATCGCCGCGCCACCCGTGATTCCCGCTGAGACCATGCGCGATGCCATGATGGCCAACTTCGAGAAGGAAGACCTTGACGTACCGGCCTTTCTGCGCAAGCGGGGAGAAACGATGTAGGTCCAGCCCGGATCCTCAGAATCGGAACGGGCAACTCACACATGTTGCCCATTTTTCGACGTCTGGAAAAGGCCATTGTCCGGCGTTGTCTTTTGCGGACCGTTGCCGTCCAAAAGGCATGGGAACAATCCTGGGACGCTCGGCGTATGGTTTTTTGTCGAGTGCCGGGGAGGAACAAGAATGAAAAACGCCATTTTGTTGTGCGCAACAACTGTGCTTTGTTTAGGAGTGCTGTGGGCGGCTGCGCCGGATGAATCCACGTCCGACAAACCTCAGTTCACCGCCGATAATCAGCTTCGCCGTCCTGCGAACTACCGGGAATGGATATTCTTGTCGGCCGGCTTAGGCATGAGTTACAGCGCACAGATGGGCGATCATCAGATGTTTACCAACGTATTTGTGCCGCAGTGGGCCTACGCCGAATTCTTGAAAAGCGGCAAATGGCCGGACAAGACGACATTCGTGGTAGAGGAGCGAGGATCGGAAACCAAAGGTTCGATCGTGAAAGGCGGTCATTATCAAACTCAGGACCTCATGGGCATTGGCGTCGAGGTAAAGGACGAAGCGCGTTTCCCCGAGAAATGGGCCTATTTCAATTTTGACGAGAGCGGCAAGACTGCAACTGCAAACCCTAAGGCCGCTTGCTGGCAATGTCACGAAGACCACGCTGCAGTCGAGCACAGTTTCGTGCAGTTTTATCCGACGTTAAAGCCTGTAGCCAAGAAGTTCGGGACTTATAAGGAAGCTGCGGAGAAAGGGGTAAACTGAGGCCTGCAAAGTTCAATCGAGCCTTACCAGGAAAATAGAACCCTGCTGAGTCTGCGTCTCGCGGGCAACCTCTTCGGCGCGCTCGCGATCATCATCCCGCACACGGATTCTCACCCACCACTCGCCGACCGGACTGCTGAAACACACCACCTTGGCTGTTTGATAACGCCGCGATAAGTGGTCGGCCAGATCATGCGCTTTATCGGCTTCTCCAAAGCCGCCGATCTGCACGGCCCAACGACCGCCCTGCGCGAGCGGCACCGGGGTCTGCAACACTTCGAGGCGAACTCGGGCGACTCCCGGCCGCCAAACGTCCACTTTCTGTGCGGCTGCGTATGAGAGATCAAGCACTCGACCTTCGACAAACGGTCCCCGATCCGTGATGCGCACCAGCGCCGAGTGTCCGGTCTTCACATTCGTCACTCGCACGATCGAACCCAGGGGCAGAGTGAGGTGCGCCGCTGTCATGGCGTTCATATTGTAGATTTCGCCATTCGACCCGCGGCGATTGTGATATGGGGCGCCATACCAACTAGCCATGCCGGTTTCGATAAACAAGGGCCTGGCGTCGGGAGAAACCGAGATCAAATCCCGATCCTGACTCCGGCTTCCTTGCGTTCGCGCCTCGGATGCCGTTGCAGTTCCCTCGTGATATGTTCCAGTCGGAGCCGAAGGTAAGGGAGCCTGGGTCGCCGTGATCGTCGGGGGAGGAGGCGGTATCACCCTCGCCTGTTTCTTTTCGCCACAACTGACGAACAAAAACAAGAACAGAGCCAGCGCCGAGAACCAGAAGAACCTGGAGGCCGTTGTCACTTGGGCTGCTGATGTGCTTCGAGGTAGTCGGCCAGTTGCGCCATTTTCTCGGCCGCGACCCGCAGGGCTTTTGTGGAATGCTGTCGCGCCGCCGGAACCACCTCTGTGTTCAGATAAGCGATGAGTTCCGACGTTTCCTTCTCCAGACGCTCTGTGACCTCGGTCACGGATTTGTTGAGGCGTGCAGAGGCTTCTTCTACCTTGCGGTCGAAGTCGGTCATATGCGTCCTTCCAGTGGTACGTGAATAGCGACACGCGCGGTTTGCGGGTGCCAGGCCCGCATATTATTTCCTGCCGGGTGCCCGGGGTCAACAGGGAGGCACCGCAGACTACAACCTCGGAGGTAGACTGGTGGTCTTCATGCCCAAGCGGAAAAAAGGCGCAGATTTGCCGCTTCAAACGGTCCTCGAGAAGCGCCTTTTTCAAAGGCGTCTGCTGGGTTGGTACGATCGCAACGGGCGAGACTTGCCCTGGCGGCGGGACCGTGATCCCTACCATGTCTGGGTTTCAGAAATCATGTTGCAGCAAACTCGGGTGGCTGCAGTGCTGGAGCACTACCGTAAGTTCACGCAGCGCTTTCCGACGGTACGAGCGCTGGCGAAAGCGAGAGAGTCTTCGGTGCTGGCTGCCTGGAGCGGGCTTGGCTATTACCGGCGTGCGCGAATGCTGCATCGCGCCGCCAGGTCGATTATCTCTGACCATGGGGGGGAATTTCCTGCGAGTTCCAAAGAATTACGCAGCTTAGATGGTATTGGCCGCTACACCGCCGCGGCGATTGCAAGCATCGCGTTTGGGGAAGCGGTCGCCGTGGTGGACGGGAATGTTGAGCGGGTACTTGCCCGCCTCTTTGGGGGTGAGATGCTGGGGGAAAAGAGGTGGCAGGCGGCCGAAGGCCTTCTAAGCAAAAAGAGGCCGGGCGATTTTAACCAGGCCATGATGGAGCTCGGCGCCACAATTTGCACTCCGCGACGGCCTAAGTGTGAAGTGTGCCCAGTTTTTGAGTTTTGCGTTTCGCGCGGGGAACTCGAGAAGGCGGCGAACCCAAAGCCCCAGAAAAAACGCGAGATCGCCTATACGTTTAATCGCAGCAATGGTGCGGTCTTTTTGGTGCAACGGCCCAAACAGGCATCGATGATGCCGGGATTGTGGGAATTGCCTGAGGCTTCTGTGGAGAACCACGGAAGCAATGCCTGGTTCATGCTGCGGCACTCGATTACGGACACTGACTTCGTTGTGCAGGTGCAGCGATCGTCCACGGCGGGAACCGTGGACGGGCGGCGGTTCCGCAGAGAGCAAATTGCAAAATTACCGCTTACTGGGTTGGCCAGGAAAATCCTGCGGGCCGCAAGGGTCATCTAAAATAGAGGAGTAAAGGGGGAAACTGTTTCACCCTTTTTTTCGGAGGATATTCGATGCCCGCTTTGCCCACAGGGAACTCGAGCACCGGACTTTACTCTGCCCACCATTGATGGGGGGCAGTTCTCCCTGCGCGAGGCGTTGACGCGCGGTCCGGTGGTTGTCGCCTTCTTCAAAATTTCTTGCCCGGTGTGCCAATATGCGTTTCCTTTCCTTGAACGAATCTACAAAGCAAATGGAAACGGCCGTGTAACTATCGTTGGAATTTCGCAAAATGAAAAGCGAGACACTGGCCAGTTCCTCAAAGAATTTGGTGTAACGTTTCCCGTACTCCTGGACGACACACATAGGTACCCGGTCTCGAACGCTTACGGGCTAACTAGCGTGCCGACCATTTTCTGGATTGGCCAGGATGGGGAGATCGAGATTTCCAGTGTCGGCTGGGTAAAGAAAGAGATCGAAGAAATAAATCAGCGAATCGCGCAGCTCGCGAATGAAGGCAGCAAGCCGGTTTTCCGCCCGGGCGAACAGGTGCCGGATTTCCGTGCGGGTTGAGGGTCCAAGAATTAGCCCGCGGTCTGCGGGCGACGTTCTGAAGCCACTGTTGACGTTCATGAGTCGGTGTAGGCCTGGCTTGCCGCCTCCTTTCCTGCTGCTTCGGCTGTTTCCCGTACAATAGAAAATTCTCGTTGTCACGTAACCTTTCACGGAGCTTCGCGGCATGCGAAACAGCACGGTTGTGTGGTTGATCCTGATGGTTGGAGCAATATGCGCGGTTGCTGCGTCCCGGCGCGGAGAACCGCCCACGCCCGTTCGGCTTTCCGGGTCGGCGATTGCGGCGCTGCAGAAGATTGATCCGGAGCGCATCCGCGCGCATGTACGTTTCTTGTCCCACGATTTGCTCGAAGGGCGGGGAACCGGCCAACGCGGCGGCGACATCGCGGCGGAGTACATCGCCACCCAATTTTCCTTGTTCGGGTTGAAGCCCGCCGGCGATAACGGCACATACATGCAAAAGGTTCCGATGGTTGGAGTGACGACCACTTCCGAAACGACGTTTGCTCTGGTCCCGGCCAAAGGCGAAAGCCGGGAACTGAAATTTCTGACCGATTACGTTGGATACAACGAGAGCCAGCAGCCCGTCTCAGACATCGATGCTGACATCGTATTTGTGGGATATGGGATCGAGGCACCCGAATACAGCTGGGACGATTACAAAGGCATGGATGTAAAGGGCAAAGTATTGCTAATGCTGGTGAACGAACCGCCCTCCGACGATCCCAAGTTCTTTAATGGCCGGGCACTGACCTACTACGGCCGCTGGACCTACAAGTTCGAAGAAGCTGCGCGCAAAGGCGCTGTAGGGGCGATGCTGATTCACAAGACTGAGATGGCAAGCTATCCCTGGGAAGTGGTGCGCAACTCGAACTCGGGAGAGAAGGCCTACCTGAAGCTCGACGGAACTCCGCAAACTGACTATGGCGTCGTGGATTCATTTCGACGTGGCCCGTGATCTGACTGCCGGAGCGGGAATGGACTTAAACAAGATGATCGCGGATGCTGGGTCGCGGGATTTTCGTCCCGTGGCGCTGCCAGTGAAGGTGAAAGCACATATTGTCAGCAAAGTTCGGCCATTTGAATCGAACAACGTAATTGCCATACTGCCGGGATCTGATGCGAAGTTGAAGAGCGAAGCGGTGATGTATACAGCGCATTACGACCATTTGGGTATTCGCCCCGACATGCCCGGCGACAACATCTACAACGGTGCCAACGACAATGCGACAGGATGTGGAATTCTGCTGGAACTGGCGCGCGCCTATTCGCTGGCGGCGGTTAAGCCCAAGCGCTCTATTCTATTTGCCTCGGTGACGGCCGAAGAGCAGGGATTGTTAGGCTCCGAGTATCTCGGCAAACATCCTCCTGTGCCAGCGGAGAAGATCAGTCTTGACCTGAATTACGACGATGTGCCGCCGCTCGGCGCGCCCGAAGAGGTGCAGGTTTCAGGCGCGGAGCGGACTACGTTTTATCCCAAAGTTCAGGCACTGGCGGAAGAATTTCGGCTTAAAATCCGTCCGGACAGCCGCCCAGAAGCTGGGCATTATTATCGATCGGATCATTTCAGTCTGGCCCGCGTGGGAATTCCGTCCTTCTCGATCAATGAAGGTGTAAAGTACAAAGGCCACGACGCTGCTTGGGGAATCCAGCAGGCCGATGAGTACACCGCGAAGCACTATCACCAGCCCAGTGATGAATATCATGCTGACATGGATTTCACCGGCGATGCTGCAATGGCACGCTTCGGATTTGCCCTGGGCTGGGAGGCTGCTACTCAGCCTAAGCTCATCGGCTGGGAAAAGGGCGACGAGTTTGAAGCGGCAAGATTGAAGAGCGGCGGCAGTGAGTAGTTGCTCAAACCAGGCCTGGGTTACATCAACTCTGCGAAGGAGAAGAATCTGATGAAAAAAATGTTACTCGCCCTGCTCTTGGTGAGCCAACTTCTAGGTGTTGGCCTTGCCCAGCAGCCGGCCATGGCGCCGACGCACGACCATGCCGCAATGACGGCTAAAGGGGCTTCTGCTGAAGCCATTTGGGCGGATCTGATGGAAGGAAACAAGCGATTCGTAGATGGCAAGACGAAGACCGTCGACATTATCCCTCTTCGCCAGAGCCTGGCGAAGGGCCAGCAACCCAAAGTGGTGGTGCTGGCTTGCTCCGACAGCCGGGTTTCTCCAGAAATTCTGTTCGACAAGAGCCTGGGCGAGCTTTTTGTCGTCCGGGCGGCGGGAAATATCGCGGATGCAATTGGCGTGGGAAGCATCGAATATGCAGTTGAACACCTGGGATCCAGCGTTCTGGTAGTACTGGGACACGAAAAGTGCGGTGCAGTCTCCGCTGCTTGTTCTGGTGACAAGATGCCGACGGCAAATCTGCAGGCCATTGTGGACAAGATTTCGCCGGCAGTCTCGAAAGCGAAGACGCAAGCCAAAGGGGATGACCTGCTGCAGGCAGCCATTCTGGAGAACGTTCAACTGAGCGCCAAAGATGTAATTGCCAGCAGCCCTGTGCTGGAGCACTTTCTGCATGATGGCAAGCTGACAGTCTTCGAAGCGGTCTACAGCCTGGACTCCGGCAAGGTCACGGAATTAGGAACGATCTCGGGGCACTAGTAGAGAGATTGACGAGCGCCCCTCAGACTTCCATGGTTCTGAGGTTAGCGCTAAGGATGAGTCTGGGCTCGGTTACACGCTGCACATCTTCTGCGCTCAGGCGAGGACCGAGTTCTTCAAGAACCAAGCCTGTCGGCGACACGTGAATCACCGCCATCTCTGTAACGATGGTATGTACGACTTTGACGCCGGTCAGCGGTAGCGTGCACTTTTTCAGGATCTTGGGCTGGTTGTCTTTGGTTGTGTGCTCCATGGCCACGATCACCCGGCGCGCCCCTGCCACCAGATCCATGGCACCACCCATCCCCTTGACCATTTTGCCGGGAATCATCCAGTTGGCAAGGCTGCCTTCCTCGTCCACTTCCATGGCTCCGAGCACACTGAGATCGATGTGGCCGCCGCGAATCATGGCGAAAGAATCGGCGCTTGAGAAATAGGCAGTGCCCGCCATCTCGCTAACGGTCTCTTTTCCCGCATTGATCAGGTCTGCGTCTTCCTGACCCTCGATTGGGTAAGGCCCGATGCCCAGCATGCCGTTCTCGCTTTGCAGGATTACATCCAATCCGGCGGGAACGTGGTTCGCCACCAGAGTCGGCATGCCGATGCCAAGATTGACGTAAAAGCCATCGCGCAATTCGCGGGCAATGCGCTTTACGATGCGCTCGCGCTTGTCAGTATCTTTGCTCATTATTAGCGACTAGTGGTCAGTGGCTAGTGGTTAGTAGAATCATCTAACTGACTATCGCTAGTCGCTAACCACTGGCCACTTTTGTTACGGTTCTTCTCTCAATTCGCTTTTCAAACCGTTCGCCCTGGAAAATTCGTTTCACGTAGACACTCGGCGTGTGAATGGAGTCCGGCGCCAATTGTCCGACTTCTTCGAGGTGTTCCACCTCAGCAATTGTGATTTTCGCCGCCGTCGCCATCATGGGATTAAAATTGCGGGCTGTCTTGCGATACATCAGATTCCCCCATTTATCGCCCTTCCAGGCTTTAACAAAAGCGAAATCGGCTTTCAGGGCGTGTTCCATGAGGTAAAGGCGTCCATCGAATTCACGAGTTTCTTTGTTCTCACCCACCACCGTACCCACTCCCGTCGGCGTGTAGAACGCCGGAATGCCCGCGCCGCCGGCACGAATACGTTCGGAAAAAGTACCCTGGGGCACGAGCTGCAAATCGATCCGGCCTTCCAGGACCATCTGTTCCAGCAGCTTGTTTTCGCCGACGTAAGTGCCAATGTGGCGGCGGATTTGGCCGGCAGCCAATAACAAACCCATGCCGAGTCCGTCTACCCCGACGTTATTGCTGATGGTCGTGAGATTCGTCACGCCCTTGCGGACCAGCGCCCGGATAAGATTCTCCGGAATTCCGCACAGCCCGAATCCGCCCACCATGACCGTGGCGCCATCGAAAACGTCCTGAATCGCTTCGTCTGCGCTGGCTACGACCTTGTTCATACGCCAGAGATTCTAAATGAAAGCAGCCGAGGCTACACGGGGACTTGGAGAGTTTCACGGCCCCGCTTTCGGAGCGCTTGGCGGTCTTCGGGGGGAGATTTTCTTTAGATGATGGGCGCGCTCGAACTCCATCGCCAGCTCTCGCGTGTCCAAGTTCTCACGGATGTGGGCGAGTTGTTGTTCCAATTTCAGCAATGCCTGCTGGATGTTCTTCTTGTTGGTGAGGGCGATATCGCGCCACATGGAATAAGGACTGCCGGAGATGCGCGTCATTTCCCGCAAGGCACGGCCGCCGGCCTCCAGCAGCGGCGCGTCGTCGCCGAACTCTTCGACCAGAGTCGCGGCCAAAGCGGTCGAGATCATCTGCGGCAGATGGCTGATCCAGGCGCACAACTCGTCATGTGCCACTGCATCGATGCCAACGATTCGCGCGCCGATTTTCTCCACCCAGCCGAGAAATTCTCCGCTCTGCCCCTCTAGAATCTTCTGGCGTGGCGATGGAGTGACAAACCATGCGGCATCCTGAAATAGATCGGGGTCCGCGTACTCGACCCCGGCCTGCTCTTTGCCCGCCATCGGGTGACCGGCAAGGAATCGCCGATTTGTTTCTTTCCCGAAAACTCGGGTTGCTTGAGCCATCACTTCGGCCTTGGTGCTGCCCACATCGGTGAGGAAGGTTCGAGGAGGAAGTGCCGGTCCAAGTTGGCCGATCAATTCGATGATGGCGCCAACGGGCGTAGCAAGCAGAACCACAGCGCTGCCGCGCACCGCGTCGCCGGGATTCGTGAAGCCGGCATCGATGGCGCCTTTCTTGTGGGCTCTCTCGAGGATAAGTGCGCGATCGCAGCCGACGATGCGTCCCCGAAAGCCCCGCTTCTTCAACGCCAAGCCGAACGAACCACCGATCAGGCCGGTACCGATGATGGCGATGGACTTAATCATTGAGGAATTGAGTCATTGGGAGATTGGGCCACCGAACCCACTAAGAGATTGAGCCAGTCACTCAGTGGGGCAGTTACTAAGCAATTTTGCGTCCCACCGCAGGGGCAATCATGCGCAATTCATCCATCAACTTGGCAAATTGATCGGGAAAGAGCGATTGCGCGCCATCCGACAGGGCCCGATCCGGGTCAGGGTGCACTTCAATCAGAAGTACGTCGGCGCCGGCGGCGACGGAAGCCCTCGCCATCGGCGGCACTTTGTCGCGCAATCCTGTGCCGTGAGACGGATCGGAGGCCATGGGCAAGTGCGACAGCTTCTGGATGATAGGTATCGCTGAAATGTCGAGCGTGTTCCGCGTGTAAGTTTCAAACGTGCGGATGCCGCGTTCACATAGAATCACGTCGTAGTTGCCGCCTGCCATGATGTATTCGGCGGAGAGCAGCAACTCTTCCAGCGTGGCCGCGATGCCACGCTTCAGCAAGACCGGTTTCTTTGTCTTGCCCAGTTCGCGTAGCAGATTGAAATTCTGCATGTTGCGCGCGCCCACCTGCAGAATGTCCACATAGGGCACCATCATTGCGATTTGGGAGATTTCCATGACCTCGCTGATGACGCTCAGATTGAAGCGGTCGCCGGCCTCGCGCAGGAGTTTCAAGCCTTCGAGCCCTAAACCCTGGAAGGAGTACGGGGACGATCGCGGCTTGAACGCGCCCCCGCGCAGCACACGCGCGCCAGCCTTCGATACCTGTTCCGCGGCACTAAAAAGTTGTTCGCGTGATTCCACTGAACAAGGACCGGCCATAACGACGACTTGCTCCCCGCCCACTTTCACGCCGTTGCTCAAGTCGATGACGGTTCCCTGTGGACGAAAACTGCGTCCGGCCAGCTTGTAAGGCGCGCTGATGCGGTGGACTTCCTGGACTCCGTTGAGAACTTCCAGATTCCGCGTGTCGAAATCCACACGAGCGCCTACTGCCGCCAGCACCGTCTGGCGTTCACCGGTGGTGCGGTGCACAGAAAATCCCATCCGGATAAGGTGTTCCACGACCCCTTGGATCTGTTCTTCGGTCGCGGATTCCTGCATGGCAACGATCATGGTAGTCGTTGGTCCTTGGTCTTTGGTCGGTGGCCTGATTTAAAGCCGATCCTGCGCCGGCTTACGAGTAACGACCAAAAACCAACGACCGCTTCAATCATTTACGTCCGTATCTAACTCTGTGTCACTCGCTCCGGCGGACGACGCCTGCGGCGCAATTTCTTCCCGCTGGATATCACGCATAATGTCCATAATGCGCTCGAAGATGCGCACCAAGTCGCGGTCCGGCAAGGGGCCCAGATTGACTTTCCGCACATTGCTGAACACCGACTGCTCGCGGTCTGGCTCGTAAATCGGCATCGCGGCCACACGCTTGAGCTTTCCGATTTCGTGCGCAGCCTGCGCCCGCTGGCTGAGCAACTGTACCAGTTTGCGGTCGATCTCATCGATTTGCTTGCGCCAGTCGGAAATATCCATGGAGCCTTGAGCGCTCAGCCATCAGCTCTCAGTGGTCAGCCAAGAGTCAACCCAGCTAGATTCTTGGAGAATCCATCAAGAATCGACTTCAAATCATCCCTTGTGTGCTGAAGACTGACGACTGACGGCTGACAGCTGCTTTATAAATTTTGCCACAGATTCCGCTTCCTTGCCGGGATTGCGCTCGATGGTTTCGACAATCGCACTCCCCACCACCGCGGCCTCGGCAAATTCACCAACCGCAGCAAACTGCTCAGCAGTGGAGATTCCGAACCCGACCGCAATCGGCAGTTTCGTATGGCGGCGCAAACGGCGAGTCAGCTTCTGCGCATCGTCGGTCAATTGTTGCTGGGCACCGGTTACGCCCGTGCGGGAGACTGCATAGACGAATCCGCTCGACACTTTACAGATTTGCCGCAGCCGTTCGTCAGGGCTGGTGGGCGCGGCGAGAAACACCGTCGCTAAATTTCTTTGGCGCATCTCGCGCAAATATTCACCGGCTTCTTCCACAGGCAGGTCGGTGATCAAAGCGCCGTCCAGACCCGCATTCTGCGCGAGGGCTGCGAATTTGGCGATTCCCATTCGCAGAACTGGGTTGAGATACGAGAAGACGATCAGGCCTGCTTGAGAGCTTTTCCGGACTTCCCCGGCCAGCTCGAGAACGTCCGCAAGGGTCGTGCCCTGGCGCAATGCCCGCTCGCTGGCGCGCTGGATCACGGGCCCATCAGCCAGCGGATCGCTGAAGGGCACGCCGAGTTCGATCACATCCGCGCCAGCCTCGATGGCGGCGAGGGCGATCTCACGCGTGGTGGCCAGGTCGGGATCGCCGCAGGTGATGTAGGCGATGAGGGAGGGCTTGTTGGGGAACGCGATCGGCATGGGTTTCGAGAATCGAATCATTGAATCAATGGATCAGTGATTCAATGGCTCAATCCAATCTGAGGTTTTCTCTCAAAATTCCGACATCCTTATCACCACGTCCGGAGACGTTCACAATTACCACGTCGGATCTCTTCATCTTGGGCGCACGCTTGATCACTTCCGCCACCGCATGCGCTGATTCCAGCGCGGGAATAATTCCTTCTGTCCGCGCTAACACCGTGGTCGCCTCCAGCGCCTCCGCATCGGAAGCGGGAAGGTACTCAGCGCGGCCGGATTCCTTAAGCCAGGCATGTTCTGGTCCAATCGAAGGGTAGTCCAAGCCGGCGGACACAGAGTGTGTGGTTGCGATCTGGCCAGCGGCATCCTGCAGCACGTAAGAATATGTCCCCTGCAACACGCCTGGAGAACCGCCGCGGAAACGCGCCGCATGATCACCGAGCCGCTCACCGCGCCCGCCAGCTTCTACACCGATAAGCTTGACTCGCCTGTCTTTGATGAAGTCGTAGAAAATGCCAATCGAATTCGATCCGCCGCCAACGCAGGCGATAATCGCTGCCGGCAGTTTGCCTTCGGTGTTGAGTATCTGTGCGCGGGCTTCGCGGCCGATGACCTTATGAAAATCCCGCACCATGGTGGGATAGGGATGCGCGCCCAACACGCTGCCCAACAAATAGTGCGTAGTGCGGACGTTCGTCACCCAGTCACGCATCGCTTCATTGATTGCATCTTTGAGCGTGCGCGAGCCGGAATCCACGCCCCTCACTTCCGCCCCGAGCAGACGCATGCGGAAGACGTTCAGCTCCTGGCGGCGCATGTCCTCGGTGCCCATGTAGACAACGCACTCAAAGCCGAGCAGGGCGCAAACCGTGGCGGTCGCCACCCCATGCTGGCCAGCTCCGGTTTCAGCAATCACGCGACGCTTGCCCATACGCTCCACGAGCAACGCTTGGCCGAGGCAATTGTTGATCTTGTGCGCGCCCGTGTGGAGAAGGTCTTCGCGCTTCAGATAGATTCTCGCGCCGCGCAGTTTTTCGGTCAGACGCCGCGCGAAGAATAACGGCGTGGGCCGTCCAGCGTACGTACGCAAAAGTTCATCGAGTCGTCTTTGAAACTTTTTGTCGCGCTTGGCTTTCTCGTATTCTCGCTCCAGTTCCTCGAGTGCGGCCATCAGCGTTTCGGGAACGTAACGACCGCCGTAAGGCCCAAATCTCCCGATTCCGCTTGTCACCCTGAGCGAAGAAGTTGGTTCGCGACGCGAACCAGCGACGGAGTCGAAGGATCTAGTATTTCTCCGTTTTGGCTGCACTCTTGCCGTAGCCATATTCAGTGATTTCCCTCCGTGCTTCGCACGGCAGTGATAAATGCACGAACTTTTGCGGGATCTTTCTTCCCGGGGTGCGCTTCAACCCCGGAGGAGACGTCTACTCCCCAAGGGTGACCGAGGACGGTTATTGCCACTCCTACGTTTGAAGGTGTGAGGCCACCCGCGACAACAGTGCGACAAATTGCGCTCACACCTTGAATCATCCCTCTCACTCGGGTCCAATCGAACGGTCGGCCCGTGCCGCCTAGCTGCGAGTCCGAACTGGAGTCAACGAGTAACGCAAACAGAATGTCTTTGCAACTCTTTGAGATGGACCAAGACGCGCCATTGATTAGATGAACCCCTCCGGACGCGGCAAACTGGTCTCCCGGAATTACCATTATGATTTTGGGCGGCTGATCAGGGGCGTGTTCCGCTGCCCAATTACTCGCGAGGCTCTTCGCACATTCCTCGTTGTACAGTTGCACAGCAGTCAACCGGATTCCCTCAACAAACCGTCGGACCTCCAGGGTTGGTTTGTCCACAAAAATCCCAACCCTTTCGATATTGCCAGGCAGTTGACGGACAATTTCGCGGGCTGTATCCGGATCGATGTTTCTCGGACTCTTCTCATAGAACACAAACCCCAACGCATCCGCGCCGGCCTCAACCGCGATGAGCGCGTCCTCCAGGTTCGTAATGCCGCAAATCTTGATCCAGGTCATGGTAGTGCAAGGGGAAGAGAAAGCCAGTCGTCAGTTCTTGGTTCTCAGTTCTCAATCGCTGCGAAATTCTACTTCGCTGCTGGGACTTGCGATTCCACCAGCAGTTTCCGCAGCGCCTCGCCTGGCGACTCAGCCTGCATCAGTGATTCGCCCACCAGAAACGCCTGGTAACCGGCGGCGCGCAAACGGGCGATGTCTGCTCCGGTATTGATGCCGCTTTCCGCAACCGCGACGACGTTTTTTGGAATCGACTCAGCCAGCCTGAATGCAGTTTCCAAATCAACTTTGAACGTCCGTAAGTCGCGGTTGTTCACTCCGATCAGGTTGCATCCCGCATCCAGGGCACGCCGCAGTTCTTCTTGGTCGTGGACTTCGCAAAGCACATCAAGCTCGTAGTTGCGACTCTGCATAGTCAGACCAACGAGTTCCTCTTGGGAGAGCCCGGCCACGATAAGCAGGACCGCATCGGCGCGATTCGCCCGCGCTTCCAGCAACTGAAATTCATCGACTATGAAATCTTTGCGAAGGCACGGCAAGTTTGTCGCCGCCGAGGCCTTCCTCAGATTGTTGAGCGATCCCTGGAAGAATTCTTCGTCAGTCAATACCGATAGCGCGGCTGCGCCCGCATCCTCCAACTCACGTGCGAGAAGCCCTGGGTCGAAGTCGGAGCGAATCAGTCCGCGTGACGGCGAGGCCTTTTTCAGTTCGGCGATGATGGCCACACCATGGCTGTATCCAGCTTCCAATGCCCGCCGAAAGCCACGCGGCAAGTGGTCTTCTGCTCGTTTTTCAAGTTGGCTCAGATCGGCCGTTTGCCGGGCTTCAAAGACCCGGCGGCGCGAGGCGGCCACGATTTGGGCTAGGCGGGTGGACACGGCGAATTATTTCGATTATACGGGAACTTTGTCGAATGCCACGGCGCCGCAGGGCGCACCGCGTCGAGGGCGCAATCGGCCCCTCCAGGTCTCCAGGAATGAAAACAAAGCTGCAAAATGGCACTTCTCCTGTTACCATGTCTCCCCAAATTCCAGCCAGAGGTGCATGTATGAAAATTTGGCGCTACGTCGTCTACGCACTGGTTGTGGCGGCAATGGTTGCCTTCCATTTCCCGCTGCAAGCGGCAGAACCTTCAGCGCCCACTGTGCCGGTACGCATGGTGGTCACGGTTGAGGGAGCTAAGGACAAACCCGCTCCTGTGATCAGCCAGGAAGATGTGATGGTTCGCCAGGGCAAGCAGCGCTTGAAGGTGCTGCAATGGACGGCTGCAAAGGGCGACAACGCTGCACTCGATATGTTCATCCTGATTGATGACGCGGCCGACACCTCAAGCTTTGGCTCAAAGATGAACGATCTCAAGACGTGGGTCAACGCACAGCCCGCTACCACTAGTCTGGCCGTGGGCTACATGAGCAACGCGACCTTTACGCTAGTCCAGGATTTCACCACCGACCACGCGCTGGTGGCCAACTCTTTGCGGCTGACCAGGGGATTTGGGGTCATTTCGAGCCCCTATCTCTCACTCGTCGATCTCATGAAACGCTGGTCGGGCCATAGCAACCGGCGTGCCGTCCTGATGATCAGCGATGGTATCGACCGCTACCGAAACGTATACGGAATGGGAAGGGGGTTTGGTGGGCCCCGCGGTTTGGAACCTATCAGCCCGGATGTTCAGTCAGCCAGTGATGCTGCACAGCGGGCGGGCGTTCCGGTTTATTCGATGTACGTCCTTGGAACGGGACACATCCGTAGCAGTTTTTGGCAGGCCAATATTGGGCAAGCCAGCTTATCGAAGCTCTCCGACGACACCGGTGGGGAATCTTACTACCTGGGCCTGGGAGATCCCGTAAGCTACCAGCCATACCTGAATGACCTGCAAAAACTGCTCGATAACCAGTATTTGTTGACATTCGGAGCTATCCCAAGAAAGAAAGCGGGATTGCAAACTGTGAAGGTTCTTACGGAAGTGCCAGGTGCTGAGCTGCGTACGGCAGATAGCGTATGGGTTCCTGCTGCTGGCGGGAAGTCCGAATAGCTCTTGGAGGGCTAGCGTCCAGCCTTGGAAATTTCGGCGCGAGATAGCACGTAGCCGGAATCATCAAGAACGTAGACGTCACCAAGATCGCCGTGCTTCTTCAATTGGGCGTCGTCTACCAGGGTAAAGGTGATAAGCGTTTTAAGTGAAGTGCAACCGGTGAGCTGCCGGAGTTCCTCGCTCGATACCTGAAGTTGGCGGTCACTGACTGTCATCTGGTCAAGGCCCGAGTGGGTCACCAATACTACTTCCACTGCCCCCGCGAGATTTTGGCAGCGCATAGGGACCCGGATCTCCCATTCTTTGGATCCCGTCTTTTTTGCTCTCGGCTCTCCGGCGAAAACGACAATCGGCGGATTGCCACCGGGAGAGGCATACCATTCCGGCCATAGGCGTTCGAATTCGTTTCGCGCGGCAATGTAAGCGCGCTCCAGCCTGCCCAGAGCCCGGCGCTTGTGCCCGCGAGCTGAGCGAGCCCTCGATCCACGTAAATCGTTCCATCAGGTGACGCAAAAGCGTTGAGGAAATCATCGTTCGTGATGCGCAACTCCCAGGAGAGTTTCACATTACCCCGTGGCGGGACTTTATCCACCAGCTTTTTGAAGACGGAGCGCCCGGTGGTGTACCGGCCGGAGGCTGCGACGCTCTGAGAGACCAGCGTCGGCCGCAGCCGCGCTGCGGTTTGCATGTCCCATTGAAATTTGTCAGGAATTTCCGGAGAATTCTTGATCTCCTGCGCAACTGACAGAATTGCCCATGCCAGGCAGACCAAGGCTGCAAAACCGAGGCCGATCGTTTTGTAGGATGGGGCTTTCACGGGCACCCCTCCCGGAGACAGCTTCCTAATCAGATTATCCCCCCTTTTTGGTGCAGCGAGCGCAAGAATAACGGGGAGAAAAAAACAGTCGCTTCGAGCGTCTGTCGCGAATTCCGTCATGCTGCCCCGACACTCCCATTCGCGAAAAACAGTCCTCAGGTCTGCTATATTTGCGGCTCGCGGAGGTGTTTCCATGTCCCGAATGGTGCGTTGTGGCCTGATTCAAGCAGGGAATGTGTTGAACGGCAACCACTCGTTGCCCGAAATCAAGAAAGCCATGGTCGACAAGCACCTCAAGCTGATCGAGCAGGCGGCGCGAAAAAAGGTGAAGATACTTTGCCTGCAAGAACTGTTTTACGGGCCGTATTTCTGCGCCGAACAGAACATTCGCTGGTACGAGCTTACGGAGCGGGTTCCCGAAGGGCCCACGATCAAGCTGATGCAGAAAATTGCCGCGAAGCATCGCATGGTGATCGTAGTACCGGTTTACGAGGAGCAGATGCCCGGTTTGTATTTCAACACCGCCGCGGTGATCGATGCTGACGGTAGCTACCTGGGAAAATACCGTAAGCACCATATTCCCCACGTGCATCCCGGGTTCTGGGAAAAGTTCTATTTCACGCCGGGCGATCTTGGCTATCCCGTTTTCAAAACGAAATATGCCCAGGTTGGCGTCTATATCTGCTACGACCGCCATTTTCCCGAAGGCGCGCGCATTCTGGGGCTAAATGGGGCGGAAATCGTCTTTAATCCTTCCGCCACCGTTGCGGGACTTTCCGAATATTTATGGGAACTGGAACAGCCAGCGCATGCGGTTGCGAATGGGTATTTCGTGGGCGCGATTAATCGCGTGGGTACGGAAAAGCCGTGGAGCATCGGCGAGTTTTACGGCAAGAGTTACTTCTGCAATCCGCGCGGCAAAATCATCGCGCAAGCCAGCCGGGATAAAGACGAAATCGTGGTCGCGGACTTGGATCTGGAGATGATTCAGGAAGTGCGGAAGACCTGGCAGTTTTTCCGCGACCGTCGCCCCGAGACCTACGGCCCGCTCACGGCGCAAACTGGACAGGCCGTGGCCGCCGACTGACCGCAGATTTCGCTTCGCTCTCCCTTGATTAACCATGCCCACGCCCCAAGAGCTGCTGCGTTCCAGAGTTGAGTCCAGTCCTCTCTACAATCCTGACCTCGCGCCTACGACTGACGATCGCCGCACCTGGGGAACCTACAACTACGCGGCGCTGTGGGTTTCGATGTCGGTCAACATCCTTACCTACATGCTGGCGGCGAGCCTGATCCAGGGAGGCATGAACTGGAAACAGGCGGTGGCAACGGTTTTTCTGGGCAATACCATCGTGCTGATTCCCATGCTGTTGAACTCGCAGCCGGGCGCACGCTACGGCGTGCCGTTTCCGGTGCTGGCGCGCGCGTCGTTCGGCGTATTGGGAGCAAATGTCGCGGCGGTCTTGCGCGCGTTGGTGGCCTGTGGCTGGTTCGGCATTCAAACCTGGATTGGAGGCGAGGCCGTAAGCAGTCTGATCGCAACCCTGGCGCCCCGCTGGGCACATTTTCCTCACAGCACCGCGATTTGTTTTCTGGCTTTTTGGCTCATCAATCTTGCTGTCATTCTTAAAGGGATCGAGTACATCCGGTTCTTGCAGGGAATCAGCGCTCCGGTTTTGCTAGCCGTGGGATTTCTTCTGCTGGCGTGGGCCTACCGCAGTGCGGGCGGTTTTGGCCCCATGTTGTCGGCCCCGTCGAAGTTTGCCAATTTTGGCGATTTTCTGAAGTTCCAGATTCCGGCGCTGAATGCCACGGTCGGCTTTTGGGCCACGGTTTCGCTCAACATTCCCGACTTTACCCGCTTTGCCCGCAGCCAGAGGCAGCAGGTGATTGGGCAAGCCCTAGCGCTACCCACGACCATGACGCTGTATTCGCTGATCGGAATCCTGGTGACGTCTGCCACAGTGGTTATTTACGGGCAGGCGATCTGGGACCCGGTGCGACTGCTCAGCCGCTTCCATTCGCCGGTGGCCGTCGTTATTTCGCTGGTGGCGATTCTGCTGGCTACGCTGAATGTGAATATCGGCGCCAATGTCGTCTCGCCGGCCAACGACTTTTCCAACTTGTGGCCGCGCAAGATCAACTTCCGTACCGGAGGCGTGATCACCTGCTTCATGGGAATCGCGCTGATGCCCTGGAAACTGCTGTCGAGCTACGGCACGTTCATTTTCGGCTGGCTCGGGGGCTATGCTGCATTTCTGGGCCCGGTTGCGGGGATCATGATTTGCGACTACTTCGTAATTCGCCGGCGAGTGCTCGTGGTCGATAACCTCTACCTGCGCGGCGGCGCGTATGAGTATTCTGGTGGATTCAATTGGCTGGCGATAGCTGCGCTGGCGGCGGGGGCGGGAACGGCTCTTGTGGGATTGGTTGTGCCTTCGCTGCGGACGTTGTATGACTATTCTTGGTTTGTGGGATTTGCAGTGGCGTTCGGCACTTACTATGCGCTAATGAGACTGCAGAGAGAACCCAGGATACGAGCGATGGGGACACCGTCGTGAGCGAAATCGCTTTTTTCGCCAGCTACTCTACTGGGCGCACCCTGAACGCGCCATAGCAGCATACTCGACCATACGTGATGTCAGTCCCGACGTTTGCTCGAGGAACGCGTCCACGATTGACTCAACTTTTTCGGCGTAATGAAGATGCCAGTGATTCAGTCCGTGGAGCGCGCTCAATTGGCACAACTCAGACGGGATTATGAGTATGGCCGCCATCGCGTTGAGACAGGCGTCGTGCAGATTGGCTTGCCCAGGGTTCGGATCACCTCCGCATGTTGGAAAGATGTCCCACCACATGTAACAGGCGATGTGGAAAGGATTTTTCCCCTCATCCGCCGCACCCGGTGCCGCTGGAGCAACGAAGACTCGAAAGAAGTTCACCATCGCATCCACGCAGCCGATCCGGTGCTGAACCGGGACGTTAGACTTCAGCAAGGTATGCGCCAACTGCCCCGGTGATGATTCGCCAATTAGAAACCATATGCCCTGTGCGACCTGTTCCAGTGAGTAACGCTCTAGACGATCAGGGCCTAAGAACAAGCGGGTCATGTAGTCAACCGCGACTGAATCGGAGAGTCCCAGAGCATCCCATTGCTCGTCGAAGTCGTCGTCCCAGTACCACTGAGGTTTGCGGAGAGGACGGTCGAATACGGCTTCGACCCATTCATCGAAGGTCACCGCTGACATAAGCCAAGTATGACACGCTAATTGGCGCGACATCGCTATTACATCAGCAACAATTCACGATCTATTTCCGAAAAACCGGCAAGATTTCCTTCTTATACGCTTCCAGCGTGTCCTCTTCTTCCCCCGACATCAAATACACATTGAACTGCGTGACTCCCACGCTCGCGAGTTTGCGGAGTTTCTCCCGGTGCGTCTCGGCCGGGCCGACGAGGCAGAAGCGATCCACCACTTCGTCAGAAACAAACTTCGAATTCTTGCTGTCCACCTCGCAGTGCTGCAAATAGTCGTACTGGCCACGATTGCTTACATAAGAAGTCAACGCAGGAGGAAGTTCTTCAGGTTTGTAACGCGAGATCAGGTCCATCACATGGTTTGAAACCAGGGCAGGGAACCAGCGCACGCGGCTGCGCCCGAGTTGCAGATCGTCTGAAACCCAGACCGCAGTGGCGGCCATGACCTCAATACTTCGCGGATCACGGCCCGCGGCCTCAGCGCCTTTCTTTACAAAGCCAAGGCACCACTCGATGAGATCTGGATCGGCGAATTGCAGAATAACGCCATCGGCGATCCTGCCGGCCAAGTCCAGAACCTTGGGTCCGTACCCCGCAATCCAAACCGGCGGCGCGCCGGTGGCCCAAGAAATTTTCGTGGGTTGTCCTTCATAATCCACCTCGCGACCAGCCGTAAGCTCGCGGAAGGTCTTTACGGATTCTTCTAAATACGCCGTTGTGACCGGCTTCTTGCCCAGCACTCGCCGCGAGCTGTCTCCCCGGCCAATGCCGAGGTCCATGCGGCCTCCAGAAATAATGTTTAAGGTCGCGAACAGACTGGACGTCACGGTGATGTCGCGGACCGCTGGATTGGTTACGCACGGCCCAAGACGCATGCGCTTCGTGTTGGCGGCCATCAGTGTGAGCAACGGATAGGGCTCGAGCCACAAGATGTGCGAATCGAAGATCCAGCCGTACTCAAATCCGGCGGCCTCGGCCTGGCGCGTGAGCGCGACGATGCGCTCCACTGACATCTCGGGCTTGAGAGTGATGCCAAACTTCATTGCGTCTCCGTCATTCCGAAATCAACCCTCGAAAGTGGGGCAGTTTAGCATAAAATGCGAGCGCTGATCGTGAGGGATGGGAATGGGTTTTGACACAATTATCACCAACGGGCGAGTGGTCACCGCAACCGACACCTACGCCAGTGACGTCGCCATCACTGGAGGAAAGATCGTGGCAATCGGACAGGGCCTTCCTCGCGAAAATGCCGGCCGAATCATCCATGCCGCGGGAAAATATGTACTGCCGGGGGGAATCGACGTGCATACACATCTCGACATGCCCTTCGGTGGAACCACCAGTACAGACGACTTCGAGACGGGCACCCGGGCGGCGGCATTCGGTGGTACCACGACACTGATTGACTTTGCCATTCAATATAAGGGCCAGACGTTGCGGCATGCCTTCGACACCTGGATGCAAAAGGCTTCCGGCAAAGCAGTCTGTGATTATTCGTTTCATTGCATCATCACCGATTTGCCCGACGCGCAGCTTCATGAGATGAACGCGCTCGTACACGAGGGAGTAACCAGCTTCAAGTTGTTCATGGCCTATCCCGGCGTGTTCATGCTCGACGATGCCAGTATTTTCAAAGCCCTCCGTACAACCGCAAAAAACGGTGGGCTGGTCTGCATGCACGCGGAAAATGGCGGTGCGATCGACGTTCTTGTGCAGCAGGCGCTGGCGGAAGGAAAGAAAGCCCCCAAGTATCACGCGTTGACCCGCCCAACCACCGCTGAGGCCGAGGCCACCGGACGCGCCATCGCGCTGGCGGAGATGGCCGGGGCGCCAGTCTATATCGTGCACTTGAGCTGCAATGATGCTCTCGAGAAAGTCCGTGAGGCACGCGATCGTGGCCTTCCGGTTTACGCGGAGACCTGTCCCCAATACCTGTATCTGTCGCTCGAGAACATCGAAGTGCCGGGTTTCGAGGGAGCGAAATACGTCTTTACCCCTCCTCTGCGTGAGAAGTGGAATCAGGAAAAGCTGTGGAGCGGGCTGAAGCTCGATCAGTTGCAAGTGGTCTCGACCGATCATTGCCCGTTCTGTTTCAAAGAACAGAAGGAGTTAGGACGCGATGATTTCACGAAAATCCCAAACGGGGGGCCGGGGATCGAGCATCGCATGAGCTTGATTTATTCCGGTGGAGTGGCCCAGGGACGCTTCAGTGTGAACCGCTTTGTGCAGCTGGTTTCAACCGCTCCGGCAAAGCTTTTCGGCCTTTACCCTCGCAAGGGTACCGTTGCCGTGGGCAGCGACGCTGATCTGGTGATTTTTGATCCCGATCGCAAGCACACGATCAGCGCGAAAACTCACCACATGCGAGTGGATTATTCAATGTTCGAAGGCATTCAAGTCACCGGAATGCCGGAGGTAGTTCTGTCGCGCGGCCGTGTGATCGTTGAGGCCGACAAATTTCTCGGACGGCCCGGCGGAGGAGAGTTTGTGAAGCGGGCAACTTATTCGCAGCAGTAGACGATCCGGCCGTACGGCGTCTTCAGCTAAAAGGCGCTAAGTCGCTCAGGCTGCCTCTTCTTCTGCGAAGCCCCAGTGCTTCAACAGTTCCGTCGGCACGTACTTCTCATCTTTGTTACGGCGCACCCACTCTTTTAGGGCAGGTGAATCTTTGTATTGCTCCGGGCCGATGCCCAGAATGGCGACGATGTGATCGAATGAAGTTGCTTCGTCCATGGCGCACCCCAATTGGCTATGCAAAGGATAAGCACCAATTGTACCTTCCCAAAAGTAAATAGAGTATGAAAAGCTACAGAACCAATTTTAGGAAGAGCATAGCGATATGAAGGAAACCTGGCGGTGGTTTGGACCGGACGATCCGGTTTCACTTGATCAGGTCAAGCAGGCGGGTGCAACCGGCATCGTTTCCGCCTTGCACCACTTGTACCGTGGTGAAACCTGGCCATTGCAAGAAGTTCTTAAGCGCAAAGCTGAGATTGAAGCGGCGGGCTTTGCCTGGTCAGTCGTGGAAAGCATTCCCATCCACAATTCCATCAAGCTCCGCTCCGGCTCTTACCGGAGATTCATCGATGCGTGGAAAGACTCTCTGGCCGCGGTTGCAAAAGCTGGCATTCCGGTCATCTGCTACAACTTCATGCCCGTCGTCGACTGGACTCGAACCGATTTGAAATGGCAACTGCCGACCACGGGTTACGCTTTGCGCTTCGACTCAGTCGACTTCGCCGCGTACGACATGTTCATTCTCCAGCGAAAGCATGCCCAAGCCGACTATCCGGATGAGCGGATTGCCCGAGCCAGGGGGCGTTTTGAAGCGATGTCACAAACGCGTAAAGAGGAGCTTGAACTCACGATCATCGCAGGGCTGCCCGGCGCCGAAGGAAACTACAATCGCGAGACCCTGCGCGCCTTGCTGTCCGAGTACGAAGGCATTACTCCCGGCGATTTGTGCGCCAACCTGATCGCGTTTTTGCGAGAAGTTGCACCCGTCGCACAACAACTCGGACTTCGCCTTGCGATTCATCCCGACGACCCGCCGTGGTCGTTATTTGGACTCCCACGCGTCGTTTCTACCGCGGACGATGTGCGGGCGATACTCGCGGGTTGTGACCTGACTGCCAACGGCCTGACATTTTGCGTGGGGTCGTACGGCGCAAGAGCAGACAACGATCTGCTTGCCATGGTTCGAGAGTTCGCCCCCCGCATCTACTTTGCTCACCTGCGCCAGGTGACTCGCGAAGCGGACGGTTCGTTCCATGAGGCCGAACATCTGGCCGGCAGTTCAGATATGGTTGGCATTGTGCAGGCCTTGCTGGCAGAAGAAGCTCGACGCCGTTCGGAAGGCCTCTCCGACCATGAAATACCCATGCGCCCTGATCACGGGCATTTACTCGCAGATGATATTTATAAGAAGGTAAATCCCGGGTATTCGCTGGTTGGCCGGCTGAAGGGCCTCGCTGAATTGCGTGGTGTGATGCAGGGCCTGAAGTACTCGATTCCCGAGCTTGCCGACTGATCTGGTGGTTGAGACGCAGAACGGTGGATTGATTTTCCAGCTTCCCATTCAGTGACAAGGAGCAGAACCCCGATGAATGAATTCGAGAACAAGATCGCCATCGTGACCGGCACGACCGGCATTGGCAGCGCGATTGCCATGCGCTTTGCAACCGGCGGAGCGCGCGTGCTCGGCTGCGGCATCGACCCCGCCGCTAATCAGGAGCTCTCGCGCGCAGCGAAAACCGCTGGGGTCACGTTGGAAGTTGAGTTATGCGATGTCACTCGTCCCGAAGACGTGCAGAGGGTAATTGGCAAGGCGGTGAGCCGGTACGGAGGCCTTGACATCATCGTGAACGCCGCCGCGGTCCATCCCTTTGGGACGGTGGTCGAAACTGACCTTGAAACCTGGGAGCGCTGCATGATGGTGAACGTCGGCGGCATCTATCTCCTGTCACACTACGGCATCCCGGAAATGCGAAAACGTGGCGGTGGGTCGATTATCAACCTTGCTTCAGTGCAGGGACGCGCCTGTCAGCGTGGTGTGGCTGTCTACGCCACGTCAAAAGGAGCGATTCACAGCCTCACCCGTGCCATGGCCCTCGATCACGCGCCTGACAAAATACGCGTCAATTCGATCAGCCCGGGCTCGATCCGTACTCCGATGCTTGCAACCTCAGCCGGTCACTTCTCACCCGATATGCCGGTTGAGGAAGTCTTTCAGCGGTTCGGCGAGGCTCATCCGCTCAGGCGTATCGGGTTGCCCGAGGAAGTGGCCGAGTTGGCCGCATTTCTTGCCTCTGACAAAGCCGCTTTCTGTACCGGTGGCGACTATCTGGTGGATGGCGGTCTGCTGGCCGGCCTGGGTGTTCAGTGATCGGCGAACCCGTTTGCGTCGCCCCGACCGGCGACCAGTGCGCTGAGGGCGCTGTCTGGCACTCGGGCCATGCGGCCGTCTATTGGACTGACATCAACCGCTTCCTGATCCATCGTTTTTCTCTGGCACACCAGTCGGTTCGGACCTGGTTTTTTGATGAGCCCGTCACGGCACTCGCTTTAACTGATCGCGACGATGTTCTGGCAGTTGTTCTAGGGTCATCGGTGATTCTCTGGGAACCAGCGTCAGACGAGCGTCACCCGCCGATTTTCAAAATCGAAGATTGGCCTCAAGTTCGGCTCAACGACGCGCGTCCCGACCCGCGAGGCTCATTTTGGCTGGGCTCGATGTGTAACAACGTGAACCCGGATGGCTCGTCGGGCGCAGTATGTGGGCAGCTGGGAGTTCTTTCCCGTCTCGACCCCGATGGCAAAGTCACGACTTGGCGGCGCGATCTCGGCATATCCAACACACTAGCGTGGAGCCCAGATCGCAAACGCTTTTACTCTGGAGATACGCTCGCTAACACCATCTGGGCGTATGACTATGACGAGACGACCGGTGCAATTACGAACGAGCGCTCTTTCCTGAAGGATTTTCCGCGCGGTTTGCCCGATGGCTCTACGGTGGATTCGAGCGGTTATCTCTGGAATTGTCGTTTCTACGGAGGATGTATCGTTCGGGTTGCGCCCGATGGTCAAATAGATCGCGTCGTCGAAATGCCGGTGAAGAACATCACCACTTGTACCTTCGGCGGCGCCGACCGAAAAACTCTCTATGTCACCACGGCGTTGCTTGAAGCGTCGTCGGGAGATCGTCTGGCGGGCGGGCTCTACGCAATTCAGAGCGACGTGGAAGGCCAGCCGGAGAACCGCTTTGGCGCATTCAGAGCGGAGAAGCCCTGAACGCAATAAAGGAAACCTGAACGAGTTCGCGTCGGAGTTCTTTGAAACTACGTCGCGGTCACCTGAGCCGAGTGCTCCAATTCTGCTAAGCTGAGCGGCGTAAACATCGTTAAATATTGAATACCAGAGGATAAAACCGTGCAAGTAGTGGCCGGAGTGGATCTTGGCGGAACCGCGATCAACTACACGTTGGTAAACCCGCAGGAAAAGTTTCTGATTGAGGGTTTGTGCGAGCATCCTGCGCTTTCGAAGCAAGGACCAGAAGTCTGCCTGCAGCAGATCGCAGATGGCCTGAAAATCGCCACCGAAAAAGCAGGTGTTTCTGTTCTGGATGTGGTCGCCATAGGTCTCGACACTCCCGGCCCTGCCAGTGCGGCGGGCCGGCTGAGCGCCAAGGGTTCAACCAACTTCGTGCACCCCCAGTGGGCCGGATTCGACATCCGCGAGGGACTGGCCCACAAACTCGGCAAGCCGGTTTCCTATTTGAATGATGCTAACGCGGCTGCGCTCTGGGGCCATTATGCCATCTTCGGCGCCGGCTGCCGCGAGACCTCCATCTCGGTCGTGATCGGCACTGGCAATGGCGGCGGCATCATCCTCGAAGGCAGCGTCGTCAAAGGCAAGAACGGGTTCGGCGGAGAACTGGGCCATGTGCTGATTCCGTATCAAAGTATCGCGGGAACGGAGGGCATGAAACCGCAGTGCAACTGCGGGCGAACTGGCGACCTGGAATCGCTTTGCTCTCTTACCGCTATCGAAAGGAATCTTCTGCCGTATTACCTGCCGCGATATCCCGGGCACGAGCTGGCGAAAACGGATCCTCACCAGGCGGCTAAGCTGGTGCGCGGTCTCGCCGATAAAGGCGACCCGATGTGCAAAGAGATTTTCCGGGTTCAGGCCCATGCCTTGGGACTTTTCTTCGATGAAATGGTGAACACATTCGACCCCGATGCATTAATTGTCGGCGGCGGCGCCCTGGAGACAAGTCCGGAGTTCCAGCGGTGGTTCCTGGCAGAGATTCGTGCCGGCATGCCGGCCCAGAGGGAAGAGCAGGCCCAGATTCCAATCCACGTGATGCCGAATGGCGACACCGCTGGGGCGCGGGGCGCGGCGTTAGAAGCACTAAAACTCGCCCGGCAAAGCAGTCTGGTATAGCGACGGTTCCGGTTTAGGAATCGTCAGTTGCTCGGTTGGGTCTTGCGTGCTCACCGCGAAGCTGCAATGAAGTATATGTAAGCGGCTAGAGTTAGCCTGGTGCCGGGAGGGGGAGTTGAACCCCCAAGGTACTAAGTACCGGCGGATTTTGAGTCCGCTGCGTCTGCCAGTTCCGCCATCCCGGCGATTTCGAAGGGCGCAATTAGTCTAAGGGACAGTTTCAGGCTTCGCAACCTAACCACTGTTCGGTTATCTGATCTCAGGCCTCAACCGCTGCCTCGAAGGCGACCGGGAGTTGCTCCTGCCGCCAGGCATCGAGGCCTCCAATTACATTGATGACATTCTGAAAACCCGCACGCTGCAAAAGGCTGCACGCGATCGCGCTCCTATAGCCGCTCTTGCAATGGACGGCAAGTGGCGCGTCCTTGTCGGCCATGGGCAAGGCGGTGTTGAATTTGTCCAGCGGCCACCACGCCGCGCCCGCGATATGCCCGGCTTGCCATTCGGCTTCGCGGCGGACGTCAAGGACGCGCAAGTCCCCTGCGCCCATCCGCTCATGCAGGTTCCGGACGGTGATTTGTTGCAAGCTTGCCAAGGGAAAGCCTGCTTTCCGCCATCCCTCAACGCCGCCCTCAAGATATCCTCGTTCGACCTCAATCCCCACGCGGCTCAGGCGCAGACGAGCTTCCTGCAACTGCTCGGGTGAGTCGGCCACTAATACCAGCTGCGACGACAAGCCCAGAATCGCGCCGGCCCAGGAGGCAAACTGCCCCGACAGCGGGATATTGATCGAGCCGGGCACGTGGCCTGCAGCAAACCGCTCATCGCTGCGCACATCAAGCACAGTGACCCCATGATCTAACATCGAATGCAGTTCGCGCGCGGAAACCGCGGGCAATTCCGGCAACTCCGCCAGTGCGGGTGCGCCTTCGCGATTGATTTCTGCGTCCTGCAGGAAATAATCGGGCCGCACGGGCAAATTCTGCGTCAGCTGCCGTATGAATTCTTCCCGGTTGGGAATTTGTAGAGCGTAGTTGGTCAGCCGCTCCGTCCCAATGGTCGAAGAACGCTCAGCCCGCATGTTGCGTCCGCACAGTGAACCGGCGCCATGGGCCGGATAAACCAAGACTTCATCCGGCAATTTCAGGAGCTTGTTGTGCAGGCTGTCATACATCAAACCAGCCAACTGCTCCGGCGTGTGGCTTTTGGAAAGATCCGGCCGCCCCACATCTCCCAGAAATAGCGTGTCTCCGGTAAGCACGGCCCAGGGGCTGTTTCCCCTTTCCGTGTCGGTAACCAGCAGGCATATGCTTTCCGGCGTATGACCGGGCGTCTGCAGAACACGAATGCGCAGCGCGCCAAAGGCCAGTTCGAAACCATCCCGCACGTCAACGTGAGGAAAGGCCGCACCAGCTTCGGCGCCGATGTAAATCTTGGCGCCGGTTCGCGCTGCCAACTCCTTGTGCCCGGACACGAAGTCGGCATGCAGGTGGGTCTCAAAAACGTGGCGGATCTGCAGGCCCTGCTCTTCAGCCGCCTTCAAGTAAATGTCCACGTCGCGCTGAGGATCTACCACAGCAGCTTCGCCCTTGGATCCCAGCAGATAAGAAGCGTGTGCGAGACAGCCCAGATAAAATTGCTCGAAGTACATGACAATATCCTCAAGCCTTGAAGAATCAATACATAACGGTTCTGAGAAGGATGATACTCCTCTGGCGGTTTCGCCGGGGCCGAGAAAAATCGGGCCTTAGCCAGAAAACCTGCTCCCTTCCACAGCTTTTTGCGCTAGAATCTTGGGCAACAGTAAGGAGCCCTTCGTCTCAAGTGCCCTGCCGCTGCGGCCAAAAGCGGCACCAGTTAAGCCTTTCCCACCAGGAGGTAGTTTGATGTACCGGCCCTACGGGAATAATGTTCCCACTTCCAATTCGTTTCTCGACGTGGAGTCATCGATCCGCGGCCTAAGTCAGGATTTCTGCACAGCATTTAACACGGGCAATTACGATCAAGTGACGGCACTATTTGCGGCCGACGGTATCTTCATGCCGCCGCGCCATGAAGCCGCTCAAGGCCGAAAGGCGATTGAACAATTGTTGCGCGAGTACGGCGAGTCTGGGTATCAGGACTTGCGCCTGGAGACGATTCGTGTCGACCACTCCGGGGACATGGCGATCGAGGTGGGACGCTATGCAGTGGGCATAACGCAAGCAAACGGCACGACCATCGCCGATCGTGGCAGGTTCCTGCATGCCTGGCGGCGCCTCGGTGCCTGGCTGTTGACTGCTGATTGTTGGAGCAGCAGTTTGCCTGCGCTCAGACAAGACCAAGCGGCATGAATCAGAATCAGTGGCCTCGCCCGGCGAGTGAGAGTGAGAAAGATACGAGCGCGCGAACGAGCGCCGTCACTTCTGCCGACCCCTCAACGTTCTGTCCCAACTGCTCATCGAAATTGAGGGAGCAGGCCTGCAAACTAATTTGCCCCAATTGTGGTTTCTACCTGAGTTGCTCAGATTTCTACTGATTTCCGGCGCGGAACGAGCCAGTACTGGTCTGACAGACAAGGCCACACCCGTCTACAATGGCACAGCAACAACTTCATCATTCAGGAGATTCGCATGCAACGCAAGGCAAGTGCAGTGTGGAAAGGTGGGCTTAAAGATGGCAAAGGCACGATTTCTGGTACGAGTGCCGTGCTCTCGAACGCTCCGTATTCCTTCGCCACTCGTTTCGAAAACAGTCCGGGAACCAATCCGGAAGAACTGATCGCGGCGGCGCACGCCGCCTGTTTTTCCATGGCGCTCTCTGCGCAATTGGGAGCCGCAAACCTGACACCGGAAAGCATCAACACGACCGCCACTTTGAGTCTGGAAAAGCTCGATTCCGGCTGGACCATCACCGCCGTGCATCTGGACGTTGTGGGGCGTGTGCCCAAGGCTGATGCGGCCGCATTCGATAAGGCCGCAAACGACGCCAAGAGCGGCTGCCCGGTTTCCAAAGTGCTCAAAGCGAACATTACGATGAGCGCAAAGCTCGAGGCGTGACGTCGTGGTTTGACAGCTTGAGGTGCCTCTGTAAAATATGAGTTGCAGTCCTTCCTGGGAGGCGGGTCACCGCCTCCGAGTCACTTTTTGCCGAAGTGGCGGAATTGGCAGACGCGCATGGTTCAGGTCCATGTACCCGCAAGGGTGTGGGGGTTCGAGTCCCTTCTTCGGCACCAATAGTTTTTTCTGGATCCTTCGCCGCGCTCAGGATCTCGCGGTCTGAGAGGCCCACGAGAAGTAAACTTCCAATCCCTTCTTCAAGTTCCGTCGCCGAACCGACGAAAAACTAGAAAGTTCCTGCGGGGTAAAGTGGGGTGTTAGATTCTCGCGCATGTACGTCGTGGTTGGTGTCGTCGTGGTTTGGGCAGCGCTAGGTGCTTTCGTGTGGTTGTTGACCAAAGTCGAGGATTAGATCGTCAGGCGTGCAGGGCGCCATGGGAGCAGGAGAAACGGCGCCCACTCTCAAGCACGTTTCCCGTTCCCGCTCTACTTCGACAGGTTCTTAGGGGACTTCTTATTCAGCGTCGATAACAGCAGTTTTGCCGACGGCGGCGGCGGTACCACACCGTCCAGCACGATCTCTTTCGCTTTTAATTCCTTTCCGTACAGGCTTTTGTTGGCGTCATTGTCGGGGCGAAGGGTCGAACCAGAGAGCGAAATGCCTGCGAACAATCCGCGAGCACGAGAGTAAGACAGGATCTCAGCCCGCAGCGTCACATCGGTCTCGGCGGAGGCATTTCGGCCTACGGGGCCGGCGGCCGCGGAGGCGTCGCCGCCGATCTTTACCTTGCTGGTGAGAATGTTGTCGGCCGAGCGGGTGGTCATCAGCAACAGGACAAAATCCGTGGCTTGACCTCCGAGTTGCAACCCGAAACTTCCGCCCTCCAGAGCCATCATAGTGGGCGCACCCCAAGGCCCGTGATAAGTCTTGCCGGTGCGGCAGGTCATCACCCCACGGCCGTAGCTGCCGCCAATTCCGATGGCAAATTTCAAAACCGACGGCAACACCACCACACAATCGGCCTTATCGAGCACGCTCTGCGGGATATCGTCCGGAATATTCAAGATCTCGCTCATTACCTTGCCGGCATTTTCCACTCGCTCTTGTTCCTTTTTCTGTCCCACGGCAGGCAATGCGAGCAAGGCCACCAGCATGAGTCCTAGAACGTTCCTGTTCATTTCGCCTCCTGGGCCAAAATTTCGGATCGCAGCTTTTTAGGCTAACCAAATGCTTCTGTCAAGCGAGACAGCCTTGGCCTTTGCTATCAGTCGGTTGGAGAAGGCAGAATCTACTCGACCCATGCAACCAAATGCGATCGAACGTGCAACTAAGATATTAGTTGACCAAACGCACCGCTAACCGTCTAAGCGGTCGGAAGCGGTACCAAGGATTCGGGATTACAGGAGAGATTGGGCGTGCCACCCAGGAAATCGACGACCCTTACCGAGGCTGAACTGCGGCTCATGGATGTTCTTTGGCAGAAAGGGCAAGCCACGGTGCAGGAAGTGCTCAAGGGGTTACCGGAGCAGCCGCCACTGGCCTACAACTCGGTGCTGACGATCATCCGCATCCTGGAACAAAAGGGATACGTAAGGCATATGAAGCAAGGGCGGGCGCATGTCTATGAGCCGATTGTAGAACGCCAGGAAGCGTCCCGTTCCGAAATTCGCCGCTTAGTGCGGCGGTTTTTCCAGAATTCTCACGAACTCCTCGTGCTGAACATTATCGAGGATGAAGCGATTGACGCCGAAGAACTTAAGCGCCTTCGGGAAATGTTGGAGAGCAGCCAGGAGACCAAGTGAATAGCGTCCTTAACCTACAGCCGATCGCCCAGTTCTTAGCCGAACACCTGCTGAACGGAGTTTTGGGAGGCACGGCTTTGGCTCTGCTCGCTTGGGCGTTGCTTCGGGTCATCGGCGGGGGAAACTCGCGCGCACGATTTGGTGTGTGGTTCTCGGTGCTGCTGGCGATTGGCGGCTTGCCATTGCTTGACCGGCGTCTATGCGAGTGCCGGCGGTGCTCCGGCCGCACCTCATCTGCTGCACTCCGCGATTAACCTGCCAGTGTCTTGGGCACCTTGTATTTTTGGGATTTGGGCGGTCGTTGCCAGCGTTGCTCTTCTGCGCCTGGGCTTCGGCTTGTGGCAACTTCACCAGTTGCGAAAGCAGGCGGCCGTCGTCGATTTAGCGGCTATGGATACGGTTCTGAGGAAGACTCTGGAGGAATTCCAGGCATCGCGGCAAGTGGAACTCCGCACCTCGGATCGAGTACATGTACCCACGGCGATTGGTTTCTTCAAGCCTGCGATTATTTTGCCCGCGTGGGTGATCAAGGAACTGCCAATTGAGCAGGTTCACGCCCTTTTGCTGCATGAACTGGCCCATTTGCAGCGCGGGGATGACTGGACCAACCTGATCCAAAAGCTGCTGCGCGCGATTCTGTTCTTCCATCCGGCGGTTTGGTGGATCGACTCACGCTTAGCGCTGGAGCGGGAAATGGCGTGCGACGACATCGTGCTTGCCCAAAGCGCCAATCGCCGAGACTATGCGCATAGCCTGGTTTCTGTGGCGGAAAAGAGCTTTTTCCGCCGAGGGCTTGCGCTGGCCCAGGCCGCAGTCAGCCGCATGCGGCATGTGTCCATGCGGGTGAAACAGATTCTCGGTGCGCCGCGCGCCAGAATCGAACCGCCTGTGGAAACCGGCATTGAGCCTGGCCGTTGTGTTGTCGGCGGCGTTTGTGGCTTGGCCGCGCGCGCCGAAGTTGATTGCATTCGAGGATTCGGGCTTGAACGTGCCGGTGGCTGCTGCGCCCGAACTCAACGTGACGGCGACAGCATCGGCAAAAACCGCCGCTGTGACATCAGAGGATGTACAAAATGCCTCGCCAGTGCGCGTGATTCCTGCTGCATTCAAGGCTCCCACTGGACCCCGGATTTCAGTACAGAAGGTCTCGCCGTCGCGCCGATTGAGTTCGGTGGCATCGAAACTCGAGGCCGCACTGGTCGCGCGGAGCGGTGATGGCCTGATCCAGGCCACAAGCTACAAGCACCGCGCAGAACGTGGCGCCTCGCGAAGCTGTGTTCTTGGTAGTAAGAGCTGAGCAAGATGGGAACGGCATTCCCAGAAGTTGGGATCTTTATGTGATTCAGGTAACGTTCCCCCAGAACGCCCAGCCGGTTGACACCGGAGCCTCCAAGAAAATTTAGAAAACACACTCAGAGACGACACCGTGGTCTTGTTCTTAAAAACTAAATAATTAGTAATTAACAACAATTCGTTAAGTCACAAGGAGAAAGAGCAACATGACAAGTTGGATTCGCAAAACCTGGAAAACAATCCTCACGAAACGGGTCGCTGCACCGCTGATTGCGTTGGCGCTGGCGGCATCGTTTACAACCTATGAAGTCGTCAAACCGCTGCCGGCCACCGCGGCAGCCCCGTCGCCAAGCGCGCCCTCGCTCGACGACAACAGTGTAGCCGCACTGCTTTCGCTCGACCATGCAATGGAAACTCTGGCCGCGCGGGTCACGCCCGCAGTCGTAAACGTGGCAGTCACCTCCCGCACCAAACCGGAGATGGCCGAACAGCAACTGCCAGATGACATGCAGAAGTTCTTCGCGCCTTTCGGTGCTCCCTTTGGCTCGACAGATGCGTCCCTCTCCGCCACAGATAGAACACGGCATCGGCAGCGGTGTGATCATTTCGCCGGACGGCTACATCGTCACCAACAACCACGTGGTGCAGGGAGCGGTGGACATCAAAGTGACGATGAGCGACCGCAGAATTCTAACGGCAAAGCTCATCGGCACTGACCCGCTTACCGACCTTGCAGTCATCAAGGTGGAAGGCAAGGATTTCCCCAGCGTACCTCTGGGCGACTCCACCAAACTACTTCCTGGCCAGACGGTGCTGGCATTCGGTAATCCCTACGGGTTCCGCTTTACCGTCACCCGCGGGATCGTGAGCGCCTTGAACCGCCCGAATCTCAGCGGTGACGATCCACGCAAGCCGGGCGCATTCATTCAGACTGACGCCGCAATCAACCCGGGAAATTCCGGTGGCCCACTGGTCAACGCCCACGGTGAGGTGGTCGGAATCAATACGTTCCTGTTTTCACCGTCGGGATCATTCTCTGGGCATGGGTTTTGCCATCCCGACCCAAATCGTGCGTCCCGCGACCGAAGCTCTGATCCGCTATGGCAAAGTGAGCCACGGATACATGGGAATCGGAATTTCGGACATAACCCCGGAGAATTCGAAGTTCTTCGACGTAAAGAATAACAATGGAGCAGTCATTACCCAGGTTGAACCAAGTTCACCCGGCGCAAAGGCTGGTCTGCAGGTTGGCGACGTAATCACTGGCATCGATGGGAAGCAGGTCAGTGATGCGAGCCAACTTCAAGTGGAGGTAGGAGAGACTCATCCCGGAACCGTGATCCACCTCGAACTGATGCGCAACGGCAAAAGCATGACCCTTCCCGTCACACTCGAGGCGATGGGCAGCCGTGATAAAGAAGGGAACGAAACTGCCAGCACGGATCAAGGCAAACCACGGTGGGGCCTAGGGCTTGCAGATCTGACGCCGAACGCACGCGAACAGGTGCAGGCGCCCGACGATATTCATGGAGCGGTGATTGAGCGCGTGCAACCCGGTAGCCCGGCGGAAGACGCCGGGCTTCAGCCGGGAGACGTCATTGTCAGCGTCAACCGCCACTCCGTGCAGACTGCGGCGGATGTGCGGCAGGCTTTGACGAGTGTGCCCAAGGGACAGGACGCATTGGTACTGGTGTGGTCCAACGGTGGAAGCACGTTCCGCGTGCTGCACTCCCAAGAAGGCGCCTGATCGCGGTCAAGTGCTGTACTTCGCTGGATCCGGACCTCCTACGGAAGCAGGCGAAGTACAGCGCCCCGCGACGGAACCAAACTACAGATTTTCAACCACTCAGGGTGTCAAGATCAGCGTTTTTTCCAGCCGGAACCGGAGGGTGGTTTCGGCTGGAACTTTTACTTCCTTGCCCCGGGTTAAGACCTGAGAAAGAAATCCTCCGCCCGCCCCGGTGGCAGCACCAATTCCAGCGCCCCTGCCGCCACCAAAAATGCCTCCAACAAGAGCGCCCAGCGCCGCTCCACCACCCAGGAACTCGGCAGTCCGGCGATTCTTGCCCACTCCTTTGCCGTTACTCTCATCCACATCCGAACTGAAGACGTTGTAGGCTTTGCCGTCGAAGGTCACCGAATAAAGGTCCAAAACCAGTTCCGGGCTGCGCACTCCTGGGCCGGCGGCGATCTTGCGGACGACCAACTGAGCCGGGCTGCCATGGGGAATCGCAATGCCCCCGTTAACGTCAACCACGTCCTCGCTGATTTGCGCCGAGTACGTTTGTCCCTCAGTAGACTGAGAGGAGTCGATCGCTTCATTCGTATGGACGGAGATCTCCGTGCCCGTGGCAATTACCTTGGCGCCACTGGGAGGCACGGGCGCGGCCTGCGCCGAAGCACTGAAGACCAGCGATTCGAGATCGCTGAGGGGAAACTGGTACTTGATGTCCTGCATGTCCTCGAAGCCAATTGGACTGGGGCCGGTAAAGTGACCGGAATAGACTTTCCCGTTGCGCAGAGTCACGGTGTCATTGGAGGAAGTGAAAACCAGCGACTGAACATCTCGCCGAGGGAACTGGTATTGAACACCCTGGCCATCGGTGAAAGTGATAGCGTCGTTATTTGTGCTGATGAACTTGCCAGAGTAGCTGGAACCGTTGCGCAAGATTGCAGTATCGGCCAGTGCGAGCGAGCCAAAGCAGACAAGAAGAACCAAGCTCGAACAGCAGAATCTTTTCATGTGGATCTCCGATAAAAGTGTGACCCTGGCGAAGGCCTGAACACCTTCGCAGATTTGGTGTGCCAAGCAGTATCTCCCAGGCGCCTTCGCTCAGCAACTATCTCGCAGCTCCAAATGTTATGCTGTCAGGCTCAATTTGGCCCAGTCGTGATTGGGAGAGTCGAGTTCACCGCTAACTATGGTTCTAGTACTGCAATACTTCGGACTGGCGTTCAGTGCGCTGTTGCCGGTGGTCAATCCTCTGGGCTCAGCCCTCGTCCTGCTTGGAATCGTGGGCCCGGCGCCCGACGATGTGTTTCGCAAACTGGCACGGAAAATCGCCTTGAGCACCATGCTTTTTCTAGTCGTCTTTGAACTTGTCGGCGCAGCGATATTGGGGTTCTTCGGGATATCCCTACCGGTGGTGCAACTGTCTGGTGGGCTGGTTCTGGCAGCTATGGGCTGGGGGCTGCTGAACCAGAGGAGTTCAGGCGATATGAAAGAGCCGGTCGCCGCCGACGCCGGCGAAGGCTCTCTCGAGGAAAAAATCTTCTACCCTCTTACTTTCCCCATCACGGTGGGGCCAGCGTGCATTGTCGTCACCCTTACCTTAAGTGCGCACGCGGCCAGAAACCAGGTGCATGGCGGGGTCGTGGCGAGCGTTTTGGCCCACGTGGGCATCCTGGCGGGAATCCTTGCCGTGAGCCTGACGGTTCTATTGAGCTATACCTACGCCCCCAAGATTACGCAAAAGATTTCGCCGCAAACTGTACATGGCATCTTGCGGGTGATTGCGTTTGTGCTCTTGTGTATCGGAGTGCAAATCGCGTGGAACGGACTGGATTCCCTGCTGCGCAGCCTGGTTAAGCCAACTTGAACGACGGCGACATTGGCTAAGCGAAAGACGCTACAGCTTGATCTTCATTTTCAAAAACCTCAAATAGTGAGAGCACTCCCACCAGGCGCAGCGTCTGCAGGGCAAACTTGGAAGGGTTGACGAGCTTAATGTTTCCGCCCCGTTGCTTGGCTGACGCCATGGACTTGACCAGCACGCCAATGCCGCTCGAATCGACCATGGGGACCTCGGCCAGATGAACCACCAGCCGCGCATCCCCGGAGCTGAGCGCATCGTCCACCGCCTGGCGGAAGGCGTCAACCCCTTCTCCCAGGCGAAGGGCCCCGCGCAATTGGATCACGTAAACTTCCGACCGTCTGCGAACATTGATCTCCACTCGCAATTCCTCTCTGCCATGATAGCCGACGCCGGGCTGGGCAAGCGTACAATACGTTGACACTTGCCGGATGCTTTGTTACAGTGCGCGCTCAAATTACGGGAGTTGCGGGATTTTTGCAAGCACTCCCCTCCCGCCATCTTCCCCGCTGTCTCTTCGGCAGAGCCAGCTTGAGCGGATCGGTATAACGGAGTTGCTAGCATGGCCACGGAAAAGTCTAGGCCGGCGGGTTTGTCCGAGGACTTGCTGAGTGCGTTGCTGCGCACGCTCGAAGTACGGCCGCGAGCCCAACTGATTGCCGAACAGGCGATCGAAGTCCTCGGCGACGCGACTGCCGTGCTCTATCTGGTCGAGGAAGATCAGGAAAACCAGTTCTGGAACGCGAAAGCGATGGCGGGCGAGGTCCTTTTGGATTCCGCTGTGATTCCCCTGGAGTCCGGTACTCTGGGGGTCTTGGCCGAACGCCAGGAACCTGTTGTCTTTTCCGGCAACGAATTAGCCCGGGAAGACTACGCTCACTTCCACACGCGCCGTACTCCCATATCTCTCGCCTACATCCCTCTTTTTGTGGACGAAGTCCTCCTGGGTGGCCTGGAGGCCGTGACTTTCGCGGAGCCAATTTCAGAAGAAGATCTCGCAACTTTACAGGAACTCTGCCACTTGGCGGCGCCTTGCCTGGTCAGCGCGCTAGCCTACGAGGAGGAGCGCAACGCCCAACTGGAGTCCATTACCCGCCTGACCCAGCTCTATGACTTGGAGAAGACGTTCAACTCGATCCTGGAAATGGACCAGCTGTTACCGCTCATCGCCTCCAAGTTCCGCGAAATCCTTAATGCGCAGTCCGTAAACCTGTGGATGGTCAAGGACGAAAACGAATTGTTGCTGCTCAACCGGGAAGGTGAGGACTTGAGCATTCTGCTGGGTTCCTCGCAAAAGACCGGTGAGGGAATCGCGGCCGAGGTTTCCGATTCCGGAGAGCCACTGTTGGTGGCGGACCCCGACGACGAACGGCTAAAGAAGCGCAACGAAAACACCGAGGAAGGCACGGTTTCTTCTGTCATCGCCGCCCCTCTGATGTCGGAGGGGAATCTGGTGGGTGTGGTGGAGGCAGTCAACAAACTGGATGGAACCCGGTTTGACGAAGATGACCTGTTTTTTCTGAACTCGATCTCCGAAACGGCGGCCGGCGCATTGCACAACGCCAGTTTGCTGCAGTCAGAACGGAAAGTGGAGATTCTGGAAACCTTGGTGCGGGTCAGCACCGAAATAACCTCCACGCTCAACCTCGATCGGGTACTAAAGGCGGTAGTAACTCTGCCCGGCAGCGTCATCCCTTATGAGCGCGCTGCCATTGCCTTGGAACAGCGCGGCAAAATGCAAGTCAAGGCAATTTCTGGAATGGCGCAAATCAATCCTGGAGATGAAGATGTCGCTCGCCTGCGGGAGATTCTGCAGTGGGCGGGCCTGTCCGGCGAAGAAATCCTGGTCAAACAACGGGGGGAAGAAATAGACGACCCACGGGAAGAAACCCGGGCGAAATTTGGCAAGTATTTCGCAGAAACCAACATGAGGGCGTTTTATGCTCTTCCGCTGGCGGACGACGAAGGCCGGGTTGGGGTCCTGGCTTTTGAGAGCAGCGATCCTGAGTTCTTGACTGAAGCTCACTTGGAGATGATTCGCATTCTCGCCGGGCAGGCGACGGTCGCTCTCCGGAACGCCTCCTTTTATAAGGACGTTCCATTCATCACGATTCTTGAACCACTGCTGCAAAAGAAAAAGAAATTCCTTGCGGTTGAAAAGCGCAGACGTGCTCTCAACCTGGCCGTAGCGGCTTTAGCCATACTTTTTCTCACGGTTGTCCCCATTCCAATGAGGTTGGATGGTACTGCCACCGTCGCGCCTGCGCGGACAGCCCAGATCCAGCCTGAGGTCGAAGGGGTGGTTCGCCAAGTCTATGTGCGCGAAGGACAGAGAGTGAAGCAGGGCGATATCCTCGCCGATCTGGAAGACTGGCAGTATCGTTCCGCTCTTGCCCAAGCGGAGGCAAAATACGAGACTTCGAACTCGGAGATGAATCGAGCGCTGGCCTCGAACGACGGGACAGCCGCCGGCATCGCGCGGGTGCAGGCCGCCTACTGGGGATCCGAAGTCCAACGCGCTAAGGAGCGTCTGGAGAAAACCCACCTGCGCACGCCAATCGACGGATTTGTGGCCACTCCCCACGTCGAGGATTTCACCGGCCGGCATCTCGATGCAGGCGATAACTTCGCGCAAGTTGTGAATAACTCGCAAGCGACCGTGGACATCGCCATCGACGAACGCGATATAGCACTGCTGCACCAAAACGCAAAAGCCGCTGTCAAATTAGAGGGGTTACCTTTGCGAACGTTCGGAGGCACGGTGGGTGTGGTGAGCCCCAAAAGCGATCTGGAAGGTGACCAGCGTGTGTTTTATGCGCGGGTCAGGATCGCTGACTCTGAGGGACAGTTGCGTCCCGGAATGCAGGGGCGCGGCAAAATTTCGGCAGGCTGGCATCCTGTCGGCTACGTGCTGTTCCGAAGGCTTGCCATGTGGATCTATTCCAAACTGTGGTCGTGGCTGAGTTGGTAGAGGCAACGCAGCCGGGAATCGGGAGGTCGAGCGTGACAAAACGAAAGGCTGCGATGATTGCCAACACGGTCGCCGCGCTGTCGCTGGCGCTGGGCACGCTGGCTTGCGACGAAGCGAAACTGCACCAGACGGCGGAAGCCAGCAGTCCCGCGGCACCCGCGACCACTTCGCAACCGGCCCCGGCTCAGCCCGATGCTTACCTTGCCACTGGACCGATCGTGGTGGAGAACCAAGTGGACTTGACTGCCCAGCATGGCGGCACCATTGCTTCCATTCTGGCCGACGTCGGCAAGTCAGTTCGCAAGGGTGACCTGCTGGCAGTGATTGATGATCGCCAGGCGACGGCCGATCGGGACGCAGCTGCCGCGAAACTCGGCAGTATCGAGGCCGACGTCAAGAACTGGGAAGCGGAAGTCAAGGTTCTCGAATCCGACGAGCAGCGTGCCGAAAAAGAGTGGGAAGCCCAGCTCATTACCAAGGAGCAGCTGGAGCATGTGCGCTATAAAGTGGTTGCCGACCGTTATGAGCTGGAGCGCGAACAACAGAACCTGCAGAACGCAAAGGACCAGCTTCGTTCCCGCGAGCTCGAACTGGAAAAGACGCACATCGAAGCTCCGTTCGACGGCATGGTCGCCCGCCGTTATATCCGCGCAGGGCAACAAGTGAGTCCCGGCGATCGCCTGTTCTGGGTGACGGCGGTTTCGCCGCTTCGTGTGAAGTTCACTCTTCCGGAGAGATTTGTGAGCAAAGTTCGAATGGGACAGCAGGTGACCGTCACAGCGGCAGAAGCGCAGAGCGCGAGCCACCAGGCGAAGATCATCCAGATCAGCCCGGTGGTGGATCCGGCCAGCGACACGATTGAAGTGCTGGCCCAGCTGCTCGGCCCCGCGGGGGATCTTCGTCCGGGCATGAGCGCAAACGTGCGGCTTGAGAAGCTGCGATGAATCTGACGGAAGCGCTCGACGTCGCATTGCCCGAGCTGCCTTCGCAACGCGCGTTGAAGACTTTTCCCAAGCTCCATCCCAATGTGCAGTGGCGTGAGCACCTGGAAGATGGGGTACCGGTAATCGTGGCCCATATCCCGGGGAATCCCGACATCTTTCGCTTCACAAAAGAACAATGGGACTTAGCCCAGCTCTTCGATGGCCGCCGTTCTTACCTTGAGGTCGCTCAGGCCTATCAGGATCAAACCAATGTTGCCTACGCAGAAGCCGATCTGCGCCAGTTTGCCGCAGTCATGCGAGATAGTGGCGTCTGGCAGGAGACGCTGGGCGAGCGATATACCGCCGGCCATGAACACAAGCATCTAAAAACCCGTGCGAAGTCACGCTGGAGCGACCTTTCCCACCTGGACTTTTCGGCTTGGGATCCCGATTCCTTCTTCAACAAAATTCATCCCTATGCCACGTTTCTATACAGCGGATGGTTCACGCTGCTGACCCTGTGCTTGTTCAGCTTCATGATCTATGTCTTCGTGGACCGTTGGGGCGAGATCGGACAGGATACGCTCAAGTTTTACAGCTTTACCGGCAAGGGTTTGTCGGATCTGGCGGAGTTCTGGCTCCTCTTTCTTTTCCTTGGGTTCTTTCACGAGACCGCGCACGGATTGTCCTGCAAACACTTCGGTGGCGGCGTGCACCGCATGGGTTTCATGCTCCTGTATCTCCAGCCCTGTTTCTTCGTCGATGTCAGCGAGGCTTTGGTCTATGCGACGCGGTGGCAACGCCTGGCCATCATCATTGCCGGCATTTGGGTCGAACTGATTTTTTGTGCTTTAGCTACCATTGTTTGGTGGGGAACTGCGGCCGGCTCTTATGTCCACGAGTTGGCCTACAAAATCATTCTCATCACTGGCGTGGCCGTCGTGGTGATGAACCTGAATCCCCTGATTAAGCTCGATGGCTATTACTTTCTCTGCGACCTGATCGGCATCAACGAGCTCAAGGAGCGCTCCACGGCCTTCGTCAGCGGCTGGGTCCGGCGAAGCATCTTCGGACTCCCGGTCACGTATGATTACGTGAATCCACGCCGAGCTTGGTTGTACGTTTTCTACGCCCTGGCATCCGGGGCATACAGCTACATCCTGCTGCTCGCGGTCGGGCGATTCGCATATAACGTGATGCGAGGCTACTCGCCAGAATGGGCCTTCATTCCCGCACTCTATCTGCTTTATGTCATGTTCCGTTCGCGTCTGCGCAATTTGGTGACCTTCATGAAAACTGTCTATCTCGACAAAAAAGAACGCGTCTGGGCGTGGCTGACATTTCCGCGGTTTGCTTTGCTGTTCGCCGCGGCGGCTATCGTCCTTTTTGTGCCCTTCGGGCGGGAATCCGTCGAAGGTCATTTTGCTCTGGAGCCCGCCCAACGCGCTGTAGTTCGTGCAGAGGTGCCAGGATGGGTGAGCGAAGTCTTTGTCGGCGAGGGATCACCTGTGAATATTGGCACACCGTTGGTTCGGCTGCGAAATCTATCCCTGGAAACTCGCTCCGCCGGAGCGCGGGCCGAGGCCCAGGTGGCGGCCGCGAATGCGACCCAGGCGCAACTGGAATATGCGAATTTCGGGCCCGCCGAACGGGAGAAGGAACAACTGACTCAGCAGAGCCACGCCCTGGCCGAAGAGCAAGCAAGGCTGGATTTGGTCAGTCCCATCGCGGGAATCGTCACGACCCCGCGGGTCAGCGACCTGCTGGGTTCAACGTTGAAGGCAGGCGCGACGGTGGTTGAAGTTGTCGATCTCTCCCAGATGCGGGCGCGAATCTATGTGCCAGAGACCGCACTGCGCCAGGTCCGTGTGGGTGCCAAAGCCCTCGTCAAGCTGGATGCGTATACTTCCTCAATTCCCGGTTGGGTGGCCTCGCTGGCTCCGGCTTCGACTGACATCGAACCCGGTTTGGTTCCCCAGGAAGCCTACAAGGGAATTCGCACTTCCGCCTACTACGTGGCTACGGTGCTCGTCGCTAACGGCCAGAACAAGCTGCTGGATGGAATGTCAGGCACAGCTAAGATCTATTCGGCTCGTGCCAGCCTGGCAGGTCTGGTCTGGCGGCACGTCCATGAGTTTCTGGGACGAAAGTTATGGTAAGGAACCTGAAAGCACGAGAGGAGGCTGCCTAGCAGCCTCCTCGTTTCCGCGCTGGATGCGTTGCGGGTCTCCCCCGAGCCCCGCCATCCCACAAAACTTCTTGTCCCTTTGCAGCTTAAGCCTTCTTGGTTGTTTGCAGCTTGGCGGTATGCAGCTTCGCGGTATGCAGTTTCGCCGTATGCAGTTTCGCCGTATGCAGCTTGGCGGTATGCAGCTTCGCCGTATGCAGCTTCGCGGTATGCAGCTTCGCGGTATGCAGCTTCGCGGTATGCAGCTTCGCGGTATGCAGTTTGGCTGTCTCCAGGCTGGCAACGGTACTCCCGGCGACTATGCTGCCGGTTGTCGGCTTGCTGGCGATGATAGCCTTCTGGGTGGCGACTCGATTACTGATCAAAGACTTTTTCTGAACCGGCATGATACCCTCCGTTGGACTTTGCGTCCGAATCTTTTAGCCGCCGGACTTTCTTTCAATCCGCGGTCTTGGCCTTCCCTAGTGCAAGGACCGTGCCAAACTCGCGGCCACAACCCGTGCCTTGTGCAATGCTTTAGATTCATAAAGTTACGGTCGAATCGTGGCGGAACAAAAGAATCCCACTCGGGACAATTTTGGTGCTGCGGTTAATAATTAACCGCGCCTGGGTTGAATTATTGACCAGCCTGAAGATTGTACTTGCGACAAAGGTACTTCATTCGTTGTGGATCGAGCCCAAGCAGCGTGGCCGCCGCCACTTTCTTGCCGCCGGTTCGGTGCAGCGCGGCTTCCAGATAGGCAACTTCGATCCGCGCCATCTCTTCATCGAACGAAATTCCTTTTTCGGGAATCAACAGAGCTTCCTGCTTAGCTGTGCTGGTATAGAGAATCTGCTGAGGAAGGTGCGTGACGCTGATGACCTGAGCAGGCACCATCAAGACCAGTCGTTGCACCAGGTTCTCCAGTTCACGGACATTCCCTGGCCACGAGTAGTCCTCGAGCGTGGATAAAGCATCTGGTTCCAGGCGTTTGAGCGGAAGATTGTTGGCGCTGCAATAGAAGCGCAGGAAGTGGCCCACCAGCAACGCTACGTCGCCCTCGCGCTCGCGTAACGGAGGCAAGTGGATGGGCACAACGTTGATCCGGTAATAGAGATCTTCACGAAAGCGGCCGGCCTTAACGGCTTCCTCGAGATCCTCGTTGGTAGCCGTGATGAGGCGGAAATCAATCTTCTTGGATAGCTTGCTGCCGATCCGCTGTACCGTGTGGTACTCGATGGCGCGCAGAAGTTTGCTCTGCAGCCCCGCACCGAGAGTGCCGATCTCATCGAGGAACAGGGTGCCGCCGTGCGCGGCCTCAATATGCCCAGCGCGGGCTTCATGGGCTCCGGTGAATGCGCCTTTCTCATGACCGAACAGTTCCGCTTCGATCAGCGTTTCCGGAAGAGCGGCGCAGTTCACGCTGATAAACGGCTTGTCGGCTCGCGGACTGCTGGCGACGATCGCCCGGGCCACTAATTCTTTCCCGGTGCCGCTTTCACCGCGGATAAGAACTGTGGCATTGCCCTGGGACACCCGGCTCACCGCGTCGTAAACCAACCGCATCGCGTCGCTGCCGCCAATCAGGTCACAGAAGGAATAGCCGCTGAGGGCCTGTTCCCGCAGCGTGCGGGTCTCGATTTCCTGCCGGCGCCGCTCCAAGGCCTGCTGCAAAACAGCTCGAACTTGATCGAAGTCCACGGGCGCCACAAAGAACTCGTCTGCTCCCGATTCTTGCGCCTTCTGGCGCACTAATTTATTGCGTGAGCGAGTCAGGGCAACCAGGAGCAGATCGGGTTCCAGCTGGCGCAGTTCTGCCAGTAGTGCAGTCCCGCTACCGCTTTCCTCACCAGCCGTGTCGATGTCGATGATCACCGCCTCGAGCGCGGCTTCGCTGAGCAGGGTCAGCAGTTCATCCCGCCCACTCAGCATTGTGGTGTGGAAAACCGAAGCCAAGGAACTCTGGACTTCGGGAAGTACCTCCTCGTCGCCGGTGATCAGGGCGATGCGCGGTGCCGCTCCAAGAGATGTCAGACTCGAAGGCATATGGTTCTACGGCCAGGGTTCAGGAGAGCTTGAAGCCCGCAAGAACTGCCGGAACCGCATTATAGGTTAATTTTTCACCCTTGCACATGGATTAACTCCTTGAGATCTCTTGGCAACTGGTTCACAACTTCCGCAGAGAGCTAAATTCTTGCAGTGGTTTCTGCCTCGCCAATAAAAGGATCGGTGCCTTTGGAGCGTGTCGCTACGGATGAGTCGGTCGGGCCGCTGGCCATTAAGAAAACGTGCACTAACGTAACCTCAAATCCCGCCACTTCAAGGTTATGATTTCTCGGAGCATACCGTTCCTCCCTCGACGGACGCTCAGGGAGGTTCGTTCCATGCGACACATGCGCGGAGGGTTCCTGCGGTTTTCGGCCAGCCTGTCTTTTCTTGGCCTCGCCTTTCTTGCTTTTTCGGCCTACGGTCAGGACGCGCCATCCTTGGGCGACGTCGCCCGCCAGGCACGCCAGCAGAAACAGCAGAAAAAGGACACTCAGAGTAAGACGACGCCCGTGAAACCTGCCAAGGTGATCACCAACGAGGAGATTCCGGAACACCCAGAGCTGGCTGCCGAATCCACTTCCGACGATCAAGCTCCAACAGCACTGTCTGCCTCCGGAGGAGCGAAGATACCCGCTGAACAATGGAAATCTCAGATTCAGGCGCAGAAAAATGCTGTGAACTCACTGCAGAGCCAGATCGATAAGCTCAACAGTTCGATTCAATTTGCTCCCGGCAACTGCGTATCTGGCTGCGTGCAGTGGAATGAGCGCCAACAGCAAAAGCAGCAGGAAGTAGAACGAATGCGGGCACAATTGGAACAGCAGAAGAAACGCCTGGAGAGCATGCAGGAATCAGCCCGTCAGCAAGGCTATGGAAGTTCGGTTTACGACCCGTAGCACCGCTGTGCAGAGGTCTCAAAACTTAAGGGCGGTTCCCCACTGCCCTTTCCTTCATCTTCTAGATTGTTTGTCTGCAGGGCGGGTCCGATATCAGAGAGACGTTTCTAAACCTGGACTGTACTTCCGTACTCATCCGCCGTGGCAGACTCGGTGAGTTCGATACCCCAACCTTCGCCACTTAGTCCCTCCAGGCCGACCTGGTATTCTCGGGTCCCTTCCATCCGTGTTACCCATACGACCTTGAACTGCAGCCTCCGCTGATGATACTGCAGCGTCAATTTATCGCCTTTTTTCAGTTCGTGGTGGATCGCACCCAGCCGGGCGCCGTTCGGCGTGATGTCCAGCGTGTGCGCCAGCTCTTGCATCGGTTTGTTAGCTCCATCGCGCCAGCACACTCGCACCGGGAGCACCATTTTGATTCGTTTTTGACGCCGTTTTCCTTTGGCCAAGCAGTGCCCCCAATCAACATCGGCCTCTACAGGCGGAACTCCAGTCAATACTTGGCGGCATTTCGGGGGCCAAATTTCCCGGTGTTTACGCACTCTCGACGGGCCTAAGAATCAATCGCTTACAGTCACATGTGTTTGGACTGACCCCCAACTTAGCGGCTTAAAGACGCACAGCAGCAATCTCGGTGACAGATTTTGTCAAGGGGAACCAGTTTGCGCGGCAGACGTTCGTGCCGCCGGAAAGGGTAGCTCGACCTTCTGTTTGATTCCTTCGCCTTCGATGATCGTGTAAATGAAATCGGCGGGCACGTCCCGCAGCATTTCAATTCTGCCGCTGGGCCACCTGATTTCGACTTCGGCCATTTTATCTTCCGAGCCCAGTCCGAAGGGCAACCGCGGATCGTTCGAGGAAAGGTAGCTGCCCCCGGCCCGCACCTCGCTGAATTGGGTCAACTTTCCCGCCTTCACAGTGATCCGGGCACCGATCGCCATTTTGTTACTTTTCGTGCCGATGAGCCGGAAAAGAACGCGATGGTTGCCGTTTCCACCTTGATTGAGCAGAAGGGTTGGCGGGGCGCCGACGTTGACAATCACAATGTCTACATTGCCATCGTTATTGACGTCACCGAACGCCGCGCCCCGGCGGCTTTGAGCGGGGATCGACGCCAGAACACTGGACACTTCTTCGAAGGTGCCGTCGCGATTATTCCGAAACAACTGCATGGGTTGGCGGTATGCGGGCTCGCCAGAAATCGAATCCGCTTGCGGATAGACATGCCCGTTGGCCACGAAGATGTCGAGCCAGCCATCGTTGTCCACGTCGAAAAAGGCCGTTCCCCAACCCACATAGGGATAGGTTGGCTTGGCCAGTTTGGCCGGCCAACTCACGTCAGAAAAGCCATCTTTCCCCAGATTTCTGTATAGCGTGTCAGGCTGTTCAGTGAAGTTGGTGACAAACATCGACAGCCGCCCCTCGTGGCGATAGTCGCCCCAATCCACGCCCATCGAGCCCTGCTCTTGTCCTTCGCTGCTCAGCGCAACCCCAGAGAGCATTCCTACTTCTTCGAACGTGCCATCGTGTTTGTTGCGGTAGAGGTAATTCGGTCCGGCATCATTGGCGACATACAGATCAGGCCAGCCATCGTTGTCGTAATCGCCCCAAACGACGCCCAGACCGTAGTAGTGGCTGGGGTCATCGACGCCTGCTTTCTTCGAGACTTCCTCAAACGTTCCGTCGCCGCGGTTATGAAAGAGCAGATCGGACTCGCCCGGCATTCCCCAGGGGCCGCACTGCACCAGAATCCCTTTGAAGCGGCAGTTCTTCTCGTCGCTGCCAAAATCGGGCAGCTTATTCATGTCGAAATGCACATACCGCGAGACGAACAAATCCACCCGGCCGTCTTTGTCATAATCCGCCCATGCCGCACCCGTGCTGAACCCGCTGCCGGCGACTCCTGCCTTGTCGGTGACGTCTTCGAACTTGCAGTTTCCCAGGTTGTGATACAGGGCATTTCCGCCGTAGCCGGTGACGTAGATATCAGGCAAGCCGTCGTTGTCGTAATCGGCGACGGCCACTCCCATGCCCCAGCCTTTGCGCGTGAGACCCGGCGGCCTGCGTGATGTCGGTGAATTTGAAATTGGCATCCTGATGGTAAAGCGTGATCATGGGATCGCCGCCTTGCCGGTAGCGCTCGATGGTCGATCCGTTCACCGTGATGATGTCGAGTTTGCCGTCGTTGTCGCAGTCGATCAGCCCGGCCCCGCCACTCATCGATTCCACGATGTACTTCTTCTCCGGCGTCGAGATGTGAGAAACGGTTAGACCGGCTTCTTTCGCGACATCTTTGAATTGGGGTAGGGGAGACTTCGGCGCGGATGTCTGGGCGGAGGCAAACAGCGGCACAAACAAGACCTGCAGGAGAAATCGATACATGGTGGGCTGTGAAGATTATAGACGGGCGGCTGACGGGAGATCTTAACCACAGAGGACACGGAGGAACACGGAGAAATTCTAGCTGTGTGACCTCTGTGCAAGGGCTTGCCCTGAGCGAAGTCGAAGGGTTCCCTCTGTAGTCTATGAAGTCTGATTTATACTACCGCCCTCGGGCTTGATTTCCCGCGGGAGGAACCGTGCGCATCGACCTTTTCAAGATGGAAAGAACGCAGTGCATGTATGAAAACGAAGTCGACTATAACCTTTCTGAAAGCGGCGTTCTTCCGATGCGCGTGGAAGAAATTCTAAACGGCGCCGATCCCGCCACTTTTCTCTCGATTGGGCTGAAATATTGTGAATCGGACGGCTCGAAAGAGCTCCGCGATCACATCGCCAACTGGTACGGCACCACGCGCGACCATGTGCTGGTCACCAACGGCGGCTCGGAAGCCAATTTGATGTGCGCTTGGGCACTGCTTGAAAAAGACGGCCACGCAGCCGTCATGCTGCCCAATTATCTTCAGACCTGGGGACTGTCCCGCGCTTACGCGGGCAAAGCCAACAGCTTTCGGCTGATAGAGAAAGTTGAAAACGGCAAGCCGCGCTGGGGACTTGATGTCGATAGCCTTCACAAGGCTGTCAGCAAAAAGACGCGGCTCATTGTTGTGACCAATCCAAACAATCCGACCGGCGGCGTGCTTAATGAGGAAGAAATGGAAGAAATCCTCAGCGTGGCGCGCAAAGCTAACGCCTGGCTGCTAGTCGATGAAATCTATCGCGGAGCAGAAGTGAGCGGCCCGCTGACTCCCACGTTCTGGGGACGCTATGAAAAGCTGCTGATCACTTCCGGACTTTCCAAAGCCTTCGGCGCGCCCGGATTGCGCATCGGATGGGTCGCCGGCCCGCGGAAAATGATCGCCAAGCTGTGCTCTTACCACGACTACACCACGCTCACGCCGACCATGCTCGGCGACCGCCTCGGCCGCATCATCATGGAACCGGCGCGGCGTGAAAAAGTTCTGGAGCGCACCCGCGCCATTATTCGCCGCAATCTGCCCAAGCTCGAATCCTGGATCCACTTCCACGACGATATCTTCACCTACATTCCGCCGGTCGCCGGAGCCATTACGTTCTTCCGCTACAAGCTGCCGATTTCCTCCGCCGCGCTGTTCGAGAAGCTGCGGAAAGAGCAATCGGTGCTGATCACTCCGGGAGACCACTTCGGCTTCGGGCGCTACATCCGCGTGGGCTATGGATATGACATTGACTACACGCTGCGCGGCCTAGCCCGTGCGGATATTATCTTCGAAGAATTGAAGCGGAAGGGAAGCCGGGCAAAGCCGGTGCGGCCGGTGGCGAGAAGAGGAGCGGCGTGAGAAGTTTCAAATCGTGATTCTTTGGCCGACTCCCTTTAGCGTCGCCCGCTCCATCACCAACGCCGCCGCCGCGACGTCCTGCACACCCACGCCGGTCAAGTCGCAAACGATGATTTCATTTTCCGAAACTCGTCCCGGCTTCAGTCCGGCGGTGATTTCGCCGAGTTCGGCATAGATTTTTTCTTTCGTGATCGCGCCGCTCTCGACCGCGTGATGAATCTCGCCCAGCCGCAGGCATTGTGGAATGCTATCGGCCACGATTTTGTCGGCAAGCGCCAGCACATCTACATGCAATTCTTGCTTGTCCGGCGCATCCGAACCCACCGCAATCACCGTGACTCCCGGACTCAGCCACTCCGCCCGAACCAACGGCGCGCGGCTCGCCGTTACGGTAATCACGAGGTCTGCGCCTTCCACCGCCGACTGAACAGATTCCGTTACCGCGAAATTGCAAGCCGGGATTCCGCGCCGCTTACCCAAGTCTTCTGCACACGCCTGAGCGTTATGCGGATCGCGTCCCCAGATGCGCACCTCGCTGAAATTTCTCACGCGTGCCAGCATTTCGATCTGATATCGCGCCTGCCCGCCGGTCCCAATCACCGCGACTCGCCCAATGCGCTTCTGCGCCAGATGCTTGGCCGCGCAAGCTCCGGCGGCTCCGGTGCGCAGGTCCGTGATGAATCCGTTATCGAGCAAAAACGCGGATGGTGCGCCAGTTTGCGCGTCGAACACAATGACCATGCCGTCGTTCGCGGCCAATCCTAAAGCGGGATTGTCTAAAAATCCTGAGACAATTTTGGCGGCATAGTAATCCCCGCCGCGTACGTATCCAGCCTTGATGTGAATCTCGCCTTTGTGATCCGGCACATCGAGATGAATGACCGAGGGCAATTCAGCTTTCCCGGTGGAATAAGCGGCGAACGCCCGTTCCATCGCCTCGATACAGGCTTCAGGATCGAGCAGGGAACGAATCTCCGGTTCGCGCAGAATGAGAATTTCGCGGCTCATGCCGGGGCGGACTCGGCCTCTGCCGCCGGAACCTTGCCCGCGTTCCCGCCATCCTTCAATGATCATGTAAAGCACCGGAATGAAGAACAGATTCAGCACTGTAGACATGATCATGCCGCCGAACACCGTGGTGCCCACGGAGCGGCGTCCATGCTCGCCTGCGCCCGTGGCCAGAACCAGCGGCAATACACCCAGAATGAAGGCGAAGGAAGTCATCAGAATCGGCCGCAAGCCGAATGCGCGCCGCTTCGACGGTAGCTTCGATCAAGGGCAACCCGCGCTGACGCAACTGCTCTGCGAATTCCACGATCAGAATGGCATTCTTGCTGGCCAGCCCGACCAGCATGACCAACCCGATCTGGCAATAGACGTCGTTTTCTAAACCTCGCAACCATTGAGCGGAAAGTGCACCGAGCAAGGCCATAGGCACGGCCAGCAGAACAATGAAGGGCAGAACGAAGCTTTCGTATTGGGCCGAGAGAGTCAGATAGACCACCAGCGTGCCCAGGCCAAACAAGATCAGCGTCGTGCTTCCGGATTGCAGCTCTTCGAGCGAAATCCCGCTCCATTCATAGGTGAATGCTTGGGGCAGGGATTTCGCGCTCATGTCTTCCATGGCGTTGATGGCCTGGCCGGAACTGAATCCTGGGGCTGCGGAACCGCTAATCTCCGCCGAACGAAACAGATTGTAATGGCTGATCACCTGCGGCGTGGTGGTTTGGGTGATGGCGACCAGATTGTCCAGCGGAACCATCGCGCCGCTGTCTGAGCGTACGTAATACTGCTTCATGCTCTTCGGTTCCGCCCGGAACTGTTTGTCGGCCTGCACGTAGACCCGATAGGACCGGTTGTTGAAGTCAAAATCGTTCACGTACGACGACCCCATGTACACGCCTAAAGTGTCGGTGATTTGTTGCAGCGGTACGTGCAGGCTCTTGGCTTTTTCGCGATCAATCTTGACCAAGAATTGCGGGTCGTTTGCGGTGTAGTCGCTGAACAGACCCGTTAGGTCCTTGCGGCTGCTGCCTTCCCGTATCAAGCCTTGGGTGGCATTGGCGAGTTCTTCCAGGCTGTGTCCGCCCTGGTCCTGCACTTCGAATTGAAAACCCCCAAACTCACCGAGGCCCTGGACGGCGGGGGGCAGAAAGGGGATCACGATGGCGCCTGAGATGCCGAGCAACTGTGGACGGATGCGGTTTACCACCACATCCGCTGCATGTTGTTCACCCTTGCGCTTGGAATAGGGTTGGAGTGACGCAAAGATGATGGCGCGGTTCGCGGCGCTGCCACTAAAGCTGAAGCCCGTCACGGCAAAGGTTCCCTCGACCTCCGGGACCTTGGCCAGAATGTCAGAAACCTGTTTGCCAATGTTCTTGGTGTATTGGAGCGAAGCTCCCGAGGGAGCTTGCACTGCGATCATGAAATATTCCTGGTCTTCGTTGGGCACAAAGCCTTTGGGTACGCGCTGGAAAATCCAATAGGTAAGACCGAGGCCGGCAAAGAACAGCACTACCGCAACCCATCGGTATTGCAGAAACCCGCGCAGCAAATGACGGTAGCCGTTCGTGATCGCGGCAATCACCTTGTCCACTTGCTGAAAGAACCAGCCCTTCTGGCTACGCTCGTGGCCCAGCAGAAGGGCGGCGAGTGAAGGGGTTAAGGTCAAGGCATTAAACGCAGAGATCGAAATCGAAAACGCGATCGTCAGAGCAAACTGGCGGAACAATATCCCAGTTGTTCCCGGAAAAAAAGCTACCGGTACGAACACTGCAACCAGCACCAGCGATGTGGCAATGACCGCGCCCGCCACTTCACTCATGGCGACGGAAGCGGCTTTGTGCGCGTCGCGTTCGCCTTCCTGAATGTGGCGCTCAATATTTTCGATCACCACGATGGCGTCATCCACCACCAGGCCCGTGGCCAGCGTGATGCCAAATAGCGTCAGCGTATTTATGGAAAAGCCGAGCAGTTTGACGAAGGCAAACGTTCCAATGAGCGAAACCGGAATGGTAACCGACGGAATAATCGTAGTGCGCCAGTCTTCCAGGAAAAGAAAGATCACCAAAATGACCAGAATGATGGCTTCGGCCAGGGTGCTGATTACGTCGTAAATTGACTCGCCTACGGCGTCGGTCGTATCGAATGCCAGTTCATATTTCATTCCCGGCGGAAATCGTTTTGAAAGCCGTTCCAGTTCGGCGACGGCGAGACGGTCCACTTCCAGGGCGTTGGCGTTGGAGAGCTGCGTGATGCCCAACCCGACGGAGTCATGGCCGTTATAGAGCAGATCAGAGCTGTAGTCCTCGGCGCCCAGTTCGGCATGACCGACATCTTTGAGCCGGACCAGCGTGCCGTCGGCATTGGTCTTCAGGATGATGTTGTCGAACTGCGAAGCCTCACTCAACCGGCCGATTGCGCGCACGCTGATTTGGAAGGTTTGGTCCTTCTGGATCGGGGGCTGGCCGACTTGTCCGGCTGCCACTTCGACGTTCTGCTCCTGTAGCGCGCTGACGACGTCGCCCGCGGTCAGCCCGCGGCTAGCCATGCGTTCTGGATCGAGCCAGAGGCGCATGGAATACCTGCGCTCACCGAAGATCTCGACATTCGCTACGCCCGGAACGCGCTTGAGCGCGTCGCGAACATAGACATCCAGATAATTGCTCATAAACAAAGGATCGTAACGGCCGTCAGGGGAATACACGGCTGCGCCGAATACAAAATTTTCGGACGATTTCACGGTGGTGACGCCGATAGCTTTCACCGCACTGGGTAGGCGGCCCAACGCGATATTCACCCGGTTCTGGACGTCGACCGTCGCCAGATCCGGATCGCGATTGAGATCAAACGTCACGTTAATGGAACTGCTGCCATCATTCCCGCTCGCCGAGGTCATGTACTTCATCCCCTCAGCTCCGTTGATCTGCTCTTCCAGAGGAATGGTCACCGCCGTTTCCACCGTCTGGGCACTGGCCCCGTTGTAGAAGCTGTTTACCGAGACTTGCGGCGGAGCGAGAGTTGGAAACTGGGAAATCGGGAGCGTGGGGATCACCACGGCGCCCGCCAGGATGATGAGCAGCGCACAAACCGTGGCAAAGACCGGTCGGTTGATAAAGAAGTCAACGAACATAGAAAAACAAAGCCAGAAATTTCAGACCGAAATTTCGCAGCTTGCAGCCCTAGCTCTGCGGTACCACTGGAGCCCCATCCACCAGAAATTGTGTTCCTGAAACAACGACCTTGTCGCCGGGCTTGATTCCATCGAGCACCACGTAGTTATTGCCGGCCATCTCGCCCAAACGTAGCGGTCTCTGGCGAGCCAGCAGCTTGCCATTCTGCTCCTCTGCCACGAATGCAAAGTATTGGCCGCCGATGCGCGAGACAGCGAGCACAGGAACCACCGGCCCCAGGTGGGTGCCCCAAACTACTCTTGCCCGAATGAACTGAGCGGTCCGCAATTTGTCATTGCTGTTGGCGATGCGGGCTTTCACCAGCACGGTTTGCGTGGTGCTGTCGACTTGGGGCGAAACAAAGCTGACCTGGCTCTCCCCCAACAGATTGCCTTCGCCATCCACAAGGTGAACCGGCGTGCCCAGCTTAAGCTGGGAGGAGCGTTCCACCGGGACGTACACGTAGGCTTCCAGCGTGCCAGGTTTATCGACCGTAGTCAGCATGGTGGTGTTCGTAACCCGGTCCCCCACACGTACCGGAATATCTCCCACAATGCCGCTCGCCCCACCGGTCACGCTGTAGTAGCGCAGCTGAACTTCCTGCTCCTGCACCTGGGCGTCCAGAGCGTGCAATTGCGCTTGTGCTGCGTCCAGGGCAGTTTTTGCCTGGTCAAGATCCTGTTTGCTGATCACCCCGGCGGCGTACAGGCCGCTGGCCCGGTCATACTGCTGCTGCGCCCATTTCAGGTTTGCGAATTGGGCGTCCTTGGAATTTTGCTGCGTCTTGACTGTCGCCTGTTGCTTGGCGGGATCGATCTGCATCAGGGGCGTTGACGGGCCCACATGATCGCCCGAGTGCACGAAAATCTGGATGATCTGACCCTCCACCTGGGGCATGATCACGGCGGACTCGCGCGACTTTAACGTGGCGACGTATTCGCTGGTATCGTCGACCGCCACCGACTGTGCGACCGCCAGCTTGACCGGAGTTGCCCCAGGTCCTTCGGCTTCCGCGCTTTTGGGTGAATTCCCGGAACAACCAGCCGAGGACACGTTGAGTCCTATAGCCAAAGCCAGCAACCAAACCAACACAACACCCGGGCATAACTCTACCGTTGACCTATGATTCCTGAGATTCATTGCCAGTACCCTAACATGCGCCCGCCGCCCCGGGGCTATCGAGGAAAGGGAGCCACGATGAACGCAGACCCGAACACAGATTGGACATGCTACTTTATCCTCGGTTAGCGGCGAAAGCTTTACAAATCGTACTTCTCACCGATTTGCGAACCCGGCAACTACGATACAGCGCTGGTTCGCCGCCCCGCGACGCTCCTCTGCTACATTATTCGGGTCATGAAACCGGTGCGCAGCTTCGCCAGCGACAACAATGCCACCATTCACCCCGAGATTCTGGAGGCCATATCTGCCGTCAATCAGGGTCACACGGTCGGATACGGCAACGACCGCTACACGGATTCCGCGGTTCGCCGCTTCAAGGAACATTTTGGGAAGGACACTGAGGTCTTCTTCGTCTTCAACGGCACGGCGGCCAATTGCCTTAGTTTGAAAGCTCTCACGGAGAGCTATCACGCTGTGGTCTGTCCCGAATCGTCCCACATCTACACCGACGAGTGCGGGGCACCGGAGAAATTCACCGGCTGCAAGCTGGTTCCGCTCAGCACCGTGGACGGGAAACTCACGATCGAGTCCGTTCGCGGGGCTTACCATGACATCGGAGATCAACACCATGCGCAACCACGGGTGATCTCGATCACCCAGGCCACGGAAACCGGCAGAGTTTACAAACCCAGCGAAATCAGAGCCCTGGCGCGCTTTGCGCATGACCGGAATATGTTTCTGCACGTAGACGGTGCCCGCATCGCCAACGCTGCGGCGAGTCTCAACCAAACTCTGAGGCAAGCTACCCGCGACTTAGGCGTTGACGTCCTTTCTTTTGGAGGCACGAAGAATGGCGCGATGGGCGCGGAAGCGGTGGTTTTCTTCGACCGCAAGCTGGCCCAGGATTTCCTCTACCGGCGAAAGCAGGGCATGCAGCTGGCCTCCAAGATGCGGTTTATCTCTGCCCAGTTCGAGGCTCTTCTGACCAATGACTTATGGTTGCGAAACGCCCGCCACGCCAACCGCATGGCTCGGCTCCTGGAAAAGGAAATCTGCAAGATTCCGCAACTGAAGATCGTTTACCCGGTCGAAGCCAACGGGGTGTTCGTCAAGATTCCGCGTGGCACTCTGGCTCGCCTGCGGAAGCGTTATTTCTTCTATGTGTGGAGTGAGGAGGATTCAGTGGTCCGGTGGATGTGCTCGTTCGACACCACGGAGGAGGACGTAAAGCAGTTTGCGGAATTTGTTGCCGAGACCGTTGCCGGCTAGATTCATGGGGCATCGCGCGGGCTTCACGGCTTGATTCCGCATCGCCTTTAAACTAAACTTTTGCTCTCTCCTTTACTGCGATTCATAGTAAGTTAAAAAGGGCTATGACTTTCGGGTTCCGGTGCGCGTCGATTTTTCTGCTGGCCGTTTTTCTGGCCAGTATGCTTACTTGCGCGCGCGACCAGCAGTTAGAATCCATCACCATCGTTCCCTCCGCGGAAACTTTCCTGGCGCCGGATCCGTCGGCCTCCATCAATTTAAGGGCGCTCGGCAACTACATTCATCCGCAAGTTCAAAAGGATATAACCACCCAGGTAACGTGGGCTTCGAACACCCCAGATCTGGTGACGGTGACCGCTGCGGGCGTGTTGTCTCCCGCCGGGGGCGGTTGCGGAGGCGCACTGGTTTCCGCAACCACGCAGACCAACACCGCAGGCAATCGGTCTTCCTCGGGCGCGATCGTTACGGGTTATATGACGGCCACTGTGAACAACGTTGCCGTGCCCGGCTGCCCCGGTTTTACCGGCGGCACTTTGCCCATTCTCACAGTGGCTTTTTCGAGTTCGGGCACAGGTACGGTGACCAGTTCTCCCACGGGGATTAACTGCACCTCTACGTGCAGCGCCGCCTTTGCCACCGGAACTCCGGTCACTCTCACAGCTACCCCGATCGGTACTCACACGTTCGGAAATTGGGTGGGCTGCGCCAGCGTCGTCAACGTGAATCAATGCAATGTGACCATGAGTAACAATCTCACGGTTGGCGTGACGTTCAACTGAAACGAGGGCGGGCCATAAGCTAGCTTTCTTCCAGCAATTTCCCCAGCGTAGATTTGTGCTTTTCCGTCTTCCGCTTTCTCCGGTCCGGGACAACTTGCGAAGGCGGGGGCGCGCCGATTTGCTCCCGAGCCAGCGCCTTGACTGCTTCCACTGCGCAAAATCGTTTGGGCTTGCGCTTCTTTCTTCTGGCCATGCCGCCCATCTTGCCATAGCGCATCAACCCCAAAACTGTAATAATTAATCCCAGCTAACGACCAACGACGAACGGCCAACGACTGATCATGGAAGAACGCGATTTTTTCGATGAACGGCAAGAGAAGAAGCCTGCCACGCTGAATTGTCCGCACTGCCAGCAGTCGGGCGATTACGAAATCACCTGGATAGTACGGACCAAGAAAAAACAACTTCGCGGCGGAGCCGACGAGCGCGACCGGGCCCGTTTCGCCAAAGCCCGCTCTTACATGGTCCGCAAGGATGACGTGATGGCGTGCAAGAACCTGCGCTGCCGCAAACGGTTCGATATTTCTGGCCAGTCCACGGTGATTACCGACTAAGCGCCGGGGAATCGGGTTCCGTCGGTTGCTGCCGCGCCGACGGATTCGTGATCTTGATCACACGTCATCGTGGGAGAGTCCCCACATCCTCTCCGCTCATTTATACTGACCTGTTTCCCTGCCGCCGCGAAGCTACAGGGCAAGGAGTCCATCTTTGAAGATTCTCGTCTGCATGAAGCAGGTGCCGCAGAAAGATGCGCCGCTCAAGCTGAATGACTCGGCCACCTGGATTCGCGAGGATGTCTCTTATGAGGTCAATGAGCCGGACGCTTACGCGCTGGAAGAAGGGCTGCGCCAAAAGGAGAAACACGGAGGCGAAGTAGTGGTGATTACCGCGGGGCCGGCCCGCGCTCAGCAAGCGCTGCGTGAAGCTTTGGCCAAGGGCGCTGACCGCGCGATTCATCTCGAAGACGACGCTTTCGTCGGCCTTGACGCGTTCAACACTGCTCGCGCCTTTGCCGCCGCCATCAAAGACGAAAAATTCGACCTTATCTTCACCGGCCTGCAGTCCGACGATTACGGCTATGCGCAGACCGGCGTCATTTTGGCGGAGTTGCTCGGCTGGCCGCACGCTACGATCATCATGCAGATCGAAAAAACCGACGCCGGAATCAAGGTGAAACGGGAACTTGAAGCCGGATATTTTCAGTTTGTCGAAATGCCCTTGCCCGCAGTGCTCACGATCCAGTCCGGCATCAACAAATTACGGTATGCGACCTTGGTCGGCATCAAGCAGGCGAAAAATAAACCGATGCGCAAAGTGGCGCAGGCTGAGGTGCAGCCCGTTCTGGGAGCAAATCTGCAGAAACTCGAGCGGCTCTACGTCCCACAAAAAACCAAGAACACACAGTTTCTGGAAGGGCCACCGGCAGAAGTGGCCAAAAAATTGGTGGATAAGTTACGCAACGAGCTGCGCGTTCTGTAGCAAAAATCACGTGGGGACGGCCGCCCTCGGCTGTCCAGCCGAACGGAGTTCGGGCTAGAAGCTGACACTATGCCAGACACCATTCTCGTCGTCGTCGAACAGCGTGAAGGCAAACTGAATCGCGTCTCCTGGGAAACCATAGCCGCGGGGCAGGCCCTTGCCGCGGAGACTGGCTGGACCCTCGAAGCCGCGGTCGTTGGTAACGGCGTAGCTGCGTTCGCCAATGAAATCGCGGGCAAGAAGGTCTCCAAGGTTTACGCCATTGAATCCCCGAAGCTCGAACCCTATACACCTGACGCGTTTTCATTCGGGCTGAAGCAATTTATCGCAGCGAAAGCGCCGAAGCTGGTGCTTATGCCGCACACTTATCAGGTGCGGGATTTCATTCCGAAGCTCGCCACTGCGATGGGCCGCACGGCGATCAGCGATTGCATCGGCTACAAAAACGAGCGTGACAAACTGCGCTTCACCCGCCAGATGTTTCAGGGAAAACTCGTTGCCGACGTCAGTTTTTCCTGCGAGCCACCCTGGTTTGTAACCTTTCAAAACGGTGCGTTTCGCGCGGACAAAGCGGAGGCAGGCCCCGCCGCTGCCCCGGTCGAGACCGTCAACATCGAAATTGCGGATGGTGTGGTCCGCACCCAGCCTCACGAAGTCTTCAAGGAAGCCAAGCAAGCGGTGGATTTGACGCAGGCAGAAATTATCGTTTCCGTTGGCCGCGGCATTAAAGAACAGAAGAACATCGAAATGGCGAAGCAGCTGGCCGACGCGCTGGGAGGCGAAATTGCTGCTTCTCGTCCGATTTGCGATTCAGGCTGGCTTCCTTTGGATCGCCAGGTCGGGTCGTCGGGCCAAACCGTTGCGCCTAAGCTCTATCTCGCGCTCGGCATCAGCGGCGCGATTCAACATATCGTGGGCATGAAAGGCGCGCGCTCGATCATTGCGATCAACAAAGATTCGGAAGCGCCAATCTTCGAGATCGCCGACTACGCCGTGGTGGGAAACCTGTTCGACATCGTCCCGCCGCTGATTGAGGAAGTAAAGAAAGCAAAAGCTGGCAGCTAAGGTTTCTGGTCTGATCCAGTCTTGCTGATCGCTGCCGCGGCAATCTGCGCCACATCAACAGCTCTGGCGGCGTGGCTTGGCCGCGGCCAATCCATCGCGCAGCATCGAGTTGCAGAACGGACAAGCCGCCGCCACCACGCTCGCGCCCGTCGCCACCAGTTCCTGCGCGCGTTCCAGGTTGACGCGCTTTCCAGTTTCTTCGCCCAGAAACATCAAACCTCCGCCACCTCCGCAGCAGAAGCCGCGCTCACGCGCTCGCGGCGGATCAACAACCTGGCCATAACGCGCAATCACCTCTCGCGGTTGGTCGTAGACTCCGCGATACCGCCCCAGATAGCAGGCATCGTGAAACACCATGCTCTTTTGCTCATCGTTAGCGAGCGGCAACTTGTCGCGGTAGCGGGCCAGCAACTCGCTATGGTGCTCGATTGGAACAGTTCCGCCGTGCTCCTTCCAATCTTCGCCGATCGTGCGCACGCAATGCGGGCAAATCGAAACCATTTTCTTTACGCCGCTCTCGCGGATCTGTTCCAGATTTCCCTGGGCCAGTTCTCCAAACAGGTAATCGTTGCCCAGCCGCCGCACCGGATCGCCGGTGCACTTTTCCTGCCGCAGAACACCGAAGCTGATTCCCAAGTGACGCATCACGTCAACCAATGCAAGCAGAATCTTTCGTCCGTTGGGATCGAACGACCCCAGGCAGCCCATCCACAAGCAGTATTCCTGCGAGCCGTCGAAGTACGGCAGGCCATTTTTCTCGATGAATTTCTCGCGGTCCGACGGCGGAAATCCCAGCGCGTTGCCCTGGCGTTCGAGCGTGACGAACAACTCACTGCCATAACTGTTGTCCCATTTGCCGGTGTTCACCGCGCCGCGCCGCAGCCCAACAATTATGGGCAAATGCTGAATGCCTACGGGACACTGAAATTCACAAGCGCCGCAGGTGGTGCACTGGAACGCCGCTTCCATGGAAAGATGTTTGCCGAGCAGTGGCTCGCTGCTCTTAGGACCTTCTTCGTTCAGATAAAGCCGAGTACCCAAAATGATTTCTTTCGGGTTCAAGACTTTTCCCGTATTGTTGGCTGGGCAATGTTCGGTGCAGCGGCCGCACTCCACGCAGCTGTAAGCCTGCAGGGCGTCGATCTGGGTCAGGTCCTTTCCGGTGACCAGGCCGAAATCTTCATCCCCCACCAGCGGAGGAATCTGGCTGAAACCGGGGCGCTTCAGAAAAACCGTCACCGGACTGAGCACCAGGTGCATGTGTTTGGTGCTCGGAATCAGCGGCAGAAAAACCAGCAGTACAAGCGTGTGCGACCACCACAGCACCCAGCTTGCGGTGGTTCCTTCTCGCACCCAGAAGGTGGCAAGGTAGGTGACCATCAATGCGAAGATCAGGAAAGCGATCAGCCCGGATTCAGGCGAGAGTGGCTCCAGCCATTTTGGCCGGATCACGAATCGGCGAAACGCCAATCCGGCAATCGAAATCGCCACGGCGACGGCGAACACGCCTGCGATCAGGAAGTAGAAACGTGAAGGGCCCTCGTGCGACAGAAAACCCGCGCCGAACGCAGTCGCAAAGTGATTGATCGTCACCAGGGCAAACACGCAAAAGCCCCAGAAGACAAATGCATGTGCCAGCCCAGGAAGCGGACGCTGCGCAATCACCAATCCCTGGGCCCCGACTTCCCAAAGTACTTTGCGGATACGGGGGCCGATGGGCTTCAGTTGGAAATCAGCGTCCGGTTTGCATTCCCGGATAATGCGCAGAGCCCGGCCAAACTTCCTCGAGAACAGATAGACGGAAACGAAGATCGCAATGAGCAGGACGACGCGTCCCGGCCAATTCATAAAGACAATCTCTCCGATGACCGTGGACAGTCTAACGTAGGCACAATCTGGGTGCACTAATAGGTTCGTGTGAGGCTGGGGCTCGAGCCGAAAACTTTCCCGGCTCAAATCCGCGCCCATTGGGATGAAGGTGATCGAATGTGGCACAATTCCTTTTTCGAAAACCGGAGATGCCATGATTCGGAGTTTCTGTTTTCCCGTGATCCGTCGACTCTTGCCGGTGCTGCTTGCCCTTCCCGCCCTTGCACAGCAAGTGACTCCACCTTCCACCGGTCATCCCGGCCTCGACAAATATCGGGCCTCGCGTATTGCCGTGTTCACCGACGACTACGGCCAGCTCATGCGCTATCGCGGACTAAATGGTAGCCTGCGTGCCATGCCCTTGCCCGACAACCGCGTGGTCTTTTTTGGCGATTCCATCACCGACCTGTGGAAGCTGGAGACCTATTTTCCCGGCAAGCCCTATATCAATCGCGGCATCGGCGGCCAGACCACGCCGCAGATGCTGGTTCGCTTTCGTCAAGATGTGATCGACCTGCATCCCAAGGTGGTGGTTATCCTGGCCGGCACCAATGACATTGCCGGCAACACCGGTCCCATGCTGAACGAGGACATCGAAGCCAACCTGGCCACAATGGCCGAACTCGCGCGGATACACGACGTTCGCCTGGTGTTTTCTTCCATTCTTCCGGTGCACAACTACACGCCGCAATCGCAAGAGCTGTTTGCCGAACGTCCGCGGGAAAGAATCTTGGAACTGAACGGATGGCTCAAAGATTACTGCGCCAAGAACGGGCTGGTGTATCTCGATTACTTCTCCGCGATGGTCGATGACAAGGGAATGCTCAAGCGGGAACTGGCGGACGATGGGTTGCATCCCGATGACGCGGGATACAAGATCATGGCGCCGCTGGCGGAAGCGGCAATTGGCAAGGCGATGGCCGCCAAACCTTAAATTTGACTCGTCCGCTGACTTTTCGCATCTATAATGTGGCTCGAGTTTCCGACCGCCCCGGCCTTCGGGCATACCCTGGCTGCGGCGGCGAGGGACGGTGCGCGGGCGAGGTCGCTCGCGTCACCTTTCCCGAAGGTCCCGGTGGAAACGCCGGCGCCTCCCGCGCTCACTTACGGGCGCATTGGAAAGGAAACAGCTGCTGGGATGATCCCGCCTGCCTGTCTCCCTTCCTGAAAAATCGATCGTGCCTCTTACCGACAAATTCGGCCGCCGCATCGCCGACCTGCGGATCTCCATCACCGACCGCTGCAACTATAAGTGTGTCTATTGCCGCACTGGGAACGAAGGCGCGCTCTACGGCGACTTGCCTTTCTCCGATTATCTGCGCATGTCACGCGTGCTCGTTGGGATGGGAATTACCAAGCTTCGACTTACCGGTGGTGAGCCGCTCCTGCGCAACGGGGTGGTCGAGTTCGTCCGCGACCTCGCGCGGCTGCGCACGCCGAACGGTAACAACGGCGGCGATCCACTCGATATTGCCCTCACCACCAACGGTCACCTGCTCGCCGATCTGGCGCAGCCACTCAAGGATGCAGGTCTCAGCCGCGTCACCGTCTCCATGGACGCCGTCGATCCCGAGCGCTTTGCCCGCATCACTCGCGTGCCTAACGGGTACGACCATGTGCTTGCTGGCATTCGTGCTGCCCGCCGCGCCGGCCTGTGGCCGCTCAAAGTGAACTGCGTGCTCATGCGCGGCTTCAACGAAGACCAGATCATCCCCTTCGGCATGTTCGCGCGCGAGGAGGGCGTCACGGTCCGCTTTATCGAATTCATGCCGCTGGAGGAAGATCGCACCTGGTCTCCGGCAACCGTGGTCACCCTCGACGAGATCCTCGCTCGGATGGCCGACTACCGGCCGCTGGTCGAAATCCCACACGCCAAGTCAGAAACCGCCCGCCGCTACCGCTTTGAGGATGGCGTGGGAGAAATTGGCATCATCGCTCCCGTGTCGCATCCTTTTTGCGGGCACTGCAGCCGCATCCGCATCACCAGCGACGGCAAAATCCGCACCTGTTTGTTCTCGGTGTGGGACCACGACCTGCACGCCCAAATGCGCCGAGGCGCAGCGATGAAGAGTTGGCCGATTTCATTCGTGGCGTCGTGCAGAAGAAAGAAGAACGCCACCACATTGGCGAAGCCGATTTCGTGCCGGCGTCGAGGACGATGGTGCACATCGGGGGATAGCGGTCACCAAGGAACATCCTCGGTGTCCTCCGTGCCCTCTGTGGTTAGGCCCAGTTTTTCCGAACCTCAGTGTCATTTGTGGTTGGTTCTTCCCGTGTAACATCCATCATATGAAGCGGGGAGTCTTCTCTGTTGTCGTCACTTCTATAGTGTTTCTCGGTCTTGGAGTAGAAAGTCAGAGTCGGGCCTACCTCGGCTTCGACCGCAACGACTACCCCGGCGACGCTAACCTGAGAGCCCTCCGCCAGACTTTCTCCTACGCGGGCTACTGGCTCAACAATCCCCCCGGCGAAAAGACGAATAGCTGGGCCGGCCACCGTGCTGCCGTTGAATCCGCCGGGTTCGGCTTCCTGGTGCTGTTCAACGGCCGCCTCTACGGCGAGCTGAAAACCGTCGCCCACGCCCTGCGGCTCGGTCAGGCCGACGCTCATACGGCAACAACCGCCGCCCGCCGCGAGGGCTTCCCGCGCTCGACCATCATCTTTCTTGACCAGGAGCAAGGCGGACGCATGTTGCCCGAGCAGAAAGCCTACATTTTCGCCTGGGTTGACGCCGTCACTGCCGCCGGATTCCGCGCCGGTATTTACTGCTCCGGCATTCCCGCAAAAGATGACGGCAACGTCGTCACCGCCCAAGACATTCGCCAAAACGCTGGCGGAAGGACGTCTCACCTACTTCGTCAGTAACGACGCTTGTCCACCGTCACCCGGATGCGTATTTCCCAAATCCCCGCCAAGCGCAGCTCAGAGCGGCCTCGATTTCGCAGAAGTCTTGGCAGTTTGCGCAGTCGCCAAGGAGAAAAGACGTCGCACAGGGATGCCCGGCCAACTATAGCCCCGATGGAAACTGCTATCCGCCCGAAATCGACTCCACTTTGAAGCTGCACATCGATGTAGACACCGCGACAGAAGCCGACCCCTCACACGGAAGAACCAACTGAGAAGATGTGGCGCGGGCGCTCACGCCCGCGAAACCGAGAAAAAAGCAGCGCTGCTGTAAACTTGCAAAAGCCTCTATTAGTCCAATCAGGGAGAACGCCTACTCATGTCCGGCAAGATATCTGCCCTCGCCGCCTTTTCTATTGCCCTATTTCTTACCCTGTCCGCGTCCGCACAAGACAACTGGCAGCTCGACCCCAACCATTCGGCCGCGCAATTCGCTGTTCGCCACCTGGGAATTTCAACCGTCCGCGGCACTTTCACCAAAGTGAGCGGCAACGTGCAACTGAATGATGCCGACCTCACCAGGTCTTCCGCCGAGGTCACAATCGACGCCACCTCCGTGGACACTCGCGTCGAGACACGCGACAACGATGTGCGCAGCCCCAAATTTCTCGACGCGCAGAAATTCCCCACCATCACCTTCAAATCAAAGAGGGTCGAGACTGCCGGGGCGGGGAAACTCAAAATGACAGGCGATCTCACCATTCACGGCGTCACCAAAGAAGTCGTTCTTGACGTGGACGGGCCGACCCAGGCCGTGAAAGACCAGCATACCGGCCAGCAACGCCGCGGCGCCTCCGCCACTACCACAATCAATCGCCAGGATTTCGGCGTGAGCGGCGCCCCCGGCGTCGTCGGCGACGCGGTCACGATTACGCTCGACATTGAAATGACCAAGCCCGCTCCGAAGTGAAGCCGAGCCAGTTTAGCCGAGCCTTGCATCAATCCCTGGCTCGCAGTGCAGGTCGTAACCCGATTGGCGCCGGAATGGATTAGAATATTTGCATACTTCTATGGCTGACCGTAGTTTCACTCTCGACGAAGCTCAATCCCTTTTGCCTGTGCTCGAATCATTGCTGCGGACCGCAATCGATGGCAAACAGCTGATCGAGTCCGTGGACACTGAGTTCCAGGAAGTCGCACATCGGGTTTTCCTCAATGGCGGCACCTTCTTGAACGTCGTTCATCTGGCCCGGCGCAAGGCCGAGCGCGAGAAAGCGATGCAGCGCGTTAAGGATGCGATTGCCGAGATCGACTCCACCGGCGTGCAGGTGAAAGACCTCGATATTGGCCTGCTCGATTTTCCCTGCGAAGTCGACGGCCACACCGTGTTGCTGTGCTGGAAGCTGGGCGAAAAGTCGATCACTCACTGGCACGGGGTCAGCGAAGGTTTCGCCGGACGCAAGCGCATCGACGAGCGCATCGCGAAGGCGAAAAGAACAAACTAAGCCAGTGGTCAGTGACCAGTGATAAGTGTCTAGTAAATTCACTGGACATTGCGGCTAGCCACTGGCCACTCGCTACTGGTCTTCACGGCTTTCCACCCTTCCGCCACTCGGGCACAAAGTCGGTATTCACCAGCCATTCCATGGGTGCGATCAGCGCTTCGATCACCACGTCCATGTGGTTGAAGTCGATGTGTGCCAGGTCGTCACTGGGCTCGTGATAGTCGGCGTGCAATCCATAACTGCCAATCGTTTGCGCAACCACGCCCTTCTTGGCCAGAATGTAATTATCCGAGCGCGCAAAGAAATTCTGTTGCGCATGTGGATCCGCCACAACCTGCGCCCCTTGCGCTTTCAGAGCTGGGCCCAGATTTGACCGTTCCCAACCAGTGAGCCATACATCATCGTCCGGAACCGCTGGATCGCGCCGGCCGATCATTTCAAATTCCAGGTCCGCGACGATCTCTTTTAGCGGGACGGGAGGATGCTCGCTGAAATAAGTCGAGCCCAGTCCTCCCGCCTCCTCGCTGCCAAAGAGCGCAAAGAGGACCGTCCGCCGTGGCCGTGGGCCTTCCCCCAGAACCCGCGCCAGCTCAAGCACCGCGGTTACGCCCGAAGCATCGTCGTCCGCTCCGTTGTAAATGCTGTCGCCATTTACTGGTGGGCCCACACCTAGGTGATCCAGGTGGGCGGAGAACAAAACAACGGAATCGCGCAGCTTGGGGTCAGTTCCTCTCACCACACCGATCGCATTCCAGGTATGGCCCATTTCAGCTGTCGTCGGTCCGGCAAAGCGCAGCACGGTTCCTTCGGGCAAGCGTTCCATCACCGCAGCCGCACCCGCGCTCAGTTCGAGCAAATTGACGTTCCCGCCCATGCGGCGTTGGAATTCTCCCTCCAGCATGGGCGGCAGGCTCGGCAATTCCACGTCGGAGGTGAATCTTTCTGGCTCGTCGGGAAATGCCACCAGCGCCGCGACCGCACCCTCCGATTGCGCCTGCAGCGCTTTCTGGCGAATTTCAAACTTGTCGGCGTTCTTTCCCGCGACCAGCACGACCGCTCCGGGCACAATCTCAGCGTCGTTCTCCGCCCGCCTCAATCTTTTGCAACGGGCCCGAGAACTGAATCTGCGTCAATTCCAGGGCCAGGAAATCGGCGCCGTAAATCCAGCCGGCGATCGCTTTGCCCCCAGCCAGCGGACCGGGAGTTGCCAGCTGTAGGCGCGGAGCAGCGCTGAACTTGTGCCGCACCACAACCGCTCGCTGTAAGTAGCCACCATTGTCGCCCGCAGGCTCAACTCCGTAGGTGTGCAACTCCGAAGCAATATATTTCGCTGCGGCCAGCTCATCAGCGGTGCCGCTGCCCCGTCCGCGCAGAGCATCCGACGCCAGAAACTGCATGTGGGCCCGGATGCAACCAACGCAGATTGCGGACGAAGACGACGACGGTAAGCTCGAACCAGCCCCATTTGCCTTCGACTCGCGTTGCCCGGGCCGAATGGCCGGGGCCGGGGCCAAGACCGAAGCGGCGATCAGAACGGCAAACGCGCAGTGCGCCAGCAGGGCAGGGAAATATCTTTTCATCAACTTTGTTTTAGGCTATCAGATGCGTCCTGCGCTCGTTTTTACGCTCACTTTCGTCGGCTTCACGAAAATTCGCGCTCACGAGAATCCGGCGCCCAAAATTCCGGTTGCAAGCTCCCCTCCGGACGACGTTCTCAGAATCGATGCCGCCCACGGGTCTTGCATAACAAGCGGCTGCAACCTGAGACGTCGCGGCATTGGAGGGGTTTGCACACGTTGGTACATGACCGGGACCGGGCAGAAAGTTCTCTGCTACAATCGCTCTTGAGCCGTGCACGGACGCTGCGGGCAAGTCACGTCAGCCGAGGCTTTGTGATTCATGGGGATTAAGAGAAAACTCCAACTCCTGCTTGCGTTTACCACTCTTCTTACGCTATCGCTTGCAATCGGCTGCACGGGCTTTTTCGTCAACCCCACTCTGACCAGTCTGACGGTTGGGCCCAGCGGCCAAAGCATAGGCTTGGGCAAGACGCTGCAAATGGTCGCGACCGGGACGTTCAACGACGGCACCACCAGCAATATCACGGGTAAGTGCCTCTGGTCCTCGGACAACGCTGCGGCCCCCGTTGGCCAAACCAGCGGGCTTGTCACCGCCGCCAGTACCATCGCTAACCCCCCGGTGACCGCGACAATCACCGCTGTCAACGGTACCTTGAGCAATACTGCAACCGTCACGGTCTGCCCTGTGGTGACCAACATCATCATCACCACTCCAACTACCAATCTGACCCAGAACTCGACGGTGACCTTCAAAGCGACAGGGACATTTGTTGTTAACGGGGGGACAAGCCAACAGGACGTGACCAACGACGTGACTTGGGGCATCTCCAATACTGCGGTTATTTCCTCAATCAGCGGAGGAGTCGGGACTGTGCTCGCGAACACGGTGGGCTTATCGACCACTGTTTCCGCGACCCTCTGCGGTACCACGAGCAATATCCTGACTCTCAACGTGACGCAGTAAGAAGCATCGCCCGCGCTCGATCCCTGCAAACTAAATCCAATGCCTGCACTGTGGAAAACTTCCGCTTGACGAGGGACGAATTTCTAGCTAAGTTCCCCGCACGTTTGAGGGGGAAACCAAACGGAGGTAGCCCATGGCTCGCCTTGGGGCTGGTGTTTCCCTTCTGCTTTACGCATCCCTTCTCGTCGGCCAACAGCAACAACTCAACCGCACCTTCCGAAGCATGACCCCAGGCAGCCTGAGTATGCCCATGGTTGCACCTCTGTTCCTTGAAGACAGCGACTTTTCCAGCACGGTGACCTTGGCCAACGATGCCATAGCCAAGATGCGGGCCCGCGTTGTGGTGCTCGACTCCCAAGGATCCCAGGCGGCGTTCAAAGAAGTGGAAATGCCGGGGCATACCAGTTTGGCGGTTCAGATTAACGACCTGCTGGCCGAGGCGGGATCTGCCGTCACTTCCGGCTCGGTGCTCGTCATCCCCGAACCGATGGAGGGCATGCCCATAGGCGCTCAGCTCTCGATAACCTCCAGAGCCGGTGCTACGCCTGCCTACATTGAAGAAGAGATGCTCACACCCGATGAAGGGCGGCAGGGCGTCTACCGGGGCGCCGCTCTGAACGTCAAAGGCTCGCCCATCATTGCCTTGAAGAGTATGGGGCAAGCGTCTCAATCCGTGACCCTGGAATGCTTTGCCGAGAAAACCGCGCCGACCAAAGGCACGGTGCAGTTGCTTCCCGGTGACCTGCTCCTTGTGGCCGCATGCGATCCCACAAAAATCGGGCGCACCGCGGTTGCCGAGCAAATCTATCAGGATGAGTCCTTGCCCAATCGTGGATCAGTCGGCGTTTCCGTCACCACGACCGCCACTCCCGGCAGCCTGATGGCGTTTGGATTCGCCGTCTACAAAGACGAACACGGTCCGTATTTCTCCTCGCTCAATCTCACCAATCCGACGGAGGCGCGTTCCTCGAACATCATCTTCACGGGCATCCCGGTTGGCCCGGCCAACCTTTTTCCCGGCACCACATTCCATCCAGAAGTGGCCATTTCGAATTTTTCCGCCATGCCGGCCCAGGTGACCGTCACTCTGGCCCACACGATCGTCGGCAAAACCTCCGCTGAACTGGTTCAAAAGCTGACGCTTGCCGCTCACAGCAGCAAAACCGTCCAGATTCCCGCTCATGGCGACCCAGCCATGACAAACTCTCTTACGGTTCGTTCCAGCTTGCCGCCGGGTGAAGTGGTGGCGCAGTTTGTTGCCTGGGGCGATTCCTCTATCCGGACCGTGGAAATGCAAGCCAAGGACAACGACTCTCCGCAAAATGGCGGCGGACATCCCTGGAGCACGGAAGGGGGCACGAACTCCACCCTGTTTCTGTTCAATCACTCGTCGGCTTCGGCCAGAAAAATCGACGTGCAGATCAGCAACGGGAAAGAACTCTGGAGGAAATCTTACTTGTTGGCCTCAATGCAGACCGAGGCGGTGAGCATAAACGACATTGTTGCCAATGCCATTCCAGATGATGAAGGCCATGTTTTGTCCAAGGGAGCGCGTGAAGGGCAGATAGCCTGGTTAGCCGGGCTTGCGAGGTGGGGAAAAGGCCGCTTGATGATGTCCCGCCCTCAGGAAGGGCTAGCCCGGAGTTTTAGTTGTGCAACATGCACCTCGGATTGTGCGAACGCTACGCTCTCTCCCAATTCATCGCTGACAGTGCCAGTTGGTGGCCAGGGCCCGCTCGGGAACGTGATTGTGCACGACTGCGCGATAAACTGCCGCTATCCTGCCGGCTGCGGCAGCACGCCCGTAGGCCTGGCCAACCTGACTTACATCCAGTGGCAAAGTCAAACCTCGAATATCGCGCAATACGAAGGCGGGAGGCTCATGGCGACAATCAAGGGAATGAGCCCCGGCCTCGGGACCATTACAGTCAGCGCCCAAGATGATAACGGGCAGAACTACCAGTGCATGGCGTCGGGGGGTGGGCAGGTAACGGTTCAGCCGACAATCTCTGGGCCCAACACCGTCTGGTGGTTCAATGAGGAGAATCCAGACGCTACGGATTATCCCGTTTCCGTAACGTTGAAGTCGTCTGGCGGCTCGTCGACGTCCTGGTCGGTAACTCAGGCGGATGCTAAGGTAATCCTCTCGTCGACTAGCGGGGCCCAAATTACAGTGACCAGCTCCGGCACTCACTTCAGTGGTTCGGTGGGTGACGTTTCTGTTACGGCCAAGGCAAACGGAGTCTCATCCGTTCCATTTGCGATGACTGCAAGGACTCCATGGGAACTCGTATCTCGCGGTGCACCTCAGACGTCCTGTTATAGTTCTCCAGAGACGTACACCAGTACCGTGAGCTACGACTTGCACGACAATTTGAACGGACTAATGTCGTCGAGTGTTGACTGGAATGAAGTGCTCGGTGCCCAAGTGTCAGAGAACGGGAGTAACTGGGGGAGCTACGCCGTCGTGCAAAGTGCAGGCTCCACAGATCCCGTCCAGGATATGCTTGCGCCTCCGCAGCTCAACGTAAACCCTGCGCCGAGCCCGAAACCGACGTGCACTGGAGCGAACTCGGGGACAACGCGATATCGGTCAATTCCGCAAAACATTTCTGTCGGGACAGTAGGTAACGGAGCCGGTGTGCATGTCCAGTCCGATACTTTGGGATATTACGTCGATCATGGCCAGCACGACAGCATTCAGATCCCTTCGCAGCCACCGCAGTAGTTAGGTCAAGTTGGAGGTAAGTTGTGAGTTTTAGGCGCTTATGGATTGGCCCGTTTGTGTTGGTTGTTGTGACGATCCACTCCCACTCCGTCGCTGTGAAGAATCTTCATATCGACGACCTTGTCCGGGCCTCTGATGTAATTGCCATCGCCGAAGTCGCAAATGTGAGAGAAATCGGCCATGCTCCACCGGTTCTCTTTGATGACCAGCTGCTCGAAGCTGATTCTTATTCGGCAGATCTTCAGGTGAAAAAAATCATAAAGGGGTCGGCGGAGGACCGAGTTACCGTGAAGTACGCTCTTCCGCTGCCTTTTGTCGGCTATCGAGGATTCCAACGTGGGACTAGGTTAGTGTTTCTGCGGCGGGAGCAAGACCACTACGGTGTTGCAGATCCATACTACCCTGACTTTCCTGCGGTTCCGTCACTTTCTGGAAACGAGCTGCCGCAGTTTTCCGAGGGCTCTTACACTACGATCGTCGTGCGCGAAATGGTGGCCGTGATCGCCTCGTCTACTGCCTCGCCTGCAGAAAAGAGTCAAGTCTTGCAGGTCGCAGATGCGTTGCCGCCAAACGGGGTAGTAGTGGCCGCGTTCAAAGAGGGTGTAGCCAATGCTCAGGAGCCGAACCTCAGGCAGAGGCTGATGGGTGAGCTTCTACGCTTCGGTGATACGAGCGAGTTGCCGGACGTTGCGCACCTTCTCCTGACGAATACTGCTACACCTGACCAGAAAATGTGGCTTCTTTACGTCATTGGCAACCGCGTGACCGACCGGCGTGCGGTCCCAGCACTTGGTCCTTTGCTTAGGTCCGGAGACGATTCCATTCGCGTGGGTGCCGTGGAGGCTCTCTGGCATATCGCGGATCCGAACACCGTGCCCGAGCTCTTGCGGAGCTTACAAGATCCAGACGAGCAGGTGCGGTTTTACGCGGTTCGTGCTTTCGCGGATATTGCTAATGAACCGGGCTGGGGTGGGCCCGGCGAGTCGGAGTTTCGGAATCGTCAACAAGAGTACTTGGAGCATTGGCAGGAATGGGCAAAAGCTCGGAGGCCACAGTAGGGCTTGACCGATGAAAGCTCCCAATTCCAATCGACGGGTGGCCCACCTTTTCGGTTTTTGCAAAGGTGCGCATAAGTTCAGCCGTCACATTCTTTTTTGCAGCACAGGGTTAAATTGCGCCGATGCCGAGCCGTCTCAAGCGTACTACGGCGCAGAGCAGCTACGGCAGCTATGCGTACGGCGAGGCGGGAGTGGTGAAGATCAATGAATGGCGGCCTGCGATCATGCAGCGGAGGAGGATGCAGCGTGAGTCCATTTCCGCCACCTTTGCACAAACCGCAAAGGTGGGCCACCCGCCCATGAAGAACTCTCTCACGGTTCGTTCCAGCTTGCCGCCGGGTGAAGTTGTAGCCCAGTTTATGGCTTGGGGCGATTCCTCTATCCGGACCGTGGAAATGCAAGCCAAGGACAACGATTCTCCGCAAAATGGAGGCGGACACCCCTGGAGCATCCAACCCGGTACAGCCTCAACCTTGTTGCTGTTCAATCATTCCGCAGATACGACACGGCGCTTCAACGTCCTGATTGGCACGGAAAAGGCGGAGCAATGGCAGAAGTCTTACTACCTTGCGCCCCTGGAGACCAAAGCCATCAGCATCAATGAGATTGTCGAAAAGCAGATGGCGGACGAAAAGGGGCACACGCTTCCCAAGGACGCTGTAGCTGGTCAGGTCACCTGGTTCACGCGCAGCCCGAAGTGGGGCAAAGGACGGCTGATGGTTTCGCAGCCGCAACAGGGGATGGCCCGCAGCTTCAGCTGCGGCACTTGCGCCGATGTTTGTCCGGACGGCTACTTCAGTCCGTTTAGCTTCCAGGATATCGTGCCCACGGGCAGCGGGCCGATCGGATACATGGTCGTCTCCGAATGCACGCACGCCTGCAGCATAAATAGCTGTACCGGACCTAAGATAGGGCAGACAACGGACGTGACTTATCGGTGGAGTTCCTCGAATTCGTCAATTGCGACGGTTTCCGGCGGGTTGCATTCGTCGAGCGGAAGTGTGGTGGGAGTCGGGCCAGGCTCGACCACCGCCAATGCCACAGCCCAGGGGGATTTCTGTCAGGCCCAGGCCCAGGCGCCGATAAAGGTGCAGGTGCCAACGAGCCTGAAAGTTTTGAGTGTAGCCGTTCTGCCGAACGGGTCGGGCCCTCCGAACGGCTGCCCAGCCAGCGCCAACTATGGAATCAAGGTAGACACGAAGTATCAGGTCTTGGACCAGACCGGGAACCCCATCATGTCGGCGACCATGACCCCGCACGAGACGGGCACATTTTTTACTGGCGGCACCTACGACGGTAATATAGGCCCAGTTGCGGGTTATCCGACGAGCAGCGCGACTACCGGGTCTGACGGGTCATTCCACGACGTGCCTTTTGGAGGTTGCGCGACCGGCGCTTTCACAAGCTTTACTGCCACACAAAATATAACCATCATTATGCCGAACGGGTCTTCCCCCGCTGTGCGGAGCCAGACCTTTACCCTAACGGGAACAACCGCGGGGCACGGCACCCTCAAGAACAACGTTACTAGTCCGAGTAGCGGCTCTGATATCTCTGCCACGAGGTGAAATATGAGATTTACCCTTGCGATCTGCCTGAGTCTCGTCCTATCGAGCGTCGTCCACGGTCAGGCAGGGAAGAACGACCCCGAGCAGGTGATCAAACGAATGATCGACACCGGTTTTTCCGATGGGCACGATCAAAAAATAATCGGGCGCCTGGGGGACACCGGTGCGGTTCTTGTGACCAAGATTCTGGCTGGCAGGGACATTACACCCAATGCCATCGAGAACGCCCTCGTGGTTGTCGAAGGGTCGTTTGCAGATCCGAGCTTGGTCGAGGCCACGGGCGATAGGCAGCCCAGAACGGCTATGTTCGTCTTAAAACATCTGGATCTATCTACAAACGACGTCGCACTCAAGAAACGCATTGCAGATACCACTAAGCACGTGCAGGATCGGTATGCAGCCTCACTGTCAGCATCTGGACGATAGGCGGGCGGCAGGCACCGAAAAGAGCGAAGGGGCCGCCGTGAACTCGACGATGAAAGTCGCCAATCCAAATCGTCGCGAATTCCTCGCTAGGCTGGGGGCCACGGTGGGTGCCGTCACCGGGGGCGCGGCTTGCCTGTTGCCAATCGCCGTCTCCACGAGGGGGCAAGCTGAACAGACCACCATTCGCGGCGGCCGCCGAGCCGTGCAATGCGCCCAGATCAAGCAAGAGGCTGCCCTGGCGAATGCCGGGATGCCCATTCCCGCCAACCGCCCCAACGGCGACGAAGAACTTTATCCGAACAAAATCGGCAGCTACCACAAAGGCTTGCCGCACAACGAAACCGGCGAAGTCGATCCTCGCGCCTACCGCGCGTTACTGCACGCCCTCGAAAGCGGCCGCCCGGCGGATTTCGACAAAATCATCCTCGGCGGAAATATGAAGCTGAGCAATCCACAAGGCGGCCTGGCATTTGATCTCGAAGCCTGCGATTCCCACCAGACATTTATGGCCACTCCGCCTGCGCTGGCCAGCGCCTGGCGCGCTGGTGAGGCAGTGGAAGACTACTGGATGGCCTTGCTACGCGATGTGAACTTCAGCGACTACGCCACGAACCCGACCGCCACAGCCGCGATCACCGAACTCAACCGGCTGAGCGATTTTCGTGGGCCTAAGCAAAAAGGCCAGGTAACTCCACAGACTCTGTTTCGCGGCTCGACACCCGGCGATCTGGTCGGGCCCGCGTTTCGCAATTCCTGCTTCAGCCTTTCCGGTTTGGCGCCCTGAACATCAGTCAACAATACTCGACGCATGTGCCTGAACTTGACTACATGACCGATGCCAGCTCTTGGCTGGACGCGCAAAACGGCCAGGGGCCATTTCCCGAAAATACGTTCGACGCGAAGCCTCGCTACATTCGCAATGGGCGAGACCTCAGCCGCCTACGTTCACGCCGACGGCCCATTTCAGGCATATCTCGCGGCCGCGCTATGGATGATGAGAAACGACGTTCCTTTGAACCCGGGAAATCCCTACGAGAAGTCGTCCACGCAGGAGGGATTTCAGACTTTTGGCGGGCCGCACGTTTTGAGCCTGCTAGCAGAAGTCTCAAATCGCGCGCTTAAAGCCGTCTGGTTTCACAAGTGGTATGTGCACCGCACGCTGCGGCCGGAAGCATATGGCGGATTGGTTCACTGGACGATGGCGGGAAATCGGAAGTATCCGCTGCACTCCGATGTGCTGAATTCTCAGGCCGTCGCAAAAGTGTTCAGCAAGTACGGTTCTTACCTTCTGCCTCAGGCTTTTCCGGAAGGCTCTCCGCAACATCCCAGCTACGGCCAGGGACATGCCGCGATTGCGGGCGCGTGCGTAACCATTCTGAAAGCATTTTTCAGTACCGACTCGGTCATATTTTTCAATCCGGTAGAAGCCAGCGCAGATGGATTGTCGCTGGCTCCCTACAAAGGATCGGACGCGTGGCAAATGTCCGTGACCAACGAACTCAACAAGCTGGCAGGAAATATCGGAATGGCACGCAACCTGGCTGGGATTCACTGGCGCTCCGACCACGATCAGGCGTTGCTCCTGGGGGAGAATGTCGCGTTAAGCCTACTTCGCGATCAGGGGGCGACTTTCAACGAATCCTTCGCCGGCTTCACCTTCGCCAAGTTCGACGGAACCATCGTGACCGTCTAGAGTTGGACTCTACTGTCTAAAGTCACCAGCACGCTCTTACTCCTCGCGCTATATTTGTCGTATTGACTCCGACAAAATCGATATCGGACGGAGCGGCTCTCGCCGTCGTGTTGGCGGCCTTGGCTCTCCTTCCTGCCTGCTCGCGCGGTCGCCAGACTCACGAACTCAACTACGTCTCGGCTCCGCAGGCTATTCTTCGCGACCAGGTAGCTACGGTTTACAACAAGACTGGCGCCGTCAAAAACGGCGAGGCTGTGCAGGTGCTGGGGCGTGAACGGCGCTTCGTTCGCGTGCGCACTTCAGCTGGCGCTGAGGGCTGGATTGAGCAGCGGTACCTGGTCAGCCAGCAGGTCTTTGACGGATTCCAGAAGCTGGTCGGGCAAGAACAGAATTCTCCGGTGCAGGCCACCGGAACCACCCGCAATCAGACCAATATCCATCTCGAACCCAATCGCGAAGGCGACCATTTGTACCAGCTCGATCAGGGTTCAAAGATCTCTATTCTCAGGCGCGCAACCAGCGAGAAAACGTTGTCCGGAGGACTGGCCAAGCCGGCAAGCGCCGGGGCATCGAATGCTGGCGCGGCTGCCCCCGTCATGGAAGACTGGTGGTTGATCCGCGACGCCGAGGGTCACGTCGGCTGGGTATTGGCCCGCTTCGTGGATATCGATGTGCCCATCGAGATCGCGCAATACGCCGAAGGCCAGCGCATTGTAGCTGCATTTGTGCTTGACCAAGTCGCCGACGGAGCGCAGAAAGTTCCCCAATACCTGGTGCTGCTGACCGAAAACAAGGACGGCATGCCTTTCGACTTCAACCAGATCCGCGTCTTTACCTGGAACGTGCGGAAGCATCGTTACGAAACTGCCTATCGCGAGCGCAACTTGAACGGCGTGTTGCCCGTGACCACTTCCGAGGAGAATTTTGACAAGGAAGGTACATTGCCGGTCTTTGTTGTCCGCGTGAAGGATGACAACGGCAACGTCAATGAACGCAAGTACAAATTGAACACGCCAATCGTTCGCAGAGTGCTTGCGCCAGGTGAAAAACCGGCTGGCCCCAGCCGCCGCTCCAAGGCGAAATCGACCGCCCACCGCGGAAGCAAGAATAAGTAAAGGGCCGGATTGCCATCCGGTAAATGCAACGTCGAGTCCTTAAGCCTCGTCCAGCCAGTTGACCCGGGGCATTGGTGGTGCGACTGCGCCCTCGGCGCACGCCTCTTGCCACAGAGTCAGCGACTGGCGAAGCGGGCCCAACTGGATCCCGCCGAACTGTTCCGGATACACAGAAAGGTTCTTGGCGGCTCGTCCCATCAGCGACCGTGCCCCGATCAGATTGCCTTTACTGTGGTGATGGAGAGCCACTGCCACCTGGATCAGGCCCTGCAAAAACCTTTTCTCGGTCTCGGGAGCCGCCCTCCACACGTCTTCGAGCACTTCGTGAGCGTCGAAGAACTCACCGTGATTAAATAGCCTGATCCCTTCCCGGTAACGCTCCATGTGCATGACCGATTGTCACATAGGTTATGGGCTGTCACCTGCCAAGCGAATACAAGATTTCATAGGGCTTCGTCCCAGACCCCTCCATTTTTCAATAAACATAGACAAATTCACGAGCACAAGCTATTGAAAACAATGATTGTTATTCATTTGTGTTTTGGAATGTTATTTGCTTTAACACCATTGGAATGTTTCGCCGCTTATTTATGTCAGTGTCTGCTCTCAGCGGTTCCGGTCCCTTCTTTGGGGCTGAGTTGGATTTCGAATTCAGGAGAAAACCCATGAATCGGTTGATCCCCACAATTAAGGTTCTCGCGGTGGTATTCGCGTTGTTGGGTGTAATGACGTTAACGACGGGCGTAGCCTATGGTCAGGCCATCGACGGAAACGTGGTCGGCACAGTGTTGGATTCCTCCGGTGCCGCTGTGGCGAACGCCGACGTGAACGTAACCAACATAAACACAGGCGTGGGTGGGAACACCAAGACAAATGGTACCGGTGAATACCGCTTCGACAACCTGCTAATAGGTTTTTACAAGATCACCGTCAAGGCGAGCGGCTTTCGAACTACAACCGTGCAGACCGAGGTGCTACTCAACCAGACCGGCACTGTCAACGTTACTTTGACGCCGGGCGCGGCCAACGAAGTCGTGGAAGTCTCTGGCGAGGCGCCGATCATTGATACGACGACCACCCAGCTCCAGACCACATACGAAAAACAACAGTTGTCGGATCTTCCGACAACGGGTCTCGGAGTTAACGGCACGACCGGCCAGCAACTCGGCGTGCTCAACTTGGCGTTGTTGGACTCCGGCGTCGGGAGCAACGGCGGACTGGGAGCCGGCACCGGTCCCAGCGTCAGCGGCCAGCGCCCACGCGACAACAACTATACGATCGAGGGCGTGGATAACAACGACAAGGGCGTCACCGGCCCGCTGGTTTATGTTCCGCCGGACGCGGTTTCCAATTTCTCTATTCTGCAGAACCAGTTCAGCCCTGAGTTCGGCCACTCGAACGGCGGCCAGTTCAATATCGTGGTCAACGGTGGCACCAATACCTTCCACGGCATGGCGTATGAGTATTTCCAGAATCGTAACCTGAACTCGATTGACCAATCAGTGGCCAATAACACTGCCCCGGGCGAGAAGGTATCAAACCCCCGCTTCGACAGCAATCGTTACGGCGGGCAGCTAGGTGGGCCGGTAATCAAGAACAAGCTGTTCTTCTTTGTAAACTATGAGTACAACGAACTCGGCCAAGCGTCTGTGCCGGGCTCGCCGCTGCTGGCACCGACGGCCGCTGGTTATTCCACACTGTTGACCATACCTGGGGTCTCAGCCGCCAACGTCAACGCGCTTCAAAAGTATGCCCAGGCGCCGAGCGCCACCAGTACGCTCTGCGTGGGATCGTCAGCCGCTACCTGTCCAGCCGCAAACACAGTGGCGATTGGTACCTTCCCGGTCGTAGCGCCGAATTTCACCAACTATAAGGCCCTGGTTACATCGATGGATTACAACATCAGCGATACCGACCAGGTTCGCGGGCGCTACATTTACAACAACAACACAGCCCTCGATACTGGCGCTCAGTTGCCCGAATTCTTCACGCCGCTGGTCCAGCCCTACCACCTCGTGGCTCTAAGCGAATATCACACATTCACGCCTACTGTAACCAATGAGTTCCGCGTGGGCTTTAACCGGTTTGCCCAGACCTTTGTCGTGGGCAGTCAAACGTTCCTTCCCACTCTCGACGAATTTCCCAACATTACGATTACGAATCTGGGCGGGCTTGATGTGGGTCCAGATCCCAACGCCCCGCAGTTCGCTATCCAAAACTTGTACCAGGCCACGGACAACGTGACTTGGATCAAGGGCAACCACACCCTGAAATTCGGCATTGAGGGCCGCAGGTTCATTTCGCCGCAGAAATTCATCCAGCGTTCCCGTGGCGACTATACCTATAGCACTCTCGATGGTTTCGCATTCGATCAAGTGCCTGGGTTCGGCCAGCGCAGCGTTGGCTCAGTCGGCTACTCAGGGGACCAGTACGGCATTTTCGGGTTTGTCAACGACATCTGGAAAGTTCGTTCGAACCTTAGTTTGAACCTCGGGCTGCGTTACGAGTACACCAGCACGCCGTATGGGTGGACGCAACAAAGCTTAAATAGCGTTGCTAACGACCCAGGACTGATCACCTTCGGTTCGCCGCAAGCGCCCACGAAGAATTTTATGCCTCGCGTTGGATTCGCGTACTCGCCGGGTGGCAGTGGGAACACTTCGATTCGTGGCGGCTTCGGGTTAGGCTACGATGTGCTGTATGACAACATTGGCGTCCTTTCGCGTCCTCCTCAGATTGGCGCGACGCTCAACTGTCCGGCACAGTGCGGTGCACCATTCCTTGCTAACGGGGGTATCCCGCCCGTAGCAAGCTCTGGTATATCAGTCTTGGATCAAGCGACTGCCCGGGCAAACACCTCGAGTTGGCTTCCGAATAACGTGAAATATCCCTATGCGGAATCGTGGAATTTGGGAGTGCAGCACGTTTTCAAGTCGAACTATACCGCCGAAGTGCGCTACGTGGGCACTCGCGGAGTCAACCTCAATGTGCAGAACATTCTCAATTTTGCTCCCGGAGTTAACGGTCCAAATTCGGGCCCGCTCGGTCCCTCCAACGTTCCTTTCTTCCTGACGCCTCCTTCGGCGGCTCTAGTGGCTGGGCTTACCACGGCCTGGGCCTCCGCGGCACCGAGCTGCAACGGCGTCGCACCTCTGAACCCCAACTGTCCCTCTGCGGCCGGCGATTTCCCGGGAACGATCTCCAACGCCTATAACGACATCGGCGTTGCGAGTAGTAACAATGGCGGGGGAGGCGGTTTCTACCGCCCGGAGTACGTTAATGACGGATTCTTCAGTCCGATCACGGCGTTTGTGCCTTGGGGTGCGTCTACATATCATGGACTACAAACCCAGTTGAACCGCCGTTTCAGCAACGGTCTCCAGTTCCAGGCGGCCTACACCTGGAGCCATACCATCGACAACAGCACGGCTGATTTTCACTCCACTGATATCGCGCCGCGCCGCCCGCAGGATTTCCTGAACCTGCCGGCCGAGCGGGCGAATTCGATTCTTGACCACGCCCACCGGATCACGATCTCAGCGGTTTACGATGCCCAATGGTTCAAGCATGACTCCAGTTGGATGAAGCGCAACCTTCTGGGCAATTACGAAATCGCCCCCATCTATACTTACGAATCGGGACAGTGGGGAACGGTGCAAAGTGGGCAGGATGCAAACCTGAATGCCGACGCGGCGCCAGATCGCGGCTTCTTCAACCCGGGTGGCACGAAGGGTGTAGGGAGCGACGTTGTCCCGGTAACGAACAACACCGCCTGTGGCCTGCCACCGTGCATCGTGGGCTGGCAAGCGGCAAATCCCAGTGCCCAGTACATTGTTGCGGGTATGGCCAATGTGGCCACCTCCAGCCGCAACACGCTGCAAACAGCGCCCATCAACAACTGGGACATAACTCTAGGCAAGCACATTGCGATCACGGAGCGCTACCGGGTCGAGATGCTGGCCCAGCTCCTGAATGCCTTCAACCACCCGCAGTTCGTGACCGGCAGCGTCAACCAGGGTCTTCAGATCTCGGATGTCGGAGCCGCCCGGAACTTCTTCATTCCGAATTCACCGAACTTCGCCACCGGCAGGCTGAGCTTCCCAAGCAATGCTCGTACCATGCAGCTGGTGTTGAAGTTCGTTTTCTAACCGACTCCGGTCGCTGACAAAGGAGGGTCTACGGACCCTCCTTAATTTTTGCCTGCCGTCAGCTTGCCATTCCTTTCCTCTTTGAGTCGCAATCACCGCTAGCTGTGCATTCGCACCCGCCAGAAGGGTGCCCATCCCCTAGTACACATCTCTCTTCCTTCATGGGCACAGAATAGACAAGCAAGGTGTTGAGGCCTGTCTTGCTAAAGGAAGGCGCGCGGAGGGTTAAGGGAGGGATTGTGGGGGATCTAGGGTCATCACGAGTGGGTAGTGAAGCTCACGTCGAACAAGTCATCGTCCAAGTGCATGCCGAACTGGAGACTCTGCTGAAACAGCGGGCCGAGATCGTGAAGCGCATCGGGACGATTCGCCAGACAATTGTGGGGTTGGCCAATGTTTTTGGCGAAGATACGTTGGGTCCCGAGCTGATGGGGCTGGTGGATCGCAAGCCCCAGGAGCGGCAGACCGGATTTACCAAGACCTGCCGCATCGTCCTGATGGAAGCAGAACACCCGCTCACTGCGCAGGAAGTTTGTCAGCACATCCGGCAGAGGAACCCGGCGCTGCTGGCGCGTCACAAAGACCCGCTGGCTTCGGTGACCACAGTTCTCACCCGGCTCGCCAGTTACGGGGAGGCGCGTTTTAGCTTGAACGAGAAAGAGCGCCGCGTCTGGCAGTGGATCAGCGAAGCGGGCAACAATGGCCACGCGCAAGGATTGAACACGCGCTAGAAGATCTGCAATCGAAAAGAATCCTCCCGTCCCCCATTTGGCGGTCGGTTGATAACCGTGACTTATTTCAACTCCAGGGGCGCCTGCACGCTGCCAATCTGGCCAGTCAGATTGTCACGCACCACTACACACAGCCGGTAAGCTCCAGGGGGCAGTTCGACTGTATCTCCATAGCTCAAGCCCTTGGTGTCGACCGCTTGCAGCTGTGTGGGATTCAATCTGAGGTTGTAACTGGTTCCCTTGTGAGCGGCGTCCTGCCCGCTCGCGCTCCACACCGCGTAAGCAATGTCTACGTGCAGGTGGTTATTGTCGGTGTTGTCGACGCTTGCCGCCTTCGGCGGCATCAACATGGCAAAAGTCACTTTGCGCTTGTCACCTTGCAGCACCGGGGGCTCGAGCACCACCCGCAGCGGCAGCCCGGTATAGTCGAATGGCGACTTCAGCGCATTCTCCATGTCATAGCCGGCGGTGACTTGAGGATCGATCGTGGTCGCGGTGAGAAAATAGCCGCGACGAGCGCGCACATGATAGTCACCCACCTTCACGTTTATCTTGCGCCAACCAGGGCGACGGTCGCTCTTGTCGACGGGATAACTGAGCATGTAGTAGTCGACCCCGTCCTGGGCAGCGTCGCGTATGGCCCCGGCGGTGTCGTTCGTGTTGATATAAGCATGCCCACCGGTCATATCAGCGAAAGCGCGCATGGTGTCCAGGGTATCGATCAGCCGATTGGACTGGTCCCTTATCAGGTTGGCAAATTGTGCATTCTCTTTCGCGCTCAAGTGCATCGAGGCATCCGGTGAGGTAATTACCAGCCCGCGTATATCGACCGGGTAGACGGAGATGAGCTGGTTCTGCAGCACCTGCATGGTGTGTTGGTAGGCCGCAAACGACAGGCCGGAGTCGACGGAGGCACTCGCGGGGTCGATGGAGAAGGGGAAGCTGGCGGTAATCCAAACCAGTGACTTGCGTCCTGGAATGCCGCTCGCACGCTCTGCAATCTGCTGGAAGGCAAGGAGAGTGCTGGACGCAGCATCTGCTGATCTTCTCTGCGAGTAGGCGGATTCTGCGCGGGCGTTGATGAAGTCGGTCAAAGCCGAGACCTCTGGGACCCCCGTGTCAATCGTAGTAGCAATCGTCGGAACGGTGGTTAGCGAAGTGTCGGTGCTCGCGCCGCGGACCGCTTCGGTGTCGACGTTGTTGCCCGTGGAAAAGCGGCTCTCCACCGCTTTGACAGCGGCAATAAGTGAGGCTGGATCCTGGCTGTAATCGTGGAGAACCCGAAGCCCATTGTTTTCGATCGCCACCAGTTGGTACAGCGCGCCGGTTTCGACGTTCTGGGACAAATAGGAAATCATGGATTTCCGGGCTCGCGTCTGGTCCAGAAAGGGCGTGTTCACCATATCGAGAGCGATAATCACCAGGCGTCGCGGGGTGGCGTCAGTGGAGGCCTGATTTGTGACTTCATTTTTTGCGGTCGCAGGGCGGAAGGCCGGGGCAGCGCTGGTTTTGATTTCTTCCACACTTGCGATCTTCTGATCTTTTCCGTTCTCCTCCAACTGAAAATCCTCTTTCCTCAGGCCGGCGACGGGCTTGCCATCTTTTCCGGTAACCACCACCGGCACCAAAACGTATGTGGGCTTGCTGGTGAAGGTCAACGGTTTCTTGTCGTAGGGCTGAAATCGAAGCTGGCTCTGACCGGTAGGATCAGGGGCGCGGCTGAAGTCTGGCACCGGCGGCAGCACGGTGGTGCCGGTCCTCGGAGTTGGCGCACTGCCTCTCTGCGCGACGGAAAACTGAGTGAAGCCGGAGATCACCAGAAAAAGACAGAGGACAAAACCGGAAGGGCGAACGGCGCAGGACATCGATACCTCCCTGCCGATACCAACTCGTGCAGCCTGAAAAAGTCACGGCTGTATCGAAGTTTCTCTATCGTAGACCAGTCCGGATGCACTGACAATCCCAAACAATCAAGCAGGGCGGTCCCAGACCTACGTGAGAGGCCCGCTCCAGAAGAGGTTTTTGCCCTCGGCTCGGCAATCAATTCCAGCCCCCTCCTAGCTTCCGAACATCGTGTAGTGTGAGCTTGCGGCCATGAAGAAAAGCAGCGGAACCGACAGAAAGAAGTTGGTCCGCGAAGCCAGAAAGACCTGCCGGGCCATCACCGCCGCATTTGCCGGAGGCGTGCCCGCCAGGGTCCCTTGAATGATTTTCTTGTTGTTGGGCCAAATGATGCCCCAGACATTGAACAGCATCACGATGCCGAATCCGCCGCCGATGCCGATGGAAAGAACGTGGTTGTCGTCCTGTCCAACGGGCGTGTAGCGAACGAACAACCAAGCCGCTAGAATTGTCACCACCGCGGTGATAACACCCAGCACGTAACCGCTGGGAGCCATTTTCCTGATCACCAAAAAGAGAATGGCCCAGGCGGCGATCCAGATCAGCCAAAACAACCCGATCGTGCTCAGCGGACTCACACCCATGCGCGTCGCGTCGGCGGCAACATAGATTTGCGCCCAGTACCAGAATCCCACAAACACCGTCAGCAACGCGCTCCAGCGGAACAGATGAAGAGTGGGCAAGGTCATATACTGAAGTACCTTGGGTTTCATCCCGGCGTCCACTTGCTTCATGAAGGGAACATTCACCAGATTGAAGAAGTAAAGCAGGCCGATCCAGGTGATTCCTGCTATGAAATGGGCCCAGCGCAAAAGCATGGCAAGCGCTTCGGTCCCGGTGTGGGTGGGCATAACCAACAGCGCGGCGACGGCAATCATGGGCTGGGGCATCGACTTTCCTCCACCAACGGCAAATTGCACAGCTTCTGCGCTCCGGGTTCGGGGAGCACAACCGCCACCTTGGAAAGGCGAGGCACGCAACCTACACGATGGTCACGAGATAGCACGGCGCGCGCCCGGTGTTTCCTGGAGCGGTGAAATAGTTGCATTTTGTTGCAGTTATGTCAACCGCACGGGAATTGCGCTGGACCCAAGCTTGGCTTGAAAAGTGTTCAGTAACCCCGTATTGTACGGAGTTGACCGCGGCAACTGCCGAGTACGCGGAAACGGGACCGTAGAGAAGTTTGCCGGGCCAACTCCTCGGCTTGCCCAGGGCGTGGAAGAGAACCGCAGCTCAGCATGCGAGGAGATCGCCGATGGAAAATAAGCCGGCGCAGAACATTCAGGATTCCTTCCTTAACACCGCCCGCAAAGAAAAAAACAGTATTACGATTTACCTCTTGAGCGGCGTGAAACTGACAGGTCGCATTCGCTCGTTTGATAAATATTCGGTGGTTCTTGAAACCAACAATCAAGAGCAGTTGATCTTCAAACATGCCATTTCCACCGTCGCAATGGGGAGAGTAACGCACGGACACGCAGATCGACCGACGGTGGTTGCGGGCGCAAATGCTAATGCTGCTGCGTCTCCAGAGCCTGTGTCCGAACCGCGAGCGTCCGGTACGGGAGGCTAGGTGGCTCGCTCGTCGGTTGCACTCGCAGGTTCCGTGACTTGCTGAGGCAAAAACCGCTGCACGGCTGGGTGCGGAAATTCGTACCGCCGCTGAACGATCTTGTATCCGAGAATTGCATCCCTTGAGCCGCGCACAATCCCGAGTCTCCCCCCGCGCAAGCCGAAAGGCTGGCTCCCAATCCGCAGGTGAACAACCCGGTAAAGAGCGGGCCTTTCTGGTCGGAATTGAGTACCACACTCGTGCGCGTGGAGCGCGCTCCGCTAAAGGCTTGCTCTCCGCGGGTGCGGTGGCGGCGCGGGAAAGCTCCAGCAAACTTGCCACGCCTTCCCAGCCGCCGAACGTCCCGGACTTCAGCGCCGAAGAATCGCTGGAAGAATTGCGCGCATTGGCGATGAGCGCAGGCGCGGCTATCGCGGGCGAATTTCTGCAACGCCGTCCTCGTCCCGACCCAGCGACTCTCATTGGCCGCGGCAAACTTGAGGAAATCGCTGGCGCCGCCGCATCGGTTTCTGCCGATCTTCTTTTGTTCGATCACGACCTGACCGCTTCGCAGCAGCGCAATATCGAGGAAGTTGTCCACACTCGGGTGATCGACCGTACCCAACTCATCCTGGATATTTTTGCCCGGCACGCCCGCACGCGGGAAGGACAATTACAGGTGGAGTTGGCGCAGCTCGAATATCTGCTCCCCCGCCTCGGGGGCCGGGGCATAGAGATGTCGCAACTCGGCGGCGGAATCGGCACCCGCGGTCCAGGAGAAACCCAACTCGAGACTGACCGGCGCAAAATTTATCGACGCATTCGGCACGTCAAAGAACAGATCGAAAGCGTCCGGCGAGTCCGCGCGCAGCAGCGGCAACGGCGCGAATCGGCGCCCGTGGCTACGATCGCTCTGGTGGGCTACACGAACGCTGGTAAATCCACGTTGTTCAATGCCCTGACGCAAGCGACTGTGCTCGAGTCGCCTAGAATGTTCGCCACGCTCGACCCAACCATTCGGGCGCTGACTCTGCCGTCACGCCGCAAAGTGCTGCTATCCGATACCGTCGGTTTCATCCGCAATCTGCCGCACACGCTGGTTTCGGCTTTTCGCGCCACCCTTGAAGAAGTGCAGCGCGCGTCGCTCATTCTGCATGTTTCTGACGCCAGCAGTGCGCTCTCTGCGGAACAGGATGCGCAAGTGGAAAAAGTTCTGAAGGAACTTGAAGCGGAGAGCAAGCCGCGGCTGCTGGTGATGAACAAAATTGATCTATTGCCGGCTGCAAGGCGCGGAGCTCTGCGGGACGACCAAAAAACTGTCTACATTTCGGCGGCCAAGGGAATTGGCCTGACTACGCTCTGCGACCGCATCGATGAGATGCTCGTGGAGGATCCTGTGAGCCGGGTGCGGCTGCGGCTGCCGCAAAAAGAAGGCAAAGCGTTGGCCCTGCTCGAAGCGCGGGCGCGAATTTATTCGCGTCAGTATCAGGACGGCCTAGTCGAACTCGAAGCCGAAGCGCCCGAGTCGGTAGTGAGACGAGTGCGCGAGTGGCTGGTGGGGTAGGCCGTCATTTTTGGGGCCGTCCGAGTCCGCCGGAGGCGTCTTCTTTAGCAATTAAAATGGGCCGGCAACCAAGAAGCGGTGACTTTCCTTGGCTATCGGCCCACTCGATCCTGAATTGGATCGGAGGTGATACTTACATCTTAGACCGCTCACGCCAGAAGTCAAGCCTCGTTTTGCGATTTGCGACGGTTATTCGGCGACAGGAAATCCATTGCCGCAAAGAGCAGGGCCGCTGAGAGTCGTCCGTAAGGTCTTGGCCGCAACAACTCCCCGATCTCCGTTTGACACATGGTAGGTAAGATGTTAGTTTGAAGGGTTTTAGGTCCTCTTACTCAATAGCAATCTATTCAGCACACAATGGGCGACGTACTGGCACAACTAGGCGGATTACTGCTCGGGTCCATACCAACGATTGTCCTTATGGCGCTTTTGTATGGCGCGTATTTAGCTTTGGTGCAGAAGCCGTTCGCCGCCGTCTTGGGCGAGCGCCGCCGCCGGACTGAGGGAGCAGTCGAAAAGGCTCGTGCCGACATTGCCGCCGCCGAGGCACGAACCGCCGATTATGAACAGCGCCTGCGCGAGGCTCGCGCGGCGATGTTTAGAGCCCAGGAAGAACGGCGTCAAAGCGCCTTGCAGGCGCGTGCATCGGCGATTAGCGAGGCCCGCGCCAAAGCCCAGGCGCAAGTCGATCAGGCCCGGGCTGGCATTGAGCATGACAAATTAAAGGCTCAAGCGGGTCTTGAAGCCGAGAGCGGGCGGCTCGCAGCCGAGATCATTCGCAGAGTGTTGCAGCCCGCTCAGCCGTTTGCAGGTGCCCGATGATGCGGAAGTCTCATTTCATCGTCGCCAAGCAGGGGGGATGGTTTCTCTTCCTTTTGATTGCTCTTCTCCCCCTGTCTGTTGATGCGGCCGCGCAATCGCGACAATCAGTCTCCTCGAGCGAGGCTCGTGCTGCCAAGTCCGAACCACCTCACTCATCTCTCGCTGGGGAACTGGCGAAAGAAACCCGTGAAGCGGCTGGCGAGGGCGAGGATAGCGCCCAATTCAAGCACTCCGGTTCGGTGCAGTTCGTGGCCAGGTTGACCGGACTGAGTCTCCAACAGGCCTACTGGCTTTGCGTTGTGTTGAATTTTGCGGTGATTGCCGGCGTTGTTTTCTGGGTTTCCCGGACCCGGCTGCCGGGAGTGTTTCGCGAACGCACAGTCAGCATCCAGAAAGCGATGCGTGACGCGCAGCTGGCCAGTGAAGAAGCTGGCCGCAGGCTGGCCGGGATTGAAGCTCGCCTCTCGAAGTTAGATGTGGAAATCGCAGGGATGCGAGCAGCTGCCGAGAAGGAAGCCGCAGCCGAAGAGGCGCGAATTCAGGCTGCCGCCCTGGAGGAAGGACGCAGAATCGCCCAGGCCGCCGAGGAAGAGATTGCTGCCGCAGGTCTGGCCGCGCGCCGCGAATTAACCGCCCATGCCGCCAATTTGGCGGTAACCCTGGCGGGTAAGCAGATCAGGCTGGATGCAGCGACCGATCAGGCGCTGGTGCAAAGTTTCGCCCAGCAGTTCCCGGCCGCGCAAAACGGCGGCTCAAAAGGTAAAAGCAAGGACAGCCGATAATTCATGGCCTCAGTGACTAATACCTACGCGCGCGCTTTCGCCGATGTGATCTTTGACCAGAAGATGGATCCGGGCAGGACGCTGCAGCAAGTCCAGGAACTGGCGCGGTTGGTGGCGGGCAGCTGGGATCTGCGGGAAGTCTGGGAAGCACCCTCAATCCCAGCCGAACAAAAACGGCGTTTGCTAGATGCAATCGCGGCCCGTGAGGGGTTTTCACGCCCTGTGCGAAATTTCCTGGCTGTGCTGATCGATCACCGCCGGGTTCCATTTCTTGGGTCTATCGCAAAACAGCTGGAGCACGAATTGGATAACAGGATGGGGTTTGCCGAGGCGGAAATCACCAGTGCCCGCGAATTGGACGAAGCCGAACGGCAGGCACTCGAAGCCCAGGTAGTGATCGTCACCGGCAAACGGGTTCGGGCGCGATATTTCCAGGATCGGTCGATTCTAGGCGGAGCCATCGTGAAAGTTGGCAGCACCATCTACGATGGGTCGGTGAAAGGCCAGCTGGAGAGGATAAGACAAGCGATTAGCTCTTAGCTTGAATCCTCAAGGACAAGCTGGAAGAGTTTTGAGCTAAGAGCTAAGAGCTAAGAGCTAAGAGCCAAGAGCGGAAACTTATGGCACAAATCAGAGCGGACGAGATTACGCAGCTGATTCGGCAGCAGATCGAAAACTACGAATCCAAGATCGCCGTGGATGAGGTCGGCACCGTGGTCACGCTGGGCGATGGCATCGCGCGGGTTCATGGCCTCGACAAAGTCATGGCCGGAGAACTGCTTTCTTTTCCTCACGGTATCGCCGGTATCGCCATGAACCTGGAAGAAGACCAGGTCGGCGTCGTGCTGCTCGGAGATTACACCGAGATTAAGGAAGGCGACGAGGTCAAGCGCACCGGGCGCATCATGAGCGTGCCCGTGGGCGACGCGATGATCGGGCGCGTGGTCAACTCGCTGGGCGAACCCGTTGACGACAAAGGACCAATCGCCACCGACAAGTTCATCGCGCTGGAACGCCTTGCTCCCGGAGTGATTGACCGGCAGCCGGTCCGCGAACCGATGGCCACGGGACTGAAGGCCATCGACAGCATGATTCCAATCGGCCGCGGCCAGCGCGAGCTGATTATCGGCGACCGCCAGACGGGCAAAACCGCGATTGCGCTCGACACCATCATCAACAATAACGGAAATGACCTGATCTGTATCTACTGCGCGATTGGGCAAAAACGCTCTTCGATCGCACAGGTGGTCAAAATTCTCGAGGACTACGGCGCCATGGATTACACCATCGTCGTGGCCGCGTCCGCTTCCGAACCCGCGCCGATGCAGTACATCGCCCCATACGCGGCATGCGCCATGGGCGAGCATTTCCGCGACTCTAAACGCCATGCGCTGGTGATCTACGACGATCTTTCCAAACATGCTGCGTCATACCGGGAAATCTCGCTGCTATTGCGCCGCCCGCCCGGCCGCGAAGCGTATCCCGGAGACGTTTTCTATTTGCATTCCCGTTTGCTTGAGCGTGCCGCCAAACTAAGCGATAAAAACGGAGGCGGATCGCTTACCGCGCTGCCCGTTATCGAAACCCAAGCTGGAGACGTTTCCGCATATATTCCGACCAATGTTATTTCCATCACCGACGGACAGATTTTCCTTGAGACTGATCTTTTCAATCAAGGCATTCGGCCGGCGGTGAACGTGGGCATTTCGGTAAGCCGCGTGGGCGGCAGTGCGCAGATCAAAGCGATGCGCCAAGTGGCCGGCAGTTTGAAGCTCGATCTCGCACAGTACCGTGAATTGGCGGCCTTCGCACAGTTTGGCAGCGATCTTGATAAAGCCACTCAGGCCCAGCTCAATCGCGGGCAGCGTTTGGTCGAAGTGCTCAAGCAGAAGCAGTTTTCTCCCCTGCCTTTTTCCAAACAGATTTTGATCATCTACGCAGGCACGAACGGCTTCCTGGATGATCTTGCCGTCGATCAGGTGCTCGATTTCGAGGCCGAGTTGTACCGTTATGTGGATACGACCAACCCCGGGCTGTTGCGTACCATCATGGAGAAGAAGGTCCTCGATGAGGGCCTGAAGGCCGACATGAATCGAGTGATCAAGGAGTGCAAAGAGACGTTTGTGACCGAGCGGCAAGTGGTAGCGAAGTAGCTGTTAGCTCTTAGCCTTTAGCTTTTAGCTTGAATCCCACGACAGGAGACAATGCCAAACATTCTCGACATCCGGCGGCGCATCCGCAGCGTGACCAACACGCGGCAGATCACCAAGGCCATGAAGATGGTCTCAGCCGCAAAGCTGCGCCGGGCGCAGGAACGGGCTCTGGCGGCGCGCCCCTATGCCCAGATGTTGACTAACGTCCTCAAGTCTCTGGTGTCGCGCACCGAACTCTACGACCCGGAAACCGGCGAGCCGAAGCATCCGCTTCTGGCGGAACGTCCGGAGCACAACATCTTGCTGATCGTTGTTACCGGCGACAAAGGCCTGGCGGGCGCGTTCAACACGAATCTTCTGAAGGCGGCGATGCGGTTCCTCGAATCGAAGGCGGGGAAGAACGTCGAGATTGAAGCAATCGGGCGCAAAGGGCGCGATTTTCTGCGGCGGCGTTACAAGTCCGCCTCGCCGCGTGCTGCCGAATCCCAGGCCCCGCCAGAAATTACGATTGTGGGTGAGCAGATCGGCGTCTTGACCAAGCTGGATTATGCGCTCGCGGCGGATTTGGCCGGCCGTGTCATCGATCGCTACAGTACCCGTGAAGTCGACTCGGTCTATATGGTGTACAACGAATTCAAGTCGGTGATTTCGCAGCGCCTGATCGTGGCTCGAATCCTGCCGATTGAGCAGGTTGGCGAAGTAACCGTCGCACAGGCGGAAGAAATGACTCTCAAAGAAAAGGAGCGCGCTCTGGAAGCCGCCCGGGAAGCCGGTGTGGGACTCCGTCCAGCGGACACTCATGCTCTGGATACTGCCGCCGCGCGCTTCGCCACCGCCCCCGTCGACTATATTTACGAGCAACCGGCTGGCGAATTGTTCAACGCTCTGCTGCCGAAGTATGTTGGCATCGAAATATTCCATGGGCTGTTGGAATCGGTGGCCGCCGAACATGCTGCTCGCATGACGGCCATGGATGCTGCGACCAATAACGCCACCGATATGATCGATTCGCTTACTCTGGCCATGAACCGTGCGCGCCAGGCGAAGATCACCAAAGAGATTATCGAGATTGTGAGTGGAGCAGCAGCAGCATCGTAATGTCGCTCTTGGCTGTTGGCCTTTGGCTTTTGGCGAACCCCAAAACTTGAGAGCCAAGAGCCAATAGCTAACCGCCAAAAGCCGAGGTTCTATGCCAGAAAATATCGGACATGTAATCCAGGTTGCCGGTCCCGCCGTGGACGTGCAATTCGACGAAGCCAACATGCCGCCCATTTATGAGGCGCTGCGCGTGGTCAGCGACGGCTTCACGGTTCCCATGGACATCAAAGTGATCCTCGAAGTTCAGCAACATCTTGGCGAAGGCCGGGTGCGCTGCGTCGCCATGGAGCCGACCGACGGAATGGTGCGGGGCATGAAGGCCATCGATCTCGGGGGGCCAATCTCGGTGCCCGTCGGTCCGGGAACGCTGGGACGCGTGATGAACGTCATCGGCGAACCCGTCGACCAATTGGGACCGATTCAGCATACAGAGACCATGCCAATCCACCGCCCGGCGCCGGCCTTCGATGAGCAGGCGACGACGGCGGAGATGTTTGAGACCGGAGTGAAGGTCATCGATCTGATCCAGCCCTTCCTCAAGGGCGGGAAGATCGGCTTGTTTGGCGGCGCGGGTGTGGGAAAGACCGTAGTCATCATGGAACTGATTAACAATGTGGCCAAGCAGCACGGGGGATTCTCCGTGTTTGCCGGCGTGGGAGAGCGCACCCGCGAAGGCAACGATTTGTGGCTGGAGATGACAGAATCGGGTGTGATCACGCCCGGCGATCCGGCCAAGTCGAAAGCCGCCTTAATCTACGGCCAGATGACGGAACCGCCGGGAGCGCGTCTGCGAGTGGCGCTCACCGCCTTAACCGTCGCCGAGTATTTCCGCGATGTGGATGGCGCCGACACGCTGCTCTTCATCGACAACATCTTTCGTTTCACCCAGGCAGGATCGGAGGTTTCCGCTTTGCTCGGCCGCATGCCAAGCGCAGTGGGCTATCAACCGAATCTGGCGACGGAGATGGGCGAATTGCAGGAGCGCATTACGTCCACCAAGAAAGGCTCAGTCACTTCGGTACAGGCGATCTACGTTCCTGCTGACGATTTGACCGACCCGGCGCCGGCCACTACGTTCGCCCATCTCGATGCGACGACGGTTCTTTCGCGCGCGCTGACCGAGATTGGAATTTATCCGGCAGTCGATCCCTTGGCCTCGACTTCGCGCATTCTCGATCCCCGCATCGTGGGCCAGGAACATTACGACGTCGCACAGCAAGTGAAAAAGACCCTGCAGACCTACAAAGATTTGCAGGACATCATCGCGATTCTGGGCATTGACGAGTTGAGCGAGGACCAAAAGCTGACGGTGGCGCGGGCTCGCAAGGTTCAGAAGTTCCTTTCGCAACCTTTCCACGTCGCAGAACAATTCACCGGCGCGCCCGGACGTTATGTGAAGATCGAGGATACTGTGAATGGCTTCAAAGGAATCGTTGAGGGCAAGTACGACGACATCCCCGAGCAGGCCTTTTATATGAAGGGAACGATCGACGAAGTGCTCGAAGCCGCGGAGAAGATGAAGACGGCAGCATAAGAACGCCATTGGTCGTTGGTCCTTGGTCGTTGGCAGACGCCCTTGCGGCGGAATGCCGATAGCCGAGCGCTACGACCAACGACGAGCGACCGACGACCAACGACCGGATGCCCGACACTTTCCAACTCGAAATCGTCACGCCTGAGAAAATGGTGGTGAGGGACGTCGCCGAAGAGGCACAAATTCCCGGCAAGAATGGATACCTGGGAATTTTGCCTGGCCACGCTCCCCTGATCACGGAATTGGCGGTCGGCGAGATCACCTATCGCAATGGAGGCACGACGCGCCACGTCGCCGTCGCTTGGGGATTTGCCGAGGTGTTGCCCGACAAAGTCACCATCCTGGCGGAAACCTGCGAGCGCGCCGAAGAGATCAACAAAAAGCGCGCCCAGGAAGCAAGGCGGCGTGCTGAAGAGCGGCTCAAGAGCGGAAGTCCGGAAGTAGATTACACGCGCGCGGAAAATGCTCTGCAACGGGCGGAAACGCGGCTGCATGTGGCGGAGAAGAGATAGATAATTTCACGCAGCTGGTTGTAGGGCTTGTGTTCCTGTCGAAGCCCTATCACGGTGGTGTCATGGCTGTGTTGACTTTGAGGATTTTCGTTGCTGGGGTGGTTCTCGCACTCATAACCCCTCTGTGTTGCCCCGCTCAAGCGCAAATCGCCTGCGACGAGGAGCAGGTGGATTACAGTCCGTTTGACCCAAGCTTCAGCAACAGGATCATCCTCGGGCCCCTAGACAAGGCCTACGTGCCTCCAGCAGAGAATGAACGAAAGTTTTCTCCCCAGCATGACATGTGGCTGGTTCAGACGGATCCCGACTTCAGCAAGCCAGGACCATGGACTACCACCATCGTAATTGGCACATCCCGAAAGGGCAGGCCCTCCAAATTAACTCTGGTCGACCATGCAAGCGGGGGCGTTCATGCTAAATGGCTAAACGAGAAACTGTTATTTGTTCAGGTCTGGTGGGGAAGAATTGTATCCACGGACCTGATCCTGGATGTCGAGAGGAGGTCGTTCATGTATGAGGAAATGGCCGACTACGGAGATTTTATTCAGCCATGTCAATAAGAACAAGCATCGGCATTCGTAAAATTTTCGATATCGCAGCGCGCGCTACCTCGTAACCTCACCCGCCGGCACAATTTTCGTATCCGTGCGGAACTTCTTGTAATCCCGATAGGAAATCTCCTCGGTCAGGTTCACTCCCATCAACAATGCAAGGCGCGCGTCGAGTTTGATCGCGATGTGCTGCGGCAGCCAGACTTCGTCGTTCACCCGCGTCTGCTCGATCTGAATATTTGAGCCTTTGTGGATGCGGGCCAGGAACACGCCCACCGAAACTGTATCGATGCACTGAATATCGAGCTTCACCCATTCCGTCTCCGCTTTGTCCAGCCAGACGCGAAAACGGAACTTGGGCAAGAATTTGGCCTCTTTCAAATGCGGCTCATATCCGGGACGCGGCGTGGCGTCAATCGCGTAGGTCGCACGCCCTTCGCGTTGCTCGGTTGCGGCCAGCTTGAAGTTATAAGCATCGGCCACTTCGCGAACAAATTTGCGGTCATCTTCCCGTTCTTTCTCCTCTTTTTCCAGCCGCTTCTTGCGCGCCGATTCACTCTCATGCTTGCGTTTGTCGAGAATCTTCTGAATTCTCGCATCTTCTTTTTTCGCCTCCTTTGGAGGCAGCGGCTTGCCATCCTTGGCAATCAGACGCTCGACCGGTTCGCCGTACAACTCCATGATTTCGTAAGTTTTCGACTCCGTGGACTTCACCTTTCCCTTGCCGTTAAGCTTCTTTTCCTCGTTGTGCTGGATGAAGGTGTAGTCGCGCTGCCGCTTGTCGTTCTCAATGTCTTTTTCTGCCGCCAGACGGATCAGAGCACGAATCTGATCCTCTGAAAGAGAGTCCGTGTTGGCAGCGGACGCCGCCTGCACCGTTGCGGCTGTTGCCTGTGGACCTTGCTCTCCAGCAGCCAGCAAGGGGCCGCACAGAATCAGAATAAAGCCGAGGGCAGCTGCTTTAGCTCGCATATCGAAGAGTTACGGTGTTAGAGCCCGTCAGGTTCCATCAGGGATGCCTTCGGTTGCGTAATCGGATCGAACGCGCCTATGGAGTGACTGCTGGAAATTCCACCACTACAAACCGGGCTGGATCAGAACCGGCATTCACCAGTCTTGATTTCTGCTCGGCCGGAACCCACAGAGCTTCGCCCGCCGACTTCCGAATGCGCCGCCCTTTTTCCGGTTTCAAGTCTACGTCGGTCACGGCAACCAGCAATTCGCCGGCCGATTTGTCCGGGGCCGGGAAAGAATCACTTTCCAGAAGCTGGACGTCGCTGATCGTAACGTCTCCCAATCGTATGGAGTTGGTAAATTTCGCGTGCGGATCAACCGGCGCACCGGTGCCGTACGAGCTGTAATCCCAGGTCCCGGTCTGCCACTGGTAACTCAAATTTGTAACCTTGGGATTGAGGAACTCAATGGTGACGTTGCGATAGCTGGTGGTCCGGTCGTCGCGAATGCCGTAGGCGCGCCCGCCAACGAAGAAGCGGACATCGCCCTTCTTAAAGATAAAATTCTGGATCGCCGATTCCCCATCGCGCCAGATGACCACTTCGCAATCCTGCAACATGATCATGAGGAAGTTGTGATCGTGCTGCACGAAGGACTGTTCCGTCGGGCGCAAACTTAGTTCAAACACGCGGACCTGATCATTTTGCAGCAGCAGCGTGTAATGCGGATCCGAGGCCATGTCGCCCGGAGTCTGCGCCGACGCTAGCAATGCGCAAAAGAGAAGCGGAAGCAGGATATACGGCTTCACCAGCCCATTGTATTGCAGAACGCGAAAACCGCCGCTATTTGCCGGCCTTCTTGTGCGCCTTGCCTGTGGTCTCCGCAAGGAACAGTCGCTCGTCGATTCGGTGCAGGCGCTTGATCATGGCCGGCGAAAGCAGCTTGTAATGGTGAATCTCGAACAGGTAATAAACGATGAACCAGAGAGGCTTCTCCGTAGTCATCCAATGCTGGCGATCGAAGCGGGCAAGATTCACCGGGCGCGAGAACGTACGCAACGTTCGCTCTCCCCGCATATTGAAGTAAAGATTGAAATAGCTCATGGCCAGCTCGCGCAGTGAGCGGTACACCGGTTCGCGGTAACGGCAGCCGGCGTAGTTCGATTTCGCAATGGCCCCCCAGTGGCCATCGACTTTATAGACGGCCATCACATGGTCGGTATCGTGATCGGCTTCGAAATCCAGAATCAGCGGCGGAAACCCGTTGGCTCGCAGCGCCGCGGCGGCGAAGATCGCTCCCTCAAGGCAGTGCGAAGTCTCTTCGCGCAGCACGTAGCGCGGCGACCAGGCTGTGTCCTCCAAGTGGTAGGGCATGTCGTCCAGAAAACGCTGTATACCGTAGGGATCTTTCAGGCGCCGCAGTTTGCGCAATTCGGCAGGAGTGAAGGAATCCAGGGGCTCGCTCATGTTTGATGCAGTGTAACTGAAACGTGGACTGCAGCCGTTAACCGAGGAGGACACACGTCATCCGAATAATTTCGCCAACTCTTCCGGCGTATCCACCACCACATCGGGCGGCGCTTCGCACAGGGTATGAGGAGCGAAGCCGTAGGTCACCCCGCAGGTCCAGAGTCCCGCATTGCGGCCCGTGATCACGTCGATCGAGGAATCTCCAACCATCAGCGTTTCCCCGGGCGCTGCCCCAGCCTCCCGCAGGATGGTTCGCACACCGTGCGGATCGGGTTTCTTGGTAGGAAAGCTGTTGCCGCCGTAAACATGAAGAAAAAAGCTGGCGAGCCCCAACGCCTCCACAATCGCCCGCGAAGGATGAACTGGCTTGTTCGAAAGCACGGCCATCTTTCGGCGAACACCATTGATGTTCTGTATAGCCGCCAGGCTCCCGGAAATCCCTGGGTAAACGTGGGTATGGTCGAGCTTGTGGACCCGGTAGTAGCCAAGAAAGTATTCCAAAGCTTCCTTGGTGAACGCTTCATTTTTGGGATCGCCAAGAGCGCGACGGATTAGCATGGGAGCGCCATCGCCCACGTAGGAAGCCACAATTTCGCCGGGCAGTTCGGGCCGCCCAAAGTTCCGCAGCGTGGCGTTCACTGAATGGATCAGATCAAGCCGCGAATCGATCAGCGTGCCGTCCAGATCGAAAATCACCAAACGGATGAGGCCAGGGTCAAATTGGTGGTTGAAACGAATCATCGGACCCTTCAGGATAAATGAATCTTCGAGTGCTGACTGCGGTGTTCCGAAATGCCCGGTCAGCATTTACAATGCATCTAAGAAGCCTGACTCCCCAAAACGAGAACCGGATGGCGACGAGCAAAACCGAGCCCAAAGCGGTCAGCGAAATTCGCAAGGCTACCAAGACCTATCAGGGTCTCTCTGGCCAGCAGCTCATCGAAGCCTATCGCATCATGTACACCTCGCGGCGGCTCGATGACCGGGAAATCCTGCTCAAGCGGCAGCAAAAAATATTCTTCCAGATCTCAGGCGCAGGACACGAGGCGGTCGGCGCGGCGGCTGGTTTCGCCCTCAAGTCCGGATACGATTGGTTCTTTCCCTACTATCGCGATCGCGCTCTTGCTCTCGCCCTGGGTGCAACGCCCGCCGAAATGTTGTTGCACGCGGTGGGAGCTGCCGATGACCCCAGTTCCGGCGGCCGCCAGATGCCTTCCCACTGGAGCTATCCCAAGCTGCACATCGTAACCGGATCCTCGCCCACGGGCACACAGATTCTGCACGCCGTGGGATGCGCCGAAGTGCCCCGCTATCTCGCCGCGCATCCCAATGCCGCAAACAAAGTGGAAGGCGACTACCGGCAATTCAAAGACGTGAACTTTCACCAGGACGAAGTAACCTACGTCTCTCTCGGCGACGGTACCACCAGCGAAGGCGAGTTCTGGGAGGCGCTGAACTCTGCGTCCAATCTGAAGCTGCCGCTCCTTTTCGTGATTGAAGACAACGGTTATGCCATCTCGGTCCCGGTTGAAGTGCAAACCGCAGGCGGCAATATCTCGCGCCTGGTGAGCGGCTTTCCCAACTTCCATTTTGAGGAAGTCGAAGGCACCGATCCTGTTGAAACTTACGCCGCCTTTGCCCGTTCGGTGGCCTACTGCCGCGCCGGGAATGGCCCTGCTTTCATCCACGCCCACGTGATCCGGCCGTATTCGCACTCGCTTTCTGACGACGAACGCCTCTACCGCCCCGATGCCGAGCGTCAGCGCGACGCACAACGCGACCCCATTACTCGCACCCAGATGTTTCTGCTGCGCGAAGGTATTCTCGACGAAAACGGAATCAACCGCCTGGAGAAGGAGGTCGATGAAGGCCTGCAAGAAGCTGTGGATCTGGCGCTGAAGGCGTCGCCGCCGGCCCCCGAGACGGTGATGCGATTCATCTACTCTCCCGACCTCGATCCCACTTCCGCCGCATTCGACACCCAGCCCGCCACCACCGAACCTGCCGCGACGGATGGCAAAAAGCCAGCGCCCAAGACAATGGCCGATCTCATCAATGCCACCCTCCGCGACGAGATGAAACGTGATGAACGCATCGTGATCTTCGGCGAAGACGTCGCCGATTGCAGCCGCGAGCAGTATCTACAGCAGAAACTGGTCAAGGGCAAGGGTGGCGTATTCAAGCTGACGAACGGCCTGCAGATGGAGTTCGGCTCCGACCGGGTATTCAATTCGCCGATTGCCGAAGCAAGCATTGTCGGCCGCGCCACCGGCATGGCCACCCGCGGGCTCAAGCCTGTGGTCGAGATTCAGTTTTTCGACTACATCTGGCCGGCGATGATGCAATTGCGTAACGAGCTGCCGCTGATTCGTTGGCGCTCAAACAACGGATTCTCCGCTCCCTGCGTGATCCGTGTAGCCATTGGCGGATACCTGACCGGTGGCGCCATCTACCATTCGCAGTGCGGCGAAAGCATCTTTACTCATATTCCCGGATTGCGGGTCGTCTTTCCCTCGAACGCGCTCGATGCCGCTGGCCTGCTGCGCACCGCGATCCGCTGCGACGATCCCGTATTGTTTCTCGAACACAAACGCCTTTATCGCGAAACCTTCGGCCGCGCCGCCTATCCCGGCCCGGACTATATGATTCCTTTCGGCAAAGCAAGAATCGTCCAGCCGGGCACCGATCTCACCGTCATCACATATGGCGCGGTTGTGCCGCGTGCGCTGCAGGCGGCCCAGAAGTTGGAGCGCGAGCAGGGTCTGAAGGTTGAATTACTTGACTTGCGCTGTTTGAATCCCTTTGATTGGGACGCGATAGTGACTTCCGTCCGCAAAACCAACCGCGCGCTCATCGCTTACGAAGATACCTTGAGCTGGGGCTACGGCGCGGAAATCGCATCGCGCGTCGCCGATGGGATGTTCGATTCTCTCGACGCCCCGGTTCGCCGCGTCGCCGCCAAAGATGTTTTCGTCGCCTACCAGCCCATTCTCGAAGACGCTATTCTGCCCCAGACCAGCGACCTGTACCGCGCCATGAGGGAACTGGCAGAGTACTAGTTAACGCGGACTGCGTTGAAGGAAGTCGTTAATGAGCACGATCCTTCAGTTCCTGGTCAGACCCACAGAAGCCCCGCGCAGCGTTCTGCTGGTTCGGATTGCCGTGGGGCTGATCTTCTTCACCCAGGGCATTTTGAAATACATCGACCCCAACATGGGAGTGGTTCGCTTCACAAGAATTGGGTTTCCGCATCCCTACTTCACGGCGCATTTTGTCGGCACGTTCGAGGTTCTTTGCGGCCTACTCCTCTTGCTCGGGCTGGGCACCAGAATCGCGTCCTTTCCCCTGTTGATCGTGATCATGACTGCGATTGCAACTACAAAAATCCCAGAGCTGTTTCGCGCCAACCAGGGCTTCTGGTATATGGTCAGCGACGCGCGCACCGATTTTGCCATGCTCTGCTGCCTGGTTTTTCTTATCTTAGTAGGCGGAGGAAGCTGGTCTCTCGATGCCAGGCTCGCTAAGCACGACCAGAAGTATTGACTGGTGCGCTCCGTCCTGAGGCTTGATCAAGGAGGCTCGATGAGCGAACTGTCTGAATCCAGGCGCCGTTTTCTCAAAGGAAGTCTGGCAGCCGGCGCGGTTATGCTGTCCTGCGGCACGGTCGTCGCTGAATCGGGCAGTTCCACGCAGAGCAGAGATTCCCTGGCTGGTTCGTCGGAGCCCGGCTCTCTCGACTACACCTTGCACATCAAAACCGTTCCTATCGAGATCGCGCCCAACCGCATCATCTCGGCGACCACCTACAACGGACAATTTCCTGGGCCACTGCTTCGCTTTAAAGAAGGTGAGCAAGTCACAGTAGACGTCTACAACCACACCGATGTCCCAGAACAATTGCACTGGCACGGCCAGATGGTGCCAGTTGACGTGGATGGAGCCGCGGAAGAGGGCACACCCTTCATTCCTGCGCACGGTAAACGCAGAATCGTATTTACTCCGCGGCCTGCAGGATTTCGTTTCTATCACACGCACAATCGGGCAGGAGCCGACCTCTACGCCGGACAGTACGGCGGCGAGGTCGGTCCCGTATACATCGAGCCGAAACATGAACCAGGTAACTATGACCGCGAGGTCTTCCTGGTGCTGAAGGAGTTCGAGCCGACTTTCAGCCGCGGTGGCGACATGGCCATGGATTTCCTCTCTCCCGCCACCACCGTAAAGGCGCTTCAGGAGCAAGGCGAGTCGGCTATGAAAGCTTCCCTCGCGAAGGGTATGCCGCACGGATACGAAGTGGGATACGGTTCCTTCACCATCAATGGCCGCATGCTCCACCATGGGGACCCGATCCGCGTGAAGCCGGGCGAACGAGTTCTGTTTCATGTGTTGAACGGCAGCGCCACCGAAATTCGCAGTCTTGCTCTCCCCGGTCACTCCTTCCAGGTCGTGGCGCTCGATGGCAATCCCGTGCCGAACCCCGCGAACGTTCCCGTGCTCTGGCTGGGAACAGCAGAGCGGGTTTCCGCGATTGTGCAGATGAACCACCCCGGCGTTTGGATCATGGGAGACACTGGCGATGACGACCGGCACCACGGCCTGGGGATCGTGGTGGAATATGCAGGACAGTCGGGCAAGCCCCAATGGATTGCGCCGCCCAAATTCCGTTGGAATTACGCCCGCTTCTCCACGCCGGGCGCGAGCGCGCCCGAACCGGACCAAACTTTCGAAATGGTCTTTGCAAAAGATAACGCTGCCGCGGACGGCTTCAATCGCTGGACCATTAACGGCGTTGCTTACCCCTTCTTCAACGAAACAATGTCGAACGAAATGGCTCCCGCCTCATTTCACCTTACCCAAGGCAAGCGATATCGAATCCACATGCGCAATGCCAGTGACGATATCCATCCCATTCATCTTCACCGGCACAGCTTTGAGCTGACCAGTCTGGCGGGAACTCCGACCGCGGGAGTCCTGAAGGACGTGGTCATGCTCGGGGGCTACCAGGAGCTGGCCGTAGATTTCGTTGCCAACAACCCGGGGCTGACGCTGTTCCACTGCCACCAGCAATTGCACATGGATTTTGGCTTCATGACCCTGTTCGACTACGTGTGATCTTCTACTTCTTCACGCGCCCCACTCCGGAACCGTACGCGGCCATGTCCCAGATCAACTTGTCCAGGGCCGCATTGATCTCGTCGTTCGGCTCGGTTCGAGTGTTCGCGAGGGCGGCCCAGCATAATCCCGTTGCCGTGCGGACCATGATCGTGGTCGATCCCGGCAGGCTTCCGCTGTGCCACCTGTTGCCCCCACCGTCCCCTTGTACCCACCATCCGCGCGCATAGTTGGCGGCTGAAGACTGCGTATAGGCAGCGCTCGGCTTAGTCATGATCCGAATGGTCTCTGGCTTCAGCAGGCTCGGAAAATTCGGAGAACCCAGATGATCAAGAAACTGAACGAGATTGGATGGTGTCGCGATCCACCCGCTCTCCGAATCCATGCGAGTGACATTCGCTTTGTAGGGATCTTCGCCATACTGGCCGTAATAAACCGCTTCGTTGCTGGCGCGGTGCTTCATCGAATTTACCGCAATGCTCATTCCACTAATCCCGCAGGGTGCCAGTACATTCGCCTGAACGTAGTCGGCGTAGGACTGACCGCTGACCTGCTCGATGACGCGGCCCAGTACACAATATCCAAAGCTAGAGTAGGCCCAATGTTGTCCAGGGGGATAGCTGAGAGGCAGGTTCTCCAGTGTCCAGGAAATCAGCTTCTCCTGATCCCACGAGTTGTGCTGAAACATCGGATCGGTCGAGTCGCTGGACCATCCACCCGCCGTATGCGTCAAGAGATGATCGACGGTCACATCTGCAACGTATGGCTTTTCCCCTCTGCCGTATTTCGTTCCAAGGATGCCCGAGGGCCCAAACACCTTGTTGTCGAGGCGAAGTTTGCCCTTCTCGATCAACGTGAAGATGGCGACCGACGTGATCGGCTTGGCGAGGTCCGCAATTCGGAACTGGCTCGTGGTCGTGGCTTCTATGGAATCTTTGCGATCAGCGATCCCAAAACTGCGATCGTAAACAAACTGGCCATTACGCGAGATCGCAACCGAGAGAGCAGGCACGTTAAACTGCCTCTTGAATTCAGCGGCCAGCCGTCCCATCTGGCCCTGTTCCGAGCTTCTAAGTTGGGAGCCATTTTGTTCGACTTGTCCCGACGCTCTTAATCGGGATCCAAAGATTCCAGACGCAGCCGCGCCCGCCATTCCTTTGAGAAGCAAACGGCGAGTGAGTTTTTCAGAAATCATTTCTCGGCCCTCCGACTAATAAGATTTTGAAGCTATAATCCTCTGCATTCGGCGTGTCAAGGAGTCTCCATGCAGAAGTGTGGGAAGATTTTTTCCGCGACTCTGGTCACGGTGTTCTCTCTCGTGTTCCACCTGCAATCAGCCGGGCAACAGCCGCCGCCGGACCAGAGCCTGGCGAACGTCGCCGGAAAATGGACGATTTATTCCAAAGGCGACGACGGCAAAACCGCCACTAAGTTTGTCGAACTGGAGCAGGATGGCCAGAAGCTCTCTGGCCATTTCAAAGGACCGAACCAGTCAGGGGGAATTGAAGGAACGGTCGAGGGCCAGCACATCGTCTTTTATACCAAGACACGCAACCGCCTCACCTTCCGGGGCATGGTGGAGGGCGAAGGCATGCACGGCAGATGGGGCATCTTTGTTCCGCGCAGGGGGCCAATGCACGGAGATTGGCAGGCCCGACGCTCGGAATAAGTCGCTTGAAGATTAGTCGAGACGCCAGAGGCGCGGGCTGAAGTTTTGGGTTCTGATCCCGCTGACATCACCCGACCGAGGGTGCCCCATTTCTCGCGTCTTTTGCGAGAAGTGGGAGGCACATAATCGGCACTCTCATTCCGATCTAGCGCGTTTTCTCAGTCCCCTCTGGCACCCGCGTCTGGTCCGTAATCCAGTTCACTTCCCAGGTCTTGCCTCCGTCCTCCGAGAACGACTGTTCAAAGTGGGGCGAATTCGTGGTGGTGTTCGTCCAGAGAAATCGAACCAAAATGTTTCTTCCATTCGGGCCAGACGGTTCCATGTCGAAAAACTCGCCACGCCCATCCTTGAACTCACCCACCGTCGCGGGAAGTGATAGCGCTCCGTTCTTGCTGGTTCCCCAATACAAGCTCCACTGGTGCGATTGAGGATTGTAGGTACGCAAAGTCAGGCCTTCGATGTGGCCCGCTGCTGCGCTGTCGGTTTCGAACTCTTCCAGTTGAGCGCGGCCATCCCAAACCTTTCGAGTGACGGAGGTACCATCAAATTCGACCCAGGTCGTGGAGCCAGTTAAGCGGATGCATCCAGGCGCTTCAGGTGAATTTTCCAACTGCCGATCTCGAAGTCAAAATCGTGTTGCCCATCCCGTTCGGTCACTTGAGACTCTGTTTTTGCTACGCCTGAATTCTGTTGCGCGACTCCACGCATTGGCTGCCAGAGAATAACCAGACTCCACACCGTCAGATACGCCCAAACCTGTTTGCTCTTCATCACTCCCTCCGTGTTTTCTGATCCGGGTACGAACAGGATGCAAAATTAGTTGATCAGACGAGCCGATGTGCCAACCCAGAGTAAAAACAGGTAAAAAATTGTGAATGGGGTGAGGCCCTTGAAGCCGGACTGGGTGGCCCACTTCTCGCATCTTGCGAGAAGTGGGAGGCAATACCGTGACCATCACTGGCCAAAGGGTTTGGTTTCCCATATCCAGTTCTGATGTCCCGGAGTCGCCCGGTGCCCCAGAGCCTGCCCTGAGCTTGTCGAAGGGTTCGCGCCCCGGTTTTGGGCGCTAACCTGGGCAACCCTTTACCCTGGCTCCCGGAGAGGTGTAAGTTCTTCTCATGCCTCGGGGTCTCCGGCGCTTGCAGAAATCCGGGCAGTCCCACTTTGTAACTTTCAGTTGCTACCGTCGTCTCCCTATTTCGCAACCTCCGAAGTGTTTGATCTGTTTGTGCTACTGCCTACAGCTATCGGCACTATGCGCTGCGGGAGAGTGGGATCGTGGAGATCGAATCGGAGTGGACGGCGAGAGATCGGGAACCGAAGGCGGCGACCGGGAGAGTATTTCTTCGCCCAGGTTAGCGCCCAAAACCGGGGCGCGAACCTGGGGCACCCGGCTGAGCAGCTCGACATTCGTCCCCGATGGCGAGGGCAGGCTCTACTCGGCGACTTACGGCGCGTCAACGAACTGGGTAAAAAGCACGACCTACTACCCGTCGAACCCGCAAACGACCGTGACCTACGGTAGCGGAACAACGGATAAGGATGTTTACGGCTTCGACCTAAACACTGGACGAATGAACAGCTTCCAGTTTACCGTCGGCGCAACGCCCAAGACGCTGGCAGGCACTCTCGGCTGGAATGCGAATGGAACGCTGGGCACTCTGGGAATCTCTGACCAATTCAACAGTTCCAACGTTCAAAACTGCAGCTACGTTTATGATGATCTGGCGCGCATACAGAGCGTGAATTGCATGAACGGAACGACCAACGTCTGGGGTCAAGACTTTGCCTTCGATGCCTTTGGCAACATCAGCAAATCGGTACCCACGGGTGACACGGGCATATCCTTCCTGCCGACGTACTCGTCGGCAAATACGAACCAGTTCACCCTGTCAGGCTGCAATGTTACCTACGACGCAAACGGCAACCTGACGAACGATTGCACACACAACTACGCCTGGGATGCCGATGGCAATCCGACAACTCTCGGATCGAAGACCGTGACCTACGACGCATTGGATCGTGCAATCGAGATTGCCTCAGGATCGACTTACACCCAGGTGCTGTACAGCCCGATCGGTAAGCTGGGGCTAATGAACGGCCAGTCGTCCAAGAACATTCGCATTCCTTTGCCCGGAGGCAGCACGGCTGAGGTACTTCCGGGCACAACCCGTATTTTGCATGCGGACTGGCTGGGAAGTTCGCGGCTCTCCACCCACTACGCGAACCGCACGCTTTCACTTGACACCGCCTACGCTCCGTATGCCGAGAACTACGCGGGCTCGGGATCTTCCGCCGACCTGAATTTCACCGGCCAGAGCCAGGACACGATTTCGGGATTGTACGACTTCCTGTATCGCGAATATAGCCCGGTGCAGGGGCGTTGGATGTCGCCTGATCGGGCCGGATTGGCAGCGGTGAACCCTGCGAATCCGCA
>CAVWZH010000017.1:0-12547 GCA_963759395.1 uncultured Acidobacteriota bacterium | reverse complement strand
CGGACATGTACTGGACTAGTACTTCATTTCCCCCGTAACCATGTTCATCAGAACTTCGGAGAAAGAAACGAACGAACATTGGGTAGCATCCAAAAGACAGTATGCACAACATGCAGAATCGCGTGCGCCGGCTCCTCTGTTGGGTGTTGTTTCTGACATCCGTAATTCCCCTCCGACTCATCGCCCAAGACGCTCCTGCCAGCCACGCGCGATTGGATCTTGTCGCGGAGCAGACCGCGTTCGAGCCCGGACGTAAGATTTGGGTCGGAGTGCTGTTCCATCTCGATCCTGGTTGGCATGTCTATTGGAAGAATCCCGGTGACTCCGGAACGCCTCCTGTAATTCAGTGGGTGCTACCGCCCGGTTTCCACGCGGGAGCACTGCGCTGGCCAGTTCCGGTGCGTTTGGGAAGCGGATCGGTCATCGATTACGGTTATACAGATCAGGTGCTTCTAATGGCTCCCATCACTGCGCCAGTCATGGCGAAGGGCACAGCCGCCATCGCTGCGAACGTGAAGTATGTGGTTTGTCGCGAAGTGTGTATCCCCGGGAAGAAGCAACTGAGCCTTTCAATCCCTCCAGCCACCGCCCAGGGCGATCAACTTTCAAATTCGGGCAATCTATTTCAAAGCACGCGTGAACAGTTTCCCAAGCCGATCCCTTCTTCTTGGAAAATCTCGACGCTGGCGGCTAAAAATCAGTTCGAGCTAAACGTCCGCGGCGCGCTCGTGCCAAATCAAAGCGTCTCTTTTTTTCCTCTTGAGCCAGACGTAATTGATAACGCCTCTCCGCAAGTAATGACACCGGCGAATGGCGGGTTTGACCTCGCGCTCAGAGTGTCTGAACTGGTTAGGAAGACCCCGGCGGTGCTGAACGGCGTCCTAACAGTGCCCGGTTTGGGGGCCTACGAAGTTTCCGCGCCGGTAGTTGTGAAGATTCACTAGGGTTATACTTTTTAAGAAGTTCTGCTGTCCTGAGGACGAAGCGCGGAGGTAAACATGAAACGAGCAATCGGGTCATTCGCTGTGATCACGTTCTGCCTGGGATGGGCAATCTCCTTCGCACACGCGGCGCGCGTGGGCGAGCCCGCCCCGGATTTCACCGCCACAGACACGAACGGACAGGTACACAAGCTCTCAGATTACTCGGGCAAGTATGTAGTCCTCGAGTGGACCAACCGGGAATGCCCGTACACTATGAAGCACTATTCAAGCGGCAACATGCAAAACCTACAGCGCGAATGGACCAACAAGGGCGTCGTCTGGCTCACTGTCCAGTCTTCAGCGCCGGGAACGCAGGGATACATCACTACATCGCAAGAGAACGCGTGGCTGAAGCAGATCAATGCTTCGCCGACCGCTGTCTTTCTCGACCCTTCCGGTAAGCTCGGTCATCTCTATAACGCGAAAACCACGCCGGATATGTACGTCATAAATCCGCTGGGGATTCTAATCTATCAGGGTGCGATCGACGACCATGAGAGCACCGATCCTTCCGATATCAAACGATCGAAGAACTATGTGTCAGCGGCTCTAAACGAAGCCATGGCCGGTAAGCCCGTTACCGTTGCGACCTCGCGGTCCTACGGCTGCTCGGTGAAGTACGCAGAATAGAATTGCGGGCAAACTGGCTTATTACCAAACTCACGCTGGCGCGACCCGTCGTAACTCCTGAGAAGTCGTGCCGGTTCAGACGGTCGATGCAACACCCACTGATTACTTGGAGGGAGCGGCGCTTCCGCTAGACAACCGATCCCTCCCGTTGGGCGCGATTAGACCTAAACAGGGCAGTGTTCTTTTGAATTACGCTCGGAGACGATACAACCGCTTGAAAAGCCTAAACCTAGGCGCGCGAGCTGGTGTTGCATCGACCTATTGAGACCGCCCGGATTATCGGACAGTGGTGGGCTAGTACTGTATATGGACGAGAACGGCGTCAAGGGGTTGGCGAATGCGACCCACCCTCGACTAGGGTATGATTCGCTCCTTCAGGTTCTAGAGCGTTGAGTCGCGGGAGCTGCATCACTTCGTCGCTCTTCCGAGAGGTGCGCAGTTTCGTCAACGGAGCACGCGTGAACTTGATCGTGGCATGAACAAGAACGCCGGGCTAGTCCGAGGACATATGGGCAATGAAACAAATTGACCGCGTTTATATCGTTTGTCATGCGGGAGATATCAATTACACACGCCCACTCGTCGCAAGCATACGCCGTTGGTATGAGCATTTGCCGATCGCGCTAATCAAGGATGAATCGAATGGCTCATTTTCGACGCGGGAAATCGAAACAGCTTGGGGGCTTGATGTGTTGGAGACGGACAGAAAAAGATTTGGATGGGGCTGGGCTAAGCTCGAACCACTTTTCGAGCCGGGGGGAAAGCGTTACCTGATTCTGGACTCGGACATTCTGTTCGTTGGTCCAGTCCTTTCCAATCTTGAAAAACACGAGGAAGACTTTGTCGTTTCTCCCGAGTTTAATACAGAGCCTCGCAGCGATTTCATGCGGAGCACCTATTACGACTTCGATCGCTTGTTGCAATTGGACCAAGTTTCCAATTTCCGGGCTTTCTGTTTAATACTGGCCAGATTCTTGCCACCAGCGGAATCCTGACGCGCGAAGACTTTAAAGGCTTTGTTGATTGGAAGCCGGAAGTACCTAAATCGGTACGACCGGAAATCTTCGCTTGTAGCGATCAGGGGATTTTGAATTATTTGCTCGTGAAGAAGTTTCAATGTGGGGAAATCAGTCTCGGTTGCTGCAAGTTCATGGTCTGGCCAAAAAACAGCGAAGCGGCGAGTCTCGATGTAGATCGTATTATTCGAGGGGGAGGGTATCCGCTGCTGGTACATTGGGCTGGATCCGATTTGCGGCGCCCCGTCGTTCAAGAAAATGCTCATGGGAGAATTACTTCAGTATTACGAGGGCGAGTACTATTCACGGATTGCCTTCGCAGGGACTAAGCGGGTATCTCGATATTGCCGATTGAGATTGAACCGGCGTTGGAAAAGACTGAAGAATCAACTCCGCCTAAATGACAACACTTCAACTTCTTGACTCATAATCCCGGTTTGCCCACCGTGCGCCTTCGTGGACGCTCGCCAACGATCCGAAATCGATACCTACCTAACCTGCTTTTTATCCTCGCATTTTCGCTTACGGCGTTAATGGATTCATTTTCAAGCCATGTTCACGGTCGTAACTCCTGATTACCGGAGAGGTGGTGGGCCGGGTATCTGGTGGCACAAATTTATTGTCGCAGGTGCAGGAACGAGCGTATTCTGGCCGACAGAAGCGGCCCAATCCGTAAGGTTCCTTTAGAGAAGCCATCGAGCGTGAGATCACGGGTTCGTAAGGAGGCGGCCATGAAAAAATTTACGCTGTGCGTCGATCAGGTCTCGCACTGATCTTCGTGAGCGCGCTCTTCGCCCAAACCCCGGATATCACCGGCATCTGGCAGGGACATTGAAGACTCCCAACCGTGATTTGCGTACGGTCTACAAGATCTCGAAGGGCGATGACGGAAGCCTGAAAGCTGTCTTATACAGCATCGACCAGGGGGGACAGCCGATCTCGGCAAACTCGGTGAAAGTACGCGGGTCTGCGGTCCAGATAACGATTCCGGCTGTCGGCGGCACTTACGACGGCGTTCTAAGTTCGGACGGCAACACAATTACGGGCACTTGGACGCAGGGACCGACGCCCCTCCCGCTAAATCTCAGCTCGAACCAAGGAAGAAGAGGCATGGGCGATTCCTGATCCTCCGCCCCTGCCTAAGATGATGGATCCGAACGCGAAACCTGAGTTCGAGGTCGCCACCGTCAAGCCCTCGAATCCGAACCAGCCGGGATGGGGGATAAACGTAAACTCAAGTGGCACATTTCTGACTCGGAACACAACTCTGAACGATCTGATTAAGTTCGCTTATGACATGCATCCGAAGCAAGTCGTCGGCGTACCTGCATGGGCCGACTCCGAAAAGTTTGACCTCCAAGCTAAACCGGACACACCTGGGATGCCGAGCATCAACCAGATGAAGGCAATGCTCCAGAAATTGCTGGCAGACCGCTTCTCACTTGTGTCCCACAAAGACAAAAGAGAGTTGTCTGTATACGCAATTACCGCCGCGAAGAGCGGTGTGAAGATCCAGAAAGAGGCGGACGCCAAGCTTCCTGTTCCTGGATTTGGCGGACTGCCTCAGCTGGGTTTCAACGTACACAACGCAACGCTCGCGGAATTTGCGAGTGTTATGCAGGCTCAATTCATGGATCTGCCGGTGGTCGACCAGACAGGACTCGGCGATACGCGCTACACCTTTGTGGTCAAGTTCACGCCCGATCCAGGAATGCGACCTCTTGGCGGCCCTTTTTCTCCTCCTGCTGGGCAACCTGCTACGACCGATCCGGACGCGCCACCCGATCTGTTCAGCGCCATGGAGCAGCAACTAGGATTGCGCATGCAAAAAACCAAGGCGCCGGTTGAAGTGATGATCATTGACAAAGTCGAGCAGCCATCTCCCAATTGAGATTTAGCCACTGTTCCGTACCGTTATGGCTGACTCGTACTCTACTTGTCTAAGAACCGTGCCGGTTCAGACGGTCGATGCAACACCCTCTGATTGCTTGGAGGGAGCGGCGCTTCCGCTAGACAAACGATCGCTCCCGTTGGACGCAATTAAACCTAAACAGGGCTGTGTTCTTTTTGGATTACGCTCAGGAGCGATGTAAGCGCTTGAAAAGCCTAAATCTAGGCGCGCAAGCTGGTGTTGCATCGACCTATTGAGACCGCCCGGATTATCGGACAAGTTCCGTACCAGTACTCCACTTCTCCCGTTAGCGCGTTAATCAGGACTTGGATGCGAAAACTTCGCGGCTCTCGCCGAGTTCCCTGCTCGCGTGGCGACTCGTTGTCTCCAGTGCATGAGAAGCGTACGATGCGAGACAGAGGTCCAGATCGGAAACCCCGATTGAAAAGGAGGAGCGGTGATCGAGATACTGAAGGATCTTCCCGAGGGGATCGATGGTGTACGGGCCATTGGAAAGATATCGAAAGAGGACTACGAGAAGGTGCTCGTGCCACTTTTCGACGAGGCGCGACGAGAGGGGCGTCACATTAGATTTTTGTATCAGCTAGGGCCGCAGTTCGAGGGGTTTACTCCGGGCGCAGCGTGGGAAGATGCAAGAATCGGCCTCCATTCCCTGCGGCTCTTCGATGGTTGCGCCGTCGTCACGGATGTGGGTTGGATCCGGGAGTCCACGCGCGTGGTCGGGTTCTTCATGCCGTGTCCTGTGCGGGTATTCGGCAATCAAGAAATTGACAAGGCCATCGGCTGGCTGAATTCGCTTCCGGAAGGCGCCGCTGTTTCTCATCGTGTCCTTCCCGACTCGGGCGTGATTGTGGTCGAAGTCAAGCAAGCCCTGCGCGCGCAGGATTTCGACGCGCTGGCGTTCACCGCCGATAACTGGATCGAAACGCATGGTTACCTGCAAGGACTGGTGATCCACGTCCGCGAGTTCCCCGGCTGGGAGAATTTTGGGAGCTTCCTTCGGCACGTGCGATTCGTCCGCAATCATCATCGAGAGGTAAGGAGGATTGCGTTTGCGGCGGACAGCAAGCTGGCCAGCTTCGCGCCGGAGATCGGTGGACTTTTCATCCAGGCGGAGGTGAAGAGCTTCGGTTACGAGGAACTCGACATCGCAATCACTTGGGCAGCCCGCCCCGCCACGCAAAGAGCCGCTTCGCCACAATCCGCGTCGAATTGAGCAAGAGCTTCGCTGCTCACGCCGCGGCGCGCATGGCGTTCGCGTGCATCTGCGTCTCGAGCGCACTCTCCAAATCGTCCACCAACTTGCACACGGTCGCCATAACTCTGTCTCTTGCGTCGCCTTTCAAATGTTTCGCGATCCGGAACAGCCACTGCAACCTCTCTACCTTCGCGCGCAAATCATCCACCAGCTGCACTGTGTCCGCCAGCCCAATGCAGTAAGGGGCTTCGCTCAAACCCTCGACAGTGCGCGTCAATTCATCAATGTGCAGCTCGAGCAGATTCGCCAAGAGTCGCCAAATTTCTGTTGCACGCCCTATGTAGGCTTCGTCCCGCTGCTCCACCTCGCGAATATCCGTTCGCTCGTACATGACCGGCCTCCGTCACTCACAGAGCCTTAAACTGGCAAGCCGGATGCCAGCCCATCGGCGCAAGCAAAGAGCTTGCAATGAGGTACTTCCAGCACTTCTCCCCAACCACCGAGAGCTAGTACTGTGGTGCGGCACTACGCAAATTCTTCCAGAAGCAGACCGTTTATCCCAAATACGCCGCGAGCTTCTACCGGCTCAGCGCGACAGCTCTTCAGGAGATTTCTTGTATTACGACGGGAAAATGGCCTAGCGTGAATCCTGGTCGACAACGCAAATGCAACTGTGCTGCCGCGCAACTCACTACCGTCGACAAATTCAGGAGTATGCTCGCATTCTCAACATCGCACATTGCGCAAACTTCAGCGTTAGCCCCTCAATCAACGCAGAGCTATTGACGTTTGGCGGTCCAGTCCACCGAGTTCTGCCCCCGCTGGAAAGTGCCCGTTATCGCATCACCGGCAACGGTGCCCTTGTATTCCACCTTCTGTGGATTACCGTCGCGCCCTGTACGGGTCACCGAGAAAGTGATGTCGTTGCCACTCACGGTGCCGCCATCCAACTGCGTTTCCGTGCCATCCGCAGTCTTCATCGAGCCTTTGAGCACGCCGCCCTCTTGCGTGAGCGTCAGCGTGGCCGTAACCGCACCGCCGCGGCCCTGATAGCTCATGACCCAAGCGCCAGCGACCTTCGCGGGTCCTTGGGCCTGGGCAATCACACCTAGCGCTAAGACAAACAGAACTACACTGCATGCTGCGATCATCCTGTTCTTCATTTGCAAAACCTCCGTGGGGTAATCACCCCGCTTCTCCGTCGACATTGCTGTACGCGAAAATCCCACCGATAGCAAGTTTCATTAGGTCGGATACTTCGCCGAGATGTAGTTCTCGAGCTGCCCGATGGTCTCCTCCTGTTCCGAGACAATCCATTTCACCAAGTCACCGATCGAGGCAACGCCCAAAACTTTCTCATCTTCGACGATCGGAAGATGACGTATACGGTTTGTTGTCATGAGACTCATGCATTCTTCGACCCCCGTGCCAGGCGTCACGGATATGACTGGGCTCGCCATAATCTCTTTGACGCAGGTTACCCGTGACGATTTCCCTCTGAGGATGACTTTCCGGGCGTAATCCCGTTCTGAAATTATGCCCTTAAGTTTTCCTCCCTTCATTACGAGCAATGCGCCGACTCCTTTGTTAGCCATTCTTTCAATGGCCTCGTAGACAGTCTGATCGGGCGCGACAAACCAAACATCGGTGCCCTTGCGTTTCAAAACCGAGCCAACTGTTCCGCTGATCTTCGTCATATAAGCTTCCTTGGAGTAGTTTGCGCCAGCTGGAAAAAGCCCGTCCCTCCGCTCTGACGTCGCTCACAATCTCACATCTCATCCCGTTGTCACGTTACCGAACGTGAAAGCGTGGGCATGGACAAGTCGAATCCTAATCTACGCCTTTTGTTCCTCGATGCTCTTCACATGGATCGTAGCCGTTTTGTCTAGCGTACCCGTCACCGACACCTTTTTGCCGACAAACTTCGACGCGAGAACTTGGTTATCAAGACCATATAGCGTCTTTTTAACATCGTCTTGAAGGACGAACATCCCACCGTTCTGCGAGACGATGGTACCTGCGAATGCCCTGACCTGTTCCTGATTCGGGAGTTGATTAGCGATTGCGACTGGTCGAACGACGGGGACAGCTAAGGGGGCGGCTCTCACTATCGCGAGACCCACGAATACCAAACTGCCGAAAACGATGAGGGACGAAACACGGGCCATAATTTCACCTCCGTGATTTCGCTTTGGCTAGGTTCTGTTGTTTGCGCGTGCTCCTTCGTTTTATAACTCGTCAATTGGTTCACTTATGTTTTCAAATTCTCTGGCGTGAATCAATCCAGCATTTCGTGTATGTCGCCGTTATCAACTGAGCCAGGGATTGACCGCATTTTAGCTCAAGCCAAGTATCGGACGGCGAGCAGGCGGTCATGGCGTCTGGGTAAAGAAGCGCGGAAAAGCTAAGTACTAGCCCAGTATATGATTGCATAACAATGTCGGCTCCCTCGACCTGAGTAAACTTGGTTGCATGACGACCAAGGCTCGGGAGAAAGGAGCCGAACATGATGATTATAGGCGTAGATTATCACCCGAGCTTTCAGACGATTGCATTTTTTGTGGAAGAGACCGGTGAGTGTGGTGAACAGGAACTGAACCACAGTGATGGACAAGCAGAGAAATTCTATCGAGACCTGAAGCAGCGAGGAATCCGCGTGCGGGTAGGAATGGAGGCTACCGGATATTCACGCTGGTTCGAGCGGCTACTGGCTGAATTAGGTTTCGAGCTGTGGATCGGCGATCCGGCGGAGATCAAGGCCAAGCGAGTGAAGAAGCAGAAGACCGACCGCAATGATGCTCGACTCCTACGCCGACTGATGCTGGAAAATAACTTTCCGCAAATCTGGGTACCGGGTCCCGAGAATCGAGATTTGCGACAACTGCTGTGGCACCGGCATCGGTTGGTGCAGATGCGCACGCGAATCATGAATCAGTTGCAGGCGCTGGCGATGAATCCAGTGCTGGCAAACAATGATTGGGACACATCAGCAAGCAAGGCAATTCCTTGTTACGCTTCTTGCTGGTGGAGGCGGCCCAAGCGGCGGTGCGTGTCCATCCCGACTGGAGGCGTCGCTACATCCACCTAGCGATGCGACGACACAAAAGCATTGCCAAAGTAGCGATGGGACGCAGGCTGGCGATCCGGTTGTACTGGATGTGGCGGAACGGTTGTGAGTATTCGCCGTCTTTAAAGTTCCGGTTCTATGCAGCGGTCAATGAAGGGCAACAGGAACCACTGACACTACAGCACGATTACTTTTTTGTTCTATTTCCGATTAGAAATCGGCGTCAAGACTGCAGTCATGATATTAATTCCCAGCGACAATGAAACCCCTCGCCCTCGGAAAGCGCCCTTCGGCAAGGATTCCACGTCTTCATGGCCGGAGCCTGCGCTTTGCTTCTCTGTATCGCCGTCGCTTGCTCCCTGAAAGCTTCGGCGGAAGATTGGAAGGACACCGTCGAGGTGATTGCGGCCATCATTCCGATCGCGGCAATACCGGCCCTTCTTTTCCAGGACCGCAAGAAATATACGAGGAGAGACGCCGCCCTGGTCCTTACCATGGCGTTCCTACTGGCCATGATATTCCGCATGGACGTCATCGCTTCAGCTAGGCTTCGGTTTCCCCTTCGCGACGATCTTTTCGTCAACGCGGACCGCGCGATGGGCTTTAACCTTCCCGCTATCGTGTCCGGGCGGCGAGCAGCAGCACCGGGCAAATGATCAGCTGGTCATACTATTTTCTCGGACCGCTGCTTCTCTGCGCGTTGTTTCTCCCCGCACTACTGGGAAAGAGGGATGCGGCAGAGACATTTCTCGCGGCGAATGCGATCGCGTTTCTCACTTCGTTTCCCATGTTCGCCTTTCTTCCGGCTGTGGGACCTTGGATCGGCTACAACTTCCGGGCGAATCCGTCACAGAAGGCGGAAGAAATGGCCATCTATGCTCTCCATGCGGGCGGGTCGAGCGCCACGCTGGCGGGCATCGTAGTCTGCCCATCGTTCCACGTCATCTGGGCGGTCCTTTCCGCATGGGCGTTATGGTCTATAAGGCCGTTAAGAATCCTGACCATCCCCGTAGCCATCCTGGCGGCCGTGGCGACGCTCACCACCGGCTGGCACTACGTATCCGACGTGCTCGCCGGTCTCGTCATCGCAGGAATCTCCCAGTATTTCGCGATGAAATTCATTGCCCGGCCTGCCTCGGCGAATGCTGAGCGGCGTAGGGTAGTATTTGACGAACAGATTCTGGCATGTAGCGTTACCTGACACCAACTTTCATGCCGAAGGTTTTTGCGAACTAAACCAGGCATAGTTCGCCGTGGCAACCGCCACCAAGAGAAATAAAATCCCTCCCTTGTAGAAGGTCATGTAACCAAATGCGGCGCCACTCCGCGGCAACCAGATGCCGATAGAATTGAATGCCTTCCACACGAGCGCAACCACAAAAGAAGCCATCCCCAGCCAGTAACTCGACTGCATGATGCTTTTCAGCATAGTGATTCTCCTGATCTACTGAATTGTTATTTCCATGGAGAACATTTTCTCTATTTCTGAGAGGACTGCGGTCTTCGACAAGCATATGCCGGGCCCAAGTAATCGACCAGGGAATTCACATTCCCAAGGGCAAGGGCATTCACTCCTGACAGCTTTCCGCACTTCCAACTATCATCCGATTCTCTGCGCTCGAACTCTGCTCCGCCTAGAGCATAGACGGGGCGTTCGTTCAGTTCGTGCGCGGCGAGATAGCGCGCAATCTGGAGCGCACGAAGCGCAGCGTTCGCGAGATCCTATCGTGCGAACGCGTAGCGTACATCCGCGTGGTGAAATAGGTGCCGCGAGTGGACAGCTACTGGTAAGGATAGCCTTCGCTATCCTGTCAGGAACGGCCGCCGTCTACGGCTTGAAAATGCTAAGTGCTTGTTTTTCAGTAGGAATTTGGGTTCGTTTCGTAATTCGATCGTTTCTATTTTCCGAGATCCATTCGCTGCGCTGGGAGCCTTTCCTCGGAAGCGAAGAGCTATTCTAGGCCCGCTCAGCCGCTAGGAGCTCGGCTGGAGGCTCAACAATGAATCTTATGCCTGATTCTTGGTAGGCAAGGAGCATGAGCTCAGGTTTCGCGTTCACGCTCCGAGTGTATCGACACATCTAAGGTTTCTGGGGCAGGGACAAACTCCCCTCGCCTCGCTCGCTGTAAACGTTCAAGTTGATTGATCGCCCGGTATAACTTGTTCTCGATCGCAGTCTCATAACGTTGAAAGCCGGAGGCCAAGCTGATCGCTCCTAGCGCGCCTACGGCTGCCGGCAATCCAGGATCAATATTAGAGGGCCCCAACATTGCGTCCTCAAACCCTGGCCACGTGGCGCGGGGTGGATCTCGTTCGGTAATGTACTCGGCCTCAAGCCTTCCGGCTCTTTGCAACCTAATTATGTGGAAGGCGATCCGTTGTACGAAGACCTCCTCAAGGTCTCCGACCGGACGGTATTCCTTTGTAAGGCGCTGTATCAAGGACTCATACGCGTCTGGATCATCTAGCTCGGTTATACCCTTCGCCAATAAGCCATGCTGGACCGCATTAAACCTAGTCGAAGTCGTGTCATGGGGGCCCGTGGATCGCTGCGCATTTCTCCGATTTGAATCTGCTCTAGCCACGAATGCTCTCCTTTATCGAAAGAGTCTGTTCTGACGAGCGCACCGAGACCCTTGTGCACCCAGGTTCCACGTTCGGTGGCCTCGCGTATGGGGTAAACCGTTGGTTCCCGCCGGCTGCACAAAATCCTCCGATGACCTCGACCCAAAAGGACTCATGGATGCCACACTTTTGCTCCTGCAGCCTCCCTAACATTTCATCCCAAATCGTCGGCCCGAATTGACGCCTTGACGACTTCGCTTTACGTTGTCTCTCACAAAAATCTGGAATAGAAAAGGTTGAAATCCGAAACACCCAAGTTTACTTTTTGGCCACGTTCAGCGGCATCTTTCTTCTGAGGGGAGAGCAAACACCCGGGCTAACTGCGATGAAGTCGACTGGAATTCGATCCAAACGGCCACGCTAGATGAAGTGTCCGGTTTTAGAGGGGGAGCACTACACTCATTTAGCCGTCTCTCCGTTATTTCTCTCTTTCTCTTTCGCTTTTCTTGCCTTTTCCCACCGTGCAAGCACCGCGTTACGAGCGATTTTGCTCCGCTGCTCAGACGTAAGCTTTGAGGCTCGGATTTTTCCACCTTTGGAACCACCTAGTTTCCCTAAAGCGACAGCGTGGAGATTCTTCTTCTTGGCCATGCTCTAGAAGGTATGGCGCGTGATGCGGGTAAATCAATATAAATTGCCTATTGATTTATACTTAGGCGTCTATGTATAATTATTTCTGTTCTTAGGCGTGTAAGTATCTAGGAGGGGCAATGATAGAGAAATCGGCCGTTTCGGAAACAGAGATTGCCGCTAGCCAGGTCTGGGGAGACCTGCCGCAAACTGCAATCGATTCGTTACTGAACCTGGTTAAGCGTTTCGAGATCTCGGTTTCACTTGGCGATGTTCAGTACTTAAATGGACGATGGTACATAACGCATTCGGGTCTATTTGGAATTGCTGATCGTCGGAGGTGTTCCGGACTCACAACAAATCTTTTGCTAAGTTGTCTGATCCGGCGACTGGCCGCTGGGTCTTCCGGGCAACGGTTTTCAAGTCCTCCCGATCGAAGGGGTTCGTCGGTTACGGCGATGCCGATCCTTCAAACACGTCTCCCCTAGTCCGCGGCGCCGAGATGCGTGTTGCCGAAACTCGTGCTGTTAATCGGGCTCTCCGAAA
>CAVWZH010000016.1:0-5624 GCA_963759395.1 uncultured Acidobacteriota bacterium | reverse complement strand
AGCGTCGCTCAAAACGTGCTCTCGCTTTTGGACAATCGTCTAAATTCTGTTCCTTACTGGACTGAGACGGACTCACGTCTTCTCGAAGAGAAGGTGATGATCATCGGCGCCGGCACATGGCAGAAGACGCAGAAGGCGGCATTGACCGACTCTGCGAATGTGAGCCGAAAGGGTGCGAGAATCGATCGGATTGAGAGAGACTCTGAGATTCCCGAGGAACTCCTGTTCAGGTTCAATGCTGACGTCGTTTATCTAGATCCGATGTTGGAGGTGGAAATCCAGGATCGGATTGCCAGAATTCATCAAGACCTCAATTTGCGCGCTCCTGTGGCATCAAGGATTGCAGAATTAGCCAGTCGGGCGTCAAGCTCCAATCGGCAGATGCGTTGGTTAGAGGCGTACGTATCCAAGCTGATCGAAAAACAATATTTAGCGGAACAATCTGCCAAGAAGAACGGAACGGTTTAACGGATCTGGAAATCACAATGAGGTGACTTGGCCCAAAAGTGTGAAATGGAACCGAGGCTTTAAGTCAACACTGGGCGAGTTCAGGCCACACTGTTACGTGGAACTAATGCCGATGGATTGTAAAATTTGAAAATACTTGAGGTCACCTTGGAGCAGGTCACGATAGTCTATAACTCCTGGGGGTTCCGGTAGGCTCGGTACGAAATGGCACAAGAGCGATAGTGCGCCGATTTGCTGCTTGCAAAGGCAGACCTAAAATAAAGGGTAAAGGGAGTTTCCCATAAATCCAAACCTAAAAACGTTCGCTACCTACAAGAGCCTGATGCGTGTCGCCTTGCAGCAGGTTGAGCAGGCGGCCCCTGCGCTCCAACGCGATTACTATTTGGGTGGGACGACGCCCGTTGCCTGTCTCGATCTCCAGCACGACGTCAGTCTCTATTTGGATTTGCATACGAAGGAGGAGCTTGCGCCCACATCTGCTGAGGCGACTAAGATAAAGAGGGCTTTCGGATCCAAACTTCAATGGCATTCCGTAGATGCGGAATTTGGTCTTTATCGCGGTAACATCAAAACGACCTTCAAGGGAAGTCCGGCTGTTATCGGACTGGACGTGATGAGTAACATCGAAAGCGTTGGCCCCGGCGACACGAAGGCGGCCCCCGGGTTCTGTCGGATGGGCGTGATTACGGTTAGAAAATATCTCGCAACCAAGATTCAGTGCCTGGACGAACGTCAGGAAACTAAGGACGTTTACCACCTGTTCCACCTGTCCCAAAACCCTCAAACCCGAGACATGACGCGCAATGCGATCGAACGAGCGGATCCTCTGATTGTGATAGCCGCAGCCAAGAACGCTCTTGACGAGTGGCCGAGGTTTAAAACGCAATTACTTCACTTGCCGGGCATGGCGCCGTTTATTGAAAACGATTTTCTCTCATGGTTAAAGGCTTTGGATCCAGAACACGCGCAGGGACGTAATAATCCTTCACTATGAGCTGGAGAACCAATCCAGGAGCCGTACCTAATTCTCTGAAAGATTTTGCGGAAAAAATCGATGCCCTCGGATGGAACGGTCTTACGCCTGAAGAGAGGCGGCTTGTGGTAAAGAACGCTCGCGCGATCAGTTCCTTTTTGCCAGAGGCGAAGGGGAAGGCTCTTCTGACTCTCGCCGGTGTTCCTTCAAAAGAGTGGACCCCCTCGCCTGAGAAGAAGGGCGGCAAATATGCCCTGATCGAGAGAATTAGGGTTAAAGCGGTCCATAAACGACAGCAAGCCGCCAAACGTGCGAATGGTGTATAACCAAGGCCTCCCGGGCCGAGGAAGTCCTGCAGCCGGCTTACACGCGGCGGTCACCCAAATCATGGGCTTTGCACAGTTTACGGAAAGTGATCGCTTAATGCTCCGTCGGGCGTCTTTACTATACAGAGGTGCAGCTACTCCGAACTGGAGCGACCAATTTCCCACTCATGTGTGGGATATCATTCCGAGTGCCGGCAACCGATTGTCCATGCGCGCGTGGACAATCCGACCCAAACAGAATGTTCTTCTTCGCTCTAGCAGCCTTGATCAGTTGCTGAGTGACCGTCTGGACCTTCTCCGGTGTCATCAAGGGCGCTCTCCAAACAGCAGGCACTTGGACCTGACCGGACGAAGCTGGTTGCTATAAGGCAGCTCTTTCGCTCTTTCGCTGGGATGGCTAACGACGATTGCGTATATCCCGCCGGCGTTGACCAGGGAAGACTTGGTAGCGGTCGCCGATCTGTGCGCCCGCGCCGTTCACAACGGCAAGACGCTCTTCCGTAACTTCGAGCGTCCGGACCGTGTTTTTCTGAACCGGGCATTCGAGCACGTTCTGGCGCGGCGCGCGCGAAAAAAAACAACCATACGACGGTGTAACAATCGCCCCACAGTACTAGACATAATGCCGATTATCGCTAGTGCTCGGCTTTTCCCGGAAATGGGATTTTTGCGGATTACGGCCATGCATGTTAAGTTTTTCGTTCGCATATGGCTGGTCAAGATTCTGATCCGATCATTAAAATTTACCTTCGCGAGATCATGGAGACCCCGCTGCTTGACTCGACAAGAGGAGATTGAGCTGGCGGCGCGGATTAAAAAGGGAGACGGGGAGGCTCGGGCTTTGATGATCAAAGCAAACCTCCGACTGGTCGTTAAGATCGCTCATGACTACGCGAATTTAGGGCTCCCGCTCCTGGATTTGATTTCTGAAGGAAACATCGGTCTCGTGAAGGCCGTCGAACGCTTTGACCCGGCCAAGGGCGGCAAGTTGAGTACTTACGGCGCCTGGTGGATCAAGCAATCGATCAAGCGGGCGATGGCAAACCAGAGTAAGACGATCCGGCTTCCAGTGCATTTGGTCGATAAGATCGCCAAAGTGCGCCGAGTTGCCATGAAAATGAGCGAGGAGTTAGGTCGTGAACCGACCGACGAAGAAGTAGCCCAAGAGATCGGTATTTCCAGCGCGAAGGTTTCTCAGTTGAAGAGGGTTTCGATTCGCCCGGCGTCTCTTGATGCTCCGATCAGCGATGATGATTCGACCGAATTCGGGGAGATCGTCGGTGATGAAGACGCCCAGACGCCCTTCGAGTTGCTCAGAGATAAGAACTTGCGCGACCAAGTCGGTGAGCTTTTGGAGGTGTTGGACGACCGCGAGCGGAAGATTATCTTCCAGCGATTCGGATTGGACGGCGGCAACCCGAAAACTCTCGAAGTAGTCGGTAAGAAATTCGGCGTCACCCGAGAGCGAATCCGACAACTGCAGAATGTCGCGCTAGACAAGCTTAGGCGAGCACTCCGCAAAAAGGAGACTCAGCAGGCTGCGCCGGTTGTTGCCACCGGAGCGCCTTTTCGCCTGCCTCAGGCCAAAGCTGCACACCGCGCGGCCAAAGCTACCTTGCATCTGGTACTCGAGCCCGAGATAATTTCATCAAGGCAATTCTGAAGCCCGAGTTCGCTGCCACCGTGCCCAACGGGCGACGCCAGCGCTAATCCTGGGGGTTTTTGCATGAAGCCCCGAAAAAAGGGTTCAATCAGGATTTGAGGCGCGCCTGCTGTCGGCGGGCCAAAAGCTGGCTGACTTAGCAGCAAATTCGTCGGTTAGGTACTGCTCTGCTTCAGTGAGATCGAATTGGTCGATCAGGAAAAATTTGCGTTGGTGACCTTGCTTGTGCTCGCCGATCAGAAGCGGGTCCAGGGCACGCGGCCTGGGATCAGGAAGGAGTGCGCTTTTCCAACGGTTTTGCTGGTCGACTATGAGGTAGAGCTCATCGAAGTGGTCTCTGGCTACAAGTGCTTTTTTGCGGGCCTCTTTCGGAAGGATTCCGTTGAATTCTGCGGTGATGACGAGCTTCTTCCACGGCCAAAGCCGGTTGAACAGGCGCAAGCTTAGTATGTATGTGAGGAGTGAGACAAGGGTGCATCCCAGCACAAGGATGCCGGGTAACGGCGTACCGACCATTACGTTGATGTGGGAGAAGAGACAGGCCAATGCAGGGAAGATTCCCAGGGCTAAAGAGATTGGGATTATTGCCCGTTCGGCCTTCATCCTGCGTTCGTTAATCTTCTTTACGAACGCTTGGGTCTTCTTAAATGGAATGTACGCTGGAAGGCTGGTGGAGTCGGCGGTCGTGGGAACGGCTTCTGTGGTGATTTCCAAAGAGAATTGGTGGTTGCCTTCGAGGTTAAAGACGGCGAAGACCGGTAATTCCGCACCGGTAGCTTCGTCTCGATAAGTCTGTTCAAGACCGGACGGATCGAACTCTTGAAGGTTAAGGAGTGGTGCTGGTGCTTTTGCAAGGAAGGCTTTTCCCTCGTCGCACTCTTTCTCTAAAGGAAAGAGGTAATTGGTTGTTTTGCCGGTGACAATGGCAGGCCGGCAACAGGTCTGTCGGAGCAGGTTGAGGTTGTGGCTCATTGGGTTTACGGGGTTTTAATTTCTTTTTCCCTTCAGATCGGGCTTCTAGAAAGGTGTTTGCGAGGCATGGCAACAGTCAGTGCTAGGGCTGCAGGGCGACTGCAGATTCGATAGAACTCTCTTTTCCATTGTTCCCTCGCTTTGATAAGGGTTTACAGATTTCTACATTCACCCGGTCACTAAGAAAATGTCAGGAATAAGCGAAGAAAATGTCGTCAAGAAGAATTCCGGGGGAAGAGATTTTCTATCAAAATTGAGAGGACGTTGCAACATAATTGGGAAAGGGAGGAGCTCTTAAATTCGCGTTTGACTCAGCGGTGCTTAGAGTCAAGGGACGCTATTTCCTTGGTCTAGCCGGTTTGCTTGAAGCAGGCGGCCGGAATTCGCAATGACCATGTTTCGGTATAGCGCGTCCGTTGGCAGGGGAAATCGTGGTTGATGGCAACGCTACCCGGTCCTTTTGTGGACGGTTCTGGTGCAAACTGTTGAAACGCTCGGTGTCTTGCGATAACGGCTGGGATGACGGAACAAACCTCGGCACAGGATCTCTTCAAAGGGCGGCACTTTGACCAAGAAATCAGCGTCCTGTGCATCAGGTGGTATCTGACGTTTAAGCTCAGCTCCCGCGATCTCGTCCAAATGATGGCCGAGCGCGGCATCGCCTTGGCCCATACGACCATTTTGCGGTGGGTGCAGCCGTATGTCCCGGAATTTGAGAAGCGCTGGAGCCTTTATGCGCGCAAGGCTTTGGCCATAAAGCGCTGGCCGCTGCTGCGCGTCGCGCCTGGCCGAAAGAAGGAAGTCGATCCGTCGCACCGGTGGAGTCGACAGCCCGGTACAAATATACCCACTTGCCCTTAACCCGGATGTAGGTCTCATCCACCCGCCAGCTGTCGTTGGTCAGTCGGAGCCGCGGTCGCAATCTGCGCTGAATTTCTGGGGCGTAACGTTGGACCCACCTCCAGACGATGACGTGGTCGACCAAAAATCCGCGCTCGGCAAGGAGTTCCTCAATGTCACGGTAGGACAGTGAGAAGCGCAGGTACCAGCCGACCGCAAGCAGGATGATCTCCGGTTCAAATTGGCGCCACTTGAATAGTCCGCAAACCGAAGAGGCCAGGAGGAGCACCGGCCAGCTTAACACGGAGTACCTGCAAAAGTCTCCGTACACTTCCCTTCGAGGCATACGTTCAGGTCGGGGTTGACGCCTTTCTACAAAATG
>CAVWZH010000015.1:0-5105 GCA_963759395.1 uncultured Acidobacteriota bacterium | reverse complement strand
GATAAGGACGGAAAGTCCATCGCATACCTCAAACCCGACAATCCGGCCAGAGAAGATCCTGTGCGAGCATTGGACCCAAGGGTGATAGTGGAGATCGACCCGATTTTTGACGAAGCAAATGAGATGCTTCATCCCACGTACGAGCATCTAAAGGTTCGAGGCACCGTTTTGACGACGCCATAAGGAAAATCGTGGCGATCCTCCGCCACGTGCCTTATTCCAGTCGCCGCCTCAAGAGTTCGGCGCATTTGTCCTTGTAGGCCATGAATGCCCAGCTGGGGCTCGGTCTCGATCTGCTTGTCAGCGACCTGCACTGCCATCAACTTGGCCCCGGGCCGATTCAGCCAGTTTGCCTCCGAGATAGGAACTCGATGGACTTCGGTTGGCGTGTTCGCCGGTTGGTCTTGATCAGCAGGCCGAATTCCGCGCTGAAAAAATATTTGGTTTCCCGCTTCGCTGAGTCACATCGAACCTTGACTGTGATTGCAGAAAATCCGGCGAGGGACGAGGGCGGACGCAAGGACAGCCGGTCGTACCGCAGCTGGGAAGAAAAATCGCCTCTACTACGGTGACAATCTGGAAGTATTACGCCAGAAGATTGCCACGGAGAGCGTGGACCTGTTTTATATCGATCCGCCATTCAACTCGAAGCGCACTTACTTTCAGATTTACAACAATCAAGGTAAAGAAGATCTCGCTCAGGCCCAGGCTTTTGAAGATAGCTGGGAATGGGGAGACGAAGCAATCACGGGGTTAGAGTACATCACTGATGTTGGGAACCTACAAAGCGGTAAACTCACCAATCAGACTGTGGAGTGTTACTGGCGATCGACGCGTACATGAGTGCAGGCGACGTTAGTGCACCCGAGGATCAACTGAACCAATCCGGCTATCGCGGTGATGAAAAGAGGTTTAAGGGTAATCATCCACGTTTCCCGTTCAGCGTCGCATTAAGAGCACTCGGCTTTGGATTTCGTCAAGGCAAACCAGCCGCTAGCTCCGAGCGCCGCCCGAATTTCTCATCAGCCCAATCCTTAAGCTCGGTAATCAGCCTTGTAGATTCTTTCGGCACCATCTTACTTTACGCTATCAGCAGAAAATTCTTCCTGTCAAGCTTACGCTTTAAGCGTAGCTTTCAGCTACCGGCTGACGCTCAGAGCGCCAAACAGATACCGGCGTTTGATCGCTAAAAAGACCTGCATATGAAAAAAATGCTACGATACAGGACAGTTACCGTCACTCACGTCGTATACTTGGTTCTTATCGCGCTCGTGATCATCTGGATTCTGATGCGCGCACACTGAGCGGCCCGGTTCCCGTACGATAAAAGGAGTCCCGGCGCCGGTTCCTCAAGATGGAGGCTCGCCTGCGGGCCGGCGGCTCGCGCTCCGTGCACATGGCTGCCCCATCCCCCTCGTAAACCGGAAACGAACCGCAAAGGAAATCGGTACCCGGCCCGATGCACGTTCCACAAGGCCGACTATCGATTGGCAAAGTCGAGCCCGTCGAAGTCCTTTATGGAATCTCTCTTCGACTTTTTGAGCACTTTTCGAATTCCACTCGCGGCTTCTCGACACCAGGCTTGCCCGAGAATTGTTTTAGCAAAACCGCCGTTTCTTCGTCCGCCACTCCAAGCTTTTCCATGACATGCCCGCGACGCACTTTGGTGGTCCTTTTGCTGATCCCTAATTCCGCGGCGATCTCTTTATTGAGTTGACCGCCTACGATGTTACAACAACACATCAACTTCGCGCGGAGTTAAACTTTTAAGCCTTTGCCAAATTTCGCTGCGCTTGGGTTGTGCACCGTTATTTGTTGCCAATGCGGCAAGCAGGCGTTTCAATAATTTTTCTCTACTCATTGTTGCAAATCCGGGAAATTATGCAGCGTTGCCAAACTTTGCGAAAAATTCAAGCTTTTGGTCCTGACCACGAATCCCGCAAGCTGGAACACGGCAAAGAAGCTGCGGGCGGTTAAGTGGCGGCAAGCCGGGAACGTACCGAGGATTATCGGACCGCGTTCGCCTTTCTCCGCTTCGTGTTCTGCGCTGGAGGGGCTTGCATCGACCGAGCGTCGCCGAGTTAGCGGGCTAAAATTTCCGCGAGCCTGTCCTTGTGCTGCACAAGCTCAAGGTGGGTCGAACGGCAACACCGGAACGAACTCGGGCTACTGGGCACATCATAAAAGTGATCCGGTTCGCGTGCACCAAGGAGTCGAGATATTTTGCACGCGAGCCCGGATCGCCTTAACCAGCGATATCAGACAGCGCTAGTTCCTTTGCCGTTCAAAGGAAGGTGTGAGGTGCCGCATGACTCTCACCGTCTCCGGAACGAACTCGGGCTATACGGGTGGGGAAGGTGGCTGGGTTTAGGACCGCTCATTTGAGCCGGCGCGCCATGCCGAAATGCGGAATAAGGATCAATGATTTGGACATTGGTAGCGCAGCTCGGGTTTCTTAAGGGCAAACCCGGGGAGCGAGGCACTCGGTAAAGGAGTTTGTGAAACCGAGAACCGCCCCATCCTGCTTAACCTGTGCCGAACTCTAAACCATTGAAATGCCATGAGCTGGGTCACCATCATTTGGGCGATGTTCTCATCCGCCTACCTAACGCTGGCGCTGGTGCATGTGCTTGTCTGGCGGGGGCGATGTGAGGGCCGGGCTAATCTGCTCTTTACCCTGTCGGCGGTGGGGACAGCGGTCTTCGCGGGATGTGAGTTGTGGATGATGCGGGCGGAGACGCCCGGAGTATTCGGCATGGCGCTGCGGTGGGGCCATGTGCCCGCCTGGGTGCTGCTCGTCTCGCTTGTCGGATTCGTGCGGCTCTACCTGCGCGCCGGGCGGCGTGGCTCGCTCTGGACTTTCTGCGGCTTGCGGACGCTGTCGCTGATCCTCAATTTTGTTTTCACACCGAATCTCAACTACTGGGAAATCACTGCCCTTCGACACGTCTCTTTCCTTGGTGAAAGGGTCGCTGTTGCCGAGGGGGTTCCGAACCCCTGGATGCTGGTCGGCCAGTTAGGCTTGGTGTTGCTCGTGATCTTTGTTGCGGATGCCGCACTCACTGTCTGGCGGCGGGGTGATCGGCGGCAGGCGCTGTTGGTCGGTGGCAGCATGGTTTTCTTTGTCGTGGCGGGGACAGCTCAGGTGATGCTGGCGCTCTGGGGAGTCATCTATGAGCCAATCATGGCGAGCTTATTCTATATGGGCATCGTGGCGGCGATGGCCTACGAACTGAGCCAGGACGTCTTGCGCGCGGCGCGGCTCTCGGATGAACTCCGCGAGAGCCAGCAGCGGATGGCCCTTGCGACTCAGGCCGCCAACGTGGGCATCTGGGTTCGAGATCTGGTGCGAAATGAAGTCTGGGCAACCGACAACTGGCGCGCGTTGTTTGGGTTTGCGAAATCCGAGCGCATTGATCTCAATGGCTTTTTGGAAAAGCTGCATCCAAAAGATCGTGAAGCCGTCAGCCAGACTCTTGCGAAGGCGCTCGGAGGCGAAGGCGGTTACGAGATGGAATATCGTGTGGTGCTGCCGGACGGCCGGATGCGTTGGATCGCCTCACGTGGCGGGGTCGAGTTTGGCGCCAATGGCAAACCACTCCTTGTGCGCGGCGCCTCAATCGACATCACGACGCGCAAACAGGTCGAAGAGGAACTGCTCCGCGGTCGAAAATTGGAGTCCCTTGGCGTGCTGGCCGGTGGAATCGCGCACGACTTTAATAACTTCCTTACTATCATTGCAGGGAATATCGCTCTCGCAAAGATGCGCATCCAACCTGCTGATCCGGTGTGTGACATACTCGAGCAGGCGGCGGTGGCCTGTAACCGAGCCACCTCGTTGGCTTCGCAACTCTTAACCTTTGGGAAGGGCGGTGCGCCGGTCAAGAGGCCAGTTCCACTCTGCCGGAGTCGTGAAGGATGCGGTGGACCTGGCTCGGGCCGGAGCTCAGGTCACCATCGACCTGGCCATCGTAGGTGACCTCTGGTCTGCAGAGATCGATATTGAACAAATCGGTCAGGCTCTGCACAACATTTTGCTCAATGCACGGCAAGCGATGCCGGAAGGCGGAATTATTGAAGTGCGTGCTGAAAACGTCGTATTCGATGCTGATTCGCTACCGCTACGCAGCGGTAGGTACGTCATGATTTCCATTCGGGACCATGGATGCGGGATTGCGGCTGACGTTTTGCCTCGCATCTTTGACCCGTACTTTACGACAAAGCAAAGCGGCAATGGTCTTGGCCTTGCCACAGTGCATGCTATTATAGCCAAACATGAGGGTCATATCACCGTGCAGTCGATCCTGGGCGTGGGAACTACGTTCTCCGTCTACCTCCCTGCGTGCGTGGCAGCGCAACCCGCGGAATCTGCGATTGGTCAGCAGCTGCAAACCGGCTCGGGCCGAATTCTGGTGATGGATGATGAAGAAGCGCTTCGCAAACTGCTGGCGCAGATTCTGGAGCGGTTGGGTTACGAAGTAGAATGCGCCCGGGAGGGAGCGGAAGCAATCGAGCTTTATCAAAGAGCGAAAGACTCAGGGCACTGTTTCGACGCTGTGCTGGTAGATTTGACCATTCCTGGCGGTATGGGAGGTAAAGAGGTAGCGGCCCGCCTGAGGGAAGTCGACGACTCTGTGGTATTGATTGTCTCCAGCGGATACTCCAATACCCCCATTATGTCCGAATTCCGCAGCTATGGCTTTGACGACGTCATATCTAAGCCTTGGACACCTGTCCAGCTGAGTGAAGTGTTGCGACGGTGCGCGCGACCTCTTGGAAATTCGACAATTCCAACGCGGCATGGTGAGCATGGTGACGAAGGATAGACCTTGAATCTTTGTCAGCGGTCAGTCAAAACCAGCCGAGAGACAGTTGGCCGGTATTTACGGTTAGCAAACCAGGGTCTCTTGGTCAGCCACCATCTCCTGTTTTTCGCCAGCGACCCCGAACGCCGCAGCAAACGTGTCGAGTTGGGGTTTTTTGACTATCGCCCCGAAAACCGCCATTCCAGACTTATTGGTTAATTCGAGAACAAAGTCCTACCACTTTTGAGAGTACTCATCGACGACGTGGGTGTCGGTGAGGTTGAGATAGATCGCCGTAGC
>CAVWZH010000014.1:0-16038 GCA_963759395.1 uncultured Acidobacteriota bacterium | reverse complement strand
CCCTCTCGCAAAAGCGGTGGATATCAAAAAAATCAAGGCCGACTATATCCTCGTGTCTCACGCACATTTCGACCACATCACCGATACGGCCGCTATCGCCGACCAGACGGGTGCCACCGTGATTTCCAATTATGAAGTGATTTCCTGGCTCGGTAAAAACGGCGTCAAAAATACGCGCCCGCTGAATCCCGGCGGTACCTATTCATCAGATTTTGGCCGGGCGAAATGTAAGAATGCCATTCATTCCAGTTCCCTGCCCGATGGTACTTACGGTGGCAGCGCCGGCGAGTTCGTGGTCGAGTCCGCGGATGCCAATTTTTATTACTCCGGCGACCACCGCCCTCACGCTGGATATGAAACTCATCAGCGAAACAACCAAACTCAAATTTGCCGTCCTGTGCATCGGCGGCAATTTGACCATGGATATTGATGACGCCATCCGTGCCGCTGCCTTGGTTCGCCACGAAGAGGGTGTCGCCCAACACCGCGAGTCCGTCGGGTCCGTCCAGCCCCGTGATGAAGTTAGCGTTAATCACCTTTCCCGTGCTGGCGTCGTATTCGCTCACGACCCCAGCGCCGCGTTCCAGGTCTGCTGGTGACATAGAGCTGTGCGCAGGCGTTTTTTCACATGACCCACAGTGAAGTGATGGCGATAAGAAATGGGTAAAAGGCGCACAAAAGCGGCCTCCAATTTGATGGGAGGGTTGTCTTCATGGCTTTATTTCTACCTGGGTTTTAGGTGAAAGTGAAAAGTCGGTGCTTATGAAACAACGAATGTGAACTAATTTCCCTCTGAAGAGATCAACGAGCTCTTGAAGCACAGAAAGGCCGCTGCATTCGTTGTGGACGCAAGTTCGAGCACTGCGGTGGAGCCAAGCAGCATCGGCTATCGATTCCTTGCAGGCAACCGAATGTCAGTCCATTGTAATTGCAGATTCAACGTTCTATGGGCGGCCCCAGGATCATCGTGTAGCGGCTGCGATCAACTGGCAATCGCTGTGCTGATTCCGACAACTCAAGGAAAGCACCAAATGAAGTATCGCGTCAAGCTAACCGACATAACAAGATGTCCCGGAGTTATCGCCTTGACCAGAGCAATAGCAAACTTCTATACCAAAACTTCCTTTTAATCTAAACACTTTAACTCGACCACTCCCCCGATGGAAAAGACCTCTGAAAAGACCTCTACCTGGCTCGCATTGCGAAACCCCGTCTTCAGAAGACTCTGGTTGGCAATGGTAGTCTCCGGAAGTTGCATCGGGGCCCACAACACGGCTGTCTATTGGGCGCTGAACTCGCTGGGTGCCTCGACCCTGCTTATCTCACTGATGGCCACGGTTTCGGCACTTCCTTACACCCTGTTTACCTTGCCCGCGGGCGTATCGCCGACATGGTAGACCGCAAAAAGATTTTATTAGCAGTTCAAATCTGGCATGCCTCCCTCGCGATCGCACTGGCAATTCTGTGGATGGCGCATCTGCTTAATCCTTATCTCATTCTGGTCAGCGCGTTCCTCTTCAGCGCTGGTTTCGCGTTTGGAGTCTTCCGGCCCACTCCCCACGTTCGCGGTGCTCAGTGAGCGTCACCACTTTGTTAGCTACCACACTGCACGGAATCGAGGCGGCCATCTGGGCCACCGCCTATTGGCTTCTCGGCGCCCTACCAGACACCAAGTCTGCGATGCTCTATCTCGCTCAGCGCAATGACAACCTATGGTCACGCGGGCATCTTTTTGGAAAACTGGCAACTGAGGGTCTGCTGGAGGCGCTGAACGGGATGCTTCTGTTCGGGCTGACCACCGCCTATATGTATGCCGTGATTCAGAAGGTGTGGCCGCTGGGAAGCAGAGAACGGCACGAGAAAACGGGACATGTACCCTGAAGAAACATGAACGTCCATAACAGGGTCCCGACCAGGGGTGTAAAACTGGGCGCGTCAGACGCCCTTGCCCAAGGGCATGATAGCGGACACGCCTGAAAACGCGCCAGAATCGGCGTATAGCGCGTTTGGGGGCGTTGCTCCAGGGTTGCGTGTAGGTCATAGTTGCTCGCGCTCCAAACAGGGCCCCTCGTCAGATCAAGGAATTACTGTTACGTACCGGCTCCACTCAATCCAAAAATCTCGCCTGCACTCTTAATGGGCCTATCCTTTTCACTAGGATGGATTAACAAGCTCATGGTACGAGGAGGTGTTTATCTCCTATTCCCGCAGCGATGGCGAAGCTTTTGCTCATCGGCTTCGTATGCGCTTGGAGATGGAAGGCATCCCGCTTTGGCAGGATCGTGTGGAATGGAAGGCGGGCGCGACTGGTGGCAGCAAATCAAAGAGGCGCTCAATAAAGTGGAGTACATGGCCCTCGTTATGACGCCGAAAGCCCTGTGCTCGCCGACCATCCGCGAAGAATGGCGCTATGCCCGACGACAAGGTGTGTGCGTTTATCCCGTCAAGGGTCTGGCCGATGCGAGGCTTGATTATGCAAGCCTGCCGCACTGGATGCGGCGCGTCCATTTTTATGACATAGGCGACCTCGATAAAAATCGCACGGGCCCCGAGTGGACCAAGTTTGTCAACGATCTTAACACCCGCCGCCAGCAGCGACGCGTGCCGTTCATGGTCGAGGACTTACCGGAGCATTTTGTGTCTCGGCCCAAAGAATTCGACCAACTCCGCACTTGGCTTCTGGACGAACAGCGCGAGGGACCGATCGCGATCACCGCAGCGCTGCGCGGCGCCGGCGGGTACGGCAAAACAACCCTAGCCAGGGCACTTTGTCACGACCAGGCCATTCAGGAAGCCTTTGACGATGGTCGAAAAGGGGTCAGTCAACAATTCTTGACAGATTTGCAGTAGAGGATGACTTGGAAGCTGCGACTCCAGGTCCCTACGGATCATATCGGGAGAAAAGACTTTCTCCCGTCGAGCCCCAAGGCGGTCTCTCCTTCCTCATTCTCCTAGGCGAACCCAGGTTCGCCTAAAACCACTCCTTAGCTACCTGGCTGACGCCAGATCTACATCGAACCCACGGGCGTCCTTCGGTGCAAGAGTGCCGTCTACGGCTTAAACGGCCATAGAGCGCTTTTTGTAATCGCTTTATCTGTAGGAACTTGCGAACATGCAATTTAGAAATCACGCAGCTTTACCGCACTTTTCTCGTGGACCCCGGGCCCCGAGGTTTCTTAAGCCAGGTTTGAAATCGACGCAGAAAAGTCGCCTCACACTCCCCACAAATCGGGGGCTCCGGATTAACTGGGACAAATTCAGGTCAGCTCAGGACAGGGTGATTACCCGCTACGATGAATCAATGCGGTGTTAGATTTGAGCTTTGTGGGTCAAGCAGTCGCCCACACCGAACAGCTTTCGTTTCAGGACAACGCCCTAGCATTTTTTCATTGACTTCGAATAGGGCAAGGCGTGCAATTTGCATGTTGCTCAGAGACCTTTAACCGAAGTCATTCTTCCCCCGGTGATATGGATGTTACTGGCGACCAAGCATCCTAAGACACTTGGAGGAGACAATAAAAACCTTTTCCCCACAAAAAGGCCATTCGGTGGGTTCCCGAGCGGCTCCGCCGGAAACTCCTCGCCCCGAAGAAAGGAAAAACCTTAAAATGAAAATTAAATTCCTAGGCGGTTTGCTTAGCTTAGCTTTATGTTGTAGTACGGCTTTACCGACGAGCGCCCAAGAGAAAGACCAGGCGGATTCCTTTCTCTATCGGGCCGTTCCCGCGACCCCCGAACTAGCCCAGCAACTCGACGTAATCAATCGGCAGCTTGACGAGGCATTTAACAAACACGACGCAGTCGCTGTCGCGGCGCTCTTTACCGTAAACGCAATTCTAATGGCCCCAGCGGGGATTTTTTCCGGTCGGGACGGCATCGAGAAATATTTCTCGGACGGGTTCCAACGTCTTAATCCTTCCGATCACCTAACAAAAATTAGTCGGGTCTATGCCTTGGGGGGAGATTTATGCGGAATTGGAGGGCGGAGTATGACTATTTACCCCGGACGTCCGATCCAAGGCGCGGTCTATTTGATACGGGTGTATACCCGGGTAGGCGATACTTGGAAGATTCGGGCGGAAGTAGATAAGTCCAGCGCAGGTTTATAAACGATGAGCCTCGATCTGTTTTTGTCGCCCAGCGACGCCTGACCAAAGGTGCTGTTCTTTCCGCCATCGGCGACACGGATGTTCCTGGCGACGTGAGAAATCCCGCGGCAGATCTCTGTGCGACAAGTCCCCCTTGGGAGGAGATAATGAAAAAACGCTTAGTAGTTCCCCTCGTAGGGCTGGCAATCAGCTTTGCTTTGCCGACTTACGCCCAACAAAAAGACCTGGCCGATCCACAGACAATCCAGAAGCTCCTCGCAATCGTTAAGGCGGATGAGGAGGCAGAAAACAACTACGATGCCGCCGCCAAAGCCGCGCTATTCACGCGCGACGCGGTTTTTCTTACGCCGGAGGGGCCAATCATCGGTCGGCAAGCCATTCAGAAATGGTATACAGAGGTGTGGCAGTCGTGGCGCCCCACAAACTACATCACCAAGTTCGACGGGAATGGCTTTCACTTGATCGGCACGGCTGGCAAGGAACTGTGGGCAACCGGAGAATCAAGTGAAACTGGGCAAAGCAAGACCGGCGAACCTATCCCGGTCAAGAACCATTGGTTATCCATTTTTGTTCGTGAGGGCGACGATTGGAAGATGCGGGCGTGCGCCTGGAACACAACCCCGGAGACTGTCATACTCATCTACAAGAGTTTTGGACCACCCCCGTCCCCGAGCGCCAGCCCTAGCACCCAATAAACTCGCAACGGACGCCGGGAGGAGATAATGAAAAAATGCTTGGTAGTTTCCCCCGCAGGATTGGCAATCAGCTTTGCTTTGCCGACTTACGCCCAACAAAAAGATCTGGCCGATCCACAAACAACCCAGAAGCTCCTCGCAGGTGCTAAGGCGGATGAAGAGGCACGAAACAACAACGATCCCGCTGCTTTTTCGCCGCTAACTACACTACACGCGAGACGCGGTTTTTGTTACGACAGGGGGGCCAGTCACCGGTCGGTGAGAGATGGAATGCAGACGTGCTGCAGCAGTTGCACCCCAAAAAGCGCGCTGGCAAGGTGGACAGGAATGCCCTTCACGTGATTGGTACGGCTGGCAACGATATCCCGGGACGGCTGCGCTGCACCTTTCGTTCCAACCTCGAGAACGATGGTAGCTTGCCGGTTGGGATCCGCCAAGATTTACTGCGAATTGCGCAAGAGGCGATTAGTAATGCAATGCGCCACGCTGAGCCGACGGCCATTGACGTCAGTCTGCGCTTGGATCGAACCAATCTGATTCTCAAAGTCTCTGACAACGGGTGTGGGATGGCCAATACAGGAGGGATCAGAGTCGGATTCGGCTTTGTTAACATGCGAGCAAGGGTGAAAAACCTAAATGGTTCATTAAACATCCGCAGCGCGCGCGGCCGCGGAACTAGCATTGTGGTTACTGTACCGGTTGATGGTTAGCGGTTCACGTTCAGAATTGGCGGTGGCCGATTGCCGGAGCGCGGTTATGAATGACGCAAATGCCGGACGCCGGTACCACGACTGACGTGCATTCGGCCGCCTAACGCGGCCTTCGAGGACGCGCGAACTGTGAACCGTTCCCCTGTACCAAAGGACAGTAGAACTTTACCTCTGAGTGCCTCTAAATTAATCACCACTGTGGCTCCAAGCGCAAATGCCAGCGAATCAACGCTCGTTATTGTTGTGGATGATGACGCTTCGGTCGCTAACTCGACCTGCAGACTCATCCGCTCATTGGGCATGCGAGGCGAGGCATTTTTCTCCGGAGCGGATTTACTGAATTCGGGACGCGCAACCGAGGCCTCCTGTCTGATTCTGGATGTGCGCATGCCGAATCTGGATGGCTTGCAGCTACAGCGACGTCTAAAGGAAATCAGGCCGAGTATTCCCGTGATCTTCTTCAGCGCCCACGCGGGCAAGGAAGAGGAAGACGCAGGCGCTGCGCTGCGGTGCGGTGGCTTTTTTGCGCAAGCCCGTGCGTAGGGATGACTTGCTGCGCGCAATTCGTATGGCTCTCGAACGGACGAGTTAGGCGGCAATGGGCCAAGACATGCCTGAGTCCGATCCGGTCGTGGCGAAGACTAATCCGGGAACTATGAATGGTGAACCGCGAGCAGCGGACGCGTTACCCTGTACTAAGAGACAGTAGAATTGCCGTGCCCAACGGTGTTAGTTGCGTGCCGTCCACTAAAAAACACAATTCGACAAGAAACACAAAAATATGGACCTCAATGCCTACGTCTTGGCATGGCCATAGCCGGCGTGCCTAGACACCAGAAAAACCCGCAAACGCGACCGGAGTTAAAGCCTTGAACAAATTCGATCGAAATCCGACGAATCGCCGGTCACGGTGGTTGTTGCCGATGACCATCCCGTAATCCTGGAAGGATTAACTAAGATTTTAAACTCACAAAAAGACATAAGAGTAGTAGCTAGCGCCGCCGACGGCGAGGAAGTAAGGAAGCTCTACTATCAGTTTCTTCCTGACGTCCTCATACTCGATCTTCGCCTGCCAAAGAAGGATGGGCTGCAGGTGCTTAATGAGCTAATGGCTCGTGGGAACTCTAAACCGCGGGTGATCATAATTTCAACTTTCGATTGTGAACAAGCTATTTTCCAGACGGTTCGTGCAGGCGCCAAAGCTTATTTAGCCAAAGTGGCAGATCCTCAAGAAATCCGGGAGGCAGTGCGTCGGGTCGCCAAAGGGGAAACCTTCTTTCCGTCAGAGATTGGGTTAAAACTAGCTAAAGCGGTCTCCTCTCCTAGACTTTCGAAGCGAGAAATGGAGGTTCTTGAAAGTTTAGCTAGGGGTAAACGCAATCGGGAGATCGCACATGCGCTCGACATTAGTGAAGGGACTATAAAGTATCATGTTAAGTCAATCCTCCGAAAACTAAATGTAATCGGCCGAGCTGAAGCTATTGCGGTTGCTACTAAACGGGGGATAATCCAAGCACCAACTCAGCATCTGCGAACTTACAATATTGTGCCTGTCGTTAAAGTAGGAAGGAGTAATCACCAATGGTCATTTACAAATGTAAACACAACGTCTATTACCCCACGCCAGACAAAGGTTGTGGTTTGATCTGCGGAAGCAGGAGAATCAGATATTATCGGGGCTTTCTCCTGGTGAGCCCAAAACAGCCCTCGACGTCGAGGCTCAGCCAAAGAGATAGCAAATAGCAGATAGGCTATGAAATCGTCTTCTGAATCTTTCACCAATCCCATAACCGTTGTGATTGCAGATGATCATCCAGTCGTGCGTGAAGGCTTAGTGGAAGTCTTCAAGTCCCAGACTGACATAAAGGTCGTTGCTGAGGCGACCAACGGTGAAGACACCTTGGAGATGTGTAAGCAACATCTTCCAGATGTGCTCTTGCTCGATCTTCGAATGCCGAGGAAGGATGGATTGCAAGTCATGGCAGAATTAGCAGCGCGCGGTATCTCCGGACCTCGGGTTATAGTAATGACGACGTACGAGAGTGAAGACGATATCCATCGCTCCCTGAAAACTGGCGCCAAGGGTTATCTGGTCAAAGACATAGCGCCCCGGGAAATCCGAGAAGCAGTTCGCAGAGTCGCCGCAGGCGAATCCGTTCTCTCGGCTTACTTCGCAGCAAAACTCGCAGAATCTATCGCGCGTCCGCAGCTCTCGAAGCGGGAACGGCAGGTGCTGACCTACCTGGCCCATGGACGAAGCAATAAAGAGATTGCGCAGATTCTTTACATTAGCGAACACACGGCAAAGGCCCACGTCGGGTCTATCATGACTAAGTTAAATGCGGACAGCCGTACGGAGGTCATTGCGATTGCGACTAAGCACGGACTGTTAAAGGCTGTGCCGGGTTAGGGGTCAGACCTACAACTTCGCTTTTGATTCCTCTCGGTCGCTTTCGGCGCCAAATACCTGCAGGCAGATCGGGTGAAAAAACCCAGCGGGGAGGATCTTAACCGAATGGGTCGGACTCGGAGATCGCAAAAGACCCAGAGAGTGTCACAGCCCAGGGCTGTTAAGCGCGTGGCAGGGCACCGCCGTTGGTAACCCAGCGTGTGCTTGAGCTTGTAACATGTCCAACCGGCGTCCACTGATGGTCGTCTTTGTATTCTCATGGCGTGAAAGTTGCCAATGGGCTGTTCCTCGCGTTTATGCGGGTGCGTTGACATGTATTCCCATTCGTGGGCCCGCTTCGGCTGATCCTGTTGCTGCGTGTCAAGACACTCTTGTCCTTAATCCTTCAGCAGAATTCGAAACCCGGCCCGCTCGAAATGGTTATTGCTGGTCAGGGAATCGGTGATCGACACCTTGCTGAGGGCGGGATCACTTTGCACCGCGGCAAAGTCCAGGCGTCAAAGCTGATTGGATCGAAATTCCGCGTTTCCGCGAGGGAGCACAAAGTAAGTCGAAAATTGCGGCGCTTTGCGAGGAGTTCGTCTGTTCGGACTTCCGAAGTCGCTCAGCATATACTTAGCGATCACAGGCGATGAGGCAGTTGAGAGTATCGCAAGATCGGCTGTGGATTACGCGATAGATACACAGACTTTTCAAGACACGGTGAAACCGCCCCATGGTGGTCAGCACGCGGTGGTAAAGAGTTAACCTGGCGATCGTGGCAATATTTTGAGCAAATCAAAAAACGTAAAGAAGGAGATACGCCAATATGGGCAACAATGGACAGCAACTTTGGATTTATATACCGCCCCATTCGGGCAAAGTAAAAGTTTCGGGAACAAATCAGCACAACGAACAGGTTCAATGGGACGGTGTTTCTGCACAATTCCCATTCGGCATAGGGGATGTAAATAGAAGTTGGGGAGTGCGAACTGAGAATTGGTGGTGGAAGGGTCCAGTTCAAATCTGGTGGAACGACAGCACTGGACACACTTTCAGTTTTTCGACTATGTTCCGGTTTCTGAAACTGGTGATTACTGGACTGTGGTTTCGGACGACCCCGTCGGGCACATGGTGAAACTGCCCCCGGGCAAGCATTAGGTCCGGCCATGTGCGTGGCGCACGATTGCCATGCGCGGTACGCCGGAGACCCAAGCGTAATCCGCCTCATAGTCGTCGCAGTTCGCTTGCCCGTAAGACTACGCAAACAGACCCGGAGCTTCTCGCTCCGGGTTGGGCGAGCATCACATGATCGAGCATTTTGATTATTTGACCTGTCCCCATTTGAGTCACATTGTGAGGCCTGTGCCATGGTTGTGCGCACTTTTAGTCCTTCTTAGCTGTGTTCCGGTTTTGCCACTGCACAGCAGAATATTACGCAGCCGACGCCGACGCCGCAGCTGCGGCTCCAGGCCATTCCGGGCGATCTGCTCAAGGATGAGATTCCCGCCTCCAACGAAATCAAGGAAAAAGACGGGCAATTCTTGATGGGAAATGGGCTTCCGGAAACGCCGAAAATGCTCGCGGCTCGTGAGGAATACACCGTGTACGCCTGGAGAAACCGGAAGGACGCTTTTGCCTGGCAGTCAATTTCGACAAAAGTGATTTTCGTGGTTGTGATTATCGTGGTCCTTGCCGGGCTATACCTATCCTGGATGCAGTTTAACTTCGCCCACAATGCGCCCCTGAAGGTAACCAGACCGGGCACGGAAGCTCCACCGTCCGAGCAAAGCCCCGACAAGCAGGTCGACCCCCGGGGATACTACCATCGAGGTGAATACCAGCGGTATGAAGATCACTTCCTCTGTCATCGGACTTGTCATCCTGGCGCTTTCAATCGTTTTTTTCTTTCTCTATTTGAAATTCGTTTATCCGATTATTGAGGTATGAACCCCCGGTTGGTGCTTTGCGCTTTGCTGGTCGGCTGTTTCAAGGCCGCAACCACCAGGGCCAGGAACCAATCGGCGTTCGCATTATGAAGAATATGCATTTACAACCGTATATGTTGCACCTGGTCATGGAGCCGATCCGGCTAGCGCCGGTAGCGGGCCCGTTCGCAGCGCGGGAGGGGTTGCGTGGTTGCCGCCTTCCAAAGCCTTGCCAAGTTCGCTACGCATCGGCCAAACTGGGTCGCAGAATGCCGACCAGATGGCGAATATCCGTTCAAGGGAGGCGGCAATGAAAGCGGTGGCGTTCGCCAACAACGATATTGCGGTCGTGGCATGGACGTTTGGCGGCAAGCTGCCGGGCTGCCTCGGCTTTGCGGTTTACCGTATAGATGTGCGTGCGGGAACCGAGACTTGCTTGCCGGCCATGGCGACGTTCTCTGCTCAGCAGGCGACGCCTGGGCGCACCACGGCGGACGATCCAGTGCAGAAATTCTTCTGGAAGGACGTCTACGCCAGGTGCTCGACAAGGGTGGGCCGCAGGCCGTGTTGTTCGGCTCCACCAACTGGACCTCGAACGCGTTGTGCGCGCAAACTAACAACTCTATCATAGCCCGCTCGCCGGGGCTGGCGGCGGCTTATAAGGAATACTGGAACAGCCTGAAGGCCGATACTCAACCGCCGGGGGAGGACGGCAAGGCGCAACAGTCTAGCGATTTTCGCGACAAAAACGCCAAGGCCCGCCCTGCGATCACGCTGGAGGATGGCAGCGGCTCGGTTGATCTGTGGTTCTCTCCTAATACCCCGAAGGCGCGCGGGAAGGCGCATGGCAAGGACGAAGAGGTACCACCGGATCTGACGGAAGTGTTCGACATCATCGCTAAGGCACAGCAGGCGGTCCTGTTCCTCGCCTTCGAACCCGGTTCGCCCAGTATAATTGACGCGGTGGGAGATGCGTTGAAGGCCAAGCCGTCGCTGTTCGTGCGCGGCGCGGTGACCGCTTCGCAGGCGGCAGGCGCATTCTACACGGCAATTAATGGCGGGGGCACCGATGGCAAGCCGCCAAAGCGCCAAAAGGGCGATCCGCCGCTGCCCGAAGATTACCGGGTGATCCGCGCCCAGAGAGTTAGCAAGGACGATGCCTTCGGTCAATGGGAAGCCGAACTGAACCAAGCTGGCCACGCGGTGATCCACGACAAGATCGTGGTGGTCGATCCGTTCTCCGACAACTGCGTCGTTATTACCGGAAGCCACAACCTCGGTTACACGGCGTCATATAACAACGACGAAAACATGGCGATCATCCGTAGCCACCGTGCGATCGCCGAGGCCTACGCGGCGCATTGCCTCGACGTGTACGACCATTATGCTTGGCGTTACTGGTTAAACAACGACAAGGACAAGGCTTGGCACTTCCTGTCCGCAGAGGACACTTGGCAGGACGGTTATTTCTCGGCTGACAACCAAGTGAAATCTGCCGAGCTGGGCTTCTGGCTGGGTTCCACGCCGGCCGCGGACGCGTTGCCGACGCCGAACGATACCGCCTCGGTCCGCACGCGCCCCGCCCTGCAGGCGGCGACCGGTGGAATCACGCCGGCAGTCGGTCCGCATTCGGTGGTCGCCCATCGCGGCGGCCAGACCCCTAAATCGGCCCGCCGAACCAGCCGACGGAAGACTAGCCATTAGGTCCGTAGCGCTCGGACGTCCTGGCACGGGATTTTGTCGGGAAGGGACAAAAAGGGACAGGTCAGATAAGAGAGAAAGTGAAAGAAGACGAGAATGGAATTGTGCTTGAGATTGTAGTAATGCGATTCAACAAAGGACTGACTTCCCAGGATCACGCCATCAGTAAAGTAGCGATTATGTTAATGGGCATTTGGCTTGATCCTTTCTTTTAGAATGTTTGTTCTCGGTCGATATCGGGAATCAGCCCAATCTGCGTCGGGCGCCATCCCAGCCGTTCCTGCGTGCGCCGCCACTGAAGCTGCTGCCTCTTCCGAAGCTACACGCGGAATTGGGGAATTGGGCGCATCTTCCTCGGTCGTGAGGCGGCCAGGCGTGAAGGCGACCCCGGTTCCGGAGGTGACGATCAAAGGGCGGTCAGAGCCAGCGAGCGCGGAGCCGAGGGCCTCGATGGCGTACCTGTCTGCCTCACAGTTCTCCGCCCACCTCGAGAAGTCGTGGTTGAAGGCCGTGTGGATCACGCCATCCGCCGCGGCCGCGCCGCTCCGCAGGCTATCGAGGTCTTCTAGATCACCTCGATGTACCTGAGCACCAGCCGCGATAAGAGATTTGGCGCCTGCATCTGAGCGAGCAAGACCGAGCACCTCGTGCCCCGCTGTCAATAGCCGTTCGCAAGCCACTCGGCAATCTGGTTTCGCGCAAGCTCAAGAGCGCCAAATACACCAATTCACTTCCCGGGCGCACCGGATGGTGATTATGTAGTTTTGCAGTTCGAGACTTCGTTCGCGAACAAGAAAGACGCCATTGAGACCGTCACTCCAATGCTTGACAAGGACGGCCAGTGGAGGGTTTCTGGATATTACATCAAGTAACCATCCCCCCGCGCCTGCTACTTCAAACCTTCCCAAAATCCATTTCGAAGGCAGCCGCGTTGAACATGACGCAATCAATGAGAGCAATCTTGGCTGGCCAAGCCCGTTTAAAATAAAGGAATCGAAACAAACTGTTGCTAAACTCTCGTCTCCAAAAAGCAGCGGAATTTTCCGGCGTAGCCGGTGAGTTCCGCTGCCACAGCCTGCATGGGTCACAAATCTCTAAAGATTTGTGACCGATGCAGGCTAGAGCGGCTTTATGTGGCTAGTGTACCGTCTCGCATATAATGGTGACGTCGCCGCAGGTCAGTTGGCTGTTTTTCAAGGCGCGAGCGAAGCGCCCATATCTGAGTCATACGGGTCGAGCGAGCAACGCAGAAAAACAGCCAACTGGCCGCGGCCCGGAGGGTTGCGTTGAAAATGGGCCGGCGGCCGCGTTGCTCGTCGGTTACGTATCGATTAAGATATGCGCCCTCCTCGCGCCTTGCCGGCGGCCCATTTTGAACGCAACGACGTCACCATTATATGCGAGACGGTACACTAGCTGGAGACCCTGTCGATAACTACTTTTACGGTCGTTTTTCTATCGGTTGCCGCAAGAGCTTCAATTGCTCCAGCTTGGCGCTGAATTCCGACGCAGCCTTGATCAAGAAACTGGCTGCAAAAATGTCGGCATCTTCAGCGTTCATGGATAGGCCGAAGTATCGAAGCCTACCGACCGTCGTTTCTACAATATGCGTTGGCGTGAGACCCCAACTGTGAGGTCGCCACATACCGCCCTCGCTTAGCGCATAACCCGTAGCGATGGCTTTCAATTTGCTGCGTTTCTTCCGCTGCTCCCACAGCAACGCAACATTGTGGTGACAGCGGATTTCCTTTATCCTCCGAAGTTTGACAGGAAGACTAATGAGCTGACCATTTTCGGTGATCTCTGAAACAAGGTAACACGGTTGGGGAGATAGCTTGTCGCCAGCAAAGGCGAAGAGTTTAGCCTTTAGCGTGGTGATCGCGGGCTGGTGCTCCTTCGCCCAAACTCGGCACTCCTCCTCATACTCTCCCTGCCACCCTTCGCGCTCCTCAGTGGAGGCCAACTGGAGTTTGTGTTTCATGCGGCGTGTATCAGCTCAGTGCTTCTGGTCGGTACTTTCGCACCAGCCCAATTATCTTCAACGTGCGCCTCGACGCCGATCGCTTGTCCGTTGAAAATCTCCGCCGACCGTGCGCCCGACCCTTGAGCTTCTTACCAATATCGATCAGGTGAGCTTCTGCACTTCCGCACAACTGCCTTGGATCGGCGTGTTGGCCAGACTGCAAACCTCGGCCACCTATGCTCCGCGTCGGCGAGGTGCTGCCTGCGCCCGATGCGGTGAGTCGTGATCTCGGTGACATCCGGGTCGTTGGCTGCTGCCCGGCGCGGTCGTGCCAGTCCGCGAGTCGGGATGATGTTATGGAACCCATTGCTTTCTTGATGAAGCACGACAACGCCAGGCCAATTCGAAGCAAACTATTCGGAGACTGGGATGCAGGCTGTGGCAGCGGAACTCGCCGGCTGCGCCGGAAAATTCCGCTGCTTTTTGGAAAGGAGAGTTTAAAGACAGTTTGTTTCGATTCCTTTATTTTAAAACAGGCTCTTAAACAGACGCGGAGCGTCTGTTTAAGAGCTTCCTAGCCCGCAATGAGCTCGTCGCTTCTGTTTTTGCGTGATTTTTGCGGGCTAGCCGGCTCGGCCGCTAGAAATCATTTTTATCGCGGGAGTCGGAAATCCCTGGTCAGTTCGAGGCTAATTGAAATGAAAGATTTCAATAGTTGGGATGAGGGATTCTTGCGGTAGACGAGATAGCAAGCGAGCATCGGGGTCGGCCGGATAAGACGGTGAAAGGTAGTGCCGCCGATACACAGATGCGCCATCGTTTCGACAAGAGTGGTGATCCCGATGCCACACGCAACCTGTGAAATGGCTCTGGGCCGTTGAGTCATCTCAGCGATGACATTGGGCGAAAATCCGGCCTTATCACAACTGCAAATCAACTCGTCATAGAGGACCGGATTCGCTTCGCGCGGCGGCAATATCCAGCGTTTGTTCTTGAGTCGTTCAAGACGAATTTCCGGCTGGCTCGCCAGCCGGTGGCTTGGCGGCAAAACCAACCCGATCTCCATTTGGCAAAGCTTATGACTTGCGAGCGCGACGTTCCTGGGTTCCAGCGCCGGGAAAGCACAGTCGATCCTGTTCTCGTTTAGATCGTCGAAAAATCCTTCAGAAGTGTTTTGAACGAATGAAAGACGCAGATCCGGCCAATGCTGGCGGAGCCTTCTAAGGCCGGCGCGATGACCTCTGTCGTCAGCGCGCCCCCGTCTCCGATCCGAAGATAGCCGGTGCCTCCGCTTCTTGCACCCTTAACTGTCTCTGTCAGAAGGTCGATCTGTGAAAATAGGGCAGGCAACCGGCCCGCTAGTTCTCGTCCTTCGATCGTAAGGTGCAGGCGACGAGGGGTCCGATCGAACAGGTAAATCCGAGTGCCCCCTCCAATTGTCTAATCTGCCGGCTTAACGCTGGCTGCGCGATATGCAGCGTCTTGCAGCTTGGCGAAAACTTCCGGTCCGGGCGATTTCTGCAAACGAAACGAGTTGTCGCAGGTCGAAAGGGTGATAACAAAAAGGTTTCATTGATCGCGCTATTATATTCGAATTGTCCATATCTCACCGGCATTGTAGGCATGCAACAAAAAGAATTTTCCGCTTTCGCAGCTTGGAACGGCAACGGATAATCATTATCGGTGGTACCTCAGGATTTGGAATGGCGACCGCTAAAGCCGCCTCGGCCGAAGGAGCTTCCGTCATTGTCGCGTCTAGCAGAAAGGCGAATGTCGATCGAGCTTGAACAACTTCCGCCCGGTGCGGAAGGTTATGTCCTCGATGTTACCCACGAATCGCTGTGGCGGATTTCTTCTCAACCGTTGGCGAATTTGATCATCTCGTGTTCACGGCCGGCGAAACGCTGGATCTCGGGGAGTTTGCGACTGTCGATTTGGACAGAGCCCGCCGATTTTTCGAGATCCGCTTCTGGGGCGCAGTCAGAGCGAGCAAAGTACGCCGCCAAACGAATCAAATCGACCGGATCGATCATCCTGACGAATGGGCTTGCCGGTTTGCGGCCGCAAAAGGGGTGGGTAATGGTTGCCGCAATCATGGGTGCTGTTGAGGCAGCGCCCGCGCCCTCGCGATTGAACTGGCTCCGGTCAGAGTCAATCTCGTTTGCGCTGGACTGGTTCGAACGGAGCTTTGGCGAACCATGACCGAAGCCGACCGGAACAGTTTATTCGAAAGTGCAGGCCAAGCGCTCCCCGTCGGTCGCGTCGGTGAGCCGGAAGATCTGGCGGAAACGTACCTTTATCTCATGCGCGAACGCTTCAGCACCGGAGCCATGATCGTCGTTGATGGCGGAGGGAGCTTGGTGTAGGGCATGAAAGACGGGTTTTTAACCTACCTGAACTGCAGTAGCTCCTACACAGCGCATTTTTTTTGAGGGGCAAAGAGGGACAGGTCAGAATGGCGCTAAGATAAGGTCGGTTTGGGATGGTTCTTATGCCCCGGAGCCGGAGGGGCTACGGGGCTCAGCCCGGGGTTTCAACCCCAT
>CAVWZH010000013.1:0-625143 GCA_963759395.1 uncultured Acidobacteriota bacterium | reverse complement strand
AAACATCGTGCCCAATCTGGGCGAGGCACGCGGCCGTGGTTAGCCCTACGAATCCCGCCCTGATAACTGAAACCTTCATCGTCTCTCGCCTTTCCTGGTAGGTGGGGAAATCCATGGAAGTGCTGCAGTAAACCGCCATCGTTCAAACGCTTTCCGCCACCGCGCGGCGGGCGGGCGCTCGTACTCCAGCAAAACGCAGCACTTCCTCGGCCACTCTGCCCTGTTGTTCCGCCGTAAGCTGGGGGTACATGGGCAAAGAAACAACCTGCCGGGCAGCCTTCTCGGCAACCGGAAAATCCCCTTGAGCGTACTTCAGCGAGCGATACGCATTTTGCGCATGCAGCGGCACCGGGTAATGAATCCCCGCGCCCACGCCGGCATTGGCGAGATGTTTCAGCATCCCTTCGCGGTCGTCAGTTCGAACCACATACAGATGGTATACAGCCCGAGACCATGAAGATTCGAAGGGGAGGCCTATGGCTTGTGTGGCCCCTGCCAGAAGTTGATTGTATGCGGCGGCGAGTTCACGGCGCCGCGCGTTCCACTTGGATAGATGGCTGAGTTTGACGTGGAGGATTCCACATTGGATCGCGTCCAGCCTGCCGTTATAGCCCTCGATCTCGTGATAATACTTCCTGGCTTGGCCGTGATCGCGCAACATCTTGACCTTGGCATCGAGTATAAATCATCGGTGGTCACTGCGCCTGCCTCGCCGCATGCACCGAGGTCTTGCCGGGTAAAAGCTGAAAGCGGCTGCGCGGCCCATGGATCCGGCCTTGAACCAGCGGTTCTGCTTTTGGGAGAAATACTCCGCGCCATGTGCCTGGCAGGCGTCCTCAACGACGATCAGGTTGTACTGTTTCGCTAGTTCGAGGATTGAGTCCATATCCGCCGCCTGCCCGTAGAGATGAACTGGAACCACCGCAGTAACCGGACGACCGCTACGACGGCTGATCAACCTGCCCGAAGGATCTTTCGTGCACTGGGTTTCCAGATAAGTCCGCAGCTTTCGCGGATCCATGTTGAAGTGCGCTCATCGATGTCGATGAATTCCGGCAGCGCCCCCGACTGTGAAATGGCCTCAGTCGTGGCGATGAAAGTATACGGGACGGTTACAACCGCATCCCCCGGCTGAACGCCCGCTGCCATGAGAGCGAAGCGCAACGCGTCGGTGCCGCTGCTGATGGCGGCGCAATGGCTTGTGGTGCAGAACGCGGCAAACGCCTTTTCAAATTCCTCGACCATGGGGCCGCCGATGAATCCAGCGGTGTGCAGGGCCTTGTGAAACACCTGGGTAAGTTCGGTTTCGAGTTCGCGATGAGGGGTAATCAGATCAAGGAAAGGGATGTTATGAGAACTGCTCATTATCGTGTGACCTCCAAAGTCTAGTCGATATAGGGTGAAATTTTAGCTGGGTTCATTTATTAACGCCAAGCGCAGCTTGGTCGTTTCCGCGCCCGTACAAACAACCGCAGATTGCGTCACTGCCCGAACGGCTCGCTCTTCCCGTATAGTAGCAGCCATGTGATGCGGGAGTGGTTGGCTGACTGGATGACACAAGACCCACGATTCAAGCTTCTCGCTGTTGTATGTCTTTCCCTGTGGCTGGGTCTCTTGAGTTTTGGATTGTGGCCTTTCGACTTCTTTCCGAAGAACAAAGTGCAGTGGCTTCACAACCAGAACGGCCTCCACTTCGATGGTTACGGCCAGGTGTACAGTCCGGCGCCATGGGATCTGAACAGCAGCTCGGTTCCTGCGAATAACGGCTCGTTGAGCGTAGAGATTTGGTTGCGTTCCTGGGAAAAAGTGTACCCTCAGGTCAGCGCGATTTTCTCCGTTGAAAACCCAGCAAGCCAGGGGAACTTCGTGATCGCCCAATCCGGCTCCGATATCTTCGTGGGTGGGCAATTCCGGGACAAAAGCGACCGGATAGGCGCGCGCAAATTGTGGCTGGCGGAGGCGTGCCGGAACGCAAACCCTCGTTTTATCACTCTTACCTCTGGGCCGGAAGGCACCACGCTATACCTGGAAGGAGTTTTCCAGCATCGCTACCCGATAGCTCTTAGTCGTGAGAACTTCCGCGGAAGGCTCTTGCTGGGGCACCCGGCCGCCGGACACCAAGCGTGGACTGGAGACTTATTCGGATTGGCCATCTACGACCACGTTCTGACCATGGATGATGTCGGCAAGCACTACAAGGCATGGCGAGATGCAAGAACCGCGGACATGATCATGGAGCCAGGAGTTTCTGCGTTTTATCCATTTGACGAACACGCTGGCACGGTCATTCACAATCGTGTTGGTTCAGCACCCAACCTTGTAATTCCCCAGGAATTCAGGTCCCTACACCGAACGCTTCTGTCGCCCGAATTGACCTTCAAGCGATCGGATTTGACCGACGTAATAGTCAATATCGTTGGCTTTGCCCCTTTTGGCTTTTTGATGGGCGCCTATCTGCGGCAGGTTAAGCATCTCGGAAGGGTCCGGTCGGTGCTGTTCACCATTGCCCTAGGCGGACTCACCAGCCTCATGATCGAAGTCCTTCAGGCCTATCTGCCGTCCAGGGATTCATCCCTCCTGGACGTGATCGACAATACGTTGGGCACGCTACTCGGCGCCGCCCTTCAGATCAGATTGCCCAGCAGCGCCGTGCGCCGATCGAAAATCGCAACTCCAGCCTGAACCCGGATTCCTGAGGGCTCTGGTAAATCCAACCGCGTCATTCAATCTCGACAGCCGCAGGACACGAACGAAGTCTTTGCTGGAAACAGGCAGTTGCCGGACCGCTCTACTGACCCGCCACCACCAGACCCCACGGCCGGCCGCCGACTTTGATTCGTTGCTTTACTCGACCTGTCTCGACGTCAATCACCGACACATCGTCGGAAGGACCGTTAGCGGTATAGACGTCCTTACCGTCGGGGCTCACACCAATGCCCCAGGGACGGTCCCCAACGTCATCGATCATGCGTACCACTTTGCGGCTCGCAACATCGATCACGGCCACCGATCCGCTGCGGCCGTTGGACACAAAGATCTGCCGGCCATCAGGCGAGAGCACGGAACCCATAGGCCGTGCAGGGAGCGGCTTTCCAGGTGCGGAGGGGATACTAATCGTCCCAATCGGCGTGTGCTTCAGACCGTCAAGAATGGTCACAGCACCCCCCCGCTCCGCGGTAGCGAAGGCAATCGACCCGTCCTTGGTAAAGACGACGGATCGCGGCCGAGCTTCGGTGTGCATTTTGGACACGACTTTGAGAGTCGCAGTGTCGATGGCTACGACTTCGCTATCGCCTTCACACGTGACGTACACAAACTTGCCATCCGGGCGCACAGTGACACCTTCCGGCTCCCTTCCGACAGGCACCTTGCCAGTAACTTTGCCGGTCGCCACATCGAGCACAGTCACTTCGGAGGTCTCTTCATTCGAGATGTAGAGGGTCTTGCCATCACGCGACAAGTCGAACGCTTCCGGATCCTGGCCGCTGGGAAGAGTGCGTAAGAGTTTAAAGGTTGCCAGATCCACCACGCCGATTCCATCGGCGCTGCGATCCGGAGGCGGGAGCTTTGATTCATCCACGCCGGGGCCCGCGCTGGGCGAGCCGGATAGGGCCACATAGAGCAATTTCCCGTCAGGCGACAGCTTGATACCACGAGGCCGCTTGCCGACGTTAATGCGTTGAAGAACCCGACCCGCACTGGGATCAACGACAGTGATTTCTCCGCTGTCTTCATTGGAGACGTAGATCCGGAGCATGTCGGCGGCCTGGACGTGCAGGGCCAGGCACGCGGCCAGCAGCGATGATCCCCAAACCAGTTCGCACTCGATTGGCGTGAAGACCCTTGCTTCCCATTACGGCAGCAGTCCGTAGACCACGAGCTGAGTTTGAGCGTCCACAAATACTTTTCCATTCGCCACCAGAGGAACGGCGAATTTCGTGGCTACGCCGAGCGCATCGCGAGTCCCAGCCTGAGCTGTGTTATAGAGTTCGTTACCCAGATTGGTGGCATCGTACGCATAGACAACTCCGTTCGCCGGGTTGTTGTCTTGCGTTGCCCACACGATGCCGTTGTTATTTCCGTTGGCGGAGATCGCAAACGCTCCTCCGCGATTCGGATAAACCTCCAGCGATTGCGAAGTGATCGCGTTGGACACAAGCCCGTTGCTTATTTGGAAGGCTTTCAGGGTATCGTTCACCGCAGCGAAGTAGATGGAACCGTTGAAGAACGCCGGAGCACTGTAGTTGCCCGTCTCTGACTGACCATGGGGCAGAATACCCGGCAGAGACTGGATGATCTGACTGTCGCTGCCCCCGTGGAAGTGCCCCATGTTGTCGCGATTGATGACATAGATGGTTCCGGTCTTCGCCGCGAGAATCATCTCGTGTGGGAAGTTCCCAGGTTGATCCACCAGCAATACGGGCCCTGCCGCCGAGAGATCGAAATTATTTTGCTGCATACTCAATTCATCGAACGGTGTGAAGTAGTCGACCAGACCTCCTGTTGAATTGATCTTCACTAACGTGTCACCGAAGTTTGAACCTCCGGTATTTGCATCGAAATCCCCGTTCCCGGTCGTGAAATAGACGTTCCCACTCGAGTCGCCGCCCAACCCACCGCCGCTCGTCCACACACCACCACCGCTGCCGTTGGGAGTGGACATGTAGACCGCCGTCTGCTGGAGGAGGTTAGTTGCGTTGTATCCGATCACCCAGCCGTGCCACGGCAACTGATCTCCGTGCGAACCCCATCCGATGTAAACGTTCCCATTGCTCAACAACAGGGCTGACCGCTGATTCTCGTGCAGCGGACTGAACGGCACCTGGCCGTTTTGCGCATCGCTGGCGCTTCCGGGAACGTTGGCCTGAATCACTACTGGGCCGCTGAACTTTTCAGCCCCGTTGGTGATGTCGAGGGCGTGCAACCGCTGGACATAGTTCCCGCTCTCCTTAGTGTTGGCCACGACGTACAGTGTTCCGGTGCTGGGATCGATCACAGGTGTTCCAGTGATCCCAATTTCATTGGGAATATCGCCACATTCGCCCGTATCGCCACAAGGAACCGTGGTGATTCCGGAGCCCAGGAAGCTGACTTTCCAAAGCGGTGTCGTGCTTAAACCATCGGCGTCCCAAGCATAGACGCTGTCATGCTCGGTTTCGGAATAGACCACATTGTGCACGCCCAGTCCCGGGATACTGACATTAGCCACATAGAGTGGTGAGGCATACACCAGTCCATCCATGGCGTACGTATAGAGCTTTCCAAATTGCGCCTGGTTCACGTTGGTGGGCGTCAACACGGTTTCGTCGTTGTTCTGGCCGGTGCGGAAGTTGTCGTTGTGGTGGGTGTACGTGCCAGGATAATTGGTGACATATACCGTCGCGCTCGCCGACTGAGGCGGAGTCGTGGTGGTTGCAGTTACAGTGTGGACGCCCGCAGTGTTGGGCGGCGTGTAGAGGCCGGCGCCGGTGATCGTGCCGACCGCAGCCGACCCACCGACCACGCCGTCGACCGACCACGTCACATTTCCTCCGGCGGTGAATTGTTGCGTCATGTTGGAGGTGAGCGCAACGGCGCGCGGGGTAACCTGGAACCCGGTCCCGGTGCCCGATAGATTCACCGTGTGCGGACTGCCGGGTGCGCTGTCGGTGATGACCAGCGAGGATGAGCGGGCGCCAGTATTGGAAGGAGTGAAGGTCACGTTAAATGTGCAGAAGTTATTCGGCGTTAGAGTCGTGCCGCAATTATTGGTTTGCGCAAAGTCGCCCGCGTTGCCTCCCGAAATGGCGAAGCCGTTGAGCGTCATGTTCGCTCCGCCAACATTCGTCAAGGTCACGGACTGCGAGCTGCTGGTATTTCCCGTCTGCACGTTGCCGAAGCTGAGACTTGAAGGACTCAGGCTGACCAAGGGCAACGGGCCACCGCCGCCCACAGGCGTGCCCATATCCGCCTGGATCTGAAGTTGACTCAGAGCCTGGTTGTAAACGCGGACCTCGTCGATGGTCCCCGCGAAGAATTGGGAATAGACAGTGTCTCCTCCAATTTGAAGTGGGCTGGTTGATGCGCCGATGTTTCCCGACTGGCTAAGAGAAGCCACTTGCACGCCATTGACATACAGAATCAGCGTGGCCCCGTCGTAGGTGACCGCCAGATGCGACCAGGTGTTTGCGACCAGCGGCGCGCCTCCAAGAACTAAACCGGCCGTGGCGAATGTACCGCCGCCTGCGGGCACGCCACCGCGGTCGGAGGTTGCTTCCAGGTAGTAGGCATCATTAAATTTGTAGATCACATCCCGCCAGTTATTCGTGATGGTCGATGGGTTCACCCATGCCTCGAGCGTCATCCCTGTGGTCAGATGCAGGGAGGGGGAATCGGGAATCGTAATCCATGAAGAGGATCCATCGAATACCAGCGCGTTGCCGAACTTGGCGTTGTTCGTCCAAGCGGTGTTCTTAAGCGTTCCGGTGTTTCCATTACCTGATAAGTCGGTCACAGTGGTGCCTGAGCCTTCATCGAACGAATAGGCGGCCACCAGCCCTGGGATCGTCGCCAGCGTTGTCGCGGTCGCGACGTTCGAATACGGGCTGAAGTTACCGGCGGCGTCGGTTGCCTTTACGTGGTAGCTGTAGCTGGTGTTCGGAATCAGACCAGTATCGCTGTAGGTCGTGCCTGGTACGGTCAGAAGCCTTGCCCAGTTCGAGCATCCCGCGCCTTGACAACGCTCAATCAAGTATCCAGTGACTCCCACGTTGTCGGTGGACGCGGTCCAGCTGAGGTTGACTTGGCTTCCGCTGATCGCTGTCGCCGTCATGTTCCCCGGCGTCGTGGGTGGTTGGGTGTCAACGCCTGAAGTTGTCGCACTGGCCACGTTCGAATATGAACTCAGATTGCTGGCGGCATCGGTTGCCCGCACCCGGTAGCTGTAGCTCGTGCTGGCGGTCAGCGCGGTATCTGAGTACGTAGTCACCGCAGAAGTCCCAATCTGCGCGAAGGTCGTACAGCTTGCCCCCTGGCAGCGCTCAACCAGGTATCCCGTCACTCCGACGTTATCCGTGGAGGCTGTCCAGCTCAGATTGATTTGAGTGGCGCTCACCGCAGTTGCGGTCAGATTGCTTGGTGCCGTCGGCGCCTGGGTATCCGGAATCACCCCGGTAGCAATGTTGGAATAGGCACTCAGGTTCCCCGCCGCATCTGCGGCACGTACCCGATAGCTATAACTGCCCGCTCCCAGCCCTGTGTCGCTGTACGTGGTCGTTGTCGGCGTAGCAATCTGGGCAAAGGTGGTGCAGGATGCGCCCTGGCAGCGCTCGACACGATATCCGGTCACACCCACGTTATCGGTTGAGGCCGTCCAGCTCAGATTGATCTGGCTCCCGCTTACCGTAGCCGTCAAGTTGCCTGGCGCGGTTGGCGGCTGCGTGTCCCCGGCCCCAGTCGCGATCGGCGTGTTCATGTCTGCCTGGATTTGGGTGGCCGTTAGCGCGACGTTGTAAACACGCACTTCGTCGATGGTTCCTTGGAAGAACTGAGCATAGGTACTGTCCCCGCCGAACTGTAGAGGATTGGCAGAGGTTGGCATGTTTCCCGTCCGAGCCTGGGTCGCGACGAGCGTGCCGTTAACGTACAAGCGCAGGTTCGCCCCGTCATAGGTTAGAGCCAGGTGTGTCCATGTGTTGGCCGTCAATGCGGCAGTCCCATAGACAGGTGTGCCAGAACCCCACGCCCCGCCGCCACCCGGCCGTGAGCTGTTGTTCGATGTGCCCTCCAAGTAGTAATTGTCGTTGGCTTTGTAGATTACATCGGTCCAGTGATTGGTTACGCTCGAAGGGTTCACCCAGGCTTCAAGCGTCATCCCACTGGTCAAATGCAAAGAGGCGGCGTCGGGAATCGTCACAAGCGCATTCGTACCATTGAAAATCAGCGCGTTACCATACTTGCCTGAGGTGGTCCATGTAGCGTTGGCGATTGTCCCCGTATTTCCAGTACCTGATGAGTCGGCCACAGTCGTCCCCGTGCCTTCGTTGAAAGAGTAGGCCGCCACCAGACCTGGAATTGTGGCTTGCGCCGTGGCGCTGGCCACGTTCGAGTATGAACTCAAGTTGTTGGCTGCGTCGGTTGCCCGCACCCGGTAGCTGTAGCTGGTTCCCGCCGTCACTCCAGTGTCGTTGTACGTCGTCCCTGACGTGGTCCCGATCTGGGTAAAGGTCGTGCAGCTTGCACCCTGGCAGCGCTCCACCAGGTATCCCGTCACTCCCACGTTATCCGTCGAGGCTATCCAGCTCAGATTGATTTGAGTGGCGCTCACCGCGGTCGCGGTCAAGTTGCTGGGTGCCGTCGGCGCCTGCGTATCCGGAATCACTCCGGTAGCAACGTTGGAATAGGCACTCAAGTTTCCTGCCGCGTCGGTGGCTCGCACGCGATAGCTATAGCTGCCCGCCCCCAGCCCCGTGTCGCTGTACGTGGTTACCGTCGGCGTCGCAATCTGGGTAAAGGTAGTGCAGCTCGCGCCCTGACAACGTTCCACCAAATATCCGGTCACTCCCACATTGTCGGTGGACGCCGTCCAGCTCAGATTGATCTGGCTCCCGCTCACCCCAGCCGTCAGACCGCTCGGCGCAGTCGGCGCCTGCGTGTCCGTAATCACTCCCGTGGCCACGTTGGAATAGCTACTCAAGTTGCCCGCAGCGTCCGTCGCCCGCACCCGATAACTGTAACTGCCCACAACCAGGCTGGTGTCGCTGTACGTGGTTGCCGTCGGCGTCGCAATCTGGGTAAAGGTTGTACAGCTTGCACCCTGGCAGCGCTCCACCAGGTATCCCGTCACCCCAACGTTGTCTGTCGAGGCTGTCCAGCTCAGGTTGATCTGGCTCCCGCTCACCGTAGCCGTCAGACCGCTCGGCGCGGTCGGTGGCTGCGCGTCCGGAATCACTCCCGTGGCTACGTTGGAATATGGACTCAGGTTCCCCGCCGCATCCGTCGCCCGCACCCGATAGCTGTAACTGCCTGCTCCCAGCCCCGTGTCGCTGTACGTGGTTGCCGTCGGCGTCGCAATCTGGGTAAAGGTAGTGCAGCTCGCGCCCTGACAACGTTCCACCAAATATCCGGTCACTCCCACATTGTCGGTGGACGCCGTCCAGCTCAGATTGATCTGGCTCCCGCTCACCCCAGCCGTCAGACCGCTCGGCGCAGTCGGCGCCTGCGTGTCCGTAATCACTCCCGTGGCCACGTTGGAATAGCTACTCAAGTTGCCCGCAGCGTCCGTCGCCCGCACCCGATAACTGTAACTGCCCACAACCAGGCTGGTGTCGCTGTACGTGGTTGCCGTCGGCGTCGCAATCTGGGTAAAGGTTGTACAGCTTGCACCCTGGCAGCGCTCCACCAGGTATCCCGTCACCCCAACGTTGTCTGTCGAGGCTGTCCAGCTCAGGTTGATCTGGCTCCCGCTCACCGTAGCCGTCAGACCGCTCGGCGCGGTCGGTGGCTGCGCGTCCGGAATCACTCCCGTGGCTACGTTGGAATATGGACTCAGGTTCCCCGCCGCATCCGTCGCCCGCACCCGATAGCTGTAACTGCCTGCTCCCAGGCCCGTGTCGCTGTACGTGGTTGTCGTCGGCGTCGCAATCTGCGCAAAGGTACTGCACCCGGCACCCAGGCAACGCTCCACGAGATAGCCCGTGACTCCCACGTTGTCCGTCGAGGCCGTCCAGCTGAGATTAATCTGAATCCCACTCGCGGTGGCAGTCAGATTACCCGGCGCTGTCGGCGGAGTCGTGTCGCCTCCGGGGGTACGAAACGCGACCAACTGCATGATCCACGGTGCAGGAGAAGTAAGAGCCGCTGTCGCGCTATAGCTGCCCGTGGCGGTGACCGCTCGGTCTTCCGCGATATCACCGTCCGGGTACGTAATCATGCGACTGGTGAAACTGGTCCCCGGGCCTTGGTGAAGCTTCCCACTATGTTCGCGCCAAACAACAGATCCGTCGCGTTGGTAGTAGTTGCCGAACCGCTGTTGCTGCTGGTATTGCTGCCCGTGCCGGCTGCCGTTACGTCCACGGGGTTGGCCGGATCTGCGCCTTTGTACTCCAGAATTCGAATATCGGGATACGCAGCCGCAGCCGAGAAGGTCACTGTCACTGCATTCGCGCCTGCGGCTGCGGCCACGATGTTCTTGGCGTAGTAAATCGATTGCGATAGCGATCCAGTGACAATCTGTCGGACCCACCGCCCTCGCATACGCGTTGCCTTTGCTGTCGGTTACCGCACTGACGGTGGTAGTGCTGTCGTTCCAGCCGACCACGACCACGTTAAGGTCGCCCGCGGTCTGGGCGGCCGTGAAGGGCACAGTTACTGAGGTTTGCGAGCTTTGCGGGACGGCATAGTTCCCCTGGACGAATGTGACGGTGGCGGACAGGGGTGCGTCAGCCCCAGGCAGGCGAACAGCAGTAATGCTGCAAAGCGCGCCAGCTTGCCCTGTACCGAGCCCGCAGCGCACTTGGCCTGCCCGACGAAGACTCCAGAATTGGAATCAGTAATCATGATTCTCCGCACCCCTTATCACACGCAGGTCTAAGAATTTCAGGCCCTATCGAAACTGGGTTCAATGAGGCGGTCTACGACTGCCAGGAAACTATCTGTCGAATGGGGGAGGACCCGGGGGACTGGGTGGTGTATTGTACATCGCGCGCCCCGAAGTTCAAGCCTTCATCATGGGCCGAATCGAGATATCTGTGAGCTCCGCTGAAGCCGGAAGCAGCAGTGCCTGAACCACGACAAAGGCCACATCCTCTGGCTGCATAAGGGCTTCCGGGTTATAGGCCTTTCCTTCTTGCCGGTATAGGGCTTCCTGCATCGGTGTTGCCGTACGTCCCAGGTACAGAGCTAAGCACCCGAATTCCCTTGGGGTTGACCTCTTCACGAAGGCTATCGGCTATCGCCTTCAAGGCGTGCTTGGTAGCCGCGTATTGCCCCACTTCCGGCCGCTTTGCGTTAAGCCCTGCGCTGGAATTGATGAACACGATCTGCCCGCGCGCAGCGGTCAACATGCGGCAATAGGCTCTTGGTTAATACGTAAGGCGCGCGAACATTCGTCGCATATTGGATATCGAAGTCCTCGACGCATGCACGTTCCATCACATCCTGGTGAATTACGCCGGCTGAGTGAATCAGAATGTCGACCCTGCCGACTTCTTTTTCCAGATGGAGGAAAAGCGGCTTGAGGTTTTCGCTGACGGTTAAGTCGATCTGAAAGCTAGTCGCTTTGGAGAACTGCTCCGCTGCCGCGACGGTTTCCGCGAGGGCACGAGGATTTCTACCGATAAGACACAATTGCACTCCCTGGCGGGACAAAGCTAACGCAATCGCGCGTCCGATTCCGCCGCTGGCTCCGGTCACCACTGCTACTCGACCTGCCAGCTGTTCCACTCCTGCTTGATCTCTCAACTTTCTCAGTGCTTTCCAGAGCGGCGTGAGCAGATGAAGAAGAATTCTATGGCTAACATGCGGCTAATAAGAGGAATGTTCATATTAATGTGCATGTGAATGTTTTTCATAAACCGGCGGTTCGGCTCATGATGGCGCCAATTGTGAGAAGTCGGAATCACGCGATCGATGGAAAAGAACTGCGCCAAGCTGTTCCGGAAGTCGTCGAGCGATTGGACATTATTGTAGGGCTCGTACACGAACGTGTTCGGGTGATCGAAATTGACATAGGACACGATGAACGTGCCGCCAGGCTTTAACAATCGCTCGATCTCAGAAAACTTCTGAGCCTGAAGATTCCCTGCGTATTCGAAAACTCCTTGGGCGAGGACGATGTCAAATTGTTGGTCGCGAAATCGGATCGGGTTTTCGAGGAAGTCAGTTTGAATCAGGTAGGGGGCCGGATTGTGAATCGCGATATCGATGCCGTGGTAGTGTACATTCTCGCGAAGAAGGTGCATTAAAGTTGCTGGCCCACAACCAATATCAAGAAGATCGCACTCTCTTCCGCGCGAAACCCTGTTTATGATTCGCGCCGATTTTTCAAGCCGGAAATGAGGCTGAACATAGTTCAGGTTCTCCTTGATCCAGAAGTCTCTTTTGTAATATTTTGTGGCCACTTCGGACATCGTGCGCACCCCTTCGCCTCTACCCTTTGCTGGTCGCCCGAACCGACGACCATCTGCATGCGCGATGGTACGAACCATGGCCTAACTCAGTATCAACTTGCTAATTTCTGCCATTCGGTCATTGATATCGAATTCCTCGCGCACCCGCAGGCGCGCCATCCTGGACATCTCCGCCCGTTCGCTGGGATGAGTCGCCAGATAGGAAATGGCCTCGGCCACCTTGTCCACTGACCCCGGAGGAACAACCAGGCCATGAACGTTATGGGTAACTGCCTCCGCATTGCCACCTACGTCGGTTACGACACACGGCAGCCCGCAGGCCATGGCTTCGAGGATGGACAGCGGGAAACCTTCCCGATGAGAGGTAAGCACAAATGCGTCTGCAATCTGGAGATACGGCCGTACATCTTTCTGGAAACCCTCAAAAAACACGCGCCCCGATAAGCCCAAGGCCGCTGCCTGATCGGAGAGCTGTGTTCTCAGAGGACCGTCGCCCACGATGACACAGTTACAACGGACACCGTCCTGCAGCAACCGAGCCATCGCCGACAGCAGGATGTCTAATCTCTTTTGCTCACTGAGTCTTGCGGTCGATACCAAGAGCAACTCATCCGGATTGCGCGCAAGCCTGGCTTTCAACGCCGGCTCACTGCCGTTGTGGCGATCAAAATGCGACAAACATACGCCGTTATAAATTGTGACAGTTTTGTTTGCGGGATATCGATAGTCCTTCACCAGACGATCTCGAATCGCGTTGCCAACGCAGATGATGGCGTCATCGAAGGAGGCCGATAACCTCACGGTCATGAGGTGGCCCCTTCGTCTCAATCGACGCAGGATGCTGCGAACCGACCAGCCTTCGACCTTCGCCGGAACTGGCGGAGGAGTGAGATGGGCGATCGAAAAGCGCCGCGGAATTCCGGCCAGCCAAGCGGCAACTGGCGTGTACCAGCGCAAGCACCAGAGGCTCGCGTTGACCAGGACTACCACTTCAGGCCGGAGACCCCGAAAGGTGCGAAACCAGCCCCAAAAAGAATTGAGGTTCCTTTTAGACACAACGCGGACATAGGTGCTTTGCTGCTGATTCAGGCGGTCGGTGTAAAAGTCCTCCTCTAAGCACAGGATCGACACCTGAACTCCGGACCCGCCGAGCCGGCTTACCAATTCGAGCAGATGCTTTTCCGCTCCGCCGAACTCGCCAGATTTCATGACGAACAATATACTTTTCCGATTGGTTATCGGCACATGACGAGTCTCAACATCTGCAATTACCCTCATGTCGTCGTTCACGGGCGAGTTGATCAGTGAGTTAGAAAATGCTTTTGGCATTGCCACCCAGCCGGGCACACGCAATTTAGACCACTGCCACATATGTTAAGGTTAGCTAACAAGCCATCTGGGGAATGGAAGCCTGGCCGCTGCGGTAATCAGTTCTCGCAAACGAATCCCAACGCTGCCCATGCGCAGCAGAAGATATTTCATCCAACTCTTCCATCGCCACGGCCGAAGCTTGAGCCCAATCCAGTACGACCGCGCTGCTTTGGCGTACTCGCCGGACTTGTACTGAATGTCCCCAAGCGCGATATAAGCGAGCGCGCGGATTTCCTCTGCATCTTTTTTATCTTGAACGTGATCTCGAAGTGTTGCCTCGAAGTCAGCGGCAGTTAGACCGGATGCCTCGTCCTCTGCGGGCTCGGGGGCAAGGGCCGGAGCCAGCCGGCTGGCAATCGATGCATTGCAGACCTTGCGAAGGGATGCGAGTCCCGCAAGTTGTGCCTGGCGGCGGAGACGGCAAACAACGGTGACTTCGTCCATGATGCAAATACGGGGATCTTTCCGGTTGAACGAGGTTGTCAGGCTGTCTTCATGCTCTCGGAAGCGAACCATCGGCTCGGCGAAATATGCAACGTCATAGTGCATGGCAAAGTTACACCACAAATTCCAGTCGCACGCATAAGGCATGTCGAGCGGGAACAGACCTAGCTGGTCGTAACATTCCTTACGCACCATGCAGGAAGACATCACAATACAGTTAGACCAGATCAATCGCCGCAGAAAGGCTGCCCCTCTCCAGACTCGGTCCTTACCTCCGCAGTCGGCCCATTCGACGAGGCCCGCTTCTTTTCCACCCCGCAAGTTTACCGCTCGACAGAACACATACCCGAGCCGGGGATTGGCTTCCATTCGGTCAACGAATCGTTGCAGCACCTGCCCACTTCTCAACGCATCGTCCGCCGAGATCAGCCAAACATACTTCCCGCGCGACATCGCAATGCCCTTGTTGAAATTACGCAAGTGGCCGAGGTTAACCTCGTTGCGGATGTGTTTCACTCTGGGATCATCGAACGACCGGGCAACCTCCGGCGTGTTGTCCGGCGAGCAATTATCCATGATGAGAATCTCGAAATTCTGATACGTCTGGGCAAGGATCGAGCTGATGCACTCCGGCAACAGATGCGCAAGCTTGTAACACGGAACAACGAAGCTGACTAAGGGGTCCATTTATATCTCAATGGCGCGCGCCACGGCCGGCGCTGGCAAGTCTGGCCAAAGCGTCATACTGCTTCGCGGAAGCCGAGAGAGCTTCGCGGCGATATGATCGCATCTGCTCAACAATGAAATCTCCACGCATCTTCGCCTGGTCGAGAGCAGCGATCACAGCCTCCGCCGTGAAGTCTCGGATGTGCAGAAGATAATCAGTCTGGCCGAGGTCTTCCATCACCCAGTCCACTTTCGGATCGAAGGAAATGGCGACCGTAGGCTTGTCCGCGACGAAGCCGAGAATCGCACTGTGCAGGCGGCTGACGATCATGAAGTCAACCTCCCGGAAGGTTGCGACCAGATCCCTCCAGGTCGGGGTCGGCGGAATATATAACTGTTCAGCGAGTCTCTTTTTCGACTGATCATCCAGACGGCCGAGAAGCTCTGGGATAGCAGTTTCATCATCCCCGAGAGATGAACATACAATGACCAGAAAATAGTCGCGTGCCAGGAGCTGCGCCACCAGCCGCGCCAACTGGCCGATGTAGCGGTCGTAAAGCGCGCGATCCTGGTATGGCCAGAATTGGGGATTCGCGTAAATGATCGGACTGATTGCTATCGTCGGCCGACCCTTGGCCCTGGCGGGGATGCCTGCGGATGGGAATATCTCTGAAGGCGGCAGGCTAAAAGCCAGATCCGGAACTACGGAATCGTCGCTCGCTCGTTGCAGTAGAGTCGCCGCAAATCCTTTACTGTTCTTGTCGCGATACGAGCGGTATTGCGCCATACGAAGCGCTGCGCGCAGAAATAGACGGGAAGTTTTCGAACGGACCTTGCCCACACCTACGCTGGCAATCACATAAGGAACACCGGCAATTCGCGCCAGAACCGCCCATTTGAAAAGCGAGAACGGATGGCTCCACGGCCCACCCCATTCTTCGTTCAGTTGGCCACCACCCGAGACGATGACGAGATCCTGCATGCGGAGAAAGCGATACCCCCGCAAAGAGTGGCGCAATTCTCTCCCGCAGGCATAAACCGTCTTCAGAAACCACCCGAGCACAGGAATTCGCTTGAGTGTCTCCTTTATCTTGCCTTGCTCTTGAGTCTAGTCCTTCCGGAGAGCTCTCGACAAACCCCGGCTGACCCGCAACCGGACCGATACACATTCCGTAGAACCCTCTGCTGCTGGCACATAAAGGGAACGCAGCTGCGCCATGCTGTTCCAAGAAGTTGTCGCAGTTGAGCGAGATCCCCGAGAATTGCGCTCCTGGTAGTCGAAGACGCAGATTGGCGATCATCGCATCCTGAATGGCGGCATCTCCAAGATTGCCTCCCGTGTAAGGCGTCAGCAGTGCGATTCGATAGCACGGTGCTGGGGCTTCCCCACCGGCTACGCGGCCAGACTGAGAAGAGGCGCTCGGCAATTCCTCGATCATCGCACCGTTTGTCATGCTTTGTGTTTTCGCTGCCAGGTTGCGCTAAGCCGAGGCCAAACTTTTCTCTTCCTTGGATGGAGAGGGACTCCTTAATCCGCGGAGCAGATCCAAATAGAGTGTCTTCTGACCGGTGGCGAACAGGAGCATTCCGAGGAATGTCACCAGAAGAACTGTCGTTTCCAGCACGAGTCGCGGCAAGGGAGACAGCGACTGGCCGTAAACCAAGCGCACCCCAAAGGCAAGCCCTGCAGCTACGACGCTTGAAGCCAAGGGCCGGCTCACCGTGAGCAAAACATCCCAGAAAGAAATCACTGTGCCATGTACGGACCATGCAATAACCGGAATGACCCACAGCAGCATCACGGCCGAATAGGCGAAGGCGACCCCGGTAGGTCCGTGAGACAACCCAAGGACGTAACCCGCAATCATGAGAGGCGCGATCACCAGACTCATCTTCAGACCGCGTTCAACCATTCCGAGTGAACAGACCAACCATCCCAGAGGATTGGCTATGGCGAACACCAGGATCGTCGGGGCGAGCAAGCGAAAAATGGGTGCCGCAGCCATCCACTTCGGTCCAAGAAGAACGACAATCATGTCATCTGCGAAAAGGGCGCAGGCAATCGTGATCGGCAGAGTCATTGCCAGGACCAGTGAGTAGCCCTTCAGGAAATAGCTTTTTAGACGACTGGGCTCATCCTGCAACCGGGAAAGCGCCGAAAACGCAACTTCACCCGCCGCCGAATTCAGGTTGTCGGTTGGGATGTTGATGAGCTGGTACGCTCTTCCGTATAGCCCCAAGGCATCGACTCCCCAGAAGCGGCCTAGCAGAACTTTCTCAAGATTGCTGGCGATATACACGACGAGGCCATTCAAGGTGAGAGTTCCGCCGAAGCGCATCATGGAACGGATTCCTGACCGCCTCTGTGGCATTCCCGGAAGCCAGGCCGTGGCCAGCCAGAAGCCGATCGTGCTGATGAGCGGGGCCGTTACCGTCATGGCCACCAGGGCCCAATATCCGTACCCTATTTTGGCGCCCGCAATCGCAATCGCAGTACCCACAATCAAACCGACAGTGTTGATCACCGCCAGAGCGGTAAAGCGCATTTCGCGTTGCAGCAGCGCCCCGTGTTGCACCCCCGCGGCATTGAACAGGAACCCGGTCGCCAAGACAATCGTGACCGCAATGAGGCGTGGCTCATGGTAGAAGGCAGCAATCGCTGGCGCCATGGCCACCGCGATCAGCCCTAGCACGGCACCCACGAGCAGGTTGATCCAGAACAAGGTTGAAAGTTGCTCTTCGGTTACGTTGGTGCGCTGAATGGCGGCGGACGAAAGTCCGAAGTCCCGGAACAGACTCAAGACTCCGGTGAAAGCGGTGACCATACCCACCAAACCGAAGTCTTTGGGTGCAAGCAGCCGGGCCAATACCATGAGAGAGACCAGGCGCAGCACGAAATTTGCGCCTTGGGCGCAGAGCCTCGCCAGGCCGCCGCGAATCGCCTTCTCTTTCAGATCCTTCATCTGGTTCTCAGCGCGCAGCCTGATTCGCAGTTGTCGGTGCAGCCGCCGGCTTCAATCCGACGATGGCCGTTTCCCATCCGATGGGTTTGTCGTACTGAAAGTGACCCGAGTACGAACCCGCGGCGGGTGCTGTCCGGGACTCAGCCCACAAGAAGTTTGTCGATCTTGGGTCCCGGATATAGCCATCGACGGCAGTGGCTGTCGACTCCGATTCATTCTTGGCCCAGCCGAGCAACAGGGTGTTGCCAGGCACGGCAATCGGATCGCTCGTCACGTCAGCCGAAGTCTGACTCGAACTCGGATGAGTGATGACAGAGTAGATCGGCACCGCCGTGACATCTGAACCCGACACGGCGAAAACATGAACTACCAGCGACGCAGGATTCGTCAAATGAACCGTAATGGTGTGCTTCGCGCCAGTGGCTGGAGCATTCACGTAATAGATGGCTGAGAGGAGCGTAAAAATACCACCGGTCCAAGGTGTAGGACCGGTTAGCGGCTTCCACGTATTTCCCCTGTCGTCAGTTATGCCGCTGATAGTAACCGGCCGCCCCTCCCACAATGGATGGCTCGAGACGAATGCCACCAGGGTGGAGGTGCCGCTCGAATCGAATCGCGCCGTCGTGTGGGCGGTCAAGGGCGTGCGGTTGAGGTAGCCGCACGTGGCCACTACCTCCGGTTCTGATGTCGCCTGCGGGCGCGCCAGCTGGGTGCAGGTGCTTATGTCAGGCCTCGAACGGTGGAGAAATGCCGGACGGCGAACAAGTATCGCAGCCAGCAGAGCCGCTGCGAGACAAAGTGCGCACGCCAAGAGAAACTTGTACCGTCTTACCGAACTTTTTCCAGTCGTGTCTTTCAAGTTGTCCATTGCGATTTTGACTTGTTAACTTCTCCCGAGCTCAAGCACTGCTTCGTCCTTACATCACCAGCTTTCGGCAGTAAAACGCCTCGGCGTAGCCGCTGGCGGCATTGCATTCCATTCCCCGCAGGCGCATCAGGGAGAAAAACGTCTCCGGCTGAAACCAGCGCCTGTGATGCTGAGACTGAAAGGCATCCATGATGTGTCGAACTTTCTTCTGGCAAAGCTCAGCGTCGAGTGGCATGAAAATGCTGGGTTGCCCGAGGTCGCCGTCGTATTTGGGAATCTCGTATTCCAGGATGAAATGATCGCGAAATGTGTTCCAGGTCAGTTCCGCGATCAGGCGGTGGTCCTGATGAGCGTCCTTCCGGTTGTGAGTGAAAATGAGGTCAGGCGAGACTGTGTGCTTCAGATCCTCGAAAACCGCCTTAATTTCGGCACCAACAAACGGCATGAAACCGTCCGGGAAACTTTTTAGCAACGCACCCTTCAATCGCTCCGAACCGACGAATAATTCAGCAGCGCGCCGCGCTTCAGCCTCCCGGGTTCCAATCGCGCTGAACACTACCCAATGAAAGCTGCAATCTGGGTATTGTTCGGCCAACCGAAGAACGGCACCACCACAACCAATCTCGATATCGTCGGAATGACAGCCGAGACACAGAATTTGCAGCGCGGGCTTAGCCCCGGCGTTCAGGCTCAGATGGATCATACGCCGGCCGATATCACTTCCAGAGGCTTGGATTTTCCGTTGGCCACATGATTCCACACCTTCCACGGCGCCGCAGCCTGGTCCAGTTCCTCCAGGCGTTGCTTATCCTTGAAAGTGTCCATGCACTGCCAAAAGCCCGTGTACTTGTAAGCCAACAGAGCCTGTTTCTTGATCAAACGCTGAAACGGCTCGCGCACCAGTTCCTCGCCGGGCCGGAGATGGCTGAATATTTCGTTGCGCATCACGAAGAAGCCGCCGTTGATCCAAATGTCAGTACCGGTCAGGGGACAAATGTCGCTTACCATCCCTCCCGCTCCCGCAGAGACAATGTCGAAACTGGCGGTCGGCTGCACCAGCAGTAACGAAGCCACCGCTTTGCTTTGCCGGAATGTCTCAACCATGGCGGGCAAGGGAACGTCGCTCAGGCCGTCTCCGTAGTTGGCAAGAAATATCTCTTCGCCCTGAACGTACGGCTCGACGGCTTTCATCCGTTCCCCGATGTTGGCGTTCGCGCCTGTCTCCACGAAGGTAATCGTCCAGTCGTCAATATCGCGGTTCAGAAATTGAATATTCTTGCCGCCTTGCGACCAGACAAAATTATTGGAAACGGACTCATCGTAGTGCAGGAAGTAGTCCTTGATGCTGTTCCCTTTGTAGCCCAGGCAGAGAATGAAATCCTTGTGACCAAAGTGGGCATAGTACTTCATCAAGTGCCACAGAATCGGGCGTGCCCCAATTTGCACCATGGGCTTTGGAACGTCATCGGCGTAGCCTCTGAGCCGCATCCCGGCTCCTCCGCAAAACAGGACTACTTTCATGGCTAACCTCCGGCCTCAGTAAACCGTCACTCTTGGAATCGGCACAACGAAACGCCCGCCCCATTCGCGAATGAACCGCAGCTGCTCCATAATTTCGTCTTTCAAATTCCAGGGCAGGATCACGACGTAGTCGGGTTTGGTTTCGCGGATCCGGTCGGGATGAAAAATCGGAATGTGATTCCCCGGCAGGAATCGCCCCTGCTTATACGGGCTTCGATCGACCGTGTATTCGATCAGGTCCTTGCCAATCCCGCAGTAGTGCAGCAGAGTCGCGCTCTTCCCCGGCGCTCCGTAGCCGGCGACGGTTTTGCCCTGCCGCGCCGCGGCCAGCAGAAACTCCACCAGCGCCAGTTTGGTTTCCTTTACCTGCTCGGCAAAGCCTGCATATCCCTCGGGCGAATGTAACCCTGCGCGCTTTTCCTCCGTCATCAACTTCCCGACGCTGGGCTGGAGCGTTTGCGCCCTGCTCTCCGTTCTGCATGCGTAAACCCGAAGCGATCCGCCGTGCGACTTCAATTCTTCGACGTCGAAGATCCTTAGCCCGTGCGCTTCCATAATGCGCGCCGTCGTGAACAAGGAGAAATACGAGAAGTGCTCATGATAGATCGTGTCAAACTCATTGAGTTCAATCAGCTTCAGCAGGTGCGGGAACTCGAGTGTCAGCACACCTTCAGGCTTCAGGAGGATCTTTAGTCCTTCAACGAAGTCATTCAGGTCCGGCACTTGTGCCAGCACATTGTTCCCCAGCACCAGATCCGCGCAACGGCCTTGCGCCGCCAACTCTTTCGCCAGTTCCGCGCCGAAAAACCGCACCAGGCTGGGAACGCCCTTTTCGACCGCAACTTTGGCCACATTCGCCGCTGGCTCAATGCCCAGCACAGGAATGTTCTGGCGCACGAAATACTGCAACAGATAACCGTCGTTGCTAGCCACTTCCACCACAAAGCTTTCTTCGTTCAAGCCAAATCGGTCCGCCATTTTGTGGCAGTAAGTCTCGCAATGTTTGAGCCACGAATCGGAAAAAGAGGAAAAGTAAGCGTAATCGCTGAATATGTTCTCCGCGCTCTCGTATTCTTCGAGTTGCACCAGGAAGCAGCGATCGCAGACGTATACGTGGAGCGGATAATAGACCTCGCCGCGATGGAAGTCTGCCGCCGCGGGATAGGTTTCGCACAGCGGAGACAACCCCAGATCAACAAACGTTCTTTCCAGGCCGGTTCCGCAGAACCTGCAGCGCAGGGTCGCGGTTTCATGTCGAGTATCCGCTGGAACCGTCATCGTAGCCATATTCTCTTCACTATTCCTGTCTGGGGAGGAGACTCTAATTCAGGCAAGCACTGTGGCTTCGGCGGGCTTCCGGCTCCAACGTAGCGACGCATCCAAGCGCCCCGCCCGGATCAGCCGTTGAATCTGGTCGATTCGCATGTAGCGGCCGCCCTTGAGATCTTGAGCCGTCAGCCCTACAGTCCGGTAGGCATCATAGAGTTCCTGAGCACCTTTGCGTGCAGTCCATTGCGGTCGGAAATCAGGCAGGACGCGATGGATCTTGTCGCAATTCACGCGATAGCAGCGCTTGTCTGGGCCGCCGCCCGGAGCGTATTCCACCTGACAGCCGGGAACGATCTCCGCAACGATATCAGCCAGTTCGCGGATACGGTAGTTTTCCTCTGTGCTGCCCGACGTTGAAAACCTGGTTGTGAACCATGTCTCGCGGCGCCGCCAGCGCGGCCACAATTGCTGCTACGATGTCGCGAATATGCACGATCGGCCGCCACGGCGTGCCATCGCTCTTGATGAACACGCGCCCAGTGGTGTATGCCGACGCCACCAGATCATTCAATACAATATCCAGCCGCAGGCGCGGCGAAACGCCATACGCGGTGGCATTTCTCATGTAAGTCGGGCTGAAACGTTTGTCGGCCAGCTGCGCGACGTCGCGCTCGACCAAGACCTTGGACTCACCGTACGGTGTGACTGGATTGAGAGCTGCTGTCTCGTCGTGGAACTCATCACCCGCGGCGCCATACGTGCTGCAAGATGAAGAAAAGACAAAGCGCTCTACTCCCGCGGCCTTGGCCAGACTGGCAAGCTGAACCGATGCTTTATGGTTAATGTCGTAGGTGAGGCCAGCATTAAGATTACCCAATGGATCGTTGGACAATGCAGCCAAGTGCACGACTGCATCAAAACCCTCGAGATCCCTCTTAGTGAGATCGCGGATGTCCTTGCGAACCTGCGCAATCTCTTGGCCGTCATCGCCAAACTCGCAGCCCGCGAAAAGATCGGTGTCCAGACCGACCACTTCATGCCCTGCGGCGCGCAGGATTGGTGCGGCCACCGCGCCGATGTAACCCTTATGTCCGGTCAGCAATACCTTCATGCGACTCCTGTGAAACAACAATTTTGAGCCAATGACAATTCCTGGAACTGGACTGAATCAGAATCCGGCAACCCTAGACTTTCAAAAGTGTGTGTTGTCATCTCAATCTTCCCATGTAACCTTTACCGCCGGAATGGCCCAGCCGTTATCGGAGAGAGGTAACCTTGGCCCGGTTACCAGTGGCGACTCTCGCGGTTTGTGTCGCGGCAGCGCCTTCAGGCACGGCCGACAGCAGACCACCTTCCACCAGCACTTCGGCTGCATCAGCAATCGCAGAGAACGGAAGCCCGGATCGCTCGGCGATCTCCAGCAGCGAGTGCTCGCCGTCAGAGAAATTCAGCACCCAAAGGCGCGCGTTGATCTCCGCTCCGATCGCTTCCCCACCGGTGGATCGGTAGAGGTTTCGCTTCCCGAGCTGAGGTTCGCCGTAGGGACTCAGGTTGCGATAGCGCCGGTTGTTTTCCAGCACTTCGACGACGGCGACGCAAACTCGAAGCGACTCAGCCAGCTGGCGTGGCTTAATAAACTCGAGATTATCGGCGGAAGTGTGATATTCGGGAAATGTGCCCCAGACGCTGCGCATCAGGCAACCGACCGGAAGATTGAAACCCGGAGAGCAATATTGCCGTTCGTCGTATCCGTAAGGCGAGAACTCCAGGATCTCGTGAGCATCGCCGCTATGGCGCAGCACTTGCGCGACCGCCTGGTCGATCTCCGCATTGCCCCGGCGGCTCTTTTTGTAGTGGAATCCGCCGGCGTCTCCGATTCCGGTCAACACCAGCCCGTGGCGAACGCGACCAACATTTTCGCGGTTTCGCGCCAGCCAGGTAATCGCTCCGATCGTTCCCGGGATGAACAGGAAACGGTACGAATAGCGAAGCTCGCGGCCGGACAACAATTCCGCCAAGGCCGCTGCCACGCTTAAACCGGAGAGATTGTCATTGGCCAAGGACGGATGACAGGCGTGGCAAGAAATCAGAACCTCATCCGCTGACTCTCCGGGCAAATAGTACTCTCCGTATGTCAGGTGGCCGTTTACCAGGCTGGAATCGATGCACACTTCGTAATCGCCATCCTCCAGAGCCAGCATCTGATTGTGCGACAAACAGAATCCCCAGTTTTGCTGGTAGTAAGAGGTGCGGTACGGAATCCAATCCGGATGTTCGGGAATCGTGAACAAATGCGGTTTGAGTTCGGCCAACGGCATGGTCGCATGGACCGGCGTGCTGTAGTTCAGCACATGCAGGTTGGACTGCTGGAAATCAACTACCCGGTTCCCCTTGGCATCTTTTATATATGCGTCGCGAATGTTCCATTCTTTGGGAACGGTCCAATCAAGAACTGCGGTTCCCGTTGGGACCTGAGTGGTTTCCAGCGGAATCCGCTTCTGGATCAAAGCCAAAGTCTGCCGCAGTCCGTCGCCCGTGATGCTGCGGCAGATCGGGTACAACTCGGCTGCGAAGCTGTGCAGCTCCTTACCGATTTCGTCTGTGCTTCTTTGATCGAGCTCTTTTAACAGGCGCATTGTACGGATTCGAAATTCGGGTAAGTCCGGTCACGCTCGGAAATTACTTTGACTTCTGCCGGCCATTCAATCTGGAAGGCCGGATCATCCCAACGCACTCCACGAGCGGATTCGGCGTTGTGGAATTCCGACATCTGATAAACGATCTCGGTGTCGTCTTCCAGAGTCAGGAAGCCGTGGGCACATCCCTCTGGAATGTAGAGCATCGAGTGGTTGGACGCGCTGAGAACCACCGCAGTCCAGTTCCTGAAAGTCGGCGACTGCGGACGCAGATCGACCGCCACGTCATAGATTGCTCCCTGAGTGCAGCGTACGATCTTGGTTTCCGCATAAGGGGCTGCCTGGTAGTGAAGGCCACGCAGGGTTCCCTTGCGCGCGTTAAACGAAATGCTGCATTGCACCACTTTGGAGTTCAACCCGTGACTTTCAAACTCTTTCTGGCACCAGCTGCGAGCGAAAAATCCACGCTCGTCAGCCTTGGGCTCGAGGTGAATTTCGAAAACCCCCGGCAGCCTGGTTTCGTGAAATATCATATGGGAAAAGGCCCGCTTCCCTGCGTCGCGCTGGCCGGCGAACTAACCTAAGGTTGCGGTGCAAGCCTGCGGCGAAGCGGCTTCATCAATTCCCGAACCGCCAGGAACGGCCAAGTCAGAGGACCCAAAGTGGGGTGAAATACGGACAAGGTATCGAGATGCCGTGAGAGGTAAGCCCGCCCCAGTGCTCGACGCACCCGGCCATTCTTAAGTAAGTGGGTCGAGTCTAGAATACCCAGCAATTTTTCTAGCCCGTAAAGCTCCTGATTGCGTTGGCCCTCAGGGCCGACGAAACAATCCTTCAATCCCCCGGACAAATGCGAGTAATCGTGATTTTGGTGCACCGCCAGGACATCGTGCGTAGCTTCGACGATGGGGATGTGGCGCTGCCGGGCCGAATAAATCATCCAGTTATCCCAGCGGGCTCTTCCGACTACGAACGGAGGCACTTCCTCAAAGACTCCTCGCGGAAACGCAAAGTAGTCCATCGCTGACGAAGGCCCCTCTATTCCGTCAGTCGCAGCGCGGACGTGAAGCTTGGCTTCCCAGCTTGGATGACTGAAATCCCATGGCTTTTCCACGTCCAGATTGGTTCGCCGCCCAGTCATGAGGAACCGAGGCTCCACGGCATGGATAACGCGCAAGGCCTCAACGAATTGGCTGGTGAGCATGATGTCTGCATTGACGTAACACAGCAGAGAATTCGAACTAAGTTTGTGGGCCAAACCAAACATGGAACTCACCAGAGGTGTCCCGATCCCACTCCGTTCGACATCGGTCACGTGAGTAAGATTCAACTCCGCCGCGATCTGGGCGCTGCCCTCCTCGTTTCCGAACAGGATGATTTGAGGCGTTGGCCGGAGCAACGTCCAGCTCTTGAGAGCGTTGTGCTGGATGACCGCGGAATGACCCTTGAAGGGCTTGGGGGTGGTGAAAATCGTTACCATGAAAAGCTCCTAACCTTGGATCTTCGCGCTGCGAAGCGCTACAAAGGATTTCGAGCGCGTAATCATCGTCAGCCGACTGTCGCCGCATTGCGGGCCGGCAAGCTGCATGTTCTCAAACATGACTTAGATAAACTTGTAGGGTTCAGCCATCCAGGACGCTTGAGGTGTGGTGAGGTTGGCGCGCAAGATTCTCTTCCCGCTGTATCCACAGAACTCCGCGACCGCCTGCTTTACGCGTGGAAGGCGGTGCAGTTTCATTCCCAGGGTGGAACTCCGCAGCGAGTCACGCCTCCAGCCACATGCTGATCGCATTCTTGATAGCGTGGTCTCGGCTTCATTCGCATATTCGTCCGCCGCGCTGGACTTTTGTCCAACCCGTGATCGAAAGCCGCCGAGCGGTGACGCGACACCGTACAACTCAGCGTGAAGGAAGAACCTCGACCACAAATCAAAGTCTCCGGCTAGTTTGAGCTCCGGCGAGATTTGACCGCCCGATGCTTCCCAAAGACTGCGCCGCCAGAATGTCGACTCCTGCTGGATCCAACCCAGCGGGGCCGCGCACCGTGACGGAAGATAGCGGCCTTCCAAAAACGCATCACGCGAGAATCCATTAATTATGGCGAAACCCGTGGAGAATCCGTGCCAGTCCCACCCAGCGGGCTGCAAGGTACTTAGCCACTGCACCTCCGGCAATTCCCGCATGATCGTCCCCACGGTTCGTAGGCACCAGGGACAATACATGTCGTCGCTGTTAAGCCACGCCATAATCTCGCCTTTGGAATGAGCGAACCCCTTGTTGATCGCATCATGTTGCCCCCTGTCAGGCTCACTGCACCAGTACTGAAGGTGCTTTTCATATTTCTTTATTATCTCGACGCTACCGTCAGTCGAGCCGCCGTCGACAATGATGTACTCCAACGCGGGGTACCCCTGCGACAGAACGCTCTCAATGGTGGCCTCAAGGAACTCGGCCTGGTTAAATGATGGCGTGACGACTGTGATTACGGGGCAATTTGCCGAGCCGGACACTATGAGCCAACCTCCGCTGCATTCAACCTTCGGCTGCGTCTTCGTTGTTAGCGGGACGAACAAACCACGTTCACACGCATGGCGCAACCAGTTTTTGCGCCGCAGCTACCTGCTCTGCCACCCATCGGTAGGTGGTTTCGAGGCCCTTACGCAGCGAAGCCGATGGGGCCCATCCCAGTTTTTGAAGGATCAAACGATTATCTGAATTCCGGCCGCGCACCCCCAGCGGGCCATCGATGTGTCGAATTCGCAGCCGCTTACCCGCGATTTCCATCGCCATCTCAGCCAACTGGTTGATGGTAACCATTTCTTCGGAACCGATGTTCACCGGTCCTGCGAAATCGGAATCCATCAGCCGGCGAATGCCTTCGACGCATTCGTCAACATACAGAAACGAGCGGGTCTGCTCTCCGTCGCCCCAGATCTCGATCTCACCGCCGTTCGGCGTTTCTGCCACCTTGCGGCAGATCGCTGCGGGCGCCTTTTCTCGTCCGCCCTGCCACGTCCCTTCGGGTCCAAAAATGTTGTGGAACCGCGCGACGTGAATTTCGGTTTTGTGATTGCGCTGGAACGCGGCGTACAGCCGTTCACTGAACAATTTCTCCCATCCGTATTCGCTATCCGGGGCAGCCGGGTAAGCAGAATCCTCCGCGCAGTTCGGATTGTTGGGGTCGGTCTGGTTATAAGCCGGGTAGATGCAGGCCGAAGAGGAATAAAAATACCTCTGCACGCCGGCTTCGCGACCCATGGCCAGAATGTTCAGGTTGATGCTCGCGGAATTGTGCATCACGGCGGCGTCGTGCTCACCGGTGAAGATGTAGCCGGCGCCGCCCATGTCCGCAGCTAACTGGTAAACGTCGTCGATGTCGGCCAGAACCGCGCGCACCACGTGGTGTTCGCGCAGATCGCCGATGACGAACTCATCCGCCCGGCTGGGGCAGTATTCATTCCGCTTGAGGTCGACCCCACGCACCCAGTAGCCTTCGTTTTTCAGACGCTTTACCAGATGTCCGCCGATAAACCCGCCGGCGCCGCACACAAGAACACGCTTCTTCATAAAATGAACTCCTTCTTTCTTATCATTTATTTGGATTAGGGAAAGGTGAGGCCCGCTCACCTCATCGGTCTCGCAGAGTTGTTTGCCAATCCGACGCTTCCAGACAACCCAATCAAATGCGAGTCAGCGTCCCCGAAGCAGCCTCAACGTCAAGGAGAGACCCGGATTCGTCGTGGACCGAGAATTCGCTCGGCAGATTCAGCAGACCGGCCCATTCGTCTTTGGCGTGCGCCATCGGTTCGGTCGCCACCAGGAGATCGGGGGAACAATCCCACAGGTCCAGCAGGCCATTTTCGTCAAACAGGCTTACCTGCCATCGATACGGGCCAGGTTTTAAAGGCAAACTGGGCAACTGATATACGAATTCCAGGTTGCCCGGTCGCAACGACGACATGTTGAGAGCGGTGCCCCACAAAAGTACATTTTCGGTGTTGTACAACGCAATGCCGTGATGGACCATTCCCAAAGGTTGATTCACCTCGACGACGAATCGCACTTTGACCGGATCCAGAGATTCCAGAAAGTTAGGCTGTTCTCCCCTGGGTTCAACAATCTCCCAATGCAGAAACCGCGCCTTCACCTTCGAAGCGTGCCGGGACCGCCCGTTTCCATTTTCTCTTGAAGTCATGGCGCTTTCGTAGGCGCCTACGACTTCAGTAGTCGGCCCGAATTTGCGGACCTGCCCTCCATCCATCCAGGCCACTTTGTGGCACAGCCGGCGAATTTGATTCATCTGGTGGCTGACCAGGACCACCGTCCGTCCACCTTCAGAAACTTCTTTCATCTTCCCCAGGCATTTTTTCTGAAACTCCAGGTCCCCAACCGCCAAAACTTCATCCACCAGCAATACTTCCGGTTCCAGGTGTGCGGCCACCGCAAATGCCAGGCGGGTGTACATGCCGGTGGAGTAATGTTTCGCTGGAGTATCGATAAATTTCTCGACCCCGGCGAAGGCCACGATGTCGTCGAACTTCCGCACAATCTCTTTTTTGCGCATCCCGAGAATCGCGCCGCTGAGAAAGACATTCTCGCGTCCCGTAAGTTCGGGATGAAAACCGGTGCCCACCTCGAGCAAGCTGCCCACCCGGCCCCAAACTCTGGCATGGCCGGAAGTCGGCTTTGTGATGCGCGTCAGCACTTTCAGCAGAGTCGTCTTCCCGGCGCCATTGCGGCCGATCAAGCCGACGACCTGCCCCGGCTCGACTTCAAGGTCGACATCTTTAAGCGCCCAGATCTCAGGGGCCTCAGTCGCGCTGGCCGCGTGGCTTCTCGGGCGAAACCACCGCGCCGGCGCTTCCAGCGCGCCGGCCAGAATGTCGCGCAACGCACGATACTTGAACCCGCCACCCTCCCCGAGAGGGTAGCGTTTGCTGATCCGGTCTACTCGGATGGCAACGTTACTCATATTTCAGATCCTGTCCGCAATCGTACTTTCCAGTTTGTGAAAGTTGACCAACCCCGAAAAGAGCAGCACCAGAACCGCTCCCCCGGAAGCCAGCAGCATCGTCGTGGGGGCTTGACCGTGGCCGGAGACGGACCAGCGAAAGCCCTCGATCACGCCAGCCATGGGATTGAGCCCGTAGAGCCATTGCCACTGCTGAGGAATTAACCGGCTGGGATACGCTACCGGCGAAGCAAACAGCCAGAACTGCACCAGGAAGGGCACGACATAGCGCACGTCCCGGTAAATCGCGTTCAAAGCCGAGAGCCACAGCCCAACCGCCAGCGCAGTCGTCACCGCCAGCAACAGAAACACAGGCATGAGCAGAACCGAGGAGTTCAAGGAGATCCGGTAATAGAGGATCATTCCGATCAGCATCACGAAGCCAATGGCAAAGTCCACCAGGCCCGAGCAGATAGCCGAAAGCGGCAAGAAAATACGGGGGAAATAGATCTTGGTGATCATCTGCCGGTGCTCGACCATGCTGTTGGACGCATTGGTGAGCGCAGTCGCAAAATAAGTCCACGGCAAAAGTGCGCTGTAATAGAAAAGCGGATAAGGAAGCCCGTCCGACGGCATCTTGGCCAGGCGCCCGAAGAACAGAGTAAATACGATCATTGTTAGGAATGGCTGAAGGATTACCCAAACAACGCCGATCGCGGTCTGTTTGTAGCGCACCTTCAGGTCGCGCCACACGAAGAAATACAGCAGTTCGCGAAACTGCCATAACTCGCCGAGATTCAGGTCGAGCCAACCCCTGGCTGGGCCGATCTCAACAACAGGAATATCCGTTAACGGCATGGCCGCTTGCGGGGTGCTCATAAAATCGCTCACTGCTCCGGTTTGGCTCATCGGTAACGCGTTCCTCACTTTAGAGGGTATTTCTGGTCGACTGGATCCTGCGTATTTGCAACGGCAGATTTTCTTGAGGGTCAGTCGGTTGGTTTGTTTCGCACTTTGTAGGCGGCCACAAGAGCTGGATCGTGCTCGGTTGTTTCTGTCACTTCATAGACCAGCTTGCCATCGACATTCTTGGCGTAGGCCAGGGCGGCGCATTCCGAGCCTTCTCCCACAATCCGCCATCCGCTGCCGCATGGTTCGAGCGACATCCTGCTGCGTACCCGCCACCAGGAATCGACCTCCGTGGGTAGCGCAAACCAAAGCTGGCGTTGCTCACGCAAGCCTTGCAAGTAGCCTAACAATTGGCTGTACACCGCCCGCGTATCCTCACTCATCACGTAGTCGGGATGAACGATAAAACTGGCCAGGCCGTGCTTTTGTAGAATGAGTTCAACCTGGGTTTTCCACAAATCGATCGACCGCTCATTTAAGAGATGAAACAGTGTGTAGTCCTGAGTGGTGGTGACGGGAAGCTCCAGGATATTGCCGATAAAGTAGGGCATCACGGTACAACAGCCACCGCGCTGGGGATCCAGGTGGGCCACGTTGGGCATCGACATATCGAAGGAAACATTCAGAGCGTCGTACCACTCAGGTTTCCGGTAGAGCACCGCCGCGCGAAATCCGTTCGCCCCATATTGTTTTGCGTAACGATTGATAATGGCAGCCCTGCGCAAGAATTCTTCCCGGTCGTCAAATAGCCGGCCGTCGTGGTTGAAATCCTGAATGCCAACGTCAAATCCGCGGCTACGCAATTGTTTCGACCAGAGTTGCCGGAACCGAGTAGCGCTCCTCGGGAACGATCTGAAAAGACGCTTTAATTCCAAAGGCGTCATCCAGGTCCATTAAATTCGGACAAAAGTCCCTTCCCGCTTCGGTTTCTATGTCGTGAGTCATCATCACACAGCCACGGGCGCCGGACGGCCAGAACCAGATAAAAGGAATTCTGTCGATGCCCTTCGCCTGCATCGCCAGCAGCAAAAGCCTTTCGCACAGGTTTTCAACCGTCGTGTCCACCGGCCAGCGGGGAAAAAGAACGCTTCGCGAATTGCGAGCGTGAAACCTTTGCACCCATTTTCGCAAAGACAGATTAGTGAACGGCCGAAACAGGTAATAGGCCTTCTTCAGCAAGTGGTCGAGACTGCTCACGCGGCTCGCGTACCGCTCCAACCGAAGATTGTCAATCACTTCAGCTGGATCAAACGGCAGACTGACACCGGCGCGATCCACCACAACTTCATCGAAGGTGTCGTACAAGCTGGACTCGGCTTCCGATTTCCGGCTGCCCCGGCACGATCGTCCGTAGCAGATTGTGTCCGGACCGAAGCGAAAGTAGCCCTCGTCCGAGGACAGCTTCCCGCTCAACCCGAAATCCAACAGCTCCTCGGCACCCCGAAAGTAATCAAACACACTTTCACTGCGCGGGCTCAAAGATTTCGAGAACTCCTTCGAAACGATTGTATTCACCTTCGCTCCCGATTGAGCGTTTTCCTTTACATCCACGTGCCACATTGGGAATAGATCGTCGGCCATATCAGGGTGTTTTCTAATCGCGCTTAACCGATGTGCCGGTAAAGAATATTTCCCATCGCCTTCAGGGCCAGGTTGGGAGAGACCGCAACCATACTGCGAACAATCCGTCTTTGCCATGCGATCGAACGGGCGCGAGGCACGTACGGGTAGGTCCAATAATTGAGATCTGCCCGCCTCGCTCCCCAGTGCTCCTTGAAAGCGATGAGGCCTGAGTTATCGCTATCGGAGCGACCCATATCAAGTTCTTCGCATCCCCGGTCCTTCGCTTCCTGAATGGCATTCCAAAACAAAAGGGTCATCCCTCCGAAGCGGTTGAACCGGGCATCACTGCAGCCATATTTGTAGACCAAAGATCTCTTGTAGAGGAGCGTCAAGATACTTGCAATCGGCAAACCATCCTTATAGGCAACGCGAATCTTCAGGTCGGGCCCAAATGAAGCGATCAGATTGCGAAACCAGGCCAGCGGTTGCGGCGGCAACGACTGCCGACGGCGCGTCATAACCAGGAGCATATAAAAGTCCTGAAGCAAGACTTCCGACGTCCCTTCCTCGCAGCGCACCTCCTCACGCTCCGCCCGCCGAATCTTCCTTTGGACACAGTCTTTATGGAAACTGTGGAACAGCTGCTCCGTGCTCCTCGACAAATCCAGGCGATGAATACAGTACGAAGCGCTGTTGCGGAACTGGGCGTCGGGGCTCGGCTTACAACCAAGCGGTCTGATCTCTGCGTATTTCCAGCGGCCTTCGTTTATAAGTTGCTTCGCCCCCATTAAGATTTCATCAAGCTCGTCTGAGCTGTTTACCAACGGATCGCAATGATCGGAGAACGGCAGTGAAACCAGGCGCTGGCCGGTCAAGTAGCTTTTGACCTCACAAAAAACCAGCCCGTTGGTCAATTGTGTGCCACGAGGCGAGGTCGAAAAGACAAGCGGATCGTACCCGTACGTGTTGCGCAACGCTTGTAGCCACTGCGTGCTGTGGAAAACGGACGATCGAGGATGTTTCTCTACCAGTACCTGCCAGCGGGAATCGCTTAGCGGGTCAATCTTGTGATCGGTTTGCTGGATGCGCAGAACCTCGACCCCACTTGGATCTGCAGCCTGAGTGATTCCCGAATCTGTATCCGCTAGATGCAAAGCCTAAGCCTCTGTAGGCGCTTCCTTCTTTCGAACCTCCAGCGTATTCGGATCATTCGTGGATTCAAACCGTGGCTTTCCCTCTCCGCGCAGCCGGGAGTATGCCTCCAACAGAGCTTTCCGCGACCGGTCTAATCCAACCAAATGAATGGAACGCTCCAATCCGATCCGGCCCATTTGCTCGCGACGGGCTGGATCGTTGAGCAGGTCGCTCAGAGCGTAGGCAAACAATTTCGGGTCGTCCTTCTCGACATAAACTGCCGCGTCCGCTGCCGAGCGGCGCGTCTCCACCAAGTCGAACGACACGATGGGATTCTCACAAGCCATATACTCCATGATTTTGGTCATGGTCGACAATTGGTTCATTTCGTCTGGCGGATCCGGAGCCAGACACACATCCGCAGTCGATAAATACGCCAGCAAGAGATCGTCTGGAATCCGCCCCACGAACCGCATGACTCCTTGTACGTTAAGTTCCCGGCTCAGTTCTTGCAGTTGGTTCCAGCACTCGCCCTTGCCAATCATGACGAAAAGCACGTCGTCGCGCTTGCAGGTGTTCACGATGTGGTGCGCCACATGAACCAGGCGGTCCACGCCATCCTGCTTTCCCATAACCCCAAGATACACAGCCAGGTATTTAAAGCCTTCTTTCAGCTCTGGCCGGCTGCTGGCGCGATAAAACTGGTTCAGGTCAACCCCGTTGCGCACGATTGCGGACCGTTCATCTGAGACGCCGCCGCGCGAACGGGCTATATCCCGATAAGACTGGTTCGTTGATATCACCAGATCCGCCGCGCGAAAAGACTGTCTCTCCAGGAATAGCAAGGCGGTATGAATGCGATCGCGCCGCTCGAACTTCGACTCGTAAAGTTCGGGACACAGATCGTGCTGGTCATAGACATATTTCTTGCCCAGCAGTTTGAAGGGCCAAGCCAGAAGAAAGAACAGGTCGGGCGGATTCGCAGAATGAATGATGTCGAATCCGTCACGCATCCAGACAAATAAGGACAACACTGTCATGCAAAACAGCGCCCAGGAGTATTCCAGCGCGTAGCCCAGGCCTCCGCTTGCCTGCCACAACATAGGGTACCGGTAGACCTTGATGCCCTGAAAGATCTCGCAAGTCTTCTGATCGATGCCTTCGCCCTTGGGGCAGATGACTCGAACCTCGTTCCCGGCTTCTTGAAGCGCGGTCGCCAGATGCCTCATGCGCCGATCGAAAGGGAATGAATTATTCTCGACCAGCATGAGGACTCTGCTGGTTCCCGATTTGTTTGTATTACTCATTTTCGTGTGGTTGGGAGATGCTGAGCAGCCTGCGTTATCTGGCAAGCATCGATGGCTGGCGTTCGTTGTCCACGGTCTTATATTCCCCGCCAACTTCGTCCGCGGCGAGCGAGCGCGCCAGGTCGATGCAAACCTGATCTGGTCTCATTTTTCCGAACTGGCGTCTTTCGTCTGCCGCTAGCTGCTGCATCACCACGACAACCTCGGCATGTTCGAATACGTCGTCGAGGCTTCGCACCAGCAATTTCCAAATGTGGGGGATTGATTTTTCGATGAACGCCAGGTTGGTGCCATGCAAGGTTCCCGGTGCGATGACCGGCTCGTAGATCACAACATCGAATCCCTTGCCAATCAACCTTTCGGCTAACTCCACTGCCGGGCTTTCGCGCAGGTCATCGGTACCCGCCTTGAACGTCAGCCCCACCAATCCGATCCGCCGCTTCCCTGCTTCGGCCACCAATCGGATGCAGTTGCGAAGATGAACCTCGTTGCTGGCCACGATGGAATTGAGCACCGGCAGGTCGAGTCCACGCTTCGCAGCCTCAGACTCCAGAGCTTTTACGTCTTTCGGCAGGCATGACCCGCCAAATGCGAATCCCGGCTTCAGGTAACGAGAAGAGATGTTGAGTTTTGTATCCCGGCAAAAAATTTCCATCATCTCCGTGCTGTCGACTCCCATTTCACGGCAGAAGTGGCTTGCTTCATTGGCGAACGCTACCTTGAGGGCGTGGAATGTGTTGCTGAAGTACTTCACCAAGACTGCGGTCTTGGGATCGGTCCGCACAACCGGCGAGGACAGTCGTTCATAAAGCCCAGCTACCGCATCAGCCGCCCGCGAGTCCGAGGATCCGATGATGGTCCATGGCGCGTCATGAAAGTCCTTGAGAGCCACGCCTTCACGCAAGAATTCTGGGTTGTAAACAAAACCCAATCGTTCGCCGCCAACTCGCTGGCCTGATTGCTGCTCCAGCAGCGGAATCAATTCCTCCTCGATCGCTGTCGGCAACACGGTGCTCCTCAGCGCCACCACAAAGTAACCGTTCCTATTGCGCAGCTCTTTGCCAATGCTGGTGAATGCGTGCTTCAGATAATCCAGCCGGATCGACCCATTCGAATTCGTCGGTGTCCCCACGCAGACTAGCGCGACATCGCTGTTGTTTACCGCTTCCGCGTGGTCTGCGGTTGCGCGCAAGCGGCCCTCAGCAACCACTTGGGAGACCAGTTCACTCAATCCAGGCTCGAAAAAGGGTGACCTTCCCTCGTTTAAGGCTCGAACCTTAAACGGGTCTACGTCCACACCAATTACGTCGTGCCCTTCACGCGCGAGACAGGCCGCGGTCACGCAACCGACATAACCCACACCGAACACACTGACTCTCATAAGACTCCTGTATGGATGGATCCCAGATGGCGCAACGGCGCGGTGCAGGTCACTGGCAGCTTCAAATGTATGGCTCCACGGATGCCGCCTCTTGCGATACGTTCACTCGCTCGGCTCGGCCAAACAAAAAGCGCTTGATGGAGAAGGCGTAAGGCAGCCACTGGTATGCCCCCACAAGTTTAAGGTGAAACTCCAGAGGCCAATCAGTCGGCTCCACTCCCACCCGGCCGGTGACAAATTCAGCAGGTTCTTGGAAGGCCATCACCGGCAAAGTCGTGAAGACTCTCGTGTAACCCGCCGTCTTACACAAGCTGACCAGCTTGCTATTGAAAGCGCCGTACGGAAAGCTGAAGATTTTCACTTCTTGCTTGAACATCTCTTCGAGCCTGGCCTTCGAGCCTGATAGCTCCCGCTCTGCCTCCGCCGTCTCCAGCAACGGGAGTTTTGGGTGACTCAGCGTGTGAGATCCGATCGTTGTGAGTGCCGGAGGCAACCGTCGCAGCTTCTCGGCGGTGCTGATCTTTTCTTGCTGTTCGGGGGCGCCGTTCGGCCACCATTCCGCTCGCTGTCCCAGAAGATCGGGAGCTACGAATATGGTTGCCGGAATATCGCGTTTGAATAGTTCGGGCAGCGCGTTGTCGAAGATATTGTCGAATGAGTCATCAAATGTAACCGCCGAATACTTAACTCCCGGACTCAGGACCGGAGTGGTGTCGATCTTGATGGGCTTCGTCAATCTTGCCAGTTTGTCCATCTGGCGAGCGAAGCGCTGCCGGTGCTCAGCCGGTACCGAATGGTAGTACAGGATCACGCAGGACGCGGGCGCTTCTTTCCCACTCAAGCGCCGCATGAAGCGCGCCACACACGCGCCGCCCCAGAACAACGCGCTTATCGCGAGTTTTACAATTCTCTTAGCGGACCGCACGGCGCACGCCATTAGTTACTCGACTCTGCATCTGAACTGACACCGGGAATTCGCCCACTATTGATTCACCTGAGGTCGTTTTGGTTTTCCGAACCATCCATTCCACGACTCCCAAAGCCTGCCCATCTGCTCCTGCCGCAAATAGCTCATGAATTCTGGTGTGACCTCTCTCTCGGCTCCGCTGATCGTCGCCCAGGCAAACGCGGCGGTTCGCACTGCGGCGCCAACTACATATGGCTTTGAGCCGATTCTCCTCACCAGTCGGAACACCTCGAACAACGGATGTGTCCCGAGGTAATAGTCCATGATTCCTCCGCGGTACCAGTAGCGCAAAAGCCCGAACCCTTTTCCCGTGGGCCTGTGGTGATCTACTTGCAGATCCGCAAAGGATCTCACATTCCAGCCTTCTTTCCTGAGGCTCACCTCGGCGTACCAGTCCGCTCCCGCCCAGGAAAAAGGCTTGTAGCCTCCCAGGGTATCCAGACACTCCCGGCGGAATAGTTGCACCGCGTGCGCCACCGAAGTCAGGTTGTTCCCCCTCCGGGGCTGAAACTTTCCATCCTCCTCTTCATAGATGTATCCGCCTCCCAGGCCCAGAAGAGGATCGGCCGCAAACTTCGCCAACAATTTCTCAAAGTAGGTCGGTCCGAACGAAACGTCGGCGTCCAGATTTCCGATAAAGTCATAGTCGCCGTCCTTAAGCTGCGAAAATCCCCGGTTAATCGCGTGGACCTGGGCCGTGAGGTTCCGTGGATGGTCCTCCACTATGTTGCACAGTTCAATGAAACTGTTCTGCGCGGCATATTGACGAACGATTTCCGCCGTCCGGTCGCTGGACCCATCGTTCACGATGATCCACTTGGCCGGCTTCACCGTCTGCGCCGTAACCGATTCCAACGCACGGGTGATGTAGTTCTCCTCGTTATAAGCGGCCGTCACCAGTGCAAATGATCTCGAGTTATTTTGTTCATTCGCCATCATGTTCTCCAGCCTGCACAAAAGCGGACATGACATCGCAGCCCGCGATCGCAGCCTATACTTGATTCGATTTCGTGCCCGCAAAATACACGCATGGGAACACAACTTTCTTTAATCCAGTCTTCGTTAGTGTGTCGATCACCGCTTCGCGCCGCCTATACAGGTGGCGATAGTAAAGGTCCGAGATGTCCGTAGCACTGCCGAAGATGCTCGAGCAGTAATCGTTCAGTTCTCGGCTGGTGAACCCCGCGTGCGCGCCCGCTTCGTTACTCCACCGGCCAGTCATCCGCATGAAGAGATCCTGCAAGTTACCGGTGATTTTCAAACGGAAGGGCAGCGGCGAACTGAAACCCCCGAGCAGCCGCGACTTGTTGGGCGTTCCGATTAGATAAAGACCGCCGGGCCGTAATACTCGGGCCATTTCACTCAGCGCGCGTTTCGGCTCCGGAATGTGCTCGAGCGCGTGAAACGAAAACACCATATCGAAGGAATTGTCCGGGAACTTGAGCTCCCGCGCATCCATCATCAGCAACTGGGCAGGCGCTGATGCTTTGTGATCGAAGATGAAGTCGTTTCCCACGTCAATGCCAATCACATTTGCCGAGAACGCGCGCGCCAGCATTCCCGCCTCCAGTCCTGAGCCGCATCCCACAACCAGAGCGTCTTTAATAGGATGCTGAAAGAACGCCGAGATGACTTCGATCAGCGCTTCCGTTTTCTTACCTTTGACCTCTTCGTTGAACTTGTATTTTGCTGGATGCTCCAGCTCAGTCGACATTGTGGACATTTCAGGCTCTGCTCCTTAGGATCTTCGCCAGCGCTGGTTGCTCACCGATCACGGAATGGCTTCGGCCGCGGGCGAAACGGGTCGGACTAATACCTGTTCTTTTTCCTCGATCGGTTCCGTATCCCTCTGCTGGAAGTACTGGATAATCGAATCGACCGTCGCGCTGAGCGGCGTTACCGGCCGCCAACCGATGCACTTGGAGATCTTTTCAATCGAAGGAATCCGCCGGACCATGTCTTCGAACCCTTCTTCGTAGGCCTGGTCGTAAGGCACGTAAGAAATTGGCGAGGTGCTCCCCACTTTTTCTTTCACCAGAGCCGCCAGACCCTCGATCGAAATTTCTTCCGTGCTTCCGATGTTGAACACTTGCCCGATGGCTTCCGGCTTCTGGATCAGCCCGACCAGCGCAGCCACCACGTCGCCCACATAGCAGAAACAACGCGATTGTTTGCCGTTGCCGTAGACGGTGATCGGGTTTCCTTTGAGCGCTTGGCGAACGAAATTGGGCAGAACCATTCCATAGCGGCCGGTTTGGCGCGGTCCAACGGTGTTAAAGAAACGGGCCACTATGACCGGCAGCTTCTTTTCCCTCCAATAAGCGAGCGCCAGGAATTCATCAAGCGCCTTGGAAGCAGCGTAGCTCCAGCGGCCGCGAGTGGTCGCGCCCATCACCAGGTCGGCTTCCTCGTGGAAGGGGATCGCAGTGCTTTTCCCGTAAACTTCCGAGGTCGACGCAATAAACACCGGCTTCTTTTTCTTCTGCGCCGCCTGCAACACCAGTTCAGTTCCTTTGACGTTAGTCTCAATAGTACGAACCGGGCTCTCCACAATCAGCCTCACACCCACCGCGGCCGCGAGATGCATCACGAAATCGCTCTCGTCCACCAGTTCGGCGAGCAAGCCCCGGTTCATCACCGACTCGACGCAATAGCTGAACTTCGGAGACGCCTTTAAGTGACGGATGTTTTCCATGCTTCCGGTGGAAAGGTCATCCAGCACCATCACTTCATCACCTTTCGCCACCAGCGCCTCCGCCAGATGGGAACCGATGAATCCTGCACCGCCTGTAATAAGAACTCGCATTGTTTTCTCCTTAAATGCCCTGAAATTAAGCTTAGTTCGGAATGGTTGCTCTCAGCATTCGCGAGAGTTGCAAACGACTGAAATATTTGCTTGATAAATCGCGCGGAACGAACTGAACTTCGTCAAAGTGATCGGCAGGCTAACGCCTGCCTAGCCCGCAGAGGCCACATTGCGTGTGCCCGCGCCGATGGATTCATTGGGGCGGGGTGACGCGCCCATCAGCCAACGCATAGCTCGCGAGGGATCTTTCGGCCTTGAAGCCCACTCGCTCCTTCCAGGACTTTCCCAGCATCGAAAGCACGGAATAGATCACATAGCGGCTTGCATCGTGCACCCAGAGCGAAGCCAGAAAGGCGATCTGCGCGGCCCGCGAATGGTGCTTCTTCCAATACTGCAGATTCGCTTTCTGCATCTCCACGTAGAAGTACACCGGGGCCCGCGCCGTGGTTCCACCACCGTAATGGATTGCCTCAGCGTTCGCATCGAATGCCACCGGCCACCCCGCCTTGCGGAACCGCAGGCACCAGTCGATGTCGTCTCCATACATGAAGTAGCGGTCGTCGATCAGGCCCACCTGATCCATCGCCGTCCGGCGTATCAGCATGAAGGCGCCGTTCAGAACCTCAACTTCTCGTGTCCGGTCGTGGTCAAAATCGTTCATCATGATCCCGCCGAACAGAGGCAACCGCTGCAGCGGGGTTCGATCCAGAGCCAGCGCCCGGCACCACGCCGTCCACACGTTCGGAGAGCGCATGCACGACCGCTGGATCGTGCCATCGGGATTCCGCGTCAGCGGGCCGACCACTCCCACTTCCGCGTGCTCCTCCATGTATTTCATAAGGTTGCGAAAGCATCCCGGCATCACCCGAACGTCAGGATTGACTAAACAAACGTACTTCGCCGGCGAACTCGCCTGGATGGCGACGACATTTCCTCCCGGAAAGCCTAGATTCTTGGGGCTCCGGATCAGTTTCACTTCTGGGAATCGTTCGGCGATCAGATCGGCCGTGCCGTCCGTGGAGGCGTTGTCCACCACGACCGTCTCAGTCGAAAGACCGCGGGTTTCCTCTCGGATCGATCCGAAACATTCCTCTACGAATTTCTTTGCGTTCCAGGTAACCACGATGATCGAAATATCCACTTCCAGACCTTCCTTTCCCGGCTTGCCGCGAGCGGGGTCCAACGACCGTTGGAACACCTCATCGCGCCATACTGATTCTTAAATTGTTAAGTAAAGATGTGGCGTGGGGTCGCGCCCGCCGCTTCTGTTCCATCCGGGGAGAACGGAGTCGCCTCTACCTCTGGTCTCTGGCCGCAACCCCGAAGCCGCCGCCCGTTCGGGCACCGGTACGGGAACTCTCGCGGTCACAGTGATCGTGCAGATCATGGCTAACAGGGCATACCAGATAAGAGAGCTTTGATCGAAGTACCAGATGCCTATGAAAGCAACAGAATTTGCAAAGAGCGAAGCGCCGAACCCCCACAGCAGAAGCTCAAGCTTGTGATCTCCTCCGCTCGCGGCGGCCTTTCTCGCTCGGCCCAGTCTGCGAAAGCCCTGCCACAGAATGGCCACAAAGCCTACCAGGGTCACGAGCCCACCTTTAACCGCCTCGCTCACGTATGCATTGGAGAGATCGCCCAGATAGTAGCCCCAAGTAGAAGGATTCTTGACACCCATAAGCCACCAGTCCGAAAAATGCTTAATGCACTGGTCGATCAGTTCATAACGGTGCCACCCGGAACTGCCTCCCACAATATCGATGCGCTGAATCAGCGCCCACACCGGCGCTTTCATAACCAAATGCAGTCCCACTAGCGTGAGCAGGACTCCCCAACGGATCAAACGCATCTGCTGCCGCAAAGGCCACAGGCACAATGCCCCAATTCCTGCCACCAGCGCGAACAACGGGGTGGCTGACGCCGACGTGACCGTCATTATCATGCCCGATACCATTCCCACCGCGGCAATTCGTTTCCACTGCTTTCCCTGCCACCACAAGCCCAAAAATATGGGAATCAGAGTCGCCCCTAACGTACCGGCCACAATGGCATGTGCGAATCCCGCCTGCGACCGCACCCGTCCTTCCCGAGCCAGAGTGATGTCCGAAACACCTCCGAACACAGAAAACAAATTGTGCCCGGTATACTGCTCCCACAACATAGGAATTGCGATGATGGCGCAAAGTATGGCAAGGGTTTGAATGATTCGATCGACATCCACGCGATCGTTCAGCACCACTCGGAAGAAGAAATAGCTGCCGAACATGCTGTAGAGAAAACCCAGGCGATTGACCAGGACCGCCCATTCTCCCCACAGTGCGATGCCGGTGACTGTGGCTGCGAGCCCATAAAACACAATCGCTTTGTCGACCCCATTCCATTTAAAACGGTGGTTCTTCAGGTAGGTAAAGGGCCTCATACCGAGCCAGGCAAAGGGAAGCAGTATCCGGCTGCTCATAAAATGAAGCGTGCCGATCACAATCACTTGTCCGAACGGGATGAAGGTCGATACGAACAGGAAAATCGTCGCCAGGTATTTCCGTCGCAAGACAAAGAAGAGCAGGACCGCAATCAGCAGGACGACAAGGCTGGCCACCGTCATCGTGGTGGAAGTTGCGCCTCCGCCGTAGCGAAGCATCTGATCTGCTAAGTTATTGTTGTTTTCGTCCACGGAATTCCTGGGCGCGATTCTTAGTCCTGCCTCGAAAGCCACCTTTGGTCGGCACCCTGCAAACTGCGCTCTTCGTCGCACCTTAACCACATTCCGGATGCCTCGTCGTAGCGCTTAACCACCCGCGCTGGGTTCCCGACCAGCATGCTATAGGGAGGACAACTTTTCGTCACCACGGCGTATGCTCCCACTACGCTGTTTCGCCCCACCACCAGCTCGCCATTCGTGCCCAGAATCATGCTGCCGTAGCCTAGCCAGCAATTTCTTTCAATCACAATCGTTCCCCCGGGCGTAGTGCCCTGGCTGGCGATGGGAACATTCACATCCGAGTACTCATGGTTATGATCGGTGATGTACACGGCTGGCGCCAGCAAAACGTCATCCTCAAGGTAAATGCGATTTCTGGCGGATATCACCGACCTGCGCCCGATGCTGCAGCCTTTGCCAATGACCATGGCCGGTTCGGAGCTCGGACGAGATTACAGGAACGTTCAGCCACACATCCGGGTCCACGATGACCGAGTCTCCGATTCGTATCTTGTGCGCGTAGAATCGATGAATCTCACATGAAGGATGGATCGAGACCTTCCGGCCAAACCCATCAAACGGGTAGGTCAACTTAAGCCTGATGGAGTGCGCCTTCCGGATAATGCGCGGGATCCACAACAGCGGGTCTTCACCCGGACCCCTGACTTGTCTTTGAGTGTCGTCCAACTCAATCCGCGATTCTTGCCGCTGTCGAGTTCGCCAGACAGCGGGCTTCTGAAGTTTCAGCGGCATCCCGGCCACCGTCCACTGCACGAGCTTCCAATCGGGGATAGCTGGGCAGTCTTCTGTAGACACCCCAGCAATACCGGTCGACTCGGGCAAGAACGTCTGCCACCAGCGCCGCACCCGGCCGTTTTGTGGAAGCCAAAGTCGCCCGCCACAATTCGCGACGGTTGCGCGCCAGCTCTCTTTGCAGCAGGATTCTCAGTCGGCCATGCCCATTACTCGTTCCCAGTTGGGCGAGAATTTTGTTGCGCATCCTGATCTCGCACTCCTTGAGGAGTATCTCTTCCTGAAGAGCTTTGTCAGACCAGCTGCCTGCCGCGCCCTGCTGCCAAATCGTCAGGGGTTGCTGGATGTATGCCCAGGGGCCCTCGAGAGCAAGCCGCAAGGGCAGATCGTAGTCTTCGTGGAATTTCAAGGACTCGTCGAAGCCGCCAATTCTCTCCAGTACAGGCCTCCGGATCATCACCGTCTGGCAAAAGAGCACGAACCGGGTGGCCCAGACCTCCGCTGGGTTCGTCCAGATACCTTCTTCAAGAGTCGGAAACAGCCACGCCCGCTTGAACGCGGTGAACTCCGGCTGACCGGTATATCGGAAGATGGCGTTGCACAAACAACACACAACTTCCTCCCCTGCCCTTGTCAGCAGGCGGGCTTGCCTTTCCAGTTTGTTGGGTAGCCAGAGGTCGTCGGAATCCTGAAACGCGATCAAGTCTCCGGTTGCAGCCTCAATCCCCCGGTTCCTTGCGGCGGCTGGTCCGGCATTGGACTGAGCGATCACCCGAATCCGTCCGCCATACGAACGAAGTTCCGCTTGCGTGTCATCCGTAGATCCGTCATCGACCACGATGATTTCCGTGTCCCGGTAGGTCTGCGCCAGGACATTATCGATGGTTCGGCAAATCACACCCGCCCGGTTATAAGTCGGGATAACAACGCTGACAACGGGGGCTTCGCTCACAACCAGTTGCCTCTCTGTTCTGCTATACGGTTGGTTTGAACTAGTTCCATGAACTATGGCGGAGGCACAGAGGAACACGACAGTGCGTTCCGCCGTGCCGACAAGAATGCTCTGAGGAATTTCCTGGCAGTAGTTACTGCACGCTTGCGCTTAAACCCGTCGGCGGCGCAGGCGCAGCGCCGGGAGCACTCTGATATGCCCCGGCATTCCACGCCCCGCTGGAAGGTCGCAGCGTTCCAGCTTTGTCCGAATTCAGCGGCGGGATCCCCAAGTTCGTCAGATTGGCAGCGAGACCCATGACTGCGGAACCCGAACTTGGCACGTATGAGCTGGTGAGATTAGGGTTTCCGGTGGTGCTACCGGAATCGAAGCCCTGACCTTGCCATGTGGCAAGGGAGGCGTAGTCGACTTCTGGTCCCGAGTCTCCGTTGGCGGCGACGATTTTCGTGACGCTGGAGAAATCATTGTGGTCTGACGAACTCAAAGAACTGAGACTGTTAGGACCGAATATGATGGCAATGGCCAGGTTGACGAAAACGTTGTTCTCGATAACCATGCCACTCCCGGCCATCCCGCCGCCGTTCTTGATGCCGATCGCGCCATGGGGTCCAACCAGGGTGTTGTTATAGATCAGGGTGTTGGTCGGTGCCAAACCCGGCGAGTTCCCGCGGACCACGATGTTGCCCTCTCCTCCGCCCGACTCAGCCACCACCACATTGTTGAAGATTTCGGTGCCCTGGTTACCTTGCACATAAATGTAACCTGTACAGTTCACTCCAGAAACCGAGCACATGTCCCCATGGAGGTAGTTGTTGTAAATTTGGGCGGTGGCGGTGGAATTCGAATTCGCCGCAAACACCATGATGCCGTCGGCGTGCATGGACTGGGCTGAATCGAGCCAGACGTTAAAGTGCGGCCCCAGGGTGTTGTCGTGGATGAGCAAACCTGTCGCCCGGCTGTTGTTGTTGTCGTCTCCCAACACCACCATCCACGAGCTGTAGTCGAATGTATTGTTGTAGATCTGCACATCCGTCACCGTCGTATACGCTACGAAGACCAACGACCGCGCATTCGACAGATTGTTGTGATTGACGTTGATGTGATCGCACCCGGGACCGAAGTTAATCCAAAACGCCCCGTTTCCGCCTGAACTCGTGTCGGGGTTTGCCCGTTGATAAAGGTTGGTTCCCGTGAGGTTTTGCACCGTGACATTAGAGCAGTTGGAGAATGACAGCCCTGCGCTGTTCTGGTGGTTCGCCAGGTTCGTTCCGTTCGCCGTGGCGGTGATAAGGCCGTTCGCGCCGCCATCGATAGTGATGTAGTTATGGCCGGAACAGATGATCGCTCCGTTGCCGCTCCAGTACGGCGCGGTGAAATTGGCCCCGTTCTCAAACAGAATGGTGACCGGATTTCCACTTGCCCCGCTGCCTTGAATCGTCAGCATCGTGCTATTGGCTGCGCCCGTAAAAGTGCCGCATAGATGAACCGTTGTGCCTGGCCCGATTTGCCCGTTGCCCGATCCCCAGTTGGCCGAGCTGTTAAACCACGACACGGCATGGGCATCGGCGCAATCGCCGCCGCTGTTGCCGCCGGCCGCGTTTTGGGCAACGTAGATGTCGCTGGCGACTGAAAAGGTCGCACCCAGGATCACAAACATCATTGCGAGTAAGAACTTTACGCAGCTCAATCACCGTTTCCCTCCCAGAATCGTGTGCTCGGTTCACCGATCAGCGAACCAGGGCTGGTCAGACAAACGCTGCCAGCGGGGAGTGGCCCACGAATCTGCTGGACGATCCAGTTACTTTTATAACCGGAAGCGACCGTGACCAGAAGGTGCCGGTAGGACATGCCCAATTTCGACTGTTTAGGTTTCCAATAAGTCAATTTTAATCAATGGCTTGAAGCGCTTATTTGGAGTGTTTCGAGGGGGGTAACCAATGGATTTGTTTTTTGTCTCAACCTGCCTGGTAACCACCAGCAGGCATTCTAGGCGAACCTTCAGCGTTGTGAGATCTCCAGCGTGGGTTCAACGGAGCGCAGGAATTTTGCTGGATTGCCCGCCACGATCGTGTTCGCAGGAACGTCTTTTGTGACTACGCTGCCGGCGCCGACGATGGCGTTTTCACCGATGCTGACATTGGAGAGAATTGTGGCGCCAGATCCAATCGAGGCTCCCTTTTTCACCAGGGTGCGCTCCACCTTCCAGTCCGCCTCGGTTTGCATCGTTCCATCGCTGGTCGTGGCCCGCGGATAACTGTCGTTGACAAAGGTGACGCCATGACCGATGAAGACGTTGTCCTCGATGGTGACGCCTTCGCAAATGAAAGTATGGCTCGAGATCTTGCACCGCTTCCCAACTTTCGCGTTCTTCTGGATTTCGACGAAGGCGCCAATCTTGGTTCCATCGCCCACTTCGCATCCGTACAGATTGATGAACTTGGACAGCTTAACGTCCTGCCCAAGCTTTACATCGGCTCCGATACACACGTACGAGTCCATAACCAAGCCTTTCTAGACCACTCCGGCCATGGTGCGCAGCCGGTCACCCGCGGGAGAAAGCTGTTTCAAGGTGTCGATGTTGTAATACTGCGGATTGTCCCAATCGCGGAACTTATCCATGTGCTCAATCAGATTTTTCACGATGCTCTTGACGCTGTGGTTGGGATGAAAGCTCAGCATGTTCTCGGCTTTCTGAATGCTCACCTTGTAGTTCCGGAAATCCTTCTTATGATGGATGGTCAGACGGACCGAGATGCCGAGTTGCTCCTCAATGGCCATCTTCACCAGGTCCCCTACTTCGCCCACCGTGTAATTTCCGGAAGCCACATTGAAGATTCCCGAAATCTTCTCGCTAGCCTCGATTGACCGCACGTAGGCATTGGTGGCGTCTTCGATACTCAGGATCGGCCTCCAAATGGAAGGATTGTTCACCGTGATTTCCCGGTTGCGCACGCCGTTCTTGAACATGGTGTTGACAATCAAGTCAAGCCGCATACGCGGGCTGTAGCCGGAGACAGTTCCCTTGCGCAGCGAGATCACCGAGAAGCTGTCGTCCATCAGGTTCATTACTGCCTGCTCACCCTGCAGCTTGGAAATTCCGTATGGGTAGAAGGAAGATACTGGACGGGTCTCGTCGAACAATTCATTGTCCGTATATCCATAGACCGAGCACGAACAGGCATACACGTAGCGCTTCACGCCGGCTTTTTTGGCGACGTAGGCAAGATAAGCGGGCGCCGCGGCGTTGAAGATAAAGTTCTGGCTGGGTGAATATTCGGCCATGGGATCGTTCGACAATCCCGCCAGAAACACAACTTGCTGATAGACCTGCAAATCTTCGACGGTAATATCAAAAATATCTTTCCGAATGATTCCAGTTTCTGGAGGAAGGTGGTTCCCAAACCAGAACAGGTCCACCACATCAACCTCGTACCCGCGCTCCAAGAGTTTCGGAACTAGAACGGAACCTAAGTAACCGGCTCCGCCTGCGATCAAAATCTTCATCATTTTCCTCTCCTAACTTTTGCCAGCTCTGTGCTGGTTCTGCGTTCTCTGCGTCGTTGCGGGTTTACTTATAGGCCTCGGCCGGGACCGGCGCGGCTACCTGAATCTTCCCGACTGAACTCTGCGGCGCTCGACCTTGAGATGAAGAAAGGTGAACCAACTGACCACGTCTGCGCACCGACTCGTTGGCTGCTTCGAGCAACCTCACCACCCGCAATCCGGCGTGCCCATCGTTAAAGGGCGACTGGTCCGTCATGATGCACTCAATGAAATACTTCAACTCCGCCCGCAGCGCTTCGACTTGTTCTACCTGTGGTGACCACATGTCGCCCGAGCGGTAGTTCACTAACAGGTTATAAAGGCCTTCCCGGCTGGTGATGTGGACGCCTTTGTCATAAATCTTGATCTTCTCGTCGGCTTCCAGGTCGTTCCACACCAGCATTTTTTTCTCTCCGCCAATCAGCGTGGTGCGAATCTTTACCGGCGAAAGCCAGTTGACGTTGATGTGAGCAATGATTTTATTGGGAAAATAAACCGTGATGAAGGCAACGTCCTCAAGTCCGTTGAGATGGGTCTGGCCGGTGGCGACCACGGCTTCGGGCTTCTCTTTAATCAGGTGATCAATGATGGAAAGATCGTGTGGCGCCAGGTCCCAGATTACATTGACATCGTGCTGAAATAGCCCGAGATTCACTCGGGTGGAGTCATAGTAGTAGATCTTGCCGAGAGCCCCCTCCTCCAGCAACTGCCCGATCTTTTGCACCGCCCCGGTGAAAAGGAAGGTGTGATCGACCATAATTTTCAGGTGTTTTTGTGCCGCCAAGTTGATCAGTTCTTCAGCCTGCGCGGCATTGCTGGTAAAGGGCTTTTCCACAAAAACATGTTTGCCGTTTTGCAGCGCGGTCTTGGCCAGTTCATAGTGCGTCCAGACTGGAGTCACCACGGCGATCGCATCGATCTCTGTCGATGACATCACCTCGGCGCTGTCGGAAGTCACTTTGATGTGGGGAAACGCCTTTTGAACTCTTTTTCTCGCGGTTGGACTCTTGTCACACACCATGGAGACTTGCGACCCGTCCAGATGGTCAAGATTGCGAACTACGTTCGGGCCCCAATAACCGTATCCGATTACTCCAAACTTAATCATAGATTCACCGCTCCCTGCCTTGTAGATGAAATGGGTTGAAAATCATGTGGCACCAAACAGACGGGGAGGTTTTAAGAGAATGAAGAACGCGGGGGATGGTGTGTTAGTACGCGCCCTCACCGAACATTGCGCCGGGGGTGCGCAAGAGAATTTTGACGTCCATCCAGGGGGACCAGGTTCGCGCGTAGCGTAAGTCCAGCCGAACCATATCGTCGAACTTCACGCGGCTGCGGCCTGCCACCTGCCACAATCCGGTGATTCCCGGCTTGGCTTCGAGCACACGGGCGCGGTGCCAGATGTCATAAGCCTCGACTTCATATGGAATTGCCGGACGCGGACCCACCAGAGACATCTCGCCTTTCAGCACGTTGTAGAACTGAGGCAACTCATCCAGGCTGGTGCGCCGCAAGAATGCGCCTACGCGAGTGATTCTGGGGTCGTCGGTCAGCTTGTACAGGCCTTCGGCGATGCCATTGGCCGATTTCCGGTCGGCCTGACCGTTGATCAACTTCACCACGTAGTCCTTGTGAATGCCGGAATCGCTTCCCACCCGCATGGAACGGAATTTCAGAAAGACAAACGGAACGCCATGCTGTCCGATGCGTTTCTGCCGGAAGAACACCGGCCCCGGCGAAGACAACTTTACCGCCAGCGCAATGGCCAGAAACAAAGGAGAGAAGGCCACCAAAGCAGCTGTGCTCCCTGCCACATCCATGACCCGCTTGAGTACGCTGAAAAATTTTCGCGCCTGGTCACGCTGGACAAGGTCGGGATAAAGCGCTTCCATCTTCGGCCGCAGCTCGCTTTCCTGATCCCAGTCCTCCGGAAATAAGTGGAAGGAAACGCTGATCTTGCGGAACTGGTCAGAGGTCAGGCGATCACGCAGCGCCGCAGTCATTCGGGTCATTACGGTGCTGACCACCACGGCCCGGTCTTCCGCACCCATTTCAGTGAACATCACGCCCACCACCACGGCTTTTTGATACCAGCCCGTGATATCGGTTTCGCGGGTCGATTGGGCCATTGCCGCCAACACGTGCCCCAGCAATTCATTTCGGCCCGCCGGCGCACAGCCCGTGACGTCGAGCAGCATTAGCAAGAACGGTTTGCGCGAACGCTCACTCCTTTTCCGCTCCAGCGAAATCATGTGCCGGAAGGAGGTTTCCTCAAATACCTTGGGATGGCGATCGGCTGGTGCAGACCGTTGGGATGGGGCGACAAAGCTTTTTCCGTTGCCAGATCGATGCGAATTCACAACTGATTCTCCTCGTCCTGCTCCATAAGTTGTGGAGCAGAAGTAAATAGCTTTTGTGCGGCGATGGGCAGCACGAGCTGAAACGGGGGAGGGCTGACTGGCAAAAGGTGGAACAGAATGACGGTTATTTGGGTGGCGGAGCGTCCTGCGCTTGCGCGCCAGGGCCGTAATGCTGGTAATAGTTGTCGTGATCAGCGGCGTGGCAGCCGTTTAACACAGTCCCGAGCAATTTGGATTTATCCAGCGCCTCGAGGCCGCGCTGCAGTTGCCGCTTCTCGGTAATGCCTTCGCGGGCCACCAACAGGACCCCTTCCGCCAACCGCACCCAGACACTGGTGTCACCGAGCGGCAGTACAGGAGGGGAATCGATGACAATCCAATCAAACATGCCGGCGAGTTGCGCCAGCAATTCCGTAAGTCGGCCCGACTGCATCAGTTCCAGAGGATTCGCGGGAGGATGGCCCGCAGGCAGAAAGCAAAGCCCGGTTTCTCCCAGATCGTAAATCGGCGGCAATTGCGTAGTCCCACTCTGCAGCCATTCGCACAGGCCGGGGTGGTTGGGCATGCCGAACTCTCGTGCCAGGGCGGGGCGCCGCAGATCCCCCTCCAGCAAAAGGACAGTGTGGGGCTTCTTGCGCGCCAAGGTAAGAGCCAGGTTGGCGGACACCATGCTCTTGCCCTCTTCCGGAATCGTGCTGGTGATCAACAGTTTCTGAATGGGGCGGGTTTGACGCATTTGACGCAGCCGCACCGCCAGAAAACGGAACTTCTCTGCCGCCAGACCGTCCTTCTCGGTAAGCGACACCAGGCGGCCTTCGGGGAGCACGTTCAAGGGCGCAGGGATGAGTTGCTGCGTTCCCGTGGGCGCGGGCTCGGGGGCTTGCGCGGTCTTCAGAATTTCGTTCAGCGGCGAATCGGGCTGGGGAAACTCGAGGGCGAAACCCTCGGGCTCCGACCGCTGCAGCGCTTCAAATAAACGGCTCATGTTTGCTCGCTTCGGGTACGGTGGTTAGCAGATTTTCCATCTCTTTGGGACGATTACCTTGCAGTTGCTCATGCAGCTGAAGCAGGGTTTTCACCGCTTGCCAGACATCAGGATTATCGTTCGCACGGGCTTGAGGCTTGGGCGCAGGAACAACATTGAGACGAAGGTCAGTAGCCACTTCGTCGATGATTTCCGGGGGTACTGTGCGCAACTGGCGGGCATAGGAATTGATTAGCGCGTTCTCGCACACGGTGTTGATCAATCGCGGAATGCCGCGCGAGTGACGATAAATTCCGGTGATCGCCTCGGGCGAAAACAGGCCCGCGGCGTGAGAGTTGGCCCCGGCCAACTGCAACCGGCGCGCAATGTATCCTCGGGTCTCTTCCAAATCCAGGGGTGACAGTTGTGCGCGTAAAGCGACTCGTTGCTTCAACTGCCGCAAGTCGACCGAATCCAGCTTCTCATCCAGTTCGGGCTGCCCCACAAGCAGAATTTGCAGCAATTTTCCCTGCGGAGTTTCGAGGTTCGTGAGCAGCCGGATTTCTTCCAGAACTTCGGGCGCAAGATGATGAGCTTCATCGACTACGAGCACAGTGGTGAGCTTTTTCTGGTGACGTGAAATCAAAAAGCTCCCCAGCTCGAGCAGCAGCTCACTTTTGTTCTTGCCGGAAGCCGGCAGCCCGAAATCTCCGGCTACGTATTGCAGAAACTCGGCCGACGACAGACGGCTGTTGAAGATATAGGCGTAGGCGGCGCTGCTTCCCTTGAGCAGATGCAACAAGCAACGCACCAGCAGAGTCTTGCCGGTTCCGACTTCGCCGGTCAAAACCACAAATCCCTTGTGCCGGCGGACCCCGTAGTAAAGCGCCGCCAGAGCCTCGTTGTGCCGTTGAGTCGGAAACAGAAACGAGGGATCGGGAGTGATCTCGAAAGGGTTACGCCGGAGGCCGTAAAAAGTTTTATACATGTCGCAACTTAAAATTCTTCAGCCGCGCAGATAGGTGAAGGCCGATCCGGCGGTGATGAACAGCACTACCACCGCTGCCAATCCCCATTCCAGTCGGAATCTCCACTGCGCCGCTCGAAGCTCTCGTGCCGTATCGACGTTGGGAATCTCGCAGATCACGTCGAGAGCGACCAGCTTCCGCAGTTCAGGCTCACTGTAAATGCGGCCATCGAAATATTCGCTTCCTGCGGTCAGCATAACGCCCAGCAAGAGCCCAACAAAGAGTCCGATGCCACACAACTTGAGACGGTTGGGAGAAAAAGGTTTCAGCGGCAGGCTGGGCGGATCCAGAATTCGGAAATGTTCACCCTGCTGACGCCGTTCGAGATCCGTGGCCATTTCCGAATCGCTCTTTTTGGCGAGAAGCGCATCGTAGTGGGCCCGCGATTGATCATAGCCGCGTGTCAAATCCGCGAGTTGCTGCTCCATTACCGGAGCCATGTTCAAGCGCGCCTGATATTCGGCAATCTTGGCCTTGAGATCTTCAATCGCGCGCTGCCGGTTGACCGCCTCGATCTGATTGACTTTCAACTGGCTCTGCAGTTGCGCCAAAGGAGCCGAATCCTGGGTTTCCGCGTTGCCAGCCTGGGCCGGCGCCGTCAGGTTGCGCGCCGGATTTCAGCCCGGCAGCGAGCTGCGCCCTTAATTTTTCGTCTTCCGCAATCTGTTCTTTGACTTTTCGAACGTCGGGATGACGTTCGGTGTAATGGGAGCGGAGGTCGGCCAGCTGTGCCCGCAGGCGATCCAGTTCCTGATCGAGCGCCGGCAACCCAACAGGAGCTCCATTCACGGTCTTCGTCCCCTGGGCCGCGCGGTATTGCGTCAACAGCGAATCCAGGTAGACGGTTTGTTGCTTGGCTCGATCCAGAGCATCCTGTTCGCCTTGGAGTTGGGTCTGCAAGCCCGAGAGGATCTGCAGATTGCTTTGCACCTGGCCGGGCAGTTCTCCCAGGTGCTTGTCCTTGAACTCCCGCACTTTTTCTTCCTGTTCGGCCAGCGCCTGGCGCGCTTCCTCCAACTGACTAGAGAGAAACTCGGTCGTACTTTCCGATTGCTGCTGACGCGATTCCAGGTTCTCGCTGATGAACAGGTTGGTCAGTTCGCTGGTCACGCGCTGGGCCACCTGGGGATCGCGAGCGGAGTAATAGATATTGAAGGAAGACAGTTCGTCGCGTCCCGGGGAACGCACCAGTTCGATTTCAATGTCCTTGCGCATGCGATCGACTAGTTCGTCGGGTGTTTCTCTCTGCCGTTCGTTGCCGTAGAGGTTCAGCTTGTCGATGATGCGCAAGAGGCGGGTACGGCTGAGAATCTGCTGAGTAATGGAGTCCAGCCGGTCCTGCAAATTCCCCGCGATATTTGGCACAACAAATTGCTGGGGTACGGTCGGCTGCTCCACCAGAATCATGGTTCCGGAGCGGTAAACCGAAGGTATGACCCACCCAGCTCCCCAAATCAGCACCCAACCAATGAAGACGGAGACGAGAAACAGCACAATATGACGCCGCAAGACGCCCAGATGCTTCTGCCAATTTAGCTCTTGCGACGAATTTTCTTCGAAATCTTCAGGCATTGCGATGAATTACCTTCCTATGGGTCTGCGGAACTGGTAGGACAACGAAACCCAGACCCGATCGACGTCGGCGGCATTGCCGATGGCTGCGATGTTCGAATAGTCCTGGTGCAGACGGGTATATCCGATCTCCAATCCCAAATGATTGCTCAGCGCAGTTTCGAGAGAACCCGTTCCTGTTAGACCATGCCCCTCAGTGGCGAGGGCGCTTGTCGTGTCCAATGTCTTGTTCCGCGAGTAGCTGCCACTCACTACGGCCGTCAGATGGGCAGTCAGCTGCCGCCGAAGCGAGAGACTCGCAGCGTCGGAGTGGGCGGCGCTGGATAATCCCGCTCCGGCACTGATGCTATGTCCCACGCTCCCGGCAAGGCTGGTGTGCTGTCCCCGCCAGCCAAAACTCGCCCCCACCGCGGGCGACCATTGGCGAAGGGTTCCGCTTCCCACGATGGCGATATCGGAATGCTCCGGGCCGCCCCACGCGGAGAACGGACGTGGTTGAGTTCAAATAGAAGGTGTAGAACAAAAGCAGGCTATGAGTTTGGGTTTCTGATCCCTGTGGTGACGTACGCAAATCCTGATAGACATAATTTGCGCCTACGTAGTGGCGGCCCGAAATGCGAGAGGTATAAAATCCCTGGCCTCCGCGGGAATTCGAGTTGAAAAGGCCGGGGGTTTGCTGCAAATTGGGATACTTGAGGAAGGTAAAAATTCCACTGGCACCGACACTCGAGTTGGCCGCGAATTGATAGGTTAGAGTCACGTCGCCGTCGTTGCTGATCTGGTCTGCGATGGGCGCGATCACGGTCGGAGGAGTGTTCAGAACGCCGCCGATGGTGCCGTTAGGATTCTGAATCACCTGACTGAAAGGGTCGGAAGTCTTCCTGAAGGTATCGTTCAGGCTCAGGGTGACGTGCGGGCTCAGCCGGTACTGGAAAATCACGATCGCGTTGTGGTTGGCCTGATTGAGCTGGCTGTTCTTCTGGTAGAACGTGAAACCCGGGCTGTAACTGAGATCCCAACTCAGGCGAGAGCGTGATTGCTGTAGAGACAAGGTCGGCGCGATCGAGTAGCTGACATCGCTGACCGGATTGGTACTGCTGGAACCGATGTTGTCGTTGTATGCGGTGCTAAAGCTCAGCCCTCCGCTGAGGTAGTTGGTGCGCGGGGCCTCTGAGGCAAAGTCCATTGAGTATCCCTGCCCGCTGACTGGCGTCGGGGTGATCATCTGGCCAGCGTCGCCCCCTCCTATCCCGGTGGCCTGGGGCGGGGCTTGTGCGGAGAGAGGCGGTGCCGTGCACGCCAACGCCAAAAGAAGGTGCCAGGCTTTCGGCATCTGCGCCTTACGGAACATAGATGGTATCGCGTGGTTCAAGCTTGACGTTTTGTTCCGGGTTCTTCCCTTTGACGACTTCTTTGTAGTTAAACGGCAGGCGAACCGGATCGCCGCCCTTGGGATTCTGGCGCAAAATGTAGATCGATTTCTGCTTGGCAAAATCCCTAAAGCCACCCGCGACCGCAATCGCATCCAGAACGGTCATCGCATTGGTCAGCGGATACGATCCCGGTCTCGCCACCTGGCCCAGGATGTTGAATTTCTGGCTGCGGATTTCCTGAACGATGACAGTGACTTCTGGCTCGGAAATATAACTCTGCAGTTTGGCAGTGATCGCTTGTTCGAGCTGGCGGGGCGTTTGCCCGGCAGCCTGAAGTTCTCCGACCAGGGGAAGCGAAATCTTTCCGTCTGACCGGACGGGGACGGAACGTGAAATGTCGGGTTCTTTCCACACATTGATGGCCAACAGATCGTCATCGCCAATCACAAAGGTGTCGTCGTGCGGCTTGGAAGAAGCAACTGCCGGAGCCGAAGACGCCGCAGGTGGCGGTGCGGCAGCGCCCGATTTATCGCTCGTCCCGCTCTGTGCCGCGGCAACACCCACGCAGAAGAGGCCGAGCCCGGCCCCCAGGAGGAATAGACTGCGCGATTTGGTCCTGGTGATCTTCATATGCAGAATCCCTAGCTTCTATTTTCGCGTATCGCCCGGGGATTGAACCCCTGAGGCTCGCGCCCCGCATCCTTCGCTGCATTGCCCGAAACGTAAGGGTAATCCGGTGGCGTCATATGATACTGCTGAATCTTGTAGAGAAGGGTCCGGTAACTGACTTTGAGCAAGTGGGCCGCCGCTTTACGATTCCAACGGGTCTGCTCGAGCGCGGTGGCGATCGCGGTCCTCTCGGTCTCGCCTCGGACATTCTGCAACAGCGACTTCAGGCCGGCTGCACCCGGATCACCGTCCGCAGCTCCCGTTGGCGCTACAGCGCTGTCCAGCACAGTCGGGTGCATCGGCTCAACCTCGAGCAACGCACTTGCGTGTTCCGCATTCGACAACCCGGGTTTGGGAACTTGGTCCGACGCCATCAAGGATTGCTTGACGAACGTCTCGAGTTCACGGACGTTCCCCGGCCAGGCGTAAGCCTGACATGCGTCGAGAACTTCCTGAGAGAACAGCCGAAGCGGCAGACCGTGACGCCGCGCCATCTGACGCATGAAGTGTCCCAAAAATACCGGGATTTCCTCTTTTCGTTGGCGTAACGGAGGCACGTGCAAGGTGAACGCGCTCAGCCGGTAATACAGGTCCTCGCGCAGCTTTCTGTCCGCCACGGCCTGCTCTACATTCATACGGGTCGTGGTCAGTATGCGCACGTCAATCTCTCGTCCGTCCTCGCCTCGGAAAACCGAGTGCCCCTCCTGCAGAAGATGGAGCAGCCTAGCCTGCGAACTCATGGGCAGCGCTGTGATTTCATCCAGCAGGATGGTTCCATTGTGGCACGACTCGAGCTTGCTGGCCCAGCTGCCATTGCTTCCGTCCAACTTCCGTGCACCTCCGAACAGCTCGTTCTCCGCGCCATCGAACGCGAGCGAACCGCAATCGACCTTGAGGAAGCGGAAGGCCGACCGGCCAGAGAGTTGGTGAATAAACCGGGCGGTCAATTCCTTGCCCGAACCGCCTTCTCCCACAATGAGCAGAGGCGCGTTCACTTGCGCCAACAATTCGGCCTGGGCACGCAGTTTGCGCATGGCCGGATTGATGGCGACAAAGAAACCGTCCTCGCCGACGGGTTCGACGCCTTCCGTCGCAGGGCCCGTACCAGCGCTTCCCTTGTCGTCAAAACAACGCCGGATCACCGCTTCCAGAAGCTGCTCGTCGAGTGGGCGGACCAGATGTTCACTCGCTCCCAGCCGCAGCGCCTCCTGGCGTTGCTCTTCATCTTCAACCCGGCTAAGTACGATGATGGGTAATTCCGGACTAACCCGGCGCAGCCAGCGCAGGGTGTACATGCCTTCAGAGTCGCCGGGAGCAAAATCCAGCACGACCACTCCGGACCTCGTGCCCGCCTGCACCTTCTCCAAAGCTTCCCAGCCGCTGCAGGCGGTCTCCAATTCCCAGCCATTCGCCTCGGCGATGGTCCAAAGCACACTCAGGGCGTGCCTTTCCCGGCTCACAACTAAGAGTCTTTCAGATTCCAATGTGATGGGATGATGCGCCAAGGGGGAGCTCCTTTAGCGTGAATACGCAGTGCAGAAATTTACGGGGTAGTTCTACAGAGGTTCGACGTCGTAGCCTTCAATGCGAACTGCCAGCGATCTCTGAATGGCATCGACCGAGATGACCAGGGTGCGATCTCCATTGCGTGCCAGCAAAACACCTTCGACTCCGTCCATCGAGCCGCCGCGAACGCGGACTCGTTGCCCAATTTTCAGAAAGGGATGCGCGGACCAGGGAAGTTGCTGCTCCAAGAGGGCTCGCACGGCGTCGATCTGTCCATCGGGAATCGCACTTCCACCGTGAGAGCCCACAATTCCGAAGACTCCGAGAGTGCGGCAAACTCGCTGACGATGTTCGTTGTGCGCAGCCAATTTGGCGAAAAGATAGCAACTGAAGAGCGGGAGCTGTACTGTCTTCCGCCGGTCACTCCAGCGATGCACTTCGGTCACGAGTGGAAGAAAAGTCGCGATGCCCTGTTCCAGGAGCCGCTCCTCCACCGCCTTCTCATGCCGGGCGCGCGTTTGCACGGCGTACCAATGGCCGTCATCGCAAGCCTCAACCGGCGTTGGATTGGAAGAAGAAGACCCCCAGATTTGCTGTTGGCTGCTCATAGCTTCGCCCTCTGAGTCACATGTCGTGATTGACCCAAATGGTGCAATATGTTTTCTAGGTGCCGGGCAGGAGGGGGGAGAAAACTGTTTCAGATTGCCCGCGTGACTACAGTACGGGTACATGCAAGAGCTTGCAAGAGGTACACACTCTCGCCGAAGAATGACTCACATCGATGGGGCCGTCCTTCCCGTTTGAGGGGGCTACTTTGACTGGAGTAATCGTCCTCTATGCAAAGGCCTGCACACTGGCTTCCGCGGACCAAATTCAGAGCCATATGACTTGATCGTATGGCTTGTTAAATCAACAGGATGAGGTCGATCATGGCCGCATGGTAACATGCCAGGTAACCGCCCTGGCGATGGGCACAGAACAAGGCTTGTTACGGGCATGCGGGAATTTGTTACGGGGGTTGCAAGCGGCTTCAACTTTTTGGCTTGCATCGGTTGCAACCCTACGCTATTCTTCGCACAGCTTTATTGATGCGGCCACCTTTTTGGCATCAATTCAGTCTTGGTCTCCCCCCAAGTAATGCGTCAGTTCTCCTCCCCCGGCTTGGAGAAATGCTTCTCTGGTACGGAATGGGCCATCGCCCGCCAGGGAAGGCAATCCGGTAGGTCAGTGGTTGGTGCCTTGGAGGCAAAGAATGCAGCACGCAGAAGATTCAGGGGGGAAGACGATTCGAGTGCTGGTTGCCGATGACACTCGAATCCACACGCAATTGCTGGCTGATGCCTTGAGGCGCAGCCCGGAATTTGACGTTCTTAGTTCCCCATCTCACTCTCACGATCTAATCGCGTTCGCCAAGTTGCACACAATCGACGTGATGGTGCTCAGTTCCACACTCGATGAGCAGCCTCTGCGCGGCTGCGACACCTTGCGAGAACTTCGGGCCAAGAATCCCGCCCTCCGAGCGGTAATGCTACTGGACTCCTCACGGCGCGAGGTGATTCTGCGGCGCATTCCGCGCGGGCGCGCGAGGGATTCTCAGCCGCCACGAGTCGGTTGAAACGCTGCAAAAGTGCATCCACAGTGTTTATCAGGGCCAGATCTGGGCCAACAGCCAGCAGATGTCATTTGCGGTTGAAGCTTTGGCCTCGTTTCCCAGCGTATGTGCGGTCGATGCCAATGGTCTGGACCTTCTCTCCAAGCGAGAGATGGATGTGGTTCGCAGTCTGGCGGAAGGATTAACCAATCGGGAAATTGCCGAGCGTTTGGGACTGAGCCAGCATACGATCAAGAATTACTTGTTCAGGGTATTCGATAAGCTCGGCGTATCCAGTCGGCTGGAACTGCTGTTCATGACCCTCACCCAGGCTGGCGCCTTGCAAACGAGCTTCCCGGACGAGCCTCAAGCCAGCGAACAATGGCAACGGCAATGGCCATCGCGCTGCTGTGGCAGTCCGCGGACACGGCGAGCCAAACCTTCTAATGGATCGAGTGAAGCAGCGAAGAGCTCAGGGTTGACGCCGGGCTCAGTCGGGCTCGATCTTCACATGCGCCTTGTTACTTCTAAAGAAGGGGAACAGACGCGGCTTAGGCAGAAAAGAACAGGCAAGCGAAGGAAGAGCGCGAACGATTCCAGCAACTGTCGGGGCAGAACCACTGGGTTAAGCGGGAAGGTATTGCTTGGGGGTTGCGCCCCTCAGGTTTTGAGCACCTGAGGGGAAGAAGTAAAGACGCCGTTACGCTTTGTGACGAAGCAGCCGGCTGCGCGGAATGACGAAGGCAAAGAGTGCCAGAAGGCATCCCACCTGCACCACTACTGATTCCTCCGGAACCGCGACGCACGCCCAAGACAGGTTCGTCCAATACGTCTGCTTCCACCCTTTACCTTTCATGGTAAGAGTGAAGGGTGAGTTGTTCGGACCAAAGAACCCAGCCAATAGGGCATTCGATCCATTGAACTTGAATGACTTCAGGAAAAATCCGCAGAGCCCGCTCTTGAGCTGCAGGAGAAACTCTGACCGCCGAAGCTCAGGTTGTAGCTCGTGATCTTCTTTCCCGTCCATACGATTGTGCCGCCAAAATACTGGTTGTCGAGGCTTCCGGACACGTTGTAGGTGCCTGAGTACGGATAGGAAGTGGCCATCGCGGGGACGACGGCGCACAATAGGATAGCCATCACTGAAATTGCTGTCAGTGAGCGCGCGTTTGACAATCTCTTCATAACAGTACTTTCCCCCAAACTCGACCTAGATTACAGCCTTGCTGAATAGTGTCAAGACTGATAATTTCTGCGCAGTGGTTGCAAGGCCTTGCAACCGGTGTTCAACCGACACAATACAAATGAGATAGTGGTAGTTTCATTTGTGAATGCAACATTAAAATAATTTGAACTAACAGAGAATAAGAGCCGGCGAGTTTTCCTCTGGTCTTCTCAAGACAGCGGATTTGAGAGAGATCAAATGGCTGGTGAGAAATCCGCAATCGGCGAGGGGCTTTGGCTCTCCTAGCGAGTGCGAGCACAACGCCAACGCCAACGGACATCGTGTGCGCCATCGACAGGCTGCCGGCTCGCGGCGAGACCGGACCAGGCCCGCAGGTGTTATAGTTCGGCTGGCAGAAAGAGACCTCAACGAGGACTGCACAGGGAATTGACGTCCGCATGCGCTTATGTGTCTCCTAAGGAGCAAGAACAGCCGAAACTGGCCCGCAAGGAGCAAGCAACCGAAGGCAGGAGCCGAACTGCTGGGGCAGCTATTCGAGCGGAAGATTTCGGCTAGGGGGAGTCGGGATAAACATATCCCGTCTGTAAATTGTTTTCAGGGCGTTCGCTCTATGCCTTCCGACGGGCCAATACAGCCTTGGGAATGACCACAGCGAACAGAGCCAGCAGGAGCCCCATCTGCACGAAGGAAGGTTCTTCCGGCACGGCACAAGGTTTGTCCTCACACTTGTCCCACTTCTTGTCCTTCTTGTACTTGTCGCCCCAGCTATCGTGCTTCAAAAAGAAGGCGCCCGGGATGTTGCTGTTAAGGCTTGCAAATACGCCGAGAGTGCCTACCGAGGGGGCCGGATTGGCTAGCGCGGGAATGGCGAAGGCAATCACAGCCACCGCGACTACCACAAATAGCAGCGAGCGGGAAACAATCTTTCTCTTCATAAAACGAGCCCCCAAACCCATGTGTTCTCTGGCCACCGGGAAGGGGAGATTACCGGTGCCTTACAGGCATCATTAGCTTACAAGGTCGTCATTTTCTGTCAAGACTGATAATTCTTGCAAGGCGGTTGCAAGCCTTTGCAACCTGAATCTAAATAGCAGAGGAACAAGGCGATATCTCGTCCACCCCTCATCATCAGAACCAACAAAATCAGGAAGAGCCAAAATGCAAATCGCTTTGGGATCTTTTCCTCAGGACCTTGCCTGACGCACTGCCGCGATCTGGCGGCAACGTCCGGCCCGATTTGTTGCGGTTGAGACATCGCTTTACCTTGGGAACTTTCGGAAGCGAGGTTGCGCGTGGATGCCTAGTCTATCCGGGCAAAGCGGCGGACTTGCAGAAAGCGAGCAAGCGAATGGATCGCTATCGAGGCTCTTTGCTGCGGCGAGCATTTCGCCCGTCGCCAGATGCGTCGTCCTGATCGGGAGGTTGTCCCAATGCGACACTCTCGACGTAGACACCAGGCATTTGTTTGCCCGCTATCGGCTAATTGTCACGGTCGCCATCCCGTCGATGAGAAATCAATTTTAAGAAGTATTTTGAACCCTCTTTCTCGTATTCTTACCCCACTTTGCAAGATCACTTCACAGACTTGCGCAACACTTCTAGCTTCTTGCTGGTGGCAACTGCGCCTCGAGACCTTTTCTCCCGTTCAAGTCCGAGCGCACTCCGGAAACGTCAATATGGCGCCTTTCTCTGCTATCGGCGATACTCGAATCTTACCACCGCTCTCGTATTCTTCGGCCGATCTTTGGAGATCAGGTTCGCACATAGTTGCGAGATTTTCGCATTGTCTGTCATGCTCTTTTGAGTTAATATAGCTCCATTGAGCTACACCCTACCGCGAGAATCAGAGCACTATGGCACTATCTAAAGTCAATCTCGCACGGGACATTCGAACTTCGCAAAGTCCCTTTACGGGAACTTCCCGAAATGCACTCCATGCGCTCAAAGAATTGATTCAAAGCCATCAGATTCTCTGTCGCGGACGGGGATGTTAACTATCTTGACGGGGGCTGGTATGTTACCCATTCCGGACTGCTGCGGCTCGCCGAACGACGCAACTGTGCCGGCATTCGTTCCTCGACCCGTCCTAGAATTCTGCGACCCAACGACTTCCCGTTGGGCATTCAAGGCGACCGTATTCAAGTCGAGAACCTGCCAAGGCTTCGTCGGCTATCGGCGACGCGGATCCATCGAATGTCTCTCCGCTGGTCCACGGCGCAGAGATGCGGGTGGCCGAAACCCGGGCCGTCAATCGGGCCCTGCGCAAGGCCTACGGCATCGGCATCTGCTCGGTCGAGGAGCTCGGTTCGCTATCCGAGTCGGCGCCGTCCTCTCGAGAGGCCAAGAAACTGCCTCCCCAGCCTGTCAAACGGGAACTACGGCGGCCCCAAGGTCCGCGACCGGCTCTGCCAGCTCATTCGCCAGCACCAACTCGATGCCAACCTGGTCAAGTCCTACGCCGTCGATTTCTGCGGCGCCAAGACCCTGCGCGAAGCCACCCGGGAGCAGGTCGAGAACTTCGTCCCCCACCTGGCCGACTGGGCCGAGAAAGACCGCAATGCCCTGCTCTGCCAGCTCAACAGCTATCTCGGCAGCGAAGGAAGGTGCCGCATGAAACGGCAGATTCGAAGGCTCTGCACAAGGCCGATCAGTCCTCGGCGGGCATGTTTCCCAATGCCTTGTTCCTGGTCCGGATCGAGCGCGCACGATATCGCTGGCACGCACAAAGCCCTATTACGCGCTTCAGTTCGCCGTGCTTGAACCGAAAGCGCTGGCCGGCCACTCCCTCACGGGACGCCTCTACTGCACGCCGAAAGCACTGTGGAAGCTTAACTGGTTCCTGCGCGATTTCGGCTATGACACCGAACTGCTCGGACGAGATGAGATCGACGAGAAGAGCCTGGTTGGCCTCCGCGGCGTGGTCAAGATCAGCCACGCCGTCGTGAACGGCACTTCGCTGCTCAACTTCGATGGCTTTGCCCCGGCCAGCCAGTGGGAAGAACTGTCGGTCAATACCTCGGCGAGGCTCATCGGCCGCTCGGAGGTGGCCTGATGACCTACAGCTACACCCAGATCAGCCAGTACCTCACCTGCCCCCGCCGCTATCGCTACCGCTACCTCGATGGCTGGAAGGAGAAAGACACTCGCGCCGCCATGCTGTTCGGCCGGGCCTTCGAGAACGCGCTGGGTGCTTTCTTCCGGCACGAAGACTCAGCCGCGGCCCTGTTCCGCGAGTGGGCAGTCTATCAGGACAGCTGGCCTGCAGTACTCGAACGGCGACACCTGGGACCGCATGCTGCAGCAGGGCATTCAGCTGCTCGACCGTTTTGCCCAGGACGACCGCGTCCGCATCCGTCAGCCCCGCCGCAGTCTCCAGGTCAAGTTCACCCGACCGGTTTCCCCGACGAATGACTTCGTCGCCTATGTCGATGCCCTGGGGAAGCTGGATGGGAAAGGGTGCCTGCTGGAGTGGAAGACCACTTCCAGCCGGTATCCGGAAGAACCCGACGGTCTGCTGGCTCTCGATCCTCAGCTGGTCTGCTACTCCTGGATCACCGGCATCTCCGACGTCGCCCAGGTCGTCTTCGTGCGCAAGCGACTGGTCGAAGTCCAGTACCTGAGAACCACCATCACCGACGAACAACGCCAGGAGTTCGGCCGCCTGGTCGAGGACACGATCCAGCGAATCGAGGCCTGTCAGTTCATGCCCCACAGTGGCATCCGCTTTCCCCAGAACCCCTGCACCAGCTGTCCTTACGTCGGCCTCTGCCTGGGACGGCAGGAACTGGCGGAGAAAAGTGTGATCCGGCGGCCGGGAGAAGACCTTGGTTGGCTTGACGAGCTTAATTACTAGAGAACCGCCGATGCTGCCCAAGCTCAATCGCAAGCGAGCGCTGTTTGTGATGGCCAAGATCGACGAGATCCTGGCCTGGGAACAGCGGAAAGAGGCGGAGCGGGACACCCGGTTCGTGGAGCTCGGGCGGTATCTGTGTGAGGTGCGGGCGGGGCAGTACTGGCGGCTGGAGAACCTGAAGTCGTTCGATGAATTTCTGGAAAGGCGGTTCCCGGAATCGAGGAGGAAGGCGTACTACCTGATGTCCATCCACGAGCACCTGCCGCCGCAGGTCAGGAAGGATCTCAAGGAAATCGGCTGGACGAAAGGGAGGGAGTTGGCGAAGCTGGCGCGGGCGGAGGGTCAGCGCTTCGATTGTGCACCCTGGGTGCACAAAGCCCGCTCAATGCCAAGGGAAGAATTCCGGCGGGAGGTGGAGAAGGAACTGACGGGAAGAGAAGAGGAGCCGTCGGAGCTGATCTACTTCAAAGTCTACAAGAGCCAGATTCCGGTGATCGAGCAGGCGATCGAGACGGCGGCTTTGATGTTGGGCACGGACAAATCCCGCGGCTACTGCCTGGAGATGATCTGCGCGGACTTCCTGGCGGGCGCGAACCTGGACAACGGCAACCCGGAGATCTTGCTTCATTCGATCTCCCGCTACTATGGGTTGCTCCCAGGTACGCAGAAAGAGGAATTCCTACACGAAATCGCAAGCGAGGCGTCTTGACGAAAATCGGTCCCAAGCGACCCCGTCAGAAGCTCGGTCCCAAAGCTTATTGCCAACTCCGCTGGGAGGTACTGAAGCGAGATGGCTGGCGATGCCAACACTGCGGATCATCGAAAAACCTTGAAGTACACCACCTCACATATCGAAGCCGATCGGGACCAGATCTGAAAGATAATTTGATTACTCTGTGTTCTGGCTGTCACAGATCGATTCACGAGTAGCTCTTCTGTTCCCGCCGCGAGGACCGACCGGGAATGCGGGCACTCAAGCTGTACGCCGAGGAAAAACCTAAGGCACCCGCCCAAACCATCGAGCCTTATCTCAAATTACTTCATCAATCCAAAGACCGTGACGTTTCTGACCTTTCCCACGTAGACTTTTCCGTTGACAATCATCGGCGTGCCAAAATGACTGGCCTGGCCAAAAGCATCGCGGTTTCCAGCCTTGTTAGAATTGTAGAGTTCCTTCGCCAGGTTCGTGCCACTGTAAGCGTGCAACACATCGCTGGGATCGCTATGCTCAATTGCCCAAACGATGGCGTTCGTTCCCCCGTTTGCTGAAACGCTCGGGGTGCTTCCGGGATTAAGGGAATGAAGCCGCGCTCCTCGAGACCGGCGAGGCAGAAAGCTCGGCTTGTAAGAACTCGAACTGCAAGAGGTTGTTTCCTTGGGGGCCGAAGAAAACACTAGTTGAGTAGCGTGCAGGCATGGCCCACATCCCTCCGGTGAGAGCCCCGTCAATTTCCTGATAAATCTGGTTCATGGTGGGGTGGAATTTTCCTAAATCGGTGCGGTCGACAATATAGATATTGGAATCCTTGCCCGCACCAATGGCGAGATAACGCGTCGTTCCACTGGCGTCTCTCATCGCACGCTTCGCAACTGAGTAGCGCTTTGAAGTGACTCGCAGTCTAATGAATACGTGCAGGTGAGGTCTGCCGCATGGACTGCCTGTCTCGAAGACTATTGCGGCGGATCGGCACGCCGCATCAAAGCGGCGAACCGGGGGTCCGAGCGGATGGGGTCATACACCGGCGAAACACTCATCCAGGAGAGTTGGTAATCCTTTTGTTCGTAGGCGCGTTCCAGCCACCAAATCGCTTCGTCTTTACGGCCGAGTCCGATGCACAACATCGCCGCATAGCAGCCAGAAACGTACCTGCGCCGCGACTCCGCGACCAACTCCTTGCGGATTTTCTCGGCATCGCTCTTCCGTCCCATTCGCGCATAGACATACCCGAGTTCACCCTGAACCGCCATGTCGCCGGGGGAGAGCCTTGCTGCCTTTTGAAGTTGGGCAAGGCTCTCCTGGAACCTGCCCATTGCGTTGTAAGTTTCCGAAAGATCGACCAGCGCTGCGAAGAAGTTGGGATCTAGCTCCAGTGCCTTCAGTAGCTCCTGCTCGGCTTGGTCGTAGCGGCGTGAATAGAGGAGCGCTTGTCCAACTGTTGTTCTCATCGAGGGGGACAGAGGATCCAACTCCAGAGCTCGCTTCGCTTCCGCCAGGGCTTCGTCGTGCCGGAGAGCCCTAGTTAGGAACAAAGAATAGCGAAAGTGACCTCCAGCGTAGTTCGGGTTCAGGGCCAGCGAGCGCTTGCACTCTCGTTCGGTTCCCTCCCAGTCTCGTTCTGCCTGATAAATCTGCGCCAGCGTTGCGTGCGCATCCGCCAGGGTATCGTCGAGTGCCAGGGCCTTCAGCACAGCTTCTTTCGCCCGGGGGAAGGCTTGGGCGGGCGGAACATGTTCATAAACTGCGAGGGCGATGTAAGAATCAGCGACTCCGACATACCCGAGTGGGTCGCTGGGATCGAGTGAGACCGCCTTCTGAAAATAGTTCAGAGCGGTTGTTAATCCCTCGCGCGTGCGGTTGTACCAATGAAAACGGCCAAGAAGACAGGCGTCGTGAGCCTCCGGCATCACCGGACGGGCCGCGGCCAGCCGGGCCTGCTCCGGAGGCGTCAGCCGCAGACGAATGTGGCCGGCAATGGCCTGGGCCACTTCATTCTGGATTCCGAGGATATCGCGCATGTCGCGCTGGTAAGAGTCAGCCCAAAGGTGGGTCTGATCTTTCACCTGGATGAGCTGAGCGCTGATTCGCGTACGGCCCGCGTCGCGCCGCACGCTTCCTTCGAGCACATACTCCACACCTAACTCGCGACCTATCTGATCCACGGCCTTATCGGTATGCTTGTACTTCATGGCTGAAGTGCGGGCAATCACACCGAGCCGTTCCGGCTGCAAGCCGCCCAGCACAGTGATCATCTCCTCCGTAAATCCATCGCTGAAGTATTCCTGTGAGGGGTCGCCCGTGAGGTTCTGAAATGGAAGCACGGCAAGCGTAATCTTGCCGCCAGGCGGTTCCGCTCGCGGCCGATGCTGCCTCCAGGAGAAGTATCCGAGAGCGAGCGCCGCAGCTACCACCAAACCTACAGCGGAAGCCCACAGGAAGACCTTCCGATTGAGTTCCCGCGCGGTTGTTTCCGTTCGCGGGCCAGCGACAGCCGCAGCTGGTGGCGAAGCCGCAGGCGCATCGTTGTGAATCGTGCCGATGAAGCGATAGCCGCGTTTCGACAGGGTCTCAATAAAACGTGGTTTTTCAGCATCATCCCCCAGGGCTTCACGCAATTTCTTGACGGCATTGTTCAACCCGTGGTCGAAGTCCACGGAAATGTCCGCTGGCCAGATGCGTTTCTGGAGTTCCTCGCGCTGAACTACTTCACCGGGACGCTCAAGCAAAACCTGAAGGACTTGGAAGGGTTGTACTTGCAACTTGATGCGCGTCCCGTGCTTGCGCAATTCACCGGAGCGCAGGTCGACAGCGAAGTCTCCAAAGCGGATAGTCCCTTGCGAAGACGTGAGCGACGACACACCCACCTGCCTAGATCTGCGCGGTCTCACCCCGCGCGGGTCCCGATCTAGGTTCACATTCTCACCAAATTACTCTGTCAAATCAAGCACTTAGACAGCTAGCTACGGAAGAGAAAAAGGAGATTGGCCGGGGATTGACCGGTCCCTGAGATCTAGGGCAAAAGGTTAGTCATGAGGCGAGGGGTTCGGCCTCTCAGGTTTCCAAGAAAGTAAAACAGAGGGCGCTCATGAAAGCAACCACTTCTCGTGCAATCTTGACAATCACTTTAGGCGCCACTGTGTGTGGACTTTCATGAGCCGTGGGACTGGTCGGCAAGCATGGATAAACGAAAGGGCCAGTTCAACGAGGCCGTGTTAGATCTACCTTCCGACTATTTCGCGCCATTCTCAAAAGTGGCCGGAAAGGCATGGCTCTGGCTTCGGCGAGACTTTATCAGTACATTGGTTCGGCCTGTTAGCAAGGCGGACTCCGGTGCTTGGAGGAGTATGAAGAAAACGCCATTTCTTCTGGCGGTCGCGTGTGGTTCGCTTTTATGTGGCTGCGGTGGCTCGTCTGTTCCACCCGCGCCTCCGTCGCCGCCATCGATCACCACGGGTTCCTTATCGGACGGCACGATCGGCGCTGCCTACGCGCAAACCGTTCAAGCCACAGGTGGAACTGAACCCTTCAATTGGAGCGTTTCCTCCGGTTCCTTACCGCATGCCCTAGCACTCAGCGCCAGTTCCAGCAGTTCCATAACGATTTCCGGCACCCCCGATACCGTGCAGGCCAATGTTGCCTTTACCGTTCAAGTCCACGATGTAAATGGCCAAACAGCGGCGCAGCCTTTTTCTATCTCCATCAAAGGAACCACTGCCCAAACGCAATCCGGTGCTGTCCAGGGAGCCCTTGCCGGTAACGTTCTTGCATTTCGCGGCATTCCATATGCTGCTCCACCCGTGGGAGATCTGCGCTGGAAGCCTCCCCAGCCGCCAGTCAGTTGGATGGGAACACGGGATGCTTCCACGTTCGGGAATGTCTGTACACAGCTCGACGCGAACAATCAGCCGTTCGGATCGGAAGACTGCCTGTTCCTGAACATCTTCGTCTCCTCCCAGACTCCCCATGGCCAGCAGCTGCCCGTAATGGTTTACATTCATGGAGGCAGTAACCGGACAGGCAGCACACACTCTCGGTTCCTGGACGCGCCACTCCTGGCATCCCAAGGCGTAATCGTCGTTACTGTGGAGTACAGACTGGGACTGCTCGGCTTCTTCGTTCACACTCTGCTCGACGCCGAAGGCGGCGGTTCTTCGGGAAACTACGGCTTGATGGACCTGATTGCCGCTCTCGCCTGGGTTCAGCAAAACATCACGCCCTTCGGCGGCGACTCCACGCACGTTATGGTTTTCGGACAGTCGGCAGGTTCATTTGATGTTCAGGCCCTGCTCGCCTCTCCGCTCACGCAGGGACTCTTCTCCGCGGCGGGGATGGAAAGCAGCGCTCTCCTCCACGGGCAGACGCTCGCGCTCTCAGACCTCGAGACCCTGGATGCACCGCTGGTCTCTGCGTTAGGCTGCAGCACGGCGACGGACGTGCTAGCATGCCTTCGCGCCGCCCCTCCATTCTATGTTGTCAGCAACAACCTCAATATCCCCTTTCTGCCCAGCGGTCTTTTCTCTCGGGCTCTCGTTATCGAGCCACATGCACTACCCGAGGATCCATTTGATGTACTCCAGCAGCATGGCTCGCCGGTACCGCTCCTCATTGGTTCCACGCGCGAGGAGGAATCCGCCGCCAACGCCGCCGACGATCCCACGGCAAGCCCGCCACTCACGGAGGCGGGTTATGAGGCCGCTCTTCACGCCGATTTTGACCAGTTCGGCACCAGCGTCGAACCCCAGGTACTGAGTTTCTATCCCGCATCAGCCTATGACGCTCCGGTCTATGCACTCATTGCCGCGGAGTCGGACGCCTTTGATATCACTCCCGTGCGCAACGTTGCACGCGCCGCCGCTGGCCCGAATCGCCCTCCGGTTTGGAGGTATCTCTACACTCATCGCTACGAAAATGATCCTACCTTGAACGCGTTGCGCGCTTTTCACACTGCGGAACTGCCCTTTATTTTTGGAAATCTGCAGTTGGTTCTCGGCAGCCCTTACAAGCCGAGCACGGCGGAACTCGCGCTTGGTCAGCAGATGATGGGCTATTGGTCGCGACTCGCCAAGAATGGCGACCCGAACAGATCCGGAGCTGTACAGTGTCCACGTTACGACGCAAGCACCGACGCCATGCTACAGCTCGACGATACGCCGTCCACTCTCATCGTGATCAATGGCTATCACAACACACAATCCGATTATTTTTCGACTCTGCTGCCTTAGAGGAGGAATTCCGAATGAAGAGATCGGGTCTCTTTACCCTCGCACTGGTGGGCCTGCTTGCAGTCACAGCTCAGTCGCAAACCGTTTCCGTACTCTACAACTTTGGCAGCAAGACAGATGACCCGCTGGATCCGGGCTACCAGGGCATCATCGCGCAGGGGCGCAACGGCGATTTGTACAGCACCACCTCAAACGGCGGCACTTCGGCAGATACGCGGGAATGGCCTTTTGTGAGTGTGATTGCGCCCGACTCAGAAGGTGTGAAGCGAATCCGGAACGTCGCCCAACCGCGCCCGTTAACCAAATGTGGATGGGGAACTAACCCCTCTCCTCTCTCTTACCCCCCATACATTGACGGGGTAGTATGGATAGGAGAAGAAAACAACACCCCCCTTCCATTGAAGTGAATACAGTGGCGTGGTGGGCGAGACGCGGGGCGTGGTGCCCTGAAGGTGTTTTCCGATGGCTAGGGCTGGCAAGTATAACCGGCTCTTGTCGATCCTCCGCTAAACCTGCAAACCAACCCAGGGCAACACGGGACAAGCCCACATGGATGGCCCTCCGGGGTGCACTGGGGCGCGGGGACGCCGGTGCCGCTGAGCGAGCAGGTTTGCGGGCTACCGGGTGCGTCGTCGGTAACTGAAAGTATGCCGCTCAGGCTTCCCGAAGCGCTGGGCGTGAAAGTCACACTGATATCGCAGTTTGCGCCGGATGACAGACTCGAACCGCTGCACGTGTCGGTCTCACCAAAGTCAGTGCTCGCGGCGATACTCGCAATGCTAAGTGTCAGTCGTGCCGTAGTTGCTCAGCGTGATGGACTGTGTCGGGCTGGTTGTGCCTACAAACTGGTTGCCGAAAGTCAAGCTTGTTGCTGACAAGGCAGCATTGGGGCCTGAAATAAGCCCCACGCCACTCAGGGATACCGAGTGTGGACTGCCCATGGTAGTGTCGGTGATCGTTATAGAAGCACTTCGCGGGCCCAACTGGCTGGGCGTCAAAGTCACATTGATGGTGCAGTTCGCTCCCGGCTGCGAGGCTCGATCCGCACGTATTGCTCTGGCTGAAATCTGCGGCATTGGTTCCGGTCAACGCAATGTTGCTGATAACCACCTCCGAGGTACCGGTGTTGGTAACCGTTTCCGCCTGCGCACCGCTCCGAGCCCCAACCAGTTGTGGGGCAAAACTCAGGCTCGAGGGCGCGAGAGTAAGAGTGTCAGGCTCCAACAGGATGGAGACCGTATAGGACTGTGCGGCGGATTGGTTGGCAGAATCCGTGACTTTGATAGTGAATGCCACTCCCTGCGCCGCAGTATCCGGCGTGCCGGAAATCGTCACCGTGTTGGTCACGCTACTGCTGAGTGCCAGATTATGAGGCAGCGTACCCGCACTCACCGTCCAGGTGAAAGGTGCAACGCCCCCGCTCGCCTGGATCGTCTGGTGATAGGCCAGCTCCTCGGTACCGTTGGGCAATGAGGCTGTGGTAATCACCAATGGAGTAACCGTCAGCGGCGGTGCAGATGATCCGCCACCGCAACCACTGAGCAGGCACAACCCGCAAAGTATGAGCGAGAAATACTTCTTCATGACGCCTCCTTGTTGCCGCCCCCTGGTTAGTGCAGGCCGTCAGGAATTGTCCCTGTAGGTACCCCCGCCCGCGCGGCAAGCAGGGTCTCGTTTTGGAAGCTTTTAGAAGATCGTTTTCCTTAAACAACCTGCTTCACGCCCGCAACCCGCCGCTTGCTACTGGAGCTTGTTCGCGTTCAACCGGCCCCAGAACGAGCTTGCCCTGGAAATGTTTTCCGATGACCCGGGCACACAATAATCCGATCTCCTTCGGCCACGCAGACCAACCCAGTGCAACAACCGGGGCGTTGTGGGGGACACTGCTGTCCCGCTGGCGTGCACCTGCCCCCAACGCGAGGCCCCCAGCTTGGTTCGACACAGTTGCCGTCGGGACAACCGCCCACGGTGATGCCGGTCGCGATAGGGGTGATGCCCGACCCGTCAGAGTTCATGATGAAGAGGTCGAGACTGCCCGCTGTCAGCCGGGTGCTGGCGAAAACGATCTTGGTTCCGTCGGGCGAGAACGCTGGGAATACGTCGGACGCTTTGCCCGGGTGGGTCAGCTGTTTGAGACTTGTCCCGTTGACGTTCATCACAAAAATAGCGGCTGGAACGGGGGAGTTGTTGTGGCTGGTGAGAACAATATGTTTTCCATCGGAGGAAACGTCGCTCACGCCTCCTTCGAGCGGTGGTGGCGTCAACTGCTTCTTATTCGACCCGTCGGCGTTCATGATCCACTCAGCAGAGACGAATCCACCGAGACTACTGTCGAAATTAATTCTGCCGTCGGGTGTAAACGAGTCGGCAAAACTGTCCCAGAAATCACTGGTGAGGGCGATCTTCGCACCTGTGGCGTCAGCCCGCATGGTGGTGACGACCAGGGCACCGGTAAGTTTGGACTGCCGAGCGAACGCGAGCCGGGTTCCGTCGGGCGACCACTTCGGAGCTTGGGACCTGCCGTCATGGGTCAGCCGGGTCAGGCTGGTTCCATCGGCATTGATCACGTACAAGTCCGGATGGGCATTGCCATTCGCATCCACCGGTCCGTAGTTGAAGGCAATACGCAGTCCGTCCGGCGAAAAACTTGGCGCCCAGGAGTCTGAGGTGGTAGGAGCCAAATCTGTGAGCTGAACCATGTCGCTACCGTCTGAGTTGATGGTGTACAGCTGCCAGCTTCCGCTCAGATTAGCTACGAATACGATCCGGCCGTTCTGTCCGGGAAAGGCGGCCCAAGCCGGACTGCTCGTCAACAGCAGAACCAACCCGGCGACGAGTGCGACCGCCGCGAAAACGCTGCGCGCGAATCTCGATGTGTGCATGATCAATCTCCTTCGTTTTTTATCTTTTGTTTGGCTAACGGTGCGTTTATGTCATGCGTCATTAGTTCGGCGCAGAGCCCCAGCGCGGGTTGGAGCCGCCGCTCTCAATCCGTCTCAGGAGGCGCTTTTTCGCAGCATTCCGAACCGTCGCATCGAACAGCAGCATTGGCTGGACCCGCCGGGTCGTCGGGCTCTGAAAAAGTAGCTTCTCTCCGGCCCCAGTCCTGTCCAGGTTCAGGACGTAGATCGCGGAACCGGTCGTGTTGTCGCGCTCGAAGACGATGGCATTTCCTTGCGGGGCCCAGGAGACGAAAGTGTCGGCTGCCGACGCACCGGGGAAAGTGACTTGTGTGACCCCGTGCCGTCGGTGTTGATAACCCAAAGCTGCGGACTGACGGTGTTGGGAGGATAGAAACCACGAGTGGAAAACACGATCTTTGTCCCATTCGGCGACCAATCGGGATTAAAGGCTGCCTCGAGTACGGGTGCAGTGAGCCGGCGGATGTTCGAGCCGTCGGCATCCACCAGATACTCGGCAGCGATGACGCCATCTCGGGAAAGACTTGCGAACGCGATCGTATTGCCGTCAGGTGAGTACGCAGCCGAACCATCAATCAGGTCCGTGTTCGCACTAAAATGGCTGATCGCAGTAAGCCCGCTACCGTCCACGCCGATCCGGTACAAGGCGCATGGCTGGAAAGAAGGGAGCTTGCACTTCGAGAAGACCACCTGGGTTCCGTCAGGCGAGAAGCTTGGGTTCTCTTCATCAAACGAGGATTCCTTGAGCAGCAGGCGCTGATTGGTGCCGTCGGCATTCATGAGCCAAAGAGCGCCTGATCCTTGATTTGGCGCGTACACATCGAACACGATCTGGCTGCCGTCTGCTGACCAGCCCTCCCACGACACTGTTCCGGCATTTCCCAGAGATGTCAGTTGTTTCACATCGCTCCCATCGGGGCTCATGGTGTAGAGATCCGGACCAATAATGAAAGCAATGCGGCCGTTCTTGCCCGGAAAAGTGGCGTGGGCAGGACTGCAAATCAAGAACAGGCTTGAGAACACAAATGCAGCGGTCATGATGGACCGCGCTTGGATAAGCTGAAATCGATGCATGGAGCCTCCCCTATCAAATCGCAGTTTTATGTTGCTCGCTTTGATTCCGAAGTTCATTGGGAGCGCGCCTGCCGGGCGAAACGATGGCGTCCCCTTTGGTCAGTGCATCCTGTCAGGACCGCTTGCAGTTGCGACTCCACTATCCTTTAAGGCGTGAATCTCGATGAAAAACTGGCAAGCTGAAATAGTTTTTTGTGTAATCGACTCAGGTAGATCGTGAACACGAGCTGTGATAACCTTCGCCCTGCATGAGGTAAGCCGCAGAGCCGTAAACGCTTATGGGTGCGCCATCGTCGCGCGAAGTAACTGGTCTTCTCCAGGCTTGGAGCCGTGGTGACGAAGAAGCATTGCAGAAACTGATGCCCCTGGTTTACCAGCAATTACACGCCGCGGCGCGCCGTTATATGGCCCGCGAACGCCCCGGACATACCCTCCAGACCACCGCCCTCATCCATGAGACCTATCTTCGATTGGTGGATGTCCGGCAGGTCAAATGGCAGAATCGGGCCCATTTCCTCGCCATCTGCGCCCAACTGATGCGGCGCATTTTGATCGACTTTGCGAGATCCCGCGGCTACCAAAAGCGCGGAGGGGCCGTGCCTCACGTCAACTTCGACGAGGCCCTGCTCGTAACGGCTCAGCCGGACTTCAGCCTCGTGGCCCTCGACGACGCGCTCAATCGCCTGGCCTTAGTGGACGGGCGAAAGAGTAGAGTTGTGGAATTGCGGTTCTTTGGCGGCCTGGGCGTCAAGGAAACGGCTGAGGTTATGAAGATTTCCGTCGACACTGTGATGCGCGACTGGAAATTCGCCAAAGTCTGGCTGCTGCGTGAGCTCCGCGGAGGCGTTCGCTATGGAGCCTGATCGGTGGCGGCGCGTGGAGCAGTTGTATCACGCTGCTCTGAAGATCGCAGCGGATCAGCGGGCTGCGTTCTTGGAACAAGAATGCCTCAGACGATCAACAGCTGCGCGAAGAAGTCGAATCCTTGCTTTCATACGAAAGCTCGGCGGCAGCGTTTATCGAGTCACCAGCGTTCGATGTGGTAGCCAGATCAATGGCGCAGGACAAACCCACTGAACAAGCAAGCGGTACGCTGGCAGCCGGGACTACCTTGTCACGTTTTCGTCTTCTCGAAAAACTCGGCGGCGGCGGCATGGGTGTGGTATACAAAGCGGAAGATACCCGGCTCCGACGCACGGTCGCCCTCAAGTTTCTACCCTCTGAACTCTCGCACGATGCCCAAGCCCTAGAGCGTTTTCAACGCGAGGCCTACGCGGCATCGGCGTTAAACCATCCCAATATCTGCACCGTCTACGACGTGGATGAGTTCGAGGGCCGTCCTTTCATTGCTATGGAGTTACTGGAAGGGCAAACGCTCGAGCGCCGTATCGGAACACAACCGCTGCCCCACGCAGAGCTGCTCGATCTTGCCATCCAGATCTCGGACGCCCTAGAGGCTGCGCACGCCAGGGGCATTATTCACCGCGATATCAAGCCATCCAATATTTTCGTCACGGCGCGGGGCCAGGCCAAAATCCTTGATTTCGGTCTCGCCATGAGAACGAAGCCACGCAAATTCGAGAACGTGACTCGGGAACCGAATCCCAAGGCTGTCAGCCTGAATGAAGAAAAACTTACCAGCCCAGGAGTCGCGATTGGGACGGTGGCCTACATGTCGCCCGAACAAGCTCGTGGCGAGGAACTGGACACTCGTACGGACCTGTTTTCCTTCGGAGCCGTTCTCTACGAGATGGCAACGGGACGGCCGCCGTTCACCGGCCCGACCTCCGCGGTGGTTTTCGACGCCATCATGAACCGGACACCCGTTTCGCCAGCAAGTCTTAATCATGGGCTGCCGGAGAAGATCGTGGAGATTATCAACAAAGCTCTGGAGAAAGATCGGGATCTGCGATATCAGGTCGCATCGGAAATACGCGGTGATCTGAGACGCTTAAAGAGGGATTTGGAATCGGGACGTAGCGTGCATCTGGCTCCCGCGGAACTCGGGCAGCCTGGCTTCCTTTGAGATGACACGGCCCGCCCAGGAACATGGCGCAAGAGCGACCAATCTCGAGCGACCAATGCTCGTTGGCTGCGCCGAAGCTGGCCGCTGCTGCTTGCCGCAACCTCGGGACTGCTGTTATTCTCGGGCTGGCCCTTTGGCGAACAAAGCCCCAGCCAACTCCGACCCAGCTAAAGCAACGGCAACTTACGACGAACTCTTTTGAGAACGCAGTCAAGACTGGCGCGATCTCGCCAGACGGCAAGTATTTGGCATACACCGACGAGAAGCGGATGTACGTCAAACTCATTGAAACCGGGGAGACTCAGACCGTTCCTTCCGCCGGAAGAGTTCAACAACAATAATGTGGAGTGGGAAGTTACCTCTAATTCCTGGTTTCCGGACAGCGCCAGGTTTCTTGCCAACGCCCATCCGCCGGGCCTGGCTGCAGGTACCTGGAGTTCCGAAGGCACAAGCATCTGGATCGTTTCGGTTCTAGGTCGAGTGCCCCGCAAGCTTCGTGACAATGCAGACGCCTACTCTGTTTCCCCGGATGGGTCACTGATTTCCTTTGGAACAAACAAGGGCAAGGTCGGCGATCGCGAGATCTGGTTTATGGGGGCAAACGGCGAGGCGGCGCGGAAACTTTATGAGGCCGACGAGAATGGCGCACTGTGCTGTGTCAATTGGTCACGCGATAGGACGCGAACAATCTACATTAAGACGGATCAGTCAGGTGACACCATTGTGAGCCGCGACTTAAAAGGCGGCCTTGCGGTCACAATAATTCCGCCTGCTGAGATGAAGAGAGTGAAGGATTTCCTATGGTTAGCCGATGGACGACTCCTTTATTCAGCGGAAGAGCCCGATTCGGGCTTTAACGGCCACTGCAACTTTTGGACGATGCGAATTGATCCCGGGACCGGCCAACCAGTCGAAAAACCGAAGCGACTGACGAACTGGACTGAGTCCTGCATGAATACGATGAGCGAGACCGCCGACGGAAAGCAGCTTGCATTTGTGAAGTGGGAGGCCCATATAACGTCGTATATGGCTGACTCAGCCGCGGGTGGAACGCGCGTCCTCAATCTTCGGCATTTTCCCTTAAGTGAGAGTTCGGATGGAGTTACAGATTGGACTCCCGATAGTAAGGCCATCATTTTCGTGTCCAATCGCGCAGGCCAGTATGGAATTTACAGGCAGTCCCTCGACGAGGATACGGCGGAGCCGATCATAACCGAGGGATTGGGACGAAATCCCCGCTTGACTCCGGATGGCAAATGGATTCTCTACTTAGGCCCCGGAGACACGGCGGAGCCACTGGAAAACAACCCGCAACCAGTCATGCGGGTGCCCGCTAATGGCGGACCGCCGCAACAGTTATTTACCTCCAGACCCTGGAGCCTGATTACCTGTGCGAAGTCGTCGTCTGCGGTGTGTGCGATTGCGGAGCCGAGCGAGGACCGCAAACAGGCGGTCATCACGACTCTTGACCCCTTAAAAGGACGCGGTCCAGAGCTCGCCCGGTTTGCTCTTGATCCGAATGATAACCGTTGGTTTATTGACCTTTCCGCTGACGGCACGCGCATAGCTGCGACTCGAAGCCCGGCAGGCCCGATCTACATCTTCTCTCTCCGTGGACAACCCATACGGCAGATCAAAGTTAAGGGTTGGAATAATCTACTGGGATTCACCTGGGCCGAGGATGGGAAGGGTCTGTTTGTTATCGCAGGCATCCGGGGCGCACATGTACTTCTCTATGTGGATCTTCAGGGGAACGCGCATGTCCTGTGGCAGAGTGCCGGAGCTTCCGGCGAGACCGGAGCACGCCCCTCTCCTGACGGCAGCCATCTTGCCATCCAGAGCTGGACCGCGAATGGCAACATGTGGATGATCGAGAACTTCTGAAAAGGTGTCTCCCAGGTTTCGCGAACGAGTATCCGCGCCAGGCTTGCCTCCTGCTCAAAACTGGAGTTGCGCTTTCAATTGAATCATCCTCGGAGATGCATCGCCTCCCAGCCCAGAACCTACGATGCTGGTCGGCGGCTGTTCCAGGTAAAAGATTTGCCCAAACGTTTGGTCAGAACTGTAATTATCGGGGAAGCCGAAATTAGGATGGTTGAAGAAGTTGAAGAACTGGAGACCGATCCCCAGTGCGGCGTTCTCCCAGCGAGGAATCTTCGTGTTCTTCATGATGGCGAAGTCGGTGTTGAAATAGCTTGGCCCACGGAAGCGATTGCGTCCCTGGGCAAGCGCCACAGCTGCGACCGGGGCATGGTCCCGACACCTGACGGGCCCAAGTTCCCGTCATTGAATCCGGTCTCGCAACCGGATTGCAGGAAAAGCGCACTTCGGATTGGGAGTCGCCGTCCGGCCAACACTTGCGGCGGTTGGCAAGGGTGAGAGCGAGCGGGTAAGCCGCGCCTTCCCCGCACGCGCTTCTGATTGCAGAGGCGCCGACCGGCACAGCATAGATCGTTCCGAAATAATTATTCCGACGCAGATTACCGATCTCGGCGAAGTCGAACACGGTGTAAGGGAAATCCGGTACGGGCAAAAATCGTTCCAGAGACCTGCCATCCCTTCACCAGATAATCCGAGCCATGCCCGCGGAAGGCAGCCTTCAACGGAACCTCCCACACGTAGTTCGCATTGAAGGAGTGGCGCACATCGTACTCCGCAGGCCCATAGGCTGCCCCGAAGATTGTTGGGTCTTGTGGATCAGACAGAACTGCCTGAACGTGAAGCTGAAAAAACCGCCGTTGGAGACCTCATCGAGGCATGGCCGTACGTATAGTTGGCCTGAAACAGGCCTTGCGCTCCAACGACTGAATCGATGCTCGAAAGAAATGACCATGCCGTTGTAGTTGGACACTGCATTCGTGTGAGCTCCGTAACCCCGCTGAATCGCGGATCGGCGCAGGGCGGGACGGGCGGGCTGGAGCACAGTTTGCCGGGAGCGAGCCGAAACCATAGGCATTTGCGTCGGGATTCTGTACCAGTTCGTGAATGCCGTGATGGCCGAAGTAGCCGATGCTCGAGCGATGTGTCCGCGCCAAAAGCCTGCTGCAATTCGAGGCTCCATCTCTGATATTGCGGCGATGCGTGCGCTTTTCCGGACAGTGATCGCAGGCGGAGTGATGCCGGGCGGAAAAAATGGGATCGATGCCTGAATCTGAGCCAGGGTCTGGCCGGCAGCGAAGCCGTCTACAAATGCCGCATTGGACGCGGCCGCATGTTGAAACAGGTTCGTTGTTCTCACCGGGTGCAGGTTGTCTCCGAAGACTGTGTACGAGTTGATAGAGCGGCGGGTTAGCTAGAACAGTGTGGTCGCAGGTTGCCAGGAACGGGGTCATAAAAGACGCCGATTCCACCGCGCACGACCAGTGTTGTGCGAAACGCCAAAAGGCTGCCAGGCAAAGCTGAATCGCGGCGACCACAGAATGTGTCCGTACCCTCGAACGCCTGCTTCTGGTTGACGAGGATCGCTTGATTGTATGGCTGGTCGGGGTCGTGACTGACCGACTCAAATGGTCCGGCCAGCCGGGCAAAACAGCCGTCTTTGCACACGGGATTGGACTGATGTTCCGCCCGAAGAGCGAGCGTGAGCGTGAGGTTCGGCCGTGCATGCCACTCGTCCTGGCCGTAGAGTCCGAGATCGTAGAAAGAAAACGCTGGGAGGTCTTGCGAGGCGAAGGATTGACTGAGTTGCGTGAAATCAGTGTTCGGGATGCGAGATCGAAGCCACCCTGGTAAAAAGCATCGAGCGTTTGCGGAGCTAGGTTCCTATGAGGTTAGGCGAGGTAATGCTGGTCCAGTAGATTCTTTCGAAACTCGCACCGAACCCAAACTTCTGCTTGCCCCAGGTTTTCACGATGTCTTCAGAAACTTGATACTGGGTAGTGGTGCCTGCCGCCAGGAAACGCCAAATTGTTGACGCCACCAAGGCCGGTGAATGTGCTCGAAGCGTAAAGTTCAAGTTTGTCGGGAACGCAGCGAGCGTCTGCGGAGGGATTCTGTACTTGAAAGATCGGGCGCAGATAAGAACCCGCGAAAAGGAATTGGCTGGCCGCAGATGAACCAAACGTGTGAGTCTCGTTGAGTTGGCCTTGCCACCATTGCTCGTGCATAGGCGTTGAACAGCGGACTGATGGGATCGGCGTAGATCGCGCTGTGCCCGCCTCGTGTTGCACTCGCAGAAAGGCGCGGTCATTGATGCCGACGTTCCAATCGACACGGCCAGTCGTGAGGGTGTCGCTTAACGGCTGGCTGCGAGTCGTAAAGAAATTCAGGGCACAGGGTACGTTGTCGTGCCCAGGCCCGTGGGATGTTCGGATCGACAAACCCCTTGCAGCCGAGGTTTCCGTGAAGCTGCCAGGCGCAGCGGAACTCGCTCCCGGTGCAGCGTTGTAGAGATTGAAGATTCTCTTGTAAAACGCGTCCGACGCGGAAGTCGGGCCAAACATCGAGTCGATATTTGCGATCGTCGCGGCCTCAAACTCCGGGCTCGGAATGTTAACGAAGAAAGTTTGGGAAAGTGTCAGCCGCAGTTCCTTCGGTATCGAAGAAGAAAAATAACTTGTCCTTCCTGATCGGACCGCCGAAAGAACCTGCCCATTGATTGGCGATATCGAAAGGGCGCTGCTTTACCCTGGGCGTTATTGAACCAGTCGTTGGCGTTGAACACGCGTCCGTTCCAATAGTACTGCGCATTGCCGTGAAATCTGTTTGCCTCCCGACTTGGTGATGTAATTCATATTTGCGCCCGCAGCGCCGCCGAACTGACCGGAGTAACCAGTGGTCACTACGGTCGCTTCCTGAATTTGGTTCTGGCCCAAGAGCATATTGAGAGAACCGGCCAGGTTGATGTTCAGGCCGTTGTCGTTTTCGCTCATCCCGTCCACTGTAAAAATATTGGAAGTGCCCGGCATCCCCAGAACTCGAGAAATTTGCAAGGCCCGAGATGTCGGTGTTCATGATCACGCCGGGGGCGATCTGGGCGGATATAAGTGATATCATCGCCGGGATTAGGGACCTCGGCGACCTGCTTCTGGCTGATGGTGGTGGAGACGTCGCCATTCTCTGCCTGGATGAGTGGCGCCTCTCGCCGTCACCGTTCACGCGTGGTGCGTCCTTCCGCAACTTCAAGCGTGACGTTCACTGTGACCGGAGGCCCCAGCAGAACATTCACCGTCCGGCTCTCTCTTCGAAAGCCGTCATGCGTCACCGTCAGCGTGTATCTCGCGGGCGCGAGGAAGAAGAATCGGTACACTCCCTCCTCGATCGGTTTTCGTTGATTGAGTCGTCCCCTTGGCGTTGTCCTTGATCTCGACCTCCGCATTGGGCACGACCGCATTGCTCGGATCGGTTACGACGCCTGTCAGCCCGCCAGAGGTCGTGGTTCTGCGCGATCAACACACTTGAGATGGGCATCACAAGCAGGAGGGCCAGAAAAACCAAAAGTAGGGGCCGGAAGCTGGGGGTCTGGCCCGGAAGTGGGTGAGAAGAGGCCATTGAGCAGGAATGTTAGGCCCCTCGAAGCTGGAACGTCAACGGATTAGAACATTGGGCACAAACGAGGACCCCATCGGACTTAGCTCCACCTCGGGGATGCCACCGCTAAGCTCCTACACCGGCTGTGCGCATCTGTAGAAACGCCAACCAGTTGCGCAAGAGCCTGCCAGTGCCGTGGGTGCGGAACGCGCTTGCCTGCTCGGATATCTGAAGAGTACGGCTCGCTCACCCCAAGTGTCGAACGTATTCGGGACTTCGTGACACCAACGAGTGCTGGCTGAACTTGTTTCACGTACACGTCGCGGGTGAGCCATTCGGGCAGGTCTAAAGGTTGCCAATTTTGAATGGCCTGCTTATGCCGCCGTTGCGTGGCTGAGCGCTTCGCCAGGGATTCCGGTCGCCGTCCGCTCTTGCGACCAATGCGAAAGTTCTTATGCGTCGCCTGCTTCGCACAATTCGAGCAGAGCTTTATTCCACTTGAAATCTTGACACCGCAATCGGAGCACACGTGTTCCGGTTTTGGCTGATTCACTGCGGGTACGACGCTTCCTTTAACCGCCCCAAGGGGGATGTGCCGATCGCGTGGACGGCGGACGGCAGGTCACTTTTCACCTACCGCGCCGGGGAGTTGCCGGCTCGGGTGAATCGCCTCGATATCGCCACTGGGAAGATGCAACCATGGCGGGAGTTGATGCCGTTGGATAGCGCAGGAATCACAGACATCGGTCCAATTCTGCTCACACCGGATGCGAAGACATACGTATATGAGTATGGCCGCACACTCTCGGATTTGTATTTGGTGGAAGGGCTGAAGTAGCGCGGACTTTTCCCGGGCAATTTTTTCTAGAATTCGCGGGCGAGTCGCCTGCGCGGCCACACCGGGCGAACTGCGCTCGGCAAACTCCACGCCTCGTCGTAGCGACCTCGCTCAGAGCATACTTTGAAAAAGTCCAGAACATAAGAGAACAGTCTCCGGGCATGCCCGCCTCCCGCAATTGCAATAGCCCTCAACAACATCGCGAACTGTAACCAACCAATGGGGAAGTTTGCCGAGGCATCTGCGGCTGTGGCGCACGCAATCGAACTTCTCCACGTGGATGGGGTCGGTACAAGAAATGTGAGCCTAACGCTTCCGAAACGGAAACTTCGTAGGCTCCTGGTATGAGGTTTGCCACGTTGTAAACTCGACCCGAGTCTGTTTGGGTTTCCGTAGCCTGACCGGTTGTCAGATTCTTAACGGAGACTTTCGCGCTGGGCACCGTCTTACCCGAAGGATCCGTCACGGTGCTCAAAAGAATCGCGCTTGTGTCCTGCCCGGGCAACAAATCCGGGATCAACACAGAAAGCACTAGCATTCCCTCCAGGGCGACCTTCGGATTCATTGAGCTTCCTTTTCTGCTATCGAAGAGGGCGCATCCCTGAGAGGAAGCGTGCTGCTCAAGAAGGACATTCCTACCTTCCAAACAAGGAAAGCGGATGCTAAGGCCGCCTAGAAATAGCTCGGCTAGCGCGAATCAACGGCAATACCAGAGATCGGAGTCTAAGATGCGTTTGAGCCGAAATCGGACGCAAACGCTGACACCAACGGGATCTGCAAGCGCGAAAAACTCTGAGAAAGCAGAGCAATGAAGCAGCCGGAAGACCCAAGGTTCTAGCTGCAACCGCGCTCAGGGGAGCGATGGCTTCTGCGCCTTTCAGGTCCTGCACCGGGACAACCGGAGCTGTCAAGTCTGTGGCTCAGGAAACAATCTGCAGGTCCACCTTCAGCAACTGCGCAGTCAGCAGGGCTCAGATGAGGAATCGAATCTGATTACGCTGTGCGCGGGATGCCATGAGAACCAGCATCACCATCGCTAGAATTACGCCGCGGAGGGTGAAGAGGAGTCGTAGCGATCCCACGCGTCCGCCGAATGCTCTATCCTCTGGTCGCAGAAAAGTTGGGGGTGGAGTCAAACCGGCGGAGCAGGGTTCTCAAGGTCGTGTCTGAGGCGGTAAACGACTCGCCGTGCGAGTGTTATCCTGACTGTGCCCTCTACTTGTTGACCTGCATTCAGAAACCAGCTGCCATGAACAACTACACGTCCGCCATAGTGAGAATTAGCCAAGAATAATGACACAAACGTCCTATTCTGAGCTGCAGGGCATCCCAGTCACTGTCCATTTCTCGTCGGTAACACGTTCGCATCGCAGGCCCTATCTTGTTGACAGCAACCTTGGATGAACTGTACAGTTTAAGGAATTTAACTGGAGAGTTCATGGATGACAGCATCGTTGTTAGCGCGCTAGACGCCCGGGCCAATTTCGGCAAACTCCTTCGCCGTGTCGAGGATGAAGGCAGATCACTGGTCATTGAGAAGCGGGGCCGTCCTCGCGCGGTATTACTCAGCATCAAGGACTATGTCCGCCTAGCGGTTCCCGAACCGGAGGTTCTTCGAATTATTGGGAAGGAATCCAAACAAAAAGGCACGAATAAGCTCAGCTCAAGGCAGATCGACCGGATCGTCAGGGCCTCTCGCAGATCAAAGAGCCGATGATCCCGCTTCGGCTTGTTGTTGATACCAATGTGGTCGTCTCTGCAGCGCTCAAAGCGGAGGGGCTGCAACGGACGGTAGTATTGCTCGCACTTACCAAGCCATCCCTCTGGTATGTATCGGATGCCATTCTCTCCGAATACGCTGCAGTCCTAGCGCGGCCGGAGCTGAAGATTCGCAGGAATCTTCGTCAACAACTGCTTCAGTTGATTAGGAATCATACGCGGGTTGTCGTTCCAACACGCTTATCTCCAGTCACTATCGATCCCGCCGACAATATCTTTGTTGAATGTGCGGATGCGGCTCGAGCCGATTACCTGGTCACGGGCAACGAACGCCATTTCCCGAAGTTCTGGAAGAACACCAAGATCATTAACTCTCGGGAATTTCTTAACATCATTGCTCCCCACCTCATCAATTGAGGTCCACCTCCGAAGTGACGAAAATCGAGAACAAGATAAAGAACGGCCGGTAATGGATCGACCGGAGAGCGGGTTAGGCTCAAAAGCGAGGAAGGTAAAACAGCTTATGCGCCTTTCGGCGGTCTGGGACACACTCCACCCAGACCAGAAACCCGCGTTCGGGAACCCTGCGGGCAAGCTAGGCCCGATTGACCCTTTGGACACGTGTCCCTATGGGTCGTGGTGCGGTCGAACGCCACCAGCTTTGACATGTACTTCCGTGTCTTGAGCTCGAGAACGCATCTGGAGCAGGATGTTTTCGTCCGATGCTGTTTCCAAGAGCTAGTCAATATCGAATCCTGGGTTCGGGTTCGATCCTTCGACCCAGCAATATGTTGAGGACGTTGCCAGCCAAAGGGAGAAATCCATGATGCGAAAGTTCGGTGCACTCTCACTCATGCTCATCGCGATGATACTGGTCGCGGCTCTCGTTTGTCAGGCGCAGCCGCAATCTTTGGGAACGCGTCATGTGCGCGAAGCAACCCTCAATGGGCAAGCGCAGTCCCTCGGGCGCCTCCCCGCCACGCAGGTCATGCGCCTTGTCCTCGTTCTTCCACTGCGTCATCAACCCGAGCTCGAAAACTTTCTCCAAGAACTCTACGATCCTTCCAGCCCCTCCTACCGGCACTTCCTCACCGTCGAAGAATTCACCGCGCGATTTGGTCCCACCCAGGAAGACTATGATGCCGTGATTCAGTTTCGCGGAAGCCAACGGCTTGGCCGTGGTTGGTACTTCCCGCAATCGCATGAACGTGGATGTCAAGGCGTCGGTCGCCAGCATTGAGAAAGCCTTCCATGTGACTATGGGCGCTTACCAGCACCCCACCGAAAATCGCACCTTCTACGCACCGGACCGCGAACCCACCGTGGACCTGCCGATTCCAGCTCTGGCACGTCTCTGGGCTGGACAACTATTCGATTCCCCGTCCCCTTGTGCAGCACCGTAATAATGCGCAAGTGAAGTCCAATGCGACTACTGGCTCCGGCCCAAGTGCCTCTTTTCTGCGGCAGCGATATGCGGGCGGCCTACTACGGCGGATCGCTCTGACCGGCAGCGGCCAGATCGCTCGGGTTGTTGGAGTATTACGGCACCGATTTGGCCGACCTGAACACTTACTACACGAACGTGGGGCAGACCAACAATGTCCCGATCACTCTCTTGTCTACGGACGGGACCAGCACAGGTTGTTTCGCATTCCAGAGGCTGCGACGACACCGAACAGACTCTCGATATGACTCAGGCGCTTGGCATGGCCCCGGGCATGTCGAGCCTGGTAGTGTATGTGGGATCGAGCGATTCCGCGATTTTTAACGCCATGGCTACTGCCAATCCGTTGAACGCGCAGCTGAGCTCTTCGTGGACGTGGAGTCCGGCCGACCCCAGCACCGACAACCCGTACTTCCAGGAGTTCGCGGCGCAGGGTCAGAACTTGTTTCAAGCCGCCGGCGACAGTGGTCGATGGAACTCGTCGTCCACCATTTACCCGGCAGACGATGCGTATCTTACGGCGGTCGGCGGAACGGACTTACAGACACAACAGCGCAGGCGGCCCTTGGGCTTCGGAAACCACTTGGGTCGACGGTGGCGGCGGCATTTCGCCGGACAGGTTCGCGATTCCCTCCTGGCAGACGACCACGGCCAACAGCTGCTCCAACGTGTTCCACAAACCTATCGCAACGGTCCGGACGTTTCGGCCAATGCCAATTTTACTTTTTACGTCTGTGCCGACCAAAGTGGCTGCACAGCCAACTATTACGGCGGGACCAGCTTTGCGGCACCCATGTGGGCCGGCTACCTGGCTCTCGCCAATCAACAGGCGGTCGCCAACGGCAATCCGACGCTCGGCTTCATCAACCCAAGCCTCTACACGATCGGTTTGGGGCCGAGCTACAACGACCGATTTCCACGACATCACCAGCGGCAGTAACGGCTATTCGGCAGTAACCGGCTACGATTTGGCGACCGGCTGGGGCAGTCCGAACGGGACTGGCCTGATCAACGCCCTTGCCGGAACGTTGTCCTCTCCTAACTTCACCATTTCTGCCTCGCCCACTTCGGTCTCGGTGGTACAGGGTAGCAAGGGCACATCGACGATCACGACCGCCGTCTCGGACGGCTTTGACTCGGCTATTGACTTGTCGGCGACTGGCCAGCCGACAGGCGTGACCGTGACTTTCAACCCCACGCCCATCGCCGCGCCGGGTTCCGGCAGCTCGACCATGACCATGGCGGTGGCCTCGACAACCAAGACCGGCACGTACACGATCACCATCACCGGCACGGGCGGAGGCATTACGCACACGTCCACGGCCACCCTGACCGTGACTGCAGCGGCGAACGCTGACTTTACCATCACTGCGTCGCCCACCGGGATTACAGTTGCCAAAGGCAAGAGCGGCACCTCCACGATCACCACGGCTTCACTGCACGGCTTCGACTCGACGATGACCTTGTCAGCTTCCGGACAGGGAAGCGCCCAAAAAGTGACCTTCAGTCCTAACCCCATAGGGGCGCCCGGCTCAGGAACATCGACTATGACGGTCATCGTGGGCAACGGTGCCAGAGTCGGAGCCCACACCATCACCATAACGGGCACAGGCGGAGGCAAAACGCATAAGACCACAGTCACTCTCACCGTCGCGCAATAGTTACAGTGAAGTGTTTCGGTGCTCGCTGCGGTAAACTTGTCCTCAACGACGCTCTGCTGGACGAACGTGCATTGAATGTGAATGAGGCACACCCCAGGAAGCAGCCGGGAAGCCCGGGAGACCAACTTGCCCGTGCCCGCGGTGGCGCAAGGTGCTGGTAATTCACCACCGCGGCGCCGGGCCTCGAGTTTAGAGGACGGCTGGCCGGGCACTCGCCGCCATCATGGGAAGCCAGATTTTGGATGCGGCGCAGCAGAATAACCGCGCGCCGTAGTCGCGCAACTCACGCAACGGCATCTCCGGGTCCCATGTATAAGATGGGGTGCCAAACTGGGAGGCGTTTTTTGGTAAGTTGCAGTTGGCCCCATCTGGCCGAGCAGTCAGACGACCTCAAGGCTGTGCCAATCAACCGAGCGCAATGATCCCGGGGGTGTACTTCCGTGTCTTGTGGCATTGGGCTCCGTTTTTGTAGGCTGGTGCAGATCAGTATCCATCCTTTGCGTATTGTCTCCAACGTGGTTCCAATTTAGCTCCAGCCAAGGGCAGATCCATGGCATAAGCGGAACATGCGGTCCGTGTTCATGCTGCCCCGGCTGCGGCGCAATCTCAGGAGACGCATCGTATGCGCAAGAATACAGCGAAGCAGAGTGAAGCGAGTCGGGCAAATGGTTCCACGTCCCACGGGCCGAAATCGGCTGAGGGCAAAGAAAAGGTACAGTTCAATGCCCGGAAGGACGGACTGTACTCGAAAGACCTCGTCATTGAAAGTTTAGGGGAACGGCAGGAGGTGCTCGACAATAGAGAGAACGAGGTTTCGGATTTCTTCGGACCCGAGAACATCATAGAAGAAAGCCTTAGCAAAGATTACGTTTACAACGAGTGGTGGCGGGAAAGAGTACGCCGCGCGGCATCCGCAGAGCTGAAGAATCGTCTCCAACCCTTCTGGACACGTGACATGGCTGATCGTCTCGAGGAATTGGAATCCCTGAAAGCTAAGTTCAACTTTCTTGTGGACAACCTTAAAGCTGCGGGAAAGACCAACCCTCCGCTGGATAAGCGCGAAATTCTCGCGGAACTGGAGGAGACGCGAAAACGCTTAGCTTCGACTTCATTCGGCCTCGCGTACTTAATTGGCGAGATGAAGCAGATCGAAGAGGAAGCTGCATCCCGAGGACAACTCTCGGCGCATTCAGAATTGCTGATTTCGGCTTGTTGCGGGTTTGGAAATGAGCAGGCAACACTATGTCTCAGTCAGAATGAGCTCAATAAGAGGGAAGCAAAGCGGGAAGCAGAGGAGAAGTCAAAGCAGAAGCAGACGACAGGCGAAAAGCCGGAAACCGAGGCGCCGATTAGGAAGGAAGCGTGCGCGGAAGAATTGAAGGAACAGGAAAAGGAACGCCGATCAAGAAAGAAGAATAGAAAGTTGTGGGAGATTCTCGATGCAGATCCGAAGTCCTCACTTACAACAATGCTAACCCTGCTGATTCGAGACGCCACTCAGTCGCTGATCTACAGAAGACAACTTTTGGAAAGTGCTGAGAAGTTGGAAGGCGAAACTCGGATGGCGGCAGCCATCCTGCCTCCCGATAATTCATTTGAGCGGTTCTTGAGGGCAGAAACCACGTACGATCGCCGCATGCATCGCGACCTTGGCACACTTCTGGCGATGAAACAGGCCAAAATGCCGCCGGAGCCGCTTTCCGTTTGCGACTCTGGCGCTAACAGATCCGAGGTGCGGAGAAAAAAACATAAAATTACAAAACGAACCCGAGAATCCAGATCAGGGGATGCCAACATACCTTTGGGAGTGACCGCACAGCGGAAGGTTCGCACAGCTCCCGACCCCCAGGAGGAGGAACCTTAATCCACACGGCCAGTGCCGTTGGTCTACAGGTCCACCACCTGCAACTGCGCAGTCAGCAGGGCTCGGATGAGGATGCCAACCTGATCACGCTCTGCGCGGAATGCCATCAGAACCAGCATCATCGCTAGAAATCACACCGCGGAGGTTGAAGAGAATACTCGACGGGGCTTCCTTCAGGATGGGGATGTCATCAATGTATCATTCCAGCGCTGGCGTCGTAGTATCCGCGGGAAGCGACATTGGCGCTCTAAACTGTTGTCGGCCAATCTCCCGAGAAGCAGCAGGTGAGGGTTCATGAAGCGACTGCTTGTAGTCTCCTTGTTCTTATGTTGTTGTCTCATCCTTCCCGGCTTCACCCAGGAAACACAACCGAAACCGCCGGCTGATCCTTATAAGCCGACGCTTGACCGTCTCCAGTCGCTGACTGCAATAGAGCTCCCGGAATGGCGCTTTCACGCCGACCTACCTCACCCAGAAGATCCCAATCTGAATGATGCAGATTGGCCGACGGTCAAAGTGCATGAAGAGTGGGAGACGGGCCCTCGTGTCCTGCGCCGCTGGATCGAAATACCCGACAAGATCAACGGCTACTCGATCCGGGGATCGCGCGTTGCGCTGAATCTGGTGATCCGCAGCCGGGACTCACTCGAGCTTACGATCTTTTCTAACGGAGGGATTGTCTATCGTGGCGATGAGGACATGCAGCAGCCGATCCCGCTTACTCAGAATGCCCAACCTGGCCAGAAGTTCCTGGTGGCGGTGCGCATCAACTGTGCGACCGGACAGACGGGCATCTTCGAAAGTACCTTGACCCTGGCGCCTCCATCGAACCGGCCGGATCCTTCCGGTCTCCGCATGGAAATCCTCTCCGCGGAGCCCCTGATTGCGGCGTATGAAGATGGCAAAGCCGAACGGCAGGTGCAACTCGATGCCGCGGTCAAGGCCATTGATCTCTCAGCGCTCGATCGCGGCGACCAGGCGGCTTTCGATCATTCTCTGCACGAAGCTCAGTCGAAGCTCGAACTGCTCAAGCCGTGGTTGCAGCAATTCAAGATTCATGCGGTTGGCAACTCGCATATTGATATGGCCTGGCTCTGGCCCTGGACTGAAACTGTGGAAGTAGTTCGCAACACATTCCAGAGCGTGCTGGACCTTATGCGCGAGTATCCCGACTTCAAGTTCACCATGTCGTCGGCCCGCGCATACGAGTGGATAGAAGAGAAGTATCCGGACATGTTCAAGCAGGTCGAGGCCCGCGTCCAGGAAGGACGATGGGAAGTCATCGGCGGAATGTGGGTGGAGCCCGACTTGAATATGCCTGATGGAGAATCGCTTACCCGCCAGATCCTTGTGGGCAAGCGCTACTTCCAGAGTCGGTTCGGCGTCGACGTGAAGATCGGTTGGAATCCAGACTCGTTCGGCTATAACTGGCAACTACCTCAAATCTACAAAAAGTCAGGCATGGATTACTTTGTCACCCAAAAGCTGCTCTGGGCGCACGAATTCACAACTTTCCCCTACAAACTTTTCTGGTGGCAGGCGCCCGATGGCAGCCGCCTGCTGACTTACTTTCCGCATGACTACGCGGGCGGTCTCGACGGGCCAGGCATGGCCAAAGATCTTTCAGTCTGGGGTCCTTCTATCTATGGTCCAAAACTCAGTGATACGCCGGAAATGATGCACCTCTACGGCGTCGGGGATCACGGCGGCGGACCGACTCGCCAAATGCTGGACAATGCGAGGACGCTGATGTCCCCCAATACTGTGTATCCACGATTTGAATTGGGCACGGCTGCCGGTTTTTTTGACGAGCTCGACAAAAAGCTGCCCAGCCTGAATGTACCGGTCTGGAACGGCGAACTCTACTTTCAATATCATCGGGGCGTATTCACCACCCAGGCCGAAACCAAACGGCGTATTCGGCGTAGTGAAGAAACCATGTTGAACGCGGAGAAGTTCGCCTCTCTGGCACTGCTCGATGGCAAGTTTTATCCCCAGGAGGAGTTGAATCGCGCCTGGAAGCGACTGCTGTTCGATGATTTCCACGACATCATGCCGGGCTCGGGCATTGGCGTGAACTATCTGGAGGCTCGCCGTAACTTGCGCGACGTTCGCCGCGCGGGAGGAGAAGTGATCCAGGCCTCCCTGAAGGAAATCGCAGCCCACATCAACACCCAGGGCGAGGGTGTGCCCGTGCTCGTAGTCAACTCGCTGTCCTGGCCGCGAACGGAAGTAGTTGAAGTCGAGGTGCAACTTCCCGATTTCGCGCCGCAAATCTCCGTGAGCGACGCGTCAGGTAAGCCGGCAGAGTCGCAGTTGCTCAGCATTGATTCGCAGACGCACCGCGCGCGCTTCCTTCTTCTCGCCAGCACTCCGTCGCTGGGCTACAAGACGTATTTCGTCCGCGGCGTCGCCGAAGCCACTCCAGTACATTCGTCTCTCAAGGCAACCGCCGACACGCTGGAGAACGAGTTCGTACGCGTGAAGATCGATCCACACACAGGATGCATGACCAGTTTATTCGACAAGCGCGATGGCCACGAAGCCCTCGCGCCCTCGGAAACGGATACCGGCGGCCCGACCGGCACCATCTGTGGCAACCTGCTACAGACCTTTGTCGATAAGCCTAAGCAATGGGACGCCTGGAATATTGACGCCGATTTTGAGAAGCAACACTGGGACCTCAACCAGGCGGACGAAGTTACGTTACTTGAGAATGGCCCCCTGCGCGCCGTCGTTCGTATCAAGCAGCATTTCCAGAACTCCACCTTTGTCCAGGATGTGACGCTGTATCCTTCCACCCCGCGTGTGGACGTCAACATGCAAGTGGAGTGGCACGAGAAGCACATCCTGCTGAAAGTCGCTTTGCCGGTCAGCGTCCACAGCCAGAAGGCAACTTTTGAGATTCCCTACGGCTCAGTTGAACGGCCGACAACCCGCAACACGCCCGCGGAGAAGGCGCAGTTCGAGGTTCCTGCAATTCGCTGGGCCGATATCTCCGACGAGAAGCATGGGGTCAGTCTGCTTAACAATTGCAAGTATGGCTACGACGCCAAGGGCAATGTGCTGCGACTTTCTCTGCTGCGTTCGCCCGTGTGGCCTGATCCGCACGCCGATGAGGGACATCATGAATTTACTTATTCTCTGTATCCGCACGCCGGAACTTGGCGTGAAGCGCTGACGGTCCGGCAGGGATACGACCTGAATTACAGGCTGCTGTCGATGCAAACCGAGAGCCACCATGGCAGCCTGCCGCCGGAGCATGCTTTCGTGGAGGTGAAACCGGAGAACGTCATTCTTACCGCCTTCAAGAAGGCCGAAGACGATGACAGCCTGGTCCTGCGCTTTTATGAATGGGCCGGTAAGGATGCGAATGTGGAGATCGAGCTTCCGCCGGGCGCCCTGACCGCTCAGGATACCGATCTGATGGAGCGTGCAATCAGCCAACTTCCGGTCCGGGGTGGCGTTGTCCGTGTGGGCGCTAAGCCATATGAAATCAAGACCGTGAAAGTCCGCTTCGCTCTCCCCGCGATTTTACGGCCGGTGCAAATGGCCAAGTAAAGCAGCGTCACGCCTTCTCGTGGCAGCGCCCAAGAGCCATAGACCGGAGCCATACACGGTGATACTGAACCGGCAGGCGGAGTTGAGGAAGCGACGCCTCCAGTGGGAATTGCGGCCGGATCACGGGCAAGCAGGAAGTATCCCCAAGGGAAAGGTTGCCGACAATCCGGGAGTTGTTGCTTGGTCGCCCAAACCGGTATGCCAAGCACCACCACTTCTATGACTTAGGCTCGCTGTGGGCACGGACCTCCGCCCCGGGTCTGGCCAATCAACAGCGCGCGGTGAATCGGTCATGCTCCGGGAATCGTCCTCCTTGAGAGTGACCGCGATCACATCTTCTCGTGAGTTCGATCATCGCTCCCGAGAAGAATCTCGGGTATTGAAGTACATCACAAATTTTGCGCACAGAGCATATTAGGCGGTATGGTGCGAGGAATGCGAAGTTGTTTAGGGAAATCGGACAGCGAACCAAAGCCAGCTATCGGTGGCTCACGCCCGCGGGCGTGAAAAGAAGTAAAAAGAAGTAAATAGATCAGCGAGGCGCTATGGCACCCAGTGATCAGGGCACGATGAACCCCAGCAACCAGCTATCCACCCCTCTGCCCCGCCGGAGATTCGTCGAAGTGCTGCTGGGTAGTGGGTTTCTGGCGACAGCGGTTGCGTTCGTTTACCCCGTCTTGCGGTACCTGGTTCCGCCGAAAGCTTCCGATCTCGGAAGCGATTCCGTTGTGGCCGGACGTGCGGGAGAGCTCAAGCCAAACAGTGGAAAGATCTTCCGGTTCGGTAATCGCCCCGGTCTGCTGATCCGCACCGCCAGCGGAGAGTACCGCGCGATGTCGGCGACCTGCACCCATCTATCTTGCACAGTGCAGTACCGCGATGATTTGCGTCAAGTCTGGTGCGCCTGCCACAACGGTAAGTACGACCTCAACGGACGAAATGTTTCGGGTCCTCCGCCGCGCCCGCTGGAAGGCTTTGAGGTGCAGGTGCGAGGGGACGAGATATTCGTCAGGCGCCGGAGGGAAGCTTGAGATGAGTCTCCTACGGAGCGTGCGCGACTGGCTGGACCAGCGGTTGGGCTGGGATGATTTGATCGCCCCGTTACGGAAGAAGACTGTTCCTCTCCACAGACTCTCATACTGGTATTTCCTCGGCGGCATCACCCTTTTTCTCTTCGTCATCCAGGTGCTGACTGGGATCTTGCTGCTCCTGTATTACCGTCCAGGCGCTAACGAGGCCTTCGAAAGCGTGCAGTACATCATGACTCAGGTGCAGTTTGGCTGGCTGATCCGTTCCATCCACTCCTGGTCGGCCAACTTGATGATCTTTACCGCGTTCGCGCACATGTTCAGCGTGCTGTTTCTCAAGGCGTACCGCAAGCCGCGCGAGCTTACATGGGTCAGCGGAGTGATCCTGCTATTTCTGGTCATGGGATTTGGGTTTAGCGGGTATCTGCTGCCCTGGAACACCTTGGCGTTCTTCGCCACCAAGGTTGGCACCGAGATTACTGCTCAAGTACCAGTCATTGGGAAGCCGTTGATGATCTTTCTTCGCGGTGGCGAAGAGGTTACTGGCGCCACGCTAAGCCGTTTTTTTGGGTTCCACGTGGCCGTACTGCCCGGATTGGCAACCTTGGTGATCTTAGCGCACTTGTTGCTGGTGCAGCACCTTGGGATCAGCGTTCCCCCGAAGCTGGAGCTGCAGTGGACTGCGAATCCGTCTGCAAAGCGCGAAATGAAATTCTTTCCCAACTTCTTGCTGCGGGAATTGATGGCTTGGTACGTGGCCCTGGGAGTACTGGGTGCATTGGCAGCACTCTTCCCTTGGAACCTCGGGGTCAAGGCAGATCCTTTCGTGTCTGCGCCTGCGGGAATCAAGCCCGAATGGTATTTCCTCTTCATGTTCCAGACGCTCAAGCTCATCCCGCCCAAAGTGTGGTTCATCGACGGGGAAGTTCTGGGCGTGGTTACTTTCGGCCTAATCGGCTTGTTGTGGCTTCTGCTGCCTTTTTTTGAGAGTGACCAACCTTCCCGCATGAAAGCGTGGATCACTGGACTTGCAGTGTTTGCTCTTGCCTACGTGGCAGGGATGAGTATTTATGGCCATTTTGCGAAATGAGCTCCGGCCGTTCAGCGCTGTCCGATATGCCGCGCTGGTCGCTTGGGTCCTGCTTGCAGCGTCCCCGGCTTATGGGCAACCCAAGGACTCCTGTCTGGATTGTCACTCCGCCTTGCCTGATCCCCTGGGAGTGAGCCAGGAGAAGTTCAGCCAGGACATCCACGCACAAATGGGTTTGACTTGCGCCAGTTGTCACGGAGGCGACCCCACCAGCGACGATCCAGACAACGCCATGAGCCGCAAGGCAGGTTGGAAGGGCAAGATTGATCGCAAGCAGATCCCGCAGTTGTGCGGAACTTGCCATTCGAATCCAGCCTATATTCGGCAATTCAATCCCAGCTTGCGCACGGACCAGCTGGACCAGTACCGCACCAGTGTGCACGGCAAACGCTTCACGGCAGGAGACACGAAGGTTGCAGTGTGTACGGATTGTCACAGTGTCCACGATCTACGGGCGCCCAGCGATCCAAGCTCTACGGTCAACCCGCTTAACGTGGCGAACACGTGCTCTCGCTGCCATTCCGACGCGAATTACATGAAAGGGTATTCCATTCCCACGGATCAGTTTGCGAAGTACAGCACGAGTGTGCACCACCAGGCGCTAACCGTGCGCGGTGATCTGAGCGCGCCAACCTGCACCACGTGTCATGGAAATCACGGCGCCGCGCCGCCAGGAGTGGACAAGGTTCAGAATGTGTGCTCGAACTGTCACATTTTCCAAGCCCAGATGTACGAAAAAAGCTCGCATAAAAAGGCCTTTGAAGCGGCTTCCCTTCCGGGATGCGTGGTGTGCCACAGCAACCATGGCATTAGCCATCCCACGGACGCGATGCTTGGCACTGGTCCAGACGCAGTTTGCATGCGGTGTCATACCCCAGGTGACGCCTGTGATCAGGCGAGGGCAGGATTACAGAGCAGCTTGAGCCGATTGGACGAGAACATCAAAAGCGCAGACCAGGTTCTCGGTGTCGCCGAGTCTTCTGGCATGGAGGTGAGCGAGGCTCGGCTGGCACAGGATCAGGCACGAGATTCTCTGACCAAGGCTCGAGTCACGATCCACAGCTTTCGTGTGGACTTGGTTGATCAGGACATTCAAGCCGGCCTGAAAATTGCCCGTCAGAACTTGCAAGCTGGGAAGAAAGCTATGGTGGAGCGAAACCAACGCCGTGTCGGGCTCGGAATCTCCCTCATCGCCATCGGGATGGCGTTGGCTGGGCTTCGGTTGTACATCAAGAAGATAGAAAGTTAGAGCTCAGTGACACAGATGGTTTGCACAAATGGATCCTTGGGGCCGGCACACGCAAGCAACTAGGCGCGCACGTTACCGTCCGAGCAGATGCGGAGAAGCGAATGGCCCAGGCTTTCGACGGAGTCGCATCGGATGTGGAACAACTCAGTGAACGAGTGCGGGAATTGGAACGGCGTATTTCCGCATTAGAGGGCCGGCCAGCGAATGCGACTGCTGGTTCTGCAACACCTGAGAGCAACGGGCTGCAGAAATCGCAGTTTCCCGAGACTTGGCGGACCTTCCCGGCGCAGAATGTGTCCGCCGGGGCGCTGCCGGTGTTCGGTAAGGCGGTTCTAGGAATTGCGGGAGCGTACCTGCTGCGAGCGGTTGCGGAGTCGGGAGCCGTCCCGCAGTTACCCGTGCTAGTGGTCGCCATCGTGTACGCGTGCATGTGGTTGGTCTTGGCATTCAGGACCCACGCCGCGAATCAGTTTGCCAGCGTCACTTACGCAATCACTGCGGCACTAATCCTCTCACCACTGCTCTGGGAATCCACTGTACGTTTTCAGTTCCTGCGGCCGGGTTTTACGGCGATGGTGCTGGTTGCATTCGTTGTACTTGCAATGGGACTGGCCTGGGAGCAAAGCCTCCAAACGATTCCGTGGGTGGCGACTCTGGCGGCGGTGGGCACAGTCCTGGCGCTCATCATCGCAACCCGCGAGCTTGTGCCGCTTACGGCTGGATTGCTGGCTGTGGCCCTGGCTACCGAAGTGGCTGTTTGCTTCGGAGACCGGATTAGTGTGCGAGCGGTCTCGGCGATTGCGGCGGATTTCGCCGTTTGGTTGCTCGTCTACGTGATGACGTCACCTGAGGGCGTTCCGCCGGAATATCGGCCCACAAGCGCAACGATGATCATGGCGCTGTCCTTGGCACTACTTGCGATCTACGCTGGAAGCATTGGCCTGCGCGGCTTTGGTTTGCGCCACCGGTTGACCATCTTTGAAATCGTGCAGGGAGTCGTTGTGTTTGTGCTTGCGACTTTTGGGACGCTGCGTGCCAGCTCTGGCTCTGCCGCGGCACTGGGCGGCTTTTTCTTGCTGGTTGCGGTGGTCTGCTACTGGGGGGCGCTGTCATGGTTCACAGGCGACGAACAAAATCGAAATCGCCGGGTGTGCGCGACCTACGCGGTAGCACTTCTGCTGGCGGGAAGTTTGCTGCTTTTTTCAGAGAATCTCCAGGCACCGTTCTTGTGCCTGGCTGCGGTGACCGCAGCTTTCCTGTTCACGCGCACCGGCAAGCTCAGCCTTGGCATACACGTGTCCCTGTATCTGGCTGCGGCGGCGATCCTCTCTGGCCTTCTGAATGTCGCGGGGAACGCTCTGGCTGGAACCGTACCATCCTCCATGGGTGCGGGTGCATGGGTGGTCGCAGTCTCCGCTGGTCTGTGCTACGCAATCGGATGGCGTGCTTCGACCGATCAATGGAAACCGCGGCTGCTCTGGATCGTCCCATGCGTGCTGGTGGCGGGTGTGGCGGCGGCGTTGGCAGTCATGGTGAGCGTGCGGCTAGGTTCGACGAGTGGCATGCTGAATGCTTCGCGTCTCTCGGTTGTCCGAACTGTGATGACTTGCTCGATCGCTCTCATCCTCGCCTTCAGCGGTTCGCGTTTGAAACGCGCGGAACTCATGTGGGTTGCATATGCAGCCATAGCATTTGGCGCGCTCAAGCTCCTGTTCGAGGACCTGCGTTTCGGCAACGCTGCGTCCCTGGTGGCATCGCTTTTGTTCTACGGGCTGATTTTGATCCTGATTCCTCGGCTGACACGATTTGGCCGTTACCGGTCCTGATCTCGGCCCTGCGGACAGGCTGTTTCGTCCCGTGGAAACCGGAGTACTTGATCTTGCGCAGGAAGCCCGCAGTTCGAACGTTATCGTCTATCTTTCACAGCTATCTATCACAGCGGGGAATCGTGGCAAGCCAAGAGCTCACACAGGCCGTGCTGCTGGCTGCCAAAGAATCCAACTGCATTCTGTAGGAACCGGAAATCCTGGCCATAGTGCGGCGCTTTGAAGATGTGGCTTACTAGTCTTGCCGCTCGTATCTTCTATACATGTCCCGCGCGGACTTTCCAGCGAAACCAGCATAGGAACTTCTGGAGTCTTTCTGCGAATATTTCGTGGGAAGCCGGGATTGACCTTCCTACGCCAACTCCAACTCAATCTTCTTGGTATCCGGATCCAGCTTGGCAACGCGAAAACTGCGGACCTGTCCAGGTCGGACATCTTCAGGCTTGGACGGATCTCCAGCCGCGCCGCCCTTCCAGCGCGCTTGCAGCATAGAACTCAGCGATGACAAATCGAGCTTCGATCCGGCCTGCGTCTCTTTTCCCGACCTCTCCGCAGTCGCCTCCACTGGGATTCGGCACATGCCCTGGATGCCTTCGCCCAGTTCCACACGCGCTAGTCCATGCAAAATCTCGATCACGCGGCCGGAGATGACATCGCCCTCCTGGCGTTCTGCGATGTACTCCTGGATGCTGGTCGGAACCAGTTGCTTCATGCCGAGCTTCAGTCGCCGCCTTTCGGCATCGACTTCGAGCACCTGCGCCTTCACCGATTGCCCGACTTTCAACATGTCTTGCGGGTGATTGATGCGCTTCTCAGCGGTTATGTCACTGATATGAATCATGCCCTCGACACCTTCGGAAACCTGGACAAAGGCGCCGAACTTAGTCAGGCTCGTGACCGACCCTTCGATCACTGAGCCCGCCGCAAACCTCTTTGCGGCGTCTGCCCATGGGTCGCCCAGCGCCTGCTTTAGGCCCAAGGAGATACGGCGCTCACCCGCACTCACGCCCAGAATCACGGCTTCCACGGTCTCGCCCGGCTTAACCACGTCTCTAGGCGTCCTTACCTTCTTTGCCCAAGACATCTCCGAGATGTGGATCAGACCCTCAATTCCAGGCTCGAGTTCTACAAACGCACCGAAATCGACAACGCGCGTCACCGTGCCGCGAGCCCGCTCGCCGGCCTTGTACTTTATCGCCACCGAATCCCACGGATCCGGCTCAAGCTGCTTCATACCGACAGAAATGCGCCGTTTCTCGGAATCAATCTTTAGAACTCTGACTTCCACCTCTTGCCCCACCGAAAGCACGTCTGCTGGCTTGCTGACCCGGCTTCTGGAGATGTCGCTGACATGCAACAGCGCATCCACACCGCCCATATCGATGAAAGCACCGTAATCGGTCAGGCTGCGAACTGTGCCGCGCACCGTCGCGCCCTCCTTGACCTCCGAGTAACGGCGGTCTTTCACCGTGCGCTCTTCCTCCTCGGCAACTACGCGGCGGTCTACGACCACGTCTTCCTCGGCGACGTCAAGCTTGGTAATCCGGCACCTGATCTCCTGCTCTACCAGCTTCTCCATCTCGGCTGCGTCGCGCGCCCCGCTGCGCGAAGCAGGCATGAACGCCCGCACTCCCACATCCACGCTCAGGCCACCTTTGACCACGCCCGTCACCGTGCCCACGATTGTCGTCTTCTCGGCAAACGCCTTCTCCAGCGACACCCAATCTTTCGGCCGCTCGATTTTGCCGCGGGTGAGTTCGTAGTAGCCCTCTGGATCACGACCCTTAATCGAGACCACTAGCTTGTCGCCGGCCTTCACTGTTTCGCCGGTACTCTGGAATGCTGCCAGCGGCAGGACCCCTTCGGTCTTGAAACCGATGTCGACGAGAACCGAATCGACGGTGACGGCAATCACCGTGCCTTCACGGCCTTTTCCCGCCTCCGGCTGGCGCGATTTGCTCTGCTCGAATTGGGAAAGAATGTCCTTGAACGACTGTTTAGGTTCGTTGGTAGTTTGGGATTCCGGACTGCCTGGACTGGACATAAGTTGCAGCCTCACGATGGCGTTAATTGGCTAGGATAACACCGCGTCATCCGGGTTCGCGGAGTCGAGGAAAAGGTTGCACGCGATCCTGCCAGAGTTCCTTCACCAGCTGGCAAACAGTCGCGCGAGCAGCCGTGTCTTGGCGACTTGAGCCAAACTCATCCGCTCCGACAATCGCGCACGACTGCTCTGGGTCAATACCGAGAGGAGCGCCACCGTCGTCGACGAAGTCCTTCTTGACCACCGCTGGATTCACCGGCACCACCTGGGGCCCTTTCACTTAAGTGCCCTGACCGCACTTCCACACAATCTGTCGCAGAATGCCGAGCCACACCTCAGAATCGCGGGCGGGCAGGTTGAGCCGGCGGACCAGGCGGCGCACTTTTGCTTCCCCCGAAGCGGAAGAGCCTGGGCTGAAGTAGCCACTGCGGTGCAAAGCCTCGAGGAGCACGCCTGTGATTCGCTCAACCTCGCGCCCAGTTGCCGGCTCCTGTTTCACCACTTGATGCGCGAGCTTGGCATCGCGCACCAGTTCGTAGAGGCAAACCGCCACCGCCTGGCCCAGATTCATCGAAATATGTTCTTGGCGTGTCGGAATGCGCATCAGCCAGTGGCAGTGACTGAGATCTTCATTCGATAGGCCCACCTTCTCTGAGCCGAACAAAAGCGCGACACGGCTCGAGGCGAGACGCTTCCGAATGAGTCTGGCACCGTATTCCAGTCGTCTGAGGGAATGCTGCAATTCTCGGTGACCAAGCGCCGTCGTGCCCACTACCAGTGTGCAGTCGGCTACGGCTTCGCTCACGTTCTTGTACTGTTCCGCGCTGGCGAGCACCGCCGAAGCCCCGACGGCGGAACGCGCTTCGCGAAATGCTACTTCGTACGGGTTCACCACCCGTAGACGCGAGAAACCGAAGTTGCTCATAGCGCGAGCGGCCGCGCCGATATTGAGCGGGTTGCGCGTCGCCACCAGGACAACACGCAGACGATCTCCGTGAGGTTGGTTCTTCATTCTCGCACTGTGCAGAGCATAACCAATGTCAGAGCCTTTGAATTTTCAGCCTTTCTTGAAACGCGCATGCTCCCACTTTCGTGGGTTTCTTGCTGGCGATGACGTATCCGACTGTGGAGTCCCATGCCGCGGTTCCAGTTCATTGGCTGGAACGACTCGGCTGGGAAGTCTTCGCAACCGACTTTCGAGGAACATTGCCAGGGCGCGCGCTCTGGCTGGCGAGTGGTATGTGAAATCGGACAGAGGATGCCGTTTCCGATATCCTGTTTTCGCGTTCGGATAATGCCAAGAGCTGCTTGATGATTTCCGCTTTTTCCGCCTTTTTTGCCTTCTTAGGCGCATCCGCGCGCATTTTCGCCATTATTGCAAACACCAGCAGCGTACTCGCAAGCCCGATGAACAGGATGCTAATCATTCCACGCAACCTTCTTCCTTGACTGGCAAACTAGGGCTTTTGATGGAAATTGTGCACTCGATGGAGTGGGGGAACACAGGTCACTAAGGTTGCTGTCCTGAACCGGTCTTCATGTCGTTCTCTTTCTACGCCTGGCTCACCCATCGCGGCCAGATTTTATTACCTACCGCACCGGCCTGCATGGGGCTCACAAGGCACCTGGTTACCTATCCGTGTGCCAGGGTGACGGCCCGGGCACTGGAGGATCGCAATCAAAGTGTCGTGAGTGCTAACGCTTGTTTACGGCAGCTAACAATTTCCGCTTCAATTCCAGGCCCGCAAAGTGCTGATCGGATTTGACTAGCAGGGAGAGCGGGAATAGACTCGCGTCGCTTTCCGGGCACGAACCTGCACGATCTCTGAAACTGTGCTGCCCCATTTGTGTGTGGTCAATTGACCCTGAGATTGGGTTGTGAGTGTACGTACTAGGGCTGGATCGTAGGAATGACAGATCTAATCAACCAGCTGTGGCCGAGGCGAGATGGGCATAAAATGGGTGCCTTTTGAGGTTAAGAAACATGGAAAATGAAGAACATTCTTGATCTCATCGATCTAAGGAGATAGTCCATGCGTCGCCTCGTGCTTGTTTTGCTGGTCTTGCCGTTGGTGAGTTGGTTTGGAGCCGCTCAGCAAGCGAAAACCCAGGGCCATACGACTGCTGCCCGCGCCAGGGGCAAGGTTCTGTTCCAGCAGTACTGTGCTTCGTGTCACGCCGACGACGGCAAGGGAGCGGGACCGGCAGCATTCGCGTTCAAAGTTCAACCTCCGGACCTGACCGAGCTGAGCCGACAGAACCACGGCAAGTTTCCCAGGGAACGGGTGGTTCAAGCTATCCGCGGGGACCGCCGGCAGAGCGCCCACGGTTCCACCGATATGCCGGTTTGGGGCCCGGTGTTTCTGGCCCTGACCGGCGAGAAACAGGTCGAAGTGGAAAAGCTCATCAGCGATCTGGCTGAGTACATCAAGTCAGTGCAAGTCAAGTAAGGCCGAGCAAAAACGTGCGCCAGTCTCTCGAACCTGCCGTCAAATCACGCGGCTTCTTGCCGTCGTTGTGAAGAATCGCCATTCCACCAGTAACTCTCAGTTGCTGAAATCGCTGACCTAGGCCCTCCGTACCAGCGTGCTTGCCAGCATGTCATGCAGGCCCTGCTTGCGTTCGGTGAAGCCGACCATAATGTAGCCAATGCAAAGGACCATCCCAGAAAGCCATTTGGCGAAATGTCTGCCGGTGGCACGCGCAAACGAGACGCGGTTGCCGGAAAGGTCGGTGACCCTCATCCCAAAGATCATCTTGCCGAGGGTTGCCTGGTAGGGAGAACTCAGCATGAGAGCCTCGTAGAGCCAGGACGCGGCAATGGTCAGCACTGCCAGCACTCCGCTGCCGAAAATGAGCAGTGGCAAAGCCGCTCCGTGCCCGAGCCCGTGCAGCCCCGAGCCACCGGCTGCGAGCCCGCCGAGGCCGAAAATCGCAGCCACGGGATGCACGACAAGGCGCACAAGGATTGCGTCAATGAGGAACGCAACGAAACGGATCCAGAAGCCGCCATAGCGAACGCCGGCCTGAGGAGGCGGGTAAGGGAGCGGCGGATAGGCCGCTGGGATTGGAATTGGAACATTCACCGGAGTCGACGTCGGCGCACCGATTTGGGCCGCACTCGGCGCAGGGGTCGAGCTTGCAGCGGCTGGGGCGGGCGGGTTGAACGCGGCGCCGCAGCGTCCGCAGAACTGAGCGCTCGCAGCGTTCGGAGCCCCGCACTTGTTGCAGAAAGTTCCGTTCATGGCGGGCACTATAGGTGTTTCGTTGAAAACTGTAAAGGAGTGCAGCCCAAAACGTGCCCAAGATTCATGCGCCGAATATGGCATCCGAATGGCGCCTGCCGGCCACGCGGGTCGTTCGAGTAATTGAAGTCATTGTTCCGCTGCGGGTCCGCGCCGAGTGTGGGATCGTCGATTTCCGGCGCCAGGGTCAGCGGGGCGCCGCTGCGCCAACGCCCGACCAGCTTCGCGGCGAGCAGTTCCCATTCGGCCTCGCTGCTTCCATTTGCCCGGAGGAATCGATTGAACGCGCCGACGCGCTTCTGATATTTGCGCAAACCGACATAAGTGCCGTTGCGACCGAGCATGTCCGGCTGCGGCATCGGCAACGGGAAACCTGCCTCGCCGGGATAGCCAAGGATGAACTCCCCGGCCTTAAGCGACTAGGCAGGACAAAGTGTAAGCTAATTGGGCCGCTGGACGACGAATGCGAAGTGCGTCAGTATGGCTCTTTATTGTAAAAGTCCGTCCATTTGCACAATATCAGCATCGCCCTCGCCCACGGCTGCAAACACCCATTTTCCATCCGATGACCAAGAGATCCGCCGCGCAATAAATGTGCGTTTCTGACCAAAATCTGTGATCCTCCTCAGTTTTCCATCGGTTGTCGATGCCATCCAGATGTCGGTTCCCTCGTTGTCGTCCAGGGGCAAGACCAGCCACTTCCCGTCCTTCGAGATCACCGGATGAAGGCCCTGCCAGAGAGGGACTCGCTCACCAGAGATGCGCGTTAGCAAGGTGGAGGGTCCATCCTCGGGTCGGGCGACACGCAGTTCGTAGTCCAGCGATCCATTCACATTTTGCAGCGGGACTACATAATAGAGTGAACCATCGTCAGCTACAGCTGGTCCTCGGGCATTGTCAGTACGGACCACTTCAGGTGCGCCGCCACCAACGGGAATTTTCATGAGTCGGAAACTCCCGGTGTTCTGGACAGGTGAGGACTCGGAGTAGTACAGCCACTTGCTGTCATCCGACCAAGTTGCCCAGGCACCCATGGGGACGAGCAAACGGAGACCGCTTCCGTCTGGACGGACCAACCAATAACCCACTCCGCGCACGTCCGCCGACAGTCGAGCGGTGGCGAAGGTAATTAGGTTTCCATCCGGAGACCAAATCGGAACTCCCATAACCAAGCCGGGGTCTTTCTCGAATGTGATCTGGCGTGACTCTCTGCCATCCAGGGGAGACACCCAGAGATTGCCATGGCCACCGCTGTCCGACAGATAGGTGAGTTGGTGGTCCGTCGGATCCAGGCTCGGGGTCTGAACCTGTCCGGTCTGATGGGTGATGCGTACCGCTCGGCGCACATTCTCTTTCGCATCCTCATCCACAGGAAACTTCCAGATGTCGAACTGCATGCGTTTGCGGCTCACTACGATGCGGCCAAGGCGGTCCATGTCCGGGCTCTCGTCGCCGGTTTCCCCAAAGGTGAGCTGTCGGGGCTCGTCTCCGGATTTTGAGATCTGCCACAGGTGCAGCGTTGGCAGGTAAAGCAGCGTGCTCCCGCGCGCAGTGCTGTAAACCAGATGAGAACCGTCCGGCGACCAAGTCAACCCGCTCATCAATGTGACCTCGTTAGTAAGCCTCCGAGGTGTGCCGCCCGCCGAGGAAACAAGGTAGATGTCGTCGGCCCAATTTTCCAGGCTGTGCAAGTAGGCAATAGTGGCGTCATCCGGTGACCAGCGGGGCTGGCGGTAGCTGAAGCTTGTAACCGCTTGGGTTACGACCCGCGGGTTGGAGCCGTCGCGGTCGGTGACCACCAATTCCATCTGCCGGCCGTTGAGCCGAAAGAAAGTCAGTCGTTTGCCGTCATGGCTCACGTCTGCCCCGCTCATGCTGGAGACCAGCACGCGGGGAGCGCCGCCCAGTGCTGAAACCTCCCACAGGGCACCTTGCGCGTTTCCTTCGGGGGGTGGCGTGAAATAGATGATGGAGGCAGAGTCTTGCGACCACCTAGGCTCCAGACACGCACCTGGGCCGTTTGTAATCTGGAGCGGAGGTCCGCCCGCCAGTAGGCGGACCCAAATTTGCCGCGACCCTGTCGAGTCACTGACGAACGCCATCGATTTACCGTCCGGCGAGAAGGATGGACTCTCTTCCAGTCCTGCAAAATCCGTGAGGCGCAGGAACTTTACAGCCTTAGGACCCGGTTCGGTCCTTCCCCGGAACCACCATGCACCTGCACCAACTGCGACGATGGCAAGCAACGCGATGAGCCAGCGTAGAGGACTTGCGACCACTCTTCTCGGTAAAGGGGTTGCTACTGCAGCGCCAGAGTCCGCTGCAGAGGACGTAGATTCCAGATGGAAAGCCAGGTCGTGAGCCGACTGAAAACGCTGTTCCGGGTCCTTTTCTAAACAGTGCCGGACAATGCGATCCAGCGCAACTGGAATATTCCGTGCCTTTGTCGCCAAGTCGAGGGGATGTTCCCTAAGAATGGCGCTTGCTCTATCGGCTGAGCTTCGTCCTTCAAAGGCACGTTGTCCGGAGAGCATCTCGTATAGGACGGCGCCAAAGCTGAAAACATCAGAACGCTGGTCAGCTTTTTCGCCACGCACCTGTTCCGGCGACATGTAGCCGGCAGTCCCCATCACCACGCCCGCTGCAGTCTGGTCGGCAAGCGACAAGCTGGTGACCGTAGATTCGTGCACTGTGGGTGCAGTCAACTTGGCCAAGCCAAAGTCCAGAATCTTGGCGCGGCCATCACGGCATACAAAAATGTTCTCCGGTTTTAAGTCACGATGGATAATTCCCTTGTCGTGTGCAGCCGCCAGCCCTTGGGCAATCTGAACCGCGTAATCCACAGCTTTGCGAGGGTGCAGAGCACTAATGCGTAAACGGTCGCGAAGGGTAGCGCCCTCCAGGAGTTCGGTCACGAGGTAAGGAACACCGTCGTGCCCGCCAACGTCGTACACAGCGAGAATATTGGGATGATTGAGCGCGCCAGCAGCACGCGCTTCCTGCTCAAACCGTCGGAGGCGATCGGGATCTCCGGAAATGGAATTCGGCAAGACTTTGATGGCGACTTCGCGGCCCAACCGCGAGTCTCGGGCGCGGTACACCTCGCCCATGCCACCCGCGCCAACAGGAGCAACGATTTCGTAAGGCCCGAGTTTCGTGCCAGGGGCGAGGGCCATTTGTGCACGTCATTATAGTCCCACGAAAGCCGTCGGTTACTTGACGCATAACGGTTGCTCGTAGAAGTGACCGCGCTAGGCGTTTTCCGGTCGAACCACCACAAGAGTGGGCGGCTAATCTGAAACTATGTCGATTGTTGACGTAATATCGCGTCTCTGACAATGTCGGCGGTGTCAAGCAATTTTCGGTCACACTTCAGCATGCACTCGTGGAAGAGCGCCATTTCGCTCTCGATGAGAATTGCCGTTCCAACCAAGGCGCGCCCGCAATCAAAGTTCAGGTCAGGACGCTCGGTCCGACCCATGCATCTCTCCGGTCTCAACTGCGATCATGATTACTACTTCGAACTCCTGGGTGAAGAGGAGCGGGACGGCCAATCAATTACTCGGTGTGGACATACTTGCTGCGCCACTCCGGCAGGCTGCGCACCGTGACCTGCGCCGCCTCCACCAGTAAGAAACGCAACATCGAACTCCCCTGCTTGGTGATGTGCCCCAGTCGCCGCCGGTTCCCGCTGGATTCTTCCAAGGGCACCCGCCTGCTAACAACAGCTACGCCGGAACGCTGTCATGCAGGAGCGCGTCACCACAGGCGGGGCAACAACTTAAACACCCAAATCACGGCCAGAAGAGTGGCACACGCAACGATCCAGACCTTCAGCACCTGCTCCCAGTCGAGGGGAAGCCGTTCCAAAACCGTCATCTGGTTTGAGAGAAACTGGCGTTTCCTCTCGACAAGATATGTTCCCGTCGGTATTAGGGGAAGCCAGAACAACACGACGAATACAGTTGTTTTAAACCGCTCCATTCCTGTTTCGGCGCTGTATACCTGCTCAGCTTTGCCAAACCGCTTTCTACCGATGCCATAGAGATGGACGAAAAACAACGACCCGGGATTTCTGGCCTGCTCATCCTCGCGCAGTTTTTCCTCTTCACCAAACGCCATCAGTCGTTCTGTACGATTAATTCCCCGCTTGGCCAGTTCGTTCGTGAGAGCGGCAGTGGCTTCTGCGGTTAACTGCTCTGAATCCAGCGCCAAGCGCAGCAGTTCCTCGTTCGTCTTGGTCCCGTACGATCGGGCAAAATCCTCGACTTGCATTACGCCGAATGTTACCACCGCCAGCCAATCAAAACAGGCTGCGAGTGGATGAATCGGCTAACTGTTGAAATATCGCCATAGCACTCAAAACCCCGGTCCAATTCTCAATGAGTGCTAATACCTGATTTCAACAGTTGGCAACTTGGCAGGACTATTTCTGCCGTTCTTCCAGCTACTGCAGCTTCGCGTACTCCGCCTTGGCTTCTTTCAGGATGGGAATGCCGGGGTCGGCATCTTTCCAGAGCGTGAAAAATTCCTGATAAGCCGTTTCCGCCTTAACCTTATCTCCCGACAAAGCAAACGCCCGTCCCAATTCCAAACGCGCCAAGGCGCCGATGGGTTCACTTCGCACCACACCGGGGTGGTCGAGGATTTTCTGAAGTTCGGCGGCAGCCGCGGCGCCTTGCTTCGCGGCCAGATACGCTTGGCCTCGCAGGTAAACCGGGTAAAGAACAAAATTCAAAGTCACAAAACTAGTTCCGAGTTCGTAGGGCGCTGCAGCGGCCAGGCTCTCGATGGCTTTGCTGGCATCGCCAGTCCGAAGCGATGCGGCGGCACGCATGGTAGGCAAGTAATTGGACTGCACAACCGTGTCTTCCGGGAAGCGCTTCCCCAAATCGTCGGCAAGCCGCGAGGCGTGCGCGGAATCACCTGCCAGTCCCAGCGCAACGGCCGACAAACCCTCCGCATCTCTGCCATTTGAAAGCGCGAGAGCAGCTTGTGCCTGCTGTTTCGCCAAGTCCGGATTACCCACGAGCGCCTCCCGTAGCGCAGCTTCCGCGTGGTAGAGCGCAGCCGCCTCTTTTTCGTCCAATGCGTGAGCCGACTCGATTGCACGCCGTGTGAGTAGCCGCGCCTTGGCAAGTTGCCCGGTATACAAGGCCGTGTCCGATTCGTAGTTGAGCATCTGGTCTTCGGCTCCCGGCTTGCCCATCAGCCCCGCTGCCTCCCGCTCCATCCCGGCAGCGTCGTGCCGAAGGAAGGCAATCCAATAGAGGTTGAGGTGGACCTCGGGCACATCCATATTGTGAGCTTGCGCCACGTGTGCCGTCGCCTGAGCTTCGTCCAGCCGGTTGAGTTGCAGGTAGGCACCGGCCAAATCCGCGTAGGCATTCCCTTTTTCGGGATTGAGTTTCAGGTCTTCCTTGTACTCGGCGAGAGCCTTCTCGTAGCTACCCAGTTGGCTGTAAAGGAACCCCAGATTGCCGAGCCGGGTGTCGCGGGGGTAGGTTTGCGCCGACAATTCATAGACTTTGCGGGCCGCCTCCAGATTGCCGGTGACGAACATTTCATAGTGCGAGGCAATATAGAATTTTTCCCGTTCACTCACGCGCTCTCGCAGTTCGTACGCTTTGCGGACGCTTTCGGCTGACCGGACGGTCTCGTTAAGGTCGGCGTAGCTTGTTCCCATCCTGGCATAGGCCATGGCGAACTTCGGATCAAAGCCAATCGCCCGCTGGAACAGAGGAATTGCTCCCGCGTAGTCGCTCTTTACCACCATGGCCTGATACCCGAGGCTGTAGGCTTTGAGCGCCTCAAGCGACGATGTGGTCACGTTTTCTGCCGGCGCGTCGTATTTCTGAACCGAGGCCAGTGATTCGCCCAGCTTTTTGCGGATTCCCGAAGCCACCTTTCCCAGCGCGTCGAGAACCTGGTTCTTATCAGCGGCTTCGGCTTCGGTACTCCCCAGCGAATCCCCGTTTAAGCAGTTGACCGCTTTCAGGGTCAGAAGATAGCGCGCGCCAACTTGCGCAATCGTCCCGTTGATCACCGCCGCGCATGCCGTGCGCTGGCAAACTTCGCGGGCCAAGCCGGGTGTTAATCGTGAGTCAATGGGCTGCGCCATCAGAGACAACGTCTCCCCTATGCGCTCGTCAGAGAGCAGATTCACGAATGGCGACTGTTCCAGCTGCGCGGAAAGACCCTGGCGCAACGCACCGTCAAAGACAGGGTCTCCCGTCGTATTGGCGAAATCGGCCAGCACAATGGTGTCTTTGTCGGTGAGTTTGGGTTGGCGGCGGGAAAGCAACACCGCCGAGACCAGGATCGCGACCAGCAGCATTCCGGCCGCCGCCAGCCACCAGCGATGCGAGCCGGCCGAACGTTTGGGTGACGGCACAGGCCCGAGCTTCAACTCAATCCTGGCAGTCTGCACCGAGGGAGCAATTTTGCCGGCATCCAGATGCTCCGTGACCGGCGCTATAAAGCGGTATCCCCGCTTGGGAATAGTCTCGATATATTGCTGCCCGCCCGGAGTTTCCCCCAACGCCTTGCGCAGTGCGGAGATATTTACCGTCAGGTTGGCCTCTTCGACAAAGCTGTCAGGCCACACCTGCTGCATGAGTTCGTCCTTGGTCAGCAGCCGGCCGTTGCTTTGGATCAGGGCGACGAGAATCTCAAACGCCTTGGGCGAAAGCGAAACCGGCTTGCCATCGCTTAAAAGCAGGTGTTCCCGCGGGTCGCAGCGGAATTTGCCGAACTCGTATAACACCTTTGTTTCGGCGGACATGACGTCCTTGCAAATTATTTGGAATTTCCTTGCCAGCCCCTAAGGACGATTTTGAGCAGCACGTCCTATGTTTGCAATCGGGCCGATGATCCGGCGAATTAGGCAAGATTCTAGTGGAAGCAATGGGGCACCGCAAGATTTTGTATTCAAAGGACCAGAGGCTCTTCTAAGCACAAAACTATTAAGGAGAATGACAGTGAACAAGAATAGTGATGGAAAGTTCTCTTACAGCGGGGTGGCTGGTAGGGTTGTCCGTGGATTAGCGGTAGCGCTGGCGGCACTCGCCATTTCCGGTATCGCCTCAGCTCAACAAAACACTGGCAAGTACAGCTTCAATTTTCAAACCATCGCAAAGTTCGAAGGGGGCATCGGAGTCATTACGGTCAGCGGCGCCAACGCTGATGGGACAGCCAAACTCAATGTCGTCCGCGGCGTGAATCCGGGGGCACCCTGGCGGATTGCAGCCCTGGATGCCACGGTAAAGTCCGATGGCCATGTCAGGGTTGTGGGACGAGGCCTGCTTCTGGCGAACGGCAATGGCATCGGAACTAACGGCGGGGCGAGCGTTCACGCCACGCTCTTCTGCGGCGCTGCCGACGCCACAGCCACGCCCTTTGACTCACCCGCGGTGGCTCTCGAGGCCGACGGGGACTTCACAATCAACGATTTCCTAACGGCGGTTCCGCCCGCTCCTTGCGACAATCCCGCGCTGCTTATCCGAGTTGGGCAGCCAGGGGGAGGAGTATGGTTCGCCGCTGGCATCCCGGATCTTGAAGGACTGGAGTAACAGCGTACGGCCCTGAATTCGGTCTGCACGCGGAGCGCACCCGTGTTGGAGCTCTTCGCGTGCAAACTTCGGCCGGCAAACAACAGCAGTCGGGAGGTTCCAAGCAGCGGCAGGAGACGACGATGGAAACAACTAGCGCGATTGACAATTCGGCACCATTCACAGCGGCAGAAACGGCGGATGACGACATATCTCTGGTCCGCGCCTGTAAGCAGGGAGATGCCGCCGCGTTCGAGGAGCTTGTAGGGCGGTACGACCGCATGCTTTTTCGCGTCGCCCAACACGTCACCCACAATCGGGAGGACGCGCAGGACGCCGTTCAGGAAGCCTTTTTGAAAGTTTTTCGGAAGCTGAGCCAGTTCCAGGAGAAGTCACGATTCTCGACCTGGCTGATCCGCATCACGATCAACGAGTCACTGATGAAGCTGCGAAAGCAACACGCCGCTAAAGAAGTCTCCATCGATGAGGACTTTCACAGCGAAGAGGATACGGCTCCCTTCCAGGTAGCTGATCGGCGTCCTGATCCTGAGGAACTCTACGGGGGATCTGAGTTACGGGACCTCTTAAGGAGGTCGTTGCAAGAATTGCAGCCCGGTATAAGGATGGTCTTCGTGTTGCGCGACGTAGAAGGGCTTTCGACCGAGAAGACGGCGGAGGTGCTTCGGTTGACTGAGGCCACGGTCAAGTCGCGATTAGTGCGGGCTCGGCGAAAATTGCGCGAGCGGCTGAGCAGGTACTTCAGGAAGTCCGCTGAGTCGGGAAACCTCGGATTCAACAGCGCAACCAATCGCGCCCAGGGGCTGTATTTGTGAAGAGTTTCGGCCAAGTTCAGGGAGTCAGGTTGCGCGGCGAGGGCAGGGAAGCAAGATCTGATAACCTCGCCCGGGACGGACCTATGATCCAGGCGTTCCCAAGGGAGGCACAATGGCCGAAAACCGCAAAGTAATCGATTGGCGCCGTTTTCCAGGGGAGAAGCCCTGCTCAATCGTCATTTCCGGTACGGAAGACGACGTTCTAGACCTCGCCGTCCTGCACGCCCAGACCGTGCATGGCCACCAGGACACAACTGAACTGCGCGAACAGATCCGTTCCATGCTGCAGGATGAGGATGCCGACGCGGCAGCATAGGCTATAGCCAGAGCAAACAGGCGCGCTCGCGCGCGCCTTTTTTGTGGCCGCTTGCGGGCGACCTATATTGCGACTGGTAAGATTTGCAGCACAATCTGGGTCTACTGCTCGCTCACCAACGCCCCTGCCTGCGTAATGCTGCCTTTCACCAGTTCAGTCTGAATTTTCAGCTTCTGATGAGCACGCACGTTCAAGACGGTCTCGAACGGCTGGTAACCAGGCAGAGCGAGGCGCAGGCTGTGTTGTCCAGAGGTAAGCAGTAACGCTTTTCCAGCGCCCTGGAACTCATTGACGTGACCTACGAATTGATTGTCAACGAATACGACTGCCCTCGACGGTTGGGCATCGATCTTCAATTCCACGTTCGCCGCTGCCGCAGGTGTGGGTGAGCGGCTGTCCTTTTGCAGGGCGAGCTTTATCACATGAACCTCGCCAGGTTCAAGCACCGGCTGCTCGACATAATCTTTGTACCAAGCTTGGCGCACGATGATTTCGTGCTTCCCGGGCAACAAAATCATTTTCTTGTCTCCGGTCAGCTCTTGTACGTAGCCCACGTATTGGCCATCGACCCAAACTCCGGCGTTCTTCTCTGCGCTTTTCGGAGCCACAAAGTGCAACTCCGCTTGAATGGGACTCTGTGCACATAGCAGGCCTGGCAGGGCAAGAAGGGCAATTCCGGTCAGCCGGACGATCGCATGTTTGAACACTTCAACCTCCGAAAGGAAGTGGCCTGCTGGAAGAATGCCGCGTTCATGGGGAACCTCCAATAGCCAACAGGATTCCCCGCGTGACTTTAGTAACAGTCTGAAAGCTTGCATTCCGACCACGCTAGGACAAGCGCGAATCGCCTCAGAGGGAGAAGGCGCGCGGAGCGTGCCTTTTGGCAATGAGGTTGACTGGCAAGCTAGGCGACAACGGCGAGCGGTTGGATGTGTCCAAGCTGGGTGAGTAGCGTGTACTGGTCGTAGTAGCAGCCGCCGGACACAATTCTGTCTTGTTTGTCGAAATGGGCAATTTCACAGAACGGCATGGTCATCTTCCGGTCGGTCGCGGGCATGGACCCGAGCGGTCCGTGGTTTGTGCCGGTGACGATAAACTGGGCGATGGACGGTGTCGCCCGCATCGATGTACCGGGGATTCGTGATTTTGCCACCATTGGCCATGGAGTATGTCCAACCTCGACTAAGAGTTGGCTCGGCGCGTCTTTTGCTGGCACCAACCTACCGGAGCTCCAGAGGAGGAATCTCGCTCCACACGTCCATTGCCTTTAGTACCCAGGCTGAGGAGTTGGAATGACCGTATAATCAAGCAAAATCAGCGAAATCCGGGCATAGGGCAAGGTGGATCCTGTTCTGGCAGTGGCGATTTTTGTGCTTGGGCTGGCCTTTGGCAGCTTCCTGAATGTGTGTATCTACAGGCTGCCACGGGACTTGTCGGTCGTGCATCCACGGTCGGCGTGCCCAAATTGTGAGCGGGCCATCTCGTTCTACGACAATATTCCAGTGTTAAGCTGGCTTCTTCTCCGCGGGCGGTGCCGAAACTGCCACGTCCCCATTTCGCCGCGCTACATGATTGTGGAACTGCTCACCGGAGCGCTTTTTCTCGCCTGCTATTCCCACTTTGGCGTCACGCCCGAGGGTCTGAAATATGTCTGCTTCGGATTTTTGTTGCTTGGGCTCATTTTCACAGATGCTGAGACCCATCTTTTGCCCGACAAGTTGACGTTGCCGGGACTGGGCTTAGGGATCGGCTTCAGCTTGTCCGTGCCGGTAAACGATCTCGCTTCGAGATTTTTGCCGGGAGTGGTTTCCTTGCCCGTCAATTCTGACGTTTCCTGGCATCTGCTTTCGCTTGCCGACTCGCTCCTTGGAGCCGCGGTTGGAGCTTCGTTCATATATGGCGCGGGCGCCATCTATCTGCGGGCGCGTGGTGTGGAAGGTATGGGATTCGGCGACGTGAAGCTGATGGCCATGGTGGGCGCGTTTTTGGGAACCAAGCTCACGATCTTCACTCTGTTTGCCGCTTCGATTACCGGCTCTCTTTTTGGACTCTGGACAGTGACTGCGGTGTGGATCAAACGCACGCGGCGGCGGATGGACCGGCACCACGAGCCAGGGGCCGAAGCGCGGCGGCGAGCTTGGGGATCGGCCGTCATCGCGGTTCGGCGGCATCAAATGCCGTTTGGCGTCTTTCTCGGCAGCATGGCCCTGCTGGCTTTCTTCTATGGAGACCGTTTTCTCGAGTGGTATTGGGGGCTGCTGTGAGACTGGCTTCCAATCCGATCGTCTGGCGCATGGCGTTGACCTTGCTGGCGGCGGGATTTGCCTTTGTCATGGGATTGGGTTTAATCCGGCGTATGCGGAAGAACATCGGTGAGGAAGGCATGCTGGCTGACGATCGCCTTTCCGGAGAAGGCCTGGGACTCCACACTTATCACGCTCTAATCCAGCAATTGAAGCAACAGAAGCACGAATTGCTCAGCCAGCAACAAGCCGAGAGGCGGCAGGCCAAGACGCGCGAGAATATCAGCGCTGCCGTGCTTTCGCACTTGCCTTGCGGGGTGGTGTTCTTCACGGCTAACGGATTGGTGCGGCAAGCGAACCATGCGGCGAAACAGATCCTGGGATTGGGTGCGCTCGCCGGGATGAGTCCCAAAGAGATTTTTCGTGATGCGATTTTAACTGCGCCTGGCGACGGCTCATCCACCACTTTGGCCGAGGCCATAAACGCCAGCATGCGCGAGAAGGTCTCCTGCCGGCAGATAGTGTCGCGATACCTCACTCCGGCGGGGGAAGAACGCAATTTAGAAATCACCGTGAGTTCGATGCACACGCCAGAAGGCGAGGTCCTGGGCACGGCTTGTCTGATTAACGACAAAACAGAGATGGAAAAGTTTCGCCGCCGGCAGGAGTTGCAGGGAGAAGTTTCGGCTGAGATGGCGCTCGATCTGCGCAATTCGTTGGCGACCATTTCCGGGTACGCGCAACAGCTCGCGGCCAGCCGAGACGCAGAGCTGGCGAGACAATTGGCCTCAGATATCGCGGCCGAGGCGGCGCACCTGGATCGCACGATCGGCGGATTCCTGGCCGGTGCACGCCGCGCCCGGGCCGCCGCAGAAGCTTAGATTTCAATTTGGAGCCTGCTCTTCAACAGGGCAGTCTCCGGGAAATGGAGCGTGTATGAAGCGCATGATCAATCTGGCCCTGGCAGGAGTAGGTCTGGCAGCGTGTTTGGTTGGGCTCGCCAGTGCTCAGTCGCAGTCCACCCAGTCCCAGCCTGCGCAGGCTCAGTCGCCTCAGTCTCAATCCTTAGGCGACTACGCCCGCGCGATCCGTAAGGACAAGCCTAAAGACACCACCCAGGCCAAGCAATATGACAACGACAATCTCCCCAGGAACGAGAAACTCAGCGTTGTGGGCAATGCTGGCGCCTCGGACAATTCCAGCGCAGCCGCCGGGTCAGAGTCCACTCCGGACAATGGCCAGCCATCGAGTGGCGCCGGGGCCGAGACAAAAGCCGCACAACCGCCAATGTCCTCCAAAGACCGGCAGGCCATGTACGACGACTGGAAGAAGAAGATCGCCGATCAGAAAGACAAGCTGGACCTGGCGACGCGCGAGCTCGACGTATTGCAGCGCGAATACAAATTGCGCGCCGCAGCTTTTTACGCCGACGCCGGGAACCGTCTGCGGAACCAGACCGGCTGGGATAAAGACGACGCGCAATACAAACAGGACCTCGCAGAGAAACAGAAGGCAGTTGACGAAGCCAAGAAACAACTTGACGATTTGCAAGAGCAGGCCAGGAAGGCAGGCGCTCCTAACAGTGCGCGGGAGTAAGCGCGTATGTGATGGGGAGAACGTGAAGACAGAGCGGCCGCGCCCTGGGATTTTCTTCAAGAGCGTGATGACGCGAGTTCCCTCAGCTGCCGTATTTGTTTCATATGGTGCCGTCCGTGCACCCAATGAAATTTGCGCCACTGCCGCGTGGTGAGCGGACCCAGAACGGGATGGTCCAGCACTTTGATCCGCTTGCCATACTGCGCCTCGCACTGGCTGATTAACTCGTCCATCCGTGTGATGGTTGATCCAATCTCCGTCAGGACCTTCTCGGCCGCCATGCCTCTGGGACGGGTTCGCTCCGGAGCGGACCGGCCATTGGGAAAATATCCCAGTTCCGCGACGACAAGCGCCCGCAACCTTTGCCGCCCGGTGGGCTTGCTTGCGAGCGGCTTACCGGCTTCGAGGCAACGCGTGAAGCCCTTTACCGTTCCGGTATAAGTAAGGTAAAGATGCTCGAGCACTTCCGAAGTGCTCCATTTCCCTTCCGGGTGGCGAAGCAGCTCTTCGGCCGTGATGCCCTCCGTGGCTGACGTGATCGCTTGATGTAAACGCTTAAGGTACGAATCCATGCGGACCTCTTGGGCTGATCTAGTAGAATGATCGCCGTCATTCCCGATTGCAACAATTTCCTATCGACGCAAAGAAGGAAGGTGGCCATGAAAAAGCTGCTGCTGGCAGCGCTCGCATTGGGGCTTATGACGGGTTGTTCCTCGCAGACGTCCCAGCCCGCACAAACGGAAAAACCCCAGCCTAAACCTCCCGAGTTCGACACCGGACGCGCCGCCATTCAACGAATGTACATCGCCGCCCGTGGCTGGGCCCGCGACGCGCAACCCTATCGTCTGGAATCTATACTGACCGCCGATTCCAAAGGTAAAGACGGCAAGTCGGCGCTTTGGCACGCGTCTTTCGCCTCTCCCGCGCAGCGATCGGCGAAACCCTACACCTGGTCTGGCGAGGATGCTCCCGATGTTCCCTCGCGCGGCGTGAACCATGGCACCGAGGACAACTACAGCCCCACCAACGCTTCCACTCAGGTCTTTGACATCGCATTTCTGAAGATCGACTCCGACAAAGCATTGGAGGTGGCGCAGAAACACGGGGGAGATAAGCTGGTGGAAAAAGATCCAGACACTCCAATCCTTTACATGTTGGAATGGAGCCGCCCCACCAGCGAGCTGATCTGGAACGTCTACTACGGCACCAGCCGCGACGATGCCAAATTAAAGGTTGCGGTGAATGCTTCCACTGGCGACTTCATTCGCGTGGAAAAGTAGAAGACGGAATCCGGTCGTCGTTTCTGAAGGTCCCTGAAAACCCGGCTTGGTTGTGCCGCAATTCCGCGAAACCGTTGACCTGGTCGAGTGCGCGGCCTAACATCGGAAACCAACACTTCATGGCATGGTTCTGACGCAAATCTCGCATTACCGGGTTCTGGGGCGGCTGGGCGGTGGGGGAATGGGAGTCGTCTATGAAGCGGAGGACCTCCGCCTCGGGCGCAAGATCGCGCTCAAGTTTCTACCCGAAGAGACCGAAAATGATCCACAGGCGTTAGAACGCTTCCAGCGCGAAGCTCGCGCCGCTTCGGCGCTCAATCACCCCCACATCTGCACCATTTATGAAATTGACCAGTTCCAGGGAAAGTACTTCATCGCCATGGAACTGCTCGAGGGCAGCGCTCTCAACTATCTGATCGCTGAGCGGCCGATGGAAGTGGCTCGGCTTCTGGAGATCGCAATCGACGTTTCGGATGCGCTCGATGCCGCGCACGGCAAAGGCATCGTTCACCGGGACATTAAGCCAGGAAATATTTTTGTCACCCGTCGAGGTGACGCTAAGGTACTCGACTTCGGGCTGGCCAAAGTGGAGCGGTCTTCTCTCGGCGACGCCGCCGCACCCACCGCAACCTTGCCCGAGAACCTGACCAGTACGGGCGTGGCCATGGGAACGGTCAACTACATGTCACCCGAACAGGCCCGAGGGGAACCTCTGGACGCGCGCAGCGACCTGTTTTCTTTTGGGGCGGTCTTGTACGAGATGGCCACCGGCACAGCGGCCTTCAAAGGACCTACCTCGGCGATTATTTTTGACTCCCTTCTCAATCGAGTTCCCGCCCCGCCGCTGCGTCTGAACCCTGGCCTTTCCCAGGAACTCGATCGCATTATCGGCAAAGCATTGGAGAAGAATCGTGACCTGCGGTACCAGACGGCGGCAGAACTGCGCGCGGATCTTAAGCGGCTGAAGCGCGATACGGAATCCGGCCAGGAGACTGCCTCAGCGATTTCTACGCCCTCACGGCCGAGACAGCTCTGGATTTACGCACTCGTGGCCGGGCTGGTGGTGGCGGCGGCCGTTGCTGCCGGCCTCTACTTTTGGCGGCGGACGGCTCTGGTTTCAAACTCACAATGGGTGCAGATCACCGACTTTCCTGACTCTGCGGTGCAGCCGGCACTTTCCCCCGACGGACACATGCTTGCGTTTATCCGCGGCCCGGACACCTTCCTCACGCCGGGTCAGGTTTATGTAAAGTTCCTGCCCGATGGCGCGCCTGTCCAGCTTACGCACGACGAATGGCCCAAGCTGAGTCCGGTGTTTTCGCCCGACGGGTCCCGTATCGCGTATACCGGTGTGGAGAGCCTGAACTGGAACACTTATGAGGTCCCCATCACCGGCGGCGAGCCGAAGCTGTTATTGCCCAACGCCTCCGGCCTCACCTGGCTTGATAACCAGCGGCTGCTCTTCAGCGAGGTCAGAACCGGAATTCACATGGGCTTGGTGACCGCCCAGCAAACGCGCAGCGAAGAGCATGATGTTTATTTTCCTGGCTCCGCGCAAGGCATGGTCCACCGCTCCTACGTTTCCCCAGACGGAAAATCGATCGTCGCGGTCGAGATGAATTCCTTTAACTGGCAGCGTTGCCGGTTGCTCCCGGCCGACGGCACTTCCGCTGGCAATCCCATCGGGCCCGATGGCAGCTGCATCTCAGCCGCTTGGTCTCCCGACGGCAAATGGATCTATCTGACCAGCGATGTCGGCGGTTCCGGGTTCCATATTTGGCGGACGGAATTTCCCAGCGGACCTGCCGAGCAATTCACGTCTGGCCCCACGGAAGAAGCCGGCATTGCCGTCGCCCCAGACGGCAAGTCATTGATTACCTCTGTGGGCAGAGCGCAGGGCACCGTGTGGTTCCACGACGATAAAGGCGATCGCCAAATTTCATCGGAGGGTTATGCGTTCGCTCCACAGCTTACCGTTGACGGGACAGTTTTGTATTATCTGCAGGCGAATCGGGGGAGGACGGTGGGAGCGAGTACGCAGGAGCCACAACGCGAACAAGAGGAGGCGAAACTCATTCGAGTGGATTTGCAGACCGGAGCCAGCCAGGAAGTTGTCTCCGGTGTAAGCATTATCGACTTCTTCATTTCCGCCGATGGCCAGCAGGTGCTCTACGCAGCCCGCAGTAAGGACGGCCACTCGCACCTGTGGCTCATGTCGGCGGATCGCAGGCTTCCGCCCAAACAGATCACAGCAAGCGGCGATGACGACGAAGCCTACCTTCTTGCGAGTGGCGATATCTTTTTTCGCAGACTGGAAAACGGGGCGTACTACGCATATCGGATGAAGACGGACGGTAGCGAACTGAGCAAGGTCCTGCCCAACCCCATCATCCACCTTCCCGGGGTATCTCCCGACGGGCAGTGGCTGACGGCTTTTGTGCCACAGAGCAATGCCGATTCTTCCACCGCAGTCGTTGCCTACCGGGTCAGTGATGGTACGGCGACTCCCATCTGCAATTTTTGCCTCCCCAGCTGGTCTCGAAACGGCAAGTATTTTTTTGTTTCCTTCGATGTGATTGCGAAAACCAGTTCAACACAACACGGCCAGACGTATGCGCTTCCGGTAAAGCCTGGCGCCGGGCTGCCCGCCCTCCCATCCGCCGGAACACACTCCGAAGCTGACATCGCCAAGCTGGGCACAGTAGTGCAAGCCGCAAGCAAAGCGGAAGAATTCATTCCTGGGCCTTCGCCCGGCATCTACGCTTACAGCCAGCGCAGCATTCAACGCAATCTGTACCGGATTCCGTTGCCGTAAGCCGCGCACATTAGGAAATTCGGCGGATCACACCCCTAGGGTTTGGACGAGGATTGACTCCCATCCTCAGGCGGTTTGATCTTCTCCAGAGCCTTCTGCGCATCGGCAGCCAGCGGACCGTGAGGCAGGATTTTCAGATAGGCCTCATAGTGAGCCCGCGCGGCCTCGGGCTTATCTAATTTCTCGAAACACTGCCCCAAGCGGTAATTGGCGAGAGCGTCGTCGCGCTTGTAGAGCAGTGCCTCCTGATACCGGTCCAGAGCTGCGCGGTAGTTTTTCCTTTTAAAATAGAAGTCACCCACTTCGATATCTTCGGCTGCTTTGTGAGGATTCCAGGGATGGAATTCCTGCACCTCCTCCGGCGCATCGCTTTCAGCCTCCGCGACCGCGGCCTTGCTCCCGGGATGGTTCTTCGCGTCGTCTTTGGGTGGGCTCAGATCAATGCGGGTGTCGCGGCTGGAACTCTCTCCCGCCTCATTGTCGCGGTCGCTTCGCGGCGGCTGCTGGCTCCAGGGTCCCTTGTCCGTTGTTGGTTCCTGCGCCGCACTCCAGCCGGCCAACAGCACGCACAACATGAAGAAAACAACACGTCGCATGGCAGTATTGTACCGCTGAAAAGACGTAGACGGCACGTGGTCGGGTCTACTCACGCTTCGCGGCCAAAAAAATTAGGCTGCTTCAGTGGGGGAGTGAAGCAGCCTGTGTTGGCAAAGTCCTCCGGGGAGGAGGGGAAAAAACTCTACATAGAAGGCGGAGCCGGATTGGCGGCTGCGGCCGGTGTCGTCGCAGGGGCGGTTCCTTCGACCGTGTTGGTCATCAGGCGAACATCTACGCGACGATTCTTGGCGCGCCCGTCCCGGGTTTTGTTGTCTTCCACTGGCTTATCCTTCCCCAATCCGATCAGATAGATCTTGTGGGCGGGGATGCTGTACTTGGAAGCCAGGTACTGGATGACTGAATCCGCGCGGCGCTCGCTCAAGCCGTAGTTGTAGTCGGCGCTGCCCACGGAATCCGTGCTGCCTTCGATGGTGATGATGTATCCCTTGGCGTTGGGCACGTCGCTGGCCAATTGATCCAGAGAATCTTTCGCGTCTTTGGTCAAGTTGTCTTTGTTAAACGCGAAGTGCACCGACGTCTCAGTCACTACACGATAGTTGTCGAGGTTGGCCACGGTGTTCTGCAACACGTCCACGCGATGAGTGGCCGTATCTGCCAGAGTCTGGGCTTGGGCGGCCTGCGTGGCCGCGGCTTCAGTCTTCTGTTCCACCTCGGCGGTCTTGGCATTCACCTGCTGGAGACCAGCCTGCGTGCGGGCATCAACATCTTTGATGGCTTTGGTGTTCTGCGCCGTCAGGTCGTCCAGTTCATTAACTTTGTTGATCAGCGGGGTGGTTTGCTGTTTAACGTAGTTCTTGCTGGCGCATCCCATCGTCGCCGCCATGCTTCCTGCCAGCAGAATGATTAACGAAGTGCGATTCATCTTGGGGACTCCTCTCGCTCAAACCTCTGATCTCGAAATCCAATAATCAGAAAACCTGGCCCTGCGCCAGCGCTTTCCGCGCCGGGCTGCATTTGCATTCACATTGTACTTGAGCACGGCGCTTGCCAACTGTTAATTGCCTGTGAACCTCGTGTCCAAGTGATTGCTGTGAAATGGGTTAGATAGTTTGTCTCTGAGTGACTAAGGGCCAGCAACCTTGGGCCAAAAAGCTGGGGAGTGAGGAAATTTTATACGGCGAAAGCGGCCTACTTTGGCGGGCACAGGGTCGGGATCGTCTCACGTTTATTGCGGCGGTAGACACGGAAGTCATTCTCATCCACAGTGATGACGACATGGCGAGGATAGAGTTCGCTCATGCGAACCAAACACAGATCGGCGAGATCGGGTTTGCGATCCTCAAACCGGCGGGCTAAATCTTGCAACTGCGGCAGATTCTGAGCACAATCAAATGCAAGCCGCAGCATTTGGTCCTCAACAAGAGCTAGAACGAGGGCACTCGACCCCAAGTGGAAGGCAGACTCCGCCAGCACCGCTTCACAGGTTAGCAACGGGGTAGTGATCTGCATTGCGATCTCGACAGCCCAACGGTGATGTTGATCGTCCTGCCTGGCAAACGCGACGAGAAAGCCGGTATCGGCGATGCCCTTCATTTGGTCGAGAACCCTTTGCGGGAGGAGACATCCGGGGGACCGCCGCGGATCGCACCTGCGTGCCGCATGAAAGGCTGATCAGCCTTGGCCGACTTTGCCTTCTCCAGTTGCTGACGGATGAGACGGCCGACGGGAACACCAGTCCTCCGCGAGACATCCTTCAGCCAGGCAAGAAGTTCCTCGGTAAGACGAATTGTCAACGTATGACTCATTTGACGGAATTGTAACACACATCATGAAGATGCAGCCCTTCGGGAGGCCGACGTCCGGGCGATTGGAGATCAAACCTGGGTGAGCCCGCGCCCGGCCAACCTCGGTCAGCGATGTCCACTAAAATAGAAGTACAGAACTCCGAAATCCCGGTTTCCTGCCAACACGAAAAAATGGATTTGCAGGCCAAAATCCGTTCTTTGCCCACTGAGCCCGGTGTGTATCTGTACAAAAACGCCGAGGGAGAGATCATCTACGTCGGCAAGGCGAAGAACCTGCGCAGCCGGGTCAGTTCGTATTTCCACGAAGGTCGCTGGGAAGACGCCAAGACGGGAACATTGGTGCGGGAAGCGGCGGACGTCGATTACATCGTCGTCGCTAATAATAAAGAGGCGCTGGCGCTCGAAAACCACCTCATCAAACAGAAACAGCCGCGGTTCAACATCCTGCTCCGCGATGATAAGACTTATCCGTATGTAAAGCTCACGCTGGGCGAGCGCTTTCCCCGGGTTTACGTGACGCGGCGGCTGCGCAAGGACGGCAGCTCGTACTACGGCCCGTATTTCCCTGCCAATCTGGCCTATCGCATCGTCGACCTGATTCACCGAAATTTTCTGGTTCCCTCCTGCAAGGTGGACCTCACGCGATATCACCCGCGGCCCTGCCTGCAGTACTACATCAAACGCTGCCTCGGCCCCTGCGTGAAGGAGTTAACTACGCCGGAGATTTATCAGGAAGCAGTGCGGGACGTGAAGTTGTTTCTGGAAGGCCGGCAGACCGACCTCTCGCGGTCTCTTCAGGAACGGATGGTACAAGCTGCCGAAGCCCAGGAGTATGAGCGGGCGGCCAAGTATCGCGACTTGATTTCAACCGTGGAACAGTTGCAAGAGAAGCAGCGAATCGCCGCAGTGGAAGGCGATGATGCCGACGTGTTCGGATATCACTACGAAAATGGCATGTTGGCGGTAAATTTGTTTCACATGCGAGGCGGGAGAGTGCTGGACCGGCGGGAGTTTTTCTGGGAGGAATTGCCGGAGCTCGACCCGATCGAGCCTGTGAGTGCCACGGTCTCCGACTCGGGCGCGTCGGGTCACAGACCCGACTCTACATCGGCAGCAGAGATGCACACCAGCGAGTTTCATCCCGGCGAATTCCTCTCTGCCCTGCTCAAACAGCTTTACATCGGCCAGCCTTATGTCCCGCGGAACATTTATGTGCCAGTGGATTTTGACGATCGGGAAGAGTTGGAAGAATTGTTGTCAGAACAACTCGCGGCCGGAGGCGGCCGGGCCACGCAAGTACATATTCTTGTACCGCAGCGCGGCGACAAGCGTTCGCTGATTGATCTCGCGGGCAACAACGCCAAGCAATCCTATGATCAGCGCTTCCGCGTGATGAAACCGAACACGCGGGCCATCCAGGAAGCCCTGCAGGATGCGCTCGGCCTGCTTGAGCCGCCCCAGCGCATTGAGTGCTTCGACATTTCGCACATTCAAGGTGCGGAGACCGTGGCCTCGATGGTGGTTTGGGAAGATGGGCAAATGAAGAAGTCGGAGTACCGCAAGTTCATCATCCGCACCGTGGATGGAGTGGATGACTTCGCTTCCATGCGCGAAGTCGTCACCCGCCGCTACAAACGAATTCAGGAAGAGAAAAAGAAAATGCCGAGCCTGGTGCTGATCGATGGCGGGCTCGGCCAGTTGCACGCCGCGGCGGCGGCGCTCGAGTCACTGGAAATCATTAACCAGCCGCTGGCGGCGATTGCCAAGCGGGAAGAGATTATTTACGTCTACGGCCAGGAAAATGAGCCCATCGCCCTAGACCATCATTCACCAGTTTTGCACTTGGTGCAGTTGATTCGCGACGAAGCCCACCGCTTTGCCGTCACTTTCCATCGCAAACGCCGCCAAATGCGCGACCGTTCCACTGAGCTGCGCGAAATCCCCGGAGTGGGCGAGAGCACCACGCGCCGCCTGCTCGAACACTTCGGTAGCGTGCAAGCAGTGAAACAGGCCGATGTGGCCTCGCTTTCCTCCGTAGTAACTCGAACCCAGGCCGAGGCCATTCTCGAACACTTCAGAAAATAACGTGGCAAATTGTGCGGTTACTGTGGATTGGCTTGCGGCGGCGGACTCGCATTTCCGGTATCCATGATGACTTTCCAGCTGCCATCTGTCTGCTTTTTCCAGATGGTCGCATACTTGCCGTAGCTGGTCACCGGCTTTCCATCTTTGCCGTTGGCTTTGAACACGTAGGTGCCATATGTGTAGCCCAGATCGCCGGAGGCGGCCATCTCGGCTTTCACGGGTGTCCAGGTCAGGCTGACGTCGGGTCCCCACGGGCCCAGCGCCTTGCGGATGTTTTCCTTGCCGGAGACGATCGGTCCTCCCGCGGGCAGATCAGCCGCATCGTCGGCAAAGTACGACATGAATCCCTCAAAGCCCTGATCCGCGGTGGCCTTGTTAAAGTCCGCTTCGAGTTGAGTGAGCTTGGCAGAGCCGTTTGAATCGGCCTTCGCCTTCCAGACGAATGCAACGGCAGCAAGCCCGAAGACAAGTGCAACGGTGAGTAGTTTGGTCTTCATGGATTCACCCTTGATTAATTCAGTGATTTCAGTGCAACGTGCCGGGATTTTACCGCACCGTAAGCGGAGTTTTGTCATCCACGGAAGACAACAATGGGGGAAACCAACAGAACAACGGCGGGCAATTTTCAGTTTTCGGCCGCTGATCCCGCAAGACTAACTTTTCGTACCAACCAGAGCACAACTACAACCATCCCGCACCAGCCGATCAGCCGAACCACGCCAGCGATGGTTGTGTCGTACTGCAAAATACCCAAGCTGGAGAAGATCGTGTGCCAGTCATGTTCCACGAAATCAGGATCGCCCGTCGTCACCAGCGGAAGCGCCATGGCGCGCGCATCAGCCATGTAACTAGCGGTGTACAGCCAATTCTCAAAGAAGAAAAACAGGCAGAAGACAAACGCCACAGACTGACGCTGGAAGAAGAAGTATGCCGCCAGTAGTAAGGGGACCAGCCACTGCAGAATGGTGCCACCCCAGAGTCCGATCGTCGGCCCGAACCAGCCGAAGAGTAAATGTCCGCCCTCATGGACCACTAGATTGGCAGAATCTATGAATAAAAATCCGCCATGCTGACTGAAGGCATAGATCAGGAATCCAGCGTAAAAGACGCACCACGCCGCGACTGCAGATCGCGAAGGCAACTGCCAATCCGCCGTCGGCTCCAGCGAGAATCCGCTCATTCTAGAAATTGTAAGGGGCGGGCCAGGAGGCCGAGAGGTTACGACGGTACTCGTAACGTCGGCAATGTGTGGCCTTCCGAGAGCTCCCCGATGCAGCACCCGCCATATAATGTGACCGAATCGGTTTTTCGTTGCTTGCTACATCCGGTCGCTACATCGGCCGGTGCAATTCGGACAGCAGACTCATGAAAGCTCGCCAGTGGATCGCAACTCTCGGACTGCTCGCCCTGGTGCTCGTCGCCGGCGCCGCACTGGTGTTCACGCGCCCGCCGGCGCAACTGAACCCGCCCGGGACCTCACATGGACACCGGACACGGCTGATTGATGAAAGCCCGCTTGAAACCGCTCGAGCCATCGCCTCGCTGGCCTCCGATCGCGAGGAGGAAAGATTGGCCCAGCAGGTTCTGAAACTGGGAGACCACGAAGTAGACCTGGCATTCGCCGATGGTCTGCGCGATGCAGCGGAGCATCCGGCTCCTCCGACGCCGGAGGTACGTGAGCTTCTGGCGCGGCTCAACAAGGCCGATGCCACGGTCAAAGCTGACCAGGCTCTGGTGGCTGAGCTGGAAAAGCAAATCGCCAGCGCAAGTGGAAACCGGAAGGATCAACTGCAGGAACATCTCGACTTGACCCATGCCCAGATGGAACTGGATCAGGACGAGCAGGAAGATGCCAAAGAAGATTTGTTGCGCTCAGGCGGCGACCCATTGAGCCGCATCCAGCGGCAGTTCAACCGTCACGAGGCCACACTGGCAGCCGAAGCCAGCCACCCCAGGGCCGCGGCGAATGCGGACCCCAAGCCTCTGCCTGACGATTTGCTTGGTCAATTTTTCGCCTGGCGCGCCTTGCGCGCAAAATCGCCGCAGCTGCAACAAGCGCATGAACAGGCCACTCAGTCCGCAGACAAACTCAGACAAGACCACGACGCACTCGAAAAACAACTGAGCGCGGAGAAATCCGACAAAGCGACGCTCACGCAAGAAGCCGCGGCGCAGATCGGTTCTGGCACGGCAAAGCAGGGCCCGTCGCCAGCCGCTGCGAAGGCAATCAGTTCGTTGCACCATCTTTCTGCAGAACAAAAAGATCTGGCCGATTTGGATAAGCGGATTCAAGATCAGGATGAACTCGCAACCGCCTACGCTGGCTGGGAAGACGTGGTGAACTCCCGCCAGCGCATCGCGCTACATGGCATGATCCGTTCCGCACTGCTGATTGCGCTCATTCTTCTGGTGCTTTACCTGGCGGCACGCATAGTGGACCGCATTTTCCGGCAACTGGGTACCGATCGCACCCGCCTGCACACCTTGCGCGCCGTATTGCGCTTTGCCATGCAGGCCGTTGCCGTGCTGCTGATCCTGTTTGTAGTTTTTGGCGCTCCCAGCCAGATGCCGACTATTCTTGGCCTGGCTGGCGCAGGTCTGACCGTAGCCTTGAAAGATTTCATCGTGGCCTTTGTCGGATGGTTTTTGCTGATGGGGCGTAACGGAATTCGCGTAGGCGATTGGGTGGAAATCAACGGTGTAGTGGGAGAAGTCATCGAGATCAGTCTGTTGCGTACTGTTCTACTCGAAACCGGCAACTGGGCTGACACAGGGCATCCCACCGGACGAAAAGTTGCGTTCGTGAATAGCTTCGCCATCGAAGGCCATTTCTTCAATTTCTCCACCAGCGGGCAATGGTTATGGGATGAGATCGAGATTCTTGTGCCTTCAAGCGAGAATCCTTACCCGATCATTGATTCGATGCAGAAGATGGTCGCGAAGGAAACCGAGGCCAACGCCCGCGCCGCCGAGAAGGAATGGCAGGCTGCTACAGAACGCCATGGCGCTCAGCCGCTCTCCGCCGCGCCCGCGGTGAATTTGCGGCCAACCACTTCAGGCGTGGAGGTGCATGTCCGTTACATCACGCGTGCCAGCGAGCGCTTTGCCACGCGCACCCGTCTTTATCAGGCCTTGGTAGATCTGTTGCACCACGATCGGGTGGAAGAGGACAAGGCAAAATCAAAGAGCGCGCCCGCGGCGGCCAGTCTGCCGTAAGTCTGCCTTTGATTCCGCGCTACCCGTTGTGAGTCATTCGAGCTTATTGATCGCCGGATAATACTTCTGGATCATCCGCCCCGTCATCAAACCGCCCTCGTATTCCGGAATGATTACTTCATCGGCACCTGAGTTGCGAATGGCGTTAGCATAGCGCTGCTGACCGGCGCGGGTGATAATTTTGGCATTCGGATTCAGAGATCGCGCAGTCACGGTGATGTAGAGATTATCGGCGTCGTTGTCGATCACGATGCATATGCCTCGCGCCCGTTCAATGCCTGCCGCCAGCAGAACATCGTGCCGCTTGGCGTCCCCTTGAATGACCATCACGCCATCTTTCAATAGTTCGCGGTAAAGGCCTTCGTTGGTCTCGATGAGCACCAGCGGAATCTCATGCCTCTGCAACTCATCAAAGACCGTTCGGCCCACCTGCCCGTATCCGCAAATGATGAAATGGTCCCGCAGTCTGGCAATATTGATGTCATTGATCATGGATTTCCATGCCTCCACGCCCTGCCGATTGAAGATAGTCACCAGAACCCGTTCCGCGATCCACACCTGAAAGGTGAACACACCCACATACACAAAGAATGAAAACGCCTTGGTAGCGCGGTGAACCGAACGATAGTCCATGGCGTGGGGGTGAATGATCCAGAACAGCGCGTCCAGCCAGCGCAGTCCTTCGAGCCGCATGTATACCAGCATGCATACCACGCTGAATGCCGCAAACACTACAACCGGCAGCCACAATCGGCGAAGAAAGAAAATTAGGAGGCGACCGATTCTCAATTGCAAACCTCTAGCGGTTCATTGTGAGGCGGGCCGGGCTCAGCTCCCTTACGCCTCGGTCGGACAAAACAGGCCACTGAGGTGGTTGGCAATATAGCAAAAATTGGGGCTAGCGGCGCGCCGGGTTTCCCGATCATTCTCATCAGGAATTCTGATCGCTCCTTTGGAGACGGGTTAGGCTCGCCCGTGGCGCACCGCAACTTCCCTCATCAAAAGTGATTGGGCGTTCGCGGGAAGGTGAGAGCCTTGAAGAACCTCGCGCACCACAGCAGGCGGTAGCGAACGGGCGAATTCGAGCACTCTGGCCAGCGGGGTTTTCTCGTTGCGCAATAGCGCCACGCGCACTTCCCTTCGCACTGACCACTTGGCATGATGACAGACCGCTTCCACAAACGCCGCGGGCGCCTCACGCCGCATTAAGGCCCGGATGATGGAAGCCTCAATAAGGCGTGGGTTTTCCAGAGCAGCCTGCATCACACGAGGTTCGGAATCCAGTAGAAGGACTGAAGCCACCCTTCCCGATGCGCGTTTCGCCAGCGAAAGTCGTTCGCCAGATGAAATGGTTTCCAGGCGATTGATGAGCGCTTCCTCCGCCATCATTTTGATGTCCGCGGGAACCATGGGCTGGAGTGCAACTCGCATCAAGTCGAACGTGAACAATTGCCGCAGCAGAGGAATGGAAATATGGCGCGGAGTCCTGACATGTTCAACCAAAGCCAGTTTCACTTTGCGTAGCTTCACCACGCTCCCGTTCTTGCTCAGCCGGGCAAGCACTTCGGCGGGTAGATCGGCGCGTTTTAACAAAGCAAGAGCGAATTCTTCCGTCAGGGCTGGGTCGGAAGAAGCCGCAGCCAATTCGCCGGACGAGATGCTGTGAATGGCCTCGGAGAGGGGCGTAGTAGCGGCAGTTGGCTGCGGGACGTCGCTCGTAGAAATGGATTGCTCAGGTTGCATCTCTGCTATTTCTCAGTGTGAAGCGCCCTTGCGCGCCAGCTCAAGCGCTCCACGGACCGGCTCAACCACTTGCGTCTGTACCTGTGCCCTCGGGCATAACGAATGCAGACTATTGTAAAAAGCTTGACACACTAGCGGTGAATTGCTGAGTACACCGCCGGACATGGCCACTGGAACGGCACTCTCGGCGGGAAACAGCCGGCGAATCACAATACCCGCTAGGTTCGCCAGTTCTTTGCCCGCTCGGGCAAGAATGTTTCGTGCGTCGGGGTCTCCCGAGTCAGCTGCCGCGAGAACCGCTGGCAACAAAGCGGCGAAATCTGGCGCAGGCGAGGCGTTTGCGGCCAACACCAGCTGGCCGCGAGTTCCCACATTCCAGAATTTCATGATGCCGGACAAAAGCGCTGAAGCTGGCTCGTTTCCTTCGTCGGTAGCGCGCAAAGCGGCCGCCACGGCGGCACGTCCGATCCAGTGCCCTGACCCTTCATCGGAAACCGCATGCCCCCAGCCTCCAGCGCGTGCAGTTTGCCCGTTTGAGTTGCGCCCATAGGCAATCGACCCCGTGCCGGCGATCACAATCACACCGGAGCCGCGGCCAAACGCGGCTTCCAGGGCGATCACCATGTCGCCTACAACTTCAATTTCACCGGAGACGACCTCCGCGATCATCTGTCGGACCACAACGGAAACCCCCGGCTGGTCCGCACCCGCCAATCCGATACAAGTGCGATTGATTTGGGTTGGGGTTATGCCGGCCACTTCGCAAGCTTGCTTGATCGCCGACAGCACCGCCTCGCGGGCTTTGCTTTCGCCCACGCGGACGAGATTTGAGCCCAATGCCGAGCCGCTTCCCAGCACGGAGCTTTCGTCACCAATCAGGCAGGCAGTCTTGCTGCCGCCGCCATCGATGCCAAGGAAAATCACGAGCGTAGTTTTATCACAGCGTGGCTAGCTTGCTAACTAGCCGACGGAAGGCTCCGTGGTAGATTTCTGGAGTCCCATGGGCTTGAACAAGCTCGATCTCGCGATCATCGCAATCTATCTCGCCGGGATCACGCTCTTCGGCCTGCGTTTTCGCAAACGGCAACGCACGTTGCGCGATTATTTTCTGGCGGATCGCAACATCCCCTGGTGGGCGATTGCGCTCTCCATCGTCGCGGCCGAAACCAGTACTCTGACCATCATTAGTATTCCCGGCCTGGCTTATGACACCAATCTGACTTTTCTTCAGGTAGTCATGGGATCCGTCTTGGGCCGGGTGATCATCAGCTTCATTCTGTTGCCGCAGTATTTTCGCGGCGATCTCTACACTGCCTATCAGTTGATTGAACGCCGCTTCGGATCGAGGCTGCGGTCGCTAACTGCCGGCCTGTTCTTGCTGACGCGCGCTGCCGCTGAAGGCGTGCGCGTCTATGCCGTATCGATCGTGGTGGCGATTGCGCTGGGTACTGGCGAAGTCGCTTCCATCGCAATCATTACCGCGCTCACACTCATCTACACGTTCGAAGGCGGTTTGGCGGCAGTGATCTGGACCGACGTAGTGCAAACCGTAATATATGTTGGTGGAACACTGGTGGGTTTGTTCACCATTCTGCACCTGGTCCCCGGCGGATGGACAGCGATTCACGCAGCAGCCACGAGCGCGGGCAAACTTCAGGTATTCAACTTCACTCCGACTCTGTGGCTGCCTTATACGTTTTGGGCAGGCGTGGTGGGAGGAACATTTCTGACCACCGCCAGCCACGGTACCGATCAGCTCATCGTGCAGCGCCTGCTGGCGGCGCGCAGCGAGAAACAATCCGTGATGGCTCTGCTCTCGAGCGGCGCAGCCATTCTGTTTCAGTTTGGGTTGTTTCTGATCGTGGGCGTAATGCTGTGGGCTTATTATCGGCTGCCGTCATCCAGCTTTGGCCGCGCCGACCGGATCTATCCCACTTTCATCGTCAGCCGGATGCCGCATGGAATTTCCGGGCTGCTGATCGCGGCCATTCTGGCGGCTGCGATGTCGAACCTGAGTGCCGCGCTGAATTCCCTATCGTCAAGCGCGATCATGGATTTCTACGTGCGTTTCCGGCCGCAAACAGACGAACAAAAGCGGATGCGATTCTCCCGAGTGGCAACGTTCTTTTGGGCACTGCTCTTGTTTGCACTGGCTGTGCTTTCGCTGCACAAAGTTGGCCGCGTGGTCGAGGTGGGATTGCAAATTGCGTCGGTCGCCTACGGCGCTTTGCTCGGAGTTTTCCTGCTGGGCGTGCTCACCCGCCGCGCCAATCAAAATGGAGCCATGCTCGGCATGCTTTGCGGATTCGCAACCGAACTCTATCTCTGGTTAGGCACACGCGTACCGTGGACGTGGTGGGTAGCGATAGGGACGGTGATCACGTTTGCAGTGGGATACGCCGCCAGTTTGTGGAGTCCATCCGAGGAGAGAAGCACGCTGGCCCGCGAATGAAGTTAGAATTTCTCCAGCCGGCAATTCCAATCCATCTCCATATGTCTGCACTCGTGCTCATTCCGGGATTGCTTTGCGATCAAACGCTGTGGACTAACCAGATAAAGAACTTTAAGAACCACACCGATATTGAGATTACGGTCGCCGACATCACACGGCAAGCGACCATCCCGGAGATGGCAGCGGCCGTCCTCCAAGCTGCGCCCCACCGCTTTTCTCTGGCAGGCTTTTCGCTGGGCAGCCAGGTGGCCCTTGACATCATGCGTACTTCGAAGGACCGTGTCGACCGGCTTGCTCTGCTAAGTGCTACCCACGGGGGATTGCTCCCTTCCGTAGAAATCGCGATTCGCCAGGCGATCGCGACCATCGAGCAAGGCCATTTCGACCAGTATCTTCAAACGGCTTATCCCACTTACGTCGCCGCGCGCCGGGCTGATGACCAGACTCTAAAGCGCTCTTTTATCGAGATGGCCTTCGCGGTTGGAAAAGATGCCGGTTTGCGACAGATGCAGGCGCTGCTTGCCATCACAACTCCCTTTGCAAATCTTGACCAAATTCGTTGCCCAACTGTGATCGTTGGCGGTAGAGACGACCACCGCACCACACCCGCGGCCCATGAGGCTTTGGCTCATGGGATCCCTGGATCCGAATTGGTGATCGTTGACGATGCGGCACACTTCACTCCACTCGAGCAACCCGAGGCAGTCACCGGGGTGTTACGGCGCTGGCTGACCGTCCCTTCGCATTGACTTCCCGCCAGAGCGCCCCTACGATTACAACCGCTCATGGTCGGCCAAACCATCTCGCATTACCGCGTCATCGAAAAATTGGGCGGCGGCGGGATGGGTGTGGTTTACAAGGCCGAAGATGTTCAGCTCGGCCGCTTTGTCGCGCTAAAATTCTTGCCTGATGAATTCGCGCAAGATCATCAGGCCCTGGAGCGCTTTCGTCGCGAGGCCCGTGCGGCATCGGCTTTGAGCACGGACGAAATCTACGCTCTCGACCTGGAACTGCCTTAGTCTGATTTCCCTCGCAGTAGCTGGGGTCGCTGGCAAGCCCATCAAACTCACCATATATACTCTTGACTCCCGCTATGGCTCATTCCAGCGAACTGGCCCGTGACTTAGGCGTCAGTCATGCCACGGCCGTCGTCGTCGGCACCATCATCGGCAGCGGAATTTTCCTCGTTCCCGCGGAAATGATGCAGGCAGTCGGCTCGGCTAGGCTGGTTTATCTGGCCTGGATCGTAGGAGGACTGCTTTCCTTTTTCGGAGCGCTCACTTACGCGGAACTGGGAGCGATGAAGCCGCAAGCCGGCGGCGAATACATTTATGTTCGCGACGCGTACGGCCCTCTGCCGGGATTCCTCTACGCATGGACCTGGTTCCTCGTCGCCAAGCCGGCTTCCATTGCCACGCTGGCTACAGGATTCGTTCGTGTATTGGGAACTTTTTCGGCTTTCCGCTTCTTTTCAAACACTCTCATCACCACGCCATTCCCCGTCACCTACGGCCAACTCGTGGCCATTGCTTCCGCCATCCTTATTACTCTTCTCAACTACGTCGGAATCAAGAAAGCCGGCGAGTTTCAGCTATTCATGACTTTGCTGAAAGTAGCCATCATTCTCAGCATCATCGCGATCGGATTCAGTTACAGCCAGGGCAGCTGGGCGAACTTCGCCAGCACATTTACCGGGGCCAAGGGAGGCATGGCGGGATTTATGGCCGCACTGGTCGCGGCGCTGTGGGCCTACGACGGGTGGAACGATCTGAATATGGTTTCCGGGGAAGTTCGCGATCCGGAGCGCAGCATTCCAATCGCCCTGATCTTCGGCGTCGCGCTGGTGGGAATCCTCTACATGTTGATGAACGCCGCCGTGCAATATGTTCTGCCGGCTGCAACCATCGCGGCCTCGCCTCGCCCAGCATCAACGGCAACCGCCGTCGTGCTGGGAAGTCTGGGCGCGGGCATCGTTTCTGCCGGAATGGCGCTCTCGATGCTCGTGGCCATGAACGGCACTGTCATGAGCGGCGCCCGCGTGCCCTACGCTATGGCCCGTGACCGTTACTTCTTCTCCGCACTGGCCGAAGTGAATCCGCGATTCCACACTCCCTCCGTCGCTCTCTTCGTGCAGGCTACGCTCACCATCGTCTTGCTTTTGCTGGGCGGAAGTTTCCGCCAACTCTTTTCTCTGGCCATCTTTGCGGAGTGGCTGTTCTACATGATTGCCGGCAGCACGGTGTTCGTTTTTCGGCAGCGCGATCCCCATGCACCCCGGCCCTATCGTGTCTGGGGATATCCCGTCGTTCCAGCGTTATTTGTCCTCGCTGCCGCTGTGCTCCTGTTTTATACCTTCCGCGACAACTGGCCGAACTCGGGCTATGGCTTGCTGGTGATTTTGGCGGGCATACCGTTGTTCATGGGCTTTGCCCGAAAGCGAAACCGGGACCCGCAGAGGGAAAGTGGCCGGTCCGGGTGAGCGGTACGTTGGGTTAATTGCTGGAAATTCCTGGTATTGCCCTCGGCCTGCGCGGTGCGGGGTTGTTTTCTTGATTTGCGATCGGAGGAAGCCGCCTAGGGCGTAGGGCCTTGGTGCACGACAAAAGCAACCACGTTCGACTTGGCTCCATCCGGGCCCGGATTCACCACCATCAAGGAAGCCACGTTTGGCTGGGCAACATCCGCCGCGTCGATGTTCACTATCAGGTGGGAGCTGTCCTGAAACAGCGTCTTCCGCGGCGTGCCGTTCCACAGCACGACGGCCCCCTGAACAAACCCGATGCCTCGCACCGTCACCTTAACGTCGCCAATGCCCGATCTAAGGTTATCCGGATCCAGCCTCTGGCTGATCTGTGGCCCCTGTTTCCCCTTCTCGACCAGGAATCCGTGGGCCACACTATCGTCATCCACATACTGCCCAACGACCTGCAGGGAGTCGTTAATAGCAAAATTAAAGGTTGAGTGCGACCCGGGATAGTGCAGACGTATGTTTCCTTCTTTGATGAATCCATGGTTCTTATGTTCATCGCTGAAGCTGCCGGCAATCTGACCAGAATCGGTGATGCCGTACAGAGTTGTGTTGTTCGCTCCGGGAAAATCGTAGCTTGTCAAAGCACCAGGCTTGCCCTGGAATCCGTGAGTCACGGCCTTGGAATCGGAGTAGGAGCCCACCACAACACCGGCATCGTTGATACCGTACGCATCTGTGCGCGTTGAACCAGGAAAATCAACGGTCGTAAATTTTCCCGCCTGGTGCAGAAATCCGTGGGTCACATTCTTCTCGTCGACATACGAGCCCACGATTTGCCCTGACCGGTTAATACTGTAAGCACGAGTCGCTTTCGCCTTGGGATAGTCGAGGGCTGTAAACTTCTGCGTATCGTAAAAAAATCCATGAATTTGATTGTCTGTGTCGCCATAATAGCCGACGACCCAGGCGGCTTCATTTAAGCCGAATCCAAACGTCCGGGCAGCCTCTGGAAAGTCGAGGCGGCTGAATTTTCCTTTTGTGCAGATGAATGCGTGCGCCAATGCATCGTTGCCGAAGTAAGTGCCCGACATCTGCCCAGCTTTGTTGATACCAAACACCCCGCTGTTGAAGGACCCAGGATAATCGATCGTTGTGTAGTTATAGTCGGATTGTGCCGGGGCTCTGGCAGCGCTTAATATCAAGCCCAGCGCGAACAAAAAGAAGGTATGGCGAACACGCATTGGCAGTTCTCCTCTCATCCGCAGGTCCTGCTTCTTCGGGCAGCGTCAAGACCGGCGGGTCCTTCGCGTAAGGACAACGCAAGAGGACGGCGGTAAGTATAGCAAAATCCCCCTCGCAACTCGTCGAGCCTGTCCGACGCGCCCTCCGCCAAGCGCAAGAAAAGAAAAGGGGTAACAAGCTAGGCCATGTCTAAGATTACTTAAGTACACTAACTCAGGACACGTTTACCCCTCGTCCCGTCTCCCTTAGCTTAGAGACTCCAGCCCCGCGCTTCTTCCCCAGGCTCGGGTCCCCACTTTTTGGAGACTATCGATCAATGGCTACAGCTAACAGCTTTCAACTGGGACTCTTGCCCGAGCGCAAGATCGACCGCCGCGCTCTGGCGACGAGCTACAGTTTGGTCGTTCTCTTAATCATTATCATTATCAACATCGGACTCATCTGGCCTGATCGGCTTACCCTCTCGCGGAATTATCACGTAACCGAGCTGATTCCAATGCCGCGCCTGCAGCCTGAACCCCTCGAGGTCAAGCCGCCGCAACCGATCCTAAAAGCCAAGCTGCTGCCACCGCCCCATGTATTTGCGGCCCCGAAGTTGGTTGTGCCTCGCGCCATCCACGCGCCCAGAGAAGCTGAAGTTGCGGTTCCCAAAGTCGTCATAAACAACTTCACGCCGGCAGTGCTGAAGCAGGTTTCAGGCGCCCGGCCGGCACTCGTCATCCATACCGGTGAGTTCGGCAGTTCGGCCACTCCCACAATTAACGCGCCTATCCAGAAGGTGCAAACCGGAGGCTTCGGCGATCCGAACGGCATCAAAGGGCTGGGCAAAGAAAACGCTCACCTGGTGGCGGCAAATACCGGCGCTTTTGATCTACCGACCGGCGCAGGTACAGGCAACGGATCGGGTGGCGTTCAGGGTCTAAAAGGAAGCATCGCGAGTGCCGGTTTTGGCAGCGGCATCGCCCAACCGGGACAAGGAGATGGCCGCAGCAATGGCCGTGGTGTGCAGAGTTCGGGCTTTGTGGCACAGCAGACAGTCCAGCCCGGCATGCACATCCAGCAACTTGAGAGCGGACCAGCAACGACACCGGTGGAAATCACCTTCAAGCCGAATCCGGCTTACACTGAGGAAGCGCGCCAGCTCAAGCTTCAGGGAGAAGTTCTGCTAGAAGTCATGTTTGCGGCCAACGGTCAGTTGCACGTAAATCGTGTGGTTCGCGGCCTGGGCCACGGTTTGGATGAAGCGGCCGTCGTTGCCGCCAACAAGATGCGGTTCAAACCGGCCGTGCGCAATGGCCAGCCCGTGGATTCCACCGCCATCGTGCATGTGATGTTTGAACTGGCATATTGAGGATTTGGATGCGCCGGCTTCTCCGCGGCGCTGCGAGAGGATCAGAGTTATGCGTACCTGCTATTCGATGATTGTCGTTTGCTCGCTCCTTGCGCTCAACGCTGCCGCGCAGCAGCCGCTGGACCAGCCTTCTTCCGCCGCCGCGCTGGATTCCGCCTCTCCGATCGCTCAAGCCAGTCCTGCGCCGGCAACCCAGCCTACTGTTAACCAACAGCCTGCCGCCGCGCCTTCGGGAGCGATGCCCGCGGCCGCCCCACCCGCCACCATGGACCAGGTGATCGACCGGGTTATTCTGCGGGAACACGCGCTCATGGAAATGCTCAAGACCCGCACTCCGCTGGTGGAAACTTATCTGCAGAACCTCAAACTCGATCAGACGGTCGGCCCCGCTCCTGTGCAGGATCATTACTTCCTGGGGCGCATGGATCTGAGCGATAGCGTCGACCGGCGCGACTACCTTTCCAAAGACACCAGCTTTGAAGCCCGCATGCTCGGCGGATTCACCCGGATGTTCAAGTTTGAATACCAGCCGATGGGCTTTTCCTGGATGATCTTTGCCGACCGTGACGACTTTAATCGCCAGACGTACGATTTCAAATACATGCACCGCGAGTTCCTCGGGGATATACGCTGCATTGTGTTCGACGTCGTTCCCAAGAAGGGCACCGGCAATGGCCGTTTCGAGGGCCGCATCTGGGTGGAAGATCAGGACTACAACATTGTGCGCTTGAATGGCACCTACGCACCTCGCCCGCGCAATGCATACTTCTTCCACATGGATAGCTGGCGGCTCAACCTGATCCCCGGTTACTGGGTCCCTTCGTACATCTACAGCGAGGAAGGCGACTTCAGCTACGGCTCGAAGGACAAGATGGCCTTCAAGGCCCAGACTCGCCTCTGGGGTTACAACTTGCAAAAGGGCGCCAAGGACAGCGAGTTGACCCAGGTGGTGGTGGATTCGACGGTGAAAGATGAAAGCGCCGCCGCCCAGGACGCTTCTCCACTGCAGGCGCAACGCGAATGGCAGCAGCAGGCCGAAGATAACGTGGTCGAGCGCCTGCAGAATGCCGGCTTGTTGGCTCCTGAAGGCGAAGTCGACAAAGTGTTGCAGACCGTCGTCAACAATCTGCTCATCACCAACAATATCGAATTGCCACGCCCGGTGCGGGCCCGCGTGATGCTGACCTCACCGCTCGAAACCTTTAGCGTGGGCAACACCATCATTGTGAGCCGTGGCCTGGTGGACGTTCTCCCCGACGAGACCTGCCTGGCGATGGTACTTTCCCACGAACTGGGACACATTGTGCTGGGACACAACCTGGGCAGCAAATATGCCTTCACCGACCGCATGCTTTTCTCCGACGAGTCCACTTACCAGAATTTGGGATTCCGGCACGTTCCTGAAGAAGAAACTGCCGCCGACAAAAAGGCGATCGAGCTGTTGAAGAATTCGCCCTACGCTCAGAAGTTGGACGCGGCGGGGTTGTTCTTGCGGCAGTTGAATGAACGGGGCCCCGCGCTCTCGGCTCTGCTCACGCCGCACTTGGGAAACAGCCTCACTGACAGCAAGGGAGCCGTGGAGCGCATGGCCGCGCTCATGACCTCTGCGCCCGCGCTCGATCCCAACAAACTTGACCAGATCGCAGCCTTGCCTCTGGGTGGCCGCGTCAAAGTGAATCCCTGGGACGATCATGTGGAATTGATCAAGAGCGCCCCCGTGGTGATCACTTCGGCAAGGGACAAGATGCCGCTCGAAGTGACGCCATTCTTCCCGCGGCTCACCCGCTACGGTACGCTGACCAACCAGAGCGCTCCCGCGAGCGCCGCCAACACTGCGCCGAGCAATTAAAAGATCGTTTACCGAGTTGCAGTAAGCGTGGGCCGGGACCGGAAGTCCATTCCGGAATTCCGGCCTTCGCATTTGTGGATTTGGCTGAGGCCTGACGCCGGGTCTGAGGTACTTTCGTCACACCCCGGCAACCGCTTCACGACCCCTGTCATCTTGCCTCAACGCCAGTCGCAGTTGACAATCTGAACGAGGCGTTTCTTGCGGGCTTCCCTATTCAGACTCTGGATTTCGGCGTTCCTCAAGCTGATTTGGGGCACGTATTTGGTTCTGACGTCCGTCTATTGCCTTCTCGCCTTCCTGCCTTACACCTATGTCGCGCTGATCAAGTCCCCCGCCTACGCCTGGATGCCCTGGTTCGCACACTATCAAGCCGGGCTGTACTGGCTGGCGTTTCTGGGTTTGGGGGTTGCCGTGTGGCCAACTTGGCAATCACGCCACAGAAAAAGCGGCGCATTGCTATTCGCGGGGCTCGCTTTTGCCGGAATTTACCTTGCGGCTCGACCGTTTCTGCCCGGTCTGCAAAACAATTGGTCAGCCTATCGCTGGAGTCTGCTTGCATTGTCGCTTTTGCTGTTGGTAACTGCAGCCGATCTTCGCCAGAATTGGCCGAAGAATTCTCCCCGAGAAAACGCCGGCTCGTTCTCCTATTCCAATGTGGTTTGGGTCGCTGTCACCGTCGCGCTGCTCTATGCCGCCAGTTTGCAGCTGCACACGTACGCCGCGAATCGTTCGCTGAAGCTGGATTTTGCCCAAGCCGAACTCACGGCATGGAGCATACTTTCGCACGTTCTCGTGGGGCTCATCGTCCTGTCACTGTTGAACCTGATCCGCCTCGCAACGCGCCGAATGCGCCGGCCTAACGGCTTGCGAATCGTGCTCTACGGCGTTCTTACAGCCGTGGCCCTGGGAATGACGGTCGACCGTTTCCTGGGAAGCGCCATGACCTTCGAGGGCTGGCCCGCTCACCTCTATGCCGCGCTCTTCGCCGTTTCGCTTACGCTGTTTCTTGGGTCTTTCATCCTGCCTCTCTTGAAACAGACCAATGTCCCCGACTCAGACGAACCCGTGACGTTCCGCTTCCGTCTCGCACCCGTCATCACGGCTGCCGTCTTCTCACTACTCGCCCTCACTCTCCCCACACTCATCGGCGGCGGCGACTGGGACGGCGTCATCCAGACCACGTTCACCATATTTTTCTGGATCACACTAACGGTCTGCGCTTACCTGCTCCGGCCACGTCGAAGAAATTATTCGCTCGCTGCAGTCCTGGCCATATTGTTCTTGGCGGGGATCGGATACAAAGCGCTGCAGATGACGGACATTCTCTGGGCGAAACCTTTAGGCTCAACCGACGACGACGTGGCCCGCGCCATGGAAAACTACGCTGCGCAGGACGCGTCCTTCTCGCTGGCTCATCACATTCTGGGAAATGCGCGCGGCGCGCCTTGCGGTGACCTTTGCCGCATTCTGCGCGAGTACACCAACATCCGTGACGCCGAGGCCAAAACCGACCTTCGCCTGGTCGACCCTCTCGTTCCCACCACCGCGAGCCGCCCGAATATTTTCATTTTTGTTATCGACTCCATGCGCCCCGACTACCTCGGCGCCTATAATCCGCAGGCCGACTTTACTCCCAACATTGACGCCTTTGCCCGCGACAACATCGTGGTGCACAACGTCTACACACAATATGCCGGCACTTCGCTTTCCGAGCCGGCGATCTGGGCCGGCGCGGCCTTGCTTCATGCGCACTACATGCAGCCGTTTTCGAAAGTCAACAGCCTGGAAAAGCTCGCCCGCGCAGATGGCTACCAGATGATGGTCAGCTACGACGAAGTCCTCAGCCAGATTCTTTCGCCCTCAGACGATCTGATTAAACTCGACACCGACAAGAAACTCTGGAACCAGCTCGAACTATGTTCCACCGTTCGTCAGGCAAAAGCTCTGTTCGATCGCGGGATCCCCAATCAACCGGTGTTGTTCTACACGCAGCCCAAAAACGTTCACCAATTTGCCCGTAACGACATGCCGGGAATGACTGCCGTCAACTGGCGGGTCCGTCACGGCTTCGACAATCGCATCGCTTATGAAATGCACCAGGTCGACGCCTGCCTCGGTGATTTCTTCAGCTATCTCAAATCGCGCGGCCTCTACGACGGCAGCATCATCATCGTGACTTCCGATCACGGCGATGCCACCGGGGAGTTCGGCCGCTACAGCCATTCGCTTTCCATTTATCCCGAAGTCATGCGCGTGCCTTTAATCGTGCATCTGCCCACCGAAATGCGAAGCCGCTTCATCTATGATGACAACCGAATCTCCGCCCTCACCGACATCACGCCTTCGCTCTACTATCTTCTCGGACATCGTCCGGTCCGCACCAATCCCATCTTCGGGCATCCGCTCTTTGTCGAAACCCACAAAGAGCTTGATACCTATCGCCGCAACGAGCTCTTTCTCGCCTCCGACGAGCGCGCTGCGTACGGCCTGCTCACCGAAAACGGCAAGTTTCTCTATGCCACCTACGATTTTCCGGCACAAAGTTTCTTGTTCGACCTAAGCCGCGATCCTAATGCGCAACACAACCTGCTCACGCCGGCACTCGAGCAGGCCTACGATGAACAGATCATCGAGCAACTCCACACCATCGCAGATTTTTACGGTTACAAACCAGGCATGGGATCGCTACTGGCCGCAGCGCACTGAATCGGATGATTGTGTAGAGAGATGCCTGTCTGGTCGCGGGATCCTTCGACTTCGCTCAGGACAGGCTCGCCCGCGCACTTCCAAGAAATTTCAGTACAACGCCAGCACTACCCAGTACACACCGTTCGGATAGCTGGCAGTGCGGGCGTAACAACTGCTGGCCGCAAAGGCATGCAAGTTCCGCTCCCCGGCCGCGCGCGCTGCGCTTGCAGGCAGCAGTTGCGGCTGCGGCGTAGTATAGCGCAGCAGATAACGGCCTTGCGCCATCTCGCGCGGAAGCTGCGTTTTCAGCGAGTTTGCCTCTGCCATGGAGCAGGCGGCCGCAGGCAGAGCGTCATTTTCCAGCCGTTCGAGCGGCGCCAGATTGTGCTGCGCCCGCAGATCAATCAGGCTGGTAGCCAGCCGGTCGTCCGCCGCCTGGCGCGAAAACACCACTGAGCCTTGTCCGAAATCCTGGGTCACGTAGAGCGTGTGTCCGCTCCGCACCACGCCAAACCCCGCCACGTTATACGAAGCATTCAACAGATTTTCCCGGTGCGGCGGAGAAAGCATCAGGCTCTCATGCGCCTGCTCCACGGTAGGCGCGGAAGCCACGTTCTCTCCGCCGCGATCCAGGTGCAAAGTGGTGCTCGTAGCCAGGCGTTGGGCCAGCGGCGCTTCCCCCGGCAGCTGATGCGAAAGCTGCTGCTCCGCCGCCAGCGCAGCCGCATGTTCGCGCGCTGCCTGGGCCAACCCCTCGTCCATCTGTAACGGAGGCAATCCGGCTTTCGCCCGCTCCTGGTTGGCTTTGTCGAACAGCTCCTGCTCCGCTTGGCTGTCCGTTCCAGCGGGCGTGCTGGATTGGCTCACTTCCGCCGTCTCGGCAGCAGCAGCCTTGGGCGCTGGAATGTTTTCCCCAGCCGCGCCCCGCGAGAGGACGAGCGCCAGCGACAGAATAAGCACCCAAAACGTTGACTTGAGCATGCGAAAAGAAAACAAAAGTTCTGCTTTGCTTCCCTCAGGCTAGCCCCTAGAATCGAGTCCAGCACCTTACGATGGGACATGCGGCAGGACACAGTTCTCGTTCCGGGCATTGGACTTTCGTTGAGCGCTAGAGCTGCCTCGCCACATGAAGAATTACGTGTACATAATTGATATAAAGCAGCTTATCTATGCCTAGCGCTATCGCCCTGATCGCCTGCGTGTTCGTCGCTGCCCTCGCCGCAGTCTTCACCTGGCTATCGCTGCGAACTCGCTCGGCAGTCTTGTTGGAAAGAGTTGAGCTTCTGGAGCAAGCCCTGTCCACAGCTCAGAGCGAACTGAAAGCGGCAAATACGTCCAACGCAGACTTGCGCGACAAGCTGGCCGGATTTAGCGCCACGCTCCAGGAAGAACGTAAAACCACCGCCGAGAAACTGGGCCTGCTCAACCGAGCCTCAGAAGAGCTGCGTGAGACCTTCCAGGCCCTCGCCGCCGAAGCCCTCAAGAACAACAATCAGTCTTTCCTCGAACTGGCCCGCGCCAAACTAGAAAACTACCAGGAGCGTGCCAAGGGCGATCTGGAAGCACGGCAGGGGGCGGTGCAAGCGTTGGTCGAGCCAATCAAGACCTCCCTGGCCAAAGTCGATGAGCAGGTTCGCGCCATGGAAGAAGCCCGCAATCAGGCTTATGGATCATTGCGGGAGCAGGTCGCTTCCCTTATCAATACGCAAGAACAATTGCGCGGTGAAACCGGAAACCTGGTGAAAGCCTTGCGCACACCCGCCGTGCGTGGGCGCTGGGGAGAGATCCAGTTGCGTAGGGTCGTCGAGATCGCAGACATGCTTCCCTACTGCGATTTTTCGGAACAGGAGACGATTCGCACCGACGACGGACGCCTGCGTCCCGACCTGATTGTGAAGCTTCCCGGCGGAAAAATCGTCGTCGTGGATGCGAAAACACCGCTGCAAGCCTATCTGGAAGCAATCGAAGCCAAAGACGACGACGCCCGGCGCGGCCGTTTGATCGAACATGCCCGCCAAGTTAGCGAACACATGGAGCGGCTCAGCTCCAAGGCGTATTCCGAGCAGTTCGAGGCTTCGCCGGAATTTGTCGTCATGTTTCTTCCCGGCGAGGCATTCTTCAGCGCGGCGCTGGAGCAGGATCCCGGCTTGATTGAACAAGGAGTGCGCAAAGGAGTCATCCCCGCCTCGCCGACTACTCTGATCGCGCTGCTACGCGCCGTGGCTTATGGCTGGCGGCAGGAAAGACTGGCGCGCAATGCTCAGGAAATCAGCGCTCTGGGCAAAGACTTGCACGACCGCCTCCGAGGTTTGGCGAATCACCTGGAAGCTGTGGGTAAAGGACTGGACCGAGCCGTCGAAAGCTACAACAAAGCTGTCGGCACGCTCGAGAGTCGCGTCATGGTCTCAGCCCGCAGGTTCGCCGAATTAGGAGCACCAGTGACCGACGATATCCCTGAAATCGAACCCATCGAAACCACCACGCGGACTCTGGCTCTGGAGTGGGATGAAGAGCCGATCCGCGCAGACGAAAAATCTGATGCCGCCGCCAAGGGATAGTGATTGCAAGCCGCATGAGAAAGCGGAGGCTAGCTCGGGGATATTGCAAGTTCCCATCTGTCGAGCGTTCTTTCGAAGAAGTTGCCGACTGGAATTGGCTGGTTCGAAGACGCTCAGCGCAAGGACAAAACAGTCATGACCAACCGCACAAAAACACTTTGGTTGCCCGCTCTGGCTAGCCTGACCGGTTCAATGGCATGGAGGTCGATTTTGCAGCGGTCCTTTCCACAATCTCAACCGCTGTTAAACCACGCAGGGCTCCCACTCACCTACCAACTTCTCTGGCTCGCCGCCTTGCCGCTGTTTGGCGCGGCAGGCGCGTATTTGTCCCGTCGCGCCGGAGGCGACCGATCGACTGGCTTTACGGCGGCTCTGTTTCCCTCGATTGTGATGGTCCCGTTCTGGTTGGCATTAGCAACCAGGATGAGTCATCCGTCTCCTCACCAGTGGTTTGGCCTGTTTTGCGGTGTGCTGAACTGGATTGTTGCGCCGGGCGTCGCCTTGTCATTGGGCGCATGGTCTGTGCTGCGTGCCCGACCGGCGAATAACGCCAAGAAAAGCATGAACACTCGTACCAGAACATTTTGGCTACCGGCGCTCGTCAGTTTCGCAGCTGCTATGGCGTGTCTGACGATCTCGACGTTGGGCGGTCAGGAACCTCGAATTGTCGCGCGGGGATGGGCAACTTATGTGGTCTACATCCCCTGGCTGCTCACCCTGCCGCTGTGTGGCGCCGCTGGAGCGTATTTATCTAGCCGTGCCGGCGGCGAACGCCGCGTATGCCTCACCGCTGGTCTATTTCCGGTGATCGCGATGACCAGCTTGGTCGGCGTTCTCACGCTCACCGGCCAGTTCGTCTTTGCCAAACCGCAGTGGCTTTATTTCTCGATAGCGTTGTTATTCGGCGTTATTCTTCCCGGCGGGGCGTTGCTTTTGGGAGCAGTGCCTTTCGCTAAGGCTTCGAGACTGCAGGAATCCTAACTGACAACCGACCTCGTGGCTGCCCCAGACCGTCATCCTGAACGGGTTGGTTGGCTTTGCTTCCCAACTCTTTTCACCTTGTCATCCTGAGCGGAGTGGTCCGATTCGCTAGCGAATCGGACCACGAAGTCGAAGGATCTCTACTAGGTGGACAGCAGCAGCGGCGCCTCGAGGGATTCTCCCGCCTGACCTAAACAACCGCCTTTGACCCCGGGCGAAGACTTTGCGATGCTTGCTTCTCTTCGGCCTCCCAGAAACCTTCAAAATTGATGAAGTACGAAACCGCTTCGATCTTGGGAAACGTTGCCTGAACCAATTTCGATGCCCGTTGTAGCTCAGCCCAGTGGTGCTCTGCTTCCGCCGTGCGGTCTCCGCCATAGAACGCCAGCCCGCCGTAAGTTGCGCAATCGGAGTGGCAGGTCAGTATGACTTTCTCTGTCTGATGCAAGCGAATCGACATCCGTACCTGCTCCAGAATGAAGTCCTGCTCAAAATCATTGCGCGGAGTAGCCAGGGTCTTGGCCCCGCCAGCGACCACGATCATGTCGGGCCGCAAGATCCCGCTTCGTTGAAGAAACTTGTGAGTCGCCAGACGGATTCTCTGGTCGAAGCAACAAAGCACGGCCGCATCCGCGATATACGGCTCCGGCGATGAATCAAAGTGAAAGAGTTTTTTCATGGGCAGTCAGTTGATTGTCATGATGAACGAAACAGCGGCCTCGTGGCAAACCTTTCCCACTTTGTCATCGTCGGCGAGACAGCCACTTCGTGTCATGCTGAGCGGAGCGCCCGAATCGCTGCTCACTCCATCCACCTTGTCATCCTGAGCGAAGTGTCCAGTTCGCTGCTCACTCCATCCATCTTGTCATCCTGAGCGAAATGGTCCGATTCGCTAGCGAATCGGACCGCGGAGTCGAAGGATCCCTATTAGTTGAACAGCAGCACCGGCACATCGAGGAATTCTCATGATCTCGTTTCAATCCGACCGAGGAACAAGATAACCGGAAAAAGGGCAGCCAGGCCAGCATCGTGGGTGCCCCACCTTTCGCGGTTTTCGAAAGGTGGGGCCCGGCCCGAAGTCACGGGACAAAATCCCAACAGGTTGAAGCCAGTGGAATCCCACCTTTGCACAAAACGCAAAGGCGGGCCACCCGCCGTTAACCGCCGCCTCTGGTTCCACTTATGACACAACTGTACATACACTCACGCCAGCACAAAACGTTCCGGCCGGAACACTTGTGCAAATCCCGCTTACAAATCGACGTAATGTTCCGTGCGGAACATTACGTCAATCTATGCCCGCTTCGCCTTCATCTCCGCCAGCAACTGCTCTATGCGGTCTTCTTTTTCCAGTGCGGCGAGCCGGTCTTCTACGTCGTCGGCCGCCAGCTCCGACTTGGCTTGTGCGCTGGCTTCCGTGTGCGCCACTTTGCTCTTCATGCGATCGAACGCCGCCGCGCTTGAGCCATTGCCTCCGGCCATTTTGCCTCGCTGGCCTTGCCCACCGCACGCGCCCGCCGATGCTGCGCGATCAGCACGTCAGCTTTGGCCCGCGCTTCGGTGAGCTTCTGCTCCAGTTGGCGCAGCGCGGTTTTCAGATTCTCTACCTGCGCCTTCTGATCGACCACCTGCTGGGCGAATCCCGCGCTCAAGTCACGATAACTCTCTGTGCGTTCGAGAGCCGCGCGCGCCAAGTCATCTTGCTTTTTGTCGACCGCCAGTTCGGCTTTGCGTGTCCACTCGGCCACTTTGTCTTCATTCTCCTTCTGCTTCTTCTCCAGCAGATGCTGATCGGCGATGGCGATGGCCACCTGCGTCTTCACCTGCAAGAGCTGGTTTTCCATGTCGAGGATGACTTGCTTGATCATCTTTTCCGGGTGCTCGGCCTTATCGATCAAGTCATTCAGATTCGCCCGGACTAACGTTGAGACTCGCTCCAGTAGTGCCATGGTAGGACTCCTTTTCTGTCATCAGCCTTCAGCCATCAGCTCAATTCAGATTCCTGGCGGGCTAAGGCCCGCTCGGAATGACAAAGTGGGGAAGAGCGGGCAAGAGTGCCCGCCCTACACCAAAACTATTTAGTCGTGCCGTTGTCCGACTTCGCCGATTTGTCTCCGAGCTGTCGCACTTTGCCCAACAGTTCCGACAGCGGCATGCCAGAAAGTGTCTCGAACAAAGCCGGCACTTGCGCCGCCATCTTGGTAATGTCGCCAGTGATTTTGCTCATGCCGGCAGAATCGCCATTGCCCGTGGAAACGATGGTGATTTTATCCACGTTCGCGAGCGGGCTGGCCAGTGCCCGCACCACTTCCGGCATGTTGGTGAACAGCTTGTCGACCACCGCAGCCTGGTTGTATTCCTGATACGCTTCCGCTTTCACGTTCATCGCCTTGGCTTCGGCTTCACCTTTCTTGAAGATGATTTCGGCTTCGGCTTCGCCTTGCGCGCGAATCGACGAGGCGTGACCTTCGGCTTCCGCAATGAGGCGCTGCTTTTCCGCCGCGGCCAGAGTTTCAATCCGCTGGCGCTCGATCTCGGCCTGTTTCAACACGGTCGCGATCAGTTCTTTTTCACGCCGATTGATCTCCGCTTCCTGCACTTTGACCTGCTGCTCTTTTTCAACCTGCTGCACCTTCACCTGCTCTGCCGTGACCTGTTGCAGCATGATGTTGGTCTGGATGTCATAAGCTTTATCGGCCTGCGCCTGCTGGCGCTTGGTGACTTCCACGTACTGCGCTTTCTTGACCTCCAGATCGCGTTGCGCTTCGGCCTGTTTGGCCAAAGAGAGCGTTTCGGCGAGCACGCGCTCCTGATCGGCTTGCGCTCTGGCGACCGCTGCTTCCCGTGTCGCCAATGCGCGCCGGATGGCGGTATCGCGTTCTGCTTCGGCCGTGGCCACGTCGGCATCCCGTTTGATGCGGGCCACATCAGGCTTGCCCATGTTGATGATGTATTCGTTCTTGTCGCGGACTTCTTTGATGGTGAACGAAATGACTTCCAGGCCCATCTTGTTCATGTCATCGGCGCAGGTGGAGCGCATGCGGTCGCCCACCATCTCCGGCTGCTTCACGATCTCTTCGACCGTGAGCTGGCCGATGATGCCGCGCAGGTGGCCTTCCATTACCAACTTGATCAGGCCTTCGCGCTCCTGATCGGACTTGGTGAGAAATTGCTCCGACGCCGTGAGGATCGATTCGGTGTCCGATTTGACCTTGATCTGCGCGACCGCTTCGACCGTGACTGCCACGCCCTGCCGGGTGTAGAGGTCCTGCTGGGGCGCGACATCAAACGACATCAATTCCAGTGAAAGGTCGCGGCAGTTTTCCACCATCGGAAAAATTATTGTGCCGTGGCCCTTCACCACACGTGTACCGCGAAAACCGTACACAACCAGAGCTTCATGAGGCCCCGCTTTGCGATAGAGCCTGGCCAGAAAACTCATCAGGAAGAGCAGGGCAAGAACCCCCAGCCCCATAATGACCCAGACTTCCAGTGCGATGCCGAACATACTGCCTCCTCTCACAACTCACGAGCGCATCAACCACCAAGGACACGAAGCGAAATCAGCGCGTTTGTGCTGCTTCCTGTCCTTGGTAGCTCTGCGTCACCAGATCCAGGTCGCGCACAATCCTCTCTGGATCTTCGTACCCCAGGAAAACTTCGCCGTCGACAGTCTTGATCGAAACACCGCGGTTCCCCCACACGTAGGCGCGGCGATTGCCCACGCCGCGAATGCCGTATCCACCGAGCGGATTCCAGCGCTGCACGGCGTAGCTCTTGATCTCGGCCGCAGGAATCGAGCGCAGACGGAAACCCAGCGTGCGAATTTCGACGCCTGCGCTGGTAAACAGATAATGAAAACCGTCCCAGGTTGCAGCCATAATCAGAAGAAACAGCGCCATGGCGAGGCCCATCGCCAAGCGCAAGGCCGCAATTGGGGTAGCGACGAAGACTGCCGCTTCGATGACCAGGGGGACCAGAAATATCAGCGTCCAGATACGCCCCCGATGCACCTCTTCCGCGATTACGGCGCGCACGGGCAGATCTGCGCCACGACGCGCGCTGAGAAAAACCGCCAACACGACGAACACCCCTACGAAGACCGCAATCAAGACCGGCGCGACCGCAACAGCATGGCCATAGAGGTTGTATTCAATGATTGAGTTGTTCGCGTAGGCCAGCACGCCCAGCAGGAGGTACAACAAACCCAGCAGTGCCCAGAATTCCCTGCTTCGCGGGCGGGCGGCTAGCAGGATGGCCGTGAACACAGCCAGCAGGATTGCGGTGAGGGTCAAGGGAAAAATCAGCGCGCTCTCGCGACTCATCCAGCCGTTGGCCTGGCCTGCGGCGTTGAAGTGTGTGGCCACGTGAGCGGGCAAACGGTCCCACACGACGTGGTATTGCAGCCAGGTCAGTGGCAACGAGAGCCATGCTAGAGCGATTGCAAGGCGACGAAGCTGGTTGTTCATATCTTCTCTTCCTCCGCCGTCGCCGCTGGCTGTTTCTTCGCGCTGCCCTGTGTCTTAGTTTCTCCTGCGGCTTCCCCACTCGAGCTCTCGCTAGCTTCGCCTGCTAGTTCTTCCCACAGGCGGACGTAGGCAATTCCTTTTTCGTACCGCGTAACCACCACTTCAAGACCCTTAGCGATTGCGCAGCCGTCTTCCGCCCGTGCTCCACAGGTGCGGCGCGTACCCGCTTGCGAGTAGATAATTTCTCCCGTGCCGCCCTGACGAATTGAGCTGCTCACCCGGCCAAGCACGCCAACCATTTCGTAGTCGGCGGGATCCATGTTCTCGTCCGGCGAGATCAGGACCTTGCTGAGAAAGAGAAATACGATGGACGCTCCAACCAGGCCGCTGACCATCGCGACGCCCATTCCCACCAGCAGCCACAGCGTGGAGTAGCGGGTGAGCAGATATCCCGTGCCGCCGAACCAGGCGAGGAATGCAGCCAGCGTTGCCGGATTTACGGCCGAAACTCCGCTGCCGTGGACGCCTCCGGCGCGAACCGCGCCACCATGCGGCGCAGAAGGAATGTGCCCGTGGGCGCCGGCCCCAGCATGCGGCAAATGCCAGCGCACTCCACCCGTCAGAAACGACAGCAGGCTAAAGACGAAGCCCACGGCAAAACAAGCGAGATAAAAATCTGCCCAAGTCATGGCCGCGTTCTCCTTTCTGTGGCATGGGGAGTTCTAGTTCCGGCGGCTGCCGGATGCAGCGCCTCAAGCAAGCGCTCAGCGAGTCCGGGGGTATCGAGAATCGCGCCCAGCAAAAGAAAGCAACGCCGCGTGTCTTTCTCGCGAGCCGCCTTGATCAACGCTGCGCTCACTTCCGGGTCACTGGCGAAGCGCTCCGAGCCCTGCAACAACCAAACGTCCAACTTGCCTTCCAGAGTACGAAGGTCGGAGGTGAGCTCGGTGTGGTAGCCGGGCGGGTCATCGACCAGAAAACCGGGATGCACTTTGAAAAACTTTGCCAGCAAGTTGCGGGAGGACTGCGTCATGTGGCGGCGTGAGCCGTTTTCGATCTGCGAAATGTAGGACTGGCTGATGGCTTTGCCTTGCTCCTTGCGGACTGCTCTTGTCAGTTCGAGCTGAGTCATAGGACGCCCCAGGCCGCGCAGCGAACCTTCCACCTCGCGCAAATAACGGATTTTCTCGCCCAACATCATATTGCAAATCGCAATATATATATCGCGATCAGGGATGCTAGTCAAGCGCGCGATGTCGCGTGTTTTCAGGCGGTTATGGGCGGGAGTTGACCATGGGAGCTCTTAGGGTTTGCCGGAGGCGGATCTCCGTGCTCTCTGCTGCGAAGACAGCGCAGGACCGAAAGACTGGATCACGCGGTTGATTTCGGGCTGCGTCAGGCCCAGTCCGCAGTGTGCGTCGCAATAAATGTTGAGCGCGAGCCAGTGCTGATCACTTCTATCGAACAAATGGAGCACAACGTTTTGCCAGTCGTGTGATAACCCGCTCACTTCAAAACCTCGGTAGTCAGCAGTCTCGAATGACAAGATCTCTGGCATCCCGACAAGATGCTCGAACCACAGACGCTTGACTTCAAGCAGCGTGCGAATGCGCGCAAATTCTTTATGGGAGCGAAGCGGTGACAACTGCGAGGGCGCGGTGGAAACCACTGCCTTGAATTGGTCATACTTCGACTCAAGACTCGCCGGCCCAAAAGCTAGTCTGAAATCGTCCTGATCCACCTGGCCAGCGAAGCTGTTGATCGGGTCCCAGTCGAAAAACTCAGGATTATTAAATCTTATGACCTGTCCGCTCTTGAAAAGAACTTTGACGGAGCTTCCTTCATTCCACTCCTTGTCGATTTCTTTCCATGGAACCTCGAACCGATAGCCATAGTAGGAAAGAGCGGTACCCTCAGCAGCCGAGACCCTGTTGTCAGCAAGTGGCCTGGGAACCGATCTCCATCCGCGAGGTGGAACGTCGGGAGCACGCAATATCGAAGGACGTAAGCCGCAGTAGGTAATGGTTTGAGGACCGAAGTAAATCCCCAAAACGAGAGCGATGGAGGCAGACATGCCCCAAACAAAGATACGCAGGTGGCGTCTTGGCCGCTGCTCCGATGATGCGCCCATTCCGTATTAGACACCATCGCGAGTGCCCATGTGCCGACAGGCACACGATCACGCACACCCAGCCTTTAGAGCAGGATGCGGGCCCGGTGAACCGACTCTCCAACACAAAGCGCCTCCGTTTCCGGAGGCGCTCCGTGACTAGGCGGACGAAGAAAACTTACTGCGTGCGGCCGTTGTGCTTGTCGCGATAGATGGCGCGCGACGTCCGGTTTTGCTGGCGATTGACCTGGGCCTTCTGAGTGCCGGTCAGTTTGCCACCGTTGGCGGCACGATCGTTGCGCACTTCCCTGTTGATCGCGGCATCGTGGCCTTCCAGTCGTGAAGCTTCGCCGGCAGTCAACTGGCCGCTCTTGATGCCCTGCGCGATGCGGTCCTGCTGGTTCTCAGCGCGCTTGCCGACCTCGCTCTTTGGGTCAGTGTTCTGCACCCCGGTGTTGTGCTTGTCTTTGTAGATCTGATTGGAAAGCTGATTCTGCTGCTGGTTCAGCGTGGCTTTGTCTGCGCCGGTGAGATGACCGTTATCCAGCTTGCGCATGTCGCGCTCTTCCTGGTTCAACCCCGCTTCTTTCTTTTCCAGATTGTGGGTTTCACCGGCGGTCAGCTGGCCGCTCTGCACGCCGTTGGCGACGCGGTCCTGCTGGTTTTCCTTGCGCTGGTTGATGCTTTGGCTGGTGGGTGGCGCCGGCGGCGTGGTGGTGGTGGCGCTGGTTTGCGCCGCAGCGGGTAACGCCAGGCCGGCCAGTGCCAGGCTGAATACGATGCTGTGCATGTGCTTGGTCATAATTCTCTCCCTTTGAATCGCAGGTTCGGTTTTGCTTGCCAGCCTTATCTTTACTTTTGGCCGGTCAGGTAGCTTGAACACGGAGTGTCAAGAAATGTTGCGGGGCGCAAGAGACTGTAGAGTATGGAGATTAGACGGAGCGACAATCCATGAAACGTGCCAGGGACGCGGTTTTTCGAGGGATGAGCGGCTTATAAGCCTACTTCTATCCGAGATCGTGGATCTAAGTTGAGGCGGTTTGCGGGCGTGAGCGGAGCGGGAGCCCGCAGCCGAAGTCCCGAGCCGAGCGAGGGATCTATATTCCGACTTCTATTCGCGAGCGGGGATCGAGGTAATCGCGCAGTGCGTCGCCGATGAAATTGAACGAAAGCACCGCGAGCATAACGGCCAGAGCGGGAAATAAGACGAGATGGGGAGCGTCGAACAGGTGCGCGCGGCCGTCGTTGAGCATGGCGCCCCAGCTCGCGGTAGGCGGAGGAACGCCGAGGCCAAGAAAACTCATGGTGGCTTCGGCCAGAATGGCGCCTGCCATGCCGATGGCCGCCTGCACGATCACCGGCTGAATGATATTGGGCAGAATGTGGCGGACGACGATGCGAAGATCGCTCGCGCCGAGGGCACGGGCGGCTTCCACGTATTCGCGTTCGCGGGCGGCCAGCACCTGGCCACGAACGAGCCGCGCGTATCCGACCCAGCCGCCGAGCGAAAGCGCCACCACCACATTAAAGATGCCCGGTCCGCGAAAAGCGACGAAGGCGATGGCGATGCAGAATTCCGGGGAAGGAAAGAAATGCGTTCATCACGACGATGTTGACGAAGCGATCGATGCCGCCTCCGTAGTAGCCGGCGATGGAACCGACGATGAGGCCGAGGGCGAGCGACGTGCCAACGACACAACTGCCGACGAGCATCGAAATGCGCGAGCCATAAATCAGGCGGGAAAAGATGTCGCGGCCAAGTTCGTCAGTGCCGCACCAGTGGGCGGTCGTCGGACTCTCGAGACGATTGGGGAGGTCGATGTAGGCGGGATCTTGCGGCGCGAGCCAGGGAGCGAACAGGGCGAAGATCAGGAAGATGGTGACGAGAATGACTCCGGCTGTTGCCAGCGGATTGTGGCGGGCGAGGCGGGGGAGCGAGATGGCGAGAGCGGACACGAGGCAATACTAAACCGTCGCTGCTGAGTTTCAAGTTTGAATTCGCGGTGCGAGCGCAAAGCTGCTCCGGGAACAAACTCGGTAAAGTGTTCCGGTTGGAACATTTGGAAATGCACGGAACGACCGCGCGTAAGGTGTTGATGATCTCCGGCGGTGCTGACACGGTTGGGGTTATCGTGGCTGCCTGATGTCCTCTTTAGTAGACATTGTGTACCCACGAAAGGGGCCTTGACACGGGGAAATTCTCGCGTGAGGAGGACTCTGGATCTCCCATATATTCCCCCTCTGGGTCACGCGCCAGAAGCCTTGACATTCCTTTCCTCTCGGCTACGATTGAAAAGGCCAATTCGCTGGAGTAGCAGAAAACAGAAATGAATATCGAGATCCGAGACCCGGGTTTAGAAGCCCGCCTTCAAAAACAACTGCAGGCGACCAGTCCGGCAGCGTCGAGGAAGTGTTGCTGCGCCTGCTTGAGACCCAGGAGGAACAGGACCGCTGGCTCCTGGAGAACCGGGACGCGATCAATGCAAAGATCCGCCGGGGCATTGCTCAGCTCGACCGGGGCGAGGGAATCCCGGAAGACCGGTTGGATGCGTACCTGACGCAGTTGAAAGCCAAGCCTGAGTGACGGCGCGCTACGTTCTTGCGCCGGAAGTGGCGCTTGATCTCATCCAGATCTGGCGTTACATCAAAAAGCAGAGCAACCTTGAAATGGTGGATCACGTGGAATCCGTCATTCGGGAGAAGTATCGTTTTTCTGGCAGAGAATCCCGGGCGCGGGACATTGGCACAAGACTCTGAGCGCAGGACGCGGTGAAGTTCTTTCCGGTGTATTCCTATTTGGTCATCTATCGCCCGAAACGAAGCCGCTGCAAGTTGTCGCCATTCTCCGGCGGCGGGACGTGGAACGCATTCTCAAAGAACGCCCCTAGAGATTAGACCCCAGCCTCTTGCATAAACCGCAGCGCCTGCCCTGCGAGGTCGGCAGCATTTGGGAATCCCAGGTCTCGCAACGGCGGCGAGACCTGGGCCACCCGTCCCGTCGTGTAATGCTAAAATCACCGGCATGGGAACTTTTCCAGATTGACCCGCCGCCTCTTTCTGCATATCCGCCAAAGTGGGGGGAGCAGGAGTTCGTTTGCGATTGCGGAACCAAGTGCCGCATTCACTTTGAAGATCTTGGCAATACCTTTGCCTCGCAGCCCTTCCAGCACTGTGGTCTTGGTGGTTTGCACTTCGTACCGGGCCGGATTCATTGCAAGTTGGGTGTGGGGCCGCGATGGCGTATGGGTTGCAATGCCGTCGTATATAGAAAGAAAAACTTAGGAAGCCTGTGCGCAGGCGAGGCCGCTGAACTGAAAGAAACAGGTCCGCATGTGACGCTCCCCTCCCAGGTCACTGCCGTATCCTCGGGTTCGCCACCGAGTACAGCAAATCCGTCAGGAAATTCACCGCGACATACGTCAAGCCAATCGCCAGGATGCAGCCTTGCACCAAATAATAATCGCGGTTGCCGATGGCCTGGATGGTGAGGCGGCCGAGGCCGGGCCAGGAAAAAATGGTTTCGGTGACGATGGCGCCCGCGAGCAGCGCGCCGAATTGCAGGCCGAGCACGGTGATGATGGGAATCATGGCATTGCGCAGGGCGTGGCGGTAGACCACGGTGCGCTCGGGCAGTCCTTTGGCGCGGGCGGTGCGAATGTAGTCGTGGCTGAGCTCTTCGAGCATCGAGGTGCGCACCATGCGGGTGAGGATCGCGGCCAGCGCGCCGCCCATGGTGATCGCCGGCAAAACCAGATTGGCGAAGGAGCCGGAGCCGGAGACGGGGAGCCATCCCAGCTTGATGGCGAAGAGCAAAATCAACACCGGGCCAAGAGCGAAGTTAGGAAACGAGAGGCCGAACAGGCTGACTACGCTGAGCAGGCGGTCATCCCAGTGATTGCGGCGCCGCGCCGAATGGACGCCCGCAGGAATGGAAAGCACAATCGCTACGAACAGCGCCGCCAGAGTTAGTTGCAGCGTGTAGGGATAGCGCTGCACGATCAGGCTGCTGACGCTCTGATTCAGGCGAACTGAAAGTCCAAGATCGCCGTGGAGAACGCCCTTCCAGTAGTGGATGTATTGCTCACCCTAGCGGGACGTCGAGTCCGTAGGCGTGGCGGGCGGCTTGCACGTCGGTAGCGGGCGCGCCTTCTCCCAGCATTTGCAGAATGGGATCGCCGGGGACCAGGTGAATCAGCAGGAAAACGATCGAGACGACGAGCCAGACTACCGGGACGGTGTAGAGCACGCGGAGGGAGAGGTAGCGGAGCATAAGTCAGTGGCTAGTGATTAGTGGCCAGTGGTCAGTAGTTCAATATAACTGGGTTGGGAAGGGCACGGCTTTAGCCGTGCCGCATGCGGCCGGAACAAATGCGACCTCAGCCGCTGAGGAGACCTCAGACGCTAAAGCGCGAACAAGGAATCTCAACGATCCCACGGCACGAGTGAACTCGTGCCCTTCCCCTTAAACCCAAACGTGCCTACCCCCTAATCTCCGGCTTTGCTGACGGCTGCGGGTTCGAGCTTTTCGATCCGGACTTTGGCGATGCGATGGCCTTCCATTTCTTCAACGGAATACCGGTGGCCATCATAATCGAAGCCGTCGCCGAGCCTGGGGATCTTCTGCAGGCGGGCGAGGACGAAGCCGGCTAGAGTTTCGAATCCGGAATCACGGGGCACAGAAAGCTGGTATTGCGAATCGAGGTCACGAATGCTGACTGCGCCCTCGAGCACGATCGCGATTTTGCCCTCAACAAAGGGCTGCTCGGGCGGCGCCAGGTCGAACTCGTCCTCGATCTCACCCACCAATTGCTCAAGGATGTCTTCGACTGTAATCACACCAGCGGTCGAGCCAAACTCATCGACCACCACAGCCAGATGCCGTTTGCGTTCTTTGAATTCATCCAGCATTTCGGTCAGGACTTTGGTTTCAGGCACAACCAGTACGTCGTGCATGATCTGGCTGATCTTCATGACTGCGATGCGAGTGGCCACGGGCTGCATCGGGCTCACGGTGAGGCGCAGGCGGGTCCAGCGCATGAGGTCCTTGGCATAGAGCACGCCGATGATGTGCTCGGGACCGCGTAGCGGGTCATACACCGGCACACGCGAGTGCTGCTCTTCCACAATGCGGGTAAGGGCCTCTTCGAGGGTGAGATTGCCAGGCAGAGAAAAGATGTCCGGACGGGGCACCATGACTTCGCGCACCGTGATGGTCTCCAGTTCCAGCGCGTTGTGGATCATTTCTTCCTGGGACGGCGGGATCTGTCCGAGCTGGCGGCTGGCGGTGACGATGAGCTTCAGTTCATCGGGAGAATGAATCGGACCCTGGCGGATTTTGCGGGAGCCGAAGATGCGGAGCACCGAGCCGGCGGCACGGCTCATCACGAAAATCAGCGGGCGGGTGAGGGTAAGAAACACGTCCATGGGCGCGGCGACGGCCAGGGCGATTTGTTCGGCGCGCTGCAGGGCCAGGGACTTGGGGACCAATTCACCAAGAATCACGTGCAAGCAGGTGATCAAGCTGAATGCGATGACGATGGCGATAGTGTGGGCGTAAACCGCGGCGTGGGGAACCTGGTGAACGAAAGGGAGACCTTCCACCAGGCGGGCGACCATGGGTTCACCAAGCCAGCCGAGGGTAAGGCTGACGATGGTGATGCCCAGCTGTACCCCGTTGACCAGCTCATCCAAGTTGCGATGCAGCTTTTGGACCGTCCGAGCGCCGATACGGCGGGCTTCGATGAGTTGCTGGATGCGGGTGTCGCGAATGCTGACCAGCGCAAATTCGGCGGCGGCGAAGAAGGCGTTGGCTGCGACCAGGAGCAGGATGAGAAACACCCGGAGCAGCACAAATGCAATCATGGAAGCCTAATTCTAACATTCCAAAGGAAGTTCCCGGCGTCGAGAGCGGCTAAGCTATTGTAATATTAGGGTTAATCGTGATTCGGGTCTAGCGTTGGCGGGTACACCGGGGGCGATTGCCTGCTTTCATTTCCCAGTCTCCGCGGTCTAAGGCATCGGGACCGGCGACGAATCAAACGCACAAAGGGAAATGTCCCAGGGCGAAATAGCAATTTCAGGAACAAACTATAGACCTTGCGCGTAACTACGATCGAGGGTGGATGGCGCCAGTGCAATTGAGCAGGAGGCAGATGTGAACGGCAACGGTAACGGCAAGAAGAAACAGCGGAAGCGCATCATCATCATTGGAATCATTGTGGGGGTCGTTCTGGTCTGCGCCCTCGGCCTGTATGCCCTGGCTCGCGGCGGGACCAAGATCGACCCTTCCAAGCTGGCAAAGGTTGAAAGGGGCGATCTGGCAAAGAGCGTGGTCGCCACCGGCAAGGTGACCCCGATCACTAAAGTGGAAATCAAGTCGAAAGCCAGCGGCATTGTGAAAAAGCTCTACGTCGAATATGGCGATAAGGTGAAAAAGGGACAGCTGCTGGCGCAGTTGGACAAGATTGAGATCGAGGCCCAGGTGGAGCAATCGCAGGCGGCCTTGGAAGCGTCCGAGGCCAACCTAAAGAGCTCGCAAGCCGACTACGAACGGGCCAAGGTCGACGCCGAGGGTCCGGATGTGCCTTTGCTAAAGCGAGCTTATGACCGGGCAGTGGGCATGGCAAAAGACGGCGTGGTTTCCGTCTCCGCTCTGGATGACGCGCAAAAGAACTATCAAATGGCACTGAATAAACAGAATGTCTCAAAGGCACAGGTCACGGTTCTAGAAGCAAAAATCGCCCAGGCACGAGCCGACACGGCACGCGATAGAGCGAACTTAAAGCAACTGGAAGAGCAGCTCAGTTATACCGACATCGAATCCCCGATCGACGGAATCGTGCTTTCCCGCGATGTTGAAATGGGCGATGCGGTCAGCTCCATTCTGGTTTTGGGGTCTTCGGCGACGCTGGTCATGACTTTGGGCGACACCAGCCAGGTGTATGTGAAGGGCAAGGTGGATGAGAGCGATATCGGCAAGGTCTATCTCGGCCAGCCGGCTCGTATCAAAGTTGAATCGTTCAAAGACAAGACGTTCAATGGGGTGGTGACCAAGATTTCTCCGATGGGCGTGGAAAAAGACAATGTGACGACGTTCGAGGTGAGAGTCTCGATCAATAATCCGGGCGGGGAGTTGAAAGCCGAAATGACCGCCAACGCGGAAATCATCCTGGACGAGCACAAGAACGTTCTGCAAATTCCCGAAGGCTCGCTTATCTACGACAAAGATAAGAAGGCGTCAGTTGAGGTTCCCGATCCCAGCGCGAAGGATGGAAAAAAGAAACTTGCCGTTAACATCGGCATCTCGAACGGCGCCAAAACTGAGGTCTTGAGTGGTCTGAAGGAAGGCGACCAGGTGGTGTTGCAGTAAGGTCGCAATTCCAGCGCCCAACAGCCATTTTCAGGAGGCACCATGGGATCCTCGCGAACCATTCCTTTGCTTATAACAATCGCGGCACTGGTTTCCTTTGCCGTATTGCCCGCCGCGGGAGCGGCGGAGGGTTCGTTCCAGCGCACGCTTCAGGTGACCGGGCCGGTGAATCTTGATATCACTACGGGCGCAGGAAGCATCGAGGTTCATCCGGGAGGCGGCAATCAAGTCCAGGTCACAGGGCACATCAAAGCAACAGAATGGTTCGACTCGAGCGCCGAAGAGAAGGTCAAACGGCTGGAACAGAACCCTCCCATCCAGCAAAGCGGGAACGACATTCACGTCGGCCGCATTGACGACCCCGAGTTACGGCACAATATTTCCATCAGCTACGAAGTAACCGTACCGGAGCAAACCGAATTGCGGGCCCACAGCGGCTCGGGCAATCAGAGCGTGGAAGGAATTCACGGCCCAGCTGAGGTGGAGGCTGGTTCCGGGGGCTTGAAGATTTCCGGCATTGGCGATCATGTGCACGCGCAAACCGGATCGGGCAACATCGAGCTTGATCACGTAAGAGGCAGCGTTCATGCCCAAACGGGCAGCGGCTCGATCCGTGCCAACGATATTGCGGGCGGCTTTGAGGGCGATACCGGCAGCGGGCGAATCACGCTGCAGCAGTCTGCACCAGGTTCGGTGCGGGCGGAGACCGGTTCAGGCGGCCTGGAGTTGCATGGCGTCAGCGGATCGCTCGAAGCCAAGGCGGGCAGCGGAACGATTCACGCTGACGGCCAGCCGACCGGGGCATGGAGCGTCCATACCGGGTCCGGGTCGGTCGAATTGAAACTGCCGTCCGACGCGGCATTTGATCTGGACGCTCATACCAGTTCGGGGTCCATTTCCGTCGATCACCCCGTCACCGTGCAAGGTAATCTGGGCCACAAGGAAATACGTGGCAAGGTCCGTGGTGGTGGCGTGCCGGTTGAAGTGGCGACGGGATCGGGCGATATTCAGATTCGGTAGACTTGTATCTTGCCGGGGCGCCGCGGCACGGCAGAGCTGATCCAAGCCGCGCGCGATTACCTCCGTACCTTGACTCTTCCACCACAGCCAGTTACTTTCGCCACTTAGGGGCAAAATCCCGCATACTGGATTCGCGAGGAGTACCTTGGCGCAACGGCCGATCATTACGCTGACCACGGATTTCGGGCTTAACGATCACTTCATCGGAGTGCTCAAGGGCGTCATTCTGGAGATTGTTCGCGATGTCGAAATTGTCGATATTTGCCATTCGGTGCAGGCATTCGACGTCCTCGATGGCGCTTTGACCATCGCGCAGGCGTATTCGTACTTCCCTTCCGGCACGGTGCATTTGGTGGTCATCGATCCGGGGGTGGGGAGCGCGCGCCGGCCGATTCTCGCCACCAGCGAACGTCACCATTTTGTGGCTCCCGACAACGGCGTTCTTTCGCTGATCTATGGCCGGGAAGAGCGAATGAGTGTGCGGCACATCAATGCCGAACACTATTACCAGCAGCCGGTCAGCAACACGTTTCACGCGCGCGACATTTTCGCGCCCGTCGCGGCGTACCTGGCCAAGGGCGTGGATGGAGCCAAGTTCGGGGAAGAAATTACCGATTTCGTGCGTTTCAACGCTCCTAAGCCCAAGCCGGCGGACGGGAAAACGCTGCGCGGCGTAGTTCTCAAAGTGGATCGCTTCGGCAACCTGGTGACCAACATCACGCCTCAAGATGCGCCCATGCTCTTTGAGGCGGAGCCGGCGCCCTTCCGCCTGGTTGTGGGCAAGCGGGAAATCAACGAAATTCACCAGAATTACGCGGAAGGCGCTCCCGGCGAGGTGTTTGGAATTCTGGGCAGTATGGGATATTTGGAGATCGCCGCCAATCGCGGTTCTGCCGCACAACTGGTTGGGGCAACCAAGGGCAGTGAAGTTTCGATTGTGCTGGAAGGCGCAGCAGCAGCCTCGCAGGGCGAATAGGCCAAATCTCCACAATTGTGCAACTCAGCGCCCTCTGCCGCTTTTCTTCGCGGCCTCTGCGGTTAAAGATTTTCTCCGCCTCAGAGACAAGCAAAATCGTTTAACCGCGGAGAACGCAGAGAAAATCCACGGAGTTCGCAGAGAAATCCTCAAGTACGCTTGACAGCGGGATGGACGTAACGCTCCATCTCGGCCGTCCATTTTAGAAACCGCCAGAGATGGCTGCGCTCTCTCCACACGAATTCCCAGAACTCCAGAAAGCCGATCTGCTGCATCTTCACGCCGCAATAGGTTTCTACACGCCAGAGAAGATATGGGCTGCGCCAGGGGGTGAGGCGGTGTCCGCGCGTGGCATTCCAGAGGAAGCGAAGCATGTAGCGCATGGCGTATTTACATCATAACCACAGAGGCCACAGAGGTACACAGAGAGCTGATCGAGGCTCGGTGCTGAAAATGCGACACCCTGCGCTTGCGGTTCTGCGAGAATCCGCATGCTAGAATCGCAATTCCCTGCCGAGGATCTTTCGCTCATGTCCGATGCCAATGCCCGCCAGAAGGCGGAAGACCATTACTATGCCGCTCTCGATCTGGTCGCTGAAGGCGAGCAGGAGCGGGCTTTGGCGGAGTATGAGAAGTCGTTAGCCGCCGACCCGACCTTCACCGAAGCCATGCATGGTCTGGCCCGAGTGCTGCAAGACCTGAACCGGTTCGACGAAGCGATCACGGTGGCCAAGCGGATCGCGGAGGTTGATCCCGACGACGTGCTCGCCCACACCAGCCTGTCGGTGCTCTACCAGAAAAAAGGCATGATCCCGGAGGCAGAAGCCGAGGGAAACAAGGCGAGAATCCTGGGATGGAAGCAGCAGTTGAAGAAAAGCGGCTCTTAGCTCTTAGCTCTTAGCTTTTAGCTTTTAGCCGTCTGGCTCTTGCCTCTAGAACTTGGCCTTCGACCGCAGGGTTTGGCTAAAAGCCAAAAGCTAAGATGCTAAAAGCTATAAATCGTACTTCTTCACCAAATGGCGGAACGAACGGTAGGAAATCTTCAGCAGATCGGCGGCGCGGGTTTGCACGCCGTTGGACTGGGTCAGGGCAGCTCTGCAGTAGAGATTTCTCGATATCCGCAACATACTTCTCCATATCCATGTTCTCAGGGCAGCAGCGCGCCTGCCCGCAGGAAGGCCTGCAGCACCGGCAAATCCGGCTCCGGCGGCGGCGGCGCGCGCCTTGGGCTTTTCCGCCGGCAGTTCCACATGCAGCTCTTCGCTGGTTTCCATAGCCACAGCCCGCTCCACGGTATTCTCGAGCTGGCGAACGTTGCCCGGCCAGTCATAGCCCCACAGGACCTCGAGCGATCCCATGTTCACCCGCAAAATGCTCTTCCCTGCCGAGGGCGCGTATTTCTTGAGGAAGTGGCTGACCAATAGCGGAATATCTTCCCGGCGCTCGCGCAGCGCGGGCACCTGGACCGGAATTACGCTGAGCCGGTAATAGAGATCTTCGCGGAAAGAGCCGTCGGCGACCTGCTTGTCGAGATCGCGGTTGGTTGCGGCAATCACGCGCACGTCGATGGGAATCTCGTTTGTGCCTCCGACCGGCCGGATGCAGCGTTCCTGCAGCACGCGGAGCAGCTTGACCTGCATGGTCAGCGTCATCTCGCTGATCTCATCAAGGAAGATGGTCCCTTGATCGGCCACCTCGAACAAGCCGCGCTTGTTCTGGTTGGCTCCGGTGAAAGCGCCCTTTACGTAACCAAAGAGCTCGCTCTCCAGCAGAGTCTCAGGGAAAGCACCGCAATTGATGGAGACGAAAGGCTCGCTGGCCCGCGGAGAACATACGTGCACCGCTCGGGCAACCAGCTCCTTGCCGGTTCCGCTCTCGCCGTAGATCAGAATGGTGCTTTGGGTGGAAGCGACGGTGCGGATGGTCTGCTTGAGCTTCTCCATCGCGGGACTTGCGCCAATGATGTTATCCAGCGAGTTACGGGTTGCTGCATCGCGCTTGAAAGCAAAGTTCTGGCGGCTGAGTGCGAGCTTTTCCAGGGCGCGGTTGATCGCCAGCTTGATTTCCTCGACCAGCCCAGGAGACTTGCGGATGTAATCGGTTGCGCCGCCCGCTTTGACCGCCTGAACCGCAGCCTCATAGTCATCGACTGCGGTAATCAGGATCACAGCGGAATCCGGCGAAACCTGGTGAGCATAACGCAGCACTTCGATGCCGTCGGTATTTGGCATCTTGATGTCGGTCACAATCACATCGTAGAGGGCGCCATCCAATTTTCTCTTCGCGTCCTCGCCAGAGGTTACGGTTTCGACCTTATGGTTCTCGCGCCGCAAGGCGATATCCAGCATCTGGCAAATGGAACGCTCGTCATCGCAAACCAGAATGTTACCCACGCGCTCGACCTCCCGCTGCGGCAGCGGCGGCGCTGCTCTTCATGGCTGTGTTGGGCGAGGAAAGAGGCTGTCCGACGGAAGAAATTTGGGGATTGCGAACCTGCTCAGCCGCCATGCGCCGCAGCCGCAGCACGAACACACTGCCTTCTCCCGGCTTGGAGCGGGCCCAGACCTTGCCTTCGTGCGCCTGCACAATCTGATACACAATGGCGAGCCCTAGGCCCGTTCCACCCTCAAACTGCGACTGGAACGGTTCAAAGATCTTTTCCACCAGCTGCGGACTTATACCCGGCCCGGTGTCGGCAAAACTGATCTGCCAATCCTCGCCCACGGTGTCGAGGGAGACAGAAAGAGTTCCGCCCTTCGGCATTGCCTTGACCGCGTTTTCGCAAAAATTCCAAAAGACCTGTTTGATCTTGTCGCCGTCAGAAAGCGCCCAAGCCTGTTGCACGCTGAAGCGCCGCTCTACGCGGATGCCCGTCTGTTGCGCCACCAGGCGGTTTTCGAGCAACGTCAGAGTGTCTTCCAACAAAGGGACCAGATCAGCCTTGGTGAACTGGTACTGCTTGCCCCGGGAATAGGCCAGGAAGTCCGTGATAATACCGTTCAATCGCTCCGATTCGCGGGTGACGATTTGCAGCAGTTGGCGGTGCTCTTCGCTCAAATCGGGGATACCCGACAACATGCTGACCGACCCGGCAATAGACGTGAGGGGGTTGCGAATTTCGTGCGCAATGGCGGCCGCCAGCCGGCCCACCGCGGCCAGCCGGTCCTGGGTGCGCAAATCGCGTTCCAGGCGCCGGATCTCTGTGAGATCGTCGAAGGTGTACACGTACCCGATGCATCCCCGGCCGGGCACGTCAAGCGGAGACACCGTGACCCGAAACGTCTTGCGGAATTTGTTGGGGGTAATGCAACGCACCTCGGTGTGTGTGCGTTCCGAACCCACGCTGGGCAAGGTATCGAGAAAGAACTGCTGCACCGGCTGGTAGACCAGGTCGTTTTCGCGGCGATCGAACAATTGTAGAGCTGCCGCGTTCACCAGAGTGATGTAGCCATCGAGCCCGGTGGTGATCAAACCGCCGCTAATGGACTGCACGATGTTTTCATGGAGAGCCTGGAGATTTTCCAGTGCGCCGCTGGTGCGCTTCAGTTTCACGTCCGCCTGGCGCAGCTTGTTGGCCAGCAAGCCCGCCAGATAAGCGACCGTCAGATAGCTGAATAAATTCACGAAAATGATGGCTTGCAGGGTGCTGAGCCCGGGGTGCGTGGTGGAATAGGAGGGAATGACCTCGAAATAGGTCAGTTCCAGTACTGTGCCATACAGAATGAAGGCCAACGCGGCTGCGAGATACGCCCAGACTCTCGGCAGCATAATGCAGGCGACGATGATCACCAGCGGGTAGAGGAAGTTCAGGGAGCTGTCCACGCCGCCGGTGGCGTACACGACCAGGCTCACGAGAGCAAGATCGGTGAGCACCTGCAACAGAGATTGGATGCGATGTTCCTGCCAGAGCGAAAGAAGCAGGAGATAGAAGACGGAGATGGCATACCACAGGAGGACGATAGCGACGAACAAACGAACCGGGAGAGTGCTGGGCGTCAGGCGGGCGATCGCCAGCTGGATTCCCAGCAGAAATGTCAGGATGATGATACGGACTTTGGCCAGCCAGGCCAGCCCAAGTCGCTCATCGAAGGTCGATTGCATGCCTGATCCTTATGCGGTCGATCCCGGCGTCCTCACCGAGGAACGTGGAGTGCACCGCAACTTGCAGACTGTGGTGCGCGGATAGAGGCTGGCACACCCGGCGGAAGCCGGGTGAAATAGCCGCCCGGCCTCCCAAGGTTGTGTCTTAGCCGGCCAGTTTCGCGATCATCGAGAACAGCGGCATGTAAAGCGAAATTACAATGCCGCCAATCATGACGCCCAACAGGCCGATGATGACCGGTTCCAACATGGCCAACATGTCCTTGGTGGCGACATCCACTTCGTCCTCGTAGAAGTCGGCGATCTTCTGCAACATGGCATCCATGGCGCCGGTGGCTTCGCCGACTCCGATCATCTGGGTAACCATGTTGGGGAAGACTCCGGACTCCCGGAGAGGATCCACAATGGTGCGGCCTTCCTCAATCGCCTTGCGCACCTTCATTAAGGCTTCTTCGAGAACCGCGTTGCCGGAGGTCTTCGCAGTAATGCTCAGACCTTCCAGAATCGGCACGCCGGAGGTGATCAAGGTACCCAGGGTACGGGTGAAGCGGGCCACGGCGATCTTGCGCAGCAGTTGTCCGAGAATCGGTAGTTTAAGCAGCATGTAGTCAAATGCATAGCGCCCGCGCGGATCTTTGCGGATTTGCTTCACGCCGAAGACGAGGCCGGCACCGCCGATAAAGAAAAACCACCAGAACTGGCCCACGAACGAGCTCAATCCCATTACAATTCGTGTGGGCAGCGGCAGCGCAACCCCGAGACCGATGAACAGGTTGGCAAAAATGGGCACTACCCACTTCAGCAGCGCACCGACAATGAGGAAGGCCAGTGAGACCACGGCCACCGGGTAAACCAGGGCGGATTTCACAGCCGCCCGCAGTCTTACCGCCTTTTCCACGTAGATCGCCAGGCGTTGCAGGATGATGTCAAGAATTCCGCCTGTTTCGCCGGCTTCGATCATGTTGACCGTAAGATCGTCGAAGATCTTGGGAAACTGCTTCATGGCGTTGGCCAGGGTGGCGCCGCCTTCGACCGTGGTCCGCACGCCAGTCAAAGTTTTCTGGAATGACGGATTCTCCTGGTTAGCCGCCAGAATTTCCAGGCACTGTACCAGGGGAAGACCGGCGTCGATCATGACCGAGAACTGGCGGAAGAAGATGGCCACGTCCTTGGTTTTGACCGAGCCGGAGCCGAAAGTCGGCAGGGCAAATTCCTTGCCCTTCTGCCGGATCGGGCCAGGCGTAATGCGCTCACGGCGCAGTTGCGTGACCAACGTTTCCTTGTTCGCCGCCGTGCGCTCCCCGCTCACCTTCTCGCCGGCCGCGTTCTTTCCAGAAAATGTAAAAACTGGCATGTAAGTCTCTCCTCGCTGCTAATTCGTCGATCTAAACTCTGCCGCCTAGCGCTTGCCGGGTGCGGCCCCCTTGGCCATGGTCCCGGCACGATTCTGCAAAGTAGTGCCACGGCTGATCATTTCGTTCAATTCATCCTGGTTGCTGGAGCGGGAAAGCGCCATCTCCAGCGTGATCTGCTTTTGCGCATACGCTGTTGCCAACGCCTGGTTAAAGGTTTGCATGCCAAATTTGTCCTGCCCGGATTGCATGGCGGAGTAAATCTGGTGGATTTTGTCTTCGCGGATCAGGTTGCGGATGGCCGCATTCGGCACCATGATCTCCATGCACATCGCGCGGCCCTTGCCATCTCCCTTGGGGAGCAGGCTTTGGCACATGATGCCTTCCAGAACCAGCGACAGCTGCGCACGAATCTGAGGCTGCTGGTGGGCCGGGAAAACGTCGATGATGCGGTTGATGGTGGACGACGCCGAGTTGGTGTGCAACGTGCCGAAGGTCAGGTGACCGGTTTCAGCGATACGCAACGCGGATTCGATGGTTTCCAAATCGCGCATTTCGCCGATCAGCACCACATCGGGATCTTCACGGAGCGCGGCGCGCAGCGCGTCACTGAAGCTCTTGGTGTCAGCGTGCAGTTCGCGCTGGTTCACCACGCAGTTTTTGTTCATGTGAACGAACTCGATCGGGTCCTCGATGGTCAGGATGTGATCGTGCCGTTCGCTGTTGATCTTGTCGATCATGGCGGCCAGGGTCGTCGACTTGCCGGAACCGGTCGGTCCCGTTACCAGCACCAGGCCGCGCGGTTTGTCGCACAGCTTGCTCACGACTGCCGGCAGTCCCAGTTGGTTGAAAGACTTGATTTCGAAAGGAATGAGACGGAATACAGCCGAAGTCGCGCCGCGCTGATTGAAGGTATTGGCGCGAAACCGGGCCAGTCCCTTCAATCCGAAAGAGAAGTCCAACTCGAGGTTCTCCTCGAAGCGGTGCTTTTGGGCGTCGGTCATGACGCTGTAGGCCAGCTGTTTGGTCTCTGCTGGTGTCATTTGCGGCAGATCGAGTGGCACCAGGTGTCCGTGCACGCGAATCTGCGGCGGCGAGTTGGTTGTGATGTGGAGATCGCTTCCTCCCATCTCCAGCAGTCGTTTCAACAGATCACTTAACGAGAGCGCCATATATTTTCTTGTCCCTTCGTGTCCCTTCCCTACTTCGTGCTTTCATCTCTTGCCGAAACTCAATGGATAGTTTCGCGGGCCACTTCCTCCAGCGTGGTCATGCCTGCCGCTACTTTGATCAAACCGCTGCGGCGGAGCGTGATCATGCCCCGTTCAATGGCTTTCTTTTTCATCTCCACTGCGGAGGCGCCCACGAGCACCAGTTCTTTGATTTCGTCATCCACTTCCATGACTTCATAGAGGCCGGTGCGGCCTTTGTAGCCCGTGTTGTTGCAGGTCGCGCACCCACGGCCTTTCTGGATCTTGGTGGTTTTGGCCTCTTCCGGCGTGTACCCTTCTTCAATCAAGGCTTGCTGCGGCACTTCCACCACTTCCGTACATTCCCGGCAGATACGCCGTACCAGGCGCTGGGCGCAAATCAGATGCACCGAGGTCGCTACCAGGAAAGGTTCAATACCCATGTTCATAAGGCGCGTAATGGTTTCCGGTGCGCCGTTGGTGTGAAGCGTGGAAAGCACAAGGTGACCGGTGAGAGCGGCTTTAATGGCAATTTCCGCAGTTTCAAAATCACGGATTTCGCCAACGAGAATGATGTTGGGGTCCTGCCGAAGAAAGGCGCGCAGCGCGGCCGCAAAGTTCAAGCCGATCTGCTCCTTCATCTGCACCTGGTTGACTCCGGCCAACTGGAACTCGACCGGGTCTTCGGCGGTCATGATGTTGGTGTCGGGCGTATTGAGGCGCGCGATCGAGGAATACAGAGTGTTGGTTTTGCCCGAACCGGTCGGCCCCGTAACCAGGACCATTCCGTACGGTTTCAAAATTGCCTTTTCGAATTTAACTAACGACTCCGACTCGAAGCCCAGCTTGGTCATATCCAAGCGCAGATTTTCCTTGTCGAGCAGCCGGAGCACAATTTTCTCGCCCCACAAAGTAGGAAGAGTGCTGACGCGGAAATCGAGCTGTTTCTTGCGTCCGCCCAGGTTCATCTTCAGCATGATGCGGCCGTCTTGTGGCAAGCGCTTTTCGCTGATGTCGAGCTTGGCCATGATCTTCACGCGCGAGATGATGGCGTCTTTCAGCTTCAGCGGCGGAGACATGATCGACTGGAGCACGCCGTCAATGCGGAAGCGCACGCGGAATTCCTTCTCGTAGGGCTCCATGTGAATGTCGCTGGCGCCCCGCTTCACCGCATCGGTCAGCACCAGGTTCACCAATTTGACGATGGGAGCTTCGTCGGCCGCCTTTTCCAGGTTGGCCAGGTCCATCTCGGTTTCTTCGGACTGCAGTTCGACGTCGGCGTCGCCCATATCCGTCATCGACTGCATCACGGTCTCGAGATCTTCCTGCTGGGTAGTGCCGTAGGCTTTTTCGATCCCCTCCAGAATCGAGCTTTCGGACGCGACGACCGGTTCGATGTTGAATCCGGTCATGAACTTGATGTCGTCCATGGCGAACACGTTGGTCGGATCCACCATGGCGATGGTCAGCGATGCTCCCACGCGGCTCAGCGGGAGAATCTGATAGCGTTTCGCGGTTTCAAACGGAATCAGCTTGACGACGGAAGCGTCAATTTCGAAATACGAAAGATTAATAGCGGGGACACCGTATTGCCGGGATAAAAAGTTGGTAACGTCCTCATCGGTCAGGAAACCCAGTTTCACGAGGGCAGAGCCCAGGCGACAGTTCGTCTCCTTCTGGACCTTCGTTGCCTGTTCCAACTGCTCTGGGGTAATGACCTTCTCTTTAACCAGAAGATCACCCAGTCGTTGAGACATACCTCGGACTCCTCTTCAAGCGACAGAGAAATTACGGCTTATGGTTACCGGCGCGAAATCGCTGCCTATTCAGGGGGGAGCAGTTGCAGCCTATCGCGTTGACACAAATTGTCAACGCATATGGGTTACGGCACCAGTAACTTTGGTACCTGTACTGGGATGCGGGGCACTTCGCAATTCTTTGTGTCGCCGTGGAATCCGCGACTGGCGTGTATTTCGTGAATTCAGCGCGTTTGCCAGCTTCGGCAGGTCATGACCTTCGGTAAGCCGCGATTCACCGCAATGTTTTAGCCGCCGACTGCGAACTGAAAACTGGGCCAGAAGACTGAAGTTTCGTTCTCCCTTTCTTCCAAGCCAGCAGAGCTGTAAGGTCCTAGCCCCAGGGTGTTTGTCATAGACTGGTTCCGAGGTATTGTCCTTGACTGCTGGTGCCGGTGAGGATGCGATTCGTGACTATTACGAGACGCTGCTCGACTCATGGGGCAACCTGCATTGGTGGCCGGCCCGCACACGCTTTGAGGTCATTGTCGGCGCTTACCTGACCCAGAACACATCCTGGGCTAACGTCGAACTCGCTCTCCGCCCCCTTCGCTCTGCTGGGCTGTTGAACATAAACGGGATTCGCAGCTTGTCGCAGCCACAACTGGAATCTCTGATTCGTTCCTCCGGCTATTTCCGGCAAAAGGCGGGGCGGCTGAAAACTTTCGTAGCATTTCTTGACGGGAAATATCACGGATCTCTCCACCGAATGTTCGCCCAACCAACTGAAATGTTGCGGGCGGAACTGCTGGAGCTGAATGGGGTTGGGCCGGAGACGGCAGATTCAATCTTGCTCTATGCTGGTCAACATCCCAGCTTCGTGGTCGACGCATACACGCGCCGTATTTTGTTCCGGCACGGGCTCATAGGCGAGACGGCAAAGTACGAAGAGATTCGCAACCTGTGTCAGCGAGCCTTGATGCCACTGGCCCAAGGCGGCCGCGCAAGGATTCCAATGATTCGAACACATCCCTTGAATTCTGCCCCCTCCGATGTCGCCCATCGGCCCTCGCCCATCAGCGGTGCCAGACGCCCGCCTCTATCCCAGATTTACAATCAGATGCACGCCCTTGTCGTCGGTGTGGGCAAACATTACTGCCTGAAGTCGCGTCCCGACTGTGACCACTGTCCTTTGCAAAGATTCCTGCCCGCGCTCGCGTCTACCTGTGGCTAATGCCTCAGATTCGGAACGAGGCTTATAATGAAGCCCAAGATCCCGGTCCAGTTGCAAGTAGACATGCGCCGGGCGCTGCTGGCTGTGCCCGTCTCGGCTCCAACCCGCTCGAATGAAAGGACGCACCGCAAAAGGGTCATCCTTTGGCTGGTGGTCGGCATTGGCCTGCTTTTTGGACTTCTTCTCTCTCAATCGTCTTTCGATTTGCCCTTTTTGAACCCTGACACCAACCAGCAACTCCTTTTCTTCGCTGCCCTTTCAGCTCTCGTTTTTCTTCTGTTCGTCGCGCTCACCTTCGTCCTGATGCGCAATCTGCTGAAGCTGTTTGCGGAACGCAGACTGGGCGTTTTGGGCTCCAAATTCCGCACGCGCTTGGTGGTAGTGGGACTCTTGCAATCCTTTCTCCCGGCGATCTTCATGTTCTGGTTTGCCTATGGACTAATGAACCGTTCCGTCGACAAGTGGTTCTCGAGTCCCGTGGAAGAGGTCCGCCAGGATACCGCCGCAATGGCCTCGTTGCTCTCGAGATATGCGTACCAAAATGCGCAGGCCGAAGCCCAATCGATCGCGGCGGCGCCGGAGACTGATCATGCATTCCAGGGCCACAGTTTTGCCTCAGTGGTGAATGAATTCCGCCGCCATGAAGCGACGTTGCAGGGTGGATTTGCCGTGGCACTGGTTGACGGGAATGCCGAAGCCAGTTTTGGCGCGCCCGCGGCCTGGGGTCTGCTGAAAGCCCAGATGCCTCTGCAGAAACTTAATTCCGGCAACCCGCAGCACTTCACCTGGGAGCAAAGCGACTACATTCTGGGTAGCGCACCGGTGAACGGCCGAGGACTCATCCTGGTTGCGATGCCTCTGCCGCCCAGGTTTTCGCAGGCCGTTAGACAGCTGGAAGCCAGCCAGCAGCGTTATGACCAGCTCGCACAGCAAAAAAGGCGGGTGCGTCGCACTTACATGGGTTTGTTGCTGTTACTCACCGTGCTGGTGCTCTTTGCCACCACCTCGCTAGCATTTTTTCTCTCCAAGCTGGTGACAAGGCCGGTGGCAGCGTTGGCAGAGGCGACCCAGGAGATTTCACGCGGCCGCCTGGACTACCGCGTGGAGGTGCCAGCGGCAGACGAACTCGGGGATTTGGTCCAATCCTTTAACCGCATGGCGGGAGACCTCGAGGCCAGCCGCCGCCAGATTGAATCTTCCACGCGCGATCTCGGCTTGGCCAACATGGCATTGGAACAACGGCGGCGGCACATCGAAACCATTTTGGAGAGCATTCCCAACGGCGTGCTCTCTCTTGACGCTGGCCGCCGCGTGACTCACGCGAACCACGCGTTGTTGCGTTTGTTCGGCCCGGGTGGGGCCGAATCCGGGACGCCGGAAGAACTTATTGGCGCGCCTTTATCGGACGTCTTTCCTCCCGAGGTATGCGAGGATCTGCAACCTCTGTTCCGGCGAGCCGATCGCATGGGCACTACTACGACTCAGATCGAGCTGTCGCTGGCACGCGCCAAACTCGACGTTGCAGTCACCGTGGCCACATTGCAGCACGCAGGCCTGGGCCTGGGCTACGTGCTGGTGTTCGAAGATTTGTCGGATTTGCTGAAGGCCCAAAAGCAGGCCGCCTGGCGGGAAGTGGCCCGCCGGGTGGCGCATGAGATCAAGAATCCGCTCACACCCATTGCCCTCTCTGCGGAACGGATCCGGCGCCACCTTAGCCGCGGCGTTCCTCCGGATTCGGCTACGCTCGATGTGCTGCACGGTTGTGCGGAGAGCATCGGCGGCGCGGTCGAAACTCTGCGAAGTTTGGTGGACGAATTTTCCACCCTGGCCCGCTTTCCCACTGCCCAGCCCCAGCCCGCCAACATTAATAACATTGTGGAGAGTGCTCTGACGATGTTCAATGGGCGGCTCGATGGTATTCGTGTGCAAACCTTCCTGAGCCAAGACCTGCCCGATGTCATGGCCGACTCTGAAGCCATCCGGCGCGTTTTGGCCAACCTGGTCGACAATGCCGCCGAAGCCATGCAGAGGTCGCTGGTGCGGGAAATCCAGATTTCAACTTCTCTGGTCGCCAGCCGCGACGCCGTGGAGATCATCGTGGCCGATACCGGCGATGGCGTTACTCAGGAACTGAAAGAAAAATTGTTCCTGCCTTACTTCTCAACCAAAAAGCGCGGCACCGGGCTCGGCCTGGCCATCGTGAGCCGCATCATCGAAGACCATCACGGCTCGATTCGCGTCGAGGAGAACGAACCTGTCGGCGCCCGCTTCGTTGTCGAGTTGCCGGTGGCGCCCGAAGTTGTGAACGCGCCCCCCGTCAGTCAGCAGCATGCATAACATCCTCATCGTGGATGATGAATCCGGCATCCGCCAGTCGCTCAAAGGCGTGCTGGAGGACGAAGGCTACAAAGTTTTCGTCGCCGAAAGCGGCGAAGCCTGCCTTGAAGCCGTGCGCAGACGCGCCTTCGACGTAGTGCTGCTCGACATATGGCTGCCCGGCATGGACGGCCTCGAGACCCTGCAAAGAGTTCGCGAGGGTGAAAATGCTCCTGAAGTCATCATGATCTCCGGCCATGGGACCATTGAGACCGCGGTCCGCGCCACCAAGCTGGGCGCCTACGATTTTCTGGAAAAGCCGCTCTCCATCGACCGGACCCTGATCCTGGTCAAAAACGGGATCGACGCGAAACGGCTGCGCCAGGAAAACCGCGATCTCAAGCGGCAACTCACGCCGCGCAGCGTTATCGCGGGCGAGAGCATCCCCATGAAAGCGCTGCGGCAGCAAATTCAGCTCATGGCGCCCACCAATGGCCGGGTCCTCATTTATGGAGAATCGGGAACTGGAAAAGAGCTGGTGGCCCACGCCATCCATGCTCAGAGCCTGCGCAAAGATCAGACCTTCGTGGAAGTGAACTGCGCGGCTATTCCGGAAGACCTGATCGAGAGCGAACTCTTTGGCCATCTCAAAAACTCGTTTCCCAGTGCCACCAGCGATAAGGAAGGAAAATTTCAGCGGGCCCACGGAGGCACTCTGTTTCTGGACGAAATCGGCGACATGAGCCTCAAAACCCAGGCCAAGGTGTTGCGGACTCTCGATGAGCAGCGCATTACGCCCGTCGGCAGCCAGGAACCGATCACCGTGGATGTTCGGGTCATTGCCTCCACCAACAAGGATTTGGAGGAAGAAATCTCTCGTGGCAATTTCCGCGAAGATCTTTTCTACCGCCTCAATGTCATCCCCTTTTCCGTTCCTCCCCTCCGCGAGCGGGGCGAAGACATTCCTTTGCTGGCGCGCCACTTCCTGAAGGAATTCTCCGCAACTTATGGCCGCCGCCCGCGGGAAATTACCGATGATGCCATCGATACCCTGATGCGCTATTCCTGGCCGGGGAATGTGCGTGAACTGCGCAATGTGATTGAGCGAATCGTCATCATGAACCCCACCACCACCCGTTTCGACCGCCGGCATCTGCCACCCCTTGTGCATCGTGACGGCGGCCGCCGCGCTGCGGGTGCGGAATTCTCCACGCTGCACCAGGCGCGCGCCGCCTATGAGCGCGACTATATCCTCAAGAAACTTGACGAGAACCACGGAAACGTCAGCCGTACCGCGGAGGTTCTCGGCCTGGAGCGCAGCCATCTCTATCGCAAGATGAAGACTCTCGGAATCGCGGTGAAAGAATAGAACTTCGTTAGGGCAGGTTGCCGGGGAGCAGGTGCCTAACCACGCGGAACACCTTAATCACTGCTTCAACATGTGGATCTCAGTGCCATTCTTGAGGAAGCGCACCTCGTCCATGAGTTGGTTGATGAGGTAAATGCCCCGCCCGTGGTCGGAGTACAGATTCTCTCCGTGCATCGGACTGGGCACCGTCTTCGGGTCGAACCCCGTGCCGGGATCGCGGACGATAATCAGCATGCTCTGGTTTTCGTCGCATGCCACATCGCACTCAATGGTCTTCGAAGAATCTCCCTTCGCTCCGTGCACCACGGCGTTGGCCAGCGCCTCGGTTAACGCCAGTTCGATATCGTCTTCCTTCCCCGTTGCGCATTTCATGTCCCGGACGATGTTCATTACGCCTTCTACCACCGGCGGAATGGCACTGCGCTCGGCCGACAAGCTCACACTCAACTTCAGCAGCAATTTATTGGAATCAAAATTAAATGTCGGAGTATCTTCCGTCATGATCACCAATCTTTCTATTGCGCCGGTCGCGGAGCGCCCGCAGATTCTATAGGCAGTCCGGGATTCGGGCAAGGGACAAGGCTCTCGCTATCTTTCACGAGTCATTAGATGCTCGAACTGCCGCCTCCAGTCCAATTCTTCCACGAACTCCCGCGAGTCCCGCCACCCTGGCCGAGCTTTGACAAAAAGCTCCAGAAATACCCGCGTGCCGAGCATTTTCTCGATGTCTTTTCTGGCCGCCGTCCCGACCTTCTTCAGCATCTGCCCGCGCTTGCCCACCAGGATTCCCTTTTGCCCTTCCCGCTCACAATAGATCACCGCTGCAATCCGCGTAAGCTTGGGACGTTCTTCAAACTCCTCAATTGCGACGGTGGTTTGATAAGGAACTTCCTCACTGGTTTCGCGCAGAACCTGCTCACGAATAATTTCGGCCGCCATGAAGCGCGCTGGCTGGTCCGTAATCTGATCTTCCGGGAAATATGGCGGGCCCTCCGGCAGGGCGGCGATGATCTTATCGAGAAGCACATCCAACCCTTTGCGCTTCAGCGCGGAGAGCGGAATCACCTCTTGAAAGTCGTGGAGTTTTCGATACTCGTCAATGATGGGCAGGAGCTTTGACTTCTCTCGCAAGAGATCGATTTTGTTTAACAGAAGAAAGGCCGGAGTCTTCGATTTCTTCACCATCTCGAGCACGAACTGGTCGGCGGCCCCGGGCCGGCTCGACACATCCGCGATCAACAAGATGAGGTCGCAGCCCTCCATCGCCTCGCGCACTTCCGACATCATCTTTCGGCCCAGCGAGCCATCCGGCCGGTGCACTCCCGGTGTATCGATCAAGATCACCTGCGCACCGGGGTGACCTCTTCGTTCCGGCAGGTTGAGGATCCCCAGAATGCGGTTGCGCGTGGTTTGTGGCTTGGGGCTGACGATGGCCAGTTTCTCGCCCACCAGCGCATTCAGCAGCGTGGACTTGCCGGCGTTGGGCCGGCCAAGGATGCAAACGAATCCGGAGTGAAAAGGCATTGTAGAGGCGTCAACTCAAATTAGCTTCATTTGCCGGGGTTGAACTGCCGAGATCCGCACGCGCTCCACACGCCGATCGGTAGAGTCCAAGACTTCGAAGCGCAGGCCGCCTTCTTCCACTACTTCACCCTTCTGCGGAATCCGCCCCGCCAGTTCGCTCACCAGGCCGGCAACGGTCGCCGCTTCTTTTCCCTCCGGCCGGATGCCGAACAATTCGTCAAGCCGGTCGATGTCCATGTTTCCCGGCACTATATAGGAGTGCTCGCTCTCACGCACAAACTCCGCCTTTTCGTGCTCATCGCGAATTTCGCCCACGATCTCTTCCACCAGATCTTCGATCGTACACAGGCCGGCGACGCCGCCGTACTCATCCACGACAATCGCCATGCGGATATTGTTCTTCTGCATCTCGCGCAAAAGATCGCTGGTCAGCTTGCTCTCGGGGACAAAATACACGTCCTTACGCATCAGCGTGTCGACAGTGCGGGTGTGCGCTTCGGAGTCAGGCACTTGCAGTACATCCTGCGCATAGACGATCCCGACGATGTTGTGAATGGTGCCCTCGAATACCGGCACGCGCGAGAACGGCCGGACGCGCAGCAGTTCGACGAATTGCTCTACCGTCGTATTCGTCGAGACCGCCACGATCTCCGGGCGGGGCTTCATGGCCTCGCGCACCGTTTTTTCGCCGAATTCGACGACCGACTGGATAAGATCGCGGTTGCTCGCGTCCAGAATTCCCTCTTCCTGGCCGGCCTCGATCAGTGCATCCACCGCTTCTGCCTGAGTTTCCGGAGCGGCATCCGAATGCTCTTTGGTCAGGCTGGTCACCGATTGCAGAAATCCCAGCACCAGGGTGAGCGGCAGGGTCACAAAAATGAGCGTGCGCAGCAATGGAAGCCAGCGGGAAAGCCATTCGCCCTTGGTCCTCGAAAAAAACAGGAACGGCAGAAAACGATTGCATATCACGACGATCACAACCACACCCAGCGCGGCCTGCAGAATTTCGTACCCTCGCCACGCCGGGTCACGAAACACAGAGAAACCCGCCAGCATGGCGATTGCCGCCATAAGGATTTGGACCAGCAACGCCATAGAAAGCGAAGCCCGCGCCCGGCTGACCCCGAGTCTCGGTTCAATCCGCTGCTCAAAAACAGTGATGTTGTCTTGAAACTCGCGGGAGAGAAATTTGCCGATCTCCGCGTAGATCCGGTCCATGTAGGAAACCAGCGTGAGCAGCCCCGCCAGAATCAGAAACGCAGCTGCGATAGCGTAGCTCATCGTGGGGATGCTCTGCGCACAGACGGCGCCGGCTTTCGGACAACTCGTTTACGGCCTGCCACACTTCGCTCGATCAATCCCACGGGCAGCCCAAAAGTCTTTCGCAGACGCGCTTCCTTGCGTTCCATCTCGCCCTGGTCGCCCTCGTGATCGTACCCCGCCAGATGCAGAATTCCATGCAGCGCCAGAATCTTGATTTCTGTCGCCGCCGAGTGTCCCAGAAGTTTGGCGTTCTGGGAAGCGATCTGGGCTGAGATCGCAATGTCGCCGGCAAAACCGTCCGACACCATGGGTGGAAACGAAAGCACGTCCGTGGCTTTGTCCTTGTGCCGGAAAAGGTTGTTCAGAGCGCGAAGCTCCTGGCTGCTGGTCACCAGCACGTTGACTCCGCCCCGTAGTCCCAAGGCCCGGCCCGCGCGGCCCACAAAGTTAGCCAGCGCCGCACTGGTCAGCCCAGAGACCCGTTTTCGAAAAATTATCAATGCCTTGCTGATTGTCCTTGGATGGGTTCTTCGTCTTCCCGATTGCCGCTTCAACCCAAAATAAACAGGAGGGCCATAACCTAGCGCCCTCCTTCGGAATCTTAGTCTCTCTACTCTTCGGATTCCACTGCGGATTCCACTGCCGCGCGGGGTATCGCAGGTTTCTCTACCAGGCCTGCCGTTCTTCCGTTGGCATTCGCTTTGCCTTCCGCCAGTGTCATCTGTCCTTCCGCCACCCGCGTCTTGTGCTCGTCGTAGGCCCGAATGATGCGCTGCACCAGGTGATGCCGCACCACGTCGCCTTCATCAAAATAAACGAACGTCAGCCCTTCCACCGACTTCAACACGTCTACGGCCTCCAACAATCCACTGCGCCGCGCGCTGGGCAGGTCGATCTGCGTAACGTCACCCGTAATCACCGCTTTGGAGTTGAACCCCAGGCGGGTAACGAACATCTTCATCTGCTCCGAAGTCGTATTCTGCGCCTCGTCGAGAATCACGAATGAATCGTTTAATGTGCGGCCGCGCATGAACGCAATGGGCGCAATCTCGATGACATTCTTCTCCAGATAACGGTCCACTTTTTCCGGATCGAGCATGTCGTAAAGCGCGTCATACAGCGGCCGCAAGTAAGGATCGATCTTGTCCTGCAAAGTGCCCGGCAAAAATCCCAGCCGCTCGCCCGCTTCCACCGCCGGCCGCGCCAGAATAATCCGGTTCACCCGCTTGGCCAGCAAGCGCCGAGATCGCCATGGCGACCGCCAGATAGGTTTTGCCCGTGCCCGCCGGCCCGATGCCGAACACCATGTCGTGCTTCTCAATCGCTTCCAGATAGCGCCGCTGGTTCACGCTTTTGGGCTGCACCGTGCGGCGGCCGAACGACCGCTGCCGTCCTGCCTCGGCCAATCCACGCAGCGTAGCCTTGGGATCGGCCATCACCACCCGCAGCATGCTGTTCAGGTCGCCGTTGTTGAAGCTGAAGCCGGAACGCTGCAGGTGGTCGAAGTCGCTGAAGAGTTGTTCGGCGCGAGCCACGTCGCGCGCCGCGCCTTCCAGGTCGATGGAATCCGACCGCAGGTCGATGGTGATGTTGAGCCCGTCTTCCAGCACGTGCAAATTCTCATCCCGCGTGCCGAACAGGGTCTCGATGTTGGGGCTAATTGCGATGCTTTTCTTCATTCACTCCCGTCTCTTCCATGCTTGTCTGGGGACCGGGCGCCCCTCGTTAGCCTGCCCTGAGCGAAGTCGAAGGGTCCAGGCCGAGCGAAGCTCGGCAAAATCGCGGGGCGCACACACTTCCACCTTTCAAGCACAAAGCATTCTTCTGTATGGAGATGGAACTTGCCGACGGTGCTCGCTCGAGGCGCAAGCAACTACCATTACCTTAAGCCTAATCCCCTCTTCGGACGGGAGTCAATGGCCGCAAAGCCAGCGCCACCAGGGGACTACGCGCCTTCAGCACGCGCCTCGGCTGATGATGCAGGCACTGCCCGTTCTTTCGCCCACGCCCGCAATTCCTGTATCTCCTCCGCCCGCGTGATGGAGAGCGGCACGGTGGTGCGCAGAGCGTCGAGCAAGTGCTGAGTGGTCAGATCACTAGCGGCGGTATGGGGACGAGGCTCGGCCCCGTCCGGGCGGGTCGAAGACCCGCCCCTACACGAATACGCGGCATACAGTGCGGTCTGCACCGCCGCATCGATTTCCGCGCCGGAATAGCCCTTCGCGGCCGCGGCGACCCGATCCAAATCAAACTCTGCCGGATTGCGCTTCCTCCTCTTCAACTGGATCGCGAAAATCTGCTTCCTCTCCGCTTGATTAGGCAGATCGACAAAAAACAGTTCGTCGAAGCGGCCCTTGCGAATCAGTTCCGGAGGCAGCGCCGTCACGTTATTGCAGGTCGCGGCCACGAACACCGGTGCTTTGCGATCCTGCATCCAGGAAAGAAACGAAGCCAGCAGCCGCGAAGAGACACCGGCATCTACCGACGCCGAATCCGGCCCGCTTCCAGCAAACACTTTCTCCAGTTCGTCAATCCACAGCACGCAGGGCGCCAGCCCTTCTGCCACCTGAAATACCTTGAGGATTCGTTTTTCGGTCTCTCCGATGTATTTGTCGAAGATCGCAGCACTATCGAATTTCACCAGCGGAAGTTTCCATTCTCCAGCGACCGCCCGCGCACAGAGCGACTTGCCACATCCCTGCACGCCGAGAATGATCATTCCCCGGGGCGGCTCCAGGCCAAACTGGCGGGCCGAATCCTCCCATGCTCCCCGCCGCAGCGCCAGCCAACGCTTAAGGTTCTCCAATCCACCCACACTCGCCATATTGTCTGAGGTATCGACAAAGTCCAGCATGCCCGAGCGTCGCAGCAATTCTTTTTTTGCTGCGAGCACGTCGCTCACACTTTCAGGACACAAGGCGTATCGCGCCACCAGAGCCTGCGAGATTGCCCGCTCCGCTTCCTCTTCGGTCAGCCCGCACAGGTTCGCCGCCATCGCGTCCACTCCCGCCGAATCCAGCCCGAGTTGCAGCGTATAGGTTTTCGACAACCGTTTGAAAGTCTCTTCAACGATCTGCCGTAGACGTGGTGGATCAGGCAGGGGCAGGTCGAGATATTCCACCAGGCTCACCAGTTCAGCCGGCATGCTAATGGAAGGCGCCGTCAGCACCAGTGTTCGCCGGTTCGCCGAAAACTTCTGCCCCACATCGCGCAGCCGGCGGACGATTACGGGGTTCTCCATGTGCCGGTGAAAATCTTTCAGGATGAAGACGGCCTCGACTGTCATGGTCTCCAGATTGGCCAGCGCCTGTACTGGATCGGTGGTGTTATAAATCGCAGTCTTGGCAGCCGCCGCGACCGGATCGGCCGCGTACCCGGCATTGATGCGCATCTGCAACTCTGCCGGCGGAATTGCCGGAGTATTGCTTCCCGACCGCACCAACCCGTCGGCAATGCTCCACTCGAAAACCGCCATGTTCAGATCAGCGCAGGAAGCCCGCACCAGACTCACCGCGCGCATTTCCTCCACCGTTTCCATCACCACGATGGGCGTGGAGGAGTTGATCAGCACTTTCAGTCGCTCTAGCGGATTCGACATATCGGGTTGACCAGCTGCAACCTGCTCTCGTAGAATAGCGTTTCGGTCGCTTATTGAGTGCCCGCCGGAAGCATCTCATAGAAAACGAAGGTAACGAGTAAACCATGGCTGACCATTTTTCTGCCCTAAAGCGCGTTCGTCAGACGGAAAAACGCACCGCCCGCAACCGGGCCAATGCCTCCCACCTGCGCTCTGCTCTGCGCGATTTGCGCGAAGCCCTCGCCAAAGGCGACAAGAAGGAAGCTGAGCTAGTCTTCCGCAAGACGGTTTCGGTGCTGGACAAGGCGATCCAGAAGGGCACGTTGCACGAAAATACTGCGTCGCGTTATAAGTCCCGCCTGAGCAAGCGTTTGGCGGCGTTGAAGTAGGCCGTCAGCTTTCAGCTTGAACTTTTCTCCTACCTAAGCTCTAGCGCCCCTCAACGGGCCATGTGAAGCTCGGGGCTATCCCCAACCCTTCCGATCGAAATTAGACCCCAGGTGACGGTCACCATGTAGGGTTTAGGAGCGGGGCCGGCCATGCTGGAAGCCACGCTCCTCGCTCACAGCAACAATGCCGAACTGCTCTTTCAGCGCAGCGCGCCGTTCCGTCTCGCTCAGCTCTCGTTCCTCCCGCTTTCCATTCTTTGTCACGATCAGTTTGTGATCGGAGATCGTGATCCTTCCCTCTGCCGTCGCCAGGGTGCACACACTCTTCCGGGTGAATGGCGACTCGGGCGAAGTCTGATGGTAACGACACATGGCAGCAAATTCTTCCAGCCGCCTCGGTTGCAGCGTAGAACGAATATTCCTGTTTCCAAGTCCGCGTCCGCCGTCGATGCGCTCAACGTGGAGGGTATCTTCCTGTTCTGCAATGCGAAATCTTGCCGGCCTGCTGCGACTGCTCAATTCCGGTCTCAAGCCGTAGCGGATCGAGAAAGGACTCCCCAAATCCCACATCCGCCAGCCACGGCCCTTCCAGATCGACCCGCAGCGCCAGGTGGTCAAACTCCGGCCCATCGCTTCCGTCTTCGCGAGGCACGCGGGCCGAGAGCAGCGTCACCTTGAATCCCAGCGCTCGCAACAGCGCAGCGAAGGCCCCGTTCATCTCGTAGCAAAACCCGCCGCGACGTTTTTCAACAATCTTGCGGAGGAAGGCCTTCTCTTCGCAGATAATCTCGCGACCGAGCGGGATGTCGAGATTTTCGAAGGGAACGGCGAACAGGTGGGCGCGATGGAGATCGCAGCAGGGTTTGTGCGGTGGGAGTCCTGGAACCAGCGTAACCGATGCGATCGAGATATGCACTTAGGAATGCCGTATCGCGGAGAATGCCTTGAGGCGTCTGTGGTTGCGACTGGTCCACGCGAGATCCTTCGACTCCGCCAATTCATTCGCAAATGAATGAACTGGCTACGCTCAGGATGACAAGATGGCAAGGACGCGGTAGTGACGGTGGACAGCTAAACCGGCAACTCTTCCTGCGCCCACCCGGGCATCTCCGGCTTCGGGCTCGGCGGCCAGGTCCATCACCAGTTTCTCCAGCACGAGGCGCTTGCTCACAGGATTTGAGCGCAGAGCGAGATCGGCTTTCGCGATCAATCGAATTCCACGCGTCAGTTCGCGCTTCGATTTGTAGCGGCGGGCTTGGCGGATAATGTCATCGGCGGCGAATGGCGGCACGCGAAATCCTTGCCACAGCGCCGCCCACAGCATGCGCTGGTCGCGCACATTGCGCTCCAGAATTACCAGCATCTGGCGGAAAGTTTTGGCCAACATGTAAAGATGGCCGATGGCCGCCTCTTCGCCTTCGCCGGCGGACAAGAATTGCATCCAGAACTTGCAATGCTCGAACCGAATCCCGTGCGGAAATCGCATCGGTGAGTTCATACAACGACCGTTGCTTAGCCGCCAGCACCATGGTTTCCACGTCGCCCAGGGTGATGCGCTTCTTGTCGCCGACGTACAGAATCAGCTTCTCCAGTTCGTTGGAGATCATCATCATGTCGCCGCCGAGCGCGTCCACCAGCTCGCGGCCTGCGTCAGGGTCGATCTTCACTTCTCGCGTGGCACAATACTCGCCAATCCAGCGAACGGCTTCCCCCTCCTCGACCCGCGCCAGTTCCACAATTCCGCAATACCCGCCAAGCGTCTCCCTGATGCGCTCATAGCGCTCCTTGTCTTGCATGTCCATACGGCGGGCGTCGGCAGGAATGCTGATGTGGTCTGCCACCAGAATCAGCACCGCATCGGGATTCGGGTCTTTGCAGTAGCTTTCGATCGCGGCCAGCTTCTCCTCATTCGATCCGCGTCCGAACAGGCTCTTGACTCCCCGAACGAAAAATACCTGAAATGGCGCCATCAGTGACGGCGTGCGGGCGCGGTCCAGAATTTCCGCCAATTCGGTTTCCGCCAGGTCGAACTCGAACAGACTGAAGTCGCGCAGGTCAGGGGGAACCAGATGCTGAATAATCGCTTCCCGGCAACGCTTTCGGAAGAAGACCTCGTCGCCTACAAAAACATAAGCCGGACGCAGCTTGTGGGCTTCCACTTCAGCCACGAAGCGATCCGCCTGGGCGAAAGAGCGCATCAGAATCCCTCCAGAATGTTCGAGACCAGAGTCCGCGCAAATTCGCGCGAGAGCCGCTGCAGGGCGGGTGTGTCTTCCTCGAAAAAACTGGGATTCTCACCCGAAACCTGATACTGCTCCCGGAACCCGTAGGCCGGATTCTGGTAAAGCACTTTGCCATCGCGCGCAGTCAACGAGACGCTCACGTTCACCGAGACCGAGACGCTGGAAGCTCGCCCGGTAGTGGAATCGTAGGTCAGCGGGGTTGAGGAAGCGCTCGTCACCACGCCTTTCAGCGTGGCGTCCGCGGTATCGCTGACTTCATTCACAATGTGGTAGTGCGTCCGTGCGATCATCTCGCGCACTACCGCAGCCGTGAGTGTCTGCTCGACCTTGAAAGACCGTGTTTGGTTGCCGAAGGCCGGAATCGCAATCGTCTGTATGTTTTCGGGCAATGTGACCGCATGCCCGCCGGTGTGATAACCGCATCCCGTGAAGAACCCGCAGACGAAAATCGCCGCGGCCAACCAGCCTTTGGCCGAAAAGACCCTGGCCACGGGTTTCAGCCCGCGACTCTCCATCATTGAATCTGCCCTCGAGGACGGCTGGCGGCCATCGATTCCGCGCACTCCACCGCGGTCGTGGCGGCGATGCGCAAGTTGTCCGCCGCCGCCCATAGCCACAAACCATTGGCCAGGTTAGCATCGGGCAGGATGGAAACCAGCACATCGCCCTGGCCTGCCGCATTCACGTTGCTCGGCGAATCTTCGGCCAGATGGGTCACATTCACGTGCTCTCCGGCCAATCCCCGCGTCATGGCCTCGATGTCCGCCGGTTGGTCCATTTCCAGATGCAGGGCAAAGGCATGTCCATGAAAGATCGGCGCCTGCAGCAGCAGCAACGAAGGCAAGGGCGCTTGTTTCCCTGCGATGCGTTGATAGTGCCTCATGATGCGCTGCTCTATCGTCGCCAGTGCCGGCGCCGACTGTTCTCCATATCGCGCCACCATGTTAAAGGCTACCTGGGTGTCAAATATTTTCTTGGGCAGCTGCTGGAACGAAAGCAGATTCACCGTCTGCTCGTGCAGTTCGTCCATTCCTTTCTGACCATGTTCCGAAGCGGGCTCAAAAACCGTCGCGGACACGCGCTTGATCACAGCCACCTTCTGCGCTCGCAACAGCAGCAGCGCCAGCACGACCGCGGCGGGATGCGCCACCACCGCCGGACCGGGCTGCAGTTGCGGCGTCCATACTTGCCCCAGTTGACGTTCGACCCAGGGTGAGCGGATGATTGCGTCCTTTTCAGCTTCGAGCGCATACGAAAGGTCGACAATGGCGCTGCCCGCCTTCTGCGCCATCTTCCAGTTTTTCAGGGTGCACTCCGGATCAGAGGCAAAGAAAGTGAAGTCCACCCGGTCGAACTGTTCAGCCCGCACGCTCTGGATGAAGGAAATTTCCTCTCCCATGGTCTCCAGCTGGCCCAGCGATTCGTCATCGTCGAGCAACTTCACATCGACTGAGGGAAAATTCCGGTCGTTGAGCACCTCGGCCACTTCTTTCCCTTTGAGCGTGGCGGCGCCCACGATCGCCACGCGATAAAGGTTGCCGGCGCGAACCGGTTCTGCGTGCGCCAGAGGCACCGGTTTGGGAGTCGAGGTCATGAAGTCTGCGAAGCTTCCTTATAGCTTGATGGCCCGGGAGGATCCGGTTTTCTCCGGAGAATCCATTTCAAACGCCAGAACACTGCGGAGAACATGTACAGCAGAGCAATCAGAAAAAGCACCCAGTGGGAATAGAACCGGATCGCAGCGATCAGCAAGCCAAACAGAATGATCAGCCGGAAGGGCTGCCGCGAACGCAAATCAATATCTTTGAAGCTGTAGAAACGCCACGTGCTCACCATCAGGTACGCAACCGCTACGAGCAGCAGTAGCCAACTGATCGCCGTCCACACCGAAACCAACGGCTCGCCGCTGAAGAAGTGGACGACCGCGGCAATCACACCAGCCGCGGCTGGAATCGGCATGCCCACAAAATACTTCTTTCCGGGACGGCCGGGATTGGAAGGCTCAGGATTACTGCTGATGTTGAAGCGAGCCAGCCGGCTGGCGCCCGCCAGCAGGAACAGAAAACCCGCAAACTCGCCGAGTTGCAGCAGATTTACATGCACAGGTCCCAAGTTGTTGATCGCGAGCTGGCGAAAGCCCCAAAGCCACGCCAGCATGGCGGGCGCGACTCCGAAGGTCGTGACGTCCGCCAGCGAATCCAGTTCGCGGCCGAACTCGCTGCTGGTCTTGGTCATGCGCGCAATGCGGCCATCCAGACCATCAAAGAGCACCGCGAACCCGATGGCTTTCGCAGCATTGTCGAAATGCCACGGCTCCAGCGCCGAGCCGCGGGTCACCTGCAAAATCGCGTAATATCCGAGAGCCAGATTACCGGTGGTAAATAACGACGGCAGAATATAAAGGCCGCGCCGCAGCCGGCCACCCGGCTGGTCGTTTCTTCTTCGTCGTCTGGGCGTTTCCGGAACTTCGGGATCGTCCATCACTCTGCTCCCTGGTGGGTCTTTTCTACACCGGCCGCGGCAAGCTTTCCCTGCATCGGAGGCAGGTATGCCATCACCGTCGCTCCGCCTTTGACGCGGTCCCCTGGTTTCACTTGCAGCTTGGCAGAGCTATCCACCAACAGATCTACCCGTGACCCGAACTTGATCAGGCCCACGCGCTCTCCCCGAGCCACGCGGTCGCCGACTCTTTTGCTGAAGACGATCCGGCGCGCCAGTACACCGGCGATCTGTTTGAATATCACAGTATGGCCGTCGCCTTCTACGGTCACGATATTCTGCTCATTTTCGACCGCCGAGGCGGGATTTATCGCGTTCAAGAACTTGCCTCGCTTATAGTGAACGTCTCGAATCACGCCGCTCATCGGAGAACGGTTCACGTGAACGTCAAACACACTCAGGAAAACACTGACGCGCTGGCGCTCGATTCCATCCACGATGACTGGCGAAACATCGGTGACTTTGCCGTCGCCGGGAGATACAACCGCGCCTTCAGTCTGCGGAATCTGGCGTTCCGGATCGCGAAAAAACCACAAGAAGAAAGCCGCCAGCAGAAACGCCGGTACTCCCCACGCTGGGCCAGCCAGCCAGCCCACCACCACGCCCGCGGCTGCGAGCGGAAGCCCGTAATAGTAACCATCTGGAACCATGGGAAGCTAGGCAATTATAGTGCAGGCTCGCAGCCGGCGCGTGCTGCTTTAGTGTTAAGTGCCAACAAAAAAGGCGCTTACGCGCGCCGAGGTTGGAGCAACAATTGATTTGTTCGCGGCCTGAGCCGCGCGGCAGGGAGACAAAAATTATGCGACCTGATTCTGCGCTTGCAGCCGAAAGTCACGCTCAATCAGTTCCATCTGGTCTTTGAGGCGTAGCTTCAGCTTCTTCAAACGCACTTCTTCCAGCTTCTCGTCTTCTGTAAGATACCGCTTTTGGGTGAGTGATTCGAGGCGTTGCGCATACTGCGTGTGCTCCTGTGCCAGCTTGCGAAACTCATCGTGGCTGACCAGGAGCTGGTCTCTTGGAGTCATCCAGCAGACCTCCCAGGCTATTTTTACGGCCTTAAGTTACCACAGCGGGTAACTGGCTTCAATGTCAAAATTAACACAGCATTAATGAAGTATCAATGCACCAATTCCGGTGCAAATCAAGTGAAATCAAAGCGATAGAGAATGGCGTCCTCCGGCGGATGTTGATAGTACTGGCTCCGGCATCCGCTCTCGACGAAAGCCCATTTTTCGTAAAGCCGGCGCGCGGCATGATTGGATTCACGAACTTCCAGAAACACGGCTGCGGCGCCTTCGTCCCGGACTCGAGTGAGAAACTCTCCCAGCAGACGCGTGCCCAGCCCGCGCCGCCGCGCCGTGCCTGCGACCGCCAGATTCTCAATCTCCCATTCGTTGCCCACGGCCCGGGCTACCAGGAAGCCGCACACCACTGCGTCCTCTTCAATCACCAACGCCAACCGCCTCGGGCCCGCGCCGGTGAACGCATCCTGGTGCTGCGCTGCTGACCAATGTGCCGCCGTCGCGGCGTGCCTCTCCAACGCCATCATGACTGGGATGTCGGCAGGAACCGCCGGTCGGACTAACAGTTTCAAGTTTGCCTTCACGAGCGTTTGAAGAATATCTCCGCATCCGAGCGGCGGACGTAGTTTGCGTCGAGCGCTTCGGCAGAAACCGTCTGAGCCGCGAGAATCTTTTTCCAGCCGAGCCGAGCGATCGCGTCGCTACGCGGCCGCTCGATCTCTTCGACCTGCAATCCCGCTGTGCGGGCGGCCTCGGCGATGCTGGCGTCAGGCGTGATGATGAGCGCACCACGTTCTGACGCGAACAATTCCTCGCGCGTCAGTAAGCGTTCGTTGCTCGTTCGCGTGCCGTTAAAGTCGGCAACATAAACTTCGCTCCGGCCGGCATCCAGCGCCGAGAGCCCCTTGCCACGCGAACTTCCCGCCTCAGCAACGGCTTCGAGAAGCGAGACCGCCGCGATCGGCTTCTCGAGAATCTCCGCCAGTGCCTTAATCGCCGCCAGCCCAACTCGCAAGCCGGTAAATGATCCCGGACCCGAGACTACGGTGAACGCCCCAAGGTCGCGCTTGTCGAACCCATGGTGAGAGAGCAGAGCGGCGATCTGGGGCACCAGTTGCGCGGAGAACGTGCCTCCGGTAAGAGGCACAACCTCAATCACTTCGCAGGAGTCGCCCGGGCCACAGCGCGCCAGCGCGATGCTGCCATGCTTGCCCGAAGTGTCGACGGCGAGAAGAAGCATGGTTGAGAAAGGTAGCAGCAAACCCCAGATCCTTCGTCGTCCTCGCCGCGAACGCGCGGCTCGGCCATCGCTCGGGATGACAATTCCTAGAATTCTGGTGCCAGAAACAATTCTTGAGAATCCGCGGATAAAAGACGGAATCAGTATCCGTCTTCCACCAGCTCCAGCAGCACGCCACCCGCGCTCGAAGGATGCACGAACACGTATCGATGCCCGCCAGCGCCCACCTTGATCTGCTCTGAAACCAGACGCACGCCGTCTTTTTTCAGAACCTCGATAACTTTAGCCAGGTCCGGCACGCGCAGACTGATGTGATGCAGCCCTTCGCCACGTTTGGCAATAAACTTCGCGATGGTTGAATCCGGGGAAGTCGGCTCCAGCAGTTCCAGACGGCTCTCCCCCACTGGAACCATCACCAGCCGCACCTGTTCCGCTTCTACGACTTCTTCGGGCGAGACCTTGAGACCTAGCTTTTCATAGATCTCCTTTGCCGCGGCCAGCGACTTCACCGCGATCCCGAGATGGTCGATTCGAAACGTCACGCTTTCGTCCCCGACCTCGCCACAATTTCCTCCACCAATGTATACGGGTCGCGCTTGTGTTCCGCCACTTCCGCCGCAAATCGTGACAAGTCACCGTCTGTCATCTGTGCGCGAGCGCGATCCAGCAGGGCATCGCGAAGCATTTCGATCAACCTCGGCTTCCAGTTCTCGACGCTGTGCGCCAGCGTAAGATTCTCCTCTTTCAAATATGCTTCGTACTCCGCAATCTTCTCCGCCAGCTCGGCGATTCCTATGCCTTCACTAGCGATCGTCCGAACAATCGGCGGAGTCCATTTGTCGCTGCGCACCGCCAGCGACTGCAAAGCGCGAATCTCCCGCTCCACGCGCTCCGCACCTTCGCGGTCGCTCTTGTTGATCACGAAGATGTCAGCAATCTCCATGATGCCCGCCTTGATCGACTGCACGTCGTCCCCCATACCGGGAACAAGAATGACGACTGTGACATCCGCGACGCGCATCACATCGACTTCATCCTGGCCCACCCCGACCGTTTCAATCAGGATCAGATCCCGTCCTGCGGCATCGAGCACTGTGGCGACATCGGCCGTGGTACGCGCCAGGCCGCCCAGCGAGCCACGGGTCGCCATGCTGCGAATGTAAATGCCGGGATCGGAGAAATGGTCCTGCATCCGGATGCGATCGCCAAGAATCGCCCCGCCGGTGTATGGACTGGTTGGATCTACCGCGATGATTCCGACAGTGTGCTTCTTGCCGCCGCTTCGGTAGAGCCGCGCTAGTTGGTCCACCAGCGTGCTCTTGCCCGCGCCCGGCGCACCTGTCAGTCCGATAATCCGCGCTTTACCAGTGTAGGGAAACAGTGCTTTGAGCAATTCAGACCAGCCCGCCACACGATTCTCGACCGTGGAGATGGCACGGGCGAGGGCTCGTGCGTCGCCCGAGCGAATCTGGTGGATCCAACGTTGGAGGTCGGAATTCAACGAATCAGTGTAAAGCACTTCGCTGTCCCACGAAACTCTTGGGGCGGTCGTGTATGCTTTGGACGATTTCTACCAGGCATTGGAGTATCCAGATGGCCGTGCCAGCATTAAGGTCAGAGGTTTTGAGTCTTTGTGATGAACTTCAAGGTATCCTCGCCATGAATTATCGGCTCGGAGCCGAAACCCGTGGCTTACTAGATTCCATTCGCCAGCAGGCTCCAACGGCACCGGCGCGACCCCTCAGGGAGTACCGGGATCAGCTGCGAGCGGAGATCAGGAACGAGGCTCGGAGGTTCGGACTGAGAAAGGGCAAGGGCTGGAAGGCACTCCTTAAAGCGTTCAAGGACAAGAGCAGAGGAGACCTCGGGACGCCCTTCCTGCCCAAGTTTGTGATAGATGTAGTTTTTTCTAACTACACTGACAAATGGATCGACTGGGCATCCTACCCACCCCACGTCTTAGTTAGCCTTGACTTTACAGCGGAGTCATACCGTCCCGGACAGTTCGATTGGAGATTGCCAGAGGCTTCTCTTTACGAGGATATGTGCCTCGCATACAACATGGCCTTAGACAAGTCGACGGTTGCACCTGTAGCTACTATTCCAGTTCGCGAAGGTAAGCTCTTGGAGTTTTGCCTGAGGAGTTCGGTTCTGTCCGCCTTTTATTTCGTCGAAGCCTATCTTAACGGTATCGCCTTCGACTTCGTTATCCGCAATGGGAACAGAGTCTCTGAGCACGAAGCGGAATTCTTGCTGGAATGGGACGGAAAGGTAAACAGAGAGAAATGGGTGAATTTTAAGGATAAGCTCTACAGGTACCCTCGGATCATTCTGGGATTGCAGCATCCGCCATTAACGGATAGCAACTCGGCCGAGGTGAAGTTGCTATTGACCAAAGCAAAGGAAGTGCGCGATGCGATAGTGCATCAATCACCGAAACCCGATCTTTCCACTGGGGGATTACCAGGAACGAAGTTGGCCGATTTTATGCATCTCAGACTCCAAGAGGCGACGGAAATTGTTGACGCCTCCATCACAGTTGTCAGGAGCCTGAACACCGTGTTGGGAAAGAACGGAATCAGGATCGACTGGCTAGTTGATCGCGATTCAACAGGCTACTTTCCGGAAAAGGCTTTCCTCTGATCAGTCGGCGAGAGGTATTCAATCCTTCAGCAACTGTCTCGCAATCACCAGCCGCTGAATCTCGCTCGTTCCTTCGCCAATCGTGCACAGCTTCACATCGCGATAGAATTTTTCTGCCGGATAGTCCTTGATGAACCCATATCCGCCGTGGATCTGCACTCCCTCGTTGGCGCATTTCACCGCGACTTCACTGGCATAAAGCTTCGCCATGGAAGACTCCAGAGTGGTCTTCATTCCCGCGTCCTTCATCGAAGCCGCCCGCATGGTAAGCAGACGTGCAGCCTCGATTTCCGTGGCCATGTCGGCGAGCTTCCACTGGATCGCTTGGAAATCGCTGATCGCTTTGCCGAATTGCTTGCGTTGCTTGGAATATTTCAGTGCCGCGTCGTATGCGCCCTGCGCGATGCCAAGCGATAAAGCTGCGATGGAGATGCGCCCGCCATCGAGCACCTGCATGGCGTCGATGAAGCCGTCGCCTTCCTTACCCAGCAAATTCTCCTTCGGAATAAAACAGTCTTCGAAGATCAGCTCAGAAGTGTCGCTGGCCCGCAGTCCCAGTTTGTTCTCTTTCTTCCCGGGACGAAACCCCTTTGTTCCTTTTTCGACGATGAACGCCGAAAGCCCGTGCGTGTGCGCGGCGCGGTCAGTCACCGCGATCACGACCGCCACGTCCGCATAGTGTCCGTTGGTAATGAACGTCTTGGTGCCGTTGAGCAGCCAGCCATCTTTCTTGCGCGCGGCGGTCATGCGGGCGCTGCCCGCGTCCGATCCCGACGACGGCTCGGTCAATCCCCAAGCGCCGATGTATTCCGCCGTTGCCAACTTGCTTACGTAAGTCTTCTTTTGCGCCTCGCTGCCTACCAGATAAATGTGGTTCGTGCACAACGAGGTGTGCGCCGCCACAATAATGCCCACCGACCCATCGACTCGTGAGAGCTCGTCGATGGCGGTGACATACTCCACGTAGCCCATTCCTGCGCCGCATATTCCGGGGCAAAAATCGTGCCCATCAGGCCCAGCTTGCCCAGTTCTTTGAGAGTGGCGAGGGGAAATTCGCAGGCCTCGTCCCATTTCATGACATTGGGCGCGATCTCCCGTTCGGCAAACTCGCGCACCGTCTTTTTCAGTTGCTGTTGTTCTTCGCTGAGTTGGAAATCCAAGGCTACCCTCGCTGACGTTGCTCGGCCCAATCAAGACCGGCAACGGCCCCTCACATCCGGTGGACAATGACATTAGAACACAGCAGCACTTCACGGAAAGGTTACTGCGGTGCCGCGGCCGCGTTGCGATACCATAAATTGATCAGGGTTGATATGAACTTGTTTCGTGACGTGGTCGCCGGAACGTTTATTGCTTTAGCGCTCCCTGCGATGGCAACGGCGCAAACCACACCGCATCCGACCTTCGCCCACGACATCGCTCCCGTCTTCTACCAATACTGCAGCTCTTGTCATCGTCCGGCGGGGCCAGCGCCGTTCTCGCTGTTGAGTTATGAAGATGCGAAACAACATGCCAACCAGATCGTTTCCACAGTGCGCGATCGCTCCATGCCGCCCTGGCTTCCCGAACCCGGCCACGGCGATTTCATTGATGCGCACCGTTTGACCGATGCGCAGGTTCACTTAATCCTGGATTGGGTTGAACACGGATTGCCGGAAGGACCGGCTTCCGAAATTCCTCCTCCACCGCAGTTCACGGAAGGCTGGCAGCTCGGGCCTCCGGACATGATTCTCGAAGCGGCCCGGCCATTCTCCCTGCCTGCGTCCAGCTCCGACGTATTCTGGAATTTCATCTTTTCACCTGGGCTAACAGCCACCCGCTACGTTCGCGCGGTCGAAATCCATCCTGGTAATGCTGAGGCCATTCATCACGCCAATCTCCTGATCGATCGCTTGCACTCGGCCCGCCACCTGGAAGCTAAACCCGGCACGGGCTTCCCAGGGATGGAGTTGACCCTCGCTCACAATCCCTTCGACTTTCCCAGCCACTTTCTGTTTTGGAAGCCGGGCAGCACGCCCTGGGTTGAGCCTGACGGTTTATCGTGGCGGCTCGATCCCGGTAATGACCTCGTGCTCAACGCGCATCTCATGGCCATGAACATGGATATGCCGATGCAAGATAAATCCAGGACGCCGCAACCGATGCAGGTGCAACCGTCCATTGGCCTGTACTTCACCGACAAACCGCCTACCCAGTTCCCGATGCTGATTCAACTGGAGCACGACAGCGCGCTTGAGATTCCCGCCGGCGACCGGGACTTCGTGGTCAGCGACGACTTCCGTCTACCGCTCGATGCCGCCGTGCTCGCCGTTTATCCGCACGCGCATTATCTCGGCCATCTGCTCGAGGGCTATGCTACGTTGCCGAACGGCGAACGTAGATGGCTCATCCGCATCCCCGACTGGGATCCGAAATGGCAAGCCGTGTACCACTACCGCGAGCCGGTTTTCTTGCCTGGAGGCTCGATCGTCTCCATGCGCTGGCACTACGACAATTCCACATCGAACCCACGGAATCCAAATCGTCCGCCACGTCGCGTCGAAGGTGGAAACGAATCGACCGATGAAATGGGACATCTCTGGCTACAGGTGCTGCCACACGGCCGGGGCGACCCCCGCCGCGAGCTCGCCGAAGCGGTCGCGCGTCATCGCCTGGAGAAGGATCCCGATAACTCTTCCGCTTATGTCATGCTGGGCGCCCTGATGCTTGCGCGCTTGGACCCTGCCGGCGCCACATCTGAGTTGGAAAACGCAGTGCGTCTCGCGCCGAAGCAGCCGGAAGCACGCAACTGGCTTGGAGTCTCATTGGAAGCGGTCGGAAGACTACCCGAGGCGATTGCGGAGTTCCGCACCGCTCTCGACCTCGACCCCGATTACGCCGATGCCAGCTACAATCTTGCCAAAGCGCTGGCGAAGTCAGGGCAGCTCGATGAGGCCGGCAAATATTTTTCTCTGGCGGTCGCCGCGTATCCGCGCGATGCGCAAGTGCGCTGCGATTTTGGGGAACTGCTGCTACAGGCAGGCAAGCCAGCCGACGCACTGGAACAATTCAACCAAGCACTGGCGATCGATCCTTCGCATCAAGCCGCCCGCACAGATCGCGACGTCGCTCTGCGCCGGCTGGCGGCGCGATAGCTCTAGACCGATTTCTTTTCGCCGGCTCCGGCCGCCGCGCCCGTGCCGAAGATCTTCCTCGCCATCCACACCGGAGCAACGAACACGTGCGCAGGATTGGTTAGAAACGCCGGTTTGTTTCCTTCAATCAGGTGGCCCAGCCATGCCAGGGCGAAGGCGGTCGGGATCAAAAGCAGTGCGATGACCCAGTGGAACCAGACCACAATGAGAGATGAAAAGCCGACGGGGATCGCGATCATATGCAAAGCCCGGTTCACCGGATGGTTGTGCGCTCCGTCATAATGTGAATACAGGCCCATGCTGCACCTCCGGAACAAGTTCAGCCGTAAATTATACTGCCGTTTTTGAGGTTTTCATCCGGAGCGCTACCTCTCTCCTGTGCCATCTTGAGCGCAGTGGCTGCTTCGCCCGCGAAGCGGCCGCGGGGTCGAAAGACCCTAGCTGCTCCCGGCACCGTCGGCTCAAATAGGAATTTCTACCACATCGCTCGCCCGGACCCTCTTCTCATCGATTGAGATAAACCGCTGAAACACTTCATTCGATATCAGCCGCCCACGCGGACTCAGCCGAATGACTTCGGCCCTCCGCTCCAACAATCCTGATTCCACAAACTCATCGATCACCGGGAGGAAACCAGAGACCGCCTCTTGCCCAAAGTGCGCGGCTACCTCGGTCAGGTCGACTCCCCTCGCCAGCCGCAAACCAAGGAAAAAGACCTCCTCCAGCGCTTCTCTCGCGGATATCACGGTTGTTCGGCGCCTTCCGCCGGCGACGTATTCTTCGAGCGAATCTGGAGTAGAGAAACGCATTCCACCACCTGCCCCCGTCAGCATCGAGTGCGCATCCACCCCAAACCCGAGATAGGGCTGCCGGGTCCAGTATTTCAAGTTATGCCGCGATTCCCAGCCCATCCGCGCAAAGTTCGATATCTCATACTGCCGCACGCCCGCCGCCTCCAGCCGCTCGCAGGCCATCGAATAAAAATCGGCCGTGATCTCATCGTCGGGAACCGAATGGGCATGATATCTTGTACCGCCAGCAATCAGTTCGCGGCCCAGGCGGGAGTCGTCGTCCACTTCCAGCATGTAAACGCTGAGGTGCGGCGCTCCGGAGGCGATAGCTTCGTTGAGGGAGAACTCCCAGCTCGCGGCATTCTGGTGGGGCAGCCCGGCGATCAAATCGATGTTGAGATTCGAAATTCCGGCCGCATGCAAACGTGCCAGGTCATCGAGCACGGTGGCTCGCTTATGCAGCCTGCCCACCGCGGCAGCTTCGCCGTCGACAAACGACTGCACGCCGAGACTCACTCGGTTGACACGGCAGCGTCCGAACAGCGCGAGTATTTCGTCGCTCAGCGTACCCGGCGCGCATTCCACGGTGATTTCCGCATCGGGCCGCAACTGGAAATTTTGCGAAATGGTGGCAAACAGCCGTTCCAGTTGGTTAATGTCTAGGATTGTGGGCGTGCCTCCGCCCAGATATACGGAATCTACGACCCGCTCGAACGCGCCGCCCATTTCCTCAGCGGTCTCGGCGGCATGCTCAATATCGGAGCACACCCGTTCCACGTATCGCTGAAACAGCGCGCGGGAGAAGACATCTGAGGCGAAGTTACAATAGCTGCACTTCGTGCGGCAAAATGGGACCGAGATGTACAGACCCAATGGCATTCTGTAGGATTATCGCACTTGCCTTAGGCTGGAGGAGCGACCTCATCCCGGCTGGGAAGGAGTTCACACGGCAATCGCAGAGCACAGGCCCCCTCGCGTCGTCATCACCGGCTTTGGTGTAGTCAGCCCGAACGGCATCGGCCGCGTCGATTTCTGCCGCGCCATTCTCGACGGCAAGTCAGGCGTAAAGCGCATCTCACGCTTCGATCCGTCTTCCCTTCCTGTCCAGATTGCCGGAGAGATCCCCGAGTTCGATGAACTCGCCTGGGTAGACGCGCGCGAGCGCAAGCATGTCTCCCGCATTGTGCCGCTGGCCGTGGCGGCCTCAACCGAGGCGTTGCAAGACGCCGGAATCGATCCCGCCTCCATGAGTCTTGAGGAAAAACGCGGCATCGGAGTCATCCTCGGCACCGGCGGCGGCGCGCAGGAATTTTCCGAAGAGCAATACCGGCTCTGGCATTCCGGGCACGTGAAACAAGTGAGCCTGTTCTGCATTCCCTCGGGCACAATGGGAACTATCTCCAGCGAGATCAGCATGCGCTTCGGTTTGCGCGGCTACAGCCACGTCGTCACCACCGGCTGCACCTCGTCCACCGACGCATTGGGCTATGCCCTCGATCACATCCGCGCCGGCGTGCAACCCATGTTTCTCGTAGGTGGCGCTGACTCTACCATCACTTCTGGCATCATCAAGGGATATTCTCTGCTCCACGCCCTCACCCAAGCCTGGAACGACGCGCCCGAGCGGGCTTCCCGGCCATTTTCGGCGGACCGCGACGGCTTCGTGCTCGCCGAAGGTGCCTGGATGTTTGTGTTGGAGAATTACGATCACGCCCGCGCCCGCGGGGCGCACATCTATGCCGAAGTTGCGGGATACGCTTCCACCTGCGAGGCCTTTCACCGCGTGCGCATGAGTGAGGCGCCAGAAGAACCCGCCCGCGCCATTACGCTCGCGCTCGAAGACGCCGGTGTCGCGCCCACTGACATTCAGTACGTCCACCTGCATGGTACTTCCACTCCACTCAATGACCGCGTCGAGACTCGAGCTCTGAAGCTCGCTTTGAACTGCCACGCCCACAGCACTCCCATGTCATCGTTGAAATCGCAGATTGGCCATGCCCAGGGCGCGAGCGGCGCTGCCGGAGTCGCTGCCACGGTGATCGCCATGGAACACGGCAAGATTCCTCCCACCATCAACCTTGATGTCCGCGACCCTGATTGCGATCTCGACTACGTTCCAGATATTGGCCGCCCCGCCCAGATTGAGCACGCCATCTGCAACTGCGTTGGCTTTGGCTCGAAGAACTCGGCTCTGGTTCTGCGCAAAATTGCCTGAAACGGCAGTGCTTGTGTGGCGGGCGACTCGCCCGCCTGAATAAAGCCGTGCCGTTGACCTGCCTTTGTTCCCCCCGGATTCTCAAACCTTTTCCATCCATCAACCTGCATTCGACATCTAGTTAGGGTACTCTTTAGTTAGCCCCGCTCATGGCCCAAGAAGAAGAGGTTTTAGGAAAAGCATACGACAGCCGCCTGATGAAGCGGCTGCTCACTTATCTACGGCCCTATAAGTGGCAGACCGGAATCGCGCTCGGCTCCATCATCATCAAAGCTGGCGCCGACGTCCTAGGACCCTACCTCACGAAAGTCGCGGTCGATCGCTATCTAGTCAGAGTCCCCGGGCTACATACGCCTCTTGATCGATTCTTGAGCAGCCAGCCGCTGGTCGGTATCGCGCAGATCGCCGCCCTTTATGTCGGGCTGCTGGTCTTCGCTTTTCTCCTGGAATACCTACAGACTTACTTCATGCAGTGGGCCGGACAGATGGTGATGTTTGACCTGCGCAGCCAGATCTTTCGCTACTTGCAGCGCATGCACATCGGCTTTTACGACAAGAATCCCGTCGGCCGCCTGGTCACCCGCGTCACCACTGACGTCGACGCACTCAACGAAATGTTCACTGCTGGCGTGGTTTCGATTTTCGAAGATGTCTTCGTGCTCGCCGGAATCGTGGCCATCATGCTGCACATGAACTGGAGACTGGCGCTGATCGTCTTCGCTGTGCTTCCCTTGATTGGCATCGCCACGCAGATCTTCCGCAACAAAGTGCGCGACTCCTACCGCCGTATTCGCGTCGCTATCGCCCGCATTAATGCCTACTTGCAGGAACACATCAGCGGCATGATCGTGTTGCAGCTCTTTAATCGGGAGAAGCGCGCCTACCGCAAGTTTTCCGAAATCAACGAAGTCCACATGGAGGCGTTCAAAGACGCCATCATGGCGCACGCGGTGTATTACCCCATCGTGGAAATTCTTTCTTCGGTGGCGATTGCATGCGTCATCTGGTTCGGCGGCAACAACGTGCTTCGCGGCGTCACGACTCTGGGCGTGCTAATCGCATTCATTCAGTATGCCCAACGTTTCTTCCGCCCAATTCAGGACCTGAGCGAGAAATACAACATCCTGCAGTCCGCCATGGCAGCCGGCGAACGGGTTTTCAAACTGCTCGATACGCCGGTCGAAATCACTTCGCCCGCGGTCACCAAAGAGCCCCAGGGTCCTGGCCGCATCCAGTTCGACCACGTCTGGTTCGCCTACAGAACAGCGCCCGCCGCCGAGCACGGTACCAGCCATGTGGAGGCGGGTCTCCGACCTGTCGAGGTCGAGAGCATTTCGACCGCCCCCACCGAACCTGACTGGGTCCTCCGCGACGTCTCCTTCGCCATCGAACCCGGCCAAACCGTGGCCATTGTCGGGCACACCGGTGCCGGCAAGACCACCATCATCTCGCTGCTCATGCGCTTTTACGACGTGCAACGCGGCGCCATCACTATCGACGGCGTGGACCTCAGAGAAATGGACCTCCCCAGCCTCCGCCGCCGCTTCGGCGTCGTTCTCCAGGATCCTTTCCTGTTCAGTGGAACCGTCGGCGGAAATATCCGCCTGGGTACAGACTGGATCGAAGACGAAGACGTCGAAAAAGCCGCCGAAGATGTGAACCTCGCCGATTTTGTGCGCGCGCTCCCCGGAGGCTTCCGCGAAGAAGTTCGCGAGCGCGGTTCCACGCTATCTACGGGTCAGAAGCAATTGATCTCCTTCGCCCGCGCGCTGGCCCACGAACCGAAGATTCTCATTCTCGACGAAGCCACCTCGAGCGTTGACACCGAAACCGAGTTCCGTGTGCAGGATGCTCTCAATCACATGGTCGAGGGCCGCACTTCCATCATCATCGCCCACCGTCTCTCCACCGTGCAGCGTGCCGATAACATCATCGTCATGCACAAGGGACAGGTGCGCGAGATGGGCACTCATCAACAACTCCTGGCCCAGCGCGGTATTTACTACAAGCTATACCAGTTGCAATACAAAGATCAGGAGATCAGTGTGGCGGGGGCGCCCGCGAACCGCCGCCCACGATCTCTGCAGCCCGAAGTCACCGCCAACGCCGACGACTAGGAATGAATTCGTGGTTGCGGGCGACTCGCCCGCGAAGATTGAGGGTCGGAGGGAATTACTTCAGCCCTTCCACCAGATACAAATCCGAAAGCGTGCGGCCATACTCGTAAACATACGTCTTCGCATCCGGCGTGAGCAGAATCGGGCCGATGTCGGTAATTCCTGCACTATCCGTGGGCATCAGATCCCGCCAAAGTTGCATCTTCCCAGTAGTTACATCGAGCCGTTGAACCCGAGCCGGCAACTCACCGGCGCGATAAATGAAAAGCGATCGTCCATCGGCCGTCCAGGCGATGGGCACATCTCCCTTGGGAAAACCCGGGATAGGCCGAGCCTCTCCGCCGCCCTCGATTGGGTAGAGATATCCGTTCTGATCCGGACCAACCGCCGCCACGTACTTGCTGTCCGGTGAGATTTCCCATTGCGTTGCACTCACTCCCTCCGGAGAAATAGCGCGCGGTTTTCCGCCATCCACATCTTGCACGTAGAGACGAACTCCGTGCCCCGGCTCGCTTCCCAGAAAAAGAAATCGCTTGCCGTCAGGAAACCAGCGGGCCCGGACGTGGTTAATATCATCCTTGGTCAGCGCCCGGGCCTCGCCCGCACCCGTGGGCAAGAGTGAAAATTGGGTCGGTGATCCCGCGATCGCGGAAATCACCCATTTGCCGTCCGGCGAGAGGGCAATCGCGGATCCATCTCCCAGCCGGATTGCCGGGGAGCCATCGATGTTGCGGGTATAGGCAGCGTAATTCTGTCCGCCCCCTTCGCCTGCCTCAGTAAACACGACTGTCTTACCATCGTTCGAGAGATCGTCCGGGACCGACCAGTCGAGCCAGGAAAGATCTCGCTCCTTGACGTCACCCTGTGCGCGGCCCATCATGCCCGCCCGTACTGCGTCCAGAGTCAGCAGCAGGCTTCCGTCCTTTCCCACGTCTTGCAGCGTTAGTGTCCCCGGTTCCCTTGCGAATGCGTGCTCTCTCCCCGACAGATCCACAGCCGTCAGGGACCGGCCGTTCCCAATCTTGGTTGAGGTAAACCAGATTTCCGGGGCATTCGGTGCCCACGCCAGCCCTTGGGCGCTCCCCCACCCCTCGGAAAGCGTTTTCTTATGGCCGGCCAAATCGACAACCGCAACCGAACCCGCATCGTCGCGACGCGCCGGGTGCTCGATGAATGCGATGTAATCCCCCTTGGGAGAGATCCGCGGATGGCTGATCCAACCCGCGGTTTGGTAAAGCACTTTGCCGATGGGATACTCCAGCCGGTTCTGCCCGCCCAGGTCCCGTACAATCACAAATTCGTTCCCGTCCGGCGACCAGTCCGCCCACTGCACGCCCTCCAAGACTTCACGCGGCGCACCACCTCCCAAGGGCACGCGCGCCAGCGTTCCTGCATTGATGAACGGCTCGATCGTGAGGCTGTTCAGCAAGACCGCCATTTCGCCCGACGAAGAGATCCCCAGCACTTCGGCATTCTTCAATCCGAAAGGCCGCGATTCGGGACTTCCGGGGTGTGTGGTGAAAATTTCAACTGGATTGTCCTCCCACGCCGCACTGTACAAAACCGTCCGGCCATCGGGAGCGAAGCGCGACATGCGAATGCTGCCGTGGCGGAACGTAAGCTGGTGGTAAATCGGAGGTGCCGTGGCAGTGGCTGGGCGCGTCGACTTCCCCAGGAAGAAAGCACCTGCAACCGCGCTAATGAAGATCGCCGCCGCCAACGCCAGAAGCCACGGCTTCGGCGCTCCAGCGGGCTTTTCGGAAGCCGCCGCCAACGCCGGCGCCGGGCCCGAACTCTGCGCTACCGCTCGCCCCGATTCCGTATCACGTTTCAGCCGTTTCAGGTCGCCGCGCAACTCGGCGGCAGTCTGGCAGCGCAGGTCGCGGTCTTTTTCCAGTGTTTTGCTGATGATTTCTTCCAGCTTGACCGGAAGCTGCGGATTCAGCTTGGTCGGTGGAGAGGGTGTGCGCTCCAGAATCTCATTAAAGATCACAGCCGAGGTCGCCCCAGTGAAAGGCTGGCGCCCAGTGGCCATTTCATACATCACCACGCCGAAGGAAAATAGGTCTGTGCGGGCGTCGAGGTCTTCTCCGCGCGACTGCTCCGGAGACATGTAGGCCACCGTGCCCAGCGCCGTTCCCGGGCTAGTCAGATTGTGATCGGTGGCCGCCGTGGGCATGGTCTCGCCTGCCGTGGGCCGCGTGAGCGGGTTTAATTTGGCGAAGCCAAAATCTAGAATCTTCACATGCCCGCGCGTGCTGACAAAAATATTTGCCGGCTTGATATCGCGGTGAACAATTCCGCCCGCATGAGCCGCATCCAGCGCGTCGGAGATCTGAATGCCCAGATCCAGCAATTGATCGAGCTTCAGCGGCCGGCCCTCGATCCGGTGCTTGAGAGTCTGCCCCTCCAGCAACTCCATGGCGATAAAGTGCTCGCCCTCGGCGATGTCAATTTCATGGATGGTGCAGATATGCGGATTATTCAAGCGCCGAGGCCGCCCGCGCCTCGCGCTGGAAGCGTTCCACAGCTTGCGGATCGCGGGAGAATTCCGGTGGCAGGAACTTCAGCGCAACAAAGCGTCGCAGCTTGAGGTCTTCTGCTTTATACACCACTCCCATGCCACCGCCGCCCAACTGTTCCACGATTCGGTAGTGGGAAATGGTGCGTCCAATCATGCTGGCAACCCGCAAGGCAGCGCGACCATGTTAGGGGTCATGCTGTAAGCAAGTCAATGTGTGAGGGTTGGCGTCTTTCCACAGCGCAAATGGCCCTGATTTCAGCGGCAGGGGCGGCTGCGCGAATTGCTCCTCTGGCCAGGCAGACGTCCAGCCGGGTGACGCTTGGAGTGAGATGGCCGCCGTGTAAGAGCAGTTGATTTAATCTAAGACCATAAAAGAAGTCGAGATGTTGTAAAATCCTGTGTTTCGCTGACTAGAGAGTTCTTCGATTTCAATAAGGCTTCGCAATTGCTGCCGACTAGAAGTGTTCGGGAAATAGCGAGACCTCTGGCGCGTCATGTCGAGGCCAGTCTAGTGCTTAGCCTTGATGACGAACCCTGGAAACCCTCTGAAAGGCTCCTTGATCTGGCCATTTCCTTGGTCACTAACGCCCCGAAAGCAGTCCATCCTATTCTCTCAATTAGCCATGGGGCCGGTTCTCGCTGGTTCGAAGTGTTTCCAGGCGAGCATTATCATTTACTGACGACCTTGTCTCGCGTGCTAAAAGCTCGCACGGTGTGGGAGTTCGGCACAGACACCGGAATGGGAACCGCAGCCCTGCTGGAAGGGATCGAAGAGAATGGCAAGGTCTACACGGTCGACATCGATCCGATACATCAAAAGAATGGATCTTGGCTGCCGCTATCGTATTTGGAGAATGGCCAAGTGACACAAGTCGTATCGGACATGAAGGCGAAGACTCTGTTCGAGAAGTATGCTGAGGAAATTGCTGACGCTGATTTGTTATTTGTGGATGGTCCAAAAGACGGGTCCACGGAGGCCGCTTTCTTAGAACAGCTGTCTGCTGTTACATTTCGAAAGAATCCCATCGTTGTCTTTGATGACATTCGATTGATGAACATGTTGGCTGAATGGCGCAACCTACGCCGGCCTAAAATGGATTTCACTAGTTTCGGCCACTGGAGCGGGACGGGCATCGTCGACTGGAACGGTGCGTAGACACCCGGCTTTCGTCGAGAGAACTTGACACGGCAACCCGGGCAGAACAGAATTTCTGAACCCTTGGAGACGCGGCTAGCCCCGTCTCCGGTCTGCAGCGAAACCTAATAGTGTGCAAATCACGTGGGAGTTGTGCTGTGCCCGAGAAGAAAGTTCACTTCGACGATTTCCAGCTGGACTACGGTCGCTTTCAGCTTTGCCGCCGTGGTGTCCCCATTCGCCTCGAGGGCCTGCCGCTGCAATTGCTCATGTTTCTCGTCGAAAAGAGAGGACAACTGGTCACCCGCGAGCAGATCTCCAGCGAGTTGTGGAGCAAAGATGTGTTCGTTGACGTCGAACAGGGAATCAATACCGCCATCCGCAAGATCCGCCGCGCCTTGGCGGACGACGCCGGCGAGCCGCAGTACCTGCAGACCGTAGTCGGCCGAGGCTATCGCTTCGTAGCGCCCACCGCCGAAGAGGACGTCAGTAGCCAGACGCCAGCAGAAGGATTTGCGCTTTCCCCGGAAGAACTCGGACGCGCCATCATGACCGCGGCCGGATTGGATCCAGAAAATCCCCGAGCAACCCCGAAGGCCCCCATCGAAGGCCGAACGAAGTCCGAAAGTTAGTCCCGGAAGCCCCTGGCCGCGGCTTGGGCGACAAGAATCTCGCCGATCTTCAGATCGCTTCAGAACAATTCAGACTGTCTCCATGGACTCCACCAGCAATCAAGGGCAAGATCGCGTCCATGATTTCGTCCCGTTGCGGCTGCCACGAGTCGAACTCAATTCATTTACGGAGGTGATTTCATGAGCAAATCAAAAGGTATCGGACGTTGCAGAATCCTGGCATCCACGGCAATGCTATCTGGCGCGATCTTTACGATAATGTTGCTCCCGGCACAGGCCCAGCAGGATGTCAATCCGGACTGGTATGATCCCGCACCCAGCGCGGCGCCCGTTCATCCCGTTCAGCCAGCCGCGGTCGCGCAGCCTTCGCAGTCAACTATGGCCACCCACCGGTTACAAAAGACCGTTAAGTCTGTGTCACCGGCTCCGGATGCCAAGAAGCTTCGTGTGAAGGACGCGCAACTCGAATCAAAGCGGTCGGAATCGTGCCCCAAAAACCGCCAAAACTTCATCCGGGGAATTGGCCTCGATCGCATCGCCCGACCCCCGTTAGGATCAGCATTGTGCGTAATTAGGTGCTTCGGCAGGCTGGCTCACCTTGCGTCACCAGGGCAAAGCGTGCCCCACCCGTCGCGGTTATCGACGGGTGGGGACCACGAACGCGGGCTTTATTTCATCGGCGGCGCGACGTTGAACGCCTTCGCCAAGCTATCGATCTCGCCACGAACCGGCGTCCATGCCGCAGTCACCTGGTCGCCCAGCGGATTCTCCTTGAGAAAATCGTCGATCTTGCTCGCGCTGTCGAGCACCAGGGGCAGCGAATTATCAGCTTTCTTCGTTCTCTTGAACTCATTGAGCATTCCGTTGGTACGGCTTTCGAAGAGCTTTACCATCGTTCTTGCCGATTTCTCCTTGTCCGTCTTGCGGAAGGTGCTCTTCTTGACGGCAGAATTGAATACGGAGCCGAACTTCTTCGAATCCTGCCGGATGTTGTTCATAGTGTTTTGTACATCTTTGTCGCTCATGCGATCTTGCGCCACCGCGCCGAGCGCGGCAGAACATATTGCGAGGGTAACCACGAGAATCCCACCGATCCTGGAACCAACGAAAGCTTTCATTTTTATTCTCCTCGGAACGTGCCGGGAATTATAGAAATCTCTCCCGCGCTTTGTAAACCCGCCTGAGTCGGGCGGCTCGTGTGGTCGCGGGCGACTTGCCCGCGTGAACCGCGTGGGGACAGCCGCCTGAGTTTGCCCTGAGCGAAGTCGAAGGGGCCGTCCGGCCGAACAACGCTCGGCATGTGCACCTTCTACCCTGCCGCCGACGCCGCCCGCGTCTGGCGCACGCGTTCGTAAATCCGCACGTACTCTTTGGCCGACGCGTTCCAGGAAAAATCCTTGTTCATGCCGTTGCGCATCAGGATTTCCCAGGAATGCTGGTCGCGGAAGGCCTGCAGCGCCTGTTTGACGGTCAACAGCAGCGACTCTCCACTGTAGTCACTGAACTTGAAACCCGTACCTTTGCCGGTGCGCGAATCCCAGGGCTCGATCGTGTCGTCCAGGCCGCCGGTCGCCCGCACGATCGGCACCGTTCCATATTTCAGGCTGTAAATCTGGTTCAGGCCGCAGGGCTCGTACTTGGAGGGCATCAGGAACATGTCGCTGCCCGCCTCAATCTTGTGGGCGATGGCGTTGTCGTAAGCCACCTTCACTGCGATTTTCTGTGGGAATTGCCTGTTCATGCGCTGGAACATTTCTTCATACGGCTTGTCCCCGGCGCCGAGCGCAACCACGATCATTTCTTCCCGCGCCAGCCGGTCCATGATCTGCGCGATCAGGTCGAAACCTTTCTGCGCGGCAAACCGCGACACGATGCCGATCACCGGCAACTGTCGGTCAGCTTCCGCCATGCCATATACCGCCAGCAAATCCTCTTTACACTTCCGTTTGCCGCTCAAATCTTGCGGCGAATATCGCGCAGCGATAAATTTATCGGTCTCTGGGCTCCACTGGTCGTAATCCACTCCGTTCAGAATGCCGGAGACGGTCGAGGCCCGGTTGCGCAGCACGCCCTCCAAGCCAAAGCCGAACTCCGCCGTCTGGATTTCCTGGCTGTACTTTCTGCTGACCGTGGTCACAAAATCGGCATGCACCAACGCCCCTTTCAGAAAATTGACGTTGCCGAAAAATTCCATCTTCGAGATGGTGAACAAATCCCACGGCAGCCCCAACAGCGGTAATGTTTCCGGCGGGAACAGGCCCTGATATCCCATGTTGTGAATCGTGAACACTGTGCTCACTTGCCGGAACGCCGGGTCTTCCAGATATTGCGTGCGCAGCAAGACCGGAACCAGCGCCGACTGCCAGTCATGGCAGTGGAAAACGTGAGGCACGCCCACTATCTTCGAGGCTTCCAGCACGGCGCGGGAAAACAAAGCAAAGCGTTCCGCATTGTCGGGATAGTCGCCACTCGAGGTGCCGTATAACGCTTCACGATCAAAGAACGGCGGGTAATCGACAAAATAAAAGCGCACTCCGGAATGATTGCCTCCCGTCACCACCGAACAAAAACGATAATGGTCATCAAAAGGAATGGTTATGCTGCCCACTACGGTTTGGGTGTCGGTTAACTTGGTCTGGCGGTAAAGCGGTAGATAAACACTCACCTGATGTCCCAGCGAAACCAGGGCGCGCGGCAAAGCGCCCACTACGTCCGCCAATCCACCAGTCTTGGAAAAAGGCACACATTCGGATGCCGCAAACGCAATGTGCATGAGCGAGACTCCTTCAGTTTGTCACGGTTGCACCTGCGCAAGCTATGATAGAGGCGTGCCGGATGGCGGCACACGTTTCCAGCGCCGAACTTGCGCGTGAAGCAGCAAGTCTAAATGCCGGAGAGAAAGCGGGTCAACGTGCCAAAGGTCTCTGCTTCGCCAGCCGCCGGACGCAAGCCAAAACTGGGCCAGCATTTTCTCGTAGACTCCTCGGCCGCCACTCGCATCGTGGAGGCATTGGGCGATCTCTCTCAGGCCACCGTCCTTGAAATCGGGCCGGGCCGCGGAATTCTCACTTCCCTGCTGGCCAGGCGCGCGCATCGCCTGATCGCCATCGAACTCGACCGTGTGCTCGCCGCGCAATTGCGCATGCAGTTTGCTCTCGCGCCTAATGTGGAGATCATCGAAGGCGACATTCTGGCCGTAGATTTCGATTCTCTGTTCGGGCCCAAGCCCGGCAGCACCCGCCCCGGCCTCGAATATCAACCCGACCCGGCCCGCGTCGTGGGCAATCTCCCTTATTTCCTCACTTCGGATATTTTGCTGCGCCTTTTTGCCTACCGCCGCTATTTTGAATCCATGGTGCTTATGGTGCAACGCGAAGTCGCCGACCGCCTGGCGGCAACGCCTGGACACAGTGAGTATGGGCTGCTTTCCGCCACAGCGCAGCTCTACACTCGGGTGGAGAAGTTGTTCACCCTTCCTCCGGGCGCATTCTCTCCTCCGCCCAAAGTGCACTCGACTGTGGTGCGTCTTTCGATTACGCCACGCCTGGAGACTTTGCATGTGCCGGAGCGGGCCTTCATCGAATTCTTGAAACTGTCGTTTGGACAGAAACGCAAGACGCTTGCGAACAACCTGAAATCGCAATATGAGGCGAAGACTTTGCGCACGGCGCTGGAACAAGCCGCTATAAAGCCCGACGCGCGGGCTGAGGCCTTGTCGATGGAAAAGACTGCGGCGCTCTTCCGCGCTTTGAACAATGGCGCGAAATAGATTGAGACTGGTTGTGCCCTGCCAGCCTGCGGCAGGAGGTGCACGATGCCCGCCACTTTACGTGCTCCGGCGGTAGCCGGACGCTTTTACCCCCGCGACGTCGAGACTTTGCTCGCGGATGTGCGGTCTTATCTGGGGGCGCCGGAGCCAAGCCATCGCGGCGATCGGGTGTGTGGTTCCGCACGCGGGCTACATCTATTCGGGCCACGTGGCCGGTGCGGTCTTTGCGCGACTGGATCTGCCGCAACGCTGCATTGTGATGTGCCCCAATCACACCGGCATGGGCCAGCCGCTTGCCATTATGAGCCGCGGCGCCTGGGCAACACCGCTCGGCCCTGTGCCCATCGATTCCGATCTCTCCGAAAGTTTGAAGCAGCGGCTCCCTTTGCTCGCAGAGGACAGTGACGCGCACCGAGCCGAGCATGCCATCGAAGTGGAGTTGCCCTTTCTGCAGCTGAGAAAGCCGGACATCACCTTCGTTCCGATCGCGCTGGGCACCGGCCGCTACGAGGTTCTTGAAGCACTCGGAAATGCGATTGCCGAGGTGGTGCGGACACAAAACGAGCGGGTGCTCATCATCGCCTCGAGCGACATGAACCACTACGAGAACGATCGCGTGACCCGCGTGAAAGATGGCAAGGCCATCGAGGCCATCCTGGCGCTCGATCCGCGCGGGCTATTCGATGTGGTGATGAATGAAGAAATCAGCATGTGCGGCTTCGGCCCGACAGTGGCCATGCTCACGGCGGCGAAGCAGCTCGGCGCTACCCGCACTGAGCTGATCAAGTACGCGACGTCGGGCGATGTCTCCGGCGACCGCGACATGGTGGTGGGATATGCAGGCATTATGATCTGGTGACTTGTGGGCGGGCGGGTCGCCCGCCACCACACGAGCCGACCCGCGACCCACAGGCGGGTCAGAGACCCGCCGCCACGTCAGCATCGGTAAAGCGAACAAACGTTCCGTGCGGAACACTGGACAACTTTACAAAACGTTCCGTACGGAACACTTGTGCATAATTAGCTTTGGGCTATAGATCGCCGAAGACGCTGTTACGCTTGAGCTTACATTGACTCCCGACCATTCTTGTATTTGACCACGGAGTTGCGCCGAGGCGATTTCGCGGACTCTGTTCGCTTTCCCGAACGATTTGGACATTCCCGTTGACTTCGGCGACTTAGTAATGGGAGAGTCGGTATGTCCCCAGTACCCTTCCAGCGCACCCCAGGAGCTGAACAACATACGTGATTGTTATCGTCAGCGACTTGCACCTCACCGACGGGTCTTCAGGAGAAACAATCAAAGAGGGCGCTTTCCGTGTATTCCGGGAACGTCTGCGAGATCTGGTCTACGATGCTTCGAAGCGGGTGGATGGAAGATACGAGCCTATACGCCAAGTCGATGTAATTCTCCTTGGGGACATCCTTGACATCATCCGGTCCGACCAATGGTGCACCGCTCCACCTGAGGTGCGCCCCTGGGGAAACGTGAATGACCCGAGGGTGCAGGAGAGAGTGAGGACGATCACAGAGGCCATACTGAAACATAACGACACGTCGATCAAGATCCTGCGCAGCCTGAGCCAGGAAAAGGCTATCACGGTGCCGAGAGCGATAGCTGAAGGCGCGGCTGCGTCACCGGATCCGAGAGGGGCCGACCGCGTGCCCGTGCAGATTCGCTTGCACTACATGATCGGCAATCACGACTGGATGTACCACCTGCCGGGAGATCCTTACGAACAAATCCGTGAGTTCATCCGGAAGGAGATGGGGCTGGCCAATCCGCCGGGTCCCTTTCCGCACGACCCGAGCGAATCGGCTGCGATCATGCAACTCTATCGCGATCACCGGATTTTCGCCCGGCATGGCGACATCTACGACAGCATAAATTTTGATAAGACGCGCGACGCATCCTCGCTGGGAGACGCAGTGGTCATCGAACTGCTCAACCGTTTCCCGGAACTGGTTGCGGCGCGCCTAGGGTCCAGCTTGTCGGACGACTGCAAGCGGGGCTTGAAAGAGCTGGATAATGTGCGGCCGTTGCAGATTATCCCGGTATGGCTGGATGGACTGCTGAAAAACACCTGCACTCCGGATCAGGCAAAGGAGATCAAGAAAATCTGGAACACTCAAGCGAAGCAGTTCTTGAGCACACCATTTGTGAAGGAATCTGGCCATTTCTGGTTCAAGCTAGGGGTGCGGTTCTCGCAGGATTTTTCTCTCTCTACGCTCAGCCGGTTCATTCTTCGTCTTAAGAAACGAATCCAGAGCCATACGTCATTTGCGCCCTACGCTTTGACGGAGGCGGCGTTCCGCGATGGCAGCGCAGATTTTCTGGTGTATGGGCACACCCATTGGTATGAAGTTGTCCCTCTGCGGTCCGCTCCGAGCAAGCAAGGGCTACTGACGCAAACCTACATCAATTCGGGCACGTGGCGAGCGGTGCATGAGCTGGGGCGCTTTGATCCCTGGCAGGAGCAGTTTGTGGGCTACCAAGTTATGACCTATCTTGCATTTTTTCGCGACGACGAGCGCAAGGGAAGGTCGTTCGAATGCTGGTCGGGGGCGCTGGAGGAATAGAGCTTCGCTGGGAGGTAAGCTCGAAGTCATGCCCGCTCGTTTTCTATTGCAATGGGGGCGGAGTCATTCCGATAAATGATGTTCCGAGAAATTTCCCCTGGGCATCAACATTCCAGGTGAATATCGCAGATCCAGCGGCCGCGCAGGCGTGGCATCCGTTGCGCAGCGGATAACCCACTACGAACTGTGTGCCGCCGTTGGGACCCGGCTGCGAGTTGGGCCAAGTCTTCCCGTCACGATCGCCCGGCCACACGTCGACCTGGGGAAATTGATTCTTGAGATCTTGAAACTGGCCACTCTGCCGCATGGTTTTCGTGTCGAGCAGTTTCAAATCTTCGAGATTGACGATAGGCGGCTTGCCGTTCACTAGCAGCAGTCCGTAGTTGGTGTTGGCGCGCAGGGGGTAGGTGATCCATGCGAAGGCAACCGGGGGCTGGTCCTGAAAACCGGTCATGATGCCGAAATCCCCATGGCTCTGCTTATAGAGTTCGCGGGTAAAACTGACAGCGGCGGCGGGCGCGCCAGCTTTGGTCATCTGGTCCATCAGACATTGGCTGCCGCCAGCTTGGAGCGACTGGTCGCAGGCGGCGTGGAGGGCGGCTATGAATTGCGGCGATACCTGCCACACGGCCGAGGCGGTGACCTTCGCCGGGGCGGCTTGTGATAGTGGGGCGAAGCACGCAGCCAGGCAGACGAATACGAAGAGCACGCGGGCACAAGACATATTTGTTCCTCGGAGACGGCATTAGTAGCAAACTAACTTCGGGAGCCGAAGAGCCCTTCCTAGACGCCCCGGCGGGCCCACGCCAGATCCCCATTCGACTCCCCCTCGTTTGACTCGGGCTCGCTCAGGGCAGGCTCTCGCCCCGCCGGCGAAAGCGCAGGGCTTCGGGATGACCGCCCGCAAAGGGAAAGATAAAGATAATGTATAGAAAACCAGCCACCGGCAGCAGCAGTTTATCACTTACGTTTGTTGCGGGTTTATTTGTGCGCGCCACCGCCGCTGTGGGCGGCCCCCGCGTGGGACGCAGACGGGGCGACTGGCCCTGCTGCGCCACTGTTCCCACGAGACGCTCCCCTCATGTTGCTGAAGGCTGGCCCGTGTGGCGACGCCGGGACCCAAAAGCCGACGGGCGCAGGATGCACATTGGTTGAGGCCACGCCTTCTGCTTTTACCTGCTGAGAGACTCGCCCGAGGTTGTGAACGGTCGCACGTGCAATTCCCAGGCCTGCGGTGTCGTTATGAATGACGACCTGATGGGAAGACGACGTCGTCAAAGTGGCGACTGGGCCGCGGCCAACCAGGACGGGAACACTTCCAGTGGCTGGGGGTTTGGGGGCAACAAACTGGTTGGGACCATTGGCCACAGTTGGCAAGGTGTTCCATCCGGACCACGAATTTCCCGGGCGCCACACCCAACCATAACCGGGAACCGACATCCAAGTACCGTAGCGGTAAGGCGTCCATCCCCAGGGATACGAGGATACCCAGGTGTAGCCGAAACCGGGATAGGAAAACCAGGCGCCATCCATGAAGGGATTCCATCCCGCACCGGTGAAGTAAGGCTGCCACGACAAGCCGTAACCCGGCACGTTGAGGTAGTTGCCGTAATAGTTCAGGTCGCTCATGCCGTAGCTATAGGGCGAGTAGCTGCTGGAGCCGGCATAAGACTTGTGATAGTTCTGCTGCTGCGCGTCCCAGGCATCGTAAGGATCTGCTTCGAGATTGCCGGCGATCGTGTGTTTGTCGTCGTTCAGAAAATCAAACGTGGCGGTCTCGTCTCTGCCAACGTTCACCGCGCCCGCGGGCCCTTCAACCTGCACTTTGCCTTTGAAAACCGCCAGCGAGGATTCGGTATCTCCCATTTGAAGGCGGAGATGAACCGGTTTGGCGAGCGCAAATTTCTCGCGACCGAAAACCAGAGTGAATTCTTCATCTTTCGTGGCTTTGAGATCCAGATAGGCAGTGCCTTCGCTTACTTTGACCTCGGTGTTCTTGGCGCCGGAGTCCCGCGCCGAGAGCTCGGGAAACTCCACCACGGTTTTTGGAGTTATGCGGAGGGTGGTGCCGTCTTCAAACTCGACTTCGGCGCGGCCATCTGCGCCAGTACGAAGTTTGGAGCCCTGAGTGATGGGCAAGTTGGGAAATGCCTTCTCGTAGCCCTGGCCGGAGTTGCGATCCACCTGAACGGCGCCTTCCACTTGGCTGAGGCGCACAATGCGCACCTGGGAGTCGGCGAAGCAGCTAACGGCGAGCAAGCTTGTGAAGGCCGCCAACAATGAGACTTGTAGCCCGAACCTTGAGCTGGACATAGCACCCCCAACCAACCGTAAGCTATTAGAACACTGTTTGCGGCCTTTTAGTTGTACGAAAATCGCCCGGGAGGACGCTGGCCGAAAACCTAGCGATTTGGAGCATTGCCCGCCTCCGCCAGCAGGCGTTGGGCACGGACGCGCACCGGAGTGATGAGCGAATTGTCATTCACGATCTGCTGGAGAATAGGCGCGATCGCCTGCAACTCCCCCAGCGTGTTTTGTTTCGACATTTCTTCCATGCGCTTCAGTTGCTCATCGAGCGCCAGCTTCTGGTAATGATGGTAATACTGAAGCCGGTGGCCAAATTCCAGCGTAGTGGAAAGATTCTGCAGAAGTTGGGTCAATTGCTCGACGGCGGGAATTGGAGAGTAATTGTAGGTAGCCTGGGTGCTACGTTGCGCGTCTTTATAGGCTAGAGTCTTGGTTCCAGTGGAGGCGAGATTGCGTTTATGGGAGTCGATCTCTCCCTGGAAGTAATTGGCGCGTTTCGCGAGATCGAAGGCGCGGGTCCGCGTGGAATCGGAGAGTGAGAAATCGAGATGGAATGGGTCATCTTCTGATTCGGCAGTGAGTTTGCCGTCAGAGTCGTAGGTGGCGTGGCCGTCGGATGAGATCGAAATGCGGTAGTGCGAGGGTTCGGAGCCGGGAAAGTCCAGGGTAAAGGTGAGTGTGGCGTTCTCTTCTGCGGAAGCGCAGAGCGCTAGACTGGAGATGAGGGCGAGAAGCGTCCAAGTCGTCTTAATCCGGAGACAGGACAATTTCTTGCAGGGACGCGAGAACATATCAAGAGAATTATGCCAAAAAACTCTGCAAGTGGTTTGCCGCGGAGCATTCACCGGGCAGCCGCACGCTGGCGCTGTAGCGTGGCCGAAGTATGTAAATGGCAGATGGCGATGGCTAGCGCATCGGCGGCGTCCGAAGGTTCCGGGACTTCTGCCAGATGCAGCAGGCGCTTGACCATTTGCTGTACTTGCTGCTTCTCTGCCCGGCCATAGCCGACCACCGACGATTTGACCGAGAGTGGCGAGTACTCCGCAACCCAGAGTCCTGCGGAGGATGCCGCGAGCATGGCGACGCCGCGCACTTGTCCCAGCTTGAGCGCGGATTTTACGTTGAGGGCGTAGAAAACGTCTTCAATCGCGACTTGATCGGGGGAATGTTCCTGAATTACAGCACCGAGTGCCTGGAAAATTGTGGCTAGCCTGTTGGGCAAAGGGTCGCGTGGCGAAAGCTTGATAGCGCCGCAACTGAGACACACGAGCGTGTCGTCCTGGCAAAGTTCTACGACGCCGTAACCGGTGTATTCGGTACCGCAGTCGATGCCGAGGACGCGCATGGAGGAAGTGTATCTCAGCAGCAGCGAGGGCGGCGTGCCTTTGCGACTTCCTGCTCGCGGAGAAACTGCGCATAGGCTGATCGCGATGATGCGAACTGATGGCGGGTGAGAAAGCGGGCGTAGGCGGATTCATCGAAGATTTCGTGGAGCGTGTCCGCGAAAATGCCGATCACCTTGCGTGCGAGCGCGATCATGCTTGCTCCTCGGTGGCGAAGCGGGTCGGCACGAATGGAGTTTCTTTGACGCGAGCTTCCTTGCGGCCTGAGAGGACGCGAACCCACAGCACCGTCGACTCAATAAGAATGACCGCGACCATCGAAATCAGAATTCCGGTTACTAGCGCATCAATTCGATCGTTGAGAATGAGCCGCCCGTTGGTTGCTGTAGCGGGCCCCTCCGCGAGTTGACGAGCGTGGGAGAGAAATCCGATGCGCGGATTGGGGTCGAATATTTTGTGCCAGGAAGCAGTGAACGTTACCAGAACGAGCCAAAGCAACGGAGTGAGAGTCACCCAGACGTACCGGGCCTTGCCCATCTTGATCACAATCGTCGTGGCCACGCAGAGCGCCACCGTCGCTAGCAGTTGATTGGAGATGCCGAATAGCGGCCAGAGCGAATTGATGCCGCCCAGCGGATCTTTTACTCCCTGCCAGAGAAAGTATCCCCAGCCCAGCACAATCAAGGCACTGGTTGCGAGAATACTGGGATACCAACTGGTGCGCCCGAGGGGCTTCCACACGTGGCCCAGAGCATCCTGGATCATGAAGCGCCCTACGCGCGTGCCCGCATCGAGAACGGTAAGAATAAACAGCGCCTCGAACATGATGGCGAAGTGATACCAGATGGCCATCACTGCCTGGCCGCCGAGGGTGTGGGAAAAGATGTGCGCCATGCCGACGGCGAAAGCCGGTGCGCCGCCGGTTCTGTTGTAGAGGGTCTGCTCCCCCACGGTCTGGGCCAGCGAGTGCATTTCCGGGGCAGTGACGGGAAATCCCCAGTTGCTGATGGTCGCCGCCGCAGTTTCGGGGGCTTGGCCCACGATTCCGGCGGGGCTGTTTATGGCGAAATACGTTCCCGGCTGGAGCACGCAGGCGGCAATCATGGCCATGATGGCCACCATGGATTCGGCCATCATCGCGCCGTAGCCTACCATGCGAGCCTCGGTCTCACGGCGGATCAGTTTGGGTGTGGTGCCGCTCGAAATCAGGGCATGGAATCCGCTGACTGCGCCGCAAGCGATGGTGATAAAGGCAAAGGGAAAAATCTTGCCGGCGAAAACCGGGCCGGAACCGTCAATAAAGCGAGTGAGCGGTGGCATGTGCAGCGTGGGCCGAAGCCCGATGATGCCGAGCGCGAGCATGGCGATGGTTCCCAGCTTCACGAAGGTGCTCAGGTAGTCACGCGGCGCCAGCAGCAGCCACACTGGAAGCGCCGATGCTGCGAAGCCATAAACGATAATCAGGATGGCTAGTGCAGGAGCAGTAAGCGTGAACCATTTGCCCACCGAGGCCGTTTGCGAAATCCATTGCCCGCCCCAAATGGCCAGCAGGACGAGGCCGAATCCTAGAACAGAAGTTTCCAGCACTTTGCCGGGCCGTAGACGCCGGAGATACACACCCATCAACAAGGCGATTGGGATGGTCATCGCAATGGTGAAGGTTCCCCAAGGGCTGGCTTTGAGAGCATTCACCACGACCAGAGCACAGACCCCGAGCAAGATCACGATGATTCCGATGATGGCCGCATAGGCTACCAAGCCGCCAATTTTCCCGATTTCTTCGCGCGCCATCTCTGTCAGTGATTTTCCGTCGCGACGGATGGAGAACAGCAGGATCACAAAATCCTGCACGCAGCCGCCAACGACCGCGCCGGCCAGGATCCACAAAGTTCCGGGCAAGTATCCGAATTGTGCCGCCAAAACCGGGCCAACGAGCGGTCCCGGTCCGGCGATGGCGGCAAAATGATGTCCGAAGACCACCCACTTGTTGGTGGGAACGTAATCGCGGCCATTGTCCAGGCGCTCGGCAGGGGTGGCACGGTGCGCATCGAGCACGAGCACTTTGGTCGCGATGAATTTGCTGTAGAAGCGGTAACCGACGGCGTAGGTGCAGACTGCGGCCACCACCAGCCACATGGCGCTGATCTCTTCGCCCCGATGCAAGGCAATCGTAGCCAGTGCGAGGGCGCCCAATGCGGCAATCCCAAGCCAGATAAGAAACCTGACGAGTTTCCCGATAGCCATGAGTCGTTGTCGAAGCCCGAAGTATTGTGTCCAATCCTGCTCCAGAGTGCAATCGGCAAGCTAGGCTCACAAGGGAGGATTTGACAATCCCCGGCTTGCAAAGGAGAATCCGGTCAGCATGGCTGGAGCCTACGCCCGCCTCGCCCCCTTCCTTGTTCCCATCATCGAACTGATCTTCGTGATTGCGGCGCTGGCCGTCATCTTCATTCTTCCGCATTCCGGGCGAGCCACCGTATTTGATTCTCTGGAGCACTGGTTCGCTAAACTGGCTCGCCGCAAAACACTATCAATCCTGGTAGTCGGAGCGTTGCCGCTGGCTCTCCGCGTCGCCCTTATTCCCATACTCGGCGTTCCTGCTCCCCGCTGGAATGACGAATTCAGTTATCTGCTCGCCGCTGACACATTCGCCCACGGGCGTGTGACTAACCCGACTCATCCGATGTGGGTGCACTTCGAGAGTTTTCATATCATTGAACAACCCACCTACATGTCGATGTATGCCCCGGCGCAAGGACTGGTTCTTGCGCTTGGCCAGCGTCTGGGAAATCCATGGATCGGCCAACTGTTCATCACGGCGCTGATGTGCTCGGCGTTTTGCTGGATGTTGCAAGCATGGCTTCCGCCGGATTGGGCCTTGCTTGGAGGCCTGCTGGCGGTTTTGCGGCTCGGAATTCTCAGCTATTGGATGAATGGGTACTGGAGCGGCTCCGTAGTGGCGCTTGGAGGCGCGCTAGTTCTGGGCGCGCTTCCCCGGCTAAAAGCGCCAGGCTCGCATGACGGACGGCGTTTGGCTCGCCTTGGGCCTGGTCATCCTGGCTAACAGCCGGCCGTATGAGGGTCTAGTTCTGGCTGTCGCGGTTGCGGTTGCGGTCTTGATTTGTTGGCCGATCAAAGTGTCAGTGGCCACTGCGGCCCGCGTGGCGATGCCTGTGTTGTTGATTCTTGGTGTCGCCGCCGCAGCCATGGGTTATTACTACTGGCGCATCACCGGTAGTCCGTTTCGCATGACCTACCAAGTGAATCGGGCCACCTATGCGATGGCACCGTATTTTCTGTGGCAATCGCCACGGCCCGAGCCGTCGTATCATCACGCTGTGATGCGCGACTTCTACCGCTGGGAGCTCGCACGGTTCCTGCAATACCGCACTCTTGACGGCGCACTCCAGAGCACTGGCGCCAAGCTGGCAGGATGGTGGAGTTTCTACCTCGGACCTCTGCTGACGCTTCCGCTGGTGGCTTTTCCGTGGGTGCTGCGCGACCGCAAAATGCGGCTGCCGCTTATCGCCAGTCTGCTTTTTGTGGCTGGACTTTTGGTCGAGACCTGGACTCTGCCGCACTACGCCGCTCCCGCTGCCTGTTTGCTTTACCTGATTCTGATGCAATGCCTGCGCCATGTTCGCCTGTGGCGGTGGCGTGGTCAGCCGATCGGAGTCGCGCTGGTCCGTGCCATCGTCGTGATCGCCTGCGCCATGATCGTGTTGCGCGTGACCGCAGTCATGGCTCACGCGCAGATCGAGGCGGCATGGCCGCGGGGGAATTTGGATCGCGCCGCCATTGCCGAGAAACTGGAACGGTCTGACGGCCGCCATCTGGTGATCGTGCGGTACGGGCCTCGCCACGATGTGGACTGGGAATGGGTGTATAACGCGGCTGACATTGATGGCTCCAAAGTAGTCTGGGCCCGCGACATGGGCGATGGTGACAATCAGGAGTTGTTGAACTATTTCCGGGATCGCACCGTGTGGCGGTTGAATGGAGACGAATCTCCTCCTCATCTTGAACCGTACGGGAAAACCCACCGATGATGCAGGCTTCGACAGCTACCCGAGAACTGGGAGCTAAGAGAAATTTCGCGCGCTGGCTGACTCCCCGGCGCGTCCGCGTGCATGCTGTCCTCCTCGCCATTTGTCTGTGGTCTGTTTATGCGGTGGACATGTCCGCCCCCGGCTTGCGTGACCGGACGGGCTTGGTCAAAGGGGCTGACTTTCTGCATTACTACACCCTGGGAAAGCTGGCGCTGGAGAATCGCGGAGACCTGCTTTATGACATGCGCGCCCAGTCAACGGAGCTGGCGAAACTTGTGCCAGAAGCCAGTGGTTATGTGTTCGTCCCACTTTATGGGCCTCATGTTTCGCTCTTCTTCGCTCCGTTTGCGCTTCTTTCATATGGATGGGCACTGACGGCGTGGCTCGGTCTGAATGTCGTGATCTATGCATCCTGCTGCTACGGGGTGTGGAAGACGTGCGCGAATCTCCAGAATCAAGAATGGACCGTGCTTGCGGCGGCAATCGCTTTCCCCGGATTCTTCCATCTGCTTCTATGGGGACAAACTTCGGGTCTCGCGCTACTGTTTTTCACGCTTGCGTACCTGGCGCTGCGCGCGCGTCGCTATTTCCTTGCGGGTCTGGCGATCGGCAGTTTGATCTTCAAGCCTCAGCTGGGCGTGGCCGCGGCAATCGTTTTCGTTTTTGCGAGCGAATGGCAAGTAGTCGCCGGGGCCATTGTGGCCGCATCCGCGCAACTTGGCATCGGTTGGTGGCACTATGGAACCGGCGTGATGAAGAACTACTTTTACGCTCTCGCCCACCTGGGTAATTTTCTTTCTCCGCTGGAACCCCGCGTCTACCAGACCCATTCTTTGCGGTCATTCTGGTTGTTGCTCTTGCCCTGGTCTTTCGCGGTGTGGGGGCTGTATCTGGTGAGCGCAGTGGCGGCTCTTTGTCTGACGCTCCTCTGTTGGCGAAGCCGGGCTTCACTGGCGCTTCGCTATTCGGCCCTGCTGGTGGCCAGCGTCCTCGTGGCACCGCATCTCACGGTGTACGACCTGGTGATTCTAGCGCCCGCCTTCTTGCTTTTGGCAGATTGGGCGATTTCCCTGCCCAATCTCCGCTGGCCGACGCTACGCGGGTGCTTCTTTATTTTTGCTATCCATTGTTCTTGCTCGGTCCGGTGTCGCGCCTCACCCACGTGCAGTTATCGGTACTGGTGATGGCAGCGATGTTGTGGGTTGTGTGGCGGGCTTGCCGCGGTGATAGCGCATCCCAGCCGGAGCCAGCGGTCACCTAAACCCAGCCGGGTTGACCCCGAACAAGAATTCCAGAGCCTCCGGGAACCGAGATGCCCAAGCCGCCTCATTGTGAGTTGCGCCTTCATCGATTCTGACCCGCAGGCGATTCTCCCAGAGGCCGGCCCGCTCGAGAATGCGCTGCAGATGGCGAACGTCATCCACGATCTCGCTGCTCCTGCCGGTATCGCCTGTCTCCTGCGTGCCGACGGCCAAAAAGATTCGCTCCGGCCATTGCCGAAACGCGCGGCTTTGCTTCAAGAGCTGGCGGTTCGAGATGTAAAGCGACGGACTTTCCAGCAGCAAACGTCCGAAGACCTCCGGCCGCTCCATCACAGTGAAAAGCGAAATGACCGCCCCCAGCGACGACCCTCCCAGCCCGGTATTTTCGGCGCCGCTCGCGATGCGATAACGCTGGCGTACGAAGGGCGCGACTTCATCCAGCAGGAATTTGAGGTATTTCCGGCCTTGAGGCCGCAACACGGGAGGAAAGATGGAACGGTAGGGCAGAAACTCGCGAATGCGCTCTTTTTGCGCGTTATCGATGCCGACGACAATCAGAGGTTGAGCCTTGTTTTCCCGGATGAGCCGGTCGGCGGTTTCGTCGACTTGCCACTCCACTCCAGCAAATGCCGTCGCCCGGTCAAAGAGGTTTTGTCCGTCGTTGAGATAGAAGACTGGATACTTTCTCCCCTCGTTCTCTGCCTCGTCGTAGCCGGGTGGAAGCCAGACGCGCAGCATGCGGGTGTTGTAGAAAACTCGGCTGTGAAACTCGTGCAGACGCAGATCGCCGGTGACTGACGAATTTGGAGCGGTTTCGGTGGGTGGGGAGAGATTCTCCATGTCAGACGGAACCGGGTCGAGCCGATTGTCTAACTCTCCCAGCCACCAGCCAGCAGGAGAGGACACTAATCCCGAAAATCAGGACCAGCGAAGACAGGCACAGCACGCACCATGTAGCCAGCACGAATCCTTCAACGTAAGTGAGGTAGAGGGCAAAACCTAGGCCGGAAAGAGAAGCGATCAGCAGCATTGCCGGAGTCTCTGCTTTCTCGCGATAAATGGTCCCTAGTGCAAGCAGCGAAAGATAGCCTAGGATTCCGATCAGCGCTACCGGCACACCCAGCACCACGGAGTAAGTGCTGCGATTGACGATGTCACAGTTGAAGCTCTCTCCCAAATCGCAGTACGTAGTCTTGTCTTTTCTATAATGGTGATAAAGCGAAGCGGAAGAGACGACGACCCCTGCCACTGCCAGCAAAGCAATGGCCAGGCAAATTCGGTGCGCTCCGGAGCTCACGGCAGGCTACACCCGGTCTTTTCGCTCAACAACTGCAGCGAGAGTGTGCCTTCCTGGCGCCATCCGCTGGCGAACTGCCAAGTGGGAAAGTGTTTGATCCCCTCCTGCACACAGCTTGCCTCTTCATCGTGGGAGCCTTTAGTTCCACACTCTACGTAGGAGATGTATTGAAAAGAAGAGCCAAACATTTCTTTCTGCTCGGCGCAGTGCGGACACCAAGACAATCCGTACATCTTGGCTTGTTTCGCCGTGAGGCATTGCGCAAATGTATCCAGGCGTTGGGTGCGCTTGCGCCGCCCGAGATAATAGGCCGCGGCGAAAGCGGCCACAATCAGCATAACCGTCAGGATCTTGCGCAGCACGAGCATCAGAAAACTCTTATACCACGACGTTGAGCGCGGAAGGCAGGACGTCGAGGGATCTCGCAGTGCAGCGTCAATACCTCGCCATCGACCATTACGTCAACTGGCGCATCCAGATGGAAATCAACCCGCTTCGCGGGCCGCCGTTCGGCCAGCGGATGGTTGACGTGAGTTCCGTCGTAGAGGGTTGGCAGATTGCGGATTAGACCGAACCTCCCGATTGGTCCCCAGCGGACGTATTCAATTAATCCATCATTGACGTCGGCCTGCGGGGCAATCATCATCGTGCCGCCGGTGAATTTGCTGTTGCTGAAGGTGAGGAACAAACAGGGGCGCTGGTCCAGGCTCTGTTCTCCGTTCACGCCCAGAGGAAATGGACGCCGGCGGAAGCGAAGGAGACAGAGGAAGATGGAAAGCTGATAACCGAGTTCTCCCCATCCGCTGAAACGGCGGGCGCGCAGGGTAGCGACATCGGCGGAAAAGCCCATGCTGAGGAGGTTTATGTAGTGAATCGTTCCCTCTTTGTGCTTGAGCCGTAAAACGTCGCATGGCTTGGAGCGGCCAGCCAGCAGGGCTTGCAGGGCAAACTCCACGCCATTCTCGCTAAACTCGCGCAGGAACGAATTGCCCGTGCCCAGAGGGAGGAAGGCCAGCGTAGGCGGTTCGGCCCCTTCAGGCGCGGGAAAGAGCCCGTTGACAATCTCGTATGATGTGCCATCTCCGCCCACCGCAATGAATTTTCGGTAGCCGCGGTTGTAGGCATCGCGGGCGAGCGAAGCACCCTGCCCAGGAGAGCTGGTTTCGACCAGCTCCACGCTGATTCCGCCTGCTCGCAGGCGATCAAGTGCGGGCGCAACCAAGTTTCCTGCCCCGGCCTCCACCGGCCACCGGATTGACGATCGCCAGGAACGCGTCTTTCACAGGGCGATCACCGCGGCACGGCCCAAGGTTTTACCCATATCTTCCGCGAGCTCGGTACGCTTGATTTTCATTGAGGCGGTGCGTGGAAAATCTCTCTCCCAGATCAAGTAGGCTCCGACGCGCTTGAAGTCCGGCGAGCCGGCGGTTCCGCGCAATGATTTCCTGCTTGAGAACTTCGCTGAACTCCTGGCCCGGCTCCAGGCGCAGCACCAGCACCAGCATCTCCTGCCCCAACTTTTTACCCGGCCAAATGTAGTCGGCAGCGAACACGCAGTATTCCTTCACCGCCAGGCCGTCGAACGTATTCTCGATGTCTTCAGGATAAATATTTTTCCCGCCCTCGGTGACGATCATGTTCTTCTTGCGGCCAAAAAGTTGCAGGTGCCCGCTGCCATCAAAGCGCCCTAGATCGCCGGTCAGGAGCCAACCGTCGACGATGGTTTCTGCTGTCAATTCAGGATCGTCAAGATAGTGGGACATCACGGTCTTGCTTTGCACAGCAACCTCGCCAATGCTTTCAGAGTCCGGGCTCAGGACCCGGAGGTCGACTCCTGGCAGCGGCTTGCCAACCGTATCCGCGCGAAAAGGTTTGAGATCATTGAGCGTCACCACCGTTCCTGCTTCCGTCAACCCGTAGCCGTTGGCGATCGGGATGCCGAGGTCATAGAAGAATTGCAAAGTCGAGGGTTCCATGAAAGCGCCGCCGGTAAACATGGCCCGCAGTTCGCCCCCGAATGCTTTGTGCACCTGGGGAAGGAGCCTGCGGCTCAAGCGCACATCGGGCCGCAGGCGGGTGAAGAATTTATTCACTTCGATCATGCGGTTCAGCAGGAAGCGCTTGGCAGGCGGCAGTTCGTCGAACTTGGCCTTCAATCCCCGTTCGAGGTTCTTGAGCACCAGGGGAACCAGGCTCACGTAGGTGATTTTGTAGCGTACGAAGGCGTCGCGTACGAATTCCGGCCGCAGCGTGCGCAAGTGCACCACGCAGGCCCCACACACAAACGGACCAATAAACCCAACCATAAAATCGATGGCGTGGTTAGTGGGGAGAATGCTTAGATAACGTACGCCCGGCCAGAAGGGATACCACGCGGTCAGCGCTTTGCACTGTTCCAGATAATTGTCGTGGGTCAATACGCAGCCCTTCGGCCGCCCTCCGGTGCCGGAAGAATAGACGATGCAAGCCACGTCTTCCCGCCGCCGCGGAACGAGTACTGGCTCGCCCTTGCGCCGAAAATCCTCCCAGCGGTATGCCCCGGCCAGTTCGGCGCCGGCCGGAGCTTCCGTCACCAACACGGTAGCAAGTTTATGATCACGGAACTCCGGAGCCTGCGTCAACGCGTGCCAGAGATAATATTCGACCACCAGAAACTTGGCCTTCGAATGGGCCAGTAATCGCAGATGCTCGGAGGCTGTCAACTTGTAGTCGAGGGGCACCAGCACCCCGCCGCAGTGGAAGATCGCATAGGCCGAGACCAGCCATTTGGACTGGTTGGTCATGATGATGGCGGCGCGGTCGCCGGGTTTGAATTCGGCGTCCTCGAGTCCTCGAGCCAGCGGCCGGGCGAGTTCTTTAAAGTCGGCGTAGGAAAGCCGGGTTTTTTCCCGGTCGCGGTCCGCTTCAATCAGACAAGTCTCGTTGGCATAGAGGTTCAGTGCATCGCGCAGCGCCGCCCCCAACGAGCTGTATTGGTCAAGATTGAGCATGAAAGCTTTATTTGATCACAGATAGCGCTGGAAACTGAGAAGCGGGAATCTCTGCAGCTTTAGTCAGAAAATACCAGTTGTCAGTTCCTGGTTCGTAGTTCTCAGTTACGCGGCCTAGAGCCTCGCCTGAATTCGACTGGCCAGCGTGCGGAAGTCCGAGACCCCTTGCAGTTCGTAATCCGGCAGCTCCACATTGAAATGCTGCTCTAGCCGTGTGAGCAGGTCCAGAGCCTGCAGGCTGTCAATACCGAGAGTCTTGAAGAAGTCATCGTCCGGGGCCAGCTTTGCACGCTGCACTTTGAAGTGTGCGGCGGCAAGGTTGAGGACTTCGTCCAATGTCTGCTCAATGGTTCTCATAGTCTTCATCGTCGTCTCAGGACTCCCTGTTTTTGAAGGCATCATGGCAGATAGGGCAGCGCCTCCGTACTCTCCACAAACTTGCGCAATCCAGCTGACACCGCCGGTTGGGTGAAGAGGTCACAGAAAAGCTCGATCTCCTGTCGCAACTCGTCGTAGGGGATGGGCTTGATGAATTTCTTCGCCGCGATCGTGGTGCGGCGGTCGAATTTTCCGATCTGCGCTGCGGTCGTTCGGGCCACTCGCAACGCTTCTCCCTCCGCCACAACCTGGCTTACCAGGCCAATCTGCTGCGCCTTGGCCGCATTGAAACTGCGCCCGGTCAGCAGCAGGTCACGCACCACCCCATTGCCCAAATCTCTTTTCAGCCGCGGAATCCCGCCGAACCCTGGGATAAGCCCGAGCCTCAACTCCGGAAAACAAAACCGGGCCATTTTGTCGGCAATAATCAGATCGCAAACCAGGGCGAGCTCGAATCCGCCGCCGAAGGTCACGCCATGTACCGCAGCAATGGTAATCAGAGGCGCGCTGTCGATCGTGTTCATCACGCGGTGAATGCGCTCCAGAAAGTCGCGCACGCCGGCTGCGGCGGCTTCCTTTTCCATAGGCTCCGCCCGGCGATAAAGCTCGCGCAGGTCTGCCCCGGCGCAAAATCCGGATGGCAATGCGCTATGAATGATCAGCGCGTGCGCCTCGTAGCGCAAGTCCTCGAGCGCCGCCGCAAACACTTCCAGTTCTTCGAGCGTCGTCGAACCGATCTCGTTGCACGGCTCGCGGTGCAGCGCCAGTTCAATCGCGCCATCACTCACCTGCCACGAAATTGTCTGGCCCTGGAAGTTCATACCGCCTGCTTCACCGCGTACATTCCTTCAATCTCGTTCCGGCAGCGTGCCGCAATCGCATCCCGCTTCAGTTTTCCATTGGCAGTCAACAATCCGTTCTCAATCGAGAAGGGCTCGCGCTGCAGATGAAAGGCCCGAATCTGCTTGTAGTGTGGCAATCGGGAATTCACCGCATCCAGCGCTGCCTGCACCCGATCGGACTGCACTTCGCCGGTCACGATTGCCGACAAGTACCCACGCCCGTTTCCCACCAGCACCACTTGCTGCGCTCCAGGCAGATTCTGCAGCAGCTCGTCTTCGATGGGCTCCGGCGCAACGTTGTGCCCCGAGCCCAGAATAATGAGGTTCTTGATCCTGCCTATGATTCGCCAATTCCCGTGGCCGTCAATCTCGCCCTGATCACCGGTGTGAAACCAGCCATCGTGCAACGCCTTCTCCGTTTCCTGAAGGCGGTTCCAGTACCCGGGAAAAATATTGGGTCCGCGCACGATGATCTCGTCGTTCTCTCCCAGCTTCATTTCAATGCCGCGATTGCGGGCCCGACCCGCCCGGTTCCACGTTTCGCGGATCATCCATCGTGCAAATCGCCGTCGTCTCGGTCAATCCATACACCTGCAACACCGGAATACCCAGCAGGCTGAAAAAGAGCTGGGCTTCGACATTCAGGGGCGCTGAGCCGCAGATCAGCGCCCGCAGATTTTCGCCAATCATCTTCTTGCGAATCGTGGGAAACACCAGCTTGTTGGCCAGCCACAGCCAAAGCGAGTCGCCGGACTCTGATTTCCCTTCTTGCTTTCGCATCCACGCACTTTTCGCCTTGCGATAGAGCGACAACGGCAAGCCGCCGGTTTTCCACAGTTGCTCGTCGACGCCCTTGCGCACCCGTTCCAACAGCGCCGGAACATTGAGAAAATAGTCCGGCCCCGCCACGCGCATATCATTCGCCAGCTTGCTCAGGTCCGTATTCAAGCGTGACCAGACTCCGGCGTAAGAGTGAGGTCAGCAGCATGATCCACGATCCGGCAAAACAGAGCGGGAGATAATGAAATACCCGCTCCTGTCCCGTCGTGGCCCTCCATCAGAACATCCAACCGGCCTGAGGTGCAGCCCAGCATGTAGCCGATGTTGGCCGCGGTCAGCACCACGCCTTTGGCTTCGCCCGACGTGCCGGAGGTATAGATAATCGTAACCGGATCAGAATCCGTGATCTGCAATCTCTCCAACGCGGTGTTTCCCGCCGCCGCGAAAATCTCGTCGAATAAGTGTTGCGGGGGCGCGTCTGGCCAATGCTGCGCGATTCCATCCCGCAAGGCAGCATCTCCGCAGCAGATCAGGCTCGGAGAGCAGTCCTTCATCATGGCGACGAGTTCGGCCGGCGCCTGACGCGCGTAAAGCGGCACCACGATCAAACCCTCGGCCATGATGGCCAAGTCCATCGCCACCCAGTGAATGCCGTTGTGCGCCAGCAACGCGCAGCGATCACCCTTCTTCAGAGCTTTGCCAGCTAGGAATCTTCGCGCGCTGCGGACCAGTTCAAGCAGTTCGCGTCCGCTTACACCAGTAACCTGGCCGTCGCGAACCTCCTGCAGGATCCGCGTGTCGCCAGCGGTCTTCAGTTGCGCAAAAATGTCGTGAACGAAGCTCATCGTGATCAGTTGTAGGCTTCGACCAACCCGCGCAATCCGGCATTCATCGGCGGCAAGTAATCTTCCCACCCCCGTTCGCCCCGCCGTGTGGAGAATTCGGGATAGCGCTTCTGCACTTCTTCCTCAAAATGAACTCCCATACGCGCCATGACTTTGAGGTTGCGCACCACCGTCCGGCCGATTCCGTCTGCGATCATCTCGCCCTCGCGGCTCAGCTTGTCGAGGGCGGCCAATATCCTCGGCTCCAGGTCGGGATCATCAACCTTCATCAATAAGTCCTGGTGACCCCGCTCACGCATCAGGTTGCGGATGCGTTCGTCCATCGTGATTCCCGCCGAAGGGACGAGCGCGGGCATCGACGTCACGATTCCGTGGTAGCGCGACGAAACCATCATGTGGCAGGCGCGGAGAATGCTCACCACCTGATACATGTTGTATTCGTCAGAGGTCAGGACCGGTACTCCGCCGAGCCGTTCTGAAATACGCAATGCCGGCCGCGCGTCCAGGCGCTCTGTGGCCATCAAAATCACAAACACGTTCTTCTGCTTGCGGAAGGCGTCTACAGCATTGGCGATGGAATTCAAATAGTAGGTAAGAGCGCGGTCAGCCTCCGGTCCTGAATTGTGAAAGTAGACAGAGCGATAGTGGCTGTTCTTGTACGCCCCCGCCAGCCCATGCAACGCGAATTTCGCCACTGACGCCTTCACCGGCCATTCGAAAGGATTGATCGGGCACACCACCAATACCGGGGCTTTGCCGTCCCATCCCACTTTGCGCAGAACGCCCTCGCCATATTCCGCTGGCGAGGGATCAAATGTCCAAGCCGTGTCGGTGCCCAACTCGGTCGGCACACCCAGTTCGCGAAGCAGCGCTCGCGATTCTTCGTTGCGCGTGATCACCAGCGAATTCTGGCAATAGCGTCCACACATCTTCCGCACCACCGGGTCCATGTGTCCGGCTTCCGCGCCATATCCCACACTGAGCTTGTTCTGTGCCGCTGCGATCCCCAGCGATCCGATCATCATCGTGGTCAGCGCATTGGCAAACTTGCTCTTGAACATCGAGCCTTCACACGCCACTACCCCATGATGCCTGGGCACTTCATCCGAGAGAAACGGCGGAAAAATATCCGGCAAGTGCACCTGCCGGGTGCCTTCAAAATATCCTTGGGAGAATTTGAAATTCTGCGTCATCACGCTGAATTCCACATTCGCTGGCCCGAGGATCCGGCGTATCTGCCGCAGCATCTCGGCTACGCGCACATCCGAACCCATGTTGCGGGTGCCGTTATAGCCTGCGAATAACAGTTTCAGTTTCTCGCCCGGCTGCCAGGCTTTGCCCTTGCCCAGCATCCAGCCCAGCTTGGCGGTTTCGATGCTGCTGCTGACCCACGCTTCGAGAATCAGGTCCATCATGCCGCGGTTCCTCCCGCCTTACTCGGCCAGGCCAGGTATGGATAGCTGAAATTGGTTTCGCGGCTGAACTTCAACAGGGGATAACCATAGCGCGAGAATGGCACTGGCTTGCGCCCCAGTTCGGTCACAACACGCGTGTTGTCGAACACCGTGTTCCAGACCAGATAGGGCAAGAATACTTTCATCAGCGACGCCCCGTAGCCGATCGCTCCTTTGCGATTCGAGAAAACGTATCACCGCGGCACTAAACGGCTTTTCCAGAAAGGGCAAGAAAAATGGCCGCCGTTTGTTCTGGGCGATGGCCAGCGCCGTGGTCAGTTGACGATAGGTCTGGGAATCCGTGCCCGAAGAAAGATGATACGTGTCGTATTTTGGACTTTCCTTTTGATGCAGATCGGCAATTGCCTCAGCCACAAAATCCACATTCACAATGTCAATCCGGTCGCTTGCGCGGAGCGGCAGCGCCGGAAGCCCTGCGAGAAACACAAAAGCCTTTACCATGTCGAACTGGGTGGTCTGCGGATACCGGCTGTCTCCCAGTACGATGCTGGGGCGAAAAATGGTAACGGGCACGTCGGGCAAAAGCTGCCGGATCATGTGCTCACAGAATTTTTTCGTCCGCGCGTAGGGATCGTAGTCCGAACGCTCCCAGTCGATCGATTCGCCCTCGGTTACGACCTCATTCTGGCGCTTGCCGGCAACCGCAACGGTGCTCACCTGGCTGAAGCGCCGGAGGCCATGGTAATAATTCGATTTCTGCGCCAGCAACAGCACTTCCAGCGTGCCCCGCAGGTTCACGTTCAAGCAGCTCTTCTCCGATTTCCGGTTCAGCGATGCGGCACAGTGCACCACCGAATCCGTGGTGTGGACCAGCCGGTCGTATTCATCCGGCGTCAACCCAAAATGCGGACTGGTCAAATCGCCGCGAAAAATGCGAATTCGGGTTTGCAGGTATTCGTAGAAGCGGGGAAACTCCATATGCAGTTGCAGGGACTGCCACAGACGCACCGCGGCTTCGTCAGAATCGCGCGCCCGCACGAGGAGATTTAGAGCCGCTCCGTGCTGCTCCAATAAATTCGCCGCTACGTGCGCGCCGATGTATCCGGTTGAACCGGTCAGGAATATCGCCACGTTGCTCCGTTGGTGCCGGTCTTTGCACTCACAGCTTCGGGGGGCGCCGGCTCCAAATGGAAACTGCGCAGGCGACGCGCCTCCAACGGCCTGCCCTCAATCAATGGATAGGTCCACTTGCGCAAGGCGGGAATGTGAATGTTGATCCAGTACTCCCACCAATCAATCGCTTGCGTGTTGTAGGCGAAGTCCGCTTTTTCGTCTGAGGCGAGAGCGCGCGATAGCTTTTCCACATTGTCTGCAACAAAGTCATGCTCGTTCTGCAAGATGAACGGCTCAAACAGCTCGACTAGTTTCTCAACTCTCTCCAGGTTTCGTTCCGCCCGGGCAAATGGGGTTTTCTTCAATGGCAGCGGGGCCATGATGAGTTGAATCGACTTGATGATCGCCTTCTGCGCTGGCGCGGACATGCGGTTATAACGCTCTTTGGAAACTGGAATCGCGTCGAGGCGCAGCCTCAACCAATATTCAAGCCCTTCCTGCGCGCGGTAGTGTTTGCGGTGCGCCAAAGAGGTCAGCTCGATCGACCGTCCCATGTCGCAAGGATTCGTCACCGAAGTAGCCAGTTGATACAGGGGTTCGTGCCGCCGTTCCACTATCGCTGCCGCGATCAACGTCATACCTTGGCAGACGGAATCCACAGGAATGATGTCTAAGCGCTTGCGTTCGTTCGAAGGCAGCTGGCGGAAGCTGGTTCCCAGCAGATAAGAAAGTGAAGCCGAAGTATTGATGCCTTCATTCCAGCCGCGGAACGGCTTTTTGATCGAGGTCTCCACAATCGACGGCCGCACCACTGCGATCGGCAGCCCCGCCCCCTTTTTGCAGATCAGCGACTCAGCCAGGCTCTTGGTAAGAGTGTACGTATTGGGCCATCCTAGTTCGTGGGCGCGCCGGGTGCCGGCTTCAGTCAAGTAGCCGCGCAGCCAACGAATGCGGTTCTTCCGCACCTGGTTTTCGAGTGCCGCACCGCTCAAACCTTTCGCGGCGTGCTCTTTGCCGAGCGCTTGCCGTCTAAGCTCTTCGGTCACCTCTTCGCTCTCAGATTGCTCCCCAGCTTGCTTGATCAGCTCACGCAACCCCTGCCATTCCCGCTCCGCATCAAAATCCGGCAGATGGTTGGGGGTATAGTTCGGCCTGAGTTTCTCGCTGATTCTGCCGTCTCGCCCGCCGGCGACATAACAAGTGGAAAGATGCAGCAGGCCGGCGTGATCAGATTGCCGCACGAACTCCACGACGTTCACCGCGGCATCGACGTTGGTCGCGAGCGCATCCCGAAGATCGGGATTGAAGTCGGTAAGGCCCGAACTGTTGATCACCAGATCGAGCTGCCGGCCGAGCCGAGCCGCCACTTCAGGTTCCAGGCCCAGCCCGGGCTGGCACACATCTCCTTCCACCACCTCCACGCGCTCGCGCAGGAATCGTGCGAGTTCGGCGCCGTACCTCCCATGCAGCGGATCAAAAACCGGGGATTCGGCGACCAGCTTCTCAAAGCGCTGGAGCGCGGGGTTACTCTTTTGCCGGCGGATGAGTAAGTAAATCCGTCCGATTTTTGGCAAATCCATCAGCGTGTTCGCCAGCCAAACTTTCCCGATGAAGCCCGTTACCCCAATGAGCATCACCTGCTTGCCCGAAAGTGCCTGGCGCACCGAAAGCGGCTTGTCCTCACGCCGCTCAGCAAAATCCACTATGGGCCGCTCCAACACCGTGGTCTGCCGGGTCGCCGGAACAATCGCGGATCCGAGTGCGGCAAAGCTCTCATGGTCTAGATCGCGTTTCCATTGTTCTTGCGATCTACTGCCATCCGCTCCCGCCCCGGTGATGCGGGCAAACAAGCCCCGCGGCCGGATCACCGGCTCCAGCAGCCGCCCAGTGGCGATACCGTCGCGGAACTCCAGCCGGTTGGCGACCAGCCATTTCACACCGAGATGTTGCGCCAACGGACGCATAACGTGATCCAGGGCCTGGCTCACCAGCACAACTTCCGCCCCAGCCCCCATCCTCGCCTTAAGCTCTCTCAGGCCATCCGGTTTCAAATATGGCTGCAACTTGTACTTGAAGTACTCTTCTCCCAGCAGATCCAGCCGGTCTCGGCTGATTCCACGCAGAACTGTGTGCACCACCCGCGTGGCAAAAATGCGGTTGGAAGCGTAAAGAAACGGGCGCAGGACGGCCATCAGGAATACCAGCCCGCGGCGCACCCACCGCTCAAGGAAGGTCTGCGCATTCCAGGTGAAGAACGCCACCGGCTGCACGGTTGTCAGGTCGAGGAGACTGCCCTCCACGCGCCAATACAGACGCGAGGGGTCGTTAGAGTTGTGGTTTGGCTGTTCCAAATTATCGCTATCCAGAGACGTACGTACCCGGGCTCCTCTGCGCAAGAGGGGTGCTTACCTATTGTAAACAATTGTGTCAAAAGGACGAAGAGGTATGGGAAACGGCCTGTTTTGGAAAGAATGACTCGGCTGGACCCTGTCGACTACCACCGGGCTGATCTCGTAGTCACCCCGAGGCAGTCGTTTTTCAGGCGGAGCCCATTCGACTCGCTGCGCTCGCTCAGGCCAGGCTCTGAGGGATATTGCGTGCGTCGGCATCGCCGTCAGGGGCTGGGTGTCGTCCCGGCACCACGGCCAAAGTCACCAGACCTCCGATCGCCGAAACCACTGCCAGCACGAGCAATCCGCGTTGAAAGCCGCCCGCGCCCCCCTTTACCAGCCCAACCAGGTACGGCCCACAGAATCCACCCAGATTACCCACCGAATTGATGAGGGCGATCCCCGCCGCAGCCGTTCTCCCTTTTAGCACGCTAGTAGCAGCCGCCCAGAATGGTCCGTACATTGACTCGGCGGCCAGCAGGGCCAAGCTCAGCATCGCAATAGTTGCCACGGCGGAAGTGACGAATCCCGCCAGGCAAAGCGCAAATGCCCCAACAAAAGCCGCTCCGACCAGATGCCAGCGCCTCTCTCCCCATCTATCCGAGTGCATCCCCCAGTAAGCCATCCCCAACGCGGCAGCCAGGTATGGAAGAACGGAGATCATCCCTGTCGCAAAATTGCTGGCGCCTGAGGCGCTCTTGATCATCGTAGGCAACCAGAGGATCAGGCCGTACGAACAGGCTGCCACGGAGAAATACACCAGTGTTAATCCCCACACGGCAGGAATCGCAAAAGCCGCCAGCAGCCCGTCGCGCCCGGCCATCTGAGAAGCGTGCTCACGTTCTAAAGTTTCCATCAGCCATGTTTTCTCTTCCCTCGTGAGCCAGTGCGCGTCTTGCGGCCGGTCCGCCAGGCCATACAACACCACCGCTCCTAAGATCACTGCCGGAGCGCCTTCCAACAGAAACAGCCATTGCCACCCTGCCAAACCCGCGCCGTGGAGTCCCAGCAACGCCCCTGAAATCGGCCCGCCGATCACGCCCGATAGGGGCGCCGCCATCACAAATAGCGCTACGGCGCGTGCCCGCGCCTGGGCCGGAAACCAGTTCCGCAAATGCAGGATCATTCCCGGGAAAAATCCTGCCTCGGCGGCGCCCAGCAGAAAGCGCAATACGTAAAAACTCCGCGGCGTGGTCACGAAAATCATGGAAGTCGAAACCACGCCCCAAACGACGATGATGGCAGCGATCCAACGCCGCGCTCCAACTCGGGTCAATATCAGGTTGCTTGGCAACTGCAGGAAAAAATATCCTGCGAAGAATATTCCCGAGCCAAATCCGTACACTTTGTCGCTGAACCCCAACTGCTTCTGCATTTCGAGCGCGGCAAAGCCGACGTTGATTCGGTCCAGGTAGGCAACAAGGTAGAGGACGAAGAGAAACGGCAGCAACCGCCTCGTCAGCCGCGAGACCACCCCCGCTTCAAGAGTGCGTTCCCGAGGCTGGCTCATGATCTCCTGGAGGCGAGGATTCCGGTGACAATGGCGCACCGGGAACGGCGTTTATCCGAGTCCCAGTTTGACTCTAATCTCCCCCACGATCTGCTCCGGTGAGCCGCTGATGTCGACCGTGACGGCGCCCTCCGGTTCTTCCAGATCGGCGAACTGGCTGGCCAGAATCTGGTCGTCGGCGAAATGCCCATGTCGCTGCTTGAGCCGCTGCTCGATCAACTCATAACTCCCTTTGAGATAAACCAGCTTTACCTCCGGCCCCACGCGCAACCGGCCCCGGTAGCTGCGCTTCAACGCAGAACATGCCAGCACTGCATTGCGGCGTCCGTCGATCCACTGAAGAACAGCCTTTCGCATTGCCTCGATCCACGGCGCACGATCTGCATCAGTGAGTGGAATCCCGTGCCGAATCTTTTCGATATTCTCCGCCGGATGAAAACCGTCGGCATCAGCAAACTCCCAGCCAAGTTGTCGGGCCAGAAGGTTTCCCACCGTCGTCTTCCCCGCTCCCTCGACTCCCATGACGATCACGATCACAAGTTCTGCACCGCCTCGACTTGGCTCACCAATATCCATCGGTCATAGGAGTAGACGTGGCCAGTAGGTCTTCTCATAATTATTCCTCGAATTGCTCACCGTGAACGCTCCATCCGGCGTGGCCAGCACCTTGATAAAATTTCCGTCCGTCCCTCCCTCAACATTCGCAGTAAATGCCTCGCCCACATTGTGCTCTTTGCCGACGGCGTAATGCAGTTGCCAGAGGTCCTCGAGCCCAGGCGAGTCGTGCACGATCTGCCACGCCGCCGGGCTCCCTCCCTTGTGGGCGCCATTGTTCATAATCGCGACTCGCGGATGCAGAGCCCAAACGATCGCCTTGGCGTTCGACTGCTCTGACCCGTGATGCGTCACCAGGTACAAATCTACCGTGCCCAGCATATTGTTGGGACAAGCCAACTCCAGCTCTTTCTTCTTCGTGAGATCGCCGAGATCGAGAAAGCGGAAACGCCCATACGTCACCAATATACCGAGTGACCGTGCATTCTCCGTTTCGTCGACTGGCGCTTCGGGCTCTCCCGTGCAATAGGGATTCGCTTCGCCCGCTCCGGGTAAAGGGTCTTTCAGGTGCTCGCCCGCTCCGGTCAGTACTCTGAGGGTCACTCCCTTGAGAGGAAGTCCGTTGTCCGGTTTGAGCGTGATGCGCCTTTCATGCGCGGCCACTCTTTCATACGCCGCGTAATTCGCGCGCGTCTCATCGGAATCCTCCTGGTTCGGACCATGATCGACGAACGCTCCAATTTTGATCTTCGCCGCCAATTGTTCCACACCACCCACATGATCGCGGTGATAGTGAGTAATCACGACATAGTCGAGCCGTTTCACGCCCGCGCGTTTGGCGGCAGCCACGATCCGGTCTGCATCCCTATCGTCGAAATCCGGCCAGCCCGTATCGACCAGCACCGATTGCCGGGAAGGGGTGACGATCAACGTCGCCTGGCCGCCTTCGACATCTATGGAGTAAATCTGCAACGGTTTGGGTGGGCGGGCCCAGGCGGGGGACGCATGGACTCCAAACGCCCACACCGTAAGTCCAACCACCCAGATGATTCGGCGCATGTTCCAAGCCTCCGTCCGAAAATTCGCAACCAGGTCACACTCTATTGTGAGCCGGATCACATCGGGCAATAATACCTTTTGTAACAATTTGACTGAGGAACTCGGGAGGCCGAATTTCGCGCCTGCCTCCAACGGAGGGCTGCCATGTTTGAACAAGAACTCGAGATGGAAAAGCATGAATCGTCAGTCGTCCCGCTGCTGTTGATTTCTGTCCTGATTCTCGCTGTAGTAGGCGCAGCAGCTTACTTTGTTATCCAGAGCCGCCAGGTGCTCGCCGCGCCGGAAGCCACCAACATCGTAAATCAGGTGATCCAGGCCCAGGGCCCTGCTACGGTTTACTTTCACACTGGCAAAGTGCAGCCCAGCATGAACGACAAGCCGGAAGATCCGCACTATCGTCTGCTGGAGAAACTGGGGCTGGTCACTTTGGGAAAACCCACTGCCAAAGGTTATCCCGTTGCGCTCACGCCTAAAGGCGAAGAACTGCTCAAGCAGATTCCCGGCATGCAGCAAACGACCGAGAGGGATGGCACCGTAGCCTACCTGGTTCCGCTGGCCGAGCGAAAGTTCATCGCCATCTCCAAAATCACCATGACCGGCACGGGGCGCGCCACCGTGGAATACACTTGGAAGTGGGAACCGAACGTCCTGGGCGAGAGCTTTGATGCCGCTGGGGCTGCAGTAAAGTCATTCAACACCTGGGACCGTGGGACGCTGATCCAGAAACATGGCGCGGGCTTTTATCATGATCCGCCACAGAGAGCGGCGATTGCTGCTGTTAAGCAAGATAAAGGCTGGGAACTCGCCACCGAGTAGGGATTTGGCAGCCTCCTCACTACCGCGAGGCTTTGCGGCCATAGAGCTGCGGGCCTCGCAGGTTCACGTTCCCCAACCAGGCACTGGAGCCCGAGCGCCCGTTACTGGGCGTAAGCTTCGCACTTTCGCGGCTTTGGTTCCCAATATCCCGGATTAGTGAGAGAATCGCCCGCTGCGCCTGTCTCACAACGGCGTTGGAGGACAAATGCCGGCCCAAGCTCTAGATCCTAAATTCGGCAGTCTCTTGCAAGGACGCCACATCGCAACCCTCGGAACCGAGAACGACGATGGCAGCATCCACCTGACTGCAGTCTGGTACCTTTTCGAGAAGGGCAGTCTCTTTGTCGCGACGTCTTCCAAGACGCGAAAGGCTCGCAATGTAGCGGTGCGGCCGAAAGCTTCGCTCATGGTGGACGCGCGAAAACCAGGAACCGAGCGTGGCGTTACTGCTTCGGGCAGAGTGGAGGTCATCTCCGGCGACGAGTCCCGGGAGATAAACCGCCGCGTGCACAACCGCTATTTGAGCGCAGCCGCGATCTCGGATCCAAACGTCGGGCCGGTGTTTGCGGCGTTTGATGACGTCACGATACGACTCACGCCCGTTTCGTGGATCACCTGGGACATGGCAGTGTTGGATGCCCAAGCCCTCGGGGGACGATTGGGTAAGAACCCCGGATACGTCCTGCCGCTGGATTGAGAACCGCGTTATCCGCCCGCAATCGCCCCAATCACAATGAACGGCTCCTTCCCGCACGCGACAGCCTCGGGCAATGGAGCATCGGGAGATTCGTGCGACAGATCTTCTTCGCAGGCGAAGAAGCGGAGGAACGGCCGCCGTTCCAGCGTGCCGTGCTCACGGATCGCGCCGCGCAGCATGGGATAGCGGGCCTCAAGCGCGTCCAGCACCGAGCGCTGCGTGACCGGCGCCTCGACGTCGAGCGTTACCTCGGCGCCGACGTGGGCCAGGGTTCGCAGATGTTGGGGAAGCATGACGCGGATCATGTTTCTCCTGGCCTGTTGTTGCCCAGCAGGGTCGCAAAACGCTGAAGCCGTGATTTGATATACAAAACTCTCCCGCCCAGCCGCATCGGGCCTGGATCCTACGCGAGTTCCCCCTATCTTTTCCATGGCCCGCTGTGAGCGCACATTCTGTGGACCGACGAGGAAGACAACGCTGTCGACGAATTGGAAGGCGTGCCGAAGCATGAGTTGCTTCATTTCGCGGTTGTAAGTGCCGCCCCAGTAGAACCTGGCCAGAAACGTCCAGCCAATTTCGATCTCGCTCTTCTCTTTGTCATATCCGTGAAATCGCGACGACCCGATGACTTGACCATTCTTGCTATCGATAGCGATCAACGCTCCGCCGGAATCTAGCGCGTCCCGAAAGAATCCCTCAAAGACTTCTTTCATGTAGCGGTCATTGGCCGGATGCTGCTCCCAAATGAGCGGATCGGAAGCCACAGCGTAAAGATCAGGGAAATCCTCGGGCCGAAGCGGCCTGAGCTCGAGGAGTTCGCCTTTCAGAGTAGGCTGGAGTTCAAAGGGCGGTCTAAGCATTTGGTTGCGTCTGTCGACTTAGTTAATCCGTGTCAGGGCCTATCCAATCGTCTGCACCTCCACGCTCAGCACCGCCGGCAGATCTCGCACGATCGGATTCCAGCTATCTCCCGCATCGGCAGAGGCGTAAACCTGGCCGCCCGAAGTCCCAAAATAAATTCCGCACTTATCTAACGCATCCACGGCCATAGCGTCACGCAGCACATTCACGTAGCAATCTTTCTGCGGCAGGCCCTTCGTCAAAGCCTCCCACTCGTTCCCACCGGTGCGGCTGCGGAAGACGCGCAGCTTACCCTCAAGCGGGAAATGTTCAGAATCGCTCTTGATCGGGACCACGTAAATCGTCTCGGGTTCGTGCGCATGCACGTCAATCACGAAGCCGAAGTCGGTGGGCAGGTTGCCGCTGACTTCTTTCCAGTTGTCGCCGGCGTCGTCCGAGCGCATCACGTCCCAATGCTTCTGCATGAAGAGCACCCCCGGGCGCTTGGGGTTCATGGCGATGTGGTGCACGCAGTGTCCGACCTCGGCGTCCTGGTCGGGGATGAATTGCGAGCGTAGGCCGCGATTGATCGGCTTCCAACTGGCGCCGCCATCATCCGTGCGGAACGCGCCAGCGGCCGAGATGGCGATGTACATCCGCTGCGGATCACTAGGATCGAGAATAATCGTGTGCAGACACATCCCTCCCGCACCCGGCTGCCATTTGGGGCCGGTGCCGTGGCCACGCAATCCGGGGAGTTCCTTCCAGTTCTGCCCGCCGTCAGTCGAGCGGAAAATAGCGGCGTCTTCCACACCCGCGTAGACCGTGTCCGGATCGGTGAGCGAGGGTTCCAGATGCCACACCCGCTTGAACTCCCAGGGATGCTGCGTGCCGTCATACCACTGGTGCGTGGTCAGCGGCTTCGCGCCCGCATCGTAGGCAAACTTGTTGCTCTCACTCTTAGGAGGACCCGGCGGGGCTGGCTGTCCAGCAGGGGTTCCGGGCTGGTGCCAGGTTTTGCCGCCGTCGTCGGAGCGCTGGATGATTTGGCCGAACCATCCGCTCGACTGCGAAGCATAGATGCGATTGGGATCGGTGGGCGACCCTTTCAGGTGATACATCTCCCACCCCGCGAAGTGCGGGCCGCTGACGTCCCATTTTTCGCGCTTGCCGTCCGCGGTCAGAATGAACGCGCCTTTGCGAGTGCCGACTAAAACACGGACTTGCGACATGCTTCGCTCCTTTCCACGCAATCCCTGAATTACATTCTAGCGATTCAATTTTTCCACACCCGCCCACCGCAACGCCTCGCGTCGGTCGGCGAACGCACGCATCGCGATCGCCTTGCCCTCACGAAAAGTGTAAACGTCTGCAAGGTCCACTTCCTGCCATTCATTGCTGTCTTTGGAACGCACGCGCGCATGCACGAATACCACGATCCGATTGTCGGCGGGGATGAATTGTACCGGCTCACTGACTACTTCGGCCCAGGCCGCGCGGGATTGCGCCAAATATTGTCTGGCCCCGTCCCGGCCATGGTATGTGCCGCCGGCTGGGAACTCCACAGGCTCGCTCCACTCAATCTGCGGATCAAGAGACTGGACGGCAGCGTCGATGTCTCCGCGATTAAACGCAGCGTACGCGTCACGCAGAGCGCTGATGTTTCGTTCCACCTCCGCTGAATTCCCCACCCCGCGTCCCTTCTCCGCTTTCGTGCATCCACTCAAGAACAGAATTGCCATCAGTAATAAACTCAAAAGCCTTCTCATTTTCTCGCTCGTCTGGACTTCGGTACCTTCCCAATGCGAGAGTCACCGCCGACGATGAACTCGCAAGCCCGCAGTGCAGCCTCCTCGAAGTCCGGCGAGTGGGCGGGAAGAACCTGCCAGCCGGTCACCGCTTTCCCAAGAACACCGATGGATCGCATATTCGGAAAATCCTGGCGCAGACTTGCATGGTGCTCGACCGTCGTGGCGAGCCACATGCCATCGTCGTCCGCGGTATCGCCCCGCTTATCTCGCAGGACGCAGACAATTTTGTCCCCAACATAAACCGCCAGGCAGCCAAACATCGGATGCGTCCGGGGCGACAAAGAAGCCAGCGCATCGAGCACGAACTCATGCGGGACGCGCTTGCGTCTTTCAGGAAAGGCGCGCTTATCGAATCCGGAAAAAGTTGACCTGTTTCTGCGCTTCATCTTGAGAACACGCGGTGCCGCGATTCTACTGCGTGCACCGCCCCAACCGCCCCCGATGCCGGCCCTTGCCTATGCTGCTGGTTCGCAATTGACCATCCAAGGGATGCCGAAACGATCCACGAACATAGCGAACCCCGGCGACCAGAATGTGGGTCCGAAGGGCATGATGACGTTGCCTTTCTCCGACATCGCTTCAAAGATTTTCTTGCCCTGGGCGGCGTCTTTTACGGCGATGTTCACATGAAACCCTTGTGGCTTGTGAAAGCGCTCCGCGGGCGCATCCATGCCCATCAATACTTGATCGCCGATGGTCATGCGGGCATGCATGATCTTGTTGCGCCAGCCGGCAGGCACTTGCTCCGGGCCCGGGGGCGCTGCGTCGTAACGAAACAGGCCGTCAATCTTTCCGCCCAGGCATTTCTCATAAAACGTGAACGCCTCCTCACACTGACCACTGAAATGAAGATAAGAATTCAAGTGCATCGCAGGTCTCCTTTTTGATTCGTCGAAATCCGTTTTTTGTCCTAACCGTGCTTCGCGCCATTCGGAGGCGCATCCATCAGCGGACGAATCTCCAGTTCGCCTTCATACGAGGGCCCAAGAATGTCGGCGTGCACCTGCATAAACTGCCTTCCCATCTGGACGGCCTCTTCCTTCGACTTAAGATCGAAAATTGCGTAGCCGCCGACCAGTTCTTTGGTTTCGGCGAAAGGGCCGTCGATGACAGACGTCTTTCCTCTCGCCACCCGGATGCGCGCTCCCTGCGAACTCGGCTGCAGTCCCCCTGCACCCACCATCACGCCGCGCTTGTTGGCCTCTTCGGCCATTTTTGCGATGGCGGCCATTAGTTCGGGGTTCTGAGAGCAGCCGGCTTCCGAGTCTTTCGTTGCTTTCACGATCATCATGAATTGCATTGTTGGTCTCCTTAAATTGAGGGAAGAATTTTTCTCTTAGCCAGAATTTCGGTTCCCTACGACGCCTTTTTCGCCGCCAATTCTTGCGCACAGGCCGCGAGCACGATCCACTGCGTCGCTGGCGCCGAAGTCGTCCAGTTCGAAGAACTGGCGGATTTCGATCTCGCACTCCTGGTCCTCTCCGTGGGGAGCGGGCACCTTTAGGGCCCACTCAACCGCCTCTTCTTTCGATCTCACATTGATGATCCAATAACCGGCGATCAGTTCCTTGGTCTCGGCGAACGGGCCGTCGATGACGGTCTTCTTTCCTCCTGAGAACCTCACGCGTGCGCCTTTGGCACTGGACTGAAGTCCAGACAGATCTACCAGAACTCCCGCCTTCATCAGTTCCTCGTTGTACCTCCCCATGGCAGCGATTAGCTCTTCGCCGGGCAATTTCCCGGCCTCGGAATCCTTGCTCGCTTTGACCATCATCATGAACCGCATTGTCTGTGCTCCTTAAGTTTCAAAATCGAAAGATTCAATTTGCTTTCTGCCATCAAATCGAACCAGCAGCCACCGCTTCGACAACGACGGAAATTTATTTCCCCTCGTACGCCTGCTTCAATTTCTGAATATCGAGTTTGGTCATCTTCATCAAGGCTTTCATCACCCTTTGCGTTTTGGCCGCATCCTTGCCAGACATCAGCTCGGCTAAGATCGTGGGAACAACCTGCCACGACACGCCATACTTGTCTTTCAACCAGCCGCACTGTATGTCGCTTCCGCCCGCCGAAAGTTTCTCCCAATACTCATCCACTTCTTTCTGCGTCTCACAGTTCACCACCAGCGAGATGGCTTCGCTGAACTTGAACTGGGGACCCCCATTCAATGCCATGAATTCGTGACCCAGGATTTCAAAGGTAGCGACCATCACCGTGCCTTTTGGCATAGGAGCCCCCTCGCCATAGTGGCTGATCTTACCCCTTTTGGAATTCTTGAAAATGGAGGTGTAAAAGTTCATCGCCTCTTCTGCTTCCGTGTTGAACCACAGGCATGTGCTGAGTTTTTGCATGTCTCTCTCCCTTACGCTTATGAATGATGTTCCACCGCGTGGCAGCACGAGTCCGATTTCTCCTCCGCATGATACCGTCCAGTCCCGTCGACGAAACCTGCGGCGCCGTACCGGTCGTGATGACGAACCCAATCGGTCAAAGTGTAATTGGGGCCGGTTTCGTTGCGGCCTTTGGGCGTGAGATCGAGAATCACATAGCTGCCGAGCAATTCCTCCGCGCCGCGCCCGTACGTGGAATAAGTGTGAAAAACGCCCCCGGCTTCGTCTTTGTAGAAGACGCTGCGGCCGGATAGTTCCTCCATCTGGATGTCCGACATTTCGAAGTTGTAGTACAGCTTGCCCTTGGCCAGATCCGTCTTCGAGAATGAAACGTGATAGTCGTAATTGAAGTCGCTTCCAAAAGACGAAACCCACTTAAAGTGCCAGCCCATGCGCTTCTTAAAGGCTTCAATCTCCGCCAGCGGCGCCCGCGACACCGCAACGTAGGTCACGTCGTGATTCTGAAGGTGTACCAGTGCGCCTTCAATGTGATCAACCTCGAACGAGCATCCCACGCAGCCCTCCTTCCAACCCGGGCCAAACATGAAATGCTTGACCAGTAGTTGGCTCCGTCCGTCGAAGAGGTCAGCCAGCGTTTCCTTACCGTTCGGTCCGTCGAACACATAAGATTTTTCGACTCTGACCCATGGTAGCTCGCGTCGTTGCCGGCTCAGTTCGTCGCGCATTCTCGTGAGCTCCTTCTCGCGCGCCAGCAGCTGCCTGCGTGCGGCCAGCCACTCTGCTCGGGAAACCACCTTCGGATCTATTATCGTGCTCGTTGCCATGTGGCACCCTCCTTCACCCTGTGTTCTTGGACGTTGTTGCTCGCCCGAAGTTTTTTCACAAGCGCCGACTTATGTTGCGACGACGCGATCCCAATCCTGCCGCGCAAGCCTCGCCTGCACAACAGAGCGGTCAGCCCTCCCGTTGAGCCCACGCTCGCAACCGTGAGCACAATGCTTTGAATGCATGCTGGGCACATGGGTTCCCTCTCTTACTGCCTTCGTGGACTCTCGGGCAGACCCGGAACCTCAATCACCGGCCGAATTTCCACAGTCCCCCACTTGCCTGCCGGAATTTTTGAGGCAATGCTGATCGCTTCGTCGAGATTCTTGGCGTCCACCAAGAAGAACCCGCCGAGCTGTTCGCGCGTCTCCGCGAACGGGCCGTCGGTGACCAACGGCTTGCCGTCCCGCGTGCGAACACTGGTCGCGGTTGACGTGGGATGCAGCGGCGCAGTCGCCAGGAATTGGCCGTTCGCACTGAGCTCGTGGGCATACGCCGTTGACTCCTTGTAGCATTGGCTCCGCTCGCCCTCGCTCAAGGCCTTTTCGTCCATATAAATCAGCAACATGTATTTCATATCTTTGCCTTTCATCAGTTAGTCGAACGGCAATCGCCCCAATCGACACCTCGCAAAAGAAATATTTACAATAAGATGTGTCGTTGGACCCTCAGGCCGCCGTCGAAGAAGTGTACCGCTCCGACTGGGGTCGCATTGTCGCTACCCTGATCGGACTGGTCGGCGATTTCGACCTGGCCGAAGAGGCTGCCCAGGAAGCATTTACCGCCGCGGTGGACCAGTGGCGGGTCTCCGGCGTCCCAGAGTTCCCTCGTGCCTGGATCATTCAGACGGCTCGGCACAAGGCTATCGACCGGATTCGGCGCCAAACGAATCTGGCGGAAAAACTGGAGTCACAGGGACCCGCGCTTGAACCTTTCGTCGAACCGGACTACGACACCTCCGAAATTCCCGACGATCGTCTTCGCCTGATCTTTACCTGCTGCCACCCAGCTCTTGCGCCGGAAGTTCAAGTGGCGCTGACCCTCCGCACGTTGTGTGGCCTCGAGACCGATGAGATTGCACGCGCTTTTCTTGTGCCTTCCTCTACGATGGCCCAGCGCCTGGTACGTGCCAAGCGCAAGATTCGTGACGCCGGCATTCCCTATGTCGTACCTGAGACCAAAGACATGCCGGCGCGGCTTGACGCAGTATTGACGGTTATCTATCTAGTTTTTAACGAAGGCTATGCATCCACGCGCGGCGGGCCGCTCGTCAGAACGGATCTTTGCGCCGAGGCCATTCGCCTGGGGCGTCTGGTGAAGACATTGATCTCGCCACTGCCTCCCGCGGAAGTCACCGGCCTCGTCGCCCTTATGCTCCTGCACGACGCGCGGCGTGACGCTCGCATGGACGAAGCGGGCGATCTCATTATCCTTGAAGAGCAGGATCGCAGCCGCTGGAACCAGCAGCAAATCGCCGAAGCGCTACCCCTCGTCGAAGAGGCTCTCCGCAGTGGCTTCGGCCCATTTGCACTGCAGGCGGCGATCGCCGCCGTGCATTGCCGCGCAGCTCGCGCTGAAGATACCGACTGGCCTCAGATCGTCCGCCTCTACGATCTTCTCGAGCGCGTGCAGCCCTCTCCGGTCGTGTCATTGAACCGAGCTGTAGCAGTCGCAATGGCCGACGGTCCCAACCCAGCCCTCGCATTGATTGATGGTCTCATCGCAGCCGGCGACCTCGAGAGCTATCACCTTCTCCACGCCACCCGCGCCGATCTGCTGCGGCGTTTAGGATCCCGCGAAGAAGCAGCCCAGAGTTACATGCGAGCCCTCGCGCTGGTCACTAACGACAGTGAGCGCCGCTTCCTCGAACGCCGCCTGCAGGAAGTTCAGCCGCCCGCGGCGTGAGCTCTCTTCTAGTGTGAGGGTGGCCCGTCCAAGCTTTGCTTGCGGGATGTTCGCGTGTTCGCGGGCGACTCGCCCGCGTAGCCGACCGCGCTTCGCCCAACTTATTCCCGTAAGATGTTATGGGAGTCTTTTTATGTTCACGCCGCGACCCATTGGATTTGTGAGCAGCCTCTACAAAAACACCACCGAGATTCCAAAAGGCTTGGGCGCGAAACATGAAGCGGAAGGCGCGCTCAAAATCCTGCCTGAATTTGAGCTCGGCCTCACCGACATCGAGGGATTCTCTCACCTCATCGTCATCTGGGAATTCGATCGCTCACCTGGTTTCGACCTGCTCGGCACACCACCCAGCGACAATCGCCCCCACGGAGTCTTCGCCACTCGCTCGCCGCGGCGCCCCAACCCCATTGGCCTGACGATTGTCGAACTGCTTCGCCGCGAAGGTCCCCTACTGCATGTTCGAGGTGTGGACATGCTCGACGGCACGCCCATTCTCGATATCAAGCCTTATCTCTCCAGCATCCCTCTGGAAAAGTTACGCCGTGGCTGGCTGGCGGAAGCCGAGGCGCGCAAGAAAGAATGATCCAAGCTGAACGTGTGGTCGCGGGCGACTCGCCCGCGCGGGCTCGCCACCTCAAGACCTGGTGTTGCGCGAAATGTTCCGTGCGGAACATTATGCAGATTTGCACAAGTGTTCCGGCCGGAACACTTTGTCAATGTTATTATGTACGTACAATAGTATATGAAGTGACGTGATTTGTTCGCCTTATCGATTGCTTCTCGTTTTGAGAAAAAGGTTGTTCCCCGCCATCGACAACCGCGACGCGGATTTTAGGAGACTTGGAGTTCGACAACATTTCCAATCGCATGCCATAATGCGCGCTCATGTCGAAGAGCGACGAGGAATCGCGTGCCTTTCCTGATGACTCCTCTGTGTCATCGACCAGCGAGTTGTCCCGGCGAACCGCTATAAAAGCAATTACAGGTGCGGTTGGAGCAATGGCCCTCGGGTCTCCGCTGCATTTTCGCGGAGAAACTGCGCCCCAGGAGCAAAGCCGAAGCCGGGCAGCTTCGCCTGACGCAGCGGCCACCTCTTCCCCTCTACCGGGTACATTTCCCGTTGGCAATTTCCTCGTAGACGTGTCGAAGACCCAGATTGGTGTGCGACACGTGGAATCGCCCAACCGTTCTCTTTGGACGTCAATAACAAGCCAGCCATTTCTTGAGATCGCCATTGGCAGCGCCGTTTTCCGCGAGCACGGGAACCCGCTCGGCTCCTTCGACGTCACAGACACTATTTCGTCCCGGTATGGGTTCCGCAGCATCGACTCCGTGCAGGTAGTGGACGCGTCGAGCGTCACCCTCTACGGCACATTGGCTACTTCAGAGTCGACAATCGGTTTCCGCGTTGCTTTCCGTGCGGTCTCCCGAAACCAGCTGCAGTTCCTTATCGAGGCGCAAGGCGATACCGCCAATCAGTACAACCGGGTTTTTCTAAACTACGCCTCCTCTGCTGACGAAGCTTTCTTCGGGTTTGGCCAGCAGCTCACTTATTTCAACCAAAAAGGCAACGTCATTCCCATCATCGTTCAGGAGCACGGAATTGGGCGCGGCTTGCCGATTGTCACGCAGCTTGTCGATTTGTTATATGACGGAGCCGGCGGGAATCCCTACATCACAGAGGCGCCAGTCCCGCAATATATAACCAGCCAGCTTCGCTCGCTGTTTCTCGAAAACAAGGAATATAGCGTCTTTGACATGCGCGCCTCAGATTACGTGGCCGTCAAATTGTTTTCTGGAACCATGACCGGGCGAATTATTTTCGGCCACGCTCCGCTTGACCTCATCGAGGAATATACGTCCTACTCCGGCCGCGTGCGCGCCCTGCCCGCATGGGCGCATGAAGGTGTGATAGTTGCGACGGAAGGCGGCAGCGAACCAGTCAACACCCTCCTTACCAGGCTTATCGACGCAAAGGTCCCACTTGTGGGTTTGTGGATTCAGGACTGGTCGGGAATAAAGACAACGGAAGCTGGCCGACAAGTGCTGTGGAACTGGCAGCTAAGCTCCCAGCTGTATCCCGATTGGGACCAAATCGTGGCCAAGCTGGCCCAGATGAACGCCCGCATCTTCATTTACATCAACCCGTTTCTTGTGCCTGTAACCTGCGCTTCTGCAAACCCGCAAGATTGCCCACTCGATCTGTATCAGGAAGCCCTCAACAAGGGATATCTCGTTAAACTGCAGGACGGAACGATTTTCACTTACATCAACTCCTCAATTCGCGCCGGCATGATCGATTTGAGCAACCCCGATGCGCGCATCTGGATAAAACAAATCATCCGGCAGGAGATGATCGGCAAAGCCAAAGCATCGGGATGGATGGGTGACTTCGGCGAGGCGCTGCCTTTCAACGCCGCCCTCTCTCCTGGCGCCGATCCTTATTTCTGGCACAACCACTACCCGGAGGCTTGGGCCCAGGTGCAGCGTGAGGTTATCGACGAGACCGGCAAGGGTGAGAGCTTTCTGTTCTGGAATCGGTCCGGTTTCTCAAAGAGTCCTGGATACTCGACTGCCGGGTGGTTAGGTGACCAGCTACAAACCTGGGATGAATACGACGGCATCAAGACCGCGGTTGTGGGACTACTCTCAGGCGGCCTATCTGGTTTCAGCATTTTGCACAGCGACACGGGCGGTTTCGTAGCCGCAGAGATCAAGGGATACCCGGTGATTGCCCGTTCCAAAGAACTGCTCGTGCGCTGGATGGAGCTCAACGCGTTTACTGCGTTGTTTCGTACGCATGAGGGTCTTATTCCTTCCATCAGCGCGCAGGTCGACACCGATGCCGAGACACTTTCTCACCTCGCACGGTTCGGTCTTATCTACAAAGCGCTGGGGTTTTATCGCAAAAGGCTGGTCGATGAGGCCTCGAAGCTTGGTTATCCAGTCGTGCGCCACCTGTTTCTCCATTATCCAGACGACACAACCGTATATACGCTTCGTTACCAGTACCTGCTAGGACGAGACTTCCTGATAGCGCCCGTTCTGGACAAAGGCGCGACATCGGTGCGTGTTTACTTGCCTAAAGGAGAGTGGGTGCATCTCTGGAGCGGCAGCAGTTATGACGCAAAAAGTGGAGAGTGGATCCAGGTCGCCGCACCTCTCGGCCAGCCCGGCGTCTTCTTCAAGAAAGACTCCGACGCCGGTGAAGAACTCGTCAGCACGTTGCGCGAGCTGGGTATCCTCCACTCCGGTCGGTTAGGTCACGCCCGGCTATAGAGTTAGCGTGGGGGCTCGCTGCGGAATCCATGTCTGACAAAACACTTCGGGCCGCCTGGAGGCGGCCCTGGGTTTGACTTGGCTTTAAGCTAACAGCCAAAGGCTAATAGCCAAGAGCTGATTTAATCTCCCGCCACCGGCTCCGCGACTTCCGGCTTCGCCGCGTGCGCGCCGTTGCCATTCTTGGCTGTCGCCAGCGCGCCTAGCGGAATGAATCCATTCTCGGCCACGGCCGGCTTCTCTTTCAGCACCACTTCGCGATAGAGCGCCGCCATGCGGGCATCGTAAGCGGCGTCGTTTTTCTGAGGACCGCGAGGCGTTCCGTTATCACCGGACTGCAGATTGGCCTTCTGCCGTGCATCCCGCGCCCGCTTCTTCTCTTCTCCCGAGTTCTTGGCGATGCCCAGCTTGTCGAGATCGTGCTGCTCTTCTTCGGTTACGATCCCGTCGCGCAGCACAAGAGTGTGCTCCGCGGCTTCCATTTTCACATTTTTGCCGCCGGCAAAAATCTCATGCCGTCCATGCTCTTCGTACCACTTGGTGAGCGTGGCCGTCATATGCATCTTCTCAATGATGTTCCGCCAGCCCACGCCCGTGTTGTACGCGCAGAAGGAAATTTCCCCTTCCTGCGTGGCGTAAGGAATGATGCACTGCTCCGTCCGCCGGAAATCGTAGTTGAACAGGTCCTGGAACCACATGCCGGCAACAAACAGGAAATTCCAGCGATCCTGCCGCCGTTTCATCACGTCGTCAATCGTGCGCTCGGGACCGACTTTGCCGTAATTCTTGCCGGTCGCATTAAAGTTCTTGTCGAACTTCTTCAGCAGGTCCATCAACTTGAAGTGCGTCGGCGACTTGAACGGATCGTAGTTCTTCATCAAACACAGCGCCATGCCGAAAATGGTGAGGAATTTTCCGCGCGCCGCGTCATTCACCTTGGCAATATCTTTTGCCAGCTGATCGCCGTGGAGAAACGCCGTCACCGGTACGGCTTCCTTGGTTTCTTTGTCAATCATGATTGCCATGCCCGTCCCGCAATTGGGATGGCATGAGCATGAGAGTTGGCCCCAGTCGTTGTTCTTATCTTCGACGTGCATCAGGTCGGCCCAATCGCTGAAGGTTGACATGAAGCTGATGGGGAACCAGTCACGGGCGGGCTCGCCCAGGCCGGTCTGATTTTTCACGTCGTGTGCTAGATGCGAGAGCGTGTAACGCTGCGCGATGCGGCGCTCGTCGGTGACGGCTTCGTCGCGGCCGGTGAAGCTCACCGGCTGGAAGCTAAGGAACCCGATTTTCTTCGGATTGTCGAGTGCGAACTGAATGATCTTTCCCACCTGCTCGTTGTTAATTCCGTTCACGATCGTGACAACGGGAACGATTTCGACGCCGGCGCGATGCAGATTGTCGATAGCTTTGAGTTTTACGTCGAACAGGTTGCCGACTTTGCGGTGCGCGTTGGCGGCGTTGCCGATGCCATCGAATTGCAGATAGGCATAACGCATGCCGGCTTCTGCGGCCTGCTGCGCGAACTCAAAGCTTTTGGCAAATTCAATTCCGTTGGTCGCGGCCTGCACCGAGTTGTATCCCACTTTGCGGGCGTAGCGGACCGCGTCCAAGAAATATGGAGACAACGTGGGCTCGCCGCCGGAGAACTGCACACTCATCTGGCGGCGCGGCTTGATGGTGATGGCGTTGTCGAGCATGGTCTTGATTTCTTCCCACGTCAATTCATGGACGAAGCCCACCTGGTTCGCGTCCATAAAGCAGGGATCGCACATCATGTTGCAGCGGTTGGTCAGGTCGATGGTGAGCACCGAGCCGCGACCATATTTCACTGTCGAAGATCCGTGGTGGTGCAGCTTTTCATCGCTGTGGGCGCGAATGTCGCGGCCGGGGAAAACCTCTTCCAAGTGCTGCGAGAACTCGGTATCAATCGACATCACATCTTCGAAGGTGCCGTGCTTGGGGCACTGCTTCACCATCATGATCTTGCCGTCGCGCTCGATGATGGTGGCCTTGATCTCGCCGACTTTCTCGTTCATCAGAACTTCGTGGGGCAAGTGGCCGTCAAGAATCTGCTGGCGAATTTCCGGGACACACTTCGGGCACAGCGAGTCAGTGGCGCGCGGCCAGCCCAGCGGCGGCTTCGACTTCTCGTACGACTTGAGCAGCGGCTTGTCGGACCACTTGGGCGTGGGAGGAGCACCCGGCTTGATTCGATTGGCGCGTTCGAATACCGCCCATACGCCTTTGGCGGCAACGGTAACGGCTTTCTCCACATACTTGACTGGCTTGTGCATTAGCTTTTAGCTCCTGGCTTGCGGCTTCTCGTCGTTGGTCGTTCGCCCTTTGTCGTTAGCCGTTTGTCTGGAAAATCCAAGTCTTTGAACCGCGAAGATTTGGTTTTGCCAACGACGAACGACCAACGACGACTTGCCGACGACCATTTGCACCCTGGGAATGCCGGTTAGCTTACCCGTTTGGTGGATTGACTCCAAGCTATGTTATTGATGCACAAAGCTAAGCACACGGACATTCCGCTGAACGGGGAAAAATGGAGGTTTAGCGGGGGGATGGCGCATCGGATGGCGCTAAGTTGCTGAATCTATTGTTGATTTGATGGACGGAGGACTGCAGAGAACTCCTCGTCAGGCTCTTGGCGGGGTGGGCAAACAAGGGATCTTTCGACTCCGTGATGGGATTGGCCAAGCCAATCCCATCGCTTCGCTCAAGATGACAATGGGGAAAGGGAGCTCAAGAGGACAGATTGGCCTCAGCGGCGGTGGAGAAAGAAGTACAAAACCGAGGCGACGAGGAGCAACACCCAGAGGAAACGGAAGATAGCGCCGCTCCTATCGCGCCCAAGTTTGATCGGAGAGTTGTTAATGAGCATGGATTGTGGGAGAGCCGTCCTCGGATCGGGCGCAGAAGTGGACGAGCCGGCGCGAGAGAAGCCAAAACCCGCGTTCCGCTTCACGACTACTTCGACGCCTCCGCGTTGAGCTGGCTGGTGAGTTGTTGAGATAGCTCGGGCGGGAGCTTCTCCATCAAACGGGAAAAGAGTTTGGACTCGATGGCGCTTTCGACTTTTTCCCGAGTGGAACCTTCAATCGGCTCATGCGCCGGGTCGCCGTGGTGAACGATGTATCCGCCGCCGGGCTTGGCGTCGATGTGGTAGGAGAGCTTGACGTCCTTATTATCGAGCGGAAGTTTGAGGCCGGGGAATTGCCCGGCGAGATTGGCAGCCATACTCTCCTGGACTTTCTGGTTGATCTCCTCGCGGGTGGCGGCTTCAATTGGGGGAACGCTGGGATCTTTGCACCGCGCGATGAATCCGCCTTCGGGCTTGGGCTCGATGCAGTAGAGGAATTTGCTGAAGGTCTGCTTGATGTCCATGGGACTTTGCACGATTGTACCGCGACCCAATGCTGGCCCAAACGAGCGATTGGATGGCTTGTCTACCCTTCGACTCCGGAAATCGGCGTACAATTCTGAAATCGCCACCATGAACAGCCAAGCAGCGCGGCGCGAACCGCAGGAAACTACCATGAGAATCCATCTGGTTCTCCCAATCCTAGCGTTCACGATTGTCTGTGGAGCGCAGACCGTAACCTATCAGCAAGGCACCATTCTCGACATTCAGCCGCACGTCACACAGAGCACGGTGCATAAAGCGACCGACGCTGCTCCTCCGCCGACCGCAGCAACTTACGAAGTCACGGTCCAGGTTGGCGATATGGTGTACGTCGGGAAATATCAGCACGCCAGCGATTACCTGCCCAGCAACTGGGTGGTGGGCAAACCGGTGGAGATGCGTGTGGGCAAACACAAGCACCGTATTTACCTGAAGGATGTTTCCGGCAAAGAAGTCGCTTTGGTGATTATGACGCGGCATCGCACCGAGAGTGCCCCTGCGAACAAATAGCAGTGTCATCCTCATCTGAACGGCATTACACCCTAAACGTCGTCACTGCTGTCCCGGCTTCTTTTCATCCAACGTGAAGGGCAAGGTTTTTCTCCCGGCCCAATTGGTTCCGAAGCCAGAGTCGGTGCTCTCCAGGTGATAAGCCACAACTTCGGGGATGAACCCGCGCAGGCCACGAGGCCACTGCTGCGGAAACAGCGTGTCTTCGCGGCCAGCGGTGGTGTGGCCCTCAGGATATTTCTGGATTCCAGAAACTTTGGGGTTCCACATCTGGAAGAAACCGATGGGCACATAACCGCCGGCGTAGTCCTGCATGATGCGTTCGCCCAAAGGAAACGAATTGTTCAAGTGCACGTAGGCATTGCATTCGTGCTGCAGTTTGGGCATTTCGAGAAAGCCGTCCCACAAGCGGTAGCCCTTCACGATGAAGCGGTCGATGCCGTAGATCATGCGCTTGGCGAGGTTGGCGTTGGCCAGTAGCTTGCGAGTGAGGGGCGGCAGCCAGATGTCGGCGTCCATGTGCACCACCCAGTCGGCCTTGGCTAATTTGGCCAGCCCGGCATTGATGCCCGCTCCTTTACGAAATTCTTTCCAGCGCGAACGCAGCGTGTCAGTGAGCACGCATTCCACGTGATAAAACTCGCAGATTCGCTGTGTCTCGCAGTCTTCGGGCGAGGTAACGACCACGATCCGGTCAAAATGAAATTTATTCTGAGGCAGGGTGCAGCGCAGGAAGTCGTGATAATGGTCGCAAACCACAACTCCCTCGAGTTGGAAATTGGCATCGGGCGTATGGGGAGCGATGGCGAGGTTGGCATCAACGTGGTAGCTCATTGGTCCTCTTTGCGTTCGTTTTCGGGGATCCGTCTTTGGGTTTGAGCAGATGCCAGGCTTCACGAAATTGTTCGAAGCGGGCGCGGGGGCAGGACGCGTCTGGATAGAGGCGGAGGCTTTTGGAGAAAACGATCGTTTCTATCGGGACGACATACCAGACATCGACGGGCACAACATGGGCAATGAGGACGTCGATCTCAGCCGAAGTGTAAAGGGTTTTGTCACCCTTGGGGTTCACGTAGATCGACTGGATGTCGTAACCCCGCGCCCGCTGGTGCTCCGTGCACTTGACTTGGACTCGCCAGAGACGCTCGCCGTTATCCAGAATAAAGTCGTAGCGTTCGCTGTCGCCCCAGGGCTTGCAGACTTTGAAGCCCAGGCTTTGGGCCTTGTGCAGAAAAGCAGCTTCGGAGAGTTCTCCGGTGCGCTTGGTATTCTTGCGTGGCAGTTTGCGCGGTGCAGGCGCGCGGGCTTGCCGGCGTGAGTCTCGCGAGTCCTCTTCCATGTTTTTCAATTTTCTCGTTGGTGTGAAACGGTTTTAGGTGAGGGCTGTGAGGCCGAGGAATCCTCCTCTGCCCCAAATAAGAATGGCACAGCTTTGGGCTATGCCTTGTTTTTTACTCTATACTTATAGAATAGCATGTGGCAAAGGGTAAATGGGACACGGATGTACTAACTACTATCCCCGTGAGATGAAGAGGTTAGAGGGAATTGGGCAGACGAGGGGGCTTGACAAGATTGGGAGCCCCTCCCGGCAGGGCAAGACCCTTCCGCCGGCTGCGGGCAACTAAAGTTCGCTTACCCCAACGCCGATAGGCGTTTCAGGGGAAGCCGTGAAGCAGTTCACCGTCCAGCCAACCCGGAGCGAACAGACCTTCAGGGAAGACGACATCATTGTCAGCAAAACCGACCTCAAGGGCATCATCACCTACGCCAATAAGACTTTTCTCGAGGTCTCCGGCTACAGCGAAGAAGAGCTATTAGGCCAGCCCCACAACATTATCCGCCACCCGGATATGCCGCAGTGCGTATTCAAACTGCTGTGGGACGTGCTGGGCCAGGGCCGCGAAATCTTCGCCTATGTAAAGAACATGTGCAAGAACGGCGACTACTATTGGGTATTCGCCCACGTAACCCCGACCTTCGACAATGCTCACCGGATCGTCGGGTTCCATTCGAACCGGCGGCTGCCCGATCGCCATCAAGTGGATCTGTTCGAGGGAATCTACGCCAAACTGAAGACCGAGGAAACGCGGCACAGCGACTGGCGTCAAGGCATGGAAGCTGCCACTCAGATGCTGTTGCGCATGGTGGCAGAGAAAAATATGGCCTACGACGAGTTCATATTCTCGGTGTAAGCCGGAGACGAGCTATGCAGAACACACCCTCGGGATCTAATTCAGAGTCTGTGGCGAGCATGCGCAGCCGCAACGCTCCTGACCCCGAGGCCTGCAAATCTGATATTGAAATCATGAGCAGCGAACTTGCCTTGCACGGTGACTGGGTACGGCAAATCGCCGATATTTGTGAGCAAGCCGCGCACGGCAACCTGGAACCAAGGTTGCTGCACTGCCCGCAGTCGCCCGACCTGGCCCGCGCCGTTTTGTCAATCAACCATCTCCTCGACATGACCGACGCTTTGCTCCGCGAATCGGGGAGCGCGCTCGAACACGCGGCCGACAAAAAGTTCTACCGCAAGGTGTTGCTCCGCGGCATGCGGGGATCGTTCCGCGGCGCGGCCGAACAGATCAACCACACCACGCAACAACTTGCCGAAGACGCGGCCGAACTCACCAAGGTGGAAGAATCCCGGCGAACGCTCTCGGAACGCGTGCAAAGCGTGGTGAAAGGTCTCTCTTCAACCGCTAACCGCATGGACACTACGGCCACAGCGTTGAGTGAGATGGCCCAAGGATCAGGCAACGGGGCGGGGCGAGCGGCGGAGAACAAGGCGGAGAAGACCGTGCCCTCGAAGCAACAAAATTTGCACCAGGCAGTGGCCGCGCTCAAGGATGCCTCGCAGAGGATCGGAGGGGTTGTGGACCTCATCTCCGACATCGCCTACCGCACCAACTTGCTCGCCTTGAACGCAACCATCGAAGGGGCACGCGCCGGCGCCGCGGGCCGTGGATTCGCGGTGGTAGCTTCAGAAGTCAAAAAGCTTTCCGAACAAACGGCCAGTGCAACCGGAGAAATCAGCAAGGAAGTCACCGCCGTCCGCGGCACCGCCGACCTGACCGCCAAACTGGTCGCATCCCTGAGCCAGAGGATTGGCGAACTGAAAGAGGTTTCCCAAGTGCTCAACCAGCAGTCTGAAGAACTGGCGACGTCGATGAACGAATTTGCCGGGCACAGCGGGGGCTAGGAGCAGGACCCACGGCTAAGGCACATCTCCGGCGGGAGGGCCGGGCTTGCGGGGGGATCCGCTTAGCGGATCCCCTCGCTCCGCTCAGCATGACGAGATTGACAATCGTTCCTCCCTTACCGGCTGGCTGGCGGGACAATCCCGTTCATACGCAGGTATTCCACCACCTGTCCATAATGATCGAAGCAGTGGGCTGGAATGATGACGGCCATGGCCAGCCGGGTACTAGTTCCAGACCCGAATGGACTCTTGATTGTGGCCACAAGATTGGCCTGATCGATGGTGAGAACGGCTTTGTGGGCGTAGGCAAAAGAATCCTTGAGAAACTGAACACTCTGGGCCTTGGTTTTCACTGAATCCGGGCCATTTTCGCCGCCCGTATCGACCGGGGGCTTTTCTCCCAGGATCGCAGCGGCGACCATGTAGTTCACCGCTGCCACGTGCTTGACCTGCTGGTCGAAGGCGCGCACACCCTTAAAGTCGCCGTTGGTAGGAACAAACGAGAATTTGTCTTCTGGCATAGCTTCGGCGGCGGAGACAAACTCTTTTTCCACGCCGGCAACCGCGCGATCCAGCTCACCGGCAACGGTGCGAGCTTCCGCCGCCTTCGTGGACTGGGCAAAAGCGACCGTGCCGAAGCCGAGCCCGAACAAACAGACACAGAGAGAAACGATGCCTTTCATGGAGCCTCCTTGAGAATAGAAATAATTTGACGCAGATCTCTTCTAATCGCGCACAACTGATGGCGTGAGTTCTAATTGCTTTCCCGTGAGCCGGTAGCGCGGGACGGTGAACAGTCCGGCTACCAATGTCAATGCTGCGCCCAGAAGCGCCGAGGGGATACCGAACCTTGTGGCCAGCGCACCCCATGCGGCGCTGCCGATGGCCATTCCGCCTTGCAGCACAAGCAGGTACATCGACAAAGTCCGGGCCCGCAGCCAGGCCGGCGACATGGTCTGCGCGGCCACGTTCAAACACGCCAGGATTCCGATCCATGCCGTTCCGCTGGTAAACAATACCAGAGCGAGCCAGCCGAAAGTTTGCACGCGGCCGGCAGCGAATGTCATGACGGCGAACAACACAATGGCAAAACATACAGTGCCGTCGACCGATAACCGGCTCCGCAATCTCGGAAGCACCGCCGCCCCGGCGAGTGCACCGAGGCCGAATGACCCCAGCAGAAGGCCATAGCCTGGAGCTCCGTAAGGCCGGGCGAGAATCGGCAACAGCGCAAGCAGCGAACTTGCCGCCAGGCTGAAGGCTCCGGTGCGAATCAGCACTGAGCGCACTAGCGGAGCACTGCGCACGTAACGAAAGCCGGCCCACAGTGCGTCTCGCACGCGCCCGGTTTCCACATGCTCCACATGCGGACGCTTCCAGCGATAGAGGAAAAAGATCACGCCAAAGAACGACGCCGCGTTCAGCAGAAACGCGACTCCGGAACTGGTGGCCGCAATCACCATGCCCCCGAGTGCCGGACCCACCGCGCGGGCGACATTGAAACCCACAGAGTTCAGCGCGACTGCCGGCGCATGCAATCCGGGAGAAACTACCTCCGGCGTAATGGCCTGCCACGCTGGGTCATTCATCACCGCGCCCAATCCGAGAAGAAACGTGAAAAGCAAAAGAATCCAGGGAGAGATGTGACCGGTCAGAGTCAGAATGCCCAGCGCAGCGGAGGCCAGCACCATCCAGCCTTGCGTGAGCAGCAGAAACCGGCGGCGGTCCACCAAGTCGGCCAACGCGCCTGCGGGCAGGATCACCAGAAACACCGGAACTGTCATGGCAGCCTGCACCAAGCCAACCATTAAGGGCGACATGGTGAGCTGGGTCATCAGCCAGCCCGCGCCCACGTTCTGCATCCAGGTGCCGGTATAGGAGATGACCGCCGCGATCCAGAGCGATCGGAAGAGTGGTTCGCCGAGCGGAGCCCAGGCCGATGCGCGATCGATGGAAGTCACATTTTCCGGGGCCGACGAATTGACGCTCACAGACATACCTATCGGCTCGAAACCTCAACCACTGCGGCGGGAATGCCTTCACCAAACGGCCACTCCCGATGGCGCCAGGCGCGAATAAAATAAATCGCCAATCCGACAGCCAGGATCACCACGGCATAGCGAATCTCTTTTTGGAAGTTGGGACGCCAAAACAGAATGAACAGAAAGCCAGCACTCGCCAGAAGCGCAGGAAGGGGATAAAGCCACATGCGAAATGGGCGAGGCAGATCTGGACGGCGGATGCGCAGCACAATCGAGCCCACCGCCTGGACCAGGAATTGAAGGAAGATTCGAATCACCACCAGCGCAGCGATCACATCCTTCAGAGACAGGAAGCAGAACGGTACTGCGACGCATCCCAACGCCAGCAGCGAAACGTGCGGGAAATGCAACCGCGGATGAACCCGCGCGAACACGCGAAAATAGTTGCCGTCGAGCGCGGCCGCGTAGGGAACGCGTGAATAACCGAGCATCAGAGAAAATACCGAAGCAAAGGCCGCCCACATGACCAGCCCGGCAGCCAGCTTGGCCGCCCATGTCCCGTAAATTCTTTGCATAAAAATAGAAATTACGTACAGCCCGCTGTTCGACCGCCCGGGCTGCGTGATTTCCTGCCAGGGCAGCACTCCCAGGATGCTGACATTCATCGCTATGTATAGACAAGCCACCAGCAGAATGGATAGCAGCATGGCGCGGGGGATGTTTGTGGTCGGGTTTTTGACCTCATCGCCCAGATAACAAATATTGTAGTAGCCCCAATAATCATACGAGGCAACCAGCATCGCCGAGCCCAGGCCAAGAAAAAATGCGTGCGATAAATGGAAAGCATCGGGCGGAAAGTTGAATGCCAGGGAAGTGTGAAAATGGCTGAATCCGGAAACGATAATCCAGGCCATCGTGCTGAGCACACCGACCAGTAAAAGCTTCGACATCCAGCCGATACTGGTAATCCGGCGATAGAGAAGCACCGTTGCCAGCAGCACCATGCCGATGGCCACAAAGGTCGCTCCAGAGACTATCCACCGAACCTGCAGCTCGCCGAGAAGGGGAATATGCGCTGCCCATTCTCGCGCGGCATATTGATGCTCAAGGTTGGGGAAGAAATACGAGGCGTAGCCCGCCAATCCGATCGACCCCGACGCGATCGAGAGCGGAGCGCTGAAAGAAAGCTGCCAGATGAAGAGAAAAGAAATCAGCCGCCCCAGGCGATTGGGGCCATAGATTTGACTGAGAAAGTGGTAGGTCCCACCGGAACCGGGCAGCGCCGAACTCAATTCAGCGGTGACCAATCCGTCGCAGGTTGCCAGCAAGGCTCCCGCAACCCATCCCAGCATGGCTTGCGGACCGCCCATCGCGCCCACGATCAGCGGGATGGTGATGAACGGCCCCACGCCGATCATGTCGATCATGTTCAGCGCGGTGGCGCTGCCCAGTCCGATGCCGCGGATCAGGTGTGTCGAGTCGTTGGTCGTTGGTCGTTGGTCGTTGGCACGGGCCATGAGATTCATTGACGGATCGTGCTCTTAACTCAGTGAAAAAACAGAATTCTGGAAACCAACGGACGGCGGAGCGCCAGGCCAACTACTAACGAGGAATGACCAACGACTAATGGCTATTTCTCATGCCCCGCGCTCAGCAAGTTCACGTACAGCCGGATCGCTCCCGGCACTCCGGCCGGCAACTGCCGGAAAAATGCGTAGCCGGTGTAAATGTAGATGCCCTTTCCGTATTGCGTTTTCAACAGACCGCCTTTCAAGGGCTGTTCCCCGGGATCATGAGACGCCAGCAGAGGTTTGAAGTTACTGTCCCATTGATCCATGAAATACAGGCCACGTTCCTGCACCCATCCCTCGAAGTCTTTCTGCGTGATCTGATTCGGATAGTGGAACGCGCCATCTTGCGGAGCGAGAATTTCTACTGGTGCGTCTTCCACTGAGACTCGGCCGCGCGCGAGTTGAGCGGGATAAGGCGTGAGGTGTCCGCCATTGAAATCGCTGACGCCAGTGTTGTACTGCACGAGGAGGGTGCCGCCGGCAGACACATAATCGAGCAACTTTTTGTTGTTGGCGATGAGGTCTTTCTGCGTATCGTAGGCGCGGATGCCGAGAACGATCGTTCCATAGCGGCCCAGGTCTTCGTTGGCGATCTTTTCCGCGGGAATCAGCGTTACGTCCATTCCAATCTGCTGGAGCACGGTGGGAATGTCGTCACCCGCACCCATGATGTAACCGATTTTCAGACCCCGCGGGACGTTCACGTCCACAACGCTCACTCGCTGGATCGCGGGCTGATAGTAATACGCGCTGGCCAGATCTGCGCGCGTTACCAGACTGTAGCCTTCGCTGTAGTCCTTCCCTCCTGCACTCAAGACCGCACGAATCTCGGCTCGCCCTTCTTTCAAGCTGGCGGGAAACACTTTGAACTGAAAATCGCGCTTTTCTCCCCGCTGGTGAAGTTCCACCGGCAATTCCGCCGGCTCCACGCGCCAGTTGAGGGGAGCCTGCAAGCGCAACCTCCCTTTTGTCGGCACAGAAAGGTTGTAGCTCACACCGACCTTCACGTCACAACCGGGATCGCCCGCCATGCGAATGGTCTGGGTGCCCGGTTCCAGCATGATGGAGAACGCGGGTGCAACGACGAGAGGCCGTTCCACTTGCCCCACCGCCGGATCGTTGTATTTCACCATTGCGACTGCGCGCGCCACTCCGAGTTTTCCATCCAAGTCGTAGACCGCGTGGGCCTGGACAGGAGGCGGAGAAAACGGAAGCAGCGCGTCCTGGGGATCATCAATCGTATTGACGCTGTCGACCTCCGGATTGTCGCGATGCCAGTAGGGACGCGTGTATTTCGCATTGACAGGAACTGTGACTCGAAAAGTCTCGGCGGAATTCGCTTGTGGAGAACCGGCATGAAGGCGAACTACCTTGGACGTCCAGCCAGGCGGCAGGTCCAATTCGATTTTCTTCAGGTCGGTTTTTGCTGAGCTTGAAAAACGCGCTGTCAATTCGAAACTCTGCCCCGGGACGGCCACAAACGCCTCATCAGCACCGGCGCCGGCAGGGGCATTCACGGTCACCTGTAACTCAGCGCCCGAGGCGAGATCGGCGGCTTTTTCAAACTGTTCCTGCTTGGTTTTCAATTCGACAAGCAGATCGTCTTTAGCCGGGCTGGGGAGGGTTGACGTCTCGATACGTTGAATCAGTTGCTGCGTCACCTCCAGACCGGAAAGAAGGGACGGCGTCGCGAGCGCAGAATCGGCCGCCGCGTCCGCTTTCTTGATGTGCTCTTGCATTTCCAGCAGACCCAGCCGCAACCACGGCACTTTCTTCTCGTCCTCGCCCAATCGTGATGCTAACCCCAGCAAACTCGTATCAATTCCGTCCCAGAAATCCTTCTCATGACCATCTTTGTCCGTCGTCGGGGGCAGCACTGAATCCACCAGCTTGTAAAACGCGAAACGCGGCCCGGCATCGACGGAAATGGCACCCAATCCTTGCGAAAGCTCGTGCTTCAGGCCTTCTATGGCGAACTGGACGTACGTCATCCCGAGAGCTGGATTGAATTGGCCTGTGGCCAACTTCAACGTGTAGTTTTCCGAGGGGCAAGTCAGCGCTCCGAATCCACAGACGTTTCCGATGTACGACTTCTTCGGCTGCCACGGTTGCAAGCCTTCTTTGATCTGCTCAGGAAAGCGACTCGGATCGGCGGCCGCTCGAAACGCCTCTTTTGTGAGAATCGCCGAAGCCTGATGATGCCCATGCCCGTCCCGTTCCGTGCCGGAAAATCGGGCCACGAGAACGTCGGGCCGGAACGTCCGAATCACGCGCACCATGTCGCCCAATGCGATGTCATGTCCCTGCCACTTCTGGAAGGTTTCTTCGGCGGTTTTTGAGTACCCGAAATCCGCTACCCGGCTGAATCTCTGCTCCACTCCGTAATAACGATCGGAAACCAACTGCTCGAGCGTGCGCACCACACCCAGGACGTCGAACAAATTGCTTCCCGTCTTGTTTTGTCCGCCCTCGCCGCGAGTCAGGGTCATCAGAAGGACCGAAGCACCTTCACCGCGCGATTCGAGCGTAAGCATGCCGCCGTCTTCATCATCAGGGTGGGCTACGGTCTGCATCAGGCGGGCAGTTGTCTGCAAGCGGAGCAGCATCTGTTTCAGCCCTGCGGCGCCGCTGTCTTGCGGCAATGGACGGTAAGGATCGTAGGCCCTTGACGGGGCTTCAGCCACCGCCGGTAGGCAAAGGAGCAACCCGAAGCCCAAGGCCCGCGCAAAGCCGCGTCGAGCGCAGGCTCGCTTCCGCCGTTTGCGGCGGCCAGTTTTGTTGACTATCATCTCTTCTTCTATGGGATTGTTCTGCGCGGGGATGGGAAGCAAAATTTTTCCTGGTAATCCGTTCCTAATGAGACTGTGCGGGAGGCAAAGAGTTAGCCGCACAGCGTGCACTCATCGTACCCTATTGGACCTTATTTGGGATTGGGAGCTGGAGCAAGGGGTGCGGGAGGCGCGTTCTGTACCGCCAATTGGCAGTCGTGCGCCGCGGTGAGGAGTTCATCAAACCTGCGGTCACTGCGCAGTTTAGTCAGCAAGGGATCGGACAGAAGGTTGGAATAAGCGCAATAATTCTGTTCGACCGCAGTCCTCAGCATGCGAAAAGCCGCATCTTTCTTCCCGCAGTAAGCCAGAATCACCGCCTGATCATAAACTTTCTCGGGATCGACAGAGAGTGTACCGGTTTCGTCTTCGTGTGCGATTCGATCCAGCTCCGAAGACGGACCCCACAAACAGGCTTCCAGTAGATCGCGGTGATACTGTGGGTTTGATGACATCTGCTTCACCGCCTGGCGGGCTTCGGCAACTTTCCCCTGTCGCAGCAGCAGGGACGGCGTCGCGTATGCGGTGGCCCATTCTGAGCCGGCATCGAGCCGGATAAAATCCATGGCGCGTTCAGGCTTGTTCAGCACCTGAAAAGGCCAGGTGCAGGAACGGAATTGGTAGTTCCCCGGAGCCAGGGCGAGCGCGGTGTCACATTCGTGCGACGCTTCCTCCAGCATGCCCGCATAGCGTAGAACGTAGGAAAGAGTGAAATGCGCCTGCGCGCTTTCCGGACGCCGTTTCGCCAGATCTCGGGCTTCCTGATACGCCCTTCCTACTTCGCCCCGCTCCACGCGGTTGGTAATTAACTGGCCGGCAGCGACCATACGGTTGGGGTCAAGCTGCAAGGCACGTTCGCAGCTAGTGTTGGACCGCTGGAACTGGTCCTCGCCGCCATTGGAATACGTGGCGTCGTAATAATAGCGGAGACCGAGCGCTTCCCAGGCCGGGGCATAGGTGGGATCGAGGTTGACCACGCGCTCCAGCATTTCGATTCCGTCTTTGTTGGGGGCGGGATCGTGCGGCACGGCCGTGCTTCGCAAATAAAGATCGTACGCCTCCTGGCTCCTGGGACGAGTGCTGGTTTCGATGAAACCCCCAGCCGCCCCCAAAAGCGGCAGCAGCCCCTGGCGTAACTGCGTCGCCAGCTGGTTCTGCAGCGCAATCAGATCAAGGGCCGATGCGTTGAGAGTGGTCTGCCACAGCACCCGGTCGCTGGCCACGTCCACGGCCTCGAGCGTCACCAGCAGTTGGTTGCCCTGCTTCAGGAAATGTCCAGTGACGATAGTGGCGACGTGCAGCTCGCGGCCCACTACTTGCGGATCGAGGTCTGCGCCCGTGTATTTGCGCGTGACGCCCGAAGGGCGAACGTCGAGCCCGCGTGTATAGGTGAGGACATTAGCCAGTTCGTCGGCCAGCGCAAAGCGCAGATAATCCACGCTGAAATCGCCATTCATGTTCTGCAGAGGCAACACTGCGATGGTGTTCTTGTTGGCCGCCGACGCAGCCGCCGCCCGATGTTTGAGCCACCACGCACCAACGGCTACCAATACCGTCAGCAGCACCGCCGTCACTGCGAGCAGAAGATATTTCTGAGGTTTGCTGCTCGATTCAAACGTTCCCGTCATCACCCGCAGGGGCGAAGTTTCCCGCGGACCCGTCCGGGTGAGGCCCGACTCAGTCTCTTTCTTCAAGCGTTGCAGATCAGCTTTGATTTCGAGCGCGGTCTGATACCGCTTGCTGCGATCTTTCTCCATCGCCTTCCCGATGATGCCTTCGAGCTCGGTGGGCAGGGCGGGGTTGATCTGAAGCGGGGAAGGCGGCTTCTGATGCAGCACCGCGTCGAGCGTCATGACCACGTTGTTGCCTGCGAACGGCTTCTTCCCGGTGGCCATCTCATAGAGCACAACCCCGAAGGAAAACAAGTCGCTGCGCGCATCCAGCTCGTCGCTGCGCGCCTGTTCGGGAGACATGTAGACTGCGGTGCCCGGAATCACACCGACTGCGGTCAAAGAGTCTTCTACGGGAGTTTCTTCGCTGGTGGCCAGCTTGCCGTCACGGATCAGTTTGGCCAGCCCAAAGTCGAGCACCTTGGTCTGGCCGGTCGAAGTAAAAAAGATGTTGGCCGGCTTGATGTCGCGATGAATGATTCCCTTGGCGTGGGAAACCGCCAGGGCGTCGCACACCTGGATGGCGATATCGAGCAACTGGTCGATCTCGAGCGGCTTGCCGTGGATGAGCTGTTTAAGGCTCTCCCCATCCAGCTTTTCCATCACGATGAAGGGATGGCCTTTGTACTCTTCGACTTCGTGAATGGTGCAGATATTGGGGTGATTCAGAACCGACGCGGCGCGAGCCTCGCGCAGAAAGCGTTCCATGGCCTTGCTATCCCCCGCCATATTTTCGGGGATGAACTTAAGGGCCACGTGCCGGCCCAGACGGATATCCTCCGCCTCATAGACCACACCCATCCCGCCGCCTCCGAGTTTGCCGAGGATGCGGTAATGGGAAATGGTCTGCCCGATCATCGTCTCGCCGGTCGTACTTTGACCGGTCGTCGGTTCGCCGTTCATGGGCAGGGCTCTGATCCCGTGGCGGCTATGTTAGGACGCGGGTGCGCTCCGGTCAACTGGCGGCGTACGGGCAAACCAGGAAAAGGTCGGAAAACCGTCTGGCGGGGGAGAATTGCCTTAAGCGGGCGACGTTTCCCCGGCCATAGGGGACAGGATCAATGCCTGTTGGCGACAGTTACCGGTCCCACCTTCCGTTAGAGTAAAAAAAACCGCCCAAACATCAGGCGGCTGACCATTCCAAACTTTGCTATTCGATTGCAATCGCGTATCTGCGTTCCACCTGCGTGCCAAAAAAGTGTGCTCCTTGCCGGACCCGCCGAAAGCGTTAGTGGTTGTCGACAGGTTTCTGGAGCCACGGTGTCCAGAGAATCCTGGGGGCGATGACGGTCGTGCAACCGTGACCACCCGGACCCGCAGGACAGCCCCAGTAGTTCTCGGTCCCATCAATTGTGCCGGTGCATACCGTGGAAGCATCGAGCGCACAAACATCCCCGATCCCGATGCCGCTACCGAGCAGAGAGTTCAGATGGATATCGACCTCGGCTGGGGTGTTGACCGCTATGTCGATATCCTCGTCGCTGATCACGTTCTGGGAAATGACGGTACCACGAACCGGCGAACCGCCATCACCGCTGTTGATGTTGATTCCCACACGCCCCGGAGTGGCGGTGTCGAAGGTATCGGCAAGGTTCCCGGCAATGGTATTGCCGATGATTTTATTTCCACGTCATGTCATCTGCCGGAGCTCCAAAAGCGGGTCCCACATGAGTGTGCAGAGCGACGCCTCCCAGTCCGTTATTTGTGAGCGTGTTCCCGATGATCACGTTGTCTGACACGCGGCCGCGGCCCGCACCATCGGAAAAGAGACCGGCCCCCGAACCTCCAATTTGCACGCCGTTGCCGGTGGAGATGTTCTCCGCGACAGTATTGTGGTCCACCCCATGGTGCGGTGCGAATGGGGGCGAGGTTTGGCCCGACGGCGGATGCGACGCCAGCACGATGCCGCACTCCAGCGGGTTGTTCTTGACGGTATTGTGGATGAGCAGGTTGTCATGGCTTTCGGCGGTCTCGTCGCTGATCAGGACGCCGTCGGCATTGCCGGTGATGAGGTTGCCAGAAACGATTGAGTTGGCTGTCCCGACTAGGTGAAGGGCACCGCCGCAGTCCCCTGTTTCATCATCCTCATAAACGCCATTCCCGGGCTGGCCGGGGCAACCGCTAAGCGCCCCTGTGAAGTTCAGACCCGGGGTTGTATCGTTGTCAATGATGCTGTTGTCCTGGATCGTGATATCGGAAGCGCTCACGACGAGAACGCCTTCGAACAATGCGTTCTCTACAGTGAGCCCTCTAATGGTCACTTGCTTTAGTCCGGGGTGGTCGTAACCATCGACGAAGATGCCATGCGCGAGACCGGTGGCATCAATAATCGCGGTTTTGGCACTCGCACCGACGATCGCGAGCGGAATGCCAATGTCCACTTCTTCCTTATAGGTGCCGGCTTCAACCTGGATGACATCGTTGGCTGAAGCGTGATTGACGGCGGTTTGGATGCTTGCGAAGCAGTTATGGGAAGCGGCCGGATTGACACAAAGGGTTCCGGCCACGGCAGTCTGGCAGACGGCGGCAAAGATAGCCGCGCAACAGACGATTAGGGTTCGGCTCAATCGAGTTCGTTGCATGGGCGCTCTCCTCTCCTCAGATGCAGAATGATGCCGAAGTTAACCCGGCCGAGGTAAGGATGCAGCCCCGGTCGCAGGTTCGAGCCGGGATTTCCTTATTTAACGCCTAAGAAAGCGGTCGCCATTGTCCCGCCCAGTCCCTCTTCGTGTCAATGTGAAACAACTTGCACCAGGAGGGAGAGTAGGAATGTGAGGCACTTCGACCTGCTAGACTCGTCCGCATGTCAACGTTCGTCCTTGTACATGGCGCATGGCAGTCGACCGGTACGTGGGACATGTTGATTCCCTTGCTGGAAAAGTACGGCCATAGGGTAGTTACGCCTGTGCTCAGCGGGCTGGGAACAGACCAAAACCGCCTGTCTCCGGAGATTACGCTACAGCAACACATAAACGATGTTTCGCTTGAACTATCGAAGTTGTTGCCCGGCCAAGTGATTCTTGTAGGCCACAGTTACGCGGGCATGATTATCAGCGGTGTGGTAGAGACAAACCCAACTCAAGTACAGCGATTGGTTTTCCTGGACGCCTTCATTCCAGAAAATGGGGAAAGCGTACTGGACCTGCTTCCGTCGGAGACTGGCGACTACTTTCGTGGCGTTGCGCGGGAATATGGAGACGGCTGGCGGTTGCCGGGCGGGGAGGGCCACCTCGATCTCTGGGGTCTGAAGCCCGGCGAGGCGCGTGATTTCGTGCGCGCCAGGCTCTGTGATTTCAGCTTACGTTGCTTTGAAGAGCCCCTTCATCTTCCGGCCAATCGGAAGGCCAGCATTCCAGCCACTTTTGTCAGTTGTGTTGCGGAAGAATATCCAGCGAGGCCTTTCTTCGAGCCGTTTGCCAGAAAAGCTCGCGCTTCGGGTTGGCAGGTCGTGGAACTGAAGACTGGCCACGACTGCCATGTCGAATGCCCCGGCGAGGTAGCGAACATTTTGCTGTCGGCCGCGGTGTCGCGATGAATTGATCGCTGCTGAATCCCTGGACGAACGCGCCGCATCGCCGGCAATTCGGAAACTACGCGCTTTTTGGCGAAATGTCTGACAGCGTCATCCGAGGCGAATAAGTGGTCGCCTACAGTTCTCTGCTGCTATTGCAACTGGGCATACTCCGCTTTGGCTTGCTTGAGAAGTGGCAGGTCAGGGTCGGCATCTTTCCAAATGGCGAACAGGTCCTGGTAGGCGGATCGAGCCCCGGGCTTATCGCCGGCCAGGGCAAGCGAACGCCCCAGCTCAAGCTGGCTGATGGAGTGCAGCGGACTGGGAGCGGAGATTGTCTTGCGCTCGATCACTTTTCGAAATTCCGCCGCCGCTTCCGTGCCCGATTTCATCGCGAGATACGCCAGCCCACGATAAAACGTTCGGGAGATATCTCCGGCCTCGATTTCCGCAGAAGTCTTGAGCGCTTCAATGGCCGCGGGGGGATTGCCGCGTTTGATTTCAATGGCTGCCCGCACCGGTGGGATGGCCAGCTGCTGCAGAATGGTATCATTGGGCCGTCGCGCGCTTTGTTCTGTAATCAATTTCTCTGCTTTCGCGGTATCGCCAGTCAAAGCAAGAACGGCGGCGGGCCAGACTTCCTCTTCGTGATGTATGACCAGAGACTGGGCCGACCATGATTTCGCAGCCGAGAGATCGCCAAGCCAGTATTCCGTGATGCCACGGAACCCGGCCACGTTTCCTGCCGCTCCCTGAAGATCGAATTTCCGGGCCGAGTCGAAAGCCTGCTGATAGAACTCGCGGGCTTCTTTCAGCCGTCCGCGGGTCGCCGCGATCCCCGCCTTGGACAACAAAAAGCCGTATTCCTGCGGCTTTCCGGCCGCCCAGGCGAATTGCCGCTCCATCTCCTGAGAATCGCCCTCCAGGTACGCGATTACAAAACGCAACTGATTCAGATCAGAGCCATCCAGCTTCCTCTCCACGGCCTGCTTGTAGATCGCTTTGGCCTCTTCCAGTTGATTGAGGGACAGATAGATGCTCATGACGTTCACGTAGGGGAGGCGATCGTCGGGCTGTAATCGAAGGGTCTCAAGCGCCTGCGGAAGCGCTTTCTGGGCGTCACCAAGAATACTGTACGCGACCGCCAGGTTTTGGTGGGGCGACCAATCGCGGGGATACGTTTGAATCCAGAGTTCGTAATTCTCGATCGCTTTCTGCAAGTCGCCAGTTACATCCAGGTAGTAGTGGTCGGTGATGTAGAACTTCTCAGGTTCGCTGGTGCGCTCCCGCAAATCGAATGCCTTGCGCGCGTTTTCTTCGGCAAGGTTGTCCTCGTCAAGATTGGCGTACACCGCTCCCAGGCGCGCATAAGCCATGGCGAAGTTGGGGTCGAGTTCCACCGCGCGCTTAAAAAACGGCAGGCTCGCGAGTTCGCTCTCGCGGGACCTCTTTTCGTTGCCCATGGTGAAGGCTTTTAGCGCCTCCAGCGAAGAAGTGGTTGCCTGCTCCACAGGCGCGCTGAATTTCTCGATCGATGAGACTGTCTCGCCCAGCGGCTCCCGGATTGCTTTCGCCGCCGTGCCTAGCGCCTCCAGCACCTTTTCTTTGCTAGGGGCTTCGACCTGCTGCCTTCCGATGGTGTCGCCGGTCACGCAGTTCAGCGCTTCCAGCGTGACCACGTAGTTCGATCCGATGGAACTGATGGCTCCGGAAAGAATCGCCTTGATGCCCTCGCGCTGGCAGAGATCGCGAGCCACAGGCACAGTGATGCGGTCGTCCGCAGAATGCCCTGCAAACTTGAGCGCTTTCCGCACCCGTTCCTCGGGATAAACGTTCAAGAAGGGCGACTGTTCGAGTTGCACGGCCAGGGCCTGTTTCAGAGTTCCGTCGAAGACGGCGTCTCCCGTTGTGTTAGTGAAATCTGTAAGCAGAATCGAGTCTTTTTCAGTCAGCTTGTGGGCACGGCTGCCATAAAGCATGTAGCCGCCGATCGCGGCGGCAATCACGACTACTGCGGCCGACACGAGCAGCCATTGTTTTGAGCGGGACGGAGGAGGCACGGCAGTCGCGCCCGAGCCTGGTGGCGGCGCCACGGCCCAGACCGACTCGCTCACCGAGGCTGACCTCGCCGTCGAGGAACTGGAGGAGGTGGCGGAAGCCGCGGACGCTGGTACAACTGGGTCCGAAGCAGCGGGAACAGCTCCGGAGGTCGCGGCGGCGGCGGTTCCAGACCCAGACCGTCCCGATTCCGTGTCCCGCTTCAGCCGTTGCAGGTCGGCGCGCATCTCGGCGGCGCTCTGATAGCGGAGATTTCGATCCTTCTCCAGAGCCTTAAAGATTATGTCTTCGAACTTGGGTGGCAGATCGCGATTGAAGCGAATCGGCGGTGTGGGCTCGGAATCGAGAATCGCTTTGAAGATCACTCCCGAACTCTCGCCGTGGAATGGCAATGCGCCCGTCGCCATTTCGTAGAGCACCGCACCGAACGAAAACAGGTCGGTGCGGGCGTCCAATTCTTTCGCTCGTACCTGCTCCGGCGACATATAAGCAACCGTGCCGACCATTGTGCCGGGACTGGTTAGATGATCCTCGCCGACCGTTCCGGTCTGTGTCTTGAGGGCCGCAATCTGGCTCGATGAACTCCCCGCGACGCTTACCTTCGCCAGCCCGAAATCGAGAATCTTGGCGTGACCGCGCTTGGTGACAAAGATATTCGCTGGTTTGATGTCGCGGTGAACAATGCCTTCCGCGTGCGCGGCGTCAAGCGCGTCCGCCACCTCGATGGCCAGTGGAAGCAGCACTTCCATATCCAGCGGGCGGCCAGCGATGCGGTGCTTGAGCGTGGTGCCGTCGAGAAATTCCATGGCGATAAACGCCTGGCCATTCTCCTCGCCAATGTCGTAAATGGTGCAGATGTTGGGATGGTTGAGCGCGGAAGCCGATTGGGCCTCGCGCTGAAAGCGACTAAGGGCCTGCGGGTCGCGCGCGACTTCGTCGGGCAGGAACTTGAGGGCAACAAAGCGGCGCAGGCGGGTGTCCTCGGCCTTGTAAACCACGCCCATGCCACCGCCGCCGAGCTTCTCGATGACGCGGTAGTGCGAGATGGTTTGGCCGATCATGGCTTGACGGCCATACTTTCGCGAGTCATCGGCTCACCGTTCATGGGCAGGCCCGAACCTCATGGCGGCTATGTTAGGACGCGGGAAAGGTCTGGTCAACCGGACAGAAACCACGGCGACGAGTTTGAGTGCTGGGGGTCCCGCCCTTGTCGCGCTTGCTGCCAGCGGGTGCTGACGGGGGAAAATCTCCTTATCTAGACCACTGTGGTTCCCCTTTCAGTCCAAACATCCGATTGACGGAAGACAGCCGCTTCATTGATCATAGCCGCCTAACATCTCGGTGCTCAGGTTCTGGCCACCCAAAATTCGGAAGAGGAACAACAAGGAGAAAAAAGATGTCGAGATCCTACTCGTTGCTATCCGCCATTCTTATCTTGCTCTGCCCTGTCCCCTTCCTCCAGAGCCAGGCACCCCAGCAATATCCCATCGCCGATAAGCTCGCCGACAAGATCATCATGAAATATCAGACCTCCTCGTGCGAACAGCTGAAAGCGCAAAAAGCGCAAGGGGCAAACGAGCAGCATGAGGAAATGCAGGAGAAGGTGATGGAACTTCTCAAGAAAGATCCAGCCATGCGCAAGCACTTCCTCGACCGCATTGCCGGTCCTGTCGTCAACAAGATGTTTGAATGTGGAATGATCCACTGAATCGCGAAGGTCGACCCTGGCAACCACGCTCGTCGGTTGGATGCGAGAGAGTCCGACCTGAGCGAAGTCGTTGATGCCAAGAGTTCCGTAGCCCTCAGCATTACGAATCCAAATCAATTCGTACCGTCAACAGGTCGGTCCCGAACAAGCGTACCGCGCGTGCGTTGGCTGCGCTTAACGGCAACTGGCTTGCCATCCAGCGCTGGCGTTCCCGCGGATCGTCGTCGGAGAGCACGTGGGCCGTGCCGTTGTGCCAGCGCGCTCGAAGTCCATCGCGCAATTTAAGCCGCACGCGTGGATTGGCGGCAATGTTGCGGACGTATCCCGCCTTCCGGCCATGCTCCGCCACCAGCCAAAACTGCCGGCCGACTCGTCCATCCCCCACTGGATTGCGGCGCGGCTTTCCCGTGCTGCGGCCGATAGTTTCGAGAAGCGCATATCCCGGCGGCGCCACGCCTAGAGCAAACAAAAGCTTGATGGGCGGATTCAGAACATATTTCTGCAGCGCACGCACGATCTGATATTTCATGTGTCCTAACTTCCCTCGCTAATTTCCGTCGGGAAGGAAAAAGCCTGCCGACGATCCTACCCACTCCATGTTTCGGTTGTGGTCCACGCCCATCATCAGGCCGCGTCCCATGCGGATGATGGTCATCACCGGCAGCAATTCATCCAGCCAGATGTACATCACGCGCACTTCTGCCTTGGTTGCACCGAGAGGAGTTTCAATCACCGGCTCAAAGTTCATGCGCTCCTGCAGAATGTATTGCGAGCGTTTTTCCGGTGGGATGGCCGTAATGTCAGCTTTCGTCGGATTAATGTTTACCCCCAGTCCGGCGAACGAAAAAAGCGGCTTCAGAATATAGTGTTCCAGGTCGTCGGGCACTTTCTTCATTCGATCGAGGAACCAGGTCTTGGGCACGCTCACGTGGTTCAGGTAGGGCAGAGAAAACTTGCTCATGCGGAAGAACCAATTGGGATGGCCCGCCCACTCGACCTTCAGATCATCGGTGAAGCGGAAGTTGAGTTTGATGGCCTTGCGAATGATCTCGTCGACGATCGCCCGGTTGTAAATCCGCTCGATCGGAATCCGCTGGCCGCCGCTTTCGCAGTAGAGCGAATTGCCGGCTTTCTTTACGTCGGTGATGGAGACGGTCTTTATCCCGAGAAGCTTCTCCGTCAGCAGGAAGTCGGGCAGAGTTTTCTGTTGCAGCGGATCAATCTCCATCAGAATGACGGTATCGGGATCGTGATCCGCCACAATAGCGCGCTGCAACAGAGTTTTGTAACCCTCCCAGTCGAGTCCGCCGAGCAAGTATTGGAGGTTCTGGGCCAGCTCGAAGATTTCCATGTAAAGCTGTGAAATCAAAGCTTGATAGGCATAGAGGGAGGGAAAGCCTTGCAACTCGACCAGCTTGGGCTGGAGTTGGCCCGCAGCGTCCCGCACCAGCCCAAAATCCACCTGGATAAACATGGGATGCGGCGCTTCGTTGGGCACATTGAAATCGGGTGGGATCGATGCGAAGGAAGCCTTACGGTATTCCAGGCCATCTAGTTGATGGATCAGCTCTTTGCCATATTGCGCCATCTGATCGAGCAGAGGCTTGGGGAAAAAACACGGCGTCTCGCTGGTGCGGAACTTCACGTGGGTTCCGCTGCGTGCGTCCATCTCCTGCAAGAAGCGCTGATATTTTTCCGGTGTGAAGGTTGCGTTGTAGCGTTGTCGGAGTTCGGGGATCATGTGTGCAGTTGCGAGAAAATGAATGTCGAATGACACTGCCTCAATTCACGATGGTGCGATCAGTCTTGTCGTCCTCAGCGAAGCCGGGGGGTTGCTCTTCACCCGCGGAGCTGAAGACCCCTTTATTCGCCACAAGGCTGAGAGTCTTTCTCTCCAAGAAGGTACTACGCTTCGGTGGTGGGGGACTTTGAATCTGTGCCCGTGCGCCTGAGCGAGACCCAAGCAAAATGTGCCACACCAAACACAATAGTCCAGAAAAAGAGTGCGCATACTCCGACCAGAAGTGCCCCTGCCATCGCGCCACCGTCTGGCACTAACCGGTACATCACCTTCGAAATGAGCGGCCCAATGACGGGAAGTAGCATTCCGGCCGGCGCCACATACAGGAGCACGGCGCTGTTGAAGAACCGCGCAAGCGCGAATGCGACCACGAAACCAGCGATCGCAAATAGCACTCCAACGATGGCCGACCTCAAGAGCCGCATTCGAAATGCGCCCTCCGATCGTTACATTGCCTATGCTTCCAGGAGAAACTTCCCATCTCGCATGATCTGCTCTTCATCTACCCAGATGTCCCACTTTCTTCCCACTACGTCAATATGGGTCGAAGAGTACCAATCCGCGCCGGTATGAAAGCCGTAGGGATTCCCGAAAGCAATGTGCACGCCGGGATATTTCTCATCTTGCAGAATCTGGCCGATCACATCTTTTAGTTCGATGTTGGTGCCGATGGCGAACTCGCCCACGCGGTCGCTGTTTTCGTCGGTGTGAGTGTAGCTCCAGAAATCGCTTTCCAGTTCACGATTCTCGGAGTGCGCCTCAGTTACGCGGTTGCCCTTAACCTGGATGGTCAATGGATTTTCTCTCAAGCCGCCAAACTTGGCGCACAGCCAATCGCCCACGACGCCATCAATCACAAAGGTTCCGTTGACTTCGCCCGGAGTGGTGAAGACTTCTCCACCAGGCAGATTTCCCCACTTCTCCGGACTGATGAGGCCACTCGTTTTTACCCAGCGGTAGTTGGGATTCAGGTCGGCCACCAAATCCGATCCGGCGGCCGTTTTGGCGCGAACCTGGCGGGCCTTGCGCAATAATTCCACGACTTTGGCGCTGATGCGGTCCACTTTCAGGAAATCCGCACGCATCCCCTCGAGCATGATCTGCCGGTTGATATTGACCATGTGGGCATGGCGGATCTTGCGGCGGTTCACCACGTCGGTCATCTGCATTCGAGTGCGCAACTCGTTCGACTGCGCCTGCACCGCGAAGATGGAAACCTGGCTGGTTTCAAGATCTTCCAGAATTTCCCGCGGAAGGTCGGTGAGCGGCCGCGGCGCCAATTCTTCCAATATCCAAGCGTGGTAATCGGCACCCAGGGTGTCCAGTTCATGGGTTATGCTGGCGGCGATTTCCTTCGTCGCTGTGTCCGTAATGACGGTGACTTTTTCGCTGGGTTGCACGCGCAGGCAGACGTACACGGCGTTGTGCGCGCCAGGGGTGAGTTCAGGATCAAAGGGCAGTTGGCTTAGCGGGCGGTTGGCTTGACTGGCAGGAACGTTCATTACCCTACTTTCATTTGGGTGCCCCACCCTTTTCGCGCTTTGTTGCGAAAGGGTGGGAAAATCACCCTACTTTTCTAGCGGAAGCCGGGGCCTCAGCTTCTGCCAGGCCAACTTCCGTCTCTTCAATAATATAGTCGACCACTTTCTTGAGATCGCCGGATTCCTGGAAAACTCGCAACTGACGGTCCGCGCCGCTGCCCTTCTCCAGAATCTCGTGCACGTAATTCAACTCTTCGCGCGAATCCAGTTCATCGACCACGTCGTCCACAAACTCCAAGTATTCATGGATCAGATCGCGCACCGGCACTTCGGTTTGTTTGCCAAAGTCAATCAGCTTGCCGCCCAGTCCGTAACGCGAGGCGCGCCACTTGTTCTCCATAATAAGGGCGCGGCGATAGAGCCGGAACCCCTGATTCGCGGCATACAGTTTGTAGAGCTTTGCGACTGTGGCCTGAATCAATGCTGCGAGCGCGATGGATTCTTCCACCCGCATGGGAATATCGCACACGCGAAACTCGAGTGTGTTGAAGAACGGATGCGGGCGAATATCCCACCAGATTTTCTTGGCGTTATCGATGCAGTTGGTCTTGATCAGCAGCTTGATGAAATTTTCATACTCGCCCCAACTTGGGAAATAGTCGGGAATGTTGGTGCGGGGAAATTTATCGAAGACTTTGCAACGGTACGACTTGAGGCCAGTATCCATGCCCAGCCAGAACGGAGAATTGGTGGATAGCGCCAGAATGTGGGGCAAGAAATACCGAGCGTGGTTCATCAACTGGATCGCGGTCTCGCGGTCCTCCACGCCGATGTGAACGTGCAATCCGAAAATCAGGTTGGCCCGCGCCACCAGTTGCAGGTCCTCGACGATGTTCTTGTAGCGGTCGTCGGGATAAATCTCCTGCATGCGCCAGTCGGCGAAGGGATGCGTAGCCACCGACGCCAGCCGCAGGCCGTTTTCTTTGGCCAGCGCGATCATGTCGCGCCGCAGCTTTTTGACCTCTTCTTTGGCTTCCTTGATGTTGGCGCAGACTGAAGTTCCAACTTCGACCACCGACTGGTGCATCTCGGCCTTCACCCGCTCTTGCAACCGCAGCTTACCCTTTTCGATGATTTCGGCGTGGATGTGCGAGCGCAGATCGCGCGTGACCGGGTCTACCGTCTGGTATTCCTCTTCAATCCCGATGGTGAATGTGGGCAACATAACGACTGCATTTCCGGGGGATGAACCGTGCTGCCAGCCGTGCGTGGCAGCCCTGCTGGGGCTCAAACAGTATAGCAACGGAGGGTCGGGGGTGCAGCCAGAATCGTGCATCTGCAGTGGTGTATAGCGAACGAGGATTCTGGCAACGCTGGTTTTGGCAAAGCTAGCAATACGACGGTATAATCGGGCCTTTTCTTCGCCCTTTACTTCGTTCCCTGGTTCGCTCGAATGGAGGAGGATGACTATGGGAGGCATGATTCCATTAGGCGATGCATCACGACGCCCCGCCAACATCCCTGTCGTCACCGGCTTTATCATCGCGACCAACGCTGCGGTTTTTGTGCTTGAGCTGATGCGCGGCGATGCATTCGTGATGCAGTGGGCGGCAATCCCTGCCCAAATTACTTCCGGCCATCACTGGATCACGATTCTGACGGCTATGTTCATGCATGGCAGCTGGTCGCACATCATCGGCAACATGGTCTTCTTGTGGGCCTTTGCTCCGGAAATCGAAGACGCCATGGGACCGGTGCGATACCTGATCTTCTACCTGGCCGGCGGGGTGGTCGCGATGCTGGCTCAGGTTCTGGCCGACCCGCATTCCACGGTCCCAAACCTGGGCGCAAGCGGCGCGATTGCTGCCGTGATGGGCGCGTTCATGGTCACCTATCCCCGCGATCGCATCCGCACGGTCCTGTTTATTTTCATTTTCGTACGGGTCCGACTTATACCGGCGGCGCTGTTGATCGGATTCTGGTTCCTCACTCAGCTTTTCAATGCAGGATCCGTGGCGCACGCGCAGGCTGGCGGGGTCGCGTACTTGGCCCACATTGGGGGCTTTATCTTCGGAGCCGTTACGGCGCGCTTGTTCGAAGGCCCGGGTCGAAGTTTCGAACCCGCAAGCTAGCGCGGATGGGTGCTCATGTCACTTTCAACGACAACAGCTGTCATTTCTGCACCGACGAAAGTAAACGTCACCATCGGCCCCTCTCGCACATTCAGCACCAATGGAGGACGAAAGCAGGCGATGCAGATGCCATCGTTATGCCGCACGCTCGGATACACGATCCCTGCTGAGCCACTCGTCAACAATGTAAAGCCAAGCGTTTGGGAGGCGGCATAGCGGTTCGGATCCAAGCAGTCCACAAAATCCCGATCTCCCCGGATGTCATGAAATTCGTGTCGGAAATCAGCGAGGTAGTCGATGTATGGAGAGATCTCTTGATCGTTCCATCCGATTTCCTTCAACTCGTCCGCTCGATGGAAGGCTACTTCCGCTTGCGCCGTCTCCATTTCGAAGGAGGCGTACCAGGCCCCCCGCTCACGGCCGCTGAAGCGCCGTCCAAGTGGATGCGCGTGTGTGAAGGACGCATTCACAATATGCGCCAGTCGAAAGCCGGAGACCAGCTCGATAGCGCTTATGCCAGGCAGTCCGCCGCTCTCGCCGAGCAATCTGTCATTGTTTGCCCCCTCAAGCTCGGTGAGATCGCTGAGCAGAGCATCATCGTCTTGCGCGATAAGATTGAGTATCGGCCTGCCGCGATCGCTATAACGATATGGAATAAGACGGTGCGTCCCGTCCCGTTCGACCTTTGTCTGCTTCGGGGGCTTCATCTGCCGCCGCGGCGCGCGTCCAGAAGTTGGCGAACTCTCAGCAAAGCAGGTATGCCGCCCTTCTTCGCATAGTTGAGGGCAGAGTCGCCACCAAACATCGCATTCGCGTTGGGCAGCGCCATCCAGGCATCGGCCAGCTTCTTGCTGTAAAGAATGTTCAGCGCTTTATAGACCCCGATCAGAAGCGAAATTCGAGTGAGCTGATCTTCATCCAGTTTCTTGTTCGTCCCATTCTTCAGCGCGTAGAAACTGCCACTGGAAACGCCGCCGAGCAGAGCCCGCGTATCCTCATCGCGCAAGTTCCAATGCTTTGCGATCCGAAGCACGCCCTTGATCGCAGCCGGACTGAGGCGGGTTCGATTCTCTTTTCTTGATAGATCGACCGCTGTACCCCAAGAGAAACCAACGACGGGTTGCTGCATGGTTGCCATAAGATTTATCCATTTATGATTAAATAATACTACAAATATGACGAGATGCAAAGATGTCTTTGCGTCGATTCGTATAAGCCTTTAATCTTAAAACACTTATTAGGAGCCGCGTGAGGCTCACGGTCGACCGTCGGTCTGGAGAGCAGCGAGAATTGAACGCTATTTTCGGCTAGACCGGCGGGGTGTCAGACCTCTTGATTACCCCCCTCAACCGCGTCGGGAATGAGTCAAGACGTAGGCAAACAGCGCCAGAAGCGCGACGCCTAGAGTAGAAATCCCGAGCGTCGGAATCCAGAACAGAAATACTCTGAAGAGCTTGCTTCCCAGCCGGCCTGCCGCGAAAAAGAGTGCGAAGAACAGGACTGCGAGACCCCAAAACAGCGGTGAGCGAATACTCTCGGCGAGTCCAGCCGTGACAGCACCCAATCCAGTTGCCTTACCCTGGGTGTTGCCCCTAAGAATTGACCAGGAGGCCGGAACAAATTCCGCCAGCAATATCGCAGCTACGCCGCTAAGAGCGCCCTTGACGTAATCCATAATTTCCTTCGGTACCTCCGCGTCCTTACGCTTACGCCTTCGCCCTCTTCCTGGGAGCTTTGGCCGCCGGCATCTCATCCGGACCCGCCAGAAACGACGCCCACCTCAACTCTTGCGCCGGATTCTCATCGCTCAGCGCCTTCTTCACCGCCATCTCGGCCACTGCGTTCACTACCCAATCGAAATTGGCTTGGCCGACTGAGGTGACCTCCGCATCTGGCGCTGGATTCAAGAAATCGATCGCATACGGCACTCCGTCCTCGACCGCAAATTCCACTGTATTCAGGTCATAGCCCAGCGCGCGGCATAGTGTCAGCGCGTCTTCCACAATCCGCTCATGCAGCTTGCGGCTCGAAGGCGGCGGGTTGCCCTTCACGTAGCGCTCATGATGCGGCGCCTTGGGGTCGTACTTCATGATGTGCACTTTCTCTTGCCCGATCACATAACAACGATAGTATTCCTCAAACTCGACCCCGTGCTGCAGCGTCATGCACAAATCGCCGGTGTGGTTGTAGTAATGAAAAAACTCTTCGGCGGAATGGACTTTGTACACATGCTTCCATCCTCCACCGGAGTACGGCTTCAGGAAAGCGGGAAAGCCAACGTAGTCAAAAAGCTCGTCCCAGTTCAAAGGATACGTCAGGTTCCGCATGGATTTTTCCGTCGTGTCAGGCGGATGCTGGTTGTGCGGCAGCAACACGGTCGGCGGAATCGCCACACCCAGCTTGCTGGCGAGCGCATAGTTGAAAAATTTGTCGTCGGCGGTCCACCAGAACGGATTGTTGATAACGATCGTGCCCGTCAGCGCGGCATTCTTCAGGAACGCGCGATAGAACGGGATGTCCTGCGAAATGCGGTCAATGATGACGCGGTACCCGCTCGGATGCGCCATCTTTACTCCGCCCAGCTTCACCGCCTCGGCGGAAACTCCTTCAACCTTCATGCTGTTGATCTTCTCCACCAGCGCCGGCGGGAAGGTGTTCTCCATGCCAAAAATGATTCCGATTTTCTTCATGAAACACTCCGATTCTGCTGCCTCTTCGAACTGTCATCCTGAGCCCAGTGAGCGCTTTGCGAAGCAAAACCCTCACGAAGTCGAAGGACCCCTGCACTGCGGTGAGCTCTTCCGTGCCGTTTCAAGGCATTCTCCAGGTGCTTCTCAAGAATTCCTGCTTAGAAATACTTCCCCGCCATCCGCTGCCACAGCGGCCAATCGTGGGTAGAATGATCGCCCCAGACATCCAGCCAGTGCGACACGGCTTTGTCGTTTAATTTTGCCGACAGCTTCACATTCTGATCCAGGCACATATCCCAATCTGCCGAGCCCAGCACGATCTTCATTTGACGGTAACGGCTCAAAAACCAGTCATCATGCATGTTGGGAAGGTAATCCTGCGGGCAATTGAAATAACAATCATTGTCGTAGTACCCATCAAGAAACTGATGGATGTCGAAAGCCCCGCTCATGCTCACGCAATGCGTCACTACGTCAGGATGTTTGAAGGCAAAATTCACGGCGTGATAGCCGCCGAAGCTGCATCCTGTGACCGCGAGTTGTGGCGTGGGGTTCTTCCAGCGGACAAACGGCAGGAACTCATGCAAAATGTAGCGTTCGTACTGCAAATGGCGCAGCACCCGCACCCGGGGATGCACGCCTTTGTTGTACCAGCTTTCGTTGTCTACACCGTCGGGACAAAATACTTGCAACTCACCTCGCTCGATCTTCTGCCACAGCGCACCGATCATGCCCCGGTCTTCATATTCAAAAAACTTCCCCATGGAGGTGGGGAACACAAGAATCGGCGTGCCCGCATGCCCGAAGACCAGAGCCTCCATATCGCGTTGCAACTCCTGGCTGTAGCCTTTGTGATATTCGCGGTTCATTTTTTCGGCGGAGCAGGTTAGCGCCGAGTATCTTACCTGATTGTTATCCGATTCTGGCAGCCCTCCCAGTGCCGCCCTAACCCCGCCAAACCGATTCGCAGCTAAAATTGACTCATGCGTGCCATGGTGCTGGCCAAGCCCGGACCGGTCGAAGAGTCCCCTCTGCGTCTGCAAGAGGTCCCTATCCCCTCGCCTCGCGCTGGAGAAGTGCGCGTGCGAGTTCACTGTTGCGGCATTTGCCACACCGATCTGCACACAGTTGAAGGCGATCTCCCCTTGCCGCGGCTGCCACTGATTCCCGGCCACCAGATCGTCGGAGTGGTCGATGCGGTGGGCCCCGGCTCGCACGTGCTCAAAGAAGGCGACCGCATCGGTATTCCGTGGCTGCATTCGACCGACGGCACGTGTGACTACTGCCAGCGCGGCTTCGAGAATCTTTGCGATAACGCCCAATTCACCGGATATCACGTCGATGGCGGCTACGCCGAGTTCGCCATCGTCCGCGAAGACTTTGCCCATGCGATCCCCGAACATTTCTCTGATGAGAATGCTGCCCCGTTGCTCTGTGCCGGAATCATCGGATACCGCTCGTATCGGCTCAGTGGCGCCCACTTCGGCTCTCGCCTGGGCTTATACGGTTTTGGCGCGTCCGCCCATCTGGTGCTCCAACTCGCGCGTTATGAAGGCTGCCAAGTCTACGTTGCCACTCGCACCCAGAGTCACCGCGACCTTGCGCTCCAACTAGGCGCTGCGTGGGTTGGCGCAGGCCAGGAAATGCCGCCGGGCCAGCTTGACGCCGCCATCATTTTCGCCCCCGCAGGCTCGCTTGTTCCTGTAGCTCTCCGCGGCCTGCGGAAAGGCGGCACGCTGGCGCTCGCCGGAATTACCATGAGCCCTATCCCGCAGATGGATTACTCCCTGCTCTACGGGGAACGTGTGATCCGTAGTGTTGCCAACAGTACCCGCGACGATTGCCGCGAGTTTCTTTCGCTTGCTGTAGAGGCTGGCCTGCGATCAGATATCGAGGTCTTCGCACTTGAGCAGGCGAACCGCGCCCTGCAAGCGCTGAAGAAGAGCGAAATCAAGGGTGCCGCCGTCCTGCGTGTAACCCCGGAGTAAAGCTGCTGACTGAGAACTGAGAACCGAAAACCGAGAACTGATGTTATGGCGACTCGCTTCTAATGGAGTCGCTAAGTCATTGAAATTAAACGCTCGCTTCAAAGTCGTCCGCAGAGGTTACATCACCCGTCCCTATGAGAACCCTTTTCGCGAACCTGACGCTCTTCCCCATAGAGGGAAATTCAAGACGTGAATGAGATCACAGTTTCTGAACTGTTGGCCCGAATGGCCGGCAATACGCGGCCGCAATGCGTAGACGTGCGCTCAGCATCGGAGTTTGCCTCCGGTCACGTGCCGGGTGCGGTGAGTATTCCAATGGAACAAATTGAACTGCGAGTTGATGATCTGGCTCCCGACCTCCCAATTGTTCTGATCTGCCAAAGCGGCGCTCGGGCGCGCCTGGCAGCAGACTTGCTCCAGCCTTGCGGGAAGGAGCTTGCCGTACTGCAAGGCGGGACGACTGCGTGGATCAAAGCCGACCAAGCGGTCGTGGTGACGGCGAACACACGCTGGTCGTTAGAGCGCCAAGTGCGTCTGGGAGCAGGGATCCTCGTGCTTATGGGAACGGCGCTGGCGGCGACGCTGGATTTCCGCTGGGTATTTCTGGCCGGATTTGTCGGTTTGGGCCTGTCTTTCGCCGGGCTTACGAATTACTGTCCCATGGCGATTTTGCTGGCCAAGCTGCCGTGGAATCGGGAGAGCCATTGCCACATAACGCAAGCCAAGCAGGCATAGTGCCGATATAGGGGAAAGATGGCCGCACTGGGGAAAGTGTCCCGGCGCACAGATATTTCAAGTCTGCCAGTGAAACAATGGTTAGGTGAACTTCGAAGCGCTGGTAAATGAACACAAGGACGCGGTGTACCGCCAGATGATCCGGGCCTGCGGCAACCGGGAAGATGCGGAAGATGTTCTGATCGAAGCGTTGCTGAAGGCATACCGGCATCTGGATCAGTTGCGGGAGGTCGTGGCGTTCCGCTCATGGCTGGCGCAGATTGCGCGGCGCGTGTGCTGGCAATTGAAAGAGCGTGCGGCATTGTTGCCGCTGTTGCAACTCTCCACGCTGGAGGAAGAGGGACAACAATTTCGCGAAGCGCGGCCGGATGTCGAGGCCGAAGTTGCCCTGAAGCAGATGAAAGATCTGTTGATGGAGGCGGTGCGCAGCCTGCCTTCGGATTATCGATCCGTGTATGAATTGCGTGACCTTGAGGAAGTGCCCGGAGGCGAAGTCGCCAGGCGTTTAGGGATCTCATTGGCAGCCATGAAGTCTCGCTTGCACCGGGCGCGTGAACTGGTTCGGCACCACCTGGATACGGCCCTTGCCGGTCGCGCATGAATGTTTTCTAGAAGCAGTTTGTAAGGAGGGCATCATGGAAGTGCGAGTGGAGCATCTTGGCGGAGTGCAGTTTGAAATCAAGGCGCGGCAGCATAGCATTGTGTGCGACCAGCCTCCGGAAAATGGCGGCTATGACGAAGGCATGACCCCGCCGGAGCTGTTGCTGGCGTCGTTAGGATCATGCGCCGGGTTCTACGCCGCGATGTACCTCAAGAAGCACAAACTGGCGGAAGAAGGAACGGTCGTGCGCGTCACCGCCAACAAACTGAAAGACCCGGCACGAGTGGATAACTTCCGCATCGAGGTGGAAGTGCCGGCGGATTTCGATGAGAAACACCGTGAGGGCATTGAGCACTCAATCCATCATTGTTTGATTCATAACACGCTTCTCCATCCACCGCAGATCACACTGGACGTGAAGAGCGCGATATTGCTGGGAAAATAGAGGAGCCGGCTAGTCTTTCGTCACCGGATTCCACTGCGCATCCGGTGAGTTGTACCAGTTTCTCCAAGCTGCCGGATCATGCGGCAGACTCTGTCCTGTGATGTCGCGCAGCGCCTGGTACACCCACTCGTGGGTTGTCGGATCAAGCGAACTATCTTCGGTGTAATCCAGCAACTTCGGTACTGCGCTCCGGCGCTGCTTTTCGCTCAGCATGCCCGATTGCGCCAGGCCACATGCCGCCCGCTCTCGAACTGTGGGCGATGGATCATCGTGAAACACCTCCAGCAGCGGACCGACTACTCCGTCCGTGCCTAGATACGCCAGCCCCTCCACCGCCCAATAGCGAACGTTCTCGTTGGAATCGTGAACCGAATCCATCAGGATCTGCCCGGCGCGCTCCGGCTCCACTCCGCGGTTGCCCAGCAACCCCAAATCCCAAAGAGCATTCGCGCGCGGACCCTGCGCTCCTGAGCGCGCATCCGGCTCCAATCGCTCCACCGTCGCCGAAGTCTTCACCAGATTACGGCACGCCAGATCGATCTCAATCGCCGCCGCCCGCACGCGTAAGTCGTCAGAGTTGATCGCGGTCATGAACAGATTGTTCAGCCGCTGATCGAGCGTGATCTTGCCCCGCCATCGGTCAACGCGGTTGGCGATCTGATCATTCGCTCCGGTGTAGTGATTGATCGCCCGCTCCAGCAGCAATTCCGCCTGGCTCTGCGGACGCATCCGGTCCAGGCCTTCCATTTCGTGTTCGGAGAGCACATTCGCCGACGCCCGCTCGGGCTTTCCCTGTAGGCTCAGGTAGCGCGCGATTTCATCCCACGCGGCCCGCGCCGAGGGAGTACGCACAAACAAGAGCGCGAGAAATATAGCGCCGCCCACTACAGCCAGGAACTGCCAGCCCGGAGTGCGCGGCCCCGCCGGCTCCCGATGAATCGGATCACCCTGATTTAGACCAAGGTCCGGCGTTGTCGCTGCTGTGGTGCCGTGAAACACGGGCTTGAAGGGCGAATTTGGCTGTGTCTCCACGGCGCCAGCATGAAACAGATAGCTGCGGCGGTAAAGTTACGTTGGATTCCACAGGTGTAACCCTCTGCGAATGCGGTCTTCCCCGTGTAAAGGCATATGGCACTTGAGTGCCATTTACAGCCCTCGGGCACGAGGCTATTGATGTTCCTTCCCCAATTCTGTAGAGAAGCTTACCGGACATCCATTGGTGCCTTCCGCAGGATGTTTGCCGGCCTCGTCACTGGGCCGAGCAGGGGTTTTGTGTTGGCGCGCCAGGGGTAGGGAGATGAAAACCGGTAAGCGTCGCCTGCAAGTTTCGGGCGCGGCCCGCAGGGGTTCCGAGATTCGGGCGCAAATGGAATTCGACAAATTCTTGAAGGCTCTCAGCTCATATCCGGAACGCGTGGCACGCGATCCGGCGGTAAGTTTCGAGCAGCATCTGTGCAGTCTGGCCTGTACCGAACTGTTGACCAGCGAAGAACGGCGGCGCGGCTGAGCGCAGCGTTCGGTTATCTGTGCTGGTTAGCTGGATTAGAGTGCGTCTTGCGCCAGTCCCGGCTCTGGGACGCGCCTTTTTCCTCAATCGCAGTTCTAATCAACTCAGCCGTAAGTCCCTGAGCACGAAGATAAGACTGCACCTTCGTTCTCACCTGGCTAACCTTCGCTTTTGCATCCAGAAAAATCAGCACAGACGGTCCTGCTCCGCTTAGGGCCACGCCCAGAACCCCCGGGGGATTACCCATATTCTGCAGCGCCGGCAGTAAGGGGCAAAGCGACGCCCGATAGGGCTGATGGAAGCGGTCTTCGAGGGCCGCCCCCAGGAGATCGTGGCGGCCACGGGCGAAAGCCGCCAGCAGGAGCATGGAATTCTGTACATTGCTTACCGCGTCTGCGCGGGAATACTGGGCGGGAAGCACGCGGCGAGCCTCTTCGGTGGGAAGGTCTTCGCGGGGAACGGCCAGCAACAACGGCCACTTCCCTTTCGCCGGGATACGGATGAACTGCGCCTCGGCTTCACCCGACATGCGGGCAACGACCAGACCTCCCAGCCAACAGGCAGCTGCATTGTCGGGATGATGCTCACGGCGGGAGGCTTCACCGACAATGCGGCTATCCTCCCAGCGCAATCCGCCAAAGTGGACCGCCAACGCGATGCCGGCAAGCCGCGCCGCCGCGGACGATCCGCAACCTTTGCCAAGCGGAATCTGGTTCACCATGCGCAGCGCCAGCGGCTGCGCAGGTTTTCCTTCCGCCTGCAGCACTTCGCGGTAAGTCGTCAGGATGAGATGGTTCTCGACTCGGCCGCAGAGGGCAGCGTCTCGTCCACGGGCGATGATCGAGAATTCTTTCGCGGGGCGCGCCTGAATACTGAGAAACAATCCGAAAGCGAGCGCGGCCGCATCAAACGCTGGGCCGAGGTTCGCTGAAGTCGCGGGCAGAACCAGTTCGAGCGGTTGTGATGGGGAACGATTTCGAGACTTGGTCATAGTTGCGACGAATTTCGCGGGGCGGCTACGTGACGCGCTGTTCCGCTTGCTCCAGGGCGCTGATCACCGCGTCTGCACTCGCCTCGAGCAAGATGGGAGTGCGCTGCTGAGCTTTCAGCGCACTGGCTTCCTTCTCGTCCCCGGTTCCTGAGAACAAATCTCCACGATGAAACTTCAGAGTGAAGTCGGGGTCTTTAAGCAAGTGGCCGGTGAGAATCAGCACCGTTAGCTCGCCGCGTTTCACGAATCCTTGTTTCACCAGTTTCTTCAATCCAGCGAGGGTGACCGCAGAGGCGGGCTCGCAGCCAATGCCATCGGCGCCGATCTCCGCCTTGGCAAGGGCGATCTCAACTTCACTGACTTGCTCAACCGTTCCGCCGGTCGCCTCCAGGATTCGGGCCGCTTTCTTCCACGAAGCTGGGCTGCCGATGCGAATGGCGGTAGCCATGGTCTCGGCTTGCACGGAGATCAAGCTCTTGCCTGCAGTCTCTCTCATGGTTCGCACCATGGCGTTGGCGCCTTCCGCCTGAATGACGGAAAGCTTGGGGAGTCGGGAAATCAGGCTCAGTTCTTTCATCTCCAAGAGCGCTTTGCCCAAAGCGGAAGAATTGCCCATGTTGCCGCCGGGTACGATGATGTGATCGGGCGATTGCCAGTCGAGGCGTTCGAGCAACTCGATGGCAGCGGTCTTCTGGCCTTCCAGGCGGTAGGGATTCACCGAGTTGAGTGAATAAACCGGCTTTCGCAGGATCACCTGGTTGAGCACGCGCATGCAGCCATCGAAATCGGTTTTCAACTGGCAGGTGAGCGCGCCGTAGTCGAGGGCCTGCGACAACTTGCTCCATGAGATCTGTCCCTCAGGAACCAGCACCAGGGCGCCCATGCCTCCGCGAGCTGCGTACGCGGCCATAGAAGCGGAAGTGTTGCCTGTTGACGCGCAGGCCACCCAGCGGAATCCTTCTTGCCGGGCGAATGAAGCCGCTACCGTCATGCCCGTGTCCTTGAACGAGCCGGTTGGGTTCATGCCCTGATGCTTGGCGAAAAGCCGGTCGAGTCCTGCGCTACGGGCGCAGCGAGGGAGTTCGCAAAATGGCGTGTTCCCTTCGCGCAGGGTGATGGCCTCGCCCCAGTTGCGCAATGCGGGCAGAACCTCGCGGAAACGCCAGACGCCGCTTTCATCGATGGGCAGGCGCGAGGTACGGCGCTGTTGCCAGAGTTTCTTCAACTCGCCGGCCTCTAGTCCCGATGCTCGGCCGGATTTCCAAACGGGAAATACCACCTCGAGAAGATCGCCACACTGCGCGCAACGGAGATCGAGAGAGCTTTGCTCGCGCACGGCACCACAGGCAATGCAGCGTAGCTCTGCGGCGTCGTGGCCTACTTCGGGCGCGGAGGTAGTCCGGTCAGTCATTGCGCTTGGCGTTTCGCAGTGTGAAGCATGAAGTATCAAGGATACGGGAAGAACCGACTATTTGCCCCGGAGATACCGGTCGGTCTTATTGATCCAGTCGGCGCGGGGCGGATGGAAAATGTCGAGATCGACTGTGTCGGCCAGCGCTTCCGCCTGGTGGGGCATATGAGCGGGGATGGTCAGCACTTCGCCGGCGTTGACCACAATTTCCCGGCCATCGATCAAAAACTTCAACGCACCCTCAAGAATGTATGTGAGTTGTTCGTTAAGATGGCTATGCATTGGGACTACGCAGCCCTTCTTCAGTAAAACCCGGGCCAGCATGACGCCCTTTCCCCACACCATTTGCCGCTGCAGCAGCGGGTTCAGGTCTTCCAGTTCGACCGAATTCCAGGGTATGTGCTTGAGCTCAGCCTTGGACGCGGCCGCTCCTTTTGTCGACTTGTTCATTGCCTTCTTACCCTTGACCGCCCGCTTTTTCCTGCTACTGCTTTTCGTCTTGGCCATCTCAGTATGCCTTTCGCTGTTGATTAAAGACGGGCGTCACAGTCCCCGGTACAGTCCACCATCGACCAGTATTGTCTGTCCTGTGATGTAGGACGCTCGTTCCGAGGCAAGCCACACGATGGTCTCGGCCACTTCCCTCGGTTCGCCGAGGCGACGGAGCGGAATTTCACTCGCCCAGGCTTCGTAAAGCTCGGCCTCGCTTTTGTTGGCAGCAACCGCCCGGTTTTTGGCCAGTTCTTTCAGACGGTCGGTGGCAGCGTACCCCGGGCCAACGTTGTTGACCAGAATTCCATCTTTGCCAAATTCATTCGCCAGGCTCTTGACCAGGCCAACCACGGCAGCACGTACGGCATTGGAGAGCACGAGATCAGGAATGGGCTGCTTGGTTGCAATCGATGTAATCGTGATGATCCGGCCCCAGTGCTGGCGCTGCATGTGGGGAATCACTTCGCGGGCAAAATAAACCGTGCTCAAGAAATTCAGCTCGACCGCCTTGTGCCAGTCGTCCACGCTTGCCGCAAGAAATCCCTTGGCGGGCGGACCGCCCGCGTTGGTGACACAGATGTCCGCGCTACCGAATTTCGCGACTACGCCCTCAACAAAGGCGTGCACCGCGCCCGCGTGAGTCACGTCCAAAGCTTCGGCATACACCTCGACTTTGTATTTCTCCCTAATTCCGTCGGCTGCTGCTTTGAGGGTTTGGGCGTTGCGGGCACACATGGCTATGCGGCAGCCTTCGGCAGCAAACGCCTCCGCGGTGGCTCGGCCGATGCCTCGGCTCGAAGCAGCGACGATGGCAACACGGTCCTTCAAGCCGGTTTCCATAGCGTTGGGATTATAAACGCCGCGCGTATAATTCTGGTTCGGCGGCCCATCGTTCCGGCCGTACGAACTCCAAAAAAGGCGGCGCACGTGAAGACCTGGCAAGTTTTCCTTCTGACGTCTGTGTGTTTGGCAGTAGCGATGTCCTTGGCTTTTCGTTCCTCGGCTAACAGTTCGTCCAAGGCCGGCGCAGTGAACGACGCGAGAGTAGCAGCAGAGGCTTCCGAGGGAAGCAATTGGCTGTTGAACGGGCGCACGTTTGATGCGCAGCACTTCAATCCGCTCAGACAGATTAATGACAACAACATCGGTGGCCTGGGCCTGGCCTGGTACCTAGACATCGACAACCCCATGGGCCTGGTCGCAGAGCCGATCGTGGTAGATGGCGTGATCTATGTGAGCGCGCCACTTTCGAAGGTCTACGCGGTGGATGCGGCTTCCGGCAAATTGCTATGGGCGTTCGATCCCATAGTTCAACTCAATCAGGCGATCAATGGGTCTTACTCCGCGCGCGTAAACCAAGGCGTGGCGGTGTGGGACGGAAAAGTTTTCGTAGGGACAGGCGATTGCCGCCTGATCGCGATCGACGCGGCCTCGGGTCAAAAGGTTTGGGAGGCGACCGTCTGCGAACCAACGCAAACGGGGATCACCGGAGCGCCGCATGTGGCAAAAGGCAAAGTGTTCATAGGCTACAACGGCTCCGATGATGGAGTTCGTGGCTCGGTGGCGGCTTACGACGCCGAAAACGGCAAGGAAGTTTGGCGGTTCTGGACCGTGCCCGGAGATCCCGCAAAGGGATTTGAAACCAAAGCGCTCGAAATGGCCGCGAAGACGTGGTCGGGAAAGGACTCGTGGCGGATTGGTGGGGGAGACGCCTGGAATGCCATCACTTATGATCCGGTGACCAACTTTGTGATTTTCGGCACCGCCGGAGCTGGAGTCGATTACGGCGAGCTGAAATCAATAAAAGTGACTGGGGACAAGCTGTTTGCCGGATGCGTTATCGCGGTGAACGCCGACACGGGAGAATATGCCTGGCATTTCCAGACCAGTTCTCCCGGCCTGCAAACCGAGAATAATCACATCGTGATGGCGGATCTCGTAATCGGCGGCGAGAAGCGCCACGTCGCCATGACGGCGCCCAAGAACGGCTTTTTCTATGTGCTTGATGCGAAGACCGGAAAGCTGCTCTCAGCAAACCCGTTGACCAAGCTGGCGTGGGCCGATTCGTATAATCTGCAGACCGGGCGGGCGGTCGAATTCCCTGCTCCTCCGAGCGGATTGAGGCAGTGGACCGTTCATAACTGGTGGCCGATGAGCTACAACCCGGCTACCGGCCTGGTCTATGTGCCCACGACCGACCGGCATCCAAAATCCGACGCGGCGGTCGAGTCTGGAGAATGGATGCGTGGCACGGAAGGAAGGCTAATCGCATGGGATCCGCTGGGCCATTCTGCCCGCTGGTCAGTGCAGGAACCAATCGCAACTAACGGCGGGGTGCTTTCGACCGCCGGCAATCTGGTGTTCCAGGGGCAGGGCAATGGGGAGTTTGCCGCTTATGCGGCTGACACGGGGAAGAAAATCTGGTCGGTGCAAACTGGTTCTGCTATCGATTCGGTTCCCGTCACGTTCACGGTGAAAGGCGAACAATACATTGTGACTCCCGTGGGATGGGGCTCAGGTTCGAGATTGTTCGCGCCCGCGTGGACCATGGCGACGCCGAAATCTAAACGCGGACCCACGCGCCTGTTGGCGTTCAAACTGGGTGCAACTATGGCCTTCCCGACGCCGCCCGACGTTGTGCCGCCCGTGCCGAAACCGCCGGAGCAGACGGCAAGCCGGGAAACCATCCAGCGGGGAAAAGAACTCTACGGCACCTTTGTCTGTGATGGTTGTCACTCGCCTGGCGTCGATGGCAGTGGCGCTTGGGTGGAAAACGGGGCGGTTCCAGACTTGCGCTACGCGCCACCGCAGGTTCATCGCCAGTGGCATGCCATCGTCTTAAACGGCACGCATTGGGACCAGGGGATGCCCGGCTTCGCCGATCCTCCTAAGTTTGCCTTTCCGAACATGAAGATGACGGCGGAGGACGCGGACACGATCCATGCTTACATCATCGACCAGGCCTGGAAAGCATACAAAGGAGAGCAAGAAAAAGCACCGTCGACGCGAGAGCATTATTAGGAAGGTGGGAATACTCGTCCGAGTGACGGGTTCTCAGGGTGACTTTTCGGCCAACAGTCAGTCTATCTCTATGGATTGGTGGACGAAAACTGTCTTCCGTCCAGACGGTCAAAGGTACAATAGCTGTGATTATGCGGGCAATTCTGGATCTGTTCGCCCAAATCTTTCGCACTCTCTGGGCACACAAGCTGCGTTCGTTTCTCACCATGTTCGGCGTAGCCTGGGGAGTAGGATCGTTGCTCCTGCTGGTCGGCCTGGGCGAAGGTTTTCGGTCGGGAAATAAGCGTGGGTTAGCCGAATTTGGCGAAGACATCATGTTTATCTTCCCCGGCCGCGCGCCGGTGGTCACCGGCAGTATGAATTCCGCCCGCAGCTATCTGCTTACCTATCAGGACTACGCCGACATCCGGAAAGAGGCATTCCACGTTCGCAATGCTTCACCGGTCCTTTCACGCGATGACGTGCGCGCCGTAAGTGAATTCGCCAGCGCCAACGGGCAGATTGTCGGCGCTGAGCCTCAGTACAGCGAGATCCGGTATCTTCCTCTCAAGCAGGGGCGCTGGCTGAACGAACTCGACGAATCGCAGAGGCGCAACGTCATCGTGCTCGGCGACGAACTCACCAGAAATCTCTTCTCCGGGCGACCTGCGCTGGGCGCAACCGTCCTGCTCAACGACATCAGGTTCGAAGTTATCGGCACCGTGAAGCGCATCGGGCGCGGTGACGAAAACTTGACCAACATGCGGGGCTACATTCCATTCCATGTGATGGCCACCTACTTCCCGCTTAAGGGCGAAAACCACCAAAACTCGATCTCGCTAATCAACTATCAGCCTCGCGTGCCGGCCGAGCACATGGTGGCGCGGGAGGAAGTCCACAAGATCATCGCCCGCAATCATGGTTTTGACTACCGCGATGAAGACGCGTTCGAAAACCTGGATATGGTTCAACAGGCCGAAATGATGGGCAAGATTTTCGATGCCATGAACTTGTTCCTGGGCACCGTGGGACTGGTGACGCTGGCGCTGGGTGCGATTGGCGTGATCAATATTATGCTGGTGGCGGTCAGTGAGCGCACTCGTGAAATCGGATTGCGCAAAGCCTTGGGAGCCACCAACCGCAGCATCCTGATGCAGTTTTTCCTGGAAGGAATTCTACTTACGCTGTTTAGCGGGCTGATCGGGATGGGGCTGGCCGGCGGATTGATGGCGGTACTCGGCGCCCAGCAGGGAGTTGGCAATTTTGATCCGCCCAAGCTGGTGCCCACGTCAGCGATTCTGGCGATCAGCTGCTTGACGCTGGCGGGCGTGGCTGCCGGACTTTATCCGGCGCGCAAGGCCGCGATGCTGCAGCCGGTGGAGGCACTCCGACAGGAGTAAGGCAGAGAGGTTAGGAGTTACGACGATGTTTCGTGATTTGCTCCAGGAAGCTTATGGCGCCATGCGGCACAACCGCCGCCGCACTACGCTGACCATGCTCGGCATGGCTTGGGGCATAGCTACGGTTGTCCTGCTGCTGGCCTACGGCAACGGATTTGGCCAGGCCTGTGCCAACATCTTCGCCGAGTTCGGTACCAAGCTGATGATCATGGTTCCGGGCCGCACCTCGATGCAAGCAGGCGGCCAGAAGGCGGGAGCGCCCGTTCGCTTTACTCTCGATGATGTGGACTTGCTCAAATCCAATATTCTTCAAATCGCTCAAATCACCCCTGAAGCAGGCAAGCAGGCCAACATCCAGTATGAAACCCGGAGCTTCACCTTCAACGTTACCGGCAGCTATCCCAATGTCATTTCGCTGCGCGCGCTCAAATTGGCATCGGGCCGGTTCTACAACGCGGAAGACGAGATGCAGCACGCCCGCGTCGCCGTCATTGGTTCCGAGGCCAAAGAAAAGCTTTTCTCCGGACGCAACGCGTTAGGCGAACGAATCCGTATTGACGGCGTGAGCGTTGAGGTGATCGGGATCCTGCAGCCCAAGATGCAGGCGGGCGACGACAATATTAACCGCTTGATCTATATCCCCTTCAGCACCATGAGCGACGTTAAGAATACGCACTACCTCGATTCCATTTGGTTCAACTACGAGAGCCCAGCGTACGAAACCCTGGAACAGTCGGTGCGCAACGTGATGGGCGCGGGACACAACTTCAACCCGGCCGACCGGCGCGCGATGCTGGTGTTTAACGTCATGGAACAGGTCCGCCAGTTCGAACTCATCACCCTGGGCCTGAAGATTCTGCTGGGTTTCATCGGTACGCTGACGTTGGGCATTGGCGGGGTTGGCCTGATGAACATCATGCTGGTCTCGGTAACCCAGCGGACCCGGGAAATCGGTGTCGAAAAGGCGCTGGGCGCGCGCCGAAGGCATATCCTGCTTCAGTTCCTGGCAGAATCGCTGACCATCACGTTCATCGGCGGAGCGCTGGGAATCATTCTGGCCTATGGGATCTCGTTTTCCGTCGGCAGGCTCACCTTGTACAGCGCGATGGCGAAGAACGCGGAGGGTGGCGACGTCCGCTTGATCATTGCCCCGACCACTCTGATTGTGGCCACGCTTATCCTTGCCGCAGTGGGGCTGGTGAGCGGCATGGTGCCCGCGGTCCGTGCCTCGCGTCTGGATCCCATCGAGGCTCTGCGATACGAATAGCTGCGCCGGCCAAGCGCCTCTCACTGCCCCTTGCCCTTACTCGCATGCGAACGATACTCTTGAGGGATTAGTCTGTTTCCCGACCGAGGGATCCATGGCAACACCCGCCAAGTACGCGTGGTTTGACCACGAACTGAAAGAAGCTGGGCAGTGCATGCTGCCGCTGTTGAGCGCCGGCCTGCATTTTGGGTTCGGCGTGTTTGAGGGCATTCGGTGCTATTCGACCGAAAGTGGCCCGGCGATCTTCCGGCTGGAAGAACATGTGGACCGGTTGCTGGGCTCCGCTTTGATCGTCGGATTCCGCGACCTGCCCTGGAACCGCGACTACTTGATTGATGCCATTCAGAAAACGGTGGCCGCCAATCGTCTTTCCAGTTGCTACATTCGTCCGCTGATTTACCTGGATGGGGCCATGAACCTCGTGGCGGATAGCGGCACACCGCGGCTGCTCATCGCGGTTTGGGAATGGACGACTTTCTTAAGTCCCGAGGGCAAAGCCAACGGTATTCGCGCCAATGTTTCTTCCTTCACCCGCCTGCACCCGAATGTGATGATGACCAAGGCGAAGGTTTCGGGAAATTACGTCGGCTCAATCCTGGCCAGAACTGAGTCGCACCGCGCGGGTTTCGATGAAGCCATCATGCTTGATCCCCAGGGATATGTTGCGGAATGCACTGGAGAAAACATTTTTGTCGTACGCAATGATGTCATCTCTACTCCGGCGCGGGCGTCGATTCTGGAAGGCATTACGCGCGACAGCGTGATCTTTTTGGCTCGTGACCTGGGTTACACCGTTGTCGAGGAACCGATTTCGCGCGACCAGTTGTATATTGCCGATGAAGTCTTCGTCACGGGTACCGCGGCGGAGGTGGCGGGATTGCGCGAGATCGATTTGCGCACTGTCGGCAACGGCAAAACCGGGCGGGTGACTCGGGTTTTGCAAGACGCATTCGCGCAGTTGATCAGCGGCAGACATTCGCGCTCAGCACAGTGGCTGTCGCCCGTGCCGGCATTTGACCCTGCACTGGCCAAGATCTGACGGCCGTTGCGGGTCTTTGGAAGGAGTAAGTCATGAAACCACGTTTTCGCCGTCCGGAGACTAAGGCGGTCCGCGGAGGCACCGACCTGAGCAAGAAGAATGCCCCTGTGGCTACGCCCATCTACCAGACCTCCACCTTTCAGGTCACCGATAACGAGCAGCAGCTCGCAGCCACTCACACTGACATGTTTTACACGCGCTACGGTAATCCCACCCACACCGTAGTGCAGAACACCATTGCGGAACTGGAAGGCACGGACGCCGCACTGCTTTTCGCCTCGGGGATGTCGGCGATTACGACGACTTTTCTTTCCTTGCTCAAAAGTGGAGACCACGTCATCGCCCAACGCGACATTTATGGCGGCGTCACCAAGTTCCTGAGCCAGTGGCTGCCCAAGTTCGGCATCGAAACCACATTAGTGGATACGACTGAATACGAGCAGCATGCGCGCGCCGTGCGTCCCAATACGCGGCTCATCCATTTGGAATCCCCGACCAATCCTACGTTGCGGGTGGTGGATTTCCGCAAAGTTGCCTCGCTAGCCAAGCAGCACAATCTGATCACCACAATCGACGGAACGTTCGGCACGCCAATCAATCAACGCCCTGCCGAGTACGGCATCGACTTGGTGATGCACTCGGGAACCAAGTATTTTGGCGGCCATCATGATTTGATTTGCGGCGTGGTCGCGGGCAGGCAGGACCTGATTGCGAAAATTCATGAAACCCGCACTACCTTGGGCTGCAATATGGATCCGCACGCCGCGTTCCTTCTTCTTCGCGGGCTCAAAACGCTGGCCGTACGCGTGGAGCGGCAAAATGACAACGCACTACGCGTCGCCCAGTTCCTTGCCCAGCATCCGAAAGTGCGGAGCGTGCATTATCCGTTTCTTGAAGGACATCCGCAGCGCGCCCTGGCGATGGAGCAGATGCGCGGTGGAGGCGGCGTGCTCAGCTTCGAAGTGGAGGGCACCGGCGAAGATGCCTGCCGCCTGACTGAGGCTTTGCATCTTTTTACTCTGGCGCCAAGTCTCGGCGGCGTAGATTCCCTGGTCAGCATTCCAGTGCTCACATCGCACGCCATGATTTCGGCCGATCAGCGGCAAAAAATGGGGGTCACGGAACAACTGATTCGGCTCTCCGTTGGGATCGAACACGCGGACGATCTGATTGCCGATCTGGAGCAGGGGCTCAAAGTGGTGAATCCTACTCGCCAGCATGCGGAAGTGGGGTGAGACACGCGGGGTGGCTGGGATGGAGCAGCGCATCAGTATCGTGACTCTGGGAGTGGCAGAGCTTGATCGCAGCCGAAAGTTCTATGAACTTCTCGGATGGCGGCGATCGATGCAGAAAACTGAAGGTGTGGTTTTCTTTCAAGCCGGCGGTATGGCGCTGGCGCTATACCCCCGACATGAGCTTGCGAAGGATGCGCAAATTTCTGGTGATGGAGAAGGTTTCTGCAGGATAACTCTGGCCTATAATGCCCGGAGCCGCGAGGAAGTTGACACGGTTCTGGCCGAGGCCAAAACCGCGGGCGCCAAGATTCTGAAGCCAGCTCAAGAAGCCTTTTGGGGCGGGTATTCGGGATATTTCTCCGACCCGGACGGGTTTCCGTGGGAAGTTGCATGGAATCCCCATTTCCCGCTAAGCGAAGACGGAAGCATCCGCCTCCCGGACTAATACAAGGCGTTTCAGCCCTGGTTTCCTGTACACTTCTTTTCCGCAAACGCATCACTGAGGCCATCCATGGAAAATCTTCGCTCCGCAATCGTCGGCTTGGGTTTTGTGGGTAGAGCACATCTGGACGCGCTTGCGCCGCTTGGGCATCCCGGTTCAAGGCATTCTGGGAACAAGTCCTGAGAGATCAGAAGAAGCTTGTGGCGCACTCGGCCTTGACCGCGCCTACAAGTCGCTCAAGGAACTGGCGCGGGACAAGTCAGTGGATGTGGTTCACGTGTGCACGCCCAATTACGTTCACTTCGAACAGTGCAAAGCCCTGATCGAGAATGGCAAGCACGTGGTCTGCGAAAAGCCTCTCGCTATGGATTCAGGCGAGAGTGCTACTCTCGTCAAGCTCGCCAACAAGCACAAGCGTGCTGCCGCTGTGGCCTACAACCTTCGCTATTACCCGCTTTGCCAGGAAGCGCGATCGATGGTTGAGCGCGGCTTGATCGGCGAGCCCCGCCTGGTGCATGGCGGATTTTTGCAGGACTGGCTATTTTATTCCACCGACTGGAACTGGCGTCTGGAGCCGCATTTGGGCGGCGAGTTGCGCGCTGTTTCAGACATTGGGACGCACTGGCTCGACCTCACTAGCTGGATCACGGGAAGAAAGGTGACAGAATTATGCGCCGACCTGGCCACGGTAATTCCCACGCGCAAGCGTCCCCGGGGCCGGGTGGAGACTTTCCAACAGAAGAAAGACGGGGCATTCGACGAGGTAAAAATCGCGACCGACGATTACGCTTCCATCCTGCTCCGGTTGGAAGGCTCGGTGCGCGGCGTGATGACCGTTTCGCAGGTCAGCGCCGGCCGCAAATGCCGGCTTTGGTTTGAAGTGAATGGATCGGAAGGCTCGCTGGCCTGGCAAGCGGAAGATCCTAATATCCTGTGGATCGGCAAACGGAGCGAGCCCAACGGGAGTCTGATCAAAGACCCCTCCCTCCTCAGCCCTGCCGCTCGGGGATACGCGGCTTACCCTGGCGGCCATGCCGAGGGCTATCCCGATACGTTCGTCCAGCTTTTCAAAGATTTCTACGCGTATGTTGCCGCCGGCGACTATGCGGCAAAGCGAAGCTTCCCGACTTTTGAAACCGGGCACGAGGAAATGGTGCTCTGCGACACGATCGTGGAAAGCGCGCGGAAAAGAAAGTGGGTGAGCGTTCGCCGCTGAGTTTCTTGCCAAGGTCGCAACCCGCCGGATTGCTGCGACTTAATCAATATACGAGTCGCCTTGGTGGACAATGCGGATGAAGTGATCGGTAAATTTGAAATGCATGCCTGGCATCTCGTACTTCGGCATGTGACAGGAAACGCAGACCGTAGAACAGCTCTTGGACGGCTTGTGGGCGGAAGAAGACGTTCGCGCTCGACCCGTGACAACCCAGGCATTTGTCATCATAGGCCGCCAAGTCCCGCACTCGCGGCCGGTGTGGATCGTGACAGGTGAGGCAAGTAATGAGGGGATCGTTCTTCCAGCAGCGGCTTCGTTCCAGACGATAAGGCTGGAAGCGCAGGTTATGGATTCCCAATGATTGGGTCAAGCCCACATCCATAAACGTGCGGTGGCAAGCGCCGCAAAAGTCCGGCACGTCAACCGGATTCAGTCGGGCTGGATTCAGGATCGCAGCCAGCCCCGGACCATTCTGCCCAGTCTTCATCAGGGCCACATGTTTTGCTCCCGGACCGTGACAGGCCTCGCAGCTTACACCCGGGATCATGTGAGTGGGGTCGAAATGGCCGCTGGTTGTGGACGCTGTGCTATGACAACCGAAACAGCGCCGGGTCTCAGCCGCGTACAGCATGCGGCGGCCTAGGGCGTCTTCCAATGTACTAGAGGGCGTACGCGGGGCGCCCGGGGTGAAATCCAGGCCGTCCACTGCGCGGTAGTAACTCACGCGACTCTCGTAAAATGTTCCGGCTCGCTCAAAAATGTAGGTCTGGCCTGCTTCACCCAGACCAAAGGCCCAAGCCAAAGGCGCAGAAATTGTCTTGTGGCCATCCGTCACCGAATAGACTCTGCCATTTTCTTTGCGTACGATCTGGTACGTATACGGGGATAGCGAGAAAGCGAGCTGTTCGTGCGAGCGTAATGCCTCGGAATCCGCCGCGCGGGTAGAGGCATTGGCCATGGGCGTCCGCGCCTGGGTCCTAACCTTCTCCGCATGGCATCGCGCGCAGGCATCCCGCCCTACAAATTCATTTCTGGAAGCGGTGCCCTTGGTTGGCCACCAGCCAGCAAGCTGCACGCGGTCATCTGTGGCCATGGGGACGCCCTCGAGACCGGCGGGGTGAGCCAATGGGGCGCTAGCAATGAACACGCAGATCGCCGCTGCGCACAGAGATTTGCTCAGCTTGGCCATAGTCGGATGACGTTTATTGTCTCATCGGGGAACCCGCGCCGCAGCCAGCGTAAAAGAGAAAATCCTGGCTCCGCGAGGAAGCCAGGATCGAGGAAGATCGACGTTTTCTGCCAATCTAGAAGATGAACTTCGCGCCCAACTGCAGAATCCGCGGGCTGTAGGTGGTGCCTGTCTGCAGAAAGTTTCCTCCGGTAACGAAGGTTCCCGTATTCGAAGAGAATCCCGCACTCGCCCGCCGCGCCACCTTGATCGCCAGCCAGAGGACCGAATTCCGTATGATTGAAGATGTTGAATGCCTCAGCACGGAACTCGAACGCCATGCTCTCCGTCACCGGGAAGTGCTTGAAGAGCGCCATATCAATATTCCAATGGCCGGGGTTGCGGAGAGAATTCCGGCCTGAAGTGCCCAGAGTTAGCCCGATGGGGTCCGCGTAGGCAGCCGGATTCGCAATGAAGGGTCCGAAACCTGATGCGGGATCAAACTGAGGGATATTCTGATCAGGGTTCGCGATCACGTCAGCGTAGGACTGCCCGGCACCCGCGTTCGAGGCCACTCCGTTACCCAGGCCGGCGTTGTCGCCGAGGATGCCGTTGTACACGCTGAACGGAGTTCCGGTCTCCCACAGCCCGATGCCCGAGAGTTCCCATCCACCCAAAAGCTTGTTGCTCAGGCCAGGGCCTTTGAAGAACGGCAAATCGTACACTGCACTTGTGGTGAAAGTGTGTCGCTGGTCAAAGTTCGACGCCGCGCGAAAGGCCGCGAAATCGTAGGCATTCAGAATACCGCCGTCGCCGAACAGGCCGCCGTCAGAAGCATCGTCAATCGAATGGCTATACGTGTAGGCGACGTTCAATTGCAGGCCTCCCACGCTGCGCCGCAGTTGGGTCTGCAAGGCCTGGTAACTGGAAGAAGCCCCATTGTCCAGCCGGGTGATGTCGCCTAACCCACGGAACGGCCGGAACGGATTGGCATCATTGCCGCAAGCAACGGCAAGATTGGTAGCCACCTGCCCGCCGGTGGTTGATGCGTAGTTGATTCCGTTTACAACCGCGGTAACTGTGACCGGCTGCCCCAAGGATGTGCTCTCCGCAACGCTGCCGCAGTCGGTCCCGCCGTCCGCATTGCTGATGGACGAATTCAGAGCAATGTAGGGATTATCCGAAGTCGGCACCGGGTGCAGCTGATTCAGTTCGTACTTCCGGCCCAGCTTGCTCCCCTTGCTGCCAACGTAGGAAAGAGTCAACACCGTATTTCGGAAGACTTCCGTTTGCACATCTAGATGCCACTGCTGCACATATGGCCAGGTAGCCTTGCTTGGGATCGAAAGGACGTTCAGCGGAAACAGCAACCCGCTCTGGCTGCCAATGTTCGTATATCCGTCGATGTTGTATTGCGTAGGAGCCTGGACAAGAGGCGGAGAACCTTCCAGGGCTTCGGTGGTGGCCTCATTGCCATTGGTATGGTCAAAGAAGATTCCGTATCCACCACGAATAGCCATTTTGCCATCGCCTCTGGGATCAAAGGCGAAGCCGATGCGAGGCGCGGGATTGAACAAGTGCCCAGTCATGCAGCCAACTGGGACGCTGTTCGCGCCGCACTGCACAATTCCATTGAAAGCGTTCCCGCTCCCGGGCACGATGGCGCCGGGCTGCCCGGTAATGGTGCCATTCAAATCATCCACTTGAGGAGCGTTCGCCGCAATCCAGGCTGCCGGGTCGAAATTAAATGCGTTCTTGTAGCGCTCCCGATAAGTGCCGAAGAGGCTGAGTCGGAGTCCAAGATTGAGCGTGAGCCTTCGGGTTACGTGGAAATCGTCCTGAAAGTAAGGCTCGAGAATCTTGTAGCGGTTGTAATACTTCGGCTGAGCGCTGGCTTGCGAATAGTTGGCAATGTTCCCCAGCAGAAGATCGGCGAACGAGTTGCCAGTGGAATTCGGTGCGGTGTTGTCAAAGTTGAGAAAGCCATTGACTGATGGCTCAGTCGCGCTCAATTCGTTCTTCTGCGCCGCCGCAAAGTACGCGCCAAACTGCAGATTGTGCCGGCCCAGGATCTTGGTCACGTTATCACGATACGTATAGGTGGGGTTCGCGTTGTAAGGACCGTTGGGAATAAAGCCGGGGTCCTCCCCAAAACCGGTGCTGCCGTATGCCCCGCCAGTGCCGCCTGTGATCTGGAAGCCTGGGAGTTTGCCGCCGGTGTCAGTGCCGGGAAAGAGGCTTCCGATCGTCAGTCCGGGAGGGCGTTGCCAGGCATTGGGATTGGGCTGGCCGGTGCTGGTCAAAGTGATGTGGTCCGTGGTGTAGCTGAATACGAATTCATTGAGCAAAGTCGGTGACGCCGTGGTGGTAAGACGCGCCACGAGAGATGTTGCGGGTCCAACAAACCCAGTCTGCACGGTCGGGAAGCTGCCGGCATTGGTCCACAAAGGTATTGCCGTTGTGGTTTCCCAGGAGTCGTGCGCGTAGCGAAACATGACCCGCATTTTGTCCGTCAGATTGTGATCCACGCGAACCAACTCTTCGCGCCAGTTGGTGGCCTGCGACGGTGCGGCGCTGAACACATTTTGTGAGCCACCGGTCGGGCTGGGAATCATGCCCAGAAGCGGCAGAGCGTTAGGATCGATCGGAAGAGGACCCAGGCTTCCGTCGAAAAGAGAGCCCGTACGCGGATCGACAGGGCAGTCCGGCGTGGGAGTAGGAAGGCAAAGATCACTGAAGTCTCCCCCGCGCTCGGCGATCGACGGCACTACCTGATTGAAAGTCTGCCCGGGCACGCGGTCCCTGCGCCACTCCTGCGACCAGAAGAAGAAGGTTTTCTGCTTGTCGGCGTTGTAATGGCCTGGAATAAAGATGGGGCCTCCGATCGTATATCCCCAGTCATTCTTCTTGTAGGACGGCACGCTGGACTGGAACTGGGGTGTGGCATTGAAAATGTCGTTGCGCACAAACTCGTACGCGTCACCGTGAAACTGGCTGGTACCGGACTTGGTTTCGGTTTCGATCGTGCCCGAAGCATTGCGGCCGTACTGCGCCCCGTAGTTGGAAGTGAGCACGCGGACTTCGCCGATGGCATCGACGCTGGGGGTTACGTTCAGAGTAGCGTTGCTGCCGTTGTCCATGTTATCGCCGCCGTCCAGTTCCCAGTTGTTGTATTCCAGGCGGCCTCCGTTAACGCTGTAGTTGACGTTGGCGGTGATACCGTATTGGCCTTCGGACGACCCGGTTTGGCTGGTCACACCCGGTGTCAGGGTGACTAGTTGGGTGAACACACGTCCGTTGAGTTGCAGTTGGCTGATCTCCTTGCCGGTGATGGTTCCCGCCAGTTCATTACTCTGCGTTTCCACCTGGGCGACAGGCGTGCCTTCGACGGTCACTTCGGTATTGGCCGCGCCCACTTCCAGCGCCGCATCTGCGCGAGCTTTCTGCGCGACTCGCAAAATCACCCCCGTCGCCTCGTATTTCTTGAATCCGGACGCAGTAATCGTGAGGTTATAGGTGCCGGGCGGCAAAGCCGGAACCAGATAATCACCTTCCCCATTGGTGGCAGTGGCGCGTTTGATGCCGCGATCCGGACTGCTAATCGTGACTTGGGCATTAGGCACGGCTGCGCCTGTCGGATCGGTCACTGTGCCCGTAAGGGACGCCGTGTCTTGTCCCAACAACGCGGCAGACAGGCTCAACAGGAAAACAACCAAGCTCAGAAGAACTAGATGGGACTTCATACCTACCCCCTGGCGTTGTTAAGTGCGCAGTCAGCTCAGAACCCAACCCACGAAAAACTTTATTCCACGATGTTAGCCCGGTTTCATTGGCCGCAAACGGCAGTCTGGGAGCGCGAATCCCATCCGTCAACCGGGCCCGCCTGCAAGCCCCAACCTCGGCATAGCGCGCGCCGCCGGAGCCAATATCCCAAAATTGCGCTTCTCCGCGAAATTCGTCTATTAAAACGAATTAATAGGTGAAATATTGCGTTAGCCGCGCTTGGACTGTCAAGAAAAAAACGCTGTCTGGGTCCGCTACTGCCACAGGAGGTTTGCACTTCTGGGTCGCGAAAAGAGTGTCCGCGCCACATTACACCAGGCTTCGGACCGACTCGCGCACCGCCAGTTCAGGAGCGAGCCGGCGATGAACTGCCACGACCTCCCTTTTTTCGAGCACGGCGTTGATCCCATCCATTGCAATGCTCACTGCGGTGTTGCCCATATCCTCCATAGGCTGGCGAATTGTAGTAAGAGCAGGTGTGTACGAACTGGCGACGGCGACATCATCAAAGCCCATGACAGAGCAATGTTCGGGGACGCGTAGCCCGGCGTGGGCCAGGGCGCGAATGGCCCCAAAAGCTGTCATATCGTCAAAAGCCATTAGCGCGGTGAAGGCACGCTTCCGCTTAAGCAGTTCGTCGGTCAATCTGTATCCCGCTTCAAGACTTGAAATCGGGTCGCGGGACTCGGGCAGGTCGAGAATGAGGCGCGGATCCAATTCCAACTCCGCCATCTTCGCAAAACGGCGAATGCCCTGCCAGCGCGGGGCGCTGTCGCCCAGGGTCTTGGGACCGCGGATGAAAGCGACTTTGCGGTGTCCGAGGGCATAAAGATGTTCCAGCGCCATGTAAGCACCGCGTTCATTGTCCACGATCACCGAACTGACGGAATCGGTACTCAGTTCGCGCCCAATCATCACCGTTGGAATACTGCTTTTCTCGAGATCGGCCAGAACGTCGACATCCACGAACAGCCAGTTCGCCAAGAGGATGAGGGCTTCGACCCGGCGGTCGAAAAGCATCTCCAGGTACCGTTCGAAGCGGGCGCGATCGTTGTGGACGTCGGTCAGGATGGGCAAATAGGAAGAAGCGTAAAGTGAATTCTCGATGCCGCGCAGGATCGGGGTACAGTAGGGATCGTTGATGTCGAAGACCATTACGCCCAAAGTCTGACTGCGTTTGCTGCGCAGCGAGCGCGCGAACAGGTTGGGGCGATAGCCGAGGCGTTTCGCAGCGTGTTCGATCCGCTTCTTGGTAGCGGCAGGAATGTAGCGGGCCAAGGGCGCGTCGTTCAACACAATGGACACCGTAGTCGAGGAGAAACCGCTCTCCTTGGCCACGTCGCGGATTGTCACGATCGAGGTTTTTACCATAGTCGGTTTCGGTTCGGGCCTTGAGTTCGCGCCAACGCTGGCGGACACTACTATCAGAGGAAGATTGCTGTCAAGCGACGCATGCAGCGATTCGTGGCTATCTCCGCTTTTGGTTTCTTAGTTTGGGCGCTGGCGCTCGCGAACCCCGCCTTCGCGCAGTCGACGCCTGCGTCGGAGACCGGCAAAATCCGGCAGGCGTCTCCCGACCCTGCCCAATTATTTCAAAACGGCGAAGCCGCACTTCGTGCAGGGAAACTCGACCAGGCCGAGCGCGACTTCCGGGGTGTGCTGGAGGTTGATCCGAAAGCGGCCGGCGCTTATGCCAACCTGGGCGTGATCTACATGCGGCGCAAGCAATGGCCGCACGCCCTGGAAATGCTGGAAAAGGCAGAAAGCCTCGCGCCTGGCGTAGCGGGTATCCGGCTCAATATTGGACTCGCCCATTTTCGCCAGAATGATTTCCGTTCTGCGATTCCCCCATTCGAGTCGGTGCTGCGAGACACGCCCGATTCTTACCAGGCACGTTACCTGCTCGGCCTCTGTTATTTCCTGAGCGAGCGTTATGCCGATGCCACCGCAACGCTCGAACCTCTTTGGCCGCAGGCTTCCAATCAATTGAATTATTTGTATGTGCTGGGCATTGCCGCGGGAAAGACTAAGCACGACGATCTGGAGAAGGCTGCGCTGGGCCGGATGACGGAGATTGGCCAGGACTCACCCGCGATGCATCTTTTAGTGGGCAAGGGCCATCTGAAACGCGAGGAATACGACGATGCCATCAAGGAGATAAAGCTCGCGGTGCAGGCCGATGCCAAACTTCCTTTTGCTCACTTTTATCTCGGCGAGGCCTATCTGGAAAAACAGGACCTCGACTCCGCCCGAGGAGAGTTTCTGAAGGACATCGCCATCGAACCGGACGTTGCCTACAACTACGACCAGCTTGGACTAGTGGACTTCCTGCGGCAGCAGGATCAGGATGCGGAGAAGAACTTGCGACGTGCGTTGGCCCTCGATTCCGGACTGACCAGTTCGCATTACCAGCTGGCGCGGGTCTACGAACACGAAGGCAAGCACGCCGATGCTTTGCGCGAAATTGACGCTGCGGCCAAACAGGATCCCGAAAATTCCAGCCTCCATTACCTTCGAGGACAGATTCTGCAACACCTCGGACACACCCAGGAAGCGAAGGCCGAGATGGAAGCGACCACGCACATGATGAACCAGCAACGCGACAAGCGGCAGCAGGAGCTTTATGGTTCCTTACCCGACCCCGAGCTTACCCGGGAGCCACAGCAGCAGGAGCCACAGTAACCCCAGTTTTGATAGACTTGCAGGCCCACGATTCACTCGCGACCGCCCAGGAGGACAAGCCCATGAAACGCGCGTTGAAAATCGCTGCCATCGTAGTCGCCATTCTCTTAATTGTCGTCATCGCGCTGCCCTTCGTGGTGGATGTGAACAGCTTCCGTCCGCGGCTGGAGTCAGAACTCTCAACGGCACTCGGGCGTGAAGTCAAAGTGGGCAATCTAGGCCTTTCCATCCTTACCGGCACGGTAACAGCCGATAATCTCTCGATCGCTGACGATCCTGCCTTTAGCAAGAGTTCGTTTGTGCAGGCCAAGGAACTCAGCGTCGGCGTGGAATTGATGCCGCTGATTTTCTCGAAGACCCTGCACGTCACCGAGATCAAGCTGGACCAGCCGCAAATTTCCCTGGTGCGTTCCGCTACGGGCAAGTGGAATTTTTCGAGCATCGGAGGGAATTCCGGCGCGAAGCCGGCGGCCGCACCCTCGACGTCCCCGGCTGCAGCGCCGAGTCCGAGTCCTGCCGGATCTTCCTCCGGCAGCTCTTCATCCGCAAGCCTTTCCGTCAGCAAGCTAGCGGTAACGAACGGCCGCGTCACCATCGCGCACGCCGATTCCTCCGCGCCACCGCACGTCTACGACAAGGTGAATATTACGGTCACGGATTTTTCTCTTACCTCTCAGTTTCCCTTCACGCTCTCAGCCCAACTCCCCGGCGGCGGAAGCCTGACGCTTGAAGGCAAAGCTGGCCCGATCAATCCGAACGACGCTGCGCAGACGCCACTGGAAGCACAAGTGGTCGTGAAACAAATGGATCTGGCTGCTTCCGGATTTATTGACCCTGCCACTGGCATAGCGGGGCTTGCGGATTTCAATGGCACGCTAACCTCAGATGGGCATCAAGCCCACACCACCGGCACACTGCATGGCGAGAAGCTCAAGCTCTCGCCAAAGGGAAAGCCGGCTGGACGCGCGGTCGATGTGAAATACGCTACCGACTACGATCTGCAAAAGGAGGCCGGAATTCTCTCCCAGGGGGACATCACTATCGGCAAAGCGCTGGCGCACCTTACCGGGACCTATCAAACTCAGGGAGAGACTACGTCACTGAATATGAAGCTCAACGCACCCGGAATGCCCGTGGACGATCTGGAAGCTATGTTGCCGGCCTTAGGTGTGATCTTGCCTTCGGGGTCTTCGTTGCAAGGAGGCACGCTCTCGACTGACCTTTCGATCGTGGGCCCGCTGGATAAACTGGTCATCGTCGGGCCGGTCAAGCTGGCCAATACTAAGCTCGCGGGCTTCGATCTCGGCTCGAAGCTCTCCGCGGTTTCTAAGCTCAGCGGAGCCAAAACCGGCTCGGACACTTCCATCCAAAATCTGAGCACCGATGCACGGGTCGCGCCCGATGGCACGCGCACCGACAATCTGAACTTGACCATCCCGGCGCTGGGAGTAGTGACCGGGGCAGGCACGATCAGCCCGGCCGGCGCATTGAACTACAAGATGACGGCCAACGTTTCAGGAACCGCAGTCAGCCAGCTCTCGCAGCTTGCAGGCATGGGCGGGGGCGGTGCGAGCATACCTTTCTTCATCCAGGGCACCACCTCCGACCCGAAATTTGTGCCGGATGTCCAAGGGATAGTAGGCAGCCAATTAAAAGGCCTGATGGGAGGAACGGCAGGAAAGACCCCAGCCGGAAATTCCCCGTTGGGAAACGCGCTGCAAGGGTTGTTTAATAAGAAGAAGAAATAGTTCCGGGCTGCACGGTACGATCTACATCGCCTGGAACTAAAACCTTCGAGTGTTCTCTGCGCAAGCAAGGCGGGACTTCAGCCGCTATGATCGTAAACGCCCGAACGATGGAAGCCTCGCCCGATTTTACCTGCGATTGACAAATCCGCACTGGACTATTGCTAATCTTGCGGCCCAGGTTCCTCGTTCCGGAGTCCTTCTGCAAAGGAAACAAGGTATGAGCCCAGAAAAGAACCGCCCATCTTATTCAGTTAATCGACCTGCACTCGATCGCGCCTTGATGATTGTTGCGTCTTTGGCGTTTGTCTGCATCAACGCCGCCGCCCAGGCGTCCTGGCCGACTCACGCTCACGACGCGCAACACACCAGCGTCTCCGCTGTGGCTTCACAGCCGCTGAGCAAAATCCATTGGAGCACGCCAGTGGATTTGCATCCAGTGATTAACTCAGGAGACATCCTGATTCACTATGGTTCTCCGCTGATCACAGCAGCAAACACCGTGATTGTGCCGGTGAAGACCGGAACAAACAGTTTTCGCGTGGAGGGCCACGACGGAGCGACCGGCGCGCTGAAGTGGTCCGCGAACACCGACTATCAAGTGCCGAGTGGCCCGCTTTTCACTCCCGGCTTTGGGCCGACTCTATTCGGGGACAAGCTCTATATCCCTGCGGCGGGAGGAACGGTGCTGGTGAAGGCCAATGCCGATCAATCGACCGGCGGCCTTTCGCGCCGGGCCTTTTACGGCATCAAGAACTTCCAGAGCAATAAACTGGTTTACACGCAAGATGCACAGATCAACACCCCCATTACTGCGGATGCGCATGGCAATATCTTTTTTGGATTTCTGGCGGTCGGTGCGACTCCCATCGCCCTGCAGAGCGGGCTCGCCCGAATCGCAGCGAACGGCACTGCGGTCTTTGTTGCCGCCACTACGGTCAGCAACGACTCCTCAATAACCAAAGTGGCGATGAACTGCGCCCCGGCGCTTTCCCCAGACGGCAAGACTTTGTACCTGGCTGTCGGCAGCGTCGATTCTGGTTTTGGTTACCTGCTGGCGCTGGACAGCACCACACTACAATTGATCCGGCAAGTCCGTTTGACCGATCCTGCAACTGGTCTGGACGCGGACATCACGGACAACAGCAGCGCGACTCCCACGGTCGGGCCGGATGGCGATGTGTATTTTGGAGTGCTGGAGAATCCATTCCCGGGGCACAACGATCGCGGCTGGTTGTTGCACTTCAACAGCGATCTTTCGCAGGAGAAGACTCCCGGCAGCTTTGGCTGGGACGACACCGCCTCGATTGTGGATGCTTCGCTGGTGGCCTCGTATAAGGGCAAGTCAACGTATCTGCTTATGACTAAGTACAACAATTATGCCGGGATTGGCACGGGCAATGGAAAGAACAAAATTGCTATTCTCGATCCCAACGCGCAGGAAATCGACCCGGTGGATCACAAGACGAAGGTGATGAAAGAAGTGATGACGATTCTGGGACGCACCCGGGATCCGGACGCGGTGGGTTTTCCTGGTGCGGTTAGGGAATGGTGCATTAACACGGCGGCAGTGGATCCAGTGGGCAAGTCAGTGCTGGCAAACAGCGAAGACGGCAAGCTGTATCGCTGGGATCTGACGACCAAGACATTTTCGCAGGTGATCAAGCTGACCGGAGGCATCGGCGAGGCTTACACGCCAACTGTGATCGGGAGCGATGGCACGGTGTACGCGATCAATGATGCAATTTTGTTCGCCGTTGGCCAATAGGGGAATCGCGAGTTTACTGCTCAGTAACGGTTTAGCCTTTTTGGGTAGTTTGCAACCTGCAGTGCGAGGGCTAGAGTCGCGCGAACTGCACATCCCCGGAACCGGGGTGTGCTCCCAGGAGAGACTTTAATGACCAAGAGAACTTTGTGTCTCGCGTGCATACTCCTGCTCGCGTTTTGTGCCACTGCCCTGGCGCAGGACGTGTTCCAGGTCAACTACTTCAGAAATGCCAACACCCGCGGCGCGCCCGATGCGACCGTAAGCATTGATAATCCCGGACCCTCGGGAGGCAGTCTCTGCTCCATGATCTACGTTTTTCTGCCCGACCAGCAGATGAGCGAGTGTTGTGGTTGCCTCAACAGTCCCGATGATCTGTTTACGTTGTCGGTAAATAATTTGACCAGCAATCCGCTGACCGGTACAGTCACTACCGCTGGGGTCATCAAGATTGTCTCGTCAGCTCCGAGTTCGGGCGTCTGCAATCCCTCAATCCTCAGCCCCACTCCGGATTTGCGCGCCTGGGCAACACACATCCAGAACAAGATAGGGTCCGCGTATCCGATCACCGAGACGGCTTTCTTGGATGCGCCACTAGGCGCCACCGAGCAAGCCAGTCTTGAAAACGACTGCGCTGCCATCTTCCTGCTTGGGAGCGGGCATGGCATCTGCAGTTGCGGAATCTTGGAATAGCCGCTCTCCCCGGGCTTGCGTAGCTTATGCCCTCCCCCGGGCCTGCAAGCCTCTGGAACAGGAGTAGCGGCCGGCCGCTACTCCTGTCGAGGAAGGGAACATCCGCCTTCTGGCCCCACCTTGGAACCTTCACAAAGGTGGGGAGTGCGGAGTCAGATTTGGTTTTCTTGTGTCCTGTCGCCACCCGCCCAGGGGCTCTCTCAGGTTTCAGCACGGAGTTGCAAGGCAAACCTCGCACTGCCAGGCTTGAGCTCGAACAGTCGAGGATAGTGTCAACGGACGATCCGGACAGCGTTACGCACCCGCGGAGAGTTTGTGGCTCTTGGACTGGGCAATACCGTACTGGCGGATCTTATAGAGCAGGGCCTTGTAACTGATCTGGAGCAGGGCTGCTGCCTGCTTGCGATTCCAGTTGGTTTGTTCCAGGGCCAGCTTGATGGCCTCGGCTTCGGCGCCGTCCTTGGCGCTACGGGCCAGAGATTTCAGGCCGCCGGCGCTGTCTCCCGAGGCATGGGGAGCAGGATCGAAACCGGCACCGTTGCCGTCAGTCTTGGGATGGAGTTCATTGACCGCCAGTTTCTCATCGCCGAGCACTAAATAGCGCTTCACAAAATTGTTCAGCTCTCGCAGATTGCCCGGCCAGTTATAGTCCTGGCAGGCTTTGAGCAACTCGGTCGAGAGCGGCAGAGATGGCCGGGCATATTGCTCCGACATCCGCGACATAAAGTGCTTTAAAAGAATCGGGATTTCCTCTTTGCGTTCCCGCAGCGGAGGGATCTGGAGGGTGAAGGCATTGAGGCGATAGTACAGGTCTTCGCGCAGGCGCTTGGTGGCGAGTGCTTCCGGAATATTGATGTTGGTAGCCGCAAGGATGCGCACGTCCACCTTGATCATGGAGCGGCTGCCCAGGCGTGAGAATTGCTGATCCTGCAAAACGTGCAGCAACTTGGCCTGCAGGATGGGCGGCATCTCGCCGATTTCGTCGAGCAGAATCGTTCCCTTGTTGCACAACTCGAATTTGCCCGGCTTGGCATGGTTAGCGCCGGTGAACGCGCCTGCTTCATAGCCAAACAATTCGCTTTCCAGCAGGTCGGCCGGCACGGCGGCACAGTTCACTTTCAAGAAAGTACGGTGCGCGCGGGGCGACAACTTATGGATGAGGTGAGCGACAACTTCCTTGCCCGTGCCGCTTTCTCCGAGCAACAGAACCGGAATATCGACGTTGGCCACCAGGGCCGACTGGGAGCGTATCTTGCGCATGACCGGACTGGCCGCGACGAAGAAAATGTCTTCGTAAAGTTCTTCGACCTCGCCGGGATAGTTCTGCGAATTGGCGCCCAGACACTGGTCAATGACCGCATCGAGTTCCGCCTTCTCGAAGGGCTTGGTCAGATAGTCGTGAGCACCCAAACGGATGGCCTGCACCACTTTTCGGGTATCGCTCACGCAGGAGAGCATGACCACTTTGACGCCCGGCCGCATTTGGCGGAGTTGTTCCAGGGTCTGCAAGCCATCGATGCCCGGCATCAGCACATCGAGGAGGATGAGATCGGGCTGCAGGCCTTTTTGCACTCGGGCTAGGGCTTCTTCGCCGGTAGAGGCAGTCTCGACCTTGTATTCATCCACCTCGAGGAGAGTGCGGATGTAGCGAAGCATGCCCGGTTCATCATCGACCAGTAAAATGTTGGCCGTATCGGTCATTTCCCTTTCCCCTTGTTGGCAACGCTGGGCGTGGGTTTGAGGGGAATGATGAAGCAAAACTTACACCCGCTGCCAGTTTCACTCTCCACCCAAATCTTCCCGCCCATGGCGTTCACCAGACGGCGGGCAATCGCCAGACCTAGGCCCATGCCCTCCGTTTGGATGTCATTTTGCGGCAGGCGGAAGAAATCGTCGAATACTTCGATGTGATACTCGGCGGGAATGCCCGGGCCGGTATCGGAGACGCTGACCTTCACAGAGTTGGGGAGAGGGGTGTTCTGGCGCCGGCGTTCGCTCGGAACCTCACCCGGGTTCGGGCTGCGGCGTTCCCACATGTGCGGCTCGGCGTGCAACCAGACCGTGCCACCCGCGGGAGTGAACTTGGAAGAGTTTTCCAGCAGATTCGACACCACGCGTTGAATCTTTGCCGAGTCGAACGTGAACGGCGTCAGCTTGTCATTGGCAAGAAAATACAGAGCCAACCCCTTCTCCTGGAAACGGTACGACCAGAGGCGGCAGACCTCGGAAAGACATGCGTTGAGATCGGCGATCTCGTAATGCATCTTCAGTTCGCCGGTTTCCAGCACGCTGAAGCTGAGAAAGTCCTGAATAAAGTGCTGCAAACGCTGACCACTCGAATGCATGTCCTGGAGGATTTCGCGCTGCCGGTCGTTCAGCGGGCCGAGTTTCTCGCTCCGCAGCAGTTCGAGGTAGCCGTTGAGGATAGCTAGGGGCGTCTTGAGGTCATGGGTCGCGGAGGCCAGAGCATTTGTGGTTCGAAGGAAGCGCTCGCGTAGCTGGGTGAACTGAGCCAGGAGTTCGTCGTAACTGAGACCCTCCGTAGGAGCAGCCTTGGCAATACCGAACGAAACCTCCGCTGCCCCCGTTTCGGCGGGAGGACACGTCTTTTCTGGCGCTGACCCCATAATAATCAGAAAACTCGTGGTTTGGCGGAGTGGGGAGGGGACAACGACGGCCAAATCTCAGTGTGTGCAATCGTAGGACATAGTTTTCCCTCTGTCAAACACAAAATGCAACGAAACAGGCATAGAATGGAAAAACCTTGCATCTGTAACCTCATTACCAGATTGGGCAAACCCCCGAATCGCGGGAGAACATAAAGCGAAAAAACATCAGCTAACAACGGGGTAGGCCAGCGAGTTTCATGGAATCGCCGGGAGATGCCCGATTTTTGCCCGGCCTTCGACCGGAGTTCTATGGGAGGTTTGGCCCCTAAGGTGCTCGAAAAGATGGGTTAAGTCGACACTAAGGGGTGGCATTGAGCGGACGAAAGCCGGAAACCGAACGCCGGAAGTGGCCACGTTTGCCGCTGGCAATTCCGGTATTCGTCCGCAGTCGCGATGAAAAGGGCAAGGAGTTCCTGGAGTTCGCCACAGCGCTCAATATCTCGGCGGCGGGAGCTCTGGTAGCCATTCGCCGTGCCTTGCCGCGCTCGGCGCAGGTTTTGCTGGAGATTCCCAGCGCCCCTTCGAGCGCGATGCCGAACCTACCTAAAGCTTCGCGCACTCTGAGGGCACGCGCCGTACGGGTGACGCACACCGAGGGATACCACTTGGTGGGGGTGAAGTTCGCTCATCCCCTGCTCCACCAGTCGCCCCGGCATACTCCCACCCGAAAGGAAAGTTGATTCTCCGTTGTGAAAAAGTTTTCTCATGCCTTAGAGCCTGATCCAGCTGCCTTTAGACCTTGTTCACTGCCTCTTTCCACGCAGCAACATACCTTCTAACTGTATGAATAAAAGCAGGTTATAACAATAGTTAGGGGCGAAGTCGCAATCCGTCTCAGTTTGGCTCTCCGGGTGCACCATAGCGTCCTTGAAGGGTGGCCGCTGGGGCGGCTGGAACCTCATGATGAGTTCAACTTCTGTCAGTTCGTTGGTGTCATCTCTGGGCGAGATTCCTCCCGAGGCAGTAGTTTTCGGCCGGTCGGAGAGCATGCAAGCTCTGCGCGAGCGCATGGACAAAGTAGCCAGCGCGAACGTGCCGGTCTTAATCCAGGGCGAAAGTGGCACCGGCAAAGACATTATTGCGCGAATGATCCACGGACTATCGCCGTGGCGCACCGGCCCCTACGTCAAGGTCAACTGCCCCGCGATCCCGGGCACGCTGCTGGAAAGTGAACTTTTCGGCTACGAAAAGGGAGCGTTCACCGGCGCTTACGGCGCCAAGCCAGGCCGGGTTGAGCTGGCCCACCGCGGAACATTGTTTCTGGATGAGATTTCTGAGCTGGATTTGGGACTGCAGTCTAAGTTGTTGCAGCTGCTACAAGACGGACAGTTCTGCCGCATCGGCGCGCAAGAGGACAAGAAAGTAGAAGTCCGCGTAGTGTGCGCCACCAATCGGCAACTGGAAAACGAAATCGAAAGCGGGACGTTCCGCCAGGACTTGTATTACCGAATCAACGTGGTGAATCTCCAATTGCCCCCATTGCGGGAGCGGCGTGGCGACATTCCCGAGCTCGCGGCATATTTTCTGGAGTATTACAACCGCAAGTACAACTGTAAGGCGCGCGACTTATCTGCCGAGCTGATGTCCTCGTTGCAGAAGTACCACTGGCCGGGCAACATTCGTGAATTGGAAAATCTGGTCAAACGATACGTCATTCTGGGCAACGAAGATGTGATCAGCAGCGACCTGGTGACGCGCGAACAGGAGTACTTCAACCCCGATATCAATCTGGATGGCCCGATCTCGCTGAAGAAACTCACCCGCCAAGCTACGCGAGAGCTGGAACGCAAAGTTATCCTGAAAGTGCTGCAAGCCCACCATTGGAATCGCAAACAAGCAGCTCGCGCCTTGAGCATCAGCTACCGGGCTTTGCTTTACAAGATCCGCGACGCCGGCCTGCCCGCCAACCGCTCCACCCGCCGGCGCACCGAACCTGTGACCGACCATAGCGCCGCGGCGGACTAAGACCGCGTGTTTTCTGGCGATCTAGCAATTTCCATTCTTGGTATATAATTCGGTCGTTTTACGGCGCTTTCCCCAGTGCCGTTCTGATGATGGAGTGAGATCAGGACGCAGGCTTCTCGTGAGCCAGATTGTCTTACTGGATTGAAGGGTGCATACTAGCGCTCTTCAGTAGAGGTGCGCCATGTCTCGGGTCCATGTTCTTCGCAGTTCCCTCCTTCAAGTTGCCCTTTTTGGAGTTGTGTCTTCCTATTGCGCTGCTGTGGGGTTTCAGCCGGTCTCGCCAGAAGAATTGAAAATGACAAGTGAGCCGCAGGCGCCGGGCGCGCCTGCGATCGTTCTCTACCGTCAAGTCGACCGCGATGACAACGGTAACACCGGCCACGAAGACAATTACGTCCGGATCAAGATTCTCACCGAGGAGGGCCGCAAGTACGCGGACGTCGAAATCCCGTTTTTCAGGGAAAGCGAAGACAATATCGTCAACGTTCACGGGCGCACGATACGGCCGGATGGTTCCATCGCGAATTTCGACGGAAAAGTCTTCGAGAAATCCATCGTGAAGGGCAGGGACATGAGATTCATGGCCAAGACCTTCACGCTGCCTGACGTTCAGGTCGGCAGCGTCATTGAGTACTACTACACTATCGATTTTAGCCAACATTACATCTACGATTCCCACTGGATTGTCAGCGATGAGCTCTTTACCAAGGACGGCAGATTTTCTTTGAAACCCTTCGAATCCAACTACGAACGATTTACCCTGCGCTGGAGTTGGAACCAGCTTCCCCCGGGAACGAGTCAGCCGCAGGAGGGGCCCGATCACATTTTCCGGATGGAAGTGAACAACGTTCCGCCCTTCCAGGAGGAGGATCACATGCCTCCGCAAAATGAGCTGAAGTCGCGCGTGGATTTCATCTACAGCAAAGAGACCTTCGAACCCGACGTTGACAAGTTCTGGCGGAAAACCGGGAAACAGCTCAACGACAAAATGGAAGGCTTCGTGGGCAAGCGCAAAGCCATGGAGCAAGACGCCGGGCCCATGTTAGCCGGAATCGATTCTCCCGAAGCCAAGCTGCGCAAGATCTATTCCGTGGTGCAGCAGATGCGCAACACCACATACGAACCGCAGAAAACGGTGGAAGAGAAGAAGCGGGAGAAGGAAAAGGAAGCTGGCAACGTCGAAGGAGTATTCAAGCAAGGATATGGGAACCAACGCCAACTGAATTGGCTTTACCTGGCGCTGGTTCGCGCGGCAGGATTCGAAGCGAGCGGCGTCTGGGTTTCCGACCGCTACAATTATTTTTTCCATCCCAACCTGATGGACAGCGCCAAGCTGGACGAAAACCTGGTGGTGGTGAAGTTGAATTCCACGGAAATTTACTGCGATCCGGGTGCGAAGTTTGCACCTTTTGGATTGCTGCCCTGGGCAGAAACCGGCGTGCAGGGGTTACGCCTCGACAAGGATGGCGGAGCCTGGGTACAGACGCCGCTACCCGATAGTTCGGCCTCGCGTGTTGAGCGCAAGGCAAACCTAAAGTTAGACCCGGAAACTGGCGGTCTGGAAGGAAAGCTCACGATTACTTATACCGGGCTGGAAGCCCTGCGCCGGCGAGTGGAACAACGTAATCAGGACGACACCGAACGCAAGAAATTCCTCGAAGAGGAAGTGAAGGAGCATGTTCCGGCCGCGATTGAAGTTGACCTGACCAACAAACCGGATTGGGGAAGTTCGGACCCACCCTTGGTTGCCGAGTTTGACTTGAAGGTCCCGGGTTGGGCCGCGGCCGCGGGGCACCGGGCACTATTGCCGGTCGGGCTTTTTGGCGCGACGGAGAAGCATGTTTTCGATCACGCCAATCGAGTGCATCCGATTTACTTCGATTTCCCGTCACAGAAACTGGACGACATCACAATCGAACTGCCACTTGGCTGGCAGGTTGCGGCTGTGCCAGCTCCTCAAACCAATGACGGCCATATCGCGGTCTACGCCATGAAAGTAGAAAACGGGAACGGAGCGTTGCACGTGGCGCGAAAATTAGATCTGAATTTCCTGCTTATCGAACAAAAATATTACCCAGCTCTGAGGAAATTTTTTCAGGCGGTGAAAACAGGTGATGAGGAGCAGGTCGTTCTGCAGCCCGGCATGGCGATCACAGGTAATTAGATGGCGCGCGACCCTGGCACTTTTGGGGATCGTCGCCTGCATTTTAGCGTCGGTTCCACTGGCCAGCGCGAGCGGTGAAGCGCCCGCATGGATGCGCTCTACGGTCAATGCGCCGCTGCCCGCTCACGATGAAAAGAGCGACGCGATACTGCTCTATTCCGAGACCAATGTCACGGTAGTGTCAGTGGACAAGATCAAAACGCATATTCGCGCGGCCTATAGAATCCTGCGCCCGGACGGTCGAGAGCATGGCACGGTGGGTGTTTATCTGAATCCCCATCGAAAAGTCACCAGCCTTCGCGGCTGGTGTATCCCGGTACAGGGCAAGGACTACGAGGTAAAAGACAAGGACGCTGTTGAGGTTGCCGCCCAACACGGAAGGCGGAGAACTGGTCACGGACGTGAGGTTCCGGCTGCTTCATATACCTGCGGCCGATCCTGGCAACGTTATAGGCTACGAATACGAGGTCGAGGAACAACCATTGCTGCTGCAGGACAGCTGGGACTTCCAGGGTTCCGACCTAGTCCAGGAGAGTCGCTACTCCCTGCAACTGCCGGCGGGGTGGGAATACAAAGTTTCATGGCGTAATCACTCGGAAGTGAAAGTAACCGAGGCGGGAAACAATCTGTGGCAGTGGTCAATCAGTGACGTGCCGGAGATCCGCCGTGAAGAAGAGATGCCGCCAGTGCAGGGTGTTGTGGGGCAGATGATTGTTTCGTTTTTCCCGCCGGGAGGCGCGGGCATGCGCGGATTTGCGAGCTGGCAGGAGATGGGAAATTGGTACTGGAACTTGACCAGCGGGCGGCGCGATGCGTCCGCCGACATTCAACAGAAAGCGACGGCTTTGACCGCCTCCGCAACCACGCCGCTGGCGAAAATGCAGGCCCTCGCACAGTTTGTGCAACGCGACATCCGGTATGTCGCCATCGAATTAGGCATCGGTGGTTTTCAGCCCCATCCAGCCACGGATGTGTTTGTCCACCGATACGGCGATTGCAAAGACAAAGCTACGCTGATGAGTTCGATGTTGCACCAGATCGGCGTGGATTCGTATTACGTAGTAATTAACCATGAGCGCGGAGCAGTGACGGGAGCAACGCCCGCGTACGCCTTCGGGTTCGACCACATGATCCTGGCAATCCGCGTAGACGGGGTAAGCGACCCTTCCCTAGTTGCCACAATTCAGCATCCGCGACTGGGAAAACTCTTGTTCTTCGACCCGACCAACGAGATCACGCCGTTTGGCCAAATTGGAGGCTACTTGCAGGCTAACTGGGGCTTGCTAGTCACGCCCGAAGGCGGCGAATTGATCGAGCTGCCCGAACAGCCCGCGGCCATGAATTCGATCCGGCGTACCGCCAAGTTGACTCTGGATACCCAAGGCACACTGAGGGGGGAGGTCAAGGAAGAACGGTTGGGAGACCGGGCCCTGTGGAGCGGCGATCGTTAACCCAAGTCACGAACGACACCGATCGAATCAAGCCCATCGAGACCCTGTTGGCGGATTCCCTCGCGAATTTTCATCGTCACGAAGGCCAGTGTGATTAATCTCGACCACACTGACCGGCCGCTTGGCTTTGACTATTCGTTTGAGGCAACCAGCTACGCCAAGAACGCGGGTGGCCTGCTGCTGGTGAGGCCACGGGTGATCGGAAGGAAGTCAAGCGGAATGATGGAGACCAAAGAGCCTCGCAGGTTTCCTGTCGAATTCAGAGGTCCTGCCCTGGACACTGACACGTTTGAAATCACGCTGCCACCGGGGTACGTAGTCGACGACTTGCCTCCGCCGGTGGATGCAGACTACGGCTTTGCGAGCTACCACTCAAAAGCGGCCGCGAGCGGAAACGTGATCCGCTATACTCGCACGTTTGAAGTGAAAGAATTGAGCGTGCCCGTCAGCAAGGCCGAGGAACTGAAAAAGTTTTATCGAATTATAGCCACCGATGAACGCAATACCGCGGTCTTGAGGCTGGCGTCGCAGTAGGCGCCACTCTGCGCGAAGCCCTACTGCACCGTCAGCGTGATTTGCTGGGTGCGGACTGCCTGGGCCGGGGCGGAGCCGGAAGTTGCCGTAATGCTGACAAGGTAATCTCCCGCAGGAGTACCAGTAGTCGTCGAAGTCGTGGAAGTGCTGCTGCAAGCCGCCTGGAACAAAATCAACGAGAAAAATCCACCGAGAAGAAGAGCCAGCAAGGTGCGCCGGGAGTTCCTTTTGCCGCCAATTCCTATCCCCAGAAAAACAAATCCCAGCAGGGGCAAGCAAGCCGCGTAGAAAATCCGGCCGTGCCGAAACAGGCTGGCGGGCGTAGTGACCCGTGGGGTCGTGTTAATTACCAATTGCCGGCTCTGTGCGCCGTTGCTCAGGTTGGGAATCTGGGAACCGTTGGGAAAAGTGCAGGCCGCCCCAGAGGGCAGCCCGGAACTGCAGGCCAGTTGCACGGACTGCGGAATGTTGCCCGTGGGTGTGACCGTCGCGGTAAGAGTAGCCGGAGCGCCAGCAACGACTGGTGGCGGAGAGTTGGGAGACAGAGCGAGGTTGAAATCGTTGACTGTAGCCGTGGCCGTGGCGGTTGGATTGCTGCCCAGCAGAATTTGCGCGCTATCCGTAAGCTGGAACGAGGTGGTGCTGGGCGGATTCGGGGCCGTGGGACTGACGCTCACCGTAACTTCAGCGGTTTGACCCGAATTCAGTGGTCCCAGAATGCATTGCACTGTGAGGTTGACGACGCTGGTGGTGCAGGTTCCGGGTGAAGCGCTGGCGGAGCTAAACGTTGCGCCAGTGGCCGGTAAAGTGTCGACCACCGTGACAGTCTGAACCAGGTCTCCATTGTTCAGAAGCTGAAATTCGAAGCTGACGGGAGTGCCAACGCCTACCGGGAAAGGGGAAACGCCGGGGGCCGGGGAAAAGATCACATTAGCGGTCGGGGTCAGCTTGGTGATAAAGGCGTCGGTGCCGCCCAGCAGTCCACTCTGAAGTGGATTCTTGGTAGGAAAGTCTGTTGAGGCGGTCTCGCCCGCCACGAACGTGTTGCCCTGATTATCGGTAGCGATGGCGGTGCCGTAATCGTTGTCGCCGCCGCCAAGATAAGTCCCGAAATGGCCGACGGCAGTGGCAGACGCCGCAGTGGTGTCAATCCTGGAGACGAAAGCGTCGGTCTTGGTGGCTGGGGTTGCAAGTCGTGCCGGGCGGCGGAATGTCGAGACACGGTTGGATGGGAGTATTCACCGTACCGTTCAGGGGGAAGTTAGGAGAATTTGTATAGCCCGTGATCCTTGCGCCCCCAATCGCGCTCTGCGTGGAATCTACAGCAACCGCCATGCCGACGTCGGTTCCGCTCCCGCCCAAGTAGGAAAAATAACTCAGCGGCACCGCCATGTTGCTGCAGGTTGAGCCCGTACACGGGTTGCCAAACTTCCCCAGGAATGCATCCATCCCACCGCCTGGTGTGTTCTGGAAAGGCACGACACCCGAAGGCAGGATGAAGTCGGTCGAAGTTGTGGAACCGGTGACAAAGGCGGTAAAGCCGGTATCGACCGCGATCCCGTTACCGATGTCGTCTCCCGAACCTCCAAGGTAAGTCGAATACACCAGTTGCGCCCCGCCGGTGGTCGCGAGATTGAATTTGGCGACGAACGCGTCGGTATTCGGGGGAGTGCTGGCGCAGTTGGTCGTCGTGCCGCCGAGCGGCGGCGGAGTGTTCAGGCAGCCCTGATACGCATTGACAATGGGAAAGTCACTTGTCGTCGTTCCGTTGTGCACATAGTTCGTCCCGCCGGTGATATAGACGTTGGCGGCGAGATCGGTGGTGATCCCACCGCCCACGGTGAGACCGCTAGGCGGGGTGCCGCCAGCGAAGTAAGTTGAATAAGGCAGGCTGTTGGATCCACTCTGTACGGGGTTAATTTGAGTGAGAAAAAACCGGCTGACACCACATACCGAAGCAGCGGGCGGCTGATCAATCGAACTACAAGTCTGGAACCCGGCCAGTGTGGCCGGGAAAAAAGTACTGCCCGAAGGCGGACTGGCGCAAACCGGCGGTCCCGTCGGGTTCGGAATTGCGGAACAGCTCTGGTTGGAAGTGGTTCTCCCCAGGACGTAAATCTTATTGCGGAAGTCCACTGCGACTCCGGAGGCGGTTTCCTGTCCATTGCCCGACAGATAGGTTGAATACATGAGGGTGGCCCCAGTGGGATCAAGCTTGCTGACGAAAACATGCTGCCCGGCACTGAAGGGCGAAACCTGAAACGCAGAACTTGCAGTCACGGGGAAATTGGTGGAGTTCGTACTTCCGGCGACGATGACGTTCAAGCCGGAATCGACGGCGACTCCGGCGCTGAGATCGGTGTTATTCCCGCCCAGATATGTAGAAAACAAGAGAGTCGATCCGGTCGAATCAACTTTGGTGACGAAAATGTTAGCGATGCCCGCGAGGGTTGGCTGAAGGACTCCGGACGTCTTAGGGAAATCGGTGGACGTGGTTGTGCCGGCGAGGTACATGTTAGACGCCGAATCGACGGCCACACCGGGACAACCAGCGACGGGCAATTGAGTTGTGGTGAAGACCGAGCAACCCTCATTACCGGTGCCGCCAAGATAGCTGGAATAGCCCAGCACGGGATCGATCACTAGTGCGCGCGTGGGATCGTAACTGCCGAGCTCGAAGCCAACTTCACGATCTCCGCGCAAGACAAAGCGGGCCGGAACTGGACGTTGCCGGCCGCCGAATTCCTGATAAACCTTCGGCGCATGCAGTTGGACATCCCCGCCGCCGAGATGGAGCGAGAGGTCGCCATCACTTTCTAGAGTCAGCCGCTCAGGACCTTCGAAGTGCAGCTTTATTTGCCCCGGATCGGCGCCCGCAGCCAGTTCGAAGTCATATTCCAGACGTCCCTGATTACCGTAATAGACGAGATCGACGCCAGGATAAACCTGCGCGTATCGAACTCGCGAGAACTGCGGAATATTGCGGCGCCAGCGCGCGGAATCGTTGCCGATGAAGTAGTTACTGTGACCGGGAAGCTGGTGGTCTCCGGTCACCGCGGCGCCGGAGTTCGCCCCCACCATTTGCATGCGCAGAATCGAGAGGTTCTCATTCCTGTCGGACGATTTCGAACGGGGAGCGGAAGACCGCAGGCTGAGCACGGCTTCATGCGCGGTGAGAAACAGACCGTAGCCGGCACCCTGTGCGAGAAACTTCACCTGCGGATCAGTTTGGCCCTGGTTGCGCTCGAAGATGAGGGGTAATTGGCTGTAGACCAGCTGGATGCTTGTTCCCGGGTTTGAGCCAGCTAGATTCGAAGCAGCAAGAAACGGATTGACGAAAGCATTACCAGCAGCCGAAAGTTGTAGCGTTGGGTGCCCGAGGTGCAACGTAACCGCGGCGATCGCCACAAGTGGGGCCAGCGCGAGCACCGCCCGCCCTCGCCACAAACTCTTACCCAACCCACGGCAAATCAATCTCACAAGCTCCTCCGAATGTCCCGCTGTCATGGATGAGGAAGAAGAAACGGTGCGCAAACAGCAGCCTGGCCCGCGTCCGCAAAGCGGCGTGCGTACTTGTCACCAGAACAGGGCAAAAAGTAAGTAACTACTTAAACATCTGACGGATAGACTGTCAAGCTGGGCGCGGCTCCCTGCTCCCCCACGTGGTCCCGCATGTCTAAGATGCAGGCAACCCGACGCGGAGATGCCGCGGGCGGGGACAAAACTGCGAAGGCCAGCGGTCGCCACCTCCAGAGATTTTTCTGCAAAGGATTTCCTCCAACAAATCGCGGCAGCCCCGCGAATCTGGGCAAATCACTCATTTCATGGCGACGCGAATATGCTCAGGGTTGGCGAACATGGAAGCGTGATTGCACGAATCACCCTGCAATCTCCCTCCGGCTCAGACAGATCACTCCCCTACAACACCGCGGAGAGCATTAACCGAGTCTGTTCCCCGGGCTCTTTTCGACTTGCTAAGCGCCGGAGGCTAAGTAACCCTTAGCGAAAAGGATTAAGAAGTTTCCCGCAAGGAAGTTTCTGTGCGCGTGGGGCAGCCAGAACTTCGCGCCAGGATTTGCGGCCATGCTAATGACGACCGACGAAACGATGGCAGGACCGCCGCAGGAACGCCGCGCCATGCGGCGTTTTGACATGCGTCTGGCCGCTGCGGTAAGGATCCCCGGAGCGGGAGAGCTGTTGACTGAGACCCAGAATGTGAGCGCCCGCGGCGTGTTCTTTTACCTTGACCGGCCGTTGGCCGAAGGCTCCCGCATTGAAGTGACAATGACTTTTCCGCCGCACATCACGCTCACCGACCCAGTCCGGGTGCGCTTCGTCGCGCGCGTGATCCGGGTGGAGCCCCCGCTTCCACTTTCCCGCACCGGGGTGGCGGCGTTGATTGAGGAATATGAATTCCTGCGCTCCACGCCAGGGACGGATTACATTCAGCAATTGAACTAAGCGTGGCTTGGCGCCTGAGACTTGGCGATGCGGTCACAATACATTACCGGCTGAAAAGCGGACTGCCCTCGAAACAACGCCTGCCAAGCCCGTTAGTCTTTCTTTAATTCTTCAATCTCCTTGCGCAGACGCTTGTACCGCCGGACGAGAGTCGTCAGGTAGGTAATGTGGATCAGCCAGGTGGCGGTGTAGGCGGCGTAGAGGAAGTTCATCGGGAACTCCGGGGAGCCAGCAGCGACTCCCGCGCCTGGGCGTCTTCCACTTCCCTCTGCAACATCTCCAGCCGGTACCGAGACCAGCAGAGGAGCGCGGCCAGGCACAGGAACGCCGCCCAGTTGATGAGCAGAATGTGCAGCATAACAGGATCGATGGAGCCGCCGCCACCGATGACCGGCTGAGGATGCTGGGTGCGGAAGATCCAGATGGAAAAATAAACCAGAGGGACATCGAGCGCGCCGAAGACGGCAAGAGCGGCGGCGAGCACCGGGGTTTGCCCGCTGGTGGAAAAGCGGCGCAGCATGAGATAGGCAATGTAGATGAGCCAAAGGACAAGGGTGGAAGTGAGGCGAATGTCCCAGGTCCACCAGATGCCCCAAACCGGACGCGCCCAGAGCGGACCAGTGACCAGCACAACAGTGCAGAAGACGACGCCGACTTCGGCAGTGACCAGAGCGATCGCGTCGGCCACGGGATTGCGGCGAATCAGGTACACGACGGATGCGATGAAGTTGATAAAGAAAAGAAGAAATGCCGTCCAGGCCGAAGGAACGTGGTAGTAGAAAATGCGCTGAACGTTGCCCATGGTCTGCTCGGTAGGCGCGACCACCAGAGCCTCATACAGAGCGTAGCCCAGCAGAATTGCCGTAAGAATCGCGAGGATGGGGAAGGCTTTTTTCATTCGGCGTGCAGCACGGTTTCAAACAGCAACAGACAAGCTGTAGTAAACACTACATCGTAGGTCGCAAGCAATACGATCCAAACGCGGGCGGAAGAATCTCCGGTCAGGATCGCGGTGGTGGCGTTCACCATGCCGAGTATCGCGGGGATGGAGATGGGGAACAATAACAAGGGCAGCATGATTTCGCGGCTGCGGGTGCGCAGAGAGACGGCAGCAAAGAACGTGCCGTTCACGACCAGTGCCCAGGTGCCGAGGATCGCTACCGGAATCAGCTGCCACGCGGGACCAAGCGCGCGCAATTTATAGAACATGATAAACAGCGGAGTCATAAGAGCTTCGAGAACGCCCACAAAAATAAAATTCCCCAGAGCTTTGGCAAGAAACAGCGAATTGGCCGGAGCGGGAGAAACGCGGTAGGCATCGAGGACCTGATTGCGCACTTCCCGTGCCCAAGTTTGATTGAGGGCGACCACTGCCGCGAACAGAAACGCGACCCACACCAGGCCCCCGGCAATCTGCCGCGATTCTTCCGCATTCGGATCGAAAGAAAAGCTGAATACGACCACGACCAACAAGGCGAAAAACAGCATGGCGTTGATCGCATCCTTGGAACGCCATTCCAGACGAAGATCTTTGGCTAACGTGACTCGGGTGATGGCGGCAAGGAAGTTCATCGCGCCTCCACTGGTTTCAGCTGAGGAGTGCGATCGACGATCTGCCCGGCTTCCATCCAGATGAATTCATCGGCGTGATTCTCGAGCAGGCCAGCCTGATGGGTCACGACGAAAATGGTTTTGCCGGAATCGCGCAGGCTGGCCAGAAGCACAACCATGTCGCGAGCGGAGTGAAGATCAACGTTGGAAAAGGGTTCATCCAAAAGGAGAATTGCAGGATCGTGCAAAACCGCGCGGGCCAGAGAAAGTCTTTGTCGCATTCCCTGGGAGTATTGCGAGACAGGGCGGCTGAGCATGGGATCGAGACCAACCGAGGTTATGGCGCCGGCGCAGCGACTATCGTCTTTGATTCCGTACAGTTGGGCAAAGTAGCGCAAATTCTCCAGGGCGGTCATCTCGTCGTACAGAAGCGAGGGATGGGCCATGTACCCGATCTGGCGGCAAACCGAGCGCAGGTCGGTGCTGCCTGCGATCGAGATGACGCCCTGCGTGGGCCGAACCAGGCCGGCGAGGCAACGGAGCAGCGTGGTCTTACCGGCTCCATTGTCGCCGAGAATTGCGTAGAGCCGCCCCGGGGCGAACTCTGCGTTCACGCCGCGCAGAGCGGCGAAGCGGCCGAACTGCTTGACAAGATTCGTAACCGCGACTGCTGCCGGAGTACGTGAATTTTGGGGATTGGTCACAGGCGACGGCGCAACCTCATGGTGAGCGCCTTCATGGGCACGCTAGAAAATCTACGCATTTCTCGACCATTTTGCAAAGAAGACGGTCAGGCAACCCGTCGTGCTACACCGAATAAACCGCCGCGGGTGCGTTCTGGTATCCTAGGGCGTCGTGCGGATGATCTGGTGGTTTCTGATTCTGGCGTGCGGCGCGGGAGCAGCGGTTTGGGCGGGACTCTCCTTGTATCTTTACGTTCGCCGCCACCTCAAGCATTCTGAACCGAGAGAGACGTCCGGTGAAGACAGAAGTTAGCTTTCCTGCGCGTATTTTCCGATTGGAGAGGAGGCAGGTCATGTCCAAACCTGCAATCCAGGTTCTGAGCAGCAGCGATCGGCCCCTGCAAGGGGCGCAGCAGATCGTGATTTTGGTTGGCGCAAGCCTGCTCGTTGCACTCTGCGCCCGCGTCACTATTCCTCTACCTTTTACACCTGTTCCCTTGACCATGCAGAATTTTGGCGTGCTGCTGGTTGGACTGATGCTCGGCGGCCGGCGCGGTTTCGCCGCGCTGCTCCTGTATCTTGCGGAAGGCTTGGCTGGCTTGCCTGTGTTCAGCCCTACCGGTCCTGGCGGCCTGGCCCAGTTGCTAGGGCCGACGGGCGGGTTTCTTCTTGCATATCCGTTCGTAGCGGGCTTGGCGGGATATCTTTTCGAACGCGGCCGGAAGAGCTTTGCCCGTGCTTCCCTCGCCGGACTGGCCGCAGAGATCGTGCTCTTCGCGGGTGGGATAACCTGGCTTGCAGTGCTAACTCACTCCTTTGCGCAGGCGCTGCGTTTTGGCCTCTACTGGTTTGTTTTCGCGGAGTTGATCAAGATCATGCTGGCGGCTGCGATCGTCAGCGGCAGGCAACGAGTTCAGAAGGTGGCATCATGAGTAGTATCGGCGCAACTTCGGGAAGCGCAACGGCACCGCCGCCATCGCAGGAAACCAAGGATTCAGTTCGTCCGAACGAGGCTTCGAACACGCGCGAAATCACGATCGCCCACAGCCCCGACTCTGATGACGCATTCATGTTTTACGCCTTGGCCACGAACAAAGTACGCTCGCCAGGGCTGCGTTTTACACACACGCTTTGCGATATCGAAACCCTGAATCGCAAAGCGATGCAGGGTGGCGTTTACGATGTCACCGCGATTTCCTTTCACACCTACCCCTACATCCAGGAAAACTACGCGCTGCTGGGAAGTGGCGGGAGCGTAGGCGAAGGCTATGGTCCGATGATCGTGGCAGTACAAGCGTACTCGCCGAATGAAATCAAACAGAAGCGGATCGCGGTTCCGGGAAAACTGACCACCGCTTACCTCGCTCTTCAGCTGTTTGCGCCGGGTATCGAAACCGAAGTGGTGCCCTTTGATCAGATCATTCCGCAGTTGCTCGAAGGCAAGTACGAAGCCGGACTGATTATTCACGAAGGCCAGCTGACCTACTCCAAAGTCGGACTACAACGGGTCGTCGACCTCGGCCGGTGGTGGTTGAAAATGACTGGATTGCCGCTGCCCCTGGGCGGCAACGCGATTCGACGCAGCCTGGGGCCGCAGCTTATGGCACAAGTAGCTACCGCGTTGCGCGAGAGCATCCAGTATGCGCTCGATCACAGGGAGGAAGCGCTGGCTTATGCCATGCAGTTTGGGCGCGATCTCGATTCACAACTCGCTGACAAGTTTGTAGGTATGTATGTGAACGAGCGTACGCTCGACTACGGTCCGGACGGCCGCGAAGCAATCCGGCGACTGCTGGATATGGGGCATAAGGCGGGCGTGATCCCGCACGAGGCCAAGGTCGATTTTGTTTAAACAGAGACTCATTTGAACGGAAATTAAAACGGTCGCTAGCGGACACCTTCTTTGAAAGAGAATACCGGCGCCACATCCACGGGAACGTCTGCCGCCTTCTTCAATGAATCTTCCAGTCCCGGCGGCATCACGTCGTATTTCTTAAACCAGTCTTCAGCCCGTTGACGGTCGCCTGTCGCCTCGATCTCAAGAAGAATTTTGGCCAGATCCGCAAAAGCTTCCGGCACTCGCGCGTAGTCAATCGCATACCGGCCTGAAGCTTCTCGCTTGATCACAGCGCGCTCCGAGAGATAGTTGAATTCCATCATTTCCGCCTGGGCATGCGCCTCTCCGATTCCGAAGCGCACGGTCCGGAAAATACCCGCAATATAGGAGGCGTAGTATTCGTCCATTTTGCTCTTGGGCAAAGCTCCGTGCTCCGCCAGCCAATTGAGGCCAAACATTCCCACGACGTCAGCTTTGGCTTCCTCGAGGCCGCTGAAAATCGGCCCGATCGCTTCCCGGATGTCCACTTTCCCGGACGGAGTGCGGGAAAACGCGGGCCCGAGTCCGTGCGCGATCTCGTGCATGACGGTGAACAGCAGATAAGCCTCGCCGGTGACTTTGGCCGCCTGCTCTGGCCGCATGACATACTTTGCCAGCGGCACGACGACATAATTCACTCGGGCATCCCCGAAGTTCTTGAAGAAAATCTTCTTGCTGCCCTTCTGCTCGTGCACCCTTGGATCGTTGGGCAGGTTGTCGGCGACCGCCTGGTATCCGTGGCGCAGATCGCCAGCGCGGAACGGTGCATCCGCGACCTCCATCGGGGTTTCCAGGCCGCGCTTGGAAGGCCGATCCTCTGGAGGCAGCGGCAACCCATCCTGAATATCCGCTACATATTTCTTAAAGACGGCCATTTTGTCGCTCTGCTCGTCGTTGCGCACCAAAACCGCCGCCCCGTAGGTCGCCTTTACCCCCAGCAGATGATCGTCATAGGTCTCATAGGGCGCGAAGATCACATCGAACTTCGGATTTTTCAGGTCGACCCAGGCGAGATCGCTAGCGAAATAATCGTCACTCAACAACGCATCCGCCCGCAGCCGCAGAAACCTAGCGAAGGCGGGGTCGTCGCTCAGGGCCGCCGCTTCACGCAGGTCTTCTGCCGCCGGTTCCAGAAACGAACGATAGGCAATGTGATACGGCACACCTTCAAGCTGATCGCCGCGCCGACGTACGATAGTAGTGTTGCTGTAGATTTCCGCCTTCTTTTCGGGATGTTCTTTCACGTACTGCTCAATCTGCTCGCGCGTCAAACCTTCGGCATAGAAGCCACCGCCAGGCGGCATGGGCGCCGTACCCACGAAAGGCTTGTGCTCATCCAGCAGATCGAAACGCGAGGCGTTGATCCAGAGATACTGGCGCAAGAGTTCATCTTCCGGGCGTTTGCTGCCCGCGAGGGACTGGTACAGCGCAAGCCCTTCCGGGTCGGTCTGCCGCCAGAAAATGTCTTCCAGATATCGGGATGCATCGACCAACTTCAGCACCATCTGATTTTCCCGCGAGGTGAAATCAGCAGAGTGGAATGGCATTTCCACGCGCTTGAATTTGGCCACGCGTTGCGCGAGGTCCGGCACGACCGGCAAATTCGCCAGCACTTCCTTCTTGCTTGCCGAAGCTCTCGTTTGACTGCTCTCGGTTTGGCTGCCTTGTGCCGAACTCATATGAACCATGGTCACAATAATCAGCAGAAAAATGCCCTGTTGAAACGATTGCATAAGTTTCGGATTGTAACAGGCACGGGACCGATGCGAAGCGCGGGCATCTCGCCGAGTACTCCTTTCCGCTATCATGATGCGGATGCCTGGTGAACTCGATACCAATGGTTCGCAGACGCTGCTCATCGACGCGGATGACACGCTCTGGGAGAATAACATCTACTTTGAGCGGGCCATTGCGAACTTCATCTCGTTCTTGAATCATCACGAGTACTCCCGCGAACAGGTTCGCGAAGTACTGAACGAAGTTGAACGTGAGTCCATTGTGACCCACGGTTACGGTCTGCACAGTTTTGCGCATTCCCTGGTGCAGACTTTCGAGCGATTGGCGGTTGAGCCACTCACGCCAGCGTTACATGAGACTATCAGCGGTTTCGCTCACACCATTGCTGACCACCCAATCGAGATTCTCCCCGATGTGCCCCAGACCTTGCAGTATTTGGCGGAACGGCACCATTTGATTCTGATGACCAAGGGCGCGGTCATCGAGCAAACCAGCAAAGTAGAACGCTCTGGTCTCAAAGAATACTTTTCCGCGATCGAAATCGTTCCCGAGAAGGAGACTTCCGCGTACCGCGCCATGGCCGCCAAGTACGATCTGCTGCCTGATTCGACCTGGATGGTAGGCAACAGTCCGAAGTCGGACATCAACCCCGCGCTGGCGGCTGGCCTGAACGCGGTGTTTGTGCCGCATGGGCAAACCTGGATTCTGGAGCACGACGACGTGGCGAACCCGGAGCCGCCCAGCCGGTTGCTGATCGTCGAGCGCTTCTCTGATCTCAGCCGGCATTTCTAACGCCTGGCTGTTGATTCAAAGCACCAAACTAACCAACAAGCCGTGAATCCCTGCGGTTTCAGCACATGGTACTCTCGTGTTGCTCTGGTCTTCTGCGCCCGCTCACGCGTGGCTATGCAGAGAAACAATTTCCGCCGGCTTCTGCGGACTGTCGAATCGCTCGCCGATCTCGGACCCGAGATCACGGCTGAGCGCGATTTCTCGCAGACGGCGCGCGCCATGGTTTCTGCGATCATGCAGGCAGCCGGCGCGCGTGAGGCAGTGCTTTTTTCTTACACCGACAAGCCTTCCCTGCTGACTTCGCTCGCCGCCGAGGGCTTTGCCCTGATGCCAGATCCGGCGGTGATCCCTCTGCTGCCCAAGCACGTCCACGCACTGAGCACGGCTGCGCGACCCATCGTTTTGACAGCAAGCTCTTACGACGTTTTCCTGAGCGCCAACGGCAATGTGGCCCCCGAGTTGTTCCGCTGTGTGTCACCGTTACGAGTGGGCGGGAAATTGGTGGGCATGGTCGCTTTGGGCCGCCGCGAAGGCGATTCGCCCTATGATGAAGAAGAACTCGACTCGCTGGAGTTGCTTGGCAATTACCTTGCGCTTGCCATTCAGAACCATGCCCTCAATCAAACACTGACGCAACGCGTCTCAGAGAACTTGCGGCTGCTGGCTTCGCTGCATGGCTTCTATGACACTGCCCTCGAAGCCTTCGCCGCCGCCATCGACGTGAAGCACGTCAATATACATGGCCATTCTCTGCGCGTTGGGCGTTATGCTGCCGCTATCGGAGAAGCCATGGGCATGGAACCGAACGACGTGGCTGCTTTGCGCTCTGCAGGATACCTGCATGACATCGGCAAAGTCGCCGTGGACAAGCGCTTGTTCGGCAAGCCCACCTCGCTCGATCCGGAAGAGTTTCGCGAAATGGCCGATCACACCGTTGTCGGCCACCAGATCGTAAGTGGAGTGCAATTCCCCTGGCCGCGTATTCCGGAGATCGTGCGTTGGCACCACGAACGCGGAGACGGTTCAGGTTACCCCGACGGGCTCACGATGGATGACGTGCCCATGCCGGTTCGTATTGTCGGTCTCGCCGATACCTTCGATGCCATGACCAGCGAACGGCCTTATCGCGAGTCGCTTTCGGTCGGCAGCACGTTGAGTGAAATAGTCCGCCTCTCTCCACAGAAGTTTGATCCCCATGCGGTGCAAGGGCTTCTCCTGCAGGTGCGGCGGGATTCCGTGGGCAGCAACCGTTTGCGCTTTCTCGAAGAGCGAATGACAGTGAATATTGCGCCGACAGACGTAGATCATCTAGCCGCTACATTGCAGCACAAAGTAAGTCACGGGCGGCTCTTCCTGACCTAGTTTGTCAACGGCCTTGCCTGTAGAAGATTTTCCAAGGGCTCTGCCCAACCGTGTTGACCTCGCATGACTTAGACACTGATCTCTCTATCGTCGCCTGGCCTGAAAGATTTTTCGCTTATCCCCTAAACCAAATCCGCAATCCGCCGATGGAGTTCACGTCGCTTGCCCTTTTCCTTTTTTATTTCAGAACAGCCAGCCCAAACGAGTCTCGGTACCCAAAGGTACTCTCAGAAAGAGGCGGAAATGTCAGCTGAGGCATATTCGGAAAACGAAACCTTCAACCGCGAAGAAAACACCGTGCACAGCGTCTTTGAAACGCTTCCCGTCGGAGTCATGCTTACCGATACGCAGGGCATCATCCAGTATGTGAATCCTGCGTTTGAAAACGCGACCGGTTACACGCGCCATGAGCTGCTGGGGCAAACCCCACAGCTTCTTAAGTCCGGACAGCATCCCGACGAATTCTTCAGCCATCTCTGGACGCAACTGAGGAACGGCCAAAACTTCCAGGGCACCACGGTCAATCGTAAGAAAACAGGAGAACTCTACTGGGCCGAGCAAACCATCACGCCCATTCGTGACGAAACCGGCGACCTCACCCATTTTGTCGCGGTGCTGCAAGACGTCACCGAACTGCGTAAGCAGCAAGAGCAGGAAGTCCAACTGCGCCTGGCGCGCGAAATACAACAGCGCTTCTACGGGGCAGCTCCGAAATTGCCCGGCTTCGATCTCGGTGCGGCCGCTTATCCGGCCAGCCAGACGGGGGGCGACTACTTCGACTTTATCCCCATGACCAACGACTGTCTTGCCATCGCTGTGGGCGATGTAGAAGGCCATGGTTTCGGTTCGGCGCTGGTCATGGCGCTCACCCGCGCCTATTTGCGTTCCTTCGCAGCGATGGAACTGAGGCTCGACCAGATTTTGGCCCTGGTTAACCACATGCTGGTGAAGGATCTGGAGAGCGAATGCTTCGTCACGCTGGCGCTCGCGCGCCTGGATCTTCGCCGCCGCCTCTTAACCTACTGCGGCGCTGGGCACGTTCCGGGATTCGTAATAGGACCTTGGGGTGACGCGGTTTGCCGCTTGGAGAGCGCCGGTCCGCCGTTGGGGTTGTTTCTGGAAAGCAAGTTTGCATCTCAGGAGCCAATTGCCCTGGAACCTGGTCATGTTGTCGTGTTCCTCACCGATGGGATCACCGAGTCGACAGCCCCGGATGGCACAGAGTTTGGGAACCAGCGCACGCTCGAATACGTCTGGGCCCACCATCGCGAACCCGCTTCGCAGATCGCCGACGGCCTGCATCGCGCCGCTCGCGCTTTTGCGTTCAACGAACCGCAAGACGACGACACAACGTCTGTCATTGTGAAAGTCAACCTGGAAACGCCTTAGAGAGCCCGCGTTTCATGTAGCCTCGGACGCTCCTAGCAGGTGGATGTTGAACTCCCGTAATCATTTAACGCAACAACTTTTCGCCGGCTTCGGGTTAATAATCAGGAAAGGGCCGCATCTGCGCCCGGAGCCGTCATGCCGCTGCCAAGCCGAAGGATTTTTCTGGCCCTGACTCTACTGCTGGTGGTCTGCTCCGCCACAGTGCAGATAGCGCTGGGAAACAAGAACAAGCAGCCGGCTCTGCCGGAGCTGAACGAACAAAAACGCGCCTTGCAGGCCCTGAATCGCCTCACTTTCGGGCCGCGACCTGGTGACGTGCAACGGGTTATGGCGACAGGTGTCGATAAGTGGATCGATGAGCAACTCCATCCCGAAAAGATTGATGACCGGGCCCTCGACCCGCGTCTGGCTGCATTTCGGACATTGCGGATGGACACGCGAGAGATTGTCGAGAATTTCCCGGACGAGCAGGTGATCAAGGCAGTTGCTGACGGAAAGCAATCTCTTCCTTCTGATCCTTCGGAGCGTGCAGTGTATGAGGCGCAACTGGCACGCTATCAGGAAAAGATGGAGCGGAAGCAGGAAGCGGCGAACACTGACCCCTCAGCCGCCACAGGCCCAAACCAAGGCAAGATGAGCGACGCCGAGATGAGTCAGCGGCGCGAAGACCGCCTGTTCGCCGACCTGAAAGCAGATCAGATTCTCGATCTGCCGCCCGATCAGCGGATGAGAGAGATTCTCAAGATGCCGCCCGACGAGCAGCGCGCGTTGGCCGATTCGCTCAAAGGCGGCCAGCGCAACCAGCTTTTGCAAGGCATGAACCCGCAGCAGCGCGAAACCGTAATGGCGTTGAACAATCCGCAACAGGTAGTGGTGAACGAATTGGTGCAAGGCAAATTGTTGCGGGCAATCTATAGCGAACGCCAGTTGCAGGAAGTGATGACCGATTTCTGGTTCAACCACTTCAACGTTTTCATCGGCAAAGGCGCGGACAGGTACCTGATCACGAGCTACGAGCGCGATGTGATTCGTCCGCACGCCCTGGGAAAGTTCGAGGATTTGCTGGTCGCGACGGCAGAAAGTCCGGCCATGCTTTTCTACCTCGATAACTGGCTCAGCGTGGGCCCCAATTCTGACGCCGCAAACGGCGTGAAGAACAATCCTTATGCCCGCAAGCATCCTCATAATCGCGGACCAGTGCAGCAGGCCAAAGGCAAGCGCAATGGCTTAAATGAAAACTATGGCCGCGAACTGATGGAACTGCACACGCTCGGGGTGAACGGCGGGTACACCCAGAAAGACGTCACCGAAGTGGCGCGCGTCTTCACTGGCTGGACGCTGAAGCAGCCTCGACAGGGCGGCGGCTTTACCTTTGAAGAGCGTTTGCACGAACCGGGAGACAAGATGGTCCTCGGCCACCGCATCAAACCCAAAGGGGAAAATGAGGGCCGCGAAGTGCTGCACCTGCTCGCCCGGAATCCGTCGACCGCCAAGTTCATCAGCACGAAGCTGGCGATGCGCTTTGTTTCGGACAATCCTCCGCCCGCGCTGGTGGACCGCATGTCCCAGACTTTTCTGAAAAAAGACGGCGACATCCGCGAAGTGCTGAAAACCATGCTGCGCTCGCCCGAGTTCTGGTCGCCCGAGGCTTATCGCGCCAAGGTAAAAACTCCGCTCGAATTTGTGGCTTCGGCGGTGCGCGCCAGCGGAGCAGAGGTGAATGACGCCATGCCACTCGCTCGCCAGCTGCAGAACATGGGCATGCCTCTCTACGGAATGCAGCCGCCCACCGGTTATTCGATGAAGGCGGATGCCTGGGTGAATTCTTCGGCGCTTTTGGGACGCATGAATTTCGCGCTGGCATTAACCAACGGAAAAATGAAAGGTGTGGAGATGGACTCCGACCGCATTTGGGCGGAGGGCGGCCTGCCGACGGATTCTGAGCAGGCTTTGACCATGTTGGAAAACGATCTGCTGGCCGGCGATGTGTCGAAGCAGACGCATGACACGATCGCCGCTCAGTTGGAAGATCCCAAGATCAGCCAGCGCAAACTGGACGATCCGGTGGGACCTCCAAATGTGAAAGTGATCGCAGGATTGTTGTTGGGTTCGCCCGAGTTTCAGAGAAGATAGTATTGAGCCGTTAGCTCTCCGCCGTCAGCTTTCAGTTTTCGATTTTGCTGATGGCTGAAAGCTGATGGCTGAGAGCTGAGGTTCTATGTCGATTACTCGCCGCATTTTTCTTCGCAACAGCGCTCTGGCCGTGGTGGGCACGGCGGCCATTCCGACTTTTCTCACCCGCGCGGCTTATGGCGCAGTCGACACCGGCATGCGCAGCAAACGGCTGGTCGTGATTTTTCAGCGCGGTGCTGCAGACGGACTAAACATCGTCGTTCCCCACGGCGAGCGGGCTTACTACAGCATGCGTCCGTCGATCAACATCCCGCGCACTGCTGTGCTTGACCTGGATGGCTTTTTCGGACTGCATCCCGCGCTCGCCCCACTCCAGCCGATCTGGAACCAGCGCCACCTTGCGATAGTGCACGCTGCAGGCTCGCCCGACGTCACGCGCTCGCACTTCGATGCGCAGGATTTCATGGAGTCGGGCACACCCGGCATCAAGGCCACCGAAGACGGCTGGCTGAACCGAAGTTTGCGTTCGCTTCCTGAACAGGCCGACAAATCTGCCTTCCGCGCTGTCGCGTTAGGCCCTGCCCTGCCGCGTATTCTTTCCGGCAACGAGCCCGCCGTGGCGGTGAACAACATCAACGATTTCGGCGTGGGTGGCCGCAACCCCAATGGAGCGCCAATTGCCAACACGTTCGAAGCCATGTACGCCAACTCCGTCGATTCCGTGCTCCACGGCACCGGCCAGGAGACGTTCGAGGCAGTGAAGATGTTGAAGTCAGCCGACCCCGCGAAGTACAAGCCGGCGGCGGGTGCGGATTATCCCAAGGGCCGCTTTGGCGACAGCTTGCGTCAGCTTGCTCAACTCATCAAGGCCAATCTCGGAGTGCAGGTGGCGTTCGCCGACATCGGCGGGTGGGATCACCACGTTAACGAAGGCAACACGCTGGGGCAGTTAGCGAATGTATTGCGTGAATTCTCGCAATCTCTCGGCGCTTTCTGGATCGATCTCGGGGATCTGGCCGACGACACGGTCGTGGTTACCATGTCTGAGTTCGGCCGCACCGTGCGCGAAAACGGCAACCGCGGCACCGACCACGGCCACGCCAACGTCATGTTCGTGATGGGAGGTCCGGTCAAAGGCGGCAAAGTTTACGGACGCTGGCCGGGGCTCGATCAATCGCAGCTCTACGAAGGCCGCGATCTGGCGCTGACCACAGACTTCCGCCGAGTGCTGGGCGAAGCTGTGTACCGCCATCTCGGGAACAAGAGTTTGGATCAGGTGTTTCCCGAGTTCGACAATCAGCAGGGGAAATTTCTGAGGTACCTGGGTTAGAAGCAATCGGCGGAATTTTCTTCTCGATCTAGAAAACCGCAACATCGTACGTGTATTCTAGCCACGTTCGTACTTGTAGCTAGAGGGCACGCATCGACACCAGATAGTAGGGCGGAGGCGGACAACGCTGCCGACCTCCGCTCATTCCACGCCTAATCATCAAAACCGGGAACCCGCCCGAGCTTTTCGCCGTCACTATGGATCGTCACCGGAACCGGGGTGGTCGATCCAGGTGGAATCAATTGCGAAACGATGGTGTGGATAATCGAGCCGTGGCTGCTCAAAACGAACATCAGGTTAATCACTGCTCCCGTGGACCCCGGAGGCGCAGGCATATCGATCTCAGCTATGCCGGTGCAATCCGGGTACACGGTATAGGTTCCGGTCTCAAAAGTGTGGAAGCCTGCTTTGTCGGTGGGTCCCGGCAACGGAAAACCGTTCGCCATGACCCAGTCCACTTGGGTCAAATGGCCAGCGCCATCAAAATGAGTGAGGGCCACGCCGTCGCGCTGCGACACGACCGCCCCGGTCGGGCCGTAGACCTGACCTGAAACCGTGAACGCGTACTCTCCAAATAGAGTATTGGTCGTGCAGCCGCTGCTAACCGATTGTGCCGATGCGGTTCCGGAAGTCAGCGCGATCAGTGCCAGCGCCGCCAGAAACGTTGCCACAACCCGACCTTTCATGACTCCCCTCCTCGCCTGCTCTGAAAACATAGTGTCGAAAGTTTGCTTTTTCATCGTATCCTCCTCGATTTTGCTTTTAGGACTGGGACTCTCGCCATGTTCATTTCAGCAGCGAGGGTAGGCAAATCTGCTTCGAGCCGTCCACTGCTTCGGTTACATGCAGGCTCTTTGCCTCAGAGTCCACCGGAATCCTGTGTGGCAGGACCTGGGCCAAGCCACGCACCTGCTCCAAACTGAGCATCTGGACCTCGGCACCACAGCTCTGGCACCAGCTACGAGACAGGGAACCACTCCACCGAGTAATCGATACCCGCTCGCTTTCGATGGTGACACGGGTTGTCTTCGTGACCACCACGTCTATCTCGTTGGGTTGGCCCTTCGCTGGAAACCGTGATACAGTGCCCGTCTTGGCTTGCAGGTGCTACTCCGCGCCCCTAAAAGCGTGGCCATCTTCTGCCGGGGTGGCCTTACAAGTCTTAAGGAAAAGCTGAATAATTCTTGAGTTTTTCTTAGAAGTTATGAGTGGGCCGCGAAAGCATCTCTACGCGTTCGAATCGTACCGCCTCGACCCCCAGGAGCGACTTCTGCTGCGGAACGGGCAGCCCGTTCCACTACCCCCTAGAGTCTTTGAAACCCTACTGCTGCTGGTTCGGAACAGCGGGCACCTGGTGCTCAAAGACGACCTGATGAAGACCCTCTGGCCGGACAGCTTCGTCGAAGAAGTGAACTTGAGTCAGAACGTCTCTATGCTACGGAAAGCGTTGGGGGAAAAGCGACATGAGCAGCGTTACATCATCACGGTTCCGGGCAGCGGATATCGGTTCGCCGCCAATGTGAGAGATTTAGTCGAGAATGACAACGAACAGAACGAGCTGCTTGTAAGCAGTTATGCTCGCTCGCGGGTGCTGATTGAACACGAGGAGGATCAGTCTGAAGAGGCAGCCCCCTCCGTCCCCGCGGTCAACACACGATTACAGAGTCCTACGCCGCCGCCCGTTCGCCCGGCAAAGGCGGCAAGTCGGCTTTTCGCTCTCGGGTTGCTGGCCGCTATCGCCATAGCCGCCCTGCTCTTAGGGCTGAACGCGGATGGTTGGCGCGACCGGCTCCAGGTAAGGGACACAGGTCGGCACATTCGAGCAGTAGCTGTGCTTCCACTTTCAAATCTCTCTGCCAACCCCGAGCAGGAATATTTCGCCGACGGGATGACTGAAGCGTTGATCACTGAACTGGGGAGGATCAGCATTCCGCGCGTGATCTCGCGGCAATCGACCATGCAATACAAGGGCAGCAAGAAACCGCTTCAGGAGATTGCCAGGGAATTGAAAGTGGACGCGGTGTTGGAAGGCGCGGTGGAACGTTCGGGCGATCACGTCCGCGTGACCGTCCGCTTGAACCAGGTCTCCCCAGAAACCCAACTCTGGGCCAATGAATACAACGGCGGCGTCCGCGACCTGCTACGGCTCGAGGATGAGATTGCACGCGCCACCGCGGACGAGATCCAGGTCAAGCTGAAGCCGCCAGAACGAGTGCGCCTGGCCAGTGCCCGCACGGTGGCCCCCGAAGTGCAAGATGCTTACCTTCGTGGCAGGTCTTTCTGGAACAAGGGCACGACTGGATCTCTTAGCCATGATCGCAGCGAGCTGGATCTCGAGACCGCAATCGAAAATTTCAAGCGAGCGATCGATAAGGATCCGAGTTTCGCGCCGGCATACGCCGGATTGGCCGAAGCTTATATAGCTCTTGGGAACGCAGACACGGGAAGCCACTACCCGAAAGAGACTTTGCCGGAGGCAAAGTCGGCGGCGACAAAGGCATTGGAACTCGATCCTTCGCTCGGAGCAGCTCATCTTTCTCTTGCCCAAACCATCGAACTCTATGACTGGAATTGGTCGGAGGCGGAGAAAGAGTACAGGCTCGCGCTTGAGCTGAATCCCAACAGTGCCGACGGCCATTTGGAGTACGGGCGCTTTCTGCAAGCGCTTGGAAGGAACGACGAAGCCGCTGCACAGATGAATTACGCGGTTGAACTTGACCCGTTCAACTTTAGGATCATGGACGTCGTGGGATATGTAACCTATGCATCGGGGCAGTATGACCTCGCGATCGAGCAATTTTCGAACCTGGGGGATGATTTTGGCCTGGGATGGGCCTACCGAGAGAAGAAGATGTACCCCGAAGCCATGGCCGCCCTTGAGAGGAGTCTAAGTCGATCTGGGCGGAATGCACTTCCTCTTGCGAGTCTAGCGGACGTTTACGGACTTACCGGACGGAAGGGCGATGCCCTCAAGTTAATCGACGAGTTGAAAGCGAGAGCACGGCTGCGCTATGTTCCCAGTTCTCTGTTCGCGCAAGCATTCGTAGGTCTCGGCGAAAAGAACCGGGCGCTCGGATGGATGGAGCGGGCTTACGAAGAGCATGATCAGGGAATGGTCTACATTAAAGCCTACCCAGGCTGGGATACTTTGCATTCCGAACCGCGCTTTCAGGCTCTGGTGCGCCGAATGAACTTTCCGCCGTAAGACGTGGCCGCCCCGGCGCGGCCAATTCTCAGTTGGTGTAAGGGCCTGATTTCAACAGGTGAGCAAAGCTGTTGAATGGTGCTTGTTCAAAGCCGCTTTCAAAGATGCCGAATGGCGAGACCGCTCGGCCCGTCGCTGCCCCGCATTCTTTCCGGCAGCGAGCCCGCCGTTGCGGTGAACAACATCAACGATTTTGGCGTTGGCGGCCGCAATCCGAACGGAGCACCGATCGCGAACACCTTCGAAGCTATGTATGCCAATTCTGTAGATTCCGTGCTTCACGGCACGGGCCAGGAGACATTTGAAGCGGTGAAGATGTTGAAGTCGGCCGACCCCGCGAAGTACAAACCCGCGGCGGGAGCGGATTATCCGAAAGGCCGTTTCGGCGACAGCCTGCGTCAGCTTGCCCAGCTCATCAAGGCGAACCTCGGCGTGCAGGTCGCCTTCGCCGACATCGGCGGGTGGGATCACCACGTTAACGAAGGCAACACGCAGGGGCAGTTAGCGAATGTATTGCGTGAATTCTCGCAATCTCTCGGCGCTTTCTGGATCGATCTCGGCGATCTGGCCGACGATACCGTCGTGGTCACCATGTCTGAGTTCGGACGCACCGCGCGCGAAAACGGCAACCGCGGCACCGATCACGGCCATGCCAACGTCATGTTTGTCATGGGGGGCCCGGTCAAAGGCGGTAAAGTTTACGGACGCTGGCCCGGGCTCGATCAATCGCAACTTTACGAAGGCCGCGATCTGGCGCTGACCACGGACTTCCGCCGCGTGCTGGGCGAAGCTGTGTTCCGCCATCTCGGGAACAAGAGTTTGGATCAGGTGTTTCCTGAGTTCGACAATCAGCAGGGAATTTTTCTAAGGTATCTGGGTTAGAAGCTTATTCGGCTGTCACGCCGGTGAACTCGAATTGTTGGTGTAAACGCCTGATTGCAACAACTGTTGGAATCCGCTGACGAGTCAGCATAGAGTGAACATATGAGAGTGATAGCTGCGCTTACATTGATGGCAATCTCTCTGCACATTCCTTCCTCTGGGCAAACGGCACAGAAAACAAGCACCTTCACAAACTCCGACGGTGCATTTCGCTTCGTTTATCCCACAGACTTTCAAGTTTGCACGCGTGGCAAAATCGACGCCTGCAATCAGTCCTTCATTCCCGTTTGCGAGCGAGACGCGCTCGTTTGCGTGGTTCATCCCGCCGAAGGGTTCAAGGATACGAGTTTCGAGGCGGCATCGTTTCAGGTGAGAGAGATTCTTACAGAACAAGAGATGATGACCGCCGATGTGTGCGTGACACCCTATCCACGGAAAGAAGGCGACACGGTCTCACGCTGGCCAGAGTTTCTGATCTCCGCCGAGCACTCGGTCGAGATGATTGGCGGTGTCGAGTTCGTACACGGAGTGAACGGGGGAGCTGCCACCGGTCACTCGTCTGGCATTGACCTATATCGTACGTTTCACAAGCAAAGATGTTTCGAGTTGAGCGTTAGCGAGGCGGGGGCAAATCCAAACATCTCCGATCCGCCTCTGAAGACGCTTACCCTAGCGCAACACCAGAAGTTGGACCAGACGCTGTCGGACATCCTCCACAGCTTTCGCTTCATCAACTGACCCCCACTTGGTGGGTAACTGGCGTAACATCGCCATTACACTCAATGATCGAGACGTTGAAGCCTGCTCAAAGCCGTCTTTAAAGATTGTGGCATGGTGAGACCGTTCGGCCTCATACCTCCACCATCGCTTCCTCATTCCCAATCTTGATCGGATACACCGCAACCTTGGCGTTGGGATTCTGAACCACCTGGCCGGTCCTCGGATCATATTGCCAGCCGTGCCACGGGCAAACCACTTTGCCGCCTTCGATCGTGCCCTCGCCCAGCGGGCCACCTTGATGCAGGCAGACGTTGTCCATCGCAGAAATGGTTCCGTTCACATTGGCCACGCAGATGACTTTATCGCCGCAAGGAAATTCTTTGGCTTCGCCTTCCGGCGGAAGTTCGGACGCCGACGCTAGCCTGACAAAAGCTGTCATAAGCCGTCCTTTATTACCAAAGGGTTAGTACCTTCGGTAATACCTGTAACATTCTTTTAACCTGCCCGTCACAGCCCTGCAAAGAACTTCACGTAACAAGAGATTATGCCAACCTCGCGTTCGGCGCCGATGGCCGCACAGCCGGGCCCGATCATCCAACCCCCGGATTTTCTGCCCTTTAAGGATCTGGCGCAGCGCTTGTTGCCCATGCGACGGGTGCGTGAGTTATACAATCGCGCCCAGCAGCCGGTCAATCGGTCGTTGCTGGAAAATCTGATTTCAGAAATGCAGGTGGAGTACCGCGTGGCGGACTCCGATCTGGCTCACGTTCCGGCGGACGGTTCCGCTGTCGTGATTGCAAATCATCCCTTCGGGATTCTCGACGGAACCATTCTTGGCGCGATCCTGAACCGGGTTCGGCCGGATGTGAAGATCGTAACCAATTCGTTACTGTCGCGGATTCCCGAGCTGCACGAGTGCTGTTTCTTCGTCGATCCCTTCGGCACCCGGCAGTCGGTGGAGGCGAACCGGCGCGCGTTGCGGCAATCGCTCGCGTGGCTGGAGCAAGGTGGCATGCTGGCGATATTTCCTGCCGGTGAGGTTTCCCATCTGCATTGGGGACGCATGCAGGTCGGCGACCCCGAGTGGTCGACCGTAGCTGCGAGGCTCGCACGTCTCACCGAGAGTCCCGTTCTTCCGGTTTATTTCGACGGCAGAAACAGCGTCGCCTTCCTGGGCCTGGGATTGGTGCATCCGAGCTTGCGCACCGCGTGGCTGCTGAACGAATTTTTGGGCCAACGCGGCAAACAGGTGGAAGTGCGCATCGGCAGCCCGATTTCCCCCGAGATCATGCGGGCCCTGGGAAGCGATCACGATTGCACTCGTTACTTGCGCTGGAGGACTTACTTTCTGGCGCAGCGCGCAAAATCGCGCGCAAAAAGACAACAGATCGTCTTGCATTTCAATGCGCTTAAACCTCAAGAGCCTGTCGCACCCGCAGTTCCGCGTGAACTGGTGATGGCGGAAGTGAGCGCGTTCCGGCCGGAACAATGCCTGGCAGAAAGCGGCGATTTTCGCGTTTACATGTCTGACGCTTCCGAGATCCCCAACTTGATGCGGGAACTCGGACGTTTGCGCGAGATTTCTTTTCGCGCCGCCGGCGAAGGCAGCGGCAAGCGACACGATCTCGACCAATTCGATTCTTATTACAAGCATCTTCTGCTCTGGAGCAAGAGTAAGCAGGAGCTCGCGGGCGCGTACCGCATTGGCCACACCAGCGAGATTCTTCCCCTGCACGGTGTCGCCGGCCTCTACACCAGCACCTTGTTTCATTACAATCCATGGCTGTTTGAGCGGATGGGGCCGGCCATTGAACTGGGACGGTCGTTCGTGCGGCCCGAATATCAAAAACAATATCAGCCGCTCCTGCTTTTGTGGAAAGGCATCGGACGTTACGTTGCCACCAGACCGGAAAATGCTGTGCTCTTTGGCGCGGTCAGCATCAGCCGCCAGTACAACCGCGCCTCGCGCGATTTGATTTTCCGCTATTTTCAGGCGCGAGACGGAAATAGCGAACTGGCGGCGTGGATCAAGCCCCGGCGGCCGTTCCGGCATCGCTTTCCACATCCCTGGGCTCGTCCCATGGGCGAGTATGAACCGTGCCAGATGTTTCAGGATTTCGAACAACTATCCGATCCCATTGCTGACGTCGAGACGGACGGCAAAGGTTTACCCGTGTTGCTGCGACATTACGCGCGCCTCGGCGGCCAGCTCTTAAGCTTCAATGTTGATCGCAGTTTTTCCGATGTGCTCGACGGATTTGTCATGGTCGATCTACGTGAGAGCGATCCGGTTCTGCTGTCACGTTACCTGGGAAAAGAAGGCGTGAGGCGGCTGCAGTTGCTGCATGGATTGCAGACGGAGGAAGAATCAGCGGAATCTGACCGGCAGTCTGTGAACTGAGAACAGACAGCTGATGAGATCCTTCGCTTTGCTCAGGATGACCGCTGCGGGCTCCCGCTTCGCTCACGCCCGCTAAACGCGGTCATTTCGGCTGCAACGTCTGGGCGATCATCACTTGGCGCTTGAAATCGACCGCGCTCAGCGGTCGTCCTGAGCGCAGCGAAGGATCTCTGTCATTTCGGCTGCAAAGTTTGGGCGATCATTACCTGCCTCTTAAACGCTTCCATCATGTTTGCGTCCAGTCGCACTTCGGTGGGCTTCTTGGCGAGAGTCATCTGATCGATCTTGTCCTGCAGTTTGAGCAGGGCGTAGAAAAGATTTTCCGGGCGGGGCGGACAGCCGATCACATACACATCCGTGGGTACGATTTTATCCACACCTTGCAGTACGGCATACGTATTGAACGGGCCGCCCACCGAAGAACACGCGCCCATAGAGATCACCCATTTGGGATCGGGCATCTGGTCGTAGATGCGCTTCACCACTGGGGCCATTTTCAGCGTGACCGTGCCGGCGACGATCATCAGGTCGGATTGCCGCGGGCTGGGACGAAACACTTCCGAGCCGAAGCGGGCGATGTCGAACCGGGCGGTCGACGACGCAATCATCTCGATCGCGCAACAGGCCAAGCCGAAGGTCATGGGCCAGACGGCCGACTTGCGGGCCCAGTTGAACACGTAATCCACGGTCGTGATTAGGAAATTCTTCTCGAACTTGTTCTGTAGCCAAGCCATGAGGTGCCCTCGGTCCTGTGTGAAGCGCCTAGTTGCCGCGATTTCGCGCGGCGCTTCCAGTTTAGGTAGAGGGCGGAGGAGTGTCAATGCAAGCGGGGGACGGAAACGTAACACTCGCTACCCATCGAGGTCACGGACGGCAGACAGAGGCAAAATCAGAAACCCCGCCCTGTCGCACAAACCGCGACAAGGACGGGGCACCCTCCCGATTCCAAATTCGAGCCGGGCTGGTCTGTCCCTACACCCCGAACCTTCGCCGATACGCGCTGGGGGAGGCCCCGGTATGCCGCTGGAACAGTTCGCGGAAATAGGCGACATCCTGATAGCCGACGGCGTCGCTGATCTCCTGCATGGTGCGATGGTCGCTTTCCAGCAGGCGCTTGGCGGCGGCGACGCGTAGCTTCTGCAGATAGATCAACGGGCTGTCTCCGGTGGCTTGCTTGAAGCGGCGGACGAAATTACGCAGGCTCATGCCTACAAGCCTGGCCGGGGCTTCGAGCGGGAAGGTCTGGTGAAAATTCTGATGCAGCCACTCCTGCGCGCTGGAGATGTTGTCATCGCTGTGTTCGGTTTTCAAAGGAACGACGGCGAACCCGGCCTGCCATGTGCGAGGTGTCTCAATGAGCAACGCCTTGGCGGTCTGCATGGCAACGTCGTGACCACAAAATTTCTCCACCAGATAAAGGCTTAGGTCAAGCGCGGCGTGCACCCCTCCGCCGCAATAGAAGCCGCGGTCCTCGCTCACCATCAATTCCGGCATCCATTTCACCTTGGGATATTTCTGGCGGAAGCGCTCGGCCAATCCCCAGTGGGTAGTGGCGCGTTTGCCGTCAAGCATGCCGGTCGCTGCGACCAGGCCCACTCCCGTGCACACGCTGGCGATGGCCGCTCCGCGCTTGTGCCAGCGGCGGAGCCAGGACACAACCGGCGCATGGTACTCGCCCACATCGTCAATTCTAAGTCCAGTGGTCGGGATGAAAATCAAATCCGTCTGGCGGATGTCTTTGAGCGCAGCCATAGGCTGGATTTCGATAGGTCCATCACAGCGGACCGAGCTCCCGTCTGCCGATGCGGTGGTGACGCGAAAATGGGGCGCCTGCCGCTCTCCCGTGAGATAGTTCCACAATGTACCGGCGTGGCGGAAAACTTCCATGGGACCGATGGCAGTCGAGGAGAAGGTTCCGTCAAGAAATACAACTGTAACTTCAGTCATGGCCGACTCCTTCGAATCGCCAAAAGCCGAATCGCCAAAAGCAATGATGGCTTAATCACCCACGTATAATGGCAAATCTGCCATCTTGTCGCAAGCCTGTCCAGCCGCTATTCTCGGGGAATCGTGAACATCTTGTTCAACAGTCTGGAGGAGATCAAATGAGCGATCACTACCATGATGTCGGTGACTTGCGGTTTTTGAAAGAGATGGGTAAGCTCGCGCCCACAGAATTTAACGCGTGGCTCAGCCTCGACAAGATTGTTGGCCGTGAGGACGGAGCCATTCCGAGAAAGTATCGTGAGCTCATCGCATTGGGGGTTGCTTTCACGACGCAGTGTCCCTATTGCATCGAAGTGCACACAAAAGCCGCGAAAGCCGCAGGCGCGTCTCGCGAGGAAGTCACCGAAAGCTCGCTGATTGCTGCTGCCCTGCGCGCGGGAGGAGCAGCGACGCACGGAGCCATGACGCTGAAGTTCTACGACCAGGCATAAATACATAGTCACCTCGTGGATGGTCTGGCCAGAGCCCGCAACTGGTGCAAGCACGACCGTCGAAGCGTGATGGGTGACGGAAGACATGTGGGCCTGCGCGTAGAAAAGGCAAGAACGGGGCATCTTCGAGTTACAGGGCCCGTGGCTCTTCCGGGCCATTTCACCCGCAGTCCACTATTGCGTATTCTGCTACCAGACTCCGCAATTGATCCTGGGTTAGACTGTCAGTTCACTTGAGCGGCCTGTGCCCGAAAAATCCAGATCGGACCTTGAATCCAAATCCCAGGGGCAGATGTTTGCCATGATCGGCGAATATGCAGAATCGCGATTCCAAAGCGGCGCACTTCGAAGCAGCTTCGGAGAGTCACTTTTTGACTGGCTGGCCGAAGAATTCGAGCAGGGAAACTATGAACTGCTGCGCGCTGTTTTGCAGTCGGTAGAAGAAGTGTTGCGAAGTGGCGGCCGCGAGGTTCGCGAACCTGGCCTCCGGTTTCTTCAATCGCTTCAAGAGGCTGCTTCGTCGAGGCCTTGTGGGATCGAAGCTCTCGTTCAATTCTTTGGTCCCCAAACCAGCCGTTTGTGGACGGAGTTGAATGCGATCTGGAGAACATCCGTCAAGCTCGACCTGCTGGATCGCTCGGTGCTGGAGGCGGAGGTATTAGCCTACCGCATCTCGCAGCAAGTTCTTCACTAGGCCGCTTTGCCCTGGTGGTCCGCCGATGGAGATTGAGATCGTCCAAGGTGACATCACTCAACAGCCAGAGATCGACGCGATCGTCAACGCGGCCAACACAGAGCTAATTCTCGGATCGGGGGTCGCAGGGGCGATCCTCCGTCGCGGAGGAGCGGAAATTGACCGCGAGGGCCAAGCCAAGGGCCCGATTCGGCTGGGCGAAGCCGTTGCTACCACCGCCGGACGCCTGCCCAACCGGTATGTAATTCACGCGGCCGCGATGGGCTACCGGCCTGAGGATGCTCGCATTCCCAAACGACCCGGATCGCTCTCCAGCAGTGCGATCATCGCTGACGCCACGCGCAACAGCTTGCACCGCGCTGAAGAACTGACGCTCACCAGTATCGCGTTCCCTGCACTGGCCACAGGGGTGGCTGCCTTTCCCGTGGACGAATGCGCCGAGACGATGATCGAGGCTGTGAGGGACTATGCCCACACTCATCCCGAGAGCAGCATCCAGCGGGTACGGTTCGTGCTCTATGAGCACTCCGACTACACCACGTTTAAGCAGAAGCTTGACCGTCGTCAAGCGTGAAACACAACCGGGCGGACGAGTTCATCCGCCCGGCGAAGTCGGCCTTAGATCGTTTCTACTTGAACTCGATCACTCCGAATGTACCTGCCACATTGTTGTTTGGGCCCGCGGTGAAGAACAATTGGTTCTTGGCGCCGTCGTTCGCTGTGCCGCCACCAAAGTCGATCCCCCAGAGTTGGTCGATATGGATAACCTTGCCGTTGGTGTCCTTAACCGTGCCCACAAACTGACCAGTCGTAATATTGAAGGCATTGATCGTGCCGCTGTTGGTGTTGTTGGAAACCAGCAGGGTGTTGCTCAGCGGCCCAAAATTGCTCGGCGCTGCCGCCAGACCCCAAGGCTGGTTCAGTTGCTTCGCACTCGTGAGTTGCTTCACCAGGGTTCCCTCTTCGGTCAAGATGTCAATGAAGCCGCCTGTCCCTCCGGTCGAGCTGGCATAGGCAACGTAGACCAGGCCATTGATATCTTGAATTCCGAAAGGCGCGAAACCCGCGGGGATTGCCGGGTCGGTAAACGAAGTAACAAGTTTGAACTTACCGTTATACACGTCCACCTTATTGTTCGCGTTGTCGGCGGCGAACAGGAAATTTCCCGAAGCCTTGCTGGTGATCGCCAGGCCGGTGTAGACCGCTCCAGCCTTCGAGCTGTCCACTGCGATGATCGCATTGTTGGGATCGGACTGGGGCGCCCAACCGCTGATGGTCCCATCCAGGGTTGCGAACAGGAAGATCGACGGCCATTTCTTTACCTGGAACTCCTGCGATCCGTTAAACACAATTCCCGTTGGCGAACCTGGGCCTGCTCCGCTGGCGGTGGGAATTTCCACTTGCAGGCTCTTCGCCGTTCCGTTGCCAGTGTAAAGTGTCGCCCAGCCTGAACCGTTGTCGCTGATCCAAAAAGGTCCGCCGGGCCCATAGACCACGCCCCAGGCGTTCACCAGCAGCGGGTCATCGTGTTTGGCCATGCCTACTTGATTGGAAACCAGATTCTTGAGTTGATATTGCGCCAGAGCCTGACTCGAACCGAACATCATGACGAGTCCGAGGCAGGCCGTAAAAGCGATCGTGGGGCGTTGCATGGGAGAGTCCTCCTTGAATTTGTGCAAGGCCAGAGTCGGTCACTGCCTTAGGTTCTTCCCAAGTTCGAACCACAGTCTCTCTGACCTTGCTGCCCCCAATGCTAGAGACCGGCATGGCTGGCGTTGTCAAAGCAGCGTCATCAGTTTGTAAGAAACCCTCACCAGCATTTCGGGCCTGGGCCTAAAGGAGTGTTGCCGATCCGAACCGCATCAGATACAAATGAGAACATCTTGGATCCCGGCCCATCCCGAGTACACGAGTTTGGGACAACTCTGGTCTCCCCTGAGCCCTCGCGCCTTGAGCATTTACTTCGCTGGTGGGAAACCGCGCGAACCTCATTCTTTTGGATCGTGGCCGTCGCGTGGATCTTCCGTGTGGGGATAATCGTTGTCGGCCACACGTACCGGTTCAAGAACATTGACAACCACTTCAGCTTCGGTTGGGAAATGGGGCGCATCGGGCACTCCCTGGCGTCCGGACAGGGATTCAGCAACCCGTTTAATGCAGTGACCGGACCCACCGCCTGGGAGCCGCCGCTTTATCCGTTCCTGATCGCGGGCGTTTTCAAACTTTTTGGAATCTACACGTCCTCATCCGCGCTGGCTCTTCTCACCATCAATAGTCTTTTTTCGGCGCTGACTTGCATCCCGATTTTTCTGATTGCCCGGAGATGCTTCGGGCAAACCGTCGCCGTGTGGTCGGCATGGGTGTGGGCACTGCTGCCCTCGGTGATGTTCTGGTCCACACGCTGGGTGTGGGAAACCAGCCTCGCTGCCCTGCTTCTCGCACTCATTTTCTGGCAGGCGCTCAAACTGGAAGACCAGGACGGATTTCCCCCCTGGTTTCAGTTCGGTTTGCTGTGGGGTATTGCGGCCCTTACCAATACCGCATTACTGGGATTCCTGCCAGCGTCCGGGCTGTGGGATTGGTACCAGCGGCGAAAACGTGGCTTGCGCTCCCTCGGCGGAATAGTTTTAGCTTCGGTCGTATTTCTTGCCTGCATCACGCCCTGGCTCGTGCGAAACTACCGCACCTTCGGAAAAATAATCTTTGTGCGGGACAACTTTGGCGCTGAGCTGCGCATTGGCAATGGCCCCGGCGCCGACGGCACCTGGCAGGAGTACCTTCATCCCACGCGAAATGTCTATGAGATGCGGCGCTTTCAGCAACTGGGTGAGATCGGCTACGTGGCGGAGCGCCGGCACGAAGCGCTGGAGTTTATTCGCGAAGACTATACGCGGTTTTTCGGCCTGAGCGTGAAACGATTTATCTACTACTGGGGAGGAATCCCCAAGTTGGCGCAAAATCCGGCGCTGGCGCCATTGAAGAATTCTCTTTTCCTTGCGTCAACCGTGCTGGCGTTCTGGGGATTGGGCCACGCCGTGCGTAAAAAGCGCCCAGGAGCCTGGTTGTTCTTCTGGCTGGTTCTTTTCTATCCGGCGGTCTATTACTTTGTGTTTCCCCATCCCCGCTACCGGCATCCCATCGAGCCGGAGTTGGGAATATTGATTGTGTACGTGATTTCGCAGGCAGAGTGGAGGGTAAAGACCTGGCGCCGCGCCTGCTGAAGTCCATGGCACACACTCACTACTGATCAGCATGAATGTTGCTTATGTGGATGGTGTCGGTCTTCGAATCCAGTGTGCCTTCAACCAGTACCTTTTCACCGATGTATTTCATGGCCAGTTCCTGATTGTCGAGATGATAGACATGCTTTTTTGAGGTCAACACCAGGTTGCCTCCCAGGTACTTGATGCAGTACAAGGCACAGGAAGCCGAGGTCCCACCCATGTTCTTGGATTTCAACATCTCCTGGTGGGAGCGCGTGAGTGAATGCACGTTCAGCGCACACTGGCTGTCGGCAAACCGGGACAACCTCGGCCTGAAATGTTGTCAAGAGGCCTGACTTGAACTATTTCCCGCAAGTGACTGAGAGGAAATGAGGAAATAGTTAGTTCATGCGTGTCCCATTTACCCCGCTCAGTTTGCTATTCTGGATATATATAGAAAGAAATTTCCATCCGGGCTAACGATTACGGTCGACAGGGGCGGTTGAGGACAAATGCCTCTACGAGAGCACTACAAACGTCAACATGTAGCGCGGCTCAAAACTTACGTGAGTGCTCTTTGGCCCAGCGCTCGACCACAACTTTCTTTTCGGTAAAGAACTCGACCGCATCACGGCCCTGCCCGTGCATGATGCCAAAGAAACTGTCTTTCCAGCCGCTGAATGGGAAGTAGGCCATCGGCGCCGCAACGCCAATGTTGATCCCGATGTTGCCAGCGGGGGCTTCATAGCGGAAACGGCGCGCCGCGGAGCCGCTTGAGGTGAACAGCGAAGCCTGGTTGCCGTATGGGCTGCGCTCAAGAAACGCCAGAGCGTCGTCAATGCCGTCGGCGTGAACCAGGCTCAGCACCGGGCCGAAGATTTCCGTGTCAGCTAGTTCGCTGGAAGCGGGGACGTCGTCAAGAATCGTTGGTTTCACAAAGTTGCCGGATTCGTATTTCGGCACTCTGGCATTGCGGCCATCGAGCAAAACTTTGGCTCCTTGCTTCTCGCCGACTCCAATTAGCGATTCGATGCGCGACTTGCTCTGCGGCGTGATGACCGGGCCCATCTGTACACCCTCGTCGAGACCGTTGCCGACTTTCAGCGAAGAGGCAGCTTCGGCAATCGAATCGCGGAAGGTCTTTTGCGCTTCGCCGACCGTGACCGCGACGGAAACTGCCAGGCAGCGTTGACCGGCACAGCCAAAGGCACTGTCGCTGATGATTTGCGTGGCCATTTTCATGTCGGCATCAGGCAGAACGATGACGGGATTCTTGGCTCCGCCCTGGCACTGGGCGCGCTTGCCGTTGGCTCCGGCGCGGGCGTAGACGTACTTTGCGACCGGCGTGGAACCAACAAAGCTGATAGCGCGGACCTTAGGATGGTCGAGCAGCGTATCGACGACGGCCTTGCCGCCGTTGACCAGGTTGACCACGCCCTTTGGCAATCCGGTCTTCTCCAGCAGTTCGTAGATGTACTTCATCGTGAGCGGAACTCGCTCCGAAGGTTTGATGATGAACGTATTTCCACAAGCGATGGCGTAAGGCAGAAACCAGAACGCGATCATGCCGGGAAAGTTGAAGGGCACGATGGCGGCAACCACGCCGAGGGGCTGGCGAATCATCATTTCGTCGATCCCGCGCGCGACGTCTTCTAAGTTGTAACCCTGCATCATCATGGGAATGCCGCAGGCGACTTCGACATTCTCGATGGCGCGGCGCATCTCAGCTTTGGCTTCGCTGAAGGTCTTGCCATTCTCGGTTGTGATCAGGCGGGAGATCTCGTCAAGATGATCTTCGAGAAGCTGCTTCAGCTTGAACAGCGGCTGGATGCGGTCTTCGGGCGGAGTGCGCCGCCATTCAGGAAAGGCGGCCGCCGCGGCTTCGACAGCAGCGGAGACTTCCGCGGCATCGGAGAGCGGAACTCGGGCGATGGCTTCGCCGGTGGCAGGATTTATCACGTCAATCCATTCTGACGTGCTGGATTCGGTCCAGCGGCCATTCACGTAGTTCGGAACTTTGGTTAAGATCGGTGTAGCAACGGTCATGATGGGTTCCTATTCTTTTCGCTCCGGTTAGTTTCCATTCTGCGCGTTCCGGCCAACGGGTTCGATCACGGAGGACACAGAAGAACTCTCATACGGGCTGCGGCATAGATTCCCTCTTCTTCTCGCTCACGGCCTGAAGAGCGGATTCCAGTACGTCGAGGGCTTCATCCATTTGAGCATCTGTGATAACGAGCGGCATGAGGAGGCGAATTATGTTTCCGTAAGAGCCCGCTGTAATGGTAACCACTCCGTGCTCGTAACAGTATTGTGACACGCGTTTGGTCTCTTCGTCAGCCGGTTCGCGAGTGGCGCGCGAGCGCACGAGCTCCAGAGCCTGCATAGCGCCCAGGCCGCGGATTTCGCCAATCAGCTCCCAGCGGGATTGCCACTGGACAGCGCGCTTGCGGAAGCGCTCGCCGAGCAGGTTGGCGCGAGCGCAGAGATTCTCCTTTTCGATGATCTCGAGCACGGCCAGCGCAGCTTCGCAGGCGGCGGGATTGCCGCCAAAAGTGCCCCCTAAACCACCGATGCCGGGAGTATCCATGATTTCGGCGCGGCCAGTGACCGCAGCCAGCGGCAATCCACCGCTGAGCGATTTGGCCATAACGATCAGATCGGGCTCGAGACCGAGGCGCTCGCAGGCGAATAGTGCTCCGGTGCGAGCGAATCCGGTTTGCACTTCATCGGCAATTATCAGGATGCCATGTTTGTGGCAAATTTCAGCGAGTATGGGAAAGAATTCTGCTGGCGGCGTAATAAAACCGCCTTCGCCCATGATCGGCTCGACGATCACGGCAGCTACTGACTCGGCAGCTACAACACGTTTGAAAGTGTCTTCAATGTGCTTCGCGCAGTGAACTTCGCACGAGGGATATGTCAGTGAATAAGAACAGCGATAACAGTAGGCAAACGGAACGCGGTACACGTCACCCGGAAACGGCTCGAATCCGGCCTTATAAGGGTGCGTTTTGCTGGTAAGCGCCATGGCCATGTAGGTGCGCCCGTGAAAAGCGTCTTCGAAGCTGAGAATCGCCGGGCGGCGCGTGAAAGAGCGAGCGATCTTGATTGCGTTCTCTACCGCCTCTGCACCTGAATTTACCAGGAGCGTCTTCTTGTCAAATTTACCCGGCGTGATTGCGTTCAGGCGTTCCGCCAGCGCGACGTAACTTTCGTAGGGCAGGACGTTGAAGCTGGTGTGCAAGAAGCGGTCAAGTTGGCAGCGAACCGCTTCGATCACGGCCGGAGCGCGGTGGCCAGTATTCAGGCAGCCAATGCCACCGGCTAAATCGATCAGGCGGTTGCCGTCGACGTCTTCGACGACCGCGCCTTCCGCCTTGGCGACAAAAATCGGAGTCGCATGAAAGGCCGCATGCACTACGGCTGCGTTGCGGCGGCGCATAAGTTCCTGGGAGCGCGGACCGGGAATTGGAGTGCGTAATTGAATAGTTTTCATTTCGGTTCTCTTAATAGTTGCAGTGATCAGTGGTCAGTTGCCAGAAAATCCGGACTTGTGAAACGGGCACTGGTCACTGACCACTAGCCACTTGTTCTTCAGTACCAGCCGATTGGAGCTTCGTTGAGGTTGACGTATACCTGCTTGGTTTCGAGATACTCTTCGACACCCCAAGGCCCAAGCTCGCGACCGAAGCCGGACTGTTTGTACCCGCCCCAGGGAGCTTCGACATAAGTCGGTTGCATATGATTCACCCACACGATCCCGGCACGCAGGCTTTTCACCGCGCGGAATGCTTTGAAGATGTCGCGGGTCCAGACGGCGGCAGCCAAACCGTAAGGCGAATCGTTGGCAATCTTTACCGCGTCGGCTTCATCTTCGAATGGAATGACGGCTGCGACCGGGCCGAAGATTTCCTCGCGGGCAATGCGGGCAGAGTTGGTAACGTCGTAAAAGATGGTCGGCTCGACGTAGAAGCCTTTGGCAAATTGTTGCGCACGGCCGCCACCGGATGCCAGTTTGGCTTCTTTCTTGCCAACATCCTGATAGGACCGCACGCGTTCGTACTGTTCTTTGCTTACCAGGGGTCCCATTTTCGTTTCACGATCAAGAGGCGCGCCGAGCTTGATCTTTTTGGCCTTTTCGGTCATCGCGTCAACGAATTTCTTGTAAATCGATTTCTGGACCAGGATGCGACTGCCGGCGGAACAAACTTCGCCCTGGTTGATGAAGACGCCGAAGAGCGCACCGTCAATGGCGGCTTCGAAATCTGCATCGGCGAAGAATATGTTAGGCGATTTGCCGCCAAGTTCGAGGGTGACGCGCTTCACCGTATCCGCTGCCTGCTTGACGATGATCTTGCCCACGGCGGCGCTGCCGGTGAACGCGATTTTGTTGACGTCGGGATGCTGGACGAGCGGCGCACCGCAGGTTTCTCCGAATCCCGTGATGATGTTGACGACGCCCGGAGGCAAGCCGACATCGGAAAGCCAATTGGCCATTTCGAGGGCGGTAATGGGCGTTTGCTCGGCGGGCTTGAGAACGCAAGTGCAACCGGCGGCGAGAGCAGGGGCGAGCTTCCAGGCCGCCATCAGCAGCGGGTAGTTCCAGGGAATGATTTGACCGGCAACCCCCACAGGTTCTTTCAACGAAAGGCTGAGAGCATTGTCAGGAACCGGGTTCACGAAGCCGAGAATCTTGGTGGCGAGGCCGCCATAGTATTCGAAGCAGGTGGCGGTGTCGTTGATGTCGAATTCCGCTTCCACAATGGGCTTGCCGGAATTGCGGGATTCGAGCTCCGCGAGCCGTGGGGCATTCTGGCGAATCTTTTCGGACAGACGGAAAAGCACGCGGCCTCGTTCCTGGGCGGTGGTCGTGGCCCACGGGCCATTGTCGAATGCGGCGCGGGCGGCAGCAACCGCGCGGTTTACGTCGTCCGCATTGCCATCCGGAACTTGCGCGATGATTTCTTCGGTCGATGGATCGTACACGGGGAAAGTCTTGGCGGACTTGCTGTCCGCCCATTCGCCGTTGATGTACATCTGGTAGGTTTTGACGTCAGTCGTCACACCGCCGGGCATGTTTATGTCCTCCTGAGTTAAGTCGGGCTTCCCCCGACCAGACAGCCGAGGGTAGCTGTCCCCTACGTCGTTCGTTCTACCGGAACGGATGACGCTTGGGCGTTCACCTCCCGGACGTTAGCTCTGCGGCGCCCGTACACGAAAAAGAAAAACGCGGCCAACCCTACGAAGAAGAGTGTGCCGCCGAACATCCAAGCTTCGTACGCCAACAGAGACGTGATCTGTTGCGCCGGGAAAAACACTAGCGCGATTCCGAGTGCTGTGGTCAAAAAGCCACTCAGCCCCGCGATGAAAAGCGTAGCGCGACGATAGCGGCCGTTGGGCACCGTTTCGCGAACAGCGAACTTCACCAGCGCCCCGAACATATAAAGAAAAGGTACCAGCTGGAGAACCACGGCGAGGGAGAGCAACTTCTGAAATGTCTCCTGCACGCCGGCACCGGCGAAATTCATGACCACCAAAAAAGCCGAAACTATGGCTTGTACGATCAGAGCTGCATACGGCGTGGCGTAGCGGGGATGCACCTTGCCGAGCCAGGACGGCATATAGGAATCAAGGCCAGCCACGAAGGGAATACGGGCACAGCCGCCCATCCAAGCGGAGCCAATGCCGGCGATGGAAAGGCTCAGCATGAGTGCGAAGGGGACTGTGATCCAGCCTCCGCCCACTCGGCCCGCCATATGAGTAACGGCTTGTACGATTCCCTGGAGCACATTCACGTCTTTGCCGACTGCGATGAGCAGAGTGAGAGTCGCGCCTACATACAGCGCCCCTGAGATCACGCCGCCCCAGGCAACTGCACCGGGTAGCGTGCGTGCGGGATCCTGGATTTCGTCCCCCATCACCGAAGCGAGCTCGAGGCCGACCAGGCCAAAGCAAATCACGCCGAACGAGTTCAGCACGAAGCGGGGGTTGGCGGGAATTTGAAAATCAGCCCAGGTGAGGGTGGTGCCGAAGCGCGAAAAGATCAATATCCCCAGGCCGATCAGGACGGCCGCAGCGATGCCGGTGCCGATCGCCCCCACGTTATTAATCCACTTCCCTACGCCCAGGCCGACGATGTTCAAAATTGTAAGTAAGGCCATTAATGTGAGCGAGGCCGTCAACGCAAACACCTTGTTGTCGGCCAGTGCGTGATGGCTGGGACCGAGCACATACACGGAGACGCCGACGAAGTAAAGCATGACCGTCGGCACGTAAAGCATGTTGTTCGTCCAATAGCACCAGCCGGAAAGGAAACCGTGGAAGTCGCCGAAAACTTCCTTGGCCCAGAGATACACACCGCCCTCGCCGGGATAGCGGTGAGCGAGTTCGATTACGGCGATCCCTTGCGGCCAGAAGAACAAGAGGAGAGAAACAATCCACAGCCAGATGGTCACGCCGCCGTTGGCGGCTATGGAGGGAACAACATTAAGGTTGAAAACCGCGACGACGAACAACAATACCAGATCCCGGCGGCCAAGGACGCGTTTGAGGTGCGGCTGAGTCTGATCCGACAATTATTCAGCTCCCATTTTTGGGCGGGTGAGGACACCCGCCCCGACGTCGCCGTGGCTAATGGGCGACCACGGCTCCCATTCGTTCCTGCTGGGCCGCAGACAGGGCCGGAGCAATATCCTCGAACGCAGCCAGGTGCTGATCGATATCCGCATCGGTGTGCTGTACGGAGATGGTCCATTGTTCGTCCCACCAGTAAGGCTGGGCCATCACACCGCGGTTCACCATGCCAAACCAGTAGTGGCGCCAGAGATCGACATCAACCGCGATCCAGTCGCGGTAGTTGCGAATCTCTTGGGGGTAGAGCATCAGTGCTCCGTTGGCTCCGGCAACCGCGATATAGCTCTGCAATCCAACTTTTGCGATCGTCTTGCGGTAGCCTGCGACGAGTTTATTGCTCAGTTTTTCGACATGCGCGTAATTGTCGCGGGTGAGGACGGAACGGAACGTAGCCAGACCCGCGGCCATCGAAACCGGGTTCGTGTTGTACGTTCCGCCGTGGAAAACCTTGTGCTGGGAAATAAGATCCATCACGGATTTGTGCGCGCCGAAAGCGGCGAGGGGCAAGCCTCCGCCAATGGATTTGGCCAGGCAGATCATATCGGGCGTGACTCCGAAATATTCGGAGGCGCCGCCCCATCCCAGCTTGGCGCCGGTTTTGACTTCGTCGAAGATCAGCAATGCGCCGTTCTTCGTAGCGATCTCGCGCAGACCTTTCAAGAAGCCAGGCTGCGGAAGGCAAAGGCCGACGTTCATCAAAATCGGCTCAAGGATTATTGCGGCGATCTGGCCGGGATTTTCAGCGAAGCGGCGCTCGACGCTAGCCAGGTCATTGAACGTCGCGACGGGAACATTAGCCAGGCTTGCTTTGGGAACGCCCAGCCCGCCGGGAACGGATGCTGGAGCGTTGATGTCGCCGAAGTCGGGAGCGTGCGGCTTGACGCTCACGAGTGCGGTGTCGTGCAATCCGTGGTATGCGCCTTCAAACTTGAGGACTTTGTCGCGGCCGGTGGCGGCGCGGGCCAGGCGAATGGCATGCATGGTGGCTTCGGTGCCGCTATTGCCGAAACGGACCATTTCGACGGGAAAGCGATTGCAAATTTCCTCGGCGAGTTCCCACTCCATGTTGTGCGGCATGCCGAACATGGTTCCGGTGGAAAGGCGTTTCTCGACTGCTTTCATGACGGCGGGATGACAATGGCCAGCCATCAAGGCACCGAAACAAAGATTGTGATCGATGTATTCGTTTCCATCGAGATCGCGGAATCGGCTGCCCTGGCCCTCGGCAACGAAGATCGGGTACGGATCGTAGGCGCGATAGTTGCTTGCCACGCCTAAAGGAATGCGTTTCAGGTTCTTTTTGTGGGCTTCTGCGGATTTGGGCGTGCGCCGCTCGAACGTGTCGAGCTCTTTTTGCAGTGCGGGGTACATCTTGGGTCTCCGAATATTCTCAAGCCGCGGTTGTTGCGGCCATTAGATTTTGCCCGGGCAGCGGACGCCGCCCGGATCGGGCTAGAAATAGAATTTTAAAGCAAACTGCACATCGCGGGGGTCTCGGGCCTGCAACACTCTGCCCGAATGTCGTGTTCGAAAAGTTTCCGTCCGGATTGAAGAACTGCGTCCGGTTAAACAAGTTAAAAATGTCCGCGCGGAACTGGAAATACTTCGCTTCGGTCAATGTGACCTTCTTGGAGAAGGTGATGTCCCACTCGTTCTCCCCCGGGCCGCAGCATAGAGCGCGAGACGTGGTGGAGAACTGACCGAGCGGCGGATCCGAGTACTGTGCCGTATTTAGATAAAAAGCCCCGTTAGTCTTGGGATTCAGAATCTGCGCCTTGCCCGTCAATTGGGGCGCAGCCGTTCCGAAAAAGAAGAGGCTGCTGATCAATTCATTGTCGTCAGACGTCTGCAATCGGATGGGGAAGCCGGACTGGAATTGTGTGATGCCGGAAATAGCCCAGTCGTTGAGCGCCTTGCCAGCGAATCCGCTCATTTTGGGAACCGGTAATTCCCAGTAGTAGTTGATCACAAAACGCTGCGCCGAATTGAACAGGGAGAGCGCCCGGCTTTTCTTGAAGTCAAACGGGTTGAGCGTCTCTTCGAAACTGGAAGCCCAATCCAGCGACTTGCTGAACGTATAAGCGGCCTGCAACTGCAATCCGTGCGAAAAGCGCTTCTCCAGCATGGTCTGAAACGAATTGTAGGAAGAAGCGGCGATAGTGTCTTCGGCAAAGATGTTGGTGAAGACGGGAACGCCGTCCGTGGGACAGTTGCCGGCCGGCCCGTATTGTATCGGGTTGCAATTGGGAGACGAGTATGGACGAAGGCCAACCAAAGTTACGGGGCTGTCCAAAACCGTGCCCGCAGGAATCAACTTCGCGGACCGTAGGGCAGGTGGAGATCGTTAGGCAGTGCCGTCCCAGATCGCGATCACAAATGGAGCATCCTCGGCGACAGGACCGCACGTGGTTTGATTGCCTGATCCATCTGTGACCAGGGCAGGATCGGCAAGCGCTATATTGATGATGTCAAGACAGGACTGCGCGTTCGAGGGGTTGATGTCATGAGTGGCCAGCAGCCGGTGCCCCTGAGAGCCAACGTAGCCAATTTGCCACACCAGATCTCTTGCCACTTCTCGCTGAATGCTCAAGTTGTACTGGGCGGTGTACTGAGTACGCAGGTGAGGCTGAAAGTCGCCATACATTAGAATTGGACGGTACTTCGACCAACCAGGGTCCGCGCCCCGCGGGGGATTCAGAATTCCATCGAACCCATTCGGGAAGATGCTCCCATTCTGCCCGACGAACGGCGTGTTGAAAAGCGTGCCCGAAAGTCCGGGACTGCTGCCAAAGGGCGGTTCGGCGCTGAATTGCTCGAGCACCAACTGCTCGATCGGGTTATAGAAAAGGCCCCAGCCGGTGCGGATGCTGGTCTTGCCGTTGCTCCCAAACACCTTGCCCAGGAATCCGTTGTTGAAATTTGGGCTGTAGGCCAGGCCCACTCGCGGAGCAAAAGCCTTGTAATAGGTTGAGGTCAGGCCGGCCGGAATGCCGGGATCGCCGGGAACAACTAATCCTGTAGGACAATCCTCGATGGGGGTGTTAGTGCAAGGGTAAACCGTGCTGGTCTGGCCGGGGCGGAAAGTCTGGACGCGCTTACCGATATCGGTTAACGGAGTGTCCAATTCCCAGCGAAGCCCGTAGTTCAGGGTGAGGTTGGGCTTCATCTTCCAGCTGTCCTGAGCGAACAGATACAAGCCGGTATTGCGAACGTCTTCGCGTTGGGCCGATCCCTGGGAATAGGTGTCGGGCAGGCCCAGCAAATAGCCCGGATAGTTGTCGTCAAAGGCGACAGCATTGAGGCCGCTGCTATCGAAAGTAAATTCTCCGCTGACGTTGTAATAGAGAGTCTGGTCAAAACGGGCGCGGCGGACGTCGACACCAAACTTGTAAGTGTGATTACCCTTGACCCAACTCAAATTGTCGGCCCACTGGAAGCTGTTGCCGATCTGCGGAAGTTCGCCTTCCCATCCATTGCCGATCACGAAACCGCCCGAGATTCCAATAAAGGGAAGTCCAGTGCGATCCGACGGAAGACCGGGGGTAATGCCGAATCTTGGGTTCGCGCCCAGGGCATTCACGGCTGACGAATCCGAGGTGCCGGTGAAACAGAATGCAGACGCTGTGCCGTTGCAGAAACTGGTCACAAGGCCGGTGTTTTGCGGGTGCTGAAAGGTCGACTGGCCTTCACGCATGTAGGTGAAACGAAACTCGTTGACCAGAGAATTGCTGATTGTCCAGGTGTGGCTGGGATTCCATTGCTGGAAACGCTGGCCGACGAGGGCGCCGTAGCCCGGAATATTTGCTCCAGAGTACTGGAAGTCGTAAAACGGTTGGATCAGCTTGTCGTCCGTGTAGTAGTAGTAGATGCTCAGGCTCTGTTTGTCACTGATTCTGTGGTCGATGCGGGCGGTGAACTGATCTTGAGTGTCGCTCTGGACAGGCACGGCCTGGTAAGTGCCGTCCGGGCGATTGGCAGGGGGAACGAACTTAAGCAAGTTGACCGCGACGGGATCCATGCAAGGCTGGGGGATCTGGTTGCCGGGAAAGACAGTGGACCAGTCAATCAGATTAGTGGTGGGATCCACGGGAAGACCAGCGATGCCATTAGCCCCCAGATTCAGCGCGCTGTCGCAGCCGGGTCTGCCGTCAAGCACCTGCGCGACAAATCCGTTCGAGATACCGCCGCCGAAAGTACTGCCAGCACTGAAGTCACCGGCAGTTTCCGCGGGCGTGGGCACGGGAACCGTTTCTCCCGAAATACCTTGTCGTACCCGGCGCCCTTCGTATGAGGTAAAGAAGAACGTCCGGTCCTTCTTGATTGGACCGCCGAGAGTTCCGCCGAATTGATTCTGATTCTCCTGCGGTTTCACAGTGTTGAAATAGCCCTGTGCATTCAAAACGGTGTTGCGAAAGTATTCGTACACATTGCCGTGGAGCTGATCGGTGCCGGACTTGGTGACCACATTGATAACGGCGCCGGAATTGCGTCCGTACTCTGCGTCAAAAGTGTTGGTAATGACGCGAAATTCTTCGATCGCGTCGGGCGAGGGCTGCACCGTGGGAAGATTGACGAACTGGTCGTTGGCGTCACCGCCATTGACACTGAAATTGTTGGCGCGACCACGCCCCCCGTTGACAGATACTGACCCGGCCGCACCACTGCCATAGAGGGTGCTGGCGCTCGATCCCAACTGGGATTGAACGCCAGGTTGCAATTGCAGGAACTGATACGTATCGCGCTGGTTGAGCGGCAGTTCGTTCACCGAGCGGTTGTTGACAACAGCTCCGAGCTGGGTGCTGGTCGTATCCACCAAAGGAGCTTCGGAAGTTACTTCCACTACTTCCTTGGCCTCGCCGATTTCCATGACCATGTTCAGAGTGATGACCTGGTTCAGGTCGAGGATGATGCCGTGGCGGACGCTCTTCTTAAAACCGGTCAAATCGAAGCTCAGCGTGTAGGTGCCGACGGGCAATTCGGGAAACGCATAATCCCCATTGTCGTTGGTCTGCGTGTTGCGGCTGACGCCGGTTGCTTCGTTGGTCGCGGTGACACTCACCTGAGCGACCACCGCCCCGGTGGAATCGGCGACGCGGCCCAGAATTCTGCCGCCGGTGCTTTGCGCCAAGAGGAGGGTGGAACAGCCAAGACACACGAAGACCACGAGCGAACGAGTCGCCCAGCGTACGGTCGACGACGGCATGGAGACCTCCAAAATGTCTGATGGAGCGTTGTGTTGACCACAGAAACGGACTGCTTGCGCCCACAACAAACCTTGCTATAATCGCGCAACGTTAGTGGGACGATCGGGCCGCTGTCAAGCAAAAAATACTTGTTTGCTGCATCAGGAAAAGTGCAAGAGACCGGGTGACCGGGGGTTATGCTGAGCGACATCAAAACCAACCTGAAGATCGGCGACGTGGCCCGAATAGTGGGCATGTCTCCTTCAGTGATCCGCTCGTGGGAAAATCTGGGTCTGACTCGTCCCCGCCGCACTGCCAGCCGGTATCGAATCTATAGCGCGGCAGACGTGAAGTTGCTCAAGCGGGCGCGTTTCTTGCGCCGGGTCCGGGGTCTGAACGCTCCTGCCATCGTGCAAATGCTGAAGCGGGATGGCCTGTTGCCGGCACATCCGGATGGCGGCGCCACAGCGGCGATTGGCGGAAGGCTTCGTCAATTGCGCACGCAGCGCGGCTTCTCCTTGTCGCAGGTGGCCAATGCGGTCGGTATTTCCCTGGGATTTCTGAGCGCCCTGGAGCGCTCGCAGATGAGCGCTTCGGTGGGAACGTTGCGCAAGCTGGCGCGCTTTTATCAAACCAACATTCTTGATTTCTTCGATCCTGCGGAGTCCAACACCCGGCTGGTTCGTCCCGAAAACCGCAAAGTATTAGAGGCCGGACCGGGAGTCCGGATGGAACTGCTCGCCTGGGGCAACACAGTGATGGAGCCGCACCTGTTTCGTATCGCCGCCCAGGCAAGCAGCGGCGATGCCTACACACACGAAGGAGAGGAATTTTTATACATCTTGCGCGGTGAGCTGCGGATTTCTTTGCAGGGAGAAGAATACCGGCTGCAGCGCGGTGACAGCTTTTATTTCGAGAGCACAACTCCCCATCATTGGCGGAACCCTGGGCGTAATGAGACGTGGGTGCTTTGGATCAACACTCCGCCAACGTTCTAGTGCCGGAGCAGGCAGGACTCAGAGGAGAAGATTCTGTTTGATAAGGCGACATTCCGAAGGGTGGCTGGAAATGCGGTTTTCGCGGCGGCACTATTCACTTTGAGCACCGCTTCGGCCGGGGCGGCCCCGCCCGAGGTGGCGGATACAGTGGTTGTGAATGCCCGCATCTACACTGTGGATGCGAAGCATCCATGGGCTGAGGCGCTGGCGATTCACGGTGGCAAGATTCTGGCAGTCGGAACCTCGCAAGATATCAATCCGCTGCGCGCCGCCAACACCCAGGTGATCGATGCGGGCGGCCGACTGGTCCTTCCGGGCTTCGTGGATAGTCACTTTCATCTGCTCGAAGGCGCTTTGAATGCACAATGGATCGTCATCGACGACTCAGCAACACTCGCCGAGGTGCAGCAACAAGTAAAGGCTTATGCGGCCGCTCACCCAGAGAAAAAATGGATTCGAGGCCGGGGGTGGCAGTATCCGATATTTGGCGCAGCCGCGATCCCTGACAAGAAATTTCTGGACGAAGTGGTTCCCGACCGGCCGGTTTATCTCGAAGCTTATGATGGGCACACTTTTTGGGCAAACAGCAAAGCACTGCAGCTGGCGGGAATTACGCGACTGACACCCGATCCGGCGGGTGGCGTTATCGGGCGCGATCCCAAGAGCGGGGAACCAACGGGAGCGATCAAAGAGGATGCGGCCGATACTCTAATCGAGCGGGCGATCCCCCCGCCAACCCGCGAAGAGAGGTTGCAGGCCATCCGCTTCGGTGTTAAGGAAGCAAACCGCTTCGGCCTGGTGCGGGTTCACTGCGCGGGCAATCTGGAATTTTCCGAGAGCGATTGGGACAATGTTGATTTATATGACCAGCTTCGGCGTTCGGGCCAGCTTACGCTTCGGGTCTACCTGGCAGATTACATCGAGCCGCCGGCGCTGACTGCCGAAAAGGTTCAGCAAATCGAAGAGACACGACACCGCTATCACGACGAGTGGGTTTCAGCGGGGGCAGTGAAATTTTTTGCCGACGGCGTTATCGAAAGCCACACCGCCGCGATGCTTGCGCCGTATTCGGATGATCCTTCGCAATCGGGCCAGTTGCTGTGGGACCCGGTCAACTATACGAAGGCGGTGACGGAGCTGGATCGGCGGGGCCTGCAGATTTTCACGCATGCAATCGGCGATCGCGGGATTCGGATGGCGCTGGATGCGTACGAGGCTGCGCAGAAAACGAACCACACCACCGATGCCCGCCATCGCATTGAGCATATCGAGGACGTCTCGACAGCCGACATCCCTCGTTTTGGCCAGCTCGGCGTGATTGCCAGCTTTCAGCCGCTCCACGCCTATCCCAACGACGACACGCTGAATATCTGGAGCCGCAACGTCGGACCCGAGCGCACGCAGCGTGCTTGGGCCTGGCATAGCATTGAGAGCTCCGGTGGACGGTTGGCTTTTGGGAGCGATTGGCCGGTGGTGACGCAGAATCCCTGGCCGGGCGTGCAAAATGCCGTTACCCGGCAAACGACGGAAGGCAACCCACCTGGAGGTTTTGTGCCCAAGGAGCGTATCAGCCTCGAGGACGCCATCAAAGCTTACACACTGGGCGCGGCTTATGCGGGACATTGGGAGAAAACTGAAGGATCTCTCGAACCAGGGAAAGTAGCAGACCTGATCGTGATCTCGCAGGACATTTTTAGAATCGAACCAACCGAGATCGGGAAGACCGAAGTGCTGCTGACCATAGTGAGCGGAAAAGTGGTGTATCAATCGTCCAAGTGGGAAGAGAAGTCCGCCGCAACGGAGGCGCACCAATGATTCGACGCTGTGCAGTTTGTTTCGCGGTGCTTGGGCTATTGGTGCTGTTGGGTTCCTGCAACAAGAAAACACCAACGCTGAACTTGCTGGTATGGGAAGGCTACGCCGATCCATCGTTTGTGCAAGGCTTCGAACAACAATGCAAGTGCAAAGTTTCTGCTTCCTATATGGGTTCGAGCGATGAACTGGTGGCCAAACTGCGCGGCGGAAGTGCGGGCACGTACGACGTGATTTCCCCTTCCAGTGATGTTGCCACCTCGATTGCCTCCTCAGGGCTGGCAGAGCCACTCAATCTCGCAAAGCTTCCCGGCTATAGCCAGCTTTCACCGCAGCTCAATTCCTTGCCACTGGTCCGAGTTAAGGGCCAGGTCTACGGTGTTCCTTTCATGTGGGGGCCCGACCCCCTGATTTATGACACCCAGGTTTTTCCGCAGCCGCCGGCGAGCTGGAATGTTTTATGGGACCCAAAGTATCGCGGCAAGATTTCCGTTTGGGACGATCTCTCTACGGTTTATATGACAGCGCAAGTTCTGGGGTACGACCAGCCCGATCCCAGCCGGCTATATGATTTGACCGATGAACAGTTGGAAGCGGTAAAGAAGAAGCTGCTGGAGTTGAAACCGAATATCCGGAAGATGTGGTCGACTGGCGGCGAACTGACCAACCTCTTCCAGAACCATGAGGTAGTGGCGGCGATGGGGTGGCCGTTGATGACGAATCAGCTGCGCAAGGTTAACTTTCCTGTTGGGGAAACGATTCCCAAAGAGAATACGACCGGCTGGATTGATCACCTGATGATCACCGCAGGAAGCGAGAACAAAGATCTGGCGTACAAATTCCTCGAGTACATGATCGAGCCGCAGACGCAAAAGAAAGTCACGGACGTGACCGGCTACACGCCGGCGAATCCGCAGGCGGGGCAGTTCATGACGGCTGACGAGGTGAAGAGCCTTCACCTCGATGACGTGGACAACTATCAGAAGCGCTTGTATTTCTGGCAAAATGTGCCGCGCCGGGCAAAATACAACGAAATCTGGAACGAGGTAAAAGCGGCGCAGTAGCGACGTTTGAGCGGTGTTGAGCGACGCAGTCAACGAATTTCCATGGTGAGCAGCACGCAACCAGAAATCGCGGCACAACCCAGGCAATCGGCGGGGCCTCTGCTCAGCGTGCGCAAGGTCGCCAAGTCTTTCGGCCATCATAAGGTGCTGCGCGACATTTCTCTGGACATCGCCGAGGGCGAATTTCTCACCATCCTTGGCGAGAGCGGTTCCGGAAAAACCACACTATTGCGCATCATCGCGGGATTTGAGAGCGCAACTTCGGGCGAAATCTGGATGGAAGGCGAACGCCTGGATGCCCTGCCACCTTATCATCGCCGCGTGAACACTGTGTTTCAGAACTATGCGCTTTTCCCGCACCTGACGGTCGAAGAAAACGTCGGCTACGGGTTGCGCATCGCAAAGGTACCGAAAGATGAAATCGCATCGCGCGTGGAACAAACGTTAGCGCTGATGAAACTGACTCCATATGCGCAGTACAAGCCGTCAAAGATCAGTGGCGGGCAACAACAACGAGTCGCGCTTGCCCGCGCGCTGGTGAATCGTCCACGGCTGCTCTTGCTCGACGAACCTCTTTCCGCGCTGGATGCCAATTTGCGGCGGCATATGCAGTTTGAGCTGAAATCGTTGCAGCGCGAAGTCGGCATTTCCTTCGTCTTCGTCACCCATGACCAAGAGGAAGCCATGGTTATGTCAGACCGGATCGCTCTGCTTCGGATGGGCGAACTGGAACAAGTAGCTTCGCCCCGGGATATTTACAGCCGACCGGCAACCGCTTACGCCGCCCAGTTTATCGGTCACACCAATTTGCTCCGGGGCGAAGTGAAAGACGGAGTTGCGCGTTGCGGTTCGCTCTCGTGGCGGACAGGCCTGCGCGATGGTCCCGGCCTATTCTCGCTGCGGCCCGAGAATATCCGGATCGGGACGGGCGTGATGGATGGCGCGGTGATTCGATTCCGCGGGAAGGTGCTGAGGCAAGCTTTCCATGGAGCCACGGAGCTGTTGCAGATCGAGTGTGCGGACGGACTGGCACTGGCGGTTCGGACGGCAAGCCGCCAGAACTGGCAGGGTGAACTGGAACTGGAATTCTCTCCCGCGGATGCGGTCCCCGTCCGCGAATCACAGGAACGAGACTGATGTTCTCCCGCGCTTATCGAACCGCAATTACGCTTCCGCCCCTGCTGTGGGTGACGATCTTCTTGTTAGTGCCGTATCTGCTTCTCTTTTGTTACAGCTTCTGGTCAGTTTCGCCTTCGCAGGAAATCGTTCACTCCTGGACGCTCAGCAACTACAGCGAATTGTTGACCAAGGGCGTGTATCTGCAAACGTTGTTTCGCTCCATGTGGATTGCCGCCCGCGTCACCATCCTCTCTTTATTACTAGGTTATCCGCTGGCCTACTACCTCTCCTTCCACGCCGGCAAGCGCAAAGACTTGCTTTATCAATTGGTGATCATTCCGCTCTGGGTGAGCTACCTGGTGCGGGCCTACGCGTGGAAGACGATTCTGGGCAGCGACGGAGTGCTCAATACGCTGCTGCAATACGTTCATCTGACGAAGCAGCCACTGGAGTTTCTGCTCTATAGCCCATTTGCTGTCGTGCTGACTCTTACCCACATCTACACATCGTTTACATTCCTACCGATCTACGCTTCGCTGGAACATGTTCCACGGAATCTGGTGGAAGCCTCGCATGACCTCGGAGCATCCCCTTTTCAAACATTCTGGCGGGTCATTTTCCCGCTCTCGATTCCCGGCGTGCTGGCCGGGGCAACTTTCGCCTTCGTGCTGAGCCTGGGCGATTTTCTCGCGCCGCTCCTCCTGGGCGGGCCTAGCGGCATCATGATTTCTAATATCGTCGTCAGCCTGTTCGGCGCGGCATATAACTGGCCGCTCGGAGCCGCCATCTCCCTCTGCATGCTGCTCTTGGTGGTGACACTCCTAGTCTTCTCGGAAAGAATCGAGAAGAAATGGAGCTTCCGATGAGGGGAGGCGGACTCGTGCGTGGCTCGCGATGGCTGCCGTGGCATTCGGTTGCGGTCTTTGCCTTCCTGTATCTGCCGATCGTCACTTTAATCGTGTATTCGTTTAACGGTACCGGCGTGGGAGGTTTCCCGCCGCATAACCTCACGCTCGACTGGTATCGGGTTCTTTTCGCTGACGAAGCCATCTGGGCCTCGGTGGTGAACAGCCTGCTGGTCGCGGCTGCGGCAGTGGCGATCGCACTGGCGTTCGGCATTCCCGCGGCGCTGGCTTTGGATCGCGCCGACTTTCCGGGAAAGGCTTTGTTTCGCCGGCTGGTGCTCTTGCCGCTGATTCTGCCGGGCATTATTACCGGGCTCTCACTGCTGATGCTGTTTCGAGCGGTAGAGGTAAAGCTCAGTTTAATCACCATCATTCTGGGTCACGGGACGGCCTTAATTTCGGTGGCCACCACCGAAGTATTTGCCGGTTTGCAGAAACTCGACCGGGCGCAGGAAGAGGCGTCTCTCGATCTGGGCGCTAACTATTGGCAGACTTTCTGGCGGGTGACTTTCCCCAACCTTCGCCTGTCCATCATCGGCGCTGCCTTGCTGATCTTTACTCTTTCGATGGATGAAATTGCCGTAAGTTTTTTCCTGATTGGGCGTGACAACACTCTGCCTCTCGAAATCTGGGGAAGGCTGCGGCGTGGCATTACGCCGGAAATTAACGCGGTTTCAAGCATCATCTTTGTGTTTTCGCTGGCCACGATTGTGGCTTGGTACAAATTGCGGGCACAAGCGGAAGTCCAACCGGAAATCGCCGCCGAGTTGCTGGAACCGGCGGGACAAGGGGAACGGGCATGAGCACAAATCGGCGGGACTTTATCAAGTTCGTGGTGGCGGGCAGCGTGGCGGCGGGATGTCCGATTGATCTCTCGCTCTTGGGTGCACAAACCACGAACCCCAATCCACCTGTGGTTGAAGGCGAAGACAATCACATTTGCCACCAGGTGCGTGATGGCAAGGTCTTTACTCGCCCTCCCGCTACCGCGCATCACGACGTCGTCATCGTGGGCGGCGGCATCAGTGGACTTGCCGCAGCCTACTTTCTCCGCCACCACGATTTTCTGTTGCTGGAAAAGGAACCGCATTGGGGTGGAAACGCTTATGCGATGGAATTCCAGGGAAGCCCGTATGCCACGGGCACTGCATTTTGTCTGACTGAGGAGGAGCAGGTAACCCGCCTGGTCAAAGAAGTCGGCCTCGAGATACTGCCAATCAACGACCCCGATGCTAGCGTCCTCAACGGCGAATGGATCGCTGATACATGGGGGGCCGGGCTGGACAAACTTCCCTACCCCGCCCCGGTTCGCGAAAGTTTCAAGAAGTTCAAAAAAGAAATGCAGGCGATCAAAGTGCAGCAGCGCACCAAGGAGCTATTCAATATTCCTTTCGCGGATTTGCTCAAGGGATATCCGGACGAACTCAGGCAATGGTGGGACGCGTATGGCATTTCAACCTATGGTGCAGCGACCGACGAGGCCGCCGCCGGAATCGGCGTGCTCGAATTGCAGGATCTGGCGAGTGAAAGCGAGCACGACATCCGATATACCTGGCCGGGAGGAATCGGCGCTCTCACCAATAAGCTGACCGGCATCCTGCAGAGCGGTTCAGCCGACCGGATACAAACCGGGTGCACAACGGTCGCCGTAGTCTCGGACAAAAGCGAAGTCCAGGTGACCTACATGCAGGGAACAGAATTAAAGACGGTTGCGGCTAAGGCTGTGGTGATGGCTTCTCCCAAGTTCATCACTCGCCGCATCGTTGACGGCCTGCCCGACAAGCAAAGCGACGCCATGCATCAGATTCGCTACATCCCTTACGCCGTGGTCAACTTGATTTTTGACAAGCCGGTTTACAACAAAGGCTTCGACACATGGTGCCCCGGAACCGCCTTCACCGATATCGTGGTCGCCGACTGGGTCGTACGGAACAAACCCGACTACAAGCAGAAATACAACATTCTCACCTTTTACACTCCGCTGCGCGAAGAGGAGCGCCCGACGCTTCTCAGCGAACCCAGCGCGCGACGGGTTGCGGCTCATGTGCTGAGCGATTTCCAGAAGCTTCTGCCTGGATTGGATGTGGACCCAATCGAAGTGCACCTGTACCGTCGGGGCCATGCCATGTACATGTCCACTCCTGGCCTATTCACTGAGGTGCAACCGCTAGCCCGCCAGCCGATGGACCGCGTGTTCTTCGCCAACACGGACTCGGAAGGGCCGGAATCCACTACAAACGAGGCGATCGCTGCCGCCCAACGCGCAGCGAAGGAAGTGGAAAATCGGTTGGCCGGAAAGCCGATGCCCAAGGAAACTGCGGTCGTAGGCTGAACTGGACGGTTCTCGCCGAAATCTTCTCTGTACGCTCTTCTAGGTATTCGCATCCCCAGAACACATAGTAAAGTGGTAAGTAGACCCGCGAACCTGCGGCTGGCTTTTGCATCAAAAATCGGAAAGGACGCCTGGTTTGAGTTCCAGCATTCGCAACATCGCCATCATCGCCCACGTGGACCACGGCAAAACCACGCTGGTCGACGCCATGCTTCGGCAAAGTGGGACTTTCCGCGCCAATGAGCATCTGGTCGAGCGCGTTATGGACTCTAACGACCTGGAACGAGAACGGGGCATCACGATCCTGGCGAAGAATACGGCTGTCCATTATCACGACGTGAAGATCAACATTGTGGATACGCCCGGCCACAGCGACTTCGGCGGAGAAGTGGAGCGCGCGCTGAAGATGGTGGATGGCGTGATGTTGCTGGTCGACGCCAGCGAAGGCCCGCTGCCGCAAACCCGCTACGTGCTGGGCAAAGCGCTCGAAGCGCATCTTCCACCCATTCTGGTTATTAATAAGATCGATCGCTCGGATGCGCGTCCTCAAGAAGTGCTGAACGAAGTCTACGACCTGTTCATTGACTTGGACGCGAAAGAGGAGCAGCTCGATTTTCCCGTGCTCTACACCAATGCCAAGGCGGGCACGGCGTCCACGGACGTTCGTGGCGGCGGCGAGGACCTGCGGCCCTTGTTCGATGCGATTCTGAAGACCATTCCTGAACCGCAAGGCGATTCGCAAGGGCCGCTGCAGATTCTGGTCGCCAATCTCGACTACAGCGACTATCTTGGCCGGCTGGCCATCGCCCGGGTCTTCAACGGAACCATGCGCACTGGCGAGGACGTCGGCATCGCCAAGCTGGACGGTTCCCTCCACAAGACCAAGATCACGAAGCTCTTCTCCTTCTCCGGTCTGAAGCGCACCGACATCACAGAAACCACACTGGGAGACATTGTGGCAGTCGCCGGGGTTGAAGGCATCACGATTGGCGAAACCATCACCAGCGCGGAAAATCCCACCCCCCTGCCGCCGATCAGCATCGACGAACCCACCATCGCCATGCAGTTTACGGTCAACACTTCGCCGTTTTCGGGACGCGAAGGGACATTTGTTACATCACGCCATTTACGCGAACGTTTGCAGAAGGAACTTCTTACGAATGTTTCCTTGCGCATGGAAGAAACGGAGAGCACGGATACGTTCAAGGTGATGGGCCGAGGCGAACTGCAGCTCTCGATTCTGATCGAGATGATGCGGCGTGAAGGCTACGAACTCATGGTGGGCAAGCCCGAAATCGTTACCAAGCGGGTGGACGGCAAGCTGATGGAGCCGGTCGAACATCTCACCACTGACATACCCGAAGAATTTGTCGGCGTCGTGATGGAACAGCTCGGCACACGGAAGGGTGAAGTCGCCAACATGCACAATCACGGCTACGGACGGGTGCGCATCGAATTTCGCGTCCCCAGCCGGGGATTGATTGGCTTGCGCAGCCAACTCCTGACGGACACACGTGGGACGATCGTCATGAATTCCCTTTTCGACGGATATATGGAGTGGCAGGGCGAGATTCCGCATCGTCCGACCGGGGCTTTGGTCGCCGATCGCGCGGGAGCGACCACACCATACTCTCTTTACAACCTGCAGGAGCGCGGGGAGCTGTTCGTCGGCCCAACGATCGAGGTCTACGAAGGCATGATCATCGGGGAAAACGCCAAGGACAACGATCTCGACGTCAACGTCGTGCGTGAGAAGAAATTGACGAATATGCGATCTTCCACGGCAGACATCGCTGTCCGTCTGGTGCCGTTCCGGCAATTGAACCTGGAGCAGGCCATCGAGTTCATCGCCGAGGATGAGTTCGTGGAAGTCACGCCGAAATCGCTTCGCCTGCGGAAGAAAGTGCTGCAAGCGAATAAGCGCAAGAAGAACACAATGGTCGCGGTTGAGGAGGAGTAATGGCATCGCACAGGCGCCGAAAGCCCGTGGGAAATGTTCCCCCGCGACTGACGATGTTCCTGGTGCCCTGCAGTTGTGGCACGACTTTCGCGGTCGCTGAAGACTACGACCGCAAGAGCACTGCCTGGAGCAGGTATCTGAAGTGTCCGGGCTGTGGAAAGCGGCACGATCCCAAGAATCGTTTGCTGCAAGTGGGCTACCAGCGCGAAGGTTACTGGAAAGTGGATGAGTGCTGACCGTCGGGGTCATCCTACCGGACTAACGCCCATGGGGGATTGACTGGCGGAATTTTCGGAACCTGCTATACTTCCCCCCGCGTTTGACTGTTTGCCAACTTTGGCTCCCAGGAAGGCCAACCAGCCAGTTTTCTCCGCCGAAGTCAGCCGCACTCAGACAGCTCACTCCGAGGCAATTGCTTGAAGAACATTTTTGTTGGGAACCTTGATTTCAACACCTCCGAAGACGAACTGCGCCAACTCTTCGAAACGTACGGGCAGGTGGACCGGGTCAGCATCATGACCGACCGGGAGACTGGGCGCTCGCGCGGCTTCGGCTTCGTGGAGATGGTGAATGCGGAAGATGGCGAGAAGGCGATCGCGGCCCTCAATGGCACCCAGGTGGGAGGGCGGAAACTGAATGTCAACGAGGCGCGGCCCAAGACCGAGCGCGGAGGCGGAGGCGGCGGTGGACGCGACCGTGGCGGTCGAGGTGGCGGCGGAGGCGGCGGCCGGAACCGTTGGTAGGCAAGTTCGCTTCTTACTCGAAGCCTGGCTGGCATTCGATTGATGGTGACGGGCTACGGCATGTAAACTGAAAACCAGCGCGCCCGTAGCTCAATTGGATAGAGCGCCGGCCTCCGGAGCCGTAGGTTAGGGGTTCGAGTCCCTTCGGGCGCGCCAGAACCTCCCGCCTCCTCCAAACTGCTACCGCTTCCGCTTCCCGCGCGTAAGTCTGTGGCCTTGAGCCCCTACAGTGAAGTGGCGTCGTGAGATCAGCCTAAAGATGTATTGACCGATCTTGGATTGGAAGTCAGTCTAAAGACATATTGAGCGGTCTTGGATTGAAGCTCAAGCGGCTGCTGTGTTGTTATCTCGTGAAAACATGAAGGAGGGCGAGTATGAAGTTCTCAGCATTGGCTCTGAGTCTTTGCTTGGCAGCACTCGGGCAGGCGGCCATGGCCCAATCAGCCCAAACCTCGGCGCGGACAACCGAGCGAATCCAGAAAGAGGTCCGGCACGAGTTGGTGATGCTGCCATTTCTAGACGTCTTCGACAACCTGGCATACCGGGTGGACGGATCCACCGTCACCCTGATGGGGCAGGTCACAAACCCAACTCTAAAAACGGATGCAGAGCGCGTGGTAAAGGGGATCGAAGGCGTGGAGCGGGTGGACAACCAGATAGAAGTCCTGCCGCCCTCGCCCATGGATGACCGCCTGCGGCGCCAATTGTTTCATGCTATCTACGATTATCCACCGCTGGAGAAGTATGCCTTGGGGACCATCAAGCCTATTCGCATCGTTGTGAAAAACGGGAACGTCACGCTCGAGGGAGTGGTCGACAACCAGACCGATAAGAATCTTGCGGAGGTTCGGGCCAAGATCGTGCCCGGAATCTTTTCGGTGACCAACAACTTGCAGGTTGTTAAATAGCGCTCAAAAGCCCGGCGGCCGCGCGTTAGCAGGGCCGCTGGGCGCATCTGTGTTACCCGCAACACTTCCTTCCTTTTTACAGCCTTGGCGCTAAAGATCTTTTTTGCTTCTGCCGATGTGGACATTCGAACGGCAATTCAGACCAACCGATTCCCCAGCAGAAATCGGTCTCAGGAGAAGACATGTCCCTCGCCGGAATTTCCAGCACCTCGTTTTCCCAACTTCAGGCTAACGCAGCTCAATTGCAGTCCAACCCCGCTCAAAGTTACTTTCGCGAAAGAGGAGCCGACCTCAAACAGCTAGGGCAGGCCCTCCAGTCCGGAGACTTGGCGGGCGCACAACAGGCGTACACCACGCTCACCCAGTTGGCCCAGAGTGCTCCCTGGCAAACCGGCGCGAACCAGCAGGACCCTTCAAGTATGCGCAACGTGCGCAGGATTTCGCGGCCGTCGGCCAGGCCTTACAATCCGGAGATCTGCAGGGCGCCCAACAAGCTTTCGCGAAGCTCCAGCAGGATCCACATGGTCGCAACACCGGCTTCTACCGCAGGATCAAGCCAAGCAAGTGGCAATACTATCGCGGAGATCATTGTGAACCTGAACAATGCGGGCAGCAATCTGCTGGCTCCCGCAGCCTCCTCCGCGCCCGCAACCAGCGGCTCGGCTACGTCCGCGACATCCAGCATCGCAGCGCCCGTAGACACGGCAGCCTCTGGAAGCGCGACCACCCCAGCATCCTCGGTCGCTCCTGCGGACACCACTCCCTCGGCGAGTTCTTCGCCGGAGATCATTCTGAACTTGGGGAACAGCAGCGGGAGCTCGGTGCCAGAGATCACTATTAATCTGAATCAAGGTAGCTCCGGGGGCTCCGCTCCCGAGCTTGTCATAAACCTGCAGAACGGCAGCAACGGATCAACACCGGAAGTCACCTTGAATCTGAACAATGGCAATGGCAGCGCGAGCCCAGCACCGGAAATCACATTGAATGTGAGCAGCGGCGGTGGCAGCGGTAGCAATGGTGGCAATGGCCTGGAATTCATCTTCACGCCCGGACCTGGTGGGCCCGCGTCGCAGTCGGGTGGACTTCAGATCGACATCGTAGCGTGAACGCGCGGATTGTGACATCGCGGCTCGCCGCATTCACTCAAACTGTCGGCTGTGTCGAACGGCCCAGGCTCGCTCAGTTCCGGACGTAAGTCAGAACTGAAGCATCCCGGGCAAATGCCTCGCGATTGCCAATTGAGGTGACTATAGTCATCTTGCCCGGCTCTTCGTCCTGCTTCACTCTTGGATTGGACCACCGAAAAGCACAGGGGCGTGTGTCTAAACATGACTAATTCTAAAGTTCCCGGAGCGGGAGCAGACTGGACGGAGCTGCTGACTGATCCAGACCTGGTCAGCCACCTGGGCGAACTTCTGCGAACCTACCGCGAATCTTCCCCCGAAAAAAGAGATCAAGCGCTGCTGGACGCGATGCGGAAGATCAAGTCCAGCAAAAACTCTTCGAACGAAGCGCCCAGCGAGCGTTCCGCAGCCGAAACTAAAGCGGAAGTTAAACCAGCAACCCCAGTGGAGTCGCTGCAACCCGTCACCATCGGGCCGGAAAACTCGCCGCCGTTTGCACCCGATTACTTTACCCCTTCATCGTGGCAGGATCGTCGCCGCTATCCTCGCATGAAATGTTTCGTCGCCGTTGAGCTGCACGTCGGCGACTCGGCCAGCCCTATCTGGGGCAACCTGTCCAACACGAGTATCGGCGGATGCTTTGTGGAAACAGCCACCGCCGTCCCTTCAGGTGCCAACGTCGAAATCGGGCTGTGGCTGGCGAATGGCAAGGTTTGGATCAAGGGCATCATCCTCAATGGAGTGGTCACCAAGAGTACGCCTTCGTTCGGGGTTCGCGTTAAATTCTCAGACCTTGAACCTAGTGCGCGGGAATCGCTGCGTCATTTCCTTAAGTTTGTTGAAAGCACAACCAGAGAACATAGCAACGAACACGCTTATCTCGAGAAACTCAAGCGTTAGATTTCCATAATCCACCTTTAGGTAGTCGCGGTCCAACCCCCACGAAGTGAAACTTTCCAGCCGCAATCTTCATCTCAATTGGAGAGACCTAACCGGGTTTGGTGAGTGATTCTTAATGGTGCGCGGCACGTTTCCGATTCGCGAAAAAGGCACGGTTGCCGGGAACTTGATAAACTGCTTGCCACGGGTGGGTCCTTGCCAAAGGATACTGGTTCCCGCAATCCTTGCGTCTTGACCCTAGAGTGCAACGAATCTCCCGTAGGAGAATTCCACAATGGTAGCGAGCGAGCAGACACTAGTAACCGCCAAGCAACTGGACATTCTCAGCATCAACACCATCCGCACCCTGGCCATGGACGCCGTGCAGAAAGCAAACTCAGGACACCCAGGCGCGCCCATGGGTCTGGCCCCGGTTGCGTACAGTCTTTGGCAGCAATTTCTGCGATACGATCCCCAGGATCCGCTGTGGCCAAATCGTGACCGTTTTGTCCTCTCTGCGGGCCACGCATCCATGCTGCTTTATGCCTTGCTCTACCTGGCTGAAGTTCGCGAGGTCGACGCAGAGGGCAAGCCCACAAGCGCGTTCGCGGTCACACTGGACGACATAAAGAGATTTCGCCAGATAGACAGCAAGACCCCGGGACATCCAGAGTTCGGCCTAACCTCTGGCGTTGAAACCACAACAGGTCCGCTGGGTCAGGGAGTGGGGAACAGCGTAGGTATGGCGATCGCCGGTCTGTGGCTCGCGGCGCGTTACAACCGGCCTGGTTTCGAGATCTTCAACTACAACGTCTACTCGATCTGTAGCGATGGCGACCTGATGGAGGGCGTCGGCAGCGAAGCAGCCTCACTGGCAGGCCATCTCAGGCTCACCAATCTTTGCTGGATTTACGACAACAATCGAGTCACGCTCGACGGACCTGCGGATTGGTCTTTCACAGAAGATGTGGGTGAACGCTTCCGCGGCTACGGATGGAATGTGGAGCACGTCATGGATGCCAACGATCTAGCCGCCTTGGCGGGCGCTTACGACAATTTCCGCGACAGCAAAGGGCCGACCCTGATCATCGTCAACAGTCACATCGGTTACGGCTCGCCCCATAAGCAGGATACGAACGCGGCTCACGGCGAGGCGCTGGGTGAAGAGGAAGTTCGCCTGACCAAGAAATTTTACGGTTGGCCCGAAGATGCCCACTTTCTGGTGCCCGATGGCGTGCTCGAGAACTTTCGCGCCGGAATCGGCAAGCGCGGACGGGATCTGCGCCAGAAGTGGGAGACTCTGTACGCCGAGTATGCCAAGAAATATCCGGAGTTAGCCGACCAGCTTGCTCACATGCAGCATGGAGAATTGCCGGACGGCTGGGACAAGAATCTTCCTACGTTTCCGGCCGACGCGAAGGGTTTGGCGACACGCGAAAGCGGCGCCCAGGTGATCAACGCCTTGGCCAAGAATGTTCCCTGGCTAATTGGTGGTTCAGCCGATCTGCAAACATCGAACAAAACCAATCTCAAGTTCGAGGGCGCCGGAGATTTCCAGCCCGGTAGCTATGGCGGCCGCAACCTGCATTTCGGCGTTCGCGAGCACGCCATGGGCGCAGCCCTGAACGGAATGGCGCTCTCGAAGGTGCGACCCTTCGGCGCAACCTTCTTTAACTTTACCGACTATATGCGTCCTTCCATGCGTCTGGCGGCGCTCATGGAAATTCCGGTGATCTACGTCTTCACCCACGATTCCATTGGCCTCGGCGAAGACGGCCCCACTCACCAGCCGATTGAGCAATTGGCTTCGCTACGCGCCATGCCGCATCTGGTACTGCTCCGACCCGCTGACGCTAACGAAGTCGTCGAGGCATGGAAAGTAGTCATGCAGCTACGGAAAAACCCAGCAGCCTTGGTGTTAAGCCGTCAGGCGGTGCCTACGTTCGACCGCACCAAGTATGCGTCCGCCGCAGGAGTAGTCCGCGGCGCCTACATTCTTGCCGATGCAGCGGATGGCAAGCCGGACGTGATTTTGATAGGAACGGGCACAGAAGTCACCTTGTGCGTCACCGCATATGAACAGCTCAAGTCCGAAGGTGTAAAAGCCCGGGTTGTAAGCATGCCATCGTGGGATATTTTTGCCCGCCAGGACGAGGCTTACCGCAACCAGGTTCTGCCGCCTGCAGTCAAAGCCCGCGTAGCCGTAGAAATGGCATCGACCTTTGGCTGGGCCCAATGGGTCGGACCTACGGGCCAAGTCGTGGGAATGCGCACATTCGGGGCGTCCGCGCCCTTGAAGGATTTGCTAAAGAAATTCGGATTCACCGTCGATAAGGTGGTAGCGGCCGCCCGCGAGGCCATGTCGGCGTCGAAATAGCTTTTGCTCCGCCATCCGTATTCTTGAATTCGTTTTTCTTGGCTTGACGGCATCCGCCGTAACTTGGTGACCAACGGCGAAGGGAAACGACTAGTCGATGAGGGCGGCCTGCGAGGGTATTTTGTGACCGGGTTCATCCACTCAGTCTCATTCCCAGGGAATTGCCTTTAGCATTGTTTTTAACCTAGAGAAACGATTTAATGGGAGCCTTCGCATGCAATTTGAAATGGCAGGCCTGGGCGAGATGGACGCGGGGCAGACACGCGAAACCGTGGGTAAAATGGTACTTGCGATAACCTGATACAACACCGCAAGAGGCATGGGCTGACGCGGTGTTACAAGAAGAGCAACCGATGGCACAGACAGAGGTTTTGACCGCTCCCCAGCCGCAGCGCGCCGGCAGAGTAGCCGACCCCTGCACCATGGTGATTTTCGGCGCCGGTGGCGATCTCACTCGCCGCAAACTCATCCCCGCTCTCTACAACCTGGCGAAATATCAGTTGCTGTCGCGGGAATTCGCGATTATCGGAATCGGGCGCACGCCGCTTTCTACGGAAGATTTTCGCAAGCGCATGACCGACGACATCCACAAGTTCGCCACCGACAGCGTGGAACCTGAAATTTGGGAATGGTTTCTGCAACGCCTCGAGTACATCGCCGGCGATATGAACGATAAGAACCTTTATCCCCGGCTCAAGGATCTGCTCGAGCAAACCGATAAAACCTGCTCCACTCACGGCAATCATCTCTACTACCTGGCCACAGCTGCCGATTATTTCGGCCCCGTGGTGGAAAATCTGGCGGCTGCCGGGCTGATGCAAGAGGACAATCAGCACTGGCGCCGGGTCATCATCGAGAAACCGTTCGGTCACGATCTGGAAAGCGCGCGGGCGCTCAATCAACAACTCCTGCAAGTTGCGAGTGAGAAGCAGATCTACCGCATCGATCATTACCTGGGCAAGGAAACCGTGCAGAACATCCTGGCGTTCCGTTTTGCCAACGGAATCTTCGAGCCGATCTGGAACCGCCGCTATATCGATCACATCCAGATTTCGGTGGCCGAGACGGTCGGGGTAGAACAGCGGGGTGGTTATTACGACCAGGCAGGAGCACTGCGGGACATGGTGCCCAACCATATCATGCAGCTCATCAGCCTCACCGCCATGGAACCGCCGGTTTCATTTCGCGCCGACGCGGTACGCGACGAGCAAGCCAAAATTCTGCACGCCATTCAACCGCTCAGCGCGGAAGAAGTCTTGCGCCGAACGGTTCGCGGTCAATACGGTCCCGGTGTGATCGACGGCGAACGAGTACCCGGGTATCGCGAGGAGCAAGGCGTTCCCCCGGATTCCCGGACGGAAACCTTTGTGGCCATGAAGCTCCTCATCGACAACTGGCGCTGGGCCGACGTTCCCTTCTATCTACGCACGGGAAAGCGCCTGCCCGGCCGCAGCACCAACGTGGTGATTCAGTTCCGCCGCGCCCCCTTCGTTCTGTTCCGCGATACCCCGGTGGAGAATCTTTTGCCCAACCAACTGGTGTTGCACATTCAACCGGAAGAAGGCATCTCGCTCCGCTTTGCTGCCAAAGTTCCGGGACCAGCCATGCGACTGGATCCGGTCGACATGGATTTCCAATATCGTGACTACTTTGGAAGCCAACCCAGCACCGGCTACGAGCGATTACTGCACGATTGCATGATCGGCGATGCCACGCTGTTCCAGCGCGCTGACATGGTCGAGGCGGGGTGGTGCGTAGTGAGTCCGGTTCTCGATGTGTGGAAGGCGTTACCCCCGCGGAATTTTCCCAACTACCCCGCTGGCACCTGGGGTCCCAGAGAAGCAGAGGAACTGCTCGAACGCGATGGCCGGCGCTGGAGGAACTTCGAGAAATGATCCTGGCTGGCGACATCGGAGGTACCCATGCCCGGCTGGCGTTCTTCAATGCTGTCAATGGGCACTTCAACCTGGTTTCTGCTTCGGTTTTTCCCAGCCGCGAGTACGGCGGTCTGGACCAAATCGTCGCCAAGTTTGTCAGCACTTCCGATGTGCAACCTCAGATTGCCTGCTTCGGAGTGGCCGGCCCGGTGCGCAACGGCCGCATCGAGGCTTCAAACCTTCCCTGGGTAGTGGACGCCAAACGTTTGGCGGACGAACTCAAGATCAAGGATGCTCTCCTCATCAATGACCTGGAAGCCAACGCCTGGGGAATTCCCGCCCTCGACCCAAAAGATCTGGTCTCGCTGAATCGCGTCGCTGGCAACCCGACGGGAAATCAGGCCGTGATCTCAGCTGGCACCGGATTGGGGGAAGCTGGCATGTATTGGGACGGTTCCCAACATCACGTCTTCGCTTGCGAGGGTGGTCATGGGGATTTTGCCCCGAACAACGAACTCGAGATTGACCTGCTGCGCTATCTTCGCGGACGCTTTGGTCATGTCAGCTACGAACGAGTTGTCTCCGGCCCTGGACTGGTGAACGTTTTTCATTTCCTGCGCGACACCGGGCGCGGTACGGAACCGAAGTGGCTGACGGATGAAATGCAGAATTCCGATCCGGCAGCGGCGATCTCTCGTGCCGCCCTGGACGCGAAGTGCCCCTCGTGTGAACAGGCTGTCGACCTTTTCGTCTCGATCTACGGAGCGGAAGCCGGCAATCTGGCTCTCAAGATCATGGCCACTGGCGGCGTTTATTTGGGAGGTGGCATCGCCCCGAAGATGCTTTCCAAGCTCTCGGGCCCATTGTTCATGAAATCCTTTATCGGGAAAGGCCGAATGCAGTCCCTGCTGGAGGGAATTCCGGTAAGAGTGATTACCAACGATGGCGTTGCCCTGCTCGGCGCTGCCCGTTGCGCCTTGCGAAGCGCGGCCGGATGACCGGCGCGACCGACGCCCGCGTTCTCGAGACCGATTGATTCGCGCGCCACTCCGAGCGTTTCTTGGGTGTAAGATCGCAGGCAGCACCGGAGATTTCGGGGACACTATGAAACGATTTCCCGCGTTCCTGTTCCTGATCGTATTGAGTTGCGTATGGTCCTCACTGGCTGAGGCTCAAATTTTCAGAGGACCGGATAGTGCGCGCCAGGCCGAAAAGGCCGCCAAGAAGCAGCAGAAAGCTGCGAATAAGGCGGCCAAGAAACAGCAAAAAGCAGCCAAGAAGTATGAGAAGGCGCAACGGAAGGCGGCCAAGAGGTCACAACGCGGCGCTTAATTCCTGAATCAATCAAATTGGGAATTTGCCCCACCTTGCTCTTTGACCCGCAAGCCAGTTCCGGGATATCGTGCGGGTTGGCCAGGTTTTTCTTATCTTCCTGGCTGCGGGAGGAAATGGCCTGTGAAATCCGATTTGCCCGGAAAGCCCGCCGAGGACACGCCACCCCTCAGTGATGCGAAGGAGCACCTATCCCATGCTCACGAACTGTTGCGCACTCTCCGCGAGAAAACGAAGTTGGATCAGCACCCGGAACTGGATGAAGCAATCCTTAAGGTGGAAATGGCGCTGAGCATTCTGAGTCTGAAGACCGGTGCGCTGCTATAACCTCATAGCGGGATGAGATCGGCAGACTCGGGCGTCGCCTAGAACACCGGCACCAGATTGTGCTTCTTCTGGTAGAGCTTGCGGTCCATGTCGCGCAACACATCCTCGCAGTCGGCCCCGGTAATATACGGAGCCAGCGCCCAGCGGAACGACAACTCGTAGTCTTTCTTGTTCTCCAGATTCCACTGCTCAACTTCTCGCTGTAGCCGCTGCACCGGCGAATCAGCCTGCTCTTCTGTTGTGTCGGGCATCATGATCAGAAATTCGTCGCCACCCTGTCGGAAGGCAACATCGCCACCACGAAAAACGGTTCTTAGGATCCTGGCAAACGATGTGAGTACGGTATCGCCCTCGAGCGCGCCATATTTGGCGTTGATCTCGCGGAAGCCGTTGAGATCGATGGTCATGAAGGTCAAACTGCTGCCTAGGCGGTTGGCTCGCGCCGCTTCGCGGGGAATCAGCTCATTTATGGCTCGCCGATTCAGCAATTGCGTCAGAGGATCGATCAGCGACAGGCTTTCCAGGCGTTCGTTCAAGACCAGTTCGCGAATCAGCGCCCGCCGGGTATTGTTGAGCGTTGCCTTCTGTCCCAGCAGATAAATGTTGAACAACAGCACCAGAGAAATCAGCCCAAAAAACAGTTGCGGCAGGTAAGAGTGCTCAATCCGGATCACGCGCTGCGCCCACATCACGTTGGGAAGAATCAGAGCCAGCAGCCCCGCCGTCACCACCAGCATGACCAGCAAGCCGATCGACCACAACTGAAAGTCGCGGCCGGAAAGCTGCTGAATCTGCTGTTGGATCTCGACCGTGCGCTCCAACATTGAGGGATGCGCTGGCACCGCATCTTTGGACGCGTACATTTCTCCTCCGGCTCCAGGCGCACTCTTCCCGCCCGGAAACACTCGCCCGACCAATTTTCTATCGGAACTCAGGTGGGTGCGGAAGACAAAATCCTCCGTGGCGTTACCTTGGTAATTCCAGACTGGAGACAATCTGGGATATCTGCCTTTCAGGAATAGCTGACCTTGAGGAGTTCGTTATAGCCACTCAGCTTCCGAAAGGTGATTTCGACCTTCTGTCCCACTGGCAATGCGTTCCTCATATCGCCCTCGAAGACCAGCATCTGGGAGACACTCGGCGCCTGCCAAAGCTTCACGATTGACTTATTGGGCTGCCCCACGTGGGACTCGTAGAATTCCACGCTTTCCACCTTGCCCTTTTGGACCAGTCCTCCTGCAACCGCGCGCGACGGCGTTTGAGCTGGTTGTGGCCCGCCGGTTCGAGTTTTGCGTAATTCGTAAAGTGCATTGAGTCCCAGAATGCCCGACATCGTCAGAAGGATGAGCAACAGAAACAATCCATCGACGGTGAATAGAGTCCCGGAAATGACGATCCACGCGATTCCCAGGAGAGGAATCAAAGCCAGAAGCAGCGAGATGAGGAGAACCATGGGCAGATTCTTTCAAAAAGAAAATCAGAGTCTTTACTAATGACCTCCAGATTAACAAAAAGAGGCTTCTTTGTTCTATGCGTCGAAGGGTTCGACAGAAGCGGAAAGCCGGATCGTAACGCCGGCCATAGCAGTCATCTCGAGGGCAATTTTTAGAGGGGAAGCAAGGGGTCAGGCGATCAGGCGCAGGAGGCATCCCGCCAATCATTGATTTCCTTCAACCCTTCCGAGCGGGTCTGTTCGAACAGACGCACGCGATGGCGAGTGTGTTCAAACTCGTGAATGTCCGCCCAAACCTCCGCCCGCCAGGATTCGTCATGCACTTCCGATTCACCGCACGTGGCGCAGCGAGTGTGCAGTTTGCGAATGGGACGTACGACCACAGAACTCTGCGGCAATTCGATAAACACGCAGCGGACTTCCTTAATGTCCTCGTTCTCTCCGATGATGTGCTCGTAACGCAACAGAAAGCCAAATCCCAGCTTGCGAGCTTCATGTTCCGCTTCGGCCCGCGTGTGGAAAGGGCCATATTCTGCTCGCAGTTGCTCGGTTGAATCGCAGGCCATCCAAAAAGTTTCCTTATATGCCATTTGCCCCGGTGCCCCGATGCTCCGCCAAATCCGGGTCGAGATCCCGGGTGGCCAGAGTGCTCTCTAGCAAGCTGCAATTGGAGTACCGCGAGGATTCGATTAAGTGGTTTGCCGGTAAGCGCTTACAAACAGCTAACCTTGGTGCAGAACGCGATACGTTGCAAGCTTTTGCAGTGTTTCACCCTCCGGACGGCTTATTCCTCATCTGGTGCGCCTACCAGTTACTTGGCGCAGGCAGTCCGCCTGCACTACCATCGGGGAAGCCCACGGCATCGAATTCACTTCCCCGCAGAGGGACGGGATTGCAAGTTATGGGTGAACGTAAGGAGCCCCGAACACAAACTTCCCTGGCGGTTCGTATCTTCGGGACCGATATCAACGGTCGTGCTTTTTCTGAGAACGTCATGACCGTTGATATCAGCCGTGAAGGTGCACGGTTGGCTGGTGTGAAGACCGAGATTAAAGCTGGAGAGATCATCGGCCTAACGCATGGCTCAAACAAAGGGCGATTCTCAGTTAAGTGGGTAGGCCAAGCCGGTTCGCCGCAGCAAGGGCAGATTGGTCTGCAGAATATCGCTCCACAAAAACCTCTATGGGAAATCGCCCTGCCCGCGTCGGGCGCCGATCCTTTTGGCCGGCAGTCCAAGGGTGCGGAGCGGCGTAAGCATCCCAGGATCAAATCCATGAATTCCGTGGAGCTTCACCCGGACGGGCAAAGCGCGCCCATCTGGGGAAAAGCGGCTGACCTGAGCTTGGGCGGGTGCTTCGTCGAAATGCCGATACCATTGAAGAAGGGATCCTCGCTCAAGGTCGGCCTGTGGATCAACGAACGCAAGCTCTGGGTGAGCGGCAAAGTCGTGAACAGCCGACCGGGCTTCGGAATCGGGATTCAGTTCACCGAGATCACACCGGATGACTTGGATCGCATGCGCAAGTTCCTCCAGAGCCTTACCCGGCTCCCGCTGTGAAAAGACGGTCGATGGCGCATCACCTTCTTACGATCTCACAAGCAATGCCGAAACCGGTAACTCCTCAGCCGCGGGCTCTCGTATTGGTTGAGCCTCGCTTTCGGGTTCGCCACTTAGGCAGCGCTGGATGGCGGCGGAAAGGTAGAGATACTGCACCGGTTTGGTAAGGTAGGCCTCTACACCCAGAGACGCCGCTCGCCGCATCTGGCTCGGTTCATCCACGCCCGAGCAGACGATGAACTTGAGAGAAGGCCCCAGCCTTCGCAGAGACTGAAGAGTCTCCATCCCGTCCATACCCGGCATCTGCAGATCCAACAGCACAACGGCCGGATTCAATCCGTCGCGCAGCAATTGCACCGCTTCGGCCCCGCTGCTTGTGGTCTCTACCGCGTAGGAATCCAGTTCCAACAATTGACGCAGGTAGCGTTGCATGGCGGGTGCGTCATCAACCACCAGAACGGTGGCTTTAGGCGGCGGATTGCGTTGGGTCGAAACCATTCGTCAGGTTTAACAACGGTGGATTGGCCCGGCACGACTCTCTAGGATGAACCATTCGCTTGCATCAACTCGGCTCCACTGCCCGATGCAGACAACAAAAGGGCTTTCGCTTGTGTACCTTATGGGATTTTCTTCGTCAATCACTTCCGGCGTCTCCTAAGTCTCAACTATTCAATGAGATGCGCCTCATCCACAACCCTCTGCACCAAAATCAAGGCATATCAGGCCAGCGATTGGCGGCAGCGGCCAGAGAACCCCCAGCAGAGTACCTTCCGACACGTCGTTGCGCTCTCCGTCAACGATCTTACTTGTCGAATTGCTGTGGAAAAACTGGCTCAAACTTATTAGCTGCCCATTTCTTGGTGCAGCCCCGTCGTCTCGCATTCTTGGTTCTCAAACCGGCTGCGCCCTCACCTCGGAACCGGTTCGGGGGGGAACTTCGCCCGGCAGATTCCACTGTGCCCCGCCATGACTGGCAACATAGAGCGCCAGTTCCAGTCGGCTCCAGACACCGAGTTTGTCGAAGGTGTTGCGCAAGTAATTCTTGACTACTTGTTCGGTGGTCCCGATTGCCAGCGCGATATCGCGGTTGGTACGCCCTTCCCATACCAGGCCGGCCACTTGCATTTCTTTGGCGGTGAGGCGCTCACGTGGTTGCATGGTTCATTTGCTCCTTGTCGAACATGGCGGTTGCCAATTTCACCCGCTTGCGCCCCTCACGAATTCCGGCTCGCAAAAACAGCGTCCGCAGGTGTTGCTTCACAGTCCGTGGACTAATTCCCAGTTGAGCGGCAATCTCTTTGTTGCTGCACCCCTGAATTAGCAACTTCAATACTTCGGCATCGCGCTGTGTGATCTTGATTTGATTGATGTTCACCATTCGTATCTCTCCTCCTCTCGAAAATACCCGTTGTTCACTTCCCACCAATGCAACTGCTTCGCCAAAAATTCGCCCTGCCGAACAAAAGGGTAAGTCCTTGTGAATGGGCGCTCTTCCCCGCCGACGACCTCACCCATCCCCCAAATCGCCGTCTCGATTCGGAACCGGCGATTCCGAAATGGTTCCTTCAACCTGAGTTTGAAACTCACAAGTAGTCGGACTACGTAGGAACTAGGAAACGCCAAGAGTTTGCCAAACGAATCGACGAGACAACCGTTGGCTGCGCTTGTGCCCGAGGTGCTTCCGGTTATCGCGATCAGCGTGCATTTTGCATCATCCAAGACATTCAGCCACGATCCCGTAGAATCAACAATTTGCAGGCTCGCGATCTCTTCTTCAAATTGCAAACTGCATTACAATAACTGCGGGTATCGTTGGCGAATGGACCCCAAGCCTGAATGAAAGAATCGCCTGGCAATGCGAAGCGCCCACCGGCACTGGATGAAGTCTCATTCCAGAAGCTGCTAGAAGCGGCATTTGTGTTGCAGGAGCACAACCAACGCCAGCGCGGAAATGAATCTCATTCAGACTTGAACGCTTCGCTCTCTGCCATCGTCGAAACCCATAACCTGATTCAGACCAGACAACTGGACTTCCCCACCGCTCTGTCTCTGATTGCGGAGCAGGCGCAGCGGATGACGGCTGCCTCCGGCGTTGCAGTGGGAATTGTGGAAGCAGGTCGGCTTGCCTACCGAGCGGTCACGGGCACTGCGTCTCGCGATGCGTTGGCCTCCATTCCTGCCGAGTCTTCCGTATCCGCCGAATGCCTGCTCGAAGGCAAGCTCGTCCAATACGTGAACACTGCGACGGTGTCCTCTCCCGGAGCGCGCGTCGCCGGCAATCGTGGAATCAAGTCGTTGATCGCCGCGCCGGTTTACCATCAAGGCAGGATCGCGGGCGTCCTCGAATTGCGTTTTACCCAACCTGACTCCTTCCACAACCGAGACGTGGGTACCGCTCAACTGATGGCGGGCCTGGTCAGCGAAGCCATGCTCGTCGCCGACGCCGTTGCGGCGAAACCGCCGGTCAGATCCGAACATAAGGCGCTTCTCGATGCCCTCGAGAGAATTGGGCCAGATCTTAAACCGGCTCCGGACGAGTCGGTTCCCCAGTCGCGGTCGGATGAAGTTGGGCCACCTGCTTGGGTTGAGCCTGATACCGCGAATCCGTTGGAAGATGTGCTTCGCGATACCCAGACTACCTGCGCAGGATGCGGCAACCCCATGGAAGAGGGAGAGGCTTTCTGCGGCAGCTGTGGAATGGCCCGTCCGGGATTGGCCGGCCGCAGTAGCACGCAAAGCAAAGTGGCATCTTTATGGCGCATGCAACAAGCCGCTGAGAAGAGCCGCAGCAGCCAGCCCGCGGCACCGCCACCTGCTCAGCAAATCCTGAATCCGCCAACTGACCCGCTTCTTCGGCCTAGCCCTGCGGCCCCGAAGAATCTCACTGCACCGCCGTCGCCAGATAATTCTAAGATTCCCAGTTCCCCGGCAATTTCCTCGACGCAATCCTCCGCGCTTCCTGCAGATAGGCTTTCCCTCGCATGGCCTGGTTCTGACGACGCCCACGCCTCGACCAAAGAAGCTGGTGAGCGAAACTCCGGTGCTCTCTTGGGTGGCGAATCCATGCTCCCGTCTTTTCCGAACTCTGCTGCCACGCTGCGGCAGAATGAGCCAGAAACGGTCAGCGGCCACGAGGAAGCTCCCGAACCCTCAAGCCAGATTCGCATTATCCCAGACGAAGTCAGCGACTCGCGCGCAACCACAAAATCGGCGTGGACCTCTGCCCGCAAAACCCGTGAGTGGCTCGACGCTTTGAAAAATCCGCGCCAGTCGTGGCTGGGCTCGGCTTCGCGGTGGTGGGGGCAAAACCGGGCGAATGTCTATGTCGGTCTCGCGGCCTTGATCTTCTTGCTCTCAGTCGCAATGTTGATTGTTTCTCCCAGCCACGACCGCACCGCCGCGAATGTCGCCCCTTCCGCTCACCGGCGCAAAGCTCCACCCCCGCCCGAGATGACCCTTTTCGAAAAATTTCTAGTCAGCCTGGGCTTGGCTGAAGCCCCGGACGCCCCTGCTTACACGGGAAACCCCAACACCAGAGTGTGGGTCGATCTGCACACCGCTCTTTACTATTGTCCGGGGGCAGAACTCTACGGCAAGACTGAGGGCGGCAAGTTCACGACGCAGCGCGATGCTCAGCAGGACCGGTTTGAGCCCGCCAGCCGCAAGGTTTGCGACTAACTGTTGCGCCCTGCGAAAACCATCGGCAGCACGTTTCTCTTTTACGCCTCGGCTAATTCCAGCATCTCATGAATCACTCGAGGCGCGGATTTGACAACTGCGCGGCCTCAGAGTGGAATGTTCTGAAATCACTTTCTGTGGAGTCCAGCCGTGTCCGATCGCTGGCATCAGGACCGAGAACTAGATTCTTTGCCAAAGTCTGAGCTGAATCCCTTGATAAACCCTCTGCTCGAGCGCCACCTTGGGCGATGGGCGGAAGTCTACTTCACTTCTCCTCCCGAGCAACGGGAGCGGGCAGTCGGGGAACTCTTACAGCAGTTGGAAACGGAGGCCCACGAAGGTGCGCTGACTCCCGGGCAGGCTCTCGCTCCGGAGGCCAGCATCACGGCGATGGCACAAGCCCAGATCGTTTGCTTACAGTGTCAGCATCAGAATGTTGCCGATCAGAGATTCTGTGGCAACTGTGGCTCAACATTGCAAGGAAACATGATGTCCGTGGCCGCTGCAGAACCCTCGACAACCACCATCCACGCAGTTTCCGAGAAAGCGTCTCTCAAGTCCGTCGACGATTCCCGGGTCGACAATCCGGAAGACAGCGACCTGGGTTGGTTGCGAGGGAAAGCGTTTTCTCAATGGGACGAAGTCGAAACGCCAGCCCGGCGCGGTAACAAGGTGCTGTGGGCAGGAATCGGGCTGATGGTTCTCCTGGCGGCCTTTGGCGGGCTGTATTGGGCCTCACGGGATCGCGCCGCTCCATCGCCGCCCGGCACTGCGCTCATCTCACCTGCTGCAACACCGCAGACCACTGGGCCATCGGCAGACTCTTCGGCGAACGCTCCCACCCAGCAGCTCCCGGCTGAGGCGCCGAGCCATCAGGAGCGCCAATCCGTTTCTCCGGCGCCCCTGCCCGCAGCCGTTGACGCACGACATTTCCCAGGCGCGGAGGATGGCGCACAGGAATTGCTTCTGGCAAAGCAAAATTTGGAAGGACAAACGTCTACCCGGGATAGCTCCGCCGCCGCACGACTGCTGTGGAAGGCCGTAGGCAAGCACAACACGCAAGCCGCCCTGTTGCTCTCTGATCTTTATGTGCGCGGCGACGGCGTTCCCAGAAACTGCGATCAGGCACGTCTTTTGCTCGTCGCCGCCGCCAGAAAGGGCGGCAGCGCGGCCGCACAACAGCTTCGCAGTTTCGAGTCCGGCGGCTGCCAGTGAGACGTTTCCCCATACCCGGCGCGTTTCTCAGTTTGCCTTGTGCTTCAGATTTACCGGCTACTGCTCAGGAAGGTTGTGGCTACTTCGGTCCGTCTCGTCGAGACTCAGGAGACTGTGCTCCCAGCTTTCCAATTGTTCAGGCTTGAGCTGTGTCTTCTGGCCGCCGTGCTTCATACCAGAGAGCAAGTTCGACCCGGTTCCAGACTCCGAGCTTGTCGTAGATGACTCGCAGGTAATTTTTGACAACATGCTCGGTGGTCCCGATGGCGTCTGCGACCTCCCGATTCTTGAGTCCTTGGGCGACAAGTTCGATGACGCGCTGCTCTCGCTTGCTGGGTTCCCGGCTTCCGTAGCGAGCTGTTCCAAACATAATTGCCTCCGATACAAGATAGTCGCCAGTTTCACGCGCTTGATGCCGCTGGTAATGCCAAACCGCAGAAAGAGCCGGTTGAAGTGAGCCTTGACAGTTCGTCGGGCCATATTTAGTTGCTTGGCAATCTCCAGATTGTCGCAGCCTTGAAGCAAAAGCTCCGCGATCTGTCTTTCTCGCGGACCTAGCCGCACATCCCTTTCCAGCATGTTCCCCCCACTGCCTGGTGTCCCGAGGGACAGATTGATAGAGCCATCCGTGAGCACGTTTACCAGCTTGGCTCTGCGGAGTTACTTCAGATCAGAAGGGCTCTCCAGAAATCCATAGCATGTGCGGTGCCAAGCGACCGTATATTCTGCCCTAAGCGAGCCAAAGATTTCCACAGATTCCGTGGTAATTTGGCCTTCCTTGCAGCTTTTTTGTGACCTTTTTCCAACTTTCAGTCATTTAGGTAACCTATTTGTGATCAATCACTTAATCGGTATGCTCTCGGCCGGGGCGGGAAGCTTATCTGCGGACACGGCATTTCTTCTGTGGATAATCAGATCTTGAACCGCGAGGAATCTGGTTCAAATCCGCGGCTCGGCGGGATCGGCTAGGTGCAAAATACCGTCGGTGCCGATTCGTCGGCACCCTCAAACAACGCTTGTAAATCGCATAAGTCGTTTATCTACAGGCTAAGCAAAAGACCTTAGGGGAAATTTTTCTCGCATCTACAGTATGCTCCGGAACTAATTACACGTCCGCATTTACCCCTTCCGCCGTTGGCCGAATATGACGCATGAAAAAAACTTGACCCCAAGTCATGCCCCTCATGCCGAGGGCAACTCCCGAAGAATTCTGACTTTGAGGCCGCGGCTTGGCTTTAAACTAGCTGGCATCTTATGAAGCTATCGGTGGTAATGCCGGTCTACAACGAGCGGGCAACCCTGCGAGAAGTAGTCGCCCAGGTTCTCAAATCGCCGCAGGAGATAGAACTCATCTGTGTAGACGACGGCTCCCACGACGGATCACGCGAAATCTTGGCGGAGCTTAAAGCTCAGTATCCTAATATTCATGTGCTCCTGCAGCCCAAAAACATGGGCAAAGGCGCCGCTTTGCGGCGCGGAATTCAAGCCGCCACCGGGGAATACGTCGTGATCCAGGACGCGGACTTGGAGTACGACCCATCCGAGTATGGCGCCCTCTTGGAGCCTCTCGTCCAGGGCAAGGCCGACGTTGTATACGGCTCGCGATTTCTTGGGTCCGCTCCTCACCGCGTTCTTTATTTCTGGCACTCGGTGGGAAATTGGCTGCTGACCCTGCTTTCCAACTGCCTCACCAACATCAACCTTTCCGACATGGAAACCTGCTACAAAATGTTCCGCCGCGAGGTCATTCAGTCGATTCCTTTGGAAGAAGACCGTTTTGGCTTTGAACCGGAAATTACCGTCAAGGTGGCCAAACGCCGTCTGCGCATCTACGAAGTGGGCATTAGCTATTGGGGGCGTACCTACGAAGAAGGCAAAAAGATCGGATGGAAGGATGGCGTTTCGCGCCCTCTGGTGCCTGCTCAAATACTCAATTAAAGAACCCGTACAGCATGCGCAGATTGTTTCTTCGCCTGAAAGAGTTGTCGACCCCGCCAGACAGTAGAGGCCATTCGCATTTCGAAGATTAGCTCCCCCTGCAGTGAGAAAAGAGAAAAGCAGGCTAGTGAACCGCAGAGTTCGTTTTGCGGCTAGGGGATCGCTTTGCTGTGGAACTGTGACTCGATCGGCCCGTTGTTGAGGGACGTGTTGGCTGGTGATACGAGAAATCCATCCGGCGGCTCTTCTGCGTGGGGTGATCGGCATAATTCACCGGCCCTGGATCGGCAGGTTTCTTCCCTGTCTGCGCCAGCAATTTGTTGGTCTCGCGTTCTTGCTGGTCGAGCTGATGGGCAAGGTTTGGGTTGCCCCTTGCCCTTATGGCGCTTCCAGCCTGCCCTGAAGCAGAGCGCTGCTTCGAAACCGCCTGCGTTTTGATCGACCCGGGCTTGTGAACCTCATCGTGACGATGCGAACCGCCAGAACCGGCGCTCTGCGCCGCCATGAATCCGACCGCTCCAAATAGAAATAATGCTGCCCTGCCGAATCTCACTGTCGACTCCTCTATTTGCCTCTGCCCCTCATAATTGGAACACAGTTCCACTGGTAAGTCTCTCCCCTGAAAGTGCTCGGGGACACTTTACAAAAATTCCGATTCGTGTCAGGGTGGATTATCGAGCAGAGTGGTTGGAACAGTTGAGATTGTGTAACTGCCCGGAGTTTGCCCCGATCGAGCCCCCTCGGCGTTAGCCTTAGCAAAACCGGATGCGTGGCATCATCTCCGGCGTTTTCGCGATGTTGCAAAAGTTTTCACATCAGTTCGCGTTCCATATGCGAGAGTTAACGTTTGTTACCGTATCTACAGCATTACCAATGACTTATTGGCGTGATAACAGCCGCTGAAGGCAGCAGAATTGCTCCCAATAAGAGTTCTGACCTTTATATTGTAGGTCATTCCAATAGCAGTCGATTTTCAGAACCCGGAGGCTCCACCGACTTGACCTCTTCGACAAGTCATCTCATTGCACCGCACGGCGGGGAACTTGCTGAACTCCTCGTGAACCCGGATCGAACCAACGAACTGAAAGGACATTCTCGGGAATGGCCGTCGTGGGACCTGACGGCACGGCAGATCTGCGATCTCGAGCTGCTGATGAGCGGAGGTTTTTCTCCCCTGCGCGGATTCATGACCCGGTCCGACTATGACGGCGTTTGTCACAACATGCGCCTGAGCAGCGGCGTTCTGTGGCCCATGCCGATCACCCTTGACGTCACCGAAGAATTTGCCAAGACGTTGAAACCGGGCAGCAGCAAAGTCGCGTTGCGTGACCCGGAAGGGGTGATGCTGGCTGTGCTTCACGTGGAAGAAGTCTGGCAACCGGATCGCAAGGCTGAGGCCCAGGCGGTTTTCAGCACCACCAGCACAGCACATCCGGGCGTCGACTACCTGCTGACGAAGTCCCATCCCTGGTATGTGGGTGGGCGGATCGAGGGAGTCCAGCCAGCCTCGCATTACGACTTCAAGGCGTTGCGTCTCACTCCCGCGGAACTTCGCGCCGAGTTTGCGCGTTTGGGCTGGCGGCGGGTAGTGGCTTTTCAAACCCGTAATCCGATGCACCGTGCGCACGTGGAATTGACCTTCCGTGCCGCCAAGCAGGTAGAAGCCAATTTATTGCTTCATCCGTCGGTGGGAATGACCAAGCCGGGTGACGTAGATTACTTCACCCGGGTTCGCTGCTATCAATTGCTGCTCTCGAAATATCCGCACGGCACGGTAAAGCTTGCCATGCTGCCTTTGGCCATGCGCATGGGCGGTCCGCGAGAAGCCATCTGGCACGGCATCATTCGCAAGAACCACGGCTGCACCCACTTCATTGTAGGCCGCGATCATGCTGGTCCGGGAAACAACACTGACGGCAAGCCATTTTACGGCCCTTATGATGCCCAAACTTTGTTCAAGCAGCACGAAGCGGAGATCGGTGTCACCATGGTGCCATTCAGCATGATGGTGTATCTGGAAAATCAGGACCGCTATGTCCCAGACAATGAAGTTCCGAAAGATGCCCGCGTGCTGAATATCTCGGGAACCGAACTGCGCCAGCGCCTCAACGAAGGCCGCGAAATTCCCGCATGGTTCACGTATCCCGAGGTCGTCCACGAGCTTCGCCGCAGCTACCCGCCGCGGCACAAGCAAGGTTTGACGATCTTCTTCACCGGCCTTTCCGGGTCGGGCAAGTCGACGATCGCCAACGTCCTGCTCACCAAGTTCCTGGAAGTGGGTGGCCGCCCGGTTACTATTCTCGACGGCGACCTGGTGCGCAAGCATCTCTCCTCCGAATTGGGTTTTTCCAAAGAGCATCGTGACATCAACATTCGCCGCATCGGTTATGTTGCGTCAGAGATCACCAAAAATGGAGGCATCGCCATCTGTGCCCCCATCGCCCCTTACGACGCTACGCGCCGGCACGTGCGCCAGTTGATCGAACCCTTCGGCGGATTCATCCTGGTACATGTCGCCACTACCGTCGACGTCTGTGAGCAGCGCGACCGTAAGGGCCTCTATGCCAAGGCGCGGGCGGGAATCCTCAAGGAGTTCACCGGAATTTCCGATCCCTACGAGGTGCCGAAAGATGCGGAAGTGGTGATTGACACCGCAGAACTCACGTCGGAAGAAGCCGCTCAAGGCATCATCCTCCACCTGGAGCGCGAGGGATTCATCGGAGTCAACGGGGCTTCGGCGTAACTTCGGTCTTGACTCTGGTCGGCCAAATGGAGTTGCCGATTTGCACATGGAGATAGTGGCCAAGATCGTGATTGGCTTCGTAGTGGGCACCCTGCTCGGCATGACCGGTATGGGTGGCGGCGTACTTTTGCTCCCCATCCTGATTTTCGGTCTGAAAGTGCCCGCTATCATTGCCGTGGGATCGGACGCGGTCTTCAACTTCGTCACCAAGATTGGCTCGAGCTACGTGCATCTGCGAAGAGGCACGGTTCGCCGCAAGGTGGTGCTGGCCCTGGCAGTGGGTAGCGTTCCTGGATCTATTCTCGGCGTTAGTTTCCTGACTCATCTGCGCCACGTGTACGGCAATGGTGTAAACACTTTCATCACCCACGCGATCGGGGTGCTGCTGATATTCATTCCCACGCTGCTGCTGTTCCAGGTCCGAATCGAAGAGCGACGTGGCCAACCGTCCGCCGACCATGAAGTCTTTCGCCGGAATGTCCATGATCGGGTTGCTGGCGGGGGCGCTGGTGGGAATGACATCGGTCGGCTCGGGAAGCATCATCATGATGTTGCTGCTCATGTTCTACAGCTACTCCACCCAAAGTGATGGTGGGCACCGACATTGTGCACGCCGTGATCCTGACCGGAGTCACCAGTGCGTTGCATTGGCGCTTGGGTAACGTGAATCCCGCGTTGGTAGCCTCGCTGTTGATCGGCTCCATCCCCGGTGGTTTGTTGGGTTCTCATTTGAGCACCCGGGTTCCAGTTCCCTGGTTGAGACGAATTCTTTGTTCGGTGTTGCTGGCCACCGGGGCCCGCATGCTCTGGGCCTGAAGCCGCGTGAAATAATCCATGAACGTACGCGTTGATTCCGACACCTTGACCCGCATTCAACGGGCCCTGGAGGCCGCACGCGCAGTGCTGGCGCGCTTCACCCCAGGCGCCATTGAAACCGAATATAAGGTGGGTCACGATCCGGTTACCGAGGCCGATCGCTCCGTCGATGCGGTACTGCGCCAGGAGCTACTCCGGCAAGGAGAAGGCTGGCTTTCTGAAGAAAGCGTCGACGATCTCTCACGCTTAGAAAAAGAACGCGTGTGGGTGGTGGATCCGTTGGACGGTACCCGTGAGTTTGTCGCCGGCATTCCGGAATTCTGCGTTTCCGTCGCGATGGTGGAACGCGGCCGGCCGGTTGCAGGCGGAATTTGCAACCCGGCCACGGGCGAGATTTTTCTGGGTTCTTTGGACTCCGGTGTGACCTACAACGGGAAGCCCGCACACGCCAGCCCGCGCACCGGTCTGAGCGGCGCCGTGGTGCTGGCTAGCCGCAGCGAGGTGAAACGCGGCGACTGGAAGCGTTTCGAGAACGCTCCCTTCACTATCCGCCCCATGGGTTCCGTGGCTTACAAACTGGCGCTGGTTTCCGCCGGACTGGCAGACGCAACCTTCACTCTCACCCCGAAGAACGAGTGGGACGTGGCCGCCGGTGCTGCTCTGGTCCAAAGCAGCGGCGGATTCGTCAGCACGCTGGAGAATTCTCCCCTTCGATGCAACAATAAATCGCCGCTGATCACTGGCCTGCTGGCAGGGGGCTCCGGACTGCGTGATGAATTATTCGCGCTGGTGAGTGATCATTTGTCAGCGAGTGGCTCCCCCAAGAACTTGCCACTGAGATAAGCCGCGCCTGCGGCGGAAAGGTGATCGTCATCCAGATAAAGCAACCTGCCGTCCTTGGTCGCGTAACATGCCGACGAATCGCACAGGTAAGGAAACGGATCGAACACCTGCAGCCCGCTGAATTCCTTTTGCATCTCGAAAATGGCCTCCCTATATGCCTGATTGCGAGCCTCTACTTCAGCCCGGGCGACGCCGCAAAGTGCACGGCGGTGGGAGAGCGAACTAAGCGGCCGGGGGAGACAGGACTTGGGATCGAAACCCAGCTCCGGCCAGTCCATAAACAAAACTATATTCTTGCCGGACGCGGACAGGTGTTTAATTGTGTTTCTCAAGGCACCCACGAACATTTCGGCTTGGGTGGAATTTCGCGGTGCACCATACCAGACAATTCGTTTGGGAGCATCTCCTGCTTCGGCGTGGCCGAAGCCCTGGCCCGACATGTTCAACGGGCCGCGCATGGCCAGAATGATGGTGTGAACGCTGGGGCTGGAGGTGGCAAACTCAAGCATTCGATTGACCACGAGCTTGCAGTTCCTTTGTTGCCGTTCTCCCAGTCGGTATGACTCGGTGTCATAAAAAGGCACACACGCCGGCGCGCCCAGGTTCATCAGTAATTCGGCGCGTTGTCCATACGCGTTCGCCAGCCCGGAGTAGAGGGAACCCGCATGGGAGTCACCGAGGAGGAGCACGCTCGGAGGACCTGTCCTCGAACTTCGGCAATATTCCATCTTGTCGTAGCCGACCCTCTCGCGGCAGTCCGGCGTCGACCTCTCTTCCTGGGGTTGCGGATTCAAATCGCTGGACAGATTCTTGAACCGGAATGGAAATCCGTTCCCACGGTATGCCGCATATCCTAGGCCCCCAACCACGACCGACGTCAGAGCCAGAGCAGCCGTTTTTATCCAGATCCTGCGCCCAAAGCGGATCGGGTTCTCAACGAAGCGCCAAGTCGCCCAGGACAAAACAAGCGCGAGAATGATGGCGCAAATCCTCGTGATGGAAGACACCTCGCCATTCTGAATAATCTGGGGAAATGACAGGAGCGGCCAATGCCAGAGGTAGAGCGGATAACTAATCAGGCCGACGAAGACCGCGACACTGCTGGACAAAACTCTGCGATTGATCCAGGCCGCAGGTCCCGCCAAGATTAACAGGGAGGCGCCGCAGACAGGGAATAAGGCCCACCATCCCGGAAACGCGTTTTGGTCGTGCAAGCGAAATATGGCCAGACCCACCAGGAACATGCCGAGCGTCGACAGCACATTGCTGACAATGGCGGCACGCATGCGGGGCAGTTCGGTTGCAAAGAAATAGGAAGGAAGGCGTGCCCAATGTCCCGGTAAGCGGGCCCGCACTTCTTCAGTGAACACCTGTAGGTAGGCGAGAGTACCGCCTGCGAACAGTTCCCAGAAGCGTGTTTGTGGCAGAAAAAAAGTGCCCACAGGATCGCTGTGAACTCGCCAGATGTTGAGCGCAAACGAAGCCGCCGCCAGAGGCACCAGCAAGGCGAGCAGGTTGGAGCGTAAGCGCCAGACCAACCAGAGAAGAAATGGATACGTCAGATAAAACTGCTCTTCGATCCCCAGGGACCAAAGGTGCATTAGGGGCTTGAGATCGGACTTGGTGTCAAAATATCCCGCTTCACGCCGGAGAACAAAGTTTTCTATATATCCGGCCCCACCCGCGATGTGTTTGCCCAACTGTCGGTACTCGTCTGGCAGCAAAGCGAACCAGCCGAACACGAAACAAACTCCCAGAACCAGAACCAGCGCCGGAAAAATCCGTTTAACGCGATTCGCGTAGAAGCCCAGGAAGCTGAAATCCTCGCGCCGCAGGCCCTTGAAGATAATGCTGGAAATCAGAAAGCCGGAAATGACGAAGAAAATGTCGACGCCCACAAAACCGCCGGGTAATATCGCGGGATAGGCGTGAAAAAGCACGACTGGAATGATCGCTACGGCGCGCAGACCATCGATATCCGGCCGATACTTGGGATGCTGGTGAAGATCCGTGGTGAAAGACCGGGAGCTATAGGCCGTTTGCGACATGCTTTCCCCGGAGCATTTTCTGCTCCCCATCAACTCTCATGTGCGCGCCGAAGATTTCTGTTAACAAGCTACCACCTATTAAGCAGCCTCCTGTACGTGTAGGATTTTCTCATGGCTGCTGTCAGCACCATGATCCTTATGTACCACGAGCTCGAACTTCCTGGCCGTGACCTTTGCCGGTTGGAGCCGGGTTATGTGCGATATGTTCTGTCCGCCTCTGAGTTCGAGAGCCAAATGCGTTCTCTCCACGCCTCCGGCCTGCGGGGGTTAAGTGTTTCTTCCGCGCTTCAGTTCGCGGACCCGCGCGGCATCGGGCTCACCTTCGATGACGGTTCCGAGACTGACCTCCTATTGGCCGCGCCCATCCTTAACGAACTTAGTTTCGGGGCTACCTTTTACATTACGGCAGGATTTCTTGGCACCCCGGGATATCTGTCCCCGGCACAACTTCGGGAGTTGAGCAGCGGCAATTTTGAAATTGGCTGCCACTCTGTGACGCACGCGTATCTAACCGATTTGGACGACGACGGTCTGCATCGCGAGATCGTGAGCGCCAAGCTGCAACTGGAGCAGATCATCGGTCAACCCGTCCGACATTTTTCCTGCCCCGGGGGACGGTTCGACCGGCGCGCCGCCCAGGTGGCCCAGCACGGTGGATACCACAGTATGGCCACGAGCGAACCACGGAAAAATTCTCCTTCTACTGATCGTTTCGCCCTTGGCCGCCTGGCCGTGATGCGCGAAACGGAGCCGCAACGCTTCCAGCAACTCTGCCGGGGTGACGGGCTTTGGAAGGCTCGCCTGGCGACTGGAACACGAAATGTGGCTCAGAGTATTTTGGGCAACCGCATCTATGATCGCTTCAGAGGCGCCATGCTGCGAAGCCGCTAAATCGCTCGCGGCATCAAATCGCAGAGCAGGCAGAACAACTGCTGCGTCGCACCGACAGCCTACGCCAGCAGGTCATGCCCTTCTGACCAATGTCCAGACACCTTGGTGACCTATCTAGGTTACTTCCTTCTCTATAAAGTCTGCCCGAGGACTGGGAAAGCTTAGTCCCCCAACTAAATTCCTGAAGGGTATGCCATGCCACCGCAAAACGCAGGTGCACGGTCCAATGGCACGTATCAGCCGAACCCAACTTCGGTTCTAGTCGTGATGTTGTTTTCGGCGCTGCTTCTCAGCACGATAGGGTGCAACCAGTCACTACAAGCCGGCGCCGCTTCGCCGTCTTCCAAAACCACATCCAGTCCGTACCACATTATCCAAGCCGATCCCCCCGGTTCGGAAGTTATGGTGCTACGACCGCTTCGTCCGACCGTGAAGTCGGGAGGCACCGTACAGTTCACGGCAGCCTTAACTTCAGATGGCGATCCGGCGGTTGTCTGGTGGGCGAGCGCGGGCGCCATTTCGAAAACCGGGCTTTTCTCGGCACCTATTGTCAGCGCTCCTCAGGTTGTGATGGTCAGCGCGTTGAGCCAAGTCAGCTCGGCGGCTCACGCCACGACCCTCATCCTGGTTTCTCCGATCTCCCAGGCTCCGTTGACCATCACTTCTTTGTCGGTTCCCGCAGCGATGGCTGAGACCCCCTATAGCATCTCTCTCTCAGCCACAGGTGGAACTTCACCTTACTCCTGGGAAATCGTTTCCGGGTCTTTGCCGATCGGGCTGCAACTGGACTCCACTACCGGAGCAATTTCTGGCACGGCAACCCAGACAGGAACGTTCCCCCTGACAACACAAGTGACCGATTCTGCCAGCAACAGCACCAGTGCAGCCTTGCAGGTGTCAGTAGCGCCAGCCACTTCATCGAATTCGGGCAACAATTTTGACGGGCCGGCAGAGTTGCCAAGAATCTACTTGCAGATGACCCTGGCGGATACCCCCGCACCCGGCTCCACTGTGGCGGTGACTGACAGCGCCAGTTTTCAAAACGCTCTCAACAACGCGAATTGTGGCGACACTATCGAACTCCAGGCCGGGGCCAGCTTCAGCGGACCATTCGTCCTGCCCGCCAAGCCGTGCGATGATCAGCACTGGATTATCGTTCGCACCAGCGCTCCCGACGCCAGTTTGCCAGCTGAGGGTACCCGCCTGACACCGTGCTACGCCGGAGTGTCTTCCCTTCCCGGAAGGCCGGCGCTCAACTGCCCATCGACGCAACGTTGGTTACCACAGATTTCCCTGATCCAGAACGCAACCGCTAGTCCCCTTCAGCTCGCTTCCGGAGCCAATCACTATCGCTTGCTTGGGCTGGAGGTTACCCGGCCGGTCGGAACGGGATTCATTGGCGCTCTCATTTCAGTACAGTGGCAAGGCACTGCAGACCATGTAGTGATTGACCGCAGTTGGATTCACGGTGTGCCGGGCGACGAGACCATGGATGGCGTGAGTCTGCGCGGCTTGACCAACGCTTCGGTGGTGGACTCCTATTTGAACGATTTCCACTGTACCGCCATAGTGGGAACCTGCACCGATGCTCATGCGATCAGTGGAGGGCTAGGAAATACTCCCGGCGGACCTTACCAGATTGTGGACAACTTCTTGGAGGCTTCCGGTGAGGGGATCCTGTTCGGTGGTGGTCCAGCCACCACCACCCCAGCCGACATCGAAATTCGCCGCAACCACTTCTTCAAGCCCCTGCTCTGGATGACGGGCACGCCGGGCTTTATGGGTGGCGCCTCCAATCAGCCCTTCATCGTCAAGAATCACTTCGAGTTGAAGAACGCGCAGCGCGTGCTCTTTGAAGGAAACATCCTGGAAAATTGCTGGGGCGGATTCTCGCAAAATGGCTTCTCGATTCTGCTCACTCCCAAAAATCAGTATGAGCTCAAGGCCAATTCCTACGTCTGCCCCTTGTGCCAGGTCACCGACGTCACCATTCGTTACAGCACAATCAGCCACGCGGGCGGAGGAATAGCAATGGCAACCGCTCGCTCCGCGGGACCAAACGGCGCGATGGCGCTGGCCGGGGGGCGGTACAGCATCCACGACGTAACCTTAGACGACCTCAACGGCAGTCATTACCGCGGCGGCGGCGGCCTGATGGAGATTCTCAATGGGTGGGCTAAAAATGTCCTCAACAGCATCACCGTCGACCACATCACAGGCTTTCCTGATCCGCAGAGCCACATTTTGTCGGTCGGAAACAACCCCAGCAACCCCCAGATGTGGGGTTTCACCTATACCAACAACATCGTGCTGATACCACGCTTCCCGGTTTGGGCCGCGTTGGGCAAGCCTGACTGCGCCAGCCAGGACACTCCCGCTCTGTCGCTCGCGTCGTGCTTCTCGAACTACACGTTCACGCACAATGTTCTTATCGCCGTTCCGGCAAACTATCCCCCCTCCAGCTGGCCGGATGGTAATTACTTTCCCCAGGACCTCACGGCAATTCCGTTCGTGAGCTTCAACGGCGGAAACGGCGGCGACTATCATCTCCAGCCCTCCAGTCCTTACAGAAGCGCTGGAACCGACGGGAAGGACTTGGGTGCCGACATCACCGCAATCCAGACCATAACCTCGGGTGTGTACTGACGAGGGTCCCCTCGACGACGAGAAAGTCGCGCTGCATCCCCGGCCCTTCGCAACGACCACCGCTCTGGAGCCAGATCGCTGTTTCCTAGCTCTAACTTCAGCGTTCAGCGCCTCACGATGTGCGCATCAGCCGCCAATAATGGCGGGTGTATACTTCAGTGCGACGGAGATATTACGGGTACCTCGTCCACTACCCCCGGGGTTCCTGTTCAACCGGTTGTTTTCAAGACGTTGCAGACGGAGCGAAATTGATCAGGGTCGAGAGCGCCAATCCATGCTGGTGAGTGTCGTAATTCCAGCCTACCAGTGCGCCGGTTTGATCCGCGAGACCTTGGATTCCGTCCTGGCGCAAAGCTTCCACGATCACGAGATTATTGTCGTCAATGACGGCTCCCCGGACACGGATCTGCTCGAAAGAGCATTGGGGCCATATGAGGAAAAGATTCACTACATTAAGCAAGCCAACTGCGGCCCCAGCAGCGCTCGAAATGCAGGCATTTTGCGCGCCCGGGGAAAGTACGTCGCCTTGCTGGACAGCGATGATATTTGGCTCGACAATCATCTGGAGAATCACCTATCGAAGCTGCTGCAGGACTCATCCCTCGGGCTGGTCTATTCCGATTACTTTATATGCAAAGAGGGGGCACCGGTCGAGAAGGCGTCCGATCGCGAGCCGCAGTCTCCGCCTTTTGATTTCCGCGGCCTGTTATTAGGTACCTGCGCTATCGGAACCTCGTCTGTCGTGGTATCCCGACAGGTTGTCATCGACGCCGGCCTTTTCGACGAGCGCTTCCGGCGATGTGAAGATTTTGACCTCTGGTTGCGCATCGCATCTCGTGGCACATCCATCGGGTACTCGGAGCGTGCGACTCTTTGTCACCGGGTTCGCAACGGCCTGTCTGCAGACCGTTACCTTTTGAAACGCGCTCGCATCGAGGTCTACGAGAAAATCTCTTCTACGCTGAACATGCCGGAGCAAGAGCAAAAACTTATCCGAACGCTCATCCAGAAGAACGAGGCAGATTGCGAGGTCGATCTTGCCAAGCAATTTCTTCAGGACCAGGAATATGGAAAAGCCTTAGGTGCAACAACCCGCGCCCTCGCTCTCAAGGACGATTGGAAGCTCCGCATGGCCGTCCTGGGCTTACGCAGGTTTCCGCGCTGGCTTCGACGATGCTATCGGCTTTGCCAATCATTGACCCAATGGAAAAAACGGGTTGGGCGAACGGGGTTGAGACTTCATCTGGATCCTCTGGTGAGCGTACGAAATGAATTGCTTCTCCGGAAAGATTACCCGGTGAATCGGGAGACAACCCCCCAGTGACTGTCCGCATTATTGCGGGATTCAGACGTGCCCTCGGCCTGCACCATCCGGGACGCAACTTGGACGTGTTTCCAGACGATGTATTCATCGTGTCGTACCCGAAATCGGGCAACACCTGGACACGCTTTCTGATTGCCAACCTAGTTCATCCCGAGGAACCGGCCAACTTTGCCAACATCAACCGCCTGGTACCCGACCCAGAAGCACTTTCAAAACGCGCACTTAACCGTGTGCCTCGACCTCGGATCATTAAGAGTCATCAGTACTTTCATCCGCGCTATGAAAATGTAATTTACGTCGTTCGAGATCCGCGAGATGTTGCAATTTCGGAGTATCACTTTCATCGAAAACGCCGGGTGATCGATGACGAATATCCGCAAGACCGATTTGTGCAGCAGTTTGTCGCCGGCCAGACCAATCCCCAATATGGCTCTTGGGGGGAAAACGCAACGAGCTGGCTGGCCACCCGGTGCAACCATCCCCGGTTTCTCTTGCTGCGTTACGAGGACATGATCTCCGACACAACCGGCAACTTAGCCAAGCTGGCGTCCTTCCTGGGCCTGCCGATTGATTCTCAGCGGCTCGTCCAGGCCGCCGAACGCAGCTCGGCCGATCAAATGCGACGTCTCGAACGGTCTCAGTCCCATCTATGGACTTCCACCAGGGAGACCCGCCAGGACCTTCGGTTTGTTCGGGAGGCAAAAGCAGGTGGCTGGAAGACGGATCTCTCCCCAACCTCTATAGCCGCCATTGAATCGGCATGGGGCCCATTGATGGAGCGGCTCGGTTATCCGCTAGCCAGCAAGAGCCATTACGGCAACCTCGATTGCAGCCTCCCCCCAGCATCTTGGGAGGTGCTGCCAAATAACGCGCACCCTCCTTCTTGAGGCCCTGCCAAGTTTTCTATGAGCTGGCCAATCATGGGGATCGCGAACCGCGAGAAAATCCGCCTCAAGTCAAGCCCAAAACTGCATGCGTAAACTCGAGAAAATCCAAATCATCAAGAACGTGGGTTCCAGCTGGCTATCGTTGGCGGTCAACGTTCTAGTCGGAATCTTTCTCTCACCGTTTATTCTCCACAAGCTGGGAGATGCTGCCTTTGGCATCTGGGTTCTGGTCTTCTCAATCACGGGTTACTACGGAATTTTCGACCTCGGCATCCGTTCGTCCATTGTCCGCTATGTCTCCAAGTTCGCCGCCACACAAGAGACCGAAAACATCGAGAAAGTGGTCAGTACCACCCTGTTCAGCTACACATGCATTGGCGCACTGACGATGCTGCTGACCCTTGTCTTTTGCGTGTATCTCGATCGCATTTTTAGGATTCCCCCCGATTTCCACGCTACCGCACGATGGCTTTTGCTCATAGTAGGCGGGTCGGTTGCGATCGGCTTTCCTCTGGGCGTTTTCGGAGGCACCCTGGAAGGGCTGCAGAAATTTTACATTTTGAATTGGACCAATGTGGTCACTTCGCTTCTGCGGGCGACGCTAATCGTTTTCTTCCTCCGCCGAGGATACGGACTGTTGACCGTCGCCTTGATCACCGCGGCGCTGCCGCTTTTCGGTGCGCTGATTCGCGCCGCATTTGTGTTGTATCTTCTGCGGATGCCCATGAGGCTGAGATCTGTTGACTGGGCATTTTTCCGCCAGATGGCCAGCTACAGCAGCATCACTTTCATCATTATTGTCGCAAGCAGGCTTCGTTTCAAAACCGACGAATTGGTGATCGGCACCATGCTTTCCGCTGTAGCCATCACCTATTTCAACATTGGTGCACGAATCGTAGACTACGCGACGGAGGTGGTAACCTGCCTCGCCCAGGTGTTTGTCCCCATGTCGAGCCACTCGGACGCGACACAGAACATCGGTCGCCAGCGCAAGATCTTTGTCGCCGGGAACCGCGCTTGCGCGTTTGTGATCTTTCCGATCTGCGCCACGCTGATCATCCTGGGCAAGTCGGTGATTGAGGTGTGGATGGGTAGGAAGTACATTGCTACGAGCTATCCGGTACTTGTCGTCATGATTATCCCGTTTACTCTAATGCTCGCGCAATCCGCCTCGGGCCGCGTTTTATTCGGGATGGGCAAGCACGGCACATGGGCCACTGTGACTCTGCTGGAAGGCATCGCAAATCTGATTCTGAGCATTCTTCTCGTACGTCCTTACGGAATTGTGGGCGATGCTCTGGGTACCGCCATCCCACTAAGCCTCACCAGCCTGTTTTTTCTGCCTCGACACGTGTGCAACCTGCTGGGAATCCGCCTCCGGACTTTCATCCGCGAGGCCTATCTGTTGCCGTTGCTGCTTAGCATTCCGTTAGTTGCGGTTCTGCTTGCCACGCAACGCTGGTTCGTGCCGCATAATTATTGGCAGCTTGGGGCCGCTTTACTGGCGGCAGGAACTGTGTATGGAATCTGCCTGCTGCTGGCTTTTGTTGGCAACCATGCACTTCACATTGGAGACCTGTCTTCAAAACTGGAATTGCCGGGGCCTGACGTTGCGGGGGTCACTCCTGTCGTGGAGAACTACCGGCAAGATCTTTAGACAAAAGATGCCGCCTCTGGTGGTGCCATGTCAATCAAGGGTGCTCTCAAGAAGTCCGCGAATGGTCTGCTCTCATGGTTTGACTTGCAGATTGTGCGCAGGTCGCAGTTTGAAGGAATCAACCAAACCTTGTTGCCGCTAGAGGCGTGCCCGGCACTGGCCCCGGACGCAGTAGATTTCTTGCAGCCGTCAAATCCTGCGCTGCAATCGCTCCGGCTCCGCTACGCTTCCCACCCAGCATCGGTTCACTCCCAATGGTCGTCCGATTTTATCTCGCAACACGTCGATCTACAAAACTTTCGGGCAGATAACGCTTATGTGTGGCAGGGCCCGAGATTTTCAGAGAGCAACTACCTGATGACAGCCTACTATGCAAAGACCGCTGACCGGCTGGGGATCTTCGATAGGCTGGAGGAGGACGGAAGGTTCGGTGCTCCAGCTTTTCGGTTTAACGGGAAGGTGGTTAGTCGTGATTTGCTCGATTCTGTGATGGAGATCAATTTTCTGCAAGAATGCTTTGGGACCAGAAAATTCAGTTTGTTGGACATCGGCGCCGGATACGGCCGCTTGGCGCACCGCCTTTCGGAGGCCATGCCGACCGCCAATCCGATCTTTTGCACAGATGCGGTCCCCGAATCGAGTTTCGTTTGTGACTATTATCTAAAGTTCCGGCGAGCCAGGGCACAAACCGTGCCGCTGGACGAGGTGGAGTCCCTGGTTGAACGTGAGACGATCGATATAGCCACGAATATCCACAGTTTTTCGGAATGTACAACGGCCTCAATCCGTTGGTGGTTGTCCCTCCTCCACGACGCGCAGATACAGTACCTTTGGATCGTACCCAATAGAAGCCAAAAGCTGTTTTCGAGTGAAGTCAACGGAGAGAGGATCGAGTGTTCTGGCCTATTGGCCGATTTCGGTTACAAGCTCAGGCTTAGCCGTCCAAAATACGGAACGGCCACCGCGATGGAACGATACGGAATAGGCCCCACCTGGTATCTATTGTTTGAATTGACGAAGTAGCTATTGCTAACATGCCGCGCTCCGCTGGGTCTCCAGCGTGCTAGCATTTGGAGCGGGGAGTCCCTGTCGCCTCCTTCCGTTAACTTCGACCTAAGAACTCGACTTTCGGGGGGACAGAACGAAACTATGGGTACACGCACTTTCCGGGTCCTGATTGTTGCCGTGGTCGCGTTCCAGCTCACCCTTCTCCCGGCGGTTGGTTCCAATGCTTCATTGGAGCCACGACTTGCGAACGAGCAGCAGAACGGGAGCAACTTCGATGGTCCGGCAGAACTTCCCCGCGTCTACGTGAAGAGCGCGTTGAGCGACACACCGGCAAACGGGAAGACCCGAATCGTGAAGGAAGGCGATGCGCTGCAGCAGGTGATTGACAACGCAAACTGTGGGGACACCCTGGAACTGCAAGCCGGGGCGACTTTCACTGGCACTTTTCGATTGCCCGCCAAGTCCTGTGACGACGCCCACTGGATCATCTTGCGCACCAATGCCCCTGACACCGCCTTGCCCCCCGAAGGTACACGCCTCACCCCGTGCTATGCCGGCGTTGCCTCTTTGCCCGGCCGCCCAGAGTTTCGTTGCTCCTCTGGGCGCAATGTACTGGCCAAACTCGAGTTTGATGGACAAGGCGGCTCTGGACCCCTTTGGTTTATGGATGGCGCGAATCATTATCGTCTCATTGGACTCGAAATCACCCGTGGCAACCCTAAAGCGAATCTTACGGCTCTTGCCTTTCTGAAGCAGGACGACACGGCTCACCACATCGTCTTCGACCGCGTCTGGATACACGGGAATGCCCGAGACGAAACCGCTCGTGGGCTTGCCATGAAGGGAATGACGTATGTGGCCGTCGTCGATTCCACCTTCAGCGATTTCCACTGTGTTGCCCTGGGCGCTTGTACCGATGCGCAAGCCTTGGGCAATGGCGGCGGCAATACTCCGGGTGGTCCTTACAAGATCGTCAATAATTTTCTGGAGGCCTCGGGTGAGAACATCATGTTCGGCGGCGCGCCGGCAACGATGACCCCGGCCGACATTGAAATCCGCCACAACTACATATTCAAGCCCCTGATCTGGAAAGCCGGCACACCCGGGTTTGTGGGGGGGGAATCCGGACGTCCTTTCATCGTTAAGAATCACTTTGAACTTAAGAATGCCCAGCGGGTTCTCTTCGAGGGGAATGTTCTGGAAAACGTGTGGGGAGGGTTCACTCAAACCGGCTTTTCCATTCTCCTCACTCCCAAGAACCAGGAGAATCGCTGCCCAGCCTGCCGGGTGACGGATGTCACAATTCGCTACAACCGCATCCGGAATGTGGCCAGCGTACTATCCATCGCCAACGTCTTGGCTGCCGCGGGAGGGGCAAGCGCTGCCGGCGAACGTTACAGCATCCATGACTTGCTGGTGCAGGACGTGCAGGGAAAAGACTTTGGTGGATTCGGTGTGTTTGCCATGGTTATCTCCAACCGGCCGCCGCTCCGAGACGTGCGCATCGAGCACGTGACCGCCTTCGTCCCGCGCGCGATCATGTCAATCTTGAACATCAGTGGACAAAAGATGGCCAACTTCACCCTTGCGAACAACATTTTCTCCACGTCCGGAGATCGCGAAATTGGATCCGCCGGGGGCGGACCTGCCAACTGCGCCTTCCGGCCTGATCGCCAGGGACCGGTTGGCATTTTTGAGAGCTGTTTCGAGAATTCAACCTTTACCCATAACATGATTGTTGGAGGTTCGAACTGGCCCAAGGGCAATATTGTGGTCAAAGATGCGGCGGCGGCGGGAATCCAAGACTTTCGAGAGGGCGGACCCAACGAGTACCGGCTGTGCCGGCAAAAGGATGAGACGTCGTCGTGCAAGAAGGCCTCACCCGCTATTTCTTCTGGGAGCGATGGCAAAGATATTGGCGCTGGTCTGGATGCGATCGAGAAGGCCACGGCTGGAGTCATCTGAGGCGGTCAGCTTCCGCCGGTCGACCGCAATGTACCGGTTAAAAATTCCCGGACTGTGCTAGAGTTTAGGTGTGCTCAGATGCAAGACTCTAGGTGAATGAAAGCCACCATGGGCTCGATTGCTCTTTCTTGGGCACCGCTAGGGTCTCTTCACCATGTAGGTTTCGTCGTTTCCTCCATTGAACAAACGGCAGAGGACTTTGCCCAGTCAATTCAGGCGGAGTGGGACGGCCAGATCACGCATGACCCGAACCAGGTTGTGCGGGTGACCTTCCTGAACAGCAGAAATGCCGCGGATCCGTTGGTGGAACTCGTTGAGCCGGCGGGAGATAACTCGCCAGTGTTGTCTTTCCAGCAGCGGGGTGGCGGACTGCACCACCTATGCTATGTGGTGGACTCGCTGGAGAAGCAACTCGAACTGTGTCGTACCCGGCGCGAGTTAGTGGTCCGGCCCCCATTGCCGGCCGTGGCCTTCGGAGGACGCCGGATCACATGGGTATACACTAAGAACAAGCTCTTGATTGAGTATCTGGAACGCCAGGCAATACCCTCGCAGGCTTGAGATTACGTCTTCGAGCCAAGCCAGATGAGATCGATCAGCCGCACCCTCTGGAGGCGGTTGTCCAGTTGCTTGAGCAAACTACTCACCAGGCGGGGCTGATTTTGCCAATTGTCATCCAACCTTATGAATCCCAACATGAGGCCGCGGTCGAGGAATTCAATTGCCGCCTGCAATCCCAGGGTGCTGAACCCGACTTGGTCTTTTACCCGTGGGCACAGCCCCGCTGGCTTCCTCCCGGCCAGAACAAAAGGCTTTTCAACAAGTTTTTCCTGGCACTGGATGGTGTAACCGTGCGGGGTGGCTATGCTCTCAAGCATCAGAACTTCACCTTTCCGGACGGTACCATTCGCTCGATTGGCTACTATCACCATCCCCTCTCCGAGGGAATTGTGAACAAATCGTATGCAATCGTCGGCACTCTTCTGCTTCGAGATGCTATGCAGCGCTCACCGTTGCTCTACTGTCTGGGCATGGGAGGTTATGACCGCCCCCTGCCACAAATGCTGGTGCGCCTCGGTTGGAGCCATCACTTGCTACCGTTTTATTTCCGTATTGTTCATCCTTACCGATTTCTCAAAGAGATGCAGGCCCTCCGGCAGTCGCGCTGGCATAGGTGGTTCATGGATTTAGCGGCGAATACCGGGACCGGTTGGATGGCCCTCAAAGTCCTGGGCGGTATAGCCGAGTTGAAGGCACCGCGGACAGCACCCTATGCGCTAACGGAAGTCGAGGAGTTCTCGGGCTGGGCGGATGCGCTGTGGGAGCAATCGAAGGGTTCCTACGCGTTCACGGCCGTGCGAGACAGCGAAACTTTGCGGGCCCTTTACCCGACGGATGACAAGCACTTTTCACGGCTGCGGGTCAGCCGAAAGGGCACTGACATCGGGTGGGCGGTGGTCGGAGAACGCCGCCAGGAAGCTAAGTACGGCGCTCTGCGAGTGGGTTCGTTGGTCGATTGCTGGGCATCGCTCGAGGACGCAGTGCCCGTGGTGCAAGTGGCCACTCAGAAACTCGAACAGCAGGGGCTGGATTTGATCGTCTCCAATCAGAGTCACCCGAGTTGGGGTCGGGCACTGAAAGCAACTGGATTTCTTGCCGGTCCCTCGAACTTCATTTTCGCCGGTTCGCAGAAATTGGCGCAATTGCTGCAACCCTTCGAAAAAACTCAATTCCAGATGCACTTTACCCGCGCCGATGGTGACGGGCTGCCTCGCAACTTCTAAAATCGCTCACCCGCATCTAAGTGTCAGCCCTTGGCCGACACGCCCGGCTTAAACGGGGCGCCGGCATCCGATTACCCCTCGCCACGAGACGCGGCGGGATGACCTGCCAGTTCGCGCGAAAGCCCGTACCCCAAATCCGTTAGAAGCTGTCCCCATCTTTTCTCGATCAAGGTCACCGACGTTTGCGGCAATGCTGACTTCCAGCCCCCCGAGGAAGCCTTCCGCACAAACGGCTGATCCTGGCGTGTGTATTTTGTTTGCACCCATTTTCCGCTTTCCCGGTTTTCCAGTTGCCTCATATGCTCAGCGGAACTCAGCCGGATTGCCCGATCCAGCCGGTCTGGGGTGGGCTCGATTCCGAGCAGGCCAGCAATTCTTGTCAGTTCCCCCTTCGTGTTTGTCAGAAGATCCTCGTAGCGAACGATCACAAATCCATCGTGGCCCTGGCGGGTGCTGAGCCAGCTGGTCACGTGGTCGCCCCAGTTGCCCAGCCGTGGCCAATACGAGGACTCCATCCAGCGTGGCACAAATTGTTCCATGGGAAAACCTTCTGGGAATGATCCCTTCTTGAGTTCCCAGTAATAGTTGGAAACCGCCACGTCTCTCGGATCACGCACGATGTAAACGACTCGCTTATAACGGGGGTCGAAGCACTCGTGGCTCTTGAGTATCCGGGGCCGGGCGAGATTGCGCATCTCGCTGTCGGAGTGCACATACATATCCGGCAACAGACACTCCAGGTTTAAGAAAGTCACGGGCTCATTTTGATGGACCAGGTTGCCCACTAGAAATCGCGCCCAGGTATTGCCCGAGCGGGGATAGGAGGTCAGAAAGACGTCATCCGGAAAAACGGTGATATCGCGCTCGATCTTGAGCTTGCGAAACAATACATCGTTCACGCGCGACAAGTGTTTGAGCGCCCTCTTAATCATCGCTCCCCCGGAAGCTAAATCGTCCTGCCGGAAGATCAATCCGCTGAAAGAATTTCATTGTGCCTCACCTTCCACCATTCGACAGCCTTAAGAAGGCTTCCGCTCGCCTTGCAACCAGCCCAGAAACTTCTGCTTTCGTTCAAACATATTCTTCGCTTGGTGGCGCAACTTCGATATGAGCTGATACCGTGACTTGGTGAACCACGGGACTCGATGCACCGTGCAACCATATTTTTCCTTATAGGTTCCTTCTCCTCCCCAGTCGTAAATTTCAATACCACGCCGCTTCCAATATCGCATCGCGTACCAATGAATAGCCTCGTTCGGACGCAGGTTTTGATGAGTTCGCAGGCTGGCATTACCCCAGAACTCCGCAATCTTGTTGAAGCCCGGGAAGATTCCTGTCGCTATACACTTGCCCTCTGGATTCCGCGCCCGCAGCAACAAAATCCGCCCGGTTGGCTCCAAATGCTTGACCAGACTTTGCACCCGGTCCACCCCGTACGTAGGCACCAGTCCCTGCTTGGCGAAAACGTCCCTCAATTGTTCATAGTATTCGTCCGCAAAACCCGGATCGTGGGCCTCCTCGATCAAAATGCCGTTCTTCTCCGCTTTGCGAATGCAGCGTCGACATGCGCTGTCCATGCGGTTGAAAATCTCTTCTTCTGTTTGGGTAAGATCCGTACGATATGAAGTGTAAAACTGGGAAGTGAACCCCAACCGCTCGCCGTCTTCGACCTCAAACCATGGGTCGGAGACTTCCATGTGCATACATTTGAGGTGGTTCCAAGCCATCGCTTCCACCGCCCTCAGGGCAGCCGACCGCGAGACTTTCGGGAGCAGGTTGAACCCAATGTAAGGCGTTGTCCAGCCCGGGAAAGAACTCCCCAGGATTTTCACGCCAAACTTCGTAAACGTTAGTCCGGAGAAGTACCCAACGAGTTGACCCTTCTCCCGCAGTTCCAAGAGCACGGGCGCGGCGTTTTTCGCCTCGCTGAGGAAGCAGAGCCATTCCCGCGTTTGGAACACTGTGCGATCGGCAAAACGGTCGAGTGCATTCCAATCAACCGATTTAGGATCTACGCGGGTACAGTTCATCGTCTTCCGTGGCCCCGCCCTTCGTGATGGGCGGTGCCCTTCGGACGGCGGGACTTATCAAGATTCACCAGCTCGATTACGACCTGCTGGGCACGGAGATGTTGGGCAAGTTCCTCTTTGTGTACCGACTTGATCAGCTCCAGCCTTGCCGGGTTAACATCCCCACCAGTGACGCGGTGACCCAGACTCGCGAAACAAGCGGCTGAAGTCGAGCCGACATAGCCCAAATCGAATACGCTGATCGATGGACACACTCTAGGCTCCTCCCTTCCAAGGCTTTCGGTGACCTGGGACGCGCGTCCAGGCCACCAGAAGCGCCAAACCTTACAATATAGCAATCTGGGGGTGGTCATGAGCAAGCAAGCAGTACACCGCAGATACCCGTGCTGGCTGTTTAGGGGATCGTTGAGGTTCAATCGTTTGCCCCAAATATTCCTTCGATCTCTGCAATCGCCCTTGGTGGCTGAGTACCGGTAGCGGAGAAGAATAGCCCACGCTACAGAATCTGGCCCCCGACCGCCGACTCGATTTCATGTAGCCCGTACAAAACAGGATAGTAAGAGCACACGGAGAACTCCTCGCTGCGAGCTGTTTCACTTACCCTTCTTATGTCTCCTCAGAGTGGCACCGCTGGTAACCCAGCCCCTGCCCAATTCGGGTCGGAGCACTGTAACATGGCACTTGTGACCTTCAGCTTGCAAAGGAAGTGGTCGCGGATATTCCGGATGCGCTGGCACGAGCTGCAAACCCGTACCGGGCAAGCGCTCCAGAAACGGGCCGATTGGGCGCTTTGTCGGGTTGGCTTGCAGCCACGACTGGAGTCTCTGTTGCCGCGGCAGGCAGTCCCCGCCCGGTTCTTTTTTGAAGAAGACGAGGTTCTGAACCGTGCCGCGCTTCTGCGCACGCACCTTAAAGACGAGGCCAACCAGATCATTCTTGAAGCCGACGAGGCGAGGCGTCATGAGTTTCGCCTCCTCGGATATGACAAGCTCAATTATGGTCCCGAGATTGACTGGCATCGTGACCCCATAAGTGAAAACCGTGCTCCACTCAAGCCATGGTTTAAGATCAATTTCATTGACTTTCGCGAAGTCGGGGATCACAAAGTCATCTGGGAGCTGAACCGTCACCAACATTTGGTTACGCTTGCCAAGGCTTGGTGCTTGACTGGTGACAGAGTGTACGCCCACGAGCTGTCGAATCAGTGGCACTCGTGGCAAAACACAAATCGATATCCGCTCGGAATCAATTGGGCAAGCACTCTGGAAGTAGCGTTTCGGAGTTTATCGTGGCTCTGGATCCGGCATCTCTTGGCAGGATGTCCTGATCTCCCTGCGGGCTTTCAAACCGATCTCCTCCATGCTTTGCAGTTCAATGGACGGTTCATCGAACGCTATTTGTCGACCTACTTCTCACCCAACACCCACCTGCTTGGAGAAGCCGTTGCACTCTTTGAGATCGGCTGCCTATGCCCGGAGATTCCTTCGGCAAAGCGATGGCGAAACGCAGGATGGAAGATGGTGATCGAACAGGCGGGGAAACAGGTCCGCGAGGATGGCGTTTACTTCGAGCAGTCGCTCTATTATCACGTGTACGCACTCGACTTCTTCTTGTCCGCACGGATACTTGCCGCTAAGAACGGTACCGCCATACCGGAACAATTCGACAAAGTACTGAAGAGAATGTTGGATGTTGTCGAAGCGCTCTCGGAAGCGGGCCCACCCGAGGGGTTCGGAGATGATGATGGGGGCCGGGTGTTCAATCCTCGCCGGAACCAGGCTCGCCACATGTCCGATCCTCTAGCGATCGGCTCGGTTCTCTACAACTGTGACCGGTATGCGATCGGGGATCTGACCGAAGAAGCTATATGGCTGTTCGGCGAGAAAGCAGTCCGCGTATTCGAGAAGGGGCGTCCGCGCCGGGCCGCTGAGACGATCGCGTTCGAATCCGGTGGGATTTATCTCATGAATGACGATGAGCCCTGTCCACAGCAATTCATGATCGACGCAGGACCGCAAGGAACCGGTCACGCTGGTCACGGTCACGCCGATGCCCTGAGCGTTCGATTCTCGCTTCAAGGGCACCGATTTCTGGTTGATTCCGGGACCTACTCGTATCGCTCAGATGGACCGGAGCGCAACCGTTTCCGTGGCACCCGCGCGCACAATACGCTCCAAGTGGACCAGTGCGATCAAGCCATTGCCGAAGGCCCCTTCGCGTGGAACTCCCTCCCCAGCGTGAAGACCGAATGCTGGTTGAAGGGAGAGACGTTTGATTTCTTCGCGGGCAGCCACGACGGATACCGGAGGCTGCGCGACCCTGTATTGCATCGCCGCTCGATCTTTCACGTAAAGGGAGGACTCTGGTTTGTGCGCGATGTCGCCGAAGGTCAAGCCGAACACATGGTCGAGCTGTTTTGGCACTTCGCTCCGGGACTGAGCATCAGAGACAACGGCGGCGTATTTCTGGCTGAGGCGGCGGACTCCTCGACTGACCGAAGTATCAGTTCCACGATCCTCGCACTGCTAATGGATGGCGGCAAAGCCTGGACGACAGAGCTAACCGCCGGCCATGTCTCTGCGGCGTACGGATCCCAGCAGGTGGCGCCGGTCGTGCGCGCCAGTGCTACCATGCAACTCCCGGTCGAGTGTGGGACCCTGCTGTTGCCCATGCCCGATCCGGCCGTTCTGGGCACGTTCGCCGCCATGGATGAAAGTCGCGCCTCTGGGGTTCGTGGCTATCGCTACGACACGGCGCAGACCACGGAATGCTTACTTTTCGCGGAAGCAAACCACGCTTGGGAATGTGGCCCATGGGCTAGCGATGCAGATCTCATTTACTACAAACTCAACCTGGACCGATTGGTGCATCTGGTAATGGTGTCTGGTAGCTTCGCGAAATACAACGGCAAGCAAGTCGTTTCACACCGAGAACGTATCAGGCGCTTTGAATGTTTGAATCTCCACGGCCAGATGAAGAGCTTCTCTTCCGCCGGCGCATTGGAAAATGTAGTGGAGGACAAGTTCGAATTTCTTGATCCTGTGACCTAGACCTTGGTGGTTTGGCCACCGAGCCGACCGACAGACTTTCATGTGTGGAATCGCAGGTATCTTCGAGTTCCAGCACGCGGCGCACGCTGACCCAAACGTGTTGCGGCGTATGTGTGATGTGATCACACATCGCGGTCCCGACGACGACGGCATTTATACGCAAGGCAGGCTCGGGCTGGGCATGCGCCGTCTGAGTATCGTCGATCTGGCCACCGGTCACCAGCCGCTGAGCAATGAAGATGGTTCGCTCTGGATCGTATTCAATGGGGAAATCTACAACCATCGGGCGCTCCGCGAGCAGCTGATCACGTGCGGCCACAGTTATCGCACGCAGAGCGATACCGAGACCATCGTTCACCTTTACGAGGAATACGGAAAGGATTGTGTTCAGCACCTCCGCGGCATGTTCGCGTTCGCCATCTGGGATGCCCGGCGAAAATTGCTCTTCATAGCACGCGACCGGCTCGGCATCAAGCCGCTGTATTACCGCCTCACGCCCCAGAATTTTCTGTTTGGTTCCGAGATTAAGGCTCTGCTCGCCTACCCAGGAGTGCGTGCCGAATTTCATCGCGCCGCCCTTCCCGAGTTCTTGGCTTTCGGTTACCTCTCCGGAGAGGAGACTTTTTACTCCGGCATCCGCAAGCTGATGCCTGGGCACCGGCTGGAGCTCAACGAGCAAGGCAAGCTCTGTGTGGAACAATACTGGGAATTGCCCATAGCTCCCGCGGATGAGATCCATGACATGCGCTACTACGTCGAGGGCTACCGCGAGCTGATCGAAGGCGCCGTGAGTAGCCATCTGATGAGCGATGTCCCGCTGGGCGTGTTTTTGAGCGGCGGAGTCGACTCCAGTGCCGTCGCCGCGTTGATGACCAAGTTGCGTCGCGAACCGGTCGAGACTTTTTCCGTGGGGTATTCGGAACACGGACTATAGCGAACTCCCCTACGCTCGCACGGTGGCGCGGCACATCCATTCGAATCATCACGAGGTGCTGGTCAGCCGTGAGGACTTTTTCGATTCCCTTCCGAGTCTGATTTGGCATGAGGACGAACCGATCGTCTGGCCTTCCAGTGTGTCGCTTTTCTTTGTGGCTCAACTGGCGCGAGAGCGCGTCAAAGTGGTCCTCACCGGCGAAGGCAGTGATGAGACTCTGGGGGGATACTCGCGTTATGCATTCACCCTGAAGAACGCTGCTTTTGATCGCGTCTACCGCGCCCTGGCTCCGTCCTCGATCCGGCGGGGCATTCGCAATTCCATCGCGACTTCAGCCTGGATCGGCGCTACGGCGCGCCGCAAACTGTCGCATACCTTCCTCGGGCTGGACGGGGAGTCGTGGATTTCCTTCTATTTTGATAATTTCTTTTCCGCCTTCAATCAGCGGGACCAGTTCGACCTGATGACCGCTGACGTCGCCCGCGAATTCCGTCCGGCCGCGGCCTACGATAACCTGCTCGCCTACTGGGAGCGCTCCCATGGCGATCTGCTGCAACGTCTTCTCTACACCGACATTAAGACCTATCTGGTTGAGCTCCTGATGAAGCAGGACAATATGAGCATGGCGGCTTCGATTGAAAGCCGTGTGCCGTTTCTGGATCATGTCCTGGTGGAATGGGCCATGCGCGTTCCCGCTCGGATTCAGATCCGGGGCAGATCCGGCAAACGCATTCTGAAAAAGGCCATGGAAGGTTTGCTGCCCGCCTCGATTCTCTATCGCCCCAAGCTGGGCTTTCCGACGCCCTGGAGCGGCTGGCTGGCCGGCCCGCAGGCCGATCTCATCGAGCAAATGCTCCTTGATCCGCGCAGCACAAACCGCGGATTTTTCAAGCCGTCTGCCATCAGGAGGCTCTTTCAGGAGCATCGAACCCGGTATCGCGATCACTATGACCGCATTTGGAGATTGTTAAATCTGGAGCTGTGGCATCGCGTTTGCTTGGAGGGAGAATCGCATCAGTTCGAGGCGACAAAGACCGAGATCAGGCCCGCCTGCATTTCTTGATCCGGCATGACTCTCAATCAACTATTCGCTGGAACCAAGCTTCATCGTCCCGGTCTCGGGCCCCAGCGTGAGGGAGGAAGCGCAGTGCTCCGACATATCGGAAACACACTCCTGGGCCGCAACCGCTGGAACTCTGACAAAGATCAGAAGAAACTGCTCGCAGAGGCGAAGGTAATCTTCGACGTGGGAGCCAACATCGGTCAGACTGCCGAAAGGTATCTGAAGCTCTATCCGGCTGCCCAGATCTGGTCGTTTGAACCGGTTCCGGAAATGTTTGCGCAACTGCAAAGCCGCTTCGCAGGGAACAAGCAGATTCACCCTGTTCCCTTGGCCTTGGGGGACGCGGTGGGTACGGCAACCATGAACTTATCAAAGGGGAGCCAAACCAGCTCACTGCTAATGCACAAAAATCGAACGGGGAAGACCATCCAGATCCGCACCGACACCATCGATAATTTCTGCGCGTCTAACGCCGTGGAACGTATCGATGTCCTGAAGGCTGACGTCGAGGGCATGGAGGGGAAAGTGTTTATGGGCGCTGCTGAAATGTTCCGCCGGCGCTCCGTGCGTTTGATCTTGACTGAGGTTTACTTTTACTCGGTCTACGAAACAATGCCGTTGTTCTGGGATCTGCACCAGCAATTGAAGGGTCTGGGGTTTGAGCTCTACGGTCTGTACTCGCTGGTCCGAGGAGCTGAGGGGCGATTGGAGTTCGCCAATGCATTGTATGTGCACGACGGCTAGATCTTTATTGAGATTGAATCGTTTGGCTCGATCCCGCAACTCCTCGAACCGGACCTAAACTGTAACTCCAGAGTTTTCGGTCCTTGCGACGACGCGGGCCTGAGCACGTCGCAAATGCTGATCCAGAGCTTCGCCAAGCAGCCGCAGATCGAAATTGCTGTGGCGTCCGGGAATGACCTCCAATTCAACGCCACCGCGAGCCACCGGTTTCCAGCCAAGATACTCGTCCTGATACGGCTCCGCCATCCTGTTGGTGGCACGGAAAAGTGTGATTCGGCCGGGATAAGGCTCCGGGACGTAGCGTTCGATCGCCCGCATATTTGACTCCAGGACCCGCTCCAGCACTTCGATCACTTCGTTTCCATTGGGATCCACATTTGGGTCCCGCCGCGGGCCGGCGGGTCGAGGTTGACTCTGGTTCGGCGGCTCCGACACCAGCATGCGCAGGATCTTCTTGCCGATTCTTGTCGAGCTGCGGCCCGCGCGGCGAAAATATTGCAGCCAATCCTTCGATTGCGTTCTGGACTGCCTTACCAGAGATGCGGCGGCTCGCTGAAAAAAGAATCTTGCATGGCAGAAAGATTGCCTTAGCTCTCGGTATCATCTTCCCGTAGGCAAGGTTATAGGTATCGAACATCGCTAGCAACGCGACGTCTTCACCTTTAGAGATGAGCTGCTGTGCCATCTCAAACGCGATTACGCCGCCATACGATCCTCCGCCGAGAAAATATGGACCATGGGGCTGGATGGTACGGATCTCCTCCAGATAAAGGGCTGCGATGTGTTTTGCGTCGTCCACGGTCCCGGAACCATCGAGGCCTGGAGCTTGCAAGGCCCAGAATGGCTGACTTCCCGGAAGGTTCAACGCGAGATCCCGAAAAGACAAAACATTGCCGCCGGCGCCGGGAACGCAAAAAATCGGTGGACGGGTGCCACTGGCGCGCAGCGGCACCAGGCAGCGCACCCGCTTTTGCTCCCCCAAGGTCGCCGCAAACTGTTCGACTGTGGGGGCATCCAGCACCGCGCTCAGCGTCAAATCGGGCAGCGTGAATTTCTCGTTAATGCGAATCAGGAGTTCTACGGCGCGAAGGGAATCGCCCCCAAGCTCAAAGAAGTCGTCGTGTATCCCGACCTCGGGCAGCTGCAATACATCGGCCCAAATGGCCGCGAGGTCCGCTTCGGTTTGATTGCGAGGAGCCACCGAACCAGCAGCTCGGGTAGCGGGTTTAAGACCGAGCTTGAACTTGCGCATCTCCTGCCGCACCGCCGCCGCGGTGTTCAGACGGGTCGCGATCGCCGCGTAGTCGACCCGGGGCTGCGCCGCCGCAGGTTTCGGCGAGGATTCTTCGTTTCGCACTACATCATCGTAGGAAATCGGCTTGTATACGAGACGCGACGCGGACTCTGCCCGCATGCGAAACGCGACGGTAAACTCTCCACCGGATTCCTCCTTGGCCTCAAGACTATCCAGAAACCGAAGAGCGGGCGCATTCCTCGGGGAGGCGATGAAGCGAATGACAATATCCGAAACCTGGTGGCGTTCGGCTTCCTCTCCTAGGTAGCGCACCATCTGGTGCTCAACACCCCGGCCCAGGGCCCGGCAACTGAGCAACAGCGAATCCACCACCAGAGACGAGGCGTCAAACGTGTATAGCGCGGCGCCGACATTGCCGTAATCTCCGAACCGATCCTTGACCGCAACCGTAATGCACTTCATCTTGCCGACGTCGATCAGCCCCCTGATATCTGCTTCGGTCCGCCGTATGGTTGTGGTGTTGAACTGATTAGTCCGTTTGGTAAGCTGCGCCACGCGGGGAAGCAACTCCGGCCGCAAGGGTTCAATGTCCACCTGCAGAGCGAGGCTGGCGATGAAATCCTGGAGGCTCGTGGCATTTTCGACCGCCGCGGCGCGAGCTTTTTCCAGCCGGTAACTCTCGTTGCGCTTGCGGTCTTCGGCTGTGACATTCGCGCGATCGAATACCCAAACATGTTGAAGGAAAGTGGGAATATCCTCGGACTTCGCGGGCAGCCGCAAGGTCAACACCGCGGGAATGTTGGCCTCAACTTCGGAACATTCTTTGGCGTCATCATCAATGAATATAAAGCTGTCGAGTCCCAATCGGAGCTCATTTGCCATGGCCCGAAGGTTCGTCGACTTCGGCTCCCAATTGATCCGCCAGGCGGCAAAGTGTTCCCTGTTGAGCAGCATTTCTGGACGCTGCTCAAACACCGCCCAGGCGTCGGTTTCATTGTTCTTGCTGCAAATCGTAAGCAACATGCCATCGCTGCGTTGGCTTAGCAGGAACTCCTGCAGCTTCAAGTGCTCGGGTCCGATACGCACACCCTCCGGTCCTTCTTCACCAACGACACCGGCCCATAGGGTATTGTCGAGATCTACAGCAATCACCTTATAGGGTACGCGGCGGAGAGCAGCGATCCTTCTAGCCAGCATAGTGCCCAAAGCGGCGAAAAACTCCCCAGTGTAGGGAATCTGTCCCAAGTGTTCACCAACTACGTCATGGACCTCCGCCACGGAATATAGGCTCTGCAGCGTGGCCACAGGCAGCAGATTCACATTGGGGGTCGACCCGACACACTGGAGCAAGCGTGCGTTCAGCTGCTCTTCCAACCGGGCCGCGGTGGGGCGCGACAAGAACGTTGGACTGCACGGACAGGAAGCCACCACCAACGGTATCCCCATCTCACCTGCGGAGCGGGTAATGGTTTCGATGAGCGAGATTGCGTTGCGTTCGATTTGGGCGTCGTCCTCCCCCAGGTCCTGCCACCGCAGCAAGATTACATTGACGCCCTGCTGGTTACGGGCAAACAACCCTGCCGGATCAAGCAATGTCTGAAAAATCTGGTTGAAAGGCGCATGCTTGATCGGCAGCGCAAGATGTAGCCGCTCCAGCCAGAATTGCAGAAACTCACTGACCGGTTCGGCCGTGAACGTGGAACTGATCGCGACCATGCTTTCTGGTTGACCTGCCATACTCCCACCCTAAGGATCTCGTCTACTTCCGGCCTCTTCACGAGGCGCCACTGCACTCGCGAAAGGCAACCCGCTCACAGGTCGCGGGCGCCGGTTACGACTCGACACCTGACGGTTTGTGCTCAGTTTCCGAAGACGGGCCGATTCCGATGCATCCCGTACGGACAAACCGGCCTAGCGGAGTCCTGGTTTTCATCCATTGCTTGGCTTCGAACATCGCGAGATACGTGGTTCGGAGCCGGGTTGCCCGAGAAGTTAAAGATCCCAGTTTCCCCGACGCCAGGGGATATCCGAGCTCCTGCAAAAATTCTCCCACCAGCATTTCGAAGTCTTCAATCTGGTTTGAAGACATCTTTGTCTTCCACCGGGCAAGAGGACTGAAACTTGGCCCAAGCTCATCTTCGAAAGACGAATTGGGCCGGCTGACTGAGCCGATCCCGGCGCGCTGGATCCGCTCGTAGTTCAGGTCGTGCCCAATGAACTCGCCAAGTCGCGACAGGACATCTCGAGGGTGGGTCATCAACTCCTCAAAGCGCACTTCCTGGTAATCCGCCCCCAACTGTTTCCCAAAATCCTGCCCTTTTTTGACGATCCACTCCCAATACAACCCGGCGACTCCCAACTGTTCACCGCCATCCCAGGGTAGTGGATGCGCCCAACCCTGCTTGACATAGGATAGCGCGACATCGCGTCCGTCTCGAATAATGTGGATGATCAAGGCGTCAGGAATCTCGCGTTTGATCTGGGGAATATGCAAGAGGTGATCTGGGGTGCAATCCGCCCAACGCTGCACACCTTGCTTGTCCGCAATCTCTTGCATCACGATGCGCAGAAAATCTCCTCCGCAACGACACTCAGCCATGATCCTGGCCCGAACTCGATCCTGGTCCAGTCCTGAGACCTGGAACAGCTTGCTCCGAAACCACGTCTCCATAAGCTCTCTCCGGTCACTTGCGGTGCGCATGCCGCCAAATCTAGGAGCCAGCAGATTGAAGACATTGGACTCCGCGCGGTAAACGGCGAAATCTCCGGCCGAAAGCAATATGTGATACAGAATTGTCGTTCCCGATCTCGGGCAGCCCAGCACAAACACCGGCGCCTTGCTTCTTCTCATGGCTCCGGCGTCCTCTCCGCCACAACGCGTCCTGTTAGCCAGCAACGTCACGTTCGGTTTCTGTCCTTACTCTCCAGATACGCTTCGGCCCTTCGGCGGCAACTGCCTCGTGCGCGGGCCTTCGTCACGATCCCGGGATGAGTGTGCGATAGACTCCCAGCCACTGTTTTCGAACCGCCGCCCAACAGTACAGGGCACACTCTCGTCGGGCGTTGGCGGCAAGACGCGCCGCCAGATTTTCGTCGTGCAGCAAGCGCAACACATTCTGGGACAGTGCAAGCGCATCTTCGGGCGGGAAAGCAGGCCCGTGCGCTCATTGTCTACCAGGTAGCGAATGCCTTCCGGCGCCGTGCTTACCACCGGCGTGCCCGAGGCAAAGGCTTCGAGGATCGAAACTGGGGCATTGTCGACGCTCGATGCGTTGATGAAGATGTCCGCCTCGTTGTAGGCTTGAGCGATTTCCGCTCTGGACATGACACCTGCAAACCTCACTCCTGAGAGATTTTTTTCCTGAACGAGGTCACGAATTTCCTCCTCTGCGGGCCCGTTGCCAACCAGGTCCAGGCGCGCCTGCGGAAAAACTTTCTGAACCTCCGCGAAAGCCTGCACCACCAGATCCACTCTGTAGTAGGGGTGAAACCCACGCGTGCAAACGAGATGGGGATGCAGTGGCGTGCGAGCCCTAAACGAGAACTGGGACAGATCAACGAGGTTCGGCACTACTTCCGCCGCCAGCCCAAATTCACGAAAGACTTCAACCAGATATCCCGATGGAACCACCAGTTTGTCGATTTTACGAAGTACCCGGCGGGCTTGGCGGAACCGCTTCAAATGGTCACGGGCTTCACCACTGTGATAGTGGATCAGAACCTTTTTCTTCCGTAGGCGTGCCATCAACCACGCGGGTACGGGCGCAACCACAAATGACCAGTAGGATGCGGAAAAAATGTGGGCGATATCGGCATCTTTCAGACCACGCCACAGGGCGAACATGTACAACGGCTCGCGCAGCACCGTGCGCAAACCCGGGATCCGCTCCACCCATTTCAGACCACGGGGAAACGGAGGGTCGATAGGAACCAATTCTGCCTCAACCTCCGGATCGTGCTGCCAGTTCTTGAGCAGCAGATCGGCCTGCGCCGACTGCCCACCGACATAGCGCAACGAGGCTGCCACAATCGTCACCCGTAATGGAAGAGTGGGAGTCGCCCGCGGAACGCGAAACCGAGAGGGCCTTGGCTGCCAGCGTTTGCGTGCGAGCAGCTCGTTATAGAGCTCCTCGTGCTTCTTCCGCATCTGCTCTACAGTGAAGTTTTCTTGGGCAAATCTCCTCGCATTTCGACCCAGTGCTCTCCGCAGGGGATCGTTAGCCGCCATCTGCCACAGGGCGCCTTCTAAGGCTTCAGGGTCCTCGCATGGAACGAGCATTCCCTTATCCTCAGCAATAAGTTCGCCATTGCCCCCAACCCGGTTTGCGATCACCGGTATCCCGGCCGCCATGGATTCGAGAATCGCGTTGGAAAGGCTTTCGGATGAAGAAGGCAGCACGGTCACATCCAACGAGGCCAAAATGGCAGGGATGTCACGCCGCTCCCCCACAAAGGACACGCGGTCGCTGATGTTCAAGGTCTCAACCTCGCGCTCCAGCTCCAGCCTGAGCGGACCGTCACCGACTAACACGATTTCCAAGTTTCGCAATTGGGTGGAGAGCCGGGCGGCAGCACGGATCAAGGTCCGATGGTTCTTGGCAGGCGTGCTCATCCGCGCGATCATACCGACCCGAAAACTTCCGGCGCGGCGCGGAAAAGCCGGAACCGTGTCCGCAAAGGCTTCCGCTGCGAGACCGTTCCCGATTACGGCCACTTTTTTCGAGGGCATTCCCTGCTCCAGCAGAGCATCGGCGGCTGCCCTCGAGTTGCACACCACACAATCCGACCAGTGAAACATGAAGCGTTGCACGCGTGACTGCCAGAGAGAAAGAAGGTCGCCTAATTGCCGCTGGCTGCCGATCACCACTGGCACTCCTGCCATACGCGCCGCCGGGATCAAAGTGAGGTTGGCATAGAAATCGAACGCGTGAGCGACCGCAACTTCACGCGCCTGAAGATGCCGTGCCAGCCGGTACCTTGTGCGCATCGACTGCCAGCCATACAGGCTGCCCCCCAAGCCAAAGTGCCGCACATTGTGCAGAGCATCGAACAAAGCACCTTTGGGTTGCAAACAGCCCAAGTGGGAACGGAACACTGCAGGATCCAGAGAGCGGGCAAGTTCGACAAATTGGCGCTCACTGCCGCCCATCTCCAGGCTGTTGACCATTAAAAACACACTGGGTGCGGCGTTGCCGGCGATTGACCCGCCCTTGCCGGTCTCAGCCATATCCGGCTCGTCGGGCCTTAAGACAGCGGCGCACCGGTCGCTAAGGCTCATCCTGCACTCCTGTGCGTCTGGGCAGCCAAGACAGGCGGATACGCCGCCGGCGCCGCGGCGAAGTTTTCGAGAAAATTGCGATGCCACAACTCGAAGATCAGCAGACGCCAGATGCGGCCCGAATGGTTCCGCCTGCGGCGGAAGTGCTCATCCAGGAGCCGACGCACGCTCCCCGGGTTGAAATAGCCTCTCTGCAGAGTGCGCGGCTCCAGCAGCACGGTCATAATTAAATCCCGCAAGTCCTCCCGGATCCAGTGCACTAGCGGCAAGGCAAATCCCTTTTTTGGGCGGTTCAGGATTTCCTCGGGCACTCCCAACCGCTCCGCCAGCTTCCTCAAGAGGTACTTTTGCTGCCCCCCGCGCATCTTCCACTCGGCGCCAAGCCCCGTCACCCACTCGAGGAATACGTGATCGAGTAGCGGCGCCCGGGCCTCAAGCGAGGTCGCCATGGTCATCCGGTCCACTTTGGTCAGAATATCGCCAGCCAAGTAGGTTTTGGTGTCCAGATAAAGCAATCGGCTGAGGGCATCATGGGCGGGCGCATGGTCTATGTAGCCTTGCAGAATATCCAGAGGAGACTCATGGCCATTCCCAGCACCGGCCACGAAATCGCGCGAGAGCAATCCGACTTCTCGCTGCAAGGGCTCAATCGAGACCTCCTGCATATAGCGCTCATTCCATGGGAGCGAAACACTATACGCCAGATTGCGACCCGGCACCTGGTACGGAATTCTGGAGTGAAACCGCTCCCGATACATACGGCGCGCCCACTGGGGAATCCATGCGAAAGACCGGTCTTCTAACGTAATGCGATAACGGTTGTACCCCGCAAATGTCTCATCGCCCCCATCGCCCGATAGAACTACTGTCACGTGTTTCCGAGCCAGGCAAGACACGAGATAGGTCGGCAACATGGACGAATCCCCGAAGGGTTCTTCCAGAGAGTGGGTGAGCTTGTCCAAAATCTCGACCACGTTGGGCTCGAGAATCAATTCATGATGCTCGGTGCCGAATTTCTCGGCAACTTTGCGGGCGTACGGAGCTTCGTTGAAATCCGGATGGTGGAACCCGATGGTGAAGGTTTTCACAGGGCGAGAACTCGCGCGTGCCATCAAGGCCACAATCGTGGACGAGTCTGCACCGCCGCTCAGAAGGGCGCCGAGGGGAACATCCGCGATCAGCCGGATACGCACGGCCTCGGCCAATCGATGTTCCAGTTCTTCCAGGCACTCGGGTTCGCTGACTGGCGAGTGCGTCCCGTATTCCGGCAGGTCCCAATACTGGCGCAGGGAAATCTGCCCGCGTTCGAACTCCAGCACATGGCCTGGAGGAACCTTCCGGATGGGGACGAAGGAAGTGGCCGGATCCGGAATATAGCCGAAGTACATGTATTGCAGAAGGCCTTGTGAATCGACCGTCGCCAGTTCGGGCGCGACCGCGAGGATGGACTTGATTTCGGAAGCGAACAGCAACCGGCCTCCGGCCAGAGCATAGTGCAGGGGTTTCTTGCCCAGCCGGTCACGCGCTAACAACAACTTGTGATGCGGCTCATCGTACAAGGCGAAGGCAAACATGCCTCTCAGCTTTTGCACGCAATCGGCGCCCATCTCCTCGTAGAGATGAACAATAACCTCCGTGTCGCTATGGGTGGAGAAGCGGTGACCGCGTGATTCCAGTTCCAGACGCAGACTGGGGAAGTTGTAGATCTCACCATTGAACACCACCGCCACAGAGCCGTCCTCGTTGAAGACGGGCTGGTGCCCTCCGGACAGATCGATGACGCTGAGCCGCCGCATGCCCAAGCCGGTGCGGTGCTTGACCCAGATCCCCTCATCGTCGGGTCCGCGATGCACGATGACTTGGCACATCCGATGAATCGTGGGGGCCTCAACGTGGTCGTCGAGATTGGTGCTTACGATTCCTGCAATTCCGCACATGCATTATCCTTTCCACCCCTCCCGCACCTGCGTCACGAACTGCACCGTGCTTCTGCGGGCTTGCGTCCTCGTACCGCGATAGGCACCTCCACCACATGGAGATCCTCGAGCCCGCAGTCCTCGAACCAGCGGAATACTTGTTCATAGGTGTGCTTAGATTGATATTTCGGAGAATACCAGTCAAACGTATCGAGAACACGCCACTGCCGGTTGGGATTTCGATTGACGGGGCAAATGTAACGCACCATCGCAGAAAGAGGTTTCCCCACGCCGGGCAGCCAGCGCAAGCTGCTATCGACGGCATTCACCAAGGGCACGGCTAGGCGAAGAAATCCATGCAGCTGGCTTGCGGGCAACCGCGACGTAACTTTGCGGTAGATATCGCTGAATCGGTACCAGCGGTTGTAGCTACTGTAAAGCCAGACGGCTAAGCTGCCCCCCGGCTTGAGATATTGCGGCAAGATCTTGACTGCCTGCTCACAGTTGCGGGTATGATGCAACACGCCGATGCTATAGATGTAGTCAAAGCTTTCTGGCGCGAACGGCAATTGAAAAACGTCTGCCTGTAGCGCAACAAACTGACGGTCGGCGAGATTGCGCGCCGCTACCTCAGCCGCCGCGCTGAGGTCCACCCCCACTACCCGCGCGCCCCACCGTGTAGCCACCTCGGCAAACCTGCCCATCCCACAACCGACATCCAGCACGAGTTTCCCGTGAAGACTTTCTGGCGTGAAACCTGTCTTCCTAAGCAAGTCGCGTTCCGATTCGCGGCTTGTCACGTCGTCGAGTTGGGTGCGCGCATAGCGCTGCCATTGGAAGCCAAAGCTGTCCGCATAGTTCTGAGGCGGGACGAATCTCGCCACGCCCGCCTTTACCGGATAGGTTTGGCTGCACGCCTGACAGAAGTATCCCTTGTCCTGCAGTTCCAAGATTCCCTGGCAACTGGGACATCGCAAAACGTCAAGCAAGTCAGCGTACAAGGGCGTATGAGCTTGAGCTTCCATCAGTTGCATAGACCTTCCGATCGGGTTGGCGTGGACCAGTGGAACTCTTCCTAGCCTCATCCTTCTCCTTGATGATCGCCACCAGAGCCGACGTAAATGCCACCGCAAAATACGGAAAAAATTGATAGGCCTCCGGAGCAAACAGCGCGCCCACCACAAACCCGATCATCGAACTGTGCAACCCTCCAACGAGAAGCACGGTTTGCGGATCCAAGTCCCGTCGCTTGCGCAACTGCCTGAGATTCTTAAAGGCGCAATAGAAGAAAAGCAGATAAAGAATCAAAGCTGGAATGCCGCCCTCAACGGCTATTTGGAGATAGGTCATGTGCACTTCGTGCCACACCATCGAGTAGACCGTAAAATTACGCATCCCCAGACCCAGGAATGGGTGCTCTTCGATGCCTTGCACCGCCCTCTCCATGAGAAACTTCCGTTGTTCGTAAGACTCGTAGGCTTTGCCCTGCTGCTGCGTGCTGCCACCTTCCTCGGCTACGGCGGAGAAGCGCTCCATCAGCGGGCGGCCCGCGACCAACAGAAGCAAGGCCCCAACGACACCGGTGGCCACGATGAGCGCCAAACGGCGTCCTTTCACTCCAAAATGCCACAGGCAAACTGTCCCAGAGATGACCAAAGTGATAAATCCAGCCCGAGAAGCGGTCATAAACAAGGCAGTCGCCATCACCAGTAAACCGAAGACCCAAAATAGTTTGCCGAAGACGCTTTTCGTAGTTAACAGAAAAGCAAGACAGAAGGGCAGCGTAAGTACTATGGAAAACGCAAGATCATTCGGATTGGAATAAATGCCGCCAATCACTCCCTCCAGACGAGGCTGCGAGTGGCCCTTCGCGATCGAAACCGCGCAGATGACCGCTACCGATGCCGATTGGATCAGGATCACCCGCCGGAGTCGCTCAAAATTCGTGACCAGGAGAAAGGTCAGTACCCAGGCAACATAAACTTTGCTGAAATCCAGCGCATGCAGGACCGCGCCCCCCTTCCAGATAGGGGACAGAAAGCCAGACAAGAAAAGCACGCCAATCAGCATCAGCAGATAACGAGCTTCCTGGGGAAGATCCTTAAAGGTTCGTTTGGTTTTCCCCATGCTGGCCAGCAAACTAATAAATGCGAGCAAACCTGTGATCTTGGCGACTGGAATGTATTTCAGACCTGGAATCCAGTCCTCGGGGCGCGCGCAGTAGACTAGATAAAAGGCGCTCAGCCAAAAAAAGGCCCGGTTCAAGGAAGCCGGGATGTACTTGTCTCGGCCCATCGGCGATTGTTGCTGATCGCTACGGATCAAAGGCGTTCTCGTCTCCCCATCGGGCCTAACCAACTTCACACCTCCGCCGCCGCGGTGCATCCGTGCTCCGCAGAAGACATGGAGCCGGCGACGGCACAAAGCGTTTGCACGAACTTTTCACCCACTACTCCCCAGTCGTAGCTGCGGGCACATCTGGCTGCAGCCTGCTCGTACCGGCCCCGAAGCTCGCGATCTTGCAAAAGCATCTGTACGGCTTTGGCAAAAGCTGGGGCGTCGTCCGCCAGGATGAGGTCTTGCCCAGGATGAACCTCCAGGCCTTCCGCACCCACCGAGGTAGAAACCACCGCTTTGCCCATCGCCATCGCTTCGTAAATCTTCAGTCGCGTGCCGCCTCCGATGCGCAGCGGAACCACAACTACCGCGGCTTCACGAAGGTGATCGAGCACTGACGGAACTGATCCGGTGACTTCAACTGAGTTCGAGGCCAGCCTGCATACGCGCGGATGCGGATTGCGGCCGACGATTCGGAAGCGCGCTTCCGGTACTTCATCCCGAACCCGGCCTAGAATCTGTTGGCAAAAATATTCGACGGCGTCGATGTTCGGTTCCCAATCCATGGCACCCACAAACACTACTAGCGGCCCACGTTCGCGTGCCGCCATCTCCGGCACAAATTGCTGCAGGTCAACGCCTGTGGGAACGACGCTGATTCGTGCCTCATCCAGCCACTGGCTTAGCAAGAGGCGATCACGCTCCGAAACAACGATGACGTGATGGAACTTACCGCACCACCGTGCTCTCGTAACGGAGCATCTTGCGGAATTCCACCCCATACATCAGCCTTTTAGCCGGATGGGACTCGGTCAGCGCGTGCCGGCGCCAGATTTCGCTCTCGACGTTGTGCTGAAACAGCATCGTTGGAATTGCCAGTGTCTCTGGGAAATTCACCGCCGCGTCGAGAAAATCGCAAACCGCTACGTCGAAAGCCTGTTCCGAATACCATCGTGTCGAACTCTCTGCCTAACTCGGACCGACGCAAACCGCGCCACCGCATAGGGAGCCCGCCCAGGAAAGCGGAAGAGATAATCCAATCTCCGCCTCCATCCGCCGCTTCCCGCTTCCCGGTACACAGGCAGACCGCACCCTGAAACTCGTCTTGCAGCGCTTCCTCGTATACGGCGGTCGCGCGCGCCACCATAGTAGGAAAACAACGTGATTTCGTGCTGCGATGCCAGCTGGCGGAGGATGTGGAACGAGCGAATGTTGCCGCCGCTGTGAACCGGCAGGAGTTTGTCCGCCTTCGCCCAGAGAATTCTCACTGGATCCACACCGCCTTGCGTCCGCTCACGAAATTGACGAACGCGACCACCGCAGCGGTATTGAGCACAACGAAGGTGAAGGCGATATCCGCGATGCGCGCCAGCGGACCGCGTTTCACGTGGGCGATGGCCAACAAGCTAAATGCGTAAAATGCCACCTGCGTGCCAAAAGCAACGCGATAGATTGGGCCGGGAAGGAATGCGGAGGTGACAAGGCAGGCGGCCAGGAAAAACGGCACCAGCAGGCGGAGCAGTTTATGGCTGACAAATTCGAACCGCACCGGGTTGGCCTTGGTTAACAGCCAGGGCGCCAACTGGAGCAGTTGATAGTTGCCACTCAGCGTTCTCACCTTGCGGGCAAACTCACGTTTGCCGCCCTGGTCGGGAACGTCCCAGGCGCGGGCACGCGCTTCAAAAACCACGCGCGCTCCTTGTTTGACCACGTGCATTGGAATGTAGACATCATCCAGAACGGTCTCAGGGGGAAGGGGAACGAGAAGGTGCCGTCGCACTGCGTAGATGGCCCCGGTTGCTCCCACTACTGATCCCGACGCCGATTCCATTTCGCGGATCGCCTTTTCGATTCTCCAATACAGCCCGACGCCTTTCGCCGCCTCTCCGGAAATCGGATCACCCAGCATCAACTCGCCGCTGACACCCCCGACTTCGGGATCGGCAAAGTTCTCCAACATAAGCTGAATGGCGGTTGGCTCAAGGATCTGCCGGACATCGGTAAAAACCACGACGTCGCCCCGTGTCAGAGCGATGGCATCATTGATGCCTGCGGCTTTGCCGCGCTGCTCCGGCCGCAGAATCACCCGTACGTGCTCGTCTTTCTGATACCGGGAAAGGATTTCGTTGGTGCCGTCACTTGAGCCGTCTGAAACCACCACGATTTCCACTCGACCTGGGGGGTAACTCAGCTGCTCCAGATTGCGCAGTTTTCGCTCCAGCATTTGGGCTGCATTTCGCACCACCAGAACGACGGTAATGGCTGGCGAGCACGGGCCCGCATGGACGGGACGAGGCCACAAACGATGGCGCAGCCACAGCCAGGCAACATAACCGGCATAGGTATAGAAGATGACCGCCGCTGATCCCCAAAAAACTAGACGGGTCATTGACTGCCTCGACCCAACAGCACAATCTTGATGGTCTGGAAGAAGATCAACAGATCCAGGCCCACAGAAATATTCTTGATGTAGAACAAGTCGTACTGCAGCTTCTCCCGGGCATCTTCGAGCGTATTCCCGTATTTATAGCGAACTTGTGCCCAACCAGTAATTCCCGGCCGGACGGCGTGGCGCACGTGGTAATAAGGAATCTCCCGGCTCAGCCACTCCACGAATTCAGGGCGTTCTGGCCGCGGTCCGACAAATCCCATGTCACCTTTGAGCACGCACCACAACTGAGGAATCTCATCGAGCCGCGAAATCCGCAAAAACCTTCCCACGCGGGTAATTCGCGGATCGTCGTCCAGGGCCCAGGTTGCGCCCGTATCCGCCTCGGCGTCCTGCCGCATGGTGCGGAACTTGTAACAGAAGAAAGTTCTCCCAGCCCGCCCGACGCGTTTCTGCCGGTACAGCACCGAACCGGGCGAGTCCAGTTTGATGGCCAGAATCACAAAAGGAATGACCGGCAACACTACCAACAGGAGAAGCGCCGAAGCCAAAGTGGAAAAGAGCCGGCGCAGCAGCATCAAGCTGGCGCTGAAGCGAAACCCTTCCGCGAAAATCAACCAACTGGGGTAGAGTTGTTCCACCTCAATCCTGCCCGATATCTTTTCCAGCCATGAGGTAGCTTCTTCAATCTTCACTCCGTCCAATCGGAGTTGCAGTAGTTCCCGCACGGGAATGGTCCCGCGCCGGTCAGGCATGGCGACGATCACCCGATGGGGGTGGTCATAGCGCACGCGTTCGGCCAGATGGGACGCGACTGAATCCAGGGTCAGGGCGCCTTGCATAGTGCCGGTCCAGCCCACAACCTCGATCCCCAGTTCGGCGCGCTGGCGTAACCCCTTCACCAGTCGCTCCGCTCGCTCTCCCGTGCCCAACACGTAGATCCGCTCGCGTAGAAAAGGCTGCTTCACCATCCAGGAATAAATCCCGCGCCAGCAGAACAGAGTAAATATCAAGATGATGAGGCCCACCAGGGCGGCATCGTTCCCAGGCAACAAGTTGGGGAAGATGAAACCCAGCGCAGAGAGCGTCATCCCCAGCAGCCCCAGCACGAGCAGGAGGCGAAAAGTCTCCTCCCACTTCGCGCCCAAATGGGAGGAATCGTACAAGTCAAACCAGTGAGAGAGGAGCAAGACTACCGCCGTGACCGCCAGAATTTTGAGCTGACTGCCACGCAGGGAGCGGTCGAACGCCAGCAGGTAACCACCGTCCACATTGAGCAGCAACCAACTATCCTGGTTACGCAACATGGTGCCCAGCACGAACGACGTCCACACCACTAGCGCCTCACCCGCCAGCAGAACCAGCGTGCGCACGGGATAGTAAACATTGAAGAGCCGGATCAAGTTCTACTCCTGGGCCTCTCCCTTTCCATTCGGTCGTACATAGGCGCTGTAGTAGTACTCCGAGTAGGCAGAGGAATTAGCTTCGATGCCATTCAGCACCACTCCGACCAGGTGCTTCTGCGAGAACTCCTGTCTGGCCTTGCGGGCAATGTCGAACGGAGTCGCGTCGGAACGGACCACCATCAACACCCCATCGCAGGAGTTGGCCAGCAGAGAAGCATCGGAGACCGGAACCGCCGGTGGTGAATCGATAATGATCCAGTCAAAAAGGGTTTCCACCCGCTTGAGCAGGGAATGCAGCCGCCCATTGGCCACCAGTTCGGCGGGATTCGAAATCGACCGTCCGCTGGGGATGAAAAACAGATTTTCCATCGGCCCGCGTTGCATCACGCTAAACTCATCGGCTTCACCCAGCAGGTAGTCGGTGAGACCCGGTGTGGATGAAGTGCCCAGCGCGCTGTGTAGACGCGCACTGCGCAGGTCCGCGTCAATGAGCAGAGCCCGGTGGCCGGGTTGACGGGCAATCACTTGCGCCAGATTGGCGGCCACAAACGACTTCCCTTCCTTCGGAAGAGCGCTGGTCACCAGCAGTTTCTTCAACGGCTGGCGTTCCCGCATTTGGTTGAGTCGCGAGCGCAAAGTGCGGAATTGCTCCGTGCCATACCCCTGCTCCTCCGGTCCGAAGAACAACATAGTCTTCATATCCGGGTTCCAGCCGTTCGTGGGGCAGCGCTCCAACATCGCATCCAAGCTGGAGGGGATGTCACGTGCCGGCCGGCCCACATTCGCACCGCCCGCGGGACTGACTGCTGCCGGGGACAAGTCCGGCGCTACAGTTGCGGCCATCTCCGCAGTCGCCAGCGATTCCGCCCCCCCTCCCTGCGACGCAGCTCGCTGTTCCTCCGCTTTCTTCAACGCCTCGTGGATACGACTCATGGTTTCCTTTCTTTGGGGGTTTCGGGCTCTGTCTGGCGCATGCGTTCGGCCAAATTGGCCAGGGTTTTCAGCGCTTCCAGCAGATCAAATCGTTCCGTGGCAGCCGAGGGAGGAGGCACTACTGCCATCTGGGATGTCGTGTTGTCTTCCAAATCAAAATCGCGAGCCACGCCCTCGACCACGCTCGGCGTCACCAGCTTTTGCTGGTCCACAAAGGCGCTGACCAGACAGTGCTCGCACAGCAGGTTCACGACTCGCGGGATGCCATTGGCGTAGCGGTGTATAGCGAGCAGCGCCTCGGGATCAAAGATGTTTTGCCCGTTCGCGCCTGCGATCCGCAGCCTCTGTCCCACGTAGGCCTGGGTCTCTTCCAGAGTCAGCGAATGGGTGCGGGCGCGCAGAGTCAGCCTCTGGCGCAATTGCCTGAGCTGAGGCTGTTTCAGCCGTTGTTCCAGCTCCGGCTGGCCCACCAGGACAATCTGCAGCAACTTCTCGGTGAAGGTTTCGAGATTGGTCAACATGCGGATCTCTTCCAGCACTTCGTCCGAGAGATTCTGCGCCTCATCCACGATAAGCACGGCCGTTTCCCCCGCCCGGTACCGGTCCAGCAGCCAGTTGTAGAGCCGCAACAGAATCTGGCTCTTGGCTTTGGAGTCGCAGGGGATGCCGAAGTCGGTCATCATGTAGTCCAGAAACTGGGGGGCGTTTAACCGCGAATTGAAAATGAAGGCGGTCGCCACTTGCTGCAGACGCAGCCACTCCAGCAACTTGTTGATCAACGTCGTCTTGCCCGTGCCCACCTCGCCGGTCAGCAAGACAAAGCCTTTGCGGCTCTGGATGCCATAGGTCAGACACGCCAGCGCCTCCTCGGTGTGCCGCGTCAGGAACAAGTAACGCGGATCCGGGTTGACATTAAACGGATTGGCTCGCAGTCCGAAGAACTCCTTGTACATGTGTGCCTAGACCTTTGCCGTTTCTGTCTTCTCCTGGTCGGTCACCTTGCGGCCGTACCAGTGTCCTCCGCCGTTTTTCTGGGCAGCCTCGGTTCCCACCCAGGGCACGGAAGCGAGCATGGGCAGGTCGAGCACTGCCATCACGTCCTGCTCCGTGCGAATTGATTTGTCTCGCAACTCCAGCCACATGGCGATGCCAAATCCCAGCGCCAGACCTGCGCCCAGGCCCCCACCAGCGAACAACCAGCGGTTAGGGAAATCCGGCTTGTCGGGCAGGTTCGCAGGGATTACCAATTGCATCAGCTCGCCCTTTTGCTGGGTCTCCATGTCGGTCTGCATCTCGAGGTCGCTATTCTTGCTTTGCAGGTCGTTGTAGGCCTTCTGCGCCGCTTCGTAGTCCTGATTTAACTGGTTGTATTGCTCCTCCACATCCGGGCTGATGGCCACGCGCTGCTGGAAGGCGCTGATTTGGCCCTGCAATCGCTTTTGGTCCGTGGTCGCCTGGGAAATCGTTCCGTCATACTGATGAATTTGCAGCCGCAACTGCCTGATTTCCGGCTGGTTCGGTCACATTGGCTTTGTCGCCGCTGTCATTGGCTTCAGGGGTTGCAGCATTGATTTCCTTCAACTTCCGCTTGAGTTCGGCGATGTCGTTCTTGGTCTTCACCACGTCAGGATGATCGTCGGTATAGCGGGCTTGCAGCGTGATCAACTGGCTCTCCAGGGATGCCAGCTGTTTCTGCAAGGTTTGTGGATCGGTCGACGCCTGACCAGCTTTCCACGCCGCCACTTGCTGGGCCAGCACAGATTCGGCGTAGGCACGGTCCTGCTGGGCGCGGTTCAAGCTCTGGGTGTTCGCGTCGAGCTGTGAGTTCAGGGCCGTCAATATCTTGAGATTGTTTTCCGCGTCAATGGGCAACTGACCGATGTGCTGCTTTTTGAAGTCCGCCAGCTTCGTTCCCTGGTCGTTCATGACAGCTCTGCGCCTGCTCCAGTTGCGTCTCGGAAAAAATCAGTTGCGCTGTTGGCGATCTCCTGGCGATGCTGGTAGTTCTGCTCCAACATCATGGTGGTGAGCTGACTGCACACCGCCTGCGCGTCGTTGGCATTGTCCGCCGTATAGCTCACGCTGAAACCGACTACGTCGCCGCTCTTCTTCTTGCCGAGCGTGACCGCCGTCTCCGGGACCAGCGGCCCGACCGTAAGGTTCTGCCGCGTGGTCTCCATCACTTCGTCCACGTTGAGTCCATGTTTGACCAGGCCGAGGCCCTGCACCGCAGGCCCCAGCAAGTCCTGGCTGAGGACCCTCTGGCGAATGGCCTCAGCACGTTGCATGACGTCTTCCGTGATCATGGGCTTCACATAAGCATCGGGAACTTTTTGCTCTTCCACCACCACCGCCGATTGCGAGGTGTACTTGGCGGGAAAGGGAAAAGACACCAGAAAACCAGCGAGCGGAGCCAACACGGCGGGAAGCAGAATCACCTTCGCCCGCCGGCGCAACATCGCCAGATAGTCGTCAATGCTCAATTCACGGTTTTCAATCATGCGCGTATTCCGTTCTGGCTCAAATGAGCCACGAAATTAGTCCAACCGAATCGGGCGGGGATGCCATTCCAGACCCACCATGGCTATCTGCCTTTGCGAAGCTGCACGCACCCGAGCGTGCAGGACGCGCCGCTAAGAATCAGATCGTTAAACTGATAGTTCAAGAACCCGGCCAGGTATCGCCCAAATTGCCGGCGTACGTCCCCCTCCAACAAACAGATAATCGTATCGCCCCGCAGCAACCCCAGCGACGGTGGTGCCGGGTATGAGGCTCTGGTTGCGGGAATAGCCAATGTCAGTATTGACTTCCCACCGCCGGCCCATGGAGCGCGCAGCCGAGACGCGCGCCAGGTCGCTTTCGGCGCCCAGATAGAACCCTGATCCGTTGGTGTTGTGGTGGCTGTAGGCCAGCGTCAACAGGGTATGAGTGAATCGATAGTGCAAAAGCATATGTCCGTACGCGGTGAGCCTGTCCGAGGAGCCCAGTTCGGAAGCTCTTATGTGGGTCAGCTGTGGGCCCGGCTCCTATGGAGAAATTCATGCGGCCACTAATGCGATGTCCGTACACGAAGCTCACAATATTAGTCCGGTTACGGTGGCTCCCGCCTCGCTAGCAAGAGTCCCGGACAGGTTGGGGAAACTGAAATTCTGGTAGGCATACACCAGCGCAACCTGGTCCTTGCGGGTAAGCTGGTAGTTGTAACGCCGCCTGCGCACTGGCCGTGTTGCTGTCGACAAATCCGGCACTGTTCTGGGTGAAACTGTCGCTGTTGTCTGTGAAATGGACCAACCCATAGCCCCCGGCAAAGGTGAGGGCGGTGCGCGGCGTCAATCCTTCCACCATGTCGGCGACCACCATGTTGGTGATGCGGGGCTCCTGTCCCAATGCGCCAAGCTGCCCGGAATTGAAAATCCCCGGAATCCCCGACGCCCAGGAACCTCCGCCAACGCTGCCCAAGCCCCAAGCTCCGGATGCCCCAAACTCCCCTTCCGGCAAATAACTAAAAGTGTCACGGACGACCAACTGGCCGGTGCGCCAACTCACCCGCTGCTGAGCCTCCAGCGCCTGGACCAGGCTGCCCGTCCTTCTGAATCCGGTGTATAAGCGCGCCACCGCCCACATAAGCCAAGCCCGGTCTCGTAACGGCTCCAAAGTCTCTCCAGTAACAAGCTTCCCAACACACGGGTGACGCCGTGAACCGCCGAATCACCCAAGTCATTCCCGACATTCGAATCCACTGCCTGGTTCACCTGGATAGCTGGCTGGAGAAAATTGCGCGCTGCTCGCCCCGGGCTCGAGGGACGGTTGATCCAGACCCGAAAGAGGCGGATTCTCGGTGGTCCCCAGCGCAGAGTTGTCTTGTCCCACCGCTGCCGGGGGTGCAGCACTCCCTGCCGCAGGCTGCTGTGCCTGCGCATCCTGGGCAGGTCCGGCTGCGAGAGCCGCGGTGGCAAGATACCCATGCCATATGCACGAAACCGTTTCTCATCAACCGTTGCCTACGGAACGACAATCGTGTCTCCTGGCTTGAGGATGATGCTCTGATCGATCCCTTCACCCTTCAATAGCTGCCGGTAATTGACCGGGATCTTCACTTGCTTTCCGTTCTCTGTCACGCAGAATATAAATTCCTTTGGTGTTGGCATACTGCGTAAAGCCGCGCTGCGGAGAGAGCCTGCAGCACATTCATGTTGGGCAGCAGCGGCATGGCGCCAGGATGCAGAACTTCGCCGGTCACGAAGATGCGCTGGCTGTTCATCTGGGTCACAACGACCGTGACCCGCGGGTCCGCAAGATACTTTTTCAACTTTTCCGTGATCCTGGTTGCCAATTCCATCGGGGTCAAACCGGCTGCCTGAACATCGTTGAGCAGGGGCAACGAAATCATGCCGTCGGGACGGACGGGCAGAGTTACCGTCAAGTCTGGTTCTTTCCATACGTCGATATGGAGTGTGTCGTCAGCGCCGATTATGTAGGTCGCCGGGACAGCCGAGTTTTCGGCGCCCGTCGCTGCTTTGGGCTTATCGTTGGCGTTGGCGTTGTCTTGCGCACCCGCGCCGACCGCCAGCACCAGCAGGATTCCGACGATCAATCCTATATTTCGCTTCATTCGTTCTCCGTGCCGCTACGACGCTTCATATTCACAGCCAATCTGTTTGAGCTTGTACAAAAGCGCCTTGTAGCTGATCTGCAATTCCTGCGCAGCCCGGCGGCGGTTCCAGCGGGTGCGCGTGAGGACCTTCAGAATTAATTTCTTCTCGGCTTCGCGCGAAGCGGCGCGGGCCGCTTCTTTCAAGGAAACTCGTTCCCCATTACTGGAGCGGTCTGGCTTGGTCAACATTGCCCGCAGTCCGCCCATGGCTACGGCTTCATCCCCCAGCACCACGATTGCGCGCGTTGCATCTTCTAATTCGCGAATATTGCCCGGCCAGGCATACTCCTGGAATAACTGTTGGGTTTGGGCACTCATGGCGGGTACGGGTCGATGAAGCTCCTCTGCGTGCTTGGCCAGGAAAAACCGGGTCAGCGCGAGCACGTCTTCTTTGCGCTGGCGCAACGGCGGCAAACGTAAACAAACTCCGCTGATGCGGTAATACAAGTCTTCGCGGAATCGTCCCGATCGCACTTCGCTTTCCAGGTCCCGGGAACTACCACAGACGAGTCGCGGACCGCCCGGATCTTTTGCGTCTTCGTTGTTGTTGTCCACATGGGAAAGTCCTTCTACCAGTTTGGTTTGACATTCCGCGGTCAAATCCCCAACTTCTTCCAGAAAGATCGTGCCCGCTTGCTGCCACGCGTCCTGGCCGGGTGCAAGCTGATCCGGAGTGACTGCAACGCAGGAAAGAACCAGGAATTTCTCCGGCGGCGTGGCCACAGAGAGCGTGGATCCGCCTAGCGGTCGTCCGCTTGCCTGCTCCCGGTTCGGCTAAGAGCAACACCGGAACCCGGTTCTGGGCCAACTCGCGGATTACGGCCTCGACCGCCCGGACGCTCGGGCTCAGAGTGTTTAAGAAGCTCGGTTCAGCTCCCATAACGGCAGGAGACAGATTTGAGGGCATGCGATTTTCCGCCAGATCTTGACCCATTTTCTTCGACCTTCCAGGACGGGTGGGGAAGAAGACGCATTATCGCCGGGACAGTCCTACGTCTCGGAAGCAAGGGAACTGCCATTCGGCAAACTCCTACCGCTGGATCCTCTCCGAGTTAAGTGCCATATTATCAGCGCAATATGGCTATATGGGCAGGCTCTTGGCGGTTGACCTCCGGCCTCCAAAATAACCCGAACGGGAGAAAAGGGAAACTTTTTTCACATTCTAGGGTCACCGAAGGCACCTGTCATTAATAGAGATTGGGCAGAGGTCTGTAAGCGACTGCTAACAAAGGGCATCGTATTTGGATGCCACATGGATCGCTTCTTTTCCCTAAGAACAAGGCCACTTCTCGCGATTTTCCACCGCGCTCAGGAGGGGGATTGAGCTATGGCAGCAGCACCCCGAGGCGCATTGCGCCTGAGGGGACGTTCGCATATTCTCTGAACATGCTTCACTGCGGGTGCCAGCTCTGACGTGGGCCACTTCGCACAAGTCGAAACTGCTCCGGCCCCGGTTCAGAAGTCTGCTCCCGCCCCAACTCCACGCTGGCAATTGCTGTTCCTCGCCATTCTGGTGGGCTGGCTTTACTACCCCATCCTGCTCCGCCTGGTTCACCAATGGTGGCAAGATCCCAATTTTTCGCATGGTTTCTTCGTGCCGGCGTTTTCCCTTTTTGTGCTGTGGCAAAGACCGGTCGAAATTAGCGGCTTTGCCCCGGCGCCCGTCCTGGTGGGGACTGCCGATCCTCGTCTTGGCTCTCGGAGTGCTGGTCTTGGGAGATTTAGGGGCGGAACTTTTTCTCTCCCGCTTTTCCTTGCTTCTCGTGCTCGCGGGACTAATCGTTCTATTCTTTGGCTGGAACTACTTCCGCGCCGTCTTGTTCCCCTGGGCCTTTCTAATTCTGATGATTCCGCTGCCGGCAATCGTGTTCAATCAGATCACGTTTCCGCTGCAGCTTCTGGCCTCCAAGCTGGCCGCGGCGGGACTGCGGCTTTGTGGTGTCCCGGTGCTGCAGGACGGGAATGTGCTTCGTCTGCCCAGCATGGACCTGGAGGTGGCGGAGGCTTGCAGCGGCATTCGTTCCTTGCTCTCGCTCCTGACTCTGGCCGTGATCTATGGATATTTGATGGAAACGCGCGTCTGGGTGCGCGTTGCGCTGGCTCTCGCCTCACTGCCGATTGTGGTGGCGGCGAACAGCCTCCGCATCGTCGGCACGGGCCTGCTCGTGCAATACTGGAATCCCGACAAGGCCTTGGGTTTTTATCACGAGTTTGAGGGCTGGCTGATATTTGTGGCTTCGCTGATCATGCTTTACCTGATTCACCAGCTGCTGCTCATGGGCTTCGTGAAAGAGAAGGCCAAGGCATGAGTTCGCGCGTCCGATTCGCGCTGGCCGCATTTCTCCTCGCTGCCTACGGCACTTTTCCTGCATGGCCGCAGCGGGACGGAGAACAATGGTCCGCGGGAACGCTCTTGCCTCTTTTCCGTCGCAGCTTGGCTCCTGGACCGGGACTGATTCGCCAATTTCCGAGGATGAACTGCGGGTCTTAGGCCCCGGCGATTTCCTGCGCCGCGACTACGAGAACCAGAAGCACGACGAGCCGAACATCGATTTGTTCATCGCGTATTTTCCCAGCCAACGCACCGGTGACACGATCCATTCCCCTAAGCATTGCTTGCCGGGATCAGGCTGGTTGCCGGTCGAATCCAGCCGCATAATGGTTTCGGTTCCGGGGCAAGCGGCCTTTCCGGCGAATCGTTATGTCATCGCCAAACGAGGAGATCGGCAATTAGTGTTGTACTGGTATTTGGCGCACGGCCGGGCGGTCGCGAGCGAATATTGGGCCAAGTATTACCTCGTGGCGGACTCGATACGTCTCAATCGCAGCGACGGCGCCCTTATCCGGGTGATCACTCCCGTGTTGGATGGGGAGTCGGCGGATGTGGCTCAGCGGCGCTTGTTTGGGTTTGTGGCAGAGATTGTCCCCCGGCTCGACCACTATGTGCCAAAGTGAAAACTCTTGGAGTGCGACGGGCGGACTGGCATTGCCCGTGGGAAACTCGTCTGGCTCGTATCCGGGTTTCGTGGTACTGATTTGGTTGTGACGAGAGTAACTTTTCCGTGATGCGCACAACGCATTACCTTAGTGAGTTAGTTGGCGGAATGGAAGTAACCGGCAGTGGGAGATGGTCAATGAGGCATGGTTTGGTGTTCCGTTTGGTTCTGATCCTGGGATCCATAGCGATCCTGGTCACCGGCTGCTCGCGTGATCCCAATGTACGCAAGCAGAAATACTTTGAGAGCGGCCAGCGCTATTTCGAGCAAGGCAAATATCGCGAAGCTGCCATCCAGTTCCAGAACGCCATCCAGGTGGATGATCGATACGCGGACGCCCATTACCAGCTCTACCAAACTTACGTCAAGCTGCAGGACGGGCATGCCTTCACCGAGCTGAACCGTACGTTGCAGCTGCAACCGGACAACTATCCTGCTCACCTGGATATGGCGAACGGGTTGATCGCGGCTTACTCCGTGAGGCGGACAGACACGTCCCTGCTCGATCAAGCCGGAGAGCAAATCGATAAGTTCCGTACTGATCAGTCCGTGCGTTCCCCTGGTTACAATCCGGCGGACCCCTTGGTTTGCGAAACGAACATCGCAGCCGCAATCTGCGTCCAGGCCCACGAAGCGCACGCCAACTTGTTAGCAGCGCAAGGTAACGTTTCAGCCGCAATTCGGGAGATCCGAACGGCGATCAATCTCGCGCCGGACCGCTGGGAAAACTATCTAAACCTCGCCATTCTGCAAATGAACGCCCAGCCGGAAGCTGCGGAGGCCAACTTCAAGAAGGCGGTGGAGCTTAATCCGCACGCAATGAGTGCACAATTGGCCCTGGGCAATTATTACGTTCAGCGTAACCGCCTACCCGAAGCGGAGCAGCAGTTCCGCCACGCCATTGAAGTCGATCCCCAGGATACCGACGCGCGGTCGTCCCTGGCCCATTTGTATCTGCTGGAGGGGAGGAAAGCGGAGGCGGAACAATTTTTGGAGCAGGTCAAGCGCGATCTACCTGACAACCCAAGAGCTTATCCGATGCTGGGAGACTTCTATTTCCTTACTGGGGATCTGGATAAGGCCACACAAGAGTACGCCTCCTTGCGGGAAAGCCACCCCAAAGATCTACAAGTGAAGAAAAACTACATCCAGTTGCTCATTCTCAAAAATCGTCTGGATGAAGCCACCAAACTAAACGATGAAATTCTCAAGACTGCACCCAATGACAATGAAGCCCTGGTGTACCGGGGCCAGATCGAGATTCGCAGCGGGCACGCGGAAGAGGCGAGCCGCACATTGGAGACGGCGGTCAAGAATTATCCTGAGAATGCAGTGGCACACTACCACTTGGGTTTAGCCTTAGATCAACTTGGCAATCTGGCGCGGGCGGAAAGCGAATGGCGCCAAGCGGTGCAGATAAACCCTGACTTGGCCGAGGCCCACCTCGCCCTGGCAGCGGTCGCGTTGCGCAAGCAGGACATGGGCGCGCTGCAGCAGAGCGCCGAACAAGTCATCCGGCTGCAACCCTCCTCGCCCGACGGGTATGTGTTACGCGCCATCTCTTTTATCGATCGCAAACAATTTCCCAGAGCCGAGGAGGACGTCAAAAAGGCGATTGACGTAGCTCCGCAAAACGCCGCCGGCTACATCCAGATGGGGAACCTCCGGAGCGCGGAGAAACAGTTTAACGACGCGGAAAAGTCATATCAGCAGGCGTTGGAACATGATCCAAAGTCCGCCGAAGCGCTCAGCGGCCTGATGAATACCTATCTGGTGCAGAAGCAAACTGACAAAGCCGTGGCCGCGGCCAACACCCAGATTGCCAAGGTTCCCGACAGCAGCGCTTTCTACGATCTGCTGGGCACGGTCCTTCTGGACGGGAAGAAAGACCTGAACGGAGCAGAAGCGGCGCTAAAGAAAGCCGCCGAACTCGACAAAAATAATGGAGATGCCCTAGCGAAACTGGGCAAGGTGCAAGTGGAGAAAGGCTCGGTTGACGAGGCGATTGCCACGTATCAAAAGTCGGTTCAGGACAACCCGAATGAAAGCATCTTTTACATTTTGATGGGCGAACTCTACGAATCGAAGCAGGACTGGGAAAAGGCGAAGCAATCGTATCAGAAAGCCCTCGATCTAAAAGCTGACAACCCAGTCGCCTCGAACAATCTCGCCTATGTCATGCTTGAAACTGGCGGCAACGTTGATGTGGCCCTTTCGCTGGCGCAGACGGCGCGGCGCGGATTGCCCGACTCACCCAATGCGGCTGACACGCTGGGTTGGGTCTTCTATCAGAAAGGGGCATACAAGTCGGCGATCGATCTCTTTGAGGAAGCGCTCCGGCTAGCGGAAAAGAACAAGGCAACGGACGATGCAACTCTTGCAACTCTCCACTACCACCTCGGATTGGCCTACGACAAGACCGGCGACTCGCAATCGGCACGCCAGCACCTGGAGCGCGTGCTGAAGATCAGTCCGAACTACTCGAGTGCTGCTGACGTGAAGAGAATGCTCTCGCAGTTGCACGGCTGACGCCGATTCAGTTCGCCGCTTCGCTCAGCGTGGCCGAGGCCGGTAGGAATCGTTCATTCTCTAGAGTATCAGTTCGCACTCCTCCGGGTCTGCCAATTGGGCCTCAAGGTCATTTGTCAGAGCCTGCAAAACATCTATATCAGCGAAGGGGTCAAAATCCTGGACGAGTTCCCATTCTGAGAAGAACTGTCCATAACAACATGTCTTGGCCGGGGAACCGCGATCTATTAGCACTACGATGTTCAGCCGACTCTCCTCAACCGGACTCGGTACATACTGAACAAGCAAAACTCCAATTTATGATTGTCGCCCACGTGCCCGCCTGACCATGCGGATCATATCTTCGTTTCAGCCAGATGCACATGTTTCTTCGTAGTCGAGGTTCCAATTTGGGAATCCCGATAACCAAATGAGGGCCTGCTCCGTGAACGTATCCTCGGCTTCCAGTCATCCCAGTGGTCATTTCCCGATCCAGTTGGGAAACGGCAGGCGCGTGGAAAATCTGAACGCCGAGATCAAATCTCGAACCTTGCTTCTACGCTCCAACAGAGCGGCCCCAAGACCGTCCAGAGCACTCCAATCGCTGCAACTCTGAAAAGAAAACTCTGTAATATTCATACAAAATCGAAGTGACGAGGCGCACAGTATTTCCTTTTTTGGAGCGCCTGTCTCGGCGCGAAATAAGCACCTCCCAGCTCACTTCATGCAAATCGCCTCGCACGTCTATAAATAGGATCTCCGGTAGTGTTCCAAGCCGGATTGCGGTCCGAACTCCGCAATTGACGCTCCACCACTTCCTAACGGAGACCAAAAACCTACCTCCGCTCTGTTTTCAACGCTCTTCGTCAGCGAAAAGTGCCGACTGTTCGTCAGCCTGGCGAGATGTCGTCACTACCATCCCCCGCGCGGGGCCACAATGGAGTGTTGAGTCCTGGGTAGTCATTGCGCATGTCCCCAGTGTCACCGCGTAGAGATAAACGTCTGCTGCGGACCTCCGGGATAACTGGGGTTCCCCCACAGGTCTGGACCAAACTTATTGACAATATGATTGACGCGATGCATGGAAAGGGCGAGCTTCGAGTCCGGACCTACCGTGACGACGGTTGCGTCGTGGTTGAGATTGGCGATAACGGTCCAGGAATTCCCCAGGACGTACAGCCCCACATCTTTGAGCTCTTTTGTTACCACCAGAGGAGTAGGAGAGGGCCGGCCTTGGACTCGACACAGTTCAGGGAATTGTGAAAAAGCATCGCGAAATATTCGGATGAGTTCCAAACCGGGTGCCATCCGTTTTCAAATATGGCTTCCCCTGGCGGGGAGCGGATCGTTGGGTTATGAGTGCAACCATCAACAGAATCTAAAGACAATGCGCGGCGCAAAGAGTAACGCATTGTTCTTAAGAAGAACGGACCGTAATCTTCCCTGCCCCTGTGTTGCCCTCGTCATCTGTCCAAGTCTTGAACTTACCCAGTGCAGGCTCGTCCCCATTTCGGCATGTTTCTAGTCAACCTTACGATAGCGGGTAGATTCCGCTATACTAGTAGGTCGAAAGTCAGTGTTTCCCCTTTTCTGACTCTCGGCTTTCGTCTACAGAGTCATCCAGTTCCGAGTCCGGCCGCTCGCCTAGTTCGCTCTCCAAGGTCCGATCTGACTGCGCGGCCCGCTCTCGGGCAAATTCCAGCTTAGCCATTTCCTCTGGCGCTTCCACGCCGGGACGAATTTCTCCGGTTGGAACTGGAGGCTCGGGAGGAGTTCCCATCCCAACGCGCGTGGAGAATCCAGGACTAACGAGGACCGGAGGTCCGGGGATTGTCGAAGACGCCACTTCAACTAGTCCATCGAACACGTCCACCTCGGTCACTCCGCGTCCGTTCACCTCGACGTCGAAGCGTGTGCCCCGGACTGCGATGACGGCACTGGGTGTACTCATCTGGAATGGTGGCGCTCCGCCGGTTCGCTTACGGATATAGGCACGGACTCGACCCAACAGTATTTCGACTGCGTCCCAGTTACCGGGTGCGGGCTCTGTCACCACCAGACGGGTGTGAGGTTGAACCAGGATTTCGCTTTCGTCGGTGCGCAACACCAGCACTAAGCGGCCGTCTCCGGTATCGAGCACAGTGCCGGAGGTGAGCACCTGTCCCCGTGCTGGCCGAGCCGGGGTTGTGCCTGGCACTTGCACATGCACTTCGCCTTTCCATCCCGAGACGAGCGCGCCGGCGAATGGCGCGGGAGGGGGTCCGAGGGCAGGAACTTGAGCTTGGGCGGCGCACGAAGCAAATGCTACCCAGAGGGAGAGAGCCCCAACAGCATTCCAGCGACGCCTAGCACCGAGGCGTTGGAAACAAGGCACTCGCAGACTCGGGAGAGTGAGTCTGCGAGTGCCTATCACCGCATTGTTCCAAAGGAACAACACATTAGCCTCCGATGATGATGGTGATCACTTTGCCAGTGTAGAGGTTCACCTTCACCTCGTACTCGTTGCCGTTGGTTGCCAGCACATCCACGGACCAGTCAGGCGGGTTGTCGTTGCGTTCGAGCACAATCAGCAGCACTTTGCCGCCGCCGACCGCCTTCAGCGCAATCTGCTCCGCTTGGGCCTTCGAAATCATCTTACGCGCAGCCGCAGCGCTATCGCTGACCTTAGTGGTCTTCAGAATCGCGCCAGAGCGGGCGTTCACAAACACTTCGTACTCAAATCCGGGCTGGGTAATGGTGACATCCCAGACCTGAAAGCCCTTCCATTGGTCGCGCTGCGCCTGCACAATCGCACCGCCGCCGACCGCCTTCAGAGCATCCCGCTCCGCCTGCGGCTTGCTGATATAGCTGCTCAGCCCAACCAAAGCTTGCTCGGACAAACCTTGAGTGATGATTCGTAGAGTGGCTCCGGTATGAGCGTCTAACCAAACTTCATACTCGTTGGTGGCGCCGACAACGTCTACCGACCAGATGATCCTGCCGAGCTCTCTTTCTTTAAGGGCCTGGATCACTGAGCCACCGCCCACGGCGTTAATAGCGTCTTGCTCTGCCTGCGTCCTGGAAATCAGAGTCGCCGCGCTGGCCAACGCTGATCCGACAAGCAGAGCTACCAAAACAAGAGGGAGGGATCTTTTCACGGATGTTTCTCCTGGGGAGCCGGTCGTTTAGCTGCTTGTGTCCGACTCACGCACTGGTAAAAGCAACCGCAGTGCCAAACCCAAGTCGCCGTAACCCCTCCTGTTTTCGCATTGGCCGCCAGAGTCGTTGAGTCATTGGGACCCGCCTATTGTGTGCTCGTGCCCCAGGTCCTGGCTGTGCGGGAGAGAGTCAGAGTGATGATCACCTGGCAAGACGGTGGCGAGCAAGACCACGCGCACACGGTTCCCGCTTCATCCCTGGAGGATTCAAGCAGACTTTTGAATTGATGGCGTTCTTGTCCGGACTTGCACTCGCGTTTGGACCGTGAAGAGACCTCGGCATCTTGTGATTGGATTCGAAGGGTCCCTGCAGAATCCTGCCCAGTTGGAAAAGGCGAACGCCACCGCATTTTCCGCAGTGGCGTCGGCCTTTGGGAACGGACAAACTTAAAGAGCACGTGTTTACGGCCTGTAGAGTTCGGCGCTGTCCAGTTCGTTGACGGCATCGCTGCCTCCGGCGTTGACTACGTTGCCGTTGTGGAGCACGGTGGAGGTGTGGCCGGCGCGCGCGTTGCTCATGCTGCCGGTTGCGCTCCATGTGCCGATAGTTGGGTTATACAGTTCGGCGCTGGCCAGCGGCGTGGCCCCGTTTATGGTTTGGTTGTTTCCGCCCGAGACGAGCACTTTGCCGTTGGAGAGCAACACGGCGGTGTGTTCCACCCGCGTGGCTGTCATGTTCCCGGTCGCCGTGAACTTTCCGGTGGAAGGATTGTACAACTCGGCCTTATTGATGCTGACGCCATTGATGTTCTCTCCCGCGGTAAACAGGACATTGCCGGTCCCGAGCATTATGGATGCATAGTCGGAACGCGCTGTGACCATCTTGGCACCTAGGGTCCAAGTTTTCGCGGCGGGGTCGTAGATCTCCGAGCTGTTGAGAGCATCCATCGCCGCGGTCGCGCCACCGGCTACCAGTACTTTGCCAGTGGTCAGCAGCGTGGCCGTCATGGCGTGGCGCGCTCCGCGCAGCGTACCGGTTGCTTTCCAGGAGCCGGTAGCGGGGTTGTAGATCTCAGATCTGTTCGTCGTCGCGAGGCACCCGTTTACATCATAGGCGGTACAGCCGCCTGCAACGAGCACCTGGCCGTTGGCGAGCAGCGCAACTCCGAACTCCGCTCGCGCCTGGACCATCGAACCGGAGGCGGTGAAAGTTCCAGTGTTGGGATTGTAGAGTTCCGCACTGTTGGTGGTGGCGCTCAAGCAATCGTTGACACAACCACCCATGACCAGGGCCGATCCATTGGAAAGCAGTATGGCCCGAGCATGGCTGCGCGCCACGTTCATGCTTCCGGTGGAAGCCCAGGTCCCGGACGCGGGATTGTAAAGTTCGGCTGAGGTGAGAGCGACGCCGTTGTTAGTTCCTCCGGCGGCTAGAATTTTTCCGTTGGTAAGAATTGTGGCGGTGTGACCGTCGCGGGCGGAGCGCATGGTCCCTGTTGTCGACCAGGCACCGCTGGCAGCGAAGCTGAACGTGCTGGCAGCGAGGGCAAGCGCAACGATGTACATGATCCTCGCGGACGCCAGTGGGAGAGAGCTTTTCATGTGAATTTCTCCTAGGGGTTCGAGTTTGAGAGCCAGATCGAGGCTGACTCACGCCCAAGGGAAAAGCACATGAAGGGCCATACCCAACCGCTGTATAGGTTCGTTGTCTTCCGCAAAACTGTTGGGGCGGTTGGGTCATCGGGACCCACCCCCAGTATCCTCGCGCCCCAACTCTCGGTCGTGCGGGAGCGAGTCAGCGCGATGATCACCAGGCAAGACGTGTACGGCGGGTAAGATCACGCGCACGCGGATTCCGCTTTCATCGCTGGAGGCTTCGATAGTGCCGTGATGCTCCTCGACGACGCGCTTCACAAACGTAAGCCCCAATCCCCATCCGGGAGTGGACTCGCCCGCTGCCCCAGCGCGGTAGAAGGGTTCAAAGAGGTGAGTGAGATCCTCCGGTGCAATGGGTGAACCGGGATTGCAGACTTCGAAGATCACGTTCGCCTCTGTTCCGGTCACCCGCAGATTAACTTCGCTTCCTGTTGGACTGTACTTTACCGCGTTGTTCAACAGATTAAGGATTACCCCACTCAGCATCGGAGCATCGCCTTCCAGCACAGGCAAATCGGAATCTGTGTGGACTTGAATCCGGATCTCTGCTGCTTCGGCAATCGGTGACATCACTCGCTGGAGCTGCGCGATCATCTGCGGAATAAGTATCGGCTCCCTTCGCAAAGAGCGCGCTCCTGCGTCGAAGCGCAACACGTCGAGGTAAGTGTTGATCAGTGAAACCAGTCGCTGGGACTCGCGGAAAATAGTTGCCACCGCAGCCGAGTCAGTCGCTTTCGGATACCGCAGCAGGAATTCGGCGAAGCCCTGGATCGAAACCAGGGGCGTGCGCAGTTCGTGGGTCACAAAGCGCAGGGCTTCGGCTCGCGCCTGGTCTCGTTCTAGCCTGGAAGTCAGATCGGTGAGGACGACCATCCACTGCGAAGCCTCGTTGTCGGCGTTCGAGGAAAGGCGCGTGCTTCGTATCTGCCAAAAGCCTCCGCCCAGGTACACTTCGCTTTCCGGTGGAAGTCCCTCGCCGCTTAGTCGATCTTGGACGTTCGCCCAGTTCGGATGGCCAAGGAGACGGCCGAATTCGACTAGGTCAGCCTCAGGGTTCCACCCTTGCTTGCGGCAAAAAGCCTCCCAGAAACGGTTGCGAAACAGAGTTTTCCCGTCGGCTGCGAACACCGCCAAACCCTCCTGCATGGACTCCAGCAGATGTTGTCGGAAGGTATAAAGCGAGCCGAGTTCGGACTGCAGTTGGTTGATCAAATCCACGCGCCATTGCAGATCGCCGGTGGCTTCGGGTGAGACCTCGTTGGGACGCAGGCCGGCAAGCTCCACCGGCGCTTGCCCGGTTCGGAGTGTCTGCCGCAGTTGCCGAAGCCCGCGAGTCAGCCCCCGGTTCACGACCACCAGATTCTCCAATTGCGCCAGCGGTACCGCCAAAAGTCCGACGCAGAGAACTGGGCCAAATGCGATGAGGCGATGAGCGTGCGCAAAGAGCCAATAGCCCGCCCCGTAACTGGTGATGAGAAGGGTCGTTTGAAGCAGCACTCCATCCCATCCCGGCCAGTGCAGAACCAGCCAGGTGGAAATTAGAGAAAAGGCTACAATGAAAAGAACTTGTAGGAGCACGCTGACGTGCCGTAGACCCTGGCCTCTCAACAGCCCGTCCACGAGGTTGGCGTGAACCTCTGCTCCCGGCATCGGCATCTGGCCGCTCACCGGGGTTGGCAACCGATCGCTAAGCTCAGTGGCACCGAAGCCAATGAGCACGGCCTTCCTCCACAGTGCGGGCTCCTGCTTTCCATCCAATAACTCGGCAGCAGAAATCACGACGAATGGCGGAATCTGTTGACCTGGTAGATACTGCTCGTGAAAATTGATAGTCAGAAACTCTGGCGAGTAGGATTCCCACCCAGCCGCTCCCGCGCGGCGCATGCTGCCATCTACCCAAACACGATCTTTACCCAGCCAAAGTCCGCCAGAATTTTGATCCACCGCCACGTGCCTAAAGACACGTGAAACCTCCAAAGCAAAAGCCCAACGCGGACCTTCCGCACTTAATTCCCGCACCGGCACGCTGCGGCAGATGCCGTCCGCGTCTTCCACCGCCTGCACGTGTCCAACTCCGGCGATGTTGGCGAGAAACAGGGGCAAGGGATCTGCCCACAGCCGTTGCGCCGAAGCGCTCAGCTTCGCCGCCAACACGACGTTGCCCGCCTCTCGAAAGGCCTTCCCGAGATCGGTGTCGTCCTGGGCATCTTCCGCTTCGGAAAGCAGTATGTCGAGACCGATTGCCCCGGGGTGCTGCGCGGCGGTGGCACGAACCAGTCGTGCCAGCAGCGACCTCGGCCACGGCCATCTCCCATAGCGGCTGAGGCTGAGATCGTCGATCAGAACAAGCGCGACAGAACTGGAAGTGGGGAGAGGTCTGCGAAGGCGGAAGTAAATATCGCCGAGCCGGCGGCTGAGTTCTTCGACGGGGTAGGTTATGCTGAGCGCAGCCACCAGACTCAACAACAAGAGATTCAGAAGGAGCCAGGATTTGACCCGCTTTCGAGATCGCTCGCCATTCACAGACTGTGCTTTCATTTGTCTGGAGCGTCCAGATCAATTCCCAACCGCCGGGCTTTTTTGTAAAGCGTCTTGCGTTCAACGCCAAGCTTTCTTGCGGCAAGCGAGCGGTTGCCTTGCGCTTCGCGCAAGGCGCGGATGATCTGCTGCCGTTCTACTCCCTTGAGGGTCGTGGCTGGTTCCTCTACCTTCGCGCTGCTTAGCGCTCCTGCGCCGCTTGCTCGCTCAACGTCTTCCGCAGAAATTTGTCCAGTCGTAGACAAAATGGCGGCCCGCTCGATCAGGTTCTCCAACTCGCGCACGTTTCCCGGCCACGCCATGTGCGTCAGCAATCCGGTCGCCTCTTCATTCACGGTGATTTGGCGTGCGTTGCGCTCGTTAAAGCTCGTCAAGAAGTGGCGCACCAACAGCGGAATATCTTCCCGGCGCTCTTCCAGGGCGGGCAAGTGGATCGTCATCACGCTGAGACGGTAGTACAGATCCTCGCGAAACTGTTTGGCACGGATGCGCTCGCCAATGTCGGCGTTCGTGGCGGCGAGAATTCGAACATCCACGGGCATATAGGTATTCGATCCCAGTCGGCGCACCTGCCTCTCCTGCAATACTCGCAGCAGCTTGACTTGGAATCCGGGCGTCGTTTCCGAGATCTCGTCGAGAAAAATAGTGCCGCCATTCGAGCTCTCGAACAGGCCGCGGCGCGCGCTGTCAGCGCCGGTGAACGCTCCCTTTTCATGGCCGAAGAGTTCGCTTTCCAGCACGCTTTCAGCCAGCGCTCCACAGTTGATGGCGGTCATCGGTTTATTTGCGCGCGTGCTATGGGCATGGATGGCGCGCGCCACGCGTTCCTTCCCCGACCCACTGGGCCCGACGATCAGAACCGTGGCGTCGGTCGGCGCCACCCGCACGATGGAACGATACACCTCCAGCATCTTCGGGCTGCGGCCTATGATTGCCGTGCCGGCGAGGCCTTCGGGCTCAGGTTCCCCCGTAACGGAGTCACCTTTCGAACGGCTCTGGCGGCGACTTTCCAGGCGGCGGACAAGCCCTAGCAGATCATCAATGCGCAGCGGCTTTCCCAGATATTCGACCGCGCCATCCTTCACCGACTGGGCCATCGTCTCCACGCTGGCGTGGGCGGTCATCATCACGCAATCGCAGTCCGGCTGTATCGCCCGAATACGCCGCAGGAATTCCACTCCGTTTGCTTCTCCGAGGTAGATGTCGAGCAGCGCCAATTGAACCTCGGTGCGGTGCAAAAGATCTTCTGCTTCTTGCGTGTTGCGTGCGACATCACACGCGTAGCCTTCTGCGTCCAGCACCGAACATAGCCACTGGCGTGTGGCCTTATCGTCGTCAACGACCAGGATTCTTATGGGCATGACTCTTCACGAAAGAGATGTCATTAGCACGTAGCACGCCAAATTCGAATTTGAGTTAGAAGTGATATGTGAATGCGAATCGCCCTGCGTCGGCGCGTAACGCCCCTGTCTCTTGCACCAGATGATATTTCGAGTAGTCCAGATCCAACGTCCAGTGTCCCAGCAGGACCTCATTGCGGGCGTGAATTTCCCAAGCGGTGCGAAAATCGCTACCCGCCGACGGTGATTCAAGCCCGCTGCGCGCGAGGAACTCTCCTCGATACCTCCTCCCAGGACGAAAGCGAACACTAGCCATCGCCAAATGACTCTGATAACTGTTCGGACTGAAGTAGCCGTGGGCCAATTCCTGGGCGAAACTGTAGTGCTGATAGCGGTAGCCCGCTGCAAAAGCCAGCCGAGGTGCTCCCCACTCCCGGATCACTTCCGCGCTCTGGCGGTTGCCAATATTCCCGTCGGAGTAGTGCTCCCGTGACCCGTGCGTATTGATCTGCCAACGCGCGGGCGTCCAGATGGAGAAAGCCTCCCAACCCTGTGCTGTCAGTCTGTGCTCCGAAGCCTCCGCGTCTGGGATGACAGGAACGCGCGAAAAGGCAGCCCCCAGCACTAGATGCCGCATCGGTTGGAACGCCAGAGACGTGTCGTAAATCGCATGCACATCTGCGTTGTCAAACCGTACCGCACCTCCTCCGGCAGAAAACAAAAGTGACTCGCGAAGCCTCCACCGAAGCTCCTCATTGAAAGTCTCGACCACTTCAAAAGAATCGTCAAAGCCATGTTGAAACTGCTGCTCGAACAGCAAGCGATTCGTCAGGCCGGGCCTTATGCCGAAATCGAGGCGCTGTAATGACCGCCAGGAATGATTCTTGGAGGAATCGTTGACATAGTCGGCGTCCATTTCCACCAGGTTCCGCGAAGGCACCAGTTCACGTTCCTCGCCGCCCAAGTGGCCGCTCTCAATTCTGTCTTTGTACTCCTGCAAGCGCAGGCTGGTCGGATGAAATGTCAGGGCACTGTCTACGACGACCCGGGCCTCCGACGATCGTTGCTGATGCAAGAGATTGCTCGCAAGTCCTATCGCTGCCGTTTCATCCGCCTCGTTCGCCTTCAGTAGTTCCTTGTAGATCTCGTTGGAACTTCCATACTGCTGGCCGTACCCGAGAGCCCGCGCCAACTCCAATTTGGCCAGCCGATTGTCAGGCTCAGTCCTGAGAATCTCGCGAAAGAGCCGGATGGCTCGGCCGTCTGACCCACTGGAGAGGTAAGCGCGTCCGAGTTCCAAGCGAAGCCGATTGTCCTCGGGGTGATCTCTGAGTCCGTTTCGCAGGACGTGGACTGCTTGTCCGTAATGGCGCTCCAGCATCGCTTGCTGTCCGGCAGCCAGAACCCGCTGGATGGAATCCTCATCGGAGGCAAGCGCGAGGGTACCGTCTGCCAGCTAGGCAGACCGCGGCCAAAAGTACCACAGTGAAGAGCCGCTGAAGTCGCCCCATGTTTCAGACCCGCTCTCGCACCATCATTCTAGCCCTCTGGCGCGAAATGTTGCTTGTCAGCGCGTGCGCAAAAACTGATTCGTATTGGTCGTGCTCCACCAGGGCTGTAAGGCGATGACCTGCGCCGATGGGCGCCCGGCAAGTTTGTCGTTCTGGGCGGTGGGTCCAATGCTTGAGGTCGATCGGTAATTCACTGCGGACGCCAGGTCATTTCGAGACGCACCGGAATTTCATTCTTGACAGGAAGTGTCAAAAGTGTCGGCGGTTCGATATTGAAATCGGAGAGCTTTGAAGGAATTGTTCCGGAGATCCGGGCTTCCTTGCCTTGCATCACCAGTTGCAGCGGAACCTGCTTAAACTGCGCAGTTTGGCCGGCGAATTGAATCTCCAGATCGGCATGAACCGTGGACGACGTAGCGGCGGTCTCGGGCAATCGAGTGCGCACCGTGACCATGGGAAACTGGGCGCCGCGTGTGACTTGAAGCATGTGAAGATCTCGGTTACTGTCGCCCGAGTCGAACGATTTCACGGGTACGGCGATCAGAAAATCGCATTGTCCGGCGTGACAAACTCCCTTGCCTCGCGCGGCATGACTGACGCCCTCACTCTGGTGTAGTGGGTGTGACACGGAGTAGGTGAGAGTGCTTTGTTCCAGAACCCATTGGTCATCCGCTAACGCAAGCTGCGGAAGCACCACGAGACAAACGGTCACAAGGATTTTCTTCATAAACCCGGTCAGAACTTGAACGAAACGGCCACAAGCGCGGCCCCGAAGGCTCCCGCAGTAACGATGGCTACCGGCCCATGTGCAGAGGCGATTCCGTGGACTTTTTCGCCGTTGCTTTTTTGGTTGTAAGCCATCGCCCCAAGGATAGGAGTCAGAATCATTCCCGGGCCGTGAATCCAGGCCAGAGCTTTGTGTACGCGGATGGGTCCGCGAGTTTCGGTTCCGGGCACACGAGGCGCGCGAATGGCATAGTAGGCCGTAATGAAATATAAGTCTCCCGTCACAGCGCCGAGAGCAAGGTGGACGTTCCGATCGGTTGTGCTCGTGCTCTTGCCGCCGGCATTAACAGAGGTCGCCAGCGTGGCCAGCAATGGTATGGCTGTGATCAGCCCCATCCGCTGATGGATCTTCAGCATGTGGGTTCGCTTATCCAGCAGGGCCTGTTCTTTCGCATTCCCCTGAGTCTGATCCGGAGGAAAACCCAGATCCTGGACCGAAGGTGCGGTCGTAGTGCTGGAAGGGGCGTTGGGCAGACTTTCCGCAGGCGCAGCCGCCGGGTTGTTGGCTGGGGCCGGCTGCTGAGCAGAACCGGCGCTCAAACTCAGGTCCATCGTTTGCCTGGCTCCTGCTGCCAGCGTCACCTTCAACTCCTTCGCGTCGACTCCCTCTACTGAGACGGAAACCTCGTAATCTCCCGGCACGAGGTTGGGGACGTTGTAAACCCCAGCCGAATCTGTTTGGGTTTCCGTCGCCTGACTGGTAGTCAGATTCTTAACGGAGACTTTCGCGTCGGTCACCGTTTTTCCCGAAGGATCCGTGACGGTGCCCGAAAGAGTCGTGCCTGTGTCCTGCGCGCACACGAGATCTGGGATCAGCAGAGAAAGCACTAGCATTCCCGCCAGGGCGACCTTCGGATTCATTGAGCTTCCTTTTTGAGTTGGACGACTGAAAAATAAGTTCATTTTTCAGAGATGCCGTGACCGATAAAGAGGATGTATCAGCCCCGCGTAACTTCCGAGTAGGTTGATACAACTTGTAGCGCCTCGTGGGGGGAAGATGAACAACTTGTCATTTGTCCGCCACGCAGAATTCATTATGAAGCTGCTTAATCTTCCTCATGGGACGTTGCCTTCTCGGGACCGCATTTCTGACCCTCACTTTGGCTGCGCCCTTCACACACGCTCAAAACAACTACGAAATCCAAGTGTACGGTTCCGACCTTGTCGATCCCCCGACACACTATGGTCGAACTGCACAGCAACTTCACAATCGACGGCTCGAAGACAACCGTAGATGGTGTTTATCCCACCAACCACGCCGGGCATGAGACGGTCGAGATCACTCATGGGTTTAATGACTGGTTCGAGTGCGGCTTTTACATCTTCACTTCCATAACCGAGGGCCAGGGCTGGCAGTGGGTCGGGGATCATATCCGACCGCGCGTCGCGGTCCCACAGAAATGGCACTGGCCCGTGGGTGTGAGTATCTCGAATGAAATCGGATATCAGAGGCGGCAATATTCCGTGGACACATGGACCTGGGAAATCCGTCCGATTGTGGATCAGAAGGTCGGCCGATGGTATTGGTCGCTGAACCCCACGCTACACCGGTCTTTCCACGGCGAGAGCGTGAACCAGGGCGTTGTCTTTTCCCCAAACTTCAAATTCAGTTACGATTTCACGCCGAAAGTCGCTGGAGGCTTGGAATATTACGGTTCGGTCGGCCCGGTGACGGGCTTCGATGCGGTCTCATAACAGCAACACCAGATCTTCCCTTCTATTGATTTGAATATAGCTCCACAATGGGAGATCAATCTCGGACTCGGGGTAGGGCTTACGGGCGCGACCGACCACCTGATTGCCAAGATGATTTTGGGGTATCGCTTTAATTTCTGATCAACGACAGGAGCGCACACAAGTGATAAAGGGTATCCTTGGCGGTTTCATTTTGGCCATCGCGATTTTACTGGGTTGTGTTTTCTTTTATTTTTGGTCGGGACTGGCGCCGGTGGCAACGGCTGATCCGCCGATGCCGTTTGAGAAGAAGCTAGCGAATATGGCCTTGGACGCCCATATCGAGAAGCAACATATTCCCGCAAGTTCCGTGCCTGCGGACGAACCTAATTTTCTTGCTGGTGCAGACATATACAAGCAGCACTGTGCCTTGTGTCACGGACTTCCAGGCCAGCCACCTGTTGGCTACGCGACAACAATGTTTCCGAAACCGCCACAATTGTTCCGTGGCAAGGGTGTGACCGATGACCCGGCATCGGAGACGTACTGGAAGGCAGCCAACGGAATCCGTCTTTCGGGGATGCCTTCCTTTAAGAGCAGGCTAAGCGAGACCCAGCTATGGCAGGTTAGCGAATTGCTCGCGCATGCGAATGAAATTCCTGAATCGGTGAAGAGAGTACTTATCCCAGATTCGCCAGCGTCAGTGTTGGCGCCTGCACAGCCAGCGACCTCGCGCTAGGGATCGAATGGAACCAGAAAGTTCCTCGCACTGCTGGGAACCACGACTTGCGACCCATGGAAAATCATTAAGACGATTAGATACAACGGCTCGGATCGCGGCCCGGTGACAAGGGTATCGCTCTGAGGTATTGGCGGAAGTCATGATTCAGGAAGACAAGTTTTTGCGCCTCGCCGAAGCCGTCCCTGCTTGAAAGTACACTTGGCGTCCGGCTCCTCATGTCCGCTCCGTTGCCGAAGTGTTTCTGCACGTCTCCGCTGCCAACTTTAACGTGTACAAGCTTGTCGTCATGCCTCCACCCGCTGGGGTAGACATAAAAGGCCTGGAACGGTCCGCTCCAACATGGGCCGGGTAATGGTCCAATGGAGATTGACTTCGCGGTCGCGGATATTCTCCAGGATGCGGGCGTAAGTCGCGGGTTTGCGGCGTTCATCATGATGCTCGGGCAGTCCGTCCACAGACACAGCTACCCGGCTACGCTGCAACCCGATCCATTCCTTAGGGATCGGGATTACTCCGCTGGTGACAACCAGCGTGAAGACTCGGGGCTGCTCAGTTCGGGCGAGATGCGGCTGAGTTCGCGATATCTGATAAGAGGTTCGCCGCCGACCAGCGATAGGTGCAGGGCGCGATGTTTTGCAACCAAGCCCAGCACGCCTGATACCAGCGCATCGCCGCGCAGATCCGAGAGTTCGCGTAGCGTGCGTCCTCTTCCCAGGTGAGTGTCACCATAGGCATAACATCCCGGGCAGCTCAGAGGGCACTCGCGCGTAATCTCGATGGAAAGCATCGGGGCCACGCCGCGAAGCACGCCGCCCCAGGCAGCCATCAACTCACGAAAAGTGAGTCCCGGGCGTGACCTTGTGGACATAGTTGCTTTGACGAGTTTAGCAGGACCAAAAGTTGTACGACCGATGACTGTTAGTTTGGGACTCGGGTCAATTAGCGTAATATCACACCGAAGCGCAGAAGCAATCGTTTTCCCAAACCAACGGCCAACGCCCACTGCACGCTACTTTGACGGTCGGGGAGATCGACCAGTGGCCGTAATTCTCGTCTCTGCGAGCGCCATAATGGCAAGCTAGAAATTCCGCGACCCAGGCCTGCAACGAGGCTGCCTCGATGATGAATCGCGGCGCAATCGATCATCTCAAGAATCCGTCACTGGAAAGCAGCTCGAGTCCCCGCTAACTCCTTCAACGATAAGCTCGCCTGTTTTGCTGCGTTGCTCGCCTCCGAAGTCTGGTCGTGCATGCCAAAGCGGACTCCGATCTTCTTAAGAAAATCGTAGGGAGGCGTGCCGCCAGCGAAGATCCAAACGAAATCGTTGGGCAACTCGCGCGTCTCACCGTCGACCTCGAGCACCACGCTGTCTGCTCTGAATTCGACCGGGGCTGAGTTGAAGACTACCTTGACCTTCCCCGAGCGCATGCAGTCTTCGATCCGCTTGGCGTTTCGCTCTTTGATACGGCTGAAGCGCTCTTGCCGGTAGGAGAGCGTAACCTGGTTCCCACTCTGGTGGGCAAGTCCCATGGCAGCTTCGACCGCGCTATCTCCTCCACCCACCACCAGGATTCGCTTATTCACATAGTGATCTGCCTCAATTAGACGGTACATCACTTTGGGAAGTTCTTCTCCCTTGACTGCCAGCTTGCGAGGCGTGCCCGTCCGCCCGAGCGCAAGCACGACGGCACGAGCCCGATACTGGTTGTTAACGGTCGCGACTGTGAACGTGCCGTCCGGTTCGCGGCGAATGTCTTGGACCCGCTCTCCGGTGCGCACGTTGAAATCAGATCGATTCAGCACCATGTCCCAGAAAGCCAGTAAGTGTTCTTTAGAAAGCTCGGTTTTCTTGAATTTCCCGTACATGGGGAATTCCACCGGGCTAGTCATCACCAGTTTCTGCCGGGGATACTTCGCGACCGTCCCTCCGACCTCGTCTTGCTCTAAGGTGATGTAGTTGAGCTTGTGCTCAATGGCGCGCAATGAAGCGCTAATTCCCGCCGGCCCAGCACCCACAATCAAAACGTCGTGAACTCCGGCGGCGCTTGCATTCGCTCGGTTCCTGCTTACGATCGTATCAATGCAAGTCACGTCCCTGATTGACGGCATTCTTGATCAGCGCTAACCCGCCCAGTTCTCCCACGATGAACAAATTCGGAATGCTGGTCTCGCATTCGAGGGTCAGATATGGCATGTCGGCGCCCATGCTGGGGCTGGCCATCACCATGGTGATGGCGCCGACCGGACAAGCCTCGGCACACAAGCTGTGACCGATGCACTTGTATCCGTTTACGATGGCGGCTTTGCCCGCCAACATGGCCAGGACATCGCCTTCCGGGCAGACGGTAGTGCAGGTTGCGCAACCGATGCATTGCGCCGTGTCGATATGCGGATGCTGTGACCTGGGGCCACCAGAAAAGAGTTTGCCCTTTTCTGCTGCTTCGCGAGCCCGCGCGTCCCGATCCTTCAGGCCCTTCAAATACCCGCGTACGAAGAACGCTGTGATCACAGCCGCAACAGCGAGAGCAATCAGCGTATCCATTTCGTCCTCACAAGTAGCCCATCATGCCGACAACCACAATGTGGGCCACCGCCAAAACTGCAAAGGTATAGCTGAAGGGCTTGTGCACCACATGCCATAGATGAAAGACCTGCTGCGAGCGGGAGAGAAATAAGATGCGCTTGGAAAGCGTGGCCTCGTCCCGAGCAGTCGAAATGGCTTGCTCAACCGATTGGTGGCTTGTCGGGCGAAAGCCGCCCAGGGTGGAAAGTTGCTCTGCCCAACCCAGCGTTTTCCGGCGGAGTGCGGCCACGCGGAACACCCGCGCAACGTCCAGGCTCATCATATAAATCAGGGCCACAACGATGGGCAGTTGATTCACGCGCTCTGCGCTCGGTAATCGCAGCAGTGAATTCAAATCTGCCTGCGGCAACAGTCTTTGTTCCACCAATTGTTGGGCAAGCCGCTCGCGCAGCTCTTGTAACTCCTTCAGCGATATCTCCGCGGCATTCAGGTTGCGGGGAATCTGCGCGTAGAGATACCGGCCCACCACTCCACTGACCGACACTGCCAGCATGATCCAGAACGCGATGCCGGCGAATCCATGAAATTTCCAGGCCGAGTGAAAGGCAATCACGAACGGCGCGGAAAGGCCCAGCAGAACATGAAAATCCAGCCAGTGCCGGGAGGAACCCTGACGCGAAAGCCAGGCCCAATGCTTGCGCAAGGGATAGAGGAAAATAGCCAGGAACATGGCAACACCCAGGAAGCCGAGCTTCACCCCAATTTTGCCGCTCGGCTTGAGCAGGGCGTGTTTGGCTGAAAATGGTCGGTCCACGCTGCCGAGTGTGTAGTAGTCGAAACCGTAGACGGCGAGACCTGCGATCAGCGCCCCGGCCAGTACATACCCACACACTAGTCGAACGTGATGCGCGCGACCTTCGCTTCTCGAGATAGTCGCCACACCAGTTGTTGCCACAGCTGCATTCGTGCTCATTGATTTGCCACCTGCTCCTCCGTGCTCACCGAAAAGCGCTTGTAATCGGTAAACACGTGCGTATTGCGCCAGTGCTGGCGCTCAGTTTCCACTTCGACTTCGGCTTGCGCGGGGAACCAGTAGGGCGCTTTGACACCCCGAAACATGACCGGCGCGTAATTCACCTCAGAGTGCATTGTTTTCAAACCTACGTCTTCCATTCGATTGCCAATGTCGGCGGTAATCCGGGCAATCGCACCGGTCTCCGGGTCGATCCATGCTGTACCTGAGAGCGGCAGTGGATATTCCCGCCCTCTCAGCGCCAGCACCGCGGGCGAACGCCGGCCGCGAATGTACTGGAAGTTGACTTTTTCGACTTTGCGCCCGCCGATCGCATCCGGTTCTTGCGCACTGAATTCAAAGCTTCCGGCGTAGTAGGGATGGAAAACTAGGAACAAAGTGGCGAACCCGTTGGTTACGAGCAGCGACGTGTTCTTTTTGTCCGCTTTTACTTCGTGCAGGGCAAGCCGGGATTCATTGACACTCAATTCCCCGCCGGCGTTGGTCAGAATCACCAGGTAATCGTAGGTGGATTGGGCATCGCGCTCCACTTTTCCATTTGGCGCCAGTTTTTGCTGGCGCACTTGCTCCGTGCACTTGACGTCAGAGAACTGTTCCAACAAGCTTGATACTTGAGTGCCAGTCCTGGCGAGCAGGTCGTCCAGCTTATCCTCTGCGCGAGCCGAGGAGATGCAAAGACACACGCTTGCCAGGACAGCCAATAGGCATCGCCGCATCCAGTTTTCGCAATGCAGAGTCGAGGTCATTGTTGTTTTCGCCTCGAATCGAACCGGTAGCCCATGGTGAACATCCACTGGTCGTAGTTCAGCGAGGCGCCTCGATTGATGGTGTAGCCTCCCTGCAGGAAATAGTGCCGCCCCAGCGGAGCCTCAAAATTCATCGTCGCGAACCGGGTGCGATTGTTTGAAGTCACCCGCGCGCGATTTCACCCGTGGACCTCACAGACAAAGGGGCGCATTTGCCGTTCGCCCCAGCAATTTGCCGCCCATTGACTAGAGTAAATGTACTTTCGCGTGGGACAAGTTACAGAGGGGCCAGTTCCGCGTGCTCCAGCGGAGGATTCCGCACAAATGCCGCCGCTACATCCAACTTGGAGGTTACCTGTCTGGGTCAATCGGACACACCCCCGTGTCCGATTGTTCCGCAGTTACTACTTGTCCGGCTTGGCTACTGGAACATTCGCCCCGTGACAGGCAACGCATTCCTTGGGCGTCGGCTTGTAAAAAAGTACTGCCTTGCCATTTATTACATGGGTCAGTTTGTGACACTCGCCGCAACCCACATTGCGATGTGCTCCCTGAAGTGAAAACTCGGTTCGCTTGTCGTGATCGAACAGTGATGGCTTCCAGCGTGCGCTGTTGTGACAGTCCGCGCAACCCGTAACACCGCCAGCTCGCGCGAATTGCGCACCGTGGATGTCGGCATGACACTCCTCGCATTGCTTGGGCGCAGCGTGGAAATCCACGTTCATCAGCTTGGTCTCCAGATTTGGCGGCTTGTGGCAGTCAATGCAGGCCACCGCGCGGTGCGCCCCGACTAATGGGAACGACGTCTGTGAATGGTCGAAGCGAGACAGCTCTTTCCAGGATTTCGTCGAGTGACATGCCTCGCAACCGGTGGCCTTCCCATTGATTTTGGCTCTGCATGCGTTCGCGGAACTGTCCGCGGTGAGGATCCTCGTGGCACGTAGTGCAGGAGAGATCCTGAAAGTGGTACAGCACCGCAGGCTTAATGTCGGCTGACGCCTTCGGGCCCGGCTTGTGACAGTCCTGGCAGGTCACGGCCAGATGTGCGCCGGTCAGAACAAATTGCGTTTGTTTGTGCCGTGCCAGGCCGAACGTTGAGGGCTTGTAACCATCCAGCGTGTGGCATTGCTCGCAGCGATTCAGATAAGGCGCAGCGGCGAATTGCGCCTGATGCTCGTCCTTATGGCAATCGAGGCAGAGCCCGAGCTTGATCTTGTAAAGCGTCTCTTTACCGTGGGGAACGTGGCACTGATCGCACTGCAGGCTGGCATGTTTGCCTTGCAACGGATACGCAGTCGACGCATGCTCTTTTAATCCGAAGGTCGAGGGCTTGAACCCCTCCAGATTGTGACAGCCGCTGCATTCCGCGCCGCCAGCACGCTTGGCGAATTGGCCCTGGTGCTCGTCCTGGTGACAATCCATACATTTTTGGAAGGCAAGCGGCTGCTTGAAATCACCGTTACGATGGCAGGCCACGCATTCGACAGTTTGATGTTTTCCGACCAGCGGGTATTTCGTTTTCGCGTGATCGAAACTCTGGCTGAGTGCCCCTGTGGAAACTCGCTTCCAACCGCTTGTGTTATGGCACGACTGGCAGGTTTGTTGCGCGAAACTGCCACGATGCGGATCGCTGTGACAATCCGTGCATTTGCCGAAGGGCAGCCCGATATAACGTGGCTGGTTGTCCGGACCGGGAGTGTGGCACTTCACGCAAGTCACCTGGGCGTGTAAGCCCGTCAACGGATACCGCGTCTTGGAGTGGTCGAACTGCTGCGTAACATTCTTCCAGTCATCATTGTTGTGGCACTGCAGACAATTCGGACCAAGCCGATTCTCGTGCGGGTCCTTGTGACACGGCGCGCAAGTGGCAGCAACGCCCAGGAAAGTCCGGCTGAGATCCCGAATTTTGATCGTCTGCCGCTCGGCGGGCTCAATGTGTTCCGGGCTGTGGCAGCGGTTACAAGTGAGGCCGACATGCTTGCCCTCGAGCACGTAGCCGGTCTGCTTGTGGTCGAAGGTTTTCGGATCCCATTTGATGAGGGCGAAATCCCGCCCGTTGTGCTCCGAGTGGCAGCGCGCGCACTCCTGACTCGATCCGGTTTTGATTCCATAGGAAGCGTGCAACCCACGATGAGACGCCAGCCGTTGGGCAATTTCGGTGTGGCAGTCCAGGCATTTGAAGACCGGCTCGCCGCCTCCCAGCTTATGGCAAGTGGTGCACTGAGTGGCGCTATCGAGGGACTGATGAGGTCGTGAAAGCGGCCCGGGCGAAATTTGCGCGGCGGCGAGCCCGGTGGCCAGAAACAACAAGGCTGCCGATGCAAGAAACACGCGTCGCATAGGATGGCGAACGCTTCCTGTTAGCAATCGGCGTTCCTTTTGCATGGTCCGGCTTCGAATGTCTCCTAACGCTTCCGTGCAGGATAATCATTCCCGCAGAAGCACAAACGAGATCGGAAGTGCATGAGGTGACGGACGTACGTATCACCCATTGAGCACCCCCTCTCGTGTGATTCCGGTCACCGTACTAAAATGGGTGTAAGGGCAAACTGGTCCAGGGCGTGCTCCTCGGGCCTGTAGCCTTTCTCCCAAGGAACAATGAAGCCGATTATCGGCCGCACTACGCGGATGGCATTTGAATTGCCACTCGGGAGGTTGCTATTGGGGGCAGTGCAACCAGCTAACCTACGAGAATCATCCATGCGTCCATTGAAAGTCGTCGTGGTCGATGACGAAGCAGATACGTGTGCCTTCTTGAAGGCCGCATTTACGGCCGAGGGGCACCGGTGTCAAACCTTCACAAGGGCGGAAGACGCAGAACGGTATCTCGTCGCCAATCCAGCCGATCTGGCAATGCTCGATGTCTATCTCGGTCTTTCGAACGGCATTGACCTGTTGCAGAGCCTGCGCGCGTCGCAGCCCAACCTCTATGTAGTGGTGATGACAGCGCGCGTAAGCGTCGAGACCGCGGCCAGGTCGCTGAGTGAAGGCGCTGTGGATTACGTCAATAAGCCGATTAGCGTTGATCAGCTTCGCGCCATTGCCACGCGCGCTGATGCCTATCGCTCGCAAAGCCGCCAAGCGGCATCAGACACGAGCGAGATTCAGAACTCCTCCATTATTGGTAAGAGCGCCAAAATGCTGGAGATTTACAAGGCCATCGGCCGCGTCGCGGGCAGCAACGTCAACGTGCTGATCACAGGCGCCAGCGGCACAGGCAAAGAACTAGTCGCCCGTGCCATCCACAACCATTCGAAAAGAGCGGACAAGCCGTTCACACCTGTAAACTGCGGTTCTTTCACCGAAACGATCCTCGAAAGTGAGCTATTCGGACATGAGAAGGGCGCCTTTACCGGTGCCGGAACTGTGCACAAAGGATTGGTCGAAGCCACCGACGGTGGCACGTTGTTTTTGGACGAAATCACCGAGACCACGCTTTCGTTCCAGGTGAAATTGCTGCGTGTAATTCAGGAGCAGCAAGTCCGGCGGGTCGGCTCCAACAAGTACATACCGGTCGACGTACGCATTCTCGCCGCCTCCAACCGTGATATGTCCAGTTTTCTCAAACAAGGCCGGTTTCGCGAGGACCTTTATTACCGGCTGGCCGTGGTGCAAATCAAGATGCCCTCGCTGGAGGAACGCCGCGAGGACATTCCCCTGCTCTTGGCGCATTTTCTTCAGCAGTTTAATGCCAAGAACAACCTTGAGATCACGATCGAGCCAGAGGCTATCACCCGATTGCAGAGCATGAGTTGGCCGGGAAATGTTCGCGAGCTGGAAAATACCTTCAACCGTCTGGCTATCTTCGCCCCCGCGGGACGCATTACCCTGGCCGACATTGAAGAAGAGACGCGGCGGAGTTTGGAAGAACGAAAGACGGCTGAAGCCCCGGTCGCACCACCCGACCGATTGCAGGAAATGGAACGGCAACACATCCTGAGGGTGCTCAAACAGACAAATGGCAATCGCTCTGAAGCGGCGCGCCGCCTCGGGATTGAACGGAAAACCTTGTATAAAAAAGCGCTGCGCCTCGGCATTGATCTGCAGAATACTGACCTGCAGAAGACGGACAAGAAATGACTTTAGGCCCCAAGCCACGAGATCGCAACGCCCAGCGCCCGCAGAGGAGCTGGCGGCAGACGTTTGGCTGGGCCGCCGTTCTGTGGATCGTCGTGGCCGCGCTTTCCTTGGTCCCAGTGGTTCGAGAGTTTCAGGTCCGTCTGAGTGACACATTCTTCCGGCTGGCGCCAGTGCCCAAGCAACGTTCGCCGGTTGTTTTGGTTCTGATTGATGAGGAGAGCTTGCGGACCCATGGACGCTGGCCCTGGTCGCGCGCGCTCCTGGCCGAACTGGTGAGCAATCTAGCGAAATCCGGAGCCAGCGTAATCGGGCTCGACATTCTCCTCTCTGAACCACAATCCCCAGAAGCGGATCGTGCGCTCAGCGAGTCTTTCCAAGCCTCGCATCGAGCCGTGATTGTAGACAAGATCGGAAGCTTTCCTGACGGCCCACGTTGGGTTGAGCCTCTGCCCGAGTTCACGCGCGCGGCTGGCGTGGGACATGCTCAGGCCGTGTTGGATGAAGACAGCATTTGCCGGCGTTTCCCGTCCCAGGAACTCACCCTGGATGGACTCCGCTGGGCATTTGCCATTGAGCTCGCCCGCGGCATCGACACGGGGCAGCTCTCCAAGTTTCTTGCGGGTCAGAAGCTTTCTGAAAGCCAAGACACGGCCGGTGTAAGCACGGCCCCACCCGTGCTCATCCGCATTCCCTTCCGGCGTGACGGGTTCCAAACCATTTCCGCTCAAGCCGTGCTGAACCGCACCGGAGTGGGGCTGGTGCGGGGTAGGCCCGTAATCATCGGCTTCGGCCCGGTAGAAATCGGCGACCGCGTCGCAACCCCTTTGAGTAGTGGTCTCCCGACTCCCGGTGCAGAGATCCATGCCCAAATCCTCGATAGCATCTTGACAGGGCGTGAACTGCACGAAGTTCCTCTGGTGTACTCTGCCCTGTTGTTGTTTCTAAGTTGCGTGCTTGCGATCCGGATCTTCCAGATTTCCGCAGGCTGGAAAGGATCTGCGTCGCTGATCACCTTGGCGGCCGGACTCTATGCCGGAACGTTTCTCGCATTCATCCTCGCCAGCACCATGCTTCCTGTGGGGGCTCTCGCTCTGACGATCATCTTCGCCCCCCTGCTTGTCTACACGGCCGATTTCGTAGCGGTCGAGCGCAGCGTAACTCAGCAGCTCCTGGGTTTGCGCTCTTGGCTCGGGGGTCATGAGCTGGATCGCCCCGAACTGGGCTCCCACGAGAAAGCGCGGCCCCCCGGTAAGCTGGGTGGACTTCCGTGGAAATTGCAGGTTCTCCAGGACCTGCAATCAGAACTGGGCGGCCTCTATGAGTTACACCGCGCCTTGCTCGAATCGGCAAAGGATCCGGTCGCGATATTCGATGAAAAGGGAAATCTTCTCCTCATGAACTCTCTCTTTGCCGCTGTAGCCCCCCCTGAGGCAGAACCGTTCACGCTCCGCCAACTTCGGGCTCGCTTAATACCGCAGGAAGGCGCAGAGTTGTTCCCATCCGGCTCCGCTTGGGAAGGCGAGGCATATTGGGGTGAGGAACTGTACTCACTTCGTCTGGTCCCGCTGCCACCGACTCAAATCTCACCGGACGGCGGAACCATCCTAACCATGACAAGCCTCCGGACACGTGAGGAACGTGACCGCGCCCGCGCAGAAGCTCTGGGCTTCGTCACCCACGAGCTGCGGACTCCCCTAACCGCGATCCAGGGATTTGCGGAACTCATGTTGCACTATCCGAACTCGCCTTCCTGTGCCGCCGCTCCTGCAACGATAGCGCGGGAATCAAAGCGCCTGCTGGCTCTGATCAATACTTACCTTGATCTCTTGCGTGTGGATGCAGGAGCCAAGCCCTTGCAGACCTCCGTGATCGATCCCAACGAACTGGTCAAACAGGTTTTCTCGATTCTTGAACCGCTGGCGGCTGAGAACCGAATGCGGCTGATATTGCGCCGCAGTCCGGAGATGGTTGCGATCGTCGGAGATGCGCCACTCATCAGCGGAGCCATTCTGAATCTGGTTAGCAATGCCACCAAGTACGGCGCGCAGGGCACTGACATCATTGTGAGTTATCGGCGCGATGAAAACGAAGTGGTGATCGCAGTGGAGAATCAAGGTCGCGGGTATTTCGGCCAATGGACATTCCGCACATCTTCAACCGTTATTATCGAGCCCCTGAGGCGGAGCGAACAGCTGCCGGGTGGGGACTGGGCCTGGCGTTCGTCAAGCGCATTGCCGAAAAGCATGGCGGGAAAATAACTGTCCAGAGCCGATCGACCGGCACGACTTTTGAGATTCGTCTTCCTGCTAACGTGGCAACCGCTGTTGCCGAGAAGGAAGTCGTATGAAGCGGTTGCGCAGCCATGGAGCGTCCCTGTTGATTCTGGCGCTGCTTTGTGCGGCGCTGCAGGAGTCCTCGCCATCGCAGACCTCCCTTCCAATTGGCTCCGCCACCGTTACCGACCTCAAGGGAGATATCACCCTACGCTCGCCGAAAGGTGATCCTCTCTCCCCTCAACGAGGCTTGGTGCTCGATCCCGGGAGCACGATCGAAACAACCAAAGGTAGCCTGTTGCTGAGCCTCCAGGATGGCTCACAGGTATTGATAAAGTCACATGGCCAGGTCGTGCTGAAGTCCCCGCAAACCGGTAAGGGAGATTATCTGGAGTTGCTGATTGGCAAGATCATCGCCACGGTAGAGAAACGGCTGGGCAACTCACCTCCGTTCAAGATGGGAACTCCCTCTGCCGTCATCACCGTGCGTGGCACGCGCTTTTCGGTTGAAGTTACCAAGAAGAATCGCACTTACGTGGAAGTATTCGAAGGCGTCGTCGAAGTGCAGGGGTTGGTCCCAGATGGTCGTTCGGTGCTCATTCGTCCGGGCTTCTCGACCGGCGTGCAGCAGGACCGCAACCCTGAACAGCCGCGCGAAATTATCGGAGAGAGCGAAACTGGTGGTTCAGGCAACAAGCCTGGCGCACAGAATGAACGAGAAAACCAGCAACGGACCAAGCCGGCAGGTTCCGAAAAGGATAACGGACCGCCCGATTGATTTTGTTCCATCAGCATCGGCACCTGCACGGCCGGTCGTGGAAGATGCCATAGCCCGCGCGAATCGAGGTCTTGCCGTCGTGCTCCAGTCCGGGTATAAAGGGCGCAGTGCCGCCCGGACCGCAAACCACCTCGCAGGAGCGGGGCCGCGACGGCAGACACGAGACATTTAGAGAAGAGTGTCCGCATTATTGTCCCCTGTTCCAATGGCGGTTGTCGAAGCGGTATCCGAAGGTGAACATCCACTGGTTGTAGTTCTGCAGGCCACCGCGGTTAAGGGTATATCCGCCCTGGATGAAGTAGTTCGACCCCACGTTCGCTTCGAAATTCCAAGTCAGGAAGCGTGCCGACATGGTCTTTGAGACGGCTGATGCGAAGGACTGGCTCCCGGCAAGCATTTCCCAACGGAAGCTCTCATGGAAGCTGCGGGAAAGGGAAAGCGCTTTGTAGGATCCCCCTCCGAAGGAACCATCGAATTTCGAGTAGCGGAAGTCGGCGCGGATGCCGGTCCAGGGAAGGCTACCGAACGTGACCCCGTACATCTGGTTCAGGGAAGCCTTGGCGTCGCCGGAGCGGTTGCTGCGGCCCAGATTTGTGTAGAACCAGATTTTTCTCGCCACTTCCACGCGTGCGCCGGCACTGAATCCCTGAAAGAGGTACTTGTCGAGCAGGCCCGTGCCGATCAGTTGCGGATCGAATGTGGGGATGTCACGGAAGTAGGTGTGGTTGAAGTCGAACTCGATACGGTCGGTGGGCTGCACGCGGAAGGTCAAGAAGCTGCGACTGATGCCCGCGCCGGGAGCCGGCACAGCTGGGTTACCACGAGGGCTATCGGCCTGGAGCGAATGGTAGACCGACAGGTGCCGCTTGTAGGAGACCCCATTCTCAAAAAAAACAAATGGGCGGTCGATCGTCCACTTTAGCGTGCTAATCCCCATCCCGGATGTGCTGGTGTATCGCACCCCGTCAAAACTTCCGCCTTCGAAGTTGACGAAGGCTCCGCCGAGGCGGCGATTAGGGTTGTAGCTCCATGAGGTCGGATCGGGCGTTGAACCACCGAAGATACCTACGATTGTGTTGTTGCTGATCCTCCTGCCGAAGTATCCGCCATCGATCGTGTCGAGACTACTGGCCCAAGGCAGATAGAGCCTTCCGATCCCGGCCACCCAGCTGGATTGAGGATTGTCATAAGTAAGTCCCAGGTGATAAGTGCGGTTGATTAGATCTTGCATGGTGGCTTGCCCAGACGAAGCCGAATTGAGCCGGCCACGCCAGTAGCCACTCAGATTCCAGTAGGTGCCATAGATTCGGGTAATGTCGGTGCGGATGACGAGTCCGAGATTGTTGCTGCTGCCGAGGGAACTGGTTACGCCCGAGTAGTCAAAGCCGATGCGACCACGAGCGCGGTTAATTTCCGGCAGTGGCGGGCGGGGGACTTCTGCGCGAGCCTCGTCGTCGAGGGCGTCGTCCTCGGCCGTAAAGCTTACGACCACCGGGTACTTGCGGGTCGCACTCAGAGACCGCTGCGTGATAGTGCAGCAATATCCTCCGAAGACAGGAAAGCCCAATCGCCCGGCTTTACGTCACGTGTAGGGTCGTGGATGTCCGCGGCGGCGGAGGTTTCGGCTACGGCAAAGACGTGCAGGGCTGCGACGGCTTTCTGTTCCCCGTCGGCAGAATCGATTGGACGTCCGGTGGATGGGTCCGTATCTTTGACGAACAGTTTTAGACCTTCCGCCAGTCCGGAACTGCGTCCGCCCTCGAGGTAAGCGACCCCCTCAACCACGTACTTGACCTTGAAGGCCACGCGGATGTCGGAATTGGGTTGCGGGAGCTGGGAGATAGAACTCTGCGACACATTCGTCTCGCCGGGGGCGGCGGTGCCGGGTTGGGGTCCTGCGATTTGAGCATCGAACGCCCCAGTGCTTGAGGCTGGCTTGGTTCCGGAAGGCGCGTTAGCGGAGGCTTCAGTGGTTGTAGCGGGGAACGATGCACCTGCCGCTGCGTGCTTAACCACGGGTGAAGCCGCTGCAGAGTCGGATGAAGCTTGAGGAAACGCGATCGAAGGATGCGCGGGCGGTGGAGTCAAGTCCGCAGATTGAGCTGTATTCGTTACCGGCAAGGTCATGTCCTGGCTAGGGCGGCTGAGGGTCCCCACGACGGAAGATTTTGCAACGGGTGCAGGCTCGTGTCTGCGCTGGCCAGGTTGGGAAGTGCTCAGCACCGGCAGCAGCCGTAGTGTGATCTTGTTCCCATCTCTGGCTAGCCCGTAGGGTCGAGCTTGCTCAAGAGCCAAAACCACCCACGTGGTAGGTGGGTTTGTGCGACGCAGTTCCACGCGAATCGATTTGATTCCTTTTTGGTTGGGAAAGAGGGTGCGCACTTGAACTGCAGGGACTGCGTCCGGGATCTCTACGATCAGCTCGTGCGGAAGTCGTGCCCTGATCACCTTGGCATTGACCGGTGAGGTGAGGACCATTTCGATCCGCACCTCGTCTCCGTTTCCCACGACACGAACTTGCTGAACTTGCGACGAACTGCCGGTCGTTTGAGCGCCGAGGCTCGACGCCACTAAAATAAGACTGGCGAATTGAATGATGAACTTCATGTTTTCTCTCAGCCGGTTGGTCCGGGCTGGTTCCTCCTAACCTCCGCCTCCGCCGCTCTGGTGGCACTGGTAGCAGTTCACGCTGTTGTAGACGTAACCGCTGACCCCTTGATGCCTCTGATCCGTGTCGGACTTGGTATGGCAGTTCGTGCACTGGAAAACCGCGTAATTGTTCGCATTTGTGTGGCACGTTGCGCAAATTCCAGCCGCGCCACCATGTCTGGTGTCGAACCAGGTGTGGTTGAAGACCGCGCCCGCCCACCCGGCGACAACCTGGTGGCACGTCTGGCACGTGGTCGGGAAGCCCGCCGCAATGTGGTTGGGATTGTTCGTACTTTGATATTCCACTTTGTGACACGAATAGCAGTCGGTCGGGAGGGAGGTGTAGTTGTTGTTGACGTGGCAACTTGCACACGCCACTGTTGTGTGGGCTCCGACTAACGGGAAGGGTGTGTTGTTATGGTTGAAGGACGCGGGTTGCCACGCTGATGTGCTGTGACAGACGTCGCACTGCTGCGGGAATCCCCCAGTCACGTGATTCGGATTCGTCGCGCCCTGGTAATTCTTCAGGTGGCAGCTCACGCATGTAGTGTTGGTCAGGTTGTAGTTCCCATTGATGTGGCAATCGGTGCATTGCAACTTGGTGTGCGCACCCGTGATGGGGAAACCCACCGCTGCGTGATTGAAGTTCGCAGGCTGCCAGGCCGAGGTGCTGTGGCACACTGAGCAGTCCGTAGGAAACCCTGCCGACACATGGTTTGGATTCGCTGCACCCTGGTAATTCTTCAGGTGGCAGCTCACGCATGTAGTGTTGGTCAGGTTGTAGTTCCCATTGATGTGGCAATCGGTGCATTGCAACTTGGTGTGCGCACCCGTGATGGGGAAACCCACCGCTGCGTGATTGAAGTTCGCAGGCTGCCAGGCGGCCGTGTTGTGGCAGTCCTGACATGTCTGCGGGAACCCAAGGGTGACGTGATTCGGGTTGGCAGCTTTACGGAAATCCGGCAGGTGACAACCCACACAGTTGGCTGGTGTTCCCTTGTACTTGCCGCCCACGTGGCAACTCGTGCAATCGAGCGTGGCATGAGCCCCGGAGAGGGCGAAACCGGTAACTTTCAGGTGGTCGAAGCGAGCGCCGAGCCAGGTCGTGATCGAATGGCACTGCTCACAAGTGCTCGGGAATCCGGCGGTGACGTGGTTGGGCGCTGTTGTCTGCTGATACGTCGTCGAGTGGCAGGAGTAGCACTGGAACGATAAGCCCTGGAATTGGCCAACTGCGGCGCCTTTGTGGCAGTTGTCGCACTGGAGCGAGGCGTGTCCCCCGACTAGAGGAAACCGGTTCTCGTGATTCCCGACAGCCTGAAGCGTGACTTGCCAGCCCTTCACGGTGTGGCACCGCTCACAATTTGAGCCCATCTGCCGGTGGTGAACATCGGCGTGGCAGTCGGCGCACCTTGTGCCGGTATTCGAAAAGACCGGCTTTGTATGGCATTGTGTGCAACTGAGGTTTTCGTGCAAGCCCAATAACGGGAAGTCTGTTTTGCGGTGGTCAAATTCTGGAACCGCGCGGATGGGCTTCCATCCGAGCACGGTGTGGCAGTTCTGGCAGGGGACGGCCAAGCTACCGTGGGGGCTGCGGGTTGTGGCCGAACCACGGGCCTGTGCCTGCGCTAGGGTTGCTGTCGTGACCAGCAAGAGGAAAGCGAGAGCACAGACACCTACTGACTCGATCGCCCAACATCTATGGACGCGCACGGCACTGTCTCACAACGGAGGTAGCACTCGACATTCCAAATGCTAACGGCGTAGATTCGCGGAGATTGTTGGTAATTTAGGGGGCGATAGGCTCGAGGTGTTTCCTTGCCGGTGTGTCCCCCTGAGACCCACACTGGGTTCAAAAGCATCGGAGAAACGCGCCTTGGTTTCTGCCCGCTTTTATTGCTATGCAGTGAAGCTCTCTGGTTTTTTTTGATTCCAGTGCTGGCCCTGGCTTATGGAAGTGAAGATATAAAAGCCGCACTCGAACCAGTTGTTGATTGGACCTCGTTCCCCGGCGGGGTCGTGGGATGTCGGGGCCATCGTGTTATCTCCTCGCGGCCGAGTATACCGACGGTAGATGGTGGCTTTTCCCAAGCCGGCACTGACACTCATGCGAGTACTGCGATCCAGGCGGTGGCGACAACCAGCAGCAGCCCTGGCGCTACGCGCGCCGCAAAGCTCCTTCCTCCCGCTGTGAAGCTCAGAACCACCTTAGTGGCAGTGTTTGTAGTGAGCCCTACAAAAATCGGAATCGCAGCCTCGCTCACTTTGAGCTTCCCCGATGCCACCAATGAGACTACGGAAACCGCTGCCGAATGCGCATCAGCGAATCCAGCAATTGCAGCCGCAGCCAGGACCCCGGCTCTGCCCAGGTAAGCATTCAGCGCCGCAGAAATCAGCATTGCCACCGTGACCGTCGCAGCAACTGCCACTGTGATCTTGGGATTAAATGCCGATCCTAGCGGTGCGCTGTCCGGCACCTCCGCCTTGAGTGTCGTCCACGTCCAAAGTGCTCCATAAACTGCGGCTACGGCACCCGCAGCCAGCAGCGGAACCTTGAGCGGCCAGAGAACAGTGGGACTAATCGCCGCCAGGACCATAGCCAGTTCCACAATCGTCGCAATCGTTGAGAGTACCGCTCCAGCCGCAGCAGGTGCTGCCAGGGCTGGCTGTTGCCGTGCCTGCGCTCCCATCGATCCTATAGTCGCTGTGCTCGATGCAAACCCTGAGGCCAACCCAGCCAGCGGAAGTCCAACCCGTGCTCCCAACACCCGCACCGCAACATAACCTGCGGCACTGACGGACATCATGAGGACCACGATCTTCCAAATTGTCCTCGGGTTGATCGCACCGTAGGGTCCCATGTAACGGTTCGGGATCAGCGGTAACACGACGACTACAGCCGCAGCGAAGATTAGTGCATCGTGCAATTCGCTCTCGCTGAGGACGGATCGCACGAAGTGGTGCATGCGCGACCGCGCGGCAAGAAGGATCACAACCACAACGGCAACCGCCGAAGCCAGGGCTGGCTGCCGCAGAGCCAATGCCCCCAGTAGGAGCGTAAGTATCAGCGCCGCTTCGGTGGTCATGCCTGGGTCTTTCTGTCGGGTCCGTAAATACGAAATCGTAATCAGGCCCGCGACAGACGCGGTGACAACTGCCAGCAAGACGCCGCCGCCAACTTCCAGGCTGACTGCGCCCAGCACGCATGTGATGGCAAAGGTTCGGATTCCCGCCGGCGCACGCAGTGGACCTTGTCCTTTTCGCCGCTCGCGTTCCGCCCCAATCAACAAACCAATTGCTAGCGCAACCCCCATCCTCAGCGCGAGACCTGTCACGAGTTGCATAATCGAATGGTACGACAACAATCCCTTCCGAAGGCGCGGACCCGATACTCCCATCCTGAAAGATAAATTGCGATTTATCAACAGTGATCATGGTCAACAGGCTCTGGAGCGGTTTCGAGCATGATCCTTCATTGATGGCTTCTCCCAAAATGGACGAAGGTCTCCCCGGACATTTCGCACACGACGTTGTGACCCTGCTCACCGATCTCGTTTTACCCTTCGTGTTAGAAACTTGGTGGAATGCGAAAACCGCGCTTTGCGTCTATCTTCATGATGATCGTCGCGGCTTGCGTGTCTCTGGGTTTGCCGGCCCACGACGTCCTGGATGCCGTCTACGATGAAGTAGAGCCCTCGCCGTCTGAAGTTACTCCTCTATTCTCAAGCGCGGAGCGGCCATTGGCTGCCCGGACAACTCGGCCACCGCTGAGGTCCTTACACTTTAATCTTGTTGCTCCATCGCTGTTTGCCCTTGCCCGTGTCCGCGAAACCGATGCCCTTCGATCCGCCGATCCGCGAGCCTTATCGGCACTACTCTGCATTCTGCTCTGTTAGCGCTGTGGATCTTCTTACTTCCCTTTGAACCGTTCCGCCGCCCTTTTCAAGGCACTCCTTGAGGTGAACGGCTCGTCCCAAAAAAACACGCTCGAATCAGAAATTACCAGGAGGACCTTATATGAAGTCTCAGTTTTCACGGAAGTCGGCCGCGTGGATCGTCTATATTGCTGTGCTGTGCATTGCTGCCACCACGTTCAGCTTTGCCGCAAGCGGCACCTGGTCGCCGACAGGAACCATGCTTTCGGCCCGCGACGGTCACACTGCAACTCTTCTCGTCAACGGCCAAGTGCTGGTCGCCGGAGGAACCAACAACGGTGTCGCTCTCACCTCAGCCGAACTTTACAACCGCCGCGACCGGGACCTGGGCTTCCACCGGAAGCATGAACGTGGCACGCACTCTGGCTCGCGCCGTACTGCTTTCCAATGGATCAGTGCTGGTCATGGGTGGTTGCGTTAATGATTGCTTGAGCGCCACCACCAACAGTGCGGAACTCTATAACCCGACCGCTGGAACCTTCACCGCCACCGGTTCGATGCTCCAAGCGCGTGCCGAGTTCGGGGTTACGCTGCTCGCCAACGGCCAGGTGCTTGTGGCTGGCGGCTGCACTGCGTATGACGTGAACGGTTGCGCCGCGACCACCAACAAGGCCGAGATCTACAATCCCGCTACCGGCACCTGGAAGGCGACCGGCGCACTGCGTGGATCCCGCCACGCAATGACTGCTACGCTGCTCCCCAGTGGCAAAGTGCTAGTGGCTGGTGGTGCGACTGCGGCGTCCGATGCCGTCAACAGCTCGGAGATCTATGACCCCACTGCGAAAACCTGGACCTTGGGTCTCAAGATGGTGACGGCACGTTCCGACTACGCCTCCATCATGCTGGGTACCGGGAAGGTTCTGTTTATGGGCGGAGAGAACATCAATGGCGTCAGCATCAAGAACGCGGAGTTGTACAACCCTTCCACCGGGAAGTTCACGGCGACCGGCAACATGACGGCCACGCGTGAGGAACACACCGCCGTGCTACTCGCCAATGGCAACGTACTCGTCTCGGGCGGAAACAAGAAAACTTTAACCACGCAAACGCCACTCGCCAGCGCCGAACTCTATAACCCAGCCACCGGCACATGGACGGCGACCGGCAGCATGAACAGCACGCGCGCCGGCCACACCTCAACCGTGCTCACCAACGGTCGCGTACTCAACACCGGAGGTAGCGACGCCTTCAACGAATTGAACAGCGCCGACCTGTATACGCCGTAAACAAGCGTGAGGCCCGCTCCACTCCCGTGCGGGGCGGGCCATTTTTCGACGACGATCGGTAATCGAGGACTGGGAGTCAGACATCTACGTCGAAATTAATCGCGTAGCCGACAAGGCCGGAAGGTGTATCGGCCCAGCTCAAGTGACTCAAAGGCCGTGACAGACAATCAAGCGGCACTGGATCGATATGTCGCTCTGTTGAAGTGAGATCTTGGAAAGTTATGTGGGAAACCATTGCCATCATCGTCACGCTCGGCAGCCTTGAATTCACGCTACGGCTCCTCGATCGGCGTGCTGCAAGTCTGGACCACGAGATGCAGCACGCATTAGTGGCTTGTTCATGAAACTTATGCGCTCTTTCTTGATGAGGTGACTTCTATCACACGCTACGAGCTTGCTGGATCGCTACTCTGAAAATTCGAGTGCTTGACTTGGCCCAAGTTGACCGGATCGTGGAAGCGTCCGAGAGATTGAGCATTACAAAGCCTATTACATGTCCGCACAAGAACGCGTTCCTGCCAAAACATCGATCTCGACTGCGAGAGAGACCTACATCGCGATAGTGACCGCGATTGCAATCGCTGCACACCTGATTCTCCGATATCTGACCCATCTGCCCCGTTGGCCTATCTAGGCCCGCTATTCGTCGCTCTGGCGGTCGGCGGAATTCCAATTCTCGTGACGCTTGGGCAAAAAGCTCTGGGTGCGAGAGTTCGGTTCGGACTTGCTGGCCGGAATCTCCATTGTTGGCCTCCGTTCTGATGGGCCAATATCTTGTGGGAGCGATTATTGTTCTGATGCTTTCAGGCGGGACGGCTTTGGAACAGTTCGCAACACGCAGGGCATCTTCCGTTCTAGACGCGTTGGCCAAGCGCATGCCGCAAATTGCGCATCGCAAATGTGGAACCTCGGTCGAGGACATAAAACTGGACCAGATCCACATAGGCGATGATCTCATTGTGTTGCCCCACGAGTTCTGTCCGGTTGACGGACTGGTCGTGGAGGGACATGGGGTGATGGACGAGTCCTATCTGACGGGCGAGCCGTTTGAGATCTCAAAGACTCCGGGATCGAAGGTTCTGTCCGGAGCGATCAACGGCGACATGGCCCTGACCATCGAAGCCGAGAAACTGGCGGTGGATTCGCGATACGCCAAGATCATGCAGGTGATGGAGCAGACCCAGGATAAACGCCCGCAGCTCCGCCGCATTGGAGACCGCTTGGGGCATGGTATACACCCCTTGGCCGTGGGTCTGGCCGGACTGACGTGGCTGGTTACCGGGGACTCCATGCGTTTTCTGGCCGTGGTCGTCATCGCCACTCCATGTCCTCTCATTCTGGCGATTCCCGTTGCGGTCATTGGCGCCATCTCCCTCTCCGCGAAGCACAGCATCATCATCAAGAATCCCGCGGCCTTGGAGCAGATTACAACTTGTCGCACGCTCATCTTCGACAAGACCGGGACGTTGACTTACGGCAAGCCTCAGATGACAGAAGTGTTGTGCGGCCCTGGTTTCATGCAAGACGAGGTCTTGCAGGCGGCTGCCAGTCTTGAGCAATTTTCCAAGCACCCGCTGGCTGGCGCGGTGGTGCAGGCAGCGCGCGACGCAAAGCTGGCTTTACTGGAGGTCAGCCAGATGCAGGAGAAACCGGGAGAAGGTCTGCTCGGCATGGTTGCTGGCAGAAGAGTGCGTATCACCGGGCGCGGCAAAGTAGACCCCAAGCTGCTGCCATCACTGCCTCCGCTTGCTTCAGGATTGGAGTGCCTCGTATTTGTAGACGACCAATATGCCGGAGCATTTCGTTTCCACGATGCACCTCGTCAGGACACGAAGCCCTTCGTCCACCATTTGAACCCAAGTCATCAGGTCAACCGGGTTCTACTGGTCTCCGGAGACCGAGAGTCGGAGGTCCGCTACCTGGCGCAAGAAGTCGGCATCACTGAGGTATATGCAGGACAGACCCCAGAACAGAAGGTCGCAATCGTGGAGGCAGAGACCAAGCGAGCGCGTACCCTGTTCATCGGCGACGGAATTAATGATGCCCCGGCACTCATGACGGCGACGGTGGGTGTTGCCTTCGGTCCCAACAGTGACATCACCTCCGAAGCGGCCGACGTTGTGATTCTTACCACCTCGCTGGGCAAAGTGGATGAGCTTATTCATGTCAGCCACCGGATGCGCTCAATCGCGCTGCAGAGTGCCGTGGGAGGAATGGTGGCCAGCGTCGTCGGCATGATCGCAGCTGCGCTTGGGTACCTGCCTCCGCTTGAGGGAGCCATCCTGCAGGAGATCATTGACTTGGCGGCAGTAGTGAACGCCGTTCGAGTGGCCCTCCCCACTCGGGACTTGGTCGACTTTTGAGGATGTTGCTCTTGCGTATCGTTCGGCCGTGCACCGTACGTGCGCGTAAAAAGACGGATGCGTGTCCGAACCGAATAATAAGACGAAAAATCGGGCGGCCCTTGTCTTCTTGCTGGGGCTGACAGCGGTAGCGCTCTATTTTTGCTATATCCTCATTGCTCCATTCCTAAGAGCCGATCCTCTTTTCCGCCGTCTTAGCTATTCTTTTTTATCCTCTGCACTCGCGTATTCTTCGCCGGATTCGGAATCGCAATCTTTCTGCACTCTTGTCCACGTGTTTTGTCGTTCTGTTCATCGTTTTGTCAACGGTGTTCCTTGGGCGGGCACTCGTAACTGGACTACGCGACGTCTACCAATCGCTTAACAGTTCAGGAGACGGAAGCGAACGCCTTAGCCTTTACCTCATTCATCTTCTTGATCGAACAGTTGAGCTGGTGAGCCGCTATCTGCCGATTTCTCCCCCTGATTTGCGAACTGCGACTGTGAACCAAGCTGAGAAAGGAGTCGCGGTGCTTCTTAGTATGACGGCCGGCGCTCTCGGAAGCTTTACGGCTCTGCTCGCCAACGCCTTGGCCGCATTCTTCATTTTGTTTTTCTTCTTTCGCGATGGCAAGGCGATGTTGCGCCGTACCGCCGTTCTGCTCCCACTCCGTTCGGACCAGACAAGAAGGCTTTTTGCCCGCGTTAAAGACACCCTCAACGCGATTGTGTATGGGACTCTCACCATGGCCGCACTGCAAGGCGCTCTCACTGGTATTGGCTTCTGGTTTTTGGGGATCACTTCACCAGTCCTGTGGGCGATTGTCACTGCACTTTGTGCGCTGTTGCCAGTGATTGGAACAGTCGATTGTTCTTCTGCCAGCGATCTCGATGCTCGTGTTCAGCGGTCACTGGATCAAAGGCCTTATTCTCCTTGCTTGGGGATTGGCAATTGTCCATCCGGTAGACAATTTGTTGCGCCCACATCTGATCGGGAGCCGCACAAAACTCTCGACACTATATGTTTTCTTTGCACTGCTAGGAGGATTGAAAGCTTTCGGCGGGCTTGGAGTGTTCATCGGTCCGATCGTTCTGGCGATTACCCTGGCACTCTTTAAATTTCTCCGCGAAGAAAAGCGGGCGGGTAACTGGAGTTTTGACCGTGAAACTTCACAATCTCTGTCCGCATAGCGCACTGGTATGAGCCAGTAATAGCTTAAGGTCCAGAGCAGGTTCGGGGAGTAGCGTATGAAAAGACCGTCCCGCGTAAACGACAACTTGTTGCTCAGAAATGTTCTTTTCGCCTCCGACTTTTCTGCGGCGTCAATGCAAGCTCTGCTGTACGCAACGGGTATTGCACGACGGTTCGACTCCAAATTGTACATAGCTCACGTTGTGCCCCCTGAGGACTACCCCTCCGGTCTGAACTCAATAGACGCGGCTGCACGCGTAGCCTGTCGTGAAGCAGAGCTCAAAATAAGCCACCTTCTAAACTCCGCCCCGTGCCGAGACCTTCCCTGTGAGGCGTTGGTTGGCAATGGTGACATCTGGATTGGCTTGAGCGACTTCATGCACCGGCACGCCGTCGACTTGTTGGTTATGGGTCGATCGGTCGCACAGGCGTGAGAAAATTCCTGCTAGGGTCCGTGGCAGAGGAGGCCATGCGTGAGTCACGATGTCCGGTGTTAACAGTGGGTCCGGAAAGCCACGCTGCAGAAGAAAGTGGATTTCGCCAGATCCTCTATGCGACTGATTTTTCCACGGACTCCGTTGCTGCGGCACCATATGCTTTGGCGTTCTCGATAAACTACGGATCTCGTCTAACTTTGGTGCACGCCCTTGAAGGCCTTCCGGAGTCGCCCTATCTCGATGCGCAAATGGCCAAAGTCCGCCTGCGCGAACTGGTTCCTGAACGGGCTGATCTCGCGGTCGAACCCGAAATCGTCGTCGAGATGGGCTCGCCAGCGGAAATCGTGTTAAAAACGGCTGACGAAACCGCATCGGACCTGATCGTCATTGGAGCACGCGGAGCTGGAGCTTTTGCGCGGGTAGCCAGCCATTTCGGATCGGTCGCACACAAGATTGTGAGTCGGGTTGATTGTCCGGTGTTGACTGTGCGAGCATTCACTGACAGAAACAAGAAGGCCTCCGGTCTTCGGCCCAAAGTGTAACGATGACGCTCACTAGTCAGTTTCCGATGTGTGCCGCTCTTGAGGGGTGAGTTTCTTCATCCGGGCGATGGCGCTTTTCTTTCCATCCAACCTGCCAAGGGTCACTGCTGCGGGGTTCTTTTTTCTGGCCATGGCAAGCCAGTTTAACCTTGCCGAACCGCTTCTCCAGATCCGGTCCGAACTCGTTCAAGAGTTCGTCGATCATGCTGGACGGAATGGACATCGCGACCCGAGAGGATGTGGCACCCACGCCGCGGTTTCCCTCAGGATAATAGGCATTTGAAAGGCTGCTTGTGGCGATGCTGCCCAGGATCCCAGACCAATTGAAGGCACGCCCACCTGAATCTTTGTGCGTCAACACGGATCGGATGAGTGCATGTCCGAGGCGTTTTTTGAAAGGCCCGGCGCCCAGGCGATAGTAGCGTGGATCTTGATGCAAGAGAGAAGGAAACAGAAAAGTTCCGAAGAACCCGGCAGCCGTTTCATCAGCCAATCCGGCGCCGAATCGCTTGCCGTACCCGGCAGCACCCTGGCCATATCCGGAAAAATCATTATTTGCCTGCGCGAGACCGGCCTCGAAAGCTACCCAGCCAACAGTGAAAGGATCGGTTTCATTCTTCACGAACAATCGCCACTTTCCACGTGCAGTGAGCGGACGAGCTGACTTGCTGTCAGCGACCGTGTAGGTCGGGAAAATCCAGAAGAGGCGGGGATGTTCCCCTTCAAGTTTCTGACTCTTTGTTGGAGGAGCTTGCTGAGCCACTGGAGCGGTCTGCCCAAGCCTGACCGCCTGCGTACTTTTCGGTTGAGTTCTACGCAGATTCCTGTGCCCGAGAAACGCTCGCCGGGAACATGGAGAGAAATAGTATGAAAGAAGAGGCTCCCCCGCATCGATTTTTTCAAGTCTCCACGCAAAGACTAGCACCCCTGCGGCAGGGCTCAACGACCTAGTTGATGATATGCCGCGATTCCACTCATTGACCCGGAGTCGGCCAATTCCCAATGAGTGAAATTTATAACAGTTCAGTCAGGAAGAAGCCCAAGAAGCTTCCTACCACGGTGGTTTGCCGTCCGCGGAGACAGGAAAAGGAAGCAGGAGTGACCGGTCTAAGGTCCACCGCGAATCGTGTTTCGCCGAGATTCGTGGGGAGACTCACTGCTCCTCAACCCTCACGTTGGTGGTCTCGATCCGACCTCCTTTGAGGCGAATCTCACTTGGCTGACCACCTGCGAGAGGGCGTCCCGTATACTTCGTCGTTCCGAGCTTTACCGACTCTCCATCAGCAAGGATTATGGGTTGTCCAGGCGCAAGTAGAGCTATACGCCTGTCTTTGCCATCGGGTCCCACGACTTGAGCTCTCGCCGATTCGATGAATTCACTGGGCTTGGCTTGTAATTCACTGGGCCTGCCCTGTGATGATTTCTTCGAACAGCCAGTGAAAAGACTCATTGATAGGACAACAGTTAAAGCATATCCGCCGATTATCTGTAAGCGCTTCTTCATCCGGAATCTCCTTTTTGACTTCAAAAACCGTTCAGACAACTCTTGGCGGCGTCGATTGCGATCGATCGCCATCGAAACGAGCATCTTGTCCCGGTTCGTCATTTCAGCTGCTCCTCCGAAACGCTAGGGCCGCTTAAAGAAGCCGGGTGAGCCCCTCCAGTGTTCACCCGGCCTTTTGTGCGGCGCAGCGCGTATGAGTCACTGACCCTACCCACTGGGTCACGCGGCTACAACTCGGCGACAATGGCGTCCGCGAAGCTGATCAGACGATCGGCCACCGCCTGCATGATGCGCTTGCCGCTTAGGGCACGGCCTTCGCGCTCGAAGGCCGAAGACCCGAAAGCTTTCCGACGAAGGCCGCCGTTTTGCGCGGCCCCTTTCGAGTTCACTTGGAGCATCAGCGAACTCCGCGTCGTTGTTGTAATTGTTTGAGTTTTTGCACGCGCTTTGCGGCTGCTCCTGAAGCCGAATAGCTCATCCAACTGTTCATCCAGGCGATGTTCATACCGTCGAACAGAGCGTTGTTGGTCAAGCGCGTGAGGCCAGTGCCGTCAGCCTTGATGCTGTACAGGTCGAACCGGTCCGTGGCGGGGGAGTCCATGTTCGAGCTGAATACAACCTTGTCGGCCACGGCAAAAGGATCGTAGTGAATGACGTTGTCTGTGCCATCGCCATAGAGTTTCGTCAGATTCGTGCCATCCAGGTTCATGATGTAGAGTGTTTCCGATGCTCCGACGCCCGTATCGTTAGTTGAACACCACCGACTGAACATGATCTGTTTCCCGTCGTTGGTGAAGGACGGCATTTCATCCCAGCCGAGGCAGGATAGGTCACCCGTAAGCTGGACGATGTTGCTGCCATCGACGTTCATGATGGCGATGCCGTCGTACGATAGATCGCCTACGACACGACTGACTTCTGCAGCGATCTTCGTGCCGTCGGGAGAAACCGTCGGGTACCAGCTCCGAGCATCGTTAATGCATGATCCGTACACCACGTGCGGATTCGAGCCGTCGGCATTCATCATCCAAATCTCGGGGCCGCACTGCTCCGAACCGTAAATAATCTGCTTCCCGTCTGGAGTGAACTGTGGGTCCGAGTTCCAGTAACCACTCGTGAGCTGCGTCAGCCCCGTCCCATCGGCATTCGCCGTGTAGATGTTGGCGCTGTAGCCACCATTCGGGTCAGTCATTACCATGTCGAACGCGGCCTTCGTGCCGTCGCTCGACAAGAATAGCGACCCGATCGTGGTGTCCTTTGGTTGGCCCGTCCCGGGATCAGTGATGCCGGCGGTGGTGAACTTGCCGTCCGCTCCAAATGTTCCCTGAAGCGGCGTCACGGAGAACGGCGAGGACGTGCCACTCGGCAGTTTCTCAAGGAAAGCGAAGGGAGCTATGACCGTCTCCGTTGCTGTCGCTGATTTCGTCGGGTCGGCGACGCTCGTGGCGACCACATGGTAGGTGCCGTTGACCCATGGCGCGCATGTAAAAACCTTTGACAAGGACATAGTCCGCCCGCCTGCTCCTGGACAGACGAAAAAGACGTTTTCGGACCTTTCTGCTTGGCGATATTTCAGACCTCCTGGGCCGGGTTGAGTTCGACTGCGAAAAGCTGGGAACGCTCGCCAGAAGCATCACCGAAAGCGCAGCTCTCGTCACAAGCCTTCCCCATTTTCGCTGCCGAAAGTTGCTGATTTGCATTATGGCTTCTCTCCTTAGAAGAGAGGTGTCAGGCTGCAGGGGCATCCAGGTTGGTCTCGCGCAGCATCGCGAGCGCCACGAGTGTAACCGAAACTACTACAGGTCCGATGAACAGCCCGAGGGCCCCGAACGCCTTCACACCCCCCAAGAGCGCGAAAAACATGAGTAAAGGATGCATATTCGCTCGTTGACTGATGACCCAGGTCCGGAGCAGATGGTCAATTTGCGACACTACCGCTGCACTCCAAAATAACAAGATCAAGCCCTTTCCCCAGTGTCCGGAAATGAAAAGGAACATCGTAGTGGGTCCCCATACTACAAATGAGCCAACGATCGGAAGCAAAGAACAGAGAGCCGTTACCAGTCCCCATAGGATAGGAGACGGCAGACCAAGCACCCAGAAACCCAAGCTCATTAGGATCCCCTGCGACGCGCCCACGGCCAGGCAACCGTAGACGTTGGCAACGATCGAATTGCTGATGCCGGTGAACAGACGCTCGAATTGATCGGCCCTAAGCGGCAAGAACGCCGCTAGCTGCAGTTTCAGTGACTCGCCTTCCCGGAACAGAAAGAAGAGGGTAAAGAATGCAATTATTGCTTCCACAAAAAATGAAACGATGTTGCTCAGGAAATGCGTTCCCCAGGACAACAAATAATGGCTAATCTGCTCCAGCGAACGAACCAACGCTCCGCGCAAATCAAGCGCGGAGAGGTCAACGTAGTGTCCCGCCCATCGCGAAAAACGGTCGAGGAAGTGCATCGCATAGGGATTCCAACCACCTTGTTCTGCGCTTCTCTCGCTCAACAGGAGGTACAGCGCGTGGGCCTCCCGGGCAACGAGGACTCCCAGTATTACCGTTGGCACAACAACAGTAACAAGGACCAGAATAGTAGAGGTCAGACCTGCCAAATTCCTGCGCTGGATGCGGCTTTGGATCCGTAGATGGATCGGATGAAAGACGATTGCGATCATCAGCGCTAGAAAGATGGGAGTCAGAAAAGGCCTGGCTATCACATAGCAGAAATAGAGTGCGACGGCAGCCAAAACCAACAAGAAAACCGTCCCGACCGAAAACTTCCCAGGTACGGCCTCCGCTCTGCTTCGTTGCTGGTTCGCTTGAGTATGTGATGTTTCTTCTGGCACGAGTTTTCACCGCGACGCGCAACTTTATGTAACTGTTACTAGGCGTTCAGCTGCCGATAGCCCATTGGCCGGATGACGGGCAATCGAGCCAGGTACAGCACTCTGCTCCTCACTGAGCTCGACATCTTATCGGAAAAACCCTTGTTCCGACTGTCTCACTGGATGTCAGCAGGGCCTCTGACAAGACAGTTGCAACGGGAGATCCATGGCCGATCGAGCCAGGATCCCCCGTTGTCACCCTTACAGCGTTTTCGAGCCAGCAGGCTCAAGCCACCATGCTCTTGGCTCGCTCCACCCATTGCTCGTACTGTTTCTTGATCTCAGTCACGCGCGCATCGATGGCGGCTTTGGCATCGCCCTGAGCCTTAGCGGCTTTTTTCTGCAGGGCCTGCACCTTGGCTTCGGTCTCATTCTTGATTTGCTCCGACCGTTGCCGGGCCTGCTGCAACTTCGCTTGTAACCGAGTATTGAGCTGGTCGATCTTGGCCTGTAGTTTGGCCTTATGCTCCGCTTTTGCGCGAGCATGCTCGGCTTTCAACTGGTCAATCTCGGCTCGCAGCTCGGCGACTTCGCGGGCCCGTTGGGCTTCTTCGAAGCTCTGCCTGGCCGTGCGGAAGACAAAGCCATTGAGTGCTTCCATTCTGGTGTCCACCGGGGTCACCCATTCTTCGCTGATATCCGCGACGATCGCGTACTTGCCGGGGGTCAGTGCGTTCGAAACTTCGGCCAGGAAATCTGAGTCGACTCCGGCCACGAACAGGTCGGCAAGACTTCCCGCCATCGTGCCGGCCAGGGCCCCGACTGCGAGCCCAACCGGGCCGCCCAGCAAACCGATGAGGCTGCCGATCGCCGTTCCGCTCACCGTTCGAACAGGAAAATCGCCTTCGCCCTGTTTCACCGTGACCGTCCCATCATTGTTCTTGCTGATGACGGCTTCGGCATGGATCGTGATGCTTCCCTCGGAATCGAGTTGATTGAGCGCTCGCGATCCCTCGTACGCTTTGGTTTCATTGTCAAAAACTACCACTAGCATTTTTTCCATGACATTTCTCCTTTTCAAATGCTCGCATTCAGCGAGTAGGTTATTGGGTTAGGTTTAGGCAGCTCTTTCGAGTGCGACCGTCGGTCAAGCTGTGGACCGCTGTGGCAAACCCGATCAGCGAAGCCCCATCGAAGATCAGATCCACGCCAATCGCGAAGCCGATGAACCAGACGCTCGAAACCGGCATTTGCGCCAGCAACATGATCCCCAGCACCAGCGAAACAATTCCCGAAAACACAGACCAGCCCCAGCGCGGGAACTTCAACATTCCTGCCCCAATGGCGCGAAACAGACCGCCGACAATGAAGAAGGAAGCAAGGATCAGAGTGAGGCTGGCTGCCCCGGCGAGCGGATACCGGATCAGCAGATATCCGGTGAACCCCCGGAACAGTGCGCTGAGCAGAGACAGCAGAAAGCCCTGCCAGCTGTGAGTGCGAAAGGCATGCACCAAACCGAAGATGCCGCTGAACAGCAGCATCCATCCGAAGACCAGAACCGTGGCAAAGGTAGCGCTCACGTCACCGATCACGCATACCGCGCCAAGAAGAATGAACAAAATTCCCAAGGGCGAGAAACCATCCCCAGGAACTGCGAATTTCCTCAATTCCCGCTGCGAGCGGGTTACCCAAACTGCTTGGCTGACATTTTGTTTTCTCCTTTTCTGTAAATTGATCTTGAGTTCCATCATTCCTGCTAAACACATGGACCCGGGCTGATTCATTTCACTCACGTCTTACGAGCTCAGAATGCTCCCTTCGAATCCATTCGCGAATAAACAGCGGACAATTTCGAAGTTCTGTGCCGGCTGCTTCTGCCGCTGGCCAGGAAGCGCACAGCGTCAGCATCCACCAGCGTTACCTCAGCGAGTTCGAGAGCAATGGGCGACGGATGAATTTGCATTTGCATCTTCAGCTCCGCAAGGTTCTCCGCGTCGATACGCCCACTCACTCGTAGAAGGTGTGAATCCTGACTTCTTTCAAGTCTCAACATTTCTGGACCTCGAACTCGCTCACTCACGACGATCGGTATAAGTGCAAATCGGGCGCCATTCGCAAATGACTGACAGCGATTGAGGATGGTGAGAGTTTCTGGTGGCGAGATCTCGGGAATTGTCGAGTTTTCGGCAACGCCGCTGCGCAGGTGGACGGAAGGAATTGAAATTTCAGCTAGGCGGACCGAAACCGGTGACTTGTTAATGTTCAAACTCTTGATTCGCGATTCAAGAGTGGAGCGGGGAATGCCCAGGCGGGCCGCTGCACCAAGGGGGCCGGATACCCGTCCTCGGCTCTGGGTCAGTGCGTTCTCGATCATTTCCTTTTCCTGATCGGCAAGAGAGGCGAGAGCAACCCCACTCGGGGCAGGTCTGGGCGATGCGCGCGGCAGCCAGTTCTCATCCACAGCAAGCGTTGCTCCCTCGCACAGGATGACGGCTCGTTCGATCACATTTTGCAGTTCCCGCACATTTCCAGGCCAATGATAGGTCTGAAACAGCTCCAAGGTTCTCTTATCGATCCCGCTGATCTTTTTTCCCATTTTGCCGGCATAGCGCTGAGCAAGGTATGCGACGAGCAGGGGAATATCTTCGACACGCTCGCGCAACGACGGCATGCGAATTGGGAACACGTTCAATCGATAGAACAAGTCGCTCCGGAATGAGCCCGCCTCCACCGCGGCCTCCAGGTCGCGGTTTGTGGCGGCAATGACCCGTACGTCAATCGCTACCGGCGTGGGTGCCACCCACTCGCTCTAATTCACGCTCTTGCAGCACTCGCAGCAAAGCGATCTGGGTCTCAGCCGGGAAGTCGCCCACTTCATCCAGGAAGATTGTCCCGCCGTCGGCAACTTCAAATCGCCCCAAGCGCCTTTGAGTAGCGCCTGTGAAGGCTCCTTTTTCATGGCCGAAAAGTTCAGAAGCAATGAGAGAAGGGGGAATGGCAGCACAATTGACTGCGACAAACGCGTTCCGTGCGCGGCGCGAGCGTTTGTGGATTGCACGGGCTGCAAGTTCCTTTCCCGGTTCCCGTTTCACCCGTGATCAGCACGGTGGAATCGGTCGGCGCAACCTTGCACAGAACAGCGAGAACTCGCTTGATTGCATCCGATGCTCCCACAATCTCTTCGAACATGGATGCCTGATCAATCTCTTCCTTGAGAGCCAGGTTCTCCTTGTAGAGCTGGTCTTTTAGCGTTTTGATTTCGTCAAATGCTTTCTTGAGCTCTTCCTCTGCACGCTTCCGATCGTCAATCTCGATACTGGATCCATACCACATCACGATGTTCCCTTGGTCATCCCACTGGGGAACGTTGCGATGCAGAAACCAGAGATATTGTCCGTCGGCACGCCGCACGCGGGTTTCGTACTGGAACACTTCTCCGCTGGCACGGCAAGCACGCCACCTTGTCAACATTCCCTCTAAATCTTCAGGATGAATGAAAGCAGTCCAGCCCCAGCCCTGCAGATCTTCTTCAGTGACGCCGAGGTATTCAAGCCAGCGTTGATTGAAAAAACCGAAACTGCCGTCAGGGTCAGAACTGTGCAGAAACGCAGGAGTAGTATCAATGACGCGCCGCAGTAGATCTTCGGCGGGAGTTGTTGGCTGAAGCTTACCTGTATCGCGTGTCGCCGTAATCGGCCTCGTTTCAGGCGGACTCTTGGCAAGTAATTGTAGGACACGAGGGCCATGGGTCAAGCGAAACCTATCGGTCACGGGTTTTTGGGGAGGAGTTGAACCCAGTGCATGGAGTCGTCGGCAAACAGGAAACTATCCGGTTTTCGCGCAAGATCAACCTTCACACTGCACTCCCGTGCTTGGTTCATGGATGCCGGGCGACCCACGCAGCGGGAGTAAGGTCTGGGAGGCACCGGATCGGGAGATCGGCAAGTCCGGGGAGAATCGTGGAAAAGTAATCGCGCACCGGGACTTGCAGCCGACGGCAGCTTTCCACGGCAGACAGAATCGCTGCAACCTTCGGTCCTGCTTGTGGGCTGCCTATGTGCAACCAGTTCTTTCGACCAAGAGCTACCGGACGCATGGAATTCTCCGCCAGGTTGGTACTTAGCTCTAATTCGGGATACTCCAAGAAGCGAGTGAGCTTTTTCCAAAGCGTGAGTGCGTACTGGCACGCCTTGCTGAGTGCGCTGGAAGGCAATGCAACGGACTGCGCTGCCTCGACTCTTGCTGCGGATATCATCGAGAAGAGGCTTCGCTGTTTCCTGACGCCGGATATGACGCGCCGCAGTAGTCAGCGTTTTGCGGCGAGCTTCCTCATCGACGGCAAACAGTTCGTCCATCTGAGCCACAATCGGGGTTGCGACCGGGTCTCGTGGACTTAGCTGCACCGCCTCGAAGAACTGTCTTCTGGCATGGGCCCAACAAGCGGCGTGTACCATTCCCGACCCACCGATCTGGTCGTAGGCCGAATATCCGTCGGTTTGGAGAATGCCTTCGAACTGTCGTCAAGTCGGTTTCGCCAAAGCGTCGGTTTGTGATCGCATTGCATTCGCCTGGCAGAGTCGTTGAAACCGGACTGCACGGCGGCCCTTCAGAGAAAAAGGTGCGAAAGCTCGCCTGCAGAGTCGAGAGCGACACTTTCTCCGGTCCAGTTTGAGAGCAAAAGTTGAGGAATTGCGGCGATTTCCTGCGATTTTCTGGACAAGACAGCCGGTTTTCTCTGCAACCCAGACTGCATGGCGGAGCGAACTGGATTCGAACCTTCTGTCCCGTTTTTGGGCATGCTTCCAAGAATCCCCTGTGTCGGCGAGGTTCGCTGACAGGTCTTTGGCTTTCAACACAGATAGGGTTATTTAAGCTGCCAGGAGACAGCAGTGCCGAAAGCATGGGGGACACCGGCCATCTGGCAAGCGGATCATTGGGTTTGTAAACCAACGATCCGAGCTCGATGTTTCTGGTTCGCGGCACTCGAAGAACAGACCAGCTCAACAAATCGCGGGAGCATACGATGAGCGCGGGGCGAGCGAGTATCAGGGTCAGCCAAAAATGAGAATTGAGCAGCCTCCTCCACTTCAATCTTCCACCGGAAATTGAGGGCCGCTTTGACGCACTATCAGTTCTTCAGTGGTGATGCACTAATGAGTGACATTTGAAACATAAGGTAATCAGGTTCTGCTCGGAATCGTCACCGGAGTGGCTGCGAAAGTCTTTGTGATGGACTTCCAGGTTGGACATTGAGCCACACGACTGGCATCGCCAACCATCCCGGCATAGCACTTGATGGCGGAGTTGTTCGTACAACTCGGATTGGAGCCGCAGGCGGACGCGCTTGGCTGGGATCGAGTTCACGCCACCTGCTCCGCCGCGTATTCTATAAATGACCGCCGTTGTTCCCCAGGCAGGAACTTGAACAGGCGCACGATGGACTGCAGCAGCACCTGCGGATCGCCATTCTCCAGATTGGCTCCGGCCAGGAAGTCGGCACAGATCATTTCCAGGCAGTACCCCCGGCCCTTATCCGTTCCGAGCATGAGAGCGGCCGTCTCGATGGCCTGCTCGACCACCGGGGTCTGGCTTTTGTAGAGCTTGAAGTAAATAATCTCCCAGGCTTCGGTTTCCTTCCCGGTCAGTTCCTTCTCGACCGCCTGCTTAAACTGTTCTTTGGGCATTTGGCGGGCTTTGTGCAACCAGGTTGCACAATCGAATCTCTGCCGGTCCCGTTTCGCCAGTTTGGCCAACTCCAACCCTTTGCTCCATCCCACTTCCTTTAACTCTTGCCTGGCTTGTGCCGGCAGATGCTCGTGGATCGACATCAGGTAGTAAGCCTTCCGGCGTGACTCCGGGAAGCGCTTTTCCAGAAACTCGTCGAAGGACTTCAGTTTCTCCAGGCGCCAGTACTGTCCGGCCCGCACTTCGCACAGATACTTCCCCAGTTCGACGAAGCGGGTATCCCGCTCGGCCTCCTTCCGCTTTTCCCAGGCCAGGATCTCATCGATCTGACTGAGCACGTAGCGAGCTCGTCGGGGATTGAGCGGGGGCAGCATGGGCGGATTGCTAGTAATCAAGCTCGTCAAGCCAACCAAGGTGTTCGGCTCCTGGCTTCCTTATCAGAGCGGGTTCAATCAACTCCTGCCGGCCCAGGCAAAGCCCGATGAAGGGGCAACTGCTACAGGGATTCTGCGGGAAACGGATGCCGCTGTGGGGCAGGAACTGAGCTGATTGGATTCTGCGGATGGTGTCTTCGACCAGCTGACCGAACTCCTGGCGCTGCTCGTCCGTGATGGTGGTTCTCAAGTACTGGACCTCAACTAGTCGCTTGCGGACGAACACGACTTGGGCGACTTCGGAGATACCAGTGATCCAGGAATAGCAGACCAGTTGCGGGTCGAGAGCCAGAAGCCCAACTGGTTCCTCGGGGTAACGGGCCGAAGTGGTCTTCCATTCGATCAGGCAGCGGGTGTCGTCCAGTTTTCCGATGGCATCGACGTAGGCTACGAAGTCGTTCTGTTCTGAAACCATCCGGCTGAACTTGACCTGCAGGTTGCGACGCGGCTGGCGGATGCGGATGCGATCCTCCTGGCAGAAGCGGTCCAGGAGCTGAATGCCTTGTTGCAGCATGCGATCCCAGGTGTCACCGTTCGAGTACTGCAGACTCTTGCTTCTGGCACGCTTGCCATTCGCGAAACAGTACTGCTGCCTGGGTCTTCACGCAGGAAATAGGCCGCCAGAGCTCGTTCAAACGCTCGGCCGAAGAGCATGGCGGCGCGGGTGTCCTTTTCCTGCCAGCCATCGAGATAACGGTGGCGATAGCGTCGGGGGCAGGTCAGGTACTGGCTGATCTGGGTGTAGCTGTAAGTCATCCTGCCACCTCGGAACCTTTCACCTCGGAAGGCATGCCTGCCGATAGCTCTTCCCACTGGCCAGCTGGGGCGAAGCCATCGAGATTGGGCAGAGCAATGCCGTTCAGAACTGCGTGGCTGATCTTGACCACGCCCTGCAGTCCGACCAGGCGCTTTTCGTCAATCTCGTCCCTCCCGAGCAGGTCCGTGTCGTAGCCGAAATCGCGCAGGAACCAGGTCAGCTTCCACAGGGCTTTGGGGGTGCAGTACAGGCGGCTGGTAATGGATCGACCGGCGAACGGTTGAGGCTCGAGTACGGCAAAGCGGAGAAGGTAAAACGGCTTCTGCACCTGCCAGCGGTACTGGGCACGTTCGACCCGCACCAGGAACAAGCCGTTCGGGACCCCGGCAGCGGAGCCAGCCGCCTCGTGCAAGCCTTGGATGCGGCGTCTCATGCCGCACCTTCTTTCCGGCCGAGATAGCTGTTCAGCTGACAGAGCAGGGCATTGCGGTCTTTCTCCGCCCAGTCGGCCAGGTGGACGACAAAGTTTTCGACCTGCTCGCGCGTGGCGTCGCGCAGAGCCTTGGCACCGCAAAAGTCCGTGGCGTAGGCCTTGACCAGAGTGGGATCGAGTTGATGCTGGCGGATGATCTGGCAGAGGCGATCGCGGACCTTGGGACCGCCGTAGTTTCCGTTGGCGGGTTGCGGTGGAAGTTTCTTCGACCACGCGGGACTGGTTGTGCCGCTTCCGCAAAGAATCCGATCTCCTCGACCGAGCAGATGCCGATGCCGTACGCCTTCCGCAGGGCACGGTTGACCGCCCGGGTCTCGGCTACTCGCATCTCTGCGCCGCGCACCAAGTCAGAAACGTTGGAGGGATCAGCGTCACCGTATCCGACGAAACCCTTGCACTTCTCGGTTTTGTAGACGGTCGCCTTAAACGTCCAACGCGCGGCGTTAGTGTCGCAAAATTGGGTGATCGCTTCGACCGCCATTCCTGCACAGCGATGTCGGCGAGCCAGCCCTATTAATCCCGTGTGCGTGACATACCAGCTACCTTGAAGAAGCAGCAAGTCACCGGCTCGTAAAGAGAAGCGAGAGCGCGCAGTTATCTCGCGAAGCGAACAAATCTGCATGTGTCCAACCGCGCTCCCCCAAACCTGCCTTGCCATTCTGCAGTTGAGTGAAATAAGGCGGCGAACACAGGTGCTGACGTTCTTCATATGGTCTCCACGTTGTTGTTAATATCATTATGATATCATTTGTACTGATATTGTGTCAATATCACTCCCACGTAACGGCCGAACCCAATCCGCCCACGTCCCGGTTGTGGGATAAGGAACGATGTTGCAAATGTGGGTCACAAATAGGGGAGCGTCCCGCCGCCGGAAGTGCTCGGGGGCAATGTAGGCAATGCTGGTAGGCCGCGACAACTACCGAGGCGGTCGTCAATCTCAACATCCCCTCCGTGATCGGCCGCATCGCAACCGGCAGGCCCGATGGAATGGCCTGAGCAGCCAGGAGGGGAGACGCTGGTTTGTATGGGGTAGCGAAAGGGTTCGGCCGAGCACTTTCGTCTAAGTCAGCATCGCAAAGCCAATCGCTGGGGCCACCGTGACAGGCATCACGCCAAGTTGGTCACTGGTGATCGCGATCACTTAAAGGAAGCGCCTTAGCGGGTGGGGAATAATGCCTGGCGAAAATGGACTTACCGGGGCATTGCCGAACTAGTTCTCGTCTTTCCCCGATTCTTGGTCACAGCACTGTTCGCTGCTTCTATTACGACATTCGCGATATAACTGCTAATGCTCCTCCGCTCAAGACGAGCAGCCTCATCCACGAGTGCCCTCTCCTGCTCTGTAAAATAGACGAGTGTCGCTTTCTTTCTTGAGCTTAGCCGTGACCGGCGCTTAATGCCGGAAATAGCTGCTTTCTTCATCATTGCCATATTAACATCGACATACGAGCCGGCATCTCGACCGCGATGGCTTCATCCCTGCCGACGTCTCCAGTGCTGTGCGGATCGCGTGCTGATCGATCGGGTTGGCTTCTCTGACCTGACCGATTTTGGCGGTGAAGAAAATTGCCTCGCAAGTGGCGACTGCCGCGGTACAATTAGATGTGTATGGGCGGTAGATCACAAAGCAGCACGGTATCCATCCATCAGAGACTGGTCTCCAGCGTAGTTAGCGCAATCCAGACAAATTAAGCCCGCAGTCGTGGGCAGATACTCAACTGACGTCCTTCCTTTTCAAAGAGGGCGCCGATGTTCCTGTTGCCTTCTGCCTGCGTTTGTCGGGTGATGGAGATCAGCCATGAGGAAAACTGCTTGTCGGGCCGTGAATACCAACTCTGAAAATGGAAACCGAGCTATTGAGCTGGAGCAGCAAGTGGGTGCTCCGCTGAATGGAAACAAACGTGCGGTTCCGCTGCTGGATTCGGCCACTACATCTATCGTGCTTCCAGACGGAAGGCCGTATCCGCTTGGGCAAGTCAAAGACAACTTCAATCGAAACGGGCTGCGAGAGGGCGCCAATCCGCACCTTCCAGAATCGGGCTCCATTGAACCCGAACTGCTGGATTTTGGAGCGTTTCCAGACGGCACTCTTGTGGAGGTGGTCAAAAGCTCATCTCAGTCCGGGCGGCTACTATTCCTGATCTGGAACGCTGGGGACGTGAAGGTCGAAAAGTTCTTTCACTACGGCGGATCCCAATTTGTCCCGCCCCCAGTTGACGTCAGCCTACTGCGCGCCACGCGTTTGCCAACCGGAATCACTTCATGCGGCAATGCGGCAGAGCTCCTTTCGGAGATTACGCGATGCATCGCCGATTACGTCGATCTTGCACCCGAGTACCTCAGATTGGTCAGCCACTTCGTGCTCTGCACGTGGTTTCAAGATCGGCTATCGATCGCACCTTACCTCTGGGTGATTGGTCCTTACAGTGCGGGCAAAACGCGCTTGCTCAGTCTCCTGCATGCGTTTTGTCGGCGTGCTGTTATGGCGAGCGATATTTCAGTGGCGGCGTTGTACTCAGTTCCCAGCGTAATCATGCCGACGTTGCTCATCGATGAATTTGAGACCGGCAGTCGAGTCGGCGATCGTGATCGGCTCCGCCTTCTGCGAAGCGGGAGCGCGCGTGATGGACATGTCATGCGCGGTTCCAAGGTACATGACACGTATTGCGCCAAGGTAGTGGCTTCCCGGCAAGAACCTTCCGATACCGCCCTGGCAAGCCGCGCAATTTTCATTCCCATGCTGCCCACGCGCAAGGCGCTGCCATGTTTGGATACCGCCGCCCTGCAACACATCGCCGATCGGTTTCAACCGCAGCTATTGAACTATCGCCTGAAATATTACTCCCAGGTGACAACCGGGGATCGCCCACAGGTTGCCGAGTTCGCGCCCCGTATGCGAGATCTGGCACTGGTGTTGGCAGCGCCAGTGCTGGGAGATCCGCAATTGGAGGCCCAGCTTTTCGGAGACTTGGCCGGCCAAGATAAGGAAGCCAAACTAGCCCGCTATGGCGAGCCGGAGTGGGCGGTGGCCACCGCACTCTATCTCGAGTGTCATGTCACTCGGGGCACGCTTACGGCCGGTAGTCTGGCAAGCACCGTGAACGATATGCTTCTGGGAAATGGCGAGACATATGAGCTCACTCCCCGGGCGGTGGGCTCAGTACTGCGCTCTCTTGGATTGAATACTGAAAAACTAGGGAATCAGGGTCGTGGAGTCCGGCTCACCAACGACTTTGTTCGGCGAGTTCACAAACTGGCCGTCGAGTTGGGAATACGAAGAGCTGACACCCTTCCGTATGCCACTGTGGATGCCGGGTACATGGGTTATCCATGTTCTCTCTGCGCTGATTTCGGGTTATTGGCACGCGATGATGGCACGAAGCTGCGCAGCGTGGATCGGCATTGGGCCAAGCCTCGGCCCGGTAAAGGCCTGGATGACTAGCCCCGGCAAACCGGACTGGCGGGTGAACGTCGTGAACGTCGTGAACATTTTCGCGGTGCCGGGAATGTCGGGGCCGAAAGCTCGTTCCTCATATGGAGTTACGTGCAGATCATACGCATCATCCTGGGCGGAGATCTCGAACAGGAACTCGACGCAGCCGAGGGGCGGGGGGCTTTGACCAACCGGGGTAGACTCAGGGATAAGAAACACAGTCATCAAACTCACCTAGATCGGTAATCAACGTAACACCCACACAATCTAGAAATGCCAGTGGAGCGGGAATCGTGCGCACGGATTACATGCGAGGTTATCGCTCACCTTTCCGGATTGGTGAACTTTCTAACAAGGCTGGGGGTTATGAAGATCAAGAAAGCAGTTACAGAAAAGGTCATCGCCGCAAACCGGGCAAATGCCCAGAAAGGCACTGGGCCCGCGAACTGCAACTTTGTGAGCCAAAACGCTCGGCAACACAGTCTGCTTTCAAAGCAGTTGATCTTCCAAACTGAGGAGGAAAAGCAGGAATTCAACACGCTGCTAGACGACCTCTATGATGAATGGCAGCCCATAGGTCGAACCAAACGGGCATTGGTCGAGGAAGAAGCCGTCGTCCTCTGGAAGTTGGGGATCGCCAACGGCTGGGAAACGCAGGAGCTGGCGAATCGACGCAACGCATCGAGAGCCCTGCTGAAGACCCTAGCCGAGAACTATGACGGAGAGCAACTTCCCCTGTTTGACGAGCGGAATGGTTCACCCTCCCCCGCCCGACTCGGGTGGGATTGCCAAGAGTTGATAGTTCGCACGAGCACGACAAACCGCGAGCAGGAACAAGAGCGTACTTTCGGGGATAGAAAAGGCAAGACCGGCAACGTCCAGATCGAGGCCAAGTTGAACACCTCGCTCGACACCATCCTGCGCTATCAAGCAGCCCTTAAGCGTGATCTGTATCGCGTGATCGCAGCGCTGCGGGCCAAACCGCGTGATGGCGGCGAGGAATGAACATGTGCGACCTGGACGAGAGGCGAACGACGGAAACGTTGGCGCACTAGTCTGCGCGCGCCAGTAAACCAAGTTGCGGGTCGGTGGCTGCTCTGACAGTTCCGGCTCGGTTACGACAAGTGTGTTCGAAGTCTGTGTGACCACGGAGTAGGTACTCGATTATGCGCATGACGCGGAAAATTCTAAGGAGGAATCACTATGAGTTCTTTCACATCTTCGGTTAAGCCAGAAGAATACAACGATGATCAGGAACCCCGTGGAAAACCGGCACACTGGGATAAACGCATTCGATCAATCCGCGAGGAGCGCTCAGCCGCCCAGCAAGCCTTGAAGGAGGCCATCGAGAGTCAACAGTCGGGACTAGAAGGTTTGCAGGCAGCGCGATCTCAACTACTGAAATTGTTTGGGCGAATCGAACGCCTCGGCGACCAAATCGACGCAGCTTTTGGCGGTCAGGCGTTTCTGCAGGAGCTTGCGCCGACTGCCCCGGCGAATCGAAGACGATTCAAGATCTACTTCGAGGAACACAGTCAAGTAACCGGATTGCTCATGCAGGCCCTGGAAGCGTGGATGCTCACCTGCGGCCTGAAGAGGGAGGACAACTGGGTTCCCTTGTTGCTGGACAAAACGCTGCGGTGAGTCACAGGCCGCAGGTGATAGGCGCTACGGATTCTGATGCCGCTCCGGTGGCATGTTTCCCAATGACGTTATCTGGGAAGTGGCCCCAAAGTTCGCTAAGCGTGAAGATCAAGCTCTGCCTGTCCATGGCCCGTTTTTGCGAAACAAACCCACTAAGTCCTTATATTTCAACACGACGTGATTTTTGAAGTCGCACGGCGGACATTAAGGGAAGCTTTCGCAATCACCAGCTGAAGCCACGTCAAGATCAGACGTATCCGAGCCCAGCTAAGCGTTCGTGGACGGTCTTGTCGCCCTCGTCGCCGGGGCCGCTGCCGGAGCTTTTTTTTTCCATACCCGCGATCAGGGAGCGCCCTTGCATGGTCTCGGGAATCTCGTATCCTGCCAGTTCCAATAACGTAGGGGCGATATCGAGCAGGCGCGCGCCTTCGTACTCTCCGGTCAGCGGGCAATTGGGTGCACCGAGAACGAACATGCCATATTGAGCATGATTGCAGCCGTCCGGCCCCGTGTCGTTTTCTTGCACATGGATCTTGGAATGGCCGACGGTACCAATGGAGCGCCAATAGAGCCCTCCAAAGTGGACGATCAGGTCTGGGGCAACGTTGCGTACGGTGCGATAAAGGTCCTGCGGCTTGAAAGCCAGCGAATTCATGGCACGGCCCTTATCGTCAGGCAGGGCTTCGAGGCGGGCCTTCATTTCGTTCTGGAAAGAATCGTATTCGGCTGCGGGAATCAGGCCTTGCGGTTCGCGTCCCTGCACGTTGAAAAAGACGCGCGCGTAGTATCCCCCCTCGCTCCACACTCTGGTTTTGCTCCAATTGACGTTCAGCTTATCGAACGATGTGAGCGTGGCGGGATATTCGTTGAGCACAAGTAAGCCTTCGCGGATCAACCACTCATTGATGGCAACACCGCCGTCCAGTCGCTGGGCTCCGTGGTCGGAGACGACGAGAACGATCGTGTCGTCGCCTAGCAGTTCAAGCACGGATCCGATCTGTTCGTCGAGCCAGCGGTAATATTCGGGAATCGCATCCTGATAAGCGTTGCCTGGCTCGAACTGCACGTGTTGGGGATCGAAGTAGCTCCAGAAGCCATGGTGCATGCGGTCCAGACCGATATCGACAAAGTGAAAATAATCCCATTCCTGTTCGGAAAGCAGCCAGCGCACCACCTTCCACTGCTTCTCGCTCATACGAAAAATCTCGTCTTTGAGCCAGTCCTTGCGATCGGTGCGGAAATTTTTTACGTCCACCGGATACTCGCCAACCAGTTCAACAATTTTCTGCTTTAGAGCCGGTGGGTAGACAAACTCGTTCTTGACCGTATCCGGGGTCAGAAAACATCCGATGCTGACGCCGTTCACGCGGCGCGGAGGATAGTTGGGCGGGACACCGACGATAATCGACTTCTTCCCTTCCCGCGCCAACTGGTCCCAGATCGCGAGCGCCTTGATCGATTGGGAGTTGGCAAACGCGAGTTTGTCGTAGGAATGATCAGAGCGATTACGAAAACCGTACACGCCCAGGGAGCCAGGGTCCTGGCTGGTGCTCATACACATCCAGGCGGGGACTGTGATCGGGGGCACAACGCTCTGCAACTTGCCGTAGACGCCCATATCCATCAGACGGCGCAGATTCACCAGGCGATCATCGCCGAAGATAATCTCCGGTGCCGCACAATCCAATCCCAGGACACAAATTTTCATGTTTGCCTAAAGTAAGGACTTGCCTTCCATGGATTCCGGCACCGGCACGGTGAGATAGCTCAAAATCGTGGGAGCCAAATCAATAATACTCGTATGGTTTTGGCGCACAGCGCGATTCATGAAAAGTACGCCGGGCACGGCTTCCGGATCGACAATGTGGTCACCGCTCCAGCGCCGCTTGTTGTCTTCAATCAGCGAACGGGCAAATCCGCCTACCGCGGTCCGCCAGGAAACGCGATATCCGGGATGGAAGTTGACCAACAGGTCAGGAGAATTGCCAACGAACGGTCCGGAATAAAGGTCTTCGCGGCGGGAAACGCCGCGAATAGCGGGCCGCGATCTGGCCGCGTCCGCGACGCCGGCCAACCCGTGCTGAATCGCAGTACGAACCCGGTCGGCCTCGCTACCTTCTTCCAGGATTCCTTCTCGCTCCCGGCCTTTGAAATTCAGATAAATCCCGCCGAGGCCAACCGCGTAAGCGTAAGTCTTCGACCAATCGACGGCGGCGAAGCCTTCACCCAAATCTTCGGCCGGCTCGCGGCCCTGTTTCAGTGCCAGCAAACCGTTTTGCCACAACCACGTGTTGGTGTCGAAAGCTCTCCGGAAAGTGCCAAAGCCGTGATCGGAAAGCACCGCCAGCAGGGTATTTTCGTCGGTTTTTTCGAGCACGCCGGTCAGCAGGCGATCACATCGCTGGTAGTGTTCCTCAATACGCGTGGCCAGTTCGGGAGTGAGATCGCGCTCGAAACAAGGATGTTGAGGATCGCGGAACCGCCAAAGCATGTGCTGCACGCGGTCGGGCGTATCAAAGAGGATGAAAAAGAAGCCCTCGGTGAAGCGATCGAGTTCGAAACGCATTGCACGCTCGCGTTCCGCCAGTACCAGCTCACACTGTTGCAAATATGCCGCTTCATCCAGGCGCCCATTATTCAGACCAGCGTGATCTTCAGCCATACCCAGCGTGGAAAACGGACCGATGCTCGCAGAGAGTTCCTTTGCGTAATCTGCTGGAGATGAAACAGGAAACAACGGCGCTGCGGGATCGAAGTTCACGGCGGAAAGATAAAACTCAACTTGAGGCGCAACTTGCCGCACGTAAAAGCGCGCGATTCCGCTCACCGATTGCAACAGCGATAGTTTGAACTTGAACCGCACCCAATCGCTCCAACTGTTTAACGCAACTTCGATCTTTGCGGGAGTGCCGCCAGTTTCCAACAAAAGACTGCGTCCCGCTTGATCGACGTGCACCCGCATTTCGCAAAAAGCATCCCCCGGCGGAGATTGCTTCGTATTGCGTGGGCCGATCACCCGTGTGTGCAGGTCTGTCCCTGAATCAAGAAGAATCAACTGTTCGTTTTCCTCCGCTACAACCGCCCGGTTCTGAGTGTAAAACGTGCCTTTGCTCTGGCTGCCACGGAGATCGGGAACCCCCACACCCGCCAGCATTCGACCGATCAAGGCTTCAGGGGGGAACGTGCAAGGACAGCGGAGCACCACGCTCGGCACACCGGCTCGCGTCAGGACTTGCCAAATGGGAATGCCGTTGCGCCGGTTCACCACCCGCGGTGGCGAAAAAACATTCTTGGGAGGTTCAAAGCGGCTGAGGGCTACGTCGGGCTGATAGGTCTGCGGATCGCGGCTGATGAAATCGAAAATCCCATGGCCACCGGGGTTCGTTCCTGTTGCAAAAGAAGACCAAGCCACCGGCGTCTGCGCTGGGTAAGTAGTCGCAAGACGGGTGTATCCGCCTGCGGCGCGAATGCGGGCGAGGTTCGGGAGATCTCCCCTCTCCAACATGGGTTCCACAATGCTGGGTTCGAGGCCGTCCAGACCGATGACGATTACTTTCTTGGGCAAAGAGGTGGATCCAGAAGTTAGGGCGAGGCCTTCGGAGTGTCCCTGGGAACCGCGGCTTTGGCATCAGCTCCCGAAGGATTCGGATCGGTGCCCTGGAAAACCCGAACCATCCGGAAAAAAGTAGCCACCACTTTGTTCCAGAAGATCAGCAATAGTCCGAGCAGTCCCGCCAATCCCGAGGTAACGGTCATAATCTGGTCGGGGCCAGCGTAAAGGGCTATGGGTGCAAAATGCATGAACTCTCCTGAAGGTACCGGTTCACGAATTGACAGCGCAAATAGGGATCAAAAATAAGCTGCCTTATTTTACGTGATAGCGAGGCGTTGGCGGGCAGGAAAATAAAGACTCGCGCATCGTGGGGGTTACCAACAGACAAAAGGTGACGCAGCGATTCCTGTGGCAAACTGATTCCTGAGGGAACGGGATGACCATTCTGGAGTTCACCATCCTAGTTGGGATGGGCTCTTTTGTCGCCGGGTTGGTGGGTTCGCTTACCGGACTCGGTGGGGGAGTCGTGCTGGTCCCGCTGCTGACCTTGTTTTTCAAGGTCGATATCCGCTACGCCGTGGGCGCGTCGCTGGTGTCTGTAATTGCCACGTCTTCGGGCGCTGCCGCTGCCTATGTAAAAGAAGGGATTTCCAATATACGCATCGGGATGTTTCTGGAGATCGCAACCACCCTGGGCGCAATTTTTGGGGCTTTTCTGGCAGCCAGAATTTCGACTTCCGCCATCGCCACGGTTTTTGGTCTTACGCTTCTATACTCGGCCGTACTCTCGGGACGGCCGCGGGTGAAGCTGACCACTGATGATATTCCCGATCCATTGGCCACCCGTTTGCGCATGAATGGCAGCTTCCCGACCCCCGAAGGTGTCCGCCATTATTTTGTCCGCCGCGTTCCGGCAGGATTCAGCTTAATGTTCGGCGCGGGAGCGCTCTCTGGGCTCCTCGGCATCGGCTCGGGTGCCGTCAAAGTCCTGGCTATGGATCAGGCCATGCGAATCCCATTCAAAGTCTCCACCACGACCAGTAACTTCATGATCGGTGTGACTGCGGCAGCCAGCGCTGGAGTTTATCTGCACCGCGGGTACATCGATCCGGGGTTGGCGATGCCGGTGATGCTCGGGGTATTGGCGGGGTCACTGTTGGGAACGCGAATTCTGGTTAGAACCCACACCAAGTGGCTACGACTGATTTTCGGCGGCATCATTTTGCTGTTGGGAATACAAATGCTTTACAAGGGCCTGACTGGGGGAATGTGACGTGGCAGCCAAATGGACGGACCAAAAACTAGAGGACCTCATCGGCAACCTGCTTCGCACCGGCGTGATTATTTCTGCTGTGGTGGTTTTCGTGGGGGCAGTCGTCTTCCTCTCGCGTCACGGAAGCTCGCCCGCCAATTATCGGATCTTCCAGGGTGAGCCCGACGATCTCCGCCACATCAAGGGAATCGTGCACGCGGCCCTCTCGCTCAGAGGCCGGGGAATCATCCAACTCGGCCTGCTGATGCTCATCGCCACGCCGGTGGCGCGGGTTGCCTTGGCCGTTATCGGATTTGCGGAAGAGGGCGACCGCATGTATGTGGGGTTTGCTTCGCTAGTACTGATTATCCTGCTTTTCAGCTTGCTGGGACCGTCGTATTGAGGTTTGGGATTGAGCCAGGATTGCTTTTCACCGCTCGACCGACTATCCTACTTTTCATTCCTGGATCGTGCGGCCTTTTCTACTACTTGCCCGATCCCGTGGGGAATATGCAGCGCGTAACTGCCAGGCTCGTCTTGTTGGTTCTGCTTCTCGGCGTCCTCGTCCCTGCGGCGAACGCTGTGGGCATGGAGCAGACGCCCGCCTGCTGCAGACGCACGCCACTCCAGTCCGCCGACGGGGGCATGGCCCACTGCCATGGGATGGCGCCGGCGGTCCCTGATTCGATGGCAACCGGCTTCGCCCTCGGATCAGTCGGGATCTCCTCACGCTCTTGTCCCAAGCCACGAGTGCTGCCGGTCGCTGGCACGCTCACAATGGGCGCAAGTGGCCCAGTCGATGCCGCGCGGAATCTTGCGACCCTAACCCTGGATATTGCGAGCCACGCTCCCAGGCTCGGACAATCACACCGGGCGACGCCATTCTGGCCGCGCACCTCCTCTCCTCTAAGCCACCTCGACAACTCAACCGGACTACGGGGCACTTGCCGGCGTTTCGACCATGCCACTCTTCTTTGTGGCTGCGTTGAACACGCAGATCCTGCGGGCAGGGCAGGCTTCTTCCTGATCTTGGTTTCCTTTAGGAAGGGACGTCCCAATCAGCTCGATCCTGGGCCCACGTTTAGTTTTTGTCATGCGAGGTAGCGGAAGAGGGCTACTGAGGACTACCAATGAGCGCACTTCGTGTCTTCACTTAATTTCTGCACTGCTCTTGCTTCAAGCCAGCGCCTACGGCGCCATTTACGGCTCGGTGCGCGGTGTCGTCCATGATCCGCAACACCGGCCCGTTCAGGGCGCCATGGTCATGCTCAAAGCCAGATCCTCCGACTGGGGCAAGAGCGCCACCACCGACGCCAACGGCGAATTTGCCAGTTCAATGCTGTCCCGATCGGCGATTACTCTGTCAGCGTCGCCAGCCCCGGTTTCGCTCAGACGTGCAGCAGGACGTCACCGTCGATCTCGGGCACGGAACCGGTCGTTCACTTTGCTATTGAAGGTCGCGGCCACGAACAGCAACGTCACTGTCTCCGCCGCGCCCGAGGTCGTTCCCACCGATTCCGCCACCCCGATCACACTGGTCGACCGCCTCGACATCGCAGCGCACGCCCGGCGCCGATCGCGTACCAACAGCCTCGCCATGATCACCGATTACGTGCCCGGTGCCTACGTCACGCACGACCAGCTGCACATTCGCGGCGGACATCAGATCAGCTGGCTGGTCGACGGCGTTACCGATCCCAACACCAATATCGCCTCCAACGTCGGCCCGCAGTTCGATCCCAAAGATATCGACTACATGGAAGTCATTCGCGGCAGCTATGGCGCCGAATTCGGCGATCGCACCTACGGCGTCTTCAACGTCGTTCCCCGCACCGGGTTTCGAACGAAACAACGAGGCCGAGCTTTTCCTGAGCGCCGGCAACTTCTACCAGACCAACGACGCGATCAGCTTCGGCAGCCACACCGAGCGCTTCGCCTACTATGCCAGCCTCAACGGCAACCGCAGCGATCTCGGCCTGCAGACTCCGACTGCCCAGGTCATTCACGATGCCGCCAATGGCTACGGAGGCTTCGGTTCGCTGATCTTCAATGTCGATCCTTCGAACCAGCTTCGCCTGGTCACCTCGCTGCGCAAGGACTACTACCAGATTCCTTACGATCCCGACCCGAACTCTGCGGAAAACTCAGCAATACAACAGCAGCGGCCTGCGCGACGGCGAGCACGAAGGCGATGCCATCGTCAATTTTTCCTGGGTTCACACGTTCAATCCGAAGCTTCTGCTGACAGTCTCGCCCTTTTACCACTACAACAGCGCCAACTACGACGGCGCTCCCACCGATACTCCGAGCGCCACCACGGACGACCGCACGTCGAATTATGTCGGGGGCCAGACCACATTTAGCGCCAACGTCGCTAAGAAACAATTTGCAGGCTGGCCTCTATGGATTCTGGCAGCATGACAATCAACTCTTTGGGCTGATCTTCAACGACAACAGCGGCAACAGAATTTCCGCGATCGCGAGTCTGGCCTCTGGCGGCCTCACCGCCTTTTCCCTCGAAGACAAAGTCAAACCCTTTTCCTGGCTGACTCTGATGGCGGGCATGCGGCCCACGTATTTCACCGGCGGAGTCACCGAGAGCACCATTAACCCTCGCTTCGGCGTGGCCCTGACCGTACCGCGCTTGAAATGGGTTTTCCGCGGCTTTCTACGGGCATTGGTACCAGGCCCCGCCGCTGCTTACCGCCTCCGGCCCGCTTCTGCAGTTTGTCGACGAACAAAATCTGGGATTCATCCCTCTGAAGGGCGAGCGCGACGAGGAGCACCAGTTCGGAGTCACCATTCCCATTCGCGGCTGGACTCTGGACGCAGATAACTTCCGCACGCGACGCCACAAATTTCTTCGATCACAACAATGTGGGCGACTCGAACATCTTTTTTCCCGATTACGATTGCTCAGGCGATCATTACGGGCTGGGAGGTGACGCTCCGCTCTCCGCGGATCTGGCATCGCGCGCAACTTCACCTTGGCTTACTCAAACCAGGTTGCGCTTGGAGGGGGCAACATCACCGGCGGACTGACCGATTTCTCTCCTCCCAACTCCGCTTTTTGCCGCTCGATCATGATCAGAGAAACACTCTGAATGTCGGCGGCGAAGTAACCCTTCCCTGGCGGAGCTTTGCTTCCACCAATGTTTACTATGGTTCGGGCTTCACCAACGGCGACCCTCCGCCCGACTATCTGCCGCAGCACACTACTTTCGATCTTTCACTGGGCAAGAGCTTTGGGGAAAGTACTCGCTCTCTCTGACCGCCCTCAATGTCGCCAACCGGCATCTGTTGATTGATAACAGTCTGACCTTCGGAGGCTTCCATTGGAACAATCCGCGGGAGATTTTTGTAGAGTTTCGCTACCGGTTTCACTACTAGCGAAGGCCCCAAACCAACGCGTCCTGATGTTTCGGCGAACCGGTTGCATGATTTTTCGGACGAGAACTTATGATGCATAATGCTGAAGATGGAACGGCCGGAGGATGCTGGCGAGAAGACGCCGCAAAAAGTCGGACGGCGTGAATTTTTGTGGAAAACGCTCGCATCGGCTGGCTTGGCGTCAAGCTACTTGAGGGGTCAGGTACTCTCTCACCCGCCCAATGGCACTGCCAACACCAGCATTCTTACAGACCCTTCTGGTGAGGCAGCTAAAGGGTTAGTCACTCCGAATATTGAGTTTTTCATTCGCAATCATTTTGCCACGCCAACGATCAATGCGGACGTGTGGAGTCTCGAAATCAACGGTCTGGTTTCGAAACCTGTAAAGCTTTCCTATTCGGACATACTGCTCATGTCTTCGGTTCGCAGCCCTTCTACGATAGAGTGTGCCGGGAACCGCTCCGGTGGGAATGGCGTAAGTACGGCGGCGTGGTCCGGAGTGCCATTGAGGGACTTGCTAAAACAAGCTGGCTTGCATCCCGAGGCAACCACGGTCGTGTTCCATGGCGCCGATTCCGGCGAGGCGGAGGGTCTGCCCCCGGGCACCCACTACGCCCGAAGCATTCCGTTAGAAAAGGCTCTTGATCCCGCAACCCTGCTCGCTTATGAGATGAACGGCGCACCCCTGCCCGCGGATCATGGCTTCCCACTCCGAGCATTGGTTCCGGGCTGGTACGGAATGGATTCTGTAAAATGGCTGACGCGCATTGAGATTCTGGACAAGCCTTTTACCGGATACTTTCAGCAGGAAGAATACCTGGCCGTGAAAACAAACGGCGATCGCCGGCCGGTCACGCGCATGCTGGTGAACTCGAAGTTTATTCGCCCCTCGGCAGGCGAGGAGATTCGCGGCAAGGCATACAAAGTGGAAGGCGCTGCATGGGCAGGGGAGCGCAAAGTTGCCAAAGTCGAGGTGCGGGTCAACCCTGGTGGAACATGGCAAGCCGCATCTCTTGCGTCCACTTCGCTAGCGATGGTTTGGACTCCCTGGAGTTATGACTGGCGGGTTCCCGGCCCGGGGCGATACGTGCTTGAGGTGCGCGCAACGGACGAAGACGGCAACATGCAACCGGACGTCCGGGACCCGGACCGAAAGGATTCCTACGAGTTGAACACTCCGGCGCGAGTCAGCGTCGTTAGCGTTGGGCCGTGAGCGCGATTCGCACCGTCTGAAAGCGCAAGGATATTAATGATAAGGCGTGAGGGTTTTCGGAGTGCATTGGTCAGGCGGGCAAGCGCATTTGCACATACGGAACCGAGCCGATTAGCGGCCATCCTGCTGCTGCTTTTTGCTGCGATCATTCCGGCGGTTGAGGCAGAAAGCCAAAGCCTTGCACAACTCGCTGCTCAAGGCCAAGCCGCGCTTCGAGACCAGCATTTCGACCGGGCGGAAAGCATCTATGAGCAGGTGGTAAAGCTCGATCCGCGGTCCGCGCTGGCTCATTCCAATCTTGGACTGGCTCTCTACATGGAAGAAAAATATCCTCGGGCGATCACCGAACTGCGCAAGGCGCTTGACCTCGACGCTCACCTCGATCACGCCCAGGTTTTGCTGGCCTTGAGCTACTTCAATACTGGCGACGTCGATCGCGCCGTTCCATTGCTCGAGAAATCCTACCAGGTTAAGAAAGATGATCCGGTGGTTGCAGCTCACCTGGGGCTGGCTTACTTGAGGCAACAGAAGGACGAGAAAGCCCTGGCGGTTGCTGAGTCACTGGGCCGAGCTCGAACCGGATAGTTCAGATGCACTCTACTTTAAAGGCAAGGCCGCAACCTACGTGGCCTCCGATGCATTCGCGCGGCTAACCAAAATCGCTCCCGATTCGTACCGCATGTTTCAGCTGCGGGCCGAGATGCTCCGGCAGCAGCAGGGAATGACGCCGGCGGCCATTAACGAATACAAGAAGGCCATTGCGCAGAAGCCCGATGCTGCAGGACTGCACTACGCTCTGGGAACGCTCTATCGTGAAGGTGGCCGGCTGGATGACGCCCTGGCAGAGTTCAATGAGGAGTTGAAGATTTCACCGGGCGACGCCATGACCCAGTACCTGATCGGCGACATCTACTTGCAGCAAAACAAACTGGAGAGCGCCGAACAATATCTGACACGTGCCCTGAGCCTGCAACCGGGCCTTGCGGACGCGCAGCTGGATTTGGCCAAGACTTACCACGCGCAAGGCAAGGTCGACGACGCAGTGAAATTGTTGCAGGCGGTCGCGGTCTCCGATCCCGACCGGCAGGATACCCATTATCTGCTCTTCGGGCTATACAAAGAGCGAGGACAGATGGAAGAAGCTCGCAAGGAGTTGCAGACCTTCGAGGCACTGAAGCGAAAGGCCACGGACGAGGATCAGAAACGTATGCGGCTTGACCCGGTCAATTGACTGCCCGCCGGTCTTCACTTAGCGCTTTCGTCCGAGGTATCGCTTGACAAATATCACATCCGGTCGATATCTTGCTAAGCGGTTAGTCAAACACTGATTTGACGTTTCATTTAGACCCACTTGAAAGGTATTCTCGGCTATGAGTGCTGAGCGGGTTCTTGCGGCCGCGCTGGTGCAACCGGGCAAATACGAACTACGGGAGTTCCCGCTACCGGAACCCGCGCCCGGCTGTGTGCTGGTAAAGATGGAACTCTCTGGAATCTGCGGTACCGACAAGCATACCTACCAGGGCTACACCACGCAGTACGCCGGCGACGGCACTGGCAAGCAGATTCGTTTCCCTATTATTCAAGGTCACGAGAACGTAGGGACGGTTGCTGCCATCGGGGGAAACGGCGAGTACCAAGACTTCGAAGGCGTTCCGCTCAAGATCGGCGACCGCGTTGTGGTGGGGGCAAATGTTTCCTGCGGGACCTGTTACTACTGCCGCCATGATTTCCCTTACTACTTTTGCCAGAACATGACGGATTACGGCAATAATCTCAGCGCCGCCGATCCGCCCTATCTGTTCGGCGGCTGGTCCCAGTACATGTACATCATCCCGGGAAGTTTCTTACTTCGCGTTCCCGACGATCTTCCGTCCGAAGTCGCCGTCCTCACAGAAATCATGGCGGTAACAGTGGGGCTCGACCGCGCCAAGCAGATGTCCGCATTCCCTAGCGAGGCCTTCTTGTTCGACGACACGGTCGTGGTTCTTGGCGTAGGAGCGCTCGGCATGTGCTTTCTGATCAAGGCGCGCATGCTCGGGGCCGGAAACATCGTTGCCGTCGATCTCTCCGACTACCGCTTGCAGTTTGCCAAGCGGTTGGGAGCTGATCACGTGCTGAATGTGGGAAAGACCACTCCTGCCGACCGGCTGGATTTCGTTCGCAGCCTGACCAATGGCCGCGGCGCTGACATGGTGATTGAGACGGCAGGGGTGCCACAGGCCGTGCCCGAGGGGCTGGAAATGCTCAGATTGGGAGGGCTACTGCTCGAAGCCGGAAATTTTTCCGACCTCGGAGAGGTGGCTATCAGTCCGCATCGCCATCTTTGCGCGAAGAGCGTCCGGATTCTTGGCGTCGGCGGCGAGGAACCCGCCAGCTATGGCCCCAGCATGCGGCAGATGGCTCGTTATATGCGCACCTATCCCCTGCGCGAATTCGTCTCGCACCGCTTTTCGCTTCGCGACGTAGAGGCTGCCGTGCACAAATCGATCGCGCCCGATTCCATGAAGGTCGCGATTGAGCCGTGGTCCTAACAGAGATTGCCCTGACTTGAAAAGGCCTGACTTGGAATTCTGATCCGCTTTGCTGCTGAACCACTTCTTGAGAAGGAGAAGATCGGATGGGAAAACTGGCGATCACGGGGGGCAAGCCTCTCCGAAAAAAGCGCTTTGATGCCTGGCCGATGTACACCGCAAAAGAGAAGCGCAACCTGCTCGACGTTTTGACCCATCACAACTGGGGCGGACAGCCTTTCCCCGGCAAATACGCGGACGCATTCGGCAAGAATTTTGCCAAATTTCATACGGCAAAGTACGGCCAATGCGTGAATACCGGCACGGTGGCAATTCTGGCGGCCCTCAAGGCTATTGATATTCGCCCCGGCGATGAAGTGCTCGTTCCAGCCTACACCTGGGAGGGCACGGTGGGGCCGGTCCTGCTGATAAACGCCGTCCCGGTGTTTGTCGACGTTGATCCCGACACCTATTGCCTCGACGCTAAGCTGGTCGAACAAGCCATCACACCCAAGACGCGTGCCATTCTCCCGGTGCATTTGGGGATGAGATTCGCTGATCTCGACCTGCTCATGCCGTTGGCCAAAAAGCACAATCTCAAGGTCATTGAAGATTGCGCGCACGCTCATGGCGGAATGTGGCGCGGCAAGGGCGCTGGCTCAATTGGCGACTTGGGCGCTTTCAGCTTTCAATCCAGCAAGCTCATCACCTCGGGCGAGGGCGGAGTAGTCATTACTAACAACCTCGAATACCACGAACGGGTGCAGAGCTACATCAATGCCGGGCGGGCCAGCGTTACCGACAAGTTTCATCACCGGATGATCGGGTTCAACTACCGGCTGGGTGAATTCCAGGCGGCAGTATTGAGTGCACAGCTTGAACGCCTGCCCCAGCAGGCGAAGACGCGGCAAGCCAACATGAAATACTTCGAGTCACGTCTCCAGAAAACTCCCGGCATCGGTCTGCTCAAGCCTGAACCTCGGATCACGCGCCTGGCTCCATATGGATACGTGATGAAGTATTTCTCGGAACAGGTGAATGACATCCCGCGCGCGGCTATCGTCGCTGCTCTTCAATTGGAAGGAATCCCGTGCGACGGTCTCTTCTATGAACCCGTGTACAAGAGCTCGTTGTTCCCCCTCGATCCGGCCGACTTTCCTGCGCTGAGCTGGGGACGGGAGAAGCCGCTTGATCTGCGCAACATGTACAAGTGCCCGGTATCAGAGCGTGCGGCGTACCGCGAAGCGATCTGGTTCTCGCACCATCTCTTCCTTGGCAGCAAGAAGAGCGTCGACAGCATTGCCGACGCCATCTTCAAGGTTCTCGAAAACATTGAGGAGCTTCGCGGCCTCGAACATCGAGCCATCAAGAACCAAGGTCTGAGTCGGGCCGACCGGGAAAGCTGAAGAAATCGGTAACATTTCAATCGGAGGGCCCTGATCGATGGCACGCAGTAACCGAATCGGGTATGCGGTGGTTGGCTTGGGAAGCATTTCGCAGGTTGCGGTATTGCCGGCGTTCGCGCATAGCAAAAAGGCAAAGCTTGTCGCTGTGGTTAGCGGCGACAAGAAAAAGGCCGAAAAGCTGGCGCAGCAGTTCAAGGCTGGTCACGCGTACAGCTACAACGAATATGCCAAATGCCTGAGCAACCCGCAGGTTGACGCGGTTTATATCGCCACGCCGCCCGGCGAGCACGAAAAGTATACGGTCGAGGCGGCCAAAGCAGGCAAGCATGTGCTGTGTGAAAAGCCCCTATCGGCGACGGTTCAGCAAGCGCGAAATATGGTTGCCGCCTGCCGCCGTAACAAAGTGCAATTCATGACCGCGTATCGAAAGTACTTTGAGCCGAGCAGCCTGATGCTCAAGAACATGATTTCGAAGGGTGAGTTGGGCCGGATTGACATCGTTCACACCCTCTTCTCTGAGCATCGTCCCTTCGGCGATAACTCGTCACCGTGGTTGTTCTCGAAAAAGTTATGCGGCGGCGGGCCATTGACTGATCTCGGAGTTTATTGCGTGAACACCTGCCGTTGGCTGGTGGGTGAGGACCCCGTCGCGGCCAGCGCTGTAAGCTGGGTTCGGGACCCAAGGCGGTATAAGGAAGTCGAGGAGGGGGTGGCGTTTCGCCTCGATTTCCCCAGCGGCCTTGTCCTGCAAGGGACTGCAGCTTACAGCGCGGCTTTTTCTTCTTTCGTCCACATCCACGGAGACAAAGGCTGGGCTGAACTGGCTCCCGCGTTCGCGTTCGAAGAGGAACGGCGGATCAGCGGGAAGATTGCCGGACGGTGGTTTGCCAGGACGTTCAAGCCGATCGACGAGTTTGCTCTGGAGTTGGACGAGTTTGCGAGTTGCATTCAGGAAAACCGCAAACCAGAGCCCGACGGCGAACAGGGAATGCGCGACATCATCATCATTCAGGCGATTTATCAAGCTGTGAAAGAACGCCGTCCGGTAAGAATCAAATACTGACAAGGGACAACTGACTATATGGCGAAGTTGGGCATGGGAGTGGTGGGCGTAGGCACGATGGGCAGGCAGCACGCGTTCAATATCCGCAAGTTGATTCCAGAAGCACAGTTGATCGCGGTCGCAGACGCGGATTTGAAGCGGGCTCAGCAGGTTGCCGATGAGTTGGAGGTCGAGCATGCATACTCGAGCATTGAAGCGCTGGTGGAGCGCCGGGACATTCAAGCGGTGGTCGTGGTAACTCCTGCAAAATTTCACGGCGCGGCGATGCGAGTGTGCGCGCAGGCCCGCAAAGACATTTTCTGCGAGAAGCCCTTCACGCTGACGGTTGCGGAAGCCGACGAAATGCTCGACCTCACCGGAAAAGCGGGAGTGCGGGTGCAGGTGGGACACGTCCGGCGATACGATCCGCCGAACGTAAAAGCCAAGAAGCGGATCGAGGCCGGCGAAATCGGGGATCCCGTGATCTTCAAGTCTTTGGCTCGCGACCCAGCGCCGCCGCCGGTCAGCTACATGGCCAGCGGCGTCAATGGCATGTTTTTTCAGGATTCCACCATTCACGAATTCGATCTGGGCCGCTGGCTGATGAACGACGAAGTCGCCGAAATCCATGCCTATGGCGCGATTCTGGTCTTTCCCGAGGCGGCGCAGTTCAACGATATTGACAGTGCTGTGCTCAATATGAAATTTTCGCGTGGCACGCTTGGCGCGGTTGAAAATTATATGCAATCGGGCTACGGGTACGACATTCGAACAGAGATTGTGGGCTCCAAGGGCACCATCATCATGGGATATTTGCAACACACCGCGGAGATCGTCCTGACAGCGAGTGGCGCAAGAACCGATGTGGTGGACCATTTTCTGGCTCGCTTCCGGGAAGGTTATCTCGACGAAATGCGGGATTTCGTGCAAACCATCTTGGCCGATCGTGAGCCCAAAGTGGACGCTTTCGACGGAAGGCAAGCAGTAGCGGTGGCCGCTGCCGCCGAGCGGTCGTATCGTGAAGAGCGGCCTGTGGCCGTGGAGAATCGCAAGCGGGCTTCGCGCGCGGCTTAGCCCTGGGGAATCATTCATTCGAAGGCTGACTGGCCTTCGCGGGCTGCGAAAGCACAAATTGCTTGATCGCGCCCCGGCTGCGCTTGAGTTCTTCCTGGCGGAGGCTGTAGAGCTCCTGGTAGCGCGCGAGTTCCTGGCTGGCCAATTCCATCTTGTTCATCTCCCGATAAACCTGGCCTAAACGGTAGTGCGCAATGTCCGATTTCGGGTCTTGGCGAATAGCTTGCAGATATTCGTCTACAGCCTTCTCGTTTTGTTTTCGTCCGGCATACAAATTGGCCAATTCCAGGTGGGCTTCGGGGAAGTCAGGGCGCAATCGTACTGACATTTCAAGCAACCCCTGTGGCTGATCCAACACGCCCGCTGATCCTTTGGCAAGTTCTGAGCGAAACAGGCCTGTACCGTAACAGAAGGCTAGCTCCGCGCTTTGGGGATGGTGGGTCGCCAATCGGCTCAAGCGCGGCAGCAGCCGTTCCCAATCCTTAGGCGCCAGAAAGCTCAAAACAGTCTTCCAGGCTTGAAAGACCGCCGGTGAACTTGGATCCAGTTCAAGCGCCGAAGTGAAGGCGTCTCCTGCCTCCGAATATTCCCGCACAGCATAATGACTGAAAGCTAAGCCGAGAAACTGCCGGGAGGAAGTGGGAAACTTCTGTGTACCCACTCGAAAAACATCGGCCGCCGGCCCAAACGTAAAGTGGGAGAGATATTCCATGCCGAGATCGAAATAGTACTGCTCGTTGGTGGCATCAAGCTCGACGGCGCGCTGATAGTTTTGGACAGCTTCGACATATTGTCCCGATTCCTCCTCCAGGCTGGCTAGAATACTGAAAAGCTCCGCCGCGGGATGCGTTCTAATAGTTTGCTGTAACAGATCGATTGCAGCGGCAGGGTCACCTGCGTTCTTGTAAGCGGCCGCGAGATTTACCGTGACCGCTTCGTTCGTGGGGTCCTGATGCATAGCGGCCTCGAATCGCGGAATTGCTTGTGCATACACCCCTCCCGACGCGAATAAGAGACCAAGTGCCAGGTTCTGTTTTTCCGACAGGTTGGCGGGCGGCGTCGGCAGGTTTGAGGCGCCGGGCTCAGTCCCGGCTGAAACAGCAGCACGTACCAGCGCCAGATAGGTTTCGTAAGAGTCCGGCTTGAGCGCGTATGCCCGGCCGTAAGACTCCGAAGCGGCGGTAAACTCTTTCAGGTCCTCAGCCACGACTCCAGCCAGGGAGTAGTATTTGACGGCCTGTTCCGGTTCTGGGGGCGCGGAGAACTGAGTCAGAACTTTCTTTGCCGCCAGATTTTTCCTTGCTTCGTGCAGGGCTAGCGCCCACTCATATCCGGCCTGAAAATCGCCAGGGCGGATCCTCCATGCCTTTTCGAGATAACTGGCTGCGGCCGCGTAGTCGTGGAGCGCTGAGAGAGACGTGCCGAGTCCCAGCAGAGCGGTGAAATTCTGCGGCTCGCGCGCTTGCGCTTCGTGAAAAGCGGCCGCGGAATCCTTATAACGTCCAAGCTTTGAGAGCAGGACGCCGAGATTGTTGTATCCCATGGCGGATTGCGGGGCGAGACGGATTACAGTTTGGAAACTTTCCTCCGCTTCCCGATCGTCGCCCAGTTCACTCGCCGCAAGCCCCCGTAAGTTATACAGAGCCGGATCGCGCGCGCCTGCCGCGATGGCGGCGTCGATTAGATCCAGTGCGTCAGAAAACTTCCCGGATTGCAAAAGCTCGACGGCCTGCCGGTAGGCCGCTTGCGGATCGGCCCGTTGCTGCGCAGCGGCGCTCGAGATTTGAAAAACGCCGATCGCCAAAAGGGCAAGAATGAGGTGGGGACTAACGCGATCGATCACGCGATGCACTTTCAAAACGCTTCCTGTGAAATAATCCCTTTCCCTTCCTGAACCACGACCAACCGGTTGCCGGGGACATGCTCCAGCGTTTCTTCCGTCCCACCCAGCCAGCGGACTTGCACGCGAGCTTCTCTCGCTTTGCCCAAACCAAAATGCAGACGGAGGTCGTTCTGCGAGCAGAAACTCCCGCCGCTTCGAACTTCTTGCACTTGCCGACGGTTGTTTGCATCAACGACCACCCGCGATCCGATCGCTGCCCGATTGGTTTTCGTACCGACCAGTTTCACCAGCAGCCACGAGCTTGCCGGAGGAAGCTGGTTGCGCAGCAGGGTGGGGGAATCATTCAAGTTGTTGATCAGGATATCTATGCGCCCTGTGTTGAAAAGATCGCCAAACGCAACGCCTCGACTGCAGCGAGACTCGGCGAAGGCTGGACCGGCCTGGCCGGAGATATCTTCAAAACGGTTACCGTCGACGTTGCGCAGCAGAATGAACTTGCTCTCCGTCTTCGGGAGTATATGGTGGAGGCCGGTGCCTGGCGGATAAATGGAACCGCCGACGATCAAGATGTCGGGGCGGCCATCGTCGTCAAAATCCATAAAGCCGGTGCCCCACTTGACTGAGCTAGTCAGGCCCGCCAGCCCGGCGGGCACGGTCACATCGGTAAAGAAACCCTTCCCTTCGTTGTGATAAAGGTTCGGCGTCTCGTCCGAGAAATTCGTTTTGATAATGTCGAGCCAACCGTCGCCATCATAATCAGCGGAGTCGGCTCCCATTCCACCCTGGGTGCGGCCATTCGCGTCGTAGGCTACTCCAGCCAGGGTGCCGCTCTCGCGGAATGTGCCGTCGCGATTGTTCATGAAAAGCAGGCTGGGAGTGGAATCGTCGGCAACGTAGATATCAGGCCAGCCATCGTTGTCATAGTCACTCACGCACGGAGTAAAACTGTAGGTTAGAGGAGCTTTGGTGATGCCCGCCGCCTCAGAAACATCTGTGAACGTACCGTCACCCTTGTTGCGATAAAGAAAGTTCCTCGTACCCTTCAGCCCGGCGACTCCATAGAGCACCGGCGATTCTTGACCGGCAAGCGCGGGATCGCTCTCATACAGCTTCAGGCCATATTCGTAGTCGACGTAATTGCTGACGAAGAGATCGAGATGGCCATCGCGGTCGTAGTCGACAAACGCCGCGCCGGTATTCCAGCGGTCTTCGGGTTGCATTAGTCCCGACTCGCGCGTGACATCGGTAAAAGTCCCGTTGCCGTTGTTGTGATACAGGATATTTCGGCCGTAGTAAGTGACAAAAAGGTCTAGGTTCCCATCGTTATCGTAATCACCGACACAAACGCCCTGCCCCCAGCCATGCCGCACCAACCCTGCCTTCTCAGTCACGTCGGTAAAGGTTCCGTCACGGTTGTTGCGATAGAGATGGTTGGTGGGCTCCTCGCCTTTGGGAAAATCCTTCAACCCCCAGCCATTGACAACAAAAATGTCAAGCCAGCCGTCGTTGTCATAATCGAAGAGCGCGATGCCGCCGCCGGTGGTAGACAGCAAGAAATCTTTGCTCTCGTGACCCACGAGCACGGTCTTTGCCAGCAAACCCGCCTTTTGGCTGACGTCAACGTAACTCGGAAAATAGGCTGACCCAGTGCCGGAAGAAGACGCGGCGGCGCGTGACGGACGGAGCAGATAATTTCCTGCCGCCGCTGCAGCCAGATTCTTAAGCCACTGTCTTCGATTCATCATATTGATTCTAATGCGAGAAGGGGAAGGCAAGAAACCCAACTGGGAGGTGAAAGGTTCGCCTCTACGCGGTAGTCTCGTTGCGGACGTCGCTCACCTTAGCATTTGGACCAAAGCCGAAACCGCAAGACTCCCGTACGTGCAGCTCCGGCGCCAATTTCCGCAATCCGCCTGCCGCGCGTCCACCCTTGATCCGCTCCAAGAGCAGTTCGGTCGCCTCAAATCCAATCTGATACTTAGGAAGCTCAACCGTCGTCAGGCGTGGGCGGAAAATAGCCAGCCAGGGATAATCGTCAAAACTGACCAAGCCGAAATTTTCGGGACAGCGCATCCCCATCTCCAGGGCGGCCTTCAGCAGACCGACTGTCATGAGATAGTTGGCGACATAGATACCGTCTGGGCGCCGTGAGAGCAAGGCATGACCTCCTCGATAACCCGATTCGATGCGATAGTCGCCTTCGAACACGAGATCGCGATCGTGGGTTAACCCGTGGGCCTCGAGGGCGTCGCGAAAGCCCTGCCAGCGCTCCCGCCCGTTGCTGACTTTGACCGGCCCACCCAGTAAGCCTATGCGGCGATGGCCCGCCCTGGCGAGCTGGCGCACTGCCTCATACGCGCCCGCGTAGTCATCCGTGATCACCGCATCCTCAGTGAGGCTGGGATAGGTACGCATAAGCAAAACGAACGGCACTTTCACGTCCTGAATCAACTGGCGTAGAGAGGGACTGAAGTCATTGGGCGCTTTAGTCAATAAAATGCCATCGACCCGCTTGGCAAGCAGCACTTCCAGGCACTGCTCCTCCTGGTCGGCGCGATCATCACTGTCGCACAATAGAATGTTATATCCGTGCTTCTGTGCAGCGTCTTCCGCGCCTCGAACCACTAGCGGGAAGAAGGGGTTTGAAATATCCGGAACCACGATTCCGATCGTGTGAGTGCGGCGCTGGGCAAGGCTGCGTGCCAACAGGTTCGGCCGGTAGCTTAGCTTTGTAATTGCAGCTTCGACCCTCTGCTGCAGAATCTTGCCCACGTGGCTCTTGCCGTTGATGACCGCAGAAACAGTAAAGACTGATACACCCGCCTCTTTGGCGACATCGTAAATGCTGGGGGCCTTGTTCGTTTTCCGTTGGCGAGTCTTTTTTTCGGGCGGCATTTTCTGGATCGATTCACGAAAGGCACGGCAATGTCGAGGTATCGACTCGTCAGATGCCGAGCCGGCGAAGGTATTCTCGTCCCGCGATTGCATTGGCCAAGGGAGCGTCGGCCCCAACCCCGCCGGCCAGCACATCTGCTTCCACCACCACCCAGCCGTCGTAATATCCGTCTTTCAAGAGCGATAGCACGCGGGGGAAATCAATGTTTCCTTTGCCGAGCGGTGCATAGATCCCGTGCCGGACTGCTGCGTGCAGATTCATCCGCTCACGGCGCGCCTCAGCCAGCTTCGCGTCATAGACATCTTTCAAATGCACGCACCAGACTCGAGAAACCTGCTTCTCCAGGAAGGTAACCGCGTCACCTCCGCCATAAACATAGTGACCGGTGTCGAGACACAGGCCCAGCTGGTCGGCCGGGAATAATGAGAAGAGGCGATCAATTTCCTCGGGTGTTTCCACATGGGTGCCGGCGTGATGGTGAAACGCGACCCTCAGACCGGCGGCCTTGCACAGGGCGATGACTTCGCGAACCGCGGCGGCGGCAGCATGCCATTCCGCATGGCTCCACGAAATTTGATTGGCCTCGAGACGGCGTCCTGCCACAGCATTTCGCGCTGGAGTGATTCTGTCGGAAAGAACCAGAAGCTTGGCCCCGGCTTGGCTGATCAATTTCGCCGAGCGGGCAACTTCGGCGAGACCAGCTCCGTGCGCGGCCGGGTTACCCAGTTCTATGTCAAGAAACGCCGAGCACAAGGCGAGTGAGCGCCTCTCCAGTTCGCCGCGAAGGATAGCCGGCTGGGCCGGGAGAAACCCGTAGGGGCCAAGTTCGGTTCCGGAGTAGCCCGCGGCAGCGATTTCATCCAGCACCCGCCCATAGGGATAGTCCGGCGGATACTCCACGTGCTCCATGATTCCCCAACTGACCGGAGCACTGGCTGCGCGAATCGCCATGGTTCGACCCTCTTATCCAAGAAGGGCATTCGCATCCCCCTGGAAAAATCTCCTCAATCCGAACCCGATTTTCGCGAAGCGGTTAAAACTGAAGCTTGACGCCGAACTGGATCTCCCGTTGGGCATCAGGTATCGTCTGCGTGATGGCTGCGCCTCCAGGAGCGTTGGTAAATCCGGCTCCGCTGCTTCCGCCACCTGATCCCACGTTCGGAAGATTGAAGTTCGGATGGTTAAAGATGTTGAAGAACTCGGCCCGGAAAACCAGTCCGAATCTCTCGCTCAACTGAAACGTCTTATAGGCTGAAAAGTCAAAGTTCACCAGGTCCGGACCGCGCAATATGGCGCGTCCTGCGTCCCCGAACACAGTCGCATTTTGCACTTGTCCGGTTGTCGGATCGATGGCATGGCGAGGAAGAGTGAAGGCGGCCTGATTGAACCAGCAATTGAGAGTCTGATGGCCGGGATTGCAACCTGTCACCGCCAACGCTTGCTGCCCCGGAATGTCAAACGAAAAGTCCTTAGGGTTGTGAATTATGTCCGGCCGCGGCGGGAAAGCCCCGGTATTGGTAGGATCGAAGTTAAGCAGAGCATCAAAGGCTTCTCCGCTGTGCACCGTGGTTACGCCCGCAACTTGCCAGCCTCCAAGAACGGCTTGCACCGCTGGGTTGGCATCGCCTCCGAAGTGCTTCCCCTTGCCATAGGGCAATTCGTAAACGTAACTCACAACCAACTGGTGGCGGAAGTCTGGTGTGGTGGGACCTTTCTCAGCGGCGACGTCATGCGCATTTTGGATGTCGCACTGGTTCACGTTGCCGTCCGCTGTTCCCAAGGATTTCGCGAAAGTATAAGCGGCAAGAACGTTGAAGCCGCTCGAGAAACGATGCTCCAGCGAAGTTTGGAAGGCGTTGTAGAACATGCTCAGCCGTGCAACATCGAGAGGCAGTGCAACATTCAGGCAGGGCCGAGTGGCGTAAAAAGGTCTGCCTTGGTTGAAGCCACAGGTGCCCGTTCCAGAAAAATTCGAGTCCAAAGGCAGGAACGGCTGATTGAGGTTCGACGATTCGTGGTCAAACAGGTTCGAACTCCGTGTACCGATGTATCCCACCCGGAATAACCAGTTTTGTCTGAATTGCTGTTCAACCGTCAAATTCCACTCGTAGATTCGCGGTATGGCCCGGATGGGATCAAAGGTCGCCCCGATTTTTCCCGTAGATCGCACAGTTCCCGTGGGATTGTTCGGATCGACCGGGGTGAATGTCGCAGGAAAAGCCTGCAGCAACTGAGTTGTAGGGTTAGGAACCGCTGAACTGGAGTAGTTAAACGACTGCACTGCCAAAGCGGGCGGATTCAAACCCAGGTCATCGAAAATGTTGCCTTCGGGGGCGTAAAAGATTCCGCCGCCGCTGCGAACCACGGTGTTCGGGCGAACCGTCCAGGCAAAGCCGATGCGCGGCGCGAAATCTTTCTTGTCGAACTTAACTCCGCCGTGAGACGAAGTATTGACGGTGAGAGTGTTCAGATCAAAATTGCCGACGGTGGGTCCGCCCGCGGGTGAACTGATCTCATAGCGTAAGCCAACGTTCAGAATCAGATTCGGCTTCACGCGGATGTCGTCCTGCACGAACTCTGATAAGTCCCAGTAGCGCGTCGGGTCGACGATTCCGAAAAGGTGATCCTGCAGTGTGGAACTCGGAATTCCAAGCAAGGCATCCGCCAGCCCGAGACCCCCCAGCGCCGCTCCCGTATACTGGCCCGAAAAATTCAGTTCGCCAGAGGGCGCGGTCTGCTGGAAGAAGTTTCGCTGCTGCCGCCGGAAATCTGCGCCGAACTTCAGTGAATGCTTTCCGCGCGTCCAGCTCAGAGTATCGGCGAGCTGGTAGATGTTTTCCGCAATCGTTTCCGGCACCCAAAGCGAATCCCCTAGCTGCTGGTAACCGCCAATGTTGATCTTGGTCAAGCCGGAAGAATTGCCGCCATGGTTCGCATTGGGAATACCGGCGTTGTTCCCGGCGTTCGTCCCGAAATCAAGGGGCAGAGTGGCGTCTTTGAATCGTATGTAACCCGCCCGCAGGTCATTGAGCAATCCGGGATTGAAGATGTGGGTCCAGTCCCCTGCCAGACTTTGCACCCTGTTATTCAGAGTGCTGGATGTGCCGGAACCGGCGCCTCCATCTACGTTGGGAAAGTTAGAGGGATTTGTGGCGTTGGGAGTGGCTATGGCGTAGTGGGCGAAGAAACGATCGTTAGATGTGATGTTGTAGTCAAACCGAGTCTCGAAGGCGGTCTCGTCGAATTTGTATTTGCCGTTGAAAATGAAATTCTGGGTGGTGCCCGCCCCGGGAATGTTGGGAAGAGGAAAGAGATTGACGATATTCTGACCCACGCTGTTGATGTCTGCCTGGGGAATAGTGTTACCAAAAAAGGTGCCGGGCACAAACGGGTTTGGAATGTTTATTCCCGGGCCCAAATCGCTGAAAATCCCCTGGTGCATCAGTTGCGTGGGAACGGTGCTGATGAAGGGCAACTCCTCACGAATGTCAGAGCGCTGAATCGAACCGAAGACGAACATCTTGTCTTTGACGATTGGGCCACCTAACTGGCCGCCGTACTGATTTCTTTGGAAGCCTAATTGACTGGTTGCGAAGAAATTGCGCGCGTCCAGTTTGTCGTTCCGAAGAAATTCCCAGGCTGCGCCGTGAAGCTGGTTCGTGCCGGAGCGAAGCACGATGTTGACCATCGCGCCGCCGCGGCCGAACTCGGCGTTCATCGAGTTCTCCTCAACTCGAAACTCCTGAATCGAATCGGGCGGTGGCTGGATTACCACGGTGCCATTGCCGAATTCGTTGTTGTCCATTCCATCGAGAAGAAAATTATTGTCGAAGATTCGAAGGCCATTTACTGACAAGGCAGTCCCCGGCCGGTTGTTGTCGGTTGATCCCGCACCCGCACTGGTCCCCGTTGCCCCTTGGTTCGCGCCAGGACCAAGGAAGGCGAGCTTGAAGAAATTCCTGCCGTTCAACGGCAAGTCGACAATGCGCTTTTCGGTTTCGATCGTTCCCAGCGAGGAAGTCTCGGTCGAAAGCAGGGGAGCAGAGCCAGTCACGTTCACGGTTTGCGTCGCAACGCCAACCTTCAGAACCGTATCTACTCGGACGACTTGGCCAATGCCGAGGTTCACACCCGACTGCACCACCCGCTGGAAGCCCGCTTTTTCCACGCTGATCGTGTACGTGCCGATCTTCAGAGCGGTGGCGCTGAAATTGCCGGTCTCGTCGGTCGTTACCGTAATGGACGCCGCCGTCTCGACTTGCGTAATGGTCACGGTAGCTCCCGCCACTGCCGCGCCGGAAGAATCTGTGACCACACCGACGATCTTGCCCGTCGTCACCTGAGCCGCAACGCGCGGGCTCGACCACAACATTGCCAACGCACAAATGAGAAGACCCACTCTGAAACAGGTGTGCCTGGTCATGACTTTAGCTCCCCCTCAGAAGCTTTGCGGTCCCGGTGACTGGACTACTCGAACCACCGGAACCCGCACGCCCAATGGGGACCGGTAGTAGAAAACAACTAGAAAGTATAAGCGGTTATCCTATAACTTGCTTTCAGGCTCACTGTCAAGCTTTTTTTACCGCAAAACCAGCAGGATATACAGGCCGGGCAACATCTATGGCGGTTAGCGTTAGTGGCTCTGACACTCCCGCCCAACTTCTGCCGTTACGGATCGCCAAGACCGATTGGAACAATTCGATTTTCGCGTGCCGAACGGTAAATCGCCTGAATGGTGGCGATGTCGAGCATTCCTTCCATCCCGTCTGGTTCCGGGTCGCGGCGGTTTCGAATGCAGTCGGCGAACCCATCCAGTTCCAAAGCAAACTCGTCGATTACCGGGAATATCTGCTCAAACCATTGGCCTTGAATTTTGCCAAACAAGCGGCGCTCTTCCTCGAAAGCAAAAGCCGGGTTCAACGCGGCCCAACCTTTTTCCCCGTGGACCTGGATGAAAGAGGCGGCCGCCGCACTGAAGCTCGAGGACCCGTGGCATACCAGACCGTCGCGATGGGTAAGGCGAAAGGCGATGTTGTCCTCGACTTCGTTGAAACGTTTTTGGTCTTCAGTCCAAGAATATGCCATGGCCTCGGTGGGTGCGCTGCCCGCAACCCACCGCATCGTGTTAACGCAGTAGATGCCCAGGTCCATCAGCGAACCACCTCCGGCAAGCTTCCGGTTCAGTTGCCATGACAGGGCTTTCCCTGGATCGACGATTTCGGTGTAGGTCGAGTACATGTGCTTGAGGCGGCCAAGCCTGCCGCTAGAGGCCAAGTTCTTAAGGGCGACGCTTCCGGGCTCAAAGTATTTGCGATAAGCAATCATCAGGCGGACTTGGTTTGTTTTGCACGCCTCAATCATGCTGCGGCAATCTTCGACCGAAGTGGCCATCGGCTTTTCGCACAACACGTGCTTGCCGGCCGCGGCGGCCCGAACCGTCTGTTCAGCGTGCTGGCCGTTCATCGAGGCAATAAAAACCGCCTCGACATCGGGGCAGCTCAGGCACAGATCGTAGTTTTCATAGCTATAAGAGTCCGTCACTCCAAACTTAGTGCCTAGTTGGTTCGCCCTCTTTTGATCGCGACTCACGAGCGCAACCAACCTGGACTTCCTGCTGTTGCCGAAGGCGGGCAAAACTGCAATTTCCGAAATGCTGCCAAGGCCAACTACTGCGTATCCGACCCGTTTCGAGTCCGCCACCTTTGCGTTCCTTTCACGAAGAATTGCTTCCGCGGTCAAAAGCCCGCCGCGCTGAACTGGTTGTATCTATACATTGATAGGCTTGATCTCTTGCCAGCTTTGGGTCTGCAAGGAGCCCTCAATTGCAGCCAGAACCTCAGCGACGCGCAAGGCCTCGAGGAACCCCGGCTCTCCCTGACGACGGTCCGCGACCGACTTCAGAAACTGATAGGCTTCAATGGTTTTCAAGTCTTCGTAGCTGAGGCCGACCCCAGCGCCGGGATTAAATCGTGCGTGAAGACCGTGCTGCGGGCCGCTGACAATTCGGGTGAAGCCGTCGTGGGTCCCATCTTTGTCCGGAGAGAATATCTGCAACTCGTTCATGCGCTCGAGGTCCCAGCTAAGGGCGCCCTCCGTGCCTTCGATTTCAAATGCGAACTGGCATTTGTGTCCCTGAATTACCCGGCAGACTTCGAGACTGCCCTGAACACCGTTGGCGAATTGCACCAGCGCACTGGCGTAGTCTTCATTGGTCACGTCGCCTAAAGGACCGCCACCGCCAACGCTGAAGTGGGTGCCGGCACCGGGCATTACCAGGGGCCGTTGCCTGAAGTACGTTTTCTGATTGCCCACCACTCGCTGGATAGGACCGGCCAGCATCAAGCCCATATCCACCACGTGGGACATGAGGTCGCCCAAAACCCCCGATCCGGAGAACTCGCGCTGAAAACGCCACGAAAGCACACCTTGCGGGTTGGAGGCGTAGCCAGCAAAGAATCGTCCCCGGAAGTGGGTGAGCATCCCGAGCCGCCCCTCGCGGATAAGTTGCTGCGCGTACTGGATCAGCGGGGCCCAGCGGTAGTTGTAGCCCACGAACGTGAGAACGCCCGCCTGGCGAGCGATCCGCTCGATCTGCACGGTCTCACTTGGATCGTTCCCTACAGGCTTCTCGCAGAAAATATGTTTGCCGGCCGCTGCCGCATCTTTGACAACCGCGAGGTGCATGTAGTTCGGCGTCGCGACATTCACAATCTGCACGTCGGGGTCAGCCAACACATCCTGCCAGCGCGTAGTGCTGCGCTCGAAGCCGAAACGTTCCCGAGCCTCTTTGGCGCGCGCTTCGACGTCATCTGCGCAGACCACAAGTTTCGGCCGGATGCCGCTGTCGTGGAACCGCTCGGCGGCCTGGAGGTAGGCACGGCTATGCACCGTTCCCATCCAGCCCATTCCGATGATTCCCACCCCGATTTCCTGTGCCACCCCGAGCTCCTTACCGGTTAGCAAGATGGATGCGCTCACGAAGCTGTACTTGCGGCTCTCACGCCGTGTCTGGGTTGGGAATCATGAAGTCACGCACCAGACCATCGAGGTCGTGACACGCGGTGATGAACTGACGAAGGGTCCGCCGGGTCGCGGGGAAGGAATCAAATTCCTCGACCGTCAATCCTTCCTCCGCGTATGCACGGCGGAAATCCAGAAATTTCCTGGAGAGAGCTTCCACGATTTCCGGTTGGACCGGACGGTCGATGCGAGAACGGACTTCGACATCGCTGGCATTGAACCGCACCTGCCAGGAATGAGGCGGCGAAATGACTACGTCGCCGCCGATGAACTCACTCCAGTGCATGTGATTGCGGAACGCCGCAGAAAGCAGCCGGATCCGATAGCCGCGCTCTTGGAAGATTCGGTACGTCTTCTTGAATACGGCAACGCCGGCCCACTCCAGGTATCCTGGGTCAATGGTGATGTTCTCTTTCTCAGCTGCGACCTTCAGCCAATCATCGAGGCGACCGACCATGATGGTGCAAACCGGGCCCATGGCCGAAATATCCTTGCCTTCCGCCTGGCGCCGGGTGAGCCCGCGCTCGACGGCTTCGGCTACCGCGATGCACTGCGGCAATGTGAAACAAACGGTGGCGTTGATGCTGATCCCGCGATAGGTGGCTTCTTCGATGGCCGGAATTCCCGCCCGAGTCACGGGTATTTTTACGATCATGTTGGGGGCTAAGCGGTTGAATTCGTTGGCTTGTTCGACGATCGTTTTCGCGTCGCGATAGAACCGCGGATCGGTTTGGATCGAGAGCCTTCCGTTGCGGCCCTGATCGGCCTCGAAGATTGGCCGCAAGAGTGCAGCAGCCTTCACCGAAATTTCGCGCACCAGTTGCCAGCCGATTTGATCTTCCGTCGCGGTGGGCATTTCCTCAATCAACGCTCGAATGCGATCTTTCCAGGTGCCGATCTCCTTCTTCAGAATCCCCAGTACGATCACGGGATTGCAGGTTGCTCCTACCGCTCCATGTTCGATCGAATACGTAAGTTCCTGCATGGATGCGGAGTCGTTCCACAGGCAAGTGGGGGTTGTCTGTGTCATTTCGTGCAAAGGACTCTTGTAAGTCGTAGGGATAGTGACTCGGGTCATGAGTTCCTCCAGCCGCCGCTGACAGTCAACATTGCTAGTGGGAAAGGCTGCATGGTTTGGATTGCCTATAAGAATTCTCTGCCGCCACGGCGATCTCCAGGGCCCTCAAGCCGTCTTCGCCGGAAACTCGGGGCGGGCGTTCGTTCAGCATATTTTGAACAAAATCTCTTACTTCGGCCACGTAGGCGTCTGCAAATCTTGTTAAGTAATGGTCCTCGAGAAGTTCCGTTCCGCCTTTCGTAGTGAGGAAAGTCACAGGCGTCTTACGCAGACTTCCCACAAAAATCGACCCTTTCGATCCGACAATTTCAGTGCGAACGTCATAGCCGTAATTTGATTGCACGTACGATTCGATGTTGCCGATGGCCCCACGCCGGTACTTGAGGTTCACGACGCCCGCGACAATGTCGCCATATTCCGCGACCTCCGGTCGGATCGAGACTGTGGCATAAGCCTGGACTTCGCTGACTTCGTCCCGCATCAGCCAGCGGGCAAGATCGAAGTCATGGATCGTATTGTTGTAAAACAACATACCATTCAGCTGGGATTCGTAATTGGCGATGGGTGGGGCATCCTTGTCCCGCCCGATCGACTTGAAAACGACCGGCTCTCCGATCTCACCTGCTTCGATGCGCATCATCGCCGCCGCATACCCGGGATCGTAGCGGCGCATGAAACCAACCTGCAAACGCACTCCTGCTTTTCCGACCGCTTCCAGGGCCGTGTGCGCATCTCCGAGGTTCGTTGCCAGGGGTTTTTCACACAGGATGTCTTTTCCGGCCGCTGCCGCACTGCGGATAGCCTGAGCATGAAACTTGTCGGGCGTGGCAATCACGACGCAATCAATTTCCCGGTGCTCCAGCATATCTTCGAGGCTGGCGAAGGAGTGCTCGATTTCAAGTTCCGTTGCCACCTGGCTGGCGCGGGCAGCGGATGCGTCGGCGACCGCGATGAGCCGCGCGTCCGGCACAAGCCGGCGAATGTTCTCCGCGTGACGTCTGCCCATCTCTCCCACCCCGAGTACACCGACACCCAACTTCATCATGTCGAGCTTTTCTCTCAGAAAACCTTAGCGCTTTGATCAGCACCGATAAGGATATGTATGCCGCCAGAAAGCATACTGCAACTTCCCCGCGAAGCGCTAGTGGATTGTGCAAAATACCAAACCGCTTAGATTACTTCCCGCAATCAGATTTTGGAATGACGCGGACCCATGGCTCATCCGCTTACCCGGCACTTTGCTTTGGCCCCTTCGTGCCATTTGGGCTATTGGATCGCCCTGTGGTACGGTAATGCCGCTGCAAGCGGTTGTACACGCAAGTGAGGCAGGTGCTACGTCCCTCATACCGCAGCCTAGAGAACTGGCAGGACCGGCGACCGCAGGATTGCACGGGTCAGCGCTTTCTCATGCCTAAGAAAACAAGACGAACCCGGATTTCTGGAAGGTCCTCAAGAGCCCCGAGCATTTACGACGTGGCCCGCGAGGCAAGAGTCTCCGTGTTTACGGTATCCGCCGTCATCAACAAGACTGGGCGCGTCAGTGCCACGCTGGGCCGCCGGGTCGAAGCCGCGATTCACAAACTCAACTACCGGCCAAACTTGCTGGCTCGCAGCTTGGCCAAACAGCAGACCCACACCCTGGGCGTGGTGGTCACGGACATTGCAAATCCGTTCTTTCCCGCCATCGTGCGCGGCGCGGAGGACACAGCCCAGAAGGCCGGCTATAGCGTGCTGCTTTGCAACAGCGACGATAAGCAGGAAAAAGAGGCAGTGTATCTGGAATTATTACTGTCCAAGCGGGTCGACGGAATCATTCTCAACAAAACCCCGGCGGCCCTTTCCATTGCGCAACGCCGGATGCTCGCAGAAGCAAAGATTCCGATCGTGCTGCTGATGAGAACCTGCCCGGGACTGAAGACCGATATCGTACAGACTGACGATCGGCAAGGAGCGATCGATGCCATATCTCACCTGGCGCGCATCGGGCATAAGAGGATCGGATTCGTCAGCGGCCCTTTGCACGTCAGCAATGCCCGCGCCCGCCGCCAAGGTTATCGAAAGGCGCTTGAAGCAAACGGACTTGAATATCTGCCGGAGTTGACCTTTGAAGGCGACTATCGCATCGAATCGGGGCACCGGGCTGGCCTTGCCCTGTTGCCGCGCCGTCCTGATGCCGTGCTGGTGACGAACTATCTGATGACGGTTGGATTCATGAGTGCAGCGGATGAAATCGGAATGCGATGCCCCGAGGATTTTGCGCTGGTAAGTTTTGACGATTACCCCTGGCTGGGTAGTTTCCATCCCCGGCTGACCACTATTGAGCTGCCGAAATATGAACTCGGCGATACAGCCGTACAACTTCTTCTCGAGCGTATCCAGAGCAAGCGTAGCCAACCTGTGACGGTCAATCTGCCGACCCAACTGCGGGTGCGTGAATCTTGCGGTTTCATGCTGCACTCCCGCAAGACCGTGGCAATGACAGGGAAGAAGACCGGCTCATAAATCAACCGGGAAGACCGATGTAAATCTGATTCCCTGTCGAATCAGGATTCACTGAAGTCGATAACCACGGGCTGTCCCAGAGCCCTTGTCTTGAGGACCACGTACAGGGCGCCGCACGCCACCCAGATAGCGCCAATAACAATTGTGGAATTTTGCAAGCCCACAAAAATCGCCAGGCAGAAAAGAAACCCTAAGGCCGGAACAATTACGTCGAGCAATATTTTTCGTTTCCCCACCTGCTCGGGAGAAAATCCGAAGTACCGGACGGCCGCCAGGTTGACCGCCATGAAGGCGACTAAGGCTCCGAAATTCATGATTTCTATGGATCGTTCCCATTGCAGGGTCAGTGTACCGATATACGCCAGCGCGCCTGCAATGAGGACGTTGTAGGACGGATTGCCGCGTTCGGCGTCCAGATGTCCAAAAATCTTGCGCGGCAAAAGGTTGTCACGGCCCATACCGTAGAGCAAACGCACGGCGCCCAGCAGCCCGGCCAGACCACAGGCCAGGCTGGATACCAGCAACACGACTCCAAACCCGACGAAGAGATGGGATCCGCCTACCACTTTCGCCACGTCCATGAAAGCGGTTTCGGGATTGCTCAGGCTCCGGTAGTCTGGCCATACCTGCTGCGCCAGGTAGACCTGAAATGCGGCAAACAGCCCAGTGAAGACGCAAACCAGAACGGTCGCGAGCAAGACATTGCGCCGGGGGTTCTCCACTTCCTCCGCCAGGATGCTGACCCCGTCAAAGCCAATGTAGGTAGTCGCAGCGAGGGCTGTGCCGGCTGCAATCGCTCGCACACTGAAGGTTCGCGAATCGTAGAAAGGATGGGTTGAGATCAGCCCGTGCCAGTGTTGGTGCGAGAAAAGATACCAGAGAGCCTCGGCAAGAAAAGCCAGCATGACGACCGACATGAACGCAAGAAGAATTTGATTGGCTCGCGCCGTAGTGCGAATTCCAAACCAACACAGCAGCGTCATGAAGCCCACAGCGGCCGCCGAAAGCAACGCGAAGGGGATATGCGGAACCAGCCTCTGAATGGTAAGAGCTGCATACAGGCTGTTTTGCAGCGGCTGGAAAAGATACTCCAGAAACATCGCCCAACCGACCGCGAAGCCAATACGAGAATTGAACCCGCGACTTACATAGGTATAGACCGATCCGGCGGAGGGATACACGGTCGCCATGCGGCCGAAGCTCACGGCGGTGGCGGTCATCGCTACCATGGCGGCCAGAAGAGTGATGACCGCGTGTCCCTGGGAAAGAACTTGCGCCTCGCCAAACATGGGAACGACCGCGATGGGCGAAGTTAAAATGATTCCGTAGTAGACCAAATCCCAAAGACCAAGAACCCTCTTCAGGTGTGGAGTGGTAGTTGCCGCTGGCCCCGCCGTTGTTGGTTGCACCCTAAATTCCCCCGCCCATCAACGATGGGGCGTTGCTCAAGCCGTTCTAGAACACACGTTGCTTCATCCTTGCCTGCACATATTTCGTCCGTGCATTTCGTACCGATTCCCTCTCTGAGACTTCGGCAATGGGAACGTCCCACCAGGATTCGTAACCAGGCACTCGTTCATCGTATGCGGTTTCAATCACGACGACTGAAGTTTGCCGCTGCCGGCCCGCCTCAATCAGTGCTTTACGTAAATCATCGCGTGTTCTGGCGCGGACCGCATACGCTCCCAGGCTCGCTGCGTTCGCCACGAAATCAACTTCGATGCGGTCCCCATCAAGCTTCCCGTTTCGGCGGTAACGGTATTCCGTGCCCATTCCCTGATTCCCGCAGGCCCGGCTGAGACCGCCGATGCTGGCGAATCCGTGGTTATCCAGCAAGACAAGATTGAGTTTGTAACCCTCCTGCAACGAGGTCACGATTTCCTGCGCCATCATGAGGTACGACCCGTCTCCCACCATGACGTAAATCTCGCGGTCCGGAGCGGCCATCTTGACGCCTAATCCGCCGGCAATCTCATATCCCATGCAGGAGTAACCGTACTCGAGGTGATAGCCCTTGGGATCACGAGTCCGCCACAGTTTATGCAAATCGCCGGGAAGGCTGCCGGCCGCGCACACCACCACATCACGAGGCCCGGAAATTTCATTTACGACGCCGATCACTTCTCCCTGGCTGATCGGGGGACCGACGTTGCGATGGTAGATGCGATCTACCTCCTTCTCCCAGTCTTCGCGCAATGCTTTCAATCGAGCGGCGTAAGATTCCACAACCTTGAATCCCGCCAACAGCTCTTTCAGTTCTTCAAGCGTGACGCGAGCATCGCCAACCAGGGGCAGCGCCGACCGTTTGCCGGCATCGAACTCGCTGACATTAAGGTTTACGAATCGAACCGAGGGATTCTGGAACGCAGTCTGCGAGGCAGTGGTGAAGTCGCTGTAACGCGTGCCGATTCCCAGAATCAAATCGGCTTCCCGCGCCAGAATGTTTGCTCCCGGCGTGCCGGTCACGCCTATCGCGCCCAACTCCTGCGGATGATCGTAGGCCAACGAACCTTTCCCGGCCTGCGTCTCGACCACCGGAATTCCCGTAAGCGAGGCCAACTGCGCCAGCGCCTGACTAGCCTCAGAATAGAGGACACCTCCGCCTGCGATGATCAGAGGCTGCCGCGAGGCCCTGACCCAATCTGCCGCTTTAGCCAGCAGTCTGGAGTCGGGCCTTGTTCGGGGGATTACCCAGACTCGCTTTTCAAAAAACTCCTCCGGATAATCAAACGCCTCGGCCTGCACGTCCTCCGGCAAACTGAGCACGACTGCGCCAGTTTGTGCCGGAGAAGTGAGCACGCGCATTGCCTCAGGTAGCGCCATGAGGATCTGGTCGGGACGGTTAATGCGATCCCAGTAACGCGATATGGGCTTGAAACAATCGTTGACCGAGATGTCCTGGCTGGTCGAACACTCCAGTTGCTGCAGCACTGGCGCAACGTTGCGCCGCGCGAAAATGTCGCCGGGAAGAAGCAGGACAGGCAGGCGGTTGATCGTGGCTCCGGCGGCTCCGGTCACCATATTGGTGGCGCCGGGACCGATCGACGTGGTGCAGACCAGAGACCTTAGCCGATTGCTCGCCTTGGCGAAAGCGGCCGCGGTGTGAACCATGGCTTGTTCGTTGCGAAAGAGGTAATAACGGAGATCTGGATCCTGCTCCAGCGCCTGTCCGAGGCCCGCGACATTTCCATGGCCGAAAATTCCCAGACATCCCTGAAAGAACCGGTATTCCGTGCCATCGCGTTCGGTGTACTGATTCTTGAGGAACGAGATGACGGCCTGCGCCATGGTCAAACGTCTAGTCATGCAGCCACGCTCTTACAGAATGATAGCGGCTGGCAGTGCGTTTGGTGGCGTATTTTCCGGCTGACAAAAATGGCGAGCGACAAATGGGGGGCTTGGAAAATGAGTATCGCCTAAGCGATTTGACTATCGGCGCAGTTGCCACTAAATACGATAGCCCCATAATTTAGAGTCCTGCCAGACGAGTCACGCTTTCACGAGCGGCAACCGGGGGTCGGTTTCCTTCCAGGTGGAACGAATCCAGACATGCTGCGAATCTTCCGTGATTGCCATGGTTCGCGAGGTTCCCGCGAGAAAATTCAGATAATACACGTCGTAGCCAGGTCCCGCGACCACCGGGTGAAAACCGCTGCGCACCAGCACAGCATCCCCGTCTCTGGTTTTGAGCGTCTGCCCGATGGGATTCTCACGAGAATACAGATGCTGAAACGCAAAGGCATCCGGCTGATTCATTCGATAGTAGTAGATCTCATCCAGGTCGACTTCCGTGGGAGGATTGTGGACGTCGTGTTTGTGCGGAGGGTAACTGGACCAGTTTCCGCCCGGCGTATAGACCTCGACCACGATTAACCTATCCGCGGGAAAGGTGGGCGGCATGACGTCGACGATCTGGCGTGACACATTCCCGCCTCCACGCAGATTGCTGGCGACATCTTGCGGAGTAACCAGTTTCGGCTCCAGATGCGCCTTGGAAGGCACTCTGCATTCCGCGATTTCGCAGACGGTTTCTGCCGTAAACGCTACCTTATTCTCGGTGGGCAGATAAAGCGCGTAAGGTAGCCCGTCAAAAACATTCTTTCGCTTTCCGATTCGCTGGGGGCCGGTTCCCCAATCGGTAAGGCAAGTCCCCCCCAGCAGTACAAATGCCGCTTCTTCCCCTTCGGTTCGAGCTTGATACACGTCGCCGGGTTGAAGACGCCGGACGAAGAAGCTCATCCACTCCCACCCGGCCTTGTGGCGAGGCAGTTCCATCAATTGGCCGGCTTGTGCCGGAGCCAACTTGTGGGAGTGAACCAGAGAATCGCTGTCGCTCATTTCATTCTCCACCACGAATCATGGCGGGCCTCAAAGGCTGATCTCATGATGACCACGGTCATCAATCTAACCGCTTTGACAATATGGCAAATGCGGATTGGCTTGTCAATTGCAACTTCCTGGGGTTGTGCCTGCTGGTGACTCACGACGCGGAACCACGCGCCCTAAGCGAAACCCGGTTTATGGAGAGGTGAAGATGGCTGAGAGGTCGCCGTCTCGACCTTTACGTTTCCCGTATAGATGGCCATGCCAACCACTGCGTCGATTCCCAGAGCATCGAGTTGTTCGATTTCCCTGGAGCTCGCGATGCCGCCAGCCACGATGAGTTGCTTCGCCGTTGAATTTCGCAGCTGCTTCACTACGTCAACGGGAATGCCCTGCATCAGACCCTCAGTATCAATGTGGGTGTACAGGAAAGCGGCGCACCACGGCTCCAACGCGGCGATCATCTCACGCGGAGTAAGGGGCGTAACTTCACGCCATCCCCGGATCGCGACTCGACCGCCCTTGGAATCTATGGCGAAGACCAGCTTTTCGGATCCGACTGCGCGCGCCATTTCCTCTACAAACATCAGGTCCGGCCGGCCATCGCGGATCAGCGAGGATCCTAAGATCACACGCCGCGCGCCGGTCGACAGCATTTGCCCGGCGTCCCGGATTGAGCGAATTCCTCCGCCGACCTGACAGGGAAGGCGCTTTGCGAACTCGATCACGAGTTTGCGATTGTGGCCGGCCCCCATGGCGGCGTCCAAATCAATGAGCTGAACCAAAGGGAACGAGGAGAAGCGCGCGATCCATTCTTCGAAGTCATCAAATTCAAGCGCCTTGCGTTCGCCCTGCACGAGCTGGACGATCTTTCCACCCATGAGATCGATTGAAGGAATCAGCATGGCCACCGCACCGGGATGCCTGCGCTTTGTAATTCCTGTTTGAGATCGGCGAGCCGGCGCACACCAAAGTGAAAAATGGAGGCAGCGAGCGCGGCGTCTGCTTTGCCGCGCCGAAACACGTCAATGAAGCTCTGCGTGTTCCCGCCACCTCCTGAGGCAATCACGGGTATGTTTAGCGCTTCCGAAACTTCGCAGGTCAAATCGCAATCGAAGCCCGCGCCAGTGCCGTCGCGGTCCATGGAGGTGAGCAGAATTTCGCCGGCTCCGCGATCCTCTGCTTCTCGCGCCCAGGCGATAGCATCGCGGCCGGTAGGCTTTCGTCCTCCGCTGACATAAGCTTCGAATTTCGTTTCTCTGTTAGTGCGCTTCGCGTCGATGGCCACGATCACGGCCTGCGAGCCGTAGCGTTGTGCGATACACGTGATCAGTGTCGGATCGGCCAGCGCGGCCGAATTGATGCTGATCTTGTCAGCTCCTGCGTCGAACACTGCCGTCGCATCGTCCAGCGATCCGATGCCTCCACCGACCGTGAAAGGTATAAACAACCGTCGCGCGGTCCTGCGCACGGTTTCGGCGAGAGTCGCGCGTTTCTCTTGGGTCGCAGAAATATCAAGCAAGACCACTTCATCGGCTCCGGCGGCGCTATGCGCCGCGGCCAGCTCAGCCGGATCGCCGGCATCGCGCAGGTCCTGAAACTGCACGCCTTTCACGACGCGCCCGGCTGTGACGTCGAGGCATGCGATGATTCGCTTGGTCAGCATGAGAGTTTGCAAAAGTTTTCCAGGATCTTCAGCCCAATCGCGCCGGATTTTTCGGGATGGAACTGCACTCCGAATAAGTTCTCCTGCTCGATCCCAGCGGAGAACTCTCCACCATACTCACTTCGTGCCACAGTCGCCTTCACCACCGGCGCTCGGTAGGAATGAGTAAAGTACACGAACGAACCGGAAGGAATTCCTCGCAGCAGCTGCGAGCCCTCACTACAGCTCAGAGAATTCCAGCCCACGTGGGGTGACTTTACGCTGTCCGGAAAGCTCCCACATGTTCCCGAAAACAAGCCCAGACCGGAGGTTCCAGGTGCTTCCACACTGGATTCAAACATCCATTGCATCCCGACGCAGATGCCGAGGAAGGGCACACCCTCTTCAATTCTGTGGAGCATCGCGGCGCGCAGCCCAGTCTGCTCAAGAATCGCCGTCGCCGAAAAATGGCCGACACCTGGGAGAATGATTTTGTCTGCCTGTGCCACCACTTCGGTATCGCGGGTGATGACAGCATTCGCACCGATATGATCCAGTGCCTTCTTGACCGAGGTAAGATTTCCGGCGCGATAGTCGACGAGCGCTATCATTGTGATTAGAGCAATCCTTTCGTGCTTGGCAGCAACCGTGCCATGCGACGATCGCGCCAGCATGCGGCTCGCAGCGCCCGCGCAAACGCCTTGAACAACGATTCGATCTTGTGATGACTGGAGCGGCCATAGAGCACGCGGGCGTGTACGCTGGCGCGCGCCCCGCGGGCGAAACCGTCGAAGAAGTCGTGGACCAACTCCGCTTGCAAGTCCCCCACCAGCCGGGCGCGAACCTTGGTATCGACCGTGGTAGATGTACGCCCGGAAAAATCCACGGCGGCCAGTCCCAGCGTTTCATCCATCGGCATGACGAAATACCCGGCGCGCAGAATCCCGCGTTTCGTTCCCAGGGCTTTGTCGAAGAGTTGGCCCAGCACGATGCCGACATCCTCGACGGTATGGTGCTGATCGACGTCGAGATCGCCCACAGCTTCGAGCTCCAGATCGAAGCCGCCATGATGCGCAAAAAGCTCCAGCATGTGATCGAAAAAGCGGATTCCGGTAGAGACTTTGTATCGGCCCTGCCCATCAATCACCAAGACACCTCGGATATCGGTTTCCTTGGTGGTGCGTTGGATCGTGGCTCGCCTCATTTCGCACTGACCTCTTTCGCTCCGATTTCCGCCAGTGTCTCCCGAAGTGTACGAAGTAATCGCTCGGTCTGTTCGACGGTTCCGAGCGTGATGCGCACACAACCCTCACAACCGTGGTCGCCAGAACGATCGCGAACCAGAATGCCGCGTGCTCTCATGGACTTTATAAACGCAGTCTTCAACGGTCCGAAGCTCGCCAGCACAAAATTGGCCTGACTCGGCCAATTCGTAATTCCCCACCGATCGAACTCACGCTGGAGTTCTTCCCGTCTCTGCCGAACCTGCCCCACGTACCGGCGCATATAGTCTTCGTCTTCCAATGCGGTCGGTAAGCAGGCAAGCGCCACACCGTTCACGTTGTAGGGTGAACTCACTTTGCTCACCAGTGAGATGTACTGCGCGTTTCCGGTAAGCACACCAAGGCGAAGTCCAGCCAGTCCATACGCTTTGGAAAACGTTCTCGTCACGAACAGGTTCGGAACGCTGCGCCATTGTCCGAGCAACGTTGTTCCGTAAAACTCGAAGTAGGCTTCATCCACCAGGATCGCCGCCTGTGGTGCACGGCGGGCGATTTCGAGCAAGTCTGCGCGTTCCGCCACCGCCCCCGTCGGATTGTTGGGATTCGCCACTGCGATCAAACGAGTGTAGGGCGTGATTTTGGAAAGCACGTCAGAAGTCGGAAACTGGAAGTCTGCGCCTGCCGGCACACAGATTACTCGCGCGCCCGTTGCCGCAGCGAATATCTCGTACATGGCAAATGAGGGCACGACAATCAGGGCCTCATTTCCGGGCTCGAGAAAAGTTTCGCAGAGAAGGTGGATGGCTTCGTCCACGCCATTCGTCAGCAACAGTTCGTTCGGTTCGATGCCGAGATGTCGAGCAACGACCGCTTCCACCGGCCCGCGCTCGGGGTAGCAGGCCAGTTCCTCCGCCGTGATTTCGCGCAGCCGAGCCAGAACTTTCGGCGAGCAGCCTACCGTATTTTCGTTGAAGTCGAGTCGCAGACCAGCGCGTCCACCGAGCGGCGGATGATACGTTGGCAAATTACGCACCGATTCCCGGGCCTCAAGCATTAGCAAACCTCGCGCGAATCGACTCCACGTGCGCCTGTAATCCTTCAGCATTCGCCAAACATTCGACCGCCGGCGCGATCCGCCTTAGGCCGGCGCGTGAAAGTTTCTGGAAGCTGATGACCTTCACAAAATCAAGAACGCTGAGCCCGCCGCGGAAGCGGGCAGCGCCACCCGTAGGCAGCACATGATTCGGACCGGAAGCATAATCACCCGCTGCCTGTGGCGAATAGGCCCCCACAAAGATCGATCCGGCGTTGTAGACAAACGGCAGGTCCGCGGCATCAACAGTGATATGTTCCGCCGCCAGTTCATTCGCCCACTCCAGGCTCTGGCGACGCGAAGCGGATATGAGAATCACGCCATTGTGCCGTAGGGATTTACGCGCTGCGGCATTCCCCCGGCTCAGCTTTTCTGCGGCGCGCGCTACAAGGCGAGCCAGGGGATCGCGAGTCGTGATAAAAACTGCGACTGCGTCAGGATCATGCTCGGCCTGCGCTACCAAGTCGGCGGCGATCAAATCTGGTCTGCCGGCATCGCTTACGATGACGATTTCGGTTGGACCGGCCAGGAAGTCGATCGCGCAGTCAAAGGACACCAGCTTCTTGGCGGCGGTGACATAAAGATTTCCCGGTCCGACGATTTTTTCCACGCGGGGAATGCCATGCGTTCCATAAGCGAGCGCCGCGATGGCCTGCGCCCCTCCTACGCGATAGACTTCGCGCACTCCAAGCATTCCGGCAGCCGCAAGCAAATCCGACCCGGGCCGAGGTGAGACAACGCGGATATTCTGCACACCCGCAACCTGCGCGGGGATGACGGTCATAAGCAAGGTGGAGACCAACGGGTAACGCCCGCCCGGAATGTAGCACCCAACGGAATCCAGGGGCCGCAGGACTTGTCCGACGGTGATTCCCTGCCGCGTGTGCTTCCACTCCGTTGGCTTTTGCCATTCGCAGAAGCGGCGAATATTGGCTGCGGCGGCTCGCAACGAAGCCTTGAAGTTGGGGCTTGCGGAATTCCATGCGGCCTCGATCTCCTGCTCAAAGACTGGCAGCGGTGTGCCAGGGAGCAACCCGTCCCATCGCTCCGCGTACTTACGTACCGCACGATCTCCCTGGTGTCGAACGTCGTTGATGATTCGCCGAACGGCAGGCTCAACTTCCGCATATCGCGATCCCCGGGCCGCAATCCTCTTTATGCGCGCCTTGGCCGCTGCTCCAGAAAGAATGCGCATCATAGAACCACCTTGTTCAACGGATACTCAACGATTCCCTGCCCTCTCGCCTCTTTCAAACGAGGAATGACCTGCCAGGCCGTCGACTCTTCGATCACCGTATTCACAGCCACCCAGTCTTCATCGCTAAGAGTAGAAATCGTAGGATTCCTTAGAGCGGGTAGAACTGCGAGTACGGCCGCCAGGTCCTGCTTGCGAACGTTCAGCATCAACCCGACCCGGGTCTGTGCGTCCATCGCGCCACGTAGCATCAGAGCCAGATTTTCAATCTTGCGGCGCTTCGACGAATCGCTCCAGGCAGTCTTGTTGGCGATAATTTGCGTGTTCGACTCCAGCACCGTATCGATGATGCGCAGGCGGTTGGCTTTCAACGAACTACCAGTCTCAGTAACTTCAACAATGGCATCGGCCAGCATGGGAGGTTTCACTTCGGTAGCCCCCCAGGAGAACTCCACCTGTACGGCAACATTCTTGCTCTCGAAATACTTTCGGGTAACGCTGACAAGCTCAGTGGCGACGATACGATTGCCCAAGTCTTCGGCACGCTGGTACGTCGAATCCTCAGGAACAGCCAGAACCCATCGCACTTTGCCCCGGCTCTGCTTGGCATAAATAAGGTCGGAGACCGTGACCACTTCGAGTCCGCTCTCGACCACCCAGTCCAAGCCGGTCAGCCCGGCATCGAGAACGCCGTGCTCGACATACCGAGCCATCTCCTGCGCGCGAATGAGCAGGCACTCGACTTCCGGATCTCCGGTCGTCGCAAAATACGAGCGTCCATTGGTGAAGATTGGGAGGCCGGCACGGCCAAACAATTGCAGCGTGGCTTCCTGCAAACTACCCTTGGGAATGCCGAGGCGTATCTTCATGATCGCACCGCCTGCGACTCGACACTTTTTTTGCCGCCTCGAAGAAGTGGCTTTGTAAAACACGATCGCGTCCCTTCATGACACACTAACCCTGCCCCCTCGACCTCAACCTGCAGCAGAAGCGTGTCGCGATCGCAATCGACGGCGGCAGAAAGTAGCTTAAGGCGGTTGCCCGAGGTCTCTCCCTTGGTCCACAGCTGGTTGCGAGTACGGCTAAAAAATGTCACATACCCGGTGATAAGCGTACGCTCGCAGGCCTCGCGATTCATGAACCCTAGCATCAGCACTTCGCCGCTCGCCGCGTCCTGGACAATGGCGGGCGCAAGGCCTTGCATCTTGTCAAAATCGATTTCCCGGTCCATAAATTCCCTTTCTGGCTCGTGTTGCAGAAACAAAAAGCCCGCTGAGCTCAGATTGGCGTCAGCGGGCTTCAAAACTTTGGGGTGTTACGCTAGCTCAGCCAAACACCTCCACCCGCGCGCCATGCGCGTGATGATGATGGTGGTGAGCTGCTCTCGTCACACAGCTACGATAACCAATGGCTCAAGCGCTGTCAAATAAATCCGGCTGAAACCCGGAAGCGCCGGGCGCCCCGGGGGAGTGTGACTGCCAAAATGGAACCATTCGGCGGGAGGGCACCCCCTCAAAAATACTGTTCCAAAGGGGGCAATCTGGGCATCGAAACCTTTGGGGCGTGGCCGTCGGCTCCTAGATGTACACTTGATTTAATTGCCCTGCGAACAATCGTTAAGAGTTACAGGTCTTTGGGCCTCGATGATCAGGAGATCAATATGACGTTACTAGAATCCTTAAAGAAATACACGATCGTTGTCGCAGACACAGGGGATATTGAGGCCATCGCGAAGCACCGGCCTCAGGACGCTACTACCAATCCTTCGCTTCTCTACCATGCTGCGCAGATGCCAGCCTATCGGCACCTGGTGGAGGAGGCCGCTGAACTTGCCCAGGAGCACGGCGGTGGCCCCGAGGCAATGGCAGAAGAATTTATTGATCGCCTTTTCGTCCTCTTCGGATCTGAGATTCTGAAGGTGATCCCCGGCCGCGTCTCTACCGAGGTCGCCGCGAGGTTGAGCTTCGATACTGAAGGCAGTATTGCCAAGGCCCGGAAGCTCATTTCGCTTTATGAACAAAAAGGCATAACGCGCGAACGCATCCTTATCAAGGTTGCCAGTACGTGGGAGGGAATTCGGGCGGCCGAACGGCTGGAAAAAGAGGGCATCCATTGTAATCTGACGCTCCTGTTTAGCTTTGCCCAGGCGGTCGCGTGTGCCGAAGCCGGAGTGACCCTAATTTCGCCTTTTGTCGGGCGCATTTACGATTGGTACAAGAAGGAAGGTGGCGGCGCCGAAATTCCCCCTGACAAGGATCCCGGCGTTGCCTCCGTGACACGCATCTACAATTACTATAAAAAATACGGTTACAAAACCCAGGTAATGGGGGCAAGTTTCCGGAATACGAATCAGATCATTCGACTGGCGGGGTGCGATTTGCTCACCATCAGTCCGGAACTTCTTGATCAGTTGCAGAAGACGGAAGGTACACTGGATCGCAAACTTGATCCGGCCAAGGCTCAAGCCAGCAAGGACGAACGCCTCCACCTGGACGAGAAGACCTTCCGCTGGATGCACAACGAAGACGCGATGGCGACGGACAAACTAGCCGAGGGCATCCGTAAATTCAACAGCGACGCCCGTCTGCTGGAAGAGTACGCACTTTCGCAGGTTGCTGAAAAAGTGGGGTAAGCGCCCGGCCGATGCAGAGGACGGCTTCGGTTGCCAGTCCTAAACAACCTCAGCAGCATAACCGCTCGATGGCGGGTTCGCCGGTCCATCTAGCGCTTCCACGCTCGTTGATGGGTGTGAAACCCGCGAGGCGAGAGTATCTGTGCGGTAATGACGACGGCGGGGAGCGGACAGGCGAGTTGACTGGGTAGCAACTACCTTCGGCCGCTTTTCCTTCGAAGCAGGACAACGATCGATCTCGGAGCCACTACATATTCTGCGCTCCCTATGGGCAAGCCCTCATCGGAGAAATCGTCGGGACTTGATTGAGACGTATCCACGATTCTTCTCCACTCTTGAGCTGTGCCCTCCTGAATATGAAATTCCAGCTCTCCCCAATATGCATTGATCATGGCATAGATGTCATCATCATCCTGAGACAAACCGTGCAGGCAGAATGCCAGGCTTCGCGAGTCGGGAGACAAATCGACCGTCGAACCAGTCCCATACCAAGAGATATCCTCGCGCCAGAACCTGCTGCGGCACAATGAAGGATGACTTTTGCGGAACGCAATCATCTTTTTAAAGAAACGAAAGATGTCTGCATTCCTATGGAGCTGGCTCCAGTCCAGCCATCCGGTTTGGTTGTCCTGGTTATAGGGGTTGTTGTTGCCGAACTGCGTGTTCAGGAATTCATCCCCGGACCGAAACATCGGGGTACCGTTCGACAGGAAGAGCAAACAGCAGAAATTCTTGACCTGCTTCCGGCGCAGCGCCATCACCGCTGGCGGCACCGCTTCGTCCCCCTCGTGCCCGCAATTCCAACTGTAGTTGTCGTCTGTTCCGTCCTGATTGTTGTCACCGTTCGCCCAGTTGCGTTTATGGTCGTAAGAGACCAGATCGTATAGCGTGAAGCCATCATGCGAGGTCACGAAATTCACGCTCTGATAAGCGTGATATGCGTCGGCACGGCTGTCGGGGAAGAAGTCATCGCTGCCGTAGAGCCGTCGCATCAGGTCAGGAACCATTCCTGCGTCACTCTTGACGAACCTCCGAATATCGTCGCGAAAGCGTCCGTTCCACTGCAGCCAGGTCAGGCCGGGAAATCCACGGCCGAGTTGATACGCAGCTGTGTCCCAGGGTTCGGCGATCAAGCGTACCCGGCCGAGCTGCGGATCAGCGGCGATTTCGCTGAAGATGGGGGCGTCTCCCCAATTCAGAGATCCATCCGCGTTGCGACTGAACACCGAAGCCAGATCAAAGCGAAATCCGTCGATGTGCATCTCCCGCTTCCAGTAGCGCAGGCTGTCAATCACCATCTTCCGTACGTGTGCCTGTCCGAAATTCAGAGTATTTCCTGTCCCGGAGTAATTCGCATACGGATTTGCCGGGTCAGAGGACAGCATGTAATAGCCGGCGCAGTCGATGCCTTTGTAGCTGTAGATGGGCCCTCTGTGGTCGCCCTCGCAAGTGTGGTTGTAAACCACGTCGAGCACCACGCCGATGTCCGCCTGGTGCAAAGCTTTTACCATCCGTCTGAATTCCAGATGCTGCTCGTCAGCGTCACGGGTGCTCGCGTATTGCGCATGGGGAGCAAAGAAATTCAAAGGCATGTAGCCCCAGTAGTCGCCTTCCTGCGGATCGCGCTGAAAGATTGGCATCAGCTCGACCACGGTGACCCCAAGCTCCTTGAGATATGGGATCTTTTCCACCAGACCCGCATAGGTGCCGGCAAGGGAGGGATCCACGCCGGAGTTGTCGTTCCTGGTGAATCCCTTCACGTGGAGTTCGTAGACGACCGCATCGGACTCGTGACTTGGTGACTTGTCTCCAGCCCAGTCAAATGTCGGGCCGTGACCGCTCAGAGCTGCCAAAGGCGCCCGGCCGGCGTTTGATCCTTCCCGCATTGCCAACTGACGGTCAAAGCCAGGGGGAAAGAAAAGGCAACGCGCATAGGGGTCCACGAGGACTTTCTGCGGATCGAAGCTGTGAAGCTGAGGAACAGTCTGGCCCGATATCGAATATGCGTAATAACAGGCCGCACCGATATCCGCGATTGGAATCCGGCAATGCCAAATCCGCCCCGACTTGTTATGCAGAAAATCGAAGCGAAACGTCAGAAGAGGATTCTCCAGGTCGGAGGGGGAATACAGTAGCAAAGTCACGCTCTCCGCATGTTCCGCGTGAATCGCGAAGTTGAACGCCTGCTCTTCCTCAATCCAGGCGACGCCAAGCGGCAAGGGGCTGCCCTCAGCTTGTAGCCACGTTGGGCGTTTTGGGAGCGACGCTGTGGGATGGTCCGGCCGGGCGGAAGGGCTCGCCGTGGCGAGCAATGCGTCGGTTGGATTGTTCACACTGCCTCGGAATTTGCTTGCAGTCGCCTTAGGCGGCCAGATCGCCTGCCGCCGCACGATCCGCAAAAATTACAGCCTGGTCCCGGCTAATTCGGCCCGCCGGAATCGACCGGTCACCTTCGCGTAGGCGGGCTAACGCGCCAACTTTCTCGCCACCCGTCACCAACCACAGGATACGCCGCGCGCGATTGATCAGCGGATACGTCAATGTCATTCGTCGTCTTCCCTGATAGATGCCGGTGACCGCGACCTCGGCATCACTGACATTGAGCACGGGGTCACCTGGGACCAACGAGGCAGTGTGTCCGTCCGGCCCAAGACCCAGGTGAATCAAGTCCAGCACTGGCGGCGAGCCGGCGAGTTTGCCGAGTATCGAGGCATACTGCCGGGCTGCGGCCTCCAAATCAGGCGATTCCACAGGCATGGCATAGATCTGCTGCGGCCGAATCGGCGAGTGCCCACACAGCGTTTCTTGAATATGTGTCAGATTTCTATCCGGGTCTCCGGCCGGCGCCACGCGTTCGTCGACTTGCACTATCCCTATGCGCTCCCACGGAAATTCCTCTTTGGCCAGCGCGCGTAGCATGATCCAAGGGGTCCGGCCACCGCTGACGGCCATAACGAACTGGCCGCGCGCAGCGACCGCCGCCCCGGCTTCGGTGGCTATAGCTTTCGCGGCCGCCAGGGCGCTGGACTCGTCATCGGCAAACACTTCCATGTTCATACCGGCTGCTCCGCTTTCGGGATTTCCAGCAATAAATAGTCTCCTTAGGCGACTCTGGACTTGTCGTCGGATTTTTCCAGGTGTCCGCCGAATTGATACCGCATCGCGGACAAGATTTTATTTGCAAAGTCAGCCTCGCCCCGCGAACTGAACCGCTCGTAAAGCGCACTGGTCAGCACTGGCGCCGGAACCGCTTCGTCGATTGCCGCTTTGATCGTCCAGCGCCCTTCGCCAGAATCAGAGACTCGCCCGGCAAACTTTGAAAGATTTGGATCCTGCACCAGAGCGCCGGCCGTCAGGTCCAGCAGCCAGGAGGCGATCACGCTTCCACGACGCCATACCTCAGCGATATCAGGCAGGTTCAGGTCGTACTGGTAATGCTCGGGATCGCGCAATGGCGTAGTCTCAGCATCCACCGCGCCGCCCGCACGTGTGCCAACGTTCGCCGAGCGCAAAATACCCAGCCCTTCCGCGTATGCCGCCATAATTCCATATTCGATGCCGTTGTGCACCATCTTGACGAAGTGTCCGGCGCCATTGGGTCCGCAGTGCAGGTACCCCCGCTCGGCAGTGCCATCGTCAATTTTGTCGCGGCCGGGCGTGCGTGGAATGTCGCCCATGCCTGGGGCAAGGGCGGCGAAGATCGGATCGAGGTGCTTGACGACGTCATTCTCACCGCCAATCATCATGCAGTAGCCCCGCTCCAAACCCCAAACCCCTCCGCTGGTGCCGACGTCCACGTAGTGAATCTTCCGCCCAGCAAGTTCCTTGGCCCGCCGGATGTCGTCGATGTAATACGAGTTGCCTCCATCGATGGCGATGTCGCCGGCGTCGAGGAGAGGCACAAGGTCAGCGAGGGTTGAGTCGACAACTGCCGCCGGCACCATCAGCCAGATCGCTCGTGGCTTTTCGAGTTTCTTCACAAAGTCTGCCAGCGAGGCGGCGCCCGTCGCCTTTTCCTTGGCTAATTCGCTCACCACATTTGGCGACCTGTCGAACACCACACAGCTATGGCCTTTATTGATAAGCCGCCGCACCATGTTCGCGCCCATCCGTCCCAGACCAATCATTCCCAGTTGCATGTCGATCTCCTCTTTCGTCTCTCGCGATGAATTAGTTTACGCGGGGAACAACGTTTTCGCAGGTCTCGAAGATCTCCCCGAAAGGCAGCAGTCGTGGCCGTCGCTTGTGAGGCCGTCATGCTCTCTCCCGAGATTTCCGGTAATACTCAATCAGGTTATTGGTGGAACTGTCGTGCGTAAGCTTTGGTTCTGTCTTGCTCTCAAGCTCAGGAATGATGCGCTGCGCCAGGACCTTCCCCAGTTCCACTCCCCATTGGTCGAACGAATCGATGTTCCAAATTGCGCCCTGAGTGAATGTGGAGTGCTCATAGAGCGCCACCAGTTTGCCCAGAGATTCTGGAGTCAGCCGCTCAGCGAAAATCGTGTTCGACGGTCGGTTGCCCTCGAAGACGCGGTGAGGAACGAGCCAGTCGGGAGTGCCTTCTGCCCTCACCTGTTCCGCGGTTTTGCCAAATGCCAGCGCCTCAGTCTGTGCGAGGACATTGGCAATCAGCATGTCGTGGTGCCTGCCCAGCGGATTAAGGGCCTGCACAAAGGCGATGAAGTCGCACGGAATCAACCTGGTCCCCTGATGAATCAGTTGGTAAAAAGAGTGTTGTCCATTGGTCCCCGGTTCGCCCCAATAAATCGGACCGGTCGGGTGGGTCACTTTTTTCCCCTTGAGCGTGACATGCTTGCCATTGCTCTCCATCGTCAGTTGCTGCAGATAAGCGGGGAAGCGTTTCAGATACTGCTCATAGGGCAAGACCGCGACAGTCTGTGCTCCAAAGAAGTCGTTGTACCAGACCGCCAGCAGAGCCCATGAGCACCGGCAGGTTGCGCTCGAAGGGCGTGGTGCGGAAATGTTCGTCCATTTGATGGAGACCACTCAACATGGCGCGAAAATTCTCCGGGCCAATCGCAATCATTGTCGATAAGCCGATCGCCGAAGACATCGAGTAACGGCCGCCGACCCAGTCCCAGAACTCAAACATGTTGGCGGTATCGATGCCGAACTTGGCGACCTCTGACGTATTCGTCGAAACCGCCACGAAATGTCTTGCGACCGACTTTTCGTCACCCCCCAATCCAGCGAGTAGCCAGGCACGGGCCGTCTGGGCGTTGGTCATCGTTTCCAGGGTCGTGAACGTCTTTGAAGAAATGATGAAGAGGGTTTCCGAGGGATCGAGATCGCGGACTGCCTCGGCGAAATCGGTACCATCGACGTTCGAGACAAACCGAAATGTCAGGTTTCGATCGGAGTAGTACTTCAAGGCCTCGTAGGCCATGACCGGACCCAGATCGGACCCACCAATGCCGACGTTAATCACATTGCGGATACGTTTGCCGGTGTGTCCCTTCCAGTCGCCATTCCGTAGTCGATTCGAAAAGTCCGTCATCCGGTCGAGCACGGCATGCACCTTGGGTACAACGTTTTCGCCATCTACAACGATGGACGCATCGCGAGGCGCGCGCAGTGCGATATGCAGGACCGCCCTGTTCTCCGTGACGTTGATTTTTTCCCCACGAAACATCGCGTCAATTCGTTCGCGTACACCAGATTCCTCGGCCAAACGGATCAGCAGCTTTACCGTTTCATCCGTGATGCGATTCTTCGAGTAGTCGAGGAGAATGCCCAAAGCCTCGAGGGTCAGGCGCGCACCGCGGTTTGGATCATCCGCGAAGAGCTGCTTCAGGTGTACTTCCTCGATTTTCTTGAAATGAGCTCCGAGGTCTTTCCATGCCTGGCGTTTGGCGCTTGGTCGCCGGGTGATTGACTCTGCGCGTGCTGACATCTGCTTAATCCTTTCGTTTTCCCTGGTTAGTCAGATTCAATCTTGTGCAAGTGGTCTCGAGGGTCACGACCAAATGAATCGCAAGCGGCCCATCAGGTGCGCACTTTGCGCTTGAAGCGCTGCATGAACCTCGCCGGAAGGTTCTCAAGGTGGTCGGACCAACCGCGCGAGCCTCGCCACACACCGCAACTCCTCAGGAACCCAGCGCGCGGTTCACCATCTCCTGGGCTTCGCTCAAAGATCGCGTTCAGGTGCGCCTGGCTCTTGAAGCTCTCGGCGTAGATCTTATAGATGTTCTCCGTGCCTGATGGACGCGCGGCAAACCAGCCGCTGGCGGCCACGACTTTCAAACCGCCGATGGGAGCTCCATTGCCCGGAGCTCGGGTCAGCTTGGCAGTGATTGGCTCGCCCGCCAAATCCGACTCCTTCACCGCATCGGGCGAGAGTTTCTGCAATTTTGCTTTCTGCTCGGGGGTCGCGGGCGCGTCAATACGCGTGTAGATCGGCGCACCGAACTCCGACGTCAGTTCCTGGTAGTGCTCCCCAGGATCCTTGCCAGTGAGGGCCGTAATCTCAGCCGCCAGCAAGTCCATGATGATTCCGTCTTTATCGGTCGTCCACACTGTGCCATCACGACGCAGAAAACTTGCTCCCGCGCTTTCTTCCCCGCCGAAACAGCACGAGCCATCCACCAGGCCCGGCACAAACCACTTGAAGCCCACGGGAACCTCGTTCAATTCGCGACCGAGTTTTTTCACGACTCGGTCGATCATGCTGCTGCTCACCAGAGTTTTTCCGACGGTGGCGTCTCGGCGCCACAGCGCGCGGTGAGCGAGCAAGTATTGAATGGCCACCGCCAAGTAATGGTTCGGGTTCATCAATCCTGCGACGGGCGTGACAATTCCATGTCGATCCGCGTCGGTGTCGTTGCCAAACGCCACCTGGTATTGATCTTTCAACCCGACTAGCCTTGCCATGGCGTACGGACTGGAACAATCCATGCGGATCTTGCCGTCATGATCCACCGTCATGAAGGAAAATGTGGGATCAATGACCGGATTGACGACTGTGATTTCCAGCCCGTAAATGGAGTTGATCGGTTCCCAATAAGGTCGCGCGGCCCCGCCTAAGGGATCCACGCCGAGTTTGAGACCGGCGCCGCGAATCGCATCCATATCAACGACGTTCTTGAGATCGCGCACGTATGGCAGGACGAAGTCTTCCTGGCGCGTCGTCGGAGCCTGCATAGCTCTGGCAAATGGAGTACGCTTCACCCCAACATTTCCTGCTCGCAACAATTCGTTCGCGCGATCCTCTACCCAGCCCGTCACGTCAGTGTCGGCGGGGCCGCCATTGGTGGGGTTGTACTTAAAGCCACCATCCTCCGGTGGATTGTGCGACGGCGTAATGACGATGCCGTCCGCCATATGTTCCTTACGCCCCCGGTTGTAAACCAGAATGGCACGCGAGATCACCGGCGTCGGAGTTACGCCGTCACCTTGCTGAATGATCGTCTCAATACCGTTCGCCGCCAGCACTTCGAGCGCAGTACGTTGTGCCGGCCCGGACACTGCGTGGGTGTCTTTTCCCATATAAAGGGGCCCGTCTGTTCCCATCTTTTTGCGGTACTCGCAAATCGCTTGCGTGATCGCCAGAATGTGCGCTTCGGTGAACGTGCCATGGAGGGGAGAGCCACGGTGTCCGCTGGTACCAAAGCTGACAAGCTGATTGGGATCGTGAACGTCGGGCTGCCGTTCAAAATATTCTTTCTCCAGACGAGCCACATCTATCAGCATGTCCTTGGGAGCCGGCTTGCCTGCCAGCGGCGAAATGGCGATTTCCATGGCTCTACCTGTCTTGGGCTGGGTTTCTAGACTACTGGGCATGGTTTCACCTTCCAAATCTGGTTTGTGTATTCAGCAATCGTGCGATCGCTCGAAAACTTGCCCGAGCTGGCCACGTTCAGGATCGCTTTCTGCGCCCAGGCGCCAGGGTCACGATATAGTGCGCCGACTCTTTCCTGCGCCTGCAGGTAGGAGTTCAAGTCGGCCAGATGCATGTAGTAGTCGCCGGTTAGAAGCGTGTCGCGCAACGGAGCAAACACTCCAGGTTCGTTCCGGCTGAAGTAGTCAGAGAAAATCAGATCCAGGGCCGCTCGAGTCTCCGGGTCATGGTCATAATGCCACTGCGGGTTGTACCAACCCCGGCTGTTCTCGACTTGTTCGACGGTGAGGCCGAACAGGAAAAAGTTTTCCTCCCCCGCCTCCTCTGCCATTTCGATGGTCGCGCCGTCGCGTGTTCCTACCGTCAAGGCTCCGTTCATCATGAACTTCATGTTGCTGGTCCCGCTGGCTTCGTACCCCGCGGTCGAGATCTGGTTGGAAACATCGCTGGCCGGAATCAACCGCTCTGCCAGCGAAACATTGTACTCGGGAAGAAAAACAACTTTCATTCGTCCACGAACCACCGGATCCCCATCAATCGTGCCCGCCAGGTTGTTGATGAACTTGATGATCAACTTGGCCAGCTTGTAAGCCGGCGCCGCTTTGCCGGCGAAAAAGAACGTGCGCGGCGGCGTCTCCACGTTCAGATTTCTCCGCAGACGGTTATAAATGACCACGATCCGCAGGGCGTTCAACAGTTGCCTCTTGTATTCATGGATTCGCTTGACCTGGCAGTCAAAAATGGTATCCGGGTCCACAGTCTGGCCCGACGTGGATTTGAGCCAATCAGCAAACCGTGCTTTTGCGTCGCGCTTGGACTTGAGAAACACTTCACGAAAACTCGGGTCTTCGGCGAATGGCTTGAGGCCGTTAAGCTCCTTTAAATCGGTGATCCACCCTTCTCCAACGACCTGCTTGATTGCACCTGACAGCTCGGGATTGGCTTGGAGCAGCCAGCGTCGCGGCGTTACCCCGTTAGTCTTGTTGTTAAAGCGCCCAGGGAACACTTCCGCGAGATCCTTGACTGTGGTCGTCCGCAGCAACTTCGAGTGGATAGCGGCGACTCCATTCGTACTATGTGTACCCACGATGGCAAGGTTGGCCATGCGGATCTTGCGCTGCTTGCCTTCTTCTACTAGGCTGACCCGCTGAACCCGCCCTTCGTCGCCCGGGAAGCGCACCCGAACTTCGTCGAGCAGCCGACGGTTGATCTCGTAGATGATCTCCAGATGCCGGGGAAGAATCGCGTCAAACCATGCAACCGGCCATTTCTCGAGCGCCTCAGGCAGCAGCGTGTGATTCGTGTAGGCAAGCGTCTGCTTCGTCAGTTCCCAGGATTGGTCCCATCCCAGATGGGCATCGTCCAGCAAGATTCGCATTAATTCAGCAACCGACAAAGAGGGATGAGTGTCGTTGAGCTGAATCGCCGCCTCCTCCGGCAGCTTGTTCCAATCCGTATTGTGCCGCAGAAAGCGACGTACCAGGTCGGCCATCGAACAGGCGACCAGAAAATATTCCTGCATGAAGCGCAGCCCTTGCCCCTTCCTCGTGGAATCGTCCGGGTAGAGCACCCGGGTGAGCGACTCCGCTTCGAGTGTTTCGGCTACAGCGCCGACGAAGTCGCCGGTACCGAATTCCTGAAAGTCAAAATAATCCGGCGCCGCCGCCGCCCAAAGCCGGAGCGTGTTAATCGTCTTTCCACCGTAACCCACAATGGGACGGTCAAAGGGTATGCCGAACAGGCTCGAGGGGCGGTTACGGATGACTTGGAGATTACCTTGCCGCACCTGGAAAGAGCAGTTGAGTTTGATTTCCACCTTCTCATAGGGGCGGGCAATTTCCCAGGGATCGCTGTCGCGCAACCAGTTGTCAGGGCTCTCTTTTTGCCACCCATCGACGATCGATTGTCTAAACATCCCGTATTCATAGCGTAAACCGTAGCCCGTCGCTGGCAGTTGCATAGTTGCCATGGAATCGAGGAAACAGGCCGCAAGGCGTCCGAGGCCCCCGTTGCCTAGCCCGGCGTCCGGTTCCTGCTCGACCAGTTCAAGCCAGTCGAGACTTTTATCCTGAACTACTTGCTGAACCAGCGGATCGACCAGGAGGTTGCTGACATTGTTTACCAGTGATCGCCCGATCAGATATTCCATGGACAGGTAGTAAATGCGCTTGGCATTTTCGCGCTCATAGGTCGTTTTGGTCAGCACCCAGCGCTGCGCGAGGATATCGCGCACCGAACGTGAGAATGCCTCGAAGCGTTCCCGCGCGCTGGCGACCTTGGGGTCGATCGCCCGATCGAAAATCAGATGCCGTTCATAGAAATCACCTTCCGTCCCGATGAACTGAATCGGGCCGCTTCCGTATTGTTGGAGAAGCTGTGAAATGTTGGCGGACCCTGCGGTCATGGGAACGACTTTTTCGGACTTAGGGCGGGGCGCACTTTGTGTGCTCATGGGGAATCCTTTTCGTCGTAATAATCTGAAATCGTGCAGAACCAACCGCCGGAGACGCTCCTCCTCGAAAGAAGAAGTATGCCAGCTCACTCGACCACGTGGCGATCGTCATTCCAAAGTCGGATCACCGGTTGGGAGAGATTATGCTCATAACTGAGCGCGCTCAAGCTCGCCGCGCTCAATAGAAAACACCTGCCGGCAAGTTCCAGACTGAACAAAGTCCACCGGGGAGTCAGTACCCGAATAGTCGGCTGTTCCGCCGCTGCAATTTTTGATGAAAAAGACCGCCCACAAGTTTCGCATCTACGGCAAAAAAGCAATTGCAGTCGCCACGACGGCGCCGGGAACCGCGGGCGCTAATCCCTTGGGAGCCAAGAGGATTCAGGAGTGCGCCGTAGGTGCCATCGCCCATTAACAGATTCGTCGTTTGTCAAACAACTGGCGGACCGTAGACTGTGTTCTCTTGTGCGGCGCAATGTAGGCGCAGTATGCTTTCGAGGATGCCGGTCGGGCGTTGGTGCGGGCGTTGCACTCTCACGATCAACGGGTGGTTTTCCTCGCCAGTGCGGTGCTGAAGATACGAGCATCTTCGCCTGGCATGCGTAAGGGAAAAGGTCATTGATACAGGCTGCCAAGAGTATTCTTCTGGTCGTGAGCGCCCTCTTTCCGATCGTGGACCCGATTGGAGGGAGTCCGATCTTTCTGTCGCTCACCAGCGACTACACAACGCAGACGCGGAAAATGTTGGCCCGCCGCATTGCGATCAACAGCTTTATACTCCTGGTCGCATCTTTCGCTATCGGATCGCAGGTGCTTTCCTTCTTCGGAATCTCGCTTCCGGTGGTGCAGGTGGGTGGCGGATTGATCGTGATTTCGACGGGCTGGGCAATGCTGAACCAGAAGGACGGCGATGGCCGTGGCGCAGTTCGACGAAGCGTCAAATGCAATGACGTTTGGAGAGATGCGTTTTACCCGCTGACCCTGCCCTTGACGGTGGGCCCTGGTTCAATCTCCGTCGCGATCACCCTCGGAGCGAACGAACCCCACCGTCTGGGCGCAAACCTGTGGGGTCTTCTGGCGGCAGCTATCGGTTCGGCACTCGTGGCCATAACTATCTACTTGTGCTACGGCTTCGCAGACCGGCTGGCGAGCGTCATGGGCCCGGCCGGAATGAACGTGGTTCTGCGGCTTTCTTCTTTCCTGGTGGTCTGCATTGGCGTACAGATCCTGTGGAATGGCGCGAGCGAATTGCTTAGCTCACTGCCAGTGCTTGCCCATCCTGTGGTGTCGCGATGAGGGCAAAGGAAGACGGCAGGTTCTGCAAGTTCTATCAGGAGCGTGAGCGCGCGTGGATGTGATCGCGAAGTCGGATCGCCGGTTTGAGATTCCCGGCGTCGCCCAGCTGGTCGAAGGAAACGGCGGCCTGCCCAAGGTGCGGATCGCCTCTCCCCAAGTGGCAGGGGAAATGTACCTGCACGGCGCGCACGTCACCTCCTGGAAACCGGCATCTGCCGAGGAAATGCTCTTTCTCAGTTCGCAGGCGCAATGGGAACCGGGGCGAGCAATTCGCGGAGGTGTTCCTGTCTGCTTTCCATGGTTTGGCAGCAAGGCGGATGATCCTAAGGCGCCGGCCCACGGGTTCGTGCGTACCAAGGCGTGGCAGCTCGAGTCGATCGCGCGGGTCGGGTCGAGGGTCACTGTTAGCATGTTTACCGAAAGCGACGAGGATACGAAGAAATGGTGGCCCGCCGACTTTCGTCTGCTCCATCGCGTCACGTTTGGCTCCGAGTTGAGCCTCGAGCTTGTGGTGACGAACACGGGAAGAACATCGCTGCGCTTCGAGGAAGCTCTGCACACGTACCATCGCGTGGGAAGCATCGAAAGCAGCCGAGTGCAAGGTTTACAGAGGGTTGCGTATCTGGACAAGACTGACTCGAATCGGAAGAAGATGCAGGAGGGAGAGATCGTGGTCAGCTCAGAAACCGATCGTGTGTACTTGAACACGACCCACGCCATCGAAGTAGATGACCCAGTCCTGCATCGCCGCACCCGCATCGTGAAGCAGAATTCATACACGACCGTGATATGGAATCCATGGTCTCAGAAAGCTCGGTCCCTTTCGGATTTCGGGGCTGATGACTGGAAGCAAATGATCTGTGTCGAAGCCAGCAATGTCTCCGATTTTGCCGTCGAGCTGGCACCCGGGACAACAGCACGAGATGAAAGCTCTCGTCAGCGTAGCCGGTTTCTGAGTTATTCGAGCGGTTTAGCTTCTATCTGGAGGCCAACTTGACTGGTTCCCCAAAAATCCTCCCCGCACTCAAGAAACGCGCTGCGCAAATCAAGCTGCTGCTCATGGACGTGGACGGCACCATGACTGATGGCGGCGTCACATTTCTATCGCAACTCGACGGCACCGCCCTCGAAATCAAAACCTTCGACTCCCACGACGGGCAGGGCCTGACACTGGCGCACACTGCCGGCCTGCGTATGGGCTGCATTACCGGTCGCGAAAGCTCAGCGCTCCTGCGTCGAGCGGGCGAAATGAAGATGGAGTTTATCTACATGAAACAGCCGGTAAAAATGCCGGCCTACGAAGACATACTTAAGAAAACCGGCCTCTTCGATTCTGATGTCGCCTTCATCGGCGACGATCTTCCGGATATCCCGGTGATGCGCCGCGCCGGCCTTGCGGTTGCCGTGGCCAATGCCGTCCCCGAGGTGAAACGCGCCGCACACTACAGTACGAAGGCCGCCGCTGGCCACGGGGCAGTCCGCGAAGCCATTGAACTCATTCTTAAATCCAAAGGCATTTGGGAAGCGATGATCGACAAAGCACGCGCCTAATTCAAGATATCGCTAAGTCTTGCGAAAATGGTGGCCAGGGACGGAGTTGAACTGCCGACGCCAGCCTTGTCCCGAAAGTTGTTTTTCAACCGGATCTCTGGGCTGCTCGTGACCTTTCTGCCCTGGAGTTCGATTTCCGCGCACGAACCGTCATCTCCAGGTACTCCTCAAGATGACGACAGGCAAGACTGAGAGGCTCTTCTTTCCGCTGCAAACGGCTCACCATCAAACTCCCTTCGAGGGTAGTAACGACCAGAGTGGCCAATTCCGCAGCATCAATACCGGAACGAATTTCACCTTTCCGTTGGCCCTCTTCGACGATCGATTTCAGCCGGTCGAGCCACGAACGAAGAGCTTGACGAGCCTTGCGACGCAGCTCAGGGTTGCCGTCGTCGGATTCAATCGCTGTGTTCAGCAGCGGACAACCACCAGGCACGAGCCCCGAGCGCCGTTCCTGACAATTCCGCAGGAATTGGCGCAAACGATCAACGGCATTTGGAATCTTCTCTACTCCTTCGAAACGGGCGTCCATAGCAAGTTCCCAAGCATGCTCAAAAGCTTCTCCAGCCAACTCTTGCTTGCTATCGAAGTGACGGTAGATCCCGCCTTTTTCAAGCCCGGTCGCCTGCATCAAATCGGACAGGGCGGTGCCCTCATATCCCTTTTGATTGAAGAGCGGTGCTGCCCTACGAATTATTTCCTGTCGTGTTTGTTCCCCTTTGCGCATGTCTGTTTTCCTTCCACCAATCCTTCGATGAGACCGCACGGTCTCAGGTCGCATTTTACTGTGTAATCGCGACTGCAAATCAAATCAAGAACATTTGCGACCGATCGGTCTCTTACACAATCGAACCCAATTGTGATTTTCGAAAGAGACTTTCGGATTCGCACTGGTGCCTCAAACCACAGGGATTCGTCCACCCGATGTGGAAACTTCTTCGCTTCGAGCGCATGCTCGACCGCGCGGATAGATACGCGCGGCATCACCGTATGTGCTGCCGTGTTCAGGTAGGTTGCGTCTTCAATTTCGAACCATTCCTTCTTCCAGTTGGTTACAACCTGAGTTGTCATATGGAGAAGTCACTCCTCGCAGGCAGATGTCGATGGCGTTCCGGTCTTACATGTCACGAGTCGGTGCGAGCAAAGTATTTGCTCAACGGACAACCTGCGGTGGCAACACTTCTTTCGCCATGTATAGCAATTTCACTTAAAAATAATTTCACGAGTCACTTCAGTGCCCAGAACTTTTCTGATCTCATTCCGGTGCACTCTGGCCTGGTTCTGACACGCGCTGTTACAGATTACTTTTTCGGTCACTGCTTCAAACGCGTCCGCTTGATCGCCGATGTCCCCGGCATAAGCCGCCATGTTTTTATAAGTAATCTCGAGATAGACATTGGGCTGATCCGGTGATTTTGGAGAGGCCTGGAAGACCTTGTACCCGATGATCAGCCCGGCTTTCTTCGCGGCTTCCATGGTCGGCACCCATGTCGAAGTCACCCATGCCATGTATTCATCAAAGTGCCCGTACTCAACGTGTACGTAGTCCACCTCAGTGACCGGACCGTAGCTATACCCGCGCACATCCTGGGCACGTGCATTAAGCGAAAGTGCGGAAATTGCGAGACACATGGAAAAGATCGCAGCTTTGATCATTTTCTCTTCACCTCGTTTTTCATTGTTGTCCTACTTAGACCAGGGCGGAACGACGCCGTTGCTGCGCGCGTATGCGATCGACTGCCCCAGGTGCTCGTGTTGATCATTGAGAATCAGCATCAGCGCGCCCTGCTTCGTCATGTCTCTTCCGAACAGTTTCACCGGCGCCTGCAGGTCGTTGTCGGAAAGTTCCGTAATCGCTTTTTGCAGATCGACGTAAGAAGCCTTCAGAGCTTCCTGCAATTTCTCCGGATCGGTGATGGGCGCGGGCTTTGCCCCCGTATTCGGTGTGCCCGAAAGCACGCCGACGAGCATGCGGTTCTCCGTAACGATCAGGTTGAAAACGTCGCCGACGGAGCGAACGCCCTGGCCGGGCTTCCAGTCGTACTTGCCCGACATAACGCGCGCGAGTCCGGTGAATTTGTCGGAAAGCGCTCCGGCATCTTTTCCGAAGGCGGCCTGTATTCCTGCCGGCTGCGCCTGCGCCAACGGCCCCATCAGAGCGACCGCAAGCGCGCACACTACGTACTGAGTCAGAATCTTCTTCATGTGGAACTCCTCTACGTCGCTAAACGACTCTACTGCTCGTTCCTGCTGACTGGACAATATGCCGCGAAGAACCAGTGTTTGCAGGAAAAGTGACATGCGGCGTCCGAAGTGAGACAAGCGGTCAGAGTTGGCCGTCAAATACTGTTGCCACGGGTCCGTTCACAGGTTTAATCAGCTAGCTCGTTCATCCGTTCTCGTGTCGGCTGGAGAACTCCACGTTCGATCTGGTGTACAAGGTCTGTAATTGTGGCGTTCATATGTACCGGCACTCCGGACGCGTGGCCTAACGTCACCACATAGCCGTTGATGAAGTCGACCTCAGTCTTCCGGCCGCGCTCAAGGTCCTGGAGCATCGAGGGTTTGACATCTCCGTAGAAGGCAATTATTTCTTCAACCCACGACTCATAGCGTTGCTCTATCGCGACATTGCTCGCCCAGCCGGGCGGAATTGGGTCCACGGCCAGGCGCTCCGGCCGAGTGCCGGTTGCAAATGCCACCGACAACGCCTCCTCGTACGTCCGTCGGAAGACCTTCTTTCCTGCCTCTGTTTCCATGTACTGGCGCATGGTCTGAGAACAAAGCGCGCCAAGGGTTGTAACGGAGCAGTTGATCAGCAGCTTCGACCAGATGGCACCGGTGATGTTTGAAGATGCCTTGACCTCAATCGCTCGACCCAACGTGCGCGCAACCCGATCGATGCGCTCACTGACGCCACCGGCAAGTTCGCCTATCACTAGATGCCCGGCATTCTTCTGCTCGTAGACACCGGGTTCAACCATCGTGGCGCCAAGATTTGAGAATCCTCCAAGGATCCTGTCTTCGCCGAGACCGTCCGCAAGCACCCGCGCAACCCCGCCGTTCTGTATAGGCAACATAACCCCGCCGGGCGCGAGTAGGCGCAACACGCGCGGCGCGACTTCCAGCGTGTCCTGCGCTTTGGTGGCCAGCAGGATCAGGTCAAACTGGTCTCCCTTTCCGTAGGCCTCAACTGCGGCAACGTCGATAGCGTCTGCCCTCACCTCTCCTCCGATGCCGGACACTCGCAGGCCCGATCTGCGCAATGCCTTCGCGGAATCGATGTTGCGGGCCGCAAGCCGGACGGGCAATCCAGCGCGGAGGGCGCGCGCGGCGATTGTTCCGCCCAACGCGCCAATGCCCACTATCAGTATTTGCATTTTGGAGCCTCCAATATCCCCGCGATGAGGCCTCCATGCGCCGCCTCAGGCCTTGACAACGAGATCGATCTCGACGCAGGCCCCAAGTGGTAGCGCGGCAGCCGCGATCGTCGTGCGGGCGGGAAAGGGCTGACTGAAATATTTTGCGTAGATGCCATTCATCGCGGCGAAGTCAGTCATGTTCGTGAGAAACACACCGGCGCGCACGACATCATCAAAACTCTTGCTGGCCGCTTTCAGAACCGCCGATAGGTTTTGGAAGACGCGCTCCGTCTCGGGCACAATGCCCCCCTCGACCACCTTGCCAGTGGCCGGGTCTTGGGCGACCTGTCCGCTGAAGAAGAGGAAACCATCGATTTTGACTGCCTGGGAAAATGGGCCAACCGGCGGCGCGAGTTCAGGCGAGGTAATTGCGGTCTTGCTCATAGCAAACTCCTGTGGATACTGGGTTAGCGAGTATGGAACATACGCCGCGAAGAACCAGCATTTGCAGGAAAAGTGACATGCGGCGTCCGAAGTGAGACAAGCGGTCTGTCCTCAGTGATGTCTCCTTCGAAGGCTCAGCTATAATCCGTCCCGGAGAGGTCGACACACCCATTGCTCGAGGCCACACCAGATATGGGACGGACGAGATGGATTTTGATCCTGTGTGCGTGGACGATTGTAGGACTGTTGTTCACGGTGCGGGAGATCGTGGTGGCGAAGGTTCACGGCGGGCACGTCAGCTGGGTGATCGTGGGTGCGATCGAACTCGTCTACTGGAACGTATGGGCGGCGTGCACACCGCTCGTGATTGCTCTGGCAAAACGGTTCCCGTTGACGGGGCCGAGGTTTGTACCTCATATAGCGATCCACACGGTCACGTCGTTTATGATGGCTCCCCTGGGATCGGTCACCGCATACTTTCTGAGCCATGGACTTCTGCGGTTACTTCTTCGCATAACCGATCCTGGTGCGCCACCCCTTCCCCCGACGTTCACAGTCAGTGTTCTGTCGATGAGCTTCACCGGCGTGCTTACATACTGGTTAGTTGTGGGGCTGTATCACTCGATCCACTTTTACCAGGCTGCTATGGAGCGTCAGACTCGAGCGGCGCAACTGGAGACGCAGCTCTCCCATGCCGAACTTGAGAACCTTAAGAGCCAGTTACATCCGCACTTTTTGTTCAACAGTCTCCACACCATTGGAGTCCTGATGCAGGAAGACGTCGAGGCTGCGAGCCATCTGCTGGTCAGCCTCGGCGACTTGCTGCGTATGGCCCTCGAACGGCGCGAGAACGAGATCACCTTGCAGAGCGAGCTCGAGTTTGTCGGCAAATATCTGGAGATCGAACAGACACGCTTTCATGATCGGTTGAAAGTCCACATGGACGTACCGACTGACCTTCTCGGAATCTATGTACCGAGCCTGGCGCTTCAGCCTCTGGTTGAGAATGCCATCAAGCACGGCATCAGCGTCGATTCCGCCGCAGGCCGGCTAGAGATCGCTGCGCAACGCAACAATGGCAGAGTTTCGCTCCGCGTCCGCGATGATGGCCCGGGTCCGGCACCGGGATCGCGTCTGCGATTCGGCGTCGGACTCAACAATGTCCAGTCACGCTTGAAACAGCTGTACGGGGACGAGTCGTCGCTGGAACTTACCAGGGGCGACGGTCGAGGCTGTGAGGCCATCATCACCATTCCACTGCGGAGTTCGCATGAAGACGCGAGTCCTCATCGTCGATGACGAACCGATCGCCCGGCGCGGTATCCGTCGCTATCTGGCCAAACACAACGACATTGAAGTTGTAGGCGAGGCGGCGAACGGAATAAGTGCGGTGGAGCAAATCCATGAACTTCATCCCGACATCGTTTTTCTCGATGTGCAGATGCCTGATCTGGATGGGTTTGGAGTCATCGAAAATGTGGAGCCATTGACCGGCCCTGCTCCCGTTTATGTCTTCGTCACGGCTCACGATGCGCACGCCATTCGTGCATTCGAAGTGCACGCTGTTGATTACCTCCTGAAACCGTATGATAAGGAGCGATTTGCCAGGGCCCTGGTTCACGCACTCCAGGTCGTCGAACAGCGCGGGACAGCAAATCGAGGTCTCGAACCACTGCTCCAATCCCTCCGTAGTCTCCGCCCGTTGGAACGCTTTGTGGTGAAGGACAAGAAGCGGATTTTCTTTGTTCCCGTGTCCAACGTTTTGTGGATCGAAGCCACGGGAAACTATGCCTGCATACATACCGCCAGCGAGAGTCACCTGTTGCGGGACACTTTGGCACATCTCGAAGAGAAGCTTGCGCCACACCACTTCATCCGCGTGCGGAAATCGGCCATCGTGAATGGTGCCTGCATTAGCGAGATTCGTCCGATGTTCGATGGGGTTTACGACATCGTACTGGCAGAAGGAACGGTGGTCACGTCGAGCCGCAGATACGCTCACAAGTTACGGGCGCTGCTGGAAACCTAACCCTGGCAACTGGGATTTTAATTGGCGTGCCATCTTGGAATGCCAGCGGCGAAGATGATCCGGTTCCATAAAAGTGCGCAAGATGGCTGGTTACAAAAACAATTGTTTCTCCAATGCTCGTTCGCGGCAGCGCCCCGTCGACCAAATTTATCTGTGCGGCAAGGTTCAGTCGCATCGCATAGTCAGCCGCTTTACCGTGTTCGAGCCCGACTAAAACCTTCTCTCCGGAGTACATTAGGCATTTTGGTACCCGGTTGACTCAAACTGCGCCCTTAGAAGGGATTAGTCCTGATAAGTCGGCTAGTAGAAAGTGATCTCGTCACTTGGCCTCGATTCCGCACGGATTAACGGGCAAACCTCCAATACTCCAGGTGCCAGCGTTGGCCGACAACTTTCTGGCCGGGCTACACTGGAAGAGGCAGCGTGCCGCGAGTTGCTCTTTCAAAATGATCTCTTTCTCAAACATCAATAAGCAGTATGGCAAGCAGTTGCTCTTCGTGGACGCTTCGTTTCAGTTGAATCCCGGCGAAAAAGTCGGACTGGTCGGTCCCAATGGGGCGGGCAAGACAACGCTCTTCCGGATGGTGGTCGGCGAGGAAACTCCCGACGAGGGCGCGGTCTCGGTCCCCAAGAAGTTGACGATCGGCTACTTTCGCCAGGACGTCGAGGAAATGCAGGGCCGTTCGGTCCTGGATGAAGCGATCGCAGGGAGCGGACGCGTCGGCGATCTGCACCACGAGCTCGAAGCCTTGCAGCGGGAAATGTCCGATCCCGACAAGGCTGATGACATGGACCGCATCCTTGATCGCTTCGGTCACGTTCAGGAGGAGTACGAGCATTTAGGCGGTTACGCGCTCGAATCGCAAGCCCGTGAAGTGCTCCACGGCCTGGGATTCAAAGACGATCAGATTGACGGCGACGTGGGCGCTCTCTCCGGCGGATGGAAAATGCGGGTTGCGCTGGCACGGGTCCTGCTCGGAATGCCGGATGTATTGCTGATGGACGAACCGACGAACCACCTCGACATCGAATCCATCATCTGGCTGGAGCAGTTTCTCAAGTCATTTCCCGGCGCGCTGCTCATGACCTCGCACGACCGCGAGTTCATGAATCGTCTGGTCTCAAAGATTGCGGAGATTGATGGCGGCGAAATCATCACCTACTCGGGTGACTACGACTTCTACGAGCGCGAGCGGGCGGTGCGAGAGAGCAATCAGCAGGCAGCATTTGCCCGGCAGCAGTCCATGCTTGCCAAAGAACAGCGCTTCATTGATCGTTTCAGGACGCACGCGGCCAAAGCGGCCCAGGTGCAGAGCCGGATTAAGGCGCTTGGACAAGATCGAGAAGATCGAACTACCGAAGAAACGCCAGGTCGTGAAATTTGAGTTTCGTGTTCCCCCACGATCCGGCGAACAGGTGGCCGTGCTTGAGAATCTGCACAAGAGTTACGGCCCGCGTGTGATTTATGAAGGATTCAATCTCACCATCCGCCGCGGAGAACGCTGGGCCGTCATGGGGAGAAACGGCGCGGGCAAGACCACGCTGCTCAAGATGATTGCCGGAGCCAGTGCTCCGGATGCCGGAAGCGTGCGGCTCGGCGCCAGCCTGTATATGGGCTACTTCGCGCAACAATCCCTGGACGTGCTCAATTCCGATCTCACCGTCATCGAACAGTTGCAACAAGATTTTCCCCAGGACGGTCTCGGGTCGTTGCGGAACCTGGCGGGAGCATTCCAGTTCTCCGGCGAAGACGTGGATAAGAAGATCCGCGCACTCTCCGGCGGAGAAAAATCGCGGCTGGCGATAGCGCGCATGCTCTACAACCCGCCGAACTTCCTGGTGCTCGACGAACCGACCAATCACCTGGATCTTGCGACCAAGGAAATGCTGGTGGACGCCCTGAAAGACTTTGAAGGCACCATGATCTTCGTATCGCATGACCGCATGTTCCTTCGCGGTCTCGGCTCACGTGTGCTGGAACTGGGCGGCGAGAGCGGCACGGACCGCCATCCCACTGTTTATCCTGGGTCGTACGTTGAGTACGTGCAGAAGCTTGGACATGAGGCGCCTGGGATCTATTCGTAGGCCTTGCTCGGCCTTTTGTGCGGGTGTCTCATTCAAGCCAGAGTTTGGCTTGAGTGGTGATAGGGAGATAGACCAGTGGCGAAAAAAACTTTGCAACTCGACAAATACGCCCGAGATCCACGAGCATGGCGGGATTGGGGCAGGCACAACTACATGGCGTCTAGGTATCTGTTCGAAAGCCACGACATGATGTTGGTTTTCGCCGCGGCAACACTCGGCCATCATGCTCTCGAAATGTTCCTCAAGGCTGCTCTTATTTGCGAAGGCATGACAGTCTTTAACCCGAGGAAACTGCGTGATCTAGATCCAGCCGTAAAACTGGCCGCCAAGGACTGCGCTTGGGACCACAATTTGGTCGCCTTGGCGCGGGAATTAGCAGCGAGACGTCCCGACTTTGATCTGAACCAACCGATGATTTTTCTGATGCCGTGGCATGTTTCCACACAAACCATGGGCGTCAATCCGACCATCGAACAGGGATTCGAGTTGTTCGATCCGTTCTTCTCCGAGTTGCGCTATCCGCAGGAGTTGAAGACCATGGGCGGTGTGGGTGAAGACGACAAGTTGCCGCTCGAAGAACTGGTGGAAAAGCTGGATCCGTTCTTGGAAAAGATCAAATAGCTACGTTTTTCAGCACTGTGCCGCAAACTGCAACGTTCGCAGGATCACGAACTGTTCCGGGACGGCCTGCGCTGCGTAGTCGCCAGGAATTTTCTTCCGTATCTCGTTGAGCAGTTCACAGACAGGTACCACATCACCGCCCCCAACTTTATCGCGAGTTTTATTCTTGAGCATTCCGAAAACTGCTATGTGTTGAACTTCGGGCAGCGGCTCAAATCCACCAAACAGCGCCGGGATGTGTTTCTTACCTGTGTTGAACTTCCGTTTGAATTTCTCTTCTCGCTGGGCCCAGCTTTCGGCGTCCATCGACGTTTCGATCTGAACAAGCAGCTTCTCAACCGGATGGAAGGCAACTACATCTAATTCGCCTTCATGACCGCCCGCCGTTCGCTTTCCAACGTTGACATTACGGCGCGCAAAGAAACCCCGGTATTCGTACCATTCTGCGACGAGTTGCTCCAGAAAGTTGATCGGCACGGCAGCCCTTTCTATTTACGGACGCGGATTAGCACGAAAGAATTGAATATGATGACAAGTGCCACACTCCCAAACCTCGATACCAAGCGTGGAGGAAGGATCTCTTGCTCCGGAGTCCCAGAGTCGCATGTTGTAGCTTGGGATGTCTTTTACTAGGGCTTGCCGCGCATACCTCCCGACGCCGCAGACATGGCAAATCCTCGTGATTCCATCGAGCAATAGCTGACCACCCTGCTTGATCTGCTCAACGTTGGTGTCCACCACCAGCAGCAGGTCGGAGGCTGACGACCAGCAATCTTTTTGCTCTTCGACAACTGAGTGCTTCAAGATCACGTTAATCATGTGTGTGTGGGGGTCACTCGGAAACAGCTTCGTCACGTCGTTGTTTGCCCTTAGGAACAGTTCTCGTCTGAGCACAGACCTTCCGGCGACCATGCACCACAGAACCTTGCCGAGCATGTAGACATCGAAATCCGTCTTCACATCGACGAGCCGACTGTCTTCTTCACCCCACAGCGGAATGAAATCTCTCGCCCCTACGGTCTCTCCCTCGAAGGTTAAACGCTGTCGCTCAGGCATGAAAACCAAGCCGAAGTCGCCAAGAATAAGTTCGTGATCGTTCCTAACAAAAATGTTCGCTGGCTTGATGTCGCGATGAACAATGCCGTCCTTGTGAAGAAGCGCGACGGTGCTCACGACTGATTGGAAGGCTTTCAGTGCTAAGGCTGGATGGCCTTTGTATTCCAAAATGTGATCTTCCAACGTCCCACTCGGGAAGTATTCAGTGACCATCCAGCGTTCGCTGGCGTTCGACCCCAAGAGTTTAGGCAGACCGGGACGATTCTGCTGGAGAACCTCGATTTCCTGCTCCAACCGCTGTTGACTTTGCGCTGCATTATCACGCAGCTTAAACTCCTTCATCGCGCCGAGTTCCGAGGGAAGGTCTGGACGTGTGTACTCCCGGATAGCTTCAACGTATTCGATATTAGCCTTTGTAATCTGTTCGGCGGTTACCATCTGCACTGGAGTGAAGCGATTGATCGCGGCGAGACTTGCAATGCGCTTCTTCGTTCTCTCAGGCGTCCGCACGAGGTAGACATCGCTCTGCCCACCCCCGCCTAACTTCGCCTCGCTTACTCGCTCCCAATCAGACTTGTGGCTTTCCATAGGTTGCTTGTCCTGTGGCGTGGGAATTTGCTTGTCCTGTGGCGTGAGAATTTGTCTCGCCCCTTCGTCCGTCAGAACAATATCTGCAAGAAACTCGTCAGTTATGGCCATGTTCTTCGTTTTCGTGAGGTGCCCACTGCTGATTGCGGCTCTGAGTAAGTTGGCTTGTAGGGTGCTGGCGATGGCACCAGCAGCTAGGTTGTCGTCAATAGTCTGACCACCACGGAAGAAGTTCAGGAAGTCAAAGTAGTTGATTGGGGCCTGTGTAATCTGGGGATAAATGTGTCCCGATGGCAGCTTTTCGCGGATGAGCATAGGGAATTCCGACCCATTATAGCCGCGCCTGCCGTCTCCCACTGCGGACGAAAATGCTAGAATCCACGCGGGCAAACAGTCGAGTTGCAGTTATGATATCGCGGACGCGGTTGAACAATGTCAGATGCTGAAAGTCGCCACCTTCAACATTAACAACATCAATAAGCGGCTCGACAACCTTCTGGCTTGGTTAGCGAAAACTGAACCGGACGTGGTGAGTCTCCAAGAGCTCAAGGCACGGTTGGCGTCCTAGATGCCGACCAATCGGTACCGAACCGTTCTGCCGAGCATTTCGATTACTCCTGGCTTGCCGACCCGGGATATTTGCACGAAATTCAATCAACACAAGCGCGTTTATCGCGACCAATTCAGCGACATTACTTCCAGATCGCCCGCCCTGTTGCTGACGCGATGCCGGTTCTGCGAACGGGAATTTATGAGCTGCACCTCTCCGCTGGAACGGCTAAAGAAGTGTGACGAAGATCACATATCAGTGTGATTCATTTTATGGCAGGTGATCGCCATCACGGTTAGTATCCCGCCATCTGGGGAAAACACTACTCGAATCTGAAAAAGGAGATTCCAGATGAAAAGAGCGGGAATCTTTTTGGTTACGGCGGTTTCCATACTGGTTATGTTTTTCGTTGCCGCAGTGAATCCGCCCACCGCGCTGGCCGTTCCAAGCTACGCACGGCAGACAGGCTTGGCGTGCAGTGGCTGCCACTACACTCCTCCGGAACTCAACCCTGCCGGACGAAGATTCAAGCTGCTCGGTTACGTGGATAAAGCGGATGAGACTAAGGTTATAAAGACGGAGGGAGGCAAGTCGCGCGCCGCGCTTGACCTGCTCGCTTCGCTGCCCCTTTCGGTGATGCTTGACGCCTCATTTACCTCTACCAAGTCTTCGGTGCCGGCAACCCAGAACGGCAGCTTTGAGCTCCCTCAAGATATCTCGCTCTTTCTTTCTGGGGCGTGGACAACCCACGTCGGCAGCTTTCTTCAGGTGACTTACGACACCCAGGACGACAATTTCAGCATGGATAATACGGATATCCGCTACGCGAATACCACGAAAGTCCGGGGCAAGGAATTGGTTTATGGTTTAGACCTCAACAACAATCCCACAGTAGAGGACCTCTGGAACAGCACGCCGGCCTGGGGCTTCCCGTGGGTCGCCAGCGATTGGGCGCCGACGCCCACCGCGACTCCTATTCTGAATGGCGCGTTGGCGCAGGACGTTGCAGGACTTGGCGCTTTTGGAATGTGGAACAACCACTTGTATTTAGACGCGTCGGTCTATCGCTCGGAGCATGTAGCCGGTACGCAGCCGAATCCGGGAACCGGTTCAGCATTCAACATCCGCGGCGTTGCACCCTACTGGCGCCTGGCTTGGCAGGAGTTGACGGCGAAAGACGCAATACGAGTTCGGCACCTATGGCATGCACATGCGATCCACCCCCAACGGGATCACTGGTCCGGAGGACTCGTACACAGACTGGGCGTTCGATACTCAGATCGACCGGACGTTATTCAGAAAGGACGTGCTCTCGTTTCGAGCCACGTATATCCGGGAAAACTCCGACTTGCTGGCCAGCCTCGCCGCGGGCGCGGCAGCACAGGGCTCGCATCATCTCAACACCTTTCTTACCAATGCCGAATACCACTTCGGCAACCGCTATACGGGTACATTCGGTTGGTTTGACACCGGTGGCACGGTCGATCCGGTGCTGTATGCGCCGAGTGCAGTAGGCGGCAGCGCCAATGGTGACCCGAGAGGCGCCGGGTATATCGTGAACTTCTCGTATTGGCCGTGGCAGAATCTATGGCTTGCGGCGCAATACACCGGATACACACGCTTCAATGGCGGTGCGACAAACTACGACGGTTCGGGTCGCAACGCGAACAGTAACAACACAATCTACCTGGATGTGAAATTCATTTTCTGAGGCACGCGATCTGTTACCAATTGCAAATCGAAGGGAGAAAACGCAATGAGGTACAAAGCATTCGTACTGCTGCTCCTGACAGCGGGGTTGTGCGCCGGCGCTCGGGCCGGGGATATCGAGGGCAAGGTTAGTGGAATGAAGGGACATTCAGTCCTTTACATCGACGCCATTGCGGGCAAAACATTTCCTGCCCCCAAAGAGCACACGGTCATGGATCAAAAGGGACTCCTCTTTGTGCCTCACATCATGGTCGTGCAACAGGGCGCAACCGTTGAGTTTCTGAATAGCGACAACGTGCAACACAACGTCTTCTGGACTTCCGTCGGGGGCGACAAAAAAGCAGGACACAACCTCGGAACCTGGCCAAAAGGCGAGAAACGTCCGTTTACATTCGATAAGCCGGGAGTGGTGCCACTTTTCTGCAATGTGCATCCGGAGATGGAGGCTTACATCATCGTCAGCCCAACTCCTTATTTTGCAGAAACGGACGATAGCGGCAGTTACAAGATCAAAGACGTTCCGGACGGAAGCTACACCGTGATCGTGTGGCACGAAGGCGCAAAGAACCAGTCTAAGCCCCTGACTGTGGCCGGCGGAGCCAAGGCGGATTTCACTCTGAGTAAGTAGGAAGCAACAGAACGAAAGGGCGGAGAGCTGAGTACCTTGACGTTGCTCTCCGCATTTCCTGATTGGCTTTTACGTGGCAACTGCAATTTGATTTGTTTAGCCCTTGAGGACGATCTGCCCTTCATGCTAAAGCGATACAAAAACAAAAAGGTCGATGGGAACTGGCTAAACACGAACTTTCCCTGCATGATGGCCTGCCCGGCTCACACCAATGCAGGCCGTTACGTAGGCTTGATCGCCGAGGGCCGTTTCGAAGAAGCCTATCGCATCGCACGCGACCCTAATCCGCTGGCCAGCATCTGCGGAAGGGTCTGTGCGCATCCCTGCGAGACGGCCTGCCGTCGCGGCGAGATCGACCGGCCCATTTCCATCCGTGCTCTCAAGCGTTTTCTCACCGAGCAGTTTGGACCCGAGTCGAAGCATCCCATTAACGTCAACGAAGATCGAGCACAGAAAAAACTTCCCTATAAGGTCGCGGTCGTCGGAGGAGGCCCAGTGGGCCTTTCGGCCGCGCACGATCTTGCGCTCATGGGATACGCCGTTACGATTTTCGAAGCCGCCCCCGTTGCAGGCGGAATGCTGTATCTCGGAATTCCAGAATACCGCCTGCCCCGGGACGTGGTCGAAGCGCAAGTCCGCGAGATTCTCGAGACCGGCGACATTACGCTTAAGTTGAATCACGCTGCGGGCCGCGACTTTACCGTTTCGGATCTGCGCCGCCAGGATTTCGATGCCGTGCTCATCGCCGTGGGAGCGCATCGCAGCCGCGATCTCAGCATTCCTGGAGTTGATCTCGACGGTGTGTACAAGGGCATCGACTTTCTGCTCAACGTAAACCTCGGCTACAAATTCACCATCGGCAAGAAAGTAATCGTGATCGGCGGTGGCAACGTCGCCATGGATGTGGCCCGATCGGCTGCCCGCGAAGTGGTCAAGCAACACGCCGGCGGCGTAGAAGATGCCGAGCCCTCCGCCGAAAACATGAACGCAGTCGCGACGCGCGAGATGGTCGATATTTCGCTTTCCGCGCTCCGTATGGGGGCACGGGAGGTGAACCTTGTCTGTCTGGAACCACGGGACCAAATGCCTGCCGCTCTCGAAGAAATCGAGGAGGCTGAACAAGAGGGCATTCGCATGCACCCGGGCCTCGGGCCCAAGCGAATTCTGGGAAAAGACGGCAAAGTCACCGCTCTCGAAACCCTCAAGACCAAGTGGGTCTTCGATCAGAACAAGCGCTTCAATCCGGCATTCTTCGAGAATAGTGAAAACGAGATCGATTGCGACACCATCATTATGGCCATCGGCCAGGCTCCCCGACTCGACTTTCTCACGCCAGAAGATAACGTTGAGCTCTCACCGCGTGGTCTGATCGCCGTCAATCCGCAAACCCTGATGACCTCGGCTCCTGGTATTTTTGCCGGGGGGGACTGCGTGTTCGGCCCGCGCCTGATTATTGACAGCGTGGGCGATGGCAAGCGCGCGTCTGTCGGAATCGACGAGTACCTCCGCGAGCATAAACACCCCGAGCCGATCATCGAAGTCGAAGTGCTAAAGCGGCATGCAATGCCGCTCGGCTACCTCGACATCAATCGCCAACCCGTACCTATGCTTCCCCTCGAACGGCGCACCGGTGTAACCGAGGTGGAAGTCGGCTACGACGCTCCGGAGGCAATCGCGGAAGCGCAACGTTGCTTGCACTGTTGGGTCAATACGATTTTCGAAGGCACCCCGGAAGACGGCAGCATGTGCATTCTGTGCGGCGGCTGCGTGGATGTTTGTCCGGAGAAATGTCTGGAACTGGTTTCACTCGACCGCATCGCCTTCGAACCCGAAACCTTGCAGTACATCCGCGACAACCAGGAGTGTTTCGGCGTGGAGTTCGACGAAGTAGCGGCTGACGAACTGGGTGTCGTCACCGGCTCCGCCATGCTGAAGGATGAGACTCGCTGCATTCGCTGCGGCCTATGCGCGATGCGCTGTCCGGTGGGCACCATCACTATGGAATCATACAACCTTGTTCCTGCAGAGCCGACCGGCTTGATCTCGGTCGCTTCGATCGGTGCGGGCCTGCAGAAATAAGTGAGAAATATCATGGCAGACGAAATGAAGAAGTCCGACGACGTGAGCCGGCGTCAGTTCTTTCTGAAACTGGGGCTCGGATCTTTAGGCATAGCCGCTGCCGGCACCGCGGCGTTCGCCTATCAGTACCTCGAGCCAAATGTGCTCTACGAACCATCGCCGGTAGTAAACGCGGGCAAGCCCGACCGTTACCCCCTCGATTCCGTCACGCTCGACGTAAATTCGGGCATCTACATCATTCACTCGCAGGAGGGCTACTTCTCGTTGAGCGCGGTTTGCACCCATCTGGGCTGCCTGACCGCATGGAAGCCGGAGTTGGGCATCATTGCCTGCCCGTGTCACGGCAGCAAGTTTGAGGAGAACGGAAAGAAGATCGAAGGGCCTGCTCCCCGGCCCTTGCCGTGGAAACGTATCTGGCTCGACGATGACGGCAATCTTCTTGTCGATCGTTCCACCGATGTTCCACCGTTGGCGCGGGATTCGTTCGTGAGGGTCTAAGCATGGCAAAAACGGTAGACCAATTTTTCGATGATGTGCGCGGCACGCGGGTGTGGCGTTCGGTCTTCCGCAGCGGCAGCGGTTCGAGCACGCTGAAGCGCGCCCTCGCGATTCAACAGAATGTCTTCCTGCACCTTTTCTCCACGAAGGTGCGCAGCCGCATGCTGAGTTTCAGCGCGACCTGGTACCTGGGTACATTGACGCTGGGCACCTTTCTCATACTGGTCGGAACGGGTATTCCCCTCATGTTCTACTACCATCCTTCGGTTCCTCAAGCCTACGCGGATACCAAGGACCTGCAGTTTGTCGTCTCATCCGGGCTATTTCTGCGCAACCTGCATCGCTGGGCAGCGCATGCCATGGTCTTCCTGGTGTTCGCACATATGTTCAAGGTGTTCTATCGCGGCGCCTATCGGCCACCACGCGAATTCAACTGGGTGATTGGCGTCATCCTTCTTCTGATCACGCTTCTGCTCAGCTACACCGGATACTTGCTTCCCTGGGATCAGTTGGCGTACTGGGCGATCACGGTTGGGTCGAACATCGCGTCCGCCGTCCCTGTGATTGGCGAGAAAATTCACTTCCTGCTGCTCGGGGGCAACGCGGTCAATGCCAATGCGCTGCTGCGCTTCTATGTGCTGCACTGCATGATTCTTCCTCTGTCGGCGATGTTATTCATTGCGATTCATTTCTGGCGAATACGCAAGGATGGCGGCTTGTATGCCCACTCTAGCGAACCTGCGATAGTGCGGGCCAGCGCCGCTGCAAATAGCGCTACCCCTGCGAAGGAGGCGCAATAGGCATGACTGACTCCAAAGATCTCATCGCCGGCGTCGATTCCAACGCGAAAACATCTCCGCGCCGCATTGTCTTCATCACCCGCCGCACCTCGGCGCAAGTGAAAGCTGACACGGAAGATCAAATCCAGACTTTTCCGGAAGTACTTTTTCGCACGGCTGTCGCCGTGATGACCCTCGCCGTTGTGTTGGTGTGGATCGCTCTGATGTTCAATGCCCCGCTCGAAGGTCTGGCCGACCCTTCCCACACGCCAAATCCCGCTAAGGCTCCGTGGTACTTCCTCGGACTGCAGGAAATGCTGCACTACTTTCCCCCGGTCGTTGCGGGCGTGCTGGTTCCAGGACTGGTCGTGATCGCCCTCGTCGTCATTCCGTACTTCCGGGTCAATATAGAGGCGGACGGACTTTTTCTGAAAGACCGTCAGCGACGGCTACGAATCTTCTATGTCGTCGCTGCCGTGCTCTCGCTGTTCCTGGTCCTATTCAAGGTTTACGCTGCGCTTGTGCCAACTCTGATCATGGCCGGGGTGATGCTCATTGCAGCGCAGAGCTCCCCACAATCGCCCTCGGCCTTCCGTCGTTACTTGGCCGCAAGGCCTCTTTCTTACTGGGTTATGACCTGGTTCTTATTCGAACTTGTGGTACTGACCGCGATCGGCACATTCTTCCGCGGGCCGGGCTGGTCCTGGGTTTGGCCGTGGCAAGGATCGTGATGCGCTGATGAAGGGAAAACTCAAGTCGCTGTGGCAAGCGTTGTTCGGGGACAGCGTTCGCGCGTTCGGCGTGGTAAGCCTCATCTTCCTTGTGTCATTGGCGATCGCTCCCGCGAAAAATTATTTCAGCGAGTGGCGTCACTTCCAGCGCGGCTATCTTCGGATGATCCGCAACCGCAGCGACGCAAATACTCTGCGGCGTCACTTCCAGGGCGGAATTCAGCAGATCTGGATGCCCGATCTCGGTGTGGTCGACCGCTGCACCAGTTGCCACGTTGGCGTGAAAGAAGCCAGCCTCAGCGACGTAAGCACGCAGCCCTTCCGCCCTCATCCCGTCATTCCCCACAAACTCGATCAATTCGGATGCACCATTTGTCATCGTGGGCAGGGTGCCGCAACCACCGTCGCTGAGGCCCATAACAGCACGCTGGCTTGGGAGCAACCGATTCTTCCGGCCAAGTACATCGAATCTTCTTGTGGCCAGTGCCACCGCGGCCCGCTGCCCGGCACTCCGCAACTGAATCAAGGACGTAATCTGCTTTCCCGCGAAGGCTGCGTACACTGCCACACGGTGAAACTAGCCGACGGCAGCGTAATGAAGGCGACAGACGATCCGCCTTCGCTGTCACACATTGCCGACAAGACGACGAGGGAGTGGATTTATGCTTGGTTGAAAGACCCGCAAGCCTACGCTTCCACCGCGACCATGCCGAATTTCAAACTGAGCGACGACGACGCGCGCGATATGTCGGCATTCTTGATCGCCAATTCCACATCTCTACCGGAAGATACCGTCACCCTTTCGGCAAAGGCAGCTTCTGATCCCGCTGCAGGCGCGAGCCTTTACGGCGAATCGTTCTGCGCCTCGTGCCACGCAGTGCAGAATGCGGCGGGGAATCTGGTGGGTGGCGACGTCGGCCCAGAATTGACACGTGTCGGCAACAAGGTGAGGCCCGAGTGGTTGCAGGGCTGGCTTCGCAACCCGCGCAACTATGATCCGGGCACGGGAATGCCGCATTATCGCCTCAGCAGTACAGAGGTCGCGACCCTCTCGGGATTCCTCTTGGCCAAAACCGATTCCGATCTGCTGGCGAACGTCCATCTTGATGCTGCAACGCCGGAGCAGATCGCACACGGCAAGCGGCTGGTTTCTGACTATGGTTGCGCCTCCTGCCATGAAATTGCCGGAATCAAGAAGCCTGAGAACTTTGCCCCGGAGCTCAGCCGCATCGGCAGCAAACCGATTACGCAGCTCATCTTTCTGGCTGGGATGCCGCACACTCTCCCGGACTATATCGCCGGCAAGATTAAGCAACCCCGCGCGTTCTCCCCGGGCTTGAAAATGCCGCAGTATAGCTTCACGCCGGCGCAGGTCGATTCCCTGACTACCGCGTTGCTCTCCTTGAACGATCGCACGTTCACTCTGCCGCCGTCATTAGCTGTGTCTTCCGCGCCGGACTCGGCTTACCAACCAGCCGGCAAGGCGGGCCAGCTGATGACCGACCTCTCCTGTTTCAGTTGCCATCGCATCAACGGACACGGTGGCGACATGGCTCCTGACCTCACGTGGGAAGGCAGTTCCGTGCAGCGCCAATGGCTGGTGGATTTCCTGAAGAACCCGAACACCTTGCGGCCGTCGCTGATTCGCCGTATGCCACGATTCAACCTTACCGACGGCGAGGTCAATGAGCTCACCGACTACATAATGACTGTCTACCAGAACCCGGCCGTCGATCGGGATTCGCTGCCGCTAAGCGGCTACCCGCAAGGCGAGGTTGAGTTGGGCAAGCAACTTTTCTATGGCAAGTACGCCTGCCAAGCCTGCCACATTGTAGACACCCAGACCGACAAGGGATATATCGGACCGACGCTGACGCAAGTTGGGTCGCGCCTCACGGCTGCCTGGATGTTCGAATGGATGAAGAATCCGCAGGGCCTGCGTCCCGGCACGACCGAACCCAATCGCGCGATGAGCGACGCAGATGCCCGTGCCCTGACCGCGTTCCTGATGTCGCAGAAGGGCGGAGGTAAATCGGAGGTTGCAAAGACAAGGAAATGACGATCCGTCCCTCTTTGACCATCGTGATTTTATCTGTCGCCGCGCTGGCCGCCTCTTGTTCGCACAAGGCTCCTTCGCCGTTGCCCAAGCCGACCGCGTTCGGTGCAGTCATCGTTGAATCAAGCGGCGGTAAGCAGATGGCGCAGACCGGTGCACTGCTGCCTCAGCCTGTAGTCGTGCAGGTGAATGACGAGCAAGGCGCGGCCGTTCCGGGGGCACTCGTCGAATTCAGCTCCGCACCAGAAGTGACCTTTGATCCAGCCGATGGCCTGACCGATTCCGGCGGCCAGGTCACAACCAATGTTAGTCTCGGCGGTATGGCGGGCCGTTATCGGTTCACCGCATCGAGCAGCGATAAAACGGGAAAGAAATTTGCTCTGACCATCGAAGAGATCGCGCTGGGTTACCAGCAGACCTTGGGCCGCCAGCTAAACGATCAATATTGCGAGCGCTGCCACAATCCCGAATCGACCGTTGAGCGCGTTTCGAACTACGACAATCTGGAAATCAAACCGCACCCTTTTACGGAAGGCGATACGCTGAACAAACTGACCGATGCCGATCTCACTGCCATCATCAGCCATGGCGGACCTGCACTCAACAAATCTGCGCTCATGCCGGGCTGGGGCAACACTCTCAGCAAGTCTGACATTCAGGCGCTGATATCCTATATCCGCGCTGTCTCTGATCCGCCATCCCGCAGCGCTGGGCCCGTCTACGCAATGAATTAGGCTTGCGAAACCACCGGTAGTTGACAGGTTCAAGCGGCAACGCCGCCGGCCATCATCCACTTTTTTCGACTCCGCAACGAATGAATCGCAGATAGAGTGCTCAACCTCTCTGGGAAAGAAAAACGTGGCTGATATCGAATACCGGCTGAAACCTTTGGGAGATTCCTGTCAGTTCCAAGAAACGCCCTTGCGCGATGAATTGCGCGGCGCCCGCGCCCCCTACAGGGAAACAACCTGAACTCCGCGTTTGCAAGCAAGATTCGGCTGTTCAACTTCGACAAGCTCCAGGCGGTGACAGAGTCAAGTCCCTTACGCTCAGCCATCGGTTTGTGATCGCCTTGCGTTCGCCTGATGGACTTGTTGAAACCGGACTGCGCGTGGGCTCTCTGGAGAAAAAGGCGCGAAAGCTCGTTGAACCTCTCGAGCGCGACACCTTCTCCGGTCCAGTTTGAAAAGAAGAACTGCGGAATTGCGGCTATTTCCAGCGATTTTTTGGGGAATGCGCCCGGTTTCTCTGCAACCCAGACTGCGTGGCGGAGGGAAGGGGATTCGAACCCTCTGTCCGGTTTCTGGCGTGCCAAGCTTTCAAGAATCCTCTGAGTGGGTGAGGTCCCAAGCATGTCTGGCACGGATGGGATTACTTTCTAGGGAGACAGCAGTGCCCCCCATCAGTCAGAACGGGGGCACCAGTCATCCGGCAGAGGATCATTGGGTTTGTAAACCAACGATCCAAGGTCGAGTGATTCCCGCAGGCTTTTCGTGGCTGGCCTTGCGCACCTCGGCGTCCTCGAGTTTATCGAGGCGTTTGAGAAAGAGCAGATAGGTAATTTGCTCAACGACTTCCAGCGGATTAGAGATGCCACCCGACCGCAACGTGTCCCAGATGCGGTCAATTTGGCTCCGAATCTCGCATGTAAGCATAGATTGTCCAGGGGGGAGGAACCGGAAATAGCAAATCAGTTTGTCCAAAACGTGCGAATGCCGGCGGAAAAGCGAGGCAAGAGACGAACCAAGCCCTACCTCACCCCGCAGCAAGTTGACGAGTTGATGCAGCTTATTCCTGAACCCTACGCCACGATGGTTTATGTGGCGGTGTATACGGGTCTTCGCGTCAGCGAATTGGTGGGGCTAAAGTGGGGCGACATCCACGAAGATGCAGTCACGATCGATGAGCGATATTGCCGGGGCGATTGGGGTGCGCCAAAGAGCGAGTGCTCAAATGCCACGATAGGAGTAAATCCGCTCGTCATCACACGAATCCACCGCCTGCGGCGCCTGACTGTCAACGTAAGAGCCGGACGCGCCGTGCGCAAGTATCGAATCGTTCGGTCCGAAGAACCGGACGATTTGGTATTTCAATCGGTCCGAACCGGCCAACCGATGCGGGACGGTAACATCCTCCGTCGTTTCATCAAACCCGCAGCAAGAAGTATAGGACTGGGCTGGGTCAACTGGCGCAGCCTCCGGACTTCGCACGCGGTTTGGTTGAAAATGGCGGGTGCGGATGTGAAGGAGGCTCAGGGCCAGATGCGGCATGCTCAAGCATCCACGACACTGAACATCTACCAGCAGTTCGTACCGGAGACCTAGCGGCAGGTAGTAAACAAGCTAAGGAGGCTTAGCAAAGCAGTCCACTGAAAGGATTTGCAGCCAAATTGCAGCCAAGGAGCGAAATGCGAGACGTGCAAATGATTGAAAATGTGGTGGCCAGGGACGGAGTTGAACCGCCACTGCATATTGATTAATCGTAAGTTGCAGATTTCAAATGCTGTAATAGGTGCAGAAGGTGCACAAGTCCAAGTTTGACAGTACAAATCCAGTACAAATGACAGCTCACGGTTGCCGTTGAATATTGATTCTTGCTTCAGCTTTGACGCGATCGCGAGTCGCGACATGACGAACTTCACGCCGGCAGGCAGAGAGCTTTGTGTGATAGGCCTTGAGGAGACGACCAGGAATGCGGAGAGAAACATGCTTGCCCTTCTGACCAATTTTGAGCACGCCAGGGGTATCAGCAAAAAGTCGTCGCACGGTCGTGACCGAGATGTCCCACTGCTTGGCAATTTGAGAAGGCGTGAAGTGCTGCTCGTGCTCGACCTGCTCCGCCGGCTCGTAGGAAGGAACCGGGCTCGATTTGATGACAGTGCCGTGGCGTCGGCGCATCCGCTCTTGTTCTTTGGACAGCGCGACAGGTTCTCTCATCGCGTTGACCTGAACTTTTCCTTTCATCGTCGTTCTTCTCATCGTTCCTCCTAGTTCGCCTTCGTCTGCGGAAGTGGGTCGGACGCTGGCGTCATTGTTGGCCAGCCCCCGAGACCACCTGTGCTTGCGAGCGTGGCCACCCATTTGCTTCTTCGAGGCGCTCGCCGGAGTCCGATACAAGAAACGACGGGTCCTACTCATGGGTCCCTACTTCCGTGTCCTACGTCTGACGGGCACCTTGAATCCGTGTACCGATATAATTTACAAAAATGCAATCCGGAAACCGAATTTGCCCTCCAGCAGCATGGGTGTGCAGAAACCTCCGCGCCTAGCCTCGATAACCACCCACTACCCACCCTTGCTATCACATATGTTCTGTCTTTTTGTTAGCGGCTAAGCCCTTCCGCACCCACCAGCACGACCCGTCTGAAAGCCGCTCGACCTCGAAACCGCCTTCTTTCAAGGCTTTGTAGAGTCGAGTAAGATGTTTGCCCTGGGGCTTAAACTTGTAAATCGTTTCCTTGAGCGCGGCTTCCATCCTGGCGTAGATCCCTCTGGCGCGTACCCGGTCAGGTAAGGCTTTGATGACAGCCGCCTGCCGTTCTTCCCGGGTCAGTGGTCTTTGGCTTCCTTCAGCTATTAACTTCTCACCAAGAAAGACCGGCCCGGACATTACATAATCACCTTCCGGCCAATCGGCAGACCATCCGGCTACTGTATCTAGGTTGGTCTTGTGAGTTACGATGAAGTCCAGGCCGTCCCAGCATTTCCGAATCGCACGCAGATCGAGCGCGATGCGAATGGCTTCAGGTTCAATCTGTTGCTTCCTTAGTGTCCCAGCATACTTTACAAGATGTTTGAGTCGTCCCCCGCGTGGCACAAGTTCGCCAGCTTTGACGAGTCTTTTTCTTCCCGCAAGCAAATCAGCCCGCAATCGTCGGTGGTACTCTAAGATTGCTCTAATTCTTTCAGCTTCCGGGCCGCGTTGCTCAGCTTTCCGCTCCAAGTCTTCTTCGAACGGTGTAGGCTTCGGCAATTTCGACTTTGCATTCGTATAATCGCGCCAAAACTCGGGCAGTGCTGCGAATGGCACATCGTTGATGCACCGGTAGACGTTTCCCGATTTGTGCAGACTACCTGCTGCGGCGACGTGACCGTGATGTTTGATGTCTCCAGACAGTTCACCAGCTTTGAATCCGTTGAGCCCTGTGCAATCGGGAAGTTTTCGTGTACCGATATAGAAAAACGTTGCTCCGCCATTTGCACGACCGGTTCGCACGGTATAAGTTCGCGGGAGTCCGTTAGCTTCGCCTTTCGCGATCATCTCTTCATCGGTCAGCTGTTCGAACCCATAATCGACGTCGATGGCAACAAGCCCGCTGTAATCCAGTCGTATGCAAGGATTCGCTGCGAGATACCTTCCAGTCCACGGAGCGAGAGCGAGATCAGTTTGGTCATTGCCGTTTTTGTCGAACTTTCCAATCGCATCACGAGAGCCGCGAGATCCTTTCATGCCGACTTTGCTTTTGTAAGGCGTTCCAAATACGTGAATATTGATGCCGTTCTTCACACCCAACTCCAACGTGTTCTTCGCTGCTTGCAGCATTGCGTCGTGATGTCGCTGGCGCAATGTGGGCGGCTTCGCGGGAGTGATGCTGGAACCAGCGGGTGGTTGTGGCTGCTCTGCGGTTGCCATGGTTGCCTACTCAAAAACGAATCGCCCAAACTGGCCACCCAGCAGGCGTAGGTGGCGCCATCCCTTTCGGTGGGGTTCGCCGGATCAATCTTCGGTCATGGGCAGAGTGCCACTTTTAGCGCAGCGCTTGCCAGATAACCTCAGTACCCAACGGTTAACTATGGGGGTAGGCCACAACCGGTGTCAGGAGCCCGGTCATCTGTTGCGGAAGCATCGGACCTAATCGCGAGCAGAATCAGCATTTCGCATTTGTCTCAACTCCTTCATCAGTTTTTGCTCGTCCATACGCCTCCTCGATTCGCTCGGGGTGAACAGCAACTCGATCGAACTGCCGGCAAGGCCTCGTGCAGCGTGCGAAAGAAGGGGCACGTGGGCTCCCGCCGGGTGGGCCTGTCTCTGAAAAGTAGGACCCGCAAAGGGGACCCGCCGGATCAGGGAAGTTGAAAGGGAAATCGAGTCTTATACTCGATAACTTTTCGAGAAGGCGTTCTTCCTCCGGACCGTGCAGGGGTGGTCATTCTGAGCTTTCCCGACCCATCATTTCCTTATCCATGACCACACGTAGCGAGCGTTTCTAGCCCGCCATTTCGACGGAGCCGCCTGTCAGTGCCCGCCTGATCCAGCCCGATCCTGGCCGGGAGTCCGCGATTTCTGAGCCCGCCGGAGTTCCCCCGAACCGCCCCGGAGACTGCAGGGTGACCCTACCCTGCCATTCGATTCAGGCACAAGATGATGTACTCGGTACAGTCTCCAAGGTTACTCAGTATAACTAGCAAAATCTCCCAAAAAAATTCGAACCTCCTCCATCCGTGCCCCAAAACACCCTATAAATTGCCTTATTTAAAGAAAATCAAAGTAACCGTATCATCATCAATGGGTTACGGAGTACCATTTGCCCCACCGATGCGTTGGCTGGGCCAAGCCACGTTCGGCGGTCCCATGCCCGGTGGGGTCGGGCGGCGCCGGCCTTCGCCACGATCAGCGACCCCCTTTTACCTATTTTAATCGTTTATTATCAATAGTTTAACAACGAAGTCGCGTTCGGCTTTCGATCACAACCTTATAAGATCCCGCGTCTGCAGAACCTGTCCAGACCCTCCGGGAACCCGAGATCGGAGGTTGTATTATAATAAGTCGTTTATTATCAATGTATTGTGGTTGTCAAAATGGTCTTTTGTCAATTGACTGGAGGGCTTGTGTAAACTTCGCTCGACACAAGACGAAAGGGGTCTGGCGTGGCCGAACGCCGGCCCAAGACAGAAGCTTGAGTGACGCGCAGAGGCAGACCGCCGGGCACAAGCGTGTACCCAATATAAGAAAAAGGGGTGCACTATTCGTTCCTGTGTCTAATATTCCCCGGGCCCGGTCTACCGCTCGTTGGGTTATGAGCGCAACCATTAACAGAATCTAAAGACACTACGCGGCGCAAAGAGTAACGCATTGTCCGTAAGAAGAGCGAAACGTAATCCTCGGTGCCCCTGTGTTGCCCTCCATTTGTCCCAAGTCTTGCCCTTGTCGTCTCAGCGCCGGCTCGTGCACCCATGGCCACCTCTGCGATGGGTAGAGCTCTTTAGAACAACCGCTGAGTTGAGGTGAGTCCCTGGCTGCATGAGGAGCCGAAGGAAGCAAAGATGTGCCCGTGAACTCTCTGCTTTGTCGTTAGGAAGTTTCGGGTTGGCTGCCTAGCAGTCATTAGAAATTTGCGTTTTACTGAGATTTCCGACATGTCTGTGCCAAATGTATGTGCCAATTTCAAACTACGACGCCGGCCGTGCCGAGAGAGTCACCACGGTATAGTGCTGGATCCGCCTCAGGGTGAACTCGCAGACGTTCCCGTGCAGAGATAGGCCAACGAACTGAGGCTGGGCCGCGTCTGGCGAAAGGACTTTGATCTCCCAGCGGCTCAGGTCCTGGACCAGCCCGCTCAGCTCCAGCCGGACTTTAACGTTCTCTGCCGGGACCTGGTGATCGTAGTTGAGCAAGTGGAGAATCAAAGTCCGACCGTCGGGTTTCCGAGTCAACTGGCCCAGCACGTAGCCGCGCGGCTCCAGGCTGAGGCGAGGCCCTCCGGCCGCGGCTTCGGCGCGTGCTACGATTCCCGACTTGTACTTTCTGGCCCCGATGATGACGCCCCCGCCAGCGGTGAACGCATCCAACCGGACCTTTTGCTCGGCGCTGAGCTTGGGCAGGTCAGCCGGCATCACTAACACGTTGAACCGGTCCAGGGGGACTCCCTTGTCCAGGTGCGAGAGCACTTTGGTCTCGAAGAAGACGCTCTGCTTGAGGAATTCGTCGGCCAGCGGGTTTTTCGGCTCCGCAGAGATCAAGGCGATCCGCGCCGCTGGCGCCGCCTGGTGATACAGATCCTGATGCTCGACCAGGAAATGGTTATATTGCGCGATGGCCGTCCAGGCCTCCCGGGCCTCTGGCTCGCCCTTGATCAGCGCGGAGAGGAATCGGCCCTCGATGTTGCGCGAGGTGGCCACACCGAACGTATAGGCCTCGGCGATAGAAAGCTTCTGCTCGGCCGGGCTGGGAATGCAATGCTCGCGCGGGCCGCAGTGGTAAAGGTCGTTCTCATACTTCAGGGGCTGCCAAAGCTGTTTCTCGCCGCTCAGGAACTTGATTCTGCGCGCGTTGCCGACCTGCCAATGACCGTCCCACACCCCGGGAGTGTCCTTGCCGTCCTCCTCCCAGATTGCCTCGTTAATGTCGTTCATCGCAAACCGGCCCGGCGGGATATGGATATTTGCTTCAACCATGACCTTGGGCTGGCCGGTCTCCCGTGCCTTCCGTTCCGCCATCTGCTGGGTGTCATCGAGCAACTGAGCCAAGCCGTCGTTGTAACCGATCATGTTGTCCCAGACGATCGCGTCCACTCCCGCGTCCACCGCCAACTCCGCCTTCTTCAAGAGATAGGCCCGCCAGCCGGGCTTGCGCGCGTCGGCCAGACGGCGATCCCAGGAAATCTGCGGATCGGTCTTGGTCGGGCCGGCATAGAACAAGGGGATGTGGTGCATCCATAGGCCGTATTTCTTGGTTTCCGGGTCGTCGCGGTAGGCGCTCTTCCAAAACATGTTGGAAGCCGACAAGTAAGCCGATACGTGGATGCCGTTCTCATGGCAGCGGGCAATTACCTTTTTCAGGTTCTCCCGGTTCTCGTCCTCGTCCTTAAACGACCAGCCGCTGCTCCACGTGACCCAAATCCAGTTGAACTCCGCCTGCTTCAGCAAGCCGAGCATTTGCTCGAAATCGCGGTCATAGATGTGGGTCAGCACTTCCTTCTGTTGGGCGCTGAACTTTTCGCCCCACCAGGTCCGCTCGGCCTTCCACCTTTCGATTTGTCCGCCGTCCAACCGGATGAAACGAAAATTGCCCTGCTCCGCCCACGGCGGCACGTCCTCCGGCTTGGCGAGATACAGTTTCGGCGCTGGCTGAAAAGGCTGGGCGGAGCAGAGCAGCAGGAACGCGGAGACTAAAACAATAAGTGCAATGCTTTTTCCATTCGGACACGCCCCACGCGCCGGGACCGCCGCCTGTCCCCCAAGCCGATAAGTTGGTACCTTCATCAGAGTCGGAGTGTCTATTTACTGCGTCCCGGAGGAAAGTCCTTCAGCAGTTTTTGCGCTCCTTTATTGAGCCTTTCCTGGTTTTTCTCCTGTTTTTTACTGGGTTCAATCGCATGTTGGGCAGCACCTATCCAAACGAGCTTCTTTGCAGCAGGGTCATACATACCAACGACGAAAGTCCCGATGTTAATGGTTGAGGTAGTCGCCGAAAATGAATCGAGTCCGCCCCCCCCACGGACCCCAGTCGCCCATGCCCTCCGCGAAGCCGTTTATCTGCTTCTCCCGATCCATCGCGAGCTGGTAGCCAAGGAATAAATCGGCTTTATCGCCGTCCACCATCTTGGTGAAGCCCTTGGCCGCCATTTGTGAGTCGATCGCCTGCTTGACCTGGGTGTCCAGGATCTGGTCGGGACGGCCACCTACCGCGGGTACGCCTTGTACCTCGTCGACCCAGGCATAGGTGTGGTATTTTGAAAAATCGGCTCCCGGCATATAGTTGGTTCTCACGTCCTGGGCGTATGCCACGGAGCACGCGACGAGCGCCAGGACCAATGCAGGGCGAAACTTTGCCGTGGCTGGAAAAATAATTGCCTTTGTAAATTTCACTGCAGTCTCCTTATTTTTGTGTTCTTTGTGCCGCGTCCTCTTTTACGCTTTCTCCGGTATTGGACACGGCCTTACACCCCAAATTTCGGTTGCGTATTCGGCGATCGTGCGATCGCTGGAGAACTTCCCCGAGCCCGCCACATTCAAGATTGCCTTGCGCGCCCACTCTTCGGGATCGGCATACAACGCGCTCAGCTGCCCGTCTGCCTCGAGATACGACTTCAGGTCCGCCAAGTGCATGTAATGGTCGCCGTGCGTCAGCAACATGTCCCGCAACGGCTCGAAGACACCAGGCTCATAGCGGCTGAAATAGTCCGAGAAGATCAAGTCCAGGGCTTGACGGGTCTCCGGATCGTGCTGGTAGTGCCAGTGCGGGTTGTACCATCCGCGACTGTCAATCACCTGCTCAGCCGTCAAACCGAAGAGGAAGAAGTTCTCCTCGCCCGCCTCTGCTGCCATCTCAATCGTCGCGCCGTCGCGTGTGCCGATCGTCAATGCGCCGTTCATCATAAACTTCATGTTACTTGTGCCACTGGCTTCGTAACCTGCAGTAGAAATCTGGTTAGAGACATCACTGGCGGGAATGAGATGCTCCGCAAGCGAGACGCAGTAGTCGGGCAGGAATACGACTTTAAGCCGCTCGCGTACTGTGAGGTCGCCGTCGATGGTCGCAGCCAGATTGTTGATGAACTTAATGATCACCTTGGCGAGCCGATAGGCAGGCGCGGCCTTGCCGGCGAAGAAAAACGTCCGCGGATGCATATCCAGCTCAGGGTTCTCGCGTAGCCGGTTGTAGAGAACTACGATCCTCAGTGCATTCAGTAGCTGACGTTTGTACTCGTGGATGCGTTTGACCTGGCAATCGAAGATCGATTCCGGATCAACGGTCTGCCCTGTCGACCAGCGGAGCCAATCACAGAATTGTCGCTTGGCATTTCGCTTGGCTTTGCGGAAGTCATCACGGAAGCCATTGTCCGCTGTGAATGCTTTGACCTTGCTTAATTCGCTTAAATCACGGATCCAGGCATCTCCAATGGCATCAGTGATGAGTCCAGAAAGTCCGGGATTGCATAATTGCAGCCAGCGCCGGGGTGTGACTCCATTCGTTTTGTTGTTGAAACGCTCCGGAAAGATTTTCGCCAGGTCTTGGAGCGTGGTCTCACGCAACAGCTTGGAATGAATCTCTGCCACCCCGTTGGTGCTGTGAGAACCTACGACCGCCAGATTTGCCATGCGAACCTTGCTCTCGGGGCCATCTTCGACAAGGCTCACGCGCTGAATGCGGTCTTTGTCGGCAGGAAACCGCCCGCGAACATCGCCCAGAAAACGGCGATTGATCTCATAAATGATCTCGAGTTGCCTGGGCAGCATTTCTTCAAACCAAGCCACTGGCCATTTCTCGAGCGCTTCGGGCAACAAGGTGTGATTGGTGTACGCCAGCGTGTTCTGGGTGATGTGCCAGGCTTCATCCCATTCAAGGTGCACCTGATCAACCAGGATTCGCATGAGTTCCGGCACCGCCAGAGCGGGGTGCGTGTCGTTCATCTGAATCGCGACTTTGTCTGCAAACGAGCTCCAATCCGAGTTGGTCCGTTGGAAACGCCGCACTGCATCCGCCAGCGAGCAGGCAACAAGGAAGTACTCCTGCAGCAGGCGTAGCCCTTGCCCCATCACTCTTGAATCATCGGGATAAAGGACGCGGGTCAGGGTTTCGGCCCCAAGAGTCTGAGTAAATGCTTCGACGAAATCGCCGTGCGAGAACTCTTCAAACTTGAAATAGTCGGGCGCTGCCGCGGCCCAGAGTCGAAGCGTGTTGATCGTGGAACCACCGTACCCGATCACGGGACGGTCAAATGGGATGCCGATCAGAGTCGTTGGGCGCCCCGGTTCTGGGCGCAGGGTGCCTCCACTGAGCTCGAACGAGCAGCCCACGCTGACTTCCACCTTTTCGTTCGGGCGGGCAATCTCCCACGGGTCCGGAGAACGGAGCCAGTTGTCCGGTGTTTCCTGTTGCCATCCGTTTTGGATGGATTGTTTGAAGATGCCGTATTCATATCGGAGTCCATAACCTATGGCCGGGAGCTGCATGGTTGCGGCGGATTCAATGAAGCAGGCGGCCAAACGTCCAAGACCACCGTTGCCCAATCCCGCATCCGGCTCCTGCTCCAATATTTCGAGCAGGTTCAGTTTCTTGTCCTGGGTGAACTGGTCTGTAAGCGGAGCGAGCAGAAGGTTCGTAACATTGTTTGCGAGTGAGCGGCCGATGAGGAATTCCATCGAGAGGTAGTAGAGTCGCTTAGGATTTTGTTCTTCATAGGTCTTCTCAGTGAGAAGCCATCTCTGCGAAAGAACGTCGCGCACCGACCGCGCAAGGGCCTCGAACCGATCACGTGCAGTCGCGTCCGCCAGATCGACTCCGCTGTCGAACAGCAGGTGCCGCTCATAGAGCGCTTCGTCCGTTCCAGAGAATTGCACTGGACCACAGCCATACTTGCTACTAAGGCGTTTAGCTTCCTCCGGCAACGCGGGCCGTTTGGCCGTTGCACTCGTGCTCATGTTCAAGCTCCTTTAGCAATTTCTCGCGATCAGCGAGTTACCCGATATCCCATTTCAGTCGGTACTCTGAGACCCACCCGCGAACTCACGCGCATGCTCGAGCGGTAGCGATAGTAGGCACTCAGTCACCGCTTGTCGTAAGGCCACTTCCAACCGCTAATCTCAGGACTGTCGATTCCGTGCTCGTAAGCATGGCGTCGGCATGCAATCTGGCTGTCGCGAAACTCCTCTTTAGCATGCGCCCCGATCCGCTGCAGTTTTGGGATGCGGTCAATCGCGTCGATCGCGAGACTGAACCGGTCTGTCTGGTTGTTGATTGCCAGTTCCATCGGCGTGTTGATGTTGCCTTTCTCCTTGTAACCGCGCACATGCAGGTTGCGGTGGTTTGTGCGGCGATAGGCGAGACGGTGAATTAGCCAGGGATAGCCATGAAAATTAAAAATGATCGGCTTGTCGGTCGTAAAGAGAGAATCGAAATCTCCATCCGTCAAGCCATGTGGATGTTCGTTGCGAGGTTGCAGCTTGAACAAGTCAACCACGTTTACGAAGCGGATTTTCAAGTCAGGGAATCGGTCTCGAAGCAGCGCCGTCGCGGCCAATGCTTCCTGGGTGGGGATATCGCCCGCGGCAGCAAAAACAACATCGGGTTCCTGGCCTTCATCATTACTGGCCCACTTCCAGATACCGATACCCTTTGTGCAGTGCTTAATGGCAGCATCAATATCCAGGTACTGCAGATGGCGCTGTTTGTCCGAGACAATGACGTTGATGTAGTTTTCCGAGCGCAGGCAATGATCTGCTACGGACAACAGACAATTGGCATCCGGAGGGAGGTAGATGCGGGTTACTGCGGCACTCTTATTGAGCACTACATCCAGAAACCCCGGATCCTGGTGCGTAAAGCCATTGTGATCCTGACGCCACACGGTTGAGGTAATGAGAAGGTTCAGCGATGCGATCTTGCGGCGCCAAGATAAATGATTGCAGATTGACAACCACTTGGCGTGCTGATTGAACATCGAGTCGATCACGTGCACAAAAGCTTCATAAGAGGAGAGAAAACCATTGCGACCAGTAAGCAAGTAGCCCTCGAGCATGCCTTCCATTGTGTGCTCGCTCAACATTTCGACAACGCGTCCGTCCGAAGCTAGTTCTGTTCCGTCACTGTCTTCGGGGAAGCGTTCAGCGATCCAGAATTTCTTCGAAGCTTGGTAAATTGCGTCCAGCTTGTTGGAAGTGTTCTCGTCGGGTGCGAAAACCCGAAAGCCGTTCATGTTCCATTTCATGACGTCCCGCAGAAACACACCCAGCGGCGGCACATTCTCTACTTCGATGTTTCCTGGGCGGTTGATCTCGATGGCATAGTCGCGAAAGTCAGGTAAGCGCAGAGCTTTCTTGAGCTCTGCGTTTGCATGTGGGCTTGAACTCATGCGGCGCCGGCCTGACGGCATAATTTCGGCGAGTTCCGGTAACACCCTGCCAGACTCATCGAACAGTTCTTCGGGTTTGAATGACCGCATCCAGTCCTCAAGAATGCGCAGGTGTTCCGGTTTAGTCTTGACGTCTGCCAGCGGAACCTGGTGTGAGCGCCAGAAGCCTTCAATCCGATGCCCGTCCACTTCCACCGGTGCGCCCCAACCCTTTGGTGAACGTAATACCACCATCGGCCAGCGCGGCCGCGTGGCAAGGCCGCTCTTTCGGCACTCCTGCTGATGGCCTTTAATTTCCGCGATGCACTGCTCAAGCGTCGCAGCCATCGCCTGATGCATGCTGTCCTGATCGGATCCCTCGACGAAGTAGGGATTCCAGCCATACCCACGTAACAAGTCTTCCAGTTCTTCGTGAGTGATCCGCGCCAGCAAGGTCGGGTTGTTGATCTTGTATCCGTTAAGATGAAGTAGGGGTAACACAGCGCCATCGCGGATTGGATTCAGAAACTTGCTGATGTGCCATGAAGTCGCCAGCGGGCCGGTCTCGGCTTCGCCGTCACCCACGACCGCCGCCACGATCAGCTCGGGATTGTCGAACGCGGCTCCGCAAGCGTGCGAGAGGACATATCCCAGTTCACCTCCTTCATGAATCGACCCCGGCGTTTCTGGAGTACAGTGGCTGCCAATACCACCGGGAAATGAGAACTGCTTGAAGAACTCTCGCAGGCCTTTTTCATCCTGGCTTTTCTCCGGATAGATTTCACTGTACGTGCCTTCCAGATATATAGGCGCTAAAACTCCCGGTGCCCCGTGTCCTGGGCCTGCGAGAAAAATCATCTCGAGGTCGTCTCTCTTTATGAGACGACTCAGATGGGTGTAGATGAAGGCGAGCCCTGGGCTTGAGCCCCAATGGCCGAGCAGTCGGCTCTTGATATGTTCTGGTTTCAGGGGCTCCCGTAAGAGAGGATTCGCCTGAAGGTAGATCATTCCTAAAGCAAGGTATTTGCACGCGCGCCAAAAAGCATCGATTCTATTCAGCTCATCGGCGCCTAGCGGTGTACCTGCAACGGTTGATCGTGCAATCCCTTCGGCGCTCAGTGGTCCGGCTAGTTCCTCAGTTCCTGTTAGCGAGGTCATTTTCCATTCCTTACTCGTCTTTGTTCTCTTCCGACACTTTGGGTTTCAGCAAGCGTCCGCCTTCGTCGTGGTCCAACACTTATCCAACAACTGATTGCACGCTTCTCTCAGTTAACAGCTTGAAAGCTCCAGCGTTGCTCCCCGCCTCTACGTTGCAACTCGCGTTGAATTTGTTCGATTTCCGCCGCATCGTTTGCAGTGATTGCGAAGTCGCCGGCGAGGATTATGTACAGCATGTCAATGAGTGTGTCAGTCGGGATGTTCATCAGTTCTCCGAGCATGGCCTAATCCCCTGGAGCAATTTGAAGATCGCACTTCGTATTCGCAATCCGGCTGCCAGAAGTGGCCAGCTGTAAGTGGATGAAAATACCTGTCTACCAATTGGATCGGAAGCTCCGACACAGACATCGAATGACCTGCCAAGGGCACTGACCGAATTTGGGCAGCAAGCCGAAGTTAGTCTCAGCCGCTGGCCTGTACTTGGAGTGACCATAAATTAATCTGCGATCGCTTTATTACGGCTTTTCGGCAGGCGTTTGCTGAACCTGAATGGTGGGGATCCGATCCGCCTTCGTCGTATCAACCGAGACGATTCCAAAATTCCCGTTCAAGTCGCGCGCTCGAATGGTTACTGTGGACTGTTCCCCCGAAGGTCCGGGAACCGTCCTGCCGTCGACCAATACGGACAGGCGGAGACCCGAGCCAGGATCGCCCGGATTGGTCTGTTCGACTTTTTGTTCGGTTGCTCGCTCACCAGTGGAACTCGAGCTCTCGGTACTGGTTTTGCGCTCAACGAGGTGCAGGCTACCGTCCCGCGTGGTACCCGGGACATCGATGGAATAGGTTTCCACGACGCTGCGTTTTTCTCCGGAAGTGCTCTCGGACTCCTGGCTCACGACGTGAGAGACTTCGGCCTAGCTTGCCTTCGGAGTCGGGCCGGGAAACGCGCTCCTCGGTGATGCGGTTCGTCCCTTCTTGCCTGGTAATGGCTTGGCGTACTTCGCTCACTTGCCAGTTTCCGTTAACGTCCGGAAGCCATGTGGTTTTTTCAGTTTCCAGCGTATCGTTCGCGGCTCGCTTGCGGAGCTCGTGCGTCTTAACAGCGGGAGCCCAACCGCCGTTGATACTTGTGAGCATTACCGTACTGTTCGTCTCCTCCGTGTCCATACCTATGCTTTTCGTCTCCACGATTTCGCGCCGAACTGGCTGAAACCTGCCATTGAGATCGGATGTGGAGGTCAGGCGAACGATCTTCGAGTCGCCGCCGGGGACTATGTGCTTTTCCTCTTCTGTTACCTGCACGAGTGCTTTTCGTGCCATTACCATCTCGAGCAAATGTGCGGGTTGTGATTCGCACAGTATTGGCATCCACTTGCAGCGTCTCCGTCTCGATGTCCTGGTAGAACTCAAAATGCCCGTCGAACCCGGGGACCTGGACCGATCGCTTGTCTAGCGTGCGATTGCCGTTCTGCTGGTGGCTTTCGATGATGCGCGTGGGATTTACGTCCTTGCGCTTGAAGTCGGTCGTAGCGGTCCAGGACTTGTTTGCATCCTCTGTTGTTTGGGAATCAGCTGTCTGCGCAAAGACTCTCAGGCCGACACACAAATATGCGCCAACTGCGAGTAGTATGCACCTGGGCTAAACGAATATTCGCGGTGGGCATGCCCGTCAGTTAGCTCGCCAGCGCATTTGAAGCCGTCGATTTCCGTTTGTGTCGGTGACAACGACCCATCGCATGCATACACGATGAAATTCGGCCTCTCGTGAGTCAACGGACTTAACATCGTAGAGCGCATTGTCTTTTTGCTTTCTTTCATCGCATCCTCTTTCCTACTTCAATGCCTGCGGGAACGTCGGCAGAGATGCTTCCAGTGGCGACGTTCGTTCCAACAGTTCTGAGTCGATCAGCGACGAAATCTGCTCCCACACGCGCGGGTCATTCTCGATTTCGTGATGTCCTCTGTTCAAGTGGCGGGCAACCCAGGAATAGTTGCTCGCAATTGATTCGACGATCCTGATATGCCATCTGAAAGTTGCCGATCATGTTTGTGCGTTTCGGATCAGAAGCGCGAATGCGCGATCGACCATGGATGAAACTTCTCTCTGGTAGAAGTTGACCGCATTCCGAACGTTCGGCGGAATTAGCGCATCCTCGTGACCCGGTTTATGGACGCTGTCCACCAGGATCGTGAGGGACACTGGAACATCCAGTCGCTCCAACTCCTGCGACAACGTGACTGCCTGCGAACCGCCCCAACTGTGGCCATAGATGATGATGCTTGGCTCGTTCTTTTTCGTCAGAACTAACGAGCCCATCTCCATCGGTATCCAGCAATTGCAGTACTCGTCGAAGAGCGTGTTTCCCGTCGTGGTTCGCGAACACTTCTACATGCACGATCGACGGATAGCTCTCACGCAGCCATTCAGCAAACTGCACCTCAGGATGCTTCATGTCATCGTGCTTCACGAACCCTCCAACAAAACCGATAACGATCGCGTTCCGCACAGTTGATGTTCCGAGCTCCCTACACGTTCTCGAAGGCAGACCTGCGTGAGAGCTGCTTTGTCGCTCGCTGCTGGACTGGACTCACCGTAGATCAGCAGGCTCATATCGACAGAATGAAGACCGATCGGTTGGCCCCTTCGAGCAGCGTAGACGACTGTCCTCAAACGATGCATGGCCGAACCCGGCATGTTGCCAGCCACGACCATCCACAACGCTAGGAAACTTCCTAGAGTTCGATTCATACAACTTTGCTCTCCTTATTGGTTTCGTCTCTTGCCGGAGAGTGCCGCTTCACGCAGGCCTCTGCACATGACAGTTAATCGCACTCTGGCTCTCCAAACCCGTGCTGCAAGTCACTTTTCAGCAATGACATGAACGCATGCATCTCTTCTGGAGCTGCCCGTATTGAGGCATTGACCGTGAGCGGGCAGGCGATGTGGCGCAAGACTTGGTCGCATCCTCGCGGTGTTAGGCACTTGGACGTGCAACGCGGACTGGCAACGTCTTCCCGGCTGAACCGCCGAACGAATCAAATGTCTGCTGCAGGGTTAGCGGAATCTGTGCAAGCGATCCAAGAATCGATGCCCGCATACGGATATTCGACCGAATGTGGGCGCATTCGAACTGAAGTAGAGGAGGCGGTGAACATTCCCAGAATCTGACAGCTCAAGACAGAAGCGGGTCGGAACCATTTGGAAATGCCGTTGCTTCGGTAAGCAGCATCTTGCGTTGGTGCGATTTCGACATCACTGTCAGGCATATTGCGCCGATCGCGGCCCAAAATAGAATCCGCATCCGCCGACAGAGCGCGATCGTTAACCCCGCTCCTGCCGAAATGTGGATGAGTCGGGCGACAATCATGTTCCCGCCCTCAAAGGTTCCTACATTCCCGGGATTGAGTGTGCCGGCGACATTGATCAGCTTGGTCAGCGCTTCCACAACGAGGGCGACCATCAGGCTCTTTCGTGTGCCCATGAAGAATAGAAGAACGTAAACCTCCAAAATCGCCGTGGCATGACTGGCAAGATTGAGGACTAAGCTTCCCCAAAATACGCCTGGCGCTTTATGGAAGAAATCGAAGAGATTGTTTTCAGCCGCTTCGATCACAGGCTGCTTCCCATCCAGCCAGGTCTTGCTCCAGCCGAGCCGCCCGATTGCCCGTGCCATCCCGGAGAATACCGGCCAACGGCGGCCGATGGCCACTCCGCACGCAACGAGCAGAACCGCGGATCCTAAGGCAAAGAGGAGCGCGTAGACTCTCCAGGTGTGGGACAACGATAGCAGGAGCACCGCAGCAATCATTCCTGCAAAGCTTACGATGGCCGAGGTCAGAATATAGAGTCCCCGATCCAGCGTGACTGACGAGATACTGTTGGCCATGGGAACGTCCGAACCCAGCAATGACACTCGGGCGGCCTCTCCAAGCACCTGACCGGGAAGTCCGAGAATCGCGATGGCCTCAGATATCAGCCGAAGGCCAAGTGTGCGGGCAAATGAGACATTCCGGATGTCGCACAGAAATGTGAGCCGCCATGACCAGGTTTTGATGAGATGCGAGACTCCGCCAAGAAGAAGCACCAGACTAAAGCCCGACCACCCAATCGTCTTGATTTCCTGGAGAACCGTGGCTGTACCTGTCCGAAGTACGAGCCAAACCAGGAGAAGAATCCCCAGGATTGGGACAAAGTAACGAAGAGCTTCTCCTTGCGTTTTCACCCGGTCCGTGTGCACATTGTCCTTCACTTGGAAAGATGACTCATAAATCGGATTCGAACTTGCCATCACGAGCAGTGCATCGGCAGATCCGCGCTCGCCACTTTTCTCCAACAGCGTGCAAGCACTCGAAACTAGTGCTTACCTCTACTTGTGAATTTGCCCAAGATGAACTCCTGAGCCAGACTGCCGACGACATGCAAACCCATGTCTATCCCAAAAGTCTGGAATACATGCCCGGCAGTACGATCTGAACTAGGGTAGTAAGCGGTAGAAATGGCATATCCAATTAAACTACCGCCCAACTGAGAATAATTTGGCTGCCATGCTCCGTTATCTCCCTTACAGACAAGTGGAGCCCACATGGCATGAAGAGCCCGAGACTTTTTCGTACCGTTGCCCTGGTAGAAATAGCGAGGATCCTGATGCAGAAGCGATGGCAGAATAGCGTTGCTGATCAAGCTTCCGGTAACGTTGTCGGCGAAGCCAGCTCCCAACCGCTTGCTATATCCTTTCGCACCTTGCTGCCATTCACTGGGATCGTCACGAGCCTGTTGGACGCCAGCCCACGCAGCCGTGCGCCCGAAGAAAAATGGATTGGTGAGGCTTTTGTATGCCAGGTGGAACTTCATCCCCGTAGTAAGTGGCTCGGGGTGGGGTTCATACACCACATACATATTCGGTATGAAACCCAGAACACGCTGCTGTTCTTCAGCTTTGAGCTGTTGGGTAGCAACTTCCTTCGAGGAGTAACTCACCGTGACTGCCCGCTGCACAGCCAGGATGCGGAGTTTAATATCGGGTAGCGTCTTGTTCTGACCCGGGTCGACCGTAATGGACGAGTTCCAGTCTGCAAATCCTTCAGCGGTGACGGTGATCTGATAGGCGACTCCGGCCGGAGCCTGGTCGAATGCAAAGCCTCCGTCGTCTTTTGTGGCAGCCGTGAGACGGTCGCCAGCCGGCCCTTGAAGAATCACGTTGGCGCCGGGAATCGGATCGTCGCTAGTGTCGACGACCGTACCGAGGATGCTTCCTGTTATCGTATTTGCCGTTTCAAAAGACTGCGCCGACATCGGTACTACAAGGATCATTCCACTCAGAACGATCAGCACTAAGATCTGTGCTCGTTTCAGGAGCGATTCCAAAGGTCGGTTAGGCGAGGCGTGTGTACTTTTCTGCATGGTCGACACTCCTAAGCTCTAGACAGCGTGAAATTAATCGTGATTCGGGAGTCAACTTCAACCGGTTCCCCGTCTACCAGGTACGGTTTGTAACGCCATTGCTTCACCGCATCGATAGCGGCTTGCGCGAGTATTGGTAAGCCGCTCTCGACTCGCAGATCCGTGACGCTACCGTCCTTGCCGATCACAGCCATCAGCACGACCGTGCCTTCAAGACGCGCCCGACCCGCCTCCGGCGGATACTGCGGCGTAACGTCGCGGATCAGGTTCGCCTCCGCTACCCGGGAGGCGATACGCATTCTCTTCACCGGCGTCGGCACAGGCGATTTCGCCAGGACTGGAACGCTTGGCGCGCTATTCGGCATTTCGCTAAACACTCCGCCGGGAACTCCGCCGACCATTCCACCGGGAACTCCCCCGAGCACTCCGCCAGTTGTGCCGACCGGCGGTGGCGGCGCTTCTTGCGTTTTATGCACTGGCGCGGTAATGCCAGTGCTTGTCGGGGTGTATGTGGACGCGGGCTTAGGCGCTTGAAACTTCGCGGGATTGGCGCCCGCGGTGGGGGCTGGCGGCAGATACAACATCGTCAGCGTCTGCATCTTGGGCAGTGGTTCCGTGTGATACAGAGGGATGATAATGAGCGCGAGCAGGAGGAGCGACAGGAACGCCAGCGATCCAGATGCCGCAAAGGGATTTCGCGGTCTCGGTTCGGTGAAATAAAAAATGTCACCGACTTCTTTTCGTTGCAGGTTGGAACGAACGGGAAGCTGCTTTTCCTCTTCCGCCGGCAATGCTGCAACTCGCGAATCAAATCGCAGCCCTGGCCTCTGAACGGTCGGGTATGCGATGCGATGAACTAAGTCCGAAGGATGGTCACAAGTTGCCATAACGCATCTGATAAAAGCATTTTGAGGGCCAAGTGGAACTTCTTGTAGGCGAGGGACATGGACCATTGAAATCGCATCGCGTGTGCCCACATGAGGGCAGCTGCCTTCAAAAGGTCAATAACCAGATGCAGGTTTGGGCACGGACTGATACGCAAATTCGTTGTGTCATGTGTCGAAGTCGAAACATCAACGGTCGACAGCCGTGGACCAGATCCCTTGCACCCTCGATCGGTGCGCTATTTCTGCTTTGATTACGGTGCTCTCAACTGTGTTCAGGAAAGAGAAATGGAGGATAGTCGGCGCATTCTTTGCGGGTTCTGTTCCCGGGATTGCTGAAGGATCCCCATCTGCGCCGACCAGCGTGAATTGCACGAACGCCCGGTGGGGTGCTTTATGCTAGCGGGACTGCCGTAGTGATCACAAGCAGCGCCGAGCCACTATTCTTTTTAAAACTCTTCGGCTACTGTAGCTGCTAATGCTTCGCTAGGCGGCGAGGCCACTGTTCCACCCCCAGCCTGGGTGATTTGGTAATCGCGATATTCAATGCTTAAAACCGCTGTGCCGAAAACGCGCACCTTCGTTTCGCTCTCGTTGGATTCCGGCAACCAGAAGTCACCGATCTTCTGGTAGCTGCGTTTGAAGTCAGTCTTGACGGTCCACCAGGAAGGGTTGACAGCCGGCTCGCCCTCGACTCGAGTTATCGCGAAGTCTTTTGCATTCACCCAAATGTGGCCTCGAAACAGAAACTTGTTCTTGCTTCGCGGCTGCGCATCGAGCACATAGAATTCGTCCGTATCGGTCTTCTCGTAATCAGAGACTTGAAATGTATAGTTCTCGGGCGTGATCGCCGAACGCTGCTGATTCTCATCCCGCATCGACTCCTGTTCCGCCTCCAGGAGTTTCTTGAACACACGGTCCCGCACCGTGCCAGAGCCGCTCTCTGACACGATCGTGAACTCTTTTTTATTCGGTGCCTGGTAGTCAGTGCGTACGACCATGTCGGCCTTCTTATGTGACAGACAGTGGCACTCCAGGTGATAGCTGCGGACACTGGAGTAGCTTTCGAGTGCTTTGGCACGCACTTCGTTCATCTGTACGACACGTCCCATCACCTCATCAGCGCTCAGAGGTGCAGATACATTTGCCTGCTGTGCAACTGCCGGGACGCCGATAATCAACAAAGCGAATGCGCGCACAAACCAGCGCCCATCAGATTTCCTCGCGTGGTAAAGCGGAGTCATTGTATGAGTCTCCTGGTGAGATCTGAGAATCCAAACCTGCTCGTGTTTGTCGATGCGGTTTCTTGAGCATCGTTCTCGAACCGAGGTGGTGCGCCCCGCAACTGGGTTAGCGTGAACTCTTCCTTCCCGCTCTTTGGTCCCGGCACGGACGGATCGAAGAGATAAATCGTGCTCGCCAAAACCGGTCCGACGCGGATTTCACTGTGGGGCATCCCAGAGTTTCCCAAAGCATCGAAAAATCTCTGCGTCTCAAAGAAACGGCGCGAAGGCTCAAGCACGATCAGATCTCCGTCCCGCGGTGCATAATGTGTGTCGTAAAGCGGCACAATCTGAAGGTCCGCGCGCCCGCAGGCCTGCAGGTAATAGGCCATGCTCATCGGTCTTGCGGTTGCTACCGTCGCCGCAGCGGGCGCGAACGGACACACGTTTTGCGCTACCTCGCGCGTGTCAAACTCGGACACCTCATCCATTGCAAAGTAGCGTGCGATGTTCTGTTTCTCTCCGCCAATTGAGTTCAGGTAGAACGAGTAGTAGGGCGCCCAAGACTGCAATTCAAGGAGCGGCCATCCAAGCAAAATGACGGCGGCAAGACCCACAAGGGCCTGGGACAGGACTTTTCCTTTCGCGGCCTTCAGTGTTTGTTGAACCGCATATCCGCCTGCCAGGTAGAGGAAGGGCAGGAGCGGAAGTGAATATCGGATCCACTTGGCTCCACTGACAGACAGCCCGACTAATTGAACCACCCCGAGCGATAGAAAAAAGCACGACGCGAGTGTCCGGCGATCTCGCAAAAGCAGTGCGGAGCCAACAATGACGGCCATGAGGATCGGAATCGGTGTCTTTACCAGCACCAGCCAGAGATAGTAGAACCACGGCACTCCAGCAAGCAGACGCGAGGGGAAGTTCATATACAGCCTGCCGTCGAAATCGTAGCCACTGTGCCTGACCCCGTCATGATGGAGCCAATGCACGATGGCATTGAAGTTGGCCGGAGAGAGAATGACCGGGTTCACCACAACAAAGGCAAGGAACATCACGAGGAAAAACCGTTTGTAGCTGAATTGAGACGGCTTGCGATTCAGCCCCATTCTTCCGGCAAGAAACCAGGCAAGTGCATTCAAGCCAAGAAGGTGAAGAATGTACTGCGAGGCAAGACCCAGGCCAAAGCTGATTGCGCTCAGGTCGTACCATCGCCGTGCAGTCTGGCCCGCATCTGCCTGTTGGGCGCGACAGTAGAAATAACAAGCCAGTAGGGTGAAAAACGTGAGCGGCGTTTCCTCCTTCGTAAGCCGATTCAACGCCACTGGCAAGGGCGCAACTGCCCAGAAAAAACTCGCCGCAAAAGACCCGGCAACACCCATCATTCGACGGCAAAACAAAAAAAGGATTGCGGTGCGTGGCGGCACCGAATAGCACGTTGGGCAGACGAAGCCAGCCCTCAGGGCTTAAGCGAAGGCCAGCCATGCGTCGCGGCCACTCGGCCCCATCGTTCACCCGTTGTCAGACTGGCCCAAGCCAGCATCTTCGGCAGCATCGGGTGCTCGCTATTGACGCCGACAAAGTGTCCGTGTCGATACTCTTGAACGGCCGCCCATTTGGCCACCTCGTCCTCGGACAGGCTGTTAAAGTCGACCCGGTAGAGGCGAACTGAGAATGCCAGGACCGTCAGTAGGAGTACAATCACGGCTTCCCGATACCGGCCAACGCAACGATATTGAACCTCACTCAGCACAGATGCTCCATGCTACGGGGACCTCGTCTCATGCTCATGAATCCACCTCCGACGTAAGGGGAACCCTCAGGTTGGCCTGCAGATCACGTACCTCAGACACGGCGTAAGGTCTCCGCGCGGATGGATTGAAGTACTGCCACACTTCCAACTCCCCGAGAAGTCCGAGCGCCACCAGTTGGAGCCCCACCAGGATCAGCACGGCCGCAAAGACCAGCAGCAACCCGTGTTGCTGCACGACGTCGGTCCGTGTAAGGACCTTCCATACCAGCAGCCAGAGTGCAACCGCCGATCCGAGACCCATGTTGATGACGCCCAGCCGGCCGAAGAAGTGGAGCGGGCGCGACATGTAGCGCAGAAGAAATCGGATCGTCATGAGATCGAAAAATACCCGGAACGTACGAGAAATGTTGTAGTGCGATTCGCCGTGCTTCCGATGGTTGTTTTGAATGGGTATTTCACAGATCGAGGCTCCGTAGGCAGAAGCTATAGCCGGGATGAAACGGTGCATTTCGCCATAGAGCGGTAGTTGCCGCAGCAGGTCGCCCCGGTACGCCTTGAAGGTTGTCCCAAAGTCGTGGATGTTGACCCCGCTGAGCTTGGCCATCAGCCAATTGGCACAGCGGGAAGGGATCTTCCGCAGCAACAAATTGTCGATGCGGTGGCTGCGCCACCCACTCACGATGTCGTAGCCCTCTTCGATCTTTGCCAGAAAGACTGGGATCTCTGCTGGATCATGCTGAAGATCGCCATCCATAGCGATCACATATTCGCCAGTGCTGTGCGCGAACCCAGCAGCGAGCGCTGCGGTCTGGCCGAAGTTTCGACGCAGCCGAACGGCGACTACATGAGGGTCGATTTCGGCGAGTTCCTTCAGCAACTTGTAAGTAAGATCCCTGCTGCCATCATCGACAAAGACGAACTGGTAAGTGCGACCAAGCTCCTCCATGACGCCTTGCAGGCGGCCATACAGTTCGATGACATTAGGTTCCTCGTTATGAAAAGGAACAACGATAGAAATCGTGGGGGCTGTCTTGATATCAGGCATGCTGTGCCGTCCTTCTGAAGGGGCTATCGATCGCATTGAGCCATTCCCAGTCCTGCTCGTTCAGCAACAATTCGGACTTGTGGCCCAGTTCGTTGAGTAGCGCGCATAGCCAGTTTGCAAACTCCCAATCTTGGTCGCAGACACTCAACACACTTTGTCCATCGCGCTGGATCGCGGGGACGCCATTGACTGCTTTTGTGGCGTACATATTGACTCCTTCGTTCCTACTTGACCCTCTCATGCCGCGGTAGCTCTGCCGGAATTGCCGCTCGAAGCAGTTCAGCCATCGATGCATCGCAGCCGTATTAACGCATTTAGCTCGCCAAAGACGTAGCACGGCAAATCACTGAATTGCGGGAGTATGGACGAGCAGCGGGCTGGAGATTGGTGCCCACATTGCGGCAGTGCCCTCGAACGGTCACGACAGCCGGCGGGCGGAATGCAGGGATTACACCAAGAACCAACGGCTTAGCGAGATGACCGAAGTGGTTGGTGGCCTGCAGTACACACGGTTGAATTCAGTTCCGTATTAAGGGAGTCGGACGTGTTTCTTGAGCCAATCCATCTACCGGAGAGCGAACTGTTCGACGTTGGCAAGGGATCACGCGATCAAAATAAGCATGCAACTCACAAAGGAGAGTCTATGGCGATCCTCCTAGCTATCCTTGATTTCCTCTTTGGGTGTCACCACGTTCACCTCAGCCGTGTGTTCACACTGCAAGGCGAGACCTACCGGGTGTGCTGTGACTGCGGTGCGAAGTTTGCATATTCACTCGAGACCATGTCGATTGAGCACCGCCTGCCACTCACTCCTGTCTTGACCCGGTTTCGAATTGCCTGAGATGGAAAAAGAGCATGAACCAAGGAACGTACACAGCTTGATAGACGCATCTGAGGGCGATCAGTAATGGATTCAAAGCCAAATTCAAGAGCAGTTCGAGTCGGCGGAGAAGTAATCGTGCTTCATTGTTGGGCCTGCGGAACTGCCCACTGCGTGAACCTAGAGTTATGCGTTCCTGGGGAACTATCCCATATGGTGTGCAGCAACAGCAATTGCGGGATGAGTATGTTCCTCGTGAATGAGCTGGTACTCGACGACAAGACCAGAAAACAAATGACGAAAAGCGAGCTAAACGCACGCGTTACCTATTCGAGGTTCTGGAAATGAAGACAAACAAGCCAACCACAGAGTTTTGGACAGTGCTAACTTTGGTGAATGTGCTAGCGCTGATTTACCCGATCAACCTTTTGCTTCGCGCCAACAGCGTCGATGAGAACCTTTTCGCGAGCTGTGTACTCGTCGGTTCTCTTTTTCTGCTTGTGGTGGTTGATGCCGTCAGCATCGTGGTCGCTGGCGCATCCGGCACTGCAAACCCTGAGACGAACGGCTAGAGAGTCCGTCGGCTGAAAAGCTCCTGCCACGAGGCGCCCGACTTCTTCGCCTAATATTCCTCGAAGTTGTTCTTCCAAAGGGCAGGCTCTACCCCGAGGTCCCCTGCCCGCCTGCGGACAATGACCGCATTGCGGCAATTCGGTCGAACCAGTCTCCACCACGAGGCAATTATATCAATTACATAGCAGCAGCAGCATTGGCACGAAACGTGCGCTCCAATGGGTATGGGAGAGCAGGACAGAGCGTTTCGAGGATCAAGCCAATGTTTCGTGCAGAAATCCAGTGGTTAGCGAGTGGTCCGACCCTTAAGTTGGAAGGCAAACTCGTCGCTGATTGGGCAGAGCAGGCCAGGTGCCTAGTCACAAAGGACGTACTGCCTAAGGGTTTGATCGTCGACCTCACCGAGGTGAGCTATATCGATTCAGTGGGCGAACAGTTGCTGAAGTGGTTGGCTAGTGTCGGCGCAGTGTTTGTCGCTGGCAGTGTCTACGCATTTGCCGTATGCGACCGGCTGCGTTTATCGCCTATGCAGAGGATATCCGAGCGACGCAAGCGGCGGCATGGGAATAACGAGGAGAGGTCCTCAATTAGGCATTCCCATCCACTTGAGGCCATTTGAGGGCGGTACAGAAAGAGAAGAATCATGTCCTGGTTTCACTCGAGCACAGCGCCAGTCGATGCCCGCAATTATGCATCGCCAGCCGAAATCGTGGCCTGCTTCCAGGATCAAAGAAATGTTCTGGGTAGGCTTGCGTTCTTGATCACTGGCGACCAAGCAACGGCGGACCAGGCAGTTGTCCAAGCTTGTGAGATGACGCTTCAAGGAAACAGTCCTTTCCGCGATTGGCTTTTCGAGTGGGCCAAGGCTGCGACCATTGCCAGTGCGATATCACACGGAACGGAGGCGATTCGCATCTGTGAAGCCGCGTACAAGGATCGACGATGCCCACATGTCGAGCACTTATCGCGAGGGCGATGCTGAAGAACGCGCGGCTAGTCTCGACCTCATTCTTGGAGCCGACGCCCAAAAACTGATTGCGGAATTGGATCCGCTGTGCCGGGCAGTCCTGGTACTCAGAGTTGCAATCAGATCGTCGATTCAAGATTGCGCTTTACGCCTGAACGTGTCCCGCGCGGCAGTGCTCGCTGCCAATTGTCATGCTCATGACGTGGCTTCATGAGCGACATGTGAAGCCAGTGGAGGAGAATCGCGACGCTTCGCACGCTGTGTAGAAACGCGGGTACCGGAGTGAAATAGAAGTCTACAGTTTGGTTTTCTTGGTCTGAGAAACACGATTCCGCTGGGGCCAACCCAATTTTAACGAGGATCTCATGATTATCGAACTCAACGACGACGACACTCGATTGCTGTATACGGTCCTTCTCCAACAAGCGCAGGAACACTTGAGCTATGCGGGTACGTCCGAAGTAGCCGAGAGATTATACAAACTGGCGACCAGATTCAAGCGCCCCGTTAGAGAACTACAAACATAACGATTGCATGAGTGCGAAATTGACGACCGACCAAGATGATGTTGCCATCAATGGTGACCTAACAAGATACCGTGCGCTCCTAAAGATTTCTGGTGCCGTCGGAGCTCAGCCCAGGGTCGATGCGGTTCTCCACAGCCTCGCTACCCTTTTGTCCAACGTAGTTTCATTCGAAAATATCGCGCTGCTCTTGTTTGATCCTTCTGGCCAACGCCTGGCACTGCGTGCCCTCGAGCGGAGTCACGACGATGCAGCTATCGAGGTCGGTACAGAAATCATGTACGCGGGCACGGGGCTCGGACGCGCGCTTAAAGAGCAAGTCCCGGTCTTCGTTCCCGACGTAAAGCAGGAGCTCGCAGTCTATCCCGAACTCGCCTCCCGCATTAATCAACCGGAGAGCGCTTACATATTTCCGCTTTCAACCCCTCGAACTAATCTTGGGGCTCTGGTTTTCGGCAGGAAAGAGAGACTTGAATTCAGTCCCGCTGATGTCGAACTCATGCGTTCTATTGCCGGACATATTGCTGTTGCCTTGGAGAACGCCCTTGCCATAAGTTCGGTGGAAGCGTATCAGCGTGATTTGACACGCGAGCGCGATCGTCTCAGTCTTCTGTTGGAGATCAACAACCATGTTGTAACGATTCTCGATATCAACGATCTCTTCCGGGCGGCATCGGCATCAATCCGCAAACACTTCGCAAATGATTTCACCAGCTTCATGCTATTCGACGACCGTTCTGATCGTTTGAAGGTTGTAGTCCTGGATTTTCCTGCCAGCCGCGGCTTCATGAGCGATATCCCGGTGCCCGTCGCGCAGGAAGACCTGGAGCCGTTGCGAGCCCGCCAGCCGAGGATGCTGACACCTTCCGACAAGATGCCACCGGTGGTCGCGCAGATGCTCCGAGCGGAGTCCATCGCCTCAGTTACGGCACTGCCACTGGTTGGCGCAAGTGGCCCGATCGGGGCCATGGTGCTCGGGAGTCGGAAAGAGAACAGCTTCACCCAGGCAGATCTGGATTTGCTTTCTCAAGTGAGCAGTCAGATATCTCTGGCGATCGACAATGCACTGGCCTACGGGCGGCTCAGCGCATCGCGAGATCATCTGGAAGACCAACGAGCATATCTGGAATCGGAAATCAGCTCCGAATACAACTTCGAAGAGATTGTAGGCAGAAGTTCAGCCTTTAAGAAAGTACTCGAGCAAGTGAGCATCGTTGCGCCCACGGATTCAACAGTCTTGCTTCACGGGGAAACTGGTACCGGCAAGGAGTTAGTTGCACGGGCCATTCACAACCTCAGCGTCAGGCGCCAACGCACCTTTGTGAGACTAAACTGCGCGGCCATTCCCTCGGGCTTGCTGGAGAGCGAACTCTTCGGGCATGAAAAGGGAGCCTTTACCGGTGCCCTCATGCAAAAGAAAGGTAGATTCGAGCTGGCCGACGGAGGCTCGCTGTTTCTGGACGAGATCGGCGACATCAATCTCGAATTGCAGCCAAAATTGCTGCGCGCTCTACAGGAGCGGGAATTCGAAAGGCTGGGTAGCACTCGAACGATGCAGGTTGACGTGCGTCTGATCGCCGCGTCCCATCGGGATCTCCCCGAGATGATTCGACAGGGCAGTTTTCGCGAAGATCTCTTTTATCGACTCAGCGTTTTCCCGATTGAGATCCCACCACTGCGGGAGCGGCCTGAGGATATTCCACTGCTGGTCAATTATTTCGTTTCGAAGCTATCAAAGAGAATGCGGAAAAACATCAAGTCCATCCCCAGCGCGAGCAATGGAGGTCCTGACAAATTATCCGTGGAAGGGCAACGTCAGGGAATTGGCGAACTTCATCGAGCGCGCAGTCATACTCTCGCAGGGTGAAGAACTAGAAGTGCCAATCGCCGAGCTTCAAGTCTCTCATTCTCACAACGTTTCGAGCCCGGCCTCTACCTTCCATGAAGCCGAGCGGAAAGTCATCCTCGAGGCATTGAAGGCGACGTCCGGGCAAATCTCGGGTCACGGCGGAGCGGCCGAACGCCTCGGTCTTAAACGTACGACCCTGCAGAATAAGATGAGACGGCTCGGGATCACTAAGGGCGACTATCACCCGCACCGTTGAGACAACCTGTTCTGGAATTCCATTTAACGAGCCACAGCAACACTGAGCCTACCTTGCCTGCACATTTCTTGGAATATCGGAGCAGTTGAACACGGAATGTCGCTAGCGCGCGGCGGTGCTGATTCGACCGTCCAGGCCCAGGCCGAGACGCGAATCCGTTGTGTCCTCCGGGGCTGAAGGAATGCTGGAACAAGCTGCCTGCGATGAACTCCTCGGCCGCCTGCATCATGTGCTTCCACATCTCGAACGCTCGCCCCTCCTGATTGAGGAATGCGAGAGCCTGCTGTCGGCTTACAGGACACCCCTGCTCATTTCCCAGTCGTATCAAGTGCGAAAGTGTGATTTCGGCGATCACGCGTTCTCTGTCTTTCTTCTCGGCCATTGCTTTGACCCCCACTGGTTTATTGCTCTTCAGGGCATCCCTAAACCCACCCTCGCAACCCAGCTTCCGCTGATTGCTAGAGGCGAGTGCAGTCCGGAGACATGGAATGCAGCTACTGGCAATAAGTCGTCTTCGAAATCCCCAGGCGACGAATCTTGTTTTGCAGCGTCGTACGTTTCAATCCGAGACGTTCGGCGGCTCCCCCCTTGCCTGCGATGCGTCCCGATGCGGCTCTCAGAGCGTCGATGATTACAGAGGATTCCGCTTGTCGAAACGTAGAGGCCGTTCCGACAGCAACATTGGTCTCGGATGAGGTGGCAAGCTCGGCAAGCGGCACCTCTAACTCCTCACCACGTGTGAGGATGACAGCTCGTTCGATGAAGTTTGCCAATTCCCTAATATTCCCCTTCCACGGACAGTTCGTCAGCATCTCCATTGCGCGTTTGGGGATGGACTTTATCTGTCTCCGCATCCGCCCCGCTACCTTTGACACAAAGTAGTTCACCAGGAGTGGAATATCCTCGCGCCTTTCGCGCAGCGGCGGGATCTCAATCGGGAAGACGTTGAATCGATAGAAAAGATCCTCGCGGAACTTCTCGTCCCGAATCATGGCTCGGAGATCGCGATGGGTCGCGGCAATCAGCCGCACGTTGACCTGGATCGTCTTCGAGCTTCCCAGCCGCTCGAACTCCTGCTCCTGGATGGCACGCAATAGTTTCGGCTGCAGTTCCAGGCTGATGTCACCGATCTCATCCAGAAACAGCGAACCTTGTCGGCGAGCTCGAATCTGCCCTTTCTTTGCATCAGGGCCCCGGTGAACGCTCCCTTCTCGTGCCCGAACAGTTCGCTCTCCAGCAGTCCCGAGGGAATGGCCGCACAGTTCATGCGCACAAAGTCATGCTCGCGCCGGGAGCTGAGGTTGTGAATGGCGCGTGCAATCAACTCCTTGCCGGTTCCTGTCTCCCCGTGGAGCAGGACGGTGGAATCCGTGGGCGCTACGATCGCGACTTGTTCCAGGACTTTCTGCAGGGCTGGGCTCTTGCCGACAATGCCTTCGAAGCCGTACTCAGAGCTGATTTCTGGTTCGAGATGAAGTCTGCTGGTCTCCGAGCCCGCTCACTTTGACAAGGCTTGTTGCTGCGAGGTCTCCGAGGTCTGTGAAATCAATAGTCGCGCACCCCATAATTTCCTCCTGAACCTTTACGCTTGCAGTGCTTTGCGAACTCTTATACGAACAAAGTGACTAGCAGAGAGACATCCTCTCTTCGTTCCAGTAGTCCTTGCTGTCCTGGGGAATCGGTTCCAGACGTGGCGCGGGATGGCGCGGTTCCAGGCTGGGATAATTTGGGAAGATGGCTCGCAACAGTTTTTCGGAATCTTCCAGACGCATAAAGCCGGTTTGTGTGGGAATGAACGTCATATTTCCTCCTCAATCCGCAAAAGGTGGATAGCAGCTAAGCTGATTTCTTCGTCTGTGGGCAAAACTCGATGATTTTTCCGAGTTGCGGCTGAGCCACCGCCCTTAACGGTTTGCGAAAGTTCTTCGGTATGTAAAACTCAATTACTTTTGCCATGACCATCTCCTAGATCCCAGTGAGTCTCGGTGCGCGCGGCTGCGCCAGATCGTTCGCTTGCCTTTGTCGGTCGCTATCAGCGCGGGTGCAACATTCATTGCAGCCATGATTAGGACTTCCTGTAGCGTGAAACTGCGAGTTGTGATCTTCCACATAAGCGCCTCCCGACCTTTGCACCTGTTGTTGTAGTGACGTAGCCATTGTGCAATCAGTTCTGTTTGGGGACGACCCCACATCGGGGCAAATCGCAGACTCTTGGGGAGCGAATAGCAGCCCTGTTTTGAGGCAAGAAATTTTGGTCGTTGGGGCAGTCTATTAAGGAGAGTTAGAACTACTTTTGCGGGGAGGAGCTTCGATGCGCTTCCACCCGAAAAGGCGAGCATCGATGGACCATCGACCGGGTCCTAACATTGCGAGAGCAGCAGCGGCAGTTCCTAACAGCAGCCAAACCCATTTGTCCCCGGCTACCGTAAGCATCTTCCAGATTTCAATCAATGCTATGGAGGTTCCCACGATGGGAGTCCATAAACCTACGATTAGCAGTATTCCCGCTACCATTAAGAGCACAGCGGGTATTGTCACATTCATCGGTGGTAGATCGCTCCACAGCCTCGAGCCCGCGCGCACAACCAGCGCGGAGCCAACGACCACGCGCATGAGGAGCAACCCTGCGCCGGGCCAACCGCCAGCGAATGTTGAATATAATCTTCGCAAAACGCACCCTTCTGGACATTACTAGTTTCCGTTGTTTCGGGGGCCGATCGAAACCCCAAAAAGAGCTTTGATCGTCACTCTTTAGAGGCCTGCATTTTTCTGAGGCGGGCAGGCACGGTGGTGGAAACTACAGCTCGATGATTCCTCTCTTCAGGCCGATCATTGCGGCGTGCGTTCGATCGTTGGCGCCTAGTTTAGAAAGAATGTTCTTGACTCGACTCTTAACGGTTTCCTCCGTGATTGAGAGCTGATCCGCAATCTGCTTGTTCGCATTCCCAGCCGCGATCAGTCTCAAGACAAGGATCTCTGCTGGCGTCAGGGCGTCATCCGTCGCGTGCTCGGCGAGCTGGTACGAGGCCTCCAGTGAAAGGGTCTTCTTTCCAGTGTGGACGGCGCGGATTGTCTCCAGTAATTCCTTGTGCAAGGTATTCTTGAGCAGGTAGGCCTGAGCACCGGCCTTGAGCGCACGCAGAATTTGCGTGTCGCCTACGTATGTCGTCAGCACAATGATCTTTGCGTCGGGAAATTCAGTGCGAATTGCAATGAGCGCGTCGATGCCGTTCATTTCCGGCATTTGCAGGTCCATTAGCGTGACATCCGGATGGTGCATGCGGAATTGCTGGATGGCCTCGCGACCGTTGGATGCTTCACCTACCAAAACCATATCCGCCTGAATGCCGACCAGACCGGCGATCCCCTGGCGCACAACTGGATGGTCGTCGACCGCGAGAATTCGAATTTGCGAGATGCCGGCGCTCATGAGCTCCTACTTCACGCCTTCGCCTTGCGTGAAAACCACGAATGTCTCTGTGCTGTCGCGTAGGCGGTGCTGGCAGGAACGCGCAGTTCCACTTCCGTGCCGGCATCGACTTCGCTCCACACCACTAGCTTACCTCCGATAAGAGTTGCGCGTTCCCGCATCCCGGGCAAGCCGAAGTGTCCCTCACTGCCTTGGCTGGAGAGAATCGCTGGATCAACGCCTTTTCCATCGTCCCTCACCCGTAGTCGGAATTGCTCATTGTCATAACGGATTTCAGCCTCGATCTGACGTGCCCGAGAGTGGCGAAACGCGTTCCGCAGCGCCTCGGCAGCAATCTTGTAGGTCTCGTCTCGAAGGATGGGGTGCAAATTTCGCGACTCGCCTTCAACTGCTACACGGAACGCAGGTCGGTGGTTGGTTGAGTCAGCTGCCAGCTCTTCTCCGAGGGTGCTGATGGCCAGCGCGAGATCGTTGCCTTGCACTGTGGAATCGCGCAATCCCTGCACCGCATCCCGGCCTTCGGTGATCGCTTCGGCGGCCTGTTCGATCGCGCTGTCCAGCTTCTCTTTCGCTTCCGAGCGCTCTGGCAATAACTGGGAAACAGTCTGGAACCGCAGCAACAGACCGTGGAAGCTTTGCAGCAGCGTGTCGTGAAGTTCGCGCGCAATCCGTGTGCGCTCGCCAACACGCGCCTCGAGCGTCATGGCGAACTGATGTTGCAATTGCCGGACGCGCAACTGGTACGCCGCCCACAGCAGTGCCAAAAAGATGAACGCGCAGAGAGCGCGGAACCAGTTCGTCTGGTAGTAGGCAGGAGCGATGGAGAAGTCCAGCTTGGCGGCGCTCTCGTTCCAGACGCCGTCACTATTGCATGCGATCGCGCGAAATTGATATTTGCCAGGAGGCAAGTCCGTGTAGAAAGCCTGCCGGCGTGTACCGGCCTCGTGCCAATCACGGTCATAGCCGTCGAGGCGGTAGCGAAAATTTACTTTCTGCGGAATCGAAAAGGTGGGTGAGGTGTAATCAATCTGTACGTCCCGCGGGTGGGGCGAGAGCTTAAGGTTGTCAGTTGCTTGGAATTCCTTTCGGTCAACGATTAACGACTGAATGTATGTCACTGCAGGGAGCGCTTTTTGCGAGAGTCTGGACGGGTCCACCATCTGTAGGAGGTTTCCCTGCGCAAACCACACGCGCCCATCCGACGAGTATGCCGCAGAGTTGAAATTCGGTCGTCCTGCCCGGGCTCCATCCAATTCGTCGTAAACGCGGGTCTGCACCATCAAGTCCGGATTGTTCCACCACCGTTGGAGTTCGGAATCTGGCAACTCGACGATGCCACAGTCGGTGTAAAGCCACCAACGTTTCTCCTTGTCCTGAATGAAAGAAGTTACGAAGTTGCAGGGCAGGCCGTTTCTTGTGGTCATCCGCTGCACCTTGCCGTTCCGCAAGCCGACCAGGCCGTCGGCGGAACCGGCAAGCACGGAGCCGTCTGCATTCGGGATGATCTGATGAATGAACGGATCTCCCCTCGTGTTGAGCGGGAATGTCTCCAGAACGCCATGGCGGAAAAGCGCAAGGTCACCCTTCAAAGTGCCTATCCAAATCCCTCCCTGCGGATCCGGCGCAAGGGTACGGCCCGACGGGACTTGCGATTCAGGGAACACTTCACGGACCTGAAAATCGCGGATACGAACCAGCTTTGACGGTTTACTGGCACACTCTGCCCAAATATTGCCGTCAGTGTCCTCTGACATTCCAACCACAAGCCCGAGCGGCTGGTGATTCGGCTCAGGCACACGGCGGAACCGCCCATTCTTGAACAAATAAAGTCCGTCGTCCACTCCCACCCACAGGTTTCCCGAGCGGTCTTCCAGCATGGAGGCGACTCGATTACCCGGAAGGCCATCCCGGGTGCGAATGGAGGAGACGGTGCCGTTCTTCTCGATGTGATCGAGGGAGCCAAGGTTTGCGATCCAGATTGTGCCATCTCTGCTGGCTAGAACGCCGTCGGGTAGGTCATTCCCCAATCCCTCTACGCTCGAGAAGCTGGCAACGGGCGGATCGCGAAACTTGTCTATCCCGTCCGGTGTCGCCGCCCACAAAATTCCCTCTCGGTCTACGAAAACAGCGTTCACAATATCGCTAGACAAGCCTTCCGTACGCCCAAAGTGGTCCACCATGCTTCCGTGAATACGAAAAATTCCCATGCCAGATGTACCGACCCAGAGATTGCCGTCGCCATCGAAGGTCATGCTGTGGACCGTGAGTTTGCTGCCGTCGAAGCTAGGCGTCACAAACGGTTGGAAGGCACCGTTCATCAGTCGTCCAAGCCCTCGCCCGGGCCCGGAAGCGAAAATGCCGACCCAAAGGGACCCATCGGGACCACGCGCCAGACCCGCGATCCCGGGGTGTCCTACGTTGGATTTCAGCGCTTCGATCGGGTACGTCTCCGACACGCCGTCATGCCAGTGGACAAGGGCAGTCTGTCCCCCCAGCCAAAAGCCGCCTTTCCCGTCAGCCAATAAAGAGTTGACTGGGGATATTGGTATTCCATCGGCTTTTCCGAAGCACTTCACCGTACGGTCGTTAACGTGGCATAGGGATAGGTCGGAGATACTGTTGTTGCCTCGCACGACCCAAATCGATCCGTTATCATCTTCACTGATGTTTTGAAGAGTCCGAATCCCTTCCAAGTCGAACTGAGAAGTGACGACCCGACCCTTCAGATGAACGATCTCGCGTAACCCAAATACCCAGAGCCCACCTCCGTTGTCGCCGAAGACCTGCACTATCTGGCCGAAGCCAGCGCCTTTCGTGATCGAACCACCATTCGGAGGTCCATCCCAGGAAGTAAAGCGAAGCCCGTCGAACGTCATCATGTCGCCGGATGTGAACCAGAGAAAACCGTCCGAGGTTTGCGCAATACCATACGCGCTCGTCGCGGGCCCACGCCAGGAGGTATGCATGTACTGAGTGAGACGTTTGTTCGGATCGAGGGCGTGAACCGTGCCTGCCAGCAACAACACGCAGGTAAGACAAGAGCCCAACGTCGCCGCAATCGTGGCAGAGGGCCAGCTAAAGCGAAGCGGAAGTGGTCGGCGAGGAGCTATGTTTCCCATGTTGTACCCGAATAGCGTGAGACAACGGTTCATCCAGCCGCGCTTATTCATGGTCTATATCAAGAAAAAACAACAAAACCATGATACCGCTGATGGGGAGGTGTGATCTTTGAAAAGGAAACGCGCTGCGAAGGAAATGTGTTTGTCCGCCCCCACGACCAGTTAAGAGACCGCAATCTTGTCCCAACGGCAAGGCATTCTTGTAGTCTGGGAACAGTCTAACCGGCTCGGAGAGCGTGTCTGCGATCTTTTGTATTCGATCTCAGACAATTCTCCAAGGCTTGCAGGGCATAGAGGGCATTCTCGATAGCCTCAGTTTCGCCGTCATAATTGGGGGAAGTTTCAAATAGCTCTCGGGATCGAAAGACGAGCGCTTTCCGCGCTTCTTCGATGCGCCATGGCAGCTTGCTCATGTCGGTCTCGAACAACGCAGCTTTGTACAATCCGCGCCAGTTCCGGAGTGTTTCGGCAGATTCGCCCATGACTCACCTCCCAAAAGCTTACTAGCGCAAAAGATCAACTGAAGTCAGTGACCAGAGACACAATTTGTGACTTGGCCGCCTGCTCATATCTACTAACCGCCGATCTGCACTACGGCCGCGTCAGGAAGATGGGCAGACCGAGCTTGTTGTCGTACCTGGGGCGGTAGCGCTCGGTGTTGTACATCGATGCGATATCTACCTTGCGCGGGCCTAACTTCGGATCGGGAATTGCCACCATGGTATAACGGCCCTCCTGGATCGCGGTCATCAGGCCAGACTTGCCTTCTACGAGGGCATCCATGGCCATGCCTGCGAACGTGAATCCCACCATGCGATCGACAAAGTCGGGGCTGCCGGAGCGCAGGTCGTAAGTCAGGTCGCTTACCACCGTTTCTTCACCTGTGGCGCGCTTGATCTCATCACTCAGGTCTTCGGCCACACTCATCTTCTTGCGATGTCCGAATGCATCGGCTTCGCCGTATTCTTTTACCGCGTAACCCTGCCACTCCGCGCCTTCGGAGAGAATGACCAGCGAGTAGTTGCTCGGGTTGTTGCGTTTGTCGTTGATAAGCAATTCGATCAGGTGTTGCAGATCGACCTTATATTCGGGAATGCAGCAACGCACGGCTGTGACGTATGCCGTGTAGAGCGCGGTGTAGCCGGCATCGCGGCCAAACACGCGGAAGATGCCAATGCGCTCGTGCGACCCGACCGTGGTGCGCTGGCGGTCGATGGCATCCATCGCACGCGTAATCGCCGTCGAGAATCCGATGCAGTATTCTGTGTTCCGCACGTCATTGTCCATGGTCTTCGGGACTGCAAGTACCTTCATGCCTTTACGATCGAGTTCCGCAGCATAACTGAGAGTATCGTCACCCCCGATCGCGATCAGGTAGTCGAGCCCGAGCGTTTCGATGTTCTTCAGCACGGCAGGAGTAACGTCAAATACAGTGTTGGTCACGCCCTTCTTGGTCGACTCTTTGGCCTCGAACTTCAGCCCCTCGAGAGCGGGAGGCACCTTCTTCATCTTGGCGGGATTGGTACGCGAACTGTGCAGGAAAGTTCCGCCCGTGCGATCGATGGTGCGTGTGTTGTCGCGGTTCAGAGGCAGGATGTAATGATCCCTGCTGGCCGGGTCATTCAGATCGACGTGGGTCAATCCTTCCCACCCCCGGCGGATACCAATCACTTCGCATCCGAGTTCTGCCCCGCGGTAGACCACCGATTTGATCACGGTGTTCAGTCCAGGAACATCGCCCCCTCCAGTGAGTATGCCTATACGCTTCTTTGACATGTATGACTCCTTACCTCCTTACTCAGGTACCACGCAGCAGCTCAGCGATTCTGCTCTCTCACAGAGACCCTCGACAGAACGCCCTCATCTTTACGACGAACCAACAGAACAATGGATCGGGGAGCTACTTGATAAGTCGACTGCTGCAGCGGTAAACCGTGCTCGGAGAAATCGTCTGGACTCGGCAGGTCGGTGTCCACGATTCTTAACCAATCTTGCGGGGTACCTTCCTGGATCTGGAACTGCAGCTCTTCCCAATAAGCATTGATCATTACATAGATATCGTCATCACCCTGTGACGCGCCATGGAGGCAAAACGCCAGACTCCGGGAATCTGGCGACAGATCGACCACAGGCCCAACACCGTACCAGGAAATGTCCTCACGCCAGAATCTGCTGCGACACAGGGAAGGATGAGACTTCCGAAACGCAATCATGCGTTTAAAGAACCGGAATATGTCCTGATTCGCCTGGAGCTGACCCCAATCCAGCCAGCTGATTTCGTTGTCCTGGTTATACGGGTTGTTGTTTCCGAACTGTGTATTCAGGAACTCGTCACCCGCCCGGAACATCGGGACGCCGTTCGAGAGCATGAGGAGACAGAAGAAGTTTTTAGCCTGTTTTCGGCGAAGTGCCAGAACCTCCGCTGGTGCGCTCTCGTCTCCTTCGCGTCCGCAGTTCCAACTGTAATTCGCGTCCATGCCATCTTGATTGGCGTGGCCATTCTTCCAGTTGTGTTTGTGGTTATAAGAAACGAGATCGTAGAGTGTGAAGCCATCGTGGCAATCGAAATAGTTGACCGTCTGGAAGGCATGATAGGCATGCTCCCGGCTGTCCGGAAACAAGTCATCGCTGCCGTAGATACGACGCATAAGGTCCGGGACCATCCCCGCGTCCCCCCTAACAAAACGGCGGACATCATCGCGATAACGCGCGTTCCATTGCAGCCAGGTCATCCCCGGAAATCCACGTCCGAGCTGATAGCCGCCGACGTCCCAAGGCTCCGCGATCAACTCCAACCGGCCTAACTCGGGATCCGCGGCAATTTCACTGAATATCGGTGCATCTCCCCAATTCAGTGATCCGTCTGCATTGCGGCTAAACACCGATGCCAGATCGAATCGGAAACCATCGATGTGCATCTCGTTCTTCCAATAGCGCAGGCTGTCCATAACCATTTTGCGCACGTGAGGCTGGCTGAAATTCAGCGTATTGCCGGTGCCCGAATAATTAGCGTATGGACTGGTCGGGTCGGAGGACTGCATGTAATAGCCCGAGGGGTCGAAACCTTTGAAGCTGTAGGTAGGGCCGACGTGATCTCCCTCACAGGTATGGTTGTACACAACATCTAGCACCACAAAGATCCCGGCTTTGTGGAAGGCCTTGACCATACTCTTGAACTCAAGATGTTGCTCATCATCATCTGCGCGTGCCGCATATTGCGCGTGAGGTGCGAAAAAGTTCAAAGGCATGTAGCCCCAATAATCGCCCTCGTGAGGATCGCGTTGAAATATAGGCATGAGTTCGACGACGGTGATTCCAAGCTCTTTCAGATACGGAATCTTTTCGATCAATCCGGCATAGGTGCCGGCTCGCGAGAAATGCACACCGGAATTGGGATTCCTGGTGAACCCCTTGACGTGAAGTTCGTAGATGATCGCGTCCGATTCGGGCCGAGGCGGGAGATCTTCAGCCCAATCGAAAGCAGCCCGTTGTCTGGGCAAGACTCCTAGCGGCGCCTTTTCATGATTGGGGCCTGACCCCATCGCGCGCTTGCGATCAAACCCCGGTGGGAAGAAAACTCGTTTCGCATACGGATCGAGAAGAACCTTTTCGTGATCGAAGCCGCGGAAACCGGCAACGGCCTGCCCTGAAACCGAGTAACCGTAATAGCGAGCATCGCACATTTGATCGAGCGGGATCCTGCAGTGCCAGATCCGCCCTGACTTATTGCGGATAGGATCGAACTGAAATGTCAAAACTGGCTTTGCCAAATCGGTAGGGGAATAGAGAAACAGTTTCACACTCTCGGCATGTTCAGCACACACCGCAAAATTGAAGGCTTGGTCTTCTTCGATCCAGGTAACCCCCAGCGGCAGTGGAAGCCCCTCTGTGTGTGCCCACGTGCGACGTTTTTGCGGCGACGCTGCTGAGGCGAACGCTGCGACAGATGCGCAGTCGCTGACCGCAATGGATTGGGGAAGTGTGTTTCTCACGTGTTAAGAGCCTAATGACAAACCGTATCGCCCTGGTAGGTACCACCCGCGAACATCTGCGCCAGGAATTGACCACAACGAAGGATCTTCTGGGCGTCCTCATCGTTCTTCAGTGCTCCCTCAGAGACCGTCAAGTTCGCCGCACTCATCGACCTTCGAGCTTCGACAAATTTGTCGGACCAGACCTGCACGTTGTTGAACTCGTTCTGCAACAACTCAAGCCCACGAGAGTCCGAGGCGGTCGATGCTGCTGCGGAGGCTAGTGCAACATTGTCGGCGGCTCGATCCTGGTATGCGACAATCGTGTTTCCTGCCATGGTATTTCCCACGGGATATCCATCTTGGACCGTCACCATGAGCATTCCACCCCACTCTCTGATTGACGCCATCGCCTCGATGGCCGCCTTCATGAAGAGGGGCGAGAAGCCTGATGTGTGAGCCTCGCCGCTCGGGGATGAACCGTCCGGACCAGGCAGCGTCAAAATAATTCTGTTCTTCTCAAAGCTCAGCGACCCGTTTGTGATTTGCGCAAGGTCTTGCACATCCACGAGCACGCGCCCCTGGTATCGAATGACACTTGCCTGTCCTTGGTAGCCTTGCACGGACAACGCCTCTCTCTCGGGCTGCGATTGCGCCATTGCCATGGCCACCATTAACAGCATTGCCCCGAACATCACCGGCCTATGCTTCATCATGTGGTACCTCGACTAGTCCCCGGATGAAAGTCGCGCTCGAACTAGAGCGTGCCTCATTGCTGAGGCGGTTCTGCCACGCTACCTCTCTGCCCGGCGTACTGTAGCTGCGTGAGCGGAGGAAGCGAGGATTCCACATTCATATCCATCAACAAGTCGACGCGACGATCCAATTGAAAGAACTTGGTCACGGTAAGAGCCGGAAGCACTTTGTTGAACTTCTTGTAGTACTTCTTCTTCAACTCAGCAAGACGAGAGTCGCAATCCAACATTTTTTCTGCCATCGCTTTAGCCTCGGCGTCGGTCAGCGTCTGGTACTTCTGCATATACTCCTTGATAACGGCAACGCGATCATCATCCAGCCTGGATCGTTCGTACTCGTACTGCCGGTAGATCGGCCAGAATGCCGCAGCTTCCTTGTCGCTGAAGTTCATCGCTTGCGTGATGATGGTGGCTCTGTCCGCCCGCATATTGGCCCTCGCAACCTCGATAACCGAGTCGATACTGGGCTCCTGATCTTGAGCACGGCCAAGAGGGCAAAATGCGAGCATCGCAAACGAAATTACGAGTAATGCAGAATTCTTTATCATTGATTGATCTCCTATGCCGCTTGCTTCATGTCATTGCTGGCGCAGCGGCACAGTGCGCTCGACACGTTCTTTGTGAACGGCCGCTCGAAAGCACGAGAAGCAGTTGCACCAGATGATGTAGGCACGCCAACTGCCGAACTCATCTCAGAATCACATCACGTCTTATGTTGTGGTTCTGCAATAAACCTCGGTACGGACGACCATACCGTGCCCAGTAACGGGTACGCGGACCTCATCTGGTCACGGAACCGGGCCGAATCGAAGATTGTTTGTTACCGTGCATAAGACGATTCGCGGAGCCCTATTCGCCGTGGGACGGCTCTACTGCCGGATCTAGCTTTGCCGCTATTGTCCTCGGCGCCTCGGCCTTCTTCATGACGATCATGCACATGGCTCCAACCCCTGCCCAGAAGACTGTGCGCGCACGTCGGCACAATGCCAGCGTCAATCCTGCGGTGCCCGTCACGCCAAAGATCTTGGCAATCAGCATATTTCCACCTTCATAGGTCCCGAAGTTGCCCGGGTTGAGCGCGCCCACGAGGTTGATCACCTTCGTCAGGCCTTCTACGATGAACGCGCCGCCTAAAGTGAACCCTGCTCCGATAAACCGCAGAATGATGTAGACCTCCAGGACTGCCAACATATGCCACATGCCATTGAGGATCAGGGTTGCCCAGAACGCGGCGGGCGCTTCACTGTGAAAGGTGAGAAGATCATGTTCGGCTGAGTCAACGATCAGCTGTTTGTCGCTGACCCAGTTGTGCAACCGCGGCAATCTCCCAATCGCCCGAATTGCGTTCCCCATCAACGGCCAGCGGCTTGCAATCGCCACAACCGCCAAGACCACCACTGACGCCAGCCCAGCAATTAGCAGAACTGCATATATTCGCCAGCTATTAGAAACAGGGGCAAGCATTAGAGTGGCTGAGATGCCCAAAACCGTTACCACTGCGGCGGCGAACGTATGCAGTCCCCCGTCGATGGCGCCGGCTGCTAATGCATTAGATACAGGGACGCTGGAACCCAACAGCGATATGCGCGTCCCCTCGCCAAGCACCTTTCCTGCGACACCAAATTGTCCAATAGCGTCAGAGATCAACTGCGCGACGAAGCTGCGGGACCAGGAAAGGCCGCTGATATCGCAGGTAAACGCCTGTCTCCAGGCGCACGTCTTGATGAACTGAGAGAACCCTCCCAGAATGATGATCAGAGCGAGACCCCACCCGACTGCCTGGAGTTGTTTCCAAACGGCCCCCGGGCCGCTTCGAAATACCAAGTAGCCCAGTAGACCAAGGCCCAGCAAGGCTACGAAAAATCGGAGAGAGAGCTGAATGAGAGACTGCAGTTTGGGCGTGGTACCGCCATTGCGCGCTAGCTTGAGGATCCTTTTCCATCTCCCCGCCTTCCTCGCTTTGTGCGTCTGCTGGATTCCTATCAGCACACATTCAATAACTGAGTTACCGGCTCCCACGTCGCTCTCCCCATTTCCGGCGATTTACGTACCTCGACATTGAGGAACAGCAGATGGATTGCCAATCGGGGTGTCCGCTTAGAAGCGTTAATTTCGCTTATTTCCCGAGGAGCCAACCTGGATTCGGCGTGCCCTGCCCAGGGCAGTGCCTCAATGTGGGCATTGATGGAAGGACCCACGCGACGAAAATTCTGGTATCCACAAAAAATGCCGCTGATTTCGGTTTGGCCCAATGAGTGCAACCTGCAGAAGGTCCATGCCCGAGCCCGCACTGCAACAGAATCTGAGGTGAAAAGATGAAAGTCGGCATAGCCGCCGATCATGGCGGATACCAAATGAAACAGAAGATCTACATCTTGCTCGGCGCAATAGGCCACCAGGTGGTCGACTTCGGCAATTTGTCGTACGACAGGGACGACGACTATCCAGACTTTGCCATTCCGCTTGCCCGCGCCGTCGCAGCGGGAGTCGTCGAACGCGGTGTCCTGCTCTGTGGCAGTGGCATCGGGGCGTCCATTGCTGCCAATAAGATTGAAGGAGTGCGCGCGGCAGTCTGTCACGATGATTTTTCAGCTCGACAGGGCGTGGAGGATGACGATATGAACATCCTTTGCCTCGGCGGTCTGACGACAGGTGTTGCCGTTGCCTGGAACTGCGTAAAACGTTTCCTTGCCGCGAAGTTCAGCGGAGCGGAACGGCACCGTCGACGCCTTGCCAAAGTCAGGGCGATTCGCACCAATCAGACTCTTATCTACGGCGTTCCGGCGGTTCCCATTGCAAGCGAAGCCTCGGGTCTAACTCCAAAGGAACAGTGAAACGAAAGGGTAGGAGCCAGCAATGACTTTACTTGAGTCCTTGAGACAATACACTACTGTCGTAGCCGACAGCGGCGATATCGACGCGATTGCGCGGCATCGTCCGCAGGATGCCACGACGAATCCCTCCCTTCTTTTCCAGGCTGCGCAGATGCCTGCTTATCGTCATCTGGTCGAAGAAGCAACCGAAGTGGCTTCGGAGCTGGGCGGTACTCACCAGCGCATGGCTGACGAGTTTATCGATCGACTCTTCGTGCTATTCGGGTCGGAGATTCTCAACGTGACACCGGGTCGGGTTTCTACCGAGGTTCCAGCCAGCCTGAGTTTCGATACGGCGGGTACTCTTGCAAAGGCGCGAAAGCTCATTTCTCTCTACGAAGAGAAAGGTTTTTCGCGGGATCGAATTCTGATCAAGATCGCGAGTACCTGGGAAGGAATCCGGGCAGCGGAGGTCCTTGAATTGGAAGGCATCCACTGCAATTTGACGCTTCTGTTCAGCTTTGCGCAGGCTGTCGCATGCGCCGAAGCCGGTGTGACGTTGATTTCCCCGTTCGTCGGTCGCATCTATGACTGGTATAAAAAACAGCACGGCGGAGCAGAGATAGCTCCCGACCAGGATCCGGGTGTTGCATCCGTGACGCGCATTTACAACTACTACAAGAAATTCGGTTACAAGACGCAAGTGATGGGAGCAAGCTTTCGGAATGTCAACCAGATCGTCCGTTTGGCAGGGTGCGATTTGCTCACCATCAGCCCGGAGCTTCTGAATCAACTCGAAAACACGGAAGGTACTGTGAGGCGCGAACTCGATGAGGTGATGGCCCGAGTGAGCAAAGAACCCAGATTGCGCCTGGAGGAAAAGACCTTTCGCTGGATGCACAACGAGGACGCGATGGCCACCGAAAAGTTGGCGGAAGGCATTCGCAAGTTCAACAGCGATGCCCAGCACCTCCAGCAGTTCGCCCTGGCTCGGGTAGCTGAAACGATCGGGTGAAAGAGGGACTACCTCGGTTGAACTTCACGAGGTCAATGCGGACGCCGGAGATCCTCACCGAAGTCTCTACAGGACGCTCATGGCCATGAATCGAGCCGTACTCTGGGACATGGATGGAACCCTCGTCGACTCTGCCGGATATCATTGGCAGGCCTGGAGCGACACTATGTCCCGCGAAGGCTTCCCGGTCACCCACCAACAATTCCTGGCCACCTTCGGACAGGCGCAACGACTCTATTCTCCGGCAGTGGCTCGGGGAAAAGGCTACGCTCGAATTGATCCAGGGCATCGGTAAAGCCAAAGAGGCGCTCTATCGGCAACATGTGCGCGAGAATGGCATTGCGCCTCTCCCCGGAGCCTTGGAGTGGGTAAACCTGCTGCACCGACAAGGCTGGGGACAAGCGATTGCATCGGCGGCTCCTCGCGCCAACGTAGAAACGATCCTCGATGTCTTACACGCGAACAGGTGCTTTCAAGCCATCGTGTCCGCTGACGATGTACACGGTGGCAAGCCTGACCCTGAAGTGTTTCTCATCGCTGCCATCAAATTGGGTGTCGCGCCCGAGCATTGCATCGTTGTAGAAGACGCGCTGCCCGGCGTCAAAGCCGCCGCCGCCGCCGGCATGAAAAGCATCGGCGTAAGCCAGAATGCCAAGCTTTTGCGGGCAGATGTGGTGGTGCATCGCTCGATCTTCTGGAAGCGAACGCCTTCAACACTTTGTTGCAGGACCGCGCGTGATCAGCAGTTACCCATGCCTTCTTTTTCATTAATAGAACGAACCCCGACATCGGAGGATGCGAATAAAGCGCCAGGTCTGTTCTTCGTCAAAGTCGTATCATGGCGCAATTAGGCCACGGCGGCCGGGCAACGGCAGAGCTTCCAACACTCTCCCGCGATAGCCCAGTCTTCTGCTGCCCGAATTACGAGGACCTTCACGCGGGAATCGGGGCTCGATATATCTGCATCGAGCAAAGGCTCCTTATTCCGGTTTAGGTCGATTGTGACCCCGAGAAAATCTAGCCCTTTGCACGTGGCAGCGCGCACCTCCGGCGAATTCTCACCTACTCCAGCCGTAAACACCAGAACATCCAGGCCTTCCAAAACAGCTGCGATTCCCCCGATAGCTATGCGCAAACCATGAGTGTAAAGATCGAATGCCAATTTCGCTCTCTCATTTCCTGCGTGAATGCCAGCCAAAATGTCGCGCATATCGCCTGACAGACCAGAAATGCCGAGCAGACCCGATTTCTTATTCAACATGTCGTCGATCTGATCGGCATCAAGCCCATACTGTCTCATGAGGAAGATCAGGATTCCCGGGTCAACCGAACCTGAGCGCGTGCCCATCATGAGTCCGTCTAACGGCGTGAATCCCATCGTTGTATCCACGCTGCGGCCCGCTCGAATGCCCGTGACTGAGCACCCGTTGCCGAGATGACAACTTACAATTTTGAGTGACTTCAGGTCCTTTGCAATCAGCTGAGCCGCGCGGGTCGAACAGTACTGATGGTTGATTCCATGGAAGCCGTATCGGCGGATTCCCTGTTCGAACCACTCATACGGACCGGGATACGTCTGCGCCACTCGTGGCATCTGGCGATGAAAGCCAGTGTCGAAAACCGCGACCTGGGGCACGTCTCCCAGAAGATCCGCGATAGTCTTCATCCCCTGGAGCTGCGATTGAATGTGCAGCGGAGCAAACTGGGACAGTCCGGCAAGAGTCGAGTACACGTCGTTACTGATCAGAATGGGATCGTGGAAACGGGGACCACCGTGGACCACACGGTGACCCACGGCGTTGATCTCAGCCGCGGAAGCAATGCTGCGCGTTTCACCGCTCCATAGCGTGGCCAGCAGATCTTTCAGCACCAGCTCACACGACAGACTGTTTAGCTTCTCCTTCCTGGCTATTCCTTTCGAATTCCTGACTGTAATCGCTGCCGTATCGCCATTCCACTCGATGCGGCCCTCCCACAGCGGCAAAGGGGGGCTCTCCGGAAGAGCGTCGCCAATTTCGTACAGGCATGCCTTCTGGCTGCTCGAACCAGAGTTGAGAACGAGAATCTTCATCTGTCGATGGACGTGCTTCCAGAACTAGCAGTGCAGATAGCTTGCCAATCGGCCCCTCCTTAACACGTCATTTCCCATAGATCCCACGCACCTGATCTGCGCCTGGCATGCCCTGCCTTGGGCAGTGCCTGAATCTGGGCAGAGGCTCGAAGGACAAAGATTGCGGACATCGCGGCGCTACAGGGACATACCGTCGGTCTCGATTGGCACATTGCATGCAAACCGTAGAAAGTTCATGTGCGCACGCAAAGCCGTCGGGGAAATAGGGGTGCGCGGCACTTGATCCCAGCTCTCCCCAACCAGTTACGGATCAAGTCACCCGCACCTCATCCGACGGTTCTTAGGACGGCAAGAGCGGCGTTGGGGGCTCCGAGCGCCTCAAAACCGTTGATGCCTTTTAGCGCTCCTCGTGCACGGCTACACCCCTGAGTTCAGTTTCGCTAGTTCTGGTAATGTGCTTTTGCGATGCCCAAGCGGCGAATCTTGTTTTGCAGCGTCGTACGTTTCAATCCGAGCCGTTCGGCGGCTCCCCCCTTGCCTGCGATGCGTCCCGATGCGGCTCTCAGAGCGTCGATGATTACAGAGGACTCTGCTTGTCGAAACGTAGAGGCCGTTCCGACAGCAGCATTGGTCTCTGAACAGGTGGCAAGCTCGGCAAGCGGCACCTCTAACTCCTCACCACGTGTGAGGATGACAGCTCGTTCGATGAAGTTTGCCAATTCCCTAATATTCCCCTTCCACGGACAGTTCGTCAGCATCTCCATTGCGCGTTTGGGGATGGACTTTATCTGTCTCCGCATCCGCCCCGCTACCTTCGACACAAAGTAGTTCACCAGGAGTGGAATATCCTCGCGCCTTTCGCGCAGGGGCGGGATCTCAATCGGGAAGACGTTGAATCGATAGAAAAGATCCTCGCGGAACTTCTCGTCCCGAATCATGGCTCGGAGATCGCGGTGGGTCGCGGCAATCAGCCGCACGTTCACGCGGATCGTCTTGGAGCTTCCGAGCCGCTCGAACTCCTGCTCCTGGATGGCGCGCAATAATTTCGGCTGCAGTTCCAGGCTGATGTCACCGATTTCATCGAGAAACAGCGAACCGTCGATCGGCCAGCTCGAATCGTGCCCTTTCTTTGCATCAGAGCCCCGGTGAAGGCTCCCTTCTCGTGCCCGAACAGTTCGCTCTCCAGTAGTCCCGAGGGAATAGCCGCGCAGTTCATGCGCACATAGTCGCGCTCGCGCCGGGAGCTTAAGTTGTGGATAGCGCGTGCGATCAACTCCTTGCCGGTTCCTGTCTCACCGTGCAGTAGCACGGTGGAATCCGTAGGCGCAACGATCGCGACTTGTTCCAGGACTTTCTGCAGAGCTGGGCTCTTGCCGACAATGCCTTCGAAGCAGTACTCAGACCTGATTTCTGGTTCGAGATGGGTCGGCTGGTCTCCGAGACCGCTCACTTCGACAAAGCTTGTTCCTGCGAGATCTCCGATGTCGGTGAAATCAATAGTCGCGCACCCCATAATTTCCTCCTGAACCTTTACGCTTGCAGTGCTTTGCGAACTCTTATACGAACAAAGTGACTAGCAGAGAGACATCCTCTCTTCGTTCCAGTAGTCCTTGCTGTCCTGGGGAATCGGTTCCAGACGTGGCGCGGGATGGCGCGGTTCCAGGCTGGGATAATTTGGGAAGATGGCTCGCAACAGTTTTTCGGAATCTTCCAGACGCATAAAGCCGCTTTGTGTGGGAATGAACGTCATATTTCCTCCTCAATCTGCATAAGGTAGACAGCAGCTAAGCTGATCTCTTCGTCTGTGGGCAAAACTCGATGATTTTTCCGAGTTGCGGCTGAGCCACCGTCCTTAACGGTTTCCGAAAGTTCTTCGGTATGTAAAACTCAATCACTTTGGCCATGACCATCTCCTTGACCTCTGTTGGCGGGGGCTAAAATCGGCTTCAAAATTGCGGCTCCGAACAACGAAAATTTTCATCCTCGCGATATACGATTTCCCGACCGTTCTCGTCCCATTGAGTTACCGTGATGTACGTGTAACCCTCATCGTCGATGCGAACTCGGATTGATGTGCCATCTTCTGTCATAATGCGACCTCCGTTTCTTTGACCACTCATGCGCACATTGTCAACCCAGTTCCGTTTGCGGTCAGCCCCACATCGGGGCAAATCGCAGACTCTTGGGGAGCGAATAGCAGCCCTGTTTTGAGGCAAGAAACTTTTGGTCGTTGGGGCAGTCTATTAAGGAGAGTTAGAACTACTTTTGCGAGGAGGAGCTTCGACGCGCTTCCATCCAAAAAGGCGAGCATCGACTGACCACAAACCGGGTCCTAACATTGCGAGAGCGCCACCGATGGTTCCCAGCAGAAGGGCAACCCATCGGTCTCCGGCTAGTGTCAGAATCTGCCAGATTTCGATCACAGCAACTAACGTTCCCGCGACGGGCGTCCATATCCCGGGGATTAGAAGAATTCCGCATCCCGCTAAAAATACGGACATTATTGTCGTGTTGATCGGAGGGGGGTCGCTCCACAGGATCGAACTGGCGCCCACAATCAGTGCAGAGCCGACAACCAAGCGCATGAGAAGCAAACCCGTCCCAGGCCAACCGCCGGCGAATGTGGAATATAGGCGTCGCAATACGCATCCTTCTGGTCGTTACTAGTTTGTGACATTGTGGAGACAAATCGAAACCCCAAAAAGAGCTGTGATGGTCACTCTTTAGAGTTTGTTATGCGCTTGGGACGAGTCAGCAGTCGGTGGAAACTACAGCTCGATGATTCCTCTTTTCAAGCCGATCATTGCGGCGTGCGTTCGATCGCTGGCGCCCAACTTGGAAAGGATGCACTTGACCCGACTCTTGACGGTTTCCTCCGTGATTGAGAGCTGATCAGCAATTTGCTTATTCGCATTCCCAGCTGCGATCAAACGTAGCACGTTGATTTCTGCCGGTGTCAGGGCATCATCCGTCGCATGCTCGGCGATTTCGTACGACGCTTCGGGAGAAAGCGCCTTTCTCCCGGCATGAACCGCTCGGATCGTTTCTATGAGTTCCTTGTGAAACGTATTTTTTAGCAGGTAACCCTGTGCTCCTGCCTTGAGCGCGCGAAGAATCTGTACATCGCCTTTATACGTCGTCAGCACGATGATTTTCGCATCCGGAAATTGCCCCCGAATCGCGATGATCGCATCGAGGCCGTTCATCTCCGGCATTTGTAGATCCATCAGCGTGATGTCTGGGCGATGCGCACGGAATTGTTGGATAGCCTCGCGGCCATTCGATGCTTCGGCGACCAGAGCCAAATCCGGTGCAGTACCAACGAGTACAGCTATGCCCTGCCTTACCAGAGCATGATCGTCAACTGCAAGAATTCGAATTTGAGTTGACCCGTCACTCACGCTCTATGGTTTCCTTCTCATCCGCGTCTGTCGCGGAGCGCTTCCCAAAGTACCAGAAAGGCCGCGTGGATTTCACGTACGCTCTCGCTCCTGGAATATTGAGCTCGATCTCCGTACCGCTATCCAGTTCAGTCCAGATGGTTAGCTTAGCTCCTACAAGTTTTGCTCGCTCCCTCATGCCATGCAAGCCGTAGTGTCCTTCAGGTCCATGTCCACGGAGAACCTCGGGATGAATCCCCTTTCCATCATCCCGAACGCGAAGCCGGAAATACTTTTCGTCGTAACGGATTTCAACTTCCACGTTTTGCGCTGCCGCGTGCCGGAAGGCATTGCGCAGCGCTTCTGCCGCAAGCCGGTAAACTTCGTCTCGAAGAATCGGATGCAAATTCCGAGATATTCCTTCCACGACCACTTTAAAGTTGGGAGACAATTCATTGGTCTCAGCAGAAGCGAGTTCTTCCCCAAGGGTCCGAATGGCTACGGCGAGATCATTCTTCTCGACCGTGGACATGCGCAACCCTTGCACCGCATCCCTGCCCTCGGTGATCGCTTCAGACGCCAGATCGACGGCATCTTCAAGTGTTCTACGGGCGTCAGCCGGACGTTCCGGTAGCAGGTTGATCCCCGCCTGGAAGCGTAGCAAGAGTGCTTGAAAACTCTGCAGCAGTGTGTCGTGCAGGTCCCGCGCAATGCGCGTACGCTCGCGGACGCGTGCGTCCAGGGTCATCTCGAACTCATAACGCAACCGCCGGACCCGCCACTGGTAGGCCGCCCACAGCAGCGCCAGAAAGAACACAGCGCATAGGGCGCGGAACCAATTCGTCTGGTAATAGGCGGGCGCGATGGAGAACTCCAGCGTATCCCCCTGCTCGTTCCACACGCCGCTATTGTTGGACGCGATCACACGAAAGCGGTACTTGCGCGGCGGCAGGTTTGTGTACTGAACATGACGCTGATTGGCTAGATCCCGCCAGCCCCTGTCCTGGCCCTCCAGCATGATGTGGAAGCGCACCTTGTCCGGCGCCACCAGGCTGAGTGCGGTGTAGTCGATCACCAGATTTCGAACGTGCGGAGGCAGGCGTAAATCTTGCCCGGCATCGTACGTCTTGCCATCAACCGTAATCTGCTCAACGTGAACTGGCAGAGGGAGCATGTTGGTACGGATTCGGGACGGATCAATAAAGCTCACCTTGTCTCCATTTACAAACCAGATTTTCCCGTCGGACGCCTTGGTGACCGCAGGCCTGAGCCCCTTGAGAATCGGAACCAGTCGCACTCCATCCGTGGCATCGAAGGTTGTCACCTGGATGCTTCGTTTCGGGTCGGCGATCCAGGCCTCCAACTCGGTTCGTGCTATGCGCAGGAGTCCGCACTGCGTGTAGAGCCAGTAGGAAGAAAGGTCGTCTTCAACGATCCAGTGAACGGTCTTGCAGGGTAACCCGTTTGCGGTGGTCAGGGTTGCGACACCAGTGTTCGTGATCCGGCTGACCCCATTTTCGGTGGCTGCCCAAAGCGTGCCGCTGCGATCGCGCGAAATATCCAACACCTTCCGGGCGCCTGCCCCGTCGTCGCTCAATGGCAAGTTCCGTATCTGCCCCGCCCGAAAGTAGGCAATCCCGCCGCTCAACAGCCCCGTCCAGATGCCGCCGTTCGGGTCGGGCAGGAGGCCGGTCCCCGGCCCCCCACCCAGGTTCCGCCAAGGCACCTGTTCGGTGATTTTGCTGTCGACTAGATGCGTCAGACTGTAATTGTTCGCCGTGCCGAACAGACTGAGCCAGAGGCCGCCGTGATTGTCGCCAGTGATCGCATTTTTCGTCCCGGCCGGCACCGACGGAACCGCAGTGAACTTCCCCTTCCCAAATGCCGCAAGCCCGCTAAAGCTTGAAACCCAAATGCGACCACGCTCATCCTCGAAGAGCGATTGAATCTCGTCGTCGGCGAGGCCGAGATTGCTTCGTCTCCGGTACACCGTCGTGCGCCCGTGGTCCCACCTATATAGCCCACCCGTCGTGCCGATCCATATGCTCCCGTCGCGCGCCGCCAGCACGGAGTTCGTGGTGGGGCTGGATAATCCTTGTTTCACGGGGAGCGAGGTGACCGGCAACTCTCGAAATTGGTCGAGACCCTGGGAAGTGGCGACCCAGATGGATCCTTCACGGCCCTCGAAGAGCGCGTACACCTGATCGCTGGACAGGCCATCTTTGTGGGTAAAAATGCTGGTTTTACCCTCGTACGAATGGACGAGCCCATGAGCAGTTGTGCCGATCCAAAGCCCACCGTTGCGATCGCGAAGGACAGTTCCAGCACTCAAAGGCAACGGCACCCCATGAAGCGGATAGTCGGTCACTGTCTTTCCAATGATTTGACGGACGCTGCCAACAGCAACTACGAGGCCCGCTCGATGATCGCCTTGCGTCATCTTGCCCCCCCGGCTGATTGGTGTCGCCAAATAACGGGTTCGGGGACCGGGCGTCCATTGCCACAGGCCCGTTGCCGCTCCTACCCACATGCTGCCGTCGACATCCTCGTACAAGGACGCCACTACGGTGCCGAGACTTCCATCATCGCCATAACAGGTGGTGCTTTCGCCGCGGATTGCGCAGAGGGTTCCCGCCGGCACCGCGAGACCGCCCACCCACACGGTTCCGGCGCGATCCTGCAGCAGCGCGAGAACAGAGCGGCGCGCAAGCGACGGATATTCAGTCAGTTGACCGTTCTTCCAACTCACCAGCCCATCAAGGGTGCCGATCCAGAGGGTCCCGTCGCGTGCCGCCAGGAGGGCTCCCACCGAGGTGCTCGGAAGCTGCTGCCCTGGCGCAAGAGGCAACGGCACCGTCCGAACACCGTCGAATCGAACGACTCCGCTTTGCGTAGCGAGCCAGAGATAACCGTCAGGCGTCTGCGCGATTGCGTTGACCGCGCCTTGCACGAACCCATCGCGATAGGTCCATGCGGTATGTGCGTATTGACTGACATCCAGCGACGGATTCAGCGCAAGAGCACGAGGACACGAGAGCAGCACGTACAGCGTGCCAAGCGCAACGAGTGCTAGCACGGCCGATATTTGAGCTTCCGCCCTCTTCATATGAGGATCGGCCCTCTTCTTGGAAATATTCTAATCCCGGGTGCGCAGGGGATGCTCGCCGAGAGTCCGTTCGTGCAGCCGATCTGGGGTGTTTACTTCAGCATCGCGGGCCAGTTACGGATCACAGAGTAAGTTTCCAGAAAGCCCTTCCGCGGCTCAAGCACCAGAAATTTGAGCCCATCTCCAGCAACTGCATACTGATTGATTGTTGGATCTGGAATCAATCCCGTATCGAATAGCTTTTTGGGGACGCCCACCTGGGGTGAGCCGCGCTCCACGGTCGCTGACATCATTTGCCCTTCATTGTCGATAAAGAAGAGTTCACGGCCGTCACCGCGCCACCGTGGTTGTGCGCCACCGGCCACTGAAACCTGCTTTATCTCCTGAAACGAAGGAAAAGACGCAACAAAGACCTCCCATCTCCCACTGCGGTTCTCCCCGTAGGCGATCAGGTGCCCGTCTGGCGACAGATGAAATGCATCTTTCAGGAAGCTCGATGAATATACAGCCTCGGGTTTCCCATCGCCCGTCACAGGCAGTATCGAAAGCGTCTTTGTGTCATGAGTCAGCAAGAAGCGACCATCCGGGGACCAGTCTTCCACCCAGTGTCTTTGATCGTCACCATAGATTGCAACTGGCTGCTGATTTCCAATTTCAATCTTTTGCACGAGGAACGGCGGATCAGTTCCACCATTGGGAAGAAGATTAAAGGCAACATAGCGCGAGTCGGGCGACCAGACGGGATCAGATTGTGCGTGCGGATCGAACGTCAGAGGCGTCGTTGTGTTAGTCGCAATATCTATCAGCCACAGACTGCCGGTAGCATGCTGATGGAACGAGTTGAGCGCCAGGTGCTTCGCATCGGGCGAAAGCGTGAACTGCTGATAGTCGATAACCGGATTGAGACTGCCGATCGTTGAGCCGTCTCGTGCATACCACTTCAGCTGATCGAAAGATGAGCCCTCTGCTGTGCCGTAGATCAGCACCCCGTTTTGCGAGGCAGTGAATTCGGAAGTGCCAAGGTAAGCTGGAGAGGCAGCGACGTTGCGGGCCACCAACAACGGTTCCCCAATCTTCCGCAACGCCTTCCAGTCCATCCGCTGGGCGAACAGGTTCTGCTGCTGCGCGAACAGCAGGTAGTCCGGTACGGCTATTGCCCGGCTCTGACTCGTCAAGAGTTCAATCGGAGCTCCGCCATCCAGTGACTGAGCGTAGACCTTCGCTTGCGGATCGTCACTCGTAAGGTTTGTGCGAGCCAAATAGATAAAGTGTCTGCCGTCTGGCAGAAACTGGACCCACATGTGGCTGACCTGTCCAGGCAGGAGCGAGGTCGCAGGGGTCGCATTTGCGCCGTCGGGAGAGACCCGGTCAATCGGGCTGTTTACAGCTCTGGCGAAAAGAATTGTTCCATTGGGGCTCCAGGCTCCTTGCGCGATTTCTGCAACGCTACAGATCACCTCGGGAAGTCCACCCGATCGCCGTATCTTCTTAAGCTTGCCACTTGCCCAGAAACCGACGAACTGTGAGTCCGGGGACCAGAAAGGCAGAAGCGCCCCCTGAGTCTGGACCATCTTGCGCGCTTCCGTAGAGCTCAAAGGCCTGATCCACAAAGAGCTTTGACCAGAAGCATCAGTTGCCGAAAAGGCCACCATTTCGCCATCGGGCGAAAGCGCCATCTCTTCGAACGGGTGCCAGTTCCTCTGTAAGGTTACGCCCTGCGGGAGCCCGAGTGACAGCCGTACCGCATTCTGCTGGGGTGGCGGGTAATGTCGTAACCAAAGTAAGACAGAAACAATCACGAGGCCGGCTAAGGTAACAATTGCGATTACCGCGGTACGCCGCGATCGCCGAGCATGCGTGGGAGTTGCAGCGATCGCATGTGCGTCTTCGGATCTTGTCTCGGACAACCAATGGAACTCCGGTATGTACGAACTCGGAGTCAGTTCGATACGCACCGGCTGGTCTTGCTTGGCCTCTCGGTAATACTGTGCAAGCCTCTTTCGAACTTCCGTCGCTCGCACGCGGACGGCCGCATCGTTGGAGGTTTCGTAATCGGCGGGCCGCCCAAACACTTCTGCGCCGACCGTGCGCTCCCCCAACGATTCCAAGTCTCCTGCCAAAGCGCGTTCCACGACGAGGCGAAGAAAGTCCTTGCACTGCTTGCTGTCGGCGAACGCACTGCTCGAAATCACTGATTGCAGCGCACTGCGCAATGCATCCACCTGTTCAGAGGTCAGCTTATCCGACTTTTCGAACTGATGCCCTGACCACATTGCGCCTATGGTACCGCTTTCAGAACGATAACGGAATTCCTGACCCGAATGCAGGCCGAATGGCGAATGCAGTAATACTGCGGGACATCTCGCGTGATGGCCGTTCTGTGCTGGAGAGTTCCGTTACAGGCAATGTTCGGTTCATCGGCGACAATCTACGGGCTACTAACAAACTGGCGAAAAACACAGCAAGAGTCCTGAAACGATCATTGCCACAACCGGCACCGCTGATACCACAACAGGCAATTGCCAAAGGCGCATCAGCCACACCATGAGTGTACGCACAGCGAGTTCGGGCTCGGAACCCAGCCTGAAATCGAGACGTGCCCGTGCTTTTGCGCCTGTCGGCCCGTTGTGTGCCAGAGGCAACGCTCAGCCAGACTCATTGCGAATCGCCAATTGACAGCACCTTCGCGTTTATTGGCCTCGATTCTGCGTAACCCAGATACGATGCTTGCTGGAAAGGCCTGCCCTCGACAGCAACTGAAAGGCGATTCACATGAACAAGGAATTTAACACAGCTCACGTTTCCCGAGCGGCGCGGCGGGCAAAGATCGTCTGCACGCTTGGTCAACACCGAAGAGATGCACCGCGAGCTGTTGCGCGCTGGAATGAACGTGGCGCAATTGAACTTCTCGCACGGAACACACGAGGATCATGCACAGATGATCGAATGCGTGCGTAAGGCAGCAGCGTTGGAGGGCGTACCGCTGTGCCTGCTGCAGGACCTGCAAGGCCCGAAGATGCGGACGGGCAAGCTGTGGAATGGGACACCATTGGCGCTTACGGCTGGTTCCCGGTTTGTGCTGACTGGAAGACAGGTACCCGGTTCCGTGGAGGCGGTTTCGACGACAGTTCCGCTTCACAGAAAGAGTTTCGCTTCAATTCCGAGGCGACTTCTTCAACATCCTGAATCACCCGAACTTCGGCAATCCGACAAACTATCTTACTGCCCAGAGTCCCACGCCGTTTGGCTACGCCAGCCAGACGCTGAACAACTACCTCGGTACCGGCGGCTACAATGGCGGCTTCAATCCGCTGTACCAGATCGGCGGCCCGCGCTCAATCCAACTTGGCGCTGAAGCTGCAGTTCTAAGTTGTAGCAACACATTTCTCTAAGGAGGCGAACGATGGGCGTGAATTGGAGCAAGGACATCGATCAGACCCTAGCCGAAGCGAAGGAGCAGTTTCGCCCCATCTTGCTGGACTCCAGCGCGGCTCCGGCGTGAGGAGCCTGTGCTCGGCTGAATGCCGAGTCGTATGAAGATCAGAAGACTGCCGAATTCATCGGCCAAAATTTCCTTCCGGTAAAAGCTCACATTAAGGAACATCCGGCATGGTTCCACCGCTTTGATGCGGTCTGGACACCAACTGTGCTCCTCCTAGATAGCGAGGGCAAGGAGCGTGTACGACTGGAAGGCTATCTGCCCAACAACGACTTCGTCGCTGCTCTAACGAGCGGTCTCGGTCGCATCGCCTTTGTGCAGAAGAAATACGCCGATGCGGAACGATGGTACGGCGATGTGGTCGCACGCTTTGGTAATACTCACTTTGCAGCGGAAGCAATGTACTGGCGGGCTGTCGCGCACTATAGAGCAACGAACGATCACACGGTGCTGGGCAAAGTTGCCGAGGAACTTCGAACCACCTACCCGTCCAGTGTGTGGGCGAGCAAAGCAATTCCATGGCTGCATTAGAAACGAAGCAAAGGAAACGTGTCATGGTTTCGTCGTTTTAGACCAGCCTCGAGAATCGCTAACCCCAATTTCGCTTCTGACAATCGATCGCACGGCTCCTGGATCACGGGCACGCGGGAAGTCAGATAACGAGCGCGTGTGCGGCCGTTCTTGACCGTGGAAAGTTGGCGGGAGCGACGGACTTGAACCCGCGGCCTCCTGGGTGACAGCAACTAGCTAAACTACGCCGGCAAACCTCAACCAGCAACGGACAGCTGAAAACGTTCGGATCAGTACCCGGAAGTCGGCCAACGAGAAGTGATCGCGGTTGCCCCGGTGGACGGGCTAACCGGCAGTAAACCGTCCTGAGCAGAGGAACGAAGACTGACAGCCTGAGAATTTCCTGGTCAGGCGTCGCCGAAGTCGGACTGGCTGTGGATTAAGTCTGTCAATCGTGTGCTTGCTCTGACACTTACCTTTGTCGGAGACAGCCGCGGATTCGGAGCGAAGTGGACGAGAGCGTGAGCCCCCGTCGACCAGATGAGTGACCGCCGCGAATAGAAGTCCAATGGATACTCCGGACATCAGCATGCCGACCATACTTTCGAGCGGGCCCAACAGGCGCCATTTCGACGGAAGGACCACATCCCCATATCCAACTGTCGCATAGCTGCTCGCCGAGAAGTAAAACGCAGATTCCCAGGACGGAAAGCAAAGCCAGCGATAGCAACTCGCCCACAGCAGAATAACGATTCCGTGCAGAACGATGACGGCTACCGTGGTTTGCATGACGAGCGCGGCGCAGTGAAACACCTGTACCTTCCGAGTCTCTCTTGGAATGCTTCTGATCCAAAGGATGAGCGCAGCGGCGCCGCCACACTGCAGAGATAGCGTGACCGACAAAAGAAGAACCGCTGCACCAGCCTGTTGAAGCAGAGTCATCGTTCGAGATCGCTCCTCTAATCCATGGACTGCGCGCTACCCTGGTTTACCTCGTTTTTCCAAAGCCACGCGTGATAGGGCTTGAAGAGACACTGCCTAGTTCTCTTCGGACCGAACAT
>CAVWZH010000012.1:0-14123 GCA_963759395.1 uncultured Acidobacteriota bacterium | reverse complement strand
CAACTACAGCCTCTCCGACACTTTCGGCTCAACAATCATCCCGTTGGGTAAGAGGACGACGAAATACATTCGTTGGATTGGTCCTTCAATCGTCTCTGAAAAACAGAAAAACCAATGTGGGACTGGCCTTGTTCTAAATTCCTGGCTCTCCATTGTACTGACCTGCACGCCGTAGAAAACCCTCATCCAGTCCATCGCGATTTCTTGCGCCTTCTCTTTGTCTACGTGTAGGGAACTGAGAACATAAACGGGAGTTTTGCTGGACGAAAAAGAGGAACCGAACACGACCCCAGACAAGCGCTGTGCCTACGCTGCCAAAATAGAAGCTCTGATTGGTCAGCCAAGCTTCATTCAGCCACAGCTTTTCACATCGTGGGGCGAAACGGAAAATAAAGCACGCTAAGGTCCCGCTCAGTCGATTCTCACTAAGGAAACCCCCGACCCCGCAGGGCCGGGGATCGGTGTTTCCTCGGCTAAGCCCGAGAAAGCGTCTCAGCCTACCTTCCTGGACGGAAACCTAAGGTTTCCGTAACGCCTTCCTTCCCAGACCACAATCCCCACCGCCGCCGAAAGGCGGCCCACCCATGAAGAAGGCGCGGACGCCCGCGCCGGCGCCCTCTGGGGTTCTGGTGCAAATTTTATTAAGTGTATGTTTTTGTCTGGCGAGAGGCTTTGCAGATTTTAAGCGGCCAGGACCGCGGCCCAAATTTCCGGAGCGGTGGTTGCTTTTCCGGTTAGTGGTTTGAGGTTGAACTGTTGTTTCTTGATTTTCTCTGCCAACTCAATGCCGCGGATCGTCACGGCCGCCGTCTCGAATCGCTTGAATCCGAGCATCGGCCGGATTCGCTGCTTTATCCGGCGATGATCTTGCTCGACCACGTTGTTCAAATACTTGCAGGATCGCACCCGTACGCGGCGCGGTAGCGTTCCAGACCTCTTTCAGTTTGGCGACCGCCCGATGCGAGGCGGCGTAGCCGTCCAAGGTGATCACCCTTGGGACGCCATGCTGCCTCGTCGCCCGGGAAAAGAACCGCTTGGCGGCCGCGATGTCACGCCGTTTGCTCAAGAGAAAATCGACGGTGCGGCCCGCTTTATCCACGGCGCGATACAGGTAGACCCACTGGCCGTGACCTTGATTACGTCTCATCCACGCGCCACGAGTCGCCGACCGGCCGCGCGTACGGCTCCAGCGCTTTTCAAATTCCGGCACGTAGCGCTGCACCCACCGCAAGATGGTCGTATGAGCCAACAGGATGCCGCGCTCGGCCATCATTTGGACCAGGTCACGGGAGCTGAGCTTGAAGGTGAGATACCATCGTACGCAGAGCACGATGATTTCCTGGTCAAAGTGCCGGCCCTTGAAGAGATCCTGTGCCGAGGTGGGTTCCGTCATCGCTGGCCGTTAGCGCCACAAGGCCAGCTTTTCAAGTTTGCACCAGAACCCTTCTGGTCATGTCGGTTCAGAAACGCTTCGAGTTCTTCGCGCGAACAGCGCGTGGCTGCCCGCGAATAGCATCTACGGCGACTTTGTGATCGGATGCAAGAGCCCGGTCGCAGAGCACCGACAGAGCCTCGGGCCGTGAAAAGCTCGCCAGCGCCTCCAATGCCTCAGTGCGCACGCCCGAGTTCGAGTCCCTAGCCAGTTCGCGCAGCACCTCAGCCTGTGCCAGCTCGCCAGCGCCTTCATCGCCGCCGTGTGCAGCCGCGGGGTTTTCAGCAATTTAAGAGTGGTAGGAGCATGGCGAAGTGAGCGAAGTGTTAAAGGAGAGACACAGTTTCTAAATCAGGAGCCATATGAGCTGGTTAGAGAAATCGCTTATGCATACTCGTGGTATCTCCGGCGGAAAAGTTGGGAAGACGCACGAGCTAACTGAGAAGCTTCAAGGGAAATTCCAGTATACTATGGGACCTTACTCCGATCCCGTTTTGAAGATTGATCCGGGTGATCGGGTTGTCGTGGAGACGGTGGATGCCTTTGATGGTGTCATCAAAACTGAGAAAGATTTGCCGTCGGAGAAATTAACTATGCCGTTTGTCAATCCGCAATGTGGACCAATTATGGTCGAACATGCGGAGAAAGGGGATGTGGTGGCCGTGTATATCGAATCAATCCTCCCTCGAGGAAAAAACCCGCGCGGCACGGTATGTCTAATGCCGCGATTTGGGGGTCTCACTAGTACCGATTCCACGGCGACGCTGAATGAACCACTGCCGGAAATCGTACGCAAAGTCAATTTGGATGAGAAGGGCATCTACTGGAGCAAAAATATAACTTTACCCTATCGTCCACATATAGGCACGCTAAGTTGTTCGCCGGAAATTGAGGCGATTAGCTCGCTAACTCCCGACAACCATGGTGGAAATATGGATCTTCCGGATATTGCGCCTGGGAGTATCACGTATCTTCCCGTGCGTTCGCCCGGCGCCCGAATATTCATCGGTGATGCTCATGCCTGCTCAGGGCGATGGCGAATTGTGTGGGACAGGTATCGAGTTTGCTACTCAAACGACGATACGCGTGGATCTAATCAAAGGCTGGAAGATCAGCTGGCCGCGTCTCGAAAACGAGCGCGTCATCATGGCGATCGGGAGCGCCCGTCCGCTCAGAGGATGCAGTGCGCATAGCCTATCTCGAATTAGTATTATGGATGGAAAGGGAATACGGCTTTGATCGCTGGGACGCCTACATGCTGTTGACTGAGTGTGGAATTGTCCGATTGGGGAACTTCGTTGATCCCAAGTATTCCGTCGGCGCTGCGATTAGTAAGGAGTATCTCGGGATGGCGTAGCCTCTGGGTGTCAGCTCCCTTTGCCCATGGATGCGCCTGATAGGCAGTTAGAAATAATTATGCTGGAACTCGTAGATGGCCTCATAAAGTCCCGCCTGCGCTGCCGCTTCGTAGCAAAAGCGAAAGAGCTCAAACAACCGACCGTAGATGTCGGCGGTTGCAGTTTCCGGCTCCACCGTTCGACTGACTGCCACCATAGCCTGGACAGCCTCATCGATACTTGCGAAACACCCACAGCCGACTGCACCCAGGATCGCAGCGCCAAGCACCGTGCACTCGCGATTGCGCAGCAGTACTAGGGGACGACGCAGTATATCGGCGTGGATCTGCATAAACTGATCCGAACGACTAGCGCCTCCCGTCACACGCAACTCCGAGATGCCGCCCCGTCAGGTCACGTGCCACCCCGTCAACCATGAAACGCACCTCACACGCACAGCCCTCAAGCACGGCTCTCAAAAGGCAAGCCCGATCATGATTTAGGCCCAGACCGAGGAACGCCACCGCGCGCAGTGGCGTCGTAATACGGTGTTATCTGTCCTGCGAAAAACGGTTGAAAAATGATCCCCCGACTCCCGGCGGGCGCCGCCCCGGTTGAGGCGATGAGTCTGTCGTAGACGTTCGTACCTTCCTGCTCGGCTTGGGTACGCTCGATCTGGCCGAAATTGTCGCGCCACCATTTTAAGCAGCTGCCAATTGAGAAGGCGCCTCCTTCGGCGTCCCATTTGCCCGGCACCGCATGTCCACCAATGTACGGTGCGGCGCCTATCACGAGCTCAGGATTTTCCAAATGGGCGACCATCATTGCAGCGGTTCCGATCGTAACTTCAGCTAAACCTTGTCTGATTACACCCGCGCCAACTGCTGCGCACTGTTGGTCTCCGCCTCCACGGCACAGGGCGATGCCCGCGGGCAACTTGGTCTCCTCAGCCGCAGCCTTGGATAAGCGCCCGACCATTGTGCCCGGTTTACCCACCCTTGGAAGACGCGTCAGATCGATGCCCGTCTGCTGACAGACTTCCTCACTCCAGTCCAATTTACGAATGTCGAGCATTCCGTTTAGTGTGAGCGCGGACGGGTCGGACTCCAGAACCTCCGCACCCAAACGACGAAGAAAGTATTCCTGCCCGTTACAGATGTACCGCGCACGCTCCATCAGTTCGTGGCGATGGCGGAGCGGCCTGCATGCCAGTTTCGCAATCGCCCAGCTTCCGGAAACCGGCATACCTGTGATGTGTCGGTGCCGCTCCGGTGCGATGCGCTGCAAGAGGACGCTCTCCATCTCCTTCGCCCGGCTGTCATTCCCGAGCCACGGCGGGGGCGAGCGGACGTTCTTGCTCATCAAGGAGGATGAAGGAGCCGCGCTGGCTCGAGAAACCGATCGAGCGAATAGCATCATCCGCAACGTTAGCAGCCACGCGAGCGGCACGGCTTGCCCGGCAGATTCCCCTTCCAGACGTCCTCGACGTCCTGCTCTACCCAGCCGGGATGCGGATAGAGGCAGGGATACTCGAAATAGCCGCTGCCAAGTTCGTTACCGCTGGCGTCGAATAGGGCAACCTTGCTGCCCGTCGTTCCCGCATCGATTCCTACGAAGATGTCCTGAACCGTCCGCGCCATGCGATCCTCTGTCAGAGCGTCATCATCCACTCGGTCAATTGGGTAAAGAACTCAGCCGGGAATTCAAGCTGTTCGGGCGTGAGCTGCGTCAGCAGCTGCTTTTCCAAACAGCCAGATCCTCCACTGGGGGATGCTCGCAGTATGGGCGTTGCCGCGAGAACTGTATCTCTACGACCGTCCCAGTCTCGATTGACAGGAAAGCCATAGGTGATCAAGGCATCATGCCAGCTCGTATCAAGCTTGCACGAACGTTCGTCATTTCGGGCCCGGACGTATTGATGAAAATCGCACACATCCTCATCGCCGGCGATCATCGCACGCAGCTTTGCAGGCATCGCAGAATGCGAAGGAATGCCTCGATTGAAATGCGTGAACGTTGTGATGATCTCGGCTTCACATCCGATCTCGCGCAATAAATCGCGCAGAAGGATGTGTTTGCCCGAGCAAGAACCGAGATTGCTTGCGATGACCTTTACGGGATCACGTTCCCCGGTTGAGCCATATGGAATGTTCCGCACAGCGTGGTAGATATCGACCACGTTGGTCGAACCGGCTCTCAAACACTTCGTGAGGAACTTTTTGTACGTTGCGTTCGGCATTGTTCTCCTTTTGATTAATACCAGAAAGGAAGGGAGGTACCAGATAGCGGTCGCAGAACTCCTTCCCGAATAGCGTTAAACGGCCAGATACTCTACAAGACGTCCCGCTCCTCGAGCATCTCACGCGTAAGGCTCGCGATTATGCGGCCTTTATCCATCGCATAGGCGCGGATGGCCACATGTTCGATTAGTCGCATGTTCTGCTCAACGAGCAGAATAGTGAGCTCTTCCTCGCGATTCAGCCTTACTAAAGCCTGCCCGATCTCCAGAATGATGTTGGGTTGGATCCCTAACGAGGGCTCGTCGAACGGAGCAGACTTGGATGCCCTACAAGCGCGCGGCCAATCGCCAGCATCTGCTGTTGACCGCCACTGAACGTTCCGGCGACTTGCCGCCGCCGTTCCCGCAGGATCGGAAAATACTCATACATTAAGTCGTAACGAAGTGTTCTTTTCGCTCGGTTGATCGTTTCACCCATCCTAAGGTTTTCTTCGACTGTTAGCTCGGGAAAGATCTCTCGCCCTTGAGGAACGTAGCCGATGCCAAGCGCAGCACGCTGGTCGGCACGCAGCTGCGTGACGGATTGGCCTCTTAGGCAGATGGAGCCCATGCGGTTTGACAGCAATCCGATAATCGCTTTCATCAGCGTCGACTTACCGACACCATTTCGCCCGATCGTCGCAACCATTACCACCCGGCAGAATTTCGAGGTTTACCCCCTGCAGAATATCGCCGCTTCCGTATCCAGCAAACAAATTCTGGACGCTGAGTAGTGCCTCGCTCATCGTTCAATGCTCTCCCAGATAGATGCGGCGTACCTCCTGATTCGACTCGATCTCATCGAGACTCCCCTCAGCAAATATGCGCCCATAGTGTAATACCGTAACACCTTGAGCGATATAACGCACGAACGCCATGTCGTGCTCCACTACGAGTACGGTTAGCCCCTGCTGATTCAGATTGACGACGAACTGCGCCGTCAATTCTGCTCTTTTGTGGGTCATCCCCGCAGTCGGTTCGTCCAAAAGAAGCAGGTTAGGTTCCGTTGCGAGCGCAAGACAAATCTCAAGCCACTGTTGATGGCTGTGAGACAGCTTTCCCGCGGGCACTTCACCCACCAAGTCGAGCCCCAACGTGGGAAGCGCCCAGTTGAGTATGCCATTATTTCCCCTGCCATTCTTTCTCCAGCTCCAACGAGGAGTCCTCTCAGCGATCATGAGGTTCTGCGCAACGGTTAATGCTCGGTAGATTCGGGTAGTTTGAAACTTCTGGCAAAGACCTTTTCGAACGCGTTGAAATGGCTGCAGGTTAGTAATGTCCTCACCTTTGAACACTATGCGACCTGCATCGGGTCTATGCAAAGCTTACCGATAGCAAGCCGAACAGAGTCGACTTGCCTGCGCCGTTCGGGTCCGATAAGGCAGCGAAGCTCGCCGCGTGCGAGTGTGAGATTTTCGTGATCGACCGCCCGATCCCGCCAAAAGACTTTGTTAGATCCTCGGCGCGCAATTCGCCACACCATCGGTGACAGAAGTAGTGGTCATTTTTATGGGGCTCCGCTCTGTTTTAGGTCACGGTCTGTCATTCCGATGCGGCCGGAGTCGCGCTAGTGTGACGATGATACCCGCCGGGAAAAATAACATTGTGACGAGGAGCAGAACGCCCATGATAAGGAAGGCATATTCGCCGCCTCGGACCGCTAGCGTGTCGGCAAGCCAGCGCAAGGTCACTGTCGACAAAAGAACGGCAAGCAGACTACTTCGCCCTCCGACAGCAGTCCAGATTACTGGAAGCGTCGCGGCCAAGAACCCATGCTGGACGGGTTGATGTAATTGCCCCACGAGACGTACAGTATCCCACTTAAAGCAGCCAGCGCAGCCGCCAAAACAAACACCTGAATTTGAATTAGGGCGACGTTGTATCCCAGCATGCGGGTCCGTTCGATATCGTCTCTAATCCCCGCGACAACGTGGCCATAGTGTGAATTTACCAGCAGTCTGAGCCCCAGGTAAGTTATGAGCATCAAAGCAACCACCAAATAGTAGAACCCGAGAGAAAAGCGCCAAAATCCGCTGATCCAATTTGAAGAGAGGGGACATTGGTCATACCGTTGTAGCCCCCAAGCAGGACACTCCCCACACGCCATTGATAGCCCGCTGTCTGCGCCGTAAACGTTTCCAGTATTAGCGACAGGACGAGCAGCAGCAACGGAATGATCCAATTGCTTACTTGACCGTAAAACACGAAATATCCGAATGCCGCCGCCATAGCCACGGAGGCAACGACCGCGCCGACTGCCGCCAATAAAGTCCCCCCGCGGCATGTCGATCAGATTCCCGGCGATGATGCCGTACACATACCCCGCAACGGCGAAGAACGCGCCTTGCCCAAAGCTCAAGACGCCATTGTATCCCCATAAAAGAGCGAGTCCGAGACCCATCGGCACATAAAGACAGAAACTAGCGAGGTTGGACAAAGCAACGCTGAACCGACAAAGGGGTACGCGAAAGGCCGAGCGCACAAAGACGAATAAACACCAAAAGACCGCCCCCCTTCCGAGCTCCTGAGGCCCGTTCAGAACTCGCCAAAAGCCTTGGTCCTCGCGTGTCATTACGAGGCGACTCTCGTCATATGTCGGTAACGAATGTCCTGGAAATATCCCGAGATTCCTCGAGGCCGAACCTTGATCAGGACCAGAGCTGCTATGAGCAGCCCGATGCGCCCACTGAATGTTCCGAGGGCGCTGGACAAAGGGGTTGCAATTAACGACAGGAACGCTGCACTCGCCAGCGCTCCACCGATTGGATTGCGCCACCTCCGACAACCACCGTTATAAACGCCACGTCGACGAACTGGCTGCCCATCAGCGGGACAATAGTTGTTGTCGGCGCGTAAAGCGCCCCGGTTAGCCCCGCCAGAGCGGAACCGGCGCCGAAGGTAAGGAGGTAGATGTGCCGTGTATCCACGCCGAGAGCCCGGGCCATGTCGGCGTTCTGCATGGTCGCTCGTGTGCGCACGCCAATTCGAGTATAATAGAAGATCCACCATGCGATCAGGACCGCGAGTATAGCTATGACAAATAGAAGCACCCGATAGCCGCCAAACGAATATTTACCATATGAGAAAGTCCATGCCGCCAACGGCACCGACTGCATTGAAGGGCCGAAGACAAGCAGCGTACCTTGGCTCAGGTCGGCTTACCCCCATGTGGCGACGAGTGCTCCGAGCTTGTCGTCGTAAAACCTGCGAATTACAAAGCGCTCCAATAATATCCCAAATAACCCGACGCCGATCGTGCTGAGCACCATGCATGCGACGAGCGGGAGATGAGCGTAGTTATAGGTAAGGGTGGTGATATATGCCCCCATCATGATCAGTTCGCCGTGGGCGAGATTAATGACGTTAACTACACCCAGGATTATCATCAAGCCCAAGGCTGCGAGTAGCAGGAACGCCATGGTGTCAGCGTACTGATAAATCAAGCTTACGACATAGCCTAGGCTCATGAATGGACTCTACGCGAATTACGGAACGCAACGCACCACAATCTAAATAGCAAAGCAAAACAGGACCTGCCTTGGCCAGTCTGCGACAAATTTTTAGTTTTGGAGGTATTCCAGTGCCCCTGGCCTTCCTCGGGGTCATTCTACTCTTTTTTCAGAGCAGAACTTCCTGAGTTCTCCAAGAACTGGCGATACAGCACGTTCGTCTCCAACGAGTTGTGCGAATCGCGACTATACCGGCCTGCGCGTTGAGTGCCAACCGCCAGTTCCTTGCACAAGTCACCAATCCGAAGGCATTTGTAAACGCTAGCTAGAATCACAAGCGCCTTTCTCGAGAGCGAAGGGCAGTCACGCGTTCCCTTTCTTGCTGAACATCTTGAAGAATGGATCCTCGTCGGGGATGTATTGCTTAGATTCCGGATGACGCACTAGGTTCACTCCCAGCCGGCGGGTCCACCAAGGTTCAATATAGGGCCACTCCGTAGCAAAGGTTATGTCGTGATTTTCGTCGCAGCTGGCAAGACGAATGTACTGACTCAGGTGATGCGTGGCAGGGTCCATAAAGACCCAGCCCGACGGAGCTTCCACGCCTATGCCCGACTCAAGCGCTTTAATAACCGTCTCTTTGTCCGTGGTTCCAGCTAGCCGCACCGCCTTCGCGTACAAGTGGGTCGCCACATAAGCGCTGTGTCCTTCCATAGCCATATAAGGCTCATCGGGGAACATTTTCCGCCATCGCTCAACAAACTTCCGGTTGCGCGGGGTTGGGATCTCTTCCATATAGCTTGCCGTAACATGGAACCGCGCAAGCGCCTGGGGTTTCGAAGCGCCGATGTTCATATCCTTGCGCGATGTTGATACTCGATCCCATCGGGATCTTGACTCCCGCTGCATCGGCCTGAGGATAGTAGTTTGAGTGGTTTTGCCCAGTAATATACATCATCAGCCAATCTGGCTTTTTTTCCTGTATACGCGCGATGCTCGAGGCGAACTGGGATACGCTTAACGGAATAAACTCCTCGCCGATTACCTCCGCGTTCAGAATAGGCGCCATGGCGCGCGTCCACGCGGCACTCAGCTGCCCGAAGTTGTAGTCGGCGGCGAGCGTGTAAATCTTCGGCCCGAAGTTCTTAATCATATACTGCATGACCGGCACGATCTGTTGCTCAGGGATCGCGCCTGTGCAGAATGTATATTTGTCGGCCACCCCGCCTTCATACTGATTGTTGTAGAAATAAAGCATCTTATTCTGGTTCATAATCGGACGAATCGCTTCGCGCTCGGCGCTGGCGAAGCCGGCCATGAGCACGTCAACCTTGTCCTCTAAAATGAGCCTTCGCGATAGCGACTGGAATTGGGTGTTGTCCGATTCCGGATCAGGCGCAATGAGCTCAATCTGTCGACCCAAAACACCGTTTTCGCCTGACTTCGTGAGATACTCGGCCTGCTCGTTCCAGACCGTATCCTCTCCTGTTTCATCACCACCCCGATTGACTATTTCCTTGATGTTCACCGTAGGAGGCTTCGGTGCAACCTTGGCAAACACGCCCGGACCGCCCGGCCCCTGCACACCGCCCTCAAGCGTCCAGCCCTCGTTAATTTCTTTGATTGCGAGCTGGGTTCCATGCCACTTATTGATGCCGAAGATCGCAAAATTTCCTGATCGGTCCTCCAGTAATCCGAACTTAATAGTAGGGTTCTTAGGCGGGTTCTCGGCGGCTTGCGCGCGGATATACGGGAAGCCTGTGACGGCGGTGGCGGCGCCCGCCGCCATCATTGTCGTGAGGAAGCTTCGTCGCGACAGGGCAGTGTCGCCGTCGGTTTCACTATGTTCGACTTCCAATTCAGGGTTGCTGTTGGACTGGCCAGTGGACCCGGCCGAATATTCGCATTGTTTCGAATTCATGTTTGGCTCCGTGTAAAAATCAAAATAGCTTGCATACCCGCTTTCCTAGGCGGCACTTCTGACTGGCTTGTATCATCCGCCCGGCGCGGAAACCCTGGCTGCTATACTCCGATCCTCTCCAATGTGACTCAGTTCTGCGTGAGCGGAATCGTGTGACAGCAACGCTTGCGCGAGAAGGCTATCAACGATCAGCGTGTTGACAAAGCCGCCGCGTATCGCCGCCGCAACGGCCCGCGATTTTTCCGCTCCTGTGGCGATCCCAACTGTGGTAGGAATCTTGCGAATGTGACTGACACCAATAGTGATTGAGCGATCGTAAATCTCCGTCTGGACGATTTCACCCTTATCGTTTACGAAGTAGGAGAAAACATCGCCTACCGCGCCGGCCCGTCTCAGAGTTTCAGTTCGGCACCAGAGACGTAGCCGCTATCGATAAGCATTGAGTTAACCGCTGGACGATCGCGCCGATGCCGACAATGACAATGTCGAGCTTATCGAAGTATCTGAAGGTCTCGGCGATCGTGCTCTCCCGCATGAGTAGTTCGCGTGTCTCCTTTTTTGTCGACGACCCCCTGGGGCATGCAGGAGCACCGCGTCCACGCCCAGCTTCTGTGCCAAGCAGCGCGTAACCTCATGGCAGTCGAATGGGCCCCAGAGCCGCTTGTTCCCACCCGTGATCTGAACGACTGTAGCGTCTCTCATCCGCAAAGGCTGGAGCTGATTGATAAGCTGGAACGTAGTGGTACCCCAACCGACCCCAATCGTGTGATGCGCCTTTATCAGTTCTCGAAGGAACTCAGCACCCCCTTTGCACGTCGCGAGTTTGATGTCGCAGGGTGGGAGGTCTGGATTGACCTCTACGACCAGCGAAGCCTTCAGGCCGAACGCGTCTTCCAAAGCCTGCTCGGTTTCCATACTTTTGCCGGAGGGAGATTGGATTTCAATCTTTACGACGCCCGTTTTGATAGCCTCCCGCAACAGACGCCCAACCCATGCCGAGAAATGCCCAAACGGTCGCCGATTTGAGACATCGTCAACGGATCCTTGCTGTAATAGTACCGGCACACCTTTAACATTAGGGGGGAAAGTTGAGCTGGAGCGACCACTTGAGCAGATGCTGCGCAAATGGTAGGCGACGGCACCGCGATTGTCAATCGCTATCGAAGAGGAAGAGCTTGGGTGGATCTGCAGCATTCCTGATTCCGACGCAATGGACTTCCGATCAGTTAACTATCTTGCCGAGAACCCGATGCGCCCCGTTGCGCTTAAAAGAAGGAACTGGATTCACATTGGCAGCGAGGAAGCCGGGCCACGCGCTGCAGCCATCGTCTCGATCGTCGAAACCTGCCGACGACTCAAGATTCCGGTTCGAGACGTCATCCTTTGCTCAATCGGTTCCGTCGTACTAACCACACGGTCGGCGGGATGGGGGCCGGCCCTGGGTTTGATGGTTGGCTATTTCCGGGCGAACCACGCCACCGGCGTTAGTTCGTTGACCCGATTTGCTGGGAAGTTCTCCAAGCCAGGGAGTACGGCGCTGAGATATTCGCGCACCGGAATCCGCAGTCTGCGGCACGTTTCAACGATCGAGATGATGGCGGCCACCCGAGGACCCGCTTGCTCGCTTCCGACGTGGATCCAGTTGTTCCGGTTATGGAAAGATTTCCATAATGCAGAGCATTTTTAGACCAGCGTCGCGGCGAGAGGCGCTTGGAAAACATTCGAAGGGTGGTCGCCGCGGCGGTGGGCTAAAAATGGATTGGACAAAACCGCTGCCCAGAGCGTGGCCTATGTGTATTGATTGCCGGCGGGATCTCTGGCGAGGATCTGAAGGGGCCGGAAGCGGTCAGCGTAGGGGATTGCCGGGATAGTTCGCGGGGCCTCCAGTCGGCTATCACGGCGTCGGGGGACAACATCTGTCCCTTGGAAAATGTTCGCAATGAGGCGCGTGGCAGCACTGCTCCTGTCGTTTGGCCTCGCCAAGCTTGTGCGCCGGAATTTGATCTGCATCCGAAAACAGTCCTGTTCATCATGAGGTATCCGTAATCGCCATTTTCCTATGTGGGCTTCGCGGCAAGATCTCAATCACCAGCATGCGACCTTGGTGACAGACTGGGCACTCCCGCAACGAAGGGCCGATGAGTTCTTCATAACGCTCACGATAATCCTTAGCTCCTTCGAGGGCCGGTGGTTCCGGCGCCGGCATGTCCAACAATTCTCGGCAGCGTGCTAGTTTCTGCTCTCGGTACCGGTTGGCCAGGAAGCCGTAGTAGCGGATGCGCTGAAAGCCCTCAGGAAGCACATGTAAAAGGAAGCGGCGGATAAACTCTTCGGCTTCCAGAGTCATCGTCTTCTGTTGGGCGTCATGACGATAATCCTTGTAACGGAATGTCACCTTGTCCTCCGCGATGTCCAACAGACGATTGTTAGAGATCGCCACCCGATGAGTATAGCGCCCGACGTAGTCCAATACCTGCTCGGGCCCGGCGAAAGGCCGCTTGGCGTAGACCACCCATTCGGCCTCGCGTAAGGGAGCCAGGTAATCCAGGAATGAGCACCGGTCCCGGAGTGATTCGAGCGACGAGAAAAACTCCAGTTTGCCGGCATCAAAGGCTTTGAGCAAATATTCCAGGAACAGACGACGAAACAGCCTTGAAAGCACGCCCACGGGTAAGAAAAATCCATCCCGGCAGGAAATCCATTGGCTGCCGTCGGCAGAGAGACCACCGCCGGTGACCACACAATGCAGGTGGGGATGATGGAGCAGGTTCTGGCCCCAAGTGTGAAGTACGGCGAAAAAGCCGATCTCGGCACCCAGGTGCTTGGGATCAGCGGCGATGGTGAGCAAGGTTTGCGCCGTGGCCCTGAACAGGATGCCATAGAGCTCTCTCTTATTCTGATAGGCAATTGTTGCAATCTGCTGCGGTAGAGTGAACACAACGTGAAAATATTGAGTGTTTAAGAGTTCGGCCTGACGGTCCACGAGCCATTTGAACCGGGCGAACGACTGGCATTTTGGGCAGTGTCGATCGCAACAGGTAATGGAGAGCTCTCCATTACCTGTTTTGGACTAAACCGCTTCGCGGTATTTGGTAGCGCGACGTCCCAAGAGTAACCTCGCGCGAGCGCAGCGAGTTCGACTCAACTTCAGTGGCAAGATACGGAGGCGCCGTTGCGAGCGCGTGGAAAAGCTGTTTGCAGCAAAGCCCACCAGCGCAAATGAGCTCTCCATGACATCGCTTCGACGACGCATGACCGAGGACATGCAGGTGAGGAATCTCTCACCGCATACACAAGACTCATACGTGCAACAGATCTCTCTGTTTGCGCGCCATTTCAGTAAATCACCGGAAATACTGGGCCCTGAGGAGATTCGCTCTTACCAGCTCTATCTAACCAACGAAAAGAAACTGGCTCCCAGTTCAATCCTCATCGCCATAGCCGCTCTTCGCTTTCTCTACAAAGTCACGCTTCATAAGGATTGGAGCCTGGAAGAAATTATCCCGGCGCCCAAGAAGCCTCAGAAGTTGCCTATTGTCTTGAGTCCCGAAGAGGTCCTGCAGTTCTTAAGCTGCGTACAGAGCTTCAAGCATCGCACCATCCTGGCGATCTGCTACGCTGCCGGGTTGCGCATCTCAGAGGCTGTCCGCCTGAAAGTCGCCGATATCGACAGCCAGCGAATGGTCATTCGAGTCGAACTAGGGAA
>CAVWZH010000011.1:0-514560 GCA_963759395.1 uncultured Acidobacteriota bacterium | reverse complement strand
TAAGAATCCGCGGGCGCACGAATGACTTTTAGCTTCGGATGATGGGGACTGCAACCTTCCGAGCGCTAGCAGCTGAACCTTGCCGCATCCGACCATGCCCACGGACGCCCCCCCGCTGAACCTTCGAGACCTGCCATCGAGCCAAGTACCTCTCTATGCTTCACATATCGACGATTACTCGCGGGAAAACTCCCGTAAGAGAAAAGTGCCATAATGAGGATGCCAAAAACCCCGTGGCCATCCATGAACTGTCTCGCGCTCCTCCTGTTGGCAGTCCTCAGCAGGAATTCCTCGGAGTGCCTGCTCGATGTTCGCGCCACCTCCGAGAACATCATCAGCTCCCGCTAGCCAGAGCCGTGCTCCTGCCCCTTCAACATAGACATTGTAACTACGCAGGAGCGATCCCGTGCGGTTCGAGCTCTGAATGTACGAGATCACATCATGCCTTCCTAGCGCCAGTCGACAGCGGCGCATCGAATTGTGTGGCACGAGCGGCGGCCTGCCGATCATTGTCCCATCAATGATGAAAAGCGCCTCGCAACCTGCCATCTGCCATGATTTACGATCCACAACTCGACAATAAAGTACCGACTGCTGTCATCCCGCCCAGACTTCGTATTATGCAGCCTCTCTTCAAAGCTGATGACGGCATTATCCAGAAAAGACCTTATAGACACATCTTGTATTTCAAATGATTGCAAGTTGTAATCGATAATTGCATTCTTGATCCAGTCGGCACGGGGGATAGGATGCTGCGGGTCGGCGGCAGTCCTCTCCATGAACTCAGGCGCCAGGATGGACTCCAGCGCGACCTGGTCTTTGCGTTGTACAGCGAGCATCCAGTCCCGTTCGAGTTTCGTAAATAGTTCCATGAAGCTATGGGCATCGGATGCCGGCCTTTGTGCTTCGGGTGTCGCCCGTTCTGGCTTTTCTCGCTGACCGTAAACGCCACCTGAGATACATAGGATAATTGCTGCCATTACCGCTCGTTTCATGACGTATATTCTCCAAAGCTCGTGACACGTCGGGCCCACGGCAAGGGTGTACATATTGCCTGTGGTATCAGCAACCGAGTGTCATGCCCGCTCACCACGGACGACAGTTGGGTCGCCGGCAGTCGGCGGCGCGGGATACGTGACGGACACAGACGCAGTGGTGACTGCGGCGTTGCCGCAGCGACTTGACGAATGCGATCGGCACCGTTCCCGAGTGCTTATTGGACCGAAATCGTCACGGCAATGCTTGTAGACAGTCGCCACCGTGTCGGTAGCAGTTATAGTTTCGATCGCGGAGCCTGTCTGCGGCTTTCTGCCGGCCGTGATCACTAAGGTGGTGCTGCCGTTGGGGCCCGTAAGCAGACGTTGGACTTACCGACGCCGCCAGGTCTATCTTCTGCTTGTTACGCATGCTCGGTCTACGTGCTCCCTTCGACTCTTAATGCACCGTCTGTGTGAGTGAAGCGGAACTGCCACTGAAGCTGGCGCTGCCGTTGTACGTCGCCGTGATGTTGTGCGTGCCGGAGGCCAGCGTCTTGGTTGTAAACTTTGCCGCCCCTCCACTCAGGGACGCAGTCTTCAGGGCTGTCGTGCCATCGTAGAAGGTCACGCTCCCAGAGGGTGTACCGCTGAACCCTGAGGTCACGCTCGCCGTGAAGGTCACAGACTGCCCATAGGTTGATGGATTCAGCGACGAAGCCAAAGCGGTTGTGGTTGTGGCTTTGTTCACAACCTGGCTCACCGCCTTCGACTTGCTGCTGCCAAATTGTGAGTCACCACCGTACACCGCCGCGACCGCCGTTGTACCTCCCGTAAGCGAGGCGGTTGTAAAGCTAGCCGATCCTCCACTCAACGTCCCCGTTCCCAGTACGGTTGTGCCTTTCATGAACGTGACGGTCTCTCCATTGGGCGGCGGAGCGCCGATGCTGGATGTTACCGTCGCCGTGAAGATCACCGCCTGACCGTAGATAGACGGATTCGGCGTAGACGTGAGCACAATCGTGGTCGCTGCCAGCACGAACTGATTCACGGGTGATGACGTGCTGCCACTGTTGTTGGAGTCGCCTTCATAAACTGCAGTGATGCTGTTGGCACCCGGCGGCAATTTAGACGTGGTGTACCTGGCAGAGCCTGACGTGAGCGTCAGGATCGCCAGAACTGTCGTGCCATTGAAGAATTGGACTTTGCCTGTGGGTGTGCCCGCCGATGACGAAACGGTCGCTGTGAAGCTAACCGACTTTCCAGACACCGAGGGATTCATGGACGAAACCAGTGTGGTCCTGGTCGCCGCCGCGGGCTGGATGGCGTAGGTCGCGCTCCCCAGGGCGCTGTTCGTGTACCCGCTGGCCGCCGCGATCGCCTTGATCGTCGTCGTGGTGCTGACCGAAATCGGCGCGCTATACACCGCCGAACTCGTCGTAGGAGTCGTCCCGTCGGTCCTGTAATAGATCGCTCCCCCTGTCGTCGTGTCGGAGATGGTCACTTTCTGTGCCGACGTGTAGATCCCCGCTGCCGGTGAGAACGTAGGCGTCGCCGCTTGCGATTGCACTCCTGTCGCGGTGAAAGCCCAATACAAGACATCCTGCGTCGCGGTCGCACCGCCAGTTCCCCCAGTGAAGCCGACATACGCCGTGTTGCCGCCCACGGTGGTGGGTATGTTGATCGTCCAACTGTTCGTGAACGTCGCGCCTGTCACCGTGTCCGTCAGAGTCATGGCGAGCGTCGTGCCGTCATATGTCATGTGCACAGCGAGCGTGTCCTCGCTATGAAGATCAACGTTGGTGATGGTAATCGCGGGTATCGTCGGCGACGCTCCATTCGTATACAGCCCGGTGGAGTTTGTTCCTTCCCCGGCGTTATCGTATAGATCAAATTTCACCGCTACGCTCTTGCCAATACCCGGCGCTCCACCGGGTGTATCCGAGCCATACCCCAGCCCGCCCCCCGCACTACCAATCGCCGTCAGACCGGCACCCTGAATTACAATCGCCATCCCGTCAGCGCTTTTATACCCTCCATTCGTCTGCAGTATCCAGAAGTCCGTGGTAAACGACTGAATGTTGACCGCCGTGCTGTAAAACGCGCTCGCAGCTTCGTTAAAGCCGCCATTGGTCAGCCGCAGGCGGCTGCCGCTGTAGGTGGCGCTTCCATCCAAGCTCATGCCCGTGCCGGTGAAGCCCGCACCGTAGGCGATCGTGCGCGAGCTACTTTCGATCGTGAATATAGTCGTTGACAATGCGCTGGTGGTGTACTCGGGAGCAATTGCAATGGCCTTCAAAGTAGTCGTGGAGGAGATTGCAATCGTGCCACTATATTGCGTGGAGGAACTGGTTGGAGTGCTGCCGTCGGTCGTGTAATAAATGGCCGCACTGGGCGCAGAATCAGTTATCGTAATCGATACCGAGCCGGTGTAAATGCCCCCCGCCGGTGAGATCTGAGGTGCTGGTGTTTTGGCAGAGCTGAAAATCCCGAAAACCGCGACCGAATTCTGCGTTCCTACGTAGACTTTGCCATTGGCGATTGTCGGGACCGTGAACTTGACGGGCGCGCCTGCGTTGTCGGACGTGACCTGACTGCTGTTGTAGAGCTCGTTTGCGAGATTGTTAGCATCATATGCGTGCAACACCGCCGCCGAGCCTGACTCATCGATCGCCTTGGTACCTGCATTTTCAATAGCCCAAACAATTCCGTTAGTGGATCCGTTTGCCGAAATCGATACCGTGGTTCCGGGGAATTGATACGTTGTCGTTGACTGGGACGCGGCCGAGGTGGTCAGCAATCCGCCGTTCACGTTGAACATCTTGAGGTAATCGTCGACCCCGCCGAAATACACGTGCCCTTGCCAATATGCAGGTGTCGTAAAACAGTTATCGACATATGCTGTGCTGTTCGGGTCGACGAATGTTGCACCGATCACGTTCAGCAGTTCCTGGATGATTTGTGTGTCGCCCAACGAATTAAACTGTCCCAAGTTGTCGCGGTCCAGTACGTATATGGCCCCGTTCTTGGCGCAGCCGATCATGGTGTGCGGGTGTTGGCTGGTTCCGGCAATGTCGGGCAACAAAACGTTCCCGCCGGCAGCAATGTCCAGGTCGCCAGTATCGAAAGCCTGCTGGTTGTACGGTGTGAAATAATCGACAACCGTCAGGCCTGGTGTCGACAATTTGAGAATGGAATCGCCAAAATTGCTGATACCGTCAAAGGCGCCGTTCCCGGTCGAAAAGTAGATGTAACCACTCGCATTGGCAGCCAGACCGGTGCCATGCATCCAAACGCCTCCATGTCCTTCCGTCCCGTTCGGGGTCGTGCTGAATACCCCACTCTGTTGCAGGGATGACTTGGCATACCCAAAGATCCATCCATGCCAAAGATCGACGTCGCCCCATGAACCAAAGCCAATGTAAATTCCGTTATTGACCAATAACAGGGCGGCGCGCTGCAACGAGTAGAGCGGACTGAAAACTAGGTTGCCATTGCTGTTTGGAGTGCCGGTGCCAGCAACTTGTCCTTGAATCGTTACTGGGCTACCGGCACGCTCAACTCCGCTCGTGATGTCCAGTGCATGTAGCCGGTAGACATAATTTGTCTGGTTAGAGACAACCTCCTTGGTTTTTGCCACTGCATAAAGCGTTCCCGTGCTGGAGTCAATAACGGGGGTTCCCGTTATTCCGACTTCAGGAACCAAATCGCTGGTCGAATTGTCACTGGCTGGCACGGACGTGCATGCGTAACCGGCCGGGCACCCCAGCGCTGCCAGGTTCGCTGTCCAAAGCGGCCTTGTAACCAGGCCGTCCGCATCGTACGCGTAAATGCTGTCATGCTCCGTTGCGATGAAAACGACGTTGTGAGTCCCGCCGCCAATCGAAAGATTTGGAACGTAGAGTGGCTGCCCGAACACTCGGCCATCGACCGCAAGACTGAAGAGTTTGCCGAAATTAGGCGTATTGACATTCGACGGGGCAAGCACGGTCTCATTTGCATTGAGACCGCTCCGCGAGTTGTCATTTCGCTGTGTCAGCACCGATACTTGTGCATCGGCATACCCCAGGGTAAACACCAAAACTATCAACAGCTTGCTAATCGATGTTCGCGAGAGCCGAGCCCCTTTCCTCATTTCCGTCTTTCTCTGAAGCAAGTGAGCCAGGGTGAGTTCGGCCTGATGAGGACGGCAGTTATATCTCTTCAGCATGTCCAAGACTCCAAGGGTATTCCCCAAATTCTTCGGCATGTCGACCTGCTAGTGCAAATCGATCCGAGCCGTGTGTTGGCATTTGGGGCTAAATCGGCAACCTTTCAGGCGCCCGCGGTGGGTGCCCGTGGCTATTGAGGTTGTAGGGTTCGGCAGTGACTTATTCAAGGAGTGCACGTACGTATGCCATTAGCAATCCCAGCATGGGGAGCGTCGCCTGTCCGCCGTGCAATTAAGCGCCCGGCAGTAGTCGCTCACGTGAGCAATTGCCCGGGTTCTGCCGTTCCGGCAGCGGTTATGGGCATGGCCTTCGGTTATCTTAATTGGGACTCCCCGATCCCTCTAGGATATACGGGAATGCGTCCCTTCGCGATCGGAAGTTCTGCGTCACGGCGGTATTGTCAGAAACTGTTCCGTCCGCAGCCTCATTCGTTCCACAAGTCAGGGTGTGGAATGTAGGTCATATTTGTCTGACTCCAACTTGTGTATTACAGTCCACGTCAGACGTGGTCGCCGAAAGAGCAGGGCCAGAAGTACGGATTTGAGGAGATCACAGTGGAGACTCACTTCTATGGGGCGTGCGGTCTATGAGACGCTGGTTTGCAGTCGCGGCACTCAGTTTCCTATTGGCCTGCTCTGCTTGGGCTCAATCGCCCCCATCACAAGCAACTGGCTACAACCTCGTGTGGGAAGACACATTCTCGATGCTGAATTTGTGTACGGCCAACTTGTCGGGATGCAATTGGTATAACCCCGGAGTGTGGTGGAAACATGTGCTAGGGACGGTTACTGACCCCTCAGGAACGTATGTCGATTTGCAATGGAGCAGCGGGCAGGGTGACAGTACCAACATTAGCACTACGTCACCGAACGGCGCTTATCATCGCGCCTGGACCTACGGTTACTTTGAAGCCAGTATGAAGTTCAACCCAGTTACGGGCAGCTCCCCTGCCATCTACATGGTGCCGGAAGCAGAAGTCGGCGCCAACACTGCCTCGGATGGCGTCTATTACGGCGAACTGGACATTTTCGAGTGGCAGAGCCAGGCGCCCACCAAGGGCTACGGTACCGTTCACGTCTGGCGCAATCAAGTAGACGTCAAAAACAACAACAGCACCGATACCTGGACCGCATCCGCCGGTACCGACTTCTCTCAGTACAACACCTACGGCGTGTTGTGGACGCCCACTTCAATTACTTGGTACTTCAACAACGTTCAGGTGGGAACGGTGGATACGACCACCAGCCCCTACAACCTGACGTTCGGCGGGCAGCAAGCCTACTTCTTCATCCTGGGCCAGCAGGCAGGATGCAACAATTCCACGACCTGCCCCGGGCAAGTCGCTCCGCTCGACATGCAAGTGCAGTGGGTGCATATTTATGCGCCGCCTGCGGTCGAGCCGCCGAAGCACCTTACTGCAGTAGTTAGGTAGCCTCAGGGTAAAACTCGGCTAGGGTTATCGATCAACCCCAGGCACTTGTCGCTGACGAACAGCCGCTAGCACCTTCGATCCTTGCACTGCCGTTACTCGTCGATTGCGCATAGATCTTTACCGTCGATGGTGATACCCGCGAATACCCCACAACGTTTCCGTCATGTCTTTCACCCGTCGCGGTCTCACTCCCGTCACGTACGCTTCGGTCTGGAACCCAGCAAGCGGTTGTATCCCTGAATCAAGTTCACCTTGGAGCGGTCTTAACTAACATCGCCGGAAACGTCGAGAAACCGACGTCGCCCATTCGGCCCCGGAGCTTCGGGTCGTTCAATAGGGCATCAATGCTCTCAACGAAGAGGGCAGGATCGTCTTTCTCGACATAGATAGCAGTGTCTTCAGCCGAACGCCGGGCCTCTCACAAACCAAAGCAAACGATGGTCCTCCTACAGGCCATCTACTCAAGAATTTTATTTAAATTCAGCTCATTCAAGTTTATAAGCTCCGTGTGGCGGTCGAGAACAGTTAGCCGCGCAGTCACGAATTGCTCATCTACAGTGTGCCGATCGAGCCTTGCGCTCGGTCTCGTTTGGCGGCGAACAGGCCGTGAACGGTGGAAACGCTGAGGAGGGTGAAGTCGCGGCAGACATGATCGGCGCCGGCCTGGTAGAGCAGGGGTGCGCACTTCTCATCAGCAATGCCGACGCACTTCATGCCGGCGCAAAGGGCGCCTTTGACACCCGAGGCGGCATCCTCGAAGACGACGGCACGGCTGGCGCTCTCGCCAAGCTGCGCGCAGGTGCTGCTGAAGATAGCCGGATCCGGTTTGCTCTGAGGGACGTCGTTCCCGGTAACGACGATCGTGAACCGGCGGCGCAGGTCGAAGCGGTCGAGGATATATTCCGTGCGGCTGCGGGCCGCCGAGGTGGCGACGGCAAGTTTTACTGCCTGACGTTCCAACTCCTCGACGAACTCGCGGAACCCCGCCGTGAGCTTGACGCATTCGACAAGGTCGTAGAAGAACTTGTTCTTCTGTTCGCCGAAGTCGCGAATCTGCCGTTCATCGAGGTCTCCGAGAAAAAACTTGAGGATCTCGTCGCGACGGCGGCCGTCAAGGACGAATTCGAGTTCCTGATCGGCGACTTCCCTCCCCACGGATTCCAGGAAGGCCCGCCAGGCGCGCTTGTGTAGTGGATGGCTGTCGATGATGACGCCATCCATGTCGAAGATGGCTGCCTTCAGCATCGAGCCGCCTTCCCGGTTGCGATGCCACACCATGTGCGATTTGCGTATTCGTATCTGAGCATAGTTCCTATATCGATGAGGTATTCGGTCACTTCGTAGGCGGACATGCGCCCGCAGAGTGCGGGCAGGACGTCTTTGCCCATGTCGACGGGAAACCGCGACGGTACATGGTTCAGAAGATCGGAGCGTGCAATCATAACTCCGGAGAACGCGAGATTGCCGACGGGGGCCGCCGGCTTCTCGTGAAACCCGCGGATCACGCCGTTTTCATCCACCTGGACAATGCCGCATTGGGTCGGGTTCGGAACGTGATAAAGCCCGAGCGTCGCGATCAAGCCGGAACGCAGGTGGGTGGACATCATGCGGTCGAGATCTATATTGGTTAGGACGTCGGCGTAGAAGATCCAGAATTGCGGATCTTGTCCAAGCCACGCGCGATTGGCGGCTAGAGTCCCGGCGCTCCCCAGCAGCGTAGTTTCGTGCGAGACCGTGACCTTTACCTCGTCGTCGTGGCGCTCAAGAAAGGATCGGACCTGGTCAGCATGAGCGTGCAGATTGATCAGCACCTCGTCAATGCGATGGCGACGACATAACTCGAGCCAAATCGAGAGCATCGGTTTGCCGCAGATCGGGACAAGGCACTTGGGAGCATGGTCGGTGAGGGGGCGAAGACGCGTGCCCTGGCCCGCCGCCAGGATGAAAGCCTTCATGGATCTCCGGCTACTCGTACGGAATAAACTGCCAGCGCACGCCCGCTTTCGCATCGCTGTCCAGGAAGGGATCGTTTACAAGCACATGCGAACCCTCGAAATCGAACCCGAACGACATCTCGCGCAGGCTCTTTGCGGCAAAGGCCGTACGCACCTTCTCCTGATCTTTCTCCGGGCAATAGAGGAGCAGAAAACCACCGCCGCCGGCGCCCGTGATTTTTCCTCCGACAGCGCCGTTCGCCCGGGCGAGCGCGTAGATCTCATCGATGGCGTTATTCGAGATCTTTTTCGAAACCCGCTTTTTGGCTTGCCAGCCGGCATCCAGCAGTTCACCGAACCGGTACAGCTCACCTTTATTAAGGGTCTGGCGCATGGATACGGCCAGCTCTCGGATCTCGTGCAGGGCCTCCAGCGCAATGCTCGATGATTGTTTTGTGGACTTCTCCTGGTTTTTCAGAATCTCCCACGAGTTATGGGAAGCGCCGGTGAAAAACAGCATCAGGCTGGCCTGCAACTCCCGCAAAACCTCAGGATAGAGGGAGATCGGTTCCACTGACACAGTGCCGTCCCGGTGGAACTCGATATAGTTCAACCCCCCGAAAGCCGCGGCGTATTCGTCCTGCTTCCCGACGGGATTTCCCAGGGTCTTGTGCGCGATGGCAAACGAGCGCTCGGCAATTTCGTAACGTGACAATCCTAGCCGCAGATACTCGGAGACCACCTTGAGCACGGTAATGCAAACACTCGCGGATGACCCCAAACCCGTGCCGGGAGGTATCTCGGATGCCAGGAACAAGTCGGCCGAGATCTCGCGCCCCAGCTCTTTCAATACCGCCAGGGGAATCTCCATGTCGGTGCCCTTCATTTCCAGGCTATTGACATCGCGCCAATTCTCCAGTTTGCGGAGATCGGATGAAATCACCTGGACGTGGCCATCCTCGCGCTTACGCAGGGTGGCATAGAAGTACTTGTCAATCGCGGTGCTGAGGACAGCACCTCCAAAGCGTTCGTAGTAGGCCGGCAAATCCGTGCCCCCGCCGCCAAAACTGATTCGCACCGGACTACGCGCAATTAGCATTTGGCGCTTTCTGAACCCACGGTTGCTTCGATGGCAATGGGCGCACTCCGCGGCCGCGGTCCTGTGGCGGCGTCCATAGGCGTTGTGCCAGGGTCAATACGGTCTGCAGCGCCAGTACCGCATCCAATAACGGCGACCAGTTGACAATGTATTGGAGATCGAAGCGGGTTTTGTCTTCCGACGAACTCCCGTGCCTCAGCCCATGTACTTGTGCCAGGCCGGTGATCCCAGGCTTGACCGCCAGCCGCTTATTATGCCACTCGGAATAGTGTTTCACCCGTTCCGGCGATTCCGGACGCGGGCCCACCATGCTCATGTCTCCCAGTATGACGTTCCACAATTGAGGGAGTTCAGTCAGGCTGGTGCGCACCAGGAACGAATCGATTCCACGGAGGTAGTCGGCATCGCGGTCGAGGTTCAAGCGATGGAACTGGAAGGGAGTTCCATCCTGACCGCAGCGTTCCTCGGAAATGAAAGCCTTCCCATGTCGTTTCCGAACCCAGAGGGCGGCGATCCCCAGAACCGGCAAAGCGGCCGCCATTAAGAAGGTCGCGACGATCGGTTCCGTAGCCGACTTTACATGCCGGAGAAAGCTGTTCGATTCATGGTCCTCCATAGTCAACAAGGGCAGGCCTTCCATTCGGACAAACTTGGGCTGTGAGCTGTAGAGTTCGTAATGGCTCGGCACCAAGCTGATCCTGATTCCGTCCGCCCGGCAACGCGCCAACAGGGGGCTCACTTCAGGCACGACCAGAGGCCCCATTACCAGAATGACGTCGGTGATCTGATTGCTCCGGAGAAAGCCGGGAATGCCCAGAGTAGAGAATGATTCCTGCCCGTGTTCCGGTTCCGATTGCCGACCGGTCGGAGAAATGAAACCGACAACCCGGCAACGCAGCTCGGGGTGCCGCGCGATCTTGTGTGCCACCTCGGTCGCCAACCGTCCGTCACCAACGATCACCGCGCGCCGCGATGTCCGCACCGCATAGCGCGACACGAGCAGCCGCCCGACTACCCAACGCGCCGCAACGAGGCCCACCCAGGCAAGTCCACTGGCCCAGGCCAGCACCCCGGAGGAAAACGCACGGTGCGCCAAGTACGTGCCTGCCGCCACCAGGACAACCAGTATGACTACTCCCAGCGCCAGCGATACCGCGGTACCCAGCATTCCGCACGCTTCGTCAAACCCGTCGAGGTGCAGTACAAAGAACAGCAGCGACCAGAAGCTGACGCTCAGTACGAGCATGATGATCATGTCCACCAGCACACCGTGGTGGCTTGCACTGAGTTCCGCGCCTAGGTGGATTCGGCTGGTCACGAGCAACGCGGCAGTCGTCCAAAGCAAGTCAACGATAAGAATCGAATAGCGAATTGAATTCCTAGTCATGAAGGTGAACCGTAAAGAACGCCGAAGATTACGGAAACAACCGACTTGGAGGGCTCTGTGCTATTTCCGTGGTTGTGGAATCCCCATAAACACCTAGCCCGAAGACTGTGCGAGCGGCCATCCCGGCAAGGAGGGCCCAGCTATCCGCTGTCGGCTAAGAACCCGGAAACTCGCGAGCTCTTCAGGCATGCGCACTTATGCGCAGGACTTTCATCTTCAGCAATTGTTCGTGCGCATCCGTCAAGAACCGACCGGTGTTGCCCAGGCTCTTTGCCCAGGCGGTGAAGTCTACCAGGATATCGTCAAGGCTCTTCTTCGGTTCCCAGCCCAACTTCTTCAGCTTCACAATCGAGGAAACCGAATGCCGCGCATCCCCCCTGCGGAAGACACCTGGGACCAGTGGTTCGATAGGCTTTCCCAGTACAAGCGCAAGGCGGCGGGCATACTCGAGGACAGTTGTAGGCCGCCCACTGCCAACGTTGAAAGCCTCGCCGGCGGCGCGGTCGTCGAAGGTCGCCACCCAATTCGCCTCCACCACGTCGGACACATGGACGTAGTCGCGTTGCAACAAGCCGTCCTCAAACGCCACCGGGGCTTCGTCGTGCAACAGCTTCAGGGTGAAGATGCGAGCGATTCCCGAGTACTGGTTGAACATTGACTGGCGCGGACCCTGCGTGATCGAGTAGCGCAACGCCGCGCAAGGAATCTCCAGCAGGTCGGCAAGCTTCAACGCCGTAAGTTCCTGCGCATATTTCGAAGTTCCGTAAGGACTGAGAGGGTTGGGATAGGCTTCATCCAGCAGCGCCGGTTGCACTACCACGCCGCACCTGGGGCAGCGGGCATCCCAGTCCTGCCGTTCCAGATCGGTAAGCTTCCGCGGTCGCGGAAGCACGATTCCATGTTCCAGGCAGGCATACTGGCCCTCGCCATAGCAAGCTTGCGATGAAGCTACAACCACCCGCTCGATGGGAAGCTTTCTGGCGGCGATGACTTCAAACAGCAGTGCGGTGCCAGCCACATTGATCGACATAAATTCACTGTAGTCCGGAACATAGTCCTGATAGGCTGCCTGGTGAGAGACTACAGCCACGCCCTCCAGGGCGCGTTCCCAATCAGCGCGGTTGCGGACGTCCCCGTGCATCGCTTCTACGTCCGGCGGCAAGTGCTTCGGCACACCCTCACGGTGAACCCGGGGCTGCAGGCAATCCAGCACGCGAACCAACCAGCCTGCACGCAGGAACCGATCGGCGATATGGGACCCGATAAACCCAGCCCCGCCGGTAATCAAAATTCGTTTCGACAAAATTGAAATTCCTCCTTGGAGCCAGTGGCTAGTAGTTAGTAGTTAGCTTTAGCAAAGCCAGAAATCTGGGTCTGGCTAATTCAGTTAGTCTGTCGAGTTGCACCCGCTGGATTTCAATAGAAAGTTTCTCCTAACTCATTTAGGTTCCTTCTCCAAGCTTTACCAAGCGGGCTAGTCGTCTGCGGCACTGGCCGATTGCACCCAAGTCCTGGCGGCCGCGGCCTCTCCTCTCATTCTGGCCCGAATCACACGGAAGGACGCGTGTGCGATGCTAAGATGCAAGTCCTCAATGATCTGCATGTTGTCGGACGGAATGACTACGCTAACGTCACACAGGCCCTTCATCTTCCCACCTTGGAATCCGGTCATGCCCACTGTGAACATGCCTCGTTCCCTGGCCACTCGCAGTGCATTCAGCACATTGGGAGAATTGCCGCTGGCGCTGATCGCAAAGGTCAGATCGCTCGGCCTACCCAGGGTCTTCAACTGTTCCGCAAAGATGTGTTCATACCCGAAGTCATTCGCCCAAGCGGTCATCATTGGGATATTGTCAGTCAAGGCAATTGCCCGAAAAGGCTGGAAAGCAACATCCAGGGTTCCTTTGCATAGGTCACACGCAAAGTGGGAAGCCAAGGAAGCGCTTCCGCCGTTGCCAAACAGAAACACGGTGCCACCTGCAAGAGACGTGCCGATGAGTGCCTCTATAGCTTGCTCGATGGTGCCGTACGGTAGCTTCCGGGTGACTTGCTCGAGTTCTGCAAAGTAAGCGCTTAGAGTTGCCATCGGCATATCTGGTTCAGGCGTAAGGTAGAGTCTGTTTTCCATCTCGATTCCTCCTGGGGGCGGCTTCAGAATCCCCGATATCTGCATTTAGGGAGTCAACAGCGGCCGAGCAGGAGCATGGAACCGCTTTGAGCGAGAGTGCCAATCGAAGCAGTTTGGAGTGCTGCGGTCACCGGGCCTTCCATAAGCACTGCTCAAGGACACCGGTTGCCCTTATTTGCCTTTTCCGAGTACAACCGCCGGTATGGTCTTCAGCAAGATCTTGAAATCCAGGGTGAGGGACCAACTCTTGATGTACTGAAGATCCAAATTGACCCAATCGTCGAAATTGCTTATCTCATTGCGCCCATTCACCTGCCAGAGGCAAGTGATCCCCGGCTTGACCTGTAGCTTCAGCCGTTGGCGCCCGGTGAACTTTGCGTATTCGGTCTCGAGGGGTGGACGGGGGCCAACCAGACTCATCTTGCCGGTCAACACGCTCCAAAGCTGGGGCAGTTCGTCCAGACTATACTTGCGCAACACGCGACCAAGTGGTGTGACTCGGGGATCACTGGCGATCTTGAAGACCGGCCCTGACATTTCGTTCTGAGCCAGCAGTGCCGCCTTCCGCCTATCGGCATCCACATACATCGACCGGAACTTATACGAAACGAAGGGCCCGCCATCGCGGCCCACAACGCGCCAGCGGTAAAACACCGGTCCAGGCGAAGAGAGCTTCACCAGAAGAGCCAGGATAAGGAAGAACGGAGCAAGCACCACGAGCAAGATGCTAGAGACTACAACGTCTACAACGCGCTTAACCAGGTGCTGGAAAGCTTTAAGCATGATATGACCGTTGCGTGGATGAAGCCCGCAGCCCCTTCGGGCAAGATCCTCAGTTATCTTTTGAAACGGCGTGTGACAAAGTAGCGCTGACACCCAGGGAACGCAGCCGGCGATACGGCTATACGCTTCTACCAGGTTAGCCCTGGAGCGGTCCCAGCTCAGTTCTCGGGAAATGCGTGCGAAGCCAATGTCACCCATTCGGGCCCGTCCCTCCGGGTCCTTCAACAGGGCATCAATGCTGGCGGCGAACAGCGCCGGATCATCTTTCTCCACGTAAATGGCAGCACCTTCCGCCGAACGCCGGGCCTCTTTTAACGCGAAGGAAACGATCGGCCTGCGGCATGCCATGTACTCAAGAATTTTGTTCATCGTTGAGAGGTCGTTCATTGCGCACGGCGGGTCCGGAGCGAGACAGACGTCGGCGCTTGAGAGATAGGCAACCACTTCGGCGTCAGGGATGCGTCCGGGGAAGCGGCAATACTCCGCGACTCCCAAGCGTTGAGACAGTTGCTGCAGGCTCTCCCAATATCCCCCTTTACCGATACACACAAACAGCACGTCCATACGGCCCATGATCCGGATCAAGTGATGGGCTGCTGTGATCACGCGGTCCACGCCATCCGTGCGGCCCATAACGCCAAGGTAAACAGCCATGTACGGAAATCCTTGTTTCAACTCCGGCTGGGGTGGCACTTCATGAAAGCGCCGCAGGTCCGGCCCGCTGCGAACGATACAGAGCTTCTTGTCCGGTACACCACCGCGTTCGCGAGTGATGTCATAGTACGATCGGTTGGTTGAGATGATAAGGTTTGCCGTTCGGTACGAACATTGCTCAAGCCAGCAAAGTACTTTGTAGAGCAGGCCGCGACCAAATTTCACTTCGTAGGATTCCGGGCACAGGTCATGCTGATCGAACACAAACTTCTTGCCCAACAACTTGAAGGGCAGCGCCAGCGCGAAGAACAAATCGGGCGGATTCGCGGCATGCACAATATCAAATCCATCTGTCAAGAACACTCTCCACATCAGCACAAAAGTGCACACCATGGCCCAGCCGTATTCGAACAGGTATCCCAACACCCCGCTAGCCTCAAACTGGAGGCCATACCGGTACACACGTACGCCGTCCACGGTCTCGAATGAAGAGCGACTCGTCTTCTCTCCTTTCGGGCAGATCACGCGCATCTCGTACCCGGCTTCGCGGAGCGCCTGGGCCTCCTGGTACATGCGGCGGTCCATCGGGAACGGAAGGTTCTCGATCAGCATCAAAACTCGATTCCTCTTTTTGGTCATAGCAGGGCATCACCCGTGCCGAAGAGCAAGGTCGCCGGGCCCGAACCGATTTCGGCGCCGCGGCGTGCCACCGCAGCAGGGATCCAGCAAGTGTTGGGATGAGCAAAGAGCACGTTGGACACCTCAGTACGTCCACGTGCTTCACAACTTGCAGGTCTGTTTCATCCCCCTTTGGCAGGAAGATGGAGAGCGGCGTATCGCCAGACAGATTTGAAGGTGACTGGGTACCGTCGAAGATGAGACCGCCGCCAGTCCTGGACGGCCTGCGGGACAGCCCCGATCAATAGTCGCACCGAATTCCTCTCGCGTCGAGCCGTCATTGCCATCGTACAAATGCGTCCTGCAATTGCGAGTAGGGCAAGAGGAATCGGTACGCGACGCCACAGAACCAGGATTCCGTTGCGCAGTTCCCCGATCCGGCGCTCGGCGAGCGACATGCGTCCTTTTGCTTCGGGATAATGACGAATGGCTACGGCTGGCGAGTAAAGCAGCTCCCAACCCTTGTCAACCAGCGCAAGTCCCAACTCTTCTTCTTCGCGTGAATACCGCAGATGCTCCCAGAAACCGCCGGCCTCCCAAAAAGCATTTGCCCGGGTACAAAAGCCGGTCCCGACGAAGGCGCAAGTTTTGAATTCCCTACGGGACCAGATCGCAAGGGGGCGGCGGAAAGCCCACGTCACGGGATCGACTTCGTCTGTATCCGCTTTCAGCACCTGGAAAGCGACCAGAGCCAGACGGCGATTGCCAGTAAAAAATTTGACCGCCTGACACAAACAGTCGGAAGAGGCAAAGGCCGCATCGTTGTCAATGAAGCAAAGCAGGTCGCCTGATGCGTGACGTGCCGCGAAATTCCTTGAAGCTGCTACCCCCATCTGCGGGCAGAGAACAACTCTGGCCTCGAGGCCAGCATGACCCATGCTTTTACAAGCGTGCTGAATGACTGTTGGCGAATTGTCCGTTGAGCCAGCTTCCACAATTACTACTTCGAGGGGGCGGTAAGCCTGCTTAGCCACCGAAGACAGGCACCGCTCAAGCGCCGAGGCCCGGTTGAAGTTGTGAATCAGCACACTTATCTTCATCATAGGTTCCGTGAATTCAAGTCGGCAGCTTGTCGAAACGCGCTGCCGAAACTGCACCAGTGAAAACTCGTTTTGCGCCCATGTCGATGGCTGCGCGTAACTCATCTGGGTAAAGCGAACGTTCAACGAACATCGCGTGCCAAAGTTCGAGTTGTAGCAGGATCCATAGTTGTTTCTCGTGATTCTTTCGCCCTGCGGCGTGTTCATCAATCAACCTCGCAATGGCTGCAGCGTCGAGTAACTCCGAGAGCGGCGAGCTACGGGCGAGAAGACGCTGCCGTAGCAACGGCAGAAGTTCACCACGCAGCCACGCTGCGATCGGGACTTTGAAGCCCCACTTGCGGCGATCAATGATTGAAGCGGGCAACCACTGGCGCGCTAACCCCTTGAGCACTAGCTTGCCGTCGTTGAAGGCGACCTTGTCGGCTTTCGCCACACGCAGCGCTGCAAACTCGACGAGGTGGTAGTCAAGGAAAGGGCACCTAAGCTCAAGCCCATTGGCCATCGTCATGCGGTCGGCGCGCAGCAGCAGATTCGCCGGCAGCCAATGCTTCAGATCGAGGTACATCATCTGCTCGACCACTCCAGGGAACACCTTATGCTCCAGTACCGCTTGGCTAAAAACGTGTACCGGCACCCGAGCCAAATCCGGGCGGAGCAAACGTTGCCGCTCCGACCCGCGAAAACCGCCGAACCAGGCTGCGTACCGCTCCATTCGATCCGGCTCGGACGCGCACTCCAACGCTAGTTGCAGACGCCTCATTCGGTACGGCATGAGCCGCGCCGCCGCACCTAAAATGCTACGCGGCGTTAGCAATGACCAACGGTCAATCGCGGCCTCTGCTCCGTACTTCAGATAACCGCCAAAAATCTCGTCGCTCCCCTCGCCTGACAGGACCACCTTGACATCTTTGCGCGCTGTCCGCGCAAGCAACATGATCGGAATGTCGCTGGGTTCAGTGACTGGTGTCTCGCGCGCCCAGAGAGCGGTACCGAGATTCTGAAGCAGGTCCTGTGCGCCAAACCGCACCTCGGTGTGATCTGCGCGGAACAGCGTCGCCACTTCGCGCGCAAACTTAGCCTCGCTGAATCCAGTGGTGAAAGCGATCGAAAAGGTCTTCACGGGTGCAGATGCATGGCGGGCCATCAATGCGAGAACTATTGACGAATCGAGTCCTCCCGACAGGAACAATCCGAGAGGAACATCGGCGATCATCCGCCGTTGGACTGCATCGCCGAGTAATGTCTCGAGGCTCTCTGGGAACCGTTGGTTCGGGTACCGCATTGCGAAAAGAGAAGTCCCAATAGGTTCGCGGAGTGACCCTGACATCGGCTGCGGAAACGTGAGCCCACGTCCCTGCAGGCAAACAATACACGCCGGCGAACAGCGTCTCGTCTCCGGGGACATAACGGTAGGCGAGAAAGGTGGGAAGCCGGGACGTGTCAAGAGCGCGCGGGACATCGGGATGATCGAGCAGCGATTTGACCTCCGATGCGAACACAATCCCGTGCTGGGAGACACTGTAGAAAAGCGGTTTCTTGCCAATGCGATCGCGGGCCAGGAGGAGCGAGCGCACGTGCGCATCCCAAACCGCAAACGCGAACATCCCGTTGAAGCGAGAAAGTGCATCCGTGCCCCAGTGCTTGACCGCGTTAACCACAACCTCGGTATCCGACGCCGTGCGGAACAATGCCCTGCAGTCCCGCACGAGTTCCTCGCGCAGTTCGCGGTAGTTGTAGATTTCGCCGTTGAAGACAATCGTGTAACGGCCGCAGGAGGTCGAGAGCGGCTGATGACCGCCGGACAGATCAATAATCGACAGACGACGAAATCCAAGGGCCACCTCACCGTCGGAAAACCTCCCGGAATCGTCCGGTCCCCGGTGGCGCATTGCGTCCATCATCCGTGAGAGTACCCCGGAATCTGGTGTATTCCCGTGACGAGCAAGCATGCCCACAATGCCACACATGTCAGTCGACCACCGCGTCGCCACCGGATACCCGCGTCTCGGCAAGATCGTGAATCACGTCATCCGCGTCCATACGAGCTATGTATTCCGTGTTGCAGAGGTCGAGGTCAACTGTTAGCTTTCTTGAATCGATTGGGCCGCACGTGGAAGTAAGAACCCGTTGCGGCCCACATCGGATGCGATCGAGACGAGCAAGTAGACAACGCCCACAAAGAACAAGCTGTAATAACCCATCCCATCGGTTCCAAATAGGCTTTCGGCACCCCAGGCTGCAACCATTCTGCCGGCAACTACCGCAAGGCAGGTGCGAGCAGCAAGCTGGCAAATACGAGGCTGACTCCTTAGCCTTTTCTTCGCGTACAGACAGACGGAAAGGCACCATGCCAGGAGCAGGAGAAAGCCGCCAATGCCCAGTTCTCCAGTCCAATGTAGGTACGAATTGTGTCCATAGATGTTAATAGTTATCCTCTGAGCCTGATACCATCGGAAGTTGCCCGGACCAACCCCGATCAGGAGCTCCCTGGGATGCTCTGGGAGGTAGCTTAACAAGCTCGTCCTGTCGGCAGACCGATCGGCATAGTTGCCTTCTGCACGTAGTTCCGGATTCCAAAGCTCGCTCATTCGAGTCATCGCCGTGGTTCGCTGCGCCGCAGGGAAGAAAACAGTCACGAGGGCTGCATATAAGGCCTGCGACCGCGATCGCGGCACAGACATACGCCTTCCATCGCCGCGGCGGCGCATAGAACGACAAACACAATCGCGGCGACGGCTAATCCGGCAATGTCGGAACGAGAGCTCGTCGCTAACACTGAGAAGACCGACAGGACCGCCGTAGCAGCTGCTACCAGCTTCATCTTGCCTCGATATGCTTCGAATACCATGAGGGAAAACCATGCGCTTATTGAAGCCGTTCCACCGATAACTACTCGGTAAGACGTCAGGAACCACCCGGTCCTATCAGAAAACGGAACCGCACCCCCAATGTCGTCTTCGGCGCGAGGCCCGAAATACTCTTCACCTGAAAGCGGCACGATACCGCTGATGTGCAACGCGTGGAGGATCTCGTAAACCAGAATTCCTGCAAGTACAATTGCGCAGATTTTTCGTAGTTGTGCCGCATCCGGTCTGCTCGCAATCAGGACCATAGCTAAGAGCGCATACTCCCAGAACTTCACTATAGTAAATGCATAGAATTTCAGCGGGTCTGAGTCGACAAATAAAACATTGAAAACGCCGGAACATGTGGCCAGGACGGACAAACCAAAAAGAGCTACGACGCCGGTAGATAGTGCTCTGCGTTCGACGGCAGTAGTCCAAAGCTGGCAGGCCATGTGCCACGATGTATGCGAGCAAGCAAACGTCGATCGGGAATACGCCCGCATTTACGCTTCGGCCTATCATGTACACGGGAAGCGGTATGAGGCCGCTTACCAACAGATACCCTGTGGCATCAGCGCTGCGTGGTGCACGCAGTATCTTGAGAACCAGGTATGCGGTGATGCAAAGTACTAAGTAGGTCAGCATCGGGCTCTGTATGAGTTGATAGTTTCGTTATAAACGTTTAGCAATTCGGGGATGATGACGCTGTTGTCGAACCGGTCGCGGATTCTTTGCTGCGCGGCCTCCTTCATTCGCCTACGTTCTTCGTCGCTCATCGAGAGTGCCGACGTAAGTGCCACGACAAGCCCGGAAACATCTCCAGGCGGGACCAAAAATCCGCAGGTCTCGGTGAGTATCTCGGCCATCCCGGTTCTCAACGAGCCGACCACGAGCCCCCCGCAGGCCATCGCTTCAAGACACGTATAGGAAAAGGGCTCGATTAAGGACGGAAAACAGCAAGCGCCAGCGTCCCGGTAGAGGCCAGCTAAGCGCTCCCGCTGGCAAATGCCGAGATGCACAACCCAATCCGGCAGCTTCATGCCGAGGGCAGCCCGTAGCCGAATGAAGCGTTCGAAACTCGGGACTCGTCCGCCCTGCCAGGACCAGCCGACCTCGCCACCCGGTCTGCCGTAAGAGGTTGGCAGCCCGCAGAAGTACGAAGATGCCCTTCTTCCGTGAGCAAACTGCCCACGAATAGGACATCGTTCGGGTCTACCTCCTGTGGAGCGTCCACGGAGAGCTTCCTCCAATGATCCGCGTCGATGCTGTTGTGCACGAACTTGACACGATCAGCGCCGAATCGCGCCCGCACTAATCGGGCTTGGTTCTCGGACACAACGGTAATGACGTCGGCAGCCCTTAATTCCTGGCGTTCCCAATTGACTTGGAGGCGCATGGTCGCGGATACATGATCTTTCCAAACCGCATCGATGCCGGCAGTGAAACCGTGCATCCTCACTACCATCGGGAGCGGACGTTGCCCGGCGAGCCACATGACCGACTCGCCCCGAAACCCTGGAAACTCAATTACGTCGGGGTGATGGTTGTCGATTAAGGTTGCAATACATTCAGCAACGCGTCTGCGGTAGGCGATGCCCTGATCGAGGGGAGCACGGAAGGTCCGAGCAACAATATTCCTCTTCTCGACACCGAGTTCGTCATCGGGTAGCCGGATGACGGTCATCCGCGGTGACGGTATTGATGACGTTAACTGGCCGTCGTCGGACGCTGCTATGATCGTCACGTTGTGACCGAAGTGCGCAAGCGCGCGACCCGTTTCCCATACGTAGGTCCCTATCCCCGATGACCGCGGCGAGGGTGGACACTCCTTCGATACGAAAACGATGTTCATGACACAGACTCTGCTGTTTCCATGACTGGGCACGAGCCAGCGGCCGTGTGCTTACTGTCCCGTCGAGTCGTTCGCCAGACGACCGCCGCACTCATGAGCAATTGTCCTAAGTTGCCGACCAGCATGCCGGCAGCAGTTCCCATCAGTCCGTAACGCCCTGTCAGCCAATAACAGCTAAGCAGGGTGATCAGGACTACGCCCACAAAGATCGGGACCTGGATTCTGTAACGCCGCAGGGCCGTCATGCCGTAGCCCAGAAAGGACGCGACATAAGAAAGAGCACTGCCCGCACACAACATGGTCAAGACTCCGGCCATCCGCGAGTACTCGTTGGTATAGAGCAAAGCCAGAATACGGCCCCCAGCGAATGCGGAAACCAGAATCCCGGCGATGCCAAGCGCACGCGGCCACGAGAAGCAATTTCGTCATCAGTTGACGGAAGGCGGAACGCGCTCCCGCAACATGGTACTGTGCAAGCCGCACGCATGCCGGAGCACCTAACGCGTTGACGAGTATCGCTCCTACGAAGGTGAGATAGGCAGCCGCTGAGAACAAACCGAGTTCACGGGTATGCAGCAATCCCGCTACAACATACCGTGGAACCTGTACCTGAATAGTAAGCAGAAAAGCAACAATCCCTAACGGTGCAGCTTCCAAACAGAGCGGCGTCAACTGCCGTCGATCGAGAACAGGACGGAGCGTTTCAAGCTATCGTACCTGAGGTATAGGCTGTTCGCTCACGCTGGCGGAGCAGAATTCGCGCCACGGGGATGTCGAACAGAACGAATACCGCGCTCCAACCCACCACCAGACCTGCCAGCGCAAGCGGGGCCGAGTGGCTGGCGCGGAATAGAACCGCGACACTAGCAACGGCCAGGAGGCCACGTAGGATAAGGGAAAATCCCACGTAGTCCATCCGTTCGGACTGCTGAAAGAAACCGTAGAGAGCATCACTTCCTGAGTCGACGGCCTTTGAGAGCGCCCAGAGCAGAACGATCAGAGCCAATTGCGTTGCCTGGCAGCCCACACGACAGCCGCAGCAACAACCGCAACGATGACGGCAGCGAGTGTGGTTAGCGCTCGCAACCCGAGGTATTGGCCGAGTGTGTGTCTGTTATCAGCATCCGTAGCCTGAATCGAGCGCAGTTGCAGGCCAGCAACGACAAACAGAGGCGCTGTTAGGGCAAGTCCATAGACTAGCTGCCCGACAAGTGCAGGGCAACCGAGTTTTGCGAAAACAACGAGAATCCCCCACTGACAAAGTGAGAACACAGCCATGCCAGCCGCGTTCCAGACAAAGTTGGTTCGCAGTGTGCGCGTTCGAGTCGCGCTTAGCGAAAGGAACTCGCGAGATCGTTTGATTAGGAACGGGGATGTCGAGGTCATACGAGTTGACAGAGATTCAAGCTCAAGCGCGGCATAAGCAGCCCGCGGAGAGAAGCTAGCGCAGTTGGTTACTTACGACTTCATGGCAACCCCGACCCCGGCAGCTCACCCCAACGCAGGAGATCAAGACCTAAACCGCCTCCACGTCGTAGCCCTCGATCCGGATGGCCAGGGAGCGCTGGATGGACTCGATGGAGATCACTAGGCTGTGATCCTTGTTCTCAGAAACCAGCATCCCTTCCACTCCGTCAAGGCCGCCCCCGCGGATTCGAACTCGTTGCCCTACCTTGATGAATGGGTAGGCTCGGCAAGGGAGATTGTTGGAGAGCAGGAGCTGCACGTCTTCGATTTGTTTTTCGGGAACGGGAATCGGCGTACCGTTCATGGTGACGAACCCAGTTAAGCCGGCGGTTTGTAGCACCCTTAGCCGATGGTCCGGCGCAGCCGGGATGCGCACGAAGCCGTAACCTGGGAACAGTGGCATCTCGATGACCTGGCGCCGGTCGCTCCAGCGGTGGACCTGCGTGATAAAGGGCAGGAATGTCTCAATTCCCTTCGCTTCGTAACTGGACCGCCACCTTCTTCTCGAATCGGACGCGGGTCTGGATCGCATACCAGGAGTAATCCTCGGCGGTGGGCACCGGAATCTGTGCCGTTTCGCTGATCCAGTTCAGCTGTGCAGTTGACATGGCTCCGCCAATTGAGTCCCATTCGAACTTTTCCACAAGTTCATTTCCAGCGTGCTCTCTCGTTCCAGCCGACGCGTAGCTCGCTCCCAATGGGATCGAGCACATGGCGCGCGGCCTTGCCTCTCACTTGCCACTACAGCATGCGATAAATCTTCTCCGGTATCGGAAAGGTGCGGTTGTTCAGCACCGTCCCCAGCACCCGCACGTTGGCGGCTTCCAGTGCCTGCTTGGCCTTGCGAGCTGCCACGCGACGGGTGGAATTTGCCTCCAGCACAAGCACTACGCCGTCCGCCCATTGGCCGAGTATTGCCGCGTCGCTATACAGCCCAACCGGCGGTGCGTTGATGACCACATAGGCAAATTCGGGCGGCAACTCCTTAATTTGCGACCGAACCTGGTCGAGCGACGCTGTCACTCCCCCGTTGGTGGCGGCCAAGTGACCGGAAATCAGCCAGAGATTGCTCGCGATCTGCTGCACGAGCTGAGCTTGAGGTGCGGCTTGCAGCGAACTCTGGCCATCGGAGCGCTCCACATCGAGTAATCGGTGTAGCGACGGCGCACGCACATTCGCGTCCACAATGCAGACTTGCGACGCCACTTGGGACGCCAAGATTCTGCCAAGCTGGGCGCATAACACGCTCGTGCCCTCAGCCTCATCAATCCCACAGAAGACCACCTGCCGCGGGCCGGTATCGGCTTTGCCATCAGTTGCCAGGAACAACCGTTGTGCCAGTGCGAGAAGCTCCTCGTGCCCGACCGCGTCGGTACCAAAGGCCGGGCCGCTGACAGTGGCCCGCTTGCCGTATGCGGGCCCTCTGTTTGCGACCGGCGCAACACGAAAGAGCTCTCGATCCTGCTGCACCTGCTCCAGAACTTCCAAATTCCTGCTCATAGTTCATTCACTTTCGCAATGCGATCATGCTCGGCTCTAGGCTGTGGTCGGATGGCTTTGAGGTCGAGCCTCGCCACTGGACCGGCAGCCGAATCTGCTGCCCGACTTCAATGTGGTTGGGATCGAGCAGCTGTGGGTTCAGCGATTGGATTTGTTGCACGATCTCGGTACTGTAGCGGCCTAAGTAGAGCAGGCTGATTTGCCGGAGGGTCTGTCCTGCTTCGACAACTACAACTCCATCCTTCGCCAAAGGCCTTGGGACCGCAGCCGCTTGGACCACTACTGGTGGCGTCTTGACGCTTAAGGTTTGTATAGCTCCTGAGATTTCTGCGGCCGGTGCTTTCGAAACCGTTGCTGCAGCATGTTTGTGCAGGAAACGAGCCCCAAGTGCCGGTCGCAGTCGTAATGAAAGGCTTGGCGTGGCTATCAGTACTGCGAGAACGATGGTGACGTACGCAGCACGCCGTACCTGCCGACCAAACCAACTGGGCAGAAATGGCGATTGGTCTCTGTGCCGCGATGCCGACGCAGAAGATTGGGAAGCAGTGTTGCACTCGGGTGAGCCGTTCTCGAATGGAGATGCTGTGACCCGCCTCTCGATCGCACTCAAGTTCTGGTCAGCCACCACCTCTTCCACAATCTCGCGATCGATCTGCTTGCGCCGCAATGCCAAACCCGCAGACAGCGCACCAAAGCACAGATTATTGATGTTGCGCGGGATCCCATGGCTCTCTCGCGCGATCAGTTGCAGCGCTCCGCGGGTAAATAAGGCTGCACCCTGGTACCCGGCGACTCCCAACCGATGGGTAATATATTGCGACACCTCCTCCGGGCCCAGCGGATCAAGCGACGTGGTTACGGAAATTCGTTGCCGCAACTGAAGCATCTCCGGCTTGATCAGCGTGCTGATCAGCTGCGGCTGGCCCGCAAGGATGATCTGCAGGAGCTTGCCTTGAGGAGTTTCGAAATCCGAGAGCAGGCGCACGGTCTCCAGTACGGATTCACTCAGGTTCTGCGCCTCATCAATTACGAAAACGAACTGCTTCCCTGCTCGGGCTTCGCGCACAAGTGCATCGTTCAATTGTTGGTGCATGGAAGCCAGATCAGGGGCGGGCAAAATGCCCAGATCCTGCAGCAAATAACGGATCAGATCGAGCGAGCTGCAGCAGGTCTGAAACAGGAATACCGTCCGCGCCGAGCTACTCCGGAGGCGTTGCAGCAACTGAAATAGCAAGGTGGTCTTCCCCATTCCCGGCTGCGCGACCAGCGCCATGAACCCGCGGCCTTCTCTTATGCCGTACCACAACGAGGCCAGCGCCTCGCGAGTACATATGGTTCAGGTATAGGAAGCGCGTGTCCGGAGTCACGCCGAACGGCTGCTCGAGCAGGTTGTAGTATTCAAGGAACATGCGCTTCATCTACCGTTCTTCGGGAGCGATGCCAATACGGGTAACTCCAGAAAACGCCGCAACTTCGTCCGGGGTGCGGAACGATGGATCCAGGAAATCCGAGGTGAACGCCAACCCGACGCTTGCCTGTGCCGGCCAGAAACATGCTTAACAGGCCGGAAAGCCAGAACGACCGGGCAGGCAACGCCGGGACGGTGGGTGCCTCCGCGATAGCCACATTCAGGATTCCGCGGCGGTCGAGAGCGTCGTTGATGCGCGCCTCTTCCTGTTTGCGCAAGTACAGCAGGTAGTTCTCTTCCTCCGTCTTAGCTGCCCGCACGAGGTCCTGCTGAACAATGGCCGCCTGCTGGAGTCCGCGCGCGCCGCTGCGGTACCTGGCCAGAGCCGCCTTGTCTGCTGACGCCCGGGCTTGCAAGCCGCTGAGTTCCGCTTGCGCCTTTACCAGTTCCGATTTCACCCACTCGTAGGTTGGATCCTGGTCGGTAGTTTCGTCACGAAGTGGCGCGCCCTTTTCTGCCTCGATGGCGGCGCGCGTTTCCCGGATCTGCTTCTCGATCTCCTGAACTGGCCGGTAATCGGATCAAATTTGGAGAGCAACTCCGTCCGCTTCAGTTCCAGGGTTAGGAGAGTGGATTTCATCTGTTGCAGTAATTGCGGATTGTCGGCGGTTCGCTGCTGGGTGACCATGCGTGACGGAATCGACGCGATCTGCTGCTCCAAGGTCCGCAATACGCTGTTTGGTTTCCGCAATTGCGGCCTGGGTCTGCGTGAGAGATGCGTCCAATTCGCTTGCCTTCTGCAGTGTGAAGTCTCGTTCCAACTGAGCGGATGCGACCCCCTGGTTCCCGGGTGAAATCCGCCAGGCGCGTCTCCGCACTCTCTAGGCCCTGGCGTAGCTGTGCGGTCTCCTGATCGAAGAATGTGAACTCACCGGAAGGCCGGTGCACCTGCAGATGTTTCTGAATGTAAAGACTGGCCACCGACTTGAGCACCCGTGCAGCCAGTTCAGGGTCTGACGATTCGAAGCTGACGGAAATCACATTGGTCTTGCGTAATGGTTCGGCCTTCAGTTTCTTTGCCAGCTGCCGCACAGCTCTTGCGATTGCTACTTGCTTGCCCGCTGTCCCAAAAAATCCGCCAGAATTCTGTTTCTCTTGCAGGCCAGTCTGCGAGCACAACCTTCCGGAGCAGATCCTGGCTGTTCAACAGCTCGACCTCGGAGTTCAGCTCCGACTCGGTGATTTCCTCCTGGAAAACTTGAGAGGGCGCGTTGGGCTGGGATGTCACGACAGGATCCACACGCTCACGCCGGACCAGAATCTTCATCTCCGCCTTGTAAGTCGGAGACAGCACGCCGGACAGAAGAACCGCCACTAGAATGGCAATAAACGAGATCAGCAAGAGGCGCCGGTGACGGAAGAGGACGGCCGCGATGTCACGCAACGTCAACGTGAACGGCCGCTGATATTCGATGATTTCAACAGGCTCTCTCATAGTCCGGTCCCCCTGTTCTACTCAGAAAGGATTAGGATTCGCATAGATGCCCACGCTGCTCGTAGGCAGGTAACGACGTATCTTGGAGATAAAGTTCTGCGGAACGAAGAGCATGTCGCCGGGCGACAGATGCGGATCTTCCTGCAAATTCCGCGAGTTTAACATCTGCTTGACGTTAAGCACTCGGGCCTCGACCGTATTGCTCGAGATGCGGCGGAAGAGCACGACCTGGGAATGTTTAGAGGCATCCGTGAGCCCGCCGGCGATGGCCACGTGCCTCGGTCACAGTAGTATCGCTGCGCAGCTCGTACTTGCCGGGTTTTCCCACTTGCCCGGAGGCAAGGAAAAACGGCTTGTCGAAATCTTTCAGGGAGATCGTGATGACCGGATCGTGGAGGATGCCGCCGTAGGCGCTCGCGATGGCGCGGCTCAGCTCCGCAAGGGTCTTGTTTTCCGCCTGGACCTCCCCTGCGCCTTTCATGCTGATATAGCCGTCAGGCTGGACGGTGAGGGTCTGATTGAACTCCGGTGAGAACGTGAACTCCACATCGATGACATCACTTTTGTGCAGCCGGTACCGGGGATTCCGTTCTTGGAACCCGCTGTCTGCAGCCCCACTGGAACTCGCCACGGGGGAGTCGCTGATTGGTTTAGCCGGCAACGTGGGCGACTGCTGTGCAGAGATCACACCGGTCAAAACAATCAGGAGCAGTGCAACCACTATGCACAATCGCATATAGCCCATAAGTTGCCTCCTGCTTTCGAGCGCCCGCAACTACGTTTTCGCACCACTCAGAATTGTCGGGCCACCCGAGCTTTCCGTCTGGAACAGGACCTCTGCCGCAAAGCCCGTTGGCGCACCCTCTCGACCCTCCACCCGGAGCACCTTGCCTTCACCGTGCAGTTGCACCGACCTGGGCCTACCACTCACCGCAGGCAAATAGACATCGAGCTCGATGTGCAAGCCGGGCGAGGGAGCGCACTCTGCAGCGACAAAGACACCGATGGCGCTGATGTCCCGTGTCGTTCCCTTGCTTTGCTGCAAGCTCCCGTCTGGATGTTCCCAACAGAAAAAAGCGGGAGCGCTCACCCTATAGCGTGTGGTTCTCCGTAGGTCCATCGTTCCCCCTACCGGTGATGTCGTGGCGACTGTGTGCTGCACGGCTCAACTCGGGTGAATCCTGGCAAAGCTACATGCGGCGCAAGCGGGCGACAAGAGAGCCACAGGCTCGGTGCTTCCTTCTCCTATGCGGTTCTTCCCGAGAACGCCAGGCGAAACTAATGTACTCAGCAAAACACCTCAAACAGCGGCGCTTGGGGCCGCCGGATTGCCCGGAGCCATTCTTCTCTATGGGAGGCCACGATCCACAGGCTGCGATCAGCCCAGCTCTTGTGTTTCATCACTTACGAAATATGGCCGTGATGGATCCCCGGGGTTGAGATGTAGTTCGCGATACAGTTGGGTACGCTGTGCGGTGCGTTTGTCAACACTATGGCTTACGCCTTATCGCCTGCTCAGCATAAGGAAGCGATCTCGTGCGGAGCACCAAACATTCCCTAAACCTGTTCACTTTTGACCAGTTTTCCGCCTTGGCGGTTACCTATCATGTCGTCCAACCAGCCTCACCATAGTTGGAGAAAGTCATGGAAAACTTTGCCGAGCTGATGCAAAGGCTAGTTGAAATCCAAAGTGGTGGACGACAACGCAGCCTAGAGCTGATCGCGGAAGACGAGCGATTGATGGATGGTTTACAGAAGAGAAGTTTGGCAGGAAGGCCCGCACAAACGGTAAAGCTTAGCCAAGATAGCCCAGAGCGGGAACGATTTAAGGCTTAACTGTTTCCCGATGAGATTTTGCTTTGACGGGTTCTGCGAGCGCGGTGCGCCTGCAGTGCGGGAAGTTGCTAAAGCGGTATTAGCTCGCGCGATGAGGCTCGTGTGATGCCCGTCACGGATTTTGGGGGCAGGTTCCCCCTAAAATCGGCGGGCGGTATGTTGCAAGTACGTTTGCATAGAGCGTTTTTTGTTTCTGCCACGCGAATGGCATTGTACGGTGATGCCCGGCCCATAAACTACGGAGGTTCTGATTTATGCGGCTCCCCCGGAATGCCAGCGGTGAATGTGTAACGGTGCTTGTGGCGGACAGCAACATGATGGCCTGTCGGTTGCTAGCCAGCGCTCTTCAGCGACACACCCAAATCACCATCGCAGCCTCGGTGGTCGACAAGCCATCTCTGATCCGCGCGGCACGGGAAACGAAGCCGGATGTCGCGCTGATCAGTGCCAACCTTCAGGACGGCCCTCTTACTGGGTTCGCCGCACTGCGGGAGCTCCGCATCCTCCAGCCGACGATCCGACTGGTTTTGCTGAAGGATCGTCCCGACCCGCACCTTCTCCTCGAAGCGTTTCGTGCCGGGGCGCGCGGTGTGTTTTCCCGGTCCGAATCGGAGTTGGCAGCTCTCTGCAAGTGCGTCCACCGGGTTCACGAAGGGCAGATTTGGGCGAATACTCGACAACTCGGGTACCTGCTGGAAGCATTCGCGCAAACACCGCTTCTTCGCGTGGTGGACGCCCAGGGCTCCAACCTGCTCAGCAAGCGTGAAGAAGACGTGGTGCACCTGGTGGCGGAAGGTTTGGGGAATCGCGAGATCGCACAGCAACTGAACCTGAGCGAGCACACGGTCAAAAACTACCTTTTCCGCATCTTCGACAAGCTCGGCATCTCCAACCGCGTTGAGCTTGTGCTCTATGCCGTAGCCAACCCCGGCAAAATTCCGCCGGCTTCGGACTGGCCAGAGCAAACAAGGGCAGCTTCCGCGGGGCTGCAAAACTAGAGGTTCGCCCCGAATGTGTTTCTTGCCCGGTGATGGTGTGAACGCGAACGTGGGGAATCTCGAACCGCACAGTATCAAGGCTGCGATCGAACGCAATGAGCTGTTCACCACCAAACGGCCCGTGGAATTCATCAAGCGGAACACGGCTTCCCCGTCCTTGCGGATAGCAATGTAAGATGTTGGTAAGCGAAAACAGTCTGATCGGATCGAAGGTAATCGGATGAGCGACCGCGAACACGAATGGATCGAAAAATACCGGGCCGCAGTGGACCAGAATCCTCCGCGAAGTGAGCGACGGCTGTTCAGGAGGGTCCTTCCAGCCATTACCCTCACAGCACTTTGCTTGGGCAGCGCCATCTACCTCTTCAGCGTGCACCTAAGGTAGCGCAAGAACCAGCCGTCAGACATATTGCAGCGCATCGGTTTGCCAGCCCCCGTGATATACCACCAACTCCACGGGTTTCATTGACTTGCCCCTTTCAGGGACGTAAGATTCGCGCCAGTGATCGGCCAGACCATCTCGCACTACCGCATCGTCGAGAAGCTGGGCGGCGGCGGCATGGGCGTCGTCTACAAGGCCGAGGACACGCGGCTGCATCGTTTCGTCGCCCTCAAGTTCTTGCCCGAGGATGTTGCCCGTGATCCCGCAGGCGCTGGCCCGCTTCCAACGCGAAGCCCAAGCCGCATCCGCACTGAATCATCCCAACATCTGCACGATTTACGACATTGGCGAGCAGGACGGCCAGGCGTTCATCGCCATGGAGTTTCTGGAAGGCATGACGCTGAAGCATCGCATCGCCGGAAGGCCTCATGGAAACCGATGTTCTGCTCGGTCTGGCGATCGAGATTGCCGACGCCCTCGACGCCGCCCACGCCGAAGGCATTGTTCATCGCGACATCAAGCCCGCGAACATCTTCGTCACCAAGCGCGGCCACGCCAAGATTCTCGACTTTGGGCTGGCCAAAGTCACCGCATGCCGGAGCCGAAGACGCCGGGCCTCGACGCCACCGAAACCGGTACGGTGGAGACCCACCTGACCAGTCCGGGCATGGCGCGTGGGCACCGTAGCGTATATGTCGCCTGAGCAGGTGCGGGCCAAGGAATTGGACGCCCGCACCGACCTGTTTTCCTTCGGCGCCGTGCTCTATGAAATGGCGACCGGCACGTTGCCGTTCCGGGGTGAAAGCTCGGGAGTGATCCAGCGCGAGATTCTGGATCGCGCTCCGGTTGCTGCCGTGCGAATGAATCCTGACTTGCCGGCCGAACTTGAACGCATCATCGACAAAGCGCTGGAGAAGGATCGCGACCTGCGTTACCAGCACGCTGCCGATATGCGTGCCGATCTGAAACGCCTCAAACGGGAGACAGAGTCCAGCCGCTACCGCCGCGCCCAGCGGAACGGATGCTGCCGCGGCCGCAAGTTCGAGCGCCAGTCGGACTGCACACGTCCTTCCCCAGCGAGCGGTGTGACGCCGGTTCCCGGCAGCGGTGCGGAACAGCCCGCGCATGGCAGTAGTTCGGCAGTAGTCGCCGCTGCGAAACAACACAAGTTCGGGTTTGTCGGAGCAGCGCTTGCCGCTCTGGCCGTTCTGGCTGCGGCAGGCTTTGGCATTTACTCGATGCTTCATCACGCCGCGCCCACTCCCTTTCAAAATTTCAGCATCGCGCAAGTCACCAATTCCAGCAAAGCAGTGGTCACCGCCATATCCGCTGACGGCAAATACCTGCTCACGGTGATGGATGATAAGGGGCTGAACAGTCTATGGCTGCGCAACGTGGCCACCGGAAGTGACACGCAAATCGTCCCGCCCTCGGCCAACCATCCCGAATGTCGCGTTCTCGCCCGACGGAAATTACGTGTACTTCCGCAAAGCCGAAAACACCATCAACAGCGATTTCAATATCTATCGCACGCCGGTATTGGGAGGCACGCCGCGAAAAGTCGTGCATCGATGTGGATAGCGCTGTCACCTTCTCGCCGGACGGCACTCGCATGGCATATTTCCGCGCCAATGATCCGGAGACGGGCAAAGTCCGGCTGCTCAGCGCAAAATTAGATGGCAGCGATGAGAAGGTGCTTGCACATTGAGCCGCTGGTACTCCTTCCACGCTGGCTGGCATGGTCTCCCGACGGCAAGAAGATCGCCTATCCCGACATTCCGGCCCGGCGCTTTTGGGGGAATGAGTCTATTCGACTTGGAGAGTGGGAAAATAAAACTCTGACCTTTGCCGATAACAGCTCATTTCGTCCTTGCAGTGGTCCGCCAGGCGGCGATGGATTGCTGGTTACCTTTCGGCAAAAAGGCCCCGACCTTGGCCGCATCCAGATCGGTTTCGTCGCGCTGTCCGACGGCCAGGTGCGCCCCGTCTCACACGATACCAACACCTATTCGACCTTGACGCTTTCGGCCGATGGCAAGACCCTGGCCACGGTCCAACAAAAAGCAGTGAGCAATCTTTTTGTTTTGCCGGGTGCCGGCAGCACGTCTGCAACCGCAGACTCCCCTGTCGGTCGACGGAGAAAAAATCGGCAATTTCAATTGGACCTCCGACGGCGCGCTGCTCACCTCCGATTTCGCGCGGCTGGTGCGAACCGATGTTCGACGGAAAGAATCCTACCGTGCTGGCCAGCGATCCTGCCGCCGGAATTCTGGGTTTCTCTCCCTGCGGCGCGCAGTATATCGTCTTCCCCTGGGCCTTTCACGGCGGCACCAATTCGATTGGCATTTGGCGGGTGAATGCGGACGGCTCCCACCCCACACAGTTGACCGATGGGAATGACGACCAGCTTCGGGCAGCAGTCCCGTCTGCTCCGGCAATCAGGATTGGGTTTACTTCTTCAGAGACGTGAGCACCTTTGGCGGGTCCCGCTGGATGGATCCGGCGAAACCTGAACCGATCCCTGGCCAGCGCGGTTCCTCACACTTTCCAGGCGGGCCGGGGGATGGGTATTTCGCTCCGACGGGAAAACCCTTGCTTATATGGTCAAATTCGTGAATCCTGGAAACAGAAGAATGGGCACGGCGAGAATTGCCCTGCTGGATCTGACAACTCTGAAGCACCCACGCTTGCTCGATGCCAATCCCGCACATTTCCGCGGGCCCGCAATTCACGCCGGACGGCAAATCGGTCGCGTACCCGGTTCGCGAGAATGGCGTGGATAACGTCTGGGTTCAGCCCATGGACGGTTCTCCCGGCCGCCAGATCACAAAATTCGATTCGGAGCAGATCCTCTCATTTCACTGGTCGCCGGATGGCAAGAATCTCGGCATTCTACGGGGCCATACCGACTCCGATGTCGTCCTTCTGCAAGAATCGAAGCCCTAGCTGTGCCCTGCACGGCGCGACTCGAGTGAATCAGAGCAAAACTACACGCCAGCGCAAGCGGGCGACAAGAGAGCCGCGGGCTCAGTGGCGCCGTTTTCCCGTAGGTTCCTCCCAAAAACGCCAGGCGAAACTTATGCACTGACCAAAAGACCTCAAACGGCGGCGCTTCGAACCGCCGGATTGCCCTGGGCCATTCTTCTCTTTGAGCGGCGGCGATCCACAGGCTGCGATCAGCCCAGCTCTTGTGTTTCATCACTTTACGAATATGGCCGTGATGGATCCCCGGGTTGATGGAGTTCGCGGTACAGTTGGGTACACTGTGCGGTGTGTTTGTCAACACTATGGCTTGCCCTTATCGCCGGCTCAGTACAAGGAGGTTGGCCGGCGCGTTGTCCGGTTGTCGGGTGTCTTGCGGAGCACTAAATAGCGCGTACTGGAAGCAGCCGCTTAGGAATTCTCCAAGGAATTACTTCCGAATTGCCCGTCAACCACTAACTGGGATCGTTTACGATTTGTTAGCTGCCGGGGACGGCCTTCCTTGCCGCACCGGGCGGGCTCACGGTAGCCCCAGGAGCGCCACCTTCATCATCCATTCGCGACACGGCCTCTTCGTCCAAATGCCGCTGAGCGGGCGAAAAAGATTCTGAAGCATCACTCTTCTGTCGTCGCCAAGAGATGGTCAGCAATAAGGCACTCTCTTCCAGCGCTTCGACGTCGTGCAATACACCGCAGTCCAGCACCAACAAATGGCCGGTCGACAAGGTCACCTTTCGATCGGCCAAATGGATACGGACCTGTCCCTTCAATTGCTGAATGGAGATCCGTCCCTCTGCTCTGTGCTGTCGCATTCGTGTGCCGCTCTTCATCAGAATTAGAACAATTCGGAAATCTGGATATTTCGCGAGGGTTTTGGAGCTCCGCCCAGTCTCCCGCTGCCAAGAGTCTTCTCGCCGCAGTTGCTGGAGCTCTCGTTCGAAGTCGATTTGTAGCAGAGGTTCCGCCAACCCGGGTAGTCGATTCAATGCTTCAATGCCATCGCCGGGATGGCAAGTGCTGAGATTCGTAGCCATGATGAACACCTTCCTCCTGTGCGTCTCCGACGCGACTACGTGCAAGCCACCGAGCTCGAATTACGGGGTGCACAGCGCATGCCTGAAACTTCGGGAGACCCCAGAAAATGATGATCGACGATCTGTTGCCGCAAAACTGGTCAACATTGCACAGTCACTCGATGGATCGCTTCGCGACACTAGTTGAGGTCGTGAATCATTACGACACCTGCTTCAGCCTCGGTCTTACGGCGCAGGAACAGAGCGACGTTATCGAATACCTGAAGTCACTGCCGCGGCGTAGGTAAACGCGAGTTGTGAAAGTCGTCTGAACACAGAAAGGCAATGCCTTTGTTAACGCATCACAGCTGACCGTTAGCTCAGAATGCCACTCGATCAATTCCTGTCGTCGTTTCTTTCGGGTGAACTGCCAAGCCTCGTGAATCAGATCCCGGCCTCCTGGCTGAAATACTGATAATCCTCTCGCCAGCCACCTTGGCCCTGGCCAATGGTTTTGTAATCCTCGATAAACTCGATCGCGCGGATGTACTTCACCATGGTGAACCCAAGCTGCGTTTCGACTCGAAGTCGGAGCGGTGCTCCGTGCAAAGTCGGCAGCGGCTGGCCGTTCATTTCGTAGGCAAGAATCGTCTGCGGATCTTTCGCCAACTCAACGCGAATCGTGCCGTAGAAGTACCCCGGCCCCTGAGCGTGTGGCTCCGACGTGGATTTATTGTCGAACGCGTAGAAAACGATGTAGCGAGCGGTTGGAAGCGGATGGCAAAGTCCGACGATGTGATGGAGAGATACGCCGCCCCACTCCGCAATCCCTGACCAGCCCTGGATGCAGCAATGCTTTGTAATTTGAGTTTGTTTCGGCATGGCGCGGAGGTCAGCCAGCGTTAGGCACAGCGGCCTTTCGACCAATCCGCTGACATTCAGGTTGTAGTTTGCGAATTGGTCGCGTGCCATTGTCAAATAACTTTCCTCTGTTGGCGGCCGGCCGTTCACCCAGAAGTAAGGCGAGATGTCCGCAGTTGAGTAGCGCTGCGCGGAGATCTCATGGCCGAAAAGAAGCGTGCGCAGCGGATCGGTGATCGACTGAGTGGCTTTCTGGACAAAGTGCGGACGGCGTCGCGAACACATGGTTGTTACAACATGGATGACCACAACGCCGGCCAACCCGGTTAGCCAGATCGTCAGGGCACGGTTCAGATCCGGATTGTGCGTCTCCCCCAGGACAATCAGTGCCAACCCGCTCCGGAAGCCGTGAACAGCCACTACGGTGACGTGGCCGAGGAAGAATACGATGAACGTGCAAAGAGCCATGAAATGCAGGCTCCGGGCGCTCTGCCGCCCGTGAAAGATTTTGATATACCAAGGGAAACGAGCGGCAACGGCTGGGGACATCGCTACTCCCGTCGCAATGCTGAACGGTGCGAGCAAGAATACGACCGCGGCGTAGCTCAACTGTTGTAATGCGTTATATCCTCCCGGTGTTTCCACGACGTGAAAGCTTAGATAGCTAAGCATGGCGTGCCATGCGTCCGGCACAATCTGCCAGGAAGTCGGAATCAGTCGTCGCCACTCCGGCGTAACGAAGAGCATCACGACGTATACCAAACCCGTCAGCAGCCACGCGAAATCCGCAAGAAAGTGCCAGTGCCGTCCCAAACCGAGATTTTCGTGTCCTGGCAGGGCGATCGCGGACGGGAATGAGCTTTCCTCGTCACTCGCCGTCCAGAGCCGGTCCTCAGGTCGCTGCTTCTTCGTGAACTTGAGCCATTCGCTGCCCGGTGTGCAGTGATCGTTCCAGTAGAGTCTCGGATGTGCACTCAAGATCTCGAGACCGCTCCGAACGAGAAGCGACAGGAAAAGAAAGTTGAAGAAGTGCGTCGCCCGCAGCCACAATGGATAATCAAGAAGCATCATTGCATCAACATTCTCAAACCTTGGTTTGTCGGTTTCCCGTAATCCCGCTCGAAAACTAACAGGGATTACTATCTACCCGACGACGCCACCTCCGCCTTGTCACCTGGTTCGCCGGCCGCTGCCATCTCCTACGGGGTAGGTGATGCGATGACCTCGGACACGTGCAAAAGCAATGAGCGAATGAACCTGGGAACGTTTCATGCTCATAATGTCGTCAACCCGAATCCCGCGTACCGCAAGCGCATCGGCAATGAGCGAACGGTGGCAACGCCATGGAACCGCTTCTGCACACATGATCGCGCTCCGCTTTTGCCGGGCCAATTTCATCAACCGGTGCAATCCTGCCTCGAATTCGGAGGTCTGCATATAATCGGCAAAACCACGAAATGAGGGATTGCGCCAGCCCATATTCGGCGAATCGCGGCGTGCATGGCGCAAGCCTCCGAGCTTTCGCAAATGCACGTAGCCGATCCTCGCGGCTCTTAGCTTCTTCGTCAGCGTCTCCCTGTTGAACTGAGGGTTGTGTCTCGATCGGGGGACACTGCGTACGTCGATGACGCGCTTGACGCGGTGCGCCCGCAGAAGTGCGAGGAAGTCTTTCCATGTGCGGGTCGAATGCCCAACTGTCAGCACAAGCGGCATTTCGCTCTTGACCTTTCTCACGACGAAGGTTCACCAACTGCTGAATACATTTCTTTTGGGACGTTTTGTCCTTGCAGCCGGGGCATACGCACGAACAATCGATGTTCGGCGTCTCAGTCTCGCACTGGGTGCAGCACTACTTGCTCGTTGTCACAGACGAACACGAGATGTGCACACTTCTCGGCTTTCAGAGTGGCCGTTTCTTTTCTCCTGGTCTTCGGATCAACAGCGGGTGATCCAAGACGATATCTTAGACACAAGGAAAAAACGCTTCCGGCCAAAAAGGAACACATTTCAATTTTTGTCGCAGAGTCGCTGCCGCCCAGACCGGCTATACTTATCGGTCTTGAACCGAATTCGAGGCTCCCATCTTGGTTGCCAAGCAGTCGTGTTCAACCAAGGACAGATGCAGATCGGCGGGGCGTAACAATTGATCTTCTTCATTGACGATGTGATGCTGGATTCCATCGAAGAGTTCCATTGAAAGCCTGATGAGTTCCAGAAACTGGCGCTCAGTCAGACCCTTACCAGCCATTCCCGTCAGCTAATCCATGCCGGCGGTGACCTTGCGCAGTTCCCCTGCAGATGAGATAGAGTTCTCTACGATGGCCAAGAGCGCACCTGCCCGACGGCTTCCTCGCAAAGCTAAGCCCGGTACCAAGGGCTTCGAGCCGGCAGAGTGCCGGTTAGGACAACCAGAAGGATCTGCCGCGGACGCCGCGGAAGCCATTGAGAAGGCTGGGGGCTGTGTGGTGGGCATGTATAAGGAGCCACTGGGCGGTCATCCGACGCTGCTCTCGATTCTTCCCATCGACAAGATCGAGCCCACGCCGTTTCAACGCGATCTCTCCGACGCTCACCACAAACGGCTGGCCGACGTCATTAGCAAGACCGGGCGCTTTCTCGACCCTGTCATCGCGGTCGTCGCACCCGCTGGCGGTTTCTGGACCCCAAACGGCCGGCATCGCCTCGAGGCCATGCGGCGCCTCGGGGCAAAGTCCATCACGGCTCTGGTCGTCGGGGAGCGCGAGGTTGCGTGGCAGATCTTGGCTCTGAACACGGAGAAAGCACATAACCTCAAAGAACGCTCGTTGGAAGTCATCCGCATATACCGGGGTCTCGTGGACGAAGATGCGACGCGTCCCGAGTCCCAGTTCGCGTTCTACCTCGACCAAGCCGCCCTAGTCACTCTTGGCGTCTGCTATGAACGCGTCCCACGCTTTGGCGGTGGCGCCTACCATCCGCTTCTACGGCGGTTGGAGGTCTTTACCGATGAACCGCTGCGCGCTGCTCTGAAGGATCACGAGAAACGGGCCACGATGGTGCTCGACCTCGAGGAGAGGGTTGCGGCAGCGGTGAAGAAGCTGAAAGAACGTGGTCTCGTCAGCCCATACCTGCGCTCGTTCGTGGTGGCTCGCATCAACCCGCTGCGTTGGATTAAGGGCGAACCGGCTCCACTTGAAGAGGTACTCAAGACCATGCGAGAGCGCGCGGCAAAATTCAACGTCGAGAAGATCAAGCCGCAGGACTTGGCCGGAGCTGGAGGACCACCGGACGAAGAAACCTAGGAGAGCAGACCACAAATGACAACCTCATCCGGCAGAAAACATGCGGGGCCTGGACCTGCGAGTGACCAGCCTCCAGTCCCCGAGCCCACGTTCGCCGAACGTGCGCGCACATTAGTCTATCTGGGCCGCGTCGGCAGTCTCTCTACCCTGTCGCGTAAACAGCCAGGATTCCCATTTGGGTCCGTAATGCCTTACGGGTTGGACGATCACGGCCATCCTATCTTCCTGATCAGCACCATGGCTATGCATACGCAGAACTTGCAGGCCGACCCCCGCGCCAGCTTGCTTGTTACCCAGGAAGACTCCGACGGCGAACCGCTCAGCGCATCGAGGGTCACCCTAGTAGGAAATGTTCTTCCGGTACCGAACACCGAGTTGGCTGAGGTGCGCAAGCTGTACCTGGAGCGTCACGCCAGCAGCGAGTATTGGGTAAATTTTGAAGACTTTTCGTTCTACCGCATGGACGTCATTGATGTGTACTACGTGGGCGGCTTCGGGGTGATGGGCTGGGTATCTGCATCCGATTATGCCCGCAGTCAACCAGATCCCCTTGCTGACTCAACGGCCGATATCATTCAGCACATGAACGCCGACCACAAGGATGCGCTCGTCTTGCTTGCCCGGACATTTGCTCGCATTGAGTCAACGGAAGCAACGATGACTGCAGTCGATCGCCTCGGTTTTCATGTCCGCCTGAAGACCCCGGATGGCTTGCGTGGTGCCCGAATCGCGTTCCTGAGAGAGGCAAGCAATCCGGCTGAAACTCGGAAAGTGTTGGTGGAAATGGTGCAACAGGCACGCTCGCAGGCCAGGTGAAACTGTGGGTGCCCGACCATTTTCGAAGCACCGCACTCCCACGGGCGTCACGCAAGGTTCATTCGTCTCCCATGGCAAACATTGTTCTCAGACACGCGAGAGTGGCTTGCCGAGTACCTGTTCTACATCTCTGACCTTGCCTTCAAGGCGGCCGGTTGCGCCTCTGCGATCGTCGATGGTGATGCTGGTGAGCACGCGCGGCGCCAACTCCAGCATGCGGCGGTGACAGCGGAGAATTACATCCATGACGCGATCTGAATCTCCTTCGATGGTGGTGTGCATGGCTCCCAACTTGTAGGAAAGGCCCGATTCGTCGACAATTTTCAGGGCTTCGGCTACCAGCTTTTTAACGCCATCTGTGACGCCCATAGGAACTACTGCGAAGTCCGCAAGCATAAAGCTTCCTCCGATCAACCGATTCTCATATAAATGTTGACGGCATTTCCAAATGTTCTCGGCAACGGTTTACGATACCACCATCGATTAGCTGGCGGTCTTCCTGCTCGGGGCACGCTACTCACGCCAACGCCGACCGCCCGTCGATGCCCAACGCCTTCTTCTCCCCAATCAGCAGGAGCAGCCGCTTGCCCCGCGTGATCGTCGTGTAAGAAGCAATGTGATTAGCTCACCCGGAGGCAGATCAAGGACAGCAGGCGGCGGAGGAGTTCCAGAAGATCATCGACCACCGGTTAACGCATAAGCTCTGCCCAGCTGTAAATGCGCCAGGGCCCCCAGCGGAAAATTGACGACAATGCCGGGGAGAGGGAATTCCAAAGTCGCGCATCGCTACTTTGGTAACCTTGCCGAACTTCGTCCGGGGCAGTAAACGTTACCTCGTCCCAACTTCCCGAGCAAAGGAACGAACGCCATGAGCAACCTCCCCCTCCAACTCTGGCGCGATGATGCAGGTCAGGACATCGCGGAATACGCCGTCATGCTGGCTGTGATTTTGGTAATCGTGGTGGGCACAGTCCGCTTGGTCGGCTCGAATACAAACAATGTTTTCTCATCAGTAGCGAGTACGGTTCAGTAGAAGAATAAAGCGGTTCAAAGTTCCATTTGTTTCCGGGCCGCACGCTGTACGGGATTTCGTGTGATCTGGTCGTGAGCCAGAAATGACCGCTTTCTAACACTGCAATCTCACGGTAGCCGTTCCGTCTAAAGCCGCAAAGCGTTGTACGTGTTTACGATTCACGGCGAGATTTTGTGAGTGAGAGGTTACTGCTGCTTTGCGATTTTCTGGCACAGCTTGTTGAGTAAGAACATAGAAGCGCCGACCATCAATATAAAATCGCCAATGCTGAAGAAATGGAGGGATGCATGGTCTGCCAGAAAGAGCCAGTGGTTGCTTGTCCGCGCCTCCTGCCAGATAGGTGATGCCGCTTGGAAATGCAGCGGCATACCAACCACGGGCATCACACCCCCATTCAACTCGGTAACGGTCGCGTTCAGAACCACCCCCAGCAGAACGACTAACCCGGTCGAGTGGCGAATGAGATTCTTGGAACGAATCATCCAGATCACACTGAGCCAGAATGCAGCACAGATTGCGACGCTCGGATACGCTTTCCACAGCAGCCAGAGAGTTAGGGTGATGGTCATGTTTCTCCTCCGTCGGGACTATCCAGCAGGGGAGATTCAGGTCAGTGATGGTTCACGTCCACCCTACGTTATGATTTGCACCGTGGGAATGGCTCCGACGTGCTAGACTGCTTGCCTTTTGGGGGAGTGAAAAACTGAGGGGGGACGAACAATGGCGAACTTGTCTGGAATCGTAAAGCAGTTAAAAAAAGAGCGTGATCGGGTCGAGTCAGAATTGACGCGGCTGAATGCTGCACTGGCTGCATTCGTCGGCGTTTACACTAAACCAAAACGCCGCAAGCTGTCCGCAAAGGCCCGAGCGAAGATCGCAGCCGCCCAGAGAGCACGCTGGGCCAAGGTGAGAGCCAAGCAGAACAGGTGAGATGCACAGTGGACGCCCGAAGCGCAGAAGCACCACAGCGGGCACACTCCGCCACCAGAACCTATCTTATAAACACCCACCCCCGAGTGGTCAGAATTGCACAGATTAAGTCTGACTAAGGAAGCACCATACTGCTCAAACGTTGTTCGCAGTGGAGTGATGTATGGACACGAACGAAAGACAAATCGCGCTATCTGTGCTGGAAAGCCTCAGGGATGACCTGATTTATGCGCACCTGAGGAATGGAAGTCGCATTCTCGACGTAGCCGATCTTCGCCAGTACCTCTACGAACAGATGGGCCGGATAAGAACAAACGCCCTTGTAATGGATGGACTGTATGGCAACGACCATGGCCAAGGGCCAGACCCCAGCAAGAGTAATGGCCACAATGGGAAAGTGCATCCATAGCGAAAAATCTGGTGCTGGCTCTTTGCCGCGGCCATGCTCTTTCCATTTAGCAGGAGTCAAGCCCTGCCAAACATGTTTGCCGCAGGCGCATTGCACGGTGTCGGTAGGCTGGCGCTTAGTTAGTTGTCGTTTGCAGATTGGGCACGGTTTGGTCATCACATGCGTCATAGCATCGGCTCCGTCGCGTACCGAATACTTTGACGCTCGGCGACGGCGGAGTGGTTGCGGCGTGAGAATCGTCTAGGGTGAACCATGTCGCGGTATCAGGTCTTTTCTCCCCGGCTTTTCAGGTAAACGCCTCCTCTGCGCCTAGCTCCAACAATCCGGGCGAACACTTGCCATAAGATAATCCCAGCGATAGCGTAGGGGTAGGAGCGTTCCATGCCTGAGCCTATCGTTCGCTGCCCGTACTGTGTTTTGGGTGACCAGTTCAGACCAATGCTGCGGCGGCCACTCTGGTTTATCTGCGAACAGTGTGGCCACACAGTGATTCCCGAAGACCCAGATTTCAGATGTTCCTGCCGCAAGTGCGGAGAGCAGAAGCGGGCCGCGTGAGTGCCTTGCTAACTTACGAAGAGCACATTGTGCGGATTCTTGGTGAGGCCACGGAACCGTTGTTCCCCTCGGAAATCACGTATCGTTTGAATCAGGAACTGGGCAGAGGAAAAGCTCGCACTATGACCGGGGTTGTGATGCGCGGAATATGCCGTAATGCTGGCCGTGATCTTGGTCCTGGTTGTCGGCACGATTCGCTTGGTCGGGTCGAACGCGAATAACGCCTTTTCTTCCGTTGCCAGCTCGATCCAATAAGGGTTGCGAGCGGCTGCCGGAAATGGGGTCTCATTCAAGTATGGGACCCTCTTTCCTCCTGTAAGACGGGGTGCTCTAGATTTCTGGAGGAAGTTTACTTTGGGGTCTCCACATGAAGGACATTTACGAACTTCTGAGACAGAAAGAGCGTGAGCTGTCGCGGCTGGAAATAGAAGTTGAGGCATTGCGCGTAGTAGCCTCTCTTCTGTCAAACGAGAATGAGGGCAGCAATGATAATATGCCGTCTTCGGCCCGTTCGACTGCGCCCTCGCCGCCCATCCAGGTTTCACAGGTGGTAAATGTTTCTCCGGAACCCGTCCACGCCGCTGAGTGGAAGGACGGAGCCCAGGGCTGGCCCTAAAGGTTCGCAGCTTATTGGTCTCCCACGGATGAGCGGAAAGAGGAGTCAGGGACACAATCGTGCAGGATAGTGTGCCCCTAGGCACCCTCGAAAGTATGCAAACTTGCGGCGCTCCCTATACGTCTTTGGCAGCTAGTGGAAAACGTGGTTTCTCCCTGGAATCGAAAATGGACCAGACAGAAGCGGTGACCGCGCGTTTGGGCAAGCACCACAGGAGTTCATGAGTGAGACTGCTCAGTGTTCGCCTAATCCTGTCTCTGATCCTGGCAATCACTCTGGTCTCTCTGCTCTCCTCTTACTATCAGGTGCGCGCGGAGAGGCGCAGCCTGCAGGCGGACTTGGAGCGCAGGGCAGCTGTGCTGGCCGAGAGCCTAGCAGGAAATATCGATCCTCTCCTGGAGAAGGGGTCAATCAAGAAACTTCAGGGAATTGTTGAGCGCTTCAGCAACCGAGAACGCTTGGCCGGAGTCGCCATCCTTGACACAAAGTTAGAACCCATCGCCCAGTCCGCGGGGTTGGCCCAGCGGATGCAAACGCAACCATCTGCGGTCGCCCAGGCGATCGCACAGAACCAAGAACAGAGTGAGTTTGTGCGCGCCTCGACCGGGCGCCTGCATGTTTACGTGCTGCCCTTGCACCGGGACGCTGAACTCATCGGCGAGTTAGTCATCGTTCATGATGCCAGCTACATCGATAGGCAAAGCGCGCGCGTGTGGCGCGACACCTTCTTGCGTGTGCTGGCGCAAGTCTTTTTGATTGTGCTGATCACCGTTCTTATTGTGCGCTGGAGCATCGCTGGGCCCATCGCGCGGGCAGCACAGTGGATGCGGGCCTTGCGGACTGGGAAGGCCGACGCCTCCTCGGCCGCCATCTCGGACTCTGATTTGCTGCGGCCGCTAGCCAGGGAGATGACGAGCATTGCGCAGAGCCTCACCGCGGCGCGTTCGGCGGCTGAAAGAGAAGCCCAGCTGCGAGAAGCTGGGGAATCGTCTTGGACTGCAGACCGGTTGTCCGTGCATGTGCGCAGCAAATTAGGCGACAGTCAGCTTTTCGTCGTCTCCAACCGGGAACCTTACAGCCATGTTCGTCAGGGCAAGGCAGTGCAAGCGATCGTTCCGGCGAGTGGCCTGGTCACCGCCCTGCAACCAGTGTTGTGTGCCTGTGACGGAACTTGGGTGGCCCACGGCAGTGGCGACGCCGACCGCGAGATGGTCGATGGGCATGACCGCCTGCGTGTTCCGCCCGAAGAGCCGAAGTACACACTGCGCCGGGTGTGGCTCACAAAGGAGGAAGAGGAGGGCTACTACTATGGGTTTGCCAACGAAGGAATCTGGCCGCTTTGTCACATTGCTCATACCCGGCCCACTTTCCGAGGTTCGGATTGGGAGCACTACCAGAAGGCGAACATGAAGTTTGCGGAAGCGGTGCTGGAAGAGATGGCCCATACCGAGCAGCCAGTGCTTCTCGTGCAGGACTACCACTTTGCCTTGTTGCCGCGCCTGATCAAGAAACGGCGTCCCGATGCACGTGTTGCCATCTTTTGGCACATTCCGTGGCCCAGTTCGGAAAGCTTTGGCATCTGTCCGTGGCAGCGCGAGTTATTGGATGGGCTGTTGGGTGCTGACCTAATCGGCTTCCACATTCAATCGCATTGCACGAACTTCCTACAGACCGTGGACCGCACCCTGGAGTCTCGCATTGACTGGGAGCACTTCGCCGTCAATCGTGAGGGGCATCGCACCATCGTGAAACCATTCCCTATCAGCGTTGAGTTCCCTGAGCCGCCCAGCGTCGGGCCGGACGATTCCACCTACGTGGAACGAGGCGCTTTGCTGCGGGAGTTGGGAATTGAGGCCTTGTTTCTTGGGGTCGGAGTAGATCGTGTCGACTATACCAAGGGAATACTGGAACGGCTCCTCGCCATCGAACGGATGCTGGAGAGAAACCCAATGTATCAAGGCAAGTTCACTTTTGTGCAAATTGGCTCACCCAGTCGCACCCATATCAAGCGCTATCACGACTTGTTAGCCGATGTGGAGGCCGAATCGGAGCGAATCAATTGGCGCTTTCAGACCGGGAAGTGGAAACCCATCATTTTCCTGGAGCGACATTGCAGTCATAAGGAGATCTCACGCTACTACCGAGCTGCCGACCTCTGCTTGGTGACGTCTTTGCATGATGGAATGAACCTGGTTGCCAAAGAGTTCATCGCCGCTCGTCACGACGAACAGGGAGTGCTCATCCTTAGCCGCTTCACGGGCGCCGCTCGTGAGCTGTTAGATGCCGTGCTGGTGAATCCGTATGACATCGAGCATACCGCTGACGCCATTCGGGCCGCCCTCGAGATGGAACCGGAAGAACGAACTGCCCGAATGCAACGAATGCGCAAGTTGGTGAGGGAGCAAAACATTTACTTTTGGGCGGCAAGCTTGATTGGTGAACTCTGCGCGGTGCGCCTCGACATCTCCGGGCCAAAACGCCGAACCGGGGAAAGTGGCGCGCTGCTTGACATTCCCGCCGCATAAGACTAGGTTGGAGTTGAGGTGGTTACCACCTTCTCCTCTTTCAGGTTCCCTGAACTAAGTCAGCCCATCTGAAGTTGTCCTTCTTAGCAACTCCAACCTAGGAGGTTGCCATGTTTGCACGCAATGTCTCAATCCATCTGAAATCCAATATGCTTTCCGATTACACGCGAACTTTCGAGAAGGAGGTCCTTCCTTTGCTTCGTAAACAGTATGGGTTTAAGGACGAAATCACATTGTCAAATCCGGGCAGCGTGGACGTGACCGCAATCAGTCTGTGGGAAAGCAGAGCCAATGCGGAAGCATACAACACCAATGCCTACCCAGAAGTGTTGAAGACCCTTGCAAGAATGATCGATGGAACGCCCAAGGTTCAGACGTTTGAAACTGTCACCTCGACCTTCCACAACGTTCCTGTAGCAGTCTAAAGGTGCGTAAGCAAGTCGCACGGGAGGGCGGTTAACTCCGCCTTCCCGGCATACAAAGTGCCGAGACATACAGGAGCGGAAGTCCTTCCATGAAAACCTTTTTATTGGCCATTCTCTCTCTGTGCCTTGGCCTGAGCGTCGTCGCGCTCTCCGAGGACACTCCCAATCAGGCGCCACGGAAGACTCAGGCGGCCCCGGCGGCTCGGCTGACAACCATCATGGGTACAATTCAGGAAGATGGCGACAAATTGAGGTTAGTAACCGACCAAAGAGCTTGGAATGTGGACAATCCAGAGATCCTTAAGAGTTATGAAGGACACTACGTGCACGCAAAGGCTTACATCTACGCGGACAAAAATTCAATTCACATCACAGAAGTGAGGATGCCCACTGCAACTGAGACCAAGAAGGACGACATGAAGTAAGCGCAATGACTCCGACACCTTGGCGTTCGTTCCTATTCTCGGTCAGAAATTAAAGCGATAGCTCGGAATCATTTTGGCAATCAGGTGGTCGGTCGCGCCCGTGAGTTCCAAGTACTTTACCAGGGCCAAACTCCTGCGCGAAAGCAATCACCCCGAGATTCGTAGGATCTGTTCCAGGCTTGAGCTTCACCTGAATATCTCGACCCAAGCTCTGTCCTTTTTCTAGCTCGCCGATTCTTGTGAGGCTTTGCACAACCGAAACGTGTGTCAGGTGCCGGCTGCCATTTTCTCCGCGCAAGACTTGCGATTCCACGTGATCGAGAGCCACAACCACGTAGACGTCGGCATTGTGTTTTTCGGAACTGCCATCAGCTTCAATGTGAGTCGAGGGACTGTTGGATTCCCGGCATCAACGCTCACCGTACCGATGCGTACAGGGTAAGCATACCGCTGGCAGCCGGCAAAATTCCGCCAGCTGGAGAAAACAACCGCCGCTTCCTCGGGAACCGGAACATGGAGGAGAGCCGAACAAAATGATCCTCCGCGCTGCCTCTCCTTCGTCGCCCACCCTAGTCCTGTATCGTATAGATCCAAACTTCGGCGCCATGGTCGGCGCGAGCGGGAACAGCAAGGTAGAAACGGTCGAAGCCTTTCCTGCCCTTTCCGAAATACCCGGCGGTGCGTGCGCCTATGGCGGTATGGACTTTGGCAAGAAGCTTGTAATGATCGGCATCGTCCTGCTGGAACACACTGATGTATCCTTCTCCGCCGGGGACATACACGCGCTTGCGGGCGGAGTCGTAATACAGATCGTCCGCATCTTGAACAACCGGGAGCGTAGCAACCAAGCGGCCAGAGTTGGTGTCAAACACAGCTAGTTGTGGCGGTGTCCGTGTGGCGACGAACAGCCGATGATCCGGCTCATCCAACGCCATTGGAAAATTGCTCTCGAAGGTTAAAGGCCAGCGGGCGATGGAGTGCGTGCTGCGATTGACGACGGCGATCTGCTTCAAGTCCGGCAAGTTCACATATATGTTTGGGCCTGACGCTGCCAGCTGGAAAGATTCCGGATGCGCTCCCAGTTTGAATTCGTCGTCGAGCCGCTTATTGGTCGCAGCATCGACCATCCCGATTGCACCGGTCTTTTCGTCCCCGTAGCCGACGTAAACTCGCTTCTCCGCTGCATCATAGCGAAGGTTATCGACGTCATCCCCAAAGTCGATGGATGTGATCAGATCGAAGGTGGTCCCATCGTAGACGTACAGCTTTCCCTCGTCGCTTCCCACAAATAGCTTGTTCGTCTCCGGCGAATACACGACGCCTTGCGGGGTCGGCACTCCAGAAATGGTGTGCATCACTGTCTGGGCACTGATGCCAATAATCTCTTCCGTATTATTTCCCAGCGCAGAAACAAAAAGCCGGTTGTGCGCAGGATCGAATCCAAAATGATCAATGCGCCCTTTCACGTTCGGCAAAGGGATCGCTCCAGTCAAAACGAGCGGAGCTTCGCTCGGAGGAGGCGAGTGCTTCTGAGCACAGACTTGTATGGTGAATGCCGCAATCAGTACCAAGACAAGACCAAGACCACACACTTTTCCCAATGCTCCCCTCCATCTCAGATAATCTCGCGCAGCTTTCAGGTATTCCGGAGGGCCAGCCCTGCTACTGCCGCGCAGGCTATAAGAACCGGCTCAGGAACCTTGCAGCAGAACAGTACCGCACGGCTCAGCAAACAGTCTATAACGGCCTCGAAGGTGCACCGCAGGCCACGATGGTTGAGCTTTATGGCTTCGATCTTGGGCGCATCAAAAGGAATAGCGTCTTGTCGATTCACCTGCCCCAGCAAGTCCTTTTCGTCGACGAACAAGAATTCGGCTTGTGGATCAAAGAACCGCTTAATCAGCCTACGAGCGCGTCATTTCAGTGACCTGGGTCACATCTTGATGTGCGGTGGTCGCCAAGAGCCACAACGCAGAACCAGACGTCACTGTTGAAAAATTGCGATTCCACCAGTACTCGGGAACCGTGTGATTGCGAGCTGGCCGGTCTGAAGTCGTTCTTTGGGCGTGTCGCGTGACCACTGGCCCAGAGACGCGGCCTCTGTTTAGGAATAAATCAGCAAACGATTTCCACACGAGCGCCTATTCGTGTCCGCTTGTCATCGATCCAGCGTGGGGGCGGCCATGTACCCTCACCTCTTTGAATTAGCTGCCCGTGGATCAATTGCCAAGGAGCGCGTATGAGCTTTCGGAGCGTAGTTCTTCCACTAATCACTTTGATCCGATTCCCGTTTCCATTCTTGACAGGTTTTTGGGCCGGGGAGTAGCGTTGCGCCAGTTACGTGCACAACCCTTAAGCTCGCGTGAGGAGGAGCCATGTTTTCCAAGCTATTCTGGGCGGTGGCGCTGGTCTGTCTTGCTCTTAATTCGGATGTGGCACAAGACCCCACAAAGGTTGAGTCGAAACACTACAAATTAGCCTTTGAGAACGACTGGGTACAGGTAGTGGATGTCCACTATGGCCCGCACGAGAAATCGGCTCTGCACGACCATCCGGGGGGTGTAGTTGTCGTTCTCACAGAAGGACACCTCAGGTTCACCGATCAGAACGGGAATAAACGGGAGGTATACGCCAAAGCTGGCGAGTCCAGATGGTTCCCGCCGCTCAAGCACCGGGTGGAGAACTTGGGCGATACCGCCTATAACGCAGTCTACATTGGGATCAAGGCTAGGCCGTCAGCCGCCAAGGCCGGCTCGGAAGGTGGACAACCCGCCATGGATGTGCGGACGAAAAAGATACTGACTGACTACATTTTGGCTTCGGTAAAGCGATAAGTGGCTGTTGAGCAAGCGGGCCCATCATCCGCCTGAAGGACACCTTCGAACTTCTGAAACAGAAAAGGGCGTGAGCTGTCGAGGCTGGAAATGCTCGGGTGAGTGATCAATATTGAACAGACTCGTCAGGGTGCGGGTTTGTATTGTTGGAATCTTCTTCGCAGTGCGAGAGTGTCCCATGTTTACCAGCCAACGCGAAAAGTGGGCAGACCCAGACATAATTGCTCTAGTGGAATTGGATATACAGAAAATGCGAGTGCGGTTTGTCTTGGCGCGTGAGGCGATCAGAGAACGAATGCTAGAACTGGAACACCCCAGGGACCATCAAAAGCCAGCTTCGGCTCATTCGACTGCGCCCTCGCCATCCACCGGGGTTTCACAGGCGGCAAATGCGCCTCCGCAACTCGTCCACGCCGCTGAGTGGAAAGACGGAGCCCAGGGCTGGCCCTAACCGTTAATTGAGACCGAAGAGATGCATGGGTCGGACCGAGCGTTCTGACCTGAACTTTGATTGCGAGCGAGCTTTGGTTGGAACGGCAATTCTCATCGAGAGCGAAATGGCGCTCTTCTACGAGTGCATGCTGAAGTGTGACCGAAAATTGCTTGACACCGCCGACATTGTCAGAGACGCGATTTTTCGCCAACTATCCTGTTGGGGCATTCTCAACTGCCCGGCTTTCATTGACTCGACCGTTTCGCAGACGTAGGATTCTGCTCCAGTGATCGGTCAAACCATCTCGCACTACCGCTGGGCCGGTTTTGAAGGAACCGAGTTCGCAGGCACTGACGACGAGCGCGTTTCGGGCGTAAAATAGCGCACCGTCACATCTTCTCCGATGTAAGCGACTTCATTCGTTCCGACCCGAACTCGATGCGTTGCGGGTTTGGGCGTGAAATAGCGCACGGTCACATCTTCTGCGACGTAGTCGACTTCATTCTCTCCAACCCGCACTCGCCGGAACATGCCAGCAACGCGGGCCTCTTTCACTGGAGCCGGCGCAATCTGGAGGTTGGCCGTGTCCTTCGCTGACGCCGCCTTCGCAGGTAGGAAGGGCACCGGTTGCTCGATGGCAGTCGATCTCTGTAGCGCTGAAGATCCCAAGGGCCAAGCCGGTTGGCGACCCCTATAGGCAATCCAGCAAGTTAACGCAAGCACGGTAACAATTGCTGCCAGGGTCACGATTCCCCAACTCTTGTGCCAGGGAACGCGCTCCGCTTCCTGCAGGAGCATTGTCGCCGGGGCGGCGGACTGCTTAGGTGTCGGCAACTTCCTGGCCCCTGCCATGGCGGCTCCACGACACTGGTCGATCGCATGCTTGTTTGCCGGGCTCGGCAAAGATCCAACGTCGTAGCGAAACTTCTCGCTCTGAGCTGCAACCTGCTCAATGGCGTGCGGAGTGGTCGGTAGTTCCATTGTCGAGGTTTTTGTCTGGGCAAGCTGGGCGGCATGGGACATCGCCTCTCCAATTAGTCCGGCCATCAAGCGATACGTGCGCACCTCGCGATCCTGAAAGACGTGCGCTTCGCTAAAAAGGACTTCCAGCACTCCCGCCACGGCACGTTGGTGATAAATCGGCAAGATTAGGAGAGCCTTGGCTCCGAACTGCCGGCAAATTGCCGCTTCAACTCGCGCGTCGGTCTGGGCATTCTCGACACGCAGAATCTCGCTACTCGCTTTGCGATGCTCGGGGGCACTCAGTGTGGCCATCATGTGTCGACCTACATAAGGGGCAGCACTCCCGCTTCCGGCCTGGTAAACCAGTTGATCTTCTTTCAACAGACAGCTGGCAACTCCAGTGGCGTTGGCTACGTTTCGCGCACAGTCGACGATAAAACGCATAGCCCCATCCACGTCGAGCTCCCCCTTCGCGATCAAGCGTTGGACTTCGACAATGGCAGAGAGTGACTGACTATCCATCTGACTCTGCTGCACCGCAAATGCACTGGCCAAAAGCTGCTGGAAAGATTCGCGATCGAGGTTGGAATAGGAACTCATAACGGGTACTGCGATCCTGTGGCTGCACTGCTGGGCGGGCGTTGGCAGAACGAGCGGGCCGAACCAGTTGCGCGGCCAAGCGATGGCAGTCTCTCATCGAGCGAATGCACTGTCAATAGCAGCACGCCAAAGGCTACCTCAAGCAGATTACAAGCGACGGGCCGCCTCAAATCCAGTGGCGGAGGGGACCTGCGCCCTTAGTCATTTCTCGGGGGCTTCCCATTCCGTTGCTTCCGCTCCCGGTGGGGAAACGGTTCCAGTGCTCACTTCCGCCACGATTCGGCTCCGGCGTCGCCAAGCGAGACTGAGGCGTGAACTTGTGCCAGCCCTCGCCACGATTCGGTGACGCTTCTTTCGTGGGAGAAGTGTTGGCCATCCCAGACCTCGGCTCAGGCCGGGGCACGCTCCCGTTTCCGAAGCCACGGTTCTCCGGTTGCGCAGCGGGCGATACGTTGCGACCTCCACCTTGCACGCCGTCCCCGAACCGATGCCACCCCGACTGATCCGATGCTGCCGGTCTAATATTGTTCAGCTGCTCGGCCCGCCGTGCCGGCGAAGGCGGCTTAGGAACGTTTCGCTGCGAGTTCTGAGGCGGCTGGCTCTTCGCGATCAAAGAACCGGACTGCTGCCATCCGCGCTCGGGGGCTACCGGAACGCTGGACCGGTGGGGAGTTTCCGCAGTCATAGCGGAGCTCAGACTACCCCGGCCACCGCTTTCTCCGGACGTGCGACGGTTGACTTCAGCCGTGCTGATCTTGGACGGGAAGCGCATCGTTGTCTCAGACTGCACTGGGTCCCTGACTTCCGCTGTGCCCACCTTGGTAGGCACGTGCATTCTCTTGCCCCGTTGGTGCACCGCAGCGCTTGGGTTTTCCGGGGTGCTGCGGTAAGCAAGAATTGGACTGGGTTTTTGTGTCTCAGCGTCCGCCGCCGCACGGATCGGCGTGAACTTACCGTCGCGCTGAATGGCCTGCTGCAGTTGTGCCGCTTGCGTGTCGAAAGGCTGGGCAGCTGCTGGCCGAGCCTTCTCAAAGAAACGTTGCGGCTGCCCGCTACGGATGGTGGAGAGGCTGGCCGGACGATTCGTGGCCGACAGGTTCTCCCTCGTGGGCAAGATCGGCAGGTTGCCAGCCACTAGGCGTCGATCGCGGAGCATTTCGTGCGTTGCCGGAAGGGCGGTTACGCGTCCGGTGCCGAAGCGATTCGCCGGGACGGTCGAAACCCCGCGGATCATCCGCTCGTTGGAAAGCATGTGCAGGTTAGAAGCGCCAGTGCTGGCGCGCAGCGGCGGAAATCCCCTGACGTTCCGGAGGTTGGTGATGTTCGTGGCCTTGGTGACGTTGACCACGTTAAAGCGCGAACGGTATTCGCCGTACCACGGGAAGAAAGGATCCCCAGGTCCGCACGGGAGCCAGCCGACTGAGCCGAAGCCGACGGAAACTCCCCCGTTGCCACGAAAGCCAAAGAAGGACACGTAAGCCGGCGCCCAGATTGGTCGATAAGGCCGATACACCGGGCCTGGCCACCATACCCACGAGCCGTCGTAAACGAACCACCGACCGTAGTGATACGGAGCCCAGCCCCAAGGCTCATACGACACCCAGGTCCAACCCCAGTACGGCTCCCACAACCAGCGTCCATCGCGATAGGGAACCCAATCCGCCGCCACCGCGGGCTGCCAAACCAGCCCATAATCCGGCACATTCACCCACCGCCCATAACCATCCAGATCTTCACTTCCGGTGTAGTACCGATTGGTGTGATTCCAAGACTGCGCCCTGTAAATCACGTGGTTGCGCTCGTCGTTCCACGCATCCCAGCGGTCTTCCGCGGGAGCGTCGTCGATCTTGTAGACCGCCTGATCGGCGGTACCTCGGATCGTAGCGGCTTGGCCCTTCTCCAACCGGGTGCTGCCCTGAGGGGTAGAAATCTCGGCTTCACCCACGCGGACCATCACTCGGGTCTCGCCGTCAGCATTGATTTCGACGCGATATACGCCGTCGTGCCGGGCTGAATGGACGGCCACATTCGGGGTATCAATTTCGACGCTTGCCTCAGACCTCTTCAGCACGGCGTAGTCGGCGAGACCCTGGCCGATCTGAACCTGTATCTCGTGGTTCGTCAGATTCGCGATCGTCGCCAGCGAATTGTCGGCAAGGCGCAGGATATTGGCGTAGTCGAGTTGTACTTCGGCGCGTGAATCTGCGCCGGTGGAAACCTTGTCGCCAGCCACTACCGGCTGGTTCAGCGCGGTGGCCGCCCAGTCACCCGAATCGCCGCGCTGGATCGATACGTCACCGCGAACCCCGATCACGCTGACACGCGCCACGCCCGGTAAAACGTCGACCTGGGCGCTCACCCGCGCAGCGCCAAGGGCTGCCAGAACCATTATCAAGAACGCTGCAAGAAATTTGTTTTGCATGACGCCACGTTCTTGCGCGTCCGGCACCACACCAACCGATCCCGTATCCAATCCTCGGTCTTGATGTTGATTAAGTGTCGGGCAGCGGCCTCTTTGTGCTCCAAGGGGTGTTTATTCTCGACCCTGTTATTGGACCACCATTAACGGTGGTTCTACGCGCTTTAGGTGATGGTCAATACGAGTGCGCTGCTGGTGCCACCGCTTGTGCAGTCCAGGTCTCCCGAACTCCCGCCCGGAGTGTGCACGGTCACTTGCACCGTTCCGGCCCCAGAGATCTCGCCGGTGGTAAGTGTGACTTTCAACTGCTGGCCGCTCATAACGGTGGTACTCAAGGTCGTCCCGTTGATGACAACTTCAGAAGACGAAACAAACTGGCTACCATTCACGATGAGCACAGCACCCTGCTGCACTTGATCAAAGCTAATCGTGCTCGGTGCGAGCGAACCGATCAACGGCGCGGGCCTGGCACTACCGCAAAGCGGGTTCAGAGTATTGTTGCAGCCTGGGAGGAATAACAGAGCGAGCAGGGCCGCGAGGGACAGAACGGGAGTTCGGGAAAGCATGGAGATGCTCCTTTTACTCGAGAAAAAAGTCTGCCTGTAAGAATGCAGGCAGAGTGCCAGTGTCGAGCGACGAGCGGCAATTTTTTTAACCTCATTGCGTGTTAGCGAGTTAGGAGGGGACGTAGCAGGTTGGACAATCGTCGATTCGTGGGACTCCGGTGGCCCAATAACACCAGGGTGGTGGTTTTCGGCCAGGGTTGGCGATACATCTGAAGGCGGCGGAAGAAGGATTCATTGCGGCTCAATTCCTGCTCGGTCTGGCCCATCTCGAGGGCTGCGGCGTAGAAAAGAACGGTCGCTCTGCCTACTACTGGCTGCGAATGGCGGAGGAAAATTCCCGTGAGCTCCGGCAACGTACTCGGGCTCTGACCGAGGAACTGAAGTCCAAAATGAGGTCGGAGGAATTGGAGACTCTGGAGCACAGTATCAAGGCTGCGGTCGAACGCAATCAGCTGTTGACCACCAAGCGGCCCGTGGAATTCATCAAGCGGAGCACGGCTTCACCGTCCTTGCGGATAGCAATGTGAGAGCTCTAGTGCAGTCCTCGAGGGAGCTACAGGGGCACCAATTTGGTGCTGGACGCCTTAAGTAGGCGAATCCTCAGCCGGTGAGATCCTCGGAACCTGCGTCGGAGCTTTCGCAATCGAGTCAGAGATCCGCCTACCAGACAACATTCAGATTTTCAAAGTTGTTCAAGGAATGGGGAAGCTTAAACCCCGGCGAAATTAGTTGTGACAAGTTTGGATACCTTTAGGGTTTCTTCCAGTCAGTCATGGACTGTAGTTCGTCCATGATTTCCCTCAATCTTTGTTCGCGTCTCTCGTGATCGTTCCTTGCCGCAAAGTCCGCTCTGGGAGTTTGCAAGTACGCTAGATTCAGTTTCTGGATTTCGGCTATTTCTCGCCTCAGCGCCTCGACTCGCTGTCGGATACCCCAATCCATGGGGGGCGATTATACCTGCGTCCTTACGAGACCTCACTGCAGCTTCGCGTACTTTGACTTGGGGCGGCCGGTCGATAGGCAGAAGAAGAAACCCGGTAAGTTTGCTCCGACATGAATAAACCAGGCTAGCGGGCCGGGATGCTGGGAGGGTAGGTCATGGAAATCGCGTCGTTTGAGAGAAATGAAATGACGATGTTGGTTTCCGTCACGACGGGCTGGCCATCTATGAGGTAGGGGCGATACTGCCATTGGCGAATGGCGCGGACCGAGGCCGCGGCAAGCGCACGGTTGCCATAGACGATAGTCACGGTGCGCACGGTGCCATCAAAATCCACCCGCGCTGCTAGAGCGACTACACCTCGAGCGCGGGCGTCTGGATAGACCGGATATACGAAACGGAACGGTGGTCTCGAGGCCTGGATAGCGCTGTCTTGATCAGGGAGGTTCGGAGTCGAAGGCGCATCGTGGACGCGAATCCCTTGCTTCGGAGGTGGGATGACTGCGACGATCGATGCCCGCTTGACCGCCGCTTCAGGGGCAGCGAGGGGCTGGGCATTGGCTGGCAATGGCACGATGGCAATGGGATTCTCGGCAATGGCCGCTGCAGGCTTCGCGGAATGTGGAGAATTCGCTAGGGTGATTGCGTTCACCTGCTGAGGCTGATTGTGGGCTTGGGAGCCGGGTATTCCCCGGATTCGATGCCATTCGACGACAGAAATGATGCAGAGGGAAAGCGCGCCGACTGTGGTTACCAGCCTGGACAAGGCAACTCTGGGCGAGGAGGAGGAAGCCGAGTCGGCAGCGTTTTCCGCACGCTGCGCTACAACTTTGTCCCGCCGTTCCTTTTTCTCCACAGGTGAAGCACCCATCCGCATCGGCGGCGGCGCGAAATCTTCAACTACCCCGATCACGGGCAACGGCTTGTGCAATTGTGATACGACGCCGGCATTGCGGCGAAACAGGGAGTTGACCAATGCGCGCTGGCGCGGGTTCAGGAGTGGGATGGAGAGCCGGCGAAAGTTGCGAAACGTCCAGAGCAGATAAATGCGTTGCACGAAAGAAAGTTCAACGCGAATCAATCCTCGCTGTGTTTCAAACAGCAAGAAGCCGAATTGAAGTTTGTCCAGAAGCACGGGTACCGCCCAAGACCAGACCTCTAGACATGCAGCTTGGGTGCCACAGCGTCGGATTGCAACTTATAGATAACAGACATGTTATTCGTTATGGCGGGATACCTTGGGTGAGCTACTGCAAAGGGCTTCATGCGCACGTCCCGTAGAATGCATACCCCCACTCCGATTCAGCCATTCTTCATTGTGGGGCGATTCTTCCTGCGCGATATGAATTCGGCCCGGGGATGAGGTTCACTGCAGCTTCGCGTACTCCGCCTTGGCTTCCTTCAGGATGGGGCAGGTCGGGCTCGGCGTCCTTTCCTACTGCGTCAGCCCGACTTTCCGCACCAATTCAGCAAACTGTGGGTCGGAACGTATAGGGTCGGGATCGGGGTCAAAATCCCCCGCCCTCTTATTGCGGCCGCAGCCAAGGGCTAGGGCCTCGCGAAACATCGCAACAGGCAAAACTCTTTTAAAACAACTGCTATGGCGACTTGTGCTTCGGCGTCTTCGCGGTAAGCGTCGAGATAAGGCCCTCTGCGGCGGGAGGGACGTGCGTCTCGTGAGCAATGACAATATCCTTCGCCGTGATTTTCTCCCCATAGATTCTCTTGTTTGCGTCGTTGTCAGGTCGGATGGTCGAACCCTCGAGCGAAACGCCTGCAAATAGGCCACGCGCGCGTGAATAGCTCAATATCTCAGCACGCATCGAGACATCAGTTTCTGCCGAGGCGTTACGACCGACTGGGCCAGCCGCTACCGACGCATCTGCCCCGAGTTTCACTTTGCTGCTCAAGATTCCATTCGCGCCGCGGTCATTCATCACGAGAAGGACGAAGTCAGTCGCTTGCCCGCCGATTTGAAAGCCTACGCTGCCACCCTCAAGGGCCATCATTGAGGGCGCGCCCCAGGGACCGTTGAAATTTTCGCCCCTGCGGCACGTCATCGCACCGCGGCCATAACTACCACCGACCACAAACGCGGCCTTGAGGACCGATGGAAAAATAACCACACAGTCGGCTTTATCGAGGAGATCTTGAGGAATGTCGTCTGGAATATTCAGAATCTCTGTCAGCACCGTGCCGGCGTTCTTCAGACGATCCTCGTCCTTTTCTTTGTCGTCTGCCCAACTGCCGATTGCAAGCAACAATGCGGTCATCGCGCACGCGAATATCCTCTTCTTCATGACGTTCTCCTAGAACGGATATAGTCTTAGACGCCTCCCGTAAGTTACGTTGTAGTCAAAGCCGAGTCTGAGCAATAGGGATCACTCCGACGGAAGTCGGCGTTGGCGTGAGTAGCGTGCCCCCGAACTGGAAGACCACAAGCTAATCGATGATGGTATCGTAAACTGTTGCCGAGAACATTTGGAAATGCCGATGAGAATCTTCGCCCAACACGGGCCGCTAACTGACGCCGTGCTTGCCGGCGTATCGCGCAGATTGCTAGCCGTTCAAACTCAACATGCGCTGCCGTTGTCAAGCTGCCGCCGGAACAACTTTGCGTTAGGCTGACGTCTGACGACGTAACTGTTGTAATCAAGGCGCTAACCCAGTAGTCCAGACCGCCCCTCATGCGGGAATCATGAAGTTTCAGTGCACGCCAAATGTCGAGCTTTCGTTGTGATTGATTAGTCGAGACATGCTCGTGAGACCCTTGGTTCACACTATCTCACTTTAGCGGCGGAGACGCATACCAACTGGTGCTCTTCCAGGTCGTTCTTGGCGCGTTCCATGTTGACGTTCTTGTAGGCCGCAAGCTCGGTGTTGACCTGATAATAGGCACTGGAACGGGCCTCGATGTACTCGCCATGCCTGGACTCAAAAGCTCGTTCCAGTCCCTTGCAGATCAAGCAATCCATACCTATCCCTCCAGCCTTCCAGCAGACGCCCGGATCTCCTGCTCGGCGCGAAGCCAATCCTCTTTGTCCTGGCCGGGCTCACGACCACGGTTTTCATACAGCTCATAGGCCCGCGCTCTAATCATGTCTTGTGATGGCACAGGGCCTGGCATCATCGCCACGTTGCCCGGAGAGCTTTTCGGGCTGACGACAATCTTTGGCTGCGGTCGTTTGTTAACCTTGGAATCAATCATGGGGAACTTCTGGCTGCTGCCGACTAAGAGGAAGGGACTTCAGATGGGCTGACTTAGTTCAGAGGACCTGAAAGAGTAAGAAGAGGTAGCTCACTCAGTTAGGATGCTAGGCTTGTGCGCTGGCATTGTCAACCTGCCGCTGGCAGACACCACTCCGACAAATTGAATTGCAAAAGTCCTTTGATGCGGAGAAAATCACGCCCTCATCGTCATGCCGACTTTTACGGGACCGGAGCATAAGGAACTCACGGGCAAGCTGTCGGCGGTTCTCGTCTTGCTTGGAATCTCCGTCTTCATCAACTATGTGGATCGTGGCAATCTCTCGATCGCAGCGCCCATGCTGAAGGATGAGCTTGGAATTTCCGCATCGCAGCTGGGCGTTCTACTTTCGGCGTTCTTCTGGACCTATGCGTGTCTGCAGCCCGTATCCGGATGGCTCGTGGACCGGTTGAACGTCAACTGGGTCATCGCTGGAGGATTCTTCCTCTGGTCCGCCGCAACCGCCGGGACGGGCTTCGTACACGCATTCTCGATGTTGCTCGTGTTGCGCCTGATCCTCGGCATCGGGGAGTCAGTGGCATATCCCTCCTATTCGAAGATCATCGCTCTTCACTTCCCGGAAGAGCATCGAGGGCTCGCTAACTCAGTAATCGCGGCCGGACTGACGCTGGGGCCCGGATTCGGCATGCTAGTGGGCGGCACGTTGATGGCAAGAGTGGGCTGGCGCCCCTTCTTTATCGTGCTCGGACTGATCAGCCTGCTTTGGCTTGTCCCTTGGATCAGGTGGATGCCGAAGGCGCGAGATTCCAATCGCTCGGACGCGACAGGCGCCCCGAGTCTTCCCGAGTTCCTGCGGCTACGATCGGCTTGGGGAACATGTGTCGGGCTGTTCTGCGGTAATTATCTGAACTATTTCCTGATCACGTGGCTGCCCTTCTACCTGGTGCGCGAGCGACACTTCTCCATGGACAAGATGGCCAGGATCGGAGGGACCGCGTATCTGCTGGGCGCCTGCTTCGCTACGTTGTCCGGTTGGCTCTCCGACCGCTGGATCATGGCTGGAGAAACCCCGACTCGCGTTCGCAAGACGTTTGCAGGTGGAGGGCTGGCACTTGCGGGGATCTTCCTCGGCCTATCCGCTTTCAGCGGGCCAGTCTCTTGCGTAGCCATGCTGATGTTTGGCGTGAGTTTTTGCGGCGTTGCCAATTCCAATATCTGGGCAATCACACAGACGCTCGCGGGGCCGCAAGCCGCGGGGCGATGGACAGGTTTCCAGAACTTCGTTGGCAATCTTGCAGGAGTTGTGGTTCCGGCACTCACCGGACTCGTCCTGGACCGGACCGGGCACTTCTACTGGGCTTTCGCAATACTCACCGCCGTCGCAATGACAGGCACAACGTCGTGGGTTTTCCTGGTTGGACCGGTAGAGCAGGTGGTCTGGCACAAGAAGACCCAAGCTGTCGCAGTCTCCCCATAGCTGTTGAGAACCGCCGCAGGTAGTACCCTTCGCTTCCCCGCCGCTCCGAGCAAAAGATCGTGTACGGTCGTACTCTTTGTGCACGCTGTCCATCACTGGTACCGTCGGGAATAGCGATGAAATGCCGCGTTCGACGCTGCGCCACAGGAAAGTGAAGCCAACAGGGCAGAGGAAGTCATGTCAGACTTAAACGAGGCGCACAACCCCACATTCTATCGAGTCCGAATCCAAGACGGCCACAACGCTGTTGGGTTATTGGTAAGTGCGGCGGGCAAGCGCTGCATCCCATCAACCCAGTTTTGGCTTACCGTCGATGCAGGTGCCGCCTATCGCTTCCCGCAGAATGCCGCGCTGCAGGTGCAGGTACGGCTTGGGAATATGGGGTTCACGACGGCGTTAGAGGAAATTCAGGATTAGTTCGCCAAGGATTGACTCGCCACCCACTCATTTGATCGGTTCTCGAGGGCAGAAACCACGTACGATCGCCGCATGTATCGCGCGCTTGCCGCGTTTCTGGCGATGAAACAAGCCAAAAAGTTGCCTTAGCCGCATTCCGTTTGCGGCTCGGGCGTTAACAAGATCCGAGCTCCGGAGGACAGAAACCGTAAAATTACAAAACGAACCCGAGAATCCAGATCGGGCGAGAAGGGCACAATACGTACGGGGGTGCGCACCCAACAGAGAGGATCGCGCAAGCTTCCCACACTGCCGTTCGATGATCACGGGACCAGACAGGCTAATCGCGCTGGCGCGGACGGGCGTGTGCCTTCGCGGTTCGGGCAAAAGTGCCGGTGCAGGTCTTCCTGGGGCAGCGTCTTCGCCAGCGCGGAATCAAACCGCACCAGTGCAGCATCGGGTCGCCTCTTGCCAGGCGGCGGCAGAAAATTGACACTAGGTTAGCATGAAAGCCATCGCGGTGATCCCGGCTCGCCTGGCCTCTACTCGCCTCTCACGCAAAATGTTGCGGGAAGTGGCGGGCGTGCCTTTGGTTGGGCGTGTTTATCAGGCGGTGCGGTCTTCACCACTGCTGGCCGACGTGATCATCGCTACGGACTCGACCGAGATTCTCGAGGTTTGCCGCCAGAACGGTTGGAACGTGCGCATGACTTCCTCCGCTCATCGCAGCGGCACAGAGCGGGTGCATGAGGTTTCGAATTCAGTCTCAGCGGAAGTCTACGTTAACGTCCAGGGCGACGAACCGCTAATTCGAGGTGAACACATTGCCGAGCTTCTTGGTTTGATGGAGGATCCGGAGGTCCAGGTCGGGAACCCTGAAGACACCGGCTGCAGCAGCAGACATCGAAAACCCCGCCGCGGTGAAAGTTGTCACGGATGCCGCCGGACGTGCGTTGTATTTTTCGCGCGCGACCATTCCCTACGATCGCGACCACGCACAACCCCGTTATTTCAAGCACCTCGGACTGTACGCTTACCGTAAGCCTGCGCTCGACCGTTTCGTCTCACTCGCCGAGTCCTCGCTCGAACGCAGCGAACGGCTGGAACAGTTGCGCTTCCTGGAGAACGGGATCCCTATTTATGTGAGCGAGACCCCTCACGACACGATTGGAGTGGATACGGAAGAAGATTTGATGAGGGCCGAGGCGATCCTTCGGTCGCGCTAGATTCTGCTCGCAACCGTTTGCGTCTTGGCCCACTCCTCCGCCGCCGCCACTCGCCGCGAGATCGAAGGATGGGAATGGAAAAACCATTCCACGAACGAGGATGGCGAGCGCTCTGCCAAATTCTGGTCCGCCAGCTTATTCATTGACGAAATAAACGGCGCAACCGCCGGGATGGAATGGAACGCATAACGATCCGCCTGGCGTTCGTTGAACCGCGAATATGCGTTGAGCGCAGGCAAAACCAAGAACGACAGCACCGTCGAAACCAACACCAGCAGGGGGAGATTGGCAAAATCCGAAAGCGTCTCAAACATGTGCAGTCGGTCCACCGCGTAATGCAACGCTACGTTGCCCAGCCAGAAACCGACGAACGTGATCCCCGCCTGCACCAGAATGCTCTTCAGAATATGCTTGTGAACATGATGCCCGAGTTCATGCGCCAGCACGGCCTCAATTTCGTCCGGTGAATAGTTGTCCAAAAGCGTATCCGCCAGAATGATTCGCCGTGTCGCCCCCAACCCGGTCAGGGCCGCGTTAGCCTTCTTGCTTTTTTCTGAAAGCCTCCACCTGTAGACGCCCCGAACCCGGGTTCCCGCCTTTTGGCTGAGTCCGACCAAGCGAGCTTTCAACTCTTCGTTGTCGAGTGGCTCGAACTTGTAAAAGATCGGGAAAAGAACTACGGGCGCGATTTGGGCCATGAGCACTAACAAACCCAGAAACACTGCCCAGGCGATCAACCACCAATGCTGGGGCGCGAACCGGATGATCAGATAGAGCAACTCGGCCCCAATTGAGGCCAGCACCACCCCGAGCAGAAACCCCTTAGTCTCATCCCAGATCCAGGACCGGAATCTCAAGTTGGAAAGCTGAAAGCGATGCTCCAGACGAAAACTGTAGAAATCGAGTGGCAAGCCAAGTAACTTACCGATTGCCATCAGCATGAGCACGTAGAGGAACACTGCGAGTGTGTAGTTCTGAAAGGCCCCGCGGTAGGCCAAGTCACGCAACGTTCCGGTCCAGCCCGTTACGAGCAAAACCGTCAGAAGGGCCAGGGCCAGCAGGAAATCGGCAATTCCCAGCCACCGCCGGATGCGGTTGTAGCGGCGGGCCTGCGGCGAATCGGTCGCTATCGAGACGGTGGCAACGGCGGAACTCATCTTGATCTATACCTTAATTATCGCCTCGGGAAATCGAGGTGCGCGAGTCCCGAAGGTGCAGGGTCTGAAGACCGTCCTCACGGACGGGATTTCACCAGTACACCGGCATGTCCGCCTCGGCCCACCCCACTTCCAGCAAGGCCTCTCACGCAGCCTTCGCAAATTCTTCTCCAGATGCGAGAATCTGGTTCACCAGTTCGGGCGCGGCCGCCTCTGCATACACTCGCAACAGCGGCTCAGTTCCGGAAGCGCGGAATAAAATCCATGCCTCCGCCCCGTTTCCGTGAGTGGGCGCGTCAAGAAAGAATTTAATTCCGTCAAGGTTCTCTTTCTTTAGGACGGAATAGGCGCCCAGGCGTTTGGTCTGGTCCGAGCCTGCCCGCTGAATAGCCGCTTGCTTGACGTTCTCCGGGATGTGCAGATCCCGCCGGCCGTAGTAGTGCGGACCAAACTCCTTTTGTAGATCTGCAACCAACTGGCCCAGAGGTTTGCCTTCTTCCGCCATGGCGTTTGCCAGCAATAAACAATTGAGGCTTCCGTCGCGCTCCGGCAGGAAGCGGGAATAGCCGATCCCTCCGGATTCCTCTCCCGCGATCAAAATCTCCCGCTCCATCATGAGATCCGCGGCATACTTGAAACCGATACGGCACTCATTCACCTTGCGCCCATACTTGGCGGCGATGCGGTCAACCATGCGTGTGGTGTTGAACGCGCGAACTACTTCTCCCGGCCACTTCTTGCGTTCGAGGAGCCAGCGCAGCAGCACGGAGAAAACTTTGTGCGCATCCACGAAACTGCCGTCTTCCGTGACCGCGCCAATGCGGTCGGCGTCGCCGTCCGTGGCCAGCCCGGCATGGCAGTGTTCCCTCACCACGGTTTGCTGAAGGAGCGCCGTGTGAGGCTCAATGGGCTCGGGATTAATACCTGGAAACAGTGGGTTGAGTTCCTCCCGGATGGCGATGTGCTCGATGCCGTGATCACGAAAAATCCCCGAGAGCACTCCGCGACCCGAGCCGTACATGGAATCCACCGCAAACTTGAACTTGGCGCGCGCGATCAGTTCGAGATCCACAAAAGCGCAAATCGCCTGGATGTAGGCAGGCTTGAGGTCGACCTCGACGATGGGGGCGTTCGCCCCGCGAGGCATGGCTCCGGCATGAAGCTCGTCCTCAATCCCCTTCATGATCGCCGGCGTCGCCGAGCCCCCGAATTTGCCCTTGAACTTCACCCCGTTCCAGTTCCACGGGTTGTGACTGGACGTGATAACCACGCCGCCCGCCGCGCCCTGCTTCTTTACTGCAAAAGAAACCGCGGGTGTGGGAGAGTAATCGCTGGCCAGTTTGACTGGAATCCCGGCGCTGGCCAGGACTTCTGCCGCCACGCGAGCTACGGTTTGCGAGGCAAATCGAGTGTCGTAGCCAATGACAACCCCATTTGCCGGGTTTTCATGCTTCAGGACGTAGGAGGCAATCGCACCCGCAACCCGGCGCACGTTCTCGAAGGTGAAGTCGTCCGCGATGATGCCGCGCCAGCCGTCGGTTCCGAATTTGATCGCAGAAGCCATCCGATCACACCAACTTGTGCAGCTTCTTCTGGTCCAGGTGCTTTACGACTTTGCCCACATCCTGCGCACGTTCGCGAGTGGTTACCAGCAAGGCATCATCCGTTTCCACGATCACCAGGTTCCTCACCCCGACCGCAGCAACAAATTTTCCCGGCGCATGAATATAGTTCTCCTCGGCATCGAGCGTGAACGTGCCTCTGCCGCTGATCACATTTCCATCTTGCGGAGTGTGTTTCGCGACTTGATGTTCATGCAGTGCCGTCCAGGAGCCCAGGTCATTCCATCCGAATTCGGCTGGCAGGCAGAAGATATTCGATGCGTTCTCGCCCTTTGCCGACCGGGGCTCAAGCAGAGCATAGTCAACACTTATGTTTTCGCATTTGGGGTATAGCCGTCGGAAGGTGTCGCCGAACTTGCGAGTACCAAAGGCGGCAGCGATCGGTTCAAGGATACGCGCCGTCTGCGGCAAGTGTTCGCGCAGCGCATTTACCAGGGTGCGAGCGCTCCAAAGAAACATTCCGCTGTTCCAGAAGTAATTCCCAGCCGCCAGAAAAGCAGCAGCACGCTCCGTGTTCGGCTTCTCTGTGAAGCGCCGCACCCGCAATGCGCTTCCGGGCACCGTGGCGGCCCCGGCCTCAATGTATCCGTATCCCGTCTCTGGGCGAGTGGGCCGTACGCCGAGCACTACGATATTTTCACCTGATGCCGCAATCTCGATCCCTTGTTCAAGTGATTTCTGGAAGCGCACCTCGTTGGAAACAACGTTATCGGAGGGGAACAGGCCGATAATGGCGTCGGGGTCATGTTGTAGCAATAGGAATGCCGCCAATCCAATGGCCGGTGCAGTGTTGCGACCAACCGGCTCAGCCAGAATCTGCGCCTTGGCCAAGCGCGGAAGTTGCCGAACTATCTCGCGTTGCGATTCCTCGTTCGTGATGACCCAGAAGTGTCCTGTCGAGGCGAGCGGCAGCAATCGCGCAACGGTCTGCTGAACCATGGTTCGCTTTCCGTCGAGCACAAGCAATTGTTTAGCGCGGCGCTTACGGCTCAGCGGCCAGAAACGCGTGCCACGACCACCAGCAAGGATCACGGGATAGAAATTGGTTCGCTTCACCAGAAATCTGGGATTTCGGATGCAGATTCTAGATCGAAGAGTCGGTATCCAGGAATCATAAATCCAGCCCATCCGAAAACCAATGAACTGAGCGTCGCCAAGCTTGGGTCAAAGTCTGGTCTCCGGCTCCGGGAGGGCCAACCCAGGGACCGACGACTTTGAAAACTCGACCGACCACTGCGGACGTACTCCGAACTCGTCCACACATGCCGGCACCACAACCGCATCGCCCTTAGCCATGGTCACGGGTGCCTTCCGTGGCGCCTCGATCATCGCACAACCTTCAAGCGCTACCAGGATCTGAGCTGAGTGTTTTCCTCCGCCCGCCTGGGTCGACAAAGTCAGCGGGGTTTTCAGATCGTACATCTCCACCTGAAAATAAGGCGCCGAAATCAGCGGAGCGAGCAGGTTCTTCCCCCCGTCTAACTTTGAAGGAGCAGGACGCATTACTTTCCCCGACGCTACTTTCTCTTTCACCACCGCCAATCCTTCTTTCAGGTGCAATTCGCGGGGACGGCCGTAGTCGTAGAGGCGGTATGTGACATCGGACTGTTGCTGCGTTTCCACAATTATCGAACCCGGGCCGAGCGCATGCACGGTTCCTGCAGCCACGTAAATCATTTCGCCGGTATAGACGCTGATCCAGTTCAGCAATTGTTCAGCGCGGTCTTCGCTGATAGCGTTTTCAAATTGCGCTCGGGTTACACCCGGTTTCAAACCCAAGGCAATTTGCGCGCCTGGCTTGGCCTGCGCTACATACCAGCATTCGGTTTTTCCCCAAGGCTGCCCCACGCGCCGAGCGGCCTCGTCATCAGGATGCACCTGCACCGATAGCTTGTCTTCCGGAAACAGAAACTTCACCAAGAGAGGGAACCGTTTCGGGTCTCTGGCCGCGTCGCCCACTAACTTCGCGCCATACTGCAACGTGATTTCTGCCAAGGATTTCCCCGCCAGCGGGCCATTCCCAACTTTGCACTGGTCGCCGGTCAGCCAGGCTTCGCCGATCTTCTCTGAGAACTGATGATTGGGATAAATCGGCGATAAGTCGGTCGTACCCCACGGACGGGGATCGAAGGCTGGCAACATCAGCAATGGATACAATTCGCTCACGTCGGATTACGGAACACAGAGCTACAGGTTGGCCAGGAACTTGCGCATGCGTTCTAATCCGCGATCAAGTTCCGCCATCGAGGTCGCGTAGGAAACGCGGATGTGCTCCCGTGTACCGAAGCCTTCACCCGGTACCGTGGCAACGTGCACTTCTCTCAGGAGTTTCCCCGCCAGATCCGATGCCGATTGCGTGCCGCCCCGCCCGAAGAATGTGGAGACATTCGGATAAGCGTAAAACGCCCCCTCGGGCAAGGTGCACGTTACACCCGGGATCGAGCGCAACCCTTTGACCACGTGGTCCCGGAGCCGAACGTATTCCTGCCGCATGTCTTCGACACACTGCTGAGGGCCTTTCAACGCCGCGACTGCCGCTTTCTGCACGATAGAGGTCGGGTTGGAAGTAGACTGGCTTTGCAATTTGGCAATGGCGCTCGCGACCGCGGCCGGTGCGAGTGCGTAACCGAGACGCCACCCGGTCATCGCGTAAGTCTTCGACAGCGAACCGACGATCACCATGCGGTCGCGAAATTCGCGTAACCCACCAACTGAGAATCGCCGGCCGGTGTAGTCCAGATATACGTAGCACTCATCTGAAATAACCCAAATACCACGCTCCGCGGCCAGGCGCACCACTTCCCTCAGGTCCTCCGGTGACATGACCGCGCCTGAAGGATTGGACGGCGAATTCAAGATGATGAGCTTGGTACGCGGAGTCACCAGACGAGCCACCATTTCTGCAGTCACCCGGAATCCCTGGGCCTCGTCAGTCCTTAGCAGGATGCAGGTGCCTCCGGCGTAGCGAACGATGTCCTTGAAGGACACCCAATAAGGAGCAGGCAAAATGACCTCATCGCCGTGGTCAACCAGAACCTGGATGGCATTGAACAACGCGTGCTTCCCGCCGACCGAAGCCACGACCTCCTCGCGACGATAGTCAGAGTCGAAATCGACCGCGTGGCGATGCACAATGGCATCGCGTAGTTCGGCCGTACCCGCCACCGCAGTGTATTTGGTGAAGTTGCCCTGGATGGCCGCGATGGCAGCATCCTTGATGTGCGCAGGTGTCGCAAAATGGGGTTCGCCCGCACCGAAGTCGACCACGTCGATGCCTTGCTGGCGCAGTTTGTCAGCTTCCGCCACCACGGCCATGGTGGCGGAGGGTTCAATGCGGTTAATGCGCTCAGTGAGTTTGACGCCTTCCACGGTCGCGACGGTCATCCCTTCTTCCTTTTCTTTTTCTCGCGTTTCTCGATTTCTGCAGTTGGTTGCAACTTGAAAGCCGGATCGAGTTTGGCGCGCAGCTTCTGTTCTACCACTTCCGGCACCAATCCCTTCACTGGACCACCCGCTTGGGCCACTTCCCGCACTAGGCGCGAGCTGACATACGAATATTTGTCCGCGGGCATCATGAAAACAGTTTCCAGCGTGGGCTCGAGTTTGCGATTCAACAACGCCATTTGCAGCTCATACTCGTAGTCGCTGACCGCGCGAATTCCCCGCAGTACGCAGGTGGCGTCGATCGACTTGGCATACTGGACCATCAAACCGTCAAAAGTGTCCACCCGGACGTTCTTCAACTCAGCAGTCAAAGTCAACAGCATTTGGCGCCGCTCGGCCACGCTGAATAACGGGCTCTTCTCCGAGTTGCGCAAAATCGCCACCACCAGTTCTTCGAAGATATTGCTGCCTCGTTGAATCAAATCGAGGTGCCCGTTGGTAGGGGGATCGAACGAACCGGGATAGATCGCGGTGATCTTCTTCAATCTTCCTCTTTGGGAACAAACGAGCGAAAAATAGATTTTATGCGGGTAGGAGTGGAGATGGCAATTGCCGAATTACACGTAACGGATGATCTCTCAAGAAGAGTGGAAGCTCCACATGCTCGAAGGCTTGTCACCCGCCAGCAAACGACGGATGAGTCGTTCTCTATTTCTCCAGCGCTTCGCCCTCTCTAGCGCTTCGCCGCTACTGAGGTCCTAGCCGGTTCAGGCGCGGTGCTCGGCATGGTAGTGACGCGGGCGCCACCTTGCGCTGCTGCTTGGCTTTGCGTAACCGGTTGAGGCGACGAGGGAATCAATCCCAGCGTCTTGCGGACCTCAGCTTCGAGCTTGGCATAGACTTCTTTATTGTCTTTGAGAAACTGGCGGGCGTTCTCCCGGCCCTGACCAATACGCTCACCTTTGTAGCTGAACCAGGAGCCCGACTTTTCGAGAATGTTGTTGTTCACCGCCAAATCAATCAAGTCGCCTTCGCGGGAAATGCCTTCGCCGTACATGATGTCAAACTCGGCCTCGCGAAATGGCGCGGCCACTTTGTTCTTCACCACTTTTACTTTGGTCCGCGATCCGGTGACCACATCGCCTTCTTTGATCGCGGCGATGCGGCGGATATCAATGCGGACCGAAGAATAGAACTTCAGAGCGCGGCCGCCGGTTGTAGTTTCCGGATTGCCGAACATCACGCCGATTTTCTCGCGAATCTGGTTGATGAAAATCAGACAAGTGCGCGACTTGGAGACGGTCCCTGTCAGCTTACGCAACGCCTGCGACATCAGCCGGGCCTGCAGACCCATGTGGCTGTCGCCCATTTCACCGTCGAGTTCGGCCTTGGGCACAAGCGCTGCGACCGAATCCACGACCAGCACGTCGATGGCGTTCGAACGTACCAGCGCTTCCGTGATTTCCAGCGCCTGCTCCCCATAGTCGGGCTGCGAGACCAGCAGGTTATCGACATCGACGCCCAACTTCTTGGCATACGCGGGATCGAGTGCGTGCTCGGCGTCTACAAACGCGGCCATGCCACCGGCTTTCTGGGCCTCAGCGATGACTTGCAGCGTGATCGTGGTCTTGCCCGACGATTCCGGGCCAAAGACTTCGATTACCCGGCCGCGAGGAAAACCGCCAACCCCGAGCGCCGCGTCAAACGAGATCGCACCCGTCGAGATCACCGAGATCGGAACGATGGCCTCTTTCGAGCCCAGTCGCATGATCGAACCCTTGCCAAATTGCTTCTCAATCTGCGCTAGCGCCAGATCGATCGCTTTGCCGCGTTCATCCGCCATGACTGCTTCTCCTCAAATATGAAGAACTTAACCTGTTGAAGCCGGATTATACACTTCGCTTGAAGCGAAGAAAAGGCGAATTAACGATATTATCAGTGGAAAAGTCCCGAAAAGGAACCCAGCAGGGCACTCGATTGATCCGCGGCACCTGGGCCAGAACCGTAGTAAAATCCTCTGCCGACGATGCCTGCCGGACCATATGGCAGGATGGCTGGTTCTAATGAGCCACGATGTTTCATCCCGGGAGATCCACATGCCTCAGGTGCAAGGCAATCCAGCAACACCGAAGACCCAGCACGAGGGCCGCAGCGTTTGGGTAGTTACGGCTTATGCCATTTCCGGCCTGGCATTGTTTGGAGTACTGGTTTACTTCTTTTCGAGTTTCATCACTAAGTAGCTTTCTTAAGTACGCGGCGCTCGCTGCGCTTCGTACCGAAAAAGGGCGAAGTGTAATTTTATCGCATGGCTTTCCAAACCCTTTATCCTGTTTTTCTGCCCGCTCCTGCGAACATGCTACAATTACCCCGCTTAACAGCTCCCGAATAGCAGGCGCCCAGCGGCTTCCCCACTTAACCGTAATGGATTGACTCCGTGGCTGACGACTCCGCGAATACTGCCACCATCACCTACGCCGACGCCGGTGTAGATATTGACCGCGCCAATCGCACCAAGAAACGCATCAAGTATCTTGCTCACAAGACTTTTACCAAGGGTGTGCTGAGCGAAATCGGCGGCTTCGGCGGCCTGTTCGCAGTGGACAAAGAGAAATGGGTTGAGCCGGTGCTGGTTTCGAGCGTAGACGGCGTAGGCACCAAGCTGAAAGTTGCATTTGAAATGAAGGTTCATCACACTGTAGGCGCCGACCTCGTGAACCATTGTGTCAATGACATTGCTGTTCAGGGTGCTACGCCGCTGTTTTTCATGGACTACCTTGCCACCGGGAAGCTTGAACCGGAAGTCGCAGAAAAAGTCGTCGAGGGGTTGGCCGAAGCGTGTAAACACAATGGCTGCGCGCTCATCGGTGGCGAAACCGCGGAGATGCCGGGATTTTATCCCGAAGGCGAATATGATCTTGCCGGTTTTATTGTTGGCGTGGTGGAGCGAGCACGGATCATTACCGGCAAAAATGTAGAGCCAGGCGATGTAATCCTCGGACTCGCCTCCAATGGACTGCACACCAACGGCTATTCGCTGGCTCGCAAGCTGTTGTTCGAAGTGGCGCATTACACGCCCGAGTCCTATGTCAATGAACTTAAAGCCAAAGTCGGCAATGAGTTGATGCGCAGCCACCGGAGCTACTGGCCAATCATAAAGAAGCTCCTTGCCGCGGATTGCGTTTCGGCAATGGCCCACATCACCGGCGGCGGGATCACAGAAAATCTGCCGCGGGTTCTGCCCAAGAGTGTGGCGGCCGTGATCGAACTCGGATCGTGGCCAGTGTTGCCCGTCTTCGAGCACCTGCAACAGCTCGGCAATGTTCCCCAGGAAGAAATGCTGCGCACATTCAACATGGGGTTGGGCATGCTGCTCGTCGTGCCGTCGAAAAAATTCAAGAAAGCGCAGAGCGTGCTGGAGCGTGTCGGGGAAAAAGCCTACACCGTGGGGAGGATCGTGAAGGGCGAGCGGAAGGTGATGTACACGTAGGGTGTGTGGTCGTCCCCGAGCCCTCACCGCTTCAGCAAATCCACCGGCTCTCTCACATCGTGCACGCGAAAATACTTCGCCAGCGCGGGATATTTCCCTGCCACTGCCTCGTACATCCCATACGAGACGTTGCGGTAGGAAGTGTGGCCGGCAGGAGTCGTGCGCAGCTCGGAGATATACACCACTTCAGCGAAATCCATCTTAAACAGAGTGCGCTTCCGAAAGGCGAGCGGGATAGCATATTGCGATTTCTCTTCCGCTTCGGCGGCCAGATCCCGCCGCCAATTTTTGTACCGCCTGCGCCGCTCGGCGCATCGTAGCGTGGTAACTCTCTGAGACTCCGGCTGCGTTCACTTCTTCCGGTACGTCATAGCCGTGCTTGGTTGTGAATCCCTGGCCAATCTGAATGCAGCGGCGATGCCGGTGCATGTCGCGAAAGCCGCCGATATCCATGAGAATGTCGAAACGGAACTTTTGCCCGGCGCAGAAAGCGCGCAGCATCTCGTCGTGCTTGCCGCGATGGCGCACGCCAAGATCAATGATCTCCTGCCGCCGCTTCTCTCCGGCGTCGTCGATCATCTCCCGAATCTGCCGGTACGAGTAATGGCAATGTTCATAAAGCAACGTCGTGGCCAGCTCGATTTCGAGCGGGTCGTCGTCCAAAAGATCGACTGCTTCGGAGGTCGAGATAGCCGCATCCTTCATTAACTCGGCGGCGGCTTGCTGTAATTCACGACGGGTGTCCATCTCGTAGAGATTGGGGTCGGCATATTTCACCAGCGTGGGCGCGACGCGGACTTCGCGCAAAAGCTCCTGCTCGGCTTTTTCCGCCAGATCGCGAGAAACCGCACGAATTTCCTGAACCAGCTTCTGCAGAGCCTCCTGATTCACGTTGTAAGCGGGCGAGGTTGCGGCTCGTTTGAGCAAAGCGCCTAAATCGCGCACTTCCTTATGGGTATGCGACAGCAGCCGTGAGACCTGGCTCTCCAGCGTTCGGGCATTGACGATCTCGCCCAGCGAAGTATTGGTCGCGAGTGGCAGCAAGTATCGTGTGATGTCGAAGGCGCGTGCTCTTAGTGTGCGTTCGTAAGCTTCCTGCTTCATCTCCGCCGGTTTGGGGGTTATGCCGCTGAGATAACCGAACATCTTTTCGGAAAGCGATTCGTACTCCGCGAACAGAAAATCGATCGCTTCGCGATAAATCGTTTGCGCGGGCGAGTCTGCTCTGAGCGAAGTCGAAGGGTCGCCAGCGCCCACGCGGTCGTTGCCGAAATCAGGCACGTAATATCCGCTTTTGCGGAAATTCTGGTAGCGGGTGGAGCGTTCCTGGCCATCCCAGCGCTGCTCGTCAGCCACCGCGATCGCAGCGAGAATCGACAAGCGTTCGATCGCTAACGCAATGTGCGCCAGATCGGCGATCGAGCGGTGACCGTACTGAAAGTAAAAAGTGTTGAGAAATTTCTCTGCCTTCTGCTGACTGATCTCCTTCAGTGACTCCTTCATGGAGAGCGCCGAGCGCGAATACTTGGCCATGGCATAGGCCTGGATCTCGGGTTCAGCACCGTAGACGGCGTAGACCTCAACCGACGGGCCCTCGGGGGATGATCCATCCAGAGAAGAACCGTTATTCCCGGGTGCGGAGTGTAGCGCGTCAGTCAACTCGGGCATGTTTGCAGAACCTCAAACAAAGGGAGAGTCTGAATGTTACTTGGCTGTTCGGGTAAGCGCAATTGCGGCCGGCCCGAACCTCAGTGCCCGCCCAGATACAAATCAGCGACCCTTAGCGCCAGTTCCTGTGGAACCAGGTCGGCACGATTCGCGAGCACAATAATGGTCAGGCCATCGTCGGGGAAGCGCTGAATCGTGGTGCGAAAACCGACGGTCTCACCGTAGTGCCACATCCGGCGATGGCCTTTGTACGGATTCAAAAACCATCCGAAGCCATACGCTGCCGGTGTCCCCGACGGCTCTTGCACGTCGCCATCGGCCACTTTGACGGGCGTCAGCGCAGGCCGCATTTCGTCTTCGCTGAGCACCGTGTGCAGCCGCAGAGCTCGATCCCACTTGGCCAGGTCGTCAAGGGAAGAATAAATTCCCCCATCGCCCAATACTGCTGACGTCGAACTCTGATCCGTTTCCTGCCAGACTCCTTTTTCCGTGGTGTAACCGAAAGCACGGTGGGTAACTTCGTTTTTTCCGCGCTGATAGGCGACCGTTTGATCCATCTTCAGTGGAGCAAAAATGCGGTCGTGCAGAAAATCGCCGAATGGCTGACCGGAGACTTTCTCCACGATCATCGCCAGCACGGCATAGCCGGAATTGCTGTAAGCCCAGCTGCTGCCCGGCGTGAACTTTATCGTTTTCTGCTGCCCCAGCAGCTCGAGCACCCCCGCGTCTTTGATCTGAATCAGAGCCGGATCGGTCGGCCCCGCCGGCTGCATCAGGTCTTCATAGTCGAGCAGGCCGGAGGTGTGATTCAGCAAATTTCGGATGGTGATGGCCTTTCCGTACGGTGGGAAGTCAGGGAAGACATCTGTCAGGCACTCGTCATAGCGCAGCTTGCCATCGTGCACCAGCAGCATCACCGACATGGCAGTGAACTGCTTGGTGACCGATGCCAGGCGAAAATCGGTTCGCGCATCGATCGGACTGCGCGTGCGCAGATCCGCCACTCCATAACCACGCCGGAAAACCGCGCGCCCATCCTTGATCACCAGGACCGCGGCCCCGGGCGCGTCATTCGCCCCGAGTCCCGCAGACCTGAAGATCGCATCGATCTCTTCTGCTAGGTCTCGATCCCTAGCCGCGACAAGGTTGCCCATGGCGATCCACGATAGCAAGAGCATAGCTATGCGAGCATTTCTCATGAGGATCTCTTCAATGCATGGTGTTGGGGCTGCCGAATTCCCACCACCGCCATCATCCGGCCGGTAACGCCCTGTTCCGCGCGATGGGAAAACAGCAGATCGGTGCGGCACACGGTACACAAAGGCGACGCGGCGATATTTCTTGCCAGAACACCCGCGGTTAGGAGTTGGCGGCGATTCGCCTCCACCAGATCGAGGAAAATTTTCTTTGGCAGCTCGCTGTGACCGGGAGCTCGTGCAGTGAGGAAGAGGAGCGGATACTTCTCGCGGACCGGATCCGACTCTTTCACTTCATGGAACAGTTCCCTCGCATAGGCAAATTGCGATTCAAACTGCTCCCGCACCTCCGGGCCGACTTCGTAGCAACAGTTGTGAATGCCCGGTCCGATAGCGGCTCGGATGTCGCGCGCTTTCGTCCCAAAGCAGCGCAACATTTCGCCCACACCCTTTTCGATAATGCGTTTCACCGTGCCCCGCCATCCGGCGTGAAAAACCCCTATCGCGCGCCGTTTCGCATCCACAAGAATGATCGGAAGACAGTCGGCGGTAAGCACGGGCAGCAGAACCCCCGACTCGCGAGTGATCAGACCATCGCCTGTGAGCGTTGATTTTGGCACCTCCAAGACGCAATGAATGAGGTCGGAGTGAATCTGTCGCAAGGTAACGAGCGGCCAAGGAGCGCCCTTCTTGATCGCACCCATTTGTTTGAGAAAGGCGGCGCGATTGCTTTCCACCGCTTGCCGCGAGTCGTGTTTCGTGAAACCGAGATTCAAAGCATGTCTGCGGTAAGCTTTAGAGAAACCGCCACCCCGTGTGCTGAAACCGTGAACAAGCCACGGAATTTGCTTCAGCGGATCAGCTTGAAGGATGGTGAGAGATGATCTCCGCGAGTTCTTGGCCGGCACGTTAACATCTTAACGGATGCAACGCGCCAAACACGGGCCTGGATTATCACGCCGTTCACGGAGTCAAACCGGTGGAGCGAATTGCGGGCGTGCGTTTGTGCCACGCCGTCGCCTGTTCGTATGCCAGGGCCAGTTGCAGCACCCTTGCTTCCGCCCAATGGGGACCTGCAATCTGCAGGCCGATCGGCAGACCTGTCCGCGTGAATCCGCACGGAACCGAGATCGCGGGTAATCCCCAGACATTGAATGGGCGAGTGTTCCGCAACAGCAAAATCTCGCGTGGGCGAAGAAGATCGGGGTTCTCTTTTAGTTCTGCGATCGAAGGCGCGGAGATCGGTGTGGTTGGAGTCACCAGCAGGTCCACTTCTTCAAACGCACGGCCAATCTCGAGTCGAGCTCGCTCTAAGTGCAGAAGCTGGGCGTGAAGCTCATCTTCGGTAACGTTTTTGCCGGTCAAAATGCGACGCAGAGTTTCAGCTTGGTAGAGTTCGGGACTACGTCGCACGAAGTCAGCGTGGTAAGCGTAAGCTTCTGCGCTTTGCAAAGTCCGATCGGTGGAAACGCGAAATATCGACATTCCGGACTTCTTCTACCATCGTCTCGACCACCAGAACCGCTTCGTTCGAACGCTGAAGCAACTTCTGGATCGAGGTCCTCACAGAAAAATCTCCGAGGAACTCCGATGCGCACGCGGGCTTCGTTTGGTCGCTCGATCGAATCTGCTCGGTCTCCTTCGACACCGCGGTGGTTTGATCATTTCCGGATATCACATCGAAGATTGCCCTGCAATCCGCTACGGTGCGCGCGATCGGACCGACGTGATCAAGAGAAATCGAAAGCGGGATCACACCACTGCGCGCTGACACGCCCGTAGGTTGGCTTCAAACCCACCACCCCGCAAAGAGCCGCTGGTTCGCGGATCGAACCGGCCGTATCCGTGCCAATCGCGCCCAAACACATCCCTGCTGCCACCGCCGTAGCCGAGCCGCCAGAAGATCCGCCCGCGATGAAGTCAGAATCCCAGGCGTTTCTTACCGCGCCGTAAGAGCTGATCATCGAACTGCCGCCGTAGGCAAACTCATGGAGGTTCTGCTTCCCGAGCAGCACGACGCCCGCAGCCTTTAGGCGCGCCACGACTTCGGCATCCTCCGCGGGAACGCGGTCCTTGAATATTGCACTGGCCGCGGTGGTGCGAGTACCCGCGGTATCGATCAAATCCTTCAATCCCAGAGGAACGCCATGCAGCGGTCCGCGCCAGTGACCGCTTCGAATTTCTTCTTCCGCCTGGCGTGCCTGCGTGAGCGCGTTCTCATCTGTGACCGTAATGAACGCATTCAAAATCGGGTTGAACTTTTCAATCTGGTCCAGACAATTCTGGGTCAGCTCCACAGGGGAGACTTTTCCAGAGCGGAACAATTCAGCCAATTCCAGGATCGAATGCTGCAAGTTTTTTCTCACGCCTTTCGCGAGAGTATTATCGTCGAAACGCTCCGGCAGGCGGGTCGCGAAAAAGTCTATAATCCTTCCACTAACTGCGGCGGAGGTCGGCGCCATGGCCCAGATGACTGTAACTCCGGTCAGCACTCAGGGATTCCTGCTCGATGGCAAATGGATTGAGGAAGGCGACGTAGTCGAGGTCCGCGCGCCTTACGACGGCAGTGTCATTGGCCAGGTATTCCAGGGACGTCGCGAACACGCGGAAGCCGCCATCGCTGCCGCGGTCAAGGCATTTGGGACCACGCGACGTCTGCCCGCATTTGAGCGCCAGCGCGTGCTGCGCCGCGTAGCCCAGGCCATTGCCGAACGCAAGCAGGAATTTTCCCGTACTCTCGCCCAGGAAGCCGGAAAGCCGATCAAAGCGGCGCGCACCGAAGTGGAGCGCGCAATCTTCACTTTCACCGTTGCCGCCGAAGAGAGCACGCGAATCTACGGCGAATATCTGCCTCTGGATTGGCAGGAATACACCGCGGGCCGCTGGGGAATTGTCCGCAGGTTCCCGCTCGGGCCTATCGCGGGAATCACTCCTTTCAATTTCCCTTTGAATCTAGTGGCCCATAAGGTAGCTCCCGCAATTGCCGCCGGTTGCAGCATGGTCCTGAAGCCCGCGCCCCAAACTCCGCTGAGCGCGCTTCTCATGGCTGAGGCGGTTCAGCAGGCAGGCTGGCCCGACGGCGCGCTCAACGTGTTGCCGCTCTCCAACGAAGATGCGGGCTTGCTCGTCGCCGACGACCGCCTGAAAATGATCAGCTTTACCGGCAGCGCCACCGTGGGTTGGCAAATCAAGAAGAATGCGGGGAGGAAAAAAGTCATCCTCGAACTGGGTGGAAACGCGGCCGTGATTGTCCACAGTGACGCCGATTTGCCCTACGCCGCTGAGCGCTGCGTCGCCGGTGGCTTTGTCTATGCGGGCCAGAGCTGCATTTCCGTACAGCGCATTCTGGTGGAGCGTTCGGTTTGCGCCAAGTTTACTGACCTATTGTTGGCCGGAGTCAAGAACCTCAGAGTGGGGGATCCGCTCGAAGAATCCACTGACCTTGGTCCGCTCATCCGCGAAAGCGACGCCATCCGGGCCAGCGATTGGGTTCAGGAGGCGGTACGCGGCGGAGCCCGCCTGCTTTGCGGAGGCCAGCGCAGAGGCTCGATGCTCGAACCGACACTCCTGACCGGGACGCGTCCGGACATGAAGGTGAACTGCCAGGAGATTTTTGCCCCGGTTGTGACCGTCGAACCATATGACACTTTCACCGACGCCATTCGCCAGGTCAACAACTCACCCTACGGACTGCAGGCCGGCATCTTTACCCGTGACGCCAAGCTGCTGTTCAACGCCTACGAGGAACTAGAGGTTGGCGGCCTGATTGCGGGGGACGTGCCTGCCTTCCGCATCGACCACATGCCCTATGGTGGCATTAAGGACTCGGGCCTGGGCCGCGAAGGCCTGCGCTATGCCATCGAGGAAATGACCGAACCCAAGCTGTTGGTGATGAACCTGCGATAGCAGCGTCTTCCCTAAATGGGAAGAACGGTCTTCCGTGACCCCCCTTAGCCCCTGAGAAGCGCCCTGCCTCTTCTACAATTCCTTACTGCGTGGAATCCCGCCATTTATCGGATGGTTTGGTCGTGTACGGCGGGTCGACAAAGTGACCTGCTATAATTCCCGCTTCCCGTATCCCGTGTCACTGCTGTTCACGGCCACGTAACTCAGGAAGTCTGCATAAACCGAGGGCTGATTTCAGCTCTTACTGCTCGGAAAGTGTTAGTCGATGCAGATTTTTCATCGCAGTACGAACACGATTTCGCGGGCGACGATCTTTGGCGCGATCTTCGTGGTAGCCGCCTTGTTCTGGGCGGCGGCCGAGATTCAGCGTTCTCCTTACGTGACCTATGCAGGAGTCCGGCGGTCTCAACCGGTGCCCTTCAGCCACCAGCACCACGTGGCGGGCCTCGGCATCGATTGCCGCTATTGCCACACTTCTGTCGAGACTTCCAGCTTTGCCGGCATTCCGCCGACCAAAACCTGCATGAACTGCCACTCTCAGATCTGGACGAACGCCCCGCTGCTGGAACCCGTGCGCGAGAGTTTCCGCAGCGGCAAATCGTTAATCTGGAACCGCGCCAACGAGCTGCCAGATTTTGTCTACTTCAATCACAGTATTCACATCAACAAAGGCGTGGGCTGCAACACCTGTCATGGACCGGTCGACCGCATGCCTTTGATGTACAACTATGCTTCGCTCGAAATGGAATGGTGCCTGGAATGCCATCGCGCGCCGGAGAAGTATCTGCGGCCTCGAGATCAGGTATTTAACATGCGCTACCTGCCTCCTTCTGGTGCGGAGCCGGTTGTTGTGGATGGCAAGGAGTATAGCGACCAGGCTTCGCTGGGAACTGATCTGGTGAAGAAGTACGAATTAAGAACGGTAGCGGATATTACGAGTTGTTCCACGTGCCATAGATAGTTGGGAAATTTGGAACGAATTGTCATCCTGAGCGGAATAGCTGCTTTGCAAAGCGAAGCAGCTATGCAGTCGAAGGACCCCGCCAGGGTCGGCGGCTTCTTTTTGATGATGGAAGGCATTCTCACCGTGACCGCGAGTACCCAGGGAGAATTCCCTGATGCGTATTGGCGCTCTACTGGCCATAGGGGTCCTTCGACTCCGCGAGATTTCGCTTCGCGAACTCTCGCTCCGCTCAGGATGACAGGGTTGTAAGACGTAGAGAAAAAATGGAAGAGCGAAACAAACCGCACCGCGAGGAAGTCTGTCCCGGCAAGAAGGGCAAACTCGACCTCGAGACCGCCCGAGAGCGCATCGCCCAGACCAAAGGCCCGGAATTCTGGCGTAGCCTGGAAGAACTTGCCGGATCTTCCGAGTTTCAAGAGATGATGCACCGCGAGTTTCCCAAGGGCGCGTCCGAATGGCTGGATTCGATTCCTCGGCGTGGCTTCCTGAAGTTGATGGGTGCCTCGATGGCGCTGGCCGGCATGACCGCGTGCACCAAGCTGCCGCAAGAACCGATCGTTCCCTATGTGCGCCAGCCGGAAGAGCTGATCCCCGGCCGGGCAATGTTCTATGCCACGGCTTTCACTTTAGGCGGCTACGCCAGCCCGATCCTCGTCGAAAGTCAGATGTACCGGCCGACTAAAGTCGAAGGCAACGACAAGCATCCCGCGAGCCTCGGCGGAACCGACATTTTCGCGCAAGCTTCCATCCTCGAGATGTACGATCCCGACCGCTCCCAGACCATCACCTATCTCGGTGACGTGCGCACCTGGGGAGATTTCCTGAACGCCATCCGCGGGCCGCTCAATGTGCAAAAAGGGTTGCAGGGAGCGGGCATTCGCATTCTCACCCAGACCATTTCCTCGCCCACGCTCGCCGATCAACTTCACGCCGTGCTGAAGATTTATCCGCAAGCCAAGTGGCATGTGTACGAGCCGATTAATCGCGACAACGTCTACGAAGGCGCGAAGATGGCCTTCGGCCAGCCCGTCGAAACGATATATGACTTCTCGAAGGCGGACGTGATTCTCTCGCTCGACGCGGATTTTCTTTCCGCGGGGTTTCCCGGGAGCACGCGGTACATCCGCGACTTCGCCAAGCGCCGCGATCCCGACGCCAGCAACATGAACCGGCTGTACGTGGTCGAGAGCACGATGAGCGCTACCGGGGCGAAGGCGGATCATCGGTTGCCGATGTCGGCTGCAAGAATTGAGGCGATTGCGGCCTTCTTTTTTACTTGGACAGAGACGCTCACCTTTCGTCGGGTGCTGACTGACCAAGAAACTCGGGATTTGCCGGTCCGTGGCTCGGCACCGACGACCAGTCCGCTTACCGAACCGGAACAACTATTTCTGCGCAGGGTCGTCGATGAACTCAAGGCTCATCGCGGCACCAGCATTGTGATGGCAGGCGATCATCAGGCCCCAACCGTTCATGCCTGGGCCCATGCGATTAATGAGTCACTCGGCAACGTCGGCAAAACAGTCTCTTACACCGATCCCATCAACGCTAATCCGGTCAATCAAACCGACTCGCTCAAAGATCTCGTCGCTGACATGCGCGCCGGCAAAGTGGATCTTCTCATCATCCTGGGCGGCAATCCCGCCTACGATGCGCCTGCTGATTTCGGGTTTGCCGATGCGCTCAAGAACACCAAAATTCCCCTGCGCGTTCACCTTGGCCTCTACCAGAACGAAACCGCCGAGCTGTGCCAGTGGCACATCAACGAAGCGCACTACCTGGAAGCCTGGAGCGACGCGCGAGCCTACGACGGCACAGTGAGCATCATGCAGCCTCTGATCGCTCCCTTGTACCGAGGCAGGAGTTCCCACGAGATCGCAGCCCTGCTTGCCGGACAAAGCGACGCAAGTAGCCACGATCTGTTGCAGGCTTATTGGAAAGCGCAGCATCCCGGCGCTGACTTCGATAGCTTCTGGCGGAAGTCGCTGCATGACGGCTGGGTTGAAGGGACCACGTTCGCACCCAAACAGGTCAGCACAAAAGCAAACAATCTTCCCCTGGCCACGAAGCTTGATGAAAACGCCATCGAACTCAACTTCCGCCGCGATCCCTCCATCTACGACGGCCGCTTCGCCAACAACGGCTGGCTCCAGGAACTGCCCAAGCCGATGAGCAAGATGACCTGGGACAATCCCGTGCTCATCAGCCCTGCTATGGCTGAGCGCATGGGCCTGAAATCGGAAGACTTGGTCACTCTGACGCTCAACGGCAAGGCGGTCACTGCGCCCGTCTGGATTCAAGCCGGCCATCCGGACAACGCCGTCACCGCATTTCTCGGCTATGGCCGCCGCCGCGCCGGGCGAGCCGGAACCGGTGCCGGTTTCGATATGTATCCTTTGCGCTACAGCGCGACACCCTGGTCAGCGACCGGCGTGACCATCGCCAAGGCCGGCGGTACATACAAACTCGCCACCACTCAGGGCTACCAAACCATGGATACGCCTAATGGCGCCGAGCGTCCCCTGGTGCGCACGGCAACTCTCGAGGAATACCGCAAGGAACCTGACTTCGCCCGCGAAGACGAGCCGCCGAAAGAGCTGACACTCTACAAACCGTATCCCTACGACAAAGAAACCTACGCCTGGGGCATGACCATCGATCTGAATGCCTGCGTGGGCTGCAACAATTGCATCCTGGCCTGCCAGTCGGAAAATAACATCGCGGTGGTCGGCAAAGAGCAGGTGGTCATTGGGCGGCATATGCACTGGTTGCGCGTAGACGCTTACTACCAGGGCGACCGCGACAATCCCAAAGCCTACTTCCAGCCGGTTCCCTGCATGCAGTGCGAAAACGCTCCCTGCGAAGTGGTTTGCCCCGTCGGCGCGACAGTCCACAGCACCGAAGGCTTGAACGACATGGTCTACAACCGCTGCGTGGGCACGCGCTACTGCTCGAACAACTGCCCTTACAAAGTCCGGCGGTTCAACTTCCTGCTATTCCAAGACTGGGAGACGCCGCAGTACAAGATGATGCGTAACCCGGACGTCAGCATCCGCAGCCGCGGCGTCATGGAGAAGTGCACCTATTGCATCCAGCGCATCAGCGAGCACCGCATCGATTCCGAGCGGGAAGACCGCAAGATTGCCGATGGCGAAGTTCAGACCGCGTGCCAGCAGTCGTGCCCGGCAAATGCGATTGTTTTTGGCAATATCAACGATCCCAACAGTCAGGTTTCAAAACTCAAGGCCCGGCAGCTCAACTACAGCCTTCTGGCCGACTTGAATACCCGGCCCCGCACGACCTACTTGGCAGAAATTCGCAACCCGAATCCTGAACTGGAAGGGAAGGGCTGATTGCACACTGTCATCCTGAGCAGAGTAGCTGGTTCGCGGAGCGAAGCGGCTACGGAGTCGAGAGCCTGCCCTGAGCGAAGTCGAAGGGGACCCCGCGATGGCTGGCAGCGGCAAGGGCGTTGCAAGGCGTTCTGGCCACGCGATTGAGATGCGGGAATTCCCGAAGGCGGCATTAAAAGTGCGAAGGGGCGCAGGGATCCTTCGACTGCGTGAAAGTTCGCTTTGCGAACTTTCACTTCGCTCAGGATGACATTGGACAGGGTGACATTGCACAGGGAGCAGTAGAGAGTCACTAACCCATGGACGATAGCGCGGAGCGACTGACGGCGAACAAGCAGGCTCCTGTAATTGAGCCGGGATACACCTTTGGCTCAGTCACGGAGAAAATCAGCGCCATCGTGCTCACTCGTCCCACTTCCAACGGGTGGTTCGTAGGCTTCGGTGTCCTCTTCCTGCTGACCATGATGATGCTATATGCCATCGGCTATCTGTTCGTTCGCGGCGTCGGCATCTGGGGCGTGACTATCCCCATCGGCTGGGGCTTCGCCATCGTAAATTTTGTCTGGTGGATTGGCATCGGCCATGCCGGCACGTTGATCTCGGCCATCCTTCTTTTGCTGCGGCAGTCCTGGCGCAACTCGATCAATCGCTTCGCCGAAGCTATGACGCTGTTTGCCGTTGCCGCCGCCGGAATTTTTCCGCTGATCCACGTGGGGCGGCCCTGGCTCGCATACTGGCTGTTTCCTTATCCCAGCACGATGGGGGTTTGGCCCCAGTTTCGCAGTCCTCTGGTCTGGGACGTATTCGCCGTCTCGACCTACTTCACCATCTCGCTTCTGTTCTGGTTCATTGGCCTGATTCCTGACTTGGCCACGCTTCGCGACCGATCTGACAATCGTATAGCCAAAATTGTTTACGGCATGCTCGCCATGGGCTGGCGCGGCTCGGCTCGGCATTGGGCGCGGTATGAGACCGCTTATCTTTTGCTCGCGGGACTGGCCACTCCTCTGGTGCTCTCGGTGCACACCGTTGTGAGTTTTGACTTCGCCGTGGGCATCGTGCCGGGATGGCACACGACCATCTTTCCGCCTTACTTCGTGGCGGGCGCAATCTACTCCGGTTTCGCCATGGTGCTGATGCTTGCCATCCCTATCCGCCAGATTTATGGCCTCGAGGGCTTCATCACCGAACGCCATCTGGAGAATTCCGCCAAGGTAATGCTGGCCACCGGCCTGATCGTGGCTTACGGATACGTCATCGAAGCCTTCATGGGATGGTACAGCGGCAACCGTTACGACGCTTTCACGCTATGGAACCGCTTGCATGGGCCGTATCGCTGGGAGTACTACGCTCTGCTGCTCTGTAATATTGTGCTCCCACAAGTTCTATGGATTCGCAAACTGCGTACCAGTCCGGTCGCCTTGTTCATGATCTCCGGCGTCGTCCTGGTTGGCATGTGGCTGGAACGCTTTATCATCGTCGTGGTCAGCCTGCACCGCGATTTCCTCACTTCCTCCTGGGGCATGTATTACCCCACGCGCTGGGACTGGATGACTTATATCGGCACCATCGGCATGTTCCTGGCCGCCATCTTCCTGTTTGTACGCATTCTGCCCGTGATTTCGATCTTTGAGATGCGCACCTTGCTGCCGGAGGCAGAGGTAAAGCCGGAATGAAGCGCACTCCGATCTACGGCATGATGGCGGAGTTCGATTCATCGAGCTCCCTGGTAGCGGCAGCCCGGCAGACACACGAAGCCGGCTACCGAAAGATCGACGCCTATAGTCCCTTTCCGATCGAAGAATTGACGGAAGCCATCGGGTTCCATCACAACTATGTGCCATTGGTCACCCTGATCGGCGGCCTGCTGGGGGGACTCTCCGGCTATCTGATGCAGTACTGGATTAATGTGATCGACTATCCCTTAAACGTTGGCGGAAAACCCTATCACTCCTGGCCGTCGTTTATCGTGGTCACTTTCGAGATGACCATTCTGTTTGCTGGCATTTTTGCCGTCCTGGGCATGCTGGCGTTGAATGGCCTGCCCATGCCTTACCACCCGGTGTTTCACGTGCCGCGGTTTGCGTTGGCCACGAAAGACCGCTTTTTCCTGATCATTTTTTCAACCGATCCCAAGTACGATCCGGCCGGCGTGCGCCGTTTTCTGGAAGGCCTGAGTCCGCGCTCCATCGCGGAGGTGCCGAGCTGAGCCTCGCCGCCAAATTCGGTACCTGGGCAGCTGTCATCCTGAGCGGAGCGACGCACTTCGCAAAGCGAAGGGCGTCCGCAGTCGAAGGACCCCATGCGGGCACGGAGCGCCAACGGCTTCTCAGGGAATTCTCCCCGTGCCGTTGCTCCCGCGAAGCACGCTGCACGGGAAGAATTCCCCGCAATTTCGGCAAAGCTCGCAACCATCCCGGGGTCCTTCGACTCCGTGCAGCCCGCGCTTCGCGCGTGCCGCACTCCGCTCAGGATGACAAGTTGGAAGATTGCTCGTCCGGCGACTGCAACTGCGCTCGTCACCGTCGCTCTTCTCTTCGCCGGCTGCCGCTATGACATGCAGGTTCAGCCGCGATTCAACCCCCTGGCGGAAAGCGACTTTTACTCCGATCTGCGCTCTGCGCGTCCTCCGGTGGAGGGAGCGGTGGCACGCGGGCAGTTGCATGAAGATGCCTACTTCTACACGGGCAAGATCGGAAGCAATCCCGGGGATTACATGCCGTTTCCCGCGACCCAAGACGTTCTCGCCCGCGGACGGGAGCGCTTCAACATTTACTGCGCACCCTGTCACTCGCGCATGGGAGACGGTAATGGCGTGATCGTGCAGCGTGGATTCCGCCGCCCGCCGTCATATCACATCGAGAGGCTGCGCAAGGCTCCGCTGGGTTATTTCTTTGACGTGATGACCAACGGTTTCGGCGCCATGCCGGACTATGCCTCGCAAATTCCGCCGCACGACCGCTGGTGCATAGTGGCTTACATCCGAGCCTTGCAATTAAGCCAGAACGCTACTGTGGCGGATGTCCCGGCTGGACAGAAAGTGCCTTCCGAACCCCCGCAATTCGAAACCCCGGGTTCAGGGGCGACATCGCCGGTAATCCAACCGCCCGGGGCACAAAGCGAGGGTCCGAAATGAGCACGGCGGCGCACAATCTCGACTTAATGGCTCCGCCCGTCGTGAAGACCATCGGGCGCCGCTCGCTCATCGTGGGCGTAGTGTTTGGCATTGCCGCCATCGGTTTGGCATTTATCCGGCCCGATCAGTTCTTCCGCGGCTACCTGCTAGCCTTCATGATCTGGCTAGGCGTCACGCTTGGCTCGATGGCCATCCTCATGCTCCGACACCTGACCAAGGGAGCCTGGGGGATGGTGATCCGCCGCATTCTGGGTGCGGCCATGCGCTGCGTGCCTCTGACGACTCTGCTGTTCTTACCTCTCCTCTTCGGCCTGTCAAGATTGTACATATGGGCGCGCCCGCTTGATGAGATCGCAGACAAACACTTGCGCGAGCATCTGGAGCAGATTACGCAATCGTATTTGTCGGTGCACGGTTTCATCATCCGGGCTGCAATTTATTTTGCCGTGTGGAACGTGTTGTCGTTCTTCCTGACAAAGTGGTCCAAAGAACAAGATCAACCCGGAGCACGCGACAACACATCGCGTTTCAAAGCACTGAGCGGGCCAGGGCTGATTCTGTATGGCTTCACGATTAGTTTTGCAGCCATCGATTGGGTGATGTCGCTCGACCCCAGCTGGATTTCCACCATCTACGGTCTACTGGTCCTAATAGGCGAAGTGTTAGCTGCCCTCTGTTTCGCGGTCGTGATTGAACGTATTCTTTTTCGTTACCGCCCCATGTCGGAGCTGTTGAAGCCCGATTATGTCCACGATCACGGTAAGCTGATGCTGACCTTTGTGATGATGTGGGCTTATTTCAGCTTTTCCCAGTGGCTGATTATCTGGGCGGGAAATCTGCCGGAAGAAATCACCTGGTACATGCGGCGGTTAAACGGGGGATGGGGCGGGGTGGGACTCTTTCTCGTCATCTTCAATTTTGCCGTACCCTTCGTCCTGTTGCTCTCGCGTCCCTTCAAGCGCGACGTTACCCGCCTCGTCTGGCTGGCGGTCTGGCTGTTGCTGATGCGCTACCTGGATTTGTTCTGGATGATCGAACCGAATTTCTCCAAGACTTTTTCCGTGACCCTGGCGGACATCGTGGTCCCGGTGGCGATGGGCGGGTTGTGGCTGGCGTACTTCTTCCGCAATCTGGCCTCGATGCCGCTGGTGCCGGCTTACGACGCGTTCGCCAAAGAAGTGCTGGAACCGTCACATGAACATACTTCGAAATGAGTGACCAGAAACAAATCGAGGAGCACAACGAGGGCACGGGGTTCGAGCGCGAGGACTGGAACGCGGGCACCGTGTATGCCTTCCTGAGCGGGCTGGCCGTCGTCTGTATTCTGGTCTACTTCGTCCTGCGCGGGATGTACGCCTATCTCGATGCGCGCTCGCGAGCCAGCCAGCCGCCGCAGAATCCGTTGGTCACATCCACTGGGCCGCTGGAGCGCAATCTGCCTCGCAGCGAAGTGCAGGAACAAATCAAAAATACGTTTCCTGATCCAAGATTGGAAGAGAACGAACGCCAGGAGATAAACCAATTCCGCCTGCAGGAAGAAGACACGCTTAACAGCTATGGCTGGGTGGACCAGCCCAAAGGGGTGGTTCATATCCCGATTGAACGAGCGATGGAGCTGGTTGCTCAGCGCGGCCTGCCGACGCGGCCGCCAGGAGTTGCGACAGAACAAGTTGGGGCGGCCGCCCATGGCGGTCCAACTGGGCAGAACGCTTCAAAGTAATTTGTTTTAAGGGGCTAGTAGTGCAGAGGAAACCAACCAATTCGATGTCAGCCTGGGTACTGATGCTGGGCGTGGTGACATTTGCGCCTGCGGCATTCGGCCAGGCAATGTCGCAAGGCATCATGTCGCCGCCCGCAAACATCAGGCCGCCGGGGCTAAAAAATGTCGGCATCGAACAGCATCTCGACGAGCAGATTCCTCCTGGCCTCGAGTTTCGCGACGAGACAGGCAAAGCGGTACGCCTGGGCGACTACTTCGGCCAACGGCCGATCATTTTGAATCTGGTCTACTACCAGTGCCCCATGCTTTGTGGCGAGGTACTGAGCGGGCTGACTGCCACGCTGCGCGTTCTGAAGTTTAACGTGGGCAAAGAATTCGACGTGCTCACCGTAAGTTTCGATCCCCGGGAAACGCCTGAGATGGCCGCTGCCAAGAAAGCCGACTATCTGAAGCGTTACGGTCGGCCATCAGCCGCGGCCGGCTGGCACTTCCTGACTGGCCCCAAGGAATCGATTGATGCGTTAACTAAAGCCGCAGGATTTCAATATCAATACGATTCGACGACTGGGCAATTCGCGCATACCACAGCCATCATGGTCCTCACGCCTGCGGGCAAAATCTCTCAGTACTACTACGGAATCGAATATGCCCCCAAGGACCTGCGTTTGGGATTGGTGCAAGCATCGGAAAACCGGATCGGAACGGTGGTTGACCAGGTTCTGCTGTATTGCTATCACTACAACCCGGATACGGGAAAGTACGGCGCCGTGATTTCCCGGATTTTGCGACTGGCCGCGCTGGTCACCATGCTGGCGGTGGGAATTCTCTTGGCAGTTTTGTTCTGCAAGGAAGGTACCCGGGGGCCAACGCGTGTGACCAAAAGCGAATGGCAACACCAGAGGTGAAACGATAAAGCGTTATGTTCGATACGTTTCCATTGTGGCCCACGCGGGCCTCGACAACGGCCGGCCAGGTGGATGCCTTGTACATCTTTCTGGTGACTTTGTCGGTCCTCATGAGCACGACGATCTTCGTGCTGATCCTTTTCTTTGCCGCCAAGTATCGCCGTCGCAAAGGCAACGCTGCCGAGCAGATTGAAGGATCTACGGTGCTGGAAATCACCTGGTCGGTAGCCCCGCTGCTGCTCTTCATGGTCATCTTTGTATGGGGCGCGGTCATTTACTTCCACGAGCGCACGCCACCACGGGGCGCGACCGAAGTCTATGTTGTGGCCAAACAGTGGATGTGGAAGCTGCAGCATGAAGAGGGACCTCGCGAAATCAACGAACTGCACGTGCCGGTTGGCCGGGACGTAAAACTGATCATGACCTCGCAGGACGTGATTCACAGTTTCTACATACCGGCCTTCCGCCTCAAGCAAGACGTGCTGCCCGGCCGCTACACCACCCTATGGTTCCGCGCCACCCGGGCTGGCACTTATCATCTGTTTTGCGCCGAGTACTGCGGCACAATGCACTCCGGCATGATTGGGCAGGTTGTCGTATTGGAACCGGCGCAATACGAGGCCTGGCTCGGTGGAGGCCCGCCGACTGGGTCGCTGGCCACCACCGGAGCAGCTTTGTTCCAGCAATTAGGCTGCTCTACTTGCCATAGGTCCGACACCCAGGGACGGGGGCCGAACTTGGTGGGAATCTTTGACAAGAAAGTTCTGCTCGAAGATGGGCGCACCGTGATTGCCGACGATGATTACATTCGAGAATCGATTTTGTCTCCCAGCGCAAAAGTTGTCGCTGGATTCAAGCCCATCATGCCGGTTTTCCAGGGATTGGTCAGCGAAGAACAACTGAACGCGCTGGTCGCTTATGTCAAGTCGTTAAGCCAGCCGGCGCCGGCCGGACGGCTGGGAATTCCCGCCAGCGCGCAGCCCCAAGAACCGAAGGTGCAATAGCATGGCCACCGCAGCAATCGCCGCCGAACGCGAGAACTATCTAAATCAGAGCTATGGCGTAAAGTCATGGCTGCTGACCACGGACCACAAGCGCATTGCGCTGCTCTATCTCATTTCCATCACATTCTTCTTTTTTATTGGCGGCTTCTTCGCGTTGCTGATTCGCCTGGAATTGCTCACTCCGGCCGGTGACCTGGTTCAGGCCGACACCTACAACAAGCTCTTCTCCATGCACGGCCAGGTGATGATCTTTTTCTTTCTTATTCCTTCCATTCCTGCGGTGCTTGGGAATTTTCTCGTGCCTCTGATGATCGGAGCCAAAGACCTGGCCTTTCCGCGCATCAATCTGTTGAGCTGGTATCTCTACATCATCGCCGGCATCATGTACTTGCACTGCATTCTTACCGGTGGAGTGGATACCGGCTGGACTTTCTACACCCCCTTCAGTACCGCTTTCAGCAACACCAAGGTGATTGAAGCTGGCCTGGCCATCTTCGTCGCCGGATTCTCCTCCATCCTGACTGGCTTGAACTTCGTAGTCACTATTCACCGCATGCGCGCGCCCGGGATGACCTGGCCTCGTTTGCCGCTCTTCATCTGGGCCCACTACGCGACCAGCGTCATCCAGTTGCTGGGCACCCCGGTGCTCGCCGTAACGCTGGTGCTGGTGGTGTTCGAACGCGCCTTCCACCTGGGGATCTTCGATCCTACCCGTGGCGGAGACCCGCTTTTGTTCCAGCACTTGTTCTGGTTTTATTCCCATCCCGCCGTGTACATCATGATCCTGCCAGCGATGGGAGTAGTTACGGAGATTGTGCCCTGTTTTTCCCGCAAACGGATCTTTGGCTACAAATTCGTGGCCATGTCGAGCATAGCGATCGCAGTTTTTGGTTTCCTGGTGTGGGCTCACCACATGTTTGTAGCCGGTATCTCGCTCTACTCCGCTTTGATCTTCTCCATGTTGAGCTATTTGGTGGCGGTTCCCTCAGCCATCAAGGTGTTCAACTGGACCGCGACTATGTACAAAGGATCCATCACGTTCTCCACCCCCATGCTGTATGCCTTTGGTTTTATCGGTCTGTTCACCATGGGCGGCCTGACGGGATTGTTTTTGGCCGCGCTGGGCATCAATGTGCACGTGACAGACACCTACTTTGTGGTTGCCCATTTTCACTACATCATGGTGGGCGGCGCCGTCATGGGCTACATGGCCGGAATGCATTTCTGGTGGCCTAAAATTTCTGGCCGCATGTACCCCGAAGGATGGGGCAGGCTGGCAGCGCTGATTGTGTTCGTAGGTTTCAACCTCACGTTCTTTCCGCAATTTGTGCTGGGCTACCTCGGCATGCCACGCCGGTACTGGCAGTATTCGTCCGAGTTTCAGGTATTAAACGTGCTTTCCACCGCGGGCGCGACGGTCCTGGGCATCGGCTATCTTTTGCCGATGGTTTACTTTCTCTGGTCGATGCGCTACGGCAAACCCGCGTCCGACAATCCCTGGAACGCCGCCGGTCTGGAGTGGCAGACGTCCTCCCCGCCTCCGACTTTCAACTTCGAAGAAACTCCGGTGGTGAACTTCGAGGCCTACGACTACGAGCACATCCCGGAACAGGAGGTTGCCGTTGAGCGATAGCCCAGTCGTGATCGAACAACACGGTCCGGAATTGCTTCACCACTTTGCCGGCGTGGAACAACAGCGCGACGCCGCCAGCCTGGGTATGTGGCTGTTCCTGGCGACTGAGGTCATGTTTTTCGGCGGCATGTTCTGCGCCTATCTCGTCTACCGCTATTGGTACTTCAAGGAATTCGCCGCCGGCAGCCGCAGTCTCGACATCTGGTTGGGCACCATCAATACCGCTGTCCTCATCTGCAGCAGTTTGACGGTCGCGCTCGGGGTGCGAGCCGCACAGATGGGAAAACGAAAGCTTCTCGTCGTTCTGCTGCTGTTGACCCTGCTTTTCGGTCTCGCTTTCCTGGGGATCAAGGGCATTGAATGGTTTGACAAATACAAGGAGCACCACATTCCCGGCGCATCCTTCAATGCCGATGACATTGTGAAGGAATACCCCCAGATTCATATCAATCAGGAACACGAGCAGATCTATTTCTCACTGTATTTTGCGATGACTGGCCTGCATGCCCTCCACATGGTGATTGGCATCGGCTTGTTCAGCGTGATCACCTATTTCGCGTGGAAGGGACGTTACACCTCCAACTACTACACGCCCGTCGAAAACGCGGGCCTGTATTGGCATTTCGTGGATATCGTCTGGATCTACCTTTTTCCGTTGTTATATCTGATCGACCGAAAGCCGCTAAGGTGAGCCTTCATGTCTGAGCACATCAGCTCTGTCAAGCTCTACGTAGGGATTTGGGCCGCGCTCATCTGTTTGACCGTGGTCACTGCCCTGGTTTCGTTCGTCGACCTGGGCCCTTTCAACACGGTCGTCGCCCTGGTGATTGCTACGTTCAAAGCCGTACTGGTCGTTCTCTTCTTCATGCACGTCAAGTACGCGCACGAGCGCATGACGAAGGTTGTGATCGCCGCCGCGTTTTTCTTTTTGCTGCTTCTCCTGGCCCTTAGCATGACCGATTACACCACCCGGTACCTGGCGTAATCCGGCAGTTCGCCCTGTTGGCAACTCAACCAGTTCGGTCAGGCTGTCAAATTAACGCCCGCCGAAGCTGTCGGATTGCTCGTCGATGTCACCCCTCCCAACTGCTGGAATTCCTGCTGAAGCGCGGAGAAAGCCTGCTGTGCCGCGGACAGGTTTCCCGATTGCAAATCCTGTCCCAGGGAATTGAAAACCTGAGCGATCTGGTTCTGCGGTTGGCGGCTCGAACTCTGGGGCTGCTCGGTATGCCCATGGTGATGATGGTGAGGCTGAACCTGGCCGGCGCCGTTGCTCTGCTGCAAATCCTGTTGCAGGGTTGCGAAATCCTGCTGCGCCGAGGTGATGTTGCCCGCTTGCAAATCCTGCCCCAGTTGCTGGAACTCGGTTTGGAATTGCTGTGAATAGTTACTCTGCACGCTCTGTGGCTGAAAGAGAATGCTGCTCGCGATGCCTGCGATCGACATGATTCACCTCAAAGTATGGATTCCGCTCCGGGCACGAATCGGTGCACCATCTCGCGGCACCTCGTGTTGGAGCGTCTGGACCATAGCAGGAGCAAACCAGTTTCCAGATTGCCTCCATTACCCCAGTGCCGGTATTCCACTGATTTAACGCTGGAAATCACGGCCGGTACCCTCTGGTGCGTATCGGAATCTTGCAGCCGGTGGGCAGGACATTCCCGCTGTGCGGGACACGGGGCAAAATCTGCCCTGCTGCTGCCATATCGGAAAGATGTACTCTAGATGCGGAAACTTTTCATGTGGCCCTTCGATCAGTCTTCTCCTTCCTCGTCTTTCGTCCCATCGCACTCTACCCACGCGACGCCCGCCAACGAAGTGGATAGCGGCCGGCTGGAATCAGTGCTGAAACGCGAATTGCGCGGTGAAGTCCGCTTCGATTCAAGCAGCCGCGCCCTCTACGCAACCGATGGATCAAACTACCGCCAGGTTCCCATCGGTGTCATTCTGCCTCGCGACGCAGATGACGTCATCGCTGCACTCGCCATCTCGCGCGAGTTTGGCGCTCCCGTCCTTTGCCGCGGAGCAGGGACTTCTCTCGCCGGACAATGCTGCAATGTAGCCATCGTGCTGGACTTTTCCCGACACATGAACAATATCCTCGATATCGATCCCGTGCAGCGGATTGCCCGCGTACAGCCCGGTGTCGTTCTCGATCAGCTCCGCAATGTTGCAGAAAAATATCACCTGACCTTCGCCCCCGATCCTGCCACCCATGACCGCTGCACACTTGGCGGCATGATCGGCAACAACTCGTGCGGCGTCCACTCCGTGATGGCAGGCAAGACCGATGACAACATCGAGGAGCTCGAAATCCTCACCTGCGATGGCTTGCGCATGCGAGTCGGCCCTACTGGCGATGTGGAACGGGAGGCCCTCATCCGCGAAGGCGGACGCCGCGGCCAGATTTATAACGGGTTGACCGCACTGCGCGACAAGTACGCAGACCTGGTTCGCCGGCGTTATCCCAACATTCCGCGCCGCGTCTCAGGCTACAACTTGAACTACCTGCTTCCGGAGAACGGTTTTCACGTGGCGCGTGCACTCGTCGGCTCCGAAGGCACTTGCGCAACTGTCCTCGAAGCCACTTGCAGGCTGGTCGAGAGCCCTCCCGAACGTGTGCTACTCGTCATCGCCTGGCCCGATATCTACCAATGCGCCGATCACGTTCCCGAGGTTCTTGCACATAAGCCAATTGGACTTGAAGGCATCGACGACCTGCTGGTCGAGTACACGCGCCGCAAAGGCATCAACTCAGAAGGTCTGGCTTTACTCCCCAAAGGAGGCGGATGGCTGCTCGCTGAATTCGGCGCGGGCACGCCGCAAGAGGCCGAAGCACAAGCCAGCAAGTTGATGGAAAGCTTGCACCGCTCACCCAGCCCTCCCCAGATGCATCTCTTCACCGACAAGCGGTTGGCCAAGCGCGTTTGGGAAGTCCGTGAGTCCAGTCTGGGAGTAATTTCCTATGTTCCCGGCGAGCCCCTCAGTTGGGAAGGGTGGGAAGATTCTGCAGTTTCCCCGGAAAAGCTCGGTCACTATCTCCGCGACCTGCGCAAGCTGATGGACAGGTTCGCCTACCGCGGTACGCTGTACGGGCACTTTGGCGACGGGTGCGTGCACAATCGCACGAATTTCGATCTGCAAACTCGTGAGGGCATCGCCCACTATCGCAAGTTCGTGGAAGAAGCTGCCGACCTTGTCGTCAGCTACGGCGGGTCACTCTCCGGCGAACACGGCGACGGCCAGGCACGCGCCGAATTGTTGCCTAAAATGTTCGGCCCTGAGTTGGTTGGGGCCTTCCGGGAGTTTAAGGCGATCTGGGATCCGGACTGGAAAATGAATCCGGGCAAAGTCGTCCAACCCAACCGGTTGGATGAAAATCTTCGCCTCGGCGCTGGCTACCAGCCCTGGGATCCGCAAACTCATTTTAAGTTCCCGCAAGACCAGGGCAGCCTGGCCCATGCCACCTTACGATGCGTCGGAGTGGGAAAGTGCCGCCGTGATGAGGGCGGCGTGATGTGCCCAAGCTTTCGCGTGACTCGCGAGGAAGAACACTCCACCCGTGGCCGTGCCCATTTGCTTTGGGAGATGGCCAATGGCGAGGTAATCCGGGATGGCTGGCGCAGCGAGGAAGTGAAGTCCTCTCTCGATCTTTGCCTTTCCTGCAAAGGCTGCAAAAGTGATTGCCCCGTGGGTGTGGACATGGCGACCTATAAAGCCGAATTCCTTTCCCACTACTATGAGGGGCGGCTGCGTCCGCGCAACGCTTACGCCGTTGCCAATATCGATATCTGGGCTCGGCTGGCCTCGAACGTGCCCGGGCTGGTCAACCTGGCCACCCAGCTTCCTTTCTTGCGCGACATTGCAAAGCTGCTTGCTGGCATGCCTCGCCAGCGCAGCATTCCGGCTTTTGCGTCGCAGCCCTTTAGGAACTGGTTCGCGCGCCGGGCCGTCGTGAATCAAGATGCGCCTCCCGTCCTGCTGTGGCCGGACACATTTAATAACTACTTTCTTCCCGCGACCGCGAGAGCCGGCGTGGAGGTCTTGGAGGCCGCCGGCTTCCGCGTCATGCTGCCCGAAAGCAACCTGTGTTGCGGCCGTCCGCTCTATGACTTCGGGATGCTGGACCGCGCAAAAAACTTGCTGCTCAATACTCTCGATGTCCTAGAACCCGATCTCGAAGCGGGCATCCCTGTGGTCGTCCTTGAACCCAGCTGTGCCTCGGTATTTCGCGACGAGCTCCCGAATCTGTTTCCGGCCGATGTTCGGGCGCGGAGACTGTCGCAACAAACCTTTGTTCTGAGCGAATTCCTCGAAAAGAAGACACCACATTTTCAGCTGCCGCGGCTGGAACGCCGGGCCTTGGTCCACGGCCATTGCCATCACAAGTCGGTCATGAAAATGACAGATCAGGACTCGGTCCTACGAAAGATGGGACTCGATTACTACGCCCCGGCCCCGGGCTGTTGCGGCATGGCCGGCGCGTTCGGCTTCGAGCACGACAAGTACGACGTTTCGATCGCGATCGGGGAACTGGAACTGCTCCCCGCCGTCCGCAGCGCCTCTCCCGAGACGTTCATCGTTGCCGACGGCTTCAGTTGCCGAGAGCAGATTGCCCAATGTACAGACCGTCAGGCGCTTCACCTCGCTGAGTTGATTCAGATCGCCCTGGATGGAGAAACGGACGTCGCAATCTTACCGGAACGTGAACATGCTCAACGTCGGCAAGCTGAGGTGAAACGTTCGATGAGACGCGCCGGCTTGGCCGTTGCTGGCATCACCGCGGGAGCCGCCGCGCTCTGGACTCTTTCTCGAAGACGATGACGTAAGGCCGACGTCGATGTCGGCGCAAGCGTCAAGCTTTTCCAGTGTAACGCTAATTAAATCAATAACTTACATATTTACTCCCTCCGATCTCCCCAGCCAGCCCGAATTCTGGGACAATAGACACAGGCAGACATCTGGGGCTGAGCGCCCGCCACAGTTCCAGTGCCGACGGCGCAATCATGGCTTGGACTCCCGAAGACACGCTGACGCTTACCACCCCCTCTCCGCAAGGGATTGCCTCAACGCCCGAAAACGCCCTCCAGGGTTCGGTTCTGGTTCTCATCCAGTTCGACGTCTGCGAAGAAATCCGGCTGGACCAGCTACGGCAGATCTTTGGAGCTCGAACCGAGGAGCAGCCCGCCTTCAAGCACCCTGCCCCGGGGTACGTCCGCTATCAGCGTCCCCCGGTCGTGGAGGCGATTGAGCCGCTGGTTTTGGAGAGCGGCGAACGCCTGCAAGGCCAGATCAAGTATTACGATTACGGGGTCCTGAGTGTTGTGCTGGAGCTTCCTTTTTCCGGCGACTGGGATACCCTGGTTCAGCTTTCCAGCCGATGGGTCTGGGAGGTAGACTTTGAACGCTACGCCACCCGCATCGCCCGGGAGAAGCTGCAGCGGGCAAAACCAGCACTGGTTAAGCCCTACAACGACTGGCTGAATGAGGACTACTTCATCTTCCATGTTCGGGAGATAACGGGATCGCCTTCCGCCTCCGATCTCTGCCATTCTCATGGCGCTCACATCGCTCAGATCGTCCGAGGTGAAACCGCGCAGCTTTCTGAAGGCGAACGCAATGAGATCCTTCAGTCCCGAATCTCCTACTACCCCAATGACCTCACTGTTATCGGCTGGAATGCGGCTTTCCTGTACGACACCGAAGCAGGCGCTGATACTGCCATTCAACTGCTCGAGTATGCCAACTCGCAGTTGCTGGAATTCCGCCATTACGACGAACTGCTCACTCGCGAACTGGAGAGCGTGTACGACGCCGCAGATGGAGGCACCGGCATTTTCGCCCGCTGGCGCCTGGCCCGCGCGGCTCGCAAGTTGCACACCGTCTTGCTCGACGTGACCGAGCTCACCGAGCATGCCGACAACGCCATCAAGTTCCTGAGTGACATGTTTTCTGCCCGCCTTTATAAGCTGGCGGCCGCCAAGATTGGTGTGCCTGACTACAAGACCCTCGTTACCCAGAAGCTAGACACCGCCGAAGATCTCTACCGCTACATGGTCGATCAGTTCAATCAAAGCCGGGCTTTCTTTCTGGAGTTAATGGTCGTCATCATCCTGATCATCGAACTGCTGTACCTGTTCCGTGGACGTGGGTTCTGAGCCGATTGGTATAAACCGGCCCGTCCGTCCCCTGGATCTTGAACCAGGCCGAATCGCGCACCGAGATAAACTTTTTACAAAGCTGTCTCCAATAGTCGGCCGAAACAGGTCTATGATTGCTTTCCAAGACGGCACCGCCAGGTGCCGGGGGCAAGACAAGGGGGTGGCTAATATGTCCCAGCGCTCCGCTCAGATGGCAATCTCGAGTGCGTTCTTGGTTCTAGCTCTTAGCGTCGCAGACCAACAGATGGCTGTCCCCCTCTTCGCGCAGGGAATCAGCAGCAACGGGGTCACGTTTGAGGGGACAGCGGCGACACCTCCCACCATGATCCCGCGTTTCCCCGACGATCGCGTTACCCTCGACAAGGGTCCAATACCCCAGGAGCAACGACTCGAAGATGGCTGCTTCTTGCCCCCGCTAACGGTCGTTCACCGTACTCTCACGGACGCTAAGAACCTTGATGTTCCTGCCAAGGCCAGCAAAGAGTACCGTTCTGCCTGCACCGCCATACAGCGGCAGAAGTGGCCGGATGCCGAGCAGCATTTGCGCAAGGCGGTAGAGCAGCATCCGAAATACTCCGCGGCCTGGGTTACGCTCGGACAAGTCATGCAGGCGCGTCAACAGCCCGACGATGCACGCACCGCCTGCACTCAAGCGGCCGCCGTGGACCCCACCTATTTGCCCGCCCATCTCTGCCTGGCCGATATCGCGGCTCACGCCGAGGACTGGAACCAGGTGCTGAAGTCCAGCCTGCGCGCGCTGGAACTCAACCCGGCAAGTGATCCCCATGCCTATTTTTATGCAGCATCGGCCCATCTCAAACTCAAACAGTCCGCTGAAGCGGAAAAGAATGCCCTGAAAGCGGAGGAAATCGACAAGCAGAATGTCGAGCCTCGTGTGCATTTTCTGTTGGCGCAAATCTACGAACTCAAAGGCGACTCCGCCAAGGAGCTCGAGCAGTTGCGCGAGTACCTGAAATTTGTCGGCAACCCGGAAGATGAGGCCATGGTCAAGAAGTATGTGGCCAATCTGGAAGCCAAAACCGCCAAGTAGAGCGGGTATCCCCGCTTAGCAGAGAACCAGGCAACGAGGACGGCTGGCCGCATGCAGAAACTTGTCTATTGGATGTTGCTGTTGTTGCCCGTTCGCTTCGCCTTTGCTCAAATGGTCAACATTGACATTGCTGCTTCCAAGGTTACCGTACAGGTTTCGAAGTCAGGATTGTTCTCCGCGTTCGCCCATAACCATACCATCGCAGCGCCCCTCGCCTCTGGACACATCGACCTGGAGAAAAAGTCTGTGGAACTCACGTTCCATACCCAAGACATGAAAGTCATGGATCCCGAGGTGAAAGACTCCGATCGTGCCCAAATCGAGCGCACTATGAAGAGCGAGTCGGTGCTCGATGTAACCCAGTTTCCCGAGATTGGATTCGTCTCGAAGACGGTTGAGGTGCCTGAGGCCAATCGCTTCTTAGTCCACGGCGATCTCACGTTGCATGGCGTTACCCAGGCCATCGATTTGCCGGTGAGCTTCGCGGACGGCCGCTATAGAGGATCGGTCAAGTTGAAGCAGACCGACTTCGGCATCACACCAGTGAAAATCGCCGGTGGCACCGTCCGGGTGAAAGACGAGATCGAGATTGGGTTCGAGATTTTGCCGTCGAAATAAGCAGCGTCGAGGGCCGGCCTAATCTAGCCCGCATTCTCGCCCCGCATTCTCATCCTGCCCGCATTTGCATAACCCCTCCCCTCTCCGGCATCCTATCCCGCATGGAATTCCGCCAACTGGGTTACTCTGGGCTCAAAGTTCCCGTCCTCAGCTTCGGCACGGGTACGTTTGGTGGCAGCACCGAATTTTTTCGTGCCTGGGGCAGCAGTGATGCCGCTGAAGCCACCCGCCTTGTCGACATTTGTCTCGATGCCGGCGTCAACCTTTTCGATACCGCGGATGTCTATTCGCAAGGCTTGTCGGAGCAGATCCTCGGCAAAGCCATTGCCGGCCGTCGCGACAAAGTCCTGATTTCCACCAAGGCCACTTTCCGCATGGGTGAAGGCCCGAACGATGTTGGCTCGTCGCGTTATCACCTGCTCGAGGCTTGCGACGCCAGCCTTAAACGCCTGGGCACAGACTACATCGACATCTATCATCTGCACGGCTTCGACGCACAAACTCCCGTGGAAGAAACTCTGCACACGCTCAACGATCTCGTGCAGAGCGGCAAAGTCCGCTACCTCGCCTGCTCTAATTTCTCGGGATGGCATTTGATGAAGTCGCTGGCTGTTTCCGAAAGATACGGTTGGTCTCGCTACGTCGCCCATCAGGTTTATTACTCGCTCATCGGACGCGAGTATGAATGGGAACTGATGCCCCTGGCCCTCGACCAGAAGGTGGCCGCTATTATTTGGAGCCCACTCGGCTGGGGACGCCTCACGGGGAAAATCCGCCGTGGCCAGCCTTTGCCCGCCGTGAGCCGGCTGCATTCCACTGCCGAGCAAGGCCCGCCCGTCGCCGATGAATACCTTCACAAAGTAGTGGACGCGCTCGACGAAGTCTCGCGCGAAACGGGAAAAACCATTCCGCAGATTGCCTTGAACTGGCTCTTGCAGCGGCCCAGCGTGGCCAACGTCATCATGGGCGCCCGCACCGAAGAACAATTACAGCCAAAACCTGGGCGCGGTCGGCTGGAACCTTACTCAGGAGCAAGTCGCCCGCCTTGACGCCGACCAGCGATCCAGTTCCCGCATATCCTTACTGGCACCAGCGGCAATTCGAGCGCAATCCAAAGCCGGTGTAAGAAATCCACAAAACAAAAAAAGCCGGCCATCTTGTGGGATGGCCGGCCTTCCTTGCAATTCCTAGAACTCGTTCCACAAGAACTGGTTATAGACCTCGTGGTGGTATTGCACTTCCGGGGCCTTCACAAACGTGCCCAGCAAACGCGGGCAGCGGTCGGCCGCGGCCTGCTTCAGGTCGGCGTAACGCCCTTTCACGTCCTCGCCAAGCAGTTCGGTGGCCCACTTGGCATTGCGGAAGTTCTCCAGCGCCGTGTAAATGTTGTCCGGCAAGTATCGTTCCGCCTGGCGCAGGTTCTTGATCTTTGCGATGTCTCCATCCAGCCCGCTTTTGAACACCGACAAGAGAACCATGTATGGATTAGCATCCGGGCTCACCGAGCGCACTTCCACCCGCATGCTTCTATCATTCCCGATCGGTATACGCACCATCGAGCCACGATCTACGGCTGAGGCCTTCAGTTGGTTCGGCGCCTCGAAGTGCGGGTCGAGACGACGGTAAGCATTCACGCTGGCATTCAGCAGCAGGCAAATATCGTTCCCGTGCGTCAGGATGCGGTCCACAAACGACCAGCCCAGCTTGCTCAGCTTCTCCTCGCCCTTCGCGTCCCAGAAAAGATTCTTCCCGCCTTTGCTGATGGAAACGTTGGTGTGCATTCCGCTGCCGTTCACACCCACCACTGGTTTCGGCAAGAACGACGCCGTCATGCCTAGCTTGGTCGCCACCTCCCGGCAAATCAGTTTGTAGAGCTGAATCTGATCGGCTGCGGCCACCACTTCGCCGTATCCATAGTTAATTTCGAATTGCGAGGGCGCCACTTCGGGGTGGTCTTTCTCGTTCTGAAATCCCATCGCCCGCTGCACTTCGGCAGTGGTGTCGATGAAGCCGCGCAACGGATCGCCGGGCAATGAATGATAGTACCCTCCGGTATTCACATATTCGAACTTGCCGGTTTCAGGATAGAGCTTCTCCGCGTCAACGCCCTTAAAGAGGAAGCCTTCAATCTCGTTGGCCGCATTCAGCGTGTAGCCTTCTTTCTCATACAGACCTTCCGCGTAGCCCTTCAAGATGCCGCGAATATCGGCTGCATACGCTCCGCCTTCCTTCTCAATAACGTCCCCAAACACCAGCACTTTGCCGGGCCCAAAGAAATCTGCCGGCGCCCAATAAAATGCCGCCCAGTCAATGCCCAAGCGCAAATCGCTCTCCCGCTGCGCCGTAAATCCGCGAATAGAAGATCCATCGAACGTCAAGTTGTCCCAGCTCTTGATCAGGAACTTCTTGTCGTAATCGAGCATGTGCAAGCGGCCTTCCAGGTCGCTGAACAGAACCGTTACCGCTTTGATCCGTTTTTCGTCGGTCAAGTACTTCAATCGCTGTTCCCGGATCCGGTCGGGCGCAACCCGCTTCTTCCGCTGTTCCTTGGCCTCTAGGTTCAACTCTTCCAACTCTTCATATGAAAGCGTCAAAAAGTTCCGCAGTTCGTTCAACATGCATCTCCTTCGTGAGAGCCGAGGGTCATGACAAAGGACGACGCGGCCCGATTTTCCAAACAGATAGACTACGCGCCCGATGTAGAAATGGCCAATCGAACAAGCTTATGACCCGCATCAGGCATTTTTATGCGGGCGGTTTGAAAAGGGAGTTGCATTCAACTCTGCCGAAGGGCGCCGGAACAGTCCGGCGCCCGGCAATGTCTTCCTGCAGGCACTACGGTTTTACGCTGACCTCGCGTTCAGGGAAGTTTTGCGCCCAGAACCTCGATTTGCTCGATAGCAGGCGGCTTGGCGAACAGTTCCGGCGCTTTCGCCATGAGCGCCTTGGCGATCGGACCATTCAAATGAGCCTGGCGTCCGCTTTCGTTGGTGAACGCATCGAAGATGCCAAAGGTCGACGGGCCCAAGCGCAGCGCGAACCAGATGGGCGTTGTGGCTTCTTGATTCGCCATCGCCAGTCCCGCCTCCAGGAACTTCGCGACCTCATTTTCCTTGCCCGCTTTGGCTTCCAGACGAACGAACAATGCGACTTTGTACATGAAATTTCTCCTTCTGTATTTTTGGCTCCGCGAGCAACCAGTATCAGGTTTGAGTCTCGGAATTGCCTACTGGCAAGATCGCCAAACTTGATATCATCCTTGCCATGAAGGTCCACGTCCTCGCCCTGGATAGAGTATTCGACACGGGTTTAGCCACCGTGCTCGACGCGTTTCAAACCGCGAACGAGTTGGCAGAGATGTCCAGCCTGACGACGGTGCGCTTCGAGGTCTCAATCGTTGGCTTGCAGAAGGCAGTCAAGACATCGCAAGGCCTGGTTGTGCCAGTGACTCCGCTATCGAAACGGGCTGTGCCCGACTGGGTGGTCGTTCCCGCCATCGGGTTTAAGATGCCGGCTCCCTTGCTCGCCGCTCTTGCCCGGCCCGATATTCAAGCGGCCACTCGCGCGCTTCGTTGGTGGGCCGATCGAGGCGCCACGACCGCCGCTGCGTGCATTGGAACTTTCGTCCTGGCCGAATCAGGGTTGCTCGACAATCACGCTGCGACCACAACCTGGTGGCTGGCTCCGCTGTTTCGCCAACGCTATCCAAGAGTGCGGCTCGACGAATCAAGCATGATCGTCAAGTCTGCAAATTTCGTCACCGCTGGTGCCGCGCTTAGTCACATGGATCTGGCTCTGTGGCTCATTCGACAGAAAAGTCCCGCCCTAGCCGCCTTGACCGCGAAGTATCTGATCGTTGACTCGCGGCCGTCGCAGTCTGCCTACATCCTGAGCGATCATCTCGCTCACTCAGATCCGATTGTCGAGCGTTTCGAGCGTTGGGCGCGAGGGCGGCTGGCTGAAGGGTTCTCCCTGGATGACGCGGCCCGAACCACCGGCTCGAGCAAGAGGACACTCGCCCGCCGCATGCGTGCAGTTCTTGGCAAATCGCCGCTGTCCTATTTTCAGGACCTGCGCGTGGAGCGCGCCGTACATCTCCTGAAGACCACCGATGGCAGCGTCGAAGAAATCGCCGCGCGGGTCGGATATGCCGATGGCGTAACTCTCAGGAGTCTCCTGCGGCGCCATCTTGGGCACGGCGTCAAAGAGATCAGAAGGAGCCTATGAGGGAAACGCAGCTCCACTAACCTGTGGCGTTAGGAATTCCCAGATAACTGTTCACAGCCTCAACCGTGATGTTGAGACTGAATGCGATCTGGGAGACTTTCTGCCCCTCGTTATGGAGCTGGTGGACCTGCTGAGACTGCGATAGTTTGACCGTGTCCGGCAGGGGCGCTCGTCGTCTGCTGGGTGCGTGGCGCCGGCGAAGAAGAGGTCGCAGCAGCAAGCGATGCAGTCGATACCGAGTTAGAGATGGAAATACTCATAACAGGCTTCCTTTCCCCTAACACATGGCCTGACAGAGGTACAGATCGGCATACCCAAGCCATCGCTTGAGTCGAATTGCGGTAAATTCTGTTGAAGGCGTCGATCCTCTGTTCCAAAGTGGTGCAGCGGAAAGGAAATCCTCTGTGTGACTAACCCATGATCACGCTTGTAATCGCCTGCCACCAGGCAGGATTGTGCCGCCACATGTATATCGCCAGGATTTGGCCAACGATCAATAACGGCAGCGCATAGAGATACACCTTATGGACGCGCCGATCGACCAGCAGGTCGCGCGCAACGCCGAGACCAATCAGCAGATCCACGCAGAGAAAGAAGAGATTGTGGTCGAACACGTAGTCAAAGCGGGCAACTGCCGCGTCCATGAGGCCGCAGGTTGCTATGAAGATCAACCGGCGATGGAACTCTGGCTTCGTGCGCCAATAGATGGCAAGCGCAATGAGCGCGCCAAAGACGATCATGTCGTAGAACGGGACGCTAAGAAAAGCATACGCATCGCTTTGGTTCTGGTGGAGCTGCACCGAGTCAAAGCGGGCCATAATGATGGCGGTGGTGACGCCCAGCGGAACCATTATGGTGGCGAGCCCGGCGCCAAACCAGCCAATGGAACGATGCCAACTGACTTTGTGGGTGCGGACCAGCGTGGACTGAAGAATGAAGAAGATCACCCATCCCGGAGAAAGCTGCGCCATGAAACCAGAGAATCGTCGGCCGCGGCACCGCAGGATGGAACAGGTTCTGGTTGACCGTACGCTTGAAGCCGTCGACCACAATCCCAGCGAACAGGAACGACATCGCAAAATAGAAATAGCGATGTCACGAGACCGTTTCGCCCGGTCAGGATTGTCGTGCTCAAGTTTTTTCTGCGGGGTTATGGCAGGCGTGATGTGTTCTGCGCTGACAGTGGACATAGAAGAAAAGACGAGCAAGCCCGGACGTCGATCCAGTTTGCCGATCCACGAGAGGATACACCGGGTGTGCGTGGCTCGCCATCTTTTTTCGGGTTCGATCAAAGGAAAAGGCCGACCATGTCTCCATGATCGGCCTTTATTAATGCCGGCAACGACCGGAGTTTTACCCTGAGCGCAGCCGAAGGGCTCCCACACACTTTCGGCTGCAGCACAATCGGCCCCGGCCTGGCATGAACCTCGGGCACGGGGCCGAGGGTAGCGAGTGCCAGCGAATCGCGGAATGTTCCTGCGGGAACACAATGTGCTGGCGGAAATGTGCTGACACCTAACTATTTCATTGCGTGGCGGTTGGAAACGGAAGGAGGGTGAACTTCCCTTTCCCTTTAGAAAAGTAGACCCATGAGGAGGCCCACTCGATCCCGGTTTTGGCTTGAGTAGGTAGTACCGGCTCCGGCTCCAACTCAATCTCGAACACTCCATCGCTCTGCCCGCTGTGAACAAACAGGACCATTGACGGCCCAGCTTCATCCGAGACGTAAGTGAAGACGCCCCCATCGCGCGCAACTACGGTAGCGCCCGACCCCATCCAGCATTCCAACCGTTGCGCCGCATCGGCGCGATGTCCCATAAATATGGTAATATGGGAACATGAAAACGACCCTCGAAATTCCTGATTTCTTGTTCCGCCGCGCAAAGTCGGTTGCTGCCGAACGCGGCATCCCTCTACGCCAGCTCGTCACCGAGGCGGTCCAGGAAAAATTGAAAATAACGTCTCCGGAAAGGCCCTGGATGAAACATCTGGGAGAGCTCAAACACCACCATAAGGAGCGAAAACAAGTCGAGAAGCGGGTGGAAGAAGCATTCGAGCAAATTGACCGCGAACTCTGGAAATGATTCTCGACACCAACGCATTGTCGGCCGCGGCAGACGCTGATCCGGCGGTCATCGCCCATCTCGCTCGCGCCGATCAGGTGGCAATTCCCGTGATTGTGTTGGGGGAGTATCGCTACGGAATTGCCCAGTCTCGAAACCGCGCCGCTTACGAAAACTGGTTGAGGGGCCTGCTCAATGACTGCCTGGTGTTAGACATCAATGAGCCGGCCACGCACTATTACGCAGAGATCACTCTCGAATTAAGGCGGAAGGGCACGCCGATTCCCACCAATGACATTTGGATAGCGGCGCTCTGCCGGCAGCATTCTCTTCCCGCTCCTAAGCCGCGATCGGCATTTCGATTTGGTGGCGGGAAACAAGCGCATTGGGTGGTAAAGCCGGTTTAATCTATCCAAGCCTGCGATTGAAGCATCCAAAAAACCATGAACATCGAACAGCAAGTCGCCAATTACTACACACACGGGAAGCTCGAAGACAAACTTGTCGGCCTGCTGCGTAGCGCAGGCAAGAATCTTGAGCAGTTACGCGCGGATGACATGGCCGCAATCGACGAATTCCATCTCGGCGGCCGTGAAGCCACCCAAGCCCTGGCCGACTTCATGCATCTTCGCCCCGGCATGCATCTGCTGGATGTCGGCTGCGGCATCGGGGGTCCGGCCCGCTACTTTGCCGAGCGCGGCTGCCAGGTCACCGGCATTGATCTGACCGAGGAGTTTGTGCGCGTAGCCGAGAGCCTCACCCGCAGGGTCAAGCTCGACCAGCGGGTGAAGTTTCACCAGGCCAGTGCGCTCGAGCTGCCTTTTGCTTCGGGTGCATTCGACGGTGCCTACACGATTCACGTCTGCATGAACATCGCCGACAAGGCTGGGGTTTTCCGCGAGGTTGCGCGCGTGCTCAAGCCCGGCGCCCGCTTCGCCGTCTACGACCTCATGCGCAGTAGCGACGGAGCGTTCGCCTTCCCCGTACCATGGGCGCAGATTCCCGAGACCAGCTTCGTCGCCAGCGTCGACGACTATCGCCGGGAGCTGCAGGCCGCGGGATTTCGCATCGATCACCAGCGCGACCGGCGGCAATTCGCGCTCGAGTTCATGCAGCGCATGATGGCGCAAAGCGCGTCCGGCCCACCGGCTCTGGGCGTGCACGTGCTGATGGGCGAGCAAGCCCCCCTGATGCTCAAGAACGTGAATATGGCGATTGCCTCCGGAGCGCTGATCCCAGTAGAACTGGTCGCGATCGCCGGCTGAGCGTGTGGCGCGGGCATTGCGGCTCTCTATCCAGCGCCTCGGGACGCCTTAGCAAATGCAGCATCAACGGAAAAGGCCACATTGCTTTCGCAACGTGGCCTTTATTCAATGCCGGCAACGACCTACTCTCCACACACTTTCGCGTGCACCGGGGCCCCCAGCACGCCCGGTTTTGGCGTGATGGGGTGGGAGTGCCATCGGCCCTGCGGGGTTAACTTGAGGCGATTTGCGGGCGTGAGCGCAGCGGGAGCCCGCAGCCGAAATCCCGAACGTTCTTTGTGAGGGGTCTGCTTTTTTGATTCCCCAAAAAACACTCCCCCTGGTGCTAAGATTTGGTTGTCATGAGCCTCGGAATCGCAGCGGTCATCATCTTTGTACTGTACTTGATCGATAAGCACGGCAGATGGCGACAGGCGGCCAAAGGCGGGTCGGCACTCTTGATTCTGGCTATTCTCGGTGTTCTGGGTACGATTGGTTATGACAAATACGATAGGTGGAGAGCTGCCAAGGCCAGAAGAGCCACCGCTATTCAATCGTGTATGGATAGGAATGGCAAGGATCAAACAACGCGTAGAGCTTGTGAGGTAGATCCGGATGTTGAGGTAAAGCAAAACTACGTGACATGCGGGCTTGATGAAAAAGGGCACCTCGTGCCCGCCGCAGATGATAACAATGGGGGATGTGTTCCTCCTCCCCCAGCCGGATACACAATTGATACATCTCAGGGCGACATCTTCGATCGCGTTGCATGTGAACAGAAGCTGATGACACAGCTGCCTTTCAAATTGCCAGCGGGAGCCATTCTCGTTTCGGTGAGTAAAGCGTGTGCCATTAATCCCAAAGGGGTATGGAGCTACAATTCCAAAAATGATGTTTGGATCGACATTAGCGCGGGACTTGTCCAAAAAGCCTCGGAACACTAAACCAGCAAAGCATTGCAACCTGTATCTGGTCGAAAAAGGAAAAGGCCAGTCTGATTTCTCAGATTGGCCTTTATTTATGCCGGCGACGACCTACGCTCCCACACACTTTCGCGTGCAGTACCATCGGCCCTGCGGGGCTTAACTTCCGTGTTCGGGATGGGAACGGGTGGATCCCCCGCGGTAAGATCACCGACAAACTTGAGCAGCTTTTGGCTATTAGCTCTTGGCTTTTAGCTTTGCCATGCCTGCTGAGGAACTGCGCTCAACTGACAGGCATGATCGCTGCAAATTCGTCGTGCTGTTTACTCCGCCTTGGCTCTAATCCCAACGAAGTTGAGCTAAGAGCCAAAAGCTAACAGCTAGCTTTTCAAAGATCGTGAGGACGAAACCTCACAACTGAATAGATTGGGAACAGCAGATTCCTCGACACGTTCTCGCCGCTTGCGCGGCTGCGAACGGCTCGGAATGACAAGCTGTTTTTTCTGGTCACTAGTCACTGGCCACTAGCCACTGACCATCGACCACTACTTCGGCTTTTCGTCGGCGCACAGTCGTCAGGCACTGGCTCTCAGTCTGGTCCAGTTTCTGACCAGCCTCTGAGGACGCCGCAGCTTTCGAACAGTTTCGAACTGAAAGCTGACAGCTGAGTGCTGACGGCTGTTTTTAATGCACCGAGTAAATTTTATGGTCAAGCCGAACGGGCGATTAGTACGGGTAAGCTGCACGCATCACTGCGCTTCCACCTCCCGCCTATCAACCAGGTAGTCTACCTGGGCCCTTCTTATCCCTTACGGGTTGGGAGATCTCATCTTGGGGAGTGCTTCCCGCTTATATGCATTCAGCGGTTATCACAACCGAACTTCGCTACCGAGCGGTGCCCTTGGCAGGACAGCTCGATCACAAGAGGTTCGTCCATCCCGGTCCTCTCGTACTAAGGACAGGTCCCCTCAAATCTCCTGCGCCCACAACAGATAGGGACCGAACTGTCTCGCGACGTTCTGAACCCAGCTCACGTACCGCTTTAATAGGCGAACAGCCTAACCCTTGGAACCTTCTACAGCTCCAGGATGCGATGAGCCGACATCGAGGTGCCAAACCGGAGCGTCGATATGAACTCTTGGCTCCGATCAGCCTGTTATCCCCGGCGTACCTTTTATCCGTTGAGCGATGGCCCTTCCATGCAGAACCACCGGATCACTAACGCCTACTTTCGTACCTGCTCGACTTGTAGGTCTCGCAGTCAACCACGCTTATGCGTTTGCACTCGTCGGCTGATTTCCAAACAGCCTGAGCGTAGCTTCGCGCGCCTCCGTTACTGTTTAGGAGGCGACCGCCCCAGTCAAACTACCCGCCTTACTATGTCCCTTTCCCGGTTTACGGGAATAGGTTAGAACCACAGAACTCGCAGGGTGGTATCTCACCGTTGGCTCCTCCAAGCCCGAGAGCCTGAAATCAAAGCCTCCCACCTATCCTGCGCAGCAAGTGCCATAGTTCATAGTAAAGGTATAGTAAAGGTGCACGGGGTCTTTCCGTCTAGTTGCGGGCAACCGGCATCTTCACCGGCACTACAAGTTCGCCGTGTCAGTTGGCAAGACAGTCGCACTTTCGTTACGCCATTCGTGCAGGTCGGAACTTACCCGACAAGGAATTTCGCTACCTTAGGACCGTTATAGTTACGGCCGCCGTTCACTGGGGCTTCAGTTCGAAGCTTCACCTTGCGGTTGACCTCTCCCTTTAACCTTCCAGCACCGGGCAGGCGTCAGCCCCTATACGTCGTTTTCGACTTTGCAGAGACCTGTGTTTTTGTTAAACAGTCGCAGTGCGCATTTCTCTGCGGCCTCTTCGGGCTATGAACCCTAGTGAGGCACCCCTTCTCCCGAAGTTACGGGGTTATATTGCCGAGTTCCTTACCAACTGTTCTCACGAGCGCCTTTGGATATTCTCCTCGTCTACCTGTGTCGGTTTGAGGTACGGTTCCCTTACGTTCTCCTTAGAGGTTTTTCTTGGCAGCGTGGAATCGGCAGCTTTCCCCCATACGGGGTACTGCTTTGCGTCTCAGTGATAACTCCCTGGCGGATTTGCCTACCAGAGACACCTTACACGCATCGACCGTCATAGCCATAGGACGGCCCGCTTATCCTTCTGCGTCACCCCATCGTGATAACGAACACAAGGGAGCCCCGGAATGTTAACCGGGTGTCCATCAGTTACGCCTTTCGGCCTCACCTTAGGGACCGGCTGACCCTGAGCGGATTAACCTTTCTCAGGAAACCTTAGACTTTCGGCGCGGAGGGTTCCCACCTCCGTTATCGCTACTTATGCCGGCAGGGTCTCTTCTCAACCGTCCACCAGTCTTTTCAGTCTGGCTTCAAACTGTTGAGAATGCTCTCCTACCACGCACAGCTTGCGCTGTGCATCCGCTGCTTCGGTGACAAGCTTGAGCCCCGTTAAATTGTCGGCACCGGACCGCTTGACCAGTGAGCTATTACGCTTTCTTTAAAGGATGGCTGCTTCTAAGCCAACCTCCTGGCTGTCTGGGCGTTCCGACTTCCTTTCCCACTTAGCTTGTACTTTGGGACCTTAGCAGGCGATCTGGACTGTTTTCCTCTCGACGACGAAGCTTAGCCCCCGCCGTCTGACTCCCGGATTGGTTGTTCCATGGCATTCAGAGTTTCGTTGGATTCAGTAAGCTGGAAAGCCCCCTAGTCCATCGAGTACTTTACCACCACGACAAATCATCCGAGGCTAGCCCTAAAGCTATTTCGGAGAGAACGAGCTATCACGGAATTTGATTAGCCTTTCACCCCTACCCTCAGCTCATCGGAGCTTTTTTCAACAAACACCCGTTCGGCCCTCCAGTGGGTGTTACCCCACTTTCAGCCTGGCCAAGGGTAGATCATCCCGCTTCGCGTCTATTCCTGCCAACTGATTCGCCCTATTAGGACTCGCTTTCGCTGCGGCTCGCTTTCGCTTAACCTTGCTGACAAGAATAACTAGCCGGCTCATTATGCAATAGGCACGCGGTCAGACTTTTCCCGCTCTTTCTAAAGTCCGCACGAAATAGTCGTCATTGTCATCCTGAACAAGCGCTTTTTGCGCAGTGAAGGATCTGGGCGAGCCGCGCATTGCGTCGCGTTTTTGCGACGCAAAAATTGCGCGTCTGGCTCGCATCAGAATGGACAATGACATTCTACTTGCTGGACTTCACAAAGAGCGGGACATAGTCCTCCCACCGTTTGTAGGCACACGGTTTCAGGTACTATTTCACTCCCCTCGCAGGGGTTCTTTTCGCCTTTCCCTCACGGTACTGGTTCACTATCGGTCAGAAGCTAGTATTTAGCCTTACGGAATGGTCTCCGTAGCTTCCCGCAAAGTTTCTCGTGCTCCGCGGTACTCAGGTATCGGCTTCGAGTCCAGTTCGTTTTCGCCTACGTGGCTATCACACTCTATGGCCCCGCTTTCCAGCGGGCTTCGGCTAACGACTGGATTGGTAACTCTACTATTGCCGACCCTACAACCCCGGCCTCACCCGAAGGTGGAACCGGTTTAGGCTCTTGCGATTTCGCTCGCCACTACTTTCGCAATCGAGGTTTCTTTCTTTTCCTCCTGGTACTGAGATGGTTCACTTCCCAGGGTTCGCTCGTGCCCGACTATGGATTCATCGGGCCGTACGGGGGTTTTACCCCCGTGGGTTTCCCCATTCGGAAATCTCCGGATCAAAGCCTACTTGCGGCTCCCCGAAGCTTATCGCAGCTTGCCACGTCCTTCATCGCCTGCTTCTGCCAAGGCATCCACCATGCGCCCTTAGTAGCTTGACCATAAAATTTACTCAGCACACTCAGAAAGCTCTTGGCTATTAGCTTTTGGCTTTTAGCTAAAGAACAATCCGAACCCGCCTCGCAAACTCTATGGGCCTAGATCTGCTCATCGCGCGCTAAACGCTCTCACGTTTCCGCGCCCCAGCAAATCTTAATTACTAGGCACTCATAAAAATTTACAGCCTTGTAGATTGCCCAATCTATTCAGTTGTCAAATATCGTCCTCGTGAATCAGCCGTTAGCTATTAGCTCTTGGCTTTTAGCCAAAACCTAAAGCAACCGGCATTTTCACCACCCGCCTAAGCAGGCTTGGGTGTAGCCAAGAGCTAAGAGCCAAAAGCTAATAGCTTCTTTTCCAACCCAATGTTCGGCGCCAAGCGACTTCATGAACCGTGAACGGAATCACGGTCGTCGCTATTGACGCCCAACATTAAGTTGAGTGGTTCAGTTGGCATAGTGAATAGTGAGCTAGCAATTCTGGTCACTAGCAACTAACCACTGGCCACTGAATTCTGGTGGAGCTGACCGGGATCGAACCGGTGGCCTCCTGGTTGCAAACCAGGCGCTCTCCCAGCTGAGCTACAGCCCCAACACTAGTCGCCAGCTGCTAGTGGTTAGTTGCCAGTTTTTTCGCTAGCCACTAGCCACTAGTCACTAGCCACTGATTTTTGGTGGGCCTGGGTAGAGTTGAACTACCGACCTCACCCTTATCAGGGGTGCGCTCTAGCCACCTGAGCTACAGGCCCGGTCGTTTGCGCTTACGTGGGCCCCAACGCCGGAAGTCGATCCAGACTGGAACGACCAACGCTATCAGGAACACAACCAACAGCAAAACGACTTGGAGGACGGCCAGCCACATAAGTGACTTAATTATCGCATCCTCACCCAGGTTTAGCTAAAAGCCAAGAGCTAATAGCTAAAAGCTCGATTTTAATTCGAGGACAAGGTTGAACGTGCAGCCGGGCTAAGCCCAGCCGGACCATCATGCAGAATGGATCGAGAAAGAGAGGTCCGAACGTAAGCTCCCGCGTCCGGTTCTCAGGTGAAAACCAGATGCAGGGTACATGGCAACCTCCCGCGCATGTTTAATCTCCCGAAGGAGCCGCGCGAGTGCCATGACGTTCTCTCTTAGAAAGGAGGTGATCCAGCCGCAGGTTCTCCTACGGCTACCTTGTTACGACTTCACCCCAATCATGAGCTGTACCTTGGGCGGCTGCCTCCTTGCGGTTAGCTCACCGACTTCTAGTACGGCCCACTTTCGTGATGTGACGGGCGGTGTGTACAAGGCCCGGGAACGTATTCACCGCAGCGTTCTGATCTGCGATTACTAGCGATTCCAGCTTCATGGAGTCGAATTGCAGACTCCAATCCGAACTGAGGCCGGCTTTTTCCGATTAGCTCCCCCTCGCGGGTTTGCGACGGTTTGTACCGGCCATTGTAGCACGTGTGTAGCCCTGGACATAAAGGCCATGAGGACTTGACGTCATCCCCACCTTCCTCCCCGTTATCCGAGGCGGTTTCGCTAGAGTGCCCGGCTTGACCCGCTGGCAACTAACGATAAGGGTTGCGCTCGTTGCGGGACTTAACCCAACATCTCACGACACGAGCTGACGACAGCCATGCAGCACCTATAGAGCAGTCTCTTGCGAGAAAGAGATGTTTCCACCTCAGTCCACTCCATTTCGAGCCCAGGTAAGGTTCTTCGCGTTGCGTCGAATTGAACCACATGCTCCACCGCTTGTGCGGGCCCCCGTCAATTCCTTTGAGTTTCAGCCTTGCGACCGTACTCCCCAGGCGGGATGCTTATCGCGTTAGCTTCGGCACAGCCGGATTGGGTACCGGCTACACCAAGCATCCATGGTTTAGGGCTAGGACTACCAGGGTATCTAATCCTGTTTGCTCCCCTAGCTTTCGCGCCTCAGCGTCAGTTATGGTCCAGTGCGCCGCTTTCGCCACAGGTGTTCCTCCCGATATCTACGCATTTCACCGCTACACCGGGAATTCCACGCACCTCTCCCATACTCCAGCACCACAGTTTCGCCTGCAGGCTCCGAGTTGAGCCCGGAGGTTTCACAGGTGACTTGTGGCACCGCCTACGCGCCCTTTACGCCCAATAATTCCGAACAACGCTCGCCCCCCTCGTATTACCGCGGCTGCTGGCACGAAGTTAGCCGGGGCTTCTTCCACCCGTACCGTCATTATCGTCCGGGTCGAAAGGAGTTTACGTCCCAAGGGACTTCATCCTCCACGCGGCGTTGCTGCGTCAGGGTTTCCCCCATTGCGCAAAATTCCCCACTGCTGCCTCCCGTAGGAGTCTGGACCGTGTTTCAGTTCCAGTGTGGCCGTGCGCCCTCTCAGGCCGGCTACCGATCTTCGCCTTGGTGGGCCGTTACCCCGCCAACTAGCTAATCAGCCGCGACCCCCTCTTCCAGCGCATTGCTGCTTTGATCTTGCGATGTTATGCGGTATTAGCTCCGGTTTCCCGGAGTTATCCCCCACTCGAAGGTAGGTTAGTCACGTGTTACTCACCCGGTCGCCACTTTACTCAGGGATTGCTCCCCTTTCTCGTTCGACTTGCATGTGTTAGGCACGCCGCCAGCGTTGATTCTGAGCCAGGATCAAACTCTCGTTTGAAACCTGATGTCTGCCGACGGGTAGTTGGCAGACTGCCATCGCCGCGCTCGAAAACGCGGGATGGCGCCACCGTTCAGCTCTTCATTTTCCGAGATCGAAATCCGAAGATCGAAATCTCAGAAAACTTAGAGACCACGGTGGTCTATCTTGTGAGAACGCTCGGACTTGTGCCCGAGCCATTCAATCTCACGACTGGCACGTTCAACCTAGTTGTCAAAGACCGAACCGCACTCCGCCTGAGCGGCGCGCATTCAGTCCAGGCGAATTCAGAAAACCGGCGCGAACGCCAGCCCTCTACTACGAATCCGACTGTCCTCGAAACCTTATAAAGTTACCGTCCTGCTGCTGCGCTGTCAACCGATTGTGCTCACAGGATTTCCACCCGTTTTCCACAGTGGAACGCGCGCAACAGAACGCGACTTCCGCCCGCTCCCAATGCCAGTTTTTCGGCACGAGCCGATGCGGAAGTCATTGATTTCAAAAAGATCTTTGTGAGGTTCTTGCCCATGTCAGGCTTGAAAGCCTGACCTACCGAACCCTTCGCGGCGCTCACGCCCCGAATGCCAGCTCCGTGGCCGGAGCTAATTTCAGGTCCTACCCAACCGGTATTCCCTGCTTTTCCAATTAGATGCCGGACGAGCGACGAGAGTTGCACAAAAACGTCCGACTAGCCACACACTGCTCTCGGTGAATTGTTTATACCAGATGAACGCCGGGGAGCGCAAGGGGAAGTTGACAAACTTGATGCTGGCCCGGTCTTAGCCGTTGTGACGCGGAAGGATCTCGTGAATATCTGAGGGATACCTAGACACATCGCCCGCCCACGTTCCGAAACCTCCATGGCCGTTTACGGCCCTTATCCATTCCGCCAGGAACTCGCGTTTCGTCTGCTGCTGCTGGTCGTCCTGTCCCTTTACTTCCAGGATCAGCATCTTCCCGTTCGCGAGCCTCACCAGGTAATCCGGCCGGAACTTGTGAATGACGCCCCGGAAGGAGTACGTGATCTCGAATCCGAGATGATCATTTTTCACCCAGGACCGAACGTGATCGCTTCGGTCAAGCTCGAAGGCCTCACTTGCCTCCCATCGACTGTCGAACATGGCCATATTAATGTGCGACCTCTTGGTATGTTCAGTCGGCTTTCCCGTGTACCACGGCAGCATGTCCCCGGTTGAGCGGATCGGCCTTTGCGCGTCAAAAATCGGAATCAGCGCCTGGGTGTTGCCGAAATGAATAGCCTGCTTCACATGCTCAACAACCTTGCTCATGCTTAAGGTGATCACGATACGGCGGCGCAGTTGGTCACGATTGAAGATCGGGGGATCAACTCGCAGCCTGTCGCTCTCAATGAACTGCTCCACGAGCCGGATCAACTGCGCCAGCAGATAGTCGCGGCTCCCCTTCCACGTCGACTGCATCTGATCGAAGACGTAACTCGCGGCGCGAAAAATATTCTTCTGCATGCGGAATTCCTCGCCGCGCTCTCGCAGATTGATCTCGGTTATTCGCGTAACATCCGGCTTGCCTTCAATAATGGGCGCCAATTCCGCTATCGTCGGACAGTCGTACGCGTCCAGCGTGAGTATTGGAGTGGTCGGCAAATCCAGTGTCAACTGCGGACGATATTCGTGATCAATGCGAACTACATTCGGCCAGGCAATTTCGTACGCCTTACGTTCGGCCAGCGCCTCGATGCGTGTCTTGGGCGAGGGTGGTGGAGGTGGCGGGCCATCGCCTGTTCCTTCATGTGGCAAAAACGTAAATGGAACACCGAAAATGTTTACGTATTCAGGCGTAAACAGGCCGCTCTTTTCGTCCACGTCGTAGGACGTGCGCCGCAAACCTCTTCCGACCACCTGCTCGCACAGCAATTGCGAGGTGAACGCACGAAGCCCCATGATGTGGGTCACGGTTCTCGCGTCCCAGCCTTCCGAGAGCATTCCCACCGAAATTACGTTCTGTATTTTTTCTCCTGGCTGGCCCTCCTGTCCTACTGTGTCCACCTGAAGTCTAAGTAATTCCGCCTGGTCCTTTTTCGAGAGTTTTCGCCCGATTGTTTCCTCGCCCTCATCTCCGGCCGAGTCTGATGCGGCCACTGCTGCGAGTTGCAGCTGCACAGGTTCATCTTCTTCTTCAGCCTGGTCGAGCACTCGTGAATCAATATGCAGCATGCGCTCTGGATCGCAGAGCGCATCGAGATTGTTGAGCTTTTTGCGTTTGAAAAAAAATTCAACACGGGCGGCCGTATAAGTGTTGTTGGCGACGGTAATCATGACCGGCGGTACATGCCTGCTTTCTTTCTTCCAGCGTTTCAAGGCCTCGATCCAGTCTCTGCCAAGCAGGTGATACGCGTTCTCGACCAATCCGGGCAGTGGAATCTCGGGTTCAACTTTGCGCGTCAGATCGGCTTTAACTTCAGCGTCCACATAAATGTGGTAGAAGCGCGATTTGTATTTGCTGTCTAGTTTTCCATCGTCGCGCACCACGACTCGCGGCGTCTTCACCAGTCCCGATTCAATCGCGTCATTCAGTCCGAAATCGCTGACAATCCATCCGAACAACGTTTCCTCGCCGCTCTTTCTGCCGGTCGGGGCAAATGGGGTAGCGGTCACATCAAAACAGTTCAATATCCCGCGTGAGCGGTGGATGCGGTCCAGTGCCGCAATCCAGTTGGCGGCGTTCTTCAATTCTTCCTTCGCAACGCCGGCAATCTTGACCTTCGGTGGTACCCGCCAGGCGTGATGGGCTTCGTCGTTAATGACCACGATGTTGGTTGCTGAGGCCATCTCGCCGAGCACTTCGCGAACGTAGGCTTCATCGCTCTTCGCCCCACGCTTGTCGACGCTGCGCTTCTTCTTGACCTGCTCGTCGGTCTCCCAGTCGAGCTTGTGCCGATTGTGAATCAGCACCCGGCAGCTCTGGCCCTGGCGCAACTTATCTTCGAGTCCTGGCGGAACAATGCTGAACTCGGCGTAGTAGTCACCTGGGCCGGGAATCAAAACCTGTAGCCGTTTCTTTACGGTCAGGCCGGGGGCAACCAGTAAGAAATGTTTCGCGAATTTTGTGTCCTGCGGGTACGTGTTCTTGTTGATCGCCTGCCAGGCGATAATCATCGCCATCAGAATGGTCTTGCCTGAACCAGTCGCCATTTTGCTGCAGAGCCTGGGAAACTGACCACCATCGCCTGGGACCTGGATTCCGACTTTCTCCGATTCCGGCGCCTCTGTGAACCACATCAAGGTTTCGATCGCTTCCAATTGGCAGAAGAAGAACCTGCGATTGGAATCCCGCATTTCCGGATTGCGCCAGTGTTGCAGCAGCCGTTTGGTGATGCCAGTTGCGCCGGGATAATCCGCTTCGCGCCATTTCTTGATTCGCGGCCGAATCTGATTGACTAAGGGTAGAGGGACAAAAATGCCCGGGTCGTCGGCTTGTCGGGACTTCTCCGATGCTCGTATGTACCCGGCCTGCCGCCGCTGCTTTTCGCGAGTGAATAACCGGGTTTCGCGGTGATACTTCCAGTGCTCCTGTGGCTCCTCGTAGGGGGAGTTGATGATGAGCTGGTCGATGCTCTTCTGGCCGGGTTGGGCGGTGGCGTCCATCTTTACCAAACGCGATTACCAAATGTCATCTTTACTAAAATGTCATCCTGAGCGGAGCGAGAATTTCGCGAAGCGAAGTTCTCGCGGAGTCGAAGGACCCCTAGCGTGCTGGCAGCTCTTGTGCCGATTCAGGGCATTCTCCCCGCGCCTTCGACAGCACCGTGAGAATGCCTTGACGCACCGTTGCCTCTGCCAGCGTTACCGGGGTCCTTCGACTCCATTTGTCGCGCGCTTCGCGCGCGACAAATTCCGCTCAGGATGACAGTTTTTATTTCAAGTCGACTACTTTCAAGCTCTCAATCCCTCGATCATCAATCACCTTCACCGCCACCCTCTTGTGCGGCCCGCTCTCAAATGGCAGAGACACCGTGCCGCGATAGGCCTCGATCAACTCCGGATCAATCTCGGCCTTCAAGTTTCGCGCCAGGCGGGCCCAGCCGCCGTCTTCGTCGGCCATGGGAAAAAAGACCTGCCGCGCAAACAGGCTGCGGCCGTCGTAGTCGGGATCGAACAGCCACATCGCAATTCGCGATGTATCGCCAGATTCAATCGTCCCGGTGCGCGTGTTGTAGTAGTCGAAGCCGAGCACCTCGACCTGCCACTTGCCTTTGTGTTCGCCATTTTTCACTTCGCGAAGGTCCACATCCGGTCGTCCTACCAGCCAGAAGCTCTGGTTCGAAGCTCGCTTCTTTTTCAGGTCTTCGGTCAGCAGGTCGGCGTTCATCTGCGCGGTCAGGAACGTCATACCGGTTTTTTCTTTGGTCATGCTGTCGATGTCTTTGGCGGCTTCGGGATCGAACTCGAATGCGGCAAACACCAGAATCGCCGGTTTCGGATTGAGCGTTCGCGCCTCTTCCCATGCGAGTTCTACCTGGCGGGGATCGAGCGGAGCGTATTCGTTGCCGAAAGAGAATACCACGCGCTCGGCGACCTTGCCTTTGGTTTCGGCGTCCGCATGCAACCAGCGCGTTCCTGCCAGCGGCTCGACGCGGGAAAAGTCGATGTGATGTCCGCCCTTGCCGCGGAGTCCGGTTTTGAGCAGTTCGTCACGCCATTCTTCGTGGCGAAGGGTGGCGCCCGACCGCGAAACCGAAGCGTCAGCTTTAAAGTCAACATCCCCACCCTGTCGCACAGAACGCGACAAGGGTGGGGCACCCTCGGGTTTCTCTTTGGTTCCAACTTCTATCTCATCCAGTGACTTCACCGTAGGCGCAGGCACGGCCTCCACCGTAAACGGGCCGGTTACGCGCACGCGGCTCTTATCTATATACGGCTGGTCGTAGAGGGTTTCCTGGTCGGCGTAGCGGGCGATGGCGGCGTCAATCTGTTCGCGGGTCATGCCTTCGCGAATCTCGGGATTGTTGGCGATGGACTTCAGGGTGACGTGCGGCACCGTCTTGTAGCGGAAACCGCTGCCCACGCCTTCCTTGGGATGCGCCAGCTCGTAGTAGTCGAAGTCGGCGGCCATCAGGCGCTGCTTGGCCAGGGTGACGGCGACGCGGGAGGTGTCGCAGGTGATCCAGCGGCGTCCCCACTGCTCGGCGACGTAAGCGGTGGTGCCGGAGCCGCAGGTGGGATCGAGGACGAGGTCGCCGGGGTCGGTGGTCATCAGGAGGCAGCGCTGAGATAACCTTCGGCGCGGTTTGAACAACGTATAGCTTTGGATCGGCGAATCCGCTTGCAAGCGTGTCGGTCCAGATATTGCGGTCAAGGGCGTAACCGGGAAAGTCGTCTAGATAGTTTACGAAGCGCAGTGTGTTTCCAATGACAATGAGACGGCCGGTGCGAAAGCGAGCCGCCTTGCATACCCCGGTGGTCGTTCGCTGTCCAATGTCGCCCCTGCCGTTGGCCTGTAACTCCTTGCCCTTCAAACTCGAACGGCTCCGTATCCTGAACTCGCTGGCCCCTTCGAGACAAGATTGTCAGGATTGAAATACTCGCACTTCCGGAGTCGGAAGTTCCTCTAATGTCGCAGTTGCTCTTGCCTGGTGGTCTCCGTCCAGTACCGTCGGGTACTCCAGCCAGTAGTGTCCTGCTCCGACGCCAGCGCTCGATTCTAGCTCTAGGAATAGTGATCTGGCGATACTTCACTTGGTTCGATGTCCCTTGCGTACCAGAGAAGGTAGTCGCAGACCCGATGGCAGAGCAGATTGGCTGCTTGGAACCCGAGTCTTCTTGAAAGGAAATGACAGCCAAAAATTGTCCGTCCGAAGACTTCATCCATTATTTCCCGGACGTGGTGAAGATTTTCGTCGCTGATTTGGACGAAGCACGATCCCGATTCGTGAAGAAGTTCGCGAGCAAGCAGGAGTCGATCGCGCAGATATGTCAGATAGGAGTGGATCCCGAGTTCCCAAGTGTCGCGAAACGCCCTGATCATTTCCGGCTCTTGCGTCAGGTCTTCGTCCTTGCCATCCTTCACATCGCGCTTGTTCACGAACGGCTGAAAATTCGATCCATACTTAATCCCATACGGCGGGTCGATATACACCATCTGCACCTGCCCGGCCATGCCCTCCTTTTCCAGCAGCGAGTTCATCACCAGCAGGGAGTCGCCGGCGATCAGGCGGTTGGACCAGCCGTGGGGATGACGATAAAAGTCCACGGCGTCGCGCAGCGGCGGATTTTCCTCGCGGCGCTCGAACAGCGACGGCTGCTCGGGCACGCCATTCCCGTTGCGGCGGCGCACGGCTTCGATGATGGTCGAGGGATCGATGCGCTCGTGCACGTGCAGCGAGACGGTGGGCACGTCGAAAGACGCGTGTTCCTTTTTCCCCGCCCAGACGAGCTGAGGATCGAGATGCGGGTCGTAATCGTACTTCTTTTTTTCCTCAGGCACTGTCCGACCCATCGGCACTGAGGGCACGGGCATTACATAGTCATAAGCCTTGTGTGTGGGCAGCGGAGGATCGGTTTCTGCGGTCACGAGTCCCACGGGAGGATTGTTGATCCGCCGCTTGTCTTTGTGTTCGTACTGCTCGATAGGTCGCTTGGGCGGTTTCCCGCCACTCGCTCGCGAACGCGGCATCACAGTTCCTGGAAGTAATTTGCCGAGCTAAAATCTCGAAACCGGGGAAGGAGAAACTTATAACACAGGTAAGGGCCGGAGAGGAATGTCCGTGGGCTAGAGCAGCAAGTGCCAGGCTTCTTTGTAGCAGGCGTATCTGGAGTTTTCGCGGTGGGGAGTAGAGGAGGAGTTCGAGCTGTCCGCGGGTGGCGTGGACGGGGATGATGAACCAGACGTCAACGGTAACGATATAAGCGGCGATGAAGTCGAGCCGGTCGGGGCGGTAGGCCACACCGTTCGAGTCTATGTGACATTTGTAGCCTTTGTGGTGCTGGCAGCGGGTGCATTTGACCTGGATGCGGAGGACGCGTCCGTGGCGCTCGACCATGAAGTCGTAGGGAGCGGAGTCTCCCCAGGGCTTGGAGACCATGAGGCCGTGCTCGGCGGCGCGGGTCATGAAGCGCATTTCGGCCCACTCGCCGCGCAGTTTGCTGTTCTTGATCTGGCTTCCCTGGTTGAGGTTTTTCATGATGTCTGGGCCAAGAAAAAGCGCGGCCCGGGTGGGACCGCGCTTCGCTTGTTTTGACCCTATAAGTCCAGTGTAGCAATTGGGAGTGGGGAAATGGGACAAGAGAGCGGGGTGTTTATTCGCTACGGTTGCATGGAGATGAGGCGTATCGCGTAATTTTGCGATATTGACAGGCTTAGTGAGTGGGTTTTGCATTTCTGGAATCTTGACCTGGCGGCGAGATACATTTGTAACCTGTTGCCCCGCGCCTGAACCACGCCGCCTACCCGGCCATCCGATTCTTTGCGTGTAGAATCGGGCTTGGAACGGTGAATGGAGAATTCCGCGGATACTCCCGCAGCCCCACGTGGTTTTCTGGCGCGTCTGCCCTCCGTTCTGCTTCCCTCGCACCAGCACAGCGCTTTCTCAGCCACAGTTCTGCTGATGACTGCGGTCATGCTCTCGCGCGTCATCGGCTACGTGCGCGAGGCTTACATTGCGTGGGCTTTTGGAGCCGGCCCTGCGACCGACGCCTACGTTGCCGGTTTCACGATTCCCGACTGGTTGAATTATCTGGTTGCGGGCGGAACTGCTTCCATCACCTTCGTTTCGATCTACACGCGGTTTCTCGCGGAGAAGCGGGAACGCGACGCGGAGAAAACTTTCTCCGTCATCATCACGGTGATGACCGCGGTGCTGGCGGTGGGAATTTTGCTGGCGGAAATCTTCACTCCCCAAATCAGCCGCCACATGTTCAGCGGATTTACCGCTGAACAGCAGGTGCTATGCGTGCACCTGACTCGAATTCTTCTGCCGGCGCAACTTTTCTTTTATGTCGGCGGCGTGGTTTCGGCGGTGCTGCTCTCGCGGCGACTGTTCTTGTTTCCAGCTTTCGGACCGCTGCTGTACAACGCTGCAATTATTCTCGGCGGAATCCTGCTTTCGCGCCGGCTGGGCATTTCATCACTGGCATGGGGAGCGCTGGCCGGCAGCTTTCTCGGGCCGTTCCTCATCAACGCCGTGGGCGCGGCGCGGATCGGGACTGGTTATCAGAATTTCGTTTGACGTGCAGAATCCCGCCTTCCGCGAGTGGGTGCGTCTTTCCATCCCTCTCATGCTGGGCGTTTCGCTGGTCAGCGCCGATGACTGGATCCTGCGCTACTTCGCTTCCGGCGGCGCCGGCGACATCACGCGCCTCAACTACGCCAAACGGCTTTTCGCCGTTCCCATCGCCGTTCTCGGCCAGGCCACCAGCCAGGCGTCGCTTCCGTTTTTTGCCAAGCTTTTCGGGGAAAAACGGATGCAGGAGTTTGCGGACACCGTCAATGGCTCCATCTACCGGATCGTGGCCAGTTCGCTTCTGGTCACCGCTGGAATGATGGCCGCCTCGCTTCCGCTGATTGACCTCGTCTACCGCCGCGGGCATTTTCTCTTCTCTGACTCTCAGCAGACTGCTCTGTATTTCTTCTGGTTCTCGCTCTCGCTCTTGTTCTGGGCAGCGCAGGGGCTTTACTCGCGCGCCTTTTACGCTGCCGGCAACACGCTCACGCCCATGGTGGCAAGCAGCCTGATTACGCTGGCTTCGATCCCCATGTACTCCGCGTTCTATCGCGCATTTTCGACGGTCGGGCTGGCATTTGCCTCGGATGTGGGAATCGTGGCGAACACGCTGGCGCTTGCCATTTTGCTGCAACGGCGAAATCTGGTGAAGATGGGAGAGTTGCAATGGGCCGAAATTGGGAAGGCGGCTTGTGTCGCCACGGTGGCGGGATTTCTGAGTTACGAAGTCGCGCGTGGATTCCTGGGCCGCGCCAGCCGGATCGCAGACCTCGAGGCCTTAGGGTTAATCACGGTCACTTGGGCGGCAGCCGTAGCCGCTGGGCTTTGGCTCACGCGCTCCCACTTGCTGCAGGATCTGCGACGCCGCAAAGCCACCGCGTATCCGCGGGTCGCGGAACGCCAGGCAGAAGAATTAACCGGTGGCATCGAGCCTTGAGTTCGATTGAGTTTTAAATCCTGCAAGAATAGAAACGGCAGGCCGCCCACGCTGGTGGACGCGCCTGCCGTTGAATCTTCCATTCGCGCGAAGCTGACTCTAAGCCCGCGCCGCGGTCGCGGTTTCCACTGATGTAGCGGCCGGCTTCATCTCTTCGCCATTTGGCTTCTGGCCTGCCTTGCGGATATCGATACCGCCCTTGAAGTAGGCGCCGTCTTCAATCGAGATGCGCGCTGCCACCACATCGCCGGTGAGGGACCCGTCGCTGCGGATATCCACGCGGTCGCTGGCGGTGAGATTACCGCGCACTTTGCCAAGAACCACGATTTCGCGCGCGCTGATGTTGGCCGCTACTACACCGTTCCGGCCGACGGTGACGCGGTTGCCGGCCAGATTGATCGAACCTTCCACGCGGCCATCGATGTACAACGATTCCGATCCGGTCACTTCGCCCTTGATCACCAGCGACTTTCCGATGGTCGCCTGGTCTGCCGTAGTCGTAGTCGCAGCCGGGCGCGGAGTAGTCGCCGGCTCGCTCATGGCAGGCGTCGAAGATGGAACCATTGCAGGACGCTCCGGCTCACTGGGACGCGCTGGAGTCGTGGGCTGATTTGTGGGCTTCCACATGTCGCAAAAGGTCCTTTCCTTAAAATGGAGTCTAGGTCAATCTTGCACTTGGATAGCCAACTTCATTTTACTCCGCAAAGCGACAATTGCACTGTGGAAATCGGCGGTTTTCGGTTGATAATTCAGACAGATACCGGGCTACTTACCAATCGTGGCTACGACTTTGGTAACCTCGCCGGGGCTTTCCCATTCGGTAATTCTCGCGCCACAACGGCAGTTCTTATATCGCGGTATGATTCTAACGACCTCTTGGGGATGCACAAACTGCTCATAGGAAGAGGAATGCTATGACCACTCAGCAGGCGATGGGCAAGCCGCAGACCAGCGAATACGCGTCCTATTACGGGAAATATATCGCGCTGGTTCAGCAAGACGATATTCTCAGCGCGCTGGAGCAACAGCGCCGCGACACGGTGCTGCTGCTCTCCTGCCGGACGGAGCAGGAAGGAAACTTCAGCTATGCCCCCGGCAAATGGACGGTGAAAGAAGTAATCGGCCATATTTGCGACTCGGAGCGGATCTTCGCGTATCGCGCGCTCCGCTTTGGGCGCGCTGATCAGACCCCGCTGGCTGGCTTCGAGCAGGATGACTACGTGCGCAACGGTCCTTTCGTTCGTGCGTCCATGTCGGACGTGACTGAAGATTTTATTGCGGTTCGCCGGGCGACAGTTTCACTCCTCCGCAGTCTCGACGAAGCCGCGTGGCTGCGGCGAGGCGTGGCGAACAACAACGAAGTCAGTGTGCGGGCGCTGGCTTATATTATTGCCGGCCATGAACTGCACCATCGCCGGATTCTGGAAGAAAAGTACTTCGCAGCCAGCGAAACCGAAATAGCGAAACGCGCCTGAGAACTGTAGTGTTATCCAGCGATTGAGATTCCAACTGTGTGATCTCCGACTCTGACATTCTGCGCCACATCAACCGCCAGTCCAGGCACACTGCCGGATTCAAACAGTTGGTGCGTGAACTGGGATTGCACGGAGAAGCCCGCGGCGAGTTGCAGGAGAAACTGGACAAGCTCGCGGCTGGCGGCCAGCTTGTGCAAGTAGATTCGGACCGCTACGCGATTCCTAAAGCCGCCGCTGGCAAGAATCTGGTAGTCGGACGACTCAGCATGCACCGCGACGGTTTCGGGTTCGTCCTTCCGGATGCCAGTTCGCTCGATGAGCGCCTGAAATCTCAGCTTGCGGGAGACATTTTTGTCCCTCCGCCTTTTATTGGGTCGGCGATGCATGGCGATCGGGTGCTGGTCGAGATATCTTCCATCCGGCCGGACGGACGCGCCGAAGGCCGCATCGTGCGCTCGTCTCTTTCGCGCCCATCGCACGGTGGTCGGCGTGTTTCACTACGGAAATCGCCGCAACTACGTCACTCCCATCGATCAGAAGATTTCGCAGGAAATCGTGATTCCTGCCGGGATGGAACAACCAAAAGCTGAAACCACAGAGGACACTGAGGACACGGAGAAGGCCAAGAGACACAGAAAGAAGGCCGTTCACCGAGTGCTGGGCGAGGAAGTAGCCCGCGGCGCGACGCTGGGACGATCTGGAAAATGTCGTGGTCGATGTGGAAATCACCGATTGGCCCACCGCAACTCAGAATCCCCGCGGACGAGTAGTGGAAATTCTGGGCCGGGCCGACGATTTCGGCGTGGACGTCGAGATCATCATCCGCAAATTCCATCTGCCTCACCAGTTTCCGGCTGCAGTTCTGGAGGAAGCAGAGGGCGTCGAACCTATCATCTCTTCTCTCGAGCTGAAAAACCGCCGCGACTTCCGGGATCTGCCGATTGTCACGATTGATGGCGAGACTGCTCGGGATTTTGATGATGCGGTCACCGTGAGCCGCCGCGACAACGGCAATTACGAACTGCAGGTGCACATCGCTGACGTTGCCCAGTACGTCACGCCCAGCTCCGCCCTCGACCAGGAAGCGCGCTTGCGCGGCACCAGCGTCTACTTTCCCGATCGCGCCGTGCCCATGTTGCCGCTCGAACTCTCGACCGACATTTGCAGCCTGCGTCCTCAAGTAGAGCGGCTAGTCTTGTCGTGCGTGATGGAGATTGACCATCGCGGCGAGATTGTCGGCTACGAATTGTCGGAAGGCGTGATCCGCTCGGCGGAACGCATGACCTACACAGCCGTTAATGCTGCGCTCGAAGGCGACGCTGCGACGCGGGCGCGTTATGCGCGCTTGGTGCCGACCTTCGAGATGATGCGCGACCTGGCTTTGATCCTGAACCGCAAGCGCGAGCGGCGGGGTTCAATCGACTTCGATTTGCCTGAACCGGTAATCGAGTTCGACGAATTCGGGCTAATGAAAAGCATCACTCGCTCCGAGCGCAACATTGCGCATCGTTTGATCGAAGAATTCATGCTTTCCGCGAATGAGTGCGTAGCGTCATATCTCGAAAGCCATCACATAGCGTCGCTCTATCGCATCCACGAAAAGCCTGACGCCAAGCGCGTCTACGACTTCGAAGTGATTGCCGCGACGTTCGGCTATTCGCTGGGCGTGGGCGCGCTGCCCATTCAGCGGGTGCAGTTTAAGTCTGAGCGGCGCGCCAGCTACGGCACCGGCAAGACGGCCGCGGGAGATCGAGATTCCGAAGGAAGTCCACATTACGCCGCGCATGTACCAGAAGCTGACGGAGAAAATTGCCGGGAAGCCGGAGGAACGAATTCTTTCCTACCTGATGCTGCGGTCGCTAAAACAGGCGCGCTATTCGGAAGAAAACCTGGGGCACTTCGCCCTGGCCGCCCACACCTACACGCATTTCACCTCGCCGATCCGCCGTTATCCCGATTTAATCGTTCACCGGATTTTGAAAGATGTGCTGCGCCATTCCACGGATCATGTGGCGCGGGCAGCATCGCCGGCGAAAGAGGCGGAAACGGCCTCTTCCCCTTGGTCCAAACGGCGCGAACACGTAGCGCCTCACGCCGGGGTTGATGCGCTTCGCGGGCCCATCTCGCTCGAAGAGCTTCACGACATTGCCGAGGAATCCAGCCAAGCGGAGCGCCGCGCCGACGATGCCGAGCGTGAACTGATGGAGTGGAAGAAGGTCAAGTTCATGCAGGACCGCGTGGGTGAAGACTTCGACGCCCTGATCATCAGCGTAACCAAGTTCGGCTTCTTCGTGGAGCTGACCGATCTTTTCGTTGAAGGACTAGTTCCGCTCGCTTCGCTGACTGACGACCGTTACACCTATCACGAGAATACTCGGGAGATTATCGGCCAGCGCAGCCGCAAGACATACTCACTAGGGCAAAGAGTGCGGGTGTTGCTGGATCGCATTGATCCGGTGGAGAAGAAGCTGCAATTTGCAGTGTTGGAGGAAGTGAAGGCACACGTCCCCAGACGCAAGCGGAAGTAATATCGCGCAAGTCATTTGGGTGAAATGCCTTAGCTATAAGCCAACTGAGCGCAATCGGAAAGAGCGCGAGGATCCGACTCGGCCGCCACACAGAATGCCTCTAGAACGAGCGGCAGTGGCCCTAGAATCGACGGATACGCTTGCGACGGCCCAAGGCCATCCAGCGACACCGACACGCCCCAGAAGCCAACGGGACGGGCTGGCGATAAATTATAGCTTGTAGATATAGTATATCAATCGTAAGACAATCGGAGGCCGGGCGAAACCGGGACGGCTGGTGTAAAATTCTAGGGTTAACCCCACCGCTGCGATTGTTGTGGCGGTTCCTTCCTGTCGGGACGTGGCTCAGCCTGGTAGAGCACTCGCTTGGGGTGCGAGGGGTCGGCAGTTCAAATCTGCCCGTCCCGACCATTCTTGATTTTCTGCCCTTCGACAGATCAGGTCGAAGGGTTTTCTGTAAGTAGGACAGACACTTGTGGCGTCGATAGAGCAGTTCAAAAGCACCATTCTCAGTAATTTGGCTTGTTCTGCGTGATTCTGCGTAAGGTACAGAGAATAAGCCTTGTTGGCGAGTTCTAAAATCCTTTTGGCGTCGAGGATTCGGCCTGAATTTGGTAGGTCCAAGCGAGTCATTGCCGCCTGAATCTGTCTTTCGTCCTCGGACCACTCCACCATCTTCCGCTCCCAGAATTCCCGTGGGATCGTGCCATCCAGTTTGTCTTGGTATGCCTGATCCATTCGTCGTTGAATGGCCGCTAAACGCTGCTCCAGACTGTTCCGTTGCGCGCTAGCGCTGGCGAGTAATTGATTCTGATCGCGACCGAGCGATGCCTGTAATTGTGCGAGTATCGCATCCGGAATATGAATATCTTTGAGCACAACGCCGAGTTTTTCTGCAATCTCGGATTCTGTAAATCGTGGTGTCGCACACTTGCCGCGATATCCGGTGCAGCGGTAATAAACGTATTTTCCCTTCTTACGCTCGGCTGTGATCGTGCAATTGTCATGTACGCAGCGCAACAAGCCACGAAAAGCGATTTCCTGTTTGCCGTATCGTGGTTTGTTGTGTCCACGCAACACAATTTGGACGCCTTCGTATAAATCCTGAGAAATAAAGACTTTGTGCGTTCCGCGATACAACTTCCCGCCCCAAACGAAATTGCCTTCGTAAAAGGGATTGGTGAGAATCGTGTGCAGATAAGCGCGCGAGATTGTTTTTCCGGTGCGGGAGCGGACGGCTTTGTGCAATTCCGAAAGTGAATACTCTGCCGTTGCGTACAACTCAAAAATTCTGATTACGATTTGTGCATTTTCGGGGTGAATCTCAACGGTGCGGTCGGCACGATTGTTGCGGTAGCCGAAAGGAGCGCGGCCCGGATAGATTCCTTGCTCGGCCTTCTCACGCATGCCTTTTTTTACTTCTTCTCGTAAATTCTCAATGTAATTTCGTGCCAGCACGAGTTGCATGCCGTGAATGAGCTTCGCCTGGGATTTCGCATCTTTGGAGATGATCTGTCCTTCTTTGACCAGATGAATTTCCAAGTCGAGATCCTCTAGCGTGACCGCATCGCGGAAATTGCGATACAATCGATCCGTTTTCTCCACGAGCACTACACGACAATCTTTGTTTCTCGTGAAAAACCGCACCATTTCCTGGAAATTCTGCCTTCCAGGGTTCTTCGCAGTCTCAATATCGATGAATTGCTCGATCACGTGAAATTCGTTCCGCGCAGCATATTCACGCAGCAACTTTAATTGTGCAGGGATGGAAAATCCTTCTCTTTCTTGCTCTTTGCTCGAAACGCGTGCGTAAATCACGGCGTTGTTCATTTCCGCTTCTCCCGATTCTGCTTCTCTCTATCGTTTTCTACTTTCTGCTCCAACTCTGATCGCAACCGCTCGATTTCTGTGTCTAAGCTCTGAATTGCTTTGTCGCGATCCGAATCTCGAAAGATGATGCCCTGTTTGTCCTCAAGCTGTTGTCGTTGCCGTTTCAAGTTCTGCAGATGGTTATATAAGAAGATGGCGCGTGCGGGACCGTTGAATTCCGCTGCTACCGCCTCTTCCGAACGAATCATCTCGTATAACCGCTGGATACCAGCTTGTCCGCGAAAGAATATCTGAATTCCGCACTCCAAGCACATGCAATAGGGCTTTTGTTTGCGCGAAATCTTCAGCCGCAAGGTCATATTGCATACTGGACACGGAAACGGTTTCCCGGCGAAGTCTGAAATTTCCATAACGTTATGTAGCCCCTTTCCCTCACTTCTCTTGTTGGCGGTCCCATTGGTCCAACAGAAGAAAGAATTCCCGCAGTAGGCAGAGCGCCTGTGGCTCGATCTCTTCTTTATTGGGTGCACTGCCGGGCGGGATCTCGGCGCAGAGCTGGTTTTCCTGCTGGTCGGGAATAAAATTGGAACCCATCGCAGTGATCTGATCGCATAATAGGCGCAGTTTTCGGAAACAGGCTCCGGACGCAAAATGGGACGGAATTGGAATTCGCGGACGGAAAGGGCGGTCAGGACTTGATTCACGGGCAGGACGGGAAAATGGCCAGGAATGCGCGCCGAGAAAATTCGACAAGAGGCCTTGACAAGGTTTCAGAAGATCAGCCGCAAAACCCCATCTCCGCGCTGGAACGGCGGGTGATCCAGCTGGAGAACGATGTTGCGATCCTTAAGCAACTGACAAGATGGCCAGTCTTTAATAAGGATGCGGGCGCAGAGAAAGATAAGAAGACGAAACCAGGAGTCAAAGAAAGGATCGAAGATACAGACCTGTTCACCTACCGCGATGGTCTGACCCTCTGGCTAGAAGCCTATTGGCCATGGATGGAAGATCGGCTTTGCCGGGCCAGGAGTGCCCAAGAGGTCGGAGCTATTCTCGAAGCGGTTTCAGAGGAGCCCGACTTGAGGCGGAATTGGCAAAAGCGGCTCTTGCCCAATCCCACCGAGCTCTTTGACTTCATCTCCGATGGGAGATTCAGGAAGACCAAGTTACCCAAGGCAACCGTGAAGGACGCTCTCACTCTGCCGGTGGAGGATGATAGACGAAGGCGCGCAGCCAATCAGTTTCCCGTCCGCCAGATTGCGAACGCGATGGCTGGGGTTCCCGATATCGGCTGGCGTCGCTCCCTCGACCGGTGCTCCGCGAATCCCTCGGCAGCACACATTGTCATAAACACGGAGCTGTATTACCGCGAGCGGTACGGCCTGCCCGTCCCCGATGCGCGGCAGCTCATAGGAGCGTATAGTCCTGTGCCGAAATCCCTTCGGCAACAGTAGAACCCGAGTGACCTGCTCCCCTGTTTCGGCACAAACCGGAGAGGGAGCAGAACAGAGTTTGTCGTATTCTTAGGTGAAACAAATGACCTGCCCCCATCTTTCGCGCACGCGATCATACGACAGTTTCCGCTTCCGGGTTTGCGGCTGAGGGCGGCGCAGCCAGTAAAGCGGAGCCGACCTCAGCCGCCTTCATCGATGTAGCAAATTCCTTCGGGGTTCGATATCCCAAGCTACTGTGCGGGCGTTGTTCGTTGTAATCGACGCGCCACGCCGCGATCTTCCGCCGCGCATCGAATAGATTCTGAAACCAGCTCACCGCCAAACACTCTTCTCGTAGCCGCCCATGAAAGCTCTCCACTTGGGCGTTTTGTGTTGGCTTGCCCGGCTGAATGTGGACCAACTCGATCTGCCGCTCCACGCACCACGCCAGAAAATGCCAGGCTGGTTAGTTCCGGCCCGTTGTCGCAGCGAATCGCCTTCGGTTGTCCCCGCTCCGCCACAATCGCCTCCAGCACTCGCGTCACTCTTCGACTGGCGAAGCTCGTGTCCACTTCCAAAGCCAAACACTCCCGCGTGTACGCATCCACCACGCTCAGCACCCGGATCGCTCGTCCGCACGCCACGGCATCATGCGCGAAATCCAGCGCCCACTCCTGATTCGCCGCCGTCCAGTTCCGCAGCGGTTGTCCCGACTCGCGCACAGTGTTTGCGTTTCTTCCGCCGAATCATCAGCCCGGCCTCGCGATAGATCCGATGCAGTCTCTTGTGGTTGATCCGTTCTCCACATCGCCGCAGCAGCACGTGCAGCCGCCGATACCCAAAAACGTGGTTTCTCCCGCGCCAGCTCCAGCAGTCGCGTGCGCAACGGTTCGTCCGACCTCCTCGTCTCATAACGGTAAGTCGAGACCGCCACCCTCACCAGGCCGCACGCTCGTCGCTCACTGAAGGCATACTCCTGCCGCATCTGCCCGATAGCTGCCTTCATAGCTACGAGCTCCAACCGTTTTTTCGAATCACCGACTGCAATGCTTCCTTGTCCAGGCTGAGATCTGCCACCAGCTTCCGCAGCCGGTTGTTCTCATCGCGCAACTGCTTGGCTTCCTGGGCTTGACTCACCTCCATGCCACCATACTTCGCTTTCCAGGCGTACAGCGTGTGCTTCGAAACCCCCACCTCTCGGGCCACGTCCTCGACGGCTCGCCCCGCCTCTACTTGCTTCAGCGCCCCGATCATCTGCGCCTCCGTGTGCCTGCTCCTCGACATACACCTTTCCCCTTTCGTTCGCAAAAATCATACTCAGCTTTGTGCCGAAAGAGGGGATCAGGTCACAAAGAAGGGGGCAGGTCACTGTAACGGATTAGTGAGACTGCCGGTGGAGCCGGTCAGGTTGCCGTACGAATCAAAGGTGTGGCTCTTATGGGCAGAGACGCAATCGATGGACGTACTGATCCTTCAGTCTCTCGTCTGGTCCAAACAGGAGAACGACTTCTATATCGTAGCCACAAGGAAACTGACTAGCTTCGGTTTCAAGGCGAGCCGAGATGACCCGATCACCTGGTGCAGCCGTGATGCTCTTGTCCTGTCGCTTTAACAGAACCGCCTGAGATGTTTCAGTCGCCTCCTGAAACTGTATTCCCTTTGAACGGAGAACAGCACGCGCTCCCTCCAGGCCCATGCCCATAGGAAGCGCGTCCTGCAGAACCTTCTCTTGTCTGGTTAGCTCCGCCATGCCGCGTGGCCAGAGTGGATTGAGCGCAGGGATGCATGCCAGGCCGACGAGGATTGCCACCGGGACCACCAGTCTCGTCGCCACGAGACGCATTTTCTCCGCCGCGACACCCCTGCAAGAAACTAAGACTGCGGCATAAGCAACTGCCGAATATACGAGAGCGTTGGCTGCAAGGACCACCAAGGGTGGACTAAACTCCTTGGGCCTCAGCACAGAATCGGCAAGAATGCCGCCTGGGAGCAGGAACATGCTCAGGAGAATAGACGGAGCCGATGCTGACGATACTTTTAGCAGTAATAGCAAAATGGACGTGAAGCCAGCCCCGCACGACAGCGCAATAGCGATCCTGTACTTCGCCATGTTTTTCCTTTCCCTCGGCTAAGGTACTAGCAGCAAGAACCATTCCCCTTCCTCGCCTTGCCAGACGGTAACCTAGAACCTTGGGTTGAGGCCGCAGTTGGCTGCCAGCATCCATGCAGCGGTATTACTATTCTGGAGGACAGCGTTGTAGACCCAGTGGCCTGAGTTTATAGCGTCCGCTTCTTGTTTAGCGCAGTTGCATGGTACCGGAGCACTGAAGATACTGTTTGATGGAGGGGCCCCGGTCGGCCCATAACTGACTAAGAGCTGCCCCCACCAGATACCACCGGACGGCTCTCCGTCGAAAGCAGTAAAGTTAGGTCCATTCTGGATTGTCACTGTGCAATGCTGAAATCCGTGCGTCGTGGGAGTGGGTCCGCAACTAATAAAAAGTCTGCAATTCTTATCACAGAGGCCAAGCGGGTCGATCAGGACTGCAGGATTGTTGTGGGCGTAGGCGTAGAAGTCGACTCCTCCATTGAACTTGATCGGGTCCTCCGAGATGAACCTGCCGCTGGTTGGGGTGTAGTATCTGGCGCGGTTGTAGTTGAGTCCGGTCTCGGGATCGGACTCACGACCGGTGTAGCGAAACGGATTGCCAAGAGTGCCCGTAAAGCTCGTGACGTTGCCGAAGGAATCGTACGTGTACGTATTGGCGACACCTCCCGCCGAACTACTCAACGATGTGACGGACCCTAGACCGTCCGCTTCGTAATAGCTGGTTCCGCCCGAGCGAAGCTCGCTTAGCTGCTCATCGATCTTCTCTGTCTGCGTGTAGCGTGCGAGAACATTGCCACTCTGATCTGCCTCTTCCAGTAGGTTGGGGCCATCATAGAGGTAATTTGTGATTGTCGCGGTCGAATTTTGAGTGAAGGATTTCTGAATGCGTCGCCCAAAAGGATCGTACTGAAAGGTCACCGTGCCGCCGGTGCCGGGCAGCGTGACTTGGGTCATACGGTTCTCGAAATCCCACGTGTACTGCGTCGTGCCCGACGAGTCCGTCTTGCTCGCCGTATTTCCATTGTTGTCATAGGTGTAGCTCACATTCGAAGTCGATGTGAGCTCGTTCGACGAGTTGTAGTTGTAAAGCGCCACGCCCAAGGATGAAAGCCTATTCCCCACCGGGTCATAGGAATAGCTCTCCGTGGTCGTAGCCCCTTGGGCCACCTGGGTGAGCTGATAAAGGGCATCGTACGAGTAGTTTGAGGTCACACCAGCCAACTGGTCAGTTTTCGAGGTCCGGTTCCCGGCGTTGTCGTAGGCGTAACTTGCGCCGTCCACCGTGGTCCCGCCCGCTTGATGCAGCACGCTCAGCAACCGCGACAACGAATCATAGCTGTAGTTCGTGTTGATGCTGTTGGGACGGGTCAACTGCGTTCTCCGGCTCAGCGCATCATAGCTGAAGCCGAATGAACCAGTGAGCGAGTTCGTCAAGCCCGTCAACCGGTTCAGTGTGTCATAGCTATAGCTGTTCGTGCTGCCGTCGGGCGCCGTCAGCCCGGTACGGTTCGAAGCCGCATCGTAGGTATACGTGTTCTGAGAAGGTGTGGCGGGCAGGAACGAGTACTGCGTGGTCGTCCCGATCAGCCGCCCCATGTTGTCGTAAGCAAATCCGTAGGTTCCCGTCGGATCGGTCACCTGCTTTATCTTGCCCACCAGGTCATAAACATATTCCACGCTGGTCGAATCCGGATAGTTCTTGCTGGGTCAGCCGGTTCAGCGCATCGTATACATACTGGATGGTTTGCCCCTTGCGGTCGGTCTTCGAGGTCAGATTGCCGACTCCGTCGTAGCCGTAGGTCTCTGCATAGGGAAGACGGGAACGATGGTTTGCGTCACTCGCCCAAAGGCGTCATAGGTGAACGAAGTCGACGTGCCCGTTCGCGTCGGTGATGCTCAACAAGTTGTTTTCCGTGTCGTAGGCGTACTGCGTGACGTTGGTGGCCGGGTCGGTGACTGCGGTGAGGCGGTCCGCGTCGTCGTAGGTGTAGGTGCTGGTCTTGCCGTTCTGGTCGGTCGCTGAGGTTCGGCGTCCACGGGAATCGTAGGTAAAGCTGGTGGTCGAGCTGCCGGGATAGGTGATCGTCGTTAGGCGATCTCCCGGATGTCGTAGGCGAACGTGGTTTGGTGGCTCAGAGCGATCCGTTACCGACGTGCGGTTGCCGTGGTTGTCGTATTGGTAGGTGGTGACGTTATTGCTGCGGGTCGGTAATGCTGGCAATCAGGCCCGCCGTCGTGTAGGTCAGGGTGGTGGTGTGGCTGAGAGGATCGGTAATCGAGGTCAACTCGCCTTTGGTGTCGTAAGCGAATTGCGTGACGCTGGCAGGTGTGCTGCCGTTGGGCGCCGGAGATGTAACGGTGAGCAGATTGCCATTGGCATCGTATGTGTTGGTAGTCGTTGTTGCCCAGCGGATCGGTCATGGTCAGCACTTCGCCGAAACTGTTGTAAGTGTACGAAGTGGTGGCGGTGTTGTTGGAATCGAGCTGGATGCTTCGTGAGAGCAGATTGTTGTTGGAATCGTAGGTGTAGGTAGTCGTGCGTGCCCAGTTCGTCAGTAGTGGAGAGAATATTCCCGCTGTTATCGTAGGTGTTGTGAATGGTTTCGCGCTGGGTACAACTGGAGCATCCCGACCCCTGTGCATCGGACACGTACCATTTTCCACCCTCGATCACGGCGGTGTAGCTCGACTGGTTCCCCAGGGAATCAGTCAGTTGAATAGTTGCGTTGACAACGAATGTCGGACTCGAACCACTAATTCCGCCCACGACAACACTGACCGGACCGGTGGATGCCCCCGAAGGCACCGTCGCTACAACTTGTGTGTCACCCCAGCTCGTCACCGACGCTGGAATAGTGTCGAAGGTCACGGTGCTGGTGCTCTGCGTCGCGCCGAAACCGCTGCCACTAATCGTTACGCTGGACCCGACGGGTCCGCTCGTGGGAGAAATGCTTGAGATGTTGGATTGACCTTCAACCGTGAATTGCACCCCGTTGCTGGCTACGCCATACATGTTGACGGTCACTGGGCCGTTGGTAGCAGCTGCGGGGACATATGCTGTGATGCTGGTATCGCTCCAGGTGGTCACGCTTGTGATCGCGCCATTGAATTCGACTTGGGTGTTACCGGCGGTGGCACCAAAACCCGACCCAGCTAGTGTGACCAAGGCGCCAACGGCAGCCGATGGAGGTGTCACGCTGCTGATGAGCATGTTAGGCACGGTGAATAAAACACCATTACTCTGAAGCGAGTTGACCGTAACGACGACCGATCCCGTCGTCGCTGAACTCGGCGCAGTAGCCACGATCTGCGCGTCACTCCAACTTGATACCGTGGCCGTGATTCCATTGAACTGAATAATGCTGTTTCGCTGGGTCGCCTGAAAGCCGGATCCCGTGACGGTCACTTGAGTCCCCACCGCTCCTCCCACGGGCGAGATGCTGGCGATGCTCGGTAGCGGAACGCTGAAGTTCACGGTGACATTGCTGGCGACATTGTTGACCAGGACTTCGACAGGGCCGGTGATAGTTGTGTTTGAGATTGTGGCGACGATCTGAGTGTTGCTCCAGCTGGTAATTGAGGCTGGCGAAGCTCCATTAAACGTAATGGTGCTGGTTCCCTGGCTTGCGCCGAATGCAGTGCCCGTGACGGTGACTTGGGTACCGACTGGCCCACTAGTTGGAGACACCGAACTAATCGCCAGGCTGGGCACGGTAAATGTTAGGGAATTGCTGGTCGCGCCGTTCACAGTGACCGCGACTGGGCCGCTGGTCGCGCCCGAAGGCACAGTGGCCACAATCTGCGTGTTGCTCCAGCTGACCACGGCGGCGGTCACCCCATTGAACCGCACGTAGTTGCTCCCTTGGCTGGCTTGGAAGTTGCCGCCGGTGATCGTGATTGCGTTGCCAGCGCCCGCTGAACCGGGAAAGAGACTGTCAAGCCGTGGGGCTAGAACAGAGAAATACATGTTCGGCGTGCTGACGACGCCTCCGACGTTCACCTGCACCACTCCATTGGTCGCAGCCGCCGGTACGGTGACCGTGATTTGGGTGTTCGACCAGTTCACTATTGCCGCGCTCGCGCCCTGGAACGCGACGGTGCTGCTGCCCTGCGTCGCCCCGAAGCCGCTACCATTGATTTGCACCTGTGCACCTGCCGAACCGCTGGCGGGCGACAGCCCTGTGATGATCGGCTCGGGCATGCTGAATACGACATACTGCGAGTTGGCAAAGCCATTGACGGAAACTTTAACCGGGCCGGTCGTAGCGCCTGCGGTAACCGTGGCGACGATTTGCGTGTCAGACCAGCTGACCACTGTTGCATTGGTCCCATTGAGTGAAACAGTGCTGGAACCCTTCGCCGCCTGGAACCCAGAACCGTTTACCGTTACTTGGGTGCCGACCACGCCGCTGGTGGGAGAAAGGGTCGTAACCTGCGGGTACGGCACCGTGAAGTACTCATTCGGTGTGCTGCCCACACCACCCACGCTGACCCTCACCGTCCCCGTGGTGGCAGTCGTGGGAACCGTGGCCACGACTTGTGCGTCCGACCAACTCACGACCGATGCACTGACGCTATTGAATGTAACTGTGCTACTTCCCTGGGTCGCCCCGAACCCGCTGCCATTGATCTGAACCTGCGTACCCACTGACCCGCTGGCAGGTGAAAGTCCCGAGATGATCGGATTTGGCAGCGTGAATGAAATATTCTGATTGCTCCCGACGCCATTCACTGTGATCGTCACTGGCCCGGTGGTGGTCCCTGCAGCGACCGTGGCAACTACCTGGGAATCACTCCAGCTGTTGACCGTGGCGGTTGTTCCATTAAACGATACGTAGCTGGAGCCTCTGGTGGCCTGGAACCCCGAGCCGCTCACCGTGACTTGCGTCCCGACTACACCACTGGTCGGTGAAATGCCGGTAATCTGCGGACCGGGGATTGCAAAAGTGACAGTCGTATTGCTACCTACACCACCGACGGTCACTTTCACGCTTCCGCTTGTAGCAGCAGATGGAACCGTCGCCGTGATTTGGGTGGCCGACCAACTGACCACTGATGCAGAGATACCATTGAATGTGACGGTGCTACTACCCTGGGTCGCTCCGAAGCCGCCGCCGTTGATTTGAACCTGGGTGCCTACTGGCCCGCTCACAGGGGATACGCTATTCACAGCGACCGCCCCGACTGTGAAGGACACGTTCGAATTGCTGGTCGTACCGCTTTTTACGACCGTCACCGCACCCGTAGTCGCACCCGAGGGCACTGTGGCTATAATTTGGGCGTCGCTCCAGCTTGAAACCGTCGCCGCCGAGCCGTTGAACGAAATTGTGCTACTGCCCTGCGAGGCGCCGAACCCAAATCCGCTCACTGTAACCTGCGTCCCCGTTGGACCAGCTAGGGGAGAAACGGAATTGATGACAAAGCTTCCCACAGTGAACGTGTTTGTGTTGCTCGCGACGCCTCCCTCCGTGACCTTTACGCCACCCGAGGTAGCCCCCGACGGAACTGTGGCCACAACTTGCGTATCTGACCAGCTCACTATCGCGGCATTCGTGCCATTGAACGTGACTGTGCTGGTGCCTTGAGTTGCTCCAAACCCGCTGCCATTGATCTGGACCTGCGTTCCGACCGAACCACTGGTCGGTGACAAGCCCGTGACGGCTGGACTGGGCATGGTGAACACAACGTTTTGATTGCTGGTGACGCCGTTCACAACGACACTTACCGACCCGGTGACGGCATTGGCAGGAACAGTCGCCACCACCTGCGTAGCACTCCAGCTGACTATCGTCGCGGTCCGGTTGGAGAATTGGACGTAGCTTGAGCCCTGGGTCGATTGAAAAGCTGAGCCGTTGATGGTTACCTGTGTGCCAACTACGCCGCTGGTCGGAGAGATGCTAGCAACAGATGGCGGAGACACGGTGAAGTACACGTTGGTGTTGCTGACCACGCCGCCCACGGAGATCCTCACGGCCCCGCTTGTTGCTGTCGAAGGAACAGTTGCCACAACCTGACTATCTGACCAGCTCACCACCGTCGGGCTCGTCCCATTGAAGGAGATCGTGCTGGTGCCTTGCGTTGCTCCAAACCCGCTGCCATTAATCTGGACTTGAGTGCCTCCCGGCCCACTGCCAGGGGAAAGACCCGTGATAATCGGATTGGGCATGGTAAACACACCATCGAGATTGCTCTCGATCCCATTCACGAAGACCATTACGGGCCCGGTGTACGCGTTTGACGGGACCGTGGCGACGATCTGCGTGTCACTCCAGCTGGTCGTCGTCGCCGTTCCCCCACCCGTGAACGATACGTAATTGTTTCCCTTGGTCGCCTGGAAGCCCGAGCCGCTTATCGTTACTTGCGTGCCCACTACACCACTCGTCGGAGAAATGCTTGTTATTCTTGGCGGGGGCACGGTGAAGAACACATTCAGATTGCTGGCGACGCCACCCACCGTAACCTTTACTATCCCCGTGGTGGCTGTCGTCGGAACCGTAGCCACGACCTTGGCATCTGACCAACTCACTACCGACGCCGCCACACCGTTAAATGTAACGGCACTGCTCCCCTGGGTCGCGCCGAACCCAGCTCCATTTACTTGAACTTGGGTGCTTATGGGCCCACTACCTGGGCTTAGGCTGTCGATGCGTGGATTGGTAGCATAAGACAGCGCGCTGATGAACATGACACTCACCAACCAAGTTAAGCGTCGCAAAGACCTATTCATCTTTATGCTCCCCCGCATCGACTCTCATGGCTTCTGACCTTGCGTAAACTTCATTGAGGGTAGGAGGTGGTCACTGCATCAACCCCATTGGCGCGAGAGGATGTCAATCCCCGCGCGGCTGAGTCGTATGTATGCGACTCGACTATTTTGCCAGCCGAATCCTTCACAGCCGTGATCAGCGAGTTGCTGTCATATTCGAAAGATATGGTCGTGTTGTCTGGCTTGGTGAGCTGGGTCAGCCTCCCTTGGCCGTCATAGGTGTAAGACAGGGACACGCCAACATCTGACGTCACGCCAGTTATCAGGTAGCTGGAATTGCTCCCGTAAGCAAAGTAAAGATGACGGGAAGCCGCGTCAGTAACCGTAACCAGACGAGACAAGCCGTCGTAGGAGAGCTGCGTCGTGTTGCCGTTGCGGTCTATGATCGCGATGAGGTCTCCCGAAGTGTTGTCGAAACGTCTCTGTTCTCCGTTTTGAAAGGTGAGCGTCCAATACGTGCTCCCTTGGGCTAGAGTCGCGACGACGTTTGCGGGAGCCGCCACATTCCACACCCCTGCGTTGTAGCCAAACGACCAGAAACTGCCATCGCCGCGCGCGTACTTGATGTACCCGTCGCTGCCCACGAACACGCGCTCCTCAAAATTCGACCGCCAATTGGGGCCAAATAGCCCGGTCTGGAAAGCACTCTGGCTCGGTGGCCACTTGCTGTTCCAAGTCCTCATCAGCGTCAAACCGTTTGACAGCCCAGGAATTCTCACGTCCGTCTGCTGAATAAAGGTGTTGCCACTGGCCAGGCTGATCGGTGCGCCAGCCGTGGCCACTCCAGCTGCACAAGTGGGGCATGTTTCATTGGGGGCATTCGCGGGCGCACAGCTGTTGCTGGCTACTGTGCACACCGCAAGGCAAGGGCCTTCGGTGGTGCACGAGATGGTTCCCGGGACCTGGGTATCCCCACAAAAATACTGGTATTGGCTGGTGCAACTATTCGACTGGGCGTCAAGGTGGACAGTCAGGGCACATAGCGAAACCGCAACCGCGAACAGCGCAACGAGTATTCGGTTCAACACGCCGACCTCCGTTTGTGAGGACATTACAAAGTTACTAAGTAGGATGAAACTACTCCTCGCGACCGAGCTAGGTCGGTTTGATGGAGCTCCGCTCCATTCGGAAAGAAGCCTTCTGACTTCATTGTGAGTATGGTGGACCAGTCGCCTGCGGCATGAGCGTAAAGGCGCCGCAGAGAAACAATTGCAAGAGGCGGAAGCTTAATAAGAACAGGCACACAACAGGATCAAGGAAAAACCAAGGGACCTCCTGAGTGGTTCTAAGTTGGTTCCCCTAAACTCGCGCCACTGTAGAGTCGGCATTTCTTTATGTCAATGCTTTCGAACAATTATTTCTGTGGAAACGTCGGAGAACCGACCGCTGGGGACTCGTGATACCTATTTCTCTATCCATTCGGTTAGCTTTATCCAATCGGATAGGCTGGACCCGCAAGACGAGGTCTGATTTGGTTTTTGGCTGACGCTCTTTCAGAACCGCCTGGTAGCAGGTAGCCCGCTATCACCGGGCGGATAGTTGAACGAAATATCGCCATTCCACTGCAACTCTCAGTTAGTTTTGATTACAACAGTTAACGTGACCGCCGGGGCAGCTACGAACGTCTGTCCTTTTTGTCCAAGGAGGGCAATGACCGAATCGTAGAATGGAGGAGGGGCGATCCCGGTCGCGAGGACACCACGATGGATGCTGCCGTTCTGCACATGCTTGGGAAGCCGCCGCAGCGTGAACAATTCCCCGAGCCAACCCCCGTACAGGGAATCATGGTGCAATACATAGGGATAAATGGGGAGCTTCTGGTAACGCTCCCTAAAGCTGAGCCATTTGGAAACGGGCCGAGTCCGGAACATTGTTGGCCAGAACGAGAGTTCTAAAATCGTCTGCTAGGGCCGACCATTCTTCAACTTCCCAGATCCTTCGCTGCGCTCAGGATTTCGCCAGCGAGCTCTCGCCCTCGACTCCGCTCAGGGTCACGCCGCTAAACGGCTCAGGTTGACCTGGTTGCGTCACGAGCGCAGAATTCACCTTTCTCATTAACTTCCCGGCCGACGCGGCGGCGCGTAGCTGGAGTAAAGAAGGTGACTTATGCCGGTGAAACAAGGGGATCTTGGACTTCTGCAGCATCCCGCGTCCAAGGAACTATTGCAATCGAAGATACCCGCTCGGCTGGCCTACGTCTGGATGGACGGCACGCCGAGAGTCATACCCATCTGGTTCCACTGGAACGGACGCGAGTTCGTGATGGGAAGTCCGACCAAGGCTCCCAAGGTGAAGGCACTGACCAAGAATCCGAAAGTGGCGCTCACCATCGACGACAACACCTTTCCAAACAAAGTGCTATTAGTGCGTGGTACAGCACGCCTGGAAACGGTGGATGGAGTGGTACCCGAGTACGCCATGGCGGCCGAGCGCTACTTTTCTCACGAACAGGCGCAGGCGTGGGTGAGCCAGCTCTGTACGCTCATACCCAACATGGTGCGCATCACCATTACTCCGGAATGGGTTGGCCTTCTGGATTTTCAAACTCGCTTTCCCAGCGCACTACCGCTGTGACCATTTGCGCCTGCCTCGTGGGTTGCCGTCAATCGCTGGAAGCGAAAAGCAAAGCCCGTCAGAATCAAGAAAAAGGCCGCCCCTTCGGGCGGCCCTTTCCATTCCGAGGATGTAATCTCGGCTCAGTGAGTGGCAGCACTATTGGCGGCTGACGCCGCTGCTACGGCTGCGTTGATGAACGGCAACCCATTCGGCGTGCCCAAGCCCGTCACGTTGTCCCACCCAAAACCCGTGGTGAGGGACGTGTCGGTCCCAAAGACAAACACATCCCAACGAGTGGAACTGGAGCTTTGAAAGAGCGCGCTGACAAAGTTTTTCGTATTCCCCAGCGTACATGGCGGAGCCGCACAGGTGGATGGCGCTGCCAGAGCCTTTGCACTCTCGTGAATGATAGTGGGCGGTTTCGGTGGCGTATTGGGAATCGAAATGGCTCCCTTCACGTTATTCGGGGAACTGATCTGGCGCACGTCGGTGATGGCACCAGGAGGGAGGCTGTAGAGCAAAGGAGCTGCCTCTCCTAGCGGCCCGCCCCCGCCCGCCTGGTTGGCGAGCGCCCACATGGCTGAGAACATCGGGGCAGAGAGACTCGTGCCTCCAAATACCTCGACGAATTTCGGGTGACCTGGAACGCTGTCGGGGGTCACGATGAGCTCCAATCCAGTCTGTGGATCCGCAACCATAGAAATGTCTGGAGTCTGGCGAAAATCCCCCGCTAGCTTATTCTGGAATGCTGGTTTGGCGAAGACGATGCTGGCACCTCCTCCTGCTCCGCCATTGAAGCCGAAACCGAGAGGCGGGACAACGGGAGGATTGGGGTTGGGGTTGGCGATTCGAGCGAAGTTGAGGCCCCAGCCGGTCTGTAATTTGACGGTGTGGTCCGCCCCTAAGAATGTGCTGGTACCGCCGACCGCCGTGGCAAACGGTGAACTGGCAGCGAATCCAGGAGATGCGGCGTTAATGCCAAAATCCGCGTTATCAAGTGCGAGGTTATCGCCCGCGTCTCCGGTAGAAACTTGCAGGGACATCCCCAGAGCCGCAGCCGTTTCTGCGAGATTGTTTTCGACTACTAGAGTGGATGGCTGAAAGACGACAAGCACTATCTCTGGAATACCGAAACTGTTGGAGATTACGTTGCCCGCGAGATTGTCAATCGCAAAGAGATTTGCGATATCGAGATTTGTGAACGAATTGTCCGCTCCCAGCACCAGGAGTATGTTGGCGGCTGGGGCGATGCTGTGTGCCGATTCAACATCGAGGGTGGTCTCGAATTGCCAGTTTCCTGCGATACAGCCGTTAGTAGCGGTGCATGTTGCCGTACCATTGGGCTTGACGATCTGGAAATTTCCGCCTGGCCCAGTCTTGAGCGGGGGCAGCTTGTTAAGTTTGGAAAACGTGTTGGCGTCGCTCAAAATCGTGTTCGATCCAAACGCATCAACAATCACTATGGTCTGGCCTGCGCCGGCAATGCCGTTGGCATAGACCGTGTTCAGACCGTAAATGGCCTGCATGTCGGCAGAATCATAGCCGCACTGAGCAGCGCCGGGTGGAACGGAAGCAATGCCTGAACCGTAAGTATTGCCCGTGTACACGGCCGATGGACCACCGCCAGGGGTGGTGAAAGTCTCGGTCGCAGGGCCACCCAAACAGTCCGCCGTGAAAAACAGTCCATTTGAGCCGGCGCCTGATTTCAGCGGAATGCCTTTCGCAGGGCCACCGGTATCTGGATCGATGGGTTGCCGTGCATAAGACTGGTAGCGCAGATCGTTCAATCCCTGCACCGCAGCCACTAAGGTGGCGGCCGGCCCCTCGATCGCGGGCTCCGTCAAGTTCGCCCGATGGATTTCTCCATTGATTTTGAAACGGTTGATCTGCACCTTGAAGGCATCCTGAACATCCGCGATGCGACCCTGAGCGGATATGTAGTGGTTATTTTTGTCCACGGACGAGATCGTCAAACCGCGGGTGGTAAGGAAGTCGCGGACGGCGGCTGCTTCCTGGGCGGTCGGCGCGAAGTTCGCGTGATATTGCTCAAGGGTCAGAAAATGATGATAGTTCGGGGAACTCTTGTCATACATCTGCCGGACCAATTCATCGAACGCAGCCTGGTTATGGTGTTTCAACCAGACGGTCACGGTGATCTGACTGGACAAATCTTCGGCACCGAGGTTTTCTGCGTTTGAAAGTAATTGGGAAGTTTTGCCGGAGAGGGCTTGCGCATGAGCAGACTGGGAGAATCCCCATCCGAGCATGAGCGTCAGGACGGCGAGCGAAGTAACGATAGTTCTGAGCTTAGAGCAAAAAGATTGACTCGACATAGCATCTCCTTGGGAAGGCTTGTGTGGCTTGGCGTTTGCCATGAGTGGCGCACTTTCTTCAGGCAGGACTGGGGCGAGAGTTTGTCACTCCCAAACTAGTACTGTCAAGCGAGAAACGGCAGCAGTTGCGCGCAAGTGAAAATAATTTCACATGTGGTGGGACGAGTGGATGAGACGAAGTCAACGCGATAACCAGAATGGGTTTGCCCAAACGAACTAATGCGAGGCTGAAAGCATGGTGAGAATGTCGCGGAGACCCTGGCGAATGTACTGCAGATCCGAAGGAGTGCGTGCAGGAAAAGGCAGCGGCGATTGTTTCTTCTCGCTTTTCGATTCTGTCTTCAGATATTGGCGCGCGCCGGGAATGGTGAAGCCTTCCTCGTATAGCAACTGCTTAATGCGCAGCACACTCTCGACGTCTTTTCGGCGGTACATTCTTTGACCGGTGCTGCTCTTGATCGGCTTCAACTGGGGGAACTCCGATTCCCAGAAGCGCAGCACGTACGCCGGCAAGCGGCACAGGCGTGCGACTTCACCGATGCGGAAGTAAAGTTTTTCCGGAATCAGCACTTCAGCGGCTTTCGTAGTCTTGGCGACAGATCGAGTGCGCGGGCTCATGGGGCCTAAGCGGCGGGACAAAGACACCCGCTCCCTACAGCCGTTTCTAGCACGACCTAGCTTTCAGGACAACCGATTTTTGTTTGAGAAGCCGCTCAGAGGGTCAGGTTGCACCGTTTTGGTTACGTTTGTTTGAGGTATGCAGTGGACTGAATCACGCGCGTCGCCCACGGTGGCGTACACTGGCAGGCGTTTCACAAACAAAACAATGCCGCGCGATCCCGTCGAACTCGAAATTTTCAAGAATATCTACCGCTCGATTGCGGAGGAAATGGGAGCCGCTCTGCGGCGCACGGCATTTTCGCCAAACATTAAGGAGCGGCGGGATTACTCCTGCGCGGTGTTCGACGCTGCCGGAGAGGTCATCGCCATGGGCGATCACATGCCGGTGCATCTGGGCTCGATGCCCATGTCGGTGCGCGCGGCGATTGACAATTGCTGGCTTGCGCCCGGGGACATCGTGATGCTGAACGATCCTTTCCGGGGAGGCACGCACTTGCCGGATATCACGCTGGTGGCGCCGGTGCATGTTGAGCCCCGGCGGGTCGCCCGCGACCACACGAATCCGTCTTTCTATGTGGCTTCGCGGGCGCACCATGCGGATGTGGGAGGGACTTATCCGGGATCGATGGGATTGTGCCGCGAAATTTATCAGGAGGGATTTCGCATTCCGCCAGTCCGACTGGTGCGCTCGGGCAAGATGGAGCGGGACATCCTGGCGCTGCTTCTGAACAACGTGCGCACTCCCGCCGAGCGTGAAGGCGATTTGGGAGCACAGATCGCGGCTTGCCACACCGGAGCCGAGCGACTGCGCGAGGTGTGTGCGCGCTATGGCCGCGAGCGCGCACGGACGGCAGCGGCCGATCTGTTGACTTATTCCGAGGAGATGATGCGCGCTTTCCTGAGAAGCGTGCCGTCAGGAACCTATCGGGCAGAAGATTTCCTGGATAACGACGGGATCAGCGACCGGCCGGTGAAGATCGCGGTAGCTGTAACTGTGTGGGGCCGGGGCTCTGGCCCGGCGAAGCCGGATCGAATCTCTCCAACACGCGGGCGAGACGCCCGCGGCCACACGGTCTGCATCGATTTCAGCGGCAGCGATCCTCAGGTTGAGGGCAGCGTGAATGCCGTGGAGGCGATCACGTACTCGGCGTGCTTTTATGTCTTTCGATGCCTGCTGGCGGAAGATGTTCCGGCGACGGCTGGGTTGATGCGGCCGATTCGTGTGATCGCACCGGAAGGAACGGTGGTGAATGCTCGTCCGCCGGCCGCGGTCGCGGGCGGGAATGTGGAGACCTCGCAGCGCATTGTCGATGTGCTGCTGCGGGCGCTTGCACAAGCTGTTCCCGATCGCATTCCCGCGGCTGCTTCGGGAACCATGAACAATCTGACGATTGGCGGAATCGATCCGCGTACCGGTGAGCCTTTCGCTTATTACGAAACCATCGCAGGCGGAATGGGGGCGCGCCCGACTAAGCCAGGGGTTTCGGGAGTCCACACCCACATGACCAACTCGCTGAACACGCCGGCGGAGGCGCTGGAATACGCGTATCCGCTGCGAGTGAGACAGTATTCCCTGCGGCGGCGCAGCGGAGGGGCCGGAAAGTTTCGTGGCGGCGATGGAATTGTTCGTGAAATTGAAGTGCTGACCGATGCCGAGGTCACGCTGCTGGCTGACCGACGAACACACGTGCCTTGGGGATTGAGGGGCGGCGCTGATGGGGCAGCGGGCTCGGCTTCCGCAATTCGGCGAGATGGCTCAGTGCAGAAGTTGCCGGGAAAGTTTAATGCGCGGCTGAAAAAGGGGGAGCGAATCAGGATTGAGAGCCCGGGTGCGGGTGGTTGGGGTAAGGCGTAGGTCAACTCAGCCGGTGCTAGAATCAAGTGTTTGCCACTTGATTCCGTTCTCATAAGGAAGGCAGTCATGCCTCAAACCATGCAGGCGGTTGTGAAGGCGGAGCCCGCTCCCGGAGCGGAGATTCAGGAAGTCAAGGTTCCGGGCTTCGGCCGCACCGACGTGCTGGTCAAAGTTAAGGTCGCATCCATTTGCGGCACCGACCTGCACATTTATGAATGGGACCGCTGGGCGCAGAACCGGATCCATCCGCCACTGATTCCCGGGCACGAATTCTGTGGCGAAGTGGTGGCCTTTGGCGACGAAGTCACCAGCGTGAAGGAAGGTGACTTTGTTTCCGCCGAAATGCACGTGGCTTGCGGCAAGTGCCTGCAATGCCGCACCGGCGAAGCGCACATCTGCCAGAACGTGAAAATTATCGGCGTCGACGCCAACGGCGCGTTTGCCGAATACGTGGTGATTCCCGAGAGCAATATCTGGAAACTCGACCCGGCCATTCCGCTGGAGTATGCCTCGATTCTCGACCCGCTGGGCAACGCGGTGCATACGGTTCTGGCCGGAGAAATCGCAGCCAAGACCGTGGCCATCACAGGCTGCGGACCGATCGGTTTGTTTTCGATCGCGGTGGCGCGGGCGGTGGGTGCAGCCCAGGTTTTCGCCATTGAGGTCAATGAACACCGGCGGCGGATCGCGCAGGAGATGAAAGCCGATCTTGTGCTTGACCCCTCCAAAGAAAATGTGCGGCAGATCGTGATGGAGCGGACCGGCGGACTGGGCGTCGACGTGGTGCTGGAGATGGCAGGCCATCCCAGCGCCATCCGAACAGCGTTCGATATTGTGCGGCGCGGCGGGCGGATTTCCCTTCTCGGGCTAACCTCAAAACCCATCTCCCTCAATTTCTCCGAAGACATCATTTTCAAAGGCATCACCATTCAGGGCATAAACGGCCGGCGGATGTACCAAACCTGGTATCAGATGACCGCTTTGCTCAAAGCCGGAAAGCTTGATTTGCACCCTGTTATCACTGACCGCATTGCCATGAAGGATTTCTCCAAGGGAATGGAGCGACTGAAGACTGGAGAAGCCAGCAAGATTCTGGTGTATCCAAACGGGGCGAAGTAAGCGGTCAGCTTTCAGCGGTCAGCTTCCGCATGCGTCCTGAGGCTAATTTCTCACAGGCATTCTTAGCAGGTTGTTCTGAATGGCGTAAGCCACCAGTTGCGCCTTGTTGTGGATGTTGAGCTTGCGCATAAAGTTGAACTTGTGAGCTTCGACAGTCTTCACGCTCAAACCCAGCAGCGCGGCCACTTTCCTTGCTGTGTTGCCCTCCGCGACAAGCCGCAGCACTTCCTGTTCGCGGGCGGTGAGTTGACCGCTGGTCACGAAGGTTTGCGCCGAGACGGGCATGCCTGTGTGGCCGGCTTGATTTCCCCGCACCAGTTTGATCAGTTGCGGAGCAGGCGTGTCTATTGGCAAGTATCCATGCGGGTTCAACTGCATTCCGCCGCCACTTTCTTCAAGGGGACTGGTGCCGAGGAAGATCAACCGTACACCAGGATAGTCTCGCTTGATCAGGCGGGTGGCTTCAGCAGTGGGCCCGCCGCGCATGCCGGCATCGAGCAGTACAACGTCGGGGCGGTGCAAGGCGACCTTATGCAGCAACTCAGAAACTGAGCAGGCTTCGCCGATGACTTCCAGATCGGGTTCGTCCTCGAGCAAACGGCGCACGCCCTGGCGCAGCAGCACGTGGTCATGCGCCACGAGACAACGAATTCTGCTCTGCTCCGAAGTTCTGCCCAACGCCAGGCGTGGCTGCGACGACACTAATCCTCCGTGATCGGCCAGAGAACTTGCACAAGGCGGAAAACCACGAGATCGAAAAGGCGGAAAATCCGTTTCGGTGGTGCTGAAAAGTGTAGCTATTCTACCAATTCTGGCGGCGTTGGGGTTGCTCTCGGAAGAAAAAATTTCGGCGGCGCCGGCAGGGCTTGGTGGTCAGGTTGGCTCCATCAGATACAATCCCAAGCGATGCTGCGCTACTTCACTTCCGGGGAGTCCCACGGCGAGGCGCTGGTGGCATTTCTCTCCGGCCTGCCCGCCGGCTTGAAGGTGGACCAAGCATTTCTCGATCGTGAGCTGTGGCGCCGCCAGCAGGGTTACGGGCGCGGCGGACGGATGAAAATCGAGAGTGACAACGCTCACATTTTATCGGGCGTTAGAAATGGAACCACGATCGGCTCTCCCATAGCTGTGCTTCTCGAAAACAAAGATTGGAAGAATTGGCAGGAAGCGCTGCCGGTGGCGGAGGGCGATCCGGCAAAGCACAAGCGGGTGGCGTCTCCGCGGCCGGGTCACGCCGATCTCGCGGGGGCGTTGAAGTACAACTTCCCCGAGGCTCGATATGTGCTGGAACGCGCCTCGGCGCGGGAGTCGGCAGCGCGGGTTGCCATCGGCGGATTGGCCAAGCTGTTTCTACGGGAAATGGGCATCGAGGTTCTCAGTCATGTGATCGCCGTGGGCCATGCGACGGTGGAAAAAGAGATTGCCTGGGAGAAGATTCGACCGCTGGCCGAGCTTCCTGAGGTTTTGCTGAATTGCGCAGATGCCGCCGCCGAGCAGCAGATGAAAGAGGAGGTGGACAAAGTCCTCAAGAGCGGCGATTCGGTTGGCGGAGTTTTCGAGGTGGTAGCGCACGGAGTTCCGCCGGGATTGGGGACATATGCCCAATGGGATGAACGCCTGGATGGGCTCCTGGCGGGCGCGATCATGTCTCTTCAGGCGGTGAAGGCGGTGGAGATCGGCAGCGGCATCACCGCTGCTGCTTCCCCCGGTTCGGCGGTGCATGATGAAATAGGCTATGCTGCCGGCCAGGGTTTCAGTGGTTTCACGCGGACGAGAAACAACGCGGGCGGAATTGAAGGCGGGGTATCCAACGGAGAAGAGATCCGCGTGCGCGGATACCTGAAGCCGATTTCCACGTTGCGGCGGCCGCTGCAGTCGGTGGATTTTGCCAGCCGCGAAGCGGTGAAAGCCGCCTATGAACGCTCGGACGTGTGCGTGGTTCCGGCGGCTGGCGTGGCCGCAGAAGCCATGGTCGCGTTGACGCTGGCGCGCTGCGCGCTCGAGAAGTTCGGCGGCGATTCCATGTTGGAAACGTTGCGGAACTTCAGGGGATATTTGGAGCAACTGAAGAGCTACTGACCGTTCGTGGCCGAGCACTCACGGCCTGCCGTGCGTGCGGGAAGACACAATGAACGGCGAACGACCGATGACCGAATGATTTATCCGATCGTAAAGTTTGGCAATCCGGTCCTGGAAAAGCCTGCCGAGCCGGTTACGGTGTTCGATGCCGAACTGAAGAAGCTGGTCGAAGACATGTTCGAGTCCATGTACGAGGCACGTGGGGTGGGCCTAGCCGCGCCGCAAATCGGAATTTCCAAACGGCTGGCGGTCATTGATGTCACTTTCAAGGAGGACCCCGACGCAAAACTAGTGCTGGTGAATCCCGAGATTATTCATACCGAAGGCCGCCACACGCAGAATGAAGGCTGCCTCAGCATTCCTGAATTTCGCGAGCCGGTAACGCGGCCGAACAAAGTAACAGTACGCGCGCAGGATGTGAACGGGAAATGGTTCCAGAAAACCGGGGAAGAACTGCTGGCTCGGGCGTTTCTGCACGAGACTGACCACTTGAACGGGAAGCTTTACATCAGCCATATCAGCGCTCTGAAGCGCGACTTCATGAAGCGAAAAATCCGCAAGCTTATGAAGGCGGGAGAATGGTAGGAATTGAATTATTGAATCATTGAGCCATTGAATCAATGACTCAATGATTCAATGGCTCAATCGCTGCAACTGATTTTTTGCGGTACTCCACGCTTCGCTGTGCCGTCTCTGGAGAAACTGGTGGAGGCCGGTTTTACTGTTCGGCTCGTTGTGACACAGCCGGACCGGCCCAAGGGACGTGGCATGGAACCTGCAGCATCGCCCGTGAAGCAAAGCGCGCTGACGCTGAGGCTGCCAATAGTCCAGCCGGACAAGATCAGAGCGAATGAAGAATTCCGCACACAGCTTGCGGCAATCAAGCCCGACGCGATCATTGTCGTCGGTTATGGGCGCATCATTCCGCAGTGGATGATTGATTTGCCGCCACTTGGCAACATCAATGTACATGCCTCGCTGCTGCCAAAATATCGCGGAGCCGCGCCAGTTCAATGGGCGATTGCCATGGGAGAGACGGTCACCGGCGTGACCACCATGCGCATTGACGCCGGGCTCGATACCGGCGACATTCTGCTGCAAAAGGAAGTTCCGATCCCTCCGGATGACACCGCGGAGACGCTGGCTCCGCGCCTGGCCGCGGTCGGCGCAGACCTGCTGGTTGAGACGTTGCATGGATTGCAAGCCCACGCCATCCAACCTCGCCCGCAAGATGACTCGGAAGCAACGCTCGCACCGATCCTCAAGAAAGAAGATGGCAGGATCGATTTTCACCGCACGGCCGAGGAAATCATCAACCGCCTGCGGGGATTTCAACCCTGGCCCGGCGCATTCACCAGCTTTCGCGGCAAACACGTAAGCATTTGGCGGGCGAAGCCAGTGCCACGCTCGCTACCGGAAGGCGAACTGCTCGCCGAGTCCGGCCAGTTGTTCGCTCGGTTGCGGCGGTGGCACCGCCTTGGAGCTTCTGGAGTTGCAGCCCGAAGGGAAGCGACGAATGCCGGCAGCCGACTTTGTGCATGGTTATCAACCCCGAAGCGGTGAGAAGCTGGGAACGTGAGCAACTTTTTGCATCACGGAGCGTCATAATGCCGGCCTCGCCCGCCCGTGCGGCCGCCTTCGATATCCTGCTCCGGGTTGAACAGGAAGACGCCTACGCGTCTGAGCTTCTGCACTCTCCACGTGGCGAAAGACTTTCCCCCGCCGATCACGGATTGGCGACCGAACTAGTAATGGGAGTGCTACGCTGGCGGTCGTGGCTCGATCACTCGATCGCCCAGAATTCTTCTCAGCCACTGACGAAACTGGATGTCGAGGTGTTAACGGCGCTGCGACTTGGCGTGTATCAAATCGCATTTTTGGAACGCATACCCAAACGTGCGGCACTCAACGAAAGCGTGGAGTTGGTGAAGCGTGCGCGCAAACGCTCGGCTGCGGCTTTTGTGAATGCTGTGCTGCGCAAGTTGAGTGCGGAAAATCAACCGCCGCCTTCCATTGGCGACGCGCACACTATCACGGAATTGGCAGAGGCTGCTGCCCACCCAGTTTGGCTGGTAGAGCGCTGGGTTAAGGAATTCGGTTTTGCCGACGCTAAGCAGATCTGCGCCTATGATCAGCGCGCGCCGGTGGCTGCGATCCATTTTCGAGATCGCTCGGTCGAAGAGGAGTTGGTTCGTGATGGGATTGAACTCGCACCAGGCGCTCTGATGTCCTCGGCGCGCCGCGTGCTTTCAGGGGGAATTTCGCGAACCCGCGCTTTCCGCGAAGGCCGCGTCACTATTCAAGATGAGGCTTCGCAACTCGTGGCGCTTCTTATGGGCAACGGGTCGAGCATTCTGGACTGTTGCGCTGCGCCGGGCGGAAAGACCCGTTTGCTGGCGGAGCAGAATCCCGAGGCGAAGATCCTCGCAGTGGAATTGCATTCCCATCGGGCGCGACTCCTGCGGAAGCTTGTCACAGCGAAAAATGTAACAGTGATGAATGCGGACGTGCGTGAACTCGCCAACGTAGAACGTTTCGAGCGAGTCCTGGTAGACGCACCTTGCTCCGGCACAGGCACTTTGGCGCGCAATCCCGAAATCAAATGGCGGCTAGGCGCCGATGATCTCGCTGATCTGCAATCGCGGCAGATTGCCATTCTGCAAGCGGCTATGCGGCACGTGGCGCTGGGAGGAAAACTCGTCTATTCAACCTGCTCTTTGGAGCGGGAAGAAAACGGGGATGTAGTGGAAAGAGCGCTCGCCGCGCAGCCCGCTTTTCGTCTGCTCGATTGCCGGCAAGAACTGGATCGTCTGCGTTCGGATGGCGCGTTGGCATGGAAGGACGTGGCCTCGCTCACACGCGGGCCCTACCTGCGTACGATTCCCGGAGTGCATCCCTGCGATGGTTTCTTCGCGGCCATTCTGGAGAGAATTGCTTAACTTCGAGGCCTACCGGACTTCGAAGTTCACCACTGACCCCACAAGAACCTTCGAGCCTGCTGACGGGTTCTGCGAAACAATTATGCTGGCGGGCGACGGCGCGGCGGGGGGAGTTGGAGTTGGCTCGCTTCCGGGTTGTTGCGCGAGCGGTCACCGTTCCTGCCTTGAATCCTGCATCCTGCAAGGCAAGCGTAGCGCTCCCAAGTGTTTGGCCGATAAAACTCGGCATGACAAACGCCTGGGGCGGTGGCGCTTCGCTGATCAGCAAACTGATTTTGGGCGCCGAGACTCCATTGGCGTTCGCGGGCGGACTCTGGGAGAGCACCTGGTCGGCGGGCGTGCCCGGCACCTCCAATTGGGCGATCGCACCGATGTTCAGTCCACGGCGCTGAATGCTGATATCGGCAGCGCGCTGGCTATCACCGAGCAGGTTTGGAATCTCGACCCGTTGTGGTCCCAGGCTTTGTGCGACACGAACCTCCCATCCCCGTCGCACTTTGGTGCCTGCCGGCGGAAGCTGGGAGAGGATTCTGCCTTCCGGAATCGTGGCGCTGTAATACTGGCGCTCCACGTCGATCTGCAAACCGTTCTGCTCGGCGACTCTACGTGCTTCAGCCGGAGTCGCCCCAGTGAAATTGGGCATGGAGACCTCACGTCCATGCACCGCAAAACGCATGGCGGTGAGCGCGGAAACCATGGCCACCACCAACAGGAATAGCGCCAGCAGAACTAGGCGGAAGAAGGACTTCACGGGAAGATTATAGGCTTCGCGTTTTCTCGTGGCGATTAGCTTGGTTTTGCATCTTCCTGACTTTCGTCCCGCCACTCATGGCCGCAAGCATTGCATCTCCAGGCCTTGCGATGGACAGGGAGCGGCACGCCCAAGTACGCGCTGGAATACGCAATCTTCTTGTTCAATTCCTCAAAGCTGACGTCCAGGGATTCGCACACCGGACACTGTGGCTGCTGATATTCGCCAACTCCCTCAACGTGCAACGACGTTGGGATGGGCTGATTCAATACGGCATTGGCGTCTTCCAGATCCCCCGGACTGACCAGGAGCTTGATTCCCCCCAGAAGGTTTGAAATGAACCAGTCCATGCGGATCATGTTGTCATCAACGAGAAAACATTCGACGCCGGCAGATTCAAGGCTGCCCTTGGCCATGAGGGCTTCGGGGAGATCACGAAAGCGGCGAAGCAGCGCGAGTTCGCGTTCCTCAATTACATCGATGCCGGGTGAGGGGGACAGCACGATGTCAAGACCACGCCGCGTGATTTCTACCTGGAGCGTGTGTCGGGCTTCTTCCGTCAGCGAAGGAGCATCGCCGGCAACCTTCTCAAGCTCTCCCGGGGTCATTCCAGCGTAAAGCTGAGAGAGTCGCTGCCGCTCAGCCTCTGGGTCAATCTGCATAGCCGCACATCATATCGTCTTTGAGGACTAGTGAGTTTCCTCTTCCGCCGGAGCCATATCTGGGGTATCCAACTTCTGGGGTACGGCGCTCGGGGGTAACTCCGGCGGCGTGAAATGTGCCCGGGTCTTTGCCCTCCAGCGCCACTTTCATGAAGTTCATCCAGATGGGCAAGGCGGCGTGCGCGCCGGTTTCTTTTGCGCCCAGAGTTTTCTTCTCATCGTAGCCAATCCACACGCCGCAAGTCATCGAGGGAGAGAAGCCGACGAACCATGCATCGGTGAAATCGTTGGTCGTACCTGTCTTGCCTCCCAAGGGATACTTCATAGAGGCGGCCGCAATTGCCGTCCCATGCTGGACAACCTCTTGCAGCATCGAGGTCATGATGCGCGCAGTGCGGGCGCTGACTACATCTTTCACATCGGGAAAGTCTTCTTCCAGAACGCGGCCTTCGTAGTCCGTGACTTTCGTGATGTAGCGCGGGACCAGGCGGACGCCGTCGTTAGGAAAGACGCTGAAGGCAGAAGTCTGCTCGAACAGCGTGACTTCAGCCGCGCCCAGCGCCACCGGCAGATAGGGCGGCAAATTCGAGGTCACGCCAAAACGATGGGCGTAGTCGATGACCGTTTTGATTCCCATGCCGTCAGCCAGTTTCAAGGCGGGAATATTGCGGGACTGTGCCAGCGCGCGGCGCAGAGTAATCAGACCCTCAAATTTTTCGTCGTAGTTGTGGGGAATGTACGGGCCAGAGGCGGTCTGAAAAGTCACGGGCGCATCGACGACAGTGTCATCGGGGCTGGCACCTCGGTCGATTGCAGCAGCGTACACGTACGGCTTGAATGATGAGCCGACCTGGCGCAGCGCCTGCGTAGCACGGTTGAACTTGGAAAGATTGAAGTCACGCCCGCCCACCATGGCTTTGATTTCGCCACTGGCATTGTCGATCGCCATGAGCGCGCCCTGCGCACCTGAGTCCTGTTCCAGGCTAACTCGGGCTTTGCCGTCGGCGCCAAGCGCGAGGATTTTCACGTAGACGATGTTGCCGGGCTTCACGATGTCTTTGATCTTGCGGCCGGTCCAGGCGGCTTCGGCCTGAGTCAGCGCGCTTGTATAGCGGCCGAACTTCAAGGCGGCCGAGCCCGGGGAAACCGACGTGACGAGGGCGTGGATGTATCCGTTGAGCTCGGGTTCATTGTCCCAGTCGGGATGTTGGTAGCTAGCGAGCGAAGCATTTCCGGTTAAAACGTTTTCCAACCGGTCTTTCCAGCCGTGTCGCCTCTCATACACCGCGAGGCCATCGAGCACAGCCTGGTTGGCGGCGCGCTGCAGGTCCATATCCAGCGATGTGTAGACGCGCAATCCGCCTTCATGCACCTGGTCGCTGCCATATTTATTTTCCAGATAGCGCCGGATTTCCTCAACGAAATAGGGCGCCAGCGAATTGGGATCATGAGCCAGTTGCAATTGCAGAGGCTGATCTCTGGCTGCAGTGGCCTCCTGGGCGGTGATTTTGCCGTCTTCCAGCATGGAATTGATCACGAGATTGCGCCGCTTGAGCGCATGATCGGGATGGGCGATGGGGGAGTAATAGCCGGGTGACTTGGGCAGGCCCGCAAGCAAGGCGGCTTCAGGCAGGGTCAGCTTTTTGGCCGGTCTGCTGAAATAAAACTCGGAGGCCGCTTCGAATCCGTACACACCCTGGCCGAGATAAATCTGGTTGGCGTAGAGAGTAAAAATCTGGGGTTTCGTGAAACGCCGCTCGATCTGGATAGCCAGCAGCGCCTCCTCGATTTTGCGGTGGAATGAGCGGTCGGGAGAGAGAAAAAGGTTGCGCGCCAGTTGCATGGTGAGCGTGGAAGCGCCCTGCACCTTGCCCCCCGACTCGATATCGCGATAGGCGGCGCCGGCGATGCGCCACACATTGATTCCCCAATGGCGATAGAACTCTTTGTCTTCGATTGAAATCAAAGCGTCGCGAAGAACGGGAGGATAGTCTTCATAGGAGGCGACAACCCGGCGCTGCAGAGCAAAAGAACCAATGATTCGGCCATGGTCGTCGTAAAGCTCAGTGATTGTACTGGGGCGGTAGCGTTCCAGTTCATCCACCTGCGGCAGATCGGTGGAATAAACGAGAAGCAGGCCGACGCTCGCACCGGCCAGCGCGGAGGCCAGCACCAGCAGGCCTATGATTACGCGCCCCATCAACTTGCTTCGCGTGGCGTGCTCTGGCGGCGCTTCTTGGGACAGCAATTTCACAGGAGGATTCAGGTTCAGAATAACAGGGCGGGCGGGCTGATGTTCAACGCACCGTGAGCTAACTGGGTGGTGAGCCGCCGATGCTAGAAAAGAAAAACGCGCGTCAAAAGACGCGCGTTCGACAAACAGATCCGGCGGACTGACGACTAACTGGTGCGGCTCTTGAGCACCTGAAGCGCCTTGTGCAGTTGCTCATCCTGCTGTGGAGGCTGCTTTTTCTCCTCCTCAGGAGGGGCGGCATTATCCTCGTCTTCCGGCACAACGGAATCGTCATCGCTATCCGCCACCAGCACGTTGGGCGTCACAGCCGTATCCTGAATCGCTTTGCCCAGCGGTGAATAGTACTTCGCGACCGACAAAATAAGCGCCGAGCCATCCGGCAGGGGGATCACTTTCTGGACGGACCCTTCGCCGAAGGTTTTGTCGCCTACGACGTCGCCTCGGGCATTCTCCAGAACGGCGGCGGCCACGATCTCAGCCGCTCCCGCGGTGCCTTTGTTCACCAGTACCACCACGGGCAAAGTGGTAATCGCCTTCGAGGGATCGGCGTTAAACGCTTCCCGAGGATATTTTTGACCTTGCAAATACGCGATGGTGCCGTGATTCAGGAACAGATTAGCGGCGGCGATACCTTCTTCTTCATCGCCTTCCGCGCAGTTCCGCAAATCAAGAATCAACTTCTTGGCGCCGTCCTTTTGCAGGGCTTTCACCTTGGCGGCAATTTCCTGCGCTTTGCCTTTGGTAAAGGCATCGACCTGGATATACCCGACGCCATCTTCGACCATCTTGTCGGTGACCGGCGGTACGCTCACCATGTCCCGGGTGATAACCATTTTCTGGGGTTCAGCCCGGCGAGCGCGGACCACGGCTACGTTCACATTCGAGCCGGGTTGCCCGTCCAATTGAGCCCGGATCTCAGCGAGTGACATCTCGTGCGTGCTCTTGCCCTCGATCGCCTCGATAATGTCGCTGGCTTGCAGGCCCGCTTTATCCGCTGGGCCGCCAGGGATCACGGAAACGATCACTGCGTACCCAAAACGCTTGGAGACTGCTGCTCCAATTTCGCCCCGGGCCTCAGACTTGTGCGATTTGTAGTCCTGATATTGCGCAGCCGAAAGGTAACTGGAGTCGGCATCCAGCGATTCAAGCAGCCCGTGCAAAGCCCCATCGGTCACTTGCGGGATGTTGGGCTCTTCGACGTACTCGCTGCGCACCCGCGACAGCACCTCGCTGTAGACTTTCAGTTCGCGGTATGCGCCATCGTTGCTGGAGGCGCGAACATCCAAACCACCGGCCAAGGCAAACAGCAAAATCGCTGCAGATGAAGCAAGAACTACAATCTTGGTCTTTATCGACATCCGTTTCAATCTTCCTGGAAGCAGACTACTTCCTGAGGGTTTTTACGTGCCTATTATATCTCCTTTGATGCGCGTTCCCGGTACACAGGTTCGACGAATCAAGCGGCCTTCGGTAACTGGCGGAGCACCGGTGCAGCCATAAGTAAGGAAGCAAAGGTCCGGCTCGCGGTAAACCAGTTAACATTCAAGCGAAAGGACTTAGCACCGCATTTGCCCTGACCCGGGAGTTTTCAGGATGCGGAGAAATTTCTAAGCTCCTCGACAACCTTGCGAACGTCGTTCTTCTGAAATAGCCGGATGCCGGCGACGCCGGCCGCGCCTGCCTGAAGGCACATCTTGAAATTCTCCAAAGTGACGCCGCCCAAGGCAAGAACGGGAATGTCCTCCGCGCAGACCTGGCAGAGAGTGTCCAACCCATTGAAAACATGACCAGCAAGAGCAGATGGAGGTTGATTGTGCTTTTCGAATACCGGGCCGAAAACGACGAAATCAGCGGCGCCGAAGGCTTTGCGTACTTCCTCTGCCGAGTGGCACGAAACTGCGACAATGGCCGGCGGCGCGTCCATCCGGCCCGGTTGCCGTTTTGACTCGGAGGAGGAGCGTAGACTTCGGGTCCAGACACTTTTCACCTCCGACGCCGAAATCTCATTCGCGGGAAGGTGGACTCCAGCGGCTCCGCTGGCCAGCGCAATGTCAGTGCGGGAGTTGATTAACAAAGCAGTTTTGAGATCCCGGTTCTCGGTTCTCGGTGACGAACTCGCGCGGACAATTTGAACCGCTTCTCTGGCCAGGGATTCCAATTCGCGGGAGGAAAGGTCTTTCTCCCGGAGCTGGATGTAATCAACTCCGCAGCGCGCCGCTTCACCGATTTTTTCCAGCAAACAGCGCTGACGCTCGGCCTCGCTGCCAGGAAACTGCGTGCGGTCAGTAATGTAGTAAAGAAGCAAGGGCTAAGGATTCGTCTTGGCGATTTCGGGCATCACTTCGCCCGTCCGTTTCGGTGGCGGGCCGAGGTGATACTTGATCAGACCTTCGCGCAAAACCTCAAAACCTTCCTCGGGGGAATCGACCATGGTGAAAAGGTCAAGATCTTCGGGCGCAATCGTGGCGGAGTTCACCAGCTCCTGGAAGTTGAACACCCGGTTCCAGTATTCGCGCCCATAAATGACCACCAAAATCCTCTTCGCCAGCTTTTGCGTTTGGGCAAGGGTGAGAATCTCGAAAAGTTCGTCCAGCGTGCCAAAGCCGCCGGGAAAAATCACCAGCGCCTTGGCGAGGTATGCGAACCAGAACTTGCGCATGAAAAAGTAGTGGAATTCGAAATTCAGAGAGGGGGTAATGTAATCGTTGGGATATTGTTCGAACGGCAAATTGATATTGAGACCAATGCTCTTTCCACCGGCCTCGTGAGCCCCCCGGTTGGCGGCTTCCATAACGCCAGGGCCGCCACCCGTGGTGACGACGAAGCGCCGCCTGCGCGCTGGGATCTGTATCGACCATTCGGTCAGCAAAAAGGCCAGGCGGCGGGCGTCTTCGTAATAACGTGACATTTCCACCAGGGCCAGCGCCTTCTTGCGCTGGGCAGCCAGTTCATGGCTGGCTTCCAGTTCCTCCAGCTTTTTCTGTGCGTCCGAGAGGCTGTGAAATCGTGCGGAACCGAAAAACACTACCGTATCCTGGATTTGTTCCCGACGGAAACGAGCCAGCGGTTCACTGTACTCAGAGAGGATTCGCAAGATGCGGCCTTCCGGGCTGTCGAGGAATGGTTGGTTCTGGTAGGCCAAAGGGGCCGGCTTTAGCTTGTGCTCAGTCATGAGGATGCTTTCTTTTCGGAGAATATCCCGCCAAAACTGGCGTCCGCGACAGATGGAAGGGCTGAAGTCGGTCTCAGCTCCGCGCTCCTTCGTGGTAGTGCACGGCTTCCCAGAATCCGATCCAGATATCCACCAGACCCAGACCGCTGCACAAGCCTCGGACAAAACCGTGGGACATGAATGTCCGCAGACCCGGCCAGCCGAGGAGCAAGCCGTTGTCCGTCCACTCTGGCCTCCAAGGCAGAATAACCAGTATGACCCCAACCGTCGCACAGAAAAACACCAACGCCAACACCCTCACGCGACGCAACCAAAGCTCTGCAGTGCTGGGACGGTTCGAACCAGGACGCGCAGGGCGTTCTCCTGCTTTGTCCGGCGACCCGGCGGTAACAGAGCTGAGAGGAGTTTTGGGAACAACGTTCACGCCGCGCTCCCCTTTTTCATGAGCGCGACGTCCTGGAGATACGCGCACGTCCCAGCTTCAGACGAAGACCCATTCACACATTCTACGACTTCAGGGTCTTAATGCGCTCGGCCACATCGCGGTAGTCGATATTGCTGCCGTAAACTTCCATGAAATGGCTCAATGCGGCAGGTTTGTTCCCCGCGGATTCGAGAGCCGAAGCCAGCTCGTAGTTCAGGGCAACCTTCGTCTCCTCGTCGATTCCATTGATTTTCAACGCGCGCTCGTACCAGCGGATCGCTGCTTCAGGAACTCTCTTATCCAGGAAGCATTGCGCCAGCCAGGTATAAGTCTGCATGAGCTGGGGGAAAGGATGCCCACGGTCTACGGATTGGCATACCTTTTGCAGCTCGGCGATGGCTTCATCCAGCAAACCCATTTCCCGGAAAGCCACGCCGAGATTGTAGTGAGTTTCCGGATCTTCCTCGACGGTACCCGCGCCATCTTCCAATTCCTGTTTCAATTCTCCGAACATGTCAGCCAAATCGACTCCCGCGCCGGGGTCGAGTGCAGGCGCCGGTGGGGCAAGAGGTCGAGGTTTCGAGGGCTTATAGCTGAATGTTGGAGCCGGAGCGGCTAGCTCAACCGCCGGCGCAGGCGCGGCTGCCGCTGAAGCCGATACAAACGGCCTGGAGGGCGATGACGACATTGCTGATTTCGCTGCGAGGGGCGTCGGTCTGGCCTCGACCGCTGGCGCCTGCGGTAAAAAGTTGTCGCCTAATGAGGCTTCCAGATCAGAGACAAACTCTCCAAGCACACCCGCCTGCGCTGGCTGAATATTCGCCTGCGCCACTTCCTTCAAAGCTGGTTCCGGTTCGGCAGCAACTTTGTGCGCCGTCTTGGGCAGGAAATCTTCCCCAAGCGATGATTCCAGATCGGAGACAAGCTCTTTCAGTTTGCCCGGACGAGACGGCGGTTGCGGAGTCTCCTCTGCCGAAGCATGCGGAATCTCTTCGACGGAAATTTCTTCGATGGTTTCGGCTTCGGGCTGGGGACTTTGGGCGCCGGCGCGCTCAATTTCATGACGCAGGGCAGCTAGCCTCGCCTCTCCGGGACTCATGTTCTCCAGCTTGTCGAAGACCATGCGCGCCTGCTCGACCATGGACTGAGACAAGTAGAAGCGAATCTCTTCCACCACCTCTTCGATTTCCTGCGCACTGGCGTGGGTGGGTTCAGAGGCAGCTTCTGTCTCCTCGGCTGCAGGAGGCGCGCCTTCTTCAGCCAGCTCGCCCTCCCATTCTTCAGAGATGTCGATCTCACTCTCCGCTGGTGTGGGCGTAGCTTGAACCTCGAATTCCGCGGCTTCCACGGGTGCCGAAGCGCTGGGCTTTTGCCAGGAGAGCCCCGAAGCCGCCGGAATCGAAACGGGAGTGGCCACGGGAACAGGGGCTTTGACCTCCGCGCCCACGGCAGAAACCGTTTTCTCCTCCGACGATAACGGCTTGATGGGCTTCACCGCGGCTGGCTTTGCCTCAGCCGGCTTGCTCGAGGCCCGTTCCTCGTACTTTGTGGCTAATTCAGCATAGCGCGTGGCTTCATCGGGATGCCCTGCATCGTGGTAAAGCTGTTCCAGGGTTCGGCAACAGACCGCAGCTTCCGCGAACCGCCCAGCGCGAGTGTGCAGTGACACCAGGCGCTGATTCATCCGCAGGTCACGGGGCGCTTTGGGTAATGCCGAGGAGAGCGGCCCCAACGCCTTGGCTGGCATGTTGTAAGAAACGAACAGTTCGGCATCGGTCAGGGCGGCGCGTACTGCCAACGCCACATCATCGGGGTACCGCTGATCGATAAAGGGCGCGGTGGCTTCGAGTTCATCCACCATCACGGCCCCTTCTTCCGCAGTGATCAACTTTGCGGCCGGCGCGGCTCCACCTGTCATGCGGGCCAGCACCTGCTGATAGTTCTGCGCGTGGAGTTGGTTCTGCGGCTCCAGTTGCGTGAGCTTCAGATAGCAGTCGCGGCCTCTCTCCAGATCCCCAGACTGAACGCTTGCGTGGGCGAGCAACTCATACAGCTCGGTGACGTGGGTGCTGTCCCCTGCTTTCAGCGAAATTGCGAGCAGTGTTTCCAGAGCGCTGGGGCTCTCCCGCAAATGGCCAATCAGGACATGAAGGGTATCCAGCACCTTGGCCGAGTCACTGGCCAGCAAGCGTTCCGAGTATTCGTTGTAAACCTGCAGCACCTGCTCGAATTCCCCGGCAGCGAGTAAAGCGTCCGCGTATCCAGTCATGGCCGCGGCATCGTTGTGGACGGTAAATAATTTTGCCGCCAGGGAACCGGCCTCTGCGATGCGTCCGGTTTCCAGGTAGGCCTGCATCAGGACCCGCAACCCTTCGGGATGAGTATCGAGATCGGCTACCTTCTCCAGGTTCGCGATCGCACCCTGGAAGTCGCCTGTGTCAGCTGCTGTGCGGCCCTGCAGGAGCAGCGCGTAGCTGTTGCCCGGATCGAGGCTGAGCATGCGCTTCAGAATTTCTTCCGCCTGGGCGAGTTGGCCTTTTGTGCGCAGGCTGTCGGCCGCGGCGGCGAAGAGTTGCCAGGCCTCGGTTTTCTTGTCGAGGCGAATGTAGACTTCCGCCAGGCGCACCCGCATGGCCACGTTTTCCGGGTCCATCTCCAGCGTTTTTTGGAAAATCCGGACCGCCTGCTCCAGTTCACCCGCGCGCAGGAACTCTTCGGCCACCTGCAGGTATTGGGCACGCGCATCATTGAACAGGCCTTGCTGGGTATACAACTCGGCCAGGCGCAGCACGCTTTCGAGCGTGGGTTTGATCTTGGTCAGCTTCTTGTACATGGCGATGGCTTTGACCGTGAAGCCCTGGGTGGCATAGGCGTCGCCGACGCTCTTGAAACTTTCTACGGCCTTGTCGTTCTGGCCCAGGCGTGCGTAGAGATCGCCGATGGTATTGGAAACCGTCAGATCCTTGGGATCAGCCTTCAGAACCTTTTCGTACTCAGCAATGGCGTTCTGCAGCTTGCCTTGCTGGACGAACTTCTCCGCGGCGCTGAGAGCTTTCTGTTTGTTGAAACCAAAACCGAACGCCATATTGGTGCGGACTCCGGCTCCGGTGCTGCTTCCGCTCGCTTCAACCACGGCAAGTTCGCGAAAGGTCACCGGCTGGTTGACCACCCATTCGGCCAATGCCGACTACCACTCAAGGGATGGTCTTTCGGACAAGGGCAATTGTAAGGCGAGTGGCCAAGAATCGTATGGTTACTAAGGGTTACCAGAAGGGAGTGTACGAACGAGTTACGATGGGAACCAGCATTCTAAACTGCCGGAAGAAAGAAATTTCAGGCTATCAACTCTCTCCTGGGCCGCAACTTTCGCAGGGAACGCGCAACCCGAGCCAGTGACGCGTTGTTTCACACTCACCGATAGAAGCAGCCATTAACTGCCGGTAGCGGCGCAGATAAACGACCTTCGCGGAATCCGTCGTTCCCAATTTGCAGGGCCTTACCCGCAGACTTCGGCCTTCGGTGTAAGCGCCCGCCCTCATGAATCTTGCCTATGACATCGATTAAGCAAGTTAGTTGGTGGCTCAGGCACCTGCCATGAACGCCGCAACGGCCCGATGGATTATCTGGATCTCGGATGAGCACCTCACCGGCTGGGGGTGCTCAAAGTGTGATTGGGCGCTTGAGCTTCCGGCGCTTCTCACCAATCCTCAGGCCAAGAGTGCTTTTGACCGGCTGGCCTCGGCCAAATTCAAAGTGCATATCTGCTCCGACCATAACCTCAGAACCAGCGCGCTCGAAGATAGTTTTGCCGAACGAGCCCGGAAGCTTGTCATGCAGGGCTTCAATGTCAAGGAAGCCGCCGAGATCACGGTGCAGAAAATCAAGTTCGAGAATCACGATGACGCAACTGTAACTGAGCAGGCCCACCGGGACGCTGCGGATTTCCTCCGCCGTGCCAAAGGAGGATTGATTTGAACCGTCGCACTGCTGGCCTCAAGCCGATCCACCTAACGACGGCGAATGTGGAATCCCGCCTAGGCGCGCGCTAACGCGACCAGCAGGAAGAAGGATAAAACCAGTAGCAGCGGTTTTGGGAGCTTGCGCAAGACCTTCCAAACCACGATACTCATTCATTCATCTCCGCGCGGGGGATCCGCGAATGATCTCGGGCGTCAGCCCCAATAGCTCGTTTCTAGTATTGGCAGACCAAGCGCTCTGCGTGTAGTTTGTGTGGCCGGACAGAATTTCAAGACCAAAACTAAAGAATAAGGACAAGTTCTTTTTGTTACCTGAGTTCTGGGGCGACCTTCATGACCCGATCTTTATGACTTGGATCCGCACCATCCCGTTTTCTGAGGCCGACGGGAAGCTGCGCGCCGCCATGGAAGGGCAAAAAGCCCTTTATCCTGAAGAATATGCCACCCCAGTACATCCCGTGGAGGGCGGGGGATCGCAGATTGTAGCGTCGCACAGCCTGATTCCCGAGGCCCTCTACCACGCCTTCGCCACTTTTGGCGCCCTCATGTCTCCGGATCTTCCGCTATCCCGGCGGCAGCATGAAATGATCACGACGGTGGTGTCGGTCACCAACCGTTGTGTCTATTGAATTGATTCTCACGCAGAGTTTCTGCGTCGCGTGACGTTGGACAAAAACCTGGTCGAGGCGCTGGAGAAGGACTACACCACTGCGCCTGTCACTCCACAAGAGCGGGTGATGCTCGACTATGTGGTCAAGCTGACCAAAGACGCTACTAAGATTTGGAAAGACGATCACGAACGCCTGCGCGCCGCCGGATTCGACGACCAGGCGATTCTGCAGATCACGCTGATCGCTTCCTGGTTCAATTACATCAACCGCGTAGCGGATTCGCTGGGAGTGGGGCGGGAATAACTCGCCGGCTCAGACGACAGCGAGAACTCAGGCCTGCAAGACTTTGGAAACTTGGCCGATGTCGCGCTGAGTGAGTATGCACGCGCTGCCCAGGTTCGCCAGGGCGTGGTTAATGGCTTCGAGCGGCTGTCCCTTCATCCCAGCCAGAAATCGCGTCCATTCTTCTGCCAAAGCCTTCCGCTGTGTCTCGTCGGCATCCTGGCGGAAATGTTCTGCCGCGGCTTTGGGTGAACCGTATTCGTCGGCAAGGTCCTGGTGAAAATAGCCGCGCAGGAAGTCTCTCAGAGCCGGGAAGTCGGCAGCGGAAATCTGCGGAGTCTCTTTCTTTGTTTTCATCAGCGGCACTCCGGATAGGTCGTCAAAACGTGATACTCGGCAGGCGGGTCGAACTTCAGCACGACCACGGCACGGGAGCAAGGTTCGGTGTGGTCCTCGCCACGGCGGAGCGTCCGGCCGATGGGATGGGCTGGATCGCCGTCATAGTCCAACACCAGATTCGGGTGACCTCCCGTTCTTTCCAGCCAGCGCTGGATACGCGGTTGCTCCTGCTGCAACCCGGTTCCAACCACCCGCTCAGCCGTCTCCCGATCGGTGTAGGTTGAGGCAGCCGAAATGTTGCGCTCGCGCTCCAGCCGTTCGCGAAGCTGCTCATCGGTGCGGCCGACATGTTTCTTTAAGGTATGTCCCCCGGCCGCTTCGTCCTGAGTGAGATCGTGGCTTGGTCCTGATTCACGTCTCGGCGTTGGACTTGTGGTCGGTGCAGCGACTGGGGTGGGCTGATTGTTTTGGCAGCTAGAGACGATGACTACAAAGATGAGAATCGGATGAATCGCCCGCAACCCGAGCCGGCTCCGACAGGAGCGCCACTGACGATAGAACGAACCGAGCGCCGGGCGAGTCGACAAATTCATCTGTACGTCCAATTGCGCGCGGCCCACAAGCTCGTGAAGCAAGCGCGAGGTTTACCATCATATATATGGAGCGCCGCTCCGTCGTCGAATATCTCGATAACTTCTTGCGCAGAGGAGAGGAGTGCGCCTATGTCCAGCGGCGCGGATACCGCACTGAGCGCTGGAGCTACCGGCAAGTCGCGGAGACCGCCTTCCGTTTCGCTCGCGAACTCGGAAAACGGGCTATAGGCAAGGGTGATCGGCTCCTCCTCTGGGGGCCCAATTCAGCCGAATGGGTTGCGGTGTTCTTCGGCTGCGCACTGCGTGGAGTCATCGTCGTGCCGATGGACGACGGCGCCGCGGACGATTTCGCGCAGCGCGTTGCTCAGCAAGTGGGCGCCAGGTTGGTGGTCTGCTCGCGGGCACACGCGCAGTCTTCCGTCCCTGGTCTGGTCCTGGAGGATCTGAGACCCACGCTGGCACACTATTCGCCGGCTCGCAGCGAATCGGCGCCCATCAATCCGCAAGACGCGCTGGAAATCGTTTTCACATCCGGGACGACGGCCGAGCCCAAAGGCGTAGTCATCAGCCACGGCAATGTACTGGGGAACGTTACACCGCTGGAAGCTGAGATCGCGAAATACCTGAAGTACGAGCGGTTCGTGCATCCAGTTCGTTTTCTTAACCTGCTGCCGCTGAGCCATGTATTCGGTCAATTTCTGGGAATCTTTCTGCCCCAGCTCATGGGCGGCACCGTGATCTTCCAGGAAACGCTGAAACCAGGTGAAGTGATCGCGACCATTCGACGGGAACACGTCTCTGTGCTGGTGGCCGTACCGCGGATGTTGCAGTCGCTGAAAGAAAAAGTCGAACGGGATCTAGCGGAAGAAGGCAAGCTCGAATCGTTTTCGTGGAAATTCCAGAAGGCCGAGGGCAAGCACTTTCTCCGCCGCTGGTGGACGTTCCGGCAAATCCATCGCCAGTCCGGCTGGAAATTCTGGGCATTCATTTCTGGCGGCGCGGCGCTCGACCGCGTAACCGAGGAATTCTGGGGACGACTGGGGTTTGCTGTAATCCAGGGCTATGGACTGACCGAAACCACCTCGCTAATCAGCGTCAACCACCCCTTCCGGTTGGGAAAAGGATCGATCGGGAAAGTTCTGGCGGGACGCGAAGTCAAAGTGGATAAGGATGGCGAAATTCTGGTTCGTGGCAGCGGCATCGCCTCCGGATACTGGAATGGGAACGAACTTCAACCGGTCGCGGGAGACGAAGGCTGGTATCGCACGGGCGACGTGGGTGAACTCGATGCGGCGGGCAACTTGTATTTCAAAGGACGGAAGAAAAATGTCATCGTGACTCCGGCAGGGATGAATGTCTATCCCGACGATCTGGAGGCGGCACTGCGCTGCCAGCCAGAAATACAGGATTGCGTCGTCATCGGTCTGGCGCGCGAAGGCAACGCAGAGCCGTGCGCGGTTCTGATTTTGCGGAATGCCTCTGACCCGGAACCTGCAGTCCGACGAGCCAACGAATCGTTGGCCGAGTACCAGCGCATGCGCACCTGGTTTATCTGGCCGGAGAAGGATTTTCCAAGAACTTCCACGCAAAAGCCCCGCACCCCCGTGATTCAGCAAGCCGTTCAGGCGCAGTTGGACACAAAAGCGATGCCCAGATCTGGTTCCAGCGCGTTGGCTGAACTGATCGCACGCGTCACAAAGGACGGCAGCAAGGTGGATTTCAAAGCAAACCTGGAGAGCGACTTGAATCTCAGTTCGCTCGATCGCGTGGAGTTGCTCAGCGCTCTCGAAGAGCGCTACCAGCTTGATTTGAGCGAGACTCGTTTCGCAGCCGTGAAGACAGTTGGCGATCTGGAGGACATGTTGCGCGGCCAGCTCCCGCCGCGCGTGGCCTATCACTATCCGGCTTGGGTGCAGCGCTGGCCCGTCACCTGGATTCGTCTGCTGGCGCATTACCTGCTGCTTCGGCCCGCCGTGTTCCTGCTGGGTTGGCCACGCATTGAGGGCCGGGAAAACCTGCGCGGTGTCGCCGGGCCCGTGATCGTCGTATGCAATCACATTGGAGATGTGGATGTCGGCTTTGTTCACACGGCGCTTCCGGCGCGTTTGCGTCACAAAATTGCGACCGCCACTGGAGGCGAAGCCCTGGAAGCGCTTCGCACACCTCCACCTGAGCGAGATCTTCTCGGCAGAATCTACGATCGCCTTAAATGGACGCTGGGAGTTTCGCTGCTGAACTTGTTCCCGCTCCCGCGCGAGGCTGGATTCCGGCAAAGTTTCGCGTATGCCGGCGAATGTGTCGACCGCGGATACAGCGTATTGATTTTTCCTGAAGGCCGCCACACGGCCGACGGCAAGATGAATCCCTTCCGCAGTGGCATCGGATTGCTGGTGAATAATCTCCGCATTCCGGTCGTACCCATGCGCATTGATGGACTGTTTGAGTTGAAGCAAGCGGGGAAGAAATTCGCCCGGCCATATCAAGTACGGGTGAAAATTGGGGCACCGCTGCAATTCCCGCCGGGGAGTGATCCGGAGGTTATAGCGCGGGAGCTGCAGAAGAAGGTGGAAACGCTCTAGGCTTCATTACCGTTTCTTTTTCCCGGGAGCCAACTGAGCTTCATGGCAAAGCTCAGCGATCTCGCGGTGCAGGCGATCCATTTCCTGTTCTTTTTGCTGCAGGTACGCGCGATGCTTTTGCTGGAAGCGCGATAGAGATCTGTTGAGGGCGCCATTGTCAATCGCCAGCGGAGTGAGAAATTCGACGGCAAAGCAATAGCCGGTCCGCTCGCGGATGATGCCGGTGACTTGCGCAGGCGGAGTTTGGAACTCGACCTCCATACGGTCGCCAGGTTCCAGAGGAACTCCGGCATATAGAACCATCCCGCCAGCGCTGATTTCGGCCAAGCGTCCCGGTACAAGGACATTGGACGCCCCGCTCGGGAGGACGACTTGAACCGGCAAGTCAACCAGGTGTCTGGGCCAACGGCGGGTATTTGCCAGCGACGGCATGATTTTGGAACTCAGCCCGAGTATGCAACCAGCCTGGGAAGCCTTTAAGATCACCGAAGGACCTGTACCGGCCTGGTTACAGTACCCGAGGGAGAGGAACTTGCGAGCAGCGGCCGGAGGTAACGGCTAGGGGCGAATCCCGGCAATGTTCAGCCTTATGCGGTATAAACCGGTCTTGGCACACAGGTAGAGGGTCTTGCCGTCGTCGTCCCCCCAAGCGAAATTGTGCGCTGCTCCGGGCCCGTAGAATTATCCCTCTCCAAAATCCCGGTATCGGTTGAGCACGTCATGATGGGAAACCACACCTTCGAGTTTTCGGAAATCTGCACGACTCACGACCGGCACGAGTGGCCAGCGATCGACATACCGCAATGCCATCTCCAGAGGATGATCGGGATGCAAGAAAGGAATCTGGCGGGCGGCGAGAACTGAGCTCAGTGTCAAGCCGCCCTTGCCTTCTCTCACCATAGTCTCGATCTCGCGGCGTGTGATGCTGCTCCATCCGCTGGGATTCAAGCGGACTAGGAGAACGTCGTGTGAAGTTTGACCCCACTGCTGAAGCGCGCGATCGAGCGTCTCCTCGCCTTCTAGAACGGGGCCCTCCATGGGCCTCATCGCATCCTCCACCCGCAAGATGCCCTCTTCTCTTTGCTCTTCCATGGAGGGTAGGTCCAATCCGTCCTGGCGGGTCAGCACGTCGAAAATTGCTGTTGGCTGCAGCGCGCGTGAAATCACGTACGCGAACGTATTAGCCACAATAACCGGGACGATGATGGAGTAATTCCCGCTGACCTCCAGGACCATGAACACTGAGGTCATGGGCGCGCGCAGAAATCCTGCGAAAAGAACACCCATGCCAACCAGAGCGTAAGTGCCCGGTGACCCGCTCAGGTGCGGCAGCAAGGCGTGCTGCGCTCCGCCGATGGCCGCCCCCAGCATAGCGCCGATAAACAAGGTCGGAGCAAACATGCCTCCAGGAGTCCCGCTGACAAACGAGAGCAGGGTCGCAATGATCTTGAGCCCTGCCAGGAGGGCAAGCATTTGCCAGGTAAATTGGCCGTGCATGGCCTCGTCAATGTACTCATAGCCGGCACCCATCACTTGCGGCGCGCCGAGGACCGCTATGAGCCCGATCAGCAGGCCTGCCACTGCGGGTTGGAAGTATTGCGTCCACTGGGGCAGGCCTTTGCACCACGGTCGCAGGGTCGCAATTCCGCGGGCGAACACAACTGAAGCCAGACCGCCGACCACTCCAAGAATGGCGAACGCGATGAGTTCCGAGGGCCGTTCCAGTTGCACCACAGGAATCCGGAACAGAGACTCGGAACCTAAAAACCACCGCATTACAACCACGCTAGACACTGCGGAAAGCACGACCGAACCGAGAATGCCGGCAGTCCAGCGCCCAATGACTTCTTCGATCACGAAAAGCACGGCCGATATCGGAGCGTTAAAGGCGGCCGCTAATCCAGCAGCCGCGCCAACCGGAGCGATGAGCCGCATTCGGTCCCGGGACAACCGCATCCGCCGCCCCAGCGCCGAAGCCAGGCCGGCGCCGATTTGCAACGACGGGTCTTCCGGACCGAGAGAATGTCCTGAGCCAATGGCCAGTGCCGCCGTAATGAACTTGCCGATCGCAGTGCGAATCGGAATATAGCCGTTGTAGATGTACAACGCGGCTTTGGTTTGATTGACTCCGCTTCCACGTGCCAGAGGAAAGACATGAATAACCAACACAGCAATGACTAGCCCCGCTAGGCTGGGAGCCAGCAAGAGCCGCGATGGCGAGAGGGTGAATCCCGATCCCAAAAGATAAATGCGGCACCAATCAATGGCGAAACGGAAGCAGACGACAGCCAGTCCCGAAAAAACGCCGATGAACACCGACAGGGCAAGAAAAAACCGTTCTTCGCGAAAAACTGATCGCAGAAGGGTCGCCGTAGAGCGCGCGGGGAACGAAGCAATTGGCTCGGCCTGCCCGTTCTCGAGCAGCGTTTGGGTTTTCGAGTTTGGCTGGCCGTCCACGTCAACTCCCTTCGTGCAGTTTGGAGATCAAGAACAGCGCCGTGTCCGTTTCAGTCGGAGGCGCGCAAGCGGGACCGGTTTGGCGCTCAATACGGAATACCAGATCCATCGCGGCTTCGACCAAATCCGGATCTCGCTGAAGGGTTCGTTCGTTAATCTTCGGTCGCATCTTCGCCCAGCCTTCCGCTAGGCTCTGTAGCGGGGACGCCGGCTGAACAGGGGCTTTGGAATCCTTCGGCGCAACGCAGGAGTTGATCCGCTGACCAGCTACCCTAAAGGCCTCGACCACAATTCGGTTGCGTTGCGCGGCCGGAAGCTGCCGGCGGAACGGATCCATTCGCAGCACCAATTCCGTCGTCTTCAGGCGGGCCGCACTATGCGCATCGCCGGGATCAGCGGCTGTGGCAGCTTGAAGGTAGCGTTGTGCAAGGGCATACCGGCCAAGTTCGAAAGCCGCCTCTCCTGCTCCCGCTAGTGCCGCTGGGTTGTGGTGATCTGACTTCAGACTGAGGCGAAACTCCGTCAGGGCATGTTCGTAGTCCTGCGCCTGAAGAAAGAGATCTCCTGCGCGTGCCTGCTGAGAGGGATCGTCAGCTAAATTCGCAGCCAGCGCAATCAGCTCAGACTGTGCTTGCGTCTTGGCGTTGATGCCCAATAGATATTGGATGAGTTCCAGGCGGGTGTTCCGGCGTTCGGCCTCCTGATCGCCGGGCCAGGCGGCGTAGATCGCATTATGGTAGTAACGGAGAGCTTGTTCGGTTTCTTCCTTTTCGGCAGCGATGCGCGCGAGTTCGCGGTTGACCACTCCGTTCTCCGGTTCCCTCTCCCAAAGATTAATCAGGTAGGCATAGGCCTCATTGGTCCGCTTCAGACCGATTAACGCCTCAGCCAGATTGAGCTGGTAGGCGTAATTGTCTCGCGAATAAAGCAGCGCCGTACGGAATTCGCTGACGGCCTGCGCAAAACGCTGCTGCTCGAGATCCGCGACACCACGAGTGAACCATCGATTGCCGAGAGCCTCCTGCTGCGCATGGTAGGCCCGTGATAAGCCGGTCACGGCTATGAAACACAATACCGCCAGAGCGAAGAGAGCGGCCAAAATCATCGGTTCTCGAGCGAAATAAAACCGAAGATCTTGCTCTTTCCCGTTGCCCGTCACCGCCTCTTCTTGCGATTTCAGCGTAACAAAACCTCCGTCAATAGGGCCGCGAGAGCCGGAAGAAACATCTCTCGAAGACAAAACCCCGCTGGAGCCAAACCAAGAGTTTAAGTGTGTTCCGCAATAGAGAAGGAAAAGAATCAGCAACGGAGGATGGCTTTGTATTCAGCCCGCCCGAGCAATTCGAATTCCCCGTTCGATGGCATCAACCAGGACAATACCATCACTGAAACCAGGCAGTCCGTCAGGGACCTCGGGATCGGTTGGACAATGGCCATCCGCAAGCGAGCCGCCGCTCGCGCCGCTTGAAGCGCGGAAGCCGGTCCGTGTACAGCCGAATACGGGCCTTGGGTAGCGGGGAAGAGAAAAATTGTCAACACGCAGAAAACTGCCAGAGTAGCCAGTTCCCATCTCATGCGGCCAGAATTCATCAAAGTCTCTAGCTGTAAATTATATCGGATACCTGAACCCCCAAGACGGGCAACGAATTCCACCGGCTAGCGTGGCCCACCCAAACGGCACCATTCGCCTCGGAAGAGACCCCAGGACATCTGTTCTGGACCTGAACTGCAAGACCCACGATGTCGATAACTCATACATGGGGCACGTGATCGAAATTGAGGAAATCAGCAGGAGTACTCCATGACTGGCATTCTTAGAACAGCCCTGACAAAACGGCTGCCTCTTGAGCTAGATTATCGCGAAGCGTCGCTACCCGACCGGGGCGGTAGGGTTGGAATCCCTTTTGCAGAAATCAACGACTCTACCAATCAGCTGGCCCTGAGATGGAATGTTCGTTTTGTTGAGCGCGACCTGGAGCTCGAGGAGAAGTCTTCATGACGCAGGAAGAGATCAGGCTTTCGGAATCGACGCGCGCGGAAAAAACACTGGAAGCGCTGGGGCCCTTACCTGAGCGAGCGCGCCTGGGGCACGGTGCGCGAGGACTATAGTCCTCACGGCAACGCCTGGGAATACTTCTCCCATGATCAGGCCCGTTCCCGCGCCTACCGCTGGAATGAAGATGGTCTCGCCGGAATCTCTGACCGCCGCCAGTTTATATGCTTCGCGGTGGCGCTCTGGAATGAGCATGACCCGATGTTGAAAGAACGACTTTTTGGCCTTAGCGGCAATGAGGGAAACCACGGCGAGGACGTCAAGGAATATTACTTCTACCTCGACTCGACGCCGACCCACTCCTACATGAAGTATCTCTATAAATATCCGCAGGCCGAATTTCCCTACGCTCAGTTGGTTGCAGAGAATCGCCGCCGCGGCAAAGACCAGCCCGAGTACGAACTGCTCGACACCGGCGTATTCAACGACAACCGGTATTTCGATGTGTTCGTGGAATACGCTAAGGCCGATGTAGAAGACATCCTGATCAGGGTCAGCGTCACCAATCGCGGCCCCGAAGCCGCCAACTTGCGACTGTTGCCGACAGTCTGGTTTCGCAACACCTGGTCCTGGGGAAACAACTGGCCAAAACCGAAACTGCGCCAGCTTCAGGCGGTACCCAACCCGGTGATTGAGTTAAACGCCCCTGGGTTTGGGAGGCGGTGGCTTTATTGCGAAGGCTCTCCTGAGCTATTGTTCACCGAGAACGAGACCAACGCGCACCGGCTATTTGCACTCGAGAACCGCACGCCCTACGTGAAGGACAGCATCAACGACTACGTAGTTCACGGAGCCAAAGAGGCAGTAAATCCTGAATATACCGGCACGAAAGCAGCTGCTCACTACCCGCTCAGAGTTGGTTCCGGCGATACCGCGGTGATCCGCTTGCGCCTGGTCAACTCCGATCTAAAAGGCAAGAACGCCTTCACCGACTTCGACAAGACGTTCGCCCTCCGGCAACGTGAAGCCGACGAGTTTTACGCCACGCTCATCCCCCCAGACATTTCCACCGACGCAAAGAACGTCATGCGGCAGGGCTTTGCCGGCATGTTGTGGTCCAAGCAGTTCTATCACTATGTGATTGACGATTGGCTAAAGGGCGATCCGGGCAACCCTCCCCCTCCTCTGGAGCGCCGCAAAGGGCGAAATCACGAGTGGCGCCACCTTTACAACGCCGACGTGATTTCTATGCCGGACAAGTGGGAATACCCCTGGTATGCGGCGTGGGACCTTGCTTTTCACTGCATCCCACTCGCGCTCGTGGATTCCGAGTTCGCCAAGGACCAGCTCACACTGATGCTGCGCGAGTGGTACATGCACCCCAACGGGCAGATTCCGGCGTACGAGTGGGCTTTTGGCGATGTGAACCCGCCGGTGCATGCCTGGGCTGCGTGGCGCGTCTACAAGATCGACAAGAAACGACACGGCAAAGGCGACCGCGAATTCCTCAAGCGCGTGTTTCATAAGCTGATGCTGAATTTCACCTGGTGGGTGAATCGTAAGGACGCGGAGGGCATGAACATTTTCCAAGGCGGATTTCTTGGCCTGGATAACATCGGCGTGTTCGACCGCAGCGCCCCTTTGCCCACGGGCGGATATATCGAGCAATCCGACGGCACCAGTTGGATGGCCATGTACACGCTGAACCTGCTGGCCATCGCCATGGAGTTGGCAAGTGAAGACCCCGTTTATGAAGATGTGGCCAGCAAATTCTGGGAGCACTTCATCTACATCGCCCACGCCATGAGCCATCGTGGCCACGACAGCATGGGATTGTGGAACGAAGAAGACGGCTTCTTCTACGACGTCCTCCAGTTGCCCGACGGTTCACAATTCCCCATGAAGATCCGGTCCATGGTCGGACTGATTCCGTTGTTCGCGGTAGAAACTCTGGAACCGCATATGCTCGAGAAGCTGCCGGATTTCAAACGGCGCATGGAATGGTTCATCGAGAACCGTCCCGACCTGACCGCGAACGTGGCCTGCATGGATGAGCCTGGCCGCGGAGAACGGCGTCTGCTCTCCATCGCCACCGAAAAGCAGCTTCGCGACATTCTCAAATACATGCTGGACGAGCAAGAGTTCCTTTCTCCGTTTGGCGTACGGGCATTATCCCGCGTCCACCGCGAGCGACCCTATGTCCTCAACGTGCGTGACATGGATCATCGGGTCGATTATGAGCCGGGCGAGTCGACCACCGGATTGTTTGGCGGCAACTCCAACTGGCGCGGCCCCATCTGGTTTCCCGTGAACTTTCTGCTGATCGAATCGCTGCAGAAGTTTCATCACTATTTTGGGGAAAAATTCCAGGTTGAGTGTCCCACCGGCTCCGGAAAATTGATGACGTTGTGGGAAGTTGCAAGCGAACTTTCACGCCGCCTGACCAGCATTTTCGTGCAAGACGGAACCGGCCGGCGCCCTGTCTTCGGTAATCTGGAGAAGTTTCAGACCGACCCGCACTGGCGCGACCTGGTGCTGTTTCACGAGTATTTCCATGGAGACTCGGGTGCCGGCGTTGGCGCCAGCCATCAGACCGGGTGGACCGGCATCGTCACCAAGCTGATACAGCAGAGCGGCGAAGGACGCGACCCCAAGAAACGGGAGTCGGCGACAGTTGTGCCGAACATTCAAACATCGCTGCTGTAGATCGAGATGACTGCTCCATTAACGTCTTTGCCCGTGTCCCCTGCGAGCCAGGCAATCAGTTACGGAGCGCCCAAAGAACTCTCCGCCGAAAGCCGGGCGGGTTGAGGGCGGTATCCATCGCGTGTCCGGATGCGATACTTCTTCAGGCGTTCGCCAACCAGCTTCACGGTGATCGTGCGCCAACCGCGGTTGGGATTGGGCTGCGGGTAATAACTCAGCGAATAGAGATGCCCCAGGTCGTCCCGAATTGAGGCGAACGCCTGTCTTTCGTCTCTCCAGGTCTTGGCGAAATAGGCCTTGCCGCCAGTCGCGGCGGTCATGCGCTCGAAGACCGCCGTCGAAACCGGCTCCAGCTTGGCTTGCTGAGTACTGATCATATAGATCGCCGTCCCGGTTGATTGCGCCAGTTCGGCTACGTCCTCAGGAGGCACCATGCTCGAGTTATCTGGGCCATTCGAAAACACCACGACCACTTTTTTCCCCGTGTATTGGGCCGCGTCTTTTACCGTCAGCAAGAGACAGTTATAGAGCGCAGCATCGTCTCCCGCTACCGTCGTTCGCACTCCGCGCAAGACTTGCGATCGGTCGGCAGTCAGAGTGGCGGCTCGGGAAAGATCGCGGCTGTAGGAATACACCGCTACTTTATCTGCGCTCTCCAGCGAACGAACGAAGTCCGCAATGGCGTCCTGTGCGAAGACAAAGCCCCGGTACATGTAATTGCTGGTATCAAACAGGATAAAAACATTGGCGCCGGCCACCATGGAACCGAGCGTCTGGGGCGGGTCTCCCACCGATGGGTCTTTTCCAGCTGCAGTTGGGGCGGCGGCCAAGCCGTCCGTGTTGGCGGGGGCATCGTCCGCCAATCTGCGCACAGGTTCATTGCCCTCGCCAAACGTTGCGATCTTTTGGGTGATTCCGTCTTCAGTGACCACAAAATCCTGCGGACGTAGCCCCGTAACGTAGTTCCCCTTGCTGTCGGTCACCGCGACATTAAGCTGCACCAGATTGACCGTTACGCGGATGTGCGGCTGCTCGCCTTCTTGCGCCGCCGTGGGTGATCCGGAGCCGAAGAAAAGCAGAAACAAAAGTGCGAATGAAACAAGATTTTTTCTTGCCATAAGATTCCTGCCCTCCCGCCAGCCGCATCGTTCTCTGGCGGGCAAATCAACCGAGAATTTCAACTCTTCCCAGCCTTTACCTGGAGCCGGCACCGCTCGCCGGAACCAGCGACGCAATTTTCCCCTCCCGGAACTCGTCTCCGGTTTCGCGCATGGCCCGCAGGATCGCCGGCAAATCTTCAAACTCCGTGGCAAAAATCCTCTCCACCATGCGATGGGTAAGCTCAGGCACCAGGCGATTCAACATCACCGGCGAATAACCCATTTCATCAGCCAGTCGGGCCCAGTAGAGATTATTGGAATCCCAAGACTCGGCCAGCAAGCGGCTCGAGTAACCCTGGAACGCAGGAAAAGGTTTCACGTTCAGCAGTTCGCGGGCGTAGTTCTGCGCCAATATGGGGTGAGGCACTCCGAAATCTCGCGACAGCCGTTCCCAGCTCAACTCCGCCGGATACTTCCGGGAAAGGCTTTCCAGTTCTTGGCTCGACGGGCCCAGAGAAGCGGTCTCATCCGGGAATCTGCGCCGGAATTCAGCGGCCAAGTAAAAAGTGTCTGCCGGCGCCAGTTGCGGCAGAATTTCAGGCAGATGGCCCGTGCGCAGAGCCTGCTCCACTGCTTCTGATCTTCGCGGAGCCATGCGATCAGAAAGAATCACCACTGCTCTGCTTCGCAAAGCGTCATTGCCCACTGAGGCTGCCAAAATCTCCTCTCCGGAGCGCTGATACAGCGTGATGGCATGAAGTTCATTGGGACTAACGTTCCAATAGCGCGACAAAATCGCGCTGGTCAAAAGTCCAGGCACCAATTCTCTCCAGATCAGGGCCTGCACATTTTGCGGGACAACAAAATCCTCTTCCACCTCCGACAACACGTAAGGCAAGTCTGCCAGCGAACCGACCAGATGCGCGCCGCCTCCGGCCGGAGTCCCCTCGCCGAATAGTTGCGAAGCCTGCCAGATTCGGCCGATCCCGGCTACGGTATCGCCCGAGAAATCGTGAGAGCGGACGAAGAGCGGATTGTTGTGCAAAATCTGCGCCCCTGGCGGCTCATAGTATGCATAGTTCAAACCCACCAGCGTGTCCCGGAAAAACGAAGCCAGTTGTCCGCGGGCCTCTTCGAGTTGCTCTGCCGAGGCCGGCGACTTGATCACTTTTGTGACATCGGTTCGCATCTGCAAATCGGTATGGCGGTTGTTATAAACTCCTGCCGCCCACTCACTTCTCTCGCCGCTGGTGAAAATCGGACGGGGCATCTCGAATTCCCGCAGCTCCCCCGCCAGCCGGAGCAACTCATCGTTCGCGGGTTTTCCCGCTTTCATCTCCCTCAAACCATCGCCCAGGTTCATGAGCGTGTCGAGAGAGACCAGCCGCTGGCCGTCCAATACGGAACGAGTTTTGTCGGCTAGCTCCTGGTGCATCCGCTGGCCGTCGAGACTCCCTTGATGAGGCCCGGCCAGCAACTCGGTAATCTCGTACTGGGAAACGTTCGGCTTCCCGGTCGCGGCCAGCATCAATTGGCGGAGGGAGGCACAGCCTGCGTCAAAGAGCTGTGTCGCCGAGGCAATCTGGTCGAAAGGCGCGACGACTCCCTGCCATGAATTGTTAAGTTCTTCTGCAGGAATCTGTCCCTGGCGGGCCAGAATCTGCCACAGGCCCATATTCGCCTGGAAAGTACCCATCGCATTGCCGCGCAGAGTGTGGTTCGAAATCTTGTCCACTGAATCGGCGACCTGAACGAAGCGGTTGATGGACGCGTCGTTCAAGGTCGGAAATTCAGAGAAGATCAGGTATTGATCGTTGAACCGCGAGAAGTTGCTGGCCATCACGCGGACTGTCTCGGGGCTCAGTTTTTGTCCCGCAGGTCGGCGGCTGTCAATTTCACTCAACATTAAGTAGATTTGCAGCGGCCCAACGTCGGTGGGCACGCGCGCCACCCCAAACATTGCCTCCACCAGATGTTCTGGACGGTCCAAATGGCCGGCGTGCCGCCCCCAGTCCCGTACCATCTTGGAATCGCTTTTCTGGCGAAAAATTTCCTGCCAGACTTCCAGATTGCCCGGCACCAGCGGTTCGCCGTCAGGCCCCCAGGAAAGTCGAGTCAGCAAAAGCAAGAGCCCGGGAGCGGGCCGAAAGGCCGGACGCGCTGCGTCGGCCGAGGAATCGCTGCCTCGCAGCGCTTCGTAGAACTTCCGCAACCGGTGCGGTTCGGTGAAATAAGCCTGCCGGCTTCGATCGATACGAGACAGCGCGTCAAAATATGCAGCCAGCCATCCTTTGTCCTTCGTTGTCAGGCGGAAGACAAAATCTGCCGGAGAGTCCGGACTCGCCCCTACCAGGTCTTTCCAGGCAGCCTCGGAACCTGGCGTTCCGGGCACAACTACGCGTCCCGATCGGATGCAAATTTGGCTTCCATAGAAATCAAGGTCCGCGGCAACCGGAATCAGTTTCCTTAATCCCCCGGATTGCAGCAGGACTTCCCTGGTTTCCGCATCCATCCGGGAGAATGCCCAGTACAGGCGGTCCAATGCGGGATCGTTCAACAGCACGTCCACCAGGTCTTTGGCGTTCTTGCCATTGTCTTTCGCGGCACTTAACCAATCACTTTCATGGAAAAGAAGAGGCACAGGAGAACCCGAGTAGGGATACGCAAAAGCCTTGCCGCCCTGCAGTGTTTCCTCCAGATCCGGCAAGGGGAATCCCGAGTCAATCGTGAGAAAAGCTCTCTCTGGATCCGCAGTCACTAACGAGGAGTCGCGGTGTCCGCAGTCCTGGCGCAGGCGATAGCCAATGACTCTCAACAGAGGTGTGGCATCATCGCAGCCGGAAACCCTGATCACAGCGTCAGGGCCGGCCAGAAGTGTGAGCTCACGCGCCTGTTCGACATATCGGGTGAGCAGAACCAGGAACTCCGTCCGCCCCTCACTGCCTTTCCATCCCTCATACCCTTCGGTAAAGGCATTACGAGCCAGCAAGGGCAATACTTCTTCGCGCGAGACCTTCTGGCTGATTCCAGCCATCCGCAGAAACGACCGCAGGGGACCGGGGATAGTGACCTCGGTTGAAGGTGAGAGCGCGGGCTGGGTTGTGATGGAGGGCGACGGCCTGGTTGTCCCAGTCGCCGAAGCAGCGGGAGCAAGGGTCTGGGCATGCGCCAAGGAACTGGAACCAGCCCCGAGCAGGGCCATCACCAGCAAGGCGGGGAAGCAAGCCAGGCAAAGAGGAGATTTCATGGCTGGAATCCTCTTTCCGAACCTACGAGACATCGTGCAACCCTAGGTTGCCGACGAACAGAACGATGCCCGCCTTACTGAGCAGTTCGGCTGACCCGAGCCCTGAGACCGCCCCAATCCCTAACCTGAGATGGGAGTTACCTCGTGGAACTTCTGTTCGTTCGTCTCCCGGTCCTCAACTTCGTGTCGGCCACGATAAACCATCTGGCGGGCGAATCCAAGACCCAATTTGCACATTTCGCGCGCCGGAAGCGGGCTCGGGTTCAAATCGGAGCGGAGCGGGTCGCGCCCAAGTGATTGCGCTGTAAGACGCCTTTGTTACAGGCAGGTTACAGACAGTGCATGCGGTTTCGTGGAGCGCGGCGTGTCCCAGATTGGTCGCTCTGAGCACGAAGGGGCAGGGTGCGCGGAGCGGAGATGACGATATGTTCCGCACGGAACACAATCAAGATTTGCACAAGTGTTCCGCACGGAACGTTGTCAATACTCAAGCGTAAGTACGAGATTATATGAAGGGAACACTTTTTGTTGCATTTGCGCTCTTTTCCGCGCGAAGGCTAGCGGAGTGTATCTTCCGGGTCCGGTGTGACCTTGGGAGCGCTGCGAAGGAACTTCATAAGTCCTTCGCCGGTGGCCTTTCCTGCCCGCTTCTTGAAGAACTCGGCCGCCGTTTCCACGACGCCTACCTTTTGGGCCACTGCGGTCGCAATCCATTGGTTCAAAGACACGCCGTCTTCCTTCGCGAGCCGCTGTGCGGCCTTCTTGATGGAAAGAGGAAGCTTCAATGGGTAGGTTGCCTTGCTCATGGTTTCACCTTCTTCAACAGATCAGCCGGACGAAGTACAGAGATTCCAAAACGGTTCTGCGCCCAAGCAAAGTCTGCAACGTTGTACGTCACCAGCGCCTCGGCCTGACCATTGATCGCAGCCTCGAGAACCATCTCGTCATTCGGGTCCCGGGACTGCGGCCGCCACTGAAAATGAACCTCGACCGGCTCGATCAGAGCGGCTAGTTCCGCCAGAAACTCGTCAATCGCTTCGGGCGGAAAGCCGTGAGCCAGTTGGTGCTCAGGTCGCTTCAAGACGTCCTCGTATTCTAGAAAAAGAGGCGGAGTGGCCAACGCCACGAGCTGCCGCTGGGCGATCAATCGCAGAATCGCATTTCCCGCACCCAGCCTGCTACGCAGCCCAGCTACCACCACAGAGGTATCGAGAACGATTCTTTTCATGAAACATCCTATAGGATGTCACATTGCATAGGATGCGTCAACCTGAAAGACGATAGCACCCACCTTCCGACGCCCGCGCGAAATCCCCAGGCGCAGCCTTTGTCCCTCCCATGCGCGGCGATAACATCGTTCGAACCGTACCCAAGGCTCACGTCCCGGCTCAGTTACGTTGCCCCTTCGGGGCTGGGCATTACCGGAGTGGCAATTTCCGGGGCGGCGGTTGCAGTTTCGCCTTTGGTGTCCCACTTCAGGATTTTGAGATCGAGCACGAAAATGGCGTACATCACCGGCACTTGCAGTTTGGTGACGAGGGTTGCAAGCAAGAGGCCGCCGATCTGGGCATAACACAGGGGCTTCCACAGCGGGCCTCCGTGCAGAGCGAGCGGGAATAGCGCCAGAACCGTAGCGCCCACCGTGATGAGAACCGGACGCAGACGGATGATGCCTGCGTCGATCAAGGCACTCTCAAAATCATCCCCGGCGATATGCCGTTCTTCGATGAAATCAAATAACACGATGGAGTGACTTACGATGACCCCGACCAGGCTGGCCACGCCCAGAAACGCCATGAAACCAAAGGGTTCGTTCATGATCCAGAGGGCGGCGAAGGCCCCGACCATGCCGTAAGGCGCGGCCGCCAGCACCAGAATCGGCTTGATCGCATTGTTGAACTGGAAGAGCAGAGCCAGGAACACGCTAAAGATCGAAACTGCCATGACCGCGGTCAGATTGCGGAATCCGGTCTTCGTTTTGTCCTGCTCCCCGCCGATTACGACGCTGTAACCAGGCGGCAGCGATTTCTGTAATGCCTGCAGCTTGGGCATTGCCAGCTTCATCACCTCAGAACTCAAATGCCCGGCTTTGGGAAAGCTGCGCACGTTGATGGTACGAAACTGCTCCAGGCGAACGATGCGTCCGTTCACCAGGTCGTGCGCGACATCGGAAACTTGAAGCAACGGTACCTTTGAATTGTCCTGCGAGCCGTAAACGTAAAGATTCTGGATGTCGGAGAGCCGGGCCCGTTCGTCCATGCGCAGGCGAGCCACGACCGGAATTTGTTTGTGTCCTTCTTGCAGGGCGGTCACGGTGACTCCGCTGATCCCTCCGGTGGAGGAGTTGGCCACGTCCATGTTGGTGATGCCGGCGAGGTTGGCGCGGTCGGGATCGATCATCAACGAGAGTTGTGGGCTCTCATCGCCCCACTCGGTCCGAGTGCGCTCGGCGAGCGGAATGGAGTCCAGAATGTTCTCCACCTGGCCAGCAATGCGGCGCAGCGTGAAGTTATCCTGCGCTTCACCTTGCGCACCCACGTCGGCGTTACTGGAAACGCGAATCTCGATGGGGTAATCGAGCGGACTGGTCAGCAATTGGCGGACATCCATGCGAGCCCCGGGGATCGATGCCGTCAACACCGGCTGCAACTGCTGAACGAACTGAGGCGTGATTTCTTTGTCGGTTACTTCGATCAGGACCTGCGCATAATTGAGTTGCTGCAATTGAGGAGCGGCCGAGAACCAGAAGCGGGGACCACCTCCACCTACGAAACTGGTCAGATAGCGAAGAACCGACCCGCCTTTCTTATTCGAGCTTGAGTGCTCGCGGCCATATTGTTCCGCCTGCTGGCGAACGATCTGCTCGACTTTCAGCGCGACCTCGTTGGTGGCCTGAAGGTTGGCATCATTGGGCAGCCAAACATCAACATAAGACCAATACTGCACATCCTCGGGAAAGAACGCGGTCTTGAGCTGGGCAAAAATGAACCCGCCAACCGCAAGGAAAACCAGCGAGGCCAGGAAAAACTTCCAGCGATGATCGATGGAAAATCGGGCCGCGCGTGCGTAGTATCCCATCAAACCCTGGCTCTTCAATTCTTCCAGCGTTTTCTCTTTCTTCGGCCTCAGAAGGTAATAGCCGAGAAAGGGAATGAAGCTCATGGAGACCAGCCGCGAGGCGACCAAGGAGCAGGTCATCACGATCGGCAAGCTATAGAGGAACTCGCCGGTGCTGCCGGTGAGCAGCAGGAAAGGAATATAGGCAACGATGTTGGTAATGGTGGCATAGAGGATCGCGGTGGCCAGTTTGGTGGGCCCCAGCCAGGCCGCAATGATGCTGGGATGGCCTTCGGCCAACATGCGCTTGATGGAGTCGCCGGCCACTACGGGATCATCCACCAGCAGGCCAAGAGCGATGATCAGAGTGGCCACGCTCACCTGCTGAATATCGATGCCCAGCAGGTACATCATGCCGAAAGTCATGGCGAGCGTGATGGGAATGGAAATCGCCATGAGCACCGCAGAACGCCACTCCCAAAAACCAATCAACGATACCAATACGACCAGCGCGATGGCCTCATAGAGGGCATCCATGAACAGGCTGAGGTTCTCTTTGACTTGGAGCGGCTGGTCGGAGGTGCGCGCGATGATGAGATCGTCGGGAAGGTACTGGCGTACTGCGGCCAGTTTTGCGTCGACGCTCTTTCCGAATTGGCCGACTTGCTCGCCATCCTTCATCTGGACGGCAATGGTTACGGCGCGGCTGCGATGCCAGGTACCGTTCGGGTCTTTCCACGTGAGGTAATTCAGATATTTCGCCGGGCTTTGATAACCGCGGGAAATGGCGACCAGATCGCGAAGATAGACCGGGCTCTGGGCCGCGTTGGAGGCCCTTCCGATGATCACGTCGCCGATCTGCTGCGGATTCTCAAACAGGCCGGAAGGATTTATCTGAATGGTCTGGCGGCCGACTTCCAGCTGCCCGCCGGGCAGGGTGATGTTGCGTGCGCCAAGAATATCTTTTAAGTTGCCGGGTTTGACTCCATACGATGCCAGGCGCTCCTGGGAGTAGTCGAGGTAGACAGTTTCCGGCAGAACTCCCTTGCGCTCGGACTTGGCGACTTCAGGGGCCCCCTGCACGGTGCGCGCGATGAGATCAGTGAAGTCGTCGAGTTCGCGGTAAGAGTAGCGGTCGCCCGCGACCGCCTGCAGCTTCGCTTCTGTCTCCGCGGGGTCCCGGATATAGGCGGCAGGCCATCCATCGGGATGAATCTCGGACTGATGAAGACTCTCCCGGACGAGGCGGTCGCCCAATGCGCGCAGTTCAGGATCGCTCCTCGACGAAGCACAATCGCTGCCGACAAAACCGTTGCCCGAGAAAAAGTGCGGGTCCGTAAGCGCTCCGGTTCGAACGGCGGCGCCGACGAGCGCCTCGAATGGATCGCGAACCAGTTGGGGAGCGACTGATCCGGGAAACGCGTAGATGATGCTTACCCTGGGCTGCGGCGCTGACTTGGGCTCTGAGGCACGTGTCTGTTCAATCGCTCTCTGGATCGACCGGGCTCGGACCGCAACCTCGACCACGCTGGCAGGCGGGCTGGCGACAGTCAGCATCAAGGTCGCGGTATCGCCAAAATCACTGTTGAACTGGATGGGCCCGGCTCCCTGCGGCAGCTTGTTGTTGAGGGCATTCAGCTTGAGATTGATATCGCTGAACTGTTTCTTGGTGTCTTTGACGCTATCGTCCATCTGCACGTACACCAATGAAAGACCGGGAAAGCTGATCGAGCGGATGCCGAAATCGGAGGGTACTGGCGGCTTGACGAAGGCATTCTGGGCCATCGTTTGCTCGATGGGACGAGTGACCAATTGCTCGACTTGCTCGGCAGTAGCGCCCGGCCAGTTGGTGGAGGCTACGGCTACGCGCACCGGGATGCTGGGGTCCTTGCGCTTGGGCATTTTCTGAAAGCCGTACCAGCCCCACAGGAATACGGCGATCAGCAGGATGAGCGAAACCTGGCGGTGTTCGGTGCAGAAGCGCGCGACGTTGTGCGTATGTTCGATGAGGTCGCGTTCGGTGCGATGAGCCATGAAGGTATCCGAGCTTTGATCGTGAAACTATAGATGTGTCAGGGCATCAGACGTACGGAATCACCATCTTTGATCATGCTGGCCCCGCTGGTCACGACTCGCTCGTTCGGGTTCAGTCCGCGAGTAATCGCGACCATATTCCCGTACGCATCGCCCAACTCCACCGGGCGCGAATGGACAGTAGCGACGTCGTCACCCCGCGACTCGGCAACCAGAACGGCGAACGAGTTTGCCTGGCGCGGATCGCGGACGACCGCTTCCAACGGAATTGCCAGGACGGAATGGGGCAACTCCTCGCCCCCGACCAGCAAAGTCGCGATCATGCCGGACTTCAAGAGGTTATGAGAGTTTTGAATCGCCACTTCGACCGCATACACCCGGCTCTTGGGATCGGCGGAAGCGGAGATGGTGGTCACGCGGCCTTTGAAATTGCCTTGGACCGCATCGGTGGTGATGGTCAGAACCTGGCCACGCTTCACGCTTGCGATTGAAACGTCCGGAATACCAAAGACCGCCTTGACGGTGTTGGTGTCGGCGACTGTGAAACCGTTAGTCGCGGGACCCACCAGGCTGCCCACGTCGACACTGCGCTTCAACACCCAGCCATCGAAGGGAGCACGCAAGGAACAATATTCCAAAGCCACTTGCGCCTCACTGATCTGGGCTTTGGCACCGCTTACAGAGGCAGTTGTGCTATCCAATTGAGCTTTGGCGGAATCGTAGTCCGGCTTGGTCGCGCTTTGCGCGGAGTACAGGGCAGAAGTGCGACCGAATGCGAGCTTCGCCTTCTCGTATTCCGCCTCCGAGCGACTCAGTTGAGCCTTAGCCTGTTGCAGTTTGTCGAGATAATCCTGTTGTTGCACCAGAGCAAGAACGGTTCCGCGTTTGACCCAGTCACCGTCATCCACGTTACGCATGCCGCCGTCGACGCTCTTGACTTGCAGAACGCGCTCGACGTAGCCACTAGACTTGAAGGCAAGATCCACTTGTGAGTAAGGAACAATGCTGGCGGAATACTTTGCTGGATTGCCCACGCGAAGCTCCTGTACGACCGCGGATCGCACCGGCGGCAGAGGCGATGGCTCGGACTTCACGCTGCTACAGGCGGTTAAGATACAAGCCGCGCCGAAACCGGCCAGCCCGAGGAATGCTCGATTCCAGCTCACAGGCTCACTCCTCTCCTAAAGCTTTTTCGAAATCCGCTTTCGCGGACCAGAATCCGAGTAGGGCTTGTTCATAATCGTGATTTGCACTGGCCAGCGCGGATTGTTGTTGCAGAACATCCCGCAGCAGGACTGCTTGTTCTCCGTATTTGTCCTGGACCTCGCGTAATTTCTGGGTCGCGGCCTCGCGCGCGAGCTGGGCCACATCGAGCAGGACACGGCTTTGCGAAAGCTTCCGGTAACGGTTGTTCACATCCAGCACCACCTGCGATTTGGCTTGCTTCATCTGAACTTGCGCCTGGTCGAGGGTGATGACCTTTTGCTTCACTTCATCTCTACGTCGGCCCCACTCAAAGGGTTCCCAGGTCATATCCAGGCCAGCCGACGCAATGTTCTGGGGCAGGATATCGGTATTGAGGGGTGTGAAGTAATGAAAGGCCGCGCTGATATTCGGAATGTAGTCGGCTTTGGCCAATTTGCGATCGTAGTCGGCCTTCTGCACGTTGATCACCGCCTGTTGAATTTCGGGCCGCTGGGCAAGTGCAGTCTGCTGCGCGAACTTCAGATCGGTTTCTTCGAGTGAGACCGGCGGCACCTGCTGGGTGCGAAAATCGGTTTCCAGATCCCGCGCCAACAGATCGTTGAGGTGCTCTTTTTGCGTCTGAAGTGTGTTTTGCAAGTCGATGACCTGGTATTTCGCCTGCGCGAGCTTGGCTTTCACTTCCAGGCTGTCGGACTTTAGCACGGCTTCCTGGGCAACGTATTGCAGTGTGACCCGGTCGGTCTCTTCGTATTGCTTGACAGCGGCGTCGGCGGAGTCGAGTGCGCTCTCGGTTTGCAGCACCGCGTAGTACGCCTGCTTCACGTCATCCACCACCGACTGCCGCTGGGCGCGATATTGCTGGCTGGAGAGATCTTCCGCGAGTTGCTGCTCGCGAATTGCCAGATGAATTTTGTAGAGCTGGGTGATGGGCTGCGATACCTGGGCCAGTGCGTATCCGGTTATGCCGTGAGAGAGAGGAATGGTGGTATTCGTCGAAGGAATGGGATCACCGTTCTTCAGGGTTCCGAGCTGCCCTTCTTTGAAGAGGAAGGTGGGAGAAGTAAGATCGCCAGAGGCGAACATGGCGGTGTTGAACGCGGGTAGCCGGTGAGTCTTTGTGGCGATGACCTGCCACTTCGATTTTTCAATGTCCAGGCTGGCGATCTGCAAGGGCCGGTTGTTGGCGATGGCAATTTGCACGGCCTGATCCAGGGTGAGCAAGGGGGCCGATTCGGCTGCCAAAACCTCGCCCACGCAGGAGGCGAGCAAGCCTGCGAGGAGAATGGCATGAAAAGCGGGTCTCGTCATCGTCAAACATCCACATGGGAAGTCGCAGGAGGCGGGGTTTCTTGAAATCCAGCCGCACCGGACCGAGCGTAACGTTCCTACTTGCCTTTCGGTGGAAACTGCTTGAACAACTTGGCTATCGCCTTGTTCACTTTCTGGGCGTTCTTCTCCGACTTGTCCGACAAAGTGTCGCTGGCTACGCCGCGCCAGATCAGCTTTTTCTGTTGGGCATCGGACAAATCGACCACCAAGGTGCCCACGTTCTCAATGACCGGGTCAATCCGGCCCATGCCGCCACCCATTCTCCAGCCGCCCATTCCGGTGGCGATTGCCGATTTCTCCTGTTTCAGCCCGGCGTTGTAGGTGACCAGGAGATCGGCGTTTGTCTCCACTTTTCTCAGCCCTTTGGCGGTGAGCTGAGCGTCTACTGCGGCCACGATGCGGTCATCCATAAGCGGGTTCTGGGTGGGTCTGACGGGTTTTACCCAGGAGTAAGTTTTGTACTTGGAGAAGTTTGTGATGTTGTGGTCCCAGTCAACGTTGGTCTTTTGAGCGAAAGCATTTACGGTCGCCAGAGAGAACGCCGCGAGCAAAACCATCAAAATCCTCATCACTATGTACCCTCCAATTGGGGCCGGGATGCGTGACACTCTATTCCGCAAACCGAAAACCGTCAATGCTGCATGGCTCAACTTCGCTTCAGCGATCCCCGGACGATCGCAAGAATCGCAGTCGTATTCAGGATTCGAAAAAATGTTTTATCTGTGGCCAGTAGATTTGGACGACGCGTTCGGTTTTGAGATGTCCGCCGCGGGCAAGAAGCCGCAGCTTGATACCCGCCGCGGCTGCAAAAGCGCTGACCGATCTCCAGGGAATATAAGGGTCATCTTTGGCGTGGAACATCATGATCTTCGCGGCTGTCAGTTCCTTCACATGATGCGCCGGGTTGAAGAAAGTGCCGGAGTGCAGCTTGTTCCAGTTCCTCTCAGAGAGACGGTAGCCGTTACCGAAAGCCTCGCGGATGTAAGCAGCGTAACTTTTGTTGGAAGTCTCCGTTTTCTGCTCTGTCCCCAAGATGTTCCAATTCACCACCGGACAATTGGCGACGACCTTCTTCACCCGGGGATCGAGGGAGGCAAGAATAGCCGCCGCGCCACCAAAGCTGCCACCGATCACGAAAATCTCGTCCGGGGCGAGCCGGAATCTCTTTCCAAAGGCGATTTCGCGGATGCCCTTGGGCAGTTCGTCAATGACGTCCTTGAGATCTTCATGCGGCGGCTGTTCCAGAAACTGTCCGTCACTCTCCCAGGCTCCGCGCCATCGGGGGTAAAAGACCCAATATCCTTTTTGCGACAGGAATTCCGCGAGCGCCTGTTTGCGTGGCACCGAGGGCATACCGTCGCAAAGCAGAATGACGCGTTGCTTCTTGCGCGGGTGCACCGGAGGAAGAAATTCAGCGACAATTTCTTCCTTAAACCGGGTTCGGAACATGCTGGAAGTATAGGACAGGAAATCCCCACCTTTCGAAAACCGCGAAAGGTGGGGCAGCCGCTTACGTGGCAACGCAAAGCTGGGCCAGTTTGCCCGCTCAGGACTTGACTTTCAGCCGCGTTCTGCTAGCCTGCACGCGCCATTTCGAGCGGGACTTCCGTGAATGCGCAAATCTCACACGATCTGGATTCGAGCTTGCGTGGCACGATCGCGCCAACAGATTCCTCTGCCCTGCCAATCCGCACAAGGTTTCGTTGTCTTCTTGACGCTCAACCTGCCCCTTTGGTCCCTAAGCACCGGTTGGCGAAAAGCACGAAAACAGGACTCGATCAGCAGCTCATCGTGAACCCCAACTGCTACTTCTCGCACAGCAACACCATCCACATGCCTTTCCTGGACGGTCCTTCTTCTGGGGAAGCAACCGTCTGGGTACTGGACGCGGTAACCGGCAGCGTCTTGCCTTTTTGGGTGGGATCAACCTTTTGCGAGTTGCTATCGCACCTCCGGCCGGGCGGGCCAGAGCCGCCGGGGCTCGACTCCGACACGCGCGCAGTTCTGGTCGCGGCGCAGATTCTGGTTGAACCGGATTATGCCGAGCGGCGTCAACGCGAACACGTTGAGATGGTAAGTCGCAGTGCGGCACAATTCCGAAAAGGCGGATACGCTCCCTTGCAGGGATTGATTCATCCTTTCCATCTGGGAGCCATGCGCACTTACTACCGGCAACTGATCCGAGACGGGGGCATGACTCTCGGAGATGCGCAAACTTCTCGCCGGTACTACGCCCACAATGAACGGATCGCCTGTTTCTTTCATCATCAGCTCTCGTCCGTGGTCGGCGACATTGTGGGCGCGGCGATCAAACCTTCGTATGTTTATGTAGCCTCGTACCAGCCTGGGGCCCGTTTGCTGAAGCACACGGACCGCCCTCAGTGCGAGTACAGCATCTCGATGTGCATCGACTTCACGCCCGAGCCCGCGGGGCAGACTCCCTGGCCGTTGTGCCTCGAAACCAAGGGCGGGCCCGTCAAGATTTTCCAAGGGATCGGCGACGCACTGCTTTATCGCGGACCGGAAGCTTCCCCACTATCGCACGACCCTGGCGAAGGGCTGCACCTCGACGTCGATCTTCTTTCATTACGTGCATCGCGATTTTGACGGGCCGCTCGTCTAGCATGACTGCCAGACATCGCATTGTCGTCTCGGTCGAAAACACTCCTTTCTTCGGCTGGCAGGCCAAGCTGTTTTACTACTCCTGCGTTACGCGCCTGGGCGTACAACCGCTGTTCATCGTGCATGCAACAGGAAGGCCATGGGAACCTGAGTTTTATGAGTTGGTTCGGGCAGGAGCCACGGTGAAAATGGCACCGAGCTATGTGATCGACGAGCGCCTTCCGAGAAATAGCGCAGGCACGCTGTTGCATGCTGCTGAACTGTGCGCGGAAGATGATTTTATCGTGTTGTGCGATCCGGACTTGCTGTTTGTCCGCAAAGTCACCTTCCCTTCGTTTCTTTGCGGAAACTACTATTCTTACTTGCACTATCGGCAACCCGCGGTCAAAACGGCGGTCAGGAAGCTGGGCCTGCAGCGCGAGATACAGCGCCACAAAGATCCGCAATTATTATGTTGCGGTGTTCCTTACGTCGTCCCTGTTAAGTACGCCCGTCCGCTGGCGGAAGCGTGGCTGGAGGCAGTGGACGCGTTTCCTCAGCGCGGATTCCGCGAGATGTGGATGGACATTATGTATGCCTTCGGGCTGGCATCACTGAAACTGGGTTTAAAGCTTCGCGTAACTCGCCAGGTCGACACCAACGCTCGCCCTTATGCCAGACGGCGGCAGGATATAGTCCACTACAGTGACGGCGATAAAGCCTGGGACAAGCGCCAGTTTCTTCACCGGCCCGACATAAATAAGTGTCTGGCACCCACCCTTCGAGGCCAAGAAAGGCACGGTGGTGCATGAGGTTTTTCGCCAGATAAATGAAGCGCGGGTTTTCTACAACGATTGCGTGCTCTGTACAAAGTGAAATCTAGAAGTCGGGTCTAAATCCAACGCAGCGGGATGGGACCGCATACCCAACTCAGCAGGATGAGCTTCTCTCCACTTACTACGGGTTCCGCGCAGTGCAGATAAGTTGAAGGGAAAATGATGGCTTTGCCGGCCTGGGGCGTGGCGGAATAGTCGAGCGAAGGAAAGCTGGTTTTGCCGCCCACAAAATCGTGGTTCAAATAGCACAACACCGTGAAGTAGCGATTTTCAAATTCGTCCGGGCCGGCGTCGGTATGCGGCACGTAGTGTCCACCCGGCTTATAGCGGACGAGTTGTGTTCCCTGGCACTCCAGCAAATCTACGTCCCAAATCTTATTGATCAGCGGCCCGACGATGCTGTGAATCTTTCCCTCAAAATCGCGCTCCATTTCGGCAGCGAGGGCGCCTAGCAAAACCCGCGCGGCTCGGGCTGCGGGGTCGGGAGCGGACTGTACACCTTCCTGCTCGCGCCTTAGAACCTCGGCGTCACTCCATTGCCGGGATCGGCGCACACGCGCAGTCAGCGCGGCACACCGTCGCGAAGTATAAAGCGGCATGGCAAAGACGCCGTGCGCTTCCCGGGAGTAGTGAGCTGTCAGCATGGCACACACGCGCAACCGGGCTTGCGCGCGGAAACGCAGCAAGCCGTCGAAGGATTCGAAATGACCGCTGTGTCTTACCGGCGATCCTTGGGCCGCGCCGGAGGCTTGCCTGGGGTAGCCGGGGCGTGGCCCGCGGGTGGCTTACCACCCGGAGTAGCAGGCGCGCCGCCCAGCGGCGGCTTATTGCCCGGCGTCGCGGGAGCGCCGCCCGTCGGTGGCTTACCCGGCGTGGCGGGAGCACCGCCCGTCGGCGGATTGCCCGGCGTAGCTGGAGCAACGCTCAGCTTGGCTGTATCCCATAACTGAGCTTGGGCGTTCGGATCGGCCGGTCCCAGCAATTCTTCCGGAACGGCAAACACCATCGACCCCAACAATTCCTCTCGAATGGGTTCACCGTTTTCGCGAAAAACTTTGGAGAGCGCGGCTAGAGATTCGAGGCGCAAACGGCCGTTCATCTGAAATCTAAGGCGAAGTTTCGCTGCCTCCATCTGTCGCTCTTGTGTGGTCATGAGGGGAGAGGTCCTTTCTTCTTGCAAATCTTGTTTTGCTTGATGTTCCAATGGCCGCGGGACCTAGTCTGGCGCTTGAGACCGCGAAGTTTATAGCGAACCGCCCGTTGATGCAAGGGGGAGTTGACTAGGCACAAAAAGATGGATAGGGCCGACTAAGTCAAGCCTGTAACCAGATAGAGCTGAGAAAGATAGCGTCCGAAGCTGTAGACGCACCACTTACCATCGGCAGACAGTAGAACCCTGGGACTGCCTAGTATGCCGGCCGGGTCAGACGGCGCGAACTCCCGCACGAGCTCACTGTGCCCGGTGGCCGGATCGAGCAGGTAGATCCTGATGTCTTCTTCGAGACGGTAGAAGTACAGCTTATGTCCGTCGACGGCCCAGCGAATCACGTGGTCCGCAGGGCCCAGTCCCTGGATTTCCCGGGCTTCGCCTCCGCCGATTGGAAAGAGTAGACGCTTGCCCGCAGCATTGGTCGCCAGGAAGCTCTTGCCGTCTGGCGCTACCAGGATGCGCACGCTAGCCCCAGTAATCCCCTCTGGCGTGACCGGGCGGGCTGCGCCGCCGTCAATATTCTGCAGGTAACAGCGCGGAGACTTCCCCGCTTCGCGCCCGGTAAAAAGTACCTCTTTACTGTCGGGCATCCAGCCCCCGTCCCCAAGATCCTCGATTCCAGGATGTTCCAGATTGCGTATTGGCCCGGGGCCGGTGGGGAGAAGCACGGTCTGGCGGTGGGGAAAATTAAGCGCCGCCAGCACCCATTTGCCGTCGGGCGACAACGCGATCCCCGCTCCTTCACCCAGGCGAACGGGAGACGACCCGTCTGTCCTGCCGAGATAAGAAATGTAGTTCGGCCCGCTGCCTTCGCCGTAGTACTGCATAACAAAGGTCTGACCGTCGTTGGATAGATCGTACAAGTGCACGCCATCCAGAGACGTAAGATCGCGCTCTTGGGTTCGCCCCGGAACTAAAGCGACGACCGGAGTGGAGTAAGTGTAGCTGGTCATGAGAACGGAGCCGTCGCGAGCAATGTCATGGACCATCAAGTAGGTCGGGACCCGGGCCACCACCCGCTCCTTCCCGCTGAGCGTGACCGCATGCAGGGCGTAAGGCTCTCCGCCCTTGCTGCCGGTGAACCACACCTCGTTGCCGTCGCGGGACCAGGCCAGACCCTCCTCGCTTGCCCACTCTCCGGTCAGCCGGGTCTTCTTTCCTGCCAGGTCCATGAGTGAAATCCATCCACGATCGTCGTCTGGCACATCGTGTTCCATGAACGCAATGCGATCACCCTGCGGAGAGATGCGGGGATAGCCGATCCATCCCGAGGTTTCGTATAGCGTTTTGCCGATGGGATATTCCAAACGAGACCGTTCACCAACCAGATGGACCACTGCCAGACTTGAGCCGTCCGGAGACCAGTCGGCCTGTTGCACATCGTCCAGAACTTCTCGTGGCGTTCCGCCGCCTAGCGGCACTCGCGCTAGAGTGCCTTGACTGATGAAATGGCTCTGCGCAACCGCGTGCAGCAACACTGCCATTTCCCCGCTCCCAGAGACAGACAGCACATCGGCATCGGCAAGCCCCAGCGAACGTGATTCCGGGCTTTCAGGCAGCGTGGAGAAAACGCTCAGCGGATTACCATTCCAGGTGGCGCTGTAAACAATGGTATGTGCGTCAGAGGCAAATCTCGCCGACCAGATGGTGCCGCGACGAAAAGTGAGCTGGTGGTAGCTGGGGAGACTCTGGTGCCGGTTGCTTAGTCCAACCCATGTTCCCAGGCCCAAGACGCCCAGCAGCGCCAACGCCCCTAGCACCCAGCGGAGGACCTTGCGGTTGCTTGTTGCCTCCGGCTTTGGAGGTGGAGGGAGCGCAATTCCGGAAACCCCCGTCCCGGTGCTTACCGCTTCCAAGGCAAACCCTAGATCATGGGCGGACTGGAAACGCGCTCCGGGATCCTTTTCCAGGCAATGGCGTACGATCCCTTCCATCGCCGGGGAAATCACCGGACCTGTCCCGGGCAGATGGAGCGGGTCTTCCTTCAAGATGGAGATCATGGTGTCGGCGTTGGATTCGCCGGTGAAGGCATGGCGTCCACAAAGCATCTCGTAGAAGACCGCGCCAAAACTAAAGATGTCGCTACGGTGGTCCACTTTCTGGGCACGCAGTTGCTCCGGCGACATGTAACCCACCGTACCCACGATCACGTTCGTCGTGGTTGCCAGGGTCGCGACGTCTGAGCCAGAACGCAGCGGATCCGGCTGGGTGAGTTTCGCCAGCCCAAAGTCGAGAATCTTGATCCGGCTATCTCTGGTCACGAACAGGTTTTCGGGCTTGAGGTCGCGATGGACAATGCCCTTTTCGTGAGCCGCCGCCAGACCGCGCACAATCTGCAAGGCGTAGTCGACAGCCAGCCTCGGCGACAGGGCACCGTCCAGCAGCCGATTCCTCAGGCTGACTCCATCGAGGAGTTCAGACACAATGTATGGTGAGCCGTCTTCAACGCCGATGTCGAAGATTGCCAGAATGTTGGGATGGTTAAGGGCAGCGGCAGCCCGTGCTTCCAATCCGAAACGACGCAGGCGCTCTTCATCTTGACAGAAGGCCGGAGGCAGAATTTTGAGGGCGACATCCCGGTCGAGACGGGCGTCCCGCGCCCGATAGACTTCCCCCATTCCGCCTGCGCCGATCAGCTCCAGGACACGATAGTGTCCCAGGGTCTTGCCGAGAATAGACGAAGGCCGCGACATTAGTCGCGATGTTAGGCCACCCGGCTAGCCCCGTCAATTCGGTGCCGGGGTGAGAGAGAGGAGAGGGGTTAGTGCCCCACCATTAGGGTCAAAGGGAGCGCCGGAGTGTGAGGGGACATTCCTGCGAAACTCTCCAAGCTTCTGCAACCCAGGCCTCCACGTCACTATCAATCATGCCTGATTTATCGCGGTTTATTCTCGCCGTGATATATCCTTGAATGGAGTGTGGAATCGTGGTGAGTACGATAGTGGCTTCGGGCGAGGACGTGCAACGGCCCTTAAGGAGCGCCAGGCACTCATCCCCATTTAGAAGTAAGCTAGTTCTCTCGTCTGTCTTAATTTTTTTCTTCCCGTCCACTTTGCTGAAGGCCCAGGCTCAGGTGCAGTTTTTCCAAGCTCTCACCTTCCCCGGCGGCCCCAATCTTGTGGCTGCTGATTTCAACAACGACGGCAAGCTCGATATAGCAACAGGAAATTCAGTGCTGCTCGGAAATGGAGACGGTACATTCCAAGCGCCCCTACCTCTGAGCGTGACGGGGTCACCCGTTGTCACAGCGGATTTCAATAATGACGGTAAGCCCGATTTGGCAATTGTGAGTTCGCCAACTCTTGGTCTCGCTTTTCTCATTACTATTCTCCTGGGTAATGGCGACGGCACGTTTCATGTCCTGCCGCCCATTAATATGGGAACCTCACTTTCCGGTTTCGATTTGAAGACCGCGGACATAAACAAAGATGGCAAAGCGGATCTTGTTGGCGTGGTGGGGAATAGTGTTTTCGTCCTGCTTGGCCATGGAGACGGCACCTTCGGTTCCCCAACTCTGTATGGGACGGGAACAAATCCTCCCTCAACGGTCCTCCCAGTGGATGTTAATGGCGATGGCAATCTGGATCTTGTGGTTGGATGCGGAGGCTTCCTATCGGTCCTGTTAGGCAATGGAGACGGGACGTTCCAGACCCCTATTATTTCGAGCGGCGGGACTATTCTGGCCGCAGGCGATCTCAACGGCGATGGCAAGATTGACCTGGTTGTTGAGATCTCACCTGCGAATATACTGCAAGCGCCACAGGATTACGTCCAACTCGGAAATGGGGACGGTACATTCCAGGTCCCGACGAATCCGCTGCCCTTCTCGGGCCCGGTCGCCCTTCACGATATTAACGGCGACGGCAAACTCGACCTTATTATTCAGAACACCTACCCGGTGCGCGGGTCTCCTTTCGCAAGCGTTTTCTTAGGCGTCGGAGACGGTACCTTCATTCGTCAGCGTGATTACCTGCTGCACTTGGATGGGAGTGGCTCGAGCGACATCGTTATTGCGGATTTCAACAATGACGGCATACCCGACATAGCCATGGACAGTTCGATTTTGTTGGGCGTGAACAACGGCACTTTTGCGGGTCCTCCGGCCTTGGCCTTCAATGATGACGTCTTTGGCGGCGTCGTCGGGGATTTCAATAAAGACGGGAATCCCGACATGGCCATACAAACCGGGGCAGGTCTCCTTGTAGCCCTCGGCAACGGAAGCGGAACGCTGTTCCCTGCGCACACCTACAATCTCCCGCAGACGTTTGTTTTTATCGCGACGACGGATCTCACTTCCGACGGCAATCTTGATCTAGTCGGTATAACGGCACCCCCTTCGGCCAGCTGGAGCATAACTGCAATGCTGGGCGCTGGCGACGGAACTTTCGGGTCACCCCTAAATTCCCCGGGTGGCAGTGGTGTGCCCGGTGCGCTCGTGACGGGAGATTTCAACGGAGACAAGAAAATTGACGTGGCCGTAACGGAGGCTCCTCAAGACAACAGCGGACCCGGTTCGCTGCTCATTTTCTTCGGCAATGGTGACGGGACATTCGCGTCTCCGTTGGTCGCGGGCACGAACCCGGGGAATATAGTTAGCGGTGACTTTGATGGCGACGGGAAGCTTGACTTGGCGGCCGCCAGTTCGGCTGGAATCGGCATTTTGAAAGGGAACGGAGACGGAACCTTTCAGCCCACGGTTTTCATTTCCTCGAGCTCCACGATTCGACTCGCTACTGCCGACCTCAATGGAGACGGCAAACTGGACCTGGTCGCATCAATGCCTGGCCAGACCCAGGTCTTTCTTGGAAATGGCGATGGCACCTTCCATGCTCTGCCCGCTCTCAACGTGACTGGGGTAACTCTGATCGGTGATATCAATGGCGACGGCAAGCCAGACCTGGTTTTGACCAGGCCGCCTCAGGTTGGTCCTGGTACTGCAGAGCTTGACGTGCTGCTTGGGAACGGGGACGGCACCTTCGGAGTTCCTATCAAAATTGCCAGCTCAGTATTTGGCCTCACGCTCATTGCGATCAGCGATTTTAATCGGGACTCGCGTGCGGACATCGCTGTTAGCCTGTCTCCGTTTGCTGCGATCATTGACTATCCGTTCGGCGGTGTTTTCATACTCCTGAATACCACACCGCCTGATTTTATGACCTCATTGACTCCTAACGCGATCTCGATTTCGGCAGCTGGTCAAAGCACAACGACGACGGCTACGATTACCGGCGTAAGCAGTTTTGCAGGGACTGTGAGTCTCACCTGCTCGGTATCGCCCAGTACTGGAACTGGCACACCGACCTGTTCGGTCTCTCCTGCGACGGTGTCAATCGGCCCTACACAGCACAGCGCAACCGCAACGATAACCATCCACACGACGGCAGTATCAATGAGCATGGTCGGCTCAAACGGGCAGGCGCTCCTAGCTGCACTGGGCTGGGCGACGACGCTGCTGCTGCTCGCCGGAGTTTTATTACGGGCCGGAACGCGCAAGCGCGCTTGTTGCGCGCTTATCGCGATCGCTTTTGCCCTATCGATATTGAGTTGCGGGGGCGGCGGACCAAGCAGTGCAACCAACTACACAGTGACACTTAGGGCAAGTAGTGGGAGCATCGTTCACACCGCCACGGCATCGCTAACGGTTCCTTAATTGAGATGGCTTTGCCAATCACTGGACCGGTGTCCCAGGGTTTTGCCGAGAATTGACGATGGCCGCGACATTAGTCGCGATGTTAGGCCACCCGGCTAGCCCCGTCAATTCGGTGCCGGGTAGGCCTGCCACTAGATTCGCCTATCATGGGAGGTATTCGAACTTCTCAATCACGACCTCGCTGTCTTTTTGCAGAGGGCTCTTGTCGCTGGCGACGATGTAGAAAAATAGTTGTACCCTTTCCTGGCCCGGCGTAGGCACTCCCGCAGTGAAGACATGCTCGGACACGACAGGTGCTCCCGTTCGCATGGAAGATCCTCGGACGGTTTTGAAGCTTGCCCGTCCAGATTCCCAATGCATCGAATGAGTCAGGGTGCCGGAGGGAGCGGCAAAGAGAGCCACGTTGCCCGGGACGTAGAAAGGCTGAATGCCATATTGCGCGTTGTTTTTGCTGGCCGCGTCGCCCCAGCGGCTGATCTCGACGTCCAATTCGCGATAATGCTGGTCTCCTCCCCAGTCGTCGAACGTATTCATACTCAGAACAATGGCGGGCTCTAACTTGGAAATATCCCTCACCGTCCAAACGTAGGTTCCGTACCCCAGACTTCGTGTGAGCACCACTTCCGCGCATGACCACCTATCCGCTTTTTTCTTGATGCGGAGATGCAGGGCTCCGCTCGCATCCGTCCAGGCGTTATCACCATCGTATAAATTGTTCAATCCTCCGCGGTCGCTCGCGATTGTGCGAACCTCCCAATCGTATCCGCTGAAGTGAAGCGGCCTGGTGGGCGCAAACTGGGGGTCGCCGACTCCCTTGACGATCGCGACCGCGACGACAGAACCCCCCTGGCTAGGGGCCACATCCATGGTAGGAGGTGGCTGATACCGAGGTTCAACCAATAGTGCAGCGTACTCAAAACCAAGGTGGGTAGGCGTACTCCAGGTCGAATCTGCCTGAATAGGAATGAGAGGGTTGTCGGGCCACGGCTGGACCCACCACGGTCCGCTTCTCGCGTACACTACGATCCGTTGACCCGTCCGCACACCAGTAACACGGCCCGCGATGGTATCAACTCTTTCGCGGCCGCCTTGCGCTGCTGGTGGTATCTTGGTGAATTCAATGGCGGGCGCTGGGTTGCCTCGCCGCGCCTTGCATCCGCACAGCACAATACAGAGCCCTAGTGGGAGAACTCTTTTCCATCTCGGACTCGTAAGTCTCCGCGACCTCATGGACACCACAGTCTTGGAGTTCATGCCGCCTGGAGCACGCTTACCGGAAGCGACAGTGTAATGACCGCGCCCCCTCCCACGCGATCCGAGATCTTGGCCTGACCGCCGTGTGCCCGCGCAACTGCATCCACAAAGGCAAGTCCGAGACCGTGCCCGGGAGAGTGCTTTCCTTTCACGAAGCGCTTGAACGTGGGGCGGCCAATATCCGGTGGGAATCCAGGACCGTTGTCTTCGATCACCAGCTCGGCTGAACCCTGGCGGGAGCGTAATCGAACGACTATCTGGCAGGCATCGGGCAAGTGTGTCAATTCGTTCTCAAGCAAATTGATTAGCACCCGATTCAATAGAGGCAGGTCGGCATCCACGACCACGTGCGGTTCCAGGTCGGTTGTCACTTGGTGATGACGCTCAGCCATAGCTGGGTGATAGACATCGAGTAGCTGTCTCACAACCCCTGAGAAGTCAACCGGACCGCGCTCAATATGAAGTGCTCCTGCCTCCGCCTCTGCGAGGTCCAGCGTGGTGTTCAGCAACTGCAACAGCCTGTCCAGGCCTTCGATGGCTTCGCCAACCGACTCACGCCACCTCTCGTTCTTCTCGTCACACAAGGCGGCCTCGAGCGTGCCCCGAATCAAAGTTATCGGGCTTTTCACGTCGTGCGCGACTCCGCCGGTAACCGTGCGCAGCTGATTTACCGAGGATTGAACCCTGTCCAACATATAGTTGAACGTCTTAGCCAGTCGCGAGATCTCATCCGAGTTCACAGGCTCAGGCAATCGTTCGCTCAGATCCCGGGTGCCCATTCGGGCGACCGCTTCTGTAATACGTTCGACCCGGCGCAGGGTGCGGCGGGCGCTCCAGTATGAAATAAGGAAGCCCAGTACGAACATCGCCCCCCACACCATGAGAAATCGTCCGGCCAAGGTGTACAACAGATGCTTGGCGCCACGATCGGAAAGTCCCAGGTAGACCGTTCTACCGTCTTCTACGCGGACAACGACCCGGAAAGTGTCCCGCCAGCCGGCGACGGCGATGGACCTGGGAGCGCTGGCAACGAGTTTCGCCTTTTGAATCGCAGCGACGAATGGGTCTTTAGAGCCCGGTCCTACCCACAAAGGAGAGTCACTGTTGGTGGGGTCAATTGCGAGAAAGAAAACGGAATTCAGCCTTTCGCCGCGGGCATTGCGCTCATCTGGAACCTCCTGAGTTGCTAACTCGGCAACCTCGCCGACCGCCCTTTTGTACAGGCGATCGCGGGGAGTATCGGCCGACACCTTGGCCAGAACTTCGGCTTCGCCGGTGAGCCAGGTGTCACTGCGCTCGTGAATGCCTTGAGCGACAAGCAAATACACCACGGAGAAGGCGACTGCGGTTCCCAGGCCAAAGGCGAGAGTCGTCCAGATCGAAATCCGCCAGGCCGCGGTAGCGCGCAGAGTGTTAGGCATGTTTGAGGACGTAGCCTACACCACGAATGGTGTGGATCAGCGGTCGGGGTGTGTGGTCGTCTACTTTACTCCGCAAACGATAAATATGGACATCCACGACGTTGGTGGCAGGGTCAATCCGCATTCGCCAAACGTGGTCCAAAATCATAGTGCGGGTCACCACGCGGCCCTCATTCCGGCAAAGATACTCAAGGAGCGAGAACTCCTGCGGAGTCAATTGCAGCAAACGATCGCCGCGCCGCGCTTCCCGGCGCACCAGGTCGAGGCGCAGGTCCGCAGCCTGCAGACGCACCGATTCATGGTGTTGCACCTGAGACCTGCGCAGCAGATTTCTCAGTCTCGCCAACAGCTCCGGAAGTGCGAACGGCTTCGTAAGGTAGTCATCTCCGCCCTGATCGAGTCCGCGCACGCGCTCGTCCACCGAACGCCGGGCAGAAAGGATTAGAACCGGCGCTGAACTGCCTTGCGCACGGCAGCGGGCAATCAGATCCAAGCCATCCAGGTCCGGAAGGCCAAGATCAATGATGAAGGCATCGTGAATGCCCTCCAGTGCCGCGGCCTCGCCGGCTTTCGCGTTGCTGGCCGCATCCACCTGGTATCCAGCTTCCACCAGGGCCCGCTTGAGGAACTGCTGAATGGATATATCGTCTTCCACCAACAGTAATCGCATAGGAGATTCCTCCCACCGACTCAAAAGACTCTACACCCCAAGCTGGGGTCGAGGAAATAGGGTGCCTGAACGCAAGCCTTGAAGGCCCTTAAGCCAAACCCATTCCCCAATGGTGAGAATAGCTTACCTTATCAGAAGAAGGACTGTGGCCTCCGATTCACTGCTGACGCCAGGTCATTTCGAGATGCACGGGAATTTCATTCTTAACCGGAAGCGTCAGCAGCGTCGGGGGTTCGATTTTGAAGTCGGAGAGCTTGGTGGGAATTGTTCCTGTGATCCGCGCTTCCTTGCCTTGCATGACGATTTGCAATGGAACTTGGTTGAATTGTGCGGTTTGGCCCGCGAATTCGATCTGCAGGTCAGCATGAATAGTGGATAAACTCCCTGCCGTCTCAGGCAGTCGAGTGCGCAGCGTGACCATAGGAAACTCGGCGCCGCGCGTGACTTGCAGCATATGCAGATCGCGGTTACTGTCTCCGGAATCAAACGACTTCACGGGCACGGCGATCAGGAAATCGCATTGTCCGGCGTGGCAAACGCCTTTGCCTCGAGCGGCATGGCTGACGCCCTCGGTCTGATGTAGCGGGTGAGAGACAGAATAGCTGAGAGTGCTTTGCTCCAGAACCCACTGACCCTCGGCTGCGGCCAGCCGCGGAAGCACCAGAAGCCAAAGCGCCATCAGGATTTTCTTGTTCATAACTCAGAACTTAAACGATACAGCCACAAGCGCGGCCCCAAAGGCTCCGGCAGTAACAATGGCCACGGGCGCATGTGCAGAGGCGATCCCGTGGACCTTTTCACCGTTACTTTTTTGGTTGTAAGCCAGTGCTCCAAGGATCGGAGTCAGAATCATCCCCGGGCCGTGAATCCAGGCCAGAACCTTGTGTACTCGAATCGGCCCGCGGGTTTCGGTTCCGGGCACCCGGGGCGCGCGAATCGCGTAATAGGCCGTAATGAAGTATAAGTCTCCGGTCACCGCACCGAGAGCCAAGTGCACAGTGCGGTCGGTCGTGCTCGTGCTCTTGCCGCCGGCGTTGATAGAAGTGGCTAGGGTGGCCAGCAACGGGATGGCTGTAATCAGCCCCATACGTTGATGGATCTTCAGCATATGGGTTCGCTTGTCAAGCAGGGCCTGCTCCTTTGCATTCCCCTGGATCTGATCCGGAGGGAAGCCCAAATCCCCCAGAGAAGGGCCTGTCGGACTGCTGGAAGGGGCATTGGGCAGACTCTCCTGTTCTCCTGTCTTCGCTTTGTCCTGGATTCCAGTGGCCTCGAGCGTTTGATCCAGAACCGTGGTCTCCGTCCCCTTAACCCTCACCTCAGGAATCTCAACCGTCTTCCATCCCGGAGCCTCAAACCTCACCTTGTAGGTACCTGCGGAAAGGTTCTCGAACTTGTAAGAGCCCGTCGTCCCTGTGGTCGTGTTTCGGATCTGGCCGATACCTTCGCCGATGACAGTGACCGTGGCATTGGCGACCACTTGCCCGGACGCACCTTTGATGGTGCCACCAAGTGTACCCATTTGACCGGTTTGAGCGATAAGACACGGAGCGACCGCAAACAGCTGAAGTAGAAGGGCTAAGGGAAGAAGATGCCCGGAATTATCGCGCACAAATACCCTCCTCAGGTTGCATCCCCGCGCAAAGGTTGATCCGCAATAACGGCCACCTTCGACCGCCCCTCCGACTCGGGGGGACTTTACCCCTGAGCTGAGACACGCAACCAGTTACGATACCTGCGAAACATTTCTGGATCTTTTCCAGGAGATGACAATTTGTTCATGACGGGGTCAGTAGTAGTAGTAGTCATTGCGAGCCCTTTGCTGAAGATGACAATTTGTTCATCTTCGCTCCCAACCTTCACATTTTTCTTGACCCACAATTTTTCCGATGATAGTAACTGCGTCTACATAGCGTGGGTGCATTATTCGTCACAGCAGTAACAGCCAAGTTCTGAAGCGGCCACAGTTTTGAGGGTATGGAAACTGTGCAGAACAAAAGAGGAGATACAGTGCTTACTGTATTTACTGCTGATGCGGTCGTGGGTAAGTTTTTTCTGATCTGTCACTCACGACGCGACACGAGTTAAAAACCGTTTCCTTCTTGTCGCCGTGCCCTTGTTGATTTTCGGTTTTGGACCTTTGGTTTTGGACCGATTTTGCACCAGGAGGACTCCATGAGTTCTTGCAAGAGGAGCCTGGCAGGTGGCTTGTTGGCGGTAGTTGTTGCGCTGTTTGTCGTCGCCTCCAGTCAGAATGCTAATGCCCTTCCCGCCTTCGCCCGAAAATATGGTTTGCGCTGCTCGGCTTGCCATGAAGCCTGGCCGATGCTGAATTTCTTTGGGCAGAAGTTCAAGGACAACGGCTACCAGCTTATGAACGATCGGGATTCTCCCATCTGGCAAAACAACGGCTATTGGCCGGTCACCTTCCGCATCATTCCCTTCTGGCATCGGGACAGCACCGACAAGGTCTCCGTCGATACCGCAGCGGGCCAGAACGCTGGCCTGGCGCAGGTGACGTCCCACGGGTTTGACCTGAGCGGCTTGGACTTCCACACCGGCGGCACGTTGGACAAGAACATCTCGTTTTATGTGCTGCCTTCGTCCGATGCCACCGGCTCTTTTCACTTTGAAACTGTGATGGGACGGCTGGATAACCTGGCGGGCAGCTCCTGGTTCAACGTGAAGCTGGGTAAGTTCGAACTCGACAATCTGCTTTCCGAAAAGAGAATTCTCACCCTTACCTCAATTTCGGGGGTGTACGAGACCTATCACTTTACGCCCCCTGGGGACGCAAATATCTATGGTCAGATTGGAGACAACCAGCTAGGTCTTGAGTACATGGGCCACTCTTACAATGACCGTACCCGCGTTTCTGCCGCCCTATTGAGCAGTAGCGACGGCAACGTGAACTTGGCTGCAGGCACTAACTCGTACTCGGGATTTTTCGCGGCCAGTCAGGCGTTTGACGCCGGCAAGCTCGGGGCGCAAAGGGTGGGGTTCTACGCCATGGTAGGGTCGGCCCCGATCTCGTTCCTCACCAGTGGAGGCGTGCCGATTCCAGGCACGGGAACACAAAGCAAGAGCTTCCACCGCGAAGGCTTTGTCGGACAGTTCTATTTCGGCAAGCTGGACTTCCAAGTCGTGACCCAACATGGCTGGGATAACGTATGGTTTGGTCAGGGTTACGGCAATGCAACCAACCCCAGCAACGGAACATCCGGAATCGGCCCTAACTGCGTGCCCGGGGCGTGCACCCTTCCTGCAACGGCGCGTGCCCCAACCTGGAACGGATACCTCCTGGAAACTCATTATGTCTACAGCCCGCAGCTGATCTTCATCCAGCGTTCCGAGTGGGAGCGAGTGTCGCAGCAAGCGTTAACCACCAACCCCTCCAACATGGGCAACCTCGATATGTACACTTTCGGGTTTCGCTACTATCCGATCATGACGAGCCGCGCCGGCTTCGCGTGGCACAACGAATACTCTTGGGTACGTGAAAAAGGCTTGGCGCCGGATGGCTCCGATTTGACCAGCAGCAGTTTATTGCTCGGTTTCGATTTCGATTTCTAGAAAGGGATGCCCATGAACACACGATTACTCAGATGGCCACTGTTGGTGATCGCAGGTGCGGTTCTGGCGTCACCTTCAATCTGCAAGGCTCAGCTAACGGAATACCAGCAACAACAATGGTTGGGAATTGAAAGCCATGTCGGGAACCTGACTGGCCACGCCCCCGCGGCTGCGATGGATTACCGCCGTTATTGTGTTGGTTGTCACGGCGACCTGGGAGATGGCAATGGCGAGAATGCCATGTGGCTCGACCCCAAACCGCGCGACTTCCAGTTGGCCATCTTCAAATGCCGCTCCACACCCACGGGCACGTTGCCGACGGATCAGGACCTTTTCGACACCATCGCCCGAGGCTTGGATCGCTCAAACATGCCTCCGTGGAATACTTTCACCAAACAAATGCGCGTGGATCTGGTGGCGTGGATTAAACATTTCTCCCCACGTTGGCAACACGAAAAGGCGGGAACGCCGATTCAGATTCCTCCAGAGCCGGAAGTAACCGCCGACAGAATCAAAGCGGGGCGCGAGGTGTTTCAGCGGGTAGAGTGCTGGAAGTGCCACGGGGTAACAGGCCAGGCGAACGGGCCTTCGGCGTCAACCCTCACGGACGACCTGAATCGTCCGATTTTGGCCTACAACTTCACCGAAGGAGCGCGGCCCAAGTGCGGTGACACCGACCAGGACCTCTACAGAATTTTCATGACCGGCCTGGATGGGACGCCCATGCCTTCTTTCGCCGACAACATTAAACCGGACGAAGCTTGGGAACTGGTGTTCTATTTGCGAGCCCTTGAACCCCAGAACAGCAAGGAAAAGGAGATCGCCAAACAACTTGGGCTGAAGCCGGTACCGGGGAATGCTGCGCAGGCATCGCCGGCCTCGCAATAGGGGCGACGATCACAACGTTTAAATCTCAGGAGAAACCGATGAAAGCTGGCTATAAATTTACAGCCTTGGCGTCAGTGCTCCTCATAGTTTCACTGGGTCTCTTGTATTCGACACGAAGCGTGAGTGCGGCCGCCGAGGGAAAAATTACTGGCACAGTCAAGCTCGACGGTGCGGCTCCTCGCATGAAGGGCATCGACATGTCGAAGGACCCATATTGCGTGAAGCAACACGAAAATAGTCCTGCCCACCTGGAAAATGTGGTGGTGGGCTCGGGCGGGGGCTTGGAGAATGTAGTGCTGTACATTTCGGAAGGTTTGAGCGCGGGTCAAGCGAACGAGGTCCCCTCGTCGGAGCCCGTGTTCGACCAGAAGAATTGCATGTACACCCCGCATGTGTTGGCGATGGACGTCAACCAGAAATTCAAAGTGGTCACCAGCGATCAGACCACTCACAACATTCATCCCCTCCCGGATGCGTTGAAAGGCAATATCCCCTGGAACAAGTCTCAGCCGCCGGGAGCTCCACCGATCGAAACCAGCTGGAAAGTCGAGGAAGTTGCAATTCCGGTGAAGTGCAATATTCACCCCTGGATGCACGGCTATTTCGTGGTGGTGAAGGGTCCATACGCGACTACTGACAGTAACGGTTCGTACACGATTAACGGCGTGCCTCCGGGGAACTACACGGTGACCGCATGGCAAGAGGAGTATGGAACCCAAACCCAGAAAGTGACCGTCGCAGCGGGCAAACCCGGGACGGCGGACTTCACCTTCAAGGCAAAATGAGGAGGCGCGGTCGGCCTTTGTTCACCGCGCAAAGCGAGGCTGTGGAAGCAGAGGGTACGCCCAGCTTGGCGTGCAGCGGGCTGGCAGTAGACCAGCCTTGAGCGCCAAATCAGAGCTGGCGGCAGGAGGGCGTATGGAAACTGCGATCGGAGTATTCACCTCCCGGGATCATGCGGAGGAAGCCGTTAAGGAGTTGCGGCAGCGGGGTGTGCCTGAGGAATCCATCGTTTTCTTGACGCGCTCCGAAAGTGAGGCCAAGACCATCGCGAAAGAGTTCGGGGCCTACGTAGGAGGCTTCGTAGGAGGAGCAGCCGGAATGACCACCGGCGTGGTAGCCGCAAGCCTGCTTCTTCCCGGGATCGGGACGGTATTTGCGCTGGGGTTCGGCGCCGCCGCGCTTCTTGGGCTTGCGGGGGCAGGAGCAGGAGCCACCGTCGGCTCGGCCGCCGCGCACGACGCCAACGCCCCGAAGCCGGCGAGCGAAAAGTCATCGGAAGACGTCACGTTCTTCCGAGAAGTACTCAAGGAAGGACGTTCCCTGATTGTGGTTCGCACCGAATCGCAGCCGCTGGCCTCTGCAGCGTGCGAAGTCCTGGACCGGCGTGGACTCGGAATGCAGGGGCGCACGCCGGTGAAGATGCAAACCGCAACCCGGCAAGTGGGCAGTGTGACCATTCTGGACATCAGCGGAAGAATTACGGTGGGCGAAGGCAACGTGATTCTTCGCGAGATTGTTCGAGATTTCGCGGAGAAAGGTCAGAAATCGATCGTCTTGAATCTGGCGGAAGTCCACTACATCGACAGCTCAGGTATCGGAGAATTGGTTAAAGCTCACACCACGATTCGCAACCAGGGTGGGCAGTTGAAACTCGCCAACCTGAACAAGCGCGTCCATGACCTGCTGGAGATGACTCGGCTGTCAGCTGTGTTCGATATTCACACGGACGAGGCCAGCGCGGTCAAGTCATTTGGCAGCTCGCCTTCAGCAGTGGCTTAGTGCGCATGGTCACCGCGGTTGTCTCGCAAGCTGAGCTGTGCAGGTGAACTGAAGAAGCATAAGGCGAGGGCAAAATGGGGAAATTCTTTGCGGCGACCATCATCGTAATTGCGATTCTTTCGGCGATTCCCATCATTCGACACACTTGGGAGGCACCGGCCGACGTCTCGATGAATGGGAAGCTGATCGATGAACAAATGTCGGAAACTATGGCTGAGGCGGGCATCTCGTTCCTGGCCTCGCAGATCCTGCTGGCATTGTTCATCTGGAAATTCTCCCAATCAAAGCCGGGAGAAAAGATCAAGACCTTCCCGGGCGGCGCTAAAGCTATGGTTTGGGCAGCTTTCCTGCTGGTGGGAACAGAGGTTCTGGCTTTAGGCGTTTTCGGAGTCAAAGCTTGGGCAAACGCATATTTCACTCCGCCCTCCGCGGATTCCATCCCGGTTCAGGTGCAAGCCGGGCAGTTCGCGTTCTACTTCCGCTATCCCGGACCCGATGGAAAATTTGGTCCGCTTCACCCGGATAAAATCAGCGAGGCCAACGAGAACTTCTTTGGTCTTGATCAGACCAACGACCAGGATTCGAAGGATGACATCGTGACCGCGGAAATGGCGATTCCGGTAAATCGTGAAATTCATTTACTGATGCACGCGAAGGACGTTGGGCATTCCTTTTATGTGCCGGCCTTGCGGGTCCAGCAGGATTTTGTCCCCGGGCTGGATCTCTCGATCCATTTTACGGCGACCCAGATTGGCCGATATGAGATCGTCTGCACTCAACTCTGCGGCCTGGGGCATTACAACATGAAGGCGTATTTGTCGGTCTATTCGCAGGAAGATTTTGACAACTGGCTGAAGAAGGAAGCGGCATTGCAATAAGCGGCCCGGTAAGGAGTTCTAGCGCGGGCAAGACACTCCGCTCGAGGTGAGTCAATGCACGATGTGTCAGGACACGCACAGGCAGCGCACCACGCGCCGCCGACCAGCTTTATCCGGAAGCATGTTTTCAGCCTCGACCACAAGGTGATCGGCAAGCAGTACTACGGGCTGGCACTGCTTGCAGTCCTGATAGGAATGGTCCTTTCCTGGCTGATGCGTATCCATCTCGGGTGGACGAACTACGCAATTCCCGGGCTGCACTTCCTTTCGGCCAACGGTGCGCCGGGCAACGTCATGACGCCCGAGTATTACCTCCAGTTGATGACCATGCATGCCACCATCATGGTCTTTTTTGTGCTCACCACGGCGCCGTTCGCAGCCTTTGGCAACTACTTCCTGCCCATCCAGGTTGGTGCCGAGGACATGCCGTTCCCACACTTCAACATGATGTCGTTCTGGGTCACGTTCGTCGGGTTCCTGGTTCTGATGTCGTCCTTCTTCGTGGGAGACGGTCCGACCTTGGGCGGATGGACGCAGTATGCCCCGCTGAGCGCGGTGGGATCCGTCTCCGGCCCCGGACAGGGTACGGGCGTGATTCTGTGGGCGGCCGCCATTGGCATTTTCTGCATTGGCCAATTGCTGGGTTCGTTGAACTTCATCACCACTACGCTGGACATGCGAACCAAGGGCATGAGTATGTGGCGGCTTCCGCTTAGTGCCTGGGCCTGGTTCATCACTTCGGTGATGGGCTTGACGGCCTTTGCTGTGCTGATGCCTGCGTGCATTCTGCTGATTCTTGATCACGTGGCGGGAACCAGTTTCTTTGTGCCTTCGAATCTGGTGATCAATGACCAACTGCAACCGCACTCCGGCGGATCGACGCTCTTGTGGCAGCACTTGTTCTGGTTCTTCGGACATCCCGAGGTCTACATTGCGATCATACCCGGCATGGGTATTGTCTCGCACGTTTTGATCGCCAACATGCGCAAGCCGATGCTGAGCCATCGGGTATTGGTTTACTCCATGGGAGCGCTTGCTGTGCTCAGCTACATGGTCTATGGCCATCATATGTTCGTCAGCGGGATGAATCCGGTTTCCTCGCTGGCTTTCTCCTTTCCCACGCTCATTATCACGATCCCTTCGACGATCGTGGTGCTGATCTGGCTGGGCAGTCTTTACGGGGCAAAGTTGCGGATCAACACTGCCTCCCTGTTCGCCCTGGGCTTTGTTTCCATGTTTATCAGCGGCGGCGTCAGCGGGTTTTTCCTGGCGCAACCCTCGATTGACATCATGCTGCACGCTACATATTTTGTGGTGGGACACTTCCACCTGGTCATGGCGGTTGCGGCCATCTTCGGAATCTTTGCCGGCACCTATTTCTGGTTTCCCAAGATGTTTGGCCGCATGATGAACGAGACGTTGGGGAAGATCCATTTCTGGCTCACGTTTGTCGGCGCCTACTGCATCTTCATGCCGTTTCACTACCTGGGAATAGCCGGTAATGTCCGCCGCTACCAGGCGTTTGTCGACGATTACCTGCAGCCGCTGATTCCGGTGCATCGATTCATCACCGTGGCAGCTCTTTTGACGGGGCTCGCCCAGCTAATTTTTCTTTACAACCTGGTCCACAGCCGTTTTTGGGGAAAGATCGCGCCGGATAATCCCTGGGAAGCAACTTCGCTGGAGTGGAGCACGCCAACCACACCGCCGCCGCACAACAATTTCGGCGACAAGCTGCCGGTGGTTTATCACGATCCTTATCAGTATGGCGTGGAAGGCTCAGCCGGCGACTACGTGATGCAGACCTCCCCCGAGCAAATCAAGAACGCACACGACGAGGCGTAACCGATGAGAACGGGGGTCTCCTAAGGCTATGGCAACCACGGTCCACGAACCGCCGAAAGTCGAAGAGCACCGCGATCCCTCGCAACGGACGAATGGCTCGGGAAATGGCGGTGGTTTCCGGAATCTCGTTCCCGCCGACGGAAACCTGCGCGCAGTAAAGGACTACTTGCCACCTCCGGCCTCCACCGGAATCTGGGTCGTGCTGGCGTCGATCACGATGACGTTTGCGGCGTTCACCAGCGCCCTAATCGTTCGTCAGGGCGCAGCGTTGGACTGGCGGCATCTCACTCTGCCACGCATCCTTTACTTCAATACTCTGCTGCTTTTGGCCAGCAGCGTGACCCTGGAAATTGCGCGCCGCCGCGTCGGCGCCTTCATGGCCGGGGCACGAACCTCGATTTCCGTCGCGGAGCGCTGGCTTTATATAACTCTGTCCCTGGGGCTGCTTTTTGTGGCGGGCCAGTATGTGGCATGGTTGCAACTGCGTTCCCAAGGCCTGTATCTGGCAACCAATCCTAATAGTTCTTTCTTCTATGTCCTGACTGCGATGCACGGCTTGCATGTGATGGGCGGGTTGGGCGGCCTGGTTCGTGTCATTTCCAGGTTGAAGCGATCCGTTTTGCGCAAGAGCACGCTGGACGCGACTTCGCTCTACTGGCATTTCATGGATGTGCTTTGGCTGTATTTGCTCATCTTGCTGTGGATGAAGCTCTAGCTAGCTGAGTTGATCAGGAGGCACTGTGAGTCACGCCGACGCGACTATGGGAGGACCGACTACGGATCTTACTGCTGGACCGGCCTTCTCGGTTCCAGCAAAGAAGATGGCGATGTGGCTCTTCATCATCGCTGACACGGCCACTTTCGCCGCTTGCCTGGTCGCGTATGGCTTCCTGCGCAACGCCACGCCCAATTGGCCAAGGCCTTTCCACAGCATCACGAATGTGGCAATCATGACCTTCATTCTGCTCACCAGCAGCCTGACTATGCTGTTGGGAATCGACGCCGCCAGGGCTGGTGACAAAGCCCGCGCCCTGCGCTGGACCATGATTACCGCGGCGGGCGGGGCACTGTTCGCCTTGCTGCACATTCGCGAATGGATTGGCTTGATCGGCGAGGGCATGACGCTTTTGAAGAATCCGTGGGGTACGGGCCTGTTTGGCGCCGCGTTTTTCAGCATCACGGGCTTGCACCTTCTGCACGTGACCTGCGGGGTCATTGCGCTGGTCGTGGTCGGACTTCGCTATCAAGGCGGACGTTATAACGCGGACGACCTGGAGATTACCGGACTGTACTGGCACTTCGTGGATGTGGTTTGGATGTTTGTCGTGCCAATGGTTTACCTGCTGAATCTGGCACATTAGGTGAACGCGGGGGGCAAAAAGTATGGCTATGGCCGAACAAGGTAAAAGCGGAGTCGGGAAATATATAGTTGTGTACCTGTGCATGCTGGCGATTGCTGGACTGCAGTTTGTGGTGGCGTATTCCAACATTGATGGACAGCAAATGTTCACGCGCATGCTTATCCTCGCGCTGGTTGAGGCTGCGTTGGCAATTCTGTTCTTCATGCACTTGTGGATGGAGAACCATGGATTGTTGTGGTTTGTGGCCATCTTCACCGTTTTTGTGCTGCTGGCGATGCAGTATGGATGGACGGACAGTTACCGGCTGTCGCACGGTGTGCCATGGGCAAACTGAGCATCCGCCGTCTCCGGGACTACGCCGCCATGAAGATCAAGAACCACCTTCGGCTTGCGATGATGGTGCTGAGTGGAGCGATCGTGCTGCTCGCGGCTTCGCCAGCTTTTTCGCAGAATTGCGCACTCTGCTACACCCAAGCTGCGTCTTCCGGGGCGAGGATGATTGAGGCACTGAAGAGTGGAATTCTGATTTTGATCATTCCTCCGACTCTCGGCTCTGTCGGCATGATTTTCCTGCTTCATCACAGGAGCAATCAATTCCGAAACATGGACCAGAAGGCGGAGGATAGTCGCGAAGCGTGGCAAGAATCGTTCGACTCTGAGGAATAATGGCAACCACTCAGGCAATAGCGGCAACTCCGGGTTACGGCCTTCGATCGAGGCTGCGGGATTACTGTGAGTTGACCAAGCCGGAGGTGAACCTGCTGATTCTGATGACCACGTCGGCTGGGTATTACCTTGGCTCTGCTGGGCCTTTTCGAGCCGGCAGGTTTTTCGGGACTCTGCTGGGGACGTTGCTGGTGGCGAGTGGAACGGCGACGCTGAATCAACTGATGGAGCGGCGCTACGACGCACAGATGCGCCGCACCGCCCAGCGGCCTTTGCCGTCAGGAAGGTTGAGCAGCAAAGAGGCTCTAGGGTTGGGGCTTTTGCTCAGCCTGACCGGCGGTACTTACCTGGCCCTGGCGGTCAATGGACTTGCCGCGGCTTTGGCCATCACCACGCTTCTTGCCTATTTGCTGGTTTATACCCCGCTGAAAAGAAAGACTCCGCTGTGTACGCTCCTGGGCGCCATCCCAGGCGCGATGCCGACATTGATTGGGTGGGCGGGGGCGTCTGGCCGTATTGATGGGAACGCCTGGTTTCTTTTTGCCGTGCTTTTTCTGTGGCAATTCCCCCACTTTCTCGCGATCGCCCTGATGTATCGGGAAGACTACGCGCGAGCCGGGTTCCGGATGCTGCCTGCGTTTGACCATGAGGGCCTATTCACGAGAGCCGAGATTATCGCGTTTACGGTTATACTCGTACTTGTCACGGGCTTGCGCGTGACGGGTCCCAGCACGGCGCTCTCTTCGCTGGTCATGTTTGTAGCCGGCGGTTTTTTCTTGTATTACACGGCAAGACTGGCCGCTTCCAATTCAAGGTCTCTGGCTAGCCGTGTCGTACATGCATCGGTCTTCTATTTGCCGGTCGTTCTTGGAGTTCTGGTTGTTTCTAAACCTTGAAGCTCCGATGTTCTTCTCCTCCCGGTCCCGGAGTGTGATCGCTCTGTTTTTGCTCCTTGGAGTGTCTGTAATTCCTGCGCATGCCCGCCAACACGAACACTTTGGCCAGGGACTATCTCTGGACGTAAACCAGCCCTATGATGAGGTTCTCAAGGTTGTCCAGGATGTAGTGAATGACGGGGTTATCCGCGGCACGTTCGATTACAAGGGAACCCACGAACTCGATGGCGCACAACCCGCGCTGACTTCAAGCGCCTTTCCACGCTGGAACCAAGACGGCGCCGTTTTATTTAAGATCCACCCGAATACGCTGGCGCCAGAACACTTCTATGCAAGCGCCGATGTTGGGACTGTGGTCGTGCGCTATGTGGTCCAGAAGGTCAGTGCTTCGGTTACTCGAGTGCGCATTGATGCGGTCTTCGAGCAGGACTCCCACCATTACACACGGCCCTCCAACGGCCAAGTTGAGAACCACGAGTTCGAGTCCATCTCCGACCGAATAAAGGATGCGGAAGACCGCGTTGCCCAGGAGCGCCAAAAAGTCTCCCTGGATCAACAGCAAGAGAAGCTGGAATCACTGCAGGCGGAGTTGGATCGGGAAACAAAGTTGCTGAATGCCGCGAACGATCAGGCGTTGCATCTGCAAGAACAGATCAAGACATTCCAGAGCGGACGTCCAGCACATGTAAGAACTGCCGGTGCCGATCTGAAGGCTGCCCCTTACAATGGATCCCGGACCTTAGAACTTCTCAGGCCTGGCGAAGCCGTAACAATTCTTCTTCAAACTCCGGCTTGGTCTCGCATCCGCGCGCCACATGGGACCGAAGGTTGGGTCTATCGCCCGATGCTGGAGGCAACACCATGAAGCGTACGGGACGCGGGATCACAATTTTGTTGGGGTTGGCGCTATTTTGTGTGCCTGTGGTTCTCGCTGACGCCCCGCCGGGAACCCAGGAGCGCGAATATCCATTCCCCATCGCGGTGGTCGAGACCGCCCTGCGTCAGATGGGTGCCTATACCGGTGCCGGTTTGCCCGAACTTGAAGGATTCGTCAAAACTGACGGAGCCCAGTTGCCCCCGTATGAGCGTCCTTATTATGAGTACAAAATAACTTTGCTGCCGGCAACTGCGGACCGCACGGTAGTCCGCGTGAAAGCGAACCTCTCCGCTTGGTACCAGGATCCGGAAGGCCAGCAATCGGGCTACCGGGCCTTGGTGTCGAACGGGCGACTGGAAGGCGACCTGCTGGATCGTCTGGCGGGGTTCCTGACCCACAATAAATCGAAAATTGTGACCGACCCCGACGCGTTAAGCAAGCGACTGGCGACCGTCCGCGAGCAGCGCTTGGAAGCGGAACGGCGAGTTGCAGAACTTCAAAAACAACTGCAAGACTTGCAGTCGGGCCCGGCTTCGACCACGACCGCTCCGTTGGAATACGCCTCGGTGAATCATCCGGTCGCGATCGAGAGTGCGATTGGCCAACCCTCCTCACTGCTCCTGCGAGCTGCACCCGAAGATGAGTTTCAGGTCCTCGAACACCGCGGAACCTGGTTGCGAGTCGCCCTCGACGGCTCACCTGATGGGTGGGTGAGGAGTTCTCAGATACAGTTAGTCGCGACCAACCCGGCGAATGCCCCCGATACTCTCAAACCGCCGTCCGGCGGCGATGAATTCGCAGTTATCCGGGAAGAAATCTCGCCTTTCTCAGGCGATTGGGCCCGGCTAAAGGACAAGCAGGCCCTGTATGTCTTCGTTCGCCCCGAGGCCTCAGTCGTAAGCGGATCGGAAGGCAGAAAGCTGCGCTTTGCGGAGGCGATTTTTCGTGAGCGCTACCGGGAAATCGTCCATACGTCGCGACTGTCCGTCGAGGGCATTGTCGTGATTTTTCTGGATCAGCGCGGAGGCGTAGCGGCAGCAAGCATGGATGATATTCGACTACTGACCGAAGGCAGTCTCACGCAAGGAGCCTTTCTGAAGAAATGTTCGTTCGACCCTCCGGGTGCATTCGAAAATACTCTGACCAGCTCGAAATCATTCACTCCTTAACTCCCCTGGTCATTGCGGCGATTTGTAAGCGAATACCGGTGCAATATAGGAGTTGGCTCATTTTCAAGATCACGAAAAGACGTGATGAGGGCATTTGCCCTAAAGCAAGAAATCCGGATCTGTCGGCGGATCGCCGAATTCTCGATCAGGCGAGATTTTGCTGGAGCGTTTCACCATCCAGTTCGCCTTCCCAACGCGCCAGCACCAGGGTTGCTACGCCGTTTCCGATCATGTTAACCAAGGCGCGAAACATACTCAGAAATCGGTCGATGCCGAGAATCAGCGCCATGCCCGCCACGGGGATGGCCGGGATCACCGAAAGGGTCGCAACCAGCGCGATGAAGGACGCGCCTTGCACGCCGCTCGCGCCTTTGGAAGTGAGGACGGCCACAGCAAAAATCGTCAGCTGCTGCGTTAATGTCAAGTGAGTGTTTCGTGGCCTGCGCCACAAACAGAGCTGCCATGGTCATGTAAAGACTCGTGCCGTCGGTGTTAAAAGTGTAGCCGGTTGGAACCACCAATCCGACGAGTGACTTCGAACAGCCGAGTTTTTCCAACTTGGCCATGAGAGTTGGAATCGCCGTCTCCGATGAACTTACCGCCAAGACCAGCAGGATCTCTTCCTTGATGTATGACAAGAAACGGAAAATGTTGAAGCTTGCCAGCCAGGCAATGGCGCCGAGCACAATCACGACAAACAATATGGAGGTAATCCAAAACGTCCCGATCAACTTAGCGAGCGGGCCCAGAGAAGCCAAACCGTACTTGCCCACGGTGAAGGCCATTGCGCCAAAAGCGCCGATCGGCGCGAACTTCATCACAATGTTGGCCACGCCAAAGACGACTCGAGTAAGGGAGTCGATGACATCCGTGAGTGGTTTAGCGCGCGTGCCAGCAGCCGACAGCGCGAAGCCGAACAACAACGCCACTAGAACCACTTCGAGGATGTCGCCCTTAGCAAAGGCGTCAACCACCGTAGTCGGAATGATGTGCATCAGGAATTCGGTGACGCTTTGCGCTTTTGCTTGTCCAGCATAATCGGCAACCGCCTTGGCATCCAACGTGGCTGCATTTACATTGAACCCGCTGCCCGGGCGCACGACGTTGCCCACAACCAGGCCGATCATAAGAGCCAATGTGGAGACGATCTCGAAGTAAAGAAGCGCCATGCCGCCGACTCGGCCGACCTTCTTCAGGTTTTCCATGCCGGCAATCCCTGTCACCACCGTGCAGAAAATGATCAGGGTGATGATCATCGTAATCAGCCGGATGAAGGCGTCTCCCAGGGGCTTCATAGCGACTGCACGCGTGGGAGCCAAATAGCCAACAATCACCGCGAGGACCATCGCCACCAACACTTGTACCCAGAGAGCAGCGTAGAAAGGCTGCTTGCGGGCGGTGGGTTCTCTTGCAGGATCGGCCTGAGCAGATGTAAGAGTTGCCATTTTTCCTAGGAGCTCAATGAGTCTCCTTGGCCGGCTCAGGCTCGAGCGTGCGCACCAGCCACGGAATGATCACCTGCTTGAAGATGACAGGATCAGGCCAGACCTTTACTTGCCGTCCGAGATGGCCGCCCTGCGGATTGATCCAGGCAGTTTTCGGTACGTCGCCTTTATCGAGCAGCAAGTAAATGTCGGAGATAGGGACTTGCGTGTCGAGAACTCCAGCAAGGATGAGCATCGGCGCCATCGGTTTGCCCAGCAAGCCTTGCTTGACCAGCGACATCTTGGGCAAGATTTCCGCCATTTCATCAACGGTTTTTACATTATCGAAAATCGCCATCAGCGCCGGTACCTGGTCGAAAAGGTATTCGCGGTTCCCGATGAGAGAATTCATCAGAAAATCTTTTTGAAAGAAAGTATCCACCGGCGGCGACTGCGCACTCGCCCCTTTCAGACGGGCATGCTCCACAATGGCCGTCTTCGTGGCCCAGTACGCGCCCCAACTCACGCCATGCATGGCAACCCGGTTTTTGTCGATCTCGGGCCTGGTAGTGATGTAGTCGAGGATGCGGGAGAACATGCGTTCAGCATTTTCGTTTACTTTGATCGGACATTGCCCTGTCCCCGGCCCGTCGACCGCGAGAAAGCCGATCCCGTAAGGCAGGATCGCGCTGAAACTCTCCGATAAATCTTCCTTCCGGCTGTCCAATCCATTCACCGCCAGCACGAGTGGCACGGGCCCCGTGGAACTTTTCGGCAAGCGCAAATAGCCGATGATCTCTTTGCCCTCAAAGGGAATGTGAACAATCTCGAGTGGCGGATCCCAGAATTTTGCGTGCGCCAAAAATGCCTCGATCGCTTTCTCGTACGAACGCTGCTTTCCCGGAGAGGCCGGAATCGGCCAGCGGCCGAAGGAGTAAAGCCTCCAGGCGCGAATGTAATCGGCGTTCGCTTTGGCGGGATCGGTTTTTTCCAGCGATTTTGCCTCGTTCATGTAGCGATCGGCCACGCCCATAAAGGCTGACGCCCATTCGTCTTTGTCTTTGGTGTGGATGGAAGCGAAAGCTTCTTTCACGTCGCCGGGATCCAGTCCGATGAGCGGATACATTCCGTTCTCGGCGCGACGGATCGCTTCGGCCTTGATTTCGTCAAGCGTTCGCTCGGAGCGCTCTTGAGCGAGAGCCTGGGCACAGATTATTACCCCGGATACCAGGAGTAGCAAAACTATTGCTGTCCGTATGGTCATGAATGCAATCCAGTCCTAAATCGTTGTTTGGCGGGACCGCGCGTCCGCGAAAGGGTCGAGCGGAACTTCCGCCCGACCCTTGATTCCCCTTCGAGCCCTGCAACTAGAAGATGAACTTCAAGCCCAGCTGCACGGAGCGGGGGCCTCCTGAACCCACCGCGGGATTGGCGGCAGCCACGTCAGGTGTGGTACATGCGCAGCCGAACCCTGGTGCCCCAGGATCGTTCTGCCCGTAACCGTTCTGTCCACCATAGGGATTGGCGAAATTTGGGTGGTTCAGGATGTTGAAGAATTCTGCCCGGAATTGCGCGCGCAGGCGTTCCCCGAAGTGGAAGTTCTTGGCCAGAGAGAAATCCAGGTTCCGGAAGCCGGCGTCCTGGAACAGATTGCGCGGCATCGTTCCAAACTGACCGATAGGGGGCGGAGTCAAGATGGAGGTACCTTTGGCATAGCACCCATAGGTTGCAAGCGATGCAATAGCGTTGCCAGGAGTTCCGCCGTCCATGGCTAGCGATTGTGCGTTGCATGCGGCATTTCCCGTGGGGTTAGGGTCAGCCACATTGGCGTCCCCGGGGAAAAACGGGATCGGCGTCGGCCCTGCTTTGAAGTCAGATGGATTACCGGTGAAGTCCCAGCGCTGAGGCGTCGCCTGAGGCGGACTGACCGGTAGACCGCCGATTCCTGCGATTCCAGTGGTCAGATCGATCACCCCCCAAGGTTGCGGGCTTTGAAGGGTTGTGATGGTGTTGATCTCCCAGCCTTCCAACATCTGGCCGAACCCTTTCTTCCCTGGAACAGCGTAGGTGAGAGAAAGCGTAAGGCGATGACGAATGTCGAAATCGCTGTTGGCGTATTCGCGCGCCACATTGTTTGAATCCTGCGGCAACCCGTAGCCCGCACCGAAATCCCAGTTGGCTCCCACATCATCCAGGGCGTGGGAGTAGGTGTAACCTGCGACCATGCTCAGGCCATGGTAGTTACGGGAACTTAGTGTCGCCTGCAGACCGTTGTAGTTCGATCGGTAGAAGTTGCCCATCTGGAAGATGTTGCTCAGGTACGAGAAATTTGCATTCTGTGGCCGGGTGGTTTGATCGTTGCTGCCCAGCGCCTCTTGGTTTGCATCGCGAATGCCGGTCAGGTTCGAACCACGATTGCCGACGTACGCAAGTTCAAATGAGATGTTGGGGGTAAAAGCATGCTGGACGTTCACACTCCAAGTCCAGATGTATGGAGTGGTCAAGTTCCGCACTACGCTCATGATGGGGCAGGGGCCAGATGCGTTCGGGTCACAGTTGATGGTGGTTCCACTCACGTTGCCATAGAGGGGATTCGAGCTGTCCCACGGAGGGATGATGCCGGGCGGGATCGCCAGATTGCCAGCCGTGATCGTACCTCCGGCGGTCTTCTGATTGGGCGTACCTGTACCGGATATCACCGCCCCAGTGGGAACGTTGGAGAGGCCAAAGCTGTTGTTGAAGGCGAGGAACGATTCCCAATTCACGGCCTCATACATCAGTCCAAAGCCGCCCCTTAACACCGTGTTGCCCGTACCATACATGTCCCAGGCAAAACCTATGCGCGGAGCGAAGTTGTTATGATCGGGATTATAAGGACCGCTCACGCCGTTCTGCCCTACCTGAATCAATCCGGTTGGTGAATTGGGATCGAAATTTCCCAACAAATTGTGCGCTTCCTTAATGACCGAACTGAACTCGTACCGCAGCCCCAAGTTTACGGTCAGGGTCTTCGTAGCTCGCCAGTCATCCTGAAAGAACGCAGCGTACGACCAGTTGTGGATATGTCGAGTGGGATCGCCGGTTTGTACCGATGCCTTGAAGGGAAGACCGGCGAAAAAATCCTCCAGCGCCGTCGAGCCGGCTCCCGCTGCGATGGCATTGCCGCCCAGAAACGTGATGCTTCCGCGGGCATTGCCAAACGCGCCGCCGTTCACGCCGTCGCGATGTACGTCGCCTCCGAATTTATAGGCGTGTTTTCCCGCAATGTATGAGACATGGTCGATGATTTGGATTCTCGTGTCCGGACCCTGGAATTTGGGCCACTTGAAAGCGCCCAGTCCGGGGATGAAAGCTCCGGCAAATCCGATCCGGGGCAAGCCTCCTGTGTTGGGGCCACTTACCCCGGTTTTGAGGCCGTAAGCTGATGCCGGGGTGTTCAAATCACCGGGAAGAGTCGGCTGATAGAGACGGCTGTACCCGACCCTGGCTTCGTTGACCCAGCGAGCACTGGGAGTCCAAATCCAGTTTCCTCCCCCGACCTGGGCGCGAGTGTGAATCTTGGAGCGCCAGAAGGACTGCAACTCCGGAAAATCCTCGACCGTTCCCGAGTTGTTTCCAAAGAAGTACATGCCGCTCACGGTGTTGTGGTCGTTGAAGTTGTAATCCACTTTGCCGATCGCGTTGTCGACACCAACTTGGTTGGGGAATCCGTTGACGATGTTGATGGTCGGGTTGTTGTTAATGGGGAAACCAGCGCCCGTACAAGTGACCGTACCGGATGCCGAGACCGTGCACCCCGAAATCAACTGGCTGGCGTGGCTAATCGTGGCGGGCGTGAAGCCGTTGGCCAGTAGATCGGCAATCGCATTCGGAATACTGCCGCCACAGTCTTGTGCAGCGAGGGCGGGGGCGGTGCAGTTCGGCGCCTGCCCCGGAGCGAGCGGTATCGCCACCATGGACGGGCTGCTCACACCCCCGAACGAGTTCCCGATGTCGTAGCGCTGCCCCTCGTAGGCTCCGAAGAAGAAAGCCTTGTCCTTGATGATGGCACCGCCCATACTGCCGCCAAACTGTTCCAGGCTCCGGGCAACCTTCGGAGCGGGACTCTGCCCAAAGGCGCACGGATTGTTGGCACAGTTGAAAAAGTTGCGGGCATCCATTGCTCCGTCCCGGCCAAAGGCGAACGCACTGCCATGAAGCGTGTTCGTCCCGGACTTCAGGCCGACGTTCACGATGGCGCCAGGTTTCCATCCGTATTCTGCGGGGGGATTCTCCTGGACGTTGAATTCCTGAATCGCATCGATCGGCAGGATGGTTGCCGAGTCTCCTACCACGCCAGCACCATTGATAATGTCCTGCCCAGAGAAAGGCTCGCTGTTGTAGAGGCCATCAATCAGGTAAGCATTGTCTTCGGCGCGAAGACCATCAGTGCTCGTGGTTGAAAATCCGCCGCCCGGATAACGCATCACACCGGGGCGCAGTTGTAGCAGGTTCTCATAGTTGCGGCCGTTCAACGGGAGATCATTGATCTCTTTATTACTCAACGTCCCGCCAAGAGTCGCCGAGGTGGTGTTGATAAGTGGAACCTCGCTGCTGACAATGACCGTCTCTTTGACATCGCCCGGCGAGAGCGCGAGATCCACCGTCAAATCAGTAGCCACCTCAACTTGAACGTTTCGCCGCTCTACCGTTCTGAACCCCTTGGCTTCCGCCCGAACGGTGTACACGCTGGGAAACAAGTTGGGAACAACGTAGTTCCCCGACTCGTCCGTCGTAACGGCTCTGGTCGTGCCTCGTTGCTCATCGGTCACGGTGACCGTGGCGCCACCAATCGCCGCGCCGCTCTGATCGTGAAGGCTCCCCAGAATTCGACCTGTTGTAGTTTGAGAAGCCAAAGGAAGAGCAGCCCAGAGTGTCAGGCACAGGCTGCCTAGGAACCAGGTAACTTTCATCCAGGACGACATGCGACCTCCAAATGAGCCACGCAACACATTTGGCCAGGACATTCCTACGGGCACGGCTGCGTCGAGGTAGTGAACGATTTGAAGGTATAGCCTTGACGTGGCCTACCAGTCAAGTAGTATTGTGGTCGGACCACAAGACCCATGGTTAACCTTCTCAGACCTTAGCTTGACGGGAACCTGGAAAAGCGGAGGATTTGCCGTGCCAATTGCGACAATCAACCCGGCGACCGGCGAGCTGGTGAAGAGCTTTGAGCCGCTCACGGCAACGCAGATTGAGCAAAAACTGCAACTGGCAGCCTCTGCCTTTCGGGCCCATCGGCAGACTTCTTTTGCTGAGCGGGCGGGCAAAATGATGCGCGCCGCCGAAATACTCGAAAAAGAAAAGGATGACTGCGCCCGCCTGATGACCCTGGAAATGGGAAAGCTCCTTAAGTCCGCAGTAGCGGAAGCCCTGAAGTGTGCGACCGGTTGTCGCTACTATGCGGAAAACGCGCAACGCTTTCTGGCTGATGAAGTTGTCGAGACCGGGGCCAGGCGCAGCTTCATCCGCTATCGGCCGATTGGACCGATCCTCGCCGTAATGCCCTGGAACTTTCCCTTCTGGCAAGTCATACGTTTCGCCGCGCCGGCACTGATGGCTGGCAATGTCGGGCTGCTGAAGCACGCGTCCAACGTCCCGCAGTGCGCGCTCAAGATTGAAGAGATTTTCCGCCGCGCAGGTTTCGCGGAAGGTGTGTTCCAAACCCTGCTCGTCGGGTCGGGGCCGGTGGATGGGATTCTGGACGACCCGCGCGTGGTAGCCGCGACGCTGACGGGCAGTGAGCAGGCCGGAGTCCAGGTCGGTATTTCCGCTGCAAAACGCATCAAGAAGGTCGTGCTCGAACTGGGCGGGAGCGACCCTTTTATCGTAATGCCCAGTGCTGATCTGGATGCTGCCGTAGCCGCCGCCGTTGAGGCTCGAGTTCAGAACAATGGCCAGTCCTGCATCGCGGCCAAGCGTTTCATAGTCGCCGAGCAAATCGCCGATGAGTTCGAACGCAAGTTCGTCGGCCGCATGCAAGAGTTGCGGGTCGGAGACCCCTTCGACGAGGCTACGCAACTCGGTCCGCTTGCCAATGCCGAGGCTGTCACCTCGCTCGATGCCGACGTGAAAAAGTCAGTGGCGGCGGGTGCACGGGTGCTGGCAGGTGGACACCCGCTGAGCCGTCCAGGAAGCTTCTACGCTCCAACCGTTTTGACCGACATCCCGAAGGATTCCCCAGCCTATAAGGAAGAGTTCTTTGGCCCGGTAGCTTCGATCTTTCGAGTCAAAGATATTGATCAGGCCATTCAGATTGCCAACGACAGCCGCTTCGGCTTGGGTGCCAGCGCCTGGACCAAGGATCCTGCTGAGGCCGAAAAGTTCATCAACGAACTGGAGGCCGGGATGGTCTTTCTGAACAAAATGGTGGCCTCTGACCCTCGCGTTCCCTTTGGCGGTGTTAAACGATCAGGCCATGGACGTGAACTGGGCGTCCATGGCATTCACGAATTTGTAAACATCAAGACCATTTGGATCAACTGAGCCAGCAAGAACGTGTGGAATGATCGTGGTATAGTGGTTGGACCATTAGTCCGCATCTCCTTGGGTGTGACTCGAGGGCCTATGACAAATGAAACTGTGGATTCTTTGGACGGCGGACCTATCTACAGGACGGTAAAGACCTCTCGCTTGTACGAGCAAATCGTGCAGCAAGTCGAGGATTCCATTCTAAAGGGCCAGCTTAAGCCGGGGGACCAGTTGCCGGCTGAACGCGAACTCGCTTTGCGATTCGGAGTAAGCCGGACCGCGGTGCGCGAAGCCGTCAAGACGCTGCGCGAAAAAGGGTTGGTGGAAGCATATTCCGGACGGGGCACGTTCGTGACCAACGGGACTTCGCATGCGATCCGGCAATCGCTCGACCTCATGATCCGTATCAGCCAGCAGGAAGGCTCGACTCATCTAGCTGAGTTGCGGCAGATTCTAGAGCCGGAGATTGCAGCGCTGGCCGCGCCTCGAATTGAGGAGCAACTGCTCAGTACCATGCGGGAAGCAGTCGCTGCCATGGATCGCAGCCTACATGACCCAGATCCTTATGTCGAAGCAGATCTTGATTTTCACCTGGCATTGGCAGAGGCGGCAGGCAATCCGTTGATTCTCGCTTTGCTTGATTCGATCGTCGGACTCCTGCGGGAACAACGCAGCCGTATTTTCAATGTGGATGGCGGTCCGGAGCGCGGGCAATTTCATCACAAGAGAATTTTGGCGGCGATTGAGCGGCGCGACCCGGAAACGGCGCGAGAAGCGATGCGGGCGCACCTCCAGCAGGTGCTTTCCGATTCGTCTTCCGCCACAAGCAGCTCGCAGACGAAGCCGACCTCCTAGCGAAGGAACCCATTGCATGGCGAAACTCGGATTTGTTGGTCTCGGCGTGATGGGCGGCAATATGGTCAGCCGCCTAATCGAGAAAGGACACACCGTGACCGGCTACAACCGGACGCGATCCAAGGCTCAGTGGTTGATTGACCGCGGAATGCAATTCGCCGATTCCCCCAAGGCAGTGGCAGCTTCGTCAAATGTAACGTTCAGCATGGTCACCAACGCTGCGGCTCTCGCAGCCGTGACCGTCGGAGCGGACGGACTACTTGCCGGCATGAGCGCCGGCAAGTTTCTCGTCGAGATGAGCACAGTAAGTCCGGAATCCAGCCGCGCGCTCGCCGCCAAGGTTCGCGAGAAGGGCGCGGACATGATAGACGCGCCGGTCTCCGGCAGTGTCATTACGTTGCAGCAGGGCAAGCTCTCGGTCATGGTGGGCGGACGTAAAGAAACCTTCGAACACTTGCAGCCGTTGCTGCTGGATATCGGCCCGAAGGTGACCCACGTCGGTGACAACGGCCTGGCGTTGGCGATGAAGATCGCCGTGAACCTGAGTCTCGCAGTACAGATGCTGGCTTTCTCCGAGGGTGTATTGCTGGCGGAGAAAAGCGGGATTGCGCGCGAAGTCGCGGTCGACGTTCTGACCCATAGCGCCGTTGCCTCTCCTATGATTCAGTACCGTGGGCCATTCGTCTTGCAGCAGCCGCCGGAAGCCTGGTTCGATGTAAACATGATGCAGAAGGATATGCTCCTTGCCATGGAATTGGGCCGCAAGCTGAATGTTCCGGTTCCCACTACTGCCATCAGCAATGAATTCCTGACCGCCGCACGGGGCATGGGTTGGGAAAAACTCGACTTTGCCGTCATGTTCAATGTTCTGGCGCGGATGTCGGGAGTGCAGAAATGACTACGGCAGCACAACCCAGCGAGATTCTGCAAAACGTCGATCTATGGCTCCGAATGTATCGCCAGATGCTGGCCATCCGACAGTTTGAAATGCAGGTCAATGAACTCTACACCCGGGCGTTGATGCCGGGCCTCGCCCATCTCTACATCGGTGAAGAAGCGGTCGCGGTGGGCGTTTGTGAAGCCCTGCAGCGGACCGATTACATCACCAGTACGCATCGCGGCCACGGACATTGTTTGGCGAAAGGCGCCTCCCCCGATCGAATGTTCGCCGAACTGCTGGGCAAGAAGGCCGGGTACTGCAAAGGCAAGGGTGGTTCCATGCACATTGCAGACCCGGCGACCGGCAACCTGGGCGCGAACGCCATCGTGTGCGGCAGCGCAGGTATCGCCACCGGGGCCGCGTTTTCCGCCAAGCGCTTAGGAGCGGGCCAAGTATCGGTTTGCTTCTTCGGAGAGGGCGCTCTGGGCCAGGGCGTGCTTTACGAAGTGATGAACCTTGCTCGACTCTTCAAACTTCCTGTGATTTACGTCTGCGAGAACAATCTCTACACGGAATATACGCGCTACGAGGAAACCACTGCAGGAGACATCCTGGCACGCGCGACCGCATTCGATCTGGAAGCGGCCGCGGTGGATGGACAAAACGTGCGCGCGGTGTATGAGTCTGCGCGGCTCATTGGTTGAGCGCGCCAGGCAAGGAGGCGGTCCGGCATTCCTGCTGTGTAACACCTATCGCTATCACGGCCATCACGTCGGCGATATCAACCGCGAATATTACCGTCCCAAGCAGGAAGAGCAAACTTGGAGGACGGAACGCGACCCGATCGCCAACTTCGGCAAATGGTTAATCGCTGAAAAATTAGCGGACACCTCTGCGCTTGAGCAAATGCAGAGAGAGATCGAGTCTGAGATCAAGAAAGCCGTGGAATTCGCGATCGCAGCTCCGTATCCCAGTCCCGACGAAGTGGAACAGGACGTCTATGCCTGAGGCGGGCGAGCGGGAACTCACTTTCGCGCAGGCGATCCGCGAGGCGCTGGCCGAAGAGATGCGCCGCGACCCGACAGTTTGCATCATGGGTGAGGACGTCGCGGAGGCGGGCACACCATTTAAAGTGCTCTCGGGATTGTTGGAGGAATTTGGCAAGGACCGCGTACTCGACACACCCATTTCCGAAGCTGGATTTACTGGGCTAGCCGTCGGGGCAGCCATGACCGGAATGCGTCCTGTGGTCGACATCATGTTCGGCGACTTCATCACCTTGACCATGGACCAGATGGTCAATCAAGCCGCCAAAGTTCATTACATGTCGGGCGGAAAGTGGAGAGTCCCAATGGTGATGCGCACCACGTTGGGGGCCACGCGGCGCTCTGCTGCACAGCATTCTCAGTCGTTGCATGCGTGGTTTTGCCATGTCCCCGGCTTGAAGGTTGTGCTGCCGTCGACCCCGTACGACGCCAAAGGATTGCTCAAAGCCGCTATTCGCGATGAGAATCCGGTAGTCTTTTTTGAAGACAAGATGATGTACAAACTCAAGGGTGCGGTGCCAGCGGAGAGTTACACCGTGCCTCTGGGCGTGGCGGATATAAAACGCGCGGGTGACGACATCACGCTGGTCGCCACCAGCAGCATGGTGCAAGTGGCGCTGGGCACGGCGGCGATGCTGGAAGACATCGGTATCAGTGCGGAAGTGGTCGATCCACGTACCCTGTGGCCGTTGGATGAAAAAACCCTCATCGATTCAGCGAAGAAAACTTCGCGTGTGATCGTGCTTGACGAAGGCTACGAACGCTACGGCGTCACCGCAGAACTTGCGTCGGTGATCGCCACGGGCGCATTCTACGACTTGGACGCGCCGGTCAAGCGAATGGGCGCGATGCATGTGCCGATTCCTTTTTCGCCGCCACTGGAAGATGTGACCGTGCCAACAGAGCAGACCGTGTTTGACGCGGCGCGTACACTCTGCGGCCAGAACTGACGCCTGAGGACCAAAGGAGAATTTTATGGCTCTACCAACTTATGGAACGATGGCGGTGGATTGGGAAAATCGTGTGGACTTCGACCGTCTGCGCCGCGAGCGTCTGGCCAAAGCCAAGGATCTGCTGGCCAGATCGGAGATGGGAGCACTCCTTTGTTTCGACATGAACAATGTGCGCTACCTGACGGCGACGCACATCGGCACCTGGGCTCAGGACAAAGCCAATCGCTTCACGCTGCTTCCGCAGAACGACGAGCCGATTCTTTGGGACTTCGGCTCAGCAGCGAAGCACCATCAGCTGCATTGTCCGTGGCTGGGGGAGCGGTCGCGTCCCGGCATTTCAATGCTGCGCGGTGCGATGACACCACAGATGGGGCGTGCAGAAGATGTGGCTAAGAAAATCCGCGTCGAACTCGAAATGCGCGGACTACACAAAGAACCCCTGGGCATCGACATCATCGAACTGCCGGTGTTGTTTGCACTGCAAAAAGAAGGAATCCGAGTCGTGGATGGTCAGGCACTCATGTCGGAAGCGAGGCTGATCAAGACGCGGGATGAAATTACCCTGCTGAATACTTCGGCCATGATGGTGGACGCTGCCTACGACGAACTTTACCGCGCCATGAAACCGGGAATGAGTGAGAACCAGGCAGTAGGCCTGGTCAGCAAGGTCCTTTACGATCTCGGTTCGGAATATGTGGAAGCTGTGAACGCGATTTCCGGAGAACGCTGCAATCCGCATCCTCACGTGTTTTCTGATCGCGTGTTACGTCCGGGCGATCCCGTGTACTACGACATTCTGCATTCCTACATGGGCTATCGTACCTGCTATTACCGCTGTTTCACCATCGGCTACGCGTCGCACGCGATGGTCGACGCCTACAAGCGTTGCCGGGAGTATCTCGATGCGGCGATCGAACTGGTGCGCCCAGGGCGGACCACGGCTGAAATTGCTTCGGTTTGGCCGAAAGCAGAAGAGTTCGGCTTCGCCAACGAAGAAGCGTGCTTTGCTCTGCAGTACGGACATGGAATTGGCCTCGCCATCTGGGAAAAGCCTGTGATCAGCCGTCTGGTCTCATTCGAGCATCCCACCGAAATCAAGCCGGGCATGGTGTTTGCTCTCGAAACGTTTTGGCCCTCGACCGATGGCTGGAGCGCCGCTCGTATCGAAGAAGAAATTGTCGTCACGGAAACTGGACACGAAGTCATAACCCGCTTCCCGGCCGAAGAGCTGCTGGTTGCCGGAAGACACTATTTCACGGTCAATGGCCCACTGCCCGCAGTCCGCGAGAGCGAATCGGAACCCAGCCGCCGCGTTCGCGAGATGGTGGAAGCGAGTTCAAGACAAGAACGAGTTGGCGTAGGCGACTGACAGTCTGCGATCAACTTCTCCCTAATTAACTTATGGCTATCAGCGTCGTCATGCCCGCGCTCGAAATGGCCCAGGAAACCGGCAAGTTGATTTCCTGGTTTAAGAAAGAGGGTGATGTTGTCTCCAAAGGTGAACCGCTGCTCGAAATAGAAACCGATAAAGCTGTCATGGAGATCGAGTCCCCGGGTGATGGTGTTCTCGCAGGGATTAAAGTTCAGGCCGGGTCCGAAGTGCCGGTGGGTCGAACGATTGCCTGGATCGTCCGTCCCGGAGAAACGCCCCCTGCCGAAGAGGCTCCGATTGAATCAGGGAGAAAGAGCGCCCTGGTCGCGCCGCCTTCTTCTGTGGTTGCCCCAACAGCGGGCGCAGTGGGTCGGTCAGCGGTGCAAGAGATCAAGATCTCACCCAAAGCGCGCCGCCTTGCTTCCGAGCGCGGCGTCGATCTGAGCCACGTGCAGGGTTCTGGTGCTGGAGGAGAAATTCTTGCTGCCGATATTCTTGCGGCTGCGGAGTCCAAGACAACGCCAATCGCAGTCGAAAGCGGCAGTTCGGTCTCCCGTCTCATGGCGGAACGAACGACCCAGAGCTGGACAACTGTCCCGCATTTCTTTGTGGTTCGAGACGTGGATGCCGTAGCCCTCAATGAGGCACGCCAGAAGCTCGCTGCGGAAGTCGAACGAACGCACGCAATAAAACTTACACACACCGATCTGCTGGTAGCACTGCTTGCCCGCGTGCTGCGCAAACATCCTCGAATGAACGCCAGCTATACGGACAAAGGCGTCCGCACCAACACGGAGATCAACGTCGGCATCGCCATGGCGGTGAACGGAGGCGTAGTTGCTCCGGTCATCCATGATGCCGACAAAACCAGCCTCGCCGCCATCGCAGTGCAGCGGCGGGATCTTACAGACCGCGCGCGCGCCGGCAGGTTGCGCCCAGCCGATCTCAGCGGCGGTTCTTTCACCATCAGTAACCTTGGCATGTTTGGGGTTGATTCATTTAGCGCGATTATCATTCCTCCACAAGCCGGGATCCTCGCGGTCGGCCGGATTGCGGAGCGGGTTGTGGCATTAGACGGACGACCGCAAATCAGGTCTATGATGACCTTGACCCTTTCCAGCGATCACCGGGTTGTGGACGGAGCCCGCGCGGCCGAATTTCTGCAGGACCTGGCTGACGCGATCGGCAACCTGCAACAGTGGCTGGTCTAATCATCGCGGCAAATTAGTTGCAGCAGAAGAAATTAGAAACTATGGCGGAGAGGGAGGGATTCGAACCCTCGGTACAGGTGTTAGCCCGTACAACGGTTTAGCAAACCGCCGCATTCGGCCACTCTGCCACCTCTCCGATTGAAAACAAACAACTTAATGTGGTTACCTAAGATTTACTGCATTTTTGCTGCATGATTGGTATTCTGACGATGTCCTTGGGAGGGCACATGGGCAGATACCAGTCGGGTCACATCTATGAAGCATCAGGTGCATTTTTCGTTCGGTACTACGTCTCCGCGATTGTAGACGGTAAGGCGACTCGGGTGCAACGTTCTCATCGTCTCTGCGGCAAGGACGACAGATACCACAGCCGGACGTGCAAGGCGGTGAAGCAGAAAGCCGCTGAGCACATGGACACCGTGAATGCGAACGCTGCTCCGGTCAACGACCAGACCATCGCAGCCTTCTGGGAGAAGACTTACCTGCCCTTCGCGGAGGAGAATCTCCGTGCCTCGACGGTTCACGGCTACAAACAAATCTGGGGTCAGCATTTGGGCACGCACTTCGGCACGACAGCGTTGAAGGATTACAAGACGCACATGGGGAGTCTGTTTCTCACATCCCTTGCGAAGAAACTCGGTCGGGCGACGATTCAGCACATCCGGTCTCTTGCGTCAGGCATCTTCGCCCATGCGGTCAACGTCGGTGTCATCGAGTCCAACCCGTGGCACGATGTCAAGGTGCTCGGGAAAACCAAGGAACCCGGCGAGACAGCGCACTACACGCTTGAAGAGGCTGAGAGACATCATCTCCGCTCTCGTCGAGCACGTCGATTGTCAGTTGATCGTCGCTCTTGCATTCTTCCTCGGACTCCGGCCCGGAGAGATTCAGGGTCTCCGCTGGGAAGATGTTGACTCCACGCCAGACGACCAAGGCTTGCAGTGGATTCATATACGCCGCGCTGTCGCCCGCAACGTCATCGGTGAGACCAAGACGACTTCGTCCGTCGCATCACTCCCGCTGATTGCCCCTGTACTCATCCCGCTCAATCTGTGGCGCGTGAAGCGTGGCAATCCCGCCGAAGGCTGGGTCTTTCCAAATGCGAAGGGAAAGCCCGTTGATTTGCGGAGCATCATCGGTCGAACGATTGTTCCAACGTTGGCTGCGAAAAAGATTGAATGGAAGACGCTCTATGCAGGCCGACGTGGAGCAGCGACGATATTGACGCAGTTGACCGGGGACGCTCTCGCTGCGAAGGAACTCCTCCGGCACAAGAACATCGCGGTCACGACCGACAAGTACGTCAAGGCGATTCCCGAGGCTCTGTTGAAGGGTATCAAGCTCCTCGAAGCCGTTGCCAGTGGCGATGGACACGGCTCAAAGACGTAGCGCGTGATACTGGGTACCGAGTTCCTGTCTTGCCCGACTGGCTCAGCCGTTCACGACCGATCTCCGCTCAAAACCAACGTCGATCTTCTGCCGCCCAGTTTGAATTGCGGCCTCGATAGCGGACTCCGGCGTCGGGAACGTATCGGGCAGGTAGAACTGAGTTTCGGTCACGCCGGACGCGTCATGTTCTTCGATCCAAAGCTCCGCCGAGAATCCCCCATCCTGTTGCTCGTATGACCGTGCCTCGATAACGTAGCCCTTGTATCCCTGTCTGCTCTTCATGACTGCAACCTCATCGCCACAATTTCGCAGTGGGGGCGCTTCCATTCGAGGTTGAATCAGGGATAGAGCGGGCATTCAGTTCACGCTCGCCCGGTCGTCCCTGCAGCAAACATTGTTCTCAGACACGCGAGAGCGGCTTGCCGAGTACCTGTTCCACATCTCTGACCTTGCCTTCAAGACGGCCGGTTGCGCCTTTGCGATCGTCGATGGTGATGCTGGTGAGCACGAGCGCTGCCAACTCTAGCATGCGGCGGTGACAGTGGAGAATTACGTCCATGACGCGATCTGAATCTCCTTCGATGGTGGTGTGCATGGCTCCCAGCTTGTAGGAAAGTCCAGATTCGTCGACAATTTTCAGGGCTTCGGCTACCAATTCTTTAGCGCCACCGGTGACGCCCATAGGAACTACTGCGAAGTCCGCAAGCATAAAACTTCCTCCGATTCTCAAATAAATTTTGCCCGTCATTTCCAAATGTTCTCGTCAGCCGTTTACGATACCACCCTCGATTGGCTGGCGGGCTTCGATTCGTGGGCACTTCCCTCTGCGCTTTTCTTGACCTTCACACTCGTGAGCAGCCCCGAATAACCGCTTTTGCGGATGGTCATTGCGGAAAATGGCCGCATTCCCCAGATAGCAGGTGCGTGGCTGGCGATGTCCAAGAGTTCACGAACCAGAGATTTTCTTCCTCCGCACCGAATCTCCTCAAAATTGGGCATTAGGTAAGTACGGAGGGACGCAAATTTTGCCGGGTCTCGGTTTGGATACTCCTTACCGATTGGCCGGGCTGCGGAATTCTGTTTGTAAAGCCGCGAGGCTCTCAAGGGGGAGCGATGAAGTCAATCTACTATTCCGCAGCTTGGACTGAATGTGGGTGCTCTCATCAGTTGCTCGCACGAGCACAAAACGAGTACCTGAAGCTGATGTCCTGTATTCCATGCGCTGGCAGCTATGTTGTCGGCATCGAGAATAGTGTCATGCGCTCTTTGACGGCAGAGGAGGAGTCTGAGTTTCAACGCGCTGTTCCCAGCCATTCCACGGACAACCCAGCAGTAGAACCCACACCAGCAGCGCCAGCAGAAGCAGCGGTCAGTGATCCCGGCTACGCCGTAATGACCCGAATTAGGGTTGGTGATCGTTGGACTTGGACAACATGGATGCGTTTTGAGACGTATGCGGAAGCGGCAGCACACGCTCGGGAAGGCAACAAGGTTGTGCGTTTTCGATCCCCCGAATGGGCGGCATTACGGCAGCAGACCGAAGCCGCCGCTCCGATGGTTATAAACGCGCCGCGAGAAAGCCTACCTCCGCGAGGCGACGGAGAAACGTTGCTCGAATTCGTGCTCCGATTCCTGAGTGCATACGGCTTTGATCAGCTTGGTGAACCTATCTCAGACAACGGTTTGATCTGCGAATCCGACGAGGAAGCGTCGGCCCCTCGAAACACCTCTCGACATGATTGACTTGGTTTTGAGCCACCTAAGCGAATTGGAAATACGCGAGCTTGAAAGGATGTACGCCGAAGATAAACATGCGTTGCTGGAGGCGCTCGGGAATCGATTCCGTACCGTCCATAAGCCCGAAGGCGGGTGTCACTGATGTCGGAACACGCGGTCAATCCTCCGGCTGGTGAGCGCCGAGTTTCTCTGGAAGAGCGGCGGCGTGTAGATGAGTGTAATAGAGATATTACGCCAGTTGAATCGAAGGGCCGATTTCGTCACCTGGCACTTATAATCGTAGTCGTGCATCAAAGCCTGCAGTCAACGCAGCGCCGACTGCCTTGGTCCCTTCCCGCAGTCGCCGTGGCAGTCGCATCGCTTGCCTTCATCTTGTGGTTTATCGGTGGCAGGTCCGTAGTAGGGAAGTTTGTAAGGAACCGTACACAGCCTTGGGCAGTGTTCCGAGTACCGGAAACTGCGCCACCCCTCACTGGGTTGGACGCCAAGCTGTCGGGTGACGTTGTGACCATCTGTAATCACGGCAATGACGAATGGAGTAAGGTCCTAGTGCAAATTGATGCAGGCTACTTGGCCGCTATCGACCTTCTTCAAGTCGGCGATTGCAAGCAGTTGAAGGTGTTCGAAGATTTCACGACGGAGTCTTGGAAGCGGATGCCACCGCCGCGAGACCTCTACGTAACCAGAGTCGCTGTTTTGGCTAACGTTGATCAGAAACGGTACGCCCAGAAATCGCTGCTGCACTGAGACCCGTCGCATCAATCAGTTCCAAGTGCAGACTATTGCAAACAGGCGATTTCACTCAGCTTGCGCCGTCTGTTCGCCGGGAACCAAGATCAATGAGTGCAATGGTGATTTATCAATAGTTAAACCCCGAAAAGCTAGTACCATTTCTCTTCAGTGGGAGGTACGTATGCGTTCGGCTCTCCCTTTCCTGCTGTTAGCAGCTTTTTCCCTGCCCGCTGTTACTGCATCTTCCGCACAGACAGTTAACCCGCAAACAGGTACTGTATGCGAGCCGCAGCCTACTGACATGGACGGCGTACGAAGCAAGGCTGAGACAGGCGATGCGTCAGCCGAATATGAACTGGGTCGCTCCATGCTGAGCCCAAGACCTACGGATTCTGAGTTTGCTTCTGCGATGCCGTGGTTTCGGCGTTCTGCTGAGCAGGGATATGCTCCCGCCGAGTACATGTACGGCAGCGTCTTTCGTGAGGGGCGCTGGAGAGATCCGAAGCAGTTGGTTTACTGGTGGACGAAAGCAGCGGAACAAGGAAACGTACTCGCTCAGTTTTGGCTAGGAGCGTTCTACGAGGAGGGACGATACGGCGTAAAGCGCGATTATGTCGAAGCGTTAGAGTGGCTTTCAATGGCGACGAAACAGGGCCAGCCAGACGCGCAGGTCATGCTCGGACAGATGTACGAAAACGGAGAAGGTGTTCCACAAGATTATGGGTTGGCGGCATATTGGTATCGCAAAGCCGCCGACCACACCATTGAGTTGGGCGGTGCTGGAGTGGCTGTCTAACAGCCTTGTCCAGCTATATGAGAATTGACATGCAACCTCGCAGGACTATGTCTTTGTCTACTTGGCGTATGCGCACGCACGAGACACGGACGGAATGCAGGAAGTGGCGCAGAAGATGAATGTCAGCCAGATCGCAGATGCACAGCGCAGAGTCAGAGCGTGGGAGAAGCCATGGGTACCTTGTTCCCCAACAGCGACTACGCCTCTGCCTATGCCAAGCCCCACTACATCCGCTGAATGAATGGTGTAATCAGGCGATGGCGCTCAAAACCCCGCGCAGGGGTCAATGAGTGCTATGGCGATGTTACGTCAACAATCCTATTGAAATACCGCCAACTCCAGGGCTTTCATTGACTTGCCTATTTATCCCGCCTACCATCCTCAAAAGGGCCAAGCAAGGACACGAGCCCCACAAGCCCGGCTGACGGAGAACCCCAACTTCTGAATCCTAGAGGTGCACCAATGAAGGCTGCCAAGCGCGCTTTTCTGCCCGTCTGCTTTCTAGTCTTGCTCGGCACTACGTCTGGCCAGCAAACCTCTCACCACAAAGCACCGCAGACGAGTGCTGTATCTGAAGGACCTGCTCTAGCCAAATTGGTGCCGTCGGGAGATCCGATCGAGACCGCACAACCTGTGCTGGCCGGGTTTGTTGGGCCGGTCCGTTGCTATTATGGCGTCGCATATCTTCGGCCAATTGCTCCCGATATCGACCAACCGCTCTCTACGCCCTTGATTGGCCTTAGTTTAGACGGGAAATTCAGAGTCCAATTTGACCTGAAGAGTGTGCCTGAATTCTCCGAAAAGCAGTTTGTGTCGCCAATCTATGCTGTCGACAAATCAGGGAGTGTCTACTTTATCGTGCGCCTAATTGACGACACTTCAAAGAGCCCGGACCACTCACACGAAAAAACCTACATCGTGAAGTTCTCAGCGGATGGAACCTATTCATCGACTGTGACACTGGATCAGACTTTGTGGCCTTACTCTCTCGCGGTATTCCCGAGCGGGAATATGCTGATATCCGGGACATATCGCGCCCCGTATGAGCAAGGCACAGGTTCGCCCAAATCGATAACCGCCATTTTCGCTGGTGATGGACGTTTGAAGCGCGAACTGACATCACAGCGAGGCAACGCAGGCGACGCTACCAACCCGAAGCCAATGGCTGCGAATGACGCGGTTATGGGCCCGGACGACCTGCTGTACATCCTGAAGTATGGCCGCGAACCTACACTTCAGGTTTGGTCGGAGGCCGGAGAAGAAGTTCGGGAGCTAAAGTTGAAGCCTCCATTCAAGAATGCATCGGGGGCGGATACTCTCTTGGTGACGCAGGGGACGATTGCCGTCAGGTTTGAAGGGCCGGTTACGAATGACCCAGCTGCGATAGTGTACGGAATTTATGATTCCTATACCGGCCAGCCACGTCGCTACTATGAGGAGTCTATTAAGGGCAGGATGATTTGCCTAGAGGGAGAGCAGTTCACGTATTTGATCATGAAATCTGAGCACTATGCATTCCAACGGGTCGAGGGTCAGTGATCAGGAATTAGGAATAGCGACCGCTACCATAACTGTCCAAAACAGGCGTTAGCACAAGCTTGCGCCGTTTGTTCGCCCCCACCCAAGGGTCTACCCGACAGTAGTGCCCCCTTCCGACAGCACCGCGTGCAAGGTCAAGTCTTGGCTATCACAATGAACATCTTCCAATTGCTCTACGATTCGGAAATCAAGTTTGAACTTTCCTGCTTTTGGGATGGCGTTTGAATAGCCTTGACTTCAGTGAGCCAGTGTTCGTAGTCCATCAGCGGATATTGTTCATTGAACCTTGTCCGACACAGGCGGCGTCTCGACCAACGTCTTGCGTCTGAATTGCTCAGGGAAGGTCTCTTCGACATCCTCTGGAATTTCCTCGTCAGGCCTGACTCCTCCGAGATAACAGACAGCGAGATATTCCTCACGGGTCAGCGGTGATCCGTAGTGCTTCAGGACGGCGAGGACGGGCGAGTCCTGCCCTTCCAGTTCGTCTGCGAAAATGACTGCCTTTGGCTTTCTCATCACTCCTCCTATTCAAGAACCAGCCCGTCGTCCTTCATGCCTTGAGCCAGCCCCCAAGCGTAGCGATGTTCGACGACAAGGGCGTGTCCGAACCACTGAGCATCTTCCTGAACATGTTCGTCGATCCACTCCTTGGCCCGGAGGGTCAAAGGGCAGAACGTGTACAGCGTATCCACGTTGGCGACGAGAACATCGGGCGTCGATGTCGATTTACCGGGCATATGCTCTCCCGGCAGGCCGGATGCCTTCGATGATCGAAACTGCTTCCGCTTTGGTCTGCACTGTGAACGTCGTCAAACGAGCGGCCTGAAGAATTCTCTGGGCCAGAGCCACTAGCTCTTGTTCAGGAGCCTCTGCATAATGCGTCTCGGTCAGTTTGTGCGTTACCGGGGATGGAGTGACACAGTTCTGGCGTCCTGATTTCACCAATGTCAAAGCGTGCCGACGTGCACGTCTGATCTGAGCTTGTCTCACGGGTTTGTCCTTTGCGGTTCTGCCGCCGCATCTGCCTAGAGGCGACCACCGTGGAGATCGAAACCCTGACCCCTCGGTTGGTGAGCACCGTCGCAACGGACGGGCTGCTCTTGATGCTTTGTGAATTCTACTGACTGACCGTGCCCAGAACAATGTCACTTTCGTGCCGTGTGGTAACCGACGGGGGAGAGATTGTCACCAGCGAATGAAAGACGATTGTCACGGTTCTTTTCGGCGGTTCTCTTTGTTCGCCCGATCTTCACTGCATGATTTACTGCACGATTAGCTACAGACGGGGTCAAATGCGGTCAACGCAACTGGGTTGCCAGACGGCAAGGCGTTGAAAACAGGCTACCAGCGAGGGTTTTCGGGAGATTAGCAAACCGCCGCCTTCAGCCACTCGGCCACCTCTCCGGCGGATGAGGCTTCAGTTTACCACTTCCAGCTGGCGTGGGCTCCCTTGGGAAATGCACAACTTGCCATTCGGCGAATGGAGTTTCAAACCGCGCGTTTGGGCCTAGCGCCTTTAGCGCTTTGGCTCCTGGCTCCAGCGGGCATCTGGCGCATTCGGCAGGTTGGCTTTGAACCACTCCCACGCATCCAGCCCCGAATAGCCGTCAGCGGTGATATCGGTCATAAAGCTGAGCGCTCCGAGGGCATGCCCTCCGTAGAAGCCAGGCGTGCCGCTTTCCCATTTGTTCGGCAAGAAGCAATACGCGTCAGCAAACGTGCTCCAGTCTGCGACCGGGTTGTGGAGTAGTCGGACACGTCGCCCTGGAAATTAACAATCACTTAACCATCCTGCAATGTTCCTGAAACAAAGTCCATGTGAACATCTTTATGGATTTGTGTCTGCACTTACTTTCTCCTGGCAGGTTGAAGCCCATGGCCGGAATGGTCTCTCGCAGCGAATACCTTCCCGGTGGCGCTGAACAGCCTCTAATCTTCGTGGTTGAGGATGACATCGATATTGCCGGATTGATTTGTCATCACTTGAATGGCGCGGGCTATCGGACACGCTGGTTCCCGAGCGCGTCAGGGGTGATCGACGAGGCGGTCAAAAACCAGCCCTCGTTGTTCCTGCTGGACATCATGATTCCCGATTGCGACGGTTTTGAGCTCTGCAGCCGGATTCGCGGGACGAAGTTGCTGGCCGGCGCACGGATCGTTTTCCTTACTGCCAAGTCGAGCGAGGCGGATCGCGTTCGTGGACTGGAAACGGGCGGGGATGACTATATCGTCAAGCCGTTCAGCCCGCGTGAGGTTCTGGCCAGGGTGCGCAACATGTTGCGCGGCGCGAGTGAGCCGTCACGCCTGTTGTATGCCGGGGACCTTGAAATCGATGGCGACGCGATGACGATTACGGTTCGTGGCAAGCTGGTGCTCACCACCACTCGCGAGTTCTATCTGCTGGAATACCTGGCACGGAATGCTGGGAGAGTGTTCACCCGGAACCAACTCCTGGATGCCGTATGGTCGGAGGGATCTTTTGTTACCCAGCGTTCGGTCGACGTATATATTCGGCGGCTGCGGGAGAAGATCGAGGCCGATCCCGACGATCCTTCTTACCTGAAGACCATCCGCGGGGTCGGATATCGCTTCGATGTTCCTAAATAGCGCCGAGTTGTTTCCTCTTCAACCTTTGAGCCGGCGCCGCTTCGCCTCGTGCCGCAAGCTGCGGCCCTCGACCAGATGATAGATTTCCTCAGCCAGGTTTTTAGTGTGGTCGCCCGCACGTTCGAACGCTTGCGCGACGAGTAATAGATTGGTGCTGTATTCCCGCCCGCGGCTATCCGTGGCTTCCAAGTGCCGCCGGAACAAAGCGTGACAGGTCTGGTCCACGCCTGAGTCGGCTTGCAAAACCCAAGCAGCCGGTTCCACATCCCGCCCCGTAAAACCCAAATGAATGCGTTCGAGCATCTCTTGCAGGACCTCCGCCATCGCCGTGAGATCGCGGCTGTCCTGCCGTTGCAGGTCGGGCACCACCTCGCGCAGTCGTTTGGTTGCCGACCATACCAGATCCCCGATGCGCTCCAAGTCAATAATGAACTTGAGGCAAGCGAGAAGTTCGCCTGCCTCAGTCTCAGTAACTTGTGTGATAGCGCCAGCGATGTTCTCGTCGACAGATCTCTCGATTCGGTCCAGCTCTTTTTCGCAGTCCTTCACCGCCATGAGAGCCATTTTCGAGCCGCCGCCGATAAAATCGCGGCAATTGAATACTGCGTCTCTCGCTACGAGGCAGGCTTGCTGGATTTGGCGCTTGAGCGCTACCGTTGATTCGGGCTCTTTGCGGGAAGCTCTACTCACTTTGCCCATCGCACAACGACCCCACTTTGGCGGGGCATCAAAGAATGGCTACAGAGCAGTATATAGAGTTTGTCCGCGGACGGAGCCCCGCTACCTGAGAAATGACAATCGCAACGCGATTGCAGTATCGTACTCAAAACAATGTTCTGGGGTTGTCGTCGGCCCGTTTGTCGGGATTGAGTGCAACGGGCGTGCCGCAGAAGACTTGCTTCAGGCGACACCAGACTTGGCCAGAACTGAGGAGTAGGAGCGGCGCGTAGTAGCAGATTCCACGCGATTACGGCCACCGCGTTTTGCCCGATAAAGCGCTTTGTCGGCGGCCTGAATCACCAGTTCTGCTTCTCGCGTTTTTGCATTTGACTCGGCGACTCCGATGCTTACGGTAACTGAGATATCCCGGCCGGCAGCAGAAGCGCTACTTCGGGCCGGCCCAGAGACTTTTGGAACTGGACTGCGCCGGTCTTCGTCTTTTCTTCTGCGTCGTCGCCGGTCTGGAATGGTTTGATCGGGGACACGGGCTAAATTGCGCCGCTCGACTCCGCCCCGCAGATGAAAGGCTGAATTTTCGACGGCGGTTCTAAGCAGTTCCAAATGCGGCTGAACCTCTTTGAGAGACTTCCCTGGGAATAAAATGGTGAATTCTTCGCCGCCGACGCGATAAGCCTTTCCGCCTCCGCTGACCCCAGCCAACCGGACTGCCACCATGCGCAGCACCTGATCACCGGTCTCGTGCCCGTAGGTGTCGTTGAAACGTTTGAAGTGATCGATGTCGACCACCGCGACCGCGTAAGGCGGCTGCAGGTTCAACACCGCATCATTGAAAGCGCGACGTGCCGGCAGCGTCGTAAGCTCATCGTGATAGGCAAGCAGATATGAGTTTTCGATGATTGAGCTGACGAGAATGAAACCCGCGGTGGCCAGGTAACCGGAAGCGGTCCGGCCGACGCCACCCGCCGCCAAGGCGATAAGGGTGGCGGCCAAGGACCAGAACAGGCCGCTTTCCACTGGTTTGCGGAAGAGCATAAAGCGAACCAGTAGAAGAATGAGCGCTGCGATGAAGGTGAACAGAGCCAATTGTGGGATCTGCGTCCAGGCATGGCGTCCCAGAAAAGCAGGGTGGAGAAATTCGGGTGCATGGACCGCCCCGGGCCGGCAGATCACCGCCACAAAAACCGATTCGACAAACAACAACAACAGCCGGGAGGCGACCGTCGGGAGCGATAGGCCATTTTCGCGAAGGACAGCGAAGATTACGAAATTCAAGGGCAGCAGAAAAGCCACGGCTTCAAGGGCAGTGCGGCCCGGTCCGGCCACGGCTATCCGCCCGGCCGAAAAAAATTCGAGAGCCCGGTGGGCCAGGAGCAACGTAAGCAGGGTGAACAAAATTCGGCTGGAATGAAAACGCCATGCGAGAAGAATCCCCAGCCCGAAAACCGCGTAGTAACAGAAATCTAGAACCGCTGCGGGAATAATAACCAACTTTCCCTGAAACAAGGCAACGGCAATCAAAAGCCATAAGCCACCGGGAATCAGCAGCGATCGCAGAGCGCCCTTGTTCCACAAATCCACTGTAGGCATCCTTCTCCTAGATATAAGGTGCGCGTCTATTGATTATCCCCGGGAGGGGGACTGCGAGTGAGTGCCAGAAAAGATGCCTGCGCCGGGCTTCCAATTCAGCATCCGGTTCCCTTTTTGGCAGTCCCTCACCTTTAGTCAGGGACAAATCTCTTGCAGTGGTCGGGCTCGTGACCAAGAATCGTATTACCGGATTAGAGTGATCTCACACATGCGCATTCTCATCGCAGAAGATGACGCCGCCCTGGCCAGTTTCGTGCGCAAGGGCCTGGAAGCCGAGCACCACGCGGTAGATATTTCAAGCGACGGCGAACAAACCCGTGCCATGGCGGCGGAGCTGGGCTTCGATCTTGTGGTCCTCGACTTGAGTCTTCCCCATCTGGATGGAGTTTCGATTCTGCGGTTCTTACGCACCCGCAAGCCGAGCCTCCCAATCCTCGTGCTGACCGGCCGCAACCGGGTCGAAGACCGCGTGCAATGCCTGGATCTGGGAGCGGACGATTATTTGACCAAACCTTTTTCGTTCAGCGAGCTTTCCGCTCGCATCCGGGCCTTGATGCGGCGCAGCCATTTGCCGGTTGAATCCGTACTGGCAGTGGATGACCTAAAGCTGGACCGGGTAGAGCGGCGGGTGGAACGGGCGGGAAAGCGGATCGAACTTACTTCAAAGGAGTTTGCGCTGCTTGAGTACCTGATGCGCAACGCCGGGCGCCGCATCACCCGGGCCATGATTATCGAGCATGTGTGGAATCTTTCCTTTGACACCTGCACCAATGTGGTGGATGTGTATGTCAACTACTCCACCTCACAAGTGGATAAGAGAAAGGTGGGGCAGCTCGCGTTGGCCATTCAGGTGGCCTTTCAGAAGCTGGGAGTGTTCCCGGCATCCACTACCCAGGTTCCGATTGACCTCAAAGAACCAATGCCTTTCAGCACCGTGCAGGCCATCGAGAACACCCAGCGGACAGCCGCGATCGGCAGAATCGCTCCCCAGACCTCAGGTTCGCTTTCGGGCACCGAAGAGAATGGAGACCTGACGGTTTTGCGTCAGGAACTGGAACAATCCCTGGCTCCAGAAATCTCGCGCAACGAAGTAGCTCTGCGCACTGTCCCCGACGGACTGATCATCAGTTTGCGGGAGATTGGTTTCTTCGACAGCGGCTCTGCGACCATCAAAGCGGGCTCGCGCCCCGCCTTCGACAGCATCGCCTCCCTGCTGGCCAGGCGCCAGTACCGCATCCGGATTGAGGGGCATTCAGACGACGTGCCGATTCACAACAGCCAATTCTCCGACAACTGGGCGCTCTCGACCGGCCGTGCCACGGAGTTGGTCCGTCTGCTCATGGTGAGATATCAATTTGCGCCACAAAAACTCTCGGCCGCGGGCTACGCCCAATATCACCCCGTGGCGAGTAATACCACCGCCGAAGGCCGGGCTCAAAACCGTCGCGTCGACCTCGTGATCCTGGGAAAGTTCGCTGCACAGGAGGAACCGCCCGCGAACTCTTCGCCTAACTAGCGCATCATCCCGGGCTATCTGCCTTTCCCGCTCTGGCGGGTGATCCGTAAACAGTTGCATTCTCTGGAGCAACCGAGGGCAGGACTGAAGTCCCGTCTTTTCGCTGCCGATGAATGTCGTTAGCACTGTGGAGTCCGGCAATGCTCTGGCTCGTTTCTTGCAATCCCTCGGAGTCAGCGACGGCCGTAAGCCAAGAACAACCGATGAATCGGAGGGCGATGCCAACGTCCAAACCAAGCGAGTGGATGTGCGTAAGCTCGACGAGCTGATCAACCTTGTTGGAGAACCATCGTGCCACCGCGTAAATGCCCACGCACCTTGAAAATTCGCGTCTGATTCGGGTCCTCGTCGCCGATGACAGTGCCTTCATGCGTACGGCGCTCACCCAAATGATCGAATCCGATCCGGAACTGCGGGTGAGCGCTACGGCGCAGAACGGCACGGAAGCGCTAGAGAAAGTCAACTTCCTGCAGCCCGATGTCGTCACCCTCGACGTGGAAATGCCCGAGATGAACGGCCTGGAAGCCTTGCGGCGCATCATGCAAAGCTCCCCCCGCCCCGTCATCATGGTGAGCTCGCAAACTAGCAAGGGTGCGGAGACTACCTTGGAAGCTTTGGCCTGCGGCGCCTTTGACTATGTCGCTAAACAAAGCTCCTTCGTAGCACTCGACATTGTGAACATTCGGGACGAGCTGATCGCAAAAATTAAGGCCGCAGCCGAAAGCGGGCGCCGCCAGCCACACACCCCAGTTACTACGGTTGCGGCCTCTGCCCCGAAAGCCGTCGCACGCCGCGCCGTCAATATCACGCCGACCATAGTTGCTCTCGGGATATCCACGGGTGGTCCGAAGGCCTTACAGGAAATCCTGCCTATGCTGCCGGCTGATTTGCAGGTCGGTGTGTTGATCGTGCAGCACATGCCGCTGGGGTTCACCGGTCCTTTCGCTCGCCGGCTTGACGATTTGTGCCAGATTTCTGTCTGCGAAGCCGAAAATGAGGCCCCCATCCACCCCGGTGTGGCCTATATCGCACCCGCGGGTCAACACATGACGGTTTACCGCCGCCCTACACTCGGACAGTACAGCATCCGGCTCTCGCATACTCCGGAGAAAACCCTCCACACCCCGTCGGTCGACGTGATGATGCGTTCTGTGGCAGAAACCTTTCGCGCCGCTTCCATGGGTGTGATTATGACTGGCATGGGTTCTGACGGCCTCGAGGGTATGCGGGCTATTGTTCACGAGGGAGGCGTCACCCTGGGACAGGACGAAGCCAGTTGCGCAGTGTACGGCATGCCGCGGGCCTGCGCCGAGAAAGGACTTTTGCAAAAGGTCGTGAGCTTGCCCCATATTCCAGAGCAGATTCTGCACGCCACACAGTACAAACCCAGGCACCGAAACTCAGCAACTGTCATTGCTCCCTTCTGCCAAGGCCCGCCTGACAACGGCTAATAGCGCGTCTCGCGAGAAGGGCTTGGCTAGATAAAACGTACCGCCGTTTGGCGGTGTTCGGTTCACGGCATTTTCAGGATATCCGGAAATGAATATCGTCTTCAGGTCTGCGCGTCGCGCACTCAGCTCTTGCGACAACTCGCGCCCGTTGCGATCTGGTAGCACCACGTCCGTGATCAACAGGTCCGGTTTGTCAGGCTGCCGCCGGAAGCTCTTCCTGGCATCGCCGGCAGTTCGTGCCTCAATCACCCGGAAGCCCGCAAGTTCGAGCACCTGGCGCGTGACTTCCCGCACGAAGCTCTCATCTTCTACCAGAAGAATGGTTCCGCTTGGTTGTGCTTCGCGGCCGTCGGCTTGCGGAATGCCAAAAGATTCGTGCCCGATTTCCACGCTGCCATTAGCTTGATCCAATTGTCTCCTCCACGCTCTCTCTTGGCTGTTGCATCTGGATTTCCAACTCCAAATCAGGCACACCACTGGCCTGCCCATCGCAATCGCAACGCTTTGCAGCCGTTCTCGAACCGCCGGCGCTATCCATGACGTCGGTTGCTTCGGGGACGGGAATCGTTTCGGGAAATCGAACAGCTTTTCGGGAATGTTGACAACTCTTATTTGAGACGCGTCAGGAGAGTACGGTAAGGATCGAGTACGGCCTTCCGTGCGCCCGTGGGCGCCGATAAATGAAAACTTGTTTCTTCGCCATCCGCGAACACTACTCCGAGCAGCACGCTTTTGTTCCCAAGCGCGGCATAAACCGGCACCGCCGTCACTAGATTTTGTGGAGCATCGCTCTGCAAGATAGTGCCGCTGATGGCGGTCGAGCCGGGTTTGTCACTATATTTCACGTTGCGCAATTCCAGGCGCGGCAGCGCGGTGCCGTTGACCCATCCTTCATAAAACCAATTCAGCGACTTCCGCCCGTCGAACCACAACGACGGCGGCAAATCCTCCTCGAACACCTCGAGCACTTCTCGCGTGGTCACTGGCCTTCCCTGGTATCGTTCTCGAAGCCTGCGCAGGGCTCGGCTAAACGGTTCGTCCGCCATTCGTGTTTCCGATACCTCGGAGAGGTGCGTCTTGCCGCCTCGCGAACCATCGAGCATCATGTTGCGCAACATGTGAAACAGCCAGGTGCCACGACCGTAGCTGATCGCCTCATAACCGCCAGGGAAATGCGAACTGCTCAGACGAGTGCCCAGAGTGACCGGACCGGCATCCGCCAGCGGCACGCCATCCTTGTTCTTGGTGAGCAGATCGTCGCGGTACTTTTCCAGCACTGCGTGAAACTTGTTGGGGTCCTGAGATTCCAGAACCATCAGGGAGCTGTAGTTGGCCAACGCCTCCGCCAGCCATTGGTCGCGATAGCTGCTCCAGCTCACCAGATCGCCCCACCACTGGTGAGCAGTTTCGTGCGCAACCACGCTATTGCTCAGGCTCCGCTCCACTTCCGACATGCGCAGTTGGGCTTTCTCGTCGTTCGTCAGGAAGGAAAAGCTGGAGAGAAAAATCAACGACGGCCATCCCTGGCTCAAGTTGCCCGGCAGTTGAGTCAAAGCCAGGCTGGAGTACGGATAGGGTCCGAAGCGACGAGCATAGAACTCGATGGCGCGCGCCGAAGTCTCCGCCACATCCTGAGCATTGCGCGCGGGCGAAGGCGCAGGGGGCGGAATGCTCAGCGAACGGATCTGCGGACGGAAGACCGAGGGAAGCCCAGGATCTCCGCTGGGCATGGGCTTCTCCTCCATTTTGGGAAAGGACCGCTCCATCCCGTGGCTGGCATAGGCTTCCACAACCACGTCCCCAGCACGGGCGGCGGCTCGGGTGTACTTGCCCAGGTTGAAACCCGCAACCGGAATCGGGCGTTCAGAGACCCAGCGGTTCACTTGTTCTCCAGGGACGTTTTCCGCTGAGTCCGGGTTTCCCTGGGAAATAGATGGCTGGGGAGCTTCGGTCCGCTTGCCGGTCGCTACCAGTGTCCAGCCCGGCGGAAAGTGAAATTCCAGGTCAAAGTTGGACATTTCCAGGCCGCGGTTCGGATACCACGTGCCCCGTGCTCCGACGTACAGCAAACCGTTCCCCGCGTCCGAGAGCACGTCCCCACCATAGGAAAATCGCAGGCTAATCTTTTGTCCCTGGTGAAGTGGCCGGGGAAATACCACCGCAACCAGATCATTGCCTCGCCGGGAAAGTTGCGTGCCTTCCATTGCCGGATTGTGGATAAATTCCAAGGATTGACCATCCGCTTCCACCTGCTTCACCGCAAGAAACCTCGACAGCTCGAATAACAGTGTGCGCTGGCCGCCGTGGCGAACTTCGATCTGCAACCAGGCGTCCGCGTCGAGTGAAGACGGAGGTTTGACCCGCACGCGAATGCGAAAGCTCGGTATCTCAAAGCCGTCCCGTTCCTCCTGCTGAGCGGCGCGGCCGCCCGGTTTTTGGAAATGGTCCATCTGCTGGCCGAAGGCAAACTTCGTCCACATGTCGTAGTAAGTCGCTCCGTCGACGATCCTTGTCTGGCCAACCCACAGCGGTTCCGTAGCGGTGCTGTCGTAAAAAACATCAAAGGGTCCCAGTTTCCGCCCCTGGAATACGGCGTGCAGAATGTGGTCGCCGCTGCCTTCCTTCAGGGTGCTCTTGACCGTAGCGGGCGAGCCGTCAACCGGCAAATAGCGGCTGAAGCTCACCAGTAGTCTCAGCGCGTCTGGCTGTGCCAGGTTCTTCGCCGCCTCATTCCATTGGGCAATAAATTCCCGCGCATTATCGGCTGGCAAGAGTGCGGGTTCCAGATCGGCGAAGGTGTCGTCGTTGAAACGCAAATAAGCGGTTACAAAACCCTCTTCCAGGATGGCAGCTCCGGTGAACAGAGCCATCGAACCCCGCTCCGCCTGGTTCGGTGGCACCAGCAAGACCTCACCCTCACCCTCAAAAAACGCTCCCGTAATCCGTCCTTCCACATCTTCGGTGAACGCGATGGTTCCGTCATCCAAAGTAATATGGCAGGCGCCCCGTTCGATGACGGCGTCCCGGATTTTGTAGACCCGGGATTTGTCCAGTCCTACGGTCCGCAATTGCTGGTACAAAGCCTCAGCCGAGTTGGTCCGCAGGGCTTGGGCTCCGGAATTGATTCCGGACGCCTGGGTGCTGGCATCAGATATGTTCTGTCCCCTCAGCACCCGCGGAACAAAAACAAGGAACACAAAGATGGCTAGTAACAGCGCCTCCACCCTGATCCCTTTGCCCTGCATCCCTGTGATTACCTTGGTCACGTATTCCCTAAACCCGCCTGTTGTTAGAATGCGCCCTTGTGCGGGCACGTGTCACCTTTCTCATATTGTCTCTCAGCCTGATCGCTATTGGTCTCGGGCGTAACCCGCGCGCGGGCTGATGTCATCCATCTCAAGAACGGACGCACCATCTGGGCCGACCAGGTTCGCGAATCCGGCAATCACATCGAGTACGACATCGGAGAAGACACGTACGCCATTCCCAAATCCATCGTGGAGCGGGTTGAGGCCGGCGGCAGCCCTCCGGAGTATTCCTCACCCGCGACTCACGGCGTAGACCTCCAGGACGCCTCTCAGCTGGCAGCGTCCGGCAGCTTGAAGAACGAAGGCGCGCTCAGCGAGCAGATTATCGTTAACGATCACATCGATGCCGACGCCCTCACCGCCTTGGAGCGAAAGGGAGACGACAACGCAACCGCGACCGGCTATCTGGTCGCCGCCAAGCACGAATTCGAGAAGGGTAATCTAAGCCAGGCTCGCACCCACTTTGAAGCCGCTCTACGCTTTGCTCCGGACAACCCCACCATCCTGAATTATTACGTGGCGTTGTTATTGCGAAGCGGAAATCCGTCCGGAGCGCTGCATTACGCCGAGCATGCCGTGCGGGTGGCGCCGAACTCGCCCGATACGTTGGCCATGCTGGGATACGCGCAGTTCGCCACCGATCACACACCCGAAGCCATTCGCAGCTGGAAGCGATCGCTCGAACTGCGCCCCGACCCGAATCTGCAGCAGCATCTGGAAAAAGCTGAGCGCGAGGCCACCGCGGAGACCGATTTCTCGCAGCGTGAGAGCAGCCACTTTGTCCTGCACTATGAAGGCAAGCAAACCTCCGAAGCATTTCGGCATCAGCTGGTGTCGGTGCTCGAGTCGGAGTACGACGATTTGGTTCGCGCTCTCGGTGTGGCTCCACGCGAGAGCATCTCGGTCTTTCTTTATACTGAACAGGCTTTTTTTGACGTCACCCAATCCCCTTCCTGGGCCGGTGCGGTGAACGACGGAAAGTTGCGCATCCCGATCCAGGGCATGACCTCGGTGACGCCCAGAGCTGGCTCGCGTCCTCAAGCACGAACTCACGCATTCCTTCGTCAACCAGCTCTCCGGCGGACGCTGTCCGCAGTGGTTGAACGAGGGCATCGCTCAGGCGATGGAGCCGAAGTCTTTGAATTCCCACGGGCACCTTCTTGCTCAGCTTTTTCACGCCGACCGCGAAATCCCGCTGAACGCGCTGGAAGGCAGCTTCATGAACTTTTCAGGTGTGCAGGCGGTTGTGGCCTACGATGAGTCGCTCGCCGCGGTGCAATACATCGACGACACCTACGGCATGAGCGATTTGCAGCGCATCCTGCAAAGGCTGGGACAAGGCAGTTCGACTGAAGCTGCCCTGCGTACCACAATCCATTCTGATTACGGGGAATTGCAAACAGAAGTGGGCAAATACCTGGCAAGCAAGTACGGAAACTAAACTTCATTCCTTAGATTGGTTTTGGGGAGGGCGCGGTTTTCAGCAGTGCCGATCAGATCCCTCCGCCACGTTGTCATTCCGAATCGGCTTTAGCCGTGAGGAATCTGTTCTTAACAGAGGACGACCTTACTCAATCTGCACCAGGCCGTTTGCCGGAGAACCAGTTGCGGCCGCTGCGGGATGCTGCGGCGCTCGCCATGAATCGAAGATCGAAACCTGATGCACGCACGAAACCGTGCAGTGCGGAGCGCAAGACTTTTCTGTAACGTACTCGCGGCGAATATCTGCCAGAGTGTATTTCTCGAGCGGAACTCCCGGGTAACCGCGCTGCTGTGAGCAGTAGTGCACCAACCCGTCCTCGCAAATGTAGAGATAACGCGCTCCCGCGCGGCAGCGCCACTGATTCGGCCGCCCCTGAGCAATGTTGTCCTGGAAGGCGTTCACCCGGGTGAAACTGCGTTTCTCCATCGCTTTCATCTCGTGATAAACACGGCGTTCTTCATCCTTCAGCGGCTGCAACTGGCCATCGCCGTCATGAATGATGCCAATGGTGGAACTGAAACCCAGCTCCAGCGCCCGCTTCCCGATGACCAGCGCATCCTGCGGATTGTGTACGCCGCCGCCCACTACCGAATTAATGTTGACGTGAAAATCGGCGTATTCGGCTAGCAGTTCCAGCTTCTTGTCGAGGACTTTGAGGCTCTTCTTCGAAACTTCGTCAGGGGTGACGTTATCGATGGAAATCTGCAGCCATTCCAGGCCGGCTCGATTCAGCCGCTCGATGCGTTCCGCGACCAGCAGATATCCGTTCGTAATCAGTCCGGCCACCATGCCCCGCTTGCGGGTGTGCCGGATCACTTCGTCCAGTTCGGGATGCAGCAGTGGCTCACCACCAGAGATCGTGATGACCGACGTCCCCAAATCGGCCAGTTTGTCGAGGCGACGGATCAGGTCTGCGGTCGGGACGGGTTTCGAGTAATCGTCGTACTCATTGCAATAAGTACAGGAGAGATTGCAACGCCGGATGGGAATAATGTGCGCCAGCAGCGGGTGGTCCGTGGACATGAGTCCGCGTATGACGCTTCGGGCGCCACGCAGATTGCGATGAAGCGCCTTCAAGTTGCGGCGCAAAATTGTACGGCTGGTGGGCATACTTAAGATGGCTATATTAAAGCACAAGCGACCACCCTAAAAGCTACTTCCCGCATTGATTGGAGATTTTCGAGGCGCGAATGGTTCAGGCGACAGCTTTTCTGACCGCGGCCTTCGCCAGCAACCGGGTCGAGTCGAGCGTCGGCAGCGGCGATGATTCCGGCGTCACCAGCAAAGGAATTTCGGTGCAGCCCAGCACCACCGCATCACAGCCCTCGTCCGCCAGCGCCCGGATCACTTCCCGGAAATAGGCCAGTGACCGCGCTGGGAATTGCGCCTTCACCAGTTCGTCCATGATGATTCGATTGATCTCTTCCCGTTCCTGCGGTCCGGGAATGCGATACTCGAGGCCTGCGGCTTTCAACTTCTCCGGATAGACCGGCCCTTCCATCAAATAGCGCGTACCCGTAACTCCCAGCCGTTTGTAACCGTGACGCAAGGCTTCGTTGGCCACTTCCCGTGCAATGTGCAGCCATGGCCGGGGCGAGCGATGTTCCACCAGATCAAAGGCCTGGTGGATCGTGTTGTCAGGACAAATCAGGAAATCCGCGCCCGCTTTAGCGAGCTTGTCTGCGGACGAAAGCATCAATTCCGCTACGCCCGCCCAATCATCGGCATAAATGCAGTTCATGTATCGGGCCAGGGAATAGTTGTGCATCGAAACTTCGGGATGATTGTGCTCGCCCAGAAGCGCCTCACCTTCGAGCGCAATACTGCGATAACAGAGTGCGGCACCCTCAGCACTGCAAGCGACGATGCCGATATGCTGAGGCATAAAGCTTTGGATGCAATAAAATTTCAGACGGCAGAAAACTGAGAACTGCGAACTAAGAACTGATATCTGATTTCTTCAGTCGGGATTTTTTCAACCGTGACCTTATTCAATATTGGACTTTTCTTGCGGCTCAAATTATCTCGCCGCCGCTGCGTCAAACAAGTTCAGGAATTCCAACTTCTTCTCTGCGGGTAGGAAAGACGCCTCGAAGGAATTGCGCGCCAGCTCCCGCAAGTGTTCATCCGTGAAGCCAAACGCATCCTGCGCCAACTGGTATTCCCGAGGGAGAGACGTCTGAAACATCGCAGGATCATCTGAGTTCAGCGTGATCATCAGCCCCTGATCAAAATAATTCCGCACTGGATGTTCCGCCAATTCCTTGCAGCATCCCGTCCGCAGATTGCTAGTGATGCAAATTTCAACCGGGACTTGCCGTGTGGACAGCTCTTCCAGCAGTTCCGAATCCTGTGCCGCGGTCAGCCCGTGGCCGATTCGTTCCGCACGCAGATTCAGCGCGCCCCAAATCGATTCCGGCCCGGCGCTCTCTCCGGCATGAGCGGTAAGGCGCAGGCCGTGGTCTGCAGCGTATGTGTAAACGTCGCGAAAAAGCTCGGGCGGAGCCTTCTGCTCGTCGCCGCCAATGCCGATCCCCATCACATGCCGGTCCTGATAACGCACCGCCAGCTCAAAAACTTTCTGGGCAGCTTCAACCCCAAAATGACGCACCGCGTCGAAAATCCAGAGCAGCGAAATGCCGAAGTCCCGCTCGCCCCGCTCGCGCCCGCGCTCCAGGCCCTCAAAAATCGCAGCAAACTCCTGCTTGCGCCACAGGCAGACGCCGACCGAAACATAAACCTCGGCGTGCAGTACGTTTTCTTCTTTCAGCTTCTGCATCAGGCGGTAGGTGATGAGTTCGTAATCGTCCGCCGTCCGCAGATGCTCGGTCACGTTCTTGAAAGCCATCAGGAAGCCGTTGAAGTCGTCATAGCGATAAAGCTGGCCGGCGTCCGCCAGTGTGCTGGCTTCCCCATGCCGTTCGCGGAGTTCGAGCAGCGTCGCCGGCTCGATAGCCCCTTCCAAGTGCAAATGCAGCTCCGCCTTGGGGAGCGTGCGAATGAAACTCGACGGCTGCTGCTCGCGGGCAGGAGTCATGATTCAGATTGTAGATTCTTGAAACGGGATTGGCGAGGATTTACAAGCCAAAAGCTAAGAGCCAAGAGCTAATAGCTATTTTGCAAACTCACTCCGGTGGCGGCTGTAGAAAATGTAGATCAGCAGACCTAAGCCCAGCCAAACCACAAAGCGCAGCCAGGTGATGACGGTCAGCCCGGTCATCAGCCCGCCGCACAGCACGATTGAGATCAGCGGAAACCACGGCACGAACGGTACTCTGAAAACGCGCGGCCGGTCGGGTTGCGTGCGGCGCAAAATAATCACTCCCAGCGAAACCAGAACAAAGGCAAAGAGCGTGCCTATGTTCGAGAGGTCGGCAGCATCGCTGATAGCGAAAATTCCGGCCGGGATGCCGACCGCGAAACCCGCAATCCAGGTGGAATAATGCGGCGTCTTGAACCTGGCGTGAACTTTCGAGAACAGCGCCGGGAAAAGCCGGTCGCGCGACATGGCATACCAGATTCTCGCCTGGCCATACTGAAAAACCAGCAGCGACGAGATCATGCCCGTCAGTGCGCCAATCACAATGATCGACTGCGCCCAACGGCTTGCGCCGAGCGTTTTCAAGGCATATGCCACCGGCGCTTCCGCGGCTTCGCCGGAAACGAACGTCGTGTACCTCATCATGCCGAGCAGCACGATCGAAACGCCCACATATAGCAAAGTGCATACGATCAGAGACGCGATGATTCCGAACGGCAAATCGCGCTGCGGATTGCGCGCCTCCTCTGCCGCCGTAGAGACGGAATCGAATCCAATATAAGTAAAGAAAACGATGGCCCCGCCCGTCACGATGCCGCCGAATCCTGAAGGCGCGAAGGGTTTCCAGTTGCTCGAGTGCACCAGCGCGCCGCCCACCACCAGAAATATCAGAATGGCGCCGATCTTGATCGCCACCATCACGTTGTTGGCTTCAGCGGATTCGCGGATGCCCCGAACCAGCAACACAGTCAGGATGAAAATAATTAGAAAAGCGGGAAAGTTGAAGTACGCGCCCGTCCAGTGGCCCGATTCCCAAACCGGCGTCGACCAGCGGTCGGGCAGATTAAGCCCGAACGACGCTAGTTGCGCCTTGGTGTAGGCGCTGAATCCGATGGCGACGACCACATTGCTGACCACGTATTCGAGAATCAGGTCCCAGCCGATGATCCAGGCGAAAATTTCGCCTAGCGTGGCATAGGAATAGGTGTAGGCGCTGCCCGCGATCGGGATCATCGAGGCCAGTTCGGCGTAGCACAATCCCGCGAAGCTGCACGCAACGGCGACCAGAAAAAAAGAAATCGCAATCGAAGGCCCAGCTGCCGGACGACCATGCATCAGCACTTGAGCCGTTCCGCCGCCCCGCAGGAAGTTCACGATGATGTCGAGCACCTGCGCGTGCAGGATGGAAGGCGCCTGAAAATACTCTCCGGCCGCCGCCGTACCGGTCAGCACGAATATGCCGGAGCCAATGATCGCGCCGATGCCCAGCGCGGTCAGCGACCACGGCCCAAGGCTCTTTTGCAACCGCTGTCCGGGAGCTTCCGATTCGGCGATCAGCTTGTCGATGGATTTGCAGCAGAAGACCTGGTGCTCAGAGGTGCGGATGGTCGCGGCCGGATCGGTGGTTGGTTGTGACAAGAGCTCTTTTGTCTCCCAAAGTCCCAACATGGGTGCCCCACCCTTCGTGGTTTTCGAAGGGTGGGCTCACCGGAATCCGGGCTTACCGCTTCGCTTGTCCTCTCGCCAGCTTCTTCACCTTGCGCTTCTTTGAACCACGCGCGTAGTCCCGTGGCTTCAGCGGATGCTCCAGCTTGTGCTTCTTGCGCGCCGCGCGCTTGGACTTTCTTGCGTTCTTCTTTACTCAACGTCGATGTATTTGCCATGAGTGCTGTCCTTAGATTCTCCTCATAATCACGTGGTGATAGCCGACCTCGGCTGCCTACCCTGAGCGAAGTCGAAGATTACCCGGTTACGAAATTACGCAGCTCGACGCTCACACCGCTTCCAACTGCGCATACTTCTCCACCAGCTTCTTCAACCCGAAGCGAGGGAATTGTACCGTAATCTTGGCTTCTTCGCCTTCTCCTTCGCGCTGATAGACCGTCCCCTCGCCATATTTAGGATGGCGCACCTTCTGTCCCGGACGGAATCCGCGCTTACCTGTCGGCTCTGCTACCGGCACTTTCGAGAAGCTGAACTTCTTTCCCCGCGAGGCAAAAAACTCCGCGATGTTGTCGATGGAATTGTATTTTGGCCCGGAGTTGTTATTCCGCGGCTTGCTGGGCGCAGCCCAGCTCTTGCTCTGATCTTCGTCCTCGTAGGCGTAATGCGTTTCCTGCTCGTGTGGACGCGGGCGACTCGTGCGCGCAGTAGCTGCACGCCTGCCCGATCCCAGCTCCTCCAGCAATTGCGGCGGCACTTCCTCCAGAAATCGCGAAGGCACGCTGGCCTCGGGCAAGTCGGTCCCATAGCGGCGGCGATACACCGCGCGGGTCAAGACCAGCGTGTTCATGGCCCGCGTCATGCCCACGTAGCACAGCCGCCGCTCTTCTTCCACGTCGTCAGGATTCAAGAACGTCCGCGAATGCGGAAACAAACCTTCTTCCAGGCCGCACAAAAACACCAGCGGAAATTCCAGCCCCTTGGCCGCATGCAGCGTCATCAGCGTGATCTGGGCACGCTCGTCATAAGCATCGGCATCGCTCACCAACGCCGCATGGTCCAGAAATTGATCGAGCGTTTCGCCGCGGTCGCGCGAATCCATCGCGGCATTAACCAGTTCGTGCAGGTTCTCGACGCGCGAGTACGCCTCGGGAGAATCTTCCTCCTCGAGCTGCTTGATGTAGCCGGTACGGTCGATGAGAAACTTGAGCAGCTCGGCGGACGTCGCAGCACCACCGGGAGTACGAAACAGCTCGACCGAACCGGCACTCTCTTCTTGCGACTCGACACCCTCTGCGGCCGGTGTCGAAGGTGCGGAATGAAATGCCGCGGGATTAAATGAAATCTGGTCATCGTCTGGGTGATCATCGCTTTCGGCCGCCGCCGGAACTTCCGCGGTTTCTTGGTCCCGAGGCGTGTCCTGAGCCGTTTGCTCCAGACGCTCAACCATTCTCCCGGCCAGCATGGCGCGCCCGTCCTCGATTAGCTGCTGAAAACTTTTCAGCGCCGCCAACGCCCGTGGCGGTAAAAGCTGTCGCTCGATCACTTCTCGAATCGCACCCCAAAGCGAACGCCCCGTCTCCAACGCAACTCGCTCGAGCGTTTCAATCGTCGTCTTGCCGATGCCCCGCGTGGGCGTATTGATCACTCGCAGCAAGGAAATCGAGTCATCCGGATTCTGGATGACCTTCAAATACGAAATCATGTCTTTGATTTCGGCCCGCTCGTAGAACGAAAATCCACCCACCACGTGATACTTCAACTGGTAGCGTCGCATGGCCTCTTCAAACAGCCGCGACTGCGAGTTGGTGCGGTACAGCACCGCTGCCCGCGCCGTTTCCCCTTCGTTCGCAGCCTCGCGAATGTAGCGGGCAATCCAATCAGCGGCAAAGAGCGCTTCGTTCTCGCCGTCCGGCGCTTCGTAGTAGCCGATCCTGGCGCCGCCCTGACGTGAGGTCCACAAATTCTTCCCTTTGCGGCGCACATTGTTCGCCACCACCGCCGAGGCGGCCTGCAAAATATTCTGCGTCGAGCGGTAATTCTGCTCGAGGCGAATAATCTTGGCCTCGGGAAAATCTTTCTCAAACTCAAGAATGTTGCGAATATCAGCGCCACGCCAGGAATAAATCGACTGGTCTTCATCTCCCACGGCGCACACGTTGTGCCGCGATCCGGCCAGCAACCGCATCAGCTCATATTGCGGACGGTTCGTGTCCTGATATTCGTCCACCAGAATGTAGTGGAAACGCCGGTTGTAGTAATCGCGCACCTCGCCCGCGGCCTTCAGCAGCCGCACCGCCTCAAGTAGCAGGTCATCGAAATCGAGCGCGTTGGCTTTGCGCAGTTCCTTGCGGTATTCCTCATAAATATGGGCGATGCGTTCGGTCTTGGGATCGCCTGATTGCAAATAAACTTCCTGCGGATCGAGCATGTGGTTCTTGGCCCAGGAAATACGCGAAAGCACCGCCGAAGGCGTGAGCTGCTTGTCGTCGAGGCCGAAGCGCCGCATGATCGACTTGACCACCTGCTGCTGGTCGCTTTCGTCGTAGATTACAAAGTTTTTCGTGTGACCGATCAGCGGCTGCCCGGGAGTGGCCGAAGGAATTCGCAGCGCTTCAATGTCTCGCCGCAACATCCGTACACAAAATGAATGGAAAGTTGAGATCGTGGGCTTGGCGATCGAGAGCCCGCCCACCAGCTTGTCCACGCGCTCCACCATTTCGGCCGCGGCTTTGTTGGTGAAAGTCATCGCCAGAATGGATTCCGGCATCACCCCCAGGTTCTCGATCAGATAGGCGATGCGATAGGTAATGACGCGCGTCTTCCCGCTGCCGGCGCCCGCCAGGATCAGCACCGGGCCCTCGGCGGTCTCGACGGCCTCACGCTGCTGCGGGTTGAGTTGGTCCAGAAAAGACAATGCGGGAGTGGCTCCAGAGTTGATGATTGAATTTTACAGGGATTCGCGGATTGAGGATGTAGGGGTTGCGACGGCGTGGGCACCAAAGCAGACGCTCAGCCCGTCTTCACAGTTGCCCGCGCCACCTTGCACTCCTCGCAGGGGCACCAGTCGCGCAGAAACTGCCAGGAGTAAATCCCCAACTCATGTCCGTCGTTCCAGTGGAACTTGATGGCGTACTTGCCTACGGCATCGGCCGAAGTTGGCTTGGCCGCTTCCTTGAACATAGGAAGTGCGCCGAGAACCGCCTTGGGGCGTTCTCCCGGCTGGCGGCCCATCTTGCCGCGCTCGTCATCGCAGAGCGCGCACGGGCAGGCGTCGCGCAAGAAGACGAACGAGTAATGCGAATGGTGTCCGTCTTTCCATTCGATGTCCACGCCCGTGCCGGTGGTCAGGTTCACCTTCACCGATTTTGGATCTGCCGAAGCCACGATTTCAGTATCGCATAGGCCACCGTTCGGCTTCCCTACAGGGATAAACTCGCTACAAAAGTAACTTGAGCAAGGTGGAAGCCGAGGACGATACTATTCTTGTCGCAGGGTGCTGTTGTTGCCCAAGTTCAAGATGGCCCCGAGAAATCGAGGCCATGTTTCTTTTTGGACGAGTCCCCGTTTGGCCAAAAACTGCCAATTCCTGTAAAATTAATGTTTCGTGATCAAGTTCTGATTCTGTCTGGAGTACTCATGGCACAAGTTTGTGATATTTGCGGCAAAGGGCCGCAATCGGGAAACAACATCAGTCACGCCCACAACGTGACCAAGCGTCGCTGGAACATAAATTTGCGTCCGGTTCGGGCCAAGGTCAAGGGCGCCACCAAGCGGATGCGCGTGTGTACGCGCTGCCTGCGCAGCGGCAAAGTCGTAAAGGCGTAGAGACGGAGCCGCAGGAAATCTCCCGAAGTTCAGGTTCTCTCCCCACACAGGAATACCCATTGCGGTGAAAGGTGACCGTCACACGGCCTCTGTCTCCTCTTTTTCGGGCTTGGGTACCGGCAATCCTCTGGGGCTCCAAAATGGACTGTCCGGCATTTCCGTCTCGCTTTGAGACGCCAGCACTGAGTCAGCCCGTCAGCCATCGTGCTCGACGTTGCCCAGACACCCCTCTGCGGCCTTGTGCGACCGTCGCACAAGACCGGGAAGGGGCAACCTGGTACTTGAGGTCATTTTGGTCTGAGCAGGCCCGAAAAACGGCTTTGCGAATCTCGCCTATACCTCGGCGATCACGTCAATTTCCACCAGGACGTCTTTGGGCAGGCGAGCGACTTCCACCGTCGAGCGCGCCGGCGGGGCAGATGTAAAGTATTTTGCGTAGACTTCATTCATCGCCGCGAAGTCGTCCATGTTCTTGAGAAAGACGGTCGAGCGCACCACTCTGTCCAAGCGGCTGCCGGCGGCCTTTAAAATTCCTGACAAATTCTTCATCACCCGGTCGGTTTGCTCCGCCACGTCGCCCGCAACTACCTGCTGCGTAGCAGGATCAATGGCCACTTGTCCGGAAACAAACACGAACCCGTTAGCCCGCACCGCCTGTGAATAGGGTCCAATCGCCTGCGGACCTTCTTTTGTGGTGACGACCTCGCGCATTGAAACCTCCAAGAACAGTGGATAGTGGCCAGCGATTAGTTGCTAGCGGGCCCGTTCTAGCCACTAACCACTGGTTCTAGATCTTCTGCAGCCGTTGCACATCGTGGACGCCGGGAATTTTCCGCATTCCGTTCACTACGTTCTCCAGATGTTTTAAATCGACGACGTCGAGCACGATGTCAATATTCGCCTGGCCGTTTTCGGTGCGGGCCTCGACGTTACGGATATTGGTCTGGCTGTCGCCAATCACTCCTGTGATCTGCTTGAGCATGCCAAACCGATCGTCACAGAACACGGTGAGTTTAACTGGATAAGAGCTGGGAGTGTTGTCATCCTGGGCCCACTCCACTTCGATGCGGCGCTCCGGTTCGTACATCAGTGAAGTAACGTTGGGACAAGTCAGAGCGTGGACGGCAACGCCTTTGCCTCGGGTTACATACCCCACGACAGTTTCGCCACGGATAGGGTTGCAACAGCGCGCGCGATAGACGAGCAGGTCTCCGTGGCCCTTGACCCGGATGGCGTTGTTCTGGTCGCCGCCGAAAACCCGGCGCACCACGCTGACAAAACCACCGGCCTTTTCTTCCTCCCCACCACTTGCGGGCTGCGTGCCGTCTGGCGCCAGCTTGCCGAGCACCTGCCGGGCGGAGTATTTTCCGTAGCCAATACCCGCCATTAGATCGTCGGGCCTTCCCAAGCCGTAGTCGGAAGCGATCCGCTGCAGGTCTTCGTCTTTGATCTCTTTAAGAGCAATGCGGTACTTGCGCGCCTCTTTTTCGATCAGTTTGCGGCCGATCTCAATGGCACGCTCGCGCTGGTGCAAGTTGAGCCAGTGTTTGATCTTGTTGCGCGCCCGCGATGACTTGACGATGCCGAGCCAATCGCGGCTGGGCTTGTGTCCAGGCTGGGTAAGGATTTCAACGATGTCACCGCTGTGCAGTTTGAAACGCAGCGGGGCCATGCGGCCATTCACCTTTGCGCCGACGCAACTGTGTCCCACTTCGGTGTGAATGGAATAAGCGAAATCGAGAGGTGAAGCATCGCGCGGCAAAACGACAACCTTCCCTTTGGGAGTGAAAGTGTAAACCTCTTCCGGATACAGATCGATCTTGAGCGTGGAAAGAAACTCACTGGGATCAGAAACGTCACGTTGCCATTCCACGACTTGCCTCAACCAGGTAAGGCGCTGTTCATCTTGTGCCGAGACCGGGCCATCTTTGTATTTCCAGTGGGCGGCGATGCCCTCTTCGGCCATCTTGTGCATTTCTTCTGTACGAATCTGCACTTCAAAGGGTTGCCCCTCGTCCGCAATGACGGAAGTATGTAGCGACTGGTAAAGATTGGGGCGGGGCATGGCTATGAAATCTTTGATTCGGCCAGGCACCGGACGCCACAAATTGTGGATGATGCCAAGCACCGCGTAGCAATCCTGTACCGACTGCGTGATTACCCGCATGGCGTACAAATCGTAGACCTGCTCTACGGCAATGTGCTGCCGTAAAAGTTTCTTGTGAATGCTGTAGATCCGCTTGATGCGGCTTTCCACCTGGCCGGTGATGCCCGCTTCTTTCAGTTTGTCGCGCAGTTGCTGCTCGACCCGCCCCAAAAACGCTTCCCCGGCTTTGCGGCGGACTTCGACCGCGTCATGCACCTGTTGGTAGCCGATCGGGTCGACGTAGCGGAAACCCAGGTCTTCAAGTTCGCCGCGGATTTTGCCCATGCCTAGCCGGTGCGCGATGGGAGCGTAAATATCGAGGGTCTCGCGGGCAATTTTTTGCTGGCGCTCGGGAAGCAGGTGTTCGAGCGTGCGCATGTTGTGCAGGCGGTCGGCTAACTTGATGAGCACGACGCGGATATCATCGACCATCGCCAGCATCATCTTGCGCAGGTTTTCGGCTTGTTGCTCTTCCCGGGTGGCGAAATCAATGGCGCTGATCTTGGTTACGCCTTCCACAATGTGAGCCACCTGCTCGCCGAATTCCTTGCGGATGTCGACGATGGTCACCGAAGTATCTTCCACGGAGTCATGCAGCAAGCCGGCCGCAATGGCCACGGGATCCATCTTCATTTCGGCCAGGACGAGGGCAACTTCGAGGGGATGGACGAGATAGGGCTGTCCCGAAGCGCGAGTCTGCCCGGCGTGATATTTCTGGGAGTATTCGTAAGCCTTGCGGATAATTTCCAGATCGTCGTTGGGCCGATTGGCCCGCATCCGGCGGATAAGCTCCCGGAACTTGGTGACCGTAAGGACGTTGGTCGCGATCTGCTGGCGCAAGGTCGCCATGATGGATTATAGCGTGGCAAGAAGGCGCCAGACAGGCGCGATCAAGCTATCTCAGATTGGTTTCGGTGTCGAGGAATCCACGTAAATTCCTCAAATGACATGAGTTGAAGGTTTCGCTGAGAGGACAAGCGCTCCCATTCGCAGCATTCATTCCCGACACATGGTTCAAATCATTCAACGGAATAGACGCGACGTCGTGCGGCCTGAGCAAGCTGCTACAGTGGTTGAGAGAGAACAATGCCGGGAAAGATTCTTGTCAGCGGAGCCTCGGGACCGATTGGAGCGGCGCTCCTGCCTTCGCTGAAGGCGGCCGGATTCAGCGTAACGCGACTGGTTCATGGGACGCCCTCCGGCGATCAGCAGATCAAGTGGGATCCTGCGGAGCCGCTCTCGCCGGAGTCGGTCTCAGGCTTTGATGCGGTGGTGCATCTTGCCGGGGAATCAATCGTAGGCCGGTGGACGGAAGCGAAGAAGCGCCGGATTCGCGAGAGCCGAGTGCTAGGAACGCAGAACCTAACTCGCGCGCTTTCTCGGGCAGCGCAGCGGCCGCGGGTATTTATTTCAGGTTCCGCCATCGGATACTACGGCGATCGAGGAGATGAAGTTCTGCGCGAGCAGAGTCCCTCGGGCGAGGGATTTCTGCCGGAAGTCTGCCGCGCGGTGGGAGGCCGCTGCCCAGCCAGCCAACGATGCCGGCATTCGGACGGTTTGTTTACGGACCGGCGTGGTGCTGAGCGCAGTTGGCGGCGCGCTGCCCAAGATGCTGCCCCCATTCCGCTTGGGCCTGGGCGGCAATATCGGCAACGGCCGCCAGTGGTGGAGCTGGATTCATGTGCAAGACCTGGTTGGCGCGATCCATCACATTCTGAAGACTGATCTTCTGCAAGGGCCGGTGAACGGCGTGTCGCCCAAGGCCGCCACCAATGCGGAGTTCACTAAAACTTTGGCGGCTGTGCTGGGACGTCCGGCGATCTTTCCCATGCCGGCTTTCGCGGCACGGCTGGTGTTTGGCCAAATGGCGGAGGAATTATTGCTTGCCAGCCAGCGCGTGGAACCGGCGGCGCTGGTGGCGAGCGGATATCCATTTCAGTACTTGGAGTTGACGAAGGCGCTGAACGATTTGTTGAAAAAGTAAAAAGTGAAGAGTAGGGCCATGGATTCCCGATTGGAAAAGTTGAAAGAAAGTCTGGAGTCGGCGGTGGAAGGTATGTCCAGCGAGCAATTGAGCTGGCGTCTCCCGGGGAAATGGTGTGCGTCGGAGGTGCTAGAACATCTGTACCTTAGCTACACGGGAACGATCCAGGGATTCGAGAGAATAATGAGAAAAGGAAAACCGCTGGCTTCGCCGGTGTCTATGGCGCATCGCGTGCGGACTTGGGTCGTCGTGGGATTGGGGCACATGCCCTCGGGACGCGAAGCACCGGCGGTGGCGCGGCCAAGAGGCTTGCCGGTGGATAAGGTGCGCAACGAGATGGGAGAAACGATCGCGTTCATGGATGCGATCATCGCGCAGTGTGAAGCGCGCTTCGGGCGCCGGGTGCGCGTGCTCGACCATCCGATTCTCGGCCCGTTGACCACGAAACAGTGGAGAAAGCTTCATCTGGTGCATGGGCGGCATCACTTGAAGCAGATTCTTCGGCTTCGCGAAAGTGTTGCTCGCGGGCAAATGCCCGCTCGGGTTGGTCAAGGGCAGGGATAACGGCACGACTGAGGTCGTGCCCTCGCATCCCAGTTTCAGGACCGAACCGGCATTGCACAGAAAGCCCCTTCGCTGAAGTTTTCCGCTTCAACGCCGAAAGCGTGGTCAAAGCGGGCGCGGTAGTTCTCCCAGGCAATGGAAGCGGTGAGCTCCACGAGTTGGGCATCGGAGAAATTCTGCCGCAATTTCTCGAAGATGCTTTGCGGTACTTCGACGGGAGTGTGGGTCATACAGTCCGAATATTCCAGGACGAGTTTCTCGAGTTCTGAGAAATGCGGGGAACCGCGGTAGTCGTGAAGGTTCGCAATCTGGTCTGGCGAAATTCCACTTTGTCTGCCGACGGCAGAGCCGATGTCGATTCAAAACGGGCAGCCCACCAGGGTGGCAACGCGGAGTTGGGCGAGACCCTTGAGGGGTTCGCTGACGAGCTTGCTGCCCAGCAGAGCCTGCTCCATCTGGCCGTATCCCCAAAGGATTTTAGGGTGATGTGCGGTCACCTGCACCGGCATCACGACCCGGCCAACTTTGCGTTTGGTCAAAGAGTAGACAACTGATACGAACAACCTGCGGAGCAGGCCCCCTTGGTTGGCTTTGGCTCCTTCGATTCGCGCCATGAACGTTTCTCCTGCTGAGTTTGATTACGACGACTGGGGAAGCGCTGCGTTAAATCTCCACCATGAGAATTCCCTGGGGCCGAGAGGGCACCATTTGCCAGAGATCTTTCGACTTCGCAGAAGGATTCGCAAGCGAATCCTTCTGCTTCGCTCAAGATGACAAGGAGTAGAGGGCGAAATAGTTGGAGGTCTAGCGCTGCGGCGCCATGTAGGTGCGGGTGATACGGTCGTGCCAGCAGAGCTGATCTTCGTCGAAGAAGCACCAGGCGTATCCCAGGCCGAGCGAAACGCCAGAGATCACCGACGTCAGCACGCGCCAGCGGCGCAGCGTGCGCGGAACCGGGCTGCCATCGAAGCGGCTGAGTTGCAGCCTGGCCAGCTTCAGTCCCGGCGTGGTGCCGGAGCCGACGAGCAAAAGGTATTGGTAGATTGTCCACAAAATGCTGAGAACAACGACCGTCATACTGGCGGCGGGCAAAACTGGAGGGATGCTGGCGGTGATCCTGAAAAACAGATAAGCGAACATGGCGAGGGCGGCAATCACGATCGCGGCGTCGATGGCGGTGGCCGCCAGACGGAGGGCCATCGGAGCAGATTGTAATGGGACTTCGAAGCCGGGCCTTTTCTCGACCGGAGCCTCTTCGACCGGTTCGATCAGGATTCCACCCAGAGCGGGGAGGGGAGGCGCGACCTCAGACGCTTCGAGGATGCGTGGACGATCGAAGACCGGCTCGGCAAGCTCTTCGAGCGGCACGGGCATGGCGGCTGAACGCGGAAACTCGATGATCTTCTTTTCGCTGTGCCTTGATTCGGCCGGCTTTGTTTCGGCGGTTATTGATTCAGTGATCGTCGATTCGATGATTCTGGGACCCGTACCAAAGCTCACGGCAGCGGCCTGAGACTGAACCTGTCCCGGGAGCGCAAACTCCTCCTCTGCCGGGTCGGCATGGAAGCTGTCGACGGCCACGGACTGGCGCGTGGCAGGCGCCTGCGGCTCGGCTCTGGGAGTATGCCTGGCCGGTTCGCCGTCCTCAAACTTCAAGCGCAAGGAGGGATAGCGGGGAGCGCGAGGGCGTCTGCGGGCGCGATAGTGGCCCAACCGGTCCGAGACCTCCTTGCGCCAAGAGTCCGACGTCGATTCTGGAGAAATGCCGGGATTCGGTGAGCTCGCCTCGCGGAGCGGATCTGGCACAGAAGCTGCCTGCGTCTCCGCTACGCGCGCGGTGGAGCTATCGCTGCCGACGCTCTCCACGGGCTCGACCACGAAATGCTCTTTAACAAGATCGAGGCTGGCAGCGAATTCTTCCTCGCTAGTGTCGAATGCTTCAGGGTCGATCAGGACCGCCGGAGGAGTCTGGGTCTCACCGATTTCTGAGTCAGGTTCGAATCTGGGTCTCATGAAGAAATAATCGCACCCGATTCCTTATCACGGCGGCATCGGTTTGTCATCTCCTAGTCGCGCCCGGCTTAGTAACCAGCCAGTTGCTTTCGGCTGAGGACGAGTCAAGGGGCCTGCAGGCGAAGGAATGTGCACATCATCGGACGGCGCACACGCGGTTACATATTAGAATGTAGTGGTGACTGGCGCCGACTTGTCCCTAAAACGCGTGGCTTTAAATCAGCGCCTCTCCCGCCTGGGGCGAACACTGATCGCCTATTCGGGTGGAGTGGACTCGGCTTTTCTGGCATGGGCTGCGCATGAGGTGCTCGGCGAAAACATGCGGGCCGTAATCGCTGATTCTCCCAGCCTGGCGCGCACACAATTGACTGACGCCGCCGCATTCGCCGGCGAACAGGGAATTCCGCTCGAAATTGTGGTCACAACTGAGGTCGAGCGTCCGGAATACGCCCGCAATGACGCCATGCGCTGCTTCCATTGCAAAGATGAGCTTTTTACCGTGATGGAGGAACTTAGGCGCTTGCGAGGTTTTGACGCCGTAGCGTATGGCGTGAATGTGGACGACCAGGGCGATTTTCGTCCGGGCCAGCTCGCCGCCGAAACCCACAGCGTTGCCGCGCCCTTGCGCGACGCAGGATTGACGAAACAGGAAATTCGGGAACTGGCGCGCGAGGCTGGGCTGCGCATGTGGGACAAGCCGGCCTCTGCATGTCTTTCTTCCCGCATCGAGTATGGACGTCCGGTTACCCGCGAAGCACTGGGCGTGGTGGAGCAAGGGGAAGACGCCCTGCGAGCCCTGGGCTTCCGCCAGTTCCGCGTCCGCCACCATGGGGAGATTGTCCGCATCGAGATTGCGCGCGAAGAACTGGCTCGCGCTCTCGACCCGGAAATGGCCGCAGAGTTTACCCGTATCTTCAAGCAGTTGGGGTTCAAGTTTGTGACGCTGGATCTGGAAGGGTTCCGCTCTGGATCGATGAATGCGCTGTTACCGGCGGGCCTGCTTACGCGCCGGGCTTGACTGCGGCGTGTGAGATAATCTTATTTTGCATGCAAAATACTAGTTGGTTTTTGGCGTCTTTATTTCGTTGTCCGGGGCCTTTACTTTTGTTCGCGTGTTTGGGGTGTTCGGCGCAGTCGGCGCCTCCTGCTCCCGACGTAGAGTTACGGATTGAGCGGCAGGTGCGCTCGTATTATGAGATCCCTGCCAACGTAAAAGTGACGGTAAGCCCCCTTAAGCCGAGCGAGTTTCCCAACTACGAGGCTTTATCCATCACCTTCGACGGCGGCGAGAAGAAGCAGACTTACGATTTCCTGCTTTCCAAAGATAACAAGACGCTGATCCGAATGACCCGGCTGGACCTGACCAAGGATCCCTACGCCGAGATCATGAAGAAGATTGACATTGCCGGGCGGCCGGTTCGCGGCAATAAGGACGCCAAGGTGATTGCCGTCAACTTCGATGACTTTCAATGTCCGTTCTGCTCGCGCATGCACAGCAGCCTGTTTCCCGAACTGCTGAAGGAGTACGGCGACCGGGTGGCATTCATCTATAAGGATTTCCCGCTGGATGAAATCCATCCCTGGGCAATTCACGCGGCGGTGAACGCCGGTTGCCTTGCGGCACAGAGCGGCGACGCATACTGGGATTTCGCAGACTACATCCACGCCAACCAGCCGCAAGTGAACGGCGAGAAAACCCGGGCCAGCGAGTTTGCCGAAGTGGACCGTATCACGATGCAGCAGGGGCAGAAACACAATCTGGATGCAGCCAAGCTGGAAGCATGCATCAAGGCGCAGAAAGATGATGCGGTGAAGGCCTCGATTCGTGAAGGTGATCAGTTGGGACTGGTGGCCACTCCTACGATGTTCATAAACGGCCAGAAGTTGGATGGCGCAGTGCCGATCAGCGAAATCCGGGACGCGCTCGACCGCGCGCTGCAACAGGCGGGCGTGCCTGCGCCGGCTCATCCTGCGACGACAGCCAGCGCGCCGTCTCCGTCGTCGAGCAAATGAATTCCCGACGCTGGATGTCTGCTGGCGGAAGTCGATCGCATCCGTGTGATTGGGCAAGATCGGATTTGAAGAGGCTTGGGATTGAGAAGCTGAGCCTGAAGGGGTTAGATTGAAAATGAACGGTGTACCGCGAAGTCTGATCTGCTGTCTCGTTGTTGCGCTTACCGTTCTTGCGGCCGGATGCGGCCCCAAGCAGGGCGGCGGAGATGTCGTGGCCACGGTGGACGGGCGCAAAATCTACCGCGCCGATGTCGAAAAGTATTACCAGAACCAGACTTCGGGCTCGAATCAACCCGAGGGCGAGCAAGCGACCAGCCTTCGGCTGAGCATTCTCCGCGAACTGATTGACAATGAAATTCTGATGAGGCGGGCCGAAAAACTGGGGCTGATCGCGACGGATGAAGAAGTAGACAGCAAACTGAATGAAATCAAGTCTCCCTACACCAAGGAAGAGTTCGACGCCCGGTTGAAAGAAAAAAAGATCACACTCGACGACTTCCGGCGCGATCTTCGGCGCTCTCTTACCGTGGAGAAGGTGCTTAACAAAGAAATCACCTCCAAGATCAACGTTTCCGACCAGGACATCACGAACTATTACAGCGCGCACAGGGCGGAATTCAATCTGATCGAACCGCAGTACCACCTGGCGCAGATTTTTGTCACCACCACGCCCAACCCGCAGGTCCACAACCTGAAGAACGACAAAGCGCAGAACGAGGCTGAGGCTAAGAAGAAAATCGACACTATCATGAACCGGCTCGACAGCGGAGAAGACTTCGGTACGCTAGCTATGAACTTCTCCGAAGACCCGGAGACTTCAGGAAATGGGGGCGACTTGGGCTTCACGCCAGAATCTTCGTTGCGCAACACCGATGCCGCAACCAGAGACGTCGTGCCCAAACTGAAGCCCGGCCAGTACTCGCCGGTGATCGCGGTCATGAATCCGGTGACGAAGCAGATGGTGGGATTCCGGATTGTCAAGCTGATCGCCAAAGAACCGGCAGGGCAGCGGGAATTAGCCGATCCTCGAGTGCAGCAGGCGGTGCGCTCCCAGCTTCGTGACCGCCGCGAGCAACTGTTGAAGACGGCCTACTATGAAGTGCTGCGCAATTCGGCGCGAGTGGAGAACTATTACGCGCAGAAGATACTGGACGGGAACGGCACGGCGCAGTGATCGGGGCTCCGCGCGGCTGCAGCCGGCTCGGAATGACAAGACACGAGAGGAGTTGATCCTCACTCTACGATCGCCAGCACGTCCCCTGCATTGACGGCCGCGCCTTCCGCGACCGACAGCTTCTGTACGATTCCCTTCTTCGGCGATTTGATCTCGTTCTGCATTTTCATCGCTTCCACCACCAGGATGCTTTGGCCTTGCGCGACCTTCTCTTTCTCGTGGACCAGCACGCGCACCACTTTACCCGGCATGGGCGCGGTCAGTTTCCTCGGTCCACTCTCCAGGGACGCGGTTTCGTGGCGGCTGCGATACGAGCGGGGATCGCGCACTTCAACCGCATAGCGCTCGCTGCCAACCCATAAGTGCAGGTCAGCGCCGATCCGCTCGCGTTTCACTTCGTACGCTTTCCCCTGGATGAGGATTGAGAGAACGTTGGGTCTGGCTATGATCGCGTCCACGTGAAGCTCACGACCGTCCAGCCGGCAGCGCCATTGCTGCGAGTTTGCGTGAGCGCCGGTCTCGCGAGCATCGTGCTCCAACTCCAGCCGGTATTTCCTGCCGCCGACAATCACGTCGTAAGTCATCGCAATGCTTCACCCCGGGCGGCTCGTTTCCAACCCGATGCAGATTCTTCCGCTCTGCCGCCGCCATTTGGCGGGAGGAGATTTTTGCTTCCCAGGCTCGAATCCGGATCTAGCTGGCCGAAAAGTCCCGCGGCCAAAGCGGCAATATCCGAGTGTTCATTTTTTCCGCGGGTTGTGTCTGATGTAAGCAGGCGATCCAGATAGCCGGTGTCGATGTTTCCCGCCTGGAAATTTTTCTCCTCGAGGATTCGCTGAAACAACGAAATATTGGTCTTGATCCCGCCCACAAAATATTCATTCAGCGCGCGGACCAGGCGGGAGATCGCCTGTGGGCGGTCCTCCCCGTAGCCGATGAGCTTGGCCAGAAGTGGATCGTAGTCAATGGGCACAGTCCAGCCTTCGTACATGCCGCTGTCTCGGCGGATTCCTGGCCCGGAGGGCGCGAGTAACAGGGTGATCTTGCCGGGGCTGGGAAAGTAATTGTTATCCGGATCTTCGGCATAGATGCGGCACTCGATGGCGTGGCCTCGCAGCTGGATGTCCTTCTGCGCAAACGGCAGCTTCTCGCCCGCGGCAATTTTGATCTGGAGATGGACCAGATCGAGCCCAGTGACCAATTCGGTCACCGGATGCTCCACCTGCAGCCGGGTGTTCATTTCAAGGAAGTAAAAGTTCTTGTTTTGGTCGACGAGAAACTCGACGGTTCCGGCGTTGGTGTATCCGGCCGCCTTGGCTACGCGCACCGCAACTTCACCCATGTTCCGTCGCATCTCCGGGTCAACGATGGGAGAAGGCGATTCCTCCAATACTTTTTGGTGGCGGCGCTGGATGGAACATTCGCGCTCGCCCAGATAGACGGTGTTGCCATACTCATCCGCCAGAACCTGCATCTCGATGTGGCGTGGATTCAGGATCGCCTTTTCCAGGTAAACTTCGGAATCGCCAAATGATCGTTGAGCTTCGCTCTGCGCCGCTTCCAGCGCCGACTTCAGCTCTTCTGCCCGGTGGATAAGGCGCATGCCCTTGCCTCCTCCGCCCGCTGCAGCTTTGAGCATGACGGGATAGCCGATCGCGATCGCAGTCTGCTCAGCTTCCGCAGCTGAAGCCAGCGCCCGCACGCTCCCCGGCACAAAAGGCACGCCGGCTTTTTCCATCTGCTGTCGCGCCCGCGTCTTTGATCCCATCAGGTCGATGGAGGCGGGCGTGGGCCCGATGAATTTGATTCCTCGATCAGCGCATGCTTGGGCGAACTTTGCATTTTCGGAAAGAAATCCATATCCGGGATGGATCGCATCCGCCCCGCTCTTTTTCGCCGCGGCGAGAATCTTCTCCACGTTCAGGTAGGATTCCGCTGCGGCTGGCGCGCCGATATGGTAGGCCTCGTCGGCTTTGCGGACGTGCAGCGACGCCCGGTCTACGTCGGAATAGACCGCGACTGATGCAATCCCCATTTCACGGCATGCGCGGATTACCCGCACCCCAATTTCGCCCCGGTTGGCTATGAGAATCTTTCGGAACATGTTGAGCGCTTTCGAACCGCAAAACTTATAAGTTTACGCGCTCGGAGGACATTTAGAGAGTTCTAGGGCATCTTTCCCCGTATCCGCCGTCAAGACGTTCGCCCCGCCTGTACAATTAAATTCCTGCGTGAAGACTGAACCCTCCGCTCCGAGCCTGGTGGATAAGCCCTCGGCTGCGTTGGCCACATGCGCGCCGGCCACACCTCAGCCTGCTTCATCGCCGCTCGATCTGTCTCTTCTTACGCTGATTACGCTCGGCGCAGCAGTTTTGCGCTTTCACGCGCTGGGGGCGCGGAGCTTCTGGTTCGACGAGGGAATGAGCGTCGGTATCGCTCGCCTCGATTGGTACAATTTCGCCCGCATTCTCTGGCGACGCGAAGGCAATATGTCGCTGTACTATCTGCTGCTGCGCGGCTGGCTGCACTTCGGCAGCAGTGAAGCTTTTATCCGCTCGCTCTCGGTCATTTTTGCGCTGGCAACGGTGCCGGCGCTCTACTTTTTGGGCCGTTACCTGTTCGGCCCGCGGGTGGGCCTGATCGCCGCCGCCCTGCTTTCGGTCAACGAACCTCACATGCGTTATTCCCAGGAAGCCCGCAGCTACTCGCTGCTGGTGCTTCTGTGCACGCTTTCGAGTCTTTATTTCTTGAGATCTTTACAAGAACCGTCGCGCTGGCGGCACGTCCTCACCAGCGTGCTTTCCGTTTACGCCCACTTTTATGCGGTCCTGGTGCTGGCCGCACAATGGATTAGCATGGGCCTTCTTGATCCGGGCTGCTTACTGCCACGAAAAGGCAGTTCCTGGCGTTTGATCGCTCTCCTGTTGCTGCCGGTCGCCGCCTTCGTTGCAGCTACCGGCGCGGGTCCACTCAACTGGCTGAAGCGCCCCGGCTCGGATGAACTCTGGGCGACGGCGATCCAGTTAACAGGAGACGGACCGCTGCTCGTAGCGGCCTATGCGCTGGCCTGCCTGATTGCACTCGTTCCGGTTTTGCGCAGCATTACCATACCCCGGGTCTCATGGAACGTGTGGCGCTATCGCTTTCTTTTTCTTTGGCTGTTGCTGCCTCCGGCCTTTATTTTGCTGGTCTCGTTCCTGCGGCCGCTTTTTCTGCCGCGCTACTTCATTCTGTGCCTGCCTGCGCTTCTGCTTCTGACGGCCTCATCTCTGTCACGGCTCCGCTCTGCCTGGACTGCTGTTCCCGTCCTGCTGCTGTTTTGCGGCTTGTCGCTGAATGGAGTCGTCGCCTATTTCCACCAGAAGCCGAACGATGACTGGCGTGCAATCTCGGGTGCAGTACTCAAGGCCTCGGAACCCGGCGATGGCCTGGTCTTCTACATCGGCATGGGCCGGATCCCCTATGAGTACTACCATTCGCGCTGGCCCACGCCGGCTTCCGCCCCGGTCGTGCTTCATCCGGCGACCAACGCCGACCACATCACCTTCCTGGATTTCGTTACCAAGCCAGACTATGCCCAGTTGGCGCAGTCGCTGCCACAGCACCGCCGCGTCTGGTTTGTCTTGAGCCACGCTGGAGATCAGCCGATGGCGGAACCCACGGCCGCTACTCTGTTAACCATGCTTCGCGGGTCTTTCCCCAAAGTCACGCAACAGACTGTGGGCGATTGCACCGTCTTTCTGTTCACCAAAAATTAAAGACCCCTTCTTGACGAAGGGGTCGTCTTGAGCTCTGAGCGCAGAACGGCTGACTATTTTTGATCCATGGTGATGCCCTGAGCACCGGGCTGCTTCTCGGCTTTGGCTTTCTTGGTAGCCATGGTCTTGTCTACCCACTCGTCTGCCGTCTTCAAATCGGCTGCGCGAGCAGCGGGATCATCGCACTCAAGATCGGCCTTCTCGCGGTACATCAGATTCATGTAGGCCATGGCGTCGTCGTAATCGGGCCGAAGCGCAAGGGCCTTGCCGAGCGTGTCAATTCCGTCCTGGATCACGCCCCAGTTTTTCTCTTTCAACTCGGCGCATACTTTCTTGTCTTTGAGCGGTTCCTCCGGCTTCAGTCCGATTTTGGCGCGCTCTTCCATGCGCGGCTGGTAAGCCTGAGTCCAATCGATGACGCCGACTGAGTAATAGACTTCGGGATCATTCGGATCGACCTCGGAAGCCTTGCGATAGTAGGTCTTGGCGTCCTCGAACTTCTTCATCTGTAGATAGATATACGCGATGCCTTTTATGCTGTTGATGTTCTTGGGGTCGCGCTCCAGGACGGCTTTGTATTGGTCGATCGCGTCCTGACCCATCTTGTTGTTGTCTTCCGCGTCGACGCCGGGAATGTAGAGCTGCGCATAGGCAGTGGCCAAATAGAGGCGGGCATTGAGCAGGCCGGGATCCAAACTGACAGCCTGCTGAAAGTGATTGATCGCCTCTTCGTACTTGGCGTTCTTGAAGGAGTTGACGCCCTTGTTGAGCTGATCCCGCGCCCGGAGTTTGTCGCAGGCAGCTCCAGAAAGCAACGTCGCGCCGAGCGCCAACAGAGCCAGTATTCGCACGCTTGTCTTCATTCCATCTCCCTTGCAGAAAGTCCTCGGCACTCGCACAGCACAAAGACTCTCGCTGGCGCCCACAGCTCGGCTTGCGCCCGCGAACCAACAGCACCCTGGCCGGCTATCCGCCTGCTTCAATCTTCGCCGTAATGAGACCGACTTTGTCCACGCCGGAAGCGTGGGCGATGTCAATCACGTTGGCCACGTCAGCGAATGGAACATTGTCATCGCCCTTGACGAACATCACCTTTTCCGCACGGGTCTTGAAGATATCGGTCAGGCGGCCTTGCAGATTCTCCCAGGTTGTATCTTCCTGATTGATCTTCAGGGCAGGTGTTTGGCCCGCGCCCCGGTCGATTAACTGGACTACGATGGTGCGGTCCGGCGCCTGATTCTTGGGCGCGTTGGGCGGTGGGGGCTGGGGCACCAGGGCATCCAGTCCTTTAGGGGTCAAGGGTGTGATCACCATGAAAATGATCAATAGAACCAACAACACATCAATGAGCGGCGTAACGTTGATATTTGCGCTCTGGCCCCCGCTCGGGCCGACTGCCATTCCCATAACGTTCTCCTATGAATCCTGGCTCGTTACTTATTGCCCGCTGGGCGGCGCGCCTGGAGGTGGTGGCGTCGCGTTTGTTTTCTTTTGGTCAGTCAGCAGGCCCAACTGGTCTACTCCTGCCGCCCGAACGTTATCAACGACCGCGACCACAGCACCGAACTTCGCCCGGGCATCGGCCTTCACATAGACGCGCTTATCGACTCGGTTGACCAGGCGGTCCTTAACTTTGCCGGTTAACTGGTCAGGCGCAATCTTATCTTGCCCGAAGTAGACGGTGCCGTCCCGCATCACGGCTACCAGTAAGGCATCTTCCTTGTCCGCATCTGCCATCGGTTCCGGATTGTTGACTTTTGCCAGATCGACGCTGACGCCGTGCTGCAACATGGGCGTAACCACCATAAAGATGATCAGCAGCACCAGCATTACGTCCACCATGGGGGTGACGTTAATGTCGGAGTTTACCTTCGCCCCTTCATTTCGCTTACTCAATGCCATAAGACTTTCTCCCGCGCCCTAACCAGCTTAAAACTCTCGACGGCGCCCGCGAGGTTTTGGGATCCGGCGCCGGGAACATGTCCCGGCGCCGGAGCAGCAACTCAGGTCCGCTTCAGTCCGTCAGTGACTAACGGCGTACGCTACGCCGTTTGAGGAAGTAATCAATCAGTTCGCTCGAAGAGTTGTCCATCTCGACGTCGAACGCTTCCACGCGGCCAGTCAGGTAGTTGAACATCATCACAGCCGGGATAGCGACGAACAATCCCACGGCTGTGGTGACCAGGGCCTCAGAAATTCCGCCGGCGACGGCTGCCAGACCGGTGGCCTTTTCCTGTTGAATGCCGCGGAAGGCGTTCAGAATGCCGACCACTGTGCCAAACAGTCCCACGAAGGGGGCAGTTGAGCCGATGGTCGCCAAGCCGCCCAAGCCGCGCTTCAACTCGGCATGAACGATGGCTTCCGTGCGCTCCAGAGCGCGCTTGGAGGCTTCGATGGTTTCGCCGGGGATCTCGCCGCTTTCCTGGTGGGCGCGGAATTCCATGAGTCCCGCAGTTACCACTTTGGCCAGGTGGCTTTTCTTGTTGCGCTCGGCAACCTTGATGGCTTCGTCAATCTTGCCATCGCGCAGAGCGCCGGCCACAGCGGGAGCGAACGCCCGCGATTGCTTGCGCGCGGCACTGAATGCCATGGCCCGATCAATCATCACGCCGATCGACCAGCCGGACATGATGAACAGAATGATGACCACGGCTTTGGCCAGAATGCCCATATTTTTCCATAGCGAAATCGGGTCCCAGGACACGGTTCCGCCCTCCTGCAACAGCCAGGCGGCGGCCATGGAAGCATGACTAAGAGCGAAAGTTGCTACATTGGCTACGAACATGAGTTGCCTTCCCTCCTCAGAACTTTTTCAAATTGCCCTACTTAGTGCATTAACACCAAACTCCGCGTGCGTTGGAGACCTTGGCCAGCCCAGGCGTTGTCTGGCGGTGCCAAACCTATCCTCCAGAGAGCGAGAAAATCACTGTGATTTGCGTTTCCACTTCCACCGGCTCTCCGTTCAAAATGTAAGGCCGGTACTTCCACTGCTTGACGGCCTCAATGGCTGCAGGCGCCAGCATGGGGTGGCCGCTGATCAAACGCAGGTTCTCAATGTCGCCGCTCTTGCTGATTTCCGCCTGCAGCAACACCTGCCCCTGGATGCGGGCCTGGCGGGCGAGCGGCGGATAGGGCGGCTGGACTTTGCGGATCAGCAGGCCCTGGGTCACGCCTTGCGATACGCGTACACGCTGCGGCGTCGCCACCTTGGGAACCGCGACCGGAGTCGAACTGATGATGCCACCAATCACGCCTCCCATTTGCCCACCGGGAATCCCGCCCGGGACGCCACCCACGACTCCAGCCATAGAGGTCACCGGCGGCGGAGCCTCTTCTTCCTTAATCATCTGGACTTTCTCAGGAATCTTGGTGGGAGTGCGCAGCTGACCGTTGATGATATCGGTCTGAATCGTCTTGACCACCTTGACGGGGGCGGCGGCAGGCGGAGGTGGTGGCGGCGGCGGTGGCGGGGGCGCCACCAGGAAGGTCATCAACTGCGTCTTGGGCAAGGCTTCTGTAAACAGCAGCGGAATCAGCACCAGCACGCCGATCAGCGCCACCTGCAACCCAAACGAGAGCACGGTCGTGGCCCCTCGCTTGGTTCTCAATCTGCCGCCCGACTCAATGAGGCTGTCTTCAAACATGAGGTTCTCCTGCACAGACCCTACGCACTTTTTAGACACCAGCTAGCGCGCGTTTGCTCCCAAAATGGCCGCTTTTCGCCCGCTTTAATTCCAGCGCGTCTCAGGCCGCAGAACTGCCAATGCCATCAACGCGTTACAGCTGTTCTCGGGCTCTGGTTCGGGCGGCCCGGCTTCAACCCCTTGCCATCGCCCGCCTGACCACCCTTGCCACCCAGCCCTGCAACCGGCCGTCCCCGCTTTGCCTTCCAGTCCTGGTAGGCGACCAGAATCGGTGCGGCAATCGCAATCGACGAATACGTACCAATCAAAATTCCGATGACCAGTGCGAAGGAGAAGCCATGCAGCACTTCGCCTCCGAACACAAACAGAGCAAGTACCGTTAAGAACGTTAAACCCGCTGTCAAGATGGTCCGGCTCAAAGTCTGGTTAATGCTGCGGTTGACGATGTCCGACAGCTTCTCGCGCCGCATCAGCTTCAGGTTCTCGCGGATCCGGTCGAAAACCACGATGGTGTCGTTGTTCGAGTAGCCGATCAGGGTCAGGATGGCCGCGATCACCGTCAGCGAAATCTCTTTGTTCATGAGCGAAAACGCGCCGACCGTAATCAGCGTGTCGTGGAACACTGTCACCACCGCGGCTACACCATAGATCCACTCGAAGCGGAACGCGAGATACACCAGCATTCCCAGCAACGAATAGGCCGTCGCCAAAATAGCCTGCCGACGCAACTGCTGCCCCACCTGCGGCCCGACGATTTCCACGTTGCGCACGCCAAAATCAGAGAGATAGAACTGATCGGGCAAAATGCTCAACGCCGCCGGATCGGCCACACCTTTCAGTTCGTCGAAAGAACTTAACACGCCGCCTTTCGTCTTGTCACGGAAATCCACGATGGCCTTGGCTTGGGCCGCGTAGCGCTGTTCGGCATCCGTACCTGCGCGCAGCGGATCTTTTTCAAGCAAGTAATTGGCTAATGTCAAAGAACTGGCATTGTTCAGATCCTGCTTGCCCGCTGGAGCATTGGTCTCCAGCGCATTGATGATCTCGACTTTGCCCTTGTCCAAAGCCTGCTCGCTGGTCTCCTGCACATCGAGATCAATGAGCACCTCGTTATTAGAGGGCAGCCCGTAGCGCTGAATGCGCGCCCGTTGTAAACCTGCCTTCTGCAAATCCGCCCGGACAGCTGTGTCATCCGGCGTATGCGAGAACTTCACGTAGACCAGCGTGCCCCCTCGGAAGTCTACGCCTAGCGGGATTCCATGCCAGAACAACATGGAAAGTATGCCCGCCACGCTGAAGACCAGCGAAAAGGCGAGAAAATACCACTTTTTGCCAAGAAAATCTATGTTTGGATTGCGAAAAAATTCCACGCGTCTTAAAACCTTTCAATTATTACTCTGTCATTAATACTCATTAGTGAAACATCATCAAACATTCGATTACTAAATGCTTAATGGCTCGCCGACCTGCTTGTGAGTCAGGATCCAGTCAAAAATCATCCGCGAAACAAATACTGCGGTGAACAAGTTTGCGAGCAGACCGAAGGTCAGGGTGACCGCAAATCCTTTAACCGGGCCGGTGCCAAACAGGAACAGAATGGCCGCCGAAACCACCGTCGTTACGTGAGTATCAACGATGGTGATCCAGGCGTGGCCGAATCCCTGCTCCACTGCCGACGGCGGAGTCTTGCCATTGCGCAGTTCTTCCCGGATTCGTTCAAAAATCAGGACGTTGGAGTCCACACCCATGCCGACCGTGAGAATGACTCCGGCTATTCCGGGTAGAGTCAGGGTCGCGCCGCTGAATCCCAGGAAGCCGAGCAAGATTACCAGATTGAGGAGTAAAGCAACATCCGCATTTATGCCAGCGCCCCGATAATAGACCAGCATGAAGATCAGGACGGCGAGCATCCCGATGACGGCGGCTCTTACACCGGCCCGAATTGAATCCGTACCCAGCGAGGGCCCGACCGTACGTTCTTCCAGGTACTTGATGCTGGCGGGAAGCGCGCCGGAATTCAGAATCAGGGCGAGGTCCGCGGCTTGCTGGTCGGTGAAACTACCCGAAATCACGCCAGAGTCGCCAATTTCGCTCTTGATGACCGCTACTTCCATCACGCGGTTGTCGAGAACCACAGCCAGGTAATCGCCAACATGCTCGCGGGTAAAAGCAGAAAACCGGCGGCCGCCCTCGGCGGTGAGGTAGAAGTTGACTTCAGGGCGATTGGTGTCGGTGCTCCGGCCTACGCGAGCTTCGCGAAGGTCATGACCAGCTATCGCGGATGTGCGGGAGATGATGTAAACCGCGTCCGACGATCCGTTGCCGCCCTCCGACCGGCCGTGCAACAGCAGCGTATTCGGAGGCAGGACGCCGTTGTTCGCAGCCAGCGCGGTCTGCTCATCCGGATAGGATTGCCCGCCCTTCAGCGCTTGCCGGATTTCCAACATGGCCGTCGACTGCATGATCTCTTTCACGCGCGCCGGGTCATCCACGCCGGGCAACTGCACCAGAATCTGGTATTGCCCCAGGCCGTGCTCCTGGATGACCGGCTCGCTCACGCCCAGCTTATCGACCCGGTTGCGGATGGTTTCAATGGCCTGGGTGACCGCGCGATTCTTCAGGTCAGCCAGGGTTTGGGGTTTCATGGAGAGCGTCCAGGAATTCTCCGCGCCCGAGCTTGGGTCGTACTCCGGTAGACGGTCATTTACCAAGGACTTGAAGTCAGAAGTGGATTCGGGAGGCACGCCCTTGATGAGAATTTTATCGGGGTTGTTAACCGGGTCCGGCTGGGTGATATCGGTGTAGTTAATCTTGCGTTTGCGAAGATCGTCCTTCAGGCGCTCGATGACGCGCTCAGATTCGGCATTGACCGCGTCGTTCACCTGCACCTGAAGAATCAGGTGAGTACCGCCCTTAAGATCCAGGCCCAGATGAATGCGCTGCTGCATGGCATCCAGCAAGCCGCGGGCGGTCACGCTTTTCGGAAAACCGAAAATGCCAAACAGAAACACCAGCAAGAGGGCGATTGTGAGTCCGAGCTTCCAACCCAGGTTCTTATTCATAATGCTTCAGTGCTTACCGCCTATTCGAGTTTGATGCATTCGCTGGAACGGCAACCAGGAAGCTTCACTATGCCGCCTTAGTTTTGTCATCGGTATCGGCCACCGAGACGATCGAAGCGCGAGTGACCTCGATGCGCAAATTGTCCGGCGGAACCCGCAGCTGGACGTAATCGTCCTTGAGCGAGAGGATGGTACCGCGAAGGCCTCCGCTGGTCACGATTTTGTCTCCCGGTTTCAGCTCATTCAGCATCTGCTGCCATTTCTTCTGCCGGCGCTGCTGCGGCATGATAAGGAAAAAGTAGAAAATGGCAAAAATGAAGATCAGGGGCGCGATACCCACCCAACCCAGCGGACTGCTGCTGGTTTGCAGCGCCAGTATGTTGTAACCACTCATCGAGATCAGTATTCTCCTCTAAGCGCTGCTCGAACGCCACCTTCCGGCACCTTGGCTCAGCCAGTTTCCCTTCGGAGGATCGCTACTTCAGGCCGGAGATTCCTTCAGCTTCAGGCACGAAACGGGGATGCCGAGCTATGGCTTCGGTTGAGACTGCTCACCAGAAAGAAAACAGGCCCTCTTCCCAAGTTCAATAGAATGACGTACCGACCGCATGGTGTCAAGATAGAAGCTTAGGTTGTGGACGGTATTCAGGACCTGGGCCAGAACTTCGTTAGAAGCGTAGAGGTGGCGCAAATAGGCCCGGGAATACCGGGCGCAAACCTGGCAGGGGCAGGTGGGGTCGAGTGGACTGTCGTCGCCAGCATAGCGGGTCTGTTTGATCGAGACTTTGCCTTGTGAGGTAAAGAGCAGACCGTGACGCGCAGCCCTGGTGGGCAGGACGCAATCCATCATGTCGATCCCCAGGTTGGCGTATTCGACGATTTCCTCCGGCGTCCCTACGCCCATGAGATAGCGGGGTTTGGCGGCAGGAAGATGCTCTACGGTGGCCTCCACGATCTCGCGGGTGAGCGCGCGCGGCTCGCCGACACTGAGGCCGCCGATGGCATAGCCGGGGAAGTCGAGTTCTAGGGTCCGCTGAGCAGACTCCTTGCGCAGGGCCGGATCCATGCCTCCCTGCACAATGCCGAATAAGGCCTGGGTCTGCGTTGAGGGAGGTGTCCTCACCTGCCCTGCCGAGTGAGCCCCGGCGAGCTCACGCTCGCCCGGACAGCCGGGGGCGGCTGTCCCCACGCGAGTCGTTCGCCATGGCACTTCATGTTTGTGCTCCTCGAAATAGTTTTTGCAACGCGCTCCCCAGCGCAAGGTCAGCTCCATCGAAGCGCGCGTCCGGGCCTGGCCGGCGGGAAACTCGGTGCACTCATCGAACGCCATCATGATGTCGGCGCCCAAGCCGATCTGAGCTTCGGTCGCGGTTTCCGGGCTCAGAAAATGCGAGGAGCCGTCGAGATGGGAACGAAAGGTAACGCCCTCTTCAGAGACTTTGCGCAGGTCATTCAAACTGAACACCTGGAAACCGCCAGAATCAGTGAGAATCGCCCGCGGCCAAGCCATGAAGCGATGCAGGCCGCCAAGTTTGCGGATTTGATCGACGCCGGGGCGGAGATAAAGGTGGTAGGTGTTGCCCAGCAGAATCTGAACGCCTAGATCTTCGAGGATATCTTGCGGAACGCCTTTTACCGAGGCGAGCGTGCCGACCGGCATGAAGACGGGAGTCTGTATCTCGCCGTGAGGGGTCAGCAGGCGGCCGGCGCGGGCAGGACCGGAAGTAGCGTCAACGTGGAATTCGATGGACACTGCTGGAATTGTATCGAACCCGGGAAAATGCGTTTAAAAGCAGATTCCTCACGGCTGAAGCCGGTTCGGAATGACAATTGGATGAAATATCGAGGGTGTTTGCGGATCTATAGCGGTCCTAGATCTGGTAGTCGATGTCTTCCATGATTCGTTGCATATGAGCGGACAGCGGCTCATGCACAACGTCCGAGCCTTCGAGTTTCTGCAGCCGCTCGCCCAGTTTTTTCACTTCTGCGGCCACGGCGGCTAACGCTTCAGAGAGCGGGTCGTTGATCTGTTTTGGGTCGGTGATGACTACGCGTTCGCCGTTGCGAAAAATGATGTGCCCGGGAACCCCCACGACGGTGGAATGCTCGGGAACGTTGCGCAGCACGACGGAACCAGCGCCGATCCGACAGTTGCGGCCAACGGTGATATTACCGAGGATTTTTGCCCCGCTGCCGACCACTACATTGTCTTCGATGGTGGGATGGCGTTTGCCGTGCTCCTTGCCAGTGCCGCCGAGAGTCACGCCCTGGTACAGGGTAATGTCGTCGCCGATTACCGAGGTCTCGCCGATCACCACCCCCATGCCGTGATCGATGAAAAGCCGGCGGCCAATTTTTGCGCCGGGGTGGATTTCGATTCCAGTGAGAAAGCGGGCAACCTCCGATAACCAACGCCCCAGAAAAAAGAAGCCGTGGTTCCACAGCCAGTGATTGACGCGGTAGAACCAGACGGCGTGCAGTCCGGCATAACACAAGAACACTTCCAACTTTGACTTGGCCGCGGGATCACGTTCCATCACCGTGATGACATCTTCGCGAATTAGGGCCAGTAGATGCGCCATGCCTTAAACCGGGACGGCTGCGGTTGGAATCTGCAGCCCCTGGTTACGGAGTTCCTCGAACAGGATACTGCTCAGATAGCGTTCTCCGAACGAAGGCAGAATCACCACGATCAACTTGCCGGCGTTTTCCGGGCGGCAGCCCACTTTCAGAGCCGCGACCACCGCGGCGCCGGAAGAGATGCCCACCAAAAGGCCTTCCTCGAGAGGAAGACGGCGCGCCATCTGAATCGCCTCGTCACTGCTCACAGTAACGACTTCGTCGATGTGGTCCCGGCGCAAAATGCTGGGGACAAAACCTGCGCCGATTCCCTGAATTTTGTGAGGAGAGGGTTTGCCGCCCGAAAGCACCGGGCTTTCGACCGGCTCAACCGCAATCGCCTTGAAGGATGGTTTCCTGGGCTTGATGTATTCGGAGATGCCGGTGATCGTTCCCCCTGTGCCGACTCCTGAGATCACGATATCGACGCGCCCGTCAGTGTCGTTCCAGATTTCTGGCCCGGTGGTTTCAAGGTGGATCTTGGGGTTGGCGGGATTATCGAACTGCTGCAAGATGTAACCGTTGGGGGTGTTCGCCAGGATTTCTTCAGCCTTTGCAATCGCCCCTTTCATACCTTTGGGACCAGGCGTGAGAACGATTTCCGCGCCAAAGGCGAGCAGGAGCACACGCCGCTCCATGCTCATGGTCTCGGGCATTGTGAGGATGAGCTTGTAACCTTTCACCGCCGCCACAAATGCCAGAGCGATTCCGGTATTGCCGCTAGTTGGCTCAATGAGCACGGTTTTGCCCGGGCGAATTTTTCCCTGCCGCTCCGCTTCCCTGATCATGCTCACGCCAATGCGGTCTTTGACGCTGCCGACCGGATTCTGGCTTTCCAGTTTGGCCACGATCTCGGCGGCGCAGCCTTGGGTGACTTTGTTAAGGCGTACGAGCGGCGTGTGGCCGATAAGTTCCGTGACATCGTTTGCGATTTTCATGAGTTAGCGTCGCCTTTCTGGGATGGGAGTGGCCAGCCTCGCCGGCAACTGCATCGATTGTAGCCTTGGAGCTTGCCAGCCATCTACTCGGCACGGTGACTGGTTGCGGTGCGTGCCGAGATTTCAAGAATTTCGCCGCGCAACTCAGCCCCGTTCACAACCAGCCGCCCCACGGTGACTGGCAAATGAAACCTCCGTGGCCCCGCGCTGCCAGGATTGAAGTACAACACACCGTTTTTCATCTCTTGCTTTGGAGTGTGGCTGTGACCGGAAATGACAGCAGCGAATCTGGCGGCCTCGGGCTTGAGATCGAGCTCGGCCAAGTCGTGAAGGACGTATATAGATACACCGGCTATTTCGAGCACGTTGGTGACGGGAATCTTACGAGCCCAGGAAGCGCGATCGACGTTGCCGCGGACTGCGGTTACCGGCGCAATCTCAGACAGCTTGTCGAGGATAGCCGGATCGCCGATGTCTCCGGCGTGGATGATGTAGTCTGAGCCCTTCAACTTCGCAAGCGCTTCAGGGCGAAGCAGTCCGTGAGTATCGGAGATGACGCCGACAGTTGACGACGTTCTTGTTGCCAGACATTCTTCCGGGCGCAGCGGCGGGCGATAAGCGCGCCCGCCAATTCTAAGCCCAATTCCGAGCAAACACGTCTTCGCGGAACCACTCGCTCAGGCTTGCGGCTGACCGTCATTCCCGCTCGTGCCCTCGTGCGGCCGCGGTACATCATCTTCGAGTCCGGCCATCAGCTGCGACTTCAGCCCGCCGCTTGCCTTGTCCCATTCCGCTTTGGCCCGAGCAGCTCGCTGGAGCAATGAGTGGAACTGCTTCGGGCCCAACAAGACAAAGCCGAGTCCGAGGGCGACTAATGTTTCTGCGCCGAAGCCCATAGCTCACTCCTCGATCAACACTGGCAACCGGGGTCAGGAGTTCTGGTCTCCGCCGGTTTCTCGGCGGCCTCAAACTCTGGAGCCTTCATGGCTGACTTGAATCCGCGAATGCCTTCCCCGATCCCTTTGCCCAGCTCGGGAAGTTTCTTAGGCCCAAACACGAGCAGAGCGATACCGAAAATTACCAGCAAATGCATGGGTTGAAACAATCCTTCAAACATGAGTGCTCCTTAGTCAAAATTGCGAAGTGGGAAAACGGGCGCTGCGCCCCGCCGCGCCCGTTCTGCGCAGCTTAAAACCCGCGCTGCGCGGCATCCGCGGCCGCGGCCAACGACTTAAGCGTTTTGAAGAACTGAGGGGATTGGCCCATGAAAAGGTTCATAGAAGTCAGGAAGTTGACCACTCCCATGGCAATTCCCTTGGGATTTGTCGGGCGAATCACAGCGCAACGCGGCAGCTTGGAACTGATGAATTCGCAGGGCACGGGAAAAATCAGATTGGTTTGCAGCAATGGGTTGGGAGTTGCGTCAAAATTGGGAAAAGTGAGACCGCCGATCGGATCGGTGAAGGGGGCGATAGGCGGCTGCACGCCGTTCCCGGCGAAATCCACCCACTCCAGAAAGTGAGCAACTTCGTCTCCACCAATGCTGACCACAATCCGCAGGACTTCCACGTTGCTTGTCTTTTGAACCATCGCCGAATACAGGCTGCTGCCACCCTGCTCAATCGTTCCGAAGTGAAAAGCTGCGGTGTTGGCAATGGCCTGAACGTGTTTTTTGTTTTCAAAGTCATCATTGTTACGGGGAATGCCAGGCACGTTGATCAGGTCGACGGCCTGTGGGAAAGAAGCGTGGAAATCCGGATTCCCCGTGCTGCGATACCGCGTATACCAGCTCGTGTCAACCGTCAGGTTCATCAGATTGGTGAGCCGCCCGGTCTGTTGCGCGCCGTCGGCCTGGCTGCTGGGCAGAGTGCGAAATGCGTCCAGATCGGCGGGCGACTGGCCTTTGGAGATCAGATAGGCGTTCAAGAATTCTGCGTGAGAAACTTCATCGAGGGTATTGCTGGAGATGTACTGCGAGCCATCGCCATCGAGTTGTTGCAGGGCGAGTTGATAAGGATTTTGCTTGCCGCCGGTGACTCCGCCGAGCTCGGCGTATTGTTGCCAGAGATCGGACTCAATCAATTCCGCTGCAGCCAGAAAACGCAGAATGGCGGCATCGCCGGCCGACAGCGTGGTTGGGCTGGGCGAGGTTTGAGCATCGCTACGCGTGCTTAGCATCGTAAAAGCGCCAGCGGAAACCGCCGCGCCCGCCACGCCGAGGCCCTTGAGAAAGGAACGGCGCCGGACCTGGTTGGGCGCGGAAGACGGCGCCTCGCTTGTGGAAGTGAGCGTTTCAGACAACACGACTGGGAGATCTTCGTTTTTCACTTTTCACCCTCCGATTCAATTTGTGATCTAGTTCCAGGGTCGAGTGGGAACCCGATTCACCGTGCGAACACAGTAGCGTGCGCCATCGGGCGCGTATGTCACGCGGGAGTTAGAGGTTTGTCAAAAGGTTGTCGGGCGAACGGTTAACGGAGTGTTACAAGACAGAGGTTTTTTCTGCGATCAGCTTTCTGATCTTGTCCACAAACTCCGGGGCCGGCATGTCCTCGGTTTTCTCTTTGCCGCGGGTGCGGACGTTGACTTTGCCCGATTCGGTTTCTTTGTCTCCAACTACGAGAAGGAAGGGAACTTTTTGCAGCGCATGCTCGCGGATTTTGGCGTTCATCTTTTCGTTGCGAGCATCGACTTCGACGCGCACGCCGGCCGACTTGAGTTGAGCAGCAACTTTGTTGGCGTAATCCACGTGGCGCTCGGCGATGGGGATCATCACGGCCTGCACTGGCGAGAGCCACACCGGGAAAGCGCCTGCGTAGTGCTCGATCAGCACACCAAAGAAACGTTCAACCGATCCATATAACGCGCGATGCACCATGAGCGGCTGTTTGCGCGTGCCGTCTTCGGCGACGTACTCCAGGCTGAAACGCTGCGGCAGGTTGAAGTCGAACTGGATGGTAGTGAGTTGCCATAAGCGGCCAATGGCATCGACCAGCTTGATGTCAATCTTCGGGCCATAAAACGCGGCTTCGCCGGGCATGGTCTTGTATTCGATGTTGCGCCGCTTGAGCACGCTCTCAAGTGAGCGGGTAGCCAGATTCCACTGGTCTTCGCTGCCCACAAAGTTCTTGCGGTCGTCGGGATTCCAGGTGGAAAGTTCGGTCTGATACTGGTCGAAGCCGAAATCTTTGAGCACGTCGAGAGCGAAATCCAGACAGGCCTCGATTTCCCCTTCAATCTGCTCAGGCATGCAGAAAATGTGTGCGTCGTCCTGGGTAAAACCGCGGACGCGCAGCAGGCCGTGCATTACGCCGGAACGTTCGTAGCGATAAACCGTGCCCAACTCACCAAGACGTACGGGCAGATCGCGGTACGACTTCAGAGAATCGCGGTAGATCAGAATATGAAACGGGCAGTTCATGGGCTTGATGCGGTATTCGGCGTCGTCGAGCTCCATGACGTCGAACATATTCTGCGCGTAATAACCCTCGTGCCCGGAGGTTTGCCACAGCTGGCGTCGCGCGACGTGCGGCGTGTAAACCAGCGAATAGCCGCGCTTCAGGTATTCGGACGCGCATCCAGTCTTCCATCTCCTTGCGGATGATTCCGCCCTTGGGATGCCAGAAGATCAGACCCGGCCCGGCGAGTTCCTGAATGGAAAACAGATCAAGCTGCTGGCCCAACACGCGGTGATCCCGCTTCTTGGCTTCTTCCACCTGATTCAGGTATTGGTCGAGGTCTTTCTTCGAGAAGAAAGAGGTTCCGTAGATGCGCTGCAGCTGCGGGTTTTTCTCATCACCCAGCCAATAAGCGCCGGCGATGTTCAGCAGCTTGAACGCTTTGATCTTTCCCGGTCGAGGGAATATGTGGCCCGCGGCAGAAATCGAGAAACTTGCCGGTCTTGTAAATCGAAATCTTTTCATCGGGCTGGGTGAATTGCTCGATGAAGTGGCACTTCATGAAGTCGCCTTCGCCTTTGAATTTCTGCAAACCTTCATCGCGCGGCAGAAACTCGCGGGCGTAAGGCAGGTTTTGCTGCACCAGTTCCTGCATCTTCTTTTCGATCTTTTCCAGATCCTCGGGCGTGAACGGAGTGGGGCGATAGAAATCGTAGAAAAAACCGCTCTCAGTCGAAGGCCCGTGGCCGAGTTTGGTCTCGGGAAAAAGTTCGAGCACCGCGGCCGCCAGCAAATGCGCCGAAGAATGACGATACACTTCCAACGCCTCGGGATCCTTTTCCGTCAGGATGCGCAGATCGGTGTCTTTTTCGAGCGGCCGGGTGAGGTCGATAAGATCACCGTTGGGGCTTCCTTCGGACGGCGCGATGGGACGCGCCTTGGCGGCGAGGGCGGCGTCGGCCAGTCTCGGGCTGATGGATTTAGCCACGTCGAGCGCGGTCGTACCCTTGGGGAATTCTTTGGTGCTCCCATCGGGGAGGTGAATGTGAATGTTGTCGGACATAGGAATTGGATTCAGTATAAAACACGTGGGGACTGACGAGTGTCCGGGACTACGTGCGCAGGGATGGAGGCGGTGAGCCGTACAGCTCTTCCATGGCCTTCTGTACTTTGGCTGACAACACTTCGATATCGTGCCCCTTCAGACCTGCGGTGGAAATCGGCGCGCCGACCCGCATTTCGAGCGGACGGCACTTGATGTGATAGGTGTTCATCGGGAGCAGTTCGTAGGTTCCAATCAAAGCGATGGGCACAATGTCCACTTGCGCCTTGATGGCGAGAAAGAACGCTCCTGGCATGAACGATTTGATCTGGCCATTGTCGCTGCGGCCACCCTCAGGAAAGATCACCAGCGGCATGCCCTGCTTCAAGCTCTTCAGCGCCGATCGGACACTGCCGAGCGAGGCCACGGTGTTTTGCTGGTTGATGCAAACCTGGCCCGAGCGCCTCAAATGCCAACCGATGATCGGGTAGGAAAGCAGTTCCTTCTTGAAGACGATTCGAAATTGAAACGGCAGGCACGCGTACAGCACCGGGATGTCGAGCGCGGAGGCATGGTTCACGGCGTAGACCAGCGGCTTCGTGTAGTCGATTTTCTCGAGGCCGGTTGCTTTCACGGGAGAAAGAATCGTCCTCATGATCAGACGGGCCCAAAAGGCAGAAAAGTTGTGCAGAATTCGTTCCCGGTCCCGGACGAACCCGAAAGGAATGGAAATTACCCCGAGGACGACGGTGTAAAGCCAGATCAGTGGATCAAAGATGAGGTAAGAGCGCAGCCGGCTGAGCCAGCCACATTTCTTGAGGGCCACACTGGATTCACTCGTAGGGACCCGGTTCATTCCAGCCAATGCGGCTGGGCTGACTGGTTCGCCCTGCGCCCGCTGCACTTCCTCGCTAAGCGAACTGTTGAGTTCTGCCATGCCGCTAAACCCTGACACCTAACACGAGCATTGCTTCTCCCACAACGTAGATGGAACCGGTGATGACGACCAGGCCCCGCGGACCCGCGGCGGACCCGGCCCGCTCTAGCGCGCAAGCCACGTCGGCAGCGTCTTCCAGGTCCATGCCGCCAGAGATACGCCGGGCTGCGTGGCGGATTTCTTCCGGGGTTGCTGAACGCGGGTTTTCCGCATGAGTCAGGATCACACGCTCGGCCAGTGGGAACAGAATCTCAGCCATTTCGCCAATCGCTTTGTCACGCATGGCGCCGAATATGAAGGTGAGAGGCCGATCTTCATAGTAAGTGGACAGCGCGGAGCGCAGGGCCCACGCTCCGGCAGGGTTGTGAGCGACATCGAAGACATACTCCGGCGCATTGCCGGCGGCTGGCTGCACCTGAAAGCGTCCCGGCCAACGAGTTTGGCGGATTCCTTGTTGAATGCTCTCGGCGGTCACGGGAAAGCCCTGCTTGCTCAATTCTTCTGCAGCGGCCACGGCCAGTGCGACATTGCGCAACTGATGGCGGCCGACCAGCGCCGTTTCCACCTGAATTTCCTTTCCCAACACCTGGAGCCGGTAGCGCGAAACCAGCGGCTCAGGCTGCCTGTTGGCCGGCGTTATGTATTGAGCGCTCGCTGGCGAAACCGGGGGAACATAAGGCACCGCGCTGACCGCCCGCGCATCCAACTCCAAAATTGTGTTCCCGATTACATCATTCGCTTGCGGCTGCTGCGGCAGCGTCACCACCGTGCCACCTGGCCGGATGATGCCGGCTTTTTCGCGAGCGATCTCGGCCACGGTATTGCCCAGAAACTTCTGATGGTCGAGCGAGATGTCCGTGATCACGCTGACCAGCGGTTCAATCACGTTGGTGGCGTCAAGCCGCCCGCCCATGCCAACTTCGAGCACCGCGATGTCCACTCTTCGGCGTGCGAAGTATTCGAACGCCAGCGCGGTCAGCATCTCAAAAAAGCTGGGATGCCACGGCAACTCACCTTCGCCCACCAGCCTCTCGGCGGTGCGGTCGACCACATCATGGAGCAAGGCAAAGTCGTCATCGCCGATGGCTTCGCCTTCGATACGAATACGCTCGTTGATCCGGACAAGATGTGGCGAAGTGTAAAGTCCCGTGCGCAGGCCCGACGCCTGCAGGATGGAAGCCAGCGACGCGGCAGTCGACCCTTTGCCGTTTGTACCTGCAATCAGCACCCCCGGAAAACGCTTTTCCGGGTGATCCAACCCTGCGAGCAGCACTCGCATGTGCGCCAGGTCGAACTTATTCGACGGCGTATTGGCCAGTTCATGGCCAAGCGCGTACATGCGTGCGATGGCGGTTTCGTAGGACATAACCCAGCTTCCAGCTATCAGCCGTCAGCTTTCAGATTATCAGTTTGCCGCCCAGCAAGCCGCAACACCAAAACCGACTGGGAATAGATGCGGCGCGAACAGAGAAAAATCGGCTTAACCGATGGCTCAGAGCTGAAGACTGAGAGCTATGCAGCGGGCGTCATAAACTCCAGCGCCCGGGCGATGTACGGTTTCACTTGCTTGCGATGGACGATAGCGTCCAGCATTCCGTGTTCGAGCAGAAATTCGCTCCGCTGAAAGCCTGGCGGGAGTTTTTGCCGGATTGTGTCTTGAATCACGCGCGGTCCGGCGAAGCCGATTAGAGCGCCGGGCTCCGCGATGTTCAAATCGCCCAGCATGGCGTAGGACGCCGTTACTCCACCGGTTGTGGGGTCGGTGAGCACAGAGATATAAGGAACTTTCGCCTCGTCCAGCCGAGCCAGGGCCGCCGAAATCTTGGCCAGTTGCATCAGGCTGATGACGCCTTCCATCATGCGTGCCCCGCCGGAAGCCGACACAATCACGATCGGGATGCGGCTCTCGGTCGCGTGCTCAATCGCTCTTGTGATCGCTTCGCCCACCACGGCGCCCATGCTTCCGCCGATGAAGGCGTATTCCATAGCGCTCACAATCACTGGCCGTCCGTTGAGTTTGCCGCGGGCGTTGATTACCGCGTCTTTCAATCCGGTGTCGGCCTGCGCCTGCTTCAAGCGCGAGGAGTAAGACTTCAAATCCACAAACTTCAGCGGATCAGTTGAGACGAGGTTGGCGTCGAAGACTTCGTATTGACCATCGTCGAGAAGCTGCGCCAGGCGAGTGCGGGCGTCGATGCGGAAGTGCTTGTCGCACTTCGGGCAGACATTGAGATTTTCTTCGAGATCCTTCTTCCAGATGATCTGCCGGCAGCCTTCACACTTCACCCACAAGCCTTCGGTGCGAACTTTCTTTTCGCCCGAAGTATCCAGCTCACCGGCTTCGCGTTTGAACCAGGCCATGTTAATCGTTGGTCGTTGGTCGTCGGTCGTTGGTCGTTAGTCCTTGGTCGTCAGCGATCACCTTTCTTGCCAACGACGAACGACTAAAGACCAACGACTCAGTACTCAATTCCTCTCTGCGCCATCACACCCTTCTCGTAGGCGTGTTTTATCTGGCGCATTTCGGTGACTGTGTCGGCCAACTCAACGATTGTCGGATGCGCATTCCGCCCGGTCAAGATTACATGCACCATTTGGGTTTGCTCTTCAGGCTCTCTGCTACCTCTGGCCGCATTAAGCATGCCGTAGCTGATCGCGTAGTTGATTTCATCGAGGATCACCAGGTCCCACTCGCCTGATTGAATCGCTTCCTTGGCTTCATACCACGCTCTCTTCGACCATGCGCACGTCTTCCGGATCGGGCTTCTCAGTGCCGACCTTCACAAAGCCCCGCCCCATCTGCTTCATGACAAACTTGTCGCCGAACGCCTGTACCGCGTCCAGCTCGCCGTAGTGCCACGAGCCTTTGAGAAACTGGAGCATCAGGACGCGCATGCCCTGGCCGACGGCGCGCAAGGCCGTGCCCATCGCAGCCGTGGTTTTACCCTTGCCGGGGCCGGTATTCACGATGATGAGACCACGGCGAATATCCTGCATACTCGCAAACTTTTTATTGTATCTGTTTTGGATGGAGAAAGCAGAAGCACGGAGGAGCGTGGGAGAGTTCCTCGGTCTTTTTCCCGGGTTCTCGGGCAGTTCTGCGGTATAGATTTTGACCGCAGAGGACGAAGGAGAAGGCGCAGAGCGCCGGAGAACTCTACGACATCTCGATTTGCGGCCGGAGGTCCGTGGTCTCCGGGCTCGTACCGGTTTCTTCGTCCATAAGCCGCAGCGCGACGCGCAGCGCGTCCACTTCTTTTCTTACCTTGGTCAGCTCCATCTCTTTTATCTGCAGCACTTCAACCGGATTTTTCATGCTCGAATCCTTTCAGGTTGGGGGTAGGGCTGGGTTCTCGTTCTGGTTGAACTCTAAACTCAGCGGAGGCAGGAAGAAATATCACGAAGGTACAGGCCGTAACTCGCACCGGAAAACCCGTACACAGCACTAATGCCCGATGTGGTAGGGGTGCCGCTTCAGGATAGTGAAGGCACGGTAGAGCTGTTCCAGCAGTACCACCCGCGCCAGTTCGTGCGGCAGCGTCATTCTGCCCAGAGAAAGCAAGAAAGCGGCGGATTGGCGGGTTTGCCCGTTAAATCCATCCGCAGGACCGATAGCGAACGTGAGCGGCAACGGATTGCGGTCCTGATACCCGCCCAGAAACTTCGCCAGCTCTTCGGAACTAAACTGCTTGCCGCGCTCGTCAAGCAGCACCAGCGTGCATTTCCCGCGGCGACTGGTGCCCGGGTTTATGAGGGCCGCTTCGTCCTTTAGTGCAACCGCCTCAACCTCAGCGTAGCGCGAAATCCGCTTGAGATAATCGTCGGTCAGGGCCTGGATTGCTGGTTCTTTCGTTTTTCCAATCCAGGCTATTTTGAGCTTCACGCATGGATTTAACCACAGAGGAGGACGGAGCAGACAGATGAAATCGCCGAACGGAGAGTCAGAGCGAGATTGAATTTAACGTCAGGCCAACTTTTTCCTCGCACCTCGGGCGGGCGGGCGTCTTGTTTTTCCTCCGCCCGCAGTCAGCTCTGCGGGGGTCAAGCGCTTTGCCGACTTCCATAGCCGTTCCAGGTCGTAATATTTACGAGCTTTCTCGGAGAATACGTGCACCACGAAATCCACATAGTCGAGGAGCACCCACTCGGCCTGCCGGTAGCCCTCGACGTGTGTGGGACGAAGGCCAGTCTTTTCGAGCTTATCTTCCACTTCGTCGGCGATGGCCTGAATTTGCCGCGGATTGGTTCCGCTGCACAGCACGAAATAGTCGGTGAACGCGCCGGAGCCTTTTTCCAGTTCCAGTATGGAAATCTCTTCTGCTTTTTTTTCCTGACAGGCGTGGATGGCTTGCTGAACTTGTTTTTTTAGAGCGGTATTCTTCTTCATGCAGTGGTTGGTAATCCCGTTGTTGGTCGTTGGTCGTTGGCTTTCTATTTTAGCTGATGAAGAGTCTTAATGCTGGATCCCACAAATCGTTTTGGCCGACGACCAAGCAACAACGACAAACGACCATCGGCCAACGACTACCTGTACAGCTCCATCTTCCGGATGTACTCCTCCACTCGCGGGTCAACGAAACGCTTCAGCGGACGATTGGCTGAAGCCGCCTGCCGGACGGCGGTAGCGGAGGCGGGATGGTGTACGCCTTCGAGCAAGCGAACCGTGGCGCCCCGCAGCACCAAATCTCCACGAGCGGGCTGTTTGGCGAAGGGTTTGGTCACATGGGCCGCCGGCCGCAGGCTCTCCGGCAACGCGTTAGCCACGTCGGCCAGCGAGTGTCCGGGACGGCTGGCCACAATAAATTCACACTCCTGAAACAATTCCTCCGCCTTGTGCCACTTCGCGATGTTTTCGAAGGCGTCCATGCCAATCAGAAAAAATAACTGGTCGCTCTTTTTCAGGGACTGTTTAAGACGGCGCACGGTGTCAATGCTGTAATTGGGCTTTGGCTGAGCGGCAGTGCTTCGGCCGCTCGATTTGTCTTCCTCTCCCAAAGCGTCCGGCGCCTCCAGAAGCGAAGGCACAAATATTTTTTGACCCGCGGTGGCCAAGGCCACCATGGCGTAGCGATGGCTGTAGGGTGTGAGCGGGTGGCGCTGCTTGTGTGGAGGCACGTGGGCCGGAACAAAATAGATTCGCCCCAGCTTGAATTTCTCGCCGGCGGCGCGGGCTAGCGCCGTGTGGCCCAGATGGATGGGATCGAACGTGCCTCCGAAGAATCCGATGTTCATGGTGTGGCGCCGGCTCTCTGACCCGCCTTGCTATGGGTCAAGCACTTGCACGTCCACCAGTTTCTCGTTTCACCTCAAAGCTGGCAAGTTTCACCCGGATTGCCGAGGCTCAAGCAACCTGAGGGCCATTGCCACCCGTGCACTCCCGTAACTCGCGGTTTCCCATTGTGGGAATTAGATTTAACTCATGCGTGTGAAGCTCCCCCTTCTTCGCACTCGGCACATTCCTCCGGCCAGGGCTCCCATCCTGCGCTACGGAGTGGCCGTTCTCAGCATCACTCTCGCTCTAATTCCGGCGCTGATGCTTTCTGATGTTTTCGAAAGCCGCCTGGTAGTGTTTGCGGTCGCCATCATGGTCAGCGCCTGGTACGGCGGCTGGAAGCCGGGTCTGGTAGCCACCTCCTTTGCTTTGACGGTCAGCGCGTACTTTTCCCTGGCCGGGGCGCATGCGCCTTCCGAATATCACAAGGCCGTCATTCATCTTGTTCTGTTCGTGTTTGTGGCTCTGTTGATCTGTTCGTTCAATGCTGCGCTTCGTTCGGCGCAGGAACAACTGCGCCGGTCGGAAATCAATTTTCGCTCGCTCGTGATCAACGCACCCTACGGAGTGTGCCGCTGCGACTCGGCCGGGGGCCTGCTCGATGTGAATCCGGCATTGATCTCCATGCTGAATTTTGGATCGGCTGACGAACTCGTGGGTTTGAACCTGGCAAGCTTCTATTCTGATTCGCAGCAGTGGTTCACGCTGGCCGACTGCCTTCGTTCGATGCAGAAGTTCAACGGGCTGGTGGCGGAGTGGGTGCGCAAAGACGGCAGATCGATCGTCGTGCGTCTCTCAGGCCGGGCTTTGCGCGATGAGCGCGACCAGGTTTTCTACGAACTGTTTGCCGAGGACGTGACCGAGCGCCACATTCTGGAACTGCAATTCCGCCAGGCCCAGAAGATGGAAGCCGTGGGCCGACTCGCGGGAGGGATCGCGCACGACTTCAACAATCTGCTGATGGTGATCTCGGGATATTCCGAACTCCTGCTGGAACAGGCAGGCGCCGACTCGCCGCTCCGCGGCTCCGGCGCAGGAAATCGCGAACGCCGCACTGCGCGCAACCTCCCTTACCCGGCAGCTTCTCGCTTTCAGCCGCAAGCAGATGCTTGCTCCGAAGGTTGTGGACTTGAATTCGGTGGTCACGGAGAACCTCAAGATGTTGACCCGCCTGATTGGCGAGGACATTGATCTGGTCATGGTGCCCGGCTCTGATCTTGGGGCAGTGAAAGCTGATCCCGGACAGATTGAGCAAGTCATCATGAATCTGGCGGTGAACGCGCGCGACGCCATGCCGCACGGCGGCAAACTCACCATCGAGACCGCTAACGTCACTCTGGATGAGAGCTACGCGCAGCTACACGGCCCGGTAACGCCTGGCGAATATGTGCTGCTGGCCATCAGCGATACCGGCATGGGCATGGACGCGGAGACACAAAACCACATCTTCGAGCCCTTCTTCAGCACCAAGGGATCCAAAGGAACCGGCCTGGGACTTTCCACCGTGTACGGGATCGTGAAGCAGAGCGAAGGCTACATTTGGGTCTACAGCGAAGAAGGCAAAGGAACCAGTTTCAAGATGTACCTGCCACGCGTAAGCGTGAAAGGCGAGGCGCTCGGGTTGCCGGCGCAAGTGGCGGCTCCTCTCGCTGAGCACGGTTCAGAAACCATCTTGCTGGTCGAGGACGAAACCAACTTGCGCGGCCTGGTCCGCCAGGCGCTCACGAATCAAGGATACAAAGTGCTGGAAGCCACTGATGGCGCGGCGGCCGCTATGGTCTCCAGCACCCATCAAGGTCCAATTCACCTGCTACTCACCGACGTCATCATGCCCGGAATGAATGGGCGTGAACTGGCTCAGCGCATTTCTTCGTTGCGGCCCGAAATCAAAGTGCTGTACATGTCGGGCTACACGGAGAATGCCATTGGCCGCAACGGCACGCTGGAAGAAGGCGTCAACCTGCTCCAGAAGCCCTTTACCCTTCCCGCACTGAAGTCCAAGGTGCGCGAAGTCCTTGATACCCCAATCCCCCTGGAGGTCCAGATGTCAACACGCATGGTTCGAGGCTCACAGTATGGCCGGAGGGACAAGTTGTCGTCTCCCTTCCGCGCAAAACGTTTCAACCTTCATTTGCCTTTGAAGTATCGTCCGATCGGAGAAGAAGGCTGGCGCGAAGGCACCACGGAAAATATCAGCCGTTCGGGAATGCTCTTCCGGGCGGAAGAAATGCTGGCCACCAATGCGCAGCTGGAAATCAATCTGGTGTTACCGGCTGAGATCGCGGGTTTGTCAGCGGCCGAAGTCGTGTGCCGGGGCGAGGTGGTGCGCAGCGTGGAAGGCGACTCGTCAACAGTGAGTCCCGCCTTGGCTGCCAAGATTTTGCAGTATCACTTCCAGCACGGCTCGCACGTGCCGGAAGCGTGAGGCGGCGAACGCAGCGCCACTGGTGGTTCGCGCGAGATCCCTCGCTCGGCTGAAGAACGCCGAGTCTCGGGATGACGCCGACAAATGTTAGATGAAGAGTACGTTACCCGTCTGGCTTCGACTTAGCCCTGGGTCGCCTTCTCCGGAAGAACCTCAGTGGAAGCCTGACGCCTGACTTCCTCAACTTTTTCTGCCATTGCGTACTTCAACTCTTCGATTCCCTTACCGGTAACGGCAGAGACGGGAAAGAGTTCCAGGCCCTGCTTCTTGCAGAAGCGCTTCAACTTGGCAAGTTTGTCTTTGTTGGCGATGTCGATCTTGGAAGCCGCCACCAGCATGGGCTTTTTTTCCAGCCCCGCGCCGAAACTTTCCAGTTCTCCCATGATGACTTCGAAGTCCTTTACGGGATCGGGACGGCCGCTGCCATCGGAAACATCCACCAAATGCACCAGCAGACGGGTGCGCTCGATGTGGCGAAGGAACTGCATACCCAGACCCGAACCGGTGTGAGCGCCTTCGATTAGGCCGGGAATATCGGCGACGACGAAGCTTTTTTCTTCCGGCTCTTTCCCAACAACCACGACTCCAAGGTTAGGTTGCAAGGTGGTGAAAGGATAATCCGCGATCTTGGGCCGCGCTGCGGAAATGCGCGAGATCAGCGTGGACTTGCCAACATTCGGATAGCCCACCAGCCCCACATCGGCCAGCAGCTTCAGTTCGAGGCGAAAGTTGCGTTCCTCGCCCGGACGTCCGTCTTCGTGCTCGCGCGGCGCGCGGTGCACCGGCGTGGCAAATCGGGCGTTGCCGCGTCCGCCGCGGCCGCCCTTGGCGACGATGATGCGCTCGTCGGGGTGGGAGAAGTCGTGGACCTTCTCGCCGGTGTCGTCGTCGTAGAGAATTGTGCCGACGGGAACTTTCAGCAGAACGTCTTCGCCTTCGCGGCCGGTCTTGTTGGAGCCCTCGCCATGGCGTCCGCGCTGGGCTTTGTATTCTGGATTGAAGCGGAAATGCACCAGCGTATTGTGGCGCTCGCTGGATTCCATGATGACATCGCCACCATTACCGCCATCGCCGCCGGAGGGGCCGCCACGAGGAACAAACTTCTCGCGGCGAAAGGCCATGCAACCGTTGCCACCGTCGCCGGCTTTGACTCGAATTTTGGCTTCATCGATGAACATGAACTCAGCTATCAGCTATCAGCTATCAGCTATCAGCTATCAGCTATCAGCTATCAGCTATCAGCTAAGAATAGACTGCCTTGCCCGGGAATCCAGCTTCATGACAAACAAAAAGCCCGGCCCGCGGGCCGGGGTTTTGCTTCGCTGAGAGCTGACGGCTGATAGCTGCTTTACTTCGCTTCCAGCGGCTCGACCATGACGAACCTGCCCATGGAACCTTTGTCCATGAACTTGATGCGGCCGGTGACTTTGGCGAAAAGCGTATCGTCTTTGCCGCGGCCGACGTTGAGGCCGGGCTTTACCCGCGTGCCGCGCTGACGCACGATGATCGTGCCTCCGGGCACGACCTGCCCGCCGAAAGCCTTAAAGCCAAGCCGCTGCGCATTCGAGTCGCGGCCGTTGCGTGAACTGCCTAGTCCTTTTTTGTGTGCCATATCAACCCAGCTCTCAGTTGCCAGTTCCCGGTTCTCAGTACCACTGGCGGATTCTTACTTCTTTTTCTTTGGCGCGGCCTTCTTGGCTGCCGGCTTCTTCGCCGCCGCTTTTTTTGCGGAGGCTTTGGCCGCGGCTTCAACCTTCGGCGCGGCTTCTTGCACCGGCTTCGCCTTCTTCGGCTTCACTTCTTTCTTGGGAAGCTCGGGCGCGGTGAATGTCTGCCCATCAAAAGCAATCTCGGTGATGCGCACCGTGGTAAAGGGCTGCCGGTGTCCCGCGATTTTCTTGTACTGCTTTTTGCGCTTGTAATGGAAAACAAGAATCTTGGCTGCGCGGCCCTGCTCAACCACTTCGCCTACAACCCGCGCTTCGGATTGCGGCTTTGCGATCTGGCCTTCACCGCCGGAAACTGCCAGCACGTCGCTGAAGTCGATCTTTCCGTCTTTGCCGTTGCCCTGACTCTCCACACGAATCACATCGCCGGGCGCCACCCGGTACTGCTTTCCGCCAGCGCGGATGACCGCGTACATACGTATGCCTCCGTCAGATGTGCTTGCTGTGATTTCCGCGTCGGCGCTTTGGGCAACGAAAGCGGGCGGCGCCAGAACGGAGCCGCGAGTACAGGCAAACTCAACTATTTTAACGTGCGCTGTGGAAAAGCGTCAAATCATTGGCCTTGCGACGAAAGGCGGCGAAGATTCTCCAAGAGCGCCTGCGGCGAAACCGGGCGGCCGAAAAAGTCTTTCAACAGCACGGCCGGTTCGCGCTCCAAGCCGTAGCGCAGCAGGTGCTCTGAGACATACCCATACCAGCGCGGATCACCTGTCTCAAATGGGCCGAGCGACTCGCGAATATGCTGCCGGATATCGGCAGTGAGCACTGAACCGAGTCCGTAGTTGACCATGTAGCCGGGCTCATCCACGAGCTGCACCCGCACCGCCCACCACGACCACTCGGGATGCCGAACAATGTGAAGATAGTGGCTGGTGATGTCGGTCCAAACCGCGTTGGGGTCGGCCGACGGTGTCTTCAGCATTCTGACTTCAAACAGCGCCCAGGCCACATCTAACATCACGCCTGAATAAAGGTTACGCAGAGAAGCTGACTGCGGCGCTTCACGTCCCAGATATTTGCGCTGCCACGCCGGCTCGAAAACATTCCAGGCAGGAACATCGGCGAAAGCCTCATCGAAAAGCGAGTCGGTGTCCATGAATGCGGGCGATGTGCGGATGGCGGCGTAATAAATGGCGTGGCCGTTCTCGTGAACAAATTCGTCGAGCGAACCCAGGCCGCCTTCCGCATAGTTGGCGGAGATACGCAGGACACTGGGGCGCCAAGTCCCGCGGACCATCCGGCCACGCGTCACCCAATCCGTGTAAGCCACGGGGGCTTTGCCGGCTCGCGGAGTGAGGTCGTTAAGAATGCGCAATTGTCCGAGGTCTGCGCCGAGGTCGCGATAGTAGCGCTGGCTGATCGTCTCCAGGGCTGTACGCGGAATTGCAGGATCCAGAATGCGCTCCGCCTCGCCTCCGGTATAAAAATAGTCCCACGGTTCGATGGGTTGATCGCCACTTACCTGACGCCAGGTATCGAGAATCTGTTCCAGCCATTGTTCGATCTGGTCAGGCGGAATATCGATCGAATGGGCGGCTTCGGTGATCGGCGAATCGTGTTTGACGGCGGCCATCGCGATCAAGCGCCGGTAAGGACTTGCAGGCTGATTTTGTCCGTTGATCGCTTGCCAGAGCGGGGTAAGCGCCAGGAAGAGGGCCTTGCGTTTTTCCAGCTGCTGAATTTGCAAGAGCAAGTCATCGAGCACCGCTTCCCGGTTGACGCGCTGGCCTTCGAACTCAAGATTGTCGCCAATTTCAGCGAAGCACGCATAGAGCGCATCGTGCAGCGCGTCGTAGTTGAGATCCTGGCGCTCGGCATCGCTGCAATGGCCGGTCGGCTCGAGGGAGCGTGAGGGATCGGCCGGTAGTGAACTGAAACTGCGCATCAGGGAAAGAGCGCGGGCTTCGGCGGGGGAGAGGCCGTGGTCCGAAATCTTGGCCAGGCGTTTGACCAGCTTGCGGCGCTTGGTAACGTAGATTTCCGCCCAATCCTTACGGTCTTTGCCCTGGTAACTCTTGGCGAAACCAGAATCGATCATGGAAACTGCGCCGTAGGCGTCGGTTACATCGCCGTAGATGCTCTGAACGTTTGTTATCGACTTAGAAGGCGGTGGCGCGGCGGCAAGTGCCGATGCTCCCGCTAAGAGCAGCGTTAGTGACAACGTTTTCGCCAAAGCCGAATGCATCGCCATTACGAGCTTAACCACAAAGGACACAAAGGTACACGAAGGAAACCCGGAAACTAAGACCTTGGTGAACCTTGGTGTCCTTTGCCCCTTTGTGCCCTTTGAGCTTGGCACGCCCTTATGCGACAATCGTTGGCCGAATCGGAGGAAACCCAATGCCGAAGCGCCTTTTCACGGTTTTCGCTTGCATCCTCGTGTTGAGTATTACAAGCTTTGCGGCCCCTAAAAAGAAGGCCATGCCCAGTGGCCCCGCTCCCGACAAAGCCTACCTGGAAAAACTGCTTGCGGGCTGGAGCACCGGCGATTCCGCCAGCATGGCTCAATACTATGCGCAGGGAGACCTTCTTTTCTTCGACGTCAGCCCGCTCAAGTACGCCAACTGGCAGGAATATCAGAAAGGCACCGCCGATCTGATAAAGAACTACAAGAGTTTCAAGTTGACTCTCGGCGATGATGCCCAAATTCATCAGGACGGGGATGTGGCTTGGTCGGCAGCCACCATTAAGGAGGATGCCGTAACGACTGCCGGCAAACATGAGATGGCGACCTGGCGTTGGAGTGCCGTCTTTCAGAAACAAGATGGCAAATGGCTGATCGTGCACGAGCACACTTCGGCTCCGACACCGTAGAGAGTCCTCTAGGATCACGTGGGGACGGCCGCCCTCAGCCTGCCCTGAGCGGAGTCGAAGGGGCCGTCCGGCCGAGCGAAGCTCGGCTGGTTGGCTGATCAGTAGGCCTTCACGAAGAAATACACGGTCATCCCTGTACCCACAGCGATGACGAACCAGCGGATCCACGCCTGGGGCAGTTTCTGAGCATAGTGTGCGCCAAAATAACCGCCCGACCACGGCGCCGGCAATCATCACCACGGCTTGCGGCCAATACACTGCGCGCGCGACGATGAACGCCACAACCGCCACTCCGTTGATCGCCATGCCCAGGACGCTTTTGAGCGCGTTCATGGCGTGAATGTCGGTCATGCCCACAGCCGCAAGCATCGCCAGATTGACGATACCGACACCGCCGCCGAAGTAGCCCCCGTAGATCGCAACGAAGAGCTCGAAGATTGATGCGCCAATGATTGCAGCCGTGGTGGCGTCGCGGCCAACGCTCGAGGCTCGACTGCCAGCCAACTTCTTGCCGAAGACGAAAAGCAGCGTGGCTCCCAGCATGAGCCAGGGCAAAACTTGCATGAAGGTGTGGGCGGGAGTTTTCAACAAAAGCACCGCTCCGGCCAAGCCGCCAATGAAGCTGGTCACGAGCAGAGGCACCATCACGCGTTTCGGAACATCGAGGCGGTTGCGGTAGGCGCCGCCGCTTGCGCTCACGCCAGTCCAGAGGGCGACGGTGCTGGTGGCGTTGGAAGGAATCGGCGGCACGCCGACGAACAATAGCGCCGGGAAGGAAACAAAACTGCCTCCGCCGGCAACTGAATTCAGCGCGCCGCCCAGCGCGCCGGCAACAAAAAGAAAGATGATTTGCTCGAAATTCAAGCTAAAAGGTTTATCACAGACTGTGGGATAAGACCCAGTTTGCTCGCTTAAAGTCCGCGTTTCCCATGCGGGCCTGACGCAACACAGGGCTGTGCTGTTTCGTGCATTTTGCCAACTTTTTGCGGTGGGTTACGTCCATCTCGCGGAGGAAAGATCCATGAAGGCACTCCGCATCGGCGTCCTGTTCTCCCTTGTCTCAGCATCCGCGGCACAACACAGCGCGAGCGGCACAGGCACATCCCCGGCAATGTTCCGCGGAAATCCTCAGCACACGGGCGTTTACGCCGAGGCCACGGCCACCGTTTCCAAGGTCTGGCACTTCCAGACCGGACACATGGTGCAATCTTCCCCCGCCGACGAGATGGGTGTCGTGTATATCGGGAGCAGCGACAAGACTCTCTATGCACTGGATGCGAAGTCCGGCGACCTGCTGTGGAAGTTTGAATCGGGCGGCGCAGTACGCTCCTCGCCCGCGCTATTTGGCGGAGCCGTATATTTCCAGGCGAGCGACAACCAGCTCTACGCGGTCGATCTCCAGACCCACAAGCTACGCTGGCAATTCGCCACCGGCGCCGACCTTCCCTTTCATGGCGGTTGGGACTACTTTCTCTCCTCGCCCCTGATCGATTCGGGAGTGGTCTATTTCGGCAGCGGCGATGGTTATCTCTACGCTGTGGACGCGGAGACGGGCAAACTGAAAGGGAAGTTTCAGACGCAGGGCCTGGTGCGGTCTACGCCCGCTGCCTTCGAAGGGCGCATTTACGTGGGCAGCTTTGATGGCCATCTCTACGCGCTCGACGCCGCGACTGGCAATCTCGTTTGGAATTTCAAGACTGAGGGAAATCCCGATTTTCCCGTGGGAGAAATTCAGTCCTCCCCGGCAATTGCCGGCGGCCTCGTTCTATTCGGCAGCCGCGACTACAACCTCTACGCGCTTGATGCCAACACCGGCAAACAGGCCTGGAAAGTTCAGCATACGGATTCATGGATCATCACTTCTCCGGCGGTCGCTGACGGAATGGTTTTCGTCGGCAGCTCGGATGCCATGTTCGCGCAGGCGGTCGATCTGAAAACCGGAAAAGAAGTTTGGCATCAGGACACCAAAGCCAACGTGCTCTCTTCCCCGGCCTACGTCGAGGGCAGTCTTTACTTCGGCACGTTCCGCGGCGACATCATGCGGCTCGACGCTAAGACGGGCAAGATCCTGGGCACGGCGGTGGTGAGTGGACGCATCAACTCTTCTCCCGTAGTGGCGGATGGCATGGTCTACTTCGGCTCGGAAGATGGGAACGTTTACGGGATTCCAACCAAGCTGCTGACGAACCAGTAGACGCTGGCGAGATAAGCCGGAGATGGAGCGCCTGGGTGTCCGTGAAGGGTGCCGGAAGCGGATGGTTCGTGTCAGGGCAGGGCTTCAGCCGTGCCGCTCTCGCGAGATGAAGAATTCGCGCCGATCCGGTGCAACTAAACTCAGAGCCAGCGCCCGCTGAGCCCGGAGATTTATTACCCGAATTCCCGTACGACACGCCTGAAAGCGTGCCCTGACACGAATCCCCTACTGAATCAGCCCCCCATTCCCATTGATCGGCTCTTCTGCCGCCGGGATCACCACCGCTGCCGCCACGCGGTCTCCGGGCTCCAGATGCAGCAAGCGCACGCCCTGCGCGGCGCGGCCGGATTCGCGGATGGTGCTTGAGTCCATGCGAATGATTTTGCCGTATTGGCTGATCAGCATCACTTCGGAGTCTTCGGTCACCTGCGCGATGCCCACCACCTTGCCGTTGCGCTCGGTGGTCTTAACGTTGATCACGCCCGACCCGCCGCGGCCTTGCAGGCGGTATTCGTCGGCAGGAGTGCGCTTGCCGTAGCCGCCCTCGGTGACCGAAAGAATCAGCGAGCCTTTGATGGGAATGGTCACGTCGGTCGCGGTGGCTTCGGCGACGCCAGTTTCGGCTTTCACCTTTTCCGCCTCTTCCGCTTCGGCTTCGGCTTTCTTGGCGTCTTTCGGCGTGGTGGCCATGCCGACGATGTAGTCTCCGGTATCCAGGTTCATGCCGCGCACGCCATATGCCGGGCGTCCCATGGAGCGGACATCGGATTCGTCGAAGCGAATGGCCTGGCCATCATGCGAGGCGAGGAACACGATCTGGTTGCCGTCGGTGAGCGTGACGCCGACCAGTTCGTCGCCTTTTTCGATGCCGATGGCGATGATGCCGCGCGACATCACGTTGGAAAAATCTTTCAGCTCGGTTTTCTTTACCGTGCCGTTGCGCGTGGCGAAGAAAATGTGCCGGCCTTCTTCTTCCAGATTGCGGACGGCCAGCATGGTGCGCACCGTCTCACCCGGTTGCAGCGCGACCAGGTTACCCACGTGCTTGCCCTTGCCTGCGGCGCTGACGTCGGGAATCTCGTACACCTTGAGCCAGTACACGCGCCCGGTGTTGGTGAAAATCAGAATGTAGGCGTGCGTGGAGGCGATGAAAAGATGCTCGACAAAATCCTCGTCGCGCGTCTTCATGCCGGTGCGCCCGGTGCCGCCGCGCCGCTGCATGCGGTAGGTGGAAACCGGCGTGCGCTTGAAGTAGCCCGAATGGCTCACGGTGACCGCGACCTGCTCGTCGGCGATCAGGTCTTCGAGCTGAATTTCTGCGGCCTCGTCGACGATCTGGGTGCGGCGCTCGTCGCCGTACTGTTTTTTGACTTCTTCCAGTTCTTTCACGATCACGCCGCGCAGCTTTTTCTCGGAAGCGAGAATGCTCTGGTATTCGGTGATGCGCTCGCGCGTTTCCTTCAACTCGTTGCTGATTTCGTCGATGGAAAGCTTGGTCAGGCGATGCAATTGCAGTTCGAGGATCGCGTCCGCCTGCTTGGTGGTGAACGGCTTTTCCGGATCGAGCTTGGGAGCGCGGCCGGTGGTGTTGATGTCGATCTTTTTGCCGCCGAAGTAGGCGACCAAATTCTCGCGGGCATCGGCGCGGTTGGCGCTGCCGCGAATGATGGTGATGACGTTATCCAGGTGATCGAGCGCGGTGAGGTAGCCTTCTAAAATGTGCTCGCGGTCTTGAGCCTTCTGCAGCAAATAAGCCGTGCGCCGCCGCACCACGTCCACGCGGTGATCAATGAAGTATTGAATCGCCGGGATGAGGCCCAGTTCCTTGGGCTGGCCATGTGCAATGGCCAGCAAAATCATGCTGAAACTCTCTTGCATTTGCGTGTGCTTGAAGAGCTGGTTAAGCACGAGTTGAGGCTCGCCGCCGCGCTTCAGCTCCATCACGATGCGCATGCCATCGCGATCGCTCTCATCGCGGACGTCAGAGATATCTTCAATGTCTTTGTTGTTGATCAGTTCGGCGATGCGCTCGATCAGGCGGGCCTTGTTCACCTGATAAGGAATCTCGGTGACAATGATGGCCTCGCGATCTTTGCCGAAAGTTTCAATGGCGGCTTTGGCGCGCATCATGAAACGGCCGCGGCCGGTTTTGTAAGCTTCGAGGATTCCGCTCTTGCCGTGAATGATGCCGGCGGTGGGGAAATCCGGGCCCTGGACGAACTTAAGAATCTCCGGCAATGTCGCCGCGGGATTGTTGATCAGCGTGATGGTCGCGTCGACGATCTCAGTCAAATTGTGCGGCGGAATTTTGGTCGCCATGCCCACAGCGATGCCGTCCGCGCCGTTGATGAGCAGGTTCGGAATCCGCGTAGGCAAAACATCCGGCTCAATTTCGTTGCCGTCGTAATTCGGACGGAAGTCGACGGTCTCTTTATCAAGATCCTCAAGCAATCCGGCGGCCACGCCGGCAAGCTTGGCTTCGGTGTAACGGTCTGCCGCGGGCGGATCGCCATCCACCGAGCCGAAGTTCCCCTGCCCAAAAATCAGCGGATAGCGCATGCTCCAGGGCTGCGCCATGCGCACCAGCGCGTCATAGACCGCGAGGTTGCCATGCGGGTGATATTTGCCCATGACTTCGCCGACGATTCTGGCGCACTTGCGCGTGGAGCGGTTGGGCGCGAGGCCCATCTGGTCCATGGTGTAGAGAATGCGCCGGTGCACGGGCTTCAACCCGTCGCGCACATCAGGCAGCGCGCGGCCGATGATTACCGACATCGAATAGTCGAGATACGACCGGCGCATCTCCTCTTCGATATTGACGGGATGAATGTTGGCAGCGCCGGGCCCTCCGCCGCCGTCACCGGGGGGAGGAGTTAAGGGAAGTTCGGGATTCTGGGGATCGTCAGGCATAAAGAAGCTCTTGGCTCTTGGCTCTTAGCTTTGCTTTTAGCTCTTGGCGGCTAGCTTTCTGCCGCCAACTGGGGAGGGCCCGGCTTCAGCCGTGCCGACACCCGCCTTCCAACTCTTGTCATTCCGAACCGGCGTAAGCCGGCGAGGAATCTGCTGTTCTTCGGGGCTGGCAACGATGTGTAAATGACTGCAATACAAGGCATTTAAAGCCACGATGGATAAGTGAAATTATACCACGAATCTAGGCACTTGGCAGGCGGTGATCTTAAGAGGAAAATCGCGGCGGTTTACGCCGTCCGCAGTGTAAGCAATGTGATCTCTGGCGGCACACCCAGACGCACCGGCATGCCGAATGTTCCCAATCCCCGGTTCACATAAAGAGCAGCTTTCCCGCCGTTGCCGCTGCCGTTCATCGGCAGATGATAGAGTCCCGCCACGAAATCCGTAATCAAGCGCGCCGGGCTGATGGAATGGTCGACGATTTCGACTTTCACCTGCCCACCGTGCGTGTGTCCCGCGAGACTCAGATTGATCCCCAGCTCCGCAGCGCGATGAAAAGAATTCGGATTGTGCGAAAGCAAAATGTTGGGCACGTCGCGGCGCATCAAGTTCTCCACACCGTTGAGCATCAGGCCGTGTGGGCCGCGAGTCATACTGTCGCGCTGGTAATCCACGCCGATCAGGTTGAAGGCTTCGCCCTTCCACTGCAATTCGACATTTTCCTGCCGCAACAGCTTCATGCCATAGCGCCGGAAAAGTTCCTGGGCAGCATCTTCGGCCTGCGCATAAATCTCGTGATTGCCATTGCATCCCCATCGGCCAAGCGGCGCGCGCAACTGGCTCAGTTCGGCGATACAGTCTTCGAGCGGATCATAATGTCCGCTGATGAAATCTCCGGTGATGACTGCGAGATCAGCGCCGAGGCTGTTGGCGATTTCGACTGCTCTTCGAACCTGATCACGCGGCATGAATTCGCCGATATGGATATCGCTCAACTGCACGATCTTCAGCCCGTCGAGACCCTTGGGCAGATCTGAAATCGGAACTTCCACGCGTTCCACACGAAAATTGAGCCGGCCGGCTGCGAAACCGTAGGCCGCGGCAAGGAAAGGCAAACCTCCAGCGAGATATGCGGCATAGCGAAAGAAATTCCGCCGGGCGGGATCTACGTTGCTTGCCGAAGTCGAGAAGCGCGCGAAACCCCAACCCACGACGCCCACGAGCTTGACCAGCAGGAAGGCAACTAAGGAAGCGAACAGCCAGATTCGCGCGCTCGCAATAATCCATTTGCCCGCTTCATGACGCGAAAGGATACGCCCCAGGGCTGAATCAAAGAACGTCGCCACCAGGAGCAACAGCGCGGCGAACCAGGCGACCTGCAGGAAAATCCGGACGGCGGGCCGGGGCACAGTCGCGATCCAGTGCCATGCGCTCAAAAACCAAAAGCGCTGCACGAAAATCAGCAGGACGGCAAAAGTCAAGAAAACTAACAGAGGGACGAGATCTGAGAATTTCAACCGGACCGCTCCTAAAAGCAATTAGATGAGCGCCGAAGCAAAACCGATACTAAGAAACTACAGGTGCGGCGACAAGAGACAGGGCGGTGAGGGCTAGACTGTCTTAGGGCCGAACCACCACCTCATTCGGCGCAGTGGGCAGACTGAAATTCGCGCCCCGCTCCTCGTTTAGTTTGAGGGTCGAAGGCACATCCAGATCGGCGATCTGTATCTTTCTTGTCCACGAACCTTGGGTCCAATAGTCGGCAGATGCATAAATCACCGGGCCGGTGATGGTGTAACTGCGAACCTCTTCCTTGTGCCCATCACGGAAAACCAAAACCGCCGGCGGAAGTTCCCGTGCCGCGGGCGAGTGGTTCTCGGAGAAACTCGCATCGTACCCGGACGAGTAGTTTTCCGACCCGACCCGCACAAAGCGGTCCCCACGCAGTTCGAGCAGCAAAGGCTCGGCAGAAGCTTTCTCCGGTGCCGGAGCTGGCGGCGGCTGAAGCACCACAACTTCTGGAGCAGCTGATTCACTCTGGGGTTCTAAGCCATAATCTGCATAGAAAAATGGATCGCCGAAAAATATCGTGCGCCGCCCAAGAAAACGATCGCTCTGTCTGGAAGTAGGCCGGAGTGTGAAACCGCGTGCTGTGCCGGAGAGATGGAACCCACTAACTGGGGCAGGAACAGAGTGAGCGCCTCGCTGGGCGCTCGCCGAGACGCAGAAAAGCGCCAGCAGCAACGCAATGTTGAACCATCGGACCATACAACTATGGAGTGTTCGAGCTTGCCGGTACCTGGAAACTGATTCCCATATCGTCGTTCTGTTGTGCCGTGGCTTTCAAATCCAGGTCCGCGAGCGGAATCTTGCGGTGCTGCCCCGGCGTCAGATCGTAGAGCATGCTTCCTACGACGGCATAATTTTGGACCTTATCCTCGTGGCCGTCTTTAAAGACCAGCAAGGTCTGAGGTTGATCCGCGGCGGGAGTGGCGTCCGCCTGAACATCGGCGGAATTGTCATCGCGGTGCGCGTACATGCTCTGGGGTTGCCGGCGGGGTGTTCCTGAGCCGCGCCGGTCAAAAATCGTCGGCCCGCCCCGTTCATCCTCAGCGTCCGGAGCTTGATCGTCTTCGGGCGGAGCCATGACTAAGGGCGAATATGGCACATAGACCGGAAACAGCCCGGTGGAGCGCTCATGGTGATGACGGAATGGCTGCGAACCGGGGGGCGTCGGCTTCGACGGAAACAACGGGTTGATGCAACAACCCGGTTGCGTGAAGAACTGGCCGTTGGATGACGGATTATTCCCGTGTGAAGTGACGCTCGCCGGGGCGCCCGGGGCGTCGCCGAAATGCCCACCAAACCCATGCGACGTTACGGACGCAGGCGGCCCCTGGGCAAGGGCTGGAACCGGGGCCAAAACGGCAAAAACAATGGCGAGAGCGGCCGAGAGTATTGCCCAACCCGCGACTGTGGCGTGTTTTGGCCGCAGTGGAAAACGGTCTCGATGCAGGTCGGTCCGCATGGCGCCCTCCTCCGACAACTTTCCTTACCTGATTAGAACCATCCTACCCCAACTTAGTTGCGCTCTTCGTAACGATTCTGCCCCGGATAAACCTTCGCTCAAGGCAGTGAGCGCGCTAAGTAACTGAAAAGAAGGCAGAAATGAATCAATCCTCGGCGGTAACGTCCCTCGATGACCGGCGTTATGCGGTTGCGACTCTGACCAACTGCCAAATGTTCCACAATGCGCTCGCACCCAGCAGCGCCCCAACGCAGGCAAGCACCAAGTTGCGTTGCGGGGTCTCAACCAAGTCGGCAATAACGCCCCCAACAAAAGCGAATAGAAAAGGCAGCGCGGCCAGGTGAAATCCCACGCCGGGATAATGTGGCGTACCCAAGCCGAGAACCAAAAGCAGAATGGCCACGAGCAAGGGCGCGGTGTTGCCGAAGTATCGGGTTCGGGGCCAGGCGAGATAAGCAACCACCGCACAGGGAAGCGCCAGTACCAGTGCGGGACTGCTTTGTCCAAACTGTTCGACAGCTTGCTGGTAGGCTTGCGACATCAGGAAGGCATGGCCCGAAATACCCCAGAAGGAAGCGTGCTGCATAGCCTGCCAAAACACGCCGGAGTGAAAAAAATAGGATGCGAACAGAATCGCCAGGCCTACGACGCAAGCCGCGGCCCAGATCACAACCGCCGCGCCACGCCGCATCGGAGCGAGATAAAGCATGAATCCGAGGGAGAGCGGCAGCAGAACCGCCAGTGAAAACTGCGATCCCACCGCGAGGGCCAAAGAAAGTCCCAACAGCAGAATTCGCCGCCAATTCCAGAGCACCACCTCGCGCGGGGCGTAGAGCGTGTGTGCAACTGCAATTGCCGTGAAGACTGCTCCAAAAGCTCCCCATGCGGCACCCAACTCGGGTTGGGCAAACCACAAAGCGGCGTTGCAGATGATTCTGGGGGAAAAACAATACAACGACAGGGCGATGTATCCGCCGGCGTTTCCATAGAGCCGGCGGGACACATACCACAGAGACGCACCGAGAAGAATCCCTAACACCAGGTTCGGGGCCGCCGCCAGCCAGCCCGAATAGGCCTGCGAATCGGCGACCGCCGTATTCGGTGAGAGAGCGAACGGAGAGGACGCAACCAAATACCAGAGAGCCGAATGATGCGGATCGAAGCCGGCATTGTCTTCAACCGGCGGCAGACCGGTCCATTCGTCGAGCCGCGCCGAAAAGTTTGCCCCGGCGATCCATTTGCCGCGGCACTGCCCCAATCCCTCACGGATCACAAAGCCTTGGCCGCTGTTAGGAAAATGGCGCACGCCGCGGCCGACCAGCCAGAGAGCTTGCGCCAGAAAAGCAAGCAGCAGAAGGCCCGCGAGAAATTGCGGCCGGCCGAAGCGCTCACGGCTAAAAAATCTGCCCATAGACGGAAGGCGAGTGTTTTATCATGTCCCGCGACGTTCCGGAAATTTCTCCTTATGCCCGAAGCCAACGGCGGCCCGGCTTCTACGCCCGGTGAAACAACTGTGCCCCCTGTGACTGTCCCGCCAATCACTGATCCGGTGGCACTCTCTCCTTTTGAGAAGCGGATGTACAACCTTTTCATCGAATCGGGCGGCCTGCGCCCCATTTGGCGTCTCTTACTGTATTTGCTCCTGTACGAAACACTGCATTTTCTTCTGGGCACTCTTCTGTACTTTGCCGCGGTTCCGGCCATCTGGTGGAGAATGCTGGTCGAGTTGGGCTTCGTGGTCTCAGCCCTTGCTCCTGCGTTTGTGATGGCGGCGATTGAAGGGCGGCGCTTTGACTCGTACGGTCTTCCGCGGCAAAGGGTATTCGGGAAGCAGTTTTGGCTGGGCGGGCTATGGGGATTGTTGTCCATCACCGTCCTGCTGGTCTCGTTGCACTTCGCGGGCGCATTCGATTTTGGACAGCCGGCTTTGCATGGAATGCTGCGGCCCTTGAAGTTTGCCTTGTTCTGGGGCGCGTTCTTCCTGGCGGTTGGAGTGTACGAAGAGTTTCTCATCCGAGGGTACACCCAGTTCACACTGACCCAGATCGCGGGTTTTTGGCCTGCGGCCATTCTGCTTTCTCTGGCCTTCGGCGCGCTTCATCTTGGCAATCCGGGAGAAAGTTGGGCGGGGATCGCCGGGGCGGTGTGCATCGGCTTTTTTTTCTGCCTGACGCTACGCCGCACCGGGAATCTATGGTTTGCGGTTGGTTTTCATGCTTCTTGGGATTGGGCTCAAAGTTTCCTCTACTCGGTGCCTGATAGCGGCGGAATGTTTCCCGGGCATTTAATGAAGGCGTCGCTGCACGGCCCGCGCTGGCTGAGTGGTGGAACTGTCGGACCGGAGGCCAGTGTGTTTCTTTTCGTCCTGATTGCGCTGTTGTGGCTGCTGTTCGATCGTTTCTACCCAGACGTCAAGTATCCGGAAGTTGGGACGAAATGATTTGCACCAGCCGCTGACGCCTTCGAGTTGACCCTGTGCGAGCGGGATGCCCGGGTCTAAGACCCGGGCCCATCTCACCCACCTACCAGGTGTAGTGCACGGTGTAAGTGATCACCTGCTCCCCATCGGCCGCAACCGAGACCGGGAACTCGATGGTCTGCGCGTCCATCTTGCGCCATTCATGGGACTGCTCTGTGAGCTTCCAATTCGCGCAACGGTAGAGGTGTTCGACGACGCGGACGCTCGCCGCTTCTTTCTTGTGGTTACGTACGTGGACCTCGAATGATTCATCGATCCAGTGCTGGTTCACGTCCACGCGATAGTTAGTGCGCTTGCGCTCTCCCACCACGTCGAAGGCGTTCCCGGTGTAAACGCGGATGATTTCATCTTTGGGTGTGTGATCGATGACGTTTTCGCCGACAAACTCCAGATGCCCGTCGGTATCGCGGCGATAGAAGCGCAGCTTGCCCTTTGGCAGCGCGATGCCGAGATGATTGGTATCGGAGTTCTTGAACTCTTCCATCACCCAAATCTTGGGATTGGAAACCGTGCCGTAATTCTGGTCCTGGCGGATCTGTTCGGGGTTGTAGTAGCCGTATTGATCGACTTTGGCGCCGTCGTATACGTAGATCCGTTGGGCCCGGATGCCGGTGGAGCGCACGAACTCGACTTGCTTGGTTTCCTGGTCGCGCAGAGTGGTTGGGCGCTCCAAAGTATAGAGATGGAATTCGTCGAATGATTTCTCGCGCACCACAGGCGCCGCCGCGTCGGCTTCCATCGCCAACTGAGCCGCGGCATAAGCGCGCTTGGCCATTGGGACTTCCTGCAGTTTGTTCACATCTCCCGCCATCAGCTTGATACGCGCGTTCTCGAACGTCTTGCCGCTCTGGTTGCGCATGGTGATCCAGCCCACCATATCGAGCAGGTCGGTTTTGCCATTGGAATTGTCGGAGACGACCAGGTTGTAGTCAGCCTGCCAGTTCATGCCGCCGCTGACGTAGGAGATTTCAGCGTCGAATTTTCCGGGATCGTTGGTCCGGAGCAGCCAGTTCAGTGTCGGCTTGAGGACTGAATCGGCGCTCAGTGCCGGAAACAGCGGCTGGCCAGGCAAGCCGAAGTGCAGCACGCCATCAACTTCAATGATCGGCTGCGTGGAAACCGGCTGCTGGTAATTCTGCGCGTAGTATGTGCTGGGAATGTAGCCGCTGCGGATGACCCTACCTCTCACCGTGATGTTCTTGCCTTCGGCGGTGCGGCCAACGGAGAAGTCAATCTCCTTGCCCTCGTAAAACGAAAGCAGCAGCTCCTGCGAAATAGGATCGTTGCGATAGTTCTGCTCCAGGATCTGCAACGCGCGTCCTGCCGGGTCGCGCAAGATGACGGAATCCGGCTCCAGATGCGCGGCGACACCGGTGTAATTTACCTGGTTGACTCCAGCTTTCAGATCGAGCGGCACGTGTTCGCGCGCCACAAAGAAATTCTGGTTATAGATAGTCAGTGCGGGCTGAGTGGTTGAGTCGATGGCTTTGTCTTGCGCCACGCCCAGGCCGCAGAACATCAGAGTGATCAGGATCAGTTTTTTCACGTTTCGTCCCCCTTTTTTGCTGGGACTGAAAAGAGGGAATCTTCAGTCCTGACTGGAGAACGGTGGCCTGATGAAAACTTGCGCGTAGGCTACGAATCACGGAGGGACGTGGGGTGCACGGAAGTAATCAGAAGTAACGTGTGGCGCGGGCGCTCCCGCCCGCGCAGGTGGTGAATCTCCTCAGGGCTGGCAGGCAGAGTGCGTACGCGGGACTGCTGGTCAGTCGTATTGTTTGACGAAGTTCATCCTGCTAGACACCTATCGTAACCTGCAGGCGATATCGGCGCACGCCTTGGGGCACACGCTTCAGAATCAAACTCCTCGAGGACGGTGGCACGATAATGTCCCATGGTAGGGATAACTGACGCTCGGACGCCCCATCGCCCTTCCGTTTCCGGCTTGACGAAATTGCCCTTGCCAACTCGATATCCTCATAAGGGACCGAAACCCGGTATTTCTTGTACGCGAAGGCGATTGTCCTGATGCTCGGAGTGCCCCGGCAAGCTGCTTCTGGAGCCCAGAAGCCGTCACCCCTAATTCAGCAGCGATTTTCGCCAATGATTTCCCGTTATCCCGCTCCGCGGAGACGAATGGCTGTAGCGCTTCGGCGAACCTTGCGGCAAACCGACGGTCCTCTTCAGTCTTTTTCATTTCGCCATGCGACAAAAACGCTTGAGTCTACATAAAACTTAAGTTATGATGCAACTTAAGTTCTATAACAACTTAAGTCTTGGACAAACCATCGTAACGAGCCAAAAATTGCCAACGATGTTGGAACGGGTTCAGAGGTGCCGGTACTGCGGAAAAGAAGTCGTATCCTCGGCATTGAGCTTTGAAGAAAACCCCTATTGCCGAGGGTGCCTGCCTGGCCGAATAACGCAGGGCCTGGCCGAGAATCGATATGTGTCTTGGGCGGTCTCCGGAGACTATCTAAGACCTATTGACCTAAGTCGGCAAAAACCTCAGTGAGGTGGTCGCACGCGGCCTCGTAACTGAGCTGTTTCTTCCAGTAGCCTGACACACCTCGCCTGCGTCGTTCTCCATTGTTGTCTGTCCATACCTCCGTTTTCCACCTGGAAGCTCCATCCAGCGTCAGTTCCACCTCTAACTCGGCGCACTGCGGGCGAGCAGCACGCCAACGATAGGCTCCGCCGCCTAGCGACGAGGCCACCCAATTTAGGGGTGGGGAAACCCTGCCAAGTGCAGAGGCGAGGTCCGAGACAGAACGATATCTCTCGGCCGGCGACACCCTCACAGCCTTGCGAATTATCGTCCTGATTCGTTTGGGCACGTGCGGCAAAAAGAATTTCGGATTGGGGAACCGTCCTTTTCGAACGAGCCTTTGCGTTCGATCGGTAGTGGATATCGCGACCTCTGCAGGGCATAAATTGGCTCGCCGTTCGCAGCTCTGTAGAGCAGGACGCCGAGCTGGTAAATGTCGGACTCAACGGTCGCGGTGTGCGAGTCCCAGACCTCCGGAGGCATAGCCCACTTGTAAACTGCCGGAAAGGTAACAACTCCTTTGCCCAATTTCCGGCTCTGGCCAAAGTCACCGACCAAGGCTCGATTGGCGTCGTCAAAAAAGATGTTCGAGGGCTTGAGGTCGAGGTGCAAAAATTGGTTGGAATGGATGCGAGCAACCCCACCCAGGACATCGTGTGCGAGCTTCAGCAGCTGCATCGTCTCGAGCGGATTGTCCTTTATCCGCGCTTTTAAGGAGCCGTTGACAAAATAGGGGAGCGCGAGACCGACGTAGTCCGGCGTCTCGCAGACGTACACAATCGCGACCACATTTGGATCACGCATTGCAAACATTGCACGCGCCTCGCGGCAGTAGGAGTCGAGGTCGTTGCCGAGCTTGTCCTTGCTAATCTCCTTTACGGCCAGCTCGCGCTGGAGGTAGGGATCGTAGGCGCGAAAAACCGTCGAATTCATTCCCTCACCGACGCCGATGGGCTCGAGCCGGTTATATCGAGTCTGCGCGTACACTTCGAACATCGTTGCTTCCTAGCTAGCGGGCAGTAGCGAGACCGCCACAAGAACGGCCTCTTGCAGCGACGATTTCTTGAATTTCGACAAATCAATTCCGCGAAAATCGTCCGAAACAAAATCCTCTTCGGAAAGTTTGGCACCGAAGTGTTTGTAAAATGTGCTCCGTGGTCCCGTAACTATCTGGAGATTTCTGGACCCGGCAGCCTCGAGCGCGACGCCTTCAACTCTACAGCGGGCCCGCGCCGAGTTCGTATTAGTCCTAGCATTGCCTTCCGGGTATCGCACGCCCACCCTGACGGGTTTGTAGGTGTCCAGGATGTAGTGCACCCGTTGGCGAGTCCAAGCTAGCGACTCCGCTTCGCTATATGCTTTCGGAGCCGGCTCCGTTCCCGATGCCTGTATCACGGGCCTCTCCAAGGTTCCCGTCGCTACCGCCCAGTGGAAGGCGGCTGGCTCCGCGCGAATACCTAATACAAACGTCATACTCTAAGTCTCACATTTCGCAACGGGTCAAGGCCACCAGACCCGGCGCTGCATGAGAGAGGGTAGCTGGATCACGAAGGGATTAGCAATGGCCGCGCTGCACGTTCGTAACTGACGACCAATCGGAACTAGATATCCAGGTTCTTTACGTCCAGCGCATTGTCTTCGATGAACTTGCGGCGGGATTCGACGTCTTCGCCCATGAGCGTGGTGAAGATGGTTTCGCAGGCGGCGATGTCTTCGAGCTTCACCGAGAGCAAGGTGCGCCGCTCGGGATCCATGGTGGTTTCCCAGAGTTGCGGCGCAGTCATTTCGCCCAGGCCTTTGTAGCGCTGCACGGCGTATTCCTTGCGCCCTTCGCCCAGCACGTAGTCGAACAGGTCGCGCGGGGTGTTCTTCTCCACGACTTCGGGTTCGGCTTTCTTCCTGGGGGCGGCCTTAGCGGTTTTCTTCTGGGCTTTTTCGCCAGCGTCGGCTTCGCTCTTGTCCTCGGCCGCAGCTTCGCCGTCGCCATCGCCGTTCGCGGAGACTGCTCCGGCCACCGTCTCCACCACGAACGGAGGCTCCATGTAAGGCTCGATCTGCTTGTACTTCGAAATCAACTGCCGGCACTCGGCCGCCGACGCCAGCTCCCAGTTGATGATGTGCTCGGCGCCCTGCGAGTTGACGTAACGCACTTCCCAGAGATTGTGCTCTTCGTCGAAGCGGCTTTCGACTTCCTTGAACTGCCGCTCTTTTTGTATTTTCTTCAGCTCGCGTTCCAGCTTTTCGATTTTCTTCGGCGGCGCTTTCTTGTCGCCTTCGAAATCGGCGCGCTTGGAAAGATCGAGCTTGGGCAAAAGTTCCGTGACCTTCTCATCGCGCAGGCGCTTATCCACTTTGTCAAAGAAACCGAGATATTCGTTCAGTACAGTGATGAACTTGGTGAGCGCTGCGCCTTCCAGCTTGGCCGCGCCGTCGCCATAGCGCACGACGAGTCCTTCCGATGCGCGCTTGACCATCACCTTCACGAACTCGCGGTCGTCTTTGATGTACTGCTGCGATTTGCCTTTCTTGATCGAGTAGAGCGGCGGCTGCGCGATAAACACGTTGCCGCGCTTGATCAGGTCCTGCATGTGGCGGAAGAAAAACGTCAGCAGCAGCGTGCGGATGTGGCTTCCGTCGACGTCGGCATCGGTCATGAGAATGATCTTGCCGTAACGCAGCTTCAAAGGATCGAAGTCTTCCTTCGAGATGCCGGTGCCGAGCGCGGTGATCATGGCGCGGATTTCTTCATGGGCCAGCATCTTGTCGTAGCGGGCTTTTTCGACGTTCAGGATTTTGCCCTTCAGCGGCAGAATCGCCTGGAAACGGCGGTCGCGGCCCTGCTTGGCCGTGCCACCGGCGGATTCGCCCTCGACCAGAAACAGCTCGCAGCGGTCCGGCTGGCGCTCGGAGCAGTCGGCGAGCTTGCCGGGCAGGCCGCCGCCATCCAAGGCGCCCTTGCGGCGAGTGAGGTCACGGGCTTTGCGCGCGGCTTCGCGGGCGCGGGCGGCGTCAATGGCCTTGTTGATGATCTTGCGCGCCACCGGAGGGTTCTGCTCGAAAAACGCCCCCAGACGCTCGTTAATAAACGCCGTGACTACGCCGGCGATATCAGAATTCAGTTTGCCTTTGGTCTGGCCTTCAAACTGGGGTTGCGGGAGCTTTACGCTAATCACGGCTACGAGCCCTTCGCGAACGTCGTCACCGGTGAGATTTTCTTTCACGTCTTTAAACAAACCCATTTGCTGGCCTGCGTAGTTGATGGTGCGGGTGAGCGCCGTGCGGAAACCGGAAAGATGCGTGCCGCCGTCGACGGTATTGATGTTGTTGGCAAAGCTGAACACGCTTTCCGAATAACCGTCGTTGTATTGCAAGCCGATTTCCATGGCTACGCCGCTGCGCTCAGCTTCCATGTAGATCGGCCGGTCGTGCAGCGTCTGCTTGCCGCGGTTCAGGTGCTTGATGAATTCGGCAATGCCGCCGTTGTACTTGAACTGAGCAGTCTTCGGCTCACCCGTCTTGGAATCCGTGGTACGTTCGTCGGTGAGCGTGATCTCCAATCCCTTGTTCAGAAACGCAAGTTCGCGCAACCGCTGGGCCAGCGTGTCGAAATTAAATTCGGTGACGGTGAGAATCGTCTTGTCGGGCAAGAAATGGACTTTGGTCCCCGTCTTTGCCTTGACCGCGCCGGTTTTCTTCAGCTTGCTGGTAGGCTCGCCCTTGGAATAGCTCTGCTCCCAGGTAAATCCATCACGCCAGATTTCCAGATCCAACTCTTCGCTAAGCGCATTCACTACCGATACGCCCACACCATGCAATCCGCCGGAGACTTTGTAGGAAGAAGTATCGAACTTGCCTCCCGCATGCAGCTTGGTCATCACGACTTCAGCAGCGGGAATTTTCTCCCCATCGATGTCCATCGTGTCGACAGGAATGCCCCGGCCGTTATCGACTACCGTGATCGAGTTATCGATGTGGATGGTGACTTCGATTTTGTCGGCGTAACCCGCCAGCGCTTCGTCGACCGAGTTGTCGACGACCTCATAGACGAGATGATGCAGGCCCAGCTCACCCGTCGAGCCGATGTACATCGCAGGGCGCTTGCGCACGGCTTCCATGCCGCCGAGCACTTTGATCGAATCGGCGTTGTAATCGCCGTTGCCTCCGTTGATGGCGGCGAGCTTCCCGTTTTTTGTTTTGGTTTCGCTGATAGGCGCGATCTCTTTCGTAGCCATTCCGCTCCGTGGAGTGCTCGAATTTTGGGCCTTGGCAGCGTTCGATTTCTGCTGCCCTAGAATACCGTCAAATTGCTGAAATTATTAACACTTACGGGATTCGCCTGATGTGTTTAATTATACCATGAGCCGACCTATTTTTCGACCCCGGAACCGGCCCGATAAACCATCGATTTTGTGCTAATTAGTGCCATTTTGGAGCGGCGGACGCGCGATTTGCTTGAAGTTTTCGAGAACACGCCCGATTCTCTCCAGCGCCTACATCGTCAAGCCGCTGAAGCGACGAAAAGGGCACGACCTGATAGCATATTTGAAGGAGAATCCACCCCAGAATGAGCGTTCCCGTATCACAGATGTGGACAGTTTCGAGCTACGTCCTGCGGCAGAAGCTCGCGGGGCGGAAGCAGTATCCCCTGGTGCTGATGCTCGAGCCGCTGTTCCGCTGCAATCTGGCTTGCGCCGGTTGCGGCAAAATTCAATACCCGGCCCACATTTTGAAGCGGCAGCTCACGCCTGAAGAATGTTTCAAAGCGGTCGATGAATGCGGCGCCCCGGTGGTTTCGATCCCGGGAGGCGAGCCGCTCATGCATCCCGAGATCGACAAGATCGTCGAAGGCCTGGTGGCGCGCAAGAAGTACATCTACCTGTGCACCAATGCTTTGCTGCTGAAGGAGAAGATCGATCTCTTCACTCCGAGCAAGTATCTGACCTTCAGCGTTCATCTCGACGGGCAGGAAGAGCATCATGACCTGGCAGTTTGCCGCGAAGGCGGCTACGACATTGCGGTCGATGCGATCCGCGAGGCCCTGAAGCGCGGTTTCCGAGTGACCACCAATACCACACTTTTTGACGGCGCCGATCCCAAGAGCGTTCGCGCCTTTTTTGACGAGATGATGGAGCTGGGCATCGAAGGCATGATGCTCTCACCCGGCTATTCGTACGAAAAGGCTCCTGACCAGAAACATTTTCTGGGACGCGCCCGCACCCGCCGCATGTTTCGGGCAATTCTCTCGAATCGCAAGCCCAACTGGCGGTTCAACCTCTCGCCGTTGTTTCTCGAGTTCCTGATGGGCAAGCGGCATTATCCCTGCACGCCCTGGGGCATGCCGACGTACAACATCTTCGGCTGGCAAAAGCCGTGCTACTTGCTGCAGGATGGCTATGCCGAAACTTTCGACGAATTGCTTCGCGAGACCGAGTGGCAGAATTACGGAACCGAATCGGGCAATCCGCATTGCGCCAACTGCATGGTGCATAGCGGGTATGAAGCTTCTGCGGTGAATGACACTTTCGGCTCGCTCAGCGGATTTTTGGCGACGGTCAAGGGCACGCTGTTTACTCGCTACGCCGATCGCGGAGCGTTGGATCTGCTCGAAGAACCTGTTGCCCCGGCGCACCCGCTGGTGCAAATCGAAACCAACGCGCTTGAGGAGACGCGGGCGTGACCGGCAAAGAAGCCGGGCACGCGCACCTGGAAGCTGCGGGTGCCGCACCCGACCCGTCTAGTCCTGATCTCTTGAAGTTGTTCCCGGCTGGGGACGCGAGAAGCTCGAAGGCTGGGTGCCCGAACTGGCCGGCGAAGCGGAAATCCGCAGCGCGTTGGAAAAAGCCTTCGACTATCGTGGCGATATCACGATCACTCGCAAAGACGGCAGCAAGATCGAGGGTTATCTCTTCGACCGGCGCACCGGGCCTACGCTGGCCGATTCCCGAGTTCGCCTGATGACCAAGAATTCCAGTGAGAAGATTTCCGTCTTTTACGCTGATGTAGCCGCGCTGGCCTTTTCCGGGCGAGACACGGCTGCGGGAAAGAGCTGGGAAGCGTGGATCAAGAAGTACGCGGAGAAGAAAGCGGCGGGGGAAAAGAACATCGCGCTGGAACCCGAGCCGCTGGAGTAGGGTTTGTGTGGGGCGGACGCCCCTTCGACTTCGCTCAGGGCAGGCTCTCGTCCGCCGGCCCCTGAGTTGAAGGGACTCTTGCCCGCGACTCTTGATCAGGGGCCGGTGCCGCCTGAGATTCCTCGCTCCGCGAAGAAAAGCGCTTCGCTCGGAATGACAATTCCTGCTTAGCTGGAACGCATCGGTGTGGCGCGGGCATTCTTGCCCGCGCGGGCTAAAGGGCGAGCTGCGCTCGCCGGACAGCCGGGAGCCTGCCCTGAGCGAAGTCGAAGGGGCGGCTGTCCCCACGTGTTCACTCCACTCCAAAATCAGCTTTTGCCATATGATCGGCGACCCGGATCGCCTGCGCTGCAATCGTCAATGCCGGATTCACCGCCGCGGACGACGGGAAGAACGAAGCATCCATCACGAACAGGTTTTCATGATCAAAAGCCCGGCAGAATTCGTTGAGCGCGGCCTTGACGGGATCCGTGCCGAAACGCACCGTTCCGCACTGATGAGATACGGAAAGCCCTCCCATGTTCTTTACCAGATTCAGCTTGAACCCGATCTTTTTCATTAGCTCGACCGCACGGCGAGCCAGGCGCTTGTGCCCGGCCATATTGTTCTCGGTGTAATGCAGGCGAATCTTGCCGCCTTCGAGAATCACGCGGTTTTCGGGATCGGGCAGGTCTTCGGACATGATCCACCAGTCGACGCTGCGCTGGGCCATCCAATCGGCCATGAAGCCGGGCAGAAATTTCTGCTTGGCGGTGAGCATTCCGGTTTGCAGTTTGCCCAGGCCCTGAATGTTGCCCATGGGATATTGGAAGCCGTCGTCGCCGAAAGTAAAAATCGTTGATGCAGATCGTCTTCTGAAAATTTGTCGGATTGATTTGCCAGCCGACGCTCATGAGCGCGGTGTTGTTGTGCGCCATGTAGTGGCGGCCAACGACTCCGGATGAATTGGCCACGCCGTGAGGAGCTTTGTCGCAGGCCGAGCGCAGCAGCAGGACCGCAGAATTCACCGCGCTGGCCGACAAGACAATAATTTTCGCGGTGATGGTTTCGATTTCGTCGTCGCTCTCGTATTCAACCGCATTCACGCGCTTGCCATCGGGAGTAAGCAGCAGGCGCGTGGCTTTGGCGTGCAGTTTCAGGTCGAGCTTGCCGGTCGCCAGCGCGGGCCGCACTGCGGAAACGTCCGCGTCGCCCTTGGCGTGAACTTTGCAGGGAAATCCGTCGCAGGTTTTGCAGCGAATGCATGGGCCGGGATGGAGGTGCACGGCGAGAGGAAGCGGAAAAGCCTTGATGCCGTGCTGCTGAAGCTCGGCGGCAACTTTGGCGATCACAGGTTCGTGATCGACCGCAGGAAACGGAAATTGCGAAGCCCGCGGCGGCTCGGTGGGATCGGCTCCGGCCTGGCCATGCACTCCGTAAAGCTGCTCGGCGAGATCGTAGTATGGCGCCAGCTGCTCATATTTGATTGGCCAAGCGGGTGAAACGCCGCCGGCATGCTCGATCTCCTCGAAGTCGCGCTCGCGCAGGCGAAGCATCGCCGCCCCATACATCTTGCTGCTGCCGCCCACGTAGTAATACGTGCCGGGTCGGAAGGCCTCGCCGTGTTTATCGAGCCAGGTTTCCTCGGGAACATATTTCTTATCGAAGAAGACAGAGTGAACGTCCCAGTTTTCGGGTTCCTGGGGCAAATAGCCGCCGCGCTCAAGGATGGTCACGCGAAGGCCATGCTGGACGAGACGGTTGGCTAGAGTACCTCCGCCGATGCCGCTGCCGATGATGAGGACGTCGGGAGAAGATCTCAATTCGGTCTCAGATTTACGGAATTTCAACCCTCCACTTATTGCATTCAAGGGTACTCCATTTCTTTTTCATCTGCCGTTAACTCTGCGTTGACAAAATTGACAAACTCGCCCGTTATGCTGTGCCTTCAGTTCAATCCTCACCCACCGGAGGCAGATATGTATTGCACTTCCTTTTCCAAAAAGTGGCGACCGCGCGCGATTCTCACTTTGTATTTGATCGCGTCCACGGCGTTCGCTAATCCTGCGCTGAGCCAGGAGAATTCCGATGCTAGCGCTTCCGCTCCAACCACGGTTACGCCCATCAAACACGTGATTGTTCTTATCGGCGAGAACCGCACTTTCGACCACGTTTTCGGGACCTATGTGCCCCGCAGTGGAGACTCCATTTCCAACTTGCGCACCAAAGGCATCGTGAATGCCGACGGCACGCCGGGCCCGCACTTCTCGAAAGCAACGCAGTACCAGGCAATTGCGCCGTATAACACAACATTTTTCATCAGTCTTCCACCCGACCAGAAGGTAGCCTACGACATTCTGCCGGAGCCGACTCTGAACTTCGCCCCCATTCCGAAACCGTTGCCGCCGGGCGATAATTCTTTCCAGCCTCTCGCAAACTTTCCTCCGGGAACACCTATCAGCTTACTGGCTGCAGTCGAGCCTTCTCTGCAAACGAAGGATCTGCACTTGCTGACGACCGGGGTGCCAAAGGTCACCGAGACGGTCGTCCTGCCTGATCCGGACACGCGCATTCAGAATTTCAACGATCTGCCCAACGGCCCGTTTCCGCTGCGTGGGAAAAAACTTCCCTACGACTCCTACACGGGTGACACCACGCATCGCTTGTTTGAAATGTGGCAGCAATCGGATTGCAGCATGAACAACGCCACCAAGCAGAACCCATCCGGTTGTCTGAGCGATCTCTATCCCTTCGTGATCACTAGCTACACTGCGATCCTTGACCCGTTCGACACTCCCCCCGCGGTCGATGATAACGGCGGCGGAAATTCCATGGCGTTCTACAACATGGAGCTTGGAGATATTCCCGTCTTGAAGAGTCTGGCCGACCAATACACCATCAGCGACAACTACCATCAGGCAGTGATGGGCGGCACGGGCGCAAATCACGTAATGCTGGGCAGCGGGGACGCGATCTTCTGGAGTGATGGAGATGGCCATGCGACGGTGCCGCCGTCGCACATCGCCAATCCCAACCCGATTCCCGGCACTGACAACGTGTACACCGTGGATGTGGGTTTCGATGGCAACTTTACCGAATGCGCCAACCTGTCGCAGCCAGGGATCAGGCCGATACACGATTACCTGGCCACGTTGCCCTATGCTCCCAGTACGCGATGCCAGGCCGGACACTATTACCTGGTGAACAACGACAACCCCGGATTCCTGCCGGATGGGTCGATTGACACTACGGGCATCGCGAAAGGCGGCTCGGTTCCGCCGAGCAATGTCCGCACCATCGGCGAGGCCCTGAACCAAAAGAATATTTCCTGGGCCTATTACGGTGGAGCTTACAACGCCGCGGTCGAGCTGCAACATAACCCGGACAGCACCGATCCAACCGTGCTGGTCGGCGCAGCCTACTGCAACATTTGTAATTTCGAGTCCTACACCAACGCAATTATGGGCGACTCAGCGCAGCGTTCCGCCCATATCAAGGATGCGACCGACTTCTTTGCCGCCATCGACAACGACACTTTGCCGGCAGTTTCCTTCGTCAAGCCAGACGGCCTGCTGGACGGCCACCCGGCTTCTTCGAAGCTCGATCTATTCGAAGGCATGGTCGCGGACATTATGAACCACCTTACGGCCAAGCCCGACCTGATGGCAGATACGGCGTTTTTCATCACCATGGACGAGGGCGGCGGCTATTACGATTCGGGCTACATCCAGCCACTGGACTTCTTCGGTGACGGACCGCGCATTCCGCTGATCGTCATCTCGCCTTACACCACAGGCGGCCACATCAACCACAGTTATGCGGACCATGTTTCAATTCTGAAGTTCATTGAGCGGAATTGGAATTTGAAACCGCTTACAGGACGAAGCCGGGACAATTTCCCGAACCCCGTCGCGCTGCCCGGCAACCCCTATGTGCCGTTGAATAGCCCGGCCATCGACGATCTCTTCGACTTGTTCAAGTTCCCTAAGTCCTAAGTAAGAGACTTGCGGACAACTTTCGCCAGAGTGTTGGGGAGTGGATTTCCCCATCACTCTGGCGAGGCCGCGTTTGGGAGGTTGCGATTCACTCCGGGTGCAGTTCCACCGCCATCCATACGCAATCCGTATCCGCATAGTAGCGGTGCCAAGGATAGGTGAAGCTGCGGTCACTGGCGACCGTGAAAAACGGAGCGTGCGTGAAGCCCGGAGGCATCAGCACATCTTCGTAAAGCGTGGCCTCATCGTTCTCCCGAAACTTCTGCATGTGCCCGGTGCCGAGGACCTGGGTGTGCACTTCGAGAAACTTGTGTCCGGTGTGGATGGTGCAATCGGTTTCCTCGGGCGTGTACCAGAGGTTGAGTTTGAGCCGGTAGCGGCGGGGAGAAGCGGGAACCGACTGGCCGGCGAAGGTGATGAGTGGATCGAGTTGGACGTCGCCGATTTCATCCTGCGATGAGATGTAGAGTGGCGTTCCGCGCGGAAATTGCGGGAAGCGCTGACCGAACCACTCCCAGTTCAGGGCGACTCCTCCCAGATTGGTGCGCTTGCGCACGTGCAGCAGGGCCGCCCGTTCGATTTTATCCAATGTGCAATGGCGAAGAATGCTGGACTTCCAGGGAGGGATCACTCCATGGTCGGCGGTGACAGTGTAGTAGAGCGGAGCGCTGGATAGATTGACGACGATGGCATCGTCGACCGGAAGGTCGTGGACGGAAGTGACGAGGGAACTTTCGATCCAGTCATTGGAGAACGACAGAAAACGGCGTTGGTTGGTGGCGGGCATAGGATTCTCGGCGAAAAGTCTTTTCTTATTTAGAGCAGGAGCGAGGCCTGCGACCAGCAGCATCTGGCCGGAATGCGACAGAAAAGTGCGTCGATCCATGGTTCGCTCCTGTGGGCGAGCGGATTATACAACCAGGAAGATCGCGACCGGCAGCTCTTGTGGCGAACTGCGCGAGATCCCTCGCTCCGCCTGAAGAACGGCTGCCCTCGGGATGACCGGCCCCCTTAGTTCGCATCCCGCTTCGAGGCGGGAGTAAAATGTGCCGCGCAGCAGAATCAGGACGCGGAGGGTGGCCATGAAGCTCACAGTTGGACAGCTGATTGGAAAAGCGCTTAAGGCGTACGGCGTTCCCTATGTCACCGGACTTCCAGGGCACGGCAACTGGAGCATGATTGACGCCTTCAACGATCCGGTTTCGAAGCTGCCCTTCATTCAGGTGATGCACGAGCAGAGCGCCGTGCACATTGCCGACGCGCACTACCGCGTGACCGGTGAGCCGATCGTTGCCTGCACATCGATTGGCCCAGGCGCCACGAATACGATCATTGGACTCGCGACGGCGCATTGCGATTCCACTGCGCTGCTGCTGATCACCGGCAGCGCCGCCACGCACATGCGCGGACACGGCGTGATGCAGGAACTTGACCGGGTTGCTTCGCCGGATTTTCCGCATATCGCTGCGACCGTCACCAAGCGCACCTTCGATGTGATCCGCGCCGATCAGGTGCCGTTCGTGCTGCACCGCGCATGGAATGCGATGCTGACCGGTCGGCCGGGGCCGGTGCATATGGAGCTGCCGCTCGACATTCAGGTGGAGACTACGGACGTTGACGTCGCAGATATCTCCAAACGCCTGCCTGTCGGGAAGCCGCGCGCGGATGGTCAGGCTATTGAAGCCGCAATCCAACTTCTGCTCACGGCCAAACGGCCGTGCATTGTGGTCGGCGGGGGAGCGATCAGCGCCAACGCCACGCCCGAGCTGACCATGCTGGTTGAGAAGCTGGGCATCCCGGTGGTCTTTACCTGGAACGGCAAAGGCGCGATTGCCGAGGACAACCCGATGTGCGCAGGCACGGCGGGCTGGCCGGGATCGCTTCCCGGCAACCATACCGCCGCTAACGCTGACGTCGTAATGTCGCTGGGCTGCCGCTTCACTGACTGGTCGGCTTCGTCGTATCGGAAAGGTGTGACGTTCTCCATCCCCGATGCCAAGTTGATCCAGGTTGACATCGATCCCCGTGAGATTGGCAAGAACTATCCCGCGGAAGTTGGCATCGCGGCGGACTGCAAGCTGGTGCTGGCCGACATTCTGGCCGGCATTTCGGAAGAGCAAGCGCGGAAAGCACGCGAAGGCCGTGCGTCTTATCTGAACAAGGTGGACGGACTGAAGAAGGAATGGGAAGAACGGCTGGAGCGCCGCCGTGGTTACTCCGGCATGCCGACTACGATGCTGCGCACGCTGCGCGAGCTGCGCAAGGTTCTGCCGCGCCACGGCATCGTCACCGTGGGATCGGGGCATCCGCAGAGCACCACCAAGCAGGCATTTCCGGTTTACGAGCCGCGCACTCACATCACTTCGGGCTCGTTTTCCTCGATGGGCTTCGCGCTTCCCGCAGCCATCGGCGCCAAGCTGGCCAAGCCGGATGCGCCGGTGGTCTGCATCATCGGCGACGGCGATTTCATGATGTGCGTGCAGGAACTCGCCGTCTGTGCTATGTACAACATCCCGGTTGTGTTCCTGATTCTGAACAACTCCGGATACATTTCCATCCGCGACGGGCAGAATTACCTGATGGGCCGGCAGATCGGGTCGGAGTTCAACCAGCACGCGGGCAACGGGCAACCCTATTCGGTTGATTTCGTCGGGCTGGCGAAGTCGTTCGGCTTTGACGTGGCGGCAAAGGTCCAAAGCGCCGACGGCATCGGATCGACAATTAAGCGAGCGCTTGAGTCGAAAGCTCCCGCGTTGGTGGAAGTTCCGATCACGCGCGATGTTTCTGTGGCCGCGGCGGAAGTCGTCGGCTGGTGGGATTTCCCCGTGCTTCCGACCGCGTCAGATGCGGTGAAAGCAGATTACAAGGCTGGCTACGCAGCGGAGCAGCATCGCAGATCAACGGCTGATGTTGAGATCGTAGAACCGGTGTCGGCTACGGGCTAGAAATGTGGCGAAGGGTCCAGTTTTCCAGATCAACGACCCGGCCTGCACGGGTCCGGCCACGCAGGTCAGAGACCGGCGTCCACACGATTCGATAAGGAGGCGACCATGGCACGCCATCTGAAAACCGGGCGTACGCCCGACCAGGCCACTGCGGACGCGAAGAAAGTCCGCGACATCGTAACGGGAATTCTCGAGGATATCGAGGCTCGCGGCGAGACCGCCCTGCGCGAGATCTCGGAGAAGTTCGACAAGTGGAACCCTCCTTCGTTTCGTCTTTCGGCGGCGGAAATCGAGAGTTGCCTGTCGCAGCTTTCAACGCAGAACATCGAGGACATCAAATTCGCACAAGCGCAGGTGCGCAACTTCGCCCAGGCGCAACGCTCGGCGCTGAAAGACGTTGAAGTCGAGACGCTGCCCGGAGTCATTCTTGGCCACAGGAACATGCCAGTCGATTCCGTTGGCTGTTACGTCCCGGGCGGAAAATATCCGCTGGTTGCTTCGGCGCACATGAGCGTGGTGACCGCGAAGGTGGCGGGCGTGCCGCGCGTGATCGCGGCTTCGCCTCCTTACCATGGCAAGCCCAGCCCGGCTGTGGTCGCCGCCATGCATCTGGGCGGCGCGGATGAGATTTATTGCATGGGAGGCGTGCAGGCAATTGCGGCGATGGCAATCGGCACGAAGAACATCGCTCCCGTCTCGATGATTGTCGGGCCGGGCAATGCGTACGTGGCGGAAGCCAAGCGGCAGCTTTTTGGCCGCGTCGGGATCGACCTGATCGCTGGCCCCACCGAGACTCTGGTGATCGCAGATGACACGGTGGACGCAGAGATTTGCGCTACCGATCTTCTAGGACAAGCCGAGCACGGCTTCAATACGCCGGCGATCCTGCTGACCACGTCGGAGAAACTTGCCCGCGAGACCATGGCGGAGGTGCAGCGCCTGCTCGGGATTCTGCCCACGGCAAAACTGGCTTCGGTATCGTGGCGCGACTACGGGGAAGTGATCGTGTGTGAGTCCGAAGAGGAGATGGTCCGGGAAGCGGATCGTATCGCCTCCGAACACGTCCAGGTTATGACTTGTAACCCGGATTACTTCCTCAAGAACATGAAGAATTATGGCGCTTTGTTTCTCGGCCCGCGCACCAATGTGGCGTACGGCGATAAAGTGATCGGGACCAACCACACTTTGCCCACAGGCAAGGCGGCGCGCTACACGGGCGGACTCTGGGTCGGCAAATTCATCAAGACCTGCACCTACCAGAAGGTTCTCAGCGATGAAGCGTCGGCGATGATTGGCGAATATTGCTCACGCTTGTGCGTGCTCGAAGGATTCCTGGCACACGCCGAACAAGCCAATGTGAGGGTGCGGCGTTATGGTCACCGCGAGGTCGCGTATGGCGCGGCCGCAGAGCCAAGCCCGGTTGCGGTGCACGAGAGATAAGCGCGCCGTACCGGTTCTATTTGTGGGGAGGGCTTGAGGCTTTCTTCGCGTTAAAATGCAGATTCTCGATGAGCCCGTTTACTTCGTCCTCGCTTCCGCCGATGAAGGTAAACGAAACCAAATAGCCCTTCTCCAGCAGCACCAGCGATGATTGAAACATGGTCAGCGAAGCACGGGGCTTGCTGAAATCGCTACGTACAAGTGGCTTTGCGTCCACCGGAAATTCGTAAGGTTCGTTGACGACTTTGAAGCCTTTGGCCGTGGCCAGTTCGGTGATGGGACCGAAATAGTCCACGGCGGTCTTCAGCCCGGAATACTGAGAAATTTTTTCCGCTGCGATAACGATGGCGGAATTGATAGTGCTGCCCGTGGCTTCGGGCGGCCGCTCGAAGACAGCCAGAAGGACCAGTGACTTGGCCGGGTCACTTCCTGAAGTCGAATCGCCTTCGCGCATTTCAGCGGTGCGGTCTACCCAACCGAAGGGGACCTTGCAGGTGGAGACCGAAGAATGAATTGCGGTAAGCCCCGTCTGCGATCAAACCCTGATCGATGCCCGCAACCACGCGCGATGTCGGCTTGGAACGGGCTTGGGCCGGCCCGGGAGCACCCTGCGCGAAAACTGGGCCTGCAAGGAATCCCAGTAGCAGCAACCCCACTGGGACGCCAGTGCAGACGGCAGTTCGAAATCGCGCCATTCGCCCATGTTACAGGAGCGAACCGATGGCGGCGTACCGCTGCTAAGCCGCCTTGCCCATCACCGGCTGGGTGCAATGCGAGCAGCGCCGGGCCTCGACCGGAATTTCGCTCAGGCATTCAGGACACTTCTTGGTGGTAGGGTCGGCCGGGGCCGGGCGCCTTGCGCATGCGCGACACCAGTGCGTTGACCGGGACCACGACAAAGAAGTAAATTGCGGCCGCGATCAACAGGAATGACACGACGCTATTGATGAAATCCCCCACGGGAAACGGGGTGCCGTTGATGGTGAAGGCCACCGAGGAGAAATCGGGCTTGCCGACGAGCGCGGCAATCAGGGGCGTGAGCAAATCTTTGGTCAGGGCTGTGACCACGGCCCCGAAGGCCGCGCCGATGACCACGCCGACCGCCATATCGACCACGTTGCCGCGAAGAATGAACTGCTTGAATCCGCTGAGCATGGAGAACCTCCCAGAATCAAGAGGGGACAATTTAGTTCGGCAGGGAGCGGGAGGTCAAGCAGTTTAACTACGGCGGCGCAGCCACAAAGCCTCAGATCCGCATGGGCATCACGATGTAGCGATACTTGTAGTCCTCGCTCTCAGCAGGGCGAAGCTGGCCGGCGGACTGGGCGTCCTTCAACTCCAGTTTCACGTCGCCGGAACCCACGGCTTTAAGGAAATCCAGCAGATACTTGGCGTTGAAGCCGATGGTGAGCGTTTCACCGTCGTAGGTCGCCTCGATCGAATCTTCCGATTCGCCGGTTTCGGTGGAAGAGGCGGAAATCTTTACTTCGCCCTTCTCAAACCGCAGGCGCACGGCTCGGGAGCGCTCGTCGGCAAACTGCTCCACGCGGGAAACCGCAGCGCTCAAGTCCGCGACCGAAACCGTCACCGACTTGCTGTTGTCCTTGGGAAGCACGGCTTCGTAGTTGGGGAATTGTCCGGTGAGTTGGCGCGAGGTGAGCAGGCGCTGCCCGATACGGAAATACAAAGTCGATTCGTCCTTGGCAAATTCGATGCTCTCGGCATCGGTCGAGTCGAGCAGCGATTTGAGCTCGTCCATTGCCTTCTTCGGGACCAGCGTCTTCAATTCGCCGGAGACGCCTTCAAATTTCTCCCCGCCGCGCTCGATGTGCGCCAACCGATGGCCGTCGGTGGCGACCATGGTGATCGACTCGGGCTTGAGCATCATCAGTGCGCCGTTGAGAGTGTAGCGCGACTCTTCGCTCGCGATAGCGAACCCAGTCTTCGCAATCATGTTGCGGAAAACCTGGGCCGGGATATTGACCACACCCGCAGTGGGGAACGCCGGCAGACTTGGAAAATTCGACCTCGCCATGCCCACCATTTTCGTATTGGAACGCCCGCAGCGAATGCTGACCCAGTGATTCTCCAGAAGCTTGAGCGTGATATCGGCATCGGGAAGCAGCTTCACGTAGTCGTGCAACTTGCGGGCGGGAATCGTGCAAGAGCCTTCCTTCTTCACCTTGGCGCTGCAGGAAGTGCGCAGGCTAAGATCTAAATCGGTCGCGGTCAGCGAGAGTTTATCGTTCGCAGCCTCAAACAAATAATTGGAAAGGATAGGAATCGTAGTCTTGCGCTCGACCACTCCCTGGGTCGCCGTCAGTTCACGCAAGAGCTCAAATTTACTGACTGTAATTTCCATGGCGGTAGAGGTTCCAGTTGCGGAGGCCAAAGCTTCTGCCGGCATAAACCAACTCTCCCATCGTGCCGTGCTACTTTGAATACTTTCTTATATCAAAAGCTAAACCAAAGAACACCAGCAGTAGCAGTAGGGGGCCAGCAAAAGTGGAAAAACTGTCGCAAACCGCTCCACTGCTGCCCGCTGCTCCGCTCGCTTGGTGTTCAAAACTATCCTTCGCCGTGGCGGATGAGAAGGTAACGTCGGGCCGTACGGTCCGAATTCTTCCCCTCTGTGCACAGCTTCCACAACCTCTTCACAAGTCCCGCCGAGAAACTTTGGCCGATGAGTGGAAAATCGGCCCTGACCCATGACTATGCGCCCAACTGCTCAGTCAACTTATTCAATAGCCTGTTTAAATCCTTGTCATTCTTGCGATTAAGGTCGATCTTGTCGACGGAGTGCAGAACCGTGGTGTGATGCTTGCCACCGAACTGGCGGCCGATCTCCGGCAGTGAAGCTTCCGTCAGATGCTTGGCCAGGTACATGGCAATCTGCCGGGGATAGACGATGGCCCGTGAATTGTTCTTGGCCTTGATCTCCATCAGACGTAGCCCAAACTGCTCGGCCACGGCCTTTTGAATGGATTCGATGGTGACCTTCCGAGCTTGCGAGTCGATAAAGTTCTTCAACACCTGCTGAGCGTAGGGAAGTGTAATCTCCGCGCCGATGAGGGAGGAATGAGCGACTAGGCGGATCAAGGCCCCTTCCAATTCCCGAACGTTCGAACGGATGTTAGAAGCAATGTACAAAGCAACGTCGGTGGGCAGTGTCACTTTCTCCTGCTCGGCTTTTTTCTGCAGGATGGCAACTTTGGTTTCCAGATCGGGCGGTTGAATGTCCGCAATCAATCCCCACTCGAAGCGGCTGCGCAACCGGTCTTCCACTTCGGCCAACTCCTTTGGGGGCCGGTCGCTCGCGATTACGATCTGCTTCAGCGATTCATGGAGCGCGTTGAAGGTATGGAAGAATTCTTCCTGCGTGCGTTCTTTTTGCGCCAGGAACTGGATGTCATCGACCAGAAGCACATCGACGTTGCGGAATTTGTCGCGGAAGCTAGTCATCTTGTCGTAGCGCAGCGAGTTGATCATTTCGTTGGTGAACTTCTCGCTGCTCACGTAGCAGATGGCGGCTTGCGGCATCCGCCGCTTGATCTCGTGGCCGATGGCCTGCATCAGGTGGGTCTTGCCCATACCCACGCCGCCATAAAGGAATAGCGGGTTATAGGCCTTGGAAGGACGTTCCGCCACCGCCTGGCAGGCGGCATGGGCGAACTGGTTGCCACTTCCGATCACGAAAGCATCGAAGGTGTAGCGCGGGTTCAGCTGCGCAGCGCCATCCCAATCGAATCGTGCCTGGGAGGGAAATCCCACCGGTGTGACCGGCCGGGGAGACAGGCCGCCATCGTGGCGCAGAGGCGTGGAAGCGGGGTCGTCTTCCGGAGTCACAAACTTCACCTCCTGAAACTCCATGCCCAGATTGTCGACCGCTTCCTGAATGAGGTCCGCATACTTGTCACCCACGTGGCGGAACTCGGCCGTCGGCACCCGCACAAACAGTATCCCTCCGCTCGAGTGGCTGTAACGGGTGGGCTTCAGCCAGGTATCGTAGGAGTGGCGATTGATTTTCTTTTCGAGCGCATCCAGAATGCGCACCCACGGATTGGGAGAGAGGCTCGGACTCGGAACAGACATAAGAAAGTTTTCGCAGGGCTGCCCGTGAAGGTCAGCGCCGTCTTCAAGTTCGTGTAGAAAAAGTTTCTGTCCAACAAAACAACCCGGGCATTACGGCTGGGCGGGCTGGGGAACCGGACAATGATTTCCACAAGCTGGGACAGTCCGGCATACTAGCACAAATTTTTTCGCCATGAGGGAATCTCGGCAAAGAATTTTTTCCCCGTGTGGATGATTCAGAACGCGAAAAAGTTTTCTGTCAAGTATTGAAATTATAACTGCCGCGCGAGTTGTGCAGCGCGCGCGCAGCGGGACGGGATCGCACGGGGCCCGGTTCCAGCTGTCCGTTTACCGCATTGCCTCGGCTCGTTTATACTGTTGGTTTGTTTTACGACTGACAAACGAATCAGGAGCAGCGAATTTTTTCATGCCCAAGCGCACGTTCCAACCCAACCGGCGCCACCGCTCGAAGACGCACGGATTCCGTACGAGGATGAAGACCAAAAGTGGCCGAGCGGTAATTTCGCGCCGGCGCGCCAAGGGCCGCAAGCGGGTCTCAGTAAAACCCGGCTTCCGTGAATAGAGTTCCCGTGTCTGAGAATTGGCGGGGATCCGCCTGGTGAGTCGAATTGTGAGCCGCAGCGTCTTCCATGGCAGGTCCAATGCAGCCCGGTGCTGGCCAGTCCGCCCGGTTTCCGCGCCGTGGACGATTGCTCCGGCATGCCGATTTTGAGCGGGTATACAAGCAAGGGAAACGCCATTTTGCCGCCTGCATGACCGTGTTCTACCTGCCGCGAGAGCCGGGCTTGAATGCGCGGATCGGATTCACGGTGGGCCGGGCGCTGGGTGGCGCGGTCGATCGTAACCGCATGAAGCGCCGCCTGCGTGAAGCGGTCCGGTTGCAAGGGATGATTGAGATTCCCGTGGATGTAGTCATCAATCCGAAGCGGTCGTTACGCACCATGGAGTTTCGTGACCTGCAACGTGATCTGGCCCGGGCGTTCCAAGTGATCCGACAGAAACTTGGTGGCATGGAGAAAGAGAAAGAGAAAGACGGGCCGGTGCAGAAGGCGAAGTCCTGATACATTGGCCGGCACCTTTCGCGACGAGATAACGTTGGTTATGAATCGAATCTGTACCCAAGCCGTGCTCGGATTGTTGCGGGCCTATAAGTGGGCCATTTCACCGCTGCTGCTGCCCGCTTGCCGTTACGTGCCGACTTGTTCGGAGTACGCGATGGAAGCCATTGACCGCTACGGTGCTCTGTCTGGTGGCTGGATGGCAGTGCGGCGCTTGTTGCGCTGCCATCCCTTAGGGCGCAGCGGGTACGACCCGGTGGTTCAGCCGCAGATTTCCAACTCCGCGGCCGGATGTGATTCGGCCGCAGCACCTTGTAGTCATTGAGTCAACGAATTTGCCCGACTTTCAAAATCCTCAACAAGACCCCGGCATGGAGCGACGGCTGCTTCTGGTTTTCGGCCTGACGTTCCTGGTCATTCTGCTGTCGCAATCGCTGTTCCGGAAATATTTGCCGCCAACGCCTGCCGCCACCCAGCCTGCCCAGAGCCAGGCGCAAGCCACGACTGCCGGGAATCCCGCTGCCGCGCAACTTCAGGCTGCGGTTGCGGTGCCGGTTCCCGCGGGTGCGGGCAAACAAGCCGGTTCTGAATCGGAGACGGTAGTCGAGAATGACGTTTACAAAATCACTTTCACCAATCGCGGCGGGCAGGTGAAGTCGTGGATTCTCAAGAAATTTAATGACGACCAGGGCCGGCCTCTCGAACTCGTCAACGGCGCTTCCGCGGAGAAGTTTGGCTATCCGCTCTCTCTTTTGACTTATGACGAGGCCCTGCGAAACAAGCTGAACTCGGTACTCTATGTAGCTTCGAGTTCTGGCACTCTGACCGCCCCCGCGCAAATCACCTTCGAATACGCGGACCAGGACGTTGCTGTCCATAAGACATTCCGTTTCGACCAGAGTTACGTAGTCGGGGTGGAAACATCGGCGACAGCAAAAGGGAGTGCGATCGCCGCTTTCCCCATGTGGCCGGCGGGATTCGGTGATCAAAACACGCCGGCCAGCTACGCTTCCGGACGGATCGACTACCAGTACGACAGCGACATAGAACGGCTGGCCATCAAAAAAGTCAGCGGCGGCAGCACCATAAAAGGCCCGCTCGATTGGGCGGGCATGGTGGACCAGTATTTCGCCGCCGTCTTTATCCCGGACGACCCGCAAAGCGCGGCCCTGGTCACGTTGCACAACGCCATTGAAAACCCGCAAGACCCGAAGCATCCCTATAGCGTGCTAGGAGCGGCGGTCGGCAATTTGAAAGGCGCCTCAACCGGGCATCTGTACGTCGGTCCCAAATCGTTGGCTGTTCTGGAATCGATCTCCGTTCCCACCATCAACGGCGCCCCCCGCGATCTGCGCGGACTAGTCAACTTCGGCTTCTGGGGATGGATTGCCCGCCCACTCTTTCTTTGGCTGCGGTGGACTTTCGAAAAAGTTGTCGGCAACTGGGGCTGGGCGATCGTACTGCAGACTCTGATCATCAACCTCGCTCTGCTGCCCTTGCGCATTACGGGAATGAAGTCAGCTTTGAAGATGCAAAAGATCCAGCCGCAGATGAAAGCTATCCAGGAGAAATACAAGAAATATGGCATGCGCGATCCGCGGCGGCAGGATATGAATAAGGAAATCTGGGAACTGCAGCAACGCGAGGGAGTCAACATGTGGGGCGGTTGTCTGCCAATGCTGATCCAGATGCCTTTCCTGATCGCCTACTACAGCATGCTGGGCGCGGCCATCGATCTGAGGCAAGCCCACTGGCTGTGGATTCATGATCTTTCTTCGCCCGAACCGTCCACCATACGGATCCTTCCCATATTGATCGTCATCGCCATGGTGTTTATGCAACGCATGACGCCGCAGGCCGGCATGGATCCCTCGCAGCAGAAGATGATGAATGTCATGATGCCGGTGATGTTCGGGTTCCTCAGCTGGAACGTGGCTTCCGGTCTTGGTCTCTATTGGCTGGAAAGCAATGTCATTGGCATCGTGCAACAGGCGATCATGAACCGGACCGGGCTGGGCCGCGAAATGCGGGAACTCGCCTTGAAGCGCGCGAGAAAGAAAGATAAATAGCTTTTGGCTCTTAGCTCTTAGCTTACCCCCCACGAAGATGATTGCCGGGGTTGAGCCACGACAGACTGGGTTCAGCAAAGGCATTAAAGGCAAAAAGCCGAGGGCGAATAGCTAAAAGCTGCTTTTATGACAATTCCCAACAAACTCGAATCGGCCAACAAAATTAACGATCTGTTGAACGCCGTGGTCAGCAAGGGTGGTTTACGCCTGAAGTACCGGATCACCGTCGACCCTCCCATACCGGAAGAACGCGATTGGGAGCGGCCAGAGATTCTGGTGCAATTCTCTGGTCCCGATTCGCTATTGCTGTTGGAGCGCGGCGCCGAGCTGCTGCGCGCTCTTGAGCTGCTCGCGCTCGAAATGCTCCGCCTGCCCGGCAATGAGCACGAGAAAATCAGCTTCGACTGCATGAACCACCGCAGCCTGCGGTTGGAAGAACTGCGCATGGCCGCCTCCGTCGCCGCCGAGAAAGTCCGTAAGACCGGCGCCCCTTACCAGTTCACCCCCATGTCGTCGCGCGAGCGGCGGATTGTGCATCTCGCTTTGCGCGACTTTGAGGACCTGCGCACCGAGAGTGAAGGTGAGGGACTGCGCCGCTTCGTGGTGGTGTATCCGAAAGATTACAGAGCCGCGAGCAAACCAGCGCGCAGAAATATTCCGTAGATCCGTCCGGTTGGTGCTACATCCGGGGCTTCAGCCGCAGTATCGCACTCGCTTACCCGCTACAATCTCTCCGTGAACCTTGACGACACCATTGTCGCCATTGCAACTCCGCCTGGTCGCGGTGGAATCGGAGTGGTCCGTTTCGCCGGCCCCAATGCTCGCGCCATCGCGCTGCCCATGCTTCGCCTCAAGCACCAACTTGAGCCTGGACGCGCCGTGTTCGGCGAACTGATCGAGCCCGACCCGAATTGTGGAGAGCCGGGTCTCCGACCCGGTGAAGCGCGGGCGAGTTGCCCGCAACTACACGAACAACGCATCGACGAAGTTATCGTCACCTATTTTGCCAAGCCGCTTTCCTACACTACCGACGACATCGTGGAAATCTCGGCGCATGGCTCGCCAGTGGTTCTGCGGCACATTGTGGAACTGGCTCTCGCTCGGGGCGCGCGCCTGGCCGAGCCCGGCGAGTTCACCTTGCGTGCCTTCCTCAATGGCCGCATCGATCTGACTCAGGCGGAAGCCGTTCGCGATTTGATTGAGTCACAGACCCTCTACCAGGCCAAAGTTGCCGCACAGCAACTGGAAGGTGCGCTCTCACGCCGCCTTCAGCCAATCAAGCAGAAGCTGGTTGAACTCATCGCGCGGCTGGAAGCAGGAATCGACTTTGCTGAAGACGATGTTTCCGTGCTGCACAGCGAGCAAATTCTTCAGCACATCGCGGAGGTTCGTTCGCCGCTCGAAGCGCTGGCACGATCCTTTGCTTATGGCAAAGTCGTCCACGAAGGTCTGACTCTCGCCATCGTCGGCCGTCCCAACGTCGGCAAGTCCAGCTTGTTCAATCGCCTCGTAGAACGGGAGCGTGCCATCGTGACCGCGACGCCAGGCACGACGCGTGATCTGGTAAGCGAAACCGTCTCTATCGGCGGGATCCCAGTTGAACTCGTAGACACCGCGGGAATTCGCCGGGCCCTCGATGAAGCCGAGAGCATCGGCATCCGCAAGTCGATGGAAGCGCTCGCCGATTCCGAATTGGTGCTGGTAGTGCTCGATTCTTCTCAGCCAGCCGACAGAGAAGACAGCCAACTGATCGAGCAAGTGGCGCAACGCCCTGCGATTCTGGTCGAGAACAAAGTAGATATTGTCAGTTCTCGGTTCGCCGCTCCCGATTCCCGGTTGCCAAAAGTCCGCACCTCTGCCGTAACCGGAGAAGGCATTTCCGAACTTCGGGCGCAAATTCTCCGCCACATCGGCGGTGATTCCGGGGTATCGCCGGAAACGGGCTTCCTGACAAATTTGCGCCATGAGACGCTGGTGGGTGATGCGCTGGCGGCACTGGCTGCGGCGGAGAATGCGGTGGGAAATCATATTCCCCATGAAATGCTCTTGCTTGATCTCTACAATGCGCTGCGTCCGCTCGATGAAATTACCGGCGCCACCACTAACGACGACATTCTTAATCTGATCTTCAGCACCTTCTGCATCGGAAAATAGCGCTAATTCCCATAGCCGTTGTGCTGCGCGCCCTAAGTTCGGGCCGGTGTACGCGCCCCGCCGTACTGGGTTGTGTATTCCAGCTTGATGACTCCGCACGTTCCACGCTCCTGCGAGTACACAACGCAGCTATCGAACGGACGGGAATACACATGCAGACTGACGGCGCGCTCCCGGTATTCGGGAGGGTTATAAACCTTGTGCACGGGGTGCTGTGGATTGATCGCCGCCGGCTGGGCAGCATTCATCTCCACCGTATCAGCAGTTTCCAGAGCGCAGCGGCCTTCGTCGATCTGCTCGAAGAGGACACGATAGTTCTGTACCAGCAGCCGGCCTATGGGCGCTGCCATCCAGCAATTCTGTTCGTGATGGTTATGAATCGAGCTGTTCTGCCCTTCCTCCCAGCAAATCGCGATCAACTCGTAAAGTTCCGTTTTTCTGATGAGATTGCGAGTGTAGTGCTGCTTGTCCCAGTTGAGATAGGAGTTTAGGGTCTCCGGGTTCACGGGATGGGTGCGCATGAGCTGGTACACGCTCTGAATCTCCCTGAATGATTCCGCGGGAAGCTTGTCCAATTCGGAGGCGAAATCGTGAATCGAAAACAGGTCCTGAGCCGGCATATGCTTAAGAACGCTCATTAGTGTTTACTGCCCGCCGTTTTCACTAACCATTCTGCAATCCTGGCCTAGAGGTGAATCCATCCACTACGAATCAGCGCTAAAGAACCGAGCGCGACAATAAACCATAGCAGCAAGCCTTGCAACAGTGGTCGAACACCCACCTGCCGTAGCGTTTCCCGCGAAAGCCCGGTTCCAATTAGATATAACGTAATCACCAGGCCAGCGATTCCCAGATGATGAGCCAAAGAATAAGTCGAATGGAAGGCCGGCAGGAACGTGTTGGCGAAGGCGGCCAGGCAGAAAAACAGGATGAACCACGGCCACTGAATGGCGGCCCCACTGCGTTTTGCGATGGCAGTGACTGCAGAAACCGGGACGATCCAAAGGGCGCGGGCAAGTTTGACTGTCGTTCCCACCGCGAGCGCGACAGTACCGTACTTTGCCGCGGCGCCAACCACCGAACTGGTATCGTGTATCGCCAAAGCCGACCACAAACCGAATTGGGTCTGGCTTAGATGAAGCCTCCAGCCCAACACCGGAAACAATAGCAATGCCACGGAATTCAAGATAAACACTGTACCGAGCGAAACCGCCATCTCATCCTCATTCGCGTGGATGATCGGCGCAACCGCCGCGATTGCGCTGCCGCCGCAGATCGCCGTACCTGTGCTGATCAGAAATGAAGGTCTGCGTCTTACTCCCAGGAAGCCGCCAATCGTCAGACCCAGAATGAGTGTGGCCGCTATGGTCAGAGCCGTATAAAGAAAGCCAGACCGTCCAACACGCAAGACCTCGCCCAGGCTCATGCCGAACCCCAATCCTACGACCGAGGCTTGCAGCAGCCATCGCGAAAGCCATTTGACGGCAGGCCAGCGCGGGCGGTCGAACGTGATGCCGTAGGCGAGGCCGACGGCAAGTGCAATGGGCGCGGAAACACGGCCCGATGCGGCGACTAGGAGCCCGATTACGAAAACGCCGTCCTTCACGAGCGAAAATCGGTTCTCCGTTTTCCTATCTCCTTCACTTCAACGTTTCGCTCGCTTCTGCGCCGAGGCGAACTTCCAGCACATCGAATCTATCAGAGGGAATCTCAGTTTGCTGAGGTCAGTATCGATCTGTGAACGATTGGGTTGTGAGCGTTCCGGTCCTTCGGTGTTGGAAATTAGCGGCGGAGATTGGTACATTCTTGCTGCTGGCAATTTCAGGAGCCCGATTTGTCGCTGGTGGTGAAACTCGAGGACGATCTGGGCGAGCGCAGCGACTGGGTCATCCTGAACGGTGTCGTTCCCTCCCGCGACGAGCGTGAATTCCCTCTTCTTCGCGCGATCGATCCCTATGGCCGGACGGTCTTCAATCACATGCAGATGGAGTCGTTCCTCGAGGAATGGGAACTGGTGCGGAGCCGGGCCCATGACGAAACCCAAGCCGAAGCCTGGAAGAAAGTCAAGGAAATGGCCGAAGCCTGCCGCCAGGACCGCGACTTATACCTGAGGTTTGTTGGCAACTGATCAGCACATCGCCACCGCTGGTCTCTGATTTCCAATACCGGGAAACCTACGACCCTGCGTGCGTGCCTGCCCCGCCCATTTTTCTTGTGACGTAATAAAGAGCTGCCGAGAATGCAGTTGCCGGCGTTCCGGCAGCGGCACTCGACGTCATGCCCCAAAAGATACTCTCTGCCATTCTTATTTTCGTTGCGCACACTGCTCGAGGCCAAGTCCAGCCGTATGCCGGAGGTGGTGTCGGCCTGGCTCCTGCGGGTTTCGCTCAGCCTAGCTATAACGCCGATGCTGGGCTCGATCTCCATTTGCATCGCTGGTTCACCGAGGCCGAAGTCGGCATCGATTCGGCCAACGATCAGCAAACCAGGAACGGCTATAAATTCCGGGCCCACGGACTATTCCTTTTGCAAGCCACGCATCACTGGCGATTTGGAGGCGGTGTTCACTACAGCCAATTGACCACTTCAACGTACACGAAGCATGATCGCTGGCCCATCGTGGCCGCAATGTACGAGAACGATTGGGTTCGCAGCACCCTGGAATACCTGCTACCCGGCAGCGATACACGGTATCGCCTGACGGGTCCGCTCGTAGACTTGCGGGTACGAATCTCGGGAGGATTCTACTTCCGGGAACGGGTTGCGGCGTTTGCTTTCAGGAACTCATCTGGTAGCGATTCCGCGTATCAACCCGGCGCGGAAGGAGACATTGGTCTCATCTACGTGATTCACGACAGGGTGCCGCAGAATTGACAGGACACGGAAAAGCGTTCTTGGCAAGCAAAGCCCTTACTTTGAGAGCAGCCCTAGGGCTTCGCGAAACATGGCGTCAAAGGATGATCCGTTCTTAGTGACCAATGACATGGCTTTTTCCGCCGCGGCCCGTTGGTAGCCCAAGTTCATCAACGCCGACAAGACATCCTGCTCGGCAGCGCTCAAGGCGGCAGGCGCAGCAGCTTCCGCGGTTTTCTCGACCGGCAATTTGTCGCGCAATTCAAGCACCATGCGTTCGGCAGTTTTCTTTCCGATGCCGGGGATTCTCGTTAGCCTCGCAACGTCGTTGCCCCGAATCGCTCCGACCATTTCATCCGCCGGCATGCCGCTCAAGATCGTGATGGCAAGCTTTGGCCCAATGCCGCTGACGGTTATCAATTTCTCGAACAGTTGTTTTTCCGCGGAGTGCCGGAATCCGTACAGTGTGATCTGATCCTCGCGCACATGGGTATAGATGTGCAAGGCAACGTCGTTTTCAACAGCGGGTAAGTCGGAAAATGTTGGGATGCTGATGCTGACGTCATAGCCAACTCCGCCGGTCTCAACGATGGCCTGGTTTGGATGCTTGGCCAGCAGCTTCCCGCGCAGATGAGCAATCATAGGTCAGCCGTTAGTCATTGGTCGTTAGTCGTTGGCACAAAGCGACCGATCGTCGCAAGACGACCGGCCCAAGGACAAACGACGAACGACTGGGTTCAAAACAACGAACTCTGCCTTTTGCTGGGCGTGATTCCAAAATGCTCATATGCTAGTTGCGTCGCTACCCGCCCCCGCGGAGTGCGGTTCAGGAATCCAATCTGGATCAGAAACGGCTCGTACACTTCCTCAATCGCATCCGCTTCTTCCGCGAGCGCTGCAGCCAGCGTATTCACCCCGACCGGGCCGCCCTGATACTTTTCGATGATGGTCAGCAGTAACTTGCGGTCAATTTCGTCGAAGCCGTGGCGGTCGACTTCGAGCATCTTCAATGCCGCCTGGGCTGTTGGCAAATCGATCTTTCCCGACCCTCTCACCTGTGCGTAATCCCGCACCCGGCGCAGCAGCCGGTTGGCGATTCGCGGAGTCCCACGCGAGCGGCCGGCAATTTCCAGCGCTCCGGGACGATCGATTTCCACTCCCAGAATCTCCGCCGAGCGTTCGACGATCACGCGCAAGTCGTCGGTGCTGTAGAAATCCAGCCGCAGCACAATCCCGAACCGCGAGCGCAACGGAGACGATAGCAGCCCTGCCCGCGTAGTCGCGCCGATGAAGGTGAACGGCTTCACTTCCATGGTATGGGTGCGTGCCGCCGGGCCCTGGCCGATAAGAATGTCCAGCTTGTAATCTTCGAGCGCGGAGTAAAGAAGCTCTTCGAGCACCGGCTGCAGGCGGTGAACTTCGTCAATGAACAGCACTTGCCGGTCGCGAAGATTGGTGAGGATCGCCGTCAGGTCGCCCTTGATCTGCAGCGTTGGGCCGGAAGTCTGCTGGAAGGGCACGCCGAGTTCATTGGCGATGATGGTCGCCAGCGTGGTTTTTCCCAGCCCCGGTGGGCCGTAAAGCAGTACATGGTCCAGCGCTTCGCCACGCGACCGCGCCGCCTCAATTGCCACTGCCAAATTCTCTTTGACTTTAGATTGCCCGATAAATTCGGCCAGACGCTGCGGCCGCAGCTTTAATTCAAACGAAGAATCGTCCTCAACCGGAGCAGCCGAGACCACGCGGTCTTTGTTACTGTTATTGAGATTCAGGTCGGGCGTGTTCCTGAGAGTAGCCACTAGCCGGATAGTAAGCGGAAACTAGAAATCAGGCAATTGCTCTGCGATGACCATGCGGGGACGGGCGTCTGCCCGTCTAGGTCGAGCGAAGCTCGACTGGTTCCCTGCGGTGCGATTATGATCGGGTCTTTCGTCCCAAGGATTTCTCCATCGCCTAATTCGGAGTCCATAATCAAATGCATCGTCCCACTGGGGTCACAGCCATAGCGGCGGCTTTCTTTTTGATCGCGGCTTATCTGATGGGCGTCGGTGTTGTGATGCTCGTGTCACAAGGCAAGCTGCCAATGCTAGGAGGCGATCCATTGCTGCGCGGATTGCAGGCGGGCGGACCATACGCAACTTTATTGGTGGGTGCGATTTGGGGAGCTATTGGTTGGGGATTACTCCGGCTCCGAGACTGGGCGGCGCGGTTGGCGGCGATGGTGTTGATCATATCGGGAGCGGGGTTCTTGGTAGCACGTGTGGCGTTGGCCGCCTCACATTTTCATTGGTGGTTGGTGGCGGGCGGGTTGGAAATTCTCGTGCGCCTCGTGATCGTATGGTATCTCTTCAGGACGCCGATCGCGGAACAGTTCTCGAAACCAGGAAAGGTAACGTAGAGAAAAGGCCACTTTATCGGGCACGAGTCTCCTCTGCACATGATCTTTCCTCCACAAACACAAAAGCCCCGGTCATCAGCCGGGGCATGGAATGTGTACTGGACGCCGTCTGCGAAACATCTTAAGCATAACTCTCCCGTCGGTGTTGTCAAGCACTTTGGCTCTTACCGAGTGACCACGGAGGGCGAGGGAATCGAACCCTAATGGCTGATGAAGCCACTCGACCGTTTCGCAAACGGCGGCCAGTACCCACTGGCAACACCCTCCAGACGCCATCTGCGGAAGTGACTCTATGGGTCTCGCTTGTCAAACGGATTGTAACTGGCGAAATAATTTGGAAGTTGGTTCCGATTCGGGAAGGCCGTGTCTCGCTGCGCTCGGTTGGACGGGGCAGAGCCCCGTCCCCACACGAGCAGTTCAGCGCTTCGCCTTCGCCGGCTCTTTCTCTCCCACGCGCTTGCTAACCTCGAACACCATCTTGCCGGCGCGCTTGTCGGCGTCCACAACCACATGGTCGCCGTGCAGGATCTCGCCATCCAGAATCTTCAGGGCCAGCGGGTCTTGCACCAGCTTCTGAATCGCCCGCTTCAGCGGACGGGCTCCAAAGTTGGGATCGAAGCCTTCGGTGAAGAGCAGATCTTTCGCCGCATCGGTGAGTTCAAGCGAAATCTTGCGGTCGGCCAGCAGCCGGCGCACATCTTCGAGGCGCAGTTCGATGATCTTCACCAGCTGCTCTTTGCCCAGCGGACGGAACACGATGATGTCGTCCACACGGTTCAGGAATTCCGGGCGGAAGTGGCTGTGTAATGCCTCGAGCACATGCTTCGAGGCCTCGTCGAACTCTTTCTCGGAGCGCAGGCCCTCAGCCTGCAAGAAAGACGACCCGATATTCGAGGTCATGATGATGACCGTGTTCTTGAAGTCGACGGTGCGGCCCCGGCCATCAGTGAGGCGGCCGTCATCCATGATTTGCAAGAGCACGTTGAAAACGTCAGGATGCGCCTTCTCGATTTCGTCGAATAGAATTACGGCGTAAGGACGGCGGCGCACCTGCTCAGTGAGCTGCCCGCCTTCCTCATAGCCGACGTAGCCGGGAGGCGCGCCGATCAGCCGCGAGACGGCGTGCTTCTCCATATATTCCGACATGTCGATGCGTACGAGAGCGTGCTCATCGTCGAAGAGAAATTCCGCCAGGGCTCGCGCCAGTTCGGTTTTGCCAACGCCGGTTGGACCGAGAAAAATAAACGACCCGATGGGCCGCTTGGGGTCGCTCAGCCCAGCTCGTGAGCGGCGAACAGCATTGGCCACGCGCTCGAGAGCTTCGTCCTGGCCAACCACGCGCTGGCGGAGCCGTTCCTCCATCGTGACCAGCTTCTTGACTTCTCCTTCGAGCATTTTGGAAACCGGAATGCCGGTCCACTTGGAGACGATGCGGGCGACATCTTCTTCGTCCACTTCTTCTTTCAGCATGCGCTGGCCCTGCTTCTCCATTTGGGCGGTGACTTTCGCCAGTTCCTCTTCCGCCTGACGGATCAGGCTGTAGCGGATTTCCGCCACGCGCTGCAAGTTGCCCTTGCGCTCCTCCGCCTGCTCTTCGATTTTGAGCTGCTCGATCTTTTCTTTGAGCTGGCGGGAGCGGGCGATCAAGTCTTTTTCTTTCTTCCAGTTTACCTTCAGCGTGTTGGACTTCTCGCGGATTTCCGCCAACTCCTTTTCAATGACGGCCAGCCGCTCTTTGGAGTTCGGGTCACGCTCTTTTTTCAACGCCTGTTTCTCGATTTCAAGCTGCGTGGCGCGGCGTTCGAGCTGATCGATTTCAGTGGGCATGGAGTCGATCTGAATGCGCAGAGAGGCGGCAGCTTCGTCGATCAAGTCGATGGCCTTGTCGGGCAAGAAACGGTCCGAGATATAACGATGCGACAGCGTGGCCGCAGCCACGATTGCCGAATCTTTGATGCGTACGCCGTGGTGCACTTCGTATTTTTCCTTCAGCCCGCGCAGAATGGCGATCGTGTCTTCAACGTTGGGCTCACCGACGAAAACGATTTGGAAACGCCGCTCGAGGGCCGCATCTTTCTCAATGTACTTGCGGTATTCGTTCAGGGTGGTGGCGCCGATGGCACGCAACTCTCCTCGAGCCAGGGCCGGCTTGAGCATGTTGGACGCGTCAATTGAACCTTCGGATGCGCCGGCGCCGACGAGCGTATGCAGCTCGTCGATGAACAGGATGATTTGCCCCTGGGAGTCTTCGATTTCCTTGAGCACGGCCTTCAACCGGTCTTCAAATTCACCACGATATTTTGCGCCGGCCAGCATCGCACCCAGATCGAGCGCCACGACGCGTTTGTTCTTGAGCACCTCAGGCACGTCGCCCGAGATGATCCGCTGCGCCAGCCCCTCCACAATCGCAGTTTTTCCGACTCCCGGCTCGCCAATCAGCACCGGATTATTTTTCGTGCGGCGGGAGAGAACCTGCACCACACGGCGAATTTCTTCATCCCGCCCGATCACGGGATCAAGCTTGCCTTTACGCGCCTGCTCGGTCAGGTCGCGGGCGTAGCGTTCGAGCGCCTGATATTTGGCTTCCGGATTCTGGTCGGTGATGCGCTGCGATCCCCGCACCGCGGTCAGAGCTTTTAGGATCGCTTCGTGAGTCGCGCCGTGGCGCGCAAGAATCTGCTGAGCTGCGTCTTTCTTTAGTTGTGTTGCCGCAAGCAGCAAGTGTTCCGTTGAGACGTATTCGTCTTTGAAGTTCGCAGCTTCTTTGAAGGCCTGGTCGAGAAGCTGGTTCGCTGCCGGGGAGAGACCGGGCTGCTCCGCGCCCCCAGACACCTTGGGCAGCTTCTCGATCTCGCGATAAAGCTCGCTCAGAATTGCCTGTGGGCCTGCGCCAACTTTCTCCAGCACCGGCGGCACGATGCCTTCTTTGTCTTCAATCAGCGCTGCCAACAGATGCACAGGCAGCAATTCTGGATTGCCGTGCTCCGAAGCGAGCTGGTTTGCACGCTGGATTGCTTCCTGCGCCTTAACGGTGAATTTGTCCCAACGGATTGCCATACTCATTCCTTTTCTTGAAGTGTCATTCTGAGCCAAGCGAAGAGCCTATGTGGTTGGCCTGCGGCACGGCAATGCATGGGTCCTTCGCTTCGCTCAGGCTGACAAGTAATTCTAGCTGCAAACAAAATGAGAGGCGGCAATTTCTGCCGCCTCCCGTTCGATAATTCGCGTGCTCGCTTACGCGGCCCGGTCAAAGACCTGGCCCCACACAGACAATGCCTGCTTACGCGGCCTTGGCTGCGCCCTTGGACTCGAGGGTCTTCTCGCTGCCAACGTTGACTTTGATCTGCTTCGGCTTGGCTTCTGCTTTCTTCGCCAGCGCGATCTTCAGCACGCCCTTTTCGTAGCTGGCGGAGACCTTATCCGCGTCTACGGTGCTGGGCAGAGTGAAGGAACGGGTGAAGCTGCCATACTGCCGCTCGATACGGCGGTAGTTCTCCTCTTTCTCGTCCTTCTCGTATTTACGCTCGCCATGCACAGTAAGGGTGCTGTTTTCAATGCGGACATCAATGTCTTTCTCGTCGATGCCCGGGACTTCAATCTTGAGGGTGACGTTGTGCTCGTCTTCGTATACATCGACTGCGGGAGCGAAGTTGGTCGCGGTCAACGCGTCCTGGCCCTCGCCAAACGAGTCGCGGAACAACCGGTTCATGCGGTCTTGCAGGGTGGTGAACTCACGGAATGGTTCCCAACGGGTAAGTACAGTCATGACTAAAATCCTCCTTCAAGGAATTTTCAGAAATTAGGTTTAGGGCCTGTGCACCAGGTTCGATGCAACCTTAGTATATTCTGATGCTAAAATATGAGTGTGTTATTGTCAAGTGATTAGAAACAATTATTTTTCAATAGCTTACACTCAATATTAAGCACTTAAGGTAGGCAGTTTCTGGCACCGCCAGTAGAATGGGATGGTCTTTTGCCTGACTACGGCTTTCCAGCAAACGAAGATTTCTGTGAACATCTCGGGCGGAATCAGCCACCACTTCCAGGAACTGGCCGGGGCTGACGTGGTAAGAACACGAGCACGTGATGAGAATACCGCCGGGCCGGAGCATTTTGAGCGCCCGCAGATTCAGTTCCTTGTAACCCCTTAAAGCCGTGTCGAGGGTCTTCTTGCTTTTCGCGAAGGCCGGTGGATCGAGCACGATCGTGTCGTACTGATTCCCTGCCGCCGCATAATCGTGCAGAAGATCGAAAGCATTGGCTTCGATCCACTCGATCTCGCGTACATTTAGGGCGGCGTTGCGATCGGCAACTTCGAGCGCCGGTCGCGAGCTGTCAACCCCAGTGACTTTCGAGCAATGCGGAGCCAGGTGCAAGGCAAATCCGCCGTGGTAACAGAAAACGTCGAGCGCCTCGCCCCGGGCATATTGCGCGGCAGCAGCATAATTCTCGCGCTGATCGAGGAAAGCTCCCGTCTTCTGGCCGGTGAGCGCGTCATAGTGGAATCTCACTCCGTTCATGGTGAAGATGGTGCTGTTTTTCTCTCCCTGGAGCAGACCCGAAGCTCGTGGCGGAAGTTGCTCCAGTTCGCGAATCTTGGGATCGACACGCTCGATGATGGAATCCGGTTTGAGCCGAGTAGTCAACTCGCCGAGCACGGTTTGGCGGACGGGCTCGGTATCCATAGCCTGGGTCAGAACCTGAAGGGAGAGCACGTCGTTGTAGCGGTCGACGATCAGGCCGGGAAGAAAGTCCCCCTCGCTGAAGATCACGCGATAGGCGTCGGTGTCCCGAACCACCCGTTCTCGGTAGGCGAGAGCATTTTCAATCCGTTGCCGGATTAGCACCGCGAGATCCGAGACCACCTCACTCGAAATCATTCGCAACGCGATCTGAGAGGCGGTGCTGTAGAGAGCGGTCCCAAGAAACCTGCCCCGTTCGTCCTTGACGCTGACCGTCGCGCCGGGAGGCGCATCTTGCGCAGAAATCACGTCCGAACGATAGACCCAGACGTGACCGCTCTTGAGACGCTCAGCCCCGCAGCGGGAGATTTTGACGGTGGGAATTGCCGGGGAAGGCTTTGGGGGCATCGCACGATCTTAACGCAGCGAGCCGATAAGAAGGTAATAGATGTACGCTTCCTAGCTCGCCGCAGGATGCTCTGTGGGATGCGATTCCGCGTCGGTTTGCGAGTGGGCGCGGCCCACCGATTCGGCGCGAAACAGATCGAGATCGCGCTGCAAGGCATCCAGAATGTTCATGGGGAGTTCCGCGCCCCATTCTTCCAATTCCGCCTCGGGCCAGCTTCCGTTCAGGCGAATCGCGCCTGCCAAATCTTCAGGGAAAGCCCGGTGATATTCCCCTTCGCGCATCAGGGTATCGCCGCTTTTGCGGCCGGTGTGAACATCGTAGACTCGACGGCTGGAATTACCGCTATCTTTGAAGAAGACCAGGAACACTTCGCCTTCGTCGTTATATTCCGCGCGGTAATACCAGGCTTGGGGCGCATCGGCCTTGGGACGCGTGCGCCGGCGCGGGCCCACTACAGCCGCCAACACCGCGTCATTTGCGGGATTGTAGTAGAGAATCCGCTGGCACGAATCGCAAATCAGGGTGCGCTCACCGCTGCGAATCTCATTGAACGTCTGAGGGCGCAGCATCACCTGGCAGCCCATGCATTTCTGGTCGCGTGCCTCCGCCAGTCCGCTGCCGCGGTACTTGGCGACCCGATCGTAGTGCTGCAAAAGATCGGGGGTTACGCCGGCGCGGGCAGCATCGCGTTTGGCGTTCCACTCGGCAAGCAGCTTTTCGTCGGCCGCGGTCACCTGGCGAGCTTCCGCCTTTTCTTTTTCGATCTCTGCCGCCTCAGCTTTCAGTTCGGCTTCGGCCGCCTTCACACCTTTTTCCCGGGCCTCGGCATTGACCATCAGTTCGAGGATTTTGTCCTCATTGGCGCGGATTTCCTGCTCGGCAAACTGGATTTCGTGCAACAGCGCTTTGTATTGATCGTTGGTTTTTACGGCGAGCGACTGGTCGCGATACTTGGAAATCTTGCCTTGCAGGTCCTGGATGGCGGTTTCGTACTTGCGGCGGGCGGCTTCGTCGGTCTTGACGGCGGCTTTGGCCTTGTCTAGTCCAGACTGGGTTCCGGCGAGCTTGGCTTCAATCGCGGCCACCCGCTTGGGCAAGGCTGCGATTTCTTCTTTCAGGCGCAGAATCTCGCGATCCGCCTGTTGCAGCGCGATAAGGTTTTCTACGTCGGGAAGCATCTTCGACTGGGTTGATTCTATCAGGAATGGCCGCACATCCGCTTCGATTGCTCTTGTAAACTGGGAGGGGACATTCCTGTTTATGCACCGGCTCAACCTCGGCGATTTCGAGCTTACTGCCGTCTCGGATGGGACCTATCCCCTGGACGGCGGCGGCTTCTTTGGCGTTGTGCCGAAGACTCTGTGGGAACGCAAAGTCAAAGCGGACGAACACAACCTTGTGACTGCCGGCTTGAACTCGGTAGTCGTGCGCACCGGAAAACATACGGTGCTCATCGAAACCGGCATCGGAAACAAGCTTCCTGAAAAGATGGTCAAGATCTTCGGCCAGCCGGCCGGGCTGATCGAGGATCTTAGCGCCGCTGGAGCTGCGCCCGAGCAGGTCGATATTGTCATCAATACTCACCTGCATTTCGACCACTGCGGCTGGAATACCGTGCGGCGGGAGGGCAAGTTGTTGCCGACATTCCCGAATGCGACGTACTACGTGCAGGAAGGCGAGTGGCGGCATGCGCATGAGGGCCAGCGTGATTCGTTCAGCTACCTGTCGGAAAACTACGATCCTCTGGTGGAGAGCGGCCAGATGCAGTTGTTGCGAGGAGATAGGGAGATTGTTCCCGGCGTCTCGGTCGAGGTTTTTCCAGGGCATACGCGGGACATGCAGGCCGTTGTCATCAGAAGTGGAGGGAAGACGGCGTGTTATATCTCCGATCTGATTCCGACCACCGCACATCTTGATTTGAATTGGGTGATGGCGTTTGACCTGTACCCCCTTGAAACCATCGAAAGCCGCAAGCGCTATTACGCCCGGGCGATTCCGGAAAAATGGCTGACGATTTTCACCCATGACCCGCAGGTGCCGTGGGCGTATGTGGAGAAGGATGAGAAGGGGAAGGTTGTGGCGAGAGCGGTGCTGGCGGCAGCCCTATGAGGGCCCCCACCGATGATTCCAAGGCGCCCTTGTCTTCGGCGGCAGTTGCTCGTTACGTCTACCGAAGGGATCGAAGAAATGATTGACGATTCCAGCCGAAATAAAAAGAACGACCGCAAGAACGCCAGAAAACGTCTGCTCCCAACACTCTTGTTTGGTTAAGTACAGAGGGTAACCGTGGTTGTTGATGGGGTAGATCCTGCCCAATTCGGGCTGTGGCTTGCTGGGCAAGTCGCGGTCGTAAAAGGAAGTCGCGAAGAAGAACGATGCGAAGGAGCCGACAACGCCGGTGATTACCACGAGTTTGAGCGCGGATTTCATCTGTCCGACTGGGTCGGCACGCACAGTCTAGCTTCAAAAAACTCCTCGACGTTTCCCAGAATTTCCGGCGCAGACTTCGACTCGTAGATCGCCTTGCGTAGGGCGGCGCCGCCGGGCACTCCATGAGTGAACCAGGACGCGAACTGCTTCATCTTGCCCACTGCGTCCGGCAATTCTTCTTCGATCAGCATCTGGAAGTAGGTGCGGATCATCTGGTAGCGGTCAACTTCGGTGGGCTCGTCGTAGGGTTTTTGCGGAATCAAACGAACCGGGGAGGGCACGGCTTCAGCCGTGCCGCCAGAGGCAAACAAATTGGGGGCTTTAGCCCCTGAGGTGCGGTTTTCCTCAGCGGCTAAAGCCGCGCCTGTAAGCGACAGGCTTACGGCACGACTAAAGTCGTGCCCTTCCGGTACACTGCCAGCGTCAAAACCAGTCGAGCTGCGCTCGACCGGACGGGCGAGGGCGCCCGTCCTCACGTGACCATTGCAATTCCCTCTACCGTCATTGCTGCCCCACGCGCAATACTGCTCGATCTGCCGGAAGATCCACGGATTTGACGGCGCGGTGCGGCCGATCATGACGGCGTCGCAGCCGGTCTGCGCCACCATGGCGCAGGCGTCTTCCGGCGTGCGGATATCGCCGTTGCCGATCACGGGAATCTTGACCGCATCTTTCACCGCCGCGATCCAATCCCAGCGCGCCTGGCCGCTGTAACCCTGCTCGCGGGTGCGGGCGTGCAGGGCGACCGCGCAAAGCCCGCAGCTCTCCGCCAGCTTGGCCAGCTCGACACAGACAATCTCTTCGTCATTCCACCCGGCGCGAAACTTTACCGTGAACGGAATCTTCACTGCGGCTCGCACCGCCTCAAAAATCTTGCCGATGGCCGGCAGATCACGCAGCAAACCCGATCCGCCGTTGCACTTGACGACTTTCTTGGCCGGACAGCCGAGGTTCAAATCTACCAGATCGAAACCGAGGCCCTCTACAATGCGCGCGGCCTCGGCCATCACCTTCGGTTCACTGCCAAAAAGCTGAGCTGAGATGGGATGCTCGTCTTCGTAGAAGTGCAGGTAGCGTTTGGCCTTTTGGTCCTTGGCGCGGAGCACGCCGTCGGCCGAAGTGAACTCGGTCATGATCAGCCCGCAGCCGCCCAGGTTGCGAATGAAGCGGCGGAAGACGGTGTCGGTGACCCCAGCCATAGGCGCAAGTACGGTAGCGGGAGCAATCGTCACACCCCCAATCGCGACCGACGCAGGCACTGGCTGTGTGGCTGCGGGCGTCTCGCCCGCGCCTCCATTACCCGGATTGTCCCAGAACTTACGCACTGGCCTATTCTACTGCCTTCCCCTCGCATTCCTGATGTGCCACAATCGGCATCACACAATCCATGGACGAAAATCAGACTTCCGCCTCCGAACCAGCCCTCAATTCCGGGAAATTGACCGGTCTGGTGGTGGCTGCCGTAATCCTGGGAGCAGGAATCTGGGGACTTCTCGCCTCTATCACCAGCAACTTACTAGTGCCTCTGCTGGCCAGGGTGATGGAAGTAGACCCGCAGTCTCCACTGTACTTGGGTAAGGGGGAATTCAACATCCCGGCGCTGCTCAGCTCGGTTTTGGCGGTTTGCCTGGCAGGGATTGTGTTTGCCTTGCTCTACCAGTGGTCGCGGAGGAAGCCCGCGCCGGCACGGGTGAAAATGGTGCGGGCGACCAAGCCAGTCTCGCCGTCGGCTGGACCGCTTTCGATTACACCTACTTTGAGCGCGGCCTCGGCGCCGATTGTTGCGCCCACTCCAATCGCGGTCGCTCCACCAAAACCCGCAGTAACGCAACCCGCACCAGTGCAGCCTCCGGCACCGCAATCTGCCCCGGCGCCGGCTGCGCAAGTTTCGCCAGTATCGATTCCCGTTCGGCCGCCGGCCGAATCAAAGCCAAAATCACCTCCGCCCACAGCCCCGACAAAGCCAGCGAAACCCCAGCCTGCCAAGCCGGTCTACTACAACATTGTCGGGGAACCGATTCTTCCAACAGAAGACGATGATTAGTCGGGTCCTCACAGACGAACAAGCCAATCCCCAAAAAACCAAAGCCTCCTTGCGGAGGCTCGGTTAGATCTTGATCGATCAGCGAAAGTCTGACCTTACTTCTTGGCTGGTTCCGGCTTGCCAGGCTCGCTCTTGGCATACTTGCGCCGGAAGCGTTCGATGCGGCCGGCGGTATCCAGCAGCTTCTGCTTGCCGGTAAAGAACGGATGGCAGTTCGAGCAGATTTCCACGTGGATGTCGCCGCGATGGGTCGAGCGGGTGGTAAAGCTGTTGCCGCAGGCGCACATTACGCGAATTTCGTTATAAGCGGGATGAATAGCTGGCTTCATAGTGGTTTCCAATCTCGTAGCGAAAGTTAGATTCTACAGGATAGACGCAGGATTCAGCAACGGCGGAAGCGCTGAAAGCAAAGGCGTTACCACGCAGCCCGCACGCAAGGACGAGAACCCAATCTCAATTCCGGCGCAAACAAAAAACGGCAGGGCCGACCCCCTGCCGCCATGCACAAAAAACTGATCCTACTTACTGCGATTTACTGCCTTCTTGAGTTCGGCCCCGGCTGTGAACTTCGCGACTTTACGGGCAGCTATCTTGATTGTGGCTCCGGTCTGCGGGTTACGCCCGTTGCGGGCTTTTCTCTGCGACACCGAGAAGGTACCAAAACCAATCAACGCTACCCGATCTCCCTTCCTTAAAGCAGACGTGATGCTGTCGACGGTCGTGTCGATAGCGGTAGCTGCCTGTACTTTGCTGATGTGGCAGCCGGCTGCAATCCGGTCAATGAGATCAGCTTTGTTCATCTTCTCTCCTGGCAGGTCTCGTTTCTTCTCAGCCAGGCACGGGGGAGGAATTGCCCGCCGAGTGCAAAAACCTGCGGCACCATTTAGCGCCCGTCTCAATTGAATGTCAACTGTGGAAATCCGCGCCGGATGCTGGATTTGAGCACTGGACGTGAGCGGACGCTGATTCCCGGCGGGAGGGAAGAAGGCAAGCGCGGTTCGGCATTGGCAACACGGGAAGAAATGGCCGCGTCGGTTTTCCTCGCCTCTCCACAGTCCATTCCGTATCTCCACAATATGTACACAGAGGCATTGCCTTTTGCACTTGCGCAATTTCCGCTGCCGGGTGCACAGTCAAAGGAGAGGCGATACATCTAGATCATGAAAGTGTCCGCGGAAGTTTGTCCTGTATGCGAAGGCACGGGATGGAAGTCAGTTACTCTAGGGTCCGAGCGCCGGGTCACGCGCTGCGATTGCCGCCTGCAGGCGCGCACGCAAACTCTACTCGCGAAGGCCCGGATCCCCAAACGCTATGAACATTGCGAGCTTTCCAACTTCGAGTTCGATGGCCCACATCGCGCTCTTGCTTCCGCCCGCCTGGCGGCCTGCAAGTTCGTGGAAGAATATCCGGTCGAGAGCACGGGCTTGCTGCTGATCGGCACCGTGGGCGTCGGCAAGACCCATCTGGCAGTCGGCATCTTGAAAGAGCTGATGCTGAGCAAGAGCATTCCCTGCCTGTTTTACGATTATCGCGAGCTGCTGAAGGAAATCCAGAACTCCTACAACGACTCAGTGCGCGTCACGGAACTGGAAGTTCTGCGCCCGGTGTTCGAGACCGAGGTTCTCGTGCTCGACGAACTCGGCGCTGTCAAACCGACGGAGTGGGTGTGGGACACAGTCAGCCTCATCCTGAACCAGCGCTACAACGAGAACCGTACCACCATCATCACGACGAACTTTCCAGACGAGCCGGGACAAGACCCCTACGCCAATCCGGCTTCCGAGTTCGCCCGTGCTCAGAAATCTATGCGAAGGGAAACGCTCGGTGACCGCATCGGCGAGCGCATGCGCTCCCGGTTGCACGAAATGTGCCGCATGATCCGCATGGAAGGCGAAGACTTCCGCCAGAAATTCCGCAGCGCGAGCTTTCGGTAACTATTCCCGACCGTGCGGGCCTCCGCACTGCTTCTGCCTTGTCATTCCGAGCCGTTCCGGAGTCGCGCGTGAGCGCGACGAGAGCGAGCGAGGAATCTGCTGTTTTCGCTCCGCGGTCGAATCTAAACTAGAATGACCTCGTGCTGACCAACCGGCTCGATTTCGAGCCTTCCCGCGACGCTGAAGTCTTTCGCTGCCGTGCCCGCTGCGCCCGCCGTTTTTGTGCTTCGCGGCAGTGATCCGCAATCTGAACCCTACGTCAGCAAGACCGCCAATCTGCGCCGCCGGTTGCAACGCCTTCTGAGCCTCCCTACAGAACAAAGCAAGAAGCTGAACCTGCGCGAAATCGTTCGCTCGATCGAGTACACGCCCACCGGATCCGACTTTGAGTCGGGGTTTCTTCTGTACCGGCTTTTGCGCCTGACCTTTCCTGAAAACTACTCTTCCCGGCTCCGCCTCCGGTTCGCGCCACTGGTCAAACTACACCTGGCCAACGAATATCCCCGGGCTTCGCTGACCAATCGTCTCGGCCGTTTGGGCGGACAGAACCTCTACTACGGCCCGTTCCCCTCGCGCAGTGCTGCCGAGAAGTTCATGAACGGCTCGCTCGACTTCTTCAAAATGCGCCGCTGCGTGGACGATCTGCACCCCGATCCCAAGTTCCCCGGCTGCATCTATTCCGAAATGAAAATGTGCCTCGCGCCCTGCTTCAAGGGCTGTACTGACGACGAATATCGAATGGAAGTCGCCCGGGTGCAGGCCTACTTCGGCAGCGGCGGCGAATCTCTGGTGCGGGAGATTTCTTCGCAACGGGATCAAGCTTCCGCAAACCTTCACTTTGAAGAGGCCGCAGCCTCGCACACGCGGCTCGAGAAAATCAAGCCCGTGCTCAGCCAGTTGCCCGAAATTGTCCGCCAAATCGACAAACTCGCCGGGCTCATCGTCCAGCCCAGTGCAATCGCCGAATCCGTAGCGCTGTACCGGATCGATGCCGGATGCATTTCGGGGCCAGCAATTCTTCCCATCCAAGCCGCAGAACACAGCAAGTCGCAATCGATGGAGTCGCGGCTGCAAGAGGCTATAGGCTCGATTCACCCGTCCGAGACGAAGACCGCGCTTGAAACCATGGAGCATCTCGCCATCTTGAAGCGCTGGTACTATCGCGGCGGTCGCGTCGGAGAAATTTTCCTGACAGATGAAAAAGGCGACCTTCCCATGCGGCGCATCGTCCGCGGCATTGCGCGGGTATATCGCGGTGAGAAGTTGGAAGCAGGTCTGCCGGTAGGTGCTCGAGCCGCGTCGATCTTGCCGAGCCCAGCCCCGCAAGGGGCTGAATAATTTAGCCCAGGGCGTCAGCCCTGGGTAGACGAGGACAATGGAACCCGCGTCCCGGAGGGACGCGAAGACCCCGACTAACCCGAGGCCCTTATGAAACCCAACTCCGACAAAGCTCTTCGCGATCACATCCTCTATCTCCTCGAGGGCGGCGGCGCCCACGTCAAGTTCGACGACGCCATCAAGGGAATCCCGCCGAAAATACGCGGCCAGCGTCCCAACGGCTTGCCCCACTCCTGCTGGATGCTGCTTGAACACCTGCGCCTCGCCCAACGCGACATTCTCGAATTCAGCCGCAACAAGAAACACGTCTCGCCCGACTGGCCGTCAGGCTACTGGCCCAGCACCGATGCGCCGCCGAGCAATGCCGCGTGGAACGCGAGCATTCAGAACTTCCGCAAAGACCTGAAGGCGCTGCAGGCACTGGTTGCAAATCCCAAGACGGATCTGTTCGCCCGCATTCCCTGGGGAGACGGCCAGACCATCCTGCGCGAAGCGCTGCTCGTCGCTGACCACAATGCCTATCACCTCGGACAAATACTGGATGTACGGCGGCTACTCGGGGCATGGCCGAGTTCGGACTGAGACTCTCGTCTCTCCTGGGTCCTATACCGTAAAATGGGCGAGCCGAAGGATAACCACCCTTGCAAACCGTCACTGCAAAGCGGGTTGGTCTCAGAGCTGTCAAGGTCCTGACCGCAGTTGCCGCTCTGGTTTTTGTCTTTGCGCCCACGGCCACGTTCTCTGGACTGGTTCTGTTCGTCAGTTCTATCGTGATGCTTCTCCTCTGTTTCATTGTCTGGTCCCTTTTGGGCGGAGCCGACAACGTCGGTTCCCCGCCGCGAAAGCCGGACTAATAGACGCCCCAGCCTGATTTAGAACCCACCCGAGGATGCCAGATCGGTCTCCTCGTGACTCCCTCGCGACGATTTTTTCCTCCTCGCCCGCTTGCGAAACACCACCCGCACGCCGTCCCGCCAGCGTTCGTCAATCCCCACCAGCGTCCACTCAATTTCCGGCGAAAAGTAGCGCAGCAGAGTGTCTGTCGCGGGATGCACGTGCAGCGCTGGGGCAACCAAAAACAACAAAGGATTCTCGCCGCAGAGCTCCACGCCAGAGAAATATCCAAACCGCTGGAACTCTCCCCGCTCCTGGTGCCACTTCACGCGCGACCAGTAATCTAAGCCCTGCAAGGGAAGATGAATGTCTTCGTTTGCCTTAAGCTCGACCACAGCCAGTCTGCCCTCGCGAGTCGCCGTGAGCACGTCAATCATGGCGCGGTCCGATGTGGAAAACGCCGGCACCTGCGAGTACTGGCATGCTGAATCGAGCCTCTCGTCGATCGCCGTGACATTCTTCACCACCAGCGACTCCAGCCAGCGCTCCGGTTGCATCCGCCACAGGAAATGATCGCGCGGCCCACCGGCATGGCGCATTTCGCCTATACTCGACACCAAACGCGCGAAATCCGCCGCATTCTTGTCGCTCAGCACCCTCTCGGCGGCTCCGACGCCAAACACAATTTCGGCTGTGCTACGGAAAGATCCCGGCTCGTGTGCAATTCTTGCCCGCGCAAATTCCAGCCCATGGCAACGAAACCTTATCTCAGCCGCAGAAAGCACAGCGGTCTCGGCTTCCGGCATGAACCCTTGCACGCGCCTGATCGCCTCGGCAAATCTTTCCTCTGCCGCTGCTTCATCGCTCCAGTGCGCCAGCCGGGTTTTTACATTGCCGCGGTCGGAAACGTCGATTTCCTGCAAACTATCTCCACGCTCGTCGATTTCATACAACTGCCACTTGGCAGCGTCGCGAGCAAGATGCGCCACGCGTTCGCGGGTCAACTCTGAGGTGCCGGCTGGCAAGAATAGTTTCAGGCCTTCAACCACAAACTTTCGGGCGTGTGCCTCGCGGCACATATCGAGCCACAAGATGCCAAAGGTCAACGCCGCATCGATCGAAGCTTGAGTTTCTTCCGCATTTACACCGAGCACTGCAAAACCGGAGCGCCCCTGCTGCAACAACCCGCGGCAGTAAATTGGCCCGAAAGAGTGTTCCAGATCGACCGAACTCCGCAACTCGGCGATCTTGTATCGCGAAAATCTCCGCTCCAAGGTTCGTTGCAGCATTTTCTGGTACGCGAACCGGGCAGCCCGCTTGGCGGTCGGCGTGCGCCGGTCGCGTTCCCGGCAAATCTCGAGTTTGGTGGGCTTGTTTTGCCCAAGCCGCTGCACCGCCAGGCGCAACACATCGTTCTTGATTTCCACCTCCAGCACCCGCCGCACCACATTTCGTTCTGCGGACCACAGGTGCAGCAGGCATTTGTTGTATTCCCCGGAAACCGAATATTTCGTCCGTGCCAGATCAAACGCTACCGCGCCGTCTTCGATCACTACCGCGTCGTATGCGGCGGCAAGAAAATCTTCCACCGTGTGGATAAGAGATTCAGGATTCACAACCCAGCAGTCTTACAGTCTTCTAATCGGTCGTCTGTGACGGATGACCATTGTCCCTTCCAGTCCCTGTGTATGGGATAATGAGCTACTCCTCGGAGTCTTTCCCGGTCCGATGGACATCTAATTCCCGTGGATAAAAATCGCTTTTTCTTCCAGCACTACGGCCTTACTGAACGCGATCTGGAACGCTATCTTGCGGCAGCCCTTTCCGCCGGCGGCGAATACGCGGACCTTTATTTTGAATATCTTTCCTCCACCTCGTTGATGGTGGATGAATCCATGGTCAAGTCCGCCTCGCAAGGCATTTCAGCCGGATGCGGTGTGCGCGTGGTGGTGGGCGAGCGAACCGGCTACGCCTACACCGACGATCTTTCGCCCGAGCGTATTTTGCAGGCAGCACGCACCGCGGCCCTGATCGCCAGCGGCCCGGCCAAGACTCCCACCGTCGGTTTCCAGGAAAAGCCCGCGCGCAGCCTTTATCCCGTGACGCTGCCCTCGGTGGACGCTGAGATCACCGCCAAGGTCGAGTTAGTCATGCGTGCCGACCAAGCTGCTCGGGCCTACGATCCGCGGATCAAAGAAGTTCGCGCGAGCTATTCGGACGAGTTGCGCAACATTCTTGTAGTGGGCTCCGATGGCACTTTCGCGGAAGACTCCCAGCCCTTGGCCCGCATGGGCGTGTTTTGCATCGCGAAGACAGATACCAATTCCGCTCGCGGCAGTTCCGGCGGCGGCGGCCGGGTTGCTCTCGATTTTTTCTTCGGCGAAAAAACGCCGGAATACTTCGCAAAAGAAGCCGCCCGCCAGGCGATTCTTCAACTCGACGCCCGTGAAGCGCCGGCTGGGGAGATGGAAGTTGTCCTCGGCAACGGCTGGCCCGGTGTGCTGTTGCATGAAGCCGTGGGTCACGGCCTGGAGGCGGACTTCAATCGCAAGCAGACCTCCGCGTTCGCCGGACTAATTGGCAAGCGTGTTGCCAGCGAGAAATGCACCGTCGTAGACAACGGCACGATGCCGTGGCGGCGCGGTTCGCTCAACGTCGACGACGAAGGCGAACCCACGCAAGAGACCGTCCTGATCGAGAAGGGAATCCTGAAGGGCTATCTCAGCGACAAGCTCTCCGCGCGGCTCATGGGTATGGCCGACACCGGCAACGGCCGCCGCGAAAGCTACGAACACATCCCCATGCCCCGCATGACCAACACCTACATGCTGGCGGGGCAGGACGATCCACAGGACATCATTCGCTCCGTCAAGCGCGGTATTTACGCCGTGAATTTCGGCGGCGGGCAGGTGGACATAACCAACGGCAAGTTTGTGTTCTCGGCCTCCGAGGCTTACATGATCGAAGATGGCCAGGTCACCGCGCCTATTAAAGGGGCGACACTGATCGGCAATGGCCCTGACGTGCTCACGCGAGTTTCCATGGTCGGCAACGACCTGAAGCTCGACGAAGGTGTCGGCACCTGCGGCAAGGACGGCCAGGCTGTGCCGGTCGGCGTAGGTATCCCGACGATCAAAATCGACCGCCTGACGGTAGGCGGAACAGCCAAGAAAGATGTCGGCGGCTTCATGCAGTAACCCTCACCACGGAGACACGGAGGCGCAAGAGAAATTCTTGTTTTGTTTTCTCCGTGTCTCGGTGCCTCCGTGGTGAATGAATCTCATATGCCCGAAACCCAAATCGAAGCTTCAAACCCAAAACTCGAAACCGACCTCCGCGAACTCGCCCAGGACATCGTCCGCCGGGCCATGGCCGGCGGCGCAACCGCCGCCGAATGTGCCGTCCGCGAAGGCGACGAGTTTTCCACCCTGGTTCGCCTAGGCCAGGTAGAAACCCTCAAGGAGTCCGGCTCCAAATCGATCGGAGTGCGCGTATTCAACGGCCAGCGCACCGCCAGCACGTATTCCAGCGATTTTTCCCGCGAAGGCCTCGACCGCATGTTGAAGTCCGCGCTTGAGCTTTCCCGCATCACTTCTGAAGATCCCTATGCGGGAATTCCCGCGGCGGACCAACTTGGCGCTCTCACCGGCGACCTCGATCTTTATCATCCGGATGTGTATTCTCTGCCGGGCGAAGAGCGTATCAACTACGCGCGCCGTGCTGAGAAAGCCGCTCTCGACTACGATCCTCGCATCAAGAATTCCGAAGGCGGATCGTTCGACGCGGCCACCGGCCACAAAGTGCTGGCCAATTCCCACGGGTTTGTCGGTGAATATCGCCGGTCCTATTGTTCGGTTGCGGCCATTCCCATCGCGCAGTCCGAAAGCGGCGCCATGCAGCGCGATTACTGGTTCTCGGTTGCGCGCAGTCTGGGTAAACTCGAGTCGCCTGAGCAAGTCGGAAAAATTGCAGCCCAGCGTACTCTGCGGCGGTTGGGGGCGAAGAAAGTCAAAACGGCACACGTCCCCATCATCTTCGATCCTCTCGTCGCCACCTCCATTCTGGAGCACATCTTCGAAGGCGTGAACGGAGACTCCGTCTACCGCGGTGCGTCTTTCCTCGCTGGCAAACTGGGCGAACAAATCGCCAGCGAAAACGTAACTGTGATTGATGATGGCACCATGATTGGTGGTTTCGGCACGGCGCCCTTCGATGCCGAGGGCATCCCCACCCGCCGCACCATGGTGATCGAGAACGGCGTGCTCAAGTCCTATCTCCTGAATACCTATACCGCTAAGAAACTCGGCCTGCAAACCACTGCCAATGCCTCACGCGGATTAGCAGGCACTCCGGGCATCGGCCCCGGCAATTACTTTCTGCAGCCCGGATCCAAAACTCCGCAGCAGATCGTCGGCGAAATCAAGGAAGGCCTCTACGTCACCGAGTTTCTCGGCCACGGCGCAAACCTCGTGACTGGAGACTACTCTCGGGGTGCATCGGGCTTGTGGATCTCCGGCGGTGAACTGACCTATCCGGTCGAAGAAATCACCGTCGCCGGTAACCTGAAAGAAATGTTCCGCAATATCTCCGAGATCGCGAATGATCTGGAGTTTCGCGGCTCCGTGGCCTGCCCGACGATCCGCATCGACGGCCTGACCGTTGGCGGCGAGTAGAAAGACTCTTCACCACAGAGACACGGAGGCACAGAGAATTCACAAAAGACTTTTCTCCGCGTCTCTGTGTCTCCGTGGTGAAAAGGTTCCCGCTGCGGCCCGGTAGTACAATCTCCGCATGGGCGGGCTCATTCAGCCATCTCCCCCGACGGTCGAGCGCGACTCCAACTGGCTCCCGATTGTTCTGGGTGTCGGACTTGTCGTCGTCATTGTCGGCGTGATCGCTCTACTACTCCACACTCCACCGAAAACACCCGCTGCGCCCCATCCTTACGCGGTCAACCTGAAGGTGAGCGATCTGAAGATGAGCGCAGCCGAGAACTTTGTCGGCTCCAGCGTGACCTACATCGACGGCAGCGTTACCAACACCGGCAACCAGACGGTCACTCACGCAACGGTTCATGTAACTTTTAAAGACTCGCTCGGGCAAGTCGCCCAAGCGGAAGACATCCCATTGCGCATTCTTCAAACCTCTGGCCCCTATCCCGAGGCGGTTGACCTCGGCGTTTCTCCCCTCGCCCCCGGACAAAACAAACCCTTCCGCCTGATCTTCGAGCATGTGAGCACTGACTGGAACCACGAATATCCCGAACTCCAGGTGATGAACGTCACCCTGAAGTAACTTCGAGTCGCGACGGGTACCGGATGAGAAAAGCCCTTGTTCTATCCGAGCCAATCCGCGTGAATCCGTGAAGGTGTGAAGTCCTTTACAATGACCCCATGCCAGAAACCAAACCATTCCGGCTGACCGAGTCCGTCAAAGCCGCGGGTTGAGCTTCCAAGCTGAGTCCGGCGGCGCTGGACACGGTGCTTGGGAAATTAGCCCGGCAACATGACCCGAATGTTCTGGTCGGCTTCGATCACGCCGACGACGCCGGGGTGTATCAAATCAGCCCCTCGACCGCGCTTGTGCAGACCGTAGATTTTTTCACGCCTATCGTCGACGATCCTTACGTCTTCGGCCAGATCGCCGCCACGAACGCTCTCAGCGACATTTACGCCATGGGCGGTACGCCCCTCACTTCACTTGCCCTCGTCTGTTTTCCCGAGAAAGGCGATCTTGAAGTCCTTGAACGCATTCTCGCGGGCGGCCTCTCCAAGATGATGGAAGCCAATTGCACCGTAATCGGCGGCCACAGCATCCGCGACGACGAAACCAAATTTGGATATTCGGTGACCGGCTTGATCGACCCGGCGCGCGTGCTCGCCAACGCCGGAGCTAAGCCTGGAGATAAACTGCTGTTCACCAAAGCCCTCGGCACTGGAGTGATTTCGACTGCGATTAAAAAGGAAGCCGCGAAGCCGTCTTGGATCGATGCCGCTGTGACCGCGATGACCACGTTGAACGGGCACGCTGCTGAAATCATTACTGGTCGTGTAGGGACGGGCGTCTCGCCCGTCCAGGCCGAGCGGGGCTCGGCTAGCATCGAACGGCCAATGGCCAACAACCGATTTTCCGTCCACGCCATGACTGACGTCACCGGCTTCGGCCTCATCGGACATGCCCGCGAAATTGCGCTTGCCTCGAACGTCTCGCTCCGTTTGCATGCGAATCAGATTCCTCTGCTGGAAGGCGCCCTCGACTGCGTTCGCGCCGGGCACATTCCCGGCGGCCTTAAAGCCAACCGCGAATTCGCGGAATGTGTGGTCGAATACGAAGACGGCATCAGCGACGAACTCAAGACCATGCTCTTCGATCCGCAAACTGCCGGTGGATTACTGATCTCCGTTGCAGCGGCACACGCCGCCGATCTGAATGAAGCATTGCGTACCGCAGGCGTTCCAGCTGTGGTAATCGGCGAAGTTCTGCCCGCGGGCAAACCCCTCATCCGGGTAGTTCGCTGATTTTCTTAGCGTCGGCCTTACTAGCTCACGCATCTAGCAAGGTAATCCTCCTACTCAGGAGCACCTGCCATGAAAACTCGCCAGCTCGGACGCAGCGGTCTTACCGTTTCCGCCCTCGGCCTCGGCTGCATGGGCATGTCGGAGTTCTACAGCGGACGCGACGACGATGAATCCATCGCCACCATTCATCGCGCCCTCGAGCTGGGCATCAACTTTCTCGACACCGCCGACGTCTACGGCCCCTACAAGAATGAAGAATTGGTCGGCAAGGCGATCAAGGGTAGGCGCGAGGGGATTGTCATCGCCACCAAGTTTGGTATCGTCCGCGATCCCAAGAATCCGCAGCTACGCGGGGTCAGCGGCAAGCCGGAATATGTCCGCCAGTCCTGCGAAGGCAGCCTGCGCCGCCTGGGTTTCGAGACCATCGATCTTTACTATCAGCACCGGGTCGATCCCGACACGCCGATTGAAGAAACCGTGGGCGCCATGGCGCGACTGATTAAGGAAGGCAAAGTGCGTTATCTCGGGCTATCCGAGGCCAGCGCACAAACTCTCCGCCGCGCCGTCATAGTTCATCCCATCGCAGCTTTGCAAACCGAATATTCCCTGTGGACGCGCGGTCCCGAGAACGAAATCCTCGCCACCTGCCGCGAGCTGGGCATCGGATTCGTTGCCTACAGCCCGCTGGGCCGGGGTTTCCTCACCGGGCAGTTCAAAACTTTCGATGATCTTGCCCCCGACGACTATCGCCGCTTTTCTCCGCGATTCCAGGGAGAGAATTTTCAAAAAAATCTTGATCTGGTCCGCCGCGTCGAAGAAATTGCAACCGAAAAGAAATGCAAACCTGCACAGCTGGCGCTGGCCTGGGTGTTGGCTCAAGGCGAAGACATTGTGCCGATCCCCGGCACCAAGCGGCGGAAATATCTGGAAGAGAATATCGGCGCGCTCGACATGAGTCTCACAGCAAGTGATCTCCGCCGAATCGATGAGGCTTTCCCGGTCGGTACCGCTGCCGGGTTGCGCTATCCGGAGCAGATGATCGGCCTGGTGAACCGCTAGCAAACGCCACTTTCCGGAGAACAAAACGGGCGGCCCTTAGGCCGCCCAGTGAGATCTGAAACTCGAACAACCTGCTTACGCCGTCGCCGGTCTCTCGCCGCCCTTGGCCGGGGCGCGGCCCGGTTCCGGCTTGATCACCTGCTGCACTCCGTCGTCCGACTTCGGCGGAGGCACGATCTTCGGCAGTTCCTGTCCTTCGACCAGCATCTTGATCTCCGAAGCGTCCAGCACTTCACGTTCAATCAGGGCGTTCGCGATTCTGACCAGCGTGTCCCGGTTTTCGGAGAGAACTCCCTTGGCCGTGTTGTAGCCGTTGTTCACGAGCTTGCGCACTTCCTGGTCAATCTTGATCGCGGTATCTTCGCTGTAGTCGCGGTGCTGCGCGATTTCGCGGCCCAGGAAGATCTGCTCTTCTTTCTTCCCGAAAGTCAGCGGGCCCAGATCACTCATACCCCACTCGCAGACCATCTTGCGGGCCAACTCCGTGGCCCGCTCAATGTCATTACCTGCGCCCGTGCTCATCTGGCTCAGGAACAGCTCCTCCGCCAGACGCCCACCCATCAGGATCGCGATCTCCGTCTCCAGATAGTTCTTGTAATAGTTGTGCCGGTCGTCGATCGGAAGCTGCATGGTCACGCCCAGCGCCATGCCACGCGGAATGATAGTGACCTTGTGCAACGGATCAGAGTTCGGCAGTTTCGCCGCCACTAGCGCATGTCCGGCTTCATGGAATGCCGTATTCCGCTTTTCTTCTTCCGATAGGAGCAGCGACTTGCGCTCCACTCCCATCAGGACTTTGTCTTTGGCCAGCTCGAAGTCGTACATCAGCACAGCTTTGCGATTCTGCCGTGCCGCTGCCAAAGCCGCTTCATTGACCATGTTGGCCAGGTCAGCACCGGAGAATCCAGGGGTGCCGCGCGCCAAGACCGAAAGATCCACATCATCGGCTAACGGAATCTTGCGGGTGTGAACTCGCAGAATCTCTTCCCGTCCGCGTACATCTGGCCGGCTCACGACTACGCGCCGGTCAAACCGTCCGGGACGCAACAATGCCGGATCAAGCACGTCTGGCCGGTTCGTTGCCGCCATGAGGATCACGCCTTCGTTCGACTCGAACCCATCCATTTCGACCAGCAACTGGTTCAAAGTTTGTTCGCGCTCGTCGTGTCCGCCGCCCAGGCCAGCGCCGCGATGGCGTCCGACCGCGTCAATCTCATCGATGAAGATGATGCAGGGGGCATTCTTCTTGCCCTGCTCGAACAGATCCCGCACCCGGCTCGCCCCGACGCCCACAAACATCTCCACAAAGTCCGAGCCCGAGATTGAGAAGAATGGCACGTTGGCTTCTCCCGCCACCGCCCGCGCCAGCAACGTCTTGCCCGTTCCCGGAGGTCCCACCAGCAGCACGCCCTTGGGAATTCGTCCGCCCAGTTTCTGGAACTTTTGCGCCTCGCGCAGGAACTCGATAATCTCTTTCAGCTCTTCTTTGGCCTCATCCACGCCGGCCACGTCCTTGAACGTGACCTTTTTCTGCTGCATCGAGAGCAGGCGCGCCCGGCTCTTGCCGAACGAAAGCGCCTTGTTTCCGCCCGTCTGCATCTGGCGGATCATGAAAAACCACAACGCCGCCAGCAGCACCAGCGGGGCCCAAGTTCCCAGTAATTGCAGCGGCCAGCTGCCGTTGCTGATGTCGCGGATATTGATGTTTACGCCCTTGTCGCGCAGCGTCTTGATCATGTCCGGATAATTTGCCGGGACCGTGGTATGGAAGGATGAATTATCGTTGCGGTGTTTGCCGCGCACTTCCATGCCCGTGATCGTGACCTCGCGTACGTTGCCCTGGTCAACGTCGGTCATGAATTGCGAAAAATTAATCTCGGCGTCTTTTTGCCCCGAGCTCCCCGCTCTCACCACTTCGAAGAGCAGGACCGCAGAGAGCAAAATCACTACCCAAAACACTACCGTCTTAACCGTCGAATTCACTTAGAACTCCTGAAGAAACAACACCTTACTTGAAAAGCAACCAGCTAGGGCTACACTGCATTAGATGCAGCTCACCCCGTTTGGATGGGGCAAATTGCCAGGATCACATTCTAAACCCTCCCGCAAGAAAATGGGCGGAGTTCCTTGAGTAACCTAAGTCACGAATCCGCCTAAACTTGCGGTCATTGTGCCGAAGCCCTTATACCGAAGAAGCAACATAGGAAAGGTTGCGATTGGTTTGCTCCGGAGATCCCAGTCCGTAGCCCACCAGATACGCCTCGTCAACCAGAAACCCAAAATAATCCGGCTGTAACTGGACTCGGCGCGCCGCCTGCCGATCCAACAGGGTGGCCAATTTTACCGAAGCCGCTCCTCTTGCCCTAAGATCGCTCATCAGAAAATCGCTGGTGACTCCGGAATGCACCAGCCCCTCCACCAGCAGCACGTGGTGGCCTCGAATGTCGGAGTCGTGGCTGAAGAAGATTTCCATGGGGCCCTCTTCCCCGAACCCGTTGCCTGGCTGCTGGCGGTAGCGCGGCTTGATGAATTGACAGATGACGGGTGTTTCCAGGGCACGCACCAGGTCAGCCATGAACATGAATCCGTTCTCCAGGATTCCCAGTGTGTGAATGGTGCGCTCACGATAATCGTCGGAAATCTGCCGTGCCATTTCCCGCACCCGCTTCTGTACTTGCTCGGTTGAGATCACCACGCGTAACTGACAGGGCTTTGTGATCTGATTCATGTTTTTCGTCCGGCTTCTCGCGCTTCGCCCAAAGGCGATTCGCGGATAACGATCGCCCGCCTCCACCGCTCTTCCACCCGCAGCTTCGCGGGAGCGGGAAATCCGCGAACCCACACAATCTGGTCCGCGCACAGCACCACTGGCCAGGCCTTCCGCTCCGCTCTTTCCACCTGCCGTTCCCGCAGCAGGTCTTTGATCTTTCTTGGGGCCTTGGTGTGCGCGGGCCAAAAGCGGTCTCCCGCTCGCCAGTTCCGTATCCGCAATTCTCCACTCAATCGCGCCGGGTCAAAGAAATGATCGGGATTATACTCTGACCCCGCGCCTTCAGATACTACCAGCGCCTCAAAAACCGTACCCGTCTCCAAGACCTCAATCCGTCCCGGCACGCTGAGACTGTAATCATAATCTGCCTTCGCTGCCGGAACTCCACGTTCAAATTGCAGCCGACCTCTTTCTTGCACTGCCAGCCACCCGTCCGGCAGCACTACCCTTGCAGCTTTTCCTTCCCGAATCTCCTCTACCTGCCGGAATTCCAGCCTCAGCCCAATCTGTTCCGCAGCTTCTCGAATCACCCGCCGCTGCAAAGCCAGGGGCAATCGCGCCAGCATGCTCAGACTTAGCCTGCCGCTTTCGCCCGCGTCGGTTAACCGGGGCAAAACCTTCGCAACCTCGCTCCGCCAGTAGTCCTCTTCCGCCCGCGCAATCTCCGCCGTTTCCGCCAGCGCGTCCATTGCCGCAGGATTGAGATTCTGCTCCAGTCGCGGCATGATGCCATGCCGCACCCGGTTGCGCGCATGCCTTAGATCGCGATTACTCGCATCCTCCCGCCAACCTTGTCCCATATCCGCTAGGTAGGCTTCCAGTTCCTTCCTCCTGATCGCCAGCAGCGGGCGGATAATCGCGGCTCGATCTGAGGACTGAGAACCGGTAACTGAGAACTGATTTTTCTTTCCGCTCGCAGTACCTTCCTCGGAACTTTCTTCCTCATTCCGCTCCAGCCACAGCCGGGGATAAATCCCCGCTAAACCCCGTGTCCCAGCTCCTCGGGCGAGCCGGAGCAGCACCGTTTCCGCCTGGTCATCAAGTGTGTGAGCGGTAGCGATGCGGTTCACTCCGCCCTTTGAGAGCAAGCTCCGGAAATAAGCGTAGCGCAGCCTCCGCGCGCCAGCTTCCAGGCCAATGTGCTGCTCGGCGGCAAAAGCGGCCACGTCGCCGCACCCACAATGGAACTCAAGCTTGTGCTGTCGCGCCAGTTTGGCGACAAAGTTTTCGTCCCGATCCGCCTCTGCGCCTCGCAACTTGTGGTTGAAATGCACGACCGACAGAACGACTCCCAGCTCTTTGCGCAGCTCCAGAAACAGCCGAAGCAGCGCCACGGAATCTGCTCCGCCCGAAACTGCAGCCCCCACCCGGTCTCCAGGCTTGAGCAGGTCCTGCTGCCGGATGTGGGAAAACACCTTCTGCGCCAGTGTTTGCACGCTTCCATCCTACATCTGGTTTGCGCGAAGGGGTTCTTGGCGGACGCCCAGGGCGCTCACTCCATCAGCCGGTTGACCTCGGCAAACGAAGGCGCGTCGAACAGACTTTTGTAGGTTCCGCTGCTTCTCAGTTCTTTCGAAATCCTTTGCACCAGACCAAGCGTGGTACGCATGGCCCACGATCCCAGACTTACCCGAGCCACTCCAAGGGCTTGTAATTCCGGGACCGGTGGACACACCGGTCCAGCCAAAATGTTCACCGGGCATCCCAAATCTTTCACTAGCCGGCCAATCGTTTCCCTGTCGTACACTCCGGGAGCAAACACACAATCCGCTCCCGCATCTCGAAACGCCGCCATGCGCCGCACCGCTTCGTCATAACGTGTTTCTACCGGGCCAACTTCCAGTAGAAAAACGTCAGTCCTGGCGTTCAACACCAGGGGAACCCCTGCCGCCCGCCCTGCTTCTTTCACGGCCGCTATCTTTTCGAGCTGCAGGCTCAGTTCCACCAGAGGAGCCCCTTGATCCCTCGTCGCGTCCTCCAGGTTCATCCCTACAGCTCCCGCCTCGATCACGCTCCGTGCCGTGTGCGCCGCATCTTCCGGGCGATTGCCGTATCCTGCCTCCACATCCGCAGTTACAGGAACCTTGACCGCTGCCGCCACGCGCTCCACGACGCCCAGCATTTCCTCGCGCGAAATGCGCTGTCCATCCGGATATCCCAGGCTGAAGGCGATTCCAGCGCTGGTGGTCGCAATTGCGCCAAATTCCGCCTGCTCGAAGATTCTCGCGCTCGCCGCATCCCACGCATTCGGCAAAAGCAGGATTTCCCCGCCTCGATGCATTCGGCGAAAGCGCTCCGCCTTCGATTCAGCTTTCGCTAACATAGGCAAACCGCCTTTGTCCCACACTTCCATAAATTCGGGCGGCGTGTCAGGGGGAGCGAGGGAAGGGTGCTGGCGGTAGATCGGTTCCATCACGAGAAAAAACAGCCGCCCGAGAACCTGGGCCATCCCTGCCTGATACTCTTTGTACTCGTTCTCTGAGCAAGTTGATTTGACGAGCGTCAAAGAGTCCATGAGTAGTCTGTGCGCATCATTCATCGATGCAAGGGCACGCTTCGCTGCCTGGGGATCTCGAATCATAGCGTGTAGCTTCTTGACCTGCCGATTCCACCGTTCAGTGTCTCGTTCAGTCTCCGTCAGAGGACCATCTGGGGCCAAGCCGGGCGCAGCTCGGCTGTGCTTTTGCCAACGACGAATGACTGACGACTAACGACTAACGACTTTCCTTCTTCATCTTCTCCAAGAATTTTCCCATGCTCACCACCGCCCGCCCCACCGTTCCACGTCCGATCTCCTGAATATCATCACGCGCCGTCACCCGCACTGTGTAGAACCGCCCGTCGAAAGCTTCCAAGACCGCCTCCACCTTGATTCGCGCCCCGATTCCACTGGCCGCGCGGTGCTCTATATTGATTGACGTTCCCACCGTGATTTCATCACCCTCGCAATGAGACTGCAGTGCGTGGAACGCAGCCGTCTCCATCAACCGGATCATGTCTGGCGTGGAATAAACCGGAGGCAACTCGGGATGGTGCGCCGTCAGCGTGTGCTGGAACTCGACCGTTTCTTCCGCCTCGCCCCGCGCACCGATGGGCATCACTTTCGCCATGCATCTCTCCCGTACAAGAAAAGAGCCTACGATTCTATCGAATCGTAGGCTCCAAAATCCTGAGGCTTCATCCGCCCCGACTGAGCACGAAGCTACCTCGCACGTCTACGCTGCCATCACCATCCTCTTTTCCTGCATGCCATCCAGCACGCGCCAAAGCGCCGCCGCCGCTTTCTCCCCCGCCGCCAGCGCCGGCTCGGCCGCCTCGGGGGTGCTATCGATCAGCTTTTCCAGTTGTTCCCTCCACACCCGAGTGTGATGGACATCTGCGGTGATGTGCAACGTGAAATAGGCGCAGGTTCGATCGTCGGCACCATAAAGCTCCCGCAGTCCGCGTGCCTTTACCTTGGCCAATCGGGGCACCTGTGACTCGTAGGCGTAAAACGCCGCCAGCGCCTCTGCCGGCATCGCGTCACTTGCCAGGGAATGGAAGAGCCTCATTAGCTCCGTAACTCCCGGCGCCGGCGTATGCCCGCGCAGGTCGCGGCGTGCCCCCATGCCTTCGGCGAAATCGAGCCACAATTCGGAGTGCGGTACCGCCTCCTCTTGCGCTCCATCCTCCCAACCTTTCTCAGCCGCCATGTTGGCCAGCACTGCTTGCCGCAACTCCCCTTCGTCCAGCCGGATGCCCAGCTCCGCCAGGTACGTCGGGAAGGCTCGCACATGGTCGTAATAATCCTGCGCGTATTCCCGCAGGTCTTCGGGCGTCAACTCTCCTTCGTTCCACGCCTCATAGAAGGGATGACACAGCAGGTTATAGTTCGAAAGGCGCGTATCGAGTTGCTGTAAGAATTCTTTGCCGGTCATGAGGGAGCCTCCCTGAAACAGATCAGTCTAAGAGTGATATCTGTAACTTTATGTGATGTCCGTCACTGATGTTTTCGTTTCCACAGCAATAGGTTAGAGCTGGTGAAGAATGCCGGGATTGTACCAAACACCCTGCGCAGGTGGGAAGTCACCCGTCTGCGTCCGGAGCTCCTGCCGGCTCGCGCTGCTTCTAAGTGTGTGCACGCAAAGCGTCCTTGTTGCCCAGAGCCCTCCTCCGGAGATTGTTAGCATCTCGCCGGCCTCCGGCCCGGAAGGGACTCGCATCGAAATCCGCGGCCGGAATCTCCACGATGCTTCTGCAGTTCTCTTCGGCGCCGCCAATGCCGTTTTCAAGATTTTCTCTGCACAGGATATTGTGCTGATCGTGCCCCACAAAGTTTCCACCGCCAACCTCACCGTTGTCACTCCTTCGGGAACCGCTACTAGTCCGTTCGCGTTTGCAGTCGTGAACGACCCACGCATCCCGGAGGAGGTCAGCTATAAGGCAGGCTATGTCAACCCCGTGCCACGCCCGGCAAATTTTACGTCGGCACGACTCTGGGGCATTGCCATCGCCGACACGCGACTTCGTGGCCACGAATCTGCCCAAGTGGAGGTTGCCTGGACTCAACTCTCCTGCCGCGCGGATGGCAGGGATGTGATCCTCAACGATGACGAAGGCCGTGTAAGCGGTGGACTCTATCTGCGCAATCCCTGGTTCGGCGGCCACGACTATCATGAACCGCTGCCCCTCGCGTCTGATCTTCTAAGTTACGATCTGCGCAATCACGCGGTTGTGCTGCACGTCGGCCAGCGACCGGATCGCATCTGGCATTTCTGGAGCCCTTCGCCGCGCGCCGCGCTCCCTTCCGGCCAGGTGGAAGGTTGCACCGTGAAAGCTCGCGTCAAGATTTCTCCCGGCGCGCTGCTTCAAATGGGAATGGACTATTGGCGTTCTCCCACCGTCCCCTACGGCGCAGGCGGCAACAACCACGAAGCTGGCGCCAGCAATTGGTATTTCCCGTCGCCAGACTGGCAGGAAGCCACGTTCACCGATATCGGCGGAGTGCAGTTTTAACGCTGGCGCGGACCATACTTTTGAGGGCGATTCAGGAGCACAGTTTGCGTGGGGACAGCCGCCCAAGCCTGCCCTTAGCGGAGCCGAAGGGGCTGTGCGGTCGCCCCTAGGGCGACTGATTCCTATTGCGTCCTCCGCAACTGCACCAGCCCATAGACCGCCGCAGTAAAGAGCAAAGGCGACGAATAAAACCCCGGTGCCGGTCGCGGAAACTGTACCGTGCCTACGGTGTGACCAAGGATCGTCCCCAACGTATGTCCCAAAGCATTGAGAATCCCCGCCACGATGGCCACGAAATAAAACAGCGGCCGAATCCAGCGCGAGCCTCGAAAAGCGAATGGCGATAATGCCAGCAAAAGCAGGATTCCAAGAGTTAGCCCTCCGAGCCATTCTCGAAATCCAAACGTCGGCATTGGCCAGAAGCCAAACTTCGCGCGCAGTGCCAGAACCGTTGAGTTGTAAACCGAAAGGAAGCCGGTCAGTGCTTCATCAGTCACGTGGACCGCCAGCGCGAGAGCCAATAAAACCCAGGCAATTCCCAACCTACGCAACGAGCGCGATTTTGCCGAGCCCGCGGCTTCCAAGGGCATATCCATGCGGGTGTTCCTGGGGAAAACTTCGGACGCAGCCAGATTCTACCTCCAATTGCTAGAATGGTGATGGTTTTAGCGCAAATGCAGTTCACCGAACAATTCGACGTAGTCGTCGTCGGCGCCGGCCACGCAGGATGTGAAGCCGCCATGGCCGCCGCCCGCATGGGCCTGAAGACCGCCCTCTTCACGCTCAATGTCGATCTTATCGCCCAGATGTCCTGCAATCCCGCCATCGGCGGCATCGCCAAAGGTCATCTCGTTCGCGAAGTCGACGCTCTCGGCGGCATCATGGGCGAAATCACCGACGCCGTAGGCATCCAGTTTCGCCTGCTTAACACTTCGCGCGGCCCAGCCGTCTGGTCTCCGCGTGCCCAGTGCGATAAGCAGGCCTATCGCCTGAAGATGCGCGAAGTCCTCGAATCCCAGCCCAACCTGAAAATCAAGCAAGCCGAAGTGGCCGATCTGATTCTCGAGGACTGCACAGATCACGTGGGGACGGCCGCCCTCGGCCGTCCGGCCGAGCAAAGCTCGGCCAGTCGCACCATCCGCGGCGTTCGCCTCCGCGACGGCCGCACCGTCGGCGCGCACGCTGTCATTATCACCACCGGAACATTTCTCAACGGCCTCATTCACTGCGGCGAGCAGCAATATCCCGCCGGACGGTCAGGCGAACCCAACGCCGTTCTTCTCGGCGAGGCCCTCAAGCAACTTGGCCTGCGTGGGTGCCGTCTCAAGACCGGCACGCCTCCGCGCCTCGATGGCCGCTCGATCGACTGGTCGCGCTTTCAAGAACAGCCCGGCGACGCCGATCCTACGCCCTTCAGCTTCCGCACCAAGCGGGTCACGCATCACGACTCCCAAGTCCCCTGTTACCTGGCCTGGACCACCCCCGAAACCCACCGCATCATTCGCGAAAACGTCCACCGTTCTCCGATGTATAGCGGTCAGATCAAATCCATCGGCCCACGGTATTGCCCTTCGATCGAAGACAAGATCGTCAAGTTCCCCGACAAAGACACGCATCAGCTTTTTCTCGAACCCGAGGGCCTGAACACCCACGAAATCTACGTCAATGGCATGAGCACTTCGCTTCCGGTCGAAGTCCAGCTCGCGATTCTCAAGACCATCCCTGGCCTCGAAACCGCCGAAATGCTTCGCCCCGGCTACGCCATTGAATACGATGCCATCGATTCCACCGAGCTCGAACGCACCCTCGAAACCAAGAAAATTGCCGGTCTTTTCCTCGCCGGACAGATCAACGGAACCTCCGGCTACGAGGAAGCCGCCTGCCAGGGCCTGATGGCGGGCATCAACGCTGCGCTGAAAGTGAAGAATCGAACCGCCGCTCATCCTCGATCGCACCGAAGCCTACACCGCCATCCTGATCGACGACTCTAATCTCCAAGGGCACCAACGAACCCTACCGCATGTTCACCTCGCGCGCCGAGTTCCGCCTGCACCTGCGCGTCGACAACGCCGACCGCCGCCTCACTCCGCACGGCCGCCGCATCGGCCTCATCTCCGACGCCGCCTGGACAGATTTCCACGCCAAGCAGCAGCGCCTTGAAACGTTGAAACAGTTCCTGGGGAAAACGAAACTAACCCTAGAAATGCTGGAAATGATCCGCTTTCTGCCTCCGCCCTCAACCTCTTGTCATTCTGAGGAGCCTGCTTTTGGCGACGAAGAACCTGGGCGAGCCACCGCGCCGTTCGAGTCGCATGGCGACTCGAACAATAGGGCGCGAGGCGACTCGAACAATAGGGCGCGAGGCGAGCACCCCTTTTGTGCTAACGAAGAGGCGGTCAACAGCCTCTCTTCCGCCCTCGGCCAGCCCATCGCCCAGCTTCTCAAGCGCCCCGAAATCACCATCGAGCATCTTGCCCCAGCATTGCGCGATCTTGCGCCGGAATTCTTCAACCGTCGAAGTTCCTCGGTGTCCTCCGTGCCCTCTGTGGTTGATATTTCCTCGGAAGTCCGCAACGAACTCAAGTCCGTCGAAACCGAAATCAAGTACGAAGGCTATCTCCTGCAACAGCAGCGCGCCATCGAGCGTCTCAAGAAAGCCGAGCAGCGAACCATTCCTGACTGGTTTGACTACAGTGCCGTCAGCGGACTCTCCCGTGAAATGCAAGAGAAGCTGCTGAAAATCCGTCCACACACCCTGGCCCACGCCTCGCGCATCCCGGGCGTGACGCCTGCTGCCGTCTCCCTGGTAAATGTCTACATCGAAATTCAATCGCGCAGGCGTTCCCCCGCCGTCGTCTAGGAAACCTCTGTGCCCACTGTGTCCTCTGTGGTTAGAATCAGGTTGGGAAACCAATGAAGATCCAAGCAGGCACAATCTCAATCGCCGAGATAGAGAGTCCGGCCGGTCTGCTGCGCCTGGCTGCCGACGATGAGGCACTGCAGCGCCTCGAATTCGTATCCGGGAAGAAAAACACGAGCCACCCAGCGCCAACCGCCAAAATCTTAAAAGAAACCATCCGCCAGCTTCGCGCCTATTTTTCCGGCAAGCTCGAACAATTTGATCTTCCGCTCGCCCCGCAGGGTACACCCTTTCAACTGGAAGTCTGGCGCCACCTGTGCGAAATCCCCTACGGCGGAACCATCTCTTATGGCGAACTCGCTCGCCGCATCGGCAATCCAAACGCCTCGCGTGCCGTGGGCTCTGGCCAATGGCTCCAATCCCATCGCCATCATCATTCCCTGCCACCGCGTGATCGGCAGCAACGGAAAACTAACCGGCTACGGCGGCGGCCTCCCCATCAAAGAAAAGCTCCTGGCCCTCGAGCGCCGCCAACTGCGCCTGTTATGACGCCTTAAAATCCGGCCCGGTTTCAGTTAACATAGGGTTCGAGCCGAAATTCAGCCCCCCGGCTTTGGCGCATCCAATAACCTATGAAAAAGCACCTGCCACTTCTCGCAATCTTATTGTCTTCGCTCGCTTCCCTCGCGTCCGCCCAAACCGTCGACCCTGCCCTCCGCCCCCCAAAAGGCTCACAGGTCGCCATCGTGGTCTTTGAAGACCTGGAATGCCCGCAGTGCCGCCGTTCCGCTCCCATCGTTCAGCAAGCTTCCAGGAACTATAAAATCCCCGTGGTTCGCCACGACTTCCCCTTGGGCCGCATGCATCCCTGGTCGATGGATGCCGCCATCATGGCCCACTACTTCGACTCTCACTCCAGGCAGCTTGGCCTCGAATTCCGCGACTACATCTTCCAGCACCAGACGGAAATCATTCCCGGCAACCTGCGCCAATTTGGCGATAAGTTTGCCGCCGACCACAAAGTGGATCTACCCTTTGTAATCGATCCTCAGGGCAAGTTTGCCGCTGAAGTTGCCGCCGAACGCGACCTCGGCATTCATCTCGGCGTTCATCAAACGCCGACCATCTACGTCGTCTCCAGCAAAGGAAAACCGTTCGTCGAAGTCACCGATATCAACCAGCTCTTCCAGACCATCGACGCGGTCATGAACCAGTGAAGCAATCACCGGCGCGCCCGCGCTGACAAGACCTACCCTCTCTCGAAGGCGTGCTTTTTCTCTAGCTCCAGCAGCGCCACTCGCATCTCTCCCTCAAACCTCTCCGCCTGCGCCATCAATGACGGATTCGCCGACGCCCACTCTCCCTCCAGCGTCATAATTCCCTGCTTCGCCAGACTTTGCGCCACTTCCAGCACGTGCGCAACAGTCGTCTCCACATAAAGCGCTTCCGCCGGATCGCCCAGCCAAACCGTTCCACCCACTAGCCGCTTCTGCCAGTACGTCTTTCGCTCCACCAGCTTTACCATCTCCTCATCGCTGGCCTTGCCAAATACCCACTTGTTGCGTTTGAAGTCGTAATGCCGGCTGGAAAACTGCACTGGCACCAGCTTTCCCGACTTCACAAACTCCACTTGCCGCCGGTCCACTTCCTTGCGCAGCGCATTGATTACCGGTGCCAGCGCATCCTTGGGTTCGAGCGAGGGAATTACCTCGCGCACCGTCTCCGACATATTCACCGCCACCGGCGCATGCAGCCCGCTCGAATTCTCCAGCCTAATGTCCGCATGCAGCACCCAAAAGTCCGCCCCCGAAGTCGATTTGTGAAACGGCCACTCCAGGTCAAACGAGAGTGGCAATCCCGTCGAAGTTACGTATATTGTCTTTGCCGCTTCGTTTCCGTCAGTTTGCTTGGGCATCTCGGAAGTCTCCTGCCAGATTGGCCAGCCGACCATTCTACTTGGCCACTTCTCCACTCGTGACACGGTAGTGCCACCTAGAAATCGCCGCTCGCCGTGGCCTTCCTCCCACAATTACTCCCTTGATTCGTCACCGCCTCAACGCGGTCTCTTTCCACTTGAGCCGCTCGGCACCACCGTCAACATGATCTTTAGGGCGCAATTCCGCAATTGCTCCCACCTATATACCATCTGGATTCGTATTCTGATTGGTTACTACGAATGGAAAAAAGAAAGGGCGGCTCAAAAGCCGCCCAGACAGAAACCGAGAACCGAGGACTAGGAACTGAGAACTAAGAACTAAGAACTGAGAACTGAGAACCGAGAACTGGGTTTTCCGCCCAGCCCATCACAACTACCGCGCCACGGTCTCCTTCGTCCGGATCCTGGCAGCTTGGCTCGCCGTAGTCTGGTTTGCCGTAATTTGGTTTGCCGTAGTGTGCAGCGCGGCGATCTTTTCCACCAACGCCTCGATGCTCCTCCCCGTATCCAGGTTCGCATCGACATACGGATGCCGTTCCCCATCCGTGTGCATCACCAGCACCCGGGTGCCCTCGTGCTTTTTCACGATATACGGCAAGTGATGCCTGTCGTTCTTGGATAGTGTTGGCCCCAGCACCACCAGATCGAAAGCGTCGGTTCGCAATGCCTCCTCCACCTGTTTCCGGCCCGTGGCCTGGGTCACATGATGCCCTGCTTTTTCAATGGTAACTGCCTGTTCTGCAAGCACTTCCGCGTCACCTTCGGCGTAGAGAATCTTCATTTTCTGCGTAGATTTGCCCATAAGTTGAAGCCCGGCCCTTCCCTCCGGACTGGCCCAACGCTATCAACCGCCTCCCTGCCTGAGAACGTCACCGAAGGCCAACTCCGCTGGCTCCGAAAGCCTTACAGCTTACGGGGGATTGCTTCCTTACCAAAGTGGGCTTCTGCGGAGGTAGGGGGTTCACTGAGAACTGAGATCTGAGAACCGAGAGCTGAAGGTTTGCGAACCCGGGTTCTGTAAAGGAATTGGGGGGATTGTCGAGCCCCACAGCCAAAAGCCAGAAGCCAACCGACTTTCTCCTGCGCCAGCCCAGGAATCGCGGTACACTCTCAACCCGGAGGATTCCCCATGCTCCCCCGCGCCCTTTGTTTGGCTCTCTTGGCCTCGCTGCTGGCCGCGGCCGCCGACAGCCCGGAGTCCGCCTCCACATCTTGCACTCTAGACGATGGCCAACAGTTGAGTGTTCGCTACTCTCCCGCCGCCCCGGGTGAGAAACTCTCCAACGGCAAGATCTGGACGCCCGGCGGGGTTCCAATGTTTTTGTTCAGCACCGCCGTCTTCACCCTGGGCAACACGCCAATTCCTCCCGGCGCCTATAGCATGTACGTCATTCCGGGCAACGATCACTGGACGCTGATCGTGAACAAGAATGTCACGGCCGGCAGCAAGTACGATGAACACCAGGACCTCGTCCGCGCTCCCATGGAAGTCGGCCAGATCAGCCAGCCCCTCAAGCAACTCGACATCAGTTTCGGCCACATGGGCCCCAAACTCTGCAGTCTCCGCATTTCCTTGAATAAGGTCGGCGCCTTCACCGACTTCAAAGAGCAGTAGCGAGTCTTTGGCCGCGGCCACGTCAGCTGGGATCCGTGGTCTGCAATCTTTCGCCCCTCCGACAAAAGAGGCAGGCCCTCAAACCACACACCGGTAAACCGTCGGCCCTGGTAAACCGTCAGCCAATGACTGACGACTAAACGTGGAATCCTGTCCGCTTGCAAAGCCCCGACCCGTGGACAGTTTTCAGACGGCAGCATCCCTCGGCAGACAGTTTCCCAGGTTCGTCCCTCGCGTCACAACTAATCTGTCAGATTCAGAGCTGGTCTCGCAGAGGAAGTGACCTCACTTCAGACGGTGATTGAAGTCACTGCGTTTCCAGGAGAGCGGTGTTATCGAAGATGAGAACTGCGGCCAGGGGGAAAAAAGTCCAGCCCCGATCCCGATCACCCGTGCGCGATTGTTCCCTGGCAGAGAGGCGGCTCACTTGCGTATTCGCCGTGCCGCCTTTGTCCAGATGTCGTATTCACCAGCGGTCGTAGCAAGGAGTGCTCCATGAAAAAACTGGTCCTCGTCTCTCTGTTTCTCCTTCTTCCTCTCGCATTCCTATGGTCGCAAGCAATCACCGGAAGCATCGGTGGAACAATCTTGGACTCGCAGGGTGCGGCCGTGACCAAGGCCGAGGTCACCGCCATGAATCCAGCTACCGGTTTCACCCGCATCACCACTTCCAACGACACCGGCGACTACAGTCTGCAACTGCTTCCCCCGGGAAACTACGACCTGAGGGTGAAAGCCGCGGGCTTTTCGACGGTCGAACAAAAGGGAATCATTCTCCAAGTCGGCCAGTCGCTGACCGTGAATCAGACCCTGAAACCGGGTGGCGCCACCGTACTCGTGGAAGTTACTTCAGCTCCTCCGCAGATCGAAATCTCCAGCTCTCAGGTTGTCGGCTCGGTTTCGCAAAGTGAAGTTTCCTCTCTCCCCATTCTGGATCGCAATTTCTCTGGCCTGGAAACGCTGATTCCCGGCGTCCGGCAGGCCGAGGGATTTGATCCCACGAAAAGCCGCGTGGGCAACATCAGCATCAACGGCGGTGATGGCCGCCAGGTCGACACCAACGTGGATGGTGGCGACAACAAAGATCTGGTTGTCGGTGGACTGGTGCAGAACTTCACCATGGAAGGCATTCTGGAGTTCAACGTTCTCACCGACCACTACAGCGCGGAGGCGGGTCATTCCGTGGCTGCGGTTGTCAACGTGATCAGCAAGTCGGGCACGAACACGCTGCATGGCTCGCTCTTCGGCCTGTTTCAGAACAGCGCCTTGAACAAGAACGACTACTTCACCCTGAAGGGGTGCTCAGATTCGGGTATCTCGGCCAGTAACTGCCCTAAGCCGCTGCTGCACCGCTATCACTACGGCGGTTCCATCGGTGGTCCGGTCAAGAAGGACAAGTTCTTCTTTTTTGGAGCCTTCGAGCAGAAGCGTGAACCCGGGAGCCTGACTGTCAATCCTCCCAGCTTCATAGATCTGACATCGTTCGCGGCCCAAACCCAGAGCTTTCCCGGCGGACCGTACGCGTTCCCGGTGAAGACCCTGCCGTCCCCTTATATCGATGATCTGGCGACCATCAAGCTGGACTACGAGATCAACAACCGGCAAAATGCTTTCCTTCGATACGGTCGGCAAAAATGGACTGCTCCCAACGATCAATTAGGTGCGGTGTTTACCACTGACGGCACGCAGTCCAACGCGGACATCAATAACTTCCACGACCTGAGCCTCGGCCACAACTGGACCCTGGGCCCCAACAAGGTCAACTCGCTCAACCTGCACTTCCAGGACATGGTCAACGCCATTCCCGCCGCGCCCATTCATAACTTCACTTACCCGTTGATCGGCGGGGGTACGACCGTCAACCCCAACATCGCGTTTGCCGACGGATCGAACGTAGGCATCAATGCCAACGTCCCCCAGCAAACCCTGATCCGGAAATATCAGCTCCGCGACGACTTCACCTGGATTCACGGCAAGCACAACATGAAGTTTGGCGGAAGCGAGATTTACTTTGCCAAGATGGGCGGGTACTTCTATTCCCAACTCGGTTACACCCTGACTCTCTGGGACAATCCGGAATGCATCGCGGCAGGTTCCTGTCCCGCTCCAGGTGGAAGTGGTGGGCTCTACCCGGCTGGCTTGCAGACTCCCGGTGCGCTGAAGGAGGTCTTGCTTAATGGCGGCAGCGGTTCCACCGCCCAACCTCCGTGGCATTCATTGGGTCTGTATTACCAGGACGACTACAAAATCACGCCTCGGTTGACGTTGAACCTTGGCCTGCGCTGGGATGCCAACATCGACTTCCTCAGATCCCAACTCGGCAACAGCTTGACCACCAGCAACAAGGGTATCTGGGACCTGCGCCAGGTCATGGCGGATCCCGCCTTTCCTTCCAGCGATCCTGGCGCACAGCGAATCGCGCAGATCGTTAGCAACACCGGCGATCTGAGCCGTTCGACTGCTGATATGAAGGAATTTCAGCCACGCTTGGGATTTGCCTGGGACGTAACCGGCAACGCAAAACACCTGATCCGCGGCGGATACGGCATCGCTCGTGATCAGATCTTCCAGAACATCACGCTCTGGTCGATCCAGCAGTCCCAACCCACTATCTATCAGGCGGTGTTCGATCAGGCGGGCTCGAATCCGCCGGGATTGGCGTGCGCCAACACCGGTACGGGGCCGGTCAATATTTGCACCTTCCGCTTCGGCCTGGATCCGCTACCCGTCCCCCCGCCGCCCACCACCGATCTGGCTGTGGGTGCGACGCCAAGAATCACTAATCCGAGGATCACCGATCCATGGTCTCAGCAAATGTCCCTCGGTTACGCATGGCAAGTGGCTCCTGATTATGCGCTCTCCGTCGACTACCACCACATCCTGGGCACCCACGAAGAGCGAGTGCTCAACATGAATCCCACCATCGGAAGCGTTTGTGACCCGGCGTTCGGCGGCAACCTTTCCGACCCGCGCTGTGTCGCAGGCGCAGGAACGCGCTTGATGGATTTTGCCTTTGCGGCGACCAACGCTGGCGGCGTCGGTGCTGGACGTTTCAACAAGATCTATGACTACAGCACCAACAACCGCTCCATGTACGACGGAATTGACTTCCAGTTGCGCAAGCGCCTCAGCCGGCGGATTCAGTTCCAGGCCAGCTACGTCCTGTCCTGGTCGAGGTCGTGGGGCGGATTCCCCGTAGCTTCCTACGGCGGCAGCGGCCTGGCGGTCACACCGGAACAGCAGTTCCAACCCAACGAATTCAACCGCACCAACTTCGACGAGCGCAGCCGGTTCGTTTTCAGCGGTGTCTTCCAGCTGCCCTACGGGATCGGACTGGCGCCCATTTTCCAGGCCGCCAGCGCCCGTCCCTATAGCTTCCTGGCTGGCACTGACCTCGACGGTGACGGTCGGGTTGTGATTGACCGGGTTTGTGAGGGCAGTACGCTTACCGATCCCATCACCACTTCCGGTTGCACCATGATCAAGCCCAACACTTTGACCGGCAAGCCCTACGTGGAAACGGACCTGCGCATTGACAAGACGTTCAAGCTGGGCGAACGTGTGAAGCTCGCCATTGACTGGGAATTCTACAACCTGTTCAATCGGGCGAACTTCTGCAATAGCTACGAAGAAAGCGTTTCCGCAGGCCTGCCGCCTAACGGGACGTTCAACACGCCACAATCCTTCTGCAACGGGCCCAGTAACGCCCAGTTCGGAGGCGTGAGTGGTTACGACGCGGCAGCGATCAAGTCGTTTAGCAGCCAGTTCGGCTTCCGGCTTGTATTCTGAGAACCCATTTTTGTCACTGGATACTTGAGGGCGCTCACATGAGCGCCCTTCTTTTATGGGGGCCGCCCGCAGGTGTGGCGCGGGTGCTCCCGCCCGCGAGACCGAGAATCTAACGTAGCGGAGGAATATGTGGCCGCGGGCGACTCGCCCGCGAATACTCGAATCAATGTAGGCGCGAGCGTCCCGCTCGTGCGACTCTCCGCGTATTCGGCTCATGGGCTGCGCCTTCATCCAGCCGCCGAGTCCTCAGACTCGCACGCCCAATCGACTCAGCATTTCGCGCCTTCCCAGGCCTGTAACCGCGAGCGCTCTGCTGCCCGCATCCTGCACCAGCCACTTCCTTTTCAGCGCGACTCCCAGCAGAGCTGCCCCGACGGCCCCGCCCAGATGACAACGCCGTTCGCTCCAATCCAGGCATGCAAACGCAAAGCGGCGGCGCAACCTCCGAGTCTCGGCGACATCAATCCCCAACGCCTCAAGTTCCTCTGACTCCCTTTGGAGTAAGCTCGTAGCCATCTTCGTCTTGGTCCGAATCGGCGGTAAGCCACCCTGACGCCTTTAACCGGTCGTGGAGCAAAACACCTAACGTGCCGGCGATGTGGTCATAGCAAGTACGGGCGGCGAGCAGGTAGTTCGGTGTGTTCGGCACGAACTTGCTGCCAGAACTACCCGCCACGACGCTCAGTGCCTCAAGCGCCCTGGCGACCTCCATTCCTTGCAGGCTGTAGTAGCGATGCTTGCCCTGCGCGAATAATTTGACGAGACTTTCGGCCTTCAGTCGATTCAGATGGACGCTGGCGGTCGATGGCGTGACCTCAGCCACCGCCGCCAGTTCAGTGCTGGTTCGTGCCCGGCCGTCCAACAGGCAGCACAGTATTCGCGCCCGCGCCGGTTCCCCAATTGCGGCCGCAATCCTCGATAGCGCAAGTTCCGGTTCCGTCCCTGCATTCATACTTTGATATTAAACGAAGTATCGATGTTTCCGCATCGGCATAATCAGTCCTCATGGTTCCGACTCGGCCCTTGGGCACGCCGATAAACCGCCGGGAAGCCGTTGCGCGCATCGCGGCTCTGGTGGCGGCTCACCCAGGGCCAGGGCGAATCGAAGGGCAAGACCGAACCACCAGAGGACAGCAATGACGATCACCTGTTTCATTCGCTATCAGATCGATCCCTTCCAGAAGGACGAGTTCAGGAAGTATGCCGAGAATTGGGGACGCATCATTCCTCGCTGCGGCGGCCATCTCGTCGGCTACTTTCTTCCGCATGAAGGTACCAACGATGTGGCGTGGGGCCTGATTTCCTTCGATAGCCTCGCCTCGTACGAGGCCTACCGCGCCCGCTTGAAATCTGACAAGGAAGCGATGGAGAATTTCGCCATGGCACAAAGCAAGCGTCTGATTCTCCGCGAAGAAAGGACGTTTCTTGAAGTAGTCGACGGAACTTTCGCCATTCCGTCAACCCTCACAAAATCACTGTGAGACCAGGCCGTCGAAAATCTTGACCAGACGCTCCGCCCGCCGCCGTCATCCTGAGGACGCAGGGGTGCCCCACGTCTCGCCGTTTTTGCGAGACGTGGGATAAGTGTCAGACGCATGCTCGTTTTACTGCTTTTTCTACCTTGTCATCCTGAGGCCGCGGAGTCGTCCGCTTTCGCGGACGACTCCCAACGAAGGACCTGTGCACCTCGCCGATAGCGGCCACTTACCGCCTGTAAGGCTGGGCGTAATATCCCGTGCGCGTTCGCGCGGTAAGTCCCGCTTTGCCGATCTTCACCTGAAGGCTGTGATACTCGTTCGGACCATCCGCCGGAGCAGCATCAAAAGAAATCGTGTAAAACGCCTTGGCGTCTTCCAGACAGCTCTTGATCGAGTTCGCGATGTCGTTGCTCGAGGTCAGAGCTCGCCCGCCGCTTTGCACCGCGAGCACTTGCAACGCAAGGTTGCCGCTCCGTGCCTTCTCGGCCGCGCCCACCCCTTTGAGGAACTCCTGGTAATAAAGCTGATTAGGGCTCGCCGCATCTTCCGCTCCTCGCGGATCGATGCTGTAAAGCGTGACCCTGGCCTCGCGCAGTTCGTCTGACAACGTGACAATAGTATTGAAGAGTCCTTGCTGATCCTTCTCGGTCAGACTCACATTCGGCCCGGACAGCAGGGGCCATCCCGGACTCAGCCACACCACCAGTTTTCTGCCGGGTTGTTTTGCCTCATAGGTCGCCAGCTCTTCCACCGTGCGCAGGGACATCTCAACCCGCTCCGTCGCCCCATAGAATCCCTGCGATCTGCCAATGACACGCAGGCCCGACTGATTCGAATTCAGAGATTCGGCCAGAGCGTTTCCATCGCGTGTAGCCACCGGTTGAATCTGCGCCGAAGCGTCGGTAAAGAAAATCAGCGACATGGGTATGGGAAGCTGGCCGCCATCCTGCCGCAGAAATTTCGCCAGCTCTTGCCGCTGATAGCCGACACCCTGGAACGGAGTGTTCACCGCATCCACCAGCACAATCCCTTGCAGTGGCGAATCAGCTTTATTCGTTTCGCCGCTTGCGTGAAAAGCAACAATCGCGGTCGGATGCTTGTCATCGAGAACGGTAAAGTCCTGCTGTTGCAAACCGGCCACAGGCTTCCCCGATTTGTCGGTTACCACCACATCGAGCGTGATGCGATGATCGGCGCGTGGCGCAACCGCGGTCCCGCCTGCCGCCGTCGCAGCGGCCTGCGGCGCAGAAGAGGGAGAAAGGGAAGGACTCTGCTGTGCGAATCCTGGAAACGAAAGCCAACAGAAGAGGGCGATCAAAGCTGGAGACAAGCTGCGGATAACCCACCTCACATCTAAGCCCCAAATCTAGCACAGTATCGCCCGCGGCTGCTGTCCCTTGTCCACCGCGCGCGGTTCTCCGCGACTTGTCATCCTGCGGCAGCGGAGTCGTCCGCTTCGCGGACGACTCCCAACGAAGGACCTATGTATTCCGAACCTTTCATTGGTGGGCAGAAATAAGACCGCGCCCTCGCCAAACGCCAGCCCCGAAGAGCCTGTCCTGAGCGAAGTCGAAGGAGGCGGCATACGATAGCCCAGGACCCCGGCAGGCCCGATCTTGGCCTGCTGGGGTGGAGGCCGTAAGCCCCTGGGGTTATGGTGCGAACACGATCCGCGCCAACAGGCGCACTCGGAATGTAGCGCGGGCACTCTTGCCCGCGAAGTTTCCCCGCTTGATGCCCGGCCAAGAGGCTGAAACGGAGAATCGTCTAATCGCGGTCGTCAATGAGGCGCAAATTCCGTTCTCGGCACAGATGGCGAATAGCATTGCTTGCCTCCACTACGGCGGAAGACAGACCCAGTGCTTCCCCTTCTACACCTACGCCGAAGACGGCACCAACCGCCGCGGAACATCACCGATTGGGCCCTCGAACAATTCCGCTCCCGCTACCACGACCCCTCGATCACAAAGTGGGACATCTTCCACTACATCTACGCCGTCCTGCACCACCCCGAGTACCGCGGGCGCTACGCCGCCAACCTCCGCCGCGCATTCCGTTCGTCTCGGCTTGTCATCCTGAGCGAAGTTCGCATCATGCGAAGCAAGATGAGAACGAGTCGAAGGACCCCGTGCCCGCTGGCACCCAGCATTGGCCTAGCGAGGAATTCTCTGCACGAACCCACGGAAGCACTGGCGAAAATTCCCCTCCAAGCCGGTCGAAGTTGCAGGCACGCACGAGATCCTTCGACTCCGCAGCCCGAACCGAAAGCGGTTCCGGCCACTCCGCTCAGGATGACAATGGTGGGGAGATGAGTAATCTCGACGCTTTCCGCGCCCTCGCAAAGGCCGGGAAACGCCTCGCCGAAATCCACGTCCACTACGAACAACAGCCCGCATACAAGCTGACAAAAACAGAAAAACCGGGCGAAAAACTCGACTACCGCGTCACCAAAATGAAGCTGAGCAAGGACAAGGCCTCGCTCATTTACAACCAGTTCCTAACTCTTAGCGGCATCCCGCCAGAAACCTACCAATACCGCCTTGGCAATCGCTCCGCCTTGGAATGGGTCATCGATCAATACCAGGTCTCGACCGACAAGCGGAGCGGCATCACCAACGACCCAAATCGGGAAGACGATCGGGAATATATTCTTCGTTTGATAGGTCAGGTCATCACGATCAGCCTCGAAACCGTGAGGATCGTCTGCTCTCCGCCGCCTCTCGGCCAGCCCACCTAACGATTCGTCTTCCCCTTCAGCATCCCCACCACGCGGTCATAATCGTCCAGCGTCGCGTACTCGATCACGATTCTCCCTTTTCCCTTCCGGTCGCGGATGCGCACTCGCACCCCAAGAATCGTTTCCAGTTCCCGCTGCGCCGCCCGCACATTCGGATCCACCCAGCGTGCCCGGCTCGTCTCCGGTTGTGGAAGCACGTCCGTCCTCAGCGTGATGGCTTCCACCGCCTCCACCAGCAGGAAGTATGACCAATGCTTTTCCACCGCTTCGCGTGCCAGTTTCTCAATCGCCGCATCGTCCGGCAGCGCCATCAACTCCCGCGCTTCGCTGAATCCCAGGTAACCGTCACGCAAATACGTCAGCACTTGGCCCGGCAGTTTCAGCAACCGCATATAGTTGGAGACCGACTCCCGCGACAGCCCTACGCGGTTGCCGATCTGCTCCTGGGTTAGGCCAAACTCCTTGCTCAGGGTTCCGAAGGCCTCGGCCTGTTCCAGGCAGTTCAAGTCCTCGCGCTGCAGGTTTTCAATCAGCGTTATCTCCGCCGCCTGCTGGTCTGAAAGCGTGCGCACAATTGCGGGAATCGTCGTCTTGCCGGCTCGACTCGCCGCCCGCAGACGCCGTTCGCCCACCACCAGCACATAACGCTCGCCCCGTTGCCGAACCACAATCGGCTGCACCACACCGTTGGCCTTGATCGATTCGGTCAGATCGATGAGCGCATCCTCGTCGAACTTTCGCCGCGTCTGATAAGGATTCTGGTCGACCCGCTCCAGCGGGATCTGCTCCACACTCTCGCCGGGCGCGTGTGGCGCGGGCGCTCTCCGCGCGGCCTGCGCCTGCACCTCGGGCAGCACGATTTCATGCGCCCCACTCGAATCGATGGAGGGACGGGCGTCGCGCCCATCCGTTTGCTGGGTGCCCCACCCTTCGCGTTTTTCGAAGGGTGGGAGCGTCGCCGCTGGCGCTCCTGGCACCGTCGCACTTACCACCCGTGGTCCCGCGGGCAGCAACGAATCTAGTCCCCGCCCCAACGCTCTTCTTTTCTCCGGTGCGTTCGCAACCGTCGGCGTCGCTGCCGCCGTCTTCTCCGTTGCCGCTGCCTGCTCTGCTGCTGTCGTCGTCATCGTTTCATCCTTAATTCTTGTCATCCTGAGTGAAGCAGGAAGTTCGCTTTGCGAACTTCCCTGCGAAGTCGAAGGATCTCGTGCTTGTTTTGACTTCTCGCACTACATCGACATATATCGATCTATTTACATCGATATAAATAAATCTACGCCGACTTATCCATCTCCGGCTGCGCCGGGATCTCCTCCACGGTTGCGCCTTGTTCCTGCGGCACCGTGACCGTCGCCGCCGGCTCGGCCGGGAGCTCCTGGGCCGCTGCCCCCGTATCCGCCGAAGCAGTGGGCGCCTCAGCGTACGTCGTTGCGGGCAAGGCTGCGTCCAATGTTCCGGCTGGAACATCCGCTGCCTGATTCCGCGAAATGATTTCTTTCGCCAAACGAATGTAGCTCTCCGCACCCTTCGACCGCGGATCGTAAGCCAGCGCCGCCTTGCCATGGCTCGGCGCCTCAGCCAGGCGGATGTTGCGCGGGATCGTCGTCTCCAGAAGCTTCTCGCCGAAGTAGCGTTTCAGTTCCGCCGTCACCTGCTGCGCCAGGTTGGTGCGCTCATCGAACATGGTCAGCACCACGCCTTCGATCGCCAGCTCAGGGTTCAGCGCAGCGCGAATGCGCTCAATCGTGTCGAGCAGCTCGCTGACACCTTCGAGCGCAAAGTATTCCGCCTGCATGGGAATCAAGACCGAGTCGGCCGCGACGAGCGCATTCAGCGTGAGCAGGTCCAAGGCCGGTGGGCAATCGAGGACGATGAACTGGAAGCGCTCGCGCAAAGGCGCGAGCGCATCGCGCAGTCGAAACTCACGCCGCTCCCCGTCGACCAGCTCAAGGTTCGCGCCGATCAAATTCTTATGCGAGGGAACGATCCATAGTTGTTCGAGCGACGTCGGCAGCACCGCTTCATCGGGGGCAGCCGCGCCCATCAGCAGGTGGTAGGTGTTGATCCGATCCGGATCCTTGGCGAGACCAAGGCCGCTGGTGGCGTTGGACTGCGGGTCGCAGTCAACTAGGAGCGTGTTGACCTCCGCAGCGGCAAACGAGGATGCCAGGTTGATGGCGGACGTAGTCTTACCGACGCCGCCCTTCTGATTAGCGACCGCGATTACGCGTCCCATTCAGATTTTTGGAGAGCCGAGAGCTGATCGCAGAATAATGCGAATCGAATCGCGATTGCAATGACTGATTTCAGTGCAAGGGTGCGGAAGGTACATCTCGTGAAGCGACAACCGATTGGGCAGAGTGAAGTCCAGGCTTTCCACAGAATGAAATGTTCCGCACGGAACATTTAAGTCGGAATGTTCCACGCGGAGCACTTGGCCACGTACTTCGGCTGGTGCTTCAGTGTTCCGTACGGAACACTGTCGCTGATCGGCTTGCGGTTTCCTTCAGGATCAGTGCTCCGTACGGAACATAGGGCAGCAATGTTGCCATCGCGCTCGTGCGTAGATCGTGAGCGACCGGACGGTTTATTCTTGCGCAATGTTCCGTGCGGAACATTATGTTAGAAGTGTTCCGTACGGAACGTCTGTGGAAATCTCAGTGCGAGACTGAGCACTTTTGTTGGTCAGAGTAACGTTCCATAGCTGCCTATCTGTCTATATTTCCCACTTCAGCCTCCATAGCTCGTATCCCAGCACTGCTGACAACTGCAAGTTTGCTCTATTGTGGTTGCGATATTCCACTTGGTGTTCTCTCACGTGGCCTAGTTTACTGTATTGATTCCATAACGCTTGCGGCACCGTTCCGACCCAAGATTGCCGCTTGGTCCCACATGGCACGGCTCAGCGATAAGAATTGAGCTGGGCGGGCACCATTATGAGGTTGTTTTCACCATCTCGTTCCACTCGTAACTCTGTTGGCACGGGTGTAAATCTGGGTTCGTCGCGCTGGCCTAGTTGCGTCCGATCAGAAGGACGCGAGCGGATGAGAGGGGTATCTTGACTGGCGGCGACCAAGTGAAGGCGGGAACTAATTCGTGAGCGGCCGGAACTTGAGAGTCTCCAATAAGTAAGCCGAGGCGTCCATGGGGCGGGACGAGGCTGGCGGCGACCGGGAGGATGCGCCGGAAGCGTTCGACGGCGCGGAGCGTCACGGTGAGGGGTTCACATGATTGGGGAGCGGGGAAGTCTTCGGCGCGGCCGGCAAGTACATCGACATTCGTAAATCTAATGGCGCGGATGACCTCGCGCAAGAAAGTCGCCTTCTTCTGATTGGACTCGATCAGAGTGAGGCGAATGTCGGGGGCCCAGATCTTGATGGGCAGGCCGGGGAAGCCGGCGCCGGAGCCGATGTCGATGAGGTGCGCGGGCGAGTCGCCCGCGACCACACGGCCGGTGGTGGGGAAGAGAGCGCGGGCGGCGAAGAGCGATTCGCCAAAGTGGCGCGTGACGATTTGCTCCGGCTCGCGGATGGAAGTCAGGTTGATGCGCGCATTCCAGCGGAGCAATAAATCGATGTATGTCGATATACTTTGCAGCTGAACGAGAGAAAGAACAGCAGGTTCCTCGCTCCGCTCGGAATGACAAGGACCATCGGCAGGTGCGGCGGGTAAGAGAACAGCAGATTCCTCGGGGCTGAAGCCCGCTCGGAATGACAAGTCGTTTGGGGCAGGGGAGGCGGCGGGCGCGACGAGGAAGGGCTGGAGCAGTTCGGCGATGCGGGCGGAGTCCACGGAGTCCCAGATTTTAGATTGAAGATGGCGGATTGGCGAATGGGCAGATCGTGTGATGGTAGAAATTCCTGGCGAGGCCGGTGGAGGCAGCGGGTGAGCACGAGGTCCTTCGACTGTGCGTAGGAATCCGCAAGCGGATTCCTACGCTCCGCTCAGGATGACGATGTGGAAAGGGCCGCTCAGGATGACAATGGGCCAGAGCGCTCGGTGTGACCCCGCGAGCGCACTGATCCGGTTGTGAAACCCCAGTTCCTAGTTCTCAGTTCTCGGTTCTTCGTGCCTGTGAGGCATCAGTTTGAAACCACCTTCTCTATGGCAGAGCGGAGGTCGGCGGACGGCATGGCGCCGGGGTGGTAGAGCGACACTTTGCCGGAGCGGTCGAGAAGAACCAGGGTGGGCGTAGTGCTGGCGCCGTAGAGATTGAAGTTGACGTGACTTATGGGTACGGGGCAGTTTTGAAGCGAAGGGTAGTAAGTCTGCCAGACACGCTGAATGTAGGCGAGTTCGTCTTTCGGGGTGGCGTCTTCGCCGCGGGCGGCGTATCCGTAGAGCTGAGTGGGCGCGACAGCGACGAGGCCTTTGGGTCCAAATTCAGAGAGGAGTTGAGCGATGATTGGGCCCTCAATTTTGCAGTCCGGGCACCAGTGGGCCCAGAAGAACAGAAGGACGGGCGAGCCCTTGAGCTGAGCCAGGGAAACGGGCTTGGGACCGAAGTAATCGGAGAGGTTCAGTGGCGGAGCGGGCCGTCCAGTGAGGGCGAGCAGATTGAGGTTCTTCTGCAAGCGGGCCTGGATTGAGGTTTTGCCGTAAGTGGCGATGCTGCGGCGGAGCAAAGCGACGGCTTCGGGGCGGTGGCCGCGGGCGGCGAGGACCTGGGCTTCGACTTCGATGGCGGCACCGAGCGCGGTGGCCAGATGAGGGTCGGAGTCGAGGGTTCCATGAGCAAGCTGCTGCCGGGTAAGGGATTCGGTTTGTTTGGCATAGGTTTCGGCCTGGTCTAGCTGTTTTGCGGCTAGGGCGGCGCGGGACATCCAAGAGAGAGCTTCGAGGTATTCGGGCGTGACACCGTTTTGCAGCTTGTAGACATTGAGCTGAGTTTCGGCAGCGGCCAAGTTCTGCTGAGCGAGCGAAGTGCGGACATCTTCGACGATGTCGGCAGTGGCGATCGATGAGCAGAGGAGAAGGATAGCGACGAGGCGATAAGGCATGAGTCCATGATGCCGGGGAAGTGGAAAAGTTTCCAGTGGGCGGGCCGAATGTACCTGATTGGTTTTCCCACTTCTCGCAAAGGCGGCGAGAAATGGGGCACCCGGCCGAAACCCTTAAACCACAGAGGGCACAGGGGAACACAGAGTAAGGCGTGAACCAACGGACACTGAGGAAGATCGGACCTGAGTTTTTATGGCTTTAGGCGGTAATGGATTGAAGATATGGCTATTTTTGGGGCGTTTCTGATAAACTATTTGTGCGTTTGATCTTTCCGGTTTTTGCAACATGCAGTACCTCCGCTCAACCCAGCGTGACCTGCCTGCAGAAGTCCAGCGAGTTTCAACGCAATCTCAAGCAAAAGGAACAAAGCTACACGTATGGAAACAGGAACAGTGAAGTGGTTTAACGACGCCAAAGGCTATGGTTTTATCAGCCGCCAGAATGGGGAGGATGTGTTTGTACACTTCTCTGCAATTCAGGCCAACGGATTCCGCAGCCTGCAGGAAGGTCAGCAGGTACAGTTCGATGTGGTCAAAGGCCCCAAGGGCTGGCAGGCCGAGAACGTACGGGGTGTCTAAACCGCTTCCGTAAAACAGAACTCGCAAAGAGGGCGGCCGAGAGGCCGCCCTTAGTTTTTGGCCCCAAACGAGCCGGGGTGTCATAGGGATGCGCGCCGAACGCGCGATTGTTGCGTCGCAAAAAACGCGACGCTTCGCGCGGCTCGCCCGGATCCTTCACTCGGCAAAAGAAAGAGCGCCTCGTTCAGGATGACAAGCTGGGAAAGGGCGGCCGAAAGGCCGCCCTTAGTTTTTGCTGTCCGTGGATATGCCATCCCGCAGACCAGGGTGAGTTGAAATCGCGCGAAGGCTACGGATTTAGAACGTGCTCAATTGGTCTGATTCTGGAGCATGGCGTCGACGTACTGAAGCATGTCGACCATGGTGATGCCACTGGTCAAAATGGCGAGGACGTCCTCTTCGGTCATGCCCAGTTGTGCCGATGCCTCCTGCAGTCTTTCCACGGCATGGAGGATCGGTACGGGTTGCCTTGTGCTGGTGTTCATCATGATGCCTTGTATGACCCCGGAAACATCACACTAGAGGGACGGGGTCGACAGGGTCAATGCCACGAAAGTGCGGGTATGTCGGCCATTCGTGGGATGTCTACTGCTGGGAGTCGCGGATGAGAACGACGTCAGAATCGGTATGGCCGCGGACCAGGGCGAGCTTGCTGCCGTCGGGCGACCAGCGAAAATCCCAGATCTCTTCGCAGTCAAAGTGGGTGATCTGCTGGCCGGGAGAACCGTCGAGGTTCTGGCGCCAGAGATTATGCACCTCGCCGGTATGGATGGGATAGACAAGAGCCTTACCATCGTGCGAGAAACGCAGCGGGCCGTGTGGGGGCCGTTCGAGGTCTAACAACTTTTCTGTCGCGCCCGTTGGGGCTGAAAGCAGAGCCAATTTCCCTTTGGCATCGTTCGAGTGAAAAGTGTAGAAGGCAAGAAGTTTGCCGTCGGGCGAGAGATCGATGGAGCCAGCCACGATCAGGTCTGAAATCTTGGCGGAGTTCCCTCCGTCCATCGGGACCCGATTCAGGCGGCCGCCACTGGCGATATCACTGAAGAACACCGCCCCATCTGAAGAGCACTTGGAGTACTCATCATTCTTTCCGCTGCTGAGTTGTTTGGGATTGGCGCCGTTCGCATCTATGCGCCAGACATTGAGCGCTCTTCTCGCTTCTTCAAATTTCGAAAGAACTACGTAACGTCCGTCCGGACAGGCAGCGGGCTGGATACTGAGCTGGCCGTCAGGGGTAAGGGCGGTCCGGGCACCCGAATCAGGATTGAGAAGACTGATGCGGACATCCTGATCGATGAGGAGCTGCCCTGAGGGCGTCCAGTTCACAACCATGCCGCCGGGAGAGGAGAGAAGCTGCCTCGGGGAGGCACCATCGCCGGCGGCAACGTCAAGCGCGGCATGGCTCTCACTCAAGACTGTCGCCAGAGTATGACCATCAGCGGCCAAACTGAGGTCGTCATAACTGTTGGTATCACGAGTGACGGGGCGGAGTTTTCCTTCGGGATGAGAAACGAAAATGATTTGCTTAGGTGCATTAGGCGCGATTTCCTGCGACAAGAGCAGAACACCGCTGCCATCGGGCATCCAGGCCAGCACGCTGAGCAAGGCTGAATTCGTAGTGAAGAAAAGGCGCTCCTTGCCGGTGTTGACATCGATGGCCATCAGGCCGGCGAGAGCGTCTCCGGGCTGAAACACATTGTGGACGATGGTTCGACCATCGGGAGACCATGCCACAGACTGAGGGCCGGAACTCACTGATCCGCCGGTCAGCGTCTTCTCTTCGCCGCTCTCCAAGACGACGAACGATCAGACGGTACTTGCCCACTTCGGGATTGTTGAACAGGAGATAGGCGATCCTTTTCCCGTCTGGTGAAAACGTGACGTTGGAGTCGATGTCGGTAATCAGCTTTCTGGGGCTCGCCGCCCGAGCACGGGAGCGCGGTACAGATATTTCAGGGCGTTGTTGCCTGGCTCGCTGCGCACGAAGTAGAGATAGTTGCCATCGGGCGAAAAGCGCAAGCCGAGATAATGCACCTCCGCCGGAGCCACCACCTGAGTGTTGCTGTTGGTGGCGATGTGACGAATCCAAAGGCTCTGGGTTTCACCGTCGTCCACGACGTGGAGCAGATACTTTGCATCGGGGGAGATGGCGACCAGAGTGACCTTGCCACTCTCGGTGACCTTGCTGACTGAGAAATTCTGGAAGGGCGCGGGATGGGCGCGGAGAACGAAAGAGTAGATTCCATAGCCGGCGGCGGCGATGAGCACGAAGAACAACGGCGGCGGTGAGTCCCACGCCAAACTTGTGCTGGCGGGCAGCGGCGACGACGGCGGAGCTGGAGGTGGGGACTGTGGGCACCGTCGAGCTTTGCTCGGCCGACGGAGGGGCGGCCGAGGTTCCAACTTCGGCAGAGGATGGGCGGGCGAGGCCCCCCGTTGCCACACGGCTATCACTTGCTGCCAGATGACTATCGCTCGCGGAAACTCGTTTCAGGGACCTTCCGGATTCGGTATCGCGTTTGAGGCGCCGGAGATCACCACGCAAGTCGGCGGCAGACTGATAGCGCAGGTCGCGGTCTTTTTCCAACAATTTCTCGATGATTTCGTGCAGCTTGGGAGGCAGGTCAGGATTGAGCTCAAGTGGCGGCACGGGATCACGCTCGAGGATGGCGGCGAAAATCATGGCAGAGGTTCCACCGGAGAAGGGGAGATGGCCGGTGGCAATCTGGTACATCAGCCCGCCGAGAGAGAACAAATCGCTGCGGGCATCGAGTTCCTCGCCGCGGGCCTGCTCGGGTGACATGTAGGCGACGGTGCCGACGGTAGAGCCCGGGCTGGTCAGGTGGGCAGGATCGGCTCCGGAGGCAATCGTCTCCATGTCATGTTCTGCGGCGCGGGTGAGCTTGGCGAGGCCGAAGTCGAGGATCTTAACTGGGCCGCGAGACGTCAGGAAAACGTTGGCCGGTTTGATATCGCGATGGACGATGCCTTTGCTGTGAGCCGCGTCAAGCGCGTCGGCGAGCTGGATGGAAATATCGAGCACGCGATCGAGAGGGAGCGGCGGGCCGAGGAGTTTCTGGTCGAGGCTTTGGCCCTCGAGCAGTTCCATGGAGATGAAAGACTGGCCGGCGGCGTTTTCGACGGCGTAAATGGTGCAGATGTTGGGATGATTCAGGGCCGAAGCCGCGCGGGCCTCGAGCATAAAGCGGTCGAGCGCGGTGGGGTCGCCGGCAATTTCAGGGGGAAGAAACTTGAGAGCGACACGGCGGCCGAGGGTGAGGTCCTGGGCTTCGTAAACCACACCCATGCCGCCTTTACCGAGTTGGCCCACGATGCGATAGTGCGAGATGGTCTGGCCGAGCATGGGTCAGGAGCGCAGTGGCGGAAGGGCCTGAAGCCGTCAATGTTAGGCCGGATGAGGAAGCAGGTCAAACGGGGCGGAGGGGGTGATCCCGGACTTTCTCTTCGGCGACTCTTCCCTAACGGATAAGAAACTTCCAAGCTACAACTACAACGAAGAGAAGTGTGCCGACGAGATAAGCAATGACTCTCGCCTTCTGAACCTGTTCATGCCCCTGCATAAGACACCTCGCTGACTATCCATCATGCCACAGCAAGGATGGCAAAGCGAGGCTTCGGAATGACGACCCGGACGGCGGGAACCGTCCATGCGCTACGACGCGACGGCTTGTTGTAGGGCGTCCAGAGAGTCGTAGAAGCGGAAGAACTGCTCCACGTGGGTAATCTTCAAAGCGTCATGGATGCGCTGGCTTACTCCGACTAACAGGAGGCTGCGACCGTCCTTTTGATGGGTCACGTAGGCTCCGACGAGAGCACCGATGCCGGCGGAATCCATATAGGGCACGTGAGTAAAATCGATGATCAAAGTCTTGGAAGTATCGGTCCGCACGCGAGACTGAAAGTCGAACAAGTTGCTGATAATAATTGGGCCTGTGAGGCGGAGAATGCGCTGTCCGGGCTTGGGTCCGGCCATATCTTCGATGGTAAGGGGGTCCTGGGGCATAGAGATGAATCTTAATTGGGAAATGTTACAGGAATGTTAATTCAGACGGACGCAAGCGCACAAAGCCTCGGCCAGATGGTCCCTCTGGAGACGTGACCCGCAGTCTGTTACCTTAACCGCGTATCCGATCAGTGATTCGTGGGCGGAGGCGACGGGCATGCTGAAAGTTGGGGATGTGGCGCCGGATTTTGACCTTCCGGCGGTAGCGGGAGAGAAGCAGTTCAAAGTAAAGCTCAGTGCTTTCAGAGGGAAGCAGCATGTGGTGGTGACGTTTCATCCGCTGGACTGGACGCCCACTTGAGCGGCACAAGTGCCGGCGTTCGACTCTGACCGGGAGAAGTTCGCCGCACTCGATGCCCAGGTTCTGGACATAAGCATTGATTCGATCGTGAGCCACATTGCGTGGCAAAAAAAAGAGATTGGCGTGATGCACCTGCCGTTGTGTTCGGATTTTTATCCGCATGGCGAAGTCACGCGAGCGTTCGGCATTTTGCGGGAAGGGCCGCCGGTGCCGGGAATTTGCGAGCGGGCGGCGTTTATTGTCGATAAGACCGGGAAGATTGCGTTTGCCAAGCTGTATCCGCTGGACCAGACGCCGAATAATGAAGAGTTGCTGGCCACGCTGCGGAAGATCAATAATCAATAGCAGCCCGCGTCCATAGGCTTATTTCGTGGCATCGGTTAGAAACCAGTCCACTACCCGACCGAAGACTGCTTCCAGACCTGCGGGTAGCTTCTGATCTGGAAGATCCAAGGCATGGTCGGCACCTTCGATTCTCGCAAACACGGCGTCTCGCTGTTTTGCCGCCAGCTCGGCGCGCAGGACATCGAATCCAGCGATCGACTGCTGCGTGTCGGCTGTCCCGTGGGCGAAATAGAGCAGGGCATGCGATTTGAGGGCTTCAGCGATGACAGAGGTCTTCATGAAGCTGGACCACTGACGGTACGTCTGCCCCCAACAGAACTTGGTGGCGCTGTCCGGATCCTTCAGGATGTCGCTCCAACATGCGTAGACTTCCTTTTCCGGGTCCAATCCCTTACTACGCATAAACTCCGCCAAGTGAAATAGATAGACTGGTCCGCCTCCGGACAAGGAAGCGGCGTGCGTGACTGCTGGCGACACGTTCGAGACGCGCATCGCTACGATGCCGCCCTCGGAAATGCCGATCACGAGGGTCTTCGAAGGCTCGACCCCCAGGCATTTTCTGCGCCGTCTGGATTGCGTCCGCAATAGTTGTGGCCCACCGGTCCAGCGTGAACTCGGTTCGAAATCCCGGACGACACGCGCCTGCGTCGCCGTCATCAGGCGGATCGTCTAGAAACTCAACACCTGGCTTTTCGACCGCCAGGATACGGGCGCGGCCGCGGGCCACGGAATACAGAACGCCTTGCAGCCCACGGCTCATCCGCCCATCGACGCTGACAAACTGAGATGAGCAGCCTGTGCCTTGGATCCAGACGATCAGCGGGACGGGATGACTGGCTGACTGCTGAGTTGAAAGATAAAAGGTGATGCGCTGACCATCTGTGCCCTTTGCGACGTACCGCCGAAACGGCTTATCGCCCACAGGGTAGTCTTCCGCTGCGGCAAGTGCGAAACAGAGAAGAAGATTCAGAGTGAGAATCGAACAGGTTTTAAGCATGACGAGACTAGCATAGGCCTGTTTAGAGAAACGGCGCCAGAGCAAGGCCTGGAACTTGCCCAACGGAGGCTAATCCATCGTAAGTTGTTGCTCTTCGCAACTTCCTTTGCGCCATGCGCGCAGGTTTACGCCATAGAGACCGAGGCAAAACACGTTGGCTGGGATCAACCCCCACTGCGCAGTGTGAAAGCCAATCAGGCAAATAACGATGCTGTTGAAGGCCGCGAGAATCCAGCCTTCCCAGCATCTTTTTCCAATCAGGATGGTCGAAGCCACGGTGAGCACGCAGGATAGATAGTCGAGCCGGAACACAGTCAAAGTCCCCCTTGATCGAACTCTTAATTGTTAAGCATGAAGGCGAGTTTTTCGTGTGATCCGCGTCGTGCCGACGTAACGTTGGTAACTGAGCTTTCCCTGAGCGGCACAATGGATCAGTTTGGAGTTCGAGCGTTAGGGTCATCGACATTTAGGTTCATCGCCATAGGAGGACAGAAACGCTGCGATGTCGCGGCTGGTGATCAATCTGCGGACCGGAACGTCAGGCCCGTGGGAAACTCTAGCGGCCTCGATGCGCGGGCGGTTAATACGATCAAATTTCCAGATGAACGCGAGTACCTTGATGAGTCTGCCGACTCGGTGGGGTTCACCGCGCTTGAAAACGCGTGTGATCGAACGCCATGCGCAGGACAGCTTTGAGCGCTCCAGCCAAACCAGCAGGGTAGCGCGAGGCAATCGGATATCGAACGTGGCCAGCGCAAAATTACCGTCGCTGATCCACTGCTCACCCGCGTGCGCCTTCTTGATCGAGGCTCGGAATGCGGGAACGTCCTTCTCATCCCAATGCGGCTGCCAGATGTCGTCGAGGGAAATGACGGGAGCGCCGGTGCGTTCACCAAGCCGCCGCTGCCAGGTAAGTCTTTCCGCTGCCAGCGCAACCGAGGATGACGATTCGGGCCATGACTGTTGGCTACTGCAAAATTTGCGCCAGGTCAAGTGCCCCATTTTCAAGTCGATCCACGAGGACGAGCCTCAGGTTGAGGGGCGAAATTCGGCTGTGTTAGCATCATTCGTTTTGGCAAAGGGCCGCGGCCGCGTAGGGGTCGTCAGCCTTTCGGGATGTAAGCCGAGCTGGGCTCGGCCGGGCGGGTGGGGACACCCCCCTTACGTGGTCCGTCTAAAGGAGCCAATCCGTGAAAGTTTACGAGGGAGCAAATATCAGGAATGTGGCGGTGATGGGTCACGGCCATGCGGGGAAGACGTCGCTGGTGGCCGCCATGTTGTACACCGCGGGGGCGACCCAGCGGCTGGGCCGCGTGGATGACGGCTCAGCCGCGACTGATTATGACGACGAAGAGATTGCCCGCAAGATGTCGATTGCCTCCAGTCTGGCTTATGTGGAATGGGGCAAAACCAAGATCAACATTCTGGATACGCCCGGTTTCAACATGTTTGTGCACGAAGCCAAGCTGGTGCTGCCCGTGGTGGAAGCGGCGGTAGTGGTGGTGGACGGCGTGGCCGGCGTGGAAGTAGTGACGGAGCGGGTTTGGAATTATTGCGAAGAATATAAGACGCCGCGGGTGATCGTGGCCAGCCGCATGGACCGTGAGCGGGCCGACGCGACGCGAGTGCTGGAATCGTTGACCAACGCGTTTGGGCGGACGGTAATTCCGCTGGAGCTGCCTATCGGCAGCGAGAAGAACCTGACTGGAGTCGTCGATCTGGTCAACATGAAGGCCTACACCTACGAGCTGGGCGGAAATGGCAAGGGCAAGGAAGGCGAGATTCCGGCGAACATGAAAGATGCCGCCCAGGAAGCGCACGAGAAGCTGGTGGAGATTATTGCTGAAGGCAACGACGCGCTGATGGAGGAATTTTTCGAGAAGGGCACGATTCCCGAAGAGCATCTGATTCCGGCGCTGCATGACGCGATCCGCGAGGACAGAATCTTTCCCGTGTTATTTGCTTCGGGTCTGGGGAATGTGAGCATCGACCGGCTGATGGATTTCATCGTGGACTTCACTCCCGCGGCCCCCGAGCGCGGAACCGTGCAGGGCGAGGTCACTTCCGGCAACGGCGAGCCGCCTCAGCGCAAGGTGGCGGACTCAGAACCGGTTTCACTGTATGTGTTCAAGACGGTTTCGGATGCATTCGCCGGGCGTATTTCCTATTTCAAGGTCTTTTCTGGCGTGGTGAAGAACGACGCGACTCTGCAGAATTTCGCCCGCAACTCGCAGGAGAAGCTGGCGCATATTTCCATCATGCAGGGGAAGACGGCGGTACCAGTGACCGAATTGCGGGCGGGCGATATTGGAGCGGTGGCGAAACTGAAAGACACACTCACCGGCGACACGCTAGGCGATAAATCTGCGGCCATCCAGTATCCGAAAGTGAAACTGCCGGAGCCGGCGATTACGTTTGCCATTGAGCCGAAGACGCGGGCCGACGAGGACAAGCTGGGCCTGGGCATTCATAAGCTAATGGAAGAGGATGCAATGCTGCGCTTTTTCCGCGATCCGCAGACCAAAGAATTTCTAATCGCGGGCACGGGACAGCAGCACATTGAAGTGGTTGTCTCGAAGATGAAGAAGCGGTACCACACGGAAGTAAATCTGAAGGCGCCGAAAGTGCCCTACCGGGAGACCATCCGCGGCAAAGCCGACGTGCAGGGTCGGCACAAGAAGCAGACCGGAGGGCACGGGCAATATGGCGATTGCAAGATCAAGATGGAACCCTTGCCCCACGGCGGAGGGTTTGAGTTCGTCAACGACATTTTTGGCGGAGCGATCCCCAAGAACTACATTCCCCCGGTGGAAAAGGGAATTAAAGACGCTGCGGCACGCGGCTATCTGGCGGGGTTTCCGGTAGTGGACTTCAGAGTGACTCTGTACGACGGGTCATATCACGATGTGGACTCGAACGATTTGTCGTTCCAGATGGCTGGCCGAATTGCTTTCAAGAAAGCGATGGAAGCAGCCAAGCCGACGCTGCTCGAGCCCATCATGTCGGCAGAGATTACCGTCCCGGACGAATTTGCCGGCTCGATCATGGGTGACCTGAATAGCCGCCGCGGGCGCATCCAGGGTATGGACAACAAGGGCGGCAATACCGTGGTCAAGGCTGAAGTGCCGATGGCCGAGATGCTCACCTATGGCGTTGACTTGACGTCGATGACCCAGGGGCGCGGCAGCTTCAGCATGGAAATGCACCACTACGACGTGGTGCCGTCGCAGTTGCAGGAGAAGATTATTGAGAAGGCCAGGGCGGAACGGGGCGAAGTCAAGGAAGAAGAAGAGTAGTGCCTTCTACATTGAGCAAGGGGCACGCTCTGACCTTCACATTTTAAAAACAGACTGCTAGATCGGTCTTCGCGAAATCCGTTCCCTTCGCGAGAATCGCTTCGCCAGTGGCTTTCGACAAGGCATAGACGAAGCAATCTCCGTAATTCAGCGCCGCGGGATGGCGTCCCTTGCCATACTTGCGCCAAGCGGAGCGGGCAATCTCGACTTGTTCTGCATCAACGGAAACGATTTGAAGCCTGGCGCGAACTACGAAGAGATCGAACTCGCGGCCAGCGGCATCTCCTTGACGGGCCTCTAAAACCATTCCAGTTTCGAGCGCAGTAGCGGCGGAAATCAGAGGATTGGCGTCGGTAACGATGGCCTTGAGAAATGCTTCACGTTCCGGTTCCGAGAAGAAAATCGCTGCGAGGGCTGATGTGTCGATTACCATCTGGAGCGCGATTGGCCGCCTCAGCGCGGGAGTCCGTGTTCGTCGTAGCCCATGATCTCGTCGGGAGGGCGCGAATCTAAGACCGGCAATTGGTCGACTCGATCAAGGATTTCTTCCAATTGCGAGAGTAGAATGTTTCCGCGACGCTGGCGCTTGAGTCGCGCCAGTCGTTCTTCAAGGGCTTTTTGCAGAGTGCTTGTTAGTGAGTCTCCAGTTTTTTCGGAGATCTCGCGGGCCAATCGCTCGACTTCTATGCTCTTTATACTCATAGCCATAGTAGAGTGATTATACCATAGATTAATATTGTATATAAGTAAAGCAATGTTCTGTAACTTTGTGAGGCCAGGAATGAAACCGCTAACGATTTTTTCGCTTCTTGTTTTCTCGACGCTTGCTTTTGCCGCCGACACCCAGAACTTCTCCACCTCCGCAGGAGACGTCAAGATCACGCCGCTCAATCATGCCAGCACGCTGATCGAAGCGGGAGGAAAGACGATCTACCTCGATCCGGCAAAGCCGGCGAAGTTTTCCGGGCTGCCTAAAGCTGACCTCATTCTGATCACCGACATTCACGGCGACCACATGGACCCGGATTCGATCAAGGAAATCAGCAAGCCGGGAACTGACATTCTTGCGCCACCGGCGGTGGTGCAAACCGTCACTACCGCCAAGCCGATCGCCAACGGAGAAACAAGAACCTGGCAGGACTGGACGATCGAAGCCGTTCCTGCCTACAACTTGCAGCGTGGCCCAGCGCCGGGAAAATTGTTTCACGACAAAGGCCGCGGGAACGGCTACGTCCTGACTTATGGCGGCAAACGCTTTTACTTCTCGGGTGACACTGAAGGCGTTCCCGAGATGCGCGCCCTCAAGAACATTGACGTGGCTTTCGTGTGCATGAATTTGCCCTACACGATGCCACCCGAGGAAGCTGCGGAGGCTGTCAAAGCTTTTCACCCGAAGATCGTGATTCCTTATCACTACAGGGGATCAGATCTCAGCGTGTTTCAAAAGGCGCTGGAAGGGACGGGCATTGAAGTTCGGGTATTGAATTGGTATCCGCAGAGTTGAAAGCTGGCGAGTCCACGCGTTCAAAATGAGGTCGCATTTGCAAGATAAAGGACCAGGGACGGCCCGCCTGATTTGGCTCTCGCTGTTCTGCCTGTCGGCTATTTCCGCTTCTCTCACCGCTTGCAAGAAAACATCCACAACTACAAGCGCTCCAGTTGAAACCGTCGAAACCTATACGCCCATCGAAGGGGCGGTGGAGTTGGACATTCTGCCGCTCCAGGGCAACGAGGATTTGGTGAGCTGGATGGCGGCGTACACGGATGAGGGCCGAACCACTCGGTTCCGCATTGAATTTGGTCCGCGCACCAGCTCGGAGGAGAAAGGTGTTCAGTTATCTGAGGGACAAGGAAAATTTCTTGCTGAAAAGGACTCCGACCCGCTACCTCTGCTGGAGAGTCTTGAGAAAGCCCTGCGAGCGAAACGCCTGCCTGCCAAAGTCCAGAAAGTGGACGAGCTGCCGTTTGACTATGTCGTTCTTGGAGAGAATCAGACGCGGTCCGCCGACGGCAGCTTCAGTGACAAACCCGGGGGCAACTGGACCGCGATGAAGCTCTCTTTGGCGAAGGGCAAGGGAGAAGTTTTCCTGAACCTCAACCCCGCCATGCACAAGGCTGAGTTTTCCATTAAAGACGGCGGTTCCGGCGACATCGTTGTGGGCGAGCTGGCGAAAGTGTTTTGACCTGGATTCCTATGCTCTCTGCGATGGCGAACCACGAGAGACGGCGAAGACTGGACCCAGTTGTCAGTTCCCGGTTCTCGGTTCTCGATTTCTGATCAGGTCGGTTGCTGCTTCGCTCGAAGAACTCCCGTACGGGTAGCTGATAAAGATAGAAGACAATCACAACGCGGACCATTAATCCGAAGCCGCTTCTAGCCAGCTTGCCGAAATTGAAATCGATCACCGCGCTGGAGACGGTGGGGATCAGAGACACAAAGCCGATCATCGCGATGATGATGGCAGCGCGGCGCGCCCAGTTGTTGCGACGCAATAATCCCAACCCGACCGCAGCTCCTACCCCAGCCATGAGCAGGAACATGTAAGGGCCGGCGGTTTCGAGTCCACCCAGCAGGTCGGCGCCCGCAGCCATCGAAATCAGGCCGGGCTTGGTCAGCATGGCGAGGCCGATGGAGGCGAGGTACGCGGCGCCGAGCAAAAACACCACCGCAACAACAGTGACTCCCGAAGGAAGTTCGAGCGGAACGTTGACTTCGTCAGGTTCGCCGCCCGGCATGATCCTTAACTTATCATTGACAACCGCAAGCTTGTGCGGCGGTACGCGGACAGGAGTGTCCGCGCCACAGGGTCATTTCTTGGTCTCGTCGGGCTTCTTGTCTTCTTTCTTGTCCTCGCTTTTGGGCTTCTGGGCAGTGGGCGGCGTGACGTTGTTCAGACGGAGGTACATCGCGGCCATGGCATAGTGATCAGCCCAACTGCTGGCCAGCGCCAGGACGGCCCAGGCGCGCGGTCGTTCTTTGCCGTCAAACCAATGAATGGGTTCGCCGAAGGTGGAATCATCCGCCTTGGCCAGCGCAGTGCCACAAAAGTCAAATGAGGCCTGTATGGCTGCTACCAACTTTTCTTTGCCTTCAGTCCCCTTCAGTTCTTCCGTCTTGGGGCGGGGCGCGGCACCCACGTTGGAGCAGAAAAAGTAATTGCCGTCAGAGATGTGGGCGGCAAGATGGCCAAACGTCATCTGCTCAGGCGTGGGTTTGTAGTCGAATTTGTCGGCAGGCATCGCCTCGAAGGCAGCCACGGTATTTTTCTGGCGACCGAGAAGCGCTTCGCGTAACACATCAGAAATGGGACTCTTGCTCTGGGCGAGCAGAGATGACGCGGACAGGCAAAGCAGGCACAGCATCGAAAGTGTTTTCATGAGATAGCTCCAGGAATCCCGTTAAGCATAAATCCGGGAGGCTGAATTAGCTACTTTTCCCAACTGAGACCTAGAGCGCCATTTGCGGGGTAGCTTCGAGCAGGCTGCGAGTGTAGGAATCCTTCGGCGCAGTGGTGATTTGAGTGGTGGGCCCGACCTCAACGATTTTTCCCTGGTGCATGACGGCAATCCGCGTCGAGAGATAGCGGACTACTGGCATGGAGTGAGAAATAAAAAGATAAGTGAGCGCAAACTCCCGCTGGAGCCGCGCGAGGAGGTTCACAATCTGCGCGCCGACACTGACGTCGAGAGCCGAAACCGGTTCATCGGCCACGATGAAGCGCGGACGTAGGGCGAGGGCGCGGGCGATGCCGATCCGCTGACGCTGTCCTCCGCTGAATTCGTGGGGGAAGCGAAGCAAGGCCGATTCGTCAAGACCGACGGCGCGGAGCAACTCAGCGACCCGGGCACGGCGAGCCGACGGGCTCAGGTTTTCGTGGATGACGAGCGGCTCGCTAATGATATCGGCCACGCGCCAGCGGGGATCGAGGGAGCCGAAAGGATCTTGAAAGATGATCTGCATGTCGCGGCGGAGGTGGCGCATTTCACCGGGGCTGGCGGCGAGCAAATCCCGACCCCCAAAGCGAATGCTGCCCGAAGTGGGCTCAATCAAGCGCAGTACAAGCCGGCCGAGTGTGCTCTTGCCTGAGCCCGATTCGCCGACCAAGCCGAGAGTCTCGCCGGACTCGATATCGAGGGAAACGTCTTCCACGGCGCGAACATTGCCCTGCGCGGCGCCGCCGAAGAGCGATTCACCAAGCGGGAAAATTTTGGTCAGGTTGCGGATTTCGAGCAAAGGCATGAAGCGATGCTATCAAAAGGTGCGCAACATCTGATTGTGACTCGCAAGAAGAGCCGAGCTTTGCTCGGCCGGGCTCGGCCGTTCTCATGTAGCACTTGCCATTGGTTATCCCGCGATCAAGGGTACTGCTACTAACGCCGCGACCATCCCGACGGCCTGCCAACGGCTTATGCGCTCGTGCAGGACCAACCGGGCTAGTAACACCGTGATGGCGGGATAAAGTGACGAGATCACGACCGCTGAATCCAGTCGGCCAGACTGCGCAGCACGCAGGAATAGAGCGCTGCCGGAAACATCGAGAAAACCGGCGAATACTCCAAGAATGGCGCTCGGACGACTCAGCGTGTAGTTGCGCACCAGCAGCACAATCATAGCGGTGAGCGAAAGGGAGGCCAGGCGGGCCAAGCCGGCCAGCCACAATGCTGAACCCGCACCCGCCTGGTTCATACAGAGAAAAAAACCGGCGAAGCCCAGAGCAGCGAGCACGGCAAGCCCGATGCCTTCAGGGCGGGCGCCATCTTCCGATCGAGAAATCAGCCAGATGCCAATGCCGGCGAGGATAAATCCCGCAATCTGAAGTTTCGCGGGCAAGCCTTCGGTCATCATGGTTACACCAGCAGGGATCGCAGCTCCGACCACGGCGGCAATAGGAGCTGTGAGTCCCATTTTTCCGATAGAGAGTGCTCGGTAGAAGATAGCCAGCGCCGCCCCTCCGGAAAAGCCGGCGGCCAGCGCCCACAGGCAAGCGGCGCGGGCAGGAAAGGCGGAATGGTTGAGCAGGGCGAACCCAACCATCAGCAGGACACCGCTGATGTGGGCAATGGTGGTGAGAAAAAATGCATTGGCGCGGCGCGCGGCGTATCCGCCCAGAAAATCGCTTGTGCCCCAGCAGAGGACCGCGGCGAGGCTGAAGGTCACCGCCGCCGGATGCGGAGAAATGGGCATAAGTCTCAGGAGGGTAACACGGGCTCCCGCGAGTCCAGTTGACAAGCTTCGCCCTGCAACAGAGAATCTTCCACCCATAGCGTCTGCCCGGCACCAAGGACCTCTCCAGGAGCTGCTTCGTCGATGGAAGTTGCCTTAATTCTCGGACTGTTAGGCGGGCTGCTGATTCTGGCCTTTCTGGCCAATCGCGTCTTCAGTCTCACCCGCGTTCCGGATGTTGTGGTGCTCATGGGCCTGGGTGTGCTCCTGGGGCCGGGACTGGGGTTGTTGAACGCGGAGACGCTGGGTAAAGCGACCAACTTGCTGGGCACGCTGGCCATCATCCTGGTGCTGTTTGAGGGCGGCCTGGAATTGGATTTGCGGCGGACGCTGCGTCATTTCCCCGGCAGTCTCGTCCTGGCCTGCCTTTCTTACGGAATCAGCATGGGCCTGGTTGCGCTGATCGTGAGTCGAGGACTGGGCCTTCCGATCACCACGAGACTGCTGGTGGGCGCGGTGGTAGGTTGCACCAGTAGCACCGTCGTGCTTCCCGTCATGCACCAGATTGAGGCGAGCGAGCCGGTGAAAGTAACGCTCATGCTGGAATCCTCGTGGGGCGACGTGCTCGCAGTGTTGACTGTGGGGCTGCTTTTGGGGCTGAGACACGAGACCGGACCGATTGCACTCAGCTTGGCTCACGGAGTGCTCACGCAAGTCGGATTAGCATTGTTGTTCGCCGTGGCAACCGGAGTTCTCTGGTCGCGTCTGCTGCCGGTTCTTTCAGAACAACACTTCTGGCAAGTGCTGACGCTTTCTATCGTGCTGGTACTTTATGCCGGGATGGAAGCACTGGAGGCGAACGGCTTGATCGCGGTGCTTGCTTTTGGTCTCACACTCTCCAACTTTCCCGGAGTGGATCCGCGAGTGCGGCTGTTGCCCATGGGTACCACAAGTAACCGGGCGCAGCACATGCTGCTGACATTTCATTCTGAGCTGGCTTTTCTGGTACGCACTTTCTTTTTTGTGCTTATCGGCGCCGTGGCGCAGCTCGGGAGTTTCCGACGATACTCCGTGCTCATCGGAGGAACCGTGGGGGTATTGTTGCTGGGCCGCTGGATCGCCATTCAGGCCAGCCGCTGGGCGTGGCGCGGAATCGATGCCCAAGGGCGCGACATCATGTTGTGGATTCTGCCGCGGGGACTGATCACGGTTGTGCTTTCGATTGCAGTGGCAAGAAAGCACGGCGCCGAAATGGCATTTCTGCCGGGGCTTGCCTTTGCCGTGATCCTGGTGACCAATTTGATGGTGATTGTGGGAAGTATGCGCGCCCGGCGAAGTGCGGCAGCGGCCGAGCCGGCGGCTGCCTTAGAAAACGACCTTGAACCAGTGGTTGCCGCTGCGGCCAAAGAAGCTACGCCCGCGATGACGGCAGGTCCCAAGGGCGCGGCGGCGCCCGCCGCGGTTGCGCCGAAACCTCGTTGGATTTTAGACTCCGTTTTGCTTTTCCTCCTCGCGCTCAGCGCTCTTTTCCTGTGGTATGGCGATCAGAGTCCGGAGTCGCGTCCGGCTGCGGCGGAGCGCTGGATTCGGGTGCACTTGCGCCACGCGCAGTGATGCAGGTGGCCGAAACGCCAAAATTGACTTGCGGCAGAGGCGGCCGTCCCCACGCGTTTCTTGCCCTACATATCCTTAATGTGCGTGGCGATGTACCACTGATTGCCAAACGGATCGGTCACGCCTCCGCTGCGGTCGCCGTAAGGTTGATCTTTCGGTTCAGACAAAGAGGTCGCGCCCGCCGCCACCGCTCGCTGGTAAACCGCGTCACAATCGGGAACGTACGCATAAAACATGCTTTTCATCGTCCGATAGGCATCGTGGGCCTCGCCCATCTCGACTACCGAGCTCCCGACCTGGATTTCCGCGTGATGGACCACACCATCCGCCGAAGCAAACTTGCCTAATTCCCGTGCACCGAAAACGCGCTTGAGGAAGGTGATCACCGGCTCCGCACGCAGCGGATGCAGGTAAACATTAACGTCGTTCAGACCTTCAGGGCGATAGCTCGGTCCTTTATGCGTAGCGATATACCAGAAATTGCCCGCGGGATCTTTGACGCTACCGGAGCGTTCTCCGTATTCGTGATCCTGGGGGGCGGAGATGGAGGTCCCGCCAGCCTCGAGCGCTTTCTCGTAAGCCGCGTCCGCGTCCTCGACGTAGATATGTAACGCCGTCGTGTTCGGAGTTGCCTTGAACTCGCGTCCCGGGATGCCGCCGCCTATCATCAGCATGGAATCGCCAAGGCGCGCTTCAGAGTGGAGCCCGCCCGCCGACCCCACGGTACGAAATGTTTCTTCGGCGCCGAATGCCCGTTTCACAAACTCCAGCAGTGCCGGGCCATCTGCTGCAACCATGTAAGGAGTGACCGTGCGGTAGCCTTTGGGAATGGGGTCGACGGCAGGCTTCTTCTTTTCGGCCTGCTTCATCATGTTGTCGAAGCGGCGATGCATTTCCTCCACCGACATTTCTTCTTTCACGGTGTAAATGCTCCAGGTGTAGCCGAAGGGATCGAGCAGAGTTGCTTTGCGATATCCATAGAACTCGTTCAGGAGCGGCCGCGCGAGTTTGGCTCCGGCGGCGACCGCGTGCTCCACAAAAGCATCCACGTCGGGCACGCTGATTTCCATGCTGATCGGCGAGTGTCCCCAAGTTTCCGCGCTGTAACGTTCACCGTCGGGCCATTCCTCGGCCAGGAAGATCGCGGAGTCACCAATCGTCATTTCCAGGTGGCCGATGCCCATCTCGGTTTCAAAGCGGAACGTTTCTCTGGCTCCGAATGCTTGTTTATAGAACTCGATTGCCTTGCCCGGGCTTTTGAAGGCCAGTCTGGGCGAAGCGAAGGTGCGAATTGCGGCGATGGGTTCGGTTGTGGTTGCCATAGAAGATGATTCCCTTTCCAAATCAGATTTGAGACGTGCCTTGAAATCTTCGCGCGGCAGTTCCTGCAACTCAGCGGCAAGCTGAAATAAGGGCTCAACGCTCGGGTGGTCGAACTGAACCAGCACTTCTTCCCCGCTGACGATCAGTTCGAGGGCGTCGTTCACTTGTTCGATCAGAGAGCGCTTAGGCATGGGCACCCTCCATTTGCTGGCGCAATTTTTCCAGCGCGCGGAACTGTAGCTGCTTGATTGCGCCCTCCGTCTTTCCGAGTTGCTCGGCGATTTCCCGAATGCTCTTCTGCTCTACGAAGCGGTCAAAGATCACGCGGCGCTGTTCGGGGGGAAGTTGATCGACCAGGCGAAAAAGCTGAGCGCGATGTTCGATGGCCGTTAAATCCGGCTCTGCTCCTGGATCAGCCGGATCATCGATACTCGGAACCTCCCTCGCGACGCGCTTCGCGCGGTCCACGATGGCATTCACTGCAATGCGGCACAGCCAGGCGGCGAAAGGTGCGCCACGCCATTCAAATCGGCTCAAGTTGGCCAGCGCCCGGTGAAATACATCCGCAGTCAAATCCTCGGCGGCGTCACGATCCCGGACTCGGCTCACGATAAATGCGTACACCCGTTCAAAGTTAAGTTCGTAAAGCTCGCCAAACCGCGTCGGATTTTTCTGCGCCGCTTCCACCAGCAGACGCTCCTGTTCCAGCAGACGCACGGGCGCGTCGTCTTGGGACGCCCTCAATACCCGCGCTGCCGGTCGTCGTCTGGGGACGGCCATCGTGCCTCTAAGTGTATAAACTGCCGGGTCGGTGGAAGGTTACGGGGAGATTTTAGCGTCCAATCGTCAAATCTTGATGACCTGTCTTTTCATTAAGGGATTCGGGCTAGGCCCTCGTCTGCGTGATAAAATTTGGGCTTATTTCTTTCGGCTCAGAAACCAGGTTGATTGAACAGGTTGGCTAAGTGATTGAGCTGGCACCTTCGATTTTGTCGGCTGACTTCGCGCGGCTGGGAGAACAAATCCACAGCGCGGCCGAAGGCGGCGCCAGTGTCGTCCATGTGGATGTGATGGACGGGCATTTCGTCCCCAATATCACCATTGGACCGCCGGTGGTTCGGAGTATTCGGCGGACGACCCGGCTGCCGCTCGATTGCCACCTGATGATCGAAAACGCGGACCAGTACATCCCGGAATTCGCCGAAGCTGGTGCCGATTGGATTTCAGTGCATCAGGAAGCCTGCGTACACCTGAACCGGACTTTGCATCTGATCAAGAGCCACAATTGTCTGGCGGGAGTGGTGATCAATCCGGCCACGCCGGTGGAAACCCTCACCGAAGTGCTGGATGTGGTCGATTACGTTCTCGTGATGTCGGTCAATCCGGGCTTCGGGGGACAGAAATTCATCCCGGGAGCGGTGCATAAGATCCGCCGGCTGGCTGACCTGAGGTCGGAGCGGAGACTGGGCTATCGTATTGAAGTGGATGGAGGAATTGCACTTCAGACGGTTGCCGACGTGGTGCGCGCGGGAGCGGAAATTCTGGTGGCGGGGAACGCGGTGTTCGGGGAAGGCGATCCAAAGAGTAATGCCGAGAAGCTGCTGAAGGCGGCGACGGAAGCGACGCTGCAAAGAGTGTAGGCAGGGGCAGGCAATCCTTAAAAGTCGGGTCAGACGCCCGCCCCCAGGTGGTTCATCTTTACGAGGTCTTATGTCAAACCGTATTCCGGTTGTGGTTCTCCTCGGGCTTCTATTCTTGGGCGTTGCCTGTACAAACAAGAAAGTTAACAATCCATTGGCGAACGTCGGCTCGAAGCAGCCGGACAAGGTGCTGTTTGACCGGGCCATGGATGCGATGAAGCACAACCGGTTCGACGTCGCCCGGATCACTCTGCAGACCCTGATCAACACTTACCCCGATTCCGAGTATATTGCCCGCGCCAAACTAGCGGTGGCGGATTCGTGGTATGCCGAAGGGGGGACTGCTTCACTGGCCCAAGCCGAAGCGGAATACAAAGACTTCGAGACCTTCTTCCCCAACATGCCAGAAGCGGCAGAAGCTCAGCTCAAAATCGCCAACATCCACTACCAGGAGATGGAAAAACCAGACCGGGACTATACCCACGCTATGCGGGCGGAGGACGAATATCGCCAACTCATCATGCAGTATCCGGACAGCAAGCTGATTCCGGAAGCCAAGCAGCGACTGATGGAAGTGCAGGAAGTAATCGCCGATCGAGAATACCGAGTGGGGCAGTTCTATTATTTGCGGCAGTCTTATCCGGCCGCGATCGCTCGGCTGCGGTCACTAGTCGATAAGTATCCACTTTACAGCAAGGCTGATGAGGCGTTGTATCTGCTGGGCCAGGCATACGAAGCTGAGATCGCCGTTGTGCGATCCAAGCCGGGGAGCGAAGAGGACAAAGGCCGCTATATCCGAGCGCTTACCAAAGATGCGACTGATGCGTATGACAAGATCGTGACGCGATATCCGTTGATGGATCGAGCAGATGACGCCAAGGCCCGACTGTTAGCGCTGCACGAGCCGGTGCCTCGCCCTACCAAGGACGCGGTAGCGCAGAACAAGGCGGAAGAGGAAAGCCGGCATGAGCCCGGCACTCTGCAGCACTTAATGTCGGGTTTCGAGAAACATCCAGATACGTCTCATGCGGCGAAGGTTGGCGAGCCAACCTTGGTTGACCCTCCTATGGTAAGTGCCACAGACGTGGTCCAGGAAACGACGCGTGCCGCCGCACTGGGGAACACGGTCGGGGGGAACAATTCCGTTTCAGTCGAGGCTGTCGGGGTGGGAGTGCCGGCGGCGAACCAGGCTGCGCCACGCTCGGATCAGCAAGCCCCAGCGCCTGCGGCCACCGAGACCGCGGATCCCAACGAGCTGAAGCCGTTGGCGCAACCAGCTGCCAATGAGCTCAAGCCTAATCCGGCTCCGGACGCAAATGAACTGAAGACCGTCGGAAGTGACGACGGTACTCAGGCGCCACCGCCCTTGCAGCAGGTGAATGAGATCCAGCCTGGTGCTGGGGCGAACGCATCTCCTCAAAGAGCTGGAGAAACGGCGTCATCGGGTAGCCAACCCGCGGACGATAGCGCAGTTTCCTCCAGCAAGCGCAAGAAAAAGAAGGGCATAAAGAAAGTTATACCTTTCTGAGAATGGGCAGGGTGGCTTTTGCCACCGCGGTTCACACTTCTCCTGGGCACCCGGTTGTGACTGACCGCTGGTAACGTCCTTACTGTCGTATTGTCATTGACTTACGGCCTGATACCAGTTAATTTCGCGCTATCTCCCCCTCACCAAAGGACATCCCTTGGCGCGAACGATACTGCTCGCTGATGACAGTGTGACCGCCCAGAACATGGGCCGGCGGATTCTTACTGATGCCGGCTATGAGGTTATTACGGTCAATAACGGCTCGGCCGCTCTGAAAAAGATCGCAGAGCACAAGCCGGATCTGATCGTCCTCGATGTCTACATGCCAGGCTACGGCGGCCTGGAAGTGTGCAACCGCCTCAAGGAAACCCGAGATACTGCGCGCATTCCAGTGCTGTTGACAGTGGGAAAGCTAGAACCGTTTAAACCCGATGAGGCTCGCCGGGTTCGGGCCGATGCTTTCATCGTCAAGCCCTTTGAAGCGAGCGAGCTTCTCACCGCTCTCACCAAGCTCGAAGACAAGATCGTTCCCCAAGCCCAGCCACAGAAGCCCGGCCGTTTTGCCCGGGCTCTGGCCTCGATCGAAGCCTCGGAAGGCGACGGTTTCGGCGACACGGAAACCGGATGGAAAGAAAGGCTCAACATTCCTCCGGTAGCCAAGACACACGCGAAGGAAGAACGTCCGGCGGCTGACAAGGAAGAGGGTTCGGCGTCTGACAAAGTGACTCCCGGCTTGGGTCGCGGCGAGGACTTCAAGCCAGGGGAGCCGAGCCCTAAGTTTGAGCGGCCGATTCCGGCTGGCTTGCCCGCCGACATCACGCCGGAAGAGATTGCAGCGATCGCGGCCGCGGCCGCGACTATTGGTGGCAAAGAGGAAGTGGGCGGTCCGGCAGTGGCCGCGTCCCCAGCGGTCGAAAGCAAAGCCGAACCGGCGTGCGAACCTGCGGTTGGCGAGCCGGGTGTTTCGGCGAGTGAAACTCCAGGTGGCGTAGTAAATGGAACGTCTCCTGTGGTGGCTGAAACGCCTGCGGCGGAGGTTCCTTTTGCGACCCTGGCTTCGGCGACGCCAGCGTCCAGCCCGATGGAGCAGCCCGAAGCTTCCACAGTCGAGAAGGCCCAAGTTGAAGCGACTGCTCTTGTCTCACCCGCGCCGTCAGAGTCCATACCGGAAGTAGCTGCGAGCAGCGAGACGGCAGCAGGCGCGGCTGAGAGTTCAGCCACCGAATCAGCGGCCACAGCTTCCGTCGCGGCTGGTGTACAAAGCGATACCCAGATCAACACTGACGAAGTCGCCGCCAGCAGAGATGAAAAGCCGTGGGCGCAAGACGCCGAGGTGTTGGCGGCTATTGCCTCGTTAGTGCCGAACGCGGACGAAGTAGCCAGGAATTTGGAACAAGCCGACGCGGCTGCGCATCCGTCGCGTGAACTCGCGGCTGTGGCCGCGGTGGGCAGTGGGATGGGCTTCCGTGCCGCCAGCGGTTTTCGATGGATTGCAGAGTTGGCCGCCCTTTCTGAAAGCGACGCCTCAATCAACCTGGAAGTTGAGATGGAAAGATCGTACGCGGCCTCAGCTGTTGGCTTCGCGGAATCGGTTCGCGCCAGCGCCGGGGAGGCGGAGATTCCGGCCCCGAGTTCGAGCGTCATCGCAGCGGTTGCTGAAGTTGAGATTCCGGCGACACCGATGGCAAGCAGTTCCGGAATCGCCGTTGAAACGGTTGAGACCATCGCCGCAACAGCAGAAAGCAAGGGCGAAGCGGCCTTCGCGGCTGCCGCGGCGAATGGCTCTTCGGCGGACGCAGCGACTCCAGTTGAAGTCGCCAAGGCAACATCCGCCCCAATAGACACGCTGGCCGCGGACGATGGCGAAAAACTTCGCGAAGCCGAAATGGCTGCGGCATGGCAGAACTGGAAACAGATTCGAGAGAGCATCGTCGGCTCGCAGCTCACTTCTCAGATTGCAGATGCTGCGGCTGCCGGTCTTCAGGCCAGCCAGGCCGAGACGGCAAAATCTGCAGAGGCTGAATCGAAGGAGGCCTCGCGGGAGGACGCGGAGGAGGAAAACGGAAACGACGGCTCCTCCGAACCCGACGCGATCGCCAACATTGTCGACAGCGTGCTGGCGGAGTTGAAACCCAAACTAATGGAGGAAATCGCCCGCAAGATGAGTTCAGACAAAGAAAAGAAGGGCAAGGGAAAGAAAAACAAGAAGTAAGAAAACTTCTGCAATTGTCGATTTCGCACCGGCTCGGTTTGACCACTTTTTCCACCCACCTGTAAGATCAAAAGTCAGACTTTTCAGCTCTTAGCCTATAGCTCATAAGCTCTTAGCCAAGCCACTTTGCGGACGCGCCCAGCCGGGGGCGGCACGCGGCTGGAATGGTTCGAGCTAAGAGCGAGAGCTAAAAGCCAAGAGCTAAGAGCTGAGAGCTAAGAGCCAAAAGCTACCTTGCCCCACGAACTCTCCAAAGCGTACGAGCCGGGCGCGATCGAGACGCGGTGGGCCGAATATTGGGTCACCGAAAAGCTATTCTCGGTGCCGACCCCGCCTCCCGGCGAGACCCGTCCGGTGTTCACTCTGCTCTTGCCGCCGCCGAACGTCACCGGCCGCCTGCACATGGGTCATATGCTCAACCACACGCAAATGGACATCATTGTGCGCTGGCACCGCATGCGGGGATTCCTAACATTGTGGCTGCCGGGCACCGACCACGCCGGCATCGCCACCCAGATGATGGTGGAACGCCAGCTAGCCACCGAAGGCAAGAAGCGCCACGATCTGGGGCGGGAAAAATTTGTTGAGCGAGTGTGGGAATGGAAGCGGCACTATGGCGGTGCGATTCTCGACCAGATGAAGCGGCTGGGCGACTCGGTCGACTGGGACCGCGAATACTTCACCATGGACGAAAATCTCTCGCGCGCAGTGCGCGAGGTTTTCGTTCGGCTGTACGAAGAAGGTTTGATTTATCGCGGGAAGTACATCGTGAACTGGTGCCCGCGTTGTGGAACCGCCATTTCCGATCTCGAGGTCAAGCACCAGGAAGTTGCGGGCAAGCTGTACGAGATTCGCTATCCGGTAATTGGTTCGAATGAGTTCATTACGGTTGCGACCACGCGTCCCGAAACCATGCTGGGCGACACCGGGGTTGCGGTGAACGAGAAAGACGAACGCTTCCGGCATTTGTGGGGCAAGAAGGTATTGTTGCCGCTGATGAATCGCGAGATTCCCGATCATCACCGACGAACTGGCGCAGCCGGAGTTTGGCACGGGCGCAGTGAAAGTGACGCCGGCGCATGATCCCAATGACTTTGAAGCAGGCAAGCGCCACAACTTGCCGCAGATTGAAGTCATCGACGAACACGCGCGCATGAATGCCAACGCCGGACCTTACGCAGGCCTCGATCGCTTCGAGGCACGCAAGCGTGTGCTCAGCGATCTCGCAGCCGGTAATTTCCTGGTGGGCGAGAAAGACCACACGATTCCGCTTGGCAAGTGCGACCGTTGCGGCACGGTGGTGGAGCCACGGCTTTCGACGCAATGGTTTATCAAGATTAAGCCGCTGGCAGAGAAAGCGGCTGAAGTGGTCGAAAACGGCGAAATCACCATCGTCCCCGAAAATTACCGGCAGATTTATCTGAATTGGATGAACAACATCCACGACTGGTGTATTTCGCGGCAGCTCTGGTGGGGGCATCGGATTCCGGCGTGGCACTGCAGCTGTGGTGAGATCATCGTTGCTCGTGAAGCGCCCACGAAGTGTCCGAAATGTGTCGATGGGGAACTGAAGCATGACACCGACGTGCTGGACACGTGGTTTTCGTCGGGCTTATTGCCCTTCACCACGCTCGGCTGGCCGGGAAAAACCCGCGACCAGGAAGTGTTCTATCCCACGACGCTGCTGATCACTGCCTATGAAATTTTGTTCTTCTGGGTGGCGCGCATGATCATGTTCGGCTGCCACTTCATGGCGGGACACAAACAGGACCCGGCGATCAAACGGGCGAGCGGTTGGTCTGAAAAAAAAGATGACAGCGTGCCCTTTCGCCAGGTCTACATCCACGCCCTGGTGCGCGACGCCGAGCGGCAGAAAATGTCGAAGACGAAGGGCAATGTGGTGGATCCGTTGCAAGTGATCGAGAAATATGGGACGGATGCAACCCGATTCACCCTGGCAGCCATGGCTTCACCGGGCACCGACATCGCTTTCAGCGAGAGCCGGACCGAAGGCTACCGGAATTTTGCCAACAAGATCTGGAATGCGGCACGGTTCATGTTCATGAATGTCAGGACCTGTGGCAGGCGCTTTGCCCGCCGACGAGTTCAAAATTCTTGAGGTCAATGCAGCCCTGGCAATGGAACCGCCGCCTCTTCAGGAAATGCCGCGGTTCAGCGCGAGCACGCTTGAAGACAGATGGATTCTCTCGCGCTTCAATCGTGTGGCCGCAGGACGTGAATGCCGCACTTCGAGACCTATCGCTTTCATGAAGGCGCGAACCGGATCTATGACTTCTTCTGGGGAGAATTCTGCGACTGGTATCTGGAACTCGATGAAGCCGCGGCTGGCAGTTCCCCTGGCGGAATTCAGAGATCTAAGGCGCTATGACTCAGTGGACAGGCGGGAGGAGTTCCGCATTGCTTCCGGCAATCTGCTCACTTTGTTCGAGGCGTCCCTGCGCTTGCTGCATCCTGTGATGCCGTTTATCACCGAAGAGATTTGGCAAGCCATCTATGAAAGACAACCGCCCCTGAAATCGATTGCGCTGGCTGCTATCCGCAGGCGGACGAGAAGCAGTTTGATCTGGCCGCGGAGACCGAGATGGCAGTCTTGCAGGACTTGATCGTCAGCGTGCGCAATTTGCGGGCCGAGCTCAAAGTTGAAAACAAGACCAAAGTGCCGATTGAGGTCTTCGCTCACGAGCCGGAGATTCGGTCGCTGATCGCGCAAAATCAAAATGCAGTTGGGCGCCTGGCCAATGTGGAAAAGGTCACGTTCGTCGAAAGCTCCTTGTCCAAGTTGCCCGGCGCGCGCGGCACCGCGCGGTTTGACGTTCACGTCGTCTATGAAAAGAAGATCGACGTTCCGGCTGAAATCGAGCGGCTGAAGAAGGAACTGGAGAAATTCGAAAAAGAAGCTGTTAACTTGCACCGTCAGCTCGGAAACGAACGGTTTCTGGCAAAGGCGCCCTCGCAGGTGATCGAGAACATGCGCAAACGGCTCACCGAACTGGAAGTCCTGCGAGAGAAAACTCGCAGCAAACTGGAAGAGCTGGGCATCGTAAACTGAGAACCAAGAACCGAAAACTGGGAACTGCTTTTCATGCGAGAGCGTTTTTGCGGGCGCACTTGTTCGAGATGGGGCAGGTGCAGTTGGGGGGAGTTTTTTGGGTGTTCCCGGTTCTTTGACTAGCCACTGACCACTAGCCACTGCTTATGGATTGGAACAGCCGACGCCTCACCGCGAATTCTGGAAAACGCACTGCTGGAAGACCGTGCCACCAGCGATGCCACCAGCTATGCCTGCATTGATCCCCACCAACGAGCAGCGGCCACGATCATCGCAAAACAGGATTGCATTCTCGCCGGCATCGGCTCTGTGGCCAGGATTCTCGACGTTTATGCCGCGCTTGATGGTGCGGTGACTTCGCACTACGAAGTCACCACCCATCCCGAGATTTTCGATGGCGTCCGGTTGCACACAGGGCAGTCCATCGCAGTGATCCGCCACAATGCGCGCGTGATTCTTTCCTGCGAACGTGTGATTCTGAATTTTCTGCAGCGCATGAGCGGAATCGCCACGCTGACCCGGAAGTATGTTGACGCTGTTTCCGGGACCAAGGCCAGAATTCTTGACACTCGCAAAACCGTGCCCGGCCTGCGCGTGATTGATAAATACGCTGTGCGCTGCGGAGGCGGGCAGAACCACCGGCTCGATCTTTCCGACGGCGTGCTCATTAAGAACAATCACATTGCGCTTGCCGGGGGCATTGCTCCGGTGCTTGAACGTGCCCACCGCAATCGCCGCGGTTCGCAGCCGATTGAGATCGAGGTCCGGACCCTGGCGGAGCTGGAAGAGGCTCTGACCTATGGCGCCGAGGCCATTCTGCTCGACAATATGTCCGTGGAAGATGTAAGAAAAGCCGTCGAACGCTGTTCCCGGCTGGAGCGGCGTTTACCGCTGGAATGCTCCGGCGGCATCACTCTGGAGAATGTTCGAGCCTACGCCGAAACTGGCGTGGACTTCATCTCGGTGGGGGCGCTTACTCATTCGGCTACCGCGGCGGACATGAGTATGCGTGTGTCGCTGCAGACGTAATTTGTGGTGAAGGTCGTAGTTGCCGCATAATCTCTCCATCACCAAGGCCCGCACAAAACGAAGCAAATCCACTTCCCGGCCCGGCGCCTCGCTGCAGGTGATCTCGCGCCAAACCGATGCGCGTCTGGGACGGATCGTTCGCTTGCTGATGGACAACGCCACAGTCGTGGTGAGCGGGACTAAGATCGCCGATGAGATCGGCACCAGCCGTTCAGAAGTTTGGCGCCTGGTCGAACAGTTGCGGGCTTTGGGCGTGGAGATTGCCGGACATGCCGCCACCGGCTATCGCCTGCAAGCCGTACCTGATCTGCTGCTGCCTGATCTGCTGGAGCCGCTTCTGCGCGGCACGATCTTCAGCCAGCACATTCATCATTACTACCGAATTGGTTCCACCAGTACCACGGCCATGGAAGCCGCGAGCGCGGATGCGCCGGAAGGGAGCGTTTTCCTGGCTGAGCAGCAAACCGCGGGTCGCGGGCGCGGTTCGAATAAGTGGATCTCGGCGCAGTCGGAAGGCATCCATTGTTCCGTTTTGCTCCGTCCGCCGGTGCCGCCATCCGAAGCCCTGGTGCTCTCTCTCGCGGCAGGCCTCGCAGTGCAGTCCGCAGTCCAGGAAGTTGATTCGCGGGTAGTGCCCGACCTGAAGTGGCCCAACGATCTACTATTGCAAGGGAAGAAATTCAGCGGCATCCTGACGGAGATGACAGCTGAACCCACACGAGTGCGTTATATCGTGGTCGGCATTGGCATCAACGTGAACCAGACCGAATTTCCCGACAGCTTGAAAGAGACAGCGACGTCCTTGCGCATGGTCACGGGAACCGAGTGGTCCCGGGTCGATCTGTGCGCGGCTTTGCTAAAATCACTCGACCGCGAATACCGCAATCTGCTGAACAATTCAAACGCGCACCAGGAGATTTTGCGACGGTTTCAAGAGCGGTCTTCGACGGTGCGCGGATCTCAGGTGCGGATCGAAGAAAATGGCAGTTTTGAAGGCGTAACCGAAGGACTGGACCCGCGCGGGTTTTTGCTGGTTCGCACCGAAGCTGGTCTGCGGACCGTCTTGAGCGGAACGGTGAGGTCCAAGTAGATTGATCCTTCGTGTGGGAAATTTCCTTGCGGTGACGGGTCTCTGATCCGTCTCGGTTCGACGATTCACAATGCTCCTTGTCCTCGACGTCGGAAACACGAATACGGTGCTCGGGGTCTTCGCCAGAGGATCGAAGCCGGACAGCGCTCCGGCTAAGCCCGTTTCTGAGCCGGAACCCTACGGTTTGCTCGTGGCCAACTGGCGCGTGGCCACCATTGCGACGGAAACGGTGGATGAATACGGAGTGCTTTTCCGCAATCTTTTCGCCATGGATAAGATTGAAGTGAACAGCATTCACGGCATCGTGATTTCGTCCGTGGTGCCGCCGCTCGATTCCACGCTGCGACAAGTTTGCGAACGCTACTTCAACCGAAAGCCCTTGTTCATCGAGCCGGGAGTGAAGACCGGCATGCCGGTGCTGTACGAGAATCCGGCTGAGGTGGGAGCGGACCGGATTGTGAACTCCGTGGCCGCCTTCGAAAAATATGGTGGGCCTTGCGTCGCGGTCGATTTTGGCACTGCGACCACTTTTGACTGCATTTCCAGCAAGGGCGAATACATGGGCGGCGTGATTTGTCCCGGCATCGGAATTTCCGCGGAGGCGCTCTTCGGCAAAACCGCCCGTTTGCCGCGTGTGGATATCCGCAAGCCGGCACGTGTGATCGGCACCACCACGGTCGGGAGCCTGCAGTCGGGCCTCTACTATGGCTACCTTGCAATGGTGGACGGAATTCTGGAGCGGCTGCTAGAAGAAATGGGGGAAGAAACCAAAGTGGTGGCCACCGGCGGGCTGGCGTCCTTGATTGGTACCGGATCGCGGTTTATCAAGAACGTCGACGATTTCCTGACGCTCGAGGGCCTGCGCATCATCTGGGGGCGCAATGCCGAAGCCAGATCGAAGAATGAACTGCCGCCAAGGACACAACGCGTGGTGGCTCCAACCGCAGGACCTGCGCCCGCCAAACCATGGCCCGGGGGCAAGTCCCGTTCCCGCTGATGCTGCGCTCTCGGAATGCCCCGTGGAAAACTACTTCAACTATTTCACTGAAATCGAAGAGCACTTTCAGCGGCGGCGAGGTGGCATTCTGTTGCTTTCCACGCTCGACTGGGCCTTGATTGAAACCTGGAAAGATGCGGGAATTCCTCTGGAAGCGGCGCTGCGTGGAATTGACGTGGCTTTCGATCGCTATGATGAGCGTCCGTCGAAAACCCGCAAAGTCAACAGCCTGGCGTATTGCTCCCAGGAGGTGCTGGCAGCCGCTGAAGAAATGAAGGAAGCGGCCGTCGGGGTGAATTCGGGCCAAAACGCGAAGCCGCCTGCGTTCCAGACTTCCGAGATCACAGCTTTCTTACGTCGAAATGCAGACCAATTACTCGCGGGTAAACTACCCGAAGGGCGTGGGGTTTCCGGCCACGCAGTGGGGAAAAATGTGGCCGGGACGCTGCGCCAACTAGCCGACGAGCTGGAAGCAAAGAAACTGCCGCTCCGTCTGGAAGACTTGGAACGAAGACTCACTCTGCTGGAGGAAAAGCTGTTCGCCGTTCTGCTGGCGGCGATTCCGGACGAAGATATCGTAGCGGTGCGCGCTCAAGCCGATCGCGAACTCGCTCCCTATCGGCGAAAAATGTCGGTCCCGCAGATCGAGCAATTGCAAAAACAATACACCCACAAGCGGCTGCTCGAAAAATACGGGTTGCCGCGGCTGAGTTTGTTCTATATGTAGGGGTGGATAGGCGTCTAGATGCCAGTTCGGGTTTTCAACCGTCTCGCCGCTGCCAGCATCGTCGCCATCTTTGGCCTTTCGCTGTTGGACGCATGGAAGACAACAGAAATGCCTGGTACTTCAGTGTTGATCGCTTTAGCGCCAACACTGGTTGTGGCCGCCTCATGTTTGATCGGTGGCACTCTTGGGCGCAAAAAGGGACGCCCATTACTGCTTAAGGCCGCGGCGTTATCAGTCTGTCTCGTAGGGTTGGTAGCCTATGCGGGTTATGCTGTTGCGGGGCCGGGCAATCCAGACACTGCGGGGCAGATGCATGTCTTCTTTTTTCCAGTCCTTTTTGGATTGCTCGCTTTGGCCGTCATGGGCGGTTCTGTTCTAGTGGCTTACGTTTGGCCAAAACGATCTGACGATGACTTGCGTCGATCACGTCAGTAGTTCGGGGGGTTCTGGTCGCACGTTAGGCGAACGACGGCCTGACGCCACCGCCGCCGAGACGGCTCTATTAATGAGACTCACCATCGAAAAAATGATCTACGGCGGCGACGGTTTGGCCCGCCTGCCTGCCGACGAGCGCGGACGCGGCAAAGCCGCCTTTGTTCCATATGTTCTGGCAGGCGAGGAAGTCGAAGCCACCGTTGTAGAACAAAAGCCCGGCTTTGTTCGTGCCAAGGCCGAAGCCATTCTCACTGCGTCACCTCATCGTATCGCACCGTTGTGTCCCTACTTTCAACGCTGTGGTGGATGTCATTACCAGCACGCCGGCTACGGCCATCAACTCGAAATCAAAGCAGGGATTCTCCGCGAAAACCTTCGCCGCATAGCTAAACTCGAGTTACAGCAGGAACTCCTTATTCATCCTTCGCCGCCATGGAACTATCGTAATCGCACTCGGCTCAAAGTGCAGACGGCTCCTCAATTTGCCCTGGGATACTACCGGCTCAACTCGCACGAACTGCTGGCGGTGGAGCAATGCCCCATCAGTTCGCCGATGATCAACCGAACGATTGGTAAGCTCTGGGAACTCGGCCGTGTGGGCGAAATTGCAAATTCAGTGGAGGAGCTGGAACTATTCGCCAACGCGGATGACTCGCAGCTGTTGGTCGAGGCTTACGGCGCCTCGGAAACAGCGGATTCGGCAAAGCGCTGGGCAGAACAACTCCATCAAGCCTTGCCAGGGGCAATCGGCGTTACGGTCTTCCAGTTGCCCAGGCTCGAACCCGCACGCCGGTGCGGCCGCAGAATCAAAACTCATCTCTTCGAGTGGCGCCGCCGCACTCGATTACAAAACCAAGTTGGCCACTTACCGCGTCAGCGCGGGTTCCTTTTTCCAAATCAACCGGCATCTGGCCGATGAATTGATCGAAATCGTCACGGGCGGCAGCTCGGGTAAAACGGCACTCGATCTTTACGCTGGTGTCGGGCTCTTTTCCTCAGTCCTGAATCGGGAATTTGAACGGGTGATTGCGGTTGAATCGTCACCGACTTCACACGCCGACCTGCTATACAATTCGCCCGCGAATGTGAAGGCGGTACGAGCCACGACGGAACAGTATCTGAGCAATGCGGCAGGCAAGTTGCGGCCGGATCTAGTTATAGTGGACCCTCCGCGAGGTGGTTTAGGTGAAAAAGTAGTGCGTAGTCTTGGGCAGCTGGCGGCGCCGCATATAACGTATGTGTCGTGCGATCCGGCCACGCTAGCTCGTGACCTTGGCCGCCTGCTGACTCTCGGATATCGCGTGGAACAGGCCCACTTGGTTGATCTCTTTCCCCAGACCTACCACGTGGAAAGCGTATTCCGTCTGGTTCGTTAAGCCTTCTGGCACGGCCAGCCAGTGAACCTGCAATCGAATTCTCGAACTCTCGTGCCGAAATCCGGTGCTGGGCGGCAGCCGCTGCTCTGGGCTGCGTTGGCGTATGCCGCTGGACTAACGGTTGGTTTGCACGCCTGGCGGCCGCCAAAGTGGTGGCTGGTCGCTCTACTAGTGTTCGCCATATCTGCCATACATCTCTTGCGCAAGCGTGCTGCCTGTGCGTTTTACCTCGCATTGTGCGGCGTATTCGTTCTCGGTGCGATAACAATTCAGGTGCGCCATCCGGCGAATCCAGGCGATCCCGCTATTCTTCAATTTGCGGACGGCCGCGAAGTTCGACTGACTGCGCACGTTGTAGCCGAAGGAAATGTGCAGGAAGACGGAGGCGGTGATACCCGGCAAAGGTTGGACATTGAAACCGAGTGGGTCGAAAGTGGAGGGCAAGAAGTCGCCATCCATTCCGGAGTTCGAGTCAGTTTTTACGGCAAAGCCGCCAGATACGAGGATGGCGAGACCTCACACCTCAACTCTATGCCTTCGTTCCGCTACGGAGAGCGCCTGCGCTTCTCAGCAAAGTTGAACGCGCCGCACAACTACCGCAATCCGGGCGCTTTCGATTATCAAGGCTATCTCGCAGAGAAGGGAATTGTGGCCTTGGCCTCCACTGACGCAACTCGGGTCGAAGTCCAGCCCGGCTTTGCCGGAAGCCGCGCCGAACTCTGGCGCACCCGCATTCATCGAAGCATTATCGAAAAGGCCCACGCCATTTGGCCGCCCCGTCAGGCGGCGCTCATGGATGCCATGGTCATCGGTGAAGACGCCTTTCTGAATCGCCATACTCGCATGGACTTCCAGCGCTCAGGCACTTACCACGTCCTCGTCGTCTCCGGAATGAATGTCACCATTCTTGCGCTCTTTCTTTTCTATTCCCTTCGCTGGCTACGAATGAATGACCTCGTGGCAGCCGCAGTTACGGTAGGGCTCGTCGCAGGTTATGCCCTTATCACCGATGTCGGCCCTCCCGTCTGGCGGGCCACGCTGATGTTGACGGTTTATCTGGGTGCGCGCTTGTTGTATCGCGAGAAATCGATGCTCAATGCGATCGGAGCAGCGGCGCTTAGCCTGATGGTGGTGAATCCGCTGGTTTTGTTCGGTGCCAGCTTCCAGCTTACGTTTTTGTGTGTATGGCTGGTAGCAGCGGTCGGAGCCCCTATCCTGGAGCGAACGATTCAGCCTTTTTCCCGAGGCCTGCGCTACCTCAGTGCTCCCGGTTACGATTTTTCGCTTCCTCCGAAAGTCGTGCAATTTCGTCTTGATCTCCGGATGGTGGCAGCCCGACTGGAGCGCTTTTTCGGAGGAAAGAGTCCATCCCCGGCCATCAGCCTGATTGCACGGGTCTTGCTTGCTGGCTGCGAACTGATCGTGATTTCCGCCGTGATGCAGATTGGGCTGGCTTTGCCCATGGCTTATTACTTTCATCGCGCCACATTCATGGCGATGCCGGCTAACTTGCTTGTGGTGCCACTGACGGAACTGCTCATGCCAACTGCTGCTTTGGCGGTCGGGCTGAGTTATATCTCGGTGTCGCTAGCCAAAGTCCCGGCTTGGATCGCAGGTTTGGCGGTCGAAGGTATCGCGGGCACGGTGCGCTGGCTGGGTGGTTTGCAACTCGCCGACGCCCGCGTGCCTACGCCGCGATTCGCACTGATTCTGGGCACTGCCATAGCCTTGGCCCTGGCTATGATTCTGGTGCGCCGTCGCCCACTCGCCGCGGCGGTCGGGATCTTCGCCTTAGCTCTCAGCGCTTTCTGGATTTGCGTTGTCGCGCCTCGCCCAGAAGTCCAGCCAGATGTTCTGGAAGTTACCGCAATCGATGTCGGGCAAGGCGATTCACTGCTCCTGGTTTTCCCCGACGGCCGGACGATGCTTGTCGACGCTGGTGGCCTTCCTCATTGGGCGCATTCGGAATTAGACATCGGAGAGGACGTCGTCTCTCCCTATCTTTGGTCGCGGGGCTTTCGCCGGCTTGACGTCCTGGTGCTCACCCACGCGCATGCGGACCACATGGGTGGAATGCCGGCGGTTCTGGCCAGCTTCCATCCGCGCGAACTGTGGATCGGGGTCGATTCTCCGGACCCAGAACTACAACCACTATTGCAAAAGGCGCGGGATTTTGGAGTGAAAGTTATTCCGCACAAGGCTGGAGATACACTGGAGTTCGGCGGAGCCACGGTCCGAATTCTCGCGCCCGCGGATATTGAAGCTCGTCCCGGACGGCGCAACGATGAATCGCTAGTCATGAAGCTCACATACGGAAATACTGCTGCCTTGCTCGAAGGTGATGCAGAAAAAGTATCAGAGCTGGAAATTGCAAAGGAGCAGCCGCAAGCCGATCTGCTCAAAGTAGGCCACCATGGAAGCAACACTTCTACCGTGCCGCAGTTTCTTACTGCAGTGCATCCTCAGTTTGCAGTGATTTCGGTAGGGTTGCGGAACGGTTACGGTCATCCGCGTCCGGAGGTTCTCGCCCGGCTGGAAACGGCTCATGTGACGACCGGCCGCACCGATCTCGACGGCGCGGTCACCTTTTATCTCGACGGCAGAACAGTCAGGGCTTCAGTCCCAGATCTCCACTAAGGTCGATCTCTGCTGTTTCGTCGCTGACGGCGCTTTGCCGGTATTCCTCAATTACGTGCCGGGCCTCGTCAGCGTCTTCTTCCCGCACCAGAATCACGGTGCCCCCGACACCGGGAAGAATATCCTGTTGGGCATCGAGCGAAGTCACATCGGAGTCAATTCCGGAGGACTCCAGTAACCCCCGCACAATCATTGCCTCCGATTCCTGCTCCGTGTCAAAGACCCGCACTAGCTTCTCATTCGGGTTTGGGGCGGGCGCTCGTTCTGCCATAAGGCCTCCACGGGCAGCCTGGGAACCTCGCCAGGCAACCTAGCCTTGAGATTCTAACTCCGCCCGGGCACCCATGGCGCGAAATGCGCGGATCCGTCCTTTAGATGACCGAAGTCCCACACCCTGAGGGAGTTGCGTGGGCTCTCGTTTGCTCGCAAAATGAATCTTGTGATCCCTTCTCCACGCCAGATCGCAACGTTAGGCTGGCGAGACTCATCTAACGAACCACGGTGTCTGGCAAAGTCAGCCAGTTTGGGGGCAGAGTGGAAAGCATGAATCGGGTACCCAGTGCGAATGCTGGCGCGAGCGAAAAAGACCAGGAAGCCAAACAGATCCGCCGCCTCCAAATGATGATAAGCATGGTGATGTCGGTGATCAGCCAGGACCACAACCTTACAGTAGAAGAAGCTTCGGAACTGGTTGCTGGCGCGAAACGTGCCGCCCTGGCCATGTTTCCCGACAAAGAGCTTGCCTACGACCTTCTCTATAAACCCCGCCTGCAGCGCCTGATGAACGAACGCTTCCGCTTGCAATAAATTCGCCCGGTGAAGGCGACGTGCATTTTGCCCCTGGTCGAGCGACTAGACTCCGCTTCCTGATCTCGCCTTGTGTGCCCGAAGCAGGTCCTCGGCAACTTCATTCTTCCGTGGATACCCTAAGTAAATATGTGGGGGTGGAGCAAAGGAAATTTCTGTCCCGAACTTTCCGGGCGAGCCGAGGGTTAGAGTGATCCGGCCATTCGCGCCATCTCGTGCCGTCGTAAAGTTGACGTTGCTGATGTTCGAGAGCAACACTGTATCCTCTTCGCCGCGTTTCTTGATCAGCAGATAGTCCCCGCAGTCATCTACCTCATCGGCGAGATCCCGAACGCTGGTCTTCCACCATTGATAGCCGAAGACCAGCATTACGCACGGTACCAGAAGGAAAATCGGAGCTGTCTTGTAGACCTTGTTGATCAGGATCAAGAAGAGAAAGAAACTTACAAAGCCAAAGAATAGAAATGGGAGAAGTTTGAAGGAAAACATGTACGGCGTTGAGATTCTTTTCATGTCGCCACCTGCCGTGCGGTCTAATCCAGGACATTCTGGCGCGGGTTCGCCGCCGCGGAAAGTGACCGTCGTAATCAGGATGCCGAAGCACTACTCGGTGAGCCGCTGCTGCGAAGAACCGTCCGCATCCGGCTGGAAATGATCCCTCCCGAGTTATACTTCCCGGCAAGGCACGCCACTCACGCCATCAGCCAGAAATGGGCAGGAAAGTTTCATGGCAGCAACTGCAAAATATCCAGATTTGCCGGAAACGCCTGAACACCTGCTGAGCGATTGTATTTCCAAGTCGCAATCGAGATTGGAATTCTGGGTCGAATTGATACGGTCACTTGGCGCGCAACGCATGGCCGAGGTCGGCGTCTACCGCGGAGATTTTGCGGCGTTCGTGTTGCAGCGTTGCGAATGCTTGACCAGGTATTACATGATCGACCCGTGGAGGCACTTAACCGATTGGAACAAGCCGGCGAATCACGATGATTCGATTCTCGGAGAATTCTTCGAGGAAGCCAAAGTGAAGACCGACTTCGCCGCTACCAGACGAGTGATCCTGCGGGGAAAGACGACGGAAGTGATCGATCAGATCGCCGACGGCGAATTGGATCTTGCATACATTGATGCCGATCACACCCTGAAGGGTATTGCCATTGATTTGATCCGCGTCTATCCCAAGGTGCGCGATGGCGGCTTCCTAGGCGGAGACGACTTTACCAGCTCAATATGGGAGCACAAAACTAGTTTTGAGCCGACCCTGGTGTTTCCGTTCGCCGTATACTTTGCTGAGGCTGTGGGGGCCACGATCTATGCGTTGCCTTACTCCCAGTTCTGCTTTCAAAAAACTGTTTGTCCGCAATTTGCCTTTATCGATCTGACTGGCCAATACCCGGAAGTCGGTCTCCGCCGCCAGTTCAATCCGGAAAAACTCCTCAAGCTGGTAGCCGGCGAACGGTTCCCGCGGTTGATGCGGCAGCCAGGAAAGCCAGAGAATTAGTCTTGAGAGAGGCTTTTGATCCTCGCCGTTTCCCGCAACCGGGGTACCCACTCTTCGAGCTTTTAACATCGAATTGAAGATAAAGATCACTTTGCTAAGGGCAACGCCACCGTCTTGCCCGTCTGCGCCGATTGCCTTGCCGCATCCAGAATCTCGGAGGCGGTTATGTTGTTCTTCAGAGACGACAAGCTGTCTCCCTCCTGAATTTCTCCGCTCATCACCGCCGCCAGATAGTGCACCGGATCGTCGTTCGGTGCAGCCAGTGCCGGTCCTTTCATCACCTGGCCATCGGACTCATTCGCCTTTCGGACCTCGATCCGCTCCGGGTCGATCGCCTTCGCATAGCCCGTTCGCCCGTAGACATCCATCTGCTTTACGGCGAAAGGCCAGTTCCACGAGGCCTCAACAATGGCGACTGCGTTTTTGTAATTAAGGATGATTTCTGCTTCATCATCCACCTTGGGATATAGATCCGGTTGCATTTGCTTGGTCACGGCAGTCACGGATAGCGGAGCCTCGCCGCCCATAAGCCAGGTCATGAGATTCGCCCCATAGCAGCCGAAATCGTAGAGCGCGCCGCCGCCGTTCTGCTTTGGATCGCCCAGAAAAGAGAGAAACTCGGGTCCAAAGATCCCGAGCGAATTGGGCCCGCGATGGCCGTCGCGAAAAACTGCCTTCACAATCGGTCCCAGAGACCCCTGCTTCAGCAGATCAAACGCCTCCACATTACTTGGATACCACGACGTTTCCAGGTTGACCAGGACATGAATCTTGCCCCGCTGCGCCGCTTCTTGAATTGCGAGCGCGTCTTTGTAACTGATGGCCAGCGGTTTTTCCACCATCACATGAATGCCCAATGCAGCGCACTCCTCCACAATGCGCCGGTGTTCGCTGGGAGCGGTGAAAACCAGCGCCGCTTGAGGATGCACCCGCGACGCCATCTCTTGAATCGTGTTGAAGTGCAGACTCGCAGGCAGATGGAAGCGCTGCGCGTAGGAGTCGAAGAGTTTCTGGTCAGGCTCAACTATACCGACGATCTGAATATCGGGGCGGTTTAAAAGTCCGCCGGCCGGCGCGAGCGTGCCACCCCGGAAGGAAAACTCAGCATGCCCGTGAGTCAGACCGACAATGCCCACTTTCATCGGAGAGCCAGAAACAGCAGCAACCGCCCGGTTCGCCTGAATCGCAAGAAAAACGATCACCAGCAGAAGAATCTTTTTCATGGCTTCCTCTCGAACCACCGAGCAGGCTAAATGTGGAGTGCTTCCAAAGCAAGGTTTATCGGAACCGGCGGGGTGGGCCCACTCGTTCTAAGGTCTTGTTGCCCATTCCAAGCTTAGTACGACTTTTCCTCGAGCGTGTCCTTCCCCAAGATAACGTACAGCCTCGGCGGCTTCACTCAACCTATAACGCTTGTCGATGACCGGTGTCACCTTTCCGGCTGCCATGAGCTCTTGCATGATGATGAGGTCCTCCTTGCTTGCTCTGGCCAGAAACGGGGCAAACTTCTGGCTTACGAATCGCGACAATACAAGCGCCGCAACGAAGCGAGCCACCAGACTGACCACCGACCGGCCCGGTCCTCCGACTGGAATGCATATCCCCTTGGGAGTCAAGACGCGCCGGCATGCTAGCAACGAATGGTCTGCAACGCAGTCAAAGATTACGTCGTAACGCCGCCCACTTTTTGTGAAATCCTCTCGCGTGTAATCAATCACGTGATGTGCGCCAATGGATTGCACCATTTCCATATTGCTCGTACGGCACACGCCGGTAACTTCTGCGCCGAACGATTTGGCGATCTGCACCGCGAACGTGCCCACACCACCCGCTGCACCGTTAATCAAGACCCGCTGCGCCGGCTGAATCTTTCCCTTGTCCCCCAAGCCGCCTAACCGAAGACCTTGCAATGCGGTGTAGGCCGCCACCGGTACAGCAGCCGCTTGCTCAAACGTGACATTATCGGGCTTGGCGGCCAGTTTCGACTCGGGAGTACACGCATACTCGGCGAAGGCACCACGGCACGAGCCGAACACCCCGTCACCCGGTTTGAACTGCGCTACCCTCTTGCCGACCGCTTCCACCTGGCCCGCCACATCAACGCCTGGCCGTGTGAGTTTGGGTTTCCTCAGGCCGGTCATGAGGCGAACCATGTATGACCCGCCGCTCATCAAGCCGTAGTCGAGAGGATTAACGGCAGCCGCGCGAACTTTGATCAGAACTTCGTCGTCCTTGGGAATAGGCTTTTCGACGTCCTTGATTTGGAGAACGTCCCGAGGAGGACCGTATTTGTTGTAAACGGCGGCTTTCATGTTCGCATCCCAGCCGCGCCGGCTTGCTCCTTCCATCGTTGAACGTTCACACCCATCACGATGAGCCAGAACTCCAGTGGTATTTCCCCGAGGGCGGAGGCTGTGGCGATGTAGGGCCACAGATACTTCGCGAGCGGCGGTGACAGATATGTCACCCAACCCAAACCACTGATCGCCAACAGCACTCCCAGAACTCGAGGCAGGAAGGTCGACCTGAAAATGAGGTAGCCGATCAGGATGCACCAGAATCCGAAGAACACCAGGTAGATATCGAAGGCGTAAGTATTCAATTTGACAAACATGAGCGCCAGCGCCTGCAACTGTTCCGCCGTAAATGCGCTCAAGGAGCTACCGCCTTGCAGGATGAGCAAAGGAGCGAGGTAAAAGAGGCTGGTAAGAGCCTGAATAGCGCATCCAACGAGAATGACGAACGCCGCGAGTAAAGAGAGGAGCCTGTTCACAGGCTTTAACAGGTCATAGAGGAACAGCGCCCAAGCGATATGGCACGCAACCCCGATGAGCGAAGATGCGAACCCCAACCAAAATAACCGCTCATGCCCCAGGATATTGGCCGCTGTAGACGCGGCGTTGCCAGCGACAACAAGCCTGCCGAGAACGATCACCTCGCCGAATGTTGCCGTCAGCGCTTCGAGCAGTTGAAAGACACCGGCCATCCTGGCCTTAAAACGCGGCGACGCTTCTGTGATCTGTTCGGTCACAACGTAGTCTCCGGCGGGCTAGAACTCGGGCCCCCCTGATTGCGCAGCGAAGTGCCGCAGTACGGACAATAGACATCACTCACGCCAACCAACCGCTGACACTGCGGACAGCTCGGGCTCAGTTTGTAGCTGCAGCGAGGACAGAAATTGAATCCCGCCTGCACGGCATTCCCGCATCGCGGGCACGCACTGCTCCGCGGTTGCCGCAGGATGAAGTACAGAATGATGCCCAGGGCGTTGGGAATAATAACCGCCACAATCGTCCAAAGGACCGGGCTCATGCCGCGGCGTTTCGCGTCGCGGTTTATGTAGCCGATGAACAGCAGATAACAGCCCCCGCCAAGACCGGCCAGGAGGCCGAGCAGGGGCCGGCACCATGTGGGCGGAGCATGAGGTTGGCGAGCCATAGCAATATTGAAAAACCACTGCGCGGCGACGAATGCGATTACCGCCAGCGTCCATGCCCACGCGGGAACAATCTTGAGTTCCGCAGTCAGTCCAGTTTGAGGTTCGTTTTTCAGCTGCATAGCCGTGCCCGCTTTCTCATCTCGAATGCTTTTCTCCGTTGTTGGTCAAATGAGTGCCGCGAGCCAGGAGCAGCACACTCACGACCAGCGCCGGCGCGATCCAGAAGAACGTAAAACCCGCTTGCCAAACCCAGTTCGAAACGCCCGCCCGTTCGCCCATCCAGGCAAAGAGTCGCCACAAAAGAGGGACGGTCAACGTCGCCGAGAGGCCTACGCCCAGACAAGCCATCCCCACCAGCCACAAGCGTTCCCGTGTCTCCCGAAGCCTGCTGGCGTGGAAGCGCACCCGCATCTGCGTGGCTCGCACCAGACGGGAGTCTGCGGCAAGCGGCAGCGAACGCAAAGCCCGAACCATCCCGTTTGCTGCTTCCACATAATGACGGCATGTCTCGCATTCATCCAGATGGGCCCGAAGCCACGCCTGCTGCGCATCGGGAAGACCTTCTCCCAGAGCAATCAACTGCCGTGCCTCATCATGTGTATCTCGGGTCATGCCTGCGCTACCTTCAGCCGCGACATCAGCATGTTCATACCGCGATACAGCCGAGACTTCACCGTGCCCAGCTTCGCTCCCGTTACCGTTGCTATCTCCTCCAGATCCAATCCCTCCTGGTAGCGCAGCACGACAGTCTCGCGATACTCCGCCGGAATGCCGATCAAGGCCTTGCCGACGCGCTCGGCTTGCTCGTGCTGCTGCACAACCTCCCACGCCATGGGCGCGGGTGTCGGCCGGTTCGAGCGGCGCGTGTTCTTCATCGTCCATCAGCCCGTCGAGGCTGAGCGGACGTTGCTTCCGCAAATAGTCAATCGTCAGATTTCTCGCTACCGCGTAAAGCCACGTGCTGAACTCGTGCTTGCCGTCATACTGATGGCCGCGTTCCAGCACCCGAATCCACGTTTCCTGGAAGAGGTCCTCGGCGAGTTCACGATTTCCTGATAGATAGACCAGATATCGAAGAAGCCGGTGCTGATACTGCTCGATGAGACGGTCCAGCAAGTCTGGATCACGCCGGCGGAGACCGCGAGCAATTGCGCTGGCCTCGGATTCCATCGCATTCATGAAGTAATGTGCTGCGGCGTTCATGCTACCGGGATATACGGGCGAGACGCTAAAAAAGATGCAGAATCGAAGAGATCTGCAAACAGGGGTTAAGCTGTTTATCTTCAATTAGATATTCGATTGGGTGCCCCAAGGTCTCGCCGGTTTTGCGAGACCTGGGAAGGAGCAGCAGAGCTCCCTGTGTTCCTGAACCACGGCCAGATCAACCTGACCCTCACGGCAACGGGCCGCCCCATGACGAATCGGAAAGCTGTTTACTTGGCGGGTCTGGATGTGTAAGAAATGAGCAGCCGGCACCCGGCCATTCCCAGGTTTCGCAAAACCAGCGAAACCTGGGGTGCCCGGCAACAATCTGAAGTATTAACAGGGGCGATCGCATCCTTTCACTCCTTGATGAGTTATTCCCGCGCTGCGCTGGCCTGCTCCTTCCATCGTTGTTCGTTCACGCCGAACACAAGGAGCCACACGATAAGTGCTCCTGCACCGAGGAGGGCGAGGACTACAACGTAGGGGAACAGAACGTGTCCGAGCGGTAGATACAGGAAGCTCAGCCAACCCAAACCTCCAAACATCCCCAGCACACCCAGAATCCGAGGCAGGAAGGTGGACCGGACAATGAGGTAGCCCGTCAGGAGTGCATAGAATCCGAAAAATACCAGGGCCATCTGGGCACCCCGGTCATTCACCTTGAGAAGGAGGAGCGCCAGTGCCTGCAACTGTTCCGCGCTGAATACACTCAAGAAGTGCGCGCCTCCCAGGACGAACAAGGGGGTGATAAAAAAGACACGGCTAAAAGTCTTGATGACGCAGCCAGCGAGGCCTAAGAACGCCGCCAGCAAAGAGACGCTCCTGCCCGCCGGCTTGAGCAAGTCATAAAAGAGAGCCGTCATAGCGATATTGCACGCCATTTCGATGAGGTAGACGGCGTAACCCAACTGAAACAAGCCGCTGTGCGTCAATATGTTGGCCGCCGTAGCCGCGGCGTCGCCCTGTACAACCAGCCTCTCGCTCACGAAACCCTGGGCGAACATTCCCGTCAGTATGGTGATGAGATAAAACACCCCCGTTATCCTGGCCTTGAGACGCGGCGATGTTTCCCCGAACCGATCAGTCAATATAGCTGTGCTCATTTCGTGTTTCCTTACCCGCGAAATCGAGTCCAATCCGTGAGCGCATCAAATCGGTCCCTGATACCGCCGCAGCCGAACCGCCGCGGCGAGAAATGCCGCAGCGATAGCCAGCCCGATCCACAGCCCCGGGCTGGTAAGAAATCTGCCCACAGTGACATGGGTTGTGAGTGGGTCAAGTCCCATGCTATCCGGTGCCATATTCATGGCTGGCGCTACGCCGAGAAACCGGCGCCCGATTAGTTCGGCGAAGTAACTTGTTCGGAACACGATGCTCTCGACTCCGGCCATCGCGACGAGCGGCAATGCTGCCCATAAGAATGTTGCACGCCGCGCCCAGCCGGAGACCAGCAGTAGCCAGCAATAGATAGGAAACGGCCAGATCGCATGGCCCGTCACCAGGTGGTACAGCAGCAATAGCCACATGCTTGCGAGTGGCAAGCTTCTCCACAGCATCGCGACGCTCTGGCCACTTACCAGCAGCACTGCGCTGCTCACCAGCAACATGATCCACTGCATAGCAATCGTGATCGCAAACGTGAGCAGCGGCACGACCATCAGAGGAATGCTCGCCTTAGCCAGCACGGTCGTGACATCGGAAACCGGCAATGATTTCCAGAACAGGATGCTGCCATCGCGACGCTCGCTCTGCAGACCGTCAAGACAATAGAACACGCTGACAATAATGGCGGTGAGCATCAGTACACCGGCGGCCATGTCGTACGGCATCTGAGGCCGAGTTGGAACCAGTCTCAGTCGCGGCTCCCAGATACCCATGATCGAGCTGATCGAGAAGGCAAAGACAACGACCGTAGCGACGGCCAAAGGCGCCATATAGATGGAACGGTTCTCCCACAGTTCGCGTCGCACCGACCAGTCGAAAGCGCGGCTTGCCGGTATCGTGGTGGGTGCGACGCTTTGCCCCTGCAACGGCTCGTGCATCGCATTCACTTGCGTATTCATTGTGCCGCTCCTTGTACCTTGCCGTCCTGATTGCCCATTACGGCGACGAACAGTTCGGAGATGCTGGGCGTGTGCACCTCGCCCAATGCGGCAAGTTGCTGACGATCGGCACGGTCAAACAATAGGACGCAGCGGCCGAGCACCTGCCGCTCGTTCATGGGCTTGAGCGCTCGTGCTGCCGCCACCTGATCCGGACGCACTGTCACTTCCACATAGCGCGACTCGAACTCTTCCATGCTGCAATCGAGTACGATACGGCCGCGGTTGATGAACATGAGATCAGTAAGGACGTGCTCGACTTCTTCCACCTGGTGCGTTGTCACCACGATGGTACGGCTGTGATCGAAATAGTCGGTCAGCAGGGAATCGTAGAACTGCTTGCGGTACAGGATGTCCAGGCCAAGCGTCGGCTCGTCCAACACCAGCAATCTCGCGTCGATGGCCATCACCAGAGCAAGGTGCAGTTGGGTCACCATGCCTTTCGACAATTCCCTGACTTTACTGGCGCGGCTGATGGTGGTCTTCGCGAGAAAACCTTCCGCCTTCGCACGGTCGAATCGCGGATGTACGCCCGCGACGTAGTCGAGCAATTGCGCAACCCGGATCCACCGTGGCAGCACTGCGACATCGGCTATGAAGCAGACATCTCGCATGAGCTGATCGCGCTCTTTCCAGGGGTCGCGTCCCAGAACCCTCAGTTCTCCCTGATACGGAGTGAGGCCGAGAATGGCGTTGAGCGCCGTAGTCTTGCCGGCGCCGTTGGGGCCGATAATTCCGAGGATGCGGCCCTCTTCCACACGCAAATTGACGCCGTCGACGGCAACGGTGGTGCCGAAGGCCTTCCGCAGGCCGCGGGCTTCTATGCATGCCATGGATTCAGCGCTCCTCCTTTGCGGCCTTCGATGGCGACCGGCGCTTCGCGCCCGTATCCAGCAGTTCTTCCGCTTTCAGGCCGAGCCGCTGTATGGTTTCGTAGACCCGGGGCCATTCTTCGTCAAGAAACTTCTGGCGTTCGCCCTTGAGCAGCAAGCTGCGTGCGCCAGCCTTGACGAACATGCCGAGACCCCGTCGCTTTTCGACCAGTTCCTCATCCACCAGTTGTTGATAGCCCTTCAGGACCGTGAGCGGATTCACCCGATATTCGGCCGCGACCGTGCGCACCGATGGGAGAGGATCGTCTTCCTTGAGTACTCCGTCCAGTATCATCGCGACCACACGGTCGCGAAGCTGGCGGTAGATCGGTTGACTGTCGTTCCACTCACGGTCCATCCTGTTTTCCAGATCGTCCTTGCGAGAAATGGCCCCTTCACTGTACGCGTGTCAGGTCGAAGTGCGCGTGGATTGGCTTGTCCTTCATCATGAATGTCCAATCCTCGGTGTGATGGTTGGCGTCGACGATGGTGAACACCGAATGGTGCATGTGGTACTCCGGGTCCCCGCTGATGTCTCTGAACTCGAACTCGACCGTCTTGCCGTCGGGCGACATCTTGCCCGTCATACGCGGTCGGTTCCCAGCGTCGCAATAGTGAACCAGCGTCAGCTGGTCTCCGTCCACGTATAGCATGGTGACCGGATGGTCGTACTTTGTCGCATCCAACGGCGTTCCTGCTTCCTGGAGCTCGTGCACGAGCGCGTTTCCCCGCGAGGTCACGCGGAGCGAGACGTGGAGCGGCTTGCCGTTTGACATCTGCGGCATCTCTGGGACAGTGACCGGGCCTTCCCACTCCCCCGCCAGGCTTTTCATGGTGGCGAAGGACTTCTGCGCCTCGGACAGCACAGGAGCCACCGATGACTTCTGCATGTCCGACTGCGCAAGAACTATCGTAGATAGCGAAATCAGAACCACGGACAGCACAAGATTGAGGGTTTTCATTTTTTTTATTCTCCTTAAGCTTTCTTACTTTCGGGTCAGGTTTTCCCGTCCCACGTTTTTCGAGTGCGACGGGTGGCGCTGCACACTGTTATAGTTAACTAGAACACTAGATCATATGCAAGCTTTTTTTTCAGCACAGGCCTTCGGCCGTTGCCCAGGCCGATGACTGCCGCCGTTAGCTCTCAGACGATGCGGGTTGAGGATTTTGAATTTCGATGGACTACACGATAGGGTGCCCTACCCTTGTCGTCTTTTTTGTCCGACAGGGTGGGGACTTTGACCTTCGCCACTACCCGGACCGGGTGCCCCACCCTGGTCGTGTTTTTTGTACGACAGGGTGGGGACTTTGAACTTCGACGTCCGTGGGATGCCCGCTCACGCTTTCTTCCGTCTACTTGGTCTTGTCCATCTTTGTCTTGTCCATCTTCGCCATGCCCATCGAATACGTGCCGGTACACTCCCAGTCGGCGGAGCCATCCGCATTGACCTTTCCGGCGCAACTTCCAGAGCCCTTGATGCCTTTATTTTTTCCGGTACCGCTCACAATCTTCCATGTGTTGGCCCCAGGTTTCGCAGTGTCGGGGGAGCCGGATCCTGCGTACGTATAGAGCACCTTGTCTCCATCGTCTGTGGCCGAGTTGTAGTAGCCGTGGAAGGTGAAGGACGCCTTCCGCGCGTCGTGGAACTCGGTGTACTGTCCGTTCTTTTCCTTGAGATCGCCGCTGTTTGAAGTTGCTTCGCACGTGCCTTGCCCGATCCAGAACATGTGATCCGGTACATCGCCAATGTCGAGTTTGTATTCTGTGGCTGCTTTGGAGCAGTGCCACTTGGTATCAACCTTGCTCTGGGCCATCGCTAGCGAGCCAGACACAAGCAGAGCCAATGCCACAAAGAGGAATTTGCGCATCTTTGGTTCTCCTTTGTTGGAATGTCGAGTGGAAAAGCGGGGCAACTATAGATCACGCGCCTGATTCTGGCAACGTCCTCACGGCTTGCGTCCCCAACTCGCTGTGAAGGTGATAACGCTCGTCCAGTAGTGCGGGTCCCGATAGCGGATGTAGAATTCCTCGAGCATTTTCTCTGTGATGTAGCCTGACTTCACGAGAGCAGACGCCAATTCGCGAAAAGTTTCGTTCCAGTACGTCGCCCAATCTGACCCGCCATTGAATTGCGCGGTGTACCCTTCCCCGACAACATCTTTTAGGCCGAGCGAATCCAGCCAGACAGGAATTTTGCGGCCGACAAAGTAATCGATCCCCGCTTCCCTCGACCACTTCAGCCATCCTTGCCAGAACGTGCGCATCGAATCCGGCTCAGTGACCGTGCAGGGCAACATATCTGGCTCGATAGAAAGAATCACCCCTCCCGGCTTCAAAGCGGCGACCATGCGCTCCAGGGCCTTACCGGCAGGCGTGAGATGATGAAGCAAAGCCCGCGCCACCACCAAGTCGTACGAACTCTCTTCTATCCCATCTTGAAGGATGTCGATTCGGCGGACCTCAAGACATGGCGCTCGCAGATTCTCGATATAACGAATGTCGATGTCGCTCGCGACTACATTGCCGGCAGGCGCCACACGCTCAGCCAGAGCCCGCGCGATCGATCCGTTGCCACAGCCGAATTCCAGGCAGCGCCAGCCGGGACGCACTCCCAGCCGGGCAATGCAGCCCAGCTCCCAAGGATCCAGCAACGCCGACATCAGCGCCAGGCGTTGCTGCTCGCCCACCAAGTCATGGGGCAAAGTATATTTGTGCATCGACTTTGACCCGCCGGATCATACTCAGGCGGGCTCGACTTTTTCAGATCGCCGCCACCTCATGAAGCCTCGGACAAGCTGCGCAATTTCCCCCGCAGCGGTGTCGAGCGCAAAATAACCGGCGTCGAGCATGTGAACTTGAGCGGTGTATTTGCCATTTCACGTCTCTTTTACCAGCCGAGTACGCCCTTTAGATACCCGTGTACCTGTGGCTAAGCCGTCACTTCCCTTTCAGGTTATCGTCGATCGAACTGCAGGCCAACCTTACATCGTCAAAACCACGCGGAACTCAGCCTTGCCGCTCATCATTCGCGCGAAAGCCTCGCCCGCTTTTTCCAGAGGATAGGTTTCGATCATGGGACGCACGCCAGTCAGCACGCAGAAATTCAGAGCGTCTTCTGAAGCAGCAGGCGTTCCCGCAGCCCATCCTTGGATCGTTTTGCTGCCAAAAATAAGCTGGGCTGGCGTAACCTCAATGGGGTCGGGTGCGGCACCCACGACAACCAGTTTGCCGTTCGGCCCGAGACCGTCAATCAACGCTGACATGGCTTTGGAACTGGGGGCGGTCGCGAGAATGACGCGCGCGCCGCCGAGTTTTTGCAACTCCTGCGCTCCACTCGTCGCTTGGCTGTCGATGTACACGTGCGCCCCAAGCTTCTTCGCTAACACGGCGTTTTCAGAGCCGCGTCCGATCGCCGCGACGTTATAGCCGAACTTGTTTGCAAATTGGATGCCCAGGTGACCCAGGCCGCCGATGCCCTGAACGGCGACGAGGTCGCCGGGCATCGCGCCGCTGTTACGGAGAGCATTGTAAGTAGTAATTCCGGCGTCAAGTAGCGGCGCGGCGTCGACGTCAGTAAGGCCATCCGGGATCGGCACCAGTGCCTCCACGGGAGCGACCATGTATTGTTGATATCCGCCGTCGTAGCTCACGCCGCTGACCTTGACATTGCGGCAATTGCGAAAATCGCCGCGGCGGCATTCGCGGCAGGTGCCGTCATGGCCACCATGCCAGCCGACGCCCACACGCTGACCTTTCTTCCACGTAGTCACGCCCGCGCCAACTTCATCAACGACCCCAGCGACTTCGTGTCCCGGAACTCGTGGATATTGAATTCCCGGCAACAGGCCTTCTTTCACGAGCACATCGCTGTGGCAAACACCACACGCCTGCACCTTGATTCGCACCTGTCCCGGACCCGGCTCGGGAATCTGGCGCTCTACGATCTGGAAATCTCCTCCCGGTTCAGAAATTTGCGCCGCCTTCATGGGGGCCACCTCTGGTTTAGCCGCAACTCTGAGCGTTGCCATAAATCATCCTCCTTTGAATTTTCAGCCATTGTTGAAAAGCTTACTGCTGATAGATGCAACCAAAACGTCCCTGCCGCACTTTTACTTCCAGCAGAAAGTGAGTTCCAGCTCGACCGGGGTTGCCCAGCGAAGGCTAAACGCCAGGCGACACGGGCCAGCGCTCCCGCGGCCGATGCCGATCACGTCCTAGTCATTCATTGCGGCAGCTCTTGGCCAGACTGCTCGCGCACCATGTACTCGGCGTACCAGTCAGGCCAGTTCGGATCGGCTGCGCCGATGCGCTTCTCGTGCTGGCCGTGAGCGGCCGCCGCACGCCGCAGCGCACTCGCCAGGTCGCTGGCGGAGCTGAATGAAGTCACGCCCGGGTCGACGCGCCCCGGAAGCCGGTTTGTGATCTCCTGCAGCAGCCATTGGTTGCCGTCGGGGTCGCTGAACGAGGCGCGCGAGTAGTAGCTGCGATGCTCGGGATCAAGCCCACTGACCCGGCCGTCCGGGCCGATGTGAAAGAACTCGCTTACCTCGATGCCGGCGGCGGCCAGCTGGTTCCGCGCGGCGACGATGTCGGAAACGATCAGGTAACTCTTGGCTGAACCGGGCGCCGCCGACGTGAGGTTCTTGCCGAATTGCACCGAGCACCAGGAGCCCGGCGGCGTAAACTGGACGACGATGGGCGGCGTGACGTCCAGCCTCCACCCCAGCTTCTTGTAGAACTCCTTCGCGCGGTCCACATCCGAGACGGGGATGACCACGACTTCCAGTTTCATATCCATGATCAATGGCCCTTCGGGAGGGGACGATTCCGTTGCCGGATGGCGCGATCATTGCGGCGATACATTGGACTCGCATGGGTGAAGACATAGTCGCGATCTTTCGCAGGGATGTCGTTGCCGAGTTGAGCGCGCAACTGGTCGCCCTTGCCGGGCGCCAGGAGCTGGGCGACGGCGATCAATTTCCAGTCGCGGTATCTGGCCGGAATTTTGACGCCGTAGATCGGGGATGCGGCTTCATCGGAGTCGGCGTCCACGGATGGGGGAGGTGTGAAGCCGACAACACCGGTCAGCGCTGCAACTGCAACCAGCAAAAACGCGATCCGTTTCATAATCGTCCCTCCTCCAAATCCGTAATCACCTTGAACCTTTGAACGTCGAGCTTCCCGTCCAGAAGTGTGGCGGCGTCCGCAATGAAACGGCGAAGAACCGGATTCTCCCGATGCTTGTTGAAATGCTCTTCCGATTCGTAGCGCTCGTAGAGGAACCACACAGCGGGATCTGTTGTGGAGCGGTGCAAATCATAAATCATTACTCCGGCATCTGAACGGGATGCCAGAACGAGCTCCTCAAGCCGGCTCGCAAGCTCTTCTTCCTTCCCCGCTCTGCTGCGCAGGAACACCGCGTTGGCAACGGGCGCTGTCATGTTCGTTCTCCTCGTCGGTTGTCGGTCGATACTGCGCATACCGGTCTCTTTCGCCAGGCGGGCCGGTCATACAAGGGACCCAGCTCACGATGCGCGTCTCTCTCCAGCCGCGCCGTTCCGGGCTTCGATGGCCTTCACCGAGTTTACAAACGCCTTTTCCAAAATGCCCTTACCGACGGTCCCGACGACCAAGCCGAGCAGCCATCCCTTGAGGTTCTTACCCTCGCGTACGACGACCACGTCGATGTCGGTCGTGCCGTTGGGTTTGCGCGTGAAGGTGTAGGTGTGGCCGGATGCGCCTCCCCACGTGTTGGAGTCGGTCGTTGTGAGGACAACATGGTTGGGATCGGACCAGTCGTAGTGCAGCCGTTCCCAAATGCCGCCCGAGCCTTCGGTGACGTCGGCCTCCGACGGCCCACGGTGATGCACCTTAAGGTACTGATCGGTGCTGTTGCCAAACAGCTTCGAGCGGCCAGGCCCGAAGTCGGTGAGCCCGGCGACGTACTGCTCGGGCGTCAAGGTGGTCGTCTGGTGGAGATGGATCGTGGACATGTGTGCTCCTTTCGCTAGGCGGCGACGAATTGCTGCCCGCCGTCGATGTCGTAAGTTGCGCCCGTGAGGGCGGTGTTGGTCATGATGTGCACAGCGAGCGCGGCCACGTCGGCCGGGCCGACGACGCGCCGGATGGGAAGCGTGGCGCGAAGCTGATTGCGGCGGCTTTCGAGTTTATCGCCGAGCAGCGATGCCGACAACGGGGTGTCGACGAACCCGGCGGCGATGAGGTTGACTCGGACGGGCGCGAGTTCAAGCGCCAGACTGGCGGTGAGGGCGGGAAGTGCGGCGGTGACCGTCGGCACCATCCCCAGTCCGATGCTGGGGCGGCGGCCGCCGGTGCCGCCCATGAACAGCAGCGTGCCTCCCGGTCTCACCTTGGGGGCGGCGTTGCGGGCGACCTCGAGCATCAGCAGGGGGTGTGCGCCGAGGGCGCGGCGCGCCTGTTCGAAGTCCATCTCGAGGAGGCGCCCGTAGTGCGGCCCTCCGCCCGTCACCATGACGTGGTCGATCGGGGCCGGCAGGTCACGGAAGAACCGCTCGAGAGCAGCAGGGTCCGCAGCGTCGAAGGCCGCGGTGCTCAGCGCGCCAAGCTCGCTCGCGGCCTGCTGGAGGCGCTCGGGATTGCGGCCGGTGAGGATGACCTCGGCTCCCTCAGCGCGGGCGCGGCGCGCCGTTTCGAGCCCGATACCGGCGCTACCGCCGATCACGACGACGGTTTGCCCGAGGAGTTCCGGTTCGCGCCGGATGGGAGAGGCCGTGGTTGCGGTGCTCATGATTCCTCCGATCAGAGGTTCCGACCTAATCACTCGCCTGCCGTGATCCCGCTTCGAGGGTCCCCAACAGTCGCACGCAAATTCTCGCACTACGGCGGCTGAGAAAGCATCCCAGGAGAGAGTACTTTTTCCCTACCACCAATGGAGTGCCGTCCAATACCTCGTTCGGAGTACCTCTGCTAACTCTGCAGACATTCATTTAACAATTCTTAGACAACAGCGCCGAGTCGCAGCTCGACTTTGCACGACTCCAATCTTCCATACGACGCAAATTAGCTCTCGCTGAATCGTCGCTTAGGAGAACAGCCATGTGGATGAGGTCATGCGCCATATGTAAGGCCCTGTTGAGAAAGCTGAGATTAAGAGATTCTGTCCGCCGTCAGTGCGGCTGGGAGTGGTAGGGCCATAAGCCGGCTGCAATCCTATAAGCAGCGCGTTGGAGTCTTAAAAAGAAAAGGCAGAGAATACCGTGGCAAAAGTAATCGCGTTCTACATCCCGAGTAACTTCCGAAAAAGCTTGAAATGGGTGTCTCCTGAACAGCGCGGGAAGATTATCGAGTTCCCTGCGCAGGTAAAGAAATCGGCCTGATACACGTTGCTCGATCCAGTCAAATTTGTGAATGCGAGCGCATAGGATGCCCGACCTTTCGCGATTTTCGAAAGGTGGGCACCACGGCATTGAATCCCTTGGAATTTTAGCCGTCGGTTTGATGTTCTGAGACTATTTGAGGAGGATGAATCTAACCCCACCATTGCACAAAACGCAAAAGTGGGCACACCCACCGGCGGAGGGCTAGACCCACCCCCACACGAACAGCGTCCCACATGGTAGAGAAGTCAGCGGAGGTTGCTGAGCACGACAACATCACTGTTGATTTCGCCGCGCGACATCAGAAACCTCTTCCGGTCTGGGGACCAGTTGAAATCGAAAATTCTGCCGGAGGTGAAATTGGTTATTTGTCTGGGGCTCCCTCCAGCCAGTGGCTGTTCCCAGATATTGGTGACGTCCCCTTTGGTGAGAAGGTATTGCAGTGCTTTGCCGTCGGGGGACCAGCGGAGGCAGGCTTCGCGGTAGACCCCGGGCGGCGAGTCTAGAATCTTCGCGACTCGTCCTGTGTTGACTGAAATAACCGCTAACTTCACCGAAGGGTTTGGAACATACAGGTCGTAGGGGAGGGCTAGGAACTGACCGTCGGGAGAGACTCGCATGGTTCCGCGGATGCCGCGGCCGGGTACCTCGCCCACAACCGTGGGCTCTCCACCATCAATCGACATGCGGAGAATCTTCTCCGTGTTTCCCAGCAAGACATAAAACAAGGATTTGCCATCGGGCGAGCAGGTTGGAGAGTACACCAGGCCGCTGGTGAGCGCGGTGGCGTTCATGCCGTCGCCGTCGAGCCGGATAATACTGGCGGGGCCGGATTGGTAAGAGCGCTGCACTACAAAGCGTCCACCAGCCATCTTGATCCCGTTAATGCTGCCGGCATCGGACTGCAAATCCTCGCCCGCCCCCGACGCATAGGAGGTGAGGACGGCAAATTGCCCACACAGGACCGGTGGCGCCACGTCGCGCAGATTGGAAAATGGACGGCGCTCAGTGCCATCCTGGTTCACGATCCAGAGGCGGCCGTCTCCACTCACCGCCAGAATGTTTCCCGCGGTCCCCGGCACCACGGCCACCAACGGCATCTCTCCCGAAGTAATCGGTTTTGCCCCGGAGGGATTAGCCGCTCCACTCTCCCAAATGTTGGCTGAGAGGGACCATTGAACTGCGACGACCTTTTTTGAGTCTCGGGTAGCATCGATCCGGATGCCCCAATTGGCGAGGTCGTTGGTAACGCGCTGGCGCTCGCCTTGTGGAACGGAAACCGTCCACAACTGGCCGCGGCCGCTGGGATCATCCACGTCGACGATGACTTTGTCTCCCTCGGGCAACCACTGGGGGCGCCCGATCACACCGGCATTCCAGAACACTTCCCTGACGCTGCCGTCGGCGGTCGCGATCGAATCGAGTACGTACCCGGAACGTTTTCCCCGCAACATCAGTGATATCGCAATGGACTTTCCATCTGGAGACCACGCCGCACCTGCCTGAAAACTCACCGACGTGGCGGGGATGGTGGCCAGCAGATGGTCTTGACTTCCGTCCGCGTTGGCGACTCGAATCTCATTCGCGTCCGGGGGCCCGATTCCCCTGGAGTAGACAAACTGACGACCATCCGGCGAAAAGCTTACGGGGGTGTCGATGTCCCGGGTCAGGAGGCGGTAGGGCCCGCCCAGAATAGGCACTGCGTAAAGATCCCTCCAGCTATAGCTCTCTTCACGCTCGCGTACGAAGTAGATCGAACTGCCGTCCGGCGAGAAGGTAAGAGCGCGGAAATCGGGTTCCTCCGAGGGCACGATCTGAAGGTCGCTGCCACTCGACATCTGGCGCAGCCAGAGTCCCGTTCCCTTGCGATCACGCTGGGAAAACCCAATGTACTTTCCGTCGGGGGAGATGACGGCGTCTTCGGCCTTGCCACTGCTGGTGAGCTTGGTGAAGCGCAAGCGTTTGAAATCTGCACTGGGAGGCTGCGATCTCCAGCGACGCAGAGCGTAAGGTGTAAATCCGGCGATGACGAGCACGGCGAAGGTGACCGCCGCCATGTTGCGCCACGTCTTGCGCGCGGTCGGAACTCGGTGACTTGATTCGGTCACGCCACCGGCTGTCGGAAAAGTGCGATTCTCCCCTGCCTCCGTCGGCCCCTGGTGCCGGTGGTCGGTAAGCGGTTCCGCTTGGGAGTCGGCGCCGGGTTCGTCAGAGCCATAACTCGTGATCGGAGCAATGAAACGGTAGCCGCGACGCGGAACGGTTTCTACAAAAGTGGGATTGTCGGCAGTATCGCCAAGAGCGTATCGCAGCTTTTTGACGGCGGTGTTTAGGCCCTCGTCGAAGTCGACGTAAGTTCCGTCGGGCCACAGCTTGGAGCACAGTTCTTCGCGGCTGACGATTTCACCGGGATGGTCCAGCAAGACGGCGAGAATCTGAAAGGGCTGGTTCTCGAGGCGGACCGGAAGGCCTTTTCTCAGAAGCCTCTCCTCGAAGAGATCCAAGTCGAACTGGCCAAAGCGCACGCCGGAACTGTCTCTGGACGACCCCTTCACCCGCGCACCCCACAGCGTCCAGTAGTGTACCAATAATCGGACGAAAGCGCGTGCACCACTTATTCAGAAGATTCCGTAAGTGACTGTAGAAGCGAAGGTTGCGGGTTCAGACAAACTCCAGTCAAACTCCGGTTGACCCTCGCCCACGAAAGCACCAAGATGCGCGCGTGCTGGGGGGTTACTCAATTTCGCTTTGTATCGGGCGGTTGGTGTTCAGGCTGGCCGGAAGACTCTGCCGCACGGGTGAGACTGCAACGAAAACAACGAAGTAGGGAAAACTACTTAGGAGACAACACATGAAATCCACTGCATTGGCGTGCGTTGTGATGGCGTTGCTGGCGATTCCACTTCCGCTGGTCGCCCAGAGCGAAGCCAAACAGCATCATTCCCACCGTTACGCCCACTACCAGCTCATCGACATCGGCACGTTCGGCGGGCCCAACAGCAGCTATCTCCAACCCCTTCCGGAGCCGGGGGGCAGGCTGCTAAACAGCAGTGGGACGGCGGTGGGATCTGGCGACACCTCCACCCCCGATCCCTTCTGCATTTCCTTTAACTCCGACTGCTACGTCGGTTACGGATTCAAATGGCAGAATGGCGGCGCTAGCGCACTGAGTCCGCTCCCCGGTTTCAACGGTCTCAACAGCGCCACCGGTTTCTGGGTCAGCGATAGCGGGCTGACCGTGGGACTATCCGAAAACGGTATCGATCCTCTGACGGGCGGTCCGGCAGTGGAAGCAGTTCTCTGGGGAACAGACAATTCCCTCACCGACCTGGGGACGCTCGGGGGTAACGCGAGCTCGGCGAACGCCGTCAACAACCGGGGACAGGTAGCCGGCGAGGCGCTGAATACAATCCCCGACCCCTATACAAGCAATTTCAATAACTTTTACATCGGCGGCGCCACCCAGGTGCATGCATTTCGCTGGACCAGATCCCGGGGCATGCAGGATCTGGGCACCCTCGGGCGGCACTGACAGCGCTGCGTTCTGTATTAACGAGCGGGGACAGATCGCTGGAATGTCTTTCACCAATACGACGGTGAATCCTGCGACGGGAGTTCCAACCCTCGACCCGTTCCTTTGGGACAACGGCACGATGCTGGATCTTGGCACTCTGGGAGGCACATCCGGTGTGGCGTTCGCTATCAATAACCGAGGTCAGGTGGTCGGCGCGTCCAACTTGGTGGGAGACAACGGTGGGCACGCCTTCCTTTGGGATAGGGAAGGGGGCATGCAGGATCTCGGCACCTTGGGGGGCGCTGCTGGAGGTGCACTGACGATCAATAATGCGGGTGATATAGCCGGCGCCGACAGCCGGGCCGATGGGTCAGGAGGCTCATTTCTCTGGCGCCACGGCGTGATGACAGACCTGGGCACAGTAGTAGGCGCAAATATCAGCAGTCTAGCTCTCAGCATCAATTCGCGACGCCAGATCGTAGGCAATTTGCTTGATAACAATGGCAACGAAATCGGCGGATTCCTGTGGGAGGACGGTGGCCCAATGGTTGACCTGAGCACTCTGTTCCCCCCTCACGCTGATCTACAACTGGACCATGCATTTTATATCAACGATCGCGGAGAGATTGCTGCCAGGGGAACGTTTTCCAATGGCGACACGCACTCGCTCCTGCTGATCCCTTGCGACGAGAATCATCCCGACGTCGAGGGCTGCGACTACGACACGATTGACGCGGAGACCGCGGCGGCTCACGTCAGTTCTGCACTAGCGAATCAACCACCGACAGAGTTGGCTCCGCGCAATCGAATGCGGGGAATGAACCGTTTTCGTGGTATTCAGCACGCTCAGGGCTTGAGATCACAGGCGCCCGATCGGAAGCAGGCGCCCCTTGCCAACTCCAACGGCGATTGGATGGCTGACCATACGCTTGCCCCACTGTATGGCCATCATCCCGGATATTGTGGAACGAATAGTTCTGGACTGACCGGCCTGTGCGCCGCGTACAGCTATACGAACGCCTGTGCCGTCGGGCGTTCCACTGCCTGCCCCCGCGGGCAGAAAGCGAAAAAACCTGCGTACTACCGGTGCTCACTTATGCAGAAAATCTTCGTTGATCTTGGGACATCTTGTGCCTTCTGATCATTCGTCTCCCGCGCGGCGCGTGCCGGGTGGCGCACATTTGGCGGGAAGTGTGACTCATAAGGAGGGGCTGCCTCCCATCCCACAATTGCAGGTTTAGTTCAGTTAACGATTCCCGCCACATCGACGCCGACTCCTCGGCACCAGCAACACACACCATCGGGGCGTGCTCATCCGATAGCTACAAGATATACAACCTAAGCCACGCTCTGCCAAATGCTTAGGTGGTTTTCCACAGGTGTTCCAGCTGGAACGTTTTGTAAATTTGCGTAATGTTCCGCACGGAACACATTGCTGGTCGCGTTCCGATGTTCCACGCGGAACACTTGTGCGAACGTTCCACGCGGAACATTTTTCGGAAGGGGTCTCCTGCACCGCCTGCAATCAGTGGAATTCCAGCGTCACCCACCTGGCCTGACTCTTGCCCACGTTGGTCACGCTGTGCGTGCCGCCAGCGGGGACCCACGTGATATCCCCGGCTTTCATCTGCACCATCTGCGAGGTGCCATCATCTTTGTCGCTGCGCATATCGAGATCGGTAATGGCCACGGCGAGGTGCGGTGTAGCGTGATGGTGCTTGGGCAGAACTCCTCCCGGCTGCAAGTCGATCTCGGAAACGCGCACCCCATCTTTAACGAACATGATGTCCTGCGTGCCGCCGTTCAGTACGTGCAAGCCGCGCTCTTCATCCCATGCCGGCGGAGGTGACTTGCGCGCCGCGGCATCCTGCATGAATTCGATGGTGACGTTGCGAAAAGGTGTCGGGGAAAGATTGCGGGCGATGTGCGCGAAGTCGCCGGGTGAGAAGCGTATCTCGCCATCTTGCAGCTTTAGAGTGACTGGCGGTTTGCCTTTGACTTCATTCGAGATTTCCGAAGCACCCAGGGTCACGAAAACGTAGTCGTGTTCGTGGCGATGCATCAGGGTGGCATCGTGTGGCGCGACCTCCACTTTGAAGACGCGGACATAGGCATTTTCCAGCGCCAGGTGGTGATGCGGCTCGGCAGTGATCTCCACTTCCGAGACGGATTGCGCAGTGAGCGTTAGAGCAAGGAGAATAAAGGGAACAGCCAGTCGCCGGGCATTCATGGAGCGGAATTCTAGCACCTCACGCTCGGAGCCTGCCTGTTGTAATCTGGAATACGCGAGGGAGAGCCTGGGATGAGATACGTCTTGATTCTGCTGGCGCTGTTCGGGATCGTGGTTTCATCATTGGCGCTGCGTGAACACTACCGCACCGAGGGCGACGCGCCCTGCGACATCAACGAGAAGTGGGACTGCGGAATCGTAAACAAGAGTCCGTTTGCGACGATTGCGGGCGTGCCCGTGGCGGCGCTCGGGATTGCTGGATATCTGCTGATGGGCGTGCTGGCCCTGCGCCGCGCTTACGGACTGCTGCTCGCTCCGGTGCTGATCGGGCTAGGCTTTTCTCTTTACCTGGCCCACATTGAAAAAGACATTTTGGGAGTGTGGTGTGTCTATTGCGTGATTTCGCTGGGCGTGATTTCGCTGATGACGCTGCTGGTCGCGGGAACCCTAATCGCGCAGGCGGTACGCCCGAAGCCCGCGGCATCTTCTTGACCGGCGGAGAGCGGATCAAATGAATGATTTAGGCAAAGTCCTGGTGGTGGCCGGGGTGATTTTCGTCGTTGCCGGGCTGCTGTTCATGCTCTTCGGCCGTGCAAACCTGCCCCTCGGACGACTCCCTGGGGACATTGTTTATCGGGGCAAGAACACGACGGTCTATTTTCCGCTGGCGACTTCGATTTTGATCAGCGTGGTGCTGTCGTTGTTGTTGTACGTGATAGGGAAGTTCAGGCGTTAGAACATGTCATCGACCGACCAGCTCGGGTTCAGCTTCAAACCTTTCGACCGCCGTGTGTGGACGGTGGGCACTCTAATCTCCACTGTGCGCACCCATATCGAGCGCGAGTACAGCGACATTTGGGTGGAAGGAGAGATATCAAATTTTCGCGCGCACGACTCGGGCCATCTCTATTTCACCTTGAAAGACCAGAACGCACAAATCCGCGCGGTGATGTTCCGCTCGCAGGCACGACTGCTGCGGTTCCGCCCGGAGAATGGAATGCACGTGGTGCTGCGCGGGCGGGTGACGATTTACGAAGACCGCGGCGAGCTGCAGATTTCGGCGGAGTATCTGGAGCCGAAGGGCGCGGGGGCGTTGCAGATCGCATTTGAACAACTCAAGGCTAAGCTGGAAGCGGAAGGACTTTTCGATGCGGGGCGCAAGAAAGCCGATCCCGACTCTGCCGCGCCGCATTGGGATTGTTACATCGCCGCAGGCGGCGGCGCTGCGCGACATTTTGAATATTTTGCAGCGGCGGCACCATAGTGCCAACGTTCTGATCTTTGCAGCCCAGGTGCAGGGCGAGACTGCGGCGGCCGAGGTCGGTGCCGGGATCCGCTATTTCAATCAAAAGCAGAGTGTGGATGTGATCATCGTCGCAAGGGGCGGCGGTTCGGCCGAAGACCTGGCCGCATTCAATCACGAGGCGCTGGCGCGGACGGTGGCGGCTTCGGCCATTCCGATCATTTCGGCGATTGGGCATGAGACGGATTTCACCATTATCGATTTCGTTGCCGACTTGCGCGCCCCTACGCCATCAGCCGCGGCTGAGCTGGTGATCCGTTCTCTTATGGACGTGGAAGCGCAAGCCGACGGGCTCCATGAGCGGCTGCTTCGAGCCATGCAGTACCGTCTGCTTATCGGGAAGCAGGCGCTGACTGAACTGGCGCAGCATGGCGCGTTTGCGCGCACCATGGATGTGATTCGCCAGCGGCAACAGAAGCTGGACGATTTGGTCCACCGCCTGGCGGACGCGCAGCGAGGCGTGCTCGAGCGGCAGCGGCGGCGGTGGGAGACTCTGGCGTCCGCGGTGCGGCACTATGATTTGCGGCTGGTGCTGGCAGGCGTGCGAAAAGATCTGGATGCGCGAGTGTCGTCAATTGCGGCAGCGGCGCGCAATCAGCTTTTGGAGCACAGAGTGCGTCTTGGAGCGAATGAGCACAGCGCTTGGAGCGCTTTCGCCGCTCGCCATACTGGAGCGTGGTTACGCGTTAGTGTTCGACGCCTCAGGGAAGTTATTGAAGGACGCAAAGCGAGTGGGCGCCGGGGACGAGATTTCAGCGCGGCTGGCAAAGGGCACGATCCACGCGGTAGTGAAGTGATCTGGCACGGGCTAGCACAGTTTTTTATTCGTTTTGTCGACGACCACCGCTGGCTTTGAGTTCTTTGATCGGTCGCACCTCGACACCTCCCAAACGTACAGCCGGAATCCGCGAGGCCAGCTCAAGGGCTCGGTCCATGTCTTTGGCTTCGAGGAGAATAAATCCACCTATCTGCTCTTTCGTTTCTGCGAAAGGGCCATCGGTCACCAGTGCCTTGCCGCTTTGGACCCGGACGGTGGCGGCACGGCGCACCGATTGCAGGGCCTGCGCAGCAATGAAATGGCCGCCTTTTCGGAGAGTCGCATCATAGGCCAGGCTCTCATCATCCAGGGCCTGCGATTCTTGTTTGGACAGCGCATCCAGCTTTTTCTCATCAAGAACGACCATGCACAAGAACTTCATAGTTCCTCCTGTTCGATGTACTGCCTGCTCTTTAGTTAGTCGTTCGAGACCGTCAAAAATCGACAGCGGCTCGTGGGGCGGGACAAAAAAACGCCAGGCCCTGCACCCTCGGCTGCCAGGAAGCGGCCACCAGCCTGCCGAGCCTGCCCCGTCATACCGTGGTCGGCTGCGATCGGCGCGATCGGCGGCGGCTTTGAACCCAAGAATAGTGGATTACAATGAAATCGATTAAGGTAATTCTGTCGGGCAAAGGGAGCTGGAGTGAGGGCATTTTCGGCGCCATGGCCGCATTTGTCGATGGTTTCGGTCATCGACATTCTGCTGGTCGCGGTGGTCATTTACGAGCTGTTGAGCCTGATCAAAGGCACGCGCGCGGCCTACATGCTGGTCGGCGTGGCCGCTCTGGTGATCACCTTCTATGTGGCGCGAGTGGGGGAACTTACTACTCTGAGCTGGCTGCTGAGCACCCTGCTTCCCTATGCCGTGTTTGCGCTGATCGTGGTGTTCGCGGTGGAGATCCGGCAGGCACTGGCCCGGCTGGGACGCCGGCTCACGTTTAGCCATGCAGCAGCTTCCGAAGCGGACGCGTATGACGATATTGTCCTGGCCTGCAATCTTTTCTCCCAAAACCAGACAGGTGCGTTGATCGTGATCGAGCGCGAGATCGGGCTGCGCACCTACATCGAAAGCGGGGTGCCTTTGGACGCGCGGCTTTCCTATGACTTGCTGGCCACGATCTTCCGGCCGAGCGCTCCGCTGCACGATGGCGCGGTGATTGTGCAGAAGGACCGGATCGTGGCAGCGGCGTGCTTTTTGCCACTCTCCATGAACCCGGTCCTCTCGACGCAACTCGGAACACGGCACCGGGCGGGCATCGGCGTGACAGAGGAGACTGATGCCATCGCAGTGATCGTGTCGGAAGAGACCGGTGCGATCAGCCTGGCGGTAGGGGGGAAAATCGAGCGTGACCTGACGGTTGAGCAACTGCGGGAGCGTATGGGCGAGCTGCTGCGGCTGCACGTTCCGGCGTCGACCCTGCCGACTCCGATCTCGAATGGGGCCGAAATGCTGGACACGCCGACTCAGGCGGCCCCGCGCGCGGTGTCGCACACTGCCGAGTCTCGCCATCAAGGCGGAGCCGAGGGCGAGCTATGAGCGATTTCTTGCGCCGCTACGTGGTGCACGATTTCGGTTTGAAACTCGTCTCGCTGGCCTTGGCCGTGGGTTTGTGGCTGGCGATCGCACGTGATCCGGTGGCGGAAGTGGCGGTGGATGTTCCCATTGAATTCCGCAACATTGCGGAAAATATGGAAATCAGTTCCGAGGTCGTTCCGCAGGCGCAGATCCGGTTGCGAGGCCCGGAATATATGGTGCGGCAGCTCAAGGCTTCCGATGTGCGGGCGGAAATCGACTTGGCTGGACTGAGGCCGGGAGAACGGACCTTTGATTTGACCTCGCAGCAGGTCCACCGGCCAAGAGAGCTGGAAGTGGTGCAGGTGATCCCCAACGAGTTTCATCTTTCGTTCGATACGCGGGCCACGCGCCAGGTGGAAATCCATCCACGAGTGGTGGGCAGCTTTGCTTCAGGCTATCGGATTGCCCAGATTGTGGTCGAGCCTTCATCGATTACGATCAGCGGGCCGCGGAAGCGGGTAGAAGCGGTGGAAGCGGCCATTACCGACCCGATCGACGTCAGTGGCACCATGGACCGGATCAGCGCCGTCCGCCATGCTTACGTTTCTGACCCCATGATTCAAGTCAATACTCCTGATCCGGCGCGGATCACGGTTATCATGGAAAAGACCCCGGAAGCGAGCGGCGGGCACTAATTCTTCCATCGAGATGACCTCCCAAACCAGACAACTGTTCGGCACTGATGGTATTCGCGGTGTGGCCGGGGAATTTCCGCTAACGGTCGAGAGCACGTATTTGATTGGCCGGGCTTTAGGACACAATCTGGGACACAATCTGGCCCGCGTGAGTTTGCGGCCGCGGGTGGTGATCGGACAGGACACGCGGGAGTCGAGCTTCTGGATCGCAGACCGAGTGACGCTTGGCCTGGCTTCGGCTGGGGTTGAAGTTGACAGCGCGGGCGTGATCACTACGCCCGGTGTGGCCTACCTGGCGAGAGCACGCGGGTACGGCGCTGGGGTGGTAATTTCGGCTTCGCACAATCCGTGGACAGACAACGGCATCAAAATTTTTTCTGGCGACGGTTTCAAGTTGCCGGACGCGCAAGAGCTGGGCATTGAACAAGAGATTTTTTCCCTGCTGCAGGATCCCCCGGCCGGACCTGAACCGCAGCATTTGGCATCGAGCCTGCCGGGAGAATCTGGATTACGTCGCGCATATATCGAATGGCTGGCGACGAATGTGAACACTGACCTGGGCCGGTTGCGCGTACTGGTGGATTGTGCCCACGGGGCGGCCACGGCTGAGGCTCCGGAATTATTCGGGAGATGCGGAACCCAGGCGACTTTTCTCAACGCGGCGCCCGATGGACAAAATATCAATGATGGGTGCGGCGCGCTGCATCCGGAAGCGGTGGCCCGGGAGTTGGCGGAGAAGAAAGGACAATTCGACCTGGGTGTGACCTTCGACGGCGACGCCGATCGGGCGCTCTTCAGCGATGAGCAGGGCCGCGTGGTTAACGGGGATGGCGTGCTTCTACTTGCTGCGAGGGATATGCAAACGCGGGGACTTCTGAAGGGATCGACCGTGGTCGCCACGACCATGTCGAACATGGGACTGGAGATTGCGCTGCGCAAGTCTGGCATTCGCATGTTGCGGGCCAACGTTGGCGACAAGTATGTGCTGGAAGAGATGCTGAAGACTGGAGCGACCCTCGGCGGCGAGCAATCCGGCCACGTTATTTTTCGCGATGGCGAGGCTACGACCGGTGACGGCTTGCTTACAGCCCTGCGGGTAATGGAAGTGGTGGCGCGCACAGGAAAATCTTTGGCTGAGTTGACGTCTGACCTCAAAGTGTTTCCGCAGACAATTCAGAATGTGCGCGTGCGTGAGAAAGTGCCGTTCGCGCAGGTACCGGAGATTCAGCGGGCTATCGCCGCGGCGGAACGCGAACTGGATGGAAATGGGCGAGTGGTGGTGCGCTATTCAGGAACCGAGCCGCTGGCGCGGGTGATGGTAGAGGCGGAGTCCGCGGAAAAGATGCGATCGCTGACGGCAGGGATTGCGGGGGCGATAGGGAAGGCCTTGGGTGTGTAGGAAGAATGCGGAGATCCCTAGCTGCGCTCAGGATGGCAAATTGTCGAGGCCAAGAATTACTCCAGATCTCTCCAGTTTGTTCCTACGCCAATCTCAACCAGTAGGGGAACCGTCAGCGGGTGAACTTTTTCCATGTGATCGCGGACCAGGGTTTTCATGGTCTCGATTTCGGATTCCGGTACCTCGAAGACAAGCTCATCGTGAACTTGCAGAGTCATTCGGGAGTTTAGCCCGTGCTCTTGCAGAGCTGCATCAATCCGGATCATAGCGATCTTGATCAGATCTGCAGCGGTGCCTTGCAGAGGCGTATTGACGGCGGTACGTTCGGCAAAGCCGCGAAGATTGGCGTTTTTGCTGTTGATGTCGGGGATGGGGCGCACGCGTCCGAAGAGGGTTCGGACTTTCTGCTCGCGGCGGGCTTCTTCGAGCGTTTCATCGATCCACGAGCGCACGCCCTTGTATTTTTCAAAGTAAGCGTTGATGAATTGCTTGGCGTCACTCGGTTCAATTCCCAGATTCTGTGACAAGCCGAAAGCAGAGAGTCCGTAAACGATGCCGAAGTTCACCACTTTGGCCTGGCGGCGATGGTCGGCGGTGACCATGAGCGGCGGCACGCCGAATACTTGCGATGCGGTGAGGGTATGAATGTCATCGCCGCGGCGAAAAGCTTCGACCAACAGCGAGTCTTGTGAGAAGTGCGCAAGCAGGCGCAACTCGATCTGCGAGTAATCTGCGGCCAGCAAAACGTGACCGGGTTCGGCGGTGAAGGCGGCGCGAATCTCGCGCCCGAGCTCCGTGCGGATAGGAATGTTCTGCAGGTTGGGATTGGCCGAGGAGAGCCTGCCGGTTGCGGTACCGGTTTGGCTGAACGTGGTGTGCAAACGGCCGGTGTCGGGACTGAGCAGGGCAGGCAAAGCGTCCACGTAAGTAGACTTGAGTTTTGTGAGCTGGCGGTATTCCAGCACTAACCGGGGCACGGCGTGGTCAGCCGCAAGATTTTCCAGGACGTCCACGGCGGTGGAAATCGTTTTTCCCTTGCCGTACTTCACTGGCTTAGGCAGGTTCAGCTTGTTGAACAATACCTCGCCCAGCTGTTTGGGCGAGTTGATGTTGAACTCGGATCCGGCGAGTTTATAAATCTCTTGCGCCTTGGCTTCCACCTCGCGCTCCAGCCGCGATGACATTTCCGCGAGAGCGGAGCGGTCAATTTTCACCCCCGCCTGCTCCATGCGGGCCAGAACGGGGACGAGCGGCAGGTCAATCTCTTCGTAGAGCTTTGACAGACCGGCCTGCTCAATTTCGTGTCGCAGAACTGAAGCCAACCGTCCCGTGATATCGGCGGCTTCAGCCAGACTGCTGCCCATCTTCAGATTGAATCTGCGCAGAGCGACTTCCGGCAGGCGGTGAGAAGAGTAGGTAGGGTCGAGGAGGTACGAATAGAGCATGGGGTCGTGGCGAAGCCCACGTCACCTCGACTGCCTGCGCTGCCAAGGCGTGCATGCCCGACTTGGAATCGTGGATCGCCTTGGGCAGCCGTTCGTCAGCCAGCGCGGTCAGCAGTTTCGAACGCGCGGCCGTGACGGAGGCGGGTACGTTAAGCGCGGTACCCGGCGCAGCGGAGATCGCGATGGTACCTGGCTGTTTGGGTCTGGGCTCTGCCGCGAGCGGCAACATCCCTGACGTGGGCTCCGCATCTTCCTCTTCTTCTTCGCTGCTGTCGGAGTCCTCGGTCTCAAAGGCCACGGCGAGCGCGCCCCCGGAGGGAACAGCCGCGATCACCGCTGCCACGTCCTCCGCCGATCTTGCCTCGGTGTAGCGGGTCTCTGTCGCTTCCACTATTGGGAGCAACTCTTTCAGTAGAGAGGTGAACTCGAGTTCGGTAAATAGAGCACGCAAAGCTTCGACGTCGGGCTCGCCGGTCTTCATGGCCGACAAGTCGAGTTCGATGGGAACCTCACGATCGATGGTGGCCAGCTTCTTGCTCAGGAGCACCGCCTCGCGATTGTTCTGAAGAGATTCGCGGTAGGTCTTCCTTTCGACTTCTGCCGCCCGGTCTAGAGCCTGTTCTACGGTGCCGAACCGCTTAATCAGCTCGACGGAACCTTTGTCGCCGATGCCGGGAGCGCCGGGAATGTTGTCGATGGAGTCGCCGCGCAGGGCCATGACGTCCACCACGCGGTCAGGCGGGACGCCGAGGATTTCCTCAACCTTCTGGGCGTCGCAGATCAAGTTGTCCTTGGGCGGATTCAGGACCAGGACTCGGTCGTTCACCAGTTGCAGCATGTCCTTGTCGCTCGAAACCACGTAGGCGGTGTAGCCATTTTCTGCCGCTTGGCGCGCCAGTGTGCCGATCACGTCATCGGCTTCGTAACCCGAGTGCTCAAGCAGCGGAATTCGATAGGCCTCAAGAGCTCGCCGGATGTACGGCAATTGCTGAGCAAGGTCGCCCGGCATCTCGGCGCGATTGGCCTTGTAGCCGTGGTACTCGATCTCCTGGAAGGTTTGCGTCTTGAGGTCAAAACGGCGCACGTGGGTAAGGGTCTCGGCCTGCTGGTCGCGGAAGGTGGGTGCAGCAACGTCGAACACAGCGGCCAGATATTCGGGCGCAAAATCTTCCCGCAGTTTGCGCAGCATGTTGACGAATACATAGGTGGCCGCGGTGGGCAAGCCGGTCCGGGTTGACATGCCGCGCTGCCGCGCCATGGCGTGGTAGGCGCGGAAGATGAACGACATGGTATCCATCAGGAAGATCGTGCCGCGGCTGCTATGAGACAGCTTCGGCTTGAGAGGGGCGGCCTGGCTTGGAGCTGGGGTGCTTTCTGCCGCGACAGCCATCGAATTCTTTCGAGAAGCCAAGAGCTAATTTTAGCAGCAGGCGGGACAGGTCTGTCGGCGAGGCGCCGGGGGTGAAATGCCGCTTTCGACGAGACGCGGGAGTTTTGGATAAACCCAGATCTCAGTTCGCGGTTCTCAGTTCTCAGTTATGCGAAACGATCATTCCAAGAACATGCAATCTCCGTAGGAGTAGAACCTGTATTTCTGCTGGACAGCATGCCGATAAGCTTCGAGCACGTGCTCTTTTCCTCCGAAGGCGCAGACCAGCATGAGCAGGGTGGACTGCGGCAAATGAAAATTAGTCAGCATCGCGCCCACGACTCGAAATTCGATAGCCGGGATAGATGAAAAGATGCGCCTCGCCGTGGCCTGGCTGCACGCGGCCTGACGCCTGGGCGGCGTGTTCGAGCGTCCGGACAGTGGTGGTGCCAACGGCAACAACCCGCCTCCGGGCTTCGAGTGCGCGGTTTATGCGATCTGCGGTTTCTTCGGAAATGGAGTAAGGTTCAGCGTGCAATTTGTGGTCCTCGACGCGCTCGACGTGGATGGGTTGGAACGTTCCGAGCCCGACATGGAGCGTGAGTTCCGCAGTTTCAATGCCGCGCTCTTTGATTTCTGCCAAAATCTCCGGCGTGAAATGCAGGCCGGCAGTTGGCGCAGCTACCGATCCGCGCTCGCGGGCATATACGGTCTGGTAACGCTCGCGGTCGGCGGGGCGATCGGGGCGTTTGATGTATGGAGGCAAGGGCACGTGGCCCAGACGCTCCAGTACGACGAAGAAGTCCTCGACGGGAGCGAAACGTACTCGGCGCGCCCCGAAATCACCCCGGGCGACGACTTCGGCTTGCAATTCGGCTTGCGGTTCGGCTTCCTTTTCGACCAGGCCGCCGAAAAATAGCTGCTCGCCGACGCCGATTTTGCGCCCGGGACGCACCAGGCACTCCCACTCATTGGGCTGTTTGCAAACTTGCGAGGTGAGCAGGACTTCGATCTCGCCTTGCAGAAACTCCCGCGCGGCGGGATTGCGGCGGCCCAGTGGTTGCGCCTTTGACCCGCTTCTTCGGCCATAAAGCCTTGCCGGAAAGACCTTCGTGTTGTTGAAGACCAGAAGGTCATCCGGGCGCAAGAGGCCGGGAAAATCACGAAACAGCCTGTCATGGGTTTGGCCCGAGGAGCGATCCAGATGGAGCAGCCGGGAGGCCGCACGATCGGCCAGAGGTTCCTCGGCGATTAATTCCGGGGGCAGCGAATAGTTGAATTCCGAGACCAGCACGCCCGGGGATTATAGAATCTGTAAAGCAGTGGCGGGTTGGAGACAACTTTCGATCCCGGTGTAACAATATGTAAAACGGGATTGTTTCCGTTGCCCCGGTGAGGTACCATAACGCGCGATCCAGCCGGGCCCTCTCCCCCTGCTGCTATAAACCCATGCCCAGTGAACGTCAGCATCGCCGCGAAATAGTTGTCTTTGGGAGAGGATTGCACGACCACGGCTATGTAGCTGCCATGGACGGAAATCTCTCCGTGCGCCTGGACGAAAATCGCATCCTAGCTACGCCAACCGCTATGTGCAAAGGCATGATGCGGCCTTCGGACCTGGTGATTGTGGACCTAGAAGGCAACCGGCTGGCCGGACATCGCGATGTTTCCAGCGAGATCGCCATGCACCTGCTGATCTACAAACTACGACCTGATGTGCGGGGCGTGGTGCATGCGCACCCTCCGACCGCGACCGGGTTTGCGGCGGCGGGCATGGCCCTGAACGAGCCCCTGGTGTGCGAAGTGGTGATCGGGCTGGGTTCTATTCCGCTCGCCCGGTATGGCACGCCGGGAACGCCGGAACTGAGCGAAGCGCTGGAGCCGCTGGTGCCGCAGTATGACGCCATTTTGATGTCGAATCACGGCGTGGTCTCCTACGGCACTGATTTGCATCGCGCCTACATGAAGATGGAGATGGTCGAGCACTTCGCACAGATTGCTCTGGTGACCCACCTCCTTGGGCGGCAGCAGCCTCTTGGAAGCCAGGATTTGGCCAAACTCATGCTCGCGCGGAGCAAATATCAGGGAACAACGTCTGCGGCGTCCATGCCTTTGGCGCTTCCCTGCAACCAAGACGGAAACCACCACGATCATCCCCGGCCCGCTTCCACTTCCGAGATGATCGACACGGGCGAGAAGCCCCGCCGGCTGCGAATACGCCAGCGGGGATGAGGATCGTTATTTCTCGCTTGCGGTCGGCTGTGTATGTAATCTGCACCGCGCAACCGGAGTTTCTAATCTCCTCCGATCCTGAAACGTAATCCGGTGCGTACGTTGATGGGGAGAGCCGGGTATCCCACAACCTCGTTGTATCGCGCGTCCAGCGCATTTTCGAGATTCACGTAAGCGGCAACGCGAGAATGGATTTGATACCAGCCGCCGAGATCTACGCGGGCGTAACCTGCGGCATGATCGATTCCGAGCCCCAAGAAGTCGGAGTCGAAGCGCCGGCCAATAAAGCTCCCGCCCAGGTTTGCTCCCCAGCGGTTTCCCAGATAACTGAGCAATAGCGTGCCCGATTGCTTGGGACGCCGGAGGAATGGATTTCCGGGGTCAAACACGGGATCGCAGAAATTCGCCGGAGTGCACAGAGGAGCCTCAAGAATTTTGGTCGAAGTGTAGGTGTAGGCTCCGTTCAGCAGCAGCCGGGACCGGATTTTTCCCTGGAGTTCGATTTCCGCGCCCTGGGCGAAGGACCTGTTAACGTTGAAGTATTGACCCACGCCAGTCTGCGGGTCAGAGACAGCGAACTCGATCTGGTCCTGAAAAAGGTTGTTGAAATAGGTTGCGGTCAGAGAATACTTTCCAAAGAGATTTTGCTGGAAGCCGGCATCGAAGCTGCGGTTCCGCTCAGGCCTTAATCCGGGATTGGCGACGTAAAACGGAGGCCCGGCGAAGGTTTGCTCCAGCCCAGGCTCTTTGAAGCCGGTGGCAAAAGAGAAGCGCAGTCGGGTTCCAGAGAATATCTCGCCGCCGTGGAACGCCAGAAACGTCAGGGCCACACGCGGTACGCCGGTATTGCCGAAATCACTGTTATGCACGAAGCGGGCGCCGGCAATTGCCGTGAGGCGTCCGAACGTGACCTGCTGCTGCGCATAAACGTCGTCGTTCCAGCGCTGGCCGTGCGTGGGAGGAGGGAAATTCACGTCTCCGATGAAACCGTTCTCATCTTCAACGCGAAAGCCCACGGTGGTACGCGCCCAGCTTCGCTCCAGGTAGTCGCCCTCGTATTCGAACCCGGCGCGGTTGATGTGGTCGACCTCATGCGACGCAAAATCATCGATGCGGTGGGGATCGCCATTCACGTTCAGCTCGGTGTACCGGTAGGTGTAGTCGAACCCGGTCAGCCGGTGCTGCCAGCCCGATGGTCCGGTGATAGTGAGTTGCAGGCTGCCGAGGAGGTTGTTGAGCTGCGACCACTCATTCGGATCGGGCGGCTGAAGCGGGTCGCCGTTGAAATTCCAGGCTCCAGGCACGCCGGTGTGGCTGTTGGACTGGCGGACGCGAACACGCAGGGAAACCTGGTCATTGAGCGCCACTCCCACGTTGGCTCCTTTCAGCGAATCGGAATAGGCATCGTTGATCCCACTCCCGTTGGTGTTGAACTGATCGCCAAACAGGTTATAGTCGAAACCGCCACGGGCTCCGGAAAACGATGCGTAGCCATTCGCAGTTCCCAGGTTGCCGCCGTCCGCTCCGAAACGCAGTTCAGGAGTGCGAGTGCTTCCGGTTCGAGTCCAGACCTGAACCACGCTGGTCATGGCATCCGAGCCGTAAAGGGTGCTCTGCGCTCCGCGCATGAATTCCAGGCGATCGGCCTGAGTGAGGGGAAGGTTTCCGAAATCGAAAGTTCTGCCGGGAACATTGACGGTGACGCCATCCACGATGACTTTGTTGTAATCGGAGTCACCACCGCGCACGAACAGTGAGGACACGCCGCCGCGTTGCCCGGCGGCCTCGACAACCGCGCCCGGCAAGAAGCGTATGGCGTCATCTGCGGCGACCGGCTGCATGACCTCAAGCTGCGCACCGGTAAGCGTTGCCACGCTGGCGCCCGAAGTCTCAACCGAGAGTGGACTGCGGGTTGCGGTCACGACCACTGTTTCCGAAGCTGGCGCCAGGTGCAGTTGGACAGTCAGCTCCTGGGATGCAGTTACGTCCACTGTCTGTGGCCCAAAGCCTGCCGCCAAAACTTGCACGCGAAGAGGACCGTCCGGTAGGTTGTGAAAGACTGCCAAGCCTTCAGCGGAAGTACTCTCAAATGCCGCCGCGGCCCCGCCTTGTTGCGGCAACAATTCGACCTGTGCACCGAAAACGGCGGCCGATTGAGGATCGACAACTTTTACTCTGAGGTCACCCGCAAGGGCTGGAATCGCCAGGAGAAAAACAAAAAACAGAACACGGCAGAAACGCATGACACTCCTCCTTTTCACGCGAAAGGGGTTGGTGTTGACGGTTCGCGCCGGTCTCCTGGCTTCGCGAGTAAGGACGTGCAAAGCACAGTCCACTTCCGCAACCGGCCTTCCCAGGCTTTTGCCCAGTGACCGGCTGCATGTTTCCTCGCATACAGTTGCGCGGCAGCGCGGGATTCACACCCGCTTCCCACTCGTCCTGAGGGACGAGAGCGCGCGAACCAAATGTTGTGAAAGAGCTAAATGAAACGTGGAAAAAATCTACTCGTCGGCGGGTGTGGAAGTCAACTTTCGACTTTTCTGCTGCCCCTCACAGCGTGTGCAAGTACGCGAGCAGGTCATCCACCTGTTGCTGGGAAAGGACCTGGCCAAAAGCGGGCATCATGTTTCGCCCGTAACGCACGATATCGCTGACCTGCTGATCGGTAGCCGGGAGGCCGCTTTTTGGCAGGTACTGGCGTTTGAATACTCCTTTCAAGCTGTCGGCCTTTTTCGCACGTGAAGAGTATGGTTCGTGGCAGCGATCACAATGATCGTCATAGATGCGACGTCCGGCTGCCTGCTGAGGGGTGAGGCCGAGTTGGGCGTCGGTTTTGCGGATTTCGGTATCGCAGGCGCCCCCCAGCAAGAGGGTTAACGCCGTCGCCGAGAGCAACAAGAGAACGGGAGGCTTCACGACCAGCCTAGCCGTTTCAGATTGGTCAATGAAATGAAAGATTCCATGTCGGACCTACGCCGCAGACCCTCATGCGGACTTACAATAATAGCAACGCCATGCCGGTCAGTGTGAAACGAGTTTATGAAGAATCCAGCCGTAGCGACGGCACTCGCGTGCTGGTAGACCGGCTGTGGCCCCGCGGTATCAGCAAAACGCGAGCGGCACTGGACGCGTGGCTGCGTGATCTGGCGCCGTCTGACGCGCTGCGGCAATGGTTCCACGCGCATTCCGGCGCATGGGCAACTTTTCGCAAGCGCTATCTGAAGGAATTGGCTGATCCCGAAGCAGCCGGCGCTCTGGATCAGCTGTATCGTCTGGCACACCGGCGGAAGCGGCTGACTCTTCTTTTCGCCTCGAAAAACCAGGAGCATAACAACGCCGTGGTGCTGAAAGACCTGCTCGAAGGCATGCGCAAGCCTCCAACGGGCACGGGGCCTGGCGCGGCGCGGACCCTGCGTGAACGCCAGGCTCATCGCATGCCACGTTAGCGGACCGTTTGCTGTCGCCCGGTATGTCCCTCCGTGCGGCCCATCGTGGCAACTCCTGCCAGTCCTCGTCATGGGGTGATTTAGAATCTCGCCATATGCGGCCCATTTTCGAATGGCACCTAGCAAACCGCGCGTTGCAACTGGGCAGGCGGACTCTCCTGATGGGCGTTCTGAACGTCACCCCGGATTCGTTTTCCGATGGCGGAACCCACTTCGACTGTGACCGCGCAGTGGAATACGGGCTTCAATTGCTGCGCGACGGCGCCGATGTTCATTGATGTGGGGGGCGAGTCCACGCGGCCGGGAGCCAAAGTGGCCGGCGACAGCGAACCAGCAGCCGATTCCTCCAAGTCGACTCCCACGGTCACCGAGAAAGAAGAATTGGACCGGATAATCCCAGTGATCACGCGCCTGAAACAGCAACGGCCGGAGGCGGTTATTTCCGCGGACACGTACAAGGCCGGGGTGGCGCGCGCGGCAGTGGCGGCCGGCGCGGAAATCGTCAACGACGTGAGCGGGTTCCGCTGGGATGCGCAGATGCCCAAGACTATTGCCAGCCTGAAGTGCGGAGCCGTATTGATGCACATGCGCGGGCGCCCCGACGAGTGGCGCACCCTGCCTCGAATTTCAGACATGGTGACACTGGTGAAGCGCGAACTGCGTGACCGCGCCGATCTGGCGCAGATGGCGGGCGTGAAGCGCGAGCGCCTGGTGCTCGATCCCGGCTTCGGATTTGGCAAGAACCTTGAAGACAATTACCCACTCCTAAGACACTTCGAAGAATTTCACCAGTTGCGCTATCCCCTGCTGGTAGGAATTTCGCGAAAGTCATTCATTGGGCACGCGCTGGCACGGAATGGCAAAGACGCGCCAATTGAGGGCCGGCTTTACGGCACGCTGGCCGCGGAGGTCACAGCGATTCTGAAGGGTGCTCACATCATTCGCACTCACGACGTACGGGCGTGCGCCGATGCCGCGCGAATCGCGGACCTGATGGCAGGATAGCCTGGCGCTGTCTCGTCAGAACAACTTCTCTGAATCCAGCAGAATGGTTACCGGGCCGTCGTTCACCAGCTCAACTTGCATCGCAGTTTGAAAGTGTCCGGTCTCGCAGACCAGCCCGGCTTCGCGGATTCGCTGGACGAAAAGCTCATAAAGAGCGCGAGCTGCTTCCGGAGGAGCGGCGGCGTCGAATGATGGGCGCTTGCCCCGCCGCACGTCGCCATACAAAGTGAATTGCGAGATGGCGAGCACTGCCCCGCCCACTTCCCCTGCAGCCAGATTCATCTTTCCGCTTTCATCTTCGAAAACCCGCAGACCTGCAATCTTTGTTGCCAGATACTCTGCGTCAGCAGGCGTGTCGGAGCTGCCCACGCCGAGAAGAACTACCAGACCGCGCCCGATTTCGCCGGTGATCGCTCCATTCAGCTGCCACGTGGGCACGGCTGACGCGTTGAACAACGGCACGCACAGAGGCAGTGTCCAGTTTTCGGTTTCCAGTTGCAAGCGGGAAAGGCCAGATTTCTCGGACCGACAATTGCTATTTCGAACCGTGGTCGTTGGAATCTCGCTTCCCGTCTGGCCGGGAAAACATCCTCCCTTTCTTTACATCGGCTCCTCGCGGGCCTTACACTAATCGTTCCCTTGAAAGTGGAAAGCAGGAGGTGGCACAAGTATGGCTGGCGATGGGAAAAAAGAATTAGCCGAAAAAGTGAAGCAGATCGTTTCCGAGCAGCTGGGAGTGGACGAAGGGGAAGTTACAGCCAGTGCCTCGTTCGTCGATGATCTGGGCGCCGATTCGCTGGACCAGGTGGAACTGGTGATGGCGCTGGAAGAGGCATTTGATCTGGAAATTTCCGATGAGGACGCCGAAAAAATCCGCACCGTGCAGGACGCCATCAACTACATCGACAAGAACGCCAAAGTGAGCAAATAGGGACCGAGCGTGGCTTGACTGTGCAACCGCTTGTCAGGTGGTACGGCACAGGCGACGGCCGCGCTGAAAGCTTGCCCGAATCATACGCATACGAGGAGAACCATGGCAGCCGTTGACGACAAAGTAAAGCAGATCATCGTAGAGCAGTTGGGAGTGGATGAAGGCGAAGTGACGCCCAAAGCCTCATTCGTCGACGACCTGGGCGCCGACTCGCTGGACACCGTGGAGTTGGTCATGGCTTTCGAGGAGGCCTTTGAGATCGAGATTCCCGACGAAGATGCGGAGAAAATCCGCACCGTGCAAGACGCCATCGACTATATCGGGAAGCATTCGAAAGGCGGGAAGTAGAGTTGGGACGTCGCGTCGTAGTGACTGGCCTCGGCCTGATTTGTGGGGTGGGCAACACCCGCGAGGAAGTGTGGCAAAACCTGCTGGCCGGCAAGAGCGGGGTGGGGTGCATCACCCAGTTTGACGCGTCACAGTTTGCCTGCCGGATCGCGGCCGAAGTCAGAGACTTCGATCCCCTCAATTTTGTCGAGAAAAAAGAGCTGAAAAAAATGGGCCGCTTCATCCAGCTGGCGCTGGCTGCGGCGGAAGAAGCCATGCAACACTCCGGTTTGAAGATCACGCCGGAGCTGGCCCCTCAGGTTGGAGTGCACATCGGGTCTGGAATCGGCGGATTCGACGTCATTGAGCGCGAACACCGCAATCTGCTGGAAGGCGGGCCCCGCCGCATCTCTCCTTTTTTTATTCCTGCAGCAATCGTGAACCTGGCCGCGGGACACGTTTCCATGCGCTTCGGCGCGAAGGGCCCGAACGAGGCCACCGCCACAGCCTGCACCACCAGCGCGCACTCGGTGGGCGATTCGTTCAAGATCATTCAGCGGGGCGATGCCGTAGTCATGATTGCGGGGGGCACGGAAGCGGCGATCACTCCCATGGGCGTAGGCGGTTTCGCAGCTATGCGTGCTCTTTCTACCCGCAACGACGAACCGCAAAAGGCCAGCCGTCCGTGGGATACGGCGCGCGACGGTTTCGTAATTGGCGAGGGGGCCGGAATTCTCGTGCTCGAGGACCTGGAATTTGCCCGCAAACGGGGAGCCAACATATTGGCCGAGATTGTCGGTTATGGTATGAGCGGGGACGCTTACCATATCACCCAACCGGCGCCCGGGCACGAAGGTGGATTCCGCGTGATGCAGAATGCCCTGCACGATGCCAAGGTGGAAACTACGGCCGTAGGATATGTAAATGCCCATGGCACTTCGACCGACATCGGCGATCGGTTGGAAGCGCAAGCCATTCGTGATTTCTTCGGTCAGCAAAAGATTGCCGTCAGCTCCACCAAATCCATGACCGGACACCTGCTGGGCGGAGCTGGCGGCCTGGAAGCCGGAGTGACCATTCTGGCTTTGCGCGACCAGATTTTGCCTCCCACCGTCAACCTGGAGAATCAGGATCCGGAGACTGCGGGGATGGACTTTGTCCCCAATCACGCCCGAAAAGCCGCTGTCGAATACGCCCTGTCGAACTCCTTTGGGTTCGGCGGGACGAACGGTGCCCTGCTGTTCCGCCGCTGGAGCGAATAGCGCCCAGCGCGCCCCGCCGTCAATTTGTCTTTAGGGTCGTTTTCAAATCGTCGGTGTACTGGTAGTAACTGCACCTTGGTACCCACCTATCGTCCTTCTAGGCCTTTGCCAAGCCGCAGAAGGCAGGCCAGAATGGTGTTTCGAGCGAAACACATGCCACGCGCCGCTGGAACGGTTCTCGCCCCCATCCCGCCAACTAAGAAAGCTGGTGCCCGGGTCGCGCTGATTGATATCCCGGCGGCCACCGCCAACATTTTGGTCGAATGCTTCCGCCAGTTTGGCGTCGAAAGTGTGCTGCTAAAAGAAAACGTTGCCGCCCGTCTGGCTAAAGAGAAGTTTGAAGCCTGCGTGCTCCGACTCAATCCCCAGGCTGGCCCCATTCTGGAGGCGGCCCGCAGCTCTCTTTCCAACAGCCGCATGGTGATTTACGGCCTGGGAGGAAGTGCGCAGGAGGCGATGAAGTTCTCCAAATACGGAATCAACGCGGTCTTTAACGAGCCGCTGGAGCGCCCGCCTGCTCTTAAATTGGTGAGAGCGACTCAGATGCTGGTACTGCACGAGTTCCACCGTTACGTACGCATTCCCGTGATCACGGAGATTTCGCTTATCACCACCGACGGGCGCCGTTTCACTGCCACCAGCCAGGAAATCAGCTGCGGCGGTATGTCGATGAAGAGTGCCGAAGAAGTTGGGGCCGATACGGCCGTGGAGCTTTCGTTCGCGCTCTTGACCCTGCCCCGGCTGTGGGTCCGGGCCACCGTGAGCTGGCGCAAGCCAGACAAGACCTTTGGGGTTCGTTTTGACCCCAAGGACGACCGCCGCTTGCGCATCAAAGAGTGGATTGACGCCTACCTCGAAAGCTAGATGGAGAACGGAGGTCTCGCCCGTCGCAACCGGGCGCGGTCCCAGTCCCTGCGCACATCTCGCTTTGTTCTCTTAATCTTAGCTGTCATCACGTTACTGTATATCCGCTGTCGTCATGACGTTGTGTTCCTGCGGGAACACATCTCAAGCCACGTGGGGACAGCCGCCCTCGGCTGTCCGGGGCAACAAGTTCAGGTAAAATCACAGGAATGGCCGGCGCATCCCAACTGGTGCAGATTGAGCTCGGACCCCTCGTCCGCCAGCCCAAACCCGCGTGGCTCAAGGCCAAAGCACCTGTCGGCGAAAATTTCCACAACCTGAAGAAACTGGCCCGCGAACTGGGCCTGCATACAGTTTGCGAGTCGGCCCAGTGCCCCAATATCGGGGAATGCTGGAGCCACCGCACCGCAACCTTCATGCTCCTGGGAGATATCTGTACCCGGCGCTGCGGCTTTTGCGCCGTGCCCAAAGGAAGACCCGGACCGATTGACCAGGACGAACCTCGCCGCGTGGCCGAGGCCGTAGCCACACTCGGGCTCAAGCATGCCGTGATCACCAGCGTGAACCGCGACGACGACAACCTGGGCGGGGCGCGAATTTTTGCCGAAACCATCAATCAGCTTAGAGAACTCTCGCCGGATTGCAGGGTCGAGGTGCTGATTCCAGATTTCCAGGGGTTGGACGAAGCATTGCGGATTGTTCTTGATGCTCGACCTGACGTGCTCAACCACAACACCGAAACTGTGCCGCGACTGTACCGCGCAGTTCGTTCCGGCGCCCGCTACGCCAGGACCCTGCAGTTACTGGAAAACGCCAAGCGGTTTTCTCCGGGCATGATCACCAAGTCAGGGGTCATGGTGGGGCTGGGGGAAACCATGACCGAACTGGTAGAAGTGTTTCGCGATCTTGGATCGCGTGGCGTGGATATCCTCACGGTCGGCCAATACCTGCGGCCTTCGCGCGACCATCTGCCGATGGCGCGTTTCTACACTCCGGGAGAGTTCGAGTATCTGAAAGAGGAAGCCTTGCGCTTCGGCTTCCGCCACGTGGAATCGGGGCCGCTGGTACGCTCGAGTTACCACGCGCACGAACAGGCGGCGTCAACCTCCGTAGCGAATTTGCCGGTGTAACGGATCCGCTGCCCCCCAGCACGGGCGAGGACGCCCGCGCCTACATCGTTGCGGCAGCTCAGAATATTTTGAGCCGGATGGTCAGGTATTTCTTGGGATCCGTCCGGATGGCTTTTACCAACTCCCGGCTTTCCGCCAGCAACTGGTCAGCGTTGTTGTAGAGCGACTGGTCCTGAAGCAATTTGCCGGCAGTACCTTGTCCTGCCTCGAGCCGGTCAGTGATAGCGGAGAGTTTGTTCATGGTATTCTGCAGTTTCGCGGCGAACTCTTCGTCTTTGGCCAGTTTGCCCAGCGTGCCCTTACCCGCGTTCACATCGTCGGTCAGCTTCTTGACATTGGCCACGGTGGCGTTTGCGTTGTTGTAGAGCTCGGGATCCTTCAAGAACTTTCCGGCGCTTCCCTTGCCGGCATTCAAGTCGTCAATCACCGTGTTCAACTTGTCGATCGTGGTATTGGCGCGGCGATACAGTTCATCATCCGAAAGCAGTTTGCCCAACGTGCCACCACCCTGGGTCACTTCGTTGATCAGTTTCTGAAAGTCATTCACCGTCGCGTTCAGGCGGTTGTACAGCATGGGATCGTAAATCGCCTTCCCGACGGAACCCTGGCCGCTTTCTACGAAAGCGATGATGCGGTCGAGGCGTTTCAGCAGAGCATCCAGGTTTTGCAGAGTGCCCTGGCTGGCGCGTACAACGTCGGAAAAGTCCGGGACTTCCCGGCTGGGCAAAACGTCTCCCTCATTCACCTCCGGCTGTTTGGCCGCGGAGCTGTCAATATCGATGTAGGTTTCGCCCAGCACGCCGGCGGTCGAGAGCAGGGTCACGGAATCCTTGCGCAGCGCATAGTGGTACCGGGTGCTTACCTTCATGGTGACTTCGACGGGAGTCAGTTGCCTGTTCTTGTCCGCAACCACGCGTACCGCGGTTACATTTCCGACGTCCACACCGGCGAGGCGCACCGGCGCTCCCACCCGCAATCCGCCGGCGTTATCAAAATAGGATTTCAGGATGATTTTGTGAGAGAAAAGGCCGCCCGTGCCGCTCATCAGGAAAATCAGCACCGCCAGCGTGATGCTGGCCACGAGTACCGTTAATCCAACTTTCAGTTGAGACCACTGCAGTTGCTTCTGGCTAGGCACGTTTCTCCCCAAGCAATGCCATTTGCAAGAACTCTCCGCAAGCGGTACTGGCCCCTGTCGATTTCCAGCATGATAGCAGACCACCGACTGCGCTTCATGGGGCGGAGGCCCGCAAGGTCCGCGATAGAACGAGAGCCGCAAAATACGCCACCGCGCCGCACGCCAACGTGGCATTGAGACCAAATTGAATAGCAATCACCATAGCCAGCACCGAGCCCAGCACGCTCGAGGCCGCATTCATTGCCCAGGCCCATTCCACCGCATTAGTCGCGGGTGCAACCGCTCGCGGCGCGGGGAACTCCGGCGCTGGACTGCTTGCCAGGTAGCCAAGACCAGTAGGAAAAGGCATTCCCATCGCAAATCCCAATGGAATGAGGAGACCGCCACTGACCATCAGCTTGGCGGCAAAAGGGAGGCCGACCAAGGCTTCGAGCAAGCCCGGCAGAAGAAACACGTAAATCAGGAGCACTGCCGCAATGGCTGCCAGTGGCAGCCAGGTTCGTCCCACTGGGGCCAGCCACCGCCGCGAAGCCAGGCTGCCGGCGCCACTCGAAAGCAAAAGCAGGAACACAACCACGGTGAGGGCATAGGTGGGATGGCCGAGGAACAACACAAAGCGTTGTATGAAAGCCACCTCAACCAGGATGTATCCGAGGCCGATCGCGATGAAATAAACAAGCGGAAAGACGCGTTGCCCTCTCGCCGTACCCAAGGCCAAAGGAAGCACCAGAAAAGTCAGAACCGCAACGAAGGAAATAATCAGAACCATGCCCAGGACTGCTACACCCAAATTGACTTTCCAGTCGATGCCTTCCTGCAGAGATTCTGAATTCAGAAGCTGGCGCAGTTTCAACGTAAAGAAGAAAAAGGGAGCGTTGTCATACACGGCAGCAATGTTATAGGGATACTCGCGGGCGAATGCAGCGGGATCATTGCGGGCAATCAACGCCGAGAAGGGGTTATCGCCGCTATCCGAGGGCAGATACAGCCCGACCAGCTCCGGATTGCCGTCGAGATGACGCTGCACAGCCTGCTCTTCTTGGGGTGTGAAGGCGCTCTTTTTTGCCAGGACGACGACCGGAATCCCGTCTTCGTCCAGGTCGCCCTCGGAAACGACGATGAAATTCCTCGCCGGATTCGCTACTCCCAATGAGTGCAACGCTTCCATCGCCACCGATACCACGCGCAGGGCCTCGCGCGGCTGCTGGAATTCCCAGCGAGTGACAGCGACCATGCCGTCCGGTTTGAGATGTTGAAAGTATTCGCGGAAAGCCTCAACGGTATACAGGCTATTTTCGCTTAGAGCAAACGCGCCGGCAGCGGTGGACGCCCAAGTGTCCACCAGGGTCATTTGCACGACATCGAAGTGGGACGGCGAATTTCGAATGAACGACCGGCCGTCGCTCACATGGATATGCACTTGCGGGAGCTCGTAGAGATGATAGGAGTAATCGGCGTAGCGCCCACGCATGATGGTGTTGGCGATGATGGGATTGATTTCGATTCCGGTCACGCTGGGACTGCCATTGGCCACGGCCCGCAGAACATCTACGCCGCCGCCTGGCCCAATGATTGCGTACTCCCCTTGCGGGCGGAGAACATTGGCCAGAGCCGGAGGCGCCGCCATCAGATCCTTCTGCCAGACCGTTCCCTGCCATTTGGCCGGATCCGCGTTCATGATGTAAGTGGAGGCATCGGCATCGATGACCACGGTTTTGGCGCCGCCCTGGCGGTCCACTTCCACCCGCGAAATAGCATTCCAGGCGGCAAATTCCACCCACGCCAGGATCGCGCCACATTCCTTTCGCGTACACCACATCAATCAGCCGGCCCGAGTGATTGGCTGCAACGAGCACCAATAAAACGCACGCCAGCGCGGCCAATATTTTTCGCAAGTTGCGGGCCGAAGCCCACACCAATCCCGCGGAGGCAGCAGCAACTGCGGCAAATAAAATCGTATTCGGGCCGCCCAGCCAATTCAGCAGCGGAACAATCCCCAGGCAAGCCAGCGCGCCACCAAGCAAGTCGGCTCCGTAGAGATGAGGAATGTGTTCCGCTTCACGCGCAAACACAACTGAGAACTCCACGCCGGTCACGAAAAATGGGAGAGCGGAAACCAAGTACACCGCGGTGAGATTCAGGAAGTTCTTTGACGACAATTCCAAGGAGACTGGCAGATGCAGGACGATTTCGAGGACGACGGGGACCAGCAAAGCATTCGCAGTGCAAAGCCAGGCCGCAAGGTCGCGAGTCTCAAATCGGCCAAGCCAGCCTTTGCCCAGGTAGGCGAACACGCCACCTGCGCCCAGGCCAAGTAGGGCGATGGAAATCGCCAGAAAGGCAAAGTGATAAAAAAGCACCACCGAGAACAATCGAGTCAACGACAGCTCCAGACAGCAATGCGGCGAAGCTGCTGAGGGCAATGCCGGCCAGGAGCGTACGATCGCGGACCGGCTTTAGTGTCACTGCTGGAGACGCCAGTAGACTTGCGCTCATTGTAGGGGATCAAAAAGAATGGGACAGTCTATCAGAAGAAATGAGCCGCCCCCCCAGATCGATCTACGTCAGTTGTCAGTTCTCAGTTCTCCAGAATCACTTGCGCGATGGCTTCGGAGGCGGTGTGGGAAAGCGAGAGCGCTACATGGACGGCTCCCAGTTTGGAGGCGAACTCCGCAGCTTTGCCGTGGAACGCAAGGGTGGGTCGGCCTCCGGGCTCGCGGCGCACTTCGACGTCCCGCCAGCGGACACCATGGTTCCAGCCTGTGCCGAGCGCTTTCATGGCAGCCTCTTTAGCTGCAAAGCGGGCCGCGTAGCGTTCAACGCGATTGGCCTTAGACTCGCAATACTGAATCTCACCCTCAGTGAAGATCCTGCGCAGAAAGCGGTCGCCATAACGCTGAATCGCCTGGGCAATGCGCGGAACCTCGGCGATGTCGATGCCCGTACCGACGATCATGGGTTTCTATACCGCCGCCTTAGCGATGGCATCCGCGACGAATACATCCTGGTCGGGAAAGACTGTGCGCAAATCGAGCAGGACACGCCCCTCCTCCACGCGCGCAATAACCGGCGGATCAAAAGCGCGAAGGCGACGGGCTAACTCATCGGCGCTCAAATGTTTGCTGGCGAGCGCCAATAAGCGAGTGGGAAGCGCCGCGGAGGGTGCCGCTCCGCCCCCTATGACGGATTCGCCGTCGATTATTTCGACAAGAGCCAAGTTGACCGTAGCGGCCACGGTCTGCGCGCGCGCATCTATTTCTTCCCTGGAGAGCCTCATCATGCGTAACGCAGGAAGATCATCATAGCTACGCTTCACGTACGCGAGCAACGTGGCCTCAAGTGCGGCATAGGTCAGCTTATCCACCCGTAACGCACGAAACAGCGAGTTGGCGCGCATGCGGGCGATCAGATCGCCACGGCCGCTGAGAATTCCGGCCTGAGGACCACCCAAAAGCTTGTCCCCGCTGAAAGAGACTACGTCCACGCCGGCGTGAAGGCTATCGACCACACCCGGTTCACCTTGCACGCCAACCGAGTGCAGATCAAGAAGTGCGCCGCTGCCCAGGTCCTCCATCAATGGAAGCCCTTTCTTGCGTGCCAATTCCGCAAGTTCTTCGAGGGTAGGTTGCTCGGTGAAACCAGTAATTTGAAAGTTAGACCGGTGGACCCGCAGAAGAAGACGTGTGCGTTCGTTGATCGCCCGTTCGTAGTCGGAGAGCCGGGTTCGGTTGGTAGTGCCCACTTCGCGCAGGATGGCGCCGGATTTCGCCATGATCTCCGGGATCCGGAACGAACCACCGATTTCGACCAGTTCACCTCGGGATACGATGACTTCGACGCCATCGGCCAGGGTGTTCAGAGCTAGCAGCACGGCCGCAGCGTTGTTGTTTACGACGATCGTAGAGACTGTGGCCGATTTCGCCTCCGCACGGGCGAGGCCTGTCCTGAGCGCAGCCGAAGGAACGCCCGCGCCTCCATCGTTTTGCTCAAGAAGTTTCCTGAACAGGCGGGCCACGTGAACATCGCGTTTGCCGCGTTCACCGGTGGAGACGGCGTACTCCAGGTTCGAGTACCCACTTGCAGTGCCACGAATGTGCTCCAGCGCGCTCGGGGCCAGCGGCGCGCGTCCCAGATTAGTGTGCAGGATGACGCCAGTCGCATTGATGACGGGCCGTAGAGAATGGCTCAGGGTCTGGCGAAGCTGGCGCTCAACTGCGTCGCCAAGACCGGAGAGCGCAAGATCCACGCCGGCAGAATCGAGATGTTCAGCGGCGATCTCCTCCCGCAGGCGAGTCAGAACCGCACGAGTCGCTTCGACGACGGCGCTTTGGCCCTCAGCGGAAGTAAGGCCCGCCAGTTCTGCCGAGCGGGCAAACTCATCTACCGAGGGAAGCTTCCGGTAAAGGTCGGCCTTGGTTTCAGATTCCACCGCGATGATTATCCCATGCGGGAGAGGAGCCACCCAAGCGGATCGGGGAAGCTTTCGATTCGGAAGTCAATACCCGGAAATCAGTGCCCGGAAATCAGTGCCCATCACTATTGAAGGTATCAAGCGCGAAACGAAAACTGTCAGACGAGACATGCACCGGCCCACGAAATGGCAGATCGATATTTGAGATGGCTACCAGGACTAACGAAATCATGAACGAAAGAAAAAATATCTGCACCATGTGGATTCTGAGGTCGTCCACGCCGAATAAGCATGCGGAAGCGACGGTGACGATCGCCCCCACGATCAATACCGCCCAAAGCATGGGCGGAAGCTGGCTGCGGCCCTGCAACTGGCGGGTCCGGCGGAATTGTGTGAAGGTACTCATTTCCGCCAGAGAGTGGTCAAGGCTCAGTTGCTGAGCCGGAGTCTGTGGCTGAATCTGCGCCAATGTTTTCCAGATTTGGTCGACAATATCGTGGCTTTTCGGGCTGATCGCTCCCCGGCCCATAGCCGGCCATTCGTCGTTCACCATCACTGAAGCATAATCGCGGGCAAGCTGCTGGACGCGCGCGCAATCGCGCTCCGGAAGAGCCCGTGTGATGCGATAGAGGTTTACTAAGGAGTTCGCTTCCTGCTCGGCGGTGTTCTCCGCCGAGCGAAAATTTGTCCAGGTGCCCGACAACATGAAAGCAAGGATGACCGCATAGGTGGTGCCTAAAACCTCGACGCTCGCCCCGACCACGTCGTTGTGCTGGCGCCGTTTGTTGGAAGGCCAAACCCGATGCAGCAGATAGAGAAAGAGCAAGGAACTCACAATGCTGGTGATGATCATCGCGACGGAAAAAAAGATGCTATGCACGGTCGCACCTCAGGCCAGGCCAGAAACCGGGTTGCAGCTTTTTCGCACAAATCGACCCAATGAGCAAGTGAGTTGTTGAAGGCTTCGGAGTGCGCTTACGCCACTTCTACCAGGCCGTAGCTGCGTTGCCAGCGATTACGCATGTGGCGGAGGGCACGGTCGATCTCTTCCTGCGAGATTTCCGCGTTGGGGCCGCCCAAAACCGCCGCTGCTTCGCGCTTTGCGGCTTCAAGTAACTGCCGATCGCGGATGAGGTTCGCTACCTGAAAGCTGGGCAGCCCGGCCTGGCGGGTGCCGAAGAACTCGCCCGGACCACGCAGCTCGAGGTCCAGTTCGGCAATCTTGAACCCGTCGTTGGTGCGGACCATCGCGTCCAAGCGCCGTTCCCCCTCCTCGGAAACCTTGCCCCCGGTCATTAGAATGCAATGCGACTTGGCCGCCCCGCGTCCGATGCGTCCGCGCAATTGATGGAGTTGGGCCAGTCCGAAACGCTCGGCGTGCTCGATGACCATCACGGTGGCATTGGCCACATCCACCCCTACCTCGATCACCGTCGTAGCAACCAAAATGTCGATCTCGCCCTTCTGGAACAGGCGCATAGTCTGCTCTTTCAAATCGGCGTCGAGGCGGCCGTGCAACAGTCCAACGCGCAGGTCGGGGAAGATCCGGTTGCCCAGTTCCTTATACATCTTCAGAGCCGCCTTGATTTCGGTCTCTTCATTTTCCTCAATGACGGGGTAGACAACGTATGCCTGGTGTCCGGCCGCGACCTGATTGCGCAGAAAATCCCAGACTTTGCCAGATTCGTCATCCGGGATGAGCCGCGTGACGATGGGGGTTCGGCCGGGTGGCATTTCGTCGATGACGCTGAGATCGAGGTCACCGTAGAGAGTAAGGGCCAGAGTGCGAGGAATGGGGGTGGCGGTCATGACCAGAACGTCGGGTTCGGCGGCGGCGGACGGCATCAGCAGTTCCCACATGAGAACAGCGTCGCACGGGCGAAACACCGGCGCCGACATCGCCGGATTTCTTCATCAGCTTGAAGCGCTGCAGCACGCCGAAACGATGCTGTTCGTCCACAATTACCAGGCCCAGCCGGGCAAAATCGACTTTTTGCTCGATGAGCGCATGCGTCCCGATGACGAGCTGTGCGTTTCCTTGGGCAATATGGCGGCGAATTTCCCGCTTCCGATCATCTTCGAGCGAACCGGTGAGCAGGACGACGCGATAGCCAGCGGGTTCCAATATGCGGCGCGCGGAAAAGTAATGCTGCTGGGCAAGAATTTCTGTGGGCGCCATGAGTGCAACCTGGTAGCCGTTCTCCATGGCGATGATGGCGGCCTCAAAAGCTACGATGGTCTTGCCGGATCCTACATCTCCCTGTAGCAGGCGGCGCATTGGAGACGCACTCTCCATGTCCGAGGCGATCTCTTTTAGCGCCCGCTTTTGGGCGGCCGTGGGATGGAAGGGAAGAATCTTCTTGATGGCTTCCCGGGCCCGGTCATCGAGGCGGAAGGAGATCCCCGTCTGAGCTTTCTGCTGGCGACGTTTGAGCTCCAGACCGAGTTCGAGAAAAAAAAGCTCTTCGAAAATCAGGCGAATGTGGGCCGGGCTTCGCGAGGCTTGAAGGTCGTTGAAACTTTCACCCGGGTCCGGCCAATGCACTTTCCCCAGCGCTTCACGCGGAGGAATGAGACTCAGATGCCTGCGCACGGCGGCTGGGATCGGATCCTGGAGATCAGGAGGAAGGTTTCCCAGGGCCGCATGGATAATGCGGCGAAACCAGCGTGAAGTGAGCCGTCCTTGACCTGCGGATTCGTAAATGGGCACAATGCGGCCGACTTCGAGCGAGTCAGCCAGTTTGCGCTCGGCGGCATCGCTCGAACCTTCGTCTGCAGCATCATCCAGAATCTCGAACTGGGGCTGCACCAATTGCAAATCGCCACCGTATCTTTCTTCCTCAACTTTGCCGTAAAGTGCCACCATCTGGCCCGGCTTGAAGCGGTCGCGAAGGTAGGCGGCGTTGAACCAGATGCACTTCAATCGCGCGCGCCCTTGGCCGGCCGTCAGCTGAAAGATCGGCATGCGGCGGGTGCGGAAAAGACCAGAATTGCGAACTTCGGCGATAACCGTAGCCATTTCTCCCGCCCGTAGCTCATTGATGCCACGAGGGTTAAGGCGGTCCTCGTAGCGGAAAGGGAGATAATGAACCAGGTCGTCCACGGTGTAGATGCCCTTGGCGCCAAGGAGTTCGGCAAGTCGAGGACCAATGCCTTTTACATATTGGACGGAAGTGGAAAGCTCCAACATCTGCAGCGATGTTAGCAGGGGGCGCAACTCGGCGCACTCAGCTTGCAGCAGCGTCCCAGGTGTCTCGGTGTCAAAGAAGGTAGTGGCTAATTTCGGGCAAGCATTACTTGCTGTGTTCGCGGGAAACGCCGCCTATTTCCTGCTGATGCCCCATCTGCCGCCAGTGGCCCGGCATACGCCCTTTCAGATGGATTTAGGTCTCCTGGTTGATTTCTGGTTTTGCCTGGTAGCGTTTGGGGTCATTAAGGCCGCATGGGGCCAAAAAACGGGACCTGAGGCCGGCAAGCGGTGATCCCTTGAATGCGCCTAGGTTACTTTCGGCACCTCGGTAACGGCCCCGCCGCCGCGTAAAATCCTGCCAGGACTATGCAGAAAATCGCCATCCTCTATGACGCCAGCCAGGCGGTACTGTCGACCCTGGACAGGGATGAGGTATTGCAGCAGATCCTGATCATCGTGCGTGATTATTTTCATTTGCACAACGTGGCTGTCCTGCTGCTGGATAAAGACCGCAACGAGTTGAAGCTCCGTACCCACCTGGGTTGGGAGCCCGCGGAAACGAATATGCGGCTGGCTTTGGGAGCCGGAATCACCGGCGCCGCAGCCGCCCAGAAACGTCCCGTATATGTCCCCGATGTCAGCAAAGACTCGCGTTACGTGGTCTCTTCCAAAAGCACACGTTCAGAGCTGGCAATCCCCCTTATGGTGCGGGACGAAGTGGTGGGTGTACTGGACTGCCAAAGCGACAACTTAGACCACTTTGACGACGAGACCGTCGACCTGCTGACTTTATTCTCGACCCAGGCTTCCATGGCCTTGCAAAACGCGCACTTGCATTCGCTGGAGAGGCGGCGGGCTTCGCAGCTGGAAGCGATCAACGCCATCGCGCAAGAAACGACAGTAGTCCTGGATCTGAAAGAATTGCTCTCGAAAGTATGCGTTCTGATTCAGAAGGCCTTTCAAGTTTCGCACGTATCAGTTCTGTTGAAAGAAGAACAAGACCTGGTGCTTCGCGCCCATTACGGCAGTCTCACCCCGAGAGTGGCAGAAGGGGGGCACCTGCCGGCTGGAACCGGGGCCTGGGGGCGAACTTTGGAAGGCGGCAAGACGCGCATCGAGAATGACGTCAAGGCGCAACCGGACGAGCCTGGTCTCAATGAAGAAACGGGCTCTCGTATGTGTATTCCTCTGGTTTCGTTTGGTCACATTCTTGGAGTGCTTGTGCTGGAAAGTGAAAGCGCGCGGGTCTTCAGCACCACCGACATTCAGCCCCTTGAGTCGGTTGCCGATATCTGTTCCACAGCCATCCAGAACGCACACTACGTGGAGCGTGTGCAACAACTGGCGTATCTAGACGGTCTGACGGGAATCTTCAATCGCCGGTTCTTCGAGCTGCGGATCACTGAAGAAATCGAGCGGGCTCGGCGGTTCGATGCCGGCATGGCCGTGATCATGGTCGATATCGACAACTTCAAGCGTTTGAATGATGAATTCGGCCATCTATTAGGGGACGAAGTGCTGCGCCAGGTGTCTTCGATTTTTCACCAGCAACTGAGAAAGATCGACGTGGTGTGCCGATATGGGGGCGAGGAGTTCGCTATCCTGCTGTCGCAAACCAACCCACGCCATGCCCTGAGTGTCGCCGAAAAATTGCGCCGCCTGGTGGAGGCTTGGCAATTTCCAGGAGTGCCCCGTCCGGTCACGATTAGCGCCGGGGCAGCCGCTCTTCCTGATCACGGGACTACTCGTGACGAGCTGGTGAAGGCGGCCGATGCCGGGCTGTATGCCGCCAAACAAGAAGGCCGCAACCGGGTTCGTCTGGCTCCGGAGAAGGGGCGAAAGACCTTCGCCCACGGATCCGGGATTTAGGAACCAGGAACCAACGATCTCTGGGATTCTTTCAAGGGTTAAATGTCAGCCCGCGGCATCAGCAGTTCGCGGTTGAGTTCTTCCTGCAGTTCGCGTCCCTGGTCCTGGAGTTCGCGCTGCATTTCCCGCATTTCCTGGCGTAATTCTTTCTCCTGATCACGGAGTTCGCGGGTTGCTTCCTCGACCTCGGGTTCCACGCTCTCGATTGCTTCGGTTTGTATCTCACGCGTGGCGCGTTCCAGCTCAGGTTTAATGCGGGCCATTTCGTCCTTCAAATCCGTGAGATCAATGTCGACGGCCCCTTCAACTTCTGGAAGAACGATGCGTTGATCGCGCAAGTCAGACTGCTTACGTTCCGGCAAGGTCAGGGTAAGAGTTTGCTCTTTCTTATCGCGTATGATGCTGACGTTGACGGGATTTTCCTTGCGTCCGCGGAGCGCGTGGGTAAAGTCACCGGTGTCAGTGACTGCCTCTCCGTTTACTCGCACAATCACATCCCCGGCCCGGAAGCCTGACTTCTCCGCATAGCTTCCTTTCTCGACCGAGCGGACCAGAACTCCCTGTCCATTCTTGGCCCCGAAAAAATCGCCAAGCTGCGGCGTGAGATTCTCCACCATCAAACCGCTGCGCATAGAAGAGCGCACCACAACGATGTTGACCGCCGTGTCGATTTCCGGGAGGGCGGGCATCGCTGGCATGGCTGGCATTGCCGGCATAGCTGGCATCGCCGGCATGGCGTACTTGAAATGCTGGTGTTCGGAACCCATCACCAGCTTGCGGTCGGCCAGTTCCGCTTTGATAGTCATCGCCTGGCCGTCTCGGCTGATGCCGAGCGTGATCACTCGCCCCGGAGGGATTTCGTGAATCATGCGCCGCAACTGCTGCACGCTTTCCACTTCGGTCCCGTTCAGCGTGAGGATGACGTCGTGTTCCTTTAGTCCGGCTTTTCCAGCCGGAGCGTCTTGGTCGACCATGGTGATTTCGACGCCGTGTTCCTCTTTGAGCTTCAGGTCAGCGAGCCGTCCGGCAGTGACGTCACGCGTATCCACGCCCAGATAGGAACTGCCGCCCTCGGACTCGTCGCTTGCCGACACGAACGGTTCGCTCAGGGGCTCGCGGGAAAAGCCTTGCGGTGCGCTGCCGAGGGCCAGCAAGAACAGCACGCCGAACACCGGTTTGAGGATCGAGTTGCGCATGGTCGTTCCTCCGAATCTTTAGCGGTTGGCACGCCGGAAATTGATATTGCCGGTAGTGACCCGAACTTTCAGCACCGGGCCGCCGCCGTTAAGACGGCCTTCGGCAGTCACTGTCTTGGGCCCGTAATCTCCGCCCTCAGACATGACGCGCAGTTCGGGAAATTCCGAGCGAATATTGTGGCCGTTGGCCACTTCGATCGCGGCCCGAACAGTGATGTTCAGGTTAGAGGGCAAATACACCGTGATGTCACCCATCGAGGTTTCCAGCACCGAGTCGGCGGGTTCGCCGTTACTGGCCAGGAATCTGGCAATAATGCCTCCCGCGCTGGTCTCGGCACGCGCCGAGGGAACCCCGTTCAATTCAATCGAGCCGCCACCCGTCTCCGCCCGCACCGGGCCTTTGGCCGAACTCAAGCGGATGCTGCCGCCGCCTGTTTCCAGTTCGGCGCCGCCATCGATATCACCCAGGTCGATGCTGCCGCCGCCAGTACTGGCCTTGAGGCGCCCGGCACAGCGTTCCATTTCGATGCTTCCGCCGCCCGTCTCCAACACGGCACTCTGCAGGCCAGTGATCACGTGCACGCTGCCGCCACCGCTTTCTGCGTTGAGCTTGCCCTTGGCCGAAACTACCTTGATGCTGCCTCCGCCGGTGCGCAGGCTGGCGTCGCCGCCGATAGTGCCCACGTCAATGCTCCCGCCCCCGGTCTCTGCATTCACCGCTCCGCCGATGTCATCCAGATGAATGCTGCCCCCGCCGCTGGCCGCCTCCACGCGGCCGATGATCGCCTCGGCAGTGACGCTTCCCCCGTCGGTTTCGATCTTCACCAGTTCCATGTCGCGGGGCACATTGATCGAGAATTCGGCGGAAAAGCGGTGCGGGCCGCCGCCCCGCCAGTCCGCGACGATCCAGGCCGTGTCCCCGCGCACGTAGGTAGTGATCTTGTAGGAATCGAAATCGTGGCGCGCTTTTTCTTCCGAAGAAGTCTGAACCCGATTACGAATTACATAGCTGATGCCCGATGCGGATCCGCCTTGCACGCGAACCGCACCGATGTCCACTTTGACCCGCAGGTTTTTCGCCGCGGCCAGGTTCCCTGTGACTTCCTGCGCCCAGCTTCCGCCCTCGCGGTATACGCGAGTTTCCTGCGCGGTGAGCAGCGGCAGTAGGACCAGAAACGCGGCAACGAATTGGAGACTCTTCTTCAGCATTACTTAATCGATCTCGGGCATCTGCGCCAAAACATTGCGCGCTTGCGATCGGATGTATTGATTGGAATCATTTTCCGCTAGTTTGCGCAGCACCGACCGCACACTGCTGTCGGCCCAGCAAGGCTCAAGCAAATGCAAAGCCTGTGTGCGCACACCAGGATTGGAATCATTCACCAGGGCCTCCAGCACCGCGTCGCGCACGCGCACGTCACCCTTGACATACAGCCCCAGACCTTCCAGCGCCTTCAGCCGCACTCCAGGATTGGAGTCATACCGCAAAGCGTAGAGCAGCGCCTCGCGCACATTCACGTCATTCGGTTTTTGGATTAAAAGGTCAACCGAATCCATGCGCACACCTGAGTTGTAATTGTTGCGTGCGGCGAAGAGCAATAACTGCTGGATACGCTGATCGTTGAGTGAACCCTGCACCTGCTGTGTGGATACAGTGTCGTACTTGATGCTGATCTGGTCGGAACCGGGCTTCTGATCGACTGAGCGGATGCCTGCGATGGAAGATTCGTCGGGAGTGCTTGTTGGAGTAATTTCGACCGGGGATCGATTGCTCATCAACTGGTAGGTCACGCCGATGCCGGCCGCAAAACCAACCATCAGGATTGCCGCCGCCAGCGCCGGAGCAAACTTGATGGGCCGCAGCCAGGCGCCGGGATCGAAAATCAGCCGCTGCCAGAAGCCGCCCTGCTCGGTCGTTTCGAGCGATTCCTGCAGCCGCATTCGCGAAGAAGCCAGCAGATTGGGCGACGGCTCTTCCACCGGCAAGCGCGAAATTGTAGCGTGGAACTGCCGGCTCGCTTTCAATTCCGTGGCGCAACCTGCGCACCGCGCCAAATGCTGTTCCAGTTCGTAACGAGCGTCGTCCTGCAGCTCGTTATAGATGTAGAGAAGAATGTTTTCTTGCACCCACTCGCACTTCATAATTGCACCCCCTCAACGGGGAAATCAGTTTCTCGATAATTCATCGCATGTCCGCCAGCGCGCCGCGCAGTTTTTGAGTGGCGCGAAATAAGGTATTTTTTGCCGTTTCTTCCGTCGTATGCAATATCTCGCCGACAGTCCTGAGTTTCAGTCCGTGGTAATGCTTTAATTCAAAAACCATGCGCTCCCGGGGAGTCAGTTTCTCTAGCGCGTGATTGATCCGTTTACCGAGCTCGCGGCGCATCAGATCGCGCTCCGGATTCGCCCCCGCCCGCCCGTCCGGAACCTGGTCGAGAACGTCATAAACCTCACCCTGCGAATCCACGGCAACCGGCGCATCTTCTTTGCGTACCTGCCGCTTGCGCAGGTAGTCCAGGCAAAGATTGGTCACGATGCGGTAGATCCAGGTGTAGAAGGAACACTCGAAGCGGAAATTACCCACGCTCTTGTATGCCTTCAGGAATGCTTCCTGGTAGATGTCCTGGGCTTCGTGTTCCGACCCGGTGAGATGAAGAGCCAGCCGGAGAACGGCCTGGTCGTAATGCCTCACCAGCTCCTCGAAGGCAGCGCGATTGCCGCGTTGCGCTTCGCGGACCAGTAACGAGTCATCGATGCGACCTAGCCCTTGCCCAGCCATGTGGCCCCGCATTAAGGGGTCCTGGGGTTCGCTGCTGCTTTCCCGCTCGCTCCGTGCCGTACCCGAAGGGGAACACCCGCCAACCGTAAAAGGTACTGCCCAAACATCGGCCGGCATGTTTCTTGGTCCTCGACAGGACCGGGGCGGCCACCGCTGCAAGCCCTCTTTCCCGGTCGCATTGCCATAGACGTGCCAGCGGGGGAACCGTGAGCAGGAATTATAGGGGTTTGGCAGGGTTCGTGCTGAGGGCCAAGCGCGCGGGCGGGGCGCCCGCCGCTTTACCCAAAATCTATTCCGTAGCTTCCTTCTCGATGGCCACCTTGAGGTGCGTAGTCACATCCCGGTGCAGTTTGATCGGGACGGTAAACTCGCCAAGAGTCTTGAGAGGTTCGTGGAGCTGGATCTTACGGCGATCCAAGTCGAAGCCTTTTTTGGCCAGCGCTTCGGCAACATCGCCCGAAGTCACGGAACCGAACAGTTGATCGCGCTCGCCCGATTTGCGGATAAAGGACACCGAGAGACCGTCAAACTGTTTGGCAAGTTCCTCCGCCTGGGCCTTCTCCTTGGCGGAGCGGCGCAGGGCCGCAGCCTTCATCTGCTCGATAACCTTCTTGTTGCCCACCGAGGCCTCGATCGCCAGCTTGCGCGGCAATAAATAATTCCGGCCAAAACCCTCCGCGACCCTTATAACGTCGCCGCGCGACCCCAATTTCGGCACATCTTCCTTCAGAATGACTTCCATGATTGTGACTCCGCTCCCATCTCACAATAACGAGTGAACAAAGTTCGACAGGCGAGTGCGCCCCGCCGCAACCGTTACGATGCGCGCCCAGCAAACGGCAGCAAGGCAATATTCCGGGCCTGCTTGATCGCCAGAGACAAACGCCGCTGGTGCGGAGTGCAGACTCCGGTCAGGCGGCGCGGCACAATCTTGCCGCTTTCGGCGACGAACTGAGCCAGCAGGCGAACGTCTTTGTAGTTGATCGCCTCGATTTTCTCTACGCAGAACTTGCAGACCTTCTTGCGCCGGAAATACTTGCGGCCGCCTTCGCGTCCACCACCCGGGCCACCGGGTCCACCGCCGCCCGGGCGAAATGGGCGGCGTTCGCGGTCAGGCCGGTCCGGCCGTTCTGTCCGCGCCGGGCGCTCCACGACGGCGGTGCTTTCGGCCGCCGGTGCTGGTGTTGCTTTAGTTTCTTCAGCCATGATGCTCCTTAAGAATAATGCTGCTTAGTATTCAAATCGGTTGCCGATCATTAACCAATGATTGCTATGCGGTCACGGGAGTCGGCTCGCCGCCAGCTTCGGGCTGGGGCGGAGGCGCTGCCGAGGCTTTGCGCCGCGCCGCGCGGATCTTGGCGATCTTGTCCAGACGCTTTTGTTCCTCGTCGATGCGCACGGTCAGGAACTTGAGCACAGGCTCGGTGACGCGCAGCCGGCGCTCCAGTTCGTGCATCACGGCGCCTCCGCCCTCGACGGTAAGCAGAATATAAAGTCCATCCCGGAACCGGCGCACGCTGTAGGCGAGACGGCGTTTTCCCATCTTCTCGACATTCTTCAAAACGCCGCCCAAGGACGTTACCGCCGACTCTAAAGTCGAAGTCAGTTTGTCCTGGTCCTCTTCCGGCATGTCCGGACGGACGATAAACATGAGTTCATAAGTACGATTCATTGAGTCTCCAATCTCCCATCCCTTACCATCTCTCCAAAGCGTTACAGATGACCGCAACCAGCTATTCTTCCGGCTCGGCTTTGCGGTTGTAGCGGTTCATCGCCGCTGCCACGCCTTCCTTCAAAATCACTCTTACCGCCTCGGCAGTGGTATCGAGCACCTGATCAACAACCTTAAGTTGCGCCTTGCGAAACGGCCTCAAAATCTTCTGTTCCGGCGCAATGCCCAGCCGGATGCGCACAAACTCCTGCGTGCCCAGCGCGCCGATAATCGACTTCATGCCGTTATGCCCCGCCGAACTGCCCCGCTGCCGGATGCGCAACGTTCCCAGCGGCAAATCCAGTTCGTCGTAAATCACAATCAGGTCTTGTTCTGGCCCGATGTCGTGCCGCGCAACCAGTTCCCCTACAGCCAACCCACTCAGGTTCATGAAGGTCTCTGGTTTCGCCAGAAGAACTTCTTCCGAGCCGATCCGCGCCCGCGCCGTCAGCGCGCGACATTGGCGGTTCCTGACCTCTACATCCAGTTCGTCCGCCAGCCGGTCGATGGCAAGAAAACCCAGATTATGAGGCGTGAACTGATATTCGATGCCCGGGTTGCCCAGCCCGACAATCAGCTTCACGCCGCTTAAGCTCTTAGCCTTTAGCTCTTGGCTTTTGGCTCTTCCATCCTGCCACCTGCTCTTTGTATCCAACCGCCAACGACCAACGATTGACGATGGGCTTACTTCTTCTCTTTCTTCTCGGCCTTCTCCGGCTTCTCCGCAGCAGGCTCGGCGCCTTCTTCGCCTTCAACCTCCTGCTTGCCTTTCTTGATGACCTCGGGCTCTGCCGGCACAGCACCTTCGGCGGCAACCGCTTCTGGCGCCGGTGCCTCTTCCTCCTTGACTGAAGTGATGTGAGCCACGGGCTGGTTCGGGTCCGTGAGAAAACGAAGCTTTTCGCTGCGCGGCAAATCTGAAACCCGCAGCACCGTGCCGAATACCAGGTGCGAGACATCAGCCTCGATCGAACTCGGAATGTCGCCCGGCAGGCACTCGATCTCCACCTCGCGCAGAATCTGCTCCAGAATCCCACCCTGCTGCTTCACGCCCGCGGCCTCGCCTTTCAAAAGAATGGGCACGCTGACCTTCAACTTCTGGTCCATAGCGATGCGCATGAGGTCGATGTGCAGCAAGCCGCCTTTGACCGGCTCATACTGCCAGTCAACGATCATGGCCTTGGTGCGCTCGCCGCCATTGAGCGCAAGGTCAAAAATCGTGTTGTGCCCGGTCGCGGAGTGCAAAATGCGCGAAACCTGGCGGGGATCAACGGCCAGTGCCAGCGTTCCCTGCCCGGCGCCATAAAGCACAGCCGGAACTTTGCCGCCGCGGCGTACGCGCCGCGCGTCATTCTTGTTGCCCGCACTCCGGGGTTGCGCTTCTAAAAGGCTCGATTCTGTTGCAGTAGCCATAATTTGAGTCCTGTCTACGAAAATAACTTGCTCACCGATGCTTCTTCGTGAATCGCCTGAATGGCGCGTCCGATCAAGCCTGCAACCGTGCGCACCCTAATCTTGGGTTCTTTTGCTGCCGCCCCGCCGAGCGGAATGGTGTCCGTCACCACGACCTGTTGGATGCAAGACTGAGCGATATTCTCCACTGCCGGGCCGGAAAGAACCGGATGCGAAGCGCAGGCGTACACCGCGGTGGCGCCATTGTCCATCAACGCGGCTGCTGTCTTTACCAGCGTCCCGGCAGTGTCGATCAAGTCATCGAGCACCAGACAAGTGCGGCCCCTTACATCGCCGATCACGTGCATGATCTCGGCCTCGTTCATTTCTACGCGGCGCTTGTCCATGATGGCCAGCGCGGAATCCATTTTCTTAGCGAAGAAGCGCGCCCGCTCCACGCCGCCAGCGTCCGGTGACACCACCGTAAGATTAGGCAAGTTCAGTTCTTTGAAATGGCCCACCAGCACGGGCGATGCGAATAGCGGATCCACCGGAATATTGAAAAATCCCTGTATCTGAGACGCGTGCGGATCAATAATCAGCGCCCGATTCGCCCCCGCGGTGGTCAATAAGTCCGCCACCAGCTTGGCCGAAATCGGGGAGCGGGGCTTGTCCTTGCGATCCTGGCGGCCGTATCCGTAATAGGGAATGACCGCGGTGATGCGGCGTGCCGAAGCCCGCTTCAGCGCATCAATCATCAACAACAACTCCATCAGGTGCTCATCCACCGGACGACAAGTCGGCTGAATGACAAACACATCCGCGCCTCGCACGTTCTCCTGAATCTGGACGTAGGCTTCACCGTCTTTGAAACGCGTCACCAGATGCCTGGTTTCGAGGCAATCCCGAGGAACGCGCAGACATTGTCCGCCAGTTGCTCATTGGCAGTGCCGCTGAAGATTTTGAACTTATCGTCGACGCGAGCGCGCTGCGGCTTGCGCTCCGGCTTCTCTTCGGGGCTCATGTTCTTTTCTGCCAGCTTTTCCGTCGCTGTCGCAAGAGTTGCCATAGGAACCAGCCTTTAGCTCTTAGCCTTTAGCCGTTAGCTCAAACCTTGCTGTCGCCAGCTTCAAGCCAAGAGCCAAAAGCTAATGGCTAAAAGCCGATTTTCTGGCTGGGCCGCTAGGATTCGAACCTAGACAAAGTGCTCCAAAGGCACTTGACCTACCATTAGTCGACGGCCCAGTGTTTCTGCCTCTTGTGCCCACCGACTTGGTAAGCGCAGAGATCCTTCGCTTCGCTCAGGATTTCGGCAGCGGGCTCGAACGCCCGCTAAACGCCTCAACCTACCATTAGTCGACGGCCCAGTCTCTGTCGCAGATTTGGCGACTCAGATTGTAGATGGAAACCCCAATCTGCAATCTAAAATCTTCAATCCGAAATCTGCAATCCTCGCCAGTACTGCCGCCGCGTCAGAGTGGTCGTAATCAACGCTGGTACCTTGCGCTGGCGCAGCTCCCTTACCGCGCGCTCAGCCTCCGCCCGGGTCCCAAATAACCCGAACAGGGCAGAGCCCGAACCAGAAAGCGAGGCAAACATAGCCCCGGCACGCACCAACACACTTTTCACCTCGCGCAATTCGGGATACTGCGGAAAGACGACCTGCTCAAAGTCGTTTTCAATCCCGGTACGGACGAGGTCGAGAAGCGGGCTCTCGGCCCGGCCCCTGCCACTCGCAGGGACACCGGATAAAATCTTGCCAGTCTTTGCTTTACCTTGGACCTTACGGTGGGATGATCCACCACTCAGCCACGCAGCCATCGCGCGACCAACCTCAAACATTCTATCGGAGGGTGAGAGAGCCGTCAATTTAGCGGCACCACGGTCCACGTGGGGACGGCCGCCCTCGGCCGCCCCGAGCGAATCCGGGAAGGGCACGGCCTGAGCCGTGCCGAAAGGCTCGCCGAGAGCGAGGCTTTAGCCCCTGAGGAGAGTCCCGCCATCATCAAATCCCAATCTGCAAACGCCTTCGGGGTCGAAACCCCGATTTCCGGAGTGGCAACGACGCAAATCGTGGACGGCAGGTCGGGCAGCGGATAGACTTCCTCCCCGCGCCCAACACCCAGGATGGTCCCGCCGATCAGAAACAACGGCAGATCCGACCCGACCTCGGCGGCAATGCGCAATTTCTCTGGCCCCGCCAGTTCTTTCTTCAAAGCCAGTTCGATCGCCAGCAGCGTGGCCACTGCATTTGCTGAAGCGCCCCCAAGACCTCCCTGCACCGGCAGCCGCTTTTCGATCTCGATGACTACGCGACCCCGAGCTTTGAGCGCCGCCATTGCCCGCTCGGCAACGCGATAGCAGGTATTCGAAGCATCCCGCGGCACTCTCGGATCTTCGCAGCGAATTTCAATCCCGCTACCTCGTTTGACCTCGACCCGAATCACATCATGCAACGCGATGGTCTGATACACCGTTCGCAGATCGTGGAAACCGTCGGTGCGAAGCGCACCGATGCACAGTCCGAGATTGATCTTGGCGAAGGAGCGGACGGTAACGGGCATGGAAGGATGATTGTAGAGTTTCGATTGCTAATTTTGCAGCCTTGATTGTTAAATGTAAGGTTTAGAGGATCGTACCTGTGGAACTACTCTGGCCAGTCTGGCGTTCCATCTTAGAGTTTGGCGGGATATTGGCGTTCGCATGGGTGCTGCGTTGGCTCGGCTCTCGTGTGAATCGGAAACTCCAACATCGCGCGCGCAGCTGGCCTTACACGTATGGCAGGGTGGAGCATGCTGGCGCAAAAATGGTAGGTGAAGGACGTGCCGGTTATTGGGTTGGTGAACTTGCCTACTCGTACTCCGTGGACGGCGAGTACTACTCTGGTGTTTCCCAGCTCCCGGCTTCCAATGAGACAAGTGCATGGGAGGCAGTGCAAGGTTGGAAAGATCGCAGGTTAGTTATCCACTACCTTCCAGGTAATCCTTCCAAGTCGATACTGGTTATGAACGAGCAAGATGGGCCTGCAAAGATCGCAGTGAACGGACTCGATCCCCGCTAGTCTGGGAAAAGACTCGCCACTACCCTCTCCGCTTGTAGTACACCGCAAACTCAAACCCAGGATTCGGCGGGAACAACTCCGCAACTTTCCTCAAACGCTCGGCCATCGCCGCGGGCGCAAGCAGCGGATAATCCCGCTCACGCAGGTCGTAGTAGTCCACGTCGATGAAGAGCGAAAGCAAATAGATTGAAATCGCGTCTGAAAATGCCGCGGCGAAGTATTCGTTCTTGTACTTCTCGGTATCCGGGCCAGGCGTAGTCGCCAATTTGCGCGACTCCCAGGCATCAAGGGAGGTCTCGCCGCGCGCGTTCGCTTCCACCTGCTTCCAGGCCAGATCTGCAAACTCGTCGGAAACTCCGGCGCGCTCCACCACGGCGTGGCCTACGTTGATATAAAACTCGAAAGCCACGGAAAACTTGTCGTCCATCAACCGGGTGGAAATGAACACACATTGCGAATCGCCGAGATCGAGATTGCGATGGCACACCGCGTGATCGCTGAGCGCGACGTCGTAGCGGTCGGCGATCACGGTCTCGTCCCCCTGGTTCACCGTGAGAGGGACAAAGTAATACGCCTTGCGCCGGAGCGCGGCCGCCGCAGCATCGGGCACGGCCGAAACCATCTTCTCCAAGTCGTTGGCTGAGAGGGTGATTTCACCCGCAACGGCGTAACAGATGCCATTCGGTGCTTGCGAGACGGGAGTTTGCCGGACCACTTCCCCCGGGGGGCGGGTCAGGACCGGGACGGCTTGTGACATGTAGTTCATTCTAGCGCATTAGTCCCGTAAGACGGCCTTTTGAGCCCGAAGCGAATACTGTAGCCTAGGAATGATGCCGTCCGACCAAGCTCACGCACGAAAGCCGAGGTGGCTGTGGATTCCCCTGCGCGTGTTTGTTGTGACCTTTCTGCTGACCCTGCTCTCTTTTGCCATCAGTTTGCTTCTTGGAATCTTGGGGGTAGTTATTGGGGCGAAGTTGAGGGGAATCACTCCGAATCTGACCCAGGCCTACCGCCTCGTTGCTTTACCGGCAGCGGCAATTGTGGGATCCGTCGTCTTGGTTTCATCGATTGCCATGGAAGTTCGCCACTACCGCCAGGCCAAAGCGTTGGCGGAAATCGAAAGAGCGAGTTAACGGGTGCCGCCGATCCGGACGCTACAATAGAAGCATGGCCCCGCGCATTGCCATTCCCATTCCTCATTCCGGCGATTCCGAGTACGCCGAGCGCGCCCTCCCTCAATATGAACGCGCCATCTTAATGGCAGGAGGCGAACCAGTACGCATTCCACTCGACCGTTCTCCGGCAGAAGTCACGAAGCTAATCGGCCACTGTGACGCGGTTTTGCTGCCCGGAAGCAAAGCGGATATTGACCCGGCGAAATATGATGCGTCCCGGGATCCTCACACCGCGGAAGCCGACAGGAGCCGCGACAACGTCGACGAACTACTGCTGCAAGACGCCTACAGCTTGCGAAAACCCGTCCTCGGAATCTGCTACGGCTTGCAGGCTTTGAACGTGTATCGCACCGGTACATTAGTGCAGCATATCGTCTCGCCGGTGAATCACCAGGCCGGACGCAAAGCGCCGATCGCTCACACCGCTGAAGTGAATCCGGATTCAAAGCTCGCCGCGATTTTGCGTGAGGCCGGGTCGGCAGAACCAGGTACAGGGAAGCTTCCGATCCCGGTGAATTCAAGCCATCACCAGGCGGCCGATGTCGTCGGTGACGGTTTGCGGACTGTGGCCCGTTGCCCCGAAGACGGCGTCATCGAGGCCGTGGAAGGCACATCACCCGATCATTTCGTACTCGCCGTGCAGTGGCATCCGGAGCGGTCAGTAGAGAACGATGAATCCTCCCGCGCAATTTTCCGGGCACTCATCGAAGCCGCTCAGGCCCGACACGAAGAGATCGCGGGCGAGTTCGAATCAGTCTAGCGGCAGACCTCCCTCCCTCCCTCTTTCATTTGGGATTTTTGACGCCTGATTTGGCTGGCGTTGCGCTCGATCCTGCCTTGGTTCCTAACAACACGACTACGTGTGCAATCGCGGCATTGTCCGTCCCCATGCCTTCCGGGGTTTTGGCTTTTAGTCCGATGCAGTCTGGGGTTAGGCCGACCAACTCCGAAAGGCGGGTGCGAATCGCAGTCGCGTGGGGTCCGATCTTCGGAGCCGCCAGCACAAGCGTCGAATCCACATTCACCAGGCGATAACCCGCGGCCCGCACGCGTTTGAGGGCTTCTCGCAGGAAAACCACTGAATCCGCGCCCTTCCATTTGGCGTCCGAGGGCGGGAAGAGCGAGCCGATGTCGGGTGCAGCTATCGCGCCTAGCAGGGCATCGGTGATCGCGTGCAGAAGCACGTCGCCATCGGAGTGCCCACCGAGGCCTTTCGGATGCGGCAGAATGATTCCGCCGATCTTCAACGGAATACCGCGCTTGAACTCGTGCGAGTCCCAGCCATAACCGATGCGGTTGGCCGGTTGTCCCTGATTCTTGGTCGTTGGCATGAGTCTGAGTCTGGAGCCCGTCCGCCGCTACGAGGTTGCCTTCAAATAAAATTCTGCCAGTTGCAGGTCCGCAGGCGTAGTGATCTTGATGTTCCGTGCCGATCCCATTACCACTGCCACTTGATGCCCGGAACGCTCGACCAGTGAAGCTTCGTCCGTGCCCATAAAACCGTCAGCGGTCGCTTCGTCGAATGCTCTCTTGATCACTCCGTAGCGGAAGCCCTGAGGTGTTTGCGCCATCACTACGCGCTCCCGTGGAATGGTGGACGTAATGACCGCGCCGTCGGCGGTTCGTTCGACTTGCTTCACCGTGTCCACAGCGGGAAACCCGGCAATCGCCGCCCCATATTTCTGGGCGGCGCGAACTACATCCTCAATGATGGCGGGAGTTACGAAGGGGCGAACCGCATCGTGCACCAGAACAATATCTTCGGACGTGGCCGCAACCCCCGCCAGCGCATTGGCCACGGACTGCTGCCGGTGCTCGCCGCCTTCCACCAGGTTTACTTTCTTCTGCAAAACGTTTTTTTCTTCTTTCTCCAGCCTCGCGCGGAACCCGCTGATCTCGTTCTTGCGCAGGGCAATGTGGATTTCAGAGACCGCGGGAACTGCGGCAAACTTGCGCAGCGTGTGAATCAGGATCGGCGTGCCGTCAAGTTCTGTGAATTGTTTGCTGGCGGCAGGTCTTTTGCCCTTGGCGCTGCCCGGCGAGGCCATGCGCGTTCCCAGGCCCGCCGCGGGAATAATTACGACAACCTTCATGCGGGCTGTAAGTATAAGGGCCGGAGGGTGGGAGTTCAATCATGCGACGTTTTTCGGCGGCTGCCACAGCTCGACTCGATTCCCTCAGGATCCATGATCCCGGCAAAGCGGCCGAACTCACAATCTTCGCGATGGGGATCAATTTCCACGCCTTCTTCGTTAAGCACTTTTAACAGAGCGTCGAGATCGTCTGCGCGATAATTCAGCGTGGCAGAGCCATCCGATTCATGCCAGTGAAACATAGCTGATCTATGAGGCTCGCGCTTGTTGCCAGGATGGTCTTCATACCATTGATAGAGTTTTCCGGATTGTCTGACTTAAAGAGAATCCCGCCGGTGCCGGTGACCCGTCTCACTTGGTTCTCCGTTCCCGTAGAGGATTATGCGTAGCCGCATTTTGCCCGCTCCGGGAACTTCTTGCCAATGACAAATTCACGGTTCCAGGCCGTACCTCTGCAAACTGAAGGAATGCAGGCAGTTAACTGACCAAATAAATAGCGCGCAAATGGCCAGTCACTTGCGGCGAGAAATAGGAAGCTGTTTCAACCCTATAGATACTGGGTTCAATGTGGAGGACTTGTGTCGAGGCGAAACGGTTCTTGGCCGACGCTGGTCGGTTACTGTGCTACTTGGTCGTTGATTGCAGCGTTGGGGTTCGCTTTGCTCATCGCCAGCGCAGCTCTGGCGTTTGCTGTCGCGGCGAGTTCCGATTCTTCCTCAGAGCCACGCTCCAGCTCAACGCCGCAACGCATATTTGCCGGAATGATTACCGATTCCGCCTGCCAGGCGCGGCACGCCCCCGACTCTAACAAGAGCCCCGCGGCATGCGTCCGCGAGTGTGTCAGCAAAGGGGCCAAATTAATGTTAGTGGATGGCGAGAAGAGTTATTACCTGCAGGGCAACCTTGCCGACCTTGAAAAATTCGCCGGCCAAAGAGTGAAAGTCGCGGGCACGCTGGGTGGAACGACCATCCGAGTGCGCTCCATCGCCGTTGAGTAACCACGAAGCTCGGCCGACAGCCTATTCCGCCGGCCGCTCCACCATGATCGGCTGAGTCTTCTTCGCGTCGGGTACCACTGGTGCCACTACAGGAGCCTGTGATACGCCCGGCACCGGCGTGGCGATCGGTCCTCCACCCACTGCCGGCACGGCCACGTGTGGCCGTGATTCGAAGCGCGACCCGCCGCGTTCGTCCCATTTGCCGAAAATCATTTTGCCCGCCGTGGTTTGCAGTACCGACGTCACCGAGATGTCGATAGTCTTGCCGATCATCTTGCGAGCGTTGTCCACGACCACCATGGTTCCGTCATCAAGATACGCAACGCCCTGGTTGTATTCCTTGCCTTCCTTCAGGACGAAAACCTTCATGGTCTCGCCCGGCAGCACAATCGGTTTCAGCGAGTTTGCCAGCTCGTTGATGTTTAGCACTTCGACGCCCTGCAACTGGGCCACTTTATTCAAATTGAAATCATTGGTGATGATCTTGCCCTCGTACAGCTTGGCCAGCTCAATCAGCTTCAGGTCCACTTCGCGGACCGCGGGAAAATCATCTTCCACGATCTGGATCTGCAGATTCGCCGATTTCTGCAGACGCTGCAGGATATCGAGCCCGCGCCGGCCGCGGTTCCGTTTAAGAGAGTCCGCGGAATCCGCGACAAGTTGCAATTCCCGCAACACGAACTGCGGGATCACGATCAAGCCGTCGAGAAAGCCGGTCTCGGCGATGTCGGCAATGCGGCCATCGATAATCACGCTGGTGTCCAGAATCTTGCAGCTCTTTCTGGGCTGTTTCTCGCCACCGAACACCCCGCCCAAGGCCGAAAGATTCAGCAGATCGCCCTTGTTACCTCCAACCACCAGGCCAACGTAAGCCATCAAGAGCATAACCAGAATTTGCAGGAAGCTCTGGGTGTGGCCCGGAGCGATGCTATTGCGGATGACCAGGGCAAACAGGTAAGCGCCCAGGATGCCGAGCACGCTCCCGATGGCGGCTCCGATCAATCGTCTGAGGGTGACCCGGCGCAGCTTCCATTCGAAGAGCACGATGGCCAGGCCGATCAGCGCACCCACTCCACCGTCCAGTTTGGAAGGCAAACCGAAAGGCTCAATCAGGAAGCATGTTGCAGAAACAATAAGAACGAATAAGAACCGAATCAGAACCAGATCCACTGCAAACCTCCCCGAAAGCCTCACGTGGCTCAACCGCGAGGACTTCCGCACTGGTTGCCAGGTTTAAAAAGTATCGACAACCGGTGATCTGTTATGCGGAGCCTATGAATTGACAATGAAAACGTCGCTCCGCTTCCCCTCTGCTACGAGGCAGCGGGGGTACTTCATAACACGAAAAGTATATACCCGGCAGCAAGGCGCGGCGTGACCAACTTGTTGCGCGTTCATTGGACCTCGCCGCTGCTACACTTCTGGTCATGAAGGCACTGGTGATCAGTCGTTTGGGCGGCCCAGACGTGCTCGAGTTACGTGAAGTGCCAGAACCCGAAGCGGGCGCGGGTCAGGAACTGGTTCGAGCGGAAACCGGCGGAGTCAACTTCGCCGACATTATGACCACACAAGGCGGTTACCCGGGAGCGCCTAAACCCCCGCTCATCGCGGGACGCGAATTCTGCGGTGCGCGCGAGCGTGACGGCCAACGCGTCATGGGTTATATCCAATGGGGGGCCTTCGCCCAGCGCGTCGCCGCGCGTGCTGAACTGCTTTGGCCGGTTCCCAACGCCTGGAGCGCCGAAGAAGGAGCCGCCTTTCCAGTCAACTATTTCACTGCCTATTTTGCCTATTGGAAGGCCGATCTGCTGGCCAAACCTCCGGGCGGGCGTCCGCCAAGTGTGCTGATCCACGCCGTCGCCGGCGGAGTGGGAACAGCCGCCGTACAAATCGGACACCTTCTCGGAATCGAGATGTACGGAACTTCTTCATCGGACGAAAAGTTGGCCCGCGTGAAACAACTCGGCCTGCAACACGGCATCAACTATAAGAAGCAGGATTACGAACAAGCCGTGAAAGATCTCACTCACGGTGAAGGCGTGGACGCGGTGTTTGAAATGCTCGGTGGCGAGCACACCGCAAAAAGCACGCGGTGCTTGCGCGACTTTGGTCGCGTAATTGTGTATGGGACCGCAACCGGGCAACGCGCCGAACTCGATACTCGCGCACTCTACGCCAAAGGGGCCAGCGTGCACGGGCTGTGGCTGACCTATCTCGCCGCAAAACGAGGCCTCATGGAAGACGCCTGGAAGCAACTCTCGGCGTGGATCTCGCAAGGGCATTTGCGCCCAGTGGTAGGGCAGATCCTTCCCTGGGGGCAAGCTCCTGCAGCTTATAAGCTGCTTCTGGAACGGAAGAACTTTGGCAAAGTTGTGTTGAAAATTCTGTGAACCCAAAGAGGGTTTCAGGAAATCACTGTTGCTATGACTCGCAATCCACGGTTCGTGCCCAACAAAAACAGCGAGAAATTGTGCCGGCAACCCGGCGTTAATGATGCTGCTAACGGGCCACGCCGTGGAGCGTCCAAATAAAGGCAAAAGGGCAGAAACTACGTTGGAACTTTTTCGTGGGGACCCACGTACTGTGAACTGCTAGCTGGGAACCGGGAGCAGCAAGACTCGCCTGGTCCAGTGCAAAAGATCTAAAGATCTAAGGGTTCAGGGACTGTTTCACTCTCGGTTTGGCGGCCCAGATGAAACAATCCCTTCGAGAATGGAGCGCGAGGTGTACGCCCCGGCTCATTTCGCTTAACCCTGAGGCAGCATTGTAAGCCTGCGGCAGAGGATCGCAAGTTCTTTTTGCTGCGCTGAACCCAGGCCGCCCAGAACCGGTTCCCGACGTATTTCGGGAAAGACATAAGGAGCGAAATGAAAATCTCGAACATGTGCAAAGGATTGTTTCTGGGTCTGGCATTGCTGCTGGCCACAGGTGCATTCGCAGCCAGCCAGGGTCCTCTGGAAGTAAAAGAGAATGTCTCGTTGAACGGAAAACAACTCGCAGCTGGCACTTACCTGCTCAAGTGGGAAGGCGCCGGTCCCAACGTCGAGGTCACGATTATCAAGAATAAGAACGTCGTTGCCACCGTGCCCGCGCGCTTACAAGAAGTGGCCCGTGCCGCCTCCAAAGACGCGACGGTGATGCACATCAACGACGATGGCAGCAAGTCGATTTCAGAAATCCAGTTCGGCGGCAAGAAGTACATTCTGGCCATGGGCCAGGAATCCGCCAAAGCCGACTCGGGCGATGGCAGCAGGTAACTTTTCTTAAGTAAGAAAAAGGGAGCGCGAGACGCGCTCCCTTTTTCATGCATTGATCGCTTAGTTAGTTCCTTAGTACTTCGGACGGGTGGCCCATCTTTCGCGATTTTCGAAAGGTGTGGACCTCAGCATTCAATCCAAGGGATTTTAACTTGCCCTTTAGCCCTTCTGAGGTTATTCGAGGAGAATGCATCTAGCCCCACCTTTGCATAAACCGCAAAGGTTGGCCACCCCTCGGACAGGTCGGTCCTACGATGCAGGGCCGGCTGGGATGGGAAGCCCCGCCGCCTGCCTGCGCTTCTTAGGATCCCAGACGTCAAGCACCCTCCAAGCATGCGCGGGATGACTCTCCGATGGAAATCGTTCATGTAGATAGACCCAACCGTAGCCAAGGCCGCGATTTTGTTCCGCAGATGCAATCGAGGCTTCGCTAACAAGGTTCAGCAACTGTCTGAGGCTGACAGCATTGCCGCTAAGGGTTATTCCCGGGGCTTTGTCTGAAAGGCCAGGACCTATCTCGCATCCCCTAGGCTTCCCACCAGCCAAGGCGGCCTTAAGTTCCGGGAGGTACCGCGCTGGATTACCGATAAAATTCCCGGGCGAGACATCGTCTAAACGGAATTTGGAGAGATGCAGGTTCAATAAATCCTCAGGATCGTTTTCCGACCCAGGTGGAATAAAGTTGATCAAGTGGGGCGATACGACCACGAATTTGTAGCCGGGCGCAGCCATAGCAACCACTGTCAGCGCCTCATTCAGAGTCGAACCTCCTGGAATAGCAGCCTCGATAGTGGGCTCACGCCCGTTCTCCGTGGCCACTTCGATTCCAAACACGACAAACCCATCCTTTACGTTAGCGCCGATCGCTCCAAGGGCATTTGTGAGCGGAGTCTGCTGGAACTGCAGGGGAACGTCTCTGAGCCGAACCTGGCCCAGGCTCGCAGCAGTCTGCGGCGCTGCAATCAGCGGGCTGAGAGTCAGAATGAAGAAAGTGAGCCTCAATAGGTAGACCATATCCGGCCTCGTTTAGGGAGTCACAGTTGCAGCGGTGCAGGTTTCGGTGATTGTGTCTGTCCACACCGAAAACCCATTAACGAAGATTGTCTGCGCAGCGACCGTTGCGCAGCCAGGGCCGCCTTTCTCACAACAGCTGTCACACTTTCCATAGTTGTCAAAAAAATCGGTGAATGTGCTCGACCCGGTTATCGTGCCAGATCCGCCGCAATTGTTGCTCGCGGGTGGCCCACCTTTCACGATTTTCGAAAGGTGGGGACCACGGCGTTCAACCTCTTGGGATTTTAGCCTGCCGCTTATTGGTCGAGAGATTCTTTGAGGGGAATGCATCTAGCCCCACCTTCGCACAAACCGCAAAGGTGGGCCACCCGCCCGCCGGGAGCAACGGCGTTACATGGAGGCAGAGCTATTGGCAGCTTCTCGACGCTCAGTCGCGTGGGCGGAGAAGTGACCTGGACGTGTATTCCTGTGACCTTGCAAATCCGACCTCCTGCAGGTCGGAAAAAGTCTGCCCGTGCACCGTTTTGACCGTTTCATTGTCGAGTGACACGCTGGCGACGAAGGCGACAGCATTTGAGCTCACTTCGCCAACTTCCGGTAGTGCGACTCGAGCGAGCACGCGAATGGAATCACCCGGAGCTAGGTTCGCAACGGTTTCCGGGAACTCGGCACTGCCGTAAAGCTCGGCTCCGCCGGCAAACATGACCCCGGGCTTATTGCTAAGGGATATGCGGAGGCCAAGTTTCATCACGGTGTACAGAATCTTAGGGTCAGAGGGTTCGGAATCGGCAGGGTTGGGTGATATGGGAAGAGTGAGGTCGGTTTTACGGGTGTTGGTGAGGATGAACTCGAGCATAGTCTTTCCGGTCTCGTCGGGGGCGGAGCCAGTAGTCTGTAGAGTTATCATGAGAGGCAGTCTGCGGCCAACACCCCCGCCACGCCCCTGCGTCGCCTCCCTGTTTCGCTGCCGGACCGGTCCAGTAGCATCGACGGTCAATTGGCCCAAAGCGGAAATCGCAAAGACCATTACCGAAGCACAGGCCAGCAATCGCCATGCTTGCATTTATTTTGCTCCTAGTGGCAATAGGGAACGGGCTGGCCGCTGCAGCTTTTGTAAGGGTTGTAGTTAATTGCTCCGCACTTGGCGCAGGACTGGCTAGAGTCCTCGGTTGGGTCCTCACCGCACGGTTCATTGTTCGCAGCCGTTACGATATTGCTGAGAGCCGTCTTCCCTGCGTTCGTCAGATTGGTCTGGTACGCTGACTGCGATGTCCCAGGGGGAGCAGTCATAGCCTCAAGGACGGCGCCAACGTTGTTGCTAGGGTTATTCTGCGCGTCACGGTATTCCGTCCAGTGGCTCATGACCGAGCCCTGTTCGTGATCGAACACGTTTTGCTTCAGCTGCGAACCTGCAATGAAACCTGCAGAGTTTGAGCTTGAATAATTCCCACACTGTGCGTTGTAAAATGTAGTAGCGCTAAGAAGGTCTGACACGACGATATACGGGAACTGAGTCGGCTGGCTCCCGCCTGTATCCGATAGGCTAGTCACGTACTGGTAGCCGTTATTAGGTCCGTTATCCGAGATTTGTGCGTTCGTGAAACTGAAGGCAAGATCGGCGCACGAGGCTCCCTTGAACGACGTAGAATTTGGTGGACTAACTAGATTTGTGTTGTCCCCGTTGTAGCAGGTGATGGAGTTCCCCGTTGCTTGGGTCGGCGACACCGCAGTGAATGCGAAATTGCTGCGGTTTGTAACAGCCACGCTCGCCGTGAGCGGCATGCCGTTTGCCGTCACGCTTACCGTACCGCTGGTCACGATCACTCCCGACCATGTCAACGCCGTCTTATTCGTGCTCCGCGTGACCGTGTTGCCGCCGCCGTCCTTGAACTCCCATCCAGAAACCGTTGTTCCCGACGGGCCAGTCACCGTACAAGTCGCGCTGCTGCCACGTGCAACTGTCACGGGGCAGCCGAGAGTCACCACATTATCGCCCCCGCCGGCGCCTTGTTGAATCACGGGGCAGGCACGCGGGGCTTGGGACGCAATGACGCCTTTGGTCGCAGAGGTGGTTGATCCCACACCCATCCCAGTATGTTTTCCGCCCGCGTCGACTATTGCGATAGCCTGGTTTGCCGTGCTCCAGTTGCCGTAGAAGGTGGGACTTACATTCTCGAAAGCATCCGCGCAGTCATCCCAGGCCTCCACGCCGTTGAGTCCAAGACCTCCCAAAATGAAGTTCAGCGGGTTGAAGTTGAGACCGAAGCGGCTGTAAGCGCAGCAATTTGCACAGCCGTAGGCCACGTGGCCGTAGGTTTTGTCGTAGATTACTTTGCCCTCGAACAGCGTGCCGATGCCAGTATCGGTGAGGTCGCGAATCTCGTAGGTGCCTAGGGTTAGGTCGGCAGGCAGGAGTTTGCCGTTCTTATCCGGCAGCTGTTCGCGAACCAGCTTTCCTATGTCGACCCACATCTGCTCATTCGGCTGAAGATTCTGCTCCAACTCATACTTCTCCTTGCCTTGATTGTAAAAGATCGTGAACGCGGCCTTTGTGGGTTTAGTTCCACCGTTGCCGGCGGAAATAATTGAATCGTGCTGACCGTCATATTCCCAAGGGCCGCCTTCCCACTTGAATGAGAGCTGATCGGAGAATGGCGTCTGTGCCCCATAGCGCAGAGTCTTATCGTAACTGGCAGCAATCGCCATGACTTCGTCAGGCAGGCCGCTTGTGGTCATGACTACAGCCGTCCAGTTCGCGTCCTTAGGCAGCGTCTTTCCGTCTTGCAGCGCAACGACATCAACTCGGCGGGTCTCGAAGGGGGCCAAGCGCAAGGTTGGCCCGAGCGCTTTCCCTGCGGTGCTCAGGTTACGCCAATTGAAACTGAGGCTGACGGCTTCGGGCTTCGCGGTGGTATTTCGAATGAAGAGTTCTGGCCGGAGAGTCGTCCCTTCGGGAAAAGCAAGAGCCGGGTCGGGCTGAGAGAGCGCCAGCATCGGAGCGCGCAGCGTCCACACTCCCGTTCTGGCGAAATCCCGATGCTCGATGGTCGCCTGCGGATCGTGATCGAACATTTTCAAGAGAGCTGAGAATCCGGCCTGTTCGTCGAAGACAAAATGAACGGAATCAAGCGAGCCCGCATGAGCCTTGGCGAAATTCGGATGCCTCCGTACGAGCTCGCGAGGCCTGCCGACCGCACCAACTGACGCACAGAATACCGGATAGTCTGTCGTGGGCCGAGCGCTACGCTTTGCTTGGCCTCCTTGCCAGCTGCATCGTACAAGGAAAGGTCGGCACTTACCGGGTTCTCGCCTTGATTGGTCAGAATTAAGTAGTCGCTGGCGGTCTCGTTCGGAAGCCACCAGACTCCTTCCCGGCTCGCAGCCTGGCTACCTTCGTCCTCGCCGGTGGCATCAAGATGCACAGCCACGGCATGGCCGAGATCATGGATCATGACGGCGGCATAAAGAACGCGCGCGCCCGCTCCGCGGTAGCGCAGGACGACGGAACCATACGCCGCTCCAAGCTGTGGCGCAGCTGCCCCCAAGTCAATCGAAACTGCCTCCTGAGGCTGGATCGTGACGGCAGGAAGACTGGTCTCGGTTCCGTCGGCTGTTCTCAGTACAGGCATCACGGTCAAATCATGGCCCGCGCGATTGTTCTTCAGTTGGAGTTCACTCCGCCAACCGGGCTCAGCGGTCCAGTAAACAATGAACTGTTCAACGTCTTTCACTTCGGGAGGAACGTTAGCTGAAGTCGGTCGATCTGGCGGTGTCGAACGCTGCAAACTCTGCGCCATCGCAAGGTCCGACCCCCATGGGGCCAACCCGAGGAGCAAAGCTACGAGAGGAACAAGCCGCGGTAAATGGCGAGATATTTCTGAGGAGGGAATTGCAGCAGACACAAGGATCCTCCGTGTCGGATTCCCCCTCGAAAACCGAGGACGGCAAAATAAGCCAAGAGTTTATCGGCGTCAAGAGCAAGTTTTCCACAGTGCATGACGCTGCTCTTAATACTTCGGCATCTTCGGATCCACCCGGTCGGCCCAAGCCAGAATTCCACCCGCCAGATTGTGCACTTTGGCGAAACCGGCTTGGCGGAGGAAAGGTCACTGCCTTCGCGCTGCGCACGCCGGAGCGGCAATGCGCCACGATTTCGCGGCTGGAGTCAAGTTCGCTCACGCGCTTCGGCAGATCGCCGAGTGGAATCAGGTAGCCTCCAAGGTTGCAGATCTGGTATTCGTGCGGCTCCCGCACGTCAAGAATGAAAAGATCCTTGCCACTGCCGTTATCCAAACGGCGTTTCAGTTCCTCGACTTGAATTTCAGGCACTCCTGCTTCCACCGGCTTCTCCTCGCCCCGAATACCACAAAATTCATTGTAGTCAATCAACTTCGTAATCGTCGGGTGCGTTCCGCAAACCGGGCAATCCGGATTCTTGCGCAGCTTGAGTTCGCGAAACTTCATATGCAAAGCATCGATCAGCAGCAAACGTCCGATGAGTGGTTCGCCAACACCCAGAATCAGCTTGATCACTTCTGTGGCCTGCATCACACCCACGAGCCCAGGCAGGATTCCAAGCACCCCCCCTTCCGCGCAGGAAGGAACTAGCCCGGGCGGTGGCGGCTCGTGATACAGACAGCGATAGCACGGCCCGTCTTTTGTGGCGAACACGCTGGCCTGGCCCTCGAAGCGGAAAATTGATCCGTACACGTTCGGTTTTCCCGTAAGCACGCAGGCATCGTTCACCAGGTAACGCGTGGGAAAATTGTCTGTACCGTCGGCCACGATGTCAAAATCGCGAAACAGTTCCAGCGCATTCTCGCTGGAAAGGCGAATCTCAAATTTCTGCAGATTAAGAAACGGGTTGATCGCCTTCAGCTTTTCGCCCGCCGAGTCCAGCTTCTTCCGGCCGACGTCGGCCGTGCTGTGAATGATTTGCCTCTGTAGATTGGTGTAATCCACGACATCAAAATCCACAATGCCGAGCGTCCCCACCCCGGCTGCGGCCAGATACAACGCCAGTGGCGAACCCAGTCCCCCGGCTCCGATGCACAGTACTCTCGCCGCCTTCAATTTCTGCTGTCCTTCCATACCAACCTCGGGCATGATGAGGTGACGCGAATAGCGCAAAATCTCGTCGTTGTGAAGAGCGTTGGTCTCAGGTCGGGTTTCAGTAATGGAGGCCATTTCGGCTAACCTCAAGTTTCCAAAGATTTTGTGGAATCGCCCAGGAAACAACTAGCGACAACAACAACAGCAGCAACAACAGCAGGTGGGAGATTGACAGAAAATAACGCGGGTTGTGCGGCTCGAAACCATTGATTTATCGGCCCCCGGCAATCGAAGGCACGATAGAGATATTATCACCGTCCTTCACCGCTGTGGCATCTTTTTGCAGGTATCGGACGTCCTCATCGTTGAGGTAAACGTTTACGAAAGCGCGTAATTTACCTTCATCCGTATACAGATGGCGGCGCAAATCAGGATGCCGCGCCACCAGTTCCGCCAGCGCCCCTCCGACGGTTTCAGCTTTGAGCTCCACCGTGGCGTGCTTTCCAGCATATTGGCGCAAAGGCGTAGGAATGTGGATCTTAGCCATGCATAGATGATGCCATAGAATGCCGTTGGGATTCACCTGAACCGGTGTGGCGCGGGCACTCCCTTCGACTTCGCTCAGGGCATGCTTGTCCGCGCGCGGTCTGGTTTAGTCTTATGCAAGCCGTATGAGCAACTTGCATGATCGCCCGGCTGGATTCATTCCTCTGGGCATTTTCTTCTTCTTCGCCGCGACTATGGCCGGCTACGCGGCAGTTACCTTGCTTTTTCCGGGCACAATTCTGGATCGCGCATGGACTTTGAACCAAACCGGCCATTTTCAACTCCTGCTATTCGGGAGAATCATTGCACTGCCGTTCGCGATTTTCGCCGTCATCTCGCTTTTCACGGGGATCGGATGGCTCAAGCGGCGTCGCTGGGCATGGATCGTGGGAGTTTCGATGATCGCTCTCAACCTCGCGGGCGATCTGGCGAACATGGTTTTTGGAGAATTCTGGAAGGGAGCGGGGGGAGTGACGATTGCAGGACTGTTGTTGGTTTACATGACTCGGTCAAAGGTACGGACTTATCTTCAAGCCTAGTCATGTGGCGCGGACACTCCTGTCCGCGCGATGCTACATACGAAACGATTTCCGTCACCGGGCGCGTTTCCAAAACCAAAGTGCGGACGTCCCAACGAGAGCCGCCGACCACAGCATGATTAAAATACCAGCCGCAATCGAGCCCGAAGAGTTGTTGAGACTCATCCTAAAGAAGAGCGGGCCCAAAGACATCAGGAATAGAAGAAGCCCGAGTGCCAACAGGAGAGCACGGAAAACAACCGCGGCAAACATCGGTACTTGCGCGCTCGCCCCTAAGTGCCCACGATTATCCACGGCCCGGCCGACGATGAACCAGAGGAGAACAACACCAGAAAAAAACAAAAGGTCACCCAGAGGTAGGCCGAAGACAGAGGGCGGTGCATGGTCAACCCTATGGAAAAGGTCTGCCAGAAGCATGAGCAATGCTGCCGGCGCATTAATGGCCCGGCAAATCTGAGTTGCGGTCGGGGAGCAGGGCGTGTCTGCCATAGGGCAGCCTTCCGTCAATCCCCAGCGATTTAGTCCGATCGCGAGGAACAGTTGCGCGATGGGCAGGGCAACCGCGAATCGTACCCGCTGAAGAAGTGCCATCGGCTCTTCTTTCTCTCATCGAATAATTAGACACCGCAAGCGTATTCTTTGTCCGTGAGGATAGGAGGCCGTCCCAGCGCGGACAGGAGTGTCCGCGCCACACGATTCAACTTACTTCAATCTTTTCATCCAGCAGCTTCTTATCGTTCTCGTCGCTTCCGGTCAGCTCAAACGAATTCGTCAGCATCGCCTTGCCCTTCTCCACGCTGGTGATCACATACGAGCACCCGAACCAGTGCGCCTCAGCCAGATCGGTCGACGACCACTGCGCTGGATGGTCGGGATGGGAATGATAAAAACCGATGATGTCCTCGCCCCGCTCGCGCCCTTCGCGCTGAATGCGGACCAGTTCCTTGGGATCGATGTTGTAACGGTTTTGGGGGGAATCTGATCGAGTGTTCCCGGCACGAGCGGTCGAGATAACGACGCGGGTTCCGTCGTCTTCCATGCGCCCCAGCAGAACGCCGCAGCACTCGTGAGGGTAGGTTTCTTCTCCGTGCTGGCGAATGGCCGCATAGTCTTTGTTTGCCATTTTCAACATAATTTTTACGTTGTCATCCTGAGCGGAGTAGGCAGTTCGCGAATGCGAACTGCTACGCAGTCGAAGGACCCCTTGCCTCTCTGCCCGAGGTGGGGCTCATGAGGGAATTTCCATCCCAAGCGCTTCGGAAATTCCCCGATGAGCCTGACTCGTCGCTAACTTATAGAAGTCCTTCGACTCTGCGTGCCGCCCTTTGGGCGGAGTGCTCCGCTCAGGATGACATTCCTAAATCTACCCTTCTTCCCAAAACCTCTCACTCAAGTACTTGTCTCCCGCGTCGCAGAGGATTGTCACAAATACGGCACGCTCACCTTTCTCCAGCTTGCGCGCCACCTGCAGACACCCCGCCACCGCCGCGGCCGCGGAAATCCCCACTAACAAACCTTCTTCGCGCGCCAGACGTTTGGCCATCGCGTAGGCATCTTCGGTCGCGATGCCGATGTCTTCATCAGCCAGCGAAGCATCGTAGATCTTGGGCACAATAGCGCTGGCCATGTGCTTGGCGCCTTCAATTCCGTGAAAGGGCGAATCAGGCTGCAGCGAAATGCAGCGGATTTTCGGATTCAGTTCCTTCAGCCGTCGCGTCGTGCCCACAAAAGTGCCACTCGTGCCCAGCATGGAAACGAAGTGCGTAACTTGTCCCTCAGTCTGTTGCCAGATTTCGTTAGCCGTGCCTTGGTAGTGGGCCCGCCAGTTGGCATCGTTCGAATACTGGTCAGCGTAGAAATATTTCTCCGGTTCGGCGGCATAGAGTTCGCGGGCCTTGCGAATAGCTCCGTCAGAACCATCATCGGGATCGGTGTAGATAATGCTCGCACCATACGTCTGCAAAATGCGTTTGCGTTCGACCGATACGTTCGCCGGCATGCAGAGAGTAACCGGAAATCCTTCCGCCGCCGCAATCATGGCGTAGGCAATGCCGGTGTTCCCACTGGTGGAATCCAGCAGAACTTTCCCTGGCCCGAATTTGCCGCTGGCCCTGGCTTCGGCGACAATGTTCGACGCGGCGCGGTCTTTCACCGATCCACCTGGGTTCACCCATTCGGCTTTTCCGAGCACTTCGATATTCGGCAGATCGCGAACGATCCGTTCCAGGCGCAGCAGCGGAGTATTTCCAATGCGCTCCAAGCTTCGCTGCCCGAGTCGCGGCAGAGACACACGCGCCCCGCTCAAAACGCTCGTATTGGCTTTGGATTTAGCCACTTCCGTCAAACCGCGCGACAACAATCCCCTGTATTACGGTGCCGATGGTTATGACCATCGTAATGTGCGAAAAACGAGAATTAAGGCGCTAACCACAACCGATTGGATTATAAAGGAGCCTGATTGGTTCCAAGCTCAACTCAGGGTTGCGCTTTTTTCCGGCAGTCTGCATCTAACCAATGGATTTTAAGAAGGGACTCATAACACAGAATGTCAACCAAGGTAGAACAACGCAGTTATGAAGACGCGGTGAACTGGCTGCGTGATCATGGATTTGATTTAATCGAAGCTCCCGGTATGCAGGGCCGCGTATTTGTGAAGAAGTACAACGTCTCGGCCGCCATTCAGAAAAACGGCGACGACGGCGTGAAGATTTTTGCCTACCCCGGCTACCTGATCGGAAGCGAGATCTCGAAACTGGTGAACCGCGGCTACCAGCAATTCCTGAAGACTGCCAAGACGGAAGTTCCGGCCACGGCTGACCACTTGAAGGCGCTGCAGCAGTTCACCGAGGAATTGAAGGAGGGTCTCGGCCTGCCGAGTTTGTATAACGAATCTCTGGGAACGGTTAGTGAGTCCTACCACTACGACCGGATCGAGAATCGCGATAAGCCGGCCGCCGAACGCCCCAAGCGCCCCTGGGAAGTTGCCGGCGCCAAACCGCTGGCCGTGGCAAAGAAAAGCCGCGCGTAGCTCAACGAGCACGCCCCGTGCCCTTATCCATCGCCTCGTTGGCCAGGCGATCCGCTTCCTGATTGTGCTCCCGCAAAGCATGGTCAATGGAAAACCACTCGAGTTGGCCGATCAACTCTTTCGCTCGCGCGTGCAAATCCTTAAGCACGGCATTTTTTACTTTGTAAATTCCCTTAATCTGGCGCACCAGCAACTCAGAATCGCTGACGACCTTGAGCGCCTTCGGTCCATGCTCGATCGCATACTCCAGCGCCGCGATCAGTCCTTGATATTCGGCAAAGTTGTTGGTCTGGTGGCCGAGGTATTCGCTGCGTGTCGCCACTTTGCGCCCACTCTGGTCCTGAATCACAACCCCATATCCCGCTGGCCCGGGATTGCCCCGAGCCCCGCCGTCAGAATGGGCAATCAGGTAATGAGCCGGGGCCTTGCCGCGCGGGTGCGGAGCAGGCTGCGGGAAGAGCTGTTGCGTGTCGGATGAATGGCGAGGCATGCCGAGGACTATCTCCCCGCCGCCAGGCGGGTGGCGAGACGCATGGGCAGGTTGGCCGCGACAATGCGGTCTTGCGCGTTTTTCAAATTGTAGGGCACGCGGCAAAAAATCACGATGCGTGCATCAGAATCGTATACCGCGAACGAGGCGCGCCAGTCGCCGTCGCGGGGCTGTCCCACCGAACCCGGATTCACCAGGTAACGGACGTTGTCTTTGAGGGGAAATTCCACAGTCTCAGGTTGCCCCACTGTCTGGTATTCCGGACGAAAAACGTCGGAGGCCACGCTGTTCGTGGAAAACGCGCCTTGCAAATGAGTGTGGCCAAAAAAAGTCACTGTCGCGGATGAGACCAGCATGGGTTCAATTGCATCTCGCAGGCTTACTACATACTCATCCTCATCAATCGGCGACCCGTGCACGAACTGCACGCTGGGCAGCCCTTCTATTTGAACCGGCCCTTCCGGTAGGCTGCGCAACCATTCCAGGTTTTCGGCAGTCAGATTCTCGCGGGTCCAAAGGGCGGCCATTCCGGCGATGGGATTGAAGTCCTGCAACTCGGTCAGCCCGGCCGTTGCCTTGTCATGATTTCCCCGCACAAACACTTTCCCCAGAGCTCGGGAACGTTCGATCACTTCGTTGGGGCTGGCCCCATACCCCACGACATCGCCCAGGTTCACCACCACATCGTGAGCCGGGGCCACGGTCAGGCAGGCTTCCAGTGCTTCGAGGTTGCTATGTATATCGCTTAAGACAAGAACGCGCACACGTCACCAGACAAAGCGGAGATTATAGACCTAACCAGCAAGACAGCACAGGTCGAAACCGTTCTTGTTCGGGTTTGGGAGGGGCCGCGGGGCTACGCGCTTGTGTGGGGCGGGTCTTTGAGCCGCCAGGCCCGTTCGACTCCTCCAAAGGGAGGCTAGGGCATGCCCCGGCCCACCCGGCCCGCTGTTCACCGCGGCCCATTCACCACCGGGCACCGCGCCCAGTGTCCCGCAGCCACTTCCACAATCGGCGGAAATTGCCGGGCGCATTCTGAAATCCGGAAACCGCATCGCGGCTCGAACGGGCATCCTGCCGGAACTGCGTGCAACGGCGGGACAGTGCCCTCAATCGTTTCCAGAGGACGCGTCCGGTCCGTCTTCAGCGAAGGCACCGCGTGGAGCAAGCCGCGAGTATAGGGATGCGCCGGCGCAAGAAAGAGATCCCGGTTTGCTGCCAGTTCCACCAGGCTCCCCGCGTACATCACGGCCACGCGGTTGGCAATCTGCGAAACGACCGCCAGATCATGCGAGATAAACAGCATGGTCAACCCGAACTTGCTGCCCAGCTCAGCTAGCAGTTCCAGAATCTGCGCCTGCACGGTGACATCCAATGCCGTCGTCGGTTCGTCGGCGATCAGCAACTTAGGCCGGTTGACGATCGCCATGGCAATCATCACGCGCTGCCGCATCCCTCCCGAAAGCTGGTGAGGATAATCGCGGGTCCGGCTTGCAGCGTCATGAATTCCCACATCCTGCAAGGCCGAGACCGCCCGGTCCCACGCCTCCCGTCGGCTGACTTTGTTGTGCGCCAGGACTGCTTCTGCAACCTGGTCGCCCACCCGCATGACGGGATTGAGCGCGGTCATCGGCTCCTGAAAAATCATAGCGATGTGCGCGCCGCGAAGGTGCCGCATCGGCTCGTCTGGCAATTGCAGCAGGTCTTCCGTAGCAGACGCGTGCGAAAACAAGATTTCCCCGCTGGCGCGGGCTTGTGGCGGCAGCAATCGCATCAAGGCCAACGCCGTGAGCGATTTCCCCGACCCCGACTCTCCAACCAGCCCCAGTACTTCGCCGGGCTCTATTGAAAAACTGAGGTCGCGAACCGCCAGCAGAGATCCCGGAAATTCAATCGTCAGATGGCGGACGTCGACCAGGGGTGGCACGCCGTTATGTTACCAGCGCGAATCGATGCTTGCTTTGCCCTGTCGGTCGAAATCTCTCGGCACAGGAGAGGCTAGAAGCCCGCTTTCTCCCAGGTCCGGTCGGCAAGAGTCTGCCGCACTTGCAGCTCGTAGGGCTGGCCCGGCGACCAGTTTCCCGAGAAGTGTGCGCCGATGCAGGTCCAGAAGACGTAGCTCCACCCGTGCTGCGCGGCGATTTGGTCGACAGTCTGGCCGTCATAGAGCCAGTTGCCCCCATCATAGAAGTCGCCGTCATAACACGACCGGATGTGGGCAGCGTACCAGTCCACGTTCAACGCCGTCGATTGCGTGGTATGCGGGAAGCCGCCATGAATGACGGTGCCCGAGCAATCCTCGTTCTTGATCTGCATCAGCCCGTAGGAACCCTCCCCCACCGGCCCGCACACGTCTCCGATCGTGCTCATGTGCCAATACGATTCCTCTACCGCGTCCGCGCGGATGGTGTCTTCGTCGATCCCCCACTTGCAGGCGGCCCACTGGATGATCTCAGTGGTTGTTCCGGTGAAATTGCCGGTCACCTGATCCCGCTTGTCCCGCCAGAGTGTCCAATAGTTCTCGACCGACCAGTTGTGCGGCGGAGCAACCACGGTGTGGTTGGCCTGGTTGTTATCCGCTCTCGGTTCCCACGAATTGGGCGTGACGGCCGATGCGCAATAGGAATCGGAGCGAGGCAGGTAAGTGGCGTGCGCAGGTTCGGTGCCGAAGTAGCCGGCTTTCGGTGGCGGTGAGCCTGATGTCGGTCCCGCAGCCGCCGGCGTAGTCATTTGGGTGCCGCCGCATCCAACCAACCCCGCCAACATTGCCAGCGTGCAGATGACTGCAACCGCACGCCCTTGTCGACTGATCGAGCCCGACAGAATCTGACTTGAAGCCAGTCCAAATCGCATGGTCTCTCTTGCCACGAAAGCAACCGCAATCTACCGGATAGCCTATGGCAATGAGGAGAGGAGGCAAAGTTCCAGAAGGACAGTCTCAGTGAGGACTACTTGTCTTCCCGGCTATGGGACGAACGTCCAACACGAGCGCAGGAATTAAACGATCTTAGTTGCGTTGCCGCCGCCGCTACTGCCCCAGAATCAGCGGCAGCCCATTCTTGGGATTCCCAATCACGACAACCTTGGAATTGGCGCTCTTGGCCAACGTCTCAGTCGCCTCGATTCCTTTCCACTCCAGCAACTGCGGGCTGATGCCCTGCGCTACGATCTGCTGAAAGTCGCGGATACCGGCGGCTTCGATCCGCTTGCGCTGCGCCTCCTGCGTCTCTTTCTGCAAACGGAAGTTCATGGCTAGCGCCTCCTGCTCAGCCTGCTGCTTGGCTTCGATCGACGCTTTGAGCGAACTTGGTAGTTGAATATCACGGAGAAGAACGCTCTCCACCACAATGCCTCGGCTGCCTACGATGTGCGTAAGCTGTTCGTAGATCTGCTTCGCCACCATTTCCCGCTCGCCGGTGTACAGCGCGTTGGCGGTATGGGATGCGGTGGCCTCGCGGATCGCCGCCCTGAGATTAGGCTCGATCAAAACATTCATATAGTCCGGGCCGATTTTCTGGTACACCTCCGCCGCCTTTTCTGGATTCAGGTGATAGATGAGCGAAGTATCCAGGTTCATGACCAATCCTTCACTCGAGGGAACGCTCGCCGATTCTTTGATTTCCTGGGTGCGGATCGACATCTCGTTGTTGGTCTTGAATGGATTTACCAGGTGTACGCCCTCAGGCAACACCTCGCCGGTCACTCGCCCAAATAGCGTCAACACGCCCACATGGCCGGATTCGACTTTGGCCACCGACGAAAACACAAGAACGGCGGCCAGGAAAACAATCACCGCGAGGCCGATAAGCCGCATCGCCGGATTGGGATTAACGTCGATGACCTTGCCACCGCCATGCCCCTCATTAAAAATCGCCATGACCATTTCCTCTGCCGCGATTGTAGGGCGAACCATTCCACCCGCGAAGTGCCTAGCAGGGGACGCGAAGCCCAGCCGAGTTTACCTTCGTGCCCTCTGTGTCCTCTATGATTGAAAGGAGCTCAATGAAAGTCCTTGCATTTCAAAAAGCGTTGACCAGACCCGCTCCCCAAGGTACTTTCAAACCATCGTGGGTGTGGTTCTTTCATGACGTGCCCAGCTCACCGCCACAGGATAATCGCCATGTCCGCCTTGGCGGCGCTGGGCCTTTTGTTCTCCATCGTCGGCTGCGGCGGCAGTTCCAATAGCCCTTCTGAGCCCACGCCGCCACCCACTCCGCCCGGCGGAGTCGCGCTTACAAAATTAAGCAGCGATCCCTACACCAACTCCACCAGCCAGCACGCCACCGAAGTGGAGCCCGGCGCATTTGCCTTCGGTTCAACGATGGTCAGCGCATTTCAGGTGGGACGCATTTCTGGGGGCGGAGGGGCTGACATCGGCTTCGCCACATCCACCGACGGAGGCACAACCTGGAACAGCGGTTTTCTTCCCGGGATCACTATCTTTCAGGGTGGAGGCACCTTCACCGCGGTCAGCGATCCGTCGGTCGTCTACGATGCCGCACATCAAATTTGGATCATCTGTTCCCTGGCGATCCTGACCCTCGGCAACGGCGACTCGTCAGAGACTGTTATCGTCAGCCGTTCCGCAGACGGCATCAACTGGGGTAGCCCAATCACCGTAACTGCTCAGGGCGAACCGGACAAGAACTGGATCGTTTGCGACAACACCGCCAGCAGCCCTTTCTATGGCCACTGCTATGTGGAATGGGACGATCCCGCCGCGCAGGACCTGATTCACATGCAGACCTCGGTCGACGGTGGACTCACCTGGGGCGCGGTCATGAGCACCGGCGACCTGGCCACCGGCATCGGCGGAGAACCGCTGGTGCAGCCCAACGGCAACGTGATTGTGCCCATTGAAGGCTTGTCCGGTTCGATGCTGGCGTTCAGCTCGAGCAATGGCGGGGCAAGTTGGGGCAACACAGTGACCATCTCTTCTATCACCGATCACGCCGAAGCCGGCAACCTGCGCAGCGGTCCCTTGCCTTCCGCCGAAATCGACGCGGCGGGAACCGTTTATGTGGTTTGGTCCGATTGCCGCTTTCGTACTGGTTGCTCCGTCGAACGATCTGGTGCTCAGCACGTCCAACGATGGCGCCACCTGGACCGCGCCTGCGCGCATTCCGATCGACGCCGATCACCAGCACCGTGGATCACTTTATCCCCGGGCTGGGCGTCGACCCGGCAACTTCCGGCAGCGCCGCTCATCTGACCCTGACTTATTACTACTACCCGGTTTCGAATTGCGGCTCGCCGTGTGAAATGGCGGTTGGCTTTGTTTCCTCGCAGGATGGCGGCCAGACCTGGAGTGCGCCCACTCAACTCAGCGATCAAATGAGCACCGCCTGGCTGCCCACTACTTTTTCCGGTCTGATGGTCGCCGACTACCTTTCGACTTCCTACGTCAATGGCAAACCGTTCGGCGTGTTCGCTGTGGCGCAGGCATCGTCGGGGAGCGTTTTCAACGAGGCCATGTACACCACCAGCAGTCCTCTCGTAGCCTCGGCCGCCGTTGCCGCGGCGCGCCTTAGTTCCAGGGGCGAAAAGCCCGTGCCACACGCCAAGTCCGATCACGGACCCCGGAAGTTCTACGACGAAGACGGACAATTCCCAATTCCTCCCAAAAAGAAGCTCCTCAAGCGCGCCCGGCGCTAGGTGTGATCGGGTGGTCGCGGGCGATCCTTCGGCCTCGCTCAGGACAGGCTCGCCCGCGTGGCCCTTGCTCCGCGCGAATGCCGGACTGATAGTCGTCTTGCATCGCCTTCCAAAGCCGCATCTAGAGCGGATTTGCATGAATTTTCACAAACAGGAAATCGCCCAGCTTCACTCGCTGAACGTCAATTCATTTACCAAAAAGCGCCTGAAACTGGACGACAAACATCGGATTCTCAACTACTCGCCGCCTGATTGCACCATTTTCGGTCATATGCCTGTGGAGAGGCTGCACTCCATTGAAAAATCGCCACATAGAGCCGCGTGGTTTTTATTGACTGCAGAAAAGAAAGGAGTAGAAACATAATCGTTCTTCGACACGTTCTGAAGTTTACCCGGTTGGTGCAGCGTCCGGGACTCAAGCGGGGTCACTGCAGCACACCGCAAGGTGAGTCGCAGAGGGTCAGCAAGGGTCTATAGCAAAGCGCTGGTCGAGGCGAACAAGAACATCATGTCGAAGGCAAGATAGAGTCCCGAGGCGTTGAACTGGTTTTTCCGGTTGGCGGTAAGCCCGGAGCCCAAGCACTGATCGCGCGTCGCGCCCCCGCAAGGGAAGCACGAAAGCAGGTCGGCAAGGGTCTAAAGCGAGCTACTGGCCGAGACGAATTAATTCAACATCACCTCGGGACTCTTATTTTATTGGCGCGTCCACTCTCGTTTGGGACCCTCGTCGGCAGTTTTCCAGTCCGGCCCGTTGTCGCCGCTTTTGTCTGCTCGATTAACTCTGGCTCAAGCCGTTGCGCTCATGCCGAAGCTTGGAAAAATTCCGCGCTTGGACTTCGTCCCCAACCCCGCGGACTACCGTGCGTCTCGAAAAGACAAACTACGTAAGCCGCCGCCTCGCAAGTCTCCTTACGCGATCGATCTTTCTCCCCGGTTGCGCTTGGAGTTGTCTGTGGAGCAGGAACCCTGGAACGAGCGAGAACCGCCGATGTAGGCGCGAGCGTCTCGCTTGTGCGTCCCTCAGACGCCGACCTGTAGCAGTGCCCCGCGATTCATCAGCCCCCGGACCAAATCCAAAATGTTCTCTGCAAATTCCGCACAGCGAACCCGATCGGGCACCGGCGCCGTTACGCGTCGCGGATATTCATCATAGGTGCGTCCGTTTAACTCCCGGCCGTTCTTTGCCTTCCTTACCCCACCCCACTGCTTGAAAAAGAACGGCACACGCTGTGTTCGGCACTGATCGCGGATCGAGACAACCCATTTTGGCCGCATCGGCCGGGCGCCGGGACCACTTTCCCCGCCCACGATAACCCAACTGATGCCGGAAAGATCAATCCTGCCGAGGTCTTCAAGCAGTGGCTCGATTGATAGAAACCGGACCTCCGCCGGCGCTTCCCGCAGGTCGTCGATTCGGGGCAGGCCGTACTTCCGATCCTCGACGCTGACTCCCCACCAGATGTGATCCTGTTCCGCAGCAAACCGCAAGCGACCCCTCAACAATTCTCTGAGCCTGGCCGACCGCTTGGTGAGCACCTGAAATGTGTGCCACTTTGCCGTTACCATGACGCGGCAGACCGCTTCGATGTAGCTGTCGGGAACGCCGTCCTGGAAAAGATCGCTCATGGAATTCACAAACACCAGTTTCGGCGAGCGCCAGGAAAATGGCTCCGTCAGTTTCTCGGGAACCAGCTTCAGATCAAACCCCTGCTCGTAGGGATGCCCCTTGACCCCGCGAAACCGCTCCGCAAACGTCTCGGCGTAGCAGTGCTTGCATCCGGGGCTGACTTTGGTGCAGCCACGCACGGGGTTCCAGGTCGCGTCGGTCCATTCGATATCGGAGTGAGCACTCATGAGACTCTCGGATTACGATTAATGAGCCCGGTCTTCGCCATACGTTCGCCTGCCGTCACTTCGACTATCTTAATTCGATTCTGGCAGATCAATGATGCTAATGTTTATACGCTCTGGGGGATCCTGATTATCAATCCGGGCCATAGTTTATTCATCGGAGCCTGAGAAGGTGACCCATCAAACTAAGTTCGGCGGAGTATGGACACAACAGAAGCTTGAAGCCATAAAAAAATACCTTCATGCGTACACCAGGATTTTCAAAAACAATCAGAGAGCTCTTTTCTATTCCATCACCTATGTGGATGCTTTTGCGGGTACTGGAAGCTTGCGACAACCCGAGCCCAGCGGCTTTGTTGAGCTCCTCCCTGAATTACGGAAAAACGAAAAGGAGTTTCGTAAGGGCAGCGTAAGAAGGGCGCTAGAGGTTGAACCCCCGTTTGACGAATACCTCTTCATCGAGAAGAACAGAAAGAAATACCTAGAGCTCAAAACTGCTGCAAGTGACTTCCCCTCTCGGAACGTCAGAATTCTCAACGAGGATGCAAACGACGCCTTGTTGAGGTGGTGTGAGGGTCTGGACACAAAGCGCCAACGTGCAGTGGTATTCCTGGATCCCTTCGGGGCATCGGTGAAATGGCAAGCGATTGCTGCACTGGGCCGTACACGGGCTGTGGACTTGTGGGCGTTGTTTCCATATTCAGCTGTCAATCGTATGCTGGTGCGCGATCGCAAGCCGCGCAAAGCGTGGGCGGATCGACTGACGTCACTATTCGGAACGGGTGAATGGGAAGGAGCGTTCTATTCGAGGACTACCCTCCGCTCACTTCTGGATTCGACAGAGGTCATTGAATCTGTGCACAAATCTGCCGACCAGCGGATTATTACCGATTTCTTTGTGACGCGCTTGAAACGAGAATTCCTTGCTGTCAGCGCACCGTTCCCGATGCACAATTCGAACGACTCCCTAATGTTTATGTTGTTCTTTGCGGCCGGAAATGAACACAGTGCGACGGTCGGATTGAAAATCGCCAACGACATTATCGGCAAACTGTTCAGATGACACAGATCACTCGTGCATGGGCAATCACAGCGGTATATTCCCGTGCTTCTTCAGGGGGTTCTTGTCGCGCTTGGTTTGCAGCATCTCCAGCGCCTGGATCAGTTTTTTTCGGGTCTCCCGCGGCTGGATGACCGCATCCACAAACCCCCGGTCCGCCGCCACATACGGATTGGCAAAACGGTCGCGGAATTCTTCAATCTTTTTCTGCCGAACCGCAGCCCGATCCCCGGCGCCTTCCAGTTCCCGCTTGTACACGATGTCTACCGCGCCCTCCGGCCCCATCACTGCAATCTCCGCCGTCGGCCACGCATAGTTCACGTCCGTGCGGATGTGCTTCGACGACATCACGCAATACGCTCCACCGTAAGCCTTGCGCGTGATCACCGTGATCTTCGGCACGGTCGCTTCCGCAAATGCGTACAGCAACTTCGCTCCATGCTTGATGATCCCGCCGTATTCCTGCGTCGTTCCCGGCAAGAATCCCGGAACATCCTCAAACGTCACCAGCGGAATGTTGAAGCAATCACAGAAGCGCACAAAGCGCGCGCCCTTGATCGAAGCATTGATATCCAGCGTACCCGCCAGAAATGCCGGCTGATTGGCCACAATGCCCACCGGCCGCCCATTCAGCCGGGCAAACCCTACGACAATGTTCTTCGCGTAATGTTCCTGCACTTCGAAGAAATAGCGGTCATCGACCACGGTTTGGATCACGTCTTTCATTTCATACGGCAAGTTCGATTGATCCGGCACGATCGAATCCAGCTTTTCATCCATCCGGTCCACTGGATCGGTGCAAGCCTTGCGCGGCGGATCATCCAAATTGTTCGACGGAACAAAACTGAGCAGCTCCCGCACCATCGATAGACACTCCGCATCATCCTGCGCCAGAAAATGCGCCACGCCCGAAGTTTCGTTGTGCGTCTGCGCTCCGCCGAGCTGATCTTTAGTCACGTCTTCCTGCGTAACGGTCCTGATGACATCAGGCCCGGTGATGAACATGTACGAAGTTTTGTTCACCATCAGAATGAAATCGGTGATGGCCGGCGAATACACCGCGCCTCCAGCGCACGGTCCCATGATGGCGGAAATCTGCGGCACCACGCCGCTGTATAAAGTATTGCGCAGAAAAATATCGGCATAGCCGGCCAGCGAGAGCACGCCTTCCTGAATGCGCGCTCCTCCGGAATCATTCAGGCCAATCACCGGTGCGCCCATCTTGGCGGCCAGATCCATGATTTTCACGATTTTGCCGGCATTGGTTTCTGACAACGACCCGCCGAACACAGTGAAGTCCTGCGCAAAGACGAACACCAGTCGCCCTTCGATGCGCCCATAGCCGGTGATGAAGCCGTCGCCAAAGATCTTTTGCTCGGCCATGCCGAAGTCGTTGCAGCGGTGCGTGACCAGTTTGTCGGTTTCCTCGAACGTACCCTCATCCAGCAAGAACTCGACGCGCTCGCGCGCCGACATCTTGCCTTCTTTATGCTGCCGCTCGCGGCGCTGCGTTCCACCGCCTTCTTCCGCCAGGCGATCGCGCTTTTTCAGCTCTTCCAGTTTTTGTTCGAAGTTCATGCCGGAGATTATAGCGAGAGAGCAGGATGGACTGAGGAAGAACCGTGTGGCCGCGGGCGACTCGCCCGCGCTTGTCCAGGGTTTCTACAAGTTGCCGAGCGCCGGTCGGCTGGACAGCCCCTTCGACTTCGCTCAGGGCAGGCTCGAGCAGCTGTCCCCACGTGTTTGCCCCTACTCCATCGTCGACCCGAGTGGCTGGTACCTATACTTCTTCCCATCCCAAAACACAGCGGAGACGGTGCCTTCCCCCTCGTGCGCTTCCGCCGCGAAGATCGCCGGAATGGTCTTTTTGTGGAACGGCAGCTTTTTCACCATCACTTCCTTGAACGGTAAATTGATGATGATGAACTTGGCTTTCGGCGTCTCTGCCCGCCAGGCTTCCGGTCCCGCCCCGTGGATCACCAGCAACACCAGTCCCCGCGTCGCCGGATCTTCCGAG
>CAVWZH010000010.1:0-6342 GCA_963759395.1 uncultured Acidobacteriota bacterium | reverse complement strand
ACCTAGAGAATCATAACTCATGAAACACCCCTGCCAGGGGTTTTGAGTGCTAACGCCTGTTTATAACAGTAACCACTTCCAAGTAGCCAGTCGCTCGGGAATTTCGCGGAGAGGGCAACACAACGTAGTCAGCTAGCGAACTTCGCAATTGGCGTGACCGAAGAAATCTAGGGCTTGGATTCCTGCAGAAGGACGACGTCGGAATCGGTGTGGCCGCGCAGTATGCCGAGATTTGTGCCGTCCGGTGACCAATGGAACGAGAGGATCTGTTCCGAATCGAACTTGGTGATCTGTCGGCCGGGAGATCCATCGAGTGGCTGAATCCAGATGTTATCCACGCCCTTCTCGCGAACGTTATATGCGACTGCTTTACCATCCGGGTAAATTTCACGCCGCTGGAGATTCGCGGATCCGTGTTCAACAGGCGCGGTGAAGTAAGAGTTGCGAGATCCAGCAACGCGACCTTCGCAATCCCGCTTTGCCCGTCAGGGTTTAGGGCCTCGATCAGGTAGGCCAGGGTCTTCCCATCTGGTGAGATCCCCATTCCCCGGCCTGCCTGGAAGCCGTGAGAAACAGTAGTGCCAAGAATTGGCTCAGGTTTGCCGGATCCATCCAAGGGGACGCGCCAAATGTGCTGCACGTCGTTAAAGTAGTAGACCCAATTCTGATTGCGACTGCAGACCGGGAACTCATCCAAGTCTCCGTCCGTTAACTGTGTAGGATGGGAGCCGTCCGCATTCAACCGCCAGATACCGACAGAATTGGTGCCACCGTGTAACGCCCATGGCAAGGCGATATATTGCGTGCCGCATGGAGTCAAACCGAGCATTCCCGCAGTTGGATCGCTGGCAAGTTGGATGGGATTTTTGCCGCTAGCATCCCTGCGCACCAGCCGGGTCCCATCGGTTGTGAGCAGACCACCATCTTCCGTCCAATTGAAATGCTGGATATGCTCTCCGTCAGAAACGAATGGACTGACGCTCGGTGAGGTGCTGCCACCGCCAGGCAACACATAAAAATTGCTGGCCGATTTCTGTTGAACCGTTGCCAGAGTCTTGCGATCGGCGGAAAGTGTCAATGTCGAATAGTTGTTAGTATCGCGAGAAATGGGGGATACCTTGCCATTAGCAAGGGAGACGAACCCGATCTGATTGCGGTCGAGGTTAGCGCCTTTCTGAGTGTAAGTAACAAACAGGCCATCGCCCGCCGCCGACCACTCCAACTCCCAAGGCATCGCGTCATCAAGGGGTAGCGTTTGTAATTTGCCCGTGCCCAGGTCGAAAAGGTTGATTCCACCCAATGCATTGCTCGGACGGGCTTCGGGGTAGGCGATCGTCTTGCCGTCAGGAGACCATGCCAGCCAGCGCGGGAGAAAACGCAAAGGCGCAATGTGGAGTACCTTTTCGTCACTGCCATCCAGGTTAGCGCTGAGCAAGCGGTACTTGCCGGTCTCGGGATCGTTAGCGCGAAAGTAGGACATGCGGCGACCGTCCGGAGAAAACGCGAACGCGCTATCCACGTCCACGACCACTACTTGTGGAGTACCTCCTAATACCGGAGCACGGTAAATGCTGAAATCGCTGTTGATTCCGTTTTCCGCTTTGCGAAAATAAACGTAGTTGCCGTCGGGTGAGAACGCTGCATTCGGGATCGTGGCCGAAGGCGGCACCACTTGGGTGTCGCTGCCGGTGGCGACATTGCGTAGCCAGAGGCTGTTCAGTCCGTTATCATTTATCACCGTCAGGACGTATTTGGCATCCGGAGATATTGCCGTGACCACCGCTTTGTTGGAATTTGTGACCTGCGTGATGCTGAAGTTTTGAAAGGGCAGCGGTGCGGCACGATGAAGCAGTGAGTAAATGCCAAAACCTGCCGCAGCAAGGACGACTAGCGCGGCGATGGCCACTCCGGCAAGTCCGAACTTGTGTTTTTTCGCGGCAGCCACCACCGCCGAACTGCTCGTATGGGCGGCCTGAGTTGAACCGCTCCCTGGGGCAGCAGTGACGCCCCCAACTGAAGAAACCGAGCTCACTCCGGCGCTCGAACTACCGACCGAGGCAGCATCCATCTCGCTGGGCGCGGCTCTGTGGCTGGACTCGGAATCCCGCTTCAATCGCTGCAGGTCCGCACGCATGTCAGCGGCGTGCTGGTAGCGCAGGTTTCGATCCTTCTCCAGCGCCTTATTGATTATGTCTTCCAGCTTCGGCGGCAGATCGGGATTCAAGCGAACCGCGGGTGTCGGCTCCCGATCCAGAATAGCTTTGAAGATTAACGCCGAAGTATCTCCTCGAAAGGGCAAGGTTCCCGTGGCCATTTCGTAAAGAACCGCGCCGAAAGAGAACAGATCAGTTCGGGCGTCCATTTCTTTCCCGCTGGCTTGTTCCGGCGACATGTATGCGACGGTGCCAAGGGCCGTGCCCGGACTGGTCAGATGTTGGACTTCGACAACCGCTGCGGTCTGATCAGCCGCGACCTGGCTCAAAGAACGCGTCTCTGGCATGACTTTAGCCAGCCCGAAGTCGAGGATTTTTGCGTGCCCGCGCTTGGTGACAAAGATGTTGGCGGGCTTTATGTCACGATGGACGATGCCGGCCCCGTGCGCCGCATCAAGCGCATCGGCAATTTCGATTGCCAGTGAAAGCAGCATCCCTAACTCTATCGGGCGGGCCCCGATCGTGTGCTTCACCGTCTGGCCGTCCAGATACTCCATGGCGATGAACGCCTGGCCGTTCTCTTCGCCGATGTCGTAGATGGTGCAAATATTGGGGTGGTTCAAGGCGGAAGCTGCTTTAGCCTCGCGCCGGAAACGCTCCAACGCCTGCCGGTTCTGGGCAAGATCTTCCGGCAGGAACTTAAGGGCCACAAAACGGTCGAGACGCGTGTCCTCGGCCTTATAGACCACACCCATCCCGCCACCGCCGAGCTTTTCGATGATGCGGTAATGCGAAATGGTCTGGCCGATCATGCGCAAGCATGCTATGGCGGAACTGTGGCCAAGTCAATGAAGGGCGGTATCTCAAGAGGGTTGTTGTCGTAAATTCTCAATGAGTTCTATAAAAAGGGATGTCAAGAAAAAAGTTCTGCCTCGACCGGAGGCGAGATTTCTTTTCTCGAGATCCAGCCCACTGTAGTTTCGCTTCTCTGGAGAAGCTTGGTCGATTGCCCATGCTCATAAGTTTCCTCCGCGGATGGTGGCGATGCCATCGAGATCGAGAGAGCGGCAAGCCAGACTGCGGTTCAAGGTCAACCATGGTTCTATCCGAGGCTCGTGGCCTATGGCTATTTCTGGTTATCCGAGGGGGCATAACGTGTAATGGGTGACTCGGTGCCGAAGCACACGCGGCCGACCTCATTGACTGATACTCACCCTCGAACCGAGCATCTCCAGAACCCGACCGACCACCACCCGAGAAAATCCTGAGATGGGAAGCCCTCTTCACCGGAGAGGCTCAAGCTGCTTGCCGATGCAACTGTTGGGGGTCGAAACTCACTCCTTTCTTCCACATGGTTAAAGTGATCGCGGCGATCTTTCGTGCCAGGGTCAGACGGGCCATCGTCGGCCGCATCCCTTTCTCAACCCGAGCCACATAAAAGTCGTGCAGAGGACCAGGACGGGTGCTGGCAGAGATAGCAGCACTTTTGAAAAGGTTCTTCAGATCTTTATTGTGATTGTCATTCAGACCGCGCACCGTGATGCGCTCTCGGTTGCGTTGCAGTTTGCCTCGCACCCAGCGGTACTCGCCGCTGTCGTGAGTCTCGACCGCGAAACCGCTGTAGGCCCAGAGCTGTCGCTTGGTACGGAAACGATGCGGTGTCTGCAGCAATGCCACCAGCAGAGCGGCGCGAATCGGACCGATCGAAGGAATCTGACGCAGTAACTTCACCGCAGGATGCTTGTGGCTCTCGCTCAGAAGGTCATGACGCGCTGCTTGGCGCACTGGCTGGAGCACATCCAGTTGCTGGTAAAGCCGTTCGGCTCGAACCCGAACTCCGGGTTCTCCGATCTTGGCCAACCACTCGGCGCGATGACGGGGAGCGTACACCGTCGTACCGCTACAGGGAATGGCCCAGCTGCGGTACAGGGCTTTGATCCGATTCATCACCCGCGTGACATCTTTGGTGAGGGTCAGATAGCTGCGCCCCAGTTCTTTCAAGGTGCGTACCCCATGCTCTCCGTGGTAGACCGGCTTCAGTTGGTTGGTGCGTAACAGCTCCGCCAGCTTTCGCGCATCGATCCGGTCACTCTTGTTGCCCTCTTTCAACAGGGCAGCCTTTCGCGGATCGCAGACCACCAATCGGCTGACGTGGGGTTTCAGAAGATCGTGCAGCCAGGCAGCCGACGTTCCTTCCTCGAAGGTCAGCGACAGAGTTCCCTGCAGTCCTTGGATGAACTCCACAATCGTGGCCGCTTTGGTCTCCAGCAGGCATTCCATGATCAGCTTGCCTTGAGCATCCATCACGGCAACCGAAATGGTGGCCTGATGAACGTCCATGCCGATATACTTTTCTTGACTCATAAAGGCGCTCCTTTTCGCTAGGTTGGTGGTGCGAACAATCTCAACCTACCGCAAAAGTGGGCGCCTTTTTATATTGCGTGTAATGCCTGGTTACAACAGTTGACTCGGTTTGCCCGTCATCCCACCGGAATGCACCGGAGTGGGGCTGAGCCGTGGTAGGAGTCTCAGCTGCAGTCATCAGCCCCATCCGACTGCGAGCTAGGAAGTGCTGTGCCGGACCCGGATTGGTTGCTTACTGGGCGAACGAGGCCGACCCTTGCGAGTTTAGCTGGCAGCCGCCAAGCTTTCAGTGCCGGTACACGTGGCAACCGGGCTGCACAGCTTCAATCCGGGCACCCAGCGTGTTCATCCCGCTCCAAGCAGAGTTCGGTGGACTAATATACCCAGCTCCCTACCTGTATTGGGCGGTGGAGACATGACCTAACGGCACCTAGAGTTTCCAGGTAAACGCTGAAAGACTAAACATAGCAAGAGCAGGTTCTCGAACGCGGTTCCATTTATTCTGAGCTCCCGGCAGCAACGTTTCGCCCGCAGTCCGTGTAGATCTTTTCTGATTCGTTCCCAACATCTTTCTAACTCATCGCTCGCCAGCAACTCAAGTTGCTCTGGTGAGCAGAAGGCGTGGGACAAATACGAAGTCCGCAAAACGGTCACTCCAGCGAAAACTTTAGCGAATAAGGAAAATGCAAAGAAGTCCCCGGGCCCAACCTCCGCTCGGGGAAAAGAAATTTCCAAAACGGAACCCCACCACCCACGGGATCTTCACACGTGACATGCTGGTGTCCGGTGAGAGCCCAATCGAACTGGAAGAGTTTTGCAGGGAGAGGATAGCCGGTTATCACCCCGTTGGTTCTGGAGAGTTGGGCCAAGTGGCGTGCCGTACCATGCGGGTGGAGTGGCGATTGAAAAGACACCGCCGCGCGGAGGCCGGCGAGATCAACAAGTTCCTGGCGGACTACATGCCCGCTCGGGAATCGTGGCGTCACGTCATAATCCCCAATACCTGCAGGCTGTCGCAGATCTGACCAAGCTTGAGCAGGTGGAGGAAGAAATCGGCTAAAGCAGGGTGCGTGAGCGCCGAAAATCGGGAGTGGCTGCGAAAGCTCCCATATGGTGAGCCGGCAAGAGACGTTTTGAAGTGGATCGGGCTCATCGAAGGCGCGGAGAGCGGAACGGGCGAAGCTACAAGCGCCAGCGCGGAGATCCCGCCCACGGAAGAAAATCCAGTGGAAACGGAGGCCCTTAAAACGCCGCCATCGCAGGGGTGGTCGGAACTGTGCCGCGACCTACTTCTGGAGGGCCTCAATCCCTTGAAGCGAGCGATTGAACAAGCGCAACTGGACCATGGCGAGCATGTTATTTCCAAGGTCGCAGCGCAAGGGAACGCGCTCCTCGTCCCGCAGGATGCCGTGCTCGATCGGTTCAACCGGTACGAAGACCACCTAATGCGCATCTATTATCGGGCCCTGCATGAGCTCGAACGGATGCAACGCCTTCGCCTCGGAGATAAGGTTCCTCCTCCGTCCGCGCGGATGAACTAACGGACCCCAATCGGGCAGGCGCAACAAGGGTCTCGCCCATGTGGCGACCGGAGTTTGCAGCCGGAAATATATCGTGACACGATATATTGCTATCTTGCTTATGATGCAGATTTGACAAAACGAACCCAATAAGCGCCTTTTTATCAATGATTTACTCTATTTCATCATCCAGACTTATGGCTCATCACTGCGAAAATTCCGGTGCCGACGTGGTTGCCGTTCGCCAACTCAGGACCATATAGATCGGATCTAGACGTCCTTAAGGCCGGTCGGTCCAAGACATT
>CAVWZH010000009.1:0-6164 GCA_963759395.1 uncultured Acidobacteriota bacterium | reverse complement strand
GATGCGCGTCAACATAAGGAAGAAAGCTTTTGGAAGAAGTCAGGTCTATCGAGACGAGGGCTTCTGATTTGGTAGGGAACGTATCGAGACATGCGACGCCGTGCGACGCCTGACGGCGGTTTTCCGGCTCTGGATGGTGATTAGTCGGCCTCCATGCGATGAAGATTTCGACTCGGCTAGCAGTCCATTCGACGCCAGTATCTATTCCCTTGGCGCCTCCACGGATATTTGCATCCTGACCTCCTGCAACTCCTGACTTCTTGACTTCCTTTTATTCGGCGTACTTTTTGCCACAATGAACTCCAAAGCTCTTTCGCGTACGGATCATGACTCTGTTGCGGTACTGACCTTCGAGCGGTCTTCCAAGCTGAATGCTTTAAGCTACGAATTGGTTGACGCCATCGTTCATGCCCTAAATGAGATCGAAGCAGAAGACACCGTTCGGGTCATTGTCCTGACCGGTTCAGGGCGTGCCTTCAGCGCCGGTGCCGATATCCACGAATTCTCGGAGGACGTAGCCCGTGGCGCGGATGTGGCCTATCGTCAATTTGTCCGACGTGGCCAGGGGATGACGCGGCGGATCGAAAGTTTTCCGAAACCTGTGATTTCGGCTGTCAATGGTTTAGCCTATGGCGGCGGCTGCGAAATTGTGGAGGCTACACATCTGTCGATCGCAGTCCCGGAAGCTAGTTTCGCGAAGGCGGAGATTGCCCTGGGAATGCCACCCTGTTTTGGCGGAACCCAGCGCCTCCCTCGGCTCATAGGACGGAAACGCGCATTACAAATGCTCCTGACCGCTGAGCCGCTAAGCGCCGAAGAGGCCAAAGAAATCGGCTTAATTAACGCTCTGGTTTCGAAGGATAGGCTCATCGACGAGGCTATCGCTCTTGGCTTAAGAATAGCCCGCTTCGCACCGGCTGCTGTAGCGAGTTGCCTGCACGCTGTCACCCGCGGATTAAACACGACGATTGACGAAGGGCTTGCCATCGAGGCAGAGGCGTTTGCTCGGATGGTTCCTACCGCCGCCCTGCGCCAAGGACTCGACGCCTTCATTGGTGTCCCGAACTCATGAACTTCGTTTCTTGGCACCCGTCTTACCAACTGCACGGCTACAGCGCATAGTCGCCCCAGTACCGCTGAATCTCCAAGGTTCGAACCAATCTCCCGCACTCTTCTAATGCTTCGCCGGTTGCATGATAACGATCCACAAGATCCAGCATTCGCACATCTGCTTCCAAATTCTGGCCCGCCAAGACCGGGCTCTGGCGAATCTGTTCGACTGCCTGATCCATTCCGGCCAATGCGCCAGGAACACTCGGCAGCGCACGTTTGCAATCACCTTGACGGAAGCATTCGGCAAAGGCGTCCAGCATCTGTTTAAATTCGGTTTCTAAAACCTCGAGTTGCGGCCGCAGGATCGGTTCTGCGATTTCCGGCAAGTCATGTCTGCGAGAAATCAGGTCGGTCACCTGGGTCACCAATGCTTGGAGCGCACGAACCAAAGCGCCGACCCTGAACCTTTCCTCTTCGGAACATCCGGCAATTCGAATCTGACGAGTCGCCTGCAAAGCCTCTACAGGGAGAATCGCCAGTTGGGTTTGAATTTTCTCCCGATGCGTATCTCCGCTTAGCAACGCTTTGATCTGCGCAAAGAGCTCTAGCAAGTTATTTCGCAGCACCCTTTGCGGCAAGACCGGCCAAATCAGTCTGCCCACGATCGTCCCGATCCACATTCCGATCATCAAGCCAAGAAAGGTATCAATGATCGTCTGCGACGCTACCGGCTCTTGTGGATTAAGTCCGACAAAGGCACTTATAGTTAAATACCCGAATTGTATCCAAAAGTTAATCCCGGCGATTCGAGCGGTGAGGAAGCCGAATACGAACAGAATAAGGAACAACACCAAATTCATGACGAGATAATCCGCCAGGAATGGCGTGGCAAGAAAAAGCAGAAACGCGCAGCCGGCAAGAGCAAGAGTCGCGATGAATGCATTCTGGAAAGCCCGCAGGTCCCCCGTTCCACCGGCTCGCAGGAATGGCCGTGCAGCAATAGTGAGAAGCCACGCAAAGAGGGGAATTGAAGGTGAGCCAGGCGGATTGATCCACTTCAGGAGAAGGACTGCGATCACGGCGCCTACGGCACCTTTTACCCCAACCTTCATCCAAAACCAGTCGATAGTGGGCAGAAAGCCCCAATGTGGCTTTGCTTCAGGTATCGGTTGGCCGACGCGAGGCAGACCCTCCACCCCGCTGCGAATGTTATTCAATTCGTCGCGGAGCGAGCGCAGAGCGGAAACATGCCCATAAAACGCCATCGTGGTTTTGAGAGGTGCCGCGAGGAGGGTCCCTTGCTCCCGGATCTCCGTTACCTTCAATTCAAAAGTTGAAAACGCCTCATTTAAGCGACTTGCCCGCAATTTTTCGCCTGGACGATGCGGTCCAGTCAATATGTCAAACTCTTCGGAGATTGCAGCTGCCACCAACTCAAGTTCATGCCGCACGTGGCCCAGAATTCCGGAGTCCAGACGACGCCGACTTAGATCGAGGACAACATGAAACAGGTTAGTGACCGAGACCAAAAACGCATTGTAGTTTGAGAGGCGGGCATTAAAAACGGTGCTCTCCCGCGCCCCGGCCTGCAGCAGATTTTTTAGAACGGATAGCCGCTCGACAAAATCTTGATTAATTTGTTCCACGTCGAGAGGAACGTCCGAGCGGCGGATGTAAGCTTCCGTCTGCATCGCGACAAGTTTGCTAACCGTCTTTAGAGAGGCGCGTGCTGCTTCGAGAAACTCTTCCCGAGCATAACGGGGCCATAACAGCGTCGTCACCAGGAGCGAGCTGATCACCCCGGTTAAAATTTCCAGTGTTCGGTTCAGGCCTGTCTGCCAGACCTGAGCAGGATCCGCGACTCCATATGTTACTACAGCGATCGTCGTGACACCGAGCAAAAAATAGGCATATGGAACTTGGTGTGAGCCGACTTGGCCGAATTTATAACCGGCAACGGCCACGATAAAGAAAAAGAGGGTCAAGAAGATCGCCGGCGTCGATGTATAGTCGCCTATCAGCCAAATACCAAGCAGCGCTCCGCCGATCGTACCCACCACCCGCATGATCGCTTTGACGGTGATCGAACCGACATAGCGTGCACCCATCAGCACCAACGCGGTGAGGATAGCCCAGCTGGGGTTCTCCAGACGCAAGAGTTGTGCCCAATACAAGGCCAACAAACCCGCCAGACCAAGCTTGATGCCATACTGTACTCTCAGGTCACCAAACAAATCCTGTAACGGCCATTGCCACTTCGAGGCAATGGGAACGGCTTCTGTAAGGGCAGCCATACGCGGGTGTTCACTGTATTCAGCGTCGTTCATTGAAGTCAACGATGGACAGGGTCGCTGCCTCCGGACTTCGTGAGCGGCATTCTGGCGGGACGCGCTCCCGCGCGGTCGTAAGCGTAAGCGAAGACTCCAGCCTTTGCCTTCCCGCGGGCACGCTGTGTCCGGCGAAGGCTGGAGCCTTCGCTTACGCTTATGACGGCCTACCTGCTATTTCGGGGACAGGACACTAGTGTCCTGTCCCCGAAATAGCAGGTATATTGTTGCGATCAAAATGGGCCGTCGGCAAGGCGCAAGGAGGGAGCATATCTGAATCGATACGTGACCGACGAGCAACGCAGCCGCCGGCCCATTTTCATCGCAACCCTCTGGGCCGGGGCCAGTTGGCTGTTTTTCCGCGTTGCTCGCTCGACCCGTATGACTCAGATATGGGTGCTTCGCTCGCGCCTTGAAAAACAGCCAACTGACCTCCGGCAATATACCTGCTATTTCGGGGACAGGACACTAGAAGCGAACCCGCTTTATTTTTGAAACATTATATGATCTGATGCCTAGCAGCCAGTTTGCTTCGGCGAAGGGGCGCTCCAATGAAAGAAAATCTGAACGCGGGGCCTTTTGCCGCTTTACGAAACCCGGCGTATCGAACGCTTTGGTTCGCAAGTATCCTCTCCGGAACCTGTGTAGCCGCTTACGACTGTGCCGCAGTCTGGGCGATGTATAAGCTCAACCCATCGCCACTATTTCTCTCGCTGATGTCCACTGTTGCGGCTTTGCCCTTCTTTCTGTTCATTCTGCCGGCCGGGGCTTTGGTGGACATCGTAGATCGTCGCAAGTTGCTTTGGGTCATGAATCTTTGGTTAGCTGTCGCTGCGGGGCTACTCGCCGTCTTTGCTTCACTCCGGATCCTCAATCCGTACCTTATTCTTTCCTGTGTCTTTCTGCTTGGAATCGGCCTTGCATTCACCGCTCCTGCCTGGCCGGCAATCGTCCCGGAAGTAGTGTCCGGTGAGGAATTGCCATCGGCCACGACTTTGGGCGGCTTGCAACTCACTATTTCAGGGATCATTGGTCCGACTGTGGGCGGTATACTGCTTCCACTCATTGGCGCAAGCTGGATATTTACTCTAACCACGGTCTGCTTTCTGGTGGTGATTCTGGCCGTACTAGGGTGGAAACGAAAGGTGAGACCGGAAAGGCTACCATTAGAAAACTTCCTGGAGTCTTTCTTTACTGCGATCCGCTATGTTCAGAACGCTCCGGGGATAAAGGTGGTACTCGCGCGGAACACCGTCTTTGCGTTTTTTATCTCGCTGATTCCCGCGCTGATCCCGGTCGTTGGCCTTAAGGAACTCGAGCTAACCGCGCTCGGTTGCGGGATGATGTTCAGTTCTGTGGCTGCGGGAGCCGCACTGGCAGCGATTTTTGTGGCGGCTTGGGTCCGGGCGCATTTCTCTCCCAATATTCTCACCATCGTTGCTAATCTCTTAATTGCCGTTGTTTACCTGCTCATGGCGTTCGTCCGCGATCAGATGCTGTTCATGTACGTTGCTGCACTCGCGGGAATTGGTTGGACTTTATCCGCCTCGGAACTTTGGATCGCAGGACAGCGGGCAATGCCAGACTGGGCGCGAGGCCGGATGAGCGCGACCTTTATCATGTTTTCCCAAGGGGCCATGGCCCTGGGCGGAATTGCTTGGGGACTGGCTGCCGCTGTCTACGGAGTGGATCATACCTTATTCGCAGGAGCGGGCCTGTTAATTCTCAGCCTGCTCGTCGCGATTCCCTTGTCGATAAATTTTACCAGTACCCTCGATTTAGAGCCGGCGCCCGTGACGGGTTTCTCCCACAAACTTGTCAACCTGCCTCGGCCAACCGACGGGCCCGTGGCAATCCACTATGATATTGAAATGGATCGGGAACATGAGCGCGAGTTTTTGGCGACCATGAAACATGTGCGCATGGTTCACCTGCGAAACGGCGCGTTCAGCTGGCGACTTCACGAAGATTTGGGTCGACTCAACACTTTTCGAATCGAGATCATGGTGCCCTCATGGAGTCAGTACATTTTGCAATACGAGCGGCTTACCAAAGCAGAAAAAATAATCCTTGAGCGAGCGAAAGGCTTCCATGTTGGAGAGAGCTCGATCGAGGAGAGAATGTTCCTCTGTGTCAACAAGGAGTTGCATAGTCATCGCAGAGCAGAGAGACCTTCCTCAACGGTGTCCACGAGTCCGCTTGATTTGAGTTCCTCAACATTGCATGAAGCAAGCTAGTGTATCGTCTGGTGCGTGATTTCACCGATGGGCTAACCGTGGGTCTCACCGAAACGCAATGGATTGGCGATAAATGCCCTCAACTCGGTGCTGCTTTAGCCTATTTCACAGTGTTTTCGCTTGCACCGCTCGTGCTGCTGCTCCTGGCATTGTTCGGGCTCTTTTTTGGCAGCGAACATGCCCGAGACAAGATCACCGAACAGTTGCAGTTGCTGTGGATCTATTATTCCGCACAGATCCTACTCTTCGGCGCAGAATTCACGCAGGTTTATGCTAACACGTATGGCTCTCAGGTGGAGCCGGAGGACCACGCGGTAAAGTTTCGGAGGATAGAAGTGGAAATACCCGTCTAGCCTAAGAACCTGAGGCATTGGCGTTCGAGAATAGCTACCTGGAAACGGATTTTTACAATCCGCCCTGAAGCTGCCGACCCAAATTGACTTTCGGGTAGAGTGCCGGGCCAGGTTGGTAATAATCTCCTCCAAACCATCCGAGATACCAAATGCTGGCGGCACCAGAGTTTTGATCTCGAAAAAGCAGATCGACC
>CAVWZH010000008.1:0-12400 GCA_963759395.1 uncultured Acidobacteriota bacterium | reverse complement strand
TTAAAATCACTCCTTCAAGTTGTCTGGCTCACGCCAGATCCACTCCGAACCCACGGGCGTCCTTCGGTGCAAGAGTGCCGTCTACGGCTTAAACGGCCATAGACCGTATTATATAATATCCTTATTTAAAGTAACTTATAAATCGACTATTCAAATATCACGCAATTTTCACGCACTTTTTACAAAGACCTTAGAGAATTCCGATACTTGCGATTGATGCGCGCCTCTGTCTCTTCCACCCGAGAGCCGATGAAGCCAGAGTCCCGCCCGAGCAGCGAACAGGGCTTAGCGAGTGCCGTCAATCTGGCGGGGCCTTTGATCACGAGTTCACCCAGACACCCCTGGCTAAGCACGCCTCCTTTAGCGGATCTCTTGTACCGAAGTGTCCTCGCTTTGCATCTCAAGCGTTTGTTTGATAACGCTGGACTTCCCACAACCAAACCGAGAGACAGCGCGCTGCGAGCTGTCATCATCAAAGAGGCAGTCGGAATCCACGTCCTCCTGCGGCGCTCGCTTTTTGGCGACGGTATTCTGCGTAGGTTGCTTCCGCGCGTTTCGCTAGCGAAACCGACTTCTGCTCCTTTGCCGTTTTAATTGCTGCGCAGAACGAAGCCTCAATTTCGCTCTCCTTAGCACCCAAAGCCGCGAGAAACACACCGCGCAGCCGGTGCAGCTCGGCACACCACCAGCGTGCTTCAGACCTTTCGGCCAGTCTCTCCGCCTCTCGTATTGTTTCAAGAGCTTCGACGCTACGATCCACAAGATGCAAAGCTTCAGCCTTTAGTGATAGCAAATGTGGGAGATCGATTGTCGAACCGGTTCTCCGATATTCTTCTATACCGTCCTCGGTTTGGGTAATGCCTTCAGTGATGTGACCCAAAGCACAGTAAGCCCAACCGTGAAGTACAGTCCCCAAAGCCAGCCAATGCGCAAAACTCTGAATTGTTGACAATTCAACTAAATCTGATGCTACGCGTTCCACCTCAACTGGGTCACGCTCAAGGGTGCCGACGAGCGCAGCGATATATAGCGCCATTGCTTGTGTGTTTGAGTCGTTCAGGTCTCTTGTAAGAGAGGCGACTTCCGCCATGCTCGCTTTGCAGGAGGTAATATCTCCGAAATGCCACTCGGATAACGCTGTTAGACATAGACAATTGACGACGTGAGATTCGAGTTCTCCAGCGTCAGACTGCACACTTCCGGAACGCCAAATTCGAACATTACACGTCGCGTGTTGGCGTGCGGACTCGAAATCGCCCAAATATAGGTGCGTGCATGTCAGGACGTTGTGGGCTCCCATGATTAGCTCTGCATCGTTCTGCTCCTGCGCCAATGAGTAGACTCGTTTGGCAATCCGCATCGTTGTGCCCAAGTTTCCAATGAATAAGGAACAGCGCCATTGCCCTATCAGAGCCATATACAAGGCTACCGGACGATTAGCGGGACGACACAGCAATTCCAAACGCTCGTAACAACTGTATGCCTCCGATGACGCATGGCCACGCGTCGCTGTTAGATATAAGGCGGTCTCCGTCACGATGAAAAGCTGATCTTCCGCCGTGAGACGCTGCGGCCCTACACCCTCTTTCATCGGTGATCCCCAACGGTCTTTTCGAAAAAATGAACTAAAACCGAGAGCAATGCCTCGCGTGCTCCAAGGACCCTGGCGGCGAAGCACGCACTCCCTCTCTGAATCCTGGCAAGGTAAATCTCGTGTAGGCATTCACGAAATAAACCGGCGTTGCATGCGCAGATGGCGGCCAAGAACAACGGCTCCATCTCGCGTAGAGTCTCCGGCAGCTCCGGCACGAGCATTCCATAGTGATGGTAGAGCCGCCGATTGCCTTCCTGCCAAGCTTCCGTCCTTCGATCCCGAAGCTGCTCGCCGAAGTATTCACGTATCAGCGGGTGCGCATCTATCTGCCCTGGCTGGTGCGGATCTTCGCCCGCGACTAGTCTGGCCCGTCTGAGCCTGGCCAAAAGCGCACGCCACTCTGCCGAACTCAAATCGGCCAAGGATTCGGTTAGGCCGGGGATGGCCGGCGGTTTGAGCAACGCCTCGAGCGCTTTTTCGTCCGCCGGCCGGTCAAAAAAGCCTAACAAACGCAGCGTCGCCAGCTCCGGGCCCTCACCCCACCAGCTTTGGTAGGAGGCCATCACTCTTCGGGCGTGAGCGCCCTGTCGTACGTCGTGGACGAGGTGGTGAGAAACTTGTTTCGAGCAACGAATGTCTCCACCATAAGCGTCCGTCAGAAAGCTTCCGAGCAACGTGAGGGCAAGACAATGGCCGTCAAACTCGTCGCTGGCCGCTCGCAATTTCTTTTCGTCCCCTTTGACCCTGAGTGCTAGGAGGAGCTTCGCGCCCGCGTCGTTGGATAGCTGCTCCAGATCACGACGAAGGACCGAGGAGTGGACATGTTCAGCAATATCAGCAACCGACAACCGAGTGGTAATCACACAAAGCCCGTTATTGAAGACAGCAAGCTCGCGCAGAAGCGCCTGGAGGGAAGGATCACGTAGGCATCCTTCTTGCGGACCAGGCGGATTTTGGAGTGGCTCCAGGCCGTCCAAAAGCAGCAAGGTGCGACGACGTGAAACCAGCTTCGCCAATCTCTCACCCTTCTCCCATGCGGTTCCAAGCCGCGGATCTGGGTCTCCAAACCAAGTGAGAGCCGCGTCAAGAAATTCGTCGGCCGATGAGGTACCACCGCTAGAACCCTGTCTATAGAAGGACCAGCCAAAAACGAGTTGCGCCGCACGATAGCGTTCAGCGGCCATCCGTCGAAGCCAACAATTGACGAGCGTTGACTTTCCAACACCAGCCCAGGCAACGATTGTTACAACGTTTACGTGCTGGTTTGCCCAGGCGTCGTCCAGGAAGGCGATATCCTCTTCCCGACCAAAAACATCGCTGCCGGTGACCGGCAATCTGGCTAGGGAAATCTTCTTCGGTGCAAGCCTTGTCGCTGATGGCCGGCGAGTTCCGGCGCGCGGAGTGGAAGGGGCAATCTGCTGCAGCTGCCGGCGAGTGATTCTCCGCCCCGCGGCTATAACATCTACGATCGTTGGCAGCGCGTTTAGAAGTTCGGCCGGGTTTTGAAAACGCAGTGTCGGGTCTTTTTCGAGCAGCACCTCAATGAGAACAACGGCCGGCTGTGGAACAGCTTTGAGCAGCTCCAGTGGTAAGGGTGCGCGCTGATGCTGATACATCACCTCTCCCGGGGTGCCCCGAAAGGGCGTCTGGCCGGTCAGCATCTCCCAGAGCACCACGCCCAGCGAATACAGGTCCGAGCGGATATCGACCTGAACTCCGGCGAACTGCTCGGGACTGGCAAACTCTGGCGTCCCCGCAAAGGCCCCGGGTGTTGAAATCGCGGTTTGTTCACCCGGCTCATTGAGCGACTTTGCCAACCCGAGATCGATGATTTTAGCCTTGAGAGTGCCGTCACCCTTCAGACAGACCATGATGTTACTCGGTTTGATGTCCCGATGAACGAGGTTCTGTTCGTGTATGGCAGCCAAACCGGCGGCGACCTGCGCCAAAATTTCCAGCGCCAACTTCACCTCGACCCCCTCCGAGCGTCTGCTGAAACGCTCAAGGGTTTCTCCCTCCACGAACTCCATCGCGTAGAAGTACCTGTTCCCGGTCCTGCCGAGGTGTAACACCGAGGCGACGTTTGCATGACGGACACTGGCCGCCGCCCGCGCCTCGCGCAAAAAACGAAGTCGCGCTGACTCGTCTCCGAGAAATTGCTCGCTAATGACTTTCAACGTCACAGGGCACTGCAGATCGACGTCGAACCCTTTATAAGTCACACCCATCGCACCACGGCCCAACTCAACCGGTTTACCGTCCTGATCGGTTGTCAACTCGTAGTGCTCGAATCGATGCGACAGAGGCCTCCTGCTTCGATTTGGCAGAACGCCTTTCAAAAACTTCTTCGCGGGTTTGATCTGTTCATCCATCGCTTCCCGTAAAATGCAAATCGGGCAGAACTCTTTGGATCGAGGGAATTGCGTGCCACAGACCAGACAAGTGCGCGTATCGTCGGATTTCATTGGCCTAACCGGCCTTCGGTCGCGATCAGGGCTTCGCAAAGAGCCTGAATTTCCTGATCCACCTCAGCTGGGTCGCTGACCGTCCGAGCGACTTCCTCACGCAAGATGGAGGCGTATCGCTTGCGCAGACGGAAAATAAGTTTTCCTACTGATCCCAAGCTAACACCGAGCGTGTGTGCAACGTCCGCGTAAGAAGCTGCGGCTTGGCTGTTAATGGGATCTATAAAAGGTTTCAGCGTTTCGAACATTGATGTCTTTCCTTGCGCGACGTGCTCGTTGCTTAGTCGGCTCATAGCCTCGTCCAGAAGGGTCATCGCCCAGCGGGCGTCGAAGACCTTATCGGCCGTTAATATATCGAGTGGCGCCAACCGATAACGGTCTTCGGCCGACTGCATATCCAGGCGAAGAAATTCAATTTTTCCACCCCTTTTCAGGCATCGCAGACTGTCGGCCTGATCGGAGAGATTGTTCTGCAATGATGCGAGTAAGAATGAACGGAATTTACCCTTAACAGGGCTAACCTGGCGCAGCGCCTTATGCTCCAATAGGTGCAGAAAAAAACCTTGAGTCAGGTCTTGTGCGTCCTCCGGGCTGGACCCACGCCGACGGATAAATGCATAGATCGGATACCAGTAGATCCTGCACAGATCGGCAAGTGCAGCTTGGGAACCAGGTGCCTGGCTTTGAGCCGAAAGTAAAACCGCGCTCCAACGCGTAGTGTGGAATCGAGGATCGTCACCCAGCGGCGTATGTTGCTCTAGGTTCACCTTGGACCGTCTGCGGTGTCGGAACTGTATCAGGTCCAGCCAGACATTTAAATCACAGATTTCAAGGAGGAGAACTCACCGCTTGCGGCAAGATCGGACTGTGGTTGGAACATCCAAATAATTTTTAAAGAATCGGGAATTCGGTGCCTTCAATTCCTTTGTACTCAATAAAGCCCTCGATTCGGTAAACAACTCAACAATTAGGGAAAGTCTACCCGCATCTTCGACGGCTCACAAACAAACATATGAACACTGACTACGGCTTTTTTAATCTGTTTGTCGCACTGGACCCCGTCCGAAAAGAGAAAAACAAACCTTTACCCGCGGAGCCCAATTCTATGGACGGACTTCCCGAGATCGACTATTCGCTTCTTAGGGTAGTTTCCGTGCTAGACGTCAAAGACCAAGATTTCTGCCAGTTTCAACCTCAGCCGCTTGAGAAAGAACCTACCGTGGTAGGGTAGAGATTGCCGGGTCGCCAAGTACCTTCCCGGAGATCTGCCAATGGAGATCCCCGACCGCGGGCGGATGGGTTGTAACGACGGCCGAGTTTAAGTAGGTGATTGGTTGCAGAAATACCTCCATAGACGTCGTCGATTCTGACAGATCCGGCGATGGCCTTATCTACAATCCGATCGAAAACCACAACTGCCTCTTGCTGCTTCAGTAAAGGGATCAGTTCTTCATCCGGCAAACCAGAACTGCACGAGATCAGACCGTCGACCCGCTTGTCCTCTAATAACTCCAGAGCTTTCCTTTCTCGGTCGCGATCCCGAATGGTGTTGCAGAGCATGATCGCGAAACCTTCTTCAGAAGCCTGGTCCTCCGCCCCGCGCACAACTTCCGGGAAGAAAGGGTTCGTAATATCCGGAACGATCAAACCGATGGTATGCGTCCGCTGGGTCTTGAGATTTCTGGCGACGGAACTCGGCCGATAACCCAACTTGTCGATTACTTGCTGGACGCGTTCTCGAGTCTCCTGGCCCCCGGCCGTTCAACACCCGCGAAACGGTCATGGTCGAGACGCCAGCTTCTTTAGCGACGTCCGAGATGGTCGTTCTTGGCATATCCTGTTAACGAATACGTTAAGGCAAACATAATGCCTTTGTGGAGGTCTTCCGGCAGCGCACTGGCAGCTTCCCTTGTGTAGCCCCATAACGGCCCGAGGAGTTGAAGAAAGCTTTGGTAAAACATATGTAGCGCAGGCACTCAAGCTTGAAGGAAATCCGCGATGAAAATCCGAGAGAAGGAGCCCATAGATCAGCCTTGGATAGACATGATCCTGAACGAACGGTGGGGCGGTAGAGGCGTGATTGTTGTTCATGGGGAGATTGTCGATGCACGAAAATTACCAGCTTTGATCGCCGGAGAGCAGAAGGGCCTCGCGACTTATCAGATCCGACGAACTAACCATAACGTTTTCGCGGAACTTATAACCTTGGACGCAATCACAGCCAAACAAGGCGTCGGGACGGCTCTGATCGAAGCTCTTATCACCACACTGCGAGCCGAGGGAGTGGGCTCCCTCCGGGTAACGACAACCAACGACAATCTCAACGCTTTGCGGTTTTACCAGCGCCGAGGCTTTCGAATTACGGCCGTGCGCCCTGGCGCGGTAGACGAGGCGCGTCGGACAAAACCATCGATTTCTACGATCGGCGAATACGGTATCCCCATCCATGACGAGATTGAGCTCGAACGGCAGGTCTGAAGTTTGCGGGAAATTGGGAGCGCCTTAAGCTTTCACAATGCAAAATCCTTCAAATGGGTGGTGGGGCGGCATTTAGTCAGGTGCGACTAACGTCCTTCGCCGTGTTATGCACCTCGCCAACTTCGTGCCCAGTGCCAACCCGCACTTGGTCCATTGTCGAGTTATCATTCATATTTCTATAGCGGCGTAGCCCCATCAGATTTCAAAAACAAGGCAATCAGTCCAGCACCGTTGCATTACGAAGGTAGATATTTCGAAGGGAACCGTGAATGAATCCCTCGCTCATCCTCGCGAGATTTTTCGGCCTGAATCACCCATTCGGCTTACGGGTTCGTATTGGTACACAACCACTCATCAGGCGTTGCAAGTCCTTCCGAAGCGGATCTACAGCTCACCGAGCGCTTGGTATCCGCTGCTCGAATTCTTCAAATCAATTTTCTGGATCACGTTATCGTCGGCCAGGCTATGGTCGGTGGAAAGGGTTTCTTCAGTTTCCAGGAAGCAGGACTTCTGTAATCGTGACGCTTGAACGGCCCATGCGGGCGGCTACCGTCCTCGTTGTTCGTGCCTTTCATGCCTGGACCCTTCTCGACAACTTCCAATGGCCGGAGGGTTATACCGAGCGCTATGGGTTGATCTATACGGACTTTCGCAACCAGAAGCGCACAAAAAGGATTCGGGCCTGTGGTACGGTCGAGTTGCTGCCTCCAATCGGCTCAATGTGTGAGTGTCGCGCTGTACTTAAATCGGTTCTGACGCAACTTTGGTGTACTTGCGGGACCTGTGGAAGGTTTGCGCTTGCGCCATAGCCAGCCTGGCGTCTCCTGCAAGACCTTCCTGTGCAAAGCTTTCCGATGATCCACAAGCTGCACCTCGGTCGCTGGCTGGTGTTGCCGCCATGCTGGTTGCGAGTGGTGAATCTTCACCGAACGTCTTTTCAAATGGCACCAGGGCGTGGAGAATAGTTTAAGAACGACTCTGAGGTTGAACTAGTGGTCACATCGGGCCGTGGCCCCTTCTTGTTTGAACGGTGCAATCTCCCGACTTGGAAGCATTTCCTTAGGTAGCACTGAGCGCAATGGCTGAAAGCGGGTTGGCACATGTGAGCAACCGCGCCCCATTCATCAAATCGGGCTGTCGGCCATAGAGAGCGTGTTTTACGAGCGAAATGTGGATCGCAAACCCGTATTCGATATTGCAAGTTGGTATTTTTTAACTAGATAACTTAGGTATAGATTACGGCGGGTGCCGATGAAAGCGCATGAACTGCTAAACTCCCCCGAAGTTTGGTGCCAGGAATCGCCGGCCGAAGATGGGCAAGGCAACAAACTTCAAGCGCTTGACCCACGGGCAGAAAAATGGTGCGCCCTAGCCGCGATTCAAAAGGTGTACCCTCCATTGCAATGGGAGGAGGCGATGGATCGACTTCTTCGTGCACTCGACGTTTCCGAAAATGGACTGGCTCAGATGACAATATCCGATAAGGCCTGTTGCTTAATGGAGTGGAATGATGATCGTCAGAGCTCGTTTTCGGAGGTTAGCAAAATTCTTTTATCGGCCGATCTCTGAGGTTCGGGCTTCGCGAGCAGTTTTTGGGAGGAATGGCAAATAGCTGATTCCTCCCAGCGCTCACCGAAGCTACCGTATTTTGCTACTGAATCGTCCACCACGGGAACGACTTCCCTGTTTTAAGGCCGGGAGCGCTTTAACGCAATAGAATTGCAAGTAAGACGGCGCCCATCGGCGTGCATGTGATTCCAAGCGTGACCCAAAAATCTCGAATTGTGAAATGACGCATTTCAGGTGGTAGACGTGGCGGATGGCAGGCGAAAGCGCGCACTTTTCAATCCCGGCGGAGCGGCGACAGCTTCTGCGGTTTCCCCGTTCTCAACGCGTGAAGGAGCGCGAAGCACCCGAGAATGTTGCCTACGTCCTGATCGTGCTCCCACATCCCGTCGGCATATTCGAGTGATCCCTTCTTTGCCCCTCAATGTCCTTTTTTTCCCCGGGGAAATTCTCGGGTTCAGCAAGTCGCTGCGTTCAGCACTGCCCGGCAATAAACTTGTTTGAGAGATTGCCAGCAACCGCCCCCGCGCGGGGACGCGGAGCGGAACGGCTATCGATAACCTGGGTCATGAGTGCTGGAAGCGTTTTTAACATTATCGTGAGATCGAGCCAGAGGGACATGTTCTTGGTATAAAAGATGTCCAAGTTAATCATTTCAGTAAATGTTGTCCTGTTCTTACCGTTGACCTGCCAAAAACCAGTTAGGCCGGACCGGGCGTTGACTCGTTCCCTTTGCCATACCTGGTAGCTCTTAAATTCGTGTGGTGTGCAGGGACGCGGGCCGACCAAACTCATTTCGCCGCGGAGCACGTTAAAGAGCTGGGGCAATTCATCCAAGCCGGTAGCCCGGAGAAAACGCCCCCCGGGAATGATGCGCGGATCACCCGCAGCATCCAACTTCGTCATCGGGACGTCGGCGTTAATTAGTTGCTCGAGATGACGTTCGTGGGTCCGGGTCTCGACATTCACCTTCATTGTCCTGAACTTGAGGATCATGAAACGTTTCCCGCGATGGCCGACGCGTTCCTGACGGAAAAAAACCGGTCCGGGAGAAGCGAGCTTAATCCACAACGCCAGAAGCAGCACGACCGGCAACCATAAAGGAATGCTGAGCAAAATACAGGTGAGGTCCAGAATAGTCTTCCAAGAAGGGACCGGAAAAGAGGCAGCCGTGGTAGGGCCGGTGGCAAAGGCCTGATTTTCAACTGCCCCGTTTCCAGGGAAGGAGAATTCAGCACTTAAACCTTTTGAGGTCTTGGTGAGCGAAGGATTGCTCTCGAGTTCTGCCACGTTAGCGTGTGTCCTGGATGCCGTTGGCGCCATAAGTTTGTTGTTCAAAATGTCCGTAAAACTGAGCCGCAGGAAGTGTAAGAAGCCGCGGAACCTGTTGGATCCACGGCTTGCAATCAGTTGAAGCATGACTCGTGCCACGAGTCGCGAAAGAGGACTCTCCGAGGGGGCGGCTTCAAAACGGCTGACCCCAAGCGAATCTGGTCGGCGAATATTGCCGGCCTCGAGGGCCTGGTTGCCGTTTCCGTTCGCCTTAGATGGCCCGGAAAGACAGACCTTTTTTGTGCCACCTTGTCACCGCGCTGGAAAGGAAAACTGCAAAGCGGCGTCCCATCTCCGGGATACGGATTCCCTCTTTCGAACAAGCCGCCCACCTGCCTGCGCTTGGTACGGCTGCTTCAAAGATTGAGCAACTGCTCGATTCGGATGGGCTGATGGCGCTGAGCTTCGAACACCCGGAGGTTTTTTTCGCGCACGCCCGCAGCCATTCGGTGCCGTTGTCCGTGCTCGATGTGTCGATGCCAGAGACAAGCGGCCTGGAAGTCCAGGCGCGGCTCCACGAGGTATCGCCCGATCAGAGCACCCCCACTTTGCCGAAAAATCTCCGTTCGCTTCACGAACGACAATTTTAGCACTTTCGCACCCCGCTGGAGTCAGTAGCGGTGTTGGATTCTTATCCGTATTTTGGCCCGAATCGCATTGGCTCGAGCCTCAAGACGCGTTGCTTCATCCGACCGGCCCGTGTTCCGTAGCAGGAGCAAGTAGCTTTCGAGGGGAATCGCCAGGTCGGGGTCCTCCGGGCCCAGGTCCTTGCGCACAGGAGCTTTAACATCGGCGCTGAGGATTTTCAAGCGACTCGCGGTCCTTGTGGCTGTAGCTGATGAAGACCTGTCTGTATGACCCTAATCTTAAAAAGTGCCAATTATTAGATCGGGGAGATGCAAGCGAAGGCGGGACAACTGTTTCAATCCAGATCAGGGAGAAAAGACTTTCTCCCCGTCGAACCCCAAGGCGGTCTCTCCTTCCTCTTTCGCCTAAGCGCACCCAGGTTCGCTTAAAATCACTCCTTTAGCTTGTCTGGCTCACGCCAGATCCACTCCGAACCCACGGACGTCCTTCGGTGCAAGAGTGCCATCTGCGGCTTAAACGGCCATAGATCGAATTTTGTAATTGCTTTATCTCTAGGATCTTATGAGCATGCGATTTAGAAATCACGCAGCTTTACCGCACTTTTCTCGTCGACCTCGGCCCCGAGGTTTATTAAACCAGGTTTGAAATCGACGCAGAAAAGTCCGCTCACATTCCCCTCAATTTCGGGGTTCCGGACAAGCGGGGACAAAATTCGGAATTGGCGTCGGTTGCTGCGCGAGGGCGGCCTGAGTTTACTACCGGGAGAAGTCGGGATGGATAGTCTTTTCAACGCCATGTGGGTGTTGGTGACCGCCGCAGTCGGGAGGAGAGGCAAAATGGAACACCCAACGCGCTCTTTTCGCTTTTGGTGTCCGAAATGCGCCTTAGCGCGTCGCTCGCCGCTTTCATCGGCGAAAAACAAGACATTTTCTTTGACTTTGGATCCGACCCTTTGGGCATCCTAGACAATCTGGTGCTAATGACATTCGTTATTACTTTTGAGCGCTACTTCTGTTAAATTTCGGGTGTCCCTACTAGCTTCTATGGCGTGCCCCTTTTCGGTGTGCTCTAGATCAAGGAAAAGGAACTATTGTGTGTAAGAACTACATTTTCGTGGGAGGAGATTCGGACTTGTTCGACAGCGGAAACGTTCGAGTCACGGAATGATCAGATGACGGCCACAATTCGCGTTCAAAACGACAATTCCCTCGTTTCCTTGACTGGGAGATCGCCGGTTCTTTGCTACCGAGTCAGCCTTCTTGGCGGTGCTCTTTGGGTTCAATCTCTTAGGGAAATTTCAACGAGCTTTAGTTCCGGCCCTTAAGACTTACAAACAACCTGCTACCCTGCGTTTCGAGGTTTTCACCTGCGGCGCAATCCTTGGTCGAAGCGGGCAACATTTGGTCCTGCACATGTCCAAAAACTGGGGTGTTACTCCAGTCGAAAGCCCTTCTTCAATAACCTCTTACATTGGCCTCCACAACTTCTCCGAAGTTCGATCCGCCAATAAAAAATGCCGCATGAAATCCTTCGATCTTGCAGCTCAACTTCGGAATCTAGCTAGGTTTAGCGGATCTCTTGTAGCCGAAGTGTCCTCGCTTTGCATCTCAAGCGTTTGTTTGATAGCGCTGGACTTCCCACAACCAAACCGAGAGACAGCGCGCTGCGAGCAGTCACCAAAGAGGTAGTCGGAATCCGTGTCCTCCTGACCCGCTTGCTTTTTGGCGACGGTATTCCGCGTAGGTTGCTTCGGCGCGTTTCTGCTAGCGAAATCGACTTCTGCTCCTTTGCGATTCTGATGGCTTCGCAAAACGAAGCCTCAATTTGGGTCTCGTCAGCACCCAATAGCCGTGAGAAACACACCGCGGAGCCGGTGCAGTTCGGCACACCACTAGCGGTTTTCAAATCTTTCGACCAGTGCTTCCGCCTCCTTTATTGCCTCAAGAGCTTCGGAGGTACGATCCGCTAGATACAAAGCTTCCGCCTTTAGTGCGAGAAAAATGGCATGTCCACCATTGAGCCGGTTGCCCGATAGTCCCCTATTCCGTCCTCGATCCACGAGATGCCTTCAGCTGTATCACCAGAAGCGCTGCGCGCCCAACCGCGAAGAATGGCTCCTCGCTACCAAAGGGCAAATTTCTGACGGGTTGACAGTTCGATTAAATCCAATGCCAGGCGTTCCACTTCAGCAGGATTACGCTCAAAGTGAGCGAGCCACCCGGCATGCCATAAGGTCGTGGGTTAAGGCTTGCATATTATTCAGCTCTTTTGCCACTGAAATTGCTTTCGCCATGGTCGGCTGACAGGAGGCGATCTCCCCGAAATGCCAATCCAGTATGGCCTCGAAGTACAGACAACCTACCGCGTGCGCAGTAAT
>CAVWZH010000007.1:0-3125049 GCA_963759395.1 uncultured Acidobacteriota bacterium | reverse complement strand
TAAACGTAGTTGCCGTCGGGTGAGAACGCTGCATTCGGGATCGTGGCCGAAGGCGGCACCACTTGGGTGTCGCTGCCGGTGGGGACGTTCCGAGGCTGTTCAGTCCGTTATCATTTATCACCGTCAGGACGTATTTGGCATCCGGAGATATTGCCGTGACCACCGCTTTGTTGGAATTTGTGACCTGCGTGATGCTGAAGTTTTGAAAGGGCAGCGGTGCGGCACGATGAAGCAGTGAGTAAATGCCAAAACCTGCCGCAGCAAGGACGACTAGCGCGGCGATGGCCACTCCGGCAAGTCCGAACTTGTGTTTTTTCGCGGCAGCCACCACCGCCGAACTGCTCGTATGGGCGGCCTGAGTTGAACCGCTCCCTGGGGCAGCAGTGACGCCCCCAACTGAAGAAACCGAGCTCACTCCGGCGCTCGAACTACCGACCGAGGCAGCATCCATCTCGCTGGGCGCGGCTCTGTGGCTGGACTCGGAATCCCGCTTCAATCGCTGCAGGTCCGCACGCATGTCAGCGGCGTGCTGGTAGCGCAGGTTTCGATCCTTCTCCAGCGCCTTATTGATTATGTCTTCCAGCTTCGGCGGCAGATCGGGATTCAAGCAGAACCGCGGGTGTCGGCCTCCCGATCCAGAATAGATTCGAAGATTAACGCCGAAGTTTCTCCTCGAAACGGCAAGTTCCCGTAGCCATTTCGTAAAGAACCGCGCCGAAAGAAAACAAATCGGTTCGGGCGTCCATTTCTTTCCCCTGGCCTGTTCCGGCGACATGTAGGCTACGGTACCGAGGCCGTGCCCGGACTGGTCAATGTTCGGTTCGCAACCTGCGGTCATGTCGGCCGCGACCGGCTCATAGAACCCCTGTGTGGCATGACCTTGGCCAGGCCGAAGTCGAGGATCTTGGCATGCCCGCGCTTGGTGACGAAGATGTTGGCGGGCTTGATGTCGCGATGGACGATGCCTTTGGCGTGCGCCGCGTCCAGCGCATCGGCAATTTCGATCGCCAGCGACAGCAGCGTCTCCAGTTCCATCGGGCGGCCCCCGATCGTGTGCTTCAGCGTCACGCCGTCCAGATACTCCATGGCGATGAACGCCTGGCCGTTCTCCTCGCCGATGTCGTAGATGGTGCAAATGTTGGGGTGGTTCAAGGCGGAAGCCGCTTTAGCCTCGCGCCGGAAGCGCTCCAACGCCTGCGGATCTCTGGCGAGATCTTCCGGCAGGAACTTAAGGGCCACAAAACGGTCGAGACGCGTGTCCTCGGCCTTATAGACCACACCCATCCCGCCACCGCCGAGCTTTTCGATGATGCGGTAATGCGAAATGGTCTGGCCGATCATGCGCAAGCATGCTATGGCGGAACTGTGGCCAAGTCAATGAAGGGCGGTATCTCAAGAGGGTTGTTGTCGTAAATTCTCAATGAGTTCTATAAAAAGGGATGTCAAGAAAAAACTTCCGCCTCGACCGGAGGCGAGATTTCTTTCTCGAGATCCAGCCCACTGTAGTTTCGCTTCTCTGGAGAAGCTTGGTCGATTACCCATGCTCATAAGTTTCCTCCGCGGAGGGTGGCGATGCCATCGAGTTCGAGAGAGCGGCAAGCCAGACTGCGGTTCAAGGTCAACCATGGTTCTATCCGAGGCTCGTGGCCTATGGCTATTTCTGGTTCTCCGAGGGGGCATAACGTGATATGGGTGACTCGGTGCCGAAGCACACGCGGCCGACCTCATTGACTGATACTCACCCTCGAACCGAGCTCTCCGAACCGGAGCGACCACCACCCGAGAAAATCCTGAGATGGGAAGCCCTCTTCACCGGAGAGGCTCAAGCGGCTTGCCGATGCAACTGTTGGGGGTCGAAACCCACTCCTTTCTTCCACAGGGTTAAAGTGATCGCGGCAATCTTTCGTGCCAGAGTGAGATGTGCCATCGTCGGCCGCATCCCTTTGGCAATCCGAGCAGCATAGAAATCGTGCAGCGGGCCAGGACGTGTGCTGGCAGAGATGGCGGCACTTTTGAAAAGACTCTTCACATCCTTATTGTGATTGTCATTCAGACCGCGCACCGTGATGCGCTCTCGGTTGCGTTGCAGTTTGCCTCGCACCCAGCGGTACTCGCCGCTGTCGTGAGTCTCGACCGCGAAACCGCTGTAGGCCCACAGCTGTCGCTTGGTTCGGAAACGGTGGGGTGTCTGCAGCAATGCCACCAGCAAGGCGGCGCGAATCGGACCGATCGAAGGAATCTGACGAAGTAACTTCACGGCAGGATGCCTGTGGCTCTCGAACAGCAGATCGTGCCGCGCTGTTGGCGCACTGGCTGGAGCACATCCAGTTGCTGGTAAAGCCGTTCGGCTCGAACCCGAACTCCGGGTTCCCGATCTTGGCCAACCACTCGGCGCGATGCCGTGGAGCGTACACCGTCGTACCGCTACAGGGAATCGCCCAGCTTCGGTACAGGGCTTTGATCCGATTCATCACCCGCGTGACATCTTGGGTGAGGGTCAGATAGCTGCGCCCCAGTTCTTTCAAGGTGCGTACCCCATGCTCTCCGTGGTACACCGGCTTCAGTTGGTTGGTGCGTAACAGCTCAGCTAGCTTTCGCGCGTCGATCCGGTCACTCTTGTTGCCCTCTTTCAACAGGGCAGCCTTGCGCGGATCGCAGACCACCAATCGGCTGACGTGGGGTTTCAGGAGATCGTGTAACCAGGCTGCAGACGTTCCTTCCTCGAAGGTCAGCGACAGAGTTCCCTGCAGTCCTTGGATGAACTCCACAATCGTGGCTGCTTTGGTCTCCAGCAGGCATTCCATGATCAACTTGCCTTGAGCATCCATCACGGCAACCGAGATGGTGGCCTGATGAACGTCCATGCCGATATACTTTTCTTGACTCATAAAGGCGCTCCTTTTCGCTAGGTTGACGATCCAAACACTCACAACCTAGCGCAAAAGTGGGCGCCTTTTTATATTGAGTGAAATCGTGTTAACAGCAGTTGACTTCCGGTTTGCCCGTCATCCCGCCGGAATGCACCGGAGTGGGGCTGAGCCGTGGTAGGAGTCTAGCTGCTGTCATCAGCCCCATCCAACTGCGAGCAGGAAGTCCTGCTGCCGGAACCCGAATTGGTTGCTTACTGGGCGAACGAGGCCGACCCTTGCGAGTTCGCTGGCAGCCGCCAAGCTTTCAGTGCCGGTACACGTGGAAACCGGGCCGCACAGCTTCAATCCGGGCACCCAGCGTGTTCATCCCGCTCCAAGCAGAGTTTGGTGGACTAATATACCATGTTCCCTACCTGTATTGGGCGGTGGAGACATGGCCTAAAGGCACCTAGAATTTCCAGGTAAACGCTGAAAGACTAAACATAGCAAGAGCAGGTTCTCGAACGCGGTTTTTATTCGAGCTTCAGGCAGCAACGTTCCGCCCAGCAGTCCGTGTAGATCTTTTCTGATTCGTTCCCAACGTCTTACTAACTCATCGCTCGCCAGCAACTCCAGTTGCTCTGGTGAGCAGAAGGCGTGGGACATCATGAAGATTCGCAAAACGGTTACTGCGGCCAAAGCTGCCGCGAATAAGGAAAATGCAAAGAAGTCCCCGGGCCCAACCTCCGCTCGGGGAAAAGAAATTTCCAAACGGAATGCCACCACCCACGGGATCTTCACACGTGACATGCTGGTGTCCGGTGAGAGCCCAATCGAACTGGAAGAGTTTCGCAGGGAGAAGATAGCCAGTTATTGCCCCGTTGGTTATGGAGAGTTGGGCCAAGTCGAGATCATGGTATCGGTGGAGTGGCGATTGAAAAGACACCGCCGCGCGGAGGCCGGCGAGATCAACAAGTCCCTGGCGGACTACATGCCCGCTCAGGAAATCGTGGCGTCACGTCATAATCCTCAATACCTGCAGGCTGTCGCAGATCTGACCAAGCTCGAGCAGGTCGAGGAAGAAATCGCTGCCGCAGGGCGCGTGAGCGCCGAAAATCGGGAGTGGCTGCGAAAGCTTCCATATGGTGAGCCGGCAAGAGACGTTTTGAAGTGGATCGGGCTCATCGAAGGCGCGGAGAGCGGAACGGGCGAAGCTACAAGCGCCAGCGCGGAGATCCCGCCCACGGAAGAAAATCCAGTGGAAACGGAGGCCCCCAAAACGCCGCCATCGCAGGGGTGGTCGGAACCGTGCCGCGACCTACTTCTGGAGGGCCTCAATCCCTTGAAGCGAGCGATTGAACAAGCGCAACTGGACCATGGCGAGCACGTTGTCTCCAAGGTCGCAGCGCAAGGGAACGCGTTCCTCGTCCCGCAGGATGCCGTGCTCGATCGGTTCAACCGGTACGAAGACCACCTAATGCGCATCTATTATCCGGCCCTGCATGAGCTCGAACGGATGCAACGCCTTCGCCTCGGGGATAAGGTTCCTCCTCCGTCCGCGCGGATGAACTAACGGACCCCAATCGGGCAGGCGCAACAGGGTCTCGCCCATGTGGCGACCGGAGTTTGCAGCCGGAAATATATCGTGACACGATATATTGCTATCTTGCTTATGAGCAGATTTGACAAAACGAACCCAATAAGTGCCTTTTTATCAATGATTTACTTATTTCATGATCCAGACTATGGCTCATCACTGCGAAAATTCCGGTGCCGACGTGGTTGCCGTTCGCCAACTCATGACCATATAGATCGGACCTAAACGTCCTTAAGGCCGGTCGGTCCAAGACATTCACCAACCGTTCATGGGATGACGGCTTCCACCTGATTGAAGCGCGCGCTTTCGACCCCGGTTCCGCTGATCGCAGTGGTTACATAGTAGTAAGTCCGTCCTGATTCCACCGTGTTGTCGGTGAAGGTCGTGTGCGGATCCAGAACAAGGTTCAGTCTGCTGTATTGCCGGCCTGATACCAAGCTTCGATAGACGTTGTAGCCTGCCACCTTTGTAGGGCCGCTCCTCCAATCAAGCGTCACGCTGTGCTGCGTCGCTACGCTCCCCCCTCCGGTCAGGATCTCTGCGACCGAAGCATCATTAGTGTTACTGTGGAACGAAATCTTGCCCGAGGCTGGGCCGCTCATTTGTGGAGCAAACTTCACTGTCCCCCCCCCCCCCCCCCCCCCCCCCCCCCCCCCCCCCCCCCCCCCCCCCCCCCCCCCCCCCCCCCCCCCCCCCCCCCCCCCCCCCCCCCCCCCCCCCCCCCCCCCCCCCCCCCCCCCCCCCCCCCCCCCCCAAAAAAAAAAAAAAAAAAAAGGACCATATAGATCGGATCTAGACGTCCTTAAGGCCGGTCGGTCCAAGACATTCACCAACCGTTCATGGGATGACGGCTTCCACCTGATTGGAGCGCGCGCTTTCGACCCCGGTTCCGCTGATCGCAGTGGTTACATAGTAGTAAGTCCGTCCTGATTCCACCGTGTTGTCGGTGAAGGTCGTGTGCGGATCCAGAACAGGGTTCAGTCTGCTGTATTGCCGGCCTGATACCACGCTTCGATAGACGTTGTAGCCTGCCACCTTTGTAGGGCCGCTCCTCCAATCAAGCGTCACGCTGTGCTGCGTCGCTACGCTCCCCCCTCCGGTCAGGATCTCTGCGACCGAAGCATCATTAGTGTTACTGTGGAACGAAATCTTGCCCGAGGCTGGGCCGCTCATTTGTGGAGCAAACTTCACTGTAAACCTCACGCTTTGTCCAGGAGGCAGGGTCAAAGGCAGAGACAATCCGCTGAGCACGAATTCGGCACTGTCCAGGCTTGCAGCAGAGACCGTCACACTGGCCCTGCTCGCTTTGAGCCATCCAATCAAGCTCTTGCTCCTACCTACGGCGACATTTCCAAAATCAAGCGTTGCCGGACCCAGGTTCAGTTGTCCCGCGGCCGTGCCTTCGCCTGACAAAGCGATTCTTAGAGCCGCATTGGCGGCGTTCGAATGTAAAGTCAGACTGGCTGTCTTGCCGCCGGAGCTCTTTGGCCGGAAGACAGTTTTGAACGTGTAGCTCTCGCCCACTCGTAGCGTTAGCGGAAAACTCAGGCCGCTAATCGAGAAATCGTTATCCGAGACCGTCGCACCCGAAACCGTCACGCCGGTGCTGGTTGCGTTTCTGAGTGTCTCGTATTGCGCCTTCCCCCTTCCCACGCGGACGCTGCCAAAGCTGACCGGTGTGTGGGTCACCATCAGCGAGCCAGTCACACCAACACCGTGCACGGCCAGTTGGACGATCGGCTCCGAGGCTTTGCTTAGAAGTGTGATCTTCCCACTAAAGCTTCCGTCAGCCGGGGGTTTGAAGTGGACCCAGATTTTCCTGCGTTTCCCCGCACCTATAGTGAAGGGAAATCTAGGATTGATCACATCAATCGCCGACTCGCTTCTTCGTACCCTAGTAACGACGATGTCTGTCTTCCCCGGATTTTCCAAATTCACGGAAAGGGTGCTGCTTTGCTTCAGGCGCACTCTTCCAAACTGGAGTGGGTTTGGCTCGCACGTCAGTCGCAACGCCGCGTTCGCGTACGGCGCCTGCTCGACTTTGTCCGCGGCCAGCGCAGGTCCATCCGCTAACATCAGCCACCAGAAACTGGCAACCAGCAAGACCGACAACCTGGGGGGAGAGGCAAACTGCATGTCGCGCAGTCTAGAGACGTTTACGGGCAAACCGCAGGTCTGAGGAGTGCACGCACGAAACTCAAAGGTTTGCAGCCCTGCTTCTCAGAGAAGCAGGAAACAGAGAGAGGAGAGTCGGAGGCGCCTTCGCGTCCCTTTACGGGCTCGGGATAACCGCCTTTACCGGCGCCGAATATGTGCTTTCCATTCCGCCGGCGGAGACGGCCGTCGTTGCGTAGTAGTAGGTCGTGCCGCTGAGCACCGTCGTGTCCGTATAGCTGACGGTGGAATCCAGTGACGAGTTCATTCTGTAGAACGGACCCGTGGAGGCATTGGCACGGTATACGTTGTAACCCGTAACTGCGGACCCACTGTCTTTCCACGAGAGAACCACCTGGTGCTGCGATGCCGCTGTCCCAGTGCCGGAGACGACTTCGCTCACTGCTGCGCCCGAGGCGGAACTGGTGAACGAAATAGTGCCCGACGCGCCTCCACTGGCCTGTGGCTTGAAGTTCACACTGAACGAAACACTCTTTCCCGCTGCCACCGTGACCGGGAACGAGATTCCGCTGAGACTGAACTCCGAGCTACTCAGGGTCGCCGACTTGACAATCACGCTCGTTCCATTTGCGCTGAGAGTGGCGGGGGTGGACGCGGTCGCGCCCACCACAACATTCCCGAAGCTCAAGCTCGCGGGAGTCACACTCAGCTGGCCCGCCGAGGCTCCCGTCCCTGAGAGGGGCACTGTCACCGAGTTACCCGAGGAACCGAGAGTGAAGGATAGTGTTCCGCTTGCGCTACCCGTCGACGTGGGAGCAAAGATGACATTGAAGGTATAACTTTGCCCAGCGGTAAGCGCGAGGGGAAGACTCAATCCGCTGTCACTGAAGCCGCTCCCCGACACAGCGGCTGTCTTGATGCTAAGAGGCGAGCCACCTGCGTTGGTCACCGTTTGCGACATCGTCAGACTCGTACCCACCTTGACGCTGCCGAAGCTGAGACTAGTGGGGTTGGCGGTCAAAGCTGAGGCGGTTGTTCCGGTTCCGGAAAGAGTCACGAAAAGGACGCTGTCTGACGCGTAATTGCTGAAAAATGCAATCGTTCCACCCGAAGCGGCGTTGGCCTGTGGGGAAAACGTGACACTGAATTGAATCGTCTTGCCTGGGGCGATCGAGGCCGGGAGGCTCAGGTTGCTCATTTGGAACCACTGAGCCTGTATAAGTATCTTAGTGATTGTCAAAGTAACGCCCCCGGTATTCGATAGTTGGGCGGTCAATTTTTGCGACTGTCCAACAGGAACGTTACCGAAGCTCACGGTCGAGGGCGTGCAAACCAGCGTTCCGTATGTCGAGACTGCTGTGGCGTTTTGTGTTACGCCTGCAAGAGCCAGGGCCATACCAAAGAGAACAAGAACCACCCGGGGGAGAGACATGGTTCTGCCAGTCTTTCGCGTCGAGCCAATCCGGCACAGGTCTGACTAGGGCAGTTGATGACTCACTAGTTTGCAAACTAAAGTGTTCGGGGCGGGCGCCCTTGGGTTGAGTACGGTCAGTTTCGCTGATGGGGTGGAACTTGCCGTTCTGCCTTGATTAAGACTGCCTGGAAGCAACCGGGTCGGAAAGTTGCGCGGAATTCCGGTACCAGGCGATGGTTCGCCGCAGCCCTTCTTCAAAATCCACAGTGGGTGTGTAACCCAGATGCTTTTGAGCAAGCGACCAATCGGCCACCGAGTGCTTTACGTCTCCCGAGCGCTCCGGTTCATAGTGCACAGGGCCAGAATATCCCGTCAGCTTTTGTAGGACGCGAAAAGTCTCATTCAGGTCAATGCGCCGGCCCGTGGCCACGTTGAACACCTGGCCTGCCACTTCCTGGGCTGGGGCGCGGCAGGCCAGCAGATTGGCCGAGACGGCGTTGTCCACGTAGGTGAAATCCCGGCTCTGCGTGCCGTCGCCAAAAATCGTGGGCTGCTCTCCCCGCAACATCTGGGTGATGAACTTGGCAAGCACCCCTGAATAGGGCGATGCCGGGTCCTGGCGCGGCCCGAAAATGTTGAAATAGCGCAGGCACACCGTCTCTAGGCCATAACACCGGAAAAAAGAAATCATGTAGTGCTCGCTGGCCAGCTTGGCCACCGCGTACGGAGAAATCGGGCTGGGCTTCATGTCCTCGCGCTTGGGCAAGGTCGGTGTGTCGCCATACGCGGAGGAAGACGCAGCAAACACCACGCGCCGGACCTTGGCATCGCGCGCCGCCACCAGCAGGTTGACTGTGGCATCGACGTTGGCGCGATTGCTGCGCACCGGATCGAGGATCGACACCGGCACCGAGGGGATCGCCGCCTGATGCAAAACGTAATCCACCCCACGGCAAGCCTGGACGGCGGTGTCCAGGTCCAGCAAGTCGGCCTGGCGGAAGTCGATGCGGCTTATGATCTCCGCAAGATTCTCCTTCTTGCCCGTGGAAAGATTGTCGACTCCCCGCACTTCGTCGCCCTGCGCCAGAATCGCCCGCGCCAGCGCCGATCCAATGAACCCCGCAACCCCGGTAACCAGGTAGATGGCCATAAGCGTTTCATGATAACGGATTCGCCTTCGAGTGCGTCGATAACTTGGCAGCGCATCGCATCCCGTCGGAGACCGGCCTTCTCATCCCATCTGTTTACAACATCTAGTGGTGGTCGCGCATGGAAACCGTCAATCTTCGCTTTCGCGCTATGCTGAATCTGACTGCGTACGGGAGACGCGTTCCCCGCCTGATTGAGAAAGCGTGGCAGCGACAAAACCTAGTTGGGCAACTTAAAGTTGATGGAGATATCCACTTCTTTTTGAAAGGGCCTGCCGTTCATCAGGAATGGATCGTAACGCCAATGCTTGACTGCGTCGATGGCGGCCTGAGCCAAGGCAGGGTGCCCGCTCTTTACTTTGAGGTCGCGGACGCTTCCGTCTTCCGCGATTGTCGCCTGCACAACCACGGTTCCCGCAATACGCATGTTAAGTGCCTGTGGCGGGTAAACCGGGTACACCCTGTGAACGAGAACTCCGCCCGAAAATCCTGAGACCGAGCGGGTCAAGTTAGGCAATGTGGCCGGAACTGAAAGTAAGCTCCGGATCCCATCGGTGCTTGTGGCGGAGGCAACGATCTTTGGCGCAGGAGGCGCTTCAACCGGAGAGGCTGCCGCTGACGTGGAGCTTCGATCAACCACGTTTGGCACAATGCGATAACGTGTCACAGAATCTGCCGTTTCGTCGGCAACATGATGCACCCTCCGACGAGTGGAGACTTCATTGTTCGGATTGCTCAGATCAACCAGCTCGGACGTGACCGCTGGAGCTTCGGCACTTGTGATAGGTCGGGCGATCTTCGCTGTCGGAAGTTGTTGGCTGTTGGGAACCTCTTTCGCTGAGTCATGCCACACCCGCCAACCCAAAACCGAAAGCAGAAGTAGCATCATCCCAACGACGGCGGTTATCCGGTAACGCTGCCAGCGTGCAACCTGAGGTACAACTTCCGTTTCCCGCGCCATGGCACGGAGTTGGGACAGGGTTTGGGAGTCTGGAGCCACCACATCTGCCGGGGCGGCAGATGTCTCTGCGAGCTTGGCCAAGCGCGCCAGCGATTCTATATGCCCTTCAGTGAAGCTGTGGGGCCGGGTGGAGAAGGCTTCCATTATTCCGACAGTTTCACCCTGTTCATGCAGAGGCACCACCACGATGGATCGCAGGCCGAACCGTCGACAAACCTCAGGGTCTACACGAGAATCTGTGTTGGTATCGTCACAACGCAGGGTCTTTCCCGTACGCAAGCATTCGCCGGAGATGCCCGAATCAACACCGAGACGAGTTCCGAGTGCAGGGGCTGTCTCCCCACTGCTGCCCAGGCAGATGACAGCTCCATCGCGCTGCATGGCGACTGCTGCTCCGCTGGCACTGGTTAGGGATTGTGCGGCTCGGGCAATCGCCCCCAAAATCCTGTCAGGGTCGCGGGGCGCGGCGGCCGCCAGAGCGCGCAAATCTGACAAGATCGCCTCGGGATTGCAGGGAGCAACTGCTTCCGTTGAACCCTTCCTCTCGGGCAGCGGGAAACCGGGAGAATCCAGCGCAGGAAGTTCTGGGTTAGGTGCGGGCCAGTTTTTTACCACTCCAGCCATACAGGAACCAGGCACTATTGCTTTGCTCGATGTCCGCGGGATTTACTTCGGCTGGATTAGTAGGCTGGTCTCGACACAGAATACACCGGATGGTTGTGGAAAACAGGGTCCGTTGGTCGCTAGTTCCAGTTTCTCCGCTATCAAGCGCACACTGTCTTGCCCGGTGTCAGTCGGCGTAATGTCGCCATTACGCTCCCACTGGATCGAAATTCCCCGAAAAACAGTCTAGACTACCTCTGATTGGTAGCAAAGGATCTCAGATGTCTGAGCAGGTGGTTCGCTGCCCTTATTGCCTTCTAGCCGACCAGTTCAGGCCGATGCTGCAAAAGCCAGACTGGTTCATCTGCGAACAGTGTGGCCATGTGGTGCTTCCTGGCGATCCGGATTTCAAGTGCGGGTGCGCAAGGTGCATGGAACCGAAGCGAGCAGCGTAGCTGGCGAAAAATCGCCATCTCTAAACAATCTCGGCTGTATCAGCAGTTTTCGAGCGCACTGCCGCGTGCACTCAGGGAAGAGCGAAATTTCACTCATTTGACCCGAGATCGGGCAGTGTCAATGAGTGTAAACTCCTGTTCTAACATCACAGAATATAATTCCGATTTTAAGCTCAACTCATGGCGAAAGGAAAGCTCCAGGTGAGAACAGCCGGCTCCCAGTGCTCACTCTTATTCCTCTCGCGTCTCATCCAGTGCAAAGCGACCGATAGCTGTCGCCCGTCGAAGCTCGTGCCATCGCGAAGGAGGCTTATATCTACGGATTCTCCGTTGGTGGCGGCTATCGCATCCTGTACTCCTTCTTCGTTTACCGGGGGTCCCGAGTTCAAAGCCTTGGATCCATATCCGCAACGTCGCGCGCGTATTCACGCCCGACGACAAAGCGATTCAAAGCCCCAACTCGGACACGCCCTACTCCTTCGCCGGTCTAGACCTTCGGGCCGAGCCGATCGTCATCACCGTGCCAGCTCTTGAGAAGAAAAGGTATTTCTCGGTGCAGTTAATCGACCTTTATACCTTCAATTTCGACTACATCGGCAGCCGCACCACAGGCAACGACGGCGGCAGCTTCCTCGTCGCTGGTCCGGACTGGAAGGGCAATCAACCGCCGAGCATCAAGAAAGTGCTTCGCAGCGAGACGGAATTCGTCCTCGCCGGTTTTCGCACACAGCTTTTCAACGCCAGCGACCTCGATAATGTGAAGAAGATACAAGCGGGCTACAAGGTGCAGCCACTTTCGCAGTTCCTAGCGAAACCCGCGCCTCCTGCCGCTCCGACGATTTAGTTCATCAAGCCGCTCACCCCAGATGAAGAGCGTACGTCGCTGGAGTTTTTCAACATCCTGAACTTCGTCTTGCAGTTCTGTCCCACTCATTCGTCCGAGAAGCAACTCATGGAACGGTTCGCCAAGCTGAACATCGGTGCTGGAAAAAGCTTCGACCCGAACAAGCTTTCTCCCGAAATGAAGCAGGCTGTCCAGGGCGGCATGGCTGACGCATGGCAGTCATTCGCCCAGTTAAAGGAGCAGTTTGACGAAGGGAGAGTGACCTCTGGCGACGCCTTCGGCACGCGCGAGTATTTGAAAAATAACTACCTTTATCGCATGGCCGCAGCCGTGCTCGGCATTTACGGCAACTCCAAGCAGGAGGCCATGTACCCGGTTTATGCCGTGGATGCGAGCGGGCAGAAGCTGGACGGAGCCAACCGCTACACTTTGCGCTTCGCGCCGGGCCAATTGCCGCCCGTCAATGCCTTCTGGTCGCTGACCATGTACGAACTGCCATCCAGCCTGCTTGTCCCGAATCCCCTGAACCGGTACCTCATCAATTCGCCGATGTTACCGACTCTAAAGCGAGACGCGGATGGCGGACTCACGCTTTACATTCGGCACGATTCACCAGGAACAGACAAGGAATCCAATTGGTTGCCCGCTCCAAGCGGGCCATTCATTATGTTCCTACGTCTCTATTGGCCCAAGCCAGCCGCGCTCGACGGCACGTGGAAGCAGCCGCCACTACAGCGAGCGCAGTGAAAAGAAAAGAGTGATTTCTGCTTGGTCGCGCCTGGCTACAATCTGGTTATCACTCAGTCGATTTTCCCAGTCTGCCAGCAAATAACTGTCGAAAAATCGCCATAACACTCATTGACCCGGACGGCCAATTCTCAATGGGTGAAATCGCCTGTTACAACAATTGACTTCCGAATAGCCCGTTATCCACCAATGAAGTCAAACCGCCGATTTATCCGCTCATCAGCGGGAACTGGCACACTCGTCCCAGGCATGCTGCAATTCCGAATCAACGAAGGTTCTGACTTGCGGCCGAGGAAACCGAAAAGTGCACAATACTGAAGTTTGACGTGGCTGGCCCCGCGACGCTTGTAGCAACGAACACAACATTGTCTCCCACACCCGGCGCTGTTCCCTGCGGCACAGTTAAATCCACCTGGACGGTTCCGGTCCCCCCCGCTCCTAATGTCAGCTCCCTCGGTTCTACCTTGCCCACGAACTGATGCGCGTCCGTCACTGTGATTTTGAACGTATGTGGGACGCCGAGGTTTCGTACGGTGAACGCAACCCGTTTGGTGCCCCCTGGAGACAACTCGTCGTAGTCCAGCCGTGCTGGGGAGACCTGCACGCTCTCCACGTGAAATAAATTCGAAAAAAATCTCTGGTATTGTTTGCCATTTGAGTCGCTTCCTTTCACCGCAAGACGGAACGGCTGGGCCGGAAGGTCAGCGGTTCCGACAAACTCAAGAGAGTCGCGGTCGGAATTCACTGTGTGCATTTGCACCTTTTGAATGGTCTCGCCCTCTTCAGTAACCAAGTAGAATTCGTTGGTCCCCATCGCGTTGGCAGAGAGGGAGACGTCCAGCATGGCCGGCGTTCCTGTGACAGGCTCCCCCTGTATTTGGAACAGTCCTTGGTGACCGGGACGCCCTCCTCTCTCCACAAATTCGGCGCTGATGAAGAAAATATCACTCTGCGCCTTAGCCTCCAGCCAGTACCGGCCTGTGCCCGTAATCTCTGCGCGCCACTCTCCCGCTTCTGGCGAACTCACCGTGACAATGCGGCCGCAATTCAATTCCGTGACCTCTGTGCTTGCCATACCCTCCGTGACTGCTCCCCCGGAAGGTTGCGTGAGCTTGAGCGCGTTGCCCTTTGTATCTACCGAAAAAGTGAATGTAATTCTCTGGGTCACTGAGTCCACGGGAATTCTGACGTTTTTTGGTTGGCCGTTGAGCGTTCCGGTTGCCCACAGTACCGTTGACACGTTGTTCCTCGTTGATTCGCGCACTAAGTGAAAGGCTTTGGTTGCTTCGGAGCGTTGCAAAAACATCGGTACTCCGCCTGTTTCGTTTGCCGCGCGGATGTAAGCAGGATCTGCCGGACCACAGGAGTCAGGGCCAAAGGGCTTCGATCGATTCGTCGAGGGCTGCATCTGCCCGAACCCTAACAAGGAAGCCACACAAACAAGACCTGCACTCAGTAGCGCTCGCGCCCTTGCCCTCAGCTCAAGTTGTCTCGAAATCATGGAGTTCATTGCTCAATTTTAGAGCCGCACTTTCAAGGAGACACTCTTTTCTTGGGTCCAGGAATCCAAAAGTGCATGTAGGCAGGCGCAACGAATTGGCGGCATGATTAAACTGAGCCGCATGGGAGCGATTACCCCCCGGATGGCCGGCAACCCGGAACCTATCCGCAGCTGGCGTAACATCGCCATAGCACTCATTGACCCGGACGGCCAATTCTCAATGCATGCTATCGGCTATTTACGACAGATAAGAATATTCGGCCCGGCAACACTGAGCCCGACTCCTGGCCGTCGAGCGGCGGCTGGGCGAGATGCCCTCGCCCTCTAAGGGAGTCGGGCGCAGTTTGCAGTATTCAGTTTTTACCTTCCTTCCTCTGATATTCGAAAATATTTTCGAACTCCCTGTCTGTGACTTCCATCACCCAGCACCGTGCATAGAAGTGGTCCGCGTTTCAGACTTCCAATTCGAGCGCCATGCAATAACTGCCCGATTGGCGGCCAGCCGGAAAGCGATAGCGTGATCGACCCTGGAATTACTCCCGCTTTGCCCTCAACCGGGAGTGCGCGGCCCGAACATCACTTCTGGTCGTGAGCTTCGTCGCTGACAAAAGTTTAACGAGGTTGTTAACTGAAAGTACATTCGTTCATCCGGAAAAGATTCTTCGGTCTCAAGAAGTAACCATGAAAAGCGCAGGTGGCATCATGACCAGCCAGAGTGGCAGCCCATCAACCGAAGTCTGTACGAGAGTGAAGAGTCTCGGCTATGCAGCCTCCAAACGTATACGAATCTACAGCGAGCGAGCGCAATTGTGTCCGAGGCGTTTCCTCATGGTGGGGCATTGATTCTGTGAGGGCCAAGGAAAAATCCACAATCGGGGCTTGCGGCAACACTGATATATTCTCACGCTATGGTTGTGAGAGCGCCATAATTTTCGCAGCGTGACAATCAGGGCTTCGATCGCGGCACTACGGAGGGTGCCCGCTTCCGAGTGCTCAATTGGAGTGACTCGTGGTTGCCAACTTCCTGTTTGCACAACTATTGTCGGATGAAAGCACTAACAACCCCGGTTCACGGGTCAATGAGTGCTAACGCCTGTTCACAATAGTTACTTCCGAGCGGCGTGGTCACGCGGCGATCTCCGCGATAAAGATGATTTCTCGCGAGCGTGCGGCCTCGAACGGGCCAGCATCCCAGTCTCCGAAGACGTCCCGGACCACCAAGCCCGAGCGGGAGATCAGGACCTCTACATGTTCTCGCGATGGAAACCGCAGCGTGCTGCGCGTGGTCAGCGTCACGTGCGGAAAGCGGTAGGAAGTCTGGAACGAGATGAATTCCCCGTCCTGGCCAGTGATCTCCAACGTCTCGAGAAGTTGTCCGCCGGGCAACATGCGGACCAAAGGCGGCCGCGCCGCCCACTCGCCTGCCCAATCCACGCGCGGATTGCGAGTCTCAAACGCAACCCTGCCGCGCTCCTTGAGATGGCCACGCATGGTCTCCAAGACCGCCAGCGCATCGGCGTCGGTAGGCAGGATTTGGAAAGCATGTCCGGTCATGACGATCAGGTCGAAGCGCCGGTGCGCCTTGTAGCTCTGCGCAGAAGACTCGACCCACTCAACTCGTTCCGCGTGAGGTTTGCTTTTGGCCACCGCCAGCATCGCCGCTGCCGGATCAACACCCGTCACCCGGTGACCACGTTCGGCGAGGGCACAGCAGAGCATGCCCGTACCGCAACCTATGTCGAGGACACCACAGGGGCGCGGTCCGGCGAGGGAGAGGTAGAAGTCGGTATCCTGAGCCCACGGGTTAACGAGGTCGTAAATCTCTGCGATCTGAGCGTTCTGATAATCCATACCCTTGCCGCGTTGCCGCTCAGGGCCTCCCACAGCCGATTTTACGGTTGTGGCTCCAGGTCAGACCGTTGAAATATCGCGATTGCACTGATTGAGTCCTGCGCTGGGGGTTTTGAATGTAAACGCCTGGTTTCGACAGTTACTCGTAGCGAACGACAATGTGCGTAAAATGAAACAGATACCTCGGCCTCCTTTCAGGATGGAGAGGTCGGGCTCGGCGCTCTTTCGAGGGTTTTGCGGATTGGCCAGCAAGAAGGTGCCGACACTTGGGACTAGACTGCGTTCGCTGATCTCGCCTTATAAGCCCGGGCAAGCAGATCCTCGGCAACTTCATTCCTGCGGGGAAAACTTAGGTAGATGTGTGGGGGTGGGGCAAACGTCACTTCTGTCCCGAACTTTCCTGGCGACGCGAGCGTTAGAGTGATGCGCCCATTCGCGCCATCTCGGGCGGTCGAGAAGTTGACGTTGATGATGTTAGAGAGCAACACCGTATCCTCCTCGCCGCGCTTCTTGACCAGGAGATAATCACCGCAGTCATCGACCTCATCGGCAAGATCCCGAACGCTCGTCTTCCACCACTGGTAGCCGAAGACCAGCATCACGCACGGCACAACAAGAAACATCGGAGCTTTTTTGTAAACCCCGTTGATCAGGATCAAAAAAAGGAAAAAACCTACAAAGCCAAAAAATAGAAATGGGAGAAGTTTGAAAGAAAACGTGTACGGCGTTGAAATCCTCTTCATAGCGCCACCTGCCGTCCGAATCGAACCCAAGCACATTCTTGCGCGCGTTTCCCGCAACGGAAAGTGACTGTCGTAATCAGGGCCTAGGCTGGCACTACACGTCCGGGGTGCATATTCCGTCCCGTCATGTGCTCCCCCCATCGCGTTGACGGGGTTGAAGGAGAGGACGGTAAAACTGTCACACCCCTTCTCCACCGGCGTTATGGGGCGCGTTCGAGGGCGGTCAACGAGTGTAAACGCCTGTTAACAGAAGTTGGCCTCCGGTCGCACATTCGGACATGGCGCGAGATGTCAGTTGGCAGCAGCTTGTACCGCCCTTTGCACCCCAGAAGGCTACCCCCATTTTGTCAACACAGCTGGTGCCCCTTCGCATAAACTTCCACTGTTGTGCTCGCTCACAGCATTATCGTGGTCTTGATTGCAGCCCTCATCGTTGAGGTACTGTTTTGCCGATGGCTCGCGAAGAAGTGGAGACCGGCATCGACCCCAATCACCATAGCAGCCGGAATCGCTTCTCTTGTTGGCCCTGCCTGTGCTGTCCTTCCTTACACGGACTATATGCCAGACTTTCCGGGTTTTCTGACGGGCGTGTGGCTGTTGGCAACCATCGGGGTCATCGGCATTGGGATCGGCGTTTTTGCGTTCAGCACAGGCAGCAAGGTCGCGGGTACAATTTGCGTGCTGACCAATATCCCCGTCCTCGCTTACTGGGGATTTATAGGCGCCTTTTTCTCCATGGGTGGATCGGTGTGAACCATACCGCCGCAGAACGGTAATCGAAACAGGCTGGATTCGAGCGTAACTGTTCAAACATCCCGATTTCACTCGTTGACCTGTAGTTGGTCAATTCTCAAAGAGTGAAATCGCCTGATTTCAACAGCCAGCCTGACAAACTACAGTGTTTACCGGATGGCACATGTTGGCGATTGTCCTCTAGGGTGTTTCAATCCGGATTCTGCTGATTTGCGCCTTCCAAACCTCGGAAGAGGTCAGAAAAGGTCATGCGTTGTGGTTAACCGTTTGTTTCCCGGCTTGTCCGAAGAAATCAGGGCGTTGAACTAAAGAATACAAACTACTCTAAGGAGGACAGCATGACCCAAGCAGCCTCTACACAGCAAGGCAGCAAGCAGACAGCTGACAAGAATGCGATTCGTCCGTTTCATGCGGATGTTCCGGAAGCGGAGCTCACAGAATTGCGCACACGCGTCAAGGCAACAAAGTGGCCCGAACGAGAAACGGTTACAGATGCATCGCAAGGCGTGCAGCTCGCGACCACTCAGGCACTCGCGCGCTATTGGGCGACGGAATACGACTGGCGCAAGGTTGAAGCAAGACTGAATGCCCTGCCGCAGTTCATCACCGAGATCGATGGGCTCGACATTCATTTCATCCACGTCCGTTCGAAACATGCAAATGCGTTGCCGCTGATCGTTACGCACGGATGGCCCGGCTCGATCATCGAACAGATGAAGATCATCGATCCGTTGACCAATCCAACGGCGCATGGCGGCACCGTATCCGATGCGTTCGACCTGGTGATCCCGTCAATGCCGGGCTACGGCTTTTCAGGCAAGCCGACGACGACCGGCTGGGGCCCTGAACGGATCGCGAGTGCCTGGGCCATGTTGATGAAGCGGCTCGGCTACTCAAAATTTGTGGCACAAGGCGGTGATTGGGGCGCGGTCATCACCGATCTGATGGGCGTGCAGGCGCCGCCCGAACTTCTCGGTATTCACACCAACATGCCCGGCGCGGTTCCTGCGGATATTTATCGAGCGGTTTTGTCCGGCGCGCCGATGCCGTCCGGTTTCTCAGACGACGAAAAGGCTGCCTTCGAGAGGCTCCAATTCGTGTACAGCAAAGGCGTCGCCTACGGCTACCAGATGGGGTTGCGACCGCAGACGTTGTATGGAATCGCGGATTCCCCCGTCGGCCTGGCCGCCTATTTTCTGGACCACGATGCGTGGAGTTATGCGCTGATCGCGCGCGTCTTTGACGGGCAGACCGAAGGTCTCTCACGAGACGATGTCCTCGATAACATTACGATCACCTGGCTGACGAACACGGCGCTTTCCGGAGCACGGCTTTACTGGGAGAATAAATTTGCCTATTTCAGCGTCAAGGGCGTGTCTGTCCCGGTTGCTGTGAGCGCGTTCCCTGACGAGCTCTATCAATGTCCGCGCAATTGGGCAGAAAGCGCGTATCCCAAACTGATCCATTACAACAAGCTCCCCAAGGGCGGGCACTTTGCGGCCTGGGAACAGCCGAAGCTCTTTTCAGAAGAGGTGCGCGCGGGCTTCAGATCACTGCGGAGCAAAGTCGCAAAAGCAGCGTAGTCGCGCCTTAGCGCTCAACCCGATTAAGCCCTCGTGCGGAGTGGATGGACTCCGCACTTTCTTTTTCTCTACAGCGTTGGTTTCAATTCTCGGGAACTCTTCGATATGAAAAACCTCTGAACGATGGGGGCTGGAAAAAGCTTACGCGTCAATTGGCGATAAATCGTGATATCACTCATTGACCCCGGTCCGTCAATTCCTTCAGCGAGTGTAAGCGCGTGACAGCGACAACTGACGTTTCGTCTGCTCTTGAACTCGGCTTCTAGGTGCAATTATGATGCCTTTAATTCGGAGGCTCGCATGAAGTTGGGCTTGAGAAGCGTGCTCGTCGTGGTAATCGTTCTGATTGTTGTTATCGGAGTGGGTGGGGTGAAGGTGCTCGGGCCACGAGCGTTTCTCGGTCCGCGTTCGAGACCATTGACCTCTCGTACCTTCGACGCCACACCTGCACGGCTGCAACGCGGACAGTATTTGGCGAACTCAATCGGGTGCCTGTATTGTCACTCACCGCATGACTGGAGTAAGCGTGATGATCCGATTCTTCAGGGGATGACTGGCGCCGGGCAGCAGCTCCCTTATACCGACCTCCCTGGCAAGGTCTTTGCGCCGAATCTCACCCCTGATAAGGAGAGCGGTGCCGGCGATTGGAGCGACGACATGCTGGCACGCGCCATTCGCGAGGGCGTTGGCCATGACGGGCGTGCCCTCTTCGGGATCATGCCGTTCACCCATTACCGAAATATGCCGGATGAAGACTTGGCCTCGATCATTGTCTATTTGCGAACCTTGCCGCCGGTCAAGAACCCCGTACCGAAGACCGAAATTATTTTCCCGGTGAAGTACATCATGCAGAACGATCCACAGCCTATTACGGAACCGGTTGCGTCGCCCGATGTTTCTGATCCGGTGAAGCGGGGAAGATTTCTCGTGAACCTGATCGGCTGCACAGATTGCCACACCCCCGTAGACAAGCACCACGTGCCGATACCAGGGCTGGAGTTCTCCGGAGGACAGGTTGTGCAGGCGCCTTGGGGAACGGTCGCAAGTACAAATCTCACGCCGGATCCTTCGGGAATCCCGTATTACGATCAGGCCACGTTCATCAGCGCCATGCGGACTGGTGCAGTTGGAACCCGCGAACTGAACAAGACGATGCCGTGGTCAGTACTGGGTAATATGACGGACCAAGACCTAGCGGGAATTTTTGCGTACTTGAAGACCCTGAAGCCAATCCACCATCGCGTGGATAATACCCAGCCACCCACGTTTTGCCCCTTGGATGGGAGCATGCACGGGGCAGGCAATCAGAACAAGAAAGAGTAGATAACACTACCCGCAGCTGCACGCCCACAAAGGTTTATGATAATTTTCGCCGGGATGTGGTTGACGACAAATCGCCGTTACACGCATTGACCCCTGCGTGTGGTTTTGAGCGCTATCGCCTGGTTACGTCAACTTGCCTTGCCGGTCTTGTCCATATGGGCCTAAGGTAAACCGTCGATCAGAACTCACATTCCGCAACTAGCTTCAGAAGCCGAAGAAGCGTCTCGCGCTCCTCCGAGGTCATTTGCCGGCGGATACTCTCATCGGCGGTCACCCGAGCTTTGATTAGCCGTTCTCGGTACTTCCTTCCTTTGGCCGTCAGCTGGACTCCAATTGCTCTGCGCGATTTTGCCCTGTGCTCCGACACGAGTCTTTCCTTGGCCAGTGACTTGATAGCCCGGTGCACGACGGTCCGGTCGAAACCCAGCAACGTGGCGATCTGATTCTGATTCAGCGTCGTTCCGCCACGCAATGTCGACAGGATAAAGCCGCGTGTCGCCGAGCACTGGGTTTTTCGCTCTAGTCTCTTTCCCACCGAGAAATACGCCGCTGCGATATGGGCGAGTACCGAGTCTTTCAGAATGTCATCGGGAACCTCTTTCCTAGGGAGGATGTTCATAGGACGGTCACCGTGGCATCGAGAGGTCTTCGCCACTGCGGTGGCTCATTGTGGGCACGCGATTTCCTCCCGATCGCAATCACCATCACAATCTCGTGGTGCCGGCCGGACAACCCCAGATATTGAGAAAGCCTGCGGCCGTCAAAGCCTTCCATCGGACAGGTGTTCATTCCCAGCGCTTCGGCAGCGATCATCAGATTCTGGCAAGCCAACGATGTACTCTTCGTCGCCCACTTGAACAAGTCCCGCCGGGAGAGGGGCGGCATCCCAATCACCATCCGCAGATTTAGCAGCCGGAAGAAGGCCCGTTTGATCGCAGCAAACATTCCGAATGGCCCTGGCATGAACAGGATCCGGCCGATCTTTGCTTTCCGCTCGTAGTCGCGAAGTTTTTCTTCGCCGAAGTTGCTTCTGCGCATCCACTCCAACTGGCCTTGCGCCGTGGTAGACAGCGAACCGAGGTCGGCAACGGCCACGACCAATGCGGAGGCGGTTTCCGCGGGCTTCTGCCCGAGGCACAGTTTCGCCACCGCGGCCTTTTTTGCCCCGGACCCCACCCAATAAAACTTGTAGGGCTGGCTGTTAAAGCTTGAGGGGGCATGGCGGGCTGCATTGAGAATTTGCTCACGCAGTCCTTCGGAAATGTCAACGGGTTCAAAGACCTTAACCGCTCGCCTTTGGAAGATCGCATCCAGGGCCTCGTTCATGGCTCACCACCTCGATGTTGCTATTACAACATAATAATGTTGCTATTGCAACATGGTCGCGGGCATGGACGCGGAAAATGTTGGTCCTGCCCAAGGCTGGTCGCTGCCGGCGCGGTGGTAGCGAACAACAGAAAACGGGGGGACTTCATGGCGATGCCTTCCGATAGTCTAGTCGACCAGGCTACAAGTGAGCGCGCACGATGTCTTCAGCTTCCGGTTTGTCGGCAACCCTTACCGAATCTGGTTGCGTCAGAGTAGCCCGTGCTACACAAAAATGCGTAGGTGCGGCCCAACAACTTGTAGCGCGACGTCGCTCTCAATTGACAACTATTGACACCGTCGCAGATACTGCAATCAGCGCATGTAGGATGCAACGGCACGTCGCCGAAGGGCAATGCCCACCTACGATCTCATCGTGGAGGCCTGCATGCCCAATCTAGAGAACCTCAAAAAGCAAGCCAAGCTCATATTGCGGTGGCATCGCGAACGCCACTATCCCGTCGCCGCACAAATCCGCGGGCATTTGCCTCGTTTCCTGAATATGCCCGACTCCGAGATTCTTGCGGCGAGCTTTAAGCTCAGCGATGCGCAAGAAATGGTCGCAAGACAGCAAGGCTTCGGTAGTTGGCAAGCCCTGAAAAATGGACTTTCGACCACGTCGCTCAAGGTGAAATCATCGCCATCCAAAGCAACGATTGTCAGTGCAGAGCCGCAACTGTTCGTCACCGATATCAAGAGATCATGCGAATTTTTCCGTGAGAAGTTGGGCTTTTCGCTTGTATTCAGTTACGGCAGACCTCCCTACTATGCACAAGTGGGTCGCGACGCGGCGCGTCTCAATCTAAGGTGCGTCGCGCGATCAGTAATCGAGTGGGCGGTCCGCGATCGGGAGGAACTGTTGTCGGTTTCTATGACCGTCGCTACAGCGGAGGAGATCAAGCTGCTGTTTCTTGAGTTTCAATCCGCTGGTATTGCCTTTCACCAGACGCTGAAAAAGCAGCCTTGGGGCGCCAGGAATTTCGTCGTCAAGGATCCGGATGGGAATCTGCTGCTGTTTGCTGGGCCCGCAAACTAACAGCTACCAGGCCGAAGTGTGCTGATCGAGCATGTATAGTCGGCAACCCATCAGCCGGGAGCCATCTCGATTACTTCCCATAAGCCGACTCCCCATTACAGATGGGTTTCGCTCGAAGTAACCGCTCAGGCACCTCTGCGCGAGGTGTCTCAGGACTTTCAAATCCGCCCCGAACCCTTAGTAAATAACCGCCCTTTGGAGTGGAGTGCCACAATTCGCCGGTGCCCGCTTGAAATTTCTCGAAATTTCCTGAAATCTGTCGAATGGGCGCGTCTCGTCCGTCATGTGTTTAGGAGCGGAAAGACGCTCAAAAATGCTAAAGGAGAAAAAGTGATGCAATTCGCTCTGCTGATCTACGAGTCCCCTGAAGCTTTTGCAGCACGAAAGAGTGACGGAAGCGACCCCTACACCGGTGCCTGGCGGGCGTACTACAAGGCTCTTGTCGATGCCGGCATATACGTTGGCGGCGATCCCCTTGAAGCGCCGGAGACAGCGACCACGGTGCGACTTAAAGAGGGAAAACGGCGTGTGCAGGATGGTCCCTTCGCTGATACCAAGGAGCAACTTGGGGGATTCACAATTCTGGAACTGCCCTCGCTCGACGCAGCGCTCGATTGGGCAGCTCGCTGCCCGGCAGCCTCGGTGGCTGCTGTGGAGGTCCGCCCCCGGTCCTTGCAAAGGCCGGGCTGCTGGACGGTCGCCGTGCCACAACCCATTGGTCACCAGAAGTCGGCTCAGAAGAAGTGATCGATTACTACTCGGATGACGGGCTATTGGGAAATTGACGACCATCGGAGCTACCGATCACCGGCCACAGCCCGGCGTGCAATAATTATCTATCCGCTATCGCGTTAAGTTTTTTTTCCTCTGTCGAAATGGCCGCATCCTACCCGTCATCCCTATAGAGGCGGCTTAACGGTTAGGTAGGCCACCGAGGAGGTGCACGATGTGTCCATTCTGTTTGGCAACCATGGGATTAGTCGTCGCCGGGGCGGTTTCTACCGGTGGTCTAGCAGCATTGGCTGTGAAAGTGTCTCGCAAAAAGAACGGAGCCGAAGAAACCGTCCCGAATCTGAATAACAAGGAGAAATGAAAATGCCGACGAACAAAGAGAAAGACAAGGAACACGGGAAAGGGCATCTCGCGATGAAGACACCCCCGGTCGTGTCGCAGCAGGAGTGGGAGGATGCGCGCCAGCAGCTCTTCGTGAAGGAGAAGGCCTTGACTCGCTCCCGGGATGCGCTGGCCGCCGAGCGCCGACGGATGCCGTGGATGGCGGTGGAGAAGAAGTACGAGTTCGAGGGGCCCAAGGGTAAGGTTAGCCTGCTCGACCTGTTCGAAGGCCGCAGGCAGTTGATCCTCTATCGCGCCTTCTTCGAGCCCGGGGTGTTCGGCTGGCCCGAGCACGCCTGCCGCGGCTGCTCCCTGGGCGCCGATCAGGTCGGCCATCTCGCCCATCTGAACGCCCGCGACACCACCCTTGCCTACGCCTCACGCGCGCCGCAGGCGGACATCGCGCGCCTGAAGGCGCGGATGGGCTGGGAGATGCCCTGGTACACCATGACCGACAGCTTCGACGTGGACTTCGGCGTCGATCAATGGCACGGCCACAACGTGTTCTTCCGCGACGGCGAGAGGGTGTTCCGCACATACTTCATCAACAGCCGTGGCGACGAGGCGATGGGGACGATCTGGAGCTACCTCGACATCACGCCGCTCGGCCGTCAGGAAACTTGGGAGGACTCGCCAGAGGGTTACCCTCAGACGCCGCCGTACAAGTGGTGGAACTGGCACGACAACTACGATGCCGAGGCCTCGCCTGACCCGAAGTGGGTCGACATCTTAACCGACCCTGAAGGAGCCGCGATCCGAAGGCGCGACGAAGAGGAGAAAGCAAGCTAAAGAAGGGGGCTTCGCCGCCTTGGCAGGGAGTGGGTCACCGGGATTGGCTTTTACCAACCCATTTGGCGCATCCGCTCTAGGATGAGCCCGCTGTAGCGATTCATGTGATCGGGCCGTCGTTTCAGCGGCAACGGCAGAATTGCGGCGAGTCGAGCCGACTGTTCCCGGTCGATATTCCGGGCCGAGGTTCGGTAGTAGTAACGACACGCCGCCTCCGCACCATAAACACCGGGGCCCCATTCGACCACGTTGAGGTAGAGCTCCAGAATGCGCTGCTTGCCGAGAGACCAATTCGGCCACCGGGACCAGTGTGAACTCGGCGCCCTTGCGGAGGATCGAGCGGCCCGTTCCGAAGAACAGGTTTTTTACCAGTTGTTGCGTAAGGGTGGACCCTCCGCGAATGCGGCCGCCTTCCATATCGTCTTCAGCAGCGATTTGTATCGCGTGCCAATCGAATCCATGATGCTGGTAAAAGCGCGCGTCTTCTGCGGCGATGACAGCATGCTGGAAATCGGGCGAGATTTGGCTCAGCGGAACAAATGTATATCGTTCGTGATACGGCGTGTGGTGAATCCAGGCCTGCAAGCGGCGCTCCATATGCACCGCGGTGGTCGGTGGGTCGATCCACCGCGCAGTCACGAGGATCAGCAAAGCCAGCGACCAAAGAAGCGCGACTCCGAGGACAATCCATCGAAAGAAGGATCGGAGAAGGCCTTTCCGAAGCGGGGTCTTAAGGGGTGTGTCTAGATGTTCAGTCACATTTCAGAATCTTGCGCTCGGACCATATAGCTGAACTGAAGCACGTTTGCAGGACCAATCGTCGCATGTATAGGTTCTCCCGTCCATGGAACAGATAATAGTGCCTCACGGATCAACACATTGGGCTGATTTTCCGGTGGTGTTGATATTGCCTGGAACAGAGCTATTTCGGGTCGTGCAATAACCACGAGCGGACCGGTGCTCAACCGTTCGCAATGCAGAAACAACCTCAACTGGCGATAAATCGCTATTGCACTCATTGACCGCGTTATACGAACGAAAAACCTCAGGATACGCATGCGTTCCCCATAGCGTTGGGCATAGAATCAGCGATGTTAGAAAATAGTCAGTTCTCTTAATTTGCCAAAGCGGAATCGCTGGAAGTCACTTTCATGGAAGTTCTCAAAAAGCTTTTTGAGCAGCACTTCCACATGCCAGTCGCGCGAATGCAGGCGCTGCAGGGTCAACTCGGCGGCTCGGGGCGCAATATCATCCGGCTTGCCAGCGAAAACTTCAGTGCGATCGGTATTCTGTACGACGTACGCGAGGAAAACGTCGCCTTCCTCGAATTCTCCAGGCATTTTCGCCGGCACGGTCTGCCGGTACCGGAAATTTATGCCGAAGATTTGAGCCATGGGGCTTATCTCGAAGAAGACCTGGGGAACACGACGCTCTTTGAGTTTCTCTCGACCCATCGTGCCGGCGCAACGATTTCTCCCCAGGCGATTGAAGCCTACCGCAAAGTTGTGGCTGTTCTACCGCGTTTTCAGATCGAAGCTGGCCGCGATTTGAATTACAAGGTGTGCTATCCGCGTGCCAGCTTCGATCGCCAATCCATCGCCTGGGATCTGAATTATTTCAAGTACTATTTTCTTAAACTGGCTGGTGTGCCCTTTAACGAACAAGCGCTGGAAGACGATTTCGGCCGCCTGACGAAGTTCTTGTTGAGCGCGACCCGCGATTATTTTCTCTATCGAGATTTCCAGTCACGCAACATCATGTTGCGTGACGGCCATCCCTTTTTCCTGGACTATCAAGGCGGCCGCAAAGGAGCGCTGCAATATGACGTCGCGTCGCTCTTGTACGATGCTAAGGCCGATCTGCCGCCGGAACTGCGTCAGCAATTGCTCGATCACTATATCGACCAGGTTGCTGGGTTCATCAAGCTTGAGCGCGAAATCTTCCTGCAGCACTACTATGCCTACGTTTACGTCCGCATCCTGCAAGCATTAGGCGCTTATGGCTTTCGCGGTTTTTATGAGCGCAAGGCCCATTTTTTGCAGAGTGTGCCCTATGCGCTGAAAAACCTGCGCTGGCTGCTTCAGAATGTCGAGTTGCCCATCGCGCTGCCAACCCTGATGGATGCGTTCCAGAGCATGCTAGGCTCGGAGAAATTGCAGGGCTTGACTTCGGCAGGGGAGAAACTGATTGTGCGGATTTTCAGTTTTTCATTTCACCGTGGCCTGCCGGCGGACGAGACCGGGCACGGCGGCGGATTCGTCTTCGATTGCCGCAACCTCCCGAATCCCGGTCGTGAAGAACGCTTCCGAGAGTTAACCGGCAAAGACGCGCCGGTGATCGAATATCTTAATCAGTGCGACAGCGTGCATCACTTTCTCGCCAGCGTCATGTCGCTGGTGGATGCGAGCGTGAGCGAGTATCAGCGCCGCGGCTTCAAGAGCTTGATGGTGTCATTCGGTTGCACCGGCGGGCAGCATCGCTCCGTATATCTGGCGGAGCAATTGGCGAAACGTTTGGGCAACGGAAGCGGGGTGGAAGTGGTAGTGCGGCACCTGGGGTTGGAGAATCTGGGCAAATGAAGGCGATGATCCTGGCTGCGGGCCTCGGCACGCGTTTGCGCCCACTTACCGACAATCGTCCCAAGGCACTGGTCGAAGTGGGGGACCGCACGCTGTTGGAGATCACGCTCTCCCGCGTCCGCACCTTTGGGATTGGCGAGGTGATTATCAACGTGCATCACTTTGCCGACATGGTAATCGAGTATCTGAAGGTGAATAACAACTTTGGCATGCGGATTGAAGTCTCCCGCGAAGACTTTTTGCTCGACACCGGCGGAGGCCTGAAAAAGGCTGCTCATTTTTTCCTTGAGAAGTCCAAGGGTGGTGAAGAGCCATTCCTTGTGCACAATGTCGACGTCATCAGCTCGATCGATCTCCGTCGCATGGTGCAATTTCACATTGAACATCAAGCTCTCGCAACGCTGGCGGTGCAAGAGCGGGAGACTTCTCGATACTTGCTCTTTGACGACCAGCTTCAACTCTGCGGCCGGCGATCCGGGCCCGATCAGAAAATTGAATTGGTTGGCTCTTCGGAGAACGTGCAGGCTCTGGCGTTTTGCGGCATCCACGTTATTTCTCCGCGTTTTTTTGCGATGATGATGGAAGAAGGCTGCTTCTCGATCCTCGCCCCCTATCTGCGTCTCGCTGCACAGGGAGAGAAAATCCTCGCGTTTCCAGCCAATGAATACTACTGGCGTGATGTGGGCACGCCGGGCCGTGTAATGCGAGCCACTCAGGATTTGAAGCACAACGTTCTTTTGCAATAAGCGGGGAATCCGCGAACGGAGGCACTGCCAGCGTGTGGGTTCGGAACACGCTGCTCAAGCCCCACCATACGCCACGGTCGACCGGATCGGCTACTGTGCGGCTGCCGCGGTGGCCCCGGTCAGTTTCTGATAGGCCGCAAAAGCGTCGATCAGTCCGAAGCCGTCGGTGATCGCATAGCCCGTTCCGTTCGGTCCGCCGAGCAGGCCGCTCACCGCTTTCGGGGTGCCTCCAGAGTTGATGGTTGCGCTGACCTTGGCGCCATAGAGCAGCCCGGAGTTGATGCCCAGGAAGCCGACCAGCGAACTGTCAAAGTCGAAGCCGAAATTGACGAAGTCGCCGCTTTTGAAGGCCTGGTTCAAAAAAGCGAGCCTGGCAACCGGGTTCAGACCGTTCTTGTTGCGGTAGACGATGTCGGCTGGCGGAACTTTGGTATTACCGATGAGGAACTGGTCGGTTTGGTCGCCGAAAGAGATATTCACTTTGCTGGCGTCCATCACGATTGCTGAGACACTGTCGCCGACCGCGCCGTTGAAGGCGAAGTGGAACTGGTTCGGATCAAGCGGCAGAAAACCCGCGACTTTGACCGCAAGCGTATCGGCCCCACTCGTCAAGGTTGCAGAGACTGCGGTGGTGAGTTGATGGGGTTGCTGGGTAGTTTGTTCGAGCAGGGTTTTGAGTTTGTCGGGCGCGAGCTGGCCGGGTCCGCCGGCCGCCTCAATGAGCAGCGCACCCACCGCCGCTGCATGCGGGGCGGCGGCGCTGGTGCCAAAGAACAAGGGATGCGGGTCGCCCGGAACTCCGGGTGATCCGAAGAAGGTCGTGTCCACTCCGTCCGGCGCGGCGACTTCCGGCTTCTTGCGAATCTCAGGCTTCGCCAGCGGCAGATTGTTCTGGTCGAAATAGATCGCGGTCGGGCCGAGCGACGAGAAATACTCCGTGCTCAGCGGGTTGGCCCAGAAGTCGGCACCCACGGCGATAGCGCCGGCCGCCGCCGGGTGGCCGAAGACCGATGGGGCCAGGCGGTTGGCAAAATTCAAAAGCGTCACCTGGTTGCCATCGTCGAAATCGACCATCTGCAGATGCGACGCGGGTTGCGGGGCGCCGCCGGGGCGCAGCGCAATAGCGAGAAAGTAGACCAACCCCCCATTTCCGCCGGGGAGCAGAACGCCCTGAACCGGCTGGCCCGTCGAATAGATGTTATCGATGCCGCTGAGTTCGGGGTGATAGAAGCCATTGTCATCGAAGACCAGGAAATCGTAGGACGCGGTCGGGAGGTTGCCGAAGAACGGATCGTTCCATTGCAAGACGAGGAAGTGGTTGCCCGGGGGAGCAAAGACCGGAAGTGCGATTGAGACGTTCTTGTTTGTGCCGAAATTATGAAAACCCCCGGCCGTGAGCTCGGTCTCGACATTGCCGAGAACCAGATTGCCGGAGAATTTCGACCGGGCGTCGCCATCACTGATTGGGTTGAAAGTCGCGGTGTAATTGCCGCTGTTGTCATTGCCCGCCGAAGAGAAATAGGCGACGCCGTCAGTCTTCACCTGATCGACCGCCAAGGCAATGACGCCGTCTGAGAAGAACGGCTCTTGCGAATAACCGACATCGTCGTCGATGACGTTGGCCTTGCACGGGCCTGTCGGGTCGGCAAGCTTCAGGATATTGATGGCGAACTGTACCTCGCCGGTGAACGCGGTGGCAAAGCAGAGCTTCGCTTTGGGCGCGATATCGTAAATGATCTGCAGAAGCGCCCGGCCTTCATCTGTACCCGGCCCCGGATCCTCGTCCAAGACGAGAACCGGCGTCGCGTCGCCGTTTGGATTGCCCGCGCCGGGCAGATCGCCGCTCTTGATATCCTGGGCCTCATGATCTTTGGTCGCCGAGTTCGGTGCTGTGTTGAAGCTGTCAGACAACACCCCGATGGTGACACCTGTACCCAGCAGTCCCAGGGCGTTCAGCTTGTCGGCGTGAGTGGTGACAACGCCCTGGGTGGTCGCTTTGCCGCGACGCAGTTCCGGTTTGTGCTCGAGAATGACGGATCTCACCCCAGACAGGCGGGCGACATCGCTGGCACGGTCGACTGGCACATAGGCGGCGATCACACCATTGCGATACTTGTCGAGTTCGGCCGAGACGTTGGCGCCCAAGCCCGCCAGCGATTGATGAACGGCCGCAAGGGGACGCGAGCCGTCGAGCCAAACGTTAACCAGAACCCGGCTCTGCGCATCGCGCAGCAGACGTGGTTCGAGGAGTGCCGCCGCGGAGGCCGCGGATGCTGCCGACGGGGCATTGCGCTGTGCTTCGACCAGCTGGCGCAGCCCACCGCCAATGTTGTCCGGAACTGACTGTTGCGCAGCAGCGCCTGCCGATCCGCAGAGCGCGGCGGCTAGGATCGCGGGGATAAACCAGCAGTGTGACTTATTGCCAAGGTAGCGCATAATCCCTGTCCTCCACAAAGAGGTCTCTGCCGGGACGCACCATGCCCGGGTAGCTGCAGCGTTGGCCATGCTTCTCGCGTCGCCGAATTCTTGCCTGAAACTCTGAGGAATTTTCTGGCGGCATGGGCGAGGTCTGCCAAATTCTTGCGATGGCCCGGATATGACAGTTTGCCGCAACTGGGTGTTCCCAAAACGGGGCACATTCTACACCCGTGTGCCAGCACGAATTGTCAAAAGTTTGTCATCATCAGTCTGACGAGAGTAGTAGTTTGGGAGGGAATAACAAGATGTATATGTGCAGTTATGGTCGACCCCTCGCCTAGTCAAGGAGCCTGCTCGTTGTTGGCGAAAATGGAGCTTCGATCATCCGCTCAGGTCGGCGGCTTCATCGTAACTCTCGTTTTCGTTGGCGTAACCTGCAAAGGGCCCATCCATGCTCAGGTACGACACAACTTATCACTGCGGCGGCCCTAGCCTTTTGAGTACGTCCTGGACGTCGTGACGAATCTCGCCGCGCCGCTGCTCGGTATCGGACCAAAAGATGTTGGTGCCACATGAGAATCGAGCATGGCCAGTGCTTTCTCGACATACTGCCGCAGCGGATCCTACGGTGTTGGAATCACCGCCTGAACCTGGTTCGAGTAAGCGCTCTCTGAGCCATTCGCGTTCACGGCTGTGGTCGAGTAGTAGTAGGTCTGTCCGGCTTGCACCGAGTTGTCGGTGTAAGTTGTGGCGGAGCCAGGGCCCGAGTTGATCCTAAGGAAAGGTCCGCCCGAGTTGGCGGCGCGGTAGATGTTGTAGCCGGTGATGCCCGACCCAGTGTCCGTCCAGGAAAGCGTGACGCTGTGTTGCACCGCCGCGCTTCCGTTGCCGCTCAATGGCTCGACCGCAGGCGAATTCGAGGCGTTACTGAGCAGCGAAAGGGTGTCTGAAGCCAGGCCGCTGGCTTGCGGAGTGAAGCTGACGGTCAGCGCAGCGCTCTGTCCCGCCGCCAAGGTCAGCGGAAACGAAACTCCGCTCAAAACGAACTCAGCGGTGTTGGCAGTGGCCGAGGAAATCGTGACGCTGGAGCCGCTGGCGCTTACAATCGCGGTCAAGCTTTGGCTCTTGCCAACGGCGACACTGCCGAAAGACAGCCCCGAGGGCGTGATTGCCAGCTGACCGGCGGCGGTTCCCGATCCCGCAAGCGCGATCGCCAGCGAGGCATCGGACGCGTTGGATGCGATAGTAAGGCTGCCGCTGGCGTTGCCGGCGGAAGTGGGAGTGAACGCGGCGCTAAAAGTGACATTCTGACCCGGCGTTAAGGTGAGAGGTACAGTCAACCCGCTGGCGCTGAAGCCGGCGCCGGAAAGGTTCGCTTGGGTGACGGTCACGCTCGCGCTGCCAGAGTTGGTCAAGGTCTCAGACAAGGCTTGGCTGCTGCCAACGCGCACGCTGCCAAAACTCAAACTGGAAGAGGTTGTGGCCAACAGCCCCGCGAGTCCTCCCCCTCCCGGGATGGCGGTTTGAACTTCATTGGAATAGCCACTCTCCATGCCGTTGCTAGTCACCGCGGTGGTGACGTAGAAGTAGTTTTGCCCGATTTGAACGGAGGCATCCTGGTAGGTGGTGCTCGCAGAGGTGGTGGCATTGAGCTTGGCGTAGGGGCCGCCGGATTGCCCTCCACGATATATGTTGTACCCCGCTACCATAGAAATGCTCGGAGTCCACGACAAACTCACGGTGGCCTGCGACGAAGATGTCCCCACTCCCGACAGGGAAACAGACAAGCTTGGGTTGCTGGCGTTGGATGCGACAGTGACTGTGCCGCTCGCACTGCCCGCCAACGTGGGGGCGAAGCTAACGCCGAAAGTGAAGCTTTGTCCCGAGACTAGGGTAAGAGGCACGCTCAAGCCGCTGGTACTGAAGCCAGCGCCAGTCATGCTGACTTGAGAGACTGTTATGCTCGACCCACCAGCATTGGTGAGGGTTTCCGACAGGGTACTGGCGTTGCCCAGCGCCTGACTGCCAAAACTCATAGTGGCAGAACTTGCGCTCAGCACGCCGGGCGTCACGCTGTTCCCTGTGAGTAGAATTGTCAAGCTGGGATTTGACGCGTTGCTGGTGACGGAGAGGCTTCCACTCGCAGCTCCCGCGGACTGCGGGCTGAATCCTACGGCAAAGCTGGCGGCTTGTCCTGCAGCCAGAGTGAGCGGCAACGTTAATCCGCTGACGCTGAATCCCGAACCCGTGACGTTGACCTGAGAAATCGTAAGGCTGGATCCACCAGAGTTGGTGAGCGTTTCCGCCAACGACTGGCTGCTGCCGGCTAGGACGCTGCCAAAACTCATGCTGGCAGAACTTGCGCTCAGCACGCCCGGCGACGTGCTGCTTCCCGTGAGGGGGATTGTCAAGCTGGGATTTGACGCGTTACTGCTGACGGAGAGGCTTCCGCTCGCGGTTCCCGTAGATTGCGGATCAAATCCTATGGCAAAACTCGCGGCTTGCCCCGCGGACAAGGTCAGCGGCAAAGTCAACCCACTGACGTTGAATCCTGTACCGGTGACGTTGACCTGAGAAACCGTAAGGCTGGATCCACCCGAGTTGGTGAGCGTTTCCGCCAACGACTGGCTGCTGCCGACTAGGACGGTGCCAAAACTCATGCTCGCAGAGCTTGCGCTCAGCACGCCTGGCAAGGTGCTGGTTCCTGCGAGGGGAATCGTCAAGCTGGGATTTGACGCGTTACTGCTGACGGAGAGGCTTCCGCTCGCGGTTCCCGCCGATTGCGGATTAAAGGCCACGCTCAGGTTGACGCTCTGACCTGCCGCCAGGGTCAGCGGCAGGCTTGCTCCGCTCACGTTGAATCCGCTTCCGCTCACCGAGATTTGACTGATGTTCAAGGGTGCAGCGCCAGAATTGGTTAGCACTTCGGGCTGAGTTACTGTCCCGCCCACCAGCACATTGCCGAAGCTGATAGTCGCCGGGCTCGCGCCGAGCGCGCCGTTCGCCGGGCCTGCGACGCCCGTACCGTGCACGTTCCAATACAGCGGCGTGCCGGATGCGTCGTTTCTGAAGCTGATAATGCCGTCCACGTGTCCGCTAGCTTGCGGGCTGAATGTAACTTGAAGGGTAATCCTCTGGCCCGCGGCCAGGGTCAGTGGGAGGCTCAGCCCGGTCAGCGAAAACACTGCCAGATTAGAGTTCGCCGAGTAGATCGTGATGGCGGTTGTTCCCGAGTTGCTGAGGCTAGCCGATAGTGTTTTGCTCGTGCCCGCGGCCACTTTTCCAAAATAGATGTTGGTGGTGGTGCTCTTTAAGGCTCCGGCGTTGTTGCCGAGGGCAAAGAACCATCGCGAACGGATGGTTTTCGGCTGTGCCCAGGCAGCATTAGGAGCCGGCCCAATTCCCAGCATGATGGCCGCACAAGAGATGAAGAGCTGTTTGCGAAGGCAATGACGAGGTGCGCGCATGGCACACCCAGTCTTTCGGAAGGGAAATCAAGCGAGAAGATATCCGGCGACCAGTTTGACACTTTCGATTGCGCGGAGAATTCCAGTTCTTGCATTGGTTCAAGAACGGGACTCTGCCGAGGCGCGATCATCAAGGCGTTGGAATCACGACCTTCACCTGGTTGGAAGCAGCACTCTCCATCCCACTTCCATTCACGGCGGTAGTCACATAGTAATAAGTCTGTCCCGCTTGCACCGAGCTGTCGCTGTAATCGGGGCTCGCGTCAAGGGTCGAGTTCATCTTTGCGCCCTGACTGCCGCTGGCCGTACTGCGGTAAATGTTGTACCCAGTCACATCAGCGCCGCCGCCGTTCCAGGAGAGTGAGACGCTATGCTGCGGTGGCGTGGTGCCGGTGCCTCCCAGGCTTTCGACCGCGGGTGAGTTTGCGGCGTTGCTCAGGAACGAAGCCGTGTCGGAAGCCGTCCCGCTGGCCTGCGGGGTGAAAACCACCTGGAATGAAGCGCTTTGACCGGCAGCCAACGTGAGTGGGAAAGTGACTCCACTCAACGTGAATTCCGACGTGCCAAACATTGCAGAAGACACCCTGACGCTGGCGCCGCTCGCGCTGATGGAAGCCGGCAGGCTGCTGCTCTGCCCTGTGACCACGCTCCCGAAGTTCAAGCTGGCAGGCGATACGGTCAATTGCCCGGAGACGGCGCCGGTTCCGGCGAGCGAAACCGTAAGCGTAGGGTTTGAGGCATTCGACACCAGAGACAGGGTGCCGCCGGCATTGCCGGAAGAAGTTGGCGTGAAGGTCGTCCCGAAAGTGAAGCTCTGGCCAGGCGCGAGAGTCAGCGGAAGGCTTAGGCCCGTCACGGCAAATCCAGTCCCCGATACATTCGCTTGTGAAATCGTGAGGCTGGTGCCACCGGAGTTGGTTACCGTCTCCGGTAGGCTTTGAGTCGCGCTCACTTGCACGTTCCCAAAGCTGAGACTCGAGGAAGTTACAGCGAGCACTCCCGGCGTGCTTCCGGTTCCAGACAGCGAGATGGCAAGAGTAGCGTTCGAGGCGTTACTCACAATAGAAAGGCTGCCGCTCGCGGAACCCGCGGCTTGAGGAGCAAAATTGACGTTGAAGCTCGTGCTTTGGCCGGCGGCCAGCGTCATAGGCAGACTCAATCCGCTGACCGCGAAGCCGGAACCGGAGACACTAACCTGGCTGATGGTGGCACTCGATCCACCCGAGTTGGTCACAGTCTCCTGCACGCTCTGGGTGTTGCTGACCAGCACGTTGCCGAAGCTCAAAGAAGACGAACTTGCGGTGAGCGTACCGGCTGTTACGCCCGTCCCGGCGAGCGAAACTCCCAGCGAGTTGGAAGCATTACTAGTGATGGCAACGTAGCCGGTCACGGCCCCACTGGCTTGCGGAGCGAACGCGACATTGAAGCTGGTGCTCTGGCCTGCCGCCAATGTCAAAGGCAAGCTCAGCCCGCTCACGCCAAAGCCGGTTCCCGTCACCGTCGCCTGGCTGATGGTGACGCTCGAACCGCCGGAGTTCGTCAGCGTTTCCTGCAGGCTCTGGCTATTGCTGACCTGCACATTGCCGAAGCTCAGAGACGAGGCGCTCGCAGTGAGCGACCCCGGCGTTACACCGTTGCCTGAAAGAGTGACCGGAAGTGTGGGATTGGACGCGTTACTAGCTATGGAAATACCACCAGTTGACGACCCTCCGGATTGCGGTGCGAATGTGACGCTGAAGCTTGTGGCCTGACCTGCCGCCAATGTCAAGGGCAAGCTCAGCCCGCTCACGCCAAAGCCGGTTCCCGTCACCGTCGCCTGGCTGATGGTGACGCTGGAGCCGCCGGAGTTCGTCAGCGTTTCCTGCAGGCTCTGGCTATTGCTGACCTGCACATTGCCGAAGCTCAGAGACGAGACGCTCGCTGTGAGCGACCCCGGCGTTACACCGTTGCCTGAAAGAGTGACCGGAAGTGTGGGATTGGACGCGTTACTAGCTATGGAAATACCACCAGTTGACGACCCTCCGGATTGCGGTGCGAATGTGACGCTGAAGCTTGTGCTCTGACCGGCAGCCAATGTCAAAGGCAGGCTTAGCCCGCTCAGACCGAAGCCGGTTCCCGTCACTGTCGCCTGGCTGATGGTGACACTCGATCCACCCGAGTTGGTCACAGTCTCCTGCACGCTCTGGGTGTTGCTGACCAGAACGTTGCCGAAGCTCAGAGAAGGCGAACTCGCTGTCAGGGCGCCAAGAGCGACTCCCGTTCCGGCGAGCGAGATTCCCAAGGAATTTGAAGCATTGCTGGTAATGGCAAGATAGCCGGTTACGGCGCTGCCCGCTTGCGGCGCGAAGGCGACATTGAAGCTCGTGCTCTGGCCGGCAGCCAATGTCAAAGGCAGGCTTAGCCCACTCACACTGAAGCCGTTGCCCGTCACTGTGGCTTGACTGATGGTAACGCTGGAGCCGCCGGCGTTCGTCAGAGTTTCCGGCAGGCTCTGATTACCGCCGACCTGCACGTTGCCGAAGCTCAACGAGGAGGAGTTTGCGGTTAGTGACCCCTGCGTTACGCCGCTGCCCGAAAGTGCAACTGCTAAAGTTGGATTGGACGCACTGCTGGCAATAGAAATACTGCCCGTCGTGGACGTCGCGGCCTGGGGAGCGAAGGCCACGTTAAAGCTGACGCTCTGTCCGGGAGCCAGAGCAACTGGCAGACTCAATCCGCTAATAGTGAAACTGGAACCGGAAACGGTTGCCTGGCTAATGGTGACGCTGGAGCCGCCGGCGTTCGTCAGAGTTTCCGGCAGGCTCTGATTACCCCCGACCTGCACGTTGCCGAAACTCAATGAGGGAGCGCTGGCTGTTAGCGACCCCGGCGTCACGCCGCTGCCGGAGAGTGACAGGAGAAGTGTGGAGTTCGATGCATTGCTTGCGATCGAAATGGTCCCGGCGGCCGACCCGCCAGCTTGTGGAGCGAAGGCGACATTGAAATTCACGCCCTGCCCGGCCCCCAGAGTCAGTGGCAAACTCAATCCACTCACACCGAAACCGTTGCCCGTCACGGTGGCTTGGCTGATGGTGACGCTGGAACCACCAGAGTTGGTCAAAGTCTCCTGTACGCTCTGATTGTTGCCTACTGGCACGCCGCCGAAGCTCAGTGTGGGGGAACTCGCCGCCAGGCTGCCAGCGGTGATTCCCGTCCCCGAGAGAGACACTCCGAGTGAATTAGAGGCATTGCTGGTGATGGCAAGATAGCCGGTAAGGGCCCCACTCGCTTGCGGCGCAAACGTGACATTGAAAGTCGCGCTCTGCCCAGCCGCCAGGGTCAGGGGCAAACTCAGTCCACTCACACCGAAGCCGTTGCCCGTCGCGGTGGTTTGGCTGATGGTGACGCTGGAACCGCCCGAGTTGGTCAGAGTCTCCTGCATGCTCTGATTGTTGCCCACTAGCACGCTGCCAAAACTTAAAGTTGCCTGACTAGCACTGAGCGTTCCTGGTGTCACTCCACTGCCAGCTACCGGAACGGCGAGTGACGAATTCGCGGCGTCACTCATGAACATCACATTACCGCTGCTCGAACCGGAAGACGGCGGAGTGAATCTGACAGAGAAATTTGTGCTTTGCCCCGGAGCCAGTGTCATCGGAGCGTTGATGCCGCTGACGCTAAACCCGCTGCCGGTGGCCGCTGCCTGGCTTACCATGACATTGGATCCGCCCATGTTAGTCAGCGTGCCGGCTTGCACCTGGCTGGAGCCTACGGGCACGTTGCCCATGGTGATGCTGGCTGGGTTCACCGCGAGCTGGCCTGCCGTCGTTCCAGATGCCGAAAGAGGAACGCTCACCGTGGTGTTGAACAAACTAACCGGTGTAAAACGGCGAGGCCCGGGGAAGAACTGATTGACCGCCATGGCAACACTGGCTTGCACAGAAATGCTGCCGCTCTGTGCGCCTCCCGCAGTGGGCGTGAAGCTGACATTTGCGTTGACACTTTGATTCGGCGCCAGGGTTACCGGTAACTTCAGTCCGCTCAAGGTGAAACTATTTCCGTTCACCGTGGCTTGCGTAATCGTGAGGTTGGTACCGCCTGTGTTAGAGAACGTTGCCTGTTGATTTTGTGTCGCTCCCACCCGTACATTCCCGAGACTGATCGGCGCCGGGCTTACGGTCAGCGTGCCGGGCTTGACGGCAGTTCCCGATACGATGAAGCTGGTAGAGAAGGCCGTGGCGCTGCTGGCCAAGAAAACCGTGCCCGTCGAACTGCCTTGCGCGTGCGGAGCATAGGTAACGCTGAACGATACCCCTTGACCCGGGTTCAAAGTCATCGGCAATTCGGGGCCGCTGAGCGTGAAATCGCTTTGCGAAAGACTGGCGCGGGTCAGCGTGATTCGGGCGAAACTGGTGTTGACGATGGTATTGGTCAAAACCTGATTCGTGCCGAGCACAACAGTTCCGAAAGTCAGCGTCGGATTCGTCACCAGCAGGCGGCCATTGGTAGCATTAGAGCCTTGGGCATCGAGGCCTTGGCAGCCGGACAAAGTGAGCAGAGCGAGCAGCGTGACCGGGGCGAAAAAAATCAGCGGCAGTTGCCGGCGAGCACCGAGATCCTTCACTGAAGGCCTCTTTAGGTTGGCCGCATGCGCTCTTACGGCCGGGGGATTTGCTACCAGTGAGCTGGCTCTTGTCCCGATATGGCACAAAAGTCATCCTCACGTAAGTGCAGTGTGCACTTTGGGTTACACGGGAAGATAGGTGCCGGAAGGGAATGTACCTGTGCGCCGAATGGCCGATGCCAAAACGGAACCAATGGGTCAAGAACCAGATCCGAAGGCAGCGACTCTCTCTTGCAGCGCTTCGACAAATCACCAAAGACCAGAGAATGAGTACAATCTTGACCTCACCCTCGGCGGCAAAGTTCAGTTACTGCAAAGTCGCGGATCAACTACTTAGCACAAAGCTATGCACGTTCTTCACGTGGTCGGCGCCCGCCCCAACTTCATGAAAGCTGCACCTGTGCTGCGTGCGCTGAAATTGCGCCCTAATGTCAGACAAAGCCTGGTCCACACCGGCCAGCACTACGACAACAATATGTCGGTTGTTTTCCTGCAGCAGTTGGGAATGCCTGAGCCTGATGCGAATCTGGAAGTTGGTTCAGGAAGTCATGCCAGGCAGACCGCAGACATTATGAGCCGCTTCGAGCCGATTGTGTTGCAATACAAACCGGATGTGGTGCTGGTGTATGGAGACGTCAATTCCACCGTGGCTGCTGCCCTGGTGTGCTCGAAACTGCAGATTCAAGTCGGACACGTGGAAGCGGGGCTGCGTTCTTTTGACCGGACCATGCCGGAAGAAATCAACCGCCTGCTCACTGACCAGATGGCGGATGTGCTGTTTACACCCTCCGAAGATGGCGACCGGAACCTTGCTCGTGAGGGCGTTGCGCCCGAAAAAATTCATCGCGTGGGAAATGTCATGATCGATTCGCTGGCTCGGTTATTGCCGCTGGCACTCCAGACCAAAATAAACGGCTTGTCGGGCCGCTACGCACTGGTGACTCTACACCGCCCTTCTAACGTCGACGACGGTCGCATCCTGAGGAGCATTCTGCAATCCCTGTTGGAGTTGAACGCCGAGTTACAGGTTGTGTTTCCCGTCCACCCACGAACTCGCCAGCGCATCGCTGAATTTGGCCTCGATGCCGCGCAACTTCATCTGCTTGAACCGCTCCCCTACATTGAATTCCTCGCAGTGCAACAGCGGGCGGCGGTGGTAATTACGGATTCCGGCGGCATTCAGGAAGAAACCACCTACTTGAATGTGCCCTGCCTCACCCTTCGCCAGAATACGGAGCGGCCAGTAACGGTTACCCTCGGCACGAATATTCTGGTTGGGCACGATGCATCTCGTCTGCGCGCCGAGTTGAGCAAGATCATGGATGGAAATGCGAAAACGGGCTCGATCCCGCCTCTTTGGGATGGGCACGCGGGAGAAAGAATAGCCACCGTCCTGGCCGGCACCGAGTAAAGTGAAGAAATCTTGCACACTCTGAGAGTTCCACTGCGATTTCTGCGGCAAAGCCTTTACCCGCAAAGGTCCGCGACGATCCCGGGAGGTCGCAGAATGAACTATTACCTGCTTGACAGCCGACGGTCTGCGGGAGCAATATCCTTGCTAATTGCGGTTGAGTTTCCAGCCTCTCAGCTTCTGTCCAGCCACTGACGTCCCTAACAAAACTCCCCCGGACCGCTTTGTCAGCTGAGGCGGCTTCGAGTCAGAAGGCGCAACCATGATGAGTATGTTTCGCAGTTTGTGGCGTGATGATCAAGGACAGGACATCGCAGAATACGCCGTGATGCTGGCGGTAATCTTGGTAATCGTCGTTGGCACCATACGCTTGGTTGGCAGCAATGCCAACAACGTGTTCTCGTCGGTGGGCAGTTCCATCCAGTAGCGGTTCACGACGGTTCCACCCGAAGAGCCGCCGCAAGGCAGGCACGCCGTGACACGCACGGCCCTACCGTGCGAATGCAGTAGTGTGCGCGTCACGTGTCGCCGCTGCACCACGCGCAACGTGCAAGTTTCCCACCGACGTAATACGTCGACCAAGCCGCTCCCGCCTAGTTGGTGATGGTGAAGCTCACCGGGGCCGAAGTCTCCGCATTCGTGGTCATACCTCCGCCATAGGGCCCGCCGTGGCTCGAACTCCCGGGATTGGTCACGGTGACTGACACCGTCCCGGACGTCGCGACCGCCGAGGCTGGAATCATAGTAACGAGTTGGCCTGCGCCGGGGTGCTGGGTGCTCTGCGCAGCGCCATTCCAGTTCACAACTGCGTTGGCGTTGAAGCTACTTCCGTTGACCGTCAATAGGAACGCAGGCTCACCGGCTTTAGCGGTGTTCGGCAGGACGGCCTGAATCATGGGCACGATTCCGGGCTGGGGCGGGGTAGTTTTGGGGCTGCTGTATCCGCACCCAACGATCGACATTGTCAGCAATAGCAGAAATGTTGTCTTCATAGTCTCCTCCATTAAGGTTTCTCTCCTTGTGGAGTCATTAAGCCAAAAGACGGATCTGCGAGTGTCAGACCGTCGTCATTTTCTTGTAACGGAATTGTTGGGCGCATTGCCCTCAGGGTCACTGGACGATTGAAGTTGTTGCAGACCTTTCCTGCTGCCCTCGAGCGCTCAGGGGAATAAGATCGGCCTTGCTTGCGCGAGAAATTCCATCCATCCTTAGGGCGGCTATGGCGGCTTCTGCGGGTGTGCGATGAACCCTGATGCGACTGGAAGTTTTCCCCTGCTGGGAAAACGACCCCAGGCCACGTTCCACGCGCTGCGCCACCGAGATTTTCGCCTCCTCTGGATGGGGCTGGCGGTTTCGGCGGTCGGCACTTGGATGCAGATCGTTGCCTTGAGCCTGCTCGTTTTGAAGATCACCCACGGATCGGCGTTCGCGCTCGGGACCGTTTCTCTTGCTCAAGCGGTGTCATTTTTCTTGTTCGCGCTGGTGGGCGGCAGCGTGGCCGATCGCATCGATAAACGCAAGCTGCTGCTCCTCACTCAGAGTACTTCTGCCGGATTGGCAATTCTGCTCGGCGTCCTCACGCGCGCGGGCTTAATCCAGTTCTGGATGATTCTGGTCATTTCTTTTGTGAACGGCACAGTCCTGAGCTTCGACCAGCCCGCCCGCGGCGCGCTGGTTCCGGTCCTGGTTCCGAAAGAAGATTTATTGAACGCCATAAGCCTGCAGTCAGCGGTGTTCAACGGCGCGTCGGCCATCGGTCCCGCGCTGGCGGGATTTGCCATCGGCCTGATCGGTTATGCCGGCAACTTTTTCCTGAACGGTGCGAGCTTTATTGGGGTCCTGATTGCTCTGTACGTGATGCGTGTGCCGCGCCAGCCGGGACATCGCCAATCCATGTTCCGAGCAATTCATGAATCGCTCGCCACGGTTCGCCGCGATCAGGTGCTGCCCTGGGTTTTGGGCGGATACGGCGCGCTGTTGTTCTTCGGTCCATCGGCCTCTTTGATTCTGCCGGTCTACGCCGTGAAGGTTCTACACATCGGCCCGGAGCGACTGGGATTGCTGTTTTCGTCGGTAGGCGTCGGCAGCATTCTGGGGGCGTTGGTCGTAGCTTCGCTGGGTCCGAATGCGCAAAAAGGTCGAATCTTTCTATTGGGGATTCTGATCTGGGTCGGAGCGCTGGCGACCTTCGCTGTGAGCACATGGCTCTGGCTCTCGATGGCAGCTCTTTTCGTGTCGGGCCTGGGGCATATTTTTGCCGGGGCCACTACGATCACTCTTCTGCAAACGCGGGTGCCTGAACAAATGCGGGGAAGGGTCATGAGCATGAATACTCTGCTCATCATGGGCGTCCGGCCACTGGGAGATTTTCCTGCGGGCGCGCTAGTGTCACTAATAGGCGCACCCGTGACCGTGTTGCTAAGCGCCGGCCTCGTTGGGGCCTACGGAGTAGTCGCGCTCACCCGTGCGGCGATACGGTCAGCTTGAGTCTTCGGAGCGAGGGTTTACTTCGGCTGCGGACGATAGACCCAAAAGTTTTCCTGCTGAATTGCAGTTGCCGCTTGGCCACTCGACGCCTCGTTCTCCACTTCGGCATTCACTTGGAATAACTTTTGTTCGATCAGGCCATGCGCCGGAGCCAGCGAGCACACCGGGTCGGTCGCAGTCGCGTCTCCCGTGAGCATGAGAGCTTGGCAACGGCAGCCGCCAAAGTCCTCTGTCCGGCGATCACAGCTTCGGCAAGGCTCCGGCATCCAGGCCTCGCCGCGAAATTTCTGAAAGCTCTCCGACTCCTTCCAAATCCACTCTAAAGAATGTTCTCGAACGTTCTCGAACCGCAATCCAGGAATCACGGCTGCGGCATGGCAGGGAAGTGCAACGCCGCCGGGATCGATCAACATTTGATGACGTCCCCAGCCGCCCATGCACGCCTTTGGAAACCGTGCATAGTAGTCGGGCACGACGGCGTCGATCTTGATCTTGCCTTCCAGTCGCTTCTTGGCCTCGTTGACGATTTCAAGAGAGGCGACCACCTGCCTTCGCGTCGGCAGCAGTGCGTCCACATTCTTCGCAGCCCAACCGTAGTACTGGACGTGCGCGATTTCCAATCGTTGCGGCTGCAGCGACTCGGCAAGGGCAATCATCTCTTCGAGATGATCCACGTTCTGCCGGTGAATCACCATGTTGACGGTGAAGGCGGCTCCAGATCGGCGAATCAAAGGCGCGATTTGCAGTTTCAGCGCGTGGGCGCGCGTTCCGGCGATCCAGTTTGCACTGGCCTCCCGAGAATCCTGGAAACTGAGCTGAATGTGATCGAGTCCCGCTTTGACCAGAGCATCTAAACGCGGCTCGGAGAGCCCAATTCCGGAAGTGATCAGGTTTGTGTAGAGTCCCGACCAGTGAGCGGAGGCTACCAGCTCAACCACATCTTCGCGGGCCAGCGGTTCGCCGCCGCTGAAGTGAATATGCAACACCCCCAGCTGGGCGGCCTGCTTAAAAACCGTCTCCCATTCCTTCGTGCTGAGTTCTGACTCAGCCGCTGCCATTTGCAAAGGATTCGAGCAATACACACAATGCAACGGGCAGCGATGGGTAATTTCGGCGATGAGCGCCAACGGGGCAGTAAGGGCATCCATCAGAAATCCACCAGCCGCTTCTGCCGGAGACGCTCGAGAAAAGTAACTGCGTCCTGCCGAATCTTGGCAGGATCAGATCCACTATACGTGCCTGCGAGTTCCTGTACGATTTGCTGAAAAGTGCGCTGGCCATCGCAACGCTCAAGGATTGCGCGCGCGGTTTGTTGCAATCGAAGCGCGCCCTCGGGAAAAACCAGCGTCCGGTTTTCCCCTTCGCCAGCCCAACGGCAACCGGCCGCAAGTCGTGGCTGGCTGGAGTCCTCGAGATCCGGCATCGAATTCACTCCTGGGGACGAAATGCGCCGGGCGGAGGCCATCCCGGCTGCACGTATGCGTAATAGAGCGCGTCCAGTTGTGCCCAGAGAATCTCGCACTTTTCGCGCAACGCCTTAATTGCCAACTCTTGCTCGGCGCGAGTATGCGCATGCTCGGCCACGAATTGAAATGCGAAGCGAGCGTCGGCAGGCGCCTGATCGAGCCGGGCAACAAAATAGTCGAGCCCGCCAGAGAGCCAGGGATAATGCTGGCGCAGAGCATCCATTCGCATTGAAATCAAATCGCGCGAGAAAAGCTCGGTCAATGACGACGCGACTGCTTCGAGCAGCGACTTGCTTCTTACCAGATCGAGATAGGCATCAACCGCATAGCGCACGCCGGGCAGCACTTCTTTGCAATTGGTCACCCGCTCACGGGACAAGCCTGTTGCCTCTGCCAACCGAATCCAGCGCTCAATACCACCCTCTGGAGTGTTCTCGCCATCGTGGTCGAGCACGCGCTTGCGCCACGCCCGGCGAAAATCAGGATCTTCGCTCCGGGATAGAACGATGGCGTCCTTTATGGGGATCCGGCTCTGATAGTAATAGCGGTTGAGCGCCCACGCCTGAAGCTGCCCTCTGGTGAGCTTGCCTTCATGCATCAACAAATGAAAAGGATGGCGATGGTGATAGCGCTGCTCGCCCACTTCCCGCAGCTGCGCCTTTAGTTGCTCCGCGCTCAGCAGTTGCCCAGCCGCCGATTCTACAGCTCGAGATGACATCCGTCCTCCGCGATCTCCCATCCAGACTCGCGCACTTGCCGATACTCCTGTCCGCTTTCATCCAGCATTGGATTCGTGTTGTTGATATGTACAAACATCTTCCGTGGACGTTGCAGCTTCGATAATAAACGCAAGCTTCCCTCTGCGGAACCAATCGGAACATGTCCCATTTGCTGAGCCGTTTGCCCTTCACCCTGCACACGGATCAACTCATCATCGGACCAGAAGGTTCCATCGAACAGCAGAACGTCCAAAGAATCAAGTTGCTGAAGTAACGCCCGATCGAGTTCAGCGACCGCAGGGAAGTACCCCAGACGTTTGCCAGAGGCCGATTGCAGAATGAGTCCGAGCACTGCCTCGTTCGGATTAAGTTCAGCCGCGCGTCCTGCCGGTACGTAGCTCGGGTAGCGAGTTGCTACCGTCACTGCGAAGCACTGAATGCCTGAGCGCGCTCCAGTGGTTGAAGTGAGTTCGAAAGCAGTGCCCGGAACAATATCGCTCCACTCTGCCTGCCTGGGGATGCGATGAAGCATGGAAAACATGCTGTTGTCTTCCCGCAGAATTCGGCGAATGGAAGCGGTCGCATAAATCTGAAGTGGTTGCAGCTCGCGCAGCAGCAGGATGCCGAGTGATTGATCCAGGTCGGCGCTGGTCAGCACGACCCCTGCAATCGGAGAGTTTCGGACGCCGCTACCAGGATGCAGAAACCTGTTGGCGTCGATCTGCGCGCGCAGATCGGGCGAGGCGTTGAGCAGAAACCATTGTTGACCGTCAGAGCTGACGGCGATCTGGAGTTGGGCTCGAGATTTGCCCGGAAAGCTGCCATTGCGCAGTGCCTTGCAGTTGCGGCACGCGCAATTCCACTGGGGGAAGCCACCTCCGGCTGCAGTCCCCAGAATTTCTACTTGCATGCCCTTTGCTTAGATCTCGGCGCAGGCGTATGAATTGATCTCACACCCAAGTGAGATCTCTTCGAATTGCGGTTCGGTCCATTGCATAGCAATGAGTTTGGGGTTTGGCCTGGAAGTTGTCAAGGGCCCCAATTGGCTATAACAGCGCCGCCCGCGGGGACATGTGCCGGGCTCAGTTAGTTAAGCGCAAACATTTGCACACTGGGAAGTTACGCCGGTTCGCTAAGAAACTATCAACATGCTAGCTGTCAACAAGTTGCACGGACAACCGCTGGCACGCGGATTGCGCCTCAATGAGCGTGGCCGCGCGTCACCGGGCTGGTTTGTCCGATGAGAACTACAACGTCTCATAGTCGCTGGCTTTTGCCGTTCCTACTGTTGTCTTGCCTCTGCGTGGGTAAGTCGATTCCTCGAAAGGCGGCTACGCCGCCGCTTGGTGTTCGCGAGCGCGAGCTTTGGATCGCACCCCTGCGTGATGCCGAGTTCGCCGCCCTGCCTCAAACCACGAGCCATACTAACTGTGAAGCCACGCGACTTCCGCAGGCTCTGGCCACTCCCGATCCCGTGCTTGACCGACCCGACGGGAATGCCAAAATCGAGGTCAGTTTTATCATTGGCACCGATGGCCTGGTGCACAGCCCTCTAATTCTCGAGAGCGCCGGAACTCTCGAAGATCGCGCAGTATTGAGCGCGGTGCGCTCGTGGCGTTATCGTCCTGCGCTTTGCAACGGTGTGCCAATGGAAGCGGAAGCGAAGGTCGAGTTTTCCAACCGCTGAAACAAATTTCGACTAGAATGGCCCCTGTCGGTGAGCCGTGGAAGACCCAAGATTTGAGCCAACCAAGAAACCGGGCGGGCCTGAAGGTGAGTTGGAGAGCGATCGAGCAGTCGAAGAGTTCTTTAACCGCCTGAAGCAAGATATGCGCCGGCCCAAGCCAGGACAAGACTCTGTCGCCGCTGCGCTGCAAGCTATACAGAGGCTCGCCTTGGAGGCAGATGTGGAACAGTCAGCCGAGGAGACGGCGCACGCCGGTCCTACTTGTCATTCCTGTGGAAGCCCCAACCGCAAGGGAAATAGATTCTGTGCCAGCTGCGGGGTTGCCTTGGTCGACGCTTCCGGGCAAGAGACGCCGCAAGTTGCTGGCGCTCCTGCTGCGTTGCCCGCCGGTCCGCATCACTACCATCATCATTACCACCACCACTATTTTTCGCCGGGAGAAGGCTTACCGGCCGCCGGCGCTCCTGCGACTGCCGCAACCCGCGATCCCGGCCGTCTTCGCGCCCCCTTGACCGGGCCAGCGTTGAGCCGCACGGAAGCGGCAGCGCGTAAATTGACCCAGGACTGGGCGCTCGCCTGCAATACCAAGCAATTAAATGATCTAGTCGAGCTCTATGCGGCTGACGCCTTGGTTTTGCGTCCCAACGTTCCACCCGTTCGCGGCACCGCGGCGATACGGGAATTTTTCTTTGGCCTGCTCGATGCCGGTATGGGGGAAGTGGAACTGGAAACCCTGCGAGCCGAGGTTCTGGGAGACACCGCATACGATGCCGGCCGTTGCAAGAGCCTGGTTCCGGTAGCGTTGAACAAGCGGCGTGAAGAACGTGGAAAATATCTATTGCTTCTGAACCGTGTCCCGGGTGGCGATTGGAAGATTGTCGCGGACACCTGGTCCAGTGATTTGAATCTGAGCGCCGAAACCTCGTCGCCGGTCGCCCCCGTTCCCAGCAACGCATTGCCCAAGCCGCCGCGTAAGCCTTAGTCGGCCGCAAGCAACTCGGCCGAGATTACTCAGACGCCGGCGCCCAATCGCAACAAATCCCGCTTTAACTGCGGAGCGTCGCGCATCTCGATCGTGTGCATGCCCAATTGCCGCGCACATTCCAGATTGAGTGCGCGATCGTCGATGAAGCAGCATTCTTCCGGCGGCTTTTGCGTAATCTCCAGGGCCAGGCGATAGATCGGCTGCTCGGGTTTGCGGAAGCCGACATAGCATGAACTGACGAAGAGCGTGAAAATCTCGCCCAGACCGAAAGTTCGAATGCGATATTCATTCAATTCCTTCGATTCGTTATTGATCGTGGCCATCAGATATCGGCCCGAAGCACTCAGCTCCCGCGCAAAAGCCAGGACTTCAGGCTTCGGTTGCGAAAGCGAAAACATGAAATCTTTGAAGGCTTCTCGGGTGAAAGGCCGGGGCCGGTAGAAAACTGTCCGGTCAAGATATTCGTCCAACGAAATCTTGCCGCGTTCAAACGACGAAACCACCATGGCGTGGCGGTCGTCAAATTCTTGCTCATCCAACTGGAATTGCGCCAGCGCGCGCATGCGCTGGCTGCGGTCCCAGGCGTTGCTCAGAAGCACGCCCCCCACATCCCAAAAGATGGCGGTGATCTGCGGCAAGGGAGAACCTCCGTGCTCCGAAGCAGCGCAGTCATGATACACGGAGAGAACTATCCGTTCATTGGGGGTACGCGCAAGTCGCAGGCTCGTAGTTCCGCTAGTCGAACCAGATTTATCTGAGTATGTAGCCACCGCGTGGCGCGCGTGCAGAACTGGACGGATACGCTGGATTCGTCTTTAGCCCCGGGCTTTGGCCGCCATGCTTTTGATGTTCGTGCTCTTGCCACCCTGCCGGCGTGTGCTGGGGACGTAGGCGCAGGCCCGGAAATCGTAGTGTTCACTAAGACAATCTGCGCACAGGTGGACCTGGTGCACTTTGCAGTTGACCACAGGAGTGTCTCCGCAGATGTCGCAACCGCCCCGGCCACGTCGCTGGTTGCTCTTGCCTTCCCCCGCTGTTCCCAGTGGAGTCTCGATCAGCCGGGCCTTGAGGTAGACTCCCGCTGCTGCGGTCAAAGAGCCTATCGACAAAGCGCATGCGCCCAAAGCCAGCAGATTTACTTCGGACTGGTCGCCCAACCAAGAAGCTGCGAGGCCAAGCCCAACCAAAATTCCTAATACGCCCACCGCGATCATCCAGTTGCCGGTTCGTGACGACATCTTTTTGTTCCTTTGTGGTCGGTCGAAAAGAAGGTCTTGGCTTCTGCTCACCCTGGGGGACGACCACGCTGAACATATCGCGCTTGCGGGGCCGAACTCTAGATGACGAAAGTCACCTTGACTGCTGCGAGACTTGCTCTGATCCCTGCGGTGACTCCGGTAACTTGTCCTTGCTTACGCACAGGACCTAACATGCTGTCGATATGGCGCTTACATCGCTCGTGGTGTGCGCGGACGCGAAAGCCGTCCAGGTGCTCAGCGAGATTTTTCGCGACCTCGAAATCAGCGTTGAGCATTGCGGACGCGTGTCGTCGGTGGGTTCACGGTTAGGCTCGAGCAGCTTTGATGCGATCGTCGTGGATTGCGTCGATCCCGGGGCCTTTGAATTCGCTACTGCTGTGCGCCGCGCACCATTGAACAAGAATGCTCTGGTGGTTGGTTTGGTTGATGGACACGAGCAAGTGCGCGAAGCCTTTGGCAGGGGCGCCAACTTCGTCATCTATAAACCGGTCACGGTCGAACGCGCCGCCGGCAGCCTGAAGGCTGCGCGGGGCGTGATGCGGCGCGAGAAACGGATCAAAATGCGAGTAGCCCTGCATGCGCCGGCGACGATTGCTTACGCTGGCACAGAAAATCTTGCTGCGACCCTGCTCGATTTGAGCGAAGAAGGCCTCTCTCTTCAATCGGATCGGCGCCTGCCCAACCGTTGCAAGGTGTATTTTCAGTTCAATCTGCCGGGAGACAAATCGCCGGTTCGCCTTTCCGGTGAGGTGGTCTGGCAGGACGCGACTGGGCGCGTTGGCATCCGCTTCGCCGATGTTCCTCAGACTTCACGGCGGGCTCTCCATGAATGGATCAAGACCGCGTTGGCCCGGCAGGCCGAAGTCGATCAGCAACAACCACCTGCTCCGGAACCTGTATTTTCTCAACCCGTAAGCCGAGCCGCTGCCGCCAAACCAGGGTTTGTCTCGTCCTCGAACCGCAGGGGAGAATCACGCCATGCTTGCAGGCTTGGCGCCGACGTTTACCGGCTGAATGAAAACGTTCCATATCGCTGTACTCTGGGAGATATCAGCACCGGCGGCTGCTATGTGGAAACTACCGAACCCTTTGCCTCGGGCACGCATGTAGAGATCGTGGTGCGAACCCAAAAACTGAAACTGCGGGTGCGCGGAACCGTTCAGACCGTACATCCCGGCTTCGGAATGGGCGTCCGATTCAGTCTCCACACCGTTCATGAACGGGAGCAAGTGGAGCAACTCATCGCCTGCCAGCCTTCTGAACCGGGCATTCCTGTCTGATTTCCTAAGGTCGAAAACCCTCAAGGTAAATTAAGATCCGCCACTGCTCTGCGGAAATAATCAAGCGAGAGCCGCAAGCCGGTATCCAGGTCAGTCTTCGGTTCCCAGCCCAGTAGAGTTCGGGCCTTGGCGATGTCGGGTCGCCGTTGCTTGGGGTCATCCTGCGGCAGCGGCTCATAACGGATCTTGCTCTTGGATCCCGTTACTGCCAGCACGCGTTCTGCGCACTGCAGGATGGTGAACTCATTGGGGTTGCCAATGTTCACCGGCAGATGCTCATCGGACTTCGCCAGCCGCAAGAAGCCGTCGATCTCATCGCTCACATAGCAGAAACTCCGCGTCTGGGTGCCTTCGCCGTATACCGTCAAGTCTTCGCCGCGCAACGCCTGCCTCATAAAGTTGGGCACAACCCGTCCATCGTTGATCTGCATGCGCGGCCCGTAGGTATTGAAAATTCGCACGATGCGCGTGTCCACGTTGTAGTAGCGGCGATAAGCCACGGTTACCGCTTCGCTGAACCGTTTGGCCTCATCGTAGACCGAACGCGGGCCGATCGGGTTCACGTTGCCCCAATAAGTTTCTTTCTGCGGATGTTCCAGGGGGTCGCCATAGCACTCCGAAGTGGAAGAAATCAAGTATTTCGCTGCGTATTTGCGGGCCACCTCGAGCGCGTGAAACGTACCCAGCGAACCCACCTGGAGCGTTTCGATGCCGTGCGCTGCATAGTCCACAGGACTGGCGGGGCTGGCGAAGTGAAAAACATAATCCACCTGGCCGCAGTCAAACGGCTGGTTAATATCAAGCTCGCGGAATTCAAACCGGCTTTCGTGGCGCAGGTGCTCCAGGTTGGCGGTCTTTCCCGTGAGCAGATTGTCCACCGTGACTACGGAATGGCCTTCCGCCAGAAGCGCATCACAAAGGTGGGAACCAAGGAAGCCGGCCCCGCCCGTCACCAACACGCGTTGCCGGTTCATAGCCTCTGAAATGTCCTTGTTGAAATTTGTCGGGCCAAGAAAACACTTTACCAGCATTTTTCGGACGAAGGGCTGATCAGGCCGGTTCTATGCGAGGGGACCTCAAGAATGGCCACTCCGGCTGTTGCCATCACATGCGCCGGTGATCGCGGTCACGGCGCTTCGGATCGTCTACGCCGAAGATCAGTTAAGGTGAGGTGGCAGTATGCCGATTCTGGTGATGGGCCTCATGGCCTTGGCTGTCTTTGGGATTATCGGAGTCATGCTTGCCGTGGCCGAGTTTTCTGAGCACCACAAGAAAACTCCAACGCGGGACTCCGAACCGCCGGTTCTGAAGACTTAGTCAGGACAATGACGGGTCCCGGATGGAAAAATCCATCTCCCCGATAGCCTCGCGAGATTAGTCAAGGTTTCGATCCCCGAGCCGGCTCGCCCATAAAATTCCTTCCCTTCCTTTCTGAACCCAGCCAGACCACAGTTGCGAGCAGCAGGATATTGGTGACCTCGAAGCTGGCCAGCGCCCAGCTGTAGCCTAGTGGTCCCCGCAAGGCGTATACGATGTTGTTCACGGGAGCTGCGATCAGAATTCCCAACTGGTAAGCAAATCCCGGCATCAGTCCGCGCGCTGCATCCGGCGCCAGCTCGTTGATGTGCGCGGGAATGATTCCCCACGCTCCTTGTACGCCGACTTGCATCAAAAACGCGCCCAGCGCCAGAACGGCAAGCGATCCACCAAACGCCCAAGCCGGTATTATCGCCAGCGAAAGCGCCATTGCCGCAATCATGCTGCGCCTCCGCCCCATGGTTTCTGAAGCGTGGCCAAATACAATCGCCCCGAGGATTGCTCCGATGTTGAAAAGGATGACGACATCAGCCACCACTTCGCCGCGAAATCCTCGCGCGGACTTCAGAAAATCAGGATACAGATCCTGCGTCCCGTGTGAGAGGAACATCATGAGCGTCATCAGCAGAACCAGGTAAAGAAAAATCTTCCAATGCTTGCCCGCTGTACGCACGATTGCGCCCACGGTCGGGGCCCGATGCTGTTGCCAGGCTTCCGATTCCCGCACCTTGGACCGAATGTAGAGCGCCAGCAACGCGGGCGCTCCACCAATCCAGAACATCGCCCGCCATCCCCACACCGGCAACACGAACCGCGCCGCTACCGCCGCCAGCAGATAGCCCACGGAATAGCCGCTCTGCAGAATTCCCGACAAAACTCCACGCCACTTTCCCGGCGCGTTTTCCATAGCCAGCGACGCCCCTACACCCCATTCGCCGCCCATGCCAATTCCATAGAGAGCGCGCAGAATGACGAAAACGGTATAGCTGGGCGCAAACCCGCACAGCAACTCCACCAGCGAAAAGAAGACGACATTGGCCATGAGCGGTTTGCGCCGCCCGTAGCGGTCGGCAAGCAGGCCGAAGAGCAAGGCGCCGAGTGGCCGCATCGCCAGCGTGTACGTGATGGTCCGGACAATGCTGCTCTTGGGGACATGAAACTGGGCCGCCAGAGTATCCATCAAAAACACGACCACAAAGAAATCGAAGGCGTCTAGAGTCCAGCCCAGAAAGCTGGCCGTGACCGCGTGCTGGCGGTCAGCTCGCGAAAGGGGCCTCAAGCCGGGCGGATTGGAGCTGGAAGCAGCCAGTGTGTTTTTCTCCTCAATTCGGCTCGCGAACCCAGCTCTCGACTAAACGGGGACGGCGGATTCGCCGCCAAGTGTACCTGACCGGGGCGAAGATTTTGCGCCACAGCATCCCAGACCCTGATGTCCATCAGTCCACGGTGCCTTCGTGTTGGACCTATCCAGATGGAAGGTTCAGGCCGGCGTTTGCCGCCTGCGCAAGACCACAGCACTCGCGGTAAATCCATCTCCCTCAGCCTCTTAGCAAATGCCCTTTGCTGTTGACATTGCTCGGCATTCAGGCCAAACTCGCCTTAAGGTGAACTGGCCGCATCCTCCGAGTACTGCGGAGAAACAGCAAGGCTAGGTTTCATGGCTCACCGACCTATCTTTCGACCTGACCCGCTTCAGCCTCCTCAACTGGCTGGCAAGGAGGCGTTTTCGCGATTAACCGGAGCCCCCGAGTGGGCGGATGACGACGGCGGTTATCTCGCGGAGCTGGCTTCGAAATTGGCTTCCCCCGCCGACCCTGATGCGAACGAACTCGCGCTCGACTTCCTTCTCCATCAAACTGTGGAACAGGCCTGCCAGGAAACTGGGGCGAGTGGCGCCGCCATCGCGTTGGCCCGTGGGGGCGAAGTTATCGTCCACGCTACTCTTGGCGAGACTGCTCCCGATCTCGGCGTCCGGCTGAGCACCCGCTCCGGTCTTTCCGGTCTTTGCTATCAGTCATGCCAGCTGCAAGTTTGCGACGACACTGAAACCGATCCGCGAGTAGATGCAGCCGCGTGTCGCCAGCTTGCGATCCGCTCCATCGTGGTCCTGCCTCTGCTGGATCCGGAGAGCGGAGACCGATTAGGCGTGTTTGAGCTCTATGCTTCTCAGCCTCAAGCCTTCCAGGCACGTCAGGTTCAGGCTCTCCAGATTCTCTGCCGACGCATTGCAGAGAATATTCGGCACGCCGGGGCAGCAAAGTCGCCGTCGACCGCCCCCTTAGCCGAGACTCCCGCGCCGACGGGAATCAGTGTGGAGGAGATCAGGGCTGCGTTTCCCACGGCTACTGCGAGCTCACCTGAGCAGCACGAGTTGCCCTCGCTCACCCCGCGCATTCGCGAAGTGCCGCCCGAGGCGCCCGCCAGTCGGGGTTCATTTCTTCAGCCCTTCGGCCCCGCGCGCCGCCGCGATTATTGGACCGGTTTTCTGACCTTGGTCGTGTTAGCCCTGTCCCTTCTTTTGGGCTGGATGGTGGGCCGCCGCGCTGGCTGGCATGATGCGCAACAAGCCGCAGCTCCTCCGGCGCCGCGTCCCGCTATGCAACCGGCGAAAGAAGCTCCTACGCAAGCCCCACAGCCGAATCGGCCCGCGCCTCAACCGGCTCGAAGGGCAACCGTACCGGGGATCACGCAGGCGGTGGCACGATCCGTGACCCGAGCGCCGGTTACAAAATCCTCGCTTACGCAATCGCAATCCACCACCGGCTCGCAGGAGAGCTCCCCGGGAGATCTGGTCGTCTACGAAAAAGGAAAAGTAATCTTTCGCATGCCGCCAGCAGGAAGAGAGCCTGGCTCAACCACCCAGTCGGCACAGTCGGCCGCAAATGCCGGTTTGACAGTCTCGCCCAGCGATGCCGCTGCCACGCCCGCCCCCGCAACGCTCTCTGCGGAAGCCGCGAATGCTTTTTTGATCCAGCGCGTTGAGCCGCAGTATCCGGATGTGGCGAAGCAACAGAACATTCAGGGTCCGGTGGTTCTGGATGTGCTCGTGGGCAGTGACGGCCTGGTGCGGGAAGCTAAGGTTATCAGCGGCGATCCCCAACTCGCCCCGGCCGCGGTCGCTGCCGTGCGGCAGTGGCGCTTCCGGCCATACGGTCCGCAAGGCCAACCGGTTAACTTCTTAACTCGCGTGACCGTGAACTTCGCGCTTCCTTGAAACCGTTGTTGGTCGTTAGTCGGTGGTCGTTGGTCGTTCGCCGCTGCGGGCTAAGGCGAATGGCCAAAGACTAAATGGCCAAAGACCAACGACGAAAGGCCAACGACCTTTCCTATCCGCTCGCTAATTCTTTCGCGCGCTGCGCCGCTTTCACCACCGCTTTGATTAGCGTCACCCGCAGCTTTCCTTCTTCCAGTTCCATGATCCCGTCGATCGTGCATCCTGCCGGCGTCGTAACCGCGTCTTTCAGCAGCGCAGGGTGATCTCCCGTTTCCAATACCACGGTGGCTGCTCCCAGAGCGGTCTGTGCCGCCAACAGCGTGGCCACGTCGCGCGGCAGACCCACCTTAACTCCCGCCTCGGCCAGCGATTCGAGAATAATGTAGATATAGGCTGGCCCGCTCGCGGAAAGTCCGGTCACCGCATCCATGTGCTTTTCATCGACTACCACGGTTTTTCCCACCACGTTGAATAGCGCGCTCGCGGTTTCCACTTGCTGCACATCGGCAAATTTTCCTTTGCACAGCGCGGTCATTCCGCACCCCAGTACGCAGGGCGTGTTCGGCATCGCCCGAATTACGGCAACTTGTTTGCCCAGCGCCTTCTCAATCTGAGCGGTTGGCACCGAAGCCGCGACTGAAATGATGAGCTGCTTCTTCGATATCGCCGGCCGGATTTGTTTGATGACTTCTGCCACCACTTGCGGCTTCACGCACACGAAAACGATATCCGCTTTGCGAACTGCCGCTAGATTGTCTGTGCCCACCGGGATGCCGAGCCTCTTCTGCAGTGCCGCCGCCCGTTCCGCATGTTGCACCGTGGCCACAGTGGACCGCGCGGAAAGGAGCTTCTTATCCAGCAAAGCCGTGAGTAGAATTCCGCCTATCTTGCCCGCACCCAACACCGCTACTCGTTTTCCCGAAAGATCAAGCTTCATTCTGTTCTCCGTCGCTGAGTCTCAATTGAATCCCAAGTGCTTGCCCGCCATTTGCGCGATGGTGCGACCGATCGGCAACGATGCCGTGGCGGCGGGTGAAGGCACATTCCACATGTGCAGCATGTTTCCCGTCTCAGCAAACTGAAAATCGTCTACCAGCGATCCGTCGCGCCTCACCGCCTGCGCCCGCACTCCCGATCCGTCTGGAACCAGATCAGTCTCGCCGATTTCCGGCACCAGTTTCTGCAGGGCTTCCGTGAAACGCTGCTTTCTAAGCGAGCGGTAAAACTCACTGGCCCCGTAGCGCCAGAATTTCGCCGCCATATGCCAGAATCCGGGATACGTGAGCGTGGCCGCCATGTCGCGCGCGCTGAAATCCGTCCGCCGGTACCCCTCGCGCTTGAAAGCCAGTACCGCGTTCGGTCCGGCATCAACGCCACCAGAAATGCGCCGGGTGAAATGCACTCCCAGAAAAGGGAACTGCGGATCGGGTACCGGATAGATCAAGGCTTTCACCAGATGTTCCCGCTCCCGCACCAGATCGTAATATTCACCCCGGAACGGAACAATCATGACCTCTGGCTTCTGCCCGCTCATGCTGGTCACGCGATCGCTCTGCAGTCCGGCGCAATTGACGAGGTACCGTGCCGAGAATGCTCCCCCGGACGTCTCGACTACAATTTCTCCATTATGCGCAATCATGCCTGTGACTGCTGTTCCCGTACGCACTTCCCCCCCTTGTTTTGTGATGAGCTCCGCATATTTCCGGCAAACCGCGCCGTAATCGGTAATCCCCGTGCCCGGCACATGCAGTCCCCGCAGGCCGCCGCAATGAGGCTCGATCTCGCGCAACTGCGCCTGGTCCAGCAGTTTCACTCCCGAGACACCGTTGACCTGCCCGCGCTCCAACAGCACCTGCAGTCGGGAGCATTCTGCTTCGTCGGTGGCGACGATCACCTTCCCACAAATTTCGTACGGCACGCCGTGCTCACGGCAGAACTCCACCATGGCGGCCGCTCCCTCCACGCACAGCTTGGCTTTCAACGATCCCGGCTTGTAGTAAATGCCGGAATGAATGACGCCGCTGTTGTGTCCGCTCTGGTGGCGGCCCACCGATTCTTCCTTCTCCAGCAATAGCAGGCGCAGGCGCGGCATCAGAGAAGTGATGTGCATGGCGGTCGAAAGGCCCACGATTCCTCCTCCGACCACTACGATATCCACTTTGGCGTCAGCCATAGAAATCCATCATACGAATAAATCAGGATGTCGGAAAACGGGAGACTCAGAAGTGTCATGCAACGGAGAACCAGAAACTGACGACCAGGTGCGGCAGCAACTGAGAACCGAGAACTAAGAATTGACAACTGGGTTATCGGGTCCCCCGTTCCTGATCAACTCTTCGCAGCCAGACATCCAGTCTACTGCACCGTCAGCGCCAGCAGTGTGGTGCGGGTCTGGACGCCGGAGGCGGCGTTCATGGTCGCCGTGGCTGTGATCAGGTAATTTCCCGGCTGTGTCCCGGGGTCGGCGCTCGCTCCGCTTCCGCCTGTAAGCCCGCTGCTGCAAGAGAGGTGCAAGGCCGCGAGCACCAGCAGGGCTGCTAGCAATGCGCGGCGTTTGGCTCGGACACTCTTATCCGACCGCCTATCCCGGACTGGCCAGCGGAAACCGGCCAGAAATAGTCCCGGCAAGCCTAGCCCGATCATGAATACCACCATTCGGGTTCCCACGACCTTTCGCGACCCAGTCGCAGGTGTCGTCCCTACGCTTACCGTTACGTTGCTGTTGCCGCTGCCCGCACCGACTTGCGAAGGTGTGAAGGAACATGTAGTCAACGCCGGCAAGTTGGAGCACGAGAGCGTAACGTTGCCGGGGAATACATTCCCGCTCCCCAAGGGCCTCAGGTCCAACTGATAGGTCACCGACTGCCCGTTCTGGATAGTCTGCAAGCCGGTGTTGTTGTTGAGCGCAAAATCGAAGAGAACATTCAGACCCACCGTGGCGGAATGGGTAATCTGCGCCGCATCCGTACCTGTCCCGAAAATACTGAAATTAAAATCTTGAACCGATTCGCTTCCCACTGCGACGATGAACGGCGCACCTGCGGCAGTTGGAGTCAGGCTTGCTGGAGAAATCTGGCAAGTCGGCGGCGCCGCCCCCCCACAGCCGAGGTTCACCGCGCTGTTGTAGCCACCGAGTGAAGTCAGCGTGCCATGAAATGTGGCCGTGCCGGTCACGCCCACAGTGAGCGGCGAGTTAATGATCGCCAGGGCAAAATTTCCCGGCGTTGGTGCGGTAACCGTCAAGCCTAGATTCTTCGTTCGAGTCGGTCCACTGCTAACCGAGCCATTGAGTGTGACAGACGACGTTCCCGCCGGAGTATTGGCGCTGGTGCTGACGGTGAGCGTCACCGGCGAGGGTGCGCCCGCAACCGGGCTCACAGTCGCGGGCTGGAAGTTGCAAGCAACCCCAGCAGGCAAACCGCTGCATGAAAGCGCAACACTTTCGTTGAATGCGCCCAGCGCGGTCACCTGAAAGCTTACCGGCCCGGAAGTCGCGGACCGCGCGACCGTAACACTTCCCGGCGCCGGAGCGGTCAGGCTGAAATCCACGATGTGCAGCGTCAGGGAATACCCCCGTGTGATCTTGTTGGCATCTGTGCCCACGCCTTTGGCATTGAAGAAATAGTCTCCCGCTGCGCCGCTCGCGCTCGCCGTGAATGGTGTCCCGTTTGTAGAAGGCGTCAGGCTCTTCGGCGTTAGGCAGGTCAATGGCGGCGGTGTGGCTCCGCTGGCGCAACTTAGATTGACTACGCTGTTGTAGCCATTCAGAGCCTTCACGGTGCCATCAAAAGTTGCAGTCTGGCCCGCAAACACGGTTTGAGGGTTGTTTGCCACCGCGAACTCGAAATCCGGCCCCGCCACCAGGGTGAACTCCCAGATCCCCCGGCCATAAGTCGAAGCCCGCAATTTTTTTGTTCCTGCTGAATTGAACATGTGCAATGCCGTGACTGGAACGTTTGGCAAATATCCTGGCCCGCTGCCCGGCGGCGGGCCGACCTCGGTCCAACTCGCACTGCTTGTGCCGCTCGAGAACACTCCCACATCGGTCCCCACATACACCTTGCTGCTCGATGCATCCACCACCACCGCATTGACTGGTGCGTCAGGAAGCGAGCCGGTGAAATCGCTCCAGGTAACTCCCGCGTTCGTCGTCTTCCACACGTGCGAAACGTGGAAACCCATAATCGTCATATATGCGATATTTCCCTTGTTATCTGAGGTGTCCATCGCAACTGTGGAAATCGGAAAGCCCAGCGGATTTGTCTTTCCCGTGCGGTCGAACCAGTTTTCCGCTCCCTTGGTAGCATTCGTCGTGATCCAGATATGCCCTCCCGTCGGCAACAGCGGACCCAATCCATCGGTTCCGGCATACATCACGGTGGAGAATCCGTCCGTGTCCTTCAGTCCGCCCACCGCGAGCGATCGCACCAGGTTCACTTCGCTGCCGCTGCAACTGGCCTCGCCGCCCGTTTCAAAATTGTTGGTGAGTACAGAGAATCCCGTTCCGTCCGTTGCTCCGCGCCACACCCGGCAAGTTCCCACCAGCAATTCTCCGGAATTTTGCGGATCCAGAATGTAGGGCGTGTAAAGGGCCCCTGAGTCGCCGCCCACCGTGACGTTTGAAACAATCAACCCATTGTTGAAGTCCGCGGCGTGGCAATCCACGCCCAGATTGCAACGCTGGATGCTCACATCCGTGTTGGCGGTAAACCACTGCGTCGGGTTGTCCGGGTCGATGGCGTTGTATCCGCCGTCCCCCGAATTCACGTTCAGCCAGCTCGCGCTGCTCTGGGACGACGACGTGGCCGGCGAGCCATTCCCCTGCGCTCCTCCCAGCAACGTGTTCGGGTCGGTGGGATGTTGCGAGAACGAAACAAATTGCGTCATCGATCCCAGGGTTTGGTTGAGACTGTCGAACTGATTGCTGACCGTACAATTTCCGCTGGTAAGCCCGCTGTAGCCATCGAGCGCCCGATAAATCCCGCCGTCATTCGCGAAGTACATCACGTCCTGCGTGTTGTTGTTCACCAGCAGGAAAGCCAGAGCATGCTGGCTGGGATGAACATGGGCGGTAGAACCAAAATCGGGCGGACAGCCATACGCATGCGTAAGATTCTGAAATGTGTTCGACCCGCTGCCCGCACAGTTGGGTGAGCCGTTGATAAGGGTGCATTTATAAAGATTGACCGCGCCCGCGTAGAGATCGGTCGCCGTTCCGTCGGGCACGGCAGCCAGCTCAAGGTTGTAACTGCCCTGCGCAGTTCCGCAGCCGCCAAGCAAATCGCCGCAATTGGTAATTCCTGAATCATCCAACTGGGTCCAGCTATTGCCGCCGTTCGTCGTCTGCCAGATGCCTTGATCATCGTCGTTGTTATCGACGTACCACGCATACATTTCGTTGCGTCCCGGTACGGTAGCCAGTTCTCCTCGATAGATGGGGCAACTGGGCGATGCCGGATTGGTCGGGCAAACAAACGTGCTTAAACCCCCGGGCTGGTTGCTCAACCGGGTCCAATTGATGCCATCACTCGAAGAATAAAAGCCATGCCAGCGCACAGCCGCGTAAAACGCTCCCGCGCCTTGGTTGAATACGACCGAAGTGACCGAGCTTGCATCGATCGCTATATTCCCATCCTGCACATTGGCGTAGTTCCACGACTGGCCGGCATCCGTCGAGTAATACAATCCGCGATTTTGGTTCACTGGGAGCTCAAGCCCTTCGATCACCCCCTGGGTTGCCCCCGCAGCCGCGGCAACGACGACGCTGGGGTTTGCCGTGCTGAAAGCGATCTGGCTGAATCCCAGGCCAGCGAAGGAACGCGTGTCGCTTGCGTCTTGGGAAATCAGTGACCACGTACTACCCGCGTCCGCGGAGCGCAAGATACCCAGGCCGTAGTAAGAGTCGAGCGAACTGTTGGTTTCTCCAGTCCCAACCAGAATCACACTTTTTATCGGATCGTTATTTCCGGGCTTGACCGCGATCGAACCCACGGCCAGAGTGGCCTGGTCATCGGTCAGCGGATTCCAGATCACATTCGCTGGATTGGGGCTGCCTGGTCCAGCGTTAGTCGATTTCCACACACCGCCAAATGCGCCGCCGATGTAAACCGTGTTCCCAGTAGGATCGGCGGGATCGATCGCGACTGCCGTCGCTCGCCCTGAGACCCAGCCGTAATCCTGGCCTCCGTATCCCGTGGCATCGGAGGCCAGCGGCGCTGGGCCCAGCGCACTCCAGGTGCCGACGGGTGAAATCTGCGGCCGAAGAGCGATTCCATTTTGCCTCGCCTCTTCCGCCTGGGCGGCACGCATCTGCATTTTCTGCAAGTGAGCGCGATAGCGGAGCATCGCCGCCGATTCCTCCGGAACCATACGCCCTCGCGCGAACCATAACTCACGGCGCAAGGCGTGACTCTGATCGGAAGGGCCCGAACTTGCGTTGGGCGACCCGGCCTGGGGAGTCTGTCCCAAAAAGATGCCACTGAGCAGAAACCACAGCGCAAGCGAAACGGAGGACCGGAACGCGATGTTCATGGATGGGAAACCTCGAAGTCAGGAACACACCACTACCACGCGCCCCAGCTGTGAGGCTGTGACGAAGCTCGTCCAGGTCATTTCCTTGTGTCTAAATGGGAATCAGTTTTTCTTGGCAGCTCTACCGCAGTGGACTACCCGAAAGTGGACTGGCATGTCGTGATGGCTCAACTTCCACCCTACTTCCAGAATAGCAATTTCAAAGGGGTAAATGGGACACGAGTTCTGGGTTTATATTTCCATGCGATTGATAGAGTTACATAACATTGCTCAAGTTCCAGGTCTTGACAAAGTTATCTCCTTTGTTCGCTTGCGCTTACACCCCTAAGCCACCTGATTTGGCGACGTAGTCCGCTGTCGCTCTGGCGCGATCTTCCCCAGCTTCACCAGACGGGCCACGATGGATGGCACAGTTCGGTTGTGCATCTTGGCAATTTCGCGAAAATCCGTACCCTTGCGCAGTTCTTCGCAAACTTGCGCATCTTCGGCGCGGGTCCAGGTGCGAAACGCATTCATGGGCCTTTTGCTTTCCCGGCCACGCACCTCGACTAGGGCGGAAATAGCCCGGTTCAGCGCTTTGACGGTCGCGGCTTGGCGGCAAACGGAACCAGCTTCGAGCGGCTCTCCCGTGTCCGGGTTGCTCCCATTGGCCAGCGCCCGCATGATTCTCAAGGCCTCATCAATTTCCATGGCATCACCTCACAGAGGTCATGCTATGAAAGCCGATGCCGCCAAGGCTGTGACGAGTAAACATTCGATGGCTCCATCCAGTTCCGCTCCTACGAGGTTGCGGATAGAATGCGGCGCTACGGTCTTCGGGTCCCTAAAAGAAGTGGGCCAAAAAAGGCTCAAAGGAAAACCGCAATGGATTGGCAGGCATTTCGTCTGACCTTGCAGCTAGCGGCGCTGGTGGCGCTGGTCTTACTTGCGCTAGGCCTGCCGGTCGCCTACTGGATCACATATTCGCGATGGCGCTGGAAATTCCTGGCCGAAGCCGTGGTCTCGCTACCAATCGTGTTGCCGCCTACTGTGCTGGGCTTTTACGTTTTGCTGGCGCTGGGGCCGCGTAGTCCGCTGGGTCGCGGCTGGCAGGCGCTCACTGGACACACTCTCGCCTTCACGTTCGAGGGCCTGGTGATTGGCTCAATCATTTATAGCCTGCCCTTTGCGGTGCAGCCTTTCGCCGCCTCGTTCGCCGCCGTGGATACACGATTGCTGGCCGCGTCAGCAACGCTGGGCGCCTCACGCCTGCGCACTTTCTTTCGGGTGATTCTGCCGCTGTCAATTCCTGGTCTCGTGACCGGCCTCGCCTTGAGCTTCGCCCACACCATGGGCGAGTTCGGCGTGGTGCTCATGGTGGGAGGCAATATTCCCGGCCTTACCCGCACGGTTTCGATTGATATCTACGACAAAGTGCAGGCGCTCGATTACGCCGGCGCCAACGCCACCGCCCTGGTTTTGTTCGCAATTTCTTTTGTGCTGCTTTCTCTCGTCTATGGCCTCAATCGCAGGATTTGGGCGGTGTGGCCGTGGAAGTGAAACCTGCTTCGGACCCTGGCCTTTCCGTCCGCCTACGCAAACGGTTCGTTCCCGATGGCGAATTTGAGTTGCTGGTGGCCTTTCGTATGGCGCCGGGCATTACGATTCTCTTCGGGCCATCCGGAGCAGGGAAGACTACGCTGCTCGATTGCATCGCTGGGCTTACCACGCCGGATGATGGCCAGATCACTACCGCGCAGAAGACTTTGTTCGACAGCGCCATGGGAGTGAATCTTGCACCGCAGTCCCGGCAGGTCGGGTATGTGTTTCAGGATCTGGCGCTGTTCCCGCATCTGAGCGCGGCGGAGAATGTGGAGTATGGACTGGCTTCGCTCCCGGCAGACGAACGCCGCCGCAAATCCGCGGCAATCCTGGAGTCCTTTCGCATCGCGCATCTGCAGGCTCGCAAGCCGCGAGAGATTTCCGGCGGAGAGCGCCAGCGAGTTGCCTTAGCTCGTGCCCTGGTGACTGATCCCTGCGTGTTGCTCCTCGATGAGCCGCTCGCCGGACTCGACGCCGTGACGAAGTCGAAAATCATCGACGATCTGCGCTTGTGGAACCAGACATACAAGATTCCGATTCTTTACGTCACCCACTCTCGCGAAGAAGTATTCGCCTTGGGGGAGCAAGTGATCGTACTGGAAGCCGGCCGGATCATCGCACAAGGCACCCCACATGAAGTGATGACGGCGCCGCGGGAGGAAACTGTGGCGCAACTGGCGGGATTCGAGAATATCTTCGAAGCGACAGTGACTGCGATTCACGAAGACCGCGGCACCATGACCTGCCAGCTCAGTGGCAGCAAAGTGGATCTTGAAACTCCATTAGTGCGGGCGGAGGTGGGCAGCACATTACGAGTAGGGATTCGCGCGGGAGACATTTTGCTGGCGACGATTGAGCCGCGCGGCCTGAGTGCGCGCAACCTGATTCCAGGCCGTGTAATTTCGCTCACTCAGCGGGACGTGATAGTCGTGGCGAGGGTCAACTGCGGCGTGGAAGTGGATGTGCACCTCACGCTGGCCGCGCGTGATTCACTGGCGCTCCAGCCGGGGCAAGAGATTTGGTTAGTAATCAAGACCCACTCTTGCCATCTGATGGCGGGACGCCGATAAACATCGAAGTGGGAAGTTTCCGGGCTGCTGCGCTAATCACTGTTCATGCGCGCTGGTCGCGACATTCGCGCTTCGTACTCCCGTTCCATCTCGATCACGCCGACCCATTGTCCTTTGCGGGTTTCGGTGTAGACGAGCCGCCCGCCGAGAAGTTGCGCAGCGGCAGCCGGGGGAACATCGTGATAGTAGCCGAAGAACTGCCGCTTCCATTCCTGCCATGTTCTCCAATGCTCGAAAAGCGGGTGCGCTGGTTCCAGCTTGGTTGAGAAAACCAGTGCTACATCAAAGCTGGAGCGCAGCTCGGACGCGAGCATAAGCTGCTCGACCGTGAAATTCTCAATGCGCACCACCCGCATGGGCCGCGTCACATAGCCTAGGTAGGGGCGAGTAAGTTCGTCGCTGGCCGGCCAGGCGGTCAGAACTCGCGACATGGGATGGCGTGCTTCAAGATACTGCTCGGCGTGCTCGTGCAAGACAATGTAATCGCGATAGGCCAGATTGTCTTCGATCGAAAACCCATACGGAGGATTGACGAAAAGCCCGGCTATAAATCCCACGGCGACCACAGCCGCCACGCTACCCCACAGCCGCACTCTGCGCCACAACGTGGAAACGCAAATCACGATCACTAACGGAACCGCAGGGAGCAGGTAGCGTGCCAGGACGGCTCCGCCCACGATCGACATGGCCAGCGCGTAGACCAAGATGATCGAGAGAAACGCGAATTGAATATCCGGTGCAATGCGGGGGCGGTCTTTGCTGTTGTTTGTGGTTCTGTCTCGCAGCGGAGGGAGCCACATGGCAAACAGCATCGCCAGCGTGAGCAGGGAAAGATTCATATAGCCCACGGTCTGCCACATGCGCAGCAAGAAGGCGAGCAGGATGCGCACGGGGTGCAGCGTCGCCTGCACGTTGTAATGGAAGAATTCAGGATTGCCGAAGACGAAGCCGGTGCGGTGATAATGATAGCCATACCACAGGGTGAGAGGAACGACCGGAATCAGCAGCAGAACGGAGTTGCGGCGACGGCCGGCAAACATGAGCCGCTCTTCGCCCCCGTCCTTCACTCGGATAAATCCTGCGACAACTTCCCACCCAAACAACGCCAGGGGCGCCAGGGCCGCAGTTTCCTTGGCGAGTGCAGCGAGAGAAAACCAAAGAATCGCTGTTTTGCGCTGGTTCGTGACGTAAGCGCCGAGCCCCCAAAAAATCAGCCCTGCGGAGGCGAGGTCGACATGGGCGAGGGAGCTTTGGGCAAAAAACACTGGATAAAGCGCGGTGAGAAGGGTCGAAACCGCGGCGACTTTGAGGTTCGAAACGCGTTCGGCCAGCCGAAACAGCCCCAGCAGCGTGAACGCCGCCACCACCAGCATGGCGGCACGGGTCACTTGCGGCGCGTAGCCAGCCAGTTTCCAGCAAAGTGCAAGATACGCCATAACCAACGGAGGGTGCGCGTTCGAAAGGGTGGTCTGGGGAATCAGGCTGCCAGTGAGCAGCAGGTCACGCGCGGCAGGAATGTAGTAGCCGGCTTCATCCCAGAAGTAGGGCAGGCGCAGCAGGGGCGCGTGCGTCAGAAACAACATCACTAGCAGCAAAGGAAAGATCAGCGCAGATGAAGCCGCGCGCGGCCAGGAACCGCGAGCCCCGCTTGTCATCTAGTGCACCGGGCCCGGCGCCATCATGCGAGGATCAAGCTTGATCTCGCCAAAGGTGCTTTCGTATCCGGCAACATTCTGCTGCAAAATGGCCATCAGCGCTTTGGCCTGCTGCGGGCTCAAATATATGCCCTGGAAATTGCGCACTTCCACCTGAGTCTCACTCTGCTGCTGAAGCGTGCCAAAGACCAGAAAAAAATCCCAGACGTTTACCCGCACTTGCACGCTGTTGGCATAGTTCTCGCGATAGTCTGGAGCGTTCACCAGCTTGATGTTGGGCTGAATTGGGTTCGACATAGAGCCAACAGTGTAGCGGCAGCGGGAAGAAGAAGGAAAGCAGGAAGTCGGATGGCCACTTGGGCGTCACCATCGATTCCGTGGCAAACCAATAGCGACTCGACCCAGTAACTGTGGGGGCGCAATGCCGATCCGCTCTACTTCTTGAGGTGGACGATGACTTGAATCTCCACAATTCCGGTGTCTGGGATCAAGGCGGTGGTTCCGACGGCGGTCCATGCCGGGTAGGGCGCTTTCATGAACTCGTCTTTTACGGCGCTGAAAGCCTCGAATTGCGTAGCCCGGTCTCCTTCAAAGTTTGGGCCCTGCCAGATATGGAAGGTGTTGAGCATGACGACATTCGTCAAAAGTCGCGCCGGCGGCCTCCAGCGTGGCCTGGATGCGTTGGAATGCGCGGCGTACCTGGGCCTTGAAAGCCGCAACATCTTTACCTTCGCCCTCTCGCCGTCCGGCCACGACTCCTGAGATGTAGAGTGCGTCGCCCACCCTGCGTGCCGGCGAATAGTGGTACTGGTCGTAGGCAGACGCTTTTTCGGCGGCGGTTGCAATCACCACTTCGCCACCGGAGCTTGGAATATGAATGTTCTTGGCCGCCTTGTCCGGTTGTGTTTGCGCCAGGCAAAGCTCACTCCCAGCAGCAAGCAGAACAGCGAAAAGCATCGTATGTGTCGCGGATTTGGCAATTGTCATGTTGGCGCTCCTCAAGCGAAGTTGAACTGGAAGTCAAGTGTTGGGGGGGCCGAAGCCAGGCGATATTGACGAGGATCCAACTTCCCTCGCTTTTTACGCTCGTATCGGGTGAGCATCTTACCCCAACGGGGGCAAATGAGCCGCGCACTTTCGCAAACGCTTATGGATGAGGCCTACACCATTCGTCTGGCAAAGACCGAGTTATGCGGTGCCTACAATCGCAGCGACGCGTAATTTCGCCGCAACATGTTCCCTAAGAAAGCCTGAGTCCCTTCTATGACAATCTGCATCTAGGATAGAGCCCGCTCCGTCTATTCCAGCCCGTCCGCATCGTCCCTACTCAAGGCGGCTGGAGCTGTAACGCCTTCTTCCGATAAGGCATCTCATGAGATGCCTGGAGTGTAAGACATGCATGTTGCACAACCGGAAATCGAAGGGCGGCACGAATTGCTCGAGCAGCTTTCCGATGCCAGGCGCCGCTCTGACGAACTGTTCGAGATAGTCCGGCCCGAGTTCCTCTACGAGCGACCCATCGCAGAGCGTCATCGCATTGTGTTCTATATCGGACATCTGGAAGCGTTTGATTGGAACCTCTTGTGTGAACGCGGGCTGAGCCTGAAGGCCTTTAATCCAGAATTCGACCGGCTCTTCGCTTTTGGAATTGACCCGGTCAGCGGAAAGCTTCCTTCCGATCAGCCTTACGACTGGCCAACTCTGGAGCAAGTTCACGACTACGTGCGGCGAGTTCGAGAAACGCTCGACCACGCTTTGCAGCATCTTTCTCGCGACCCTGCCCGGTCGGCGGAGTTCCCTGACAGTCTCTTGCTGAACGTTGTCATCGAGCATCGCTTGATGCACGCTGAAACTCTAGCCTACATGCTCCACCAGTTGCCGCATGATCGTAAGATCCGGCAATCGGGCCGGCCCGAGCGCATCGTCGCTCCGGTAACACCGGAAATGATCGAGATTCCCGCGGGCACTGCGACTCTGGGGCTCTCGCGTGAAAGTGGCGCATTCGGTTGGGACAATGAGTTTGAGCAGCACATAATTTCAGTTCCTGCCTTTGCGATCGACAAGTTCAAAACCACCAATGGCCAGTTCCTCGAGTTCATGGCAGCGGGTGGCTACGAGAACCCCGCTTTTTGGAGCCCATCGGATTGGGAGTGGAAAAGCGCGCAGAAAATTACGCATCCCGTCTTCTGGCGGCAGGAAGGCGGCCGCTGGCTCCTGCGAACTATGTTCGATGAAATTCCACTGCCCAGCGATTGGCCGGTCTACGTCAGCCATGCCGAAGCCGACGCATATGCACGCTGGGCAGGGAAGTCGCTGCCCACCGAAGCGCAATGGCATCGGGCCGCATTCTCCACGCCCGAGGGCCTCGAAAAGCCCTACCCCTGGGGTACGAAACCGCCGGACCAAAGCTTGGGCAATTTTGATTTTCGTTCCTGGGATCCCGTCTCCATCGGAGCCTTCCCACAGGGAAACAGTTCATTCGGAGTCGCCGGCCTTCTGGGAAATGGCTGGGAATGGACGTCGACGCTTTTCGGTCCCTTTAACGGATTCGAACCATTTCCTTTCTACCTCGGCTACTCGGCCGATTTCTTTGATGGCAAGCACTATGTAATGAAGGGCGGTTCCACCCGCACCGCTGCCCGTATGCTGCGCCGCTCATTTCGCAACTGGTTCCAACCGCACTATCAATACGTGTATGCAGGCTTTCGCTGCGTGAGACCTAGGAGTTGATCCCATGCTGATTCATGCGGTCACGGCTGATCCGGTATATGAATTTGCGGCGGACGTGCGCGCCGGACTCGCGCACGGCCAAAAAGAACTGCCCTCGAAATACCTCTATGACGATATCGGTTCGGCCCTGTTCGAAGTCATCAGCCTGCTACCCGAATATGGCCTCACGCGCGCGGATGAACGTCTGCTGCGCCGCCACGCCCACCACATCCTGCAAGAACTTCCCAAACCATTGATCGTGGCCGAACTGGGCAGCGGAAGCGGCAAGAAGACTCGCTGGATTCTCGAAGCGCTTTCCCGCCAGCAACAGACTGCCTCCTACTGCCCTATTGAAATCTCGCCCTCTGCGCTCGCCATGTGCGCGCGCGAGCTGGGAGACATGGAATCGATCAGCATCGTTGGCTTCGAGCGCGAGTACCTCGATGGCCTGCTGGAAGTCGCCGCCCGCCGCGAAGAGGGTGAGAGCATTCTTGTGCTTTTCCTGGGAAGCACGATCGGAAACTTCGATCGGCCGGCCGGGACGCGGTTTCTGCGCGAAGTGCGGCGCATCCTTTCGGCCGGGGACGCGCTCCTGCTGGGCACCGACCTCCTGAAACCCATTCCCCAACTGTTGGCTGCCTACGACGATTCTCTGGGAGTCACTGCCGCCTTTAACTTGAACCTGCTGGCCCGCATCAACCGCGAACTCGACGGCAATTTTGTCCTCGATCGGTTCGAGCATCGAGTCCAGTTCAATCCCGAAGCCCGCAGTGTAGAGATGCATCTGTTGTCCCGGCAAGAACAGACGGCGAAGATTGCCGGAGCTGGTCTCAAGGTGAGCTTCGAGGAAGGCGAGACCATCTGGACCGAGAGCAGCCACAAGTATTCCCAGCACGAAATTCTTCAGCTCGCCCTAGCCGCCGGATTTCGCTGTCAGTCGCAATGGATCGACAACGAATGGCCGTTCGCCGAGAACCTACTCGTGGCGCAGTGAATCGGACGAGCCTATGAGGACGCCCCTAGACACTACTTTTTGCTAGCCTGTGCCTTGGTGACCTCCGGCGGGCCAACGTCTGGAGGCATCTCTCCTGTCAACGAGTTCAAGAATGCCTGCAAGTCGCTGCGCTCCTGTCCGGACAGAAAATCCAGCACATGAATCTGCTTGTCCAGATTGGGGTTGGAGTTGCCTGCTCCAATATAAAAATCGATGGCCTGCTTCAGATCCTTCAGGCTGCCATCGCTCATGTAAGGTGCAGTCTGCGCAATATTTCGCAACGAAGGCGTCTTGAACTTTCCCTTGTCGGCTTCGTTATGGGTCACGGCGTAAAGACCCGGGTCAGTGAACTGTCCCATATCCACGCCGATCCCGACATTGTGAAACTGATTATCGGTAAACAGCGCGTACTTCTCCCCCACCGTATGGCAAGCAGCGCAATTGCCCTTTTTCGCTGAAGTGAAAACGATGAAGCCGCGCTTCACGGCGTTGTCCACGGCCTTTTCGTCGTGCCCATATTTCCAGCGATCGAAAGGTGAGTTGCCGCTGATCACCGTGCGCTCGAATGAAGCAATGCTTTTTTCCACCATCTCATAGGTGATGGGTCTCGGACCCCAAGCTGCCGCGAATTGTTCGCGATAACTCGGGTCAGCATTCAGCCTTTGCTCGATCGTGGCCAGCGTCGTAGCCATCTCCACGGGATTCTGCACGGGACCCTCTGCCTGGTTTTCCAGGGTGGGTGATCGTCCATCCCAGAACTGGACTTTGTAATACGCCGCATTCACCACCGGCGGAGAGTTGCGGCTTCCGGTTTTCTTGCCAACGCCCTCCGAAACCGGCTTGGGATCGGCGAAACCATATTGCGGGTTGTGGCACGTGGCGCAAGAGACGCTGTTGTCCAGCGAAAGAATCGGGTCGTAGAACAAACGGCGGCCAAGCGCGATGGTCTCCGCGGTCGGCGGATTGTCGGATGGAGTCACTACCGGCGGCAGCCCCAGGGGAGCTTTGATCTGCACTGGCTTGCCAATGGGCATCACGGGATGACGCTGCCTGATTCTGGCTTTGCAGCACCAGCCCAAAGGCGATAACTGTGATGACGACGACAACGGCGAAGAGGGAAGTTTTATGTGGATTCATGGAACCCTCCGAGTAATGGACTGCTCTCGCTCGCAGTAGGGGAATCGCTGGTCGATGACTGATGGAAAATGCTCCGCGGTACGAGAGCCTGCCCGGGTCTGTTTTCTGAAACTTGCTGGCAACAAAATCTTAGTGCGATGCGCAGGCTAAGTTGGTGATTCCGGTCACTCTTGGTGGTGACAAGCTGAGTGCATAGTTCCGCTGGGTCCCCGATCCTCGTGCGGTTTTTTGCAAACCTGGAGGGCAAGGCGCTGGCAGCGAACCGAGGGAACCCTAGACCGGACTTGCTTTTAGGAGCCGGCGGGACAGCATGGAATAAAAGTACCCGCCGCCAGTTATCACCTCAGAACACCGCAAACCACGGAGGGCAAATGCCGGACAAGAAGCAGGATTTTATCGGTCAGAAGTTACAAGACCTCAACAACGATGGCATCGACCGTCGCGGGTTCCTGAAGTGCATGGCATGGGCCGGTACGGGGCTGGTCTGGACTCTGACCGGCGGCATTCCGGTGTCTCGGGCCTTCGCCAAGGGTTCCGGCAAGAACCCTGGCAAAGGCGATTTCAGCTTTGTTCAGATAAGCGACAGCCACATGGGCTTCAACAAGCCAGCCAATCCAGACGTGGTGGCGACACTGCAGGCGGCGGTGAACAAGATCAACGGGCTGCCGCAACCGCCGGAGTTCTTGTTGCACACCGGCGACATCAGCCATCTCTCGAAACCGGAGCAGTTCGACGCCGTCGACCAGGTTTTGAAAGGCGCCAGCGCCAAGGATGTCTTCTTTGTCCCCGGCGAACACGACGTGCTCGACGACAACGGCAAGCAGTACCTAGAACGGTACGGAAAGAGCGCCCAGGGCGCCGGATGGTACAGCTTTGACCATAAAGGCGTGCACTTCATGGGGCTCGTGAACGTGTTGAACCTGAAAGCCGGCGGCCTCGGCTCGCTGGGTGGCGAGCAGCTCGAATGGATGGAAAAAGACGTCAAACATCTGAAACACAGCACCCCGATCGTGGTGTTCGCACACATTCCCCTGTGGTCGGTGTACCCCGAGTGGGGCTGGGGCACTCAGGACAGCGCGCAGGCGTTGGCCTACCTGAAGAAATTCGGTTCCGTGACCGTGCTGAACGGGCACATCCACCAGACCATGCAAAAGGTCGAAGGAAACGTGACCTTTCACACCGCCATGTCAACCGCATTCCCGCAACCGCAGCCGGGCAAGGCGGATTCTCCTGGGCCGATGAAAGTGCCCGCAGAACAGCTGAAGAGCGTGCTGGGTATTACCGACGTGAATTATGTTCGCGGCCATCACTCGCTGGCGGTAGTGGACTCAACGCTGGCGTAGGCCGAACAAGCTAGAAAATTAAATTGAAAGGAAACAAAACAAATGACGAAGAAAAGTGTGTGGTTTGCAGTAGCGTTTATGCCGGCAATGATTGCGATCTTGCTGTTGTTCGCGGGAGCACCGAGGGTCACTGGGGATGACCAGTCCTCCGGAGCCACCGCGGAAGTGAAAATCGACAACTTCAGTTTTGGGCCGGAGACACTCACCGTCGCGGTTGGAACGACGGTTACCTGGACCAACCGCGACGACATTCCCCACACGGTGGTGAGCACAGACGGCGTGTTCAAGTCCAAGGTGCGGGACACGGATGAAAAGTTCTCCTACACGTTCACCAAGGCAGGAACTTATCCCTACTTCTGCTCGGTCCATCCCAAGATGACCGGCAAGGTCGTAGTGCAGTAAGACTGGAGTGATTGGGCTGCCGAAGACCTTTTGACAATGTTGCCTTTGGTTCCCGAGAGTCGCGGAATCGCTTAGAATATCGAAAAATAATGACCGCCCCTTCCAGACCTGACGACGGTCCGGGTATTGAAGTTTCCGGAAAGGCTCCTGCTCCACTGGAATTCGCCAAGGATTTTTTCTGGGGCATATCCACCGCTGCCCACCAGGTGGAGGGCCACAGCCAGAATCAATGGTCGGATTGGGAAGCGACTGGGCACATTCGGTCTGGCGATTCCTGCGGGCGCGCTTGCGACTGGTGGAACAACGCTGAGCGCGACTTCGACCTCATGCGCAACATGGGCCTGAATGCCCTGCGTTTTTCCGTGGATTGGAGCCGCATCGAGCCACAGGAAGGCAAATGGGACTTTGCAGCGTTAGGGCGCTACCGGGAAATGCTCGATGGTCTAGTGCAGCGTGGCATCCGCCCCATGATCTGCTTGCATCACTTCACCCATCCGCGGTGGTTCGAACAAAAAGGTGCTTTCTTAAGCCCGGATGCCCCGCAACTGTTTGAGCGTTTTACCCACCTGGTGGTGAGCGCACTCGGGGAGCATTGCAATCGTTGGTTGACCTTCAATGAGCCCAACGTGTACGCCGCGATGGGGTATGCACTCGGCGAATTTCCTCCGGGCCGTCGTGGTGACATCGCCGCCGCCGTGCGGGTGGTAAGCGCAATGGCTCATTCACATCTGCGCGCTTATCGCGTGATTCACCAGTTGCAGCCGCAAGCAGAAGTCGGATGGGCCCACCACTATGTTGTTCTCGAGCCCGTGCGCGGCGGGCCGGATCGCTGGATCGCTTCACTGGTGAACGAGATCTTCAACGAAAGCTTTCTGCGTCTGATGCAGCACGGCAAGCTTCCTTTTCCCTTGAGCATGCTCGACGGAACCGCCGGCGACGTGAAAGGTGCATATGATTTCGTGGGCTTGAACGTCTACAGCCGCTTCCATGTGGCTTTCGACCTTAGGAATGCCGCGCAGGCTTTTGCACGCCTATTCGTGCCGCCGCATGTGCCGCAAGGGGACAGCGGCTGGGACCGACCCTACGGTGAGGCTTATCCGCTGGCGCTGCGGCGTGCTGTCGAGCGGTCGGGTGCGCTTGGCAAACCGATTTACATCCTTGAAAACGGAGTGCCGGATGCACAGGACCGTATACGTCCGTGGCTGATCGTGAATGCCGTGAAGGAGCTACACCAGTTGATTGCAGAGGGTCATGACATTCGCGGCTACTTCCACTGGACACTCACCGATAATTTTGAGTGGACCGAAGGCTGGCATCTGAGATTTGGCCTGGTGGCTCTCGATCCAGCCACCCAAGAAAGAACGATGCGTAATAGCGGGCAGTTGTATAGCGAAATCGCCCGCAGGAACGCCCTCTCGATGGAGATGATTGCAGAGTACGGACCGTTGGAACCGGCAAACCGGAAGGAACGTCCCGCTAGCGGGTGAGCGAGCTTAACGTCTGAGATAGACCCGTGCCTTTTGTGAACGAACATCCACGGTTGCCACGGGCCGCATCTCTACGCCGCTCCAGCCACGCCAGCCAATCGCACAGGCCGTCGCGTGTCAGGCAGGAGACTCTTACGATTTCCATCCCGGGATGGATACGATGGGCATTCTCTTCGGCGGCCGTGATGTCGAAGGGAACATAGGGCAACAGATCAACCTTGTTCAGCACCAGCAATTCAGACTTGAAAAAGATGGAGGGATACTTGAGCGGCTTGTCTTCGCCTTCGGTTACGCTGAGAACGACGATCTTGGCAGCTTCTCCCAGATCGTAGCTGGCAGGGCAGACTAGATTGCCCACATTCTCAATCAGCAACAGATCAATATCCTCCAAGCGCCAGGCTTCAAGACCGCGCTCGATCATACTCGCGTCCAGATGACAAGTGCCACCGGTCGTGATTTGTTTCACCGGAAACCCGAAGCGGGCCAGACGCCGGGCATCGTTGTCAGTTTGAATATCGCCGGTGAGGACAACCACTCGTTCATTCTGGGGCAGACACTCGAGACTCTTTTCCAGCAGGCTGGTCTTGCCCGAGCCAGGAGAGCTGATGAGGTTAAGGCAGAGGATGCCATGCTCGCTGAACCGGGCACGCAGGCCAGCGGCGATGCGGTCATTCTCGTTCAGGACTTTCTTTTCCATCGGTACCCGTTTCATTTTCCTTCACCTCCAGATAGGCCAGTTCCAATTCATCGCCGCTCAAGCATTCGCTGCGCAAGCTTGCGCAACGAGGGCACTCGAAAAAATAATCCTTCACGCCGAATTCTGCGCCGCAATCCAGACAGCGATGCCGGCGGGGGCAAATCTCAATCTCCAACTGCAGGGACTCGAGTTCGGTTTCACGAGTCAGGGCATCGAAGCAAAATTCCAGCGCCGAGGGATCCACGGCAGCCAGTACGCCGACGCGCACTCCAACTCGGCTCGGATAAGATCCCGGATGGCGTGCCACTTCCATCCGGACAGCCTCCAGGACCGAATTTGCCAGGGCCATCTCGTGCATACGTTTCCTCAGCAAATGCGTGGCAACTGATCTCCCGACAGCATGTCCACAATGCGCTCCGTTCCCAGCACCGTACGCATCGTGACCAACCCGGGATGCCTCGCGACTACGGTGCCGATGATCTGTGCCTGCCGGCCCAGCTCATGGCCGCGCATGGCCGCCAGCACGGACCCAGCCACCGCGGGATCAACAATCGCAACCAACTTGCCCTCATTGGCCACGTAGAGGGGATCGAGGCCGAGCAGTTCGCAGGCGCCCTTGACTTCTTCCCGCACGGGAATTGAAGACTCATCCAATTCGATGCCCACCTGCGATTGCGCGGCAATTTCATTCAGAGCGCTGGAAAGACCGCCGCGAGTGGGGTCACGCATGCAGCGGATGGAGCGGGTGACGTTCAGCATCGCTGCGGTCAGAGTGTGCAGCGACGCGCTGTCGCTCTCGATAGCACTCTCGAACTGCAGGCCTTCGCGCTGAGCCAGAATGGCGAGGCCATGATCGCCGATCGATCCACTCAGAAGAATTTGATCACCGGGCCGGGCACGATTTGCCGACATGTGCACATCTGGCTCCAGCAGCCCGATTCCGGTGGTGTTGATAAAGAGGCCGTCGCCACTCCCTTTCTCCACAACCTTCGTGTCTCCGGTGACTATTTGCACGCCGGCAGAGGCGGCAGCCCGCTGCAGCGACTCCACAACCCGCCGCAAAACATCCATTGAGAGGCCCTCCTCAATAATGAAGGCCACGCTGAGGAAGAGCGGTTGTGCCCCACCCATGGCAAGGTCGTTGACCGTCCCGTGCACTGCGAGCGAGCCGATATCCCCGCCGGGGAAGAACAGCGGTTTCACCACAAAAGTATCGGTCGTGATCGCGATGCGCGAGCCGTTCACTTGAACAATGGCCTGGTCGTCCAAGCAGGCCAATGCTGGATTGTCAAACGCAGGCAGAAAGATATCGCGGACAAGTTCTGCGCTTAGGGTGCCACCGCTGCCGTGTCCGAGCAGAACCGTGTCTTTCGCTGGAAAGGGTGTGGGGCAGCTTAACTCGACAATAGGCTGCGCGGTTTTCGCCATCAATGGACTCCTCAGCTCGCTCTTGCCTGCCGGCGGTAACGATAATAAGCGGCGCAGGCTCCCTCGGCGGAAACCATGGGAGCGCCGAGGGGGTTCTCTGGGGTGCAGCGCATGGCGAAAACGGGACAGTCGGTAGGCTTCTTTAACCCCTGGAGTACTTGCGCACTGATACATTCCGCAGGCTCATCGGCCGTGACCAACTCAAGCTCGAAGACCTGGTTGGCGTCATACGCCGAAAACTCAGGACGCAGCCGCAAACCGCTGCGCGGAATGGGGCCAATGCCACGCCACTTCTGATCGGTGATCTCGAAGACTTCCTGCATAATACGTTGCGCCGGCAGGTTGCCCTCACGACTTACCGACCGCACATACTGATTTTCTAGCCGTGCCTGGTGTCGCTCGAGCTGTTTCACCAACATGAGTATGGCTTCCAGCAGATCGACCGGTTCAAAGCCACCCACCACGATGGGCAAGGCAAAGTCGCGGACCAGAGCCTCATACTCCTGATAGCCCATGACGGTGCACACGTGGCCGGGGGCGATCAAACCCTGCACACGATTTTGTGGTGACGTCAGCAAGGCGCGCATGGCTGGGGGTACGAGCACGTGCGAAACCAGCATGGAAAAATTCGTGAGTCGCTCACGCCGGGCTTGCCAGATTGCCATGGCGTTGGCTGGAGCCGTGGTTTCGAAACCGATGGCAAGAAACACGATTTTGCAAGCGGGATTCGCGCGGGCGATAGTAAGCGCTCCGGTGGGAGAGTAAACGATCCGTACATTCGCACCTCTTGCCTTGGCACGAAACAAGTCCAGCTCCGACCCGGGCACGCGCAACATGTCGCCGTAAGACACCAGGATCACTCCAGGACGTAGGGCCAGCGCGATAGCTTTATCGATGGTTTCGAGTGGTGTGACACATACCGGACATCCTGGCCCGTGCACCAGTTCGATTTGCCGCGGGAGAAGTTCATCGAGGCCATAGCGCATGATGGTGTGGGTTTGACCGCCGCAGATTTCCATCAGCACCCAATTGTGCCGGGCGCAGTCTGCGATTGCCTTTGCCAGCCCGCGGGCAATCCGGGCGTCTCGATATTCATCGATGTACTTCATGCTCGTGTTCGAGGTCGGGCGGGAGGCAGTTCATCTTCTAAAGCGCCCATCTCCTCCAGCAGTTCGTAGGTTCGTTCCGCCTCCTCCGCGTCCACTTTGCTGATGGCAAAGCCAACGTGCACCATCACGTAATCGCCCACCTCGGCTTCCGGAACAAAATCCAGGCTGGCTTCCCGCACAATGCCGCCGAACTGCACTCGGCCAATGCGCAGGCCGCTGCGGTTTTCCTCCGCGACGATTTTTCCGGGGATTGCCAGACACATAATGCGCTCTCCTTCGCTCCGAGCCTTAGCTACGTATGATTGCTTCGACCCGCGTCAGCTCAGCGACTGCGGCTTCAATCAACGATCCCATTACGGCTTCGACCGCAGGGGACAACTCCGTACCCCAGTCGGTGGTGGCCGGTTGTACGCCCAGCAGGACCACTGTAGGCTGCTGCCGTGCGAGTACTCGCAGCGCCACCAGCAGATCGGCAACGCCCAACTGGTGCGCACTTCCGTGGCCAGGCAAGGTTTGCAACTCCTGGCCCGACATCCGAATCAGCGTTCCCGGCGGCTCCCCGACGTCGACTGCGTCCAGCACGAGCAGGTAGGAGCAGTCCCAGACGTAGGTGAGCAACTCTATGCCCAGGGTACCGCCCTCAATCACGCGGACGTCCTCGGGAACTCGAGGATCGCCTCTCAGTCTCTCGATCGCCTGCGGGCCGATGCCATCGTCCGAGTGCAGGATATTTCCCAGGCCGAGGACCACGTACGTCGCCGACGCTGGCATTCAATCCACCTTGCTCAGTTCTGAATCTTCTTCCAGTTCGGCCATCGGAACGAACTTGTAGCCGGTGAAAATGCTCTCGATCAGCCCATTCCGCTCTTCCCAGGACACCAGCACGGCGCTGTAAACGTGGTGAATTACAAAGGCGAAGAACGCAAACATGATGCAGAAGTGAGTCAGCCGGATATGCTGGATATCAATCACTCCGGGTATCCAGTTGAAGAGCCAGCCCAATGCCCACTTTCCGCGGACCTGGGTGTACAAGGTGAGGCCGGTAATGATCTCGATGAGCATGAAGGTGAACATCAGGAGATAGGTCACAGCGGCCAACGCATTGTGTCCGACGTGGTGCGCGAGGTCTTTGCGCAGAAAGCTGTAATACGCGACCATCCTGCCCATGCCCCGCCACTGCCGCCGGTGGATGGGCACGAAGGCCCGCCAGTTCGACCACTCGTTCCCTTTGAAAAACCAATACAACCGCAGCAGAAACGCGCTAATAAACACAAAACCTGTGACCACGTGTATGAACCGCATGGTCGCCATCAGGAAAGTAGTGCTGCTCTTGGCAACAAGAAACGGATTGTGCATGTAGTATCCGGTGAAGGAAAGCACAATGACAGCCAGGAAGATGACCCAGTGCGACACCCGAACCGGGAGTTCCCACACATAGACCCGCACGGTGGGGTACGCGGGCTCCGGCCGGTGGGCTTCACTCCACGCGTATGTTCTTGGCGCAGCCATCGCGGCCTCCTTTCAGCTCGCCTTACGAACGGTGTAGTGCCGCCCGTGGCCATCGACCACGTGCACGGCGCAAGCCAGGCAGGGATCGAAGGAGTGAACGGTGCGCAGGATCTCCACCGGGCGCTCTGGGTCGGCGATCGGGGTCTTCAACAAGGACGCCTCGTACGCGCCACGCTGGCCTTTGCTGTCGCGCGGTCCCGCATTCCACGTCGTGGGCACCACCGCCTGGTAGTTCTTGATTTTCTTGTCATCGATCTGGACCCAATGGGCAAGCGAGCCACGAGGCGCCTCGTGAAAGCCGAAGCCTTGTGCTTCTTTCGGCCATGAGTCAGGATCCCATTTCTCGCCGTTATGCACCCGCAAGTCTCCCTGCCCAAGCTTGTCATCAAGTTCCGCAACCCACTTGCTGACCTGGCGTGCCATAAGTTGGGCTTCAAGGGCGCGAGCGGCGATTCGCCCCAGGGTTGAGAATAGGGCGCTGGGTTGGGCGTTCAGCTTGGCCAAGGCGCCATTCACCAGGTCCTTGACCTCTTGGTGTCCGGAGGCATAGGCCACCAGCATGCGGGCGAGTGGTCCGACTTCCATGGGATGGTCCTGGTAGCGCGGCGCTTTGAGCCAGGAATACTTCTCGTCGGTTTGGAGATGCTCAAAGGGTGGTTTCGGTCCTGTGTACTTGGGCTTGGTCTCGCCCTGATAGGGATGTTTCCCGCTCTGATCTCCGTTGGAATACTCATACCAGGAGTGAGTCACGTACTCCGCGACGTTGTTCGGATCAACCGGGTGCACTTGGCTCAGATCCCGGTTGAAAATGGCCCCGCGCGGCAGGAAGAAACGAGAAGAATCCTTGATGCCTCCCTGAGGATAGTCGCCATAGGAGAGGAAATTCCCCAGTCCTTCGCCGCGCCCGAACCAATCCCGATAAAAGCTGGCGACGGCCAGCACATCTGGAATGTAGACCTGGTCAACAAAGGTCTGCGCTTTACCCGCCAGTTCCGCCAGGAAAGTAATTCTCTCGGGATTGATCGTGGCCTGGGGCTCGTTTGGATCCATGGCAGTGGACATCCCACCGACCAAGTAGGTCTGCAAATGAGGGTTTTTCCCACCCAGCACAGCGTGGATGCGGATGTAATCCCGCTGAAATTCCAGGGCCTCGATGTAATGGGCCACGGCGAGCAGATTCGCTTCGGGCGGCAGGTGGTATGCCGGATGACCCCAATACCCGCTGCTGAACAAGCTCAACTGCTTGCTTTCCACCAGCGCCTTGACACGGTCCTGGATGCTCTTGAAGTAGGTTCGGCTGGACTTCGGCCAAGGTGAAATGGACTCCGCCAACTGCTCCGTCTTGGCAGGATCGGCTTTCAACGCCAAGGTTACATCGACCCAGTCGAGCGCGTGCAGGTGGTAGAAATGGATGACATGATCCTGCACATACTGGCTGGCGCCGATGATGTTGCGAATCAAGTTGGCATTTTCAGGGACCTCGATGCTGAGCGCATCCTCGACGGCGCGCACCGAGGTCAGCGCGTGCACCGTCGTGCACACGCCGCAGATCCGTTGCGTCCAGATCCAGGCTTCGCGAGGATCGCGGCCGCGCAGGATCAGTTCAATCCCACGAAACATAGTTCCTGAGCTCCATGCATCGGAAACCGCGCCACCGTTGAGTTCTGCCTCGATGCGCAGATGGCCTTCGATGCGAGTGACCGGGTCAACCACGATTCGTGCCATACGCTCCTCCTATGCTTTCGGCGGCTGATTGCTCGCCTGCGGTGGAACTGCTCCTGGCCTGGTTCTCATCCGGTCACGCACGGCGCTGGCGATTCCATGGACAATCGTGGCCCCGGCGACCGCAGCGGTGACACCCATTCCGATCTGGCCCGCAGTTACGTCTGCGCCGAAGCCAGGAACTTGCGGCAGCCGGTCGTAGAACGGAGAACGAGTATCCCAGAAGCGGTAAGAGGCACAACCCAGGCAGCCGTGACCGGCCTTCACCGGCCAACTGGTGCCGTCATTCCAACGTACCGAGGGGCAATTGAAGGTTGCCTGGGGGCCCTTGCAGCCCATTTTGTACAAGCACCAGCCCTTGCGATGGCCTTCGTCACCCCACTCCTGAACGTACCGACCGGCGTCGTAGTGGGCGCGACGCTCACATTGGTCATGGATGATGCGTCCGTACGCGAACAGAGGCCGGTTGAATTGGTCAACTGCGGGCAACTGCCCAAAAGTCAGGTAATGCACTAACACCGCAGCGGTGTTAACTGGATTCTGGGGGCAGCCCCCGAGATTGATCACCGTGGCTTCCGGTACCGCTTCCGAGATACCAACGGCGCCAGTGGGATTGGGGTAAGCCCCCACGAGCCCGCCGTCCCAGGCACAGGCTCCCGCCGCAATGGTGGCAGCGGCATTGGGGCAAACGTGTCGAGCGATGTCGAGGGCGGTTCGACCGCCGACCGTGCAGTACACGCCGTCATCGGCCAGCGGAATTGCACCCTCCACGACAGCGAGGAACTTGCCCTTTTCCTCGCGTACCACGCGCTCGAGAGCAGCCTCTGCCTGATGGCCGGCACCAGCCATGATTAGCTCGTGGTATTCCCATGAGAACAGATCTAGTACCACCTCCAGCACAGTGGGGTGGCCGGAGCGAAGGATGGACTCGGAGTTCCCGGCACAATCCTGAAATTGCAACCAGACCAGCACGGGTTTCCGGGCTTTCTCCAGTGCGGCGGCCACTTGGGCGACATAACGCGGAGGCAGCGCCAGAGTAGCGGTCATAAGGCTGCAGAATTTCAGGAAGCGGCGGCGGTTTACACCTTTCTGCTGCAGGGCCCCAGAAAACGAATCACTCGGCGAGAACATGGGCTCACCTCTTTTTCGTGTCTTGTCCGGGGAGCCAAGCGAGGCGGTCACCGGAAAAATGAACCTAGAAGTCTTCCCCGTTGCTGGTTATTTTTAGCGTAATATCAGAGATCTCCCAACCAATGATGTGACTCAGGTCACGGATTGATGTGACTCTGCATGCGAGCTACTCTGCATTGGCTCGGGGTAAGGGATTCCGCTTTCCCCTTACGTCGGAGACAAAAGTCAAGTCGCTTTAAGCGCCACCGGACACTTTCTCCGATCCGGTTTGAAGGGTGGCGGAGGATGGAGGCGCGAACCTCTCTCCTCGAGGAATTTCCTGCTAACAGGGAAAAGTACCGGGTGGTGGCGGACGCATCATCTTGACCTCCTCGACGCAACGTCAGCACGGAACAAAGTACGGAGCAGCCTAAGCTAGGGGCAGGTTTCGGGACCGTTTGGGGCGGCAGCCAAGCTGGGTATTTGGATTGAGCCCGAGGATGTCGCGCCTGTGGTAGTCTCCCTCGCCTCTGACGCTGCTCGTATGGTTTCGGGGGCCACCTACGATGTCACGGCAGGTGACAGCGCCCACAATACTGCATGAACGTCGTTGGCTCCTGTACAGATCGTCTCGCGGAAGGCGCGACTCTTTGTCCCCTAGGCTGAGGCAAAATGAAAAGGCAATCAAAAACCGAGCGCGTAAGATGGGGCGGCTAGGAGATCCCGTAATGAGCTCTGCAGCCACGGCCAATGCTTCTTCTCAGAAGACCCGTAGCCCCAAAAGTGTGCTCAAGATTCTGGAAAACAATTGGCAAGCAGAAATGCGCGGTTATCACACCTATGAAACATTGTCAGAGCGTGAGAGCGACCCTCAGCGACGCGCCGCGCTGCGTGGACTTGCCTATGCAGAAAAGCATCACGCCGATCTTTGGGCTGCACGCATTCTCGCCTTAGGAGGGCCTACTCCCGTTTATAAGGGGTCGAAGACGGGCGAAGCGGATACTCTTGCCAACCGCGTTGGCGGAGAGGGTTTGGCACTGCGCCGGCTGGAACTGGATGAGAGCCACGACATCGCCAAGTATGCCAAACAGCTACAAGAGTTGGGCGATGAGCCCAGCAAAGCCATTTTGAAGCAGGTGCTGGAGGATGAACGCGAGCACTATCGCATACTGGAAAGTCTCATCCGCGAGCGTCGTCCCCTTCCTCAACCCTCGCCGGAGGAGGCGAAAGCCGCCTTGAACGATCTGGTGGCGGCAAGAGACAAGGGCCACCATCAAGCGGCAGGCTGGGTTGGGGACGCAATCTACGGAATCAACGATGGCTTGGGTTCAATTTTCGGGATTGTTTCGGGGGTTTCTGGAGCGACCCTCGGCAATAGCAAGTACGTCCTCATAGCCGGACTGGCGGGGATGATTGCGAGTTCACTGTCGATGGGATCCGGGGCTTATCTTGCGTCCAAAAGTGAACGGGAAATCTATGACGCGGAATTCGCGCGTGAGCGCGATGCAGTCGAATACAACGAAGCTGAAGCTCGAGAAGTGTTGTCGCTCACCTACCAGATCCGCGGCTTACCCGCCGCCGACGCTAATCGGATTGTCGACGACTTGGCCCGCGATAAGTCTGCTCTCGTGAACGAGCTTGCACGGGAGCGTCTGAACACGACGCGAGAAGCTCTTCGCAAACCGTGGACCTCCGCAATCTCGGGAGCCCTCTCCACCGCAATAGGAGCATTTATCCCAATTGTTCCTTTTTTCTTCATGAGTGGTTATCGTGCAGTGATTTGGGCGGCAGCGATTTCCCTAATCGCCCATTTTGCCGTAGGTGCGGCGAAGTCGCTTGTCACCATTCGTTCCTGGTGGTCCAGTGGGTTTGAAATGACCTTTGTAGGAGCGGTAGAAGGTCTAGTGACATTTTTGATCGGCATGGCCCTGGGACGAGTCGGCGGCGGAGTCGTCTAAAATGCTATCGCGGTTGCTGTTCTGCCGGGGCGCTTGGTATCGGGCTGCCTAACTACCGCTTGGTTCGACTTGATCGAAGCTCTGTTCGGACATTGAATCACCGCTGCCCATGCTGGCGTCGTATAGAAAGGCAATCATGACGCACCCTTGGCATGATCTCAGTCCTGGTGACCGGATTCCGCGGGAGTTCTATGCGGTGATCGAGATTCCTCTCGGGTCCAATATCAAGTACGAGCTTGATAAACTCAGTGGGCTACTCCGCATGGACCGCGTGCTTTATTCAGCTGTCTTTTATCCCGCGAACTACGGATTCATTCCTCAAACGCTGGCTGAAGACCACGATCCGCTCGATGTCCTGGTGCTCTGCCAGCATCCCGTGGTGCCACTGACCGTAATGCATGCGCGGGCGATTGGTCTGATGACCATGATCGACTCGGGAGACAAAGACCACAAGATCATTGCGGTTGCGACCGCGGACCCCGAATACAATTCCTATCATGAGGCCAGTGAATTGCCGCGTCACAGACTACTTATGCTCCGCCGGTTTTTTCAGGATTACAAGCAACTGGAGCGCAAGGTCGTGGAAGTGGACGAAATCCTGCCTGCGGCTGCGGCTTATCCCATCATCAATGATGCGCTCGCTCAGTACGTCATAAAACATCGAGACGGGCACGATTCTCCATGAAACACTCAGGAAAATTTGGTGTAAGACCGCAAAGCCAAATTATAAGAGAACGTCCTGAGGACGTTTGTCGTCACGCAGGCCTAAGAAAACGGGCTGCCGGAGTTTCTTGTCTGCGGTCCACTCTTGAAATGCGATTTGGGCGATGAGCCGTGGGGCGAGAAAAATCACGCCCTTCTCGCGCGGAGGGTCCACCAGCGCGGGCCGCGACCTCACGAAGGGCTGGAATTTTCGATACAGCGCGGCGAGAGTTTTCTGATCGAATCCCGTTCCCACTTTGCCGACGTAGTGCAGTTTGCCCTGGTCATAAGCGCCGAGAAGAAGAGCGCCAAAATGTCGCCGGGCGCCGGCCGGCTCAGTATATCCGGCAATCACGAACTCATCTTCCTGATGAACCTTCACTTTCAGCCACTTGGTCGAGCGCGCTTCCACGTACGGCGCGGAGAGATCTTTCGCAACCAATCCCTCATATCCTCGACGCTTCGCTATGCGGAAAGCTTCGAGGCCATTGGTTGCGAGTCTGTGAGATGGCATTAGCACTTTGCTCGAGCCGATCGACCTCTCCATCACATCGCGGCGCAAGGACAGGGGGCTGGCCCGCAGGTCTTTGCCTTCATGAAAAAGGCAATCAAAGACCGCGTACACCGGTTCGCCCTTGTCCTGCTGAAGGAGCTGGAATCGGGAAACCTCCTTTTTGTCAAACACAACAACTTCGCCATCGAGAAGGAGAGTAATGGGTTGGAGAAGCCGGATGGCCGCTGCAATTCGAGGGAAGCTTTCCGTTCGATCTTTTTCGTTTCTGGAGAGCAGCCGCACCCGACCTTCTTCTTTATAAGCAAGGATTCTGATCCCGTCGTATTTCTCCTCGTACACCCATCCCGGCTTGTCGAATGGTTCAGGAACGAGTGTGGCAAGCATGGGCTGAACGCGAAATGGAATCCGGTTCTTCAAGACGACTTTCTTCTCCGCGTCCCGTCCTTTGCGCCCCGCGGCTGCCGCACAGGGGCATTTGGTGCTCCAGGTTCGGCCGGGGCCGCCGCGAAGCTCGGAATTCCGTATTCGACATTTGAGTCGAGGAAGTTATTCAAAACGCTAAAGTTCTAGCATCATGGAATCGCAACACTTTCGCGAATTCGCGAAGTTCGTGATTGAATTTCGGCTTAGCGTCTCGAAGCTTTGTTTGCCTTTAGGCGGGAGTGGCTGACAGCTCCTCAAATCTCGTTTTTTCATGACTGAGCAAGTAATGGACTGCGGGCGTGATGATGAGGGACAGCACCATCGAAATCAGAATGCCTCCGATCACGGCGATGGCCAGCGGCTGAAGCATCTGCGAGCCCGCGCCCAACGCAAATGCCAAAGGGAGCATTCCCGCAATGGTAGCCATCGCTGTCATGACGATGGGTCGCAAGCGTCGCCGACTGGCTTGCAGCATGGCATCTTCAGCGGAGAATCCTAGGGCTCGGAATTTCTGATCCGCGTCCAGCAACAGGATTCCATTCTTGGCCACAATACCTACCACCATAATCATCCCCATGAATGAGGAAACATTGAAGGTCGTGTGTGTGATGACCAGCGCGATGAAGACTCCCGATGTGGAAAGCAGAGCCGAAGCCAAAATTGCCACCGGCGCGGCAAAGGACCGGAACTCGAACAACAGCACGATAAACACTAGTACGACCGCCAGCAGCAACACGAATACCAGGTCGCGGAACGACTTCTGTTGCTGTTGGTAGGTGCCGCCGTATTCCACTCGGATCGCGGAAGGCAGATGAAGTCCGTCTAGCGTTTTCTGCACGGCAGCAATCGCGCTGCCCAGGTCCGTTCCTTCCAGGCGGGCGGTGACGGAGACGTCGCGCTGCAGATTCTCGCGGCGAATCTCGGTTTGTGGCGGCAGTTCGGTGATGGTGGCGAGTGCACCCAGCGTCGCTGTACGGCCGCCGCTGCTGGTCAGCAGAGTGTCGCGCATGGCCTCAAGGGAAGCGCGATTGCTGGCGGGGAAGCGTACGCGCACGGTATAGGCGCGGTCATTGCTCACTACAGGAGTGGCAGCCGGTTCGCCCTCAAGAATGGCAGTGGCATCGACAGCGATTTCTTCGGGAGTGAAGCCTGCCCGCGCCGCCACGCTGGGATTGATCTGGAAAGTTGTAGCGGGGCCGCTGATGGTGTTTTCAATTCCGTCCAGCACGTCCACCACGCCGGGGACCTTACCAATAGCTTCCGCCACTCTTGGGGCCCAGGTTTCCAGTAGTTTGGGATCCTGCCCGAACAGTTTGATCTGGATTGGTTCCGGCTCACTGGTAAGATCGCCGATCATATCTTGTAAGACCTGCACGAATTCCACCCGGACGGCCGGTTCCTGGGCATTCACTTGGGACCGAATGTCTTCGATCACGGCGTCAATGCCGCGGCTACGATTTTCTTTGAGTTTTACCAGGATGTCGCCCCGGTTGGCCTCGGTCACCGCCGCCAGGCCCAACTCTAGTCCGGTGCGGCGCGACGCACTTTCGACTTCAGGAACGGAATTTACGATCCGTTCCATGTGGCTTACCATGCGGTTCGTTTCCGCGAGTGAGGTGCCGGGTGGGGTCCAGTAGTCCAGCGTGAATCCGCCTTCATCCATCTCCGGCATCAGGTCGGAACCGGAATAGTGGTAGCAGACATAGGAAGCAATCACCAATATTGCTGCCATGCCGGCCAGCCAGAACGGTTTGGCTAGGGCTCGCCTCAGCCATCGCTGGTGAAAGTTGACTATCTTTAGAAAGAATCCACCGAGTGAAGCGTCCTCGGCGGCCAGCAGGAGCGCGATCGAACCTTCCTCGGAAATGGAACCCTGATGGTGGGCCGCAGGTCGCTCGCCAATGAAATATTGGCTCAAAACGGGAGTCCAGGTCAGGGCCAGCGCCAGAGATGTGAAAAGCGACACTCCCATGGTCACCGCTAGGGCACGAAAAAATGTGCCCGTAACGCCCGTGATCGAAATCAGAGGGAGAAAGACAACGACGGGCGTAATGGTTGAACCAATCAGCGGGATGGTGATTTCGCGCAGCGCTTTATGAATCGCTTGCAAGCGGCCCTCTCCGGCGTCGCGATGGAGAACGATGTTCTCCACAACAACAATCGCATCATCAATTACCAAGCCCACGGCTGCGGCCAGGCCACCCAGCGTCATCAGGTTGAAGCTCTGACCAAGAAGTTTGAGGGCGACGAGTGTCACCAGAATGGTGACCGGGATCACCAGTCCGGCTACGACCGACGTTCCCCAATCACGCAAGAAGACCACCAGGATGATTGAAGCCAGGATCAGACCGAGCAAGATGGCATCGCGGACGCTCTTGATGGAAGCCCCGACGATTATTGACTGGTCGTAGAACGGCCGGATTTCGATGCCCGGCGGCAGCGATTTGCGAATCTCCTCGACCTGAGCGTGAACTTCGTTGGCCACCTGCATGGTGTTGCTGTCGGGCTGACGGTTGATGTTCAGCAGAACCGCGGGTTTCCCGTTGGCAGTAACAATGGTGTAAACGGGCTTCACGCCGGACGCGACAGTCGCGACGTCTCCGATACGAACCGGAATTCCCGCGGGTGTAGTCTTGATTACCGTTTCAGCGATCTGCTCCGGGGTGCGAACCTGACCACTCACCAGTGCAAGGACTAGCTGATGATTCCGATCGAAGAGTCCCGGCGAGTCGATTAAATTGGTGCGGCGCATCGTATCCAGAATTTCGGTTACAGAGATGTTTGCGCTCAGCAGTTTTGCCGGATCGGGCGTAATGTGAAATTCTGGTTGCTGCCCTCCCTGCACCAGCACAGTAGACACGCCATCCAGCCGGTTCAACCGCGGCTTAATCTCATAGGTGGCCATTTCCCACAATTGGGTTTGCGAGACAGTTTGGGAAGTAAGGCTATAGCCGATGATCGGGAAACTGGCGAAGGTCATGCGATTTGCCACCACGCTCGCCGTGGAGGGAAGTTCAGGCTGCACCCGCGCCAGAGCCGCGTTCACGTACTGCAGCGTCTGGAACATATCCACGGTCCAGTCGAAAAATAGATCGATCTCCGCTGACCCGCGACTGGTGATGGAGCGCACCTCATGCAGTCCGGGGACGCTGTTCACGGCTTCCTCAAGCGGACGCGTGATGGTCACCATCATCTGGTCGGTGGGCATGACTCCGTTATCCACGGCAATCAGGATGCGAGGGAAATTAGTTGCGGGAAAGACCGAGACGGGAATGGTGAAGGCGAGGTAGATGCCAAGGAGAGCTAAGGTGAGGATCAGGAAGATGACTGGCTTGGAATGGCGCGAAAACCAGTAGGAGGATTCCACCTGGCTCACGGTGCTCCTCCGGCGCCTTCTGCTTTGATCTTTGTGTTTTCCGGCAGACCGTAAGCGCCCGAAGCCACGATTTTGTCCCCGGCCTGCAACCCTTCGATGATCTGAACCTGGTTGCCCTGGCGAATTCCCACGCGGACATTCTTCTGATGCGCGTGATTGTCGGGGCCAACCAGCATTACCGACGTAGTTCCATCTTGTGCCGTAAGCAATCCCGCGGCCGGAATCACCAGAGCGTCGGCAACCGTTTTCGCGAGCATGGAGAGCTGCACGCTCGTGCCGGGCTTGAGCCGCTGGTTCGGATTCTTGGCTTGCACCCAGACCTCAACCGTCGTGCTGTTGGGATCGAGCGCGGGACTGACTACTGTAACTTTCCCTTCGATCGGGGTGTCTTCACCCGGCACTGCAATCGTGGCTTTGTCTCCTAACTTGAGCAGTGCCGCTTCAGGCTGAGGAATGTGGGCGCGGGCGATCACCTCGGAAATGTCCATGACAGTGAGCAGGGGAGTGGCGGCGGCCGCCATTTCGCCGGGGTAAAGCGGCCGGTCCGCGATTACGCCATCCATGGGACTGCGTATTTCGGAATAACTCAATTGCGCTTCCGCCCCCAGATACTTTCCCTTAGCCGATTCCAATTGTCCCGCTGCTGCTTTAAGCGCCTGCTGTTTGCCGATTGCATTCAGGGCATCGAGATTTTTTTTGGCGATTTCATATTGATTCCGGGCCTGGGTCAGATCGACTCCCGTCTGGTCAAGTTCCTTGCGAGGCATGGCTCCTTGGTCAAAGAGATCCCGGCGGCTGTCGTAGATCTTCTGCTGGGCGTCAAGCAGTTGTTTCGCGGCCTGCGTGTCTAAAGTTGCCTTCTGGATTTCTTGCGGCAAACTGGCAGCCGTGGTGGTTTCATAAGCGGCTTGTGCCTGGTCGTAGCTGCCCTGGCTCTCCCGGGCGGCAGCGGCGAGATCGCGGTTCTCCAGTACGGCCAATAATTGGCCCCGGCGGACATGGCTACCTCGCTTGACGTAGAAAGCTTTTACCGGGGCGTTGATTTTTGGCGTGATCGCCGCCTGCTGCAGTGGAAACAGAACGGCGTCGGCTGTCACCGTGCGCTGAATGGCGACTTTTTCCACGGTAACCACTTGCACGGGTACAACGGGCTCCTCCGGCGTTTGTTTAGAACAGCCCGCCAACGACAGCAACATCGCGACAGGCGTTGCGGCGCCGGCGATATAACGCGAAATTCGCGCGATCTTCATAGGTTCAGTAGGCGCCTGTTAAGGTTTGCAGATTAGCGACCGCCACGCGAAAACGCACTTGTCCATCGTTGAATGCGTTGCGTGCCTGAGTCAACGTGTTTTGCGCATCCACTACTTCGAGTACCGTGGCTTCACCCGCCTGGTAGCGAAGGGTGGTGAGTCGCGAGCTATCCGCAGCTAGCTCCGCCGACTGGTTGAGGGACTCCAGTTCGGCGCGCGCAGTCTGTGCCTCGTCATAAAGCATGTGTAGTTTGGCGAGAAGCTGGCGCTGCGTAAAGCTCAATTCAACGCGCGTCTGCTCGCGCCGCAGCGATGCCTGTTTGAGCTTGCTGCGGTTCGCCCCCCAGTTCCATACGGGTAATTGCAGCGTCGCCGTAGCCGAGTAACCCAGATTGCGGAGGCCATCGGGTGCCCGGGTGGCAAATTGATTGGCGTCAATCCCGTAGAAATAATCGAGGCTGAGGGACGGCAAGAAACCATTCCAGGCGACCGCGACTTCCTGGTTTGCTTCCTGGACAGCGGCAAGCGCGGCGCGCAGTTCCGGATTCTTGTTGGCCGCGGCCGCCTGGACTTCCGGGAACGGCGGCAACGGCTCCGGCATCTGCAGATCATCGACCACGCTAAAATTCTGGGTAAAATCAGGAAAAATCAGTACCGCCAGTTCCAGCCGGCTCCGGTTCATTTCCAGTTGGGCTTCCTGCAAGTCCCGCTCGCGCTGCTGCGATTGGATTTGGGCTTTAATGGCGTCCGAGTGCGCGACTTCGCCGCCGCGCTCGAGTTTCTGGCTAATGTCTAAGAAATGCTGCGCTTCGGCAACGGCGCGTTGCGCCGTAGAGTACTTCCGCTGAGCCACCACGTATCCGTAGTAGGACTGGACCACAGTGACAACTAGTCCCCGGGCAGCAATTTCGGAGCGGGCCCGCGCCACGGCTTCGGCCGCCAGGGTTCGACGATAATCAGCCACACTCTGGAGAGAGATTGCCTGGTGCAAATTTCCCTGGCTAAGGTATTCATGAACCCCGTTGTTGGCGATAAATCGAGCACTGGAGGTGCCATTGCCCTGCGTGTAAATAAATGCAGCGTCGTAATTCACGCTGGGCAGCAGCGCTGCGCGGCTCTGCGCCCGATCCTCTCGGGCCAGTCCGTATTCAGTAAGCGCTGCCCGAAATTGTGGATTCACCTTTTGTGCTCGCGCCAGCGCATCTTGTAAGGTCAAAGTCAGAGGGCCGGAGTTCGCGCCTGGACCATTGTCAGAGTCGAGCGACACTTGGCTGGTCGCAGTTTGAGCCGAGGCAGTCCAAGATAAGGTGGACCCGGAAACCAGGGTTACGACGAAAATGATGAAGGCTCGACTACGAATGGCAGATCTCAAGGTTCCCATTTGTTTCACCATAGGCAGAAGAATCGCGGAAACACAACGGTAAGATATTGAAAGAATGAAGATTAAGAGAACCTGAAGGGAATCGGTTGGTAATCCAGAGTCAGTTCCCCGAAGGGACGGGGAACTCCACAGTCATGCGGGTTCCCTGTCCGGGAAGGCTCTCGGCCTTGATGCTTCCGCCGTAAGCTTCGACCAGCGCTTTCGCAATGGCCAGCCCCAGACCAAAACCGCCAGTGGTGCGGGCTCGCGACGGGTCTCCTCGATAAAAGCGCTCGAATATGTGAGGCAGGTCGGCGGGCGCCATTCCGGAACCGTGGTCTTGGAAGCTCACCTGTGCCCCGCCGTCTTTGCGTGTGATGTTGACCTCAATCGACGCTCCTTCCGGACTATAGCGCACCGCATTTTCCAGCAGATTCATCCAAACCAGTTGCAGATCGTCAGGATCAGCGCGGAGCGGGACCGGACCGTTAGAGGAAAGGTGGATACTAGTTCGGCGGGCCTGCGCCAGATTTCGGATTCGTTCCACGGCCTCTTCACAAGTGAGGTTGACATCGATGACTTCGAGATCGCGCCGCAAGGCGCCATGGGCCCACTGTTCGGCCCGGGCCAGCCGCAGCATCCATTGCAGAAGTTGCTCCAGGCGGTCCAAATCTTCGAGCGATCGTTCCAGCCCGGCCCGATACTCCTCTGAAGTGCGGGGGCGGTGCAGTAAAGACTGCAGTGTAGACTTCAGCACCGCGACCGGGGTCTTCAACTCGTGGGCGGCGTTTCCCATGAACTCTCTCTGTTCATCGAAGGAGCGCTGCAACCGTGCCAGCATGTCGGTCATGGATTGAGTTAACGGGCGAAGCTCGTTGGCCTCTTGCGCAGCCTCAGGGAGGCGAAGTTGCCAGTTTTGGGTGGAGATCAGGGCCGCTTGCTGGGCCAGGTTTTGCAGTGGCAAGAGTCCGCGCCGGATGCCCCATAGCGCCAGCAAGACGGTCATCCCGAGAAGCAGAAGGCTGGCGAGCGCGACAAAGATTGCAGCGGCCTGGACCTGTTCGCGCAATCGGTCCAGCGGAGCCGCGTACATAATAGTCAAGGTTTGCGGCTGGAAAGAACTGCCCTCTTCACGATCCAGAACCGGAACCTGAGAAACGCGCAGGGCGCGGTAATGGTCATGTTTCCAGGAAAAGTTCCAGTGATTTTTGCCGAGCGGAGAAATATTCAGTTCCGGGGGCCAATTCGCCGAACGAAACAACAGCCCGGACCGCTCCGCCCACACCGCGAACAAATCGGGATGACTGGGATCGATTGACTGCGGCATGAGACGATCGTCGAAGTACACATTTCCGCTGGCGTCTTCGTTGTACCGTACGAGCGCAGCCACACTCATGGCACGAGCTTGGATGGCGGCATCCAGCGTGGCCGTAAGCCGCCGCTGAGTGTAGAACGCTCCCGCAAACACCAGCCCCGCGGCCAGCAGCAACTGGGAAATCACTACGGTCGCGATCAGCCGCGCCTTGATTGAATGGAGCTCAAACGAGCGAAGTGAGATCGAGTTCGCCATGATGGAATCGAGCAACGCCTCAATCCTCGAGAATATAGCCTTGGCCGCGGAGCGTGCGGATTAGTTGACGGGAAGAACCGTCATCCAGTTTCCGCCGCAACCCCGAAATATAAACTTCGATTACATTGCTGAACTTCTCCCAGTTATAGTCATAGAGATGTTCCAGAAGTTCAGTTTTCGAGACCACAGCGCGGGGCCGATGAGCCAGGTATTCGAGCACTCGATACTCCATGGCGGTGAGCGTGATCGCCCGCCCGGCACGCTGCACGGAGCGGTTCACCGTATTCACCTGCAGATCAGCGATGGTCAAAAGAGGAGACGGCTGGCCCTTGCCACGCCGGATCAGAGCTTTTATCCGCGCCAACAACTCGCCCAGATCAAAAGGTTTGGTGAGATAGTCGTCAGCCCCTGCATTCAGCAGAGCCACAACAGATTCTTTGTCATCGCGCGCAGTTAGCACCAGAACCGGAGTTAGTTGGCCAGATTGGCGAATGCGAGTAAGCACTTGCACTCCGTCCAGTCTGGGCAGCATCAGGTCGAGGACAACAACGTCGTAGACATTGGCTTCAGCCAAGAACAGGCCCTCCTGGCCGTCGGTAGCAATGTCCACGGCGTAGCCGGCGCTCTCCCGCAAGCTGCGTGCAATGTTTTCAGCTAAGCGAGGCTCGTCTTCGACGATCAGCACGCGCACGATGAGATTCCTGCCCGCTATTCGATACACTACCTGGCGCGTTCAAGCTTAACCCGTATCCAACTTGGTTGGAAGTTAACCTACGGATTGATCCAAGAAGTGGTCGCCTGGAATCCGGAAACACGGATGGTGACGTGGCCACGCTCCAGGATCGACAAAATCGTGGCGGGCGTTGAGATATCCGATTTCCGCGGTGGATTTGCTCCTACGCAGGCTTCGCGAGCAGGAAATTATTGCGGGTATCCGGATAGTTGTGGCGCCAATGGCGCACCGGGATGAGACCGGCATCGCGTGTGAGTGCGCTGAACTCTTCCGCTGTGGCGTAAAACGAAACCTGCGATCCATCGCGAATCACCGCAGGCTTGCCGGTTACTTTCCAGTGTGCCATTCTTCGCGCCATCCCGAGGCTGGCGCGGGGGCCGTGTTTGCGATAGAGGTACGCGAGGGTTTGCCAGCCGTTATCGAACTTCGGTTCAGGCGGCGGGCCGGGGACAAACGGGATCTCACCGACGAAAATGCGGGCTCCCGGCCTGGCGATGCGACGCATTTCGCGCAAGCTCGGCAAAACCTTCTCGCGCGGGACAACCAGCAGCACACTATTGCACACGATGACCGACGCGCTCTCATCTGGAACCGGCAGCCGGTCGCTGAAGGCTTGCTGCACATTCAGCCCGGTAGAGCTCACCAGCGCGACCTCTTCCTCCGTCGCCAGCAAGCCCAGCGCACTTCGAACGCCGATCTGCAAGGCCAGACGCAGCAGTGTGCCGTCGCCGCAACCGATGTCCACCAGATCGTCGCCCGCTCCAAGACCTACCTCTTCGACGATGCGCCGGCTAATCGCAGCGGTGACTTCCTCTTTACCCGACCCGCGCAATGCCAGATCGTGCAGGGACTTCAAGTGCGTGGCAGTTTCACGACAGTATTCGACGTAGTCGTCGGATCGGGAAATCATGGGCGAAACAAATTTTAAGAGTCGGGCTGGCGGCCAACAAGTGCACAACCCGGTGACATGCCTCCGAGCCGGGCCGAGATCAGAGGTCAAGGTAAGCCCGGATCGACGTGGGATCCCCGCCTCTACGCTGCTGAAAGCCCAGGTGTTTAATGATCACCTGCATAGCAATATTGTCAGGTAACATCTCAGCTGAGACCCGATTCAAGTTTTCATCCCGGGCGATCTGGATCACACGGCGGATCAATTCCATTCCCAGCCCAAGTTTCTGATACTGGTCTGAAACCAGCACCGCGATTTCCGCTTCATTCTTCGCGCGAAGTTTGTTGAGGCGCCCGACGGCGATAATCTGGCGCTCTCCCGCCCCCGCAGTGCGCTCGGCAACCAGCACGATTTCGCGGTCGTAGTCGCCGAAACAGATGCGCAAGAGTCGTTCGTGCGCGACCCGGCGACTGAGGCTAAGGGTACAAAAGTAGCGCAAGTAGACGCTGCGATCGGAGAGCGTCTCATGAAACTTAACCATGAGCGGTTCGTCCTCGGGGCGGATTGGGCGGATGGTCACCTGATTTCCGTCCCTCATTGTCCAGGACTCGACATACTGCAAGGGATAGGGACGGATGGCGGGCTTTGGCAATTGGTCGAATGTTACCGCAGGACCGTGTAGGACGATTCTGGCGTCGAGAGCCAGCAGGTGATCCGGCGAAGCCAGCAGAGGATTGATGTCAATTTCCGAGATCCATTGCTGTTCCAGCACGAGCTGACTGAAGTGGACTAACAAGTGCTCCAATGCCACCAAGTCGACCGGTTTGCGTCCACGAATTCCTCTGAGGGCGGTGAAGATTCGCGTTTGCTCCATCATTCTCTGGGCAAGCGTGGTGTTGAGTGGGGGAAGCGCCAACGCGCGGTCCCGGTACACCTCGACAAGTTGTCCGCCGGAACCGAACAGGAGCACGGGACCGAACTGCGGATCCACGCTGCTGCCGAGGATCAATTCATAGCCCTCGAACGTCACCATTGGTTGCACGGTAACGCCGGAGAATTGATCCGAACCAGCCTTTTCCGCAACGGAAGACTGGATAGCGCGATAGGCGGAGCGAACTGCCGCTTCATCCCGCAGGTTCAGTTTGACTCCGCCAACATCCGTTTTGTGAGTAATGGTTTCGGAAAAAACCTTCAGCACCACGGGAAAGCCGAGTTCCGAGGCAATCGTGACCGCCTCATCTTCGCTGGGCGCGACACGGGTATCAACTGTGGGGATGCCGTAGAGCGATAACAATTGTTTCGATTCCAACTCGGTGAGCAGAGCTCGGCCCTGCTTGCGTGCACGCTGAATCATTTGCTCGGCCTGATTGCGAGGTGCGCTGCCCAGCTGAGAGTTTCCGGCGAGCGAGGGCGTTTCGTAGAGTCCGCGAAGATTGTACGTGTAGCGCCACATGTAAGTGAACGCTCGGGCTGCGGTGTCCGGAAAAGGAAACGTGGGAATGCCCGCGGAATTCAGAACTCCTTCGCCGGCAGCAATGCTGTTCCCTCCCATCCAGCTGGCGAGAATGGGCTTGCCCTGGGATTTGGCACGAAGCTTCAAACGCTCCGCCACCTGCAAAGGGTCGGTCATTCCCTGCGGGGCAAGGATGACGAGGAGCCCGTCGCTATTGGGATCTTGGGAAGCAATTTCGAGAGCCCGGGCGTAGCGGTCGGAATCAGCGTCGCCGAGAACGTCAATGGGATTGTTATGACTCCAGTGTGGAGGAAGAAACTCATCCAGACGGCGCAGACTTTCCGCCGAAAGCTCGGCGAGCTCTCCACCATTGGCTACTAGTGAGTCAGTCGCGAGCACTGCCGGGCCGCCGGCATTGGTCAGAATCGTGAGCCGCGGCCCCTTGGGACGGGGTTGCCTGCCCAGCACTTCCGCCATATAGAAAAGGTCCGCGATACTGTGCACCCGCAGAACTCCCGAGCGGCGGAAAGCGGCGTCGAGTACTTCATCGCTCCCCGTAAGCGCCCCGGTGTGCGAGGCCGCGGCGCGCGCGGCGGCCTGTGAGCGGCCAGCTTTGATCACAATGATCGGCTTGGTCAGTGCGACTTCACGGGCCGCCGACAAGAAGGATCGCGCATCTCCAACCGATTCCATGTAAAGCAGGATGCTCTTGGTATGCGGGTCGTCGCCAAAGTGGGAAATCAAATCTCCCCAGCCCACGTCCAGCATGGAGCCGGTTGAAACAATCGCGCTGAAGCTTACTTCCTCCCGATAACTCCAGTCGAGGATCGCGGTCAAAAGTGCCCCACTCTGACTCAAGAAAGCGACGCTGCCGGCCCGCGGCGCCTCTTTGGCGAAAGTGGCATTCAACCCAATGGCCGGGTTCATGATCCCCAGGCAGTTTGGGCCGATCAAACGCATGGGGCCGCGGCGCAACTGCTGGTGAATCTGATGTTCGAGGGCAGTTCCCTCCGCGCCGCGTTCTTTAAATCCGGCAGAAATCACCACTGCGGCTTTGATCCCGGCATCCACGCAGTCTCCAATTATCTGCGGGACCGTCGCGGCCGGAGTAGCGATTACGACCAAATCAACCGGTGCGGGGACGTCACGAATGTTCTTGTATGACTTTAGCCCTAGCACTTCCTCATGTTTCGCGTTGACGGCATAGACTTTTCCTCCAAAGCCAGCGCGCAGATTTTCCAGAACGCTGCGCCCCACGGTAGAGGGACGATCGGTCGCCCCGATCACGGCCACCGAATCAGGAGCGAACATTGCGTCCAGGCCGTACTTCTCTGGCGCTGTCTGTTTCTTCGGATCGGGCGTCTGTTCCGCGAGATCAGTTTCGGTTGAACTCACAACCGTCCCTCACTTTTCAATTTTGCGGCGCGAAACTTCCAGCTCGAGAATAGACTATCAGCGCGGACGTTGCAGATTATCTTCAACTCACCGCACCGGCACGCGGCTTAACCGCGAACCGTGAGCACGGGACACATAGCGTGTGCCACAACGTTTTGAGCCGTGGTGCGGGCGAGGTGGGTAACAGCGCTCATGGCTCCATGTGCCGGACGCACACCGAGAGCAATCAAGTCCGCCCCTTGCTCCCGGGCAATTTCTAGAATCCGCTTGGCTGGCGGGGTAAACTGCTCGCCGAAGTCAACCAAATATTCCGCGTGACACCATGGCTCGGCCTCAGGTGGCACCAGTTCTTTGAGGCGGCGCAGAGCAGAGCCCTTAACGCCCTCCAGGTCCACGATGCCGGCAGACGGTTGCTCGATCACATGAAGCAATGTCAATCGTGCCTGGTCTTCCTCGGCCAGCGAGATGGCGTAGGGCAGAGCAGCCACGGACCGTTCACTAAAATCGGTTGCGAACAGAATATGCTGAAACGGAATCTTGCGATTGGGCTTGCAGGTGACGTTGGGTCCTACGCTTAGAACAGGGCACGCCGCCTGCCGGAATATCTTCTCGGCAATGGAGCCCATGAACAGCTTCCGGGCGCCGCTACGGCCGTGGGTGCCAATGACAAGCAGGTCGATGTCATGTTCGCGGATAAACCGGGAGAGCACATCCCAGACATTGCCTCCGCTGCACAGCACCTGGTGCGATATCCCCCGAAGCTGATCTTCAAGCTGTGCCATTGCTTCCAGCCGCAGTCGTTCGTCCTGTTCAACGAAAGCCTGCAAGGCTTCCGGCGCCATGAAGACGGATGGACCCGGAGACAACACGTGGGCCCCATACACCTTTGCTCCGTACCGTTGTGCGATCGCCACGGCATAAGGCAACGCCGCATCGGAAAAAGGAGAGAAATCTGTGGCAAATAAAATGCTGTTCAGTGCGATCCGCTTGCCGGTTTCCAAAGTCTTCATAGAGCACCTCTTACCAACCGGATTTTAGCAACGTTACCAGACCGGCGTGCCATCCTTACCGCGGAAGACGAAGGTTTCGTTACCGCGAATAACTTCTCGGGCAAAGATGGTTTCCACGCCTTCGAACTGAACCTTCGTGCCTACCACCGTGACCAGGTCGCCCTTATTGAAGACCACGTCGTAGGTTTTGACGAACTTGGTGCTTGCCAGGTGGACCTCAATCGTCTTATCAAGAGACAACTGCAACATCAGGTGCGAGCCCATTCCGCCGCTCACCGGGCACTCGTGATCCCTAACTTCTTCCACTATTCCCTGGAACCTGGTCTCGGCCGCTGGGTCATATTTCGGAACCGCAACACCCGGTTCAGATTTCTGCTCGGTAGCCGCCACGGAGACTATTAGGACCAGTGCAATAGCCGTCAGAAAAACGATGACGGAGTATAAGACCCTCATCAACTGCCTCCTACACGCTCCAAACCTCGAACTCTCTGACTTGAGTTTGACTTCTTGTTGCCCGCTCCGCTGTGACGACCGTCACCGGGCGCGGTGAAGGGCAACAGCTTCAATGGCATGCGCCCCCGCAGACTGTGCCGGAACGACCCTGTGATCGGTATCACAGTCAGATGTGCTTTCTGTCATAGCTGGGAAAAGCGTCAAGGTCGAAGATCGCAATAGCAGGAAGGGACCAGCGATGATGCTGGCTAAGTCGGCCTACGCAGGACAGGAGGGACAGGAATGTCCTGGGAGAATGAGTACCAGAGAAAACTAAAAACGGCAGAAGACGCCTTGCGTTGCGTGCAATCGGGAATGCGTGTCTACATCCAGCCGGGCTGCGCCGAACCCGAGACGCTGGTAGAGGCGTTGATGCGTCGCGCTCCGTTTGTCGAGGATGTTGAAGTGGTTCACATGATGACCATGGGGCCGGCCCCTTATGTGGCGCCAGAGATGGCGGGACACTTCCGGCATAACGCCATGTTCATCGGCGGTAACGTGCGCGAGGCCATCAACGATGGACGTGCCGACTACACGCCAATTTACCTGAGCGAGATCGAAGAGTTATTCGAAAGCGGCGCCATGCCGATTGATGTGGCCCTGCTGCAGCTCTCTCCCCCCGATTCGCACGGCTTCTGCAGTTTTGGGGTTGGTGTGGATACATCGCTTACCGCCGCCAAGTGCGCTCGCTATGTGGTTGCGCAGATCAATGATCAGATGCCACGCACCTACGGTGACAGCTTCATTCATGTATCCGAGCTAGACGCCGTGGTGGACTCGTCCCGCCCTCTGTGCGTCATGAAGCAATCGCAAAGCACCGACATGCAGGTGGCGATCGCCCGCAACGTCGCAGCTTTGATTGAGGATGGCGCCGTGCTGCAGACGGGGATTGGTGGAATTCCGGATGCCGTGTTGCCTCTGCTCATGGATCGCAGGGATCTCGGGGTCCACAGCGAACTGGTTTCCAATGGCGTGATTCCGTTGATCGAAGCCGGCGTGCTCACTGGTGCGCGCAAGAACTTCAAGCCCCGGAAAATCATCCTGGGATTCGCCATTGGTACCAAACCGCTGTTCGACTTCGTGGACAACAATCCGATCTTTGAGTTCCATCCGACGGCCTACAGTAATGATCCCGGGCTCATCGCCCGAAACGACAAGATGGTGGCGATCAACTCTGCACTGCAGGTGGATATCACCGGTCAGGTTTGCTCCGATTCGATTGGAAACCAATTCTATAGCGGCATTGGCGGACAGGTGGACTTTCTGCGCGGAGCTTCGCGCTCCAAGGGCGGCAAACCAATTATCGCCATTTCGTCTACCGCCAAGAATGGCACGATATCCCGAATAGTTCCGATGCTGAGCCCGGGCGCAGGCGTGGTGACTTCGCGCGGACTGGTGCGTTACGTCGTGACCGAATACGGGGTGGCGTATCTGCATGGCAAGACCATCCGCGAGCGTGCGCAGGCACTGATCGACATTGCGCATCCCAAGTTCCGAGAAGAACTTTACGACTTTTGTGAGAAAACCGGGTGGCTGCAGCGGCCTTTAGTGGGGGATATGGCGGCTACGAGGTGAAAAATGGCAGGCCAAGCGCGCGGTAAGGTCACGGTCGATGTTGAGGAATGCAAAGGATGCGGGTTATGTGTGGAATCGTGCCCGCCGAAGTGTCTGGAACTGGCGCCGGAGTTGAGTGCTTACGGGGTTCATCCGGCTCGCTACACCGGGCATGACTGCACGGGCTGCGGCATCTGTTTTTACTGCTGCCCTGAGCCGGGCGCGATTACCGTCTACCGCATAAAGGCCAAGGGGAAGGCTGTGGCGGCGGCGCAAGGAGGGGAACATGCGGCAGCTCTGTAAGGGAAATGTGGCCGTAGTAAAGGGCGCGATCCTCGCCGGGTGCCGGGCTTACTATGGATATCCGATTACTCCGGCCAGCGAGATCGCCGAGGCTGCCGCGCTGTACTTCCCACAGATCGGTGGAACGTTTCTGCAGGCAGAGAGCGAAGTCGCCGCTATCAACATGGTGTACGGAGCAGCGGCGGCGGGTGTTCGTGTCATGACCGGATCCTCGGGGCCCGGTCTGAGCCTGATGCAGGAAGGGATGTCGTATCTGGCCGGTGCAGAACTGCCGTGCGTGATCGTGGATGTGATGCGCGGCGGGCCCGGACTGGGCAACATCGCGCCGGAACAGAGCGACTATTTTGCTCTGGTGAAGGGCGGCGGCCATGGTAACTATCGCAACATTGTGCTGGCTCCTGCGTCGGTGCAAGAGATGGCCGAGCTCACCATGCTGGCCTTCGATCTGGCCGATAAATATCGGAATCCCGCGGTAGTGCTGGCCGACGGTTTTATCGGCCAAATGATGGAACCGCTGGATCTCGAAGAACGTGAGATTCAGCCCCCTGAAAAACCATGGGCTGTAAAAGGAACGCCGGAGACCCGTGCCAACCTGGTGTCTTCCATTTATCTCGAAACCGACGAATTGGAAGAACACCAGCGCCAGATGGAAGCCAAGTACATCCGGGCACAACAAGCGGAGCCTCGATACGAGCTTTGCCAGACCGACGGTGCCGAGGTGCTGCTGGTCGGCTATGGGATTGTCTCCCGGGTGTTGCTCTCCACAGTCGAGGCACTGCGCAAGGACGGCGTGAAAGCCTCGCTGTTCCGCCCTGTCACTTTGTGGCCCTATCCGTCGGAGGCGCTGGTGAAAGCGGCCTCCAGCGTTCAAAAGGTATTGGTTGTCGAACTGAGCAACGGACAAATGCTGGAAGATGTGCGCCTGGCGCTAAACGGTAAGGTGCCGGTGGAATTCTACGGCAGGGTAGGCGGCAACGTGCCTACGGTCGCAGAGTTGCAGGAACAGGTGTTGACACGGATTGCCGTAGCAGTGTGAGACCAGTTCGGCTTGGATCTGGTCCGAAGAGGACAACGAATATGGCAAACGAAAGTGTGATCAGCCTGGTGGATCCTGAGGTTAAACGCGAAGAAGATACCAACAACGAATACGAAGCGATCCACACCAAGTCGACGGTGTTCTATGACCTGTATGAGCGTAAATCGGAACTGAAACACCAGACCCACTACTGCCCAGGCTGCGGGCACGGAGTGGTGCACAAGCTGATTGCCGAAACGCTGCAGGATCTGGGCCTGCAGGACAAGACGATCTTAGTTAGTCCGGTTGGCTGCTCTGTTTTTGCTTACTACTACTTTGACCTGGGCAACGTGCAGGTGGCCCACGGCCGCGCACCGGCTTGCGCCACGGCAATCAAGCGGTCTTGTCCAGACTCGGTTGTCATCTCCTATCAGGGAGACGGTGATCTGGCGGCCATCGGTACGGCGGAGATCGTGCATGCCGCGAACCGGGGAGAGAAGATCGCCGTCTTTTTCGTGAACAACGGAATCTATGGCATGACCGGCGGACAGATGGCGCCCACCACCCTGGTTGGGCAGAAGAGCACAACTTCTCCCTGGGGCCGGCGGCCGGCGAACGAAGGCTTCCCGCTGCACATGGCGGAACTCTTAGCGACCCTGGAGGCGCCCGCATACGTCGAACGGGTCGCCCTTTCGGACAATAAGAACATCATGAAAGCGCGGCGGGCAATCCGCAAGGCACTCGAGATCCAGCGCGATGGCGGTGGGTTCTCGTTTGTCGAAATATTATCGCCATGCCCGACAATTTGGGGCAAAGACCCGGTGGAAGCGCGGCGGTGGGTGCTGGAGAAGATGACGCCAACCTTTCCGCTGAATGTTTTCCGCGACCGCCGGCCAGAGATTCCCGCAGGCAATGAGCCTCCGCAGCGGACCGTAGCGGATGTGCTCGAGATCACTCCGAAAGCGGGAACGCTGAATGCCTCGAAGCCAGAGCACATTCACCACTTTAAAGACGTCAAGATCAAAATCGCAGGCTTCGGAGGGCAAGGCGTGCTGCTCTTGGGACAACTGCTTATGGAAATGGGTATGCGAGAAGGGCTGGAAGTGAGCTGGCTGCCCTCGTATGGGCCGGAAATGCGCTCGGGCAGCGCGCACTGCGATGTGTGCTTGTCGAAAGAACGGATCGGGTCGCCCCTGGTCTCTCGTCCCGATGTGCTGGTAGCCATGAACGAGTTCTCGCTGCGCAAGTTTGCATCCGAGGTAGCCAACGGCGGCCTCATTCTTTACAACGGCGACCACCTTCCTGCCGACTTTGCCGCGCCGGGAGTAGAGATAGTCGCAATTCCGGCCGCGGAAATCGCGGACAAACTCGGTTCGATCAAGGCAGCCAACATCGTAGTGATGGGCGCGCTGTTGGAAGAAACCGAATGCCTGGCTCCTGGCACTGCCTTGAGCGTGCTGCAAGACAAAGTGAAAAAGCTCGATCTTCTGGAAGTCGACCGAAAAGCGCTGACCGCAGGCCGTCTATTCATCGACGAGCACGCGCACATTGGCGCGGTGAGCCAGCCTGACGGTTTCGCTTAACGGCGACCTATAGCAGAGGCGAGGCTTGAACATACCTTGGGTATGAGGAGGTTTTGGCGTGTCGACTGCATGGACTTCCCGTTATGCGCTGCGCACCAAGGGCATTACCAGCTCTCAAATCCGCGAGTTATTGAAGGTCACGCAAAGACCCGGAATGATCTCCTTTGGCGGTGGCCTTCCTGCCCCCGAAGTTTTTCCCATCCAACGCTTTGAAGAAGCCTGCCACAAGGTACTTGCCGAGCAGGCAGCCTCCGCCCTGCAGTACGGAGAAACCGAAGGTTACAGACCCTTACGTGAACTAATTGCCAATAACATGGCGCGCTACGGAATCAAGGCGAAGACCGGGAACGTTCTGATCACCTCGGGCTCGCAGCAGGCGCTGGACTTGATTGGCAAGCTTTTTATTAACCGAGGAGATCGCGTGCTGGTGGAAGCGCCGACCTATCTGGGCGCGCTGCAGGCTTTCAATGTGTATGGCGCGGAATATGTGTCGGTTCCGATTGACGAAAACGGCCTCCGCACTGATCAATTGGAGAAGCCTCTGCGTTCAGGACCCAAGTTCATGTACGTCTTGCCGAACTTTCAAAACCCGGCAGGAACCACGCTGTCGGAGGGGCGTCGCCACGAACTGGTGCTGCTGGCGGACAAGTACGGGGTTCCGATCGTCGAAGATGACCCGTACGGCCAGTTGCGTTATGAAGGCGAGCACCTTCCGCCGCTGGTCGTGCTCGACCGCGAGAATCTGCGCCGCGACGACGGCTACTCCATTGGCAATGTTATTTATCTGAGTACATTCTCCAAGACCCTTGCCCCAGGCCTGCGATTGGGATGGATCGTTGCGCCGCCTGAGATTGTCAGCAAGCTGGCACAACTGAAGCAGGGCGCGGACTTGCACACTTCGACCTTCACTCAGTTCGTGGCCTATGAGGTCGCACGCGATGGATTTCTCGACCAACACGTGAAACTCATTCGCCAGGTCTATCGCGAGCGGCGTGACGTAATGCTCCAGGCGTTGGAAGAGTTCTTCCCGCCGGAAGTCAGCTGGACTCATCCCCACGGCGGGCTGTTTCTCTGGGTGACTCTGCCTGCGGGACTCGACATGCAGGCGATTTTCAAGTCGGCGATCGAGCAGAACGTGGCGTTCGTACCGGGCGATTCCTTCTATGCCAACGAAGGTCGAGACATAGGCCGCGACAGCGATGGCGGCGAGGGCTCCCGCCACATGCGATTGAACTTTTCCAACGCCGCTCCGGAGCAAATCCGAGAGGGCATACGCCGTTTGTCCACCGCTGTGAAAAGCCATCTGGCGGCTGTGCCGTTCCTGCCAGAGCTGCCAGTTGGAGTGTAAGAAGCTAGCCCCTGCACACGGCAGAAGTCACGGTCCAAAGTGACATGGATCACTGCGGCAATTCCCCTCAATGTTGAAACTCTCAACTAGGCAGCGATGGAGCTGCTGAGTTCTCTTACACCAGTTCTTAAGAGGTCATATATCAGTGCTTACTTTCGTAACAGACTTCCGCAACGGGGGCGACCACCGCCCTTTTTCGGGTTGCGAAATTTTACAAGGAGAGGAAACGAAATCATGAAGACGACAAAGCTGGTGATGCTTGTCATGGCAGTCGCAGTGGCCCTGTTCGTCCTATTGCCCAGTCTGTCTTGGGCCGGCGATGATGGCGCAACACTTTACAAAGCAAAATGTGCTGCGTGCCACGGAGCGGATGGAGCGGGCAAGCCCGCAGCCAAGATTCCAAGCCTGGTTTCGGACGAGGCAAAGAAGGCGTCGGATGACGACCTGGCCAAGGCCGTTACAGAGAAACCGAAGCATCCTGGCATGGTGAAAAGCCTAACCCCGGACCAAGTCAAGATGGTTGTGTCCTACGTGCGTAGCCTGCAGAAGTAGTCATTGGCTGTTCCCCTGCCGCTGGGCCGCTCTTAGGAACGATTGGTCCGCGGCGAGGAAAGCGCCAGGACGAGTATGAATATGTCCGGCTCAATTCGGCGGACGGAACGGAAAACCAGCCGCCCCGCAGCTAGCCGGGAAACTCGGTCCCTGGTCGCTTTCCCGCATGGAACAGCCCTGCCGGGTCCGGATGCGTGCCTCTCCGGACCCGGTTCTTTGTTTGCAAACTGGCGCTCAAAAACTGATCTATGCAGCCCGAAATCTGTCCCGCCAAAGCGAAGGGGCGCCGGGTTCTTCATTCCATTAGAAAGGAAGTCCCGCGGGGGAGCACGTGGAGGCAATTTTTCATGAGCAAGGCCTTGTTGTATGACGCGACGATGTGCATCGGCTGCAAGCAATGTGAAAGTGCCTGTGCGCAGCAAAACGAACTGCCGTATGACGACAAAGTGGCGGCGGAGGCTGTGCAATCGGAACACAAATATACCGTCGTTCTGACCAAGGATGACAAGTTCATGCGCCGGTTATGTATGCACTGCGAGCATCCCGCTTGCGCGTCGGTCTGTCCGGTTGGTGCCATGCACAAGACAAAGGAGGGGCCGGTCGTATACGACGTCTGGAAGTGCATCGGCTGCCGCTATTGCATGGTGGCCTGCGCTTTCAGCCAGCCCAAGTACGAATGGCACTCGCGAAATCCACGGATCCGCAAATGCATCATGTGCCCGGAGCGGGTCGCGGCGGGCAAGCAGACAGCATGTGCCGAGATCTGTCCGACTGGCGCCACGAAGTTCGGGGAGCGCGATGACCTGATCAAGGAAGCGCAGGACCGTATCCGTCAAAATCCATCCAACTACGTGCCTCGGATTTATGGCCTGCACGAGGTTGGTGGAACATCTGTGCTTATTCTTTCGAGTACGAACGTTGAAGAGTACGGCTATCCGGCGTCCGCAAAAATCGGCGACACCCCCATGCCGGAATACACCGGGGAAGTGATGTCGAAAATTCCAGATTTTATCCCGGTTTGGACTCTGGTATTGGGAGGTATCTATTGGATTTCGCACCGTCGGGAAGAAGTTGCCGCCGCTGAAGCGGAAGAAAAGAAAAACGGGGGCGAGCGGTGAAGATCAAACTGACTTTTTGGAAAGTCATATTCATCGCCATCATGGGTCTGGGTTTGTACTCCACATTCATTCGTTACTTCTACGGGTTGGGCGCGGTCTCGAACATGAGTGACCAGTTTCCCTGGGGACTCTGGATCGGCTTCGACCTCTTGTGTGGCGTTATGCTGGCGGCTGGCGGGTTTTGTATTGTCGGTGCGGTGTACCTCTTCAACGTCAAGCGACTGCAGAGTGTTGTGCGCCCTGCTGTGCTGACTGCATTCCTGGGTTATTGTCTGTTCATCGTGGGGTTGTTGTTCGACCTGGGCCGGCCCTGGTACATCTGGCATCAGCTGATCTACATGAACCCGCACTCGGTCATGTTCGAGGTCGGCATATGCGTAATGTCCTACACGACGGTGCTTTTCTTTGAATTTCTTCCCAATGTTCTGGAGCGCTTCAACCTGAAAACTCCAATCGCGTGGATCAAGAAGATTTACGCCGGGCTGGTTGTCTTGGGCATCCTGCTTTCCACCCTGCACCAGAGTTCGCTCGGATCGCTCTATCTAATCGTGCCGAGCAAACTGCACCCATTCTGGTACACGCCCGCGCTGCCGTTCTTCTTTTTCGGATCAGCGATTGCGGTTGGTTTGGCAATGACGATCTTCGAGTCCACGCAGAGCGCAAAAGCCTTTGGCCGCCACCTAGAACTGCCGGTTCTAGTCGAACTAGGCGGCGCTCTGTTGGTTGCTCTGTGGGTCAATGCCCTGCTGCGCTTCGAGGATTACTTCCATCGCGACTTGCTGAGGCAAATCATTAAACCCAGTTACGAAGCGTACTTTCTCTGGCTCGAACTGACTTTGGCATTCGTGATTCCAATCGCCATGCTCAGCTTCAAGAGGGTCAGGCTATCGCCAAACGGCTTGTATCTGGCTTCGGTCATCAGTTTGCTTGGGTTCATCACCAACCGCCTCAATGTCAGTCTCATAGGGTTTGAGACTTACATCGGCCATCACTACGTCCCGAAGTGGACTGAGTTCTCGGTCACTCTCATGATTATCGCGATGGGTTTTGCCTTGTTCGGATTAGCCGTGAAGCACTTGCCTATCTACCCCGAACAAAAACGTGCACTGGAGCAGCGTATCCGAACCAAGACGGAGCCGGTGGCTGCTGCGGCGGTACTAAGCCATGCCGGCGACTGACACAATTCGCTGCGGTACGCGATGGAAGCGGATGACGAGTAGCGTCAGCGCAAAGTTGATCGGATCGCTATTGGCAGTCATGGTTGTGATCTTCGCGCTACTCGGATACTTAAATATCAGGCTGCATCGCCAGCACCTGGAAGCCGCCACACTGGCCAGCGCGGAGCGGGTCAGCGACGTGATCAGTCGCAGCGCCACGTATTACATGCTGCGTAACGATCGCGAGGGGCTTTACCGCACGATCCAAACCATCGCGGACGAACCCGGAGTGATCAAGGTTCGCATTTTCGATCAGGAAGGGCGGATCAGCTACTCTACCGATTCGACGGAAGTTAGCCACGTGCTGGATAAGACGGCAGAGGCCTGCTATGGCTGTCATATCCAATCGCAGCCGCTGGCCCGCCTGAATCGCCCCGACCGCTTCCGCATTTATCGCAATGGCGGCGGCCATCGTGTTCTGGGAATTATTACTCCCATCGAGAATCGGCCCAGTTGCTCGAATGCCGAGTGCCACGCGCACCCTGCTAGTCAGCAAGTTCTGGGGGTACTGGATACAAACCTCTCCCTGGCGAAGACCGATGCGCAACTTGCGGCCAGCAGCGCCCACATGCTGGCTTACACCGCGGGGGCAATGCTAATTGTGGGGATATTGAGCTGGTTATTTGTGTGGCGCGTGGTCGGCGAACCGATCAAGGCGCTTAAGAAGGGCACGGAACATCTTGCAGAGGGCGAGCTCGGGTACCAGATCGAAGTGCAATCCCGGGATGAAGTGGGAGAGCTGGCGAATTCCTTCAACGGCATGAGCGTGCAGTTACGCGCCGCCAACGAAGAAATCGTCACCTGGGCAAAGACGCTCGAAGATCGCGTCGACCAGAAGACGAGAGAACTCAAGCGTGCCCACGACCACATATTGCATGTAGAAAAAATGGCTTCCATTGGGAAAATGGCGGCCGTGGTGGCGCACGAGGTGAACAACCCGCTCTCCGGGATTCTTACCTATGCCAAGCTGATTCGAAAGTGGGTGGGATCGGGCCAGGTCGAGCACGAAAAGCGCGACGAGGCCATGCAATGTCTGGATCTGATAGCCGCGGAAAGCCGGCGCTGTGGCGATCTGGTCAAGAACCTCCTGACTCTTTCCCGCACCGCACCCATGAATATGCAGTCCACCAATCTGCATGCGGTGATTGATCGTTGCCTGCTCCTGGTGCGGCACCAACTGGAACTGGGCGGAATCCAGTTGCAATTGAACTTTGCCAAGGAGTTGCCGCGTGTTTGGTGCGATCCTGCCCAGATTGAACAGGTCATTTTGGCGTTGATCATGAACGCAATCGATGCCATGCCCCGGGGCGGCAATCTTTGGCTCGAAACTCGGGCAAGCAATGACGAGACGGAAATCGAAATTCGGGTGCGCGATGACGGAATGGGCATCGCCCCCGATGTTTTGTCACAGATATTCGAACCTTTTCTAACGACGAAAGAGAGCGGCCACGGAGTCGGACTGGGCTTGGCAATCAGTCGTGGAATCGTGGAAGGGCACAAAGGGCGTATTGAAGTCGACTCGGAATTGGGCAGGGGCACGAGCTTCACCGTTATCCTACCCAGTGAGGCGGCCGATATCACGCTGGCGGGCTCTGGAAATGCCGCGATGAAGGCGAGGTGATCGAAGTGAGCGCACAAGGAAAACTGCTGATCGTGGACGACGAACTGAGCGTGCGCGATTCGTTGGGCAAATGGTTCCGCGAAGAAGGTTACGAGGTCACAACCGTTGAAAATGCGAGCGACGCACTGACCCGGCTGGCGGAACAACGTTGGGATGTGGCTTTGGTCGACATCAAAATGCACGGCACCGATGGGATCGAATTGCAGCGACGCATGCACGAGGTTGATCCTGAACTCATCGTAATCATTATGACGGGATATGCCTCGGTCGAGACTGCCGTCACCGCACTGAAGAACGGCGCTTATGACTATGTGACCAAGCCACTGGACCCGGACGAAATCGCACATCTGGTCAAGAATGCGCTGGCGCATAAACGCACCTCCCAGGAGAATGTGCTTTTGCGCGAGACGGTTGCTGAGGTTGCGCGCCCTGGCGAACTAATCGGCCAAAGCGCTGCAATGCGCAAGGTCTTTGATGCCATCGAGACGGTAGGGCCCACTGACGCTACAGTGCTGGTCATGGGCGAAAGCGGCACAGGGAAGGAATTGGTAGCGCGTGCAATCCATCAGGCCAGCCTACGAAGGTTTCACCCGCTGGTGGTCATTCACTGCGGCGCTCTGACGGAGACGCTGCTCGAAAGCGAACTTTTTGGCCACGAAAAGGGCGCGTTCACCGGGGCGCAATACCGCAAGAAAGGCAAGTTCGAAATTGCCGAAGGCGGGACCGTTTTCCTGGACGAGATTGGCGACATTACCCTCAAGACCCAGACTGACCTTCTGCGAGTGTTGCAGGAACGCGAAATCAACCGGGTGGGCGGGAATCAAGTCATCAAAGTGGACTTCCGCTGCATTGCCGCCACTAATAAGGACCTGGGAAAATTAATCGAGGAGGGCAGGTTCCGGCCCGACCTTTTCTACCGGCTCAATGTCTTCCGCATCGAACTGCCGCCGCTACGCGAGCGGCGCGACGACATACCTCCGTTGGTAGATCACTTCGTGCGCAAGTTTTCCCTGGCGATGAACAAACGCATTACCCGAGTCACGGCGGCTGCGATGAATCAATTGCAACAGCAACCCTGGTTGGGGAACGTCCGTGAACTGGAAAATGCGGTAGAGCGCGCCATGGTTGTAGGACAAGAGCCTGAGCTGCACGAGCAGGACTTCATCTTCAAGCCCCAGGACGTCTTGATTGGTTCAAACAAGACGCTGGAGGGAATGGAGCGCGCCCACATCCTGCGGGTGGTCGAGGAATGTGGAGGCAACCAGAGCCGTGCCGCGGAGATGCTCGATATCGACCGGGTCACCCTCTATCACAAGCTGAAGAAGTACGGCTGGACTCGCACTCCCGTCGAGCCTGATAAAGTAACGCGATGAAGAATGGCGATGAACCAGCTGCAACTGTTACCGATCGGAGATGTAGATGACGGGTTGCTGAGTGATCTCGGCGCCTCCCTTCAAGTAGTTCTTTCCATCCCGTGCGCAGTACTTCCCGTCCGTCTGAATCCACAGTTTGCGTTCCACGGAGAGCGGCAGCAGTACCACTCGTCCGAGATCCTGCAGCGCATGCAGAGTTTTGTTACCGGGGATTCCTGGCGCGTGTTGGGCGTCGCGACCGTGGATCTCTATATCCCGATTCTTACTTTCGTGTTTGGCGAGGCGCAGGTGGGCGGCCCCTGCGCTCTGCTCTCAGCGCACCGGCTGCGCCAGGAGTTCTACGGCTTTCCGCCCGATCCTGAACTGTATCGCCAGCGTCTGACCAAGGAAGCAGTTCATGAGATCGGACACACTCTTAGATTGACGCACTGTGATGATTACCGCTGTGTTATGGCTTCCTCCCACGCAGTGGAGTGGATCGATCTCAAGGAGAACACGCTCTGCTCCGTTTGCTGGTCGGGCATAAAACCCGCGATGCAGATTGCGCCCGCTCGAAACCACTGAAGTCCTGGATTGCCCCACAAGGTCGAACTCGGCAATAGTGGGGCAAAAAGCCCCGGCCGCCCGGTGTCCTGGCTGGTTGGCCCTGGATCCGGGCGGCCGTTTTCAGCGGTTTGTGCGGGGTCCTCCTCCACCTCGCCGACCGCAGAGATCGCTTACGATAGGAAGAACTCTTTCGCCAGCGGCAACCAGTTCTGGTCTGGCATCTGGGTGGTGAGATTGTCGACAGCCACTCCTCCATCCTGGGCGAGCGCGCCCAGCGCCATCGGCATGCGGCGTTGCAGGCGGCTTGCGGATTCCTCTGTCCACCAGCGGGCCAGCGCGCCGCCCAACAGGTTGCGGAAACTTGTCTTCGCGTCGGGCGCCTGCACCGTGAGCAGCCAGCCTTCGCCGTAGGGATCGCGAAGTGCGAGCTTCGGGTCCTGCGCGACGGCTTGGTTGATGTTGGACACGCTGCCCTCGATGGGCGAAACCATGTCGACGGCGCAGCCGTCACGATGAACCGTACACATCTTCTGGCCTTGGCGAATCCACTGGTCCCGCTGGGGCAGAGTGATGCGTTCCACCTTACCCACCAACTTGGAAGCAAAATCGTCGATGCCAACCCGCACCAGGCTGGGGCTCTCGCTTAACGCCCAGGTGTGACCCGGGTGGTAGCGCAGGTTTTCCGGGACCTCGAAACCGGCCACTAAGGCGGGCTGCAGGCGTGGGGCAGCCGCCTCCTTTGCCGCGGTGACATGCAGAGCTGGTTGCACAATCGCGTGCCGGCTGCGGAAATGGTCAATCAGTAAGAAGGTTGCGAATGTGAAGAGAACCAGCAGGACTGTCATAAGTCACCTCGTCAGTTGCCTTGTTTGGGGGGCCCGTCTTCGTTTTGCGGCCACTCAACGCCCTTCTTAAAGGCAATCGCCGTGCCAAGCCGAGGCCCCATTGCGAGAATGCGCTTTGTGAACGGCCATTTCCCGCAAAACAAAAGAGATAGAGGAAATTCAGTCTAGTAACGCGGGGCTTAAGCGATGAGATTGGCCATACTGCTTTGATGAAGATTGCAACAGATCAAGGTGAGCTCTTGCAATGATTTGCGTGAGAAGGAAGAAAAAACGATTTATATTCAGCCACTTGCAATTAGCAGTATAGTGTTGAATCTCACAACGGCCAGGGCTGAAGAATGCAACGGCGAGAGAGGCTGATTGGGCGGGTCTGCGGAGTCCGCGACTCTTTGGGAGGCGTGACGTATGCAGCCATTGTGACACCACCCACATTCGATTGTGCCGTCCGTCACCGCAATTCGAATGGCCGTTCGGTGAGAATGAAATTCGATTGAGGAATTTCACAGCGGTTCTAGCAGAAATGGTTCACAGGGGCTCACAGGTAAAGGCTGTTTGATCTTTGGCATCGCCAAGCCGAATTGAAGAAAATGAGTGTGCCCTTGTCAGGGAAGCCCGACCCGAGCGGCTTATGTTTGTGTGTGCCGTGGGAGGTTGGGCACTCTGGGACGCAATAGCCGGCCCTGAACCGCAAGATTGCGAAGGTTTTGGGTTTTTAGGTGTGCTTAGACTTCGGCGAAGAAAGCCTTGGTCTAACAAGGAGAACGCTAATGAAGAAATTGATTTTGCTATTTGCTGCATTGATCGTATTCAGCTATACGGTCGCTGCGCAGGGCCAAGCACAGGACCAAACAAAAACAACCATTCAGCATGTCCCTATCAAGCACACGTCCCCTGCTTCCGGCAAGGAAATGTACGTGACGTACTGCGCCGCCTGTCATGGGACTGACGGTAAAGGCGGAGGCCCTGCGGCCAGCGCGCTGAAGGTACCTCCTGCTGACCTGACGCAGCTAAGCAAGAATAACGGAGGCAAATATCCCGCCCTTAAAGTCGCCGCCATTATCCACGGTGAAGGCGCTCTTCCCGCGCACGGATCCACTGAGATGCCAGTGTGGGGACCGTTGTTCCGGAGCGTAAGCGGAGGGCACGACGAGCAGGTGGAGCAGCGGGTATCGAATCTTACCCACTACATCGAGACCTTACAGGCGAAGTAGGTATTTGCCGGGGCGTAGATCGGAACGGCATGGCCGGGCACAAGCGCCAGCTTGTGCCCCGGCTTGTTGAGCGGCCATTGTCTAAAATCAGTGCGCTTGCGCGACCGATTCGGGGATTTTTGCGATCGCCGTGGCTGGCTCAGCTTCCCGCGCATCCACTACCGCGATGGCGACAACGTTGACGATCTCCTCTACTTCGGCACCGCGAGCCAGCAAATGTACAGGCCGAGCCATACCCATCAGGATGGGACCGAGGATCTCGGCGCCGCCCACAGTGGTTAGCAGCTTGTAGGTGATGTTGGCCGAAGCGAGATCGGGGAATATCAGCACGTTGGCACCCCCCTTCAGCGAGCTGAAAGGGTAGGTCTGCTCCAATTTTTCCGGAGACACGGCAACATCAGCCATGATCTCTCCGTCCACGATCAGAGTGGGATCCGCCTTATGCAGCAGTTCCACGGCTTTGCGGACTTTGTCGCAGAATGGGTGCTTGGTGCTGCCAAAGTTGGAGAACGAGAGCATGGCAACTCGCGGTACCACATCAAAGCGGCGAGCCTCTTGAGCTGCACACAGGGCAATTTCCACCAGGTCTTCCGCGGTGGGATCGATATTGACGCTGGTGTCGGCCAGGAATAACAGCTCTCCGTTTCGCGTGATCAAGGGATAACATCCGGCGACCTTGTGCAGGCCTTCGCGCATGCGAACAATCTGCAGCGCCGGACGAATAGTGTCAGGGAAGTGCTGGGTGACGCCGGAGACCAAAGCGTCAGCATCTCCCATATGCACCATCATCGAGGCGAAAATGTTGCGGTCGTTGACGAGGGTGTGCGCCTCGCTGAGGGTCACGCCGCGCCGCTGGCGCAGCCGGAACAGTTCCTGGGCATACCCTTCGCGAAAAGGAGATGATGCCGGATCCACGATCTGTGCGTCTGTTAAATCCAAGCCGAGTTCAAGCGTTTTGGCCTGAATGGTCGCGGCACTGCCCAGCAGAATGGGGGTGGCGATCTTCTCTTCCAAAATGGAGTGGCAGGCGCGTAGGATTTTCTCGTTGTCTCCTTCGGGGAAGACAACGTGCTTAGGCTTGGCCTGGGCCTTGTGAATCATCATGCGCGCGATCTCGTGAGCTTTACCCAGATGACGCTCGAGCCGTTCGCGGTATGCCCCGAGGTCGACCGGTTGCTGAGCCACGCCGGTTTCCATCGCGGCCCCGGCCACCGCTGAGGACTCCCACACCAGCACGCGTGGGTCGAATGGCTTTGGGATCAGATAATCTGGGCCGAACCTGAGCCGCGCGACCCCATAGGCGCGGCACACCGAGTCAGGCACATCTTCTTTGGCAAGGTCGGCCAGGGCGCGGGTGGCCGCAAGCTTCATCTCCTCGTTAATCACCGTGGCGCGCACGTCCAACGCGCCGCGAAAGATGAAAGGGAAACCCAGCACATTGTTTACCTGATTGGGATAGTCGGAACGGCCAGTGGCCATGATGACGTCATCGCGGCTCGCCTTGGCCTCCTCATAGGTAATTTCGGGATCGGGATTGGCCATCGCGAAGACGATGGGACGCGCAGCCATCGAACGCACCATGTCAGGTGTGACCGCGCCTTTCACGGACAGGCCGAGAAACACATCGGCGTTCTCCATGGCCTCGGCCAGACTGCGGAGATTGGTATCGGCCGCGAAACGCTCTTTGTAGGGGTTCATACCCTGGGTGCGTCCTTTGTAGATCACGCCCTTGGTGTCACAAAGGATGACATTCTCGCGCTTGACGCCCAAACGGACATAGTGCTCAGCGCAAGCAATGCCGGCGGCTCCCGCGCCGTTCACCACCACGTGAATCTTAGAGATGTCTTTGCCGACGACTTCCAGGGCATTCAGCAGGGCCGCTCCGGAAATAATGGCAGTGCCATGCTGGTCATCATGAAAGACGGGGATCTTCATCGTCCGCTTCAATGTTTCTTCGATGTAGAAGCACTCTGGCGCCTTGATGTCCTCCAGGTTGATGGCGCCGAAGGTGGGCTCCAGCAACTGGCAGACCTTGATGATCTCATCCGGATCGTGCGTGTTGATCTCGATATCGAACACATCTACATCGGCAAAACGTTTAAAGAGGACGGCTTTGCCCTCCATAACCGGTTTGCCAGCCAGGGCGCCGATGTCGCCCAGACCGAGGACCGCGGTTCCGTTGCTCACCACCGCTACTAGGTTGCCGCGGGCGGTGTACTTGAAAGCATCCTGTGGATTGCGTTGGATCTCAAGGCACGGGTCTGCGACACCGGGGGTGTAGGCGAGGCTTAAATCACGTTGTGTGCGGCAAGGCTTAGTGGGAGTAATTTCGATCTTTCCCGGGCGTGTGCCGAAGTGGTAGTCGAGCGCTTGCTGTTTAGTGACCATATGTTCCTCCTGGGTTAGCTGAGCCTGATCCTTGCGGCCGCGGAGACGTACCTAGCCAGCTGACATGCTGCGTACTCTTCACTGCCCTCATGTACTGCGCGCGCTCAAAGGCTGAAGGATTGGAACAGCGGATCTGACTCATGCTGCCTTTCATCTGTTGAACTGATTCGTATTCGCGCTTCTCCATCCATTCCCGGACGCCTTCTTCAATGTGCCGAAGATGGCCAACCCCATTCCGCAATAGCGTCGAGCAGAGCATGGTGACGTCGGCGCCGACCATCAGGAGTTTAATGACGTCCTCGGGACCGTGTACGCCGCTCGTGGCCGCCAGATTGGCGCGGAGCCGGCCGTAAAGGATACCGATCCAGGTCAACGGAAGCCGTAACGCTTGGGGTGTGCTGAGCAGCACGTTGGGTTGGATTTCCAATTCATCGAGGTTGATGTCCGGCTGATAGAAGCGATTGAACAACACCAGCCCGTTCGCGCCCGCTTCGTCGAGCCGGTTCGCCATATTGGCCATATTGCTGAAGAAAGGGCTGAGCTTGACCGCAACCGGAATTGTTACCACCGACTTTACGGACTTGAGAATGTCGAGATGTCGCTCCTCGATCGCATCGGAGGTGAGATCAGGATCGGTGGGAATCGAGTATATGTTGCACTCAAGCGCATCCGCTCCCGCTTGCTGGATGAGCCTGGCATAGTCCGTCCAGCCGCCGGCGGTCGCGGCGTTAAGGCTGGCGATAATCGGTACCGATACTGCTGCCTTGGCTCGACGAATGTGATTCAGATATCCTTCCGGCCCCAGCCGAAATTCATCGGGCTGGGGGAAAAAACTTGATGCCTCGGCAAAGCTGTCTGTGCCTGCAGAGAGGTGGTTTTCCAGCTCAAGGCTCTCTTGCCGCAATTGCTCCTCGAACAGCGAATACAACACGACGGCCGATGCGCCGGCATCCTCGAGACGGCGGATGCTGTCGATCTCCTGCGAGAGTGGTGATGCTGAAGGCACCAAGGGTGTGCGCAGCCGCAAACCCAGGTACGTGGTGCTGAGGTCGATCATGTATCCTCCCGCTGTCTACTTCTTACTCGGTCTTAGCCGGTTCTTTGCCAAACTTCCGCTGCGACAGATACTCATAAAGGTGGAAGCGAGTCTCAGCGTCATGCTGGGCCTCACGCCAAAGCAGCTTGGCGTCTTCCGGCCTGCTCTTGGTGAGCATTTTGAAGCGCGTCTCCATCTGCATGTAGTCCTCGACTTTACGGGTTGGCGTGCGTGAATCGAGGGTCAGCGGGTTTTCCCCCTGCTCCGCGCGTTCCGGGTTGTAGCGATAGAGCAGCCACTGTCCAGAATCGACCGCTGTTTTCTGATTCGACATCCCAGTAGTCATGTTTATGCCGTGAGCAATGCAGTGCGAATACGCGATGATGAGGCTGGGCCCGTTGTAGGCCTCAGCTTCCAGGAATGCCTTCAAGGTGTGTTCGTCTTTGGCGCCCATGGCCACGCTGGCGACATAAATATTGCCGTAGCTCATGGCCATGAGGCCCAGATCTTTCTTGGGGCCAGGCTTCCCGCCGGCGGCAAACTTCGCCACGGCCGCTCGCGGCGTGGATTTGGAGGCCTGACCGCCTGTGTTGGAGTACACCTCGGTATCGAGCACCAGGACGTTGACGTTGCGGCCGCTGGCCAGGACGTGATCCAGACCGCCGTAGCCGATGTCATAAGCCCAACCGTCTCCGCCAACAATCCAAATACTCTTCTTGACGAGCAAGTCGGCGACGGCTAGCAGTTGTTTCGCATCCATCGAGTCCAGTTGGTGCAGTTTTTCCTTTAGCAGGTCCACGCGCTGGCGCTGCTCATAGATGTCGGCTTCATCTTTCTGCGGAGACGTAAGTATTGCGGTAGCCAGCTCTTCTCCGATCACTCCCGCCATTCGCCGAACCAGCTCTTGCGCGAACTCGGTCTGCTTATCGATGGAAAGCCGGAAGCCAAGGCCAAACTCCGCGTTATCTTCGAAAAGAGAATTCGACCAGGCGGGGCCGCGGCCGGCGGCATTCTTCGTCCAGGGGGTCGTGGGCAGGTTGCCGCCGTAAATCGATGAGCATCCGGTGGCGTTGGCGATGATGGCGCGGTCGCCGAACAATTGCGACATCAGCTTGAGATATGGCGTCTCTCCGCAGCCGGCGCAAGCGCCGGAGAACTCGAACAGCGGCTCCTGGATCTGTTGTTGACGGATGTTGGTGATTTTGATGTTGCGGCGGTCCAGTTCCGGAATCTTGAGGAAGAAGTCCCAGTTCTCGCGCTCGGGTATGCGCAGCGGAGGCTGCGGCACCATATTGATCGCTTTGAGCCGGGTTTCGGCCTTGTTCTTGACCGGGCAAACCTCGACGCAGATCCCACAACCGGTGCAGTCTTCCGGCGCCACCTGGATCGTGTACTTAAGGCCTTGCCATTCTTTGTCGCGCGTCTCAGTCGACTTGAAGGTTGCCGGGGCGGCTTGCAATTCCTTGGAATCGTAAACCTTGATGCGGATGACGGAATGCGGGCAGACCATGGCGCACTTTCCGCACTGGATGCAAATCTTCGAATCCCAGGCGGGAATTTCGAGCGCCAGATTACGCTTCTCCCATTTCGCAGTGCCGGTGGGGAAAGTACCATCGACCGGAAATGCGCTGACTGGTAATTCGTCACCGCGTCCGGCGTAGATCATGCCCAGCACATCGCGATCGAACTCCGGCGCTGAGGCAGAGAACGCCGGCGGCATTTCGATCGTGCTGGTGAGTTCCGCGGGAACTTTCACTTCGAACAAATGCGCCAGAGTTTCGTCTACGGCTTTCAGGTTCTTTTGTACGATTTCCTCCCCTTTGCGGCCATAGGTATCCCGAATCGATTTGCGAATCGCCTCGATCGCCTGGTCGGCCGGCAAAACTGCGGAAATGGCGAAGAAGCACACCTGCAAAATCGTGTTCATGCGGCTTCCCATGCCGGTGTCGCGCGCTACTTGATAGGCATCGATCACATAAAACTTCGCACGTTTCGAAATGAGCTGCTGTTGAACTGTACGAGGGAGATGGTCCCAAACTTCATCCGTCCCGAAGGGGCTGTTCAGCAGAAATGTGCCACCCGGAACCAGCGCGCTGAGCATGTCGTAGCGCTCCAGGAATATCCACTGGTGACAGGCGACGAAGTTGGCGCTGGAGACAAGATAACTTGAGCGAATGGGCTGCGGCCCGAAGCGAAGGTGCGAAATAGTCACCGCGCCTGATTTCTTGGAATCGTAAACAAAGTAGCCCTGCGCGTAGTTGTCGGTGTTCTCGCCGATAATCTTGATCGAGTTCTTGTTGGCGCCCACCGTCCCGTCAGCGCCCAAGCCGTAGAACATCGCCCGCACAACGTTTTCAGGCTCGGTGGAAAAGCCGGCGTCGTAGGACAGACTGGTATGGCTGACATCATCCTGGATGCCGATGGTGAAATGATCTTTGGGCTGATCTGCCTCCAGATTCTCGTAGACCGCCTTAACCATCGCCGGAGTGAATTCCTTGGAGGAAAGCCCGTAGCGTCCACCCACGACGGCCGGTGAAGTCTTTCGCGCGCTATCGATGCTTTTCATCCCTTCGTGAAACGCGTTCACCACATCGAGATAGAGCGGTTCGCCAATCGCTCCCGATTCCTTGGTGCGATCGAGGACGGCGATCCTGCGCACGCTGGCAGGTAATGCTTCGAGAAACGCCTGCACGGGGAATGGACGGTACAACCGGACCTTCAGCAGGCCAAGCTTTTCGCCATGAGCATTGAGATGCTCAACAGCTTCGTGAGCCACCTCGGCTCCCGAGCCCATCATGACGATCACGCTCTCGGCGTCGGGTGCACCGACATAATCAACCAGCTGGTAGGAGCGGCCGACCACCTTCGAAAGCTTGTCCATCACGGACTGGACAATGCCTGGACAGGCATCGTAATAAGAGTTCGCCCGCTCGCGCATTTGGAAGAACACATCGGGATTTTGCGCAGTGCCGCGCAGGACGGGATGATCGGGCGAGAGCGCACGCTGGCGATGCTCGAAGATGCGATCCATATTGATGAGCGCGCGCATATCGTCTTCTGCCAGCATTTCGATCTTGTTAACTTCATGCGAAGTCCGGAAGCCGTCGAAGAAATGCAAGAAGGGAATGCGTGACTCGAGCGCTGCGGCGTGAGCTATGAGGGCGAAATCCATCGCCTCCTGCACGGAGTTGGAGCACAGCATGGCGAAGCCAGTTGTACGGCAGGACATGACATCGGAGTGGTCGCCGAAGATGGAGAGTGCGTGGGTGGCCAAGGTGCGCGCCGAAACATGGAAAGCAGTGGAAGTGAGTTCCCCTGCGATCTTGTTCATGTTCGGGATCATGAGCAGGAGCCCCTGGGAGGCGGTGAACGTAGTGGCCAGTGAGCCTGTCTGCAGGGCGCCATGCACCGCTCCGGCGGCTCCGCCTTCGCTCTGCATCTCGATCACATGGGGCACTGTACCCCAAATGTTCTGGATTCTCTGAGACGACCACTCGTCCGCCCATTCGCCCATGGCAGAAGAAGGAGTGATCGGATAGATGGCAATCACCTCATTGACCCGGTAGGCGACGTATGCGACCGCCTCGTTTGCATCCATGGTCTTAAACTTGCGCTTCATAATCATTGGCCTGCCCTTGATGCGCGACTCGGTATCTGGAACCTTCCCACTTCGACGGAATGACGGAACAAGAATGGCTGATGCTGGAGTTGGACGCAGCAAGGCAAGTCACAGAGGAATGTGATCTGCATCACACTCGTCCCTGCTGTGAGGGAGATCACAAGGGCATGTGCCTTGCAGCACAGCCAAGCACTTCATGCCGACGGACACTGAGCCCAGACGAGACCGGCTTGACGGGCGGTGGAGGAGGGATGCATGCACTCGCCATATGGAATGGAAATCGTAGAAAGCTGCCTCACATGCAAACTGCGCGCCGATCGCATCTTCTGCGATCTGCCCGCTGCCGCGCTGCAGACTTTTGAAAACATCAAGTACGCGACCGCGTATCCTCAGGGGGCTGTGCTATTTGTGGAGGGGCAGATGCCGCGTGGCATCTTTGTCCTTTGTAAGGGCACTGTAAAGCTGTCTATCAACTCTCCGACTGGCCGAACGATGATTGTGAAACTCGCCGAGCCGGGCGAGGTCTTGGGCCTGAGCGCTGCCATCTCCGGCAAGCCTTACGAGGTCACCGCAGAAACGATTGATCCCTGTCAGGTCAACTTCGTGAAGCGCGACGATTTTCTGCGGTTTTTGAAGGATGATGTCGAGGCCTGCTTCAAAGTGGCCGAGCAATTGAGCGACAAATACCACAATGCCTGCAATGAAGTCCGTTGCCTGGGACTATCGCGCTCGGCCGCTGAGAAACTTGCCAACTTGCTTCTGGAGTGGACCTCCAAGAACGGGGAATCCGCCAAACTTGAGCCCCGATTGAAACTCAGACTTACTCATGAGGAAATCGCGCAGATGATTGGAACGTCGCGAGAGACGGTTACGCGCTTGTTTGCCGAGATGAAAAAGCGCCATATTCTGCAATCCAAAGGCTCGACCTTAGTGATTTACAACACGACAGCGCTGCGCGAGATGGCACACCACGACTAAGTGCTTATTCCTGAGCCTTATAGACCGCCGCGAGTCCAGTCGATACTCTTGCTTAGGGCCGCTGTGACCGGAATCACAATTTCCAGTGATGATAGTCACGGCTGGGTGAGGCGTCGCTCTTTTATCGTTGCGTCGAGGTGAGGAGACCGCACATGGCTGCGCTAAAAGGCGACGAACAGCAATCAAGTCAAGCACACCAAAACAAACCACGCTTGATCTTCTGGGAGCTGACGAAAGGCTGCAATCTTCGCTGTATCCATTGCCGGGCCAGCGCTACGGAGCTGAGCTCTCCCTCCGATCTCTCCACGCTCGCGGCGCGCGATATCATCGATCAGATTGCCGCGGTGTCCAATCCCATCCTGGTGCTCAGCGGGGGCGAGCCGCTCTTCCGGCAGGATATTTTCGAATTGGCGCGTTATGGCACTGACAAGGGTCTGCGGGTAGCGCTTGCCACCAATGGCACGCTGGTCACGAAGCAGGTCGCGCAACGGATCGTCGATAGCGGCGTACGCCGTGTGGCCATCAGCCTGGATGGCGCGGATGCGCTTACCCACGACAGTTTCCGCGGTATTCCCGGCGCCTTCGATGCGGCCATCACCGGTTTCCGCAATCTGAAGGAGTTGGGCATGTCGGTGCAGATCAACACCACGATCGCACGCCACAATGCCCATCAACTTCCGAAAGTGCTCGAACTGGCAAAATCATTGGGAGCCGACGCGCTCCACACATTCCTGCTGGTACCGGTGGGATGCGGTGTCGATATCGCTGCCGAACAAATGGTTCCTCCGGAAGAGTACGAACAGATACTGAACTGGTTTTATGACCGCTCTCTCGAAGGCGGCATCGAACTCAAGGCGACGTGCGCGCCGCACTACTTTCGCGTGGTCCGGCAACGGCGCGTTGCAGAGCACCGTTCCGCAGCCGCCGCGGCACAGGCCGCAAAGCCTTTGCTCGAAGCAGCGCACGATTCGCCAGATATCGGCCCCACCGAAATGGCGATGCCCGGCTCAACCGGCATCGAGCTGAAAGCCCACAGCGTCGGGAAAATGGCCGGACACCCGGGAACTCACCCGTCAGACATGAATGCGATGACCAAGGGATGCCTTGCTGGAACGGCTGTGTGCTTCATTTCTCATCAGGGCGAGGTTTATCCGTGTGGTTATTTGCCGGCCTTGGCGGGCGACCTGAGAAAGCAATCGTTCGCCGACATTTGGCAGAACTCAGTGGTATTCAATCAACTGCGTGACACCAATAACCTGAAGGGAAAGTGCGGCTGCTGCGAGTTCCGCAATATTTGCATGGGTTGCCGCGCGCGTGCTTTCGCTGCCACCGGCGATTATCTGGATCAAGAACCGCTCTGCGTCTACGAACCTGGCGCGAAAAAATCCATCGAGCGAAACGCTCCTCTGCCGCTAGAAGTCAGGAGCTAGCCGAACGTGGCGGGGCATACGAGCCAACTCGCAGCTTTGCCTGACCGGCGAATTGGTTCGCTGATCGCTCCGCGCGAACACGGGGCCTGGGGTCTTTTGCTCGTGCCGCTTACGACAGGAGGAGCCGTCGGACTGCTCAGTGGCGGCAGCAGCCTGCCGCTCATGGCATTTACGGTTGCGGCTCTGACACTTCTCTGGCTGAGAACGCCGGTCGAGAATTGGCTGGGCACCGGTCTTCTCCGGGCTCAAACCCAGCACGAGCGCCGTTCAGTCGGCATCACGATTGTGCTTCTCGCAGCGGTGGCTGTTTCTGCTCTCGCTTCCCTGTTCTGGGATGGGCGTCATCCTGCACTGGTTCCGCTCGGGCTGGTCGCGGCCGGCGCATTCGTGGGCCAGGGGCTGCTTAGAAAGCTGGGACGGCAGACGCGAATGCTGTCCCAGATCGTTGGTACACTGGGTCTCACCATAACCGCCCCGGCTGCATACTACGTGGTTACCGGCGAACTGAATCGGGAAGCTTGGGCGCTCTGGCTGGCAAACTTCCTTTTTGCCGGCGACCAGGTTCATTTTGTGCAGCTCCGCATTCATTCCGCGCGGCTCGTCACCGGGAGGGAAAAATTACGGCGCGGGCGGACCTTTCTGCTCGGGCAAATGCTGCTGGCTGTGATACTCATACTCGCTTGGCGTTCTTATCTTCTGCCCGGCCTTGCGGGATTGGCCTTCGTGCCGCTCCTGGTTCGCGGAGCTACCTGGTTTTTCGAAAGCCAGCAAACTCTAGTGGTACGCAGGCTGGGCTGGACCGAACTAGCTCATGCCGTCGTCTTCGGCGGGCTGCTCATCGCCGGATTCCATTTTAACCGCTGACTTGCCGACGCTCTTAATTCACTTAGGAGTCGGTCGCCAGTGGAGGCGCGTCGTCAGCCACTGGAAAATGCGTGCCTCGGCTCTTGCGCACCGCTCACAACCGTCCGTGACCAGACTCACTGCCAGGATACGTCTCCGTGCCTATGCTGAAGCTGGGATTCAAGGCGGATCTTATGACCGTTTGTAAATGGCAGCTGAATCGTTTTGAGCGGCTCCTGTTCCGCCTGGCGCTGGCGCTCGCCGCAGCGGTCGTTGCCGTTCGCGTGGGAGCCGTGCTGGTCATGTGGTACTTGCACCACATCCGCTAGCCGGGGCCTGTCCCTTTCAGGGGCGTACGCCAACCGGGTTCCCAGTCTGAACTTCCTGTCCTTATTTCACTCGTTCGTCTGCAATCTCCACATTGACTCCGACTACAATGTTGGCGGTCGTTCCGGCCGCTGCAGCATAGACTGTTTCCGGATAAGTTCAGGAGACTGCGAATGTCTTTTCGACCCGTCTTCATGGCTGTTGTGATTGCCTTCGCGCTGATCCTGGCGGCGTTTCTGCTCAACCGCGCAAGGCCCAAGTCTGAGACTGAGCAGGCTAGCGCGGACTTGGTTCGTGCCACGGGAAAGTGTGCCGAATGTCATGCGCGAACTCAGTATTCGGTAGTTCACGAATACGAGATGAGTTTGCACGCCAGAAAAAACGTAAACTGCCTCGATTGCCACCAGCCGGCCGCCGGTCAGGACAAGAAAGACCATCACGGCTTCGTAATCTCCGCCAAGCTCACCGCCGGAAATTGCCGCAGTTGCCACGAGAACATCTATCAGCAATTCCTTCACAGCCGCCATGCCGCACCGGCATGGGCCGCCATCTACGGGGAGAAAGGTCTCACGCCGGAACAGGTGAACTTCTCGGAAACTTATCAGCCCGGAGGCACCCGTCGGCCGCCGCACCCGTTTGTGCAATCGGAGGGAACGTCGGCAATGACCAGCGGCTGCGAACAGTGCCACAGCGTTGGCCGGCCGAATAGCGATGGAACAATAGGCAACTGCACCGCTTGCCATACCCGGCACACCAGCTCGGTGCGGATCGCCCGGCTGCCCAGTACTTGCGCCCAGTGTCACATGGGTCCCGACCATTCGCAGATCGAGATCTACGAGGAATCCAAACACGGAGTGATGTTCCAGGCGCAGGAGCGGTTGTTGAATCTCGACGCTCCGCCAAAAACTCTTACGACACGCGATATGTTCGTGCCAACCTGCGCCACCTGTCACATGAGCGGCATCAATGGCGTGGGCATTACGCACGATCCTTCGGAGCGGCTGTCCTACTATCTGGCAAATGCCATCAGCGAAAAACGCCCAAACTATTCCACCGCCCAGGCCAAGATGAAACAAATATGTTCGCAGTGCCACACGCCCGCATTGATCGATCGGGTCTACAGCCAGGCCGAGCAGGTGGTTCAGGCGACGAATGATCGTGTTCGCGTTGCGCAAGACATCGTGAATGGACTGCGCAAGGAAGACCTGCTCGCCGGGCCGCCATTCTCTCAGCCCATCGATTTTGTGTACTTCGATCTCTGGCATTATGACGGGCGGACCAGCAAACACGGCGCATTCATGGGGGGAGCTGATTTCGTTCAGTGGCATGGAAACTATCCCATGATGCAAAAGACCGTCGAGCTACAGTCGATGGCTGCCGAGCTCAGGAGAGAGCATGGCAGAGGGAAGTGAACGCTGGTGGGCCCGTCCGCAGATCTGGGTGGAACTGTTCGCGATCCTCAATGTCGGATTTCTCACCTTCGACATCTATCTCGCCCACTCGGTGAACCAGTTTCGCAACGAAGCGGAGTACATTCCTCTTATTTTCTCGGCGAGCGCACCGCTCGGGCTGATATTTGCTTTGGCTGTCCGTTACCGCTGGCCCGCAGTCTGGAAGGATCTGGGCTATTTCGTTGGCTGGGTTGCTGTGTTCGTCGGGTTGACAGGGGTCATTCTCCATCTTGAAAGCCATTTCTTCTATGAGCGCACGTTGCGTAGTCTGACTTACTCCGCTCCCTTTGCCGCGCCCCTCGCTTACACCGGCCTGGGATTTCTGATCATCTTGAATCGCATGGTGAATCCGGAATCGATCGAATGGGCGCATTGGGTGCTGCTGCTGACTTTGGGCGGGTTTATGGGAAATTTTGTATTCAGCCTAGCCGATCATGCCGGGAACGGGTTCTTTAATCCCCTAGAGTGGGTCCCAGTGGTGGCGAGCGCAATTGCGGTTGGATTCCTGGCTGTCCCGCTGTTTATCCGAGTCTCACGTCAATATATCGATCTGTGCGCGGCAATTCTTATACTTGAGGCGGCCGTGGGGCTTTGGGGGTTTGTTCTGCACGCCATGGGTAATCTGCGCGGACCATCGGCTCACGCCTTCGATAACTTCATTTACGGAGCTCCGCCCATGGCGCCCCTGCTGTTTCCGAATCTGATGGTGCTCGGCATCATCGCTCTCTGGCAGCTCCGGACCGTGGGGACCGACTCAGCTCCGCTCTTCTGACACTGGTCTGGCTGGCGGCAATAGCGCGTCAATTTACGCGAATCTAGGGTCAGACTCCGCAGTCGCCGTTTCTAAATCCCACTGTTTCAACAATAAACAGCCCTAACTGTATGAAACTAAATGGCAAGGGCCGATTGCTGGAAGCACTACTTTTGGCCCACGGGGTGCCTTTAACGGAGTAGCGGGGAGGAGATGAAACCTTGGAACCCACCCTCATGGCCGTTGGCCTGAACTACCGCACAGCCCCGGTGGAAGTCCGGGAGCGTTTCTGGATCGATGAGAATCGGCGCTACGAAGCCCTGGTACAGTTGTCGCGGGCTGAGGGCATCGAAGAAGTCGTCGTAATGGCCACTTGCAACCGCAGTGAGTTTTGGCTGTGGGCCAATGATGTTACCTTGGCGGCCAACTCGGTGATGCGGCTGCTTGGGGCTGAATATGGACTCAAGTTGTGCGAATGGAATCACTTCTACCGCTTGCTTGATGAAGCTGCCCTTTTGCACATTTTCCGTGTCGCCTCCAGCCTCGACTCTATGGTGGTAGGCGAACCCCAGGTTGTCTCGCAGGTTAAGCAGGCTTGGCAGCAGGCGCAAAAGGTTGGCGCGACGGGCCGGTTCCTGGACGCGGTTTTGCAAAAAGCGCTCACGGTTTCCAAACGTGTGCGCAGCGAGACGGCGATTGGCAACGCGACGGTTTCGATTCCTTACGCCGCTGTGGAACTCACGCGTCAGATTTTCGGTACGCTGGAAAACAAGAAAGTCCTGCTGTTAGGCGCTGGCAAGATGAGCGAGCTCTCCGCCCGTGGCCTGCTCAACCACGGAGCCAGCTCTGTCCTCGTGATCAACCGTACCCTCGAGCATGCGGCTGAACTGGCCACGAAACTGGGTGGACGCGCGATCCCGTTTGAGGAGCGCTGGCAGCACATGGTGGAAGCCGACATCATCATCAGCTCGACCTCCTGCCCGCACACGATTCTCAGCCGCGAGGAAGCTGAGCTTATGATTCGAGGGCGCGAGGATAAGGAACAACCCTTGGTGATCGTGGATATCGCGATGCCCCGTGACATTGATCCCGGCGTGCACGACGTGAAGGGCATTTTTCTCTATGACCTTGACGACCTGGAGAGCGTCGTGGACCACAATGCGGGTGAGCGCGAAGCCGCCGCTGCCGAAGCACAGAAGATTCTGGAGGCAGAGGCACAAGGTTTCCGTCGCAAGCTGATGGCGGAGCGCGTAGTGCCAACCATCGTGGCCCTGCGCCAACGGCTGGACGAGATTTGCCGGCAAGAACTGGATTCCTTTCGACAGGAGAACGGGCCTTTCTCTCAGGACCAGGACGAAATGTTAACCGCAATGATGTCCCGGATGACGCAGAGAATCGCAGGGTCCCTGGCTCGTGAACTCAAGGAACTTCCAGAGAAGGTGGAGCAGGAACAGATGACGACCGCCGTGCAGCGGCTGTTCCACCTGAAAACGCCCGAATCGGCGCTTGCCGGCACCAGATCCTGAAGGAGCAGAGAAGAAGACCATGGCCAAGAGACAGCAAGACTCGTCCCATCGCCAGACCGCCGATCGCGAAAACTGGACCGGCACAAAGGCATATGTATTGGCGGTCTTCTGTCTCGTTGTCGGAGTCGCCCTGGGTTACCTGTTTCGCGGTTCTGCTTCTCCGCTAGCGGAGACAGCTACAACGGCTGGTCCTGCCAACGGCAGCGTGCCCCACGGGCAGTCGACACAAGGGGAGGTCAGTCCCGAACAGCAGAAGGCGAGGTTGGACCAGGCTGTCGCACCCCTGCTCGCTACCCTGCAGAGCAATCCCGATGATTTCAACACGATCGTGCAAGTGGCAAATCTCTATTACGACGGCTCACCAATATCCAGATGCCGTCAAGTACTACCAGCTCGCAGTGAAGAGCCAGCCCGAAAATGCAGACCTGTTAACCGATCTGGGAACATCGATCTGGTACACCGGAGACGCCGATGGAGCCATCACTGAGTTTCAGCAAGCGTTGAAGTATCGACCAGGCCATCCGGGAACGTTGTTCAACCTGGGCGTGGTCCGGTGGCAAGGCAAGCTGGACCCGAAGGGCGCAGTCCAGGCCTGGGAGGAACTGTTGCGGCGGAACCCGAACTATCCGGAGAAACAGCAGGTCCAGGAGTACATCGAGAGGGCCAAGCAACACGCCAAGGGTTAGCGCATCTCACATAGACCTGTGCGCGATGTGACTTTCAGCGTGCGTCAAGATTGCTGGTCGTCACGCCAGGGTGGCCGTGGAAAGTTGTTCTTATCTCCGCAGGACAAACAATCAATAATCTGAAGAAATTTTCTGCAGGCTCACTCCCCAACGGCGCTGGTTTGGGAGCCTTCTTCGTCACCGCCAATTAAGCCAAATTTCTTTAGTTTGTAACGCAGGGCGTCGCGGCTTATGTCCAGCAGCTTGGCGGCGTGCGTCTGGTTGCCGTTAGCTTGCCGCATGGCCAACTCGACCATGGCGTGCTCCACTTCCTCCAGTGAAGTTCCACCTTCCGGAATATACAGTCGCGGCAAAGTGCGCCCGTTGGGCAACGGCTGTCCCCCGTCGCTTGGCGAACTCCTTTCAAAGACGGTGCGTCCGCCCGATTCACCGACGGAAAACGGCAGGTACACGGGTCGCAGGAACGGCTCGTCTTCAAGGATCATGGCACGCTCGATGGTGTTCTTCAGTTCGCGAACGTTGCCGGGCCAGTTATGGCCGAGAAGAAGGCGCCGAGTTTCATCGGTAATGCCACGAACTGATTTCTTGAACCTGCGATTGTAGCGCTCGATGAAAAAGTCCACCAAGGGAAGGATGTCTTCTTTTCGATCTCGTATCGGCGGAATAAAGATCGCAATAATAGCCAGGCGGTAATAGAGATCCTGGCGAAACTGACCGTCGCGCACCGCCTTTTCCAGATCGCGGTTGGAGGCGGCGATCACGCGTACATCCACCTGCATATCGCGGACGCCTCCCACCCGGCGGATGACCTGGTCCTCCAGCACGCGCAGCAGTTTGGCCTGCAGCAGTGGAGAGAGTTCGCCGATTTCATCGAGAAACAGCGTGCCGCCATCGGCGGTTTCGAATAGCCCCTTCTTCATCTGCTTGGCATCGGTAAACGCGCCTTTTTCGTGACCGAAAAGCTCGGCCTCCATCAGCGTCTCCGGAATGGCCGAGCAGTTGATAGCTACAAAGGGCTTCTCCTGGCGGGAACTTTCGTAGTGGATGGCTTTTGCGATCAGGTCCTTGCCGGTGCCGCTCTCGCCTTGAATCAGGATGGTGGTGGCTTCACTGGCCGCAACCTTGCGGACGAAGTTCATGAGTTCGGTCATCTTAGGTGAGACGCTTACCACGCTGCTATAGCCAGTTCCCCGGCGCACCTCGCCTCGCAGTGTCTGTACCTCGGTGCGCAAGCTGGTGGCCTCGAGGGCGTTCTTGATGGTCACAAGCAGCTCATCGAAATCGATCGGCTTACCCACGAAATCGTAAGCCCCGAGCTTGAGTGCGGCTTTTACGTCGTCAAGTTGAGGATCGGCAGTGATCATGATGACGGCGCGGGCGTCGCCACTTTTCTTGAGCCGGTCAAGCACTTCGATGCCGGTGAGGTCTGGCATGCGGACATCGAGCAGCACCAGATCTGGCGATTCATGCTGCGCCAGCTTAAGGGCAGGTTCTCCGGCATCAGCTTCGATTACGTGGTAGCCCCATTCCTCGCACTTCTGGCGCAGCGACCAGCGCACCAGGCGCTCGTCGTCCACAATCATGATTTTCTCCGCAGGCATCGATGTTTAATTTACTACGAAATGGAAGGTCCCTGCTTTGGTGAGCTGACGCTGCGCGAAGGGAACAGAGGTGCGGCGCCAGTCCGGTGGTGCTGGCGAAATGCCTCAAGGCAGGTCGGAATACGAATCGTTTCTTGTCCCAGCAGTCAGGAGGCGGCAACCTTAGGGGTGGGCATCTGAAAGGGAAGCACTACCTCAAATCTGCTTCCTTTTCCAACCACGCTGCTCACTTCGATACGGCCTCCATGCTCTTCCACGATACGGTGGGCAAGGGAAAGCCCAAGGCCCGTACCATTGCCCTTTGTGGTGTAGAAGGGGCGGAAAATGTTGGGCAGATTTTGAGCAGAGATGCCTCGACCGGTGTCGCTAACAACCACGCTGGCGTAACCATTTCGCGAACTAATCTCGACAAGCACTGAGCCCGCACCCTCCATGGCCTGGACCGCGTTCAAGAGCAGATTTAACAATACTTGATGAATTTGATCGCTATCGTGTTCGACTTCCGGAAGATCAGGCGCCTTCTGCAGTTCGATCTTGATTGGCTTTGAGAGCACCTGCTGGCGGGCCAGCATCACGGCATGTTCTACGGTAATGTTGAGGTCACTCCGGCGGAACTGCGGGGGATGAGGCCGCGCTGTCTCAAGCAGGTAAGTCAGGGTGCGGCTGATGCGTGTGATTTCCAGGCGAATGTCTTTTACCACAGCCCGCGCGGGACTGGTCGAAGGCAAATCGCGGCCGATGATGTCGATCACTCCTGCGATTCCGGCAAGGGGATTGCGAATCTCGTGGGCCAGACCTGTAGCCAGCTCACCCAGCGTCGCCAAGTGCTCGGCGCGGGACATCTGGGTGCGATGCAGACGCTCAATTTCTTCCCGGCTCTCCCGCAATTGCTGCATCATGTGGTTGAAGTTGCGGCCCAGATCTCCAATTTCATCGTTACGCCGAGCGAAGCTCACCGAGACGTTCAGATTGCCTTTGCTCACCATCCCGATTTTCTCCTGCAACTCGACCATGGGACGTTGAATCACGTACGCAAGGGCAAACATTGAGACTGCACATATGGCGACTGCGCCCGCTCCCGCTACGATCAGCACGGCGTGGCGCTGCGGATCCCGCAACGATACGGTCGCTAGAGTGAACAGTAACAGTCCTGCCAGCAGCACGAACCCTACCGGCAAGATTGCTTTGAGCTGCCAATTGACCCTAACGTAACCCAATCGAAAGCCCTGCTCCTCTTGCAATGAATCCGCGGGCGCTATGGGCTTGCTGCTATCCGGCCAACTCGGAAGATGGCGGGACGCAGCGGTCGTGCAAGGCGTCGCCGCCAGGGGCAATGTCGCCTTTTCGCCGGACTGATTGCGGCTAGGCATAAGCGTGTAGTCCCGGTAGCAAGTAAGTCACACCGAAGAATGTGAACATGACGACGCCAAACCCCAGGATGGCAAAATATGCGGCCCGCCGGCCACGCCATCCGCGAGTGATGCGCATGTGTAAATAGCCGGCATACACCAGCCAGGTAATCGCAGCCCAGGTCTCTTTTGGATCCCAGCTCCAGTAAGAGCCCCAGGTGCGATTAGCCCAGTAGGCGCCCGCCGCTATCATCAGGGTGAGTAACGGAAATGCGATCGCGATAGTCTTGTAGGTGATGCGGTCGAGATCTTCGGCGCTGGGCAACATGCACTCCAGGTCCTCGCGCCTCCACAGCAGTAAGAGGTACAACAGCGACACAAAGATTGCGCCCACCAGGCCGGAGAGAATGAACGGACTGGCAGCCAGGCTAGTGGCAAACAAGCCGTCGGCGTCGAGCGAAGCGTAGCGGCCATCGCGAGCCCGGATTAGGAAGAACAGGAGCGCCAGCACCTGCAGCAGAATGCTCAGGAACACCGCTTGATTAGCCATGGCGAGTAATCCCCGGTCGTGAGTTCTTCGCCAGATCAGATAAAGAACCAGTGGCGCGGCGACGGCTGCAAGCACCAGCAGCATCAGCCAGCCTAGGTCGGGAATCACGACAAACAGACGCATGCCTTTGGCCAGAAATATCTCTGACTTCTGCTCTGGATTCCAGGCAACCACGCTCAGACCTCCCCATTTCTCGAAGCGAGTCAACACACCGAGGTACGTGGCGACTCCGAACAGGCTGGTGGCGGCCAGGAACGTCTCGGTTCGCATCCTGTCCTTGATCAGGAACATCATGGCTAGCGCAAAACTGAGAGCGCATGCCGCATAGGCCAGCATGGCAAGCGTGACGTGGACATGCAGCCAGGTCGATTGCAACGCGGGCACGAGTGGGTGTACCTCGGTACGCAGCAACTGCATGAGCACGACGCCTACAATCGCCACGGGCATGGTTACCGTGCCAATCACCTTCACTCCGTATTTCTTCTCCGCGATTAGTGTGAGGACGGCAAGGGTCCACACAAAGCTCAGGAGCATCTCGTAAATGCTGGCGAAGGGCGGATGCCCTGCTTCATACCATCGGTGCGCCACCGCGCCGGTATTGGCCAGCAATCCCGCCCACGTGGCCAGGGAGGCGAAGCGAATGTAGGAAGGGATGCCGGTGATCCCAAATCCAAGATAAAGCGTTGCCGCACCTGAATAGAAAATCAGCGTTGCGTAGAGCAGGTTGGAGTCATTGAGCAAATTGCCGCTCTTGACCACATTCAGAAATGCCATGAACAGCAGGAACGCTATTGCCAATCCAACCATGACCACCAAAGTGGCGCCGGTGGCCGGCGGTTGCGTTTCCACTCTTGCACGGGCCATAAACCATCCTCCGTTGCCGGATTTCATTTTCCGGTGAGTGCAGAAACAGGCGCTTCATCGCCTGCCTTCACTGAAACCTTGAGTTCACTTTCGATCTGTGCGACCAGCTCGCGGAAGCGCTGCGTGAACACATCTTTGTTCTTGTTTGCCGTTCCGCCGATCCAAAGCCTTAGCTGGCCACGGGCATCGCGCACCGGCACAGCCCAGACCCGGACATGGACGAAATAAAACACCATAGCCAGGCCGATACCCATAAGGACGACCCCGGCCCAAACCGACCACTGCCCCGGTTCGTACGAAACCTCAAGGCCGGTGAAATAGGCCATCTGCACGTCCTTGCCTTCGAATGTGTAGGGCGAAGATGCGTTCTGTTCAAAGCCTGGAAGGGGGGGCAGCCAGACGTTTATAGCTCGACCGGATTTCCTGGATTCCACCACCAGGTGGGCGGCTGGATTTTCGAGGTCGTTGGACCGGGTGTAAACCTGGCCATCGCGCACCACATAGTCCGGAATGAACTCGGACATGCGAATCGTGGTATCGGGATCCAAGGGAACAGTCTCGTCCAGACCGATCGTGATTTCCGACGGCGCTTGGCCATCGCGTGGAGTTGCGGTGAGCACGAGTTTGTCGATCTTTCCGGTTTTGCCGTAGCTCGCTTGATAAAAGCGCAGGCCGCGATAAACCAGTGGATCGTTGACTACGATCTGCTTGCGTGCAACCGCTTGCCCGTTCTCCAGAATCGTCAGATTTGACCACCAACGTTTGGGAGTGCCGTCGGCATAGTTCTCCTGACCAGCACCCTCACAGCGGATCGCGAAACCCAGGTTGCGTTTGCTGCCGTTTTGGGTTTGCACCTGGCTCGACTCTTGCCCGCGGGTCAAGGTGACGAACGCACGCCAGCCATACAGCGCATCGACAATGCCACCGAGAAAAATGAGAAGCAAACTCGCATGCACGACGTAAACTGCCATCTCAGAAAAGCGGTTGCGCTCGCCGAATAGAGAAAAGTTGTTCTGACGTACAATCCTCTCCGGTCCAAAACCTGCTTTTTGGAACACCTTTTCGGCGGCACTCACGGCCGCTTCTTCGTCTTTGATCGGAATCAGAACATGGCTGGCGAGAGCGTTGCGGAAGCTTTCGTCAGGACTCTTGTAGGGACGTGAGAAAAATCTCCACGCATGGGGGAAGCGCTGGACCGAAGCCGCTATGATGCTAAGACTCACCAAGCTCAGCAGCAGCACGAACCACCAGGCATGGAAAACGTCGGTCAGCCCCAGTCCGTCAAGCAGTCGCAGCATTTGCGGCGAATAGGCCCGCTGCATCTCTTCGGCGTCCGTTGCAGGGCGCTGCAGAATCAACGTTCCCGCTGCCGAGAATATGACGACGAGGATCAGTAGAACGACCCCGGTCTTGGTCGCGCCCAGGGTTTGCCAGATTCTCCGAGGTGCGGTGCGGACAGTTGCAGCCATCTCTTTCCCCTTCTCGCAGGGAAAGAAAGCACGTTCCGCGCCATAGCACAAAGAGTCAGCTAAGTTGCTGAAATGCTTGCCAATAAACCATCGGACTGAAAGTTTCGAGGGACGTGGTGTGAGCCATATCACACAGGGCATTGGAGTTCTGCGGGAATTCGGCGCAGACTAGTCGCTGGCGGCGCCGAGGGCTAGCATTGCGGCACAATGACTTGCGTCATTTCATTCATTCCAGTGTGGGAGAAGCCACATCAATGATGAAAATTTCGATGACCGTGACCACCCATAGAATTGAAACCGGATTCCAACTGACTCTATCGCAAGTGGTTAGCGAGTCTGCTCGAGAACTTTACGGCCAGAGAACTAAGGCGAGATGCGTGCAGAACTTTAGGGATGGAGTGGTGAGGGTGGCGCTGGAATCATTCAAATCGTGTCTTGACAAGCCTCGCAGAGTAGGCCCCCTAGCCTGCTTCGTCATGATCGTCGTCTGCGCAATCCGCAGTGCGGCTGCGCAACACCCGGTGCCCCTCGACCCGAACGCGGATACCTCTACCTGCCTGGCCTGCCATGAAGACAAAACCAAGGGCAAGTCGGTGCATTCAGCGATGGCCAAGGGTTGCACCAGTTGCCACGAGATTCGAGTCAATAAAGATGTCACTCGTGTGAAGCTGATCACGACGACTCCCGTTGCTCTCTGTTTGACCTGCCACGCAGAGAAGAATGCCGCCAACATAAAAGGCATAGTCCATAGCCCGGCTGTGCGCGATTGCCTGAAATGTCACGACCCACACTCCTCGGACAATAAGAACCAGTTGTTAAAGCCCACCTCCGGTGACGAAAAAGAGAACCTCTGCCTTAGCTGTCACAAGACCGGGGTGAACGTTCCGGAGAAAGGCAGCCGCCATGCCGCTCTCGACATGGGCTGTGAGACCTGCCATATTACGCACAAAACGGGAGAACTGGGCAAAGCCGAGTTCGACTTCCACCTCGCTAAGGCCACACCGGCACTGTGTCTGGACTGCCATGATGCAAAAGACCCTAATCTCAAGAAAGCTCACCAGAACCAGCCCTTCGAGACGGCCGATTGCGTGGCCTGTCACGATCCTCATGAGTCTGCCGCTCCCAAACTGATGGCAAAGTTCACGCATCCGCCGTTTGCCGATAAGCAATGCGAAGTGTGCCACGCGCCCGCTAAAGATGGAAAAGTGGTGCTGACCCAAACGGACGCCAAAGCACTATGCGCGACTTGTCACGCCGACAAAGCCAAGCTGATCGACACAGCCAAGGTCCAGCATCCCGGGGCGGCGGGGGACTGCACCGACTGCCATAGCCCCCACGCCAGCCGCCAGCCGGGGCTCCCCAAAACTAACGCAGTCGATATCTGCCTGGGCTGCCACAGCGATATCGGTGACCTGGGGAAGAAAGCGTTCCGCCACCAGCCGGCATTTGTTCAGGGTTGTGCCACTTGTCACCAGCCTCACGGAGGAGACAACGAGCATCTACTGCGCGCCCAGACCCCGAATACACTCTGCCTCGAATGTCACGGACCCGATGCACAACCGAAAAAGCTTGAAGCCGAGCACTTGCTCACCATCTTTAACGGAAGCGTCAAGCTTCCCGAAGACTATTTCACGAAGAATAAAGTCGTGGTGCTGCCGCTGAAGTATGGCTTGGGGCATCCCGTGGCGGGGCACCCAGTTTCTGACCTGGTGGACCCGGCGAACCCGGGGAAAGTAACAATCGCGATGAATTGCCTGACCTGCCACCAGCCGCACGCTTCGGCTCAGCCGGACCTGCTGGTCAAAGATCAGGCCAACAACATGGCGTTCTGCTCTACGTGCCACAAGGACCTTAAATTGCGATAACTTGCAGTGGAGAGTGAGTACGATGTTTACAAATCGACCAAAGCTGACTCGTAACGGCCAAAGAGTTCTGACCTTGCTTGTTCTCTTGAGCTTGGGGCTGGGATCTCCAGTCTTGGTGTTCGGCGGCGGAAACAAGAAAAAGGGCGCATCACCCAAAGTGCCCCCAGTCATCGACTATTCCAACATCGTTTGGCCGAACCCGCCGGCTATTGCCCGCATCAAGTACCAGGCGTTCTACGCGGCTGAAAAAATCTCGCAGGTGGAGACTCCCAAGACCAAGAGGCAGAACTGGATGGACCGTCTGGCGGGCACACAGCCCGCCGGCGAGGATACGAAGGTTCTCTTCCAGCTCGCAGAGCCCTATGGCATGGCCGTGGATTCTAAGGGCAACCTCTATGTTGCCGACCAGAAGGTGGGCGCCATCTTCATCTTTAACACCGAAACTCGGGACGTAGAGCTGATCAAGAATAAGGTCCATGGTCATTTTGTTCGCATCATCGGTCTGGCTATGGACGATAACGATCGTCTGTTTGTTTCCGATCCCGGGCTACGTCACGTGCTGATATTCAACGCCAAGCATGAACCGGAAGACGTGATCACGGACGGGCTCGTCAGTCCGGGTGGGTTAGCGATCGATGTCGAGAACCGGCTGCTCTATGTTGCCGATGTCGATCAGGATCAAGTTCTGGTATACGACGCGGATAGTCTGAAACTAAAGCGCAAGATCGGCACCGCAGGCCACAAACACGAGCTCACCACTCCTGGAGATTTCGCGCGTCCGTCGGGATTGGCGGTTGACCGGGAAGGCAATCTCTATGTCGCCGACACCCTCAACAATCGCATCGAGATCTTCGATGGCGATGGCAAATTCATCAGCACCTTTGGCAAACCCGGGGATGGACCGGGATACTTTTCCCGGCCCAAGGGGGTCGCCATCGACAGCGACGGCCATATCTGGGTGGTCGACGGAATGCAGGACCGCGTCCAGGTCTTCAACCAAGAGGCGCAGCTGCTCATTAGTTTCGGTGGCCATGGACTTCTCCCCGGCCAGTTTCAAGGCATAGCCAGTATCACCATCGACAAAATGAACCGCGTGTTCACCTCGGAAATCTACCCGGGGCGTGTACAACAATTCCGCTACGTGACCGACGCTGAAGCCGATCAGCTACGCAAGGAAAAAGAAGCGCTGCGTGAGAAAAAAGCCGGTGCGTCGGGCAATTCCCTCCCAGTAACGCCTCCCACAACTCAGGCAAACACTCCGCAAAGCGAATAGAAGCTGCCAGAACATGCGTGTGAATCCGCACATGATGGCTTGTTGTTCTTTTCTCTCCCACCTTTGAATAAGTATCCGGTTGTTGCATTTTTCAACACTAATTCCCGAGCCAGCATCGCTTGTTGTGGAGTAATCAATCAAAAGTGCTGCGGAATTTGACCAATGCTTAAGAATGAGCTGGTTCTTTTCCCTCAGTGGAACCTCCTTCCGATTAGAGCCAAATCGGGACCATAACTCATTAAAACATTCATATTGTTAGTCTTATAACGAACCGCTGGCTTCCAGGGGAGGCCTCCGCCCACGGTCAGGCAGTTGCATAACTAAGAAACGAGGGCAGCTGCACAGACATCGCAGCCCTGGCCTAAGACATCAGGAGTTTGCAAGGCATTGCAGCAACAACGACAGGAGGTTTCACCTTTTATGAAGAAAGTAATCCTATTAATGCTCTTCGTCCTTGCCGTCTCGGGACTGATGATGGCCCAGAACTGGTCGTCAACGGTCGACGTGCTCGGCGCCCACAACAACGGAGGCCGCGGCTGCGCCGGCTGCCATGCTCCTCACAGTGGCTCGTATGGCTCCGGCCACGGGCAGCTCAAGGGGAACGACGCCGGGTCCTATGCCCTGTGGGGCCAGGACGCCAGTCCGCTGTACAGCAAGTCAATTGCGTTCGGCGATAACGGACGATACGTCGAAGTTCTGCCCAACGGTATTGCTACCGGGGCGACAGAAGTCGGCGGAATCCTGCTGTGCCTCAGCTGCCACGATGGGAACGTGACTCCGTCAAACATGATGACCAATCAGTCGTACGAACAAAAGATCGGTCTATTGACCAATACCGCCTATGGCAGCAAGCCGATTCCAACCCTGCTCGGCAACGACGGTAGCGGGGCTGGCAACTATACGAACGATCATCCCGTGGGCGTGAATGCCAACATCAGCTCCGGAAACGGTTTGGTCTATGCCAACGGAACATTCACAGTGACTCCGGGAAGTCCGTATGCCCAGTTTGTCGCGAACTACGGCTGGCCGGCTCTGGCGCCTGGCAAGTGGTCAAACCCCTACGGCGTAAATGCCGCAGGTCAACCCTACGTGGCTTGCACCACCTGCCACAACCAGCACGTCATGACGGTGTACACGTCGAGCAAGTCGAGCCCGATCGCGAACGATGGCGGCGGCAAATTCTATGCCACCTACTTCTTCGTGAACGGTCCTTACAACCCGAACATCAACACCGTGGCTAACACCAAAGCGCCTTCGACGACGCAGTTCTGCCGTCAATGCCACTTTGGCGAGTCGAACGAAGCCAACAACACCAACAACGTCACGACTGTGTTCCAGTAGAGATCGCCTGAAACCAGGGGGAGAGAGACTTCTCTCCCCTTATTTCTGAGGTTCGTGAGCGAGGAACTTATGAGATACAAACCCTCAGTCTGGATTCTTCTGCTGGCAGCGACGGCCGTGGCTCAGGTGGCCTCGCACGCTCCAACCGGCGTGATAGCCTCCACCTCTGCCGCACCGGTATCGTCCCGGAACGTGATTGACAAGCCGGTGGCGCGGGTCAATGGAGTGGAACTGACGGACCGCGACCTTTTGCGCGAGATGTACGCAATCTTTCCCTACGCCAAGCAGCACAATGGGTTTCCCAAGGCACAGGAAGCTGCCATTCGCCAGGGCGCGCTGGAGATGATCATCTTTGAGGAACTGGTGTATCAGGAGGCGGGGCGGCGAAGGATGACGATTTCTGCAGAGCGCCTAAACCGCGCCGAGGCCGATTTTCGTAAGCAGTTCAATACTCCCGACGAATATGAGCAATACATGCAGTCAGAGATGCACGGCTCCCGCCAGCTGCTGCGTAAACAGATCGAGCGTTCGCTCCTGATTGAGGAGTTGCTGAAGACTGACGTGGGCGACAAATCCGCCGTGTCACTGGCCGAAGTCAAGGACTATTACGACCGGAATACGGCGCGCTTCCAGCAACCCGAGTCGTTCAGCATACAAAGCATCTCGATTCTCCCTCCACCAAATGCCGGCACGGAAGTAGTGAAGGAGAGCCGAGCGCGCGCAGAAGAGGCGCTGCGCCAGGCAAAGGCAACGAAGAGCTACCAGGAATTTGGGCTGCTGGCGGAGAAAATTTCGGATGACGACTACCGGGTGAACATGGGTGACCACAAGGCAGTGGGCCGCGACAAGTTGCCCCCCCAAGTCGTGAAGGCTGCGCTGGCGATGCAGCCCGGGCAGGTGAGCGGCCTGATCCAGATCGAGAGCGCCTTCACAATTTTCCGTCTGAATGCGCATAACCCAGCGACGAAGCAAAGCCTTGCCGAAGTGAAGGCAGAGCTGCGAACGGAATTGCAGAAGAGCAAGTATGAACGGCTGCGCTCGAATCTGGGAAAGCGTTTGCGCGCCCAAGCGAAGATCGAAATCGTGTGAAAACTCATAGCAAGAGATGAGTGAGCTGCGCGAAGCAAACTTCCCACTCAACTCCACACCTTAGTCATTTCCATCAGTTGTCGTTGGTTTCCCTTTCCTGTTGGGTAAATCAACCCGCCGAACGGGCGATATGGCGCAGCCACGTTGCCAAGCAACATGAACGTTTTCCCCAAGGCAGATAAGTCCTTCATTTTCAATCTCAATTGGCCCTTTGTGCATGCTAGGAATGGCAACGGCGGTGCCTTCAAAGATTATGACTGGCCGAATGAAACGAGGGGCAGGAACTGGTGAAAGGCGCTGACACAATCAAGAGGCACACACCATACATCGTCGTGCTGTTACTTCTGTTTGCCATGCCGCTTGCTTCGGCCCAAATGCGAGTCGGGGACAATGTCGAGATGAAGGCTGGCGGCCTCCTGACTGTGGGATATGCGGGAGATTACGGGGACCAGATTCCATCGAGCCACGGGTTGAACTTTGGACTCGACGGCAACGTGTCGGGCTCTTATTACAATCCTAACTTCCTCTCCTTCGACCTGATCCCCTATATCAATCAGTCGCGTGCCAATTCCAATTTCCAATCGATTACCGGAGCCAGTGGATTTTCGGGGACGGCCAACCTGTTTACGGGCAGCCACTTTCCAGGATCAGTCAGCTATCGCGACGACTACAACAGCACCGGGACGTTCGGGCTCGTGGGGCAGCCCGATTTCACCACCCATGGCCATGGTCAAGGTTTCGGCATTGGATGGAGCGCACTGCTGCCGGACTTGCCCACGCTGTCGGCCAGCTACTCGCAAGGAAGCGGATCTGGCACGGTGTACGGGACCGATCAGGAAACCGGGTCCGACACGAAACTGTTCAACCTCCGGTCGACATACGCGATAGAGGGTTTTCGGCTGAATGGGTACTTCGATCACAACACTCTCAACTCCACCCTGCCCCAATTCCTGGCGGGCGAGCAGGAATCTAAATCGGACACCACCGGCCACGATTTCGGCTTTGGGGCGACGCACAATTTGCCGTTCGAAGGCTCGTTCTATGCCAACTACAACCGCGCCGTGGCATCCACCGATTTCCTGGGAGACCAGAATAGTACCTCTAACTACACGACCAGCACTGAAACCGCCGGCGCCACTTTCCAGCCGTTAGAAAAATTGAGCCTGGTTTTCAACCAGAACTACACCGACAATCTCTCCGGGTATTTCAGCCAGAATCTCATCAACGGTGGCACCGTACAGACACCATTCAATTTCGGATCGGGCTCGCACTCCATCAGTATAGGTGGGGGCGCCACCTACCAATTGACCAATAATCTCTCCACGCAAGCCCAAGCCACCTATTATGATCAATATTATTTTAACCAGAGCTACACCGGGACCTACATCAGCGGCACGGTAAATTACAACCGCCGGCTTTTTGATATGTTTACCTTTTCTGCCGGTGTGGTGGAATCGTCCAATGGCCAGGGCAACAACTCGGTGGGCTTTGTCGGCAATGTGAATTATTTTCGCCGGATTGGGCGTTGGGAGACTTCAGGATCGTTCAGTTATGCCCAGAACGTACAGTCATTCTTGATCACCTATTCAACTTCTTACTACAACTACAATGCCCGCCTGAATCGCCGCTTCGGGCGCGGCTGGGTATGGATCGCGGCTTTTAACGGCAGCCACACGGGATTGACCAACGACGGAGGAGGCGGAAATCATAGCGAAGGTTATTCGACTTCGCTCGGCTCGCGGCGGTTCACCCTGAGCGCTGATTACGCGAAGTCAAGCGGAGAATCGATTCTCACCAACGGCGGCTTGGTCCCACTTCCACCGACTCCCGGTGTGCCGGTGAACAGCCTGATTACCTACGGCGGAAGCAGTTATGGTGGCGGAATTGCGGCGACCCCTTTGCGACGCCTCACGGTTTCGGGAACCTTTAGCCGGGCACTCAGTAATACACTTACCAGCACGACGATTTCGCACAATAATACAGAGATCTTCAACGCTCAAGTGCAGTACCATCTCAGGAAGATTGGCCTGCTCTCCGGGTTCACCCGGTTCACACAAGGCATCAGTGCAGGTGGCGCTCCGCCCGGAACCGCGAATTCCTACTTCATTGGAGTGTCAAGATGGTTCGATTTCTTCTGAGTGAAGTGTGCTCAGGGCATTTGCGAAGGGCTTGGACGGTCGCTGCTCTCGTCGTGTTACTGGGGGCGCCGGCTGGCGCCGCCAAGCAGCCGAAGGAGACGAATGGCCAGCCTCCTCCCCCAGAGTTGTTGCTGGACGGCGGCCGGAAACTCGCGTTTGAGCGGAGTTTCAGCCTGGAGCGCGAGGTAAAACCGAAGCGCGGCTTTTGGACTCGCGTGGTCGATGTGATCGCAGGCGAACCTGAGTTTCGCTTTCTGGTCAATCCCTACAGCATAGCCGTCGATTCGCACGGACGTGTCATCGTGACCGACCCGGGAGCAGACGGGATCCACATCTTCGACTTCACCGAGAAAAAATACAAGTTTCTTTCCCGCAAGGAAAGCGGAAAAGATCCCATGCTCTCCCCGCAGTGCGTTGCAGTGGATGCGCAGGACAATATTTATGTGACCGATTCGCTGTCGGGCAAGATTTTTGTCTTCGACCCCGGCGGGAAGTACCGGCGAGCCATCGGCAGCTTGAAGGGCGGGGAAGGATTTTTCAAGCGGCCCACGGGAATCGCAGTCGATTCTGCGGCGCAGCGCATTTACATCACGGACACTCTGCGCAACAAGATTTTTGTAATGGATATGCAGGGCAGCGTGGTCGCGACTATCGGGAAAAGTGGCTCCGGCGAGGGCGAATTCAACTACCCCACGGAGTTGCGGCTTAGCGGTTCGGAGTTGTTCGTTGTCGATGCCATGAACTTTCGCGTTCAGGTCCTGGACCGATCGGGGAGCTTTCATTACGCCATCGGAAAGCTGGGGGACGGTGCCGGATGGATGTTCCGCCCCAAGGGAATCAGCTTCGATTCTGAAGGACATCTCTACGTGGTGGACGGTCAGTGGGGCATGGTGCAGGTGTTTGATCGGCAAGGCCGGCTTTTGTATTACTTCGGGCAGCGAGGAATCGGACCCGGAGAATTTCAATTGCCGACCGGACTGCAAATCGATAGCCATGATCGCATCTACATCGTGGATTCCTTCAATCGCCGCATCCAGGTGTTCCACTACTACGCCGCGGCAAAACCAGCCGATGAGGGAAAGCAATGAGGTGGATTTTGGGGTCAGTTTGCGCAGCGGTTTTGGCTCACGGCCTCGCAACTGCCCAGGTGAGCGGCGATGTAATGGGCATGCACAACCTGAGCCCTTCCAGCGGAGCTTCGATCTCGTCTCAGGGAAGTCTCGGCTGCACCTTTTGCCACGCCCCGCATAGCGGATTGGGAGGCGTGACTCCGCTGTGGAACCAGACACTATCGAAGGCGACCTATACTCCGTATTCCAGCACAACATCTGTCGAGCGCGGGAAAACCCAGCCAACTCTGGGCGTGACCAGCAGCCTGTGCTTGAGCTGCCATGACGGCACCGTGGCTGTGGGCCAGTCTGCAGCCTACGGCAGGCTTCCCGTCACAGGGTCGATGAACAACGTTGACGCCTTTGGGACAAACCTGAGTGGATCCCACCCTTTCAGCATGGTTTTGCCTCTGAAGGACGCCTCTAATTTGACCGCCTCGCTGGTTACCCAGCACAAAACGGCGGACCCAACCGGAGCGGTGAAACTGATCAACGGAAACATTGAATGCACCAGCTGTCACAACCCGCACGTGCAGGGCACCGATAAGATCGCACAAAATTTCCTCGTCCGCGACAGTTCCAAAGGTCAGATGTGTCTCGCTTGTCACGATCCCAACCGCGTGATTCAAGGACAACCGAATCCACTCCAGGGCTGGACAAACAGCATCCATAAAACCGCAACCAACCAAAGTTCAGCCGATGCCCATGTCGGCTCGTATGGCACGGTCGCGCTCAATGCTTGCACTTCCTGCCATGTGTCGCACAATGCAACTGCGCCGGCACGCCTGCTTCGTGCGGCCACGCCACCGACGCCCGGCATGGACTCCGCGACCCAGGACTGCATGACTTGTCACAATGGCGGAGCTCTTCTGTCGCCAGCGGCTCCGAATGTTATGGCTGAAATTGCCAAGACAGGCCATCCCCTGCCTTCGGGAAACAATTTCCACGACGCCGCTGAGCCAGCCCTTCTGAGCAACAATCGTCACGCGACTTGCGTCGATTGTCACAGCGCACACGGTTCCAACCAGGTGGTGACGTTCTCCGCTCCTCCTTCCGTTCGTCCTTCGCAGGCAAACGTGACCGGGATCACCGCCAACGACGGGGTGTCCGTTCTGTGGCCCGCAGTCAACCAGTATGAGAACTGCCTGCGTTGTCACGGTACGAGTGTGGGGAAACAGAGATTGCCGATTTACGGATATGCGCCCCGAAGACTGGTCTCAGCTCCGGACTCCCTGAATGTCATTCCTGAGTTCAGCGCGACTGCAACCTCGAGCCATCCCGTGTCGCACGTTCGTATGAGCCCGCTGTCGCAGCCCAGTCTGCGCGCGAACATGTTGAATCAGAATGGCACCCCATCGCGCCTTATGGGCGTGCAGATCCTCTGCACCGATTGCCACAATAGTGACGACAATCGCGAGTTTGGCGGCAGCGGACCGAACGGTCCCCACGGCTCGGTGCATTCACACATCCTCGAGCACAACTACCAATTCAGCCAGGCCGTAACGCCAGGTGGACTAGTCACAAACACATTTCCCAATCCAGACCTTACCCTCAACGGACCATACGGCATGTGCGCCAAATGTCATAACCTGAGCAACGTCGTGGGCAATACCAGCTTCACCCAGCACCACCGCCACATTTCTCGCGAGGGCTTCTCCTGTTCGGTCTGCCACACCGCGCACGGCATGGGCTCAGTTTCTCCGAGCGCTTCGGGCGAGCGCCTGGTGAATTTTGACATCAACGTGGTGGGGCAAAACAACGGCGCTCCGATTTCCTACAATCATGGCAACAACACTTGTGTATTGACCTGCCACCAGATGGCTCATAACGCCAATGGCAGTGTCACCAGTGCCCAGAAACCGGGTCAACAATCCACGATGAAATGAAGATTCACATGGCCCTTAGCGGTTGGACCGGCAACGCCGGTGACGGAGAGAACAGGGAGGCAAAATGCGCCTTCAATGAGGCGAAAGACCCGACCGGAGCGCTTTCGGGACAGGAATTCTAGCCGACATGTTCCTAAGTTGCTGAAATCATGGCAGTAATCGGCCACGGCGCCTGCCGTAGTTTTGGCAACGATGATGCATTTCAAACGACGGGTCTTTGTGATTTTGTCCGCACCCTTACCCGGGGAAGCCAGCAAAAAGGAGTTCAGAAGTGGTCAATGAGTCGAATACGCGCACGGGCTCCAAAGGAAGTTGGCCGCCGACCTCGCTTCTGGTGATGTGCGCAGCGTGCCTGGCTCTGGGGTTCCTGGCCGGCTATTTACTGCGAGGCTCGGCTCCCGTCCAGACGCCCCCCGCTGCAGTAGAGGCAACCCCTTCATCTCAAGCCATGGGTGAGCCACCGAATCAATTGCAAACCGAGCAGCAGAAGATGCCCACTTTAGATGACCTGAAGCGCATGGCGGATAAGAAGGCCGAACCCCTGCTAGCGAGGCTAAAGTCCGATCCCAAGAACCCGCAGCTCGAGAATCAGGTCGGCCTGATCTATGAGAATGCTCATCAATTCAAGGAAGCCGCCGGACACTTCGAACGGTCGCTGCAGTACGATCCGAAAAACATCGGGGTGCGAGCCGACTACGCGTCTTGCTTGTACTACACCGGAGACGTGGATGGAGCCTTGGCGCAACTTAATCAGTCGCTCACTTACGATCCAAAACACGCAGGCACGTTGATGAACATTGGCATCATCAAGTGGAGAGGCAAGAACGATGCTGACGGGGCCGTGGCCGCATGGGAGAAATTGCTGCAATACCATCCCGAGTTCCCTCAGAAAGATCTGGTCCAGCACATGATCACGGAGGCCAAACGGAGCGCAAAAACCGCGAACGAGGGACCAAAAGGGTAAGCCTTCGTCGCAAGCCGAATTCCAGCCAAATCGATTGGCCGTTGAAATGAATAAAATCGAGTCCCAGCCCGAGGCTATGAGGGAACAGGTCAAAGTGCCTGCTCCAACCGAAAAAAAGCACCTCGCTCGCAGCTGGAACGTCTGGGCGCTGCGAATCGCGCTCGGGCTCTTCGCACCATTCCTGCTGCTGGGGCTTGTGGAGGCGGGCCTCCGGATTTGCAAAATCGGATATCCCACCGATGTCACGGTTCCCTGCACAGTCCAGGGGCGTCCGGCCGCTTGTTATAACTTGTTCTTCGCTGCTCCATTCTTTCCTCCGGGAATGATCAAGACGCCGCAAATGTATGCGATCCCCGCTGTGAAGTCGCCCGAAACGTATCGCATCGTTGTCCTCGGGGAATCGGCGGCCATGGGCGATCCTGAGCCCTCCTTCGGATTCAGCCGATACCTGGAAGTGATGCTGCGCGAACGTTACCCGGCCACGAAATTCGAGGTCATCAATACCGGCAGCGTGGCCATCAACTCGCACGTTGTGTTGCCCATTGCCAAAGGGCTGGCGAAGTACCATCCTGATCTGTTTATTATCTATTCGGGGAACAATGAAGTCGTCGGACCGTATGGTCCGGGCACCTCGCTTACGTCCGGCGGGATGAGCCTGCCTGTTATTCGCGGCAGCATTTTTTATCACTCAACTCGTATCGGACAGCTCCTTACCCAAGTGGGCACGCCCAAGCGCGATTGGGGCGGGATGGCGATGTTTCTGGATAAACAGGTTCGAGCCAGTTCGCCGCTCATGGGGCATGCTTACGCGAACTTCGAACACAATCTGCGCGACACAATCACCGTAGCCCGCAAGGCCGGGGCCAGAGTAATCGTTTCCACCGTTGCTACAAATCTGAAGGACTGTGCCCCGTTTGCGTCGTTACACCGCGAAGATCTCGGACCAGAGGCTTTGCGCTCCTGGTCCGCGCTCGTTCAGCAAGGAGCCGAACAGGAAAGTGCCGGGTTGTACCCGGAAGCGTTGAAGTCGTATGTTTCCGCCGCAGGAATTGACGACGAATACGCCGAGCTAGAGTTCCGCATCGCCCGTTCTCTGCTGGCTCTGGGAGATTACACGGCGGCGAGGGAGCATTTTCTTCGCGCTCGTGACCTGGACACGCTTCGCTTTCGCGCCGACAGCAAAATCAATGACATCAATCGTTCCGTCGCATCATCGTCAGGCGTCGAATTGGTTGACGCGGACGCGGTCTTGGCCAAAGAAAGTCCATACGGAATCACCGGGAGCGAACTGGTCTACGAGCACGTCCACTTAACCCCGCAGGGCAGCTACCTGTTGGCTCGCGCAATGTTCCTTCAGATCGCAAGCCAGCTACCTTCCGCTGCGGGGCATCCCCTGCAGGCGGAAGACGCTCCCTCCGAGGCGGAATGTGGGCGGTGGTTGGCCTTTACCAGGTACGATCATGCCCGAGTTGTGGCGGAGATGTTGCGACGGCTGCAGGAGCCCCCCTTCACCCATCAACTGAACCATTCCGAACAGGTTTTGAGGTTGGCGATGCAGGCAGAGAATTCCAACGAAAACCCAAATGACACGGCCGCGCAGTATCAATGGGCGATCGCGAGAAGCCCGGACGACCGCTTCTTGCGCTTCAATTACGGCGTCTTTCTATACCCATACAATCCCGGCGCCGCAGAGGAACAGTTTCGTGTCGCTCGCCCGTTCGATGGATTCCCTCTGGTTACGCCTGATGGCGCAGTGCATTGAAGCGCAGTTAAATGGCATTGCACGGCGCTCATACTGGAAAAGGCAGATTCAATTCCGCCTTGTCGTCACCCTCGCGCTCTCTGCTGCGTGATTTTCTGGAGGCAGCACCTCTTCGTCAGTATGCCGCTGCCGGCGTTCCCATTCAGAGCGAATCACCATTTCCTTGATGGTGAACTTCGCTTCGTGTTTCGCGTCATCAACACGGACCGCGAGCTCGTTCTTGTGTAGACGGAAGTCGATGGTTTCAGCGAGCGGAATGAGCTGATTGGACCATTTTCCGACGATGACAAACACCACACTGTCCGATACCAGGGTGTACTCAGGGCAGGAGTCCTCATCTGTCGGGGTCGATGGACCACCGAACGCAACCATGAAGCCGTGGTGAACCAGAATGCAGTCGCCCCTGTGCATCCTCACCACCGTGCCGTGTTGATACAGCCCAGTGTCTGCCGCCAGCAGACCCGGCGTGCAAAACAAGAAAATCAGCGAAACTGCGCGTTTCATGGAACGTCCTCCTAATGAGCGCTGTCCAAGTGGCTGTAGTACCCACGGCGACAGCGGAATTGCAATTTGAGATTGTGGGTGGGGAGAATGCGAACTGAGTGGAACTCTGACCCGGACTCCGGAGGCACGTACGTTACCACGCGGGCTGAATGCAAATCGTCGATTACATCGCTGAAGATCCTGCCTGCCCCCTCGCTCATCGGGACGCGGCGGCCGCCAGAGTCATCCGCCAGCCTTTGCAGCGTTGCTGTTCCATTGGATGGGTGCCCGGGAGTGCCAACATCGATGGCATAAATCCGCACATCGCTGGCCAGTATTTTCTCCAACATCTCGTGGAATGACGCCTTGCTCGTAGTATCCGCACCATCGGAGAAGAGAACGATTACGGGCCAAACATCTGGCTGGCGCCGCTGCATGAGAGAGGTGGTCGCAATGTCAAGAGCATCGAACATCGGCGTGGCTCCCCCTTTGGGTAAGGAAGCGACCTGATCGGCAGTAAATGAACTGCGACAATCCACGGTACAAACTGCATGCGCTGCCGTCCCGCTGAAGGACAGGGCCGACACCTTATCCCCCGGGTTCCACGGTGATTGTGAAATCAGTTGTAAAACATCCGCGATCTCCTGTGGGAACTGTGGCAGAACTGATTCGCTGGAATCAATCAGCACGATGACGTCGAGTTTGATTGAGTCAGACTGGCTAAAGCTGCGGAAGTCTCGAATTACCATCTCATCGTCGACTACTGCAAAGTCGTCCTGGCGAAGTCCTTGAACCGCGTGGTTGTGTTCGTCGGTCGCGAAAAATACGAGACGCACCTCGGAAACGGTGCTGTGATATGTGAGACTTGAGGGCTCCTCTGAGGGGCTTGGAGCTGATTCGCCGAAAAGGAGGTTGTGGGCATAAATGCTTGTGCCCAAAAACAGGAGCAGGAAGAAACTTCTGAGCTGATGGCGCATGAGCATTTTTCCTAGGAACGTGGAAATAAGCAACTGGGATAAGGCTCACATCGGCATACGCTATCACAAACTTGAGAACCCTTTCATTTTTTTGAAGCCCCGGGGTAGTGAAGAGGGTACGCCAAGAAACTGCGTGCTAGAAACGGGATGTCGAGGATAAGTTCTTTTAATTCAGAAGCGGCGATACATGAACTGAGCGGCGCCCGCACCCTGTGCGTGCGTTACGATCAAGACCACAAGTAACGCCAAGCCATACAAAGGCGGGAGCCAGTACCAGCGACTACGCGCGATTGCAGAGACGATTGCTGAACCCGGCCGCGCTGGCGCCGCATCGGGCCCCGCCGAGTAGGGTTCCAGCACTTTACTCACCGACAGCACCAGGGCATACCCGGCCGCCAAAGCAAGCACCAACAGGTAAAGACTTCCGCTCAGAAAGTGCGAGAGATAGCTGGTGGGAGAAAAGACTGCCGACCACATCTGGGTCACCTGAGACAGGGAATTTGCACGGAAGAGTATCCAACCTAGACTGATCAGGGAAGTGGTGGCCAGCCATGAGAGCGGCGTCCACAAGACGGCTGAGGGGGACCAGCCCGACCGCCGCTGCAGTTGCTGGAGCTGGCGATGCAACACCAGAAGCACCCCGTGATAACACCCCCACAACAAGAACAACACCGATGCCTTATGCCACAATCCGAAAAAGACCATCGAAAGCAAGAGCGCAAGATTTCGCCACCACAGCTCACGGCGCAGCATGGCCAGGGGAAGAAAAATATAGTCGCGAATCCAGAACGATAGCGACATGTGCCAGCGCGTCCAAAAAATCGAAGGCGTCGTGGATTGAAACGGACGAGCGAAGTTTTCCGGCAAAGTGAAACCCAGTGCTTTCGCAGCTCCGATGGCTATGTGGGAGTAGCCCGCGAAGTCAAAGAAAAGTTGTAATCCGTATCCGAATGCCAGACACCAGACGTCCGTGCCGCTCCACGAGGTGACGTGATCGAACCCGCGGTTGATTCCGTCGCCAGAGAGAATTCCCTGTCCCAACAACCTGGCCAGCTGCATCATCAGGACCCCGGTTGCGATCCGAACAAACCCGCGTCCGATGTCGTCCCAAGAGGTCAGTTGGCGGGAGCGAAATTGCGGCAGCATATCAGGCATGCGACAGATTGGTCCGGATATCGCAACCGGGAAAAACGCCATGTACAGCGTAAACTCCAGAAACGACGGATCGAGGTCCTCGCCGCGGTAGAGATCAAACAGGTAGCTCATCGCCTGGAACGTCCAGAAGGAAATGCCCAGCGGCAGTGCGACATGAGCCAATCTCTGCAACGATGGGAAAGCAGCGTTTGCTGCCGCTTCCGGGAGATACTTGAAACTGCCCAAGAGCGCAAGGTTCAGCAGAATGCCGGTGATCAGCGCGAGCCGCGTGGGCCTTCGCCGAAGCCATTTCCCGAGCAGAAAATTCATTAACGTCGAAGCGAGAAGAACGCTCCCGAACCAGGCGCCCCAACTGAGATACAGCCCGTAGCTGCCGATCAGAAGAACCAGTTGTCGCACCCTTCGCGACTGAACATTCGCGAAGACCGCTACGCTAAGCAAGAAAACCAGGCTGTATAGGATTCCCTGAAACAATGTTCCTCGCTCGGGCTATCGTAACTGAAGGCCTCTCGAAAGCGGCGCCAATCGGTCAACATTTCACCGGATACAATGACCGTAGGGTGAAACAATTCCACAGTCTTATTGAGGCGCTCGAAGCGGCGCCCGCGGATCGCCCATTTGTTACCGCCTGGATCGACGAAGACGAACGCGAGACTGTGACGTTTGCGGAGTTCCGGCGCCGCGCCCGCCTCCAGGCCAGAGTCCTTCGTGACCACGGAGTGAGTGTCGGCGATCGCGTAATCATCGTCATGCCACAAGGTATTCCCGCAATGACTGTCTTTGCCGGAGCGATGATGTTGGGCGCTGCGCCCGCCTTCCTGGCTTATCCCAACTTTAAGGTCGAGCCTTCCAAGTACCGATCCGGACTGGCAGGAGTGACAGCCAACCTGAGCGCCAAAGTCGTGGCTATCGATGATGAATTCCCCGATGAGATGCTCAGCTACGTGTCTCTCAACGATCAGGCTACGCTGCTTCGTGCCAGTGGTGGCGGGGTGCCCAGTGAAGGGATTGAACTTCCGAAGCTGGAGCATCAATCTGAGAACCTGGCATTCATTCAGCATTCGGCTGGCACTACCGGACTGCAGAAGGGCGTGGCGCTTACTCACGACGCCGTGCTGAGGCAGCTCGAGCATCTGGCGCAAGCTCTGAAAATTGACGAGTGCGACAGACCGTGTTTACAGTTGGCTGCCCCTGTACCACGACATGGGGCTGATTGCCTGCTTCATGCTGCCCATGGTTTGCCACCTGCCCGTCGTGATGCAATCGCCACTAGATTGGGTGATGCATCCTGAAACCATGCTGCAGATTGTCACCGAATATAAATCGACGCTGGCCTGGATGCCGAATTTTGCCTTTCAATTCGTCCCCCGCCGCACGCCACCGGAGCCGATGGGCGCAGTACGATCTATCGTCAGTCCGCGCCCTGATTAATTGTTCTGAACCGGTCCGCGCCAGTAGCATGCATGAGTTCCAGAGCGCCTTTTCCTCCATCGGATTGAAGAGCAGCGCCATGCAATCCTCTTACGCCATGGCGGAGAACGTTTTCGCTGTGACCCAATCGGAGGTCAGCTCGCCATGCGGCCCAGCCCGCATCTGGGCGGATGGTCAGCGGTTCCGTGCTCAACATTTGATCGATTCAGTTGCGGAGGGGACTCCTGGCTCCGTTCCTTTTACATCATCCGGTAGGTTGCTGCCCAACAATGAGGTGCGAATTGTGTCCGATTCTGGCGAGCTTCTTGACAACGCTCAGCTTGGCGAAATTCTTATCAAGAGCGACAGCCTGTTCGAGGGATACTACAACCGCCCCGATCTGACGGCCAAGGCAATCCTCGATGGTTGGTACCACACTGGTGATCTAGGGTTCTATCTTGAAGGCGAACTTTTCGTGGTCGGCAGACAGAAAGACTTGCTCATTGTCGGGGGCGAAAATCTGCATCCCGAGGACATTGAAGAGATCGTCGGAGGCCACCCCGCGATTCACGATGGCCGAGTGGTCGCGGTGGGCGTGTACAACCCGGATCTGGGAACGGACGACATTTTCGTGGTTGCAGAAGTAGAGCAGGAAGACCTTCTCGCGAATTCAGCAGAAATCGAACAGGAGCTGCGCAATCTTGTAGTAGCCGGAATGGGCGTGGCGGTTCGGATGGTTGTCTTAAAACCGCCAAAATGGATCGTGAAGAGCACGGCTGGCAAAGCAGCCCGCTCCGCAACTCGCGACAAATTATTGCGCGAACACCCGGAACTCACCGCCGGGGTCGAGGAAAATCGGCTCCTATGACACGCGAGACCCAACAGATGATTGAACACATTGTTCGGTTGATTGGAAAACCAAACGCGAAAATCGAAGAAAACACGCCACTGGTTTCTTCCGGATTGGTTGACTCGATGGCACTGGTGGATGTGTTGCAGAAGCTCGAAGATCTCACTCACATGCGCATTCCACCGGGAAAAGTGCAACCCAAAGACTTGGATACGGTTGCCATGATGTTCGCGACGGCAGAACGTGTGGGCAAACCCAGGAAGTAGGAAGTAGCTCAGTGCGTGGTCATGACCGTAAACCCCGGGGCGCTTGCCCCGGGGGCGTCGGAGCAGCGCTCACGCTCAAGCGGTTAAGGCATTCACGAAGTGCTCGCAGAGTGTGGTCTCGAGGTTGTAGCGGTTCACCTCGACCCGCGTCGTCAGGAATGATTACGGCACAGGATCCCAGTGACCCGTGCACCCACTTCCCCGGCGACATGCTTTACAGGCAGGGAGGTTCCGACATAGATTCATAGTTTCACTAGGTCCTATGGCACGAACCTCCTCTGATCGCAAGAAGCCCGCTCGCAAGCAGCCGGTCGACAAGAAGCCCGCGTCCTCAGGCTCGGCCCAAGCCATGTTGGAAGTCCTTTTTTCCACCGAGCTCTTGGAAACCCTTCCGGATGCAATCGTCGCGGTCGATAGAGACGGGATCATCGTCCAGGTAAACACACAGACCCAAGAGCTGTTTGGCTACGACCGTAAAGAATTGATTGGCCAGAAGATCGAACTGCTCGTACCTGAGCGCTATCGGAAGCAGCACCACCATCATCGCCACAACTTCGCGCAAGCCCCGAAGACGCGACGCATGGGAGCGGACCTGGAACTTTACGGGCGCCGGCGCAATGGCTCTGAATTCCCCGTGGAAATCAGTCTCAGTCCAGTCTCTACAGGGAAGGGAACGCTCGTGCTGAGTGCGATCCGCGATATGAGTGATCGCAAGAGAATCGATGAGGAACTACGCAGAACGAGCGAAGAACTGCATCGGCGAACAGCCGAGCAACTCGGGGAATACCGTACCAGGCTAGCCTCGATTATCGATTCCTCCGAGGATGCGATTCTCAGCAAAGACTTGAACGGAATTATTACCAGTTGGAATCGAGGAGCGGAGCATATTTACGGCTATACCGCGGAGGAAATTGTCGGGAAACACATCTCCCTTCTTATTCCCAGTAATCGTCCGGACGAAATTCCGGAGATCCTCCAGAAAATTGCGCGAGGAGAAAGCGTCGAACACTCGGAATCGATACGGGTAACCAAAGATGGACGGTATTTGAGCGTCTCCGTCTCGGTATCCCCTTTGCGCGATGCGACCGGTAAGATTGCGGGAGCGTCAGCGATTGCCCGCGACATCACTGCCCAGAAACGGGGGGAGAGCCAGCTTCGTCAGGCACAGAAGATGGAAGCGGTGGGCCGGCTCGCGGGCGGAGTCGCGCACGACTTTAACAATATTCTGGGCATCATTAGCGCCTGCACGGAATTTCTTCGTGACCGGATTGATCCCGCCGCTGAACCGTCGCTCTATGTGGAGAACATCAAGAAAGCGACCGAGCGCGGGACGTCGTTGACCAAACAACTTCTGGCCTTCAGCCGCAGTTCTGCAATCCAACCCCGTGTTCTGGATCTGAATGAGCGGTTGAAGGATATCAGCAAGCTGCTTCGCCCGCTGCTGGGAGAAGATATCGAGATTCTTATTACGTCAAGATCCTCCGCAGTAGTGATCGAGGCCGATCCTGGCCAACTCGATCAAATCGTGATCAACCTGGCGGTGAACGCGCGCGATGCCATGTCTCGTGGCGGCAAGTTTATTCTCGAAACCGGCTTGGTGAAATTTGACGAGACCTTCGCCGAGCAACATCAATCCATGACGGCAGGAGATTATGTACTGCTCGCGGTAAGTGACACCGGCGCCGGCATGGACGAGGCGACGATGTCTCGCGTGTTCGAGCCTTTCTTCACCACTAAAGAGTTGGGCAAAGGGACCGGTCTGGGCTTGGCCACTGTCTATGGCATTGTCAAGCAGAATGCCGGGCACATCATGGTTTACAGCGAACCGGGACAGGGAACCACGTTCAAGATATACCTTCCCAGCGCGGAACATAAAATCGGGCTAGCATCCAAGTCTGAAGTGGAGACCATCAGTCCGAAACGGCCAGGCGCCACCATCCTGCTGGTGGAAGACGACGAAATGATGCGGAGCTTGACTCGCCAACTCCTGCAGGAACATGGCTATACCGTGGTCGAGGCCAATGACGGAAAGTCGGCTCTCGAATGGGTGGCGTCTCATCCGGGCCCGATTGACCTGCTTTTGACGGACGTAGTGATGCGCCGCATGAGCGGTCCGGAGTTGGTTGACCGCCTGAGCGCTTCTTACCCAGCCCTGAAAGTCATTTATATGTCAGGCTATACAGGCAGGCTGATCGCGGAACGAGAAGTGTTAAAGCCCGGGGTCCCACTCATCGAGAAGCCTTTCACCCGTGCAGTTCTGCTGAATACGATCCACACGACGTTGGGATAAATTCGAGCAAACGCAATCCTCAGACTGTCCCAGCTCTGCGTCGTAACCAAACCACCAGTGATGGAGATCACACAAGACTGGGTGAAAGCACGCACTTCAGGCCTGATTGCGGTACTCAATCTATCTAGTCGTATTTCAGGATGTTGGAAGTAACTCCTTTAATTTCTGTTGCTTAGAATGTTATAATGATAGTGTTCCGAGGGCATGAAGTGTGGTGAAGGACGTGCCGAAGTAAAAGTGCGGAGGCACTTATGGCCACACACATTCTAAACCACGCACAAAAACCGGCGGCTACAGAAAAGACCTTTTGCGATCTTCCTGCAGTCGTAGCGGAGGCTGTGGAGCAAGCAGCGCTCACCACCACCTATCCGACTGGAGCGGTTTTATTCGCGGAAGGGCAGGCTCCCAGGGGCGTGTTTCTCGTGCGTCGAGGCCGGGTGAAGCTTTCCATTTGCGGGAGCGACGGTCGTACGTTGATTCTGCGTATTGTCGACCCGGGCTGCCCCTTGGGCGTGGCCGCAGTGATTTCGGGACGTGAGTATGAAGCAACCGCCGAAACCCAGGAACCGTGCGAGATCAGCTTCTTGCGGCATAGCGATTTCCTGCGCTTCATGCGCCTTCATGGTGAGTTTGCTCTCTGGGCCACGCAGCATGTGAGCCAAGATTACGCCGGCACCTGTCGCGAAATTCGCGATCTGATGCTCTCTGACTCGGCCAGTGAAAAGCTGGCGCGTCTGCTGGTGGGATGGCTCGACCAAAATACCGAATCCGGAAACCCCGGCCAGGTGAAGCTGGCTCTGACCCACGAGGAAATTGGACAAATGATTGGCACGACGCGTGAGACTGTCAGTCGGCTTTTTGCGGGCTTCAAGAAGCAGCATCTGATTCAGCAGAATGGCTGCACGCTCCTGATTCCCAACCGAGTTGCTTTGGAATCGCTTATTACGGCTTAGAAGGAATCGGCCGGTCGTGCTGATCAGTTCGCTTAGAGGCGGAGACCGCTGCAAAATTTGAAACTCATAACTCAGGCGGATCAGACCATTCTCAGGTCTTTGCTGGCGGATCGTCGCTCGGAGTGCCGTCAGCTCTCTCCTCTTCTCGATAATCGGCAGGATCGCTGGACAACTCGACCAGATGAGCCCGTTCCAGGGCTCGGAAATACTCCGGGCGGGAATGGCGGTAATGATCGGCTGGGACTTTGCCGTTGAGCCAGGCTGTATCCATCGGGTACACGAGCGGATCAAAGATCACCATATAGAAGTGCCAGAGCAGGATAGAGAACGTCGCGAGCAGAGCCTCGTAATAATGGACGGCGGTGGCCGCATCCGACACCCACTTGGGGAAAAAGCGCAAAGTGAAATTGTTGAACCATAGGAGAAAGCCGGATGCAGTCATCACCACGGTCCCCCAGATGAATGCCCAGTATTCCAGCTTTTCTGCGTAGTTGAATTTCGCGAATTGGGGCTCGATTTTTGTGAGCCCCAGATTGTAGGAGATCACCTGCGCCAGATCCGTGACGTCCTTCCATTTGGGAAACATCGCTTTCAGAAATATGCGGTCTCGCCGGACCATGGCAAGGTGAATGACGTGGTAAGCCGTGGCAGCGATCAGCACGACTGCCGCGGTGCGGTGGACCACGCCACGGAACGCGAAGTGACCCTCCCAAAGCAATGGGGGGCGCGCCCACCACTGCTCGGGATACTTCAGGGCGAACCCCGTAATAACCAGGGTGGGGAAGCTGAGGATGACGCCCCAGTGGGCGATCCGGAAATTTCGATTCATGCGAGAGACTTGTGCGCCGGTTTCGTGCCGCGGCTGCCTGCGGATGAGCTTCGACAGAAAGTCCAGCAGGTTGTGCAGGATCATGAAGCCGAGTGTGAGCGGGATCAGGACCCAATAAGTCCGGCGAATCCACGTCACCACGGGATGCGCCGGCCCAGCCCCGGTTTGCACGTGCACGGGGCCGATAACGAAGTGCTCCCCTGCGCCGACGTGACAAGCTCCGCACGTTTTTGGAAGGTTCGCCGCGTTCACTGTGGAACGTGGGTCGGACGACGGAAAGATATTGTGCACTCCATGGCAGGAAGCGCAGTTGGCAACACTCTGGGATCCGCCACGCTGGGCGAGACCGTGGTAACTATCGGCATAGGAGGGAACACGGTCCGCGGGCAGATTATAACGCGAGGCGAGGCGCTGGTCGCTGTGGCACCGCCCACACGTGGCCATCGAAACACGGGAGGAGCTAACAAGGGAGGCCGGCTCTTTCGGGCCGAGTATGAGGTGCTCGCCGTGGCAGTCGCTGCAAACCGGGGCATCGGACACGCCAGCCTTCATGGCTTGTCCGTGCACGCTTTCAAGATACGTCTTGCTGATTTCCGAGTGGCAATGTCCGCAAGTTGCCGGGATATTCCAGTGGTTGATCTTGGAACGGGCGTCTTGCGGGGGAAAAATTCCGTGGCTCCCATGACAATCGGAACAGGTTGCGGCGGCTCCGTCTCCATCCGCCACCGCTCGTCCGTGGACGCTTTGTCTATAGAGTTCCACGGGATGTGCAAAAGGAATGTTGTGCCGGGAAAGAAACTGCTGGTTGCTGTGACAGGAAGCGCAAGTGTCCGGCAGATTTTTCTTGGCCACCGGCGAGGCCGCATCGCTCGATGTTTGAATCTGATGCACCGCTCCATGGCAGGACATGCAAGCAGGCGCGTCCGGATCGCCTGCCTTAGCGGCTTGTCCGTGAATGCTTTGACGGAATTCTTTTACTTCGTCGGCGTGGCACTGCGCGCACTGCGAAGGTGCCGTCTGGGTTGCTGCGGCCACCTCATGAGGATCGCCGTGGCAGGATTGACAGGCTCCCTCGCCAAGCGCAGCGTGAATGCTCGTGCCCACATGGGCAGCCTCTTCCGCATGGCAACTTGAGCATTGGACCTTGGGCACTTTGGCAGCATGGGGATAATCCTTGACCGTGGTATGGCAATCGTTACAGGCCAGAGTTCCGTGGACACTGGCGGCATGTTTGGCAGGATCAATCGAAATGCTTTTGCCGTTTGAAGACGTCATGCCTGCCTGGCCGTGGCAGGCCAGGCAGGTTTCGTCCTGTTTAAGAGGATGGGGTGCCTGCGCTTGTGCTCGAACCCGAGCCGGCATGGGGACGCAGACCAAGAGAAGCCAAGCGCAAAGTAGCAGGGCCAAATCAACGCAACTCAGCCGCTTTGCACTCCCTGCCGCGCGTCGCGTTGTTTTTGGACGCTCCAACTCCCGCCGTTTGCTCCTACTTCATTCCCAGATCCGTCAGGACCTTGGGATTTTCTTCACCCATTGCTAAAACCTGATGGCACGACGAACAATCGTTGGTGATGGTTTGTCCATCGGCACTGGTATGGCTGCCATCGTGGCAGCGGAAACAGCCCGGGGAATCATTGTGCCCAAGATTGTTGGGATGAGTGCCCCAGGTCACACGCATATCTGGAAAAATGTTACGCAGGTAGATTGCTGCGACCTCCTCACCCGCTTGCTGCACCAGGGTGCGCCGTGACTGGTAGATATCCGGATAAGTCGCTCGATAGAAGTCATTCAACTGACTGATAATTCGCTGCTGCGCCACATCGCGGGCGGAGTAGTCCATCTTGAGCAGTTCGACCGCCTTTTTCTTGATGTAGGGAAGCTCCGGGCTGATGCGCCCGAGCGACATTTGCTTGTCCACCGCATTTTCAGGCAAGTCGAAGGCATGGGTGGGCCGGTTGTGACAATCCACGCAATCCATCACACGATGCTCCCCCTGGTCCAATTGTTGTTGGCTGGGCTTGGCGTCGGTGGAAATGAATTCTGTGGTTTTTCCCTTATCGTCCGTGTAATACACGACGGGGATCGTTTGCCGCTCGGCGTCGGTCGAAATGTAGCGGATGCGCACCGTGTCGGCGAGATGGTGCCCGTGGATGCCGACCAACCCCTGCCAGGTGCGTCCGCCTACTTTCAGGAGAAATACGTCGGTCTGAGGCGTGTTTTTTTCGTCGTCCTTATAACTGGTATTCACCAGGAACTTGTCACCGGTAAAGCGTTGCGGCCAATGGCACTGCTCACAAGTCTCGCGCGCCGGGCGAAGGTACTTTACGGGCGAAGGAATGGGCCGCGAATAGGTGTGGAAGGTGACGGCGAAGACCTGACGCAGACCGGAAAGTTTCGATCGCACAAACCAACCTGCTCCTGGCCCAATATGGCACTCGACGCACTCTACTCGTGAGTGCGGCGAATTTTGATAGCTCGCATACTCGGGAGCCATTACGGTGTGACATGTCGTCCCGCAGAAACTGGTCGAATCCATATATTGGACGCCGCGATACGATGCTGTCCCAATGATCAGAAGATTGACCACGGTCGCGAAAGCAACCCATTCGAGAGTACGCTGCACCATGGGCAGGTGCAGGTTGATGGCCGGGTAAGTTTCGGGCAGTGCCCCATGTCCGCGCAGACTCCGTCGCCTAAGCAAGATACCGAGAGGAATCAGCAGCAAGCCGAACACAAAAATTCCAGGAAGGATCAGAAAGACGAGAAGGCCGATATAAGGATGTGGCGGTCCAGGCAGGAAGATGTCATAGAACCAGAAGGCGACGGTGGTAAGGGCGGTGCTTGTCGTGAGCACGGTGCCCGTAAGCGTGATGGGATTCTGTCCCAGAAAATAGAGTGGCTGAGACCAGTTTCGGAAGCGTTCCCGCAGATTCATTTGAGGCCGCTACTCCCCTCTCTTTGCCTTCCGGCGTGTAGACACACCCTATGCTTGGCTGCGGATGATCCGCGGCCCTGAGCCGAATCTTGGTAGCAAGAGCGCGCCAGGAACTACTTCTTTAGCGTGCGGATATAGGCCACCAGTCCCTTGACTTCTTCCGGCTTTAAAGACGCGTACTTGGGCATCTTGTTCTTGCCGTTGGTGATAATATCCGCCAGCTGCGCGTCCGACATTTTCTGTACTTCGTCGGTGGTGAAGTCGTGGGCGCCCAATTTCTTCCCCATCGCCGAGCCGGTGCCGTCAGCACCATGGCAGGCAGCACATTTTGATTTAAAGAGAGCTGACGCGTCTTGTGCGTGCGCCGATAAGGAAAGGGTCAGAACAACTGCGAATGCTGTAGCGATTGAAAGCACTTTGAGGTCGATTCGCTTCATCTTCAGGCTCCATTCGAGTTTTGGGTAGGCCCACTACTGCAAACAGAATACATCTGCTGCAAGCTGCAATATTGCACTTTTTAACACCAGAGCCTCTGTGACCACGGTCACACCTACTTGTACTCCCAAGCCTATCCAAAGACTCTTAGAACCAGTTCATGTCGAGCAATGTTCTCAGGTTGACCCAGTCAGAGGCGGGTGACGATCCTCACGGCAAGCTGTGATGCCCGTCACGGCGTCGAACTGGAACGCAGCCTCACACTAGTTTGTGAGGATAGGCTTATGCCCCAAGATAATCGCAACTTGCTAGAAGTGCTGAAGTTCGAACTGGAGTTCCTTGAGCAAGGCGGTTACGGGCGATTGCCACGCGAAGCCTGGCGGCCGCGGTTTATTTTCGAGGATTCTCCCACGTGCATGAACTTTAACTCCAAGGACCGCGAACCGTGCAGCGAATGCCTCCTAATGCAATTTGTGCCGGAGAACGCCCGAACGGAGCAAACTCCCTGCATACACATCCCCTTGTCCCCTGCCGGGGAAACAATCGCGTCGTTGTACCAAACTGGGACACAGCAGGAAGTTGAGGAGGCGCTGGGCGACTGGCTCCGGGCGACAATACGCCGACTCGAAGCGGAAGAAACGAAGCGATCGACATCCGTTGGCTAGTGGACCGGCAAACGAGTAAAGTGCGCGTCACCGGTTTCTGTTTCCGCTCTTCCCCAGTTAATCCTGCGACTGGGCCCGTTCGGTACTCCAACTCGGCAATTTGCCGAAGAATCGGGTCAGACCAACCTGCATAAATTGGAGTGCCGGTGCGGGGGCTCGCTGCGTCAGTTCCTTAATGGTCTTGAGATCAGAGGGGCGTGTACGACTTAGGAAGCTGAGATCCCAGAGTCAAGAGTCGCCTCAATAAACAAACCGCCAGAATGACTGTGGAAATCTTTGCCGTGCAAGAGTTGGTCGTAAACATCAGATACACCGAAGGTTGCTGAAGTGGCATCGATATAAACCGTTTTTTTTAAAACTTGGTGAAACCCATTTCGCGGATTTGCATCTAGTCTCGAATCGCGGGCCAAGGTTAGTGAGTTTCCGTCGAGGCGAAGGGAGAGCAACTAAGACCGGTGGGAGACCTGCGAACTGGAACCTGAGGTCTGCGGGAAGTCTCACAATTAGACGAGTCAACAAATCTTTACCAAACTGATTGCCTAACTGCCTTGAATCGCTACAAGCGGTTTTGTTATAAGGGAAAGTAGGGTTGTTAGGTGGTTCCTTCAAGGCAGTTCGCGCTGTGATTCGCGGAACCGAGCTGTTGCGAGAGAAAGCGTAGCATCGCACTGGTAAGGCGCTCATGGGAACTGGCCAAACGGTTCTTGCGAGCGTAAAACATCGATCCTCCTGTCACTAGCTGTGGGGAGTTTCCGATGCGCTCCAATCAGACGTTCAATGAGCTCCGCACCCGTCTTGAGCGCAAGCTCCGGGTGAAATCTGCGTTCCGATCCTGCATTTCGCGGACGGCGACCCCGTCGTCCGTCTTCTCTAAATCGACTCACGATAAGACCGTCTACGCCGGAGGAAGATAATGGCCACGAAACTTGTCCACATTGAGGATGACCTGGAAATCAAGCAGCGCCTTGCGGCTGAACGGGCACGGCTGCGTAAAATCGCCGGCCTGGATCAGCCCACCCATTTTCACCGGCCGGTGGAACGCGCCTTTACTGCTGAAGAACGAAGTAAGGTAACGATTCTATTTGGAGGGTTTACTTGGAAGCACGAGGATTTGATCCGTGCGGTCTTCCAGGGCTGCGGCTATCGCTGCGAGAAGCTGCCTGTGCCCGACGTTCCCGCCTTCCAGATCGGCAAGGAATATGGCAACAACGGCCAGTGCAATCCCACCTACTTCACGGTCGGGAACCTGGTGCAGTACCTCCAGTTTCTGGAAAAAGAAGGCATTCCGCGCAAAGACATTCTCGACAATTATGTCTTCTTCACCGCCGGATCGTGCGGTCCATGTCGCTTCGGCATGTACGAGGCGGAGTATCGCTTTGCATTGAAGAACGCGGGATTCGATGGCTTCCGCGTGTTGCTTTTCAAAGACAGTGACGGAATCAAGGCTGCTTCGGGCGAACCCGGACTGAAGTTCACCATCGATTTCGGATTCGGCATGCTCAATGCCCTGCACTTGGGTGACGTCATCAATGACTTGATTCACCAAATCCGGCCGTTTGAAGTGAACAAAGGCGAGACCGACAAAGTATTCCGCGAAATGGTGGATGGCCTGTGTGAAGACTTGAAGAATCGTAAGTCGTTTGAGATTGAGGAAGTCGCGCCCGATTGGGCGAAGCCGAAGTTCAAGAAGAACAAGATCTTGCGCAATACGGCCAACGTTTTCGGCAAGTGGCACGAGCACATGTGGGGCAAGGACTACCTCAACGCGCTCCGCACGGCGCGCGAAAAGATGAACTCCATTGAAGTGGACCGCACGAAAGTGAAGCCGGTGGTCAAGATCACTGGCGAATTCTGGGCGCAGATCACCGAAGGCGACGGCAACTTCCACATGTTTGACTTTCTGGAACGCGAAGGCGCGCAGGTGATGGTTGAACCGATCGCCACCTGGGTGGCCTACCTGATGTACCAGGCCAAAGCGCATGCGATCGCCAAGTGGCCGGTGAATCGTCCGCACCGCACACCCGAGTGGTATGAGTTGAAGAAGCACATGGCTAACTATTTCGGTCTGCGCAAGAAGCTTTGGGGCATTGGCGCGGGCCAGCGGATGTGGAATTTCTTCTACCACCGCACCATCAGGAATCTCGGTGGCATTACGCACCACCTGGTCCCACAGAACGAACTGGCCGACATGGCGCACCCTTTCTACAACCAGTTTGCCCGCGGTGGTGAGGGTCACCTGGAAGTCGGCAAGAACGTCTACTACACCGTGCATCGCCTGTGCCATATGGTGCTGGCGCTGAAGCCCTTCGGCTGCATGCCCTCTTCGCAATCTGATGGAGTGCAGTCGGCAGTGATCAACAAGTTCAAAGACATGATCTTCCTGCCGATTGAAACTTCCGGCGAAGGCGAAGTGAATGCCCACAGCCGGGTGCAGATGGCGCTGGGCGAAGCCAAAGTGAAAGCCAAGGCCGAGTTTGAACAGTGCCTGAAGGCGACGGGCAAGTCGTTGCAGGAGATACGCGCATACGTCGACGAGCATCCCGAGCTGAAGCTGCCGTTCTACCACGTGCCGCATCGCGAAGGGGTCACTGGCACGGCGGCGCAATTCATCTTGCACGTCAGCGATCGAATGGATAAGAGCACCAGCCTGTGGAAGCGTTCACGCGTACCGGGCGTTGCCATGCCAGCCGCAGCCAGTGGCGACTGAAAACTGGGAACTGATATCCGAGAACTGGGAACTGATTTTTTCAGTTCCCAGGTAATTTCGAGATGGCCCAGCAGTCTCGAGTCAGCAGCCGAACAAGAGAGGATCGAAATGCACGACCACCATGAGGCACACGGCGCAGCGCAACCTCAGCCTGCGAACGGTTCCGGACCAGCAAAGCCACAAGAGCACCTGAACCCGCACGACCATCAGAACAAGTTTATGGTCGGCCTCGACGTGGGCTCAACCACGGTGAAAGCCGTGGTGATCGACGCGGCGACGGATCAGGTCCTATGGCAGGATTACCAGCGCCATGAGACCAAGCAGCCCGAGAAGACGCTGGAATTTCTGCGTCGCATGGAAACCGACACCGGAGTCAATCGCCACAACACCCGTATGTTCATGACCGGCTCCGGGGGCGGCTCGATTGCCGAGCAGATTGGCGCCAAGTTCGTGCAGGAAGTCACCGCGGTTTCTCTCGCCGTGGAGAAGATGCATCCCGAGGTTTATTCCGTCATTGAACTGGGCGGCCAGGACGCGAAAATTATCGTCTTCAAAGACGACGAGGAAACCGGGCGGAAGAAGAAAATCCCGTCGATGAACGACAAGTGTGCAGGCGGCACGGGCGCGGTTATCGACAAAATCAATGCCAAGTTGAAAATTCCTGCCGCCGAGCTTTGCGAACAGGGATACCACGGAATCAAACTGCACCGGGTGGCCGGCAAATGCGGCGTATTTGCTGAAACCGATATCAACAGCCTGCAGAAAGTCGGGACTCCGCCTGACGAACTCATGGCATCGCTGTTCGAGGCGATTGTTCTGCAGAATCTGAGCGTGCTCACCCGCGGCCATACTCTGCGGCCACACGTCTTATTGCTCGGCGGCCCCAACAGCTTTGTGCGCGGCATGCGCGAAGCCTGGCAGGCCAACATTCCGCGCATGTGGCAGGAGCGCAAAGTCGCAATTCCCGAGGGCGCAAAGCCCGAGGAACTGATCAAAGTCCCGCAGAACGCGCAGTATTTCGCCGCCATGGGCGCGATTGAATTCGGCAAGAGCGAAGAAGATTGCGTTGGCTGCTACCGTGGCTACGATCAACTGCTCCACTACATCGAATACGGCCGTCAGGAAGAAAAGGCCAAATCGGGCGCGGGGGGCTTGATCAAAGATATCCCTGAATTGGACGCCTTCAAAGCTGCCTACCGCCGCAAGAAATTCACTCCGGCAACCTTCCAGAAGAACTCGACCGTCGGCGGCTTCATTGGAATCGACGGCGGCTCGACTTCCACTAAAGCCGTGCTGCTCAATGAGAACGGCGAGATTCTCTGCAAGTCTTACCAGCTCTCGAACGGCAATCCCATCCAGGACACGATCGAAATGTTCGAAAACCTCCGCGGACAGGTGGAGGCGCAGAACGCCAAACTTGAAGTGCTGGGAGTCGCGACCACCGGCTACGCGAAAGACATTCTGAAAGACGTTCTGCACGCGGATGTGGCGCTGGTCGAAACTGTCGCGCACACCGAGTCTGCGCTGAAGTTCTACGAAGACCCGCATGTGATAGTGGACGTGGGTGGTCAGGACATCAAGATCATCGTTCTGCATAATGGCCGGGTTAAAGATTTCAAACTCAACACACAGTGCTCCGCCGGCAACGGATATTTCCTGCAATCGACCGCCGAGGGATTTGGGCTCACGGTGGAGCAGTACGCCGATCTGGCTTTCTCCGCGCAAGCCATGCCAGTGTTTGGTTACGGCTGCGCGGTGTTCATGCAGTCCGACATCGTGAACTTTCAGCGCCAGGGTTGGCGCGCGGAAGAGATTCTGGCCGGACTCGCCGCCGTTCTGCCCAAGAACGTTTTCCTTTACGTGGCCAGCATTCCCAACCTTGCTGCGCTGGGCACGCGCTTTGTGCTTCAGGGCGGGACGCAAAACAATATGGCGGTGGTGAAAGCGGAGGTGGATTTTATTCGCAACAGCTTCCGCGCCGCGGGCAAGCAGCCGGAAATTATTGTGCATGAATTCTGCGGCGAATCTGGCGCCATTGGCGCGGCTGCCGAATCTCTGCGTTTGTGGCGCAACGGCCAGCAGACAACATTTGTTGGCCTGGAGGCGGTCCGCAAGATCGAATACCGCAGCACCCGCAACGAAGCTACGCGCTGCAATTTTTGCAAAAACAATTGCCTGCGCACCTTCATCGACATTCGCACCGTCCCCAAGGACGAGCAGAGTTTCATCCCCATTCAGAAAGTCACCAAGGTCCCGTTGATGCACGGCGAGCAGCGTTTGATCATTGCTACCTGCGAAAAGGGAACGGTTGAAGACGTAAACGAGATGAAAGACATCAAGGCCGGCCTCGATCAGATCAAAGACGCCCACCCCAATTTCGTCGACATGGCGGCCCACGAAGTGTTCCGGCCGACGAAAACGAAAGTCGTGGCCGACCCGGTTCCGACGGGCAAAGCCTGGACCAAGTCCGCCAAAGAGCGCATCGCGCTGATGCAAAATCGTGCCAAGGTCCGCATTGGAATCCCGCGTGTCCTCAATATCTACACCTACGCACCGTTGTTCAACGCCTATCTACAAAGCCTCGGCGTGCAGCCGGAGAACATCATCTACTCCGACTACACCACTCCCGAACTCTACCGCGCGGGGGCGAGCCGTGGTGCGATCGATCCCTGCTTCCCGGCGAAGATCGGCATCTCGCATGTCTACAATCTGATTCAGGAAAAACACCGCAAGAAGCCGCTGAACGTCATCTTTTTCCCCATGTATGACGTCTTGACATCGCCGCTGGTCAAAATCGTCGGCGCCAACGCGTGCCCCACTGTGACGGCGACGCCGAACACGGTAAAAGCTGCGTTCACCAAGGAGAACGACGTTTTCGGCGAGCACAACGTGAAGTACCTTGATCCCATCTTGAACTTTGCCGACCGCAAGCTTTTTGCCCATCAGATGCTGCAGGCGTGGCAACCCATCCTCGGACTGTCGCTCGAAGAAAATGACCGTGCGATCGAAGCCGGATACCAGGCGTTGACCGATTACGAGACCAGCATCCGCCGCCGCGCCCGCCAGGTGCTCGACCAACTGGAGGCAGAGGACCGCATCGGCATCGTCATGCTCGGACGGCCCTATCACCATGATCCGGGCCTCAATCACGAGATTCTCGAAGAGTTCCAGAAGCTTGGCTATCCCATCTTCTCGCAGAACACGCTGCCGCTCGACGAAGACATGCTCGAGCGTCTCTTCGGCGAGGAAGTGCGCGCCGGCGTCGTCAGCCACGCTCTCGACATCACCGACGCCTGGAAGAATTCCTATTCCTGCAGCACCAACCACAAAGTCTGGGCGGCGAAGTTTACGGCCCGCCACCCCAACCTCGTGGCCCTGGAGATTTCCAGTTTCAAGTGCGGCCACGACGCGCCCATCTACGGAGTGATTGAAGGCATCATTGAGCAGTCGGGTACGCCCTACTTCTGCTTCAAAGACCTGGACGAAAACAAGCCCACAGGCTCGATCCGCATCCGCGTGGAAACCATCGACTATTTCCTGCGGCGCTATCGCGAAGAGGTCATCAAGAAACGCAAAGCCAACGACGAGATCGAGGCGCAACTGGCCGCTCTGGAAGAACAGCTCCGCGGCCAGTTCGCCGAGGAAACCCAAGGCATGGCCGCCGACTGACGGCTTCTGCGGTTCCGCGCAACTTCCCTGCAGGAGATGTGTTGAAAGGCGGTGTGTCCGGCAATGACGGGCTGGCTCGGTTGCTGCTTTGAGCACTGGCGTCATTGTGGGCGAGACCGTCCACGAAACCGAGCCATGCTAAGATGACGTGGTCCCCGAAATTTCCTGGCCTTGGGGGACTGTCCGGCGCTTGCGATGATCTCCCGCAGACGGTTCCTTCTCACGGCGGTGTTTGTCTGCCAACTGCTTCACGCTGCCCGTTTAGGCGCCGATCAGCTACAGTGTCCGCCCGTGGCGCCTTCGCAGGACCAGGTGACCGTCTGCGCCGTCCGGCAGGAGAAGGACGGGCCGCTTTTCAAAGCACACATCCGGAGCAAGATCAATTACCGCAGCTATACGCTGTGGGCGGACGAAGCCACCTACAACGACGACACTGGCGAGGTGACTCTGGAGGGCCATGTAATTCTGGATGGCGGCCCAGAGAATGAGCACATTCAGGCTACCCACGGGACGTACAACGTTCGAACTGAAGCGGGCCGGTTTTATGACGCAGTGGGAACCATCGGATTTCGCCCCCATCCCAACCCTGGAATTCTTCTGACCACGACGAACCCGTTTGCCTTTACCGGTAAGGTGGTGGACAAACTGGGTCCCGACCATTACGTGGTCCACGAAGGAATCATCACGAGTTGCGAATTGCCACATCCGAAGTGGCAATTCAATTCCCATCGCACTGTCGTGACTCCCGGAGACAACGCGCTGATTTATTCCAGCACTTTTCGGATTCGTGGCTTGCCTATATTTTATTTTCCATTTGCCACGCATCCGGTCCGGCGCGTTCGGAAATCCGGATTCCTGATGCCGAACTTTGGGATCTCGTCAAGCAAGGGCACGATCTTCGGAGACTCCTTTTACTGGGCCATCAATCGCAGCATGGATGCCGAAATTGGCCTTGAGCTATTCTCCCGGCGTGGTTGGGCCCAGATTGGCGATTTTCGCGCCCGCCCCAGCGACCGTTCCTATCTGAACGTGGCGTACTACGGCGTGGTGGATCGTGGTGTTGGCTCGCCTCCACTTCAAGAAGGAGGCGAACAGGCCTGGCTCACCGGCCAGGACCGCTTCACTCCGGACTTCCGGGGAGTGGCCGACGTCAACTACCTGAGTTCGTTCCTGTTTCGAATTGCTTTTTCTCAATTCTTCAATCAGGTTGTGATTTCCGAAGTGAAATCGCGAGGCTTCCTTTCGAAAAACACGGATGGCTTCTTTTACAATGCGCTGGCTGAGCACTACCAGAATTTCGAAAGCACGACGGCCGGCGATGTCATCACCATTCTGCACCTACCGAGCTTTGAATTTTCCAGTGTGGACCGCCAGATCGGCCGCTCCCCCTTCTACCTGGACTTCGATACGGCCCTTGACGGCCTGTCTCGCAGCGAGCCTTCATTTCGCACCGGTCACCTGGTGGCGCGACTCGATCTCAATCCCAGCGTTTCTCTGCCCATGCTTTTTGGGGGATGGTCGTTGCGCCCGGAGGTCGGGATCCGCGACACGGCCTACAGCCAGCAACTTGTGCCCTCGAGCAGTGGGGGCATGGTTTCTAATGACGCGGTCAACCGTAAGGCGCTCGAGACTTCCGTCGAATTGCGACCGCCGTCCATCCAGCGGATCTTCGATCGGGAGATCTTTGGCCACAAGCTGAAGCACGTGGTCGAGCCTCGCATTATCTACCGCCGCGTCGTGGGGGTGGACAACTTCGGACAGATCCTGCGCTTCGACGATCGCGACATCCTGAGTGACACCAACGAGGTGGAGTACGGCGTGGTAAACCGCCTGTTCACGAAACGCCGGAACCCTAAGACCGATTGCAATAAGGCGGCCTTGCTTGCGGATGAATCGAGTCTGTCGCCTCTGTTCATGGCGCCGTGGGAGCAAAGCGGCGATGAACTGCAAACGCTTTCTACCCCGTGGGAGCAAAGCGGCGCTCAGTTGTCGAAGACTGGCAAATGCCCGGCTGAGCCTCCGGTCCGCGATCTTATCGACTGGGAATTGGCGCAGAAGTACTTCGTCGATCCGACCTTCGGCGGGGCGCTGGTGAATGGAAGTCGAAATGTCTTCACGACCACAGTTGACTTCGCTGGTATTGCCTTCCTTACTAGTCCGCGCCGCCTGTCTCCGCTAATTTCGCGGCTCCGCATCCAGCCTGGCTCCAATGTGGATGCGGAATGGGACCTCGATTACGATTTCAAGGGAGGGAGAATCAACGCCAGCACTGTGGTGGTCAATTACCACCTCGGTCAATTCTCTATTGGAGGGGGCGACGCCTACCTGCAAGCTCCCAATGAAAATTCGTCGTCCACCACCAATGCCGAACCTTCGCTTTTTCACCAATTCCGCATGCAGTTGGGGTATGGCCATTCCAACAAGCGTGGGTTCAGCGCAGCCGGCAACTTCGGCTATGACGCTATCCAGGGGTTGCTGCAGTATTCTGCTATACAAGCCAGCTATAACTGGGATTGTTGCGGCATCACCGCCGAGTATCGACGGTTCGCCCTGGGCAGCGTGCGCGATGATCACCAATATCTCTTCACCTACAGTCTGGCGAATGTGGGCTCGTTCGGAAACCTCCTGCGATGGGAGAGGCTGTATTAGAAGGTGATGCTCAGCGAAGTCGCCTATTACTCTGAGGTCTTGCCCTTGCCGCTACTGCCCGACCTGGTGGTATTCTTTAACATCAAGATCTGGCGTGAATTCTCCCGTTTAAATAGGGAAAGGCGGCGCACAGCAGCCCAATGGAAATTACTGTCGAAACTCGTCAGCTAGGCGACGTGGTAGTGCTCGCTCCCCAGGTTTTTGAAGACACTCGCGGGTTCTTCATGGAGACGTTTCGCGCTGATCACTTCCGGAATCTCGGACTACCGATTGACTTCGTTCAGGATAATCACTCCCGATCCTCGAGAGGGGTATTGCGCGGCTTACATTTTCAGTGGGACCCTCCTATGGGCAAGTTGATGAGAGTGACCTTTGGAGCCGCGTTCCTGGTGGCGGTCGACATCCGTCGAGACTCGCCGACTTTAGGAAAATGGTTTGGCCTGGAAGTTTCCGCCGCCAACAAGAAGCAGGTATGGGCGCCAGCTGGATTCGCACGCGGATTTTGCGTGCTATCTGACTTTGCGGAGGTTCAATACAAGTGTACTGGAATCTACAACAACAAAGCGGAATCGGGCATTCGTTGGGATGACCCCGAGATTGGGATCGAATGGCCGGTCAAGAACCCAGAGCTGTCGGAAAAAGATCGTAAGGCGCAGACCCTGGCTGAATGGCTGGCCTCTCCCAAGTCAGAACATTTCAAGTACGAACGAAAATTTGAGTCTCTCATTCCGCTGAGCGATAGCTGCGAGCCTTTGTAGAAGACCGTCGACTGTAAGGGCAAAACGTTTGGGCGGTTACGAAATTCTTCAATTGCCCAAACCCTACGAAACGCTCTTTCGGGAGTGGTCTCTTTCAGGGGCTCTTGATAACCTCAGTCTTGATGATGACGATGATTCGTCCTTCCTTGCGGCGCAAGGTGTTCGATTGCGTGCTCTATAACGGTGAGTTGGATGTCTTGTGCATCCGCCTTAACGAACTCCGCGGCGTCGTCGACTGCTTTGTCGTGGTGGAGTCCGATACAACCTTCAGTGGACTGCCAAAGATCGTCAGCTACGATCCCTTAGAACCGCGAATCGCGCCATTCGCCGCCAAAATTCGACATGTGGTCGTCAGAGACATGCCAGATACTGATGACCCGTGGCAACGCGAGGCGTGGCAACGCAACGCTATCCTACGGGGTGTGCCGGACGCGGATCCGATGGATCTCATTGTGATGTCCGACGTGGACGAAATTCCTCGCGCCCAAATAGTGCAGGATATGGCCCAGGATTCAGAAAACCGCATTTTCGGGCTGGAGCTTGCTTTTTACTATTTCTTTGTTGATTACCGGAATATCGAAGGTCCGGAAGCCGCGATTACGTGGACGGTCGGTGCTACCAGAGACCAACTTGAAAAAATCACTCCGAATGATCTGCGCTATGCAGTGCGAAGTGGACAGATCGCGGCTCGAATTATCTCCAGCGCGGGCTGGCATTTTTCCTGGCTGATGGACGAGGCGGGGGCGCGACGCAAAATTGCTGCATTTTCTCACCGGGAGTTTAATAACGAACGCTTTCTTTCGTCGATCGATATTCCCGGCACAGTGCGACGTCGCGAAGATATGTTTAAGCGTCCTGGATTTCGTTGGTCTCTTGTCGATTGGGCTGAGTTGCCCATGTGGCTGCAGGCCCAGCGGCGGTCCATGTCGCACCTGTTCTTTTCCCACAGCTTTGCAGATCGTTTGCATCGCCTGCTTTCTCCAGCCAGGTCGTCGGCAACGCACCCCCGACAAGCACCCTCACCACCCGTTATTATCTGCCCATATCTTTACGATAACGAACCCGCGGAGATCCGGGCCAAATTTCGCCTCGATGAACCGGATAGCCGCCGGCTCAACTTTTTCATGTGGCAGGATGTCGACTGCGTCGGGCCGGAGCGCGCATTTGAGCACTGCTGGAGCCAATTTCCCGATAGAGACGTCATCATTGTGCATTCTGACATGACCCCGATGCCCGGCGATAAGCCAAACGAGTGGTACGACGCACTTCTCGATTATCGCGAGACCTTACGGCAGGCGGGTATGATCGCTTGCAACTTATATCACCCTCGGTCTGGGGCGGATGAACCGCTGCAAGTTCAGTATGCAGGCGGAACGCTTCATAATGGACGGATCGGCTACTTACATGGGCCGGTTATAAACGGTTCTGATGGGACGGAGGCCGGGGTCACGAGGGCAACACTACAAGAGACACGTGCCGTGGACTGGGTTACGTTCGGGGGTGTTCTGATCAGGCGGGAACTGATACGCGCCTGCGGCCCGATCGACCATCGATATGAATGGGCCTACGTGATGGACGTGGATTATAGCTTCGAAGCCAGATTGCGCGGTTTTCGGCTGCTCCAGGTTCCAGTATCACTACAACATGGAGGCAGTCGAAGCACGCGGAGGCTCGGCGAAAAGAAACCCGAACTAAAGAAAATTCCTCTTCGAAACCTGGAGCTCTTCTACGAGAAATGGCGGCCATTCTATTCGGCGTTGTCGATCAATGACTCCTCATCTCCTATAGCGTAAACTATCGCTGGATCGGCATGGCTGATCTGCCTTCAGATTCAGCCGCTGCTGGATGATCACAAGAGTCGCTATTGGCTATGAGAATTGCAATAATCGGAGCGAACGGACAGCTGGGCACTGATCTGTGCAGCGTGTTGGCTGCTCAGAAAATTGTGGTAGTGCCCCTAACCCATACCGACATAGAGGTCTCGAACTTCGAGCAGGTGGACCGGGTCCTGGAGTCGATTGGCCCGGATACCGTCATAAGTACGGCTGCTTTTCATAACGTAGAGAAATGCGAGAGAGAACCCGCCCCATCCTTCGCCGTAAATGCCACCGGTCCCAGGAACTTGGCTCTGGCGTGCTCCCGACTCGGCGCGGCATTCGTTCATTTCAGCACCGACTACGTCTTTGATGGAGGTCGCCAGCAGCCCTACCGCGAAACCGATCTGCCTCAACCTCTCAATGTTTATGGCGTCTCCAAGCTAGCGGGTGAATGCATGGTTCCTTTTACTTGGACGCGCCACTTTGTCGTCCGCACCTGCGGGCTGTACGGAGTCGCCGGCAGTAGCGGGAAAGGTGGGAATTTCGTAGAGACGATGCTGAGGAAGGCCAAAGAGGGCCAGCCCATCCGAGTTGTCAACGATCAGATTTTGACTCCCACTTTCACTGGCGATCTGGCGAATGCAGTAAGCCAACTGACGCAGACCGACGCTTATGGCCTGTACCACATCAGCGCGGAAGGGCAATGCTCCTGGTATGAGTTTGCTCGCAAGATCTTTGAACTGGAAAACCTGGCGGTAGATCTCAGGCCAGTAAGCACCTCGGAATTCCCCAGCCCGGTTCGACGACCGCCTTATTCAGTGCTCAGCAAGCAGAAATTGAATACCCTGGGTATCTCAATGCCACCGTGGGAGGATGGACTGGCCCGCTACTTGGGGGCACGAAAGTCTTCTGAACCACGCGCGCTTAAGACCTCCCAAACAGTCTGAAATAAATCTTCAATAACGATGACTGAGACTCAACCGGCCGCGTTTTTTCCCATTCCAGTACCTGTTTTTCCGAGGTCTTCAATAGGCTGGAGAACTCGGCATCGGTGATGCGGCGGCGACTCAATAATTCGCGTTTTCGAAACGACCTCGGAAGGGCTCGGAGCGCTCCCATCAACCCCTTGAGATAAGACACAAACCGACCTCTCCGCAAGACCATTCCAAACCACAGAAGTTGAAAGCCGACAATTTGCGGAAGTAATTTAAGGAGGACGCCAACGGGGTAGTTCTTGAGAACCAACAGTATTTGGTTGCGGGTCATCCACTCTACAATCTTCGGATGGAAAACTTCGCCCAGAGTGGCGCTCCCGAGGTGGTAGGCCGTAGCGGCCGGGACATAGATTCCCCGGGACCCGAGCAGCTGAACGCGTAAGGTCAAATCGACGTCGTCGAGGTAAGCGAAGAAGTCCTCATCCAGACCGGTTGCTTCCTCGAACACCGAGCGCCGGAAGAGAATTGCGGCACCGCAGCCTGCAAACACGCGCCTTGATGCATCAAATTGCCCTACGTCCAAATCGGCGTGTCCTAACCGGAAAGCGCCCCCTCCCATGAGAAGGCCATCGCCAACGCCATCCAGGCGATCCCTCTCACCAGCGGCGTTGATCAGTTTCCCGACGGCGAAGCCGTACTCTTGCGCATCAGTCAAGACGGAGGTGAGAGTCACGAGAAATTCCGGAGCCAGCTCCACATCATTGTTCAGCAAGAGAATGTATTCTGACGAACTGTCCGCGACCCCTCGATTGATCGATCCGGTTGTTCCATAGTTCTCCACGAGTTCGATGCGGCGGATGTTTGGTGGCAGCGGATCCGGCAATATAGTCTCCGGACGGGCTTCATTCTCGACAACGATGATTTCGTATTCGCTGTCGCGGAGGACTTGCTTTCGTACGGAATCGATACAGCGCTGCGTCAAATCGGGCCGTCTGAGGGCGGGTATGATGATAGAAACGAGCTTCTGCCGGTCCGTCCGCATGCCTTCCTATGTTACGGCTTTTTCTGTTGGGGACGGTAGCTCGGCGCCGGCGAAAAGAACGAACATGCGCCGGGCGAGCCAGGCCCCCGAAGGCAGGGCCGTCGAGTACAGTGTTTTGAGCCCATCGGTTTCTGCTAAAATCGTGGGTTGCCGAGCTGCTCCGAGCTTTACCAACTGTTAGGGAGCGGTTTCCGGTCGACGTGGTCGATCCTCTTGCCGCAGCTCGCCTCTATGATGGTGGACCATCACCTGCCCGAAGTGAAGAACGAGCGTTCCGACCACGCCGCAGCGGTTACGGTACACCGCTAATGCGAATCCTGGTTACAGGGGCAACTGGTTTCGTCGGCCGGTACCTGTCTAGCTTACTTTTGTCCCGGCATCACGAAGTGTGGGGGACATTTCTGCAGCGAGACTCGGGTGATCTGCCTGCGAGTTTGCAATTGCTTCACTGTGACCTGCGAGATTTCAGCAGCGTGCGCAGCGCAGTGCAGCAGGTTCGACCACAGCAGGTCTATCACCTGGCCGCTTTATCTTCAGTTCGGGACTCTTTCGAAGACGCCAAGTCTGTATATGAGGCCAACTTCTGGGGTACTCTGAACCTGCTGGAAGCGATTCGGATGTTTCGACCTTTCCCTCGTGTTCTGCTAGTAGGCTCGGCCCACGCTTATGGGAACGTCAAGCGGACACAACTTCCGATTACCGAAAAGCATTGCCTGGCCCCAAACAGCCCATACGGAGTGAGCAAGGCGGCCGCCGATATGCTGGGCGGCCAAGTCTTTCAGAGCTTTGGGATGCATGTGATTCGTGCGCGGCCGTTCAACCACACCGGTCCGGGACAGTCAGCGCACTTTGTCTGCTCTGATTTTTCCAAGCAATTTGCTGCCATCGAATTGGGGTTGGCGCCGCCTGTCGTGTCGGTAGGGGATATTCATAGTTCGCGCGATTTTAGCGATGTGCGTGACGTCGCGCGCGCGTATGAACTGCTTTTGCGACAGGGCAAGGCCGGTGAAGCCTACAACGTGGCTTCAGGGCGCGCGGTGTCTCTGACGCGCATTTTGGACATCCTGCAGTCCTTCAACTCGCGTAAGGTGCGAATCAGTGTCGAACAAGATCGAGTTCGGAGCGGGGAGCCGGATATCATCTATGGTAGTAACCAGAAGCTAAAACGAGCTACCGGATGGAGCGCTCAGTTCAACCTAAGAACGACCCTTCGTGATGTGTATCTGGATTGGAAGGACGTTCTCCAGTCCGGGCGGCTCCCGGACTGACTATCATAGAACCGGATTCTCTCGTGGATCAATTATCGGAAAAACCGTGCGATTCGAAGATTCTTGCGGTAGGAGCGCACCCGCAAGTTGAACTCACGAATGGGAGCAAGCCAGCGCCATGATCTGCTTCGGAAAATGGTATCGATCGTCTCCCGGCTCTTCTTCAATGCCTCCGACAGCTCTCTCACATTGGCGCGAAGCTTGGCCACTGCCGCCTGCGACGAGGCGAGCTGTGTGTGCAACACGGTACACTCCTCCTGCGATGAGGTGAGTTGCGTGCGCAGCACAGTACAGTCCTTTTGGAGGGCCGATATGTCCGCCCGCAGCACAGTTTCCATCTCCTGCCGCCACTGTCGCTCGCGCACGGTGCTGGCGAGTTCAAACTCGTCAAAGACGTTTGGAGGCGTTTGGAATCGGCTGGTGAGATCCTCGTGTTCAGCGGCAACAAAGAACTCATTCAAGCCGTCAAAGTAGACGTGAAGATACCGGTTCGCGGTCAGGATTTCCATCCAGTGTTGGGAAACTGCAACCGAAGTGAGCGGCTCGGTCGCTTCTACAAGAACTACCCAGGGACGGAAGCGGTGGAAATCCATACCGAGGAGCACGTCGCGTTCGCTGCCCTCCGCATCGATTTTGAGGAAATGGATTGCCGCGGTGGCATATGGTTCCAGGATCTGGCGGAGAGGAAGCACATTTACCTGCACCAGCGCCCGAGCCATCTGGGAGTTCGAGTTCGAGCCTCCTGGTGGACAGAGGGAGGACAATCCTCGAGACTCCGGAAAAACGGTCATTTCCGCCACTCCGGGCTGCGACCCGGCGGCAGCGCAAATGTTGCGATCCCTGGGACGCGCCGCGTTAAGGACGTCGAATGACTCCGGGACAGGCTCGATGTTTATCCCGCTCCAGCCTTGATCGTAAAACCACTTCGTTATCGAGTCGATTTCAGGATGGAAGGCTCCCACGTCAACGTAGCGGCCGCAGTTGACGTCCTTGAACACGCGCCAGAGAATCACGTCCTCAAAATTCTGGGCGTAGGAGATCATGATTTGAGGTAGTTGAAGTATACACGCTGTCCAAAAAGACGGGAATTGACGGTTTGCGAGCGAACCATGCTGACGGCGCGCCGCAAGAGAGTGGTATGCTACGAGGATAAATGTGAATCCAACCGCGGTCGCATCCTAAAATGTCGTGCTTACGGCGGCTAACCGGAGGGAGCGGTTGTGCCTGCTAGTGAAGATTGTTTGATCCGGCAACGATCGCGAAGGTGGTGCAATTTTGTACGAGGAACTCCTCTTTCCGGGAGTAATACGTGACAACTGGCAGATGATGGAGTGCGAGCGGATTGCGCTCACTGGCGTACTGGCACGTGTTCGCCCTCGAGGCGCTCTGGAAATCGGGGTCTACTATGGCGGAAGCCTATCGCTTGCAGCCCAGTTTTGCCAACGGATCCTGGCCATTGATATCGAGCCAGCAGTCAAAGACCGCTTTGCCCTTCCCCAAAATGCCGAGCTCTGGATAGGGGCTTCCCGAGAGCTGATTCCGCGGGCGCTGGCCGACTTCCAGAAGCGGCAAATCCCGCTGGAATATGTCCTGATTGATGCCCAGCATTCAGCGGAAGGCGTGCGGCGTGATATCAACCTCGTACTACAGTACCGTCCGGTTACCCCGATGGTGATCCTGATTCATGATTCCGGAAATGCGGATTGTCGCGCTGGAATACTGAGTGCCGATTGGAAGTCGAATCCTCACGTGCGTGTTGTACAGTGTGACTTCGTTCCAGGGCAAATTATCGAGCATTCCATCCGTAATGGCCAGGGTGAAGTGTGGGGTGGGCTGGCGCTTGCCTATCTTGATCCGCAGCCACGTACTGACGAGCTCGTTGTCTCCCAGGGTGCGGCAACGATGGTTCGTGGTGCCCAATTTCTGGCGAAAGATTTGTCGTTGCTCAACCGCCTCCCGCAGTCGACGAGTTCTCCTTAAAGTATGCCTCATCGAATTCTGGTCGTAAGCAATCTGTTCCCTCCGAATACCGTAGGCGGCGCCGAGATCGTTGCCCTTCGGCAGGCGCATGGGTTGGCTGCTCGTGGGCACAAAGTCGTTGTGCTAGCGGGCGCGCAGCCATCTGAGGAAGCACCCGCTGGTACCCTCAGCTTCGACGTCTACGAGGGGATTCCTGTCTATCGTCTGTCCCTGCGCTCCCTGGATCCAGACCTTAATTTTTATTGGCCAGCGGCTGCGCGCCGTTTGCGAGCGGTCGTCGCGTCCCACGATATTGAGGTAGTGCATTTTCATAATGCGATGGGATTGGGCGCCAATCTCATCCCTGCCGCGAAGGCTGCTGCGCGGAGATGCATTGTGACCCTGCATGATCATTGGGGCTTCTGCTTCCGGCAGACGCGGCTGCGCACCGACGGCAGTCTCTGCGCGAATCATGAGGAGTGCGCCGGTTGCAAACAGAACGTGATGCCCGGAAACCATGTCGCGCTACCCATGAGGCTGCGGCGTGACTACATCGTTTGGTGCGTCACGCAAGCAGACCAGTTGCTTGCACCCAGCGGATATATGGCTTATGCGTATACGCAGGCTGGATTCCCAGCGCGGTTGATGAGCGTGTTATCCAACGGCATCGAGCTTGATCTGGTAACTGCCGGTCCCAAGGAACCGTCGCCTGAGGGCACGATCCGATTTCTCTGGTCGGGATACTTAGGGGAACACAAAGGGATTCTGGTGTTTCTTCAGGCGATCGAACAGTTGTGGCGGGAAAAGGAACTCTCGGGGCGTTGGCAGCTGACGATCGCCGGCGAGGGTCATCTGCGGCCCGCGGTCGAAGCTGCTTTGCGTTCGGACAAGCTAGGCGATAATGTGAGATTTGTTGGCAGGTTGTCGCGGGCCGAATTGTTGGATCTGTTGCGCAGCACCGACGTTTCTGTACTCACGTCCATTTGGCCGGAGAACGAGCCGGTCACCCTGTTGGAAGCCATTGCGTCGGGAACAGCCCAGATTGCCACTCGCATCGGGGGCAACGTCGGGCTGGTGGAACATGCCAAATCGGGTTTTCTGGTCCCCCCAAATGATACGGCCGAGTTGGTGGAGGCAATGCGCCGGTACATCGTTGAGCCGGGTTTGGCGGCGCAGCATGGAGCCCGGAATCGTGAGCGCCGCGGCGAATACGATGAGGCACGGACCATTGACAAGCTGGAAGCAGGGTTGGCTCCAGATGTGCCCTCGGAGGTCCTGGTTCATCCTCGAGAGCCGGTGATTGTCTGCGGCACTGCATGGCCGCCTGCGGAAGTGGCCATACTGGTCAGCCAAGTCCACGACTATCTTTCCCCTGACTTAACACCTCGCTTTGTGTGGCACGAGTGGATGGAACCTGCCTTCTGGCGGGACGCTAAGTTGGTGTGGCTGTGGGATCGGCATGTTTCGGAGGCGCTGGTGAATGAAGCATTGCGACGTGGCGTGCCGGTGTTGACGCCTGAGACGGCATGGGCCGTCGGTTTGGCCCGTCACTATGGCAGCGTTATCTTGTATCGCACGTATCTTGAAGCGCTGGCTAGTTTGCGTGCGTTATTTTCGGTCCCAACGTTGCAAACGGAATTTTCCTGGCGCGCTCGCCTGGGCGCCGCCGCCGCCACTGCTCTGGCTCGGGCAGAAGCGTTTAGTTTACATTCGGAACTGAGCCGGTAGATAACGGACCCGGGAGTCATTTCAACGAATTGCAGCCTTCCGCGGCGAGCCCGAAACTTGGAAGGCGGTTGGCGCGCTCTCGAGCCGCGCTGCGAACCTGGTATTGAGCTCGCTAATCCTTCTTCATGATCAATACATCCTGGCCAGAGTAACCGGGTTGTCTTCCTGTCCACGATCCTAGACGAACGGCAGGAGCTAACCGCAACCCATAGGCCTGAAAAACGGGCAATAACCACTCTGTGCTATAGGCAACCGCGCTCTCCGGGATCGCAGGATCAATGACTCTTACGCTTCCGCCCTCGTCATAGGAATGGCGAAAATCCAGACCGCCGTCGACCGATCGAGTGCCATTCTCCAGCAAGAAAAATGTAGCAAACATGCTTCCTCCTGGCTCCAGTACCCGCGATGACTCACGAATGTAATTCCTTGCCGCCTCGGGTTCCAAGTGGGTAAACAGGGAAGTAGCAACGACCAAGTTAAATTGATTTTGTTCAAATGGAAAAGTTAGGTCCTCCGCTTTTAGGGCGCCTCGCGGGTTGTAGAGGCGGTTGTACAAGTCGCAATGAAGAAATTCGAAGTTCGGGTAGGCCTGAGTGATGTGGCGTTGGCACCAGAGAACAAGTAGCCGCTGAGCCTCCAGCCCGACATATCGGCCCGACTGGCCAATGATGTTTGTTAACGGAATCGCAATCCGGCCACAACCGCTACCGAGATCAAGGAGCCGGGTGTCCGTCGTTAGGCCAGCATCTTGAGCTAATTTGTCAACGAAATGCCGTCCGGTGTTGAGAAAATCACGGCCGCTCATCTGCCAGCGCGGTTCTCCGACCAGACGACGCATGGAGAAAGGCGGGAGGAGCTCATTTAGGTTGACGACCGCTCCCAAAACATCCATCGCGACTGTTGCGATATTCTTGGATAGGGATTGGTGGGGAATAAAAACCACACTCACTCCTTGCGCTCACTATCTGAACCAGCAGAAGCTATATTATCGTGTTTACGAGGCACTCCCTTTGCGAGCCAACGCTGCAAGGTGTGAGACAATTCAGCTGACGTGCATATGCGCTTGGCGCTGAGGCTCCTGCAACAGCTGTTAAGCTTGGCTTTTTTGGGGAGGTTGCGGTGAAGACAGTTGTGGTGACCGGCTCCGCGGGACTGGTCGGGTCAGAGGCCGTCCACTTTTTTGCGACGCAGGGATTCCAGATTGCCGGTATCGATAATGACATGCGCTCTGTTTTCTTTGGCGGTTCTGCTTCCACCATGTGGAACAGGAACCTGCTGGAAGAAAAGTATGGGCGCCGATACCAGCATTTCGATACCGATATTCGGGACCGCGCCGCGATTGAAAGGATTTTTCAGCAGTATGGTAGTGACATCGTTCTGATCATCCACGCCGCGGCCCAGCCTTCTCACGATTGGGCAGCTCGGGATCCTCATACTGACTTTACCGTCAATGCCAACGGTACTCTTGTCCTTTTGGAAGCCACTCGGCAATTCTGTCCCTCGGCGGTATTTATCTTCATGTCGACCAACAAGGTTTATGGAGACACGCCCAATCGGCTCCCGCTAGTCGAAGGCACCACGCGTTGGGAGATTGAACTGGGCCATAAGTACGAGAGGGGAATTGACGAGTCGATGTCGATCGACGACTCGAAGCATTCGCTTTTTGGCGCCTCCAAAGTCGCGGCGGACGTGCTGGTTCAGGAATACGGCCGTTATTTCGATATGAAGACCGCCTGTTTTCGCGGAGGCTGCTTGACTGGACCCGCCCATTCCGGCGCTGAACTGCACGGATTCCTGGCTTATCTCATGGAATGCACTCTTACCTCGAAGCCATACACGATCTTCGGCTACAAAGGGAAGCAGGTGCGAGACAACATTCACAGCCGCGATCTGATTGCGGCTTTTGCCGAGTTCTACGCCGTTCCGAGAGCGGGTGAGGCTTACAATATGGGTGGCTCGCGCCATTCCAATTGCTCCATTCTGGAGGCGATTGCACTATGCCAGGAGATTGCGGGCAAGAAGCTGAATTACACTTATAAGGAGGAGAACCGCTCGGGAGACCACATTTGGTATATCTCGGACGTCGGCAAATTCCAGCGGCACTATCCCGGCTGGCGGTATACCTATAACCTGAGAGCCATTCTCGAAGAGATTCATGACGCCCAGGAAAAACGGCTGGGGCAACACCAGCGGACCGGGGCCAGGGCCTAGCGAGTCTAGGCATCACCTACTGGAGATTGGTTATCAGCGGCGAGGGTGATCTGCTAATCTGAGGTGTACAAGCGCAATGAAACTTTCAGTCGTTATTCCCGCCCATAACGAACACGGGTCTTTAGACTCCACCGTGCGAGACATCGTGCTGACTCTGGCTCGGCACCAGATTCCGCACGAGATCGTGATCGTCAACGACAATAGCAGTGACGGCACGCTGGGCTTGTGTGCGGAACTCTCCCAAGAGTTTCCCACAGTGAGGTACGTCAATAACCGGCCACCCAATGGTTTCGGCTTCGCGGTTCGTATGGGGCTGGCCGAATTTTCTGGGGATGCTGTCGCGATCGTGATGGCCGATGGCTCAGACGATCCCGAGGATCTGGTGGCGGGATATCGCCGACTGCAAGAAGGCTACGACTGCGCCTTTGGTTCCCGCTTTATGCGCGATTCCAAAGTGGTGGACTATCCCGCCCACAAACTCTTGCTGAACCGTATGGCGAATTGGTTCATTAAGGTGATTTTCCGCTTCCGATATAACGACGTAACCAACGCTTTCAAGTTGTATCGGCGTCGGGTCATCGACGGCGTCCAGCCGATTCTGAGTCATCACTTCAATCTCACCGTCGAACTGCCACTTAAAGCGATCACCCGAGGGTACTCTTACTCTGTATTTCCAATTCGCTGGTACAACCGGAAAGCGGGAATTTCCAAGCTAAAGATCAAGGAGATGGGCAGCCGGTACCTGTTTATCGTTCTCTATGTCTGGCTGGAAGCACATCTTTCGAGGGGCGACTATCGAACGGGTCAACATATCCCGCAAGTTGGTCACACGGACTCTGAAGTCACGGCTCACTCCGAGGTTGCGCCAGCCTCTTCAACCTTCATGGAACGCCGCCACTGACAACTCGAATGACTGAGCGCCTGCTGGTTCTGGGAGGGGCTGGGTTTGTTGGCAGTTCTCTCGCCATTGGACTGAAGTCCGAGTTTCCGCAGTGGGATGTGGTTTGCTTCGACAACCTGCGCCGCCGCGGCTCCGAACTGAACCTTGCGAGATTGCGCGACCACGACATTCGTTTCGTTCATGGCGATATCCGCAGCGCTTCGGACCTGGACCCTGGTGCTTTCGGCACGCCTGGAATCGTAATTGATTGCTCAGCTGAACCCGCAGTACTAGCTGGGGTGACGTCTCCCCAATATGTGCTGCAAACCAATCTGATGGGTACGATCAATGTTCTTGAACTCTGCCGGCAGACCGGGGCGCGACTTTTATTCCTCTCGAGCAGCCGGGTCTATTCGATACCCGCCATCAAGCGACTGCGCCTGGTTGAGCAAGCCACCCGCTTTTCCCTGGCACCAGAGCAATCGGAGCCCGGCGCAAGTGCAGCCGGGGTAAGTGAAGAATTCTCGGTTCAGGGAACACGCTCGCTATACGGCGCCACCAAGCTGGCGTCGGAGATGCTGATCGAAGAGTACCGCGAAGCGTTCGGCTTGAAGGCGATCGTTAACCGCTGTGGAGTGCTCACCGGCGCCTGGCAGATGGGAAAGGTTGACCAGGGCGTGTTTGTGTTATGGATGGCGGCCCACTACTTCCAGAAAAAAATAGAATACATCGGCTTTGGCGGAACCGGCAAGCAGGTGCGGGATTTGTTGCACGTCGATGATCTTCTGCGTCTAGTCAAGTATGAACTGGAGAACTTTGACAGTCTGGATGGAGATGTGCTCAACGTCGGGGGCGGATTGGACAGCAGTTTATCTTTGCTTGAGACCACCGAGCTGTGCCGCGAAATCAGCGGCCGGACAATTCAAATCAGCAGCACCGTTCAAGAACGGCCAGCGGACATCGCGATCTTCGTCACCGATAATACCAAGGTGGCGAGGCGTACGGGCTGGGCCCCGAAAAACAATCCCAGGAGAACGCTCGAAGAAATTCATCGCTGGATCCAAGAGAACGAGGCGATGTTGCGGCCGGTGCTTTCATGAATCGCGGGAAAAACGGCAGACCACAATTTACTACTCCGCAAGGAGCGACCGAGAGTTGTAGGATGATCGGGAAACGTTTATGGAACTTGGTCAAATAAAACCACTCGTAGGCGCCGCTGCCCGGCAAATTCAGGAAAATACTGCGCCAAGTGACAGAGCGCTGCGGGCATTTCGTTTTGCATGGGCAGAATCGGTGTGGTTTGATTTGGCGCTGGCTTGCGTAGTGGGTCTGGTTTATTCGCTGGTGGTGATGGGACCGGGGCCGCTGAATCCTCGTAACGTGGACTGGCTCACACCCGATCCAGCATATCATTACATTGGTTGGGAGCTATTTCGGCAGGACCCGCATCTCCATTGGCCTCTTACCTTCACCGACAGGATCGGCTACCCTTATGGCGAGTCGGTTGCCCTGCTGGACCTAAACCCCCTCCTTGCCCTTGCGCTCAAGCCCTTATCCCCGATCCTGCCTGAACCGTGTCAGTATTTTGGTCTTGAGATCGTGTTATGTTGCGCCTTGCAGTACTTTTTCGCTCTGAGATTACTACGCCTTTTTCTCGGTTCAAGTCTGCTGGGGATCGTGTTGTCCAGCCTGTTTTTTCTTGTTTCGCCGCCCTTTAATTTTCGATTTTCTGGGCACTATTCGCTGAGCAATCATTGGTTGCTGATTGCGGCACTTCTCGTGTTCTTCTGGGCGCAGCGAGGGGTTACTCCAGTGCGCCACTTTGCGTGGGCTGCGGTTCTTTTGGCCGGAGTCGCGGTCGGCATTAACCCATACCTCGCAATTCAAGTCCTATTGTTGCTGACGGCAGCCGTTGCCAGCTTGCTTTGGAGACGCAGGCTAACACTGCCGCAAGCCGCCATTGTTATGGTCGCGTTGTTGGTGACGTGCATTGGAGTGGCTTACTCGGTGGGTTTTATCATTCCCGGCGGTCGTGGCTACGTCAATAGCGGTTACCGGTACTACTCGATGAACTTGCTTTCGCCCATCGACCCAGGAGGCTATCCATCGGGGATACTTCGTTCTTTACACCAAGCTACCGGGGGCCAGTACGAAGGCTACAACTACTTAGGAGCAGGTGTGCTATTGCTGGCGGTCATCAATCTTGGGTTGGTGCTGTATTCGAGAGGCAAACTGCGCCCACCCGATGTCCGCTCGCTTTATCCTCTATTGCTGTGTTGCTTATTTCTTACCCTCATGGCTCTGTCCACGAAGGTGACGCTAGGATCTTCAACTCTTATCGATCTGGATGGAAGAGAAAGAGTATCCAGCCTGCTCGCGCCGCTGCGGGCGACAGGGCGGTTGTTCTGGCTTCCTTACTATGCCATTCTTACTGCCTTACTGGTCGCTCCGTTTTTATTGTTGGGGAAGTCCGGTACGAATCTACTGATTGCAGGCATACTTGTCCTTCAGTTGGCAGACATGAGCCCGTTGCGCCGGTCGATACACACGGAGGTCAATCGACCCCATCCCACGCCTTTGAAATCGGCAATTTGGTCGAGGCTCGGCTCGGTTCACGAGAATCTAATCGTCCTACCCGCATGGCAATGCGGTGGTACCGCATCGCCGGGTGGTGAATTCGGTTACCGCTTTTTTGGATTCTTGGCAGTGAGCCAAAAAATGCGCACGAACAGCTACAGCTCAGCCCGCTACACCGAGGCAGCCCGGGATCGAGAATGCACTGAATCGATAACGGCCCTGACGGAGCGGAAATTGTCGCCGGATTCCGCCTACGTCGTAACTCCATCTGTGGCCGCGCTCATCGGGCGAGGCCCTACCGGTCCGGGAAAGTGCCACTATCTGGATCGCTTCATCCTGTGCTCCTCAAAAAGTGATTTCGGGCTCACTTCTTCGGTCGTCGGCCCAGAGATCCCTCTGCAAAACGCTCTCGGGAACCCGAGCTTCGAGGAGCGTGATCTCGTGCCATGGGCAGTCTTCAAAGACGTTCGGGTAACTGTGACTACCGCTCAAGCTCATGCCGGCAGGCAAAGCCTCGCGGAGACCGCAGGAGAGGGCAGTGTGTACGAAGATGTTACCGGACTGCAACCCGGCACGACTTATACGATATCCGCATGGGTTTCCGGTTCGGTGGGCACAACCGCCACGGCGCAGATGGCAATTTACGATGCGGGCACTGATGTTGCTACTTTTTCCTCAATTGTGAATCCCCGCCCTGGCTGGCAACTCCTTTCGGAAACCGTAACAGCCACAAAGCCGACGCTCAGGATCCACCTTTTCCGCAATCAGGGATCTGGAACGATCTACTGGGATGACATTCAGATTTACCGCGAGCAGTAAGCACACCGTGACGGACCAATGCACCTTTCACGTTCGCCAGCCATGCTCGAAAAAAAAGCGGACCCATTTGTGGAGGGGCTCGCCCAGTTGTTGGGACATGCTTTGTTCGCCGATCCTGCCAAGATCTGAGATAAAGCGCTGCCGCATCGCATAGCTTTTCTCATTCCTCTGTATCTCGAATGTGGTGCCCGTATCCATAGAGGTGCGCTCGGCTGGCAGACCTCCCAGATAGTCAATAAGCTTCGCGTAATTGATGTTCCAAATCCCGGAAGAAATCTTCATAGACCACAATGAGTGGCTTGATCGAGTTCTCGCGAAAATAGGTCTCCCAGGCAAGCTCGCCACCGTAAATCAACATGGTGCGAGAAAGTATGTCAAAAAAATCATAGCCATATTCGCCGGGTTTTGCTGCATCGGATTGGCCGGAGATCCACTGGTTAGAGGCTTCAGCGCGGCACCACGAGATTGCCTGAAGGATTTTATCTCTCCGTACGAGCCAAACCCAGCGGTGGTGGGGCAGCAGGTCGTCAATCCTGCTGTAGCCTGGAATCGCGCTGCGCAACTGTTCATCCAGCCTGGCACGATGGTCGTGAGACATTTTCGAACCAAATATTCCGTCCACTTGGTGTTGGTTAATTATGCGAGCCAGGCTTTCAAGTACCAATCCTGGTTGATTTGAAGGCAATGGATTCTGAAAAAATTCATTCGGACTGCCTAAGCCGTTCTTCGCTAGAAGATTGCATATCTCGTTGCTCCCAGAGCGCATGGTAAAGGCGATGGTGAAGCTTCGAGTGATACGGAGTAACGTGGCTGTTCTCAGCGATTTTGGCTGCCGTCGATCTTGCCGTTGAGCTCGGAGCTGTAAGACTCTAAGACGTAGCGGATTCAGCAACGGACGAAGCGCACCCACACGATCCAAGGCTCGGTAAGCCTTCCTCACAGACCGGTAAACAGGCCCATGCGGAACTGCCAATTCTGGTTCCTGGCCCTGGGACACTGGCTCAGGACCCAGGGGTGGCGCATGCTCCAGAGCTGATGCAAGTTCCGGGTCGCGTGACCGGATCACTTCAATTTCGGCAGCAACCAGCGCGTTCAGGACCTCGGCCGGGTTACGGGTTGGGCTGTGGGTCACAGTCATTAGATTCTAGAGTTTCATCAGCCGTTGAGCGATTTCGGACGCATATTCCTGCCACGTGGCGATCTGGCGATTTCTTGCCTCGTCCCGCAATTTCCGGCGCAGAGTCCCATCGGTTGCCATAAGTTCAAGCGAACGCGAAATTGCAATAACATCTGTCATATCTACTGTGACGCAACCACCTCCGGACGCCAACTCCTGCATCACTCCTCCGTGATGGGTAAGGCAAGGGCGCCCCATCCATAGGCTTTCAAGTATCGGCAATCCAAATCCCTCGACTAGTGAAGGGTAGACCGTGAATGCGCAGTTCATAAATTCACGGGCAAGGCGGTCATCATCAACAATTCCACACCACTCGATGCTGGAATCCTCTTTGCTCGCGGATAGGATGAGCTCGGCAAGCTCTGGAGCACCGGCATACCGATTGCCCACCAGAATCAGGCGTAAAGGCAGGTCGGGCCGACGAGTTCGCAACATCTGAAATGCCTCAAGCAGTCGGCGGTGATTCTTGCGAGGCTCCAGTGTTGAAACGCAAAGCATACGAATTTCAGAGTTAGAATCAGAGGGTGCAATCTCATTTCTTGGCCGTTCCCCGAACTGTCCCGGCAAAATAACCGCTTCGTGGACGCGTGGTATGCTTCGGCCGATCCCCTCAACGTAGCGGCTAAACTCGCTCAGGGTGAACTGCGAAATGCTCCACACCGCGTTAATCTGAGTCAATGCTTCCAGATAGCTGGGAAACCCAGTCGTTACGTTGGAGCCGCAGAGTTCCTTGTGGAAGACGGGAATCAAGTCATAGAGAACCGCTGCCGACCTGAAGCCACGTGCCCGTGCCCAATTGATGCGCGCTGCCGCATGCCCGTCAAGCAACACTTCCGGCAATAAGGAGCACGGGAGGCTGAGAGCGGCCGACAGCCAGCCTGGCGATGAACTGGCCTATGTTGAGTTCTTGCATGCCATCTGCAACCATTCCCAGCCCGTCCCTAGGCCCTCCAAATGCCTCCAGAAAACGCCGCCGCGTTTGATCGAGGAAAACATAGTCGCCAGAATCGGGATTCCAGGCGGCAAATACGATTTCCAGCGCCGGATGCTGTTGTAACTCTGAGCTAAGCCGCCTGGTTACCCGAATGACCCCAGGATTGGCCGGGTCGAGGGAGGCGTTCGTAATATCCGCCAGAACGACGCGACGCGCCTGAGACGGATGCGGGGATTCCCGCACCTCGATTTGGGTCTCAGCGGCCAGTTCGACAATCTGGTCCTCCCACGCCCGGAGCGTGAGTTTCCAGGGTCGACGCTTGCGAAAGGCCGCGAACCGAGGAGCCAGATCGAGGGGAATCTCGCCTTTGAGCACGGTCACTAATTTTGCCGACATCTCGGCGACGTTCTCCGAGAGCAGCCAGGGGTCGGCAATGATCTCGGGATGCGCTCCTACGTTGAAGGCCAACGCTGGCCGGCCTAGCCACTGCATCTCGGCCAAAGGCAGGTTGAAGCCCTCCCATAAGGACAGGCTTATTCCAGCCTCACACTCCCGCATGATCTCCTGCAGCTTGAAGTCGTCAGGAGTGCCCAGGAGCATAACGGACGAGGCAAGGTCCGGTGGAACATGGCAGTCCTCTCCGGCATCGAGGATCAGAAGGCGAGCCTCAGGGACTCGTTGCTGAACCAGCCGCAGCAGCTCGTAAGCCGCAGGCGAATTCTTGTACCCATGCGACTCAAAACGACCGAGCAACAAGATTTGCTTACCCGCCCGGGGCGGTGCACCGAGAGAGTGGCGTTCGCCTGGCTGCTCGGCGCCGATGATGCCCAAAGCCAAATGGTCCGCCCCCAGCAATACTGTGCTGGTCCCCTGGGCAGAACCTCTGTCGGGTTCGGTTTGGGAAGAACGGATAAACTCGCTGATTGGGAGGACACGATCAAAGAAGGGAAGTGCGAGTTGCCGGATGCGTCGCAGCTCCCGTTGAATCAGCGAGAGCGTACTTGGTAAGGCGTCCTGGGCTACGGCGCCGGCATCGATGAAAATGCTCTTAACCCCGAATTTCCCAGCCGACGCTGCAGTCTCGAAAAATGGCCAGCCACCGGTCACCACAATATTGGGGCAGTGTTGCTCCCAGTGGAGGGCTATTGCTTTCAACACTGCCGCCTCAGTTCCGGCCACATCGAGGCCAGGTTGCACATCAATTATTTTTATGTCGCGGGCGATAGGCAGGAGTATTGCACGGTCGCAACGCAAGCACGCGAAATCCACTTCGTGGCCCGATTGAACCAGATGTTGGGCCAATAACACGAGTAACCTGTCCACACCAAAGCGTGGCAAAAATCGTTCATTGCATATTTCGACACGCAGCGAACTCATACGAGAAATGACTTCTCAATTGCCGCTTCGGAGCGCATATTCCAGCTCATCAAGATAAGTTTAGTAACAAATCGTGCCGCCATCGCCACGGCTGAATCTTTCCAAAGCCCTGTGATCCGAACTCGCCTCAACTTCGAGTCACCGCGACCGCAGCGTAGTCCGAAAGCCCGTTCTTAAGCCGGTGCACGTCCTGCTCGACCATCATCGCAATCAAATCCTCAAAGGAGACCTTAGGCCGCCACCTTAGCTTCTGTGTGGCCTTGGATGCGTCCGCGCGCAGATGGTCGACCTCCGCTGGCCGGAGGAAGGCTGGATCGGTCCTCACAAATCTTTGCCACTCCAGTCCGGCACTCTCAAAGGCAATCTTCACGAAATCGGCCACCGAATGAGCCACACCGGTGCCCACCACATAGTCATCCGGTTCATTTTGTTGAAGCATCAACCACATGGCTTCGACGTAATCCCCGGCAAAACCCCAATCCCGTTTTGCATCCAGGTTTCCCAGCCGCAATTCATGGCTTAACCCCAGCTTTATCCGAGCCACCTCGCGTGTGACTTTTCTCGTCACAAACTCCACACCACGCCTCGGGGATTCGTGGTTAAACAGGATTCCAGAGCAGGCAAACAGCCCATAGCTTTCCCGGTAGTTGACGGTGATGTAGTGACCATATACTTTGGCGACACCATAAGGGCTGCGGGGGTAAAAAGGCGTTAGCTCATGCTGAGGAGTCTCTTTGGGATTCCCGAACATCTCGCTGCTGCTGGCTTGATAGAAACGAGCAGACGGAGCCACGGAGCGCATTGCCTCCAGAATACGTGTCACGCCGAGCGCAGTAAATTCGCCCGTCAGCACGGGTTGAGTCCACGAAGTGGGCACAAACGACTGGGCTCCCAAATTGTAGATCTCATCTGGACGCGCCGCTTGAAGCGCTGTAATTAATGAACTTTGGTCCAGCAAATCGGCTTGCAGAAACGTGAGCTTTTCAGCCAGGTGAGCAAGGCGATCAGAATTGTCCACACTGCTGCGCCGGACCACTCCAAACACCTCGTATCCTTTATCCAGCAAGAACTCGGCCAGGTAGGACCCGTCCTGACCTGTAATTCCTGTAATCAGTGCGCGTTTTGGCATTATGCCGTTCCTCTCGCAAAACTGCCCCTAAGGAAGAAAGTTTTGACTTAATGGGGAAGATCTGGTTGCTCGCCGAGACTTCCGTTACCCATCCGCTCTCCTCGCTCATTTTACGGTTCGACGGGAGCCTTCGTCGAAAACAGGGGCGCGACACGTTGCAGAATCTGGCTTGCGACGAAGTTCCGCAGAACCTTCGCCTTTCCATGTTCTCCCATCAGCCTTGCAGATTCCGGCTCTCGCAACAATTTTGCAATCGCGTCCGCGAGGGCATGTGCGTCTCCGAAGGGCACCAGCAGTCCATCACGTCCGGTTTCCACAAGCTCCCTTGAGACGGCGATGTCCGCGGCAATCACAGGTTTTTCATTTGCCCAGGCCTCAAGCAGGGTCAACCCCAATGACTCGACTCGCGAAGGCTGCACTACCATAACACTCGCGGCCAGCAAATCCTGCTTTTCCTGTTCGTCCACTACCCCGAGGCTAAGAACTGGTTCACGGGTCGATGTTTGCCGCGAAAGATAATCGTCAAACGATGAAAGACTGGGGCCAGCCAACACAAGATGCGCCCGAACCCCTCTAGCCCATAAGATCTTCATCGATTCTACAACGCAAATGCTGCCTTTATCGGGCGCCCTCATTCCCAAATGAAGGACGATAGGGTCAGTGATCCCGTATTTGCGTGAAACATGGCTTGGATTTCCCCCGTTTACTTCTTGGGGGTCAATGCCGGCACCCGAAAAGTTCAATTTCTCCTGCGAAACGCCGAGGTTCATCAGACTCTGCGCTTCTGATCGCGTGAGAGTCAAGACGTGATTGCAGGCATTCAGCATTTTGATCTGGAAAGGCTGAACGTAATGGCGTGATATTTCGTCGTTCTGATCCTGTCCAAAGTGGGTGCACGGGGTCGTCAGGACGGGAATCCCGCGACGCCAAGCTTCGGCAATGCCGGCGTACATCAGACAATTGTAGGGAAGGGGTCCTACATGGATCAGGTCTGGCAATGCCTCTCTTAGAGCTTCGGAAAGCCCCCGAACGGAAAACCCACCACGAGAATAGCGCGCTTTCAGACGCCAGTCGGGAAGAAGGCTCAGGAGGCGAGAGGCTCGCCGTCTCCAGCGATGTTGCGAAATTGGAAACCGATGGATTTCCACGGACCGGTACAGCTCCTTGCCGGCTGGAAAACTACGAAATCCATCGAGCCAGAACGATTCCAAGTCGCACGCCGTCGTAGTAAAAATACTGACGCGCTCGCCGACAGAACCAAAATATTCCGCCAGCGATAAGATGTAGTTCTCGTAGCCTCCCTTGTACGGATAAAAACGCGGAACTACGAAGGCTATGTGCATTTCACGATGCCAGCGGGCGAGCGATTCTGCTCCTTTTCCATGCTGCCCCCCGATCGCTTTAGAAGCTGCGCTGCAACAAGGAGCGGCTCCGCTCATTGAGTCGTGGCTGCCCGGAAGCGGTTAAGTATCTCACCTGTACCGCGGGACGCCCGCAATATTGAATCAGGAAACCATGACTGGCTGAGGGCTGGCAAGAAGTTCATGGTAGCGGCGGATCACGCGGGGAGGTCCTCCCTCATCAACCAGTTTCCCATGGTGAATCAAGAGCAAGCGAGAGCAGAAGGTACTCAACGTGCCCAAATCATGAGAGACCATCACAATCGTCTTTCCAGCATCCCGAAACTTCCGAATACGTTCAAAACATTTTTGTTGAAAACCGGCATCGCCCACCCCCAATATCTCATCGATAATCAAAATATCCGGATCCACCTCAGTGGCAACCGAAAAGGCAAGCCTCATGTACATACCGGAGGAGTACTGTTTAATGGGAGAATCAATAAACTCGCCGAGCTCTGCAAACTCGATGATGCGCGCTTCGTGCTGCTGGACCTGTCGCCTTGTTAACCCCAGAAGCAGGGCGTTGAGAAGAATGTTTTCGCGACCGGTGAGCTCATGGTGAAAGCCCGCCCCCAGTTCGATGAGTGGAGCAATACTTCCTTGGACCAGCACCCGTCCCGAGGTAGGAGTATAGACTCCCGCAACGAGTTTCAGAATCGTGCTTTTTCCCGAGCCATTGCGACCGATGATGCCGACCACCTCTCCTTTTGCGATGTCGAACGAGACATGGCTTACTGCTTCGAACTCGTGATAGGTGGTTTGCCGCTTTCTGATTTGTGCGAAAGCCTCCCGTAAGGTGTCGTGGCGTTCCCGGATAACACGGAAGCGTTGAACCACATTTTCGAACTGAATAGGTTGAGTCGATTGGAGCATCGGTCTTCTAGACGTAGTAGACAAACGAGTTCTGGTATTTCCGGAATATCGCAAAGCCGATCACCAATGAAGCGGCGCCGCAAGCTACAGACAATCCCGTAGATTGCAACGATGGCATTATCCCGTAATAGATACCCAACCGAAATCCGTTTAAGACGTACAACAACGGATTCATGCGAAAAATCCAACGGTACTTCATTGGCACGAAATCAAGGGAATAAATAATGGGCGAAAAATAGAACCATGCCGAAAGCAGGATCTGAACGATATGGCTGACATCGCGATAGAAAACGTTGATTGTCGCGAAGAAAAAGGCCGCGCCCAGGGTGAAAAGAAACAGTCCGAGCATCGGGACTGGAAGGTAAAACCATGTCCAATGCAAAGGAAAGCGCATGAGAACGATCAAGAGCATCAGCGGGATTAGTGACAGCAGGAAGTTGATGATATTGGAGACCACGGAGGCAATCGGGAAAACCAGCCGAGCGACCCTTACTTTCTTGAGCAGGTCAGCGTTGCCGACAATCGATTCCACAGAATAGGCCAGGGATTGGGAAAAAAACGTCCACGGCAGCAACATGCTCAACAAGAACACTGCATAATGATGGATAGGGAATTGCATGATCGTGCCAAAGACGAGTGTAAGAACCAGCATCATGAGGGCCGGATTAAGCAATGCCCAGAGAAAACCCAGAAGAGAGCGCTTGTAACGAACCCGCAGTTCTTTCTGCGCGAGAGCCCAAATCAGTTCTCGATAACGATATGTGTCTCGAACGAGTTCGCCCACCGATCAATATACCCTCAACCCTAAAGTATTGCCTATCTTGGTCGGTGTCAAACGCAACCTCGTGTGGGGAACACACTCGTGCTAGGCATTTGCAAGCACCGCAGTGCAGAGAGAACCGGCGGGCAGAAGCTATAATCCGAAGCCAACATGGTCCGAGGCACGGTCGTGATCGTTACTCACAATTCCGCTGGGTGTATTGCACAGTGCCTGCAAGCGCTGGCGCCGTTCGCAGAATGGAAAGTGGTGGTTGTCGATAACGATTCACAAGATGGCTCGGTTGGCGTGGTTCGGAGTCTGCCGCTGGCGGTTGACCTCTTAATCAATTCTCACAACGTGGGTTTTGCAGCGGCAGTGAACCAAGCGGTGAAGGCTGCCGAAGGGTCAACCCTTGTGATTCTTAACCCCGACACTGTCGCGTCAGCTGGCTCACTCGACCAACTCGCTAAGGTCCTTAGCAAGGATGACGTGGGAGCTGCCGGCGGACTGTTGGTAGACGAAGAAGGCATGCCCCAGAGGGGCTTCATGGTCCGCAGGTTTCCTAGCCTTGGAAGTATGCTGGCTGAAGTTTTACTTCTGAACCGTCTGTGGCCCGGCAACCCATGGAATGTGCGCTATCGTTGTTTGGATCTTGATTATCGAACTCTTCAAGAAGTGGATCAGCCCGCTGGCGCTTGTCTTGCGATAAAACAGCAAGCGTGGGAAGCGAACAAGGGTTTCGATGAGAGCTTCTTTCCCGTGTGGTTTGAAGATGTTGACTTTTGTCGGCGCCTCCGGAATGGAGGGTGGAAGGTCGTCTACTGTCCCGATGCAGTCTTCAGGCACGTCGGCGCTCACAGTGTGAGCAAGCTTTCGTTTTCTGACCGCCAGTCCTATTGGTATCGAAATCTAATCCGATATTTTGTTAAACATCACAGCCCTTTGGAGGTGACGGTCTTGCGAATCGGGATCGCGGCGGGACTCTTCCTTCGCGCCATGCTGTCGTTAGTGGGATTTGGACCGGCAGGCATATCGGTCCGTGACAGTGTAAGAGGCTATTTGCACGTTGCCTGGCATTACGCCTCGAAGGGCAGAGATTTGTAGCCGGTTACAGAGAGTCTTTGCCCGACGATACGGCGAGAATCGGGTACTGTGACCTAACGCCCAGACTCTGAGCTTTTCCACGGTAGAGTTCCCCAATCGGACAGCTCTGGGTTTGCGTTCGCGGGGTGGAGCTAACGCAACACTGACTCACTTGAGCTAACAGGAATGTCACGGGCGAGAGGCGGACGGGCGTTATGATGTTGAACGACCAAGGCACTGCAGCTATTTTATGAGAGTCGCGATTCTGGGAACGCGAGGCATTCCTGCCCGCTACGGTGGATTTGAGACGCTCGCCGATCAGTTGTCGAAGGGCCTGGTCGAGCGGGGCTACGACGTGGTCGTTTATTGTCGCAAGCCCTTTACCGCACCCGACGACACCTACGACCGCCGCATTCGGCGAGTGATCCTGCCGACCATTTCGCACAAATATTTTGATACCGTGTTTCACACGTTCCTCTCGGTCCTGCACGTCTTGTTTACGCAGACGGAAGCAGTACTCATCTGCAATGTTGCCAATAGCCCGTTTGCATGGATTCCCAGGATCGTCGGAAAACCGACGGCCCTGAACGTGGATGGCCTTGACCGCAAACGCCGCAAATGGAATTTTCTGGGGCAATCGTTTCTGCACCTCTGCGAGGCAGTTTCAGTTTTTACTCCCACCCGATTGGTCACCGACGCAGTTGTCGTGCAGCAGTATTACCGGACCCGGTACCGAAAGAAGTCGGACATGATTGGCTACGGGGCTGAGCCACTGTCTACTAACACCAACCATCTTGGATCGTTCGGGCTCTCGAGCAGGCGGTACATCCTGTATGTTGCCAGGCTCGAACCGGAAAATAATCCGGAACTCGTTATTGGAGCTTACCGGTCTTTGGGGACCAATTGGCCTTTGGTGATTGTGGGGGGCAACAACTATCAACCTGCTTACGTTCGTCAACTGCAATCCCTGGCCGACAACCGGGTCATTTTCACCGGGCCCGTCTACGGCGATAGTTATTGGAGTTTGCAGAGAAATGCGGGAGTATTTGTCTTCGCCGGCGAGATTGGGGGAATTCACCCTGCGCTCGTCGAGGCCATGGCAGCGGGCAATGCAATTCTTTATCTCGATACGCCTGCGAATCACGAAACGGTGCGCGATTGCGGGATCTCGTTTCGCGCCGAAAAGGGTGAGTTGGCGACCAAAATAAAAGAATTGATTGCGGCGCCTGAACAACTCACGGCCTTCCGCGAGCGGGCACAACAGGTTGCTCGAGAGGTCTACAGCTGGGAAAAAGTTGTCGATCAGTACGAACGGCTCTTTGCCGAAATGCTCGCCTGAGAGTCTTCCCGGGGTCTGGTTTGCAAATCGGCGGGTGGACTAAAGGGCAGGCTGACGTGCCTGCCAGAAAACCAAGGTAGAAGATCCGCGTCGGATATCCGACGGCGGGCTTGGATGATCTGTCGTTTCTGTTTCAGCCCCTCTCGCGATCTCCACACCTCTGCCAAAGCCGACGCCATCTTTCGATCGATCAACAGACAATAGCCAATCACCTGCGCATCACGCCAAGTCGTGGGGACGAAACACGAGGCGTAGAGTCTCCATGAGATGTTTTTGGCGCGCATCAGAAAGCGGTTCTTGATGGAATGCCAGTTGATCTCGGAAGGCAGTTCCTTGCGACGTTCCGGGGTCACTCGGCGCACGTGCCAACCAACCGCGCGGGGCGTGTACAAGCAGTGCCATCCCATCAATTGCATCCGCCAGGCCAGATCGGCGTCTTCCCGGTAGGCGAAGAATTGCTCGTCAAAGAATTCGCCGTTTACCGAGATGTCATCGAGCATACCGCGGCGATATAAGGCGGCCGCACCGGTGGCGCCGAACACGTATTGCGCCTGATCGAATTGACCCTGATCCGCTTCTCCCGCCCCGCGGTCGAGATGGCGGAGGTTACGCAGAAAAAAGATTCCGGTTGAGTCGATCATCTTGGTGAATTCCGGATCACCACCGGGATCCCAGCGCAACAGTTTGCCGCACACCGTACCAACCTGGGGATTCACTTCTCCAAGAGAAACGGCTTCTGCGACGAAGTTCCGACTCAGAATGACGTCGGGATTGAGGGATAACAGCCAATTGCCCTGGGCGGATCGCGCGGCCTGGTTCTGGCCTGCAGCAAACCCGACATTGGCATCGTTCAAGAAGACCTTGATTCCACTGATTCCAGACGCTCGCCTCGACAACAGTTCGCGAGTTCCATCGGTCGAAGCGTTATCGACGACAATTGTTTCGAGTGGCTGATATGACTGGCATTGCACCGACTCCAAACACTTCTCGATAAAGTGCGCCGAGTTAAATGTCGTGATGAGGATGGAGACCATAAGACGAGCAAGTGAAAAGCGAGTTTAGTGACAATGCGAGATTCGTTTCGGTAGAGGAATCTTAACACCCGCTCCGATCGCGATGCGTTGAGAGGACGCCTGATGGACAGTCGAGAGCCGATGCCATAACCTAAATACTAGCGATGAACAGGCTATTCATCTACCTGCACCGCAAATCACGAGAGCGGAAGTTCCAGCTTTTCCTTCAGTTGCTGCAACCGGCGCCAGCCATGCGGATTCTGAATGTGGGCGCCTCCAGCCCGCACCACGCGCTTCCGGAACAGTTTGAGAGCGAGTACGAGCATCGCGACCAAGTCACCGGCGGGGGCATATCATTCTCCGAAGTACGAGACTACCGAGACACTTACGCAGGCGTGAAAGCAGCAGTCTTTGATGGCTGTGCTCTACCATTTCCCGATAAGAGTTTCGATATCGTCTATTCCAATGCAGTCATTGAGCATCTCCCAGGGCGCAAGTCTCAGCAGCGCTTTGCGGCAGAAGTAGCCCGCGTAGGGCGCGGCTGGTTCGTGACCACGCCTAATCTGTGGTACCCGGTCGAACCCCACTACCATCTGCCGTTCGTTCAATTTCTTCCGCAGAGTTGGCAGCGCCGCTTGGTGGCCAGCCTGGGTAGAGCGCCTTATGAGAACTTGTACCTGCTGACCGAAAGCCAGCTTGGCCAGCTATTTCCGGGGGGGAGGGTGTGTGGGTGCCGAGTGACATTCTACCCCGAGACCCTTATTGCCTACCGAAAGCCATGACAAAACGGGCTAGTGTGCGCCTTTGCTCGAAAGTACCGCGGGGATCGTCTTCAGCAGAATCTTGACGTCCAACCATACCGACCAGTTATCGATATAAAGAAGGTCAAGCTTTACCCAGCGATTGAACTGTAATTGGCTGCGGCCCTCCAGGGCCCAGAGGCAGGTGAGTCCCGGCCGCATCCGCAGACGGCGGCGTTGCCAAGGCTCGTACTGGTCTACTTCGGAAGGAAGAGGCGGGCGTGGTCCCACGAGGGACATGTCCCCCCGCAAAACATTCCACAACTGCGGCAGTTCGTCCAGGCTCAACGGCCGAATCCAGCGGCCTACAACCGTACAACGCGGGTCATTGCGCATTTTGAAGACCGGGCCATCGACTTCGTTAAGCTCTCCCAGATGCGGTAGGAGATCAGCTGCGTTCGAAACCATGGAGCGAAACTTCAGGAGCGTGAAACGCCGCCCACCCAGTCCGCAGCGGGTTTGACGATAGAAGACCGGGCCCTTGGAAGTAAGACGGATCAGGAGCGCCAGAAGCAGAAATAGGGGGGAGAGAGCCACCAGAGCAAGGGCAGACAAAATTATGTCAAGAGCGCGCTTGAATAATAAGGCAAAATCATTTTGGGGGGTGCTGGAGAATGTCAACAGCGGAACATGCGCCAAGTGCTCGACGAAAACGTGAGAGAAACCTTTGGGGAGGAAGTCGAGCTGAACCCGCATGTAGACTCCCTCCTGCTCGCATTGCTGCATGAGCGGCTCAAGCGTGATCAGATCTTCTCTGCCCACCGCAAACACCACTTCATCGACCACGTGGTTGTGGAGCAACTCCGGAAGCTGCTCCAGAGGAAGGATGGGATAGTCTTGCCGCAATCCCGGCAGAATCGGCTTTTCAGTTCCAGTTCCGACGAAAGCCAGCAGGCGCAAACCAGCGTCTTCTCCTTCTTCCAGCAGAGAAGCCAACTGGGCAGCGCACGCTGAGGTTCCAACGATCACGAAGTGGCGGTGATACTCCGGCCTCGCTCGAAACCAGGTGACACCGACCACCAGCAACCAGCGGCTCGTGGCCAGGATCAGGAATTCCAGGACCGAGAAAGCCAACAGAAAACTTCGGCTCACGTATTGGCCCTGGAACAAGAACAGTCCAGCGAACACGGAGAGAATCCCGAACATGCTCATCTTGACGACGTCGCTGGCGATGTCTCGGGGACGTCGCAGTTCAACCTGCTGGTAGGCTCCCAGGGCGTAGCCCCAGAATGGAAACAGAATTAGCGAGGCCACCAAGATGGGCAGGTAGACATCAAGCGAGTAGATCGCAGGATTGTGCAGCCAGCCCTTGCTTCCGGCCCAGGTTCGAGTCCAATAGGCCAGGACAAAGGCGACAGCAGTCGCAATCAGATCATTAACGACAAAACTAGAGGCAATAAGTCGCGCACGCCTAGCAAACATTTCGACTTCGTGTCTCGGTTAATTTAGTAGGCTTAGGATACGCCAAAGATGAATTTTATGATATACAGATTTCAACCCAGCGAAGACAGATCTGGTTCGGGAAGGGGTACGTGTAGTAGCTTGAAAGGGGCGCGTGTAGTCAGATGATACGAAGCGGCGCCTTGTTAGAGGAGTACTCGGCCGAGACCGCCGCCGCAACAGTACCAGTCGAGCGGTCTAGCTGGATCGATGTTGGCCTTTTTGTGGTGCTGGCGGCTGTGGCTGTATGCGCACCCCTCTCCACGAAGGGCGCGGTAAACGCCTTTCGTGCGGCCACCGTAATCTGGCTGGTGCTGATCTGTGTGGGCAGACTCAAGGTTCGTCGGCAACCATTGGTTCTTCCTCTTTTCCTCTTTCTCCTGTTCTCAGGTATTTCCACCGTGCTCTCCAGCGAACCCTTGCTTAGTTGGGGAAGGATGCGGACAGTCACATTACTGTTTCTCGCCGTTTTGCTGACTCAAGTCATCAGGAGCCTGCAACAGCTAAAGATCCTGGTCGGTTTGCTGCTCGGCGCTTGCTTCATCAGCGTTCTCTACACGGCAGGGCAGTACACCGTTGGAATCGGGGTCAAGCCTGTAGCAGCAACAAGCGCGGGTGGGCCTCTGGGAAGATTTGGTTTGCAAAAAGATGACATCATTGCGCGAGTCAACGGCAAGCGAGCATGGACCCCCAAACAGCTGCTGGGTATGCTGGATGGGCTGCCGGCGAACGGGGGAGCGCGGCTTCTGGTAGCTCGAGAAGCTCCCCTGAAGTACGACACGGTATCAATCGCCCAGGCGCACGCGCTTGCCCAAGCCTTGCGACAACCAGGCATGAGCCTGATTGCCGGACATCCCCTGCGTGCGCAAGGCTTCCTGAAGCACTATTTCCCCTATTCAGAAGTTCTAGTGCTGGTCGGCCTGCTTTTCTGGGGATTGTGTCTCGCGGGTGGCGCGAAGTTAAGAGCCCGGTTGTTACTGGGGATGGCCTTCTTGGCCATTACCGCGGCCGTAGCTCTCACGCTTACCCGAATTTCACTTTTAAGTCTGCTGGTTGGCGCCCTGTTGATTGCACTCATGCGAGCCAGCCGCAAAAATGTTGTTCTGATCATGGTTGGGTTCGTGTTGATTGGCGCCCTGGGCATGCACTGGGTGGGGAAGCGTAGATCCTTAACCTTGTTCGACGCCACCGACCCAGGTACGGAATACCGTCTGCTGATGTGGAAAGGCAGCCTTGGCCTGATTCGTGCCCATCCTATCTTCGGTGTCGGACTGGATAGCGTCGCCGGCCACTGGCAACGCTGGGACCTGGAAGCGTATCGCCGGTTTCCGCTGAAGAGCCACTTCCACTCCACTCCCATTCAGCTTGCAGTGGAATGCGGATTGCCTACGCTCGCCGTTTGGTTATGGCTGATGACGGCCTATCTTCTTTTTCTTTTGCGGCTTCGACGTGAGGCGCGCCGCAGGGGATGGTTTGCTCAGGGGCTTACCTTAGGTGTTTTAGGCGGTCTCATCGCCTTCTTGCTGACCGCCTTGCTGCAATACAACTTCGGTGATGCCGAAGCAATGGTCGTTTTTTGGTTCTGCATGGGATTAGCCTTTGCCTTGCATAGGATTGCGGTCAACCCAGACGAGACGGAGAAGGCCGCTTAGCGTGGACTACGGTCCGCTCCGTGAACCCCATCGTTGGGCGGGACGCATCTCACTTAGAACATCTCCCGGCTGCCCGATTCTCGTACTGGCGGTGAAAAAACCCACGTTGAAGCAATTCGCGCAGCTTGATCGGTGCTGAATTGTCTGAAGACCTGCATGAACAGGCCCGTCTTTGGAGGTCAAGTACCAACGTGTTCGCGTTGGTCTGGAAATCCGCTAAATTTTGCCTGCCCGCTCGCCGATGATCTGAATGACGGTGTGCTCCCGGCGGCGTTAAAAGGCCAGATCCTGCAACTCGCCGCGGTGTGTGCCGCATACCATTTGATCAATCATCAATGGCTTTGACTCTTTTAGCCTCGACTTCGCAGGAACAAACCTTACATGCAGTCATCGCTTTCCTGGCGCCCACGAATGGCGAGGCATGGAGCGGATTTCTCTTTGGCGGGCTGGTAGTCCTTCTGGCCTATCAGCAATGGCGGCTTTATGAGAGTCGCCGGCAGGCGGTGAAGCGGGAGGAGTTATTTCGGATTGTCGCCGAAAACGCGGCGGACATGATTGCGCTGGTGGATGTGAAAGGCCGCCGCCTTTACAACAGCCCAGCTTACCAGAAGATTCTGGGATATTCGGCGGGAGAATTGGGCAAAACCTCCGCGTTTGAGCAAATTCACCCTGATGATCGCTTCAAAGTGCTGGATGCCGCTAGGGAGGCCCGCAACAGCGGAGTGGGGAAGAAGCTGGAATACCGCATTCGGCACAAAGATGGCCGGTGGAGGGTGCTGGAATCGACCGCCAGCGCAATCAGGAATGCGCAAGGAGAAGTGGAGAAACTGGTCATCGTCAATCGAGACATTACCGACCGAAAGAAGGCCGAAGAGCAGCTGGAGCACGATTCGTTCCGTGATGGCATGACGGGGTTGCCGAATCGGCAACTCTTCCTGGATCGCCTGAAGCACGCTTTTCTCCGCGCTCAGCGGAATCCAAAATTCCAATTTGCAATCCTGTTCGTGGACTTGGACGACTTCAAAGCGATCAATGACGCCATGGGCACGGGGATTGGAGATCAAGTCATGGCAGAGGTTGGCTGTAGAGTCGCGTCCTGCCTGCGCGACCAGGACACCGTAGCCCGCCCCCAGGGAGCGCTTCCCGTCGGCGACGCGCTGCTGTCCCGGATGGGCGGGGATGAATTCACCATCCTGCTGGAAGATATTGAAGATCCCAGCGAAGCGATGCGAGTAGCAGAGAGAATTCAAACCGCGGTGGCCGCCCCGCTGCTGGCTGCAGGCCGCGAAGTTCGGGTCTCCGTGAGCATCGGCATCGCGCTCAGCACGGCAGCCCATGCCCGGGCGGAAGATCTGCTTCAGCATGCGGACGTGGCCATGCGGCGGGCGAAAGCCTATGGAGGATCCCGCCGTGAGATCTTTGATGAAGGCATGCACGCCAGTGCAGTAAAGCGCCTGAGACTCGAAGCCGAACTGCGGGCCGCGATCGATCAGGGTCAGTTCCAACTGTGTTATCAGCCCATATTTCACTTAAACCCCAGGCGAATAACGGGACTTGAAGCGCTGATCCGCTGGCAGCATCCGGAACAGGGTTTGATTTCACCCGGGGACTTCCTTGAGATCGCTGAGAAAATGGGAATCATCACCCCTGTCGGGAAATGGGTGGTGCGGGAGGCGTGCCGCCGGCTTTACACCTGGCAGTCAAAGTATCCGTCGCTGGGGTCTTTGCAGATGACGGTGAACCTCTCGGCCAAGCAGTTTGCTGACCCTCACCTGAATCGGGAGATCGAAGAAGCGGTTCAAGAGACGGGCATCACGGCCGACGCTCTGCAGTTGGAAGTCGGCGAGGGCATCGCCATGACAGATCCAAAGCTTACTCTTGCCGTCTTTGGTCAGCTCAAGCGGTTGGGTGTGGGTGTAGGCATCGGTGATTTTGGAGCGGGGCATTCCTCGCTTACTTGCCTGAGACGTTGGCCTATCGATGAACTGAAGCTCGACCGCTCACTGGTAAGCTGCATGACCAGCGACCGCAGCAGTTCTGATGTGATCCAACTCACCGTGCTGGTGGCGCGTAGTTTGAAGCTGCGACTGGTGGCCGCAGGGATCGAACGCGCGCTGGAGTTGAAACATCTCGAGGGATTGGGATGCGAATTTGGGCAAGGATACCTTCTCTCGCACCCTCTTGAGGGAGAACGGGCAGAGCAACTGCTGCGCCAGCACAACCTAGAGCAGATGAGCGCACACACCAGTAGTTGAGGCCGCTTCAAGCGGCATCGTTCGTCAACCTACGAATCATTCCAGAACGCGAACGACCTGCACGTGGGAACCTGGGCACAGGTGCCCACGCCGGTCGCACAACGGCAATTACACCTAATTGCTCTGAACCCCGCTGCGCAGCGTTACTCTCACGTTGCGCTCAGAGTTGAGCTGCGTGGTAGCACTCCAGTCGATGGCCTGTAAGTCGACATCGCCTTCGTTGCCATTCGAGAGCACGTAGGCGAGCGAGCCGTTATCCACCCAGTAGTCGGTTACGGCATAAACCGAGCCCGTCTTCAGCGCGAACAGCGTGAGTTGAGCCGAACGCTCCTGTGTACTGGTAGCCGGCGCAAGAGTCCTTTGCTCGTAGTGCGGCTGCCCATAGTAGTGCCACGCGGGCGCGGGAGCCGGGGGAGCATCGACGTTCGAACTCACAAGAGCCAGGTTGACGGGCGGCATTGCAACGCTTCCGGCGGCCTGGCTCGGCGCAGTTTGCACCGCAGTCCGAAACTCTGGGACAGGCGTAGCAGCATCCTTCGCGGAAGCGTCCGACGGTGGAGGCTCATAGAAGGCATTGCTCGGAGGCTGCCCAAAGCGGTGCCATTGGTCGAGAGCGCTCTGCGGAATGGCCACGTCATCCATCAGGCGCATGGTGAGCGCGGTCTCGCCCTTCAGGGTGGGACGTGGACCCCGCGCAGGCAGCGTGATGATTTTCCATGGCCAGAGTGGCGGAATCATCCACTCTACGACGTCACGCGTGGGATGGCCGTGGCCGATGATCTTTCCCTCACGGTCGACGCGATATCCGCGAACTGCGATCACTTTCCCCGGCAGCGGCAGATCCGTGTTGGGCAGTCCGATGCGATCGAACTCCAGCTTCAGATAGCCTTTGCCCACGAAGTGCCCGGGATTTTTCTCGGCCTCCAGATGCCCGACCAGGTAGGTGCCACGAGGGAACGCGGCTTGTCCGAACTGCGAGACCGCGCGGGGATGACACAGCACCGGATCGCCGACGTCGGCGGTGGCGGAGGAAAAGTTAGGCTCGTCAAGGGTGCACTGCAGAAGTGTTCCCGCCGGGATCACAACATCCCGCGCCGAGGCGCTTCCGAGTAGAGCTAGCAAGGTGAGGGGCAACGTCAAGGACAAAAAGGCAGACCGCATGTTCGCCTCCTGGAGTGTTCCGAGTTTTTCGGCCCGGGGTTCCGGACAGCCGGGACCGCAGGACCGAGATCAGTCCATTAGGGGGAGCTATCGAGCTGACTTATAAAGCAGGGAATTCCCCCGCTTTTTCCTGGGCTCTACCGGCGCGCCGGGAGAACCCGAGAACCTGTTGGCGAACTTCGCCGAAACTAGTGCGGGATGGGGCACGCTTATGTGTGCACCATCCCGGCAAAAAGATTTATCTCGCGCGAGGCGAGCCCGAGATCAACGATGGTGTCCTCCACCGCCTGAGCGCGAGGAACCGCCACCCCCGCCGCTGTGGCTCGATCCACCCGACGAGTGAAAACTCGGACTGCCGCCGCGATATCCGCCTCCGGAATACCCACCCGACGATCGTCCGCCCACAATCGGCTGCCTCATATCAAGAGGCGGTCGCGAATAGCCGCGCGATGAAGCGGAATACGAAGGCGAGGAAGTCGGTCCGCGATATCCACCGCTCGGATATCCGCCACCCGGATTCGGGGCCGCGGTGCGCGAAGGAGCGCGGCCCACATCACTCGGGCTGTAGCCCCGGTTCGAGGGCTGCGACACTGAGCTGTGGGGAGAAGAGGAGAACGGCCGATAGTCTCCGCTGTTACCTCCAGTGCTGCCCCGCGAATTGGACTCTGGCGGACGTGGGGCGGAATATGATCGATTCACCGGGCGTTCGGAAGACGGGTTCATCGAGCTCGGCGGATGTGGAACATTGCCACGCGGGCTCGATGTGTTTGGCCGGTTCGATCCACCCGCAGGTCCTGACTCTGAGAATCGGTGCCAGCCGGATTGATCCGAACCTGCCGGTCTAGAACCTTGGGATTGGCCGCTCTGGCCCTGATAGCTCTGTGGGGGCCGAGGAACGTTATTGTGGAACGAACCTGAGTTCGGAGTTTGCCGCCCGTTGGGTTCAGTCTGGTTGCGATCCTGGGCCTGCGGCGATCCGAAGCGGGTGAAGCCGTTGTTTGTGTTCCTCGGCTCGGTGTTCGCGTTCGTCTCTGAGCGGATACCGGCGCTCGGCTTCCCTGAGGAACCACCGGGCGGGATGTCGCGCACCGTAGGCCGAATGGACGAAGGCGATTCCGTTCTCGCACTCAGTTGTTCACCGCTCCTGACCGGCGCGAAGCGGCTGTCGCGCTGAATTGCCTGCTGGACTTGGGTAGCCTGCCGCTCGAAGGGTTGCACGCTCGCGGGGCGGGCGTTGGAGAAGAAGCGACCCTGTCCGCCGCTGCGAATGGTCGACGAATTCGCCGGCCGATTCGACGCGGAGAGACTCTCCCGTGACGGGACCACGGGTAGATTTCCAGTCATCATGTGGCCTGCGCGGAACACTCCCGCATCCACTGGACGCGCACCGATGCGTCCTGTGCCGAACCCTCCCGCAGGAACGGTAGAAACTGCGCGCAGCACGTGCTCATTAGTCTCGGCCAGGCGAAGGTTCGAGAACCCACGCTCGCGCAGCGGGCCAAGGCCGCCGAACTCGCGGCCGTGGTAGTTATAGATGTTGGTTATATTCACCTCGTTGAAGCGGTTGCGATAACCACCCCACCAGGGATGACAGTAGTCTCCGGGGCCAAGAGGCAACCAGCCGAATGAACCGAAGCCCACGCCCACGCCGAATCCGCCGCCAAAGCCAAAGAACGAAACATACGCCGGCGCCCAGATGGGCCTGTAGTAGGGAGAAGCCACAACTGGTCCGGGCCACCACGCCCAAGCGCTGTTGTAGTAGAACCAGCGTCCATAGTGATAGGGAGCCCAGCCCCACGGCTCATAGGCAACCCAAGTCCAGCCGTAGTACGGTTCCCAAACCCAGCGGCCATCGCGATACGGGGCCCAATCCGCACCCACCGTCGGCACCCAGACTTGACCGTAATCAGGAGCGTTCTGCCATTGGCCATAGGCGTCCAGGTCTTCGCTGCCTGTGTAGTAGCGATCAGTCTTGCCCCATGACTTGGCATTTTCAATCTTGCCGTCGCGCTCGCTGATCCAGGAATCCCAATCGTCGTTGGGAGGAGCGTCATCGGTTTTGTAGGCCGTCTCGTCGCCAGTGCCATGGACGGTGATCATTTGTCCCGGCCGGGCCTGCGTGCTGCCCTGAGCGGTGGAAAGATCAAGCTCACCCCTGCGAACAATGACCTGGGTTTCCTGGTCGGAGTTCACGATGATGCGAAAACTTGCCTCTCCCTGTTTCGGGTGAATGGCAACGTTCGGGGTGTCGATTTCGGCTGCTGCTTCGCTGTTGGCGAACATGTCGTAGTTGGCGATGCCTTCGCCGATCTGCACTTGAATCTGATTACGGGTCAGGTTTGCGATGGTGGCTTGCGTGTGATCTCCGAGGCGAAGAACATTCGCGAAATCAAGTTGCACTTCGGCGCGCGCATTGTCTCCCGTGGAAACTTTGTCACCGCTGACAATAGGAGCATTCACGACCGCCGCCGCCCATTCGCTAGAATCACCTCGCTGCGTGGAAACATCGCCATTGATCAGACTCATGCGGGCGACGCCGGGAGCGACATCCACACCCGGAGCATCCGGGCCAGGAGCATCCGAGCCCCGAGCATCTGACTGGGCGAATACGCCGATCGTACTCAGCATCGCCGCCAGCAGAACCAAGCTCAAAATCAGTCTGTTTTTCATGGCCCACCTCCGCATTCATGATCCCCCAAGCGGGGTTTCACGACCTAGAGAAAGGCAAGTGCCGTGCCAAGCCTGAGCTGGGTCACATGATCTTGGAAGACTATTATTTATCAATAAGATGGCGGATTTTCTTCGACTGCAACTCGAAGGCGAAATCGGAGCTAACCCGGTTGCTTTTGGCCAGAGTGGTGGTTTTCGGCCACCATCGGCGAGCAGTACAGATTGATCGAAGGGATCGAAATCGGCGTCGAGCATTGTCACACATTGCGGCAAGGAATCGAGCTTGGAGAGCGAGACGGCTGTGGAGTGCTGATTTTCCCGTTCTGGGATTACCTCGAACCACTACTGCGGACTAGTCGTTGACATTCGGAAATCTGAAGTTTAGCGTGATCGAAAATTCGGCGACGGGACAAAGGAGCTGATCCAAGACTTTTGAGGGGGGCCTTGTTCGCCGGGCAGTGACAGGAGAAGCCATGCCCCACTCCAACGTCGTAATCGACTTGTCCCATCACAACGGCAACATTGACATGGCGGCAGTTGCGGCTGGCGGCGTTCATGGCGTGATTCATAAAGCAACGCAAGGCTGGAGCTATGTGGATCCACGCTATCAGTTGAACCGGGAGCCGCCTTGGCTTCAGGAATGCTATGGGGTGCCTATCACTTCGGGGTGGGAGCCGATGGAGTGGCGCAGGCCGATTTCTTCTTGTCGACGATTCAGCCCGACGAGAATACCCTGCTGGTACTGGACTTCGAGGCCAATACCGCCGGGTCCAGTATGGATCTAATCGAGGCCGAGGCTTTCGTCACCCATGTGCAACAAGCGACCGGGCGTTGGCCCGGCCTTTATGCCGGGCAGTATCTAAAAGAGCTGCTTGGTTCTTCCCCCGATCCGGTGCTTTCCAATTGCTGGTTGTGGCTGGCGCAGTATGGTCCTACGGCAGTGCTTCCGCCTGGTTGGGATACCTGGACCTTGTGGCAATACACGGATGGGGCAGTTGGCCCGGAGCCTCATGAGATTCCGGGATTCGGCCCCTGCGACCGCGACAAGTTCAACGGAACCACCGAGGATCTCAAAGCTTTCTGGACTCCATCCAGCTCTCTCGTGCCGCAACCAGGAAAGTCAAGCCATTCAAGATAACTTCCGGCTAACTTTCTTTGTCCGCGTCGTCCGAAATCCCAATCTTGGAAAGGCGGTAGCGTAGAGCGTTTCGCGAGAGACCGAGCAGGCGAGCCGCCTGGCTCTTGTTGCCATTGGCGCGGCGCAAGGCTTCACGGATCATATCGTCTTCCCATTGCTCCAGAGTCATTCCCGGCGGCAAGAAATTGTCGTTTGCGGTGTCGGCCTTGGTGCGCAAGGCATCGAGCCGGATATCGGCAGCCTCTAACACGGGCCTTGCCGCCAGGGCGCAAGCGCGCTCGATCACATTTTGCAGTTCGCGGACATTGCCAGGCCAGTGATACGCCAGCAGGATCTGTACCGCGTCAGGGGCGATCCCGATGGCATTCTTCCCTGAGTCGGCGGAAAAGCGCGCGATGAAAAGCTTGACCAGTTCGGGTATGTCTTCCTTTCGTTCGCGCAGTGGGGCGATGTCGATGGGAACGACGTTGAGGCGGTAATAAAGATCCTCGCGGAACGTCCCTTGTTCCAGGGCCGCGCGCAAGTCGCGATTGGTAGCTGCGACCAGCCGCACGTCGATCTTTACGGTGCGCGTGCTGCCCAGGCGTTCGAATTCACGCTCCTGCAGCACCCGCAGCAACTTCACTTGCGTCGCCGGTGGCACATCTCCGATTTCGTCGAGGAAAAGCGTGCCTTTGTCCGCCAGTTCAAATTTGCCGGGCTTGCTGGTCGTCGCTCCAGTGAAGGCGCCTTTTTCGTAGCCGAAGAGCTCGCTTTCGATCAGAGTTTCCGGAATCGCGGTGCTGTTGATCTTGATGAACGGGCCGGATGCGCGCCGCGACTTCTCATGAATGGCACGGGCTATCAAGTCCTTGCCGACGCCGCTCTCGCCTCCCAAAAGGACGGTTGTGTTGGTGGGCGCGATGCGCTCCACGGTCGCCAAGACTTCCTGCATTTTCGCGCTTTGAGCGACAATGTTGGGGTGCTGGTAGCGCTGGCCCAGGGCTTCCCGCAATGAGCGGTTCTCCTGGCGAAGCCGCTGGACGTCCAGTTCTTTGCGAATGACGAGGCGCATTTCGGCCAGCGAAAAGGGCTTGAGCACGTAATCACTGGCGCCGCTTTTCATTGCGTCCACCGCAGTCTCGACGCTTCCATAGGCAGTCATGACGATGACCGGCAAAGCGGGATTCATCTGTTTCACCTGATGCAGGAAATCGAGACCGCCCATGCCGGGCAACTTCAGGTCCGTTATTACGATATCGACGGCCTCTTCGCGCAAAAACCTCAGCCCGGTTTCTGCATCGCCCGCGCTGAGAGTGACGAACCCGTCTTCGCCGAGATTCAGTTCCAGCAGGCGACGCATCTTGGCTTCGTCTTCGACGATGAGTACGGTGGGCATGGGTCTAGGTTGCGGCGACCTCGTGTTCGGAAGGCACGGCTGCGCCGGCGGCAGGGAAGAACAGGACAAAACGAGTGCCATGCTGCGGCGTGTCTTCCACGCGAATGGAGCCCTGATGTTCGTCCATGATCTTGGACACGATGGAAAGGCCCAACCCGACGCCGGTATCTTTCGTGGTGAAGAAGGGATTGAAAATCTGTTCGCGCAGCGCGGGTGGGATTCCGGGGCCGGTATCTTCGACCCGAACCTCAATGCCGCGGCGTCCGTTGGATTCCGTTGGGGAAGCTTTCACCCGGAGATGGCCACCCTGGCTGCCCATGGCCTCATAAGCATTTTGCGCGAGATTCACGAAAACCTGCTCACAGAGGCCTTCATCAAGCAAAGCAAGCGGCAGATCGTTAGCATAATTCCGGCTGACTTCGACGTATCCACCAGTCCACCGTTCCGCCACCGACTTCAGCGCGCGATCCAGGATTGCTGTGATCGGCTGGGGCCGTGCGTGCGCATGCAGAGGCCGGGCGAAATCCAAGAAACGGCTCACCAGGGCGCTGAGGCGATTCACCTCGCTTGAGATATAGCCGGCTAGCTCTGCAGAAAGGGGATCTGCGGAGCCTAGTTTCTGATTGAGCATCTCGGCCGATCCCTTGATGACCCCCAGGGGGTTGCGGATTTCGTGAGCGAGGCCCGCAGAAAGCTGACCCAACGCCGCTAGCCGTTCTGAGCGACGCGCTTCCGCCTGCGCATGCTCGAGTTGGCGATTTGTCTCTGCCAGTTGTTCGGCCAGCCGCCGATAGCGCCCGGTTTGTTGCCGACTTTTGATAGCGAATTGATTAATCACTACTGCGGCCAGAAAGAAAAACAGGATTCGCAATGAGAGTTCGGCAACACTTTCTGGCGTCAACTCATATTGCTGGAGTGCCGGATAAAGGTAGGAGCAGTAGGCGGCCGAGGCCAAGGCAGTCCAGAGCAACGTTCCGACCGCCCCGAAGTGGAGTGCTGCCGTGAAGACCGGAAGATAGTAGATAGGGTAATAACTGCTGTTGATACTGAGTTCTCCGGTGTGATCGATCAGCAGAGTAGCCAGAAGAATTTTCAGAAGTACGATGTAGCTCCATCCGCGTTGTGGCAGGCGGTCGGCCAGCCATCCTTCGGTGAGTTGGAGAATCCCAATGGCGAGGAGAGTGAGTTGCTTGTGGGGTTCCCACAGCGGCGGCGAAACGGCCAGTCCTCCCAGGAAAACCAGCCAAACGAGATCCATCCAGCCAGTGGTTAAGTATTTCCGGCCCGCCATAGGAGTGTATTTTCCGGCTCTACTGCTCAAAGAATAGCAGAGAAGCAAAGCGAACTGACGCTGGTGGGCGTGTCGGGGGAGAGTCGCTTGCGTCTACGCCACAAGTTGCGCACGTGCGCTATTTTGAGGCAATCGCGGGCGGGTTCAGGCTCGGATCCAAGCGATGGGCCTCGGCGAACGCGGCTTGAGCGCCCTTGTTGTCGTTCAAGCGCAGAAGCGACATTCCCAGGTTGTATTGCGCGTGGGCTAGATCTGGCTTCAACCGGATCGTCTCCCGATAGCTGTCCGCGGCAGCACGGTAATTTCCCTTGTTGAAGAAAGCTGTACCCAGGTTGAATCTGGAATTTGGATCGTCGGGTTGCAGAGGAATGAGTTTCTGGTAGGTGGCAATGGCATCGTCCAGTTTGTGAGCGCTGAGTTGGGATGTGGCCAAAGCCCCGAGCGCCTCATGAAAGCCTGGTTGGAGCTTCAGTGCCTTTTTGTATTCTGCGATGGCCTTTTCGTATTCTTTCTCGGCTTGAAAGCTATTGCCAAGATTGTAAAGAGCATCGGCGTCGTCGGGTTTACGAGCCAGCCCTTTTTCGAAAATCTGGATCGCTTCCTTGTTTTTGCCTTGCGACGTGGTAAGCGACGCCCAAGGCAAACTCGACATCGGGCTGATCGGGCTTTAAGGCCAAACTTTTCTGGAAGCTGGTTTCCGCTTCGTCGTACTGCTGAGCCGCATAAAGGAAGTGGCCCAGGCTTGCCCACGCGGCCGAATCGTTGGGGTGAGCTGCGATGAGCTTTCGGAGCGTGGCGATGGCTTCGTCGCCGCGTCCGGCCTGTTGTAACGCGTGTCCGTAATTTTCCAGAACATCGGGCGCATCCGGTTTGAGGCGCACCGCTTTTTCGAGATAAGGGAGAGCCTCGGCTCCGCGCTGTTGCCCGACAAGCGCCGCCCCGAGGTTATTGAGTGCATCGACGTTGTTAAGGTCGAGGGCAGCGGCTTTCTGGAAGGCGGCGATGGCCTCGTCCGTTTTGCCCAGGCGAATGAGCGCAGCGCCCATGCCGTTGTAAGCCTCGGGAAAATCGTTGTGGATCGCAATCGCTTTGCGGTACGAGGCCAGCGATTCCTCATACTTGCTCTCATGAAAAAGCGCGTGGCCCATGTCGTTATGGAGTCGGGCATCGTCGGGAGCAAGCTTGAGAGCCTTCGTGAAATCGGCCACTGCTTCTTTGTCCTTGCCTTCTGCACTGAGAGCCTTGCCCAAGTTGTCTAAAGCCTCCACATAGTCCGGCTGGATTTTCAGCGCTTTCCGAAAGGAATCGATGGCGGCGTCGAATTCCTTCTTGGCGAGATGCTCGGCGCCTTGCTGGTTCAACTCCACGGCTTGGGCTGAAGGAGGAGTAACGGATTGCGCGGCTGAGGCACCGCAGAGCAGCGAGAAGGGCAAGCAGAAAACAATAACCAGCCTCTGCCAGCTATGGCAATTCTGGAAACCGGTCTCCATGGGTGCCAAGAACTATAACGCGTGATAGGCGGGAGGGGAAATGTTGCCGGGTGGAGAAAATTCCAGGGAAAGCGATTGCCGGCCCGATTCGTCGATCAGAAGATTGGCTAGCGAAGCTGCAGGCTGCGCACGCCGTCCGAAATATGGATTTCGAGTTGATCGGGCGCGTCCTGAATTATGGCGCTGCCACCACGCGCGAAACCGCGGACCTCTCCGGTGCGCGCGTCTTTGAGCATGAGTACAGGATAGGCACGCGCGTTCCAAGTGAGCTGGAGGCGCCGGTTGGACAGCGATTGCATCTGAATTGCTTCGGCGGTATTCGCCGCTTGGGGGAGCATGCCGCTTCGCTGAACGCTAGCCAACTCTTGTTGGGCCCGAAGAATCCGCAGCCTGTGAACGTTGTTGAGGACTTCAGTGCTCATGGGCACAACAAAGGAGAAGATTCGCAAGGAGGTGTTAGGCAAATCGGCCACCTCCGGAGCATCGAAAGGAATAGAGGCTAAGGTTTGTCCCAGAGAATCCTGAGCCTCCAGAGTATAAGGGCCAGCGGCGGGTGCCATGCTGGTGTTTGGAACCTGGAACGCAGGCTCCAGAATCATCTTCCCGTTTTCGATGCGTCCCCAGATCAACAGGCCTTCTCCGGTGTTCTTGGTGACCACGTCAGACGCGATGTCGAAGCCGTTGCTGGAACGGAAATTCAGCTCCGACGAATAAACATAATCGCTGATCCACTGATTTGAGCAGTAAGCCATGATGTCGGTGTGATCGGCGGAGGTCTTCAGGTTGCCGCTGGTCGCGAAGGCATCCCAGCCGGGGACGCCGATAATAGCGCCGGGATAGGGATAGTTGGGATCTGGATTGCTTGCGCCGCCGCAGGGGCTGTGCATACGCCCGAAGTTGTGACCTTCTTCGTGAGCCAGTACGGCATTCACATTGAAGGAGTCCCAACCCATCGCAGCAGGAAAGCCGATGAAACCAAGGCCCGCAACGCCGCTGCTGTAGCTCACATTCACGACTCCGTAGTAATAACGGTCGGTTACACCATCGGCGCTGCGTTTTGCCTGGAGTTCGGTGAGCACAGTCGACCAGCCGGTCCCGTCGCTGGCAAGGCTGGTGGCGCTGGAATTCATCGTGCTGCCGAGGACTACATCCACGGTGTCGGGCACCGGATGAAGGCGTTTGGCAAAGTCAATCCAGTCGGTTAGTGTCCGGCCCGAGCCGGGCACGGATCCTGTGCGGCCGTCGGCGGTGTGCACTGGAATCAAGGTGATCTTCCACTGCGGCAGACTGCGGACATCGAGATTTGCGGAGAACTGGTTGTTGGTCTTGTCGGACTCGGGAATCGCTCCGGAGGGATCCACCATCGCGGTGACTTGCGTGCCGGGCTGGATCCAGGCCGCGGGCACGGGTGAGTCCCAAGAAGCATCGGTGTCGGGATCGATCACGGTTGGAACTGACGAAGAGGGCGCACTGATCATCAGCGTGTTGGTTGTACTGCCATTAATGAACTGCACCTGGACTTGCGGGGTGACGGTGTTGGCTTGATTTGCCTTCGCAAAGACCCGCACCCAGCCACTGCGATTCTGTACCAGGGGCACGCTGGCATTGGGATAGTCCTGAGTTGATTGAGTTACATAAAGGCCGTCAATTGTCAGATCCAGGGTTGTGGACGAAGTCGTGACTGTGAAGTTGCTGGCCGCGTTTGCACTACCACCGGGCGTAGTAACTGAAAACCTTCCGGTCGTCGCGCCGTTGGGAACTGTAGCGGTAATCTGGTTGGCGCTGTTTACGGTGAACGATGCTGCGGTCCCGTTAAGGCGCAGACTACTCGCGTTCATGAAATTGGTGCCGCTGATGACCACGGTGGCGCCTACCTGTCCGTTGGTGGGATTGAATCCCGTGATGGCTGGCGCTGGCAGAAGCACTGTCACGCTGAAGCTTGCCGCCGAGTTGGCGCTCCCGCTGGCTGTGGTTACCGAAATCTTGCCCGTGGTCGCGCCATTCGGCACGGTGGTGATGACTTGCGTTGCGCTGCTCACCGTGAAGGAAGCCGGAGTCCCGTTAAACGTGATTGCGGTGGTGCCGCTGAGATTGCTTCCCGTGATGGTCACAAGGGCATTCACTGTGCCGCTGGAAGGCTGAAAATTGGCGATCGTGGGAATTGTGGTCTGCGGGGTCGGGTTGGGCGAGGAGCTCTTGCCACCGCAAGCAATGGTCGCCAGCAAGAGAGCCGGTACGATTACTCGGAATAACACTGCAAGCGTGGTGGCTCGACAGGCGCCGCCGGCAGCGGTCCGCGGGGCTGGAGGGGTTCGTGAGGGGAAGGCTCGGGCGGTTCCGTTCTGGGACATAGTTATGCATTGTTTGGTGCCCATGACCCCGATGCAAGATCCGGTAGTACTAGCCCGAGGCGCCCTGTTAGACCAGGGCCGTAAGTTACCTCGTCCGTCTGTGTTGGCAGGTTGACCGGCCGGGCTGAAGCCAGAGTGGAGTTTCCGGGCCAGGAACCCCAGGGCGTGGTAAGAAGCCAGTAGTCACGTTGACTTCGCTTCGATATCTTGTAAGACTCATAAGGCTCATAATGCCTATGAGTTAAACTGACCAACTGCCGGCGGAAGCTGGCCCTTGAAGCATGGAATGGAACTGCTACTCAACATTCTCTGGTTGATGCTCGCAGTACCCGCTATGTGGTTGTGGTTGCGCGACCCAGCCGTGGCGGGCAAGAAGCGTTGGCACGGCCGCTTCCGTCCTCTGCTCCTTCTGGCTTGCGTTCTGGCGTTGTTGTTCCCGGTGGTTTCCGCCACCGACGACCTGCACGCCATGCGTTCGGAGATGGAAGAGCCGGGCCCATGCAAGCGCACAGTCCGCCAGTGGGCCGACAATAAGTCTTCTTTGTGGCCGATCGGTTTTGGCGTGCCGGCCATGCACCTACTCGGTATACCGTTGACCCGCCCGGGCATTGAGCTTTGCGGCTGGGTCTCTGCCCTCCAAGAGCCGTTGCCTCCGCGAATACAACGCGGCCCTTCTGGTTGTCGCGCTCCTCCAGCCTCCTCAGTCAGCTCGTAAAATGCCTCCGCCGCGTGGCGGCGGGATCCCATAGTAATAAGTACTTTCGCCATGTCGCTGCCTTCAGTGGAACAGCGCTACGCGATGGAATTGGCTCTCTTTCTGTAGCTCAGCGGCTGCGGCTTTCGATACGTATTACGGAGTGATCGATGCAATTTAGATTTTGGCAAGGCTCCGTGCTTTTACTGCTTGCTTTCTGCTGGCAAGCCGGAGCGCAGGAGTCTTTGACCTGGGAAAAGGCTCGTGAACGCTTTGAAGCCATGAACCCGACATTGCTCGCGGACAAGCTGAATATCGACGAATCCAAAGCACAGGAGATAACCGCCTTTCTGCGGCCGAACCCGACATTCGATCTGTCGGTCGACGGGACTCAAGTTGCTCCCTACAAGGGAGTCTGGCAGCCGTTCGTCGGCACCTCTGAGTCGCCTGGCATTAGTTATCTGTTCGAACGGAAGCACAAGCGGCAATTGCGGCTTGAGAGTGCAAAAAAAGGGACTCTGATTGCCGAGTCAAGCCATGCTGACCTGGAGAGGACTCTGCTCTTCGACTTGCGCAGTGCCTTCGTCTCGACGCTCGAAGCCAAAGCGGTGCTGGAGGTTGCGAAGGACAACCTTGCCTATTACGACCATGTCCTCCAGATCAGTCGAGATCGCTTCAATGCAGGAGACATTGCCCAGATCGATCTCGACCGCCTGGAGCTGCAGCGGGTGCAGTACGAATCAGACGTGCAAACCGCAGCAGTCAATTTACGTACGGCGAAAATTCAATTGCTCACCCTGCTGAACGACCGCACTCCAATTGAACAAGTCGACGTAGTTGGCCCCTTCGATTTCAATGATCAACTAATGCCAAGGGACGAGTTCCGGAAGATCGCCGTGGACTCGCGACCCGATTTGAAGGCGGCGATGGAAGCCGTGGACAAAGCCCAGACAGATCACAATCTGGCAATCGCGAACGGCTCAACCGATCCAACTTTGGGCGCGTGGTACACGCACAATGCGTCGAACAATAACCCGTTTGGCATTAATACCGTCGGCGTCAGTGTCGGTATTCCGCTGCGCATCTTCGACCGCAACCAGGGAGAAAAGCTGCGTACACAGATTGAAATCACACGCGACGAGAGACTGCGGGACGCCGCCGAGGCAGCGGTGCTCGGCGACGTCGACTCAGGCTACGCTACGCTCGAGAGTAATTTGATTCTGTTGCGTCCGTACAAGGCCAAATACCTGCAGCAGTCCGTCCGAGTGCGGGACGCAATTTTCTTTGCGTATCAACAGGGAGGGGCATCGTTGTTGGATTTCCTGAATGCAGAGGCGGAGTACCGGACCGTGCAGTTGAATTACGTGAACCTGGTTGGTTCTTATTTGACCGCTGCCGCCCAATTGAATATGGCGGTGGGGCGGGAGGTGATCCCATGACAGAACAGAAAGGTCAGATGGTTCACTGGGTGGCTAGTGCGACTGTCATGATGCTTATCCTGTTGGCCGTTTCGTGCTCGGATGCGGGCAAGGCGGCACCGACAAAGGCTGAGGTTACGTTAGAGCCCGGCGTCTACGATGTCGATCATCCCGAGCTGTTCAAGCTGGTGAAGGCGGAAACCCGCGAGCTGCCAACCGTGGTCAGGGCAAATGGTACCGTTACTCCTGATGTCAACCTGACGATTCACGTGACTTCGCTCGCTTCGGGCCGGGTAGTGGACCTCAAGGTTCGATTGGGCGATTACGTACAAAAAGGGCAATCGCTACTGGTGATTTCAAGCCCTGATCTGGCCTCCGCGGTGGCGGATTACCAGAAGGCTCGGGCCGACGAAGCGCTTTCCCGCAAGGCCCTGGACCGGGCGCAGTTGCTTTACTCCCACGGCGCCCTGGCGGAGAAGGATTTGCAGGTTGCGCAGGACACGGCAGACAAGGCAGAGGTAGATCTCCAAACCGCCGAACAGCATGTCCGGGTGCTGGGCGGCGATCCCGATCATCCCAGCCCCCGGGTTGACCTGCGGGCACCAATTGCGGGGACCATCGTCGAACAGAACATCGCTGGATTCGAGGGGGTTAAAAGCCTGGACAACACTCCCAATCTCTTCACCATTGCCGATCTTTCCCAAGTTTGGGTGGTGTGCGACGTGTTTGAAAATGACCTGAGCCAGGTACATGTGGGTGATTCCGCAGAAATCGAGCTGAATGCTTTTCCCGATCGGGTATTCCAAGGCAAGGTTGCGAACATTTTGAACGTGCTCGATCCGAATACGCGTTCGGCCAAGGTCCGCATCGTATTGCCGAACAAGGATGGCGACCTGCGTCCAGGAATGTTCGCCGTAGCGACCTTCCGCTCCCGCAAGTTGCAGCCTCGAATCGTAATTCCAAGCGCCGCGGTGATGCGCCTGCAGGACAAAGACTGGGTTTTCCGCAAGGAAGGTCCGCAGCGTTTCCGGCGTGTGGAAGTTCACACTGTGGGTGCAACCGCCGACGGCATGCAGGAGGTTCGGGATGGTTTGAAGCCGGGCGAAGAAGTGATTGGCAACGCGCTGCAATTCTCGACAGCAGTGGCGGAGAAAAAAGAATGATCCGCGGCCTGATCGATTTTGCCTTGCGCAACCGGATCTTCGTGCTGAGCGCAACTCTGATCCTGTTCGTGTGGGGCATTATCTCATTCCACAATCTGCCCATCGAAGCCTACCCCGATGTGGCCGATACCTATACCCAGATTGTTACGCAGTGGCCGGGCCATGCGGCGGAGGAAGTCGAACAGCAAATCACGGTTCCGCTGGAGGTGCTGCTAAACGGAGTGCCTCACATGACACATTTGAGGTCGGTGTCGCTGGCCGGGCTCTCCGTCATCACGATTATTTACGACGACGAGATTGCTACTTTCACCGCGCGCCAGGAAGTGCTGGACCGGCTTCAACAAGCTACGTTGCCCGCCAATGTCAACCCGGGATTGGGCCCCGACTACAGCCCCACCGGGCAGATCATGTTTTACACGCTGCAAAGCAGTAACCCGAAGTACGACGTGATGGAACTGAAAGCGCTGAACGACTGGTTCGTGCGAAACCAGTTGAAGTCGGTGCCGAACGTGATCGACATCAATCCCTTCGGTGGCCCCACCCGCGAATACCAGGTGCAGATTGATCCCGGCAAACTGGTTTCTTACGGTTTGTCGCTGAGCCAAGTAGAGCAGGCGCTGGCGAATAACAACATCAACGCGGGAGGTGGGTTCATCGAGCGCGGCGAACAGGCCCTGAACGTGCGCGCGGTTGGCTTGATGGCGAATACAGACGATATCGGCGCAACCGTGGTCAAAGTTGCAAACGGCACGCCGGTACGAGTTCGCGATATTGCGGTCGTGATCCAGGCACCCAAAGTGCGCCTGGGACAATTGGGAAAAACCATCCGGCACGAGGACGGCACGGTAGTCAACGACGACGACGTGGTGGAAGGGATCGTCCTGCTGCGGAAGGGGGCTGAGGCGGATACCACTCTGGATGCTCTACATAGGAAAATTGCGGAACTGAACAACGGTCGGCTGCCGAAAGGAGTGAAACTTGTTCCGCACCTGGATCGCAGCGACCTGGTGCACTACACCACGCACACGGTATTGCGAAATCTGACAGATGGCGTGCTCCTGGTGACGCTGATCTTATTTCTGTTCCTGGGTAATGTGCGTAGCGCGCTGATCGTGACCTTCACCATACCTTTCTCACTGTTATTCGCCTCGATCCTATTGGACCTGAATCATATTCCGGCGAACCTACTCTCTTTGGGCGCGCTCGATTTCGGCATGGTGGTGGATGGTTCGGTAGTAATGGTGGAAAACATTCTGCGTCACACCGAATTTGGCAAAGGCCACAAGACGTACCTGGAGATGATCGCAACCGCGGCGCACGAAGTGCAAAAGCCTGTGTTTTTCGCACGCATCATCATCATTGTTGCGTATCTGCCCATCTTTACCCTGCAGCGCGTGGAGGGGCGTTTGTTTCGTCCCATGGCGTGGACGGTCGCATTTGCGCTACTCGGAGCGTTACTCTTCGCCCTGGTGATCGCGCCGGTGTTGTGCAGCTTTCTGTTCAAAGGAGAAATGAAAGAGTGGCGCAATCCCTTCCTCGAGTTTTTGAGGGCGCGCTATAGCCGCACCTTGGACTGGTGTTTCGATCATTTGAAATTTACTCTCGCCATGGGACTAGCGGCATTCGCAGTCATGTTGTTTCTGGCGTTCAGCGGGATTATCGGATCGGAGTTCCTGCCACACTTGGATGAAGGCGCGATTTGGGTCCGCGGAACTTTGGCTCCCAGCACCGGGCCATCTTCCAGCATCGCTTTGGCGAAGCAGGTGCGCCTGGTGCTGGCCGATTTCCCTGAAGTGAAGCAGGTGGTGAGCCAGGTGGGACGCCCTGACGACGGCAGCGATGCCAGCGGCTTTTACAATACTGAGTTCTTTGTCGATCTCTTGCCGCGGTCGAAATGGCGGTCGCAGTTTAAGACTAAAGATGAGCTGATCGCGGCAATGGACAACGAACTGGAGAAGTTCCCCGGTGTCGACTGGAACTTTTCTCAGCCGATCTCCGACAACGTCGAGGAAGCAGTCAGTGGTGTGAAAGGTGAACTAGCGGTCAAGCTGTTCGGGCCTGACTTGAAAGTGCTGGAGGGAAAAGCCAATGAGATCCAGGATCTGATGAGCAAAATTCCAGGCGTTGCCGATCTTGGGACATTTCAGGTGCGTGGCCAGCCGAATGTAAATTTAGTGGTGGACCGGGCGGCTGCAGATCGATTTGGCATCAACGTGAGCGATATACAGGATGCCGTGGAAACTGCGGTTGGTGGCAAGGCGGTGAGCCAGATTCTGATCGGTGAGCAGCGTTATGACATGACCGTACGTTATCAGCAGCCCTTCCGGAAAACGATAGAAGAGATCGCCAATATTCGCATACTGGCGCCATCCGGCGAGCGCGTGTCGCTAGGGCAGTTGTGCCAGATCAAACTTGAAGATGGCGCTTCCACAATCTACCGGGAAGGGAACTCGCGCTACATTGCGATCAAATACAGTGTGCGCGGGCGCGATCTGGGGAGCACGGTGCGCCAGGCGATTGATGAAGTGCGGGAAAAAGTGCAGCTGCCCGAGGGCTATCACCTGGACTGGACCGGAGAATATGAGAGTCAGCAACGCGCCAACCGGCGGCTGGCGGTGATTGTGCCGATCACGCTCCTATTGATGTCGTTCATCCTTTATTCCGCATTCGGCTCGTGGAAATGGGTAGCCCTCATTCTCGCTGTAGTGGCGCTTTCTCCATTGGGCGGGTTTCTAAGTCTGCTGCTGACAGGGACGCACTTTTCGGTTTCCTCGGGCCTTGGGTTCCTCGCGTTGATCGGAGTTTCGGTGGAGATTGGAGTCATCATGGTGGAGTACATCAACCAGCTCCGTACCCGCGGCATGATTCCGCGGGAAGCGGCCAAAGAGGGTGCCGCTCTGCGCTTGCGACCGATCATGATGACGATGCTGGTGGCCACTCTGGGCCTGCTTCCCGCCGCCATGTCTCACGATATTGGATCAGACTCCCAGCGGCCCTTTGCCATCGTCATTGTCGGGGGGCTTATCGTAGAGTTGTTGATCAGCATCGTTCTGCTTCCGTCACTCTATGTTTTCTGGGCGCGCCCTACTGACAAGCTGCCTCCGCCGGAAATTGGATTCATTGAAGAAGGCGAGCATGTCGACTAGCTGAAACCATGGAGAGGAACTGGTGTCAGGAAGCGGGCATGTCCCGCCGCGAGCGTGCTGCCGCAGCGAAGTTTCGGGAGAGATGGGAGTTTAGGCAGCGGCCTTGCGGGCGAGAAGCCACAACAGCAGCAACCACCGGCTGACGTTGGTAGTGATGAGGAAGTTTTCTTTGACGTGTTCCCGCCCGTTCTTTCCCAGTTGCTGAGCAAATTCGGGATGAGTGAGCAGGTAGCGGATCTGGTAGGCGCATCCTTCCACGGAATGCACCAACATGCCGGTGAGTTTCTGAATGATTTGATTCGGAATTCCCCCCACCGCGCCCGCGATGGTAGGCTTTCCCTTCCAGAGTGCCTCGGTCACAGTCAGGCCGAACCCTTCCTTGATGGACTTTTGCACGACCAGGGTCGAAGCGCGTTGCAGCGCGTTGATCTCCAACGCGCACCACGGAGGCAGGTCGAGGATGAACACATCATGATCGTCGCCGGCCGCTTCTCTTACTTCCTGCAACACCACCGCTCCCTCCGGATCATCGCTGGCGCCCCCACCTGCCAGAACCAGTTGGCAATCCACGTACTTCTTCGCCAGCCGATAGGCTTGAACCACACCGACGGGATCCTTGAGGCGATCAAAGCGTGAGACCTGGGTCACAATCGGGCGCCGGCGATCGATCCCAAAGTCGTCACAGACTTTCTGTACGACGCTCTCTTCGAGTTCCCGGTTCTTCTCCGAAAGCGGGTCGATGCAAGGATAGAAAAGATACTGCGGGATGGGTAACCGGCGGGCAAAGGACTGGGACGAGAAGACTGCCGCGTCGTAACGCTCAACGAAGGGACGCAGGAACTCCCAGACTTCGGGATGAGGATTCGAGAGGTCGATGTGGCAACGCCAGACCCAGTGGGTATGGGAGGAGTCGCGGGCGTTGATCAGCGCTGCGGGCTGCGGATCATGAATGACCACCAGCTCTTCGTTGAACTGCATCCGTTGCCGGTTTTGTTCGTTATACATCAGAAAAATTTCCCGGGCGTGGCGAGTGAGCTGATAGCTGGCCCCGTGCAACGCGTTATGGAAAGCCTTGGTGATCTCGAAGAAATCATTGCCACCTGTGATCACATCCCAGCGAGTGGATACCTCGAGCTCGTTCAGCAAGGGCACGAGGCGGTTCAGCATCTCAGCGACGCCACCGCCAACCGCGGTGGAGTTCACCATTTTGATGCTTCGGCCCTTGAGTTGCTGCGCTAGAAAACGCAACTCATCCAGGCCGGCGTCGCCGACGATACTCCCGTAGTCTTCGAGGTGGGGAGGTGGCGGCGGAATAGGTGGAATATCGAGATTTCGGCCCGGTTTGCGTGGCTCCGTCCGCGTGGCGGGAACCACAGGCGGCCCGGAAGGCCCTCCCAAAGAGGACGAAGAACCTCCCTGCGCATCAGTTGCCGCTGGCCGACTTTCTTCGAGGTGACTTTTCACTGGATCGGTCATGGATGAGTCTTCTAGGCGAGGGCCCTTTCGACTACTGTAACGAGTTTCCGCCGAACGTCCTCAAGAGTGCCGGTGTAAATATCGATGCGGTTCAATTCGCGAGCCGCCTCCGTCAGGTCCATGTCTTCCTGCAACCACTGGGAAAAATCGTTGGACATCAGCTTCAGGCGCAAGCGAGCCTCAATGAAATGATGGTGGATGGAATGGACGCTTACCCGCCTCAACCCTTCCGCGAAGTCGGCGAGAGTGCGGGCCACGAACGGTGTAGGCAATACGACCGTGTCCGAAGCACAAAAGTAGAATGTATCGTACGCTGCGCGGTCGGCACTTTTGGGGCTGTGCCGAATGTACTCATCGACGATCGCGATAATCCGTTGCCGCAGTTCGGCCACTGAGGTGAAAGCGCGCACGTCTACGCTTGCTAGGCGTTCAGCCAAGCCAGGTTCGTGGCAGGCGGAAAAAGCCCAATGCGCGAAGTCGTTGGAAAAACCTTCGCGGATGAAATGGTGCTCCTCCAGAGTGCGAAACGTGTGCTGAAAAATGGAGTCCTCAGAGCAGTCGTGGAGAGCCTGCAACAACTCAGAAAGGCTGCTGGCACGCTCCCGCGTGATGCGCAGCAAGTGGGCGGAAGTATTGAAGTAAAACGGCCGATGAGGCATCTCCCGAGAACGAGGATGCGTGGCGGGCGCGCTGCTCACAAGTTTCCCCCGCTCGAGGCAAGTGCGCTCTTGTCTTTATCCCTGGATTTCGAAGCCGTTCTCACGCGGAAGCTCCCACGCGCAGTTTTTCCGGACCTTCCTCTGAGGATGCGCCCAGCCTGACTTCGCAAAGCTCGGCCATCAAGTTTCCCGCCCAGCGGTAAATGTTGTGCTCTCTTACCATCTTGCGCATACGCTGCATACGAGCTTCTTTTTCTTCAGGGTTCATCTCCAGTGCTGCGTGGATGGCCTCGGCGGTTTGATCGATGTCGTAGGGGTTGACCAGCAGCGCATCCAGCAGTTCGCGCGCCGCCCCGGTAAACCGGCTCAGGATCAGCACGCCGCGCTCATCTTGTCGCGCTGCCAGAAATTCCTTGGCTACTAGGTTCATGCCGTCGTGCAGCGAAGTCACCAGGCAAAGGTCCGCGGCCCGATAGTAAGGTTGAATTTCCTTATGACTGTGCTGGCGCGTGAGCAGAACGATGGGCTTCCATTTGCCGGTCTGAAAGCGCCAGTTGATGCGTTCGGCTTCAGCGTGGACCTCAGCCAGCAAGTCGTGGTAGCGCTTGATATGGGTGCGGCTGGGCGCGCCGATCTGCACGAAAGTGAACTGACCCTGATAAGCCGGATATCGTTCAAGGAACCGCTCGATCGCCAGAAAGCGTTCCAGAATTCCCTTGGTATAGTCGACGCGGTCAACGCCGATGCCCATGAAAGTCGCTTCAACACCCAGGCTCTTCATGAGCGCAGAGCGCTCGATATAGGCCACTTCGTGGATTTGCTTCTCCGATTGCTCCTCCTCCGGCAAGCTCACGCTGATGGGAAATGGCCGTACGCTGGTGACGTGCTCGAGGCGGCTCACCGAGAAATGTTCCCAATCGATGCGGGACTCCATCACCCGGTCCACCGTTTGCAAGAAATTGTTGCAATGGGACTGAATGTGAAAGCCGATCAAGTCGGCGCCTAAAAGGCCGTCGATTAGCTCGCGCTGCCAGGGACAGATACCAAAGGCCTCGGGATTCGGCCACGGAATATGCCAGAAAATTGCCACGCGAGCATCCGGGCGTTCCTGTTTGATCAGTCTGGGTAAAAGTGCGAAATGGTAGTCCTGCACCAGGACGACGGGCTTGGCAATGTGTCGGATTTCCTCCAGGACCGCATCGGCAAATTTTCGATTTACGTTCTGATAATGCTCCCAATCGGCGGCGCGGAAAATGGGACGAGTGTGGGCGATGTGGCAAAGCGGCCATAGCCCCTCATTGGCAAACCCGTAGTAATAACCCTCTTCCTCTTCTTTGGTGAGCCACACCCGGCGCAAGCTGTAACGAGGATCATCCGGAGGCACGCGGAGGCGGTCGTGCTGATCGGTGGTTTCACGGTCTGCGTCGCCGCTGCCGTGGGCAATCCAGGTGCCATCGCAGGCGCGGAGCACAGGTTCCAGCGCCGTTACCAGGCCGCTGGGCGGGACCACGACCTCCACCGCCTTTCCGTGTCTCACGTGTACATAAGGCTCGCGGTTTGACACCACAAATAAATGCCCGCCATCCAGCCGCGTGCGGACGTGCACCGCGAGGCGTTCCGCCGTCCAGATCGATTCCCCCGCTTCGCGCAGACGTGCTTCTTTCTCCGCGGCGAAACGTGCCTGGTCCAGGCTCTTGGCCAGGGTCGCCACTTCTCGGGCCAGAGGCCGGAAAAGGTCTAGATCAGGCATCGCCTGGTGGAAGGACACCCGCCCGGTGCGTAAGCCACGAATCCAGTCGGCGGCTCGCGCGATCGGCCCAGCTATGCTCCAGCGAACGATCAACACGGTGATTAAGGTGATGAGGAAGACCTGCGCCAGCACGCGCAGGAAGGTTTCGCGCCACACGCGGGAGCTTTCTGCACGAATGTATCCCGCGTCATGCACGATGAGCAAACCTCCCACGCTGGCATCGTCATGCTGGAGAGGCAGAGCATAAAAGTGGACAGTGTCCGAGTCGAGATGTGTAAATTCACTTTCGCCCCGGCCTGTGCGGATGGCCTCGCTCACTACCGATGGGCTCGCGGTGAGCCGCTTCGCGAGATCGGGCGTGGCAGCTATGAGCGTGTCATGAGCGTCGTACACGGCGACGCCGATCAGATGTTCGCGGTTGCCAAAGCGCTGGACAATCCGCTGGAGATCCCGTTTGGAATCCTTATCCCAGACTTTCTCGACGTTGCCCGCGAGGCTCTCGCTCAGGACTTCGGCGCGGTGTTCCAAGTCCCGCCTCAGTGCACGTTTCTCTCCCAGCACCTCGTAATAAGAAGAGGCCAGGGACACCAGGGTGATCCCCAGAATGAGGGAAACGATCAAGCGCGCACTAAACAGTCGCATGCCAACTCCGCGAGAGCTGTGTGTACCCGACTCCCGAATTTTTTGACCCCGGAACCTGGGACAGCGAGAAAGGCTTGAAATCACCGTACGTTACAAATAGTCAGGAGGCACGAACAATGTACGTTCATCCGAAAAAAGCGTCAGTTCGTCAGTGCAAGTTACCCCGGCAGGGCCGCTTCTTGAATCCGGAAAACTCTGTAGATCGTCCTGGAAAAGGCAGCATGTCGTGTTCCATTGGAGTACAGGGTCTATCTGATTGATACGGCATGACCTTGCCGTGACAGCGCACAGGATGATCGTGGAAGGTTGGCTGGTTGGCGGGAAATTCTTCCACCTCGTTAGGCCAAGGGCGGCGCAATCCCTCATTCTGAGGCTAAACACTGGCCTGTGGTTATCGGCTTACCAGGGATTAAGACCTTCAGCTATCTATTGAATCGAGGATTGAAGTTGACGCATCTTATCAAACGAAATATAGTAGGCGATCGGTTTATGTCAGCTTCTCGCCAAGTGCGCCAGTTCTGTTCTTGTTGTTGTCGGGGTGTTTCCACTGGCGCAGGGAGGCTGCTGACCTAAGAATTACCTAAAGACCAGCACTTATACCCACCGCCAGTTCATGCAACTGGCGGTGGGTTTTTTTATGGCAAATAACGGAACGGAAACCAAAGCGCAACGCGTCGAACGGCTCAAGCGGGAAAAGAACCCGTGGGAGGCGATCGAGGAGATCCGCGGATTCGCACGTTCCGGCTTTAGCTCGATCCCGCCGGAATGGCTGGGCACATATTTCCGCTGGTGGGGTGTGTACACCCAAGGAGACGGCGCGGGCGCGGTCGGTGGCCAGGGAGGCGAAGGCAAAGCTTTACCCTACTTTATGGTGAGGCTTCGCATCCCCAACGGATTACTTGCTTCTCATCAACTGCGAACAATCGCGTCCCTGACCGACCGCTTCGGGCGGGGAACTGCCGACATTACGGTACGCCAGAATATTCAGTTGCATTGGGTGACCATCGAAGCCCTTCCCGAAGTTTTGGAAAGCCTGGAAGCATGTGGTTTGGGCACGCGTGGCGCCTGCGGCGACGTGACTCGCAACATCACCGGTTGCCCACTGGCCGGTGTAGATGCGGAAGCGATTTGCGACGCTTCGCCGCTGCTTCTCGAAGCGAATCGGTTTCTTGCTGCCAACGCGGATTTTTACAATCTGCCACGAAAATTCAAGATCAGCATCACGGGATGCCCGGTTTGGTGCTCGTATCCTGAGATCAATGACATCGGCCTGACCGCGGTGCGCCGTTCTGGCGCCGACTCCGAAGTGGGGTTCTCCCTGCGCGTGGGCGGCGGTCTCTCCACTGATCCTCATCTCGCGGTGCGATTGAATGCTTTCGTGCGTTGGGAGCAGGTTGTTCCCGTGCTCGGGGGAATCGCCGAAATATTTCGCGAGAGTGCGACGCTTCGTGAGAGCCGCGAGCGAGCGCGTCTGAAGTTTCTCTTCCTGAAACAGGGGTGGACTGCGGATCAGTTTCTCGAGGAGCTGCAGCGGCGCATCGGTTTTTCTCTCGAGCCGGCAGTGGAAGAAAGGCCGCCGAATGATGTGTATCGCGATCACGTGGGAATCCATCAGCAGAAGCAAGAAAACCTTTGCTATGTGGGAGCGGCAGTTTTGCGTGGGCGGATTAGCGCCAAGCAAATGCAAGCCGCCGCTGATCTGGCAGACCGGTTTGCCAAGGGCGAACTGCGTACCACCAACATGCAGAATCTGCTGATCGTGAACGTGCCGAAGGCGAACGTAACGCAGCTTGCGCAGGAATTGGGCGCGGTTCAATTGCCGGTTGCAGGTTCTTCGTTCTGGCGCGGAGCCATCGCCTGCAGCGGTACGGAGTTCTGCAAGCTTGCCATCACCGAAACCAAGAGTTTTTCCCGCTGGCTGGTGGAAGAACTGGAAGGAAGACTGCCAGGATTCGAAGAGCACCTAAAGCTGCACGTTACCGGATGTCCCAATAGCTGCGGCCAGCACTGGATCGCGGATATCGGCATTGAAGGAAAAAAGATCAAATCGGAAGGCCGGCTGGTGGATGCGTATTACTTCTGCCTGGGAGGCGCGGTTGGACTACATCAATCGGTTGCCCGGCCTGTCGGATACCGGTGTCTCGCGAGCGAAGTTCCTGACGCGATTGAGCGGTTATTGCGACGTTATCTCGACGAGCGTTTGCCGGGAGACAATCTGCGTCAGTTTTTTGCCCGGCACAGCGACGCAGAACTGCGCGAATCATTGGCCGGAGAATGGGTCGCGGCGGTGACGCGCGATGCTTCTCCGGGAATAGTGCCGCACGGTTTAGAGGGGTAGGAGTGGGGTGAAATTGTGAGTTTGTTCCCAATGTTTCTCAAACTCGAAGGCCGCACGTGCCTGGTGATCGGAGCAGGCAGCGTGGGAGAACCCAAAATTCGCAGCCTGCTACAAGCTAAGGCCGACGTTCGAGTAATCGCCCCTGAGACCACTGCGGCAGTGGCAGCGTGGGCTAATGCCGGGGTTCTCACGTGGCAGTCGCGGAACTTTGTGCCCCAGGATCTGGATGGAGCTTTTCTGGTGATCGCCGCCACGAATTCCCCTGGGGTCAACGATGAGATTTACCGTGAGGCACAGCGGCGCAAACTTTTATGCAATGCGGTCGATGATCCTGAGCATTGCGATTTCTACTATCCCGCTGTCGTGCGAAGGGGGCAGCTTCAATTTGCGATTTCGACCGGGGGCCGAAGCCCGGCGCTTGCCCAGCGGCTGAGGCGCGAGCTAGAAGCACAGTTCAGTGCGGAATACGCGGGCTGGGTGGAAGAACTAGGGAATGCACGGGAGAAATTGCAAGCGAGTGATCTAGAGCCGGAAGCAAAAAAGCGCAAGCTTCACGAACTGGCGAGTCAGGAACCCTTCGCAGCCGCACAGGGGCGGGATGCGGGAGATGTTTCATGAGCGGCAAAGTTTATCTGGTCGGTGCTGGTCCGGGCGATCCTGAGTTGCTCACGGTAAAGGCTCTGCGCACGCTGAAGATCGCCGACGTGGTATTGCACGATGCCCTGATTGGGCCTGAAATTCTCGCGCTGATTCCGTCATCCGCGCTCGTTTATGACGTCGGGAAGCGTTGCGGAAGCAAAGCTATCAGCCAGGAAGGGATCAATCGGTTGCTGGTGCAGTATGCCCTTCAGGGGCTCACGGTAGTTCGCTTGAAGAGCGGAGACCCTTCGGTTTTTGGCCGGGCGGGTGAGGAAATCGAGGCTCTCCGCAAGGCAGATATTGAAGTTGAAATTGTCCCGGGCATTACTGCTGCGCTCGGCGCTGCCGCTGCGGCGCAGATCCCACTTACGCATCGCCGGGTCTCGTCGGCTGTGTTGTTCCTGACCGGGCACCATGCGCAAGAAAACAATTCACCCGGCTGGCCGCAGTACATCTCGCCCGATGTAACCCTGGTGGTTTACATGCCAGGACACGAATATCTCGGCACCTCGCGGAGACTACTGATGGCTGGGATTCGGCCAAACACTGCCTGCGCGATCATTTCCCAGGCCACTTCGAGCGACCAGCAGGTGTACCGCACAACGGTGGGGAAGATGGCGAAGGCGCCTCGCCTGCCGGCGCCGTCGCTGTTGATGGTTGGAGACGTCGTGCGTTTCGCGGCAGATGCCGCCCTCAATGATTCGGCCCGAAAGGATTTTACGAATTGTGACGAAGAGTTTCCGCTTGAAATGCCATCGCAGATTTTCGACGAGAGCCGGGAGGGTGAAGCGTGAACCGGGATTGGGAGCAGGCGCGAACCCAGAGCGAGAACTGGCAACCGGAAGAAACATTGCGGTGGGCCTTTGCCAGCTTCGGGCGGAACGTTGCCATTGCGTCCGGTTTTGGGGCGGAAGGTATGGTGGTGATCGACCTCGCCTCACGGCTTCAGTTTGATTTTCGGGTCTTCACTTTGGACACCGAGTTTCTGTTTCCGGAAACTTACGACTTGATGGATCGAGTTCAAAAGCGCTATGGCATCGCTGTCGAACGAGTCTACTCGCCACTGACGCCCGAACAACAGGAACAATTGCATGGACCGGAGTTGTGGGCGCACAATCCAGACAAGTGCTGCCATTTGCGAAAGGTTGTGCCGTTGACCGGCAAGCTAGCGGAGCTACATGCCTGGATCGCGGCCATCCGGAGAGATCAGACGGCATTACGTGCGGCAGCAAGCAAAGTGGAGTGGGACCCTAAATTTCATCTGGTAAAAATCAATCCGATTGCGGATTGGACAAGCGAAATGGTTTGGAGCTACCTGCGAAAGCACGACGTTCCCTACAATCCACTGCATGATCAAAACTTTCCCAGCATCGGCTGCACTCACTGCAGCCGCGCCATTCGCCCGGGTGAGCACGCACGCGCCGGGCGCTGGGCGGGTCTGGAGAAGACGGAGTGCGGCCTGCACGTGTCTGATCCGGATTCTGCCCGTCCTCTGGTGCAGATCGCGAAGCCGCCGGAATAAAACAAGTCCTGAACCGAGACTTTCTGCCGCTTGCGATTGGCGAGGTTTGATATGCCCCTGAACTAGCGCCTTCGCTATAATCGCCCATGGACTTCGACCAACTCGTTACGTTCATGGAAGTGGCCAAGCTGGGGAGTTTTTCCCGCGCCGGACAGAAAATCTTCCGTTCGCAGTCGGCCGTAAGTGCGCAGATTCGTCAGCTGGAACAGGACTATGGAGACCGGCTGCTCGACCGCTCGGGAAAAGATGTCACACTGACCCCTGCCGGCCGGGTCTTGTTCGCGTACGCGGAACGCATGTTGCAAATGCGGGATGAGTCTCTGCTCGCGGTTGCCGACCAGGGCAGCTCGCCGCGCGGCACTCTGATCATTGGCGCCAACGAAGCCACTTGTCTTTACGTTTTGCCTGATGTTTTCGCCAAATACTGTCATCTTTATCCGGGGGTGCGAATCAGCATCTACCGTAATTTCAGCTACAAAATCGTTGAAAAATTAGAAAACGGCACCATTGACGTGGGCATCGTAACCCTTCCAGTGAAATCGCCCAGTTTGAAAGCCCACCCGATTTTCCGCGATCAACTGATGTTGATGGTGAACCCGGCGAATCCCCTAGCCAAGCACGATGTTGTGCAGGTGAGCGAAATTGCCAAGCAGCCTTTGCTTCTGCCCAAGACCGGTTTCAGCCGACGGGTGATGGATCGACTGCTTCGCCCCTATAAACCGCAACTTCAAGTTCGGATGGAGTTACCGAGCATTGGCATGATCAAGAGCTTTGTTGCCGCCGGGTTGGGGGTCTCACTGGTCAGCGCCAGCTTTGCCCGCGATCAAGTTTTGGCCGGCCGCGTGAAGCTGATTCCCGTCAAGGGTCACGAGCTTTGGCGGGAGCTAGGGCTGGCTTATCGCAGGGACCGTACGCCAACTCGCGCCACCGCTACCTTCATCAGTACAGTCCGGCAGCTGGCGGCAACATCAAAGTGATTTGTGATCGGCGGCACGGTTTCTTCGTGTAACACCGCTATCAATATTCCTGATCGCCAGGATCGAAATTTGCACTTTTAGTTTGCTGCGCCCCCTTTGGTAACTTATGAGAAACGGGGCATGGTTGGCGATCGTAAGAAGTCCTAGGAGATTAGATCTCGTCCGAGGCTGAGGGGGTATGGAACATGATGGATTTGGAAAGCAGTTTGAACCAGGTTTTGGAAGAGCATCAGCACGAAAGCGGCCTGCATGTGATTGGCGGCCGCCGAAGATTGATTGATCGTCTGATGCAGTTCTTCGAGGAACACAAACCGGAACTGGTGGACGAAGCGACGAACCAGGGGCGGGAACACTAGCACTGAAGACAGCTACGCCTGTTTCCACCTGGGTTCCATCCGCTAGCCCCAAAACCGTCGGCTGTATCGTCCAGTGAGCATCCCGACTCTCGGTAGCAAATCCCAAGAAATCAACTCCGCGTTTGGCTCGCCTATCTTTTCTCTTTGAAGATAAGCGGGCCTGCGGCTGCCAGAATCCGGCTTTATTCCTTGGGTCCTCCCACCGGTGATTTGGGCTTGACATGGAGGAGGAATCCGATAGGATACAGTGAATAATTATGCATGCAGATGAATAGAAATTCACCATGAACAAAACCCTGCGGCAAAGGGCGATTCTGCAAGTCCTGGAAGAAGGGCCGGTCGAAAGCCAGGAAGACTTGCAGCGGGCGCTGGACAAGCGCGGCTTCAAGGTTGGCCAGGCGACGCTCTCCCGGGACACTCGGGATCTAGGCCTGGTGAAGACCGGCTTGGGGTATGCACTGCCCCAGCAGATGGCGACCGAACCCGCGTTGCCGCCGGTCTCGCGTCTGGTGCGGGAGTTTGTTCTGGAAGTACGGCCCGCTGAGAACCTGCTGGTGATCAAGACCGCCGTCGGCAGCGCTCAACCGGTGGCTGCCGCTTTAGACGGAGAAGACTGGCCGGAAGCGGTGGGGACGATCGCGGGAGACGACACCATCCTGATGGTGTGCACGCACAAGAAGGGCGCAGCCCAAGTGGCGCGACGCGTGGAGGAGATGCTGGCCTGATGAACGCGAAGATTAAGGCGGCAGTGCTCGGCGCAACCGGGTATTCCGGGGCTGAGCTGACTCGCCTTCTTTTGCACCACCCCCGCGTGGCGGCGCCACTACTTTTGCAGCGGCCTGGTGCGCACGAGGAACTGGGGCACGCCGTGACACCTGATCTGGCTGAGATCCTCCCTGCATTTTCGGGCAATGGCGGCTATCCCATGCAGGGGTTTTCATGGACGCTGCTGCAGCAGCACAAAGTGGAGATGCTTTTCTTGGCAACGCCGCATGAGATTTCAAGAGCACTGGTGCCCGAAGTGCTTGCCAAGGGCATCCGCGTTATCGACCTCAGTGGGGCTTGGCGGCTGAAGCAGGTGGAGCATCGTGCGATCTACAGCTTCAAGGACGCAGACGCTATCACCGCTGCCGAGCTTACGGAAAGAGCGGTGTATGGATTGCCGGAGCTGAACGGGGATCGGATTTCAGGTGCCTCGCTCGTGGCCAATCCCGGCTGCTACGCGACCTCGGTGATTCTGGCGCTGGCCCCGCTGTTGGCTGCGGAGGTGATCGACCGGCAGCGAGGGATTGTTTCCGATTCCAAGTCGGGCGTTTCGGGAGCGGGAAAAGAGCCCAGCGCTCGAACGCATTTTGTGTCCGTGGCGGACAATCTGTCGGCCTATGCCGTCTTCGGACACAGGCACGTGGGAGAGATTCTCGAGCAGCTGAAATTGAGTGGCGAAGAACTGATCTTCACGCCTCATCTGTTACCGATTCCGCGGGGGATTCTCTCCACGATTTATGTGCACTTGAACCGCCCGATGAAGCCGCAAGAAGTGGAAGACTGCTTTCGAGATTTCTATCACGGCCACCGCTGGGTACGTTTATTTCCCTCGCCCCGGCTGCCGCAAATCCAGTTTTCGCTGCATACCAACTACTGCGACCTGGGATTCTGCCTGGCCGCGGATCGGCGGCGGCTGGTTCTGGTCTCCTGCCTCGACAATCTGCTGAAAGGGGCCGCCGGCCAAGCGGTGCAAAACATGAACCTGATGTATGGATGGAAGGAAGAAGAAGGACTGGCGTGAAGATTGTCGTCAAGATCGGGGGCGCGGCGCTGGAGGATAAGGCGACATTACAGAAGTGTGCGCGGGCGGTGGTGGCGCTGGCGCGGGATGACCACAAGGTGGTAGTGGTGCATGGCGGTGGAACCGCACTGACGCGCACCCTGAAGCTGCTGGGGAAAGAAAGCGATTTCGTGAATGGGCTGCGCGTGACCGATGCCGAGACGCGCGACGTTGCCCTGATGGTGCTGGCTGGAATTGTAAATAAGAGCCTGGTGGCGGCGATTGTGGCGGCGGGCAATCCTGCGATTGGCCTTTGCGGCGGGGATGGCATGACCCTGCGGGCACGCAAGAAACAGACTGAAGGCCGCGACCTTGGTTTTGTGGGCGAGATTTGTTCCGTCGAACCGCGCTGGCTGGAGGCCATCTGGGCCCAGGGCGGGATTCCGGTTTTGTCCTCGGTTGCGCTGGGCTCGGACGGTGAATATTACAACGTCAATGCGGACCAGATGGCTGCTGCATGCGCCGTAGGTTGCCATGCGGAGGCGCTGATTTTTCTGACTGACGTTCCGGGAGTCAAAGACGCAGATGGCTCCGTGATGCCGTGGCTCAGTATGAAGCAGGTGGCGGCCTTGGTGCAGGATTCGGTGATCGCCGGAGGCATGCTTGCCCAAACTCGAGGCGTGCGGTCTGGCGCTAAAAAGAGGCGTCGGGCGGGTGCGAATTTTGCCGGCGGCGACATGTGGAACTGCTGCCGGAGTTCTATTTCACGCGCCTAGATTGCGGCACTGAGGTGATCGTGGCGTGAATCGCGCCCGTGGAACTATTCAAACCTGTGGGGCAGGGAAGAGCAGGGAGTACGAAAAGGAGCGCAACACATTGATTAGTCAACGAGTCAACCCAACACAAATTGTCCAACCGCCGGCGGCTGGCCAGCGTTTCTTGTGCCGCGATCTGTTGTCGATCTGCGATCTCGGAGCGAGCGATATCGGCGCGATCTTTCGGCTTGCCGAGCTGATGAAGGCCCGCCCATCGGATTTTCGCGGAGCTCTCGCGGGCAAACAGATTGTGCTGTTCTTCGAGAAGCCTTCGCTGCGCACCCGTCTGACTTTTGAAGTCGGGGATGTCGAGCATGGGCGGGGCGGCGTTTTTCATGGATCAGACCCATGAGCGCCTCGACGCGCAGGGAAGCCTTGAGCGACATCGCACACAACGTGGAGCGCTGGGTCGACGGCATTGTGCTGCGGACCTACTCTCACGCGACGGTTGAGGGAATGGCGGAACATGCCTGCATTCCGGTAATTAATGCTCTCAGCGAACTGGAGCATCCCTGCCAGGCTTTGGCCGACTACTTCACACTGCAAGAGCGCTTTGGCGATTTGAAAAAGATCTCGCTGGCCTATGTGGGAGACGGGAACAACGTTTCGAATTCGCTGATGCTGACTGCGGCGACGCTGGGGTCGACTTTCCGGATCGCCACGCCTGCGGGGTATGGTCCGAATGCCCAAATCCTCGCCGATGCGCAGGAAATCGCGCGAGCAGACGGGTGCGGTTATCGAACTATTCACCGACCCGCATGAGGCTGTCTGCGGAGTGGACGCAGTTTACACCGACGCCTGGACGAGTATGGGCCATGAGCGTGAAGCCGAGAAGCGGGAGAAAATATTCCCGCCTTACCAGGTGAATGCCGAGCTTGTGGCGGGCGCCGCCCCGCATGCAGTGTTCATGCACTGCCTTCCCGCGCACCGCGGTCTGGAGATCACGGACGAGATCATGGACTCGGTCCGCTCCGTGGTCTTCGATCAGGCGGAAAGCCGGCTGCACGTGCAGAAAGCCATTATGTTGTTACTGCTGGGCGGCGAAGCGAGCCGCTTTCATTTGAGGAGCTCTCATGCCTGAAAAAGTTGTGCTTGCGTATTCGGGAGGATTGGATACCTCCATCATCATTCCGTGGCTCAAAGAAAACTATGCCTGCGATGTGATCGCGATGGTGGGCGACGTCGGCCAGGGCGACGATTTGGAGGCCGTGGTCGACAAGGCTTACAAGACCGGCGCCACGAAAGTCGTGGTTGAAGATATGCGCGAGGAATTCCTCACGGGGTACGTGTTCCCCGCGCTGAAGGCCGGAGCGGTCTATGAACATAAGTATCTTTTGGGGACTTCTCTAGCGCGGCCGGTGATCGCCAAGCACCAGGTGGAAGTGGCTTTGCGCGAAGGCGCGACGACCGTCGCTCACGGTTGCACCGGAAAAGGCAACGACCAGGTCAGGTTTGAACTTACCTACCAGGCGCTTGCTCCGGAGCTGAAGGTGATCGCGCCATGGCGGGAATGGTCACTGAAGTCACGCGAAGATTGTCTCGACTATGCGGAGAAACACGGAATTCCGGTGGCCGCGAGCCGGGAGAAGATCCACAGTCGTGACCGAAATCTCTGGCACATCAGCCATGAAGGCGGGGAACTGGAGGACGCTGCCAATGCGCCTTTACCCACGACCTGGCAACTCACTCGTTCCCCGCAGGAAGCGCCCGACAGGGAAGAGCAGGTAGTGATCGGATTTGAAGCTGGGATACCCGTGTCGGTCAATCGCATGAATCTCGATCCAGTTTCCCTGGTTGAATTGCTGAACGAGATCGGTTCGCGAAATGCCATCGGCCGGGTGGATCTGGTGGAAAACCGGTTTGTCGGAATCAAGTCGCGTGGCTGCTATGAAACTCCGGGCGGCACTCTTTTGATCGCCGCACACCGCGAACTCGAGGCGCTGTGCCTGGAGCGTGACGTCACCCACTTCAAGCAGCACGTCGGCTTGAAATATGCGGAGCTTGTTTATTTTGGCTTGTGGTTCACCCCGCTGCGCGAAGCGCTCGACGCCTTTGTGGAGAGCACACAGAAAGATGTAACGGGCACCGTGACCCTTTCGCTCTACAAAGGCAACGTCTCAGTGGCGAGCCGTGAGTCCGAGAACTCGCTGTATCGAACCGATCTTTCGTCGTTCACCATGGGCGAAAGCTATAACCAGAAAGATGCTGAAGGCTTCATTCGCATCCTGGGGCTGCCTTCACGGTCTCGTGCCCGTGCGCGGGTGGAGGTCGCGAGATGAAAATGTGGGCGGGCCGGTTCCGGCAAGCGCTGGATCCGAATTTCGAGCGGTGGCAACGCTCGTTTGAATTTGACAAGCGTTTGCTGGGTGACGAACTCGCGGCCAGCCGCGCTCATGCTCGGGCGTTGAAGGGCGCGGGTATCCTCACTGCCAGCGAGCTGATCACAATGCTTGAGGGGCTCGACCAGATTTCGCGCCAGGCGGCTTCACCCGAGTTTCTCGCCGATCCGGAGGCCGAAGATGTGCACCACTTCGTCGAGAAGCAATTGGTCAAGCTGGTTGGTGAAACTGGTTACAAGCTTCACAGCGGACGCAGCCGCAACGAGCAGATTGCCACAGATCTCCGGCTTTACGTGCGAGCAGCGATTGACAAGCTACGGTCGGACGTGGCGAGTTGGCTGAGTGTCCTACTTGATCGCGCTGAACAAGCCGAGAGTGCCGTAATGCCCTCGTATACGCATTTGCAGCGGGCAGAGCCAATCTTGGTGGCGCATTGGTTATTGGCTTATGTGGAGATGTTTCTTCGCGATGAGGACCGTTTGGCAGATTGCCGGAAGCGACTGAACCTCTGCCCATTGGGTTCCGGGGCGGTTGCTGGTGCGACGCTGCCGCTTAACCGCCGGGTGATGGCAGAGGAGCTGGGTTTTGTTGCCCCCACCGCGAACAGCGTTGACGCAACCAGCGACCGCGATTTCCTGCTGGAGTTTGTTAATGTGCTATCGCTGCTGGCTCTGCATTTAAGCCGGTGGGCCGAAGAGATGATCCTCTTTTCGTCAGAGGAGTTCGGTTTTGTACAACTCCCGGAAGCATATTCGACCGGAAGCAGCGCCATGCCGCAAAAGAAGAACCCTGATTTGTTGGAACTCACGCGGGGAAAGGCTGCGCGAATCATCGGCGATGCCACCGGTCTTCTGGCCATTATGAAGGGCCTGCCGCTCGCCTACAACAAGGACTTGCAGGAGACACAGGAGCCGCTGTTCAACGCGACCGAGACTGCGTTGGCGGTGCTGCCGCTGGTTACTGGTTGGATGAAAGCGGGCAGCTTCAATTTCGAGCGCATGCAGCAAGCTGCCGAATCAGGCTTCATGAATGCCTGGGCCGCAGCCACTTATCTGGTCCAGCGCGGCGTCCCGTTTCGTCTGGCCCATGAACAGATCGGCAAAGTTGTCCAAGTATGCCTCGGGAAGGATTGTGAGTTGAAGGATCTTTCGCTGGGAGAGTTGCATCAATTGAATCCCGTGTTCGAGCAGGATTTCTACGCGGCTCTGAAGTTGGAATCTGTGTTGGCCATCCATGACGTTACCGGTGGCACAGCCCCGGCGCGGGTGCGGGCGGCAATTGGCGAAGCGAGAAAGAGAGTCGAGCTGATGCGCGAGGAAACCCATGCGCACGCGTGACGCCAGGCTGCCCGATGCCGAACGCATCCATCAGTTGATTTCGAATTATTCGGGCGACGGTACGCTCCTACCCCGCACACTGGCGGAGATCTGCGAAAACGTCCGCGACTTTACCGTGCTTGAAGATTCTAGCCGGATTATCGGCTGTGGCGCGCTTCATCTCTACGGCCCACATTTAGCAGAGATTCGCTCGATTACCGTAGACCCCATGTATCAGCGTGCCGGCGGCGGATCGCGGCTGGTAAGGGCATTGCTTGGCGAGGCGCGCAAACACAAAGTCAGCTGCATCTGCCTTTTCACCCGCACTCCGGAATTTTTTGCACAACTGGGATTTTCGCTCGCCCAGCGGGAAGATCTGCCGGACAAAATGCACAAAGACTGCTGCGTCTGCCCGCGCTTCCACCGTTGCGATGAGGTTGCCATGGTGCGTGGTGAACTACCCCGGTTCGCCATTCTTCCCGAACCTGACCGCTGGTTGGTAAAGCTTCAGGTATGACCGCGCCGCTTTCCGACAGAATTCTCCTGCCGAAAGGTTTCAGTTTCTCCGCAGTGGCTGCTGGACTCAAAGCCAGCGGCCGGCCTGACTTGGCGCTCGTTGAAGCCGCCTCTGGATCAACGGCTGCCGCAGTATTCACATCGAATCGCGTCGCGGCCGCGCCGGTCGAAGTCGGGCGCGCATCTTTGGCGGCAACTCGCGGCGGGATGCGGGCAGTTATCGTCAATTCTGGCAATGCGAACTGCGCTACCGGAAGAGCGGGGGCCGAATCCTGCAAGCGGGTTTGCCGAACAGTGGCGCGGCTGCTGAAGTTTTCCCCAGACGAGGTGTTCCCTTCCTCCACGGGCATCATTGGTGAGCCCCTACCAGTTGGCAAGATCCTGGCGAAACTGCCGGCCCTGGTGGCTGCACGCGCCGCGAGCGAGCAGGCGCTCTCTGAGTTTGCTCAAGCCATCATGACCACGGATACTCGGCCCAAACTGGCTTCCCGAGCTTTTCGCGTCGGAGAGTACAAAGTGATGGTATCCGGCGTGGCCAAGGGCTCTGGCATGATTCACCCCCAACTCGCGACTATGCTGGTTTATCTGTTCAGTGACATCGCCGCGACTCCGGCTGAGCTGCGGCGCCTCTTGCGCAAAACCTGCGATCAGACTTTCAACTGCATTTCGATTGACGGGGATACCTCAACCAACGATACGGTGTTGCTGCTGGCCAGCGGCAAAAGCGGTGTGCGGCTCACGGGGAAAGGTGTATGGGACCAGTTTTCGGCTGCACTTCAGGAGGTGTGTCAGTCTCTCGCGGTACAGATCGTTGAAGACGGCGAAGGCGTGCGGCACGTGATTCGACTCACAGTGGACGAAGCGAAGAATCGGGCTGAGGGCTTGCGCATTGCAAAGGCTGTGGCTCATTCCCTGCTGGTCAAGACGGCGTGGGCAGGCGCAGATCCCAACTGGGGTCGGATTTTAGCCGCGATCGGGGCCTGCGGGGTGCCGCTCGATCCCCGAAAAATCGACATTTACATCAGGGATCAGATGGTTTGCCACGCCGGGGAGGCGCGCGACTTCGACGAGCAGAAGGCTCATCATGATCTGGCCCAACCCCAATGTGAGATTCGCATTCGCCTTCGACGTGGTGGGAGCTCGATTGTATTTCTGACTACGGACCTGACGGCCGAGTACGTTCACATCAACGCGGACTATTCCACGTAGCACAGATTGTTCAACACGATCCGTTCAGTCTTGTGGCCCGGCGTTTGATTCTTGCCGCAAAGTCCGAAGATCAATCCCTAACTGCTCGGCTTTCTTGTACAGATGACTGCGCTCCAAGCCGAGTGTCTTTGCGGCATTCGTGATGTGATAGTTGCAGCGCTTCAGCTCGGCGAGAATGACTTCGCGCTCGAAGCCCTGCACGCGCTCTGCCAGCGGCCCAGACCCACCGAGAGAGGCTGGGGCCGGGGCTGAATTCGGAAGGGCCACACGAACGGTTTCCAGAGTAACTGTTCCATCGGTGGTCAAGAGCATGAGCCGCTCCACTACGTTACGTAGCTCGCGGACATTTCCCGGCCAGCTGTGAGTTGCAAGTGCAGCGATGGCATCGGGGGTAAACGGAATCGGTTTCCAACTGTTTTGTGCGCACACCTGGTCCGCGAAATGCTCAACCAGTGCAGGAATGTCTTCCTTGCGTTCGCGCAACGGAGGCAGAACTAGAGGGAAGACAAAGATGCGGTGAAACAAATCCTGGCGAAATTTCCCCTCGCGGACCAATGCTTCCAAATTCCGGTGAGTAGCCACGACCACCCGTACGTTCACCGCGACCGGCTTGTCCCCTCCCACTCGCTCGATCTCGCCTTCTTCCAGCACGCGCAAAAGCTTGGCCTGCATACCCAGAGGCATGTCGCCAATTTCATCGAGGAAAATCGTGCCGCCATCAGCCTGTTCAAATTTTCCACTGTGGCGCGTGGTTGCACCTGTGAAAGATCCCTTCTCGTGGCCGAACAGCTCTGACTCAATTAACTCCGCCGGCACCGCGGCACAGTTCAAAGTGATAAAAGGCCCCGAGGACCGAGAGCTCTTCTCGTGGAGCGTACGCGCTGCCAATTCCTTTCCGGTTCCGGTTTCTCCTAGGATACAGACCCGAGTCTCGCCCGCGGCCACGCGCTCCACCTGCGCCATGATCTTCCGCATGGTGTGACCCGTCCAGATGATCTCGTGCTTGCCCAGTCGCTGGCGAAGCTGCCGGTTCTCAGATTCCAGCCGCTGCAGCTTGAGTGCGTTCTCTACGGTAAGCAGCAGTTTGTCGGTTGAGACTGGCTTTTCCAGAAAGTCCAAAGCTCCCAGGCGCGTAGCGCGCACCGCCATCTCGATATGAGCCTGACCAGACATCATGACCACTGGCGTCGCGACGCCCAGCCCCTTCAGATCCTCGAGCAGCGAAAGGCCGTCTTTCCCAGGCATGATTACGTCAGAGAGGATCAAATCAAACGGCTGGGTACTCACCAACTCGAGAGCCTTGGCGGCGTTGTCGCAGACGACGGCTTCGTGGCCTGCCAGGCGAAAAGCGCGCGCGAGCGAAGCCAGCGTGTTGGCTTCGTCGTCCACGATCAGCAGATTGGCCTTACGCGGCACTCATCCTCTCCAAGTCAGGTTAGGTCGCAACGTTCGATGTGCACGACGTTTCGCCGGCCGGCAGTTTATCCAGATTCCGCGGCAACTCAATACGAAAGGTTGTACCTGCTTCACTGTGCACTACGATTCTTCCCCCATGATCACTCACCACGGATTGTACGATCGCGAGTCCCAGCCCGGTCCCATGCGCCTTAGTGGTGTAATACGGCGTGAACAGGCGCTGACATTCTTCAGGCTTCAAACCAGGGCCGGTATCAGAGACCTCAAGAATCGCCTGCTCACCTTCCTGTAACGTTCGAAGAGTCAGTATTCCACCTTCCGGCATGGCATCCATCGCGTTCACGATCAAATTGGAAAGCGCCCGATGAAGCAACTCAGGATCGGCCGCGATCGGCTCGAGGCTCGCGTCCAGATCAAGTTTACATTCGATGCCGGTTGAGTTCCCGGTCTTGAGTTGCGCCTGGAACAAGCGCGACGCATTCCGTACAGCCTCGTTCAACTCAACCCGTTGCATTCGGGGTTTGGGCATTTTGGAAAACTCGCTGAAACGAGCAACGATTGTTTTCAAATTCGCAATCTCGGCAAGCAGGGTCGAGGCAGCTTCGCGGAATACCTCTTCGAACTCTTGCGGATTCTGTTGACGAGCGCGGAGCAGGTTCTCAACGGTCAGTTGCAGGGGAAACAGCGGGTTATTCAGTTCGTGAGCCAGGCGCCGCGCCAGTTCGCGCCAGGCCGCCACGCGCTCGGCTTGGACCAATCGTTCCCTCTGTTCCAGCAATTCGCCTGTCATGCGATTGAAAGATTCAGCCAGCGCCCCTAGTTCATCGGTCGACGTTACCGGCACCTGCGCACTCCACTTTCCGGCTGCAACTTCCCGCGCCGCCTCCGCCAGCTGCTCCACCGGACGAGTCACGCGCGCCGCCGCCCAACGGCTAAGCAAAATGGCCAGTACAATGCCCACGCCCCCAGCCAGCAAGGCTGCGGAACGGATATGCCGCTGCAATTCCAGGTAAGGGCGGCGGGAGTTGAAAATCAACAAAACTCCGAGCAACTGTTTGTTCTGATCGGACAGGGGAAGTGCATGAACGGTTTCATCATCAACCGTTCCCGATTGGCTACTTACGATTCCGCTCGTTTCCTGGCCACTGGCTTGAACTTGCCGGATGAGCATTGCCAGATCATCTGGCAGTTGCGGCGGTTTAGGATGGACGGTGAAGGAATTCCAGGGAACTCGTACACCGTGACTCTCATTCCCGCCGGAAGCTCCAGACTGTCCAAAAATTTGTCGAACCGCCAACCGCCCATTACAAAAAGAGGTTTTTCCCCAACGTTCACTTCGCGGAGAGCAACAAGCCCCAAGGCTTGTCCTTCTGGTAGATCTTCGTCTCTGAGGAAAGCCCCGCCGGGAGGTGGCTGTGTGGTCGGCCTTGGAGTTTCCTGATAGCCGAACTTGGCTGGTTCCTGCGCGGACGAGACGATGACACCTTTGGCATCAAAGAAATCGAGAAAGTCCAGCTGTTGGGTTTCCGCAATCACTTTTGCTTCTGAAACGTAAGCGCCATAATCAGGCGAATCCCGGCTCAATGCCAGGGCCATACGCGTAACCGCGTCACTGGCCGCAACCCTGCCGACCTGGCTGACTACCTCCTGCCCGCGCCGATCAAACTCTCCCCGAAATTGCGTTAGGAGGGCAGCGGTTTGTTCCTGATCAGACCGCTCGAACGCGCGGCGGGTTATGACCGAAACAATCACTGTCACCGCACCAACCGTCAAAAGCACCGTCACGGCAAACACGGCCAGAAGCCTGCGCCGGAAATTCATGGTTTCTCCGTCGCCAGCCATACATCGGGCAGGCGCCAGCTTCCATCGCGACTCGAATTCCAGTTTCGGACGTCGCGAGCCAGGCTGACGGAAGTGGGCAGATACAACAAAGGAATCACCCGCAGCGTCTGCAGCAGAGCGTTTTCGGCGGCATAAGTATCGGAGGGGGCGCCGCCAGCAAACTTTGGCTGGGGCAACCCAATTCGAGCGGCGAGATCAGAGAGCGAAATCTGCGCGTCCACTGAAGCCAAGGGAAGCCGAACCAAACGTAGGTCCGCAGCCGAAGAGTTGGTGAGCTGTACAGAGATTCCCGCGTCGCGGGCATTTAGCGTCACTCTCTCGGCGACTACTCGCTCCAACGGGTCCGCGGCATCATAGCTCAAGCTCAGGCTTCCCGTTTGGTGGAACTCTGCCCTGAGTTGTTGGGCGCGGTTCAGATCGGCTGTGGTGGGAAAGAGAAACGAGTAACCGGTCATCCAATTGGGCAGAAGCCCGCCGGCGGGTTCACCACCTCCCCGCAGGAAAACTTCATTCATCGAGGCTCGATCTATGCTGAGCGCAAGCGCGCGGCGGAGACGGGCATCTTCGGACTCAGACTCTGCGGCAGACTGCGAGTCCTTAGCTAGTTCCTTTGGTGAATAACAGCGCCATCAGTTCCATGGGAGCGGAGCTTTCGACCCGGTGAGCATCGCTCGCTCCGCGGCGCGCCTGCTCTGCCGCCACTTCTATTACATCAGCTTTGTTCGAGTCGATGGCGACGAGTTGTTCACGAAAACCCTGTCCCATTTCTACGCTCATCGAATCCACGAACGCTCGTCCGCCCCAGTAGTCTTCCCGGGCGACGAGCGCCAGACGTTTTCCCGGATCCCATCGAGCCACGACAAATGGCCCGCTTCCGATAAGCCTCGCTCCGTCGCGCATGGCGATGCCATATCGTGGCAGGGCCAGTTCTACTGGTATTTTCGCGTCCGGCGGATCGCATTCGATGACCACAGACTCTGCTGCCGCGAACACCTTCCATCGGGGATTGGCCGCACGCAGGGAAGCAGCAACCGCATCGGTTGTGACGGGAGTTCCGTCCGAGAACTTTACTCCACTGCGCAGCTGAAATTGCCAGCGCCGATTTCCCGACTCTGACTGCCAGGAGAGAGCGAGCCCGGGGTGAAGCTGGCCGCGATCGTCCACAGTAACCAGCGAGTCGAAAACGAGCTGGGAAATATTGCGCCAGGCAGTCGATTCCGCTTGGTCAGCGGCGGGATCTAGAGACACGGGTGCGATCCGAGTCGCCACGCGAAGAGTTCCCGCCGTAGCGTGGGCGGGCAGCGCACGGGCCGCCGCTACTCCGCCCAGGCTAACGGCCACAAGTAAGAGTGATGCGAAACGCTTCATATCTCTCGCCCTGAAAATCCTGGGTGACGGCAACGGCGCTTGCACTGCTGGAATCTACCCACAAAGCCGTGATGGGCCCTGGAAACTCCAGTGCCTGGCTCACAGCAACGGGATCGCGATCCGGTAACTCAAACGCTCGAAGCGTGTCCTTGGGTCCGTCGGTGTTGCTGTTAACCAGAACCTGCCAGCCTGATCCACAGTTGCTTCGGACGGCGGCGATTTCGCTTCCCCAGTCCATTTTCTCCGCGGTCTGATCCACCATGCCATCGAGCAGATGTAATTGCCCATTCGCTGCCGAAAAAAGCCACAGTGTGTAGTTTTCTCGCGGCAAAGCCGCGGCGGAATAGAAGGCGAGCACGGATGTCTGTTTGCCAATTCCCGGCGCCAACGCTCCCGTAAAGAAATTTCTCGAGGCAGCATAAAAGGCGCTCAGGCTCGACACCTCGTTTCCAATCGGCCAGGGATCGTCGCTCTCATGGCAGCTCATTGCAATCGGCGCGTTGGCTGAACTGCGGCAGAAGACCCCGGGCAGGTAGGCATCGAAAAGGTGGTCTTTTCGTAGGACCAGTCGCCCCCGCAGATCGCGCGGCCAAGGCCGCGAGTGCACAACGGGCAGGGTTTGCTCCGCATGCCAGCCATTGTTCTGCAACTTGTAGATGGTAGCGGTCTTCGCATCCAGCACCACCATATGCGCCGGGTTGCCGTCAATCACTGCCACGTCCAGAATTCGGTCTTCCTGCGACCAGAGCAGCGCCTTGTGAATCAACAGCGCTGCCGTCTCTCCCAAAGTGTCCTGCGTCTGAGGGCGGGGAAAAGAAACCAGGATGGCCGGCGCGTCGGTGGGGCCTTGATGAACCTCGGCCACCCAGACATAGTTTTGTGGGTCTTCGGAGAGCGATATGCGTATCGTGGCGGCAGCCTGCTCGGCGGCCATAAAGTGCGCGCCTCCGTCGGCCAGTTTCGCGAGCACCCCGCGCCGGATTTCCTCTGCTTCTTTTTGACTCAGTGACGAGCGGTTAACGAACTCAACCGCCATTGTGCCCGGCCCAGTGACGGCCAGAATCTTTGCGGCGAGTTGTTCCTCTCCTTCCGTCGTCGTAGTCCCGGCCACTAGCCGCGCACTGCAGCCAGGCGAGAACAATGAACAAAGAGAAGCCCGCTCGCAAGTGGCGTGACTTCGGAATCGGCATCTTTGGATCGGAGATGGGCGAATTATAACCTGCGTCGTGCATGGCTCCCGGCCTTACAGCGGTACTCTCTGGAGTCGTCCTTCTCACTCAAAACCATTCTCAGGTTCTTGCGTCCCAGCCCTCCTTAATATTGACTCCGAGACCTTCCGGGGTGCTCCCGAAAGCTCATTTCTGCTCGGGTTCCGCTTCCTCCGCCTGGCTGGTGCGGTTGGCCACGCTCATGCTGCGCAGGACGTCATTCGCGAAAAAGAACTTCCCATCTGCCGGCACCATCATGATCTGCAGTTTGTCGGAGAGCCGCTCGGCCACGATCTTGTTGATCAGCAGCGGATTCTGCTTCAGAATTTCGCCTTCGCTTTTCATGCGCTCGGCATCGGCAACTGCGGTCACGCGAATTCGGTCAGCTTCGGCGACGGCCAGCATTTTCCGCCGCTCCGATTCCGCCTTGCTGTCGATCACTTTTGCTTCGGCCATCGCTTCCGCATTCTTCACAGTGGCTTCCTTTCGGGCCTCGGCTTCAAGCTTGGACTGCTCGATCTGTTTTTGCTTTAACGGCAGCGTGTATAGCATGGCGTCCGCCTCGCCCTTGGCCTGCAACACGCGTACCTGGGCCTGCCCTTCCGCCTGCTTTACCTGCTGTACTTTGCTGGCTTCTGCTTCCAGCTCTGACAGTCTTACTTGTTTTTGCTGGATTTCGGTCTGCACGCCCATCTGGTCGTTTTCCTGCTCTTTCATCAGTAGAGTTCTCCAGACCCTTGGCATATTCGGGGGGAAGCTGAATGTCGCGCAGCATCACTTCTTTCACAATGATTCCATCCGTGGCCAGCTTCTGGGTAATCATGGCAGACGCTCGCTGGCGCACTTCTTCGCGTTTGGCCGCAAATACGTCGCGTACGGTGTAGTTCGGTACTAGCTCACGCCACGCGCTGGCCACCACCGCGGGCACAATCTCTTTCTCGACCGGCTGGGGAAGATTGCTCTGGATATAGTCCAGCTTCCGTGCATCCAGCCGGTAGCGTACTGTGATCGCCAGACCAAGGGTGAGACCCTCCTTGGCTTGGACTCTCAGAGGTTCATTTTTCGGAGTGGTTCCGGCTGCCGCTTTGTCTTCCAATGCGCCGGTAGTAAATAACTGGTCGCGAGTGTCGAAAAGCGCCAGGCTCTCCACCAGGGGCGTAACGAAGTGCACGCCGGGGTAAAGCGTTCCTGGCAGCGTCCCGCTGCTCTGGCTGACGCGGACCCCTGCCATCCCACTCGGCACCACCGCGATTCCGATGCCAACCAGCAAGGGCGCCCAGGCCAACAACGCCAGCGCCACCGCGCCGCGCCAACGCACGGTCGGCATCGGCGGCAGCGGCTCCGGCCCGGCCTTCGCAACGAGATTCCGGTATTGGATTTCGCGGTAAACGTCGTATGCTAAAAGCCCAGCGGCTACGAACATCATCCCGAAGCCGCCCCAAATCAGCAAATACCTAAGCATCAACATGGGATCCTCCCTTTCGCGGTCAACTCACGCCTAACGTTCCCGCTGTGACCTGGTTCTCGCGATCTGACGAGCAAATACCGCGCAGAACACCTTGCCGAAAATCCATTCCTCCACTAGCAGTGCCACGGCTAGGGAGAAGACCATTCCCGCCACCACGGTGATAAGTGTTATTGCAACTTGCATGTGTCCTCCTTCAACTCAGTCGGCAACGCGGGCCTATTGGGCGCACTCACCGACTCTAGAGGCAAGCCGGAAGCCAGTGGCAATGTGCTGTGTTTGCTATTAGTTAGAGCTGAATATGGAAGCTCGAATCGCGGCTCACGGACCACACTGTGTTGGCGGAGACACGCTGGGAGTTAAGGCGGAAAGTGGGATTAAGAAACCAAGAGAAGAACAAAGCCCGGTTCAACTGCCAGCCTGCGTGGGGTTAACAGAAGGAACCGGGCGACCTCACTTGAATAAAGTATAAGAGTAAACGCTCTGAATGTGGCGATCCGGCAAGCGTCATTTTTGTGATGTAAACAATCGTCGTCGCTGATGACGAAGTGTGATCCAGTAGAGATTAGAACTTCGAAATCCGCTGCTGCGTGAATGAGACCCGAACCACACCTGCTGGTGATCCGCATCACAGTCCTGACTCGCCTCTGAAGCTAGGTTTAAGAGGGAGTCAATTTCATCCTCGGAGCGTCGCCATGGCCTACGTCATTACCGATACCTGTATCAAGGATTTGCTTTGCGTCGAGGCATGTCCAACGGATTGCATTCACCCCAAGAAAGACGAGCCGGAATTCGAGGCCGCATCTCAGTTGTTCGTCGATCCGGAAGGCTGCATCGATTGCGGAGCGTGCGTGCCCGCATGTACTTCGGACTCGATATACGCCATAGACGACCTGCCAGACGAGAAGAAACCTTTCGCTGAACGGAACGCCTCGTATTACGCCCACTGAGGATTCCTCCTGCGCGAAAGCGTTTGATTTCCTGGGGTATTCCAGCCGCGGGCAACGTTGACAAGCCATTGGCCTGGCCGTATTGTGGCGGGCGATTCCATGAACATTGTCAAGGCAACCCGCCGCTACGAGGATTGGCTCGCCGGTTATATTGCGCTGTGGAAGCCTGATCTCAAGCTTAAGCATGAGCGCATGGCGGAAGCCTTGTTTCCATTTATGCGGGCGACGTTTTATCGCTGGATGCAGGTTTGGCCCGATGTATGTCCAGACCTGGCGAAGGCACCGAGAGTTTTGGCGGTAGGTGATTTGCACGTCGAAAATTTCGGCACTTGGCGAGATGCGGAGGGACGCCTCGTCTGGGGAGTGAACGATTTTGACGAAGCTGCCAATCTTCCTTACACGATGGACCTGGTACGGCTGGCCACCAGCGCAATCCTCGCTTCCGAAGGGGGCCACTTAAGCCTAAAACCCAAGGAAGCATGCGCCGCCATTCTCGAGGGCTACAACAAGTCCCAAGCCGAGCATGGACGCCCCTTCGTGCTCGAAGAGGACAACAAATGGTTGCGGCAAATGGCCACCGGGGTACTGCGCGACCCTGAACATTTCTGGACGAAGATGGATAGTCTAGCCAAGCCGACCGGCGAAGTTCCTGTCAGCGCGATCGAAGCCTTGGAACACTGTCTCCCAGAACGGGGTTTGGACTGTCGTTTGGTGCACAGAATTGCTGGCCTGGGCAGCTTGGGACACATACGGGTCGTAGCCATCGCGGAATGCCTGGGCGGTAAAGTAGCGCGGGAAGTGAAATCCCTGGCGCCGTCGGCGGTGCACTGGGCGAGTTCTGACGCGGGTCCGCCAGACTTGCTATATCAGGCGATCCTCAGCCGGGCTGTGCGCTGTCCCGATCCCTTCGTGCAAGTTCGCGGTCACTGGGTGGTCCGCCGTCTTTCACCCCACGGCACGCGGATTGAACTCAGCGTAATTCCAAAGGATCGAGATGAGGTCCGGCTCCTGTTCGCCATGGGATGGGAGACAGCTAACATCCACCTGGGCAGCCCGGAGGCAACAAAACAGATTCGCCATCATCTCGGGACGCTCAAGTCAAACTGGCTGCCTGGTGCCGCCAAAGACATGGCCAAAGCCGTTACTCAAGACTGGCAGTCCTGGCGCAGCGCAGCGAAGATCTGAGTCCTTGTCCTCGCCACCATCACACTGCGCGGGGAGCGGCATCCGGCGGATCGATTTCTTGTCTCCGGACGGGACGGCGGCTGGGCCCTATTTCTCTATGCAAGGCTCCCACTAGGGCATCGAGAACCGGCTTCAGTGACTCGGGACTTTCGTTGAGTACGCGCTCAATGCTTTCGCGATGGACGAGCAACTCACCGACTTGTTCGGCTTGGGTGGCGACGAAGTCGCGCTTTTGGGACCAGTTGTTGCGCCTTCTTCGTAAGGTGGCCGCCCCCAGCGACGTACGGGCAAACGGATATTCCATGCTCCCGGTGGTCATCCAATGGACCACAAGTTCCGCGACATGCTCCGGGCTGCATGCCAGGCGAACACCTTCGCAATCTGCCAGTTCCTCATTCCACTGCAGGACCGTGAGCTTGTCTTCCCAGCGGTTCTCGGCGACCAGAAACCAGGTGTCGTCCGTAGACTTCTCGTCCCCACAAATGGCGCACAACTTTTCCGTGATTTCTTGCATTCAGCATCCTTCCACATGGCCAGAAAACATCGCGTGAGACCACTGGTCATGCAAGCCGATGGCCGAAGTGATCGATAATGCAAACCCCGTAACTGACGAGAAAAAAATGACATACAACATCGATCGCGCGCCAAAATCCATGCCGAAGGTCGGTCATCACTGCCGACAGGTCGTCAGTTGGATTTGATCCAGACGCGAGTTAGAACACACCGCCAACTGGAGACATCCTCTGGTTGTGGTTATGATCGTTCCGTATGAATCTGCGCGTCCTCATGTGTCCACCCACGTACTTCGACGTCCTCGAGGTCAAAAACCCCTATATGGGGCAACCTATCGATCGCGCTTTCGCCTGTCGTCAGTGGGAGTGTCTCCGCGCCGCTCTTGAAGAAGCGAGCGTTCGAGTGGAGATCATTGAGCCCGTGAAAGGGCTGGAAGACATGGTTTTCTCAGCTAATCCGATCTTCGTGGGATTACATGACTCCGTCGGCAAATTTATTGTGCCCAGCCATATGCGCGATGCCTCGCGTCAGAAGGAGGTTCCGTTCTACGTGGACTGGTTTCGCAAACGCGGCTATAAAGTGCTCGACCTGGATTTTCAAGGCGAATTCCTGGAAGGCCACGGCGATCTGCTTTGGCATCCCGGCCACTCTCAAGTCTGGGCGGCCTACGGATTTCGTTCCACGCGGGGCGGAGTAGAAAAGTTCGCCGGCGCGATGCGGGGTCTCGATATTTCAGTCATACCGCTGCAGTTGGTGGATGAGCGCTGCTACCACCTGGATACCTGCCTCTGCCCCTTCAATCCGGATGCCGCGCTCATCTACCCAGGAGCATTTTCCCGCGAGTCACTGGAAGTCGTCCGGAAAGGTTGGAAACGGATCTACGAACTCACGGAAGAAGAGGCGCACAAGTTTATGGGCAATGGCATCGTTGCCAACGGGCGATACTTTACGCCCCACGTGACTCCGAACCTGGAGCGCATTCTGGCCAGGGAAGGACTGACACCGGTGAAGGTGGACACGTCGGAATTCGAAAAGTCAGGTGGCAGCCTGTTTTGCATGAAGGCATTTCTTTACTGAGCGCTGCGTCACTACTAACCACACGCTTTACTCTCCCATCACCTTCACAATTACGCGTTTGTCGCGTCTGCCATCGAATTCAGCGTAGAAGATCCGCTGCCAGGTACCGAGGTCCAACTTGCCGGCGGTAATGGGCACAATGACTTCGTGATGGATGAGCAACGCTTTCAAATGCGAATCGCCGTTGTCTTCGCCGGTCTCGTGGTGCTTATAGTCCTTGCGGAAAGGCGCAAGTGTTTCCAGCCATTGATCAATGTCGTCGATCAGCCCACTCTCATTGTCATTTACATACACGCCTGCCGTGATGTGCATCGCCGAAACCAGCACCATGCCTTCCTTGACGCCGCTCTTCTTCGTGATTTCCTCGATCTGCGGCGTGATGTGGATATAGGCGCGATGCGTCTTGGTATGAAACTTCAGGTATTCAGTGAATACTGTCATTGCGGCGCTCCTCGCCATCAATTGTAAGAGAGGTTTTGCATGCCGAAGATACAGCGGTTTAGGACAGAACTACCGCATCGATTCTTCGACTTCCGAGATCCAGTTGGGGCGCTTCAGGACTTCACGGGGCTTCGGACCGTCGGCGGCTCCGACGATGCCGTCGCGTTCCATCAGGTCAATGAGGTGGGCGGCGCGGCCATAGCCGATGCGCAGCCGTCGCTGCAGAAGGGAAGTGGATGCTTTGCCGAACTCCACCACCAGGCGCACTGCATCTTCGTACAGCGGATCGTGTTCGGCTTCTCCAGCCTCGCCCTCCGCGCCGGGCTCGGCGTCGTTGCGTTCGCCCTTGGGAGCTTCGAGGAACTGCTGCTGATATTCGGCCGTTCCCTGCGACTTCCAGAATTCGACCACAGCGGCGATTTCCTTTTCCGTGACAAACGGCGCATGCAGGCGGTGCACGCGGGAGGAGCCGGAGGGCAAATACAACATATCGCCGCGGCCAAGCAGGGCCTCGGCGCCGTTGGCATCGAGGATGGTTCGGGAATCGACTTTCGTGGCTACGCGGAACGATATGCGGGCCGGGAAATTGGCTTTGATCAGTCCGGTAATTACATCAACGGAAGGCCGCTGAGTGGCCAGGACGAGGTGAATGCCGACTGCGCGCGCCATCTGGGCGAGGCGGGTGATGGACTCTTCTACATTTCCCGCGTCGAGCATCATCAGGTCAGCTAACTCGTCAATGATGATGACAATGTAAGGCAACCGATGATCCTCAGAATCATCGCCAAACAAACTGCGCGTGGCCTCTTCATCGAACAGCTTGTTGTACTGGTCGATATTGCGCACGCCTTTTTCCGCCAGCAGTTTCAGGCGGCGTTCCATTTCGCGCACGGCATTGCGCAGGGCATTGGCGGCAAGCTTCGGCTCGGTAATGATCGGCGTGTAGAGGTGCGGGACGCCTTCATAATTGCCCAGTTCGAGACGCTTGGGATCTACAAGAACTAAACGCACCTGATCGGGCGTGGCTTTGTACAAGATCGACATGATCATGGCGTTGATGGCCACGCTCTTGCCCGTGCCGGTTGAGCCCGCGATCAACAGATGGGGCATGCCGGCAAGTTCGGCGGTGACGATGCGGCCATTGATATCTTTGCCCAGAGCCAGCGTGAGCTTGGAGCGTGAGCCGATGAATTCCGGCGATTCGATGTTCTCCCGCAGCCAGATGATCTCGCGCTCCCGGTTCGGCACCTGAATGCCAACGGTAGACTTGCCTGCCATCCGCTCGATCAGGATGCTCTCGGCCTTGAGCGCCAGGCATAGATCGTCCGTGAGACCGGTGATCCGTGTGTACTTGATCCCGGCTTCAGGCTTGAACTCGAAAGTGGTGACAACCGGCCCCGGATTGATCTGGGTGACCTGCCCGTGCACATCGAACTCGGCATATTTCTCGGTCAGAACCTGGGCGAGGATCTTCAGTTCGTCGGCGTCAACGGCTTGCTGCTCGTCGGGACGGTGCAGCAAACTGCTGGGCGGCAGTTTGAAGCTGCCCGCGATCTTGGGCATGGTAGTTCTGGGCTGCGCTTGAGTATCGGCGCGCTCCGTAACTTCCGGTGCCGCTGATTCGTGTATCGGTTCTGCCGGTGGCTCCGGCGCGGGTATGCGCTCAGTCGCGGTCATTCGCTCAATGCCGGTTCTGCCACTCTCAGGCACGTACGCGGCATCCGGTGGCACAGGCGCGACCCGAGCGGGCACCATTTGCGTCGTCACAGTGGGCCGTGTGGCGCGGCGCTTCTCCAATTCTTTTTGCATCTTTTGCCGGGCGCGAGCCTCCTGCCAATCCTTCCATCTATCCCACAGAGCGACCGCGAAGGCAAAACGCGTAGGCGCCCAGACCTGCACAGCCGCGAACGAGAATGCGGTCGAGAGATAGAGCGCGACCGCCAGTACAGTAGCGCAGACGATGTAGGCGCCAGCCAGATTGAAGTAATGAATCAGCGCATCGCCAACGATCCGGCCGAGCAGGCCTTCCAGCGGAATTGCATGCATCCAATGTAAGTGGCCGGGCAGAAGCGCCAGCAAGGCTGGGACAAAGATCAGTAGCCAGATTGCCCCCAGCGACTTGGCCAAGGGGGAAACGATTTTGCGGGAACGGAACCAACGACTTCCCAGGATGGCCAGCAAAACCGGCACCAGGAACGCCCCAACGCCGAAGAATTGCAGAGCGAGGTCCGAGATCAGCGCCCCTACGACTCCGATCCAGTTACGCGCCGCACGTGAGGCATTCAGCACCGAGGCGCTGTTCAGAGAAGGATCCAGCGGTGAGTAAGAGGCCAGCGCGAGAAATAGGAGGAGCGCGGAGGCGCATAACAAGAAGCCGACCAGCTCGTTGAGCCGGCGGTTATTGGTCGGGGCAAAGATGCGCGAAACCTGGATCATGGGCGTACTGAGCGTCCCGCAGGGATACCCCGCTGGTGCGCCGACGACGCCAGAGCCAGACAATTATGACAGAACTCAGGGCGAGGACAATCAGGGAATTCGGTGGCAGTATCGAATTAGCTTCCCGGCTAGCCGGCCAGCCGGAAAGCGAATACCAGCACTAGCGTCCCGACAATGATCCGGTAAATAGCGAAGGGAACGAAGCCGTGTTTTCGCACCCATGCCATGAACCAGGCCACGGAACCGTACGCCACAATGAACGAAACGACAAAGCCTATCGCCAGCACCGTCCAGCCGTGGGGGTTAATCTGGGAAACTCCGATTGGATTCTCACCTTTTCCGCTCAGCGATTTCAGCAGACTGTAGCAAGTCGCCACCGCCATGGTGGGAATCGAAAGAAAGAATGAGAATTCCAAGGCCGAGGCCCGCGACATCCCGGCCAACTGTCCGGCAGCGATGGTCGACATGGAACGAGAAGTGCCGGGAAAAACTGCCGAAAGAATTTGGCAAGCGCCGATCCAGATAGCTTGGCCAAGAGACATGTCCTCCATGTGCCAGACATGGATTCGGCTTTCCGGCGCTCCGGGGCCCGCTTTCTCCGACTTGGCATTCCGGGCATCCACCAGCCACATCACAACGCCTCCCACAAGCAGCGAAATACCGATCACATTCAGATCTTCCAGGTGCTTGCCGATGGTTTTGGTGAGCAGGAAGGCGGGAATAGCCGTGACCACAAAAGCGATCATGGTCAGACTGAGAGGATGGTTCCACACCGTGCGATCTCCGCGTTCGCCGTGAGGAAACGTGGACAGAAATTGGGCGATGCGGCTGCGGAAGTACACCGGCAGGCAAAGGATCGCGCCCAACTGAATCACGATGGTGTACATCTTCCAATAGCCATTGGAAAGGCTCAGATGAAACAGTGCCTCAGTTATTCGCAGGTGCGCGGTCGAACTGACCGGCAGGAATTCCGTAAGGCCCTCGACAATTCCCAACACAAGTGACAACAGGTAGTCGCTCAATCTTCCTCCGGAGGGTGAGTCGATAAAGTATGGCAGAAATCAGCAGCCAGCCCGCTGGCAGAGTTGGTACGGGCTCTCACGGTAAGGTTGTCAAAGCTGGGGCACAGGGATTGAGACTACTCCTGAACGTTGCCGTAAGTGGGAATTCCTTGTGAGACGAGATATTGCAGCCGCTCCGCGCGGGGACCCCAGTCCGTTTGCGCAAATTGTTCCGCGATCTTCCGGGACAGTGTCAGGGCTTTATTCCTGGATTCTTCAGACTTCTTTGGTTGGTCTTCCGTCTTGTAGATCTCGATCAGCGCTGCATACCGTGAGGCGGCGTCATACAAGGCCTCGGGACTGGCCGGGGACTGAGGATGTTCGGACGCATATTTCTCGTACATTTCCGCCTCCTTTACCGGACATTTGGAAGAGCCTTGCCAGTCTCCGCACAACTTGTTCTCGATCAGGTGGAAAGCGGCCAGATCGGCCCACTTGGTGCCGGGGAACTTTTTTATGACTTCTTTCATGTACTGTTCGTTCATGCCCTCGCGCAAGAACGCTTCACGTTCGTGAGCCGAGGGGCGGGATGAGACATCTGCTTTCTCAATCTGCCAGCGAATGTCAGCTGAGCGATACATGGCTTGGGCGGCGAGCGGAGAAGTGGGAAAATAGTCGGCGACCCGGTAATAGAGCCGCATGGCGTCCTGTGCCGCGCCACGACGGCCGCGGCGCTGGCTGGCTTGATCTTCTGAATCCACGGCTTCACCGTAAAGAATCTTGTCGCCATTGGGAGTAGAGGCTTGCACTACGCCTTTCTGAAGCACCCATCCGGTTACGGTGCGCTCTTCGGTCAGGTTGGCCTCAACGTGCAGCCAGTCGCGGCTGGTTTCGAGAACAATGACTTCCCGTCCGCGGTCGATATCGGCGAGCTTCACCGATGTGGGATCGGGAGACAGGTAAAGCGATGCCACACGAACGAGTGCGCCGCGTTGGGCTTGCGCGATGGCATTAGCCGCAAGGAGCGGACTCAAAGCCAGGAGAAGGAGCGCGCATTTCATGCGTTTAACTCGCCGCAGGCTTGAGGGCAGCCTGCGAATCCCCTCGTATTTCAGCCAGCGTATCGGGCTCGACGTTGCCACCGCTGATCACGGCAACGTTGACCTCAGCTCGAGGCAACTCGGCACGATGAAAGAGAAACGCGGCCACAGCAATGGCGCCGCTGGGCTCGGCGGTGGTCTTCGGATTGGCCGCCAGCCGTCGCATCGCCTCCCGGATTTCCTGCTCGCTCACCGTCACGATCTCGTCCACATAGCGACGCATGTGCTCAAAGTTGATCGGCCCGATGCTCTGAGTCCGCAACCCGTCCGCCGCAGTGCGTGTGACCTCTTCCGCAGCCAACTGCACGATCTTACCCGCACGTAAGCTGGCCTGCGCATCCGCCGCCAACTCCGGTTCTGCGCCGATCACCTTCACCCCCGGTTTGCTCAGCTTAATGGCGGTGGCGATACCGCTGATCATGCCTCCTCCGCCGACTGGCACGATCACAGTTTCCACCTGAGGCAGGTCTTCGAGAATCTCGAGGCCCATGGTGCCCTGGCCAGCAATAATCATTTCGTCGTTGTACGGAGGCACGATGGCGTAGCCGTGCTGCACGGCCAGTTCTTCCGCTTTGAGCTGGCGCTCGAGGCTGCCTGGGCCTACCAGTACGATGTCCGCACCCAGCGCCGCAGTTGCCTCGCGCTTGACGGCTGGAGCGTTGCCCGGCATCACGATTACGGCCTTCACACCCAGCGCCCTTGCCGCATAGGCTACGCCTTGCGCATGATTGCCGCTGGAATAGGTGATGACACCACGCGAGCGTTCCTCATCGCTGAGCGAGGCGATCTTGTTGTAGGCGCCACGGAGCTTAAACGCACCGATGGGCTGCAGGTTTTCGGGTTTCAGGTAGAGCTTGCGGTTGTCGTTGGGGGGAAGCTGCAGCTGGATTAGACCCGTTCGCACTGCTATCCCGCGCAGGCGGGCTTGGGCTTCGCGGATGTCGGCGAGAGTTACGATTTGATTGATCCCTGCTGTCTAGGTTCTCAACCCGAATGGTGAGCCTTTCGTGTCCTGTGCACAATCTTACCCAGAATTTAATGCGAAATCTTGGGATTTAAGCAAATTCAGATCTCCAAAATCACCGGCATGATCAGCGGACGCTTCTGCGTCTGCTTGGAAATATAGCGCTTCAAGTCCGCGCGGATTTTTTCCTTGATCACACCGTAATCGGCTTTTTCTTCTTCGCTTGATTGCGCCAGCGTGTCCATTACGATCTCGCGGGCGCCGTCCATCAAACCGTCTTCGCCAGGATTAAAGCCCCGGGTCACGATTTCGGGCGCGGTCTCCACCCGGCCGGAGAGCTTGTTGATGGCGATAATCGGCAGCACGATTCCATCTTCGCTCAAATGCCGGCGGTCTTTGATGATCAGATCCTCGACCACATCTGTGCGTGAGCCGGAATCGATGCACACCCGGCCAACGGTTACCCGTCCTGCTTTTCTCGCGCCAAGTTCGTCAAATTCCAGAACGTCGCCGCTCTCAATCAAAATCACATTCCCGACCGATCCGTGCATAGACGCCGCCAGTTCCGCGTGCAGCTTCAATTGACGATATTCGCCATGAATCGGAATGAAATACTTGGGCTTCACCAGGTTGATGATGAGCTTTAACTCTTCTTGGCTTGCGTGCCCGCTTACGTGCACTGGGGGCGAAGAGCCATCGTCGTAAATCACATGGGCTTCACGCCGGAACAAATGATCGATCATGCGGTAAATGGTCTTTTCATTTCCCGGGATGATGCGCGAAGAAAGCACGACGGTGTCGCCTTTCTCGATTTTGGCATGCTTGTGATTATCGACCGCCGCGCGCGACAGGGCCGACATGGGCTCGCCCTGGGTGCCGCTGATCAAGACGCAGACTTTTTCGGGAGGAAAATTCTTCATCTCGCCGGGATGAATGAGCAAACCTTCGGGAATCTCGATATAGCCGAGGTCTTCGGCAATTTCCGCCGAGCTGTTCATGGAGCGGCCAATGAAAGCGATTTTGCGCCCGTGCTGCCAGGCCAACTCGGTGGCCAGCTTGATGCGATGGATGGACGATGAAAAGCACGAAATAAACAGCCGCCGTTCGGTGCGGGCGAACACTTCATCGAATTTGCGGCGCACTGCGCGTTCGCTGGGAGTGTAACCACGGCGTTCGACGTTGGTGGAATCCTGAAAGAGCGCGAGCACCCCCTCTTTGCCGTATTCAGCAAATGCGTGCAGATCGAAGAGGCGGTTATCGGTGGGCGTGGGATCGACTTTGAAGTCTCCGGTGTGGATGACCACGCCGAGCGGGGTATGTATGGCCAGAGCGACACAGTCCACCAGGCTATGCGTGACTTGAATGGGGTGAATGGTGAACGCTCCGACCTTAAACCGTTCTCCCGGCCGGATCTCGCGCAGGTGGGCCTCATCGAGCAGGCCATGCTCTTCCAACTTGTCTTCCACGTAAGCCAGGGTGAACTCGGTGCCCCACACGGGGACATTTAATTCATTCAAAATCCAGGGCAGGGCGCCGATGTGATCCTCGTGCCCGTGAGTCAGAATGATGCCACGTACGCGCTGTCGGTTTTCGATCAGGTAAGAGATATCAGGGACCACGATGTCCACGCCGAGAAGCTCGGCTTCGGGAAACATGAGCCCGGCGTCGACGACGATAATGTCGTCTCCCCAGCGCAGGGCCATGCAGTTCATACCGAACTCGCCCAGGCCGCCGAGGGGCACAATATGCAGTTTTCCAGTTGGCATTCGGAGTCACCTGATGCTAGCACAGGAGGCAGGGTAGGGCAGCGTAGCTGAGGCGAAAGCAGGTTCCGTCGGCGCGATAAGGCCGCGCTACGGACTGACAAGCGGTCCCGGATTCCGCGCTAAAGACAAACGCAGGCGAAGTAGGTTAACTTGTAAACAGATGGCTCGGCAGGTTCATAAATCTTGGTTGCGGCGACGTGTAGAGAGCGCGGTGCGCCGCAGCTTCCTGCACGCCTACGAGACCGTCAAGGTCGATCCTGCCCGGTTCCTGCTGCAAATGCGAGCCGCCTACGGGCTGCCCATCACCAGTTTTCAGGGTGTGTACTCAGTCGAGGTGGGGATTCTCGACGACGTGGCGCAACGCGTGATTCGCGGCGCGATGAAAATGGCTGCGGCTGAGGGTGCTGGGATGGGCTTGGGTGGGGTGGTGACTCTGCTTCCTGATCTCAGCATTCTGGCTGGCATTACCTTGAGGACCATCCAAAAGCTCAGCCTGATCTATGGTTTCGAGTTCAATACCGACGAGGAGACGGCGGAACTTTGGATCGCGGCGGCCAGTGCTGCCGGCATCGACATCAGCCGCGAGCTGCTGGAAAAAGAGGTGGTGAACCGGTTCGTGCCTCGCGTGATTCAACGTATTGCCGTACAGGCCAGCGGGGAAGTCGTTGAAAAGTGGTCAGGGCGGCTGATTCCGATCGCCAGTTCACTGATCGGGAGCGGGCTCAATTATTATTTTGTGCGCGCCTGGGGGGAACGCGCCCGGTCGCATTTCCGCAACAGACATCTTGAAATGCGCAGCCGAAGGGCTGTGGCGGGTGAATTTCGGTCGATGGAGCTTCCGGTGAAACTTTCATCCTAACCGGTTTCTTGGGCCGAGGGTGCCTCTCGGCTAGTTGCGGTCAGGACTGATCCGACATCATGCCAGAATTTTTTTGCTCAGCGATTCTCTTTGATCTCGACGGGGTTCTCGTGGATTCTACCGCTTCCGTCGCGCGCCAATGGCGGAAGTGGGCCGAGTTGAAGAAGATCGATCCTGAACCCGTTATGAAGATCGCGCATGGGGTCCGCGCCCTCGAGATCATCAGGCAAGTTGCGCCCCACCTGGATGCAGAGGAGGAAGTGCGGAGAATCGAGAGCCTCGAGGTGGACGATCAGGATGGCGTGTCGGTCATGCCGGGGGCTGCAGAACTCGTGGGATCGGTTCCCCAGGATCGCTGGGCAGTTGTAACCTCGGGCCGCCGTCATCTCGCCACTGGCCGGTTGCAATGGGCTAAACTGCCGGTGCCGAAAGTTATGGTTCCGGCCGATGATGTTTCCAAGGGCAAGCCCGATCCCGAGCCCTACTTGAAGGCCGCGGGGTTGTTGGGAATGAAACCCTCGGAGTGCCTGGTAATCGAAGACGCGCCTGCTGGCATTCGCGCGGCTCGCGCCGCAGGAATGAAAGTGATTGGGATCACCAGTACCTATCCGGCATCGGCGTTGCAAGAGGCCGACGCGGTAGTGAACGCGCTGGCAGAGATTCAGGTTAGTAATGAAAACGGTGGGAAGACGTTACACGTCTCCACGAGAACATAGCTCCGATTGGCCCCTACCGCAGCCACTCCTCCAATTCGATTCCTCGGTCAGTCTTTTCGTCGCGATACTTCACAATAACCGGAGCGTAGAGAGATAAGTTCCACTCTGACCCTTTGCCCTTTCTTACCGCACGCGAACCAGGCACCACGACGGCATTCTCCGGGACTTCCAAGGGTTGGTCTTCGGTTGTGCGGTACACTTCACCCCGCACTAAATCGTAAAGCGGGGTCGAGCGGGTGAGAACAGTTCCTGCACCGAGCACGGCACGTGCACGGACCAGGGTCCCTTCGTAGACCCCGCAGTTGCCGCCGATCAAAACGTCATCCTCAATGATTACCGGCGCGGCGTTGGCCGGCTCCAGCACCCCGCCGATCTGCGCGGCGGCGCTCAGATGTACCCGTTTGCCGATCTGCGCGCAGGACCCCACCAGCGCGTGGGAATCGACCATGGTGCCTTCATCGACGTAGGCGCCCACGTTGATGAACATAGGCGGCATGCATATCACAGACGGCGCGACATAAGCGCCTTCCCGAACCGATGATCCTCCCGGCACAATCCGGATTCGGTTGTCGGCCGAAAAATGCCGTGCAGGGAAAGTGTCCTTGTCCACAAAGGAAAGTCCCGATCCCCTGCCTGTTTCCGCAAGTTCGCCGAGCCGGAATCCGAGCAGAATGCCTTGCTTCACCCAGGTATTAACCGTCCACCGGCCGTCGATCTTTTCCGCGGCGCGAATCTTGCCTTGCGTAAGCTGATCGCGGAACTCGAGGAACGTCTTGAGCGCTTCAGGGTTACGTTCCACCTGGCCAAGAGAGGCGAGCCGTTCAATGGCAGATTTGAGGGACTGCATGCGCAGAAAAGTATAGAGGAAGTCAGAAGTAAGGAGTCAGAATGATGAAATCAGAAGAAGGATGACGCCACAGAGCCGCTCCAACTGCTGCATTTTGACGTCTGCCTGCTTACTTCAAATGCACTTGCATTCAGAGCGGATGAGCACGCCTGTCATTTGCTGGGCGGTTGACCTCGCTTCCGCGAGCGTGACGTATGGCCCGTGCCAGCGGGCGTGGTTGGCCTCGTGCCCTGCGGGGCGGCCCTTGCCATGGTTGCACTGGCCGCAACTCGAGCGGTGCACGACGATCTTGTGTGGGCCGGCCAGCCAGCTTTCGTAAATGTAGAAGTCAACCACCTCAGCCGCGGGGCTGGCAGCCTTGGTGATCAGTCCCGCGTCAGTCGCGATCTTCTGCACCCTCGAGCGGGTATCGCGGCGCATAGGCAGCAGGGGCAGGCGGTACACCTCCTCGATCTTGCCCATCATTGCCAGGACCGCCTTGACCGGCAGAGGATTGGACTCGATAAAGTTGGCTTGCATCAGCGCCAAGTATTTCTTGTGCAGTTTGCGCGCCGCATCCCAGTCGTTGTTCAGGGCGGCCCGCGTCATCTCGGACATTTCGTGAGGAATCTCGTTCGAGGCTACAGAAATGATTCCTACGCCGCCCAGTGCGATGACCGGCAGCGTGATTGCGTCATCGCCCGAAAAAACCAGAAAATGCTCGGGCACCATGTTGCAAACTTCGGCAATCTGCGTCATGTTGCCGCTGGCCTCTTTTACGCCCGCGATATTTGGCACTTCGGCCAGGCGCGCCAGGGTGGCCGGTTCCAGATTCGCGCCGGTGCGTCCGGGAACGTTGTACAGGATCAGCGGCTTGTCGACGGCTTCGGCAATGGAGCGGAAATGGCGGTATTGTCCTTCCTGCGTTGGCTTGTTGTAGTACGGAGACGCAGTAAGGATCGCGTTAACACCTGAGCGCGCCGCGACTTCCTTGGCTTTCTCCACCGCATCATGGGTGGAGTTGGAAGTTGCTCCCGCCACAATAGGCACGCGCCCCGCCGCCACTTCGATGGTGACGTCGATTACGTGCAGCCATTCGTCATGGCTGAGGGTGGGCGTTTCTCCGGTCGTACCGCAGGGAATGAGAAAATCGATACCAGACTCCACTTGCCACGCCACCAGATTGCGCAGAGCGGTCTCGTCAATGGAGCTGTCCTGACGGAAGGGGGTAACCAGCGCTGTGCCACAGCCTCGCAATTGCATGAGACTAAGATAACGCGAATGGGACTTGAGGGAAACTCGGGTTCGGCAAAATGCGTAGTTCAAGCCGTTAGAATTCGGGTAGGCAAGGGAGCGGAGCTGGTGAACAATGCTAGGCAAGAAGCGATCCGGGCGAGCTAAAAGCAAGAATGCGGCGGCCCGAGAGCGTTTAAGAGCAAGCTATCGCCCTGCCACTGTCCGCGTCCTGTTCGTGGGCGAGGCACCGCCAGCTTCCGGACGATTCTTTTATCAGGCAGATTCAGGACTCTACCGGGCGGTGCGCGATGCTTTTGCCGGCATGTTTCCAAACGTCAGGGAAAACGACTTTCTTGAATCGTTCAGGGGGCTGGGTTGTTATCTGGTCGACTTGTGTGACCGGCCAGTTGACCGTTTGCCCCGCAACCAGCGTGTCCAAGCATGTCTGCAAGGCGAAGTTCGTCTGGCCCGGATCTTGAAGCGGCTTCGCCCGGAACTCGTGATTACGATAGTTCGATCAATCTCGGCGAATGTAAGCCGTGCACGACGGCGGGCCGGCTGGTCGGGGACGCACATCGAACTGCCGTATCCGGGGCGCTGGCATCATCACCGGGCGGCGTTTATTCGTGCGATTAAACCCGTCCTCCGCAAGTTATTCACAGTAAGCTCTGAGTTTGAGCGGGCGCAGCCCAGTTCTTATAGTTCCCGCCACACGTCCTTGAATTCGTAGAAGCCCTTTTTCCCCGCCAGCCACTCCGCGGCGCGCACGGCGCCCTCAGCAAAACCGCGGCGGGATTTTGAGTCGTGACAGAGATAGATCGTATCGTGGGATGAATCCAGTACCACTTCGTGCAATCCTACGACGTCTCCTTCGCGGAACGAAGTAATTTCGAGATGCGCCGCTGACGCTTCGCGAATGATCTTTTGCAACGTCAGCGCGGTTCCCGAGGGCGCGTCCTTCTTGTGGGCGTGATGCCGTTCGAAGATTTGTCCGAGATACTGATGCTGCAGCGCAGGCGCGGCTGCCCGCACGATTTCGAAAAACAGATTGATTCCGACGGAGAAATTTGCTCCGTAAAGAAATCCAGTTCGACGGTGCTCGACCATCTGCCGGACTTTGGGCAGCTCTCCATACCATCCCGTCGTGCCCACGACCATGTTCTTGCCCGCGCGCACGCACGCCTCGATATTTGGCAGGACTGCAGCCGGCACGGTGAAGTCAATGACAACGTCCACATCATTAAGAGTCGCGTCTGTCAGCGCCGCACCCTGCGGATTGTCCTGAGCGCGCAGCACTTGAACCTGATGCTTGCGTTCGTAGGCTACTTCGGCCACGAGCGATCCGGTCTTACCCCGGCCTAGGAGGAGAAGGTTCATTGGGGAACATCTTAACCACAAGCGGGCCGAGAAGGAATCTTTGGGCTCCGAACTAAGCGAAAACTTCGGGGTCCAAATCCGAAAAAAAAGCCTTGTGCAGGCGCTGAACCACCTCCGGTACGGCTTCTTCCTCAATCACAAACGTCAGATTAATCTCCGAAGCGCCCTGCGAGATCATGCGAATCTTTATATCCGTCAGTTCGGCAAACACGCGGGCGGCGACACCCGGTGTTTCGCGCAGGTTTTCGCCGACGAGGCAAACGATTGCCTTGCGCCCTTCGTACTTCACGTCCGCCAGTTTCAGCAGCTCGCTCGCCAGCGCGGGAATGGATTCATTCGAATCCACGGTGAGGGAAACGCTCACTTCCGAAGTGGAGACCACATCCACCGCGATACGGTGACGATCAAACGCTTCGAAAATCCTGCTCAGGAAGCCATGGGCCAGCGGCATGCGCGGCGATGATACGTCCACGATGGTGATACGCTTTTTCACCGCAATTGCTTTGAAGGGATTGCGCGACCGCGGCGCGCGGGCCGTGATGCGCGTACCTTCACAGCCGGGATTTCTGGAATTCAGCACGTACACCGGAATATTTTTCTGGACTGCGGGTAACACGGTTGCGGGATGCAGCACTTTGGCTCCGAAATAAGCCAGTTCTGCTGCTTCGTCAAAACTGATGGTCCTGATGCGCCGCGCGTCTTTGGAGAGATTGGGATCGGTAGTCATCATGCCGTCCACGTCAGTCCAGATCTCGATCCGCTCCGAGTCAAGTCCCGCCCCGACGATCGCGGCTGAATAATCCGACCCGCCCCGACCGATGGTCGTGGTGGTGCCCGCTTTCGTGGCCCCGATGAATCCACCCATAACAGGAACTTTGCCCGCGGCGACCAGTGGCGCAACTACTTTCTGCAGGCGCTGATTCGTCTCTTCAAACAGCGGCACGGCCCGGGTATGAGCGTTGTCCGTCACGATGCATTCGCGGGAATCAACCAGCACCGATGCTAACCCGAGGGCCGAAAAGGCAGCGGCAACGATCTTGCTCGAGAGCATTTCCCCGAAGGCCGCAACATGATCGGTGGTGCGGGGCGTGAGCTCGCCAACCGCGGCGATTCCACGCAGCAATTCGTCTAAAGTCTCAAAATCTGAGCCGAGGTCGCCGTGGAAATCGGTGAACAACGCAGTGCCCAGAAGTTCACCAGCCGTATTGTAGTGACGCTCTTGCAGCGCCCGGCAAAGTTTCAGCGCGGTCTTGCGGTCTCCCCCCCCGGCGGCTTTAGCCATGGCCAGAAGTTGGTCGGTGACCTTGGCCATAGCGCTGACGACCACGATCGGTTTCTGACTCAGCCGCCCCTTTACGATGGACGCTGCTCTTTCGATCGCCTGGGCGTCCTGCACCGAGGTGCCGCCGAATTTCATGACGATCATCGGCGGACATTCCTCTGCCTGACACTTAGCCCTACCCGAGAGACTTTAAGTATTACTTCATCGATTGCTTGCATTCCTAGAGATATCCTTGCGCTTTCAGTAGCTCGGCGTTTAGAAGCGCCGCGCCCGCAGCACCGCGAATGGTATTGTGCGAGAGCACGGTGAACTTCCAATCCAGCACACCGCAGGGCCGCAGGCGGCCTACCGTTGCTGTCATGCCCTCGCCGCAGTCGGCGTCGAAACGCGGCTGGGGCCGATCTTGGCCAGTCGCGTAGCGAACCGGTTGCTCGGGCGCAGTTGGGAGGTGCAGTTCCTGAGGCACGCTGCGGAACTCATTCCACGCTGCCATGATCTCCTTTGGCTTTGCCGCTTTCTTCAGCTTCACGGATACCGATTCCGTGTGTCCATCTTCAACCGCTACGCGGTTGCATTGTGCGCTCATCCCGAACGAAGCCGGAACAACAGATGCGCCATTCAAGCGCCCCAACAACTTCCGAGTTTCCTCTTCCATTTTTTCTTCTTCCTTGGCGATATAGGGAATGACATTGCCAAGGATGTCGAGCGACGCCACGCCGGGATATCCCGCTCCACTGACCGCTTGCATGGTGACCGCCATTACGGTCTCGAGCCCAAATTCCCGCTCCAGCGGAGCCAAAGCCATTACCAAACCAATCGCCGAACAGTTCGGATTGGTGACCACATAACCGCCGGATTTCTTCCGCCACGCTTGGCACTCGAGCAGCTTGATGTGGTCGGCATTAACTTCGGGAACCACTAAGGGTACATCCTTCTGCATACGCAAGGCGCTGGAATTCGAGACCACGGCACACCCTGCCTCGGCAAAGCGTGGCTCTAGTTCAGCGGCGATGGCGGCGTCCAGCGCGGCAAAAATAAGTCTGGGAGCGCCTTCAGGGGTCGCGGGCGAAACCGTCATCGCCGCCACGTGCGGCGGAATGGCTGTTTTCAGCCGCCAACGCGCGGCCTCGCCGTAGGGGCGGCCTTCAGACCGGTCTGAGGCGGCGAGCCAGGCCACCTCGAACCAGGGATGGTTTTCGAGCATCTGAACAAAGCGCTGCCCCACAATACCGGTCGCGCCCAGGACTCCAACAGGGATTCTGGTTTGCATAAGAAACTGTTCAGAATTCTACAACATGCATGGGCTGCCAATTCCCGGTGGAATGCACTGGAGCAGTTACTTATGGTGCCGATGGAGAATTCGAGGGACCTCTATGCCGGAACTTCGCCAGAACTATCTCACCAAGGAATGGGTCATTATTGCCACCGAGCGAGCCAAGCGCCCGGAGGAATTGGCCACCAAGCGTGTGCGCCAGACCGGGGCCTCTTTCGTGCCGACCTGCCCGTTTTGCCCGGGCAATGAAGGCCAGACACCGCCCGAGATTGTGCGCTATCCGGCGGGAGAAAACGGCAGCTGGAAGGTACGGGTCGTAGCCAACAAGTTTGCCGCGTTGTCGCCAAACGTGCAACCCGTCCGCACGGTTCGCCGCTCCCGCCGCGTCATTGGCGGCTTTGGCCACCACGAAGTCATCATCGACACGCCTGACCACGCCGGGTGCATGGCGCTGATGGCGGACTCCGATGTGGCGACAGTTCTGCGTACTTACAAGGCACGTTACGACGCCCTCACCATCGATCGCCGGATCGCCCACGTGACCGTCTTTAAGAACCACGGCACAGCCGCAGGAGCGAGCCTGCAGCATCCCCATTCTCAACTCATCGCCACGCCCATCATTTCCTACCAGATTCGCCAGCGCTTTCGCGAAGCTTTGACCCACTATGACGAATACGGCGAGTGCATGTTCTGCCAAATGCTGCTGGAAGACCTGGAAGAACAGAAACGCATTGTCCTGGCCACAGACCATTTCGTAGCGCTCGAACTGTTTGGCTCAGGCAGCCCCTTCTGTACCCACATTTATCCACGCCGACATATGGCCAGTTTCGGAGAGATCGGCGAGGAAGAAATCGCCGATCTAGCCAAAACGCTTCGCACTCTGTTGGCCAAGCTGTACTACGGACTGGACGACCCGGACTTCAACTACACGATCCGCAGCGCTCCGGTTGAATACACCGGGGCCAATCACTTCCACTGGTACGTCAGCGTGATTCCCCGCCTGACTCAGGTGGCCGGATTCGAGCTCGGTTCGGGGATGTTCATCAACACGGTCTTACCGGAAGCCGCAGCCGAATTTCTGCGCAACGTGAAGGTGGAGCATGCTCTGCGCGCAGGCGCGAAATAAAGCAATCCACAAAGATTTACGGAATCCGTGGGGAAATCTCAGTGCCAAACGAATACTCGTTCAGGGGCCCAAAGCGGCGTTTTTCCGCATAAACACGCCAACGCCGGAAGAGGATACGTAAAGTGGCCATCACTGGAATGGAAAGGTAGATCCCGAGCACCCCAGCGATCTCGCCACCGGCCAGCACGCCGAAAATGGCGGCCAACGGGTGCAGTTCCACGCTGGTTCCCATAACGCGGGGCGAGATCGCATAGTCCTGGGTCATGCGCCAGGCCAACAAAAACAAAACCAGCAACAACCAATGCGGATAGCTCGAGAGCAGCGCCACACCAACAATCAGCAAGCCGGCGACCAGCGGGCCAACCACCGGGATGAATTCCATAATTCCGCCCGCGGTACCAAGTACCAGCGCGTAGGGTACCCGCGCAAGCCCGAGAAACGAGGTATATGCCAACATCGAAAGGGCGGCAAGCGTAAGTTGGGCGCGAATGAATTGTGCGAGCATCTGGTTCAGATCGGCGAGCACACCTTCCAGCAACTCACGCTGCGGACGCGCACCTACCATCGACAACAACACGTGGGTAAAGGTGCGCCCGTCTTTGAGAAAAAAGCCAGCCAGGATAGGTACGACAATCAGAAGCCAGGATTGCTGGGCGACGTCCGCTGCCCGCCACCCTAACCGCTGGGCAATAGAGCCAATTTCCTTCCTGTGAGTCGCCAGGAAATCCTTCAGATAGCCAATCGTCGGGTCGCTCCATCCATGTTCGCGCCCGAATTTGTCGGCGAGTTGTTGCAGTGAGTCGGGTGCGGTGAGAACCGGCAAGGACTCGGTCAGGCGGTGGGTTTCGCGCGCGATGTGCGGTCCCACGAAAACAAAAAAGGTGGCCAGCACAATGATTAAGAAGGCGTAGATAAGCGCGATGGCGCGGCCGCGGCCACGCACCCAACGATCCAGGCGGGAGACTGCGGGATCCATCAAGTAGGCAAAGAAGACGGCAAACAAGAATGCGATCAACGTGCGATAGGCGGCGTAGAGAAATCCCAACACCAGCACAAACAGAAGCACGGTGAGCAAGACCCGTGTTGTACGTGTATCAATCAGGGGCATTCAGCCCGATTCTATTCCTGTGCACGCCCTGCCTGACTTGGGCTGCTGCGGGCCAGCCCTGAACCGTCATTTGGGCACGAGCGAGCGCTTCAATCCCGCACTACTTCCGTGTTGTCCGCCGGCACCAGGATTCGTACCAGCTTGAACTGATCGTTGAGCCACAACGACCAGTCTCCCATGTCGCTCTTCAAAGTGAAATGATTCAATTCCTGTTCCACGCCACGAATCGGGATCTTCTCTTTTCCCGTGAACTCCACCGCCACGAGGAGGGAGGAGCGCGCATGGGCGTTCAAGGCGCCGAATTGTGCGCGCTGAGCCACCGGACACGACACCCTCCCGCCTTCCTGGTGGCACGCCATCCCCAGGTATTTCCAGACCAGGATCTCGCGATGCGCGAAAAAGTAATCATCCAGAATGCTGGTGGAGGCGGGAAGCAAGAAAGGATGTTCTTCCGGCTTAGCTTGAGGATTCTCCATGGAACGTTCCACCAGCAGAGATTCGTTCGGTTCGACGACCGCTTGACTCTTGCCTGGAGTGATTTCTTTCCATTCGTATTTCCGCAGATCTCCGCTGGCGGTGAGTTGCAGTTCGGACGTCTGTTCGGCCTGGTCCAGACCGGGTTCGGTCTTGAAGCGAGAGGTGGCAATGCTGCCGTTGCTGCTCTGTTCGATGGAGAAAGTCTCCGTCGCCACCCGATGGCCATTCACAAAAACCCCGAAGGTGCCGGCGTCCACGATTTGGCCGCCGTTGGTTTTTTCTTTGTCTTTCGAGTTTGCCAGACCGGTTGCGGGGAAGGCTATACCTAGGCAAATACTGGTCGCGAGCAACGCGATTTTGAGCTTCACCCTACCGAACCTCGCGTGGACGTAAACCCAGGCCGTGCGCCACTTCCGCGGCGACCATCTCGACGTCTTTGCCACCGGTCTGAACACAGTATCCGGCTTCCGCATAAGAAGGCCGCCTCGATTCGTAGAGTTTCCGGAACTGTTCCCAATCGCGCAGCAACGGCCGCTCCGCGTTCTCCTGCTGGCAGCGGTGAAACAACTCTTCCGCAGGCGCATCCAGGAAAACCACTTGCCCTCCACCTTGTTTCACCAGCAGAGCGTTGCGGGTCTGCGCAAACGCTCCCCCTCCTAAGGCCACTACGCGGGACGAAGTTTGCGGTTCCACCAACAACGCTTTCAAGGCCTCATGTTCCGCTGCCCGAAATGCCGGTTCTCCCGATTGCTGGAAAATCTGTTCGATCGTCCTGCCTTCGCGGAGTTCAATCCGCCGATCCAAGTCTTCGAAGCTCCACTGCAGCCGTCGGGCCAGTGTCTGACCCACGCTACTCTTGCCGGCGCCCATGAAGCCCACCAGAAACACCAGCTGCTTCCCGGAAGCGTGCGCAGAAAGCTTCACGGCGCGCGGCCTGACAGGTCTGCTCCTCATGTTGGCTGTGTTTGCCGGAGCAACTTTACCGCTGACCGGCGCATTTTTAGCGCTTCTTGAGATGGATTTTACCACTGAAAGAGAACAACTTGACCTTGGAGGCCGCCTTGTTCATCGTACCTGCGAAGGCACTCCCTGCCTTCCCGGCAAAGGTAGTGTGTTTGGGTTCGAGCAGAAAATCGTTTTCTACCTGGCCTTTGACCGAACGGGCGATGACATCAATCGAAGCGTCCGGGGGAGCGGTAGCATCGATGTTGCCGCTGTGGCTCGACAGGTAGTATTGGCCGCCATAGCCAAAATCGCCGTCGTACTGAATGCTCCCCGTCGTGGAGTTGACCTGCACCAGTGGACCGCTGACCGCGTTCAAGGCCACTCCGCCGCTGACCGAGGTTATTTCTACGTGCCCGTCCCGAATATTGGTCAAGACGACGGGGCCACTGAGAGTCTTGACATGCACGTGCGCGTCGCTCACGTCGCGTACATCGACGCTGACGTTCGCGCCTTCCAGAGTCACGTCGCCATGAATACCTTCGGCGTGCAGCACGCCGGAGGTGGAGCGCAGATCAACGCTGGCATCGGCGGGTACGAGAACCTCGTAATCCACTCGTCCGCTTTCTTCAGTGGCTCCGTCGAGCAGGTGAGTCAGAATATCCACCCGGCTGCCGCTTTGACTCTGATCAATTTCGACCTTATTGGAATGCAGGATCGCCACCACGATCACCTGGTTTCCGGCGCCGGGCTTCACGGAAATGGGGCCATACTCGTTGGCGACTGAAATACTTGCTCGGGGACCGACCGTGAAGCGAAGATCCGTTCGGGTTTGGCCCACCGCGCAAACCGCGGCAGCCAGGATCACCACAAATGTCAGCCGCGCCCCATGCTCCATGGTCTTCATGGTTACCCTCTCATCCACCCGCGGCCCCCGCTCAGCCGCGACCGCACACCCCATTATTGCAGAGAACGGTCCAAGGCTAACTGATAAACCATCGCCCGCTCTCCGTATGCGTCCAAGAGTAACTGCTGCGCTTCTTCATCGTTCGGATCGGCCTTTGCCGAGTCTTCGACGTCACGAATATAAGAATTTACGTTCGCCAGATTGGCCGCATACTCCGCGCGGATGGCGGGCGAGCGCGAACCCAGGACGTCGAGCAGTTGTTGGTCATCGCCCAGATAGGCCATGGTCGGCGCTGGGCCGTTCTTGGCTTGTTCCCTGCCTCGCACCGGTCCCCGCTGATAGCCAAGAACACCGCCCAGCACCAGCACCGCGGCGATCGGGGCGAGCCAGGCCACGCTCCAACGGCGCGAGAGCGCGGACGCGAAAGCCGATTCCCGGCGTGCCTCACGAATCAGCCCTTCCCGCCGCAAAGCGACTTCCAGGGAATTCCAAACTCGTGGACTGGGTTCCTCAGACACCTGTAACAACCTCGCCTGCTCAACGATGGCATTCAGATCCGATACCAGGCTGGAGCAGGTAGTGCAGGATCGCAGATGGGTTTCCTCTTCCATGCTCCGGCTGCGATCCAGGATTTCCGGCAGGACCAGCCTAAACTCTGCACAATTCATAAAGCTTCTCTCCCCGATTTCACCGTCCCTGCCTACGGTTTTGTGGCCTTTTCGGCTCTACTCGTTTTCAGGGACTCGCGCAATTTCATGCGCGCCTTGTGCAACTGTGACTTGCTATTGCCAATCGAGCAGCCCACCATGGCGGCAATTTCGTTGTGCTCGTGGCCTTCCACATCGTGCAACAGAAAAATCGTTCGATACCCGGGCGGCAAAGCTTCCACCGCTTTCTGCAGTTGCATCCGGTCCACTGCCCCTGAGAGCGAAGGATCGGGTGCGCCAGGTTCTTTCTTGGGGGAATCCTCCTCGGTTTCCAGCGTGTCTTCCAGCGGGATTACTGGAAGGCTTTTCTTCCGAAGGTGCATCAGAACCACATTGACTGCCATACGGTGCAGCCAGGTGGAAAACGCCGACTCGCCGCGGAAAGTGCCGATCTTGCGGAACAACTGCAGGAAAGCTTCCTGAGTCAGGTCCTCGGCCTCTGCCGTATTGGCCGTCATGCGCAGGCATAATGAATACACACGCCGCTTATGCAGGTCGTAGAGCAATTCAAAGGCCTCGGCGTCCCCTTGTTTGGCACGCTCGATAGCTTCCGCTTCGGAAGACCGGTGGCCCGGCGCTTTGCTCGCGTCCGTCAAGTTGCCTTTCCGGCCGCATTAAGTCAGATGCGGCATAACTGCCTTTTCGTTGTACTGCTTGCAGCCGTTAAACGCTCGCCCCAACGCTTCCCAAGACGCGGAAGAATATGCAATTCTGAAGAAGCGTTCGAGCTGCTCTGCTGGTTACTTTGGTATCCAAAACTCAGCCTAACGGGCTCCCGCAAACCCAGTCAACCGCTCCGCGAAGAGTGCACTTGCACGGGCAAGCTCTCCACGCTAGGCACTCGCCGAAGCGGTGGTTATAGTCTCTAACCCGTGTCCATGGGGTCCAGTTTCGCGTTGTCGGAGCAGCCAGGCACACACCACCCCAAGAACTCCCAGAACGGAGAAAATCCACATTCCCAAGTGATAACCCGAGGGGTTTTCGGGACCGGCGTGCCCGTAATCGTTGGCCCAGCCCACCAGGAGGTTAAGTCCCGCCAACCCAATGTTTTGAATCATGGTCATCAGGCCATAAGCGGTACCGAGCTTCGACTGGTCCACGATATACGCCACCGAAGGCCACATCACCGCCGGGATCAAGGAGTACGCAACCCCCATCATCGCCATAGGCACGTACAAGCTGATTCGCGTATATCCCATCATCAGATAGACGGGAATGAGCAGGGTCGAACCCAGCATCATCAACAGAGCGCGATGACCGAACTTGTCGACAAACAGTCCAAACAGCGGCGTGCCAAACATGGTCGAGGCGGTGAGGATACTGACCAGAAATCCACCCAGCTCGCGGCTGGTGCCATGGGCTTCCATGAAGAATTTGATCGCGAAAGTCTCGAAAGGGAAGATCGCGGAATAAAAGACGACGCAAAGCGCAACGATGTACCAGTACGACACTCCGAATTTCCAGATATCGCTGAACACCACCTTGTCCGTAGATCCCTGCCGCGCCAGATCCATCCGCTTTTCGGCATAGACCTCCAAAATCCAGTAGATTAACGCGCCGATCACGCAGAACGACGCGAAACCGACCGAGATCACAAGAGGAGTGCGCCAATTCGTGTAAGCGAACCGCGCCCAAGTGGGCGAGTTCTGTGCCAGCCAGGTTCCGGCACGCGCGATCATCAAATTGATTCCGAACGCAAAGCTCAGCTCTTTTCCCCGGAACCACTTGGCTATGGCCGTCGTCACCGCCACGATCAAAGACTCGGCTCCCATTCCGAAGATGAGCCGCCCCGTTGCCATCACGGCCAGAGTTCCGGAAGAGGCCGTCACGATCGAGCCAATAAAACAAAGCGTCCCAAAAATGAAGATTGCCTTGCGGGCACCGATGCGGTCGACGACGTATCCGCCCAGCAGCACCATGAACACGTTGGGGATGCTGTAGATCGCCTGCAGCAGCCCGATGTTGGAGTTGGAGAACCCCAGTTGTTTGGCGAGCAGATCCGCCACCGGGGCGATGCAGTCGTACACGTAATAGTTCCCGAACATCGCCAGGCTCATGAAAACCAGCACCATCCAGCGATACAGGCGGGTTGGTTCGGGACGTTGGGCCTCAGTCATCCAGGTTTTCCTCGTGAATAAGTTCTATTCCGGTACGGAGCGGAGCCAAGAAGATAGCAGATGGGGCAATGCTTGGCACTTGCAAGGGATCCAGGGCCTCCGGCGCAGCCCGCCCCGAACTGGATTCCCGCCAGCCTTCTTGCATAGATACCCGTAGCCAGACGTGATAGATTATTGAACCTTGCACGGGAAAACGGCTGCCCCCAGGCTGGTTTCCGGGAGCTCTCCATATGGCACAGATTTACGATCTGGTAAAGGACCGCCGGCTTTATTCCATCGAAGCGGACAAGACGGTGCTGGAGGGCGCGCGCTTCATGATGGAGCACAGCATCGGGGCGTTACCGGTGCTGCGAAACGGGGAACTGGTGGGAATCTTCTCTGAGCGCGACATTATGAACCGAGTGGTGGCAGTAGGACGCATGCCGGGGACGACCACGATTGCCGAGGTCATGACGGCAAATCCCAAGACGGTCAGCGCCGACGAGACGGTGGAGAACTGCCTGTTCCTCATGCGGGAGTTCGGTTTTCGCCATGTGCTGATCGCCGACGGCAAGCAGCTCAAGGGCCTGGTGTCACTCCGCGACCTACTGTTGCGGTCTCTTTCTCAGAAGGAAGCCGAATCCCGCCGTCTGGCGGGGTGAACTCCCCTACGGACGCTTCCGCAAAACGAGTTCTCCCGTTGGCGGCGGCAGTCTGAAGGGGAACTCGAACATATTGCCAGCCAGAGGAACGCGCAGCACGAAATCCTCGGTTTTCTTCCAGCCGCCGATCCATTTGTCCTCGGGACTGAAAAACAGCCAGCCACTCAATTCGCGATTGCCAGCATCGACCGTTCCATCCCGAAAGCCGTGGGCGATGGCAAACTCCTGCAACTCGGTTACATCTTTCTCGTAGGCCTGCAACTTCGCTTCCTGGGCATCTTTCTGTTCCGGGTGCTTGCGCACCGCGTGCTCGATTTGATCGCTGTAAGCTTCGATCAGGTCTTGCAGAGTAACGGAAAGATCGTCAGGATCGAGCGCGCGATGAATGACGTGATGGTGGGATACAAATTCCAGGGTGACGTTGCCGTCGGGCACTTGCTGGGCGTGGTCCCCCCTGTAGTTGATGGTCAGCTCGAGAATCACGAGATGCTTGGGGTGGCGCGAAGTCTTTTCCAGTTCCTGCGCGTCCACGGCCAGCGTGACGCCCCAGTCGTCCTTCCAAACTCCGTAGCGATATTTCCCATCGTCGCCCCGGCTGAAGGTGCAGCCGGGCTGTTCTTCTCCCCAGCGCGCGATCGGGAGGGGAGATTTGTCTTTGGCCGGCGGCGCGGTCCAGGCCGTTCCACAGAGGGCGAGCAACAGCAGACCAATTTGGCGGAAGCGATTCACACCGGGTTTTCCGACCTGGATATTAGCAACAAAAAGAAATCCCCGCAGTTGCTCCAGACTTTCGCCGGAAGCCGCTGCGGGGAAGAGAATCTACGGCGTGACGGTGAGCGTCTCCGGCGCCGTGTGGGTTAACGAACCTGATGTGCCGGTGACGTTGACAGTATACGTTCCGGGCGGAGTTCCGCCGCCACCGCCACCACCGCTGCTGCTACTGCAACTGGGCAGGAATATCAGGCCCGCGAACAGGCAACAGCCCAGGATCAGCATAAGGAGTTTTCTTCGGCGCGAAGGAAATCCAGCGCCAAAGAGCGCCACGCCCGCAATCGGGAGCCACATGGCGTAGAAAATACCGGAATGGCGGTTCCGCCCTGGATTCACACGCGCTGATTTGTTCGGAGCGGTTGAAATGGTCAGAGTGGTGCGCCCGGTACCCGGTCGGGATGGAAGCAGACGCAAAATTACAAGCCGCCCCGGCGGGCAGCCCGCCGCAGGTAAGTGTCACATTTTGGCTGAAGCCGCCAAGAGCACCTATGGTCACTGTAATCGCGGGTGAGCTTTGTCCGGCGGCGACGCTTACGCTGGTAGGCGAAAGAGCGATGGAAAAGTCGCTACCGACCGTGAGTTGCTCGCCGCGATATGTACCAATTGGCCTGCCGTGCCCGTGACGTTGACGGTAACGGTTCCGACGGGAGTTGCGCTAGTGGTGGAAATGGTGAGAGTGGATTGCACCGACCGAAGCCTATGCCAACAGGCAGCGTGGTGGAACCGAAATTACAAGTTGCCCCCGCTGGTAATCCGCGTACACGTAAGCGTGATGGTTCCAGTGAACGAGTTTAGCGAGGTGACGGTGACACCAATCGAGGAGGAAGTTTGCCCGGCGGCCACACTCACACTTGCAGGCAAGACGTTTATTGAAAAATCGCCGGCTATTACTACCGGCAGCGGCACTTACCTGGGCGGCGAAGGCGTCCGTTGATCCGCCACCATAGCTTGGCTGTATGCCATTGGCATTCTTGATGCCAAACCGCGCCGGTTGTCGTGTCTCCCGCCACGTAGGTCACGAAATTTGTATCCACGGCGATGGCGCCACCGATGGAACCGGGTTAGGGGCTCACGTGCTCGTGGATGTCCTCATCGCCATTGCCGCCAAGGAAGGACGAGTAGATCTGAGTCGACCCGGAAGGATCGATTTCGGTGACGAACGCGTCCGAGTTGCCCTTTCCGAACGCGGGCTGAAAGCAGGCATCGACCGTTGGGAAGTCTGCCGAGATGTCGTCACACCAGTCACGTAGGACGTTGTTGTTTGCATCAAGGGCAATTGCCTGACCAGATTCAGCCCACGCTGCCCCCCAAGTACGACGAGTAATTCAGGCCGCTTGCCGGTCGCTCTTGACGCTAGTCACGAACGCAGTGAATGACGGGGCTCGACACAGAGCTGGTGGGCTGAAATGCGTTCTTGAGGGGAAAGTCGGTCGTCGAACTAGTATTTCCGGTCACGTAAGCGTTATTCGAGGGATCAGAGAGGATTGCGATTCCGACATCGTCTGCGCTACCTCCCAGGTACGTGGAGTAGAGAGAGATTTGTAGCGCAAGACCTCCCCGGTGGAATCCAGTTTGGTGACGAACGCGTCACCTTGAGGCGCGGGTTGGCAGTGCCGGGTTGGGTGGAGTTGCCATCTGTCCCGCATTGCGTCTGGAATGCGCCGCGGTGACCGGGAAATCGGTGGACATTGTGCTGCCGGTCGCAATGACGTCGGGAGCGCCCGCGTCTAAGGTAATGCCCGCCACCGTGTCGGTGTCACTGCCACCGAGATAGGTGAAATACGCAAGTGACCCGTCGGTCGCCGGTGTGTTGATCTTGGCCACGAACCCGTCGGATGCGTTAGGGAGTTGCTGAGGTCCGAGAAGTTCAAACTGCCGTTTATGGTCGCCACCTCCGTTGGCATAGCCAGCAGAAAAAGTCTCACCACCCAGGATATGCACTCGCCACCGTTGTCGATGGCCAGAGCGGAGGCTAGATCGAAATCGTTACCACCAAGGTAAGTGGAGTACGTAGAGGATCCCCGTATTGTTGAGCTCCAGAAGGAAAGCGTCCAGTGCAAGGTGGCGATGCGCAGCTTCCACCATTGAAAATAGATTGAGCTGAGCTCCCTACGATAGGGAAGTTACCCTCAGTTCCGCCTGCCACAAACACTTCACCGGAGCTATCGACCGCCATAGCGGCGCCCATGTCATTACTCGTTCCCCCGCCGATCAGCGTCGTGTAAACGATGCCGCTGCCATCGTTTTTCAACTTTGTGACAAAAACGTCAAAAACGTTGCTGGGCGGCCCGCGCATGAGGCCGGCCAGGGAAAGTCTGGCGAATCGGTGTCGCCGGTGATGTAAGACGTTTGGGGCGTAACGCTGTTGATCGAGTGCGATGCCGAAGCCCTCGTCTTGGCCACTGCCGCCGAGGTAAGTTGCGTAGTTGAGCGACGGATCGATGACCAGTTCGCGGCTGCGGTCATATTGGCCAAGCGCCAGGCCGACCTGGCCGTGGTCTTTCACCACAAAGGCCGCTTCCACCGTCTGCCGCGTGCCATTCGCTTCCTGATAAGCAACGGGTTTTTTCAATGTCACGTCGCCAGCGGTGGAGGTCAGGAGCAGGTTTCCAGATTTATCGAGCGTCATGCGCTTTGCGCCGGTGAACTGCAATCCGATGGGCGCCGGGTCTGCCTGCGGAGCGACCAAGAAATCAAATTCCAGTTGCTGCTGTACGCCATGGAAAGCCAGATCGACCCCGGGATAGACGCCTTGATAGGCGACCCGGGCATATTGCGGAACTTTGGTGTGCCACTTGCTGGGGTCGTTGCCGATCAAATAATTGGTCACGCCGGGTAGGGCGTTCTGGCCTGCGATCTGTGGATGAGGATTGGCGCCCACCATCTCCATGTCGAGCACAGCCATTTGGGTTTGGGATTGCCGCGCCCGCGTCTTCAGAAACTTTTTCCACCGGGTAGGGCCGAGCGAGCGGCGAAGCATGGCATCCCGCAACGGGGAACTGTGGCCCGCATTCAGAGACAGCACAGCTTTGTTGGAGGTGAGAAACAACGTATATCCCTTACCGCGCGCCAGGTATTTCACCTGGGGATCGGTCTGGCCCTGGTTGGCGTCAAATGCCAGAGGCAGGCGGCTGTATGCTTGCAGTACGCGCTGGTGCGAAGCGTCCGAGTTGGCAGGAGAGCTGGCGTTGAGAAGATGCGGCTTGGGTAGGCTCGCGGTCTTGTGTGTGACGCGCGGCTGAATTCTCGAGCCAGAGCCCAAAAAGAGGGTGCCGGCAGCCAGCGCCACCAGAACGCAGCTGCTCAAAATAAGAATTACCGACAGATTCGGCCTGCCAGCGGTTTGCTTCGCGGTCATAATGAAAAGCCTCCGAGGTTCGAAAGATCCAAGGTGAGACTAATTCGTGCGGTTTACTTGCTCACAGTGACGACAGTAACGTCGGATACGGATTACTCCCATCTCCTGATCAAGTTGCGAACTTTTTCGGAGTATGGTCTGGAATGAACCCCTTGTCAACGGAGAGAGGGAGCACAACGAGGTTCCCCCCAGTCGGGAAGAGGAGCGGAATAGACGATTTTTGTTCGCGAAATTAGAGTTTGGGCGCGAAGAGAGAGCCCGCATCTGAAAACACTCCCGCTCGCCGGGTAGAGTAGAGGTTTCAGGCCAGCAATTGATACACTGATTGAGCAGCACCGTGGGCGCGTAGCTCAGTTGGTAGAGCAATGCCCTTTTAAGGCATGGGTCGCAGGTTCGAATCCTGCCGCGCTCACCAGATATCCGCGAGGTCCTTCGGCGAAGCGCCTCAGGATTTCGGCAGCAGGCTCCCAGTCGCCGCCCGAAGGCGGCTCATTCACGCCTGCTAGGCGCCTCAAGTTCGAATCCTGCCGCGCTCACCACAATGCTTTTGGCTCTGCGATCTTTTCTCCGCATCCTCAGCAGTTAGAATATCTTCGAGCGACAAACGAAGCTTTTTAACCGCAGAGCACGCCGAGAACCCCGCTAAGTTCGCTGAGAAAAACTGACGCCGCAGGCATTTTGGAGTGCGTGAACCTGGAAATATTTGCATCCCAGACCCGGAGAATTCTCCTTCCGATCGGTTGAATTCCCGCTAACTCACTGTAATCAAGCCTTTGGCATGGGGATTGCACCACCAACCACGCGCCGCTGGTCAGGAGCCCGAATTGTCTGCGCGCAAAATCACTTGGGAAAAACTCTGCGAAGCGGTGGTGAGGGAAATCGATTCCGCGAGGCTGCGCGTTCTGGCGGCGGCGCTCGATCGCGAGCTCAAGCGGCGGAAGCATTCCGAGCACTCCAGACGCACAAGAAAGTCCGAAGAATAAGCCCGCTACAACCAACCCTTGGTGCGAGCAATGCGAGCCGCTTCCACACGATTGGCAGCGCCGAGTTTGCTGATAGCTTCAGAAAGATAATTGCGCACCGTCCCCTCGGATAGATTGAGCTGAAAAGCAATATCAATGCTTGCCCGTTGACCATATATTTTCCCTTCTTTGCGTCGCCGGAGGCGACTCCAGCTCGCCTTGCATCCTAGGTTGACCCCATGATCTGGGGATTCCTCGAAAGGCGGAAGTGGAGAACATCACTTAGCAGCAATGACAAATGTCACGCCGCCAGGTAAATGCCACCTGGCTTGCCGAGACAAGAAAGGGACACCAGTTCTGTATAATGCCCCCTCTGTATGCAGATTCGTCCCGGGATCCAGTTGGCCAGCCTCAGCGATATCGGGTGCCAACGAGAAAACAACGAAGATAACTTCGCCTATTGGGAGCCCGCCAGCGAGGAGGAGTTCAGGCTTAAGGGTCGGTTGGCCATCGTGGCCGATGGCATGGGAGGGTACGAAGGGGGTCAGGAAGCGAGCCGCCTCGCCGTTGAAGCCATCGAAGAGGTGTATAGCAATGCCGTGGAAGGAGATCCGCAGAGCTGGCTGTTGGGCGGATTCCAATCAGCGCACCAGCGCATTCAAGCAGAGGCCAGTCTGCGACCGATGCTCGCGGGCATGGGTACGACCTGCACTGCCGTCGCCATTCTCGGTCATTCCCTTTACTTTGCCCACTTGGGCGATAGCCGGTTGTACCTGCTCCGGGGCGATTCTATTACCCGCCTGACTCGAGACCACTCTTACGTCAGCCGGCTGGTGGAAAATGGCCTCATCCGAGCCGACGAAGCCGAGTCTCACCCCCAGAGGCACATCCTGACTGCAGCTCTGGGCGCGGGAATGACCATCACACCCGATTTTCCCGAGCTACCGATTGAACTTCAGGATGGCGACGTTCTGGTGCTTTGTACTGACGGTTTTTGGGGTCTGCTCAAAGAGGCGGAAATACGCCAGGCCGTTGCAGAACGGGAGCCAGACGACGCGTGCCGGTATCTTGTGGAAACCGCGAAACAACGCGGGGGGCCGGACAACATCACAGTCCAGCTTCTTCGCATTGGGCCCAACCGAAGCGGGCGATAACCCGGGGCACAGGCGCAGATCTACAAATTCGTGAACACAATGTGAAAATTGATGCGGCCGACGCCGGTGCCTGTTCGTCAAGAAGATTCTAAGCTATAGAAAACGAATAAGTTAGCGCGTCTTCCCATTACCCGAAATTGGCCATGTAATTGCAATGTCGATAATGTCTATTAAATCTATAGACTTTACGAACGTTTTACGGTATTTAAGAAACCATGAAGATCTCGCAAAAGGGACTCTACGCGCTACAAGCCATGATGGTGCTGGCCCGCCGCTATAACCAGGGGGCGATCCGCATCCGCGATATCGCCTACGAAGAGGATCTCCCAGAAAAGTTTCTGGAGTTGATTCTGCTGGAACTAAAGAACGCTCGCCTCGTAGAGAGTGTACGCGGGGCCAAAGGCGGCTACCAGTTACGGCGGCCACCGTCGGAGATCCATCTCAGCGAAATTATCCGGCTCATTGACGGACCTCTAGCTCCGTTCGGCGATGCCGAACAATTGCGCAGCCTGATCAGCCGGGACGCGGAGCACCGAGCACTTTACCAGGTGTTCCTCGATGTGCGCGATGCAGCGGCCAAGATCCTCGAACACACGACCTTAGCGCAGATTCTTGGCGGCCCAGAATCCTCCAAAGGCGGAAAGCGTTCCCGCAAAACAAAAGGGCAAGACGCAGGCGTCTTGCCTATGGTGGTTCACGGCAACGTTCACCGGGGCGAAAAATGATTTGGAAGATCTGGATTGTGTTGATTTTAGTTTTGGTTCTTGCCGCCAACAGCGTCAGCCAGGGCGCGGCTGTAACGATACTCAACGTTTCCTACGATCCGACGCGGGAACTTTACCAGGATTACGACGCTGCGTTCGCCAAGCACTGGAAGGCAAAAACCGGACAGACGGTCGAAATCCAGCAGTCTCATGGCGGCTCGAGCAAGCAAGCCCGGGCGGTGATCGATGGCCTGCAGGCTGACGTGGTAACTCTGGCGCTGGCCTACGATATCGACGCCATCTCGCAAAACGCCGGACTCCTCCCGCCGGATTGGCAGAAGCGCCTTCCGCAGAACAGTACTCCTTACACTTCGACCATCGTTTTCCTGGTGCGAAAGGGCAATCCCAAGAAAATTAAAGACTGGGACGATCTGGTGAAGCCGGGAATTTCTGTGATTACGCCGAGCCCGAAGACGTCTGGAGGGGCGCGTTGGAACTACCTTGCGGCGTGGGCATACGCACTCAAGCAGCCGGGCGGCGACGAAGCAAAGGCTCGTGATTTTGTGCAGCGGCTTTACAGGAACGTGCCCGTGCTGGATTCCGGCGCGCGCGGAGCCACCACGACCTTTGCCCAGCGCGAGATCGGCGATGTGCTCATAGCGTGGGAGAACGAAGCCTTCCTCTCGCTCAAAGAATTAGGTTCCGACAAAGTTGAGATCGTCGTGCCATCGCTGAGCATTTTGGCTGAACCGCCGGTCGCGATTGTGGACAAAGTTGTGGACAAGAAAGGTACTCGGGCCGTTGCCCAGGCATATCTCGAATACCTCTACACGCCAGAGGGCCAGGAAATTGTGGCCAAGAATTATTACCGTCCGCGTCTCGAGGCGGTGGCGAAGAAGTATCAATCTGTGTTTCCAAAGATCAAGCTGGTCACGATTGACGAAATATTTGGCGGCTGGCAAAAGGCGCAAAAGACTCACTTTGCCGATGGCGGGGTGTTCGACCAGATCTACGAGCCGAATTAAATGGCGATGACTTTCAAGCAACGGAGCATCCTCCCAGGTTTCGGTTTAACCCTTGGGTTCACGCTGCTTTATCTGAGCTTGATTGTGCTCATCCCGCTGTCAGCCACGTTTCTCAAGGTATCCACGCTATCTTGGGCCCAGTTTTGGCATACGGTTTCCGCCCCGCGGGCGGTCGCTTCATACCGGCTCAGCTTCGGAGCCTCGTTCATCGCAGCACTGACGAACCTGTTCTTCGGCTCCTCGTCGCCTGGGTGCTGGTGCGCTACGACTTTCCGGGCAAACGTTTGCTGGACTCGCTTGTCGACCTGCCTTTCGCTTTGCCCACAGCCGTTGCCGGCATCGCGCTTACCACGATCTATTCGCCGCATGGCTGGATTGGCCGCTATCTCGCGGCCGATTGGAGTCAAAGGGGCGTATTCGCCGCTGGGCGTGGTGATTGCGCTGACTTTTGTCGGCCTGCCCTTCGTGGTGCGAACCGTGCAGCCGGTCCTTGCCGACCTCGAAAAGGAGACGGAAGAAGCTGCCGCGAGTCTGGGCGCCAGCCGCTGGCAGACCTTTACGCGAGTGATCCTGCCGGCTATTTTGCCGGCGGCGGTGACCGGTTTCACCATGGCGTTCGCGCGCGCGATAGGAGAGTACGGCTCGGTGGTCTTTATCTCGGGAAATATGCCGATGCGAACCGAAATCACGCCGCTGCTGATTATCACCAAGTTGGAGCAGTACGACTACGCCGGAGCGACCGCGATTGCCGTGGTGATGCTGTTCGTGTCGTTTACTTTGCTGCTGGCGATCAACGTGTTGCAGAAGTGGAGTTCGGAACGACAAAAGAGAGGAACGGCGGCGGACTCGTTGATTCCGGACGAGTCCCTAGCGCCCGGAATCGCATTGCAGGAGGGTTAGTCGACCAAATCTTCGGAACTATCCCTCGAAGAATTTACTTATGGCCGCAACGATCACATTGAACAGGCAGAGCGCCTTCAGTTCTGCCACGCGCGTGGCCGACGCGACCACAGAGCCACGCCTGGTGCGCTGGATCCTGATTGCCGTCGCTGCACTGTTCCTGGGATTATTTCTTTTCCTGCCGCTGGCGGTGGTTTTTACTTCCGCGCTCGCCAAGGGCGTGGGCGCCTACTTGGCCAGCTTCCGCGAACCGGATGCGCTGGCCGCAATTCGGTTGACATTACTGGCTGCCGGAATTGCAGTGCCCCTCAATCTGGTGTTTGGGGTGTGCGCGGCGTGGTCGATTGCCAAGTTCGAGTTTGTCGGCAAGAGTCTGCTGATCACGCTCATCGATCTGCCGTTTTCGGTTTCGCCTGTAGTTTCGGGGCTGATTTATGTGTTGCTCTTCGGTTTGCAGGGCCTTCTGGGGCCGTGGCTGGCGGCGCATGATATCAAGATCATTTTTGCGGTGCCGGGAATTGTGCTCGCGACCATCTTTGTGACTTTTCCGTTCGTCGCGCGAGAACTCATTCCGCTCATTCATGCGCAAGGCAGCGAAGAAGAAGAAGCCGCTTTGACACTGGGCGCCAGCGGCTGGCAGACCTTCCGCCGAGTGACGCTGCCCAACGTCAAATGGGGGTTGTTGTACGGCGTCATTCTTTGCAATGCCCGGGCGATGGGTGAGTTCGGCGCGGTCTCGGTGGTGTCAGGACATATCCGCGGTCTGACCAACACCATGCCGCTTCACATCGAGATTCTTTACAACGAATACCAATTTGTTTCTGCTTTTGCCGTGGCCTCATTGCTGGCGCTGTTGGCGCTGGTGACGCTGGTGGCCAAGAGCGCGGTCGAGTGGAGGGCAAAACAGCAGCAAGCTGCCTTGGCCAAAAACTGGGAAGAAGTGATGGTATGAGCATCGAAGCGTTGAATATCACCAAAACGTTTGGACGTTTCACGGCGTTGAACAACGTCAGCCTGGAGATCCCTACTGGAGAACTGGTCGCGTTGCTGGGGCCGTCCGGCTCGGGCAAAACTACGCTCTTACGAATCATCGCCGGATTGGAATTTGCAGATCAAGGAACGGTGCGATTTGATGGGAAAGACATTTCCGATCGCAGCGCCGGGGAGCGGCGGGTGGGATTTGTATTCCAGCATTACGCTCTTTTTCGTCACATGACAGTGTTTGAAAACATCGCCTTTGGCCTGAAAGTCAGACCGCGACAACAGAGACCCTCGGCAGAGAAGATTCGCGCTAAAGTCCACGAACTGCTGAAACTGATTCAACTGGAGAAGTTAGCTCAACGTCTTCCGTCTCAACTCTCGGGAGGGCAGCGGCAACGCGTGGCTCTGGCGCGTGCCTTGGCAGTTGAACCGAGCGTTTTGCTTCTGGATGAACCCTTCGGTGCTCTGGATGCCAAGGTTCGGCAGGAATTACGGCGCTGGTTGAGGCAGCTTCACGATGAGATCCACGTGACCAGCGTGTTCGTGACTCACGATCAGGAAGAAGCGCTGGAGTTGGCGAACCGCGTGGTCGTCATGAACGAAGGTCGCATCGAGCAAGTGGGCTCGCCCGACGAGGTTTACAACCACCCCGCCACTCCCTTCGTCTACAACTTCCTGGGCAACGTGAATCTGTTTCATGGCCGGGTTGATGATGGGAAAGCCTATATCGATCAAAAGAAGACGGGGCACGTGGTCTACGTTCGTCCCCACTTACTCGAGATCGATCGTCAGCCAAACGGCAGCGCCAGCGACCGTTTTCGGGCCAGGATCACCCACATCAATTCGGCAGGTCCGCTGGTGAAGGTAGAAGCAATCACTGAGTGGGGCGACCCCGTGCACATCGAGATTTCACAAGAGCGTTTTCGCAGCCTCGCGCTGCGGAAGGACGAAGCGGTGTTTGTAATCCCGAAAGACGTCAGGGTTTTTCAAGCCGACGACAGGACACCGGCGAGACCAATGTAGAACTGAGTCCGTTGCTTGGAAAGGGAGTTCCTTTGGGGATGTTGTCGGTTATATATAAGTAAGTAGATGGGGATAATCTAGATTTGCAAGGCTCACTTAGGTCGGGCCTGCAAAGAGTTCAACGGGGAGAGGAAAGCGATGAAAGTTCTCAGGGGGTTCGGCATTTTTCTGTTGGCAAGCGCAATCTGGGCACAGACAGGCCCGGCTCCTGCCCGCACCACGAAAACCACGGCCAAGAAAACCGTCGCCAGTGCGCAAGAAGTGCAGGAATTGCGTGACGCTCTGGCCGTCCAGCAACAGCAGATGGAGCAATTGAAGTCGCAGCTCCAGCAACTGCTGGATGCAACTCAGCAGGCCAATGCCACAGCCCAAAAAGCGCAAAGCGTGAGCGATCAGGCGCAGAGTGTGGCCGCTGAGGCTCAACAAAAAGCGGCTGCGGCGGCGAGCGTGGCGAGCGGGCAGGATGGCACCGTCGCCAAGCTGAGCAGTGATCTCACTGAGGTGAAGACCACTCTAACCAATTCTGTGGTCAGCACTCAGGATGAACAGAAGCGGGTTTCCGCTTTGGAAAATCTGCTGGGCCGCTTCCGGTTCAATGGCGACATTCGGCTGCGGGGCGAGAATTTCACGCAGAACGGAGTTCCCGATCGCAACCGGGCTCGCATGCGTGTGCGCTTCGGCTTTGACGGCCAGCTTAACCAGGATTTCGTCGGCGGCATTTACCTGGCCACAGGTTCGCTGGGCGATCCTACGACGACCAACGAAACTTTCACCAACAACTTTGACCGCAAGACAATCGCTTTGGACCGGGCCTTCATCACCTACAACCCGGTGACCCACAACTGGCTCTCGCTGACCGGTGGCAAGTTCGCCTATCTTTGGCAGAGGACGTCAGTGACTGGCGATCCCGACCTGAACCCTGAGGGCTTCGACCAGAAACTTTCCTTCAATTTTTCGAAGCCCTACATAAAAAACTTCACCATCCAGGGCATCCAATTGCTGTACAACGAATCCGCTGGTAGCGCCGGAGCCTCGGCCGTATCGGCGCAGGACTCCTACGCTCTCGGAGGTCAGGTCTCGGCCAAGCTGCAGGCGGGCCCGTGGACGGCGACGCCTTCGTTCTTGAGCTTGAAGTGGAACCGCCCCGACGCCATCCTGCAGGCGAGTGCCTTCGCTGTAGGCGCGACGACCACTGGCTTCCAGCCCACTGGGAACCCGACTCCGCCTCCAGTGACGGGAATTCCGGTGCCGGGCGAAGGGCAGGGTTGCGCCAAGGGGCTGAATTTCCCCGCATTTCCTCCGTGCGTGTTTGCGCCTAATGGCATGACCAACGCGACCTTCGTGGATTCCAAGGGTGTCCCTCACTTTTATTCGGGATATAACTATGCCGATTTCATCCTTAACAACCAGTTCAAGACTGGTGCCGAGAGATTCCCGCTTAACCTTCTGCTGGAGCTAGAAGACAACCTGGACGCGGAAAATCACCCGCTCAACACCAAGGGCAGCGTGATTTCCACGCTGGGCAGCCAGAACAAAGAGTACGGAGCGGATTTCAGCCTCGGCCAGACCCGGAACAAAAACGACCTGCAGTTCGGTTACGCCTGGCTACGACAGGAACAGGACTCGGTGCTGGCCTCCTTCGCGGAAAGCGACCAGCGAGCCCCGACCAACATCCTGCAGAACCGTATTTATGCATTGTGGAAGCCGCGCGCCAATACGCTAGCCAGCTTCACCTGGTGGCATGGGCGCACTCTCAACACCAATCTCGAGAACAACACCGCTTTTGTCCAGAAGACGATCAAGACCGCGGGATTGCCCGAGCCCTACCTCAACCGCTTCCAGTTTGATTTGATTTACTCGTTCTAAACGTGCGTGGGGCGCCGAAAACTGCCGCCCCACTTGCTGCTTTCCCAAAACGAAACCTGCCCAGCCGATTTCTTTGATCTGCCCTGCCGACTGTGACCCTAGCGTTGTTAGAATCCGACTCACCCCATCTGAAGCAGAGGGGAAAGTGCGGGTTCTGGTAACCGGAGGCGCGGGATACATCGGCAGCCATGCCGCTCGCGCTTTGCGCCAGCGAGGCCACGAGGTACTGCTCTACGACAACCTTTGCACTGGACACGCCGTCTTGGCCCGAGGGTTCGAGCTGGTGCGGGGCGATGTCTGCGATTCCGCGAAGCTGGCGCCTTTGTTGCAGCGCGTGGAAGCGGTCATGCATTTTGCCGCCCATGCCTATGTGGGCGAATCCGTGGCCAATCCTCGCAAATATTTTCAAAACAATGTGCAAGGCGGACTCGCGCTTCTCCACGCCGTTCTCGATTCGCCGGTGCGCAAATTTATCTACTCATCCAGTTGCGCTGTTTACGGCACCCCCACGACGCTGCCGATCTCGGAAGACACCTTGCCGCAGCCTGTGAATCCCTACGGCGTCTCCAAGCGACAGCTCGAGCAAGCTCTCGAAGCTCACGATCACGCGTACAGCCTGCGCTTCGTAAGCTTTCGCTACTTCAATGCCGCGGGCGCCGATGAAGATGGGCAGACCGGCGAAATCCACGTGCCGGAGACACACCTGATTCCATCTGCCTTTGAGGCAATCCATGGTCAGCGGGCGGCACTGGAGATCTATGGCGACGACTATCCGACACCCGACGGCACATGTATTCGTGACTACATTCACGTGAATGACCTGGCGGAGGCGCACGTGCTTGGGTTGGAGTATCTGACGCACGGAAGTTCGGCGACGATGAACCTGGGCACCGGTCGGGGTCACTCTGTGCGGGAGATATTGTCGACCATTGAGCGAGTGACCGGACATAAGGTCCCTGCACATATCACGGCGCGGCGGCCTGGCGATCCAGCGGCACTGGTGGCGGACGTGGCACGGGCCGCAAGATTGCTGAACTGGCGAGCAGCTCGGTCGCTGGAGGATATTATCGCGACGGCTTGGAATTGGGACCAGCGCCGGCGGCGTCAAATCGGCATCGCAGCTTAGTGGGTGCAAGAAACGGCAAAGCGCTACCGACCCAGCGTCAGGAGGCTGGATAGACGCTACGGTAGCGCTGCCGACGAACGAGCCCTTAATCTGGGAAGAAGCGTAGATCAGGATGTGCACTACTTCTAGTGCATTCCTGGATGCCAGGAATAAGCCTGGTCACCCCACTTTGGCAGGCAAAATCAGCGTAGCAGCCGCATTGGTTAACGCGGCTTCCAGTTCTTGTAGATGTGTTTCCTCGGTTAGGTAGCTGATGATCATCATGCGCAGCACGCTCTGACCATTCACCACGGTTTCTGAAATCCAGCGTTGGCCATCTTGAGTGATGCTCTCGACGAGTCGGCCGTGGGACTCCGCGATCCGGCTGGAACGGAGACCCTTCAGCCGAAATGTCACAATCGGCAGAGTATGAGGGGCGGCAAGTTCGAAATGTTCTGAACCTTGCACCCACGACGCGAAACTGCGCGACAGGTTTATTTGGTGATCGATCAGTTCTTCATATGCTTTGCGGCCATGCACTCGAAGCGTAAGCCACAGTTTGAGTGAATTCATACGGCGGGTCCATTGCGTGCTGATGCGGGAGTTGTCCGGTAGCCGCGCCCCGGCGGCTTTGGGCATGTACGGGGCAGCAACGGCAAAAGTCCGCTCCAGCACTTCTGGATGACAGGTGAGGATCAGACCGGCGGCGAAAGGCACGGCCAGCCATTTGTGGGGATCGATGGTCAGAGAATCTGCCCGCTCAATGCCGCGCACTAAGTCACGATGCTGATCGGAGAATATGGCGGCTGCTCCGTAGGCTCCATCCACATGCAGCCACAGATCATGAGCCCGGCAGATGTCCGAAATCGCGATCAAATCATCCACCGTTCCCGAATTCGTGGTGCCTGCCGTGGCGACCACGCAGAAGGGCTTTGCTCCCGCCGCCAGATCTTCGGCAACAGCCCTTTGCAACTTGTGCGGGTCAAGTTGCAAATTTCCGTTCACAGCGATGCGCTGCAGAGCCTTGCGTCCGATGCCCAGGAGACCGGCGGATTTGTCGAGCGAATGATGCGCCTCCGCTGAAGCGTAAGCCATTGGCCGACCACCGATGGCCGCGACACCATGTTCCACGCAATTGGGAAACTTTGCCGCCAATGCCAGTGCCAGGCCGCTGAAGTTGGCTTCGTTGCCGCCCGATGTAAACGTGCCGCTGAACTTGCCGGGCCAACCGACGCGCTCTCCGACCCAGTGAACGGTTTCGAGCTCGATTTTCGAAGCGAGCTGTGAGCGGGCGAGAGTAGCCAGCTGCGGATTCAGAGCCGCCACCAGTGCTTCCGCCAGTACTCCCATATAAGTCGGAGTGGGATTCATCAGGCCGAAATAGTTGGCGGCGGGAACGTGGAAGCCTTTCTCCACCATCTCGCGGCAGACTTCATCGAGCACTTGGGCCGCATCTTCGCCGAGTTCGGGCAGAGGACTCTGCAGGGGACCATAGGTGCGCTGGTTCGCAGGAAGCTGCACGGCGCGATCGGGCAGGGAAGAGAAGAACGCATCGATCTGGTCGATGAGGCGGTAACCGAGTTTGCGGCGAGTGGAGGAGTCAAAGTCGAAGCGCATAGAAATTGGATTCCAGTGCAATAGAAAAAGGCGCAGAGGTCTATCCGAAGCTTGCGGCCAAGCCCAGAACTGAGCCCGGTAAAATTGTCATTCTGAGCGAAGCGAAGAACCTATGCACTTGGTTCTCGTGGAAATTCCATAGCTCCGTCGCGACTGAAGCCACTCAGGATGACACTGCGCGGGATCACGGCTTCTCCGTGTCCTCTGTGCCCTCCGTGGTTTTCTTTTCCGGCCGGAGCAACGGGAACAGGATCACATCGCGAATGGTATGTGAATCGGTCAGCAGCATGGCTAACCTGTCGACCCCCACGCCGACGCCACCGGCCGGTGGCATGCCATAAGAGAGCGCCCGAATGTAGTCCTCATCCATCTGGTGAGCCTCTTCGTCACCGCGGGCGCGTTCCTTCAGTTGCTGCTCGAAGCGGCGGCGCTGGTCTTCGGGATCGTTGAGTTCACTGAAGCCGTTGGCGATTTCCATTTTGCCCGCAAAGATTTCCCATCGCTCCGTCCAGTCGGGTTCGTCGGGCTTCTGCTTGGAAAGCGGAGAGATGGCGGTGGGGAATTCGTAGATGATGGTTGGCTGAGTCAGATGCGGTTCGGCGCAAACCTCGAACAAGTAAGCGATCGCCTTGCCGATGTTCGAGCCTTGGTTCAGCGCATTCAGCGGTGTGTTAAAAACCGCCTCAAGGACTGTCAACCTCCTGGCTTCTTCCCGTGCCTCGCTGCTGGCCAACAGGGGGTCAGGCAATACGCGGCGGTGTTCTAGCTTGATCGCGTCCACCGCGATGCTAAGACGTTTCGCGAGATCAATGACGTTGGAGAATTCCGCCAGATTCGGTGCCGGTCCAGCCTCCCGAGGCCAGAATTCAATAATGGCCTCGCGCATGGTCAAACGCTTCCAGTTGGATTCGGCCCAGTCAAGTTCATCTTCGCCCCACTTCGTGGTGGTTCCACCGGTGACATCTTTCGCCGCCTGAATAATCAATTGCTGGGTGAGGTCCATGATGCCGCGATAGTCCGTGTAGGCCTGGTAAGCCTCCAGCATGGTGAATTCCGGATTCCAGCGCCAGCCCAGACCTTCGTTGCGAAAGTTGCGATTAATTTCGAAGACGCGGTCGAAGCCACCCACAGTCAGCCGCTTGAGATAAAGCTCGGGAGCAATGCGCAAGAAGAGATCCATGTCGAGCGTGTTGTGGTGGGTTTTGAACGGGCGCGCCACGGCGCCGCCAGCAATGGGCTGCATCATCGGAGTTTCTACTTCGATGAAGCCGTGCGCGTCCATGAACTGCCGCATCGACTGGATCAGCTTGCTGCGCTTGAGAAAAACCTCGCGGACTTCCGGATTCATCACCAGGTCGACATAGCGCTGCCGGTAGCGAAGTTCCACGTCAGTAAGCCCGTGCCATTTTTCCGGCAGAGGCAGGAGGTCTTTGCTCAGGAAAGTGATTTCGTCGACGTGAATGGTGAGTTCTCCGGTCTTGGTGCGGAACAGGTATCCACTCACCCCGATGTGGTCGCCGAGGTCGAGGAGTTTATAGAGTTCAAACCCGTTTTCGCCCACCGCGTCTTTCTTGACGTAGATCTGCAATTTCTGTCCGCTCTGCTGCAAATGTGCGAATCCTGCCTTGCCCATGAGCCGAATAGCCATGATGCGTCCAGCCACGCGGACGTTGACTCGCGGGTTTTCAAGCTGCTCGGCAGTTCTTTCCGAGTATTCCGCCAGAATCTGCGGAATTGTGTGCGTGAATTCGTACCGTGTCGGGTAAGTGCGCTGGCCGAGAGCTTCAATCTGCTTCAGTTTCTCCAGCCGTAGTTGGTAGATGTTTTCGTCGAGTGCCAATGAATTCCTTCGGGTTGCCTAAGTGGTAGCAGGATTATAAACAGAACACTGCCGCGGCGCTGACCCCATTGAAGCCTGAAAGAGCGCAGAGTAGTATGGTCTAGCCAATTTGCTGGCGCAACGAGACCGATGCCGCAAAATTACCTTCCCATGTTTCTGTTCGTCGCGGTGGTGGGGATTCTCATCCCGCTCACCCTGGTTCTCGCCAAGTTGGTCCGGCCCGACAATCCCAGCAAAGCCAAGCTCTCACCCTACGAATGCGGCATCGATCCGGTCGATAACTCCCGTGGCCGCTATACCGTTCGCTATTACATTGTTGCCATCCTTTTCGTGGTCTTCGATGTCGAAACTATTTTCCTGTTTCCCTGGGCGGTGAAGTTCAAAGCGCTGGGTGTCTACGGGCTGATCGAAATGCTGGTGTTTCTGCTGATCCTGGTCGTCGGCTACATCTGGATCTGGAAAAAGGGTGCTCTGGAGTGGGTGTGAAAAAAACCGGCTCTCAGCCCTCAGCGTTCAGCTAACCCGCACTGATCTGTTTTCGCATGGCTACAAAACCCACGATCAACCCAAATCCTGACAGCGAAACCTTTACTGCGAGCCGCTGGACCCGAGGCAATTTGTTGTTCCCGAACCGCATCGTAGTCAGTCCGCTGCGGGTCAGTCGCGTTAAAGCACGCCTTTTCGGCAGCAACGAGGAAAGCATCTCCATCAGCCAGGTGGCGTCGGTTCATATTTCGACCGGCATGATCTGGTCCGACATTGTGATTGAGTCTTCCGCCGGGACGGATCCGTTGACCAGCCACGGCCATCGCAAGGCTGATGCGATGCGGATTCGGGATTTGATCGAAGGCTATCAGGCGGCATCGCCGAGGAAGTAAACGCTAAGCTCCCCAGCCACGATTGACACAGTGTTTGCAAGCTGTTAGAAGTTAACGTTCCTCTTTTGTCAACCGCGCCGCGCCGGAGGTTTGCACCTTCGCAGCTATGCCTGAGGAGACGAAATCGCCTTCACCGCCCGCGGGCGGCGAGCCGAAGCCAGCGGGCGAAACTCCGCACCGCGCTGCCATGCCGCCCAAACCAGCAGGTCCGGCCCCGGAGCCATGGAATTCCCCCATGATCAGCCGCTTGAAAGGGCAGTACGGCTCGGGCATAGATCCCCTCACCTACCTCGGCCAGAACTACATGGTGGTGGATTCCTCTCTCATTCCTGAATTGCTGCAGGTTTTACGCGATCAGGAAGAATTCGATTATTGCGTCGACGTCACCGCGCTTCACTACCCCGAGCGAGAAAAGCAGTTCGACGTGATCTGGATTCTCTACTCGCATCCGCGCAACGAGCGCATCCGAGTGAAAACCTTGATTGCCGATGGGGAAGTCATTCCCAGCTGCGTCTCAGTCTGGGCGACGGCGAACTGGCTGGAGCGCGAAGTGTATGACATGTTCGGGATTCGCTTCGAGGGTCACCCTGATTTGAAACGGATTTTGCTTCCCGACGGCTGGAAAGGCTATCCGCTGCGGAAAGATTACGGCATCATTCAACAGGACAGTGAATGGGTGCAGATCAACTTGGGGATCGAGAGCGGGCAATAGCCCGCTGACAAAGAATTAATGACCGACGCCACCAAATACCTTTCGCACCTGGAACTCGGCGAACCTGACAAAACTTTTCTTGATTCCAACGAGCTCATCATCAACATGGGGCCGCAGCACCCGGCGACCCACGGCGTGCTGCGCGTGATCCTGAAGCTGGACGGCGAAAAGGTTCTGGGCACCGAGTGCGTGATCGGATATCTGCACCGCGGCGTCGAGAAAATTGCCGAACACCGCACCTACACGATGTTCAATCCCTACGTCGACCGCATGGATTACGTGGCCGCGGTTTCAAATGGTTTGGGCTATTGCGAGGCCGTCGAAAAGCTTCTGAACATCGAAGCGCCTCCCCGGGCGAACTATATTCGCGTAATTCTCACGGAATTGAACCGGCTGGCGAGCCACCAGCTTTGGCTGGGAACACACGCGCTTGATATCGGAGCCATGACGCCGCTCTTCTACACGTTTCGTGACCGGGAAGAGATTCTCAAGATTTTTGAGAAGTACTGCGGCGCGCGCCTTACCACCCACGCGTTCCGCATCGGGGGATGCTTGTATGAGACCTACGACGGCTTCGAGCGTGACGTAAAGAAATTCATCGACTTTGCTCCTCCCAAAATCGACGAGTATGAAGAACTGCTTACCACCAATCGCATCTGGGTGGAACGAACGAAAGGCGTGGGCACGATCTCAGCCAAAGATTGCATTGCGCTGGGAGTCACCGGGCCGGTGCTGCGAGCCAGCGGTGTGAAGTGGGATTTGCGGAAAGCTCAACCGTATGCAGCCTACCGCGACTTCGATTTTGAAATCCCCATCGGCGAGAACGGCGACACTTACGACCGGTACCTGGTCCGCATGCAGGAGATGCGGCAGTCGCTGCGCATTCTCGAGCAGGCGATTGGAAAGATTCCCGATGGACCGATCATGGCGAAGGTCCCCAAGGTGATGAAGCCTCCGGTGGGCGAGATCTACCACTCGATTGAGGCGCCCAAGGGCGAGTTGGGATACTTCATCGTCAGCGATGGTTCGACGCAGCCTTATCGGGTGCGAGTGCGGCCGCCGTCGTTTGTGAACCTGCAAGCGCTGGATATCATGGTCCGCGGCCAACTTGTAGCCGACGTGATTGCGGTGATCGGCACGCTCGACATTGTCCTCGGCGAGGTGGATCGCTGATGCTCGACTACATCACCTCCTATCTCAGCGATACGGTGAAGGTGACACCGGGCCAGGTGGGCAATGTGTTCTGGATCGTCGTTTATATTTTTATCGTTTTCGGGGGTGTGTCGGTTGCCGTCATTGCCATGAATTGGCTGGAGCGCAAGGCTCTGGCCCACTTTCAGATTCGCCTTGGCCCCATGCGCGTGGGTCCGCACGGTTTGCTCCAGCCGATCGCCGACGCGCTGAAGCTGTTCACCAAAGAAGACATCATTCCCGCCGCTGCCGACAAGTTTGTTTTCTGGATTGCCCCGCTGATCATTCTTTGCGCTTCGTTCACGACGTATATCGTCGTGCCCTTCGGCCCGACCCACGCGATTACCGACTTGAACATCGGAATCCTTTTCATGCTCGGTGTTTCGTCACTGAGCGTGCTGGGAATTGTGATGGCGGGCTGGGCGTCGAATTCTCACTACCCGTTGATCGGAGCGCTGCGCTCCAGTGCGCAAATGGTTTCCTATGAAATCGCCATGGGTTTGGCAGTGGTTTCTGCCGTGTTGATGACCAGCCTCAACACCACTGGCACGGGCACTCTAAGCATGATCGGAATTGTTCGGGCTCAGCAGGCGCAACATGTGTGGTTTCTATTCAAGTTCTTTCCCCTCGGATTGATCGCCTTCGTGATTTTCGGCATTGCTATGGTCGCCGAAACCAACCGTGCGCCGTTTGATCTGCCGGAAGCCGAGTCGGAACTGACCGCTGGCTTCCACACCGAATACAGCGGCTTGCGCTGGTCGTTATTCATGCTGGGCGAGTACGCAGCGATGATCGCGGTATCGTCGATTGCGGTGACTCTTTGGCTCGGCGGGTGGATGCGACCCTTTCCCAACGCATTGACCGGAGACACCTGGGATACCGTGTTTTCCTTGTTCCCGGGTCTGACATTCCTCAGTTTGGCTGCGATTTGTGTTGTGGGTGTGGCCCGCATGCCGAAGCACCCCTACTTCAAGATTCAGACCATCGGGCTTGCCGGATTCGGCGCGGTGCTCGCTCTGATTGGTCTCATGCTTTTTGCGCCTCCGGTTCGCGACCGCATTCAGGATATTTACTGGTTTGTGGCCAAGGTGGGAGTGTTCATGTATCTGTACATTTGGTATCGCGCCACATTCCCGCGATACCGTTTCGATCAGCTTATGAAAGTAGGATGGAAGGTGCTCTTACCCGTCGCCCTGGTTGTGCTGATTGGGACCGCTGTGTGGGGAGTGCTGATCTGATATGACGCCCGTCGCCACAACGTTTTTCTTTTACTTTCTATCTGCAGTCACCGTGATCAGTGCTTTCATGGTGATCACGCGGCGCAATGCGGTGCATTCGGCGCTCGCCCTGATTCTTTCGCTATTGGGGCAGGCCGCTCTCTATCTCATGCTCTACGCGCCGTTCGTTGCCGGCGTCCAGATAATTCTGTACGCCGGCGGAATCATGGTGCTGTTCCTCTTCGTCATTATGCTGGTTTCAATCGAGCGGCAGCAGAAAGAAGAGCAATTCAACAAGCTGTGGGTAGTCGGGGTTCTTGCCGCGGTCACGCTCGGAGGACTGTTCATCGGCGTCTACGTGAAAGGCAAAGCCTTGTTTTCCGGTCCTGTGCTTCCTTTCTCCGAAGAATCGAACACCCAGCAAATCGCCGTCCTGCTGTATGGGAATTACATGTTCGCGTTTGAGATTGCCTCGTTGCTTCTTTTGGTAGCGATCATCGGGGCAGTAGTGATGGCAAAGAAAAGAATTTGAAGGGTACCGATGGCCTTTAGCTCCAAGCCAAGAGCTAAAAGCCAAGAGCTAAGAGCTAAAAGTCAAAAATGGTTCCGATAACCACACTACACTATCTCGTCGTCGCCGCAGCGCTCTTCGTGCTCGGAGTGATCGGCGTGCTCACCCGCCGCAACGTCGTCATCGTGCTGATGTCGATCGAACTGATCTTGAACGCCGTCAATTTGAACCTGGTGGCGTTTTCGCGGATGTGGGGTCTACACGGCCAGGTGTTCGCCATATTTGTTATCACGGATGCGGCGGCCGAAGCAGCTGTGGGGCTGGGAATTCTGATCGCGTTTTTCCGCAACAAAGAAACTGTGAATGTGGACGAAGTGGATCTCCTGAAGTGGTGAGGTAGTGCTACTTACTTGTCATTCTGAGCGAAGCGAAGAACCTATGCATGTTGTCGCGAGGGCCCGAATTGCATAGTTCCTTCGCTGCGCTCAGGATGACAAAACGAACAACATGCTTTTCTTAGACCACATCTGGCTCATCCCGTTACTGCCGGCCTTCGGCGCGGTGGTGATGTTTTTCTTCGGACGCAAGCTGACAAAGTCGGCGGTCAGTGCGGTGTGCGTCGGAACGATCGTTGTCGCGTTCTTGTTCTCCTGTGGCGCGGTCTGGCAATTCGTGGACTGGACCGGCTCGCCCCAGCACTATCACCAGGCCAAGGAAAGGGTTCTTTACACCTGGCTGGGAAGCGATACAGGCCATCTCAACTACGTGACCCACGACGGCAGCCTTGCCCCGTTTCAGGCTGACGCAGGCTTTTTGCTTGACCCGCTTTCCAGTATCTGGCTGCTCTTCGTGACCGGTGTCGGTTTGCTCATCCACATCTACTCGGTCGGGTACATGGCGCACGAAGGCGGGTATTACCGCTTCTTTGGATACCTGAATCTCTTCATGTTCTCCATGCTCACGCTGATCCTGGCAAACAATTATGTCCTATTGTTTGTGGGCTGGGAGGGCGTGGGCCTGTGTTCGTATCTATTGATCGGCTTCTATTTCCATCGGAAATCGGCCAGCGACGCGGCTATCAAAGCGTTCGTGGTCAACCGCATTGGCGATGCTGGGTTTTTGTTGGGGATGTTCACCATTGCCTGGTATTTCGGGTCGCTGCGCTTCACGGACGTTACCCTGCTCGCCCGCAGCGGGCATTTTCGTATTGGCGATCCGGTAATCACGATTGCAACGCTTCTGTTGTTTGTCGGAGCATGCGGCAAGTCGGCCCAAATACCGCTTTACGTCTGGCTGCCTGACGCCATGGAGGGTCCCACTCCGGTCTCGGCACTGATTCACGCCGCAACTATGGTCACAGCGGGCGTGTACATGGTGGCGCGGTCGAATGCCTTGTTCGTGCTGGCGCCTTCTTCCATGAAGGTGGTGGCCGTTATCGGCGCCCTGACAGCGATATTCGCTGCAACGATTGGCCTGGTTCAGAACGACATTAAACGTGTGCTTGCGTACTCCACCGTCTCACAACTTGGCTACATGTTTCTGGCGTTGGGAGTCGGAGCCTTCGCCGCTGGTGTGTTCCACGTGTTCACACACGCGTTCTTCAAGGCACTATTGTTCCTTGGGGCGGGATCTGTGATCCATTCTATGAGCGGTGAGCAGGACATGCGCAATATGGGCGACCTGAGCCAGCGCATCCCAGTAACCTACAGAACCATGCTGATCGCTACGCTTGCGATTGCCGGCATCCCGCCGTTTGCCGGGTTCTTTTCGAAAGACGAAATCCTGTGGCAGGCCTGGTCTTCCGAAGGCGGCGCCTACCGTTTCCTCTGGTTGGTTGGGTTCATCACCGCACTATTGACGGCCTTCTATATGGCACGGCTGATCTGCCTGACTTTTTTCGGCCGCCCCCGCATGAGTCAAGAAGTAGAACACCACATTCACGAAAGTCCCAAGTCGATGACGGTGCCATTAGTGATTTTGGCGTTGATGTCGATTGTCGCCGGGTTTTTCGGTTTCCCGCACAGCCTGGCGCGGCTGGTCGGGTTCAAGAGTGAGACGAATTATTTTGAGAGATTTCTTGATCCAGTGTTTGCCAGGGAAGCCAAAGTATTCCGGGCAGAGGGCGAGACGGCCCAGTTAGCGGCGGGTAAAAAGGAAGAAGAGCATACCACCCCGCTTGAATACGTACTGATGTTGCTTTCGGTTGGCGCCGCAGTGGCGGGCGGGGGCATGGCTTATCGCCTTTATAGCCACGTCAACAAAGGGTACGTGGAGCCGATTGAACAAGCGTTTCCGCCGGCTTACGACGTGTTGTTCAACAAATATTATGTGGATGAAGGTTACGACGACCTTTTTACCGGACGGCGCAAGATCGGCAGCGTGCGCTTGGGCGCAATGGGGTTGGGTGAAGCCTCTTCGTGGTTCGATTCTCATGTGATTGACGGGACCGTCAACGCCGCAGGATGGATGACGCGGGTGGCGGGCTGGCTTTCCAGTTGGTGGGACAAATGGATTATTGACGGTATCTGCGTCAATGGGCCGGCTTACATCGCGCAGGCACTTTCGTACTTCCCTACCCGCCTTTTGCAGTGGGGCCTGGTGCAATGGTACGCGCTGGTGATGGTGGTCGGCCTGGTCGGTTTCGTTGCGTATTACGCGTGGCATTGATGTGGTGGCGCGGGCGCTCTCGGCCGCGTAATGGACTAAGAAAAAATGCAGAGTCATATACTCTCGATCATCCTCTTCACGCCGCTGGTGGGCGCGCTCCTGCTCCTTTTTATTCCCAGGGAGAGCAAAGACGCCATCCGCTGGATCGCGAACCTCTTTGCGCTGGCGGGATTGCTGGTTTCTTTGCCGCTAGTTCCGTGGTTCTGGGCACAGCGCTATGAGCCAGGCTTCAAGTTCATTGAGGGCACTGCCAACAATTGGATTCCCTCCATTGGCGCGGGTTATGTGCTGGGCATTGATGGCATTTCCTTCTTGCTCATCATGCTCACAACGCTCTTGGGCTGGATCTCAATCCTTTCTTCCTGGACTGCCATCGAGACCCGGGTGAAGGAATACTACATCTGGTTTCTGGTGTTGCAGACCGGTATGTTGGGCGTCTTCATGGCCCTCGATTTCTTCCTGTTCTTCGTCTTCTGGGAAGCCATGCTGGTGCCGATGTATTTGCTGATCGGCATTTGGGGAGGCCCGCGGAAACTTTACGCCGCCATCAAGTTCTTCCTCTATACGCTGCTGGGCTCGGTCGCCATGCTGCTGGCGGTTCTGTTCCTCTACTTCTACAACTACCGCCAGACGGGAACGTACAGCTTCAGCATCCCCCAGCTTTACATCACTGCTCCGAAAATTTTCCACGATCCGGCGTATGGCGCGACTTACGCAATTCTGCTATTTCTGGCTTTCTTTCTGGCTTTTGCCATCAAAGTGCCGATGTTCCCCTTCCACACCTGGCTGCCCGACGCCCACGTAGAAGCGCCGACTGCCGGGTCTGTGATTCTGGCTGGCGTACTACTGAAAATGGGGACTTACGGTTTTATTCGTTTTGCCTTGCCTTTCTTCCCCGATGTGGCCATGTATCCCAAGGTTCGCTTCTGGATGCTCACCCTTTCCATTATCGGCATCATCTACGGCGCCCTGGTTTCGCTCATGCAGAAGGACATGAAAAAGCTGGTGGCGTATTCTTCGGTCAGCCACCTGGGTTTCTGCACTCTGGGAATCTTCGCTCTAACGCCGCTGGGTATCACTGGCTCAGTGCTGCAACAGGTAAACCATGGCATCTCCACAGGTGCGCTGTTCTTGATCGTCGGCATTCTGTATGAACGGCGTCATACCCGCGAGATCGCGGAGTATGGCGGCATCTCGAACGTCATGCCGGTCTATGCCACGATCACGATGATCATGTTTCTGTCTTCCATGGGACTGCCGTTGTTGAATGGTTTTGTTGGCGAGTTCACGATTTTGCAGGGAACTTTCATGTCGAAGGAAATCGCCGGTCACAGCGGTCTTTTCTGGACTGCCTGGGCAGTTCCGGGAGTGGTCCTGGCCGCTGCCTATCTGCTCTGGCTCTATCAGCGGGTATTTTTTGGGACCGTCACGAATCCGAAGAATGAAAAATTGCACGACCTGACGCCACGAGAGGTGCTGACCTTCGTACCGCTGCTCATCATGGCGTTCTGGATTGGTCTTTATCCCAAACCCTTCTTTCAGATTCTCGAGCAACCGGTGAACGAACTGGTGCTGAGGGTGCGCCCCGATTACCCGGTCAGTGGAAGCATGAATGCAACGGCTACCCCTGTTCCGCAGGCTGCGGCCAACGTTGTACCGGTTGCGCAACTCGCTCCCAGCAACCCGAAAGGAAGCAAATAGGTTCCGGCCGATGGGACAATATTTCACCGCGACCGATTATCTGCTCTCGTTGCCGATCATCGAGCTGACCCTGTTCGCGCTGGGCATTCTTCTTTTCGACCTTTTGCTTCCCCCGGATCTGGAAATGGGTAAACGCGGCACTGCATTGCGCTGATTGGCATTAGCGGCCTCCGCGTCTCACGGTTGCGAGAATCCAGGTTCCGGCCTTATAGCGGGCTCACATTCCTGCGCACTTGATGTCTACGCCCTGAACGCCATGTCCGGCTCCATGCTCGTGGACCCGTTCGCCATTTATTTCTGGTACTTGTTCCTGGCAGGAGGAGCGATCGCAGTACTGATGTCAGTGCGTTACCTGGAAATCGAACACGAAAACCACGGCGAGTTTTACGCACTGATTCTTTTCTCTCTGGTAGGCATGATGTGCATGGCGGCCGGCTATGACATCGTACTGATCTTCATCGGCCTGGAACTGATGGCGATCTCCACCTACGTGCTGGTGGGCTTCCTGCGTACTGACAAGCGCTCGAATGAAGCGTCGCTGAAGTACCTGATTCTGGGGGCATTTTCTTCAGGAATTTTCGCCTATGGTCTTTCGCTGTTTTACGGGCTGACGGGCAGCACTAAACTAGGCGCGATTTCGCAAGCGATGGCTCGGCTGATGGCAGCGCGGCAGAACCATGCGGATCCTATTGCCGTGATCGCGCTCTTGGCCACTTCTACCGGCCTTCTGTTCAAGATTGCTGCCGTCCCTTTTCACCAGTGGCTGCCGGACGCTTATGAGGGTGCTCCCACCAGCGTTACCGGATTCATGTCGGTCGCTGTAAAGGCCGCGGCGTTTGCCATGCTGTTGCGAATTCTGCTCTGGGGCTTGTACCCCTTGCGGACGGTTTATGTCCCACTGCTGATCGTGGTTTCGATTTTGACCATGACAGTCGGTAATCTGGCCGCCCTCACCCAGAATAACCTCAAGCGGCTTCTGGCTTACTCTTCGATCGCGCATGTGGGTTACATGTTGCTGGGCGTGGTAGCGCTGGCCGGTGCGGATTACGGGACGCCGGCGTCTCTTGACGGTTTCAAAGGCGTTCTGATCTACCTGCTGGTTTATACGTTCATGAACCTCGGCGCGTTTGCGGTAGTGACGTCGCTGCGCCAACGCGGCGTGATCGGGGATGAAATCGACGACATCGCGGGCTTGTACACCCGGGCGCCAGTGGAAGCCGTGCTCATGCTGATTTTCCTGCTGTCGCTTGCGGGCATTCCCCCGCTGGCTGGTTTTTACGGCAAGTATTTTATCTTTCTCAGCCTGATCGAAAGCGGACACTATGTGCTGGCTTCTCTGGCTGTGCTTTATGCTGTCTTCGGGTTGTATTACTACATGAGGATTGCCAACCAGATGTTCATGCGCGAGGCGCTGGATAAAGCACGGCTCCCAGTCAGCTTCGGAATGCGTGTGGCTCTAGGCGTCACTGCTCTCGCGACGGTGGCAATTGGGGTGTATCCCGAGCCGTTCATCCGGATTGTAACCTCGAGCCTGCCGAGGTAGGCCGGCAAGTGCACGCTGCAAGTATCATTCTCAGGCGGTTGTCAGGCCGCCATTCTTCGGGAAAATTCCATGCCATCCCACGATCCCCCGCCCCATGTCCCAAAGCCGCCAGAGAAAGACTCGAATTTCTGGTTGCAGGTGGGCCGGTACAGCCAACTCGCCTTTGTATTGCCAGCCGCCACGGCGGTTGGTTGGTTGGTGGGTTCGGCGCTCGATCACTGGCTGCACAAAACCTGGATCAGCATCGTCGGGCTTCTTCTCGGCATCGTTTCAGGCTTTGTCGAGCTGATTCGCACGGTGCTCGCGTCGTCAGACTCCGACTAACGGTGTTTCCCATGGCCGATCCGCGAAGCGATTCGTTCTATTCGGGAGCTATGCAGCGCATTTCGTCCGCCATGATTGTGCTAGCGGTGATTGCAGCTCTGGCATTGTGTCTGCGCTATGGATGGCGCATCGCCGCCGGATTTGCCTGCGGGGCGATCATTTCCTACCTGAATTTTCATTGGCTTAAGCAGGTGGTGAACGGGTTCGCCGAGCGAGTCACGCAATCGGGCCGGCGGCAATCCGCGAAAGCAATCGTGTTGCGCTTCGTGGCTCGTTACGTTTTGATGGCTCTGGGAGCGTATGTTATCTTTACTGTTTCGCGCTCGAGCCTGTACGGGCTGTTTGCGGGGCTGTTTCTGCCGGTGGCAGCAATCGTGTGCGAAGCCGCCTACGAGGTCTATGTCGCTTTGGCGCGAGGTATCTAATCCCCAGTCAAGGAATTTCAAGGGCGCTGAGAGCTAGCCAAGAAATTACGTATGCCTGAACAACTCTGGTTCACCGCAATTCTTAACAAGCTCTTTGCCGGGCCGGTCACGGCTTTGCTGCGCTCGCTGCACATTGAGCCTCAGTATCCGCAAGCTCCCATTCACAACTCTTTCGCCATGGAATTGCTGGTCTTTCTTTTCCTAGTCGGGCTGTTTGTGCTGTTGCGCTCGCAGCTTTCTGTGGACAAACCCACTGGTCTGCAACACATCTTCGAGATGGTTCAGGGGTTTATCGAAGAACAGAGCCATGAGATTATCGGTCCCCACAGCGAAGTGCACACGCCATTCTTGATGGCTCTCGCGCTTTTTATCTTGTTTTGCAACCTGATTGGGTTGCTCCCGGGTTTCGAATCGCCAACGGCTGTTCCCATTGTTCCTTTGGGATGCGCGATTTGTGCATTCCTTTACTACCAGGTGCAGGGATTCAAACATTCCGGGCCAGCCTACCTGGCGCATTTCCTGGGGCCTTCGGATAAGAACATGTCGATTTTCATCCGAATTCCCCTAGCTCTTCTGATGCTCCCGATTGAGATCATCAGCCACCTGGCGCGCGTGCTTTCGCTCACCATCCGCCTGTTCGCCAATATGTTTGCCGGGGACATGGTGACTCTGGTTTTCTTTTCACTGGTACCCCTGGGGGTCCCCATTTTGTTCCTGGGTCTGCACATCGGTGTCTCCTTTCTGCAGACCTACATCTTCATTTTGCTCACCACGGTGTATCTGGCGGGAGCGGTGGCGGAAGAGCACTAAAAAGGTTTGTGCCGTTCAGCGTGAGGGCGTCTGCACGAGGATGACGTCAACCACCTCCTGACGGTAATTTGATACGAGGAGAAGAAACAATGCGTAAGCTTAGTCAGCTTTTTATGGTGTTGTCTCTGCTTTGCCTGGCAGTCCCGGTGTTCGCACAGGGCGGGGAAGCTGCCAGCGCGGTCAACTGGGTCGCGATCACGGCTGGGTTTTCGATGGCCATCGCTTCTGCGGTTTGCGGATTGGCGCAAGCCAAGGCAACGGCAGCAGCGGCAGAAGGTTTGGCCCGCAATCCTGCGGCGCGTCCGGGAATTCAGCTCTCACTGATTCTTGGTCTGGCTCTGATCGAGTCCCTGGCCCTTTACACGCTGGTAATCATTTTTGCCAAAGTGAAGTGAGAAAGACTCGGTGAATTCAGAAGCCTCTGCCAGCTTCCGGCAGAGGCTTTTTGACTTGGGTGGAAGATTGAGCGACTACGGTTTGCGCATCCCGTCCCACTCGCCTTCCTTGGTGCCAGGCGAGTTTTCGACCGCGTCCATCAGGATGCGGCGCAGACGGTAGCGGCTTTCGAGGTCGGTATTCACGATTTCAAACCCAATTTCGTTGACCCGGGCGCGGCGCAGCAGCACCTGGCCGCGAATGTGGCGTACGCCAGCCGAGATGTCGAGGTTGGCTTCTGAGCCCACGCGAAGATTGTCTTCTTTTGTTCCCATGCCTCCGCCGAGGCTTAGTTCGCGGACCTGAATGCTGGATTTTCCCCACGAACTGCTGATGTTGGCGGAAAATGTCTTGTGCAAAACGACTCGCTCGTAGCGGCGTTGCCGCACCCACGGGCAAGCCGGGGCTGCATCCAGAGGAGCGATGGCCAGTTCCGCGGGCTCCAAACCGCTATCGGCTAGAACCTGGCTTCCGTAACGAGGATCGATCTTGGTCAGCGCCTGAGCGGCCGCGATCCGCAGTTCTTTGTGGTTTACCCATTTCCACATCTTCTTGGCTTCCAGCAGATTGCGAAGCACGGGAATGGCGTCGGGTTCGCGCAATCTGCCGAGCGACTCCACTGCTTTCAGCTGCAACAGAGGAGAGCGGCCCTGCGCTTCGCCCGCTTCAGCCATCACCAATAGAGGAGGCACTGCGGAACGGTCGCCGCTCATTCCGATCTCATCAATAGCTTGGGGCAGAACCAGCGGGTCTAGGATTTCCAGAAGTTCGAGCAGCGAACGTCCACGGTCATGGGCGGCGCCGTAAGCCACCTGGCGGACCACCACATCGTGATAGAACCGGTTCCACTCGGGCAAACGGGCGGGCAGCAGTTCGAGCAATGTAGGGACGTCGAGACGGCTCAAAAGACCGACCACTCCGGCAGCCTGACGGGGCTGGCCGGTGCGCAGCATTTCCCGCAGTTGTTGCATGGCGGGAGAGCCCAGTTCCTTGACAATGTCGACCATGCGGTCGCACTCTTCGCGCCGCATACAGCGGAAAAATCGATCCGCGAGATGTTCCACGGCGCCTTGCGAAGTAAGTCTCAGCACTTGCAGCAGGTCCGGGGGAAGCTGCGGCAGGTGCATGCATTCTTCGATGAATTCAGGCAGGCGGTTCTCCACGCCGATCCGCGGACGCAGCTCTGCGGCCAGCACTGGCCTCTGCTTGCCCACAGTTTCCAGCGTCGTACACAGGGTGCTCAGGGCACGATATTGCTTGCGAGTGCCGGCCTCTGTGCTCAGGCGCACCATGGCAGCTCCCAGCAGGCTCTGTAGCTCGGGGTCGGCTTCCCGGATGAGCGCATCGCCCACCTTCTGAATTGCCTGGGCCGTGATTTCCGGCCCGGCAGCGGCGAATAAATCGGCCAACTGGCCCATGCCGGTTGCCGTTTTGCGCCGGGGCTCCGGGTCTTTCGCATCCAGGCAGCTTAGATAATTCTGCAGAATGGCTGAAGCGCTTTCCTTGTCCTCGCGATCCAACAGCACATCAATGAATTGGCGCACGTTACGAGGCGGGACGCAGGGCGCTTCGTGAGAAAGCAGCACGCTTTTCTTGCCGGCATCAGGAACTTCCGCCCAGAACAAACGGTCCAGGATGTCGGCATGGGAATCCACCAGGATTCCCGCTTTGCTCATCTTATCTTCCTGAATCCGCAGAATCTGGCGCAGCGTGTCCATCTGACGGCTCATGTGTTCCATCATCTGGTGCACGGCATTGACCTTGATTTCACCCTTTTGAAAGCGGTCCAGAGCGAAGCGGATGGCCATATGCTCTGCGGCCTTCATCAACAGCGGGGTTTGCGTGTCTTGGTCCTGGGTGGCCTTGGCCGCCAAACTTCCCAAGAGCTGCTGCAGATTCATCTTGGTGTTGGGATCGACCGTACTGAGTTCTTTTTGCAGGGCCTCAGGGTTGGAACCGGGATCACCACCAACCTCTCCGAACCGGGTAAGCAGGCGAATCGCCTGAATAACCTCTTCTTCTTGCAGAGGCACGACTCCGCCCGTCCAGGTTCCAGCGCCTTCTGCCACAGCCGCACCCACAGGCACATTGGGAACGCTGCCAATCGGAGCGCCGCCCGCTACGCCACCTCCGGTCTTAGCCCCTTCTGCGGCCGCGATGAGCTGCAGCAGTTTTTGAGGATCGTTGAGCCATTCTTTGAATTCTGGTCCCAGGGATTGCGCGGCAATCTGAGCCGCAATGCTGATCTCGCCCGTGGCCGGGTCAGCGGCGACAAACTTGACCTCGTTGATGCGGATCGCCGCCTTCTTGTTATCCCCAAAAGTGTCTTTGATTTGTTTGGCGACGTCCTGAGCCTTGGAGCCGGCCACGGCAAAGGCTCGAACCAGACGCGAAAAATCCTCTATTGTGACCGTGTTTGAGAAGTGGATACTCGCTAAGCCGGCGGTAGTAAGCAGTTGAGCAAAACTGCGCTCCGCTTGCCCAGCTTCGAGTGGAACCCCTTCCAGCAGCAGCTTGTTTTCCGAAACTCCAAGTAAAAACCCGCCGTCAGTACCTCGGGGCAAACCCTGTTGCAGCTCGTTCCACGCGATCTCGAACTGACCTTCGGTTCGTTTGTGGTCAGGACCGTACAGGCGCATGTACTTCACTAGAATGTTCAAGCTATGAACAAAGGCGCGCGCGGTCGCAATCCGGTTGTTGGTGCTTCCAGTTGTGTCTGCCGTGGTAATACGCAGCTCCTGATGAGAGCAAGTTACCGGGTTAGCGTAATGCGAAACAGTAAGTGGATGCACATTACGGAGGTAACGCGAAAAACGGCGAAACAGGCCGCTCCGGAAGACACGCATTTTCCTTGGGCTTCACCCGACGAGAGCCCTATGTCCCGCAAACTGGAACTAAATCGCGCGAAAGGCGAAAATAGGAGGTTGGGCCACTAATCAGGAGATCTTCTTGTCGAATCTTGCCGTCATCCCACTGCCAAAAAGCCAGCAGCGAAAAGCCGGTCTAGCCTTCTGGATGCGTCGGGTGCTCGGGGAATGCGAGCGTGCCGCTCCGGATCTCGCGGCAGACCCAGTCCACGATCTACGGGTCTGCCTTCGTCGATGTCGCTCCATGGCCGATGGGATCATGACGGTAGATCCTGATCCTGGCTGGAAGCAAATGAAAAAGGCTGGTAAACGGCTCTTCAGCAGTCTGGGAGATTTACGGGACGTTCAAGTGATGGCTGAGTGGGTGCAACATCTGGGCCAGCCGGACGACCCAGTAACGGTTGCCCTTCTTCAGTTCCTGAACACCCGTGAAGCTGTGCTGAAAACCGAGGCATCCCGTTCGTTGAAGGAGTTTGACCACAAGCAGTGGGCGCGCTGGAGCCGGGAGCTTCCGCGCCGTGCCTCCCGCTTGAGGCCGGGAAGCATCATGTTTAAGCATCTCGCACTCGAGCGCTGGCATGAGGCTCACGAGTTGCACAGTATGGCTCTGCGCCATGGCTCGCAATCGTCCTGGCACCGTCTGCGGATCGGGATCAAACGCTTTCGCTATCTGGTGGAAAACTTCCTTCCCCAACAGCACACGAAATGGAAAGATGACCTAAAGGAAGTGCAAGACCTACTCGGCGAAGTTCACGATTTGGATGTTCTGTGGGCCGCTGCCCTGGAGCTAGGTGCCTTCCCGGACGAACCCGCGCGAATGCAGTGGCACGCCAGGATTGCAGGTGAACGCGAGGAGCGGATCAAAAAGTACCGCGCCAAAATGGTGGGAAAGACTTCCTGTTGGCCGATTTGGCGAGCGGAGTTACCCCAGGGCAACAGGATCACTGTGGCCGGATTCAAACGAATGGAGCTTTGGGCCTCGTTTCGCGATCCCAATTTGAAGCATTCGCGCCACGTGGCGCGGCTTGCCCTGCGGCTTTACGATCGCCTTGCGGGCATCGGCGAGATCGCTGCGCCGCCAGCCGATTCACCACGAACCGTTCCCCCGCCGGCTGGCGAGCGCGAGATATTGCGCGCCGCCGCCCTACTGCACGATGTGGGGTTCTACCGGAAGGAAAAAGGGCACCACAAAGCCTCCTATCGGCTGATTCGTCAGATGCCGCCTCCTCTGGGCTGGCAGCAGCAAGACCTGCGCATGGTAGCGACCGTCGCACGATACCACCGAGGAGCGCTTCCGCTCACCGGACAAAAAACGCTGCGCGGCCTTTCTCCAGCCGCAAAGCGGGAGGCACGTCTGCTGGCCGGCATTCTTCGTTTCGCCAACGCGTTCGACGCTGAACACGACGGCCGCATTCGCAGGCTCGATCTCGCTCGTGACCACAGTGTAATTATTGTGGCCGCGGAAGGTTATTCTCCGCTTGATCGACTGGCCGAGTCGGTCGCTGCGGCCAGACATCTTCTTGAAATAGTGATGCGTCGCCCTATCGTTGTGCGGCCATTAAAGTCCAGGACTGAGAATAAGCCAGCCTCATCCAGGATGCGAGGTCCGGCGGACGCACTAAAACCTAGTGCGCGGCTCCGCGGAGCCGTAGGTTTCGAGCGGCGGCTTCTCAAGCTTGAGCCCTCACGCGGCTAATCCCGAGGTGAAAACAAAAAAACCGGGCTGGTTTGCCCGGTTCGTATGGCGTCGAGTTGAGATGCGGAACCCAGTTCCTCAGCACGCGCGGTTTTTCGCGTGTCCGGTTTGGGTCCCATCACAGCGCGGCGTCGTTCTGGCGCCGTGCGTGCGCCTAGTCCGGTTGTGGCCAGGAAAGCTCATCGCACGGCCCGTCGCCAGTACAAAAAATCGATACGCGACGAGGCGTCTGTTACGCGTGCAACTGATATGCCAACGCGGGGCTCCCGGCGATACTTAAAGTAATGCCTGTAACAAGCTGATAATGCAAACCGTACTTTGATTTCATAGCCCAAAAGTGGGGAGCTGGGCGGACTCGACGCGAGGGAAAGATTTTTCACATCTCAGCAACAACGAAAGGCGCTTATATCTCGCGGCGGCCTTCCATGGCCTTCAACATCGTGATCTCATCGGCATATTCAATGTCGCTGCCCACCGGAATGCCCATCGCGATGCGAGTGACTTTCAGACCGGCGCGGCGTAGTTGACCCGATAAATACGTCGCCGTGGCTTCGCCCTCCACCGTGGGATTGGTGGCGAGAATCACTTCGTCCACCTGACCCCCTTCCACCCGCCGCATTAGGTTGGCGATGCGTAGCTGTTCCGGGCCCACTCCGTGCAACGGGGAAATGGATCCGTGTAACACATGGTAGACGCCATTAAAATGCCTGGTCTTCTCGATCGAGGCGATATTCGTGGGTTCTTCCACCACGCACACCAGCCGCTGATTGCGCGTTGCACTGCTGCAATAGACGCAGGGATCTACATCCGTGATGTTGTTGCAGATGGAGCAGAGGTGAAGGTTGGCCTTGACGTCGCGCACGGCCGCGGCCAGCGCCTCGGCATCATCATCGTTGGAGCGCAGGATGTGGAAAGCGAGCCGCTGCGCGCTTTTGCTGCCGATGCCCGGCAGTTTCTTCAGCTCATCGATCAACCGCGACATCGGCTCTGCGAATCGGCTCATGGTGGAAGAGAGTCCTTCGAACTGAAGCTTACATCCCCGGCGGCAAACCTAAACCGGCGAGCATGCCGCCCATCGTCGACTGCATGGCCTCATCCACATTGCGGCCAGCGCCGTTGATAGCGGCAGTGATCAGATCTTGAAGCATTTCCAGATCGCCCGCCTTGACGGCCTCGGGGTCGATCTTGATGCTCAACACTTGTTTGCGGCCGTCCATCCTCACTACCACCGTACCGCCGCCCGAAGAGCCCTCGACCACGGTTTCCGCCATCTTCTTCTGCAGCGCCTCGTATTGGCGCTTCGCCTGCGACATCAGGTCTTGCAGGTTGAATCCGCCCATAATGGTTTTAGATGCCAGGTCTCAGTCGCGGGCGCTTATCCCGCCGGACGCTGCTGGCTTTTCAACGCCTTTCTTTGTCTTTGTAATCGATGATCGTTCTGATCTCGGCTCCAAACTTTTCCTGCATCCGGCGGACGATAGGATCTTGTTCAGCCCGGTTCCGGCCTCCGCCGTTGGCCACGGGTTTAGGCGGAGTCGGGCTCGAAGCCTTGCTCCCGGAGACCACTCGCAGCTTCAGCGGACGTCCCGCGGCCTCGCTGGCAGCGGCAACCGCTAGACGTTTCGCATCCGCTCCCAGCGACATGTCAATCACGGTCTCAGAAGCCGCCACAGAAACCACTATTTCGTTGCGTTCCACGCGCCACTCGCCAGATTCCAGCATGGAAGCGAGCATGCGATGACCAGCGCTCGTTAAGGCGTTGACTACGACTGCGCGCAGGTCCCCCGACTCATTGGGCGCAGGTCGTGAGGATGATTCGCCCACTGGGGCAGCCTCAAGTTCAGCTGCGGGAACCGCAGATCCCATAACCACGGGGGTCTGCGGCGCTCCGGCCGAAATTCCTCGGGACTGCGCGATAGCGCGACTCTCTGCGGACAGCTCCGGCTTCGCTCCGGCCTTGCGTGCCGAATCGGCCGCGAAGGGGGACACGGAGGAACGTGCGGGAGGTGACGATTCGGATCTCCTGATATCCGGCACCACGGAAGGTTTACCCAGCGATCGCACCGGATTCGGGACACCGGCTTCGCTCAAAAGTTGCTCGATAGGCAGAAGCCGCTGAGCGTGCGCCATCTTCAGCAGACCCAATTCCAAATGGAAACGCTGTTCCTGGCGATAGCCGAGCTCACTGTGGGTCCTTAACATGATCTGCAGATGCCGCGCCAAATCTTCTTCGCCGAACAAGTCCGCCACGCGCGCCACGCGCTGCCGTTCGTCGCCCGAAATCTGCAGCAGGGAAGAATCCCCACCAGCGATCTTAGCCACGGTCGTATTCCGCAGAAACCGCACCATCTGCCGGGCAAAATGTGTCGGGCTATGACCCTCGGTGATCAACTTATCGACAAGCCGCAACACTTGTTCACTCGACCCTTGAGCGACCGCGCGCATCACATCTTCCAGCACACCGGAAGGCGCGGCACCCACCAGCTGGCGGACTTGTTCTGCGGTCAATCGCCCATCGGCGGATGCAATGGCTTGGTCGAGGATGGATAGCGCGTCGCGCATGGAACCGTCACCGGCCTCGGCCAGAAGCGCCAACGCATCTTCGTCAGCCCCAATCTTCTCCCTCGCCACCAGGTTTTTCAGTTGTCCTAGGATTTCCTCGAAGCGTACGGCGCGAAAACTGAAATGCTGGCAGCGCGATCGGATGGTCTGTGGAATGTCCTCGGGCTGTGTCGTGGCCAGCATGAAAACCACGTGGCTCGGGGGCTCTTCCAGAGTTTTGAGCAGGGCGTTGAACGCCGCGTCGGTGATCTGGTGCGCCTCGTCCAGGATGTAGATTTTGAACCGGTCACGGGCTGGGCGATAGCGCGCCGCTTCCCGCAACTCGCGGATTTCATCAATTCCGCGATTCGTGGCCGCGTCGATCTCAATCACGTCCACCGAGTTGCCGGCGCGAATCTCGGTGCACGATTCGCAAATACCACAAGGCTCCGAAACCGGTTTCTCGGAAGACCGGCAATTAAGTGCCATGGCCAGAATGCGGGCGACGGTGGTTTTACCGATGCCGCGGTGGCCGCTGAAAATGTATCCGTGGGCTGTGCGGCCCTGTTCGATGGCGTTTTTCAGGGTCCGAGTGACGTGTTCCTGCCCGATGACCTCGGAGAACTTTTGTGGACGGTATTTGCGCGCCAGGACTTGGTAACTCATGGTCAGGAAGACACTTGATTATACGTGATGGCCCGAGTCATGCTGTGCGGATCGGTCGTTCTCGGCCTGACGCCATGCCAACCACTGATTCTCGCCCTAGGGAGCGCGGTCACACATTCACCCCGACGGCGCTCATGAAGCCCTTGCACTACGCCCCGTCAAGCGATAACCTTCGCCTTGGCAGTAGGCTGGCAGGAGGGCTCCATGCAACTCAAACTCAGTACTCGAACCGTAGATGGCGTGACCATTGTTGATTGTAGTGGCCGAATTGTTTTTGGCGACGAATCGGCGCTCCTGCGCGATACAGTCAAGAAACTGATTACAGAAAACTCGCGCATTGTCCTGAACTTGGCCGGCATCAGCTACATCGATAGCGGCGGGCTAGGAACTCTGGTTGCACTGTATACCACCGCCCGTAATGCCGGTGGCGCCGTCAAACTAGCTAACCTGACGCAGCGAGTGGGAGATTTGCTGCAGGTGACCAAGTTGGTCACGGTATTTGAAACGTTTGATAGTGAGCGGGAAGCCGTAGACTCGTTTCGGAAGGTCGCCGCCTAACCTGGCAATCGTCGCGCAAGCACCAAATGCCTTGTCGATTTTCATTCTGGCGCTGACGCCCAACCGGGTCTGCACTTTCTCCTTTCCTGTCCTGCATTTTGTTTTGACTTACCAAGATGGCTCTCAGGAAACCCGAACCGCGCCCGAACATGAGGCAGGCGATCGAAGCCGCGATACGGAAGGTTCCTCGCGGCAAGGTTTCGACCTATGGCGCGATTGCGCGTGCCGCGGGATTTCCGGGAGCTGCCCGGCAAGTGGCTAGGGCGCTGCACCGTTCCTTTGGACTACCCTGGCAGCGCATCCTGGGTTCAGGTGGCGAGATCAAACTGCGCGGCGATTATGCTATCGAGCAGCGGCTGCGCCTTGAATCTGAGGGAGTCGCGTTTCGCGGCCGCCGCGTGGATATGAAGCGCCACGAATTCAAGTTTCCCGCGAAGGCATCAAGAACTAGACGAAGCGCTTAATCGGTAGACCAGGGAGATGCCTATCGCTGGCTGATTTCCTTCGCCAAGACCCTGCCAGTGAACTGCTCTGACTTTCCCCGCGGCACACTCAACGACTTCCACTGCGCATGCTGAAGATGCTTCGCCAGAAAAACAATCTGGCCACAATGATAGGAGTAATGCGCGATCTGGCGGTTGATGGCCTGCATCACGGAATGAGGCTCGCCTCGGATAGTGACGGTGCGTGCCAGGTCCTCTTCCGAAAGAGGTTTCAGGGCGGAAAAGACGCGATCCCAGCCTTCGGCCCAGAGCTTCATGAGAGCTTCACGGGTAGCCGGGGGCCGTTCGAACTCGCTGTCCCGGTTCCGATCCGCTTTTTCACCGTCGGTAGTCAGAAAATCCGTCCACCGCGAGCGCATGTTCCCTGTCATGTGCTTCACGATCAGAGCGATCGAGTTCATCTCACTATCTAGCGTCACGGTTAGTTGCTCGTCCTTCACCTGTTCCATGGCACGCTCGGCGAGTTTCTTGCAGTAGCCAAACAGGCTGATCGAATCATTTAGGTAGGAAGTTGAAAATTCATGCGCCATGTCCACCTCCCTTATGCTTTGAACTGCTCGTCAATCTCGACTTGATATCCTGCGACCAGGCGGTTGGTTTCATTCGCCATGCCGACCACCGCCATCAGTTCCTTGAACATGGCGTCGGTCATGCCCTTGTTCCGCGCGCCCACGGTGTGCGAGGCGATGCAATACCCGCACTGGTTGCTGACGCTCACCGCCAGGTAAATCATTTCTTTGGTCACAGCATCAAGCGCGCCGGGGGCCATAATTTGCTTGATGTCCTGCCAAGTCCGCTTCAGAGTCGCAGGATCATGGGCGATTGCCTTCCAGAAATTATTAATCCAGTCCGTCTTGCGGGTGGCCATAATGTCGTCGTAAACAGCCCGTACCTCCGGGCCAGCGTCTTTGTATTCAATCAGGCCAAGCGTTGCCATGGAATGCTCCAGGAAGAAAGTGTTCGGCAGTGCGCGGGAATTGCGACTTAAGAGCTGGAGGTCAGGAACCGGCATCCGGCAATTCGCCGCTGAGCAGCTTGCCCAGTTCGGCAGCCGGGCAGCGCATGCCCAGGTAGAATTGCCCAAACAGCGCATAAACCGCGCTCACCTCGTCGAAGCGCATTTCGTAGATCAATTTCTTGAAGACGAGCGGATCGTCAGACCATAAATCCACCCCCCACTCCCAATCGTCAAAGCCGATCGAACCGGTGATGATCTGCTTGACTTCACCCGCATATCGCCGACCCACCAGCCCATGCTCGTTCATCTGCCGGGCGCGCTCCTCGATCGGCAGTGTGTACCAGTTCTTGTCTTCACCGCGACGGCGATCCATGGGATAAAAAGAGATGTAACGAAGCTTCGGCAAGTCTGGGAACAGCCGAGGGTGCATGGCCTCCTTCTGTCGCGCCAGGGTCTCACCGATGGCCTTGTTCCATTCCTCGGAGTGAGGTTCGATCCCGCGGTCGCTCAGATCGCGATAGGCCTTAATCGTAGATTCATACAACCCCAGCTCGATCACCGACAGATAAGACGTCGCTGGCTCCAGATAATCGCTCAACGTCAATTGAGCAAGCTGCAACTCCGCCCGGTTCAAGTCGTCAAACGACCTGCGGAAATGCACCAGCATCAGATCGCCTTTGTGGCCAAGCAGGGAATACAGCGCTGACTGGCCAGCGGAATTCTGTTCCATCGCTCCCAACACCCCGCTGGCTTGTTTCACGACTTCGCTTTTCTGTACGGCAGGAAGCTGGCGCCACGCTGACCACCGGACTCGCATCATCTGGTGCAGGACGCTGTAACCCTCGATAGTTAAAGGCACCGGTGGGATTTCCGCCGAAACCGCCTGTGGATGGGCGCTATGTCTGGTTGACATGTCAGCTCGACCGTAACTCACTATTGTAACTGCCGCACGGCCCACCATCGGCAGTGTGGCCTAACTCACGAACCACAAAGAACACAGAGTGCGCGAACGCGGAGGACCCCAAGTCACTTGTGTTTCGCATAGTCGCTTGCGCCCATGAAATGCAGCGACACATACGGCATATCGCCCACTACCCAACTGTCGTGACCCGGAGCGACGTAGAAAACGTCTCCCGCCTTCATTTCCATCACCCGCCCATCGTCCATTGCGGCGGTCGCACGGCCCGAGATTACCAAGCCAACGTGTTCCACTGAGCAACTCTTCGCTCCCATGGCTTGGCCGACATGCTGCGACCATTTCCATCCCGGTTCGTACGTCGCCCGCCCAATCGTCATGCCGCCAATATGAACCAGCTCGAACCGTCCCTTCTCAAAGGTGCGCACTTCGTCTGGGCGCTCAAAACGTTTGAGGATCACTTCGTACAAGGCTGCTCTCCTTCAACCCGCAACGCAGCAGTCGCTGGTCAAGACTCAGGCCGCATTTTTCGGCGAGCGAAATGCCTTTTGCACCAGGGTGTACCGGGCCGCTCCCATGATTCCCGCATCGTCATTCAGCACAATCTTCACCGGCATGTCCTGCAGCAGTGTCCGCATACGGCCTTTGTCGAGAAACGACTCCATGAAGACCGGATCCTTCATCTTGGGAACGATCCGCGCCGCGATGCTGCCCCCAAGAAAAATCCCTCCTGTTGACATGAAGTGCAAAGCGCAATTTCCGGTCTCCGCCCCATAAATGCTGACAAAGATCGTCAGCGCCTGGTCGCAAATCGGCGCCTTCTTCTCCAACGCAAACTGCGAGATCAATGGCGGAGCGTCTCGGGTCGCATTGATTTGTTCTTTCAACCAAGCCGGCTCCTCTGCCTTTTTCGTGTCGCGGAGAAAGTCGTAGATATTCTTGATGCCCGGGCCGGAAAGCAGCCGCTCGCAACTGATGCGTCCATACTTTGCTTGTAAATACTGCAACAACTCGACTTCAAGAGCATTCCGGGGCGCAAAGTCTGCGTGCCCGCCTTCGCAGGCAAAGGGATGATGCCGGAACCCATCCCAGTACAGGCCGGCGACGCCGAGTCCGGTTCGGGCCGAAATCACGGCGCGATTTCCTTCCGCGTCTTCCGCTCCCGGGCTTAACGTCACAAAATCTTTCGACTCCAGCGCGTCTACTCCATACGCATAGGCCTCGAGATCGTTAATCAGCCCCACCGGGCTGACTTTGAGCTGTTGGGCCAACTCGCGCGAATCGATTGTCCATGGAAGATTGGAAATCTTGCTGCGTCCGTTGCGCACCGGCCCAGCCACGCCAAAACATGCGCTGTGCACCGGCACTCCCTCCGTCTTCACAAAGTCGGTGATAATCTCAGGCAGGCCACCGTACTCCTCGCTGAGATAGGTCTTTTCCACCACCAGCTTCAACTTATTGGCTTCAGTTTCGAAGCCCGCCAGCCGGATGCGGGTCGCGCCGATGTCTCCTGCCAGAATCATGCCTACATTTTCCTCCATTGCCGGCCATCCTGGGCCAGCAGGTCAAACGCCTCTTTTGGACCCCAGGATCCAGCAGCGTAATTGGGAAATTTCCTCGGAGGCAGTGCATTCCAGACATCCAGAATCGGGTCTACCACGCTCCATCCCGCCTCCACCATGTCTGCACGCTGAAACAGGGTGGCGTCGCCGAGCATGCAGTCGTAGAGCAGAACTTCATAGCCAGTGTACGCTTCCTGCCCAAAATACTTGGAGTATTCAAAATCCATTTCGACCGCTCCCACGCGAAGAACCGGTCCCGGAATCTTGGCGCCGAAGCTAAGCGAAATCCCTTCGGCCGGCTGAATCTGGATCACCAGCTGATTGCTGTGTTTATCCACCGGGCTGTCCCGGAACAACACAAACGGCGTGCGCTTGAACTGGATGGTGATCTCCGTGTTGCGCTCGGCCAGGCGTTTTCCCGTTCGCAGATAAAACGGAACGCCCGCCCAGCGCCAGTTGTCCAGGTTCAATTTCATCGCCACAAAGGTTTCCGTTCTCGACTCAGGCGCGACACCCGGTTCGGTGCGATAGGCGGGTACCGGCTGGCCATCTTCCGTCCCTGCGCCATACTGCCCGCGCACGCTGTTATGCAGCACGTCTTCGGAATTGGGCAGTTGAATGGAGTGCAGCAGCTTGGCTTGTTCGTTGTGTACCGCGTCCGCCTGAAATGACACCGGCGACTCCATCCCGATCAGGCTAAGCAGCTGCATCATGTGATTCGGAACCATGTCGCGCAGCGTGCCGTTGCTATCGAAATAACCGCCGCGCAGTTCCACGCCAACGGTCTCCGCGTTCGTGATCTGCACATGGTCAATGTAGCGCCGGTTCCAGATGGGCTCGAAGATAGCATTGTCAAACCGGAACACCATGATGTTCTGCACTGTCTCTTTGCCCAGATAATGGTCGATGCGATAAATCTGGTTCTCGGCCAGCACGGCCTTGATGTCGCGGTTCAGCGCTTTAGCCGACTCGAGATCATGCCCGAAAGGCTTCTCGATCACTACCCGCCGCCAGCAGCCATTCTCTTGTTTTGACAAACCCGCCTTTCCTAATTGCTGCACGATGGGTGCAAAAAACCTGGGCGCGGTCGCCGAATAAAAAAGATAGTTGCCCTGCGTATGGAATTCGGCATCGACCGAGCTCAATCGGGTCTTAAGACTCGCAAAGGTCGCCGGATCGGCGAAATCCCCGCGTTCGTATTGCAGCCGTTGGCGAAACCAGGTCCACGCCTCGCCACCGTGATCTTCAGCCGGCAAGAAGCGGGTAAGCTGGTCGCGAAACTGCTCGGGATTCAGGTCATCAATGGCTACGCCCACCACAGCGAAGTTCTCTGGCAGAAGTTTCTCTTTGGCCAGGTTAAACAGCGCCGGCACCAGTTTGCGCATGGTCAGGTCGCCCGAAGCCCCAAAAATCACCATGGCGCATGGCCCCGCCGCCTTGCCCGGTTGGTTGGAGTGCACTTGCGGATTTACCGTCGCCGTAGTCGCCATGGTCCTCTACCCAGGAATGGAAAACAGGAGTCCGCCTCACGAGCAGCGAACCATTGTAGGGGAAGTTCCACAGATATGCCTAGCGCCGGCTAAGAGGGAAGAACTCGCGACGGGAGTCACGAGGATTGCCTACTGCGCTTGCCGGTTCGCTACGGAAGAAAAGGCCGTTGGATCCAGCTTAAGCCGTATCCAGTATGCCCCTCGCGGCGGATCCGGGAACGGAGCGGTGTTTGTGATTTGAAAATCCATCAGCTTCTTAAACAAGCAAGCGGAAACTGCCGTGCTGGGATCGGTCATCAGGCGTTCGACCGTGCCTTTCGCGCCAACCTTGATCAGCATCTCAAACGGTTGAGGGTCGGCGCTCGAGGTCACGCACTTTTGCATGAAGCCCTCGAACTTCTTCTCGAAGACCGCCTGGTAACGGGGCCCGTCGGCAGAGTGCAAATTGGCGTCCGCCTCATCTTCAATGGACGCTTGCACTGCCATCGCCGGTGCTATCTGAGCCGCCCAGGTTTTTGAGGTGTCGAAATTGTCCTGTTTCTTCCACGCCGCCTCGCTCCATTCCTCGCCGATCCGCCGGAACGACCGGTCAGCCACCACGGAGTCCCTCAGTTTCACCGCCATCAGGGCGAGCTGGTTCAAGTTCGTCAGCGATTCGCCGTATTCGTTCTCCAGGCCAGCAAAACCCTTCTGAATTCTCGGCCACGACATATGCTTCAACTGTGGCTGATCATTGCAATTACAGACCAGGAAACCCGCGATCTGAAAATAGATTTCGTCGCCCTTCTCTCCTCCGATCCGGTCCGCAATGGTCGTGGCAAACTCCTCTGTTTCTCCGTCTGCGCCGTACCATTTCGGAAGTAAATAGGTCGCGTGCAAGCGATACACATAGTAGTATCCGGGTTCTGACGAAATCGCCTGTTCGAGGAGCGCCTGCTCATCCTGCCGATCCCACCCTTGGGCCAAGGCCACGGATTCCATGGCGACATACCACTCCGGACACTTGGTTTTTAGAGTCGAAGCCTTGACTAGAATCTGCTTTGCTTCCTTGGCGCGTTCCCCAAAGAGTTTCCAGCCGTTGTCGCTCACGGTGTCCGAGGAACCTTCACCACGGGCGTCCCACGCATAGTTCACATAAGCTTCCGCCAATGCGATTCGCGCTGTGATCGAATCCGGATTCTCGCCCACCCAGCGCTTCAACCTTTTCAAATGATTAGTCCAGTCTTTTTCGGTGGCATGTTGTAAGGGGGATTCAAGTCCCCAATACAAGATGTGCAGCTTCCACATGCCGCCCGCGAACCTCTCCTTGCTTGCCCGCAGAGTGTTCGCGAGACAATCCAGTTCGTCGAAGTTTTCCCTTTCCAACATTTCCGCAATGGCCGCTTTGTATTTGTCGACCGCCTTGACGTCGGCGCCGTCGTCAGCACTAAGACCTGGATCCGCGGGTAGGCTCGTACACGCCAAGACCTTGTGTTGTGAGAATCGAAAGCCGGCAAGAACTAACAGAAGCAACAACACGATTCCGATTGCAGGGGTGGTCGACGCTTTGAGGATGTCGAGAGCAGAGGCAATAACCGTCGAGCGTTTCGGCTCGGTCACAAATACACCTTAATAGGAAATATCCCGTCGTTTACCCTACCTCCGCGGGCTTGCACCCCCAAAGTTACCAACGTACACGGGCGAAAAATGGGGCCATTCCCTTAACGGCTCACCGGAATTCCATAACGAATCCAGCCGACCCGTTGCTGATCATCGGCATGAAAGAAACAGAGTGCCGGGAGTTGCTGGAGTGGTGATTATAGACATAGCCGCCGACAAGATATCCCATGGTGCTTCCCAGCAATGCGTCGGAGGGAAAGTGCTGCCGTGCCATAACGCGCGAGACAGAGACCGTAGCGGCCAGGGTGTATATCGCGAGTTTGACCTTCCATCCGGGATATTCATCGGCTACGACGTGGGCAAACGCCCACGCTGCCATGGCGTGCCCCGAGGGGAATGAAAGTCCGCTGGGATAGCCCGGAGTCTCATCGGACCAAAACTCACCATTGTGGTCGCTCTGGTTGGGGCGGTCGCGATTGAATCCGTACTTCAGTGTGCTGCTGAGAATCGTGGCATCGAGCATGGCTTCGCCACTCAGCCATCCGGTTTCCTCAAGATGCCGGTCGTGTCTGACGGCTCCGGCGATAATGCTGGTTCCGACGGTGGCCAATGGAACGTAGATGCCAGTTATGTCGGAGATACTCCGGAACGCGCTGGCCCGCTGCGGGTTCGACGTGCCAATCGTTTCCAGAGTTTGCTTGTCGAAGACAAAGGCAACGCTGCTGGCGGCCGCCACTGGAACTAGCCAGGCGAGGTCCTGCTTCTTGATGCGGAGCGGACTGGTCCAAATTCCCGCCTGGTCTTTGGCCAGGATAATGAGGCATTGATCCGGCGCCCGCGGCCCACAAGTGCGTGGAGAAGGAATCTGCTGCGGAACAGGCTCTGGAGGCGGCTGCTGCGGTGAAGCGCCCTCCTGCGCTGAGGCAAACAACGTCCCTAGCCAGAGAACTCCCGCTGCCCACAGCCAGGTAAATTGAGCCGGACGGTACATGTCTTCAGCGATCCCCCACCATAGTCCGGCTGGAGTGGCACGATTCCACGGTTGGAGTTTTAACACTCGCAGCCCGGTACAGACATCTAAGATGCGCTGAATCATCCGGAGGCTGGCCCGGCCTTCGCCACCATCTTTGCAGGGATGTTTATTTGAAGTTGACCATCAAGCGTCGCGACCTAGACTCAGTACCCCTCACCCTCCAGTCGCACCTTTCCGCGAAACATTCGAAATAGCACCGTAAAGTACACCAACGCCAGAATCATCCCCAGAATCCACCAGGTGAAACCGACCGCGAGCCCGTGGTGCCCGGCAGCGGTGTTGTAGATGGTGAGGTTACGGGCAGGATCGCTTGTGGCAGGCAGCACGACCGGATACAGCGCGAAGGCGGCGCCTACCAGCATGCCCACAATGTAGATCGCCGAGGCCACAAAAGCTCTCTTGTCCTGCCCCTTGAGCACCGCAAGAATCATCACGGCCAGGCTGGCGAACACTACCACGGGAATCAGAAACCCGATGGCATGTTGCTTATAGTTGTCGAGAACGCTCGGCCGCACATAAGTAGTCGCCGCCAGGCCGACAATAGTGAGAATTAACTGAACTGGCCACGCCGTCATCGCAACTTTCCGGCAGCGCTGGTTCAGCTCGCCCTCAGTTTTTACTGCGATGTACAGCGCGCCGTGCGCCGTTAGCGTGACCAGGGCGATCACTCCTGTCAGAACGGTGTACCAGTCGAGAATGCCGGTGTCGACGCCCACGCGGAAGTTCGTCCACAGCGGCTCGAAGAAATATCCATCCGCCCCCAGCGGAACGCCACGCACCACATTGCCCAAAGCCGCCCCAAAGAAAATCGCCAGCAACACGCTCGAAACGCAAAACACCACATCGAAGAATCCGCGCCACACCGGATTCTCCATATGAGCCCTCAGTTCGATACCGATGCCGCGCAGCATGAGCAGCCAGAGCACCATCATCAGAGGCAGGTAGAAGCCGCTGAAACTCGAAGCGTAAAGCAGCGGGAACGCGAAATAGAGCGTGCCGCCGGCCGCCAGCAGCCAGACTTCATTGCCATCCCAAACCGGGCCGATGGCGCGCATAATCGTTCGCCGCTCATTGGCGGTCTTTGCCGCTCCCAGATAAATCACCCCCGCGCCCAGATCAAAACCGTCGAGCACCACATAAGCCGCCACCATCACGGCGATAATCATGAACCACAACGTTTCCATCAGAGTCCTCGCGTCTCGAGCCCTCTTGGGGCTGGAGCCTTACCTTTCTATTGGCCAGTTGGCGCTTCCGCCAGCGGACCATTTTCAATCTCGCGCCGCACCAGGAAGAGAAACAGAATTCCCAGCACCGTGTACATCCCAAGAAAGCCCAGCAGCGTGAACATTCCGTTCCCGGCAGAGACTGTCTTCGAGTATCCTTCCGCGGTGCGCATCAAGGAGTAGACCAGCCAGGGTTGCCGGCCCAGTTCTGCAGTCATCCAGCCCGCCGTGTTCGCGATGTACGGAAATGGCAGGGCCAGGAGCAGAATCCACAGCATCCAGCGTGACGAAAACAACGAGCCACGCCACAACAGAAGCGCCGCTATCACCGTGATCGCGATAAAGATTGTCCCCAGCCCGACCATGATGTGGTAGCTGTAGTAAAGCAATCCGATGTTCTGGGGCCAGTCGTTCTCCGGGAAAGAATCCAGTCCGCGCACCTCGGCTTGCCAGCGCCGGTAGGTCAGAAAACTGAGCGCCTGGGGAACCACCAGGGGATTGTCGATCTTATGCGTTTCCACGTTGGGTTGGCCGATCAGCACCAGCGGTGCTCCCGGCTGGCTTACGAACAGCGCTTCCATTGCCGCCAGAGTGACCGGCTGATTGGTCGCGACCATCCGCCCCTGCCCGTCACCTGTGGGAAATAGTTGCAGCACGCTGAAGATCAATCCTGCGACCACGCCGACCTTCACAAAAATCCGCCCGTGCTCCTGAAACTTACCCCACAAAAGGTAAAACGCTCCCACCGAAGCCATGACGAATGCACCGGTGATTACCGCGCCGCTCATGTTGTGCGCATATTGCCACCAGGCCCACGGATTCAAGACCAATTCCCAGAAGCTGGAAAGCTGCAGCGAGCCGTCCGCGGCCTTGTAGTAGCCCACCGGATGCTGCATCCAGGCGTCGGTGGCCACAATGAAAAATCCGGAAAGCCACGACCCGGCAAAAACCGCCACCGCCGACCACCAGTGGCCTTTGGGGCCGAGTCGTTTCTCGCCGTAAAGAAACAATCCGAGGAACGCCGATTCCAGAAAGAATGCGAACATCCCTTCCATGGCGAGTGTCTGCCCGATCACGCCGCCGGCACAGCGCGAAAAGTGAGACCAGTTCGTGCCGAACTGAAATTCCATGGGAATTCCAGTGACCACGCCCAACACGAAGTTGATGCCAAAAATTCGCGCCCAGAAACGGGCCGCCTGGTTGTAGAGTTCGTCCTTGCAGCGCAGCGCCATGGTCTTGAGTACCACGATCAACAGCGCCAACCCCATGGTGAGCTGCGGGAACAGATAGTGAAAGGTTACGGTGAAAGCGAAGTGCAGACGGTGAACCAGAAGGGCGCTATCCATTAGACCTTCCTCGACGAAAAATTCAATCTACCGTCATAGGCCTGACAGCATATGTGATCTGGGTCACAAATTGTACAGGATCATCGCAGCGACACAATCAAAGGCTCGGGGTGCCCCATCCTTGTCGCGCAGTTTGCGACGGGTGGGTTCTTGGTCGGAGTCTGGCCAACTTTACTGGGCCGCCGCGCCTTTCTGTCCAATCATCACCGCGTCCTGCATCTGCCGAAACAGCTCGCCGATCGCCGAAGGAGAGTGCGGAACGAATAGGGTGTTGGTTTTGTCCTGCGTTCCAATATCTTTCATTGTGTCCAGGTACTGAGTCACGAGTACCAGCATCATGACGTCCTTGGGTGTGGTGCCCTCGACCGCAGCAGAAAAAGTTTCCACCGACTGCTTGAGCCCTTCAATGATTGCTTTACGCTGGTTGGCGATGCCCTGGCCCTGCAGTGCCTTGCTCTCCGATTCCGCTTCCGCCTGCTTCACTTTCAGAATCTTTTCGGCTTCGCCGCGAGCCGCGGCCGCCACCTGCTCGCGTTGCGCCGCGTTGATCTCGTTCATGGCAGCTTTTACCTTTTCGTCCGGCTTGATGTCGGTCACCAACGCCTGATCGATCGCATAGCCGTAGGTTTTCATCACGTCGTCGAGCCCTTCTCGAATTGCCACCGCAATGTCAGACTGCTGCAGGAAAGTGTCGTCCAGATTCATCTTCGGGACGTGCCCCAGGATCACATTGAACACATAGGAAGAAATCTGCTGGGTCGGGTTCGCCAGCTTGTAGAAGGCTTCGTAAACTTTGTCGGGTATCACGTGGTACTGCACCGAGACTGGAATCCTGACGAACACGTTGTCTTTGGTTTTGGTTTCGACATCGAGCGAAAGTTGCTGCACCCGCAAATCGATGCGGCCGGCGATCTGGTCGAGCCACGGCACTTTGAAATTGATTCCGGCCGTGGCCACGCGCAGAAACTTGCCCATGCGTTGGATCACCGCTGCTTCCGCGGTCGTTACCTGGAAGAATCCGCTCAGAATTGTGCCCAGCACGAACACCGCCACGACCGCGTAAAAAAGGAAGGCCATTGCCTGACCAGCATCCATGCCATATCCTCCGCAACCGCATTCTCAAAGCGCAGAAACAACCGTTTCTTCGCCAAGTAGAACATCGGAAGCAAGGCGTGACTATTGTTAGGGGAGTTTCCTGCCGGCTGGGAGATTTGAATCCTTGGGGGTAACGCCCTACGATGTACAACTAATTGTCATCCTGAGCGCAGCGAAGGGCCTATGCATTCGGAACTGGCGGCGGTTTTCGAAGTGTGGGTGGCAAGAATCTCGAATCCACCCAGTCCCGAACGGACGGCATCATTCAGCCCGGCACGCGCGCCAAAGAAGATGGAACCATATCAATTGTTCTGGTGTCTTTTCGTAAAGCTACCAGGAGTAAATTCCTCCTATGCCCGGAGCGTGTAGCTCCATGGCAAACGTACGAGTGTGAGTGGAGCATCCGGTATTTATGGTACTGGATTAGTTGGCTTGTGCGCCTCGATGGCATGGCTTGAGCCATGCTCGATTATTTCTCCGTGGTAGTCGGTTGCGTTTCCCTGGGCTGCTACTTAGTTCAGCGTAGGGAGCCCATCGACAGGCCCAAGCGAGCATTTCAGCGCCGGCGGAGGAAACTCACCGCTGACCTGAACCTCTGGGTCGGCAGTCTTAAATCAATTGCATCCGCCGCGCCATTCCTTGGACTTATGGGCGCGTGCGAAGGCATTCTCAACGCCCTCAGCAGGGGCATTGCAATGGAGAAACATGCTGCGGAGGCAATGATAACCTCGGAACTGGCAGCAGCACTTCTAACAACGGCTGCTGGACTACTTGCGGCGATCCCAGCCACATGTTCCTATAACTTTCTCCGCGCTCGCCTTGACGTGCTGGAAGGCGGAACTTCTAGCAAAGTGCTAGACGCCGATTCGTCGCTTGCACAGAAGTTCCCACTGAGAAAACAAATTTCGGGCCTACCTGGATATGGGCTGATGGCAGCCCCTTGTCTGGCTATTGCAGCCATGATCTTCATGGGCTTCTCATCGCACAAAACCCCAAGTGGCTTGTCGGTAGACGTCCTGGTCGAGCGGGCGCTAGCCAGAGAGCATTTCTTCGTCGAGTCGCTGGTAGTGGTCATAGCAGGGACAAACGGACACGGCCCATCTACTCTCTACGTGAACTCCAAGAAAACGTCGTGGGATAAATTGGATATTACAGTCCGAAGCGATCTTGAAGTTCACCCCCAACTTACAACGTACGTGGAAGCAGAAAACAACATCCCATGGGCGGATGTGGTGAATGCGATAGAGGTTCTCAAAGGAATTTGCGATAAGGTCGTCCTGCTTACAGTCACGCCTGATGCTCATCAACACCAGAAGTTGGCAAGGTAATCTTAGCTATCAATCGCGACGTTGGAATCAGAGTACCGCTCCGAGTAATATCCCTCGCGCGTCTGCACGCTGAGGTCTTTTCCTTTGGCTACGAGCTGAATCTTGTGATACCCGGCCGAGCTCGCGCCTCCTCGGTCAGGCGTATAGCCCAGGCTGTACTGATTCCGCAGTTCTTCCTCGATCTGAGCGTAGATTTCATCGACGGAATGTTTCTTGGAGGCTTCAAACATCCGCCCGCCGGTCTCCTTCGAAAGGCGCTCAAGGATCTTCTTGCCGTCCGGACGTTGCTCCTGCGGGTATCTGCGCCCTCCTCCACCGTGCCGCCCCATTCCACCTCCGCCCATCCCTGGTCCACCCATGCTCGGACCGCCAAAACCACCATGGTTGCCGTAGCCCTCGTCATCTTTGAACAGAATGGAATAGACAACCGTGTCGGCGCGCTGAGCAGTCTCGATCGCGTAGTCCAGTGTTTCCTTGCTGCCATGGTCCACGCCATCCGAAAGAATGATTAACGCTTTTCGGCCGGTCTGCTTTTTCATCAACTCATCGGACGCCAGGTAAACAGCATCGTAAAGCAAGGTACCGCCGCCAGCGCCATGCCTGCCGGAGCCGCGGCCAGATCCTGATCGAGAATCATTTGGATCGCTTCCGCTGGCTTGTGTGAACTGCGGAGTTTGCAGGTGTTCCAGCGCAGCTTCCAGCTTCTCATGGGATGAAGTGAGATCCTGCAGCAGTTCCACTTCCCGGTCGAAGTGGATGATGAAAGCCTTATCCTTGTCCGCGCGTACCATTTGATCCAGAAAGCTGTGGCTGGCGCTGCGCTCCTCGTCGAGCACGCGCCGCTGACTCAGGCTGGTGTCGACTAGCAGACCGAGCGTGAGGGGCAGGTCGCTTTCTTTCGCGAAATAGTGAATGCTCTGCGGGCGGCCATCTTCGGTAAGCGTGAAGTCATCCTTGGTCAGGTCAGGTACGATCTTTCCATGTTTGTCCCGCACCGTGGCCAATACATTGACTACGTTGACGCGGACTGCGACTGTCGTCGTTGCTGGCTGGGCTTCACCCGAGGGAGCGGGAGCGGCTGCGGTTTTCGTCGTTTGTACCGTGCTGGACTGCGGCACCGCGCCCACTGCTCCAAGCAAAAGAAACAGGCTGAGAATCGCGAGCCTCACGCCAGTAAGTTGTCCGGATCGGGCGGCAACATTCATTTGTAGTTGTTTCTTGGTCGCACTGCCTTCAAAAAGCGGGGACGGCTTTCTTTGTCCTTTACCTTGTCAGATTACCGCCAAGGAAAGGATAGTTGTAAAGAAGCGGGTAAAAGTTTGTAAAGATCGCTGCCCGTGCGGTGGTTGCGGTGCGCTGGCGCCTGCATGCGAGCACCTTCAGGTAGAATGTCGGTCACTTTATTCGATCTTCGCAGCAACTCAATCATGGTCACCCTCTCCGAGATCCAGACCGCTCGCGGCCGCATTCGCGACCACATCCCGGTTTCGCCATGCTCACGCTCCGCGACGTTTTCCGGGCTCACCGATAACGCTGTCTATCTGAAGCTCGAAAACCTGCAGCGCACTGGCGCCTACAAAGAGCGCGGAGCCTTGAACAAGCTCCTGAGCTTGAGTGAAGATCAGCGGGCGAACGGCGTCATCGCAGCCTCGGCAGGGAATCATGCGCAGGCGGTTGCTTATCACGCTGCCCGGTTGGGAATTCGCGCCACGATTTGCATGCCGCTGACCACGCCTTTGATCAAAGTTTCGGCCACTCGCGGCTATGGGGCCAACGTGGTTCTCGAAGGCGCAAATTACGATGAGGCTTGCGAAGAGGCGATCCGGCGCAGCCAGCGCGACCGCCTGACATTCGTTCATGCCTTTGACGACGATGTGGTAATCGCCGGGCAGGGAACGCTCGGGCTTGAGTTGCTGGAACAGCATCCCGATCTCGATGCGGTCGTCGTTCCTATTGGCGGCGGTGGACTGATTGGCGGAATTGCATGCGCCCTCAAAGAAAGCAAGCCGAGCGTTCAGGTCTTCGGAGTTCAGCCTGCTCGACTGCCTTCCATGAAGGCGGCGATCAGCGGCGGCGCACCGGTGGTGGTGCCGGCCGCCGTCACTATCGCCGATGGCATCGCGGTTCGCCGCGCGGGCGCGCGGACTTTTCCGCTAGTCAGCAAATACGTGGACGATATTGTCACGGTGGAGGAAGAAGAGATCGCCAACGCCATCCTGCTGCTGCTGGAAAATGAAAAGACGCTCGCAGAAGGTGCCGGCGCAGCCGCCATTGCAGCACTGCTCAATCGCCGTGTCGCGCTCTCAGGAAAGAAAATTGTGGCGCTGGTCAGTGGCGGGAATATCGACGTGACATTGCTCTCGCGCATCATCGAACGCGGCATGGTCAAGGATGGAAGGCTGGTGCGTCTCCGTATTCATCTGCCTGATTATCCTGGCGCGCTGCATGGGTTGACGGGAATTCTGGCGGCGCACCGCGCGAACATTGTGGAGACTGCTTATGATCGTGCGTATCACGGTGTGAATCTGGGCGAGACCACGATTGAGATCACCATGGAGACTCGCGGGCGCGAGCACATCGCAGAGCTGCTCGCGGCGTTAACCAGGGGCGGCTATGCGCACGAGAGAATCTTGTAAGGGGCGATTTCGACAAAGTGTTCCGGCCGGAACATTTTAAAATGCAGAAAATGTGGGGGGCTAAGTTGTTGATAGGGAATTGGGACTATTGAGAACAGGAGGGTTAAAGACCGCCCGGAATGGATGCTTTCGTGGACGTTCAAATCCACGAAAGTGGACTTGACTTGGCACTGACATCCTTAACCTCTTTATCCTTCCGGAGCGGCCCAGTTATACCCTCCAGGGTCCCTGGAGGTCCATATTTTTCCACAGAAAACTGTAAAACGGACATCTTGCCAGGGGGCTATCCTGTATATAGGGTATGCGGTGCAGCCAGCCAGGAGGAACCCGCCAATGGACTCTTTTCATCGCAAGCCGCAACATCGAGAGACGCGCACGGGACATGAATGCCGGTTCTGCAAACGTACGGACCCGGAGTTTGGAAAACGCGATCCGCTGGATCGGCTGGTCGTTTCGGAATCAAGCGACACGGCCACGGCACACCTGACTGAGGATGGCTATGTCATGCACCGCATGCTCGAAATAAAAGTCCGGCTGAATGCGCCGGAGGCGCGTCTACTGTCAAACGTTGCTTAAGAAGCAAATGCGGATGGGACGCGGGCCCCACCCTTCGGCTGCGCTCAGGGCAAGCTTTCTCGCAAAAACCGCGAGAAATGGGGCATCCCAGGCTACGACGGGACCACTCTTTCCTCTACAACGGACCAGGCGGTGCGGGACAAGTCTGCGAACCGGTCTAGATCTGCGGTGGCTGCTTGACCCTCGGGAGTGCCCAGGCAGCTTCCATCGCTTCGCGGTCATCAAAATACAATTCAACCACACAATCCCAAGCGGGGCGGTTACGTTTTTCGTCCGGCAAGACGAAATTCTGTTTGTAATGCCGGAGGCCGGGGATCTTTTGCGCTAACGACTGGTGAACCTCGATGAAGTAATTGCGAAACTGTTCGGGAGTCCACTCCGGCTTGCGATGTAGAACCACCATGAACTTGAGCACAGGTGTAGCACTCCTTGCGCGGCGGAAAACAGGGTATCAATTTGCTACCTGGCGGGCCAGCTTGCGCCGTTGTCCAGTCAAAGCGTAATCACCTGGTGATCCAGGCAATCGGTGTTGATGGAGTCGAAGAGGCTGTGGAGAAGTTCAATTCCATGCCGGCTGAGGAAATAGACGCCGGGAGTCTCGCGTTCCTGAAGAACCTTGTCAGGATAGAGCGCGCCGCAGAGTAGATCGGCATGGCGCGTGAGCACTTCGCTTTGCCGCAGTTCGGCACGCGCGGCGCGGGCGCGTAACTGTTCGAGTTGATGCAGCATTTTTGAACTGGCGTTCGCTGCTGCATCCACCAGTGTCTTGTCGAGGCGTGCCAGCGATACCTGGATGGAGGTCAGCGATTCTTTCACCGTGGCTTCAGCCCGCTCAAAAGCCGCCTGTAGATCCCGTGGCAAGGTCCGCTGCGCCAGCGTTTCGCGGACAGCTTCCGGGCCGTGAAACAGGTCCGGCAGAGTCAGGCCGTAACGTTCAAGTAACGATTGAGGTTTGGCTTCTACCAGCGTGGCGGAGAACCGCGGAATAATCGGCGTAGTGTGCCCAAGCAAGACTTCGTATCCGACGGCGGCCTGAGCAAAGTACGCCACTTCCGCGCTGCCGCCGGCGTAAGCCAGAGTAGGCAGAAGATAGTCCTGTACCACGGGCCGTAAAAGCACATTGGGACTGAAGTCGTGCGGCGCGGAAGCAATGCGCCGCAACAATTCGGTCTGCGAGACTGGCTCTTCGTGAATCAGAAAATCGAAATCCCGCGAAGCTCCATTCACGCGCCGGTGCACCGGAACCCGCGCGCCGTTCTGCAGCATGAACAGCAAGGTCGACGATGGGGTCACCTTGACTTGTTGGTGATAGCCTGCAGCTTCCAGATCCTCACCTCGGCGCAGTAGCGCCTCGTCGAGTTCGGCAGCATGCTCAATCGTTGCGCGATAAATGGGCTCAGCCAGGGCATGCAATTCTGGATCGGACGCGTCGAGCAAAATCACTCCCCAATCCGCGAAAAGACGAGCGAACAAACGCGCGAAGGCGGTGCCCAGATTTTCTCCGGGCCGGTATGCTTCCCGTAGAAACGGGACCACGGGAGAATCGCCCAGGAAACTAGCCGCGGTTTCCGTTACCGCCTCAATACCGGCACCAAACTTCACCGCGCTCACCGGAGCGTCGGGCACGCCTTCTGTTGGTGCGGTTAGAGTGTGGCTTATACCGTCTGGACCAGGAATGGACACCTGATTCACCTCGGCCAGATCATGGTCCGTAGTCGCCAACCAAAACACCGGCACACAATCGACGCCGGCCTGAACGGCCTGGTCCGCCAGCTTTACCGCGGTCAGCGCCTTGTACAAGGAAAACACTGGGCCGCCAAAAAGTCCCACTTGCTGCCCGGTGACAACAGCGGCCGCCCCGGCCCGAAAGCGGGCAATATTCTCCTGGGTCTTGGCCGACATACCCCATACCTTGTTCTGCCGCTCAAGAATCGCCGCCACCCGCTCACGCCGCGAGTTGTCATAACTCCGGTTTGGTGTCTCGTGTCGGAACCACTCCTGGAACTGGGGAGAATGAGGATAGAACTGCCGAACGGAAGGTGCGTAAGCAAGAAAGTCTGCGAACAGCTTGGTGGTGTGCGGAATTTGGCTAAACGGTAAACACTGTGCCTTCACCGGCGCTGCTCCCGACAGGGTTGGACGGTATCAGCCATAGATTAGTCAACGCGCTTCGCCCCGAAAAGTCAGCGGCCAGATGGCACGTCTTGAAAAGATCGCACGTCAGACAGATCAGATGTCAAAATCTGCAGCAGGATGCAAAAGGTCGCTATCAGAGGGCCTTATTATTATTGTTGCTGCTGTTGGGCAGCTTGCGCTACCGGCGGTGGTGGCGGCGGTTCTTGCGCCTTTTCCACCAGAACCGACCACTCCTCAGGGACCGGGAAACTTTGGTCGAGCTCCGGCGCGATCTCTGAGGCGCTGACGCGCACCGCCACGGACAACTCACTGGCGGTGTGCCCTCGGAAGATTCCTTTGGTCGGAGGCACATCGGCGTAGTCGCGGCCGATTGCGGTACGAATGTGGCGATCGCTCGTGACCAGGCAATTCGTGGGATCAAAGCCCACCCATCCCAACGGCGGCAGAAACGCTTCCACCCAGGCATGAGTCGCGTCTTCGATAGAGCGGTCACGGTCTTCGGTGCGGCGATGGAGATATCCGCTCACGTAGCGGCATGGAATTTGCAGGCTGCGCACCAGAGCAATCATGATGTGGGCAAAATCCTGACACACTCCACTGCGATTCTGGAGAGCTTCGTCGATGGGAGAATCAACTTTGGTGCTGCGAGGCACATACTCGAACCATTCGTATAGCCGCTGGTTCAGTTCCCGCAGCAACCCAAGCGGATCATCACGGCGCGATAGACTGAGCTGCCCCGCTAATTCCACCAGGGCCGGCGTCGGTTTGGCGAACTCACTGGGCAAGAGCATGTCCCAGTAATCTCCGCCTTGCACTGCAGCATCGAGCTCGCCCCATGCATCCCTCGGCAGGGTCTCAGGCAAGCTTGGCGGCGGGTGCATCTCAAGCAGTGATTCCGCAACGATCACCAGTTGCGAATGCTGGCCGGGAATATCGAAATGATGAATGTTATTTCCCAGGTGATCGCGATACGAAAAGACGCGGCAGCGCGGGCTCACCGACAAATGGAACGTAAGACAGTGCTGTGCGCCTTCGCCCCGGGGATGCATACGCGCTTCCATGACGCTTTCGCTGACCGGGGTGACGTAACGAAACTTCGTAAGGTGTCGAATGAAGTAAAACATAATTTGTCTTCTTGCGACCTCAGCCCGCCAACGCGCTTTGAATCGAGTAATTGATGTAAATCTCGTAAATCGTCGCGTGGATCTCGCGGCACTGCCGCAAAATGCCCTGCAGGTAGGAACCGACGTCTTGCGACAAAATCTCGGAGATTTGGCCGAAGTTGAGCGACGCCTGCAATCGGCCCGCGAGCCGCGTCAAAGGCGCAGCCCGCTGTTTGCCTGCCTCGCCGTGAATCGCGGCCAGCGCCCGCTGCAGGCTGTCGATGGAGTAGCGGACGGCGTGGGGGAATTCCGCGTTGAGCAGAAGGAATTCGATGATCCGATCCGGACTCATGTCGGCGGTGTACACCTTGCAATATGCCTCGAAAGCCGTGCAGCAGCGCAGCAAGCCGATCCATTCCAGCTGCTCGTTGCCTTCGAGAACGCGGTCGGGATGTCCCCAAAACTCGCGGTGGTAAAGATCCAGCAGCATGGTAGTGGCGGAAGCGCGCTCGATGTGGCGTCCCACTTGAATGAAATGCCAGCCCTCGCCATGACTCATGGTCGAATCGGTGACGCCTTCAAACAGATGCACGCCCTCGATTACCGCCAACAGAAAGTCGGAGGGCAATACGCCTTCGATCTCGTTCAGCTTGTAGCGGGTCACTTGCAGATAGAGACGGTTGAGACGCTGCCACTGATCGGTGCTGATTTCTTCGCGCACCTGGCGCGCGTTTTCCCGGGCCGACATGATGCATCCGGTGATAGACGAACGCGTCGCAGGATCAAACGTCAAAATCTGCGCGATCTGATAAGCGTCCCCGCCCCAGGTGAGATCAGGAGGATTACCGAGTGCCTGCAACAGCCGCTTCCAGCGCCGGTCCGCGCCCGACGTGGACTCATCGAGCATCAAGTTCAAATTCACGTCGATCAGCCGCGCAGTGTGCTCGGCCCTCTCCAGGTAGCGGCTCATCCAATACAGGTTGTCAGCGACGCGGGAAAGCATAATTGGGAAGTGCGATTCACCGGTTCAAAACCCACGTATCTTTGCTGCCGCCTCCTTGCGAAGAATTGACCACCAGCGATCCCCGACGCAATGCTACGCGCGTGAGGCCGCCGGGAACAACCGTGACTTTGTCTCCGAACAAAACATAAGGACGCAGATCCACATGCCGCGCTTCCAGCCCATCGTCCACGAAGCACGGCGCGCGCGAAAATGAAACTGTGGGCTGAGCAATATAGTTACGCGGATCGGCAATGATGCGGTCGCGAAATTCTCTCTGCTGTTGCTTACGTGCTGTGCGGCCCGATCAGCATGCCGTAGCCGCCCGATTCCCCCACCGCCTTGACTACGAGTTTGTCCAGGTTTTCGAGAACGTGATCGCGTTGTGCTGCGTCATTGAGCAGAAAGGTTTCCAGATTGAGGAGGATCGGGTCCTGGTCGAGGTAGTATTTGATGATCTTGGGCACAAACGCGTACAGCGCTTTGTCGTCGGCCACTCCGGTGCCGAAAGCATTGGCCAGCGTCACGTTGCCGGCGCGGTAAGCATTGAACAGCCCCGCCACGCCCAGCACAGAATCCGTGCGGAAAGCCAGCGGATCGATGAAGTCGTCATCGACGCGCCGGTAGATCACATCGACGCGGCGCAGCCCCGTGGTGGTGCGCATGTAGACGACATTGTCGTGCGTGACCAGATCGCGGCCTTCGACCAGCTCGATACCCATCTGCCGCGCCAGATACGCATGTTCGAAATAAGCTGAATTAAACACGCCCGGACTCAGAAGAACCGTCGTTGGTTCCGGCCGGCCTTCGGGAGCAAGGGAACGCAGCGTGGTCAGCAATGCCTGCGTGTAGTGTTCGATAGGCCGCACCCCATAGCGCAGAAACAACTGAGGGAAAATCCGCTTCATCACCCGGCGGTTGGTCAGCATGTAAGAGACGCCGCTGGGCACGCGCAGATTGTCTTCGAGCACGACGAACTCGCCGCTGGGCAGGCGAATCAGGTCGCTCCCCGCTACCGCCACATAAACGTTGCGTGGCACTTGCAGCCCGCGCATCTGACGGCGGAAGTGCTTGCAGCTATAAACAATTTCACGGGGGACAGTGCCGTCGGCGAGAATCCGGCCTTCGTTGTAGATATCACGCAGAAAAAGATTGAGCGCGATAATGCGCTGCGTCAGCCCGCGTTCGATCAGGCCCCATTCGGAGCTGGTGATGATGCGCGGCAGCAGATCATAGGGAAAAATCCGCTCCGTGCCCTCTTCGCGCCCGTAAACCGTGAAAGTGATTCCTTGATTCAGAAACGACAGGTCGGCAGAATGTTTGCGGCGGCGAATTTCGTCGGGAGGGAGCGAAGCGAGGGTTTCAAGCAGCGGCGCGTAGTGCAAGCGGGACTTGCCGGGACTCTCAAACGTCTCATCGTAAGCGCCATCGAGAACGTAGTTTTGAAGCGCCGGGGACTCGATGCCCCCCGTTTCGGTCAAATCCATGTAGAAGTATAGGTTGAATAGTCAATGTGGGCAATAGAATTGGGCGGGTGCAAACGGCACGGCAAAGTGCCGCGCAGGGCTATAATTTGCCCCACCGATGACTCTGACCTCAGGCACAAAGCTCGGTCCTTATGAGATCCAGTCTCCCTTGGGTGCGGGAGGGATGGGCGAGGTGTATCGCGCAAGGGACGTCCGCCTGGATCGTACCGTGGCGGTTAAAGTTCTGGCCTCCCATCTTTCCTCCTCGCCCGAACTGAAGCAGCGCATGGAACGCGAGGCTCGAGCCATCTCTTCGCTGAACCATCCGAACATCTGCCATCTTTACGATATCGGCTCACAAGACGGCACTGATTATTTGGTGATGGAGTTTCTGGAAGGCGAAACTCTGGCGGAGCGGCTTCGCAAAGGTCCTTTGCCGCTGAGCGAGATTCTAAAGATCGGCAGTGCCGTCGCCGAAGCCCTTGCCTTGGCTCACCGGCAAGGGATCGTGCACCGCGACTTGAAGCCGGGGAACATCATGCTGACGAAGGGCGGCGCGAAGCTGATGGACTTCGGGCTGGCGAAATCTGGAACTGGCGGCTGGAGCATCGAGTCCGCCCCTTTTGTCGGCGGCCCAGACCATGAGCCAAGGCAGTCCCGTCTCTCCACTTACGACGGCGGGTTCTTTGATCGGGACGATCCAGTACATGTCGCCGGAGCAGATTGAGGGCAAGGAAGCGGATGCACGATCGGACGTATTTGCACTGGGAACCGTCCTTTATGAAATGGTAACCGGCGCACGACCGTTCGAGGGCAAGAGCCAGATTAGCGTGGCCAGCGCAATCCTGGAAACGGAACCGCAATCGATTTCCGCCGTCCAGCCGCTCACGCCGCCAACACTCGAGCACATCGTGAGCGCTTGCCTCGCCAAGAATCCTGACGACCGCTTTCAGGCAGCTCAGGACATCGTGCTGCAGTTGAAGTGGATCACGCAGAGCGGGACTACCTTCAAACCCACCGAGAAGAAGGAAAACAGTCGTGAGAAATGGGCTTGGCTGATCGCAGGCGGACTCGCGCTCATGCTGATTGCCGTACTTCTCTTATGGCGAGCATCGAAAGGCGCAGAGCAGACGACCTATTTTTCAGCGCCGCTTCCGTTCGCAGCCCGAGACGTAGCCGTGTCTCCCAATGGTCATACGGTTGCGATCGCGGGGCGACGAGAATCCGAAGCAAATAATATCCTCTTCGTTTATGAACCCGGATCGCCGGGCGCGACCAGCCTTACCGGTACCGAAGGCGCCAACTTTCCATTCTGGTCGGCTGATGGCCGGTCGCTGGGGTTCTTCGCAGATGGGAAATTGAAGAAGCTGAATCTGGACGGCGGGCGGGTGCAGACGCTGTGCGACGCACCCACCGGGCGTGGCGGCACCTGGAACAAGGATGGCACTATTGTTTTTACCCCCAGTGGACACCTGGGAATTGGGCTCTATCGAATTTCTGCCTCGGGCGGGAGTCCCTCTCAGCTCACCCTCCCCGACAAGGATCTTCGCGAAGACAGCCATCGCTGGCCGGAGTTCTTGCCAGATGGAATTCATTATTTGTATTCCGCCATCAATCTTTCCGGCCGCAACGATCTCCATTCGATCTACATAGGTGCGCTGAATTCGAATGAGAAGCGATTCGTTACCAAGGCCAGAGGCAATGTTACTTACGTCGCGCCCGGGTATTTGCTTTTCTACCGCGATCAAACGCTTCTCGGCCAAACTTTCGACACAAGAAAATTCCAGCTCACTGGAGAACCTTTACCCATCCTCACCGATGTTCAATTCCTGCCGCGAATCTCTAAAGCCGTGTTTGCGGCTTCGAGTACTGGCTTGTTGGTAGCCCAAAAAAACGCGGATTCCGGGGTCGCCCAATTGCTGTGGTTTGACCGGAAAGGGCAAGAGATTGGAATCGCGTTGCACGCCGGCATTTACGGAAATGTATCGCTGGCCCCAAACGGCAGAACGGTGGCATCCGATACTACCGATCCTGACAGCCAGAATACCGACATCTGGATTTACGACCTCGAAACCCATAGCGCCAAGCGGCTGACCTTCGATCCGTCCATTGACTCGCTGCCGATTTGGAGTCCCGATGGAAGTCGAATGCTGTTTGGTTCGAATCATGGGGTCACTTTCGACTTGTTTTTGAAAGACACGAATGGGGCGCAGGAGGAGAAGCTGATCCCGCAGGAGGGTCCTGACCGACTTCCCACGGACTGGTCGCGCGATGGGAAATATCTGCTTTATCAGCGCGGCGCAGACCTGTGGTTTCTCACGTTGCCGGAACTCCGGCCCACTCAGTTTTTGAAAGCCATCTCCACTTTGAAGAACGGCCGGTTTTCACCGGACGGCAAGTGGGTAGCCTACTCCTCGAATGAGAGCGGGCGATGGGAGATTTATGTAACCTCCTTTCCTGAAGGGCACGGGAAGTGGCAGGTCTCGAATGCGGGCGGCGACCAGCCCAGATGGCGTAGCGACGGTAAAGAACTGTTCTACCTTGCTGCAGATAACAAGATCATGGCTACGCCGGTCACCATTGGCAGCAACTTTGACGCGGGCACTCCGGTGGCCCTCTTTCAAGCCAACCCGCGCGAGATGGTCGCAACCACTGAGCAGTTCTTCTACGACGTCAGCCAAGATGGGCAGAGATTCCTGATCAACACGCAACTGAAGACAGCAATGACACCCACGTCTGTGGTCCTGAACTGGGCTGCGAAGTTGCATTGAGCCCCCCAGTTTGAGGCGTGCTTCCCTAAGTCTGTTGCGTGCTATTCTGAGCATCAAGCTCCGCAAGGCCGTGGCGCAAAATGGACCAGCTTCGCCTCGCAATCCTCGCTGTTGTCCTGTCCGCCGCCTCGTTCGCACAGGGACCAACACAGATTCATCCCGGGTTCAATCTGTTCACCAAGCAGCAGGATGTGCAACTGGGCCAGGAAACTGCCGCCCAGGTTCGCAAACAGATGCATGTGGTGAACGATCCTTTCCTGAACGCCTATGTAAACCAGGTGGGCCAGCGGTTAGCGGGTGCGCAGGAAGCGCAGGAAAGCGGCTTTAAATTCACTTTCGAAGTTGTGGCTGATCCTTCCATCAATGCCTTTGCATTGCCCGGCGGCCCGATGTTCATCAATACCGGTTTGCTGAAAGCGGTCGACGACGAGGCGCAACTCGCCGGCGTGATGGGCCACGAGATGTCCCATGTGATTTTGCGCCATGGCACGAACCAGGCTTCCAAGGCTGAGTTGATCGAGTTGCCGGTAGCTCTGGCTGGTGGATCGAACGGCGGCTCGCTGATGGCCCGGCTTGCGCAGTTGGGGATCGGCCTGGGAGCCAACAGCGTGCTCCTGAAATTTTCCCGCACCGCGGAAAGCCAGGCCGACCTCATGGGCTCGCACCTGATGGCCGAAGCCGGCTACAACCCGCTGGAGCTAGCCCGTTTCTTCGAGGAACTAGAAGCTAAGACCGGGAAAGGCGGAGTGCAGTTCCTCTCTGACCATCCCAATCCTGAGAACCGCGAGCACGCCATTGAAGACGAAGCCGACAGATTGCCACAGCAAACCTATGGCTACCAGACCGGCCAGTTCGCGCGTATGAAGCAGGTGGTCGCCGTAATCCACGAGCCGCCCCCGCCCAAACCGCAAGCACAAGAGTGAACTTATCGCTTGGGGATGGCCTTGCAGAAATCCGCCGCCGCGAACAATATTCCATTGCGCTCGGCGATGCCGATGCCGACGGTGTCCATATCCGTGTCGAGCACATTGGCGCGGTGGTTCGGAGAGGTTTTCCACTGCTCGTTAATGTTTGCCGCTGTCGGTCCCTGAGCGACGTTCTCGGAAAGCGAAATGAACTGCACGCCGGCTTTGCCCACTCGCGCCGGTAATGACGCCTCACCCGGCAGTTGATGCGAGAGCGTATTCTGCGCGGCCATACCCTCGGCATGCTGATGCGCGGCTTTGGCCAGCGCATCGTCCCATTTGAGTTGGGCAAGTCCCTGGGACGCCCGCTCGCGGTTCACGGCTTCGAAGAGCTGACGGGCGGCTGTATCGGTCTTCTGTTGGGCAAGAGCATTTACCGCGGCAAACGCGGCACAAACCGTCAGCACTGCGGCGAGGCTCTGAAGAATGTGTTCATGGGATCTCCTGCGCTAATTATGTCGATCCGCATCTGCTTTTTCCACATTAGATGCGCCAAGCAGCGCCCGCCAGTGGAGCACCTTTTGTAACCCAACCGTCATCTAACCAAGTGTTTGACTTCCAACTGGTTGCAAACTAGTCTGGAACTAGCTCTTTGATTGGCTCATCCCACAGTGGGGGCGTCACGGCTTCGACGGAGATGCTTGCGGCCAAGAGGCATGCCGGGGTGCACACACCCGTAATCGCGTGCAAAATGATAATTGCCAATCAACAGATGGCATACGCTGCTTAATTAGTTAAGTAGCCGCTCTCCGCAGCTTCGCCCGTGGGCTGCGAGCGAGCGTCACACAGCGGGCTGCTCTTCTCTGCTACGTCTGGGCAGGGAGGTTAAGATCTCAGGCTAGCGGGACGCGTTTCTTGTCCGTTCTGAGCGCGGACCGCGAACGTCCTCGGGTAATGCCGAGGGCATGAACTGGACTACGCATGTAGGCTCTTGACCAGTAACATTTTCGGACGCGGGTTCGACTCCCGCCGCCTCCACCAAAAATCGGTCGTAAGTCGTTGGTCTGCAATCGTCAGCCTATTTCCATTGAGTAGCTCAAGCTGTGACGCTCATCATTGACACATAATACTTGTACACATATACTGTGTTACATGAACGTTACCCTCTCCATTGACGAACAAATCGTCGCCCGCGCCCGAAAAAAGGCGGAGGCTCTCGGCACCAGCCTCAATCAGCTGATCCGCGACTACCTGCAAAAACTGACGGGCAGCGACGATCCCGAGAAGAGCATTGAGGAATTCAAGCGCCTCTCTGGACAGGGCAATTCCCGTGGTTGGCGCTTCAATCGCGGCGAGATTCATGAGCGCTCGTAGCTTTTTCGACACTAATATTCTGATCTATGCCGATGACAAGTCTGCGCCGGCCAAGCAGCGGCGCACACTCGATCTGGTGGCCGCACACAGGCGCGCCGGCACGGGTGTGGTCTCGATGCAAGTATTGCAGGAATACTTCGTTACGGTGACCCGCAAACTAGGCGTAGATGCTCGAGTCGCCCGGCGGAAGGTGGAATTGCTCGCGGAGTTTGACGTTGCTGTTCCCGATGTCGCCGACATTCTCGCTGCGATTGATCTACATCGCCTTCACAGACTTTCCTTTTGGGACTGCCTGGTAATACGGTCGGCTAAGCAGTCCGGATGCAGTGTTCTCCTCACGGAGGACCTTCAGGAATCACGCGAGGTGGACGGCGTGCGCATCGTGAACCCTTTTGTGAACAACTAGGTTCGGCTCGTAGTCGTTTGCACGCCCTCACTTCGCATTTCGCGTCAGCGCCTCGAGCTCCTCCGGCGTCCTCGGCCAATCTTCACGCAAGAGGCGCGATAACGATCGATCGGCGAGCAGCTTTCCTCCGGTCTGGCAGTTCGGGCAGTAGTTGGTTTCGTTCGCGGCGTAGCGAATGCGTTGGATCTTAGCTCCGCAGCGCGGGCAGGTCTCTTTGTACCGTCCGTGGACTGCCATGCCCGGGCGGAATGCCGTCACTTTTTCTGGAAATCCGTTGCCCGCTGCTTCGCGTAAGCGCTCGACCCAGCGGGTAAGCGTGGCGCGAGTGGCCGCGTACAACCGCTCAACCTCTCCATCCTTGAGTTTTTGTGTCAGCGCGAGCGGAGAAAGGTGCGCAACGAAAAGAATCTCATCAGAATAAGCGTTGCCGATACCGCTGAAAAGCCTGGGATCCGTAAGAGCGCGCTTCAAAGTATGGTTCGCGGATTTCAGAACTGAGGTGAAACTTCCGAGATCAGCGTCCAGAACTTCCAGGCCGCCCGGGTCGAGATTCTTCAATCCCTCCTCTCCGGCAACCAGGTGAAGGGAAGCACGTTTCTGCGAGCCGGCTTCCGTCCACTGCAGAGTTCCATTCGCAAAGTCGAATGCCGCCAGGCCCCGTGGCCTTGAGACCGCTGCCCCTTTTTTGCGCCAATGCAGCCGGCCCGCAATCATGAGATGTAGAACCAGCCAAAGGTCGTCTTCCAGCCCGATGCAGATGCGCTTGCCCATCCGCCGCAGTGCCCGGACTTTCTTCCCTTCAACACTGCTGATCGGCGGCGATGCCGTGCGCAGCAGAAAAGGGCTCACAATACGGATTTGTTCCAGGGTTTGCCCGAGAATGCGTTTCTCCAACGCTTCAATGTAGACAACGATGTCGGGAAGCTCAGGCACGGGTTTCAGAATACCGCAGGATTCGAGGGCGGGCGCGGCGATGAATCACTCTGCTGTGATCACGGTCAGCTTTGTTCACTCGTTGAACTGTCTCACCAGCCGCTCGGCCCGAAAGTCATCCAGTTCCGGCTCGTAAGGCTGGTAAAGCGCGATCCTGTCGAGCAGGCCTGCGTAGCGCTCGCGCAGTTTAATGCCGATATCGTCGTAAGTGCCGCTGACCGCAAACGTGTCTAGCATTTCGTCGGTGATCAGGCTGGCCATGCCCTTCCAATCGCCAGCCAGCGACCGCTGATGCAATTCGGGCACAATGCCTTCCCAACCGTGCGTGGCGAGGACCGGCTCGTAGGTGCGAGTGGAGGCATAGAAGGCCATTTGCTGCCTGACCGCTTCGGCATGTTTCGCGCGCTCATGCTCCGTATCACCCGTAATGACGAAAGTCGCGGTTGCATAGGTGAAATCCTGACGCGAGCGGCCCGATGACTTCAATCCCGCATCGACCGCGGGATGCACGTATTCCCGCAGGTAGTTAGCAGAATGGAGGGGATGCACGTGCAAGCCGTCGCAAACCTCTCCAGCCATCTCGCACATGTAGCGGTTCACGCCGGCGATGTAGACCGGAACTTTCGGGTGAGCGATTGGGCCCGGATTGAAGAACGGAGTCATCAGATCGAACTTGTAGAACTGTCCTTCAAACTTGAGTGGCGTGCCGTTCTGCCAGCAGTCCCAAATGGCACGCAGGGCGAGGACCACCTCGCGCAACTTGGGGCCCGGCGACTCAAACTTTACCGAGAACCGGCGTTCGTTATGCGCCCTCACCTGCGACCCGAGTCCTAGAATGAAGCGACCGCCCGAGGCTTTCTGGATATCCCATGCGGTATAGGCCAGAATCATCGGACTACGCGGAAATGCGACAGCGATCGAAGTGCCCAGCTTCAGGGAAGAAGTCACCGGGGCCGCGACCGCCAAAGGAAGGAAAGGATCGTGCTGAGTTTCGGATGTCCACAGGCAATCGTAGCCCAGTGCTTCCGCCTTGGGGGCGTACGCAGCTACCGCCCCAAGGTCGTAGTCTCGTAGAGCGATGTCGAGTTTCATTCTCCGCTCAATTCGTCTGGTCCGCCGTCCTTGAACGGCAGTGATTGGAACGCGGACGAGAGTAGCATAATCAATTGATGCACGAGCGAAAGTCTATCAATCGGATCACGATGAACATCGAACCCGTAACCCTGGAACGCGAAGCGGTTCGCCTTGAGCCGATTCGGAGAGAGCAGCAAAGCGCACTTTGGCAGATCGCGAAAGATTCAGCCGATGAGATATTTCGCTGGATTCCGTATCCCATGCGCTCGGCGGAAGATTTCCAACACTGGATGGATAAGGCTCTGGCCGAGCAGGAGCGCGGCGAATCCCTGATATTTGCTACCGTGGAACGCAGCTCAGGCAGGCTCGTAGGCAGCACCCGTTTCATGAATATCGATCGAGCAAACCGGCGCGTCGAGATTGGGTCGACTTGGATCGTACCTCAGTGGCAAAGAACCGCGATTAACACTGAGGCCAAATACTTGATGCTGCGGCACGCGTTTGAGGCCTGGGAATGTATTCGCGTCGAGCTCAAAACCGACGCGCTCAATCAGAAGTCGCGCAACGCAATTCTACGAATCGGAGCAAAGGAGGAGGGAACGTTCCGCCGTCACCTCGTCACCTGGACCGGGCGGGTGCGCGACAGCGTCTACTTCAGCATCCTCGATGATGAATGGCCTGCGGTAAAAGCGGGGTTGGAAGAAAGACTCGCCTCAAGAACATGAGGTCTGGGTGGGTTCTGAACCGCACCGATCAGACTCGTGTAATCAAGTTCGCCATCGACAAACATCCGCAAGAGAGAGAAAAAGAAGGAGATGAGGAATGCCTGTCTCGTCGCTTGCCTGCTTCTGGCCGGATGCGCGGCAAAAAAGCCGCCTGTGGCAGCAGCTCCGCCGCCACCGCCGCCGATACGAAGCCAGATGCCGCCGGCAAACGCTGAATTGATCGAGAACTGCGTCGTGGTCAAGCAGGAAAATGCCAACACCGTAACTTGCAGTTGTCTGCCGCTCACGACCAAGATTGATTCGAAGACAGGGCACCTGACGCTGGTCTGCAAGAAAATGAAAGAAGAGAAATGAGGCTGTGGGAAGGATCGCTGGGCTCACCTGAGAGTTAGTCCAGAAGGTTCAGAGCCCCACTTCTAGTCGCAGAAAGTGGGGCTCGACTTTCGGGCCTTAATCTTGCCCTTGGCTATTTGTTTTTGTCGTTCATCTTGGTTTTTTCCGCTGCATTGACCACTGGCGATTTTGTGCCCGCTTTGGCATTCATCGGCGTTGCGGCTTTGGGCCTCCAGTAGTCCGGCGCCAACGCCACGATTGCCTCGGGCGCATTGCTCAGTTCCGGCAAATAGCGGTTGATCACGGTGTCCGTGCCTGACACCGTCTCCGCACTCGTCTTCAAGAATTTGCCGTAACCTTCATCTCCCAACATCTTCTGCATGGACGGCATGCCGTCAAAACCGGCAAGCGAGCTTTGCAAGCTGGTCAGGTAATAGACGGTGCCCTCCTGTCCGGCAACCGCCTGCGAGACAAGCACGGTGACCGGCGGCGAGGCCTTCTCGCGCGCCTCTTTAAGGTCTTTCAGTAGCTCTTCAAATTTAGCCGACTCGCCCGGCTTCACATGGACGGCGGTCGTGCGCAGCCAGCGAGAGCCGGCGATCAGTTTGGCGTAGGCTTCAGGATCGGTCGGCGGATTGCTGCTCAAATCCATACGCCGACGGCGTATTTCGCCCCTGGAGCGCTCAACGCACTGGTTAAAATCCTGCATCAGCTTGTCGGTGCCTTTCCCGTAAGTTTTCTCCAAGGCATGGTTGAAGGCTCCCATAGCCGCTTCTACTGCCTCGTAGTTCGCGCGCGTACTGATGAAAGTGACTCGGTTCCCCGGACCGTAAACTGTCTCCATGGCTAACCAGATGTCCCCCTTGTTCTCGCGGTTTGCGGCGATCATTTTTTTCGTGATGGCATCGAAGTCCGCTCGCTTTTCCGGCTTCACCTGCACCGTGTATATGTCGAGATAGTCTCCCGGCACTTGCTGCGCCACCCCGACCGCCAGCGCCCCAAGCAACACAAACGCAATCGTGGCCCCAATGGCTTTTCGCTGCATAGCAGCCTCCCAATATTTCGTGATTTTCCCTGCGGGGGCCGACGGTACACCCCGCCGAACCCCGCGTCAAGTTGGCGATTGGCAAGAACCTGACCTGGAACTGGTCGGGAGGCCGCGCCGGATCAGAAAGGAATGCGCGACTTCCGGCCCGTACCAGGGTTATATCGGTATAGACCGGTACGGCTATCCGTGTCCGCCGGCACCGAGGTATGTGATCATGAAACCAACGCTTACAAAATCCATCTTTTCCAAATCTACATCCATGCAATCATCCTCCATGCAGTCATTGGCAAGCGGATGGGCCGTCAAGAACCGTTTGGTCTGCCTGACTCTGCTGTTCGCTATGGCGATCCCGGTTCTCTCGCAGGATTTCGCCCAACCGGCGGGCGGAAAGTGGACGGAATACACCTCCGAAGACCGCATGACCGCAGCCAAGAAAGTGCGCTTCGAGCTGCTCGCTGACAACTCCCCCGACAGCGACGAGAGTGCCAAGATCATCCTTTTCTGCACCGACGGCAAGCTTTCTTTAGCTGATTTTCGTCCCAACACCAGAATGGCCGGGCCTGATCGCCCCAGCTTCTGGGGACGGCCCCAGATGGAGGTAAGGGTTCGAGTCGACGACTCTCACAGCAATCACAGCTGGAATTGGGTGAATGGCAAGTTTCTGGCCATGGACAAAGGCACGACTCGTGAGCTGCTCGGCGCAAACTTATTCCGAGTGGAATTCGATACTCCCCGAGGGCCCCAGATCGCCGAGTTCTCCCCCGCGGGCCTCGAGCTCGACAGGGTTTCGAAAGCCTGTGGCTTAACCCCTAAAAAACCCTGATTACCGGTGTCCGTGGGTGCCCCATTTCTCGCGGTTCCTGCGAGAAGTGGGGCCTGTTCTTGTAGCCGTTTCCAAGGCGTGGCTCCGACCGTCGTCATTCCCCACATTACGTTCACACCCTTTCGTAACCTAGGCTGGGCTAATACTTTAGAACTAATCTCTGCAGCGAGGGTTTCACTATCGCATGACCAACAAAATCACCAACTCGCTGTTGATCCTGGCGGCGGGCGGTTTCCTTTTGGCTGGATCCGCCGCGGCTCAAACCTCAACCAGCAACACTTCGGGTGCCGGCCCGGGCGTGGTCGATCCCGGCCATCCGCGCGTCAATGAAGTTAACCAGCGCGAGCAGAACCAGCAGAACCGTATCGCCAACGGAATTAAGAACGACAAGTTGACTCCGCAGCAGGCCTCGAATCTGGAAAAGCGTGAAGGCGCTGTCCAGGCCAGAGAGCAGAAAGATATGGCGAAGCATAACGGCCACCTGACCAAGGCCGAGCAGAGAGGCATCAACCGTCAGCAGAACCGCGTCAGCAAGAGCATCTACAAAGACAAGCACGAGTAAGCTTTATCTTTGAGACTTCCTGGAAGATGGACCCCTCGACGGAAGCCAAAATCGAGGGGCCTCGTCTTCCGCTAACTGAGAATTTCGTTTTTTCGCCAGCCCAGCAACAGCGGATTCCTCCAGCTCGATTCGCTCAGCCTCGAAATAATCGAACCATTTTGCGCGACGATCACGTATCGCAATCTGTCGCTGACATCCCGCCGGGAAAAGCGTAATATCTAACCCTTTCGGCAAGCGGCGCGGGACGCGGCTTGCCTCGGGGCCCGAGTCCATGCAACTGTTGCGAACCGCAGCGCAAACCCTTGGAAAGACGTTTCCTATCTGGGCGACCCTCGCCCTGCAAGTTCAGGCCATGTTTCTGGTTGTCCTGCAAGACGAAGAAAAGAAGGGCGATGTCTACAGCATTTTATGGGCGCTTGTGTTCGGGTTTGCCACGCTCAATATTCTCGGTCTAGTGGCCAAGCACTTTGAACCCAATCGCAACCGCATGAATTTTGGGGAGACTCTGGCCATCATGGTGGTGGTGGTAGCAGTGTTTCTTCTGGGTTGGGAGATGCTGTACCTGTTTCACGTTCTTCCCATCAAGCTGCATCCCCACAGCGATTAGGTTTGGCGTATGATTTCAAGCATGGGCAAGAATTCTTCGGCAAAGAACGCCACGGCCTTCGAAGTGACCTGCCCGTGCTGCAGCGCCGTCCTGAAAGTGGATTCCGTCGAAAAAGCGGTTATCGCGCATACCGCTGCGGTTAAGCCCCGTATGTTCGCCGACATGGAAGAAGCTGCCCGCGCCATGAAGGAACAGGACGTCCGCCGGGAGTCGATCTTCCGCCAATCGGTCGAGGCTCAGAAGAATGCCTCCAATCTGTTGGAGAAGAAATTCCAAGAGGCTCTGAAAAAAGCAAAAGAATCTCCGGACACCGGCAAGCCTATTCGAGACTTTGACTTGGACTGATTTTCCACGGCAGCTTGCACATCCCTTCTCAGGTTTATGCCGTAAGATGTTTATCCGATGCCCAACCTCCCCCTACTGCTGGGCCATCGAGGAGCCCGTGCGTCTGCCCACGTCCCCGAAAACACCCTGCCTGCGTTTGACCTTTGCCTTGAACACGGTTGCGACGGCTTCGAATTCGATCTTCGGCTCACCGCTTGTGGACGGGCGCTGGTATGCCACGACCCCAAAGTCCGTGGAATCACCGTATCTCGTGCCACGTCCGGTCAGCTAACCGATCTCCTCCGGCTGGAGGACGTCCTGCAACACTACGGTCGGCGTGGTTTTCTCGACATCGAGCTGAAAGTCAAGAATCTGGAATCAAAAACGCTTGCCGCTTTGCGTGAAACTCCTCCGGAGCGCGGTTGTGTGGTTTCGTCCTTTGTGCCCGATATCGTGATGGAGCTAAGAGGACGGAGCGCCACAGTGCCGGTCGGAATCATCTGTGAGAAGCCGGCGCAACTCGCGCGCAGTCGCAAGCTCCCGGTGGACTACGTGATTGTCCATCAGTCCCTGGCGGATCAAGCCCTGATCGACGAACTTCAGAAAATGGGCCGGAAAGTTCTTGTCTGGACCGTCAACGAGAAGGACAAGATGTTGCTTCTGGCCGACTGGGGAGTGGACGGGATCATTTCCGACCAGACTGAGCTGCTGGTGCGCACGGTGCGCCCGCCCGCGGCGCCAGCGCCTAGAATTTCTGGCGCTGGCTCGAGGCAAGACGGGTGCGCGAGGATCTACCCCGCGGTTGGCTGAACGTTAGACAAACTTCCGGGCTTATGTAGGAATGCGGCCCTCTCACTCTCGAAAGCTTCTAACTCCAGGGCGGCTTGCCGGTCGTCCCATCCCAGAGCGGCCGCGATCCGCGCCGCAGCATCGCGGCTGCAGGCATCTGACCAGCACGGCCCGAGCGCAACCGGTACGCGCCGCAGGAGTATGTCGCCCAGAGTAACTGCGCATTCCCCAGCTTGTGCATCCACCGCTTCCGCCACGATGTGCTGCGTATGGGGGCATAGCGGAGCGCGGAATTCGGCATTATCTGCAGCCAGCTTTACGATCTTGGGCGTCCGCCGGCCGTGCCATTCGACGATGCTTCGGGCCGCATCCTCATTCAAGATTCCGGACGCGGCGACCTCAGCTCACGTAGCGATCGAACAGAAGTTCAGCCTGATTCTCCAAGGCCAAGGCAGAAGCAGCCGGGGTCTTTTGCGAAATGCCAATCTTCGCCGCGCACTGCCGGGCCAGCTCTGCTGCGGTGGTCAGTTTGCCTCCGATAACGGAAACCATGTGGGTTGCGCCTTCGTCGCTGTGATCATGCAGATAGTGCTTGCGGCTGACCGCGCCAAGGTCGCCTTTGGGCGTGAACGGCAAAGGCCGTATGCCGGAGAAGCTGTAATGAATGTCTGCCATAGAGAGTTTCAGACGGGGAAAGAGTTGGTGCAGAGAACTCACTAGATAAGCGATTTCATCGGGAGTGGGCGCGGACTTGGATGGATCACCGCGGTCGGCAACTTCAGTCGTGCCAACCAGTATCTGGTCGTTCCAGGGAATAACAAAAATCGGACGGCCATCCAACGCTTCGGTATACACCGCAGCCTCGGGCGCTCCGGGAAATCGGGCGAGCACGATGTGTGACCCGCGAACACCACCGATGAGAGGCTGCTTCATGTCTACATGCGACCGCTGGCAAACTCGGTCCGCCCAAGGGCCGGTGGCGTTGATGATCCAGGTAGCCTCGACCCGCTCTTCCTTCCCACTGAGGCGGTCGCGGAGCAACACGCCCATGGCACGCCCATGCCGCACATCCACTGCCAGGACCTGCGCGTGATTGCGTGCTACCGCCTCGGCTTCCACCGCCTCGACCAGCCACTCGGCAACCAGACGCTCGGGAAACTCGCATTGCGCGTCTTCAAAGCTGAAAATCGACCACTTCGCGCCGGAATCGAGCAGCCGTTCCAGCTTATGCTCGTCGGTCTCACTCGAGCTCACATCCAGCCCGCCGCCCAAATGGCGATAGAGCCAGAGGCCGAAGCGAACACTCAACGCGCTGCGCCGGCTGTGCGGGCCTAGAGCGACCAGGAAATGCAGCGGGTGTACCAGATGTGGCCGCTCGCGCAACAGGCGCTGCCGTTCGCGTAACGATTCGCGCACCAGCCCAATCTCACCATGCTCAAGGTAACGCAGCCCGCCGTGAATGATTCGCGTCGCCCGGCTGGTCGTGCCAGCGGCAAAGTCGTGTTGTTCCACCAGCAGAGTTCGGCGTCCGGCGCGGGCACACGCCCGCGCAATGGCGACACCATTAATCCCTCCGCCAATCACGATCACATGGAAGTGTTCACCCTCCAGCAACGGTCGGATTGGGGTGAAGCGCGACATGATTCAAGTCTCAGCCAGGCGAAACGTGACCAGCGGAATGGCTGTCGTAAGTTTGGCCCGTACCATGGCTCTTGGGGAAGTGACTTTGGTAGGACACGGTAATGTTACGGATTATCGTAGGCAGGGAATGAACCAAATGGTCGCATTGCGGTCACGCAATGGCTCATTTAAAGTGTTTGCCAGGAATGCCCACTACCGGAGAGCGTTTCGAGCGTGCCGTTGCGATTATGGCACGGCTGCGCGGTCCCGGCGGATGCCCTTGGGACCGCGAACAGACCTTCGATTCCATCAAACCATACACTCTCGAAGAGACGTACGAGGTTTTGGAAGCGATTGACAATCGCGACTGGGATGAACTTGCCTCCGAGTTGGGAGACCTACTGCTCCAGGTTCTCTTCTATGCTGAGATGGCGGAGGAGCAGAAAACTTTCTCGATCGATGATGTGCTCGAGCGGCTTTCTAACAAACTGGTGGATCGTCATCCGCACGTCTTCGGTAATGTAAAAGCCGAAACCTCCTCCGCCGTGCTTCGTAACTGGGAGGCGCTCAAAGCTGAAGAAAGAAAAAAACGACAGGACGCCGTTCGCAGCGAAGCCGTGTCAGGGAAAGGCAGCACATTGCCGGAATCAGTGCTTGCGGGAATTTCGAGCGCGACGCCCGCGCTGCTCGAGGCCTATAAGCTCAGTTCAAGGGCCGCGCATGTTGGTTTCGATTGGCCCAATGTGGAAAGCCTTTTCGAGAAGCTGGCCGAAGAAACTCAGGAACTGCGCGAGCATCTTCGTGATTATCCTGCTCCTGGCCCGCAGCCGCGTGGGCGGGGAATCGCCGGGTCGGACGGGCAGGCAATCCCGGAAAATCTGCGTCAGCGCCTGGAAGAGGAAGTGGGCGATTTGTTTTTCGTCCTGGTCAATATAGCTCGCTACCTTTCAGTCGATCCTGAGTCAGCTTTGCGCAAAACCAATCGCAAGTTCAAAAGACGTTTTCAATCGATGGAAGAAAAACTGCGCTCCTCGGGCCGCAGCCCTGAACAGGCGTCGATGGAGGAGCTGGAAACCTTATGGCAGGAGGCGAAGCAACAGGAGCGGAGCGGCAAGTGACCGCTGAAGAGATTGCGGTTCGCCCCTGCCTCGGCCTCGACGAAATGGGTGCCTGCGTTGCCCTCCAGAAGGAAGTGTGGGAAATCAGTGATGCGGAGCTGGTTCCACTTCGCTTGTTTGTCGTGGCGCAAAAGATCGGCGGCCAGGTGATCGGGGCGTTTCAAGGCAAGGAACTTATCGGATTTGCTATGGCTCTTCCCGGTATTCGCGACGGTCGTGCCTACTTGCATTCCCAGATGCTGGCAGTGCGGGAGCAATATCGCAATTCTGGTCTGGGTAGGGGGCTTAAGCTTCGTCAACGGGATGAAGCCCTGGCTCGCGGCCTGGATCTCATGGAGTGGACCTTCGATCCGCTGGAGATCAAGAACTCCTATCTAAACATCGAGCGACTGGGAGCGATTGCGCGACGATACAACCGCAATCAATACGGAATAACGTCTTCTCCACTGCAGGGTGGATTGCCCAGTGACCGTCTGGTGGCAGAATGGTGGCTGAAATCGGAGCGAGTGGAAACTCTGCTTCAGACTGGCGCGCGACTGCAGTTCGAAGTTGTCAAGACTATTTCGGTTCCGGCGCTGGTTTATGAATGGAAGGCTGCCGATTCTACGCGAAGTCTGGCAAAGCAAATTCAGGAGGAGAATCGTGAAGAATTCTTGCAGGCATTTGCCGAAGGCCTAGCGGTGTTGGGATACGAACGGGATTCTGACGGGAACGGCAAGTTTCTGCTGGGAGTGCGGGACGAGAAGTATTCATGAAAATTGAAGCCATCACGTTGCGCGAGCTCCACATGCCGCTCGTCCACTTTTTCGAGACGAGCTTCGGGCGTATTTATAGCCGGCGTATCCTTTTGCTCACCGCTCACTGCGATGGAGTCGACGGCTGGGGAGAATGCGTGGCCGGCGAAGATCCTTTCTATAGCTCGGAGTGGATTGAAACGGCCTGGCCCACAATCAAGCACTATGTCGCGCCCGCCGTTTTGGGCAAACGCCTCGACTCTGCCCGCGAATCTCCGCCGCTAATGGCTCGAGTGCGCGGACACCGTATGGCGAAAGCGGCCCTCGAGAACGCCCTCTGGGATGCGGAAGCGAAGCAGAAAGAACAACCGCTCTGGAAACTGCTCGGGGGCACGCGCCGCGAGATTGAGTGCGGAGTTTCCATTGGCATACAGGACTCCATCGAGCAACTTCTGCAGAAGATCGAAGTAGAGCTGGCCGCAGGGTACCGCCGCATCAAAGTGAAGGTGAAACCCGGATGGGATGTGAATGTGCTCGAACGCATTCGCTCCCGCTGGAGCGACATCGTCCTGAGTTGCGATGCCAACTCCGCCTACACACCCGACCAGGTGGAACACCTTCGCAAATTTGATCAGTTCAACCTGCTGATGATGGAACAGCCCTTGTGGGATGACGACATCTATTACCATGCCCGGCTGCAACGCGAACTACGCACTGCGATTTGTCTGGACGAATCCATCCACCACGCCAGAGATGCTGCCGCCGCGATTGAAACCGGCGCTTGCCGCATTATCAACATCAAAGTGGGACGGGTTGGGGGTTTCACCGAAGCGCTGAAAGTTCACGAGGTCTCGAAGCTGACCAACATTCCGGTGTGGTGTGGAGGAATGCTGGAATCAGGGATTGGACGCGTGCATAACATAGCACTTTCGACCCTGGAGAACTTCCGCTTGCCGGGAGACGTTTCTGCTTCGAAACGCTACTGGAAGGAAGACATCATCGATCCCGAAGTTGAGGTTTCGCCGAAGGGGACGATCGCGGTACGAGATGTCTCCGGCACCGGCTACCGGGTCCGGGAGGACTTGATCGAGAAGTTGACGGTGCGAAAGGAAACTATTCGTGCGAACGGGAAGTCACAATGACGACTGAATCACTCACGCGATTCTTTTCTGACCGGCGGTGAGCCTCCGGCAACGGTAGTTCCTTCTTTCTCCAACAGGTCAACCCCTTGGGCAAAACTCAGGTTGGAAGGCACTGCGCGGAAGTCGCTGAACAATTCGGTCGATTGGATGTTGATTGCCTTAAAGAGCAGCACTTTGCCGGTGAACTTCAAGACCCATGCGGCTAATTTCCCAATGGTTGTTGCCGACGTCCGCCTGCTCGACCAGGAAATGGCCGCCCCGGTCGAGGTGACCCAAAATACCCCAGCCGAAGCTGACGTCTTTGGCCAGCGTGCCATCAATCTGGGCGATGCGTCCCTTCTGACTATCAATCAAAAGGGTTCCTTGCATGCCAGTAAGCACCTGCTCAATTCGGGAAGGCGGATCATAGTGAGGGTTGGGATGAAACTTGAGCCTCACCAACTCATCGCCCGGGCATCCCATGCCCTCCTTGGCGGTTTCCGTCCCGTCGTACTCGAAGATGAACGCATCGGGTAGGGCCTTAACGATCCGAGCGACATGCTCTGCAGTTTCCTGCTCCTGCTTTTGCTTGCGCCGCAATGCTTCAGGATCTTCGACAAACCGCCGTACCCGGGCAAGTTCGGCTTGCCGCCGCTCTGGAGTCAGAGGGGTATCGTTTTCCGCGACTACGATCCCGGCCATTGCATCACGGGTTTCTACCATAACCTTGGTTTGCGAGCCGTTTGGAGTTTCCTTCCGGTCGCGGAACATGTACTTCGCGTCGTCATGGTTGGCTCGGATCTCATTGTGAACCGTCTGCCGCACCAAGTCGGCCGGTGGCGTAGATGGGTGCTCCGCCAGACCCCGGGTCACAGCCGTCAGGACAATCGCGCCCAGCACCAACCAAGCGGCCACACCGACTTTGAAGTGCGGAAGCCTCAAGAAAAATCCCCTTTCAAGCATAGCTTAGACGAAAGTCTTCCGACTGCTGTTGCCTAAGAACGCTCTTCGAGGATGGAGTCTTGACTGAGGAGCTGATCCCAGCTAGGTTGAACTCCGGCGAACTGTCTTCTGTGCCTTCGTGTCCTTCGCGATTGGTAGACTTTACGAATCTTCCGTGCTTCACGAAGTTTGCCCGCGCCCGCTCTCGTGGGATATAGTTCCCTGAGTCTGAAAATTCCGGCAAGATTTTTTTCAGTGTTACAGTTAGCCCTGTTTTCTGACCACCCGGCGGTTGCCGGACAACAAGAACTTGGATTCTAGGATTTCCGCCCGCTTCCCGCGCGGAAATACGCCCAGGAGAGCGAAGTCATGGACACGCCCAAGACGGCGGAGTTTGCGCACATCGGCAAGTCGGTAATCATTAAGGGGCAGCTTTCCGGCAGCGAAGATCTCTACGTCGATGGCCAGGTGGAAGGCACCATCGAATTAAAAGAAAATAGCCTGATTATCGGCACCAGCGGGCATGTCCAGGCGGACATCAGTGCCAAGAGCGTGGTGGTTCAGGGGAAACTGGAAGGGAACGTTCAGGCCTCGGAGCGCGCGGAGTTGAAGAAATCGGCAGTGGCTGTCGGAGACATCCTGACGCAGCGCATCTCCGTTGAAGAGGGGGCTTACTTCAAGGGAAAAATTGAGATTCAGCGGGAGGCGGCCAAAGCCTCCTCCGCAGGCACTTCGGCGGGCGGGAATGTATCCGCCCCCGGGAAACCCGCCGGTAACTGAGAATAGAAGATTTGGCCCGGTTTTGCCGGTGCTCCGCGCTATATTGGAACCCAGAACCGGAAGCCTATAGGTTTTCATGGCATCCGTCACTCATAGCTTCATGAAACTGTTTCGGGGGTCATCGGATAACGCCGGCCAGGTTCCAGGCGCGGCGCAAACGGCCAAGCGGCTCACCCGCCGGTCGAGCGGTCTTGCAGAACTAGCCAAGGCTCTCGATTCGGATGAGACCCTGTGTGTTCTCGATCTTGGCTACACTTCTCCCTCCAACATCCGTTACTTCACCGAACAAGGGCACAAAATCTATAGCGAAGACTTGCTGCTAGCTTCCACCGAACCAGGTTTGCTGACCAAGGATGAGGTGGGGAACGCGGTTTTGGATAGCAAGAAGTTTCTGACCGAGAACCTGGCCTATCCCCCGGCACAATTCGATTTGGTGTTGTGCTGGAACCTTGCCGACTATCTGGATGAAAGCCTGGTCAAGCCTGTGGTTGCGCGTTTCTGGTCGTTGCTCAAGCCGGGGGGCATGCTGCTGGCCTTCTTTCATACTCGGGAAGCTGGGCCCGACGCCCCCTGCTACCGCTATCACATTGTCGGCCCCGATACCCTCGAGATGCAGCACATCGAGCCGCGGCGGGAGCTGCGAAAGGGGCCCGGCGGTGTGGCGCATCCCGCGGTTGGCGAGGGATTTCACCTACAGCGTGTCTTCAACAACCGGCACGTCGAGAATCTCTTCCGTGATTTTGCCTCCATCAAGTTTTTCCTTGCCCGCGATAACGTCAGGGAAGTGCTGGTAGTCAGATAGCTTCGCCAACCCCCAATCAGGCTGAACAAGAACGCAACAGTTGATGCCCTGCAAAGCTCTTCCTTCAGAATATAATTGCCCTCGGAATGGCCTTCAACTCGGGCACTAAGCTCGGACCGTACGAAATTCTTGAGCCGCTGGGTGCCGGCGGGATGGGAGAGGTGTACCGGGCCCGGGACGCGCGCCTTAATCGCAGCGTTGCCATCAAGATCCTACCCGCCGCGTTCTCCGCAGACCGTGATCGGTTGCACCGTTTCGAACAGGAAGCCCGTTCCGCGTCTGCTCTTAACCACCCTAATATCATCACAATCCACGAACTCGGACAGGACGGATCGACGCACTATATTGCCATGGAGTTGGTTGAGGGAAAGACGCTGCGCGAATTGCTGATCTGCGGCCCGTTGCCCATGCGGAGAGTAATTGAAATCGCGGCGCAGGTTGCCGAGGGTCTGACCAAGGCGCATGAAGCGGGCATCGCCCACCGCGACTTAAAGCCCGAGAACCTGATGGTTTCTCAGGATGGATTCGTCAAAATCCTCGATTTTGGCGTGGCCAAGCTTACCCCGACAAGTGGCGAGTTATCGGGGATCGACGCGACCGCCTGGCAGACTCGACCGGGTCTGATTATGGGTACGATCCAGTACATGTCCCCGGAACAGGCCCGCGGCGCTCCCCTGGATTTCCGCTCAGACCAGTTCTCGTTCGGCTTGGTGCTGTATGAGATGGTGACCGGGAAACACGCCTTTCTGAAAAGCACGGTGGCTGAGACTATGGTCGCCATTCTCAAGGAACAAGCGGGACCGATAGCGCAGCAAAATCCTGACGCACCGCCACCCCTGTGTTGGGCGATCGAGCGATGCCTGGCCAAAGAACCCGACAAGCGCTACGTATCGACCAGAGATCTGGCGCGGGAGCTTGCGGCAATTCGCGACCGCTTTTCAGACAAAGCACTTAAGCCGGTGGAGAGACGCCCACCCAATCTTCCTGTGCAGCGCACCGGTTTTGTGGGCCGGGGGAACGAAATCGCTGCCGGAAGAGAACTCCTGCTACGCGAGGATGTGCGCCTCGTCACCATCACTGGTCCAGGCGGGATCGGCAAGACGCGCCTCGCGGTACAGGTCGCGAGTGGGTTGGTGGAGCACTTTTCCGGCGGTATTCATTTTGTTCCGCTGTCTTCGCTAAACGATCCGAGCTTGATTGTTTCCGTGATCGTGCAGGCGCTGGGGATCCGGGAAGCTGGAGGCCAGTCGCCGCTCGAAATTCTGAAGCAGAATCTGCAGGATTCGGTGCACGCCCCGATGCTGGTTCTGTTGGACAATTTCGAACACCTGATTGAGGCGGCCCCGACTGTGGCGGAGCTTCTGGCCATGGGTCCCGGTCTGAAAATCATGGTTACGAGTCGCGCCGCGCTGCACCTGTATGGGGAACACGAATTTCCGGTACCACCACTTGCCCTGCCCGATTCACTGGCCATCCCTTCGGTTGAGCTCCTTGCGCAGTGCCCTGCAGTTACGTTGTTCGTCCAGCGCGCGCTCGCTGCCAGACCAGATTTCGAACTTAACCCGGAGAATGCGGCGGCCGTCGCTGAGATTTGCGCCCGGCTGGATGGTCTGCCGCTGGCAATCGAACTTGCCGCCGCACGGGTCAAAGTTCTTTCGCCCTCAGCGATGCTGACGCGCCTGGCGAGCCGGCTGCAGTTATTGACGGGGGGCTCCCGAGACCTGCCGCAGCGCCAGCAAACGCTGCGCGCGGCTATGGATTGGAGCTACGATCTGCTGAGCCCGGCCGAACAGAGGCTTTTTCGCCGATTGTCCGTGTTCGTGGGGGGATGCACTTTGGAGGGCGCAGAAGCGGTGTGCGATACAAAGGGCGATCTTGATTTGGACCTGCTCGACGGTATCGCCTCTATGGTGGACAAGAGCCTGGTACAGCAGGTGGAATCAGCGAACGGGGAATCGCGCTTCCTGATGCTCGAAACCATTCGCGAGTACGCTACGGAAAAACTGGAGGCGAGCGCCGAGAAGGCCGCGACGAAACGGGGCCATGCGGCGTATTGCCTGGTGTTGGCGGAAGAAGTGGCTACCGACCAGGGCAGCGCGGAAAGGGCCGGATGGCTGGAGAGCTTCACGGTCGAACATGACAATTTTCTCGCCGCACTGGAGTGGCTGACGGAAACCGAAGACGCCGAGTGGGGCCTTCGCCTGGGAGCGGCGCTGTTTCGTTTTTGGGAAATGCGCGAATATCTGACCGAAGGCCGGACGAGGCTTGACAAGCTGCTTGAGCTTGCCGGAGCAGCAGCCCCCACCAAGGTGCGGGCGCGGGTTCTTTTTGCCGCCGGCGTGCTTGCGGGCGAGCAGGGAGACTACGCCGCGGCGGATTCGCTTCTGCACGAAAGTCAAGACATTGCGATGCAATTGGGTGACAAAGCTGGCGTCGCGGTCTGTCTGAACGCGCTCGCGGTCCTGCATCGCGACCGGGGCGACGTCGAGGATGCGCGCGTGCTGTTCGAAGCTGCTCTTGGGTTGTGGAGAGAATTGGGCGACCAAAAGGCCGTTGCTCGGGCGCTCAGTAATCTGGCCAATGTCGTCAAGTTGCAAAGCGACTACGCCCGCGCTCGCTCCCTCTATGCGGAGTGTCTCTCGATCTTCCAGGCACTGGGGGATCGGACAGGCATTGCCTGGTCCATCAATTACCAGGGAGACGTCGCTCGCGATCAAGGCGACTCTGCAGCCGCCCGCGAGCTGTACGAACACGCCCTGGCAATCTTTCGAGAACTCGGCGACCGCTGGGGCATCGCCGGTACGCTCGCCGATCTGGGAAATTTGGCGAAGGAAGAACGGGATTACGCCAGTGCGCATTCCCTGTATGGAGAAAGCATTCGAACTTTTCAGGAACTGGGACACAAACGAGGCATCGCCCGCCTGTTGGAGTGTTTCGCCTGCTCAGCTGCTGCTCAACTGGATGTCGAACGTTCGCTTCGGTTGGCGGGCGCGGCGGCTGCCCTGCGCCAAAATATTGGCGCGCCGCTCTCCTCGGCGGAACAAGCCAAATTGGAAGCAAGCCTGCAGCCTGCACGGCAGGCTTTGACTGATACCGTCGGCGCGACGGCATGGCTGGAAGGTTGGGCCATGCCGGGCGAGAAAGCGATTGAGGAAGTACTAATGCCGCAGGCGGCTTCTGGCTCGCATTAGCGCGGGTCTGTGGCAATAACAGTGGATCCCGGCGCGCCAGAGTTAACCAGCACTACTCTGCGCTTGCCGGATCAAGAAGCCGGCGTACCGCGGAGACGCGATTGGCGGGAAGGCCCACGCGCCTGGCATGTTCCTGAATGGTCGCTTCATCCGGGGCGAGGTACACGCAGTACACCTTGTCGCCGGTGACATAACTATGGAGCCACTGGATAGCGGGCCCCATCTCCTTCAGAACGCTGACCGATCTCTGTGAGACTTCCCGCAATTGAGCGTCGGTTAGATTTCCGGCTCCTGGAATTTCACGTTCGATGACAAACTTGGGCACGAGCATCCCCCCAGACGTGAAACAGATGCTAGCATGCAGTGGGAGCGCCTTCAAGAAGGCTCAACCGGAGTTGTTCCGTCGGGCGAAAAATTCTTAAGAACTAACGCGCAGAAAAGAGAGCGTCATGGATCTTCGATCGCTGCAGAAGCCGCTGAAAGAGCAATACCGCAATGACCCCAGCGCCTCGCATATCACGCTGCGGGCAAAAGGCGCCCAGGCCGATGTTCCGGTCAGCTGCTCAGTCGATCTGGGACGCGCCATCTACCAAGCCGAAGCCCACAAGGGAGTCGGCGGCGCCGGCGCCGGAGCCTGTTCCGGGGATCTTCTGCTGGGCGCGCTGGCGGCGTGTGCGCAGATCACCTGTCAGATGGTGGCTGCGGCGATGGGAATACCCACCGAAAGCATTGCGGTCACGGTCGAAGGCGATTTGGATCTTCGAGGCACGTTGGGCATAGCAAAAGACGTGCCCGTCGGCTTCGAGAGCATTCGTCTCCATTTTGATGTTCTGGCGCCACAGGCAACCCCCGAACAACTGCGTGGATTGCGAGAGAAAACTGAACAGTATTGCGTGGTGATGCAGACCTTGACCCGGCCGCCGAACCTCGAGACTGAGTGGGGAAACAGGTTCCAGTGAATCCGATGTTCACCTCGTGCCACGCACCAACTGCCGCGTAAGAGTTGGGTTTTTCTCCAAGACAGAGAGCACTGGTTGACGGACAACCTTTGGCAAGCGAAGCGCCTGCCGGATCCAGGAAGAAGTTCGAAACACTGGCAATAGCGATTCCTCGTACTGTCTGCAATACTCATTTACCGCTTCGGAGAGGGAGGTTTCGCCAGCAAAGTAGCGGGCCAGACACTGTGCCGCAAGCCTGCCGCTGCGCAGGGCAAGCGAGATCCCGTCTCCCACAAAGGGATCCACGAATCCGGCGGCGTCTCCAACCATCAGAACTCCGTCTCTCGCGGCTTGTGGTGGCTGGAAGATGAGCGGAGACGTACTGACCGGATCGCCAAGCGGCTGCCAACTCCGGCTTCGCTCGCGCAGTGCCGGGTGAAGCGCGAACACCCCAGGCAGCGTCGTGGCCACATCTGCTCGCACCATGGCGCAGGCGTTGACGCGGCCGTGAGGTGCATCGTCGTCTTGAAGGCTTACCGGCTGCACTCCACAATAGCCTCCGTCAAAGAAGTACAAATCGACCGAAGCTTGCGGCGACTGCTCGGCGAAATGGGCTTTCAAGCCAAGCCATTTCTGACGTCCAGCTCCGTCACGTGGGGACTTGTTCAAATTCGACCACCGGCCCGAGGCGTTGACCAGCGCCCGGCCTTCGCACTGCCCAGCAGAAGTAACGACTCTAAATGGCCCAGCTCCCGCAACCCTTAGTGCTGTCTCGAACTGCGCATCCACCCCCGCGTGTTTTGCGGAGGACCATAGGGCAGCGTCGAGGTCAAAGCGCGCTATGCTCGCGGCAGGGGGATCGACCTTCGCCCGAAGCGCTCGCCCATCGAGGAATACGCGGACCTGCGGAATGGCGATGGCCTCGCGTAGCAGACCCTGAGAGTGCGGGTTCAGCAGAGACCTGAGCAAACCCAACGATTCGGCCGACACAAATTCGCCACAAACTTTCTGCCGGGGAAATCTTCCGCGCTCGAGTAACAAAACCCGGGCACCGCCCTGCGCGGCATGAATTGCTGCCGACGTCCCTGCCGGTCCACCGCCAATTACGATCAGGTCGTACACGTTCTGTCCTTCACATCAAGAATCGTCAGGTTTTCCAGACAATCACTCCCATGCGAAACAGGTATCGACGATAGATCTCCACCTGCCCTGCGGAACTGCGGGAGAGCAAAGAACGAATCTCATCCAAAGTGTAGGCCTGGCGAACTGAAGCCGGCGCATCGTGGTGAGTAAGCCGGCTGCGAAACAAAGGCAGGCCCGCATAGACCAGGGCGAGATGAAGAGGGTTCCGGATCAGATCGTTGATCAGCACGGCGCTGCGGCAGACACGTTGCGCTTCAACGACAAACCTGACAAGCTCCTCAGGACTCAGATGGTGCGCAAATAGAGTAGAGCTGACCACGTCGAAGCTTGAGTCACGGAAGGGAAGCGCTAGGGCGTTGGCCGCAACTGCCCGAGCTCCGTTTTGCAGGTGTGATGGTGCCCGATCAAGCAAGGTGATGTCCAATTTCAACCCTGACCCACCGAGGCTCTGTCGGCACGCTTCCGGCACATAACTGGAGCCGGCCGCTACTTCCAGCATAGACAGCGTGGAGACGCCGAGCCGGTTGGCGACCCTGCGCAACATCCAGCGGGTTGTCCCAACGCCTCCGAACCAGCGATTAATGTTGCGTAGATCGACAAGTGAGGCTGCGATTTCGGCAGTTGTGCCGGAATCGGTGTCAAGCAGTTCCGGGGTCATGACCCGCTGCATGTAAAGATTTAACCACGGAAGAGGACGCTTAGCTGCCGGCGGACTTGTCAAATTTCGATGACAAATGACAAATAACTAATGACAACCGCCGCCCCACGGTGCGGTCTTTGACTAGACTTGAGCCAGTTCTTCTTCCAGCAATTGCTTGTTATACAGGTCGGTGTAATAGCCGTCGCGCGCCAGCAGTTCGTCGTGCGTGCCCAGTTCGACCACGCGTCCGCCGTGCAACACAGCGATCTGGTCAGCGTTCCGTACGGTGGAGACGCGATGCGAAATGAAGATGGTGGTCCTGCCTTGCATCACGTCACGCAAATGATTAAGAATCTTGTCCTCGGTCTGGGTATCGACGCTGGAAAGAGCATCATCTAAAACCAGAATTCTGGGATTCCGGATGATGGCCCGCGCGATGGCGGTGCGTTGCTTCTGCCCGCCGGAAAGTGTAATGCCCCGCTCACCGACCATCGTCTGGTACTCATCGGGAAATTCCTCAATGTCTGCCGCGATGTTGGCGGCCTCGGCCGCAGCACGCACTTCCTCATCCGTGGCATCTTCCTTGCCGAAGGCGATATTCTCGCGAATCGTTTCACTGAAAAGGAAAGTCTCCTGCGGCACGAAGCCGATCTGCTTCCGCAGAAACTCGAGCGAATACTCGCGAATGGGCCTACCATCGATCAGCACGGTTCCCGGTGCAGTATCGTAGATTCGCGGGATCAGGCTCACTAATGTGGTCTTCCCGGACCCTGTAGGGCCGACGATAGCCAAGCTTGTGCCGGCCGGAATCCGCAGATTGACGTCGTCCAGAACCACCGTGCCGTTATAAGCAAAGTTCACTCCACGGAACTCAATTGCACCCTGAATCGATGTAGGCGCCGGCGCATTCGTTAGTACATTCCCGCCGCTTGGAATTCTGACTTCGGGTCCGTCCTGGATCTCTGGCTTCTCCGTTAGAATTTCGTTGATCCGTCCCATGGAAGCCGTGCCGCGCTGGAAAATGTTGATGACCCACCCTAAAGCAATGATCGGCCAAGTGAGTTGCACCATGTAAGTGTTGAACGCGACGAAATCACCCGGAGTAATTCGTCCAAAGAGGACCTCGCGTCCTCCCAGCCACAACACCAGCACAATCGCCATGCCGAGCATGGTTTCGAGTGTGGGCCACAACATGCCCATCAAGCGGACTAGTTTCAAGCTGCGCGCAATATATTCACGGTTGGAAGTCTCGAACGACGCGATTTCCGGTTCTTCCTGCACGTAGGCGCGAATTACCCGCGCCCCAGAGAAATTCTCCTGGGCCCGGGCCGAAATCTCGGAAAACATCGCCTGGATCCGCTCGAAGCGCTCGTGAATGCGCTTGCCGAAGTACTGCACCACAATGCTCACCACCGGCAACGGCAGGAACGCATAAATCGTCAGCTTTGGGCTGATCGCAAGCATGAAGGCCACGGCCAGGGCAGTGAAGACAACGGTATTGGCCGAGTACATGATGGCTGGCCCTAGCAGCGCGCGCACCGCATTCAGATCGTTGGTAGCGCGTGCCATGATGTCGCCAGTTCGGGTGCGCTGGTAGTAGGAGTAGGAGAGGCTTTCGAGATGGCGGAAAAGATCATTGCGCAGGTCGAACTCGATCTCGCGGGAAATGCCGATCACCACCCAGCGAGTCAAGAATTGAAAAATGCCCTTTACGGCGGCAACTGCAAGCAACAAAAGGGCGTAAGTCAGCAGCTTCTGACGGGTAACGCCCTGCAGCATGCCATCGACTGCGCGGCGGATGACCTGGGGGAAGAGCACCCAGATTCCGTTGTTGCAAAACACGCAAATCGTGCCCAGCACGTAGCCGCGCCAATATTTCTTGAAATAGGGGAAAAGGGGGCGAAGGCTCTTGGGCAGCATGTGCTTTCAGTAGATGCGATTCTACCAGCACACGCTTCAGTTTTGCTGCTGCTATAAGCCGTGCCCTTTTTCAACAAAGCAGTCAGTCGCCAGGAGTTTTCGGCAAACGCTACAGCGAGTCGCGACGAAAAGCAACGGCGCATGCCACTATCAGAAAGGCCAGCCAACTCATCAGGCAGAATCCGCTGGCGCTGATCAGATCTGACGAAATCTTTTCCATACCACATCCTCTTTCGGATTCCCTACCATGCGCCACCGCAACCCAGTGAGCCTTGCGGTGACCAGGCGGCATTTAGTCTGCCCATCCCGTCTATTGACTCTGTGCGGGTGATTGTTGCTGCAGATGTTGCTGCATTCTTTGCTGTCGCTGTTGCATCATCTGCATCAACTTCGTTTTCTGGTCGGGTGTCAGGAGCTGATAAAGCTCGGAATGAATCCGCGCTTGCTGCACCGTGAGTTCCGTCATCGTCTGCGCTTGCTGGGTGGCAAGTTCCCGTATTTTCGCTTCATCGAAGGTGTCACTCATCTCCAACTGGCGGATTTGCTGTCGGGTTGTCGCCAGTTGAGTGAACAGGGGCTTCAAAGCAGGCTTTTCCTTGGCCATCACGCTCTTCATCTGGGTGCGTTGGTCGTCGGTCAGGTTGAGTGCGCGAGCGTGAAAACCCATCATCGAGCCACCGAACATTCCGTGCCCGTGCATGTGGGTTCGAGTAAACGTCTGTGAGAGTGCGAGCCGCGGCTGCCAGGGCCTCCGACCATACACAAACGATTGCCGCGATTTTGAAGTGACTGTGTTTCATGATTTCCCTCCGGTTTTTCCTGTTGCCGGCCTTCGACTCTGGGAGTACTCGTACGCATAATACAAACACCTCCCCAATCCCACTGGCGGTAAAGAGTCGGTCAACCGGAGTAAAGTTTTGTAAAGAGTTACTCTCCGAAGGGTTGACAATTCTTTACTCCGGCATCCGATTAGTTGGGTTAGAACTAGAATGGAAGCTGTGGATCGCGTTCTGGTTATTGACGACGACGGGGAGCTGTGCGGCCTGGTGGCGGAGTACCTGGCGCCTGAAGGGTTTAGTGTCGAATCCGTGGTAGATGGTCTTCGTGGCCTGGACCGCGCGCTCAGCGGCGATCATCTGCTGGTTGTCCTCGATGTAATGCTGCCCGGACTCAATGGTTTTGAAGTGCTGCGGCGCATCCGCGCTAAGTCCCGCATCCCCGTACTTTTGCTTACCGCCCGCGGTGAAGATGTGGACCGCATAGTGGGACTGGAGATTGGCGCCGATGACTATCTTGCCTAAGCCCTTTAATCCCCGCGAATTAGTGGCGCGAATTCGTGCTATTCTTCGACGCACCAGAAGCACGGAGAAAAGTGGAACTCCGACGCCGTCAGAAATTCTGCGGGTTGGAGATGTCGAACTCGATTCGGGAACGCGCATTGTTCTGCTCAAAGGCCAGCCCGTGGAGCTCACTTCAGTGGAGTTTGGTCTTTTGCAGGTGTTGCTGCGCGAAGCGGGACAAGTTGTGCCCCGCGAGCGGTCTGACCGACATGGTCCTTAGCCGAAAGTTTTCACCCTTTGATCGCAGCATTGACATGCACGTGAGCAAAATACGAAAAAAATTGGGTGACTCCGACAGCAACAGCGATCACATCAAGACGGTCCGCGGCGTAGGCTATATCTTTGCCCGTCCCCAGGAAAAGAACGGGAACGGCACCTCATGAAAAGCCTGTTTCTCAAGATTTTTCTTTTCTATTGGGTGGCGCAAGCTTTGTTCCTCTTGCTCGCCATTCTGGTCACCCTGGCGGTGCAGCAGCGGGGTGATTTCGCGGCCTGGCAGACGCAACAGTCCAAAGTGTTGGCGACCGCGATACAGATTTATGAAGAGAGCGGGGAGACACCGCTGCGGCGGTACCTCGATGACGTCCGTGAGTCTCTGCACGTCCGCGTTTTGTTGTTCAATGAGCAGGGCACGGAGGTTTCCGGACGCCCTTTGCCTCACTGGGCCGATCCCATGAAGCGGGGAGAAGTGCCGCCTCCGCGGGACATTTGGCAGCGCCTCACACCCAGTCCGTTTCGGCACCAGCTAATTACCTCGGCCAGCGGACACCGCTACAGCGTCTTCATCGTCCTGCCGCCTGGGCCCTTCGGACCGGAGGGGGTGCCGACCCTCTTCATCCTGATCGGAATTGTCTTGTCTGGTTTGGTCTGCTATCTGCTGGCCCATTACCTTACTTCTCCGGTGGTGCGCTTACGCGCGGCCACCCGGCGTCTGGCGGATGGCGACCTGAGCGCACGAGTGGGCGATGCGTCAAGTTCCTGGCGGAAGGATGAGATCGCGCAACTCGTCCGCGACTTCGATACCATGGCCGAGCGTCTGGAGCAGTCGGTGAGTGCCCAGGCACGCTTGTTAAACGACGTGTCTCACGAGCTGCGCTCGCCCCTGGCGCGCCTCAATGTCGCTCTGGCGCTCGCTCGTCAGCGGTCCGGGCCGCAGGCACAAGCCGCTCTGGAGCGCATTGAACTCGAAGCTGAACGTTTAAACGAACTGATCGGCAGCCTGCTGGCGATTGCGCGTCTGGAGAATGGGAGCGAATCAACCCAGAAAGATCCGGTGAATCTGGGCCCTCTGATCGAGGGGATCGCCCAAGACGCCGACTTTGAAGCGCAAATGCGCCACTGCCGTGTGGAGCCGACCATTGTCCAAGATTGCACGGTGATGGGCTCGGAAATTCTGCTGCATCGTGCCATCGAAAACATCGTACGCAATGCAATTCGCTACACGCGTGAAGGCACCAATGTTCAAGTTCAGCTCGAACCGATCATGGGAGCTGATTCGCCGCAGGCCATCATCCAGGTTGTCGACCACGGCCCGGGTGTGCCCGAGGAATTGCTGGGCAAGCTGTTTCGTCCGTTTTATCGAGTAGACGACGCACGCGGCCGCCAGACCGGAGGCGTCGGGTTGGGCCTGGCTATCGCCGAGCGAGCGATTCGCCTGCATGGGGGGACGGTGATTGCACATAACCGGCCTGAGGGCGGATTGATCGTTGAAATCCACCTGCCGCGGAGCAGCGGCGGCAGCACGGCCGAAATGAGTCGCACGCCGGCATCAAACGAAGCAGCGGAAGTCATTGTTCGATCACAGAGAAGTTGAAAACAGGCAACTTTCTTGTTGCACCTGGATTCAAACTAGCTGACGAGGTTTGCTCTTCCTGGGTATTTCCTGATACACAAATGAGGGTCAGTTTGCGTCTTCTTCGGCCGTTTCGGTTTTCGGCTGCAGAAGGCAGGGAGAAAGAATGGGGATGAGGTTCGCTCTTCTCGCGGGTGTGACACTGATGCTCTCGCTGCTGGGTTTAATTGGGTGTTCGTCCAAATCATCGCCGAACGGCACACTATTTGTTGCCACAAGTGGAGACAGCAGTATTACCCCGTTTCCCATCACTCTGAGCAATGGAGCCCTGACCACCATCAACAACACTGCGGCCACCGGCTCTGCGCCGGTTGCGGCGCTTTTCGCTCCCTCTGGAACCACGCTGTTCGTCCTGAACACAAATCCCTGCTCCCAGGGAGGGGTAAGCTGCTGCCCTCCTCAAGGCGGAGCCAATTGCACCAATGCCTGTGATGGCAGCTCCGTCGGCAGTATCAGTACCTACACAGTGAATTCCGACGGCACGTTGACGGCTGGAAGCGGAAGCACATCGACCGGAATCTGTCCGATGGGAATGGCCATGGATGGGGCCGGGACTCATTTGTTTGTCGCCAATTTCGGAACGGTCAACGGAGTGGGGACGGGGAACATCTCGGTGTTCGCTGTGGACACGAGCGGCACGCTCACCGAAGTGGCCGGATCGCCGTTTCCCACTTCGAACATCGTTGCCACGGGACCGTCTGGGATCGCGGTCACGTCAGACGGTAACTATTTATATGTGACCAATAGCGCGATAAATACCGTGACGCAATACAATGTTCAGACTGGCGCCAGTCCCACCGATGTTACCCTGGTTCAGCAGAGTTCCTATAACACCGGCACCACGCCGCTGGGAGCGTTCATCGCTCCTAACGGGGGATTTCTTTATGTCGCTAATTCTGGTTCAAGTAACGTTTCCGGCTTCGCCGTTTGTGACACGGTACTGACCAGTTGCACCAATCCCAACCAGGCTGATGGAACTCTCACCGAAATCACGGGCTCACCCTTTCCCGCTGGCCTGGGACCTTTAACCATGGCGGCTAGCTCCGACAGCAAATTTCTGTTCGTGGTGAATGCTCAGGGAAATCAAGTTTCTCAGTTCAGGATCAGCACTGGATCAGGCGGCTTGACACCCAACACGGCGGCGACTATTTCGACGGGAGCGAACCCCGTCTCGATCACAATTCGGACAGGGACAACGACGATTACGGCCACGGGCGGCACACTGGATTTGGTATTCGTCGCCAACCGTGGCGCCGCCACTGTCTCTAGCTATTCTTTCGATTCCACAGTCGGCTTGCTGGGTGTAGTTCCGCCACCGCTTATCACTAACGGGGAGCCTACGGTTGTCATCGCGAGATAACCTGGGGTGCACGCCTAGGTAGGTACTCGCAGGATCAAGTAACCGCCCGCCAGGGCGAAGATGACCTCGGGGGCCCAGGCCGCCAGCAACGGCGGCAATTGGCTGACGTTCCCCATGGATTCGGACAACCGAGAAAGCGTAATGTACACCACGGCAATGCCAACCGCTGTGGCCACGCCCGTGAGCGCACCCCTTTTTCCGCTGGAGAGGGAAAACGGAACCGCCAGCACCGCCATCACCAAAGCGCTCAAAGGGAAGGCGACCTTCTCTTGCAGTTGCACTTTCAATCGCACCACGTCGAATCCGCTCTGTTGCAAGTCCAGGATGTAACGCCGCAGTTGTTCATAGTTCATTTCCGAGGACTGCCGGACTTCTTTCTTAAAATACCCGGGAGGCTCGTTAATGGCACTGAAGGTAGCCACATCGAAGGTCCGGTAGCCGGCAATCGCCACCCCATGAAAATCACGCTCCCAACCCTGCGTACAAACCCAGCGTTGCAGTCTTTCCTCCCAATGTGCGCGATCAGCATAGACCCGGGCCACGAGCTGAAAATTTGCCGGGTCGAACTGAAAAGCAGCAAGACTGCCAAACTGGTTCCGGTCGGGATCGAACAATTGATAGTAGTAAATGGTCGAATGCTCGCCGAAAATCCATTTCCGGTCGGGATTCAAGTAGGTTTGCGCCGGTTTGCCCTTAATCAGGTTACGCAAGGCGTCCTGCCGCTTGTTGGCCCGAGGGAGATAAAACTGGTCGAAGGCGAACAAGCCCGTGGCTAGCAGCATCGCGGCCACCAGGACGGGTACGATCACGCGGTAGATACTGATCCCCGTGGCCTTAATGGCGGTCATTTCATTGGAGCGTTGCATCAAGCCAAAGGTCACCAACACTGCCAGAAGAACGCACAGGTGAGTGATGTTGTAGAGAAAGAATGGGGTGACATTGAGCAGGTAATCTCCTACGACCAGCGGCGAAATGTGGTTGCGCAAAATGTCGCCGAGGAGTTCGAAGACGGTGAAGACCTGCAACAGCACAATGAATGAAGCCACAATCATGACCAGGTATAGAAAGAAATCGCGCAAGATATAGTCGTCGAGAATGATAGGGAAGCGGGCGCTGAACACCCTCCGCCGGCTGGCGGCACGCTCGAAAGCATCCTCCGGCCGGGAACGAAGCAGGCGCTTACTGCCCTCTCTCAATCGCGCCTGCAAGGGGTTCCAGCTAAAGCGCGACACCGAGAGATCGATCGGCCTGCGCTCTGCCCGCCACAGCAGAAAAGCTCCGGCCATGAAGAACGTAATGTTTGCCAGCCATGCGCCAACCGCGGGCGAGACCTTGCCCTGGCGCGCCAGTGAAACCCCGATCAGGGTCACGAGGTAATAGGCCAGCACCAGCAAAATGGTCAGCACAAAGCCCGCCGACTTTCCGCCCTTTTTTGAGGACAATCCAAGAGGGATGCCCACCAAGGCCAGCACTAGACATGAAGTCGGCAGGGCGAAGCGTCGGTAGAACTCGATGAAGTACCAGCGCGCTGACGTGGCATCAGTACGGCGCGCCTGTACCGGGAGCTCCCAGGTTCGGAGTTCGCCCAAAGGAGTTGACTCCTGGTCTTTGGTCTCGGCCGGGCGCATCAGAATGGGAATGTCGGTTTCCTGAAACGTCGAAATCTGGTATCGGTCGGGATCGCTGGGATCGGTTTCGTGGGTTGAGCCGTTCGTCAGGTGCAGATGCAAGGTGTCCGGCCCCTCGCTTACCAGAATGCCCTGGCGGGCGAGCGTAATGCGGGGCGCCGCAGGCGTGCTGATGTCCGCGATGAAGACATCCTTCCAGATGGCGGCTCCCTGCGCATTCTTCACGTCCTGCACGTAAAGCACGAGCTGGGGGAATCCTTCGTAGAAAACCCGCGGCTGGACTTCAAAAGACGCCTGGGAGTTCTTGAGGCGGTCCTGCAGCCGTACCAAGGCCGCCTGCGACGCCGGAGCCACGTAGACGGAGTTAGCCAAAGCCAGCAACCAGGCCACGACCGCGAACAGAGAAATGACTCGTAGAAATGTCCAAACGCCGATTCCACTGGCCCGCATCGCCGTAATTTCGCTATCGGCGGCCAAGCGGCTAAGCCCAATGAGGATGCCGACAAGCACCCCCATTGGAATCGTATAAGTGAGCGTCAGCGGTACAGTCAGAGCCAGCAATTCCAGCACACTGGGCAGGGGTGCGCTGTTGCGGACAATTAGGTCCAGGATATGACCCAAGTCCCGGGTGAACAGCACAAAAGTAAATAGAGCGGCGCCGATCCCGGCGTGAGAGATCACTTCGCTCAAGATGTAGCGCGTGAGGATGCGCATTCTGTGCTGCCTGGATAGCTAGGCCGAGCATAGCATGCGACGCATGGGTTTTGGCCACTGTAGCCCAGGGTTGGCAATTGGAGTGCTAGGGTAACCGTAGCAACGAATCGCCCGGCTCGCCTCTGGCGGAAGCGAGCAGGCCCTCCCCCAGGAGATTTAACCATGCTTGCCAACACTCAGGTGCTTGGGCGATTTGTCGGCGGCGGTTAACCCGGTTTCAGACTGGAAGTCACGGGCTTGTTAGTTCGGTGCTTGCCACCGGTTAGGCCTACCGCGGCGCAGGATGTGCCGATTGGTCGGCAGCGAATGACGATTATACGGCTTTCAGGAAGAGGGCACCCAACGGGGGTAGCGTCAAACGGAGCGAATACGGTCGCCCGTGGGCCGGAATAGCCTCGGCTTGGCACCCCCCTAGATTTCCCAACCCGCTGCCGGCGTATTCCTGAGCATCACTGTTCAGAAGTTCGCGCCAGTATCCTGGATGTGGCACCCCTACCCGGTAGTCCTCACGCGGCACGGGGGTGAAGTTGCATACAATCAAAACCGCGTCCTGGGTGGTTTTTCCCTTGCGCAACAGGGCAAGCACGCTGGCTGCAATGTCGTTGCAATCGATCCACTCGAAGCCGGCGGGATCGTTGTCCAATTCGTGCAGCCCCGTCTGTTCCCGGTAAGTGCGGTTCAGAGCTTCCACCCAGGTCTGCAATCCTTTGTGGAGTGGATACTGCAAGACGTGCCATTCGAGACTTGTGTCGTGCGTCCACTCCCGCACCTGCCCGAACTCGCACCCCATAAACAGCAGCTTCTTGCCGGGCATGGCATACATGTAACCGAAGAGCAACCGGAGATTGGCAAAGCGCTGCCACTCATCTCCCGGCATTTTGCCAATCAGCGATCCTTTGCCGTGCACGACTTCGTCGTGGGAAAGCGGCAACACAAAATTCTCGGTAAATCCATACAACATCCGGAACGTGAGTTGGTTGTGGTGGAACCGCCGGTGAATCGGGTCGTGAGAAAAATAGGCAAGCGTATCGTGCATCCATCCCATGTCCCATTTAAAGCCGAACCCTAGACCTCCGACATAAATGGGCCGCGACACCATCGGCCAAGCGGTCGACTCCTCTGCGACGGTTTGAATTCCGGGGTGTTCCTTGTAGGCCTCGGCATTGAACTGGCGGAGAAAATCTATGGCTTCCAGGTTCTCGCGACCACCGTACTTATTCGGGATCCACTCGCCTTCCTTGCGGGAGTAATCCAGGTACAGCATGGAAGCCACCGCATCCACCCGCAACCCGTCAATGTGATATTTCTCCAGCCAGAACATGGCGCTGGAGAGCAGGAAGCTGCGAACCTCATTACGGCCGTAGTTGAAAATGTGGGTCTTCCAATCGGGGTGAAATCCTTTTCGAGAGTCCGCATGTTCGAATAAATGCGTGCCGTCGAAATACGCCAGCCCGTGTCCGTCAGAAGGAAAGTGCGAAGGAACCCAGTCGAGAATTACGGCTATGCCGTGCTGGTGCAGGTAGTCGACAAAATACATGAAATCCTGGGGTGTGCCATATCGCGAAGTGGGGGCAAAATAACCGGTGGTCTGGTAACCCCATGACCCGTAGAACGGATGCTCCATTATCGGCAGGAGTTCGATGTGAGTGAAGTTCATGCGCTGCGCGTACTCGGCGAGTTTGGGCGCGATCTCGCGATACCCGAGCGGGCGATTGTGTTCCTCCGGCACTCGCATCCATGAACCCAAATGAACTTCGTAAGTGGAGACGGGCGCGTGCAGTGAGTTCCTGGGGCCGCGGTTGCTCATCCACTCATGGTCGCCCCATTCGTAATTCAAATCCCACACGACGGACGCGGTGCGTGGCGGTTTCTCCTGCCATATGCCGAACGGATCGGCCTTGTCTGCAACGTGGCCATGGTGTTGCGAGGCGATATGGAATTTATAAAGTGCGCCTTTTTCGACCCCGGCGACAAAGGCTTCCCAGATCCCGGAACTGCCTCGCGGCGCCAATGGATGCGTGGCAAGATTCCACCCGTTAAAGCTTCCGACCACTGATACTTCGCGCGCATTAGGCGCCCATACGCTGAAACAAGCGCCGGATTCTCCCGCCGCCGAGATCAGGTGCGCCCCCAATTTTTCATAGGCGCGATAGTGGTTGCCCTGATTGAAGAGGTACAAATCCTGATCGGTCAGCAGGCTGATGTCGCGGCTGGGAATCGTTTGTAAGGTCTGGTTTGTCATCCCTCTCCCAAGTCTTTGGAATTTGCGGTTCTTAACGAACTGGTGCGGGAGTGTCTACTTTCACCGCCCAGATCAGCGCCACCACCCATCCGATTGCCGTCCATCCAAGAAAGAAATTAAGCAACAGAATGGAGACAAGATCGCGCTTCTGCCGCGCCAGGGCCACAATCGAGGGGAGAAAATATAAGACAAATCCCATGCCGAAGAAGCCTGGGAAAAAGAACCCCAACGGCGGCATCGATGGCACCTCCCGCAGGTCCGCAGCTGCTAGCGAATGGTAATCGCGCGACTGTCCCGACCGCAACCCTCGCTGACGGCTGAATCTAGCCCGAGACCTTAGTTAGCTGGAAAACTTCACATGCTAGACTGATGCTCTTTAATCATGCCTACTCTGCGCGTCGTTGTCCTTTGGCATCAGCATCAGCCCTTTTATAAGGATCTGGCTACGGGTGAGTACCGTCTTCCCTGGGTGCGTCTGCATGCCCTTAAAGACTACTACGGGATGGTCAAACTGCTCGATGAATTCCCTGAAGTTCATCAAACATTCAACCTGGTACCATCGCTGATTACGCAGATCCAGGATTATGTGGCAGGCACGGCGCACGATCCGTTTCTGGAAGTGGCGGCCAAACCTGCCAAAGACCTTACCCCCGAAGAGCGCCGGTTCGCCCTGCAATATCTGTTTCAGGCCAACCCCAATCACCTGATTGGCCGATATCCGCGGTATCGCGAGCTGTGGGAGCGCTTCCGCAGCGCCGGTGAATCGTCGGAGCGGGCAGAACGGTATTTTCAGCCCCAGGATTACACCGACCTTCAAGTACTGTCACAAATCGCGTGGTTCGACGAATTCTTTCTGGAAGAGCCGGACGTCGCGGCCCTGGTTCACAAGGGGCACAACTACTCGCTCGACGAGCAAAAGTTTGTGATCAGCCTGGAGAGGGAACTGCTGGCCCGTGTGCTCCCCGCGCACGCCGAAGCGGCCAAGCGAGGGTCAATCGAAATCTCCACATCCCCCTTCTATCACCCGATCCTGCCGCTGGTCTGCGACACCAACCAGGGAGCAATTTCTGCTCCGGGCCTGCCTCTGCCTCAGAACCGCTTTCGCCATCCGGAAGATGCCCGTGAGCAGTTGCTGCGCGGGCTCAACCTGCATCAGGAATTGTTTGGAACCCGCCCACAGGGAGTATGGCCTTCTGAGGGTAGCGTTTCCGAGGAAGTGCTCGCCATTGCCCACAGCCTCGGCGTGAAATGGATGGCCACGGACGAAGGTGTACTCGGGCGCACACTGGGCATCGATTTTGCCCGCGACGGCAACGGCCGTCTCGCTGCGCCTGCTGCCGAAAAGCTCTACACCATTCACCACTACGAAAACGGCCCGGCTGAGATGCGGCTGATTTTCCGCGATCACACAATCTCTGACCTAGTCGGTTTCGTCTATTCAGGGATGGCGCCTCAGGATGCTGCGGGTCATCTTATCCAGAACATTAAGCAAGCAGCACAGCCGGTACTCGATCAAGGCCTTGACGCGATGGTTCCCGTAATTCTCGACGGCGAAAATGCCTGGGAGTATTACCCGAGATCGGGACGGGATTTCCTGCGGCGCTTCTACGACGGATTACAGCGCGAACCTGCGATGGAAGCAGTCACCGTGTCCGAGGCTATCGCGCGCCACACCAAGCAACCCAAACTGAAGTCGCTGGTTCCCGGCTCCTGGATTCACGCTAATTTCAATGTTTGGATCGGCGCTCCCGAGGACAACCGCTCCTGGGATTACCTGTTTCATGCGCGCAATTTCTATACTCAGGCCGCGGCCAGCGCTGGCGAAACCGAGCGCAAATTCGCTTTCGAGGAACTCTTGATTGCCGAGGGGAGCGACTGGAACTGGTGGTACGGCCCCGAACATCATTCAGCGAACGACCGGGAATTCGATGAGCTGTATCGCAAGCACCTGTCTAATGTCTATCAGGCGTTGGGCGCCCGTCCTCCCGATTACCTGGCCCAACCGATCATCAGCGGTGCATTCCGTCCTTCTTTCCAGCCGCAAACCGCTTACATTCACCCCCGGGTCACGGGCGATCGCATCCGCTATTTCGAATGGATGGGCGCGGCTGCTTATACCGCCGATCGCCGCGCCGGCGCGATGCATGGCAAGCTCTTTTTGCTGGATTCGATCTATGCCGGGATCGATGAAACCAGCGTCTACGGGAGGCTGGATTTTGTCGGCGACACCGTCCCTGCCACGCAGTTTGACCTGGTTCTCAACGCTGAGTCGTGGGCTGCCGACGAGCCGCGGCCGCGTCGTGCTCTGCGGCTCGACGCGCGCGCGGATACGGGCAGAATTCGCGATTGGAAGGTGAGCGCCATCGGAGAAGAAAAGGTGCTGGCGGCTTCCTCGCAGCCGGCAGCTGAAGTTGCCGTGGCCTTGGGCCGCAATTTTGAGTGCAAACTACCGTTGAGTTGGCTGGTGACAAATACTGGAGTCAAATCCAGCAGCCCAGCGACGCGCCTTCGTCTGCGCTTCAGCCTTTGGCAAAACGGCCTACCGGTAGATGCACTTCCCGTGGAAGGATGGCTGGAATTGCGGCTTCTGGGTGAAGCAGAGCTGGCGGCGCTGGCCCCGTAAAAAATAAAGGCGGCCCGATTCGCCGCCATGAGAACCGAGAACACAGAACTGACAACTGGTGTTATCTAAATCCGTAACGCAGTCAGTGTTGAGTGCCAGTCTGTAGCCGCTGATCACTGCCACTGCATTGACCTACTGACCCGCAACGGCTCCCGTCATGGTCAGTGGACGGCTGAGTTCCAAATCCAGCTCCGTGCCCGCAGGCAGTTCCGTCGATCGCTTCTTGCCCAGCCAGTGGGCCACCGTTAGCGTGGCGCCGACGCTTCCGCCGATCAGCACTCCGGGTCCCCCACCGATCAGGCCTCCCACTAACATGCCACCGCCGCTCCCCATACCGATCTGGATTGAGTCCTTGCCGTCGATGCCTTTGCCTTTGAACTGGCCTTCAGTATTCACGTCGCTGCCGTTGCGAATGCTGGTGTCGACCATGGTCGCGTTGAGGAGATAGCGTTCGCCGCTGGGCAGGACGACAGTCTCAGGCAAGATTCCGATCGTCGGCTTGCCGGCAATTCTGCGCGGATTGGTGATTCTCGTTACCCGTCCTTCGACCGTCGCGCCGACCGGGATGACAGTTTTGCCGTCCAGCGATACCGCCTCCATCACGCGCGCCGAAAACGGGTCGCCCGCCTGGTTCGTCGATGTGGTCAGTGTATTTTCCAGTTTGACTCTCATGGGCGTGAAGGCGGGCAACGTTTGTGCCCAAGCCGCCGCCGCCAATACGGTTAGTGCGATCGATTGTAAAAGTCGCTTCATGTTGCCTCCTGAATTTGGTCAAGCCCGTGGAACGTGCCACAGCAGAATTGGGACTGGCTCGCGATCCCTCTACTGCGACCTTGTGCTTCAATCTTGTGCCGACTGTAAACGAGCGACGAGAGCGGAACAACAATTGATGAACGAAGGGAACCATCGGAGTTAGCTTGTTGGGCGAACTTCATCCGTGTAGTGCGGAAATCGATGGGCGGCGAAAGGTTAAGAGTGCTTCATCAATCCCGGCGATGAGGCCGCTGATTTATAATCACCACTTTCCACTTCAAACGTGAATCAAAGGACGCAATCATGCCTGCAATGAATATCGCTGATATCCACGCCCGCGAAGTGCTCGACTCGCGTGGCAACCCTACGGTTGAAGCAGAAGTCACCCTCGCCCAAGGAACTCAGGGCCGCGCTATAGTGCCGAGTGGCGCCTCCACCGGTGAGCACGAAGCGGTCGAACTGCGCGATGGTGACCAACAGCGCTTCATGGGCAAAGGCGTGCTCAAAGCGGTGGAGAACGTAAACGGCGAAATTGCGGAAGCCCTGGCGAACTTTGACGCTGCCGACCAGCGCGCGCTCGACCACAAAATGATCGAACTCGATGGCACGGAAAACAAAGGCCGACTTGGCGCCAATGCCATTCTGGCGGTTTCCATGGCGGCGGCGCGGGCGGCGGCGAATGCCTTCGGCCTTCCACTTTACCGGTATCTCGGCGGCGCCGGCGCGAACACGTTGCCCGTGCCTATGATGAATATCCTCAACGGCGGCGCTCATGCGGATAATAACGTCGACTTCCAGGAATTCATGGTCATGCCCGTCGGCGCCGAGTCATTCTCTGAGGCTTTACGCTGGGGCGTTGAAGTGTTTCCACACCCTGAAGGGTGTGCTGAAGAAGCGGGGCTACAACACTGCGGTTGGAGATGAAGGCGGCTTCGCTCCTTCGGTGAAATCGAATGTCGAAGCGATTGAGGTTGTGCTCGAAGCCATCCAGCAGGCGGGATACAAACCCGGCGTGGAAATCGCTATCGCGCTCGATCCGGCGGCCAGCGAGTTTTATGAGGATGGAAAGTACGTCTTCAAGAAATCGGACAAATCGGCAAAAAGTTCAGACGATATGGTTCGCTTCTGGGCGAAATGGGTGAATGACTATCCGATCGTCTCGCTGGAAGATGGATTGTCCGAAGAAGATTGGGATGGCTGGCAGAACCTGACCAAAGAACTGGGCGGGAAAATTCAACTCGTGGGCGACGACATCTTCGTGACCAACATTAAGATCTTCGGCGAAGGCATCGACAAGGGGATTGCCAACTCCATCCTGATCAAGCTGAACCAGATCGGCACAGTGAGCGAAACTCTTGGACGCCATCGATCTCGGGCGCCGGAATGGCTATACGTCGGTCATCTCGCATCGCTCCGGCGAGACCGAAGATACCTTCATCGCGGATTTCGCTGTCGCCACGGGCGCGGGGCAGATCAAGACCGGCTCTGCATCGCGCACCGATCGCATCTCGAAGTACAACCAGTTGTTGCGGATTGAAGAAGAGTTGGGAGATTCGGCCAGGTTTCTTGGGGATCAAGGCGCTGAATTACCGGGGCTGAACAAAGCCATCTTAAAAGCGGAGCGTCGCATGAAAACGAGTTTCATATTGCCCACCTGTCTCATCGCTTTCTCGATCTACGCCGGTGCGCAAACCACGGTCGCCACCGCTCCGGACGCAGCCTCCAAAGAAGATGTCCAGAAGCTCTTTGACGTAATGGCAAGCCGGGAGCAAACGCGGCAGATGATGCAGCAGTTGTTCGCACAGATGCAGAGTATGAACCGCGAGCAGCTAAAGAAACGGCGTCCGAACATCAGCCAAGAAGATCTGGCCCGCATGGACCGCCAAGCGGAGGACCTGATCAAGAGTTTTCCGCTGGACGACATGTTGAACGACATGATCCCGGTCTACCAGCGGCACTTTACGAAATCTGACATCGACGCATTGACGGCTTTTTACGCTTCTCCGCCGGGTCAGAAGTTTTTGCACGAGATGCCCGCGGTAACGGCGGAGACTATGCAGGCGGTGTATCCGCGAATCCAGGCGGAAGTTGACGCCGCGCTGAAGCGTGCGGAGGAGAAGAGCGATACGCCGCAAAAGTGAGACGCGCTGCATATTCAACAAGCGCACGGCGGGGCGCCCGCGCCCACATCGTTCAACCCGGAAGCTAAGCAAGAGCAAGAGCCAAAAGCTAGGAGCGTATGACTCGTCCCAAACCTCTTGTCCTCATCATCCTCGACGGCTGGGGATATCGCGCCGAGACTAACGCCAACGCGATCGCTTTGGCGCGCAAGCCGAACTACGACCGCTTGCTGCGCGAGTATCCCAACACTCTGATTCACACCAGCGGCAAATATGTCGGCCTGCCCGATGGCCAGATGGGCAACAGTGAAGTTGGACATCTCAACATTGGCGCCGGGCGCATTGTGCACATGGACAGCACACGCATCGAACTGATGATCCAGAATGGCGAGTTCTTTTCTCATCCCGTTCTTGTCGCGGCCATGAAAAACGCGCGTTCCGGTGGCCGGAGGCTGCATCTCTTCGGCCTATGCTCCGACGGCGGCGTCCACTCCTATCAGACCCACCTTTACGCCCTGCTGAAAATGGCCAAGCAGCAAGGTGTCGACCGCGTCTTCGTTCACGCTTTCATGGATGGCCGCGACACGCTTCCCACCAACGGCGCTGGATATCTCGAACAGCTGCAGCAGAAGATGCGTGAATACAGCACAGGCAAGATCGCCAGCGTTAACGGCCGCTACTATGCCATGGATCGTGATCGCCGCTGGGAGCGGATTCTCAGGGCTTTCAACACCATGGTGTACGGAGATGGCGAAGGCGGAAAATATGTGGACGCCGTGCAAGGCGTCAAGAATTCCTACAACAAAGGTACGACCGATGAATTCATCGTGCCCTTCGTTTGTGTGGATAATCGTGGCGAGCCACTAGCCACCATTCGCGATGAGGATTCCTGCATCTGTTTCAACTTTCGCGCTGACAGGGTGCGGCAGATCACTCGTGCGCTGGCGCGAAACAGTGGACTGAACGCCCAAGGCGGCAGAGATCTGCCGGGGGCGGAAGATCTTGACGCGACTATGCCGCGCGACCGGGTCCCGAATAATCTCAGCTACGTTTGCATGACGCAGTACGACAAGAAATTCAGTTTGCCGGTCGTCATTCCGCCGGAATCGCTGAGCAATATCTTGGCCAACGTGATGGCTCAGGCCAATCTGCGCAACCTGCGCGTGGCGGAGACGGAAAAATATGCGCACGTCACCTACTTCTTCAACGGAGGCGTCGAACAGCCCTTTCCCGGGGAAGAGCGCGTGCTCGTGCCATCACCGAAGGTCGCAACCTATGATTTGAAGCCTGAGATGTCGGCCAGCGGAGTTGCCGATGCTGTCGTGAAGGCGGTCGAAGAGGGCAACTTTGACGTAATCATCGTCAATTTTGCCAACGCCGATATGGTTGGCCACTCCGGCAAGATCGAGCCGACGGTAAAGGCCGTTGAAGTGGTCGACGCCTGTCTGGGCCGCATCGAGCCCATTGTCCGAGCCAACGGCGGAGCCATGCTGATTACGGCCGATCATGGCAACGCCGAAATGATGATCGATCCCGCCACCGGCGGCCCGCACACTGCGCATACCACGAATCCCGTTCCCTTTATCGTCGTGTCGGAAAATGCCAAGAAATTCACGCTCAAACCCGGCGGCTCACTGCGCGATATTTCACCCACCATTATCGCGATGCTGGGCCTTCAAGAGCCGAAGGAAATGACCGGACACGATTTGCGCGTTCCTTTGGCAAAGGAATAACCACAGAGGGCACAGAGGAACGCAGGCTGGCTAAAATAATTGCATGAAACTTCTTCTAGTCAGCCACGAACATTCCGGGGTGTGGAGCATTCCTGCCTGGTTCGCAGAGCGGCTGCGGCAGGCTTTTCCTGATACGGAAGTCATTCTTCTCAACAGATATGCCGAGTTCGAGGCCCAGCTCCTGGAAACCGAAGTGCTCATGACCTGGTCGCTCCGTCCCGAACAGTTCAAGCTGGCGCGAAAACTTCGCTGGATTCATTCCCCCGCCGCTGCGGTCCACCACCTCATGTTTGCGGAACTCATCAATAGCGATGTGATTCTCACCAACGCCCGCGATGTGCACGGCACGGTGGTCGCGGAACACGTCATGGGGCTCATGTTTGCCCTGGCCAAGCGTATTCCTCAGGCGGTACGGTTTCAGTTGCAACATTACTGGGGTCAGGCGGCGATCTCGGAATCCCATCCCCCACCTCGCGAACTCTCGGGCGCGACGCTTGGCCTGGTGGGTCTGGGTAGCATCGGGCGCGAAGTGGCCCGCCGCGCCGCTGGACTGGGCATGCGGGTGATCGCGGTGCGCGAACATCTTGAGAAGGAAAGTCCCGGGAATATTGCCCAGGTTTATTCAAGCGCGCAACTCGACGAGATGCTGTCCCAATCCGATTACGTTGTCCTTGCGGCGCCGACTACGCCTTCCACGCGCGGCCTCATTAACGCCGGGCGAATTGCTGCAATGAAAGGCGACGCCTATCTCATCAACGTCGGCCGCGGTCCGCTCATCGATGAAGGCGCTCTGATTGAGGCGCTGCGCGGCCACAAGATTGCCGGAGCCGCTCTCGATGTCTTCGATAAAGAACCTTTGCCGGTTGACTCTCCTCTCTGGCATCTCGACAATCTGCTGATCACGCCGCACACCGCCGGCTTCAGCGAGAAACTTTGGGACCGGCACTACGCGCTCATGTCCGAGAATATGCGACGCTATCTAGCCGGCCAGCCGCTGCTCGGCATGGTGAATAAACAAGAAGGCTACTAGAAGTCATCTCGAACCCTGGTCCTGTCGAATCAAGGCTGCACGCCGGCATAAGCGGGAATCGCGCCGCGAGCAGCGTTTTTGTAAACCACGCCGCCCTTCATTACAAACACCACGCGCCGCACGGCAGTAATGTCTTTCAGGGGATCGCCATCAAGCGCAATGATGTCCGCTTGCTGGCCGGGTGCAATCGAGCCGATCTGATCGGCCATACCCAGTGCTTCCGCTCCCAGTGAGTTGGCCGAAACCATCGCTGCCATGGGATCCACTCCGCTGTCGCGTACCCGATGGATAAAATCCTCCGCATTACGCCCGTGAGCCCCAGCCACAGCGTCTGTGCCGTAGACAATTTTCAGCCCCGGAATGCGCGCCGCGCGTCGAATGAATTCCTGGTGTGCCGGGATGAGCCCTTTCATTGCCGCGAAGCCCTCTTCCGTGTAGTAGGGCGCGGCTAGATATTTGTCCTTGTATTCGAGATAGGTTTCCAGCAGCAGCCCGGCTTGCGGGTCAAGATACGTCCCCCGTTCGGCCATTAATCTCAGATCGTCGTCCGACGCCCCAAGACCATGTTCCACTTCCGTGCACCCGGCCAGAGTTGCGGCACGGACGGCATCTCGAAAGGCGTGCACCAGCGAGCGCAGGCCCTGTCTCCTGGCTTCGTCGCAGGCCGCGTTCAATTGCTCCTGGGACATCGTCATCGTGCCCCGGGTCATGCCGCCCGATGCGTAGATCTTGATCAGGTCCGCGCCGGCCGCCTTTTGCTTCCGCACGAAAGCGCGGATTTCATCCGGCGTTCCCGTCTGTTCACCTCGCCCCACGATCGGCTCGGCAGCCGTAAGGATGCGCGGCCCGGGGAGCATGCCTTTCGCGATTTCATCCCGCAAGGGAACATCAGTGGGCGAGCCCACGCTTTGGATCGTTGTAAACCCCGCCATCAATGTCAGCCATGCATTCGAGGCGGCGGCATAACCGGCCTCCTGGGTTGTCCCACCCTGCCCGGCATTTTTACCGTCCGGGCCAAAGCTCCAGGTGATGTGCACATGCGCATCGATCCAGCCAGGCAAGACTGTCAGGCCGCGCAAGTCGTAATCCACCGGTTCGGCTTTCGGATCGTCGTTCGGCATGATCGCAGCAATCCTTGAGCCTTCGATCTTGATGCGAGTGTCGTGTAGCACGTGGCCTTTGCCATCGAGCATCATGCTCGCGGCAATCACGATGGGTTTGCTCTGGGCAGGCGACGGTGAACTTCGTTGTGCCAGAGCAGAGACGCCAAGAATGTTGATGATGCTGAGAATGCCCGGAATGATTTGTGCCGATCGCATGAATCGCTCCTCCCCCGGTTCGATCTAAAGGCTGGAAAACACTGGCCTAAGTTGCTAAACTGCGGCCAATGCCCGCCCCCCGAGAAGTCGTTGTGTATTCCCGCAAGGGCTGTCACCTTTGCGAGATCGTTAAGGAAACGCTGAACAAGCTCCACCGGCGTGGCGGCTTTACCTGGCACGAAATCGACGTCGACACCGATGATCACCTGCGCCGCCAGTTTACAGATGAAGTTCCGGTCGTATTCATAGACGGACACAAAGCTTTTAAGTACCGAATGGATGAACAAGAGTTCCTGCGCAAGCTGGCCAACTAGATCGTTCGGTCAACCCGGAGGCTCTGTTCCATCCTCGATTCAGCTACAATCTCGTCCCGTGCTGCGCACTCAGCTTTACGCCGATCCGGCCGGCCGTTTTCTGCACGACGTGATTCTGGAGAGCTGCCGCCGCTTTCCGTCGAAAACTGCGATCATCGATTCGTCCTGCAATCGCAGCTTCACCTATTCCGAATACGGGGAAATCGTCGAATCGGCGGCCCGCGGATTGATCACTGCGGGTCTTAAACCGCGTGAAGTAGTGGCCATCTTTCTTGCCAACTCCTGGGAATTCTGCGCCGCTTTCCATGCCGCGATGCTGGCTGGCGCGACGCCTACTCTGCTCAATCCAACCTATCGCGAACGCGAAGTGCGGTATCAACTGGAAAATTCCTGCGCCACAATGCTCATCACCGACGGGCAGAATGTTGAGGGTATCAATCTTGCGGGCTTGCCGAACCTCCGCCGAATTTACACCACGCGCCAGGTCGCCTGCGGAACCGAACCATTTTCTAATCTCATGCACCCAGTTCATGCTTCGTTGCCAGAGCCAGACCGGTCCCCTGAGCAGACCATCGCCGCTCTCCCTTATTCAAGCGGCACCACCGGACTGCCCAAGGGCGTCATGCTGTCGCACTACAATCTGGTCGCCAACATCTACCAGCTCATCGGGCCGCGGGCTACGGAACTTTCGCAGGCCGATGTGGCTTTGTGCTTCCTGCCGCTTTACCACATCTACGGCTTGAATGTGATGCTAAACCCCGTTCTTACTCTTGGCGCCACGTTGGTGCTGATGCCGCGCTTTCAAGTTCTTCAGGTGATGTCGCTTGTCTCCGAGCAGGGCGTGACCATGATGCCCACGGTGCCGCCCGCGTTGAGTGCGATGTGCCACGCAGCGGAACAGGGACAATTCCCCAGGAACCATCGCGTGCGCTGGGTGAAGTCGGGAGCGGCTCCACTTGCTCCCGAACTGGCCAGGCGCTTTACGTCACTCACCGGCATCCTGGTCTGCCAGGGCTATGGAATGACCGAAGCCTCGCCAGTAACGCATCTGGGTTTTCTTGAGCCTGAACTCTACCGGCCCGGGTCGATCGGCCAACCCCTGGCGCAAACCGAATGCCGTGTGCTGGCCGAGTACGATCAAGAAGCTCTCTGCGGAGAACCAGGCGAATTGGTCATGCGTGGTCCCCAGTTTATGCTCGGCTACTGGAAAGAATCGCAAGCCACTGCTGCCGTACTTCGCGACGGATGGTACTGGTCTGGCGATATCGTTACCCGCGATGCGCAGGATTTCTTCTGTGTAGTGGATCGGCGTAAGGAAATGATCAAGTACAAAGGCTTCCCGGTCGCTCCCGCGGAAGTTGAGGCGGTACTGTTGGAGCATCCCTGCGTCCGCGATTGTGGCGTGGTCGGCAAGCCTGATCTTGCAGCTGGCGAGATTCCCGTCGCCTTCGTCGTCCTGCGTGAAGGCTTCTCTTCGGACAAAAAGCGCGAGGAAGAAATTTGTTCTTTTGTCGCTGACCGCCTCACCCACTACAAGCAACCGCGGCAAGTTTTCTTTGTCGATGCCGTGCCCAAAACAGCTTCGGGAAAAATCTTGCGACGAGAACTAAGAAAGTCATTGAGCTAGTCGCTTGAAACTTTTCGCAGGTTTACTCTCCAGCGACCGGGGCTTGAACGTCGGTTGGCCGACGATTAGTTGTTGTAGACTGGTCTCACAAAAGGGGCTCTGTGCGTGGTGAGGAGAGCTTGTGGAATGACAAAAAAAGACGAAACGCCGGGCGAAAAACTCGCAAGCCAACCCCCAAAAACCGGTAAAAAGATGTATCAGAAACCAGCGTTCCGGTACGAGCGCGTGTTCGAAACAATGGCTCTAGCATGCGGTAAAATCAGCATTACGCAGAAGCACTGCCAGTTCAATCGCAAGAATTCCTGACTGTGTTTTGCCCCGGCAGCTCCTCGTTCCGCGATTTTCAGAAAGTCCCTACCGCTGAACTCGCCTTCCGTTTTTTGAAGCCAAATCTCTCCTGTCTCAGGGTTACTAAAGTGACAACCGTATTGCGATTCTCGGAATAGTGAAAAAGTACCCACCTTAAACTGTGCAAGTGCAAGTTCGTCCCAAGAGCGTTCTTGGGAGGCGAGATTAAGACTTTCTCAGGGAAACGGAATCCAGTTTCGTTCTGGATTGTTCCCAGGCGGGGTTCTTGGTTCAAGGGTAAGCGGGGAGTTGGCTATGAAACAGGCCCAGGTTGAGTGGTCCAGAGTCTTCTTCGGGATTGTCGTTGTTCTTCTTGTTGCCTCGGTCAGGTTCAGCTCGGCGCAACGCCCCGCGGGACAGAATTCCAGCGTGCAGCTTACCCGCGCCCGGCAGGGCTTTCCGACGGACTGGAGTTCCCGCTTCGTGGTGATGACGGGAGACGACCCTTCCACCGCGCTGGCCGCCGGAGCTCACGACCCGAGACATGTCTACAACCTGGTTCGGCGAATGGTGGCGATCGGTAACGCCCGACGTCATTCTGCAAGCCCGCGCAGCCGGCCCGTCGACATTGACTGGGCTGTCTCTCTCGAAAATGGGTTTGTCCCACAAAACCAATATCCGGCCAAGTTTCAGTTCACCGTTACCTCCGAGGACTGCAACCAGGACTACGTGCTTTTCGCGTTGACCGTTAACTCCGGGACGCAGGCTAATTTGGTCGGGGTCAACAATCTGTACACAGAAGCCACGCCGAAGTGCAACAACGGCTTGCCCTGGGTGGCTTTCGCCTACAACACAGTAACCCACACGGGAGGGCAAATCCGCACCTCGCCTACGCTCTCTGAAAAAGGGAACTCGGTTGCCTTTGTGGAAAGCACGACCACCGGGTCCTACTTCCATGTATTGGTGTTGCCGAAGCCGATTCCGATTCCTCCGAACCACAACGGCACGGTCCTCTCACCCCAAACCCCAACCTCCTGCGCGGCCCCGACCACCGCGAATTGCATGACGACGATTCAGTTCTCAGCCCTGGCCAGCACGAATTCCTCGCCTTGGATCGACTACACGACCGACACCGCCTATGTGGGCGCCGACGACGGCTTCTTGTATAAAATCCATCCGGTTTTCCGGGGCGGTGCTCCGCAATTGGTCAATGATCCCAGCAATTGGCCTGTCAAAGTAGTTACCGCCGGAAGCAGCAAAGTGTTGACTGATCCAATCGAGGACCCCAACGCCGGACGCATTTTTCTCGGCGACGCGAACGGATATTTGTATGCGGTAAGCTTGAATAATCCCGGCAGAGTGGCGGCTGCGCGAGTGACTATCGGCTGGGTGGGTCACGGCGCCGGCACGGGCATCGTTGATCCCCCAATTTTAGTGACCGATGTAGCGAATGCGGCCGTGGATCAAGTCTTCGCCTTCACGGGCTGCAGCGACCTTGTGGGTATCGGAGGCTCTATCAATCAGTTGCCTGCGACTTTTGCCTCCGGCAGCACTTTTACTGCGGTCGACCTGGGCGCTTCCGATGGCTTGGGCACGTGTACCACAGGCAACGTACACGCTGGGACATTCGACAGTTTGTTCTTACTCAATGGATCCGCCAACGGCCACATCATGGCCTGTGGATTTTTCCCGGGCACCGCCCAGCAGCCCCGCGCGCCCTCAAATCCCGAGATGTATGAGTTTTCGTTTAACAGCAGCCACCTAATTACCTCCCCGCCATCGCATACCTTCGTGGTGAACAATACGGTTGGCGACGAGTGTTCACCATTGTCCGAGTTCTTTGACGGCGCCAACGATCGAATGTTTTTCGGCGTGGGCAAGACAGACGGTTTTATCGAAGCCTCCAACATCACCTCAGGGTTCCCTGCACCTTCTTGTGGCGCTTCGCCGACTACCACATGCGTAAAGGGCCCCAGCGCCCTTGGCGGAACCAGCGGCGTTATCGTGGATAATCAGGTGTCGAATGGGGGTACCAACATCTACTTCAGTACCCTCGCTCCGGGCGCGATGAATGGCCAGAAGTGCAACGTCGCCGGCGGAGCGGCGAATCCCTATTGCGCGGTGAAGCTGACGCAATCAGGTCTACAGTAGGATTCGGAGTGCTTCGCTCTTCGGCGTTCTTCGTAGGTTAGGGAACTCAGACTCGGCTCTTAGTCGCCCACCAAGAACTTGTATTGCGCGGGGCTCAACGGCACTACGCTCAGGCGTCCCTGCCTCACCAGCGGCGAGTCGGCGAAGAGCTTGTTCGCCTTCACTTCAGCTAGCGACACCGGTCTGGCCAGCGCTTTGCCCACCTTGATCTTCACCTGTGGGTTCTTCGGGTCAGTCGCTTCCACGGAAACCACGGTGGCCGTGCCCACCGCGCGCTTGTGGTCGCCGGTTTCATAAATCACCAGCCGTCCCCCCGGCTTCATGGCGCGAAGGTTTTTGAGTGCCACCGGATTGGATACGCCATCCCAAACCGTTGTCTTGTCGCGTTGCAAATCGGCAAAGGAATATTCGGAGGGTTCGGTCTTGAGGAGATAGTCCATAGATTGTTTGTCGAGTGCAGAAGTTAGAAGTCAAAATGCAGAATGAAAAGCTCGCGTTTCCAAGGGGTTTTATTTCTGCATTCTGACTTCTGAGTTCTAACTTTTAGCTCATTGCTTGTTCGGCGGCTTGCTGTCGTCCTTTTTCTCGTTCTGTTGGTTCTCGTAGATTGAATACTGCTCTCCCGGACGTTTCATCTTAACGGTGACCACCACCGTAGGCTTGTCTATGTCGTAGTCAGCGCCAAAGGTTTGAAATCCTTGCGCGAGCACTTGCACTCGCAGCTTGCCGTAGGGCACTCCGTCGAAGCTGGCTTTGCCGTCGGCGTCGGTCTTGAGCTCCAAACCACCCCGCTCTTGCTGACCTTTCTTGTTGACCGGATGCATCACCACGCTCGCGTTGCGCACTGGTTTGCCGTTGTAGTCCTTAATGACGAGAAAGTTCAGCAAAGCGCTGTTGTCCTCGTCATCCTGCGCACCCACGGGCAGCGCAAAAGCGGCGCCGAGGGCAAGACCGAGGGCAAGACAAAGAACCAGCAATCTCATGGCGGAACAATTCTATGAGCGGTGGGGCGGATCATCAAGCGGATCAAATTAGCGCGCGATAATATTATCGTATCTATCTGATATATAACGAATTAAATAAGTTGTTGTCCGCCATAACTTGACACCTTATGTTGGGCATTCTACAATTAGCACTCGACAAATCAGAGTGCTAACAAATTCAGATCCAACAAGGCAGCAAATCGACTGACTTGGTTTGTCACTGATGTCTGCAATTTAAGCCAAATCTCAACGCAACACGAACGAAAGGAGTCTCGAAGTATGGCCAAATTTACCCCGCTCCATGACCGTATCCTGGTACGCCGCGTGGAAGAAGCTGAGACCACTCGTGGCGGAATCATCATTCCCGACAGCGCCAAAGACAAACCACAGGAAGGCGAAGTTATTTCCGCCGGCAAAGGCAAGGTTAACGAAGACGGTAAAGTGCGTCCGCTCGATGTGAAGGAAGGCGACCGCATCCTGTTCGGCAAGTACTCCGGCACCGAAATCAAGCTGGATGGCGAAGATTTCGTCATCATGCGCGAAGAAGAGGTGCTGGGCATCCTCTCTGGCGCAGCCAAGAAAGAAATGGCCGGATCACGGAAGTAAGGATGTTCGCGTCGCGCCTTATTGTCACCCGCTTCGCGGGCTGACGCGCGGTCGCTCACCCAGATCCTTCGCGCGGAACAACACCGTGCTCAGGATGACAAGAACTTTTAAACTTCTTTAGGAGAAACGAATTATGGCAAAGCAGATCATTCATGGCGAAGAGTCGCGGCAAGCGATTCTCCGCGGCGTCAACCTTCTGGCGGACGCTGTAAAAGTCACTCTCGGCCCCAAGGGCCGCAACGTGGTCATCGAAAAGAAATTCGGTTCGCCGACCATCACCAAGGACGGCGTCACCGTAGCCAAGGAAATTGAACTGCAGGATCCAAAAGAGAACATGGGCGCGCAGATGGTGCGCGAAGTGGCGTCCAAGACTTCGGACATCGCCGGCGACGGCACCACCACCGCAACCGTTCTGGCCCAGGCCATCTATCGCGAAGGCGTAAAGACGGTCGCAGCCGGAGCCAACCCGATGGCGCTCAAGCGCGGCATCGAGAAGGCAGTCTCCGCGGTTTGCGGCAGCCTCGACAAGGAAGGCAACCGCATCAAGGGCGAGCTTGATAAGTTCTCCAAGCCGGTCACCGGCGACATGATTGCCCAGGTGGGCACGATTTCCGCCAACAACGATGAGACCATCGGCAAGATCATTGCCGAAGCCATGAAGAAAGTCGGCAAGGATGGCGTCATCACGGTGGAAGAGTCGAAGACGCTCGAGACCCAGCTCGACGTGGTCGAGGGCATGCAGTTCGACCGCGGCTATCTCTCTCCTTATTTCGTCACCGATCCCGAGCGCATGGAAGCCGCACTCGAGAACGCCTACATCCTGATCCACGAAAAGAAGATCAGCTCGATGAAGGACCTGCTCCCGCTGCTCGAACAGATCGCCAAGGGCGGCAAGCCGCTCCTGCTGATCGCGGAAGACGTCGAGGGTGAAGCGCTGGCCACGCTGGTCGTCAACAAGCTGCGTGGCACGCTGCAAGTTTGCGCCGTCAAGGCGCCGGGCTTCGGCGACCGCCGCAAGGCCATGCTGCAGGATATCGCCATTCTCACCGGCGGCAAGGCCATCACCGAAGACCTGGGCATCAAGCTGGAGAACGTGCAGATCCAGGACCTCGGCCAGGCCAAGAAGATCACGGTGGATAAGGACAACACCACTCTGGTCGAAGGCAAGGGCAAGCACAATGAGATCGAAGGCCGCGTAAAGGAAATTCGCAGCCAGATCGACAAGACCACCAGCGACTACGACCGCGAGAAGTTGCAGGAGCGGTTGGCGAAGCTGGTTGGCGGCGTGGCCGTCATTAAAGTGGGCGCGGCAACTGAGACCGAGATGAAAGAGAAGAAAGCTCGCGTTGAAGATGCCATGCACGCTACCCGCGCAGCCGTGGAAGAGGGAATCGTCCCCGGCGGCGGCGTGGCTCTGGCCCGCTGCGTCACCGCTCTCGATAAGCTGAAGCTCGAGGGCGATGAGCAGATCGGCGTCAACATTGTGAAGCGCGCTCTGACCGAGCCGCTGCGCATGATCGCCGAAAACGCAGGAGAAGAAGGCGCCATCGTCCACGGCAAGATCGTGGAGTCGAAGGACCCCAACTACGGCTACAACGCCCTGACCAGCGAGTACGAAGATCTGGTCAAGGCGGGCGTGCTCGATCCGACCAAAGTTGTGCGGACTGCGCTGCAGAACGCCGGCTCAATCGCCTCGCTCATGCTCACCACCGAAGCGCTGGTAGCGGAGATCCCGGAAGAGAAGAAGGGCGCTCCGATGCCCGGCGGCCACGGCGGCGGTATGGGAGACATGTACTAAGAAGCGGCTCTTAGCTATTAGCTCTTGGCTCTTAGCAAATCAAAACCGCAGGGTGCCCCACCCAAGCTTCTTTTGCTTGGGTGGGGATTTTTCTGATGTAGGCGCGGGCGTTCCTTCGGCAAGCTCAGGACAGGCTTCGCCCGTGCAAAGCCCCGCCGGCAAGGCGGGGCTTTTTCTGGTGTTCGGAGTTATCATCTTCCAATCAGACGAGGCGCTGGACTTGACCTCTATGGACGGATGGAAACTTAGTAGCATCGCCGCTGTGGCGCCTGCCTTGAGCGAGCTAAGGGCACTGAGCCCACAACAACAGGGCTCCTTGCTGCTTCGTCGGCTCGCGACACTGTACCCGAACGGGTCTCATACCTTTCACAGAGGCAATATGACGATGCCCCAAGCGATGGACCTGGCTATTGGCTTTCCTGATGCCGAGAAGACTGGGGTTATGGACTTCCTTCTCGCACGACCTTGGCAGGAATTGCTCAACGCGGGGCTTATAACGGAGCGGGGTAGCAACGGCTTCTTTGGCGTAACCGAGGACGGATATGCTGCTGCGGTCGAGTGTGCGTCATCGTTGCCTCAACGTCAGGGGGAAGGCGCCCATCAGCGGGACGGTGCGCTGACAAGAAGGGACAAGAGACTTTCAGGCACCACCCCTAGGATTTTCATTTCCCACAGCAGCAACGACGAGGACCTGGCTGCGGCGCTCATTGACCTGCTCCAATCAGCCTTGCCGGACTTATGGTCCGACCCAAATCCGATCCGCTGTACTAGCGTTCCGGGTTACAAACTCGAGGGCGGCGCTGACACGGATACAGTCCTCCGGGAAGAAATACGGGATGCGGATGTATTTATAGGCCTCCTCACTCCAAAAAGCCTCAACTCAACATATGTTCTCTTCGAACTCGGGGCGCGGTGGGGACTGCAAACAGTAATAAAACCGCTTATCTCCGGCTTCCCGAAGTCTGACGTGAAGGCGCCGCTAAGCAGGCTACACATCCAGTCGTGTGATGAACCAAACGATCTCCACCAATTGCTCTCGGAAGTCGGTACTAAGCTAGGACTGCAAGTTAAGGGAGCCCATGTTTACGATCGTCACCTGCGAGTACTCGTTGAGAAGTCGAAGGCCCTGAGCCTCGACGGAAACCCACATGTACACATAATCTCGCCCGCTACAAGCACCAAAGCTCCGCATGGTCTATATGTTACCGGCCGAGTCTCCCCCGTAAAGGCGACTGTTTGGGTAATTGTGCATCCGATAAGCAGCCCTAAGTTTTGGGTTCAGCCAGAAGTTACGGCAAAGCCCGACGGCGCTTGGACGGCTGAAGCCTACATCGGAAGGCCAGGAGACGCCGATATCGGATCCCGATATGAGGTGATGGCCGTCGCCGAGCCAACGGGAAAGCTCGCCGGGGGGATGACGCTCCCTGCTTGGCCAAGCGCAAAGGCTCGATCGGAAATCGTTACAATCGAGAGAAAATAGTGGGTTGGGCGGGGAGTTTGCGCGTGGGCTCGGGGTGGTGCCGGCCGGTGTGTCGCCCGTGCGGGGCGTGGTCAAGGGTCCGATTTCTTGCGGCACGGCTAAAGCCGTGCCCTTTCACGAAGACTGCCTCGCTGCGCTCGTTGCCTTCGGCCTCGATCAAATAAGTTCCGAGGCGTCCTTGCCTCTGGTGATCCGTCGGTTCGCGGTCGGGGGCAGCCATCGTATGCTGCAGCCGCGATTTCCCGGCTTGGGAAATCCGAGCGTCGTGATGTTCATTAGTCACAGTCAGCGGACTTCGGTGGCAGAGAGAATCTAGCTGGGAAGCGGTCGTGAGTCCGAACACGTGGGTGCGAAACAGGTTCTGATAGGTGGGCGTGACATGTGAATTGGCCCCGTAGCTCAGCCTGGATAGAGCACTAGGTTCGCACCATAGAGGTCGTGAGTTCGAATCTCACCGGGGCCACTCCCAAAGGTTACGCGGAGAAGTGCGTTCCTTCTTGACATCATCGAGAGGGAGCGGGAGAATGAGTTTGTAAGGTGCGAACCTAGTGTTTGAGCCCCGCCGCCAGGCGGGGCTTTTCTATGCTCGCATGGTAATGTGCCGCCCATGCGGGGCGGGATCGAAGCTCGGTTTCTTCGGCACGGCTGAAGCCGTGCCCTGACACGAATCTTTCGCGGGCAGGAGTGCCCGCGCCGGATAAGAACAGCAGGTCCCTCGACTCCGCAACGGGATTCGCCATGCGAATCCTGTTGCTGCGCTCGGGATGACACTTTTGGGGGCAGTGGTCGGCACGGCTGAAGCCGTGCCCCTTTCAGGAATCTTTCGCGGGCGCGGGCTCACGCTACTTTGGCTGATATTTGAAGTGCTCGGGCTCGTCAGTTTGGAGATTTGAAGTCTTGCCATTCACAACCCACCACCACTTGTAGTCCTTGTAGGCGCTGTGGTCTGTGCGAAACCGGTGCACCGATGCTGCATATTGAGCGAGGATTACCACGACATCGCTGTTTGAGGGTAGCTCATCGACATCAAACAGCTGAAACTCTTGGAAGGGGCGATCGTCACCGAGAAGGCGGTTCAGTTTCTCTAAAGCGCCGTTGACGAATTTCAATTTGAACTTATTAACGGGGCTATCAGGTTTCTTGCGCGAAAGCTCAGACATCTCTTCTAGGAACGAATGCAGTTGCTGCTCGAGCTTCTCGAATTCCCAGACGTCTTCTTTCTTGTCCATCTTTGGCGGTCGGGCCTCAGGAAAGATTGTAGAGATAACAAGGATCAGTTGTCAGCAACTACCCCACCCTAACGTCGCAAAAGGCGCGCCGTTAGGATGGGGCACCCGCCAGATGTAGCTGAGAGGAAAACAGCAGATTCCTCCTCTTCGCTGTGCTCATCGTCGGAATGACAAGTCTTTGGGGGCACGAGCGGGGACGCTCGCGCCTACATTGCTGACGAAAATCCCCACCCTAATCGCACAGAACGCGATTAGGATGGGGCACCCGCCAGATGTAGCTGAGAGGAAAACAGCAGATTCCTCCTCTTCGCTGTGCTCATCGTCGGAATGACAAGTCTTTGGAGGCACGAGCGAGGACGCTCGCGGCTACATTGTTGACGAAAATCCCCACCCTAATCGCACAGAACGCGATTAGGATGGGGCACCCGCCAGATGTAGCTGAGAGGAAAACAGCAGATTCCTCCTCTTCGCTGTGCTCATCGTCGGAATGACAAGTCTTTGGGGGCACGAGCGAGGACGCTCGCGGCTACATTGTTGACGAAAATCCCCACCCTAATCGCACAGAACGCGATTAGGATGGGGCACCCTCAGGAGTTAACTTGGGCAGGCGCGGATGAATTCTACGTACTTCTTCTTGAGTACGTCTAACGGGTCGCGCTGCTTGGATTCGTATAGGGTTACGATCTGTTCGAGATCGTAGTCGTCCAGAATCAGGATGCAACGGCGCTGGCCGGCCCAGAGGTCAATGGTATTTCGATAGACCTTGGGCAATGGCATCCTTCTGGTCAGGATCACGCCGAACTTGCCGAACTGGTCGGTCATGTAGCGGTTGAGCTGGTTGATGTGCTCGCCTTGAAGTTCGTTGACGTTTTTCATCTCCATGACGATCTGGCGGCAGTCGTATTTGTCGAATAGCTCGGCCAGGAATTCGTGGGCGCGGTTGTTGTAGAAGATTAAGTCGCGAATTAGGACGCCGGACTCGGTGCGAGACTGGGCTTTGGCGAAGTCGAGCTGGGGATAGAAGGCTGAAGCCAGCAGGCGGGAGAGTTCGCGTTCGTACTTCACGTCGCTCTCTTCTTTTGTGCCCCGGGGCAGGGCCTTGATGACCTCCAGGCTCTTTTTGGCGGAGGCGATGGGAATCTGGCTGAAGAGGGGATCGTTCTTGCAGTCTTCGGCGGAGCGTTCTTTGGCGGCAACGTAGTCGCGAACGGCCCCGTAGTTTTGACGGTTGTAGGTGAGGATGGCGATTCTGGACTGGTCGGCGGCTGCGGGTAATTTGTCTTTGTCCGTCGAGCTGGGGAAGTATTCGGTGAGGTACTCGTTGAAATCCAGCCAGGGCTTAAAGCGCAGCCATCGTTTGGGGACGAACACGATAGGCTTGCTATCTTCCGGGTTGACCGGAAGCTTGAGATTGCGTTCCACCACGATTTTGTTTTCACGGTAGCTGTAAACGGGCGTTGTGCTGCTGGTGGTGGGAATCCCGTACTGATCGCATTGCTGGATGGTGTAGTCGATGAGGAATGACTTGAGAAGATTGCAGGCAATGTCGCTGATGCGGTCTTTGGAGATGTGATCGACGAAGAACTGAATTTCTTCGAAGTGGACGAAGCCGCGCTTGTCATATTCGGGGACGGCGCGAAAAAGATCGAGGATTTCGGCGGCGGTGGCGCTGCCGATGCGGTGGCCGGCGCGGGTGTGGGAGTGACCGAAGCCGACTTCGTCGCACTCGCTGAGGGCGGTTAGCGTATCGATGGCCTGGGAGTGCTTGCCTTGCTTTTCCAGGTATCCGAGATGATTGAAGGAGTTGATGACGGCGGTGTGGAGGGCGTTGTCCTGTTGCGACGGGGAGCGCCAGAGCAGGAATGGGTCGAGGTAGAGGGGAATGTCCTCGTCGAGGAAAGGAATGGCGAAGTCCGCCTCGGCTTGTGAAATGAGGATGCCATAGTAGTCGGTAAGGCGCGGGCGAACTATGGGCATGGCTGATTTGTAGGAGCGCGCATATTTTCAGCGACCTAGGGAGACACAACAGATTCCTCACCCAAAAGGCGGGTTCGGAATGACAAGTATTTCTAGTTAAGACCAAAACCTCAAGCTTTGTCATTCCGATGCACGGTTTTATCGTGCGAGGAATCTGCTGTTCGCATGGGCACACTCTGACCCCAGTCCGCGGCGAGATCGTGCCAGAGCGGGTTCGCCGCCTCGATCAGTGCTACTTTCTTTTCCCGCCGCCATGCTTTGATTTCCGTTTCGCGCGCGATGGCGCTGTTCACGTAACGGAACACTTCGTAGTAAACAAGCCGATCCACATGGTATCTCCGGGTGAAGCCATCGGTTTCTGCGGCTTTGTGTTGCATCACTCTCGCCATCAAGAAGCCGGTCATGCCGACGTATAAGACGCGGCCCTTGCTAGCCACGATGTAGACGTAGTAGCGCTTCTTTCGCGGCACGGAAAGCGGATTCCTCCTCTTCGCTGCGCTCATCGTCGGAATGACAATTCAACAAAGAATGATGGACTGCAGTCAGTGATGAATGAACATCGCTGTCAGGCTCTCCATGGGCCTGGCTTGTTGCGCGCGTGAACGCAGCTTCACGCGCCGAACCTTTCCGCAGCCCGAGCTTTCGCTTTGGCGGCTTCTTCCTCGCGGTTCTTGGGCGGGGCGGTGGTTTCGAGAGAACGGAGAAGGCGGGTCGAGATGCCGGCCACTTCATCTATCGCCGCCAGAAACGCGGGCTCGTTTGACTTTGACGGTTTGTTGAAGCCGGTGATTTTTCTGACAAACTGCAGCGACGCGGCGCGAATCTCGTCGTCGGTCACAGGCGGATCGAAGTTGAAAAGGGTTTTGATATTGCGACACATAACTTCTATCTTAACAATCCTGGGACGTGACGCGTGAACACGCCCGCCCAAGCAGAGCTTGGACGGTGGACTCAAAAGGACAGATGAATGCAACGGCTTGGACCACCTGACTCGTGCACGCGGCTTGTTTTTATCAGGTCAGTCGGGTACTTTGTTCCCGTCACTAATGCCTAGCCGGGTCTCTTTCGCGCTGGTTTTGCTGCTCATTGCGGCTGGCCTGTCAGCTCAGGAGAAGCCAGCCGCTTCCGGAGCGATGAAAGTGTGCAGCGCGAAGAATCCTCCACCGTGCGCTGACACCGCGCCGCGCCTCACCCATCATGTTGAACCTAGCTACAACGATGAAGCCCGAAGAATGAAGCTGAACGGTACGGTACTACTGCATTTCATTGTGGGCACGGACGGCCGGCCGCACGATGTTACGGTGATACGCCCGCTGGGGCACGGACTAGATGAACAAGCCGTAAAGGCGGTGCGGAAATGGCGATTCACGCCCGGGGCGAGGGCTGGCGAACCGGTTCCGGTGGAACTCGAGGCGGAAGCGAGTTTCCGCATTTACTAAGCAGCTCAACCCTGTAATTCTCAAATATCCGTCATTTTTTCGGGCGCGATTCCGGAGGAATGAGCCCCGCGACGCGGTAATAGACCACCAGTTGTCCGTAGTGCTCGCCGGAGTGTTCGATCAACTCATACGCCAGCACAACGAGCGGGACGGTGTCGCCCGATTCGGCGGTGACCACCATTTGCATCATCCCAGAGTCGCCCTTCGCTTTGATGACTTCCGCGCCGTCGGCGAATGACTTTTTCACATAGGCGACCACGGCGGCCTTGGTTTTGTAATGGGCGCGGTCTTCATCGTCCACCGGCTTCTGCCCTTTGGCTACCGAGGTGAACAAATCGTTGGACCCCGCCATATGCAGCAACTGCTCGGCAAAACTACGCTGCGCCGGAGTGGGCTTGAAATCGTACTTATCTTCCGGAAAATCCTCGGCCATGGCGATGAGTTTGCGCCCAATGTCGTTCCAGTCCTCGAGCGTAGCTTGAGAAAGGCGCAGCACCTTTGCGTGTGCGGCTTGCGCCTGTGCGCAAGGCACCACCAACGCCAGCGTGGTGAGTATGGCAAGGGCCGGAATCATCCTGGTCTTCATCTTGGTCATCGAATGTCTCCTCGAAGTTCTTCATTCGCTTAGACAGCAGAAAAATAGTGCGGACATCACGCCCACGAGAATATACCGCATGAAAACAAATGGCTCCAGAGTGATGTTTTGTTATTCTCCTTCTCTTTGAGAGGGTGCAGGTGTGAAGACTTTTTACGCCAGGGACCGGGACGAGTGGCGCGCCTGGCTGGAAAAGAACAGCCGGAGCGCGAAGGAAATCTGGCTGGTCTACTACAAGAAGGCCTCGGGGAAGCCACGCGTTCCGTATAACGACGCGGTGGAGGAGGCGATCTGCTTCGGCTGGATCGATGGCGTGGTCAGGAAGATGGATGCGGAGCGCTACGTTCAGAGATTCTCTCCGCGCCGCGCGGCCAGCCAGTGGTCGGCGTCTAACATCACACGGGCGAGAAAGATGATTCGCTTCGGCAAGATGACAGCTCTTGGCCGTGGGGTGTTCGATCCCACCCGTGAACTTGCGCCTCGGCCAAGCGAAATTCCCGGTGATCTGGAAGACCATTTCAAGAAGCAAACTGTGGCGTGGGAAAATTACCAGAAGTTTCCTCCGTTCTACCGGCGCATGACCACAGCCTGGGTGTCCAGCGCCAAAAAGGAAGAAACCCAGAGGAAGCGCCTGCAGAAGCTGGTCGACTTTTCAGCCCAGAACAGAAGAATCAAGTTTATGTGAGGGTTACGGGTGGTGTGACCACCTGGTTACACTCGTAATCTCACACTTGTTACGAAACCTGGAAGAGAATGGGCAGCACAGCGGTCCCCCCCGCCTCTGTTCGCCCCATGCCAGCCACCATTCTGATTGCTGATGACCACGAATCCAGCCTGCTGGGCCTGGAGGGGCTGCTGTGCATCGAGGGATATCGAGTGCTGACTGCGGGCGACGGCGCGCTGGCCCTGGCAGAATTTCGCCGGTCACAACCAGATTTGCTGCTGCTCGACGTCAACATGCCCAAGATGACTGGGCTTGAGGTGTGCCGCCTGATCAAAGGGAATCCCGAGACAGCTTTGATCCCTGTAGTCATGATTACGGCGCTCAGCGCCACTAAAGACCGTGTGGCTGGCATTGAAGCCGGAGCGGACGACTTCTTGACCAAGCCAGTGGAGCGCGAACAGTTGCTGGCCCGGGTGCGGTCTTTGTTGCGGCAAAAAGCGTTCACCGATGAACTGGAGCGGGCCGAGGCAGTGCTGTTTGCCCTGGCGCGCAGCATCGAAGGCAAAGATCCCTACACCCAGGGACATTGTGAACGCCTGGCGGAATATTCCGGGCGGCTCGGCGAGTATCTCCAGCTTCCCGCGCAAGAAATCAAGGCCCTTCGACAGGCAGGCATCGTGCACGACATTGGGAAGGTGACTGTTCCGGATTCCATCCTGCTCAAGCCGGGCAAGCTGACGCGGGCCGAGCGGGTGATTGTGCAGCGCCATCCCATCGTTGGGGAGAGAATCTGCGCGCCCTTGAAATCGTTTCAACTGCTCTTGCCCATCATCCGCCATCATCACGAGAAGCTGGACGGGTCGGGCTATCCTGACGGGTTGAAAGGTGAAGCGATCCCGCTGACGGCACGAGTTCTTCAGGTTGTTGACGTGTACGACGCTCTGACCACGGAGCGTCCTTACAAACCGGCTCTCCCGTCAACCGAAGCCTTCGAAGTGATGCGGAAAGAGGTTCACAAAGGCTGGTGGGATGCCAAGGTATTCGGCGCATTCGAGCAGCTCATGAAAGCGAACGAAATAATGGCTTCCCAAAGCATGCCCGTTGGAGAGCGGACGCTTGCCGCAATGGCCGACTGACTGAATCAAGGCCGCTTACACACCGCGCGTTTCGATACAATTCCACAGATGCCTCAACCGGATAAGCCGCTACGGGGAAAAGCTGCCTTCATCACCGGCGGTGCGCGCCGCCTGGGCCGGGCCACTGCGCTAGCCATGGCTGAAGCGGGCGCGGATGTGGCTATTACTTTTCGGAACTCTGCGCGTGACGCGCAGCACACGGTAATCGACCTGAGTAGCTTTGGTGTCCGGGCGGTGGCGCTGCGTTGTGACGTGACGGATGAGAAGAGCGTGAAAGCAGCGATCAAAGAAGTGGGGAAGGAACTGGGAGCGATCGACATTCTGGTGAATAATGCCGCGAACTATGAGACAGCGGCGTTCGAAGACATAAGCGTGGCACATTGGGACGCGATCTTTGCTGCGAACACCCGCGGCCCGTTCCTGGTCTCGCGCGAGGCGCTGAGATACCTGCGGCCGCGGCGAGGTAAGATCATCAACATGGGATCGCTGGGCGGGCTTCGGCCATGGGCTGATCATGCCCACTACTGCTCGTCAAAAGCCGCCGTGCATATGCTGACCAAGGTGATGGCCAAGGCTTTAGCGCCCGAGATCGCGGTGAATTGTGTGGCGCCGGGCATGATTGATCTGGGAGAAAAATCGGCCGCCGCATTCATGAGACGCATGGCGAAGCAAACTCCCATGCGGCGCAACGGCAGGGGCGAAGAGGTTGCCGCCGCCGTGATGTTCTTTGCCACTGCACCCCATTTCATCACCGGGCAGATTCTTGTAGTGGATGGAGGCCTGGGCTTGTAACGGCGAAGCTTGGCCCAGATTCCTGTTGGACCTCTTTCGGGCCCGTGGGATAATTGCTGCCACCTCACGGACATTGGAGGCTTGAGTGCAGGCTTTCTTTCCATCCTTGGGGTCGACCCGTCTTCGTTCCGCGGAGGAAACCATGACGGAACCTAAGAAACCGCCGTCCGATGCTCAAAATAAGACTGCCCAGGTACAGCGGTCAGGCAGCCATCCGATTGCGCGTTCCGGAGCCGTGGCGCTCACCAACGTTGCCAAGCCGATCAAAGTTGGCACTGGTCAGAGCCGGGCAAATTTGATGAGGAGTGATGTGGATGAATATGCCCGCTCACAGACCGGCGCTGCGGGCGTCCAGCCGAGTTCCGGACTGTTCGAAAAATTGAGCGGCGGGGTCAAGGCGTTGTTGAAGAAATTTCGGTGAGAATTCTTAGACTGCCATTTTGCTCTGTGGCCCTTGCGGCCATCCAGCAGGTTTGAAACTGTTCCGGCTCTTCCTGTATTGTGAACGTCTCCTGCGAAAAAGCATGGGTCACTGCGGAATGGTGCGCGCGAGAAAGTTAATCCGAGCACTGCTGGCCCTGATAGTGATTTTGCTCCCCTGCGTTGGATTTTCCCAGGCGCGCCCCGAGGATGGTGGCCATGAAATACAGCTGTGGACAGGCGGGGGACATAGCGTGCCAGGAGGCACCTCGAAGACTGGCGTATGGAATGCGGGATTACGCTTTGGCTGGATTCTGACGCGGCCGCATGGCCCGGGGTTCCTCAAGGGAAGATTTGAATACGCGCTCGATGCGACGCCCGCATTCCTGATATTTCAGCCCGGGAATACGGCGTACGGGGCGGGGTTCAGTCCGCTGGGATTGAAGTGGAACTTTGCCACGCGGGGCAGGACCGCGCCGTATTTGGAACTGAATGGCGGGACTCTATTTACGAATCATGACGTTCCCGTCGGTACAAACACCGTAAACTTTACGTCGGCGGCGGCGCTAGGGACGCACATTCTCGGCGCGCGGTATAACTGGAGTGTGGAGCTGCGCTATATGCACATCTCGAACGCCGGGCTGGCCACACCAAATCCGGGAATCAATACGGTGCAGGTGCGGCTCGGGGTGGGAAAGTTCTTTCATCACTGACGGAAAAGACCTAAACCACAGAGGACACAGAGAGAAACATCTGCAGGAATCAACAAGGAGAAACTTTTGATCCGCACAATTATTTTCATTCTGGGAGCCGCCATCTTGTTTTTGCCACCGGTTGCACAAGTGCAGGCTGAAGGTCCGGCATGGATCACCGCCAGCAACAACTACACGAACATGCTGTTGGCCGTTCAGATGAAGCATCATCCGGAATTCGGGTCCAATCAGGGCCTGAGCCAATACGATACCGACGTTTCGCAACCGACGCTGGCCGATGAGGATCTGGAGCGCCGAGAGACCGAGGTCGTGCTCACTAAGCTGAAAGGCGCTCAGCCGGAACAAAAACAGAAGGAAGTGGCGCAAGACCTGCAGATCATGATCCGCAAAGTTGAGCTGCAGTTTCGCGAACAAGATTTCGACCGCGCCCACAAAGTTGATTTTCTGAACGCAAGCGGCGAGGTGTTTGCCGGAATGCGGATTCTGCTCGATGAACAGACGCCGTCGGAGCGCCGGCCTGCGGCGGTGGTCCGCATCCGCAAATATGCCGGGCTGGAACCTGGCTACAAGCCGCTGACCGAAATCCTGAAGCAGCGGGTCATGGAGCAGATGGCGAAGCCGGGCGTGATCTTTCCGGCACGGACGGAGATCGAAACCGAGCTGGGGCGCAATTCCAATTACGTAGAAGGCATTGCGGCTCTAATGCAGAAATACCAGCTCACCGGATGGCAGGAGCCTTATGAGAAGTTGAAAACTCAGCTCGCGGAATATGACGCTTGGACAAAGGCGAACGTGCTGCCCAAAGCTCGAGCCGACTTCCGTCTTCCTCCGGAGCAATATGCGCTGGCGCTCGAAGACTTTGGTATCGATATTCCGCCGGGTCAGCTTGCGGCCATGGCGCATCAGGCATTCAACGATATTCAGGCCGAAATGAAGCCGATTGCGGCGCAGATTGCGCAACAGCGTCATCTGCCCTCGAGCGATTACCGCGACGTGATCCGCGAGCTCAAGAAGCAACAACTGGTGGGCGATGCGATTTTGCCGTTCTATGAGGATCGGTTGAAGCAGATCGAAAAGATCATCGTGGAAAAACAGATCGTGACCCTGCCGGACCGGCCGGCCCGGATTCGTATTGCCACCCCTGCCGAGACAGCGCAGCAGCCGGCACCGCACATGGTGCCGCCACCGTTTCTGCATAACACGGGGCAGAAAGGGGAGTTTGTTCTGCCTTTGAACATTCCTGCGGGGCCAGGGCAAACCTCAGCCGAGAAATATGACGACTTTACTTTCGACGCGGCGGCATGGACTCTTACTGCCCACGAGGCACGTCCGGGACACGAGTTGCAGTTCGATTCCATGCTGGAACACGGAGTTTCTCTGGCCCGGGTTCGTTACGCATTCAACAGCACGAATGTCGAGGGCTGGGGGCTTTATTCGGAATATCTCATCCGGCCATATATGCCGCTCGAAGGCCAGTTAGTGTCTCTCGACTACCGGCTTTTGCGCGCGGCACGCGCGTTTCTTGATCCGGAGTTGCAGGCGGGCAAGATCCAACCCGCCGATGCGTATCGCGTGCTGGAACGGGATGTGGTCCAATCCCACGCTTTCGCGCAAGAGGAAGTCGAACGTTACACCTATCGCATGCCGGGCCAGGCCAACAGCTATTTCTACGGCTATACCAAGCTGATCGGGTTGCGGAAAGATGTGGAAGCGGCAATGGGTCCAAAGTTCAATCAGAAAAAATTCCATGACTTCATCCTGGCGCAAGGCTTGCTGCCACCCGATCTCATGCGCAAGGCGGTGATGGAAGACTTCGTGCCGGCACAATAGGGCATCGCTCAGGGCTCGGGAGGTATCGATGGCTGAAACCGATCAAACCACGGTCCGCGGAGCGGCAGCGCTGGGATTTTGGATCGCGCTGGGGTTGATTATTGGCGGCTGGGTGCTAGGTGCAGAGATTAAAGCAACCCGACTCAGCGATCGCTATGTGACAGTCAAAGGCCTGGTAGAGCGCACTGTAAAGTCTGACCTTGCCATCTGGCCGCTCACTTACAAGGAAGCAGGAGACGATCTTCCTTCCGTTTACGCTAGAACTGAGGCCGACAAGAAGATAATCCTGGATTTTCTCGATCAGCAGGGCATTAAGCCCCCCGAAATTGAACTTGGCGTCGTGCGGGTGGTGGACACTCAGGCGAATGAATACGGCGGGGTGAACCGGGCGCCGCATCGCTACATTGTCGAGCAACCGATTACCGTCAGGACATCGCGAGTCGATCAAGTGGCTGCTGCCGCGCAGAAAACCATCCAGCTGGTGCAGAAGGGAATCGTGCTGAACAGCAATCCCGGTCAGGGATTGACCTACAAATTTACCGCGCTGAACTCGATCAAGCCCGACATGATTACCGAAGCCACACGCAACGCCCGCGCGGCTGCTGAACGCTTCGCGCTGGATTCGGGGAGCAAAGTCGGATCGATCCGGCAGGCCAATCAGGGCGTGTTTTCGATCTTGCCGGCGGACCAGGGCGGCGACTCCGGCGAAGGTGTCGAGGGCAGCTTCGCCTCCGACAGCAGCATCATGAAGACAGTCAGGGTCGTCACCTCAGTGCAGTACTACCTGGACAAGTAATCGGTCTTGCATATCAGGTTTAGGCCAGCAGGGCGCTGGTGCTTCGGTGATATCCTTTCGCGTATGTCGACACTGGTCGAATGCGTTCCTAACTTTTCTGAAGGCCGCGACAAGGCGAAGGTCGATGCCATCGTCGAGGCGATGAAGATCAACGGGGTCTATCTCCTGGACCGGGAGATGGACGCCGACCACAACCGCTGCGTGATCACGCTGGTGGGCGAGCGCGAGCCGATTCAGGAGGCGGTGATTCGCGGAGTCGGCAAGGCGGCGGAGCTGATCGATCTGACCAAGCACCAGGGCGCCCATCCGCGCATGGGCGCGGCCGATGTGGTGCCATTTATTCCCATCGAAGGCGTGACCATTGAAGACTGCGTGGCTATGGCGCGGCATGTGGGCGAGGAAATCTGGAAGCGATTTCAGATTCCGGTTTATTTGTATGAAGCGGCGGCAACTACGCCCGAGCGGCAGAATCTGGAAAACATACGCCGCGGACAATTTGAAGGAATACGTGAAGAAATCGCCACTAACCCAGCTCGAAAGCCGGACTTTGGCGAGGCACGAGTGCATCCAACGGCCGGCGCAACGGTAGTGGGGGCGCGGAAGTTTCTCATCGCTTACAACGTGTTCCTGAATACGCCTGATGTGGACATTGCCAAGAAAGTTGCGAAGGCGGTGCGGTTTTCAAGTGGCGGCTTGCGCTTTGTAAAAGGGGCGGGTTTCCTGGTGCGGGGAATGGCACAGGTTTCGATGAACCTGACAGATTTTGAACAGACCCCCATACATCGCGTTTTCGAATATGTGAAGCGGGAAGCGGCGCGTTATGGCGTGACGCCGGTCTCAAGCGAGATAGTGGGACTGATTCCCAAGAAGGCGCTGGAACAGGCGGCGGAGTGGTTCCTGCAGGTGGAAAACTTTGACTCGTCGTTAATTTTGGAAAACCGCTTGAGTGCGGTGATGGGCGGGAAAGCAGCGGTTGGCGGTTTGAGAGCTGGAGTTGAACCCTTTATTGAACAGTTGGCAGCGCCCACGGCGACGCCTGGAGGGGGCAGCGCCGCGGCGGCCAGCGGAGCGATGGCGGCGGGACTGGCAACCATGGTGGCCTCGATGTCGCGCGGGAAGAAGGCTTACATCCACCATGAGCGTGAGTTGAGCGAAGCGATCGCCCGGTTGGCTCAACTGCGTGAGGAACTGAAAAAAGCGATTGACGCTGATGCTGCTTCTTACGACGCCGTCATGAAGGCGTACAAGCAGGCGAAAGAGTCGGCCAGCGCGGATGGAATCATTGCCACCGCGCTGAAGCAAGCCACCAGCGTGCCACTCGGCGTGGCGGAGCGGGCCAAGGAAGTAGCGGAGATCGCTGCTAAACTCGGGCCGATCACCAATCCGAATATGAAGTCGGACTTGATCACGGCGCGGGCCCTGGCAAGTGCGGCCATCGAAGGCGCATTGGCGAATGTAGAGATCAATCTGGAATCGTTGAAGGACGACGCTTTCATCGCGGAAACAAGGGAAAAAGCCGCCGCCCTCAAGAGCTGAAGCGGTGCGTTTCCGAGCAGTCTGGCACAAAACGATGCGGCCTTTTTTCAACGTGACAGAAGGACAAATTAGCAGGCCAAAGAACGGCTAGATGTTTACGCGAAAAGCTCATGGTACTTTGGTTTCCTTCGACCTCCAGAGCGGTTGGCTTACAATAACCCTACAGGTGACGGGAAGCGAGCTGAGCGCATCCAACCACAAAAAGGATCGAGGGTTTATGAAGCTTTATCATGGTTTTGTCTGCGGACTTATCTTGATTCTCTGCGCGGCTGCGTGGGCGGTGCCTTTGGGCAGCTCGGCACGTGCGGCCATTCCTTCCGATATTCAGCAGCTCATCTGCGTCGACTACCGGGCTTTAAAAAGTTCAGACACGGCCATGCAGCTCAAACAGCAGGTTTTGCCGGAGAATCTCAAGGAATTCGAACAACAGTTGAGGAGCGTGGGCATCAATCCCGACAAAGACGTTGAGCAGCTGACCTTCGCCTCCTATCGCAGCGGCAAACAAGGAGTGAAGATCGTTGGCATCGCGCAAGGGCAATTCTCCATGGCTACGGTGCTCAAGAAGATGAAGTTAAACAAAGTGAAGCCGGTGAAGTACCGCGATTCCGATATTTACAACATGCCCGGTGGCATGCAGATGAATTTTCTGGACGACAATACTCTGTTGTTTGGGGACAGCAGCGCCATCAAAGGCGCGCTGGATGCGCGCGACGGGTACTCCTCCACGCTCGACAGTAACAGCACGATCACCGACATGATGGGCTCGGTGGAAACGGGCACAGTGTGGTCCATCCTGGACCAGCAGGGAACGCAGAATATGCTGCATTCGGCGCTGGGTGATGCCTCGGGACTGGCGGATTATGAATCGCTGAAGAAGCGCATCCTGGGCTCCCACTACACCATGAATTTTCAGAGCGGAGTGAATTTCGATCTGGATGTGGTGACTTCCGACTCCATGACGGCCGCTACCCTTTCGTCGCTGCTGAAAGCCGGCATGCTGTACAAGAAGATGACGGCCACTCCGATCGAGAAAGTCGCGCTGGAGAACGTGACCGTCGATTCGGACAGCTCTGATCTGCAGATGCACTTCAAGAGCGACGATAAGCAATTCCAGTCGTTGATGCATTCACCGTTGTTTGCGGCGGTTTCGAAGTAGGTTGAGATGGATTCCTTCTAGAGGAAGCGTCAGCGCTATTTGCCTTTCTGTGCGGCGCGAGCTTCGCTTTCTTTTCTTGACCCAGCCTTCTTTGATGACCTGCGGCGCGCGGCTGAGGGCCAGAGAATCGGCCGGCACATCCTCTGTGAGACAAGATGCCGCGCCGATGTACGCGCCTTTGCCGATTCGAATTGGTGCGACCAGGATACTGTCGCTGCCTACGAATACTCCGTCTTCAATGATCGTCTTGTGCTTCTGCTCGCCGTCGTAGTTGCACGTGATCGTGCCTGCGCCCACGTTGACGTTCTCGCCGACTTCGGCGTCTCCCAGATAAGTCAGGTGATTGGCCTTCGATCCTTTGCCGAGGCGAGTTTTTTTCATTTCTACAAAATTTCCCACGTGCGCGCCTTCGCGGATATCGCAGCCCGGGCGCAGATGGCTGTACGGACCAAGCGAAGTGCGCGCCCCTACGCGGGAATGTTCCAGGACGCAACCAGGTTGAACCAGGGCTTCGTCTCCGATTTCGCAGCTTTGGATCACGCTGTAGGAACAAATGCGAGCTTCGCTGCCGATGCTCGTGGAGCCGAGAAGCTGCACGAACGGTTCAATCACGGAGTCTGAGCCGACGGTCACATCGCAATCAATAACGCACGTCTCGGGCTGGTAGATAGTGACGCCGTGAGACATGAGATCGCGGCATTTGGCCCGTCGAAAGTGCTGGTCGATCTCCGCCAGCTCGGCGCGGGTATTCGTGCCCAGGATTTCGTCGGAATTGGCGGTCTCAAGAGCGACCACGCGTTCACCGGCTTTGCGCAGAATGGATGCCATGTCGGTGAGGTAAAACTCTCTGTGGGCATTGTTGCTTTTGAGATCACCAAGGTGTGCCAGTAAAGGCTTAACGTCAAATACGTAGAACCCGGAGTTAATCTCCCGCACCTTCAGTTGTTTCGGGGTGGCAGATTTCTGTTCGATTATGGCCTGTACTTCATCGCTTGTTTTCGAAGCACGCAGCACGCGGCCGTAACCCCTGGGGTCGGGCAAAACCGCGGTCAAAATGCTCATAGCGGCTTTTCGGGAAAGGTGGAAATCGCGCAGCCGGGCGATGGTCTCTGGCGTAATAAGTGGGGCATCGCCAGATAGAACGATGACGGTATCGTACGGGGTAAGCGCCTCGCTGGCCGTCATCAAAGCATGTCCGGTACCGCGCTGCTCTTTTTGGACAATGAAATTGATCCTTGTCGCCGCCACGGCTTCCCGCACGCGGTCCGCTTCGTACCCGATGATGGCGTAGACGTCTTTACCAGGCACAACATGAGTGGCTGCGGCGATCACGTGCCCAAGCAGAGGTTTGCCGCCGGCTTGGTGAAGCACTTTCGGATGCCGGGACTTGAGACGTGTGCCCTTGCCCGCAGCCATGATAGCGATAGCGAGCCGGGGAACGCTCTTAGCTCCGGCATCTTGAGGCAAAGACGCAGCCGGGCGTTTATTGGTCTTTGTTTTGGCCATTCGAATCAATATACCGCGAGCCTCGCGTCGCCAGCCTGGGATCTGCTAGCTTCGGATTAACCAGCAAGACACCGAGTTGAATATTCGCTACTAGGGGCTCGGGTGCGACACCAATTGCATCAAGTCATGCGCGACTCGGTCGGTGGCGTGACGTGCGACGCCGGCTTCCTCCAGATAGTCTCCCAGCACAGGAATTACACCGAGGGCTTCCACTGCGTCCAAATCCGTGACAATCGGGGCGGCGTCCTCGACGGCATATTTGGCGATTAAATCGGAACTTGCCGGCTTGCGATTGATGAGCGCGTAATCAAACAAGCGCTTGGTGTGAGCATGGAGATTGAGCGCCCGAATGTGGTCGGCCGCGGTCAATCCCAGACTCTCGTTGGCCTGCGTCATCAGATTACAAACGTAGACCTTCACCGCGGGAGAGTTTTCAATTGCACGAGCGATACCGCGCACGAGCAAATTGGGGATGAGACTGGTGAATAATGAACCGGGGCCGATGGTGATCAGATCTGCGCGCGCGATGGCTTCCAAAGTCTGCGGTAGCGGTTCCACCTCGGGAGGGACGAGAAAGAGCTCTTTGATCCGTTCCTTGCTGGCCGTAATCTTGGTTTCGCCGCGGACCCGAGAACCATCTTCCATTAAAGCTTCCAGCTCGACATTGGCGGTGGTGGCCGGGTAGATGTGGCCACGGGTAAGAAGAATCTCTGAGGAGAGCCTGACGGCTTCTCCGAAATCGCCGGTGATTGAGGTCAGGGCAGCGAGGAACAGGTTGCCAAAGCTGTGACCTTCCAGACCAGAGCCCTTGACGAAGCGATGCTGAAAAAGCCGCGAGAGTAAGGCTTCGTCCTCAGATAAAGCAACAATGCAATTGCGGACGTCGCCCGGCGGAAGCATGTTGAGTTCTTTGCGCAAGCGGCCGCTGGAGCCGCCGTCATCAGTCACGGTCACGACAGCGCAGAGACCGCTGATGGTGGCGGCATTGCCCTGAGCGGGGGAACGCTCAGTGGGAGTGAGGACAAAGCGCTTGAGGCCGCGAAGCAGGGTAGAAAGGCCTGTGCCCCCGCCGATGGCGACGACCCTCAGGCCGCGAGGAGGCGTGTTCCTGGAAGACGCCACCGGGCGCTGCCGTTTGATGGTCACGGGCACGCTCTATTGTTCGTCCTCGGACAGCAAGGGTTCGGAGGATATCCCACCACCAGGGTCGGGATAGAGCAGTTCGGTAAAGCGCGGATCCTCGGCCAGGTTCTGGAAGTCGGAATCGTTGCGCGCCTGAAAACGCAGGGTCGCGTTCAGGCGGATTGCCCCGTCGAGATGGCGCAGCGAGTCTTCCACGTGGCCGGTCAAGCAGTCCAACGCCGCGAGGCCGTAGAAAACGTAGTCCGCCTGGGGCACCTGCTTCGAGAGCTTCTCCAGGTGTTCCCGAGCGCTCACATAATCGCCGAGGTTCATCAGCGAGACGGCGTAATCGTAGTGCTCTTCGGGGCTTTTGAACTGGGCACTAGCGCGCTCGCTGTGTTGGTTGCAGGTGCTGAGGTGAACCAAAGCGCGATCCACCAGTTCTTTGCTGGGGCCAGCCAACACCTTCTGCAGTTGAGCTTTGGCTTTTTCAAACTTTCGCTCCTGCATTGCCCGGAGGCCGGCCTCATAGTTTTGCACAGCCTGTGCAAAACGCGGATCTTCAGCAACCGTCTTCTTGTGCGTGGTCTTTTGCGCCATTTGCAAGACTCTTCCTGGCTTATTCGTAAGGTACCCTTTTTGTTTGGCTTAGAGTAAAGCCACCTACCTGCAACCCGGAAGCTCTTGAGGGTTCTTGTTCAGTCTTAATGACCAATAGTCATCTTCGGTCGATTCCAAGCTGTGGAAAACTTCCAACTGCTGGTTTTAGCAGGTTATACGCGGCTTTGCCCCGTCCGTCAAGCGACCCGGCTGGGGCGGGTCACGACCAAACCGCATTTAGAGCCGAAATTGCTGCTTTGACACTAATTAATCAATGCTGCGGTTTGTAGATCCACCTGCTTCCATTCGCCCTTAATAACGCCGCGACGGATCTGGGCCGCGGTTTTGCCCTTCTGATGCATCTGGTAGGTGTAATAGAGCTCCTTCAAGCAGGTGGCGCATTGGGCACCGTGAACATTCTCAAAACAGCTATGCAGACTGTTGTGTCCCATGCTTCGATCGCAATAGCAGTAGCAAGGTTGCTGATAGAGCACTGATGGGATCTTGGCAGCCAGCTCGTAGGCATGAGTCTGAACCGGATACTCCGCGTTGGCGCCCCAGAGTTGTTCTTTCAAGAGGATGGGAGGCAGGTGTGTCCCTTTTGCTGGAGGGCCGGGGTTGAAAGCCGGAACCGGCTCGGCCTGCTGGGAAATCACCCAAGGAGTCGAGGTGGTGAGGCTCAGCACAAAAACGAACACCAATGCGGACCAGTGTCTGACCATAAGTGCAAATTCCTCTCCCTAGGCATTTTACCCGGATCGCTGCTCCGGAAGAAGTTACGGTCGAGATGACTTGTTTAACGGTGGGCAAAGACATAGAGCCACAGGCACGAGAAGAAAAAGCAACCTTCAATCGGGGGCCGCGATCCGTATAATTGAACCTAGGATGCCGGAGCCTGTTACCCCTATCGGACCGCATACAGATGCGGCCTCTTCCCCTAGAGCAGGGGGAGCAACTCCTTCACCTGCATGGCCAGTTCTTTCCGTATGGCTGCGAGACCTGATCGTTTCGCTGGCCATTTCGGCATTCATCATCGTCTTCCTCTACCAGCCGGTGAAGGTGGAGGGCACCAGCATGATGCCCTCGCTCGACGACCAGGAGCGAATCTTCGTTAATAAGTTTGTTTACCGGCTGGAAGCCATTCAGCGCGGAGACATCGTCGTGTTTCGTTACCCGCGCGATCCGTCGAAAAGTTTCATCAAGCGAGTGATTGGGTTGGCGGGAGACAGGATTCGCATCGAGGCCGGTGAGGTTTTCGTGAATGGCGAGGGGCTGCAGGAGGATTATGTTCCCCGGGCATACGCAGATCAGCGGTCGTATACGGAAATCGTCGTGCCGCCTGATAGTTATTTCCTGCTCGGCGATCACCGCAGCATGTCCAACGACAGCCGCGATTTTGGCCCGGTGAATGAGAGCTACATTTATGGCAAGGCGGTGTTCGGATACTGGCCGGTGGATAAAGTAGGAAGAGTGAGATGATTCGTGGCCTTCCTCTTTGAGAGCTGAGCTTAGAATCTGACGGGCTGTCATCGCGAATCTTACGCAGCTTTTTTCTTCCATGAATGCGGCCATCAAACCCTTGGCTTACGTTTCACCCTATACCTGGCTGTTCTGGGCAGTATTTCTGGCTGTGTACGTGCCTGAGTTTCGCCTGATCGCCCGTGCCCGGCCCGAGCCCGGGCAGGCTCGGGACCGTTCCATGGCATTCATTCTGATTGCGGGATGGATTGGGTTTCCTCTTGCGTTTATCGTCGCGAACTGGCCAAGGTTCATTCTGGTGCGGGGGCAGAAGAGCTGGTTCGTTGGGGGTCTTCTCTTGATGCTAGGCGGGTCGTGGCTGCGGCGGCATTGCTTTCGCGTGCTGGGGAAATATTTCACTGGAAACGTGAAAGTGGTGGATGGGCAAACGGTGATACAGGAGGGCGCCTACCGATGGGTGCGGCACCCTTCCTACACCGGCGGGATGCTGATGTACCTTGGAAGCGGCCTGGCGCTGACTAACTGGCTCAGCGCACTGGTGATGGTGCTGTTTGGCGGTCTTGGATACGTCTATCGCGTGCGTTTTGAGGAACAGGCCTTGCAGGCTTCCCTCGGCGAGAACTACAAACAGTACATGCTGCGCACGAAACGTTTCGTGCCATTTGTTTTTTAACGCTTCCCGCCGAGATTCATCTTTGCTGAATTTTGCTTCCTTGTTACAATCTATAAAATCCACTCCCTGGAGCAGGAATGCAGGCTATCCTTGCGCTGGAAGACGGCAGAGTCTTCCGAGGCAAAGGCTACGGCGCCAAAGGCGAATGTTACGGCGAAGTCGTTTTTAATACTTCCATCACTGGCTACCAGGAAATTTTCACTGATCCTTCCTACTGTGGCCAGATTGTAGTTCTCACCAACCCTGAAATCGGCAATTACGGCACCAACCCGGAAGACAACGAAGCCACGCGGCCTTATATCGAAGGGCTGATTGTGCGCGAGTTCTCGCGCGTGAGTTCGAACTGGCGGTCGCAGCAAGTGGCCGAGGAATATCTGGAACAATTCAAGATTCCGGTTCTGGCCGAAATTGACACCCGGGCGCTGGTTCGGCATTTGCGCGATCACGGCGTGATGCGCGGCGTGATCTCGACTCTTGAGGCGGACGTCACGAAACTGGTGGCTAAAGCAAATTCCATTCCGAAGATGGATGGCCAGGACTTGGCCAAGGTGGTCAGCACCAAGAATACGTACGTCTGGGAAACCGGGGAGCGCTCGCACTTGCCCGACGAAGTGGTGGGCGTGAAAGACGAACCGGCCCGGTTTCATGTGGTGGCCTACGATTACGGGATCAAGCAGAACATTCTGCGCAAGCTGCGCGGCGAGGGCTGCAAAGTGACGGTGGTCCCGGCACAGACTCCGGCGGAAGATGTGCTGGCGCTCAAGCCGGATGGCGTGTTTTTGTCCAACGGCCCCGGCGATCCCGAGCCTTGCGCCTACGCGGTCGACAACATTCGACGGCTCATGGGGCGGCAGCCGATTTTTGGGATTTGTCTGGGGCACCAGCTGGTCGGGATTGCCTTGGGAGGAAAAACCTACAAGCTGAAGTTTGGCCACCATGGCGGAAATCATCCCGTGAAGCAGTTGCAGAGCGGCAAAGTGGAGATCACGGCGCATAACCATAATTTCGCGGTCGATCCGGATTCGCTGCCGCAGAGCGAGGTGGAGCTGACGCACATGGATTTGAACGACTCGACGCTGGAAGGCCTGCGGCACCGGAATCTGCCGCTATTCAGCGTGCAGTATCACCCCGAGGCCTCGCCCGGGCCGCATGATTCGCATTATCTGTTCAAGGATTTCGTGAAGATGATGGAGGAGTGGAAAGGGTGAGTGCTAGACCCATTCCGAAGATCAAGAATGAGAGCTCGGAGGAGCTATCCGACTTTCTACCCCAGGAACTCTGTCATCTGACTGGCATTCAGACTGCAATTCCCCGAATTGCGAAGGACGAGAGGCTCCTTAGCCTCATCCGCAAGGCCGTCGAACGAATACCCACGCGACATGTGCTCATTCGTGGCGACGCGAGAGAAATGTCGAGTGTTGCTGTGGGAACTGTCCACTTGGTAATTACTTCGCCGCCGTATTGGACGCTGAAGGAGTACCGCCCGGGTGCGGGCCAGCTAGGTCACGTTTCAAATTACGAAACCTTCCTTGCGGAGTTGGATCACGTTTGGCAGAGATGTTTTGATTTTTTAGTCCCGGGCGGGCGTTTAGTGTGTGTAGTCGGAGATGTATGTCTTTCACGCAGAAAAAATGATGGGCGACATACGGTTGTTCCTTTGCACGCGAGTATTCAGGAACACTGCCGGAAGATCGGGTTTGACAATCTGGCTCCCATTATCTGGCACAAGATATCGAATGCCGCGTATGAAGTCGAGAACGGTTCAGGCGGATTCTTGGGTAAACCGTACGAACCCAACGCTGTCATCAAGAACGACATTGAGTTCATCCTGATGGAGCGCAAGGCAGGAGGATATCGGGCTCCAAGCACCAGCGTCAGAGTCCTCAGTGTCATTTCAGCCGAAGAACATCGCAGGTGGTTCCAGCAAGTCTGGACAGGACTGACTGGGGCCTCAACCAAGGATCATCCAGCGCCGTACCCTCTGGAACTGGCGGAGCGCCTGATTCGAATGTTCAGTTTTGTCGGTGACACCGTGCTGGATCCCTTCATGGGAACGGGAACGACGGCCCTAGCGGCTTCGAAATGCGGGCGAAACAGCGTGAATTTCGAAATCGACAAGGTCTACTTGGAGTTTGCTGCCCAGCGGCTTCAGCGCGAGCTCTCGACGCTTTTTTCGAATCCCGTAGTCTTAGTGGAGTAGCGGCTCGATTGAACGAAGATATTGTAGGCAAGTTACGGGCGGCTGTAGCCCACTTCTGGTCGAGCCGCGAGACTCAGGCGCAGAAGCAAGCCGTGAAGTCTGGCGTGCGCGATGCCGGAGCGAGGGCGGCGGTGACGGGCGGCAGCCAAATGGATGGTTTCGTCGCCCTCGTGCGTGACCTGTTGGAGGAGTCAGGAATAGACAGGCCCGTTATTTACTGTGAGCGATTTGTGGAACTGCCAGGGTGGTTTCGTCCGGAAAAGAAGTGGGACTTGCTTGTGGTTGTCGACGGTTGTTTGATCGCTGCCATTGAATTTAAGTCTCAGGTGGGGTCGTTTGGAAATAACTACAACAATCGGACGGAGGAGGCGGTCGGGAGTGCGACCGACATGTGGGCTGCCTACCGGGAGGGCGCGTTCAAACCTTCAGCCCGCCCATGGCTCGGGTACTTGATGTTGTTGGAAGATGCTCCCGGTTCCACCCGTCCTGTTAAGGCCCAAGAACCTCATTTCAAGGTCTTTGACGAGTTCAGGTCCGCCTCGTACGCCAAAAGGTACGAGATTCTTCTCACAAAGCTTGTTCGGGAGAGGCTTTACGATGCAACGTGTTTCCTGATGTCGAACAGTGCGGATGGGCCTAGAGGTGAATACCGCGAGCCCGTACCCGAACTGAACTTTGCGAATTTCATTTCGTCATTACTGGCTAAAGCGATCGCCCGCAAGAAGACACAATAATGCCAAAACGCACTGACATCTCGAAAATTCTGATTCTCGGCTCTGGCCCCATCATCATTGGCCAGTCGGCGGAGTTTGATTATTCCGGCACGCAGGCCTGCAAGGCGCTCAAGGCCGAGGGCTTTGAAGTCGTGCTGGCCAACTCGAATCCGGCGACCATCATGACCGATCCCGAGTCGGCCGACCGCACTTACATCGAGCCGCTGACGCTTGAATATCTGGAAGAAATTATTCGCGTGGAGCGCGAGATGTCGCCGGGCGCGGGCTTTGCCATTCTGCCCACGGTTGGAGGCCAGACCGCGCTCAATCTTGCCGTGGAACTTTCCGACGGCGGCGTGCTCGAAAAATACGACGTGCACTTGATCGGCGCGAATGTCGCCGCCATCAAGAAGGCGGAAGACCGGCTTTTCTTCAAAGATGCGATGCAGAAGATTGGGCTCGATGTGCCCAAATCGGCGCTGGTCAACAATCTAAAAGATGGCCTGGAGTTCGCCGGAAAGATTGGCTTCCCGGTGATTGTGAGACCGTCGTTCACGCTCGGCGGCTCTGGTGGCGGCATCGCCTACAACCGCGAAGAGCTGCTGGAAGTGCTGGCTCGAGGCCTGGATTTTTCTCCCGTGCATGAGGCGCTGATCGAAGAATCAGTTCTGGGCTGGAAAGAATACGAACTCGAAGTGATGCGCGATCTGCGCGATAACGTCATCATCATTTGTTCGATTGAGAATTTCGATCCCATGGGCGTGCACACGGGCGATTCGATCACGGTTGCTCCGGCCCAGACTCTGACCGACCGCGAATATCAGGCCATGCGCGATGCGGCGATTGCCGTGATTCGCGAGATCGGCGTCGAGACCGGCGGGTCGAATATTCAGTTCGGCGTACATCCCTCGACCGGGCGCATGGTGGTGATTGAGATGAATCCGCGCGTCTCGCGGTCGTCGGCGCTGGCGTCGAAGGCCACGGGTTTCCCGATCGCGAAAATTGCTGCGAAACTGGCGGTCGGCTATACGCTCGATGAAATTCCCAACGACATCACGCGCAAAACCCCCGCATGCTTTGAACCGACGCTGGATTACGTGGTGGTGAAAATTCCCAAGTGGCAGTTTGAGAAATTTCCCGGCGCGGACGAGAGTCTGGGGCCACAGATGAAATCAGTAGGCGAAGTGATGGCCATCGGCCGCACGTTTAAGGAAGCGCTGCTCAAGGGAGTGCGCGCGCTCGATACCGGCAGAAAAGTCGGGTCGGAAAAAATCGAGCCGAAAATCCTCACCCAACGGCTGGTCACTCCCCATCCCGAGCGCTTGTCCTATGTGCGGTATGCGTTGCGGCAGGGCCACACGGTGAAGCAACTGGCCAAGATGACTTCGATCGATCCCTGGTTTCTGTATCAGCTCAAAGAAATTAACGACATGCAGCTCGAGCTGGAAAAGCATCCGATGGAATCGATTCCAACCGAAGTGTTGCGCGATGCCAAGCGCATGGGATTCTCCGATGGGCGGCTGGCGGGGGTGTGGCGGCTGAATGGGAAGGGGTCGCAGGAAAAAGTCCGGCACCTGCGCAAGAAACACGGCGTTAGGCCGGTCTACAAGCGAGTGGACACCTGCGCGGCCGAGTTCGAGAGCTACACGCCGTATCTCTACTCCACCTATGAAGAAGAAGACGAGGCCGCGCCCACTCCCAAGAAGAAAGTCATCATTCTGGGCAGCGGACCGAACCGGATCGGGCAGGGAATTGAATTCGATTATTGCTGCTGCCACGCTGCGTTCGCACTGCGCGACGACGGATACGAGACCATCATGGTGAACTGCAATCCGGAGACGGTCTCAACCGACTACGACACCAGCGACCGGCTTTACTTCGAGCCGTTGACGCTGGAAGACGTCTTTGCGATTTACGAACATGAAGCCTCGTCGGGTGCGCCCGTGGGCATGATTGTGCAGTTCGGTGGACAGACTCCACTCAACCTGGCTCTGCCGCTGAAAGCCGCAGGCGTGGAAATTATCGGCACGTCGCCGGAATCGATTGATCTGGCAGAAGACCGCAAGCGCTTTGGCCGCTTGCTGGATGAATTGCAAATTCCCCAAGCCCCGGGCGCGATGGCGGCGTCGATTGAAGAAGCGGTCGAAGGGGCGAAGCGTGTCGGCTATCCCGTGCTGGTGCGGCCTTCCTATGTGCTGGGCGGTCGGGCGATGGTGATCGCCTATGACGAAGAGACCGTCGTCCGCTACATGAAGGAAGCGGTGGAATATTCGCAGGACCGGCCGGTGCTGATCGATCACTTTTTGGAAGACGCAATTGAAGTAGATGTCGATGCGCTTTCCGATGGGGAAGACGTGGTGATCGGCGGCATCATGCAGCACATCGAGGAGGCAGGTATTCATTCGGGAGACTCATCCTGTGTTCTGCCCGCGGTCGACATTCCTGAGCATCTGCTGGCCCGCATGCGTGAATATACGTTCAGACTGGCGCGGGCCCTGCGGGTGATCGGCTTAGTGAATATTCAGTTTGCCATTCCACGAGCTTCGTGTAGCTCCGGGTCAGAGCCTGCCCTGAGCGGAGTCGAAGGGACCCGCCCCCACACCGATACGGGTGACGATAAAGTTTACGTGATCGAGGTGAATCCGCGCGCTTCGCGAACTGTGCCTTATGTTTCGAAGGCCACCGGCGTTCCGCTGGCCAAGATTGCCGCGCGGCTGATGACGGGCCGCAAACTTCGCGAGTTCTTGCCGGAATTCATCGAACGGGGAGCTGATCTCGATACCGGCCGCTGTTATTACGTGAAGTCACCGGTCTTCCCCTGGAACAAGTTTCCTGGCGTGGATACCGTTCTAGGCCCGGAGATGAAATCGACCGGCGAAGTGATGGGTGTGGCGGATAACTTCGGAGAAGCCTTCGCCAAGGCGCAAACCGCGGCGGGACAGAAATTGCCGACGCAGGGTAATGTCTTTATCAGCGTTACCGATCACGACAAGCCGCACGTGGCCGAGGTCGCGCGCAAGTTCGTGGATATGGGATTCAAGCTGGTCGCCACAGCTGGTACCGCCGACGTGATCGAAGAAGCGGGCATGACGGTCGAGCGCGTGTACAAGGTGAAAGAGGGCCGGCCGAATGTGGTGGACTTAATCAAGGGCGAGCGCATTCACTTAATTGTGAATACTCCGCAGGGGCCCGATCCGTTTTTCGACGAGAAGGCGATTCGGCGGGCGGCAGTGCAGGCGCGCATTCCAACGATTACCACGCTGTCGGCGGCACGCGCGGCAGCCGAAGGGATCGCGGCGCTGCAACGGGGGGAAGTGAATGTGCAAGCGTTACAGCAACTGCATGCAGAGCGTACCAACGCCCGTTCCACGCTGTCATCCTGAGGGCGAATTGGTCTTCGCGCTTTGCGCGAAGGCCAATCCGAGTCGAAGGAGCCCGCAACTGCTTGACCCTTATCCACTACATCAATGCGTTCTGAAGGCATTCGGGATTTCGAGTGTCCACTCTAGAAGAGTAGTGAGAATGCCATGACGCGCCGATGGCAGTGCCTCAATGCGAGGGGTCCTTCGACTCCGCGGCTGCTTTGCTTCGCGAAGCAGCCGCTCCGCTCAGGATGACAGTGCTGTTCTACAATTAGCGACGAGACATAGATTATGCTCCTACACGGCATCTTCCCTCCCATTACGACGCCGTTCTATCCCGACGGCAACGTGTATTTCAAGAAGCTCGAGACCAATGTGGAGCATTACTCGAAGACTCCAATTGCCGGGATCGTCTCGCTCGGGTCGACGGGCGAGGCCATTATGCTCTCCGATCAGGAGCAACGAGATGTGCTCAAGGCCACGCGGGAAACGGCCGCGCCGCACAAAGTGCTGATCGCAGGAACGGGAATTGAGTCTGCCGTCGAGACGCTCAAGCTGACCGAATACGCTGCCCAGGTCGGCTACGACGTCGCGCTGGTGCGCACGCCCCATTTCTACAAGCAGCAGATGCAACCGCCGAGCATGCTGGCTTTTTACCGCTTCGTGGCCGATCGCTCGCCGCTGCCGGTGATGATCTATAACGTGCCATCGTTCACCGGCTATGACATTCCTGCTGAACTGGTGATCGAACTTTCCGAGCATCCCAACATTCTGGGGATGAAGGAATCCGGCGGAGATGTGGAGAAAGTCCGCCGTATGGTCGAAGGTACGCGGCACATCAAACGCAGCGCGACGGTGACCGAGACATTTGAGGCGGTCACTCCGCGCATGGTGCAAGCTGCTGCGACCAACGGCGGGGAACTGGTACCAGTAAGCGCGCTGGGAGGAACTCCCCAGCCATCTTCATCCGCGGTGAGCCTGATCAGTGGCCTCAAGACCCGGCAAAAAGAAGTGGGGTTTCAGATTCTGGTCGGGGTCGCACAGAAACTCGAGCCGTCCTTGGCTGTCGGCTCGGTCGGCGCGATTCTGGCTTTCGCCTGCCCGGCACCAACGGCCTGCTACGAGATATATGCCGCGTGGAAAGAGGGCGATGTTGATCTGGCGCGATTGAAACAGGAACGCATTGCCGTCGCCGCCCAGCGGATTGTCGGGGAGTGGAGTGTCGCCGGGGTCAAGCATGCCATGGATTTCAACGGCTATTACGGCGGCCCTCCGCGATTGCCGCTTCTGCCCCTGACGGCAGATGCGAAGGCAACAATAGAACGACTACTGGCTGATATTCGGAACTGAAGACACCTTTGGTGTATCCGGACCGCGCCTACCCTCAATAACTATTTCTTGCGATTCAATCACGATTGAAATAGAATTGGAACGAACGTTCGATAAAGATGGCCTCGGCTCTGACCACTTCCCGGATTTCCTCACGTCGCCAGCCACATGTGGCAGACGAGGGGACCCGTTTCGACCGCCGGCTCTCCAAAATTCTGCGTTATGCGGTCGATGTGTTTTACGAAAAAGGATACGAAGGCGCATCCATGCGCGATCTCTCGCGGGCCAGCGGCATGTCTCTTGCGGGGATGTATTACTACTTCAAGTCCAAAGAGCAATTGCTATACCTGATCCAGAAACATGCCTTCATCACGATCATGGAGCAATTGCGCGACCGGCTGGAAGATGTCTCCGATCCGGAGGAGCGGGTTCGGGTGTTCGTTCTGAATCACATTGAGTATTTCCTGGCGAATCAAAAGGCGATGAAAGTGCTCTCGCATGAAGATGATGTACTGAAGAACGGCCTGGGCGCGGATATTCTGTCGCTCAAGCGCGAGTACTACCGGACGTGTGTGCAACTGATGGATGCTCTGCAAAAGAAAAAGGGACTAGAATTTAACAGCCGCATGGCCGTGCTAAGTTTGTTTGGCATGATGAACTGGATTTACACCTGGTATAACCCACGGGTGGACGGCAATGCGCAAATCCTTGCGCGCCAGATGGGCGATATTTTCTTGCGCGGCGTGACTACCGCCAAGCGTAGCAAAAGAACAAGAAAGAGTTCGGCTAGACCGAACTGAATTCTGATTCTGTAATAGGAGATTGTGATCATGGCAACCACAGTGCAGCCAGTGACGCGGCGAGACCACCAAGCAACTCATCAACTACCGCAACGAGGGCGGCGTGGGAGTGATCGAGATGAATGATCCTCCTGCGAATACCTATACCTATGAGATGAACCGGCAGTTGGATGACGCCATTCTGAAGGCGCGCATGGACAACGACGTCTATGTGATTGTGCTTCGTGGTGCGGGCGACAAGTTTTTCTCTGCCGGGGCAAATATCAAGATGCTGGCCAGCGTCGATCCCACGTTCAAATACTACTTCTGCCTTCACGCAAACGAGACCCTGCTGCGGCTGGAGCATACGCCCAAGCTGGTGATTGCGGCCATCAATGGGCACTGCGTCGGCGGAGGGCTTGAAATCGCCATGGCGGCCGACATTCGAATAGCCCGCCAGGACGCTGGCAAGATCGGTTTGCCGGAAGTGAATCTCGGTGTGCTGCCGGGCACCGGCGGCACGCAGCGCCTGTCGCGCATTGTGGGAAAGAGCAAAGCGATTGAGCTGATGGTTACAGGCAATACCTTCTCTTTCGAAGAAGCGAAGGAGCTAGGAATCGTCAACGATATTTTTGAGCGCGACGGATTTATCGAGAACATCATGGAATACGCCCGGCAGTTCTGCCCGCCCAACAAGGCGGCGAAGGCCGTGGGACGCATCAAGCGAGCGGTGCAGACCGGGTGGGAAATTCCGATGGAGTCGGCGCTGGCCGTGGAACGCGAGAACCAGCAGTTGCTGTTCCAGAGCGAGGATGCCAAGGAAGGCCTGGCGGCTTATGTGGAAAAGCGCCCGGCAGTCTTCAAAGCGAAATGATTGCCGGTCGCGGGGGGCTTGGGCGGGACTTGTCCTGAGCTTGTCAAAGGAACGCCCGCGCCTCCATTATTGGGCGTCGTGAAGGGTTCTAACTATGCCAGGAAAAGTAGCCAAAATCGGGACATTCAGTGACTGGGTCGGGTTGTTCGGCGAATGGCGCAAAGACATCGGCGTCAATCATGATGAAATCTCCGGATTTCATTTCGACACGCTCTACGGCGCCATCGAAACCGAAGAGATTCAGTTCGGCGCCTACAAAGGCCGCCGCAAGTGGGACAACCTGCGCCAGATCCCCACGCAGCAAATGCGCGACGCCCTGATGAACATGATCGTTTACCAGGGCGATACAGAATTTGCCAGTTGCGAGCAGCAGCGCCATCTGTTTGAGACCGCGCCCACGGACTGGGACCGAAAGGCGCTCACCCGCGTGATGATCGAAGAAATGCGCCACGGCTGGCAGATGTGCGCCGTGCTGATGGACCATTTCGGCTATTCGGGCAAAGTGGAAGCCCAGAAAATGCTGGAGCGCCGTGCGTTTGAAAACAAGCGCCTGCTGGGCGCTTTCAATGTCGATGTGGACAACTGGATGGACTTCTTCACCTACACCGACTTTGTTGACCGGGACGGAAAGTTTCAATTACAGATGCTGAAGTATTCCGCCTTTGCCCCGCTCGGTCGTTCCATGTCCTATATGTTGCGAGAGGAAGCTTTTCACATGGGCACGGGCAACGACGGACTTCGCCGCATCGTGGAAGCGGGTGTGATTCCGGCGTGGCTGATCCAGAAGTATCTGAATAAATGGATCTCTTGCTCTTACGATCTATTTGGCACTGACCATTCTTCTTCGGCGCATTGGGCGTATGTGTGGGGGATCAAAGGGCGCTACGACGAACCGAAGAACCAGCACGACGCGGACCTCGACGATCTGAACGATTACAACCGCCAGCTTTATCGCGACGAAGTAGCTGGACTGATCGAACGTTTGAACGGCGCGTTGAAGCCGGGTGAGCCAAAGCTTTACGCCCCAAATATCAAGTTCAATCGCGCCATTGGGCGCTGGAGTGGCGAGAAGTTCCATGCGCAAAGCGGCGAGCCGCTCGACGATCGCGCCTACCAGCAGCATCTGCGGGAATACATGCCATCGGCTGAAGACAAGAAGCTATTGCTGGATATCATCGCCAATGAGAAGAAATGGATTGCGCCCAAAGAAGGCGGGCGCGATCCGTTGGAAACCATCAGCGAGCCGAGGAAGTCGGCGATCAATTTGTAACTTCCGTTACGGCAGCAAAGTATGCCAGCACAAACCCAAACAACGTCTTCGCGCCTGACCGTTGAAATGGCGCCTCCCGTGGCACGGATTGCTTTGTCAAATCCCCCCCTCAACATCATCGACATTGCCATGATGGAGGAGCTTGCTCAGGGCCTGGCGGAAGTTGAGTCACAAGCTGAGCTTTCTACAATCCTGTTCTCTGGCAAGGGCGGTTCTTTCTCCGCGGGAGTGGATGTCGCCGCTCACACTCCGGATAACGTCGAAGCGATGCTAACCAAGTTTCACGCGGTGATCCGCGCCTTGGTCGGCACGAAGAAGATCACCATCGCGGCAGTGCGGGGCCATTGTCTGGGAGGCGGCGCGGAACTGGCCATGGTATGCGACATGGTTTACACCACAGAGTCTGCGCAATGGGGATTTCCAGAGATCAAACTCGGTTGTTACCCGCCGGTGGCGGCGACCGCTCTAGCGGCGCTAATTGGTCAGAAGCGCGCTTCGGAATTGATTCTCACGGGCCGGACTATTACTGGTGTAGAGGCTGCCGCCATCGGCTTGGCCAACCGGGCCGTGCCCGATGGCGAGCTGGCCGCTGTCGTCGAGGAAGCCGTGCAGCGGCTAGCTGAGCTGAGCGCTGCATCGCTGGCGGTCACTAAGAAAGCCATTTACGCGTGGGATTCGATGCACTTCGACAAGGGCCTGGCCCGAGCCGAAAAGATCTATCTGGAAGAGCTGATGAAAACAGAAGACGCGCAAGAGGGGATCAGCGCATTTCTGGAAAAGCGTGTGCCGAAATGGAAGGGAAGCAGGATTAAGAAACTCGTGTAGGGGTGGGTGCCCAGCCGCCCAGCCGAGCGAAGCTCGGCCGCGTGTAGGAAAAAATGGACTACGAAATCAGCCCTGACGATGTAAAAGCCAAACTCGATGCTGGGGAGAGCTTCACGCTGCTCGACGTTCGCGAACCGTGGGAAGTCGAAGCAGCGTGCATCGAGGGCGCGAAGCTGATCCCTATGGGCGACGTACCTAGCCGGGCTCACCAGGAGCTCGATCCCGAGGATCACATTGTTGTTTACTGTCATCACGGTATGCGTTCGTTAAACGTTGCGGCCTGGCTGCGCCAGCAAGGGTTTGAGAAAGCACAATCGATGGCTGGCGGGATTGACGCGTGGTCGCGCCAGGTGGATGGGAAAGTAGCCGTGTACTGAAGCTGTCAGCTAAAAGGTTTGAAGTGAAAAAGGAACTCGTAGAACTCAGAATTAACGGCCGCTCGCGTGAACTTGCCATCGAGCCGAGCAAACTGCTGCTCGAAGTGTTGCGCCAGGATTTGCAGCTCACCGGGTCGAAACGCGGCTGTGATGATTCCTCCTGCGGCGCGTGCACGGTGCAGGTGAACGGCATCCCGATGCTCGCGTGCGCTTTGCTCGCCGCCAGTTGCGAAGGCCAGGAGATCACGACCGTGGAAGGCGCAAGTGAGCACGGCAGCCTGGCCGCCATCCAGAAGGCCTATGGCGACTGGGGCGGGGCACAGTGTGGATTCTGTACCCCAGGCTTCATCATGACGGTGAAGCATCTGCTGACTGAGAACTCCGAGCCAACAGACGATGAAATTCGCGCGGCGCTCAGCGGCAATCTTTGCCGCTGCACTGGCTATTCACAGATGTACCAGGCGATTAAGGCAGCGATCGAGGCCGAGCAAAAGGGAATGGCGGCGGCGATTAATGGCTGACTTCTCTATCATCGGCAAGCCGATCGCGATGGTGGATGCTGCCGGTAAGACCACCGGCGCGGGCAAATATACGGACGACCTCAGCCTGCCTGGCATGCTGGTTGGCAAGATTCTGCATTCGCCTTATCCGCACGCGCGCATCAAGCGCATCGGCACTTCTCGAGCCGAAAAACTCGAGGGCGTGGTCGCAGTCGCAATCGGCAAAGACGCTCCCAATACTTATGGAATTCTTCCTGTAGGCCACGATGAGTATCCCCTGGCGTTGGATAAAGTCCGCTACGTAGGCGACAACGTGGCCTGTGTCGCCGCGGTCGATGAAGCCACTGCGGAAAACGCCCTCGAACTAATCGACGTGGACTACGAAGTTCTCCCCGCATATTTCGATCCGGAAGAGTCGATGAGGGCGGAGACCGATCTGATCCATGACCATAAGCCGCACAATCTGGAGAAAGACTACCACCACGTTTTCGGCGATCCGGAAACGGGTTTTGCCGACGCCGATTGTGTTATGGAAGCCCGTTTTCTCGCCAATGAAGTCACGCATGCGGCGATGGAGCCGCATTCCACCCTGGCCGCGTTCGAGATCGATTCGCAAACCGGCCAGCCTGGCCGTCTGACAGTTTGGTCTTCCACGCAGGTGCCCTACTACTTACAGCACAAACTCTCGCTTGTCCTCGAAATGCCGATGGCGCAGATACGGGTAATCAAGCCGCTGGTCGGCGGAGGTTTCGGCGGCAAGAGCGAAGTAATTCCTCTGGAAATCATCGCTGCCGTGGCGGCGCGCAAAGCGCGCGCACCGGTAAAGATCACCTACACGCGCGAGGAAGTGTTCTGGGCGCATCGTGGCCGCCCGCGCACCATTATCGATCTTAAGACCGGGGTTAAAAGCGACGGCCGGATCACTGCCGTCAAAGCCCGCGTGGTGCAGGATGGCGGCGCTTACTGTTCTTATGGCGTGGTGACCATTCTTTACTCCGGCGCACTTCTGGGGGCGCTTTACGACATTCCGAACATTCAGTACGACGGATACCGGGTCCTCACCAATAAGCCTGCGTGCGGCGCTATGCGCGGACACGGCACAGTCAACGTGCGCTTTGCTTTTGAATCCCAGTTGGATGAAATCGCGACCAAGCTGGGGATTGATTCTGCGGAGATTCGGCGGCGAAATCTGCTGCAGCCGCCGTGCGTCACAGTGAATGGTCTGCGGGTGCAGAGTTACGGCCTGCCCGAGTGCATTGAGAAAGTGGTTGAACGCTCAACCTGGAAAGATCGTAAAGGCAAACTGCCCAAAGGCCGGGGCCTGGGCATTGCCTGCAGCCACTACGTCAGCGGAGCCGCCAACTCCATCATCCGTTCGGATATGCCGCATTCGACCGTGAACATCAAGATTGACCGCGATGGCGGAGTCGTGGTCTATACGGGGGCATCCGAAATCGGCCAGGGTTCCGACACCATGACTGCGCAAATCGCAGCGGAAGTGTTGGGCTGCTCTCTGTCTCGGGTGAAAATCGTCGCGGCGGACACTGACCTGACCCCGATCGATATCGGTTCCTACTCGAGCCGGGTTACTTTCATGGCGGGGAATGCCACGCTTCGGGCCGCGCAGGAAGTGAAAAAGCAGATTGCTGTGGCGGCAGCACGGAAAATGAACTGCGCAGCCGGAAGACCTGATCTTCCGAGAAGATTTCGTAAGAAAAGGTGACGTTCTGAAAGAACCACGCGAGGAAGGCCGCCCTGAGCCATCCGGCCAAGCCGAGCCTGGCAGCAAAGCTTTCTCCCAGCCCTCAGTCTCGGGTCACGTCGAAGGGCAGATTCTTCGCGGGTCGTTACAACAAAAGCGCAAAGACGAAGGCCCGAGAGATTTCATGACTTTCGAAGAAGCTGTGGTCGCGGCGATTGATTTCCATGGCGCCCTCACAGGTACGGGTTCTTATGCTCCGCCGCCCGACGCCCGCGGCGGCAAACATAAGGGCGGAGGCGTTGGCCCATCGCCCGCCTATTCTTACTCTGCTCAAGTCGCGGAAGTTAGCGTGGACGAAGAAACCGGCGAAGTCACGGTGCACAAAGTGTGGGCTGCGCACGACTGTGGCCGCGCGTTGAATCCGGTGGCAGTCGAGGGCCAGATCATTGGTTCTGTCTGGATGGGAATGGGCCAGGCGCTCACGGAAGAAATGATTTGGAAAGACGGCATGTTGATGAATGCTGGGCTGCTGGAATACCGCAGCCCTTCGTCGGTGGAATCGCCGGAAGTGGAACCGATCATTGTGGAGAGCATTGACCCCGAAGGCCCGTTCGGTGCGAAAGAGTGCAGTGAAGGGTCGCTGGCCGCGACCATTCCCGCAATCGCGAACGCCATCTATGACGCCGTCGGCATCCGGCTGCACGAATGTCCGTTTACGCCGGAGCGTGTACTTGCTGCACTGCGTGTAAACAAGAGTGCAAAGGCATTGAACTTGACTGAAGGAGTGGATCCCACGGCTCCAGTGACATTTCGCGAGCATGGTGGGGCACTGTGGTTCAAAGGCAAAGGGCCCAAACGGCATCAGCTGGATCCGTCACGGCGGGAAACCTCGCCTGCAGGCGGTGACGATTGAGCCTTCCGCAATTCAAATTGCTGCGGCCGCGCACGGTAGAAGAGGCGGTCGCGTTTCTCGCCAGGCACAGCGGCAACATTCGGGTGCTCGCTGGTGGCACGGATCTGATCCCTTCCATGCAGCAAAAGCTCTTCGAGCCCGAATTCGTGCTCGATCTGCGCCGCGTCGGCGGCATAAAGGGCATCCGCCAAACGGATGAAGGAATCGAGATCGGCGCGCTAACCGCGCTCAGCGAAATCGAGCATTCCGATTTTCTCCGCCGCCATTATTCGGTTCTGGCACTGGCGGCGGCCACGGTCGCCTCGCCCGTTCTACGCAACATGGGCACCATCGGCGGGAACATCTGCCTCGACACTCGCTGCCTCTGGTACAACCAGTCACTGACATGGCGCAAGGGATGCGGCTTTTGCATCAAGAAAGACGGCGATCTGTGCCACGTCGCGCCTGGAGGAGCCAAATGTTGGGCGGCATTTTCAGGCGATACTCCTCCGGCGTTGCTCTGCCTGGACGCGGAGATCGAAATTGCAAACGCGGCGGGAGTGCGCCGTATGGCGCTGCGCGATTTCTATACAGGCGACGGAGTCGCGTACCGTCAGCTCGACACGGGAGATTTGCTTACGCAGGTGATTTTGCCAGCCTCGGCGGCGGGTTATCGAGGCGTGTATCGCAAACTACGAGTGCGCGGTTCGATTGACTATCCCCTGGCCGGGGTTGCGGTTGCGCTCAAGCGCTTGAACGGGCGCGTGGTTGAGGGACGCGTGGCGTTGACCGCGGTGAATCCCGCGCCAGTCCTCCTGAAAGGCGCGAGCGATGCTCTGGCGGGAAAGATAATCAGCCAGGAAGTGGCGGAAGCGATCGGCGATCTGGCGGCCAAAACCGCCAAACCCCTCACTACCTCAGCCCTGACTCCGGAGTATCGTCGGGAAATGATTCGAGTCTTTACCAGGCGGGCGCTACTGGAGGCGGCGAACTGATTTCACGCACCGTCGTTCGCGGCGGGCAAGAGAACTGCTAAGATTTCCCCGAACCGGCGAACGACCGACGAGCGGCGACCGGCGGCCCACTACCACCTTGATCACCGACTGCCACATCCATATCCAGCCGATGCAGATGTTCAAGCCGCACGCGCTGGAGCTCATGAAAAAGAAGCGGGAGAACTTCGAACAGATTGTGGAATTCTGCCGCTCCCCCAAGGCCTTCCTCAGACATCTCGATGCGGCAGGCGTAGACCGCGCCGTGCTGATCAACTACGTTGCTCCCGAAGTCATCGGGTTTACTGCCGGCGTCAATCAGTTCATCTCCGACTACGTAAAGGAGGATCCTCAGCGCCTGCTGTCTTGTGGCAGCCTGCATCCGCGGCACACATCGAATGTACTGGCTGACGTCGAACAATTGATCCGGCTGGGCATTCGCATGATCAAGATTCATCCTCCCCACCAGCTATTGTTTCCCAACGACTACTTGAGCGGCGTCAATGAGCTGGAGATCATTTACCGGGCAGCGGAGGCTAACGGGATTCCTGTAATGTTTCACACCGGTACGTCAGTTTTTCCCGGTGCGCGCAACAAATATGGCGATCCCATCTACGTCGATGATGTCGCTGTAGATTTTCCCAAGCTCAAGATTTTGCTGGCGCATGGTGGCCGGCCACTATGGATGCACACGGCATTCTTCCTGGTGCGCCGTCACCCCAACGTCTATCTCGATATCAGCGGAATCCCCCCGCAGACGCTGCTGAAGTATTTCCCGCGCCTGGAGGAAATTGCACGAAAAACTCTTTTCGGAACAGACTGGCCGGGACCGGGCGTGCCCGATATCAAGAAAAACCTGGACGACTTTCGTGCGTTGCCGTTATCTGAAGAAACAAAGCGGCAGATCCTGAGCCGCACAGCGCTCGAGCTCTGGCCCATATGATTGCGGTTTGCAGTTGCCCCGCAGCGTCACTTGGAAAATAGATGACCCAGCTTTTCTTTCTTGGTCTTCAAATATTCCTCGGCGTATTCGCTGGGCGTAACTTCGCAGGGAACGCGTTCGGTCACCTCGATACCCGCGCGTTCAAGGGCAGCGACCTTCCCCGGGTTGTTCGATAGCAGGCGGACCTGGGAGATTCCAAGAGATTTCAGAATCTCTGCGGGCAGCGCAAACTCGCGCTGGTCGGCTTTGAACCCGAGCCGCTCGTTGGCTTCAACCGTGTCCAGCCCGGAATCCTGTAATTCGTAAGCCTGCAGCTTCGCCATAAGGCCAATCCCACGGCCCTCCTGCTGCTCGTAGATCAGCACTCCGGCGCCCTCTTCTGCGATCATGCCCAGTGCCATCTCCAGTTGCTGACGGCAGTCACAACGCAGTGAGCCGAAGACGTCGCCGGTAAGGCATTGCGAGTGGATCCGCACCAGAGGTGGGGCAGACCGCACGTCGCCCATAACCAGAGCCACGGCTTCCTCCACCCGGCCAGTCTCTTTGCCATTTTCCCGAAATTCGCCGCGGAATCCGAAAATTCGGAACGCGCCCCACCGGGTGGGGAAGTCGGCGCTTGCGATCTGCCGGACGGATAGGGATAGGGAACTCACAGAATCATTATAGTGGCCGGGCTCGCGTCGCTGGGCTAGCCCCCGTTGAGGCGCGGGTAGTGGTAGTAGACGTCTTGCTTTGAGGGAATGGGAACACCGTTGCGAGTCGCCGGACGAAAATGCCAATTCGCCAACGCGGCGAGCACTTTGGCGTCAACCTTGGGACTAAGGCTCTGAACGATCCTCTTCTCAACGATCGTCCCTCGCTCGTCGATGGTGACCTCGACGATTACGTCTCCTTCAGCGCCGGCCAGATCGGAGGTATCAAGCGCTGGGTCAGGAGAAAAGACCGGCAGGGCAGGGCGAATTTCATAACCTGATAATGGACCCTCGAGAACCGTCCCATAGGCTGAACCCGCCGGCGTTGGTTGACGCGTTTGGTTCGACGCAGCCGTTTCAGCATTAGACAGCCCTTGGCTTTCCGGGGCCGGCTGCTGAGAACTCCTCTTTAGCGCTTTGGGCGGGGGAGGAAAAGTTAATCGAGACTTTCCTTGCATCGAATGCCGCGCGGACCCAGATCCGACTCCGGCATCGGTGGCCGTCTCCGCATTCATAGATTGGTTAGGCCAATACAGGTGGGCCACGAAGGTTCCCTGATCGCCATGAGCGACGAAAGCGGGCGCAAGGAAGTCAGGGCGGGGGGCATGAAACAACCAGAGCAAAAACATGCCGTGCAGTGCCAGAGAGGCCCACCACGCCCGGCTGCGTGACCCCAAACCGGGCTGTAAGCTGAAAAGTGTCATGCCAACCCTGCCCCTATTAGACGTGTTTTGGGATCAACGGTAAACGCTTTTCTTGCGGGTGGGTGAATAAAGGGGTACGCGCTGCGCTTGGTCCCCGACGGTCGAGACTGCTAAAATCGTCTGTTCCTTCCGAAAGTCGTGGGGCTATAGCTCAGCTGGGAGAGCGCATCGTTCGCAACGATGAGGTCGTCGGTTCGAGCCCGACTAGCTCCACCAAAGATTTCAGTCGCGGCGTTCGACCTTTTCCCGGCTGGCGTCGCAAGCTCTAACGGTTGGTTAATTTGCTATCTCCAGGCTGGATGTCCCGGGTCATGTCCGAAGTTCCGCCCGAACCTTCCGTCGGAGGAAAGCTCTTTAACGTCGACAGCAACTCAGAGATTTCACCGATTTTGTCATGGCGCTTCTTGATCGAGTCCATACGGGGATTCAGCTTCTCCCACAATTTATTGGTTGAATTCAAAAGTCCCTTGGTGATCGTCTCGAGGGAGTATTGCTCGAGCAAAATCCGGTCCGCGAGCACGCGGCATTCCGCGTTCCACTCACTGGTCGATCCCGGCTCCTCTGAAAAAGCACCCAGCCGTTCGGCGAGGATCCATTTCTTGTCGCGGGTCAAGTAAAGACGTTCGCCCACGTACTGACCGGTTTTGGGACCGGAAGGTTCCCCGCCGGATGCGGCGACCTCGATGGTTGAATAATTGTCTAAGGCCAGTAACGCGGTCAGAGGCTTACCACCTTCGACTGGGCGGCCGTTCTCTTTGAAGGAGAATCCTTCCGAAAGATTCCCGAACGTTTCGCTTTCTCCCGCGAGCTTGTAGCGCACTCGCCGGTAGCGTGTCTGGATCGGGTCCCCATATCGTGCGGCCGGCGACAGTCGGTCCCGCAATAGCCCAATAAGATTCATTTCGGAAGCGACAGTCTGGGTCTCGAGCGACGCCAAGTCCCGGAATGAGACTAACGCCGTCTGAAGGTCGGTTTCTTTATTGTTCACGGCCGGCTCCATAGCCTGGATATTGGCAATGTGTCACGTATTCATCTATCGGCAGCGCCGGCGTTTTTCGTCAGTCCGAACCAGCGGCCGACAAGCTGCGTGTTTCTAATCCGAATTGGGGTGTTCCCGCTTTGGAGGGGACATGTTTGAGTTGAGCCGTCTCGTGCCAGGGCTCTGATCAAAGTCCATTTTGGGACTGCTGGACTTTTTCCCCAATTATCCGGTCTCTGGCACGCCCGCTGGTAGGAAAGTAGGACAACGCGGCAGCGTCCAATCGTCCGCTGCCGCTAAGCATCACTTGGGTTGAGGTTGGTAGTCGTAGGTGGAGATTTGAAGTTCGATTTGCTTAGCCTCCGACTTCAGCGAAGTTGTCGCCGGATAGTTTGTGCCATCGGGCAATGGGCTGAAGTCCACGACGATGGAAACCGGGTCGGTGTCGAGGCTGGATTTCACTCGAAGTTGTGAGATCCGCCTCTCCACACTGTTGAGAGTTATGGTCAGGGAATCGCCAGCCTTCAGATAGTCAGGGAAAGTAGCTTCAGCCACGCCCGCTTCGGGCTGGCTGAACTGGGCACCGGGAATCGCGGCTTTGATCCTGTCTTCGGTTGGCGGAAGATACTGCCCCATGAGCCCGGTCAGGCGCTCGATGTAATCCTTCATTTCGTCTTTTTTCTGTTCTGCAATTCGGCGTCCGATTCGGCCGCGGGATTGTTGCGCTCCAGGCGCGGGCGAACTCTCAAGCGGCACCGCAACCCGCTCGCCATTGCTGTCGTAATGGATTTGACTTACAGACGTCTTCTTCAGCTCACCTTTCAGGTACACTTCGACCTTCTGCTTGAAGGTATAGTGTTTGAGCTTCTCGCTGTTTTCCCCCATGCTGGAAGCAATGGCCAAGCCTGCAGCTTTTTGTGCCTGAAGCTGGGGAGTGAGCGAGAGCGCGGCTAGCGCCGCGAGTAAGGTTGCAGACCGCTTGAACCCGTTCTGGATCATTCAGTTTTGTGCTCCTCGTGGATTGCCTGTTTCGGTGGATGGACCATGGCTGATTTCTTAGGCTTGGGATCAGGTTCGTTTCCATCACCGTGCCGATCCAATTGTCTCATCGCACCGCTGTAAATATCGACAGCGTTTGCGCTGTGTGACCCTTTACTGTCACCTTTATTGTCACCCTGGCCAGCGGGAAAACGAGATTTCGAAGCGCTCGACGCCGCCCGCGAAACCGACCGCTGGCTTTTTCCGCGTCCTGAAACAGACCTTCCCCACGACCCCAGCGGCCATCGATTTCCAAACTCACGGCAGGGCCTTTCGATTGGGGCTATAATTCGCTCAATTGGCGGTCGGCGGGGTTGTTATGAACAAGCGGCTCATTCCCTCTATTTTCCTGAACCTCACAGTTGTGCTTTGCTCCTGGGCCCAGCAAGTCGGAACCAACAATCGCACCATCACGGACGCGCCCGACATACCCAGCCCGGAGCAAAGCTTGGGTCGAATCTTCCTTACTGGCAAGGTGGTGATCGCGGATGGTTCGCTTCTTCCCGCACCCGCCGAAGTTCACACCATATGCAACGGCAAGACGCACACGGAGACTTACACGGATGGTCAGGGAAACTTCAGCTTCGAATTCACCGACCGAGTTTCTGCGCTGACCGGCGGTCTGGCGGATGCCGATTCGTCAGCAGACGCCAATCGAACCCGCGACGACCGGCGTGATTTGCACGAGTGTGAATTGCAAGCCACTCTTTCAGGATTCTCTTCGGAAGTGATCCAATTGAGCAGCCGTGTTTCCGGTCACGGAAGCAGCGATCTGGGCAGGATTGTGCTGCATAGGCCAAGTCCAGCTGAAGGACTCACCATCAGTGTCACCAGCGCCCTTGCTCCCGCCGCTGCCAAGAAGGCCTTCGAGAAGGGCAGCGAGCAGGAGAGAAAGCACAACTTCGAGGAAGCCCAGAAATCTTTCGAAAAGGCGGTGACGATTTATGCTCAATACGCCGAGGCTTGGTTTGAGCTGGGCCGCGTGCAATCGTGGAGAAACGACACTACAGCGGCGGAACAGTCGTTTACCAGGTCTCTGACGGCCGACCCGAATTACGTCAACCCCTACCGAGGTCTCGCAGAGTTGGCTATGCAACAACGAAGTTGGCCGAAGGTAGCCGACGTTACTCAACGGCTCCTCACGCGTTATCCAGATTTTTTCCCCGACGTTTATTTCCGCAACGCGTTGGCGACCTACAATCTGCAGAACTTTGAAGCGGCTGAACAAAGCGCTCGCAAGGGACTGAAGCTGGATGTAGCCCACCAAATTCCCAAGTTGGACTATTTGCTGGGGCTCATCCTGATTCAGCGGCGGAACTACACCGAGGCTGAGGCGCACATGCAGCAATACCTGCAATTGGCTAACAAACCCGCCGACGTCGAGGATGCGCACCGGCAGCTGGCTGAGATTGCCAAGTTGTCAGGTTCGGTACACGCTCCTCCCGCAGGCGATCAACACGCGACCGATAAGCAATAGATTGGAAACCGCGGCAGGGAATGGGAAACACTCGGTCCCGCCCGCTCGGAGTTTTGCCCGCCTTAGCCGCAAAGCGCATTCCCTTTTGTGCAAAATCCTGCACACTCGAGTTGTGCAAACCGGACCCAGGCCCTTGCGCCAGTGATGATTCCGCCGGGTTTCGCGATTGTACTTCTGGAAGCTAAACTGCACTACTACAATGGGTTTCCGTTCATGCTCTCCCGGGGCGTGGACTTTTTCCAGGAGGGTTGGTGGGGGATCACGTTCTTCGCGTTCGGCGTAAGCGAAAAAGTCAGTCGCGCCGTTTGCGGCGTCGTTACCGAACACTTGCCGCGCTCGCTTTGACCATACTGCTGGTCTGCGGCGGATTTTGGCTCGGCTTCTACCTTCCTTCAATCAAATCTGCGGTCTCAAACACCGGGGGCCTCCTCGACTCGACATCGGGCCGGGGGAACCAGAACTCTGCCGTAGCAAACGCGACAGTGTTTTCGGCCCCGGCCACTACCGGCCGGTTGGTGTATCCCTATTCGGTTATCCCCGGGGGAGTGGCGAGCGTTGCTGAATTGCAGGCGGCGATCCTTCGTGATCGTCTCGTCGCCCGGCATTACGCCGGTTTTGATTTCAAGAAAGCCAGGATGGTCGAACTCCGCCACGCCCGCCTCGCGTATCTGTCTTACCGGATGGGCGAGAAGATCTACTGGACCCGAAAGCTAATTGCTCTTCATGGGGGGGAGAAGCTGATTACGGATGGCACGATACTGGCGCGCGCCCGTTGCGGCAATCGGCTGTCCGACCTTCCTCAAACCGTCGTCGCGCCAGACGAGCCCAAGATCGAAACGCTGGAGAACCCCATCGTCGAGGGGGGCTCGGTAGCGCAGGTCGCCTTCCCGGGTAGCTTTGAGTCGGCACTGCTAACCCGTTCCGCACCTTTCGGCTTTGAACCACAAGGTCCAGTGGGCATTCCTTCAAGCCCGATGGGCCCAATCAGTTCGACTGGCTTCCCGGGCTTTTTTTCGCCGCCCATTCCGGGAACGTGTGAACCCGTCAAGAAACCGAAGCCCGCCGCAATCGATATCGCGCTAACTGCCACCGCATCGGGGAAGAAGAAAAAGCCTTCTTGTTCTCCCAACCCCCCGGTGGTGCCCGAACCGGGCACCATGCTCCTGGTCGCGTCTGGTATCAGCGGCATTTATCTGCGCTACCGCAGAAAAGGTGGAAACTCTTCCGCCGCTTCGCCCAACGGTAGCGCTGCTTAGAGATAACTCATTTACTCGGAGAATCCCCGCGAGGGGGATTCCCGCCATGGTTCGCGATGTCCCAAAATCATCATCGACCCGCAACCAAAGGTTACCGTCCTCACTAGCCAAACGCTGCTAGAATCCAGCCAGAGACCAAGAACATGAATATCTGTAAGGGTCACCGCGCTCGCGGGCTGGCGATCTCCGCCATTCTGATACTTCCGGTTGGAGTTCTGGCGGCAGCCAATGGACCTGCCACGATTCGCCGTGTATCCCTTGGCACCACGGGCACAGAGGTCGAGATTCAAGCCAGCCAGCCGGTCAAGCCGCAGGTTCAGCTCATCACCGGTCCGGACCGGCTGGTGGTCGATTTTCCCAACTCCATTCCCAGCGACGAACTGCGCGGTGTCACTGCCAATCGCGGAGGCCTCAAGAGCGTGCGCGTCGGCTTGTTTGCCAAGAATCCGCCCGTCACCCGTGTAGTTCTTGACTTGAAGGGACCACAGGCTTATCAGCTAATCCCCTCTGGGAACACGTTGGTAGTCAAGCTGAGCTCTGGCGCGGCGAGTTCCGCCGCCGTGAGTCCTGGCAAGACTAAGACGGTGGTAGAGGTCGTCTCAATGCCTCAATCGGCCACGCCTCCGCCCCCGCCTGCTCCACCCGAGCCCAAGGTCGAAGTCAGGTACGAAGGCGGGCGAATGAGCATCTGGGCGAATCGCGCCACTTTGGCGGAGGTTCTCGACGAGATTCATCGCAAAACAGGAGCGGACGTGCCTATTCCCCCTGGGGCGCAACAAGAACTTGTGGTCGCAAGCATTGGGCCGGCGCCGGTCCGTGAAGCGCTGTCATCGCTGCTGAACGGATCGCAATTCAACTTCATCGTGGTGGGATATGACGGCGATCCAGGCAAACTCAAAAGTCTTATCTTGACGCCGCATGGCCAGAGCACTCCCCAGCCCACGATTACATACACCCAACCTGCAGTTGCGCAGTCCACGCCAGATCCCGAACCCGATCAGGAGGGACCATCGAACCCGCAGCCGGATAACCAGCCCGGCCAGCAGCAGACGAAAGACGACGCCCCGCCGCAGTAGAACCTGTTCTCGATTTTGGTTCGATTCGCTACTGATGGATCAGGCGGACAGGGATAGTGGAAACGCCGCCGCCAGTGACCGGGGTTCCACTCGGCGTAGAATTGCAGCCGACAACATTCAAGATCACACCTTCAATCTTTCCCCTAGAGCCGGCATTTGGCTGACTGGCGTCTGGCACGTTTTGCGTGATTCCCAGCTGCAAGAAGCCCACGACAGTTCCGGTTTGGGTGCAGGCTCCGGACGGCGGGGGACAGAGATTCCCACCAGTGCCTCCCTGATAAATCGGCACAGTAACGACGGAATCGCTGCGGCTGATGTTCTCCACCCCCTGCAGCACCGAATTGGGATTATTGTTACCCCCGTCGATTCGAACCGGGCCCGTTCCTGATGGATTCGACGCAGCGCATGCGGACGTCGCACCGCTTGGAGTAAAGACGTCCTGGTCCTGACAGAGTCCTGTGCCACCGGCATGGATGAGACACTGCGCTCCTTCATCCGTCCTCGCCCCATATCCGCCGGCTGAAAGCACGGTCACGGTCTCGCCGGCGCCAATAGTCTGGCCGCAAGTGAACTGGCTCGTAGTAGACAACGAGGTATCCGTCGGGTTCGTGGAACTGCAGGCAATGTTGTCGAGATAATCGTCGCTTCCGACCTGAGCGCATGAGACAGCACTAGTCGAGGGACAGAAAAGCTTCGTCGAATCGACAGGAATGTTCAGCCGGTAATAATCGAGGTAGTTAACTGGTGTCGTGTGAGCGTTTGGTGTGTTGTTCCCCGCCACGTGCGCAAGCACAATGGTCTGGCCCACCGGAGACGATGCCCCTGTGTTCTCCACCGCCCCGCTCGTAGGATCGACCAGGTACGCAGCCCCCGTGCAGGCCGGGTTTCCGACCGGGCCCGTATTCGTAGGATCGCAATTCGGAACCAGCCACGGTTTCACTCCGGACACCGAAATCGGCACGACGGCGCCGGAAGGGTTGTAAGCCTCTGCCGTTGAAGTGGCGCTAACGCTGCTGGCCGTGCGTCCCCAAATACGCGCAAAAAAGGTCGGTATGTTGGTTTGTTGAATCGTCACTTGGATTTGAGGGTTTCCTGCGGTTAAAGTGTTGCAAGCGATGGCCACGTTGCCCGCCAAGACATTGCGGCCAGCGACTTGATTCTGGGTTGCGACCGCTCCCGCCACCGCATTGGCTGCGGCCAGGCTTGGTCCGCCGCTTTGGCAAACGTCAGCCGAGGTGGGGGAAGCACTTTGAGAGGTATAGCCGGGGCCGGCAAACAATCTGGCGCCAGCCAGAGCCGCCGCATCGGATGCGCGTTGCGCCTCGGTTCGGGCTACGTAGAGAGTCACTACGTCGATAGCCAGCGCCGCCATCGCCAGCAGCGCCGCCAGGCACACCGCGACTAGCAGGATGGTTACACCTCGTTCCTGTTTGTGCTCATTAATACTCCTCATGGTTCTTCCCAATAGGGCCTCTAATTCAAGTTCTGCATAACGCCGACGGACCGTATCTGCGACGTGCTGGCGTAAGCTGCGCCCGGAACCAATAGACCGATTACTTTATTGAACTCCCACTTGTACGGATAGCTGATCGTGACCTGTGTGGCTTCGACCTGATAGTTTGCGGAATCAAAAGGCGGCGACGGCAGAGTAGTGCTGTAAGTGAAACCCCGGTTGACTGTCACGATTAAGTTACCGGGACAGGTGCCTGTAGTGGTGAACGTCCAGGTCGGGTAGGTGCCCCCGGCGGCTGCGCCGGACAGACCGCAATCGTTCAGTCTGCTGTCGACCAGAGTGGTGTCGATCACGTCGCGCAGCGCGCAGATAGAAGCGGGTGCGGAGCAGGATCCGCTGGTGCTGTTAGAAAGATCGCTGGTTGGCTGGTTCGACGCGACCCGCGCTCCCTGAAGAGCAGCGTTGGCCACCCTTTGCCTCACGACGAAGGCAGAGCCGAAATCGAAAACCCCAACAACAGTAACGATAATCAACGGCAGAGAAACCACAAATTCCACCATTTCTGCGCCGCTGCTCTCTTTGATCGGCAGTAACCGAACATTGCTCCGTAACCAGTGCCCGACTTGTCTCAGACGGAGAATCACTACTCTTCCTTCCTTGCCTGTGCCTGCGCGGTGAAAGTGATACCGTTGGTGATGGGGACAATCGCCGGCGGACAGCAAGTGACTCCGTTGAGTTTGAAACTATAGGGGTACTTGAAGCTCACCATAGCGCCGATTTCCTGCGGCGAACTCGTATTGAGCGGCTGGTCAGTCTGCAGAGTGAAATTCTGCACCTGCGTGGGATCGAGGTGGGCTGCCTGAAGAATTGGATCGACAACGTTAGTCTTCAGAGATGCTTCATTTGCCGAGGTGTAAGAGAAGGTATTGCCGCAGCTGGCGCACGTGGGCACCACCGCCGCCTCCGCCGCTGCCCGCGCCGCCTGGTTCACCGTGGAATAGATCTGAAACGCCCGCCCGAACCACATGATCCCGAACAGCAGCATAAACAGCAGTGGCATCACGAAGGCTAGTTCTGCCATCTCGGCTCCGCTCTCGTCGTGGAGGTTGATGCGCCGACTTTTTGCGAAAATACTCATACGCTCAAAATGCTCCCCACACTTGCCGTGCGCTGTAAAGGATGACCGCGAGCGCAAACGCCACTCCGAACGGCACCTTCAGCGATTCCGGATTATCCAGAGTCAATTCCGGCCCCGGCAAATGCAAACTCAAGAAAGCCGCCGTCATTCGAACCAGATTCCGCAGAGTCTGCCCGACCCGCCTTTTCCCGATGATCAGAATCACGCCCATCAGCCCGGCGATCAGAACCGCGGCAATCAAGATCGTAATCAAATGCCTCGGCCCAACCACTGCACCCATGGCTCCCACCAGCTTCCAGTCGCCCGCGCCCAGGCTGCGAATCAAGACAAAAGGCAGTAACAGCGCCAGACCCAACCCTGCTCCCAGCAAGGAATCCTTAGTTCCACTCCATCCTCGAATCACGCTGTTCGCCGCGAATCCCAAGAACAATGCCGGAACCGTCAGCCAGTTCGGAATCCGGCGAGATCGCCAATCCGTCCAGCCTGCGATCCCTGCCAAGGCCGTTGCCAAAGCCCAAATCGCCCATCCGTCCCTTAGCATCTGCCCGGACGCGTGGCTTGTGTGCTGTTATCGGGGGCAATTGGCCGGGAATCGGTAGGGAAGGTCACCATTACTTCAAACCGTTGCTCCAGCAGGCCGCCAGAGCGATTCTGGGCGGATTCTGGCATAGTCCTGGGGGCAAGTCAACGGCGATCCCAATAGTTGGAGTGCTTCGCCGAAACTGAAAAGGCCCGCCGGAGCGGGCCTTGTAACTCCTCTGTAATCAATGCATTATTAGCGATTCAAAGACGCCGCACTGTTGCGCTCCGCCACCACCCGCCGCGCGTTCTCCGCCAGTTGCTTGGCTTCGGGCAAGTAATCCAGAGCTTTCAGAATCTGCGGGTCAGTTTCGGCCCGGACCTTCAGCCCCTCTTCCTGGCCGAACGCATCCACGAAAATTTCGCTCTTGATGCTGCCGCGAACCCAATCGTTATTTTCCAGCAAATCGGCTTCGGTGTAGGGAACCTTTTCGTCATCCAGGAACTTGCGAAACTCCTGCATGACAGTGTCATCGACCTCGAAGCTTTTCGTTGGGTGGTGATTGACCGTGTAGTGCTTGGCGAAGTTGAAGAAAGCGTAGTGCTGCAGCAGGGTATCCTGGAAACGATTCGACTTCAGCGGATCGAGCTTCTTGTCAGGCGTGATGCCGCCGCCGCCGTAAACCGTTCGTCCGCCGTCGGTCAGTTTGACTTCGCGGCTGGCCGTGTCATCGTTGCTGTCGCGGTTGAAGTAGTAGTCGTAAAGCGAGACGTTAGAGTAATCCCGCTGAATGAGGCGTCCGCTGGGCGTGTAGTACTTCGCAGTGGTCAGCGCCAGACCGGTATTTTCGTCCAGCGGATACACCGTCTGCACCAGGCCCTTGCCGAAAGTAGTCTCTCCCACAATCAAGCCCCGATCGTGGTCTTGAATGGCTCCCGCCACAATCTCCGCCGCCGAGGCCGTCCCCCGGTTCACCAGCACGACCAGCGGATAATCCTTCCCTCCGTTGCCATGCACAGCCGGGTACCGTTTCTCGGGAGAAGACCGGCCGTGATGCGAAACAATCAACTGTCCCTTCTTCAGAAACTTGTCCGCCACTCCGACGCCTTCATTGAGCAATCCGCCGGGATTCTGGCGCAAGTCGAGAACCAGCCCTTTGAGATCCCCCATTTCATCCAGCGCATCGGACACCTCGCGCTCGGTCGTCTCATTGAAGCCGGAAATGTGCATGTAGCCGATTCCCGGGCGAATCATGAAGTGCAGGTCTACGCTGTAGCGCGGAATTTCATCGCGCACCACGGCGAATTCCAGAGGCTTGTCCGCCCCTTCGCGCACAATAGTGATGTGAACCGTCGTCCCCTTGGGCCCTTTCAGCAAGTCAGCAACATCGCCGGTGGTCATATTGTCGGTGGGCTTGCCGTCAACCGCCACAATGATGTCCCCCGGGTGAATGCCCGCCCGGTAAGCCGGCGTACCAACAAAGGGTGCGATCACGATGACTTTGTTGTTCCGCGGCCCCACCTGCATGCCCACGCCGTAGTACTTGCCGCGCTGATCTTCGCGCAGCAGGGAATAGGCCTTGGGATCAAAAAAGTTCGAGTGCGGATCGAGCACATGCAACATGCCCGGGATAGCGCCGTCGTAAATCGCTTTATCCGGGCTCACTGGCTCGGCGTAGTTCTGCTCCACCACGTCATAGACCGTGGTGAACTGGCGCAGGCTGTCGCGAATATCAGAGTCGCTGTTCGAGCTGACAGCCGGATTCTTCTGGGCAAACAGCATTCCCAGAAACCCGCAAACCACGAGCACGAAAACCAGCAGGAAGAGTGGGCGACGAGAACTACCGGCCATCGTTAGATTTTCCTTTGCTCCGGGCATACCAAACCGCCCGAGACCGCATATCTGCGCAGTATAACATGCGGCGCAGCGGCCTTGGCGGCCCCCCGCGGAACCCAGAAGTAACCAGAAGGCCAACACAGACCGCCTCATTTAGTTCGATGCAGAATGGAGACGGAAAGTTCCGTTGGGATCGAAATAGGCCGGCCCATCAGTTATAGCACCGCGGAGGCTGCCCCATCACGGGCCAAAGGTTTTCGCTTCCACTATCACGTCAGGGGTGCCCCATCTTTCGCGGTTTTTGCGAAAGGTGGGAGGCACAGTGTCAGCGCCACCGCCGGCTAAAGGTTTTCGCTTCCACTATCACGGCAAGGGTGCCCCTCCTTAGCCGCTTTCGCGAAAGGTGGGAGGCACATCAGTCAACACCACCACCGGCCAAATCCCGCCTCAGTGCTCCACTACGTCCGCCGTGCCATCCGACCACTTGCGGACCAGAACCATAACCACTGTCACTCGATCCAATGGGTCCTTAGCGGTTATAACCGGCGAGCCCGGCAAGTCTGCGCCCCATGTGTTCGGCTCTGCGAGTGGAACAAAAAACATCAGGTGCGGATGCCAGTGCCCGCCATCGTCGCCCAAGTACTGTTGTTTGGACATCATGTAGCACATCGCGCCCGGTTCCGGCGTCGGTAATTCTTTCTTGTTGAACGCCGCTTCGATTCCCTCAGACATCTGAGCCGGGGACCGCCCCGCCAATATCAACTCGGTTTTCTTCATCCCGATCGGAACACTAAACCGGGCCCCCGCCGGGTTGAAGCAGTTCGGACCCCTCATCTTGGGATTCCAGAAATCAGGCGCGTCGGTTCCCTTGAACCAGGATCGTTCCACCCAGCACACCCAACCGTTCTTGCCTTTGACCGCGGTTTCATAGCCGTGAGGTCCGAGCACCAAGACCTCGGCATCCCCTGAGATGGATTCTGGCGCCGCGCTCCGCGCCAGCGCAATCTCGGCACTTCGTTCCATCATGTATTGGTCAACCGGCGCCATGTTCGGATACGGCGTTTTGGCGTCCTCAGCTCGCGCCCAAGGGGCTTGCCAGCTCGCTATCAGCAGTAAGAGGGAAACGACAACGTTTTTCATCTCGGTTTTCTCCTTTGTCGGTAAGTCGATTGGGCAAGGCGACAATCGACACCCGGTCGAACATTTTTTCGACCGCTCCCCCGCCGGTTTTCGATTCCACTACCACGTCAAGGGGTGCCCCATCCCTTCGACTACGCTCAGGGCGGGCCCTTCGCCGCTTTTGCTAAGGGCGGGAGGCCATCAGCCTAAACCGGCTCCAACCAACGGTTTTCGACTCCACCATCACGGACCCAAGGTTTTCGATTCCACCACCACGACAAGGGGTGCCCCATCCTTCGCCGCTTTTGCGAAGGGTGGGAGGCACAGGGTCAACACCGCCACCGACCAACGGTTTTCGATTCCACTGCGTCCGACTCAAGGCCAGAGCGGGGAATACGACAGTTCGAAAGAGTGTGCCGGCCCCCCGTTCCCGTCTAATGCGGCCGGAACGTCTTTCCCGTTTCCAGCAGAGTCTTCAACCGGGAAAGAATTCGGGGCCAACCGTCCGCGTTCTGGACGTACGCCGGGTCGTCCTCCGCAAAGCCGTCATTCGTCACCACAACCTTCACCGCCTCTGTTTCCTGAGTCAGTTCCACCTTCACTCTCGACATCACCGCGCCGTTGCCGGTGCCAAACTTGTATTCAAAGAGCTTCGGTGGATCTACCCGCAGCACCTCACCCGTAACATAACGCACCGGCTTCCCATCCTTACCGGGACCTGAGAATGTCATCGCCCCGCCGGGTCTCAAGTCCACCTCAAAGTCCACACCCATGAAGATTATTCGATTCGCCTCCTTCGAAACGAATCCATCCCAGACCTTCTCCACGGGAGCAGCAATGTAATACGTAAAAATCAGTGGTACCTTCGCCATGTCAATTCTCCAGGGATTCCTCTCAAATCACGCCTATGTCCCTGACTCTAGCAAAACGATGAGGTCTGGCCGGGTGCCCCGTCCTTGTCCCTGCGCTTTTGGCAGGGACAGAGCCTGCCCTGAGCGAAGCCGAAGGGGCGGGGCTTTTTGTTCATCCGTCACTGCACACCTAAGGGTCTCCCGATATTGTTCACCCATGCCTTGGGGACTCCGACGGTTTCACCAAACCCGCGGTCTGCACTTCATTACCTTCAGTTGTTATCGCCGCGCTCCCCTACTGGCGACCCCGCACTCCCGCCACCTCTTTGAGCAGATTCTGGAAAGAGTCAGGCAGTGGTACGGACTTTACGTGACCGGCTACGTGATCATGCCCGAGCATGTTCATCTGCTCGTGACCGAACCTGAACGCGGTAGCTTGTCGGTCGCGCTCCAGATGTTAAAACAAGTCACCTCTCATCGGCTCAAGAGGCCCGGTGCCGCGGCCTTCTGGCAGGTGCGTTACTACGATTTCAATGTTTGGAGTGAGCGCAAGCAGACGGAGAAGCTGGACTACATGCACATGAATCCAGTCAAGCGGGGACTGGTGACAACACCGGAGCAGTGGCCGTGGAGCAGCTACCCTCACTACGCCAGCGGCCTGGAAGGGATTGTGGAGATTGAGTCGCAGTGGACGGCGCGGAAACGAGAGCAACTGGGTCTCACGCCGCAAATCGTCCGGCGGGAACTACCCCAGCCTGTCGCAAAGAACGCGACAAGGCTGGGGCACCCCGAATGAAGGTTTATTGTGAAAGGCTGGGCCAGCCCCCCAACTCGCTTCCACCGTTGCCAATCTCCTCAACAACCGTAGCGCTCATCCCGTCATAGAGGTAGGTCGTCGTTCCGCCGTTTGTTCCGGGCACGACGGCCTGAATGAGCCGGTTCTCGAAGTCCCAGTCTGAAGCTGCGACCCTGGGCGTCGGTCAGCGTATTGCCGTTTGCGTCGCAGGCAACTGTGGGCGCGGGCGTCATAGTCGAATCCGTCCGCATTGTAGCGACAAGATCGCCAACTGAAGGACCTCAATGGACTTTGTTTTCCTGAACGAACTTCTCTAAGTCCTTGGGTTCAACGTAGGACTCATTCGTTCCGCATTTAAGAGGCTTCACATCGCCAACATAACCGCTCTGACAAAGTCCAGGGACTTTTGTCAGAACAGGCGTCATCCCGTCCATGTAAAAGAAACCTTCGGCTGGCGGGGCATTCGCAGTTTCAACCCAAAAATAGTAGATCTGCCCGGCAACCAATGCCGGAGCGGTTCCGCTATCGGGCACGGTTTGCGTGTACTCCGGCGGCACATTTCCGTACTTGATCTGCAACCGCTCGACCCGAGCCCCTTTGAAATAGCCCTTCGATGGTTCGACTCGCCATACAAGCGATTTCGAATCGAACGGAGTCGCGATTCTGTGACCGGGCTGCGGGCCATAGATTCTGAACGACGCTAGTTTCCCGCTCCCTCGCAAAGAGAATGACGGTCCACTGCCGATGTCCACCGAGGTTGGAACTTCTCGGCAGCCGCTCAAGAGCAAGAGCAACGACGTGCCTACTAAGAACGCTGTGACCCGTAGTTTAGCCACCGCATCCCCCGAACCCAACTGCTTTGGGAATGTCGCACGTCGCGTGGCCCCACGGATCGTACATCGGATTGTGCTCGTCGATGTGGAACTCATCCAGTGTGCAGCTCTTGTCACACAGCGTGTATTTCCGGCGGAAATGGAAACCCCATCGGTCCCGCCATTCTTGACCGCCCCAGTGGAAGATGGGATCCCAGAACAAGAAAGGATTTTGAGTTGCCCAGTTGCCCGACGTGAAGAATGGGAATAGTCCGCCCGTGTAGTATCCGCTATTAGCCAATATGTTTTGGACGGCATCGCAGGACATCGGTATTGTCATGCTTCCGCCCTGAGCACTGGTTCCGGGGAAAAGAGAGAGTAGTGCGGCCATTTGATAGTCCAACGCACCGCTGTCGCATTGCAGACCCGAGCTCGTCATCACGCAGTTGGGAGCGAGTCCCCAAGGATCGACCAGATTCGTCGGGCTGTTGAACACATAGCGGTAGAAGTTGATGCCGCCACGGAAGCCGTATGGGTCTTCATTGATGAATCGCCCTACGTTTTGATCGTAGTAACGATACCTGTATTGATAAATTCCCGTCTCTTGATCGAACTCGCGCCCGGTGTACTGGAACGGGTTCGTGATTGTTCCACTCGACGCGACGAGCTTTCCGAACGCGTCATAGGTGTAGGTGTTGGCCAGCGCACCAGCGGCGCTGCTGAGTGCCGAGACGGAACCAACTGCATCCTGTTCGTAGTAGCTGGTAACGCCAGAGCGAAGCTCCGCGAGTGGCTGATCCAGACTTGGGAATTGCGTGTAGCGCGCTAGGACATTCCCCGACGAATCGATCTCCTCGATGAGGTCTCTCCCGTCGTAGAGGTAGTCGGTGGTCGTGGTATTCGAGTTCTGAGTGAACGATTTCTGTATCCTTCGCCCGAACGGGTCGTACTCGAACGTCACCGTGCCTCCGGTGCCGGGCAGAGTCACCTGCGTCAGCCGATTCTCGAAATCCCACGTGTACTGGGTCGTGCCCGTCGAATCCGTCTTGCTCACCGTATTTCCATTGTTGTCATAGGTATAGCTCACACTCGAAGTCGAGGTCAGCTCGTTCGACGAGTTGTAGTTGTAAAGCGCCACGCCCAAAGACGACAGCCTATTCCCCACCGGGTCATAGGAATAGCTCTCCGTGGTCGTAGCCCCTTGGGCCACCTGTGTGAGCTGATAAAGGGCATCGTACGAGTAGTTTGAGGTCACACCCGCCAACTGGTCGGTTTTCGAGGTCCGGTTCCCAGCGTTGTCGTAGGTGTAGCTTGCGCCGTCCACCGTGGTCCCGCCCGCTTGGTGCAACACGCTCAGCAAGTCGGGATAACGAATCGTAGCTGTAGTTCGTGTTGATGCTGTTGGGACGGGTCAACTGCGTTCTTCGGCTCAGCGCATCGTAGCTGAAGCCGAATGAACCGGTCAGAGAGTTCGTCAAGCCCGTCAGGCGATTGAGCGTGTCATAGCTGTAACTGTTCGTGCTGCCGTCGGGCGCCGTCAGCCCAGTGCGGTTCGAGGCAGCATCGTAGGTGTAGGTGTTCGAGAACGGCGTGGCCGGGCAGAAATGCGTACTGCGTGGTCGTCCCGATCAGCCGCCCCATGTTGTCGTAGGCAAATCCGTACGTTCCTGTCGGATCGGTCACCTGCCTGATCTTGCCCACCAGGTCATAAACGTATTCCACGCTGGTCGAATCCGGATAGTTCTTGCTGGTCAGCCGGTTCAGCGCATCGTACACATACTGGATGGTTTGCCCCTTGCGGTCGGTCTTCGAGGTCAGATTGCCCACCCCATCGTAGCCGTAGGTCTCTGCATGCGAAGACGGGAAGGATGTTTGCGTCACTCGTCCGAAGGCGTCATAGGTGAACGAAGTCGCGTGCCCGTTCGCGTCGGTGATGCTCAACAGGTTGTTTTCCGTGTCGTAAGCGAATTGCGTGACGCTGGCGGGTGTGCTGCCATTGGGCGCCGGAGACGTGACGGTCAGCAGATTGCCGTTGGCATCGTAGGTGTTGGTAGTCGTATTGGGAGCTGGCCCATCCTTTCACTCTGAATTCTGTCCCCGCGGGTGCCCCGTCCTTGTCCCTGCGGTTTTTGCAGGGACAGGGCGGGGATTTTGACTCCGAATCCGCTGCCCCAGAATCGAAGCCGAGTTGCCCGTCAACCAGATAAAGTTGCAGGGTCAACACCCCCACCCTGTCGCAGAAAACGCGACGAGGGTGGGGCACCCGCGCGCAGAAATGGCTAGCCCCTGCCGACTCTTCGGCACCGCGCAAACCCACAATCGGCGTCCGCTCATACGATAGCTACAAGATATACAACTTAACCAGCGCTATGCCATACGCTTAGCCAGTTTCCCACAAGTGTTCCGGCCGGAACGTTTTGTAAAGTTGCGCAATGTTCCGCACGGAACACAGTTCGACCTCCGCGCGGGCGAGGGCCCCTTCGACTTCCCCCTCGACTTCGCTCGGGGCTTCGGCAAAACAGGGCAGGTCCGCGACCACACGGTTCGTTCCGTTCCAATGTTCCGCGCGGAACACTTCGCTCATTCCGCTATGCGATTGCTGGCAACTCGCTGGGGCAGTATCATGGGAGGCATGAACCTCGGCTTTCCAGAGATGATTTTCATTTTTCTTCTGGCTCTCATCATCTTTGGGCCCAAGAAGTTGCCGGAAATTGGCCGCCAGATTGGCCGCGCGCTCAATGAATTCAAGCGCGCCTCGAACGAGTTCAAGTCGCAGATCGAATCTGAGATCAACAATCTTGACGTGGAAAATCAACGCCAGACGATCCTGCCGCCGTCGCCATCGCCATCCATGCCTCCCGCCGGCTCAGTCGCTGCCTCGAGCAAGCCCGACGTGATCGTTACTGCGCAAACCGCTACGGAAATCAGTCGGGAAACCACTCCGGAACCCAGCCCTGAATTGAACGCCGCCAGCAAGGCTCCCGATGCCTGAAATCGCCGCTGAAGTTCCGCCTGCGGCAAGCCCGAAGAATCCATGCGGGCCATGAGCTTCCTCGAACACCTCGAGGAGTTGCGGCAAGAGAATTATCTGGTCGCTGGTGGCGGTGACGGTCGGCTTCTTTGCCTGCTGGAAATATGCGGACAAAATTTACGACTACATGCAGGCGCCCATCATGGACGCGCTGCGCCGCAACGGGATGTCGGAAAAGCTGGTCTACCTGAATCCCACCGAGCCTTTCAATCTTTACTTGAAGGTTGCGTTTCCTCGCGGGACTTTTTGTAACGTCGCCGTTCGTCCTCTACCAGGTGTGGCTGTTCATTTCGCCGGGTCTTTATCGCCACGAAAAGCGCTACATATTTCCCTTCATGTTCTCGACCGTGGCGCTGTTCCTTTCCGGCGGACTGTTCGGCTACAAGATGGTGTATCCCGCGGCGCTGAATTTCCTGATCGATTACGGCAAGCAATTCCAGCCCATGATCACGATCGGGGAGTACACCGATCTGTTTTTGACCATCATCATTGGCATGGGGCTGATTTTCGAGCTGCCGATTCTCGTCTTCTTTCTCTCACTGATGGGAATTATTTCGGCGGGATGGATGTGGCGCAACGTGCGCTATTCGATTCTGGTGATCTTCATCATCGCGGCGGTCGTGACTCCCACCACTGACATTCTGAACATGTGCCTTTTTGCCGCGCCCATGGTCGCGCTTTATGTGTCAGCATCGGCATTGCCTGGATGGTTCATCCCACGCAGCGCAGAGCGAGGCAGGCGCGAAAAGGCCAATGAGAGCGATGAGGCACGGTTTCGCGCTCAGTGTGGTGTTGTTGTGCGCGCTATTCGCTGGCGCGCAGGAAAAGCCGGCCCCGCCTCCTTCGTTTAATGGCGCCCGCGCCATGCAATACGTCCGCGAAATCGTGGCGTTTGGACCGCGGCCCATCGGAAGCGCCAATCACAAGAAGCTCGAAAACTATATCTATGCTCACCTGAAGGGCGATGTGGTGGAAGACGACCGGTTCATGGCGTCCACGCCGGCGGGCGAGTTGCCGGTGCGCAACATCATCGCGAAATTTCCCGGAACGAAAGATGGAATCATCGTCATCGCCGGCCACTACGACACCAATTATCCGCTGCGAGAGACCGGCTACGTGGGCGCCAATGATGGAGGCTCTTCCACCGCGCTGCTTGCTGGAACTGGCCAACCACCTTCGGGGCAAAAAGCGTGACGGCTACAGCGTGTGGCTGCTGTGGACCGACGGCGAAGAAGCGATCAAGACATGGACCGCTACCGACAGCATTTACGGCACGCGGCACCTCGCGGAAAAGTGGCAGAAAGACGGCACGATAAAAAAACTCAAAGCTTTTCTGCTGGTCGATATGATCGGCGATGCCGACTTGAATGTGGACCGCGATGAAGGCTCAACACCGTGGCTGGAAGATTTGGTCTACCAGGCAGCCACGAGTCTGGGATATCAATCGCATTTTTTTGGGCGGACCATCGGAGGAGTCGGGGACGACTACACTCCCTTCCTGCAACTCGGTGTGCCCAGCGCCGACCTGATTGATTTTGAATATGGCTACGGCAATGTTTTCTGGCACACGCCGCAGGACACAGTCGACAAACTCAGCCCCAAGAGTCTGGAGATAGTAGGAAGCGTGGTTGTGGAAAGCGTGCGCTTGCTGGACGAGAAGTGAGGATGGCGGCGCGATTATTTCCTAAGGGCCGAGGCGCAGCACGCGAGATCCCCTTCGACTTCGCTCAGGGCAGGCTCGCAGCTCCGCCTGAAAAACGGCTCCGCTCGGGATGACGCCGACAAGGGTGTGAGAATCCGTCGTGGGAGCTTGGCTTGATCCTCTTCTGGGTCCTCTTCAATCTGTTCGTGCTGGCGATGCTCGTGCTCGACCTGGGCATCTTCCATCACCGCCCCGGGCACACGATAAAGTTCAGCGAGGCGGTGGGCTGGAGCGTGATGTGGGTGGTTCTGGCCGGCTTGTTTGCCGTGCTGGTCTATTTCTGGCACGGGCGAACCCAAACCCTGGAGTTTGTTACCGGATACGTCATTGAACTCTCGCTCAGCATCGATAATCTCTTCGTTTTTCTGCTGATCTTCCGCTACTTTCGCGTCCCCGGGGAGTACCAACACCGGGTATTGTTTTGGGGAATTCTGGGCGCGCTGGTGATGCGCGCCATCTTTATTCTGGCGGGCGTGAAATTGATCCAAAGATTTGAGTGGATCACTTACGTGTTCGGCGCACTACTGGTTTATAGCGGCCTCAAACTCTTGCGACAAGGAGAGCAGGAGATTCATCCCGACGCCAACCCGGTGCTTCGTTTGTTCCGCCGCTGGATGCCCGTCACGCAGGATTACGAAGGCGGAAACTTCTTTCGTTCGCCGCGGCAGGCTGTACGCCACGCCTTTGATGGTGGTTCTGGTGCTGGTCGAAACTACTGATCTGCTTTTTGCGGTCGATTCCATCCCGGCAATTCTGGCCATCACGCTGAATTCGTTCATCGTGTACACCTCGAACGTTTTTGCCATTCTTGGCCTGCGGTCGATGTACTTTGCTCTGGCAGGCTTGATGGATAAGTTTGAGTATCTGCACTACGGGCTTTCGCTGGTGCTGATCTTCATCGGCGGAAAAATGCTGCTCACCCATTACTACAAGATCCCGACCCATTGGGCACTGGCTGTGGTGGCTGGAGTGCTGCTGATTTCAGTGCTGGCTTCGCTGATCCACGCGAAAAGAGCTGACGCTGCTTAGTGCCTGCACTTGCCGGTCGCCTGGTATGCGGCAGGCCAGCCGCGGCGTTTACGCTATGATGAGACGCGATGACGCGAGTGACCATTGCGGTACCACGGCCTTACGAAGCCATCATGGAGGCCGGTCTGCTGGAGCGAGCCGGCGCAGAATTGCGAACAGTATTGCGCGATCGCACGAAGATCTTCGTTGTGACGGTTCCACCGGTGCGGAAGAAATGGGGCAAAAAGCTGCAGGCGTCGCTGGCGAAGTGCGGGTTCGAATCGAAAATTCTCGAAATGCCTGATGGCGAGCGCTTCAAGCGGCTTGCCAGCGTGGAGTCGCTGGCTGAAGAGCTGGCACGCCTGGGGGCGGAGCGAAACTCGGTGATTGTTGCCTTCGGAGGCGGCGTGGTGGGCGATGCGGCGGGACTGTTGGCCTCGATCTACATGCGGGGCGTGGATCTGGTGCAGATTCCGACCACGGTTTTGGCCCAGGTGGACGCCTCGATCGGCGGCAAGACAGGAGTGAACCTGCGCTCCGGCAAGAATCTGCTTGGGACGTTTCATCAACCGCTCGCCGTGCTGATTGATCCTGCGGTGCTTTCAACCTTGCCCGAGCGCGAATTTCGGGCTGGGTTGTATGAATCGCTGAAATGCGGAGTGATCGGCAATGCGGAATTGTTCCGGAGTCCTGGAACTGTGCAGCGTGAAGACTTTGCGGGCAGATACCAGCAAGCTGGAATGGGTGATTGCGGAATCGGTCAAGCTTAAAGCCGATGTTGTATCGCGGGATGAACGTGAAGGCGGCCTGCGGCAGGTGCTGAATTTTGGTCATACCATTGGGCATGCCCTGGAGGCGGCGACGCGATACCGCCGATATCTCCACGGGGAGGCTGTTGCCTGGGGAATGATTGCAGCGGCGCGGGTAGCGGTGAGCGCAGGAAAGCTTGCGGCCGACGAGGAACAAAGGATCGAAGAAGCCGTTCTCCGGCTGGGGCCTCTGCCTAAAGTTGACACCGATTCCATGCAGATCGTGCGGCTGCTGCGAACGGACAAGAAGACGCGTAACGGAGTAGTGCATTTTGTGTTGCCCCGCCAGATCGGCAGAGTCGAGATCGACAGCGACATTTCGGAGCAAGCAGTCATTGATGCTGTGGATGCACTGCGCCGGATTTCGACGCGCAGAAGCTCTCGCAGTTCCCCCAGATGAACGCGATCGAAGTGACTAAAGCAGATAAAGAGATTGTCGTGGGAACCGCTCCTGCGGGCGTCGGCGAAGGCGAACCCGCGGCCCGCGCGGTGCGAGAGATGTTTACGGCGATCGCGCCGCGGTATGACCTGCTCAACCATCTGCTTTCCTTCAACGTGGATCGTTTGTGGTGGAGGCGGGCGGCGCGGACGTTCGCTCATATTCTCCGCCGGCCGGATGCGCAGGTTCTGGACCTGTGTTGTGGCACGGGAGACATGACTTTCGCTCTCCGGCGGCTGGCGGGAAATGCGCCGGGACGGATTGTGGGGGCCGATTTTTCTCATGCGATGTTGGTGCGGGCCGCCGGCAAGAGTGACAAGAGTGACAAAAAAAATCCGCGCTGGATAGAGGCTGACGCGTTGCGCCTGCCCTTTGCCGATGCGAGCTTCGATCTTCTGACTTCAGCTTTCGGCTTTCGCAACCTGGCGGACTACGACGCGGGTTTGCGTGAGATCGTCCGCGTGCTGCGTCCGGGCGGGGAATGCGGGATTCTGGATTTCGGCGAGCCCGAGGGAGCGATTGGGAAGTTCTATCGCGTCTACTTTAAATACGTACTCCCGACAGTGGGAACGCTGATCTCTGGAGTAAGAGGGCCGTACAGGTATCTCCCGGCGTCGGTCGAACGTTTTCCCGCACCAAACCACATGCTGCAGCGTATGAAGCGGGCGGGTTTCCGCGAGGCGTTGTGGACTCCTTACACGTTTGGAATCGCGGGATTGTATCGCGGCAGGAAATAACCTGCTGAGCGGGTTTTTCTGAGAACCATGCTGGATTGTCGAACTTCGTTCGACCGGATCCTTCGACTTCGCTCAGGACAGGCAGCCGAGGGCGGCTGTCGCCACGCGTGCTTAAGACCGCCCCGTTGCTTTGAGCAGTCCGGCCAGTTTGTGAATGTCCTGTGCGTTGGTGTCGCTAATCGCGATAAAGCGCAGGCCGCCTTCGTCCCAAGTCTCAAGGTTGAACGATGCGTGCTTGTGCCGGCCTGAGAGGGAGCGAAACCAATCGTTTGCCGAATCTTCCGGAAAAATAAACACGGTGATGTAGTGCTTACGAATCTGGTAGAGCAGCTCTGCTCCCGACGTTTGATGAAGATAAGCGACCCGCCCGCCGACAAGCACGAAATCGGAACCCTGCAATTCGGGGAGATTAACGGCGAACGGGATCTTCCCCTGGAACCACGGCTCGACGGTGTGAGGGTCGGCCGAAACTACATCCACTGGATTTGTGCTGGCGAGAGTGGCGATGTGCAGGTCTGTTAGTTCTGACAGGGTCAAGTCCCGGCGCAGATCGTGCCATCCCACAAGAGCCGCCAGGATGCCGGCGATCAACAAGACAGCAATTACAACCGCCGAGGTCAACCAAATCCGAAAGACCGAAGGGTGCAGCATGGGATCGCCCACCGCATGCCGAAGTTGCTGCTCTTGCGCCACCTCCATAGAGTAAACCAGATTCCTCAGAGCGTTCTTTGAGTTATTAGTTATTACCCCAGTTATTGTGCTGGCGGAGGGGTCGATGGAAATGAATCGGCGAAGGCATCGGCGATAGTGAAGCGGATCACATCTTCGTATTTCGACCCCAGAAAACTCTTCAGGCGATCAGTATTCATAGTGTATTGGCCGGTCATGTAAGGCCAGGCCTCAGGAGGAATGGCCGAAATGCCTGCTTTCCAAAGGGCCTGCAAGACCAGGTGAAATGCGCGCTTTCCGGGCACGCGCCAGAGGTTCGCGTGCGCTATCTCGATACATCGTCCGAAGGTCAGGGGCTCACCGCGCCCCGCAACATTTAAGACGGTCAAGCGCTGGGACTCGGGCTCGGTTTTGCGCAGGATATGCGCGATCAGGCGGGCCATATCGTCGATGTGCACGAACTGGATCTGGTTTTCGAGATAGCGGCTGCCATAGGGCAGCATGACGGGAAGGCGGGTGCCGCGAGAACGCATTCCAGCCGCACGCCCGCCGGTTCCATTGGGTGTGCCGCGAAAGGCGCCCAGCAAGTAGTTTTCTACACTGGCGCCGGCAAAAATGTGGGGACGCAGCATGTAGGCGCTGCAGCCGCGCAACGCCGGGGCACGTTGTTGAACGACTTTATCAGATTCCATTTTGTGCAGGGCGTAAGGCAGGGTGTGCGCGCCAAGTTTGAAATCTTCCGTAACCGGTGTGGGCAGGTCGGAACCGTAGACGGAAACACTGCTGGGAAAGACAAACTTTCCCACCAGGGTCTCGTCGCGATTGGCTTCGGTCACCGCTTCCATCACGCGGGCCGTTCCGGCGACGTTGATGTGCCACATGCGGTCAAGATCGAGTACGTTGGTCCGTACTGCGTCAATCACAAAAGCAAGGTGAATCACGCCGGCGGCGCGGGTTTCCCGCAGCAGCAGGTACATTTCGCGGCAGGATGCCTCCTCGCCCAGATCCATTGCTTCGAAGCGGACAGGAAGGTCGGTCGCCGGCGGCTTCAGGTCAACCCCGATGACGTTGAAGTCCTGGAGATGCGGCAGAAGCCGCAACCCCAGGTTGCCCGAGACGCCGGTCACTATTACGGTTGGTTTGTTTTCCGGCATTTCATTTAGGCGCGGTATTTGGAGACTTTGGTAACGGCGCAGCCATGCCCGGCGGCGGGGTGATGCTGGGGCTGGCAAAATAAGCCTCGTTGAATACCGTCGTAGTCGATTGCTCAAGGGCATGCCGAAGTTCCTGCAAACGCTGTGCCCGAAGCGCCGGCATAATATCGGGCTTCGCCTTGTCCAGTGGAATGGTGTCTTTCTCCCCAACTTTGTAGATCGTGTATCCAGTTGGTCCGGTAAAGACCTCAGAGACTTCGCCAGTCTTGAGCTCGAAGACCGAAGTCTGCGCTGAGGGCAAGCTGGTGTGGCGCACCTTTGTCATCTGAGTGCTTGGCGGAGGGGTCTTCAATCCGGCAAAGGTGTAAACCGCCTGCTGCAGCTTCTCAAAGTCCTCCCCGGCGGCCGCTCGGGCCCGCACGGTGTCGGCTTCCTTCTTCATCGTAGCTTCGGAATCCTGCTCGATCTTTCGAGTCTGTTCGTCGCTCAATTTTTCTTTGGGAGGATCGAACTGCTTGCGCAAGGGGACGAAGATACGTTGCAGATTGGCTTCCTGAAACGTAGCCTCGTTCTTATGGTAATAATCCTCCAAGTCCTTGTCCGAAATCTGTCGCGGCCTCTTCCTGCAGCTTGGTTTGTAACTCTTTGGCGAGCAGGCCGAGACGTGTGGCCTCGAGGGTTTCCTGAAAGCGCACGGTTTTGTCCAAACCTTCTTTGAGGGCTTCGTTCGCCATCACCAATGCGGCCGCATACTGGGTGGCAAGCTGGCGCCGGCTCGACGCAGGCGCATTCGGGACAAAGGCCTCCACCAGACGATCGAACTTTTCGCGCGTGACAATCGTTTTGCAGTCGGCCGTTTTGGCCGGGCCGGTGGGCGGCTGCGGGCAAATGCCTTGAATCGTGATGACGGCGGCATCCGGCGGGACCTGCTCCGATTTTGCAGGCGGCGCTGCGGGCGTTGCTCCTTCCGTAACCGGAGCGGCGGGTTTCTGGGACGCTTGAGGGGTTGCCGATGTGCCTGCCTGTCCCCAAGCTAACGCACCCAGCAGCAGCCATATCCATCCGCGATAAATCATATATTCAGCAATCCTCCGTCGATTTCAAGAGTGCAGCAAAAATCCTAGCACACAGGCGGTGCGGCGTTGCTGCGGTGGCCCGCAAGGTGCATGGGAAGATAATGGGAAGATAAGAGGTAAGGGAGGTAGAGAACCAGAGCTGAGGTTTAACGCCAAGGACGGAGTGAGGCGGATTCCGGTCGCTATAATGGCGCTATGCCAGGACGACTCTGCCATGTATAAGCCGGAAGCCATGCGCCGCGAAAAGCGCTCGGTAGCGGCGAACTCGGTAGTCGCGGCCGTGGCCGTCACCAGCTTGAAGTTGATCGTTGGCCTCAGCACCGGAAGCCTGGGAATTCTTTCCGAGGCCGCGCACTCGGGCCTGGATCTGATCGCGGCAATCATCACGCTGCTCTCGATTCGAGTCTCTGACAAGCCGGCAGATGCAGAACATCAATATGGCCATGGAAAAGTGGAGAATTTCTCTGCATTCATTGAAACCGGCTTGCTTCTGCTCACCTGCGTCTGGATCATCTACGAAGCCATTCAGCGGCTGTTCTTTCATCGGGTGGAGATCGAGCCGAGCTTAGCTGCATTTTTGGTGTTGTTCGTCTCCATGGGAGTCGATTTCTGGCGGTCGCGCGCACTGGGCCGCATTGCCACCAGGTACGACAGCCAAGCACTGGAAGCTGATGCGCTCCATTTTTCGGCTGACATCTGGTCGACCGGAGTGGTGGTGCTGGGATTGCTTCTGGTTATGGCAGGGCGTGCCTGGGGCATCGCGTGGTTGCGGGACGCCGATCCTGTGGCCGCGCTGTTCGTTGCCGGCGTAGTGGTCTCGGTGAGCTGGCGCCTGGCGCGTCGCACTATCGATGCTCTGCTGGACGCTGCTCCAGCTGGGGTGAGAAACAAAATAATCGCCGCGGTTTCGAAAGTTGACGGATTGCTGGAAGTAGACCGCGTGCGCATCCGCCGCGCTGGCAACCGGTACTTTGCCGACCTTCATATCGGTCTGGCGCGCAATGTCACATTCCAGCGCTCCGAGCAGGTAGCAGAGGCCGTGACCGGCGCAGTCCAGGAGATCCTTCCCGATGCCGACGTCGTGGTTCACTCGGTCCCTCGAGCACCCCGAACGGAGAACATCTTCGATCGCATCCGTGCCGTGGCAACGCGTCATAACGTCAACACCCACGACGTCAGCGTGCAGGACTTAGGTGGCCGCCTGCATGTGGAGCAGCACTTGGAACTCGACGAGCAGTTGAGTCTGAAGGAAGCGCACGACCGGGTTACGTTGCTGGAGGCAGAAATTCGTGGTGAGGTTCCGGAGATCTCGTCGATTCTCACGCACATTGAAAGCGAACCCGCCACGATCGAGCCTGCCGAAGAGATCGTGCGCGACGCGCGCCTGGAAAAGCAGCTTAAGGCCGTGGCGGCACAATTTCCCGAAATTCTCGATGTGCACGACGTCGAAATCAAGCGCGTGCGTGGCCGGCTGTATGTTTCCTGCCATTGCACCATGTCGGACGACCTGCCGCTTTCCCGCGTGCACGACATTCAGACGGAACTGGAAATCCGCTTCAAGCAAGACGCGCCGGAATTGTTTCGGGTGTTGATCCATCCTGAGCCTCGGACGGACAATCGAAGGTAGAAGCGGCTCGATCCTGTGAAATTCGGAGGAAACGATGACGGAAGCCAAGACCATCTGGAAAGAAAACGTCTGCTTCACGGGAGTCGCCGGCAGCGGCCACTCAATCATCGTCGACGGCGCCAGCAAAGCGGGCAACAGCCCCATGGAGTTGGTTCTGATCGGCCTGTGCGGATGCACTGGCTATGATGTCGCCAGCATTCTGCGCAAGAAACGCGAACCTTTCACCAGCCTGGAAGTTCGTGCCGAGGCGGAGAGGGCCAAGGATCCCCCCACCGTCTATACTGAAATCAAGCTGACGTATCTCGTGGGCGGCAAGGTTTCACACAAAGCAGTCGAAGACGCGGTGAAGCTTTCGGAAGAAAAATATTGCTCGGTATCTGCCATGCTGCAGAAAACGGCGAAGATCAGCTACCAGATCCATTACGTCGCAGAATAATGCTCACGCTGCAAATTCAGATTGGCCACTGACGCGCGCAAACCATACCGGGGATATCTCTACATCGCTGCGGCCACATTCTTGTGGGGAATCGCCGCGACTCTGGGGCGCGCAGCTTTTACCGGCCGGCTTCTTCCCGGCGGACAGGCTCTGCGCCCAATCGATCCTCTGATTCTTTCCCAGAGCCGCACCACGTTTTCGTTTCTGGTCTTGCTGCCGGTGCTTTTGGTCTTGCGCCGCGGGCCGTCGCTCCGCCTGCCGAAGCGTGATCTGCTGCAGACTGCGCTCCTGGGACTTTTCGGTATAGCGGTATCGAACTATTTCTACTACGTGGCGATTCAGCAGGCGAACGTGGCGACCGCCATCACATTGCAGTACACGGCGCCGGTTTGGGTTTTGCTGTACGCGGTGGCCAGGAAGCAGCAGAAACTCACGCTGCAGCGCGTGGCGGCGGTGGCTCTGGCTCTGGTTGGAATTGCGCTGGTGATCGATGCCTTCGGGACTGGCGGGTTGCGGCTGAATGGGCCCGGCGTTATTCCGGCGTTGCTTGCGTCCTTCTCGTTTGCTTTTTACAATATCGGCGGACACAGCATTCTGGCGCGGTACAGCCGCTGGACGGTTCTGCTTTACACGATCGGCAGCGCATCGCTTTTTTGGATCTTCGTGAACTCGCCCTGGAAAATCGCTGCGGCGCACTACTCGGGCGGCCAGTGGTTGTTTCTTTTCTTTTTTTCTTTGATTTCGGTGCTGGCGCCGTTTTCGTTTTATTTCGCCGGACTGCAACATCTGGAGCCCACCCGCGCCATTGTCGTCAGTTGCCTGGAGCCGGTTTTTTCGATCCTCATCGCCGCAGTTGCGCTCGGGGAAGTGATGCGTCCATTGCAGACGCTTGGTATCGTCCTGGTGCTGGCCGCAATTCTTCTGGTGCAAAAACCAGAGGGACCAGCGCAGGAAGCGGTTACGGTTGTTGAGCCGGTGGATTAGACCCACCTCACGAACCAACTTCTGATCATTACTGGCCACAGGGAAATGCAGACCGCGGCAATCCACCGCTGAACTAAAGTTTGGGCGCTTTCCTCCGATAGACATATTGTCACGGCTCCGTTCAGAGTCAAGGATGTGAAAATCCGGCCTGCGTTGCTGAATACAGGCCACAAATAACGAGGCGAAGGCGTATGAATTTCGATAACGCAATCTCTGCTCACACTCAGTGGAAGATGAAACTCGCTGAATACATATCCAAACCAGACCATAGCTTGAATCCATCAGTGGTCGGAGGGCACAATGCATGCGAACTAGGGAAATGGCTCAGCGGGGAAGGCCGCAAATACGCCAACTTGCCGGAATTTTCCAAGCTAGTCTCTGATCACGCTCACTTTCACAAAGCCGCAGCTGATGTAATCTCGAAAGCTGATAATGGGCAAAGCATGACGGAGGAGGTTGCTCTGGGAGCGCATAGCGATTATGCTTCTGCATCATCCGCAGTTGTGACATCCCTCTTGGCTCTGAAAGCTCACGTCTGATCTGGAAGACGGCTTCACTCCAAGTTCTTTCCCTTGGTTTCGGGCAGTAGCGTAGCGACCGCGCACGCCAACAAAAAGCCCACCGAGCATAGAAGGAATGCCGAACTCAATCCTCTCGTTTGACCTACCCGGCCGATCACGAACGGGGCAACCGAACTGAGGGCTCGTGCGCCATTGTAGGTAAAGCCCAGCGCGCGGGCGCGCACGCTGGTGGGAAATATTTCGCTGGCGATGATGCCGGAGCCGGAAAAAAATCCTGTGCCGAAGAATGCAACGACAGTGCCCAGCAACAGCAGCGCCCACGGCTGGCGCGCCACGGCATAAAGTGCGACTAGAACACCCGCCGTGAACGTATACAGAATAAATGCCTTACGCCTTCCGAGGTAATCCGCCACCCAGCCAAAACTGACGTATCCGGGAAACATCCCGCAAAGATTGAGGACGACCAGAAGCGTGGTGGTTCCCATCACACCGAAGCCGCGTCCGCCTTGTTCCACGGGCAGCGAAAGATACGGCGGCATCCAGGTGAACAGTCCCCACCAGGCAAACAGCCCGAAGAAGTTGAGCAGCAATAGCGCCACGGTGGGTTTTAGAAGCGGTGGTTGAAAGAGGCGGAGGAAGCTGGCTCCGCCTGTGTTCGAGGCCGTCGCCTTGTGGAGTTGGTGTTGTTGCTCCCACATTCTTGATTCGGGCACGCCCTTCTGAATCCAGAGTGTTACCAGCGCGGGCAGCACGCCGACGAAAAACACCATTCGCCAGTCGGCGTAGTGCAGCACAATTCCCGCCACGAGCGCAGCCAGAGCATAGCCAATCGCCCAGGAACTCTGCACGATGGCGATGGCTTTGGCGCGCAGCTCTGTGGGCCAGGTTTCAGCCACCAGAGTCGCGCCGGTATTCCATTCGCCACCCATACCCAGGCCGAGAATGAAACGAAAGCCTGCCAGCATGAGAACTGAAGTGGACAACCCGGAGGCAAACGAGCAAACCGAATACGTGAGGATGCAGAGCATCAACGCCCGCTTGCGTCCAATGCGGTCAGCGATGAAACCGAAGCCCACACCACCAATGCCTGAAGCCAGCAGCGTGAGACCGTTGAGCAGGCCGGCTGTGCCCTTCGTCATCCCGAGATCGCGCATGACGTGCGCCAGCACCAGCGCATAGAGCATGGCGTCAAAGGCATCGAGCATCCAGCCGAGAGCAGCGGCGACAAGGGTTCGGCGTTGGGCGGAAGTGACTTGCGAAACGCCGGGCAAGAGGGACGCGAGCACCCGAGGATTGTCAGGGTTCAATTGGCAGTTGGCAATTGGAAAAACCGATCGGGATGAGACGTGTTTAACGGGCGAATGGGTTCCTGACAGGTGTGGTGATTTGCGCCAGATTCCGCAGGGAAAACTCCTTGACACGCTACTGACAGCGCTTGCAGTAGCGGGTCCCCTCGGCTTCGCCGGGCAGGCTCTTCGACTGCGCGGGTGGATTCGCATTCGCGGATCATCCCCCCGCTGCGCTCAGGATGACACGGCTTTTAGGGCTACTGAAGTCTTCCCAGAGTTAACTGCAGCAGGTGAAAATATCTTCTGGCTTTCCGGACGTCTTTCGCGATCTGTTCGCGCAACGCTTCAACCGAGGGAAACTTGATCTCATTGCGCAACCGGTCGAGAAAATGGATTTCGACTTCAGTCTCCGGCTGCAACTCCAAAGGATGAAAATTCAGGAGATGCGATTCGACGGCGAAGGAATCGCCGCCAAACGTGGGACGATTCCCCACATTGGTGACGGAATCGAAGCATTCGACTCCAATTCGTGTGCGAGTGATGTAGACGCCGTCTTTGGGAATGAGTTCTTCGTAGCGGCTCAGGTTGATAGTCGGCACAGTGTATTTGGACCCGTATCCGCGGCCCCGGCCCGGGGTTGAAAGAATGCTGAAAGGCCGGCCAAGAAGATGCCGCGCACGGCTGATGCGGCCTTCCCCAAGCAGCTTCCGGATATGGCTGCTCGAGACTGGCTCGCCCCGCAATTTCATCTCCGGGTAAACGTGGACCTCGAATCCCATGCTGCGCCCGAGTTCTTTCAATACATCGATAGTTCCGGCTGCCTTGTGGCCGAAACGGAAGTTGTAACCTTCATGCACTTCGCAGGCATGCAGTTTCTTTTTCAGGATTTGCTCCGCGAACTGATGCGGAGTCATGAGGGACAAATCGCGCCCGAAGGGAAGCAGCAAGACCGCATCGAGCCCGGTAGCCTGCAGCAGGCGCACTTTTTCGGGAGTGGGAGTGAGCAGTTTCAGGCCGGAATCCGGCCGAAGAATGCGGACGGCGTGCGGCTCAAACGTAATCGCGACGGCCTTGCCGCCTCGCGCCCGGGCACGGCGGACGATCTCTTTCAGTACATGCGCGTGGGCACGGTGTACGCCATCGAAATTGCCAACACTGACCACTGCAGGCCCGAATTCGGGGGGAACATCTTCGAGTTTGTGAAAGACCTGCATTCAAGTAAACGCAAGGCGCCACAAAATCGGCAGCCTCAAATCTCGAACTCCAGCTTCATCCCGTCATACGCTAACTGCACACCTGGCGGCAGCGACGCATTCGTAGCCTCATGCGGCAAATCGTGGCAAATGTGAGTGAAAAAAGCTCGCTTCGGTTTCACCCGCTCTACGATCTTCAACGAATTCTCCACGGTCGAGTGCGTGGGGTGTGGCCTATAGCGCAGCGCATCCAGAAACAGAATGTCCAGGTTGTGCAGCAGGGCGAGGGAAGTTTCAGGAACTTCGCTATGGTCGGTCAGATAGGCTGCCGATCCAAAGCGGTAGCCGTAGATTTCGGCGTCGCCGTGAATCACCGGCACGGGCTTAAAGCGTGCGCCAAAAAGTTCGAGCGGCCCTTCGATCGGCCGCAGTTCAACCTGGGCCAAGCCGCCAAATTTGTAATCCGCGTCAAATATGTAGCGGAACATGCCGCGGATGAACGCAGCATCCGCAGGACGCGCGTAAAGCGGAAGCTTGCCTGGCTTGTGGTGGAAACTCAAGGGCCTCAGGTCGTCGATTCCGAGAATGTGGTCGGCGTGGCTGTGGGTGTAGAGCACAGCATCCAGCTGGCGGATATGCTCCCGAATGGCCTGTATCCGGAAATCGGGTGTGGTGTCGATCAACACCACTTTGTCGGCGAATTCCAACAGTACGGAAGGCCGGGTGCGGCGGTCGCGTGGATCGGAGGAACGGCAGACCGCGCAATCACAGCCGATGGTCGGCACGCCCATGGAGGTGCCGCTGCCCAGCACGGTGAGCACAGCGTTCATCGTTTCGCCGGATTGGCGTCTGCAGCCTGCGGCGGGCGCGCCAGCGCATTGGTTACTTCCACGTACGCCATGCGCAACTCATAAAGCGAGTTCTGTAGAAAGTTCTCCTCTGCTGGCGTCAGGTTGCCTTTGGTTTTCTCCGAGAGCAGAGACATGGTGTCGATCGTCTGGCGGGCGCCAATCAAGTCGATGTGCGGTTGTCCGCCTTCCTCCCGCATTAGTCCCAGCTGCAGCATGGCGCTCATGTAGAGCGACGCCAGGAATCGCTCAAAGGTCATCTGCAGGTCACGGGAAGAATGCCCGCTCAGTTCGACCCTGGCGTCCAGATCGCGAGACGATTTCTGGTAGGCGTCGGCCTGTTGTTGTTGCTCCGCTGCGGTTGGTGGAGGCGGCATGGCCGGTTCCTGCGCTAGGGCACTCTGGGTTGCCACCGGGGGCGGCGGACCGGCTGGTTCCACGGCGGCCGGCGAAGTAGTCGAAGATTCTTCCGATGTGCTCTCGCGCGACTCGCCGTCAGTCGTGAACAAACGGCGGTCAGTAACTTTAAAGGTTTCTTGTTTTCTCTCAGACATAGGCTTTCCTTCGGTTGCAGAAGACGTGATCGGCCCGTCCGAACTTTAGGACGCGCCGTCGAAAATACACTTGAAAGGCAGATCAGAGACCGTGGCTTTAACGTCGCCCATGCTGAGTTGTTGACCCGGGACGCCAAATTCCCGGCGTACGTAACCCAAGGCAACCGCGCGATTACCATCGCCCGCCGGCAGCAGGGCAGCGCTGGTAATCTCACCCACATCCTTGCCGTCCAGTTGAAGTTTGGCGCCGGGTGAGGGCAGCGGGCCTTCGATTTCAAACCCGCTGAACTTGCGATGCACAGCTCCCCGCGAGCGGATACGCTCGACAATTTCCTGGCCGATATAACAACCCTTGCTGAAATTCAAAGCGCGCTGTTGCTCGGTTTCCTGGGGCAAGTCCCGTTCGCGGATGTCTTGTCCGTAGCGAGGAATGCCAGAAGCGATGCGCAGCAGTTCGAGCGCATCCCTGCCTACCGGTGCGGCTCCCGCTGCCGCCAGTGCTTCCCGCAGCGACGCGGCTTGCGCTGGCTCAACCCACAGGCTAAACGACTCAACACTTGGATTGTCGCCCTTTACGATGACCACTCCCACATCTCGCCAGCGCAACTCGACAAATTGCAACGGTGATAACTGTGGCAGATGGATTCCAGCCGTCCTCAGTACTTCGGGCGCTCTTGGACCTGCAGCCCCAATTCCAGCACGCTGGTCGGTGACATTCGTGAGTTCCACATCGTCCATAATGATGTAGTGGTCGAAGGCTTGAAGCACCTTTTCAAGCAGCGCCTTGTCCATCTCGACCAAAAGAGAATCGCCGCGATTGTAGGCGTACAAATCCGCCTGAATGCGTCCTTGCGGATTCAGCAGGAAGGCATAAACACCATGGTCTGCCGCCAAATCGCGAATATTATTCGTGACCATCCCGTTCAACCAGCGCACGCGGTCGCCGCCCGTAATCGCGACCCGCGCGCGTTCGTTCAGTTCGTAGACGCCGCAGCTTAGGCGCAGTGCTTCGAATTCAGCTCGTAGCGAGTCGGCGTCTTTCGGTCGAGTCTGGTCAAGGGCTGTAACGGTCATGTGTCCTCTCGATTATAGCCAAGTAGCCGGTATCTGGCAGGCGCGCGCGTCGTGGCGGCTGATGCCACGCTCTTGCGACTGGCAGACTCCGCCGCGCGGTTTCACTTCCCCCGGGGCTCGTACGAAACCACTGATTCGAGTGATGAGCGCGATAGTGAAACCGCAGTTTCCACGCTATGATGAGAGGGAAATCTGGCCGTCTAGGGCCGGTCAAGGAGACCTCATGAAGGCGTTTCGGATTGCGATGGCCGTACTCCTGACTTGTTCCGCAGTCGCAGCTGCCGCCGAAACCGATGCACAAGCGGCGTTCGAGAAGATGAAATCCTTGGCCGGCACTTGGGAAGGGAAGACCGCGGACGGCAACTCCGTCTCGACGAAGTACCAACTCACGGCGGGCGGAACCTCTCTGATGGAGGAAAGCTCCGAGGACCACATGGTCACGATGTTCTACCTGACAGGCGGCCACCTGGTGCTTACCCACTACTGCGGAACTGGAACCCAGCCCCACATGCAGGCAACCGTTTCGCCGGATCGGAAGACCATCGCCTTTGAATTTGTGGATGGTGTGAACATTCCGACAATGGAAAGCGGCCATATGCACCGCGCCGTGTTCACGCTGACCGACCCCGACCACTACACCGAAGAATGGACCTGGATGCAGTCCGGTAAATCGTCCGTGATGCGAGTCGAAATGCACCGCAAAGAACCAGGGACCACGGTAGCGAACGGAAGCCGCTAGGCCACGGTCATCCCGAACGCCGTTTTTCAGTCACGCACCTTCGTAGAACCCACCAGGTTCTCCTGCCTTCCCTATTCGTTGTGTTACCTTTCCACGAGTGAGCCAGAAGAAACGCATTGCGGTGATTCCCGGCGACGGCATCGGGAAGGAAGTGATTCCCCAGGCCGTAAAAGTAATGCAGGCGTCTGGCGCGGCCATACAAATCACCAACCTCGACTGGGGTGCGGACCGCTATCTCGCCGATGGCGTCACCGTTCCGCCTGAGGGGTTCGCCGTGCTGGGCCGCGAGTTTGACGCGATTCTGGCTGGAGCCTTTGGCGATCCGCGCGTGCCGTCCAACATTCATGCCAAAGAAATTCTGCTCGGCATGCGCTTCAAGATGGACCTGTACGCCAACGTCCGTCCCGTGCGCCTGCTGGATGCCGCGCTCTGCCCGCTAAAGGGAGTCGATCCCAAGGACGTGGACTTCGTGATCATCCGCGAGAACACGGAAGGCGTTTACACCGATGCCGGCGGGGTGTTCAAGCAGGGTACCCCCGACGAAATCGCGGTGCAGGAGGACATCAACACCCGCAAGGGAGTGGAGCGTGTGATCCGCTTTGCCTTTGAATATTGCGAACGTCACAGCAAGCAGGACGGCTCGCCGCGCAAGAAAGTGCTGATGTCCGATAAGTCGAACGCCATGACCCACGCCGGCGGCTTGTGGCAGCGAGTGTTTAAGGAAGTGGCGCGGGAGTATCCGCAGATCAAAGCCGAACACATGTACGTGGACGCGCTTTGCCTGCAGATGGTGCGCGATCCCTGGCAATTCGATGTGATCGTCACTAACAATATGTTCGGCGACATCATCACCGATTTGGCCGCCGGGCTTCAGGGCGGACTGGGCATGGCCGCGAGCGGAAACATCCATCCCGGAAAGACTTCGATGTTTGAGCCGGTGCATGGGTCGGCGCCAGCGATAGCCGGGAAGAACGAAGCCAACCCTTTCGGGGCGATTCTGACGGCAGCGATGATGCTGGCACATTTAGGATTGACCGCTGAATCTGGCAAGATCGAGGTTGCAGTGCTGGAGGCCGTCCGCCAGAAAAAGCTCACCAAAGATGTGGGCGGAAACTTGGGGACGAAGGAAGCGGGGGAGTGGGTAGCAGGGCGGGTGGGGCGGTGACACCAAGAATCGGTGCCAGAGGCTTCATTATCGCCAAATAGCTTGTCATCCTGAGCGGAGCGAGCAAGTTCGCATTTGCGAACATGCACGCGCAGTCGAAGGACCCCGGTACCGCGAGTGCTAACACGGACGGGTCGTCAAGGAGTCCTCCCTGTGGCGCAGCCCGGAATCAAGTCGGCGGTGAGAGTTCCATGATGGGCCTCGAGCAGCGTCGACCGGTCCGGGGTCCTTCGACTCCGTGGCTGCGTCGCTGAGGCGACGCGGCCACTCCGCTCAGGATGACAGGCCGACGAATCCCGCCGTTCCTCCGCCAAAGACTTGTTCAATCCGCCCAGCCCCGGTAAGGTTGTAAGGATTGCCAAACTCAAACCTTACCTTGACCGCTAAAGACGCTAAGCCCCACACTCGTCGGCATCCAACCCTTAACCGTTCCCTTCCTGGGCTGGCTTTGTTGTTGCTGTTCCTTGCCTCCTTGGTCTGGAGCCAAACGGCCCCACCTTCAGCGCCGGCGTCGACCACTCAAGAACAGAAACCCGGTGGCACGTCCGACACAAACCCACAACAGCCCGACGCTGCGGGCAAGAAAAACCCAACCGGCGCGGGAGAGTCGCCCGCGGCCACGCCACCCGCAACTACACAAGAAGAAACCAAGATTTCGCCCGCGGAAGCAGAAGCGCTCTTCCGTTCGGTGGACGACATTTTGCGCTTCGCCAGCAAAGAAACCGAACTTGCCGATCAAACATGAAGTCAAACGCAGACTCGTTAATCGTGACGAAGTTGCTGCGTTCGTCGAACAGCATAACAGCGAAGATGAAGACGCAAAGCGTCTGCGCCGGTCAGAAGTTGTGTTGAAGAAGTTCGGTCTGCTGCCGCGTGATTTTGATCTGGGGCCCTTCCTGGTCGCGCTCTTGCGCGAGCAGGTGGCCGGTTACTACGATCCCAAAACCAAGACGGTCAATCTATTGGACTGGGTTGATCCAGACCGGCAGAAGCCGGTAATGGCGCACGAACTCACGCATGCCCTGCAAGACCAATCGTTCAATCTCGAAAAATACATGAAAGCGGGCAACGCCGATCTCGACAAGAAGAAAGACCTAACCCCTGCGGACATCGAGAACGACGAAATTAGTGCGGCGCGTCAGGCAGTCATGGAAGGGCAAGCGATGGTCGTATTGATCGATTACATGCTCGCCCCGATGGGCCAGTCGATCCAGGACTCTCCTCAGCTGCTCCAAGCCCTCAAGGACGGCATGCTCGTCGGGGCGGCCGACTCACCTCAATTCCAGAATGCGCCGATCTACCTTAAGGAAGCGTTGACCTTTCCTTACCGTTATGGGATCGATTTCGTGGCTGAAGTGTTGAAGAAGGGCAGCAAAGAAAAAGCTTATGCCGGATTGTTTGAGAACCCTCCGCGCACCACGCGGCAGATCATGGAACCACAGACTTATCTTGCAGGCGAGCAGCTGGAGCCAATGCGGCTTCCGGATTTTAAGGAGTTATTCAAAGGCTACGAGCGATTCGACGTAGGGGCGGTCGGCGAGCTCGATGTCGCGGTATTGATCGACCAGTATGCCGGAATGGAGACCTCGCGGGCTCTCTATCCCCACTGGCGCGGAGGCTACTACTACGCGGTTCGCCCGAAAGGAGATCCCGCTGCCGCCCTCGGCATGCTCTACGTTTCGCGCTGGTCGGGCCCGGAGAAGGCGGCGGAGTTCGCCGCGCTCTATGCTAAGGCGTTGCGCCAGCGATATCGGCAGGTGCGGGCTGATGTGCAAGGGAACGCAACGCCGGTCCTGGATACTGGCGCCGCCGAAGCTCTAACCGGGAAACACAACTGGCTCACGGAAGATGGACCCGTGGTGATCGATGTCGAAGGCGATACGGTAATGGTGACGGAGAGTCTCGACCAAACGGTTACCGACAAAGTGCAACAGCAATTGTTCAGTGCGGCGGCCGCCGTGGCGGGCAAATGAGTTCTGTTGCCTTCTGTATAATCACGAATTCGCGATCGAACTAAATTTCGGGGGCGTTCGTGCCACACGCGGAAATCGGCATCATTGGGGGTAGTGGGCTTTATTCCATGCCCGGATTAACCGGCGTAAAGGAAGTGCGCCTGAAGACTCCCTTCGGTGCACCCTCGGATGCATACGTTCTGGGAGCGCTGGAAGGCCGAAGGGTCGCATTTCTGGCGCGGCATGGGCGCGGGCACCGAATCCTGCCGACTGAGTTGAACTTTCGCGCCAACATCCACGGATTCAAACAACTTGGCGTGGAGCGGATTGTTTCTATCTCCGCAGTTGGCTCGCTCAAGGAAGAACATAAACCTCTGGAGTTTGTAATCCCGGACCAATTCTTCGACCGTACTCGTCATCGTGTTGATACCTTTTTTGGTAACGGTGTTGTCGCCCACATCGCCTTCGCTGATCCCATTTGTCCGGAGCTGGCCAAAGTTGTTTCCGAAGCCTGCCAGAAGGCGGGCGTGACCGCCAAGCGCGGCGGCATTTATTTGTGTATGGAAGGACCGCAGTTTTCCACCAAGGCCGAGTCGAACGTCTACCGCAGTTGGGGAATGGACGTGATCGGCATGACGAATCTGCAGGAAGCCAAGCTGGCCCGCGAAGCGGAGCTGTGCTACGTCACCATCGCGATGGTGACTGACTACGATTGCTGGCACCCTCATCACGACTCGGTAACGGTGGATCAGATCGTCTCTGTATTGCTCAAGAACGCAGAGAATGCCGCGAGAGTTGTGCGCGGGACGGTTGCAGCCATGCCCGCAAGCAGGTCGTGCAAATGCGGGTCGGCGTTGGCCCATGCCATTCTGACCGATCCCAAGAAGATTTCCGCCGCGACACGCAAGAAGCTGAAGTTGATTCTGGGGAAGTATGTGAAGAGCAGTGATTAGTGACTAGTGCCTATGGCTAGTAAGACCGTAGCACTGTCTCTGGGTGCGAAACTAGCCGCTAACCACTATTCACTAGCCACTGATTAAGGGTGTCCACATGAGCATTCTGGTTGTCGGGTCGGTCGCGTTCGACGACATCACGTCACCTTCGGGCAGCGTCAAGGATATCTTGGGCGGCGCCGCGACCTATTTCTCGCTGGCCGCCAGCTATTTCACTCAAGTGCGCGTGGTGGCTGTCGTGGGCGAGGACTTCGGTCCCGAGCAGGAAAAAGTCCTTCAGAAACGATGTGTAGACACCCGCGGAATCGAGCGCGCTAAGGGCAAGAGTTTTCACTGGGGCGGAACTTACAGCGACAATCTGAACGAAGCCAAAACCGACTTCACTGACCTTAACGTCTTCGAGAGCTTCCAGCCCCGCATACCGAAGGAATATGCCGACACGGAATTTCTTTTTCTCGCGAATATCCAACCCACACTGCAGGCGAATGTGCGGCGGAGCCTGAATGGCGTGCGACTCACTGGGTGCGACACCATGAATTACTGGATCCAGCGCACACCGAAAGAATTGGCCGAAACCCTCAAAATGGTCGATGTTCTGCTGATTAACGACACAGAAACGAAAATGCTAGCCGGTGAGACCAACTTGCCTCGGGCAGCGCACAAAGTGCTGGCCATGGGTCCGCAGGCGCTGGTAGTCAAGCACGGCGAGTACGGCGCAACCATTTTTTTTCGCGAAGGGGCTTTCGGCATAGGGCATCATCCCTTTCGCGCTCCCGCTCTCCCTATCGAGCAAGTCAAAGACCCGACGGGCGCGGGAGATTCATTCGCCGGTGGATTCATGGGCTACCTCGCCGCGCAAAAGGATTTAAACCGCGAAGTGCTGAAGCGCGCTCTGTTTTACGGCGGTGTGATGGGCTCGTTCGCTGTGGAGCGCTTCGGTACCGACCGGTTGCAGTCGCTCACACGCGATGAAATCGACGCCCGCTTTCAGATCTTCCGCGAATTGACCCATCTGGAATGAAAGGCGGCTCGAATACCCGCCGTTGGGACGGCGCAACTGCGCTGGTGGCGTGGCTCGCGTTCTGCATTTCAATTCTCTCCTTTCTCTACTATTTTCGCCAGGGCGAAATCCTCCTCTACGGAGACGCCGTCGCCCACATCAACATCGCGCGCCGGGTGTTCGATTCCCGCACGCCTGGATTGTTGCAACTCGGTACTGTGTGGTTGCCTCTGCCCCACCTGCTGATGATTCCGTTCCTGCTTTCGACATGGGCCTGGCAGACAGGGGTGGGCGGATCGCTTCCTTCTATGGTGGCTTTCATCCTGGGCACGGTAGGCATTTTTCGTCTGCTGAGCGGGACGATTCGTCCTTCCTCGTCGGATATCTTGACCAGGGTCGTTCCCTGGCTCGGCGCGCTTATTTACGCGACAAATTCGAATTTGATCTACCTGCAAAGCACAGCAATGACGGAGCCGCTCTATCTCGCGTTCTTCATCTGGTCTGTGGTCCACCTTAATGAGTTCGCCCAGGCCTGCGGGAAAGCGAAGCAAGCCGCTATCCCCGATTGTTCATCGCTGAACAAATGCGGATTGTGCTTAGTCGGAGCTTGCCTGACTCGGTACGACGGCTGGTTCCTTGGCGGCAATTGTCTGCGTTGCCGCCGGAATTGCGGTGTTGAGGTCCCAGCAGGACAATCGGCAATTAAAGCGAGGCCTCGTTACCCTCGTGCTGCTTGCCGCGGCAGCTCCGGTTGTCTGGCTAGGTTACAACGCAGCAATCTACGGGAATCCGATGGAGTTCGCCAATGGTCCTTACTCGGCGCGGGCCATCGAGCAAAAAACTGCGGTGGCGGGCGCTCCACTTCATCCTGGCGCGAAACACCTTTCCGTCGCGGCCAGCTATTTTCTGAAGTCGGCAGAGCTGAATGTCGGAGAAAAAATCTGGGGAAGAATGTGGATTGTGCTCCTGCTCCTGGGAAGCTTGCTGGCGTCACTCCTGCGGCCCTACACCACGCCCTTGCTTCTGCTGTTGGTCCCCCTGCCTTTTTACGCGCTTTCCGTCGCCTACGGCAGCGTGCCGATTTTCTTGCCAGTGTGGTGGCCATTTTCTTTTTACAACACACGCTATGGAATCGAGCTTTTGCCTGCCTTTGCTGTATTCGGGCCCTTGGGCATCTACCTAGTGGCAACTCTAATCGGCGATTTCAAAATTAGAGTCGCCATCACGATAGGCCTTGTGGTTTTCGTCTGCGGCAGTTACGCATCAATCTGGCGCAATCCGGTGTGCTTCCGCGAGGCCTGGATCAATTCTCGGAGCCGCCTGGCGATCGAAGGCGAAGTGGCAGAATTCTTGAAAGCGCTGCCACCCGACTCGACCCTGCTGATGTACCTGGGAGATCACGTGGGCGCGTTGCAGGAAGTGGGATTTCCTCTGCGCCGCGTGATCAACGAAGGAAATCATCGGGTGTGGAAACGACCTTCCGATCCAGAAGGTCTTTGGGAACGTGCTCTCGCTGATCCGCAGCAGTTTGCGGACTTCGTCGTCACGTTTAACCATGACCCGGTCTCGGCCGTTCCCAAGGACCAACTGAGCGCGCTGGCCGTGATTCACGCCACGGGCCAGCCGCCGGCCACCATCTACCAAAGCCACCGCCCGCGATGATCCCGGCAAGCGAGGAATAGCACCTCGACGATACGAATCACGGGCGTTACCTGCCGCCTTCAAGGGCTGCAGTTTCAGAGTGATAGAATCCACTCAATTTCAATCTTGAGGTGTGCGATCTCTTGCACCAAATGGTGGAAGCCTTACGCGGGCGGATGGCCGAGGTGCTCTCCACCACGATTCTGCGTTTGGTGGTAGCGGCAATGCTGGGCGGAATTATTGGCCTGGAACGTGAGCTGCGCCACAAGCCCGCAGGGCTGCGCACGAACATCTTTATTTGCTTTGGTGCGGCCATGTTTACCGTGCTTTCGGATCAACTGGCCGCCGGATTTGGCGGCGACCATACCCGGATCGCGGCCCAGATCATTCCTGGAATAGGATTCATTGGCGCGGGCTCCATTCTCCATGCGCGCGGATCAATCAGCGGACTCACAACGGCAGCAACGCTCTTTGTCGTTGCTGCGGTCGGGATGGCGACCGGTGGAGGACTCTACATCACCGCAATTTTTGCCACGGTGCGTCATTCTGATCGCGCTCGCCTTGTTGGGGCAGGTCGGAAAGGCACTTCGAGTTGAGGTCCATGCGGTTCACCTTTGAGGTTACGGGAAAAAGTATTGAAGCAGTGCTGAACGAACTCAGCCACATTTTAGATGCGGAAGAACTCGCCATGGAAGATGTAAATGCAGTCAGCCAGGAAGATTGGTCGCGTGTGGCCTTCTCCGTGAAGTGTGTGCAGCCAGAGGCCGAGGTGCTGACCATTCGTCTTCACGAATCGAGCTTGTTCTCCAGCATCAGACGCGTAGGCGCGATCGAGAGTGAATGAGTCCGGACCTTAGCGTCGTTCCCTTCGTGAAAGCGAATGCCTGCGGCAACGATTTTCTGATTATCGACGGAAGATATGCCCCGCCGGAAATCGCGGTGTTCAGCCGGCGCATTTGCGACCGGCATGCTGGTGTAGGCGCCGACGGCGTGGAGTGGCTGTTTCCACCCAACGACAAAGATGGTGATGTGGACGTCATTGCCCGGTTGTTTAACGCCGACGGCTCGGAAGCCGAGATCTCTGGCAACGGCACTCGTTGCGTGGCGGCGTACGTTTCGTCGCAGGAGCGCAAAGAGAAAATTGTCGTCCAGACCGGGGCGGGAGTTAAGACCTGCCAACTCACTGCTTACAACGGGATGCAATACGAATTCGAAATCGCCATGGGTGAACCGCAAGTAGGAGAGGAATTTTCCATCAAACTTATGCTTGGCGAGGTGAAGGGAATTCCGGTTTCCATGGGTAACCCGCACTACGTGGTGTTCGTGAAGGAATTTAGACCGGGCTGGCAGGCGGAAGCCGCCGAAATTGGGCGGCATCATGACTTCAAGCACGGGGTCAACGTTGAGTTCGTCGTGATCAAAGACAGGAGCAATCTGGAGGTCCGCTTCTTCGAGCGTGGCGTTGGAGAAACACAATCTTCAGGCACGGGGTCTTGTGCTTCGGCGGTAGCAGCGATCGCGGTCCAGCGTGCGGAATCTCCCGTGCGGGTGCACGCGCCCGGAGGAGTGCAGACGGTTCGTTGGCAGGAACAGATCTTTCTACGAGGCCCAGCGCAGATTATCTGCCGCGGAGAGTTTTTCGTTTAACATTCATCTGATATCCCGATGCCTTCCGAGCCCCAGCCTAAACGCCGCAAGCCGCCCGCCCTCCAACCCGGAGACACGATCGGTATTGTGGCCCCCGCCAGCAACATCAATCCTGAATTGCTGGCCGCCGGTTGTAACACCTTGCGGGGCTTGGGCTACAACCCGTTCTACTTCGAGTCCATCCTCGAACGGGACTTGTACTTCGCCGGCTCCGTTGACCGGCGAGCCCGCGAACTGGAAGAAATGTTCGTGCGGGATGATGTCCGGGCGATCCTCTGCGCACGCGGCGGGTATGGGGCAAATTATCTGCTCCCGGCGCTCGACCTCGATAAGATTGCCGCGAATCCTAAAATCTTCGTGGGCTACAGCGACATCACTACGCTGCTCACCTACTTTGCCGACGCTGCTCAATTTGTCACCTTTCACGGTCCCATGGTCACCAAGGACTTCGCAATACGGGACGGATTCGATGTCGGCTCTTGGGAAGCTGCCGTTCGTGGAACCGGCCCTTGGGATCTGAATTTCGGTTCTGGCTCCGGGGTGAAACCGCTGACGGAAGGCACGGCCGAAGGAATTCTCTACGGCGGATGCCTTTCCATGTTGGCCGCGTCCCTGGGAACCCCATACGAAGTGCGAACCGCAGGCACCATCTTGTTTCTCGAAGATGTGGCCACCAAGCCGTATCAGATAGACCGCATGCTGATGCAGTTGAAGTTGGCCGGCAAATTTGCCGATGTACGGGGCATCGTTTTCGGCGAAATGCTCGATTGTGCCCAAACTCAGACTCAGGATTACACTCTGGAAGAAGTTGTATTACGCATCCTAGGGGATCTGGGCGTGCCGGTCGCGTACGGCCTGCGTTCGGGTCACGTCTCGCGCCAGAACATCACGCTTCCTTTCGGAATTCAAGCGGCCCTGACAGTCAAGCGCGAAGGCGTGAATCTTGGAATCCTCGAGTCAGCGACGGCCGCAGCGCCTTCGGCCGCGAAACAGGCGTCGAGATGAGCAACGGAATGGAGCAACGGTAAACACTAAAGGCGCCACAAACACATGCAGGCAGGCAAACACATTCATCTGATCGGCATTTGCGGCACGGCGATGGCCTCGCTGGCTGGGATGTTGAAGGAGCGCGGCTTTCGCGTGACCGGCTCGGACGCCGCGGCGTATCCCCCCATGTCCGATTTTCTGACCGAACTCCAGATTCCGTTGTCGCAGCCTTTTGCCGAGGCGAATCTCAACCCGCGTCCCGATCTCGTAGTCGTCGGCAACGCCATTTCGCGGGGCAACGTTGAGCTTGAGTACGTACTCGATCAGCGAATCCCCTTCTGCTCTCTGCCGCAAATTCTTCACGATGAATTTTTGCGTGGCAAAGAAGTGCTGGTGGTTGCGGGCACGCATGGCAAAACTACCACCACATCAATGCTCGCTTGGATCTTCGACGTTGCTGGAGTGCAGCCTTCATTCCTGATTGGCGGGATCGCCGAAAACTTTGGCCGCAGCTTTCAATTGGGATCGGGCAAACATTTCATCCTTGAAGGCGACGAGTACGATACTGCGTTCTTCGATAAGGGGCCGAAGTTCCTGCACTACTTCCCGGATAGCGTAATTCTCACCTCGGTCGAGTTCGACCACGCCGATATCTACAAAGATCTTGATGCAGTCGAGACCGCTTTCAAACGGCTGGTGAATCTGATCCCGCGGCGCGGGCGCATTGTCGCCTTTGACGAAGGAGAAAGTCTGCAGCGCACCCTGGCGCGTGCCTTTTGCCCTGTGGAGCGTTACGGTGCGAGCCCCGAAGCGGACTGGCGCATTGCCGGCCTCCGCCTCGAATCTGAGCGCACACTGTGGACCGTGCTGCGCCAGGGAAAACATTGGGCGGATTTCGAATTCCCCCTCGCCGGCGACTACAACGTGTGGAATGCCACGGCCGCAGCAGCGCTCGCGGCCGGATACGGTGTCTCGAACGATCAGATCGCCGCGGCGCTGAAAACATTCAAGAGTGTGAAACGGCGGCTGGAAGTGCGGGCGCAGGTAGACGGCATCACGATCATTGACGATTTCGCCCATCATCCTACAGCCATTGCCGGCACACTTCGAGCTTTGCGTTCGCGCTATCCTGCCGCACGTCTCTGGGCGATTCTCGAACCCCGCTCCAACACTCTTCGCCGCAACGTTCTGCAGGATGACCTGGCGAAGAGCCTGGCGCTGGCTGATGAAGTTATCGTCGCCGGCGTGTTCAGGTCCGATGCGATTCCAGAATCGGAACGCATGGATCTGGCTGCCTTAGCGGCCTCGGTGCAGAAGCTTGGCCAACGAGCCCGCATCGTTCCCGAAGTCGATGGCATAGTGCAACTGGTTGCGCCGGAAATGCGCCCGGGCGATGTAGTCGCAATTCTCTCGAATGGCGGTTTCGGCGGAATCTACGAGAAGCTGCCCGAACGTTTGAAAGCTCTTGCGGCCAGCCGCCCCGGCAATCCTCCGGCCAAGGCGTCGGCGAAAGCGTGAATCAGGTAATCCGGCTCCAACGCTTGGCGGTCGCGCTGCTGGCCGTACTGTATACGGTTGCGGCCGCCGCTGAGAGTCCACCGCTTTCACTTTTCATTGAATACGATGTGTCCCTGGCAAATCCTGCGGCACATCGCGTGCACGTTCGCATCATCCTTCCACCCGGCGCAGCCGAACGCGAGTTGCAGCTCCCGGTCTGGAATGCGCTTTATCAAGTTCGCGACTTCTCGCAATACGTCATTTGGATCAAGGCGAAAGACAGCCGCGGGAATCGTTTACCCGTTCGCGTGGTGAATAAAAGCCTTTGGCATGTCGCTGGCGCGTCGCAGGGCGCCGAAGTCGAATATGAAATTATTGCCGATCTGGCTGGCGCTTACGGCGCCCAGCTCAACGCCGCACATGCGTTTTTCAACTTGGCAGAAATCCTGATGTATCCGGTCGACGCTCGTTCCTCTCCGGTGCAACTCCACTTTCGCGATCTTCCTGCGGGCTGGCAGATCGCAACCGCGCTCGCTCCTGCTGGTGCCACTGAGTTTTTCGCCCAAGGCTACGATCAGTTGGTGGATGCTCCAGTGGAAATCGGCCCATTTCAAGAAGCCGACTTCGATGAAGCAGGCGCGCACTACCGCGTGGTTGTGGATGCCGATCGTTCCACCTACGAAATGCCAAAACTAGTCTCCACAGTGCAGCAAATCGTGAAGACAGAGACTGCCTGGATGAACGACCGCCCGTTCGATACCTTTCTCTTTATCTATCATTTCCCGTCCACTTCGGGGGATGCCGGTATGGAGCACATGTACTCGACGGCGATCGACATTAACCCAAAGTTCCTGGCAGAGAACTCTCTTGCCCTACCGGAGACTACCGCGCACGAGTTTTTTCACCTCTGGAACGTAAAGCGCATTCGGCCCCAGTCTCTGGAGCCGATTGACTATACGAAAGAGAATTACAGCCCGGCTCTATGGTTCTGTGAGGGCATCACCAATACGGTTCAGGACTACATTCTCTTACGCGCCGGCCTGCTCGATCAGGGTCAATATTTGGCGCGGCTGGCAGAGCATATTGCAGAATTCGAGCAGAGGCCGGCTCACTTGACCCAATCTGCTGAGGAATCAAGCCTCGATGCCTGGCTGGAAAAGTATCCCGCCTATCGCCAGCCCGATCGAAGTATTTCCTACTACAACAAGGGTGAGCTGCTGGGAGTGATGCTCGACCTTGCGGTGCAGGATGCGAGCCACGGGTCGGCTTCACTCCGGGACGTGCTGCTGTGGATGAACCAAAATTATGCTCGTCAGGGCCGGTTCTTCCCTGATTCCGACGGCGTAGAGCAGGCAGCGGAAGCGGTGACTCACACTAACCTGACATGGTTCTTCGAGAAATATGTCGAGGGCGCCCAAGAAATTCCATGGGACGATTTCTTTCGTCCGGTGGGCGTGCGTCTTCTGCGCTCCACCTATACCGTAACAGATCCTGGATTCGTGGCAGCGCTCGACACCCGGAAAACGCCGGTCGTCGTCTGGATCGATCCTGGCGGCGAAGCTCAGCGTGTGGGGTTGCAAATCGGTGACGTGATTCTCGAAATAAACGAAGAGCCCGCGGGCGCCGATTTTCAGTCGAAGTTAGGCGGAGTCGCGATTGGCGCCGTACTCCGAATAAAGTTGCAAAAGGGCAACGGAGAACGTGAACTCCACTGGAAAGTTGGTCATCGGGAGGAGATTGAGTTTGAGCTGAAAGATGTGGAGAATATCACGCCGCAGCAGAAAGCTCGCCGGGCTGCGTGGCTCACGGGGGGCCCCAAGGAGACTAGGAGCCGGTGATCCGCACCATCGTGATGCTTTTCTATTGGGCTGTCTGGACGCCGGTTGCGGCGTTGATCGCTTTCCCATGGACCTTCATCACGGGCAAGGTCGATTTTCTTTATCGCTGGGGATGTTGGATTGCGTGGAGTGGCGTGCGGCTGGCCGGGGTTCACGTGCGTGTCGTCGGCCTCGACAAGCTCGACAAGACCCGGGCATACATCTTCATGTCGAATCATGCTTCCAATGTTGACCCTCCGATTTTGATTCCTCTCATTCCCGGCCGCACTTCAGTGCTGGTGAAAAAAGAGTTGTTTCGCTACCCGGTTCTGGGAAAAGCCATGCGCATGGGCTCGCTGGTTCCCGTCGACCGGGGAAATCGCGATGCCGGCATTGCAGCAGTTCGCGAGGCCGCGGAAGTCATGCGGCAGGGCATTAACATGACAATCTTTGTCGAGGGCCACCGCTCCTCCGATGGCAAGATGCTGCCCTTCAAGAAAGGCCCTTTCTATCTGGCGATGGAATGCGGTATTCCGGTTGTGCCCGTCACGATTGCGGGATCTCACGATGTGATGCCCAAAGGCCGTTTTGCCTTGAAAGCTGGAACCGTGAGCGTGATCTTCCACGATCCCATCGAACCGAAAGACTTCGGCAGCCGCGAGCATTTAATGGAAAGAGTGAGGTCTGTGATTAGTGAAGGACTGCCAGCCGAATATCGGGGCGCGTCAACTCTAGTGAGCGGTGGCGCGTAAAATTTAGCTCTGCAAGTTCATCTTCGTGCTACCAGAAGCGGCATCACGGCAAACACCACAAGCAAAACGTAGTAGACCGTTCCCGACACTCGATCGCGGGCGGCGAAGTACTCGCGGATCGATAAGCCACGAAGCCTCGGCGCCGAACACAAGCCCGAAATAAACCGCACCGGCCCTCAAGGTCTCCACGGCCGATCGCTCCCTCACGCCCGAACGCAACCTTGCCTTCAATCAATCCTTCTCGCGCTTGGCTCTGACTGCCTTGGCGATTTCGGGCAAGCGGCTCAATATTGCGGAATACTTCAGCCACAACTTATGATCCACTGCCGGTGCGCCGCTCACGATGGCTCCCGCTTCGATGTCGCCCGCCACTCCGCTCTGCGGCGTGACAATGGCGCCATCGCCCACTTTGCAGTGTCCCACCACGCCCACCTGCCCGGTCAGGATCACGTTCTTGCCGATTTCGGTCGAGCCCGCGAGCCCGACTTGCGCAGCCAACAGCGAATCTTCGCCGATGCGCGATCCGTGGCCGACCTGCACCAGATTGTCGATCTTCGCTCCGCGTCCAACGTGGGTTTCTCCCACGCTGGCGCGATCGATGCAGGAGTTTGCCTGTACCTCAACCTCGTCTTCGATAACAACCGGTTCAGGTTGCACGATCTTGTGCCAGTGGCCAGAGTCATCTTTGGCGAAGCCAAACCCATCGGCGCCGATAATCGCGCCATTCTGCAGAATCACGTTATCGCCGAGCCGGCAAAACTCGCGCACCACAGAATGCGCGTGGGCGAAGAAGTTGTTTCCGATTCGTGCCCCGCGGTATATGACAACATGGGCCAGCAGCACCGCATTGTCGCCAATCTGAGCCTCCTGGTCGATCACAACGTAAGGCCCAACGTGAGCATTCGTCCCGATCCGCGCTGAGGCATGAATCGCCGCCGTGGGATGAATTCCCGGGGCGTACCGCGGCGGTTGATAAAAAAGCTCTATAGCCCTCGCAAACGCCAAATAGGGGTTGTTCGATCGCAGCATGGCCGCTGAGATGGCGGGGAAATTCTCTGCCAGAATGACGGCGGACGCTTTGGTCGTGCGCGCTGCCAACCCATACTTGGGATTAGCCACAAAGGTGAGCTGCCCGGGACCTGCGTTCTCAATCCCGGCGACCCCAGTAATTTCTGTGTCCGGCGATCCGTTTTCCAGCCGTGCATTCAGGGCAGAGGCAACTTGCGAAAGTTTCATGAGGGTATCCGTGACGCTAGTTCACCGGAGGTTAGTTCGCCGGGAATTAGTTCGACCGAGATTGTAATGGAAAGCTGGATTTAGGCGAGCGAGGCATTCGGGAAAGCGCCGGTCAGACGAGACCGAGGGCGGACAGAACCAGATAAGTTGCCTCGGCCATCGCCACCGCTATCAGCAGCGCCTGGCGCAACCGTGAACGTGACAGTGCGCTCTGCAGGCGACCGTGGTGCGCATGAACTAAGGTCGCATCCGCACCTGCCGCCGAGATCGCGTCCGCCTTGGAAAATTGAGGAGTTGGACCCAAGCCAACCGGAACCGCTCGCACCGTAGACGCCAGTACTGTACGTCTCTCCGCGTAAGGTACCCTCGGCAGAGTGACCAGAGATGACCATGGCACAATCTGCACGTCTCCAGGGGGCGCAATCTCGACGGGCTTCGCAGTCAGTTCCAGCGCAGGCAAGCGCTCTGGAGCAACCCGGTCCGCCAGGCTGCGCAGCAACGATTGCCACCACTTCTGACTCAATTGGTCGCTGAGTAGTTCGCCCACCTCAACCGGCCGCGACTCCAGTTCCAGCGGCGGCAAAGTCTCCGGAGTAATGACATTGCCAAGGTTGGTGAATACCGTGCGGTACCACGGCAGGCTGAGCACATCGCCCACCATCATGCCGACATTGATGGGACGGGAAGTGAGCTGTAGGGGAGGGAGCTTCTCCGGGAAGACCCGATCCCGTACGTCGTCGAACAGTCGCCGCCACAGTGGGCGGTTCCACCCCGGTGGCATCAGCAAGTTCAGATCCGGGTTTTCAGCTTCGGCCTTCTCTGGCTCGCTCAACGGCATCCCTTTCAGCTCATTCAATGTAACATTTCTGCGTGAATGCTTGCCAAAAGCAGGTTCACTCCCCAAACAACTGGACTTGCCGCGTATCCGTCGGAAGCCCTCTACGCTTGCGCCGAGTCGCTCCGATCACAGCCAAAACGGTTAGCGAGTCCAAAGCACTCCTCGGCACAAAGATGCGCTGCGTGTTCGAGCGCAAATCCGGGGGATTGATCAGAAACCCCTCGCCCGCAGACAGGCTCAGATCGTTCGGCATCATACCTTCCAGAATCTCGTTGTCCTTGAACTTAAGCCTCACCCAAAGACCTTCGGTACGGGGGCGGCTGGTGAAGGTCTTGCGGCTCATTGGCTCCGACTCACCAAATTCCCGCACGAAATACACGCCCTTGATGTCCTTGAGATCGATCGCCACCACGTTGCCCGCAGTATTCAGCAATTCCAGCTTTCCCTCGCGCACATAGTTGGCGGGTGCAACGTAGCCGTTGATTGAATCCCGGTCCAGCTTCCGAACTACGACTTTCTTATGGGTTGAGGGCATTCTCTCCGCGCTTCTGGCCGCTGCCGCAAGGGGATTCTCGCATCTTTAGGGTACAAAACGGGTTCCATCTATGTTCGTTGTAGCCAAATTGTCAACGTTGTGGTATTTTCTCCTAGCTTGTCACGTCCCGTCTCCAGAATACTAAGTCTATTGGATAGAGTCACTTACATGGGAGTGCCCAAGGGCGTTTCGCTTTCCCGCGGAGATTCCCCTGTGGAAAACTCGGCCCGAGCGACGGTCAGTCCGTGGCAACACCGCGCCTGTAAGAATGGCTGATTACATTTACACGATGGAAATCCGGCTGACGCCGGATCAGCAGCGCGGCGTCATGCTGGTCCAAGACGTTGCTCGTGCGGCCGGGATGAATATTTACCTCACCGGAGGCGCGGTCCGCGACATCATCAGCGGATTTCCCATCCGCGACCTCGATTTCACGGTCCAAGGCAATCCTCTCAAACTGCAAAAAGAGCTGGAGCGCGCCGGCGCCCGGGTAGTGGCCTCCGATGACGATTTCAAGGCTCTTCATCTCGCCTTGCCCGGAGCTGTGCGAGCCGAAATCAGCATGGCGCGCATCGAGCGATACGAAAAAGCCGGCAAGCCGCCGATTGTTACTCCCGCCACGATCATCGAAGACCTGCGGCGCCGTGATTTCACCGTCAACGCCATGGCGCTCTCGCTGAACCCGGGCTCGCGCGGCCTGCTTATGGATCCCTTCAATGGCGCTGCCGATATTGAAGCCAAGCTTATCCGCATTCTCCATAATTACGCCTTCGTCGAGGATCCCTCGCGCCTGATTCGCGCCAGCCGCTTTGCTGCGCGCTTCCACTGGCCACTCGAAGAACGTACGCAGGCGCGCTTTGAATCGGCAAAAGAAAACAACTACATCGAATACATTACCCACAAGGCCATTGGGGCCGAGATCGAACAGCTGGCCTACGAGGATGATCCCCTGCACATTGTGAAAGTGCTGGAGAAAGAAGGCTGGCTCAAAGTGCTCAATCCACACTGGACCACCGCCAAAGTGGATAGCGCCAGCCTGGGTCAGCTCCTCAAGACCCGCCAGCAGATGAACGAACTGGGCTACACACCCGACCCCGCGCCCGCAGTGATGGAATTTCTAACTGAGCGCCTGGCGGATAAAGATATTTCCGACCTGCGGAAGCTGATTCCCCGCAAAGACCTGGTCGAGGCCTGGCGCGACCTGCGCGACAACGCCAAGGAACTGGCCAAACGCCTCACCGGAAAAGAAGCCGCCACGCCTTCCCGCACCTGGAAGCTGCTCTCCGATGCGCGTCCGGAAATGATTCTGTTCCTCGCCGTGACCGCTCGCCAGCAGGCGGTCACTCAGAAGATCAAGAACTTCTTCACCAAGTGGCGTCAGGTGCAGCAGAAGATTCCATTGCCGGAAATGACCGAGCTGCATATCACGCCTCAGTTGCCGGAATATCCCAAGATTGCGCATGACGTGTTCATGCTGCTTCTCGATGGCAAACTGCGTTCCCGCACGGAGACGCTGAAATTCCTGAAGCCCCTGGCGCCACCACCACCGCCTCCACCACCCCCTCCGCCCAGCAAACGCGGAAGAGGAGCAAAAGCAGCAGAAGCCGCAGCACAAAAGCTGCCCGCAGCCGGCAAAAAGGGTAAAGTGGCGGTTGCAGCGGCCGCAGCGCCCACGCCAGCAAAGCAGGACACTGCGAAAGCCGCAACTCCATCCAAGACCACCAAGCCCGCCGTTGGGAAGCCCAAACCTGAGGCCAACCCGGCCAAAGCCGTCGCCAAGAAATCAAAGAAGCGCTAAGTATTGTTGACCAGGATTTGACAAACCCAATCCGGCAAACAGCGCTATAATCAAGGCATGCGCGGCTTCTGCGCCATCGCGCTGGTGACGGTATTGTTCGCGCCCGCAGTATGGGCGCAGCGCGGCGGGGGGCATGCAGGAGGGGGCCACGCGGGTGGCTCAATGGGCCATTCCGGATTTGCCGCCCACTCCGGATTTGCCGCCCACGGCCCAGCGATGAGCGGTCACGGCGGCATGACGTGGAGTTCTCCCCCAACCGGCGGACAGTTCCATTCCGGCTTCCACGGTCCATCGTCCTTCGATCACCGAGGTCACCATCGCCGGTTTGGCTTCAACGCTTTTCCCTGGGGCTATTACTACCCTTACTCCTCCTATTACTCATACCTTCCTTACGGGGACTACGGATATGCCGACTGGTCAGATTCGAATCCTTATCCACCTCAATACCAATATTCGAACGATGATTATGCTCAGAACAACGCACAGCAGGCTGAGATTGATCGCCTGGAGGATGAAGTCGAGCGGCTAAGAGAACAACGAGAGGCGCGCACTCAGCCCCAACCGCAGGCGAAAAGCGAACCCCGCGAACCAACAGTGCTCGTCTTCAACGACAAGCACACGCAGCAGGTTGAAAACTACGCCATCGTAGGCCAGACGCTATGGGTATTCAGCGAGCTGCGCGCCACCAAAATCCCGCTTTCCGCTCTGGACTTGGAAGCCACCGCCAAAGCCAATGACGAACGCGGCGTCGATTTCCACGTGCCCAACTAAGCGTCCTCGCATCCACAAGCTGTGGATAACTCCGGCCTCCGGCCCCCACCTCTTCCCGCTAGAATGACTTCAACGTAAAATCAAGAAAGCCTAATGGACCAATTCGTACACCTCCATCTCCACACTGATTATTCGATGCTCGACGGCGCTTGCGACGTGGAAAAGCTTGTCCAGCGCGTGAAAGAACTGGGCATGCCCGCGGTCGCCATGACCGATCACGGCAACATTTTCGGCGCAGTGCACTTCGTAAATGCGGCGCACAAAGCGGGCGTGAAGCCCATCGTCGGCTGCGAACTTTACATCTGCAAAAAAGAAGATCACAACATCGAACGCACGCCGCCCGATAACGACACCTACAACCACCTGCTCGTGCTGGCGGAAAACGAAGAAGGCTACCGCAACCTGGTGAAGATCACCTCGGAAGCCTCGCTCCACGGTTTCTATTACAAGCCGCGCGTCAGCAAGAAATTCCTCGCCGAACATTCCAAGGGATTGATCGGCCTTTCCGGTTGCCTGAAAGGCGAGGTCGCCGAGTTTCTGATGGAAGGGAAGTACGACGCGGCGCGTCAGGCTGCAGCCGGCTACCGCGACCTTTTCGGCAAAGAGAATTTTTTCCTCGAGATTCAAGACCAGGGGCTGGAGATGGAACACCGCATCCATCCCGATCTGTTTCGCCTGGAAAAAGATCTCGGTCTTCCGCTCGTCGCCACCAATGACAGCCACTACCTCTGCGAAGACGATGCCCACGCCCAGGATGTGATGGTCTGCATTCAGACCGGCAAATCCATCAACGATACCAATCGCATGAAGTTCCAGGGCTCGGGCTTTTACGTAAAAAATCGCGACGAAATGTTTCAGGTCTTCAAAGATGCGCCCGACGTATTGTCGCGAACTCTGAGCATCGCCGAGCGCTGCAATCTGCGCCTTGAAAAAGTCGGCAATCCCTTTCCACACTTCGACGTGCCCGCCGGGTACACGCTCGACAGCTACTTCGAGCACGTAACTCGCGAAGGTTTCGCTCGACGACTGGAAGTATTACGAGAGCAGGAACGTCAGGGTCGCCTGAAACATAGTCTCACCGAATATGAAGCCCGATTAAAGCGCGAGCTCGACATCATTCAGCAGATGAGCTTTTCTGGATATTTCCTTATCGTCTGGGATTTTATTCGCTACGCACGAGAGCACGACATCCCCGTCGGTCCAGGCCGCGGCTCCGCCGCCGGATCATTAGTTTCCTACGCGCTGCGCATCACCGATCTCGATCCCCTTCAACATCAGTTGTTGTTCGAACGCTTCCTCAACCCCGAACGCGTTTCCATGCCCGATATCGACATCGACTTCTGCATGCGGGGACGCGATCAGGTGATCGAGTACGTCACCGCAAAATACGGCCGCGACAACGTCGCTCAGATCATCACTTTCGGCACCATGCAGGCGAAAGCTGCCATCAAAGACGTCGGCCGCGCCATGGAAATCCCCTACGCCGATGTAGATCGCATCGCCAAGATGGTGCCCAACCAGCTCAACATCTCGCTGGACAAATCGCTCGAAGAATCGCCCGCGCTGCATCAGGTATATGAGAGTGACGCGCAGATTCACAAGTTGCTCGATACCGCCCGCAAGCTCGAAGGCCTGGTGCGCAACGCGGGCGTCCACGCCGCCGGCGTTGTCATTTCACCGCGTCCACTAATCGAACTTGTCCCGCTGCACAAAACCAAGAACGATGAAATCGTCACCGCTTTCGACATGGTCGCCATCGAAAAGATGGGTCTGCTCAAGATGGATTTTCTGGGTCTCACGACCCTTACCATTCTTGAGGACACACTGAAGCTGATCGCGCAGACCCGCGGCGAGCGGCTCACTCTCGAAGCCATCGCCCTGGAAGACCAGGAGACTTATGAAAAAGTCTTCCACAAGGGCCTGACTTCCGGCGTCTTCCAGTTTGAATCGCATGGCATGCGAGACGTGTTGCGGCGCTATCAGCCAAGTTCAATCGAAGATCTCACCGCGCTGAACGCTCTCTACCGTCCCGGCCCAATCCAGGGCGGCATGATCGATGACTTCATCGACCGCAAACACGGGCGAAAAAGAATTGAATACGAGTTGCCTGAACTGCAGGAAATTCTTCAGGAGACCCTGGGCGTCATCGTGTATCAGGAACAGGTGATGCAGATCGCCAATAAGCTGGCGGGATACTCACTTGGCGAAGCCGACTTACTCCGGCGGGCCATGGGCAAAAAGATCGCCTCGGAAATGGCTGCGCAGCGCGAGCGTTTCGTCACTGGCGCAGTGCAGCGCGGATATCCGCCCAGAAAAATCGAGAAGATTTTCGACTTGATGGCGCAATTTGCCGGATACGGTTTCAACAAGTCCCATTCCGCCGCCTACGCACTTCTCGCCTATCACACCGCGTATCTAAAGACGCATTACCCGGTGGAATTCATGGCGGCCCTGTTGACTTCCGTTACCGGCAGCACCGATGACGTGGTGAAGTACATCAACGAATGCCGCGAAATGGGAATCGCAGTCGAACCACCCGACATCAATGTCTCTGACGCCAACTTCACGCCCCACGGCGGCGCCATCCGCTTCGGCTTGGCAGCGGTGAAAAACGTCGGCGGCAACGCCATCGAATCCATCGTTACAGCGCGCAAAGAGTTGGGCAAGTTCTCCTCAATTTTTGAATTCTGCGAGAAGGTCGATCTCCGGCTGCTCAACAAGCGCGTGCTGGAATCGCTCATTAAGAGCGGCGCCATGGATGGCCTCGGCCGCCGCGCTCCGCTGATGGCGGTGCTCGACAAAGCCATCGAAGGTGCGCAGAAAACCCAGCGTGACGCGGAGTCGGGCCAACATGGCTTGTTCGGTGTTTTCGAGCAGGAGGAGGTGCACTCCAACGGCGATCAATTGCCCGAAACTCCCGACTGGGATGAGCCCCAGCGTCTCGCCCACGAAAAAGAAATTCTTGGCTTCTTCATCACCGGGCACCCTTTGGAGCGCTATCGCGACAAACTCGAAGACCTGCGCGCCCTCAGCACCGCAGAGATCGGCGCCATGAAATCCTCCACCGGAAAAGATGAAAACATCACGACCGCTGGCCTCATCACCAATGTGCGCGTCCTGAAGTCGAAGCGCGGCGACTTTTATGCGCAAGGGACTTTGGAAGACATGGCAGGCGCCGTAGAAATACTGGTTTTCCCCGAGGCCTACCGGAAGCTGCAGGAAAAGCTAAAACTTGAGATACCGGTATTAATCCGCGGCGGTGTGCGGATCGAAGAAGGAGCCAGCGCCAAGCTGACCGTCAACGACATCATTCCGCTCGAGGAAGCCAAAGTGCCCTTGCCCCGCTCCCTGCGGATTCGCGTGTCTCTGGAAAGCGCACCAGAATCCACCGTGGACGCGCTGCATGCCCTTTGTTCTGAACGCAAGGGCGAAGCCAAGGTGTTGTTTGACTTGGAACGTAAAGGCGATTTCATGGTAGTGATGGAAGCGCAAGGCTATAATGTGCTGCCGGACCGCCACTTCATCGCGCGCGTGGAAGAGCTGTGCGGCAGAGGCGCGGTACGGGTTATTGACTGAATTCTGCAGCGGATGAGAATTTCCATTCAGAGAGGTCCTAGCGCACCAGCGGGCGGCATGACCGGCGCCCAATTGGTAGTCACGGGCACCGAGTTTCTGCTCTCAATGGTGGAGGCGCGCTGGGCGTCTCAAAACGGCAACAGGGTCAAAATGGATTCCCGGGCACAGCAGGAACTCGAAAAAATCGAGCAGCAGATCAGCAAGCTGCAGGCTCTCGCCGGCCAGGACGAAGACACTCGCCGTGAGATTCGCCAGCTCCACGACCGGGTCGAGTCTCTTCGGGTGCAGGTCTCCCGCGATCTTGGCGCCTGGGAGAAAACGGAACTGGCACGCCATCCCCAGCGTCCTCATACTCTCGATTACATCGAACGCATCTTCACTGACTGGAGTGAGATTCACGGCGACCGTGGCTTCGGCGATGATCCTGCGATCGTAAGCGGGATGGCCCGCTTTCATGGTGAGGAAGTCGTGGTCCTGGGCACACAAAAGGGCCGGGACATGAAGCAGAAGGTCTATCGCAACTTCGGATTGCCCAATCCCGAAGGTTATCGCAAAGCGCTGCGAGTAATGAAAATCGCGGAAAAGTTTTCCCGTCCGGTGATCACGCTGGTCGACGTCACCGGCGCCAATCCTGGGGTCGGCGCGGAAGAACGCGGGCAGGCCGAAGCGATTGCCCGAAATCTCCGCGAAATGGCGCGGCTCAAGGTTCCGATCGTGACCGCAGTTACCGGCGAGGGAGGCAGCGGTGGCGCGCTGGCCATCGCCGTCGCTGATCGTGTCCTGATGCTGGAGAACGCGATTTATTCTGTCATTTCCCCCGAAGGCTGCGCTTCCATCATGTGGCGCGACGCCACCAAGAAAGAACTGGCAGCCCAGGCGCTGCACCTAACCGCAACCGACCTGCAGCAGTTGGGCTGCATCGATGGCATCGTTCCTGAACCGGAAGGAGGTGCTCATCTGGACCACGAAGCCGCCGCCGCTTCCCTTGATGCAGCCCTCCAAAAAGGTCTTGCCGAGCTGAAGAAGCAACCGGTATCCGATCTCGTCGAGTCGCGCTACAAAAAATTCCGCAACATGGCGCAGTATTTTCGTACTGAGGGCTAGTTCTCAGACAGATACCTCTGTGCGCCGCGCCATCCACTGCCGCCTGCTTTCCTTCTCCGCCTGCCGTATAATTACTGGTTAATGTCGTCACTTCATGTCACTCTGAGCGGCCAAAGCCGCTCCCATCAAAGGAAGGACTTGTAATGGCCACCACAGATGTTGCGTTCCAGCGCGCCTCGGGTGACGTGGAACCCAAGCGCGTCGTCAACAACATGAGCATTCAGGTTGCGACGGTGAACGGCTCGGGATCGCAAAGTTCCAACTCAGTCCTGCTGCGGGGCATTTTTCAAATGGGCGTGCCGGTCTCGGGCAAGAACCTGTTTCCCTCGAACATTGCCGGCCTGCCTACCTGGTACACCATTCGCGCCAACAAAGACGGCTACATCGCGCGCAAGAAGGAAATCGATTTTCTGGTGGCCATGAATGCGGAAACCGCCCAGGAAGATGTGATGTCGCTTTCCGCGGGCGCGGCCGTGCTCTACGATGAGCCACTTAATCTCAGCAGTCTTCGCTCTGATCTTATTTTTTATTCCGTTCCTTACGACAAATTAGTCGCGCCCGTGTGTCCGGAAGCCAAGCTGCGCAAGCTGGTCAAGAACATGATTTATGTGGGCGTCCTCGCCAAGCTGCTGGAGATTGACATGGCAGAAGTCGAGAAGGCGCTCCGCAAGCAGTTCTCGAAGAAAGCAAAAGCAGCCGCGCTCAATCTTGCCGCAGTGCAGGCCGGATACGACTACGCTGCAGCCACGCTGCCCAAGCGCGACCCGTATTTCATCCAGCGCATGGACAAGACCAAGGGCAAGATCATCATTGACGGCAACTCGGCTGCGGCCCTGGGCTGCATGTTTGCCGGAGTCACCGTGGTGGCCTGGTATCCGATTACGCCTTCGTCCTCCTTGCCCGAGAGCGTCATCGAATACATGAAGCGCTTCCGCATCGGCCCCGACGGCAAGGCAACGTTTGCCATTGTCCAGGCGGAAGACGAACTGGCCGCGATCGGCATGGTGATAGGCGCAGGCTGGGCGGGAGCGCGGGCCATGACGGCGACGGCTGGTCCCGGCATCTCGTTGATGGCAGAGTTTTCCGGCCTGGCTTATTACACTGAAGTTCCCGGGGTCATCTGGGACATCCAGCGGGTCGGGCCTTCCACCGGTCTGCCCACGCGAACCTCGCAAGGCGATATTCTTTCCACCGCCTTTCTCTCCCACGGTGACACCAAGCATATTCTCCTGATCCCAAGTTCAGTCGAAGAGTGCTTCAGCATGGCGCCCGAAGCGTTCGACCTGGCAGAACATTTTCAAACCCTGGTCTTTGTCATGTCCGACTTGGACCTCGGCATGAATAACTGGATGGCTGATCCGTTCACCTATCCAGACAAGCCGATCAATCGCGGCAAGGTGCTGAGCAAAGAAGATCTCGACCGCTTGGGCGGTTTCGCTCGTTACAAAGATGTTGATGGTGATGGCATCGGCTATCGCACTTTGCCCGGCACCGATCATCCGGCGGCAGCCTATTTTGCGCGCGGCAGCGGGCACAACGAGAAGTCCGGCTACAGTGAGCGGCCCGATGACTTTGAGCACAACATGGAGCGGCTCAATCGCAAGTTTGAAACCGCGCGTTCCTTTGTGCCCCGGCCCGAGATGGTCGCCAACGGCAAGTCGAAGATTGGCTTCATCGCCTACGGCACTTCGCACTGGGCCATCGTCGAGAGCCGCGACCAGCTGCGCAAGGAATACAACATCGAAACCGACTATCTGCGGCTGCGGGCGTACCCCTTTACCCGCGAAGTGCACGACTTTGTGAAGCAGCATGACCGGGTTTATGTGGTCGAGCAGAACCGCGACGCTCAGATGCTCAGCCTGCTCAAGCTCGACCTCGAACCGTCACTTGTGACGCGCCTGCGGAGCATCGCCCACATCCACGGGCTGCCACTGGACGCCCGCTCGGTAACCGACGAACTTATGACCATGGAGGGCAAGTAAATGGCGACCACACCAGCCACCACGCCGCCGCCGAAAACCAACCGCATCGGTCTCGCCGTTATCGATTACCGCGGAGGCAAGACCACACTCTGCGCGGGTTGCGGCCACAACGCCATTTCTGAACGCATCATCGACGCCATGTACGAAATGGGCGTCAAGCCGGAGCGCGTGGCCAAGCTCAGCGGCATCGGCTGTTCCTCCAAGAGCCCGGCGTATTTCATGAACCGGTCGCACAGCTTCAATTCGGTGCACGGGCGCATGGCTTCGGTGACCACGGGCGCTGTGCTCGCCAACCGCAATCTGCTGGCGCTTGGCGTGAGCGGCGACGGCGACACCGTCTCGATCGGCGCTGGGCAATTCGTCCACCTCATGCGGCGCAATCTGCCCATGATCTACATCATCGAAGACAACGGCGTGTACGGCCTGACCAAGGGCCAGTTTTCCGCGACTGCCGATATCGGCTCCAAACTGAAGACGGGCGTGATCAACGACCTGCCTCCGATCGATACTTGCGCGCTGGCCATCACCCTGGGCGCAACCTTTGTGGGGCGCTCGTTTTCCGGAGACAAAAAGCAACTGCACGCCATGCTCAAGGCTGCGATCGCGCACAACGGCACCGTCATGCTCGACGTGGTTTCACCCTGCGTCACCTTCAACGATCACGAGGGCTCGACGAAGTCGTATAAGTACATGAAGGACCACGACGAGCCGCTGCAGGAAGTCAATTTCGTGCCCGCGTTCGAAGAAATCGACGTGGACTACGACCCGGGAACCACCATCGAAGTCAGCATGCACGACGGCTCCCGCCTGCGCCTGCGCAAGCTGGAAGAAGACTACGACCCAACCGACCGCATCAAAGCGATCACTCGCCTCAACGAAGCCCACGACAAAGGCGAAGCGTTGACCGGCGTGTTCTACATCAACACCAAGGCGCCCACCTTCATCGATCTGCTCAACATGACCGACGAGCCTCTGGCCACGCTGCCGGATTCAGTCGTGCGCCCGGGCAGGGAAGTGCTCGAACAGGTGATGGAAGAGCTGCGCTAGGGCGTTCCCGCCGAATGTTCCGCGCGGAACATTAGCGCAAAGTGTTCCGGCCGGAACATTGTAAATATGTCATTGTACGTACAATAATGTGTGAAGTGATTGGGGTTGTTGGATTTGCGCCAAACTGTCAATTCTTGATGGCCGACGTTGTGCCGCCCAAGCTGGCGCTAAGATCGGGGCGCGAGGGGCGCCAAGAGTCGGCCGACAACGGCCCGGATGTACGCCTTTCGCATGTCTTCCTCACTGAACTCCGCAGGGCCGGCTTCGGCAAGTGCAAAGGCAAGCACGGCGATGGTCTCGGCGTGTCCATCCGGTTTCTTCGCCAACACCAACTGCTTTTCGGCTAGTACGGCCTTCGTCCGCAAATCCAACGACCCAGCATCGCTGCCGCTATTTATCTGACTGCCCTGAGCGAAGTCAAAGGGGGACCCCGGATCCCCTTGCGGTTGCCACGGGCCCACATGGGAGTTCTCTGCACAGGTCCTTCCAGCACCGTTCGCGGAACAGGAAATTCCCTGAGGGGCCGGTGGCAGCGCACGCCGGCAAGAGGTCCTTCGACTGCGCAGCGGCTTGGCTAGGCCAAGCCGCCACTTCGCTCAGGACGACAATGGGGCGAACGGGTTCCGAGGAATTCTTCCCTATTCACTGTCTGCGGCATTGCCTCCCACCCTTGCAAAGAACTCAAGGGTACGGCACCCCTCGATGGTGATGGTGCAAGGCGGATGGCCCGGCCTCGAGTGGCTCCTGCTCCCTGGAGCGTAAGATTGATGGGGGAGGCTGGGCTTCCCGCCACTCAATGCCTAACCAAAGGAGGTCTGTTATGAAATTCAGCGTAAAAGGTCTGGCTTTGGTTTCGGCAATCCTGTGGGGGCTGGCGATGCTGGTGATGGGCCTGGGCAACTTGATATGGAGCAGCTATGGCCAGCAATTCCTGCAGGTGATGTCGTCGGTCTATCCCGGCTACCATGCCACGCGCAGCCTTGCAGATGTCATCGTCGGGACGCTCTACGGAGCCGTTGATGGCCTCATCGGCGGCGCGGTGTTTGCCTGGGTCTATAACCGGTTTGCCGGGACGAGTGTCTAAGCAAAATCCCCGCCCAAGCGGAGCTTGGCCGAGGCACCCCCCCGCCGAACTGTCATCCTGAGCGGAGGGGAAGTGCCCGAAGAGCACTTCCCCGGAGTCGAAGGACCCCGGATCCGCTTACGTTGGCACGAACCTACATGGGAGTTCTCTGCACGGATCCTTCCAGCACCGTTCGCGGAACAGGAAATTCCCTGACGGGCCGGTGGCAGCGCACGCTGGCAAGGGGTCCTTCGACTGCATAGCGGCTTGGCTAGGCCAAGCCGCTACTTCGCTCAGGATGACAATGCGGTTCCAGAACTTTCATGGATTCGCTGTCTGCGGCATTGCCTCCCGCCTTGCAAAGAACGCAAGGCAGGGCCCCCTCAGCGCCCGGGCAAAAGCCGGAGGACCGTGGAGCACCCAGAAGATCCTCGACGGGTGCCCGGAACTTTTTGACGGCCTCCGCCGTACCTCAGCCTAAACTCCCAAGCGAGGCCACACATGAATTCGACCCGAAACCCAGGCAGATTCGCAGGCTTACTGTATGTAGTCATGTCGATATTTGGCTTCTTTGCCATGATGTATGTCCCCAGCAAGTTGATCGTGCACGGAAACGCTGCGGCGACAGCCAACAACATCTCGGCCTCCGAGACACTCTTTCGGCTGGGCATCGCGAGCGAACTTATTGGGTACGCCGGTTTTATCTTCGTGGCCCTGGCTTTATACGATCTGCTCAAGGGGGTCAACCGGCGGCAGGCCTCGCTCATGGTGATATTGATTGTGGTCTCGGTCCCGATAGCGTTTGTGAACGAGCTGAACTCAATCGCTGCCCTCGTCCTGGTGCGCGGAGCTGACTTCCTATCCATATTGGAAAAGCCTCAGCGGGAGGCTTTGGCTATGCTGGCCCTCAATCTGCATTTTTACGGACTTGTTGTCGCCGGAATGTTTTCGGGCCTGTGGCTCTTTCCGCTCGGGCTGCTGGTGTACAGGTCGCGATTCCTGCCGCGTTTTCTTGGCGTCTGGCTCGTCATCGGCGGCTTGGGGTGGGTGATCCTCAGCCTTACCGGTGTGCTGTTGCCGCAATATTACGACAAGGTGTTTACGTACTGTCAGCCCGCCTTCTTTGGGGAGGTGGCGTTCATGCTGTGGCTCCTCATCAAGGGCGCCAGGCCGCCAGGGCTCGAGGCCGCAGCCTCGTTGTCGGCGGCGGGTTAGGCTGCATTACTGCGGAGCATCCGGAAAACCCCAGGCGGAACTTGTACCAGGCGGATCAAAGAGCTTCTTGACAACCTCTTTCCTGCGGTAGCAGGATTGGCGGCACTCAGGCTTTACCCTTCCAGGAGGACACGATGCCTACCCCTTCCATTCGCACCCTGTTTCTTGCTGTCTTGTTGGCCTCACCGATTGCGGTTTCGAGCCAAAACGTTCCGACAACCCACAACGAAGCGACCGTGGCCCAACTGCAGGCGGAGATGGCCTCGGGTCAACTCACTTCGGAGCAACTGACCAAGGAATACATTCAACGAATCATAGGGCTGGATCAGAACGGACCCGGCGTCAACGCGGTGATCGAGCTGAACCCCGACGCGCTGGCAATCGCGCGCCAGGCCGACAACCTGCGCAAGCACGGCATAGTTCTTGGGCCGCTGCACGGAATCCCCGTGCTGCTGAAGGACAACATCGACACCGGCGACAAGATGCAGACTACCGCAGGTTCGTTCGCGCTGGCGGGAAAACCGGCGCTCTTTGATTCCACCGTCGCCGCCAACTTGCGCGCGGGCGGCGCGGTGATTCTTGGCAAGACGAATCTTTCTGAGTGGGCCAACTTCCGCTCATTCGAATCGGTCAGCGGATGGTCGGGGCGCGGCGGACAGACGAACAATCCTTACGGGATCGATCGCAATCCCTGTGGCTCGAGCTCCGGTTCCGCGGCCGCGGCGTCTTCCAACTTCGCCACGGTGTCGTTCGGCACAGAAACCGACGGCAGCATTGTCTGCCCCGCCAACGCGAGCGGCGTGGTCGGGATCAAGCCCACGGTGGGTCTCACCAGCCGCGCCGGAGTCGTGCCTATCTCGCATACGCAAGACACTGTTGGTGTCCACGGACGGACGGTTGCCGATGCAGCGGTTGCGCTGGGCGTGATTCAGAGCCGCAGTTTTGACGGCCGCGACCCCGCTACTGGCGGTGTTCCTCTGGGGTGGCAGGGCCGATTCACCCGGCCGCAGAATATCCCAAGCGACTATACGAAGTTCCTCGATCCGCACGGACTTCGAGGTGCTGTGCTGGGCGTGACCCGGGCTGGCCTCAACGGATTCGATCCGAACGTGCCCACGCCGCCACAGGTGCTGGCCCAATTTGAGGCTGCGCTCAATGCGATGACCGCGGCGGGCGCGACGCTCGTCGACCTCGACGCGGCCGGCTTTGCGTTCTTTCCCGGCAACGGTGAGCTTCTTGTGCTGTGCTTTGATTTCAGGAATGACGTTAAGAATTACTTCTTTACCCGGGTCGGCGTGCCTATGGCGGGCAAAACCCTAACCGACGCCATCGCTTTCAACAACGCCCATGCCAAAAGTGAGATGCCGTTCTTCAATCAGGATCTTTGGGAGCTCTGTAATTCGCTGGCACCAGGGGTGAACGATCCTCAGCCTGCTTTTGGCATGACGTACAACCAGGCGCTGGCCGATGACAAGAAAGCGGGAGTCAACGGAATTGACGCGGCGATTAGCCAGTTCCACCTCGACGCAGTGGTGACCGCCACTGATAATCCAGCCTGGGCGACGGATCTGCTATATGGCGACCACTTCATCTACGGCACGTCAGGGCTGGCCGGGCCCCCGGGATATCCCATCGTGCAGGTGCCCGCAGGCATGGTGTTCGGCATACCCATGGGCGTCAGCTTTTTTGGCACAGCATTCAGCGAGCCAACGCTCATCAAACTTGCCTCCGGATTTGAGGCGGTCACGCAAGTGCGCAAGCACAACCTGCCAACTTTCGCTCCGACGGTGCCGTTCAATAACATCGCCGGCACGACGTTGAACCCTGCAAGCCGCGTCGCAGGGCCCGCGGCACCAGCTAGCGCACAGGCCGCGCCGCCATCGAATGCCAGCAAAGAGCAGGGAATAGAGCACAGAATGCCACACCACTTGTGATTCTGAGGTTGCTTGACCAGAGAGAGGGCGCAGCTCAAAGTGCGCCCTCTTAGTGTCCTCGAGCAAAATCTCCTGGATTCGCTGTCCGAAGCAATGCCTCCCACCCTTGCAAAAAACGCAAAGATGCGGCACCGGAGAGCAGATTGGTCCTCTCGCTTCGCTCATCGTCGGAATAACAACAGCTGACAGAAAATCGCCCGGCCAAGCGAAGCTTGGGTTACGGCACCTCGAGAGCGGAAACTGAACAAGTCGAAATCCTGACCAAGTTTTCTTTCGGGCCGGTGAAGCCGCGAGCGAATTATGCTGCTCGCAACAACAATCCCTTGACAATCAAATGACATCCCATCCGCATCGCGCGAAGTTGTGCAGCGTCTAATCCGCATGCCCAGTGAAAAGCAGGCTGATCACTGGGCAAAAAAAATTTACGCGGAGAAATAAAATGAAAAGCACGTTACTAGCACTAGCAATGACTGCCGCCGGTTTGACCGGCATGGTGCCGCGCGCGCATGCACGAGCCGGTGAAAGCATTACCTTCAACATGGTGAAGTCTGCGGGCGCGGTGTCATGCCTCAAGGCCGACGCTCGTGGACGGGTCACGATCAGCGATCTGGGTCCGGTTCAGAACATGCACGTCGAAGTGTCGAATCTTCCCCCGAACACTGAGTTCACACTGTTTGTCATCAACACTCCGACCGCACCTTTTGTTCCGGCGTGGTACCAGGGCGACCTGACAACCAATGAAAATGGCAATGGGGTCATCGACGCGACCGGGATCTTCAACGATGAGACTTTCATCCTGAACCCGGGCGTAGTTACTCCTTCGGCGCCGGTCCAACTGGATCACCTCGGGATCTGGTTTGCTGATCCGACAGACGCGGCCAACGCCGGATGTGCGGGCACGCCGACGCCATTCGACGGAGACCACAACGCGGGAATCCAGGTCCTTAACACCAGCAACTTCGCCGCTACCAAGGGGCCCCTGCTCAAGTTACAGTAGCCTGGCTCGTCATTTCTGTTCCAGAGGGTGCCCCGTCGAAGCCTGGCTTTTACGGGGCATTGTCGCGTGGACGTGTATCGGGAGGCGGTGGTAAGCTTTCGGTTTATTTATCCCGACCGGACGACTTCCAATGGAGACTGTTCCGACTACTCCGCCGCAAAGTGGGGTGCGCGCCGTCGCGCAGGTGGTAGTGACGCCACTCACGCGCGCCGCAATCTTCTTGGTAGTAACAGTCAACCCTGGCGCAGAAAGCTGCGCGGCCGTGCGATCGTTCTGTGGAGACCTAGCCGCGCTGCTACGGGCCGTCGGGTTTCGTGACATTGAGGGCGGGCTCTCGTGCGTCCTTGGACTTGGGTCGGAAGCGTGGGACCGGCTCTTTGAGCGGCGGCGGCCGGCGGAACTGCACGCCTTCCGTGAGTTTCGCGCAGGGGCGCGACAGGCCATCGCGACGCCTGGCGATTTGCTGTTTCACATCCGCGCCAAGCGGATGGATTTGTGCTTCGAGCTGGCGACGGAAATTATGGCGAACCTCGGCGATGCAGTTTCCCCGGTAGACGAGGTGCATGGATTCCGTTACTTCGATGAGCGCGATCTCCTCGGTTTTGTCGACGGAACGGAGAATCCGACGGGCCAGGCGGCGATCGATGCGGTGACAGTCGGAGAGGAGGACGCCGCGTTCGCCGGCGGGAGTTACGTGATCGTGCAGAAATATCTCCACGATCTGGCGGGATGGAACGCGCTCTCCACCGAGCAGCAGGAAGGCATCATCGGGCGAAAAAAGTTGTCGGACATCGAACTGGACGATTCCGTCAAGCCAACCTCAGCGCACAACGCACTCACGACCATCGTGGAGGATGGGAAAGAGATCAAGATCGTGCGCGACAACATGCCCTTCGGGCGGGCGGGGCAAGGTGAATTCGGCACCTATTTTATCGGCTATAGCCGGTCGCCCAGTACGATTGAGAAAATGCTGGAGAACATGTTCATCGGCCGCCCGCCGGGCAACTACGACCGGCTGCTCGATTTTAGCCGCGCCGTTACGGGGAACTTGTTTTTCGCGCCTTCAGCGACGTTTCTGGAAAACGTGTCTGAAGATGTGCCGGTGGATGACGCAGCTTCCGCCGAGCCGGCAGTTGAAGCTCAACAACCCAAGGCCGAAAACGACAGTTCGCTGGGTATTGGTTCGCTCAAAGGAGAAATCCCCCATGAATAACCTGCATCGAGAGCTCGCCCCCATTTCCGATGCCGCGTGGGCGCAGATCGAAGAGGAAACATCGCGCACCTTTAAGCGCCATCTTGCGGGACGACGGGTCGTGGATATGCATGGGCCGGCGGGCGGGACCCTATCCGCTGTGGGAACGGGACATGTCAAGACGATCTCAGCGGCGAAGGACCTGATTCTCGCCAGACAGCGTGAAGTAAAGGCGTTGGTCGAGCTGCGTGTTCCGTTCGAACTGAATCGCCAGACCATCGACGACGTCGAACGTGGCGCGAACGATTCAGATTGGCAGCCGGCCAAGGACGCTGCGCGCCAGCTCGCTTATGCCGAAGACGGAGCCATATTCGAAGGCTACGCCGCCGCTGGAATCGTAGGTATCCGGCAGGGAACCAGCAATCCGGCGATGACCCTGCCAGGTGATGTGCGTGAGTACCCACAGGCCATTGCGCAAGGCCTGAGCCAATTGCGGCTGGTCGGGGTGAATGGCCCGTATGCCGTGCTCCTCGATGCCGATGTCTACACCGCGCTCGCTGAGACCAGCGATCATGGGTACCCGGTGCTGGAGCACGTCAAGCGGCTGGTCAAGGACAAGATTATCTGGGCGCCCGCCATTCGCGGCGCATTTGTAGTGACCACGCGTGGCGGCGATTTCGACCTGCACATCGGCCAGGATGTTTCGATTGGATATCTGAAGCATACGGATGCCAACGTCACTCTGTACTTGCAGGAGACATTCACCTTTCTAATGCTCACGGCTGAGGCGGCCATCGCGCTGGCTCCGCCTGGGAAGCCGCAGAAGAAAAGATAACCACGAGGCCGCGCCACACTTGCCAACACTGCTCCATGTCCGAGCGGAATCGGAGTCGCAGCCGTAGAAGCGGCCAGCTCGCAAAAGAAATCCCCCGCCCAAGCGAAGCCTGGACGGGGCACCAGTGAAATGGCTGCGGGCAGGCCGGGCGAGGCCGCCGGCGAAACGAATTAATCCACGTGGACCTTCATGCGCATCCAGGGGTGGATGCAGCACTCAAACAGATGATCGCCTTTCGACAGATTGGGGATGTGAAGTTCGCTGCCTTGCAGGATTCGAGTCTTGGCCACGGCCACCCTCGAAAAACCACCGGCACACTCGGGTATCGTCGCTTGTCCGTCGTTGAGGCCAGCTATGAAACCGCCGCCAAACTGCTGCACTTCGGTGAAGGTGTGAGGTTCTCCGCCCTCATCGCTAATGACAAGGGTGGTGCCTTCCTTCATGTTCATTGCGTCGGGTTCGAAATCCCAGTTGGGGTCGGGAGTTCCAGCGGCCGCCTCCGCAAGCAGGTTAGACAGCGTGGTGGAGAATCCAAGCGCGACGTTCTTGCAGAAGTCTGGTCCAAGCGCGGCGTTGAAAGTAGTCGGATCGCATTCGTCCAGGGCCACGACCTGGGCGACGCCAGGTGGATTCCCGTAGCCCGGTTCGGGCATATACATGGTGTGAGCGGTGCCTTGCGCCAGCGCCAGGGTTGTGCCAGCGAGCACCAAGAAACAAGCGAGTGAACAGAACTTCGCCACAGTATTCATTGTTTTGCCTCCATTGCACCCAGATTTCTACCAGTTGATCGCAGTCAGGGCGCGACAAACTGCGGCAACTCTCACCGGGAAACCGGCCTGCGTCAATCCTTGCTGCCTCCAATCGGCCTCAAAGTTTTCTCCATTGCTAAGCTGCTGAAAAAACAGGCGCTTCGCAGGCCTCCAGCCGGCCTGTCCACAGACAATGACTTGTGGTAGCCTTTCAGAACCCGGGGGCTGTATGTCCGCACCAGCTTCAGTAGCACGCATCCTGCGGTTTGATTCGTTTGAGCTGGATCTGCACGCGGGAGAACTTCGCAAAAGTGGCGTCAAGCTGCGTCTGCAGGGGCAACCAATCCAGGTGCTCGGGATATTGCTGCAAGATGCAGGTCATCTGGTCACTCGCGAGGAATTGAGAAACCAGCTCTGGCCGGCGGACACTTTTGTCGATTTCGATCACAGCCTGCACAACGCTATAGGGCGAATTCGAGAAGTGCTGGGTGACTCCGCCGAGAACCCGCGCTACATTGAAACTCTGCCCCGCCGCGGATACAGGTTTGTCGCGCCGGTAGAACAGCTCCCAGCTCTCGGGATCGGGCGAGAAAACGGACATAACGCGGCTGAAGCGGTTGGAGTCCCGTCTCCACCCAAACGGCCCACGGCCTTGATCCTTGGTCTCTGTCTCGGCATTGGCTGTGCGGTTGGACTCGGCGCCTGGGCGGCCTGGCGGCACTTTTATCCCAAAAACTCTGTCCCGGCGATACGCTCCATTGCGGTTCTGCCGCTGCAAAATCTTTCCGGTGACCCGGGCCAGGAATATTTTGCGGACGGCATGACGGAAGAACTGACCACTGACCTCGCCAAACTTGGTTCTTTGCGCGTCACTTCTCGAACTTCTACGATTCCTTATAAAGGCACAAAAAAGGGTCTGCCAGAGATTGCGCGGGAACTGAATGTGGACGGCATCGTAGAAGGATCGGTTATGCGATCGGGCAACCAGGTGCGAATTACGGCGCAACTGCTCTATGCGCCCGCCGATCAGCACATCTGGGCGGAGACCTATGAGCGCGATCTCGGGGATGTCCTCAGATTGCAGAGTGAAGTAGCGCAGGCGATCGCGCAGCAAGTGCGGGCCGAAGTAACTCCGGAGCAGCGTGCCCGCTTGCGCTCGGCTCGGGCGGTGAATCCCGAGGCTTACGAAGCGTACCTGAGGGGCCGTTATTACCTGTCAAACCAATTCACCATGGCGGAACCGTTGAACGCGGCCAAGAACTACTTCGAAGAGTCAATCCGAAAAGACCCTGGCTTTGCCCTGGCTTACTCGGGACTAGCTGACTCGTATGCCTATTTGGGATTTTTCCGGCAGCTGTCGCCGGAGCAGGCTTACCGCCCCGCGAAGGAAGCCTTGGGCAAAGCAATGGAAATGGACGACAGCATCGGCGAAGCCCACGATACGCTGGGCCTGCTGAGTTTTTCGTATGACTGGGACTGGGATGCCACCGAACGGGAACTCGACCGCGCAATAGAACTGGCCCCGAGCTACAGTTGCGCTCATGAGGATCGCGCGAGTTTTCTGGCCTTTCGCGGCCGGCGCGCCGAGGCTATGGCGGAAATCGCCAAGAGTAAGGTATTGGATCCTGGCCCCAGTTCCGCCATGGCCGAGGCCGGGACATATTATGAGTTGAGGGACTATGTTGGCCTGGTTGAAGCCAGCCAGCGCGGGGTGGTTTCGTATCCCAAGGAATGGGTGGAACATTACGATCTCGGCGTCGGTTATGAGGGCACGGGAAAGCGGCTGGAAGCGATTTCTGAGTATCAGAGAGCGGTCGAGATGTCGGGTGGCGACCAGGATGCTCTCGCCGCCCTGGCGCACGCGGACGCCTCAATCGGAAGAAGAGCTGAAGCGGAGAAAATCCTGCGTGACCTGGAGCAAAAGTCGAAAAGCACCTATGTCTCGCCCTATGCGATCGCAACCGTGTATGCAGGACTGGGTGAAAAAGATAAAGCGTTCGAATTTCTGGAGAAAGCCTACAGGCTGCGATCTCTGGAGCTTTCCTCGTCTCTGAAAGCTGACCTGCGGCTGGATAATCTCCGCTCGGACCCGCGATTCCAGAATTTGCTTCGCCGTGTCGGCTTGACCAACTGAAAACTCGAAGCTCAGGCGTGCGGCTGGCGCGCTTCTGATCTGCTCAGCGCAGCTCCGAAGCTCTTGAGATATTTCGTCCCGGTGTCGCACATAACGGTGACAACTGTCGAGTCCGGTCCCAGTTGTTCGGCCAGTCGCAACGCGGCGATCACGTTGCAGCCTGTAGAAGTCCCCGCAAAAACCCTTCTTCCCGCGCCAGCCGAAAAGCCATGGCCACGGCCTCTTCCGTGGAGACCCGTTCGATTTGGTCGGCGATGCCTTCCTGCCAGAGCGGGACTACAAAACCCGCTCCGATTCCATCAATCTTATGAGAGCCGGCCTGGCCGCCCGACAGAACCGGGGATTCGGAAGGTTCAACAGCAACCATTCTGATGTCCTTGTTATGGCGGCGTAGTGTTTCTGCAATACCCCGAAGAGACGCCGCCGTACCCACGCTCTGGACAAAGCCATCGATCTGCCCATCCGTCTGACTCCAGATTTCCTCCGCCATTTTGTGATAGGCCGCTAGCTGGTCTGTATTTTTCAGCTGGTCAGTCCAGAAGGCTCCAGTTTGCGCAGCGATGATGCGAGCGGCTTCCACCATGTCCCGGGTCAGTTTCTCGGTCATGCCGCCGCTTTCGCTTGGCACGATTTGAAGCCGGGCCCCGAGGATTCTCATGTGATCGAGTTTTTCTCGAGAGAAGGCATCCGAAGACACAATATGGAGGGAATATCTCTTCACTGCGCAGATTAGAGAGAGGGACACGCCGGTGCTACCCCCGGTGTATTCGACGACGGAGCCATTCGCTGCAAGACGTCCGTCCGCCTCGGCCGCCTCGATCATGGCCAGCGCCATGCGGTCCTTCATGCTTCCCGTGGGATTCTCGTTTTCCAGTTTTAAGAGGATGCGGGATCTGTTTTTGGGGACGATGTTGCGCAAGGCCAACAAAGAGGTATTGCCGATGCAATGCAGGATGTCCCACGGCAATTCGGTCATGATGCCTGTCGCATTTTTGGATGCAGCCTGACGAAATGAAACGGTCATGACTTTGAAGCCTTCGTTCCTATTCATCGATGGGAAAGCGCGTCTCCAGATCATTCCGCTGACGAGCTGCCCTGTAATGCAGGTAAGCTCTACTTTTGTGGCTCGCCGGAGTGTTCGGGACTTTCGCCCGGCTCGGGAAAGTCGGTGTCGGCATCCTTCAGCAACGGGTCCTGATCACGATGGCCGAGTTGCCCTTGCATGGAAGTATTGCCGTGCTCATTGGGTTCATCTTGCTCTACCGCCCCTTTGCCGAGGTCCTGATCTCTATGCGTATGCGCGGGATGAGTGCCGCTGGGTTTGGCCATTTTCGTGCCTCCTTGCAGCAGAGCGCTGGAGTGCGCTCCGGCTTCTAGCCTACTGCTAAATTTCGCTTCGCGAAAGGGGGGCGGCCATGTATATGTAGAGGAGAAGAGAATCGCGCCCATGAAATTCTCAGTTCTAGTCGTCGCTTTGGTTTTATGGCTCGGTTGTCTGTCCCGCGCGCAGGCGCCGACTGACTCTTCAGCAGGAACGCCTGCCAGAAAGCAGGCGCAGCGGCATCATGCGCACCCTGCCGATCGCCATCACGCCCATCCCGCCGACCGCCATACCGCGCACGCGGCCGATAAGCACAAGGCGCACCCCGCCGAGCGCCACGCGGCCCATCAGACGGATCGCCATCACAAGGAACAACGCGGAGGCTAAGGTGCCGGATTGGAAGTGGCCTCGCTTCGTGCATCGCCAGACCGCGCTCGTTACCTTCGTTTTCGTCTCTTGCTGAAAGCGATCTTAGAATCTTTGCGAGATGACTGCGCCAACCACTCTGTTCCGGCCTTTTTCGCGGCTGGTGAAAATCACCGTATTGAACCGCGACTTTGAAGTTCCAGAAAACAATCCATTGCTGCGCTGTTTTCAATATCTCGCGCCCGAAAGAATTGCCTACGGCCGCTTCTGCTGGAATGAGGACTGCCAGTACTGCCGCGTCACGTTTGATCGGGGCGAGGGCACCACGAGCCGCGCCGCGCTTTCCTGCAAGCTGATGGTGGAAGAAAATATGCGGCTGACCGAGGTCAGCACGGAAATCAGGTACTGTTTGAAAGGCCTGCTGAAGTAGAAAAGGCCCGGCCAAACGCCGGGCCTCCTGTCGGTGAGTTCTTCACCCATTCTGCAGATCAGTGCTTTCCCTGATTGTGACTCCCTGCCTGCTGCACCTTTTGCTGAAAGTGCTGTTGCTGCTGAACGTGTTTTTGCTCCAAATGCTGTGTCTGTTGCTGGTGCTTTTGTTCGATCTGCTGGTTTCTTGCCTCGTTGGCGTTTTGCCGCGCCAGCTTTTGGTGGTCCTGGTTTTGCTTCTGTTGAAGTTTCTGCCGTTCCTGATCCTGCTTCGCATACAGCTTCTCTTGCTGTTGTTGATATTTCTGATCGCGCTGCGGATTTCCGGTGTTGGGAGGAGCCGGACGTTCCCGCGGCGGAAGGTCGCTCACGTGGACCGGGGCTCCCGGACGAGGTACATAGTTCGCAGGGCGCTGCCCTTGCATGCTGCCTGGCCGCCCAGCTTCGCCGCGATTGGCGGCGCTGTAGGGCGCTCCAGCTTTCTTTGCGGGTACGACTCCATGCTCGTTAAAGGCGCCGGGCCGGGGAGTCGCGGCGATGGGCGGCTTTCCGTGATTCACCGACGCTCGCAGCTGGGGATTAGAACGCGCCGCTTGCAGGTGTTCATTTTGAGCGGCTACGGGCCCGATGTGTCTTTCGCGCTCGGCAGCCTCTTCCTCAGGCCTCGGCCGCTCGTTGATCCCTCCATTGCCGCCGTTATAGCTGACGCGGTTCACCACGGTGTTGTTGATCACCGTCGTGTTGTAAACGTTGTGAATATTGGTGATGTTCACATTGTTCACGGACCGGTTGTAGAAAAAATGGTCGTGATCCCAGCGCCCACCTTCATACCCGTGTCCAAAGTAGCCGAAGCCGTAATTGATCCCGCCATAGAAACCGACGCGCGGACCCCAATAACCTTCATGGAAAAGAAATCGGTCGCCGCCCCAACCCCACCAGCCCGGGGTCCAAAGGAAACCCACTTGCGGCGCCAGCACCCACGTGCCCGGCACCCAGTAGTAATCGTTGTAGTCGTAATCGTAGGCCCAGTAGCCGGGCGTCCAGATATAACCTTCGGCCGGGCAAGGCGGTTGCACGTACACAGGCAGCGCAGGCGGACCGATGTGGATCGCAATGCCAACGCCTATCTGAGCAAAAGAAGCCGACGACATGACGAGCACGACGAGTGCGAACAACAGAAAGCGGGCGGGGAGAATACGCATTGTGTTTCCTCTTACCTCATCATCCTTCGCTTGCCCGGTTCTGCTATGCCGCTACGGGTTGCGTGGATGAGAGGCGAATAACCGGTCCAAGTAACCATTGCAAGCTCGAAAGATCCTGCGTTGCCTTTTTACTGCGTTCGACAAGAAAGAACCCCGGCCTCGAGTGAAAGTTGCGAGGGGTTCTTGATGGCGTCCTACTCTTGGGCCTTCGGCACTGCCGCTGAGGCTCCTAACTTGCGCAACTTTTCCCGCGCCTCTGTTGCCTCATTGGTCCGGGGATAACGCTGGATGAGGTGCCGGAGTTCCGCAACGCCGGCATCTTTTTGTCCCAGCTCGATCAACGCGTAGCCTTTCTTCAATTGCGCTGCAGATGCCTTATTCCCGCTGGGGAAGTTCTGTAGAACCTGGTCATAATCCTTGGCCGCTTGCTGGAAGTTTCCCTGGCGGTACTCGATGTCGGCAAGATAGAAGTAGGCGTTTCCGGCGAGGTCGGTGTTTGGGTAGTACTTGATGTAATCGGAGAACTCCTGCACCGCCAGGTCATTTTTCCCGCCCTGGTAGTCGCGCAGCGCGTTGGTGTAGAGTACGTCTGGCGGCGGAGCCTGTGCCTGCTGCTGTTGTTGCGCCTGCTGGGCCGCCAAACTCTGCTGCGCTGCCTGCATGTCTTCGAGCTGTTTGCTTACCTTTCCCAGGCGTACTTTGAGCTCGTCCAACGTGTCATTCAAGGCCTGGATCTGCCCGGAAAGCTGATCGACGTGCGTGCCGCTATCGCTTTGCTGCTTCTGCAACATGGTCTGCAGGCTGGTAATCGCGGCTGCCGTTTTGTTCATGCTGTCGGTGTTCTGGTCGAGCAGGTTCTTCATGATGCCCATGCGCTCGTTGAACGACTGGGTCATCTGCGTCATCTGGGCCTTGAGGTCATCCACTGAGGTTTGTAGCTGGATCATCTCCTTGCTGGCGCCCCAGGCGGGAGCGACCTGCAGAAACAAGGCAGCAAGAACAACCACACTCAAATATCGCAGGGACATCGGTCTCATAGTCGTTTCCTAAGATGCAGAATGTGTACCGGGCCAGGCACATGCCAGAAGTGGCTTGTGAACGCAGAATAGCGCGTCCCGACGAAGTTGTCTCGCACAAGGCTCGGCGGCTGTTTCCGGCAGGATACGCAGCCGCCAAACCTCAAGAAACGTCACCCAACACTATTTCGAATACACGAAGTGCCCGCGCCGGTTTTGCTGCCAGCAAGCCTCGGTGGACTCCGTGCAGAACGGCCTTTCTTTGCCGTAACTGATCGTCTTGATGTGATCGGCTGCGATTCCGGCTTGGACCAACGCGTTGCGCACCGAGTTGGCACGGCTGTCGCCCAACGCCAGGTTGTACTCCGTGGAGCCGCGCTCGTCGCAGTGTCCCTCGATCGTGAAGCTGATGTTGGGATGCTGCTTCAGAAAGCCGATATCGCTCTGCAACGAACCTTGCTCGTCCGCGCGAATGTCGCTCTTGTCGTAGTCGAAGTAGATGTCCTTGATATTCTGGGCGAACATCTCCTCTTCAGTAGCCGAGGGAGGTGGTGGCGGCGGCGGTGGCGGCGCGTTCACCGTGACTCGCGCAGTAGCTTGTTGTGAGCCACCGTCGCCTTTGGCCGTCAGGGTATAGGTAGTGGAATCCGGCGGCGTCACCAATTGTGACCCGTTGGCCGAAACGGCCCCAATGCCCGAGATACTCACGTCAGTCGCGTTGCTCGTCTGCCAGGTGAGCGTGGTGGACTGGCCCTTATCGATGGTGTTGGGATTGGCGGTGAGCGAAGCCGTCGGCGCGGCCGGAGGCGGCGGAGGCGGCGGAGGTGGCGGCGCCACTTTCTTCTTACAAGCTCCCAGCATCATAACGGCGCCTATTACCAGGACAAGCGTGATCCACTTCATTTTTGGCTGCTTCACTTTTTCCTCCCTGCGTAATCGCATGCTCTTCCAGTAGCGCGCGGTTCGGGTCCGGCAGAAGCGGGTTCACTTCTCCGCTTCGCCGGGCGCAAATGATATGAAAAACACAAATTCATGACCCCGGTTCTATTTCCAACTCCAGTTCGGCTGCGAGTTGCCGCCGCTGGTGGTTACCTGTTTCTGATTGGTCCCGTCGGCCAACATGGTCCAGATCTGCTCGCTGCCTGACCGGCTGGACTGAAACACGATGTGCCGGCCATCGGGAGACCAGCTGGGAAAATCGTTTCGCCCGCCGTCATGTGTGAGCTGCACCCACTGCTTGCTGGCGATATCCATGATGTAGAGATCCTGCGCTCCCGGCGCCCCGGGACCATAGTGGCGAATCCAGGAAATCACCAGGAATTGCCCGTTCGGCGACCATGCCGGAGAAACCGCATAGCCTTCGTCGGTTACGCGCTGCACGTTGGTGCCATCGGCTTCCATTATGTAGATCTGGGGCAGGCCCGTGCGTCCACTCACCCACGCGATCTGGGTTCCGGTCTTGCGGTTCCAGGTCGGGGAAACATCCGGCCCTTTGGAAGAGGTAAGCCGCTTCAAGTTGGCTCCAGAGGAGTCGATGGTATAGATCTCCGGAGTGCCGCCGCGCGAAGAAGAAAAGGCCATCTGCTTGCCATCTGGAGACCACGCCGGCGAAAGATTAGTCCCGCTGAACTTCGGGAAGGTCACCAATCGATCCAGATCAAGCGAGTACATCAGAATTTCCCAGCCGCTTTTTGAGAGTGAGCTAAACGCGAGGCGCGACCCGTCGGGCGAAATGTGCGGCGAGATGGAAATCGAACCCAGATGGGTGACAGGGTGCTGGTTGGCGCCGTCGTAATCCATGGCCCAGATTTCCTTGCGGCCCCCGCCCGCGCGTACAAAATAAATCTTGCTCTCGGCAATGCCGGGGATGCCGCCGCCCAGCCTGAAAATAATTTCGTCGGCAAATTTGTGGGCGGTGGTGCGGGCGGCGTCAGGAGTTGCTGCATCGGTGTACTGCTTGCCCAGAACTTGCGGGGACGCGACGTTTTTCACGTCATACAGCCAGCCCTGCACGGTCAGGCCATTACCGGCAGCGCCCAGATTGCCGAACACCAGCATCGCGGCATTCGGAGGCGCTGATCCCCAGACGTCAAACTTCACGTCCGCAGGTGTTCCGACCGCCCCCAAAGGATAGAAGCTCTTCGACACCATCTCGAAGATGCCGGCATTGTCCAGATCGTTCCAAAGGGTGTCGTTGAAAACCTTGAGCAGGTCGGCGTTCTTGGCGTCCTGGGTGGAAGGGCTGAAGTCAGGGACGGCAATGCGAATTTTCTGTACGCCCAGACCGGTACCGGTGCGGATCCAGTCCTGCGCAAAAGCCGGAGTCAGTAAAATTAGGATGACCAACCAGTTCAACAATCGTTTCATTACTTACCCGAGTCCTCCGAGAGACTGAAACAAGAGCCAAAAGCTAAGAGTTCAGGAACGGAAAGCCCGCAGCTATCTTTTGTAATCGAACCAGAACTCAACTGATACCTTATTCCCCGAATAATCCGAGGGCAACGGACCAAAAGTGTCAATGCGTTGAATGGCCCGGACGGCCGACTGGTCGAGCGAAGGCACGCCGCTGGACTGCTCAACTTGCACATTGCTGGGCCGTCCGTCGCGTCCGATATCGAAGACCAGATAAACCCGCTGCGCTTCCCCGATGCGCGGGTCGACTTCGTATTTGAGCCAGTTCTCCGAAACCTTCTGTTGCACTACGCGCACATACCAGGCATAGCGCGTGCCGAAATCGCCACCGCCTCCGGTGAAGCCGAAACCGCCTTTGGCGCCGCCCGCGTCAAACGTTCCATAAGGGCCACTGACCGGTCCGCCTTGCCCGAACGGAACAACATTATTGTTGGCTTCTTCGACCGGCTGCGGCACCGGCTTTCGTTTGCTGGCGCTGGTCTCAGGCTTGGTCTTTTTCTTCGCATTTTTGTCCGGAATCGGAATCGCCTCGGGCTCAATCACTTCTGGCTTGGGCTCGGGCAAGGATTGCGCCAGTCCCTTGGATTCGTTGGCCAGCACGTTTTGGGTCTGCTGTTGACTGGCCGGGAGTGGGATTGTACTCACCAGCGTGACTCCGATAGCGTCACCTCCGCCACCTGCGCCCCAACCCTCCCCGTGGCTTGCCGGCGCGACCACCGCATAAAGGATGATCGAACCAGCCACGGCCACATGCAGAACCACTGAAAGAATCAGGTTCCGGCCCCAGCGGTCGTGCTCGAAAAAAATTTCAGCGTTTGCTTCCATGGGTGTCGAGCGGTTGCGTCACCACGCTCACATTGGTCAGACCAGATTGCTTCACCGCATCCATGACGGTGGCAAAGGCGCCGAAGGGAACGTCCTCATCGGCGCGGATGAAGATCGATTGATGTTGCGGATCGCGGATTTTTTGCCGCAACGTCGCCCCGATTAGGTTGATGTTGATAGGGTCATTGCCCAGGAACACGCGTTGCTGTTTGTCAATGCTGATCACCAGGTGTTCTTCCGTGATCTCTTTCACCGTGCGGGTTTTGGGCACGCTGACCTCAATGCCCGATTGCAGCACCGGCGCAGTGACCATGAAAATGATAAGCAGGACGAGAACCACGTCCACCAGCGGTGTGATGTTGATATCGGCGAGAGCAGTTTGGGTGCGTCCGTTGGAAGCGGTGAAGGCCATTACCGTCGTGCCTCCGAAGCCTCGGCCGCGCGGCCCATTGGCTGGGATTGGGAGCGCTCCACGGCGTTCAGCATCTCAAGGGCGAAGTCGTCGCCGCGGGCGGCGAACGCGCGGATCGACCCGCCGATCAGGTTATAGGCGATCACAGCAGGAATGGCTGTGACCAGTCCTGCGGCGGTCGTGATCAGAGCTTCTGAAATGCCCGGCGCCACCGCCCGCAAAGTCGCACCTCCTGCGGTTCCGAGGCCATGGAATGCATCAATGATTCCCCAGACGGTTCCGAATAAGCCAACAAACGGAGTCACTGCCCCGGTGATCGCCAGCCACGGCACATTGCGTTCCAGCCGCGTCAGTTCTTCCGATGCCGCAATTTGCATGGCCCGCTGGATGGCCAATGGACTGCGAATAACCCCGGTCGAAACCCCGCCCTGGCGCCGGTATTCTTCGAATCCGCCCTCGAACACCCCCACCAGCGGGCTTGGACGGAACTGTTCTGCCACCGCGGCCACGTCCTGCAAGCGCTGTGCCTTACGGAAGGCCCGCACAAAACGGCCGCTCTGGATCCGAGCCCGCCGCAGGAGCGCCCACTTGGAGAGAATGATGGCCCAGGAAACCAGGCTGAAGGCCAAAAGGACAAGTAAAACGACTTTGGCGACCGCTCCCGTCTCACCAACCAGATCGATGATTTCGCCGCCGCCCGCCGCTGCAAGAAAGGCATGAAGAAAAAGAGGCATGAGATTTTTGTGAGTGGCTCCGTCGATTATAGAACACGGCGACGGCTCAGTTGCGATGTCGATGGGACAAGAACCCACACGGTTACTGCGAATTACGGCAATTAACCCATTGGCAGCTTTGACCTCGCTGGAGTCGAGTTCCTTGCGGAAGACGCGTCAATGCAAATATCGCTCCAACTGAGAACCGGGAACTGACTACTGACAACTGCCTTTCATGCTATCCTGCGCTCAACTTCGTCATCTTTATTGTCGTCCCAGGACAGCCGGTGCTCATCGAACTGCGCCTTGAGAACTACGCCGTCATTGATAATGCGGTGGTCGAGTTCGCCTCCGGCCTGAACCTGCTCACCGGAGAAACCGGCGCAGGAAAATCCATTCTGATTGATGCCCTGGCCCTCCTCCTGGGTGAAAAAGCTTCCACTGACGTGATTCGTTCCGGTGCCGACCGGGCAGTAGTCTCCGCCGTGGTCGAAGTCGAAGCTGGCGGCGAAAAGAGAGTCGCAAAGATCCTGGAGGCGAACGGCCTTGACCTGGAAGACGACTCAGTCATTTTGAGGCGCGAAATTGCGGCAGGCGGCAAGGGAAGAGTTTTCATTAACAATCAACCCGCCACGGTAGGTGTGCTGCGCCAGCTTGCGCCACATCTAGCCACTATTCACGCCCAGAACGAGTCGCTGCTCTCTTTTGACGCCGAAGCTCGCCTCAGCTTGCTCGATACGTTCGCGGCCACACAGCTTGAGCCCGCAGCGGAGACTTTCTCCAAATGGAAGGTCATCCGAAAACGGATTCAGGAACTTGAGAACGACGAACAAGATCGCCTGCGGCTGCTCGATCTGTGGACCTTTCAGAAAAGGGAAATCGAAGACGCCAAGCTGCACGCCGGAGAAGACCAGCAGTTAGAGACGCGAAAACGAGTTTTGGCCAACGCCGAAAAAATCTACAACGCAGCCATGCAGGCATTCGACTTGCTCTACGAAGGCAGCGCCTCCACGTCCGCTTCGCTGCGTGCGGCGCAGAAGCATATCGAAGAACTGGCCCGCTACGAGCCAAAATTCCTCGAAGCTCTCGCAGCGCTCGATTCCGCCCGCATCAGCGTTGAAGATGTTGGCGGCAGCCTGCGCGACTATGCCGGGGGTATAGAGGCTTCCCCGGAACATCTGGCTGAGGTCGAAGATCGCTTGGCGACAATCGACCGCCTCAAGCGGAAGTACGGGTCAAGTCTTGACGATGTGATCCGTTTCGGTACCGAAGTCAGCCGCAAACTCTCCGAGATGGAAAACAAAGATGAAATCCTTCGCCAATTGCGTGCCCAACTGGCGCAGGCGGGAGAGGAATATCTCCGCATTGCCCGCGCCATCTCTAAGAAGCGCTATGAGTCCGCCCGCAAGCTGGAAAAACTGGTCGAAGCCGAAATCAACGATCTGGCCATGAAAGTAAATTTCCGAATCGAACTCAGCGGAACCGACGAGGAAGGGAACTGGACTGACTCGGGATTCGACCGGGTGGTCTATTTGATCTCAACAAATCCGGGTGAGCCGCTCCGGAAGCTGGAGGAAATAGCATCTGGCGGCGAACTCTCGCGAGTCATGCTCGCCCTCAAAGCCAGCGTCGAAGCGGGATCCGTCAAAAAGAAGGCCTCAGCCGCCCCGCGTACCCTGGTCTTCGACGAGATCGACACCGGCATTGGCGGCAGCGCGGCCGAAGCAGTCGGCAAGAAGTTAAAGTCTCTCTCGCACAGCAACCAGGTGCTGTGCGTTACCCATCTGCCGCAGATTGCCACCTTCGCCGATCATCACTACGTTATCGAGAAACGAGTGTCTGGCGAACGAACCAGGACGACGGTCCGTCTAGTCACCGGCAGCGACCGTACCGAAGAAATCGCCCGCATGCTCAGCGGAGCCAAACTGACCGAGACCTCGCGCAAACATGCTGAGCAGATGCTCAAAGCCAACGCCTGAAGTTGCCCTCCGGCGATCTCCGGCTTAGCGCGCCGCCTTCTGTTCCAGTTGGGCGATCGTGGCGGGATCAGCTCGCTGCAGTTCCTTCGCGGCGCGCTGCTCACTCCGGTGCCCACGGCGGTCTTCCCGCGCGAATTTCTTTTGCTCTGCGGCCGAACCGTGAATCTGGCCCCATCTTCCATCCTTGAAAATAATTTGATAACCGTCAGAAAGAATCTGGAACGGCTTCGTCACCTTTCCCATCTGGTCGAAGCGCACCGAGCCGGGCTGGTGAAAAGTTTCGAAGTATGAGGGATACACAAAGTCACTCATCGGAATACCGTCGATCTCGAAGCTCACAGCTTCCACCGGATCGGCAGTCTCATAGGCATAGATAGTCTTCAAATCTGGACCCGTGGTCATCAGGTTGATTGCCGGATCAACCAGCATCTCAACCAGTTCGTGCGATGCGGACACACTCACCAGATCATGATTGTCGAGCGTGGTCTTCACAAACACTTTAGCCTGCGGCAGTCCCTCGGGGGTCAAATCGTGGTAGGCCAGGGCCCCGGGCTGATCAGCATCGTCGAGAAAGACGATCGCCCACGCGCCCATTTGGTAGTCAGTAGTCTTGATCAACTTCGCCTGTGTGCCCCAAATCGGCCCGACATATTTGTCGACGTATTCTTGCATTGCGGCAATCAGAACGCCAAAGTCCGTCCCGAGCGCCATCGTCGCCCTATTAAAGCAAGCTATGGCAGGAGTCAGTCCTTGATTGAAAGCGCCAAAAGTTGGCCTGGTAGCCATTTACACACCTCATCCTTCCCTGTTTACGGGGCGTTGTAGTTTTATTTGCTAAATCAGGAGGGGCCCAGGACAGTGAGCTTCGAGTATGACTTTGCCTGTTAGTGAGGTCAACGCTCCATTGCTCAAAGATCTACTCGAAGGTCCATCCGCCGTGAAGTTCGCTTTGCGCTGTTCGCTGCAAGAAATTGCCATCCGCTGCTAATCCCATGCATTTCTTGGGCTTACGTTGACCAGATGGGTTCTTTTTCGATACCTTAGTTGTCAGGCACCTAGCGGAAACGTGTACCCTATGAGGTAAGGAAACAAGCATGGTTATGTCAGGCACAGCCGTGTCCGATCAAGACGAAAAGGTCGTCCTGCTTTTGAAGCCGCGGGGCTTTTGCGCTGGCGTGGTGCGGGCGATCGACATTGTGCGCATCGCGCTCGAAGCTTTCGGCCCGCCCATCTACGTGCGCAAAGAAATTGTCCACAATCGCTTTGTGGTGGAAGAGTTGCAGGGTAAGGGCGCAATCTTTGTAGATAGCGTCGAGGAAGTGCCGGAGGGCGAACGAGTCATTTACAGTGCGCACGGCGTCTCTCCGGAAGTACGGGAGGCCAGCGAGCAGCGCAAACTGCGCGTGATTGACGCAACCTGTCCCTTGGTCACAAAGGTTCATGTGGAGGCCGTGAAGTTCGCCCGCGAAGGCTATTCGCTGGTACTGATAGGCCATCGCGACCATGACGAGGTGATCGGGACGTTGGGCGAGGCTCCCATCGTGACGCAAGTTGTGGGATCGCCCGAACAAGTGGCATCGCTAACTGTTCCCGACCCGCAACGCGTGGCCTATCTGACCCAGACGACGCTGAGCTTGGACGAAACCACCGACATCATTGCCGCCCTACATGCGAAATTTCCACATATCAAGGGCCCGGCGGCGCAGGATATTTGTTACGCCACGGAGAACCGGCAAGTGGCAGTCAAGCAAGTCGCTTCGGAAGCTGATCTTTTGCTTGTGGTTGGCTCAGACAACAGCTCCAACTCAAATCGCCTGGTAGAAGTGGCGCGCAACCTGGGCACCAGCTCGCATCTAATTGATAGCTTCCGGAATATCCGGCCAGAATGGCTCGATGGGGTAAAGACCATCGCATTGACCGCTGGCGCCTCGGCTCCAGAATGTCTCGTAGAGGAGGTCGTGGAGTTCCTGGGCACCAAAGGCTTCTCGAACGTCAGGGAAGTGGAGGTCATGCCCGAAAATGTGCGTTTTGGCCTGCCTCCGGAAATCGTAGAAGCCATCGCCAGCGCTCCCGCCACCACGGCCGCAGACTAGGACACAAATAGGATGGAAGAGACCTCTCCCACGCCTTTCGCATCTGCCGCGCCGCAGATACGCTTCGGAAAAATCGACGATCTTGCCAGCCGCGTGGCCGTGGCCATTGACGGCGCCCGTAACCGCTTGTTCTCCCAGCAGGGGGAAGAAGGGTATTGGTGCGGGGAGTTGGAAGCGGATGTAACCTTAGAGGCTGACTATATCGTCCTGCATGCTCTCCTGGGCACTGGCAATGCGGAGAGATTCACCAAAGCAGCGAACTACATCCTGGAACACCAAAATGAGGAAGGCGGTTGGAGCACGTATCCCGGCGGGCCGTCGAATCTAAGCGCATCCGTCAAAGCTTATTTTGGGCTGAAGCTGGCGGGTCACAAGGCCGATCATCCGGGACTGGCGCGGGCGCGCAAAAAGATCCTCGAATTAGGCGGCGTCACCGAAGTCAATACTTTCACGAAAATTTATCTCTGCTTCTTCGGGCAGTACGACTACGACGCCGTTCCCGCCATTCCTCCTGAGATCGTTCTGTTTCCAAAGTGGTTCTGGTTCAACATTTACGAAATTTCGTCGTGGTCCCGCGCCATTCTGGTGCCGCTTTCCATTTGCTACGCCAAGAAGCCGTTCAAGAAGATTCCTGACGAAATGGGTGTGGATGAGTTGTTCGTGGGTGGCCGTGACAGGTCACGCTTGCGCCTGCACTGGGCGAAAAAGCTGGTCTCGTGGCGAAACTTTTTCTTATGCCTCGATCGGATAACCCACTGGTTTGAGGCGGTGCACATTCGGCCGCTGCGCTCCATCGCCTTGAAGCAGGCGGAGAAGTGGGTGCTCGAGCACTTTGAAATGAGCGATGGCGTTGCGGCGATTTTCCCGTCGATCATGAACTCGGTCATCGCCCTGCGTTGCCTGGGATACTCGATCGACGATCCCCAGGTCATCCGGGCGATGGATGAATTTGAAAAGCTGGGTATCGAAGAAAACGATACTTTCCGCATGCAGCCCTGCAAATCCCCCGTCTGGGATACGGCCTATGCGGTGTTTGCTCTGGGGGAAAGCGGGGTGCCGGCCAACGATCCCCGAATGCTTCGCTGTGCCGACTGGATATTGCAGAAGCAGGTCCGCACCGCTGGCGACTGGAAAGTAAAAAATCCCAAGGGGCAGCCGGGGGGTTGGTACTTCGAGTTCAACAACGAGTTCTACCCCGATGTAGATGATACGGCGATGGTTTGCCTGGCCTTGGCTCACGTGGAACATCCCAATGGCCGCTACCAGCGGGAGTCCGTGCAGCGCGCCATCGACTGGGTCCTTTCCATGCAGTGCCGCAACGGTGGCTGGGCGTCGTTCGACAAAAACAACGACCGCATGGTTTTTGAGCAGGTGCCCTTTGCTGATCACAACGCCATGCTTGATCCCGCAACCGTGGACGTCACCGGCCGTACCCTGGAAATGCTGGCCGCATACGGATACGACAAGAATCACCCCGCGATAAAGAAAGCGGTCGAGTTTATTCGCCGGGAACAAGAGCCGGATGGTTCCTGGTTTGGCCGCTGGGGCGTGAATTACATCTACGGCACCATGCTGGTGCTGCGCGGGCTGGAAGCGATCGGGGTCGACCATCACGAACCGTTTGTGCAGCAGGCTGCCGAGTGGCTGCGGATGGTGCAGAACTCCGACGGCGGCTGGGGAGAAAGCTGCGCCTCTTACGATGATCCGGCTTCCAAAGGTGTGGGGCCGAGTACGCCATCGCAAACCGCATGGGCAATCATGGGCCTCCTGGCTGCCAATGACACGCGCAGCGACAGTGTGGCGCGAGGTACGGCGTATCTGCTGCGCACCCAAAAGAAAGACGGATCCTGGGATGAACCGGCCTACACCGGCACCGGCTTCCCGCGCGTGTTCTATTTGATGTATCACTTGTACCGGCAATATTTCCCGCTGATCGCCCTGACCACCTATAAGAAGATCATGGCGGAGAAGAATTCCGCTTAGCTGTCAGCCTTCAGCCGTCAGCCCTCAGGATCGCCCGTTTTTCTGATGGCTGCGGGCTGAGGGCTGACGCCTTGAAAGCTTTTGTCACCGGCGCGACAGGATTCGTGGGCAGTCACGTGGCCCATGCTCTGGCCGCGCAGGGTGCGGACTTGCGATTGCTAGTCCGGCCGGCAAGCGATACGCGGAACATTCGTGATCTGACGGCGGATCACGTAGTCGGCGACCTTCGCGATTCCGCATCGTTCGAAAAGGCCCTGGCGGGTTGCGACGTACTGTTTCATGTTGCCGCCGACTACCGTCTGTGGGTGCGAGATCCGCAGCAGATGTTCCGGTCAAACGTCGAAGGGACTCGAGCCGTTCTGGAGGCGGCACGCAGGAATGGCGTGCGGCGGGTGGTTTACACGTCGAGTGTCGCCACGATGGGGTTTGTAGCCGACGGTCGCGCCGCCGACGAGAACTCGCCCGTTTCCCTGGCCAACATGATCGGTCCGTACAAACGGTCGAAATTTATGGCTGAAGAAGTGGCGATCAAGGCGGCGCAAAGCGGACTGGATGTTGTGGTGGTGAATCCGACCACGCCGGTGGGGGAGCAGGATCTGAAGCCGACGCCGACCGGGCGAATTATCGTGGATTTCTTGAAAAAGAAATTTCCTGCGTATGTGGACACGGGGCTGAATCTGGTGGACGTTGCGCAGTGTGCCCACGGCCACATTGCGGCCCTGGAAAAGGGAAGAAGCGGCCAGCGCTATATCCTGGGCGGCGAGAACCTGACCCTGAAACAGATTCTCGATAAACTGGCAGCAATCACCGGGCTGCCTTCACCGACGATAAAGCTTCCCTACGGAGTGGCTCTGCTGGCAGGTGTGGTGGATGAGATGTTCACGGGTTACATTCTTGGCCGGGAGCCGCGTGCGACGATTGACGCCGTGCGCATGGGCCGAAAGAAAATGTTCGTGACTTCGGCCAAAGCGGAGCGGGAGTTGGGATGGAAAAGCGTCCCGGTGGACGATGCTCTGCGGCGCGCGACAGATTGGTTTCACAGTAAGGGATATGCTTGATACTGAATACGTGAGCACGAGCGAACCTCGCAGTCGCGAAGGCCTGACATCTCCGGTGTCTGGCAAAACTGCGATCGTGGTCGCGTTGGAAAGGGAACTGGCGCCCCTCACGAAGACCTGGGCTGTGAAAGTGGTGGAACACGCCGGGCACAGGTTCCGAGTTTTCGAAAATGAAAATGTGGTTGTGATTTGTGGTGGGATCGGCGCGCAGGCGGCCCGGCGGGCGGCTGAAGCTGTCATCGCGATCTGTCAGCCGGTGGCGTTGATTTCGGCCGGTTTCGCCGGCGCTCTGACAGCTGCAGGGAAAGCGGGAGACGTGCTCATCCCGCAACAGGTGATCGACGTTGCCGATGGCAGCCGGTTCGAGACCGGTGAAGGCGAAGGTAAGCTGGTAAGCTTCGCCGAGGTTGCGGACCCCAAGCAGAAAGCCAGCCTTGCCAAAGCCTATGGTGCGCGGGCTGTGGATATGGAAGCGGCTTCGGTGGCACGATGTGCCGAAATTCACGGTCTCAGATTCTTCGCTGTGAAGGCAATCAGCGACGAAGCGCACGTGACTCTTCCCGAAATGAAGCGCTTCGTAGACGACGACGGAAGGTTTCGCACCGGCCGGTTTACAGTATTCGCCGCGCTGCGGCCCTGGCTTTGGCCGGGACTGCTCGAACTGGCGAGAAACAGTGCCAAGGCTTCGAAAGCCCTCTGTTTGGCGCTGGAAAACCGTGCTCTCAGGATGCAGAATTCTCAGGCAACCGGTTCGGCATCCAAGAACTAAGACCTCACAAATAGACGAAATGGCAATCGCCGGACAATACGCTCTGCAGGACGAAACCCAAGCCGTGCCCACGTCTATGCTCGCCGCCGTTTACCGCGGTATCGACGACGTGCGCTTGGAGACAGTCCCGGTCCCCCAGATCGGCGCGGGAGAACTGCTGATTCGCGTGGACACCTGCGGCATCTGCGGCACCGACTTGAAGAAAATCTCAACCGGCTCTCACTCCGCGCCGCGCATCTTCGGGCACGAAACTTCAGGCATAGTCGCAGCCGTAGGTAAAGGCGTAAAGGATTATCAGCCGGGCGATCGTGTGGTTATGTTCCATCACATCCCGTGTGGGGAGTGTTTTTATTGCCAACACAAAACGTTCGCGCAATGTGCGACCTACAAGAAAGTCGGCTGCACCGCCGGCTTTGAACCTTCGGGAGGTGGCTTTGCAGAATATGTGCGAGTGATGGACTGGATTGTGCGCCGCGGAACCGTGCGCATCCCTGATCATGTGTCTTTTGCGCAAGCCTGTTTCGTTGAACCGGTCAATACCTGCATGAAGGGGATCGAGACGCTGCGTCTCGAGCGCGGCGAAACGGTCCTGGTAATTGGGCAGGGTCCAATCGGTATCTTATTGAGTGTATTGGCTAAACGGGCGGGCGCAAAGGTTATCACTTCCGATTTGTATCCCCAGAGGCTTAGAATATCTACAAGCTTCGGTTTGGAAAATCATGTGGATGCGTCACGCGCCGATACGCTAACTGTGGTGCGTGACCAGACTGAAGGCCGTGGCGCCGACGCAGCCATTTTGGCAGTCGGAGGCAACGGTCTGATCCGGGTGGCCATGGATGCGGTGCGTCCCGGCGGCAGGGTGTTGTTGTTTGCGCAGACCGTGCGCGGTGAAGCAACCATCGATCCCGCGTCCGTTTGCGTCGATGAGAAGACATTGTTGGGGTCATACAGCGCTTCGATTGAGTTGCAGGAAGAGGCGGTGCGATTCGTGATGGATCGTGAAATGGACCTGGAACGGCTGATCAGCCACCGGTTCCCACTCTCTGGCTCGGTAGAAGCCTTACATCTCGCTGCCCATCCCCAACCCGATTCTATGAAAATTGTGATTCAACCGGGCAGCAAGCGAGGAAGTCGCTAGTGAATGGAAAAATGACGGCAGCAGTCCTCTACGGCAAAGAGGACGTGAAGATTGAAAGAGTACCAATACCCCACCTGGGCGAAGGGGAAGTGCTGGTCAAAGTCCAGGTGGCCTTGACCTGCGGAACCGACCTTAAGGTCTACCAACGTGGCTACCATGCCCGCATGATTGTGCCGCCGGCGTTGTTTGGGCACGAACTGGCCGGGGTGATCGAAGAGGTCGGCCACGGTGTGCGTGGATTCAAAAAAGGCATGCGCGTGGTCGCGCTGAACTCCGCGCCTTGCCAGATGTGCTTCTACTGTTCCAAACACCAGGAAAATCTTTGCGAAGATCTGCTTTTCAACAACGGCGCCTATGCCGAGTACATTCGCATCCCCAAGCGGATCGTAGAAACCAACATGCTGGCTGTGCCTCCAGACGTGAGCTATGAAGAAGCGGCGATGGTTGAGCCGCTGGCTTGTGTGCTTCGTGGATTGCACGAGACGCGGCTTGAGATTGGCGACACCGTCGTGGTCATCGGCGGCGGGCCCATCGGCTTGATGTTTGTCCAAGTCGCCAAAGCTATCGGGTGCAATGTGGTTTCCGTGGTGAAGCGCGATTCGCAGGTGAGCGCCGCCAAACGCATGGGCGCGCACGAAGTGGTGCAGATCACCAAAGTCAAAGATCCGGTCGAAGCTGCCCGCATGCTTTCTCCTGACAAGCGTGGTGGCGATGTCGTGATTGAAGCCGTGGGCCGCCCCGAAGCCTGGGAGTGGGCCATCGACATGGTGCGCAAAGGTGGCACGGTAAATTTCTTCGGTGGATGCGCCAGCGGCACCAAAGTGCAGCTCGATACCAACCGCCTGCATTATTCCGAAGTCACGCTCAAGGCAACTTTCCATCACACGCCGGAGACAGTGCGCAAAGCTTTCGGCCTGATCGCCGAGAAAAAGATTCGCTCGACGGACTACATTACCGGCGAAGCGCCGCTATCGCGATTGCAGCAAGTCCTGCGCCACATGCTCAATCGCAACGGAGACATCAAGACCGCAATTATTCCCGGCCACTGACGGCCGGTGTTTCGATCCTTGTCCGCTACTGCCTGCGGTCTCGCGGCAGGAACGATACGGGTAGCAGCGGAGCAGCTCTTTTCTCCACCGCGGATGGAATGTAATTTCTATGACCTTTCAAGAAGCATTGCTCCAGGAATATGACTTGGAGATGAAAAGTACCCGACCTTTGCTGGAGTGCGTTCCGGAAGATAAATTCGCCTGGAAGCCGCACGCGAAATCCATGTCATTGGGCCGGCTCGCTGGCCACGTGGCGGAGTTGGCGGGACGGCCGGTTAGTGTCATCGGTATGGATACAGTAGTGCGCTCACCAGGCCAGCAACCCTACGTGCCCGCTTCCAAGAAGGAATTGCTGGAAAAGTTCGATACCGGTAGCGCCGAAGCCAGGAAATCCATTGCCGGCCTGACGGCGGACCGCCTGGATACAATCTGGACTCTTAAGTTCGGCGATCGGACGCTGTTTGAGATACCCCGGGCGATGGCGCTGCGTCGCGTTTGTATGAACCATATGATTCATCATCGCGCCCAGCTCGGCGTGTTCTTGCGGCTGCTGGATGTTCCGATCCCTGGAATGTACGGGCCGTCGGCAGATGAGGCATTCCCCAAGTAACGAACACTATGTCTTCGATTGTCACGAACGGGCGAGAAGTCGAATCCAGCGTAGCGCTGCTCTCAGCGGCTGGCGCCATCTGCCTCCGGAGTACGCCATTCCGGAGCACGCGCCCGCCCTGGCAGAAGCGCAAGAGTATTGCCGCCGGCTGGCCCGCACGCACTACGAGAATTTCTCTGTCGCCAGCTGGTTCCTGCCGAAGAATCTCCGCCAGCATTTTTTTAATGTGTATGCCTATTGCCGCATCTCCGACGATTTAGGCGACGAAGTGGGCGACGCCGATGCCTCGCTCGAGCTGCTCGATCAGTGGGAGCGGGAACTCGACGCGTGTTATGAAGCATCCCCGCGGCATCCCGTATTCGTTGCGCTGGCCGAGACCGTCCACAGCCTCGATATTCCCAAACAGCCGTTCGCCGATTTGCTCACAGCATTCCGGCAGGACCAACGGGTCACGCGCTACGAAACCTTCGATGATCTGCTCGGGTATTGCCGCTACTCGGCCAATCCGGTCGGACGTTTGGTGCTTTATGTCTGCGGCTACCGCGACGCCGAGCGGCAGCAGCTTTCGGATTTCACCTGCACCGCGTTGCAACTCGCCAACTTCTGGCAGGACGTCAGCATTGATTGGGCAAAGGGCCGAGTCTACCTTCCGTTGGAAGACTTGCGCAAATGCGGCGTCAGTGAGGCAGACATCGCGTCGCAGAAAAATACATCCGCATTTTGCCAGATGATGCGCTTCCAGGTCGATCGGGCTCGCGACTGGTTTCCAGCAGGGCATGCCCCTCGCAAAGAAGGTCAACCGCGAACTCGCTATCGACATCGAGCTATTCAGCCGCGGCGGCCTGGAGATTCTCAACGCCATCGAGCGGCAGAAGTTCGCCGTCCTGGGGCGTCGTCCTGCGATTTCGAAGCCACGCAAACTGGCTCTGGTGGCCCGGGCCGCATTGGGGAAGCTCCTGTGAGCGCCGCCGTGCAAACTGCCCCGGCACCATTTTCTCCGACCCCGTCGCAGTTGGCGGTGGCCTATTCGGTGTGCCGCAGCATTGCGCGTTCGGCGGCAAAGAATTTTTATTACGCATTTCTCGTCCTGCCGATGCCTAAGCGCCAGGCGCTATGTGCCGTCTATGCCTACATGCGGCGTTGCGACGACATTACCGATGATGCCGCATCTACTCTTCCCGGAACGTCGTCAGAAACTTGCCGAGTGGCTTGACGCTGTGCACAAAGCGCTCGACGGCCATCCCTACGGATGATCCCGTTTTACTGGCCCTGACTGACGCTCAGCGCTGCTATAAAATTCCGGCGCTTCTGCTCGATCAGTTGGCTGAAGGGACAGCGATGGATGTGCAGGAAGCTCCTGCTGGAAGTTCTGAATCGCACACTCCTGCCCCGCCGGTGCAATACCAGACCTTTGAACAGTTGCGTGGCTATTGCTACCGTGTGGCCTCGGTGGTTGGTTTGGTCTGCATTCGCGTCTTCGGCTACCGCGATCCCGCCGCCGAGCCTCTCGCCGAGAAGCTGGGATTGGCCTTCCAGCTCACCAACATCATCCGCGATGTAAAAGAAGACGCCGCTCTCGGGCGAATTTATCTTCCGCAAGAAGATCTCGACCAGTTTGACCTCTCTGCCTCGGAGGTGCTTTCCACCGGCGATTCGCCACGCCTCCGCCTGCTGCTGGCGGCTGAAGCGGAACGCGCCCGCGACTATTACCGCGCCGGCGACGAACTGCTTCCGCTTGTAGATGAAGACAGCCAGCCCGCACTTTGGGCACTGCTGACCATCTACCGCCGGTTGCTCGAGAAGATCGCCAGCCGTCAATACGATGTCTTCACTGAGAAAGTTTGCCTGAGCACGCGGGAGAAGATTGTCATTCTAGGGAAAGGCCTGCTGAGACGCCTGACCTGATGCCGCAGCGCTGGACACAATCTCCCAAAGTAGCCGTGGTCGGAGGCGGTTTAGCGGGCCTCGCTGCCGCCTGCGCTCTCGCCGATAGCGGCCTGCGCGTCACACTGTTCGAGCGCCGCCCCTTCCTCGGCGGGCGGGCCTCTTCCTATCATCACCCCGGCACGGGCGAAGTGGTGGACAACTGCCAGCACGTGCTCTTCGGATGTTGCACCAATCTCATCGAGTTTTACCGCCACATTGGTGTGGAGGCCAGGATTCGCTGGTATGACTGGATGACGTTTGTGGAACCCGGTGGGCGGGCGTCGGTGTTGCGCCCGTCTTTCTTCCCGGCGCCTCTTCACACCTTGCCTTCGTTCCTGCGCTTTCCCTTCCTGAACGCGTGGGACAAGTTGGCCATCGGCCGCGCCATGATGGCGCTCACTCCCGCGCCCCTGCCAGATACCGGCGAGTCATTTCTCGCCTGGCTGCAGCGCCACGGACAGACCGAGCAATCGATCCAACGCTTTTGGAAGCCTGCTCTAGTGAGTGCTCTCAGTGAAGATTTGGATCGCGTGTCCGTCCCTTCCGCCGCCCAAGTGGTGCGCGAAACGGCTAAGTCGCCGGCCGCTCGAACCATGGGCATACCGACCATTCCTCTCGGCGAACTTTACAGCCAGGCTGGGGATTACACGTCCACCCACGGCGGCGAAATCAGGTTGCGCTCCGCAGTCGAGGGATTCCGCGCGGAAGTGGCTGGCGTCAAATTATCAATGGAAGGCGGTGAAGAAAATTTCGACTTTGCCATCCTCGCTGTGCCGTTTGAAGCCCTCGCCCGCATGCTGCCCGAAACCTCGGCAGCCGATCCCTTGCGCAAAATGCTGGGCCAGTTCGAAACCTCGCCGATTACCGGAATCCATTTGTGGTTCGACCGTCAGATCACCGACCTCGATCACGCTGTGTTGCTCGATCGCACCATTCAGTGGATGTTTCACAAGTCGAGATTGCTGGAACGGGGAAAGGTAGCAGGTGCCAACGGCTCTGGAGGGTCAGTACCGGAGGCCAACGGCAGCTATGTGGAACTTGTCGTCAGCTCGTCGAAAAGCTTGGTTGACAAATCAAAGGCCGAGATTACCGATCTCGCACTGTCCGAGTTGCGGGAGTTCTTCCCGGGCGCGCGCCCCGCAAACCTGGTGAAGTCCGCAGTGATCAAGGAAATTCACGCCACGTACTCTCCGCGCCCCGGCATCGATGCCTACCGCCCGCAACCGGAAACAGTCTGGCCGCGTGTCTTTCTCGCCGGCGATTGGACCGCGACCGGCTGGCCGGCCACTATGGAGGGCGCGGTGCGCAGCGGCTACATCGCCGCACAATGCGTGGCGCGGGCAGCAGGCGTGCGCAATGCGGCATTTCTCGTGCCCGACCTGCCTGCGACCGGCTTCATGCGGTTGTTTGGATAGGCTCGCAATTGGCCGGACAGTCTTGTCCGCCTGTCCAACTCTTCGATCTCCGAAAATCACTTAGAGTTGGGTGCGGCATTTTTTCCGAAGAATGGGCACCGCGTTAGATCCGTGAGCGTTCGACGTCTCTGGACGGATTAAAGCGTGCCAGTTCGCCGAAGCCGGACCGAGCGTATACGGGTTGTCTGCTGGTTCCCTTCCTACAGCACCAGGGTGGCCCAGCCCAAAAGGCCACGCATTGTCTTGCATTCTATGGCGCTAGTGTTGTTATTAAGTCGTAGGACAGTCAAATACCCTCGGGGACAACATGGCAAAGGCACACATAGAAACGCCCGACGGCGTGAAGGTAAGACTGGCAGGCAGCCCAGCCAGCTTTGCTGCTGTGATGAAGGAATGGCGGGGTGGCCAAGTCCTATGGCATGGCGAGGCATCCTAGACACGTTCGTAGCCCAGCAGATGACATTACCGGCGCTGTATCGCAGAGCTTAAATGAGGTTCTTTAAGAAGGCCAAAAGCCTCGCCGACATAAAAGGCGCCTCGCGCACCTAGGCACAGCTACCCGTTTACCGCCTTTCTGGCGCATTACGTGAAGACTTAAGGACGGACGCTGACAGATTTAAGGGGCCCTGGAAAGACTTGTATGCACGATCGTAGCCGAGATTAGGGTTTCAATTAATGTAACTCGACGACTCAGCGTAATACCTTTGGGAATGCAGACCTACCTGTCTTGGACGCTCTGCCGGTCTGCTCCGTCGAGGAATGCAAAGGCTCTCTGGCCGGAAAACGGCCGCAAGCACTTCAATCAATCTCACGTCGCCGATACGACCATTCGTAAAGAGGCACGCGCGAGACATGGGTGGCGCACAGAAATTTACCCTTTTACTTGCGCACATCGCAAAGGGCGACACGAAGAAAGAGGTTGCCCTGGCGGCCATTCAAAAGCAATGGAGCAAGCTCACGGGGCGATTGGGCAGCTGGAATCCGGCATATACGACCAGAGCAAAAGAGGAAGAATGGGTCGATTCCCCGAAGAGCGGCACGTACGTCCTCCTGCCCAGCTGGAAGGACATCTTCAGTGCCTGATAGAGAAGTCAACGTGATGTTAAAGGACAGGTTTGACTCGAAGCACGCCGATGCCGTGGTTGCTGCCTTCACCGGATGGTCCAGGACTTTCAACAGCGTGAGTGGGAAGATACCAACGCAAAGGCCGGAAGGTTCGTGGAAGCTGTCTGAAGGCTCGTTCTGGGCGACAAACCGGAAAGGCGGTGTGGATGGGAGGAGCTTTTAGGGCCGGTAGCATAATGGATCTCCTGGTAAGTGAAACTACTCTGAGCGATTCGTTACGGCTCACTATTCCGCGTGCCTGCCGCTTCGTTTATGAGATCGCAAGCAACCGCGGCGCCCGTCATGACGCCGATGAAGTGGCTGCAAACGAGATGGATGCCAACGCCACTGTTGCCCTGTGCTCCTGGGTTTTGGCGGAGATGGTCAGTCATTCCCAGAAGGGCATGGATCTGGACGACGCAAAGGCCGCTGTTGACGGGCTGATCAGGCGGAAGTACCCCTTCATGGAACAGATCGACGGTCGGGTGTACGTGGACATTGCTAACAGTGCGCGTGAAGCTGCGCTCCTGATTCTGCACGGCTTCTTCCCGAAGCGGATGTCCGAGGAATCTCTGGCAACATCGGTGGCACGCCACGGGTACAGTGTCGCTAACGCAGCGATGGCGGTGAAAGGATTCGGAATAGGGTCGATAACGACGGCGACGGGAATTTGAGACTGAGGAATCTCGGTGTGAGGGAAGCGGAAGGCCTGATCGACACGGCCGAGCAGAAAGCCAACACCTAGCGGTGTTTACACCGCCAGCAGCGCCACTCCGCCTGCCACCAGCAGCGCCGCCATCCAGCGACGGTGATCGACGCGCTCATGCAGAAAGATTTTCGCGGCCACAGCGTTAGCGATGAAAGTCAAAGAAGCCGAGGCCGGCCCCACCAAGCTTACATCCGCCCAGGACAAAGCAAACAGCAGGCTGTAGAATGCTCCGGCCATGGCCAAAACGCCCAGCAAGAAACTAGGCTTGCTGAGAGCGCGTCCGGCGACTGCTAGGATCCCCGAGCGGCGCCGCAGTTCACCTACATCGCCTACCTGCTTCATGGCGCGCGAGAGCAGAACATCGCCCGTGGTCGAGGCGAGGACGACGGCAAAGATCGCGCCCCAGGTGTAGGCCTGCTTCATGGCTCTGACCTCGCGCCCACGGATTCTGCAACGGGTTCCGCCATACCACGCTCGTCGGTCCGCATGGTGGTGGGTCAACGCCGGCCCTTGCGTAACGAATCCGACCCCCGCCGAGATCAGTAAAATTCCCAACCAGCGCGTCGCTGAAATGTGTTCGTGAAGAAAAAACCGCGCGATCAAGGCCAGCAGAACATATCCCAAAGAAGTTGCCGGAAGCACGTAGGTGAGGTCAGCCCAGGAGAGCGCCGTGGTGTAGCAAACGAAAAACCCCAGCAGAAGCAGAATCCCAAAGGCGACCGAGGGATTGAGAATAGCGAAAACTACGCTGCGCCAGTTCTCCAGCGAAACGTTGCCCACCTGCTTCATTCCGTGGGAGAGCAGGGAGTCACCGGCAGCGGCGAAAAGGGTGACTCCGGCCAGCACCAGATACTTGCGAAAGGTCACGGCATCCCTTATGTGTTGACGGGTTGCGGTGTGGTCGTGGACTCCTGCCGTTTGTCCTTCACCCACTTGTGGCGCATCGCGCGCACTTTAAGGAAGGTTTTGGCCTCTTTGTAGAGGCGCTTGCGGTCCACCGAACTGAACGCCGCTTTGCGCAGAATGCGGAACACCGCTTTCGGCCGGAAATAGTATTCGTCGTAAAAACGATGGACCGCTTCCAGAATTTCATCCGCCGGCAGGCCGGGGTACTGAATATGCGCAAGCTGGTGGCCGCCTTCATCCACCATCTTGTTGTCCCCGACCATGAAGCCGTTCTTCACGGCATAGTCATACAGTTCGGTCCCAGGGTAAGCATGCGCGACCGAAACCTGAATGGTCTCGACATCCAACTCTTTTGCAAACGCGATTGTGTTGTTGATCGTTTCGTGTGTCTCGCCAGGCAGACCCATGATGAAATCGCCATGCACCACCAGGCCCAGCTTGTGACAATCCTTGGTGAACTGGCGGGCGCGCTCAACCGTCGCGCCTTTCTTGATGTTCTTCAAAATCTGCTGGTCACCGGATTCATAACCCACGATGAGCAGCCGGCATCCGGCTTCTTTCATCGCCTTCAGGGTTTCGTAGTCAGTGGTCACGCGCGAAGTGCACGACCAGGTCAGCTTCAGCGGCTTCAGCTTCGCACACAGCTCAATCGTGCGCGCCTTCTGAATGTTGAAAGTGTCGTCGTCGAAGAAAAATTCCCGGACGTTCGGCCAGTACTCTTTCGCTTTGGCCATCTCTTGTGCGACATCGTCGCTGGACCGTTTCCGCCAGGGATGGCCGCTCAAAGTCTGTGGCCACAAACAGAATGTGCACTGAGCCGGGCAGCCGCGCGTGGTGTAAAGCGAGACAAAAGGATAGAGCAGGAACGGCACGTTATACCGAGTTACGTCGAGATCGCGCCGGTACACGTCGGTGACATGGGGCAGGGCATCGAGATCCTGAATCTGTGGCGCGTCGGGGTTGTGCACCACCGACCCATTTTTCAGGAAAGAAACGCCCGGAATCTCTTCCAGAGGTTTTCCCTTAGCGTAGTCCACCACGGCAAAGTCGAATTCCTTCCGGCAAACGAAATCAATGGCGGGACAATCCTTAAGAGATTTTTCCGGCAGCACACTCACGTGCGGGCCTACGAAGGCAATCTTGATCTTCGGGTTGCTCTCCTTGATCTTCTGCGCGAGCCGGATGTCTCCGGGGAACCCCGGCGTACTGGTAAACAGCACCAGAAACTCGTACTCGCCAGCAATCCTGATGGTTTCTTCTGCCGATACATAGTGCGGCGGAGCATCGAGCAGGCGCGCTCCCTCCAGCATTCCAGCTGGGTACGCCAGCCATACCGGGTACCAGTACGATTCGATTTCGCGCGTGGCGGGCCAGCGTGATCCCGCCCCGCCATCGAAATTCTCAAACGACGGAGGATTCAGAAACAGAGTTTTTAAAGGCATAGTTGTGAATAACTTATGGTAACACTTCCCCAAGGTTTTAGGCCGAATTGCCGGGTATTTCCGAGGTTCATCCGCTTAGATGCGGAAAATGCCCCCACCGCTCCCAAGTATTTGCTAAAGAGCAGTTTAGGGGTACTCTAGTCGCGCAACAACGGTTTTGCGGTAAACGGTCACCAGCAAGGGTCTAACCGAGAAAATCGGCCTCGGATCAACCCGCCTTTCAGCAGCCGATGGGTCTATTTCGACAGCCCGACCCAGCCTTCCAGGTCGCCAGTCGCCCGCAGTAAGCTGATTCGCGCCCGCTGCAATTCCAGTTCAGACCCCTGCAGCGCGACATAGCGTTCATCTGCCTGAGCCCGGGCGTCGGCCAGATCACGCACGGTGGTGCTTCCGGAGTCGACCCGAACTCGCACAGCATCCAGATTGCCCTGTGCCAGTTGAGATTCAAGATCGGCAACCTGCTCGGCCGCTTCCAACTGCTCAACCGAACGCTGCAGCCTGATCGTTTCCTCGGAAACTTGGTTGCGCACCGCGTCCGCATCTTTCTTGGCACGAATGGCTATCGCGTCAGCGCCTTCCGCGTGTGCCCGTTGCGACCAGCTGAAAAATGGAAAGCGGATGGCCACGCCGACTGTAGCATTCTGCCGCTGAAAAGCTCCTACGCGAAAGAAATCCTGGTAGTTATTGAACGTAGCCAGCAAAGCGTACTGCGCGGCAAAATCCACGGTGGGCCACAGAGCGCGGTGTTCTCCCCGGGCGCGGTAACTCTGTGCGATGGCCCGTCCATCCGCGGCCTGAACCGCGGCGCTGGTCCGTACCGCTTTGCCCGCCAGATCGTCAGCCTGCCGGACTTCGGGTAACCGCGGAATCGAATCTGCCACAACCTCAATCGAAGCAGCCGGAATACCTGTCAGCTGCGACAGATGATGACGCAAAACATCGATCGCACCCTCCGCCTGCGCCACGCGCAGCCGGGCCCGCGCCGCGGCCAGCCGCGCCTTGGTTTCATCGAGCGCGCTGTCAACGCCTGCCTGCATCCGTTCCTGAATTTTTTCTGCCATCTCATTGGCGTCCGACTGGTTCTGCCTCAAGTGGTCAACGATTGATACCCACTTGCTGAGTTCCGTGTAAGCGTACGCAGCATCCTGGATCACCAGGCTACGCTGCTCTTTGGCTTGCAGGTTGGAAGCGTTCCATTCCGTTTTGGCAGCGTGCATAAATTCACGCAACGCAGGATTGAACAGCGCCGATTGGGAATTCAGGTTCACGATGGAAGGCGCCGAACCTTCCAGGCTCAGCGGATAGCCCCAGGTTGCGCCCAGGCCCGACCCAATCACAAATTGTGGGATGTACTGATTACGTGCCTCGCGATACGCCGCCATCGCCCGTTCCACATCGGCCTGCGCGGTAGCCGAAGCTGTGCTGTGGCTCACGGCGAGTTCCACGACACGTTGCAGGGTCAACGGTTCCGACTGGGCGGCAACAGGAAAGATACAGCCCAGCCCAAACAGAATTCCCGGCAGAATCAATTCGCGCCGAGCACCCCGGGATTTCCATTTCATGCCGTTGCCTTATGGATTCGATGAAGCGCTTTTTGCCTGGTGCAATCCGGAAGCGGCTGCCACCATCGACGGGTAGCGCGCTCCTCTATGAACCGGACAGTCATCAACGGGCCAGGTGGTTCAGCGCTTCCCGGGCTCGCGAGTAATCCTTGGCCAGAGACAGGGACGCGCGGTATTCACTGGCTGCGCCTTCCTTGTCGCCTTCTTTTTCCAGTACTGTTCCCAGCCAGTAGTGCGCTTTGAATGCTGGCGCCTGCTCCACCATGGAACCCGCCAGATAGCGGCGCAGCAGTTGGGCGGCGCCGGAGAAATCGCGTCCCGCCCGGATCAGAATTTCTCCCGATTCCATCAGGATTTCCGGCCGGTCGATCGGCGCCGAAGCGGCCTGATGAACCGTTTTTTCCATCTCATCCCATTTTTGCTGGTGACGATAAAACAGCGCCAGATTGAACCAGGCGTATGCGCCACCGTTGCTGGCCGCGATTGCAGCCCGGTACTCTTGCTCCGCCAGTGCCAAATCCTTCTTCTTTTCTGCCAGACGGCCCCGCACCCAGTGGGCCATTGGCGGGTCGATCTTATCCAGTACCTTGGCCTGCGCTTCTGCCTTGTCGCGTCCGCCGCCTACGATGCCGGGAGCCTCGAGATAAAACTCCGCCAGGTCAGTCCGCGCTTCGGCGCTGTTGGGATCCAGTTGAACCGCCGTCTCAAACTCGGTCCGAACTTTCTTGGCCAAGCCGGCTGCCGTCAAAAAACTCACGGAATCGGCCTTCTCTCCATAAGCCCGCCCCAGCCAAAGATGGTAACTGCTCTTCCGGGGATCGAGTCTGCGTCGCCCTTTCACATTCCGCGATTGCCCGGTCCCAGGCGCCCAACGCGAAATAGGAGCGGCACAAGAGATGATGGGACTCGGCGTCATTCGGCACGTTGCTGAGCTGTCCCTGGAGGGAAGCGATCGCCTGGTCCACTCTTCCCTGGGCCAGCAGAGAGATCGGCGCGTCATCGGCCAAAGCCACAGCGGGCAGAACCGCCAGCAACATCGTGATCAGGATGTTTCGCCAGTGCCGCATTCGTTAAGGAACAACCTTTACCAGCATTCCATCGCGCAACGGTTTGGAGTTGGTTGAAACCAGCGCGACCTGGGATTTCTCCGCGAGCCCACTGCTTACCTCAGCCTGGGTGAGGTTGGCGATGGACATCTGAATATCGCGGCGCTTCAATCGATCATCGACAATCTGAAAGACGTAAGGTTGGGCATCGTCCTGGCGAATCGCTTCCCGCGGCACGGTAAGCACGCCGCTATGCTCGGCCGTGATGATGGTCACGCCCACGTTGGTATTGGGAAGCAGCTTGAAGTCGCCATTCTGGACGGTGCAGGTAGTCTCGCCAACGTTGCGCGCTCCGTGCAATTTGACGCTGGCAGGCACCGACGTGAGCTTACCCTCCCACACTCTTCCCGGCATCCCGTCCCACGTCACCTCAATCCTTTGTCCCGGTGCAAGCCGTCCCACGTCGGGCTCATCGACAAAGGCCCGCACCTGCACTTTGGAAAGATCGGCAAGTTGCAACACCAGATCGCCGGGATTTACATAGTTTCCCTGGCGAACCGGCAGGGAATACACCACACCATCGAACGGAGCACGAATGGTGAGTTTGCTCAACACGTCTTCCGCGGCGGAGTAGGCGCTCTGCGCCTCGGCATGTTGCGCCTCAATGCGGGCCACCTCCGGTTGGGAGTATCGGTCCTTCTGCTTCTGCTCCAGAAGCTTGACGTCGGCTTGTGCCCGCGCCAGTACGCTTCTCGGCCACTGTCACCTCACCTGCAGAGGCGGCGCCGTCCTGCTGCAACCGGCGCAAGGCTTCCAGGTTGCGCTGAGCCGCATCGCGCGCCGTGCGCGCCTTCGCCAGATCGGATTGAAGAGTGAGTACTTCCTCCTGAGTTCCTCCGGTGTGCAGCGCGTTCACATCCACGTCGGAAGTCCGAATCTGCGCCAGGGCTCGAGCCGCCTGGCTGCGGGCATCAGCATCATCGAGCACCGCCAGAAGCTGTCCACGGTTCACATGGTCGCCTTCTTTCACCATCAGCCGTTTCACAGTTGTGCCGATGGGAGAGCGAGCCTCGAAATTCTGCAGCGGTTCTACCTTTCCATTGGTGGAAACCACGCTGCGAATCGTGCCTCGCGCAGCCATGGCTGCCCGCACGGGAACCTGGTCCTCGCGCGACATGAACGAGGCGAGCAGCACCACGGCCACCACGATCCCCACCGTCCATACCAGCCACCGGTGGCGGGTCAAGAAGCCGCCTTTGTTGGTTTCCGCTGTCATTGCGAGAGTGATCGTGACTACTTTATCACCTGGTTCTTACTCTTGATGTACGTCGGGTCTTAATCTGTTAGATGCAGGCTCGGGCCGGAAAACTGCATAAGATAACCGTTTCTGCGTTGTTCTCAGAGGGCGGTTAGAATGGTTTTATGGCCAAGCCCCGCTACACGCCTCAACACGCCAAAGCCGGACTGGATGCCAATTTCCCCGAGATCGAAACCTGGCCGAACCAGTTTCCCGGCTACGAGATCGTAGTCGACGATCCGGAGTTCACGTCGGTCTGCCCCAAGACCGGATTGCCGGATTTTGGCGTCCTGACTATACGCTACATGCCCGGTAAACACTGCCTGGAGCTGAAGTCGTTGAAAGAATATCTTCAGTCGTACCGCAACCTGGGCATCTTTCAGGAAAACATCGTCAACCGCGTGCTCGAAGATGTCGTGCGCTGGGCGAAGCCGGTGTGGGCGGAAGTGAAGGGAGACTTCCGTCCTCGCGGCGGAATTTCAACCGTGGTGGTAGCAAGGTGGCCAAGGCCGAAGCGCTAAACGCGTGGGGACAACCGCCCAAGCCTGCCCTGAGCGAAGTCGAAGGGGCTGTCCGGTCGAGCGCAGCTCGGACACTCGTTCTCTGGCTCAATCATTCGCTCTCGTCTCCAAAGGTTCGATCCGAGCCAATTGGGCGCCGCGTTCAGCTTTGACTCGATTCACTTCGTACGCACCTTGAAGGTTCAACCAGAACTGCTCGGTCGTGCCGAACAATCGAGAGAGCCTCGCCGCCGTGTCCGCCGTGATACCGCGTCTCTCCAGAACAATATCGTTGACGCGGGGCGCCGGTACGTGAAGCCGCTTCGCCAGTTCGTAAGCCGACATTCCCAGGGGCTTGAGAAACTCTTCTCGCAGAATCTCTCCCGGATGAATGCTCCAGCTTGGTGTGCCTTTCCGGCGTATGCTCATAGTGACCTTTCTTTCAGTGGTAGTCCGCGATTTCAACGTCGTAGGCGTCATGATCTTGCCAAATAAAGCATATTCGAAATTGGTCGTTGATTCGTATGCTGTATTGTCCCTGCCGGTCTCCTCGCAGCTTTTCTAGCCGATTGCCGGGAGGATTTCTAAGGTCATCTGCACTCGTGGCTGCGTCGAGCATGACAAGCTTTCGCTTTGTAACGCTGCTCGGCGGGGAACCGCGAGTCCTGCCCGTTCTCCAGATTTCCGCCGTTATCTTGTTGGCGAAAGTCCTGATCACTATTTTATAGTAACGATTCTCGTTAATAACGTCAATCGTTACTATCGTGTCCTCCTTTCAGGTAACTCGCGTAGCTCTGTCCGGCACCGAAATGTAAGTAACAGGAGCGCCAACCTTGATCAATCAGACCCGGGTTGTCATCTGCTGGTCGAGCCGCGCCAGTACCTTAGGCCACGCTTCTTCGTGGCGCTTTCTCGAATCCTCGTCTGGGAAGCCGGTATGGGTAAGTCGGAGCCGCGTCCCGCCAGTACTGGGTACGAGTTCCACGGTCACGACGGTCTCGAACCCCTTGGTTGCCGCCGTGACCCACGTCAGTTCCACCAGTCGTTCGCGTTCGAGCCTTAGGATCCGGCCATAGTGAGGATGAAGGGTTCCTTCAAACTGCGTGTGGAAGTAGAAGACTGCATTGACTTCGGGTTTCATCAATGCCGACCCCGGCACGGCAAACCAGCGATCGAACTGCTCTGTCCATGCTCGAAACAAGGTGCTGGGCGAGGCCTTCATCTCACGTTCAAGAGCTAGCTGAAACGGCCTCGATGAAAGATCCGGCGGGGCAACGATGTTTTTCATATAGCTTCCTACAGGGAGTTTACGCCCGGGTCGCCCTGTGGTTATTCTGTCGTGCTATATTCACTCGCCTGTGCCTTCCCCCAAACTTTATCCCCGGACTGCGCTGGTGTTGCTCACTGCCCTGAATCTGCTCAACTACATTGACCGCAACGTCTTATTCGCGGTGCAACCGTTGGTTAAAACGGAATTTGGCCTGACCAACACTCAACTCGGCTACCTCACCAGCGCTTTTCTCGCGTTTTATATGATCGCGGCGCCGTTCACCGGGCCGCTCGCTGACCGGTACTCGCGTAAGTTGATCATCGGGCTGGGCGCAATTTTCTGGAGCGGCCTCACTCTCCTCACTGCCGTCACCCATACCTACCACGAACTGCTCCTCCGTCACACGCTGGTCGGCATCGGGGAAGCTACTTTCGCCACCATCGCCCCAACATATGTCGCCGATTTGTTTCCCGAAGAAAAACGCGGACGAGTCCTCGGTGTCTTCTATCTGGCATTGCCCGTCGGCTCGGCCCTTGGCTATGTGCTCGGAGGAAAGTTGGGAGCCGAACACGGCTGGCGATTTCCGTTTTACATCGCCGCCGCTCCGGGATTTTTGCTTGCGATTGCGATTTTATTCCTGAACGAGCCAGAACGAGGCCACTTCGACACGCTGAAGGAGACTCCCGACCGAGGGACGATCCTGGGCTTGGCTCGCAACCCTGCCTTTTGGACGGCCACGTTAGGCATGGCCGCCATGACTTTTTCCCTCGGCGGAATCCAGGTCTGGATGCCGACTTTCTTGTCCCAAGTTCGTCATTATTCGTTGGAATCCGCCAATTTGATGTTCGGCGGCATCATTGTGGTCGATGGAATCCTCGCCGCGCTTGCGGGCGGCTGGCTGGGCGATTACCTTCTGCCTCGCACCAAGGGCGCCTATTACTTGATTTCAGCGGTTGGAATGGCCTTGGGCCTTCCCATCATGGTCGTGGCCCTGTTTTCTCAGGGACGCCTTATGGTACCCGCCATCGCGGTGGCGGCATTCTTTCTGCTCCTGAACACCTCACCGCTCAACGCTGCGGTACTCAACTCGGTTGGGGCGCACATCCGCGCCACGGCGATCGCGGTCAACATTTTTATCATTCATATTTTGGGTGACGTTCCCTCTCCCACTCTCATCGGCTACGTCGCCGACCGCCGCTCGTTGCAAACCGCCTTCATTCTTCCCGTCATCGCGATGGGCGTTTCTTCTGCCATACTGTTTTACGGAATGCGATTCGCTCCCAATATGCAAATCCACAAAGCCCCAGGCCCAGCGGGAGCTCCCGCGGCGTGATTTATTTCCATTGGATTGCAGGCTGCTCGCTGGCGCTGATCTGGCTTTCCCGCGTGCTGGAAGCCGCCATCGGCATGCCAAAAGTTGCCGATGTTTCCCGTCCCGAGTGGAACCGGCGCCCGGTTACAGCCCATGGCGATCCATCCGTCAGCGTCATTGTCCCTGCGCGCAACGAAGAAGCCGACATCGAGCAAACTTTGCGCCAGCTGCTTCTGCTCGACTACGAAAATTACGAGGTCATCGCGGTGAATGATCGCTCCACCGATCGCACCGGCGAAATCATGGATCAGGTTGCGGCGAAGCCTGATGCGAAAAACCGCATCAAGGTGATTCACGTGACCGAACTGCCCCCCGGCTGGCTAGGGAAGACTCACGCCATGTGGGAAGCCGGAAAACTTGCCAAGGGCGAGTGGCTGCTCTTCACCGATGCCGACGTGCTCTTCAAGCCCGAATCGGTCCGCCGCGCGCTGGCGTACGCTGAGGCCGAACCTGCGGACCACCTCGTGCTTTTTCCTCGCATGATCATGAAGCGTCCCGGCGAAAGAATGATGATTGCTTTTTTTCAATCCTTGTTTGCCTTCGGCCATCGTCCCTGGAAAGTCGCGGATCCCAAAACCGACGATCACATCGGGGTCGGCGCGTTCAATCTGGTTCGTCGAAGCGCGTATGACGCAGTAGGCACATACGCGCGCCTGCGCATGGAAGTGCTCGACGACATGAAGTTGGGCAAAGTGGTGAAGAAAGCCGGCTTCGCCCAGCGCAATGTTTTTGGTGGAGACCTGATCTCTTTACGCTGGGCGCAGGGCGCGATGGGCGTGGTCAACAATCTCACTAAGAATTTTTTTGCCGTGCTGTCGTTTCAGTGGCCGCGCGCGCTCGCCTCGTGCGTCGCGCTTGCCTTCCTCAATCTTATGCCGTTCTTCGGCGTATTTCTCGCGCACGGCTGGGGCCGCGTGCCTTACGCTGTAGCACTCTTCTCGATGTTCTCGATCTATGCAGGCATGTCCAGCAAGTCGGATATCCCGCCCTATTATTTCGTCCTCCATCCCGTGAGCACAACACTCTTTCTCTACACCGTGCTGCGCTCCATGGCCCTCACGCTGGGTCGCGGCGGCGTCGTCTGGCGTGGAACCTTCTATCGGCTGGAGGAACTAAAGCGCGGATTGGTATAGACACATCGCATCGTCCTTGGCCTCGTCCGTTTGGGAGCGTATTTCCGGAATTGGGAACTGACAAATTCCCCGCGTTGTAAGAGAATCGACACACCGTGACAATCAATGTCCCGAAGCCGGCGGCCCCAAGCCAGGACAAACGGTGGAAGATTGTCGATGCCACCGTGCGCCGCGTCGGCCCACACTCCCGCGGACTCATCGAAACCCTGCACACCGTTCAGGAGGCATTCGGCTATCTGGACGAAAGCGCCTTGCGCTACGTTGCCGCTTCCTTGCGCGTGCCGCTCAGCCGCGCGTATGGCGTGGCCACCTTCTATCACTACTTCACGCTCAAGCCCGCCGGCGAACACAGTTGCGTCATCTGCCTGGGTACGGCGTGCTACATCAAAGGAGCTCCACTGCTGGTGGAAGCCGTCAAGCACGAGCTCGGCATCGTGCCCGGTGAAACTACCGCCAACCGGAAAATTTCCGTTCTTTCTGCCCGCTGTTTAGGCTCCTGCGGGCTCGCCCCGGCGGTGGTCTACGATAACGCGGTAGCAGGCAAAGTCACTCCCGGGCAACTGCGCCAACAAATGACAAAATGGAATCCGCATGACGCCTGAAGAGCTGGAACAGATCGCGCACACCGAGCGCGAGGCGCAAGCCGCCGTGCCACAGACGGTGAACGTCTGCGCCGCCGCGGGTTGCCTTTCCTGCCAGAGCCAGTCGGTAAAGGACGCGCTTGCCAAAGAGGTCACCAGCCGCGCCTGGGAGGGGCGTTGCAAGATCAAAGCTGTGGGCTGCATGGGACTATGCGCAGAAGGGCCCCTGGTCTCAACCGGTAATGGAACGCTGTACCAACAGGTCACAGCCGCCGACGCCCCTGCGCTGCTCGATTCCCTCGAACATGAACCCGTCGAGCGCTTGCTCTGTCCCACCGACGTTCCTTTCTTCCAGCGGCAAAAGAAAATTGTGCTGGAAAACTCCGGCGTGATTGATCCCGAGCGGATTGAGGAATACATCGCCGCGTCGGGCTATCAGGCGCTCATTCAGGCGCTCACTGAGATGACTCCGGCGGAAATCATCGCCGAAGTAGTCAAGAGCGGCCTGCGCGGACGTGGCGGCGCAGGTTATCCCACGGGCCTGAAGTGGAGCACGGTGTCCAAAGCCGTCGGCACGCAAAAATTCGTCATCTGCAATGCCGATGAAGGCGACCCCGGCGCGTTCATGGACCGCAGCGTGCTGGAGAGCGATCCCCATCGTGTCCTCGAAGGCATGTTGATTGCCGCCTATGCCGTGGGCGCCTCGGAGGGGTACATCTACGTCCGGGCGGAGTATCCACTGGCCATCGCGCGACTGAAAATCGGCATCCGGCAGGCGGAACGCCTCGGCCTCCTGGGAGCCAACATTTGCGGCACCCGCTTCAGTTTTCGCATCGAGTTGCGTCTGGGAGCGGGCGCATTTGTCTGTGGCGAGGAAACCGCGCTGATTGCCTCCATCGAAGGCAAGCGTGGCTCGCCCAAGCCCCGCCCACCCTATCCCGCACAGGAAGGTCTGCTGGGCCAGCCGACGCTCATCAATAATGTCGAGACCTTCGCCAATATTCCGCCCATCATTCGCAACGGGGGTGAGTGGTACGCGAGCATCGGCACCGAAAAAAGCAAAGGCACAAAAGTATTTGCGCTGGCCGGCAGCGTGCAGAACACCGGCCTGGTAGAAGTGCCCATGGGCATCACCTTGCGCGAAATGGTCTTTGACATCGGGGGAGGAATTCCAGAGGGCAAGCAATTCAAGGCCGTGCAAACCGGCGGGCCTTCCGGCGGATGTCTGCCCGCGGACTGTCTCGACATGCCCGTAGACTACGAATCTCTGGCCCACGCCGGTTCGATCATGGGTTCGGGCGGCATGATCGTGATGGATGAAAGTTCCTGCATGGTTGACGTCGCCAAATTTTTCATGGATTTCTGCATGACGGAATCCTGCGGCAAGTGCATTCCGTGCCGCGTCGGCACTTACCAGATGCATCGCCTGCTCGATGCCATCACCAAGCTGGAGGCGACCCCCAAGGACGTCGAGCTGCTCGAAGACCTGTGCGATCTGGTGAAGCACACCAGTCTCTGCGGTTTAGGCCAATCTGCACCCAATCCCGTGCTCAGCACGCTGCGCTATTTCGAGGAAGAGTACAAAGCGCACATCGAGCACCAGCACTGCGTGGCGGGAGTTTGCGGAAAGGGGACCCAGCTGTGAGTCCCGCTCCCAGCCCGGCCGCCAGCGTCAAGACCCTGAAGATCGACGGCCGCGACCTCAGCGCCCGCGCCGATGAAAGCATCCTCGACGTCGCCCGCCAAAACGGCATCCACATTCCCAGGCTTTGTGAACTCGAGGGATTGTCGACCGTGGGCGCGTGCCGCATGTGTCTGGTGGAAGTGAAGGGGTCCAACCGTCTGATGGCTTCGTGCGTGACCCGCGTCGAAGAAGGCATGAACGTCACCACCAATTCCAAGCGCCTCGAACGCTACCGCAAGGGCATTCTGGAACTGCTATTTACCGAGCGCAATCACATTTGTTCGGTCTGTGTTTCGAACGGCCACTGTGAATTGCAGGCCATGGCGCAGAAGCTCGATATCACTCACATTCATTATCCCTACCGCTATCCGCAAGCCACCGTCGACGCCTCCCATGACCGCTTCGTCATCGACCATAACCGGTGCATTTTGTGTACCCGCTGCGTGCGGGTGTGTGACGAGATCGAAGGGGCCCACACCTGGGACATCATGGGTCGTGGCATCGACTGCATGGTGATCACCGATCTCAATCAGCCCTGGGGTTCTTCTGACACCTGCACCGGCTGCGGCAAGTGCGTCCAGGTGTGCCCAACCGGAGCGCTGTTCGAAAAGGGCCACTCTGTCGCCGAAATGGAAAAACGCCGCGACTTCCTGCCGTACTTGCAGTTGATGAGGGGAGAAAAGGAGTGAGCAGGAAGCGCATGGCCACCGTGTGGCTGGATGGCTGCTCCGGCTGCCACATGTCCTTCTTGGATATCGACGAGCGCCTGTTGGTCCTGGCCGAAAGTGCGGAACTGGTCTACAGCCCGCTGGTGGACGCCAAAGTCTTTCCCGAAGATGTCGACCTCACTCTGGTCGAAGGCGCGGTCAGCAGCGAAGAAGATTTGCGCAAGATTCAGATGGTGCGGCAGCGCACCAAGACTTTGGTTTCACTCGGGGATTGCGCGATCACCGCCAATGTTCCCGGCATGAGAAATCCGTTTTCTACGAAATCCGTCTATGACAGGGCATACATCGAAAATGTGACGCTCGATCCCGGCATTCCCGATCAAGTTGTGCCGCGTCTCTTGCCGCAGGCGAGGCCTATTCACGAATTTGTTCCGGTAGATGTTTTTGTTCCTGGCTGTCCCCCCTCGGCCGATACCATTTTTTACTTCGTAACTGAGTTACTGGCGGGTCGCCAGCCAGACTTAAGTCCGAGGACGCGTTTTGGAGCATAGGAGTATGCCGGCGCGGACCAAAACCATCGTGATCGACCCCGTGACCCGGATCGAAGGTCACGCCAAGATCACTCTTCACCTGGACGATCGTGGAGAAGTCGCCGACGCGCGTTTTCACGTCACCCAGTTCCGCGGTTTTGAAAAACTGTGCGAAGGGCGTCCATTTACCGAAATGCCGTCGCTGATGGCCCGTATCTGCGGCATTTGTCCCGTCAGTCACCTGATCGCCTCGGCCAAGGCCTGCGACGCTCTGCTCGCCGTGCGCATCCCGCCCGCCGCTGATAAATTGCGCCGCGTGTTCAACATGGCTCAAATCGTGCAATCGCACGCCCTCAGCCTTTTTCATCTTTCCTCTCCCGACCTGTTGCTGGGTATGGATGCCGATCCCAGCAAGACCAATCTATGGGGCGTGTTTGAAAAAGATCCGCAACTCGCCCGCGATGGCATCCGGCTGCGGCAGTTCGGCCAGCAGATCATCGAGCGGCTGGGCGGCAAACGCATCCACCCCGCATGGGTCGTACCCGGAGGGGTCAGTGAACCCCTGAGCCAGCAGGACCGCGACGCCATTCTCGCCGCCGTTCCCGAGGCCATCACCATTGCGGAGCGCACTATGAGTTGGTTCAAGAAGATTCATGAGCGCTTCCGCGAAGAAATCAGCGCATTCGGGAACTTCCCGTCACTTTTTCTGGGAATGGTAAAAGAAGACGGCGGTATCACCTTCTACGACGGAAGGCTACGCTTCGTAGATGCGGCGGGAGAAACGGTCGCGGACGATCTGGATCCGGCCCGTTACTTCGATTACCTCGGCGAAAAAGTCGAGTCCTGGAGTTATTTAAAATCCGCCTACTACAAGCCCAAAGGCTACCCGGATGGCATTTATCGCGTCGGCCCGTTGGCCCGCCTGAACGTGGTGACTCGATGCGGCACGCCGCGCGCCGACCAGGAGCTCGCCGAGTTCAAAGAACTACAGCGCACCGCGGTGCTGAGCTCGTTCCACTACCACCACGCCCGGCTGATCGAGATTCTCTACTGCGTGGAAAGGCTGGAGCAATTGTTGAACCACCCTGAGATCCTCTCCAAACACGTCCGCGCTGAGGCGAGGCCAAATGCCTCCGAAGGGGTGGGCTCCGCAGAAGCTCCCCGTGGCACTCTGTTTCATCATTACAAAATCGACGACAACGGCCTGGTCCGTTGGGCCAACCTGATTATCGCCACCGGGCAGAACAACTTAGCGATGAATCGCAGCGTGCTGCAGGTGGCCAAGCATTTTGTCCACGGAGACCGGCTGACCCCGGGCGTACTCAATCGCGTGGAGGCCGTGATTCGCACCTACGATCCCTGCCTGAGCTGCTCCACCCACGCGATCGGACAGATGGCTTTGCGCATCCAGTTGGTCGCCCCGGACGGCGAGATCGTAGACGAAGTGGTTCGCCACTAAAGCATGGCTCGTGTTCTTATCATCGCCTATGGGAATCCGCTGCGTTGCGACGACGGCCTGGCTTGGAGTGCAGCGGAGGAATTGTTCAAGCTGAGCCTTCCCGCAGACGTCGAAATCATCACGCGGCACCAATTGACTCCCGAGCTGGCGCTGGAGGCCAGTCAGGCGGGGACGGTGTTGTTCGTCGACGCTGCCCGGGCAGGAGTACCGGGTGAGCTTGCCTCCTCGCCGCTCATGGCCCAGCCCCTGGCATCCGCGTTTTCTCATGATTGTTCACCCGCCGCCATCCTTGGAATCGCGCGGGAAATCTACGGCAGCTCTCCCCGGGCCATCACGATTTCACTCTGCGGCGAATGCTTCGACTGCGGCGAGGCGCTCTCTGCCAAGGTCGAAGAAAACTTGCCGCGGCTGATTGCCCTTGTCAGCGACCTGGCACAAGCCGTTGAACACGCCCGCGCACGTTAGTCGCGCGCCGCCCCCTCACTCCGGCTCATCTTCCGGGATTTCGATCGGAATCTTGGCCGGCTGCCGTTTCTTGTAGGTCTTCTTTGCTTTCGGACGGCTGAATGTTCCTGCGCTGGCATGGCCCCGGTTCTCGACGTCGTAGTTCTTGGGCATGGCAGGAATTCTGGCAGCCTCTCCGCGTAACTGCCGCGCTTCCTCCAAAATAATTTCTGCCCGGCCATCGTACTGCTTCACTGGCCCGTGAATTTCCACCGTCTTGCCCTTAAGTTGACGGATGTCCCCAACATTCTTCAGGTCGGAAGGGAACACCACCACAGTGAACGGACAGACCCTGTAATCCTCGCAGAAGTCGAGATAGTGCACGCCCCGGCTGCCGGCCTCGACGCGGTAGACCACTCCAGTCACGCAGCGTGTCTCGCCCACGTGGTTCTGGGCTTCGTTGATGCGAATGCATTCAGCCCGCGCGGACAGGGTGAGCACAATCAGAACTACGAAGGCTCGAACACTGAAAGCCATAAGCCAATACACTGTGGCCTCTGTGTCCTCTGTGGTGAAGGATCTGCCAAACGAGGCAGGGAACACAGCGCAGACCGGCAGATTGTATCCGCGGATGGGAGCGAGCGATCAACCGTAGCGACAAAAAACTCTCCGCCATTCCCGAAACGGCTCTTCCCGAAACAGGAAGCGGCGGCCGGAGCGGGCAATCCTCCCGCCCGGCCCTCGCGCTATAAGGAAGGAGAAGGAATTAGTTAAACGACTTCACCGCTGCCGCTTCGTCGTCTTTCACATCAAAGACGGTATACAGCTTGGTAATCTGCAGCAGATCGTGGACCTTCTTGGTCAGGTTGAGCAGCTTGAGGTCGCCGCCCTGGTTTCGCACCGTGGTAAAAGCGCTGACCAATTCGCCGATGCCGGAGCTGTCGATGTAGCTGACATCGCCAAGATTCAACAGGATCTTTTTCTGGCCTTTGGACAGCAGTTCGCGGACTGCATCCTTCAAGATCACGCTGCCTTCTCCAAGAGTGATGCGACCGCTGCAATCCATGATGGTGACTCCATCCACCTGACGAGAACTGACCTTCATGCTCACTGGGAAGCCTCCTTGCCGCCCCCGGATGGCCCGTGGACGTGCTTGATAAGTTTGATTTCCGTGCCCGCCTGGGAGGGGTGAATCTGCACCTCATCCATAAACGAGCGAATGAGAAAAATGCCCCGCCCCGACGTCTTCAAAAGATTCTCGGGCGCCAGGGGATCAGGGATCTTGTTCAAATCCAGCCCTTTACCCTGGTCCCGGATGGTAATCACCAAGTCTTCACCGATCCGCTCAAACGCCAGACTGACTTTCTTGCCGGGATCGTAGGCATTGCCATGGAGCACGGCGTTGACCGCCGCCTCGCGCACCGCCATCGCGATCCGCATCACTTCGTCGTCATCAAAACCCGCCTCAGACGCAATGCGAGTGGCGGTCCGCTCTGCGCTGTCCACAGTCTCGAGCGTCGAATCCAGCGTATAGCTGACCCGGTGATTGGCCATAGCCCACAATCTGGGAACCAACCGGCGGACCAGCAACCTGCCAAAGCCCGCCCGGTTCGCCCTGAACCTGCATGAAAGAGACGGTTTGCGGCGAATGCGGTAGTTTGCCCTTCCCCTGTGCAAATGTCAACGCGAAGCTTGACCCGACCCCGGTAGCCCGCGGTTTGCCGACAATCGTCCACAGGGTTACGGGAGCATGTTAATTCAAAGGATGGGTGCGCAGGCAAACCACGCCTGGTGGACTTTTGCCGGGCGGGGAGAAGTTCACGCGCCCAGAGTCAGCACCGCACACTTCGAGTGGCATATCACTTCGTATGAGATCGCCCCCAGAGCGTGAGCGGAAATGGTTGCGGAAGCGGGCCGGTTCGCCCCCAGGACTATCAAATCGACGTTTTGCTCCGCGGCGACTCTCAAAATTCCTCCTGCTACGAAATCAAACCCGACCCTATACTCGGGTTCGGACCACAGTTTGGCTTCCCGCGGCAGCAGCTTTTGCATTTTATCCTTGGTAATGCCTGTTACCTTGGCTTGCCACTCGGTAATTGCCTTTACGTTGTGGAACGTTACTCCCGGCCCCGGCAAGGCCGCCGGGGGCAGCACGTGCAGCAGGATGAGCTGTGCCTGAGACCAGTTTGCGAGTAGTAGCGCGTACTCCAGAGCTTTCATCGATGCCTCATGAAAATCAGTGGCGAAAAGAATCCGGCGGAATTCCCCGAGGGTCCCCGAGGGAGGCTCAATGTGAGGTCCAACCGTGATCACGGGACAACTCGCCCTGCGCACAACTTCTTCTGCGGTCGAGCCAAGTAAGACTTTTTCGAATCCTGCCCGCCCATGGGTTCCGAGCACCACCAGGTTTATGTCGGCTTGCCGGATCACTGCAGAAAGGGCACTCCACACCGGGCCCGCTCGTAGCACGGTTTCATGTGCGATCTTTTTGAGTTCGCTCCGGCCAGCCCAGGCTTCTATTTGTCGTTCCGCGTCGTGCCGGTGCCGTTCCAGGGGAAGCTCGGGAATAAACGAGATCGACTCCGGAGATATAACGTGCACCAGATAAACCTTTGAGCCGTGGAGTCGGGCAATCGCGGCGGCATACTGAAACGCTTTCTCGGAGGCAGCAGAAAAATCAGTTGCCAGGAGGATGTTCTGGAACGAGGCAGGCGCCTGCGGCGGCTCGACTTGGGGTTGCGGGGCTACAGCCAGGTTTGTCATAAATGCCTCCTTTTTCAGCCGCTAGGCGGCTGCCTTTTCGGGAGATATCTCGAAGCCGGCCACATCTGCTTCGCTTCGTTTCTCCTCGAGTCTCTTGATGGTTGCAGTAAGCCAATTCCGCAACGCCGCCTCCAGTTCCTCCTGCGTACCCGTACGGTAGAGGCTGTCGACAGTCTCACGGGCGTCGTTCAAGGGGATGTGATGGCAGGGTATCTGGTCGGAATGACAGGCAGCCGGCACAAACTGCAGCAGCACACATTCCGCACAAGAAGTGCCGCCATTCCGTGTGCAGACCGGAGAATCCGCGAATACAAAGAGGGGGCGACCCGGAGCTAGAGGGCGGTAAATCCCCAGCTCGACGAGATTGAGTTCAAGCTTTAGAGCGTCGAGGGTTCGGACATCGTATCCGGGCATGTAGCCTCCAACGCTGACATGGGAGACTTCTTGGGGTCACCCGGTTAATTCCCTTATAACTCTGAACCCAAACAGCTTTCAGTGATCCAGCTCACATTTTCAGATATGCACCCTCAGCCTCCACATTCCGCGAGCGCATACCTGCAAGCCTCAGGCAGAGGGCTAACTACACTGACGATGGGCGGGAAATCTCTCCACGACTTTCCGAATGCGCTCGAATGCCCAGTCGATCTCCTCTCGGCTGATGGTCAAAGGCGGCGCGATCCGGATGACCTTGTCATGGGTTTCCTTGCAAAGAATTCCTTCCTCCTTCAGTGCTTCGCAATAGGGCCGAGCCGGGCTGTACAGCTCGATGCCGATCCACAAACCGCGGCCACGCACTTCTTTGAGATCGGGGGACCGCAGAGTATGAAGCAAACCCAGGAAGTAAGCTCCAAGCTCGGCCGAGCGCTCCACCAACTTCTCCTCAACCAAGACGCGTAGAGCGGCACGAGCCACAGCACAACCCAAAGGATTCCCACCAAATGTGCTGCCGTGGTCGCCGGGCTGGAAGACGCGGAGAATTCCCCACCAGGACAGCACCGCGGAGACGGGATAAAAGCCTCCCGCAAGTGCCTTCCCGATGATGACCACGTCGGGCCTGACACCCTCATGCATGTAAGCAAAGAGCTTGCCGGTTCGGCCCAGGCCGGACTGGATTTCATCCACCATAAAGAGCACCCGATTCTGGCGGCAAATCTCTGCGGCTTGTTTCAGATACCCGGCAGGTGGAATTACGATACCTGCCTCACCCTGAATTGGCTCCACTAGAAAAGCACATGTGTTATGGGTGATGGCATCGCGCAAGGCTGGAGCATCACCGAAAGGGATGACCTTGAAGCCCGGGGTAAAAGGGCCGAAGCCCTCCCGATATTGAGAATCCGTGGAAAGGCTGACCAGGGTAGTTGTGCGCCCATGGAAGTTGTTGGCACAAACAATAATCTCGGCATTGCCTTCCGGAATGCCTTTGATCTGGTATCCCCACTTTCGGGCCGTCTTTATGGCAGTCTCCACGGCTTCGGCCCCAGAGTTCATGGGCAAAGCCATGTCGTAACCCGTCAGCTCGTTCAGTTCTTTGTAGAGCATAGGCAATTGGTCATTGCGGAAGGCCCGCGACGTCAGCGTCACTTTCTGGGCTTGTTCGATCAGTGCGTGCAAGATCTTGGGATGACAATGGCCCTGGTTGAGCGCGGAATAGGCAGCCAGGCAGTCCAGGTAGCGATTGCCCTCGATGTCATATACCCAGACACCTTCTCCCCGCTCGATGACCACGTCCAGAGGATGATAGTTGCGGGCCCCATACATGTTTTCCAGCTCGATGAAATCCTTCGTACTTAGCTTTTCTTCGCTCATGAACTTGGTGGGCATAAATCCTCGCGTTCCATTCGATTTGTTTTAGCTGCTCTTCCCGCCTGCAAAGGGCGGAACTCTGCTATTAATCTCTTTCCAGTAACATCGTGAGTAATGCCATCCGTATGTAGAGACCATTCGCGGCCTGGCGGAAGTAGAGCGCTCGCGGGTCCTGATCCACTGATTTGTCGAGTTCGACGGTACGTGGCAGCGGGTGCAGGATGAGCGCCTCCGGTTTCATTTGCCGCAGCACCGCGGAGTCGATGGCGTAGCGCTTGAGGTCCCCGAGCGTCGCCATCCGTTCGGGGCGAATCCTTGTCTGGTACACCACATCCACTTCACCGATCACGCGATGAATCTCCGACTCGAGCTCATATTGGACGCCGTGCTCGTCCAGGTATGCCAGGATGTCGGGCTTCATCTGCAGCCAGGGCGGGCTGACAAAAAAAATCTTCACCCGTTCGAACTTGGCCAGCAAGTAGGCTAGAGAGCGTGCCGTGCGTCCTTTGTCCAGCTCGCCGATAATGGCCAGGCTAAGCCCATCAATCGGACGCTCCCGGAAAATGGTGTATAGATCGAGCAGCGCTTGCGTGGGGTGTTGCCCGCCGTTGCCGTCCCCGGCGTTGATTATGGGCACGGGCGAGACCTCGGCCGCACGCTTGGCGCCACCTTCCTCATGGTGGCGAATTACGATGACGTCCGCGTAGTGCCCGATGATGCGGATGGAATCTTCTACCTGCTCACCTTCCATTGCAGAGGAGAAAGCTCCCGCCTGCTCGGTGGAGAGCACTCGACCTCCGAGCCGGTACATGGCCGCCTCGAAGGAAAAGCGCGTGCGAGTCGAAGGAGCATAGAACAAGGTGGCCATAATCCGGTGTTGATAGTCCAGCGAACCTCCCCGGGCCACCACCCGCTCCATTCCACGAGCGCGATCAAACAGCTCCATGAGAAGAGGGACGGTGAACTGCTGGGATTCAACGACGTGCTTCAATCTGGTGCCACTTTCGGGCAGGAGCTGCGCGGGTAGTGGGTGTTTTTCCGCAATCGCACTCGTATCGTTCATGTCGTCAGCCCTCCCACCGGAACTTCCATTGGTAGCTCGGCTTCGGTTCCGGCCGGCTCGTGGTCCGGGAAAATGTGCGTACCCACCTCTCCGGCGATTGTCTCGCCCAGGTGTTCGCAGGAAGTGATGATGCATTCTTTTCCGCCATTGCGCAGAAAGCGCAGCGCCGATTCCACCTTTGGCCCCATGTTGCCGGGAGGGAAATGGCCAGCCTTACCGTACGCCTCCAATTCCGCCGCCGTGACCCGGCGCAACGGTTGCTGCTCTGGCGTTTTGTAGTTGAGGTAGACGTACTCGGTGTCGGTGGAGATGATGAATCGGTCCATACCCAGGAGTGAAGCCAGCAGGGCTGAAGCCCGGTCCTTGTCAATGACCGCTTCCACTCCTTGAAAAGCGCCGTTCTTCCGCGCGACCGGAATTCCTCCTCCGCCGCATGCGATCACCAGCACGCCCAGTTCGACCAGGTCGTGGATCACATCGGCCTCCACGATCTCCACCGGTTGCGGCGAGGGCACGATGCGGCGATAGCCGCGCAACGCATCCTCCACGATCTCCCAGCCGAGTAGGCGCCGGCGCTCCTCAGCTTCTGCCCGAGAGTAGAAAGGGCCGATCGGCTTACTGGGATGAGTCATGGCCGGATCATCGAGCGAAACCAGGCACTGGGTGAGCACTGTGACCACCGGAACGTGCAGTCCCGCTGCTTCCAATTCGTTTTCCAGGGACTGCTGCAGAAGATAGCCAATCTCGCCCTGCGTGGAAGCGTCACACACATCGAGAGGATGGCCCGGAACCTGGCTTGCTCCCCTTTCCGATCGCAGAAGAGCTGCCCCAACCTGGGGTCCATTACCGTGGGTAACGACGATGCTGTGGCCTTGACGGATCAGGGCGACAATCTGCGTTGCAGTCCGCTGGGCGTTTGCCAACTGCTCTGCGACGGTCCCTTTTTCGCCGGCGCGGATCAGAGAATTTCCGCCCACCGCAACCAGCATGGTCTTCATATCCGTACCCCTAACTCAGGCAAGCGCCAACTCTGGGGTCTTGGCAGGCTCGAACGCCCCGACTGGCGCGTCTTTCATCAGCTCCATCAGGATCGCTTTCTGCACATGTAACCGGTTTTCGGCCTGCTGGAACACAACTGAGCGCGGCGAATCAATCACGTCGGTGCTTACCTCTTCACCACGGTGGGCTGGAAGACAATGCATGAAGATGGCGTCCCGCTTGGCGCAGGCGAACAGGGAAGAGTTCACCTGATATTGGCGGAAGAGCCGCTTCCGCTCCTCGGCCTCGGTTTCCTGCCCCATGCTGGCCCACACGTCGGTGTAGACGACATCCGCGCCGGTGACCGCTTCGCGCGCATCGTTGGTCGTAACGCAGCGGCCGCCCGTGGACTGAGCCCGCTGTCTGGCCCAGAGAATGGCTTCTGCCCTGGGCTCGTAGCCGGACGGCGTTGCTACCCAGACCTCCGCCCCCAGCTGCGCTCCGGCAAACATTAGCGAGTGGGCAACATTGTTGCCGTCCCCGACAAACGCGATGCGCAGGCCATCCAATGTGCCTTTGATTTCCCACATGGTGAGATAGTCGGCCATGGCCTGGCAGGGATGGCTGTACTCGGTGAGGCCATTGATCACCGGGACGGCAGAAAACTCCGCCATTTGCTCCACGATTTCGTGAGCAAAGGTGCGAATCATGATGCCCTGCACCATGCGCTCCAGGTTCTTGGCCACGTCATAGACCGATTCGCGCTTACCCAGGTTGATTTCGGCCGGAGAGAGATATATCGAAAAACCTCCCAGTTGCTGGATGCCGACGTCAAAGCTCACCCGCGTTCTCAAAGAGGGCTTCTCGAAGATCATGGCCAACGTTTTCCCTTTGAGGGCCGCGCTGTAGAAATCGGGGTGGGCTTTAACCTGGCGCCCCAACCGCAAAAGCTCCTGAATCTCAGAGGGAGAAAAGTCTCTGATCGAAATAAAGTCCTTCGTGTTCATCGTTCCACTCCCGCTGGCACCGCAAATTGAGCAAGAATTTCCACCAATCCGGGATGCGTGAGCTCTTCCACTTCGTAGGTGACCCGCAGGCTCGGCTTGTCGATCTTGATGACACGCGCCAAGTCAATGGGCGTTGCGATCAAGACCAAGTCGCAAGGCACGCGATTAATGGTCTCTTCTAATTCGTGCCGCTGGATGGTGCTGTAGCCCATCGCGGGCAACAGGTTCGTCAGGTGCGGATAGCGCTCATAGACGCCGCGAATCGAGCCCACAGCAAAGGGCTTCGGATAGACCAGTTCTGCAGCTCCGAACTCCAGGGCAGCGACAACACCTGCGCCATATGGCATTTCGCCGTGGGTAAGGGTCGGACCGTCCTCCACCACCAGCACCCGCCGTCCTCTTACGCGTTCGGGCGCCGGTACCGAGACTCGGCAGGCCATCTCCACGATCCTGGCTTTGGGGTTACTGAGATGGATGTTATGGCGAACCGTTTCGATATCCTGTGGGGCGGCCGTATCTACTTTGTTGATGACAACAACATCGGCCCGCCGCAGGTTCACTTCGCCAGGGAAGTATGAAAGTTCGTGCCCCGCGCGATGCGGGTCCGCGACCACGATTTCGAGGTCAGACACATAGAAGGGCGTGTCGTTATTGCCGCCATCCCACAGGATCATGTCCGCTTCTTTTTCCGCCTGCCGCAAAATCCGCTCGTAGTCCACGCCTGCATACACGACCGTCCCCTGACGAATGTGCGGCTCGTATTCCTCGCGCTCTTCGATGGTGCATTTCTGCAGGTCCAAATCTTCGAGGGTTGCGAAACGCTGCACTGCCTCGGCGGCCAGATCGCCGTAAGGCATGGGATGGCGGATGACTACGGGCTTCCAGCCTTGGCCGTGCAGTTCCGATGCCACCAGCCTCGACACCGGGCTCTTGCCGCAGCCCGTGCGTACTGCACAAACGGAAACTACGGGGACGCGGGATTTGAGCTGAGTGTGCTCGGTTCCCAGCAGCCAGAAGTCCGCACCCGCCGCGACCACCCGCGACGCCAGGTGCATTAAGTTCTGGTGTGAGATATCGCTGTAGGAGAACACGACCGCGTCCACATCTTTATCCGCGATCAGCTTCTCCAGGTCTTTCTCTTCAAAGATTGGGATACCGTCGGGATACATACCTGCGCCCGCCAGTTCCGGCGGATACTGGCGGTTGGCTATGTCCGGAATTTGTGTAGCGGTAAAGGCAACCACGAGGTAATCAGGATTGCCACGAAAGACGACGTTGAAATTATGGAAGTCCCTGCCAGCCGCACCAAGGATCAGGAGTCTTTTCATGGCATCCCTCGCTCGGAACCCACTCTTAACTCTTTATCTTCGCGTGCGGGATGAGGGGCGGCTGTGCCGCTTGTCACCTACCTGTGTGATTCCTGGAACGGGGACAAACTTGTTTGCTAAGAGCCTTGTTTCCCCGCGGATGCGGGGAGATCCGGCCTTTCCGCAGACTCGGGCTGAGTGTTCGGCTATGCGGCTTGACGGACGCTTTTCCCTGACGCGAATGTTCCCAGGCGAGGGTTGACCAACCTTGCGAAATCCTCCCACGCCATTCGAATCAGTTCCCGGTGAGAGCCTGCATTGAATGCGATCTCCTTGTCCTTAGCCAGGCTTTCGTCGGCATAAACGTCAAAGTCGTAGAGATTTCCGAACGGAGGCATCGCGCCGGTTTCACACTCGGGAAATCGGTCTCTGAATTCCTCTTCGTAGGCAAGCTCTACACTGTGGGCGTTTACCGCCTTCTTAAGCAGCTGCAGATCGACGTGAGAGGAGGCAGGAACCACTGCCATGGCCAGTGTGCCATCCAGCTTGACAATCACCGTCTTCGCCAGCTCCTTGCCTGAAATGTGTGCCAGCGCCGCAATGCCCTGTGCTGTGTAGGCGAGCGAGTGCGAAATGACAACGTACTTAACGTTATGTTTGTCCAGGTATTGCCTCAAACTCGTGAGCGCCATAATGACCTCCTGGTTTGAGAAGATTTTCTCGCCGCGTGAACGAAGTTGCTGTGACGAAAATCACATGTTGGAGTCCGCACTCATCGAGCACGCAACTTTGTTCCAGTGAAGAGAACGAAAATCCGCGTCCGAGTTGAGCGAAAAAAAAGATTGCCGGACTCAGCGGGGCGCCCGGCCGCGAGTACTTGGTCCGTCGGTGGCGCAGTTTTGATCGTCGATGATTCTTCGCACTACTTCTTCGACGGCCCGGTGCACTTCGGGAGAGATCTCGGTCCCCGGTTCGAATCGCCGGCCCTCGACTCCGTAGACCCGCAGCCGCGCGGGCAGGCGATTCAAAACGCGAGCCAGTTCTATGGCTTCTGCTAAGCCAAGACCGTGAGTCGAGGTTGTTGTGCTGAGGGAAGCCAGCGCTTGCCGGCCGTCCCACGCTTGCACCGTGCCGACAAGCGCGCCGGTCACTACCGCGTCGACCACGATCACATCGTCTGCTCCCTTCCAGGCCTCGATGAGATCCGTGACTTCGCCCGTGCGCGCGACCGCTTCTATGCCGCACTCTCGCAGCCGTTCGGCGACCAGAATTCCGGCGCCGTCGTCGCCTCGCTGCCGATTTCCGCAGCCAATGATGAGCATGCTTCAGTCCTTGACGTCCTCATGCTCCACTGTGACCTTCAGAAAATGGGTGGCGCAGGAGATGCACGGGTCATAGCTCCGCACCGCCTGCTCACACTTCCATGTCATTTCTTCGATGGGCCACGCCACCAGCTGGGCCGCATACTCGCGAAGGTCATCCTCGATCCGCTTCTGGTTTTGAGAGGTTGGCGGCACGATTTTGGCGGTGACGATCAGCCCGTTTTCATCCAACGCATAACGGTGATAAAGGATGCCGCGTGGCGCCTCCGTAATTGCCTGACCCACACCCACCCGGTTGGGTACCTCGACGCGTGGCGCAGCTGGCGGCTGGTATTCGTGAATGGCTCGCAATGCCTCCGCGCAGGCGAAGACAAGTTCGACCGCTCGGACCACGATGCTCCGGAAAATATTCTTTACCGGCGGCCGCAGGCCCGCGTTGAGCGCCGACTGGCGCGCCACCTCAGGCAACCTCTCGAAATTCAGGTTAAACCGCGCCAGCGGCCCTACCAGATACGAGCCCCTGCCTCGCATCACGGAGTGCAGGGCGTTGGAGTGTTTGACATGCGACTCGACAAAGTGATCTTCATATTCCGCGGCGTCGATATCCAGGCCGCGATTCGATACCAGGCGTCCTTCGTTGAACGGATATTCATCCGCATGACGAAGGGCTACGAATTCGTAGTCCTGTTCGAAGTCGGGGAACTGCAAACCAGCCGTCCAGCGCACGGTCTCGAGCGAAGCCTCGAGAGCCCATTCCAAATCGTTCACCAGATCGCGGACCTGGTGCCTGGTGGGCGTCTTGTAAAAACCTCCGACCGTGGTGGAGATGGGATGGATCTCGCGTCCGCCCAGCAATTGCACAATCCGATTGCCAATTTTTTTCAGCCGGAGCGCTTTTTCGACCACAGCCCGGTGATCCTTCGCCATGGCGATCGCGTCCGGGTAACCAAGGAAATCGGGCGCGTGCAACATATAGACGTGCAGGGTATGACTCTCAATCCACTCGCCACAATAAAACAGTCGACGCAGCAGGCGAACCGCAGGGTCGATCTGGACTCCCAGAGCCCGTTCCATGGCGTGCACCGCACTCATTTGGTAAGCGATGGGACAGATGCCGCAGATCCGCGCGGTGATGTCTGGTGCTTCGGAAAAATGGCGGCCGCGAAGGAAGGCTTCGAAAAAACGGGGGGGCTCGTAGATCTTGAGCTTTACATCGGCTACGCGTTCACCCACGAGTTTGATGTAAAGAGAACCCTCGCCTTCCACGCGGGCCAGCGTGTCGACACGAATGGTTCTTGTTCCACGTCCGGTCATGCCCGTTCACACTCGTCACTGGCTTTGCGGAACTGCCACGCCCAGGCATTGAATCCACGGAATGCGCGTGCCACCTGGCTGTCCGCCTGCCCCAGAATCCGGAACTGGCTCGTCAGCGAGGCCGTATTGGGAGTCTCCATCGGTCCGTAACAACCGTAGCAGCCACGGTCGTAGCTTGGACAGAGCGCTCCGCATCCTGCCTGAGTCACCGGGCCAAGGCAGGGGACTCCGCGTGCCACAGCGATACACACATTCGCCTTGCGCTTACACTCGATGCACACACTATAGGAAGGAACGTTGGGCTTGCGCCCTGCCAGCGTCGCGCTGATCAATTCGATCAGCTGGTATTTGTTGATTGGGCAACCGCGCAGTTCAAAATCGACTGGAACATGCTCAGCAATCGGGGTCGAGAGCTTCAAGGTGCTGATGAACTGCGGTGTGGCATAGACGACCCGGATGAACTCATCGACGTCCTTCCAATTCCGCAGAGCTTGAATGCCCCCGGCAGTGGCACAGGCCCCAATCGTGATCAGAGTTTTGCACTGCCTCCGGACTTCCTGAATGCGCTGGGCATCTTGATACGTGGTAATCGACCCTTCCACCAGGCCGATGTCGTAGGGACCTTTCGACATGGCGCTTGAGGCTTCAGGAAAGTAGGCAATATCGACCGCCCCGGCAACACCGAGCAGTTCATCTTCTGCGTCGAGCAGGCTAAGCTGGCAGCCGTCACACGATGCAAACTTGAAGACGCCGATTCTGGGTTTGCGTTTGGATTTAGAGCTCATATTTCTCCAGTAGGTTCCGGATCTGCTCGTAGCGAAAAATGGGCCCATCCTTGCAGATGAAGTGTGGACCATACTGGCAGTGCCCACAAAAGCCGACGGCACACTTCATATTCCGTTCCATCGAAAGATAGATATCGTCGCGGCTGAGTCCCTGAGTTTCCAGCTCACGCGTGACAAAGCGCATCATGATCTCTGGACCACAAACCATGGCGATTGAGCGAGCGGGCTGCAGCCGGGAATACTTGAACAAGGTCGTGACCACGCCGACGTGGCCTCGCCAGCTCAGGCCACCATAGTCGACCGTGACCAGCACTTGAGTGTCCCGGCTGCGTGCCCAGGCCGCCAGTTCTTTGCGATAGAGCAGGTCACGAGGGCTGCGCCCACCGTAAAGAATTACCAACCGTCCAAAGTCTTTCCGATTCTGCAAGACGTGATAGATCACTGGTCGCAATGGCGCCAGGCCAATTCCACCAGCTACCACAATCACGTCCCGGCCCCGCGCGGCTTCTACCGGCCAGCCGGCGCCGAATGGACCGCGTACGCCTACGGCGTCGCCTACGGGCTGATTTACCAGCGCATGAGTCGCCTGACCAACTGAACGCACGGTGTAGACCAGGCGGTCGTGCAACGCTGGATCGCCACTGATGGAGATTGGCAACTCACCCACTCCGAATACCCAGAGCATGCTGAACTGTCCGGGCTGAAACAAGCTTGGGCTGGCAGCGCTCTCCGGTTCAAGCCTCAAGGTAAACGTGTCCGGCGTTTCCTTGGTCACCTCCCGTACGGAGTACGGCCGCGGAAGCATCGGGTCGATTTTGATGGCCGTTGCCATGGATCATCACTTTGCGGCATATACGTCGAGCAACTGCAAGCGCGTCGCATCCAGTCGCTGCTCCATGATCTGGACAAATCGCTTTAAGACCTCGTAGCCGAGATCGTGGTTCTCCTCGCACTTGGTACGCAGACACTTGCCGTCGAGCGCGATGGCGCGTACGTCATCGATAGCGCGCGCATGAAACCTCCATTGATAGGGTGGCAATAGCCACGACCACCCCAAGATTTCGCCCACCTCCAACGTGGCAACAATAATGGGCTTGCGCTGGGGTGCAAGAACCTCCACCGCTACTTTGCCTTCCCGAATCAGGTAGAAAGTGTTTGCCGGCCCTCCTTCTTTGAGGATGTAGGTGCCAGCTTTGAACCGCACATTAGAGGCACAGCTCACCATCAGCGCGGTGAAGCTGTCGTCGAGGTCGGCGAAGAACGGGTGCTCCGCAATGATGCGCTCAAGGGTTTCCATTCTTTCCTCCTTCCCGGATAGCCCGGACCTCTTCTGTAATGTCTATGCCCACCGGGCACCAGGTAATGCAACGGCCACAGCCGACACATCCAGAACTGCCGAACTGGTCGATCCACGAGGCCAGCTTGTGGGTCATCCATTGACGATAACGTGCTTTGGCGGAGCTTCGGACGCTGCCTCCATGGATATAGGAAAAGTTTTGGGTGAAGCAGGAATCCCAGCGGCGCCAGCGTTCGGCGTGATCTCCGGTGATGTCGGTTACATCTTCCACAGAGGTGCAAAAGCATGTGGGGCATACCATCGTGCAGTTGGCACAGGTCAGACAGCGGCCGGCCACGTTGTCCCAGCGCGGATGGTCGAAGTTCTGGTAGAGAAGCTCTTTGATTCCGTTGGTGTCAAGGGAGCGTACCTGCTGGTTTGCCGCCGCTTCTACCTTCGCCGCGGCCTCCTGATGATCCTCTTGGCTGGCCGGCACCGATTCCAACTCGGTGAGCAGCTCGGCGCCGCGGTCACTGCCCGCGGCTGCCAGAAAGCGATGCCCTGCGGATCCAATCAGCTCTGTAAGGACAAGGTCAAAACCATCTGAGACCTGCGGACCCGTTCCCATCGATGCACAGAAACACGTGGACGCCGCCTGCGTGCACTGCACTGCGATGATGAACGCTCCCCGACGGCGCTCGTCGTAGATCGGATCCCGGTATTTGTCATCGAGCAACACACGATCTTGCACCGCGATTGCTGCCAGTTCGCATGCCCGAACGCCCAGAAAGGCAGGCGGGTTCTTGGGCTTGGTCTCATTGTTCAGGATGCGAAATGTCCCACTCTGGCGCTCGGCCGACCAGAGCCGCACTTCCGCCGGGTGCGTGTATCTTTTCCAGCTTTGAGGTCCCACCGCATATCCGAACAGGGCTGCATCTTCGCGGCGCTTCAGACGATAACGTCCAGGTTCCTGTTCGTCGGTCCAGCCACCTGGCAGATCTTCGACTGACCCAACACGGTCATAGACGATTGCGCCGTCACGCAGGGTGGGACCGATGACTTCGTAGCCCTTATGAGTCAGTGCTCCTATCAGTTTCTTCAACTGATCCGGACCAAGGATGCACTCCGCTCGCTGAGCCACCCAATCCTCCGAACTTCCACCAGCCGGCAATCCGCCTCGAGCGGATTACAAACTAAGACTACTATCTTCTGCCCTCGTTTGCCGGAATGACTGTGCCCATTGTCTCTGGTTACTGTGACGGGGCGCACTTGGACACTGATCAGCGCCCCTGGCGGCGGCCACGATTCCACCTGTCTCCCCTCGGCGGAGAAAAATTCCACAATCCTTCTGGATTCTCGACATGCACTTGGGTATGCTCGGGGCGATGCCGACGCTCGCGCTCTCCGAATTGTTGGGCTCCCCGGTCTTCGATGCCTCCGGGAGCCAATACGGACGCCTGCGCGAGCTCGCATTGCTTCCTCAGGAAGACCGCGCCCGAGTGGCCAAGCTGATCGTCAAAACCAAGGCCGGGATGCGCATGCTCCCTTTCGCCTCCGTCACTTCGATCAACGGCGGCATTCGTACCGACGCCGCCGCCTCTGACTGGATCGCCGCCGGCCCGGGCGAGGGCATGCTCTTGCTGGAGCGCGATCTGCTCGATCAGCAGGTGATCGACGTCTTTGGCCGCAAAGTGGTTCGCGTCAATGACCTCGACCTTCACGAGGAATCCGTCGCAAACCGCCCCGTGCTCAAAGTCGGCTCGGTGGATGTTGGCCCGCGGGGCGCCGTCCGGCGCTTGCTCAAAGGCTTGGTTCCATTGCCGGCGCTGCGCGCGCTGCTGCGCCAGATTCCACCTCGCCCCATTCCCTGGGATTTTGTCGATCTCATCGAGACCGATCCCGCCCGCCGGGTGAAGCTGAAAATTTCCCATGAGCGCCTGGCGCGCCTGCACCCCGCCGACATCGCCGACATCGTCGAAGATCTCGCGCCCGATGAACGCGAAGCCGTGTTTGAAACTCTGGATGAAGGCGTGGCCGCCGAAGCGCTGGAAGAAGTCGAACCCAAAGTCCAGAAGGCCATCGTCGAATCGCTCGACTCGGAGCGCGCCGCCGAGATCGTGGAGGAGATGGAACCCGACGCTGCCGCCGACCTGCTTGCCGATCTGCCCGAGGAACGCACTTCTGAGATTCTGCTGGAAATGCAGCCCGCGGAGCGCGAGGAAATGGAAGAACTCCTCGAGTTCAAAGAGAACACCGCCGCCGGCCGCATGACCACCGACTTCCTCGCTTTGGCCGTCGACAAAGCCGCTCAAGATGCAATCGATGCCTTGCGCCGCTTCGAAGGCCGGGTCGAGACTATGAATACCATCTATCTGGTGGATTCACACGGCACCCTGGCCGGTGCCGTTCCTCTGGTGAAGATAGCCGTGGCCAAGCCGGACACGCCGTTGCTCGCGCTGACTCAGGAGCCTTTGATCTACACTCACGCCGGCGCAAGCGAAAACGAAGTTGCCGAATTGTTCGACAAATACAATTTGCTCAGTGTCCCGGTCGTGGACGACCACAACAAGCTCGCCGGCGTCATCACCTTCGACGACATCATCAGCATGCTGCGGCAGAAGCTGTAGCCGCATCGGGAGCTCCGGCGGCTTTGTCGTTATTCCCATGGCCGGCACCTTGTCATTCCGAAGGTGCTTCAGCCCTGAGGAATCTGCTTTCCGTCTGCCCGCTTAACAGCAGATTCCTCACCGCTGAAGCCGGTTCGGAATGACAAGAGTACGGCGTGAGAATCAATCGATCTCCAGTGTCCCCTGCAAATACAACCTTGCCCGCCCCGCGATCTTTACTCGGTCGCCATCCATCTGACACCTGAACTCCCCGCCCCGCGCACTGAGTTGTTGCGCATGCAGGGTCTGTTTCCCTAGCCGCTCGGCCCAGTAGGGAACCAGCGTGCAATGCACCGATCCGGTCGCCGGGTCTTCATCAATGCCCACCGACGGCGGGAAGAATCGCAACACGTAATCCACATCTCCCTTGCCAACAGCAGTGACGATAGCGCCTCCAGTACCCATCTCGATCTTGGCCAGCGCGCGAATGTCAGGCGAGAGCGCTTGCACCTGCTCGGCGCGATCCACAACAACCAAATAATCTCGCGCCTTCATGACCAATGCAGTTTTTAGCCCGAGCGCCGGCAACAATTCGGAGGGCGGGTCACAAGGCCTCGCCGGCCGTGCCGGAAAGTCCATTTCCAGGCCGTCCTGGTTCCGCGCCACGGTCAGGATGCCGCTGCATGTGTGGAATCGGACCGGCCATTCGTCACGCCCCCGAAGCCCCAGAACAAAGGCAGACGCCAGAGTCGCGTGCCCGCACAAATCGTCTTCCACCGTTGGAGTGAACCAGCGCAAATCGAATTCCCCATCCGCCCGGGAGACAACAAACGCGGTTTCGGAATGCCGATTCTCCGCCGCTATCTTCTGCATGGTCTGGCCCGGAAGAAACCTGGGCAGAATGCACACCCCCGCCGGGTTGCCGGCAAAAAGCTCCCCGGTGAACACATCGACGTGATAGTAGGGAATTGGCATATGGGCATCAGCGCGCGAAAGGGAATTGTAACCAATGCCCTGCATCCCAAGGGCGTCATCCCGAAGTCCCCGCGTTTTCTCCAGCGGGGCGAGGGATCTCGCGCGTGCCAGAATCGCTGACCCAAGGCGCCTATCCGCTCCGCGCAAGATCCTTCGCTACGCCTGAAAAGCGGCTGCGCTCAGGATGACGCCTTCCTGGAGTGCTTAAGAATTCCCAGACCGAGCAAGACGGCGGAATAATCCACTCTCGCACCACATTTCAGCTACCCATATCTCAAAACTGCGTTTATCCTGATTCGTCATTTTGGCTTTATGGCTGCGAAGCGCCCCCATGAAATTCTGGAAACGCTGGAAACTCCGGATCCTGCTGTTCTTCGCCGTCGTCGGTCCGGGATTCATTACCGCGAACGTAGACAACGATGCCAACGGCATCTACACCTACTCCGCGGCGGGCGCGCAGTTCGGCCACATGCTGCTCTGGACCATGATCCCGGTCACCCTGGCCCTGATCGTGATCCAGGAAATCGCCGCCCGCATGGGCGCAGTGACCGGCAAAGGCCTGAGCGACCTCATCCGCGAAGAATTCGGCTTCCGCATCACCTTTTTCATGATGGTCGGAATCCTGATCATCAACTTCGGCAACGTCGTCGGCGAGTTCGCCGGTATCGCCGGTAGCCTGGAACTCTTCGGTCTTTCCAAGTACATCACGGTTCCGATTTGCGCCGCGATCGTCTGGCTGATTGTGGTCAAGGGCCAATACAAGACCGTCGAAAAGGTTTTCCTGGTGGCGTCATTTTTCTACGTGACCTACATTTTCGCCGGGGTCATCGCCAAACCTGCCTGGGTCGACGCCCTGAAAGCCACGATCGTGCCACCCCCCAAGCAGATGTTTATCCGCCAGGATTACCTCTATATGATCATCGGCGTGATCGGAACCACCATCGCGCCCTGGATGCAGTTTTACCTGCAATCCTCCATCGTCGAAAAAGGAGTGACCAAGCGCCAGTACAAAGCTTCGCAACTCGACGTGATCACCGGGTGCATCTTCACCGACATCGTCGCCTGGTTCATCATCGTGGCCTGCGCCGCCACGCTTTTTGTGCACGGCTTTCACAACATCGCTGACGCCAAAGATGCCGCCCAAGCCCTGCGTCCACTCGCCGGAGATTACGCCTACATTCTTTTCGCCATGGGATTGTTCAACGCGTCGCTCTTCGCCGCATCGATTCTGCCGCTCTCTACGGCTTACACGGTGTGTGAAGGATTGGGCTTCGAATCCGGGGTAGGGAAGCGCTTCAGCGAAGCCCCGGTCTTTTACTGGCTCTACACGGCGCTGATCGTGGCGGGCGGAGGCGTCATTCTGTATCCGAATCTTCCACTGGTGAAGATTTCCATTTTGTCGCAGGTGGTGAACGGAATCGCCCTGCCGCCCGTGCTGGTGTTCATGCTGTTATTAGTCAACAAAAAAGAATTAATGGGGGACTACACGAATTCGCGTGTTTACAATGTGATCGCCTGGGTCACCACCGTCATTATGGCCCTGCTTAGCCTCGCCTATATCTGGACGTTGCGCTCGGGCTGAGAGCCGCCCCGGTCTCAAACTGTCCTACTACGTCGCTCGTTTCAACACGTAAATCACCCACGGGGCGATCCTGGTTTCGTTCACCCACGCGTAGGGCTCGTCTCCTTTAGCCAGCGGCTTGAACATCTGGATAGCTCGCAGGCTGGCCTCCCGATACACCTCCCGATACGATTCGTCGCTCCAGAGGATGTCTTCGACCGGCCTGCAGTCGTGATGGTCGGTAACGACGATGCGCACGGCATCACCGCTGCGCGCCGCCCTGTTCTCTGGGAAATCTCGAGTCGTAAACGAAGCCCATTCGTGGGTATAGATCTCGGGCGACGACACTATGCTGACGATGGCTCCATCTGGAGTCAACAGCTTTCCCAAATCACGAAAGATTCTTACCTTCATCGCTCCGGGGATGTTGTCGAAGGTAAAAGCGGAGAGCACCAGGTCGAAGGTCGCAACCTCAAATTGGCTAAGATCATCGCCCGGCACGAGACGGTAGTCGCCGGAGGCATCGGTGGCACGAGCGATGCGCAGCATCTCCTCCGAGATATCAATGCCAATTGCGGAGAATCCCAGATTTCGTAGAAAGCGGGTTGATCGGCCGGTACCACAACCGAAATCAAGTGCTCTCGTTCCGGTCACATGCTCGGCCAGAATCGCGGGCAGGTCGCGGTACGCGAGGTAGTACGTGTTGGCGAATTCAAGCGTGGCATAAGCGTCGGCACGGTTGAGGTCGTCGTAGCAGTTGACGAAGTCCATCTGCCTTTTCCTGTCTCGGGCTCAGCCGGTGGTCCGTCTAGGCGTGCGCATGCTTTGGATACCGGCCCGTCATCTTGCGCAAGAATCCGTGGAAGCGATGGATCCCCGCAGCTTCCGGCAAAAACATAAACGGACACTGTCCGGGGACCACCTGAATCCCGTGTTCGCAGCAGAACTCGATTGCCTTTGGGCTGACCGCTCCGCCTTTGGTTCCAGCCCGATACATCCAAACCCGCTTTATGCCCGCCTCGGCGCAGTCCTCCACCACGGTCTCGGTGGTTTCGGGCGAAGTCATGAGCAGCGCCGCCTCAACCGGAGGCTCGATATCCTGCACGTTGGCGAAGCAACGTCGCTCCTGTACCTCTGCCGCGCTCGGATTCACCGGAACAACGTCGTATCCACGACGGCACAGTTCCTCGAAGAGCTTCACGCTGAAATTCTCGGGGTCACGCGACACTCCCACCATCGCAATACGCTTCTGCGACAAAAAGTCGTCGATGGTGTCAAGCGATGCTTGTTGAGTTGCCATATATCCTCCTTTGCTGGAAGCCGATGGTTCCTGGGCTCCCTTAGTTCTTCAAGGTCACTTCGAACGATCCGGTTCGGTCCCGCAGAAGCCCTGTTGCCATCAGGGCGCGCCCGACTGCAAGAATCGGCCAATACATCCAGTACTTCCTGCGTATCATCGCTTGTACACGATCATGCTCGGAGCGATCGGCAAGAAAGCGGGCCTCGCCCTCAAGCGTCTCGCCGCCGATCGCTAATTTGACCTTCGGCGTTTTCTGCACATTCCGCACCCATTGCCGGTTGGCGTTCGCCGTTCCGATGAGAATTTTGTTTCCGTCTACGACGAACCAGATAGTGACCTCGTACGGCTTTCCCGAATTACGGCCGTAGTGGGTTAATCGCACCGTTTGGTTCGACGCTAATCTTCTGAGCTGATCCGCAATTTCTTTCACTTCGTCCTCGACGGCGGCAGAGCAGCGGCAAAGCTTCCTACGGGGCGCTTCCACCGCTGCAAGCAGACAAGCCCAAAACCACGACCAGGCTGACGGTGATCAGGAAATCGGTTCGGCGAAGCAGTGGGGTTGGACGGTGGTTCTCGGCAGGGATCACGGGAACACCTGCTTGACTGGCAAATATGCAGATTTACCCTTTAAAACTTAGCTTGAATTGAATCTCGATGCAGTGACGTTGGTCACCTGAGAGTGTCAATCCTTGGGCGAGCGTTTGTGCTGCTCCAGTGACCCTGGTCACTGCAGGCACGACTGTACAAGATAAGCTTGATTGGTCAATCTGTAGGGAAAAGGAGACCATCCATGTCCAAAGCGTTGCTTGTGGCCGGCGGAGTTCTGAACACGCTGTTCTTCCTGTTCCACATCATGCTGGGCTACCAGATTTTCCATCTGGCTCAAGTCGCTCCACCCTACCGTGCATTCATGGAAGCACTTAACGTAGCCGGGGTGCTTTTCATGTTCTTTTTTGCGTATGTGTCTTTCTTCCATGGAAAGGACCTTCTTGGTACTGGGCTCGGGAGGACCGTGCTCGTGCTGGTCTCGGCGTTGTATCTATCGCGGGCGGCCGAGGAGTTCTTTTTGTTCAAATTCAACTTCGCGATATTCGGTTCCTGCATCGTTGTCGGGGCGATATACGCCGCTCTGCTGGTGATCGCTATCCGGCAACGTCCCGCGTCACCGCGCGCGAGCGGAGCCGCACGCCCGGCAGCAAAAGCATCGGAACTGCGTCCGGCCGCGTAGTTGTTACGTGCCCGAAAGCTCATGCAGCTAGGGTCCAACGATCACAAAACGCCGCCGAAGGTCGAGCCTTAGTTCGGGCCCGCCGTTGTTTGCGACCTTCGAAGAGCGGGGGCACGGATTTCGGTCAAAGAACCCTACCCTCCGCCAAATCCTTCACCAGCGTCTCGTCCGCTTCCAAGAAATCGTATTCCCGCAACTGGGAACGCTTCGCCCACTGCATATCTTTGAATATCTTGTTTTCCAACTCCCCTTTGTACTCCCGCACCACAAAGAAGCGCAGTTCCACACTCCCGCCACCTTTGTATTCATGCCGGATGCGCGCCACTTCCTCTCCGATGTGGGCGTTGATGCCGAGCTCTTCATCAAGCTCGCGCCGCAGCGCGTCGCGTGGCTGTTCGCCCTCTTCGATCTTGCCTCCGGGAAACTCCCACTTCAGGGGCATCGTCTGGTAGCGCGTGCGCTGACATACCAGCACCTTTTCTTCTTTCACGATTAAGGCGGCCACGACTCTCTTCATAGGCAGGACTTACTCGCACTACTGTCGGATGACGGAGAGGCTGGACTCCACCGGGTTCACCCACGCCGGGGCTGGCGCGGCGACGTCTTCAGTGTCTCATGCGGGAACCTTCTCCAGATGCTTGCCAACCAACGACGAGCAGTATTCGACCAGTTGCTGGTCTTCTTCACTGAACGCCGCCGGAAAAAAACTGTCGATATCCAATTCGCCGGCCACCTTGCCATGTGCGAACACCGGCACCACAATTTCTGACTTAGTTTCAACCGAGCAGGCCAGATAACGGGGATCCTTGCTCACGTCATCCACCACCACCGTCTTGCCGGTGGAAGCCGCCGCGCCGCAGATACCCTGATGCAGAGGGATCCGGGTATGCGGCGTCATTGCACCCTGGAAGGGCCCTAACACCAGCATCGCAGGCTCAGTGGCGGAAGGCTTTTCCAGCATATAAAAACCCACCCAGTTGTATTTGGGCATGCGATCATGCAGCAGTTTGACCACTTCCCACATGAAGTCTTCTGCCGAACCGGAGGCTAACGCAACCCGGTCGAGTTCTTTCACGATTTCTTCAATCTTCGACGAAGCAGCCATAGAGAAAAGAAAAAGAGAAATTCTAGTCCTAGCGGAGCCGAGGGGTAAGTTGCTCCGCAACCGCACTGATACATCTTAGCCCGGAAACGTGTGGAAAACGTTCAGGGTGAATCGCCGCAGCTAACGCCCGCAAGCCTTGCATCAGGGTGGGAGCAGGGGTGTTAAGAAACTCATCACGAATGCAGAAGACCCGCCCTTGTTGCACGGCGCGCATTCCAGCCCATCCGCGGTCGCGCGCGAGCTTTTCCAGCGGAACCCGGTCGCCAGCCCCGCACCAGGCGGCGATCACCACTTCAGGGTCCGCACACAACACTGATTGCGCAGTTTGTGTTGTTCCCGGCGGTCCGATGAACTCGCCACCTGCGGCCTCGACCAGTTCCGCAACCCACTTCTGCGATGAAATGATCGGTTTTCCCCATTCTTCGCAAAACACGCGAGGACGTTTGACGCCGTCGGTCTGCTTGCGGACCATTTCGATTTCCTGTTGCATCGCTGCGATTACCCGGTCGCCGCGATCGCGTGCGCCCATGATGCCGGCAATAGCCGCGATGTCGGCGTAGATATCGGCCAGGCTTTTCGGCGCCAGACCAAGAAAGCGCGCGCCGGACTTCATAATTTCGGCTACTGCTTTTTCCTGGTAGGGAACCGCGGCGATGACCAGATCAGGATGCGCGGCCAGAATGTCTTCGCTCTTGGCGGTCCAGGAATCAGCAACGATCGCGCATCCGGAAGCTACCACCTCGGGACAGACGTCTGCACAATATTTGGTGCAGGCGACCACCCGATCCAGTTTGCCAATGGCCGCTAGAATGACGGTAGCGCTGGGCTGCAGGCAAACAACTCGCCTGGGACTGTAGTCGCTGGGCATTGGCTTAATCCTAAACGATGCTCGCGTAGGGGCGGGTCTCGGCCTGCCCTGAGCGAAGCCGAAGGGACCCGCCCGGAAGGGCCCTTCGATTCCGCTCAGGGCAAGCTCCGCCCCGTCCCTACACGACCTGTCAAGCCCCCAAAAGAGCTGGTTTTTATCCAACTCACAGAAACGGAAGGCAATATTTCATCTCGAGCCATGTCCCATTTACTCTGCTGAAGTTGCTATTCTGGATATATAGGGTCAATTGCTCAAGTTAGGGATTAACCTACCCAGAGCTTGCCGTTCTGTCCTGACCTAACTCAATAACAAAAAGAACTTTGGAGGAATCATGCAGCGGTTCTGTGTGCGCTGCCGCCAGGAGATCCCTGCCCAGCGCGTGATGCGGGGTTCGTGCTTTTGCTCGCCCGAGTGCCGGAGGGAGGACAAACTGGAGAGGCTGCGCCTGAAGCGTTCCGCCCATTGCCGGTTCTGCGGACGCCCGCTGAGGAGGCCCAGCCACACCTGGCATGCCCCCTAACCCCTGGCGCGGGACGAGAGGCACTTGGTGACGGTCACCTTTGCAAGGGCGGGGCATCGTAGGAACCGGGTTGCCAAGGCAGAAGCCCGCTACAATTTCAAAAATGTACTCTCCACAGCTTCTCGACCACTTCGAGCATCCGCGCAACGCGGGCGAAGTCAGCAATCCGGATGCGACGGTGCAGATCGAGAACCCCGCCTGTGGAGACATTCTTAAACTCACATTACGCATCGCCCATGGCCGGATCACAGAAATCCGCTTTCGCGCCAAGGGATGCGTTCCCGCCATGGCTTGCGGATCTTTGCTCACTGAGTTGGTTCAAGGCAAAACTTTGGACGAGGCCAGCAAATTACGCCGGGAAGAATTGGTGCAGGCGATCGGCGGGCTGCCGGAAGCTTCTGGCCACGCCAGTCACTTGGCGATGGACGCCCTCACCGCCGCGCTTGGTCAACTAACGCCGAGGAGTAAGTGATTATGGTCCTGCTGCTTTCGGAGTCCCAGGTCTCGCAAAACCGGCGAGACACTGGGGCACCCTGATTCCAGGGTCTGAGGCCGCGCCGAGAAAAGTCACAACAGCTTGCCAACCCAGCCCGGCTCACGAACGTGCTCTTCTTCCAGACGGCGTATGCGGCCCGCTAATATTCCTGCCCGGCCCAGATAACCCACCACCCTGTGCGGGTCGTCACGATCCACGACGGGCAGGCGGCCGATGTTATGGCGCAGCATTTTTGCCGACGCCTCGTGAAGAGCCTCGTCGGGATACGTGACCACCGGGTCACGAGAGCCGGCATCGAGCACGGTCACCGTTCCGGCGGCATCCTGCTCCAGGGCGCGCAGTACATCTCCCCGCGTGATGATGCCCACGAGCCTGCCGCCATCGTCGACCAGGATCATGCCCTGATGGCGGCACACCTGCGGATCGCGGTCGGCAATCCGTTTCCCCAGTTCCTCCACTTGCATGCTTGCCGGGAGCGTCGGCACCTCGCGATCCATGGTTTCCTCGACTTTGACCTGCTGCAGTACGTCGGCTTCGTAATCCTGATGAATGCGCAAGCCGCGCCGGGCCAGCTTTTCAGTCATGATGGAACTTCCCGGCTGCAACAGCACGGCCACGCCGTCGGCAATCACGCTCACCAGCATCAGCGGCAGCACCGCGTTGTAGTCGCGCGTGATCTCGAAGGCAAAAATAATGAACGCGAAGGTGGCGCGCGAGGCCGCGCCAAACACCGCTCCCATGGCAACCAGAGCGAAAGCTCCGGCTGAAAGATTGGCCGATGGAAATATCTTGTCGACGCCCAGGGCAAACATTCCACCCAGTGCTGCGCTCGACATGAACATGGGCGCGAGCAATCCGCCCGAGGTTCCTGACCCCAGAGAAATGACGAGCGCGACCGCCTTGGCAATCATCACCACGAGCAAAAGCTTGAGCGCAAGGCTGCCGTTCAGGATGTCGCTGATCGTGTCATAGCCGACGCCCAGCACTCGCGGTACGAAGTACCCGATGATCCCCAGACCGAGCGCGCCGATCGCCGGCCACCAGAGTTCATTCACCGGCAACTTTTCGAACTGGTCTTCGGTCCAGTACAGCGCCTTGCTGAAGCCGACAGCGGCCAGACCGCAAATCACTCCGAGCAGCAAGGTAGAACGGCAGTGCGCTGTGGGATACCGAAATCCATGGCGGAGACGGTGAACATCGGCCCAGCGCCCAGGAGTTTCATGTGTACCGCGGTAGCGAGCGTGCTGGCCACAACCAACGGAATAAATGACCGGGACTTGAATTCGAACAAGAGCAACTCAATGGCCAGGATCACTCCGGCGATTGGCGTGTTGAAAGTTGCGGACATGCCCGCGGCCGCTCCGCACGCCAGCAGGACTTTGCGCTCCGCAGCAGTCGAGTGAAATACCTGCCCGACGAGCGAGCCCAGCGCGCCTCCAGTCTGAATGATGGGGCCTTCGGCGCCGAACGGGCCGCCAGTGCCGATGGCGATGGCGGCTGAAATCGGTTTAAGGATCGCCACACGCGGCTGGATGCGGCTGCGATTGACCAGCACCGCTTCCATGGCTTCTGGAATGCCGTGCCCTTTGATCTTAGACGACCCGTATTTCGCCATAACGCCGACGATGAGTCCGCCGATCACCGGAATCGGAATGACCCACAGACCTAAATGATTGTGCTGCGGGCTGATAAAGGCGAAGGACCAGCGTCCGTAGAAGGCGAGATTAGTGAATAATCCGATGAGGCGATAGAGAAGAAACGCGACCACGCCGGCTAACAGGCCAACGCCAGCAGCGAGAAATGAGATCAGCACCATGCGGAATTGGGCGGGCGCGGTGACGGTTGCCCGCGTAGATGGCGCCACGCCGCTTGTGCTGAGATTGGGTTGATGATCGCTCATGACTGTCGCGTCGCTTGTTTCAGAGCGGCTACGAGCGCTCGTCGTTGGCTGCGAAGTTCGGCGCGGTGATGGAGCGTAAGCGCGCGCAGGACTTTTTCACCCTTGGGGGTCAGTTGGAGTAACACTTCGCGGCGATCTTGCTCCCCACGCTTCCGGCGTACGTAGCCGCCGCGCGCCAGGCGGTTCACCAGTTCCACGGCGCTGTGGTGCTGAATCTGCAGCCGTTGGGCGAGCTCACCGATGCGGGGACGGAGGTCCTTGGGCAGTCCCTTGAGGGCCAGCAGCAATTGATGCTGGTGCGGCTCCAGGCCGGCGTCCCGCGCCGCCTGTTCGCTGAAATGAAGAAACCGCCGAATCTGGTAGCGCAATTCCGCCAGCGCCTGATAATCGGACAAATTGAGGGGATGGTTGGCGCCGGAAGTCATATCGTGCGATAAACATTATATATCGTGTGACGATATTAATCGAGACCGAGGGTCGTCCTCAAATCGGCGCAGTACCCCAGGCTGAAGCTTTCGCTGTATACCGAATCATTTTGTCCGGAAGTAGGTAGGTGCATACAGCCCAAAAGGCTGACTTAGTCGACTTACTTGCCTTTTCTCGGTCCAGCGGATGCTCCTTCGTTCTGCTCGATCCAATGTCGGTGAACTCGCTTAAGGCAAACCTGACCGGCCATCCGCTCGCTGTGCCACAAGACCGGTGCACTCATGCACAACCAGCGTTCTGCCGATCTAACCACGGGGACGCGAGAGTGCGCACATCGGGATCGGTAACCGCAGTTCAATCGGAATCGGTGCAAAACCGTTTTGCGCGGGGAAGTCTTTCCGAGGAGCAGGCACGTGAAGCAAAACTGCTGCAGGGTTCGTTGCTGCCCACGAAGGGGCTGCGGCATGAGGCGGCCGAGATTGCCTTCCGTTTCGTTCCTTTCGCCGACGTTGGCGGCGACTTTGCCGACTTCTTCTTCCTGACCAATGGTCTGATCGGCATCTACCTCGGGGACGTGGTGGGGAAGGGACTGCCAGCGGCCATGTATAGCGCGCTGGTCACGGGAACCCTGCGCGGGATTCACAAGACTGGCCGGGATACGGCGAGCGTTCTCGCTCAGTTGAACGCGCGCCTGCTGCAGCGGCCCATCGTGGGCCGTTTTTGCTCCACCTTGTACGCTCTGTTCAACCCGGCCACCCGAGAACTTATGTTCTCTAATGCCGGGATGCCGCCACCGCTGCTGGTTTCCGGAAGCAGTTGTCAAGAACTCGGCGAAGGCGGATTGCCCTCGGGAATGTTTCCCGGGACCACGTATGGACTGCATGGATTAAAGCTCCAAGCGGGAGACTGCATTCTGTTCGCGACCGACGGCCTTCATGAATCGCGCAATACGATGGACCAGGAGTTCGGCTCGGCAAAGCTGCGGGAAGTTTGGGCGCACTGCTGGCACAAATCGGCGGCCGAGGCGGTGGATTCTCTGTTCGAGCGCCGGTCGGCCTTTGCGGAGGGCAACGCGCCCCATGACGACATTACAGCGGTGGTGTTGAAAGTGCTGCCCTAGGGTTACCGCGCCGGAGCGGCAAAAGCGGAAGCAACCCACTCGCTCATGGGAGACACCGCGCCGCACTCCAGGCAAGCGGTGACCGGAAATTGGGCGGCGCAATACGGGCAAACGGCTCCGGATTGGAAAGTGTCGAAGGGCCGGCCGCACTGGCGGCATTTCCAAAGCTCGCCCGCGGGTGGCGGAGTCTTACACTTGGGACAGGCGAACCCGTCGCGACGCGGCAACTTGGCCAAGCGCGACAAGGCCAGCGCGTGGCGCAGTCCTCCCCAGCAGTTCAACAACATGAAAGCAGCAAGAACTGCAAACCAGATGGAGTGCGCCCACAAGGCTAGGACAATGAATCCCGCCACACCGATGAAGCCGAGGATCGTGGCCACCATTAGACTGCGGGCGCGCCCCAGACGCAAACCAGAGCAGGGAGCGAAGAATCTGGCCGCCATCCAGGGGATAGATGGGCAGAATGTTGAAAATCAGCAAGAAAACATTGATGAACCAGATCGAGCGCAGCAACTCGTGGAGATTCGGCATGGTCGCGGCCCAACCGAGCTGCCGGTTCAGAATGCCGATCCCCGAGATAACGGGAATAGCACCACATTCACCAGCGGTCCCGCGACGATGCTCCACAGCGTAGCGCCGGGACGCGGCGGCGGATTCACGTAGGCCACGCCACCGAGCGGCCAGAGCACGATCTGGTTCGCCGTCCCGCCCACTTGCCGGCAAGCCAGCGCATGGCCGAACTCATGAAGCAGCACGATGAGAAACAGCGACAGATATTCCAGAATATTGAAAGCGATGGAAGAATAGCGCCTGGATTGGGAGTTGATTTCATACACCGCCACCAGAAACCAAGACCAATGCAGGAACACAACTACGCCTGCCGCCCGAAATAGACGAATTGACCCTCGATGCGTGGGCATGTGGGAGAGTTATAACACAGGCTAAGCAACCCCAACCCTCGTTCACCTCATCAGTCGCAGGTTGGAAATGCGATTCAGCCGAACTATGCTCGTAAGACAATCATGTCTCTTTTCGCAGATCTATTTCGCACCCGCGCCAGAAAGATTTTCGCCATCATTTTGCTGGCGATTCTGGTCTTTGCCATTTTTCTCTCGATATTCGCGCACCATGCTGAGCCGCTACTGCGGGCGCGGGTTATTGAAACGCTCTCCACCCGCTTCCAAAGCCGAGTGGAACTGGCTGATCTGAGAGTCTCTGTCTATCAAGGGCTGGCAGTCTCCGGCAAGGGACTTATGATTTACGGGCAAACCGACCCGGACATTCAGCGCCCCGGCGTGCAGCCGCTGATTGGGGTGGACGAATTCCGCTTCCACGCCGGCATCTTGAGCCTGCTGCGCTCGCCCACACACATCCGCACGGTTTACATCAAAGGACTCCAGCTGAATATTCCGCCCAAGCAAGATCGCCAGCAGTTTCGCAATATGGGTCCTAAGGGAGGGAAGATCAGCCTTGTAGTCGACGAATTCCGCTCCGATAAAGCGGCGCTCATCATCAACACCAATCGCCCCGATAAGCTGCCACTCGAATTCGACATTCAGAATCTGGTCATGAAAGAAATCGGCCCGGATCGGCCACTGACGTTTACGGCGACACTGGTCAATCCCAAGCCGGTCGGCGACATTGCGTCAAAGGGAGAATTCGGACCGTTCAACCCGGCAGAGCCACGGGAAAGCCCGGTGCACGGTGACTACACCTTCAGCCACGCCGATCTGGGCACGCTTAAGGGTATTGCCGGAATCCTTTCTTCCGCCGGACACTATGATGGGACGCTGGGCAGGATTGTGGCCGACGGAGAGACCGATACGCCCGATTTCCGGATCAACATCAGCGGCCGTCCGGTGCCGCTGAAAACAAAGTTCCACGCGATCATCGATGGAACGAGCGGTGATACTTATCTGCAGCCGGTGGAGGCAACGCTTCTCAACACTTCGTTCACAGCGACCGGATCTGTGGTGCGCTCGGTGGATCCACCGGGACACCACATCTCGCTCGACGCCGACATTCCCGGCGGCAAAATCGACGACCTACTGCGGCTCGCGGTGCGCACCGATCCTCCAGTGATGACAGGATTGGTTCGGCTGAAAACCAAGCTCGAGATTCCCCCCGGGGAGGGCGACATTGCGGATCGTTTATTTCTAAAGGGGAAGTTCCAAATCTCCGGAGCGCATTTCTCAAACGAGAGCATTCAAAGCAAGGTAGACGCTTTGAGCGAGCGCAGCCAGGGCAAACCGAAACAGCCGAAGGACGATATTCCAGACAATGTGAAGTCGAGAATGGGCGGCGACTTCACTTTAGAAAACTCAATCCTCACACTTCCTGATCTGCAATTTGAAATGCCGGGCACGCGGGTGAATCTGGAAGGAAGCTATAGCCTCGACGGAAATCAGTTCGACTTTCATGGCCACGCCCGTTTTGACGCCAAACTTTCGCAAATGGTCGGAGGATGGAAGTCGGTCTTTCTCAAGCCGGTCGATCCTTTCTTCAGCAAGCACGGCGCGGGCACGGAATTGCCCGTCAAAATCACGGGTACGAAGTCAGAACCGCACTTTGGCCTGGATTTCGGACAAAAGAAACCGGAAGCAGCGTCTTCTGCGGGAGTCGAAAAGCCCCGCTGAGAAGAGACATGCAATTCCCCCAGTTTGATCCTCATTGGTTTTCAGCTCGTGTGGGGATGCGCGAGGTAATGCTGCCGCAACAGGTCCTTGCCGTAATCATTTCCGTTCGGCGTGCGCACAACGCAGTGAATGTGCTGCTGGGTGGGCTTTTTAGGATCGGCAGCAAATCTAGCGAGGTTCGCCGGCCGCTGATGATCGAACTCGATCAGAATCACGGGACTCTGAACGCGGTAATAGAAGACGCTGTCGGGTTGCGTGCCGCCGATCCAGGCGAACCAGGTGTTGTCGAGGTGGCGGTCGACTTCGTCCATTTTCACCCGGGTGTGCCCGTCGTCCATGTTGCTGACGTAGAGGTGAACCAGGTCGCGCAGCCGGTTGCGTTCCGGACTCGTCAGGTCGTTGGCGCGCAGTCCGGCGTAGTCGAGTACGACGTTGTCCTTGAAGGCCTCGGTCAGATTGTTGTTGCCGGTCTTCGAGAAACTGAGCACCGCCTGTTGGCGCTGCGCATCGGAAAGAGCCCGCAGCATCTCCAAACCGCTCGTTTTGCTCCTGTTGCAGGATCACCGAGCCCTTTGTATTTGCCCGAGGTCGCGCGGACCGGCTCTGAACCGATGAAGAGCGGGGTCATCACCACCTGATCGCCCAGAACGAAATAGTTGATGATGGCGTGATGGCCACTGAGCTGCCAGCCCCACGGTTCGGAGGCGGAGGGCTTGCCCAGAATAGTGATGCAGTACAGCCATTCGCCGAGGAACACGGGATCACCGGCCAGCTCGGCAAGCGTCTCGTTCAGCCGCATGATGTTGCGCGTCAGCTCGAAGCCTTTCGCGCTGAGCGAGGCGCGCATCAGGTTGAATGCCGCATCGCGCTGGGCGTCCGTCATTTCCGCGAAGCTGGTGCCCTGGCGCACATAGAAGTGCTGGTTCATCCATTTGCGCCATTGAACATCATCGACCGGGAACATGGTTCGAGCAAGCTGCACGCTGGTCAGCGAAGCGATGAATTTATCCGCAGCGTTGCGGACCGGTTCGGTAGAAACTCCGCTCGGGCTGATTTGAAACAAGTTGGGAATAGGGTCGCCGTTCGTCGTAATTCCGCGGAACGGCACCGCCAGACCTTCCTGCTCATACTCTTCGGACATTTGGCGAAAGCGTTCAGCCGTATCGGCCGGAGTCTGTTCCTGGCCGAACGCCCAGGGGACGAGAACCGCGGCAGAAATCAGTGCGGAAAGAAAGTCGCGGCGGGATTGCGGTGCGGGGTGGGAATGGGGGTGATGGGAATGATGAAGGTCTGGTGCCATATTGCCTCCACGGTCGCGCGTCATGCGGTCTTCGAATTGAGGCGAGCCTCGATTTTGTCCAGCAGTCCCACGGTGGCCTCACTGGCATCGCGGGTAGAAAAGTCGCTTTCCATTTCGACCACCGGCAGGCCAGCGCAGGCAGCTCTAAAGGCCTGTTGCGTCGCCTCGGACGCGGTCATGCCCGCGCCCGTCAGCACAAGATCAAAATGGGTGACGCGCATGAGGATGAGAGCATCGCCCAGGCGGCTGCTGGTGTGGACGTCGTGTCCGTGGCGGCGCAGCAATTCGCGGAGGTAGGCGAGCACGTCATTGTTGGAATCAACGCACAGAACGCTGCGGCCGGTTGAGGCAGGAGTTTCGGCTCGCGCCTCGGGGCGGTAAAAAGCGGCGATCGCGTTTTCCTCTGATTCATGGGAGTCGAACAATTTAGTCAGGCGCGACAGTTCGAGAACTTTGCGCACGTTGTCGGGTACGTTGCAGAGCTTCAGGTCTCCGCGCACCTGGCGAGTGCCGGTGAGGCTGCGGACCATAGCACCCAGGCCGCTGCTGTCCACGAATTTCACTTCGCCCAGGTGCAGCACGATGGAGCGGCGGTCGCGTAACAACCAGGTAACGTGCGTGTGTAGAGAGTCACTCTCTTTGCCGGCGACAATGCGTCCGTTGCAGCGCACGACGGTGACGCGTCCGACTTCGCGAGTGTCAAGGGAGAGCAGCATGGGCCTCCGGGGCGGCTGAGAGCAAGCCGCGAAACCGGGACACATTATAGCGGGATATTTGTGGGAGACGAAAAATGATGCAGAGTGTGGTAGGGGGTCAGTTTGAGTCTTTGCCCTTTCCATGTCGTCATCCCGAGCGGAGCCGTTTTTCAGGCGGAGCGAGGGATCTCGCGTGAAGTGCTCAGGCAGTGCGCGCAAGATCCCTCGGCCCGCTGGTGAAAGCGCGGGCCGTCGGGATGACGCCAGGACGGTTGGAATTCAAACCGACCCACTACCCAAAGTTTCCACCCGTTGACTTTTCCCGCGATTGGAGTAGAGTTCGGGTGCTTCTGATCCGTCCTGGGACGAGCGCGAGCCGGAAGCTTCAGGCACTTCCGAAATCCTGTCTTGAACCGGCGCTCGTAAGTTTGGGTTGCAGGGCTTCCAAAATCCTATCAACACCAAAGGAGAGCAAGATGCGAGTAGCGCTTTGTGTTTTGCTGTTGTGCGTTTGTATCGTGCCGGTCCTGTCGGCGCAGGACGCCACCAAGGTGGATTCTAAACATTACACGCTAGTCAGCGAAAACGATCAGGTGAGAATTTTGAGGGTGCATTACGGCCCGCACGAGAAGTCGGTAATGCACAGCCATCCGGCGGGCGTAGCGGTGTTCCTCAACGACTCTACGACGAAGTTCACCTTCCCAGACGGGAAAACGCAAACCATGAGCGTAAAAGCGGGCGATGCAATGGCCATTACTCCCGTTACCCACTTGCCCGAGAACACCGGCGACAAGGGAATGGATCTGATCCTGGTCGAACTGAAAGGCAAGCCGGCAATGGCGATGAAATAGGAGATGAAGTAAATCCAATAGCCTCGAGAGCCGGAGTGGCAGCGGCCTACAATCTCCCCGCGCTCTGAAGGCTCTGGCGGTCTATGCCTTTTCGCTGAAGGCCCTGAGCCCGGTCATGGAATTAATCTTAATGCGGAACACGATCGGCGCAATCAACTCGTCCCCGGTTCTTAACTGGCGCTCAGCCAGCGGATTTTGCCACCAGCGGTGACGCTTTTCCAGCAGTTTGCGAGCATGCGCGAGTTCGTCGGTGAATTGAGGCTCGCGCAATTCTTCATAAGTGCCATTGACGATCACGCTCGACCACTGCGACTCGCCGGTGATTTCATCCATCTGCACGCAGACATTGGGATTGGCACGCATCCATTCGATCTTTTGGCCGAGAGTCGAAAGCACATAAAAATAGTCGATGTCGTAGGCCAGATAAATTGGGACAACGTAGGGCTGATTATCCTGCGCGCAGCCGAGCCGGCCGATGGAGTTGCGCGCCAGAAGATCGCGGCACTCCTTTTCCGTCATTTCAGCGATTACCATGGGAATGCTCCGTTCTGCTTAAACCGCTGGATTACTTCTTACCAAGCGCTATCCGCAGCATGAGCATGCTAACAGCCGCGCAGGGCTTTTCTCTACTCGCTAGTAGTTGGCTTAACTTCCGATCTGCGAGACCCGCAGCCCGTCGCGAGCAACCTGCAGCGGCAGGACGCGCCCGCCGTGATCGCCGATGGCGGTAGCCACGCGGCTGGCAGCGCCTTTTTCCACCAGGAAGATCACGCAGCCTCCGCCGCCGGCTCCGCACACTTTGGCGGCGCGGCCTCCATTCTTGCCGGCCACCGCGATCAGTTTATCGATCAACGGCGTGGTGATGCCGGGAGCGTTAGTGCGGCGAAGTTTCCACTCTTCACGCAGCAGGCGCGCTACTTCCTGCCAGTCGGCCCGCAGCAGCGCCTGGTGCATGGCGCGAGCGATCTCACAGATGCGCTCAAAATTGCGGAAGACGTGTTTGTCGCCATTGATGTGCGCCTTGAATACTTCCCAATTGTTGATTCCAGATTGCCGCGGCGCACCTGTATATGCCAGCACGAAGCGTGACTCGATTTCCTCAGGCGATACGGGCACGGCCTCGCGATGAATGCCGTCAGCATCCAGATGGATCGCGCTTACACCGCCGTAGAGCGCGGGATAGTAATCCTGGCAGCCGGTGGGAACGTGGATGATCTGCGCTTCCACATTCTGCGCGATGACGCGCATCTGCTCGAGCGTCAGGTTGCGGCCGGTGAGCCGGGCCAGAGCAGCGGTGGTCGCGATCATCAGCGCGGAAGAGCCGGAAATGCCCGCGCCGGCTGGCGACTCGGAATCAGTCTCGACGAGCAACCCTTCCCGTGGAACAAAAAACCGCAGCAGATAAGCGGCGATGGGAAGACGATAGCGGTGGGCTCGCTGTAACTCCCTAAGATCGGCGAACTGCTCTTCCTTTCGAGTGTCGACCGAACGCAAAATAATGCGCTTGCCCTTGAGCGGCGTGAGGCGGCAGGAAGTGAGAATGTTGACTGCGAAATTAACGGTTAGCGCGCCGGGATGAAACAGGTAGAGCGGCCAGAGATCCATGGTGCCGCCGGCCAAGTCGGCGCGGCATGGCGCTTCGGCGAGGATTGCGGGTCCCGCCGGAACGGGAATAGGTTTGCCCATGGGAAGTTTGTATCACGAAGAGGCGCGGCGGCTACGAGACTTTGCGGAAGGGTACCTGAAGGCTGACGGCGAAAAGTTAACGGCTTAGGTCAGATTCAATGCCTTCTTGATCGTCCCACGCTCTTTCAGGATTTTTTCCTGCAGCAGCGTGATGGCGTAGATAAGCTGCTCTGGCCTTGGAGGACAGCCGGGAACATATACATCGACCGGAATCACCTGATTCACACTCTGCACCAGCGCGTAGTTCTGAAATACACCGCCCGAGGTCGCACACGCCCCCATGGAGATCACCCACTTGGGTTCCGGCATCTGCTCCCAGAGCTGGCGGATCACCGGGGCCATCTTGTTAGACACGCGCCCGGCCACGATCATGAGGTCGGCCTGGCGGGGCGAGGGGCGAAACACTTCCGCACCAAAGCGCGCAATATCGAAACGCGACGCTCCCATCGACATCATCTCAATGGCGCAACAGGCAAGGCCGAACGACATCGGCCAGATCGAACTTTTGCGCATCCAGTTGACTGCGTGATCAAGCGTGCTGAGCACCACCCCCTCCGGCGTGGGATTGCCGTAGGTCAGATCCTTCACAACCCGTTTGCCGTTCTCGACGGTTACATAAGAACCGAAGCTCGCGCCGTTGCTCATTAGTTTGTATTCTAAACCACTCCGAAGAGATAGGTGATTTTGCAACCTTGAGAGAAGGCGCCAGTCTTATCCCTTCGAAAGGTAACGGCCCGCCGAAGTGCTTTTTCCGCAGCTGGGGAACTCTGCACTGGGATGAAATATTCCTCCGGGATAAAGAGTTATTCCTCTCCCGATCTTCTTCGATCACGCGAAATCTTGAGCTCCGAATTTGGCCGCGCCGCTATCGGCAACCAAGGGGTAGATCTTCCCGCGGCTCAAGGAAGCGGCATAGCCCATTGTTCGTGTGCAATTTAACTCCGTTTCTAAATGTTCCGGTACTAAATCGCGACTCACTTATCGCTGCCTCATTGGATCTTCTCCCCGACAACCGATACAGTCTTGAACTTTGCCACTCTGCTGTGCCAGGCCGCATTCAGCGTGCCAAGCGACATCGCACGTGCGTTCCGCCTGCCCTCGCTGCCTTGCCGCTGCCATTGCAGAGTCTCTTATGGGTTTAACACGATTTTCCCGAACATCTGGCTTTTTTCCATGTATTCGTGAGCGGCGCGGATTTCGCTGAGGGGGTAAGTCCGGTCGACAACCGGCTTCAGGCGTCCCGCAAAAACATGCCCTAGTACGTCGTAGAGCTCGCCCATCGTTCCCATGTATGACCCCAGTAGCGAAAGCTGGCGCGAGTAAACAAACCGCAGATCGATTCCTACCGTCGGCCCGGTGGTGGCGCCACACGTCACCAGCGTACCCGCCGGCTTGAGAGATTTGAGGCTCTCTTCCCAGGTGGCGGGGCCGACGTGCTCAACCACGATGTCCACGCCTTCTTTGTTGGTGATTTTGCGCACTTCTTCGGAAATCTTCTGTTTGTAGTGATTGATCCCGTAGTCGGCGCCCAGCGCGCGGCCCTTTTCCAGCTTGGATTCGTCTCCGGCGGTCGTGATTACGCGCGCATTGAACAGTTTGGCGACCTGGATGGCGGCAATGCCCACGCCTGAGCTTGCCCCCAACACTAGCACGGTTTGTCCGGGACGAATTCCTGCGCGACCCACCAACATGTGCCACGCGGTGAGAAACACGAGCGGCACACTGGCGGCCTGGTTGAAGTCGAGACTATCGGGAATCGGAATTACGTTGACCCTGGGAACGGCAATCAGCTCACAGTTGCCGCCATCCACGCGATTGCCCAGAACGCTGAACACGGGACACTGATTCTGCAGTCCAGCCACGCACTTCGCGCAGTGATTGCAGAAGACCATAGGCGCGAGCAGTACGCGCTGACCCGGCGTGAAGCCAGTGACGTACTCGCCGGTCTCGACGATCTCACCGGCAATGTCGCTGCCTAAGATGTGCGGCAGAGGCACTCCCGGCAGGCCTTTGCGTACCCAGATATCGAGATGGTTCATGGCGCAGGCCTTCACGCGAACCAGTACTTGATCTTTGCGCAGTTGCGGATCAGGCACGTTTTCGTAGCGCAGAACTTCCGGCCCACCGAATTCATGAATGCGGACGGCTTTCATGGTCGTTTCCCTTTGGAAAACAAGCTACCATGAATCTGTCATTCTGAGCGAAGAGCAGCGTTCACCGGCACGTGAAGGCTGCACGGAGTCGAAGAATCTCTACGGGCTGGAGCTGCCGGGAGGTCGCATCAGGGAATTCGCGAACCAACGACATTGACCCTTGTGAAATGCCCTTCTGCGCCATGCTTGCTGCTCGGTACAAGGGATTCTTCGACTTCGTGACTGCTTCGCTTAGAGGCGAAGCAGTCACTGCGGTCAGAATGACAAGGGGCGAGGAGGGTCTAGTTTGCTTTCCCACCCTCCTTGAACCGCTAAAGGGTAGAATTCTTTTCATGAGAGCCCTCCGCAACTTCATGCTCCTCTGCTCTTTGTCTCTAATCCTTCCCAGTCTGACCTCTGCCCAAAGCGAGCATCCGACGCTTGCCATCGGTGCTTCCGCTCCCGATTTTTGCCTTCCCGGCGTCGACGGCCAAACGCACTGCCTGAAAGACTATGCCTCCAGCAAAATCCTCGTCGTCGCCTTCATCTGCAATCATTGTCCGACCTCGCAGATGTACGAAACCCGCATCAAGCAGCTTGCCGCCGATTACAAAGACAAAGGCGTGGCGCTGGTGGCGATCGAACCCAACAATCCTGAAGCGGTTCGGCTCAACGAGATGGGTTACACCGATGTTGGCGACTCCTTTGAGGACATGAAAATTCGCGCCGCGTTTCGCCAGTTCAACTTCCCGTACTTATACGACGGCGAGACGCAGAAAGTCACCACGCTCTACGGGCCAACCGCTACGCCTCATATTTTCATCTTCGATGCGGATCGCAAACTACGCTACGAAGGACGCATCGACAACAACACCCGAGAGCCGCTCGTGACGGTTCACGACGCGCGCAATGCGCTCGATGCGCTACTGGCGGGGAAGCCGGTGGCGGTCGCCAAGACTCCTTCGATTGGCTGTTCGACCAAATGGCTTTACAAAGAAGAAGGCCGCAAGGCGGAAATGGCGGCGATCGAACAACGTCCCGTCAATCTGAAGCCGGTCACCGCAGATGAGCTCAAAGCTTTGCGCCAGAACTCAACCGGCAAGCTTCTCTTGATCGACTTCTGGGCCACGTGGTGCGGTCCCTGCCGCGCCGAACTGCCCACGTTCGAGACGATGTACCGCATGTACGGGCATCGCGCCTTTGATCTGGTGACTGTCGCCATCAACTATCCTGACGAAATGCCGGGGGTGCTCAAAGTTCTTAAGGACGAACATGCCACCAATACCAACCTGGGCCTGGCCTCGACCGACCTCTACGCGCAATTGGCGGCATTCGATCCCGACTGGAACGCGGCGGTTCCTTACACGGTATTGATCCGGCCGGGAGGAGAAATCGTTTTCAAAGTGCAGGGAGGCAACGTCGATCCACTCAAGCTGAAGCGCCTCATCATCTCCAACCTGGTCGACGACGACTACCTAGGCCACCAGGCTTACTGGAAGAGTACCGTGGACGCGCAAAAATAAAACCTTAGCGCCGGTTTGTGTTTCGGTAGGATAAAACGGGCGGTTCAGTCGGGATCGTAAATCGCGTTGCCGTATCCCTTATGCCGGATGTTTTCCTGCATCTGGTCGAGCCGAACTTTTTCCTGCGCGAGCTGAGCCAGCGCAGCGTCGTATTGCGCCTTCAAGTTCCGCCCTGTGTCGCAATAGTCTTTATACGCACCATAAAGCGAGGTCCAGCAAACGTGCCCGTCATCGTTCGCGGAGAACCCTGAACTCCACCGGGCAAACTGACGCTTGAGATTTGTGATGTGGTTCTGAATGCCGACGATCTTGCCTTTTTCCACGCGGATCTGATTCTGGTAAATCTTCCCCTGGGCCTCAAAAGCCCTGGCTTTTTGCAGGAAAGGATCGGCGGTCTGGGCGGCAGGCTGAGGAGTGGCATGGCGAATGGCCGCGGGCTGCCCGTTGCCGGCAGGAGCGGTATCGTCGGACTCCTCGGGATCTATCAGGTCGTTATTGTTGTAAACCTTCGCCGGCGGAGCGGATTGCAGCATCTGTCTGGAGGCGTGGGCCGCATTATCCAGAGCTGATCGCGCGTCCTTGGCCGGCTGCAGAGTAGCGGGCTGTTGCGCACTCGGCTGGGCTGTCGTTGGCTGGTCACTTTGGCCGAATGCCAGAGTGCCCATCAGCAGCGACCCGACTATCGTCAATCGCCAATAAGTGCGCATACCTGGCTGATCATATCGCCATGCCAGTTTGCCGGCGTGGCAGGATCTCAAACGAAAGACGCTGAACGATCGGGAGCAAGAAGATTTCCAATGTCCTCGGTATCCTCGGTGGGCGGTTCTGCATGGACCATAACCCTTCAATTCGGGGTGCCCCAGCCTTGTCGCGTTCTTTGCGACAGGCTGGGGTAGTTCCCGTCGCGGAATCTGCGGCGTGAAACTTAAGCGCTCCTTCCGTGCAGTCCATTGCGACTCAATTTCCACGATTCCTGCTGGGCTGCCGGCGCTGTGACGGACGAACATCGAAATCCCCGTCCTGTCCCTGCAAAAAACGCAGGGACAAGGACGGGGCACCCCACGGTTTAGAGTTCCGGGCTGAAAGGCTGGGCCAGCCCCCCGTACCGGCTCCCGTTGACGCACCCCACTCCCCACTCCTAACATGGCAGACTTCAACTGCCCATGATTGGCCAGACCATCTCGCACTACCGGATCATCGAACGACTCGGCGGGGGCGGCATGGGCGTCGTCTATAAGGCCGAGGACACAGAACTCGGCCGCTTTGTCGCTCTCAAGTTTCTGCCCGATGATGTCTCCAACGATCCCCAGGCGCTGGAGCGCTTTCGCCGCGAAGCGCGGGCCGCCTCGGCTCTGAACCATCCCAACATCTGCACCATTTATGAGATCGGAAAGCATGGCGACCAGAGCTTCATCGTTATGGAGTTTCTCGACGGAGTGACCCTGAAACACCGGATCGGCGGCCGCCCCATGGAAATCGAGACCCTGATTCCGCTGGCGATTGAGATATCCGACGCCCTCGACGCTGCGCACGGCCAGGGCATCGTGCATCGCGACATCAAGCCGGCCAATCTCTTCGTCACCAAACGCGGCCATGCCAAGATTCTGGATTTTGGACTGGCCAAGATCAATCCTGTGTCCGGTTCTTCAAGCCAGGCCTTGGTGGAAGCCACAGCCACCATCGAGGACCAGAATCTCACCAGCCCGGGCGCAGCGCTGGGCACCGTCTCTTACATGTCACCCGAGCAGGTGCGGGGCAAGGAACTCGATGCCCGCACCGATCTGTTTTCCTTTGGTGTCGTGCTGTACGAAATGGCGACCGGCACTCTGCCTTTTCGCGGCGACACTTCGGGTGTGATTTTCGACAGCATTCTGAATCGTGTTCCGGTGGCGCCAGTTCGCCTCAACCCCGAAGTGCCACCCAGGCTCGAAGAACTCATCAACAAGGCTCTGGAAAAAGATCCGAAGTTGCGTTGCCAAAGCGCCGCCGAGATGCGCGCCGATCTCGAGCGTCTGAAGCGCGACTCCAGCTCCGGGCGTATAGCTGCACTGACGTCTGACTCCGCAGCCGGGGTTGCTGCCTCGTCAGGCCAATCCGGAAGCATTCCCTCCGCTGAAGTTCGAACTCTCCCCACCCGACCTTCCATATCGCGAAAGTTGGCTCTCGTTGGGGCCATTCTGTTGGTGCTGGCGCTCGCGGTTGCCGGCATACTTTATAGTCGGGGATTTTTCCGCACCGGCCTAGCAGAGACCGGCTTCCAAAACCTGACCATCTCGAGCCTCAGCTCCAGCGGTGATGTTACTCTCGCCCGCATCTCGCCCGATGGCCGCTATCTGGCCTATGTTTCGAACCAGCACGGAAAGTACAGTCTCTGGGTCCGGCAGATCGCCACTACCAGCGCGGTCCAGACCGTCTCGCCCGGCACTGACACCATTATCGACGTTACCTTTACGCCGGACGGAGGTTTTCTGGATTACACCGTGTTCACGGGACAGGACCAAAACGGCAAGGTGTACCAGATTCCGCTTCTGGGCGGCACGCCGCGGCTTTTGCTCGACAAAGCCGACACTGGCGTGTCTTTTTCTCCCGAGGGCGACAAAATCGTCTACACCCTGTTCGACGTTCAGTCCGGCGAAGTGCAGGTGATGACCGCGAAGGCCGATGGCAGCGGAGCGCGCAAGCTGGCGGGCTACCCCGGTTCGGTGACGTCCAGCGGCTACAGTGTCCGGTGGTCGCCGGACGGACAGCGCATCGCAGCTCTGGACCTGAATGTGGATGATCCAAATGGATTGAACGCAGGACTGCTGGAAGTCGATGTTGCCACCGGCAAGCGGAAGGCAATGGCGGGCCGGCACTGGCGCACCATATTGGATTTTTCCTGGCTGCCCGGATGGCAGCGGCCTGCTGTTGGCGGCAATGGCCAAGACTGGGGCCGAGCCGCAGATCTGGATGGTCACATATCCCGGGGGCGCTGTCCGCCGCGTTTCGAATGATTTGAGCCGGTATCTGTCGGTCTCGGTCTCGGCCGACGGACGCACCATTGCCTCGGTGCAGATGAATATCAGCAGCAGCGTTTGGATCGGCCCCGCCGATGCGCCCGATCAGGCCAAAGAGGTCATTTCGGGCCGGCTGGATGGCAATTCGGGCATGGTTTTCTCCCCCGAGAACCGCATCCTTTACACCGGTAACCATTCGCAGAATTGGGACATTTTCATAGCTGATGCTGATGGAACTCACGCCCGCCAGCTAGCCTTCGACCAGCACTTTCATGGGACACCGGCGGTTTGCGACCATGGCCGGAGCATCATTTACCACAGCGATCCTGAAGGTACGAACCATCTGTGGAAGCTCGATCCGCAGACGGGATCTTCGACAAAGCTGACCAATGGCGCTGGTGAACTGGTGCCTTCCTGCGGAGGAGACGGTGACTGGATCTTCTATTGGGGGCAAGTTGCCGGCGGAACTTCCTACGTCTTCAAGATGCCGGCTTCGGGAGGAGCCCCGGTTCGCGTCTCGGATCGAATTGCGCTGTCTCCCGGCTTCGTGTCTCTGGACGGCCAACATGTGGCCTTTCTCGCTCCACGGAAGGACGGAACTCTCGAAATCGCGCTTGTCTCCGCCGACAAGGGTACGCCGGAGGCCGCAGTGCCATCGCCAACCACGTTCGACTTCAGTGTCAGCGCAGGATGCTGGATGCCCGACAGCCGCTCCTTGGCGCTGGTGGATCTCCGCACCGGCTCACCGAACTTGTGGACGCTGCCGTTTTTTGGCGGCCCGCAAACGCAGGTGACGCATTTCTCTTCTGGCGCAATTTGGGCCTGCGCCTACTCTCGCGGACGGAAAGTTGATCGCACTGGCCCGCGGTTCACGTCAAAGCGACGCAGTACTGTTCACCAGCGGCAAGTGATTGTCTGTCCTTGTCGATTTACCTAACATTTCCATCCTTGTCATCCTGAGAGCCCGCGTTTTGCTTCGCGGGCCGAAGGATCTCAGTCTGCTCGAACTTTGACATTTGGTTTTGCCTCGCGCAGGTTCCTTTTTGACTTACCTAGCTGCCGACAAACCTTGTCATCCTGAGAGCCCGCGTCCTGTTTCGCGGGCCGAAGGATCTCAATCTGCTCTGATTGACTTGCCTTATTTACCGACTGATAATCATTGCAGATGGATCTCTACGAGCAGATCGTCAAGCTTCGCCAGGAAGGCCGCCGCGGCGCGGTGGCCACCATCGTCAACGTGCGCGGGTCAGTGCCGTCGTTTGAGACCGCCAAGATGCTGGTGCGCGACGATGGCTCGATTGTCGGTACCATTGGGGGCGGCTGTGTCGAAGCCGAAGTCTGGCAGGCGGCCCGTGAGGTGATGGAAAGCGAAAAGCCTCGAACCCTCACTTTTGATCTGAACCACGACCCCAAATACGACACCGGTCTGGTCTGCGGCGGCACGCTCGACATTTTCATCGAGCCGGTTTTACCTCCAGCGTTACTTTATATATTCGGCGCAGGCCATGTTTCTGTAAATCTTTACGCGATTGCCAGAAGCGCTGGTTTTGATGTAACCGTGGTCGATGACCGCGAGTCTTACGCCAATCGCGAGCGTTTTCCAGAAGCCAAAGAAGTCATCGCCGAGGATTTTGAGCAGGCGATGGCGCGCATCACGCCGAATGAATCTTCGTATCTGGTGATCGTCACGCGCGGCCATCGTGACGATATGCGGGTGCTGCGCTGGGCGGTGCAAACCCGGGCGCGCTATATCGGCATGATCGGGTCGAAGCGCAAGACGATTTCCATTTTTCGCGAGCTGACCAAAGAAGGCTTGGCGCCGGAACTGTTCGAGCGCGTCCATGCGCCGGTTGGCCTGGATATCGGCGCGATCACACCGGAAGAAATCGCCGTCGCCATTACGGCCGAACTGATTGCCGTCCGCCGCGGGGTTGAGCGTGCCCTGCCGCACATGAGCTGGTTTCACCGGCATGCTGCCGACGTCAACGGAAGCCGTGACAGACCAAAAAGAAGAATCCGGATTGTAGTGCCGGCATCTGCTTGCCGCGCGCACATCCCGCAAAGGTCTGACCGGGGACACTGGCGCTACACTGTAACTGGCCTTTCTGCTATCTTCCCTTCATGGGCCGTGCTCCCAGCCTTTGTGGAGTCATTCTCGCCGCCGGCGAATCCTCGCGTATGGGCACGGACAAAGCCCTGCTGCCGTGGCCTCCCGGCGAAAGCCAGCAGACTTTTCTTTCGGCAGCGATTCGGCTGCTCAACGCCTTCAATGACATGGTGATCGTAGTCGTGGGCAACAACGAGGAGAGTCTGGCGCCGGCAGTCTATGCTACGAGCGCGGTTCTGGTGCGCAACCCCGCGCCCGAGCGGGGCCAGTTGAGTTCGCTGCAAGTCGGACTGGAAGAAGTCCTGAATCAGGGCCGCGATGCCGCGATGATCACCTTGGTTGACCGGCCGCCAGTTGCTGCCGCTACGGTCAAGTTTCTATCGGCCGCATTTGAGACGGCGCTGAATCAGGAAAAGTGGGCCGTGGTGCCGGAATACCAGGGCAAGCATGGCCATCCCGTCCTGGCAGATCGGGAAATGATTGAGGCGTTCCTGCGGGCGCCTGCGTCTTCTACCGCGCGTGACGTCGAGCACTCGAATCAGAGCCATATTCAATATGTGCCGGTCGACGATCCCTTCGTGACGATGAACGTCAATACACCGGAAGATTACGCCGCTCTAATGACAAAGCCCGTAACATGATCCTCTTTGTCTTCTGTGGTTAAACCGCTTTCGAGCTGAACCACAGAGGACACAGCGAACACAGAGGAATTCTCGCAGATGGTCACCGATGGATCCGCCGCCAAATTCGTCAACTCTGTTTTGCAACTCAAGCCGCAACTCGCGGTTTTCGACTGTGACGGCACACTCTGGTCGGGCGACGCAGGCGAAGGGTTCTTTTCCTGGGAACTCGAGCAGAACCTGATCTCCGATGAAACTGCGGACTGGGCCCGCAAACGCTATGCCGCCTACCGCGCGGGCAAAGTGAGCGAGGACCAGATGTGCGGAGAGATGGTCACTATTCACCGAGGTTTGACCGAAGCTGAAGTCGAGCGCGCCGCCACCCGCTATTTTGATCAGCATTGTGTGGGCGACATTTTTCCCGAGATGCGCGAGTTGGTCGGACTGCTGCAGCAACAGGCGTGTGATGTTTGGGCAGTCTCTTCCACCAACGAATGGGTGATCCGGGCCGCGATGCGGCATTTTGGAATTCCGCCGGAGAAGATTCTTGCCGCTTCCGTGGATATCGTCGACGGCACGATCACCGGACGCCTGGTGCGGGTGCCCAGTGGCGAAGGTAAACCCGCGGCGATCATGCAGGCGATTGGCCGTGCTCCGGACGCCGCTTTCGGCAACTCCGTGTGGGATGTGCAGATGTTGCTTCTTTCGCGGCACGGATTCGCCGTGAATCCGACTCACCAGTTGGAAAACATGGCGAAACTGCGGGCGTGGCCTATCTACTGGCCTGACGGCGCGGCCAAGCCGATCCGGTAAGGGGACGCTCCTGAATCGTGGACGATTCGGAAGTTATGCGCACTGGCGGGGACGCCCGTTCCTGCATTAAAAGGGATGATCTCCGGCCTTCCAACGGCGCTATAATTACACAAGTCCGGCCTGGGGTATTTCATGAAGCCACGCTGCTTTTTGGCTCTGCTCGTCCTGGTTCCTTTCTTTTACGCTTCCCCCTCAGGCGCGGATGATGGAACCTCGGCACCGCCCCGTATGTCGCCGCAAACGCGCAAGGATCTGATCCATGCGTTCACGGCTGAACTGGTCTACATTCGCACTCAATTTCCCATGGGACGCAAGGGACTGACTCTCAAAGATGGCCAGGTGTCGCCGGAGGGAGAAGAGTTGCAACGGGCGCTCGCCATGTTTGGTCCTGCGGTCAAACCCGGCGATCAGGCCATGATCACCCAGATTCTGATCAAAGAGGATCATATTCGTCTGGAAATCAACGGCGGACCGGTCAAGCGGCAAAAGTGGTATCAACGCATTCAGGTCAGCGGCACCGGTGGCGCGCCGCTCAACGGGACCGACACAAATAACCCACGCGGTTCTTACGTCGATCTGGTTTTCGATCACTATGTGCCGGAGTTGAAGCCGCAACAGCTGAAAGATCTGCTCCGGCCGGTATTTGACTTCAATGCCAAATCGGCGGTCGAGGCCTATCTCGATACGCTTCCGCCGAAGGTCAGGGATGCCATCAAGAACCACAATGTGCTGGTTGGCATGGATCGCGACATGGTGATCGCCGCCAAGGGACGGCCTCCCAGGAAAGACCGCGAGAAGGATGGCGAGGTCGAATACGAAGAGTGGATTTATGGTGCTCCGCCCGAGGACGTGAATTTCGTCCGCTTCGTAAACAACGAAGTGGCGCGGGTGGAGGTCATGAAGGTCGACGGGCAGAAGGTGGTCCGCACCGAGAGGGAAGTGGATACGCCGCAGGCCGAGGTGGCAAAGAAAACCGAGCAGCCCGACTTCAGGCCGGCGAATGCTCCCACTCTGCGGCGGCCGGGCGAGGAACCCGATCCCGATTCGCCGACCTCTGTTTCACACGGCACCCGGCCTGTTGCGCCCCCTCCGCCGGACATTGGTCAGCCGCCGCCGAACTTCGTATCGCAATAGATTCTTGCGGCCCTTGGGCTGCCGCAGACTCTGGCTGAGTTGGCTGTCCCCGCATCCCCCCTTTACACTGGTAGTGTGAAGATCGCGCTCGGCCAGATCAATCCAACCGTAGGGGACTTCTCCGGCAACGCAGCCAAGATCATCAATTTCTCCCGCCGCGCTCAAGCGGCGGGCGCGGGGCTGATTCTGTTTCCTGAACTTTCGGTCTGCGGGTATCCGCCGAGGGATCTGGTCGAACGGCCTTCGTTCGTTGCGCGCAACCGCGAGACCGCTGATCGCATTGCGGCGGAAACGCGCGGGATCGACGTGATTTGCGGCTTGGTGACTCCAGCCCAAGCGGAAACCGGCAAGTCAGCGATGAATTCGGCAGCCTTGTTGCGGGATGGACGCGTCGCGTTTGTGCAATCGAAGATGCTCCTGCCCACCTACGACGTGTTTGACGAGATGAGGAATTTTGCTCCCGCAAAAAGCCAGGCCCTGTTGCCGCTCGGGGGCAAAGAAATCGCGCTTACCATCTGCGAGGATGCCTGGAACGACAAGCACTTCTGGAACCGGCGGCTGTACACATTTGATCCTGTCGAAGCGCTGGTTCAGGCCGGCGGCAATCTTCTGTTGAACATTTCAGCTTCGCCATTCTGGATGGGAAAACGCGAACTGCGGCAAAACATGCTGGCCACGATCGCGCGCAACGACAAAGTGCCGGTCGCCATGGTGAACCAGGTGGGCGGGAACGACAGCCTGGTGTTTGATGGATCGAGCCTGGTTCTCAATTCTGCCGGTGAAGTCGTCGCCCAGGGCAAATCGTTTGAGGAGGATCTTGTCTTCTTTGATTCCGAGCAAATGACCGGGGAGATCCATGCTCAGATTGAAGGGGAAGAGGCGAGTGTCTACCAGGCGCTGGTGCTGGGCACGCGCGACTACGTGCGCAAGTGTGGATTTCAACTCGTCATCATCGGACTGAGCGGCGGCATTGATTCTGCGTTGACCGCCTGCATCGCAGCCGATGCGGTGGGGGCGGAGAACGTGATTGGAGTGGGCATGCCGGGACCATACTCGTCGCAAGGCTCCATCGACGACGCGCGCGACCTGGCGAAAAATCTGGGGGTTCGATTCGAAGTCATGTGCATCACCGATATCTTCGAGGCCTACCGGAAGACGCTGCAGAAAGTCTTTGCGGGATACAAAGAAGACGCGACCGAGGAGAATATTCAGTCGCGGGCGCGGGGCGCGCTGCTGATGGCGCTCTCCAACAAATTCGGTGGCATCGTTCTGAGCACCGGAAACAAAAGCGAGCTGGGTGTGGGATACTGCACACTCTATGGCGACATGGTGGGCGGACTGGCGGTGATTTCTGACGTCCCTAAGACTCTGGTTTACCGGCTGGCCCGTTATGTCAATTCGCGAGGACCTGTAATTCCCGAAGCCAGCCTGGAGAAGCCGCCTTCCGCCGAGCTGCGGCCGAACCAGAAAGACAGCGATTCGCTTCCACCGTACGAAATCTTGGATGTGGTGCTCGAGGATTACGTGGAGGATGGCCACACGGCAGAGCAAATTGCGGCAGACCACGGTTTTGATCCGGCGCTGGTCCGGCAGGTGATTACGATGGTGAATCGCAACGAATACAAACGCCAGCAGGCTGCTCCGGGACTGAAGATTTCGGCAAAGGCATTCGGCTATGGACGGCGCTTTCCGATCGCCGCCAAAGCAGATCTGTAGGCTGCGTTCAGGACACCGCAGGAATTCAGCAGCAAGACGATCAGGAATCAACCACTCGAAAGGAAAACATGAACCGTTACTTTGCTTCGGGCCTCATAATTTTGCTGGTCACACTGGCGGGCGCGCAACAGACAGCCTCCCCTTCGGGGAAAACAAGCGAGCAGCCTGCTGTGCCACCATTTAGCGTACGTTTGCCTTCGGAGGAGACCATCAACTCCTTCATGCATGAAACCTTCGGTTATGAACCCTCGATGAGCTGGAGGATTCTGGAAATCAAGCCCGCATCTGCCGAAGGTCTGGTTGAAGTGCAGGTCCTATTAAGTAGCGCCCAGGGTCAGCAGCCCCAGCGGTTCTACGTGACCTCCGACGGCAAGCACGCCGTGGTTGGCGAAATCATTCCCTTCGGCGCTCATCCTTTCGCGCCCGCCAGTGAGACGCTCATGAAAGGCATGACCGGATTTGCTCTAGGGCCGGCAGATGCCCCGGTGACCATTTTTGAGTTCAGCGATCTGCAGTGCCCCTTTTGCAAGCAGGCGCAGCCCACCATCGACAAGTTGATGGCGGAAGAGAAGAATGTCCGTTTGATATTTCAGAATTTCCCCCTGCCGGCGCACAACTGGGCCTCTAAAGGCGCCTACTATGCCGACTGTGTGGGCCAAGTTTCAAACGAAGCCTTTTGGAAGTTTCTGCACGCTACCTTCGAGGCACAGACCGGCATTACTCCGGAAAATGCCGACGCCAAGCTCACGGCACTGGCCGATCAAGCGGGCGTCAAGGGGACTGAAATCGCGGCCTGCGCTGCCAAGCCCGAGACCGCTGGCAGAGTACAACGATCGATCAGCCTCGGTCAGTCGGTAGAAATTACGAGCACCCCTACCCTTTTTGTCAACGGACGCAAAATCAGCAATGTCAATGGCGTTCCTTATGACGTTCTCAAGAACCTGGTGGAATTTGCTGCCAAAACGGGGAAGTAAGCGAGCATTCGTGGCGGCGACCAGTCAGCCTGACTGGAAATCAGTGCGGCAGCCAAATCTCTGTGCGGGCAGAGTGGTTAGGTTCGGTGATGACGCGTGGAGTAATGACCAGCAGGAGTTCGTCCTCGTCCACCTCTCTGGAGTTAGTGGTCATGATTTGATTCAAGCCGGGAACGGCCCCCAGCCCGGGAAGTCCGGTCAGGCTCAGTTGCTCAGTGCGCGAGACTGCACCAGCGACGACGGCGGGTTCCAGATTCTTGAGCGTGATACTGCCCTTGTACTCGCGATTGCCGATAAGCGGCACGCCGTTCAGCGATGGCCCGAGGAGCGTTCGAAACTGCAATTCCAGTTGCAGGCTTACATCAGAGTCGCCATGCACCACGGGTTTGGCCTTCAGGCTTAGACCAATATCCTCATAACTGAACGACGGCACCGGGGCCTGGAAGCTATTATTCTGGATAGCCGATGCAATGGCTGGGGTGTTGAAGATGGGAGCGAAGCTGGCATTCAAAATGGGATAGCGCGAGCCCACGTGAAGACTGCCATCGTTGCCCTGAGCGACCCGCAGTGTCGCATGTTCCAGAGTCTTCACGTCGCTTTCGTTCAACGACAGTTTTGCCCCCGCGGTACCCAGATTCAGACCCATCAACGTCAAGCCGCCTCCGAAGGTAGCAAAGGGCTGGCTGAAGATGGAGCTTTGCTGGCCCGTAAGCTGAGCTAACAAACCCTGAAGGCCTTGGGAGTTGGCCTGATTAATGCCGCCGCCGCCAATCAGCTGGTTGATCAACTGCTGAATACTTTGTCCACCCAACAAGGCGAGAGCGCCCGCGGGAATATTGAACAGGGTGAAGTTGTAGGGAATTTGCAGTCCCATGTCCCGCGTCAGGTTGTGGCTGATTTCGTAAAGGCGAACATCCAACATGACTTGCGGGCGGCCGTCGTCAAGGTTCTCAACGAAGCTGGTGGCGGCGTCCATTACGTTTTGCGGCGCGCGCACCGTGAGCGTGCCGTTCTGCGCACTCAACTGCAGGAATCTGATCTCAAACAGGGCGCGCAACACGTTGGCGAGATCGTTCAGTTCCTGAGGCGAGGTCGCGCCGGGCACATAAAACGTGCGTTCCACCATGCGATCAAATTGCTTGTGGTTTTCCAGCGACTCGGCGGCCACTAGAATCTGCCTGGTCGCCAGTGGGCTCCAAAAAGTGTGCGTCAGGGTGCCGGCAACTGCCATGGCACCGTAGAAGTCCACTTGATCGACGTTGAAATTCAGCTGGCGAGAGACAACCGAGTCGTCCAGGACGGCAGTAATTCCGAAAGCTGACGCTATCTCGGTCAGCAGGCCGCGGCTGTCGCCCCGGTAGTGGAAGTCGGCGCGGACCGCATCGGGCGCGACGCGAACTTCTCCGGCGTCGGCCAGAACCTCTGGCGGCGGCTCGACTGCCGGCGTCCACTCTCCCAGCGCATCCGAGAGGCGTTGCCGCGCAAAGTTGTTTTGCGGATCCAGATTCGAGGCAGCGCGAAATTCGCCCAGGGCTTCGACTGGACGTCCCGCCAACTGGGCTGCGTTGCCCTGCTGCAGATGATCGAAAACCAGTTGCTGGCGCGCCATTTCGCGGGCGGTGACGTACTCCACGTCGCGGGGAGCAAGCCGGGCGGCGGTTTCAAACTGATCGAGGGCTTCCGCCAAATGTTGGCCGCGCTGAAACTTGAGGCCTTTGGCAAACGCCAGCCTTGCTTCTTTTAACTCCGATTTGGAAGGGGTACATGAAGGAGCTGACGGCGTTCCCGCGGGGCAGGGTAGCAAGAGGAGGTTAGAAGGCGCATCACTCGCGAAGGCCGCCCCAGTCAACAGCATTGTGGCCAGGGCAATGGTCGGCTTTCCCCGCAGCATCGTTAGATTGTACTCGGGAATCGGAGGAAGCCGTATTGGTTTCCCGAAGGGAATGTACCTTTGGGTATAACCAAGACGCGGCCGAAATCGAGAGCCCACGCGTACTTGCGATTTGCTCGGGCGCCGCGCCCGGCTTGGAAACTCCGCTGCGTTTAGCGTATAAAAGTGGGTTGCGACCGCACGCGCGGGCGTGTTTATTCGTGTGCAGCCACAACAGAAATCCAACGACTCGAGCGAGGTTTCATGTCCAGCCTGACTGCCGCGCGCGCCCCCAAAGGACTGGAGGGCGTGGTCGCGACCACTTCCAGCATCTGCTACATCGATGGGGATCAAGGCGTTCTAGCGTACCGCGGCATCGACATTCATGAACTCGCGGAAAATTCCACATTTGAAGAGACCTGCTACTTGCTATGGTTTGGCAAGCTGCCCACGCAAAGCGAACTCAAATCGCTGCGGGAACGGTTAGCAGCAGAACGCACAATCGATCCGGCGATCATCGCTTTGCTGCGCAAGACGCCCCAGCACGTTCAACCCATGGACGTGCTGCGGACGGCAGTTTCGATGCTCTCGTTTTACGATGCGGACGACAAGAAGAACGACCACGAGGCCAATATTCGCAAAGCGATCCGGCTGACCTCGCAGATTGCCATGGTAGTGGCGGCGTACGACCGCGTGCGGAAAGGGAAGAGCGTGGTCGAACCGGATCCAAAGCTCTCCCACGCGGCCAATTTTCTGCTGCTGCTGAGTGGAGAACGCCCATCGGCTACGGCGGAACGCGCCCTCGATATCGCCCTGATTTTGCATGCAGACCATGAGCTCAACGCTTCGACCTTCGCAGCACGGGTGACGGCTGCGACGCTTTCTGACATGCACTCCGCTGTCACCTCGGCGATCGGCACTCTCAAAGGACCGCTGCATGGGGGCGCAAACGAAGCGGTGTTTCACATGCTGGTTGAGATCAATCGGAATGGCACGGATCCGGTGCAGCACGTCAAGAACATGCTGGCGCAGAAAAAGAAAATTTCGGGCTTTGGGCATCGTGTCTACCACACTGAGGATCCCCGGGCTACCCACTTGCGGAAAATGGCGCGCGACCTGGGGCAGGCCAGCGGCCAGAGCAAGTGGTTTGAGATGTCGGAACAAATTGAGCAGTTCGTGAAGGCGGAGAAGCGGCTGAATGCAAATGTCGATTTCTATTCTGCCTCCACTTATCACACTTTGGGCATTGATGTGGATCTATTCACGCCTGTGTTTGCGATCTCGCGCATTGGCGGTTGGGCCGCGCACGTGATCGAACAGCTTGATGACAATCGGCTGATCCGGCCGCGGGCAGACTACATTGGGCCATCCTACCCGCAGCGCTACGTGCCCATCGAACTCCGGTAGTCCTGCACGATGAGTGGAAAGCCCAACGAAAATCCGGTGCGCCTATAATGGGCACCGCTGAAATCCCTAAAAACCTAAGTAAGAGGAGGAGCATCCATGAGACGAACAGGGACTCTGGTACTCGCGCTTCTGGTTGTAGTTTTGTGCAGCCTTACTGCTCCGTCATTTGGTAAAGCGAACGATGAGGCGCAGATCAGAGCTTTGGCACAAAGCTTCCAGGACGCGTTCAACAACAAAGATTTGGATGCGATCATGAAAATCTACGCGCCCGGCGACCAGCTTTTAGTGTTTGATGTAGTCCCGCCGCGCCAGTATGTTGGTTTTGACGCTTACAAAAAAGACTGGCAGAACACACTTGATCTGTTTGATGGTCCGATAACCTTCGTGCTAAGCGACCTGGCTGTTACGACCGACGGCCATGGTCTGGCGTACAGCCATAGCATTCAGCACGTAACTGGGAAGTTGAAGAAGGGCGATCCGGTGGACCTCACGGTACGCGTGACTGATGTCTACAAAAAGATTAAAGGGCAAGTGGCTGATTGTCCACGAGCACGTTTCTGTCCCGGTGGACCTGGACACCGACAAGCCGGATTTGCAATCGAAGCCGTAGGAAGTTGCGTCGAGTGTGAGGTCTCTCAAAAGCTGTGGCGCCGCGCGAAACGCGGCGCCACTGAATGCCTCGGTCCAAGTCTGTGCCGAACCTGTGCTTACGCTACCGCTACTGGTTTGGCGACCGGGCGCTTCTTGTAAATTATGGCGCCCAGAAGAGTCGCAAACGTCAATCCCATCAGAGTCAAAGAACCCGGTTCTGGCACGGAGCAGTATCCGATGAACTCTTGCGGAGTTCCGCCCCAGCTCTGGGAGCCGTCGACCGGCGTATAGATTACCAGTCCGTTGAACGCACTGTCGGGATCGTTGGCCGCCTGGTTCAGATAGTTGCTTTCCAGCCAGGCCGCGTTGCTGCCGGTAAAGGCCGAGTTGGTTTTCGCGTTGGGTGCGAACAGTCCCCAGATGGCCCAGTTGCCGGCGTTCGGATCAATCCAACCCCCAGCCATGCCCTCAAAAATCAGCCCAGCGGCTTTGTAGTCGAGCAAGTCGGTGCTGCCCCACATTCCGCCGGCGTTGAGCAGCGGAGTAACGGTGGCCCACCAGCTTTCACCCTGGGTAATCTCGTTGTTAAACGCGTCGCAGACGAGCGGCGTGTAAGTGGGACTGTTATTGATCGAGAAATTGTACGGGTACGTATAGACTCCACCCGAGTTGTTGCCGCCTGGGCCAACAAATTTCATGTAGACGCGAATCGGCAAAGACGGGTGTGGCCGCGAATGCGACGAGGAGAAGAATAACCGGCGAAATGCGAGTAAAACGCATGCTTTTGGCCCTCGGTAACTGTTACTTAATGGCTACTTAACTACTGCTTGCCACATCCCATAGAAGCAATTGCCCCGCCAATGCCGCGAACTGAAAGCGTTGAAGTTAAGCGGGGCAAAAAGCCGGGTGTGAAAGTGATTTCACACCCCGATTCTCCAAGGGAAACCGTCTTCCACATGGTCGATCCGCTGAAAGCCTTGTCCAGAGCGGGATCAAGAGGACTTTAGTAACACGCCGGCAAGCATGAGAAAGCCGGGCTGGCGGCGAGCGTAAAATGAAAATGAGGCGACATGAAGCGCGTCTATCTCGACAATAACGCCACCACGCCGGTGCTGCCGGAAGTACTCGAGGCCATGCGGCCTTACTTTACGGAGCACTTCGGCAACGCGTCGTCGATTCATCATCACGGGCAGGAGACGCGGGCAGCGGTGGAGCGCGCGCGAGCGTCGGTGGCTGAACTGTTAGCCTGCCACGCCTCGGAAATTGTGTTCACCAGCGGAGGCACCGAAGCCGACAACCTGGCGATTTTCGGACTCGCTCGTCCCGGCGATCACGTCATCAGTTCAACGATTGAACATCATGCTGTTTTGAATTCCTGCAAGCGTCTTGAAGGCGTGACGGCCGCGAAGTGAGCTACGTTCCGGTCGATGGGCGGGGAGTAGTGGATCCCGACGAAGTGCGACGCGCTCTGCGGCCGAACACAAAGCTCATCACCATCATGATGGCCAATAACGAAACCGGCGTGCTGCAGCCGGCGGAAGAAATTGGCAAAGTTGCCGCTGAGGCCGATGTCTATTTCCACACCGACGCGGTACAGGCCGCAGGAAAAGTGGAAATCGATGTGAAGCGGCTGGGCTGCGATTTGCTTTCGATCTCCGGCCATAAGATGCATGCGCCACAAGGCGTGGGCGCGCTTTACGTGCGCAAGGGAACTCTGCTGGAACCAATGCTTTATGGCGGCAGCCACGAACGCTCGCGGCGGGCGGGCACGGAAAATGTGCCGGGAATTGTGGGTTTGGGAAAAGCAGCGGAGATCGCGGCGCAGGCGTTTGTGCGGGGCGACATGGCGCTCATGGCAGAGCTCCGCGACCGAATCGAACGGACGATTCTGGGCGAGGTTGAAGCCACAGGGGTGAACGGCGCTGGCGCGCCTCGAGTCCCGCATACCACGAATATCTATTTTGACTACATCGAAGGCGAAGCTCTGGTGATTGCGCTCGACCTGAAAGGACTGGCGGTTTCCACGGGCGCGGCGTGTTCTTCCGGAGCCCTTTCGCAGGCCCTCGCACGTATTAATGCTGGAATGAAGTCGTGTTGCGGATCGAGGATGACGAGTTACGTATCACCACCCTGACGCCGCCTAATTCGGGCACAGCAGCAATACGGCTGAAGTATGTAAAGCCCGGCAGATCACTGGTAAACGAACTTCTTGCCGAACGCCGGGAGGCGGCCCAGCGTGAGTAGCATCGTACTCGACGCTTCCGCCTTGCTTGCAGTGCTCAACAATGAGGCGGGGGCTGACAAGCTAACGCCCGAACTGCTCGCACCGTGCCTGCCAGCAGCACGGTCAATCTGGCATGAGGTGCATGCTAAACTGGTAAGCCATGGCGGATCGACCCTGAGGAAGCTTAGCAAGACACGATCAGTCCCATTCGCCAGGCCGTGCCCTTTACCGCTGAACAGGCAAAAATCGCCTGCGGCTTGGTCGCCGAAACCCGCGCGCTCGGTCTGTCCTTGGGAGACCGGGCTTGCCTGGCTCCGCAGGCTTGCGCTGAAAGCGCCGGTTTATACGCGCTGACGATCCTGGAAGAGCCGAAATACTAGCGAATTCGCATCCATGTCATTCGCTAGCCTGGTCCGTTCGCTGAGCCGATCTTCCTGTAGAAAATAGCTCATGCTCTCCGTGCGAATGGACAAGTGGCTTTGGGCCGCCAGATTCTTCAAGACGCGGGCCCTGGCCGCGCGCGCTTGTGGTCTTGGCCGAGTCCGATGCAACGGGCAGGAGGCTAAGGCTGCCCGCGAGGTCCGCGTGGGAGACATGCTGCAAGTGACCAATGATGGCGGAGAGTTTCAGTTGGAAGTCGTGCAGCTCAGCGAGGTCCGTGGCCCGGCATCGGTTGCGCAGACTCTCTACCGGGAGACCGAGGCCAGCCGCGAGCAGCGTCTGAAAGCGGCTGCCGAACGAAAGGCGATGAGGCAGTTTGAACCGTTACCCGCAGGCCGACCTTCAAAACGCGACCGGGGGAAAATCATTCAGTTTCGCGGAAAAAGCTGAACTCTGGCTGAGTACTCAGACCTTTTGAGGGTTCTGGGGAACGAGTTTCGAGGCAGCATGTTAGCCTGACGGCCTGCAGGAAGGAGACCCAATGCGTGTGCTTGGCTACACATGGGCAGGTGTGCGAACTGCCGACCTGAAATCGACCGAGCACTTCTTTGCGGACATCCTGGGCTTGTCCCTCATTCGACGAAGGTAACGGCCTGGTGCAGTTTGAGCTGCCTTCCGGGCAGCTGTTCGAGGTCTTCGGTCCGGAGAGCCGTTACTATCAGCTTCACGCTTGCCCAGTTCTGGGTTTTCAAGTGGAGAATGTGCGCGTCGCAAGGGACGAGCTGCAGTCGCAGGGCGTCGAGTTCATGACAGAAGTCTCTGGCGACGAATCAGAAGCCTGGATCTATTTCCGCGGCCCCGACGGCTATCTGTACGAGCTTTGGCAGACAACACGCCCTTTGAAAGCTCTGCCGCCCAGTGTTCCGCCACGGTAGGATCATTCCCTCGTGCCGCAGTTCTACGGCGTGGAAGCAGTATTCAAAGATCCGTTCGGGAATTGGTTCAGTTTGACGCAGCCCAAGAATTACTGAGAGTGAGTGGGCTGCGACCTCGGGCCAACTGCCGGCACTCTAGAATGCGTATCGCAACGAAAGCGTTATCAGATTCGCGTGGAAATTTCGGGGCGCGAAAATATCCTGCACCACGTTGCTTTCGTCTTCGTGGTACCCGTAATAGCCCCAATACGCTTTACCGGTCCAGTCCTGGGCGAAACGATAGTCGATACCGCCGAAGGGCTGCATGTACTTCGAGTCAAGCGGCCCAGAAGGGGCATTCGGGGTGATGCTGATCAGTGCGCTGCCGGAGGTGCCAGTCAGGTTGGCGCCCAGGCGCGCCGTTAGTCGCCGATAAGGGGTCCACGCGGCATCAACGTGACCGAAATTCGATTTGTTAGTGTAAATCGAGAGTTCTTGCACCAGGCCCGGCACTCCGGTGCAAGTGACGGTTGGCGGGCCGGTCGTAGCCGCGCTGCTGGTGAAACAAATCAGAATTTGCGAGAAAACATCGTTGTAGTCGTAGCCGACCTCCAACTCGACTTTCTCGCTCGCTTGGAAGCCTGCCGAAACCGCATACACTCGGTTGTGCTGCAGATTGTCCACTTCGGTGACATTGTTGCGGCCTTCCCAGAGGGTGACCGACCCACTCAAGTCCACTCGCTCAGTAGGCTTGTAGGTGGTGCGGAGCCGGTATTGTTGCGTCTGGCGCGGGCTGATACGGGTGAAAGAGTTGTCCGCACTCATCAGTTCGGTGTCGAAACTGACTCTCATATGGTTCACGGGCGTTGCCCAGATGCCGAATAGCCCCGCATATTCGTTGATCAACGTTTCGTCCAAACTGGCCGCCGGATTGGGTGTGATGAAGGCGAATACGCCACCGCCAATCGCGGTGCAGCCTTGAGGAAGCAGCCCGTTGGCCAGAGCGCAGGCGCCGCGATTTGCCTTGCTGGGGAAAAATATCTGCGTAGTGGTCTCGTAGTCATTGTCATCGATCTCGCGATGCCGGTAGCGAAAGCCGCCGCGTATGCCGAGCCGCTGGGAGAACTGATAATCGAGTTGCGCCGTATTCGTCTTTTCATCCTGTTTCAGGAACAAACTCGAGATTGCAAAGGAAATGTCAGGACCGGAGGAACTGCCGTGCACAGGGGTCCCTGCCACACCGTTGGCGGGCGGCACGCATGGGATTGACAGAGGCAGCGAGCCGGAAGGGGTAAAAAAGTTTGGAGCCGTGACCAGGTTAGGGCTGAAAAACGAGCAGCTGGAGTTATCGAATTGCGCGGGATTGTGCCAATTTGAAAAGTAGAATGAGTCTACAAAGCTCAATCGATCGGTAATGTGCCAGGTGGCCCCGAAATCGGCGTTTGCCGACACGTGCCGACCGAAGACGGGTCCGCTATTGGCCTGGTTAGAGAGATTGGTCCGCGCCTCGCGGCCGGTTAGAGATTCGATCCAGTCGTACACGTTCATGTCTCCAGCGGTATAGCTGAATTTTGCCGACACGTCCCAACGTTTGAAATAGTTTGATTGCATGCTCAATTGTTCGGTCGGCGAGTTGGTCCGGGTGCGCCCGTGACGCAGGTAGTTGATGTAGGCGCTGCAGGTCGGGTTGACCACGCCGCCGGTCAGGAAGGTCCCGCTGCAGGGCTGACCCGCTCCGGAATTGAACGAGACCCCCAGGTCGACCGCCCGTTCCGTTAGGCAGGGCAAAGGTCTGATTGTTGTCGGTTTGCCCGGTGTCTCCCTTGTAATAACTCAAAATCTGGTCGTAGCTGATGTTCGTCCGGGGGAGAACCTTGAAATCAACGCCCATGCGATAAGCGTTGACGGTGTCTCGCGTATCCTGAAAAAGCAACTGCTCTGTGCCTTGATGGATGGTGGTGAAGGAGGGCCCGTCGTTTACGCTGCGGGAGTATCCCAGCCGGAAGCGAATCTTCGATTCTGGCCGCAGGAGCAGGTTGTAGTCGCTCATGCGCCTGCGGGTTTCGAACAGGTGGGGTGAATTGCTGACGACGCAACTCGTACAGATGGATCCGCCGTATCCCGCCGGTCCATTGGTGAAGGGCGTCGTCGGATTCAACGGGTTCGCCTGCAGGGAGTAGTTCCAGGCATTTTCGTCGCGCCGGAACAATGCGTCAAAGTCGTACCACCGGTTCTTGCTGAGGCGCAGCCGCGAAACATCGTTGGGATCGCCGCCATACCCGAAATTGCTCAAGTCCAACCGGTCGAACAGCGTGCCGTGATGATTCAGCGACTGCATCTCAGTGGTGAATCCCAGCAGCCGCGGGCCTTGCTGCAGATTTACGAACGTATCGTAGGTTGCTGTATCGCCCCGGGTACTGGTCAGCCGGCCGCCGAATTCAATCGACTGTTTGATGTTGTAGTTGCCTTGATCCACGCCCTTCTGTTCCTCGTCTTGCGCCCCCGCGCGTAATCCGAGGAAAACCGTGATCAGGGCGAAACATAGCCATGCGCTGCCTGCAAGGGAAGCAACGTTTCCGGGTTTTTTCCTAGTTGGCATCGTGGTTGGCAGCGTATTTCGCATTTGCGCACCTATTTGAAAAACACGTTGCTGAAGTTCGAGCCGTGGATAGCTACGTGGCACAAAGTGCAGGCCTGGTATTTCTGCGCCTGGTTATGGAAGGTCGGAATCGATGGCGCGCCGGCATCCACATTGAAAGAGTGGCACTCCAGGCACATAAGATTGACCTGACTGCGTTTCAGGAGCCGCGGATTCGACGAGCCATGGGGCACGTGGCACGCCACGCAACCTTCGGTCTTAACCACCAGGTGTTCGTACACAAACGGCCCGGCCTTTTCCGTATGGCATTTCAAACACACCGCATCTTGCGACGAGGTGGCGCGTAATTGCTGGGTCAGGAATCCGCCATGCGGATTATGGCAGTCGCTGCACTGCACCAACCCCTCGTTCACACGATGGTGAAAGGGCCGGTTGAATTGCTGTTTGGTCTCGAGATGACAGCCGTAACAAAGCTGCGGCTGCTTTTCCTTCATCAAGAGCGGACCCTCTTTGGCGTGGTGGGGATCGTGGCAATCGGTGCAACTGACATTGTTTTGCAGGTGCGCGGAGCGGCCGTAGTTGCTGTGTTCCTCGCCATACTGATGGCAGTCGAGACAGCGCGCACTGATTTCGCGAGCTGAAGCATTTTTGAACGTGAAAATCTTGGTGGGGTCGCCGCCTGCCTCAACGTGCGCCTTGCCGGGACCATGGCAGGCTTCGCATCCCTGCCATTCCGGCCCTTTCTTGGTGTCGAGCGTGGTCGCGAAGTGGGGCGATGCCTCATAGTTCTTGAAGAAGCCTTTCGCGGGCATATCTTCGTGACAGGTCTTGCATACTTCCGAACCGACGTAGAGGGACGGGTCGCTGGGACGAACGTATTGTGCTTGATCTGCCGACTTAGATTGATCTTTCGGGGCTTTGCCGGGAGGCAAGGCATAACCACTGCTTGCCGCACTGACCACGAGAACGCATAGCAATAACGAGCGCGACATACGAAATCTCCGGGGATATATTCTCCGCAGGCTAACATGGCATTTGATTTCGAAAAAAGGGAAGTACGTCCTTTGGTGCGCTCTGGATCTCGGGCTGTTGCCAAATCGGGACCTTAGCCAAATTCGGAGGCCATCGTGGCCGCTTACGCAACCAGCGAACTGGTCGAAAGACTCAGCCCCCCCAGCGTCAGAGCCGCTGCGAGAATCGGTTTTGCCCACAGGGGAACGCGAATCAGTTCGCCCGTTTCTCGCACCTGGCCGCGAACCATGCGAAGAATGCGGCGCGGTTCAGGCGCCGCGCCGGTTCGGGGATCGGCTTCCTCGCTGTTGTCATAGACCAGAAGCTCGGTTAATCGGGGAAGTACCCGGATCAGATTGAGCCGGCTCTGGATGTATCGTTCACGAATTCTGTCTTCTGGAATGTCGTGTCCGCCCTTCGCCACCCGGGAGCGCACACGGGCAATGTGGCGCTCGACACCCTCCAGACCGACGTACCAAATCCTGACTTCAATTCCTTGCGAGAGCGCCTGGTCGAGGAGATTGGCAATTGTCTTTCCCCCAAGCGTGGTCTCGAAGGCAAAATCCAGTTTTTCAGTGATGGCGCGTTCAAGCAGCCGCTTGCCTTGGTGCCAGGCCGCGCTGTTGGCTTCCGCTTGTGATATTCCGGGATTGGCGGACAATATGCGCTGGGCGGCGTGGTCGGGGTCAAAGTACTCGACACCTTCTTGCAACAACATTGCCCCCATCAGGCTGCTCTTGCCGGCGCCATTGGTTCCCGCCAGCACATAGATGCAGGAGACCCGAGACAGCTTAGCCACGTTTCCGGGCGGCCGCGACGGCTGCTTTACCGATTTGTTTGGGCGAAGCATGGAAGGCGCTTTTCATCGCACTCCGGGCTCTCGGCCCCTGCATGCGCATGAGAAGGGAATCGAACTCAGCGCTCAGGGTATTGATCCGGGATTCAGAGGCGTTGGAGAGAGCGGTGTATTCATCCATGGAAATCAGGACGGCTTTGGGTGCGTCGTGCTTTGTGATCACGACGACGCCGCCCTGCATGGCCTTTTCCAGCAGGTGACCGAAGGTGTTCTTGGCTTCGGTGGCAGTGACTAGGGCGCGAGGTTTGTCTGAGGCAGGCATAAATAATAGCTCCCGATAATGGCTAGTTTAGCTATTTAAGCTGTAATGGTCAATATAGCAATAAAGAGGGGTCATCCTGCGGATTAGCGGATTAATAGACTGCTACGCTTTGAACACAAACGAGTCGCTACGGCGTTTTCTTCCGCAGGTTTCGTATCAGCAAAAGCCATACGACCGCAGTGCCAACAAGAGCCGATGTGTTAATCCACGCGGACCAAACAATTAGGTTCTGAAATTGTTTAGGAGCAACCGGCGCGACCGACCAACCGACCCTCATAGTAGACACTGCACCCATCAAATTCAGAAAAGAAAAGAGCCCGGCAATAAAGATCAGCGGTCTGCGATCATGGCTCCGCGATTCCTTGCCGAAGCACCATCCCATTATCACTAGGTTTGCGGTAAAGAAGAACGTGTACCAAGTCATGTAAATCTCAATGATCTTGCGGCCCCACTCGCCCAGCTCGTTGATCTCGGTGCCTGTAATCATTTGCGGTAACCCGCCCTCCGCTGGATGTACACTTCTGGAAGAATCTCGCAAGATATCGACCCGCTACTGGCAGAGACGCTGCTCTGCTCGTCGCTATTTCCGCCCAACGGTCGTTATCGTCTCCGCCCGCCCGAGGGCGGTATTTCCGGAAGTCAGGAACTCAGCGAACCCACGGTTATGGAACTCAAATCGTCGTTCGACAAACAGCGTTTCCAACATTTGTCGGTACCTTTCTTCAATTGTCTGTTTCTGCGGTTCCCCCTCAGGCCTCCCAAATGGAGGGCCTGCGATGGGGCTCAAATCGACGACCACAAACTTGTAGAGCTGCTGGTTCTCTGCTAGACCGAGCGCTAGAAGAAACTTGAAAAAAGAGTCAGTTTCGGGCATTGAGTACCCTATGATGCATATCCGGTTAGCCTTGTTCAGAGCCTCGACCGCACTTCGCCAAACCGGTTGAATGACACCGTGATGTTCGCTCTTGTCCCAAGAGGGCGGAACCAGAAGCAGTCCCAAGCCAGAGCGACCGCATTTGGCACAAGGTTTAGTGCGGAAGGCTCTCGGATCTTCGGTGAACTTGTTGTCTAAGATGTGCAGGGCGTCACAGCCTTCATTTTTGCAAATTGCCCAGTTCGTCGAACCATGGAGCTTTAATAGTGAGATGCTCCTGGCGCACTCAGAAGCAATTTGGTCCTCGATAACGGCGTTTGGAAGACCATAGGAAGGCGCGACGTGGATACTCCGCAGTGCATCATCGAGCACCAGGTCGTAATTGAAGCTTATTACCACGTTGGATCGAGACACCGACTTGTGGGGGTCGTCGTAAATGCCCGACAGCAGGAGGGCGAAGTGGTTGTACATATCGCAGTGGAAAATATTCGAACTTTGCGGTTCGACCGGGACCACGCTGTGCCAGGGCAGGTTCACGGTCCGGTAGTCATGGTGTGACGTGAGCCGAATCCATGGCCTTCTTTGATTGCGCTGGATCGCGAGCTGGAGCGTCTTTGCTATCAAGTAGACGGTTGCATCTCGTGTTGCAACGGAATTACGATCCAACCGATGGGACATCTCCACCAGGCCAAATAACTGCTCGATGTCGTCAAGGTCGATTCGGAACTTCTCCCGCGCCTGCGCCACTTCCTTTCTAAAGTCGAAAACCCTACGGAAGAGATCTTTTTCCTCGGGGTCGAGGCCCGAGTCCGGATCAGCAAGTAGAAGCCGCGAGACGTCCAAGAACTCCCGCACTAGCGGAGCTCCGGCATCCTTAGAGAATCCTGCCCCAAGGATGAACACGTTCAGATCGGAAGTTTCGCTCGACATACTTGGTGCGCCGGGAGCCCGCCTAGAGCTACGCGAAGTATAACCCTTGGAGGGAGCCTTGGCTCTCTGTCTCGGGATACATTGTCGCGGTTTTCGGAGGGTTGGCCCACTTCCATTTACAATACCGACATGCCCCCTAAGACCATCGCCGTTGCCATGTCGGGTGGAGTTGATTCCTCCACCGTGGCGGCCATGCTGCGCGCCGAGGGGCATAACATCGTCGGCTTGACTATGCAGCTATGGAACCAGCGGCGGCTGGCTGGGCATCCCGGCATGCCGGAGGCGGTGCAGGGCCGCTGCTGCTCGCTGGACGACGTCTACGATGCGCGGCGCGTGGCGGAGACGATCGGCATCCCGTACTACGTGGTCAATCAGGAAGAACGGTTCGAGCGCGACGTGGTACGGCCGTTTGTGGAGGAATATCTCTCTGGGCGGACGCCGATCCCGTGCAGCTTGTGCAACAACCACTTGAAGTTTGACCAGTTGCTGGTTGTCGCCCGGCAAATCGGAGCGGACGCAGTAGCAACGGGTCACTACGCCAAGGTTGAATTTGATGAGACGGGCGGGCGATGGCTGCTCAAGCGGCCGACGGACTTGGCCAAGGACCAGACTTATTTTCTGTTTGGCTTGACGCAGGAGCAACTCAGCCGGACTTTGTTTCCTCTGGGTGGGATGACCAAGCCTCAGGTCCGGGAACTCGCGCGCCAGCACGGGTTGGCGCTGGCCGAGAAGCCGGACTCGCAGGAAATCTGCTTCGTGCCCGGCGGCGATTATAAGAATTTTCTGGATGCTTATCTCGGAGAACAGGGCGAGGCACTGCCGGATACCTCAGGCGAGCTGGTGACCACGGCTGGGGAAACCCTCGGCGAACATAACGGCATCCACAACTTCACAGTGGGCCAGCGCAAGGGATTGGGTGTGGCCACGGGCACGCCGCTTTACGTGATTCAGATCAAGGGCGATTCGCGTCAAGTCGTGGTGGGCGCGCAGGAAGAGCTTTACTCGCGGACTCTGCGGGCGCATCGCTTGAACTGGATCTCGGTGGACGATCTTCGCGAGCCGATGCGGGTTTCCATCAAGATTCGCCATCGGCATCAGGCTGCCGCGGCGGTCATTGAGAAGTCCGGCGCGGACGAAATCCTGGCAACATTCGTCGAAGCGCAGCGGGCGATTACGCCCGGTCAGGCGGCTGTTTTCTACGACGGCGAATTAGTGGTGGGCGGCGGCTGGATCGTATAAGGGAATGTCGTTTTAAGTTTGTGGCAAAGTCTTCTTCGCATCTGGCATCCAACATGATGAGAGTTCGACGAAAGAACTAAAGGGGAATGTGCATGAGAGGAGCCCTGGTTACGGTATTGGCCGCAGCCCTTCTGGCAACTATGGCAATGGCCCAAAGCCCTGCGGCATCCCCGGCGACGGGCCCCACAGACAAGGCCGCAGCAAGCCCGATCGCCTCCGGCGAAGTTCTTGTAGCTGAGCTGGCTAAGTCGCTCGATGTCAGAAAAGCCAAGACGGACGATAAGGTTGAAGCCAGGGTGACGATGGATATGCTCGCGCACGGCAAAGTGGTGATTCCGCGAGGCGCGAAAATCATTGGGCACATAACCGACGCCAAGGCAGGAACCAAGGAAGCGCCCGCCTCCACGGTGGAGATCGCGTTTGATCGCGTGGTTTTAAAACACGGAGGCGAGATTCCGCTGAAAGCCACGATTCAGGCGCTGGGTGCGCCCTTGCAGCTCTCGGGTACGAGCAGCGACGGCATCACTGACGCCTCAAGCGGGATGCCACCCCTTGGAGGTGGCCTGCCAGACACAATGGGAGGTGCTGGGCGCAGTGGAAATCCCGGCTATCCTCCTCGACCAGTGGGTTCGGGGGCTGGCGCCGGGCTGGACAACGGCCCCAACCGAAACTCAGCACCCCCGCTGGGACCGACCAGCATGGGTGTTGTAGGAATGAAAGGAATTTCATTGGCGAGCACCGCGCAGGGTTCCACAATCAGCTCGGCTAACGAGAACGTTCACCTGGGTAGCGGGACACAGCTTATTCTCAAGGTAGTGGAACAGTAGACGCTCGCGGTTTAGATGAACATTTCGTCCTGCGGAACGCTGTTCGAGTTCCGCCTGCGCCGCCGGGAGCCCAGCAGTGCGTCGAAGCCGACGCTTAATCCCTGCATCAATCCAGAGAGCTGACGCACCGGTGAAATCACCGTGTTGTGCACCAGTTCCGTCGTCTCTTCCACATGGTCCATGGTGCGGGTGAGCAACTCATCGGCGCGAATTACCTGCAAGCGTGCGCGATCCACAACGTCGTTCACCGTAGCATCCAGCCGCGCCATCTGCCCGCGCACAATTTCGCTAGTCTCATTTACGTTGCTCAGGATGCTGTCGACCTTGGGACGCATTTCCACCAGCGTCGCCTGCACGGTGTCGGCAGTTGGCAGAACCTTGGTCTTGACTTCCGCGGCCAGGGCTTCGATTCGGGCGGTGCTTTTCCGGACCGCCAGGTACATGGCCACCAGAATGCACGCTTGGAGCACAACCGCGGCAGCAGTCACGCCAACGAAGATGGGCAGGTAATCCGTCATGAAGTGTTCCTCTGCTCGGTCAACTGAGTGAGCGGACGCAGCAGGGAATCGCTATCTCACAAATTCTGTGACCCGCTACCTTCGGCGGTCGTGGCCTCCTGGTAGGCCTGTTTGCCGGCTTCAAAAGCCGAGCGGAACTGTTCCTTTTGCTGGTTCACGACTTCGCGGCCACGGTCGACCCAATCGGCCGCCTGCTCGCGCGCCTGGCGTGCGCGCGCACGCACGTATTCCCGGCCCTCATCGGCCCTGGCACGCAGCACATCGCGGGTCTCGTTGCCCGAGCGCGGCGCATACAGAACGCCCACCAGAGCCCCCACGCCCATGCCGGCAAGAAACCAGAGGAAGCTGTTGCCATTGCGTTCAGACATATCTAGACCTCCGTCGCTCACAATTACACCACGCGAATGGTAGCACCCGCGATATGGAAATACAATCTCGGGGCCCACGAATGGCGTAGGCTTACGATGAGAAGCGCGGTGCAGCAGTTGCTTTCCAGGCTTGCAGGCGAAGAGCGCAAGCGAGACAATGCAACCGTAGCGGAGGGCCTTGTGTCAGACCGCAAGTATCGGCAACGCGGATATCAGGACACCCGGGAAGAGCCGCAGAAAAAGTCTGGCGGCGAACAGCCGGTGCGCAAAGACACGTTCGGTCCGCGACCCCTGCAAATGGCGGCGACGCGGAGCGTCTCCCGCTGTTCGCAGTGTGGAACCGTGTTGCAGCCGACATCTGACCCAGCGGCGCGCTGCCCCAAGTGCGGCTTCGAGCTACATTCCTGCAAGCAGTGCACGTATTTCGATCCTTCCAGCCGATTTGAATGCATGCAGCCCATTCCGGAACGCATTCCGCGCAAGGACCAACGCAACGAATGCAGCTTCTATTCCATGCGCGTGATGGTGGAGAAAGAGACCTCAACGCCCAGCGCCGGGCGCGGGGACGACGCGCGCAAAGCATTCGAAAACCTGTTCAAGAAATGAAACGCGACACCCGTGCAGCCGATAAAGAGCGGGCGCTGCACGCTCATTGCGACCATTCGGTCCCCATGTTGTCATCGGTAATGATGCGGGCCTGGCGGGTACGTTCGCGAACCTGTTCCGCCGATTCGAGAGTCATAAATCTGGGAATGTCCACGTCCATGGTGTCCGCCATGTTGAGCACCTTTCGTAGCCTGTCCTGATGCGCTGGTAGCGACAAGTCGAACACCGGCCTTCCGTCGATGCTGTAGTGGGTCAGGATTTGCTCCCAGCGTGCCTCGTCTAACTGTAAAGGACTGTCACTGACCACCATAAAATTCGCGAGGCGCATTCCGTGAGGAAACACGCTGAGCGCCGTCGCCTGCACTTCATTCGATCCCGTGGTGTTAAAGAACTCGACGCCGCCCGGCGCCAAATGCTGGCGGATAAGATGCAGGAACTCGGTGGATAGCAGATTCGTGATGTGGGCCCGCCAGTGATAGGTCGTATTCATCACGATCACATCGAACTTCCAGTTGGCATTGCGGACCAGCCATCGCCGCCCATCGTCAATTTCGATATGGACTTTGGGATTCCGCAACAGGGTTGCAACTTCAGGATGTTTAGAAATAAGTTTCAGGTATCCTGGATTAATCTCCACGATGGTCAAATGTTCGAGCTGTGGATGATTGGCCAGGACCTGCGCCCATGATCCCGAAGATAGGCCAATCATCAGGACCTCGCGGGGATTGGGATGGAAATAGCTCAAGGCGTAGGCGCGCTGAATGTAGTTTGTGTCGTTTATGAGGTCGACGTTGAAGCGGCCGTCGTAAATTCCGCCGCCGAAGACGACTCCGTCCGGTGTAGTTGCGATGACCCCGCTTTTGTTCTCAACTACGTCGGCAAAATGGGCACCGTGCGGATAATTTTCCTTAAATAGCATTCTCTCGTAAAGCGCATCAAAGAGCCGGCCCGAGGCCAGCGCCACGAAAAGCGCCAGCGCGGAAGCTGTGATCACGCCCACTGCGATGTCTCTGCGTGGCAATTCCGCTTTGAACAAAATGGCGACGGCCAGAACGACGCCTGCCCAGGCCAGTAGCACCGCGATCCGCCTTAACGGAAAAACGTCCATCAGGACGAAACCTACAAGGAAGCTGCCCAGGGCTGATCCGATAATGTTGCTAAGGTACAGGTAGCTCATTCGAGAACCTGCACGATCATCGGGAGACACGGCAAGATGGCAGGTGAGCGGAAACACCGCTCCGAGACAGGCGGCGGCGACAGCCACCAGGGCGAAACTCCATTCGTAGTTCGCCACATAATAAAAGACACGCGAAAGCAGCGGACCGGCCAGAAAGCCTAAGGCAGTCGCGGTGAGGACGCATCCCACGATCAGTGGAACTAATTCGCGCGGCGCCCGAGTACGTTTGCATACCCGCTGGCACACCAGTGAGCCAATTCCGATGCCCGCAAGGTAGGCGCTTAGAAGAAAGGCGAAGCTTTTCGCGCTTCCGGCATTGTAGTAAGAGAACAGGCGGTACCAGACCATCTCGTAAGCCAAAGAAATAAAGCCTGCCGTGCCCACGATCAACAGGGCAAAACCAAAATTAAGCTGGAGTGCTGAGGCGGCTTGGCCGGCAGTTTGCACTGATGCATGAGGGTTGAAATCGGCGACAGAGACCTGGGCAAAGACATTGTCGTTGCCGACCGGGCCGGCACGTTTTTTCGTCCTGTTCACTACGTGCCACACGAGAGCGCTGAGCCCTACAATTGCGTTGATCGCTGCTGCGAGCATTACCGAGCCGTGTTCGCCGAGACTTCGCATAACGAAGAGAGCGGCGCAGAGGCAAGCGGCCGCCGAACCCAGGGTATTCACCGCGTAGAGCAAACCCACTGAGGCCCCGACGTTGCGGGAGGTTTGGATAGCATAGGAAACCAGAATCGGCAGAGTCGACCCCATAAGCAAGGTGGGGACGACGACAAGTGCGAAGGCAATTAGTCCGGTTTGCAGCGCTCCCACGCCGGCGGTATATTCCGACGCCCAGTGAAACATTCGCAGAGAGAGCAAGCCATAGCCGGCAATCGACAATTCGATCAACCCGAAAATCGCCAGCAGCGGCAACTCACGATGCTTGGAGACCATCCCGCCTGCCAGGCTGCCCAGGCCCAGGCCCAGCATGAAGGCGGTCACCACCACGGTTACCGACTGAATGTTCACACCGTAGAGGGTGAACAGGGACCGCTGCCACACGATCTGATAGAGCAGCGCGGGAAAACCGGAGCAAAAGAATAGGAAGGACCACCCGGGGACGAACTGGATTCCCGGGACGCCTTTGTGCGCCGGAAGACCGGACTCAGTTGGGGCCGGTGCCGCTCCGGCTGACATCATCGCTGTGCTCCTCGGTTCACCTTCGTGACGATCGGTTGAGGGGAAGATCGAGTTTATTGCAAGGCCAGTGATATCGCTTCTATCGAGCGGTTGCCCCCAACACGAAGGTAACAAAAGCGAGTTCGAGCACCGGCCCAGGCCTTTAGGGCTTTAGCGTTGGACGCAGCAAAACTTCGCTGGCAAAGGACTGCGGGGCTTGAGTGACGAGCATGGCCACCACGTGAGCCACATCTTCGGGCTGGAGCAACTTTTTAGGATCTTTTCCGGAATGAGGGCTCAGTTCGGTATCAACCGAACCCGGGCAAATGACGGCCACACGAATGTTGTAAGCCCGAAGTTCTTCAGCGACCGAGTAGCTGAGGCCATTGAGCCCCCATTTGGAAGCCGCGTAGGCCGCGCCGTTAGGCAAGGGATTTTTTCCCGCCAGGGAAGAGACATTAATGATGTGGCCCTGGCGGGCACGAATCATGAAAGGAGCGAACGCCCGGATACAGTAGTAGACGCCTCTCAAATTTGTATTGATTACCTGTTCCCACGAATCGGGTGGCATTTCGTGGAGAGGCATGCTGAATGCGCCCACTCCAGCATTATTAATCAAGATATCAACGCGGCCAAAGGCCCGTTCCACCTGGGCGGCGACAGCTTCCACCGAACGCAAGTCAGTGACGTCGCATTCTCGCACGTCTGCTCTTCCAGCCGCGCCTGAAATGGCGGCGGCGGTTGCCTCGAGGGGAGCACGGCGGCGGCCGCAGAGCACGGCGATGGCGCCCATTTCAGCCAGTTTGAGGGCTATGGCCGCGCCGATCCCGCGTCCAGCGCCGGTGACGACCGAAACCTGGCCGGCGAGCGAGCGCGTGGCACTTTTTGTCACAAGAAGTCCTCTCCAGTGTCAGGATCAGCTCGACGAGCCATCTGGCAAGCCGTGTTTACGCATCTTAACAGGCAATGTACTGGCCGGGTGTGAGTAAGCTTGCCATAGACGAAGTACATCCTTATAATCCGGCAAACCCGAAATGCACTCCTCACAAGGCTGAAACCGGCGTTGCCAGTGAAGGTGCTTTTGTGGATCGGCTGGAGCTTAGGCGCCAGAGGAACCCGAGCCATGGTGCTCGGGGATGCCCGGGTTCGATGGTGAATCGCTCATTTCCCAAGGTTTTCAAGGAGCCATGCGAATGAAGACGAGTCTAGTGGCCATTGTGCTGGCGTTCGCTGCGGTGGCCAGTGGTCAAACAACCGCACCGCAAGCCCAAGGGCAGACGGCAGGATCGGCGCCCCAACCACAGAAGAAGGAAATCAAGGACCCGGCCGAGTACAACGCCTACGTCGGGGCCGCCCAGCAAACCGACCCCGCCGCCAAAATCAGCGGCCTGGAGGCGTTTCTGGTGCAGTACCCGAACAGCGTCATGAAGGAAGATGCGCTGGATCTGCTCATGGGCGCCTATCAGCAGACTGGCAACCAGGCCAAAGTCATCGACGCCGCCAACCGGTTGCTGACGGTGAATCCGAATAACGTTCGTGCCCTGGCCCTGTTGGCTTATCTGGAGCGCGCCGGACAGAAATGGGCGGATGCGAAACAGCACGCGGAACGTGGGCTGCAAGCTCTGCCCAATATGCCCAAACCCGATGGCACCTCGGACGCTGATTTTGCCAAACAGAAAGCGCAGCTCGGCGCCCTACTGAGCAGTGTTGCAGGTTTCTCCGCGCTTCAGCTGAAAGACTATCCCTCCGCGCAAAAATACCTTCGCGCCGCGGTCGAAGCCGACCCCAACAACGTCGAGAATGTCTATCCTCTGGCTTTGGCGTATTTGACGGGCACGCCAGAAGACGACGTCAACGGCCTTTTCTTCATCGCCCGCGCTGCCAACCTGGTGACCGATCCGGGCGGTAAGGCCCAGATCACCAAATTCGGTCACAGCAAGTATGTGAAGTACCACGGTTCGGAAGATGGCTGGACCCAATTGCTGGCTCAGGCAGCCACGACGCCGCTGCCACCGACAGGTTTCGATATCGTGAAATACGTTCCTCCCACACCAGCCCAGCAGGCCCACGATTTGGTGAAGGATAAGACGCCGGATGAGGTCAAGAAATTAAGTTTTGCAGAATGGGAGTTGGTGCTCTCTGCTGGTGCGCCAGAAGATGCTGACAAGGTGTGGAGCGTCATCAAGGGCGTGCCGTTGCAAATGGAAGCCACGGTGTTGCAGGTGGTTTCTCCCACGGAACTGCAGATTGCGGCCAGCCAGGACGACATCGACGCCAAACGGGCGGACATCATGCTGACCATGACGGGACCGATTCCCGCCAAGTTGATGCCGAAAGAAGGCGCCCCGCTCGACTTTGAGGGCACACCCGCTTCTTACACCGCGAATCCGTTCGTGATGACGATGGAAAAGGGCGCGCTTCTCACCAAAGCCGCTCCCAAACCGGCGAAGCCACCGGTTCACCATCATCCGGCCCACTAGTCAACTTTGGAACTGCGAAGCAAAAGGCAGCCATGCTGGCTGCCTTTTGTTCTATAAGGCTTCTGCTAAATAAATTGTCGACTTAGCGTGTCGCTTTTTTCTCGTAGGTAACGGGCCGGGCGCTGCGCGGCGGACGGCGGACGCCATCGCGCAACTGACGCACATCGATCTTCAGCTCGGAAATCGTCCGGCTCAGGGTGTTGCGATGCATACCCAGCTCCCGGGCAGCGCGGCACTGGTTCCCCTTGTTTTCCTGCAGGACCGTCACAATGAACTTTTTCTTAAACTCCCGCACCGCCTCGCTGTACAGAATGTTGCTCTTGTACATCTGCATGATGAGGGCTTCGAGCTGATCTCTCACGGCATCTCACTTTCTCGGCGACGACTCGCCTTCGTATAACGCTGCTCTTCGAACATGAAATCTCTGGGGCCCATTACTTCGCCGACGCTGGAGACGCCCCCGGCTGCGCCGCGTGATGCAATAGATCAAGCCCCTGATAAAAGCGGGCGCGCATTGCCGACGGCGCCACCCAAATGGCGGCGCGTCCCACGACTAGAAAATAAGGCGCCAACCGCGAGTCCTGTAACCACTGCGATGCGGGAGAAAACGCGGTCATTGCCATCAACACTACGGCCACCACCAAACAACCTCGTACCAGGCCAAGAGCGCCGCCCAAAATCCGGTCCAAGAAACTGAGCCCGGATTCCTTTACGGCCCAGCGGGCGACTCGTCCGGCTACGCTGGCGAGGATGGTGATCGCCAGGAAAATGATCAGAAATCCTGCAACTTCCGAAAACGCCTGTGACTTTAGAAAACTTTCCAGCCAACCCGCCAGCGACCCATACTTCCAGGCCGCCAACAGGTAGCCTAAGACCAAACCGACAACCCCAAACGCCTCGCGGAAAAAGCCCGCGCGGATTGCCTGGATGATCGACGCCAGGATGACCACCAGAATCATCCAATCAGCGGCGTTCATCGGACTTTCCTGTCACTAACCGGCCGCTACACATCGAGCTTGCGGCCTGTCAGCCGATAATAGGCCTCGGTGTATTTCTCGCTGGTCCGGCGAGTCACTTCCCCTGGCAATGCTGGAGCGGGAGGCAACTTGTTCCAGCGGATTTCCTCCAGGTAATCGCGAACATACTGCTTGTCGAACGATTCTTGAGCCTGCCCCGGCGTGTACTTATCTGCCGGCCAAAAGCGCGACGAGTCCGGAGTGAGCACTTCGTCGGCCAGGGTTATCCCATGGGCCGTCGTACCGAACTCAAACTTGGTGTCGGCAATGATGATGCCCTTTCCCAGCGCGTATTCCGCCGCCTTGCGATAAATCGCCAGACTGAGGTCCCGCAGCCGCGTGCTTAACTCGGTCCCGACCAGACGTTTCATCTCTTCAAAAGTGATGTTCTCGTCGTGACCCGTACTGGCCTTGGTGGCGGGCGTGAAGATGGGCTCCGGCAGGCGATCCGACTCGCGCAGCCCTTTGGGTAATTCGATTCCGCAGACTCGGCCCGTGGTTTTGTATTCTTTCCAGGCTGAACCGGAAACGTACCCACGCACCACACATTCCACAGGCGCCATCCCCGCACGCGCCACGAGCATGGAGCGTCCCCGCAGTTGGTCGGCATATTTTTGAACCGCGGCGGGGTATTGCGCAACTTCTGCGGTAATGACGTGGTTCGCCACCAGGTCCCGCAGAAAATCAAACCAGAACAAAGAGATCTGGGTGAGAACACGGCCTTTGTGAGGAATGCCGGTGGCCAGAACATAATCAAAGGCAGAAATACGGTCAGTAGCAACGAATAACAGACGGTCGTCGACCAAACGGTAGATGTCGCGAACTTTACCACTCGCGTAAAGTTCCAGGTCCGGGAAGTCAGTTTGCAAAAGAACGGTATCGAGAAGTTCGGGGCTCATGATGAAATTTTACAGGCAGAAAACGTCGCGTATTCTAGTCCTTAAGAAAATTTTGTCAACGCCTCGACGGAGAAATTTAGGACTAATCCGTTGGCGCTTGAATACAAACCGGTTGACAGTTTTGGGAGCGGGTGAATCGCCCGTCAGACAGGCGCTTTCAAGGAGTGCCGTTGTGGAAAAACTGAGGACGGCAGAGGATATCTTGGCACGCTGCAGAAAGTTCGGCGGTTCCAACATCCGCAACTCAGTTCAGAATTGACGCCATCCGGGAAGGCACCAGGCTTCGAGCCGCACCGGCAGCAAGAGAGAATTCGGTTCGCGCCGGTGCGGCGAAACCTCCCAGGCTATGCCGTCGCGCTGAACCTCACCGAAACCAGCTTTGATACTCCTGGCTCCTGCATGGTCACACCGTAGAGCACGGGTGCGATGCTCATGGTCTTCTTGCTGTGCGTGATCAACACGAATTGAGTTTGCAAGCTCATTTCTTTGACCAGCTCAGTGAAGCGGCCGATATTGGCTTCATCGAGCGGCGCATCCACTTCATCGAGAATGCAGAACGGGCTAGGCTGGTATTGGAAAATACCAACTAGCAGGGCCAGCGCGGTCATCGCCTTTTCTCCGCCCGAGAGTAGCAGGACATTTTGCAATTTCTTTCCCGGAGGTGAAGCCACAACGTCAATGCCGCTGTCGGCATGATTTTCCTCGTCGGTGAGACGCATAAAGGCGTGCCCCCCACCGAACAGCTTACGGAACGTGGCCTGGAAGTTTTCATTGATCTTGGCAAACGCTTCCGCGAACTTCTGGCGCGAGAAAGTATCAATCTCACGGATCGTGGCCAGGGTGTTTTCGATGGAGTCAAACAGATCCTTGCGCTGAGTTTCCAGGAAGGCATGGCGCTCGGAGATTTCCTTGTATTCCTCGAGGGCCATCATGTTGACCGGACCCATGGCGTCGAGCCGAGTCCGCATTTCGCGATAGGCTTGATCTTCAAGCGAGAGCTGCTCACCCGCGACGATGGAAATCGTGGCATCCGCCATCAGCGCCAGCCGCTCGACACCCAGCTCGTTGAGGCAGGTCTCCGCCATGTATTGCTGGTCGGATTGCAGTTTGGCCGCAGCAGCCGAAAGTTCACCACGGCGATCGCGAGCCTGGTCGAGCAGGTTGCGCACTTCGTGAATAGCCGTGTCCAGTTCAGCCAGACGCGCGCGCACCTGTTCGGATTCGAATTGCAACAGACTGTCCCGGGCCTCGCAGGCATTGCGTTCGGTTTCCAAATCTATGAGGCGCCCGGCGATCTGCAGATTTTCAGTTTCTCTGGTGGCCTTCTCGGCGGCGGAAGACTGCATCTGGGCAAGCAGCGAGTTCACCCGGTCCCGCATTTCCCGGAGCAACGACTCAACGCGCTCTAAAACCGAGGCCGTGGTGCGTTGCCGCTCTTCGAGCGTGGCGGCGCGTGCCAGGCGTTGGGAAGCTTCCTGCGCCGCCTGGTCGCGACGAGTCCTAAGCGTCCCCAGTTCCTCCTGAGCGGCGACGGCCGACAGTTCAAGTGCCGCACGCCGGTCCTCGATCGCCGCGAGATCGCCGCGGTAAGTGCTGATCAGGTTTTCCTGTTCGCTGCGTTCCGCCTCCAACCGGCTTAACTCCTGCCGGCAGACTTCAACCCGCTCTGTCACGCGCGCCATCTCCGACTCAAGCTGCTGCAACTGATGTCCGGAAGTCATGGCGTGCCTTTCAGCTTCGCGCTTTTCGTTTTCCAGACGATCGAGCAGGGAAGTGAGGTCCCTAATTTCGCGGCCTAGAGTCAGTACGTGCAGCTCTTCTTGTCGCAGACTTTGCTCGAGTTCTGAAAGGGAGCGCAGTACGTCGCGCAGCTCGCGCTTCATGGAGAGCGGGCCTTCCTCCCGCTGCTTGCCGCCCGTGACCGTCACGTTATGAAAGCACTCGCCGGATTGCGAAAGAAAGAAAGCATCGGGATTTTCCAGGGCAAGGTCGCGCGCGAAAGCGGGATCGGGCACAATGTAGCCATCGCGAAGCTTGGGCAGAATCACTTCCAAAGACTTCCCGAAACCATTCAGAACGCGGATCGTATTCTTGAGTGGGACGATGGACTGGTCGGCCGGCGATTGCGCGTTTGGATCGACCGCGAAGGAAAACTTGGCCTGCGAATCCTCGGGATGCACCAGAAACGTGGCGCGGCCGTCGACGCCGGTACGTAGCAGCCGCAAGCCCTCGTCGGCGGCGTCCCAGGACTTCACCACGATGTAGTTGAGTTCGTCGCGGAGGAAGTCTTCGACCATGTTTTCGTAGCGCGGTTCGACTTCGAGGAAATCAGCGAGCACTCCTACAGGCGCTAATCCACCTTGCAGCCCGCCGGACTGGAAAAGACGCCGAACCGATTCCGTCGAGTAGCCGTGCTCAGAAATCAAGGACTCCAGGGAACTCTTCTTGCCCAGAGCGGATGCATACTCGGCGCGAAGCTGGTCCAGGCGGTTCTTGCCTTCGCTTTCTTCATGGCGCCTTAGTTCGAGCGCGTGACGAGTCTGGAGAAGCTCCTCGGCAAGGCCTGAGACCTGTTGCGAGACAGTCTCGAACTCCAGGGCGAGTTGGCCGCGCTGGCCGCCGAACGCTTCTGCGTGGGAAGCGGCCGCTGCCATTTCCGCATGCAGGCGTTGTGCCTCACGGTCAACCCCCGCCAACCGCTCCTCCGATTGGATGAGCTGGTTGCGCAGGCTGGAAGCCGACGCCACGGCTTCCAGGATGGCGGCACGTGAGTGTTCCTGCCGCTGTTCTAATTCCGCCAGCGCGGCGGACGCGGCGGTGAGTTCCTGCTGCGACTTCTGCAATTCCTGATGAGCTCCAGCCACATCGGCAGCGGCGGAATCGAGAATCTGGCGATTCGATTCATATTCCTCTTCCAGCCGCACTAGCCGGTGTTGCGCCTGCGCCAGCTCCGCTTCATAAGACGCTGCGCGCAAGGTGAGGTCGGCGCAGCGTTCGTCATTGTGGCGTCGTCGCGCCTGGGCGCTCTCTACTTCGAGCTTGATCTGGTTCAGCCGCTCGCGGTTTTCCCGCGATTCCGCCTCGATCGCATAACCACGCTGCGTGCGCTCGGCCTGCTCCGATTCAAGCTGCTGCGCGGCTTCAGTCTGATGCCGCATCTCTTCGAAAAGAGCGTTGATCTGGGCATCGAGGGCTGCGCTTTCCTGCTCGAGATGGGCAAACTTGCTGGCCAGAACCAGGCGCAGCTTGGCCCGCATTTCCTCGCGAAGCCGGGCGTAGCGTTCCGCCTTCGACGCTTGCCTCTTCAAAGAATTCATCTGCCGCGTGACTTCTTCGAAAATGTCATTCACGCGCGCCAGATTAACTTTGGATTCTTCAAGCCGTGCTTCCGCCAGCCGTTTCTTGGTCTTGAACTTGGTGATGCCGGCGGCTTCTTCGATGATCGCCCGGCGATCTGTCGGTCGGCTGCTCAGAATCTGCCCAATGCGTCCCTGTTCGATCAGGGCGTAAGACTCGGGCCCCAGACCCGTGCCCATGAACAATTCCTGAATATCGCGCAGACGGCACAACTTGCCGTTGAGCAGGTATTCGCTGTCACCGGAACGGAAAAGACGCCGGGTGACGTGGATTTCGCCGGCGTGAAATTGCTGCTGGAACTTGCGGCGGCGGATCCTAAGAACTACATGGTTGGGATCAGTCTTCACTGGCGCCGAAGTAATCGGGATGACAATGGCGAACCGGGGCTCATCGTCGGGATAGACTTCAGCCAGTACACTCCCAGTACTGTGCGGAGCGTCGATGTCCTCGGTTCTTCCCGGCTGTGCTTCTTCTGTCAGTCGCTCGGTTTCTTCGGCCGCCCGAGCACGAATCGCGGCTTCATCCCAGTCGTCGCCAGCGCTCAGTTCGTCGTTACTCTGCTTACCTCCGGGCATTTCATCCTGGATGTCGACTTCGGTCGGTTCACCCGCATCTTTGCCTTCGTACTCCTCCGGATTGATCAGCGTGAGCGACACTTCTGCCATGCCCGTAGGCTGGCGATCGCGCGTACCGGCGAAGATCACGTCCTCCATGCGCGAGCCACGAAGCGTCTTGGCCGATTGCTCGCCCAGCACCCAGGAAATGGCGTCAGCGATGTTCGACTTGCCGCAGCCGTTCGGCCCGATGATGGCGGCAATGCCATCGCCATGAAACTTTAGCTCGGTCCGGTCGCAGAACGATTTGAACCCGAGAATTTGCAGCCTTTTCAGTTTGAGCAACGCTTACTCCTTGGAAGCACCACTAGCAACACCTTGTCATCCTGAGCGAAGTATTTCTTTCGCTTGCGAATTGCAATCGTGCAGTCGAAGGACCTGCTTTTTCATCTGTTAACCAATCTGATTCCGCTCACACTCTTCGGCATAAGATCGACCCCCGGCTGGCTCAATCGAAACGAAGCGAGGCACAGATTAGCCCTACTGTAACGGCGAAATCGCCCCAGGGTCAAGCAAGAAAACACTATATCTGGTATGGCCTTACGAGCGACTACGTCATTTTGCACACACATTGCAGCCAATGCCTGGAAAATGGGTGGGGGATAAGGAGGAAGGGAAGAATCGCGAGAGCAGGATTATGCTAACGCAATGCCATCATTGAGTGCAATTGGGATTTATCACCAATTAAAATCAGGACATCCACATAAACACTTCCTTGACTACCTTCCACACTGAGCCGTGCTTTTCCATAACAACGTACGAACCCGTCGCACACTTCCCGCCGCACCTATTGCTCGCGTAGAAAAGGGCCTGTTTTTCGTCGGAACTGAATCCCACCCGCGACAGTGCTAGGTATCCTTGTGCTCCCGGATACTGCTTGTAATAGTCGATCCAGGAACTAACATCCTTCAAAATGGAGCCGATCCTTTCGGCGGAGAGGAGTTGATATTGCAGAGGCAGATCAAATTGGGGCAGCAATTGCGGTTGCTGCGCGTTTGCTTGATGGAAATTGCTGATTGTCTCGGCCCGAAGGGACGGGGCTTGCTTTCGTAAGAACCGTTCAACTCCGCCGGGTGGCATATCGCCGGGATCGAGCTGTTCATCTAGGTCGTCCTTGTCAGATTCTGTACGGTTCACAATTACGATTTGCGAGATGGGTTTCCCGACTCGATCCTCGCCAGCTGCTCCCACAAACGACTGGCTTATGAATGCCGAAAAAACTTTATATTCGGCTTGTGTCACGCCCATTTTACCGATGGATGGATTTTGCGCGGTGATTCCAAGTGGCGTCAGAAGACAGATAGAGATTCCGATTCGCAGCGCGAAGGAGGTCGTCATGATCAAGATTATGTGCGGGTTGGCGCAGGAACGCTAGATTACTCTGGAAAACCGGGGTTTGCACTCAAACCATCGACCGGGATGGATGGTAGGGATCCTTCGACTGCGCCGGGCCTTCGCGTTCGCGAATGCCGGGCTTCGCTCAGGATGACAAGGAACGTGGAGGGTCGAATGGCGAAGATCCGGCCCTCACGCTATGATCGCCCGTGCTAACATGTGTTCATGGCGAACACACGCAGCACAACCCTCAGTATCCGCTTGAAGCCCGATACCAAAAAGCGTCTGGCCAAGCTGGCTAAAACTTCTGGCCGCAGCTCGAATTTTCTGATTGCCGATGCAGTCGAGTCTTACGTGGCCGACCAGGAACGCATGCTCGCCGAGGTCCAGCAGGCCGACCGGCAAGTAAAGTCCGGACACTACATCCGGCGCGAGGACATGAAAGCCTGGCTGCTCTCCTGGGGAACTGAACACGAACTGCCGCCGCCCAAATGCGTTTGCGGCAAAGTCCACGACGGAGTCCGGAACGACGAGTTCCAGGAAGGTGACGAGGTTCAGGAGGGTGCCGAGGTTCAGAAAAACGAAGCGCCGTGCCAATAGAGATCGTCTGGTCTTCGGTAGCGCTCGCGAGGCTGAAAGAAATTCGGGCTTACGTCGCGAGAGACAAGCTAGAGGCCGCAGCCAGGTTGGCTACACGCATCGTCGCCGTGGTCGAAGCGCTCAGAGAGCATCCTTACCTGGGACGTGGGAGCTCACAGCCGGATATTCGGGAGTTGGTGATTGGCCGCACCCCATACATCGTCCTCTACCGAGTGCATGCCAAACGCGTCGTTATCCTGACAATCTGGCACGGAGCCCAGCAGAGAGAGATATAAGAAGAGTTGGCGGAGCGACGGGCGTCCTCGCCCGTCAAGGCAACGGCCGAGTGGCCCAACTCAAACCCGGTTTCGGCTTGAGTGGGGAGAGGCGCCATTTGCCCTTTTGTTTTCTTGGGCTTGCCTGTCATGACACTTTTGTGCGCCCGCCATCGTCATGACACTGTGTTCCAGCCGGAACATTTCCCAAGTTTGATCATCGGGCGGGCGAGGGCGCCCGCCCCACACGTCATTGCATCTACTCTCCCAGCTTTTCGAAGAACAGGCAGATCGATTCAATCCCGCGATAGAAGTTCGGGATGTGGAACTTCTCGTTAGGGGCGTGCAGGTTGTCGTCAGGTAAACCGAAGCCCATCATCACGCTGGGAATCTTGAGCACGTCCTGAAAATCAGTCACGATGGGAATCGAGCCGCCAGAGCGGATGAAAACGGTGTTTTTCTTGAACACGTCGTGCATGGCCTCGGTCGCCGCCTTGATGTACTTGTTGTCGGTGCCCACCACGCAGGCCGGGCCTTTGCTCCAGACTTTGATGTTGATCTGAATTCCCTTGGGCGTGAGCTTCTTCACGAAATTCTTGTAGCGCTTGAGAATGTCGTCCGGGTCCTGATTGGGCACCAGGCGCATGGAAACTTTGGCCGAGGCCTTCGCCGGAATCACGGTCTTTGCGCCGGGAGCGGTGAAGCCTCCGGGCATGCCGTGAACTTCGAGCGTGGGCCGCGCCCAGGTGCGGTAGAGAACCGAAAATCCCGGCTCGCCGGTCAGCACCGTGGAGCCGACTTCAGTCTTGCGATAGTGCTCTTCATTGAACGGCAGCTTCTTCCACGCCTTCAATTCGTCTTTGCTCGGCGCTTTGACTTTGCTGTAGAAGCCGGGAATCAGGACCTTGCCTTTGGCGTCTTTCAGCTTGCTGATGATTTCAATCAATCCGAAGAACGGATTGGGCGCCGCGCCGCCGTACATGCCGGAGTGCAGATCGGTCTTTGCGCCGACTGCTTCGATTTCCGTGTAGACCAAGCCGCGCAGGCCGACGCAGAGGGTGGGAAGATCGGGCGCGAAAAGTTCGGTGTCGCAGACCAGCGCGAAGTCGGCTTTGAGCTTGGCTTTTTCCTTGCGCACATACGCGGCAATCGACTCGCCGCCAACTTCTTCTTCGCCTTCAATGATGAATTTCACGTTGAGCGGAAGCTTGCCGCTGTGGCCCTTCATCAGCGCTTCGATGGCTTTGATTTCCATCCAGAGCTGGCCTTTGTCGTCGACGGCGCCGCGGGCGTAGATGTTGTTGTTGCGTTCCGTCGGCTCAAACGGAGGAGAAATCCACTCATCCAGCGGATCGGGCGGCTGGACGTCATAATGCGCGTAGCACAGCACAGTCGGCTTGCCAGCGGCATGCAGCCAGTCGGCGTAGACCAGGGGATGGCCCTTGGTCGGAATGACCTGCACGTTCTCCATGCCGATGCGGCGAAGTTCGCTGGCGACATAGTCGGCCGCTTTCTGAACATCGGATTTGTGCTCGTCGAGAGTGCTGACGCTGGGAATGCGGAGAAGATCTTTGAGTTCGTTTAAGAAACGCTGCTGATTGGAACGGGCGTAATCGACCGCCGGGGAAGCCATGGGTGTGTCCCTTTCTCGCGCGAGAGCGCCGGGGAGATATGTAGGAAAACAGCTAAGTATATACCTCCGATAAAGGGACGTCCTTGTACGCGCGAGATCCCTCGCCCCGCTGGAGAAAACGCGGGGCTTCGGGATGACTCCCTGACAATATCTGTGGCCACGCTCAGTTTGTTTTCAGGCATACCCTAGGCGCGCCCGCCGCCCCCAGTACGCAATCGCAACCAGAACCAACGCCGCGAGCGCATACTCTCGCGGGCTGCTGCTCATGAAGTCCAGCCCCGGTGTGTGATTTGCCGGGCCCGCATACCACCAGACCGTGTACAGCGCTTCGAAGAACTTGCTCGATCCGCTCCACACTCCGAGTGCGAGCGCCAGGCTGGGAATGAAAGCTGCTCCCGTCAGCCAGGGCACGAAACTTTGCCAGTCCGCGGCGAGAAGCGCGCGCAGGCCGAATCCTCCGCCGGTCAGCAGGGCGAGTAGAACGCCGGCGATCCACACCGCCGGGAGTTGCCGGGTCAGCGCGCCTTCCGAGGAAAATATCAGCGATTGCGTGGCGCAACGGGCCTCGCGCGAGCCCATCTGCGACCACACCAGCACCGGCCACAGCCAGGCGAAGACCAGAACGCCGTGACGCGCCTCCACAGTGGGAGACGCCAACTGAGCGATCAACAATCCGCCCGCCACCGCGTACCACCACCAGCGCTGGCCTTTCAACATCAGGCGCAACTCTGAAACTACGAGTTGAGGTAACCGCCAACCATCCCGCCCGCCGGTCAGCGGGCGTGAGATGCCCTGACAATTCGCCGAAGCCGGTCGTGCCGATCGTGGCCGGCGCCTCGCCATTTTGAACCGGAAGCGCCTGTACTGGAAAACGCGCCGCCTTGCGCCCACCAGCAAACGACCACTCATACGCCGGATCGAAACGGTGGAAAAAGACCGATGCAAGCAGAGCGACACCAACGGCAGCGATCACCCAGAGCAGGCGCATTACAAGGATGTGCGGCGTCCAATCCACGCCGGTCCAATCGAAAGTGCGTACGGCGCGATCACCTCCGATCGTCAGACTGAAGCTCTCCTTGGTGGACGGGTCGATCTTCTTCAGGGCATCGTGCATGCTGCGGTAGAAAATTTGTAATCCAATCGGATCGTTCATGCCCGAAACGCTGATGCCAAGGCCCGCCGTCCACGCGAAAAAATAAATCACATTGCCTGCGCCGCCACGCAAGGCCGGCAGAGTCTCGAATAGGACCGCAACTGCGGCTGTAATCGCCATCGCCGGGAGCGCTGCAAACAGAAACGGCGCCCACAACTTCCACAGAGAAATCTGCCGGACCTCGGCATGAAGCAACTGCATGGCGACAGCCGCCAGCATCAGAACTCCAACCATCGCCGCCAGCACAGCAAAGTTGCTGATGGTCTTGGCCACGGTGTAGAAGCTCTTGCGCATGGGAGTCGCGGCCAGAATCCGGCCGACGCGCGTGTCCGCGTCGCGCTGGACGCAGTTTTTCACGACGTAGAAACCCACCAGCGAAAGAAATGTCGAGCAGCAAACACTCATCAGCGCGCCAACCCAGGCCGAGTTGTAGACGCCGCGGTATCCGTTGCCCACCACCATCCGGATGTTCTCTGCGGCAACGGCATATGCCAGGTACAGGGCCGCGGCCAAGGTGAGCAGAAAACTGTAGCGGCGCACGCGCTCCAGGAAGTCGGCTCGCACCATTTCGTACAGCACACGGCCGTGGTTCATGCGGCGGCTCCGCTGCGATGGTTGGAAAGGCAGAACAAATATGCGTCCTCAAGCGTGGGCGGCACGCGCTGCGCGCCGTTCGGCGGGTCTTCGGCCAGCACGCGCACGTGGACGCCGTCGCTGCGCCGCGTGGTTCCGCTGATCAAATATCGTTGCTTGGCGAAGCTGAGTTCGTTGCTCGGGATCACGCACTCCCAGACCTTGGCTTCCACCTGCCGCAGAAGCTCTTCCGGCGAAGCATGGGCGACCAGCGTGCCCTTGGAAATGAGCGCGATATCTGTGGCTGTGGCTTCGACGTCGGAGACGATATGCGTCGAGAGAATCACGATGCGTTCTCCGGAAAGTTCAGAAAGCAGGTTACGGAAACGCACGCGTTCTTCCGGATCGAGCCCAGCCGTAGGTTCGTCGACAATCAGCAATTGCGGATCATTCAGCAAGGCTTGCGCGATGCCCACCCGCTGCTTCATTCCGCCGGAGAAACCGCCAAGCGGCCGTTTGCGCACGTCATTCAGATTCACCAGGTTAAGTAACTCATCAATGCGACGCCGGGCTGCCGTCGCATCCAGACCCTTAACCGCCGCGAGATATTCGAGGAATTCAACAACATTCAGATTGGGATAAACGCCGAAATCCTGGGGCAAATAGCCGAGCACGCGCCGGATCGAGTCCGGGTGCTGCGCAAGATCGGTTCCGTTCCATACCACGCGGCCTTCAGTGGCGCGAGTGATTGTCGCCAGAATGCTCATCAGCGTCGTTTTGCCGGCGCCGTTCGGGCCAAGCAGGCCGAGCACTCCGGGCTGCAGTTGCAGGCTGAACCCGCGCAAGGCCCAGACGTTGCCCTTGTAGCATTTGCCCACCTGCTCGATGACCAGCTCCAAAAGACCCTCCTTGACGCACGCTGACCTGTCTGGCGCACGCTACAAGACGAAAAACACTCAACAAAAGTTCCGGGAAAGGCCCGGGTGTCGCAGAAAATCGCTGAAGATCACACCCCGGGCAGGGACAGATTGGCGAAACGGCTCGCCGCAAACGGGGAGAGATCGTACTCGGGCTTCACGCCGCTGACAACTTGTGCCATTACATGCGCCGTAACCGGAGCCAGCAAGATTCCGTCGCGGAAATGTCCCGTGGCCACGAAGTAGCCGGGAGTCTCCGTCTCGCCGAGAATGGGAAGGTTGTCTGGTGATCCGGGCCGCAGTCCGGCCCAGGCTTCGTGCACACGGGCATCGCGAAGACTGGGAACCAGATGGATGGCGGCTTGATGCATCCTCTGGATAATGTCCGGATCAGTGCGCTTGTCGTAGCCGGCTTCTTCGACCGTCGCGCCGATTAGAATGCGCCCATCGCTGCGCGGGACCAGATAAACCTCAGGCGCGCGGATCACGTGGCGCAGCAGCCCATGCACACCGATTACGCAAAGCATCTGTCCCTTGACCGGGCGGGTAGGGAAGCGATACGGAGGGAACTGCCCCGCCCAGGCGCCGGCACAATTCACGACCACCGGAGCCTGATAACTCGTCTTGCCTGTGCTCACACCGGTCACCTGCCCGTCCGCAACAAGAACTGCGTTTACTGCCGTGCCCGATGAAATGTCCACGTCGCGGTGTTTGGCGGCTTTCAAGGCGGCTGCGCTTAGCGCTCGAGGGTCGACGCTACGCTCTTTCAAATAGAAGGCTGGCCGTTTCGGATCGGCCAAGGCAGGTTCGAGTTCGACAAGCCGAGCCGGCGAGAGACTCTCGCCCGTGAATCCCAGCCTTTCATTCCCGTCCTCAGGCGCAGGGAAAACCAAAGTGCCCTGATCCCGCAAGTCAACGTTGGCCCCCGATTCGTCCTGCAACTCATGCACGAACTCCGGATACATGCGCGCGCTGGCGCTTGCCAGGGACTGCAGGGCCACCGGAGTCTCGGCCGCGCAATCCACCAACATGCCAGCGGCTGCGTGGGAAGCTTCACGGCCGGGCTCGCCTCGCTCCACGATCAGAACTTTCGCGCCGCGTTTGCGGAGAGCGATCGAGAGCGACAACCCAATAATGCCGCCGCCGACGATGATGACGTCCCAGGTTTTCACGCTAGCATTGTAAGCGGATAGCCGCGATCAGACGTGACATGCCGCGGCTGGCGCCGGTGCGCTGGTTATTCCGAAGCGTGCTTTAGCAGCGAGAGCCTGCCCTGAGCGCAGTCGAAGGGAATCTGCTTTCGAGGACGATCAGCAACAGATTCCTCACGGCTAAAGCCGGTTCGGAATGACAATGCCGAGGGGATAAAGGCCTACAGCTTACTCAGGAAATCCACGATCTCGGGCTGGCTCCAGTCCACCGGCCCGATGAACTTGCGGCGCAACACCCCGTTGCGGTCGATGATGTAGGTTTCAGGAAACTTGAACGTGCCGTAAAGGGTGTTGCTCTTCTGGTCAGCGTCTCGCACCGTGAGCAAGTCTACTTTGTGGTCGGTAAGAAACCTGCGGTAGGCGCTTTCGTCCGCGTCCACGCTGATGGCCAGCACTTCCACGCCTTTGGGCTTCATCTTCTGTTGCATTTGCACCAGCGACGGCATCTCATCTACGCAAGGCGGACACCACGTGGCCCAGAAGTTCAGGACCACAATTTTGCCCCGCAACTCGTCCAGGCTGATCTTGCGATCGGCATCCTGAACGGTGAAGTCCGGGGCGGCATTGCCAATATGTGGAGGCCGGCTGCCACCGTAGCATCCGGTCCAAAGTGCTATCGAGGCAACCAGCAGGAGCCCAACTGCGGCTGAGGGGCATCTCACAAAGCTATAATAACGAATTCGGGCTATGGCGGCGGCAAACTTAGTCTCGGGGCGGCCTCTGGTTTCGGTCATCGTTCCGGCGCGCAATGAAGAAACCTCGCTGGGCGCGTGCCTGGAATCGCTGCTCGCGCAAACCGGCGTGAGCTTTGAGGTCATTGTGGTGGACGACGCTTCCACCGACCGTACCCGGGAGATCGCCGAATCGTTCTCAGGCGTTTCCGTCGTAGACGCGGGCCCGCTGCCTTCAGGTTGGACGGGGAAGAACAACGCGGTAACCGCGGGTGCGCGAGTCGCTCGCGGCGAGTGGTTACTGTTCACCGACGCGGACACGGTACACAAACCGGGATCGCTGGCTCGCGCCATTGCCGAGGCGGAAAAGCATCATGCTGCTCTGCTTTCTTATTCACCCGAGCAGGAAGTACATGGCTTCTGGGAAGAAGCGGTGATGCCGGTGATCTTTGCGGAGCTGGCATCGGTGTATCGGCCATCGCGGGTCAGTGATGCGGCATCGCCGGCGGCAGCGGCAAATGGCCAATACATTCTCGTTTCGCGCAATGCTTATGAAGCGGTTGGCGGACACGCGGCTATCGCCGGGAGTCTGCTGGAAGATGTCGCGCTGGCGCGGGCGGTGAAAGCATCGGGCCGCAAAATATTCTTCCGCTATGGCGGAGACGCAGTTCGCACTCGCATGTATCGCAGCTTCGCCCAGCTCCGCGAAGGTTGGACGAAAAATCTGGCGTTGCTATTTCCCTCGCCGATACGTCTTGCGGTGTTGCGGCTGACCGAGTTCTTGCTCATCGTAGCGAGTGCTGGGATCGTCGTCCGAGAAGCTCTGGTCGGCCGGCGCCTCGCGGAGATGGCGGCGGCGCTTGTTTTTCTCGCCGTAGGCGCAGCTTTTGTGGCGAGGATCAGCAGGGCACACTTTCCCGCGCGCCTGACCGTGCCGTCGCTGCTCGGGCTGCCAGTGTTTGCGTATCTGTTGGTGCGCTCGGCAATCTCTCATCGGCAGGGCAATGTTGCCTGGAAAGGCAGAACCTACGGCAGCAAAACGAATCACGTGGGGACGGCCTGCCCTTGGCCGCCCAGTCGAGCGCAGCTCGACGTAAGAATCAAAACGATATGGTTTATCTCACCCGCAAAGCCGAATTCGCCGCCTCGCACTACTATCACAATCCGGATTTCACTCCGGAAGAGAACCAGCGCATTTTTGGCAAATGCAACAATCCCAATGGACACGGCCACAACTACACGCTGGAAGTTACGGTGAAAGGCGAGGTCGATCCGCGCTCTGGTTTTGTGGTCGATTTGAAACAATTGAAAGAAATCCTGCACCGCGAAGTGCTCGACGCGATGGACCACCGCTTCCTTAACAAAGAAGTGCCCGAATTTGCCAAGCAAATTCCGACCACGGAGAACCTGGCGATCGTCATCTGGCAGCGCTTGGCCCCGAAAATGAAAGCAGCGCAACTGCACCGCGTTCGCGTTTATGAGACGCCTGACTTGTTCGTGGATTTCTATGGAGAAGCATGAAGGCTTATCTGACCCGGCGATACAGATTTTCTGCTTCCCACCGCTTGCACAACGAAGAGATGTCGGCGGAAGAGAACGCCTCAACCTACGGTAAGTGCAACAATCCCTATGGGCACGGCCACAACTATGCGCTTGAGGTCACAGTCAGCGGCCCGGTGGATGAAGCCACCGGCATGGTTTGCAATCTCACGGATCTGGATGGCTTTGTGCAACGTGAAATCGTGGAACGCTTCGACGTACAGAACCTGAACACTCTGCGGGAGTTCGCTCAAACCGTTCCCACGACGGAAAACCTTTGCATCGCCATCTACGATATTTTGCGCCGTGGCTTCGTGCAGGCGCATCTGGAAAAGGTGCGTATGGAAGAGACCATGATGAATTCGTTCGAGTATGCAGGCAGAAGGGAAGAGCGCAGGGCATGAAGTCGTCCACCGAAATTTCCACACTGACCAGCGCCAGCTTTGAAGACCTGGTGCGGGAGATGATTGTCCGCCTGGGAGAAGATCCGGCGCGCGAAGGCCTCGCTCGCACTCCCAATCGTGTGCGGCGCACGCTCGAATTCCTTACCAAGGGATATCAGGAAGATCCGCAGGCCATGCTTCAGAAAGCCTTATTCACGGTCACCTACGATGAAATGGTGATCGTGAAAGACGTCGAAATGTTCAGCCTCTGCGAGCATCACCTGCTGCCGTTTTTCGGCAAGGTTCATGTGGCTTACATTCCCAATGGAAAAGTCATCGGGCTGAGCAAGATTCCACGCTTGATCGAGATTTTTTCCCGCCGGCTGCAAATCCAGGAGCGGCTGACCACCCAGATTGCCGAGACCATTCAGCAGGCGATTCAGCCTCAAGGAGTGGGCGTGGTAATTGAGGCTCGGCATCTCTGCATGATGATGCGCGGTGTGGAGAAACAGCATTCTGCCGCAGTGACGTCTTCCATGCTGGGCTGCTTCCGCCAAGAACTGGAGACCCGCTCAGAGTTCTTGTCGCTGATCCGTAACCGCGCCAACGGAATCTAAGTGACGCCTACCAGGTTCCGTAGCGATATCTTCTGGGCCGCTCAGGGAAAACTTTGATCAGCACAACTCCCGCGATGAATCCTCCCACGTGCGCCCAGAACGCGACGCCGCCACCCTGGCCGGCCTCGGCAGCCGAAGTCACTGTCCCGCTGATGAACTGCATCACGAACCAAAAACCGAGCAGGACCCAGGCGGGGAGATAGAAAAAAAATATCAGCGGAAACCAGGTGAGTACGCGGGCCTTCGGGTACAGTAGAAAATAGGCACCCAAAACGCCGGCGATGGCGCCGCTGGCGCCCACCGTAGGGATTCGGGAATCGGGACTTAACACCACTTGTGCCAGGGCGGCGCTAACCCCGCTCAGCAGGTAGAACACCAGGTATGGGAAATGTCCGAGATAGTCTTCGATGTTGTCGCCGAAGATCCAAAGGAACCACATGTTTCCGATCACGTGCATCCATGAGCCGTGAAGGAACATGGAAGTAAAAAGCGGCAGTACGGCCGTCGCAACCGGCGCGTGACTTACGCCGGACACCTCGGCCACGAGGCGCGCCGGGATCAGGCCAAATTGGTAAAGCAGACTGCGCTCACTATACGGACTCAGCATGAACTGGCCGTAGTAGATGACCAGATTGATGGCGATCAGGAAGTAGGTCACATAGGGCGTGCTGAAACGCGGCTGATCGTCGCGAAGGGGAATCATGAGGGAATGGGTGATCGGGTCATCGGCAGTTTGTTAGCTTAAGAACGGTCTGATGGCCGCCCGCCCGATTCCAAGTCACATTACAAAGTACCAAATTCCCGATGCGCAGATTGTGAAATCGCCCGTGAACGGAATCCTGATTCTCGACAAGCCCGCCGGAATGACCTCGCACGATGTAGTCAACCGGGTGCGCCGTATCCTGCAGCAGCGGGCGGTGGGTCATCTGGGCACGCTCGACCCCCTGGCCACCGGGGTGCTGCCGATGGTTACGGGAAATATGACCCGGCTGGCACAGTTTTACACTGCGTCTGAGAAAACCTACGAAGGTGTGATTCGCTTCGGTTTCGCGACGGATACCTACGATTCTGACGGCGAACCCCAAGGCCCGCCTCAAATAGTTGAAGTGTCACTTGAACAATTGCAGCAGCGGGCGGCACGCTTCCGAGGCGTGATTGAGCAGATGCCGCCCCCGTTTTCCGCCAAGAAAATTCATGGTGTGCCGGCCTACAAATTGGCCCGCAAACACAAAGACGTACCGCTCAAGCCGGTGCAGGTCGAGATCAAGGAATTCGAGATTCTGACTGCGGAGGGAGGTCGCGCGAGCTTCCGGGCACGGGTAGCCTCCGGGACATACATGCGGTCTGTAGCCCACGAAATGGGCCAGGAGTTGGGTTGTGGAGCTCACCTGGAGTCGCTACGAAGGATCGCCGTGGCCGAATTTGAGCTGACAGATGCGCGCACGCTCCAAGAGGTGGCGCTTGCGGCAGAGAACGGCCAGATCGAGGAGATATTCATTCATCCCCGCAAGCTGCTGCCGCAGTTCCCAAGCGTAACGGCAAACGACGAGATGGCCGCCCGCATTCGCAGCGGCCGCGCCGTCAACCTGCCGGACCTGTCGCGCGCGAAGCAGGTGAAGGTCTTCTATGGACAAAGGGAACTGATCGCCATTGCCACGCGAGTGGCGGGAACCTTGTTTCACCCGAAAATCGTACTGGCGGAGATTGTGCAGGCTCAGGCTGGCGCTGGGAACTCGGCGACTCGTCGAGGTTAGGAGCTTGCAGCGCGTGAGGTCGCGGCTAGTCTTATAGCGTCCGATAACAGGTATTATGTAAAGTTAAACGTCGATGGCTCCGGCAAAGGGTCAGTGGGGACGCTAACAGCTAGAAAGGTTACATCTTGTATCTGCCCAGGTCCTCGTCGTTCAGCCCTTCGAGCCACTTCCGCAGCTCTTCGGCGGTCACGCGGTCGGAGACGTTGGCGGCCTGCTTGGAGTTCTTCAGGACTTCATCTTCCACAAATATTGGGCAGTCGACCCGCATAGCCAGAGCGATGGCGTCCGAAGGACGGGAATCGATGCTGATCACCTGTCCCTCGCGCTCCAGCCAGATCACGGCATAAAACGTGTCTTCTTTCAGTTCGGTGACGACCACTTTGTGAACCTGCGTCTCCAGCCCGACCAGCACGTTCTTGATCAGGTCGTGGGTCATGGGACGGGGCGTGGTGACCTTCTCAATTTCAAGCGCGATGGCATTCGCTTCGTAGATGCCCACCCATATCGGCAGCACCGTGTCTCCGTTGCTGTCTTTGAGGATCACGATGGGCATATTGCTAACCGGGTCCATCATAAGTCCGCGGATTTTCATCTCGACTTCCATCGTGATCTCCCGAGGATCTTCAGCGACGCCAATTCCCTCCGCTTTTTTATACCACCATTTCGCCGAAAAGGCTGTTGGGGAAGGCCTCGGTGGTAACTACGGCGACGTAGCTGCCCACCTCGGGATTTGCAGTTGCCGGGGTTCGGAAATTCATCACCTTATTTTGTGACGTCCGGCCGATCCATTGGGCGCGCGCTTCGTTCTTCCCTTCAACCATTACTTCAAAGACTTGCCCCTGATGCCGCTGGTTGCGCCGCTTCTGAATTTCCCGCTGTTTCTCCTGCATCACCGTCAAGCGCCGCGCTTTTTCCTCGTCCGGGATGGCGTCTTCCAACTTGAGAGCCGGAGTGTTCGGCCGGGGAGAATACTTGAAGCCGAAAATGCTATCGAATTCGACCTCGTTTAGGAGCGAAAGCGTCTGCTCGAAATCAGCTTCGGTTTCTCCCGGGAAGCCGACGATGATGTCGCTGGTGATGCTGATTTCGCGCTTGGCCGCCTTCATCCACGCAATGCGTTCCAGATACTGCTCGCGGGTGTAGAGCCGTTGCATGGCATCGAGTATGCGAGGCGAACCGCTCTGCACCGGCAAATGAACGTGATCGCAAAGAGTCGGGACCGCGTCGATGGCTTCCACAATGTCGCGGCCGAAATCGCGAGGGTGAGAAGTGGTGAAACGGACCCTCTTGATTCCAGGCACCGTCCCCACCGCAGCCAGCAACTCGGCGAAAGTATTCTTCCCTGCCGGATCCTTATACGAATTCACGTTCTGCCCGAGCAGTTGAATCTCGGTGTAGCCGAGATCGGCCATCTGCCGTGCTTCGGCGAGGACAGAATCTGAAGTCCGGCTGCGCTCCTGGCCGCGGGTGAAGGGAACCACGCAGTAGGCGCAAAACTTGTCGCAGCCTTCGATGATGGTGATGTATCCCCGATGGGGATTGGTGCGGGCGGTGAATTCGGTCTCGAAACATTCGTCGGTTTCGCGGTCGTCGAGTCCGGTTATCCGCAGGAGGTTTCCTGACGGGGCCAGGGGCGCCCCGCGCCAGATCCCCGTTCGACTCCCCCTCGTAGGCACTCGGGGTTCGCTCAGGGCAGGCTCTCGCCCCGCTGGTGAAAGCGCGGGGCTTCGGGATGACGCCTCGTCGGAGAAAGTATGGCCGGTCTGCGACGCACGCCCGGCGCTTTCGATCTGAATGAGCATCTGCGGCAATTTGCGGTACGACGCCGAGCCGCAAACCAAAGACACATGCGGCGCGCGCTCGAAAATCTTCTCGCCTTCCTGCTGCGCCACACAGCCCAGCACGCCAAACTGCTTGCCCTGGGCTTGCAGCTTCTTGTAATCGGCCAGGCGGTGAAAGACTTTCTGCTCGGCTTTGTCGCGGATGGAGCAGGTGTTGTAGAGAATCAGCCCGGCCTCGTCCACGGTCGGAACCTGGCGATAGCCCTGCGAAATGAGCGTGCCAATGACCTTTTCCGAGTCATGCACATTCATCTGACAGCCAAAGGTTTCGAGGTAGAAGGTCTTCTGCGAATCCCCACCCATAAGGCCAGTATAGCGCGGGGCGGCGGGAGTTTGTCTCGGGGGAATTTGGGGGGATTGGGCCTAGTCACTCTTGACATTGCGAGGGACTTTTGTCCCGAGAGCCTGCCTCGTTTGCCGAAGCCCTGAGCGAAGTCGAATGGGCAGTCGAAGGGAAACTGCTGTTCGACACCGTCGCCAAATTGAAAGGCCCCGGTAGTCGTCCGGGGCTTGGCTGATGCCAGTTGGTACGCCGCCTATCAACTTGAGTGTAGCAGAGGCCAGAAGTCAGGTCGAGAGCCGTGCGGAGGATGACGGAGTCGAACCGTAGCGGCTGACGAGGCCACTCGACCGTTTGATAAGCGGCGTCCAGTACCCACTGGCAACATCCTCCAGGCGCAGCCTATCTTCTTGCACTGTCACACAGCGGCATAATCAGCGCAACTCCACGAAAGTAGCTAGTCTCCCACAATGGAACTTTGTCCACTGCAGGAGGACTTGCGCAAATGTTATACAATGAAATGTATAGGAGCTGTTTATTGGCAACATGGCAAACGGGCGCAACAAACCTATCCATGTAACCCGGGGCAACGTGCTTGATGATCTCGGCTTTGCTCCCGAGCAGGCCACGGCTCTGAAGTTCAAAGCAGACCTCTACCAGGCGATCCTGAAACACGCGCGGAAATATTCGCAGAAACAGTTGCAGGCAATTTTGGGAGAGCCTCAACCCCGCGTCAGCGAATTACTCAACGGAAAGATAGCTAACAAAAGCGTGGATAAATTGCTCTACTACGCTGGCCGCCTCGGGATCGAAGCCAAGAGCCGATTCCCGCAGACCAATAAGGACATCGTTCGCCAGGAATTGGCGGCTGCGGCGCGGTGAGGTCGTCTAATCCCCCACCATTGCACAAACCCCAAAAGCGGGCCACCTGCCGGGGCTTTGTCTTGCCCAATCTTAGGTGGGAACGGGCTTAATCCTTGTCATTCCGAGGGGCTTCAGCCCCGAGGAATCTGCTTTTGAGACCACAGCCGGCGCACATAAAGAGCGATGGCTCCGGAAGTCCGGAGCCATCGGCAGATACCGTGGTGCAAGCACTCTGTCCAGTTTCAATGTTAGTCGGCCACAGCGCGAGGTCAAAGTTACTTAGGGTCTTGCGAACGCTGAAAGATAGTTTTGTGATCCCAGGTCTCGCAACACCGGCGAGACCTGGGCCACCCGTCGGTCAGTTTGTCTTGGGGATTTGTGGGATTGGGCCTAGTCATTCTTGAGCAGCGACCGAACCTTGTTATCGACGATGTCCAGGCGTCGGTAGAGGTACTCGGCCTCACTAGATTGCTCCGGACATAATGCTTGGCGACCTGCAAAATGCTCGATCTCCCGTCGCCATCGATCATTTCGAACCCACCACGGTTTTTTCCCGTTGAGGTCTCTGGATAGTTGGTCTGTAACGCCATAAGAGCCTCCGCCGCTTCGATTGAGTGCGGCCTTGAATCGCGCCGTATCGTCCCGCCGTTTTTTCTGGGCGCGGGTTGTTTTCTTTTCTATAGTTTGCGAAAAGAAAATGGGCCGCAGCTCACGCCACGGCCCCCTCAGGCTAAGGGCCAATTCCTACTACGTGGCCGCCTGGGGTCTAGCCAAAAGTCGATTCTTGGAGTCCATAAGGACATCGTTCGCCACGTTTGGCTCGGCGCGGTGAGGGCGGTCTACTCCCCACCTTTCGCGAAGCGAAACCTCGGCCACCCGTCCCTCGTGATCGAAGTCGAGGGAAATCTGCTTCTGAGGCTTCGACCGCACCCTTCAATTGCATGGCTCCGGAAATCCGGAGCCATCGGCCATTACCGTGGCGCAAGCACTCCGTCCAGTCAATGAGGGCCACAGCGCGAGGTTAAAGTTACTTAGGGTCTTGCGAACGCTGAAAGTTTCGCGCGCCCGGTCTCGCAACACCGGCGAGACCTGGGCCGCCCGTCCTTCGGTCGCACAAACTCAGAATTTAAGCGCTCGCTCACGATGACAATGGTATGGGAAGGCGACTGTCCCCAGATGGTCAGCCGAACTCCTGGATGATCGTCAGCCCGCCTTTTCGAGCTGGCTACCTAACTGCTCCACTCAAATGCCCCCCCACTGCGCCCCCGCCGCGCACAAGCACTGCCGAGCGGGCGGCTGTCCCCGCGCGGGCGTCCTCGTTCGCCCTTTGGGCGCGGGTTCTTGGTGCGCTGTGTACCCGGCGCTTACGCGCCGGGCTAACGTATGCCGCTCCTTCGGAGCTGATCTGTGGTGGCGGCTTTCGAGCATGGCTCAGGCCAATTCCCTTCCGCCGAAGCACGAGCGGGGCGCTCGCGACTTCATTGCAAAATCATGTCGAGCTTCGCTCGACCGGACAGCCCCTTCGACAGGCTCAGGGCAGGCTTGGGTGGCTGTCCCCAAGTGGCCGCTGGCGAGCGCGAGGGTTCGTATCGGGGTATGCCTTCAGGCGTACCGTGGCGCTGGGACGATCTGACTTCGCGCCCACGGGGCGCAACTATCTCAATGCCATCCGATCAACAAAAGGTCCCTCGACTGCGTCCGAGGTTTCGCGAAGCGAAACCTCGGCCTCCGCTCGGGATGACAGGGGGAATCTTTCGGCATGGCTGAAGCCATGCCCTGATACGAGCCTCCGATCCCACGTCTGGCAAATACGGCGAGACGTGGGGCACCTGTGATCTTTCAACACGTTGTTCCCAAGAAGTGAATAGTCCATTCGAGCAACCCCGGAGAAGCTGATGGTGCTGACCAATCCGCTTCTTAGGAGTCGAACGAATGGACCTTCACCAGAATGCCCGACTTACCTTTCGTAGTCGAGAGGCTTTAGCCCACAAGATCATGATCGAGAAGCTGACGTTGAAGGCGGCTGCAGCCGCCTTCAACGTCAGCCGCAAAACCGCCGCCAAGTGGCTCCGCCGCTATCGCGCCCTGGGGTTGTCCGGCTTGCGGGATCGTTCCTCGCGGCCCCTTCACAGCCCGCGCCGAACCTCGGCGGAGCTGATCGCTCAGGTCATCGCCCTGCGTCGCCAGCTGCGCCCCGCCTATCACATCGCGCAAGCCACCCATCTCAGTCCCGCCACCGTCAGCCGCATCCTGCGGCGGGCTCACCTCAACCGCTGGCGTCATCTGCATCCCGCTCCGCCCGTGGTGCGCTACGAACATCCCGCGCCCGGCGATCTGCTGCATCTCGACATCAAGGGCATGACCCGCTATCAGCAGGTCTCCCTTCGTGGCGATGGCCGTCGCCGCGGCCGCCCCCAGTTCGCCGGCTGGCAGGCTCTGCACGTCGCCATCGACGATCACTCCCGCCTCGCCTTCTCCCGCATGCTGCCCAACCAGCAAGCAGAAACCGCCATCGCCTTCCTGCGCGCCGCCCTCGCCTTCTACGCTCAGCACGGTATCTCCATCCGCCGCCTGCTCACCGACAACGGTTCCTGCTATCGCTCCCGATACTTCCGCGCCGCCTGCCTCCAACTCGGCATCCAGCACCGCTTCACCCGTCCTTACACGCCGCGCACCAACGGCAAGGCGGAACGCTTTATCCAAACCGCCCTGCGCGAGTGGGCCTACGTTCGCCACTACACCGACTCGCAAGGAGCGCGATCAGCAGCTCTCGCCCTGGCTCGAGCATTACAACTTCCACCGTCCCCATGGTAGTCTCGGTTACGCTCCGCCCATCAGCCGGGCTGCTCCCGGCGGGGTACAACGTCTTGATAGATCACAGGCACCCCGCTATGAGCACCCCACACAAAAGGATGCGCGCCTTTCGCGCGCCGGCGCGAATCGGCGCGCCCAGGTCCTTCGCTCGCGCAAAGAACGCGCTCGCTCAGGATGACAAGGGATGAACGGGACGCGTCCCCACATCTTCCCCACGTCTCGCAAAAGCGGCGAGACATGGGGCACCCGAGCGGGGCACCCGCCGCGCAATCCTACAGGCGCAGGGGGCAGACCGCGCAGCGAACGGCGAGTTGGGGCGAGCGGCAGGAAACTAAATCATCTACCGCGGTATCCGGCGGGCAGGCCATCAGGCACCAGGCCTCGCGGTACTTTTCGAGCAGGGCGTTGCGGCCGCTGTGGGGATAGAAGCGCAGTCCTTTACGCGAGGCGAAGGCGGCGATGGGCACGACGTACCAGAGGTCTTCGGGAACGATGTAAGCGACGAGGAAGTCGATCTCGTCGCCGGTGTAAGTGGATTTCCATCCTCCGGCCTTCACGCGGTAGCGGGATTCGGCGTAGCGCTGGGTGGATTTGACCTGGACGCGGAGGAATCCGTGGCCGAAGTCGAGGATGAAGTCGTAGCGCTCGCTGTCTCCCCAGGGTTTGGCGACGGCGAAGCCGAGGCCTGAGGCTTTGGCGAGGAAGGCGGCTTCGGCAACTTCTCCACGGCGCTTGCGGGTGGGGACGCCGATGGCCTGAATTTGAAACAGCTCTTCTGTTGGCGGTGATGAAGGGTGGGGATGACCGAGAAGGTGCCTGGGTTTTGAAGAGCGCTTGTGAGTTTGCGTACTTCACTAGTTATCTAGTAGGCGGCTGGTGAGGTCAAACACGGGAGTGCATGCTTCCCTGCCGGATAGTTCGGGCAGGTGGCTCAGGATGACAAAAGCGCACGAGCGGACGCTCGCGCCTACATCCCCATATTCCCAGGTCTCGCAACAGCGGCGAGACCCTTCGACTTCGCTCAGGGCAGGCTATGGGGCACCCCGCTAAAGCCAAGCCCTTCCCTTTCCCTAGTGGCTTTCGGGGATCATGCAAACGATTGATTTCGCAGCGGCCTGCACCAGACGGGAATGACCTTCGTGCCATGCCGTCCCACCGCCGGGCCATTGGAGGCCTCGCTGCGTGCGGCTAACCTATAAGGTGTTGAGGTGTTTGGGTTGCGGCAGGAGGAACAGGTGTTACGCAGACTCTGGTTGGATGAACAAGGCCAAGATATCGCTGAGTACGCAGTGATGTTGAGCGTGATCCTGGCCATTGTTGTGGGCACGATTCGGTTGATTGGATCGAATGCCAATAACGTCTTTTCGATGGTGGGAAGCACCATCCAGTAAACCGATCTTCCAGATCGGTGGTATGCTGCGCTTCTTGGTTATGCCGCCTTCGCTTGCGGAGACCGAGCTGACTTAAGTGTTTGAGCAATCTCGCCCGAGGTCACTTTCCACGTCCTTGCCTGGGCAATGCAAATCACGTGAAAGATGAAGAACAGCGGAACAAGAAAAGTTGGAATCAAACTCAGCGGCAACACGGTCATAGCGCCCATGGAAACGCTATGCGGGCTAAGCAAACGGGCCGTAGTGCCCAGCGCCACGGCGGAGACCAAGTCCGTCATTCCCAGCAGCTGCCAAAGAATAAAGCTCTTGCGATGAATGGGACGAGCGAGCTTCCATGCTACGAGCGTAGCCGTGGCCCCGATAAATATATCGCCATATCCTGCGGGCAAGGCGAAGATTGCCGGAAGGACGCCACGCGCCTCTAACAGCACGAAGGTGAATCCGATGATCCGCCAGGTTTGCACGGCGGTCAAAACCTGCGGGTTCAAGGACAAGGCGAAGTCCCGGAATTTCGGCGAGGCGACAGACCACAGCGCGAACACAAGAAGCGGTATGCCTGCAGCCAGCGCGACGGCGACTCCTATGCGATTCGAATTATTCTTGAACAGATCGAGGGCCGAACCGATCAGAGCAAACAGGAACCAAGCGGCGATCAGGCCAGCGGTGAGCTTTCCATAGCTTTTCATTGAGAGCCTCCTTGAATCGTGGCCAGAGTGGTTACTTGATGAGTGAGGCGGAGAAGGTTGTTCCACACCTCTGCGCCCGAGTTGATGGCGCAAACGCGATTGAACTTTCTCCCAGGCGGGCAGAGCGCGATTGAGTTGGGTTTCTCCGGCTTTTGCCAAGTGGAGCCAGCGTTCTCGACGGTCTTCGCCACGGCGCTCAGCGATCCATCCCCGGCGGCTGATGATTTTCAGAGTGCGAGTCAGAGTGGTGCTGTCGATGGCGAGAATTTCGCCCAGTTGGCCCTGCGAAACCTCGCCGGCGAGCGAGAGCGCCTGCAGAATTGTGAACTGGGTACCTCGCAGCCCAAGCGGACGGAGGGCATCGTCGTAAAGCTGGGTGAGCGCCCGGGATGTGCGGCGGAAGTTGCCACACATGCAGGGGAGCAGTGGTAGGGATGACTGGTTCATGCCACAATAGATGTATATACATATATCGCGGATGCGGAAACTTTCAGGTTAGCCCTGGCGGAATTGCACAGGTCCTTCGTCGGGAGGCCTGCGCGCCGCGCAGGCCTCCACTTCCTCAGGATGACAAGGACGCTCGCGTCTACGCCGCTGGCGGCCGCGTATCGACAGTTTCACCCTTCTCCACAAACGCCTGCATCCAGCCCAGCACTCGGACCCAGCCTTGCGAGTGGGCCGCAGCCATACCTTGCGGCGCTCCGGCAAAGCCTTCGTGACGAATTTTTACCATGGTGCCGGTGCCCATCTTTTGTGGACCGCGAGACTGCAAGCCGTGAACTTCGCGCGGCTCGAGCTCCCAGTGAACGGTGGTCGTGTGCGGGCCCATAAAGCTGGCGATCCAGGTGTAGACCAGCTTGCGGGGAGGATCGATCTCCAGATACTCTCCGTCTACGCGAAACGACTTGCCGTCTGCGCCCATGCCGACGCTCGACCACTTGCCGCCGACGCGAAGGTCGCCCTTCCATTCAGTGATGCGATAGACGCCTTGCTGCCCCCACCATTGCGGTTGCTCCTTAGGATTGGTGATGGCCTGGAAAACGCGCTCCGGTGGGGCAGCAATAAAGATTTCTGCAGTGACGACGTCTTGATCGGGCGTAATTGCGGTGGTTGCCATGTCGAATCCTTTCTAGTTGTCCTCAGTAAAGTGGTTCTGACGACGCCGGGCATGTTCACGCCTCCGGCGAGCGCATTTCCACGGTTGTGCCTTCCTCCACAAATACCTGCAGCCAGCCGAGAACGCGACTCCAGCCTTGGGAGTGATCGGCCGCAGCTCCTTTTGGCGCCTGAGCAAAGCCTTCGTGGCGAATTTTTACCATGGTGCCCGTGCCCATCTTCTGCGGGCCACGAGATTGAAGTCCGTGTACTTCGCGGGGCTCGAGTTCCCAATGGACCGTGGTTTGTTGAGGCCCCATGTAACTTGAGATCCAGGTGTAGACGAGGCGACGAGGAGGGTCTATTTCCAGGTACTCGCCCTGGACGCTGAACGTGGTGCCGTCAACGGCATTGCCTACGCTGCGCCACTTGCCGCCGACCCGCAGGTCGCCGCTGTATTCCGTAATGCGATAGGCGCCTCCCCGGCCCCACCACTTCGGCGGCTGGGTGGGATCGGTGAGAGCCTGAAAAACCCGCTCGGGCGGTGCGGCAATAAAAATCTCAGCAGTAACGACATCCTGATCGGGACTGATTGCGCTGGTCGCCATGTAAAAGTCCTTTCTTATTTGTTCTCAGTGAACTTCTTCAACATAGCCAGCACGCCAGGCCAGCCGGTGATGTAATCCTGGCGCGCCAACTCTTCGTTGCCCAGCCCGCTGTGCGTGACCTTCACCCGGGTGCCCTTCCCTTCGGCAATCAGCTCCCAACACACCAACGTGGCCAGCGAGGGATCGTCGTGCCAGTTGGCATGCCAGGTGTAAACCAGGGAAAGCGGCTTGAGCTCCAGAATCTTGCCCGCGGCGCGAAATTCGAGCACGCCGTTGACAGGTTTCGGACCAGGATGCGTAGCAAAACGCCAGCGGCCGCCCTCGCGCACATCCATCTCGAAAGACTTCAGCGGGCAAGAGGGATCGGTGAACCATTGCATCAGCTGCTCCGCTCGAACCAGCGCCTGAAGTACGCGTTCCGCAGGGGCCGCGATGAAAACGTCGGTGATGATCGTATCCACCGCGGCCGGGAGATTTGCTTTCGTGCTCATGCTTGCTCCTGGAAGTCAATTATCCTTTTCGTTCCAGATCAAACCGCGCCACGATCTCTTTGCCGTGGTCGGCGAAATGCCATTCTTCTGTGTGGTGGTTAGCGTCAATCGCGGTGAAGATCACACGCTGCATGTGGCCGGCATCTGGACTAGCCAAATTCGTGGCATCAAGAAAGTCGAAAGTGATGGTCTTGCCGTCGGGCGAAGCAGAAGCCTGCATCCGGGGCTGATTGCCCGCGGCGCAGTAATGGGTCAGGAGCAGGCGATCGCCATCCATATGGATCATGCTGATCATGTCTTCGGAGTGGCCTTTCATTGCGGTCTGAATTTCACTGACCAGGACGCCGCCTGAAGTCATTCGGTAAGAAACCTGAACCGCGCCACCCGTGCTGTCCTTGCCTTGCCACGTACCAGTGAAGGACTTCATCTGATCGAACGATGCTTGCGGAGCCGATTGCGCGGCTGCCGACAAAGCGGCCATGACCACAACAGTTGCTACTGCTATGCGATGCAGTTTCATGTTCATTTCTCCTTGTGTGATTTCAGTTTTACTGCTGGTGGACCGGCCTGAACCTCTTTTGCGTATTCCGTTTCCACAAACGATTTCAGGCTGGCCAGGTTGGCATTCCAGAACTTGCGATACTGCTCGATCCAGGAATCGACTTCTTTCAACGGCTCGGGATTAAGCTGATAAACGCGCAAACGCCCTTCGCGATGCTCCCGCACCAGATGCGCCCGGCGCAAAAGCCGCAAATGCTTCGAAATTGCCGGACGGGACACGGGGAAGGCCCGGGCAATCTGCCCGGCGGGCTGACTTCCCTGGCGCAGCAGGTCGAGAACGGCCCGCCGGGTAGGATCGGCCAGCGCGTGAAAAGCAGCCTCCCGGGAATATGTAACCGAACGGTCACGCATAATGCGTAACCATAGCGTTACATGATTTGGTTGTCAAGAGGGAAAATTGGAATCTGAGGCGACCTACCGATATACTCTGGTAAGACATTATGACTCAGATCACAACCGTAAGCACAAAAGGACAACTGGTGATTCCGGCTGAGATGCGGGAATTGCTGGGCATCGCTCCTGGCACGCGAATCGCGGTAACGGTGCAAGGGTCGCGGCTGATTCTGGAGCCGGTTTCCGAGAAGCTGGTAGATGAAACCTGCGGCCTTCTTAAAGGCGGGCCTTCCCTTTCGGACCAGCTGCAAAAAGAACGGCGCCGCGACGACCGGAAAGCAAAATGGTGACCTACGTGCTTGATGCCAGTGCGATCCTGCGCTATTTGGATCGCGAGTCCGGCTTCGACCGCGTGTCAGAGATCCTTAAGCAACATTTGGCCGGTCATGTTCGGGTCGTTATGTCCGCCGTCCATTGCGGTGAGGTCGCGGGTGTGACCTGCAAGAACCACGGCAGGGCGACTCTCGATCTTGTGCTCGCCCGCCTCTTTGCTTTCGGAATTGAAATCGTGCCGGCGAATGCGGAACGGGCAATCCGGTCGGCCCTGATCAAGTTTGAGCGGAGAATCCCTTACGCCGATGCGTTCGGAGTGGAGCTCGCGTCCGAATCTTCGGAACATATTCTGGTGACGGCCGATTTCGATCTCAAGGCGGCTGCTCACGATGTGAAGATCGAATTCTTGCCTAGGAAGTGAGTACGCCTCTCAGCGGTTCCTCCGGCGCGGCTGAAGCCGTGTCTTCCCAAGGGCATTTGACGTCCCAGGTCTCGCAAAAGCGGCCAGACGCCTCGACTCCGCTCAGGGCAGGCTCTGGGGCACCCAGCGGTCGAAAAATCAAAGTCAAAAACGGCGGACAAGAGTGTCCGCCCCACAAGTTTTGGCTGGATTTCAGCTGATCGCCTTTTTCTCAAACTGCCGTAAGCCGATGATCAGCAGGAGTACGTCAAAGAAAAGCAGAGCGGCGATATCGGCTCCAGTGGGAAGATGGGGGAACTGCGGAACCAGGGTGGCCCGCAATCCTTCGCTGGCATAGACCAATGGGTTCAGCAGCACCAGCTTCTGCAGGATGGGGAAGCTGGCTAAGGCGCTCCAGGGGTAATAAGTGCAGCCGAAAAAAATCATGGGCGTCATGACCATGCTGAACATCAGCCCTATGTGCTGCTGATTTACGCTGCATCCCAGGGCCAGGCCGCCGCACGCGGAAAAGCCGGCCACCAGCAACGTGACCAGCGCGAAGTTGAGCGTGGAGTGAATACTGATGTCCACCCCGGGCCGCAGAAGAAGCCACGCCAGAGGAATTACGACCAAGCCCGCCACTAACGCCTGGATTATGCCCGCGATGACTTTCTCAACCGCCAGCCAGGAGATTTCCATGGGAGCAAGCAAGCGGTCTTCGATTTCGCGGGTAAACTGAAACTCGGCAATCAGGGGCATGGCCACGGCCCAAATTCCGGTGAAGACCATGCTGATTGCCATGATGCCGGGAAGCAACAAACTCTTGTATGCCGCGAGGCATGTAGCCGCTCCGCACCATGACGCGGCCAAAAATAAATACGAACATCAGTGGCTGCAAGAAAGGTCTGAAAGAAAAGCTGCAAAGCGTTCCGGCGGGCGACATGAGCATCGCGCGCCAGCATGGCCCAAAAAGTTTTCCAGTTCAATCGCGCAAGCTCCTTCCGGTGTGGTGCAAGAACAAATTTTCCAGGCTGGGCTCAGAGATGTGCACGTCATGCAATTCCGCACCCGCAGCCACCGCCAGGCTGGCAATCTGCGGAATCAAAGAGCCACCACGGTCGGCGTAAACGTCAGCTCCTGTGCTATCCAGCGGCCGTACTTCCCGGACTCCGGCAAGCGATTGCAGTTGCTCGAGCAATTCGGGAGTTTGCTTGCCGAAGCGGAGCCGGAGCAAGAATCCGCCGGGGATCGAAGCTTTTAATTCTGCCGGAGTGCCCAGGGCAATTTCACGGCCATGGTCAATGATGGCAAGCCGCTGGCAGAGTGCGTCGGCTTCTTCCATATTGTGAGTGGTCAGCAGAACAGTTTTTCCTGCCTGGTTGTATTCGAGAATGATGTTCCACAACAGAATGCGGGTTTGGGGATCAAGGCCGGCGCTGGGCTCATCGAGAAACAGGACCTGGGGGTCGTGCATCATGGCGCGGGCGATGGAAAGGCGCTGCTGCATCCCGCCAGAAAAGCCGCGTACCATCTGATCGGCGCGGTCAGTCAGCTTGAATTTTTCCAGCAACTCCGCAGCGCGCTCATTTCTGGCTCGAGCGCTAAGGCCGAAATATGCTCCGTGAAACGCCAGAATCTCGCGAGCCGTGAGCGAGAAATCAAGATTGGGACGCTGCGGGACAACACCGATCAAACGCTTGACGGCGACTTGTTCCTCCCAGACGTCGTGGTCACCAATCCAGGCTTGGCCCGAATCTGGGCGCACTCGGGTGGTAAGGACTCCGACAGTCGTGGATTTCCCTGCCCCGTTTGGACCGAGAAGGCCGAAAATTTCACCACCAGCAACCTCGAGCGAAAGACCGTCGAGGGCGGTGATTTGGGGCTTAGGCTGTTTCCCCTGCTTGCCGCCGCGAGACGCAAAACCGCCGCCGGCCGCAAAGGGCGGCGCCGAGCGGTAGGTCTTGCGAAGATCCTGAATGCGGATGCCGATTGCCATCAAACAATCCTGTTAATGAGAGCGGCTTGGAGACGATAAGGCCGTCGAAAGTATAAATCAGTGCCGCGAAGGCATTTTGGTGGTTGGCCAATGGGCGCAGGTCAAGTCTTCTTTCCGGTGCCCACCACATCGAGAAACGCTCGATGCACCCGCGTGTCGGCGGAAAGTTCGGGATGAAAGGTGGCGGCCATCACATTTCCCTGCCGCACGACTACCGGATCATTGCCTTCGGTGGCGAGGACTTCGACGGCAGGCCCGACGCGCTCAATTTTTGGGGCACGGATGAAGACCATTTCGATCGGGTCGGTGCCCAGCAGGCCCTGGCGAATAGAGCTGTCAATCTGGCGGCCGTAGGCGTTGCGGCGGATATCGATGTCGAGCGCGCCCAAGCCAGCTTGTTTGGGATTTTCTACCTCGCGAGCCAGCAGAATTGCGCCGGCGCAAGTGCCAAACGTAGGCTTCAGGCGAACAAATTGTTTGAGCTTTTCGAATCCCGCGCTGCCCAGCAACTTCAGAAAGGTACCCGACTCGCCGCCGGGAATCACCAAACCATCGATCTCATCGAGCTGTTCGGGATTCTTGACGAGCACAACTTCAGCGCCCAGCTCTTCGAGCCGTTTGCGGTGCGCGTCAAAATCACCCTGCAGAGCCAGAACGCCAATCTTCATGCTGATTTGATTTTACTGGACGGGTTGCGCCCTGGGAACCTCGGCGCGGGAAGACGACGAATTGCCGCCGTCACCAGGCAACTTCGTCCCAGATGCGGCGGCCGTGAGTTTCGCGGAGCAGGAAACTCCCAACTATAAAGGTCACCGCAGCAACGATCATCGGGTAATAGAGGCCAGCCAGAATGTTACCGGTTGCCGCGCACAACGAGAGGCCGATAAGCGGCATAAGCCCGCCGAACACACCGTTGCCGATGTGGTAGGGCAATGACAACGAGGTGTAGCGCACCCTTGCGGGAAAGGCTTCAATGAGGTAAGCGGCGATAGGACCGTAGACCAGGCAAACGAAGAGAACCTGAATGAACACGAGCAGAACCAGGCGGACAAGGTTGGGATTGGGTGCTTCTTTAGCTGGTATAAGAGCGCCGGAGGCGTCAGTGGTCAGGGGTGTGAGACTGATGGCGCCCGTGACTTTGTTGCGGGTCGATTTGACAGTCACGACATTGTTGCCCGCCGCGCGTTGCATAGCCTGGTAAATGGGAATGTAAGTCAGCACCGCGAGCAGGCAGCCGGCCATCATCAGCTTCTTGCGGCCAATACGATCAGAGAGCGCGCCCACTACCGTAAAGAACGGCATGCCCAACAAGAGCGCCACGGCCACCACCACGTTGGCGGTGCGGGCATTGATCTTCAAGACGGTCTGCATATAGAACAGCGCATAGAACTGGCCGGTATACCAGACCACGCCCTGGCCGGCGGTCGCACCGAACAGCGAAATCAAAACCTGCTTAAGGTTGTCCCATTTGGTAAAAGCGTCTTTGAGAGGTTGGGTCGAAGCCCGGCCGGAGTTCTTGATGTGAGTAAAGATGGGCGACTCTTTCATCTTCAGCCGGATGTAGAGTGAGATTCCAACCAGGAAGATCGAAATGAGAAAAGGGATCCTCCAACCGTAAGCCTGAAAATCTTGCGGGCTCATGGACGACTGGGTGATCAAAATCACGATCAGCGATACGAATAGACCCAGGGTGGCGGTGATCTGAATGAAGCTGGTGTAAAAGCCGCGCTGATTGTCGGGGACGTGTTCGCCCACATAAACCGCTGCGCCGCCATATTCACCGCCTAGCGCCAGGCCTTGCAGCACCCGGATGGCGATGAGCAGAATTGGTGAGAGCCAGCCCGCAGTGAGGTAGGAAGGCAAAAGGCCGATGGTGAAGGTGGAAAACCCCATGATGGAAAGCGTGACCAGGAAAGCGTACTTGCGGCCGACCAGGTCGCCGATGCGGCCGAAAAACAACGCCCCAAACGGGCGGACCAAAAATCCCACGGCGAAAGTCGCCAGGTAGGCGATAAGGGCAAAGGTGTCGTTGCCGGGAGGATAGAATTTCAGCGCCAGTACGGCCGCCAGGCTGCCGAAGATGTAAAAGTCATACCACTCGATCATGGTGCCCACGGCCGAAGCCAGGATCACCCGCCAGATGCTGTATTCCCCGCTGCTGCCATTGGCGAGCGCGATTGCTTTTTCGGACATGCTAATTCCCTTCCTGGCCAGTGCGCGGCACCCCCAAGTGCATATCGGCGGGGCTGGAAACGCGCCGGTGGGCCGGGAATGTTTATCACAAGGCTTTTGCTTCGGCAAGGCGTAAAGGCCGGGGTCGTTCGGATGCGCAAAGGAGCTTTTGTTTAGCACCGGTCTTCAGACGAGGTAAGATTGAGCGCCCTTATGCGCAAAAAGAAGAGTGCGGGGATGAAAGACAGCACCACTCCAAAGAACGTAGACGAGTATGTCGCGTCCGTTCCGGAACCTGCACGCGCCACTTTGAAGAAGATGCGCGCATTGATCCGGTCCGCTGTGCCGCCGGAGGCCAAAGAGACGATCAGCTACAAAATTCCCGCGATCAGATACAGAGGAATGCTGCTCTGGTTCGCCGGGTTTTCCGACCATTGCAGTTTGTTCCCGACGGCGGCTGTGATACAGGAGTTTAAGAACGAACTCAAGGGTTACAAAACCTCCAAGGGCACCATCCATTTTCCCCTGGATAAGCCCCTGCCTGCAGCCTTTTTGAAGAAGATTGTGAAGGCGCGAGTTGCGCAAGTCGAAGACAAGTGACAGCGCCAATTCCCGTGAGGCGGGTGCCCCGCCCTTGTCGCGGTTCTTGCGACAGGGCGGGGATTTTGACTTTACGGAAACGGTGGGCCTCCCGCCCCTCCTTACGCTGCTTTGGGCGGCCGATAGCCGCATTCGCCGGCTTGCTTAAACGCCCGCAGCGCTTCGTCCTGCGAAAGCAATGGGACGGTGCGCACGCTCTTGCATGCGCCGCCCGCAGCAAAAGCAATGGCGATCGCTGCCGCGGCAACGTTATCCGGCATCTCGGTAATCGAGACAACGTCATATTCCCCAAATGCGAACCAGCCGCTAACGATTTTGCCGCCCAGTTTTTCGATGGCCGACTTGACGACGTCAAGCCGGTTTTCTGGATGCGCGACGATGGCCGCCCAACCCTCGGGCGCGTAAGCGACCAAATTCAAGTAATGTGGCATAGAGCCTCCTCTAGGTACGGCTGCGAATCATCCCAGAGGTCAGGCCCTGAGTCAAGGCGGGCAATAAAGACGAGAGTTTGGTTTCGCAACTTCGGGCCGGGTCCCACGTTTGCCAAAACCGGGCAAACATGGGGCACCCAAGATTCAATCAGAGTGCACGTTGCAGGGGGACCTGGGCCACCCGCCCTATCTGTCATGACGGACTCCTTGTGCGATGAGATCAGATGTACGGGGGCCGACTGACTAATGGGAAGAATGGCACAAGAGATTAGAGAAGAAACAGTAACACACGAGAATTCCTGCGACTCGGGTCTAGAGCCGGGTGCCCCGTGTCTCGCCGTTTTTGCGAGACACGGGCTAGTCGTATTTCCCGTCCAAAGTCCTGATCATGGGCACGAATCTAAATCCCAGGTCTCGCAACTGCAGCGAGACCTGGGGCACCCGGCATTTAGCCTCACCACCCTCGCGTTTGCAACATGTGGGCTTCATCCAGCGCGCTCACGGCCAGGCCTTTCATTGCGCCTGTGAGGTTTTCGCTCACTTCAAGTAATACTTTAGGATCGTTGAAGTGGGTGGCGGCGAGCACAATGGCGCGGGCTCGCTTGGCGGCTTCGGCAGGAGGAGCAAAGGCGCAAGTTTCGTCGTAGGGATGTCTCTCCACGGAGTGAGTGCACGACGTACGCGCTCCCATAAAGATGCCCGAGCCGACGAAGACGGCTTCTGCGCCGAGCTGCATCACCAGCGACGCATCGGCGGGAGTGGCAATCCCTCCAGCAGAGAAATTGGGCACGGGCAGCTTCCCTTCCTTGGCAACCAGCTTGATCAGCTCGTAAGGCGCCTGGTGCTCTTTAGCTTTGGCGTAGAGCTCCTGTTCGCTGAGCACGGTGAGAATCTTCATCTCTTGCACGATCTGGCGCATATGCTTGACGGCGTGAACCACGTCGCCGGTGCCGGCTTCGCCCTTGGTGCGGATCATGGCGGCGCCTTCGGCGATACGCCGCAGAGCTTCTCCGAGATTGCGCGCGCCACACACGAACGGAACGGTAAAGGCGTGCTTGTCGACGTGGTGGGCCTCGTCGGCGGGGGTCAGCACTTCACTCTCGTCGATGTAATCGACCCCAAGCTCCTGGAGAATCTGGGCCTCGGCAAAATGTCCAATGCGGCACTTGGCCATGACGGGGATGGAAACGGCCGCCATGATTTCGCGGATTTTTTTAGGCGAGGCCATGCGGGCCACGCCGCCTTCGGCGCGAATCTGCGCGGGCACGCGCTCGAGCGCCATGACGGAAACGGCGCCGGCTTTTTCGGCGATGACGGCCTGCTCGGCGTCCGTCACGTCCATAATTACGCCGCCCTTGAGCATCTCAGCGAGGCCGGTTTTGAGGCGGAGACTGGTGGAACTACCGTTGTTCTGTGACATAAGTCCTCTTTTTTCTTTCCAGCGGGTTCCCATAGACTAAGTCCCGATTGGACTTGCCAAAAGGTCCATTTAGGTTAATCTTGCCATACCACTTATCTTATGCCGAAAGAAGCCACTACTCTACCGTTGAGCCTGGCCACGCCTGCGCCAGAGACCCCACTCTACCGTTGGCTCTATGAAGAACTACGCACGGCGATCCTCGAAGGACGGCTGCCGCCGGGGGCACGTGTCCCCGCCACTCGCGATCTGGCGGCAGAGCACGGCTTGTCGCGTGCCACCGTCGTCACCGCCTTCGAGCAGCTCAAGTCAGAGGGTTATGTCGAAGGCAAAGTCGGAGCCGGAACTTACGTCAGCCAGGTGCTGCCCGACGAACTGCTCCAGGTGCGTCAGCCGGAAGCTCCGCGTGTCTCCCGGGCGCGGACCGTGAAGTGGTCTTCCTACGCCCGACGTTTGAGACCTTTTCCCGGCAGCGAGCCCCGCACGACCCATGCCTTTCGGGCGAATCAGGCCGCGCTCGATGCCTTTCCCACTTCGCTCTGGGCGCAAGTAGCCTCACGCCGCCTGCGCCGCGCGTCGACCCAACTACTGGCGGGCGGCGAAGCCCTGGGATTCCGTCCACTGCGTGAAGCAGTCGCGGAATACCTGAACACCTCACGCGGTGTGAAGTGCTCTGCCGAACAGGTGATCATTGTCTCCGGTGTGCAGGAGGCATTGGAACGAGCCGCACGACTACTGCTTGATCCCGGGGATAGGGTGTGGGTGGAAGAGCCCGGATATCCCGGGGCGGCGATCGTCTTTCGGGCGGTGGGGGCGAAGATCTGCCACGTGCCGGTGGACTCTGAAGGTCTTGATCTGAATCGAGGACGGCGACGCTGGGGCCGAGCGAAATTGCTTTACGTTACCCCGGCGCACGAGTTTCCGTTGGGAGTGACTATGAGTTTGCGCCGCCGACTCGAACTGCTCGACTGGGCCCGGCGCTCGCACACGCTCATTTTCGAAGATGATTACGACAGCGAATACCGCTACGCGGGGCGGCCGATTCCTGCGCTGCAAGGTCTGGATCGCGCCAACGTCGTGATTTTCGCCGGTAGTTTCAACGAAGTGCTCTTTCCTGCGCTGCGCCTCTCGTATCTGGTGGTTCCTCCGGGTATGGTGGACCGCTTTGCCGCCGCGCAATCGGTGAGCATGCGGCACGCCCCGCTGCTCGATCAGGCGATTCTGTGCGACTTCATCACCGAGGGTCACTTCGCGCGCCACATTCGGCGCATGCGGGAGCTGTATGCCCAACGGCTGGGTGTGCTTTTGGAATCGGTTCAACACAAATTGGGCGGGCTGCTCGAAGCTCCAAGCGTGGAAGCCGGCCTGCAAACTGTGGGCTGGCTCGCGCCAGGAATCAATGCCGAACAGGCCGCAGCCCAGGCAGCCCGGCGTGATGTGGAAGTGATTCCGCTGAGCCGGTATTGTTCGCGGGGCTTTCCGCGGGAAGGGTTGATCCTGGGCTTCGCCGCGGTGGATGCGAAGGAGCTGCGGCGGGGAGTGGAGCAGCTGGCACTGGCCCTGGAACGAAACCGTATTCAGTAGGGTTCAGAGCGGGATGAGCAAAACCAGTTCCCGGTTCTCAGTGTTCAGTTCCCAGTTGCGCGGCTAGCGGTCCACAAACTTGGCGAACATGCGGTGCGGGTCGATGGCGATGAACAGACCTTTGCTGCGGGCCAATACTTCCCCTTTTTCATTCAGAATCTCCGCCATGTTGGTGTGGCGGCGGCCTCGGACACCTACTTCGCGTGATTCCACGCGAAGAGGTTTGTTTAGCGGCACCGGCTTCAGATAGTCGACGGTAATGCGGGAAGTGAGCGCGATTACGTGCCGCAGCTTATTCACCTTGCCCATAGCTTCGTCGAGGATGGTGGCGATGATTCCGCCATGGCTGTGCCCCGGAGGCCCGGTGTAGCGCTTGCCCAGACGAAAACGGCAGACAAAACAGTCGTGTTCTTCGTCGTAGGTAAAATTGAGCCGCATTCCCTCCGGGTTGTTCTTGCCGCAGGCAAAACAGTAATTTTTCTGCAAGCGGACGTAAGGCGTGTCATGGCCGTGGATATGGCGGGGCATGGAGAGATTCTATCGTGGCCCAGTTTTAACCACAGAGGGCGTAGAGAAAAATCTTGGGCAGCTGGATCGAAATCCTGTATACATATCGGTTTGTTGTTTCGCGCCCAATGCCCTCTTCCAGCGAAATCCCAGGAGAAACCCCGTGAATTCATTTTGCCGTTTTTTGGCGAAGGTGTGCGCCCTGATGTTGTGCGGCGCGTGCCTGCTTAGCTCCCAGAGTGCGCCGGCGCCAAATAAGGCGCAAAAATCCGCGAAAACGGAAAAGAAAGCCGAATCCGCCAAGCCCGCCGCAGCAGAAGAGAAGAAGGAAGAGAAGAAAGGCGGCATGGCCGCGGACACGTTCACCGGCCTGCAATTCCGTTCCATCGGTCCGGCGGCGGCTTCAGGGCGTGTCGAGGCGTTTGCCGTCAATCCCAAGAACCACGCTGAGTATTACGTTGCGGTGGCCTCTGGGGGAGTGTGGAAGACGGTCAACGACGGCATCACGTGGACACCGGTGTTCGACGGCGAAGGATCATATTCCATCGGTTGGATCACGCTTGATCCGAATGATGCTTCGGTCGTCTGGGTGGGCACAGGGGAGAGCAACAGTCAGCGCAGCGTGGCATATGGCGACGGGGTGTACCGGTCCGACGATGGCGGCAAGAGCTGGAAAAACCTGGGACTGAAAAAATCCGCACATATTGGACGCATTGTAGTCGATCCGCGGGACAGCAAAGTGGTGTATGTGGCGGCCGAGGGCCCACTCTGGGGCCCGGGAGGCGACCGCGGCCTTTATAAGACCACAGACGGAGGCGCCACCTGGAAGGCAATCCTTACGATCAGCGAGAACACGGGCGTAGTGGATGTAGCTTTCGATCCTTCCAATCCCGATATCCTTTACGCTGCCGCTTACCAGCGGCGCCGTCACGTTTATACGTTCATCGATGGAGGCCCGGAGAGCGCAATCTATAAATCCACGGATGCCGGAGCCACGTGGAATAAGTTGAAAACGGGGTTACCGACAGAAGACATGGGCCGCATTGGCCTTGCGGTGTCACCGGTCGACCCCAACGTGGTCTACGCCACTATCGAGGCGGCGGACCAAAAGGGAGGTATTTTCCGCTCTACGGACAAAGGCGCAACCTGGGAGCGCCGGAACGAGTTCGATCAGGGCGCGATGTATTACGCGCAGATCATCCCCGACCCCAAGAATGTTGATCGCATTTACGTGATGAATACTTTTCTGCGGGCTTCGGACGACGGCGGAAAGACACTCCACAAAGTGAACGAGATAAACCATCACATTGACAATCACGCCATCTGGATCGATCCGAACAACACAGACCACTGTCTGGTGGGGAGCGATGGCGGCGTCTTCGAAACTTACGACAATTTCAAGAGCTGGCGTTTCAAATCCAATCTGCCGACGGTGCAGTTTTACGACATCGCGGTAGACAATGCGCTTCCCTTCTACAACGTTTGCGGAGGCACGCAGGACAATTTTTCCTGGTGCGGGCCGTCGCGTACGAAAAACATCAACGGAATCATGAACTCGGATTGGTACGTGACGACTGATGGAGACGGGTTCCACTCACAGGTTGACCCCGAAGATCCCAACACGGTGTATGCCGAATCGCAGTACGGAGTGGCCGTGCGCTACGACAACCGCACGGGTGAGAACCTCGTCATCCAGCCTCAGGAAGGCAAAGGCGAGCCGCCGCTACGCTGGAATTGGGATTCACCGCTGATCATCAGCCCGCATTCCCACACCCGGTTGTATTTTGGCGCGAACAAGCTCTTCCGCAGCGACGACCGTGGCGACACCTGGAAGCTGATCAGCGGAGACCTCACGCGCCAGGTGGACCGGAACACGCTCCCGGTCATGGGAAAGGTCTGGGGCCCGGACGCGGTCGCCAAGAATCAGTCGACGTCTTTCTACGGAAACATCGTGGCGCTGGCGGAAAGTCCGAAACAAGAGAATCTGATTTACGTGGGCACGGATGACGGGCTGATCCAGGTGACCGCGGACAGCGGCGGAACGTGGAGCAAGTATGACAAGTTTCCCGGCGTGCCTGACAATACATACGTGAGCCGGCTCGCCGGTTCTCATCACGACGCAGCTACTGTTTATGCCGCATTCGACAATCACAAGAACGAAGACTTCAGGCCTTATCTTCTGAAATCTACTGACAGGGGAAAGAACTGGACTTCCATCTCCGGCGATTTACCCGAGAACGGCCCGGTGCTAGCGTTTGCCGAAGATCCGGCGAATCCCAACCTGCTGTTTGCGGGCACTGAATTCGGAGCATTTTTTACTATCGACGGCGGCAAGAAATGGGTGCAGCTCAAAGGCGGCCTGCCCACCATCGCCGTGCGCGACATGGTGATTCAGGAGCGCGAGGGCGATCTGGCCATCGCCACATTCGGTCGTGGTTTTTATGTCCTCGATGACATCTCACCGTTGCGCCGGCTCAAACCCGAGACTCTGGAAACGGCAGTGACGTTTTTCCCCGTCAAAGATGCGCTGCTGTACATCGAGCGCAGGCCCTTGGGTGGACCGCATAAAAGTTTTCAGGGCGATGCCTTCTACACTGCGGACAATCCTTCGTTCGGCGCGACCTTCACCTATTATTTGAAAGAGAAGCTGAAGACGAAGAAAGAGATGCGCCAAGATGCGGAAAAAGAGGCGGCCAGGAAAGGACAGACGCTGCCCTATCCCGCGCACGACGAACTGCGCGCGGAAGCCGAAGAGCTCAAGCCCGAAGTGTACTTCATCGTGTACGACGATTCCGGAGCTTCCATTCGACGTGTGAATGCGGAAACGAGCGAAGGCTTCCACCGGGTCGCCTGGGATCTGCGGTATTTCGCGCCTTCGGAAACCGAGGAGCCGCCAGAAGGCGAGTTCTTCCCTCCTGCCAGTGCTTCGGGACCCCTCATCCTGCCGGGTAAGTACTCGGTACGGCTTTTCAAGCGAGTGGATGGCGTGGAAACAGAATTGGGGGGCGTGCAGAATTTTGCGGTTGTGGCCGATGGAACCTCCGGAGTGGCCCCTCCGGATCGCGCAGCGCAGGAGCAGTTCAACCGCAAGGTGGCTGGGCTTTACCGGGCAGTGGCCGGAGCCATCAATTCGGCAAATGAAGTGCAAAGCAGGCTGAAAGCGATTCGCAAGGCTTTGCAGGACACTCCTTCGGCGGGTCCGCTTTTAGCACAGGCGGATTCGATCGAAAAGAACAATAACCAGATTCTGAGAGCGTTGCGGGGCGACACGGCAATCGCAGCGCACAGCGAGAACGTCCCCACTTCGATCAATGATCGCCTGAATTACATCATGGAGGGAGCGCGGTTTTCCATCACTCGTCCCACAAAGACTCAACAAGACGCCTATTCGATTGCGGCGGACGAGTTTGCTCAGCAACTCGCCCGGCTGCGCTCGCTAGTGCAGGTTGACTTGGCCAAGCTGGAAAAAGACATGGAAGCCGCGGGCGCGCCCTGGACGCCCGGCCGGGTTCCGGACTGGCAGGAAAACAAGTGAGCTATGGAGCGCGACGTCAACTGAGGATTGGGATGCACAGATGGTTGCTGTGGATCATTCTGACTGGCTGCTTCACAACCGGCGTTGCCGCGCAGCAGCCGGCCAAATACTTTGACGGCAAAACCTGGTGGGGCCACGTCAAGGTGCTGGCCGATGACAACATGGAGGGCCGCGAAACCGGCAGTGCGGGACTGCGCCGAGCCGAGGCCTACGTCGTCCAGCAATTGACTGAGTCGGGCGTGCAGCCGGCGGGGACTGATGGCTTCTACCAGCCGGTGAAATTTATCTCCCGGCAGATTATCGAGAGAGACTCCAGCGTCGCATTGGTTCGAAACGGTGCGGTCGAGCCGCTCATCCTTGGTGAGGACGCTTACTTCAACGTGCGCGCCGATTTGTCCCCTGAGGAAGTCAATGCGCCGCTGGTATTTGTCGGGTATGGCTTACAAGTGCCGGAAAAGAGTTACGACGATCTGGCCGGCCTCGATTTGAAAGGAAAGGTTGCCGTGATCGTTAACGGCTCGCCGGCAGATATCCCGACGGCTCTAGCTTCTCATTACCAATCCGCGGCCGAGCGTTGGAAAGCGCTCCGCGAGGCAGGCGCAATCGGAATTGTCAGTATCCCGAACCCAGCTTCGATGGATGTTCCGTGGAGCCGCATGTCGCTCAACCGGGCGCACGTACAAATGGATCTGGCGGACGCCGAGTTCCACGAGACGGCCGGAGAAAAGCTGTACCTTACGTTCAATCCGGCTCAGGCGGAAAGGTTGTTCGCGGGTTCCGGTCATACGTTTTCGGAGGTCGCCGAACTGGCCAAAGTCAGAAAGCCACTGCCGCGCTTTCCGTTGTCTGTTTCCATCAAAGCTCGCGCTCACGTTGAAACTCAGCAGGTGGAATCAGCGAACATTGTGGGCAGGCTCCCGGGAACCGACCCAAAGCTCAAGAATGAGTACGTGGTTCTCTCCGCGCACATCGACCACATTGGCATCGGTGAGCCGGTCGACGGAGACCGGATTTACAACGGCGCCATGGACAATGGTTCGGGCAGCGCCTTGTTGCTGGATATGGCAGCTTCGCTTAAGAATCATCCCGAAAAGCTACGCCGGTCGATTTTGTTCCTATTCGTCACAGCGGAAGAAAAAGGACTGCTCGGATCCAAGTATTTTGCCGCTCATCCTACGGTGGACCCTAAATCGATTGTCGCGGATATCAATGTGGATATGTTCCTGCCCATCGTTCCCTTGAAGGTGCTGACGGTGCAGGGTTTGGCGGAGTCCGATCTCGGCGATCGCGCCCGCGAAGTCGCTCAATCGCTGGGCGTGCGGGTGCAGCCTGATCCGGAGCCGCTACGGAACGTGTTCATTCGCAGCGATCAATACAATTTCGTGCGGCACGGAATCCCCGCGCTTATGCTCGACATAGGGTTCGAGCCGGGAACACCCGAGCAGCAGATTTTCAAGGATTGGTTGACCCATCGCTACCACGCACCGTCTGACGATCTCAATCAGCCTGTAGACCTAGCGGCTGCGGCGCTTTACGAGGAGATTGTGCGCGAGTTGCTTATATCCGTGGCCAACGATGACCACCGTCCGCACTGGAAGCCCGACAGCTTTTTCCGCCGCTATGCGTCTGTGGGTACGATGTGAGTACTCGGAAGGCGAGCCCGCGATTGCTGTTCTTGACTCCGCCTCGATACAGAGGCACATCGAGAATTAAGTTTGTGATAAACTTCCGGGCCATCCGCAGATTTTTCTTGCTTGCGCAAGCTGCGGGGGTGTCGAAATCGCGCGACCGTTGGGGGATCTGGTAGATGGGGCTCGCTCTGCTGGCGCTGATCTGGCTGATTACCTTCCTCAGTACTTACTTTTTTGCCGCTAAAACCTGGTGGCTTCCTCACGGAGTGTCGACGGCAGCAGGTTTCATTGACGGACAGTTTGCCCTGACTTACCTGTTGATGGGCATCGTGTTCGTGGCGGCACAAGGCGCCTTGGGGCTCTTCGTGTGGCAATATCGCGAACGTCCCGACGCCGGCAAAGTGGACTACTCGCACGGGAATACCAAGCTGGAGCTGATTTGGACCGCCCTGACGGCTGTCTTGTTCGTGGGATTGAACCTGATGGGCAGCAGCGTCTGGGCCAATGAGCGTTTCGAGCCCGCCAAGCCCGGTTCGGTTCCGGTGGAAGTCACCGGCATGCAGTTTGCCTGGTATTTCCGCTACCCTGGGCTCGACGGGAAATACGGCGCGACCAATCCCAAGCTGATGGATCCCTCGGCCGGCAATGAAGCGGCCATCGGGCTGGATACTTCGGATCCCGCCTCAAAGGATGACGTAGTCACCGGCACTATGTTTCTGCCGGTGAATCGCGAAGTCGATCTCACGCTGCGTGCGGTTGATGTAATTCACAGCTTTTTTGTTCCTTCCTTTCGCTTCAAGCAGGATGCGGTCCCGGGGCTTGCGATCCACATGCACTTCACCCCCACTGAGATCGGCAACTATGAAATCGCTTGCGCCGAGCTTTGCGGCCTCGGCCATTACAAAATGCACGGCATGGTGAACGTGGTCAGCCAGGAAGATTTTGACAAGTGGCTGGCACAACGGGAGGCGGAGAAACAGTAAATGGCTACAACGGCTACCGTCCATTCACACGCGGCCCCTCAGGGTTTTATTCGCAAGTATATTTTCAGCCTTGATCACAAGGTGATCGGTCTGCAGTATTACTTCCTGGCTCTCGTGGCGGTATTTGTCGGGATGTTCTTATCACTCCTGATGCGCCTCCACATGATCTGGCCGACGGCGGTTCTGCCGGTAATCGGAGATATCAAGCCGGAGACTTATCTCAGCCTGCTTACCATGCACGGCACCATTATGGTGTTTTTCGTGCTAACCACGGCGCCCCAGAGCGGGTTTGGAAATTATTTTTTGCCCATCCAGATCGGCGCGCCGGACATGGCTTTTCCGGTTTTGAACATGCTGTCGTTCTGGACGACGTTCGTCGCCTTCCTGACGCTCATCGCAGCCTTCTTCGTAACCGGTGGTCCGCCATTGCATGGCTGGACCGGCTACGCTCCGCTGAGCGCGTTACCCTCAGCCGGGCCCGGCGAGCAGTTGGGTGCTGATCTGTGGATTACCAGTATCGCCATCTTCTGCATCGCGTCATTAATGGGTGCGCTGAATTTCATCACTACAACTCTCGATCTCCGGGCTAAGGGCATGACCATGTTCCGCATGCCGTTGACCTGCTGGGCCTGGTTCATCACCGCGATTCTGGGATTACTGGCCTTCGGTGTTCTGCTTTCGGCCGGAATTCTGTTACTGCTGGATCGGAATCTTGGCACCAGTTTCTACGTTCCTCTGGTGGTGGTCAACGGCCAGATCATGGGACACAAAGGCGGATCGCCTTTATTGTGGCAGCACTTGTTCTGGTTCTTCGGGCATCCGGAGGTTTACATCGCCATTCTGCCCAGCATGGGCGTGGCCTCGCAGATACTCTCGACCTTCGCGCGGAAGCCGATCTTCGGCTACAAAGCCATGGTCTACGCCATCATGGCGATTGGATTTCTGGGATTCATGGTCTGGGGCCACCACATGTTCATGAGTGGCATGAGCCCCTACTCGGCGTTCGCCTTCTCGATCATGACCATGGCCATCGGGGTCCCCTCTGCCATCAAAACTTTTAACTGGCTGGGAACGCTTCACAAAGGGCGCATTCGTTTCCAGACGCCCATGTTGTTCGCCATCGGCTTTGTTTCGTTGTTCGTTTCGGGCGGCCTGAGCGGCCCATTCCTGGCCCAGCCAGTGCTGGATATTCCGCTCCATGACACCGCCTTCGTCGTGGGACATTTCCACCTGATCATGGGCGTGGCATCGATTTTCGGCATTTTTGCCGCTACCTATTATTGGTTTCCAAAGATGTTCGGGCGCATGATGAACGAGACGTGGGGCCGAATTCACTTTTTCATTACGCTTGCCGGCACATATTCAATTTTCATGCCCATGCATTATCTCGGCATGGCGGGCCAGCCGCGACGCTACTCGCAATTCACGGAACTGGCTTACCTGCAGCATCTGATTCCGCTGAACACGTTCATCACGTACGCGGCGTTTATTACGATCGCCGCACAGTTCATTTTCTTGTTCAATCTGCTTTGGAGCATGTTCAAGGGGCCGAAAGCGAGCGACAATCCCTGGGAAGCGACCACTCTGGAGTGGACGACGGCCACACCGCCTCCACACGACAATTTTGGCGGCCACACTCCGGTCGTGTACCACGGACCCTACGAATACAGTGTTCCGGGTGCGCCGAAGGATTATGTGATGCAGACGGACCCAGCGACGGTGACGACACACTAACGAGAGCGCGGACGGGCGTGTTCGCGCCACACAAGCAGTGTCATGAGTTTGACACCTACCATTCCGGTAAAAGATCCAGAATTGGGCCACGGCGGAAGCGGTGCGCTTCCTCCCGTGGCCGACGGTGGAGGAGACGGCGGCCGGGACAATGGTTCTCCCGACTACGGGGGGCGGCTGCGGCGAGCCCGGCTCGGAATTATTACCGCGCTGGTGGCGATTGTTATGGTTTTCGTTGGGCTTACCAGCGCCTATGTGGTACGGCGTGGCCTGCCCAGCCTGGATGAGAAAACCAGCACGTATGTTCGCGATTGGATTCCGGTCAACCTGCCGACTGGTTTGCTGCTGGTAAACACATTGCTGTTGCTGGTCAGCAGCATTACGGCGGAAATGGCCCGGCGGCAGATTACCCGTCAGGCAGCGCTGGCTCCGGTGCAATCGATTCCCGGAGTTTCGATCGGCCATGAAAGCAACTTCCCTTGGCTCGGCACGACAGTCGTGCTTGGTATGGGATTTCTCGCTGGCCAATGGATGGCCTGGCGTGAACTCGCCGATCGCGGCTTCTACATGGCTACTAATGCCAGCAGCTCATTTGTGTATCTGCTGACCGCGACGCATGCCGTCCACTTGGCGGGAGGAATGCTGGCACTGTTGTACGCCTCCATGACTGCTCTCCTTAGACGGCCGGTGGAAGCGCGGCGCATCGTCATTGATATCACCGTCTGGTATTGGCATTTCATGGCACTGCTGTGGATTTACATTTTTGGCTTGCTGGAATTTCTGCGGTAGCAGTGACGCAAAGTCTCTAGGAGAGCGAAACCATGTCTGATGTTGCCGTGCAGCACGGGGTGGAGGAAGCGTACGAGCCCTCCCTGTTTGGCACCTATTCAAAGAAGATCGGGATGTGGCTGTTCCTGCTTTCCGACTCCCTCACCTTCGGGGCGTTGCTGTTCGCCTATAGCTACGGGCGCATTTCCAATCCTGACTGGCCCACGCCTTTCCACAAGGCAAGCATCACCAACGCCACGATCATGACGGGGTGCCTGCTCTCCAGTTCGCTGACCATGGTGATGGGTGTGCTTGCGGCGCGGCGCGGCGACCGCAGTTGGACCCGCAATTGGATCCTGTTCACCATGCTGTTCGGCACTGCGTTCATCGTGTTGCACGGCATGGAGTGGAGCAAGCTGATTGACGAAGGTCTCCGACTGCCCGTGTTCCCCGCTGCGGCGGGTCACGAGGCCAATGCCGAGTTCCGCAACGTCACGCAAGTGGTGCCGCAGTTTCCGGCGACGTTTTTTAGCCTCACTGGAATGCACATGCTGCACGTCACCATCGGCGTGATCTATCTCGGAGTGGTTGCGCTGCGCAAGAAGTTCTTACCCATCTTGTTCGGAATCTGGCTGGTGGCCTGGCTGGCCATTCCTAAGGACAGCGTATTTCACTACCTGGTTCACGTGCTGCTAGTAGGTCTGGTGGTCGCGTCCACGATTATTTTCCTTAAGCCCAAAGACTACGACGCGCATGACGTCGAAATCTCCGGGCTGTATTGGCACTTTGTCGATCTGGTCTGGATGTTTATCTTCCCACTGGTGTATTTGATGTCCACGCAGAATCACCGGTTAAGAGCAAGAGTTAAGCGCAAGAGGAGAGAGACGCCATGCACGACGCCGCAGTTCATGACGATAGCAAGGGACAATATTTGTTTGTGTGGGGGGCGCTGCTGGTGCTCACGGCCGTCGAGGTTGCGTTGGCCTACAACCAGGTCTTCCAGCCGGTGCGCATGCTGGAAGCACTGATGATTCTCTCGGTCATCAAGTCGGCGTTGATTATCGGATATTTCATGCACCTCAAGTTTGAAATCGCAGCTATGAAGTGGACCATGATGGTGGCGGTCGTTGGGTGTCTTTGCCTGATGTTCGTTTTCTTTCCGGATGCCCTGCGCATCGTTCACCTGGGAGTAAAATAGGGGCTCGCTATGAAGGTGCGGTTCGCGACTCTCGGCTTGTTGTTAGCGTTGTGGGGCGTTCCCGCCTTCGCGCAGGGATGCGCGATGTGCTACAGCAATGCCACGGCAACCACGAAAGAGGGGCAGCTTGCCATTAGCCGAGGCGTCCTCATATTGTTAATCCCACCAGTCGGATTTATGGCTCTCGGGGCCGGCATGGCCTTCCGCTATAGTAAGCAGCGAGACGAAGAACATTCCGACTGAGACAACTGGCCCTGTCAGATCCATCCTTTAAGACTTTCTGCGCTGACTGTGCTCTCTTCGCTGCTAAGTTCATCGGCAAAACTGTTTTATAATAGAAGGATTCCGTAGCCCTCCTGAAGCCTTTAGAGAGCCAGCGCTTGCGTCGTTTCTCTCAAGGGCGGCGGTAGGCCGCGGCGGCCTTTAACAGATGTCCACGGAAACCATTGTTGTTCGCGGGGCGCGGGTCCACAACCTCAAGAACATTGATTTTGAAATCCCGCACAATTCCTTGACCGTCGTTACCGGCGTCTCCGGGTCGGGGAAATCCTCACTCGCTTTCGACACGATCTACGCCGAGGGCCAGCGCCGATACGTCGAGTCGCTTTCCGCGTATGCGCGGCAGTTTCTGGAGCGGATCGAAAAGCCTGACGTCGATTTGATCGATGGCATTGCTCCCGCCGTCGCCATCCGGCAGAAAAACACCACGCGCAATCCGCGCTCGACCGTCGCCACCGCGACTGAAATCTATGATTACTTGCGCCTGCTTTTTGCCCGCATTGGACGAACGTATTGCCTGCGCTGTGGAAACGAGGTCAAGAAAGATACCGTCGACGAAGTGGCTAGCGCAATTCTGGCTCTAGGCGAGGGTATCCGGCTAAACGTCCTGTTCCCTGTTCAAGCTGTGAGCACGCCTGCGGTTAATCCAATCACCGACGAGTCGCCTGTGCGCCGTAAGCGAAAAGCGTCCTCGGCGCAGAAGGATGGTCTCGATCAGCTCAAGACGCGGCTTTTCGATCTGCGTAAACGCGGATTCAACCGGCTCTATCAAAGACGGGCAGATCTTCGAATTTTCCACTCCGGAGTCGCTGCTGGAATTGGATTTTACGCAGCCGATTTTCGTGTTGGTTGACCGCCTGGTCGTCTCCCCTGATGCGCGCGCCCGCATTGTGGATGCGGTGGAGATCGGCTACCGCGAAGCGGGAGAAGTGATTTTCGAAACGGTTCCGCGTGAAGGAGAGCCATCCGAGCGCAAACGGTTTTCCCAGCGGTTCGAGTGCAAGCAATGCAACCTTCGCTACGAGGAACCTGAGCCGCGACTGTTTTCTTTTAACAATCCCTATGGCGCCTGCCCGCGCTGCCAAGGATTTGGCAATACGATTGATTTCGATCTCGAACTGGTGATTCCCGACAAGACCAAAAGCCTGAATGAAGGCGCCATTGAGCCGTGGACAAAACCGAAGTATCGCCCCTTGTTTACCGAATTAAAGCGTTTCGCCCGCCAGGCTGAGATTCCGCTGGATGTGCCTTGGGCAGAGCTTGATCCCGAGCAGCAGCGAGTGATCATAGAGGGCGAAGGCAAGTTTCCGGGAGTGCGCGGTTTCTTCAATCATCTCGAACGGAAGAAATACAAGCTGCACGTTCGCGTCTTTCTCAGCCGTTATCGGGGGTATTCCCTTTGCTCCACCTGCGGCGGGGCGCGCCTGCGGCTCGAAGCGCAGCAGGTGAAGATTTGGGGCAAGAACATCTGCGAAGTCTCCGGCATGACGGTTGAACAAGCCGCGAAGTTCTTCGCAGACGTAAAGCTTACGGCCCAGGAAGCGGGGATTGCTGAAAAGCTGCTCGAAGAGATTCAAGAGCGCCTCCGCTTCCTGAATGAAGTCGGGTTGGAATACCTGACCCTGGACCGTTTGTCCTCGACGCTTTCCGGCGGCGAAGCACAACGCATTCAGCTGGCGACCTCACTCGGCTCGCGGTTGGTGGGAACGCTGTATGTTCTCGATGAACCTTCCATCGGCTTGCACAGCCGCGACACTCATCGTTTGATCAAGATCCTGCATGACCTGCGTGATCTGGGTAATACCATCCTGGTCGTGGAACACGATCCCGACGTCATGCGCGCCTCGGACCGCATTATCGATCTTGGGCCAGGTGCCGGCGAGCATGGCGGCAAGCTGATTGCTGAAGGAACTTACGACGAGATTCGTAAGATTCCCACCTCGCTGACGGGGCGTTATCTGGCAGACGAACTGCGCATCCAGATACCGACCGCACGGCGTCAACCCGGGAAAGCAACAGCTCACGCTTTCTGGCGCCCGCAGTACACAACCTCAAGAATCTCGAGATCACCATTCCGCTGGGAATGCTGGTGGCGATCACGGGGGTTTCGGGCTCGGGTAAGTCGACTTTGCTGCACGATGTGCTCTATCCGGCGGTGGCGGCGGCAAAAAGAAATACCAACGGCGATGTTACTGCTTCTGCCGGCGGAGTGCAGCTCGAAGGCGCGGAATTTATTGATGACGCCGTTCTCGTCGATCAATCTCCGATCGGCCGAACACCGCGTTCCAATCCCGTGACTTATATCAAGGCGTTCGATGGCATTCGCGACCTGTTTGCCTCAGTTCCAGAGGCGAAGAAGCGCGGTTTCACCGCCGGTCATTTTTCGTTCAACGTGCCCGGTGGCCGCTGCGAGACCTGTCAGGGTGATGGCACGGTAACGGTGGAGTTGCAGTTTCTCGCCGACGTGGAACTTATTTGTGAAGAATGCAAGGGGACGCGCTACAAGCCGCAGGTGTTGGAAGTGCGCTATCGTGGCAAGAACATCCATGAAGTGCTCGATCTCACCGTAAAAGAGGCGTTGCACTTCTTTGCCGGGGTGCCGAAAATCGTCGATAAATTGCGTGTACTCGAAGAGGTGGGACTCGGTTACCTGCGGTTGGGGCAATCGGCGACCACGCTTTCCGGCGGCGAGGCACAGCGCATGAAGCTGGCGGCGCATCTTCAACCGGCGGCGCGCCAGATGGGCCGGCCGCAGGCTTCCGACGACGGGCGCAAGGCCAAGCGCCGGATTCTTTACATCTTTGATGAGCCGACCACCGGACTCCACTTCGATGACGTCAGCAAATTGCTCTCCGCGTTCCGCAGGCTGATCGATGCCGGAGGATCGGTTCTGGTGATTGAACACAACCTGGAAGTGATCAAGACCGCCGATTGGGTGATCGATCTGGGACCGGAGGGCGGTGAACGGGGCGGCTATGTGGTGGGCTCGGGGCCACCCGAAGCCATCGCGAAATTGCCCGGATCATACACAGGTCAATTTCTGGCTCAGGTTTTGAACGGAAATGGGTCACGAACCAATGGGCGCAAATGATACGCAAGTCCGCGCCAGAATCCCTGCGGTTCCCCGGCCAGTCGGACCAGGAAGATCAGTTTGTCGCTGGCTTCCTCTTTTGTGGTTGGCGCTTTTGCCCTGCTCGGGGTTTGCACAATTCACCGGCAAAGCTGTGCGTCATGTCAGGGTCGAGGAAGAAAACCCGGCCTGGCCACCGGAACTGACCCAGGCGGAAGCGGACATTGAGAAGAGAGATTACACCGCTGCCGAGCCCCTGTTGCGCAAGGTGACCGACCGCGATCCGGCAAACTATCTTGCCTGGTATGACCTGGGATTTGTTTTGAACGCGCTCGGCAAAACCGACGACTCGATCGCTGCTTATCGCAAATCGGTTGCCGCCAAACCAGAAGTATTCGAGTCTAATCTCAATCTTGGGCTTATGCTTGCGAAGGCAGGCCAGCCGGGCGCGGATCAGTTTCTCCGCGCGGCCACCGTACTCAAACCAACTTCGAACGTCGAGGAAGGGCGGGCGAGAGCTTGGATTTCATTGGCACAGTTGCTCCAGACCGGCAATCCCGACGAAGCCCTTGATGCTTATCATCAAGCTGCCCAGCTCCAGCCGAAAGATGTAGAGCCTCATCTTGCTGCCGCGCCGCTGCTCGAACAGCAGAATCGATTCGCCGACGCAGAAGCAGAGTACAAAGCGGCGCTCTCCCTCGACCCAGACTCGGCGGACGCTCTTGCGGGACTGGCCAATCTTTACATGCGCGGCCACCGTTTCTCCGAAGCAGAAGCAGTCTTGCGCAAGCTGGTAGTTCTCCGGCCAGATGACCCAGCAACCCACATGCAGCTGGGACGAATGCTGGCTGCCGGCGGACAGCCCAACGACGCCATTGCCGAACTGCAAGCCGCTTTGAAACTGGCTCCCGGCGAGGCCGGATTGCAGCGCGATCTGGTGGACATCTACGTCCAGGCCGGAAAACTGCCTGAAGCGGAAACGCAATGCCGGAGCCTGCTGGCGTCCCAGCCGAACGATCCCGGCCTGCATCTTTTGCTTGGGCAGATAATGCTCAAGCAGCGCAAGTTTCCCGAGGCGCAACAAGAACTGCTGGCGACGGTGCAGATGAAGCCGGATTTAGCGCCGGCGTACGGCGAATTAGCGGGCGCGGCCAATGAAAATAAGAACTACGGGCTGGTGATCAAAGCGCTCGACGCGCGAGCCCAGTTTCTCCCCGAGATCCCAGCGACGTATTTTCTCCGGGCCACTGCTTATGACCACTTGCGCCAGAACAAGCTGGCAGCGCAAAATTACCATCGCTTTCTCGAGGTTGCAGGCGGCCAATTTCCCGATCAGGAGTGGCAGGCCCGCCATCGTTTGATTGCGATTGAACCGAAGAAGTGAACCTCATGCGCAGCCGCCTGATCATCGTGACACTTCTCGCCCTGGTTCTCCCGGCACTTGCGCGGACCGATGAGACTCTGGAGCAACTGATCGCGCGCGCGGAATCTGCACGTCCCGAAGATCGTGTTCCTCTCTACGTGGAAGCTGCCCGCCGCCAACTCGACGCAGCCGACCAGTTCTACACCGAGGGCAAGATGGGGCCGGCTCATCAGGCTCTGCAAGACGTCGCCGCCTACTCCGACAAAGCTCGCGATGCAGCGTTGCAATCGAACAAGAAGCTGAAAGACACGGAAATTGCCATGCGCAAGATGGCCCACAGGTTGCGAGATATCGGAGGCACCGTGGCCTTCGACGAGCAGCCCACGCTGCAAGCCACCGCGGACCACCTGGAACAGATCCGAACCGAACTGCTGCATCGCATGTTCGAGAAGAAGGGGAAGAGCAAATGAAAACCGCTGCCGCGCATGTGGTGATCGGCGTATTTCTATTGCTCTCGCTGTCGGCGGCGTGGTCCCAGCGGCGGCATGATCCGCTGACCAGTGCCGAGATCGATCAGCTGCGGGATACGGCGCAGGATCCTAATGTCCGGCTTAAGCTCTACCTGCAATTTGCCCGCACCCGCCTGGCAGCGGTCGAACAGGTACGTTCTGATCCTAAAGTCACCGACCGGGGCGCCGAAATTCATACCCGCCTGCGGGACTTCGTTGAGGTCTATGACGAACTGAACGACAACATCGATACTTACGTAGATCGCAAGGAGGATTTGCGCAAAGTATTGAAGGCAATCATCGAGGGCGATACCGAGTTTCAAGCCAGGTTGCGAGCCCTGAAGGACGCTGGAGATACGAGCAAGGAAGATGCTCAGAAATATCAATTCTCGCTTTCCGAGGCGCTGGACACGGTGGATTCAAGCATTCAGGATCATCGCCAACTTCTAGCCGAGCAGGAAGAAGCGGCCAAGCACAAGAAGAAGAGCCAGAGTTGAGGACGACAACAAACCGGGCCGGGATCGCGCCGTGACCGGGCATCTCTTGCAGATTTTTGAAGAGGTTTACAGGGAGCTGCGGCCGCGAGCGCCTATGCCGGGCATCTCCGTAGAGTTCTTTGCTTTTGCCAACATCAACAACACGATCCGCCTGCGTGAAGGCCGGTTGCTGGTTCGGCTTTCCGATCTGCTGGAGGGCGCCCCCGACCCTGTGTTGCGGGCCATCGCCCACATCTTGCTGGCCAAGATGTACCGTAAACCCATAGAGCGGAGACATGGGACGCGTTACCACCGCTACGTATCCAGCCAGCACATCCGGCAAAAGGCCCACCTGGTTCGCCAGATGCGCGGGCGGAAACATATCGACTCGCCCAAGGGACACACCTACGATCTGGAAACGATCTTCGACAGTCTCAATGGGCGTTTCTTTTACGGTCTGCTGGCGCGTCCGCAAATGACCTGGAGCCGCGACCACGCTCGCGCCAGCCTCGGTCACTACGACCCGGCTCATAACGCAATTGTGGTCAGCCGCGTCTTTGATCATCCGCGCGTCCCCCACTATGCTGTGGAATACATCGTCTACCATGAGATGCTGCATTTGAAGCATCCAGTGAAGTTGCGTGGGAGCCGACGCTGCGTGCATTCGCCGGAGTTTCAGGCAGAAGAAAGGCTATTCCCCCACCTGGAAGACGCTAAGCGCTTTTTGAAGCGCTTGTAGCTAAGAACTGCGACTCGAGGGTGGGATTCGCGTGAGAAGGATCACAATTCCACGTGATTTCGCGCGTTGACGGTCGCGGCGGGTGAAGACTATCCTAGTATTGTTGAAATTGAAATTCATTTTCAAGATTATTCTTGAGCGCAAAGAGGGCTGATTTCCCCATGTTGCAGGCATTCATTGTCACGTTGCGCGAGGGTGTTGAAGCTGCCCTCATAGTCGGCATCACCCTCGCTTATCTCACCAAAATTGGCCGTCCCGAACTCCGCAAGTCGGTGTATGCCGCGTTGGGGGCAGCTTTTGTGGGCAGTATCGGGGTGGCGGTGGTTCTCTCCCGGTTGAATTGGAACCAGGACATTTTTGAGGGCTGGATCATGCTGGCGGCCGCCTTCTTTGTCGTCACCATGATCGTCTTCATGATGAAAACCGGCCGCCGGCTGAAGGGTCAAATCGAGGGCAAAATCGGATTGCTGGCGGGCGAAGACGCCCGCTTCGGGCTTTTCTTTTTCGTGTTCCTCATGGTGCTGCGGGAGGGCGTCGAAACAGTTCTGATTCTGGGAGCGGTTTCGCTCAATTCCAGCGAGATACTCAGCTTCTTTGGCACAGCCTTAGGTGTTGCGGTCGCAGTCCTTTTTGGCGTGATGTTTGTCAAAGGGAGCGTGCGGATCAATCTGCAGAAATTCTTCCGGATCACCACCGTGATCCTGTTTTTTGTGGCAGCGCAACTGATCATCTCCGGCCTGCACGAACTGTCAGAAAACGGCGTCCTTCCCTCTTCCAAGCAGGAAATGGCGATTATTGGCCCAATCGTACGCAACGATCTTTTCTTTTTCGTCACAATCTTTGCCTTAGCAGCGCTAATGGTGTTGTTCGAGGTCAAGCGGCGACAACCCGTAGCGGTGCCGGAATCGCCCGCTGAGCGCCGCAAGGCGCTGTGGAGCGCCCGCCGCGAGCGCCTTTGGATGGCTTCGGTGTATGCCAGTTCATTTCTGTTCATCGTTCTGGTGACGGCGGAATTTATCTATGCCAAGAGCGTCAGCGCGCTTTCGCCGGCAACGGAAGTCACGTTCGTGAATGGCCAAGTCAGCATACCGCTTGCCCAGGTTTCTGACGGCGACTTGCACCGTTTTCAAGCCACGGAAAATGGGACCGAGATTCGCTTCTGGCTCTACCAGAAACCGGATGGCAAAGTTGCCACCGTATTTGACGCTTGCGAGATTTGCGGAGCGGTAGGTTTTTACAAGGGGCCAAACGGCGTGGTGTGCAAGAACTGCGCGGCCCCGATCAACGGGCAATCGGTTGGAATGCCCGGCGGTTGCAATCCTATACCCTTGAAAGCGGAACAGACCTCCGACGCCGTCATCATTCGCGAAGCTGATCTCGCAACCGGGGCCCGCTCGTTCCAGTAAGGACTCATGTTCCCACGGCTCGTGTTCGAATCATTCCGGCGGCAGAAACGGCGCAAGCTGCTGGCGGGCGCTGCCATCACACTGGGCGTGGCGGTGGCTACGGCGATGATCGCAGTGGCAACCGATATCGGCGACAAAATCAACCGCGAGTTGCGGACGATTGGCGCGAACATCCTGGTTACTCCCCAGGAAGACACGCTGGATCTCGAGATTGGCGGAGTCAATCTCAAACCTCCCAGCGATGGCGCCTATCTGAACGAAGCTGACCTTCCCAAGATTCGCGGCACATTCTGGCGTAACAATATCGTCGGCTTTTCCCCAATGCTGCAGGTTGGTGTCACTGTGGGAGACGCCAAGAACGTTACTTTGTTGGGAACGTATTTCTCCAAGCAACTCAGGTTCGGCAAGGAAGACTTCGTCACCGGCGTTCGCATCACGCACCCTTGGTGGAAAGTTGAAGGCGCCTGGCCAGCAGATAACTCCCAGGAGGTTCTGCTTGGTGGACGCTTAGCGTCGAAACTCAATCTTAAGGCCGGCGAGCAAGTGCAACTTGACGGTCAAGAACACCGCATCGTGGGTGTTCTGTCAACCGGGGGCGCGGAAGACGACCAGGTCGTTGTGCCTCTCAGTCTCGCGCAACAAATTCTGGGCAAGCCCGGCGCGGTGCGCCGCATTTACGTTAGCGCACTCACTAAACCGGAGGATGCGCTCGGCCGCCGCGATCCCAGGACGATGAGTGGAGCGCTCTACGATCGCTGGTATTGCTCTCCCTATGCGAGTTCGATTGCATATCAGTTGCAGGAGGCCATACCGCACTCTCACGCGGAACAGATTCGACAGATTGCGCAGAACGAAGGCACCGTCCTTTCACGGATTGAAGGGCTGATGCTTCTGGTCACGCTTGCCGCTCTGCTGTCTTCTGCCCTGGCCGTCTCTGCCGCCATGGCGACTGCGATTTTTGAGCGGCGCCACGAAGTCGGGCTCATGAAAGCTCTGGGTGCGGGCAATGTCTCGGTCGCAGCTCTGTTTTTCACTGAAGCTGCCTTGCTGGCCCTGGCCGGCGGGATTGTAGGCTTTGCCGGCGGAGCGATTCTAGCGCGACAAATTGGCTGGGCGATCTTCGATTCACAGATTCAGATCCAACCCGTGCTTTTGCCGCTGGTTCTGGCCATTGCCGTAATCGTCACCTTTGCGGGCAGCGCCGTTGCCATTCGGCGGGCCGTCAAGTTCGATCCCGTCTATGCATTGCGAGGTGACGCTTGAGCAGGCGATCCTCGGGCGCCGCATATCGGGCTTCGGCACTTCATCCTTCCATGTTCTGGCGCATGCTGGTTCGCGCCGCGGTGCTGCGCCGCGGACGCGCTCTTTCCGCTTTGCTGGCCATGGTAGTCGCTGCTGCAGCGGCTACCGCGATGCTGAATCTTTACGTCGATGTACAAGCGAAGCTGCGCAAGGAGTTCCGCAACTACGGGGCCAACGTAATCCTGGTCGCCAAAGACAACCAGACGTTTTCCAGTGAAGCGCTGCACAAGGTCGATGAGGCTCTGGGGGGCCGCGGCCTGGCTGTGCCTTTCGCCTACGTAGTGGCACGCACCGCCGATGGGCAATCGATCGTGGTCGCGGGCACTGATTTCGATCAAGTGCGCAAGCTCGATAGTTGGTGGTCAGTCACGGCTTGGCCGAATAGCTCTGAACAGGCGCTCGTGGGTGTGCGAGCGGGTGCGGTCGTAAGTCCGCAAAAGGGTCCATTCGATTTGACTTTTCAAGGACGTTCCATCCATCTGGCGTCGGCAGGCACGGTTCAAACCGGCGCTGCTGAAGACAGCCGGATCTATCTTGACCTTTCCAGCTTTGAAGCCTGGACGGGAGTGCAGCCTTCGGCCATTGAGATCGCAGTTTCCGGATCAGCGGACGAGATCTCTGCCACCGCCGCAGCCCTGGCAAAGGTCCTTCCCGAGGCCGATGTGCATCCGGTTCGCCAGATCGTAGAAGGACAGGCCCGCGTATTGGGCAAAATGCGTGCCACGTTGCTGGCGACGGTGATCCTCATCATTCTCACGTCGGCTCTGTGCGTACTTTCAACGCTGATGGGATGGGTCTTTGACCGGCGCCGCGATTTTGCCATTATGAAGGCTCTGGGCGCGTCGGCAAGAGTGATCTACGGCTTCTTCGCGGCAGAAGCTGCGGCCCTGGGCGGGGTCGGAGCCTTGCTCGGCTTCGGGGTCGGAGTGGCTGCGGCGGCGTGGATCGGCCGGGCAAATTTCCATGCACCCGTGGTTCCCCGCTTCAGCGTCTTGCCGCCGGTTTTATTGGGGAGCGTGATGGTGGCTCTGCTGGCGGCGATTGTACCAATGTGGCTGCTGCATCGGGTGGAACCTGCTACTATTTTGCGGGGTGAGTAAGCGAGTTAAATAGGCGAAGAGATGATCAAACTCATCAATGTCAGTCGTCTCTACCCGGCCCAGGCAGAAAAGGGCGGCGGGATGATTCGAGCGCTGGATTCGGTTTCGCTCCACGTCGAGCCCGGCGAGTGGCTCGCGATCATGGGCCCATCTGGTTCCGGTAAATCCACGCTGGTGAATCTGATCGGCTGCCTTGACCGCCCCACTGCAGGAGAAATCTGGCTTGACGGCGAGGACGTGGCAACTCTTCCCTCTTCTGAGCTGACCCGTGTCCGCGCCGAAAGGATTGGTTTCGTGTTTCAGCAGTTCCACCTGATCCCCTATCTCACTGCCCTCGAAAACGTCATGCTGGCGCAGTATTTCCACAGTATGACCGATAAGCAGGAAGCTCTTGACGCGCTCGAGCGCGTTGGGCTGCGCGAACGGGCCAATCACATTCCTTCGCAGCTTTCAGGCGGCGAGCAGCAGCGGGTGTGCATTGCGCGCGCCTTGATTAATGACCCCAAAATCGTTCTGGCTGACGAGCCGACGGGAAATCTCGATGCTGTGAACGAGGAACTGGTGCTCCGTTTATTGCGTCAGCTCCACCAGCAAGGACGCACCATCGTGATGGTGACGCACGATCCTGTGGTCGCGCGCCTCGCCGACCGGCGCATCGAACTGCATCATGGGCGCATCGCCTCGTCAGAAGTCTTCTCCATGGCGGACGAGGAACAATTCGATGAAGTCCTGGAAGAGCTGTGGGTGGTGGGTGAGCATGGCGAAATCGCCGAAGTTGGGCGCATGGAAGTGCACGGCGCGTTGCCGGTGAGCCTGGCCGTCGAGAAGATGGCCGAGATGGGCCTGCTCATCACCACTCCGCATCCTCCGCGAGCCCACGATCACAAGCCTTTCGTGAATCCCTGCCACGACGCGTTGAAACCGGATTCGGTCTCCGTTGGCGACGGCAGCCTGATCGTGGAAATGACTCCACGCGGGCGCCGCCGTGCCGCAGACATCATTCGCCGCCACCGGCTCGCGGAGCGCCTATTCACTGATAGCCTGGCGCTCGACAGCGAAACCGAGATCGAGCAGCAGGCCTGCAAGTTCGAACACATTCTCTCGCCCGAAGCCACCGACAAGATTTGCAGCTTCCTGGGCCATCCGCGGACCTGCCCGCACGGCGCGGCAATTCCGCCGGGGCCGTGCTGCGGGAGGGTGGCGGAGTTCTCCGCCGTTGCCGTGCCAAGCTCCCAACGGACGCGCCACTGAGTGTGAAGAACACCGCGCCATCGGCAATCCCCGAAGGCTTCCCTAAAATGCGCAGACCCTCCATAGGAGTGTTCGATTCCGGCTTCGGCGGCCTCACTGTCCTTAAAGCTTTACTTGAACTAATCCCTGACGCCGATTACCTCTACTTTGGCGATACGGCCCGCCTGCCTTACGGGTCAAAGTCCGCCGAGACGGTGGCCAAATATGCGGTAGGCGCTTCCCATTATCTGGAGAAGCACGGCGCACAGATGTTGGTGATCGCATGCAATACTGCAACAGCTCTGGCTTTGCCGGAAATCACTCAGGCTTCAAACCTGCCCGTCGTGGGTGTCGTGGAGCCCGGGGCGGCGCAAGCTTCGCGCTCCAGTCAGAACCGCCGGGTGGTGGTAGTCGGCACTGAGGCCACGGTCAGCAGCCATGCCTACCACAAGGCGCTGGAAGCCCGCGGAGTCGAAGCCAAAGAGAAAGCCTGTCCGCTGTTCGTTCCCTTGGTTGAAGAAGGATGGATCGACCACGCTGTCACCGAGCAGGTTGCGAGCATTTACCTTGCTGAAGCCTTCGCAGACGGTTTCGAATCGGCCGACGTCTTGCTGCTGGGCTGCACTCACTACCCGCTGTTGCGGCCGTTGCTGGCCCGGCATGCGCCTGAGCATGTCACCATCGTGGATTCGGCCGAATCTACCGCCCAGGTCGTCAGGGATCTCTTGCATCATTCCCCGCCTCAGGCGGCTTCCGGCCAGGAGCGCCGCCGCGCCCCACGCCTGAAATTCTTCGTCACCGATTCGGTGGAGAAATTCCGCCGAATCGGCGCGCGCTTTCTGGGCACTCCGATAGAAAACGTGCTGCACGTGGATTTGAAGGAATAAACAACCCACAAAACAAGAACGGCCGCGATGTTCGCGGCCGTCTAGTTCCCGTAATCTCGATTAGTACAAGTGGAAGGTCACTTCGATGTTGACCGCAACGGCCACCGGTTTGCCATCTTTTTCCCCCGGTTGGAAGCGCCAGGTCTTCACGGCCTCCATCGCTTTTTCGTCCAGGCCTAACCCCAGAGTGCGCACCACGCGGATGTTTCTAGCCTTGCCGTCGGGTCCTACTTCGACGTAGAGGACGCAAACACCCTGGTACTTCGCCTTGCGAGCTTCTTCGGAATACTCTGGCTCTGGATCGTAAAGCGGCCTAGGCGGAGAAACGCCGCCGCCTACCCGAAATACTCCACCACCTATGCCACCGCCTTCACCCGGCCCAACGCCGGGGCCGATGCCAGAACCGACGCCGCCCCCCGATCCTGAACCGATGCCGCCGCCCGAACCGGTACCGTTAGAAGGTGGTCCGGAGGGCAAGTGCGACATGGGATCACCCAGGTTGGGCAGATTCATCTGGGCCAGTTTGATCTGTGGTGGAACCACAACCGTGGGTTCAACCGCCAGTTTTGGATTGTCGTTGCGTACGACGACCATCGGAGGCGTGATCTGCTGCATCGAGAGCTTGGGCAGTTTGCCCTTCGAGGCCTGGAACTTGTCGCGATCACCACCACCACCGCCACCACCTGCCTGGGTTTTGGATGGAGGCAAGGGAGGAATATCGTCCGTGGGAGCGATCAGCGTAGTCACGTCAGTGGGATGCGCGATGTGTTGCACGACTCGTCGGCCATAAATCGTCAACCCAATAATGGCTGCGACCGTCAGAATATGCAGCACGGTGGAACCCAGAACGCCGTTCTTTTTGTAGTTGTAGAAGCCCCAGATGTCTTTGACCGGGATGGGTTTCGAAGTCAGAACCAGCGGCGGCAGTTTCTTGGGGAAAAAGAAGTCATCGAGATTTCGAGACAGGGATTTCCATAGTGGCTGCTCGCTATCTTTGGGCAGCAACAGATTCAATTCGGGTTCAGATCCGGTACCAGGAGCTACTTCGTGAGCTGCCATATTCAGCTACATGAGGCGTTTCGTAAAAGCACAGAACGCCATTCTAACTTGATGAGCACACCGGATGCCAAGTTGCTCGCCAGTCGTCGTTAACTTGTTGATTTCCCCGGCCGGGCAATTCCGAAGCCGGCCAGCCACAAACAATTTAGATGCTGCGAGCCAAGCAAGATCACCCCTGCTGGTTAAAATTGTACACGTTTTTACACTACTTCTTACACCGCTTTTGCGAGTACTCGTTGTTCCCAGGGACGAGTTTCGCCGAGGGTCAATGGACGTTCGTGCGCGCGCTCCCTATAATGAAAAAAATCAACCATTTGGGAGAAAAACGCCGCGTGCCGCTTGACCTGAAATCCACCATCAATCTGCCCAAGACTGGCTTTTCAATGAAGGCCAATTTGCCGCAGAACGAACCCAAAATGCTGGCCCATTGGGAGCAGATGGGGATCTACGAACGCCTGCGGGAGACACGTAAAGGCGCACCGATTTATGTGCTACACGACGGGCCTCCCTATGCCAACGGCCCGATCCATTTGGGCACGGCTTTCAACAAGTGCCTGAAGGATTTCATCGTCAAATCCAAGTCCATGGCGGGATTTGATTCGCCATACGTCCCAGGATGGGATTGTCACGGCCTGCCTATCGAAATCAAGGTCGATCAGATGCTGGGCGGCAAGAAGTTGCAGATGAAGCCGGTGGACGTGCGCCGGGAATGCCGCAAGTACGCCGAAAAATTTCTCGATCTGCAACGAAACCAATTCAAGCGCATTGGAGTTTTCGGACGCTGGGACAACCCGTATTCCACCATGACTCCCCAATACGAGTCGGTGGTGCTGGAGATCTTGTATGCATTCTCCGAAAAGGGCTTCGTTTATAAAGGCCTGCGCTCCGTTTATTGGTGCATTCACGACAAAACGGCGCTGGCCGAGGCCGAGGTCGAGTATGAGAACCACACCAGCCCCACGGTCTGGGTGAAATATGCGCTGGCAGAGGACCCCGCGAAGATCGATCCCGCATTGAAGGGCAAGAACGTCTTCACCGTCATCTGGACAACTACCCCTTGGACGCTACCCGCGTCTATGGCTGTAGCCTTCCATCCCAACGAACAATACGTCGCTTTGGAGGTGGAATCGGAGGGCGAAGTCTACATCGTTGCGCGAAGGCTCGCCAACGAATTCAGTAACCGGGTAGGCCTGTCTGCGCCGCGGGAAATAGCAAGCTTTCCGGGCACGAAGCTCGAATACAGCAAGTTTCGCCACCCGTTTCTCGATCGCCTGGTCGTCGGCGTTCTGGCCGACTACGTCACCATGGATACCGGTACAGGTGTGGTCCATACAGCGCCTTCGCACGGCGCTGAGGACTTCGCCACCGGCCAGAAATACAAGCTCGACCTCACCACCAACGTGGATGAATCCGGCATCATCCATAACGGACTGCCGGAGTATGACGGCCTGCAAGTGTTCAAGGCCAACGCGCCCATCATGGAGCTTCTCAAGAAGCGCGGCGTGCTCATGCACGCGGAGAAAGTTGAGCATTCTTATCCGCACTGCTGGCGCTGCCACAATCCCATCATCTTCCGCGCTACCGAACAGTGGTTTATTTCGATGGAAACGCCAATGGAAGGCGGCGGCACGCTGCGCAGCCGCACCCTGGAAGAGATCAAGAAAGTGAAGTGGGACCCGGCCTGGGGTGAAGAGCGGATCTCGAACATGATCGCTACCCGCCCTGATTGGTGTATTTCCCGGCAACGTATCTGGGGCGTGCCGATCGCCATGTTCTTGTGCGAGGGGTGCGGCAAGCCGTTGAACGATCCCTCCATCAACCGCAAAGTGATCGAGCTATTCGCCCGCGCGGGCGCTGACGCATGGTTCTCGCCGGAGGCTGACGCTATTGCTGCCGCGGCGAAATGTCCGAATTGTGGGGGAACGAAATTCGAGAAGGAAACCGACATTCTCGACGTGTGGTTCGAATCCGGATCAAGCCACGCGGCGGTGCTCGGCCATGAGCCGGACTTGCCCTGGCCTGCTGATCTTTACCTCGAAGGCGGAGACCAATTTCGCGGCTGGTTCCACTCTTCCCTGCTGTGTGCCATGGGCTGGCGGAGCCAAGCCCCATACCGAATGGTGGCGAGCCCAGGATGGACGCTTGACGAGCATGGCCACGCGATGTCGAAGTCGCGCGGCAACGATGTCGATCCGGTGGATATTGCGAATCGGCTGGGGGGAGAGATCGTGCGGCTGTGGGTTGCGTCGGTGGATTTCCGTGAGGATGTAGTCGGCTCCGAGAACCTGATGCAGCGTCAGGCGGAAAACTATCGCAAGATCCGCAACACGTTTCGATACATCCTGGGGAATCTGTACGACTTTCACCCGCAACGAGATTCTGTGCCCTTTGAGCAAATGGAGGCACTCGATCAATACATGTTGCGGCAAACCTGCGCCATGGCAGCCGACGTCGTGCGTTGGTACGACGAGTTCGAGTTTCACAAGGTTGCCCAGCGAGTGAATCATTTTGCCATCGTGGAGTTGAGCGCGTTTTACTTCGATGTCCTCAAAGACCGGCTGTACATTTCCGCTCCCAAGTCTGCCGGCCGGCGCTCGGCGCAAACCGCAATATGGCGGATTGGAGAAGCGTTGGTGCGATTGCTCGCGCCGGTGATGAGCTTCACCTGCGACGAAATCTGGCCATTGCTGCCCGCGATGCCAGAGCGGCAGGCCAGCGTGCACCTGGCCAGGTTCCCGACAGCAGCGGATGTCCTGGGCGGGAATGTGCCGGAAGACGATCCCAAGCAGCGTGAGGATTGGACCACCTTGCACGCTGTCCGCGACGAAGTGCTCAAGGCGCTGGAAGAGGCACGTAACGGCAAGCAGATCGGGGGCAGTCTAGAAGCGCAAGTGACAGTTTCCGCCGCTGATCCCGTCTATTCCGTGCTCAAGCGTTATGCCGATCAGTTGCGCTATCTCTTCATCGTCTCGGCCGTGACCCTGGTGCAGGGTTCGGGAAATGGTAGCGGTGCTGTCAGCATCCAGGTCGCCAAGGCGCCTGGCCAAAAATGTGAACGGTGCTGGAATTACTCCACCCACGTAGGCGAGGACAAGGCTTACCCCACGGTTTGCGAGCGCTGCAGTGCGGTGTTACAAGAGATCGAATCCGAAAGGCCGGCGAACTGATTCCATGCCCGCCCCTCACGCCATGCGTCGCTTTCATTTTCTCATCGCAGTGCTGGTGGTGTGTCTCGACCGTGCGACAAAATGGGCCGTGGCCAAGAAGATTCCACTGCACGACGGCATTCAGATCATCCCAGGATTTTTTCGCCTGACTCATGTAGAGAACCGGGGTGCTGCCTTCGGTTTGTTCGCCGATTCCACCTCGGGTTGGACGGTTGCGGTGCTGGTCTTGTTCTCCCTGGTGGCCCTGGTGATTGTTGTGGCGCTGCTGTGGCGCAACAGTCACTCTATGAATGTAACTGGCATCGGACTGGCATTGATTCTAGGGGGCGCGCTAGGCAACCTCTGGGACCGGCTGCTCACAGGCCGGGTGGTCGATTTTCTGCTCTTTTATGTCGGCCAATATCAATGGCCCGCATTCAACGTGGCCGACAGCGCTATTGTGATTGGCGCCGGACTATTGGTGTTTGAGATTTTGTTCGCAAAATCACCGGCGCCAGCAAAATCTGCCTAAACAACCAAACGAAAACCACGAAGGAAGTCATGCCCTTCGTGGTTCGTGTACTCGCAGACCTTGAAACGAAACTCTTAGGCCGATTTCCGTTGCGCCATCTGGGCGTAGAAGTCAGCCGCCCGTCGTTCTGTTTCTTCCTCACTCACATCTTCAACGTGCGTGCTCAGGCCCCAGGTGTGTCCGTAGGGATCGACGAACTGTCCAAAACGGTCGCCCCAGAACATGTCGGTCACCGGCATCGTCGCCTTGCCGCCGGCATCAACTGCCCGCTTAAAGGCCGAGTCAACATCTTCGATGTACAAGTAGAGATTGCTCGCCGTGCCGCCCAGAGTTTGCGGTGACTTGGTGCCCATGGCTTGGGACTCGTCGGTAATAAAGACAATCGAATCGCCAATTTTTATCTCGGCGTGTCCGATCTTGCCATCCGGACCTACCATGCGCATACTTCTTCGGCGCCCAGGGCTTTTTTATAAAAATCGATGGCTTGCGCCCCATTGCGTACGATCAGGGACGGGGTAACGGTGTGAAAACCAGGGGGGATTTTTGAAACTGGCATTTGAATTTCTCCTCATAGAACTGAAGTAAGGTTTATCGAAGCAGGCGGGTATTAATTGTAGTCACCTTACGCCCTGAAAGAACGTGAAAATTTGTAAAATTGTTGGCACGCCCCTACGGCGTTCCATCTACGGCGTTCCGTAGAGCTGGCGGTAAACGTTGGCATTGCGCAGAATCGCCTGCACGTATTCGCGGGTCTCGGTGAACGGGATCGACTCCACAAACTCGGGGGCATCCCGATACTTGCCCTGGCCGAGCCAGTCTCCCACTCGATCGGAACCGGCATTGTAGGCTGCAAGCGCATATTCAAGAGATCCGAACTTATCCACCATCTCGCGAAAATAGCGCGTACCCAGTTGCAGATTCACCGGAGGCACGAACAGCTGCTGGGAGTTGTAGTGCTTAAGCTTTTCCTGTTTGGCCACTCCCTTCCCCACTTTGGGAAGAAGCTGCATGAGCCCCACAGCATTGGCGCGGGAAACCGCGTTCGGATTGAACTCCGATTCCTGCCGGATAAGGGACGCCACTAAGTACGGATCAAGGCCGGAGGCCACCGACCATTTCTTTAAATCGATCCAATACGCCTTAGGGAACAACGCCTCCCAGTACGCGCGGGGCAAGCTGGGTAAGTCCACGGCAAAATAATTCGGAACGGCGTGTTTCAGGATTTCAATCGCCATGTCATAGCGGCCAGCTTCCTCGTACATGCGCGCGGTCTCTGACGGTCCCCAGTTTGCTTTTTCTTCGATGGAAGCGGCCTGCAGTTCTCGAGCTGCGAAATCTAACAATGCGCCGTTTGCCAGAAATTGCGCTTTCTGCACCCGCAGATTGTCGGTTGGTACAGGATCAGGCGTGAGCTTGCCCGTGGAATCGATCGGAGGTATCCGGTCGAGCAACGCGTAGGGCGCCGGGGGGCCGTCGTCTTTTTTCAGCGTCTTAAGCTGTTGCCTCGCGAGTTCCCCGTAGTAGAAATTCCGGTAACGCTCCGAAAGTCTCTGGTAATACGCTCGCGCTTTAGCGGAATCGCCATCTTCCTCGGCGAGGCGGCCACGCCAGTAGAGCGCAGCCGGGACCTCCGCCGAATTGGGATACAAAGCGATCTGCTGCTCGAAGCCCTCTTTGGCCTCAGTATTACGGCCTTGACGCAGGCTTAGCCAGGCCGCTTTCCAGTGCGCATACGAAGCCCGGCTGCCGTTGGGAAAGCGGGTTTGCATTTCCCGGAAAGTGTCGATCGCATGGTCATAGTCTTTGCGCAGCAAATAAATGTTCCCAGCTGAGAGCAGCGCCTGTTCCAGCCACTGACTCTCGGGAGCGCCCTGCCGCAGTTCGGCAAGCAGGCGCAGAAAACCGTCGTCATCGTTGGCCGTCCGGGCGATCTCTCCCAGATTAAAAAGACGCTCCGCATTAACCTCGGGCGTCGAGGCCGGTAGCGAATCCAATAGCTTCTTGGCCTCCCGGCCTTGCCCGCAACGGCGCAAGGCCTCGGCCAAATCCAGTTGGATTGCGGGGCGTTCGCTTGAGCCTGCCTGGTCGAGCGCGATGCGATACTCGCTCGCGGCATCGGAGTAACGTTTACCGCGCGAAAAAAGATCCGCTCGTGTTTTCCGCCCTTCGATGCCTAATGGCGGTAGCGATGTTGATGCCGCCAGGGTTTTCAGTTCCGCCTCGGCCTGGCTGGCTTCGGCGCTCAACGGCATGGTGACGTAGAGATTCCGCAGGATGCCGACGGCTTTCTGCGGCTGTCCCGCGGCCGCATAAGCCCGCCCCAGGGCAAGTTCTATATCGGCCCGCGTTGGTGTGCGATTCTTTTCGAGCAGGGGAATCGCCTCTGCTCCACGGCCATCCGCTAACAGCGCATTCGAGTATTGGATCTGCGCATCCCGAACCAGCAACGATTCCGGATATTTCTGATCGAAATCTGCCAGGGTCGAAATTGCTTCCGCCATTCGCCCGGTTTGAAAGTATGCGACCCCCAGATAAGAGTCGACATAATCGCCAAGCTCGCCTGAGAGCGGCTTCGCGCGGTTCAAGGAATCCACGGCTTTGGCGTAGTCATGATCGAGCCCACGGGCATATCCGACCACCAACCAAGCCAAAGCGCCAGCATCCTCTTTGGCGTGGCGCCGTGCATAGGACTCGACGCCAGCATAGGCCGCCGGAGTGCGGTCTTGAAGCAGTTGCTGTGCCATCGGTTTCAGGCTGGCGGAAGCAACGAATGCCTGCCGCAGGCGGCGCAATCGGGGAGAGGTGTGCTTAACTCGCTTCTTGGCAGCAGTCGGGGTCCTGTTGCTCTTTTTTGTGGTTCCTGAAGTAGTAGCTGTCGACGGCTTGGGAGCGTTCGATTGGGCAAGGACTGCAATCGAGCCGGCACAACAACTGCACAGAACTGCAGCTATCAAGTTGAAGAGGAAAACTCTTGCCGATGGCCGCCTTCGGAAAACCACTCTGGCTCTATTATCGCCGAAAATTGGCGCCCATGATCGAACTATCGTCCTCCGCCAGACTGCGGACCAGTTCCTGATTGAAGTAGTCGGCAGTTGCGGCTGGCGTGTTGCCGTAGCGCTTCTTGTAAGTGGCGCGGCTCTTTTCGATATCTTCCTTCAGCCGGTCGTAAAGATCTTTGTGCTTGCGTCCTTCGGCGACCTTTGCCTGGTTGTAGAGCTTGATCTCATCTACCAGCAGCCGGGCAAAGCGTTGCGCTTTGCGCTGAAGGTCCCCATCTTCCGATGCTGGCGCATCTCCGTTTACAGGGGCAGCCCCGGTCCTGTCTGGGCCGCCAGCCACGACCGTGGCCGCTGCTTCGCCAGCTCCGGCGGCTGCAGCCGCGGCATGTTTGGGAGCATGGGCTGCAAAAGGATCCGGCATGGCAGCCGCGGTTTGTACCGGCGCCGCACTCACGCTTTCTGCCTTCTCCACGGCTGTCGCTCTCCACCGCGCCTTCCTTCGCCGCATGTTTGCGCAGCGACGTTACCTCCAGCCATGCACCGGCGGTCAAGACCAGCAACTCCAGAGCCGCGGCGTCCATTTTCCCGGCACCTTCGCCGCCTGCGTCCGCATACACCAACGCTGCTACCTTCTCCTTGAGCACCAGGGGCAGCAGCAACACCCGGCCATCCGCGGGTGCACCAAACTTGTTAACAAACCGCGCCTCGATCTCATCGGCCTGTCCGCGGCATCCCTTGCGAGACTGCAGGGCTTGCTCGGCCAGACCCGTGGTCACATCCAGAGCGACATCCTTAATCGGATCCTCATCGCCCTTGCTGAATCCGCGCCCCTGCCAACCGGTCGCCGTGCCCGACTTCATAACGAACAGAGCCCCCCGCCCGCTGTAATGGACGAGCTGATCCAGCAGGGCCCGCAAGATTTCACGTTGCGTGTTTCCCGCCTGGATGGCGGCTACTGCATTAAGCAACTGTGCTGATCCACCATCTCCTGAGGAGGATGCGCCGCCTCCGTCTGTGTGGGCCGGCAGTTGTTCCACCACGCGGCGAACGAGTTCCTCCCGCAATTGCAGAACCTGGCCTTCCAGCACCTGAGATACAACCCGTTCAACGATTTGCTGTGTCGCAGTTTTCTCGGGCATGATCGTGTAAAGTTACTTTGGGCCTAAGAGAGGCCTGTTTTTTGTCCTCTTCCAGCGTGTGATTATATGGTACTTATCTTCCTTGCGCCGGTGACGGGAGGCCGTGTTCTGCCGGGTAGTCACGAACCTCGGTCAGCCCCTGGGGTGCACGACCGAATTTAGCCCAGACCAATCCTTTTTGGGAACGTCAAAACAGCTACGCCAAGTGCCTGGTTACCAAGTAGAATAACAGCGCGGCCCCAGGCGCCCCAGGCGGCAAAATTGTTGCATCGGATAAAGAATGACAGCCATCCAACAAAGGGTAAGTGAGCCGGTCAGTGATGAACTGGCGCTGGTTCAGGCGGCCAAGGGCGGCGACGTCGGGGCCTTTGAAGAGCTCGTCCGACGTTACGACCGGAACGTATTTCGCATTGCGCAACACATCACGCAAAACCGCGAAGATGCGGAAGACGTGGTGCAGGATGCGTTCCTGAAGGCCTACAGCAACCTGGAACAGTTCCAGGGCCAGTCGAAGTTTTACACCTGGCTGGTGCGGATCGCGGTCAACGAGGCGCTCATGAAGTTGCGCCGCCGGCGGCCCGAGCGCACCGTCTCACTGGATGAAGAAGTCAAGACCGAGGAAGATTCGCTCCCCCGCGAAGTCGCGGACTGGAGCCCAAACCCGGAGCAGCAATATTCGCAAGCCGAGTTGCGGGAGATCTTGACGCGCACGATTCAGGGGCTACCGCCCAGTTTTCGGACGGTATTTGTGTTGCGAGACGTGGAAGGTCTCTCGACCGAGGAGACGGCCGACGCACTTGACCTCAGTATTCCAGCGGTTAAGTCGCGGTTGCTTCGCGCCAGATTGCAGTTGCGGGAACGGCTCAGCCGTTACTTTCAGAAACGCGAGAGTGGAGATGGCAAACCGTGAAATGCTCTGAATTTCTTAACGAGCTGACCAATTACCTTGACGGTGTGATTGATGATCGCACCAAAACCGAGCTGGAAGATCACTTGGCTTGGTGCCACAACTGCTACGTGGTCTGCGATACCACCAAGAAAACCATCGAAATCTATCGTGATTCCCAGCTTTACGAACTGCCCGACGATCTCCGCACCCGCCTCCGCACCGCCATCGTGACCAAATGCCAGGCGAGAAAGAAAACCGGCCCACGCGAAGTGTGACGGCGAAGTGTCACGGGCTAGATTCCCAGGTTTCCGACATTCCCGGCCATTCTCTAGTGCTGAGCAAAGTGATCCACTGTGGATAATCTGCTTTCTCTTGTTCAGGACCTGCGCATCCCCTTTCGGCTAACCCGATCATTTCAAGACAGTTCGCGTGCTGCGAATGCTGCCAGTCTGCTTCTGCGTACTTCTTTGTCGAACCTTTTCTGGTGCGGTTGAATCTAACTATTTGATTAAGGCTGTAGGTTTGAAGCGAAGTTCCCATAGAACTGGCTCGGGTCTCGGAGGTAGTCGTTATGATCGCGAAGTTATTCGATAGCTTATTCGGCTGCTGGCATTCTCACTACAGCTTCCCTATTACTGTGCGCCATGGCGCGCACCGGAACGCGGCATCATTACCGACCGGAACGTACGTGGTCTGTCTCGAGTGCGGTAAAGAGTTCCCCTACGACTGGCGTGAGATGAAGGTCTTGCAGTCCTCCCCCGAGCATCAGGGTCGCGTTCGGGATTTCGCGACAAAACACGCAGCCTGATCGGATTCGATCGAATCCTCCTAGACGAAACGGCCGCGAGCTTAGGCTCGCGGCCGTTTCGTTCGGCACACCACCTCCAATGTTGCCCGCAAAAAGCGAAACCGGCGGCCACAGCCGCCGGTTTTGTTTCCCCATAAAAGCCCTAGTTATTGTTACTATCATCCCTGCGCTTCAGGGTCGGATGATCGTCATCGCTGGATGTTCCCTTGTCGTCTGACCCGTTCTTATCGGTCGTAGACGCGCGGCGCAGGCTGGGCTTCTTGCCGTCATCTTTCTTGTCATTCATCTTGCGCCGGTTTTCCAGCGCTGCCAGCCGGGCTTTCACGTCGTCAAACTCGGAGGTAGAGACCACATATTGCGGACGCGCCGGCAGAATGGTTTCGATTTCCTTCTGCGAGATCGCAATCCGATCCGGGGTCTGGGGATGCGACGCAAACGCTTTCGACAAAGTTCCTGGCTTCTTTTTCTCCTGTGCTTGTACCTTCTCAAAGAAACTGATAAACGCGTTTGGATCGTAGCCCGACTTGTACATGTATTCCAGGCCGAGGTAGTCAGCTTCTGCTTCAAAGCCGCGCGAGAACTTCATGATGCCCAGCATGCCCGCCAACCCCGAGGCTTCATATCCCGCGTAACCCACAGCGCCGCCGATAAAAATCAGGGGAATCGACGCCATCTGCATCAAGTTGGCGCGGGTACTCTCACGAGCGTAGTGGCAGGCCGCGACGTGCGCAATTTCGTGGGCCATGACTCCCGCCAACTCCGCTTCTTCATCAGCAGCCAGGATCAGGCCGGAGTTCACAAAGAAATAACCGCCGGGTAGCGCAAAGGCGTTAATCTCATCCGAATCCACTACCTTGATAGTGAAGGGCACCTGCGAATCAGAGTTGCGCACGATGTTCTGACCCACCCGATTTACGTATTCGCTGACTACCGGGTCATTCACCAGCTTCATTTGCGCTTCAACCTGCTGCGCGGCTTGTTTGCCCATCGCAATTTGCTTCTCTACGCCTACCCAGTTGCCCACACCCGTCTTGCACCCGACGTTGCGGTTCCCGATAGCATCGACATCGTCCTTGCCACCGTCATGCTTGACTTTGTCTGGGTCCGCCTCCGGAATAACGGGCGCTGGGGTGCTCTGCGGCGCAGCACTACTCTGCCCGGCCGCAGGCCCCTGGTCTTCAGAAAAGCTCCAGGGTGCTAGATAAGCGAGAGCCAGCAACGCCACCGCGATTGCCAAGAGCCGTAACTTCATAACAGCCTCGTTTCCACCCCAAGCAAGAATCCTGCACTATGATTATACGCTTGCCCGGAGACAGCACTCCCTGGGATTTTCCTGTCAACTAGTTGGACGCAGGATGCAGCGGCAGGGTTATCCAAACACAAGCGGATTCATCCCAAATATCAGGGGATTTGAGCCGACAAGTCCAACTGGAGGGGGGCCGTTCTTAGGCTCAGATATCTGTGTATTCCGGATTGTAGCCACTCATCAAGTTACCGGGAGGCAACATGGGCCGCACCGGTAAATCTTCTGCATACCTGGCGGTCTTCACCCAATGCCAGGCATGCATGATTTCCGACGGCTGGAAAGTAGCGGATATCGGCCTGCATCAGCACGGTGGCGCCTGCGATGTCGCCCATCAGTTCTTCCCATTTGCGAGCGCCAATCACGGCCACGCGGGCAATCGGCCCACCATATTTGCTCAGAAAGCGCAGCTCTTCCCAACGCGCTTTCCACTCAACGTCCTTCAGCGCCGTAAGGTCGAGCAGGATCCCTATAGGGTGTTTCCGGCTCTGGGCGATTTCCATTTGAATTTGCGGTTCGACGGATTTGATGTCTTCTGGCGTGATCTCGCCAATGGCCTTGAAACCCAAGCCCGCAACCGCCCGCTTCTTTAAGTCTTTCGATCATGATTTGCCTTTGCCTGTGTGGCCGCGGGCGACTCGCCCGCGATCTCAGTCGTAATACTCCAACCCCAGGTGCGTTATCAGTTCTTCACCCTTCAAATGCCGCAACGTATTCTTCAGCTTCATCAACTGAATAAACAAATCATGCTCCGGATAAAGCCCCGGCGCAGTCATCGGAGACTTGAAATAAAAACTCAGCCACTCCTGAATCCCAATCCCCCGCAGCTCCGGCGTGCGCTGGGCCAAATCGAGGAAGAGTACCAGATCGAGAACGATGGGCGCGGCCAGAATCGAATCCCGGCACAGAAAATCGACTTTGATCTGCATGGGATAGCCGAGCCATCCGAAGATATCGATATTGTCCCAACCTTCTTTGTTATCACCGCGCGGCGGGTAATAGTTGATCCGGACCTTGTGAAAAATATTGCCGTACAAATCGGGATAAAGCGCAGGCTGCAGAATGTGCTCCAACACTCCCAGCTTCGATTCTTCCTTGGTTTTGAATGACCCCGGATCGTCGAGCACTTCCCCATCCCGATTGCCCAGAATGTTGGTGGAATACCAGCCGCTCAGGCCGAGCAGCCGGGCCTTGAACGCCGGGGCCAGCACGGTCTTCATCAGCGTCTGCCCGGTCTTGAAATCTTTGCCGCAGATGGGCGCGTCGTGCTCACGTGAAAGCTCCAGCATCACCGGCAAGTCGACCGTTAGGTTCGGCGCGCCATTCGCGAAGGGCACGCCCTCCATCAACGAGGCATAGGCGTAGATCATCGAAGGCGCAATCATCTCGTCGTTTTTGCGCAGCGCGTTCTCAAACGACTTCAACGATTGGTGCGCTTCCGTCGGCTCGATGTATGACTCCGTCGAACCGCACCACATGGTGATCAGCCGGGTCGCGCCGCTCTTCTTCTTGAAGTTGCGGATGTCGTCGCGCAACTGCTCGGCAAGATCCATCTTGGTCTTGCCCTTCTTGACGTTCGGGCCATCGATCTTCTTCACGTAGTTGTGGTCGAATACGGCCGACATCGGCTTGACCGACGAGAGAAACGACTTCAACTGGTCGAGCAGCTTCTGCTCCAGCACGCCGGCGTTCGATGCGGCTTCGTACATGTTGTCTTCGAAAATGTCCCATCCGGTGAAGACAAGATCTTCCAGCCCGGCCAGCGGCACGAACTCTTTGACCTTGGGCGATCTTCCGTCGGTGCGTTTGCCCAGCCGTACCGTGCCCATTTGCGTGAGCGAGCCGATCGGCTTGGCCAGCCCTTTGCGAATCGCTTCTACACCCGCTACGAATGTCGTGGCCACAGCGCCCATGCCAGGGATCATCACTCCCAGCTTGCCTTTGGGCGATTGAATTTCAGAGCTTGCTTGCTTCTTGATTTCGACTCGAGTTCCCTTTTTTACGTTCGTTTTTACATTCTTCGACCGCGTAGGCATATTTTCAGACGCTTCCTTTATGAGGAATTTCCACTATGAGTGCTGGAGGCTGTCAGGCAAACGGTTATGTTCTCGTATTGCGGAAGGAATTGCAACCGACGGACGCGGAACGCGGAAAATCTGAGTTCAACTGCAGAAGCCGGACATCAGATGGATTGGCTCAGCGACGACGGAGGAAGTACCAGCCTGTGCCGACGACGCAGCCCAAGACGATCGACGTGACCACTCCCTCCACGATCCCGCGGTCAATGACGAATGCGAATCCCGTCGCACCGGTTCCCGAAACACGCAACAGCATGTTCGCCAGCAGAATCAGATTCCAGCCGATCCAGGCGGCCAGACACAGTGCTATCGCGGCCCCTATGGTTCTGGGGTACGACCTTCGTGCGATTGGCCCCTGCTCCATCTCTTACTGCGCCTGCGGAACCAGCAGGATCATCCACACGATCAGCGCTACCAGCACCAGCACGCTAATCAAAGAAAACGACGAATGCCACGGATGAGAGTGAAAGTAAGGATTCCGGGCGAACCGGCTTTTGCTCTGCAGCATAAGAACCTCCTGCCGCGGCGGGTTTACGCTACCTAATTCTCGCACAACTCACAGCCTCCGGCTGTGATAAAAAGACCCACATCCTCAGGAGGTTGCATGCCCGACCCGAATAAAGAGAAGAAAGAAAAGATCGCCGTGGTCACCGGTTCTTCCAGTGGCTTCGGCCTGCTGACCGTCGTGGATCTGGCCAAGGCCGGGTTCCGCGTGGTCGCTTCCATGCGCGATCTCAACCGCCGGGGCGCACTCGATCAGGCCGCCGCTGGCGTTGCCGACCGCATCGACTTGCGCCGCCTCGATGTGACCGACTCCGCTTCCATCCCCACATTTGTCGAAGGCGTAATCCGCGACTACGGCCGCATCGACGTTCTGGTTAATAACGCCGGCTTTGCCATGGCTGGTTTCGCCGAGGACTTGAAGCTGGAAGAAATTCGCCGCCAGTTCGATACCAATTTCTTCGGCGCGGTGGCCATGACCAAGGCGGTGCTACCCATCATGCGCCGTCAGCAATCAGGACACATCATCATGATCTCTTCCATCGGCGGACTGGTGGGCTTGGCCGGGCTCGGCAGTTACGAAGCGTCCAAGCACGCGCTCGAGGGCTGGAGCGAATCCGTGCGCCTTGAGGTCAACCCCTTTGGGATAAAAATCGTATTGGTCGAGCCGGGATCGTATGAAACCGACATCTGGACGCGCAACGCCGTTCTGGGCGAAAAGACTCAGGATCCCAGTTCGGCCTACAGCGCACGTTCCCAGCGCCTACGTGAGTTCGCCGGGAAAATTCGCAAGCGCGATCCGATCGAAGTGGCGCGCTTGGTGGTTCGCATCGCGCAAGACCCCAATCCGACTCTGCGCTACTTAGTCGGTCCTGACGCCCACATCCAGCTTTGCATGAAACGCGTTCTGCCCTGGAAGTGGTTTGAGAAATTGATGGCCAAGGCGTTCTAGGGACCGTGTCATTCTGAGCGGAGTCCGTGCTACGCGCAGCGAAGCATGGACGAAGTCGAAGAATCCCTTGCGGCGTGCGGAATGGTGGAAGCCGCAAGGCGTTCCCACGATTCACGCGAATGTCAGGAAACAATCCCCTGAAACCGCGGTGATTTGAGTAAGATTGCAGGGATTCTTCGACTCCGTGAGGCCTTCGCCTTTCGCGAAGACCTCGCTTCGCTCAGAATGACAATCGGCGCACCCCGCGGCTCTTACTTCCCTTCCAACTCCACCGTCTTCACCGGCAAATCCCAATGCGCATCGAGAATTTCGAACCGGCGCTGTTCTTCCTTCTCGTAAGTGTCCTGGTCGGGGAATAACTGCTTCTTCAGCGTGTCTTCGTCGAACGGCTCATTCGCCACGGTCGCATTCTTGAAAACAATGGTCACACGATAGTCCCAGCGCCCGTCTTCGGTGGTGTGATAGCGCGGCTGGTCCATCCAGACTTTGAGCATCCGCCCCATTTCGACTTCTTTCTTGAGCAGCGGATAGTGGTTCTTCTTGAACAGCTTCAAGAATTCATCCGCATGTCCCCACTTGGTTTTGTAGTAATACTCGACCACGAAGGGCTTGTCGGAAGAGGCGGATTGTGAGTAAGCCGGCGACCACGCGGTGATCGCGAGCAGAAACAGAAAAGGCAACATGCGGCGCGTCATAATTCCTCCCGGGAGTCTCGACACCTTGCTTTTACACTAACCCCTGCGCTGTCTCAACACTTTCAAGTTTTGTCATTCTGACGTCCGTGCTTCGCGCAGCGACCGGCGAAGTCGAAGAACCCCTTGCGGCGTGGGGAACGTCTAACCCCACAAGGCGTTTTCGCGATTCTCGCCATGGGTCCGTGCGGACTCCCTGAAGCGCCGCTGCGAGAAGGTTCAGATGGGAGGGATTCTTCGACTCCGTGCGCCGTTCACTGCGTGAACGCCGCACTTCGCTCAGAATGACAGGTTTCCACTGACGGCTGAAAGCTGATGGCTGATTCCCTACCCTTCCGCTCTCATCCGACCCTGCCAGTGGCTCCACAAAAAATAAATAAACCCGGCCGCCAGCACAACCACAATCACCGCGTCCATCTGATGGAAGTACTTGCCCAGCGTGCGCCAGTTCTCGCCCAGCTTCATGCCCAGCCAGGCCAGTGCGAAGCACCATGGCCACGATCCGAGAAAAGTATAGAGATGAAATCTTCCTCGCGGCATGCGAGCGATGCCCGCGGGCAACGCAATAAACGTCCGCACCACCGGCAGCAGCCGCGCCACGAACACCGCCAGATAGCCCCAGTGGCTAAAGAAGCGGTCGGCCCAATCGAGTTCGCGCCGCCCCATCAGAATCCAGCGCCCGTAGCGCTCCACCAATGGCCGCCCGCCATAGTATCCGATCTCGTAGGCCACCAGCGACCCCAGGTTGCAGCCGATCGCCCCTGCCGTTGCTACCCAAAAGAGGCGGAACGTGCCCTCGTAAACCAGGTAGCCAGCGAAGGGCATGATCAGTTCGGACGGCAACGGAATGCACGCCGACTCAATCGCCATCAAAAGGGTGATTCCGCCATAGCCGGTAACCGCCACCACCGACTTGATGAACACAAAAAGCGTTGCAAGTATTTTTTCTGACATGGAAAATGGCTGTTAACCACGAAGGACACCAAGGAACACGAAGCTGGTCCAGTCTTGGTGGTTATTTAGGCGAACCAGCCCGCCACGGCAACTAGAACGACCCCTCTTGCGTAAAGGTGTAGCCGGGCAGCTCGGCGCCGCCAGCATTCTTCACAACCTTCACGCGCGTCGTGGGGGCTTCGGGGGCAGTCACGGCGGCGGGCCGCAGCACGGCATATTGCGTGAACACTTCGCTGTACACCTTGGTCACCAAGTAATCCTGCCCGTCGGCGTCACTGCGCCAAACTTGCCCGAGTTGAATGGACTTCACCGCCACAAGCTTGCCTCAACTTTTGATGGAATGCATTTCCAGACTACCTAGCTCCCTCGCCGCCGTCAATTACGCTGGCGGCACCGGCCCCGGGGGAGCTGCCCGGTATTGCCGGGGCGAAATACCCATGCGCTGCAGTTTGGATTGCAGCGTCGTACGCTTCAGTCCCAAACGCGCGGCCGCTCCCTGCGGCCCGGAGATCATGCCCGCGCTTTCCCGCAGCGCGCGAATGATGTGCTCGCGCTCCTGCGCTTCCAAAGTCCCTTCCGAACCAGTCTCCCGCGTCACTTTCAACTCGCCCAGCGGGGCGCGTAATGACCGACCGGGACTAAGGATTACAGATCTCTCGATGAAGTTCTCCAGCTCGCGCACGTTGCCCGGCCAATCCCAGCGCATCAGGGCATTCATCACCCGGCTGGGAATTGTTTCGATCTTTTTATTCATCCGCGTGGCGTGCTTATGGACAAAATAGGACACCAGCTTGGGAATATCTTCCCGCCGTTCCCGCAGCGCAGGCAACCGGATGGGGAACACGTTCAACCGGTAAAACAAATCGCTGCGGAACTGCCGTTCGGCGACACTCCTGATCAAGTCCCGGTTTGTGGCCGCGATGATCCGCACGTTGACACGCAGCGTGCGCGTGCTGCCCAGCCGTTCGAATTCGTGGTCTTGCAAAACCCGCAGCAGCTTGGGCTGGATTTCCAGCGGCATCTCCCCAACCTCGTCCAGAAACAGTGTCCCCTCGTGGGCAAGCTCCAGCCGGCCCACTTTCTGGGAGATCGCTCCGGTGAAAGCGCCTCTTTCGTGCCCGAACAGCTCGCTTTCCAGCAGGCCTGAGGGAATGGCGGCGCAATTCAGCTTGATGAAGTTTTTGTCCTTTCTCGGGCTCATGCGGTGGATGGAACGGGCGATGAGCTCTTTGCCCGTCCCGGTCTCGCCCAGTAGCAATACGCTGGCGTCGCTCGGAGAAACCAGGTGGGCCTGCGCGAAGGCCTGTTTCAGCGCCAGGCTTTCGCCGATGATTTCTTCAAAGTGAAGTTCCCTCTGGATTTCTTGTTCCAGGTAGACCTTTTCTTCTTCCAGCCTTTCGTTCAGTTCGGCGATCTCGGTGTAGGCGCGCGCGTTGTCCAGGGCAATGGCGACCATGCCGGCAACTTTCTTTAAAAGATCGATCTCGGCCCGTCCGAAGGCAAGTTCCTGCTTGCTGGCCAAGGCTATCGTCCCCAGTGGACCCTTCCGAGTCTCCAGAAGCGCGCAGGCGACCGCTTGAATTCCCTCCTTCACCGCAAGCTTGGCAAAAAGGTACGGCATGGATTCCAGTTCGGTTCGCCGGAAGATAACAGCATCACGGGCGGAGATGACCCGGCCTGAAATCGATTCGCTGACAGGCACCTCATTTCCCACCTCGACAAAAGTTCCTCCTCGGTCACTGTGCAGAGCGCGCACACGCAAGGTACTTTTGTCGGGGTTATACAGGCTAATGGCCGCCAGATCTTGCTTGAACACCGGCTTGAGGCAGGCGGAGATCGTCCCTAACAGTTCCGCCCATTCACGCTGCGAAGCCAGTACCCGGCTGATCTCGAGCAGCATCTGCAGCTGATCGGTCTTTTCGCGCAACTCCGTGATATCTACCGCCGCGGTGGTCACGCCCTGGATCTGGCCCCCTGCATCTCGCAAAGGCTCCACGGTCACATCGAAGCAGCGTTTCCTGCCCGGCGTGGCGAACTCCACGGCTTCGCGCGCCCCCTTTCCAGTTTCCAGAACACGCCTTTTAATCTCGGTTAGACGAAGCGCGGTCTCGGCTGGGAAAAGATCCTCATGGGTCTTGCCGATCCAATCTTCGACTGGTGGAAGCCGTTGGGGATTATGCCCCCACGTGTAAACCAGGTTGCGGTCTTGATTGGCGACTACAACGGGTGAGCCTTGCAACGCGATCCGGAAGCGTTCCTCGCTCTGTCGCAGCGCGTCTTCCGCCCGCTTGCGCTCGGTGAGATCAATCAAGGTGACTAGATTCGTATCGCCCATGCAGCAAAGGTGGGCCTCGATATGGCGGGTCGTACCGTCCTTGCACCTGACCGTCGCTTCCATGGGTTCAATGTCAGTCAGGTTGCGGATGGCCTTTTCCACCCGCGCTTGCCATTCGCTTCTGACTGCCTCCCTGTACCCTTGATCCGGGTAGGCGAGTGGCCACCAATGAGCGACGTCAGGCATATCCTCAATCGTGTACCCAAACAGCGCCGTGAACCTCTCGTTCACCAGCTCGACCGTTTGTTCCAGTCCGCGACTGACGATCATTGCCACACTGGAGTTTTGTACCAGTCGCCTGCTGCGTTCCTCGCTGGCACGCACAGCGTCTTCCGCCTGTTTGCGTTCGGTGATGTCGCGGATGGCGGCGGAGACCAGTATGCCCTCCTCCGTCTGCAGCGGACTTAGACTGATCTCGACGGGAAATTCGTGGCCATCCTTGTGCAATCCGCTCAATTCGAGACCGGCTCCCATGGGCCGCACCCGCGGTTCACGCAGGAAACCACCACGGTGTCCCGCATGTCGTCCACGAAGGCGTTCTGGCACGAGTATTTCGATCTCTCGCCCCAGCAATTCCTGCCGCCGATAGCCGAACAGCCTTTCCACTTGAGCGTTCACCAGCACCATTGCGCCCTTTTCGTTCACCACCACCATGGCGTCCGGGGCCGCCTCCAGCAACTCGCGGAACCGTTGTTCCGCTCGCCGCTGCTTGGTCACGTCATGCGCAACGCCCCATACGAGGGGTTCCGATCCGCATTCGCTGTGCAAGACGTTGTGATATTCCCAAATGCGCTTTTCCCCGCTCCGCGTAAGCAGGGCCAGATAGCCCTCGGCCACCCCCTCGCGCTCGACGCGCACCAGATATTCGTCGAACTCGCAACGATATTCGGGGACGATCAGCTGGCGCATGGGAATTTGCAACAGTTCTTGTACGGTGTAACCTAACAGTCGCGCCGGAGCTGGGCTCACCGACCGCAGACGTCCTTGTAGATCATGAGTGCACAGCAGATCGTGGCTCTGCTCTGCCAGATAGCGGTAGGGATCGCTTGCGAGATTCTGGGATGGATAGACGGACCTGTGGTTTTTTCCGAAAGCGGTAGCGTCGCCCTCGGATGACCCGACGAAGTGGTTCTTCAACTCCGACTCCATACTTCACAACAAGTCGAACTTGGATAGCCCCAAGCCGTGGGACTGTATCCTACTATTGGTGCTAGTTGCAAATAAAAAGCGACCGCTGGGCGCGTCCATCCTTACGCGGATGCCAGGATGGAAACCTGCCCCCGAGCTCATGCGGTACCTTCTGCTACCATAAGCGGGCCTCAATCGACACTGGGAGACTTCATGCCACGCGGCATCGTACCTCGCCAACCCGCCAAGACTGGCCGCCAGGCGGGCGTTCCCCGCGTACTCCCCGGTAAGTCGCTACGAGCAGAGAGCCGCCGTGCGAAAACTGGTTTTAGGCCCGTGCAGATCAGGCCCACCGCTTCTGGTGCCCGAAACAAGAAGGCCCGAAAGGCCTACGATCCTCTGGCCCCCGAGCGCATCAGGGAAATCCTTACAAGGTTGGACGGGCTTTACCCTACGGCCACCTGCGCCCTGCATCACAAAAACGCCTGGGAGCTTTTGGTTGCGACTATCCTGTCCGCCCAATCCACGGACGCTGTGGTAAACACGGTCACGCCCGAGCTTTTCCGGAAATATCCGACGGTTCAAGATTTCGCTGCCTTGACGCCGGAACAACTTCAGCCCGATGTTCACTCCACAGGCTTTTTCCGCAACAAGTCAAAATCAGTAGTGGGAGCCGCCAAGAAAATCGTGGCGGACTTCGGCGGCCAAGTTCCGGACGAGATGGACAAACTGCTCACCCTGCCCGGTGTGGCCCGCAAGACCGCCAACGTGGTGCTGGGAACCTGGTTCGGCAAAAACGAAGGCATCGTGGTCGATACCCACGTTCACCGCATCTCTCGCCGCCTCGAACTCACGCGCAATGACGATCCCAAGAAGATCGAGCAGGACTTGATGAAGATTATTCCGCGCGAAAAGTGGACGATCTTCTCGCATCAGGTTATCTGGCACGGCCGCAGGCTCTGCATCGCGCGCAAACCCAAATGTGCCGACTGCTCGCTGGAAAACCTCTGCCACGCCGCCGACAAAACTTGGACGACGGTGGATCTGCACAAAGACGCGAAAGCATAACTCCTCGTGTCCGGTCATCCTGAGCGAAGCCGTTTGCTTTCGCGACGCGAACGCAACGGCGCAGTCGAAGGACCCAGCGCCTGTGTCAATTTCCACTGGCGTGCAAAGGCATTTTCTCCATAGCTCTGAAGAGAGACCCGCGATGAACCGCGCCAAGCGTCCTCTGAAAGAACTCCTTTCGAGGCCAGTCTGAGCGATCCACCGCAAGAGGTCTTTGGACTCCTTAGCTTCGTCGCGCGCGACGAAGCCACTCCACTCAAGATGACAGTAAAATGCCAGACGGGCACTTTGTTAGACTGTTTGCTTTGTCCAAACTTACCGTTCCCATGCGCGCCCTCATCCTGTTTGCTATCGTCAATGCTATGAGCACTCTCGCGCCAGCCCAGTCTCTCCCCGTCCCGCAAGCCGTTACCGACCCCAAGCAGATCGCCTCCAAGCCTGACGCGCAGGTGGAAAAGAACCTCACTATCGAGAAGCTCTACATGACCCACGCCATCGGTTCGACCGCTTGGTCTCCCGATGGCAAGACCATCGCGTTCGTCTCGAACATCAGCGGCCGCAACAACTTATGGCTGGTTGCAACGGAAGGCGGTTGGCCGACTCAACTCACCATCAGCGATCAGCGCCAGACTTCGCCGGCCTGGTCCCCGGATGGCAAATGGATCGCCTACATGTCTGACTACGACGGCGACGAGCAATGGGACATTTTTCTCGTCTCGCCCAAGACCGGGCAGGTAATCAACATGACGAACAGCTCGCGAGATCGCGGAGGAGAGCCCCACCTGGTCGCCGAACTCGCGTTACGTCGCCTACATGGTGAAACCGAAAACGTCTTCGGTGTACGAAATTGACGTCTACGACCTGCTCCTGAAAGATGTAAAGCACATCACCACAGAGACGCCCAAAGACAAGATGAACGCGAGTCCCATCTGGTCAGCCGACGGCAAGTGGATCGTCTACACCCAGCAGCAGGCGAAGGGCACTGATTCAAATATCTTTATTGCGGAAGTAGCCACCGGCAAAAGCACTCTGCTCACTCCGCATCAGGGCGAAAAGCTCTACACCGCCAACGACCTTTCGCCCGATGGGAAAAAGCTGCTCATCACCTCCAACGCTGAGAATGGATACGAGAACGTTGGCCTGCTCGACATCGCTTCCAAGAAAATTGATTGGCTCACGCAAGACAAATGGGAGATTTCAGGGGGCGGTTTTTCGCCCGACGGCAAGTCGCTGACTTGGACCGCGAACGTAGAAGGCTACGAAGACATCTACCTGCACGACCTTCATTCCGGCAAAACCAGTTCCCTGCCGCTGCCCAAAGGTGTGAATTCGCTGGGCGGAGCGGAATCGGCCTTCACTCGCGATGGCTCGCGTCTGCTCTACTACCATAACGGCGCCCGCGCGCCGAAGGATGTCTGGGTGTATTCGTTAGCTGACGGCAAATCGCAGCAGATTTCGCACTCGCTCGTTGCCGGCGTGCGCCCGGAAGACATGGTTGAGCCGTATCTGGTTCACTATCCCAGCCGCGACGGCAAGTGGACAATCTCTGCCTTCGTGTACATGCCCTGCAATCTTCCCCGCCAGGCTATAAGTCCGGCAATTGTGTACGTACACGGCGGGCCTACGTCACAAACAGTTGATTCGTTTAACCGCTTCGTGCAGTACATGGTCAACCAGGGATACATCGTGATCGCGCCCAATTATCGTGGCTCAACCGGATACGGAAAAGAATTTCAGCAGGCGAATTTGTTCGACATGGGCGGTGGCGACCTGCAGGATGTACTCGCCGCCGCCGACTGGGTCAAACAGACCGGCTATGTCGATCCCAAGAAGTTGATCGTGATGGGCGGAAGCTATGGCGGCTATCTGAGCATGATGGCGGTCACCAAAGCGCCGGACGTGTGGGCGGCCGCTGTCCCTATCGTGCCCTTCGTCAACTATTTCACCGAAATTCAGAACGAAGACCCCGTTCTGCGCGAAATGGATCTGGCCACCATGGGCGATCCAGAGAAAAACAAAGATCTCTACCATGACCGCTCGCCCATTTTCTTCGTGGACCAGATTAAAGCGCCACTACTGCTTCTTGCCGGCGGAAAAGATCCGCGCTGCCCCGAGGAGGAATCCCAGCAGGTGCTCGATGCCATCAAGAAACGCGGTGGGGTGGTTGAGCTGAAAGTATATGAAAACGAAGGCCACGGATTCTCGCGGGTGGAAAACCAGATTGACGCCTACAAGCGAGTCGCCAACTTCTTAAATGCTCACGTTCCGCCAGCCGATTGCGGCTGTTCGTTGACGGAATAGCTGCGGCTTTCGCCCACCTCCTTCTCCAAAGGCCTTGTCATTCCGAATCGGCTTCAGCCGTGAGGGCCAGCCCTGAGCGAAGTCGAAGGGAATCAGCACTTAGAATGGCGACAATAAAGCAGAATCCTCCGCGCTGAAGCGCACACTCGGAGTGACACGGACAGTGGGGGGGGCATATGTATAACTTTGAGATAACGACGACTCGATTTAAGCCCTCGCGTTTGCCTGGATGACCGTTGGGCCATCCTAGCCGCTAACAATCGCTCCTAGACCCCTTAATACGCGATTGCAGGCCATTGTGGAAAAGGGGTTGGACGACTTAGACTCTCACCAGGCTGCTGATTTGGTGGAATGCGGATAGCCTTCAGCTAACTTGTTGATTCTCCGTCGGCCGACTTTGCCCAGCTCACAATAGCCTGGGTCAACCCGGGAATCGTGTATGCCTTAGCTTCAGTGTCGACGCGAAGGCCCAACTCGCGCAACGTCGCTGACGTTACCGGCCCAATGGATGCAAAGCAGATGGTCTTGTGGTCGCGGGCGACTCGCCCGCGATCCTTTCGCCCCAACAACGCAACGAAATTCCTGACGGTGGAAGAACTGGTGAATGTGATCACGTCGGGCCGGCGCTGGGGATCTTTCAGTAGCGCCTGCAACCGTTTCCGGGATGTTTTCGGCACGACCGTTTCGTAGGCTTCAACTACGTCAACCGTAGCCCCGAGCTTGCGCAGTTCACGCGGTATCACGTCCCGCGCTACTCTAGCGCGTGCCAGGAGGATGCGCTTTCCTTTCACTTGGCGGCGCAGACTGGCGACCACTGACTCAGCTACGTACTCTTTGGGCATAACCTGTACTCGAAGTCCACGTTCCTCAATGGCCTTCTTCGTCGCCGGCCCGATCGCGGCAATTTTCAGATGGCGGAGTTGCCGGTTGCTGAGTCCGAGCTTTTTCAAACGCTCCCAAAGCGCTTCTACGCCATTCACGCTGGTCAGGATGAGCCAGTCGTACTCGCGAAGATTCTTGAGCGCCGCGTCCAGCGGCTTATACGATCGAGGTTTGCGGATTTCGATGAATGGAATTTCTATCACTTGCGCGCCGAGTTTTCGCAGTCCAGAGGAAAGCGCGCTGGCCTGATGCCGTGCCCGGCCGACGAGAACGCGGATTCCCGACAAAGGCCTATTTTTGGTCTCAGACCGCATCCGGCTTCCTTTTGACGTGCAGCACCTTTTCGACCGCCGCGATCACCATGCCGTCCTCGCCCTTCACTTCCACGGTGAACAGTGGCTCGTATTTCGGCAGCGTCTCAAGCTTTTTGCGGATGTCGTCGATCTGGCTCTCAGCCAGCCGGAACTCAGCCCGCACTGCACCCTTTCCCGGTTTCTTGTACCGGATCGTGGCAGCCTTGTCCCAGACGATATACTCACGACCCAGATTCGCCATCAGCATGAGCATATAGAACGGGTCGGTCATGGCGAACAGCGATCCGCCGAAGTGCGTGCCCACATAATTCGCATTCCAGAAGCGCAGTTTCATCTCGACATCGATGGCCCGCATGTCAGGAGCGATGCGCGTGATGCGAATACCCGCGCCCAAGAACGGCGGCCACAGGTTGACCAACCGCCGCAGGTGGGTCGGGTCTTGCTTGCCTCCCAGGAGTTGCAACAGGACATTCCTGCTCATGGTTGCTGGGGCACGGCTACGCCGCTGCCGTAGACTTCTTGCAGGATCGCCGCGCCTCCGCGTTGCAACAGCGATTCGCCAACGGCTTGGCCAAGTGCGACCGGATCGATGCCGTCACGCGATTCGCGCAATAGCTTTGTTCCATCCGGGCTGGCGACAATCGCATCGAGATGCAGACCGCCGCTGCGAACCTCGGCCAGCGCCCCTATCGGAACCTGGCAGCCACCGCCCATTTTCTCGAGCAAGGCGCGTTCGCAGGTGGTGGTGGCGCGGGCAGCGGCGTCATCCAGAAACGCGAGATGCCGTCGCGTGGCCTTATCGCTGCTGCGAATCTCGATGCCCAATGCCCCTTGACCCGCTGCCGGGCACATCATTTCTGCCGGAAGTACTTGCTTCACTAATTCCGTCTTCCCCAGCCGGTTCAGCCCCGCGGCAGCGAGAATCACGGCGTCATACTCGCCGGCTTCGAGTTTGCGCAGGCGCGTATCGACGTTGCCGCGCAGCGGATGAATTTCAAGATCCGGCCTCACGGCTTTGAGCTGGGCCTGCCGGCGCAGGCTGCTAGTGCCCACGCGGGCTCCGTGGGGCAACTCTTCAACGCTACTGAATTTTCGCGAGCACAACACGTCGCGCGGATTCTCACGCTTGGTGATGGCAGCGATTTCGAATTCCGACGCAACCTCGGTCGGCAAGTCTTTCAAACTGTGGACAGCCAGATCGACGCGTTCTTCCGCCAGCGCTTCTTCGATCTCCTTCGTAAACATGCCTTTGGTTCCGACTTTGGCCAGAGCAACGTCGGTGATTTTGTCGCCGGTGGTGTGGATGATTTCGATCTCGACGTCCACGCCGCGTTCGCGGAGAAGCGCGGAAATGTGATTGGCCTGCCAGAGTGCGAGTTGCGATCCGCGGGAGCCAATGCGGAGCGGGGGCACTAGTTCTCCGCTCCGGAGTCGCCAGACTTGGCCGCTTTCGTATTCTTGTCCTTTTCTTGCAAGTTAAACAAACGTCGCACAAGATCAACCACCGTCGTCGCCTCCGCCTCGCGCGCGGCGGTTTTCAGAGTGCTGATCGGTGTGTGCATGATTTTGTTGACGATGCCGTGGGTGAGCGTCTCGATGGCCATCTCCTGTTCGGGCGAGAGCGGCCCCAGACGTCCGCGAACACGGTCGATTTCCGCCTGGCGAATGGTTTCGAGGTGGTCCTGGAGAGAAACAATTGTGGGCACAACGTCGAGAGTCTGCAGACGCGCCTGAAAGCGGATTACCTCGGTCTGCACAATCGACTCGGCGCGCTCCGCTTCTTTTTTCCGGTCGGCGACGTGGCTCGCGACAGCTTGCTGCAGATCGTCGATGTCGTAGACGAAGATGCCGTCGAGCTTGTTCATCTCTGGATCGACGTCGCGGGGCACCGCGATATCCACGAAGAACATGGGCCGGTTCTTGCGCCGGCTGAGAAAAAGCTCGCCGTGCTCTTTACGGAAAATGGCGAACGGCGCGCCGGTGGAAGTAATCACGATATCCGCGCGATCGCAGGTCTCGTAGAGCTGCTCGAACAGGATCGCTTGTCCGCCGAACTTGGCTGCCAGCTTGGTGGCGCGTTCGTAGGTCCGGTTGGCGACAAAGATCGACTCGGCCCCGTGGGCCAGCAGATGCCGCGCGGCCAGTTCGCTCATTTTGCCCGCGCCAACCAGATAAACATGCTTGCCATGCAGGGAACCAAAAATTTTCTTCGCCAGTTCAACAGCTACCGAGGCAACAGAAACGGCCGACGAGCCAACGGCAGTTTCGGTGCGCACGCGCTTGGCGACGGCGAATGCCCGTGTCAGCAGTAAATCGAGTTGGGAGTGCACAGCGCCCACAGCGCGCGCGGTGGCGTAAGCCTCTTTCACCTGACCCAGAATTTGCGGCTCGCCGACGACCATGGAATCCAGACTGGACGTTACCCGAAACATGTGGCGAATGGCTTCGGCTTCGCGATACTCGTACAAGTGCGGCTCATAGCCGGCAGGGTCAAGGTGGAAGTAGTCGCGCAAAAAAGAACGCAGGTCCGCGCTGCCGTTGCGAGTTTGCGCCAGCACTTCGACCCGGTTACAGGTGCAAAGGATCAAGCCTTCATCCACGCCGGGATGCTGGCGCAATTGCTTCAGAGCGTCCGCCAGCCGCGATTCGGGAATTGCCAGCCGTTCCCGCACTTCGACCGGGGCCGTGGTGTGGTTAATCCCGATGAGCTGAAAGTTCATGATTGTGCAAATTTGTGAATCGTACTGAAATAATTTGCCGCCCAAGCCACTAGTGCCATGGCGAAGGCCCCTGCCGCGAGGTAAGCCGCGCGGCGGCCACGCCATCCCGCGCTCCAGCGCGTATAGAGCAGCAACAGGTAAACCACCCACATCAAAATCGAAAGCATGATTTTAGGATCAAGAAAATCGATACGCCCATACGTGGCCTGAGCCACGACGGTGCCGGCGAGCAGACCCAACGTCATAAAGGGAAAACCCAGCAAAAGCGAACGGAAACCAATCTCGTCGATGACTTCGAGCGCAGGCAAGCGCGAGAGAATTCCGCCGGCACGCTTGGCCTTGAGGGAACGCTCCTGAATGAGGTAAAGCAGGCTGGCGCAGAAACTTACAATCAGCGCGGCATAACCAGTCAGGATCAGAGCAATGTGGACCTCAAGCCATCCTTTGCGTACCCCAGGCGGCATCAGCAGAAACGGCTGCTCGCCCGTGGCCGCGACAAACGTCAAGAGAAACACCAGGGGAAAAACCACGATGCCGGGTGAAGTGGTCTTGTAGACGGCATATACGATCATGAACAAGACCATGATGAGGAAACCCAGAATCGACTCCGCATTGTGTACCGACGCCAGGGTGAATTGGCCGGCCTGCACCATGGTTTCGGTAATAGAGACGAAGTGAAAAATCATTCCCAGATAGGCGGCGTGCAGTGCGATGCGGTTGAGCAGGTCGGCCGCGCGGGTGAGCGCGACCAATGCATAGAGCAGGCCGAACGCATAGCAAGCCAGCGCAACTCGCAACCAAAGTGTGGGCATAATCAAGGGCCAAATCTACAAGTTAAAGAGCCTTTCCACCCCCCAGCGATTATAGTCTGCACTACTCGCGGGGCAGAGCCTGAGACAAAAATCACGCCGGATTGTGATCTGAATCACGTGAAACGAACAGCCTGACAGGGCAGGTAACGTTACTGTACCCCGAGTTTGTTCAACAACTGCTCGAGCACGTCGCCATCCACCACCAGCCGGCGGCCGTCACTTCGCATGTTTTCGACCTCGTCAAACGCCTGAAACAACTTCATCTTGACGGCCCCGTATTGTTCCGCGTCGGTGAGCGAGCGGCCGTGTGTTGCAGCCCAACGCTGCAGTGCTTCATCGGGAAGAAAGACGCTGACGGCGAACGTAGTCTTGCGGTCAGAGGTGACGTCGAAGATATACTCCGTCGCCGCGGCGTCAAAATCGCCGGGAAGCGCCTTTCGCTTGCCCACAAAGTAGTACTGATAAACGTATCCCTGGCCACCGGTGTAAGTCTTGATGCGGCGAAGGGGCATGGGAACCGTTGTTCGGTGTTGGCCGTTGCTCGTTGGCGGTTAGCCTTTCGTGATTGTGTAGGGCCGGGTCCCTTGACCCGGGCCTGGCGGGACACAGACTCGCCCCCAGACCATACTATGCGTCGATTTTCGCCTCGCGCAGCCGCTTCACCGCGGTTTCCGAGGCCACCGGCGAATAGTACACCTCTTTGAAGGTATACGACTTGGCGCGCGCCGCGATGATCGGCAGAATCTCGATGTGCCAGTGGTAGTCCTCGTCGATCGTCTTCCAGTAATCCAGACTATCCGAACGGTGCAAGGTGTTGGGCGAAGTGTGCAGAACCAGATGGAAATCCTCGGTGATGGTGCGAATCCTCTGCAAGGTGCGGCGCAGCAGGGTGGCAAGATCGCGCAGGCTGGCGGGATGGCTGAGTCCAAAGCGTTCAAAAGCCGCTTCATGGGTCAGCGGCAAAAGCCAGGTTTCATAAGGCACACGCGGCGCATAGGGACAGAGCGCGATAAACTCGCCGCGCACTTCGAGCACCCGCAGATTTTGATGTGTTTCCTGCGCAATGATGTCGCAGAAGACACACCGCTCTTTCTGTTTGAAGTAGTCGCGCCCGGCGCGGAGTTCGTACAGCACGCGGCGGGGCACAAACGTAGTCGCCGTCAGCTGGGAGTTGGGATGGTCGAACTCCTGCCCCGCGATGGCGCCGTGATTCTTGAAAATGCTCACATATTTGAAGCGCGCATCGCGCTTTAAATCCTGGATACGTTGCGCCGCCAGCCACAGGAAGCGTTCAATTTCGGTGTCGCTGGCGTTCCATAGATTCCCGTCGTGGCGGGGATTTTCCACCAGCACTTCATGCGCTCCCACCGAGCGCATGCGGTCGTAAATGCCTTCGCCGCGGCGGGAAGGCTCGCCCTCGATGCGATAGAGCGGAGTAGGATGCACCACTGCTCTCGCCGCCCAGGGGCCACCGTCGGCGCCCGGCATCGTGGAAATGAGCTGCGGCGACGCAACCGAATCCGGACAGAATACACAAGCCGTTGGCAGCGATGGGGTACGGTCGGGAACGTCGTCTCCCGTGATCACCCAGGAGCGGGTGATTGGATCTTTGCGAAGTTCCATGCGTGTAAGGAAACCATTGCGGCGGCGGGTGCGTCAACTACTTGTTTGCGCGTCACCGGGAGCGGCGCGATCCATTTGTTATAATCCGCGCAACGCGGCCTTGCGAAATGACCGAGCCGTCCACACCATTGATGCGGCAATACGCTGCGATCAAAAAGGAACATCCCACTGCGTTGCTGTTTTTTCGCCTCGGCGATTTCTACGAGCTATTCTTCGACGATGCCGTCACCGCCGCCCGTGAGCTGCAGATCACTCTGACTTCGCGCAACAAGGAAAAGGGCCTGGCCGTACCGATGTGTGGGGTGCCTTACCACGCCGCGGAAGGCTACATTGCGAAACTGATTCGCCGCGGGTTCAAAGTTGCGGTGTGTGACCAGGTGGAAGATCCGCGCCTGGCCAAGAAGTTGGTCCGCCGCGAGGTCACGCGCGTGGTGACGCCGGGGACCTCCGCGGATTCTTCGCTCAGCTCGGAAGAGAATAATTTTCTGGCGGCGGTTGCGAGCAGCGGCGAGCGGGCGGGGTTTGCCGCTCTTGATCTTTCCACCGGCGAGTTCCGTGCCACGGAGTTTGCCGGCGACGATGCGGCCAAGCGAATTCAGGAAGAGCTGGCGCAGTTGCGGCCGAAAGAAGTGTTGTACGCATCTTCGGCGCCGCTGTTCGAGCGAGGTGACGTGTCACGTCACAGGCACGCCGAGTCCGAGACCCGGCCACAGCCAAGCGGCGGCTGCACCGAAACTCCGCTCGATGATTGGATCTTCGCTCCTGACCACGCCATTCCCCTGCTGGAAAATCATTTTGGGGTGCTTTCGCTTGAAGGCTTCGGACTGGCGGGTAAACCCGCGGCGGCCGCGGCGGCCGGAGCCGTCCTCTATTACGTCCGCTCGACCCAGCGCGGAAGCCTCGATCATGTGGATCGAATCGGCTTTTATGAACGCCAGAACTGCCTGGTGCTCGACGCGGTCACGGTGCGCAACCTGGAGTTGATTGAGCCGCTGTTCGCTGGAACGGACGCTGGCGTCACATTGTTTCGTTCGCTCGATGCGACGGTCACGCCCATGGGGAAGCGGCTGCTGCGTTCATGGATGTTGAGGCCGTCGGTGGAGATAGCCGAGCTCAACGCTCGCCTGGACGCAGTCGCGGTTCAGGTGAAAGAAAGCATCGCCCGAGAAGAGTTGCGGCGAGCGCTCGACGGAATTCTTGATCTGGAAAGACTGCTCAGCCGCGTCACGCTGGAAACTGCGAATCCGCGGGATGTGCTGGCGCTGGCGGCGTCATTGGCCAAGATCCCCGCTGTGAGGGCGGCGCTGGAACGGCTGGGCACGGAACGGCTGCGGGCGCTGTATGATTCGGTTGATGAACTGGCCGACCTGCGCCAGCAGATCGAGAAAACCATTGTCGCCGAGCCGCCGATTTCGCTCAACGATGGTGGCGCAATTGCGTCAGGAGTGGACCAGGAGCTCGACCAACTCCGTGACCTAAGCCACAACAGCAAGCAGTTCCTTGCCCAGATCGAGCAGCGCGAGCGGCAACGGACCAACATCAATTCGCTCAAGGTGAAGTTCAATAACATCTTCGGCTATTACCTCGAAATTTCGAAACCGAATTTGCATCTGGCGCCAGCGGACTATGAACGCAAGCAAACCCTGGTGAACGCCGAGCGCTTTACTACGCCTGAGTTGAAGGAGTATGAGTCGAAGATTCTGGACGCGCAGGAGAAGATCGTAGAGATCGAGCGGCGGCTGTTTGCCGAGTTGCGCTCGGCGATCGCGGCGGAGGCGCGGCGGATTCGCCACACGGCTCTTGCACTGGCAGAGGTTGATCTGCTGGCTGCCTTTGCTTATCTCGCGGCGGTGCGCGATTATTGCCGGCCGCAATTTCTTGACTCTACCAAGCCAGACTCTACAGACATCGAAATCGTCGCTGGCCGGCATCCCGTGATCGAGGAACAGGAGTTCGCTGGAAGTAACGAGCGCTTTGTCCCCAACGATTTGTATCTGAATTCAACCACGCATACGGTGGTGGTGCTCACCGGACCGAATATGGGGGGCAAATCAACTTATCTGCGCCAAGCTGCACTGATCGTGATTCTGGCGCAGATGGGTTCGTTTGTTCCGGCGCGCTCGGCAAAGCTGGGCATCGTGGATCGCGTGTTTACCCGCATCGGCGCCAGCGACAATCTGGCGCGCGGGCGCTCGACGTTTATGGTCGAGATGACGGAGACGGCGGCCATCCTGCATACGGCAACCCCGCGGTCGTTAATTTTGTTGGACGAGGTGGGCCGCGGCACTTCGACCTATGACGGTTTGGCGATTGCCTGGGCGGCGGTTGAGTATATCCACGGGCGCACGCGGGCCAAGACGCTGTTTGCCACACATTATTTCGAACTGACCGAATTGGCGGAACGGCTTTCAGGAGTGAAGAACTACCACGTCTCAGTGAAAGAAACTGGCGGTGGAATTATTTTTTTGCGGAAAGTTGAGCCCGGCGCTGCCGATCGCAGTTACGGAATCGAAGTGGCGAAACTGGCAGGACTACCGAATGAAGTCATCGAGCGAGCTCGGGAAGTTTTGGCGGAACACGAGACAGCCGAACAGCAGGTCACCGGGCACTTGTCGCCGGGCGCGGAGCCTCCGGCGGCACAGCTGACGATTTTTACTCCGTCTGTCACAGCCGGTGCTGGAAAAGCTACGCGAACTGGATCTGAACCGGCTGACGCCGCTCGAAGCATTGAATTTGCTGGCAGAATTGAAGAGGCAAATTGAATGAACACAGAACCGCACACTCGGCGCATAGGTGTTCTCATGATCGACAGCGATTGGATCACCACTGTAGGGATGGTCTTGCTCTTTGCATTCGTTGCCTTCCTCATGATCAGGAGTATCGGAGACCTCCTGTTCGATAAGCTGAGCCATTCCGTTCACTTTCACTTTTACCATTTGATTACGGCTGCATACTCTTTCCTTTTTGCGTACTCCTTCCCCTCAAAAGCGCTGAAGATCGCTTTTCTACTGTTGGGAATCGACGTGACGGTTCGTGTCGCACTGGGATATCTTTCGGCTGCTGCCGGCGCGCAGCACTCAGCGGCGATTGCGGGTTCTTCCGCCCGCCAAATTGCGTACACAATAATTCTTTTTGAAATCACACGATGGTTTAAGTCTGTTATTCGACGACCTGCACCACCCAACTCCGAAGTCCCGTGACGGCGCCCGCCCAAATCGGCCAGCTTCTCATCATCGGCTTCGACGGCACCGAGATGTCGCCTCGGCTGTGTTCCCTGCTTACGCGCATCCAGCCGGCGGGAGTAGTTCTTTTTGCCCGCAACATTGTGGGCGCGGAGCAAGCTCACAAGCTGCTGAAAGATTGCCAGGCTTGCGTTTCTACGCCGCTCTTCACTTGCGTCGATCTTGAAGGTGGGCTGGTGGATCGCTTTAGAAACGTCCTCGGCCCAGCGCCTTCGGCCGCCGATGTGTTCGCGACCTCTAAGCCCAAGCTCTTCCGCAAGCATGGACGCGTGATCGGCGAGTCCTGCCGGGCGCTCGGCTTCAACGTTGATTTCGCTCCGGTGCTCGATCTGGCTTTCGACGCTTCTCGCACCGTCATGCGGTCGCGGGCCGTTTCGGCCGATCCCAAGTCAAGTGGTCCTGTACGCCCGCGAATTTCTTGCCGGGCTTAAAAGCGCGGGTGTGCTCGGATGCGGCAAACACTTCCCTGGGCTAGGCGAAGCGAATCTCGACACGCACCACGAACTACCGAGCGTGACCAAAAACCAGAGGCAAATGTGGAAAGAAGACATGTATCCCTATCGCGCCATGCGGCGCGAGTTGCCCATGGTTCTGGTCGGGCACGCGAATTATCCAGACGTCACGCATGACCACACGCCGGCATCGCTTTCGAAGAAGTGGATCACCGGCGTTCTCCGCGGCAAGATTGGTTTTCGCGGATTGATCGTCTCCGATGATCTTGAAATGGGCGGCGTGCTGAAGGCCGCGCCCATCGAGCAGGCAACGGTCGAGTTTGTTCGCGCCGGTGGCGATTTGGCTCTGCTGTGCCATCTGGAAGAAGGCATTGTGCGATCCTACGAGGCACTGCTCAGGAAGCAGAGCGCGACCGCAAATTCGCCCGGCGGGTGAAAGAATCGACGGCGCGTGTGCTGGCGTTCAAGAGGAAATCGCCCGAAGTGAACCGGAGAACGCCCGCGCCCACTTTAGCAAGAGTGCAGAAGATTTCCCGGCAGTTGTGGGAGTTTGGAGAGCAGGTGCGGCTGGAGACCATCAAGCGGCAGGTTCAGGCGTGATCGTCGCCGGAATCATGAGCGGGACTTCAGCGGACGGGATTGAGGTGGCGTTAGTGCGGATCACCTCAAACTCTCGCGGACGGGAGCGCCCGCGCCACACTAAGCTCGCGCTTCTCGGGCATGCCAGCCATCCTTATACCAAGGAAGTGCGCCGCGCAGTGCTGGCTGCGATGAACGCGAAGAACTGCCAGCGTGGCCGATCTCGCGCGGCTTAACTTTCTCCTCGGCGAACTTTATGCTGAAGCACTGCTGGCGACTCAGCGGCGGTTTCGTCTGCACGCGGAGTTAATCGGTTGCCATGGTCAGACGATTTACCATCAAGGTGAGCCGGCGGTTTTTCTCAAACACAAAATCGCTACAACCTGGCAGACTGGCGAAGGCGCGGTCATCGCTGCGCGCGTGGGCGCACCGGTGGTTTCCGATTTCCGCCCGGCGGATATGGCGGCGGGAGGCAAGGGGGCGCCGCTGGTTCCATATCTCGATTTTCTGCTTTATCGCGATGAGCGGATCGGGCGAGTTGTGCAAAATCTCGGCGGCATCGCGAACCTCACTGCCATTCCTGCCAAGGCTAAGCCGGAGCAGACTCTGGCTTTCGATACCGGACCGGGCAACATGGTCATGGATGGAGTTACAGAGCGATTGTTCGGCAAACAATTTGACCGCGACGGGCGAATTGCCGCTTCCGGAGTGGTAATCGAGACAGTCGTCAACGAGCTTTTGCGCGCGCCGTTTTTCCAGAAAAAGCCCCCGAAGACCGCCGGGCGGGAGGAATTTGGGGCCGATTTCGTGCGTAAGTTCCTGCGATTATGCGGACGTGCGAACAGGAACGACGTGGTAGCCACGGCTACAGCGCTGACCGCTCGTACTATCGCTGACTCCCTGCGCCGATTCGTACTACCGCGAGGCCGATTTGGCGAACTTGTGGTGTCAGGTGGCGGAGCAAAGAACCCTATTCTCCTTGCTATGTTGGCCACCGAGCTTTGGCCGCTGGGCTTGAAGCTTCGCGTCTCAGACGAATTTGGTTTGCCGGTCGAAGCAAAAGAAGCGGTGGCTTTCGCGGTGTTGGCGTATGAGACGTGGCATCATCGGCCCTCGAATGTGCCGTCGGCGACGGGAGCGAAAGCGGCCAGCGGTGTTGGGAAAGATCTCGTATGCATGACGGAAAGGATGAACACAAACAACCGCTCGACCTCCTCGTCGCGCCGGCGTGGCTTGCGTCTCTGCGCGAGATGACGAAGCTAAGGACGCTGGCCTTGATCCTTCTTCTCCTCTCTGCCCTTTCTTGCTCCCGGCCGCCCGATCCCAATACGCTGGTGATGATTATCGAGAGCAGCCCGGTCAATCTCGACCCGCGGGCAGGAATTGACGCGCAATCCGAACGGATTGATGACCTCCTCTTTGACGACCTGCTCACCCGCGATGCGCAGCTGAACGTCGCGCCCGGCCTGGCTGAGCGCTGGGAGACTCCCGATGCGCGCACCTATGTTTTTCATTTGCATCCGGGCGTGAAGTTTCACGACGGCCGCCCGCTGACTTCCCGCGACGTGAAATGGACTTTCGATTCCCTCCTTCAAGGCAAAATACGCAGTACAAAAACTGGTGCTTACCGCTTTGTCGACTCTGTGGAAGCGCGCGACGATTACACCGTGGTGTTTCATCTGAAAGAGCCCTCTTCCACTTTGCTCTGGAATCTTTCAGGCGGAGCCATGGGCATAGTTCCCTATGGGAGCGGAACTGAAATCACTTTGCGGCCTATCGGTTCCGGCCCGTTTCGTTTCGTGAGCGCCGAGCCGGATAAAGAGGTCATCGTCGAACGCAACGATGACTACTGGGGCGAGAAGGCAAAACTCGAGCGAGTGCGCTTCATGGTGGTGCCGGACGCCACCACGCGGGCGCTCGAATTACGCAAAGGCAGCGCCGACCTTGCCATCAACGCATTCACGGCAGATACGGTGCTCACACTTAAGCGCAGCTCGAACCTGGAAGTGCTGACCGCTCCGGGTACGGTTTTGGCCTACCTGGCGTTTAATATGCGCGATCCCATTCTGAAGAATGAGCAAGTGCGGCAGGCGCTGGCTTACGCTCTCGACCGCCGGCCGATCATCGAATATCTGAACCGGGGATTCGCCCGGCCCGCCAACAGCGTACTTCCTCCTGAAAGCTGGGCCTACGACGGCAACGTGCCCGGTTACAATTACGACCCCTCGCGCGCCCGCCAACTGCTCGACCAGGCCGGATACCCCGCCAGGAACGGTGTTCGATTCCGCCTGACGGTGAAGACCTCGACCGAAGAAAGCACGCGCCTGATGATGGCGGTATTGCAACAGCAGTTGCGGGAGGTAGAAATCGCGCTCGACATTCGAACGTTCGAGTTCGCAACATTCTTTTCTGACGTTACCCGTGGTCTCTTCCAGCTCTATTCCCTGCGCTGGATTGGAGGCAACGAAGACCCCGACATTTTCGAGTACTGTTTCGACTCGGCCAGAGTACCCCCGAATGGCGCCAACAGGAGTCACTACTCGAACGCCCGGGTGGATGCCCTGATCGAGCAAGCGCGCCGCGAACTGGATCCAGCAGCGCGCAAGCCGATTTACGCCGAAATCCAGAAGATTCTCGCGACCGACCTGCCTTACATCGACCTGTGGTATCTGGACAATGTGCTGGTGCACTCGAAACGTGTGCACGGCATCGCGCTGAATCCCGCCGGCAACTACGACTTTCTGAAGACCGCAGAATTGAGCCGCTGACTGTGTGGGGACAGCCGCCCTCGGCTGTCCGGTCGAGCGAAGCTCGACGTTTCTTGACATCAGCAGACGGGACGAGTGAAGGCGGGCCTTCGGCCCGCCGGACAGTCGAGGGCGGCTATCCCCACGCGACTGTTGGTGCGTGTTAACATCGGCCCTACGCATGCGCATTCTTTTCATTGGTGACATCTTCGGCCGCCCGGGGCGGACTATCGTCAAAGAACGCCTCCCGGATCTGGTCAAAGATCACGCCGTCGATCTGGTCATCGCCAACGGTGAAAATTCTGCGGCTGGCTTCGGCATCACCGGCCAACTGGCTGAAGAACTGTTTGAGCTGGGCATCGACGTTCTGACTACCGGCAACCACGTCTGGGACAAACGCGAAATCGTGGACTACTTCCAGATGACTGACGGCAATCATCATGGGCCGGCCCGCCGGGTGCTGCGTCCGGCGAACTATCCATCAGACATGCCGGGTTGGGGTGTTTACGAAGGTAAGAAGCATGGCGTGCCTTACGCCGTGATGAATCTTCAAGGCCGGGTTTTCATGGCCTCAAACGATGATCCGTTCCGCACCGCCGACCGTTTGCTGAAAGAGATTACGGCGAAAGTCGTGCTCGTCGACTTCCACGCCGAGGCCACCTCCGAAAAAATTTCGTTTGGCTGGTATTTGGACGGGCGGGTCACGGCGGTCATCGGCACGCACACGCATGTGCCTACTGCAGATGAACGCGTTCTGCCAGGGGGCACGGCGTACATCACCGATGTTGGGATGACCGGACCTTACGAGAGTGTGATCGGAGTAAAAAAAGAATTGGTGGTCGCACGTTTTCTGAACAACATGCCGGTCCGTTTTGAGCCCGCCAGCGGCGACGTGCGCCTGTGCGCAGTGATCGTGGACTGCGATCCCTCTACCGGCAAGGCCGGGAAGATTGAACGCTTGATGTTGAGCTAGCAAGTGCCAGCCAGGTCATTTGCGAAGAGTCCTTCTCAGTTCCTTCCGGTTTCGTACGGGAAGATACGTCAACGCCGCCCGCGCCAGCGCCTTGTATATGTCTGCGGCTTCTGGAATCCTGCGTAACTCCCGTAGGTGCTGGCGCACGACCTCCACATCTCCCCGCACAATCGGGCCGCTGAACCCGCCAGCGGGGCCAAGTTTGGCGTAATTCTCCAAAGTTTGCCGGATGATCGGCAGCATCTTCCTGCGCGCGGCCGGCGCCGAAAGGCCAGCGGCGCGCGCCACGCGCTCAGCCGTAACTAACAGCGACACAAACAGCGGTGAGGCAAAGGCTCCCCAGGCGTGGTAAACCCCTTTGCGGGATTTGGAAATCGTCATCGCTTCGCCGCCGAGATCGCGCACAATTCGGCGCGCGACGCGGACTGCTCGCGCATCGCCTTCTATAGCAAAGGGCACGGCTTGCAACGACGGCGCCGAACCGCGCACAAAAGTCATAAAAGGATGCACCGAGGCCACTGCCGCTCCACGACGGTTGAGAGAAGCAAGTTCAGGGCTGCCGAGAGCGCCGCTGGAGTGGAATGCAGTTTTCCCCTTCCATTCGGTTCTTCCAGCCAATTCCCGGGCAACGTCGGCGATTGCACGATCGGGCACGCAAAGCCAAATCAAGTCGGCGTCGAGGAGGGCGTTTCTTGCAGTGTTAACATGGGCGCGGACTTTTTTCGCCAGCCCGTGGGCAGCACCGGCAGATCCGCGCCGGCCACTCCAAACGATCTCCTGCACCCGATATCCGTGCCGAAACAACTCAAGGGCCAGCGTGCTCCCCAATCGTCCCGGACCTACGATTGCGATCTGCGGTTTGGCGGGCATCGCGGGGCAGCATAGCAGAAGCAGCTTACCGAGGCATCGTGCGCCGTTTCTTTACTTATGCTTATATTGTTCGTATGCCGAAATTATCCCGCCGGAACACTACGGCTCGCGTTCTTTCATCGCGCGAGGTTTACCAGGGCCCCGCATTCCGGGTCACAACAGACCAAGTCCTCGAACCTTCAGGAATCCGCGTCCGTCGGGACATCGTGCGGCATAGCGGTTCGGTTGTCATTCTGGCTGTGGACGAAACCCAAGCCGAGCCGCGGGTACTGCTGGAGCGGCAATATCGTCACGCAGCCCGCCGTTTTTTGTGGGAGTTGCCTGCAGGGCGGATTGACCCGGGCGAAAATGCGCTCGCCGCCGCGAAACGGGAGCTGATCGAGGAAACCGGCTATACCGCTGGAAGCTGGAAGCGCATCCTACACTTTTGGGCTAGTCCAGGGTTTGTTGCCGAGGCTATGTCCCTCTACCTGGCAAAACATTTGCATAGCGGAATCGCCCAGCCGGAGCAGGATGAAGTAATTCGCGCTAAATTTTTTCCTCTTTCTACCGCGGTGCGCATGGTTCTGCGGAACACGATCTGCGACGCTAAAACCATCTGCGGCGTGCTCTGGCTCAGCTATCAGCAAACCAGCCGAAAGCCGCACCGATAGGGCATTTCAGAGGTTTCCACTCTTGACAGCCCCTGCCACTCGACGCACAATGGCCTCGGTCAGGTGGGCACATCCTGGAAGCTACGGGATGGGCCTGTGGGGGCGTTTGTGGAACGTTTGAAAGGTACGGTGAAGTGGTTTAACAACGCAAAAGGGTACGGTTTTATCGGACGCGATGACGGTGCGGATGTTTTTGTCCATTACAGTGCCATCACGACCGAAGGCTATAAAAGTCTGCAGGAAGGCGATCAGGTTGAGTTTGAGATCAGTCAAGGCCAGAAAGGCCCGCAAGCGGCTAACGTCAGCAAGGCTTCGTAAGCCTCTTCGCAGCAGCAGCGTTAGAACTCCCCTCCCAAGATTGCCAGCGAACAGTTCGCCCGATTGCCGTTAATCCCGCCATGCGCGGCCCCGCACGCGATTGCCCCGACGTGTGTACGATGTGGCGCTGGCCCTTCTGCTCCGTCTTGTTTAATCTTTAAGCCTGCATGGACAACAAAGCCATCGCCGGCATTCTCTACGAAACCGCCGACCTGCTGGAAATTGACGGCCAGGATTCCTTCCGCATTCGCTCTTACCGCAATGCCGCCGAGGCCATCGAAGCCCTGCCGCAACAGATTTCCGAACTGATCAGCGAACCGAAGAAAGTGTTGGAAATTCCCGGCATCGGCAAGGGTATGCTGGCCAACCTGCAGGAGATTTTCAAGGAAGGCCGGCTGACTGCGCACGCTGACTTGCTCAAGAAATATCGCCCCTCAATGCTGGAGTTGCTGAAGATTCAGGGACTCGGCCCCAAAACCATTGCGCTGATCTGGAGCGCGCACCAGATTTCCGACCTTGCCGGCGTCGAGCAACTGGCCCGCGAAGGAAAGATTCGCGAACTGCCCCGCATGGGCGCCAAGCAGGAGCAGAAACTGCTCAAAGCGATTGAAGATTACCGCCGCATTGCCGGAAGGTTTCTGCTGGATGCGGCAGAGCGGGAAGCGGAGAAGATCGCCGACCATCTGCGCAGCTTCCCCGGAGTCGAAAGCGTCACTCCGGCAGGTTCACTACGGCGAGGAAGAGAGACGGTCGGCGATCTCGATCTGCTCGTAACCGGCAAAGCTTGCTGTGATGACATCGAGCGGCAAAAACTCATCGAGCACGTCATCAAATTGCCCGGCCTGATGGAAATCATTGCCCGCGGCGACAACAAGGTCAGCTTCCGCCTGCGCGGCGGCATGCAGGTGGACGTTCGGCTTCTGCCTCCGGAATCGTTTGGCGCCGCCATGCAGTATTTCACCGGCTCGAAGGCCCACAATGTCGCCCTGCGCCAGCGTGCGCTCAAGATGGGATACACGCTCAGTGAATACAGCCTGGCGAAACTCGACACAGAGAAACCGGTCGCGGGGAAAACTGAAGAAGAAATCTACGCCAAGCTCAAGCTGGACTACATTCCTCCCGAGTTGCGGGAGAACCTCGGCGAGATTGACGCCGCTGCGGAACACGCACTGCCAGCGTTGATCACACAGGAAGACCTGCACGGCGACGTGCACATGCACACTGTGGAGACCGACGGGCGCAATACGATTGAAGAAATGGCCGAGGCGGCCAAAGCGCACGGCTATCAATACATGGCCATTACCGACCACTCGAAGAATCTTGCCTTCGCTAATGGGCTCGATGACAAGCGGGCGGTCGAACACATCCAGCGCATTCGCAAAGCAAACGAACAAATTGAGGGCATCAAGATTTTCGCCGGAATTGAAGTGGATATTCTGGCTGATGGCACGCTCGATCTCTCGGACTCCGTTCTCGAGCAAATGGATATCGTCATTGCCAGCGTGCACTCGCACTTCAATCAGAGTTCCGCGGAGATGACCGAGCGTCTTCTCAAGGCGATTGAGAACCCCAACACTTCGCTGATCGGCCATCCAACTGGGCGATTATTGTTGCGTCGCGATGCCTACGCCTTTGATCTGGACGCGGCCTTAAAAGCCTCCGCGCAGAAGAAAGTCGCGATGGAATTGAACGCCTATCCCGACCGCCTCGATCTTTGTGACCGGAATTTGCGGCGAGCAAAAGAGCTTGGGGTGAAGATCGTTATTAACACCGACTCCCACCATACCTCACATCTCGATAAGATTCGCTATGGGGTTCTGCAGGCCCGCCGCGCCTGGCTGACCAAGGCAGATGTGCTCAACACTCTGCCCACTCAAAAGTTCGCTAAGGCGATGAAGCATGCGTGGTGAAGAACCCGTCGGCTTCGGTATCAGTAGACACAACTAGTCGGACGCGACGATTTTCTCTGGAGCAGTTAAAATCGTTGGCGAAGCGAGATCCCATGCCAGAAGAAACGCCCGCTGCATCGCCAAAACCCCCGACGGCAACTGCCCCCGCTGCTCCCGAGCCTCCACCTTTGCCGCATCTAGGGGTGGAATTCGGCACCGCGGAGCGCAATCTCCCTCCCGCTAAAATCGTGGCTATCGTGCTCGCTGCGGCAGCCGTGCTTTTGGGTATGTATGCGTTTCTCACCCGAGCGAAACCGCAAGGTGGCGGCTCGATCGATAACATTACCTCCGTCGAGGTTCCTGACCAGAACTTGATGCTGGTCGCGGTCAACATAACTCTGCACAACACCGGCGAGAAGCCGCTCTGGATCCATACCATCAACTCGACGCTGAAAACCGACACCGGTGAATTCAGTGACGAGGCAGCATCCGCCGTCGATTTTGACCGCTATTTCCAGGCATTTCCGGCACTCAAGGCGGGCACGCTTCCGGCGATCGTCCCTGAGACCAAAATCGCTCCCGGTGGCACAGCCAGTGGCACGGTGATCGTCGGCTTCCATGTCACCAAGGACGTGTTCGATAAGCGCAAGTCACTGAGCGTGATCATCCAGCCTTACGATCAAGCCTTGCCAGTGACGCTGATGAAGTAGGTGATCACAGGTTGCTCAGGCTGAAGCCAGCAGAACTACAGAGCGTAAAACGGTCAGTGCTTCTGCAGGAACCGGCGGCGCACCAGGTGAGTGTTGGCAGTGGGTTCAATTTCGTCATACTTCAAACAACTGATTGAGCCGTCGACTTCCAGCACTGCCAACGCTACTTCGTGATAGCTGGCGATGCCTCGCTCACGCAAGGCCCGCTCCAGTTCATCCATGCTGACGTGCTCTCTAGCCATGTGCGCTTCCATGATCTGGCCGTCGTGCACCAGCAGGCTGGGCTCTCCCTGAATGAACCTGCGGAAGCGGCGGTTGGCCCCGGAAAGGTTGGCGATAAAGTAGTTGAGCACCAACAGCGTGGAAGCCGCGGCCACACCTCCGTACAGCGAAGTATCCGGGCCGGTCATGGCATTCTGCACCGAGTTGCTTATCAGTAGCAGCAGAACGAGATCGAAGGGCGTCATCTGCCCAACCTCGCGTTTGCCGCTCAGGCGCACGCCTAGCAGTACCACGCAATAAATCACGGCAGTGCGCACAACAATATCCAGCAGAACGTGCGCACCGGGAAAAGTCATGCGTCCCTTCTCAATTCGCCGTGATCGGCACCGGCGCGTTCTTTGGCGTGCTCAGATAGCCGGTGGCCTTGCCTTTATCCACGGACCAAACAACCAGCTCATACAGCATGCGGTCGCGGCCGGTGTAGAACTGGATCGGCTCGCTGATATTGCGGTCCTTCTTTTCGATCGTCTTGTCATCGGCGGTAACGTTCAGCGTGAACTTGCCCCGCTTGGGATCGGTTTTCTTTAGCTGCAAGTTAACGGTGGAAACCGGCTGCGGCTTGGCGCCTTTCACCAAAGTGAATTCATAGTAGTTGCGGTCGCCCTTGTGCTTCAGGAGTTCCAGGTCATCGCGAGTGTGGGCGATCAGGCCGCTCTGCACCCCCAAGTCGCCCACTGCGCTTTGCAGCTTGGCTTTCGTAGCTTCCAGATCGGCCTTGGTGGAAGCGACGTCACCTTTGACCCCGGTCACATCCGTCTTCACCCCGGCCACTTCCCCGGTCACTGCGGTAATCTGCTGCTTCTGTTCTTCAGCCAGGCGGGCCTCGGCGGCGCGCTGTTCTCGCTGCAGTTCCGCGGATCGGGCCGCCAATTCTTTCTTGGTCATGCCGACTTGCTGCGCCAAAGTCTCATCATCAGCTTCGGCGGCCTGCATGCGCTTGCTGAGTTCGGCAATCTGCGCGTTGCTGGCTGCCTCGTCCTTGGCTACCTGGTCGAGGCGGGTTTTGAGGGTAAAAAGAAAGTAAAGCGAGCCAGCAACATAGGCCACCGCCAGCAACAGCAGAATCCACTTGCCCGCACTGCCTTCTGATGGAGCGTGGACTTCCACCGGCTCCGTGCCTTCGTCGGCCATAATTCCTCCCGCACTTGTGATTGAATCTGCAAGTAATTGTTGAATATAGCAGCAGAGGTGTCAATTGGCAGCGTGGTGCAGAGCGGAGGCTCACCCTTGCTTCCGGCGCTCGTCTCTATAACGATACCGGCAAATGGAAGGAAGAAGTATGAGCCGCGAGTTTTTTGTAGTGTTCTTTTGCGGTTTGCTCCTGCTCTCTACGGTTAGCGCACAGGACGCCAAGTGCAAACCCAGGCTCCGCCGATTGGCCCACGAGCAGCCCGGCCGCGAGCGGTCTCTCCGCCGACCGTTTGCAGGCGATGGAGTCGGCCATCCGCTCGGGACAATTCCAGAAGATCACCAGTGTTCTCGTTGCCCGCCACGGCAAACTCGCCTACGAGGCCTACTTCAATGGGTTCGATGCCGACAGTCTCATGGACACCCGTTCCGCCACCAAAACCATCACCAGCATGTTGATTGGCATCGCCGTCGATAAGAAGTTACTCTCCGGAATCGATTTCCGTGTCTGGCCGATGTTTACTGACAAAACTCTCAAGAACCGCGATCCTCGTAAGGACCAGATCACCGTTGAAGATTTGCTCACCATGAGTTCACTTTTGGAGTGTGACGACAACAACGACTTCTCGAGCGGCAACGAAGAACGTATGTACGTGACCGAAGACTGGACCCAGTTCGTGCTCGACCTTCCCATTCGTGGATTTCCCTCCTGGGTGCCCAAACCGAAAGATTCACCCTATGGCCGCAGCTTCAGCTATTGCACCGCCGGGGTTTTTCTCTTGGGGCGGGTGCTGGAGCGCTCGGCCAAGATGCCGGTTCCTGAGTTTGCGGACAAGAACCTGTTCTCGCCGCTCGGAATCGAAAAAATGGGCTGGAAATTCTCAGCGATGGGCGAAGCCCAAACTGGCGGAGGCTTGGGTCTGCGCAGCCGAGATCTGTTGAAGCTGGGTCAGCTTTATCTCAATGACGGCATCTGGAACGGCCAACGGCTCGTTTCGGAAAGGTGGGTCAAGACCTCGATCCAGCCCCACGCCCGAGTCGACGAGCAGACTGAATATGGCTATCTCTGGTGGCTGAAGACTTTCTCGGCCGGGGGAAAATCTTATCCCGCCTATTTCATGTCGGGGAACGGCGGCAACAAAGTGGCAGTTTTCCCCGGCCTGGATATGGTCGTGGTCATCACCAGTACCAACTACAACACCAAAGGCATGCACCAGCAGACCGAGAAGCTGCTGACAGATTACGTTCTAGTTACGCTGCAGTGATCGTACCTCACAAATGCCATTCTGAATGGTAAATGGCATGGTATAATGCCATTGTGACTACCACGATTACGCTGGATAAAGCCGGACGCGTCGTGCTTCCCAAACCTATTCGGGATGAATTGCAACTGGGTCCCGGGGATGTGCTCGAATTGGAGGTCTCAGATGAACGACTCATTCTGCGCCCAGCCCGGGGCAATGCCCGGATGCGCAAGAAACGCGGGGTATGGGTTCTTCATGGAGGTGCTCCAATCTCGGCAGAGACGGTCCGTGACACGATCCGCCGAGTTCGTGACGAGCGTGAACGCAAGATACTGGGAAAGTTCCGGTGAAGTATTTCTTTGACACATCCGCTCTCCTCCCTGCCCTACTCGATGAGCATCCCCAGCACGAACCCAGTCTCGCGGCCCTCTTGCGAGCAGAAAAGAAGAACGCGTGTTGTGCCGCACACAGCTTCGCCGAGCTTTATTCCACGCTCACTCGTATGCCACGAACGCATCGGGTAAGCGGGGACCAAGCCATACTCTTTCTGACCGATTTGGCTGAGCGGCTTACCTTGGTTTCCCTCGATCCCGAGGAGTATTGGGAGGCCATCATCAACGCTGCAGGAGCGGGCATCGAAGGCGGCACCATCTACGATGCTTTGCTCGCCCGATGTGCGCTGAAAGCTGGCGCGGAGATCATCTACACTTGGGACGTGGGAGATTTTGGGCGCCTCGGGCAAGAGGTTGCTAAACGAGTTCGCACGCCATAGTCATCTCATCATGTTGTTCGGATGGAAAATCCAGCCAGGCAAATTCTACAGCTCAACATTTCTCAGCCGCAGCGAATTCGTGATCACCGATACCGAACTGAAACTCATGGCGGCAGCCGCGAGAATCGGACTCAAAAGAAGTCCAAAGATTGGATATAAAACTCCCGCCGCGATGGGCACCCCGAGCGAGTTGTAGACGAACGCAAAGAACAGATTTTGCCGGATATTGCGCATGGTCGCCTTGCTCAGCTTGCGTGCTCGCACAATTCCCGCCAGATCTCCCTTCACCAGGGTTACGCCGCCGCTTTCCATCGCGACGTCCGTTCCGGTCCCCATGGCGATGCCAACGTCGGCTTGAGCCAGAGCAGGAGCATCATTGATTCCGTCTCCCGCCATAGCCACCACGCGCCCCGCCTTGTGCAGCCGCTCAATAAATTTGGCCTTGTCCGCGGGCAACACGCCTGCTTCGAATTCATCGATTCCCAACTGGCGGGCGACAGCTTCTGCTGTGCTCCGGCTATCTCCAGTCAGCATGACGATCTGCAAACCATCGGCTTTCAGCTCCTGCAACGCCACCTTCGCGGACGCCTTGATCGGGTCGGCGATTCCCAAGATTCCAATCCCTCGGTCCGCTCTGGCCACAAAAATCACAGTCTGACCCTTTTCCCGCAGCTCTTGGGCATTGGAGCGGAGGGCGTCAAAGGGTACTCCCATTTCTTCCAGCAGCTTCTCATTGCCGGCGAGCACGCCTAGTCCATCCACTTCTCCCACGACACCTCGTCCCGTCAGCGATCGAAACGCCCGAGCTGCGCCGAGCGTCAAGTTTCGTTCTTTGGCCGCGGTCACGATGGCGCTGCCAAGCGGATGCTCGCTGCTCTGCTCCAGGCTCGCCGTCCAACGCAATAACTCGTTCTCATCCTCCACGCTCACCGCGTAGACGGAAACCACGCGTGGTTTCCCTTCCGTCAGCGTGCCGGTTTTGTCGACCACCAGGGTGTCCACCTTCTCGAGGATTTCCAATGCTTCGGCGTTCTTGATCAGCACACCTGCAGTCGCTCCGCGCCCTGTCCCCACCATGATTGCGATGGGCGTTGCTAAACCGAGCGCGCATGGGCACGCGATGATTAGAACCGCGACTGCATTCACCAGCCCGTGCGCCAAACGCGGCTCGGGCCCAAACAAGCCCCAAACCACAAAGGTCAACGCCGCGATTGCAATCACCACCGGCACGAACCAGCCAGCCACGCGATCAGCCAGGCGCTGAATCGGCGCGCGGCTGCGCTGCGCCTTGCTCACCAACTGCACGATCTGAGCCAGAAGGGTTTCGCTGCCCACCCGTTCCGCTCTCATGATGAACGAACCGGTTCCGTTGACCGTTGCGCCAATCACTTTGCTGCCTGCACCTTTCGCTACCGGAACCGATTCGCCCGTAATCATGGACTCATCGACGGAACTGTCGCCTTCGAGAACTACACCATCCACTGGAACTTTCTCGCCAGGACGTACGCGTAGCCGGTCTCCAACTTTGACCTGGTCTAGCGGAATGTCTTCCTCTCTGCCGTCGTGCAGAATGCGCGCCGTTTTCGGGCTCAGATCGAGCAAGGCTCGAAGCGCGGCATTGGTCCGGCTGCGGGCACGCAGCTCGAGAACCTGGCCAAGCAGGACGAGAGTCGTGATCGCGGCGGCAGCCTCGAAGTAGACTGCCGGCCTTCCCCCCATTTCGCGAAACGAGGCGGGAAAGATCTGAGGAAACGCCGTCGCGATCAAACTGTAGACGTAGGCCACGCCGGTGCCCATAGCGATCAGCGTGAACATATTGGTCGAATGGTTGACGATCGATGCCCAGCCACGTTGAAAGAACGGCCATCCGCCCCACAAGACCACCGGCGTTGCGAGAAAAAGTTCGATCCACGGCAGCCAGCCCGGGGGCAGAACCCGCTGCACCGGCATGCCCGGCAGCATATCCGCCATCGCAATCGCCAGCAGCGGAAGAGTGAGAATAAGGCTGACCCAGAAACGGCGCGTCATGTCGCGCAGTTCCGGGTTCTCCTCTTCTTCTGCCGTCACGTTCCGCGGTTCAAGCGCCATGCCGCAAATAGGGCACGATCCCGGGCCGGGACGAATGATTTCGGGATGCATCGGGCAGGTGTATTCGACGCGTGTTGCTGGTAGCGGTGATTCCCGCTCCAGTGCCATGCCGCACTTTGGGCAGGGGCCCGGTTCAGGCTTGCGAACCTCGGAACACATCGGACAAACGTAGGCCGGTCCACCCAGCGCCGGCTTCCCAGCGGGAGCCGGTTTCAGCATCACCATGCCAGCTGGAACTGAAGACTTGGATGGCATCGTCTTTGGTCCAGACTCGAGATGAAGCTCTGGATTGGCGCGGAATTTCTCCGCGCAGCGGGCGCAGCAAAAATAGTATGAGTCCCCCGCATGCTCGACCTTATGCTTCGCGGTCGATGGATCCACGGTCATGCCGCACACCGGGTCCGTAACCGTCGCCGCAGATTTGGCCAGATTATCCATGGCTGATTCTCTTCTGTGCCCTGCCCCGAATCATATTAGATGAGGCGGGGATTCATTCGATTGTTGTATCTTGGAATGTAAGGAGAAAGGCTCGATGACCCACCTGGATGTCGCCTATCGCTATAATTCTCCGCCTACCGAGGCGACATTGCGCGCCCTCGACGGGGTGAGCGAAGTCTACGGAGTTCGCCAGATCCGCTTCGACGAAAAGGCGCGGGTGGTTCGCGTGGAGTTTGATGCCTCCCGGTTCAAGGAGCCAACCGTTGTTGGCTTGCTGCGCCGCGCCGGGCTGGATGTGGGAGAAAAACTCATCCTGGCCTGAGCCGGAATTCAGAGTTCGGCGTAGATAGCAAGACCACGCACGGCTGAAGCCAGCGCCTCGATTCCACAAAATCACTAGGCTTGGGGGTTTGCATGATCGCGCCGCAGGAAGGGCCTTGGGGGAGGGCCGTGGGCGAGAGGAGAAAAAGCAAGGGGCGCTCAAGAAAACCTCTGGCCGAAGTTATCTTCAAGAGCGCCCCGTTGCGCGCCACTTCGTCTGGCGGTGTAGGTAGCATCTCCCGTGCCAGTCCCAAATCAATGAAACTAAAGGGGCGCGGCACACACCAAACTGGTAGGAATTGCCCAGGGCGGGAAAGATTTACTTTAGTGCCATTTCGGGAAAATTTCCCGGCAAAATGTTTGCCGAATCCGTGCTGAAATTCAGCCCCACGCAGTAACCGAGTAACTACGGCTTCGACATTACCGGCTGAGCTCCGGCCGTCGAAGGCGGCAGGTGTTCCGCCTTCCAACGCATGGCCGCGTTGATGCGCGTGCGTCCGCTGGGGTGGTCAAAGAAAATGAATTCCTCAAGCGGCCCGGGATCGAGTTTGCGATACTCGCCCAACAGCAAGTCCACTTCAGCTTCGCCATCGGGCTGCTGGGCCGCGTTCAGGCCATACATGTCGGCTTCATATTCCATAGTTCGGGTGATGCCGTTGCTGACTGGAGTCATCACGAAAAAATAGAGAGAAAGCAAAAGAACAAGCAAAGGCACAACCGCCACGTCGGTCAATCCCCGAACTCCCCAAGCCCCGCCCCAGCGCGCCAGCGCAAAATTGGCAGCCCAGTTGACGAACGCAAAAGCGACCACGGTGACGATTCCGTTAAGCGCCAGCCCCTTGTACGAATGATTGAGTACGTAGTGGCCCATCTCGTGGCCCATGGTCGATTCGATGGCGGGCAGCGAGCAGCGCTTCAGCAGATTGTCGTTGAGCGAAATTCGCATGGTCCCAGCCAGGCCGCTCACGTTGGCGCTGACCCGGTCTGACTGCCGCGACGCGTCAAATACATAGACCTCGGTTGCGGGAATTCCATTGGCCCGGGCCAAGCTTAAAATCGGATCCTTGACGCTCGGGTCTTGCAGCAGCGTGAACTTGTTGAACAACGGAAAGATGAACACTGGAGCAATCAACGAAATAAAGGCAAGGAACAACACGGAAAACACCGCGCCCCACACCCACCAGTTCTTTCCCGTCCAGCGAAGCAAGCCAAACAAAATGACGAGGAACAGACCGCCCAGCACGACGTTTACCCCCAACGACACCAATTGATCGCGCAGCCACGGGCCAAAGGTTTGGTTGAGCAGACCGTACTTGTGCTCGCGAATGTAGCTTTCATAGATCGTCCAGGGGAAAGTAACTACGGTGAACAGCAAGGTGAGTTGTACCGCGTAGATAAACGTCTGCAGCGGCCGGAAGCGGGTGGCGCGTTCCGCCCAGTCGCGCATCTTGGCTGAAATCTTCCAGCGCAGGAGCAGCCACATCACCACTGCGGTCACCAGAAAATCCCACAGGATGAGCCAGTAGCCGCCTTCGAAATAGGCATTGGACCGGGCGCGTTTGTCCGCTGGAATTGTGGCCAGGTAAGCATCGACTGCCGCTCTTACGTTGAACGGCTGTCCCGCCACGCCTTGTGCCGCCGCTGGAATCGGAGGCGGCGGAGGTGGCGTTTGTGCCACTGCATTCCAAAATCCGGGCACAACCACTGCCAGCAAAAGCAGAACCTGACCGACTTTTTTCAGCGAACTTTCCATAGCGCCAGCCCTCCGCAAGACCCGGCACTATAGCAGAGATTGCGCAAAGCCGCACAAATCGAGGAGGGAACACAGTTGTTCTGTGTTTAGTTGCTCTCCTTGGCGAGGAGTCATCCTGAGCTTGCGAAGGATCTGGCGAAAGGAATGGTGCGCCCTGAAAGATTCGAACTTGAGGCGGTTTGCGAACGTGAGCGGGGCGGGAGCCCGCAGCCGAAATCCCGAGCTGTGCGAGGGATCTAACCAGAGAAATGGTGCGCCCTGAGAGATTCGAACTTGAGGCGGTTTGCGGGCGTGAGCGGAGCGGGAGCCCGCAGCCGAAATTCCGAGCTGTGCGAGGGATCTAACGAGAGAAATGGTGCGCCCTGAGAGATTCGAACTCCCGACCTTCTGGTTCGTAGCCAGACGCTCTATCCAACTGAGCTAAGGGCGCGATCGCAGGCTTTGCTGAGGCGATTCCGATTATAACGAAGTTTTTTGCGGTTGATAAGGCGCTCACAACGATCCCAGTCCAGGGCCGTGAGGCTACCCCGCCGAGCTCTCAGGCGTGGAAAAATCACGCGATGCAATCAGCCAGAATCCCCTACCCGTCGAAAACCACGACGAGTGGGACAGCCTTTGCGTGGCGGTGCAACGACGGACCGGCCGCTCCCAGGGATCTCAGTGTTGTTCTTGATGTTTATTGGGACTAAGCATTGGCCAGTACGTCCGTAACTACTAGTCTAATGCCGCGCCGATCTATCATCTTGCCAAATCATCCGCCGGAGAGCGCTATGCCGCGAGTTGCGCTAAAAGGTTTGTGCATTGTTCCTCTGATCTTTCTTCTGATCTTTCTTCTGAACCGCGGCACGGGTTACGGGCAGTCGTTAGCCGATGCCGCGCGTGCAAATCGCAAGCAGAAAGGCGCCGCCCCAACGAAGGTCCTCACCAGTGATGACCTCGCCGCAAAATCAAAACCAGAAATCATTCAACTCATTCCCGGTTCAAGTGCTACAGGAGAAGGAACGCTGGTTGCGCCCGGGAGAGGAAAACATGGTTATCGGGTCATCCTGTTGGATGCAAGCCGGTTTGTGAATGGAGGCACCATCCATATCACGATCACCCTAGGTGACGGGGAATCCGAGGCATCTTTTGATTTGTATTCGCAGGATCTTCCCCTCCCTTCAGAGGGATTGCCAAACTCTCTAGCGAATGCGGTGAATATACGCAGCGGTTCCGGGGCAAAGATCAATTATCGTTTTGCCCATGGAACCGTGTTCCAATTCGGCGCCGAGGGTAGCTGGAATGCGAAGGCCGGAGCCACGAATACCTACAGCTTTGTAGTCGATGTGGATAGCCCATCTACGCCATGACCCGCATGGCCGATCGCTCTTGATCCGTTTTCGCAGCCGGTTCTCCAGCTTTGCTATACACTTTCACTCCCCTCCTGCGGCGGAATTGCGCCCTTAAGATCCAGAGTGCGAATCAAGCGAAGCAAAGAATTGGGATGCAGCCCCAGGACATTGGCTGCTTGTATGTAACCGCCATGGGCTTGTTGCAGGGCTTGCAAAATGAGCTGCCGTTTCAGGTTTTTGATCGCGAGGTGGTACGTGGTGGCGCTGGTCGACACCGGCAACCCCGCTTCCAGAATGGCTTCCGGCAAATCTTCGGGCAAGATCGTAGAAGTCGAACCCAGTACCAGCGCCCGCTCGATGGCATTTTCCAGTTCGCGCACGTTGCCGGGCCAATCGTAGCTGTTGAGAAGCGCTCTTGCCTCAACCGACAATGGTCGGACGCGCGTATTGCACTTCTGGCTGGCCTTGGTGATGAAATAGTCGGCCAGTTGCGGAATATCCTCGCGCCGTTCGCGCAGTGCTGGCATGGTGAGAGCGACCACGTTCAGCCGGTAGAATAGGTCGCTGCGGAATGTGCCAGCCTTGACCTTCTCGGATAACTGCGCATTCGTCGCTGCGATCACCCGGACGTCGAGTTTTATGGAGCGAGTGCCGCCAACGCGCTCGAACTCCCTTTCCTGCAAAACCCGGAGCAGCTTGGCCTGCAGGCTGGGTGCAAGCTCGCCAACTTCGTCCAGAAAAACGGTTCCGCCTTCCGCCACTTCCATTTTTCCCTTCTTCTGGATGTTGGCCCCGGTGAACGCGCCTCGCTCGTGCCCAAACAGCTCGCTTTCCAGCAAGGTTTCGGTAATCGCGGCACAGTTGATGGCGCCATAAGGCCGGTTTGCCCGCGGGCTGTTGCGGTGAAGCGCGCGGGCCACCAATTCCTTGCCCGTACCACTCTCACCCAGAACCAGGACGGTCGAATCGGTGGGACCCACGCGGCGAATGAACTCGAACACCGCGCGCATGCGCGAACCGCTTCCGACCATGTTATGTTCCAGGTTAATTTCTGCGCGTAGGACCTGATTTTCCTGCTCCAGGCGCTCCCAGCGGAGCGCGTTCTCCAGCGCAAGGCTGGCCATCCCGGCAACGGCGGTCATGACTTGCAGATGGTTTTCATCGAAGCGCTCGGAGGCCTTTCGGGTATCGAGATAAATCGCGCCTGCCACCTTGCCCGATTCCACCAGCGGCACGCAGAGAAGAGAACACACACCCAATTCCGACACGGTAGGAATTTCACGCATGGCCTTATTCACGGAAACGTCGCTTACCACCAGGCCGCGGCGGTCGCGCGCGACCTGGCGCACGATGGTCTGGCTCACCTCAACCGGCTGATCAGCGCCCAGTACACGATTCCAGGCGACCGCCGCACTAAGGTCTTCGGGATCGTCGAAAAGCAGGACTGCGCCGCGTTCCGCGGGTACCACATCGAAGATAAGGCCCAGCAATTGCCACTGCAGCGACTCGACGCTATGAATGCTGCCGATCCCCATGGCAATTTTCATCAGGGTATTCAATTCGCGGACCAGGCGGGAGGCCTGGGGCAAGCTCGCAATGGCTTTATCGAGGCGGATATAAAGATCATCTTCGGGAGAAAGCAGAAATCGTGAGTCCACTTTCTGAACCGTTTCTGTGAATACGATTGGGCTGGTTGCCGGACGACTTTCATCCCCCTCGAGCAGAAAGAGCAGCAGCGAGTTGCCCACACAGATCTGGTCTCCGTGATGCAGTTCTTGTTCGACGACCGGCATGCCGTTCACGTATGTTCCGTTTTGGCTGCCGAGATCGCGGACAGTCACCTGCCCGTTCTTCCCTATGAGCAGGCAATGGCGGCGCGATAAAACCGGGTCAAAGACCGAGAGCTGGTTGGAGGGCTCACGTCCGATGGACACTTCACCTTCGGGCAGCGCGAAGGCTACGCCCTGAAATGGACCCGCAATGCCGGAAAGTCTGGGATTCATGAGTGACGCCCTGGTTGCTGTTTAGCACATTTCGCCCTCACACGCATATCACACCACGCAAATTAACCGAAGGGCTGACGGGCCGTTAACCGTTGGGTTAGCGAACTAGCGGCTCCCAGCAAAGCCAGCCGGAAGGTAGTCGAGAAACTAAAAAGGCAAACTCACCCTAATCAAGGGCTTGCGGGCCGCAACGCGCCAATCGTCGAAGCCCTCTGGGTTTGGCACGCCGCCTGCCTTAGCAAAACCAACGGTTCCAATAAAAAGCGAAAGAGGAGGATTTATGAAAAAGCAACTATTCGTTCTGCTCGGCCTGGGCCTGATGCTCTCGAGCGCACTGGTCCACGCACAAACCATGGCGATGAAGGCTAACGTGCCTTTCAATTTCATCGTTTCCGGCAAGGCGCTTCCCGCCGGCGAGTACACGGTCACGACCCTTTATGGCGGAGAAGTCCTGCTGATCCAGGGATCGGGAACTGACGCTGCCAGCGCGGCCTCGACAAACCGGTGCGAGTCGCTGAAGGCTTCCGATAGTTCCAAGCTGATTTTCCGCCGGCACGGGGACCGCTATTTCCTCGCCCAAGTCTGGAGTGTGGGAAACACGGACGGGCGCGAAATCCCCAAGACCCGTCAAGAGAAGGAGACGGAGCTGGCAACGAATCATTCAGTCCAGCAAGTGCCAGTCCTGGCCGAGTTGCGTTAGCCGGAATGCCTGCGGTGCTGGGGCAGCATCGCAGGTTGCTTTACCGAAAGGGGCGCGATTGCGCGCCCTTTTCGTTTGCGCGCCTGGCGGAGAATCTCCGATGCCCAAGGGTTATCGCGGCTCCGAGGGCGCGCTAGCCACCCCATCAGCGTTATAAGCGATCACCCGGTATTTGACTCCGACGCCAAGCCCTGCCGTCGGTTTGGGGTCGAGCCAAGGGACATCCGCATCAGTAGCGCACTTGTCGCAAATGGTTTCCCACTCGCCCGAATCTCCTGCTTTTCGTTGAACACTGTAAGTAATCGCGCCGGCGGAGCCGCGCCATCCCAGCAATCCGCCCAGCAGCACGGTTGTGAGCACGGGCGGCGGAGGAGCAGGATGCGGCGGAATCGCAGCTCCCGCCATGCGGAAGGCATGCGCTCTCAGTTGCTGCGCCCGCGCCCGCATGTCGTCGGCTGAATTTACCAGCGTATTGATGCCGCCGTAATAGAGCGCCCACCATTGCCCGCTTTCACCGTTCCTCGCGTACCCGGGGTTGCTGACGTTCGCCGGAATCGCCTGCCAGCCAAAGTTGTCCAGGTGTGCCTGCAGTGCCCAGTACCCGTCGCCAGAAATATTTGCGTCGGTTTCGAGCGTATGCAGGACATCCTGCAGGACATCTCGCGTCGGCCAGTCGGTGACGTCCCAGCCAAATTCGGTGGCGATGTAGACCTTTCCGTGCCCCGTGATTTCGGCGGCGTCGGCGGAAAATGTTTTGGCCGTGGTTTTCATCCCGGTGCCGAGCAGCGCGTCCCAATGCGGATAATATTCGAACGTGACCAGATCAGATGTCTTGCTATCCAGAGCGCGTTTGTCGACGCGGAAAACGCCGGTAGAGTCGAGATAGAGATGCCGCGAATCAACCGACTTGATGAACTTTCCGATCGTATCGGTCCAGGCGACGACCGGTCCGAGATCCTTCGATTGTGACATCAGCATCACCACAAAACCGCACATGTTGCAGTTTTCCCATGCCATGATGGTCGGATCGTCTTTGTAGCGCACACCCGTCAATGCGTTTTTGTGGTTCAGAACGGCATCAACGTGATTCTCGTAGGCGCGGATCAGCTCAGGGTCGGTGAAGAAGTCACTAAAATTCTGTTTGTGAGTCCATTCCAGATATTGCCCGATGCCGCCGCTTGAACACGTGGCGCAATCGCCGACCAGCGTCATGATCAAACGAATTCCGCGCTTGTGGGCTCCAGCGATCGCATAATCGATGGACTCGAACGCGTTGGGGTTGGAAACTCCAAGCTTTGGTTCGATACACAGACTGCAACCGACGGAGTCACCCATGGTTTGCGACCGGATAACCCGCGCCCCCATCTCTTTGGCGGTGTCTAATGCATCGTCGATTTCAAAATGGCTGGGATAACGCGGCCCCATGGGATCGTGCGGGCCGTAGGCTTCCAAACCCAGCCATTCGATGTTCGGACCGCTGTAGCGGAAAGGCTTGCCCGCCAGGAGCAGCTTCGACCCGGAACGGGTGACGAACTCGGATGCCTGGTCGGGCCCCGGTTGGGCGAGGGCTGCGGCAGCGCAGACAATCACGGTGGCGAGCAGGGCAACAAGGCCTTTGCAATCTGTAGGTAGAAACGTAAAAGCCGTGTTGGCACATTGCTGTGGACGGAGCGATTCCTTGTGGGGCAAGAGAGTCTCCTATTCGGCACGATATTGTACGTCAGCCGTCGAGGAGGTCAGACCCTGTGCAAAGATGATAAATGTTTTGCGATAAATTCATGGCGGTAACATGGAGTTAGAGGGTAGCCCTAAAGAACAGGAGCGCCCAAACCAGCATTCCGGCCAGAATCAGGATCACGCCCACCGCGATAATCGCCGTCTTCGTCAAACGCTCTCGCCATGGCGTCATGGACTTCGTATAGCACAATTTACCTGTCACTGCGCGGGTAAAGATGAAACCGAGCCGAGACTATTTTCTTCTGGAGCGGCGGTCTAACGTGGTTTTGCCTCAGAGCGGGGTATCCCATTTCTCGCGCTTTTGGCGAGAAGTGGGGCGGTTTGGCAATCAGGAAGCTGGCAATTCTGCTGGATAAACCTGGCGTTCAATCTCGGAGGTTTTTCCCGAACGCCGCGTCTCTTCAAGATCGTAGAAGTTCTGTAAATTCAACCAGAACTCAGCGTTGGTATGGAAATATCGTGCCAGGCGCAGGGCCGTCTCGGCCGTGATCCGGCGGCGCTCATGCACAATTTCCCCGATGCGCGTCGCCGGTACGTGCAGCTCGAGCGCCAGCTTGTTGACGGTCAAACCAAGCGGCTTCATGAAGTCCTCGCGGAGGATTTCACCGGGATGCACGGGCGGCATAAGCGTTTTATTCATCTTTTGCATCTTTAACTCCGTCTATATCTATCTTGGCTAATGATAGTCGACGATTTCCACCTCATAGCAGTGGCCGTCGAGCCAGACAAAGCAGATACGCCACTGATCATTGATACGGATCGAGTGTTGTCCTTGCCGATCTCCCCGCAGCGCCTCCAATTGATTCCCCGGCGGCGAGGCGAGGACGCGCAACTCTGTCGCAGCGTGGAGTTGAAGTAGTTTCCGCAGGGCCACTCGTTCGATGGCTCGGAAGCGCCTGCTGTGATGATAGTGAAAAAGCTCTTCCGTCTCCCCCGAGCGAAAGCTCTGGATCACACGTCGAGAGTACTACGTTGTACGTTATACGTCAAGGAGAGCACCGGCGGGCTGCCCACCCTTCGCGGTTTTCGAAGGGTGGGCGCCACGAACCTCGGCGAAGGAGCGTAGACAAGCTTGCTGGTCTCGACGACCTTCTTGCTCGGGGCAATGGCCATCGATTCCCACCCTTGCAAACAGCGCAAGGGTGGGGCAGCCTTTGTGTCTTAGGTGCAGGGAGAAACCCTTCCGCGTGCTCTAAATCGCCGCGCACACCGCTTTGACCTGCGTGTACAGCTCGAGCGCATCGTGACCCATTTCACGGCCCCAGCCCGATTGCTTGTAGCCGCCAAACGGCAGAGCTGCGTCGAAGACGTTGTAGCAGTTGATCCAGACGGTTCCGGCCTTTAGCTGGGCGGCGACGCGATGGGCTTTGCCGATGTCGCGCGTCCAGATTCCGGCAGCCAAGCCATAGACGGTGTCGTTGGCCCGGATCACCAGGTCCTTGGGATCGCTGAACGGAATCGCAGCCACAACCGGCCCGAAGATTTCCTCGCGCATCACTTTCATGTCTTCGCGCGTGTTCACCAGCACCGTGGGTTTCACGAAGTAGCCTTCGTCGCCGTGACGCGCGCCGCCTGCCGTTGCCTTGGCGCCCTCGGAGAGGCCTGACTCCAGGTAATTGCAAACCTTGTTCATCTGCTCCTCGGAAACCAGCGGTCCCATGTCGTTGGCCGCATCCCAGCCCGGCCCGACCTTAATTTTTTGGGCTTCCTGGGAGACACCATCGACCACCTTATCGAAGATTGATTTCTCCACGTACAACCGCGATCCGGCGCAGCAGCATTGCCCGTGATTAAAGAAGATCGCCATGGAGGCCCCTGCGATGGCTGACTCCACATCGCCATCCGCGAAAACCACGTTAGGCGACTTGCCGCCGAGCTCGAGCGACACTTTTTTCAAGTTGCCCGCCGCCGCCTGCACAATCAGCTTGCCCACTTCGGTAGAACCGGTGAAGGCGATCTTGTCTACGTTGGGATGCGCTGCCAGAGCAGCGCCTGCTGTTTCGCCGTAGCCGGGGACAATATTCACCACGCCATCCGGAAATCCGGCTTCCTGCATCAACTCGCCCAAACGGAGAGCGGTGAGCGGCGTTTGTTCGGCCGGTTTGAGGATGACGGTGCACCCGGCAGAGAGTGCAGGCGCCAGCTTCCACGCTGCCATGAGCAACGGAAAATTCCAGGGGATAATTTGACCGACCACGCCAATCGGTTCACGCAAGGTATAGGCAAGATATTTGCCAGGCATCGAAAGCGGGATGGTGTTGCCTTCGATCTTGGTCGCCCAACCCGCCATGTAGCGGAACATGTCCACCGCGAGCGGAACATCGGCCACGCGGGCAACCTTCAGTGGTTTCCCATTGTCGAGCATCTCGAGTTCGGCGAATTCCTCGAGATTTTCTTCCAGCAGATCGGCGAGCTTCCACAGGAGGCGGCCACGCTTGGAGGGAGTCAATTTCGGCCACGCGCCCGATTCAAACGCGGCACGCGCCGCTTTGACTGCGCGGTCGATATCTTCTCGGTCCCCTTCGGCAACGCGCGCGAGCACTTCGCCGGTGGCGGGGTTGTAGGTGGGGAATGTCTTACCCGAAGCAGCATCGACCCACTTCCCGTTGATGAGCATCTTCCGGTCTTTGCTCACAAAGGCGGTTACTTTGTCTTCCAGCTGAACGCTCGATAGTGTCGTTGCCATCGTGTCCTCCTCAATCGGAACTTTTGATCACAGATTCGTGGTTCTGGTCTTCCCGTTATTGGCGCCCTTGTCATTCCGAGGATGCTTCAGCACCGAGGAATCTGCTTTCCGCGGGCCGTTTCTAAAGCAGATTCCTCACGGCTGAAGCCGATTCGGAATGACAGCACTTTTCGCATGAGAATCTCCGGGACCGGTTGCGCTTTAACTGGTTTACTGCACGCGAATCGTGATGTCAAATCGATTCCAGACTGAATAAGCAAGAGGGATCTTGCGTGGTGGGCCCTACATGACCGCTTCAACGCCCGCGGCAGTCGGCTGCGGGCACTCGCGGATTTCCTGAATGGAAGAAGTGACAATCGGAGTGCGGTATTCGGGGTGGTGAAACTCCAAATGCATGCCCCGCCCGACAAAATGCAGTTTCAGCATCGACCCGCCCCAGGTAGAACCTGCAATCACCACCAAAACCGGTTCCGGGCAGTATTGCGGATGGCCGGAAAGCAAAGCGTTGCTGCGTCCTAACAACACGGCCGTGTAGCAGTGATTTTGCGTCCGGATCTGCAGCACCGTCGCCGGGGGCAATTCTTCCAGGTACACCCCGCCCTCAATTTCCGATCGAACAATATTGCGGTTCACCTCATCGCTGAGGTTGGGATGCGGCTCGAAGAGTGGAGCTAAATGGGCCACAAGTCTGGTGCAATAATAGCAAGAGATAGACCGCAAAAACACCGAATTGGTAAGCGAACCGTCTGTTGGGGATAACACTTTCGGGCAGTTACGTTAGTGGGGCCCCGGGCCAACTCCCCTTATTTCTTGATCAAATTCGTGTGGCTGGCCACGCATTGCCAGGTGAAGTCGTGGTAGATCCAGGTGTCGGTAAACCGACCGTAGTGTTCGAAGGGCTCGCGCTTGTAGGTTCCCTTAGTGTGATAGGTCCCAATCACAATCGCCACATTCTGATAAGGAAACACCTTCACATTTTCGTTGGCGATCAAGGTGGCGTGATACGCGGGATCGCGTAAATCGGCCAGGAATTGCGTCTTGTTCATCACCGCGCCGTCATAGTCGGTGTAGACGAAATTGTCGCCAATCAGGTCTTGCACCGCTTTGGCATCGTGATGGAGTTGCGCCTGGTTCCAGGCGTTTTCCAACGCAATCAGCTTGTTCTCGTCAGCCGGGGGAGCATTAGGTGGATTCTGCGCAATCACTTGCGAGGCAGCCATGAAGAAATAGATCAACAGGGTCTGGGTTGCGATTTTACCTAACCGTTTGTGGCAACCTGTCATGTGTAGAGCGCACTGGAAGCTGGGCTCTTCTTAGGATCAGCTGCGAAATCAAGCGCAACTGTCAGATCGAAGCCCGCCTCCCCAAGCACTTTCCATCATCCCGTAAGCGGCCCTGCAATTCTAGTAACTGGGGTCATACCCGGGGGTACCGGAATTCGGAGAACACGCGAAATCGTTGATCAGCGCAAATAGATGAAAACACAAATCGGGCGCGGCGCACTAAGCCCTGCTCGTTTGGATGGTCGGCCGACGACTCTCACGGCCCGACGTTGAGGGTGAAAGTTACCGGATGGCTCAACCCGGTGGCAGTGGTCGCCGTGACCGTCACGATGGAGGAACCGGGCGGCGTCCCAGGATCACCTCCGCCTCCACCGCCGCCATTGTTGCTGCCCCCGCAGCTGACCGAGGTTAAAACGAAAGCGCACACAGCCAGAGACAACATGGCGCCCAATCGCCTGCGCTTGGGAGGAACGCCAAGTAAAACAACCCCGGCAAACACCAATCCAAAGCCAGTTGTCCAACGTTCGAACCCCCTGAGGGCGGCGCTTCGAGGGGCGGTGGTCAAAACCGTCAATGTCGTTTGTCCGCTGCCGGTCAGCGAGCCTGGATTGAAACTGCATTGGCTCTCCGCCGGAAGCCCGGAGCAGGAAGAGGATGTGAAGCTGATCGTGCTGCTGTAGCCGCTGCTGCCGGTAATGGCAATTGCCAGAGTGCCCGACTTTCCTGGGGCGCTGATGTTGATGATCGGAGCTCCAGCCGAGACCGAGAAGTCGGGCTGCACATTCACCGTAACGAGCGGCGACGTGGAGCTGGTGTAATTGCTATCTCCGATATATTGCACCGTAATGCTGCTTTGCCCCAGGGGCAAAACCGAGGTGCTGAAGGAAGCAACTGCAGTGACTCCGTTCGCCGTGACCTGATTCTGGTTGACCGCAGCGGTTCCCACTTGCGTGCTGCCTGCAAAGATTCTGACTGTCCCACTCGGATAATTACTTGTGGATTCGCAGGGCATGTTCGTACAGAAGTTAGAAGGCGCGCCAGCAAATGCCGGGCTGGCGATATTGGCGGTGAGCGTGACATCGTTGCCCAGGACCGCGCCAGAGACGGGAGCCAGCGTTGTGCTCGTAAAGGCTTGCGTAGTGGTGAAACTCGCCGCGGGCGTAGAGCTGCTCGTGTCAAAGCTGTTATCTGCCCGGTATTGAGCAACCAGGGAATGTTGCCCGGCGGTAAACCCGAAATATCCATTCGGAGTTGCCACATTCCCCTCGCTGTTAAGGTTCAAAACACCGACGATATTGCCCTGATCGGCAAATGCGACGCTTCCTGTCGGTGTTCCATGTCCCGACTGTGCTGAGACGTCCGCGCGCACATAGACAAAACTGCCGAACGGTCCGCCACTAAACGGAATTAGATTCCCGCTCTGATCAATGGTCAGCAAGGTTAACGTAGTATTGCTGTTTTCCGCCGAGATCGTGACATTGATCGGGCTTGATGGCGGGCTTGGGGCGAACACAGCATCCCCTGCATATTGTGCGGTGAGGGTATACGTACCGCCGGGCAGATCGTTCACTGTCGAAGAGGCTGAGCCGTTAATGAGCGCAAGAAACCCGGCCTGCGCTGGCCGGGAAGACATCTATAAACCCCGGGGCTGAGATCAATCCGGTTTGAAGCGACGCATCGCCGGTCGGAGTCCCCGTGCCGCTGTTGGGAGCAACGGAAACATTGAGAGTTACAGGGGCCCCGTGAGCCGCGGTGATTGAGGCGGGCGTGAGCGTCGCGGTGGTTGCACGGAAAGTGGTCGCGTTCCAGGCATTCACCAGGTTGGTGACGTTCACCGACCCAAGCCCCGTCACCTCGTCGTATCCAACCGTTGCGTTGAATCCTGCCAGACCAGGGACGCTATTGTTGCCCACGGTGACGTCGTTAAAAACGCAACTGCTCTGAGGAGGGCCAGGGGTCTTCGACGCATTGCACTGTGACAGCGTAGAGGCCTCGGCCGCAGCCAGCGGATAGAGTACGTAATCCGCCTGCCCTTGCGGGGAACCCATTTTCTGGTCCACCAACGCCATGATGCTCGCAAATGAGGGGGCTGATGCGGAGGTCCCGCCGATGAGAAACAAAGAAATGAAACCCTGGCTGTCCGGCACACACGAACCCTCAAGGCACAGCAGGTAGCCATCGTGCCCGGCTGCGGTCAGCGACACATCCGGAACATCGCGATGGCTGTCGGCCGGAACCCCGGTCCCCGATTGCCAGGTGGGCTTGGGTCGGCTGCTTGCGCCGCCACCACTCGACCAAAGCCCTAGCGTGGGTCCGCTCTCGTTCCAGACATTTTCTGGAATGTAGCTGAGCACGGAACTTCCGTCGGCGCTGTTCTGCGCACCCCAATAGGCTGCAGGGTTGCCATTATCGTTGAATTCCGTGCCGCCCACGGCCACCGTGAATTGGGTAGACGCGAGGGCGTTGACTGAAGCCCCCTGCGTCGCCGGCGGGAAATTAGGGTCGTCGCAGCCAGCCGCGCCAGAATCCCCGGACGAAACGAAATATGTAATTCCCTGCGACGCAGCTTGCTCCGCTAGGTTCTCCTCATTTAGCAGGTCCGCATTGCCCGATTCGCAGATGCTGAAGCTTTCGGTCATGATCGGCGCCAGATTGTTGTCGATGGCGTAGACCTCCGACAAATCGACTCCGTCTGTCGTGTTGGTCGAGGCGGAGAGAACAAAGTCGATGAGTGCATTGGGGGCCAGGGCTCCTGCCCAGGTGTTGTCGAGAGTGGCCTCGACTTCCTCTCCTCCGCCTAGGTCGCCGGGGTCGGGTCCGTTGAGAATGATATTGGGAGAATTACCCCCGCCGAAGGCATTACGAAAATCGCCTATGTCTTGGCCGCCGTTGAACACATTGCTTCGCCCAAGCACAGCAATGGTTATGCCCACTCCAGTGATCCCCTGAGAAGCCACAGGGAGAATGTTGTAAATCTTTTCAAAGTCCCCGGGCGTGAGCGCGTGCGTCCCGTCCGAAAACGTCAGGAGCGGATGAGAGCCTTTCTCCAGCTTTGCCTGAATCCGAGTCTTTGAAATTTTGACCAGGGGTTGTTTCAGGAAGTTGTGCAACGTGGCCACTCCGGCCACCACCGGCCCGAGTGCCACCGGAATTTGCGGATCGCTTGCGTTCGCCCAGCGTTCTTCTCCATTCACCGCATATTTGTGGATCGCCGTGTGAAATGTTTCCTGGACCTGAGAAGCGCTACCAGAAAACTCGATGACTGTGCGACCCTTGGTCACTTGAATGGTCTGGAAACCATGGCCTTGCAACCATGACGTGATCGTCAGAATATCCTGATCGGCCGGCCCGAACTGCCTGCCGAATTGCTCGGGCGTAAGCCACTTGTGATAGATGGGCGATGCTTTGTCCTGCTGATCATCGAGGAGTTTCAGCAGGGCGGTTTCCTGGTCTGGACTGCGTTTCAGGACCAGCAGCATCCGCTGCATGGGAAGATCCGGCGGGGCTGCTCCCTGGTCGAACTCGGCTCGCGCCAGCGGGTGAGTATTCCCCGGTAGCGCGATCAAATGACTCTCATCGACAGCTTGGACTATGAGTGGCTGCGCAGTTCCCTGCCCCCACGTTAGCGCGGGAACGACGAGGAAGGCACACAAAACGGCTAGGGGCAGACGCGCGGCAGCGGACGGCATCGCACTTCTCCTGGGTTCGGGGTCTACCAGCACCAGATCGCCCTGGCGGGCGAGTCTTCATCAAAGCCAACTGTAAGTCGTAAGACAAGACCCCCTCGTCCTGCCACGCCTCGGACGTCAGCCGGCTTTGAGTTCTGCGCCGATTCCGGTGCAGAAACTGCTGACGGTCGCCCATCATAACGCAACCCACCAGAATGTAAAGTGGGCGGACGGGCTTGACATGGGCCGCGCTCCACCCCAGAATTCGCTCTCCACATTCCGACTCGACGGTGATCGATGCCGAACCTGGTCCGCGCACTTTGCGGTGTACTCTTTCTGGTTTCAGCCATGTCAGCTCAAGATCGCTCCCACGCCCGCTCGATGGTGATTACGCCGCTACGGCATCGTTGCTACCAGCCACGTGCAAGCTTCGGTCGCCGGCGCCCAGGTTCTGGCAAGGGGCGGCTCGGCAGTGGACGCGGCAATTGCCGCTAACGCAGTGTTGGGCGTGACCGAACCCATGATGAACGGTATTGGCGGCGATCTGTTTGCGATTTTCTGGGACGCGAAAAGCGGAAAGCTTTACGGACTCAACGCCAGCGGCTGGGCCCCGGAAGGGCTCACGATCGCACATCTGAAGTCGAAGGGCATAACGAGGATGCCGGAGTTTGGCATCGACTCCGTAACGGTCCCCGGCGCGGTTGCCGGCTGGCAGGCGTTGCACCAGCGCTTCGGGCATTTGCCCTGGAAAGATATTTTCCAGCCCGCTATTTTCTATGCTGAGCAGGGCTATCCGGTTCCCGAGGTGATTCATGCTTTCTGGCAAGACCCTGACGCTGATCTCCACCAGGACGCGGAGAGTCAACGGGTTTTCTTGCCCAACGGCAAAGCGCCAGGCGTGGGAGAAATCTTCCGAAACCGCGATTTGGCGCACGCTCTCCGGCTGATCGCGGAACAGGGAGCCGGCGCGTTCTACCGGGGAGAAATTGCCCACGCCATCCTGAGCACATCGCAGCAGTTGGGCGGAACGATGTCTGCGACCGATCTCGCTGAGTTCACCCCGGAGTGGGTGGAACCAATTTCCACGACCTATCGCGACTGGACCGTCTATGAACTGCCTCCCAACGGCCAAGGCATGGCGGCGCTGGAGATGCTGAATATCATGGAAACCTCTCCACCTTCGCCGGACGGGCCCCTCAGCGTGGCGGAATTGCACAAGAAAATCGAGGCTATGAAACTGGCCTACGCCGATCTCGCCCGCTACGACGCCGATCCGCGCTTTGCCAAGGTTCCCGTCAAGGGACTGATCTCCAAGGAGTACGCGAAACAGCGGGCAAAACTCATCGATCCCAACCGGGCAAATTGCGAGGTGGACCCGGGCATGCCGCCGTTCAGCGAGACGACGTATCTTTCTGTGGTCGATCGCGAAGGCAATATTGTTTCGCTCATTCAAAGCAACTACAACGCCTTCGGTTCTGGAATTACCGTGCGCGGCATGGGATTTCTGTTGCAGGACCGGGGCGCGTTGTTCACGCTCGATCCCACTCATCCGAATGCCCTAGCCCCGCGCAAGCGGCCGTTCCACACCATCATCCCAGCCTTCATGGAGCATGGCAGCCAGCACATTGGTTTTGGAATCATGGGCGGCGCCAATCAGCCGCTCGCGCACGCGCAGTTCGTTTCGAATGTGGTGGACTATGGCATGAATATCCAGGCGGCGATGGAAAATGCGCGCTTCACCGTCAGCCCGAACCGTGGGTGCAATATCAGGATCGAATCGCGCGTGAGTCCTGAAGTTTTGCAAAAACTTTCGGCGATGGGCCACAAGTTGGAGATGCAGCGGGAATACTCCACCGCAATGGGGCGAGGGCAAGCTGTGCTGCACGATTCGGCGGGAAAGGTTAACTACGGAGCTTCTGACCCGCGCGCCGATGGGTCCGCGGAACCCGAGCCTCCGCCGTTTGCCTGGTGAAGTACGCATTTGAGGATCCGCCAACGAACAGGAGAAAAATTATGCCAGCAACCAAGTCGGGGAGAACTCTTTACAGCGTGCATCCTGGCGTCGCCATGGTTCAGAAATGGGTTGCGGAGCTACCACAAAAAACCGGGCGTTCGCTTGAACAATGGATTGCCCTGGTAAAGAAATCAGGCCCGGCAGACGAGAAGCAGCGCCGGGAATGGCTTAAGACAAAGCACCATTTGGGCACCAACAGCGCCTGGTGGATTGCGGAACGCGCCGCCGGAAAAGGCGGCGAAGAGGATGACCCGGAAGCTTACTTGCTCGCCGCTGAGGAATATGTCGAAGCCATGTTCAGCGGAAAAAAAGCAAGCCTTCGCGGTTTGTATGATGCTCTTTTGGAGTTGGGCTTGAGTTTGGGAGACGAAGTAAAAGCCTGCCCGTGCAAGACCATGGTTCCCCTGTACCGGAAGCACGTCTTTGCGCAGATCAAGCCTGCAACGAATACGCGCATTGATTTGGGCTTCGCGCTGGGAAATCGTAAGACTCCCAAGCGGCTGGTTGATACCGGAGGTTATGCGAAAAAAGATCGCATTACCCATCGCATCGAGATTACGTCGGTGGCCGAAATTGACGGCGAAGTGGAGCGCTGGCTGAAAACGGCTTATGGGTTGGATCAGTGAATCGGAGCTGGATCGGAGGGCGTGGGAAAAGTAGTTCCCAAATAAGAAGCGCCCCAACGACTCATAAGAGTCTTGGGACGCCCGAACAGCCCTCCCCCAGAACTGCTCGAGGCTGAAGTTACGCCTGGTCATCTCGGGTGTAAATCCCACGGACGTGCCAAGGACTAGCACGAAATGGCTATAAGATCGGAGGCGAACCTTCGAGCCGTTTCGCGGTCCTCCCATGGATTCCCGGCAGCAACTTTTCCCATTTTTCGTGACGCGGGAGAAGTCTATTCATTTGTTAGCGATTGGGAAAGATTCGGCTAGCACCACACGACTTCGACCGGAATCCCCGCAAAAGCTTGTTTCAAGTGTGCAGGCATTTGCACACGCGGAAATAAAATCGCTCGGAAATCGCCTGTAAACCCTTTGTATTCAATCGCGTTCACCGGTTCCAGTTTGGAAGTCTGCATGCACTGGAAGGACCGGGATTTGCGTTAGCTCTAGTTGTGTTGACGGCCCTCGAACGCTAAGGCCGCACGAAGCAAACGCAAACGAACGCTAAGCAGGCATTTAGGAGGAACTCATGAGGCGAATAGTTCTGTTGGCTCTGTTGGCTCTAGCGCTGCCTGTCGCGACTTTCGCGAGCAGCATCGATTACAGTAATACTGCCGGCTCGATCACTGGCAACAGCACAACCGGGCTCACTGCCACTTCTTTCCTCACGGCGATCGCGGTCAACGGTGTGGTAACCCAGACCGGAAGCCTGGGAACGGTAAAAATCGTTACCGGCGGCTGCTCTAGCTGCAGCCTGGCATCGCCGGGCGTCAGTGGAGTGACCTTGGGTGCTGGCAGCATCACCATCACTGATCCCAGCAGCGTTGTGCTTTTCACAGCCACCTTTACTTCGGCCAACTGGAGCGAAGTACCTCAACTAAATGGCCAGAACCAATATCTGCTGACGGCACAGTTCAGCAACGGCAACACCTTCCAGACCACCGTCTTTTTCGGGGCAGGCCGCAGCTTTGCCGGAACAGCCGGCTTAGCCAGTGGCGACACCCTAGTGAGCACCACCAGCCCAGTTCCAGAGCCTGGCACGCTGGCTTTGTTGGGTACAGGTCTGGTCGGGATTGCCAGCCTGGTACGCCGCCGATTGAAAATGGACTAACTTCCGGCTTAGCGGTTTTTGCCAACAAAACCACTTCGACTCATCCGGCCCCGCGACAACCTCGCGGGGCTTTTCTTTGCCCAGAGGAGCCTCGCTACAGAACCCAACTTTCCCTGGGTAATGCACCTCTCGTGAGGAATCTCAGGCAGGCCGGCGTGCCGCTAAGGCCAATCGTTCTAGCTGCTTCTGGCGAAAACTGGCCGAAGGTTCGGGCGCGCTTGAGTTACCGCCGTAATCGCTACAGCCGGGATTGCCGTTGACGCCCCCGTCCAAGCTCCTTAAATTCGCGGATGGGGGTTGTATGAAGGATATTCACGAGGTTTTGCGGCGCAAGCAAGCCAAGTACGCCCAGCTCGGGAAGCAGATCGAAGCACTCCAACAGGCGGCCGAGAAGCTGCGGGAGGTAGCTCCCCTGCTCGCCGAGAATGAGGATGACGACGCTGCGGTTTTGCCGGAAATCGATGACCAGCCAAGTGCGATGGCGGCCAAGGCTGGATCGGCCCCCAGCACGCAGCCCGCGCCCGCTAAGCCGGCAGGCCGGGTTCCGCGCTGGCCCTAGTCGAGAACGCTGGGGCGAGGCGCAAGCTCAATGGTCCCTATGACGTTTCAGTCTCTTCTGGTTTCGAAGGACGAGCAGGCGACTGCCGTGCTCACGCCTGTCCTCTGCGGGTTTGGCTTAGGGGTACAAGCCTGTGGCTATCCCGACGCCCTGTGCCGTCTGACAGAACAGAAGTTTGACTTGGTAGTCGTTGATTACGACGATCCGCACAGCGCAGCCTTGGTGTTGCAGAATGCGTATCAGGCATCGTCCGATGGCCACGCTCTCACCGTTGCCCTGCTGAGCGACAAAACCAAAGTGCGCAACGTGTTTGGCGCGGGAGCTAACTTCGTCCTTTATAAACCTCTCAGTACGGCCCAGTCTGAGACCACGTTACGCGCCGCTACCGCCTTAATGAAGCGCGAACGCCGCCGTTCCTTCCGCGTCACCATACAGCTGCCGCTGCAGATACGGGTGCAGAACGGAACCGAAATGGAAGGCATCCTTCTGGATTTGAGCGAGGAAGGTCTGGATCTGCTGGCCGCGCAGGCCCTCTATCCCTCGGCGATGATCACAGTTCAATTCAGTTTGCCCGGTGGAAATAATGCGATCGAGGTGCGGGGAGAAGTCGCCTGGGCAAACCCCAATGGCGAATCAGGCGTGAGGTTCGTTGACCTCACTGAGGGACTTCGATCCACTCTCAAGGCGTGGGTGGCGGCGAATGCTCCAGAACTGCCGCCCGAGGATTCCGAGCCGGTTTCGCACTGCAAGTTGACCGACCTTAGCCTGGGCGGTTGCTACGTAGAAAGCGAATCGCCATTCCCAGAGAACTCCGGAATTGTTTTGTGTCTTAAAGTCGATGACATCGAGGTACACGCTGAGGGAATGGTACGGGTAATGCATCCGGGCTTTGGCATGGGGATCGAGTTCGCCTCGCGCACCCAGGAGCAGCGTGACCAGGTTGGAACGTTCATCGGGTCGCTGACCAGCCGTCCGGGAGTAGTCCCGCAGCTGACGATAAGTCCCCGGGCACTCACAGCGGCAAACGACCATGGAGCTACCGAAAGCCCGAGTGCCGCAGATTCGGAAGATTCGCTGCTGGAATTGTTGCGCCACCACGAAGCGCTCAGCCAGGAAGAATTTCTGCACGAACTGCGCGGGCAGCGCAGCTCTGAGGAAGTAGCTTCGTCGTAGTTTCGTGTCCCAGTCTCAGTGTCCCATTCTCTTACCCACGCCAGGCAGCAGGTTTGCCGGTCTCCAAGAAAACCAAAACGCTCACGCGCCGTCTCTCGCGTGGGCCTTTTAGTGCCCCTCGTGGGCTTGCTCCACCTCGTTAGTGTGTGCAGTGTAGCAACAAGAGTTGTCTGGGATATTTCGCGGAAATGAATTTGTCGTGAAAATTATTACGATTTTTCCACAAAACCAAGCCCGATGACGACGAACTCCATCCTGCTGTTCGACTTGCCCTTCCCTTCCGGTTAAGCAACAATCCCACAGCAGACAACAATTTCTCGCTGGAGAAACTCGCTGAGCCAAGTCTCTTTCGACCTGAGAGCCTTCGACCTGTGCTTGCGGCGCCACCCCGCGGTCGGATCAGTCTGTGGATACTTCTGGTCATTGCGGCCAGTGCTCTAGCGGTGGTCCTGCCGTTTTTCGTATTAGGAATTCCCTCGGGACACGATTTCGAGTTTCATCTGAATTCCTGGATGGACGTTTCCAGCCAGTGGCAGCAGGGGATTTTCTTTCCGCGATGGGCATTCCAGGCACAGTGGGGGTATGGCGAAGCGCGTTTCATTTTTTACCCTCCAGCTTCCTGGAGTTTAGGGGCGCTGCTCGGGGTGATTCTGCCTTGGTGGTTTGTCCCGGGAGCTTACGTGTGGATTGCTCTGACGCTTTCCGGCTGCTCGATGTTTGTTCTTGCACGCGACTGGCTGGGCCGACGAGACGCGATATTTAGCGCGGTGCTGTACACCCTGAATCCCTACTATCTGATCATTGTTTACTGGCGAAGTGCATTTGCCGAATTGCTCGCAGGAGCCTTGTTGCCCTTGCTTCTGTTGTATGGGTTGCGTTTGGAACGTGACAAACGACGTGCCGCTTTGCTTCTCGCGCTGGTCTGCGCGGCAGTATGGCTAACCAATGTCCCGTCGGCGGTGATGCTGAACTATTCTTTGTTGCTCCTGCTTGTGGTCACGGCTTACATTCGCCGGGCGCCCCGGCTTTTGCTTTGGGGCGCGTTTGCCATTGTTCTAGGAACGGCGCTTGCTGGTTTTTACCTTGTCCCCGTAGTGTTTGAGCAGAAATGGGTGCAGATTGCCCAGGTGCTCGCGCCGGGTGTGCGGCCACAAGATAATTTTCTCTTCACCTACATCCGCGATGCAGATCACAACCGCTTCAATCTGTTGGTCTCGCTGACGGGGGCGGCGGAAATGATTCTTGTAGCAGCCGCGGCCTTCTACTCGCGATCCTGGCGCAAACGTGCCCCACGGCTTTGGTGGATTCTGGCCGTCTGGGGATTAGCCTCGGCCGGAGTCATGTTTAGCTTCACTTCGCGAGCCTGGCAATTTCTTCCTCTGCTGCGTTATGTGCAGCTTCCCTGGCGCTGGTTGCTTTGCCTGAATGTTGTCTTCGCGCTGCTGGCGATCATGGCCTGGAAACGCTGGCCGATGCGCCTGCTGGTTTATGGCGCGCTGCTGGTGGTCCTCGGCTTCGGCTGGCGTCGTTTGCAGCCTCCGTGGTGGGACACGAAACTCGATATCGCCGAAATGGTTGAGAATCAGCGGACGGGCTTGGGCTACGAAGGAACCGACGAATATGTTCCCGCCGGTGCAGACCCGTACGAAGTGAACCATGATGCTGCCCAAGTGACGTTTGTGGGGCAGAGCGGAGGGCAAATTCAGATACAGCAGTGGGCCCCGGAGTCCAACTTTTTTTCGGCGGAGACCTCCGCGGCTGGAATGCTCGCCTTGCGCCTGTTCAACTACCCGGCGTGGAAAGTCGAAGTAAACGGAAATATCGTACACGCACAAACTGATGAGACTACTGGTCGGATGCTGATCCCAATTGAGGCGGGTGAAAATCGCGTGCGTGTAACTTTTGTGCGAACCTGGGACCGCACTTTGGGCGCAGTTATCTCAGCCTGTGCCGTTATTTTGACCACTGCATTGTTCTTGTGTTGGCGTCGGCCACAAGTGCGGCCTGTATGAAGCGCATCCTCATCGCAACCTCCAACCCCGGTAAGCTGCGCGATTTTGCGGGCGCAGCCACGGCACACGGCATCCAAATCGCCTCGATCCCGAATTTCTCGTCCCTTCCTGCGGTCGTCGAAGACGGTCCAACGTTCGAAGCCAATGCCCGCAAAAAAGCAGAGTTTTATAGCCGGTACGCGCCGGGTGAGATCATTCTGGCCGATGATTCCGGCCTGGAAGTTGATGCGCTCGACGGCGCTCCCGGCGTGCATTCGGCACGTTATGCCGCTGAGGATCCGCAAAACGCCGAGAGCAATAGCGACGACGAAGCCAACAATGCCCGGCTGCTTCGTGAATTGAAGAATGTTCCGCCGGAAAAGCGGACTGGGCGGTTCGTGTGTGTGATCGCGGCCGCGCGGGACGGAAAGACACTGCAAATTTTCCGCGGAACCGCGGAAGGGGTGATTTTGGATAGCCCGCGGGGGTCGAACGGATTTGGCTATGATCCTCTGTTCTATTTTCCGCAGATTCAGAAAACCTTCGCCGAGCTCTCTGCGGAAGAGAAAGCACGGTACAGCCATCGGGGGGCGGCGTTTCGGCAGTTTCTGGAGTGGTGCGAAAGCTCGCCATACAGTTTGGGCAAGCCGACAATGGTCTTTTACCGCGCCGGAGGGCGGCTGGGGGCAAGGAAGGGCGCGACTTACGTTCGCCAAAAGCAGCCACGAAGACCAGTTCTTTCAGCAAAGCGCTCGCAGTTGCCTGGTGCAATCGCGCCCCGAAAGGCTTGGCCGAGAAATTCAAGGCAACTAAATCGTTCGTCGCGTAACACTGTTGGCCGGTGCGCCAGGTAGTGGGCCACTTTCATCTTGCGACCACTGGCGAACGCGGCATACTTACAGTATGCAAAAGTTGGCCGCTGGCGTCACCGATCGGCTCTGGAGCGTAGAAGTGTTTGGTAGCCCTCTGGGAAGCTTATGAGCACGGAGGGCGGAAAGAGCGGTGCTTGAAGAACCTGCCGATAAACGTCTGTATGGCAGTTCTTGGAGTGATCTTCATGGCTGGCGCTTTTATCGCCGAGGGCCTTGTAGCTCCATTCAGTGGGCGCGGCCCAGTACGGCCAATAAGCAAAGCGGGGTGAGTCATAATTTTTGTCGCCGGACTCTCAATTTTTCTGGCTGCTATCGGGATTATTCCAAATTAGCCCACTGCCGGTGCGCCACTCTTCCTTGACTTCCCTTCTCCCGCGCCCGGATAATAAAAAGTTCTCGTGTCATTTCTGAAATCATAAGGAGCGTTCGTTGGCGACAACAGCCAGCCCTCCAGCTGCTGTTTCAATAAAAAGCGGAGTGGCCCCGCTGCGGGCGGGGCAAGGATATTCTTTTTGGTTGCGCCGCTTGCATTCACTGACCGGCATCATTCCGGTCGGCGCCTTCCTGTTTGAGCACATCCTGATTTCAAACGCTTCCGCGATCGGCGGACCAGCAGCTTACGCCCGCCAGGTGCGCTTTCTGGCCAGCCTACCGCTGGTCCCGCTGCTCGAATTGTTTGGCATCTGGCTTCCTATCGCATTTCACGCCTTGTACGGCTTTTACATCTGGTACAGCGGCGAGAGCAATGTGACGGAATACCCCTGGACGGGGAACTGGATGTACACCGCCCAGCGTTGGACCGGCGGCATCGCTTTCGCTTACATCCTTTGGCACACCTGGACCATGCGCTTTACCGGGGTTGATTTACACGAATTGCCGGGCGCTTCGTTTGGCAAAGTGCAGCATGAAGTCTTTCAAACTCCGCTTTTCTTGTTTTATGTGGTGGGCCTGATCGCGGCTAGCTGGCACTTTTCCTACGGCGTCTGGTTGTTCTGCGCGAAATGGGGCATCGTTTCGGGAGAAAGGGCGCGGAAGCGTTTTTTAATTCTGTGTCTGGCGTTCTTTTTTGTGCTGACGGGGGTGGGGCTGGCCAGCCTTGCCACTTTCCGGTCGCGCCCGCAACAGGCAACCGATCCGGGCGGCGCGACTATGGTGGAAGAAAGCCACGTAACAGGACTTACAGGGAATCGTTAAACCTATAACCATGGCAGCTCCGAGAATCATCGTGGTTGGCGGTGGACTGGCGGGACTTGCCGCAGTCATCAAGATCGCCGAGATGGGCGGGCAGGTCGATTTGTTTTCCATTGTGCCGGTGAAACGCTCGCATTCGGTTTGCGCGCAGGGCGGCATCAACGCCGCGAAAAATCTGAAGGGGGAAGGCGATTCCACCTGGCAGCATTTTGACGACACAATTTATGGCGGTGATTTCCTGGCCAATCAGCCTCCGGTCAAAGCCATGTGCGAGGCTGCGCCGGGAATCATCGATCTGCTCGATCGCATGGGCGTGCCTTTCAACCGCACTCCGGAAGGCTTGCTCGACTTTCGCCGCTTCGGCGGCACGCTTTACAACCGCACCGCATTCGCAGGCGCAACCACAGGTCAGCAACTTCTTTACGCCCTCGATGAGCAAGTGCGGCGCTACGAATCCGAAGGGAAAGTCGCCAAATACGAACACTGGGAATTTCTATCGGCGGTGCTCGATGGCAATCGCATCTGCCGTGGCATCTGCGCTATGGATTTGCGGACGATGGAAGTCCGCACCTTCCCGGCCGACGCCATCATCATTTGCACTGGCGGCAACGGCGCGATTTTTGGCAAGTCGACGAATTCGGTAGTCTGCACCGGGTCAGCTCAATCCGCGCTATACCAGCAAGGCTGCTACTACGCTAACGGAGAGTTTATTCAGGTCCATCCAACGTGTATCCCGGGCGAAGACAAGTTGCGGTTGATGTCGGAGTCGGCGCGCGGTGAAGGTGGGCGCGTCTGGGTGCCGAAGACTCCCGGCGACAAAAGAGACCCGAAGTCCATCCCAGAAAAAGAACGCTGGTATTTTCTCGAGGAATGGTACCCGAAATACGGGAATCTCGTGCCGCGCGATGTGGCTACCCGCGCCATCTTCAAGGTGGTGTTCGAGCACAATCTTGGCATCGACGGCAAGCCGATGGTTTATCTCGACCTGACGCACATCGATCCCAAAATTCTCGACCGCAAGCTGGAAGGCATTCTCGAAATCTACGAGAAGTTTGTCGGCGACGACCCGCGCACTACACCGATGAAGATTTTCCCCGGCATGCACTACACCATGGGCGGGCTGTGGATCGACTTCAAACAGGCCACGAACATTCCCGGAATTTACTCGGCGGGCGAATGCGAGTATCAGTATCACGGGGCGAACCGGCTGGGGGCGAATTCACTCGTCTCCTGCATCTTTGGCGGATTCATCGCCGGTCCGGCCGCCCTGGAATATGCCCGCAATGCCGCCGCAGCACCGAGCAATGGTCACTTCGAGGCAGAAAAGAAAAAGCAGGAAGAAAACAATGCTCTGCTGATGAAGAACGAGGGCAACGAGAATCCGTTCAAGTTGTGGCAGGAGCTGGGCGATCTAATGACCAAGGACTGCACGGTCATCCGCTACAACAAGAATCTGAAACAGACCGACGCCAGGCTGGTCGAGCTGCTGGAACGCTTCCGGCGGGTGAATTTGAGCGACCGGACCCAGTGGGCGAATACCAGCGTGGTTTTCACGCGCCAACTCTACAACATGCTGCAGCTCTCGCGGGTGATCGCCCAGGGAGCGGCGATGCGTGATGAATCCCGAGGCGCGCATTACAAGCCGGAGTTTCCCGAGCGGGATGACAAGAATTGGCTGAAGACGACCAAAGCGTATTTCGCGCCGGACGCGGATGAGCCGAAGTTTGAATTCGAACCGGTCGATGTTTCGTTGATTCCACCGCGACCGAGGAAGTATTGATGAAGCGAAGAAAAGCCGGATCCGTTCTCGACTGGGGCAACGGCGCACTGCGGGATGCCGATCTTTCCAACATAATGCATGGTCTTCCGATCATCCTTAGCGACATCGGCCAGGAGTCGGTCGATGTGTACCTCTTTCTTACGGACGAGTTCGCGCGCGGATCAGCCGCGGACAACTTCCTGTTCCAGTTCGTCTACCGATCGTATTACCGGCTGGACGGCGTCGGTCTCACCAGGGCGTTCAAGAAGAGATACTTCGAGCTCATGGAAAACGAGCGTCAGACGACTGAGGTCGACATTCGGTCTGTTGCAGAGGCCCTCTTCGAGATAACCGACGGAACAGGCCGCAGGAAGCTTCAATTTTCCTTTGTAACTAAACTGGCGGGTACGGTGGACCCAGGGTGTGCAATCTATGACGTCAACATAGGTAGGTATTTTCGCTTTCGCCCGCCGTATAGCTATCGTGACGACTCGTTTGCTGCGAGGGTTCAGCCATTCCTGGATTTCTATGCCGATCTGGGCGACTGTTACCGAAGGATATTGGCGGACGGCGTACTCGAGAACGCCCTTCGGTCGTTTAGGAGCACTTATTCCGCGCGTGTGCCCGATGTCAAGATATTGGATTTCATCTTCTGGTCTGCTGGTCGTCTAGGCCTGTCGGTTGGGGTCCCCGGCACAGCGCAAGGAACAGACCCCGCGGCTGAAGAGGTACTGACGGGGAGGCGGTGAGGCGGCGGGCTATGAAACCGATTGCGCTAATCTCGTTGCTCATCGCTGGATTGCTAGCGGTGGGCTGCCCTTCTGGATCACCCTCAGGCCAATCTACCACCGAGCCAAAGGCCGTCGTTGACGTCTCCAAAGCGTATTTTAGGGAGGTGCGATGGCGCTTGCCGGAGCGTGAGGCAGAATATCTGTACCTGTTGGATAGGTACAGCTTTCTCCGCCTTCATAGGGAAGAAATGCTAAAGACGCTCGAAGTCGTCGAAACGGCGGAGACCGACAGTGTTGCCGTCGGCTTCGTGCGTTACTCGATTGGGGCCACTGTCTATAGGGATGCGGTTTGGATGAGGAGAGTTGACGGCCAATGGCGGGCGACGTGGTCCCAATACTTTTCAGGATACGAGAAGGATCCGTTTGGCGATGGGAAACCCGACGGCGCGAAGGCGTTGATTAAGCGTGTGTCCGATTGGAACGAAGAATCCCCAAAAGCGTGGTGGTAAATGCTCGTGTGTTTAGGAGCCTTGGAATAGCCGCGCGGCGAAGGTTTTAAGAACCTGATGGCTGAAAAAACCGTACTCTTCAAAATCAAGCGCCAGGCCGATCCCAAAGCAGAATCACACTGGGAAGAATTCTCGCTCGCCTGGCATCCCGGGATGAACGTGATTTCCTCGCTGATGGAGATCGCCCGAAACCCCGTCACTCGCGAAGGCAAGGCGACCACGCCGATCTTTTACGATTCCAATTGCCTGGAAGAAGTATGCGGTTCCTGCGCCATGCTGATCAACGGCAAGGCACGCATGGCGTGCTCGGCGCTCATCGATAAACTGGAACACCCAATTCGCCTCGAACCGCTTTCAAAGTTTCCTGTCGTCCGTGACCTCGCTGTAGATCGTAAGGTCCTGTTCGAAAACCTCAAGCTGGTGAAAGCCTGGGTTCCGATCGACGGCACCTACGACCTCGGGCCAGGCCCGCGCATGACCATGGAGGAGCAGGAAGCAGCCTATCCGCTCTCGCGCTGCATTTCCTGCTGCTGCTGCATGGAAGTATGTCCGCAGTTCAACGAAGACACCGGGTTCGTGGGCGCGGCAACCATTTCTCAGGTCCGGCTGTTCAATACCCATCCCACCGGTGCTGCCCTGAAGCGCGAGCGGCTGGTCGCTCTCATGGGCGATGGCGGTATCCAGGACTGCGGCTACGCGCAGAACTGCGTCGAAATCTGCCCTAAGGATATTCCGCTGACCCGCTCCATTTCTGAAGTCGGTGGCGACGTAATGAAACAAGCCATTGGCGACTTGTTCAGGGAATGATGGCGATGTGCGGCCGCGAGGCACGCTCGCAGCCGTCATCGAAGAGCGAGAGCTCTGCGCTAATTCAAGAAATCGACCATCGGAAAGCGAATTCCACTGAGAAAAGTTTTTCCATTGCCCGCTTGCCGGGAATTGTCATCCAGAGCGCGAAGATTGTCAGTCGAGTAACCACCGCGCTGGTTACGACAAATTTTGCGCACGCAAAATCTGTTAGTTAGGGACCTCGCATCGCGGTCCGCTCCCTTTAACACTGGCAACGCGCTTGCACTTCTACAGCCCGGTTGCCACGCCAAATGTAGCGAGGTAATCGAGGGTAACCCGGGGGCAACTCCCGAGTCACCCCGGATCAGCGAAATAAGTCCTTGCGTTTCTGCGATCCGGATTTAGAATACCCGCCTGTTTCGCTTCAGCGCCTGGGGCGGATCAGGAAATAGAGGTCACTTCGTGAAGCTTGGCTTACAACGCGCCGCATTACTTTTGTTATCCCTGGCTACGGCTCTTTCTACGACTGGCCAGGTCTTCGCACTCGACCAGTACGTTCCTCCACGGCATGTGCATCGCGCGCCTGTACGCCGCGCCCACGTTCGCCACGTTCGCTGGACACCAGCGTTCCGCCCGTCGCACGAATCCATGGTACGCCAGAATGAAGAAGTCGACCGTTTGGAATTGCCGCGTATTCAGGACGATGCACAGCTCGAGCAGCTAAAGGCTGACGGCGAGTTGGTTCCAATTGTTGCTGGCCCGGCTCTACGGTTCGATCCCCGGCTTGATCCCAGCCGCCGTTTTTGCCGTCCGTGGACTCGCGATTTCGTTGATGATCTCAGCGCTGCCTACTACAAACAGTTTCATGCGCAGATTCAAGTCAACTCGGCCGTGCGCACCGTGAAGGTGCAGAAAAAACTTCGCCGCCACAACCGCAATGCGGCTGCGGCGGAAGGCGATCTGGCTTCTTCTCACCTGGCCGGTGTCACAGTCGATCTGCAGCGCCGGGGCATGAGCCGGCAGCAGATCAAGTGGGTTGAAGATTACATGATGCCGCTCAAGAACATGGGCATGATCGAGCCCGAAGAAGAGCGCCATCAGATTGTGTTTCATGTGATGGTTTCGGATACTTACTCCGACTGGCGCGAAGCCAAGATGCTGGCCGGCGAAACTTCCGAAGGCGACGACCAAGTCTCCGCCCTTCAGCGATAGTCTACCGAGTTGTCGTTTGCTTCCTCTGAGCACTCCGCCAACTTTGCGAACTCGACGATAAAAGCTTTTGAACGTAGAGTGCGCTGAGAAATTCCCTTAAGCCGCGCGAATACGAACGATCTCGGCTTTCTTCCCCAGCCCCGACCATATACAATCTCCCTTCGCGTTTCCCGACAAACTCATGCTCTCGAACCGCCCCCGGCTCTTCCTCGTTCTCCCTCTCGTTCTGTCTTCGGTTTTTCTGATCGCTCAGGAAACTCCGGCACCAGCTGTCAGCGCGAAGGCTCGCTCGATTCACAATTCCGCCATCGTCGTGGATACGCATGCGGACACTCCCCAGCGCTTTCTTGATGAAAATTACGACATCGGTTCAACCGACCCCAAGGACATTGGCCATATCAGCCTGGATAAAGCCCGGGCCGGCAATCTAGGTGCGGAGTTTTTTTCAATCTGGGTCGAGCCGACCACCAACCAGGGCCACTTCGCCAAACACACTCTCGATCTGATTGATTCGGTCTATGAGCAGGCGGCGCGCCATCCTGATCGCATGATGATGGCGTTCTCGGTCGAGGACATCAAGCGCGCCCATAAAAAGAAAAAGCTGGCCGCGCTTGTGGGCATTGAGGGCGGTCATTCGATCGAAAACGACATTCGCCTGCTGCGCGATTTCTACCGTCTGGGCGTCCGCTACATGACTCTGAGCTGGTCGAATACCAATGAATGGGCAGACTCCTCAGGCGACATCAACGACCCGAAGATTGAGCACCACAATGGCCTCACCGATTTCGGCAAGCAGGTTGTGCTGGAGATGAATCGGCTGGGTATGATGGTCGATATCTCGCACGTCTCCGATAAAACTTTCTGGGACGCGATCGCCACCACCAAAGCCCCGGTCATTGCATCCCATTCCTCCGCCCGTGCCCTGACCAATCATCCGCGCAACATGACCGATGAAATGCTGCGGGCAGTGGCGAAGAATGGCGGTGTGGTGCAGGTGAACTTCTTTTCTGCTTTCGTGGACGAAAACTACCGCCAGGCCGAAGAAGCGCAAAAGAAAGAACGCGACGCGGCGATGGCCGATTACATGGCAAAACGGACCGCGGCCGGACTCCCGGCAAACTATATCGACATGGACCGCATTGAGCGCGAGTGGATGGCAAAGATTGCCCGGCCGCCGTTCAGATCATTAATTGACCACATCGACCACATCGCCAAGGTTGCGGGCGTTGACCACGTAGGCCTGGGCTCAGATTTTGATGGAGTCAGCGGGGCCACTCCCCAGGGTATCGATTCGGCGGCGGATCTACCGAAGATAACGCAAGCCCTCCTTGACCGTGGCTACACTGCCAGTGATATTCACAAGATTCTTGGCGGCAACCTGCTGCGCGTGTTCAGCGAGGTGGAAAAGGTCAGCCGAAATATGCAGGCCGTACATCCCCCGCAGTGAGTAACGATGTTCTGACAACTGTCGTAGAATTATGCGTTTTCACATGTTCAGAATGACTGACAAGGAGTTCCGATGCGAGTAATCTTCGCGGTTCTATTTGTGATTCTCATCTCCGCTTGCGCCTGGTCGCAAACGGCTCCGGCCTCAAAGGCTCCAATGGCTAAACCCGCGACCACGGCCAAGCCGGCGACGGCTGCACCTGCCGAGCCCACAGCTATCATCAACACCACGGCCGGCAAACTGAGCTGCACGCTCTTTCCCGACAAGGCGCCGATTGGCGTGGCCAACTTTATTGGCCTCGCGAATGGGACCAAAGATTGGACCAGCCCTGTGAGCCACGCTAAGAAACATGGCGTGCCGCTCTATGACGGAACGATTTTCCATCGTGTGATTCCGGAGTTCATGATTCAGGGCGGAGACCCAGCGGGCAACGGCAGCGGCGATCCTGGCTATGCCTTTAAGAATGAAACCTCGCCCGACTTGAAGTTTGACCGTCCCGGCCGTCTGGCTTACGCCAATGCCGGACCGGACACCAACGGCTCCCAGTTTTTCATCACCGAGGCGCCGTATCCCAGCCTGAACGGCGGCTACACAATCTTCGGCCAATGCGACGAAGCTACAGTGGCTCTTGTGAAGACGATTGCTCGTATGGGACGCGATCCCAACGACCGGCCTTACCGTCCGGTAAAAATCATTCACATTACGATTGTGAAGGCGGGATCGGCGCCAGCGGCAACCCATCCTTCGACGGGAAAGCCTGCGGCCAAGCCAGCGACAACTGCTCCCAAGACGGCAACTCCGCAGTAGCGTGTTTTTTGACTTTGCGGAGCGTAAGACTCTGGACTAAGGACGAATGCCCAACGACCAATAACGAAAGGATCTCATGACTCGCCAACCCGGCACTTACGCCATCTTTAATACATCCGAAGGCACCATGGTGTGCCGCCTGTTCGACAAAGACGCGCCCAAGACTGTGGCTAACTTTACGGAGCTTGCCGAGGGCAAGCGGGAGTGGTCACATCCGGTCAGCCGCAAGAAGAGCAAAGACAAACTCTACGACGGCACTATCTTTCACCGCGTGATTCCTAACTTCATGATTCAGGGCGGCGACCCCGCCGGCACCGGTTTCGGAGGCCCGGGATATCAGTTCGAAGACGAGACCAAAAACTCACCGCACAAGTTCGACAAGGCGGGCAAGCTGGCTATGGCCAACTCCGGGCCAAATACCAATGGGTCACAATTCTTTATCACCATCGCGCCCACCACATGGCTCACCGGCAAGCACACAATTTTCGGTGAACTAGTCGAAGGTCAGGATGTAGTCGAGAAAATCGTCAACGCCCCGCGCAACAAACAGGACAAGCCGCTGAAAGACGTGGTGGTGCAGTCGGTGGCGATTGAGAGGGTGTGATTTGAGATCAGTCCGCACGATGTGCGATACACATCATTAGATGTGCCGGAGGCAATATGCCGCTGCTCTTCCTGAATGTTGGCGAGATGTCAAAGTACAAGGGCCTAGCACGCGACACAATCAGCGGCGGCGGAAAGAACGTTTCCCTGTATGGCTTTGGGCATGAAATTTTCAACTTCGAACCCTACAAGAGAAAGATGTACGGTTTTGGAAAGACTCCCCATAACGCGATAAGGTTGGAGAACCTCGGAGCTACCAAAGACGCTGAAAACGTAAATGGCGTAACAGTCATCTGGGTTGCGAAATCTCGTATCGTGGGCTGGTACAAGAACGCCACTGTGTACCGTCATCATCAGCAGCCACCCCGGAATCTCGCCGCACATACAAAGCCCATACGATCGGCTACAACGTCACCGCGAGAGAATCGGATTGCACAAGGATTCCACGTGACGCTAGGTGGGTACGAGTCCCCCGAGCAAGAGAGCGCAAGCATGCGATGGGACGGTATCTATGGTATGCCGATGGCCCAAGCAATGCTGCATTTAGGAAAACGGTGCACAAGTATATAACTGCTGGTGGAGACCTCCCAGTTCTCGGGAAAAATGCTGAGAGGAACAAAAGGCTTAACAAGCCAGGTTCTCCGCACCAACCCGATGTACATAAGAAGCAGCAAGTCGAGCGTATTGCGATGCGCTTGAGCAGTCGGTATTTCGAGTCGCTGAAATATGCTGTTGAATGGGTCTACAAAGACAATCTCGGGTGGGATTTAAATGCGGTTCGCCACACCGATGATGTGCGTTTAAAGCTGGAAGTTAAGGGACTCTCAGGCGGCGAGGTGCGGGTAGAGATGACTCCACAAGAGTACACGATGATGTGCAAGCATAAGCAAAACTACCACATATGCGTGGTGACGAATTGCCTGAATGCGAGTCTCCGTAGTCTGTCTGTATTCGCGTACAACGACGAGCTTGGCAAATGGATGGATGAGAACGACCGTCCGCTGCAGGTTAAGAAAATCCAATCTGCCCGGCTCTTCGCTTAGTTCGAAGTTTCGGTCGTAGCTTTAATCTAATAGGGACTGGGGACCATTCCTACACCCCAATCACTCCCACCAGCTCCTTCACTGCCGCCGCGCTCTTATCCAGCGCGGCTTTCTCTTCCGGCGTGAGTTTGATCTCGATGATCTGCTCAATTCCCTTCTCGCCCAGCTTCGCCGGTACGCCCACGTACAATCCTTTGATCCCGTACTCGCCTTCCAAATAGGCGGCGCAAGGCAGAATCTTTTTCTTGTCTTTCAGGATTGCTTCGACCATCTCGGTCACGGCGGCCGAAGGCGCGTAATAGGCCGAGCCGGTCTTCAGATATTTCACAATTTCGGCTCCGCCATCGCGCGTGCGTTGCACCAGCCGGTCGATAGTGGCTTTGTCCATCAATTCTGTGATCGGAATGCCGGCGACCGTCGAATAGCGAGCTAAAGGCACCATGGTGTCACCGTGGCCGCCGAGAACGAACGCCGTTACATTCTCCACGCTGACCTTGAGCTCCTCGGCAATGAACGCGCGAAACCGAGAAGAATCAAGCACGCCCGCCATACCGATCACGCGCTCGCGGGGAAAACCGCTCATCTTATAGGCGGCTTGCGCCATGGCGTCCAGCGGGTTCGAAACGATGATCAGAATGCATTTGGGCGAATACTGCACCACTTTGCCCACGACGTCCTTCATGATTTTGTGATTAGTGTTCAGCAGGTCGTCGCGGCTCATGCCGGGCTTGCGCGGAATGCCGGCCGTGACTACCACGATGTCGGAATTGGCGGTGTCCGCGTAGTCGTTCGTGCCAATCACGTGCGAATCCCGCTTTTCGATGGGCATGGCCTCGAGCAGGTCAAGCCCTTTGCCCTGAGGCACGCCTTCGATGATGTCGATCAGGACGACGTCCGCCAACTCTTTCGAGGCGATCCAGTGAGCCGCCGTCGCTCCCACATTTCCCGAGCCTACAATCGTGACTTTCTTGCGCATGAGTTCCTTCCTATGAAAAGTAAATGCATAACCCTAGAGAACGCAGAGAAAACACAGAGGAACAATAATCGCTTTAAGCAGCCTGCGCTTCTGTGATCTTCATCACACCGCGCTCAAAACGCCCGCGCCCATGTTCTCAATGATGCAACCGGCAAACTCGCTGGTCTTCACCTTGGTTGCGCCTTCCATCAGCCGCTCGAAATCATAGGTGACCCTCTTCTGCTCGATGCTCCGCTCCAAACCGCGTTCGATCATGTCTGCCGCCTCATTCCACCCCAGAAAGCGGAACATCATCACGCCGGAAAGAATCACTGATCCCGGGTTGATGACATCTTTGTCGGCATATTTGGGTGCCGTGCCGTGCGTGGCTTCGAAAATGGCGAACCCGTCGCCGATGTTCGCTCCCGGCGCAATGCCTAATCCACCCACTTGCGCGGCGCAAGCATCGGAGATGTAGTCCCCGTTCAGATTGGGCGTTGCCAGCACGGAATATTCGTCCGCCCGTGTAACCACCTGCTGAAAAATAGAATCGGCGATCCGGTCGTTGATCATGAGCTTCTTCTTCCAGGCGCCTTTGCCGTGGGTCGGGTAAATCGCGTCCAGCACGGCTTTTACTTCTTTGTAGACCGACTGCCGGAACTCCTCCGGGGCAAACTCCATTCCAGGCTCGGTCAGCGCAGCATTCTCCTCGATCGTGATGTTGGGATTCTTGTCTTTGTTGTCGAGAATCCAGCTTTCACGTTCGGTCACGACTTTGTCGCGAAACTCCTCCGTGGCCAATTCATATCCCCACTTGCGGAACGCGCCTTCGGTAAACTTCTGGATATTTCCTTTGTGTACCAGCGTGACCGATTTCCGCCCGGTTTTCAGCGCCTCCTGAATCGCCATGCGGACCAGGCGCTTGGTGCCAGTGATCGAAATCGGCTTGATGCCCACGCCTGAATCCAGCCGGACTTGTTTCTTGCCGCCCTTCAGCATGTCTTTGTTCAAGAACTCGATCAGCTTGGCGGCTTCGGGGGTTCCTTCTTCCCATTCAATGCCGGCGTAAACGTCTTCAGTGTTCTCGCGGAAAATAAGAATATCCATGCGCTCAGGATGCTTCACCGGCGAAGGCGTGCCTTTGTAATACTTCACCGGCCGCACACACGAATACAAATCGAGAACCTGCCGCAATGTGACATTCAGCGAGCGGATTCCTCCACCGACTGGGGTGGTAAGCGGTCCCTTGATCGCAACGCGAAAGTCGCGAATGGCGTTGACTGTCTCGTCCGGCAACCAGGTATCGAACCTGGCTTTCGCCTTCTCTCCCGCGAACACTTCATACCAGGCTACTCGGCGTTTCTTGCCGTAAGCCCGCTCCACCGCCGCGTCGAACACTCGCACCGAGGCCTTCCAGATGTCCCTGCCTGTGCCATCGCCTTCAATAAAAGGAATAATAGGATTGTCCGGCACCTGGTAACGCCCGCCGCTATAGCCGATGCGCGCGCCGTTTGCAGGAACCGCCAGACCGTTATATACAGCCGACATACTCACCTCCGAAAATCAGTGCGGAAACCGCTTATTATAAAGGTTCAGAGTATTCTCCGTTGGCGGAGAGATGGGGGTAGGCCAAAACCCGCTCATAAATCCTCCTCACCCGGCCGCACGTTTGCAGTATTTCTGCTTCCAGCCCTTGCCGAAATTCTTGCCGCAGAATCCGTGAAGTCAGCTTTTCCGTCATCTGCTTCGCGTGTTCTGTCGCCGGGAGCCACTTGAGGGCGCGCCCCGTGACCAGGCGAACCAGATGTTCAACCGTACGCAGCAGCTCAGCCGCATGGTCAAGCGCTGCTGCGTCGGTTTTCTCCAACAGACCATGGGCCGCGCATCGCCACAACCGGTCGCGCAGACTTCCTTCTTGCTCGCCGCAGCCATTTTTCACCAATAAGAAGCTGGACAGAAAATCAATATCGTAGATCGCGCCGGGCGAAGTCTTGAAGTTGTTCTGTTCGGGCACTTCTGTCTCCAAGCGGGCCCTCATCTCACGCACGGCTGCAAGAAAGTTCGGGTCAGTAGCAAACCGATGAAATAATGCCTTGCGGGCTGATCTGCTCTGTTGTGCCAAAGTGCGCGAACCTGCCACGAAGCGCAGTTTGGTGTACATCAACGCCTCCCAGGCCTGCGCCTCGTCCATGAAATAGGCCGCGAGTTGCCCTGGTGTCACCAGCAACTCCCCTTCGCCCCCGCGCGGCCGCAGACGCGGATCCACCGGGAAGACCATGCCGTCGCGGGTATAGGCAGCCAGCACGTGCACGATCTGTTCGGCGGCCTGCGTCAAAAGCTGGCGATCGCCTTCGTCGGCGCTAACAAACAAGACGTCGGCGTCCGACAACACGTCGAATTCGCGGCTGCCCAGCCGTCCCAACGCCATCACCGCCAGGCCCTCAGGTGCCCCCACTACGGAAAACGCGGCTGCGATTGCATCCTCCGCTGCAGCGGTAGTCTCGGCAAAAGACTCAAACACACCGCGTTCCGTGGTGATGTCTTTTGCTCCCGAAGCCAGCACGCGATGCCGGTACTGCTGCCGCAACAAGGCCAGTTTCTCACCATAGGGCGCCGAGGAACTCGCCAGGAAACTGAACACGGGATCGCGGTCGTGTTCCCTGCGCATCGGACCCTAAGGCGTTCTCGAATAGGTCCGGCCCCACCCAACGTGGAGCGGTATTACCCAATTCGGCCAGCGTCACAACTTCCTCAGGATGGCGGACCATAATATGGGTCAGATACTCGCTCGATTCAAACAATGCCAGCGCCTGCAGCACTCCTTCGGGGTGGCGCAATATGGCCCCGTAGCGTTCGGAACTCGTGAAGGCTGAACTGAGAAACCGCTGCAGGTTCTTGCGTGCATGGGGGTTCAAATCCCGGCGAGTCGCCGCTTCGTAGAGCACGGGAGAATCCGGGGCTAAGCGCTCCAGCAGTTGCTGGCTCGAATGATCGGCCGCCGGCTCCGGAACGCCGCGCAGTTCAAACTCCGCGTTCCGCGGTTGCGCCCCTTGTCGCGTTTGCTGCTGGTAAATCACTCGCTGATAGATTTCCGCAACCGCCGCCATGTGCCGCCGCACCGCTGTCACCAGGTCGAGCAGTTGATTTTCGCCTCTGGCATAACCCTCCATGGAGCGCTGCAGAATTCGGAACTCCCGTTCGGTGTGCGGCAGGCGGTGAGTCTGCTGCCCCTGCCGCAGTTGCAGATGGTGCTCTACATGCCGCAGGAACTCGTAAGCGTTGTTCAGGTCGTGAAATTCTTTACCGCTGAGGTGGCCCTTGTCATGCAGCTTCTGCAGCGAGAACAGCGTTCCTCCGGAACGGAGCCAGGGTTCTGAGCCGCCGTAAACTCGTTGCAGGCACTGCACCAGAAACTCGATGTCCCGAATCCCGCCGGGGTCGAGTTTCACATTGATGCCCTCCATGGACCGCTCGGCCACCCCGATAAGCTTTCGCTTTTTGTGCATTTTTTCCCGGGCCAAGAGGGCCGTCTTAACCGCTGCGAAGTTGATCTGCTCGGTGTAGACGCTGGCCTGGGTGCCGCGGATAAACTCCCGTGCCAGGTTCGCATCTCCGGCGGAGTGCCGCACTTTGATCAGCGCTTGCCGTTCCCAGTCGTGCGCGGTAGTCCGGTAATAGCGCAACGCCTCAGAGAGACTGATCGCCAGTTCACCCTCGCCTCCCTGGGGACGCAGGCGCAAATCGATGCGAAATACAACACCTTCACGCGTCATTCGGGAAAGAATTTCGGTAACCTGCTGGGCCAGGCGGATAAAGTACTCGCGACTGGATACGCGGCGGTGCGGTGGCTCTTCACCGTCCCCGAAGATATAGACCAAGTCGACATCAGAGCTGTAGTTCAGTTCGTTGCCGCCCAGTTTTCCCAGAGAGAGGATGGCGAACGGAGTATAGGCCAGGCGGCCTTCCGCATCCACGTGCTGTGGCGCCCCAAGGTGTTTCTGCAATTCACTGCCGGCCTCGCGCAGCGCTTCTTCTATCAAGACGTCGGCCAGGGCCGAGATTTCGGCGGTGGTTTCTGCCAGCGGAGCGATCTTCAACGCGTCGCGCAGCATGATGCGTATATATTCCCGGCGCTTGAAGCGGGCCAGCAGCTGCGCGAAATCGTTCTCGAACGAGCGTGAACGGAAACGCGCCAATGCCTCACTAAATTCCTCCCGCGACAGGCTCCGATCCAGAGTGCGGTCGCGCAAAAAGGTCCGCAACAGGTCGGCGTTCTGAACCAACGTTTCGCCCAGGAAGCGGCTGTGGCCGAAGACCACAATGGCGTAATGCACAAGAAAATGGTGCCGGTTTAGCAGGCGCGCAACTTCTTCGGATTCGCTCACAAGGCGATCCAGCAGCAGCAAAGCAGAATCTGGATCTGGAGAGTCCGCTAGCAATCGTGGTACGGCCACAGCCAGGGCTGGAGACAAAACTGCGAGCAGTCGGGAAAGGTTTTTTCGCGCGCTTTCAGGCTCCTGAAAGGGAATTTCAACTCTGCCCTGCGGCGACAGGTTTTCCGGTCCGCCAAGTTCCGTTCTCCTGTTATCCCCTGGCGCGTTGGACCCCGACGGTTGATCGGACTGACTGGGCAGCTTGGGCGAAGGCAAGGCAGTGAACTCAGAAATTCAGCATAGCATGCAACGCTGACGCGACTCCCCTGACGCCTACCAGCGGCGGGTGCCGAAATACTTTCTCACTCCGACCGCGTTGTACCGTCCCCAGGGACCGTTGTTCCCAAGATCGGCGGCCCCGAGATTTGTGTTGCGTGAACCCAGACGATCAAACAAGAAGTGTTGCGTTACACGAAACTCAAAGCCCTTGCCCAGATTGATGCCGATGCCCCACGAGTGTTCAATTCCGATCGCGTCCCACGACCACGTGTAGAGCGTTTGCGGGATATTCTTGCCGAGAAGCAGGCTGGGCTCGCCATAAACCATGAATCGACGAAAGATTCCTCTGCCAAACGGCCGCACCTCAAGCAAACCCGACAGCATGTAGCGCGCGAACATGCTGCAGGGGGCGTTCACCCCGCCGTACTGCCCGGCATTCCCGGCACAAATGTTGGGATCGATCTCGTTGTGGGGAGGAGCCAGATCGAACTGAGCGTATCCCCAAAAAGTGTCGCGGGGCAAAAACATGCGGTCTTGAGTCGCGGGCACATTGGCGTCTTGGGCTGCCAGCGCGCCATTTAGGGCGAAAACGACAAGAATCCACCAAAGCCGCTTCATCGGGCCTCCGGGCACAACGAATTCTGTGAAGCTGGGAAATACACTGGCGGCGGCTGGACAAGGGCCAAGCGAGCGCTAGGATTCAGTCGCACCAGCAGAGCGGGGAACGATTGTACCTTAGCCACAAAGCGTGACTGAAGACAATTGTCCGACGTCTGTCTCTACGTAAAACCATAGCGGCGATACGTGTTTTTCCAACAACCCGGATGCTGCATACCCCTAAGTGTAGGAGTTTATGAGAGATAGGTTTGGCGAAACTATTGCACAACCCTTGCGTCAGGAGCCCACACATGCCACAGGAGGTCTCCATCTCCTATCAAGCAGTTAAGAGCAAGGTCTACAAATTAATTGACGCCATGGTAGAGGGAGAAAAGACAGAAGCCGAGGTTCAGGAGTCCATGCGCCGTTGGTGGGCCTTGATCCATCCCTCAGATCGAGCTGTGGCTCAGAAATATCTCGCCATGGTACTCGAGAAATCATACGTCAGCCTGAGCGCAATGTCCCTCGGTCAGGGCCCTTTTCATGCCTTCAAAGCGGTCGGCGAATCAGACTCTTCTAAATTGCCCAAGCTGCACCCTCGCTCTGAAAGAGCGCAAGCCAGCGGCGCGGTTTAAGCCGCCTGCGTTCGTCTAGCACACCACTGCCTCAAATGTCGTAATACAACGCAAACTCATACGGATGAGGTCTGAGTCTCACTGCATCCACTTCCTTCGTCCTCTTGTATTCGATGTAGGTTCCTAGCAGCTCTTCGGTGAAGACGTCGCCCTTCAGCAGGAAGCTGTGATCCTTCTCCAGAGCATCAAGAGCATCTTCGAGCGAACCCGGCATCGAGGGTACCTTCGCTAATTCCTCCGGCCCCAGATCATAAATATCCTTGTCCAGAGGCTGGCCCGGGTCCATCTTGTTCTCAACCCCATCCAGCCCTGCCATCATCATCGCTGCAAATGCCATGTACGGATTGCAGCTCGGGTCAGGCGGGCGGAACTCGACCCGTTTCGCTTTAGGCGACGCTGAATACATCGGAATGCGGCAGGCCGCGGAGCGGTTGCGCCGCGAATAGGCCAGATTCACCGGGGCTTCGAATCCCGGCACCAGGCGTTTGTAAGAGTTAGTGGTCGGCGCGATCAGTGCGGCCAGCGCGGGACCGTGCTTGATTAGCCCTCCGATGTAGTTGAGCGCCATCTGCGAAAGTCCGGCATAGCCGTCGCCGGCGAAAAGCGGCTTGCCGCCCTTCCACAGCGATTGGTGGGTGTGCATGCCGCTGCCGTTGTCTTGAAAGATCGGTTTGGGCATGAAGGTGACGGTTTTGCCGTACTGGTTCGCCACATTTTTTGTGATGTACTTGTAAAGCATCATGTGGTCGGCGGAACGAACCAGCGAATCGAACTTTAAATCGATCTCTGTCTGGCCTCCGGTCGCCACTTCATGGTGATGGCACTCCACTTCCAGGCCGCAATTCTGCATCGTGATCACCATCTCGCTGCGCAGGTCCTGATAATGATCGGTCGGGGGGACGGGAAAATAGCCCTCTTTGAAACGCGGACGATAACCGAGATTGTTCTCCACGCGGCCCGAGTTCCAGCGACCTTCTTCCGCATCGATAAAGTAAAACCCGTGCTGCTCGCGTTGGTCGAATCGCACGTTGTCAAAGATGAAGAACTCCGCCTCCGCGCCGAAATAGGCCGTATCCGCCACACCCGTCGAACCCAGATACAACTCGGCTTTGCGGGCAATGTAGCGCGGATCGCGATCGTAGCGCTGCTTGGTCACCGGATCGACAACGTCGCAAACCATCACCATTGTCGGCGCTTCAGTGAAGGGATCCAGCATGTGGGTGCTGGCGTCCGGGATAAGCAGCATGTCGCTCTCGTGAATGGCCGCCCAGCCCCGGATCGACGAGCCGTCCATGCCGAATCCCTCCTGAAATGAGGCTTCGGATAGCTGGTCGATGGGATAAGAAACGTGGTGCCACAAGCCCGGCAGGTCGGTGAAGCGGAGATCGAGCATCTTGACCCCGTTTTTCTTCACGAACTCCATAACGTTTTTCGGATCAGCCATGAAATGCTCCTTGAATCTATTGCCTTAACTTTCGCTGAGAGATAAGAATTCTCGCGTGCTGCAGTGAAAATGGTTCACTGTAATGGGAAGAAGTGCGAGCACCCGCTTCATTTCATTCGGCTTTGTGGGAACCTTAGAGTCTATGGCCACGGTGGGGAACCGGGAAATTGATTGTTTTTATGGAGCTGATAAGCGAGGATTATCTGGAACTGATTAGCTCGATAACGCACGATTGGCCATTGGCAACTCCAAGTCGGTGCGGAAGCTGTGCAACCGCGGCCGATTTTCGGCATAAAGCTTTGTAGCTCTCATGGACTTCGACCAACTGGAAACTTTTCTGGCAGTGGCTCGGCTCTCGTCTTTCTCCCGGGCCGCGGAGAAGCGTTTCCGCACCCAGCCTGCCATTTCTTCCCAGATTCGTGCCCTGGAAGAAGAAGTGGGCGCCCGACTTCTCGATCGTTCCGGTGGCAAAGTCTCGATCACCTCCGCCGGCAAATTGTTCCAGAAATATGCGGAGGAAACCCTTGAAGCCCGCAAAGCCACACTGACGGCCATTGCCGAGGCGGAACGTGTTCCCCGCGGCGAGATTATTGTGGGCGCGAACGAAGGCACGTGCCTGCACATCCTGCCCGAGGTTTTCGCGGAGTTCAAACGGCAGTATCCCGATGTGGCCGTCAACATCAAGCGCTCGGATTACGGCAAAATTCTGGAATCGGTGATCGATAACTCGGTGGACTTCGGCGTGGTGTCGCTACCCATCAATGATCCCCGATTGACCGTCGTTCTCATTCACCGTGACGAGCTTGTGCTCATTGTTCCGCCGAATCATCCCCTGGCCAAAATGAAATCCGCCACGCTTGCCGAAGCTGCGCAGTCTCCTCTGGTCATGCCCACGGCCGGTCATACTCGCGATGCCCTGGAGACTCTTTTTCACGACCGCCGCCTGAAGCCTCGTTATGCCATGGAGCTTGATTCGAGCGAACTGCTCAAACGCTTCGTGGCCGCCGATGTAGGAGTGGGCTTTATCGCCCGCTCGCACGTGCAAGAGGATGTGCGAGCCAACGTGCTCGCCGCGGTTCCCGTTTCCGACGCCCAGATTCGCCGCGATCTAGCATTGGTTTTTCGCAAAGACAAAGCCCTCAGCCGGGCTGCCCTGGCCTTCATTGACACTACCGTCAAGCTCAAAACCGCCGATGCCGTAGTCACGCGCTAGCCCGGACCATGTAGGCTCGGTTCTTGTGTGGGCGCGGGTCTCAGACCCGCGCGGGCCTGCCCGACCCGGCGCTACATAGTCCAACTGCGGTAAAATCCCCTCGCGTGGATTTCCGACCTTCTTGCCTTTCTGTGCTTTGTCTTTCTCTCTCCGCTTCCCTTCTGTCCGCGCAGACCGCTCACAAACCTCCCCTTAAAACCCTTCCTCCATCCGCTCTCAAACTGACCTCCATTAAGGTCACTGGCAGCAAGCGTTACACGCCCGGACAGGTCATTGCAGCTTCTGGCCTGGAGATTGGCCAAACCGTGAGCGAAGATGATTTCAAGAAGGCCAGCCAGCAACTGGGCGAGACCGGCGCTTTCAAGGACGTCACCTATGCCTTCAAGTTCTCCGGGGACGCAGCTACTCTTGACCTGCAAGTCACCGACGCTGGTCCGTTCGTTCCCGCTCGCTTCGATAATTTTGTCTGGCTCTCCGATCAGGAATTACTCAAGCAGCTCCATGCGCGGGTCCCGCTTTTCGAGAGCGAACTTCCAGTCGCGGGCAGCTTGGCCGACCAGGTTTCCGACGCCCTCCAGGTCCTCACTATCGAGCAGAACATCCAGGGCCGGGCTGACTACCTTCGTTTTGCCCACGAAGATGGTCCCATCGAGGCTTTTGTCTTCAAAATCACCGGTCCGAACATCAGCATTCGGAACGTAGAATTCAGCGGAGCCGAGCCCTCGACCCTGCCCGCCTTGCAAGCTGCCGCACACAAGATTCCCGGTGAAGAGTACCTTCGCTCGACGCTCGACGTGCAGGCTGAATTAGATCTACTCCCAATCTATCTCGCGCGCGGCTATCTGAAGGCTGCATTTGCCGATGCCGAACCCAAAATCGTCAGGCAAGACGCCGGCGAGATTTCCTTGGACGTCACCTTTCCAGTTACTCCCGGCCTCCAGTACAAGGTGACAGAAATCCAGTTCTCTACTCCCACCGCCTTTCCCCCGGAAAAACTCCGCGAACTGATTCACCAGCAACTCGGCCAACCCGCCAATGCGGTGAGGCTGGGCGAAGATCTCGGAGCGATCAAGAAACTCTATGGAACTCGCGGCTACATGATGGCCTCGATCCAGGCTAAACCGGACATGAACGATACCGATTCCACGGTTAGGTACCTGTTGCAGGTCCAGGAGGGAGACGTCTTCAAGATGGGAGATTTGGATATTCGGGGCCTCGATTCCCGCAGCACGACCCGTCTGATCGAGGCCTGGAAGCTGCGTAGCGGGGACCCTTACGACAGCAGCTACTATCAGCGGTTTCTGAAAGCAACCGAGTCGCTCTTACCCGATGGCCCTTGGAAGATTGCCTTCCACGAAACCCCCGACGAGAGGGATAAGACGGTGGACGTCACGCTGCGTTTCGATCCCCAGCCGCACTGAAGGCAGCCGGAGGCTACGCCTTCCGGTGATGTCCATCAGGCCCCTAGCCCCGTCTCGGGATTTTCTGTATCTTTAGTGAGCTTTTCGAGACGTCGAGCATCTAAAACGTGGGTGGTATCGCCCCTAAGGAGAACCGGCTTAATGAGATTCGTTTCGAGCAAACTTTTCGTCCCCTTTGCCGCAATGGTTCTGGCTACTGGAATGGCCTTTGTGCCTGTGTCCGCGGCGTCGAAACCACAAAGCTTCACCGGCAAGGTTAGTGACGCTATGTGCGGCGCCCACCACATGATGGAAGGCAGTGGCGCCGAGTGCACCCGCGCTTGCGTAGGCAAAGGTTCCAAGTATGCCCTCGTGGTGGGCGACAAGGTTTACGTCCTCGACGCTAAAGACAAGGCCTCGCTCGACGCTCTCGATAAGCTGGCGGACAAAACGGCCAAGGTCACCGGCACAACCGACGGCGATACGATCCAGGTCCAGTCCGTTACTGCGGGAAAGTAGGGGACCCTTCGACATCCGCACCCGGCCCTCCCCCAATCAGTTCCGGGCGCGGCAGCGGCGGAGCCGGTGAACTCGGGCTCCGCCGCTCATTTTTTTCCCATGTAACTCAATATTCATATGGCTGGGCCAACCCGCTATGCTATGTTGGACGAAATTTACCCGACTTTCTCTGGAGGAAACGCGAATTGTCCAAAGACATGGTCCCCAAGCGGATTTTCTTTACCAAGGGGGTCGGCAAGCATCGGGAGCGCCTCACATCGTTTGAGCTGGCATTGCGCGATGCCGGCATCGCGGCGCAGAATTTAGTCCGTGTCTCCTCTATTTTTCCGCCACAATGCAAGCTCCTCGCACGTTCCCAAGGGCTCAAGTACTTGAGTCCGGGTGAAGTGGTGTTTGCCGTGGTCGCAGAAAATTCCACTCACGAACCTCACCGCCTGCTGGCCGCAAGCATTGGAGTCGCCATCCCCGCCGATCGCAATACCTACGGTTATCTGAGCGAGCACCATTCGTTCGGTGAAACGGAAGATGCTGCCGGCGATTATGCTGAAGAACTGGCGGCCGAGATGTTGGCCACCACTTTAAATGTCGAGTTCGACCCCGACCGTTCGTGGGATGAGAAGAAGGAGATTTACCGCATCTCCAACAAGATCGTTCGTACGGCTAACGTAACGCAGTCGGCGGTGGGCGACAAGCGCGGGCTCTGGACCACGGTGATCGCTTCGGCGGTCCTGATCTTCGATTAGCACCGGGACCACCACCGGCTGGGATTAGAACTGGCGCGATGTGAAGCTTCCCTGCCCAGAGGATTATTTTCGGGCCAATGCCTTTTTGCCTTTGTGAGTGTCGTGGGTCTTGCCTAGTCTTTCCAGCACCGCGGCCACAATCAGTGGCAGGCCGACCGTGGCATCGACAAAGACCTCGCCGAACTTTCCGCCTTCAGCTGGCGGTACGAACTTGCCCCAGGAAATAGCCTCGCTATAAGGGCTTCCTGAAAGTCCGCCCCAATGCACCGGTTCCGGACAGATGCGCACTCCGTAGTGATAACGCTTGAGGGGGACGTTTTCCCCCATGCGCCGGTGCCGCAACTCGATGAAGGGTCCAAACTGCTGCGACCAGTTTCGCGGCACGCCGCCGCCGATGGTGAAAATCCCCAGCCGCTTTTGCCGTAACAGCGTCGACGCAAAGTGTTCCAAATCTTCGAACGGATCGAAACGCAATTTATGCCTTCCGGCGCCTTCGCGCATGCGGTTCGAGAGAGCCACATCGAGTCCAAGCTCTGAGTCGGTAAAGGCAGGAACGAAAACCGGCACACCTTGTTCGTGCGCCGACTTCAAAATTCCCCGCTCCTTCGTGTGTTTCGCGAGATAAGCGCCGACTGCGTGGTTGAGCTTGTAGGAACAGAGCACCTCGCTGGGGTCCCACTCCTCCAGCACGTGGAACATCACGCGCTCCACATCATCCAGGTTCTGCTCCGGCTCCAAAGTGTCGTAGACACGGTTGTAGCCTTGCTCGTACAGCTCTTCATCGGTAACTTGGGGGTTGTAGCGGAAATGGGCCCGCCCGGTGGCCTCAACCAGCCCGTGCGCCATTAATGCTCCGGTCGAAACGATCGCATTTACGATGCCCCGGTCAATCAGCTCCGCAATGACAAGGCCTTGCTTGGCCACGGTCATAGCGCCCGCCAGGGTCATCACCACGAAGCAGTCTTTGTCGCGGGCCATGGCTTCGAGCACGTCCGCCGCCTCTCCCACCTGCCGTCCAGTGAAGGCGCTCTTCGCCATCGCCCGCACCAAGTCATCAATCGAATGAATGCGTGAGAGGTCCAGAGGCTCGAGAGGAATCAGCCGGTCTTCGACAGGATTATGCAAATGACGATCTGTCCCAGTACCGTCGTGATTGCCTTGCTTCAAAGGTGCACCTCCTCACGCCCAAAATCCCTGCGATGCAATACTTTACTAGAAGCGCAAGCGCATGGCTATAAGCACTCACTGGGAACTGAGAACCGAAAACTGGGAACTGGTATTCTATGACCTTGCTCGGAGATCATTCCTGGTGCCGCCACAACAATATCAAGTCGGTTTGATCCAAATGTCGGCCACTCCCGATCCTGACAAGAACCTGCAGCGCGCGGTGGAGAGAATCCACCAGGCGGCTGCAAAAGGCGCAAATGTCGTTTGCTTGCCTGAGCTGTTTCAAACCCAATATTTTTGCCAGCGGGAAGATGCTTCTTTGTTCGATCTGGCTGAACCCATTCCCGGCCCGACCACGCAACAACTTTCGGCCATAGCCAAGGAGTTGCGGATTGTCCTCATCGCTTCCGTCTTCGAGAAACGTGCGCCCGGCGTCTATCACAACACGGCGCTCACGTTTAATACTGATGGTTCGCTGGCCGGCGTATATCGCAAAATGCACATTCCTGATGATCCCCTGTATTACGAAAAGTTCTATTTCACTCCCGGCGATCTTGGCTTTAAGGCGGTCGACACCGATGCTGGGCGAATCGGCACGCTGGTTTGCTGGGACCAGTGGTATCCGGAGGGCGCGCGCTTGACCGCGCTACAAGGGGCCCAGGTGCTCTTTTATCCCACCGCGATCGGCTGGCACCCCGCCGAGAAGGCGGAGTTCGGCGAGGCCCAGCACGACGCCTGGCGCACGATTCAGCGTGCACACGCCATCGCCAACGGAGTTTACGTTGCTGTGGTGAACCGCGTGGGCCACGAGACCGGTGACATTCGTGGCAAGGCCGCGGACGGCCCTGGGCTTGAATTCTGGGGAGGTTCGTTTTTCTGCGATCCCTTCGGGCGCGTGCTGGCGGAAGCTTCACACGATAAAGAAGAAATTCTGATCGGGCAGGTCGACGTGAAAGCGCTCGAAGAGATTCGCCGCAACTGGCCTTTTCTGCGCGACCGGAGGATCGACGCGTACGCACCGATCACGAGCAGGATGATTGATTAAGGCGCGAGGTTTGACCGTGATCTTTGCTCTCATTGCAAAAGCTTGTCGGAAAGAGTTGCCGCGCGGTCTTCAAGTGTCCAGTAAAGGCGACCGTCTTGCGCGATGGTGAAGCTCCTCGCGCATCCACAGGAGGGGCGTGCTGGTCTTGCTTGGATAACGTTCATTTCATTAGCCGAAACAAACGGCAGGTATTCGAATCGGTACGCGCCGCTAAGAATCTCTCGAGAATCGATATGCGGGAGTGTCCGAGGATAACCAGAAGATCGTCCCATCTTGTACGACTCTAGGATCGAGCGCAAATGTCTCAATGTGGCTACCGTGCTCGACTCCGCTGGGAAGACTTTAGGGCTATTGATTACGTACGGCCAGAAGAGGAACCCGATCACACTTATGGCGATCAAGACAGGTCGCCCTTTTGTCCTGAAGCCGAAAAGCAATGTGAGCCACAGGCAAGGAAATATGAAGAGGGCGAGCCCTCGCACGCCGCGCCAGTAGAGCCAGCAGCCATCCCTATCCAGGTAAGCAAACCAGAGTGCACAAATACACAACCCGGCCGCCGCTGCCATTCCCCACCTTTTCAAGGGAAGGCATCTAGCCGCCAGATGTTCGGGTTTGGCCATCGCGAGTCCTAGGCACCAGCACATCCAAGAGAACGCCAGCGGAGAATTTACTTGCAGTCGTTGGCGTAAAATTTCAGGTTTGCGATCATAATTCTAGTGGATAACAACTCCAAGTCTCCGTATCGCATGCCCGCCGAATGGGAGCCGCATGCCGCCACCTGGCTTGCCTGGCCCCATTACCGCGATGACTGGCCGGGAAAATTCGAGCCGATTCCCTGGGTCTATGCCGAAATCATCCGCCATCTCGCGCGCCACGAGCGCGTCGAACTGATCGTCAACGATGCAACTTCTGAGAAGCGCGCTCGCAAGATCCTCGACAAAGCCAATGCACTAAGCGAGAACATCCGTTTCCACCGCTGGCCCACAGATCGCGTTTGGCTGCGGGATTCGGGTTGCACGTTTACCACTGGCCACGTGGGGACGGCCGCCCCTCGGCCGTCCGGCCGAGCGCAGCTCGGCGATCGCAGCTGCTAGGACAAAAGGTCCCTCGACTTCGCTCGGGATGACAATTCCAAAGAGGGCGGGTCAGAGACCCGCCCCTACGAGTGCCGAGGGCGCCTTGGCCGCCATCACCTGGCGCTTCAACGCCTGGGCCAAATATTCCAATTTCCGAAACGACGCAAAAATCGGGGGCTTGATGGCGGAGGCCGCTCAAGCCCGACAAATTCAACCTGCGCTGGGCAAAACCCGCGTGGTCCTCGAAGGTGGCTCCATCGACGTCAACGGTCAAGGCACTCTGCTCACCACAGAAGAATGCCTGCTCAGCAAAACCCAGCAACGCAATCCCGCGATGAAGCGGAAAGATTACGAAAAGATTTTTGCGGAATATCTGGGAATTAAGAACGTGATCTGGCTTGGCTCCGGCATCGCTGGTGACGACACGCACGGACACGTCGACGATATCACCCGCTTCGTGGCACCCGATACAGTGGTCACCATGGTCGAATCCGATCCGAAAGACACCAACTACGAGCCGTTGCGCGAAAACATTCGCCGCCTGCGCGCCGCCACAAATCAGGACGGACAGCAGCTAGCCATCGTCGAACTGCCAATGCCGTCGCCGGTCTATTTCGAAAAGCGCCGCCTGCCCGCCAGCTACGGGAATTTCTACATCGCCAACGGGCTCGTTCTAGTTCCAGTCTTCAACGATCCCAACGACCGCATTGCGCTCGATACCTTGGCCGATCTTTTCCCCGACCGCGAAGTCGTAGGCATCTACTCGGGAGATCTGATCTGGGGCTTCGGCGCGATGCACTGCATGACGCAGCAACAACCGGCTCCATCTTCCTCAGGGTGACGCGTCGCAGCCGCTCGCTGCCCCGGTCAACGGGCTGCGGGAAGCATGGCGGTTTCCTTGCCGTTCGCCATGTGCCGCCGGGTAATCAGTCCCACACCGGCGAGAGCGTAAAGCCCTAGCGCCACCAGGAGCAATGCGTTGAGGCCAGTTACCAGCGACGCATTCTCCAGTAATCCGCCCGCCACCGCGCCCAGCATGTTCGCGCCCAACGCCGCGCTCCGCGACTCCGTTACCCGAAATTCAGCGGCAAACAAGATTCCGGCGAAAAAGATGGGCAGGGCAAAGATGCCCGCTGCGAGCCAGCCCACGAACGTCGCTGATCCCGGAATTCGATGGAAAGGAATGACGTAGGCCAATAGCAACCCCAGCACCAGTCCAAGAAGAGACCACCGCCTTTGCCAGGGCTTTGCCTGCTTCTCGACTACAGCATTCGCAACCAGCAAGGTCACCAGAATGGCGCCGATAACAATCCCATTGACCTGCCAGGTGGTGCCAAAGTAAAGAGCCAGCCGGCTGACAACTTGCGTCTCCAGCAGCAGGAAACCCGCTCCCATACTGAAGAAAAAAAGCGAAGGGGCGTGTTGGCGCGCCTCTGGGATTTGCCAGTACAAACCCCCTCCCAACAGCAGAACCAACGCTCCTACCGAAAGGAAGATCACCGGCAACCAGCGCCCCTGCTGATACAGATAGGGCCAGTCATCGGTTGTGACCGGCACCGCCGGGGAAGCAAGAAATTCTGGCGGATTACTGAGCACGAATTGCTGCAACCGCGGGTCGGCCGCCAGCCTTTGTTCCACCTGCCCGGAAGGTGAGATAACGAAACAAGCAGCCGGCGCTGTATAACTCGATATTGCCCAGAACATTAATGGCGGCTTGCCGAAGACCTGGTTGAGCATTTCCATCAGGCGGCGCCCAATAAAATCCCGGTCCACCTGAAATTTGATAAACAGAACGCCGTTCGGAGACAGCAGAGATTTGGCTTCCCGGAAGGACTCCATCGTATAAACGAAATTGTCAATGCGCATGTTCGAGTAATCGGTCAGCGTATGCGAATCGAGCAAGCCAAAAAGGATCAAATCGTAAGGTCCCTTGGCTCGTTTCATATAAGCGCGGGCATCGGTCACATGAACCGAAACTTGCTGGGCGCTGTAGGGATGCTCGGGATGGTTTCTCCCCAAAGCCAGAATGCTGGGGTCAATCTCTACCGCGTCAATCGCAGCGCTGTCATGACGCACGGCTGCTGCCACATCGTTGCCGGTGCCGGCTCCAACCACCAGCACCCGCGGTGACGGTGTGGCAAACGCGAACGGCAGATTGTATGGGTTCTGGTCAGCCGGTTCGCGCAACAACTTGGGGTGGCGCTGCAGGAATTCCGGCGCAAGATTTGCCATCATCTGGTATCCCGTGTGGTTCACTTGGATGAATGCCGACTTGAATTCTCCGCTGGGGAAATTCTCTGTCGTAACCTCGATTAGTTGGTAGGGTGTCCAGACGCTGAAGTGGAGTGCCGTGGAGACGTCGTGCAGCAACAACGCCGCCGGCAAAGCCAGACTGGCGAGGAACACGGCTCGCCACATTTGCGGCTGCAGCGCTGCGAAACCGAGAAAGATGATGGCCATCCAGACTGCAGGTGGAAGCGCGAACCGGGAAACGGCGAAAAACGCCAGGATCCCGACCAGGCTGGCGGCGAGGTTCCAGGAATAGGCCGGCAGCGGGCGCGCCGCCAATTCCAGTTGACGGCTCACCACCTGACCCAATGGGATGAAAACCCATGCAATCAGCAGAAGCAGGACCGCAACCAGGACCATAGACGCGAGAAAACCGGGCCAATGCCGGACGGTCCCAGTTGCCCAGATCTGGATATCCTGCGCCGCACCGAGATTCTGCGATAGGTTCTCGAATGCCCTGCCCGCCTGCCACGGCCAACGCACGATCACCAGCAGACCGAGCAATGCGCCGGCAGACGTCCACCACCGGATGGGTCGCCGCGCCAGAGCGCAGCCCATTCCGAAGCCCAAAAAACACAGCAGCAAGGTGAGATTCTTTACGTACGCGAAGATCCGGACTTCAGTTCCAATCCAGCGGATCAAGGCCAGCTCTGCGAAAAGCGTGAGAAAACTGGCCAGCACAAGCTGTCGCCAGCTCCAGCTTTCACGCTGGTCGGGGGCCGAATCGGGCGCTGGAGACCGTCTTTTCCAAACGGGAGACGACGTAATAACCCAGCAAAACCGCTACCGCGAGGAAAAAGCCTAGTGCGCGCCAATTCACGATGACCCCGTGCGTCGTGGCTAGATTCTACCCAAGAAATGATTCAGAAGATTGTTGCCCAGAGTTGGCAAGCTACCTTTTGTATTGTGTTGGTTGCGGGCCTTTTTCCAGCATTTCGCGGTTCCAGATGGCGCCTTCGCGAGTGTAGCTGGCCAGTTCGAAGTCCTGGGTCAGTTCCAGCGCGTCCACGGGACAGGCGTCCTCGCAGAGCCCGCAGAACATACAACGGCTCAGGTCGTAGGTAAAGTTGGTGAGTTCTTTCCGCCGGGTTTGTTCGTTACGCGCGCTCGAGACAACGATCAGGTGCTCGGGACAGGCCAATGCGCACAGGTCGCAGGCGATGCACATGGTCTCGTTAGTATCGATGTTGTTGTTCAGCCGCGGCGCTCCGCGGTAGCGCTCCGCCACCTGCGGCCGTTCCAGCGGATACTGCTCGGTGTAAATCTCTTTGGGATCCTGGTAGCGGAATGTGACCCGCATCCCTTTGATCAGGTCCAGAAAGAACACTTTGCGCAGCAGGTTCGGTATCCCCATGTTGCTGTCAGAATATCACTAAGGCGCGGGCGGGCGGAAACCGGCATGAGAATCGTGACGGTTATTGCAGCTTGGCGTACTCCGCTTTGGCTTCCTTCAAAATAGGCACATCTGGATCTGCGTCTTTCCACAACGCGAGAAAATCCTGATAGGCCGTTTTGGCCTTTGCCGTGTCCCCTTGCAGCGCATAGGCGCGCCCCATGCCCAAGCCGCGCGAGCGCGTAGAGAGGATTGGTCGGATCGATGCCCTGATGATCGAGAATCTTCTGGTACTCCGCGGCAGCCTTGGCTCCATCGTGCGCCTTCAAAAATGCCTCGCCGCGAATGTACATCGGCCAGTAGCCTGCGCCACCCGGGCCCGCGCCAAGCTCGTACGGGAGGGAGGGCTCCAGCGCCGCTACGGCCTGTGCCGCCTTGCCCTGCTGGACTGCGATCATCGCCCGCGCTACCGGAAGCCACACGGCATTGAGCTGGGTGTCCGTGGGAAACTCCTTGGCCAAATCGTCAATTAGCTTCTCAGCTCGAGCCGTGTCACCAATCCGCGCGAAAACCTGAGCTGCCCCAGTGCGCGCGTCGCGGTCGTCGGAAATGCTAAGCGCTTCCTCGGCTCCCTTTCGGGCAAGCGTCGTATTTCCTAGTTCTGCTTCGCAGCTCGCTTCGGCTAACCGAAGCGCCGCCGCGAATTCCTTCATGCCAAAATGCTGAGCCACGCTGAGCGCCTGCTCGTAGCTTTTGCCGGCATTTTGCGCTTTACCCAGGGAACACTCTCCTTGCGCCTTAAGGAGGAGGGTGACCGATTCGTAGGGCTTTCCTTTTAGCCCTTCGACTTGACGCTGCATTTCACCTTCGTCACGTCTGATGAAGGCGATGTCGTACAAAGTGAAATTGGTAGTGGGTGGGTTCATGCCCTGCGCGCTGGCTTTCTCCAAAACCGCCTTCGCTTCATCGAAACGATTTAGGCGTTCGTACTGCGACGCAGCATCCTGATAAGCATATGAGTCTTTGGGGTTCAGTTGCATGGCTCCCGTGGCGTTGGCCAGTGCTTTGTCAAACTGTCCGATTGCCTCATATCGCCCCGCCAAATTGTCCCAGGGAACCGTGTCCCTCGGATAGGTCTTCTTCCACTGCTCGTAAACCTCGATAGTCTTATCGGTTTCCCGGGTGCCTTCGTCATAGTAGTGAGCAGAAATGTAAAACCTCTCTCGCTCACTTGCCCGATCCTTCAAATCAAACGCCTTGGTTACGTTGTCGCGCGACAAACCTGCTTGAATCAGGTTCCCGTAAACCACACCCAGTGTTGCGTAGGCCATGGCAAAATTTGGGTCGAGCTCAATCGCCCGCTTCAGGTGCGGGACGGCAGCTTCATCATCCTGCTTTTGATGCGCGGCTTGCCCCAGGCTGAACTCTTTGAGCGCCTCCAGCGACGATGTGGTGGCTTGCTCCAGAGGCGTGGTGAATTGCTGGACCGAGGCGAGGGACTCGCCCAGCTTCTGCCGCAATCGAGAAGCGGCGCTGGTCCAGAGACTTCAGCACCTGCTCTTTGCTTTCCGCTTCAACTTGAGCGCGCGCCAACGAGTCTCCCGTCTGTGCGTTGACCGCGTTTAGATCAATCACATAGTGACTGCCCAGGCTTGAGATCGATCCGGTCAGCATTGCCTTCACGCCCTCGCGCAAGCAGATTTCGCGCGCCACATCGCTGGTCACACGTTCATCGGGCGGACGCCCCATAAAATGCAGTGCCTCTTGAATGCGGGATTGCGGCAACACGTTGAGATACGGCGATTGTTCAAGCTGGACCGCCAGCGCCTGTTTCAAGGTTCCGTCGAAAACGGCGTCGCCGGTGGTGTTCACAAAATCGGCTAAGAGGATGGAGTCTTTTTCCGTGAGCGCCTGCGTTCGATTGCGGTAATAAAAGACGCCAGCCAGCGCTGCGATCACGACCACCGCAGCGATAACTGCATACGGCCAGCGAGGCTTGCCGCCGATGGGCACGGCGAGGGCACTCCCCGAGACCTGAGCCGGCACAGGAACGGTCCCCGCGCTCGGTGTCTGAACGCTCGTGCCCGAAGCGGGCGTCGGCGAGGCAACCGGCACTCCACCGCTACTCACCGGAACCGGCGCAGGCTCGGCGCTGGCCACAATCGACCGGCTGGAATCCGTGTCGCGCTTTAGCCGCTGCAGCTCCGCCCGTATTTCTGAAGCATGCTGGTAACGCAGGTTGCGGTCTTTCTCCAGCGCCCGGTTGATGATCCGTTCCAATTCCGCCGGCAAATCAGGATTAAGCCGTACCGGCGAAATCGGCGCCCGTCCCAAGATCGCTTCGAAGATCACCGCCGACGCTTCACCGCGAAACGGAACCGTCCCTGTCGCCATCTCATACAACACCGCGCCAAAAGAAAACAGATCTGTGCGATTATCCAGTTCCTTTCCGCGTGCCTGCTCCGGCGACATATAGGCCACCGTACCCAGCGCCGTGCCAGGACTCGTAAGGTGCGCTGCGCTCACTCCGGCCGTAGGCATTGAAGTCGCCCCGGCCACATCGCTCGCTTGGCCCCCTGCAAGTGTTACCTTGGCTAACCCGAAATCCAGAATCTTCGCATGCCCGCGCTTGGTCACAAAGATATTGGCCGGCTTGATGTCGCGGTGGACGATGCCTTCCGCATGGGCTGCATCGAGCGCATCAGCAATCTCGATTGCCAGAGACAGCAACACGTCGAGATCCAAGGGTCTGCCCGCGATACGGTGCTTCAGGGTCAGACCATCCAGATACTCCATGACGATGAACGTCTGGCCGTCCTGCTCGCCAATCTCGTGAATCGTGCAGATATTGGGATGGTTCAGTGCGGAAGCTGCCTTGGCCTCGCGCTGGAATCGGCCTAGCGCCTGCGCATCGTGCGCGACGTCGTCTGGCAGAAACTTGAGGGCAACGAAGCGCCCGAGTTTGATGTCTTCGGCCTTATAAACCACACCCATCCCGCCGCCGCCCAATTTCTCCACAATGCGATAGTGCGAGATGGTTTGACCGATCATGATCGCCCGTGCCGAGCCATCTTAGTGCCCACGGAAGGGCGAGTCAATGAATCGCCGGATGAGTTTATACGGTCGGAAAATGCTCTATCCCGTGGTTACCTGGAGGAAGTGTCAATGAGCGTAATCGCCTGTTAACAACACCGATGCCACTCCCGGCGTCGAAGCGGCTTATAACGCCGCCGTGTGCTCATGGGTGACCTTCTTCGTGAGCGGCCCTCTGTGTGGAGCGCGATTGGCGAGTCCATCATCGCTGTGGTATTCCTCGCCTACGGCCTCACCAACAAGCCGCTGCAATTTAATCGGTTCAGCCTACGCAAGAAACCTATGTCCGTGTTGGAAGCGAGATTGGTCTATATTCCGGTCGGAGCATTGTTCCTTTTCTTCGCGATCCGTGACCTCGCTCATGCCGCGCGTTGAGTCGGATGCGAGTCGTTCCGGGATTCTGAGTGTAATCGCCTGATTGCGTCAACAATACTCCGGGGTACCCGGACAGGCGTAACTTTGTCGCAGTAGCGGTGCCCCCTACAATCAAATCCAATGAGTACGAAACAAACCGCAGTCATTGCTGGTGTTGCCGCGCTGATCGTGCCTGGTGTAGTGCTTACTCTCCTTTGGAGGTACGGTATCTGGGAAATCATGGTGCCAGGCAACACTGATTTGCGTGTAATTTTGTGGCCATCTTCCGTCATGATCACTGTAGGCTGGTGCAGCACCGCAGCCGGAATCATGACAACCGTCTCGTCAATTGCGATCAACTGCCTTCTGTACATTGGTATGGCGCTACTGCTGCGACGCTGCTTGCGGTGGATCAGAGGCTTCTGATCACGTTGATTGGCGATAAATCGCGATTACACTCAGAACCGGGCCCGCTAGAATGACTTCGTGAGCAATGATCCCCAGCCAGCCGTCTCGTCCGACGAGCTTTGGATGGAAGAAGCCCTGCGCTGTGCCCAGCGCGCCCGGGAAGCGGGCGAAGTGCCGGTTGGCGCCGTGATTGTGCTAGACGGCCAGATTATCGGCCGAGGCTGGAACCGCAATCTCGCCGACTCCGATCCCACCGCCCATGCCGAGATCGTTGCCCTGCGCGAAGCCGGTGCAAACGTCGGTAACCACCGTCTAACGGGCTGTGAACTGTTTGTTACAATCGAACCGTGCGCCATGTGCGCGGGTGCAATGGTGCATGCGCGGCTGAAACGCTTGGTCTACGGAGCCGACGACCCCAAAGCGGGCGCGGTTCACTCCGTGTTGGAGGTGCTCAACCACCCCCAACTGAACCATCAGATGGAGGTTCAAGGAGGGGTGCTTGCAGGCCGCAGCGCAGAGTTGTTGCAGGCGTTCTTCAGGAGCCGTCGTTAGCCGTTTGGTTCTTACTAGCAACTGGCCACTGGCCACTGACAACTCGCTTCCGGAGAGGTGCGTGAGCGGTTGAAATTGAGCCGTCTTGTGGGCGTGAGGCCGAGCGCACGCGAGGCCGGGAGCCCACAGGCGAAATCCTGACCCTGACGCCGCGCCGAACGCGGCGGAATGGGAAGGACCGAAAAACGCGGCACGACGAAACGAGCTTAAAATTTGCAGTGTTGCCCGGCGCGGAGAGGTGCGTGAGCGGTTGAAACGATCCGCCTCGAAAGCGGACATACCTTAACGGGTATCGGGGGTTCGAATCCCTCCCTCTCCGCCACTTCCATTTGAAGTTGTTATCGGTTTGAAGCCATCGAATCTGCCTTTAGAAGGGGAAGAAAAATATGGCAGTTTCCTTCGCAAAAGACATTCGGCCGATGTTTAGACAAATCGATATCGAGCACATGAAGAAGGGTAACATTTTGCTCGACGATTACGCATACATGTCGGACCCTGCAAACAATCACGGCAATGCGCAGAGTGTCGAGGACAGCTTGACCGATCAATCCATGCCTCCGGGCGGCCCTTACTGGAACGATCAGCAGTTGACACTTTACCGGCAGTGGAGAAGCGACGGATATCTGCCCTAGGACACAAGAAATAAAAACGGCGGCGCTTTCGCGCCCGCCTTCCACCAGCCTACAACCGACTCAGTGTCTTCCAAATCCCCCATGGAAACCTGCACTGGGTTCGGCGGAAGCCCGACCTGCTACACCAGAGTGGAACCCGTTAGTGGGTCCTCTGAACCCCTGCCGCATCCCCACGTATGGAGGACGGTATCCCGGCCCGAACGTGTGGTAGTAACGTCCGGAGTGGAAGAACGGCGCCCGGTACACCACCAGCGGTGAATAGAATCCCCAGCCGAACGGGCTATACAGAATTCCCCGTCCGGGGATGAAGGTATACCCTCCGAACCACGGGTCCCAGTACCAGCCCGCGCCAATCCAGCCGGGCCCGTACCAGCCGTTCCCGACGTAGATACGTGCCGCGTCCACGTTGGCCTCGGCCAGATATGAAGACCGCAGGCTACTCCATCTGTAAAGATCGTCGCCGGCAAGCGCTTTCTTATCGAAGCCCTTCGCTTTCAGTTTCACATCTGGACTCAGATCGACTTGGTGTCCGCCCTTCACCGTAACTTGCTGGTCGCCTTCCCGAACCACCGCCTTGCCGTCAAACACGCGAATCTGATCGCCAGCGGCATCGATGTCGTACAGGCCGGTCTTCAGCAACTGCGCCGTCGCTCCGTCTGCGCTGACCTGAAGATTGTTCTGCGGATAAATCTCCGCGACCTCGATCATGGCACGCCCTTGCGGCAGTGCTACGCGCGTATCCGTCAAGTTCGGCGAAATCATTTTGACCGAGCTATTGCTATCCAGCCGCAAGAACACGCCCGGAGTCAGCAGGATTTCTGCTTTTCCGTTGGCGGTGGTCAGAGTCTGACCCGGCTGCAGCTGTGTCGAGCCGATCGATTTTGCGTTCAGTGTTTGATCGCCGACTGCGACCTGGCCCTCCACGTAATTGAGAGTTCCTGGTAGTGCTGAGTTAGCGTCCGCGCGAGTAGCCCACGCGGGCACCGCTAAGATCACTGCCAGGAAGAAGATCCCGACGAGCTTCACCCTAGACAGCTTCATGATTATTAACCCTCTGGTTAATTAGATGGGGGCCGGTCTCAGGAGGATGCTAGGCGCAGCCGGTTGAGAACAAAGGGGATGGGCGACGCGCGAACTTCCATAATGACCCTGCAATGCTCCCCTCACTACCTGAACGCTCTAATGCTCCAGCGGTTCTGCGGCAACACTCAGAAGTACGTCCCGTGCGGTTTTTCGATTGACCGGCTTCGCCTGTCCGTGGCCTACTATCGTGTGCCGGACCCGGTGGTATTTCTTTGAGGGAAACCGGCGCGGTGAACAGGACTCCCGGCCGCCCTCCCTCCTCCCCTGCTTACCTCTCCCTAGGTCGGTGCGGCTCGGCAGCGTTCCTGACCACATAAACGAAGTTTTCTATCAACTGTGCACACCTGCTAGCGCTCGAACGAGGACGGCATGACTCGCAAAGCTTCGTTTCTTTGGTTCTTCGCCATCACTCTGGCCTTGATTTTCAACTCTGTCCCTGTTTCAAAGGCGCAAGCCATCAACCACGGAGGTCCCGCGCGGCGTCTCATCACCCAGAGAATTAACGAGTCTCAGCGGGTCACGCTCGCGGGGAACACGCGGCCCGAGGCTCGTTCTGGTAACGACCGCGGCCGGGTTGCTGACGACTTCCCCATGGAGCACATGTTGCTGCAGTTGCGCCGTCCTGCTGAGACAGAAGCCGCGCTTAAGCAATTCATTGACGACCTCCACACGCCGAGCTCTCCCAGCTACCACCACTGGCTCACCGCGCAGCAATTCGGTGAGCTTTACGGCCCGTCGAAAGCCGACCTGGACGCAGTTACGAACTGGCTCCAGGACCACGGCTTCAAAGTGAACGTGATCTACCCCAGCGGCATGGTGATCGACTTCTCCGGCACGGCCGGCATGGTGCGCGAGGCTTTTGAGACCGAAATGCACCGGCTAAAGGTGAATGGCAAGAACCACCTCGCGAACATGAGCGACCCGCGGATTCCCGCGGCTCTGGCGCCCGCCGTAGTGGGCGTGGCGTCTTTGCATGACTTCAAGCCCCACGCCATGCACCGCTTGCGTGCTCAGTACACGTTCAGTCAGTTCGGAAGTCCCGAGCAAGCCGTCGTCCCGGCTGACCTTGCCACAATCTACGACCTCAACCCCCTGTTCAACGCCGGTATCACGGGCACCGGTCAGACGATCGTGGTGGTCGAAGATACAAACTTCAGGGTCGGCGACTGGACCACCTTCCGCAAGAAGTTTGGCCTTACCAAATACACCAATGCCAAACTCACTCAAGTCCATCCCTCGGCGAAGGGCAACCCTTGCAAGAATCCGGGCCTCAATGCCGATGATATTGAAGCAGCGCTCGATGCCGAATGGGCCAGTGCTGCGGCGCCAGACGCGAATATCGAACTCGTCTCCTGCGCCGACACAGACACAACCTTTGGGGGATTGATCGCGATCCAGAACCTGCTCAACGCCAGCGCGACTCCACCCGCCATTATGAGCATGAGTTACGGCGAGTGCGAGGCGTTCAACGGCGAGGCAGCCAATGCCGCGTTCAACTCGGCGTTTCAGCAGGCTGTGGCCGAAGGGGTCTCAGTGTTCGTTTCCTCGGGCGACGAAGGAGCCGCGAGCTGCGATCCTGAGTCCTGGACGGCAAGCCATGGTATCGGCGTGACTGGCTGGGGCGCGACCCCGTACAACGTCGCGGTCGGGGGCACCGATTTCGGCGACACCTTTGCTGGTACCAACAGTATCTATTGGAGCGCGACCAACACTTCCACGTATGGATCCGCCTTGTCCTACGTTCCGGAGATTCCCTGGAACAATTCCTGCGCCAGCGTGCTGATCGCAACCTACGTGACTGGTTCTGGCAGGACTTATGGCGGCGGCGGTTTCTGTAACACCGGCGTGGGCGAGGAGTTTTTTAGCACGGTGAGCGGCAGCGGTGGCCCTAGTGGCTGCGCTACCGGTTCGCCCACCATCAGTGGAGTCGTGAGTGGGACGTGTCAGGGCTATGCCAAACCGGCATGGCAGTCCGGCATTCTTGGAGTTCCGAAGGATGGCGTTCGCGACATTCCTGACGTTTCGCTCTTCGCTGCCAATGGAGTTTGGGGGCACTTCTATGTGTTTTGCGACTCCGATATCGCCAACGGCGGAAGCCCCTGCGGGGCCCAGCCTTATAACTGGTCGGGCGCCGGCGGAACATCGTTTTCCTCGCCCATCCTGGCCGGCATCCAGGCCTTGGTGAATCAGAAGATGGGGGCGCGCCAGGGGAATCCGAATCCGGTTTACTACGCGCTGGCTGCTGCGGAATATGGCAAGACCGGCAGCGCTGCCTGTAACTCTACGTTAGGCAGCGGTATCTCCAGCACCTGTGTCTTCCGGGACGTAACGCAAGGCGACATGGACGTCAATTGCATCGGCAACGCTAGCTGTCTGAGAGCGGGAGTCATAAACGGCGTGCTCTCGACTTCCACGTCGTCGTATGCGCCCGCTTACGGCACCACCAAAGGATGGGATTTTGCCACCGGCCTGGGCACAGTCGATGCCACTAATCTTGTCAATGGGTGGAGCACGGTTGCGCCTTGACGGGCAGAATGCCCAGTCAGCCGTTCCGCAGCGAATCAAATATTTGTCCGCTGTTCCGTGTGCCGTTCGAGGTACCAGCACGGTCGGTAGCCCGTGTGCGAAAACAGCGAATGCACGCAAGTTTGGTCTTCAGTTCCGTTGAATACATATTCCACTTTGTTTGCCTTCTTCTGGATGGCAAGGTAGTGATACACAGTAACGCTTCCGAACACCCCTGGGTTACGGGCTGCGCGGTACCGTAAAAGGGCGTAGTCTCCAGCGTAGATTATGCATAAGAATCCGGCCACGCTCAGGATTCCGATGGCGAGCTTGCGGCGCATAGGTGGCGTGATTTCACTGCAACTCTACCGAGACCAGTTCTCCCGTTGTCTCTCCGGTCTGGCGAAAGTTGATCGCAACCTTGAGGTTGGTCCATTCGCAAGAGAGACTGTCGGCGCCGATCACGATTACCCGCGTGCTATCTCTGGCATGAAATTTCCAGGTCTTATCATCGGCGGACACGGTCAGTACTTCCTCGGGCTGGACCGAGCAATCCACTGCCACTAATCTGCCTTTAAGGAAGCCCGCCGGCCGAGTGTCGTTGGCATTTGCCGGTTGCTCGGCCGCGGCCAACGGTTGTGTCGTTGCCGGTCGCCCCGCATCCATCCTTTGTTTCGCCTGCTGCGCCCGTTCCAGTATTTGCCCGGCCTGCGCGGCAAAGCGAGGTTCCACCGTCTGGTTCAACGGCTCCAGCACCGCCAGCGCTTCATCTACTTTACGATTGAAAAGATACATTTCTGCCAGATTGAGAGCGTACGCCTGGCTACGGGGGTTCAGCGTCGCCGCCTTGGTCATCGCCCGCAGAGCATCCTCCGCGTTGCCTTGTGAAACATAGGTGAACGCCAGACGGCAATAAGCATCCGCGAACTCGGGATCGAGCGCCACCGCCTTTTCCAGTCGCTTTTGAATGATCTCCAATTCCTGGCGGTCATTTCCCAGGCCCGGACCATCTTGCTGTTCAATCATCAGGGACGAGTAGTAAAGCACGCGAGGATCGTCGGGATCGTGTTCCACAGCTTTCGCGAAGTACGATCCGGCTCGTGCAAAATCCTGCTGCAGTAAGTAGGAATATCCCAGCCCGCGCAAGGCTGCCACATTGTCCGGCTGTATCTTCAGCACCTCTTCGAACTCGCCCCGCGCTTTGTCCCGGTAGTCGGCCGAGTGCAGATGCATGTCCGCAAGAACAGCCAGAACGTCCGCCTGCGTCAGCGGCCTAACCTTGTAGCTGCTGCTCTCCACTCCCGGTTGAGCCGCAACCTTGTAAGACGAGAAATGCTGCGCATTCAGATATTGCTCAAGGATCAGGTCGAAATCGGCCGCGCTCATGCCAAAGGTCTGCTGAATGGCATCTTCGATTGGCACTCCCTTTCTGAGCGCCAGATCGAAGTAAAGATCGAGCTTGGGAAACGCGTGCTTGTCGTACAAATAGTGCACCACCAGCCACGATTCTCCGTAGAAAAGCGAACGGTGATCTCCCGTCTCGTTATAAATGCTGGAATCACGCTGCACACGCAGTAAGTCCGCAACCTTCATCAATTTCTCTTGCCGCAAGATCTGCAGGTCCCTCTCCGGAGGCGACCCCCACAACAGCATCTTTGCCGTTCACTCTGATGCCCGAGAAGAATTCTGCAAACCCCTCGTCAAACCACGGCTGGAATTGGAAACCTGTGTTGCCATTGAGCAACTGGTGTGCGTACTCGTGAAAAACCACCTGCCAGGGATTCTCCACGGATAAATCGAGGACGATAAACGTCCGGTCATCGTTGCCCTCGAACATGCCCGCCACCTGGGTCGGCTTGCCCTTCCACAGCGGGACAAAATCCGTCATCTCTTTGCTGCTGCGAAATGCCACGATTTGCAATGGGACGGGCAGGTTGACGGTGGCTTTGGTCATCAAGGCGCCGAAAGCTGTTCTCATCTGCTCAAAGCGCAGAAGCGTTTCCCGTCCCTTCTTTTCACCCGCATCGGTTGCCAGTGAAAAGTGCGGAGAGTGTACTTCAATCCATTCCGGTTCGACCGCAAAGCAGATTGTCGAAGCTATGCTAAGCAGGAGGGCAAAGCAGCAGGAACGATGCGATCGGCGGGTCATTAAAGCCTTATTCTACCCTCTAACCGCAGATCAGCGTTGGCGTCTAACTCCGCCGAGGAGTGGCCCATGCCCACAGCTGACAGACAGTCCATGCCCGTTATTGTGCTGGCTCTACTTCTACTGGCCCAATCATTCCCCGCTAGGGCCCAAAGTTCGCCGAAGCGCGAACATTTTAAAAGTGCAGACGTACTCTACGACTGGGTGAGCAACAGCCAGGGCCAGAAGCTCCGCACGTTCGTAACTCGCCCCAAGAATGCCGCGGGCAAGGTCCCCGTCATTTTCTTTGTGGGATGGCTGAGCTGTGACAGCATGGAGTATCCCAACGGCGAGACCGATGGGTTTGGCACGCTTATGCTCCGGCTCATCGATCAGTCCGGTTACGCCACGTTACGCATGGACAAGCCCGGCGTCGGCGAAAGCCAGGGAGATTGTTCAAAGGCTGACTTCAACAGCGAGATGGAGGGCTGGCAGGCGGCCTTCGACTCCTTGAGTAAGTACGACTTCATCGACCCCGGCCACATTTTTGTTCTTGGCATGAGCAATGGCGGCGGCTTTTCCCCACTGGCAGTTCGCGACCACCCTGTGCGAGGTTTCATCTCCGTTGGGTCGTGGGGTCGTACCTGGTACGAGCACATGCTCGATATCGAACGCCGCCGCATGATCGAAGCAGGAAACTCGCCGGCAGAGGTGAATTCGTCGATCAAATCTTTCGTCGAGTTTTACGCGCTTTACCTGATCAAAGGCCTGACGCCCGGCCAGGTGATTGCACAACATCCCGAATGGAAAAACCTTTGGTACGACTCACCCGACGGCCAATACGGCCGCCCCGCTACCTTCTACCAGCAACTCCAGGCCCTCAACCTGGGTGAAGTCTGGCAGAGAGTCAGCGCACCCGTGCTCGTGATTCGCGGCAGCGGGGACAACATCATGAGCCGCGCAGACGGCGAAGCCATCGTGCAGATCGTCAATCAGGTCCATCCCGGCCAGGCGCAATTTCTCCAGATCGAAGAGATGGACCACGGTTGCCAGATCAAAGGAGAGTTCTACGACCCGCTGATCCCCACGATCTTGGATTGGATGACACAGCAACTAAGCTCAGCGCCCACGCGTTAACTGAGAACCGAGAACTGAGCGCTCATAAGTGACTTTGAAAGAACACGATCTCAAGGTGTCGCCGGCCGGAAGCTTGATGCGTCAAGTGCACCTCCCTCCAACGACTTGCGCTGTACGCTGTCTTTTGCTACAGTCTAGTCAGACTAGTTATCATGAGAAAAGATTTAATGCCCTCTTCGCACTGTTGGCAGCTCCAGACCGCCAAGGCGCGGTTCAGCGAGCTCTTTCGACGTGCCCGATCTGAAGGTCCCCAATACGTGACCCGCGGTGGCAAAGAGGCGGTCGTCATTGTGCCTGCAGAGGAATTCGAGCGTCTCAACCACCGCTCCCGCCAGCCGGAAAGCCTGGTGGACTTTTTCGCGCAGTCACCTCTGCGCGGAGTTGGCCTGGACCTGGAGCGCGAGCCGGACTACGGACGAAAGATCAAGCTGTGAGCGGCTTCCTGCTCGACACCAACGTCGTATCAGAGCTGGTCAAGGCCAAGCCAAATCCCAAAGTAACGCAATGGGTCCAGGCGACAGATGAAAGCTTGCTTTACCTGAGCGTTCTTACTCTGGGCGAGATTCGCAAGGGTATCACTGCGTTGTCGGATACAGCGCGCCGGGTCAAACTGGAAGCTTGGCTCGATGCTGATCTAGTTCCGCGTTTCTCGGGTCGCATTCTGCCGATCGACCACTCCGTCGCCGACCGCTGGGGAAAGCTCTCCGGCAGCTCGGCTAGCCGCAGGTCCCCTTTGCCTGTGATCGATGGTCTGCTGGTGGCAACGGCCCTGCAATACGACCTTACGCTGGTCACGCGCGACACCGGCCATCTTGCGCCAACGGGTGTTTCGTATTTCGACCCTTGGGCGTCTTGAGCCGTCCGATTTTCAAGCCACAAAATACTTCGCACCCGGATGATGCACCACAATCGCCGACGTCGACTGCTCCGGGTCGAGCAAAAATCCCGACGTCAGCCGCACGCCGACGTTTTCTTCCGGGTGCAGCAGAGCAAACAGCTTGGTCTGGTCCTCGAGATTCGGACACGCCGGATATCCAAACGAAAACCGCGACCCGCGATATTTCTGATGGAACAGGTCACGAATGTGCGGAGAATCTTCCCCCGCAATCCCCAGCTCCGCGCGCATCAGTTTGTGATGATATTCGGCCAGCGCCTCGGCCGTTTCCACGCTCAGCCCATGCAGGTAGAGATACTTGGTGTACTCCCCGCCCTCGAATAACCGCTGGGTCTCAACCGAAGCCTTGGGCCCAATCGTCACCAAGGAAAGGCCGATCACGTCCATTTTGCCGGATGATTTTGCGGCAAAGAAATCGGATATACAAAGCCGCCGTCCCTCTCGTTGCCGGGGAAAGGTAAACCTCAAGAACTCCCGTGCCTGCGTGGGGACAGCCGCCCCCGGCTGTCCAGCCGAGCGCAGCTCGGCACTCCCAGCCACTTCCGCCTCATACACCACCACGTCATTCCCGTCGCTCTGCGCTGGAAAATATCCCCATACCACCTGCGGCTCGAATAACCCGCTGGCGATCACTTCCTCCTCCAGTTGCTTCCGGATCGGACGAAACTTTTCCTCCACCAACCGCACATAATCTTCCTGCGACGCCGTCTTCAACTGCCACTGATTCTTGAACAACGCCGTGTCGTTGATATAGCAAAACACTTCGCGCAGGTCGTAGTCTTTCTTCACCCGCACGCCCCAGAACGGAGGCACGGGAATATTCGGCGCATCGCTCACTACCGGGCTCCGCTCGGCAAACACCGGTCCAGTCTCTTCATCCACCGCGACCGCTTTCGCGTACTCCTTCACCGTGCGCCCTTCCTGCAGGCGCGCGTCTTTCTTGCCATCCGCCGCGGCCAGGTCTTGCATGATGTGCAGGCCGCCAAAAGCGTCATCGGCGTAGAACACGGCGTTCGAATACTCGCGGCGCAAATCGTCTTCCACATACTTGCGGGTCAGTGCTGCTCCCCCGCAAATCACAGGAAACTCCAGTTTCTGCCGCTCCAGGTCTTGAATCACATACTTCATTTCCAGCGTCGACTTCACCAGCAGCCCGCTCAGCCCGATCGCATCGGCTTTATGTTCCTGCGCCGCCTTGATGATCGTATCCCCCGGCTGCTTAATCCCCAGATTCACTACTTTGTAGCCGTTGTTCGACAAAATGATGTCGACCAGATTCTTCCCGATGTCGTGCACGTCGCCCTTCACCGTGGCCAGCACGATGGTCCCCTTCTGCGAGTCAGTCTTCTTTTCCATCTTCGGTTCGAGATAGGCCACCGCCGCCTTCATCACTCCCGCCGAATCGAGCACTGAAGGCAGCTGCATTTTGCGCGCCCCAAACAGATCGCCCACCGTTTTCATCCCATCCAGCAGCACGGTGTTGATCAAGTCAAGTGGCGTGTACTCAGTGAGCGCTTCTTCCAGCAACTCATCGAGCGATTTCTTCTGCGCACCCTCGCCCACCGATTTCTCCCCGTTGATGATGGCGAACTTCAGCTTGTCTTCGATCGAGAGCGTTTCCACGTGCGCCGTGGTCGTCGCCTGGGGCTTGCCTTTCATGCCCGCGAAATGCGCCATGTAAACTTGCAGCGGATCGCCGGCCGACTCGTCGCGATAAATCAGCTTGCGCGCCAGCTCAACTTCTTCGTGAGGAATCTTGTATAACGGATAGACCTTGGTGTAGTTAACGATGGCCATATCGAGGCCATGATTAACCGCCTCGTGCATGAACACCGAATTCAACACCCGCCGCGGATACACATCGAGCCCGAACGAAATATTGCTCACGCCCAGGATCGTCTTCACTTCGGGCAGTTCTTTCTTGATCCGCTCGATTGCCTTCAGTGTCTCGATTCCGGCCGAACGATATTCCTCTTGTCCCGTCGAAATCGGCAGAGTCAGCGCATCGAAAATCAGATCCGTCGGATGCAACCCATATTTTGTCGTTGCCAGATCATGGATTCGGCGCGCGATTGCCGCTTTCTTCTCCGCGGTCAGCGCCATGCCCTCTTCGTCGATGGTCAGCGCAATCACCGCCGCGCCGTAGCGCTTCGCCATGGGCAGCACTTTGGATGTCCGCTTCTCGCCATCTTCCAGATTGATGGAATTGATGATGGCCCTTCCCGGAATTCGCTTTAGCGCCTCTTCCACCACATCGGCTTCCGTGGAATCCACCAGCACCGGGGCTGGGACGCGGGTTGCAATCTTCTCCAGAATCGAAGTGATATAGCCCTTTTCGTCTTCTCCAACAATCGCGCAGCAGAGGTCCAGCATGTGCGAGCCGTCGTTTACCAGCTTCTTGGCGAGAGTAAGAATGTCGTCGTATTTCTTGCCGCGCACCAGATTGCGGAAATGTTCCACTCGCGTGGTGGTATTCATTTCCTCCGCAACGATCAGCGGCTTGGGATCCAGATCAAGCGGAACCGATGTGTAGGCGCTCGAAGCGGCCGCCACCGGTTTCACTTCCCTCTTTGCCGGCTCAACTCCCGAAACCGCTTCGACGACGGCCTTCAGATGCTCAGGCGTCGTGCCACAGCATCCGCCCACAACGCGCACGCCATAATCCTGCACAAAGTGCTTGTGGAATTGCGCGAGTTCGGCCGGCGTCAATTTGTAAACCGCGCGCCCACCTTCATTCTGCGGCAGCCCGGCGTTCGGCAGCACCGACACCTGTTTGGTGGAATTCGCCCCCAGGAAACGCACCGCATCGTTCATCTCTGCCGGCCCGGTGGCACAGTTCAGACCGATCACATCGATGTCGAACGGCTCAAGCGTAGTCAGCGCCGCGCTGATCTCGGTGCCCAACAACATCGTGCCCGATTCCTGCAGCGTGACCTGCACCTGCACAGGCAGCAGCTTCCCCGCCCTCTTCATCGCTTCAAGCACGCCGACAGTTGCGATCTTGGCTTGCAGCAAGTCCTGCGCCGTCTCGACCAAAAGAATATCCACGCCGCCTTCGATCAACGCCAACGCCTGCTCTTCATACGCCGCCACCATCTCGTCGAAACTGATATGCCCCAGTGACGGCAGTTTGGTGGTCGGACCCATCGATCCAGCAACGAATCGCGGATGGTCTTTGGTCGAAAACTGCTCCGCCACCTCCTTAGCTAGCTGCGCGGCCTTTATGTTGATCTCTGCCACCCGGTCCGCCAGATCGAACTCTGCTAAGACGATCCGAGAGCCGCCAAATGTATCGGTCTCCACGACATCGCAGCCCACGCGGAAAAAGTCCGCATGAATGTCGCGAATAATATCGGGCCGGCTCAACACCAGCACTTCGCTGCAATTCTCTTTGCCCCAGTAGTCATCCAGAGTGGGGTTGCGCTTCTGAATATTCGTCCCCATCGCGCCGTCGTAGATGACGACGCGCTCCCGCACGGTTTGTAGGAAGTCAGACATCAGCTTTTAGCTCTTAGCTTTTGGCTTCTTAGCTCCAAACTCATAACCACACTCGGCAGAAACGATGCCCCGACGACACTGCACTTCTTGTGAGCAAACTGCTGATAGCTCATCCGACCAGCTAAAAGCCAAGAGCCAATAGCTAAGAGCTGCTCTTCATGCACAAACGCCGGCCCGCTGGGGACCGGCGTGGTATGACTTTGCACCCAATCGATCGAACTCTCAGCTCCCCGGCACCGGCAGCGGCGGCATCCCCACTTCTACTTCCGCCTGATTGAACACCGCGTTGGCTCCCATGTGTGCTGGCGCGGGCGCCAGCATCTGCTCCTTGCGGTACACGAGGTTACTCGCATTAAACGTGGCCAGCTCAAAACCGTGTCCGTGCGTGATCGCGTCCGTGGGACAGGCTTCTACGCAATATCCGCAAAAAATGCAGCGGTTGTAGTCGATGTTATAAACCTTGGCGTAGCGCTCCGCCCCGCTCACCCGGTGCTCGGCAGTGTTCTCCGCCGCTTCGATATAGATGCAATTCGAGGGGCAGTTAGCCGCGCACAAAAAGCAGGCTACACACTTTTCCAGGCCGTTTTCGTCTCGCTGCAGCACGTGCATTCCGCGAAAACGCTCCTCGAACTTGGCGCCCTTCAGCGGCCCCGGCCCGTCGGGATAGTTTTCCACAATCGTGGGCTGAAACATTTCCCGAAAGGTAATGCTCATGCCTTTGGCGATGGCCGCGATGTCCTTCAAGACCGGCATGAACATTAGTATAACGGATGGCAGCGCTTGCCGCCTCCCGACCGGCAAACTCCGGTAATCGCACGTTCCGTTTGCGCTTACGCCCTTTTCGGACCGTAGGCAGAGACCGGCGGCTGCCGGTCCGGCGCGATCCACTCCCGCCGTGCCCGACGGTCATGCGCGACATCAAAGCTGTAGTACAACCGGTAATGATCGCGATCTTCGCCGAACTCGGCTATCGCGGCCCGCGCCGCCTCCAGCCGTGACGAAAACTGCCCTCTCCGCACGAATTCACTCAGCCGGTTCGCCCAGAAACGCGTCAAGGATTCGTGATACCCACTGGTTTCGGTGTTCTGGATGCCGACACAGCCGGCGAAATGAAGAATGCCTTTCTTCATCCTTTCGTAGACACCTTCCGGCGTATGGTCAAAGGCGTAGAAGGCCGTGGCGGCGACATGCGCTCCATGCGTCCAGCGCGTTTTCGGCAGTATCCCCGACTCCCAGTCCGCTACGAACTTCTCGAGCGTGGCGGCACCCTCCAGGAAAGGGGTATTCCAGGTCGAACCCGCTGAAATGCGCGGCGCCAATAAACTAGTGGCCGTCCCCCGTGCAACATCAGCCGCTTGACTTTACTAATCAAGATCTGATGATCTCCTGCCTGAATCTCCTGCTCAATTTCGCAAACAAGGCTCGTCACCACGTTATCCAGGATGGGAACGCCCGATTCATCCAGACTCCAGGCCAACTCCTTGAAATGCTCGCTTCCGTGTTTGGCAAAACGCATAGCCAGGTCCGCGTGTTCCTCACCCAGCAAGTTGACCGAGAATCCGCCTGCTCGCCGCAGTTTTGCCAGACCTCTTGCGGTCCGCTCCACGCAGACCGAGATCAGTGGTGGATCGATCGAAACCACCGTCAGCGTGCTGACCATAAAGCCAAACGGACCCTCTTGAGGATCGGCCGCGGCCAGAACCGCTACACCGCTCGGAATGTGCGATCCGGCACGATGAAAAAGGTCGCCAAACAGCGCTTTGTCACAGCTATCGAAGGTCGCATCATACTTTGTCATAGGAGTTCGAGGTATTACTTGACATAGCCTATCATTCGAGTGAACACTATGGCAAACGCCTATGTTTCGTAGGAGGTTATCAATGGATTCCTTGGATATGAAGGCGATTGCCTTCCTTATGGAACACGGACGCGCCACCTGGGCGGAACTAGGCCAACTCCTCGGCCTTTCTGCGCCCGCCAGTGCCGACCGTGTCCGCAAGCTCGAAAAGGAAGGCGTGATCCGCGGATACGCCGCGCTTCCCGATCCCGATCAGCTCGGCTATCCCTTGCTGGCTTTTGTTTCCGTTACGCTTCAGAGTCAGCGGTCGCGTTCAGCCTTCTTGAAGGCCATCGGCAAGATGCAAGAGGTTCTCGAGGCCCATCACGTCGCTGGCGACGACGATTACCTGCTCAAAGTGCGCTGCCGCAGCACCCTGGACCTGAACCGGATCTTGGCGCAAGAATTGAAGGCCAAACATGGCGTCGCCCGCACGAGAACCGCCATCGTCCTCGCCACTGCCAAGGAGACGATCAAGCTGCCCGTCGCTCCCTAGCGATTGCCCTCACGACATCGCTTTAGCCACGATCGCCTTCACGTGAATCCCGGTTGTGTCCAGAAGTGGAATGCCGCGATGGCTGGAGTCGCGCAAGGCCAGCGGCAATTCTGTCCCCCCGAGAATCAATCCATCGATTTTGTCGCGCTCAATCATGCGGTCCACGATCTCAAACAATCTCGCGCGGGTTTCGGGCAAAAAGCTACCCTTCACGAATTCTGCGAAATATTTCTCGTGGATATAGGCTTGCTCGTCTGGCTGCGGCACGACCACCGTCATCTCTGCCCTTGTGAAGACATTGGGATAAAATCGCCCTTCCATGGTGAATCGAGTGCCGAACAGGCCGGGGCGCTTCAGCCTCAACGCTTTCGCTTCCTCGCACGTAGCTTCGACGATGCTGACCAGTGGAATCGGCGAGCGCACCGCGATTCCATCAAAAACGATGTGTGGAGTGTTCGAGGCCAACAGCCCACATTCAGCCCCCGCCACCGCCAGCCGCTGTACTTCGTCCACCAGATACTCCGTCACTTCCGCGAGCCGATCGGCCTCGATCAGACCAATCATCTTGGTGAGGTCAATGCTGTTGATGATGATCGCGGGATAGCTGCCGTCCGTTTGTTGTTTCTGGTACGCGGTAATGATCCGGCGGTAGTAATCGACAGTCGACCCCGGGGCAATTCCGCCGACAATCCCGATGATCTTCACTCTGGCACCCGCATCTCGTATTTCGACGTCTAGGCGTTTCCATTCTAGACTGTGCCGCATCAACCGAAACCCGGTCCACATATGGTCTAGACAACGCGCGGCTTGAGAGGGGACAATCGGTCTAGCCCTCGGGCTGACCATATGTTTTCGGAGTTTTCGATGGAATCGCGACCCCTGGATATCCTGGCTCGTTTGGCTCTGTTGCTTGTGCTGTGTGGGCTTTCCCTCCCCTCATACGCCCAGAGCCCCGATTCCAGCGATTCGGATAAATCCTGGACCGGTTCAACCGATGTGAACATTACGAATGAAAACGCCACCCGCATCAACGACTCGCACGCGAAATCAGGCAACCAGACGAAGGACTCGCACAGCGTCGAAGCCCTCGGTCCAAACGGAGGCTACGAGCCTTATCTCGATACCGAGACTGAGACTGTGAAAGTGAACGCATCGACCACGCGCACCATCCAGCGGACCTATACTCGCGGGCCGAACGGTGAACGAGCCCTCAGCCAGGTGACGGAGTCGGAGAGTCAGAGCCTGCCCGGTGGCGAAGTCAAGGTCGTGCGCGCCACTTCCAATCCCGATATCAATGGCGACATGCAGCTTGTGCGTCGCGAAGTGGCCGATACAAAGCCGACCAGCCCGAATGCGCAGGAAACGCACACCACGGTCTTCGTCCCCAGCGCCAACGGAGGCCTGACCGCGGCCACTCAGATCATCGAGCACCAGACTAAAGTTAGCGACAAGTCCACTACATACCAGAAGTCCACCCTCGTTTCCGATGGCAACGGCAACTGGCAGACTGGCGAAACCCGGGAAGGCACCATCACCCAGGACGGCGAACAGCGCACTACAGAAGAAAAAGTTTTGCGCCCCGATTCCGAAGGCAACATGTCAGTGATTTCCCGCACCATTCATAAAGAGATCGAGAATGCCAGCGGCGAGCAGCGCGAGACGGTCGAAAAATACTCCCCCGACATTCCCGGCGCGACTCCCGACGGCAGCCTGCACTTGAATCAACGAATCACTACCGTTCGCCAGGCTCGTCCCGATGGCGGCGAGGTCACCAAACAGCAAGTCGAGCAACCCAATCCCGGTGATCCTGGCGCAGGCCTGCGCGTCACCGTCGAAAGCGTTGATACGGTGCGCCCGGGCGCTGGAGAAAACCAGGAAACCCGCGTGGTCGAAGGCCTCGACGGCGCCGGAGACTTAGGTGTCGTCGCAGTAGATATGGGAAAGTCCGACAAACCCGCCCAGGTGGAGATTGCCCCCGCACCCACGGAAAAACCGAAATAGCGGCTTGCGCCCCTTCCGCGTCTCCCGTTGCCGGGGCCATGCTTCGTTACAATGCTTCCTTCCCTCGGGGGACTCGTGAAACTCTGGCCCGCCCACGCAGTTTGCATCACGTTAGTGCTCATTGCGGGAGCGCAAGATGCGGATGTTCGGCCACATCAGCAGATTACGAATCAATTGCAACTCACCCTCGCACCTGCCGCTCTGAACTTCGGCTCGCAAGCAGTCGGCACAACCGGTCAACCTAAAGCCGCGACCCTCACCAACCGCGGAGCCGCCGAAGTTTCCTTCGATCGCATCATCGCTTCTGGCATCGACTTCGATCAGACTAACGATTGCGGCGCCGCGCTGAAGCCGGGCGCGCAATGCACAATCCAGGTGACGTTTAAGCCCGCTATCACTGGGCCCCGCATTGGCAACGTGACCATCGTAGTATCCGCGGCCCCCAAACCCTACATAATTGCGCTCGACGGAACCGGCGAGTAAGTACTCTGGAAGGCCCGCCTTGAGCCGTTGGCCGGGTGGCCCATCCTTGCGGGTTCTGTGCGCAAGGGTGGGATTCCACGAAATGGTTACCCTCCGGTTACGAAGGCTCTAATACCACGTCCTGTTCGGCACTGATACCAGGCGCATCTGGGCTTGGCTGGATGGTCTGGCTAGACTGCCCCATGCACCTGAAATGGACGATCCCGGTCTCCAGCATTTTGGCGTACATTCCCCTGCTCACTACCATGGTGACCACGATCCTGAGCATTATCCTGGCTCGGGCCACCCTGCGCTATGCAAGAACCACAGACAAGAGTCTGGCGCTGGCTCGTGAAGAGTTCGAGCGCGAGTGGTCGCCCGAATTGCATATCAAACTGGAAAGAACCGCGGCTGGCGACGCCAAAATTATTGTGACCAACCTGGCCAAGATTTCCGTGCTCCTGCAGATGGTGCAACTGCGCAAGCTCGCGCTCGCTGTGCCTTCTCTGCGCTGCCTGCTGAATGAGCCGCTGGTCGGCGGCCGGACGTGGACAGATGATATCCAGAAACGGCTGATCGCCGCGGCGGGAGACGAATTTCAGGGCGGTATCGCCGTCTCCGCCACTTTTTTCGCCTCCGGACGCTTGTACCGTACCGACTGGTTTCGTTTTCAGGTGGAAGTGAAAAATGGCGAGGTTGCACGCATCGATCCTGTGAACATGGCGGCGCGTCGCGTGAAGGTGGTTGAGCCCAAGAACGGCGAACCCGCCCTGAAGCACGATCTGGTCAGAGACGTTACCGCCCAGCCGGCGGAAGAGCGCGCGGTGGCAGGTGCTCCTAACTGATATTGTGGTGACCCTCTACGCCACGTTTTCTTCCGAGGCGGTCAAGGGGCAACTGGCATGTCCGCACTCGCAAGCGATTTCCACGTCGCCTGATCCCGCATCTTTACAAATCTCGCCGCAATATTCTTCGCCTTCAGCCACAACACAGAGGCAGGGGATGTGGGCACAAGTCTTCTGCTGCGTCATAGAAGTCTCCTAGGTTCCAAGCTTGGACGACAAGGCTACTACGCGTCCGGCCGCGACGCAAGCCGCTCCTGACTGCTCGGCATCGCAGCAGCTTAGAAAAACCAGCTTAGATGTTTGGGAGTATGTATGAGGGAGTGACCCGTCCCCGCTCCGCTTGGGCGGGGTTTTGTTGCAACCGCGAATGACTCCGGCTTACCGGATAATCCGAATCTCGTGCCGCTCAGGAATCAGGGAGCCGACTACCAAGAGCACGACGATCAGGATCGCAAGTGCCATACTGGCCTCCTTGCTGAGTGCCTGTCTTCTATTCTACGACCGAGAGTTACGCTTCTCAGCAGCATATTTTTGTGCCGGGAGATGATGGCGAGATCCTCGACTTTGCTGCGGTCACCGCCCGGGTGCGGAACCGTAACTACTTTTCCATCTTGCCCAAGGCGCAGCGCCATGGATTCCGCGCAGCGGTTGCACAGCCAGTAGTACTCGACCTGGCTGCTGAGGCCGCTGCATAAGCGTCGACGAAAGGGATTAATTCCGGGTCGGCTTCCAACCGAAAAAGTCTTCCTTCATGAAGATAGTGGAACAATGCGGTGCATGACGGGTTGGCACACTTGGCCAGCATAAAGCCCCCATCACACTTCCCTTAATTGGATTGTCCTGCCGTGGCAAACGATGCGCAGTGACCGCCGTCACGCTCCAGCCGAGGCGGTCACACTATTGTTGATCGACTTTGGTGCCGCTAGAAGGTATCAGCCGCGGCCACGGCGGTAGGATGTAGCCCCACAATCTGATGCACGTTGGTCAGACCAAGCGGGTGCCCCGTCCAAGCTTCGCTTGGGTGGGGTTTCTATTCGATCGATCCCGCGCACGCCACATTGTCACCCTGAGCGAAGTCGAAGGGGATCCCTGCCGCCCGAAATTGTCATCCTGAGCGGAGTCAAAGGGGATCCCCTGCCGCCCGAAATTGTCATCCTGAGCGGAGTAGAGGCTTGGCCCCGCCGAGCCGTCACGCAGTCGAAGGACCCCTTGCCAGCATGCACCGCCACTGGCCCGTCGAGGAATTTCCGTGCGGGGGTGCCCCGTCCTTGTCCCTCCGCTTTCTCCAGGGTCAGGTCGGGGCCGTACCTATCACTAGATTGTCATTTCGAGCAATGCGGAAGCGCCAGGGACGACCAGCCCTATTTCGCCGAAGCCCCGAGCAAAGTCTGGTTTCGTATCTTCGGACCGGGTCCCATGTTTGCCAAAACCGGGCAAACATGGGGCACCCCAAGATTCAGGCGGAATGCGTGTTTCACGGCAACCTGGGCCACCCGCCAGGCCTTCGACTCCAGGGAAGTGCGCAAGCGCACTTCCCCTCCGCTCAGGATGACAGCACAGGCGCCTACGGCTGCACCTTGGTCGACTGCGACGCGACCGCCTGCCATTTCCCGCCCCGCTTCACCCACACGTCGGTGTAGCGATACGCGCCGCCAATGTCCTGCCCCTTATAGCTTCCCTTTATAGTGCTGGTGCCGATCACCACAGCCGTGCTCCCGTATACGTGGATCGTCAGATCGCTCACCACTATGGACTGGAACTTCAGGTCGCCCGAACTCAAATCCTTCTTGTCTTGCGTTTTGTCCGTCACCCGTCCGGTCGGATCGACTGACATGATGTCATCGGCTTCGTATTTATCCACCGCAGCCGGGCCATCCTTCACCGTCGCCGCCGCCCAGTCCTGCTCCAGCTTCTTGATCTCGTCCGCACCTCCGCCGCCCATCTTGGCGAACGCCGGTTGAGCAATCCCCAGTGACAGAGCAAGCAGGCACAGTACCGCAACCGCAATCGTGTTCTTCATATTTCCTCCTGATTTTTTGGCCTACGGATTGTACTCACGCTCGCTCGGGCTGGCAAACCACGGCACGCGCCATTGTCATCCTGAGCGAAGCAGCGGCTTGGCCTTGCCAAGCCGCTACGCAGTCGAAAGCCTGCCCTGAGCGAAGTCGAAGGGGATCCCTTGCCAGCATAAACCGCCACTGGCCCGTCGAGGAATTTCCGCGCCGGGTGCCCCAGAGCCTGCCCTGAGCGCAGTCGAAGGGTCTCGCCGCTTTTGCGAGACCTGGGATGACGGCACGCCGTCCTCTTCAGAGGGCATAAAAGACAATTGCACCATCTCCGGTGCAACCACCCCAATCTTGTCAAGCCCCCGCGCGCCTCCAAAATCCCCTAACTCCATCATTCTGCCGGAAATATAAACCTCGGCTCCATGTCCCATTTACCCTGCCCAATTTGCTACTCTGAAAGTATAGGGTTAAGAAATCAGGCGCAGGCCTTCCGGCTTGCGCCTTTTCTGTTGGGGCCAATGCAACGATCTTGAAATCGCCTCCAACGAAAGTCATTGTCATTCTGAGGGACTTCAGTCCCGAAGAATCTTACCTGGGTCGAAAGTGCCGATGCGGTCGATAGGGTGTGGCGAGCCGGTACGCCGCGGAGGCGATGGATTGCAACGTGAGATCCTTCGCGGCTGAAGCCACTCAGGATGACAGGTTTCGGCTGAATGCTGAGGGCTGATCGCTGAGAGCCTTATTCGATCCCCAGCTCTTTTGCCAGCGCCTTCCACTTGCTGTCGACCAGAGCCTTGGTTCTTCGCGTCCATCACGAATTTCGTCGGGCCAGGGACGGCTAAAGCCTTCGCTGGCCCACTTGCGGGTGGCGTCGATGCCCATTTTCGATCCGTAGTTGGGCAAGCGCGAAGCGTGGTCGAGCGAATCGATCGGCCCCAGCGTGAATTGAATGTCGCGCTCGGGATCGATGTTGTTGAGCACCTTCAGCGTCACGTCGCCGATATCTTGCACGTTGACATCCTCGTCCACGACGATGATGCATTTGGTGAACATGGCCTGGCCGAGCGACCAGATCGCGTTCATCACCTTGCGGGCTTGTCCGGGATACGATTTTCGGATCGAGACAATCATCAGGTTGTGAAACACGCCCTCGATCGGCAAGTTGATATCGACCAGTTCGGGGATGGTGAGCTTCATCAGCGGCAGAAAAATGCGTTCGACGGCTTTGCCCATCCAGGCGTCTTCCTGCGGCGGTTTGCCGACGATGGTGGTCGCATAAATGGGATCTTTGCGATGCGTGATGCAGCTCACGTGAAAAACGGGATAGAGATCTTCGAGCGAGTAAAAACCGGTGTGATCGCCGAAAGGACCTTCGCTGCGGAGTTCGTCGAGATGAACGTGGCCTTCGAGAATGATTTCGGCGCTGGCGGGAACTTCGAGATCGACGGTTTCGCATTTCACCAGTTCCACCGGCTTCTGGCGGAGGAAGCCGGCGATCAGATACTCCTCGACCTCGGGCGGCGCAGGGACGATGGCAGAAAAGGTGATCGCAGGATCAGTACCGATGGCGACCGCGACTTCCATTTTGCCGGATGGCTGGTTGCCCTCGGCAAGTACCGAGCCCCCGGAGGTGCGCGCCATGATGTCGACCGCGGCGGACAAATCCCCACCCTTCCCAAAACCGGGGAAGGATGGGGCACCCTCCCGTGTGTTTTGGGCCGCGCGGCGCAGGGTTTCGCGGTAGTGCTCCGCGCCGACTTTTTGCCGCTGCCAATGTAAACCCGTGGTGCGCTCGTCATACACCTGCAAACGATACATGCCGACGTTGCGCTTACCGGTCTTGGGATCGCGGGTGACGACGCACGGCAGGGTGATGAAGCGGCCGGCATCCTTCGGCCAGCACTGCAGGATGGGAAGCCAATCCAGCGAAAAATTGTCCTTGCGTATGACTTCTTTGCAGGGCCCGGTAGTGACAGTCTTCGGGAAAAATTGCCCCATCTGTGCGAGAAGCGGGAGCATTTTGACTTTGTCGAGGAAACCTTGCGGGGATTTGACGTCCATGAAGACGCGGATGCGGTCCGCAATTTCATCGAGCGAATCGACTTGCAGGGCAAGGTTCATGCGGCGCGCTGAGCCGAATTGGTTGATGAGAAGTTGCTGGCCGGGATGACCTTTGAGGTTTTGGAAGAGGAGAGCGCTTCCACCCGGTGGCAAAGAACGCGACAAGGGTGGGGCGCCCGCTGATTGGCGAGCTTCGCTCGCCCGGACAGCCGAGGGCGGCTGTCCCCACGTAGACTTTGATACACGATCGGTGATTTCGGCCACTTCCAGAATGGGGTCGACTTCGGTACGGATGCGCTTCAGTTCGCCGGCGCGGTCGAGCGCAGCAATCCATTCCCGCAAGTCTTCGTAGGCCACAGATTTCCTCGTTCGTGAAACGCCCGATTATATACGGTACTCGCGGGGTTAGCTGAAGCTGGAAGCGAAGACCGAGTAACCACGGAGGCCACAGAGTTCACGGAGGAGAACACGTCATCTTCACCACAGGGGGCACAGAGGACACAGAGAAGCGCTTAGTTACAGAGGAGCTACTGATTGGCGTGGATGCGCGGGAGCATCGCGCCGAAAATACCCCAACAGGGTTGACATCGAATGCGGATCGGCCGGACGGGAGAAGAAATAACCTTGCGCCATTTCACAGCCGAGTTGCTGCAGTTGCTTCACGTGTTCCTCGGTTTCCGCGCCTTCCGCGACAACTTTCAGGCCAAGGTTGTGTGCCAGCATGATGATGAGGCGGACCATTTCGCGGCTTTCAGGGTCGCTGTCCATATTGCAGATGAAGGCGCGGTCGATCTTTAAGGAATCAACCGGGAAGCGACGCAGGCGGCTTAGCGAGGAATAACCCGTGCCGAAATCATCGATGCTGACGCGGACGCCAAGGTCCTTGAACTCGGAAAGCATTTCCTCGGCCCTTTTCTCGTCACCCATGGCGATCGTCTCTGTGATCTCCACTTGAAAATTCTGAGGCGGGAGGCCCGCTTCTTCCAGTATCAACGCTATCTCGGCAACCAACTCCGGTTGGGCAAATTGCTTGGATGTGATGTTTACGCTCATGACGAGCGGCGGGTCCGAGGGAAACTGCGACTGCCACAACACCAGTTGCCGCGAAGCTTGCTGCATCAGCAAGCGATTCATAGGGAGAATGAGCCCAGTTTCATCAGCGACTGGAATGAAGTCGTTAGGCATGACCACACCCGAGGGGCGTTGCCAGCGAGTTAAAGCCTCGAATCCGCAGATTTTGCCCGTCTGCAGCGAAACGATGGGCTGGTAGAAGACGCTGAATTCGTCGAGTTCGAGGGCTTTGCGCAGATCGGTTTCGAGCCTTAGCCGCTTGACTGCGGCGGAATGCATAGTGGGATCGAAAAGCTCGCAGCGGGCCTTCCCGGCTTGCTTGGCACGGTACATGGCGATCTCGGCATCCCGCAGCAGTTCTTCAGCTTTCGACACCGGATTGCTCAGGGCTATGCCCACGCTGGCGGTCACGACGACTTCCTGGCCTGCCACCGGAAACGGGGCTGCCAGTTTTTCCTGGATTCGCTGCGCCACGCGAATACCGTCGCTGGGATCGCGAATGTCGTCCACCAGAACGGTAAACTCATCGCCGCCCAGCCGGGCCAGCGTGTCGTCGGCGGCCACAGCAGGTAAACGACCTGGCTCTTGAGGGCGGGAGACAGTATCCATCCCGCGAAGCGAGGCGGTCAGTCTTTGCCCCACCTGAATCAGCAACTCGTCTCCTTGCGAATGGCCAAGGCTGTCGTTGATGACCTTGAATTGATCGACGTCAATGAAGAGAACCGCAAACTTATAATTGGGATGCCGTTGTGCCAACGTCAATGCATGCTGCAAGCGGTCGAGAAAAAGGGTGCGGTTGGGAAGATTGGTCAATCCATCATGGAAGGAAGCGTGGGCCAGCATCTGCTCCGCCAGCTTGCGCTCGGTAATGTCGCGGTTCACAATCACAAGTCCTGCTGTGCCGCCCTTAGGGCTCGGGATGGCGCTGGCGGTCGACTCGAGAATGCGCCAGGAGCCATCTTTGTGACGAATTCGGTATTCCAGCCTCTCCCCTCGTCCGGTAAGACGGGCCTTTTCTGCAGCCTGGAGCACGCGCTGGCGATCCTCCGGGTGAATCTGGTCAATCGGTGATGTAGTCCTCAATTCTTCGGACGAATAGCCAAGCACCCACTGGTATGCGGGGCTGTTGTAAAGCCGTTTGCCATCAGCATCGACTACAGCGATCATGTCGGCGGCATTTTCCGTGATCAGTTGAAAAAGCTGGTCGCGTTCGGTGAGCTGGCGGCGGATGCGCTGAATCTGCAAGTGCTGGTAGAGGGTGTAGACATCGAACATGAGCACCAGAGCTGCCAGGCCGCGTATCCATTCCTTAAGATCGAGCCAGTCAGTGCTGCCCGGGCGCAAATGCAGGCCGGGGATGGTTAAAGAGACAATGCCCAATAGCAGAACCAGGGTTACTGCAACGGCAAAAGCCCAGAGCCACCACTCGCGCCCTTCGATTTCCCGAATCGGGACCGAAGCGCCCAGGGCAGATATCTGGTTGTCGGCTATAAGGTTTTGATCTTCCATCCGGTCCACGTGCTCTAGAGATTCTAGATCGGGAAAAAATTAGGGAAAGTTACTAAGGTTAGGTGGGTAGAAAATGGGCTGTGCGGTCCAGCTTATCTTCTTGCCTCGTAATGCTGCGCGCCAGACCGCCTTCGCCTTCGCTCAGGACAGGCTCTCGCCCCGCTGGTAAAAGCGCGGGGCTTGCGAGATGCTTACGTCAAGATAGAGATGGAAAGAGTTTCAGATCACGGCGGACTTGCAGTGGGGCGATGGAAGTGTTAGGAATGACACTCTCTTAACACGGCGGTCGTACGCCCACCGTGCATCCGGGGTAAGCTGAAATGAGCATTTAGCTCGTCCTCCTAAGAGGCGGGCGGGGAGCTGGGCTTGAGACGAAGAGTCGTGATCACGGGAATGGGTGTGGTTAGCCCCAACGGCATCGGGAATGCGTCTTTTTCAGAAGCGATCCTTGCGGGGCGCAGCGGCGTGCGCCGGATTTCAAGATTTGACGCGGCGGAGATCCCGGTGCAAATCGCAGGCGAAGTGCGGGACTTCGATGAGCTCGCGTGGGTAGAGAAACGTGAGCGAAAGCACGTATCGCGGGTGCTGCCTCTGGCACTGGCGGCGGGGAGCGAGGCATTGCGCGAGGCCGGGCTGGATCAGGATTCCTTGAGGCTAGAGGAGAAGCGGCGTTTCGGAGTGATCCTGGGTTCAGGAGGAGGATCGCAGGAGTTTACCGAGGAACAATACCGTCTGTTCTTTCATCAGGAATACAAGAAGATGAGTCTATTTTGCGTGCCGACCGGAGTGATGGGGACGCTTTCCAGCGACCTGAGCGTGCGTTTCGGTCTGCTCGGTGCGAGCCACATGGTTACGACCGGTTGTACTTCTTCCACAGACGCCCTGGGCTATTCTGTGCGGCAGATACAGGCGGGACGCCTGGACATGGCGTTGAGTGGGGGAGCGGACGCGCCGATTGCCCTGGGCATCGTGAAGGGTTTCATTCTGATGAAGATTCTGACGGACTCGTGGAACGATGCGCCGGAGCGAGGGTCACGACCTTTTTCCGTAAATCGAGATGGCTTCGTATTGGCAGAGGGAGCATGGATGTTTGTGCTCGAGGAATACGAGCACGCTCGTGCCCGCGGCGCGCAGATGCTGGCTGAGATTCGTGGTTATGGTTCCACTTGCGAGGCTTTTCATCGCGTACGTCTGCAGGAATGCGGTGAAGAGCCGGCGCGAGCGATTGGACTTGCCATGGCGGAAGCAGGGATTGCGGCGTCCGACGTGAATTACGTCAACTTACATGGAACTTCGACGCAGTTGAACGACCGCATTGAGACTCGTGCTTTGAAATTAGTCTTGGGAGCACGAGCGGGAGACGTGCCGATGTCGGCGTTGAAGTCGCAAATTGGGCACCCGCAGGGCGCGTGTGGCGCTGCAGGAGTAGCGGCGACAATTGTCGCCATGCGGAGCGGGCGTATTCCGCCGACTATCAATCTGGAAACTCCAGACCCCGAATGCGATCTGGACTACGTGCCGGATACCGGAAGGCAAAGAGCGGTGGAGCATGCGGTGTGCAACTGTATCGCCTTCGGATCGAAGAATTCGGCATTGGTGTTAAGGAATGTAGCGTAGCCGAGAACTCCGCCTAGAGAAGAACTCTTAACCACAGAGGACACAGAGGGGCACAGAGAAACGCACAGGATCGAATGCGATTTTGCATTCAACTACAAACCCACAAGGTGCCGGACTGTATCCTCGACCTTGGGCCAGGCAGTGGAGTGCGGATCGATCAAATCGAAATGCCCTGCAGTGGAAATTTCCAGATAATGAACATCCTCGCCTGAAGCTCTCTTTTTTTCCGCATAGCTGCGGCTGAAGAATGCCGGCACCACGTCGTCGGCAGCGCCGTGAATCAGCCACTGCGTTGCCTGGGGAATCTTCAGTTGCATGGGGTCGGCTTCGTGATAGTGCTCGGGGACATCTTTGGGTTTGCCGCCAAGAAATTCGACCACGGCGTCGTTGCTCAAATGAAGGTCGAAGGCTTGCTGGAGATCGACCACGCCAGCGAGGGAAACGGAGCGCTTGACCGTTGACTCGTGCCCGGCGAGGCAAAGCGCCAGTTGTCCGCCAGCGGAATGGCCCATGACAACGACTTTGGTTGTGTCGAGGTTGTAACGCTTGGCAATCTGCGGCAGAAAACGGTAAGCGCTGACGATGTCTTCAAAAGTTCCCGGCCAACCTCCGCCGGGGTTGCCGACGCGGCGGTATTCCACGTTCCAGGTGGCGAAATTCCTGGCAGTGAGGGCGGCGCAAAGGTGCCCGGCGTGCAACAAATCATACTTGGCACGCCAGAAGCCGCCATGGATATTCATCACCACTGCGAACGGGCCGGGGCTTTTCGGTAAGCGTAAATCCCCAAACTGGTTGGGATCGGTGCCGTAGGGAAGACGGGCGTCCGCAGGGGGCGGCGGAAGAGTCAAGATGTCATCAGAGGACATTGTAGTCGCGGCTCGCCGAGATTGATATCAGTTGTCAGTTGTCAGTTTCAGTTATCAGTTCTCAATCCCGTCCTAACAAAATTATAGCGGCCAGTTCAACTCGGGTCGGTCCAGTCACGCGAATGTGTGCTGCATGTCACTGACTTTGAGTCTTTTCTGAGCCTATCCTGCATCAAATGTTGACTCGAAAACTCCCCCGGAAAAGTGAGGAAGCTTCCGGGTCTCCCATTCCAAAAGGAAAAGGAGATTCCAACATGTTTGCCCGAATCGTTGAGTTCATGCCGAAGATGGAAAAGAAAGAACAGTTCGTGAAGACGATCCGTCTCGAGGTTCTGCCTATTTTGAAAGAGCAGAAGGGATTCCTGGAGATCCTGCCCTTCTTCCCGGAGAACAAGACGGAGAAGGCGATCACGGTGACCCTATGGATGGAGAAGTGGGACGCTGAAAAGTATGAGAGAGACGTATATCCCAAGGTGGAAGAGATTCTGAGGCCCTATCTGACCACGCCGGTCACGTTCAAACACTACATTGTTGAGACTTCGCTGTGCGAGCGGTTCGTGGAGGCCCTGGCGGCCTGATGTAAAGGCCTACCGGCCACCGGGCCGGAGCGGCGGCGGGCTGCTCCGGCCTTTCTTGTGCGCCCGTCATCCTTTCAGCTTGAGTTTCGCCTTGTTCTCTTCGAGAAATTCCCGGAGTTTGTCGCCGGAATCGAGCAGACGGACCCATTGCTCGTAATAAAGCGTGACCGGAAAGCGGCCCAGGCCATACACGCTGACTCCGCCTTTTTCCCCGACGCGGAACTCCAGACTTCCGGTGCGGCGTGTTCCCTGCTGTTTTTCCAGTTCCGACAAGCGAGCTTTCAGTTCTTCATAAGTTGGTTCGGGCATGAACAACCTCAAAGGATGAGTTGACGAGGTAGAATTCTTTCACACTTGAGGCAGTGTCCGCAAAGAAAGCGAGATTGAAAAACTGGAGCGGGAGACCGGGATCGAACCGGCGACATCCAGCTTGGGAAGCTGGCGTTCTACCGCTGAACTACTCCCGCTCATACAACAGATCCCTCACTGCGTTTCGGGATTTCGCCAGCGGTCTCCCGGCAACCTGGCTTCGCTCAGGTCGCCTCACGCCCGCTAAACGGCTCAAGCTGGCGTTCTACCGCTGAACTACTCCCGCTCAGGCGTCATGAAACTGGAAACTGCCTTCCGGAAAGCAAACAAATTGTAGCATGCAGGAACAGTATCCTGGCTGCCCCAACTTGCGCCAGCAAGTTAAGGCCCCAACGGACCAAATTGCAGATCCTGGGCTGATTCCAACCCCGTCCTCTTGAGAAGTTCTTTCACTTCTGCCGGCGAAAGACGATGGCCGAGGCGACTCTCTGCATTAGCAATAGCGTAGCTGGCCACAGCCATCACCGCTGTGTCGAGAGCCAGTTTTCGTGGATCAATCTTATCGAAAGTGTCGGTGATGGCGTGGTGACGAATGTCGTAGTCGCCCGGTTCTACCTGGAGGGTAAGGCTGGGCACGCCGACCACCATGAACGATGCATTGTCAGATTCCATGTCGGCGTCGGCATCAATCTTGCCTGCACCCAAGCCAACCAGTGGCTGCAGAATTTTCTGAAGGGGCGCTACCAGATCATCGCGACCGTTGGTGGCAAAGCCGAGAGGCGTTTCGGCGCCGTCGTCCATCAGCAAGAACGCTCGCAGGCGATCAAGTTCAGCCTGGTGCTTTTCAACGTAGGCGCGCGACCCGAGATTTGCTTCCTCCTCGCCGGAAAAGAAAGCAAAGCGGATAGTGCATCGTGGTTTGACTCCAACGGATTTTAGAATGCGCGCCACTTCAAGCACTGTGGCCACGCCGGAACCATTGTCATCCGCACCCTGAGCTGGATCCCAGGAATCGAAGTGCGCGCCGACGAGGACTGTCTCCTCTGGATTCGTTCCGGGCAGGTCGGCGATCACATTGCGTTCCTTCATCGCGCCGGTGAAAGTGTTCTGTATATCCAAAGCAATCTTCACTGGCCCCTTGGCAAGCAGCCGACGCAAGAAAAGTGTGTCTTCTTTTCCCACCGAAAGCACTGGCAACGGCGCGCGAGGATACAGACCGTAGGCCGAGGTGTAAAGCATGCGGTCAGGCTTGTCGGAAGGAATCAGCATGGCCGCAGCCCCGGCTTGGGCAAGCCGCCGTGCAATCAAGGCACGCATGACGGGAGTGGGAGCATTGCCGACGCTGTGGACGTCGACCAGGACCGCGGCGCCACGCAGGCCTTGCGCGGTCTTCGGAACATCGTTGCTGGCAGGGGTTCCAAGATCGACGACTGGCGCTTCGATGCGTCCGGAGGTGCCCGGCGCCCAGCCGTAGGAACCGACGTAAAGAGGAGCGTGCGAAGGGCTGATTACCTGACCGCGAGCTGATCCCCGCTGCCAGCCGGATTCGAAGGTGTATTCCTCGAAGTGGGCGGTTTCGAAACCTGCATCCTTGAGGGTTTTGAGAATCAGGTCGGAAGCGGCGTAAGACTGCAGGCTGCCAGTAACCCGTCCGCCGACGGTGTCAGTCAGGGTTTCGAGAAACTCCAAAGCACCGCCTCGTGTGGTTGCGTAACCCACAATGCGGGCGATCTCGTCATTCCGATTACCCGCGGCATTCTGCGGCGTTTTCTCCTGGGCTGCGGCAATCGAGACCGCTCCGCACAAGAAGCCGATGAGCAGAAGATGGCATTTCATGATTGTCGTGTGTGAAATCCGTCCGACATTGTACGCGACCGGATGGAGTATGACGACGGCGTTCGTTCTGCAATCTTAAGTCCAGCGAAACCACCGCAGAGCAAGCACGAATGAAATGCCGCCCCAGATGGCGAGGACCAGTATTCGCCCACCCTGGGCGGCTAACGGCGCACCTTCGAGGATAGTGGCGCGAAGGGCATCATTGAGGGCGGTTAAGGGCAAAGCCTTGATGAAGGGTTGGGTGATTGCCGGAAAGCGTTCATAGGAAAAGAAGACGCCGGAGAAAATCCACATGGGCATCATGACCAGATTGATCAGCCCGCTGATGCTTTCAATTTTTTGTGCGCGGCTGGCGGTCAGCAGACCAAGCCCTCCGAACGACAGCGCACCAATCGTCCCGACGATCAGGATGGTAACGATTGATCCGAGCACGCGCATGTGAAACACCAACACACCGAAACCGAGCAGAAGGCCGACTTCGATCAACATAAGCACTAAGCGGCTGCTGGTCAGAGCCAGAAGAAAATCGCTGCGGCGCATAGGGGTGGCCACGAAACGCTTGAGCAGCTTGCGCTGGCGCATGTCGACGATGGCGAAACCGATGCCCCACATGGCGGCGTTCATCAGGTTCATGCCCAGCAAGCCGGGAATCAAGAAGTCGATATATCGCGAACCGGGTTCGCTGGACGCCACCACCGAGGTGGGCAGCGGATCTTTGCGTCCAGCCGCAGTTTGGAGGGCGTTGTCCACTTCGGCGCGGGAGAGCACGCTTTCCGGGCGCGCGGGATCGTAGCGATACTGAAAACCTCCCTTGCCGTCGGGCGCGATGACCATATCGTACTTGCCCAGTCGGAGGCCTTGTAGAGCCGATTTTTCGTTGACGACTTCGGCGTGGATCGGCGAACCCTGCGGTGACTGATGAAGCATTTCCAGAGCGTCCTGGGCGCCGGGGCCGGAGACAATGGCGACCGAAGTGACGTCGGCTGGCTTATTACGAAAAGCGATCCCGAGACCCAAAGCCAGCAGGATGGGAAAACCAAACACCCAAAAGACGACCTCAGGTTCGCGTGCCAGCTCCTTCAAACGAGCCATCAGGAGATGGGTGTAGCCGGACCAGCGCCCGTTGCGCAGAGGTGCGACTGAATTCAGCTTCGCAGGCGGGATTTGTTGTGCGACAGCCACTCAGTCCTCCCTCAAATGCCGGCCAGTGAGTCGTACGAACACGTCCTCGAGGCTGGCCTGCCGCGTTGTCAGGTGGAGCAGTTGAGCGCCGTGTTTTTCGACGGCGTCGAGCAACGCGGGAATCGTTAAGTGCGGCTCGCGAACGGTCAAGCTTACCAAGCTGTCGTCGTTGCGCACTGACTCAACTCCGGGGAGAACGCGCCAGACTTCGAGACTCGCGCCATCCGAGTTGCCGGTAACAGAAAATTCCACCACGTGGTGTCCGCCGAGGCGGGCAATCAGATCTGCGGGAGTGCCTTCGGCGATGATCTGCCCGTGATCGATGATCGCGAGGCGATCGCAAAGGCGTTCGGCTTCGTCCATGTAATGGGTGGTCAGCAGCACGGTGCCACCGTTGCGCTGAAACGAGCGAATGATGTCCCAGAGCTGGCGACGGCTTTGCGGATCAAGCCCGGTGGTCGGCTCATCCAGAAAAAGCAGCTTCGGATTGCCTACCAGCGCGGTGGCCACGGCCAGCCGCTGCTTCTGCCCGCCGGAAAGCTTGCCCACCCAGGAATCGGCTTTCTCTTCCAGTTGCAACTGCTCAAGAACCTCAATTGCCGGGCGGGGCTGATCATAGAAGCTGGAGAATAGCTCGATAGTTTCCCGAACGGTGAGTTTCTCCGAGAGGCGCGTCTCCTGTAGCGAAATGCCCAGCCATTCGCGCAGCTCGCGGGGATTCTCCTGCCAGGTATGGCCCAGAATGGTGACCTGGCCCGAGGTCGGCTCCAGCAAGCCTTCGAGGATTTCGATGGTCGTCGTCTTCCCCGCCCCGTTCGGGCCCAACAGGCCAAAGCACTCACCGGTAGCAATCTCGAGACTTAATCCCCGCACAGCTTCGAGCTTGCCATCGTAAGTCTTACGCAGATCGCGGGTTTCGACCGCCGGGGGCATGGAAAGATTTTAGCCTAGGGTTGATGCCCGTTCTTTCAACTTTCGATTAAAATTACAGCTCGGCACTCCTATGCCAGGCCTACGCCGTGGTTTCACTTGACGCCGCCCTTCCAGACGCCCGTGCGTCGTTTCCCAGCGTTCGGATTGAAGGATCAGTTCTCAGTTCCCAGTTCTTGGTTCTCAGAGGAAAGGATCGCCTATGCCGCGTCAGATATTGCTGTCGATTTTCTTGTTCGTCTCCGCTTTGGCGAGCGCACAAGAGTCGCGCCACTTCACGTTTCACTATGGCTTTACCGTAAAGAACGTTCCGGCGGACGAAAAGTTACGCATCTGGTTTCCCGAGGCGCATAGCGATGCCTATCAGGAAGTGAAGGTCATCTCGGCTACGGGCGATTTGCCGCTGAAGAAAACCCGTGAGTCAAAAAACGGCAACGAGATCTATTACGCCGAGACTAGCAAAACGAAGGAGCAAGAACTGCACTTCGAGGTGGTATACGACGTGGTGCGGCATGAGCACCTGACCTTGGGTCTGGAGCGGCCTCATCTCGCAGAGGTGCGGCTTAACGAAAAAGAACGCAAAGAATACCTGGAGCCCGACAAACTGGTGCCCGTGACCGGACTGCCCGCACAGTTGGCGGTGAACGTTACGCAAGGGAAAACGACGCCGCTCGAGAAGGCCCGCGCAATCTACGATTACGTCTTTACAACGATGCGTTACGACAAGACCGGGACTGGCTGGGGGCACGGCGACGTCCTTTATGCGTGTGATGCGAAGAAGGGCAATTGCACCGATTTCCACTCACTGTTCATCGCCATGGCGCGGTCGCAGGATATTCCTGCGCGGTTTGAAATTGGATTCCCTTTGCCTCAGGACAAGCACTCCGCAGAAATCGCCGGATATCACTGCTGGGCGGAATTCTTTGAGCCACAGCATGGATGGATTCCAGTGGATATTTCCGAGGCGTGGAAGCACCAGGAAAAGCGGGACTACTTTTTTGGCGCGCACGACGCGAATCGCATGCAGTTTACGGTTGGCCGTGATCTGGAGTTGAGCCCGAAGCAGGAAGGCGAGCCACTTAATTATTTTGTGTACCCGTATGTGGAAGTAGCGGGGAAAGAGCATCCGAACGTGTCCCTGGCATTTTCGTTTGCCGATGTGGAAGTGGGAAAGACAGCGAGCAAGTAGCGGACGGTTTAGTCGTCGTCGTGAGCTTTTGCGTGGCGCGAATACCGTGTGCCTGGGCGCAGGCATAGGGGCGTTGCCCATCCGATCGCGCCACAGGATGCGGTTCAACACCACGTTGTTGGCCGCATCCGGACGAGAGAAATCCATCCTGGCGGATTCCTTCGCTCCCTGGCCCTTCGCTGGATTGATCCGGTAGATCAGGCCGTTGTCGCGATTGCTCCAGTCGGCGGTGAACGGAGACTGGTTGCCGGCTCCGGAAAATAGAGGCGCCATCAGCGGCGCATGACCGTCATTCTGGTTCATAGGCGGCAATCCCAACACGCTTTCGATGGTGTGAATCATGTTGACCGTAGTGTAGAAGCCACTATCCACAAACGTTTTTTCTGCCGACCCCGGGGAATACTTGCTGACCACGAAGGCGATGGAACGATGCGCGTCCACGTGGTCGGCGCCATCCTGAGCATCATCTTCGACGACGAAAATCGCGGTGTCATCCCAGTAAGGGCTGTGCGAGACGGCTTCAACCACTCGGCCGAGAGCAAGATCGTTATCCGCCACAGAGGCCGCCGGGCGCGGGTGGCCGGGACGAGTGCCGCCGGTGTGATCGTCGGGTAAATAGAGGAGTACGAAGGCTGGCAACTCAGTTCCCTTGCCCCTTTTGCGCGCTTGCACGAAGCCCTCGAATTCATTCAGAAACTCATCGGCACGGAGTTGATCAGGATAATCAGTCTCAAACTCCGGGAAAAGTTCGTCATAGTGTCCGCGCAGCACCGCTTTGGTTGCCTTGCTGGCCTTCTGTACCGGAACCGGCCAGGGCCAGGGGCTTGCCGATCCGTGCGGGTCGCCGACGTTCAGCGGAAGATTTTCTCCCTTATTCACTGCTGTTCTCTGGCACGGGCCTTCCAAGGGCGATACAGGGCCTTGTTGCGGCGAACGTGAAACCTCTTTTGCCCGTGGCGATTTGCACCACACCGAGGCCGTGAATTCACCGTAGTCGCGATAGGTCAAGTTGTGGCTGGCGGCATTGTCCCACAGGTAGCCGGTAGAAGGCGCGTCGACATCGGGCTGGCCAGTTTCCAAGGGTAGCTCTTCCGCCACCGTGCCTTGAAAATCGTAGCTGCGCTCTTTGCTGCGGTAAGCGATTTGCCAGGTTCTCTCGTTGTAGTCGCTGGTGATGGCAGCGGTAGACCAATCGTGGCCGTCTCCGGAAACTTCGCCGCTGTCATAGAAATTGTCGAGCACGCCAAACTGCAGCGCCAGCTTGTGCTCGTTGGGCGTGATGTCTGCACCGTACATGGTCAGCTTCGGATCACCATTGCCAACTTTCAGGTCTCCCAGGACCTGGTCGTACGTGCGATTCTCCTTGATGACGTAAATCACGTGCCGAATTGGATTCGTGCCGTGTGCGAACAGGATTTTTCCGGAATCGTCGCGGAGAAGATTGTCCGCGATAACCTGTGCGGTCATTTCCTCCAGTTTCTTGTCGACTTCGGAAATCTTCACCCGGGCGACAGACCCTGCGAGTAGCGAGGGAATATAGGCATTTTCGCGGTGGCGGCGCTCGTAGGCCGTGTGGCCAGGAAAATTATTGGGACCGGCGCCTTCACCCTTGGCGGAAGCAATGATCAAGTCACCTCCACGAAGCGCGAGCGCGCTGGGATACCAATCGGTGGGAATGAATCCCAGGGCCGCGGGGTCGGGTCTGTGGACGGACGCGTGTGTGGTCAAGCTGGACGTGTCGAATACGCCGACTGCATTGAGCGACGCGTCGGCAACGAACAAGCGGCGGCCGTCACTCGACTGCGCCAGAGCATTGGGATAGGTTCCGGCAAGCTTCTGGTCCTTTACTCTGGTGCTGAACAGATGGACGGGCAAACCGGTATCGGTAGCGACGACCGCCACCGCATCCGCGTTCGACAGAGCTACGTAAAGAATCTTTTCATCTGGACTCAATAGAAGTGCGGTGGGATGGGAACCGGGAGCGAGCGGGTCTTTCGGTTCATTGAGCTTGATCCAACGCACAACTTTGCCGGCGACAACATCCAGTTCGGCGACCTGCGAAGCATTCCACAAGCTGCACCAGGCGCGGCGGCCGTCGCGTGTGGCCACGACCGTATACGGGTACGATGAAGGAATCAGGTCGCGAGTGCTCAAGTCGAAATGCTCAAGAACTCGGCCATCGGTGGCATCGAGCAGCACGACATTATCGGAGAAGTTATTGGCCACCAGCAGCCGGTCACCGTTCTTCCCTGGAAGCACGGCAAGGCCAGCCGGGTAAGGGATGGCGGTTCCAGCAGGCGTTTTGCGCAAGCCAAACGGGATCTTCTTGCCGGACGGCACGCTTTGGGGCGCAAGCTTGATAAAACGTTCAGGCGTGATTTTGCCTTGCTGGAAGCGATACACAGCAATTCCGTTCCCCGTGTCTCCAGGCTTTTCGCCGGTCGGATCGGTGATAGAGCCCATCGATGCATAAAGATGATTGCCATCAGAACTGAAACCCAGGCCGATAAAGTAACTCTGGTGTGCGTCTTCCGGCAGACGATCGTCGGGAAACTCCGCAATTTGGTTGGTTTGAAGATCCAGCACGGCGATCGACTGAAATCCACGATTCGCCTGCGTGCCGTAACCATCGTTCAAGAAAGCAGCGTAGCGACCTTCGGGGCTGAGCGCCGCGCTTGCCGGAAAACTATTCAGGGAACCAACGCGGCCGGGAGAAGGCACATTCAATTGCTTGCTCGTGGGCAAAGAAATCTGGTGGGGCTTATCGGAATTCTGGGAGAACAAGAGACTCTGCGAGAACAGTGACGCTAGTCCGATGGCGGAAAGGAAGAGAGAAAAATAAACGGATCGGCGCAAGGTCCCTCCTGCTGAAGACGCAAAAAGGTTGTACAACTGGGACGAGGAAATGAAAAGCCGCGGCACGAAGGACAGGAAGTCGTTTGGGTATCGTCAGCTTAAAGAATAATTTTAAGAAGTCTCCCTAACTTCCGCTTGAGATGCGGTTTGCTCCTGTGCAACATTGTGGCGAACGTCCGCTCCCCGCACCCAGAAAATGACGTCCTCCGCGATGTTGGTGGCGTGATCGGCTACGCGCTCGAGGTTGCGGGCAACCAGTAAGGCATCGAGCGCCTGGCGCGTAACTTCGGGACGTTCGTTCATCGCCTTGACCAGCATGATAAAGGCCTCATCGCGCATGCGGTCGACTACGTTATCCATCTCGAGCACGGCCTGAGCGAGTTCGGCCTTCCCTTCAATGAAAGACTCCAGGGCGCGCCGCACCATGGCGGAAGAAGCAGCAGCCATGCGTGGGATATCGACCGGCAGGTCGACAGCCGGGAGCTCCACCATATCCATGACGCGCTCCGCAATGTTCACCGCCTGATCGCCGACACGCTCGAGGTCTGAGTTGATCTTGGTAACCGCCAAAATAAAACGCAGATCGACGGCCATGGGTTGTTGCATCGCCAGAAGATCGAAGGCCAGTTCGTCGATCTCGCGCTCCATTGCGTTGATTTGCGACTCGCCTTCGAGCACCAGGTGGCAGCGGTTGAGATCGCGGTCTTTGTAGGCTTGGCAGGCGCGATCGACCGCCTGCTCAGCCAGCCCGCCCATGCGGAGCAAGCGAGCGCGGAGTTCATCCATTCCCTGAATAAAGCGGGTGCGCGCCATTATCCAAACCTGCCTGTAATGTAGTCCTCCGTTCGTTTGTCGGACGGAGTGGTGAAGATCTTTTCGGTCTTGTCAAACTCGATGAGCTTGCCCAAGAGGAAAAAGCCGGTAAACTCGGCCACCCGAGAGGCCTGCTGCATATTATGCGTCACAATGACGATGGTAAAGCGCTCTTTAAGCTGAAAAATTAGCTCTTCGATTTTGCCGGTCGAAATGGGGTCGAGAGCCGAGCAAGGCTCATCCATGAGTATCACTTCGGGTTCGACCGCCAGGGCGCGCGCAATGCACAGCCGTTGCTGTTGCCCGCCGGAAAGGCTGGCCCCCGACTTCTTGTGCATCGTGTCCTTCACCTCGTCGAAGAGGGCGGCGTAAGTGAGCGAACGGTGAACGATTTCATCGAGCCGCTTCCGGTCGGTAAATCCGTTTAGCTTCAGTCCGGCCGCTACGTTATCGTAGATCGACATGGTGGGAAATGGATTCGGCTTTTGAAACACCATCCCAATGCGACGCCGAATTTGCACGGCAGAGGTTCCGTTGTAAACCTCGATATCTCCGATGCGAACCCGGCCGGTCGCGCGGGCGTCAGGGATAGTCTCGTGCATGCGATTGAGGCAGCGCACAAACGTCGACTTGCCGCAACCCGAGGGACCGATCACCGCCGTGGCATGATTCGCGGCAATCGTGATGCTAATGTCCTGGAGGGCTTGGGTTTTGCCGAACCAAGCATTCAGCTTTTCGACTTGTATGCCAACCCCCATAACTCAATTCACGCTCCCTTGAGCATACCGCGACTCGCCGCAATACGCACGGCGCTGACCGCAACGACTATCAAAACGATCAAAATCAACGCTCCAGCCCAGGCCTGGCGATGCCACTCGTCAAAGGGCGAAATAGCATAGGAAAAAATCTGAAGCGGCAAGGCTGCGGTGGGCTGATTGACCTTCCAATTCCAGTACTGGTTGCCGAACGCGGTGAACAGCAACGGGGCAGTCTCGCCCGCGACCCGTGCAAAGGCCAGCATCACCCCGGTAATCACTCCCGAAGTGGCGGTGCGCAAGGTGATCGATAGCGTCGTACGCCAGCGGGAGACGCCCAACCCGTACGCCGCTTCGCGCACTTGGGTAGGAACCAGCAAGAGCATCTCCTCGGTGGTACGCGTGATGGTCGGGACCATCATAATGGCCAGCGCCACTCCGCCTGCCAGTGCGGAAAAGTGGCCTTGGGTCAAAACCACCAGTCCGTAGGCCACGATTCCCACAATAATCGACGGCACACCGTTCAATACGTCTGCGGTAAAGCGGATGATGTTCCCCAGGCGATTCCGCCCATATTCTGAAAGGTAGATTCCGCCGCCGATACCCACCGGAACACCAATCGTGCTGGCGATCAGCAAAATGTAAACCGACCCAGCGATCGCGTTGGCCATGCCGCCGCCCGGTTCACCCGGCGGCTTGGGAATCTGCGTGAGGAAGTCCCAATTCAGCGAACCAATGCCCTTCAAAACCAAATATACGAAGATGGCTCCCAGCGGCAGGAGCACCAGCAGCACAGCCGCGATAGCGGCGACCGTGACGAGCGTGTCTGTCACCTTGCGCCTCAGGCCGATCCCTGGGACAACGGCTCCGGGATTTGAAGTTTCAGGCATTGCCCCTCGCCGGCATTCCGCGGGTCACGGACCAGACCAGAAGCTGCGCCAAGGCATTCACGATGATGGTCACCAGAAACAGGGCCAAACCGACTTCGATGAGCGAACTCAGATACAGATCACCGGTGGCCTCACTGAATTCGTTGGCGATCACGCTGGCCATGGTGTAGCCGGGAGCGAACAGGGAACGCGCAATCTCGGGACGATTCCCGATCACCATAGTGACCGCCATGGTTTCGCCCAAAGCGCGACCCAAACCGAGAATAATCCCACCCAGAATGCCCGCGCGAGCGTTGCGCAGTACACCGATGCGGATCATCTCCCACCGGGTCGCACCGAGCGCCAGAACTGCCTCCTTCTGCTGTTGCGGCACCGCCGTCATGACCTCACGTGTGATCGAAGAAATAATCGGAATAATCATGATCGCCAGAATGACGCCAGCAGCCAGCATCCCGATACCGTAAGGCGGTCCGCTAAACAACCCACTCCAACCCAGGTACTTCGCCAGCCACGGCTGCACATACAAGCGCAGTAGCGGGACCAACACGAAAATCGCCCAGAGGCCGTAGATCACGCTGGGAATTGCGGCCAGCAGCTCGGTGGTAAAAGCGAGCGGGCCCTTTAGCCAACGCGGCGACATCTCAGTGATGAACACCGCAACACCGACGGCGAGGGGAACAGCAATAACCAGTGCGAGAAATGAGGAAACCAGCGTGCCATAAACAAACGGCAGGGCACCGAACTGATCGTTGACTGGGTCCCACTCACTGCGAAAGAAAAACTTCAGGCCGAAGGCGTGCCACGAAAGGCTGGATTTGGTAATGAGCTCGTAGACAATCAGCCCAACCAGCCCCAAAACCGACAGACCGCAGGCCAGCATGGCAAAGCCGAAGACGCGGTCAGCCACTCGGCTATCCCCGACCCCGCTGAGAGGCCTGGTCTGAACCTTGCCGGCCACCGCAACTTCTGACTTTGCAACAGGTTGCGGTCCAGGCAGGTGGGGCGCTCCTAAGGCTTGATTAGCCATTAGAACCGAAGCTAGCAAACTTGTGTTACAGGAGTGTTAAAATAGCGCCTTAGTTCCTGCCGTTCGCCAGTCTCCCGCATTATCGACGGCACAGTAATCTAAAGTTTGCATTTCCCAGCATGACGCAGTATTTTTTTGTCCCTGTATTTTGACTTATGCCCATGGAGCAAGAACGTAGCCGTCAGACCTTGCGTCGGTTGAACCGCCAGCTCGAGAAGCTCGCGCGCAAGGCGACCGCAGAGAATGTGCACGGTTTTCGCACCAGCAGCCGGCGCGTCGAAGCCATCTTGGAAGAGTTAGGCGACTCCAGCCGCAATCAGAAAAAACTACTCAAACTACTGAGCCGTCTACGAAAGCGCGCGGGTCAGGTCCGCGATCTGGATGCACAGATTGTGGCTCTCCGCAGCCTGAAAATTCCGCAAGAGCCGGTTCGAAGGTCTCAATTGATACGCCAGCTGATCGAAGAGCGGGCGCGGCGGGAGAAGAAACTTACCGGAGCCTTTGACTCCAAAACTGTGGCCGAGGTGCGCAAGCGGCTGAAGCGCTCGTCAAACAAGTTGGAAGACTCGGCGAAAACCGACATTCTCGCCTCGGCCCGCCGGCGCATGTCGCAGCTCGCCGCCGACCGCGGACCCATAACCGAGAAAACTCTCCATGAGTTCCGCATCGTGGGCAAGCGGGCGCGCTACCTGGCCGAATTGGCTGGAAAGGATCCAGCTGCTCAGCAGTTCATCAGTCAGCTCAAGCGCCTGCAGGACGTATTGGGCGACTGGCACGATTGGTTGCAGCTTAGCGCCCGGGCGGAAGAACTCTTCGACGGGGCCCCCGGCTCAGCCTTGTTGGCGGCGCTACAGAATGTGACGCGAGCCAAATTCCGCCAGGCAGTGCACGCTCTGATCGAGACTCGCGCCGCACTGGGGACCAAGAAGCCAAGCATCGTGGAAGCACGGGCCACCTCCGCGCAAAAGTCATCTTCCCGGGTAACTCTCTCTACGTCCGCAGTTGCCTGAGTCCTAGAACACCCACCCAGAAATCCTCCCCCATGGTTTAAACGCGAGCGTTGTAAACTGAAACCCGTCTGCCATGCCGACCTTTGCGGCGGTTGATATCGGATCGAATTCCGTGCGCCTGAAAATTGCGCGCCTGCTCGGACGCCGCCTCCACGAGGTGCATGAAGACCGCGAAGTCACCCGACTGGGTGAAGGAGTTTTCCGAACCGGCTTTCTTTCTCCGGAGGCCATGGAAGAGACTGTCAAAGTGCTGCGCCGGTTTCACCGTGCTGTGCAGGAAGCAGGGGCTGACACCGTGACCGTCGTCGCTACCAGCGCCCTGCGCGATGCTCGAAACTCGCGCGCTTTCCTGGAATGGGTGCGCTCCGCAACCGGTTGGAAAGTAGAAATCATTTCCGGCCTGGAAGAAGCCCGGCTCATCCATCTCGGTTTGATTTCCAATTTGAGGGTCAATGCTTCTCCGCTGCTGCTGGTTGATCTTGGCGGAGGCAGTTGCGAACTCACGATTTCGAGCAAGGGTCACATCCGCGACACGATCAGTCTGCCGCTCGGCGCGGTGCGTTTGACTAATGAGTTTTTGGCTCATGATCCGCCGCGAAAATCGGAGCTGCGGCGTCTGCACCGTTTCGTGCAGCGCGAAATCGGGCGGATTCTGCAGCGCATCGTGCGTGCCCGCCCGAAAGCCGTCATCGCTACTTCCGGCACTGCAGCAGCGTTGTCCGTTTTCTGCAAGGGCTTGTACAAGACGAAAGGTTCACGGGCTAGCACTGTATCCCGCATGCAAATGCAGAGGATTGCCAGAGTGCTGTCGCGTCTTTCGGTGGAGGAGCGCAGAAAACTGCCAGGGGTCGGTCCGCGGCGGGCGGAAATTATCATTCCCGGGGCCGTTGTTTATGCGGAACTTTTGGAACGCTGCCAGCTGCAGGGTTTTCGCTACTCAGTCTTGGGATTGCGTGATGGCCTGCTGGCCCAAATGGCGGCAGAGTACGATCGCAGCACGCGCTCTGGAAAACAGCTGGAGTCGGAACGCTGGGATTCCCTGCGCGCTGCGGTTGCGCATTACCGCGTCGATATGAATCACGCCTTACAGGTTCGTGAATCCGCCATGCAACTCTTCGAAAAGTTGAAACGGGTCCATCACCTGCCGCCGGAATACGCGGAATGGCTCTCGGCCGCGGCCATGCTGTACGAGGTCGGGGACTACGTGAACCGGAATGGCCGGCATCGCCACGCCCACTACATCATTGCCCATTCCGAGATCCTGGGATATACCCCAGCGCAGAGGAACATTATCGCCGCCATCGCCCGTTATCTTGGCAAATCGCGACCGATTCCAGGAGATGGTCCCATGAAGGTTCTGCCCCCAGCCGACCGGGAGAGCGTACGCAAGGCTTCCTTGCTATTGCGGTTGGCGCGAGCGCTGAATCTGGGCAGAAGTGGCGCCGTGCGTGCGGCAGGGGTCCACGTGCGCCAGGGAGTCGTTACCATGGAATTGCTGTCCAGGACGCGCACCGGAGGCGACCTGGAACTGTGGGCGGTGGAAAAAGAAAAAGACTATTTTCGCGAGGTCTTCGGGCGTGAGCTCTCTGCAGCCGCGGCGTGAAGCGCACGCAAAATCTTGGGGGTGAAGCACCAGTGCAGGGCCGCCGAGCTGCGTCCCATCTCAATCTTAGCCACCGCTCCCTTCTTTAGATCGATGGCGGCTTCGCACCCTCCATCGCTGATGCAACGGCCCAGAAATTCGCTCAGATTGGGATTATGGCCGACCAGCATAATTGCTTCTTGGGTTTTGTACTTGTCGAGCATCCTGCGGAAATCCGCAAACGTCGCCCCAGGGCGTAACCCATCTTCGAATTGCAACTTCCCTTCGTAACCCATCTCGTTGCCCACCAGAGAGGCGGTTTGAGCCGAGCGTTTCAAGGGACTGGAGAGGATCGTGTCAACCTGCACATCCAGCGCGGTCAGCGCCCGTCCCACATAGCCGCACTGTTCAACCCCACTCTGATCCAGCGCCCTCTTCTCGTCCTTCTTGGGGTTGCTGATGCTCTCGCCAGCGCTGGCATGCCGTAAAAAGTAAAGAATCATGTCGGTTTATCTTTCCTTCCGGACTACGCTTCGGCGGGGTTTCAGCTGCCTCGCCTGCGGAATTATCTCTGGGGAAAGTTTCCCTTCGGCAAGTCCCATCAGAAACTCCTGGGCGCTAAAGGCGTCGGACGGCGGTTTGCGCTTTCCTTCGGCCTGCCAGGTGCGCACGTAATTCCCACTCTGCTGCAAAACCCGAGCTTTCACATTGTCCACCAGGTAGGCCGCCAGGATTTCATGACGCACGCGCTCCCGCAAGAGTGCGTCTTTCAGCGGAAACATAACCTCGACGCGCTCGTAGAGATTGCGCGGCATCCAATCCGCGCTGCCCAGGTAGATTTCCTCTTCGCCACCGTTGGAAAAATAGAAAATCCGGCTGTGTTCCAGAAAGCGTCCTACGATGCTGGCCACTCGAATGCGGTCGCTCACCCCCCGCACCCCCGGACGCAAGGCACACATGCCGCGCACCAGCAAGTCAATCTCCACCCCGGCCTGGGACGCGCGGTAAAGCGCCATAATGATGTTCTTATCAAGCAGCGCGTTCATTTTGGCGACGATGTGGGCTGGCCGGCCGCTACGCGCGTGATCCGCTTCCCGGTCGATCAACGCCAGACAGCGTTCCGCCAGATCAATGGGAGAAACCAGCAGAGGCTCGTAGTTGGCGTGCTCGGCATAAGCGGTGAGAAAACTGAATACGTCGTGTACTGCGCCGGTGATTTGCGGGTCGGCAGTGAGCAGGCTGAGATCGCTATAAATCCGGGCCGTGGCAGCGTTGTAGTTTCCAGTGCCCAGGTGGGCGTAGCTGCGGGTGACGCCATCCGGGTCACGGCGCACCAGCAGAGATAATTTGCAGTGGGTCTTTAGCCCCACTAGCCCGTGGAATACCTGCACGCCAGCATCTTCCAGGTCGCGCGCCCACCGGATGTTGGAGGCTTCATCAAAGCGGGCCTTCAGCTCTACTACCGCTGTCACTTCTTTCTTGGCCGCCGCAGAGATGAGCGCCGGCACAATCAACGAGTGCTCGTTGGTGCGGTAAAGCGTTTGTTTCATCGAGAGCACGCGCGGATCCTCCGCCGCCGACTCGATAAAAGACACAACTGCGTCGTAGGAATCGAAGGGGTGATGCAGCATAACATCGTGCCGGCGCAGTTCCTCGAACAGATCCTGCGATTTGGCGGTCAGCCGGAGCTCGCGAGGCACAAACGTTTTGAACTTAAGTTCGGGATGCTCAGTCTGTTCGTAGATATTGAACAAACGCGACAAATTCACCGGACCGTTTACCGAGAACACCTGCCAGGGATCGAGCTCGAAATTTGTGCGCAGCCGTTCGATGATCTCCGGGTCGGAATCGGCTTCGATCTCCAGGCGCACGGCATCGCCTTTGCGCCGGTTGTGCAGTTCGGCGCGCACTGACTCCAGCAAGTTTCGCGATTCCTCCTCCGCCAGATAAAGGTTGCTGTTACGGGTGACTCGGAAAGCGGCGGAGGAGACGATGTCGTAGCCGTGATACATCCGCGAAGCGTGGAATGCCACCAGGTCAGCCAGAAAGATAAAGTCGTCAGTGCCTTCGGAGGGCAAGCGCACCAGCCGGGGCAGCGCTCGCGGAACTGTCACCACGCCCGTATATGTCAGCGATGACCGGCGGCGGCGGCGCAACAGAAAAGCCACGCACAACGCCTTGTTGATGACCCTCGGAAAAGGATGGGCCGGATCGATTGTCACGGGAGTGAGCAGCAGATCGAGTTCTCCCGCGCTGTACTCTTCGACGTACGCCCTAGCCGCCGAATCCAGTTCGTGCAAACCAAGCACCCGGATGCCGTGTTCCGCCAGTGCTGGCCGCAACTCCTGATTCCAGCAACGGTACTGGTCGTCCACAAAGTCGTGGGTTACTTTGGAGACCAGGTCCCGCTCCTGCACCGGCGTCAGGCCGTCAGCCCCGGCTTCGCTGTGGCCATCTTCAATGTGCTGCAACAGGCCGGCGACCCGAACCTCGAAGAATTCGTCCAGATTGCTTGCAGAAATGGAAAGGAACTTCACCCGTTCCAGCAGCGGATTATTTTCATCCTGCGCTTCTTCGAGCACTCGCCGGTTGAACGCCAGCCAGGATGCTTCGCGGTTAATGAAGTAGGCCGGATTGTCGAGCGAAATACGAGCCATAGCTCAGCCTGGCGCCGGGACGGCGATTGCCAGTTTACGCCCATGTCACTTCTTGGGAGAAGCCGGGTCCGGCGCATTTTCGTCGCCGGGAGCTTGCAGGCGTTTCACGATCACCAGGTCCCGGTCAGCAACCCCATCGCCCTTCACGAGCATGTGATGCTTTTCCAGCCTGACTTGAACCTCGGAACCCGGCACCCACGCTTGAGGCGGGACGTCGGCTGCGTGCCGGGGAGTGTACTCCCCGACACAGACTTGATCTCCAAATCTGATCGCTATCTGGTAGTACGGATCGTCCCTGGTAATGGGCGTGTCTACGATGTAATACAGCACTCGCGTGTGGACTTTCTTCTCCACACTCACGATCTTGCCGCTTTGGTACTGATTCTCGACCGCGTGGAGTCCGGGCAGCAGCGTTAACAGAACCACCACACCGACACCACGAAGCCGACGTCTCATCCCAGGACAGTATAGAACAGGCCGGCGCGGGCCCCCGATCCCGATGCGTCCTAGTGCACCTGTTTGATTGCTTCCTTCACCTTTGCGGCCACGTTCTCAGGCAGCGGCGCATAGTCCAGCGCGGCGGTCATCTTTTGTCCGTCGTCGACCATCCAATTGAGGAAGTCGACCAGAATCTTGCCTTTTGCCGGATCCTTCGACTGAACGGGAATCAAAAGCCACGTGAAACTGGAAATGGGATATGCGTCCTTGCCGGGGGCGTCGGTAATGGAGACGCGGAAGTCTGCCGGCATATTCTTGACCGAAGCCGCCGCGGCGGTGACGCCATTTAGCGAAGCTAGGACAAAGGTCCCGGCTCTATTCCTCACTGAACCGTAGGTTATCTTGTTCTCCACGGCGTAGATCAGTTCGATATAGCCCATTGCACCTTGCATCTGACGAATCAATCCGGCAACTCCCTCGTTCCCTTTTCCCCCCAGGCCGACCGGCCACTTGACCGAGGTACCCTTTCCGGGACCGCTCTGCCATTCGGGGCTCACCTTGGAAAGATAGTCCGTCCAGATGTAGGTCGTCCCGCTACCGTCCGACCGATGAACCACAATAATCGGCTGGCCGGGCAGATTCACGCCAGGGTTGGCTTTCGCGATGGCTGGATCATTCCAAGAGGTGATCTTTCCCAGGAAAATGCCCGCCAAAGCCTCCGGGGTAAACTTCAATTCCGCGGTTACGCCTGGAATGTTGTAAGCGGGAACGTCCGCGCCTAGAACGGTGGGGATGTGCAGGATTTTCATCTTGGCTTGCGACAGCTGTTCATCGGTCATCGGGCCGTCGCTGGCGCCGAAATCCACCGTTTGGGCCAAAACCTGGCGGATGCCTCCGCCGCTGCCGATCGATTGGTAGTTAAACTGGATATCAGGATGTATTTTGTGGTATTCGCTAAACCATTTTTGGTAAATCGGATTAGGAAACGTTGCGCCCGCCCCGTTCAAAGTGGTCTGCCCAACGGCGGGTAACGCCAGAGCGACACACAACAGCGCAATTCGTTTTAGCACTCGACCATCCTCCTTATGTGGGTGATATGAACAGCTTAAGTTCTACGGCCCAATTGTTAAAGAACTGTTACAACGGGGTGAATTTCCGGTGAAAGCGCCAGGGATTTCTAAAGGCAGGAATTTCTAAAGCAGTGACTGAAGCATCCGGGTTCAAGCCAAGGGAACCAATTGAAGAAACTCTAGACGTACCAGCGCTCATCGGCTGCTGGCATCGATGCGTGCAATCTCGCGCGCAAATAATGGATTCGACGGAAATTCTTCACGCAGCGAATCCAATACTTGGCGCGCCTTCGCTCGATCTTTCTCCCGCACAAACGCAATGGCCAGCATGATGCGCGCAAAAGGCGCGAGAAAATGCCCGCGTTCTGCTGTGAGCTGCAACTGGGCGATTCCCTCCTGCTTGTCACCGCCTACCCCATCCAGCCGCAAGAACCAACGCAACGGGGCTGACATGCTGCCCACGATGTAATTGTTCACGCCGGTCGCGAGGTGGGCATCATAGCAATCAGGATCCACCGCCAGCAGTTGTGCTGCCCAATCGTTGGCCGCTTTGGTGTAGTGCAAAGAAGCCAGATTGCGCTTCTCCACTAAGGCCGCATAGTCTGCGCGCAGACCGGAAGCCATCGTCATGGCAAATAAGGCGTTGCGGTTCTTCGAATTTTCTGCCAGACGCGCTTTCGCGACCTTCTCAGCCCGGTCGAGTGTGGCGGTAAAAAGGCTCCGCACGGCGGGGTCAGGGTCTAGTTTCTTGCGCGCCCCAAAAGTCTTGTCGTCTTCGTAAAACTGCCCTTCCAACACCCCCAGCCGGTGGAATTCCGAGAAAAGCAAACCCGCCGCCTCGCAGGTCGGCCCCATCGGATCTTCCGGGTGTTGCTGCTGCCAGGAAAGAAACTCTTCGTGGGCAGCTGTGAACTCCAGGTTGTAAAGCAAATGAAAACCCTGTTCCAGAGAAGGCCGCCTTACCGGAACGTCAGCGGCCGCCATACTCAAGCAAAGGAAGAACAGCGATCCGCAGACCAGCGCCGCCGCCCTCCGCGGGCTTGCGCGCCTTCTGCATTTCCGCGGATCACTCGGAGGTCTGTTTCCGCCCGAATCGTTAGAGCAATTCAAGTGCATTTCGACTCCGAGTTTAGATGCACGCTGCGTCACTTGTTTAAAATATTTGCAAAGAATTCGTCAACAATTTGTCAGGTTTTAGAACTTGACGTCGTGGCGTCTTCATACTCGTAGTTCAACTCCAGACAGGCTGCGTCGTTTGGATTAGCCTCACCTGTGGATCGATACGGTGTCTCGATTTGTAAGCCCCTTTTAACTGAAGCAGTTGAGGCGATCCTGCCACGTGCCAGACCAAACTGCAAGAATAATCACCCTTGACAAGCCATCCGGCGCGGATAAGAATCCCCGGCCAAAGGCTGCTGCCTGGCCAATGCACGACGGAGCAGCGAGCCGCAAGCCCTAGCGTTTTTGCTTGGACCTTCGGTTCCGTGGTGTTTCCCCCAAAAGCCACAGCGTGCCTGAATAGTCCGGCGAATCTGCCGGAAGAAAGCCAATCCCCCGAAGCTTTCGCGTGGAACCCTAGAGCCGCGGCGGGCGTTGCTCCGCTGGGTGTTTTGTTGTTAAACGTGCCGTCTGCACTTGGGCGCAGGCGATGCGTGTTGCGCAAATGCCTGCAGCAACTGTGAGCGCCGCTCGGGGTGCCTCAGTTGAGGGGACGCCAACTTTAGGAGGAAGGCGATGAATTTAAGCTTGGGAAATGCATCAGGCTATTGTGTGTCCGCGGCGTGCCGCAGAGCCGCTGCGGTTTTGTTTTTCTTGCTCGCGCCAGTGTTTGCGCTGGCTCAGACACCGTTGTCACCGCCTTTGCCCGCCGGCATCGCTGAGGGCTCAGGGATTATCAACCCGGGCGGAACGAAATGGGCGATCGCTCTCGGCAAAGCGCTGTTCTGGGACCAGCAGGCTGGCAGCGATGGCAACGCCTGCGCCAGCTGCCACTTCCACGCGGGCGCCGACACCCGCTTGAAAAACCAGCTCAATCCGGGCTTTAACGACTTGACCGTTGGCGTCACACCTGGCGGCGAGATCAGCGTGGGCGGTGATACTGAATTTGGCTCGGTCCTCTCCGACGTAGGCGGAGTTTTGCCGGGCTTCATGCCCTCCTACCGGCAAGCTGGGCCCAACTATGTGTTACACCCCGACGACTTTCCCATGCACCTGCTTTCCGACGAGACGGTGCGCGATTCGCCCATTATCACCACCACCAACGATCGCATCTCTTCTCAGGGAGTCGTGGACGCGACATTCAATTTCGTCCGCGTCATGGGACAGCAAGACTCCTGTAAGAACTATGACGGGAGCGTTTTCCACGTGGGCAATTTTGCCTCGCGGGAAGTCGAGCCTCGCAACACCCCCACAATGATCAACTCGGCGCTTTTCAACCGCGTCTTTTGGGACGGCCGGGCCAACAATATGTTCAACGGCGTGGGTGTCTTCGGCATGCGGGACATCAATGGAAACCCCAACGCCCGCCTCATCATGCTCGATGGCTCCAACAATCCTTCGTTGACATATTTGACCCTGGAGAACGGCGCCCTGGCCTCGCAAGCCATGGGACCTCCAACCAATGCCGTTGAAATGTCCTGCAATGGAAGGACCTTTGCTGACGTCGGACGGAAACTACTCTCCACCGCTCCGCTCGCTCTGCAAAAAGTCTCCAACACCGACAGTGTGTTGGCCTCTCTCGCCAACCCTGCGGGCAACGGCCTGAGGCAACAATACAGCTACGCCGCTCTGATCCGGAAGGCTTTTGACCCCAAGTGGTGGTCGGCAAACTCGGCCTACCGAATCGTCAATGGATCGCTGGTCTACGACGGCACCGGATACACGCAGATGGAAACCAACTTCTCCATGTTCTGGGGAATTTCCATCATGCTGTATGAGGCCAGCCTGATTTCCAATCAGAGCGAGTACGACGGCTTGCTCACTGCCGGTCACATCACCGTCACACCGGGAGGAGGTTGCGCCGCCGACAGCACGGTCGATCCCCTGCTGGCACGTGGCTGCAGCCTGTTCAGTGCTCCCCCAGGGGTCAGCTGCCTGCGCTGCCACGGCGCGCCAACATTCGCCGAAGGAGCAAACGCAGCGGGAGCGGCGGTGGTGCCCTTGCTCACCGTGGGTGACGTTAACAACGTTATCGATCTGCGCGACCGCGGATTTGCCAACATTGGTATCCGGCCGGCTTTCACCGACTTGCAAAGCGGCCGTGTCGATGCTTACGGCAATCCTCTCGCCTATGGCCGGCAGTACAAACACTACCTGGACCATGGGAAGCGATCCCAGCTTCCTGCTCGATCCCTTCCTCCAGCAGGCGGTCGCTTCCAACACCTTATGCAAAGGGCCCTGTCTTCCCTTCGCTAAGCTGGAGACTGACGGCTCGAGCAAAATTCCTTCGCTGCGCAACGTGGCTCTCACTCCCCCGTATTTCAGTTGGGGTGGGTATGCCTCATTGCGGCAGGTGTTGGCGGTCTATAACCGGGGTCTCAGCCGCCGCAACGTAACCGACCACGGCATCGGTGGTTTCGATGCCCACGGCACTTCTTGCACTTCCGGTGACGATTCCGGCTCCGGACCCCAGGGCGACACTCCCTACGCCGATCTCGTAGCGGGCGTGCAAACCGACTGCAACACCAACGTCAGTGGACTCATTCAACCGTTAGGGTTGAGTGACTGCGATGCTCCCATCGGCAGCGCGCCGCTGGCAGTTTGCGTTGCTCAGGGCGTGAGTGATCAAACCGATGACCTGGCTGCGATGGTCCGCTTCCTCACCTCGCTTACCGATCCGCGGGTGCAATGTGACGTGGCTCCCTTCGACCACCCGTCTTTGACCGTGGTCAATGGAAATAAGACGACTGATGCCAATAAGTACGGTGTTGCCGATGACATAACCTTCAACTTCCCCGCCGTGGGTGCCAGGGGCTTCTCCAAGTCTTCGGGGTATTGCATCCCGAATGCCGGTGATTTGTTTGCCCCAGGCATGCAGGCTCGATCGGGCGGGCTACGCATACAGATTCACTAGGCCCGATTTACTTAGTCCCGGACGCCCCCGTTCGGGAGCGGGCTTAGGCTCGCTGCAACAAGGAAGGGTAGCGGACGCCCCCGCTACCCTTTTTTCCTGATCCCCTTTCGTCACTATTCTTCTCCGAGGCGTCATCTCGAAGCCCCGCGCTTTTTCCGGCGGGGCGAGAGATTCCGCGCGGGGCGACAACACTCGTTTGAATTGACGCCCTTCCCACCCTTTGTTACCTTCTAACGTTCCTCCCTGCGCCGGCCTGCGGCGAAGAAACAGAATCGAGATTCCTCATGCCCGCTATCAAGTTCCGCGGAGTCGACTTCCTCGGCTTCGACGGTCTGCTCAGCGAAGACGAACTCCTCGTGCGCGACACTTCGCGCAAGTTCATCGAAGAGAACCTCATCCCCATCATCGAAGATTGCAACCGCGCCGGCCGCTTTCCCCGCGAGTTGGTAAAACCGATGGCCGAACTCGGCTTCTTCGGGGCCTCACTCAAAGGCTACGGTTGTGCCGGCATGTCGAACGTGGAATACGGGCTGGTGATGCAGGAAATGGAACGCGGTGATTCCGGCGTGCGCAGTTTTGTCAGCGTACACTCCGCGCTGGTGATGTATCCCATCTTCACTTTCGGCAGCGAGGAGCAAAAACAGACCTGGCTGCCTGCCCTGCAGAAAGGCGAAAAGCTCGGCTGCTTCGGCCTCACCGAGCCCGACTTCGGCTCCAACCCCAGCGGCATGCGCACGCGCGCAAAAAAAGTCGGCAAAGAATACGTCTTAAATGGCGAAAAAATGTGGATCACTTCCGGCACCATCGCCGATGTCGCCGTCATTTGGGCGAAGGTGGAAGATGAAAACAACCAGATCCGCGGATTCCTCGTCGAAACCGATCGCCCCGGATTCAGTGCCGAAGATATTCACGGCAAGTGGTCGCTGCGTGCCTCGGTAACATCAGGACTTTCTCTGCAAGACGTCCGCGTGCCCGAATCGAATCTTCTTGCCGGCACCGGAGGCTTGAAATCTCCTTTGATGTGTTTGAATCAAGCCCGCTACGGCATCGCCTGGGGCGCGGTCGGCGCCGCCATGGCGTGCTACGACTGCGCGCTCCAGTATTCCCTTCTCCGCAAGCAGTTCCATGACCGGCCAATCGCGTCTCACCAGCTAGTCCAGGAAAAACTAACCTGGATGATCAGCGAAATCACCAAAGCACAACTGCTAGTCTTGCAGGTCGGCCGCTTGAAAGACGCAGGCAAAGCCGGCGCCCAGCACATCTCGATGGCTAAGCGCAACAACGTCTGGATGGCCCTGGAATGCGCCCGCATGTCGCGCGACATCCTGGGCGCCAACGGCGTCGCCGACGACTATCCCATCATGCGCCACATGATGAATCTGGAATCGGTGAAGACTTACGAAGGCACCCACGACATCCACACCCTGATCATCGGCCAAAGCGTCACCGGCATCGACGCCTTCTGAGAACTGAGAACAGAGAACTAAGAACTGGGAACTGGGTCTGATTCCGGCGAGGGTGCCCCGTCCTTGTCCCAGCGCTTTTTGCTGGGACAGGGCGGGGCTTTTGACTTTCCAGTGGCGCGGGACCGTGTGACGCGGGCGTCCTTGCCCGCGAATCGATGTAGGTGCGACTGCCCCGCTGGTGCAAAGTAGAGGGCTCCCGCAGCTCACGAAGCACTACACTGTTGCCAAGGAGGTCGTGTGCGAATTGATCCGGCCGTTTGGAAGCTCGGATCCTGGCTTGCCGCCCTTCGTCTCGTCGCCCTGTGGTCCATGGTGATCGGATTCCGCTACGGCGATTGGCGTCAACTGCCAGGTTATTTCCTGTCTTTCGTCATGCTCCCGGAACTTTGGATCGTGCGCCAGCTGCGAAATGACCAGCCCCGATGGATCGTCGATCTTGCTGTCCTCACTTTCTTCATGAGTTATGTATATGCTTGGGTTCTTCTCCGACTCTACCGGAGGGTCAACCGTTAGTTTTGTGTCCCGGGCGGGTCGGCCAACCCTTGCACCGCCGCGGAAAGGGCCCCATCTTTCGCGGTTTTCGAGAGGTGGGGATTGAGGACGCGTCCGCAATCACTTCCGGAACCAGCACAGTGCCTAAATCTCGTCCCGGTGCAAAACCTGGGCCGGCCAGAGACCCTCTGTGACTAACCTCACAAACAAGCGTGATGAAGGCCACCGTCAGCCAGCCTCCTGACGAGCACCATACAAAGTGAAGGATGGTGGACACATGACTCTCGGAGTCGTGTTCCAGTCGACCAGATCACGGGCGTAGGCCCGGGGTCCAGGCCGCGGAAAGGGTCCCGTCATGACGCCAACGATGGAAGTTCGCGAACCGGAACTTCAGGAGCAGGTCCAGGCTGTTCCTGCGCCACAGTCAGTCGCACCAGCAGCACCGCAGCTATTTGCCGATGTTCTGCTGGAATCGCAGGGATTCCAGAAGCGCCGGACTCTGTCCACTGTGATCTCATTTATTGTGCAATGCATTGTGCTTGCCACGGTCGTAATCGTCCCTCTCTGGTTCACGGACGCGCTACCCAAAGCCCAGTTGCTGACCTTTTTGGTGGCTCCGCCACCCCCGCCCCCACCGCCGCCCCCTATGACCGAAGCTGTGGCCAAAGTCGTGAAAACCATGCAGAGTGAGCTCTTGAATGGGAAACTGCGGACTCCAACAAAGATCCCGGAGAGAGTCCAGATGCTCAATGAGGAAGCGCCGCCCACGCTGCAATCGGGGGAAGGCGTCATTGGAGGTGTGCCGGGCGGAATCGCGGGCGGTCAGTTGGGAGGCGTGATCGGCGGAATTATAAGCTCCACAAGTAATTTGGCTATAGCACCCAAGCTGGTACCTGTCATGCCAAAGCGGATTCGCATTTCCCAAGGCGTGACCGCCGGCATGGTACTGCGCAGGGTTGAGCCTGCTTATCCGATCATCGCGCAGCAAGCTCGGATTCAGGGCCAGGTCGTATTGAAAGCAATCATCGACAAAAACGGCAACATTCAGAACCTCGAGGCTGAGAGTGGCCACCCTCTGCTCATTCCGGCAGCCATCGCGGCGGTAAAACAATGGCATTATCGCCCATACCTTTTGAACGGACTGCCCGTGGAGGTTGAAACTACCATTACCGTCACTTTCACTCTGGCTCATTGATAGCAGTGCCTGGAACGGCGCGTGGCATTGATCGGCCCCGCTAGCTTCCCCAATACCGGAAGTTTCTGATAAACACAACGCCTCCAGCCATTTAAGACATATTTATACGTACACTTAGGTATTGATAATGTTCCGGCCGGAACACTTGTGCAAATCTGCAGAGTGTTCCGCGCGGAACACTTTGTCTGTTTTGCGAAGGGCCGATCCAAACGGCGGGCGCATTTTCTTGATCTCTGATGGCTGAACCATGACGGTGCTTCCCCTGCCCTGCTGGTTGGCGGTATAGTTTCTGGCCGCCCATTCCCACACGGAGGCATCATGTCCACCAACCCGCGCCGCGGAAGCAAGGCTCGCACCTTCGGCGAAAATATTGAGAGCGATCTGGCCTCACGATTTCTGCGCGTGGTTGAGACCGCAGCCATCGCCTCCGCTCACACCATGGGCCAGGGCGATCGCCCGCTCTCCGATAAGGTAGCCACCGAAGCCATGCGCAAAACCATGGAGAGCATTCCCATGCGCGGCACCATCGTCATCGGCGAAGGCGAGCGCGACGAAGCTCCCATGCTTTATATCGGAGAGCAAGTGGGCGCTGAGTTCCCTGACGGCACTGAGGTTCCCGAGATCGACATCGCGGTCGATCCGCTCGAAGGCACGAATCTCTGCGCCACCGGCGCGCCCGGCGCTATCACCGTGCTCGCCGCGTCCGAACGCGGAGGCCTGTTACACGCGCCCGATTGCTACATGGAGAAGATCGTCGTCGGTCCTTCGTGCAAGGACGCGGTCGATCTGGATGCGCCCGTGGCCGACAACCTCAAGAGCATCGCCAAACACATGTCCCGCGCGGTTGAGGATTTGGTGGTCATCGTGCTCGACCGCCCGCGTCACGAAAAACTCATCGCCGACATTCGCGCCGCGGGGGCGCGCATTCGGCTGATCGGCGACGGTGATCTTTCCGCGGGCATTGCTGCCGCGGTGATCGGCACCGGCGTGCATGCGGTCATGGGTTCGGGGGGCGCACCTGAGGGCGTGATAACTGCCGCCGCCATTCGGTGTCTCAACGGCTTCATGCTGGGGCGGTTGGTGATCAATAAGCCTGAGTTGGAAGAGCGCATCGCCAGCATGGGCATCAAAGACAAGAAGAAAATCTACCGGGCCGAAGATCTGGCTCCCGGCGAGCAACTGATCTTCGCCGCCACCGGCGTCACCGACGGCGCGCTGATGAAGGGTGTGCGCTTTTTCGGCGAAGGCGTGCGTACCTCTTCGGTGATCCTGACCCTGCGAACTGGAAAAGTGCGATTCATTGACAGCATTCATCTGTCGAAGAAGGCGGATGTGAAAGTCCGGTTCGTGTAAACAGTGGTTGGCTGTTGGTCGGTGGTCGTTCGCCCCGCCCGGATGCGCCAATGTGGCTCTGCAAGGGCTACGTTCCATCGACTGCAGGGGTTTCCTTTCTTCACGCTATACTGTTTGAGAATCCACGGTGCGGTCTTTGGTTGTAAATTCCTGTCCGGAGGCTAGGCTCGCCGCATATGGCAAATATTAAGACTCGAAAAGGTGTGATCGGAATACTCACCGGCGGCGGCGACGTGCCGGGCTTGAACCCGGCGATCCGGGCTGTGACCATCCGCGCGATGCGCGAAGGTTACGAAGTGATGGGGATCCGCCGTGGCTGGGGCGGGCTGGTCGATATGGTGCGTGAAAAGGACTACGACAACAGCGCCAACTATCAGCTTCTAAATGAGGAAATTGTGAACCGCGCCGGCCGCACCGGCGGAACTTTTCTGCACAGCTCACGGACCAACCCGAGCAACGTGAAGAAATCGAGCGTCCCGGAGCACCTCAAAGGAACCTACACCGCGGACAAGAACGACCTGACTCCCGAGGTGCTGAAGAATCTGGCGTGGTTGGGAGTTGATTTTCTCATTCCAATTGGCGGCGATGACACGCTGAGCTACGGCGTACGCCTTTACCAGGAAGGGTTCAAGGTCGTTGCGATTCCCAAGACGATGGACAACGACGTACCCGGCACCGACTATTGCATCGGGTTCAGCACCTGCGTGACGCGGACCATCCAGCTGACCAACAGCCTGCGCACCTCAGCCGGATCGCACGAACGATTTCTAGTGTTGGAAGTCTTTGGCCGCTACGCGGGATTTACCGCCATGCTGCCCACCATGGCGGGTGCAGCTAACCGCTGTGTGATTCCGGAGTACAAATTCAATATCGAAAAGTTGACCGAGCTGCTGGTGGCCGACCGGCAGCGGAATCCAAGCCATTATTCGGTGGTTTTAATTTCAGAAGGCGCCATGTTCGAAGGTGGAGAGATGGTTTACGAATCGGGCGCTGCCGACGCCTTCGGCCACAAAAAGTTAGGCGGAATTGGCGATCTGGTTTCGGAAAAGCTGAAGGAGCTTTCCCCGAAGTACAACAACGGAAAAACCATTGACGTCATCAACCAGAAACTGGGCTATCTGGTGCGTTGCGGCGATCCCGACGCGATCGATTCGATCGTTCCCATGGCCTATGGCAATCTGGCGCTCGATCTATTGCTCAACAAAGTCCACGGGCGGCTGGTGGTGCTGCAGAATGGCCGCTACGACAACATGCCGATCGATTGTGTGACCGCGTCGAAGAAAGTGGTAAACGTGAAAGAGAACTACAACACCGAGCGTCTGCGGCCGCATTATCACAGCTTCGAGATGAAGCCGTTGTTCATCATGGAGTAGTCGGCTGCACTTTGACGGCGCTTCGCATCTGACTCCGACGCAGCTGGAGTTCTCTCCCGGGACGAGTCCGGTGCTATCTGAGCCGTGCCGCTATCCCAGGTATTGCGAGTTCTTCTTCAAGTCTTCGGGGATGGGCGGGAATGGCGGAAATTCCTGCGACCATCCTTTCAATAACGCGGTCGTGGTCTCCGCGCGCCTGCTGCCGTCGTGGATCGCGATCTGGTGCAGCTTGCCCGGTCTGTAACCCTCCCAGAGCGACACGCCGGCGTAAGCGCCGTCATTCCGCAGGACGTAGTAGGTCATGTCGAAGAAACGCAGTTTGTTGGTGTCGTGGTTGTAGTTGCGGACGATGCGTTGAAGCGCGTCCAGTCCAGCCTGTTGGGGAGTCATGCCTCGCCGCATGTTCTCGACAATGGTATGCGCGCCCGCGACCTTGATGTTCTCTTCGCCGCTGCCGGTTGCGCCGGCGGAACCCACGTCCTGATCGGTGTAGCAGCCCGCGCCGATGATGGGGGAATCGCCGACCCGTCCGGGCAACTTGAAAGCCAGACCGCTGGTAGTGGTGCAGCCGGATATCTCTCCCTTCTCGTTCAACGCTGAACAATGAATGGTTCCGGTGGGTGGAAAGACCACGCGGCGGATCGCGGCCCAGCGAGATTCCGGTTCAATGCCGATGCTGGCGGCCATTTCGTACAGCCGGCGAAAACGCTCTTCCCACAATTCAGAATGAGGCGCGGTAGCCGGTGGTTGCCAATGCGGATCGGCGGGACCCGGCCCCCACCAACTTTCGGTGGCATGATATTCCTTACACAACAGCCAGATCTTGCGCGAATTTTCAGTCAGCAGATTTTCGCGCGGGAAGCCCATGGCCACGGCAAAGCGTTCGGCGCCTTCGCCCACCAGCATCACGTGGCCGGTGTGCTCCATCACAGCTTTTGAAACCAGGGAGACGTTCTTGATGTTGCGCACGCCGCCGACCGAACCGGCGCGGCGGGTTGGTCCGTGCATGCAGCAGGCATCGAGTTCAACCATGCCTTCTTCGTTGGGCAGGCCGCCGAGGCCGACGGTGTCATCTTTGGGATCGTCTTCGGGCCCTTTGACGACGCGAAGGGCTGCATCCAGTGTGTCGCCGCCGTTTTTGAGGAAGTCGTAAGCATCGTCCAGATAATTGAAGCCGTTGTTCGCACAAATGATGATTGGCCGCCGGCCGGGGGAACTCGGCGTCGCACTTTTCTGGGAGGCCAGCTTTTGTTCCTGACCGGACAGCCCCACAGACAGCGAACCCACCAGGGCAGAGGTAAGAAAATCGCGGCGCGAGATAGTCATACAGGCCTCCGTGGCGGAAATTGTGTGTGGAAAACGGGAAAGGATATCACGGCGAGGGTGGAAGGCAGCTGTTAGGTGGTGTTGCTGCACGCAAGATCCCTCGCTCCGCCTGAAATGCGGCTTCGCTCGGGATGACGCCGGTTGGGATTATTTTCGCGACGCTGAAAGCGCTGCGCCACCCAAAATCCGACCTTTTTCGCAGACTGCTAGCCCATCTATGATGTGGGCAAGCTTCTAAGAGGCAGCTGCGATGCGACTGCCAGAACTCTGGTCTGCACGGAAGCGAAGCAAGGCGGCGATGTTGCCGGCCATATCGAACTCCGGCTCATCTTTCACATAGAGCAATTCGATGTCGCGCAGGATGGCGGCGGGAATGACGGCATCGCAGACATCTTCTAATTCCTCCGTAGCGTGGCCGCAAACTGGACAGGAGCGCACCATGTGGGCATCCAGGTGTCCGCAATTAGTGCACTGAATCGCCTGCGCGCGATAATTTTCGCCGATCAGAAGAGTTTGCACTTCGCCCAGCTCGAGAGAGCGCAAGACGCGGCGCAATCCGGTGACGCCCCGGCTGTTGCTCTTCGCCTGACTGAGCGCTTCGCGGACCAGACTGTGGCGGCGCTGATCAAGGGCTTCGCGCTGGATGCGGCTCACTTGTTCGCGAATCTGCTCTTCATTGATGTTGCCTACCTCGGCCGAAAAGCGTCCCAGCAGCCGCTTCCTCACGTAGGGATGCAAGTGGGACTCGAATTCATGCCAATGGTTGTCGTGGCATCCGATGATCAGATTGTCAAAGACTTTCTTCTCGAGCATATCCTGCAGGTGGGCAGCGACGTTTTTGAAGTGGTGCAAGACCTCATCGCGGACACTGCGTTCGGCGTGGCCCGCGTCGTATCCCGCGAAACCATCGCTGCGGCCGCGATGAGACAGTTCGTGGAAAAGCGCCTCGTGTTCTTTGAGTTCATCGAGACGGACGTCGAAGAAACGGGCCCGGTGGCGATCGACCAGGGCCAGCCACAGGCGGGTCTGCGCGCCCAGCAAAAGAGCCAGCGGCTTGAGATGGAACCGTCTATTGGCGAAGAGCTGGGTGCCGGGAAGTTGCGGGGGCAGGTCAAATTCACGCCAGATGCCGCGGTCGCCGCAAGCGAATATGGCCTTGGCACGTGCCTGGCCACCGCGAAAGTCGCCGACCAGGTCGAGGACCTTGCTGAGATCGGCACGCATGCATCCGTCTTTCCCGTTCTTTTCGGCTGCGCGCAGGGCAGCGCGCACCAGATCTTTGGCCAGGATCGACTCTTCGCGGTGCGACCGGTCCCGGGGAGTCTGCGGCTGAAAGTAAAAACTGAGGGCGCACTCCGCGCCCTGTGCTTGAAATTGAGCCAGCTCACGAAGTTGTTCGCGAGTAATCATCCCAGGTTCCTCCTGAGGTTAGTCGGCAGCGGCGCTGTGGAGCGCCCCCTTGTTGAAGCGGCTGGCGAGAGGAGGGGAGCGCCGCAGGTGTTCGCGCACGGCGGCAACGGATGAGCGCACCTGGTCCGCCCTGCGATCGGTGATGACGGCGGTCTCCTCTACAGAAAATCCCTCCATAATGTTCAAAACGAAAGCTTCCCGATCGGTACGCCTGGCGCCATGAAGGGCGAGTTGCACCAGAGCGATCATTTCATCCGAGTAGGCAATTTCCTCAGGCGTAGACAAACGGTCATCAGCAATCACGTTCTCCTCTGTCAGGCTCTCGTCGGGCTGGTGGAACTGCAGACCGGGCTCGTCACTGGCGCGGACGTTCGGAGTGCGGGCTGAGTCTTCCAAGTGAACGGAGAGCTCAGAGTCGGAGCCGCGGTTGCCAAGATCTCTGATGGACTGGATGGCCAGGCGATAGAGCCAGGGTTCGAGCGAAAGCCGCTCCGGTTTCTCAGAGTCATCGCCCAGCGCCCGCGCGATGGCCTCATCGATGACTTCCTCTTTGGAAATGGCATCAGGCAGAATCTGCTCCGCCGCTTCACGAAACACAAGTTCGCGCTCCACAAAACGTTCCAAACGAGAAAGGTTTGCGTTGACGTAGAGCCGAACGTCCTCGGCAGAAACCATGGGCGTCTGCACGGCGGCGATGGTCTGTTCGAACGGCACCTGGCCCAGGTGGCGGCCGTTTTCCTTGCGCCGACGCTGCCATTTGTGCGAACTGCGCAGAAGATCCTTGTGGCGCGTGATTTGCTGCAATAAGTCATCGAACGCGCTTTTGATGGCGGCTTCGGGTGCGGCCACCGACTTCTGCACGGCCAACTGACCCGAGGGAAGGCGCAAGTTTAGAGAGACGGTGGTTCCCTCCCGCGGCGAGTTCTGCTCGATTACGCCCTTCAAATGCACAAGCTCGGGACGAAAGAGCTGCAGCCGCTTGCGCAGCTTCTCGATCAGGTGATTAATTTCTTTTTCCAGGTGGGGTGTACGGTGCAGTTTGTAGCTGATGTGAACATTCATCGTGCGCCTCGGAAACGGGTGGCGGGTCCCGTGAAGCTTTCTGCTACAAACTGATTTTACACCTGAAGGGAAAGGACGAGCAGAAATTCGGGAGCAGGTTGACGTTAAATATCGCATAGGTTCTTCGCTTGCCGCTCTGCCGTTTCGCGAAGAGGGCTGCGGTCCTGAAGATGTGATCGAGGTCACTGACGGCGAGACAGGTGTGGGTAGAATTTAAACGGCGAGAGTGACGGATGTTTCCGTCCGCATGACGGGCCGGTAAAGTGTGTCGCGCTCGATGGGTTCGCGGCCAGCCTCTTTGATTAGACGAACCAGCTCTTCGCGGCGCATGCCCTGCGGGGTGGTCGCGCCGGCGTCGTGGTAAATCTTCTCTTCGATAACCGTTCCATCAATGTCATCCGCGCCGAAGCGCAGGGAAATCTGCGCGATCTTCGGGGTCATCATCTGCCAGTAGGACTTGATGTGAGGAAAGTTGTCGAGCACCAGGCGGCTGACGGCGATTTGTTTGATGTCGAGCATGCCGGTGGTTTTGGGCAGGTGCTGCAACGCGGTGTTTTCGGGATGGAAGGCGAGCGGGATGAAGGTCTGGAAACCACCGGTCTCGTCTTGCAGCGCGCGGAGTTTGAGAAGGTGATCGACGCGGTCTTCATCGTTCTCCACATGACCGTAGAGCATGGTGGCGTTCGATTTGAGACCGATCTGGTGAGCGAGTCTGGCAGTTTCGAGCCATTGGTCGCCGTCGATTTTGTGGTCGCAGATGATGTGGCGAATGCGGTCGGAGAAAATTTCGGCGCCACCGCCGGGGAGTGAATCAACGCCAGCAACTTTCAATTGTTCCAGAGTTTCCCGGATGGAAAGCTTGGCGCGCTTGGAGAGATATGCCACTTCCACCATGGTGAACGCTTTGAGGTGCACTTGCGGAAAACGCTCTTTCAGGCCCGAGCAGAGATCCAGAAAATATTGGAATGGAAGATCGGGATGCAGGCCGCCGACGATGTGAAATTCGGTAACGGCTTCTGTGTAGCCGGAAGCGGCGGTCTGGAAAGCTTCCTCGAGTGCCATAGTATAGGCACCGGGCGCGTCTTTTTTGCGGCCAAAGGCGCAGAGACGGCAAGCCGCGACGCAAACGTTCGTGGGATTAATGTGACGGTTGACGTTGAAGTAGGTGCGGTCCCCGTGCATCCGTTCGCGGACGCTGTTGGCCAGCCATCCGACGGCGAGAATGTCGCCAGTGCGGTAGAGGGCGAGGGCATCTTGCTCGTCGAGGCGTGTACCGGCCTGGACTTTGGCGTAGATCGGGTGCAGGCGCGAGTCGTCGGTTTGAAAGGGGTGCAGGCCGGGCATCCCTTCGATGATACCGCAAGAAGGCGGCAGAAGTCGCAGCCCGGTTTGCGGTTGCGGTGATGGTTTAAGCTATCGCGCCAGGAAAAAATTCGACTCCCTTACTGAGCTAGAAATTCTGGCCTTGGCCATCTCGCTGGAAGAACAAGACGATCAACGGCGCAGCAAAAGGTCTGCCGCGACGAAGAAAAAGAAGACAACCGAGACTACGCCGTTCATGGTAAAGAAAGCCGCGTTTAGCTGCGAAAGATCATTCGCGGAAACGAGGGAGTGCTCGTAAGCTAAGAGCAGGGCCACAGCCAATACGCCCAGCATCGCCAGTTTGCCCAAGCCGAAAGCCATGACTAAGCCGATCAGCAGAAACAGCATCACCACGTGTAACAGACGTGCTACCCATAGTGCATTACCAATGCCCCAGTGGCGGGGAATCGAGTGCAGCCCGCGTTCGACGTCGAACACGTGATCCTGGCAGGCGTAGAGCACGTCAAAGCCGCCAACCCAGAATGTGACGGCAGCGGTAAGCAGCAAAATGCGCGGGTCGAGCGAACCACGGACTGCAATCCAGGCTGCGGCGGGAGCAATGCCGAGCGCGAAGCCAAGGAACAGATGCGACCATCGCGTGAACCGCTTGGTATAGGAATACACCAGGACAATCGCGAGAGCGACCGGCGAGAGAATTAATGTCGTGCGGTTAAGCTGCGAAGCAGCAAATACGAAAACCGCGCAGGAAATGACCACGAACCTGGTTACGAAGCTGGGTGTAAGAGTGCCGGCGGGAAGAGCGCGGGCCTGGGTTCGAGGGTTGACTGCGTCGATAGAGGCATCGGCCAGGCGATTAAAAGCCATGGCGGCGGAGCGCCCGGCGATCATGGCGACGACGATCCACAGCAGCTGGTGGAGTGTAGGAAGACCGTTCGCCGCCAGCAGGGCCCCACATAAGGCAAACGGCAGAGCAAAAACCGAGTGCTCCCACTTAATCATCTCGAGCGTGACACGGAGATTGTGGAAAAAGGGCACGATAGGATTGTAAAGGAGAGCGGCGCGACTCGAGACCTCTAACCAGTTCGGAGTTCACGGTTCTCGGATCTCAGTTAGTTCCACGATACGAGGGGCACAAAGCGGCATCCCTCAAGATGACGAATCACCGGCTGCCCTTCCTTCTTCTTGATCAATTGTAGCTCTTGGATGTCGGGCGGCCCGATGGGGATCACCATGCGGCCGCCTTCGCGGAGTTGGTCAAACAGAAGCGGCGGGACGTGCGAAACAGCCGCCGACACGATGACAGCCTCAAACGGGGCGTACTGGGGCAAGCCCTTAGTACCGTCACCGACGAAGAACTCTCGCATTGGTGTAGTGAAGTTGAGCCAATCGCTCCTCCGCTTCGTGTGCCAGGCGCGGGTAGCGCTCCATCGAGTAAACAAACCGGGAAAGCTCGGCGAGCAGCGCGGTCTGGTAGCCGGAACCAGTTCCAACCTCGAGGACCTTATCGGTAGGGGAAAGTTCGAGGGTTTGCAGCATCACTGCGACGATGTAAGGTTGGGAGACGGTCTGTTCTTCGCCGATGGGAAGCGGGTGATCTTCGTAAGCCTGGTTCCAAAACGCCTCGGCCACGAAGCGATGCCGCGGAACCCGAGCCATAGCCTGCAAAACCCTCTCATCCCAAATGCCCCGGGTGCGGAGCTGTAACTCCACCATTTCCTGACGCAGGGCAGCGAAAACAGCGGTTTGGGCTGCGGGAAGCATGCGCTTTCTCAGGATACCGCCAACTCGGGCGGTAAGGCGCAATTACTTCTTCTGGCGGCGGAACCTGACATCGATGCTGACCACTCCGTTCAGGTCGCGGAGAGCCACGATCGATACGCTGCGCGTTAGGTTGTATTCCGCCTGGATGACCTGCTGGGAAGATTGCGCCACGTTCGTTGTATAGGTGACGGTTAAGTTGTTCTTCACCTGCTGCTCGATGGTGACCGCGGGGCCGGTCTGGGTGGGCGAGGTCTCAGTGACCAGGCCCTGAGGATCAATCTTGATGCGGCTGACACCGAACAGCCGCTGCACCCGGTTGCCGACGGTTGAATTCAGGGCCGCGTTGATGAGCGCGCTGGACGCGGCTTGGCTGAAAGCCGACTGATTGGACTGCTGGAGTTGCGCTGATTCTTCGGCGGTCTGGCCAAACGCCAACAGCGAAATAATGTCCCCCGGCGGCAAGGGAGGTTCCGAGCGGTAAGTGACATTGGGCTTGTCGACCGAGCCATTCAGGTTCAGGGTTATATCGTAATCATGCACCTGGGTGGAGGCTTGTAAATCAAGGGTGGGAGTGGTGGTAACCGGATTTGTGAACGAGATATCACCGCGTTCCAGGGTGTATTTGGTCCCGTTGAAATTCACCCAGCCTTCGAGGATATCCGCCCGCCCCAGAATCACTGGCTTAGCAGCGTTGCCGCGTACGCGAAGGTCCGCGTCTCCTGAAAGCCGGACCGAGGCAGTCTGCATTTGCAGCTCAGGGACTGAAGTCACGTGAATATCCAGCCGAACGCTGTTCAGCATGGGATTCGTGCTGGGTAAAGTCGAGGTCTGCAGGCTACGCTGGAGATAGCCGCCGAAATCGAAGCCTGGAGTCATGCCCAGCCGGCTGACGGTCACGTTTCCGGAAAGGGTAGCGGCGGTCGAGTTCCCGGCGAAGTTCAGATCAACGTCGCCGGTTGAGCTTATTCCTGGCGGATAGCGCAGCCGGATACTCTGTCCCCGTACTTCGACGCTGAAGTTTAACTGGCGATTATAAGAGCTCACATAGCCGCTCAGCGTGACCAAGCCCCCACCCATATGGGCGGTGAGATTTTCAATTTGCAGCCGGTCCTGGTTGAAAACCAGAGAGCCGTTGACTTCACTCAAGGCGGTCGGCAGGTCCAGGTAAGCGATATTGCCATTTTGAAGCGTAAACCGGCCCTGCATAAACGGCTTGGCGACAGTTCCCGAGACATTGGTGTCCATGGAGAGCACACCCGACGAGGTGAAATCCGGATCCAGGCTTTGGATGAGCTTCAAGTTGACCTGACCCTGGGCGCGCAGATCCAAGGGTCGGTCCCCGGTCAATTGCACGTTCCCGCTCGCAGAAAGATCCGTGTTCTCGCCGACAAGATGAAACTGCTCCAAGGTAAAAGTCTGGTTGGAAACGGAAAAGCGGACGGGTCCCCCGTTGGAAATCTTGATTCCTTGAACTTCCGCTGAGAAATCCATCAGATTGCCCGAAACCTGCATTTGCCGAAGGTTCTTCAAAGGTCCCTGCAGGCGAACATCTCCTGCCACCGCGGAGTGCCCGGCGATGTGGCCGCGCAGGTAAGTTCGCAGCAGCGAGTCCACGTCGAGGTGGTTGAAGTGCAGCCCCACATCGGCGGGCCAGTCGTCGCGTAGATGGACGTCACCGGCGATCTGCAAGTCGGCATGCTCGAACTGGGATTGTCCTGTGATTTTCACGTCCTGGCCTTGAGTCATAACGTTCAGGGTGAAGTTGCCGGTGCGTTCGTGATCAAACGTGAGATCGCGGAAATGCAACGACGCCTGAATTTCCGGCTGTGCCAGCGTTCCCGAACCGGACGCATTGAAATCGGCGTGACCCTCGACGGCCACGCGGGTGGCCTGGAGTTTGGAAATGCGGGCGAGATCAAAGTTGTTGCCGTTGATCTGAAAATGGAAGTCGTGAGTGGAGAGATTGTAGGCCGTATCCCCGGCGACCCGGGCATCAAAGTACGCCAGATGGATGTTCTTAAGCTCGACGTCCCGCTCGTTCAGCTGGACATCGGAGTCAAAATGTTGGATCGGCACGCCGTAAACGACGGCGTTGGAAAGTTCAACGCGGCCATCGCCTTGCGGCTGCGCGATCGTTCCCTGGGCCTGGAAGTGAAGTTTGACCGCACCGCTCACGGGATAATCAAGTCCTGCGAGCGCCAGAAGTTCGGTCACGTCGCCATCCTCGATTTCCGCCCGCGCGCGAATGCTGCTGGAGTCGGTCAACTTTCTATGGTCCAGGCGGACATGCAAATCAAAATTCAGATTGGTATTGGGTCGAACGAACCGGGCATTGCGCAGCGCGAAGACGCGAGAGGAGAGGCGAATGTCGGTTACCAGGCTGTCCCAATGGGTGAGCCGTTCCGGAGCCTGTGATGACGCCGGAATAAGGACGTCGAATCCCTGGGACTGCAGTGTACCGGTGAACGCGATGTCGGCAATTTTGCCCGTGGCGGTTCCGTTAAACGAAGCGCTTCCGTGCAGGGTGACCGGAATGGGAGCGTTGTAGCCGACCGCGACGAGGACAGGCTGCCACTCTGCCAGATCCGTCGTGCTCACTGAGAGTTTTACGCTCGCCCTTGAAGAGAGGGTTCCGGCAGCGGAAACCTGAGTTGCGCGGGTGGAAGCGGAGAACTCTGAGAGTACCAGTTCGTCGGACCTGACACGATAGAGGCCGCGGATGCGGGCAGTGACGGGTAACTGGCTCGGCAGCACTTTAGGCGGGAGGAGCCAGATCAGCGGCCAGCGTGACTTCGGCGTTGCGGGGTGAGCCTTTCCAGTTGGCGTCTACCGTGCCGCTCCCGGCGGCAGCAAAGTTCACATGGCGGAAAGGCCGGGCAGCAGTCGAGAACGCCGCCGCGACCTCATTCGCTTTCAGATCTTTCAATCGCATCCTGACTCTGCCCTGCGGCTCGCCCTTATTCTTGGTCGGCGCTAGCTTTCCGCCGGCGAGAGCCTCTTGCCAGCCGGAGACATCGGCATCCCCGGTTACGCTGCCTCCGAAAATCTGGGCCTGGATCTGCGAAAGGGAGACGTGCTGAGGATCGACGGAGAAACGGGTATCCACGGTTACATCGTGCAGACCCACCGGCAGCGCACGCCAGTCGAGGCCCTTAAGCGTGATCTGCCCGTTCGCGGAGAAGTCCCGGGCTGACCACGATCCATGGCCGGTGGTGTGAAGGATGCCTTGTCGTAAATCCCGCCGACGCGCAATGGCTGCAGCCTCAGCCAGGTCGAGGGTCAAATCGTAGTCACCCTCGATCGTCGGTTGACGAAGATCCCGGATGCGGCCACTGCCCCCGAGGCGCGAGCGTCCGGAGGTCACGCTTAAGGATTTCACCTCTACATAGTTCTGCGCCAAGTTGAGGTGTGCTTCTGCGGTCCAGGCCACCGGGCGATAACCCTGGTAGATGCGTATCGACCTTCCCTAACAAGATGTTGGTTTCGTAGCGCCGGCGCAGCAGGGAGCGAGTCATGTCGATGTAGACATCACTGGCGGTGAAATCCAAGGGTATTCTCTGGTCAGCCCAGAGAACTACGCCGCGGCGTACTTGTAGATTGTTGATGGAGACAGAGAACAACTCCTCGACCGGGCTTTTTTTTTCGCCACTCGGATGAGGCTCCGGCTGGTTGGTCGTACCATCCGGATAGACGATGATGTGCACCTTTGGCTGTTCCAGGATTACCGTGGCAAAACCGAAGCGGGTCTCAAGCAGCGAGATCACTTTGATCTCGGCGATCAGGCTGTCCACGTGAATATAAGGGGTGTCGTTGGCGGCTTCCCGGCCGTGAATCGTCAAGCCGCGCATTTCAACCTGCAAGCGGAAAGGCACCGTATGCAAACTGGCAAGTTCTACCCGGCCACCGCTGACGCGCTCTAATTCGGCAACAAGGCGATGCCGGACCATGGACTGGAAAGAATCAGTGGTAACGTACCAAGCCGCCGCCGCGAGTAACAGGATTGTGGCGAGCGAAACAAGCAGCAAGTATCGGGCGAACTTGCGCTTCTTCGGCTTAGAAACGGCCTCTGTCATTGCGCCTGACCAGGAGAGTCAGACGAGGGGGCTAGCGTGTGAATTTCACTGCCGGCGCGCAAGTTTTGCAGCCAGGCAGCGAGCAGTTCGCTCACTTTTTGCTCGGTGAGAAGTTCCTTGATCTGCGGCGTGACTTCTGACAGGGGCACGTTCTGGGCATGCGATTGGTGAAGTTGCGGCAGAAGTTCCTGACTGTAATAACGCTCAATGCTGCTGGAATCGATAGTGACCGAGGCCCGCAGACGCTCTTCCACCAAGCCCATCAGTTCGATCTGCGCAGCGACCCGCTGTTTCAATCCCGCTTCGGTAAGACCGTAACGGGTGACCACGGTCAGCCAGCCCGGTTCAGTCTCCGCGCCGGGATATTGCTTGCGGATTTCGCTGAGTCGCTTCTCGACTTCCTGCTGGTCCGGGGAAGGAACCGGATCGGAGAGATGAACCTGCTGGCGCAGCAATTCCTGGTCGATCAGGCGGTCCAGAGCCGCCTTGCGGTCATCGTTGGTAACGTGATCCAGAGGCCGTCCCCCGAAAAGGGCCTCGTAGCGAACCGCATCCTCCCAATCGCTCTGAAGAATGATGCTTCGATTCACGGTAGCGACAATGCGATCGATAATTTCCCCGGCCGAAGCAGGGAATCCCGAAGCCACCAGCCAAACCACCACGAGGAGGAAACAATGTTTCGGACGCATCAAAAAGTCTGCCCAATACTAAAGAAAAAGTTGAAATGACTCGCGTGCTCGGGAACGAACACCGTACCGGCAGGACACGCAAGGCTGACCGGCGCTCCCTGACTGCTCTGACAACTTGGAAATGCTGGCGGGTTCAGATTGTAACCCAAATCCAGGCGGATGGGGCCGACGGGAGTCTTGTAGCGCACTCCCACTCCCAAGGCAGACGAGACGTAATTGAAGTTGCAGGGGGACGGCTGACCTTGGGGAGATGGTTGAAGGCAGAGCTGAGGATCCTTCTGCCGCCACTGCAGCAGGCTGTGGAGCAGGTCGTGGCCGTTGGTGAATACGTTGCCGAGATCGTGGAAAATTGTGAAGCTCAAGTTTTGCTGAAAGAAGCGCAGGGTGGGCGGAGGCAAGCGCAATTCGAGATTATTGAGAAACAAAGCTGTGCCTCCCAGGGGAAATCCGGTAATGGGGTCGCGAGGTCCAGCTTGATTTAACCCGAATCCGCGATGGGAGTTGCCACCTCCTGTGAAAAATCGTTCCGCCAGAGGCAGGCAGGTTATGTCGCCGGACGTGGGACACTGTTGCCCCGGCGCCGGCATGATCGTATTGCCGAAAGGAGGCTCGACACCAATGCGGGTGGAGCGCGCGATCACATACTTCTTCCCGCCCGGCCGATTCTTGCCAAAGGAGTAATAAGTAGAATTCTGTACAAGTATGCGGCCAAAATCGGCTTCCGAGGCAAAATGACTGTCCGCCACTCCCCCATCAAGAGTGGTGTAGCTGCCTTTGGTGCTCTCCAGATCATTGTCTCGCTTGTTGCGAGCGAAACTGAAGTTGGGCATCCCGACACGCGTGGGCTGGGAGAGCAGGGGCACCTGCTCCGGGCTGATCGCCACGTTGCTGGCCTTTACTCTTCTGTAGGTAAACCGATAGTCCAAAAGAATGGAAGGGGGGGCATCCAACTCCGGACCTCTTCGACTGACCACCTGCTCGACTTGCGCCGTGCCTTCGAGGCGTTGCGAGGTGAAGGTGGTCACGTCGAGGGTATTGTCGTAGAAGGTCGTCAGAGTGAGGGTCCAATTCCGACTATTCAGCAAACGAGGCGCTGCAAAGCTGAGCAGTCCACGCTGCTGCAGCCGTCCAACGTTGCTTTTGAAAGTGAGCGTCTGGTCGCGCCCGCGGAAGTTCAGCCGCGTGACGCCGAACGACACCCGCGGACTCACACCGGTGGCTCCCAGCGGCTGCGTGTTGCCCCCCGGTTGACCTGTCTGGAACTCCAGCCCCACGCCATAGTTGAAGGTGTAGCGCTTGGCCTCTTGCACATCCACTAATACGTTCTTGTATTGCTCTTTTCCGTCGGGATTTTGCACTGCGGTGTTGACCTGGCTGAAGAGGAGCAGGTTATAAAGATTCTGCTGGGTTTTCAGCATGTCAATCTGACTCACCGGGTCTCCCGGACTCACTTGCACTTCACGTTGGACGACAAAGGGGCGAGTGTGGACCAGCCCGGCGAGAACGACCTGGTCGACGAAGGTTTGCTCCCCTTCATGGATCGTGTAAACGATATCGATGCGATCCGGTACGCCCGGATGGGGGTGGGTACTGGCTTCAAAGGTCGCGTCAGAGAATCCACGATTCAGGTAGTAGTTGAGAAGAATATCGCGATCCGCCGCGATGTTCGATTCGGCATAGGGCTGGCCCGGCACGGTGTTGAGCGGAGGAAACTGGCTCTGCGCGATCTTCTGGTTGCCTTCGACGTGCAACTCAGACACCAGCGTCTGCGGCCCTTGGTCGATGATCAGAGTGACCGCAATCTGATTTTCGCGGCCCTGATAATTATCTTCGACGCGGCTGCTCACTTTAACCTGCTGAAAACCGCTGTCGCGGAACAGGGCTTCCAGACCGCGGATATCCTGAGTGACCAGGGCCTGGCTGTAGCGGCCGTGGGTGAACAAACGGCTCGAGGGTTGTAACTGCAGCTGTTCCCGCAGTTTTTCCTCCGGAAACCAGGTGTTGCCATCGATCTGAACCTTTACCAGCTTGTGCCGCGAACCCGGGTCAATATCGTACAAAACCCGCAACTGATCGCCTGCGGCGCTGGACTTCTTCTCGAAAGTGACCTTCGCATCGAAATAACCCTGTGCCTGCAGATAATTCAGCAGATTTCGCCGGCCTTCGTTGAGCAGGTCGTCGTCCAGAGCTCCTTCTTCATAAATCGGGACATTCTTCTTCAGTGTGCTCCTGCCGATTCGGAAGCCCTCGGTGGTCAGGTCGACTTTCGGGCCGGGCGTAATCGCCAGGGTGTAATCGATGACATTCGTTTCCGGACGATACGTTCGATTGGAAATCGCCACTTGCGCTAAAAGACGCTTCTGCTTCTGAAATTTGTTTCGCACCCGATCCAAGGCCCCGCTGACGCGTTGCACAGAGACTGGGTCGCCAGGATGCAGCTTGGCGATATCCTGGATCTGTTTCTGGGAGTAGCTGAAGTCTCCGGTGGCGGTGACGCGGCCAACATGTGCCCGCGAACCAGGAATCAAGGTGAATAGGACGTCCACCTGTTGGGTTTCCGGGTGTCTCTTTTCCTCTTCGCTGAGCCGGGAAAGATAGTAGCCATTCTCCTCCATGAGTTGGCGAATGCTGTCGCGGGCGCGGGCGATCTTTTCGGCGCTAAACAACTCCCCCAGTTGCAGCTTGGAAGCGTTTGCCACCTGGTTTGCCGCAGGGGGCGAAGGCGCACCTTCGACGTTGACCATCCCAATGAAGTAATTGGGCTGCGTGATGAACGCGATGGAAACCTGGTTTCCGGAAACATGTTCGGCTTCGACGCGGATATCCGAAAAGCGCCCGGTAGCGTTGAGGGCCTGAATGCTTTGCCGGACCAGATCGCGATCGAGGCGCTGCCCCGTATTCAGCGGAATGATTGCCTGCATGTGTTCCCGATCGGCATCGGACAAACCGGGAAACGCAATCTCTGCGATCGGAAGGTTCTGATAAGAAGCTATGCTAACCACAGGGGTTTGGGGCGCGGCTGCGGCTGATGATGACTGCCCCGGAGACGTTGCCGGTTGCAGCGGGGGCTGTTGATCTGGAGCGGAGCGGGCCAACCCGGGCACGGAAAAGGCTGCGGCCAGCGTCAGCGCAATCAAGATTGTGACCGACGCTGCCTTCAAAAGGAAACCGGCTCCTCAACACAAGGGTAGGTGCTTGACTGATTCGATGAGTGCGTCTTCGACAATGTTGTATTCGGCCCGGGAACCGCGCGGCACCTATAATAATGGTTTGTGCGCGGGAACGAGCGACCTGTTTGGAGCGGGAAACCTGTTTGGAAACTGAAGAAAGATATTCGCGGCAAACCCTCTTCGCCGAAATCGGCCTCGAGGGGCAACGTAAGCTGGCAGAGGCGCGTGTGGCCGTGGTAGGTTGTGGCGCTACGGGCTCAAGCCTAGCCTCTATGCTAGCTCGCGCCGGGGTTGGCACGCTGCGCATCATCGATCGTGACTATGTAGAGCCCAGCAATCTGCAACGCCAGTCATTGTTTGATGAAAGTGACGCCGCCCAATCGCTGCCCAAAGCGATTGCCGCGGCGCGCAAGATTGCGGCGTTCAACTCCACGGTGGTCGCCGAACCGTACGTCACTGACCTAGTTCCCGCCAACGTCGAAACGCAGCTGGCGGGAATCGATCTGATTTTGGACGGAACCGACAACTTCGAGACCAGATATTTGATCAATGACTTCGCGGTCAAGCATTTCACCCCTTGGATATACACAGCCGCAGTCGGCAGCTACGCGGCAACGCTAAATGTGCTTCCGGGAAAGACCGCCTGCCTTGCCTGCATTTTTCCCGATCTGCCACGTGGAGCTTTCGAAACTTGTGAGACAGCTGGGATCTTGAATACGGCCGTGAATCTGGCTGCGTCAATAGCGGGCACCGAAGCTTTGAAGCTGCTGGTCGGCGCGGAGAGCCAGATGCGGCGCACACTGGTCGCTTTTGATGTCTGGCGAAATGAATCGAGTGAAGTCGCGGCTTCTTCTCCTCGCGCCGGATGCAGAGTGTGCGGCGGCCGAGAGTTCTCTCACCTTGCAGGTGAAGGACGGCCGCACATCACGCTTTGCGGACGCAACTCAGTGCAGATCCACGAGCGGCAGCGGCCGGTGGATTTTTCTGAGATCACGGCCGCGTTTGCAGCCGCACGGCGTAGTCCGGCACAACGACTTCGTTCTCAAGTTTTCCCGTGAGCCTTACGAGATCACACTGTTTCCCGATGGCCGCGCCATCATCAAGGGGACGACCGACACAGCGGTCGCGCGGAGTTTATATGCACGATATGTAGGGAGCTAGAAGGTGGCCCGGCACCAAGACCGGCATCATAAGCATCCCGATCGATTTGAATTGAATCTTAGTCACCAAAACGTTCTCAGGAGGCTGGTATGCGCAATGTGATTTGCTTGTGCGGCGCGCTTTTGATCTCAGGGTTGGCTTTCGGGCAGGCGACAGTTGTTGCTGGTTACGCCAGTGATTGGCGGGTCGCGCCTGGCACTTACGCGGTCCCTTTTGTGCCACTCGTGAACACACCGTCGATATCGCTTGAGTCTCCCGCCTTTCCGAACCAGCCGTTTGCGCAGACGGTGTGGTACGGCGGTGGGCCGGAGGCGAGCAGCGAGACTGGGATACGATTCGGCAGCTCGCCCGCGGATTCGCAGCGATTATTCCACTTCGGAGCAGCGACCTCCCAGAGCAGCTACGGGGTAGCCCGGCTTGCGCAGGAGTCCAGATCCAGGCCAAGCCAGAAAGCGGTAAAGCTCTACACGAACGCTGATGTCGAGAAGTTCGCTCAAGAACCTGGGACCATCGCGCACGGGAACAAGACGGAACATCTGCAGTAAAGCAAGGACTGGCTCGCGGAGATGTTCAGCGCTCGAGCAGGCCTTCCAAGGTTGCGAAGAATGCCGGGTAGGAGATGGCAGCGGCATCGGCGCGATGGATCCGGGTTTCGCCCTCCGCTCTGAGTGCGGCGACGGCAAAGGCCATGGCGATGCGATGATCGCCGAATGAATCAATCTCAGCGCCGTGAAGCTTTTGGCCCCCGGGAATTTTCAGGCCGTCTTCTCTCTCTTCGACCTGGGCTCCCATCGCGCGCAAATTGGCCGCCACCGCGGCGATGCGATCTGACTCTTTAACCCGCAACTCGCGCGCGTCACGAATTTCAATTCCCCCATCGGTGTAGGGCGCGATCGCCGCCAGCACGGGGATTTCGTCGATTAGCGCCGCGGTATCCGGGCCCGCAATCGTTGTCGTCGCGCAATACCCTGCCTTCGACTCGCACCGTGCCGCGCAGTTCGCCGTGCTGTTCTTCCATGCTGGTGATGGAAATTCCGACGCCCATGGAAATCATGATTTCCAGCAACCGCGCCCGAGTGGGATTCAAAAGCAGATCGCTGATTACAATTTGGGACCCCGGGAACAATGCCGCTGCGCAGAGGAAGAAGGCGGCGCTGGAAAGATCGCCAGGAATAGTGGCCTCGATGGCGCGGAGTTTCTGACCTCCGCGAATACTGGCTGTCTTACCCGTTTGGTTCAACTCCGCGCCGAATGCGCGCAAAGCCAATTCTCCATGATCGCGGGTGCGAACCGGCTCGGTGACCGATGTTTCGCCTTCGGCAAACAGCCCGGCGAACAACAGAGCGGTCTTCACCTGCGCGCTGGCCACGGGCATCGAGTACGCAATTCCTTTCAGGTGTCCGCCCATGATGCGCAGCGGTGGCCGATTTTCAGGGCCCGCGGAGATTCGGGCTCCCATCAATTTCAGCGGTTCGATCACCCGAGCCATCGGGCGTCGAGACAGAGACTCGTCGCCGATCAGTTCACTCGCAAAGTCCTGACCAGCCAGGATGCCGCTTAGCATGCGCATGGTCGATCCGGAGTTGCCGCAATCGAGCGGCGCCTGAGGAGCAGTCAACTTCAAACCACGTCCCTCGATCACCACACCCTGCCCCTTCGGGCTTCCACTGAACTCCCAGCATTCTCAGACAGTCCAGTGTGCTGCGACAATCGGCTCCGGTAGAGAAGTTCGTAAGCCGTGTGGTTCCTTCAGCAAGGGCCGCCAGCATTGCGTAGCGATGCGAGATCGATTTGTCCCCGGGCAGTGAGAGCGTGCCGTTCACATTCTTTGCCGGGTGAATCACAACCGTGGCGGGGGGTTTCATTTCGGCTTGAATCGGATCGTCGTTGAATTCTGAATGGTCGGCCGCCGGTGGTCTCGTCAACCAGGGCATATCGACAAATTTCAGGCGAACGCTTTGGTCAGCTCCGTGGCTTCCTTCAAAATTTCCGGCGGAACTTCCTTGATGGCGAGGCTGAACTCAAACATAGGTGTTTCGCTACCGCGTCCCCAGCGGTTGACTTCCCAATGGGCCCGTAGAAACCGGACGTCGGAATGAGCGGCGAGGTCAAGCAGCAGCGGATGTTCCCCTCGATAGAATTTTTGAGGGAAGGCCGCCAGGGGCTTTGCACCCCACGCAGTTCCATCGGGCGAACCGTAGATGCTTACGTCGAGCGATTCCTGCTCCACGATGTTCGTGATGTTGAGACTGAGCAGGAAGACGCGGGAAGTTGCCGCTGTAATGTCAACCACCGGCCCGTCACCCTTGGCATTGACTACGGTCTTGTTAGCGACCAGGAAGGCATCAATCATGGCGGGAGAATTGTAACAAACGGAAAGGCGCGAGTTCGTGGTTGCGAGCCGGAGTGCATGACCGTAACCGATCATGTCCTCACTGCCGAATCTAGAAACTTGCGCAGTGCGGTGCCGACCATCTCCGGTTGCTCCCACGGGGAGAAGTGGCCGGCGCCAGGCACGACGATCATTTCACTGCCTGGAATATTGCGCGCCATCAATTCCGCCTCCGGTGGCCCGGTCAACACATCCTCGTCCCCAGTCAGGAGAAGTGTGGGAACGTTTATCGTCTTGAGGGTAGAGACCGAATCGGGCCGCTCGGCCATGCCCGTGCTGCACCTGGGCAACATCTTCCGGAGACATTTTTCGCATCATGCGCAAGGCGCCTTCCACCCGGTCCGGCCTTGTACTGCGGGTGGTCTGGCCGATCAAGCGCGGCACCAGGCTTTCAAAGAATGGTTCGACTCCGCGCTCCACCACATCGGCAGCGGCTTTGAGGCGCGCGGCCTTCGCTTCGGGAGTGTCCGCCTGCGCTTTGGTATTGGACAAGACGAGCGCGGAAACCCGATCGCGGGAGCACCGCCAAAATTCAAACAGTATGTAACCCCCGATGGAGATACCCACGAATGCTGCCCGGTCCACGCCGGCATCTTTGAGGATGCACACGACGTCGGCGGCATGTTTCTGCATGGTAGCCGGGCCCTCGCCAATGCCAGACTCCCCGTGGCCGCGAAGATCGGGCAGGATCAAACGATAACGTGAGCCCAGCGCTTGTGCTGAGGGCAACCAAAATTCATGATGCGCAGGAAATGGATGAAGTAGAACCACCGGCGGACCGCTGCCCCAAGTCTCGTAGGCAATTTCAGCATCGCCGCTATGTACTTGGTTCATTCGCAAGAGTGCTGTCGGTGATCCTCCCGGCTATGGATTCGTCGCGTGCTCGCCCGCCGGAACCACAAGTGTTGCCGGCTCTTCTGGCATCACGATCCACGCGATGGGATAGGCCAACAAGCCAACGCCCGTGAAAACTGACACAAGCAGCCAGACTAAGCGAACCAGCGAGACGTCGAGATCAAAATACTCAGCAAATCCGGCACAGACGCCGGCGATTTTGCGTCCGGCACGGGGGCGCAGCAACCGTTTGCGGGCCAGAACAGCGCCGACTCGCTTTCCGCAGTAGGCACAGTTGTTTGCGTCATCCTGGATGACCTTGCCGCAGTAGTTGCAATACATAATCCCTCTCCTTGGTTAAGATACGCTTTTCTCGAGCTCGGAGTTCCGTATCTACTCGCGGTAGGCGTCTTTTACGTGCTTGCGTGCGACGTCGGCTGGAAGAGTGTTCGCATTGGTCGCGATAACCGCCTGATACCGGGCCAAAGCCTGATCGCGCTTTTGCAGCAAATCGTACATTTCTCCGGCTCCCAAGTTCGCTCTCTGGAGCACGTCGGGATCGGGATGAGCAGCTTGATTTATCAACTCATACGCGGCGGCTGCGCCAGCATAGTCCCTTTGGCTGCGGAGCAGGTTTCCCAGAGTGAGCGCAGCACTCTCATAGGCGGTTCCCGAATACGAGCCGTCTTGACCGGCCTGCCAGATTTTTCGATAGACCGCAGCCGCCTCCTGGGGCCGTCCCAGAGAGCGCAATAAGTTGCCTTCTTCGAGCGCCATGAGGACGTTCCGAGGGTAGCTCGCGATCAGGCCGCGGGCTACGCTCAGGGCCTCTTCATTGCGCCCCTCCCGGCGTAAGAAAACCACCAGCAGGATCTTCGCGTCGACACTGGTTTCGTCTTTGCCCGCCGCGCACTCCTGGATATACTCGATGCCCTTTTGTTTGCTGCCTCCCAGCCCCACCATGGCAGCCGCGACTTTTACGCCCCACGGCAGGCTTCCGACGACATAGTTGTGGGCACCGACGACTAGTTTAGCCTGCACATCATCGGGCGCGAGTTCGAGCACGTGTTCATGGTCATGCCGCGCACCCAAGGCATTGCGCAGGGCGGAGAACCAAGCGTGTTCCAGCAGGCCAGTGTAAGTCGCGAACTGAGCCCGAGTTACTCCCCTGGCGTAGAGAGCGTCCACATCTTTGGGATTGGCCGCCAGCCGTGTGCTCTCCAGATCCAGTGCTCGTTGTACCAGTTCCTTGATGCGTTGCTGCACTTTAGGATCGGCGGGACGATGGGCTGCGTGGATGAAGCTGTCATTGGCGAAGTCGCCGGAGTCGAGCGCTCCGATACGGTAGAGCTCGCGGAAGAGTACAGCGGTCAGGAGATGATTCACTGCAAAGGGATCAGCCGGATGGCGGGCGACGATCTGTTCAAATTCCTGCACGGCGCGATCGTAGTCAAGATTGTAAAAGTGGTCGAAGGCCGTAAGATTCAATGGGTCAGCGGGCCGGGACGAGAGAGTCTCCGCCGCCCTACTTCCGGGAGCGACGACTCCGGCGGCCGACAGCACCAGTACTGTGGCAACCCAGCATAGTGGAACTCGCAAGAGCAATTCGGCAATCCCGAGTCGAAGGTGTGATGTCTTTAGTGTACTCGAAGAGTATTCGCGGTGGTGAACCAAGAGGATCACCAGGTCAGACAAGTGGCGCAGTAAAACGTCTCTATAATCAGTAACAATACTTCTTTGCCTATTAAACGGGGTAATTCTTGCCCAGCGCAGTCACTTAGAGCGCTCTAGGCGCCGGGTGAATGAGTGCAGTTTCAATAAGTTATCTTGTGGAAGATTTGGCTATTGGTTTGCGACATGGAAGCCAGAGGTCACTATGTCTGAGGTCGTGCGTGACGCATCAAAGGAATTTTGGCAGCCGCCCCCAACTCAGCCGGATTCCATGATTGGGATGGTGGAAGTTTGCGACGGCTGTGGTACAGAGTTTATGTCCGGCGCCCGCTTCTGCTATCTCTGCGGAAACGGTCGCGAAGCCAGCCTCACCGGCAAATGGAACTGGCCCGCCCATTTCGGATTCTTAGAGGCCTTGGAATTCCATCGCGTGAAACAAACTCTCGGCTTGGGAGTGGCGTCGCTGGTCGCGTTCCTCGTCGGAATCGGATGTCTGTTGGCCGTGCTCGCCGTTAGTGTCATCTATACAGCCCAGAATTGGGCTGACTTTCAGGCGATACAATCTTACCGAACACAGTGGTTGCTGGCCGCAGTGGCTGCCTTCGCGGCCGGAATCCTGCTCAAGAAATCGCACCTTTCCAAGGATTGAGTTTCCACTAGGCCCGGCCCTTCCCCGTGCCCGCACATCGTTCCAACTTGCTTTCAGTGAATCGGGTCAGGATCCGCGATCAGGGCCCGCCGTTGCTGGTGCATGCGATAGAGATGGTGCACTGGTGCTACGCCACGCCCTAAGGGGTGCCCGTGGGCAATCGCCCCTGAGACGTACACCTTGGCCAAGAGAACGGCCTCGGGTAGCCCCCTTCCAAGTGCCAGGTGGCAGGCCATGGCAGTGGCGAAGGCGCAGCCGGTTCCGTGGGTGAAGTTCGAGTGCTGCCGCTGGGACTTGAATATCTCCTGCTCGATTCCGCGCCGGCTGGTAAAGCTCAAGAGATCGATGGCTTTCTCAAGGTGTCCTCCGGTGACCACAACCGCTACCGCTCCCATCTCGTGAAGCCGGACAGCGGCAGCTCGCATCTGCACAGGGCTGGAAACCTGGAGGCCGGTCAAGGCCGCAGCTTCATCCACATTTGGCGTGACAACACTCGCCAGAGGCAACAACTTCTCCACTAACGCCTTCCTGCCGCTCTCATCGAGCAACGCCGTCCCGGACGAACTTTGGAGAATTGGGTCGAGCACGACGTTGGGCAGCCCGCGTGCCCCAGGAAGTCCGCAACCTCCCGGGCTACCTTCCCCGACCCCAACATTCCGATCCGGACAGCCGCGATTTCGACGTCTCGTGCAAGTTCATCCAGGGTTTCCCGGATCAATTCCGCCGAAACCAAATCGACCCGGCGTACCCCTTGGGTAGATTGAACGGTCAGGGCTGTGATGCAGGCCACCCCGTAACAGCCGTGCGCCGCCATGGTCTTAAGGTCCGCCGTAACGCCAGCTCCTGAGGAGGGGTCGAAACCGGCGATGCTGAGCACGACTGGTGGAGTTTGTGCCATGAAAGAAATCTAGCGGAAATAGGCGGCGTTGCAAATGACCCTGCGAATCCTAGTTTGTGTTCTCTTCAGCAGTTCCTCACAGAGTCCCGAAATCATTACTTGAGTCAGGATTACCGCCATGAAGCGGTGATTTCAGCGTAAGTTATTGATAACAAACACAATGTAATAATTCCAGAGCAATGATCGAAGGGCTGTTATTTACCATATTGTAAACATGTAACCGCGTTTGTTCCCAGTAACATACGAAACACTATCTTAAGATAAACAGCAAGTTACGTGAGATAACCTTTACTTCATGATTACCTTTAGATGGCCCGTTAGCGATTGACAGCCCGCCGCACCCCCGGTAGCATCTCCCAATCCTTGGCAAACTGGTAGGCGAGAGCGGCATCTACAAAGTCCTTGGGAATCTGGGGGTAGGGGAGGCACGACTGAGGGACGACTTTAGAGATGAGAGGTGACTGAATGCGTAGACGTATTGCTCACGGACTGGCGATCCTGTTGTTCGCCGGCCTCGGGGCAGCTCAGGGGCCAACCAGCTCAGAGTCTGCAAAGACCCGAAGTAGCCCGATTCAGGTTTCAAGGCGATCCAAGGCCTACCAGGTGGGTACTGCATCCTGGTATGGAGGCGATTTTCAGGGCCGGGCAACGGCCAGCGGCGAACCGTACAACATGTACGATTTAACCGCCGCACACCCCAGTCTGCCTCTTGGCTCGCAAGTGCTTGTAACTAACCTGCGAAATGGGAGATCGGTGGTGGTGCGGATCAACGATCGCGGGCCAATCGTGCCCGGGCGGATCATTGATGTCTCCTATAGCACCGCCCGCGTGCTCCAATTCAAAGCCCAAGGGTTGCAACGAGTCCGCCTGGATGTAGTGCAGCAGCCGCAGAGGATGGCGATGTTGCAGCCGATTGCCTACTAACTCGTAGCGCATTCTTTCCGAATCTTTTACACTCCCCCTGATGTACGACCCGCGGCAACACCTGATCGTCGCCCTGGACGTTTCGTCCGCGTCCGCCGCACGAAAGATTGTGGCGGACGTTGGCGACAGCGCTTCCACCTATAAGGTGGGAATGCAGCTTTACACCGCCGAAGGGCCGCAAGTTGTGCGCGATCTGGTCGCTTCCGGACGCAAGGTTTTTCTCGATCTTAAGTATCACGACATCCCCAATACGGTGGCTGCCGCGGTGCGGGAGGCGGCAAACCTCGGCGTCAGCATGTTGACAGTGCATGCGGCTGGTGGAGGCAAGATGCTTCGCGCCGCCAGCGAAGCAGCCCGGAGCGCGAATGCCTTCATTGTTAGTCTTGGGAGTCACTGTTCTCACCAGCATGGACGATGATGATTTAAACAAAGTGGGAGTAAGGGGCCGCGTGGTTGACCAAGTGTTGCGCATGGCGGCGTTGGCGCTCACCGATGGCTGCCACGGCGTAGTGACATCTGCCCGCGAAGCGCCGGCTCTGCGCAGCGAATTTGGCGATGAGTTCGTGATTGTGACCCCCGGAGTTCGGCCCGCCGGTTCCGATCACGGCGATCAATCACGGGTAGTTACGCCGGGGGAAGCCATCGCCGCCGGAGCAACTTACATTGTGGTGGGACGTCCGATCACCGCCGCCGCGGATCCGGCGAGCGAGGCCCGGGCGATTCTGGAGCAAATGAGTTTGGCTGTCAGCGCTTGAATTCCAGCGTGCGCTTGGAGTTCTGCCTGCTCGAAACGATCCTATAGCTTCTCGTAGAAATCACATGCCGAGCAGGAGATAAAAATCCCGCCCGGGACGCCGCGCTCGCGGTCTTTCACACGCTTTACAATGCGAGTCGATTTGCCGCACTTGGGGCAATCCGTGCTCTTTGAGGTATCCATTACTTTCTTGCGGTCTGCTGTCTTGGCGATCTTGGCCATCACTTCCTCACTCTCTTCCGTTTTCAGCAATTTTACAGTAAGGTTGCGGACATTGTCTTGCTCCCCGGCTCGATGACGATCGTCTTGAAAACAAGGAATACCCCCTTTGAGTGATGCCGAGCGTCTTGCTCCCGGATGGCCGGGCATTCAGCCCCGCTGGACTTCCAGTGCCAAGAGCGGAATCGGCACAGCTCTAAACCTGCACAGCAAAGTCTGGTTTACCTTGAGCCACGGCATCGTGAATGAGATTTATTTCCCTCGCGTGGATCAGGCCTGCACCCGCGACCTGGGGCTGATCGTTACCGACGGAGTGAGATTTTTCTCTGAAGAGAAACGCCATTGCAAGTTTGAAAATGTCTCTCTCGAACCCGGCGTTCCGGTCTATGAACTCACCAACACCGACATCCAGGGCCGATACCGGATTCTGAAAGAAGTGCTCAGCGATCCCTATCGCAACGTAGTTCTGCAGAAAATCCGGTTTGAGCCTTTGCAAGGGAGCTTAGGTGACTATCGGCTCTATGCCCTTCTGGCACCGCATTTGGCCAACTTTGGCACCGGGAACACCGGATGGGTTGGGGACTACAAAGGTGTCCCCATGCTATTCGCTGATCGCGGCGCCTGCGCGCTGGCTTTCGCATGTTCATCTCCCTGGCGCAAGATGTCGGTCGGATTTTCCGGCTTCTCCGATGGCTGGCAGGATCTTTCTCAAAATTACCAAATGACCTGGGAATACACGCGCGCCGAAAATGGAAACATCGCGCTCACTGGAGAGGTCGACCTAGCCGCTTGCGGAGGCGAGTTCGTTCTTGCGTTGGGCTTCGGGGGAATCTGGTCGGAAGCAGGACAACACTCCCGTTCAAGCTTGCTCGAGTCTTACGATGAACTCCGGGATCACTACGTCTGGCATTGGCGTAACTGGCACGAAGGATTGCTGAAATTGGACCAGCCCCGGAGAGAACGCGATCTTTACCGCACCAGCGCCGCTGTCTTGCGCAGTCACGAATCGAAAGATTTCGTCGGCGGTGTGATCGCCAGTCTTTCAATTCCCTGGGGTTTCAACAAGGGAGACGAGGACCTTGGCGGATATCACATAGTTTGGCCGCGGGACCTGGTGGAAATCGCAGGAGGATTTCAGGCAGCCGGCGCCGAACCCGATGCCTTGCGCGTCCTTCACTATTTAGAGGCTACCCAGGAAGCCGACGGGCATTGGGCACAAAATTTTTGGCTTGATGGCCGTCCCTACTGGGGTGGCGTACAGATGGATGAAACCGCCTTCCCCATCCTATTGGTGGACCTGCTTCAGCGCGAAGCCCGTTACGCCGTCGGCGAACCGAAGCGCTGGTGGAATCTGGTTAGCCGGGCCGCCGGTTACATTCTGCGGGCCGGTCCGGTCACTCAACAAGACCGCTGGGAAGAGGATGCCGGTTATTCTCCGTTCACCCTCGCAGTCGAGATCGCCGGATTGATTTGCGCGGCCGAAATGGCCGAGGCCCTGGGCAAGAACGATATCGCCGACGCGCTTCGCCAGACCGCGGATTGCTGGAACGATAACGTTGAGCGCTGGTGCTATGCGGAAGGCAGTGAGTTGGCGCGGCAATTGGGAGTCGACGGCTACTACGTTCGCATCGCGCCACCCGAAACTTGCGATGCTGCATCCCCCTTACAGGGATTTGTGACCATCAAGAACCGCCCTCCCGGCCAGAGTTCCGATGCCGCCACGCACCTGATCAGTCCGGATGCGCTCGCGCTGGTGCGCTTCGGGCTACGAGCTGCGGATGATCCGCGAATTCTTAACACCATCAAAATCGTCGATTCTCTGCTGCGCGTGAACCTGCCGCAAGGGCAGTGCTGGTACCGCTATAACGGGGATGGCTATGGCGAGCATGAAGACGGTTCTCCTTTTGACGGCACGGGTGTCGGGCGGCCGTGGCCGTTATTGGCCGGCGAACGCGCGCACTACGAGCTGGCTGCCGGACGCGCCGACGCGGCCAAAGAGTTGCTACGAATGATGGAATTCTGTACTGAAGGCGGCCGGCTGATTCCGGAGCAAGTGTGGGACGCGGCGGACATTCCCGAGCGCGAACTGTTTCTGGGGAAACCGTCAGGATCCGCCAGCCCCCTGGTTTGGGCCCATGCGGAATATATCAAGCTGCGGCGCTCGCTCTGCGATGGCAAGATTTTTGACCAGCCGACGGCGACTGCGCAACGATATCTTGTCGAAAAGACCAGGGCGACGCACTTCGAATGGCGGTTCAACAACAAATGCCGGACGATGCCTCCGGGAAAAACGCTGCGACTTGTCCTGCCCTCGCCGGCTCGCGTTCACTGGAGTCTGGATGGTTGGAAAACACCACAAGACTTGGACACTCGCGATCCCTTGGGGACATATATAGCGGATCTGCCCACGGAGGGACTGGTATCGGGCCGTGAAGTGGTGTTCACGTTCTACTGGCTCCTCGAACAACGTTGGGAAGGCCTGGACTACATAGTGACCATTGAATGAGACCGTCTCTGTCCCCGGCACCTCCGTCTATTCAGTAGCCGCCCACTCGCTGCGTGAGATGTTGGAGTAAAGAACGCCGGCACAGATCGCCGCAACCAGCAGCAGCGCCACTCCTTCCCAGTAAGGCCCGAGGAGTACATGCCCCAGACCGAACAACGCCAGGTACACCATGGCGCAGCCTAGGACCCAACAAAACAGGTTGCGTCCCAAGTCCTGCGTAGGTGTGACCTCGGGCACTAATTGTGCGATGCGTTTCCATCCCGTGATCTGGGGGCGGACGCTTTTATAAAACTGCATCAGTAGCGTTTCCGGCTCAGGTTTTGTGGCAAAAGTTACGATCAGCCAAACTAAAGTGGTCACCAGAGTCGTGGTCAAAGCCGATTTGGCAAAAACCACCGGGCTCGCGCCAGAAAACGGGGCCACCCATCGCAGCAGGACGGTCATAATCAGCGCAGTAGTCATCGCTGAGATTTCGCTCCAGGCGTTGATCCTCCACCAGTACCAGCGGAGAAGGTAAACCCCACCAGTTCCGGCTCCCACCTCCAGAACGGCCTGCCAGCCTGACCTAATGTCTGCCAGCAGCACAGAAACCAAAGCCGAAGCGATCACCAAAAGAATCGTGGCTAGCCGAGAGATATGGACGTAGTGCTTTTCCTCCGCATCTCGCCGAATGAAGCGCCGGTAAAAATCCGAGACCAGGTAAGAAGCGCCCCAATTCAATTGGGTGGCAATTGTGGACATGAAGGCGGCCATGAATCCCGCGACTACGATTCCACGCAACGCCGGGGGAACGTGCTGGCTCACCACAAGCATGTAGCCGGATTCAGGATGTTCCAGATGCGGATATAACACGATCGCCGCAAGAGCGGTCAGAATCCACGGCCACGGCCGCAAGGCGTAATGCGCGATATTGAACCAGAGAACGGAAAGCAGGCCGTTTCGTTCGTCCTTCGCACTGAAAATGCGTTGCGCGATGTAGCCGCCTCCCCCAGGTTCCGCACCCGGATACCAGAAAGCCCACCATTGCAGTCCAATGTTCACCAGAAAAGTCAGCACCGGCAGAACCCAGAGAGCTTCAGCAGAAATCGGGCGTGAAAAATCTGGAAAGAATGCCGTGGGGTCTCCGGTTCCCGCTCCGGCGGCAGTTCGCATTTCGGCTAGCCTGGCGAGGAGTGCGGACATTCCGCCTGCCGCCGACACTGCAAACCACGCCACTCCGATGACAATCGCCATCTTGAGCCCAAACTGAAACAGATCAGTCCAGAGCACGCCCCAGAGTCCGCCTAGAGCCACGTAAACTCCCGTGAACGGAATCAGGAACAAAACGCAGATCGCCAACGCTTTCTGATCGCTCACACCCAGAGTGACGGCCACGATGCTGGTCATCGCCTTGGTTACCCAACCCAGAATCAAACAATTCATGAGCAAGCCGAGGTAGATGGCGCGAAACCCGCGCAAGAAAGCAGCTGGTTTACCTGAGTAACGCATTTCTGCAAATTGCACGTCGGTCAACAGGCCGGAGCGGCGCCAGAGCCGCGCAAAAAGAAATACGGTCATCATGCCCGAAAGCAGAAAGGCCCACCACAGCCAGTTTCCAGCGATGCCCTGCGTGTAGACGAGGCCCGTCACCACCAGCGGTGTGTCCGCAGCAAAGGTCGTGGCCACCATCGACGTCCCCGCCAGCCACCAGGAAACATTGCGCCCAGAGACAAAATAGTCGTCCACACTTTTGCCCGAGCGCCGCCGGAAATAGAGTCCGAGGAAAAGTGTGATAGCCAGATAGGCGATCACCGCTGACCAATCAAGCAGGGTGAAGTTCATTGGGCAAAGAATACACGAGGCAGGAAGTTGATCGACGGGAAGGCACCAGCTTTGCAACCTGCTGCTGGGAGAAAGCCTAGCCAGTATATGAGAGCTCTACGACCGTGCAATCGTCGCTCAGGGGTGTGCCACCGCAGAAGTCCGCCACCGCGGCGAAAATTCCTTCGAGGGTGGGGTTCTTCGCGGCAACCATCTCCAGGCGCGAATCTTCGAAAAAGTCTCCACGCGCGTTTTCAGCTTCTGTGACTCCGTCCGTCACCATGATGAGCCGGTCGCCAGCGTGCAACTGGCAGATGTCGCTTTCGTAAGTGGCATCGGGCAGCAGGCCGACTGGAAGATTGCCGTGGCGCGGTCGAATGACTTCGTGATTGCACACCAGCAACGGCGGCACGTGCCCGCAATTGACGTATTCCAATTCGCCATCGCGCTTGATGCGGGCCAGGATGAGAGTCGCGTATTTCTCACCGATGTGTTTGTGAGTAAAGAAACTGTTGGCCCCGGCCACGATTTCCTTCAAGGGGATTCCGGCGGTGAGCTGGGAATAGATCATGCCTTGCAGGGTCGAAGCCAGCAGCGCAGCGGAGACTCCCTTCCCGCTGACGTCTGCGAGTACAACCGTAAGCCCGTCTTCCGTGTTTACCGCGTCAAAGAAGTCTCCGCCAATTTCCTTGCAAGAGAGATTGCGGCCTTTGAGGCGGGCGAACGGTACGTCCGGAATGATCACTTCCATCAGCCCTCGCTGGATGGAGGCTGCGATCGAAAGTTCCTGCTGATAGCGGCGCGCCGCCTCTTCGGCCTGGACGAGCCGGGCATTCTCGATTAAAGACGCCGCCTCTGTTGCGATGGCGCGAAGAATGTCATTGCTCACGCTTGAGATGTCACGCGAGGCGAACCGCGAATCCACATAAAGTGCGCCCATCACTTCGCCGGTGTTCGGTTCGGCCGGGGGAGCAGCCTGTGCGTCGCGCGTCGCCTGCACCTGCGGCTTGCGCAGTGGAATGCAAATCACCGTGCGCAGATCATAGGTCACAATGCTCTGCCGGCCAGCCAGGTCGAGCGACCGGCTGGTATCGGTGAGGACAAACTCAGAATTGGACTTCAGCGCATCATCGAGGATGGAGTGCGAAATCGTCTTGTCGTCCAGCAGCAGTTCGCCCTTGGAGTTGCGCCCCGCGGCCAGGCGTAGATTGCCCTCCTCCGTTTTCATGAAAACGTAACCGCGCTCGGCGCGAGTCAGCTTCAGGGTCGCATCGAGCAGGATCACCAGAATCTCATCGAGGACGCCGGTCGTATTAAGTTTGCGGGCCGCCTCCAGGAACAGTGTTAGCTTTTCCAGATCCGTGGCTTCGGTGGAGATGTGGATTCCGGAGATCTGGCTTAAGAACTCGCGGGCGGTGTTTGAAGTGGCGTGTTGGGGATGGAAAATCACGTAGGCCACATCCCGGACGCCAAACTCCACCCGGTCGTTGCGCTCCAGGGTTTTGCGCTCGACGCGCTCGCCGTTGACGAACGTGCCATGCTTGCTGCCCTGGTCCAGCACGTAAAATTCTCCGTTCTCGCTGGCGATCACGGCGTGGTCGCGGGAGACGCGAGGGTCGGCGATCACCAGGTCTTTATCTACTTTTCGTCCCACCGTAAAGGGAGTGTGATCGAGGTTGAGCGTACGCTGCTCATTTCCCTGGACGAAGACAACCGTAGGAAACAGGCTCGCGCCAGGTGATGACTTCGGCCCCGTAATTGGTTGAAAAGCCATGTAACGCTAGGCAACGCTCCTCGGCGTCACTCAAATAATGACAGCATTGGACCCCGGCGGGAAGGGGCGGCAGCGATATCTGAAATGCTCGCGACGGACGGTAGCTTCAGTTCGGCCACTCCAGAGGCCTCAGGCAGCCCCGGTGTCTACTGAGGCCAACGCCTGTTCCTCAGTGTCGTAGACCTCAAAAATGCTCTCCAGCTTAGTCGTGTGCAGAATGTCGCGCAAGCGCTGACCCACTGCGGCTAGCTTGATGTGCGCCCCCTCCGACCGGCCGGCAGAACACAACCCTACGAGCATTCCCAGGGCTCCACTGTCGATGTAGGTCACGTCCGAGAGGTTCAACACTACGCTGCGAGTGCTGGTTAGGGCCTCGCGGACCGCGTCTCGCAGCGCATTACTATCCTCTCCAAACATAATTCGACCGTGGCAGGTCAGGACGGTGGCTCCCCCTGCCACCCGCTTGTCGATCTTCAGCTTCATCCCACCTCCGATAGCGCCGCGAACCCGACGTGCCAAGAAGCGTACCGCCGGACTCGTGGCAAAGCAAATTGTAGCTTGGCAGCCTAGCCGGCCGCGAAGGGCTCGATTCGATGACTCAGCATTCTACGGGCGTAGATCAGCAAAAGGGCAAGAACGGCCACAGGAATCTCCAGGCTGGTGTAGAGAGGCATTTGCCAGGCACGTTCGATTTTCCCGGCTGGAACCACGGCCGAGGCTAGGGTGAGGCATGTGGTCGCGAGCCAGGGCCAGAACACCATCAGAACGCAAATCAGGACGGCGCCTTTTTGCGGCCACCCAGTTTGCCAGATTTCCGCGCGGCCTCGCACCAGCAACAATATCCCCGGCAGGAGCAAGAGCTGATTGTACGGCGCGAAGGTGGGAATAATGACCACGGTTGCCGCCAAAACCAACGACGAGACGAGGACAAAGAGTGTGCTTTCCGCCGGCTGACGGCGGGCCAGCCAGCAAGCCCAGATGATCCCGAGCACAATTATGGAGGCGATTATTTTTCCTCCCGTGGGCGTAAGCATCACGTCCAGGGCTGAGCCCGCTGCGCCAGCGTATTCGCGGTATGCACTGACGGCGTCGCGAAAACGGCTCACCCAACCTGGCAACAGCAACTCAGACCCTGCAAGGAGCGCCGCCATCGTTAGCGCGAACCCCCACACTAACTTACGGCGTGCCGGCCAATCCGCGAACGCCCAAACGGTAAGCCAGCCGGCAAATGGCAACGTGAGCTGCGGTTTTATCGTCGCCAGCGCGAGAAACGCTCCAGCCAGCGCCAGGTGACCGCTCGCCAGCAACCATGCGCAACCTGCAACCATGCCGCACACCAGCAAGCTTAATTGCTCAAGCTTGAAACCCTGGAGAGCGGGGAAACTGCCGAGCGTTAACACAAGCAAGATGCAGGTCATGGTCGGGGACGGACGCCAAGCGAGCACTCGCAGCCACATCAACACGGTTACCGCTGTCAGCACCACCAGGAACCAGCGAAATGCGACCTGCACGACTTCAAAGCGCAGGGGAACCGTTGGAGCCAGAAGAAAAACCACGTACAAGGGATAGGCAAAACCCTGCTGGTCTTTCGGGTCGCCGGGACGATTGGGATCGAGCGCGCGGCCGTAGTATCCCTCCTGGATTTCGCGCGTGACTTGCGGGCTGTACGGATCGCGGTGATGAAACAACAACTCTCTCGCGCCCACCCAGCGTGGGTACAAGTCGGAAAGATTCCCGCGTGGACGGTCATGCGCTGCGGCATCAGCCTGCTCATAGGGAATCAGTATGTGTTGCACGTAGAACCACATGCTTCCGGCCAACAGCAAAACAAGAAATAAGGCGGATTTTGGGTTTCTGAGCAAGATCGCGAGTGGCAACGGAACCGCCACATGTTACAACTTATTGCGGACCGGCTCTCTTTATCATCAACTATGCGACTGCGTCTGGTCGTAGCGGCGGCAATCGGGCTCGCCAGCGGAACGCTCTGCTGGTTCCTGCTGCTGCACTTTCATCAGGGAGCAGCCGACTTCGGTTGGGCCCTGCGCAGCGCCCAATATTTGCTGGCTGGGAAAAATCCGTACGACACGCCATTCGAGCAGTACCCGTTGACCGCCGCCATTTTTGCCCTACCCTTTAGCTGGCTGCGTCCGGAAATCGCGGCCGGCAGTTTTTACGGCATCAGCTCGGCACTGCTGGCTTTCCTGCTGATTCGTCATGGCTACCACCGCCTGCTGGTATTCTTGGCTTATCCCTATTGGGCCGGACTTCTAGCTGTGCAGTGGGCGCCGCTGATTCTAGCGTCGGCGTTTCTTCCTCTGTTGTTGCCCGTCACCCTAGTCAAGCCCCAGGTTGGGTTGCCGATCGCCTTGACTCACCTCAGCCGCCGCGGGCTGATCGCTTGTTTTTCCCTTCTGCTGTTCACGTTGTTAATTATGCCGCACTGGCCCTGGCTCTGGATCAGACAGCTGCAGAACTATCAGCATTTTGTCCCGTTGCTGGTACTGCCCGGACCCATGCTTGCGCTCGCCCTGATACGTTATCGCCAGCGCGAGGCCTGGGTGCTCTTTCTGTCGGCACTCATGCCCCAACGCTGGTTCTTCGATTCCTTCATTCTCTGGTTGATTCCGAAGTCTCGTCGCGAATTGCTTTGGACCGCGTTCTTCAGTTGGGGAGCCGGGATCTGGCGTTGGTATCACATACCGAACAGTTTCAGCCAAGTCGGGCGTTGGGCTGTTGTCTTCATCTATCTGCCTATGCTGGGGGTGTTGTTGTTGCGGAACGTTCCTTCGTCTCACCAATTGCGGACTTCAGAAGAATGAAAAAAACAGCGATCCTGGATTTTCGGGAACAGCAGAGAGGGCTGTGTTGATCAGACCCAACAAACTCGTCTGGCTGAGTGTGCTGTGCTTTGGCGCTCTGGCGGTTTGGAGTGCCCCCGAACGCGAGGGGCAGACGGGTGTGACTGATTTCGCAGCCTATTGGACCGCGAGTCGCCAGTTGCTCACAGGGAAGAATCCATACGCAGAGGGGCCGGTCTTGGCGATGGAGCGCAGACTCGGCTTCACCGGCCCACAACCGTTGATCATGCGCAATCCGCCTTGGGCGCTGCCATTTGTGCTGCCCTTTGGGTTGCTCTCCTATTCCGCGGCGCAACGCGTATGGCTTTTGAGCGGATTGTTTGCCGTGCTGGTCTCCACTCAACTTTTATGGAAGCACTCCAGGCAAAATGACCAACCGTATTGGGCAGGATGGTTAGCGACTGGCTTGTTCCTCCCCGTCTCAGTCGTTCTTGCGCTGGGACAGATGGGTCCTTTCATACTTCTGGGAATTACGGGATTCCTCGTGTGCCAGGAGAAGCATAGGGATGGGTGGGCTGGAATTTTCGGACTACTGATCGCGCTGAAACCTCACCTGGTTTTTTTGTTTTGGATCGCACTCTTGTTCTGGGCTGCGCGTGAGCACCGGTGGCGCATTCTTTGGGCACTCGCCGCCGCACTGTGCGTGGCCTCTGCAATTGCAGTCGCCTTCGACGCCAGGGTTTTCGTCGACTATCGAGGACTGTGGACCGAAACCGCAATTCTGTGGGAGCAAACTCCTACGCTCGGCGGTGCTTTGTGCTTGCTCCTCGGCGGGAAGCAATGGGTAGCTTCACTGCCAGGGCTGGCAGGGTTGATCTGGTTCGCTTTCCAGTGGGCGCATGATCGACGGAGTTGGCTCTGGTGGAATCAGATGCCGATACTACTGCTGGTCTCAGTAGCCAGCTCACCTTACGCCTGGTTATTCGATCAGGTGGTCCTGCTGCCCGCGGTTTTGCGGGCCACGGCGGCTGGAAGCGCTATGCCTCGCAGCAAATGGTTCCGGGGTGCGCTGATCTATCTTGTCGTAAACGGGCTCATACTCGCCCTCATCCTCAGTCACCGGACCACTTTCTGGTACGCATGGACAGCGCCTGCGTGGCTTTTGTTGTATGTGTGGTTTAAACGGGGGAACTCCTCCGTCGGCTCCAACGCCGGTTAAAGTGCCGGCTCCGGGCTCGACTCCCGCCCCAACGTCCGGCTTGGCTGCAGAATTTCTCGCGTAATTCCCCAAAGCCAAACCAGCAGCACTAAAGCCATGAAGCCATAGCGACCGGCACGCAAGGCCAGGGCCATTTGAAGCGGCGTGAAAAACAAAAGGAATATTGGCCCGAGTAGAGCGGATTGGCTCCAGCCTTTAGCCGGGGGCCCGGTCAAAAGACAGTTCGTCACCAACACGATTGGGAGCAGCAGAAGGGTCAGGTCATAGGCAAAGGCGTGATAGCTGACCAGGATCGCAACAATCACGTACCCGGAAAACTCGAGATCGAAAGCAGCTCTGTCCTCTGTTCTCCACCTGAAAGCACTCAACAGAATCAAAGCCAGCGAGGCCACCCAGACAGCACCATCGCGAAACGTTTTCGCAGCGCCAGCAGGAAGCAACCCATCGAGCAATCCACGTAAGTTTGGCATCCCTATGGGAACCGCCGTCTTGCGCTGCGCCATCGTCCGCTCAACGTGCAGGACGTAACTGGGATAACTGATGGTTCCCTTCCAGCCGACCACGGCAATTGAAATCGCCCCCAAAAGACTGGCCACAGTAAGAAAACTGACGATCGATTTATATCGCTTTTGGAGCAACAGGATCAGCATCAGCGGCAAAACGAAATGAAAGCGGAATAGTCCAAGTCCGAGCCAAGCACCGGCTGCAAAATCTGCCTTTCTCTTAATAGCAACGAAAGCGAGAGTAAAGAGCAAGAGAAGAACAATCACGTCCTGCCCCTGCAGCAAGGCGATAAAAAGCGGAAAGAACGCCAGTGAAACAAATAGGAAACCAATCGGAGGAGTTCGCTGCATCAGCCGGATATGGGGGCGGAGCAAAAGCGGCATCGTGAGTAGGATCACGAGATTCAGAAGATCCCATAACAAGTAGGCCGCAGAGTAAGGCAGTAGGGTAAAAGGCACGAAGAGCAAGGCTTCAAACGGTGGGTGATTGTAGGGTAATGGACCCTGGCGGATGTTGACTCCGGAGGCAAACTCCTGTTGTGTCCGATACTGTGTTTTTTCGTCATACAGCTGCTTGCCCAGACCGGAGCGGACGATCTTGCCCGCAGAATAGAAAATCGTGAAGTCGGGATACCCTTTGCGGACAAAGTCCCGGGAGCCCCAGGCGAGCACCAAATGCACCGCCAGCATGCCTGCCAGCCAAAGAGTGCCCAGACTTCGCTGTCTGTCAGGTCTCATTCAGCTTCGGTCGTCCGATCGGGGCGCGTAACGAGAAAGTTGACCACTACTATCGCCGGGCCGATTCTAATCTTCAATCGACGGAATGTGACAGATCCCCCACTGAGTCAGTGCAACGTCTTCCGAAACCTCGTAAACGCAAACCTCCACAGGAAATCCACACTATCGATAGTTCAGGGTCTCTTGGAGCACCCACTTGACGCCGCCGCTTATCTTGCACAACTACTTATTTATCAGCTATTTGGCAGATCGTACCCGTGCGTGTCTCGTATGATTTCGGTTGTGCAAAATGTTGCACTTAGCTCGCTGATTTCTGGGTTATGATCCGTTATTGTAGCCCGTTAGTCAGCAAGGCTATGACCTTAATCGAGTTAGAGAAGCGAGCACGCCAAGGCTTCTGGGCAAGCCCTCCCCGGTCTGCCTCGTTCACAATGATAACGAGGTTGTGCATGAAGAATGTATGGGGCAAGTTGTGGGAGGAAGATGGGCAAGACATCGCGGAGTACGCCATCATGCTGGCGGTTGTTCTCGCGATCGTCGTCGGCACGATCCGCCTGATTGGATCGAACGCCAACAACGTGTTTTCATCCGTTGCCAGCTCGGTCCAATAGACGTTCGCCAGCTTGCACTGTCCCGCGAAAGGCCGCCGGTCAGTCGCCATGGCTCAGATTTCCGCCAAAACCAAAGTGTATCTTTTGCCGCATTTGCCCAACAAATTTGGCTTACGCTTGAGGCTCTCCGGAGTATCATTAAGGGGAGAGTGCGAATCGGTGCAGCTTCGCGTGCAACCCATTGATTCGCAATAGAAAATGGATCATGGTCGACTTCTGCGCCTGGTCCGGGAATCCTGACTGGCCGGTATTCCTGGGGAACAATTTTTAGGGGGAGGATTCGCTATGAAAGCATCATCTTCGAAGACTCTGGCAGGAGGAGGCAGGGCAGGACATTGCTGAGTACGCTGTCATGCTCGCCGTGATTCTGGTGATTGTAGTGGGAACGTCCGGTTGATTGGTTCCAACGCCAATAACGTGTTCTCGTCTGTCGCCAGTTCGGTTCAGTAGCGGCCTCGGCAGATTTTCTGGGCTGCGGATTTCCTGCCGGATAGCGCAATTGAATTCCGCGTTGTCTGGAAGGACCTGTAAGATAGTGCATTCGCCCGGCCAGCAGGCTTGGGTAAGGATGCTGCCCGGGAGCGGATGCCGAAGTACAACGGGCAGTCTGAGGTTCGTCAATCGCAAAATTATATGGCAAGATGCGGTCGTGCTTCTCAGCCATGCTGAATCGCCGCGCGCAGCCTGATTACGGCTGGTAAGGAGTAGTGATGAATCGCAGTCGCCTCATGCTGATCGGACTCGTTGCCCTGGCATTGGGTGCGTTTGTGAGCTTGGCGGTTTACCGCAATCTGCAATCAAGTTCCGGATCAAACGCTCAACCCGGCGCAGACGTGCTAGTCGCCGCCAACGACTTGCCGATCGGCAGCAAGGTCGAGGACAAAGATGTGAAGGTTGCACGCTTTCCAGCCGCCGATCTGCCGGCGAATTGCTACCACCAGAGAGCATCCGTAGTGGGCCGGGGCGTCATTCTACCCATCGCTAAAGGGGAGTTTTTTCTCCCCAGCAAGCTGGCTGGCGAGAACGCTGGGTCCGGACTGACCATGCTGATTCCGCCAGGCATGAGAGCAGTCGCAGTGCGGGTCAATGAAGTAATCGGGGTAGCTGGCTTTGTGGTGCCGGGTTCCCGCGTGGATGTGCTCTTGACGGGAAATCCCTCTGGGAACGGGCAGCAGGAACAAACTACCACGGTGTTGCAAAATGTCCCGGTCGTTGCGAGCGGAAAAAATCTGGAGCGAAACTCCTCTGGACAACCTGTGGTGTCGCCGGTAATCACACTGCTAGTTTCGCCGGACGATGCGCAGAAGCTGACCCTGGCTCAGTCACAAGGCAAGATTATGCTCGCCTTGCGCAGCCCGCTTGATACGAAACAAACGGATCAGGGGGCGGTTAGAGCCGACTCACTGTACAAGGGTGCAACTGCTCCCGCCGCCCCGGTGCCTCGTGCAAAACCCAAGGCCATTACCGTCACTCCTACGCCGGTTCAGCCGTCGGCCTATCAAGTACAGGTGATTCGCGGCGACAAGCAAACCGTTGATAAGTTTGACGACAACAATAATAACAACGACAAGTAGCTCCGAGGCCTGAGACATGTCGATCGGCTCCCGGTCGGGAGGAAAGCAAGAATGAACGTTGGCAGGTGGACGGGAACCCTGTTTCTGGCTTTGTCCATGCTACTGCTCGCGGGTCCTGCAAGTTCACGGCAGCAAGCTCCGCCAGCTGCGGCGCAGAATGCCCAACCAGCTCCCGCGCAGCCCGCTCCGGAATCAACTCAGGCCCCGCCACCGGAGACGCGAGGGTCGGCCCCGTTGCGGGTCATGGTAGGCAAGTCGCTGCTAATCAACACTACCGAGCGCATTAAGAGAGTGTCGGTCACCGATCCCGCGGTAGCAGACCCGATTGTAGTGACTCCCACTCAGATTCTGGTACACGGCCGCGCAGCGGGCGAAGTCTCACTTTTGATTTGGGACGATCTTGAACGCTCGCGCAGCTTCGATTTGCGGGTGGATGTGGATACAACGGCGGCAGCGGAAGAAGAAAAGCGAGTCTTCCCGGAAGAACAGATTACGGTTACACCTTCACGTTCCGCCATCGTGCTTTCGGGACATGTCTCCACCGAGGATGTACAGAAGCGCGCCGGCTTGATCGCGGAAGCCTACAGCAAGAACGTGGTGAACGTGCTGACCTTTGGTCCCGTGGGTTCCCAAGAAGTTCTTCTGGAAGTGAAGTTCGCCGAAGTGGACCGCACGGCCTTGACTCAACTGGGATTCAACTTCTTCAGCACCGGGGCCGCGAATACGATTGGCACGGCAACCACCGGGCAGTTCGGAAGCGTAAGCGGCGCCGGAGCCATTACGGACTCGTTCCCCAGTGGTCCCACAACGGCTCCGTTTACCAGCAGCCTTACGGTCAACAACCTGCTCAACGTTTTCCTGTTCAGACCCGACCTGCACCTGGGCGCAGTTATCCAGGACTTGCAGCAGAGGAATATTCTGCAAATTCTGGCAGAACCGAACCTGATCGCGGTCAACGGCAAGGAAGCGAGCTTTTTGGCGGGCGGCGAATTTCCCTTCCCCGTGGTTCAGCCGGGGTCGGGAACGAATGCGGTTACGATTCAGTTCAAAGAGTTTGGCGTGAGATTGAAGTTTGTGCCGGTGATCATGCCCAACGGAAACATCCATTTGAAAGTCCAACCGGAGGTCAGCACTCTGGACTTTGCCAATGCGCTGACCATCGCAGGCTTCACGGTGCCCGCTCTGAGCACGCGGCGGGCGGACACGGAATTCGAACTGCAGGACGGTCAAAGCTTCGTGATCGCTGGGCTGATGGACAACAGGGTCACCAGCCTCCTGAGCAAGGTACCAGGACTGGGAGACATTCCCGTGCTGGGTAATCTATTCCGCAGTCGCAGTCTGCAAAAAAGCAATGCAGAGTTGATGGTGCTGTGTACGGCGCGGAGAATCTCGCCGAGTACTCAAAACGCAACGCCGCCGGCGAATCCGCTGCCCTTGCTGGACAAGAAAAAGTTCGATGCGACCAAGCCGGATAGCATAAGGTAGAAGGGAATAACAGAACGACCGCTGCGCCGTGAATCTTTAGCCTTGCGAGTGAAACTGTAGGAAACTGTAAGGGATTTGGGACCATGCCGGAGCTTTCCGTAGTGATCGTAGCCCAGGACAGTGAGCAGCGCGCTGTTCTTCAGGTTCTGGTGGACGGTACCAGCGTAGCGCGCGTGGTGCACACCTGCGCGAACTATCCGGTCGCGGCCAGCGATCCGGTGATGCGCAGGATCGTGAGCGCCAACGCAGATGTAGTACTGATCGACGTCCCCGTGAGTAATACCGCCCCAGCCCTGCAAGCCATGGGCCTGCTGCAGCAGGAACTGCCCAATTTGGCGCTATTCGCCGTTGGCAGCATGTCGCAGCCTCAAGTCATCGTCAGCGCGATGCGGGCGGGCGCGCGAGAGTTCATCGAGCGGCCGACCACCACTTCCGACCTGCTGGACGCTTTCGTGCGCCTTTCCACGGCGCAACGGAAGGTCCGCAAGGAAGCCCATCGAGGCACGGTTTTCACCGTGGTCAATGCCAAAGGCGGCAGCGGCGCCACTACCACCGCAGTGAACCTTGCCCTAGCCTTGCAGTCCGAGCATGGTCAAGTCGCACTGGTGGATATTGCTCCGCTGGGACACGCTGCGCTGCATATGAATCTGAAGCCATTATTCAATGTGGCAGACGCCATTAGGAATCTTCACCGGCTCGACAGTTCCCTGCTGGAGAGCTTCGTGACCCGCCACACCGGGGGACTGCAGGTACTGGCAGGCCCCAACATGCCAAGCGCGGTGGAAACCTCCACGGCCGATTTCGCCCGGTTGTTTGATCTGCTGGTGGGCCACTTCCGCTACGTTGTGGTCGACGCTTCTTCTCGCATGGATGCCACGACGCGGTTGGTCAGCAATCTTTCCCAGGCGGTTCTGCTGGTGGCGCATGCTGATGTGGCTTCGCTGTGGAGCGCCTCGCGCATCCAACAATACCTTGGCGAAACCGGTGGGCGGGAGCGCGTCTGGCTGGTGCTCAACAGGTTCCGCAAGATCGCGGGTTTCAGCGAGGCCGACGCGGAAGCTGCCTCCGGGGTGAAACTCCTGTGGAAGATTCCGAACCAATACTTCGCGGTTTCAACCGCCATTGACCGGGGAATTCCGCTCATGCACCAGAACCATACCGAAATCGCACGTTCTTTCGCCGGGCTGGCGGCGCGACTGACAGAGAACGATGTGGACGTGAAACGCAAAGCGTGGTCTCTATTCAAGACCGTCTAAGTGATTTATGGCGAATCTGCAGGCGTTCGAGAGGGCCGATTATCAGCAGGTAAAAGCCGACCTGCATCGCAAGATTCTGGATCGCCTCGATCTGGAGAAGTTGGGGCGGACGGCCAGCGGTACGGCACGGGAAGAAGTTCTGCTGCTGATCCGCAATACTGTCAACAGCGAAGCCGTGCCGCTCAGTTTTGCTGAGCGCGAGCAGCTGGCACAGGAAATTCTGGACGAGATTTTTGGTCTGGGTCCGCTCGAACAGCTGCTCAAGGATTCGACCATCTCCGACATCCTGGTGAACCGCTACAACAAGATCTATGTGGAGCGGGCGGGCAAGCTGGAGCCCACGCTGCTGACCTTCAAAGATGACGCTCACCTCATGCAGATCATCGATCGCATCGTCTCGCGCGTGGGAAGGCGTGTCGACGAATCGTCTCCCATGGTGGACGCGCGTCTGGCAGATGGTTCGCGCGTGAACGCGATCATCCCGCCGCTGGCCATCGACGGCCCTTGCCTGTCGATCCGGCGCTTCGGCCGCGACCCCATCACCGCGCGAAACATGATCGAGAACAAGACCCTCACCGAGCCCATGCTGGAACTGCTCTCAGCCATGGTGAAGGGCCGCATGAACCTTCTCATCTCCGGCGGCACTGGAGCCGGCAAGACCACGTTGTTGAACGTGCTCTCCGGCTACATTCCGAACTCCGAGCGAATCGTGACCATCGAGGATGCGGCGGAATTGCAGATGAAACAGGAGCACGTGGTTCGCCTGGAAACCCGGCCGCCAAACATCGAAGGCAAGGGCGCGGTGCGCCAGCGGCAACTGGTGATCAACAGCCTGCGTATGCGCCCTGACCGCATCGTGGTGGGCGAGGTGCGCGGCGAGGAAGCTTTTGACATGCTGCAGGCCATGAACACCGGCCACGAAGGTTCGCTCACGACCGTTCACGCAAACTCGCCGCGGGATGCCCTCGCCCGCGTCGAAAGCATGTTCTCGATGGCGAATCTTAATATTCCAGAGCGTGCGGTGCGGATGCAGATTGCTTCAGCCATTCACGCCGTGGTGCAGATCGCGCGGCTCTCCGACGGCACCCGCAAAGTAACTACCATCACGGAGATAACGGGCACGGAAGGGGAAGTCATTTCTCTGCAGGATATTTTTTCGTTCGAGCGCCGTGGGATTGACGAGAGTGGCCGGGTGCGTGGAGTCTTCCGCGCCTCGGGAATCCGGCCGAAGTTTGCTGACCGGCTGGCGACCGCCGGCTGCCGCCTGCGCGCGGCGATGTTCGAATCGCAAATGGAGATTTAAGAACCCGAACAGGTCCGAATTGCTATGCCAGTGATGATTGCATTCTTGGTGTTCGTGGTCGTCGCGATTTTAGTATTCGTAGCGGTCTCTCTGCTCGACGACCGTAACGCTCGCGCCCGCTTGCTGCGTGAGCGCCTGGCCACGGTGGAAAAAGCCGCGGAGCGAGGGCCCACCGAAGAACTCGCCCTGCTGCGCGACGAGATGCTGAGCGAGATTCCGGCACTCGATAAGCTGTTGCGCCGCTCCTCGCAGATCTCGAACCTCCAGACTCTGCTCGCCCAAGCCAACATGGGCATACGCGCCGGCAATATCCTGGTTTTGTGCGTGGTGAGCGCGGTAGGGCTCGGCATCGTGGCGCTGGTGGTCGCGAGCCGATCTTTGAAAAGTGGCGAATCGCTGTTGTTCGGTTTGATGGGAGCAATCGTTGGAGGCATTCTGCCCTATTCGTTTGCCTCCTACCGCCGCACCAAGCGCTTTCAGAAATTTGAAGAGCTGTTTCCCGAAGCGATCGACACTCTGGCGCGCGCGGTGCGGGCCGGGCACGCCTTCACTACGGCGGTGGAACTGATCTCGAGCGAGATTGCCGAGCCCGTGGCCTCAGAATTTCGCAAGCTTTTTGAAGAACAAAAATTCGGCCTGCCGGTGCGCGACGCCCTTCTGAACCTGACCGATCGGGTGCCCCTGGTGGACGTGAAGTTCTTTGTTACGGCGGTAATGCTGCAACGCGAGACGGGCGGCAATCTGGCGGAGATTCTCGATAATCTTTCTTATGTAATTCGGGAACGATTCAAAATCATGCGGCAGGTACGGGTGTATACGGCGCAGGGGCGGTTGACCATGCTGCTGTTGATGGCGCTACCCCCGATCATCATCATCGTAATGCAGCTCATGAATCCCAGCTTTATTCAGCCCCTGTTTACCGATCCGCTCGGGCACGCTCTGATCGTCGGCGGGATTACGCTTCAGACCATCGGATATTTTGTTATCCGGAAGGTGATTCAGATTCAGGTTTGAGTTATGGCATTCGCTCTCGCAATCGTTTTGTTTTTGACCATCGCTCTGGTGGTGTTTACCTTCGGAGCCGCGGCCTATGCGCCGTCATCGGTCCTGGGATCGCGCCTGCGCTCTTTGGCTGGGCAGCGGACGCAGGTCCAGCAAAAACCCGCGTTTAAGGAACGTCTGGAACAGGCGCTCGATCCGCTCAGCAAGGCCCTGCCGTTGTCGCCCAGCGAGGTTTCGCGCACCCGCAAGTGGCTTATACAGGCCGGTTACCGCGATGCTCGCCACCTAACGATGTATGTCGGGTCGCGCGTGATGTTCGCAATACTCGGCATGATATCGGTGGTGGCCGTCGAAGGGACTCTGGATCCGCTGATGATGATTGGAGTGGGTGGGTTGGGCTTCTTCCTGCCACGGTTCATACTCAAGCGCATGATTCGCGACCGGCAGCGGCGTATCACTCTGGCGCTGCCTGACGCTCTCGACCTCACTGTGATCTGCGTTGAAGTCGGCCTGGCACTCGATCAGGCCCTGATGCGGGTCGGACAGGACTTGCAACATGCACACCCTGATTTGAGCGACGAATTCCATCTGGTTAACCTTGAAATGCGGGCCGGCAAGCCACGCGCCGAGGCCTTGCGCAACCTAGTCGAGCGAACCGGCGTCGATGACATTCGCGCTCTGGTCGGCACGCTGATTCAAACCGATCGTTTCGGCACCAGCGTGGCCCAGGCCCTGCGAGTTCATTCGGATTCTCTGCGCACTGAACGGCGGCAGCGTGCCGAAGAGCAAGCCGCCAAAACCACGATTAAGATGGTAGTTCCCCTGGCGCTATTCGTCTTGCCCTCCATCATCTTCGTTACACTGGGACCGGCGGTGATTCAACTGGTCCGCATGTTGATGCCGGAAGCGGCACGGTGAGGTTCCCCTTGCGGGAGGATCTAGCCCAGGAGTTGTGATGCAATCGGGTTCCACGGGATATGCTTTCAATCGCACGCGGCGCGCTTACCTCGCCACTCAATTGTCGATTGCCGCGACGCACTGGCTCCGCTTTCGCGGCTTGATGTGCCGGGATGCCGCGAGCTTTGCGGCTGGTGACGGGCTCTGGATTACCCCCTCGCACGGCGTTCACACCTTCGCCATGCGGTTCCCTATCGACGTCGCCTACCTGGATAGCGAGAAGACCGTCGTGTACTTGGAAGAAAATCTGAAACCGTGGCGGGTGGCTCCGGTCCGCTTGCGGGCCACTTCAGTGCTGGAGTTGCCTGGGAGCACGCTGCAGGCGACCCAGACTGCCGTCGGGGATGCCATTGAGATCAGTTTGGGCAAGATGCCAGGAGATCAGCCCGCGTGAACGATGTACCCAAATTCTTAGTGGAATGGTCGTCTCCCTGGGAGGAGTTCAAGACCGCGATCGGGCCAGCGCTGGGACGGTCTCCTGAACGTCTGGCCGGCGAGGCACCTACGGGGCTGTTCCCCTACCGCGGAATTCTGATTTCGTGGGTGCTCGAAGCGTTCCTGCTGATCGCAGCCATTATTATTCCTACCAAGTTGGCGAGCATGCGGCCGTCTTTGCCGCCGCCGATGCCAAAATACGACGTTATTTATTTCTCGGGCGACGAATTGCCGCGCACCCAGGATGTGGGAGGCGCCCAATCCGGGCGTTCGGGGCGCTCCGGGGGCAAAGAAGCTCATCACAGAACTCAGACCATCCGCGTCGCGCGAGGCAATTCGCTGCGCGATACCGTCGTGGATGCTCCCAAGCTGAACCTGCCTGTCTCCGATTCCGCGGTAGCTAATCTGCTGGCGTTCAAACCGGTTCCGGGGCCGGCACCGGCAGAGGGTTTAGCTTCTTCGCGGCATACGCCTGCGCTGTCGGCGACAGCAGTGGCTCCTTCGCCGGACGTGCAGCGCGACAATTTGCGCACCGCGCCGACGCTTACTTCGGGCGTGGTCGCGCCAACGCCGGATGTACAGCGAGACAAGCTGCGCGGGGCTCCGTCATTGAGCACAAGCGTAGTTCCACCCAGCCCCAACGCTCCGCAGAAGAACCTCGCGGCGCTGCGTCTGCCGGGCTCTCAGGTTACAGAAGTCGTTCCGCCGCCTGTCTCTGCGCCGGCGCAGGCGACGAACCTGAACCCCCGGCTCGCGCTCCCCGCACCGAACGTCGTCGCGCCACCGCCGACCGTTACCCACGAAGTTGCCGCGCTTGGCCCAGGCTATGGTCCGGGCGAATTGCACAAGCAGGTTGTGCCGCCACCGGTGCAGCTGGGCGGCAGCTCGGCCGAATCTCGCGCCGTTCTGGGACCCGGGTCTGAGGGAATCGGCACGGTGGCCGTCGTGCCCCCGCCGGCTCAAATTGGCGCTGGTGGTTCGGGACAGCGGCGTGGCACCGCCGGACTGCCCGGTGGTGGAGCGGTCGTGCCCCCTCCGCCATCGGTTGCTGGAACCAACTCGATCGGCGGGCAGGGACGAGGAAACCGCGGTGCAGGCTTGGGTGGGCCTTTGGACGTCGGTTCCGTCGCGGCTCCGGCCAATAGCGGCGGCAGTAATGCCGGAACTGGAGTGGTCGTTTCCAGCCAGCCGGGTTCCAAAGTTGGCGCACCGGGCAGCGGGGGCGCAGGCGCGTTGGCCATGTCTCCCTCTGGCGGCGCCAAGCCCGGATTAGGTGGATCTGGCGGAGGAAGCGGGATAGGCCGTGGCGATGGCCCTGGCGGTGGTTTTGCCGGTGAAGGTCCCGGGGCCGGGAAGGAAGGCGTCGGCCACGGATCGGATACCACGGCGCGCGGAGGGATTTCTCCCTATCCCGGGCCCGGCGGCGCCGGCACGGCCCCAGGAGGCAAGCCCGTCATGCCGGGAGTGTCCGTCGAAGGCGGCACCAACACCGTCACGTTGCCCAGTTTCGCGAACGGCGGCGATCCGCCGTCTGATCCCGGCCGGTCTTCCAAAGGCAAGCGAAAGACTGGTTTTGAAGCTACCGTAGTGGCTACCTCGCGGTCGGGTGGCGCTCTCAATTTCTACGGTGTTTTGAAAGGGAATGTATACACAAATTACATCGACACCGCGGCGGGAACCGTCGTGATGGAGTTCGCCGATCCGGCATCTGCTGAGCATCCCTACGCGGAAACCTTAGTTGCACCCGAGGTGTTGCGAAAAGATTTGCCGACCGGGTTGCCCAAAGCCCGCCTGGTAATTGTGGGTAATCTAGATACTGCAGGATTGCTTCGTGACTTGAGGGTCTACGAAGCCGGTCCGGCATTGATGACCAGCAAGATCCTGGCCGCTTTAGTCCACTGGAAATTCACTCCCGTGTTGCGTGGAGACCAGCCTGTCGAGGTAAGAACGATCTTGGGATTTAACATCGACACCAACGATCGGTTCTAGCAGGGTTAGGTCTTGGTACTAAGCCGAATCTAGGACCGCTGAAACAGTACCGCCGTCTGATCCTCGTAACTCACCTTCCACTGCTGCGACCCTCTCAGGGCATTGGCTAACGCCGATTCCTTCGGCAACAGAACCCAGTTCACATGATTGTCGTTCAGGAGCGCGTCCCAGCCCGGCTCGACCCGGATGGTCTTCAGGTATTGCTTGAAGAAGGCCGCGCCATAGAGGTCGTGGCGGTCGTCGACGAATACCTTGGCTTGAGGATACAGGCTATAGATTAGGTACCCGCCCCAGGAGTCGAGAGTAAAAATCGGTTCACGAATGCCGCGCGCCGCGATCACCTCGGCCGCCTCAACTGGAAAGTGCTTGGCATCAAAATGCGCATCCATCACCTGCACGGGACCTAGCCTGCCCTGATGCAGCGCGATGCCGATCCCCAGCACCACTGCCGCGATTGGCCAGACGTGGCCACGCAAACCCGCGTCCATGGCTCCCACACGAGACGCGAACTGCTGGAAACGCGCCAACAAGACGCGCATTTTCTGCGGCGTGTCTGGGGCTGCAGCCTGCACCCTTACCGCGTGTGACAGGAGCGGTGCGATGAGTAAGACTAACAGGATGGATGCGACGGGAAGATTGCGCGAAGCGTATAACCCACTGGCGCCAGCGAGCAGCAACACTAGCAAGTGCGAGAGTCGAACGCGGCTCCTGCCTATCGCGAGAGTTGCGATTGCCATCAGCAGCAGAGCCGCAAAACACTGCTGCGGGAATCCATGAAAATTCGGCGCCAGAAATTCATCGATGTGGTTCATCAACCAGCGATCCGAAAGATACCGGTAGACATGCAGGTGTAATTTATAACCATAGGGATTGATCAGGCTCGCCAACAGTGAGAGTGCCGTCACCGTCCCCAATTTGCGCAACCAGCCGGCCGTGCGCAGCCGTGCTTCCCCTTCGCCACGGAAGTACTCAACGAAACCGCTTAACAAATACACCCCAAGCAGAACGAACGCGAAGACAAACCCACCGTGTAGGTTGACCCAAAACAACATGAGAACCGGCAACCAAAAGAGTCTGCGGAAGTTTTTCGAACCAGGCCCTGGCTCACAGGAATCGAGGACTGCAAACCAAATAAGGGTAAACAGCCAGCTCACAACGTGCGGACGAGCAAAGAAATGAATGCTGGAAGAAATCAAAGCCAGAAGCAATAAAAGCAATGCGATGGGTAACGAAGCGCCGCCTTGCAACATCAGTCGAAACAACAAGGCGAACGTGAGAGCAATGAGCGCCGCTGAAACAAATACCACCCCGTTCAATCCTGATCGCTCGTAGACCGCTCCCATGCTCGCGTCGTACAGCCATTCCCACGCATACCAGGAACTGCCACTTGTGCTAACGGAAAATGGGTCCGCATGGGGGATCGAACGAGTGTGCAAGATCCGTTGACCATTACGGATATGCCAACCGGTGCTGGCGTCGCCCAGAAGTCGCGTTTCCATCAGGCCGCAGCTCATGCTCACAAGCAGGATCACGAAAATGAGGTCTGCGACCGAGGGAACAAGATAACGCACCCACCCGGACCCATGGGGTTTTGTTGCAACGCTGGGAGCGCTGCTATGCTGGCCGGGTTCAACCTGCTGGGCGTTCGGCTCCACAACCCTCCCGCCACTGCATGTTAACCGAATCTTGCCGGGTGAGGCGGGGATCAGTGGAATCGCAGATAGCCAATCCCGACGCGCATATGGTGCAGAATCGAGTCTGAAAAACTCGCCGCCATAGTCAGCCCGAGAATCGCGTGCACCAAGCCTAACGGAAAAATATTGCGGAACCGCCGGAACATTTCGCAGAAAAACAGGCCTCCGACCAGGGTCGCGAATACGAGAACCGGGCTGGGGATGTGCACAGTAGCAAACAAAATCGCGGCCACAAATACCGCCTTGCGACTGCCAAGGAGAGTTTCCAGCCGGAGATAGAAAAACGACTGCAAAATGAACTGCTGTTCGAGCGCCCACAGCGCATATCGCCAAGCGGTGTGCAGAGGAAGGATATGTTTCGGCCCTTGATTGGCGTGTGCCAAGGCGGCCACTGCCGGGATGGCCGCAATCAGGGCGAGGCCCACCCCGACGATCCACAGAATCGCGCGCAGCGTCGGCCTCGCCAGGCCCATCTGCCGCGTAGTGTAGCGCCCGTTAAAGGCGAATCCGAAGATCACGATTGTGGTCAGGATCATCCACAGAATGTCGAGCGGACCCGGGGGCGTCCACACGGACGCCTGCAACAGGAGATAGGCTATACCGATCTGCAGCCACAAGGACCTCTGTGTGGCTTGATCGGGGACAATCCCGGGTGCTGCGGCGACCAGCACGGGGCCGGGAGAAGCGGGCGAAAAACTTTTAGAGGCGGAAGACATCTTGTGCAATCTTATAAAGTGGGACCTATGAACGGCAAGCCGTCAAAGCGTGTGGTCATTATCGGAGCCGGCTTCGGCGGCCTCGTCGCGGCCCGCACCCTGGCCCGCGGGCCCGTGCAGATCACGCTCATCGACCGCACCAACCACCACACTTTTCAGCCGCTACTCTATCAGGTGGCAACGGCGGGTTTGTCGCCGGGAGAAATCGCGGCCCCGATCCGATGGATCTTTCGCAAGTACCGCAACGTCGAAGTGTTATTGGGAGAAGTACTGGACATCGATCTTGCGCGCCGGGTCGTGCGCTTGCCGGAAGCCGAGATCCCCTACGACTATCTCATCGTGGCAGCAGGCGCAACCCACGCCTACTTCGGTCACGACGAGTGGGAGCCGCTTGCTCCCGGGCTCAAAACCGTCGAGGACGCAAGGGAAATTCGTCGCCGCGTGCTGCTCGCTTTCGAACTGGCCGAGCGCAAAGCCATCGAGGGGGAACCGTCGACTCTGAGCTTCGTTGTCGTGGGCGGCGGCCCAACCGGTGTGGAGTTGGCGGGCACGTTGGCCGAGATCACGCACCACGTTCTCGCCAATGAATTTCGCTCATATCGACCCTCGCCAGTCAAAGATTCTTCTGTTGGAAGGCGGACCGCGTGTTCTTCCTGCCTATCCGGAAGACCTCTCGCGCAGCGCCGAAGATCAATTGCGTCGACTTGGAGTTGAAGTGCGCACTTCTGCCATGGTCACGGGCGTAGAGCCCGGGGCGGTGAGACTCGGCCAAACCCGGGTGCCGGCGACGGTCATTCTTGTGGGCTGCGGGAGTAGCGGCCTCGCCCTTAGGCAGAAAGACTTGGCGCTCCCGTTGATCGTGCGGGACGGGTGCTGGTGAATCCCGACCTCAGCATCCCCGGACATCCCGAAGTCTTTGTCATCGGCGACCTGGCAGCCTTGAAGGACGAAAATGGCAAATGGCTGCCGGGAGTAGCTCCAGTCGCCATGCAGGAAGGCCGCGAGACGGCACGCAACATCGAGCGGGAGATTGCCGGGGAACCTCGCCGTGACTTTCGCTATTTCGATAAAGGCAGCCTGGCCACCATCGGTAGGGCTGCGGCGGTGGCGCAGTTTGGCAAACTGCATGTCTCAGGCTTCATTGCGTGGCTTTCTTGGCTGTTCGTTCACATTTTCTTCCTCATCGGATTCCGCAACCGGATTATCGTGTTTATCCAGTGGGCTTGGTCGTATTTCACTTATGACCGCGGAGTGCGGCTCATTACTGGTGATACCAATTTGCCCGGGTGGAAGGAGCGCGATTCAGAACAACCGGAATCCGCCAAGAAGGGCGTCGCGTAAGGCGGTCCCGAAACCGCCCCGGCAAGGTATAATCGGCGCTGCCCATGGCGCTCACTTCCGGAACTAAACTCGGACCCTACGAGATTGTGTCACTGTTGGGCGCGGGCGGCATGGGAGAGGTCTATCGCGCCCGCGATTCGCGCCTGCGCCGCGAAGTTGCCGTAAAGATCCTCCCGCAATCTTTCGCCCAAGATAGCGACCGCCTTCGCCGGTTCGAACAGGAAGCCCGTGTTGTCGGCGCGTTGAATCATCCCAACATTCTCGCCATCTACGATATCGGAAGCCACGAAGGCTCGCCTTATCTGGTTTCCGAGTTGCTGGAAGGCCAGACCTTACGCCAGCACATGGATGGCGCTCCGCTGCCACAGCGCAAAGCCATTGATTACGCCGTGCAAATCGCACGGGGACTGGCGGCAGCTCACGAAAAAGGCGTTGTCCACCGCGATTTGAAGCCGGACAACATCTTCGTGCTTAACGACGGGCGAGTGAAGATTCTCGATTTTGGCCTGGCGAAACTGACTCAGGCCGAAGCGTTTGGTTCCGGAGTGCCCGATCTGCAAACCGTCGACCATGCCCACTCCAACACAACCCCTGGCCAGGTGATGGGCACGGTCGGCTACATGTCGCCCGAGCAAGTGCGGGCCCAACCAACTGATCATCGCACCGACATTTTCGCTTTCGGCGCCATCCTGTACGAGATGCTTTCCGGTAAACGGGCATTCAAGCGGGATTCGAGCATCGAAACCATGAACGCGATCCTCAAGGAAGAGCCGGAAGAATTGCAGGAGGTCCTCCCTAATCTCAGTCCCGGCTTGGATCGCGTGGTGCGGCACTGTCTGGAGAAGAATCCTGCGCAGCGGTTTCAATCGGCCAGTGATATCGCATTTGGCCTGGAGGCGATCTCTAGCCAGTCGGGCACCAGTACTCGCTTAGCTGCCGTGAGCGAGCCTGGGCGATCCTACTGGAAACTGGCGGCTGGACTCGTTGTGGCGGCGCTTGCCTTGGCTGGCGCCTATTTCGCAGGAACCAGAAATCACGCGGCCCCCCTTTCACCACGCTTTCATCAGTTAACTTTTCAGCGTGGGACTATCTCCGGGGCAAAATTTGCGCCCGACGGGCAGAGCATCCTGTTCAGCGCGGCCTGGAACGGTGCGGCCAAACCGCAGATTTACACTACCCGAACCGATGCTCTGATGTCGCGTCCTATCGATCTTCCGGATAGCTCGGTGTTGAGCGTCTCCTCCAAAGGAGAGATGGCGATCCGCCAGAAGAGTCAGACGGACCCTTTTCCGCATGGCATGCTCTCGGTGGTGCCCCTGACCGGAGGCGCTCCGCGCGACCTGCTGGCCGATGTGATGTCCGCCTCCTGGAGCCCGGGCGGAGAATCTCTGGCCGCCGTGCACATGGTGGGTGTGGAAAGTCGCCTGGAATATCCCATCGGCAAGACGGTCTGGTCCACCAGCTACCGGCAACATCACAGATATCGCAGTTTCCCCGAATGGCAAATCGATCGCCTACTTTGACCATCCCAATGCGGGCGACACGCGCGGCTATGTCGCCGTGGTGGATGAGTCAGGCAAGGCCAGGCGTTTGACGCACGAATGGAGCGACCTCACTGGACTGGCCTGGTCGCGTTCGGGCGATGAGATCTGGTTCACAGGCAGCGATGCTGGCATCAACAGCGCGCTTTACGCCGTCAATCTAAGTGGTCAATTACGAGATCTCCTGCATATTCCAGGACGACTGCACCTGTTCGATATCAGCAAAGATGGCCAGGTTCTGCTTACCAATGAAGCCAGCCGCCTGGAAACCTACGGCCGTCACGCTGGAGAAACCAAGGATATCGATCTTTCCTGGTTTGACTGGACGATTTCTCGCAGTGTTTCCAGAGACGGGCAATGGGTGGTGCTGGAGGAAGATGGTGAAGGAGGAGGGCCGGATTATTCGGTCTTTCTGCGCAAGACCGACGGTTCTCCGGCAATCCGCCTGGGCACCGGCATGGGCCTTGACATCTCACCTGATGGCCAATGGGTCGCCTCAACCAGCGTGCGGCAGCCTGCACCCACCGTCCTTCTACCAACGGGCGCCGGTCAGCCGATTACCCTGGCCGACGGCCAGCTGTTCCACTCTCAGCTGTTGAGCTTTCTGCCCGATGGCAAAGGGGTGATCATGGTCGCCGCTGAAGCCGGCCAAGCTCCGCGCACTTACATACAAATGCTCGATGGTTCGCCGCGCCGAACGGTTGGGCCGGAAGGTTTTCGCGGCGTTTTGGTCTCTCCCGACGGCAAATATGTGCTGGGAAAGAAAGACCAGAGGTTTTGCATCGTGCCTCTAGCGGGCGACCAGACACTCCAGCCACTTCCCTTTATTCAGGCCAATGAGTCGGTCAGCGGATGGACGGCCGACAATAAGGGGCTTTACGTTGGCGATCCATCTTCACTGCCGACATCTATTTATGTAGTGGACATCCAGACCGGCCAGCGGCATCTGCATCACCAGAACGCCCCGCCGGATCTCTCTGGAGTCCCCGGTGTTGACTTGGGTCTGACCACGCCCGATGGAAAGTTCTATGCGTACGACGTGCCCCGCGTCCTCTCGTATCTCTATGTGGTGGAAGGTTTGAAGTAAGCTCGTTCGGAATCTCGTGCGCATTCGACCTTCGACTATTCACCTTGGCGAGCATTTCTGCTGGTACTCAATTTGAGAGACAATAAGGGTCAGCGGCCCACAGCTGCTGAGGCCATGAAATCACACTCTTATCGACGAACCTTTTGCGCCTTGCTTGCCGGACTTCTGTTCCTTGCCTGTGCGACGCCCTCATCCGCGGCAGTGCTCAAGATTGTGATCAATGACGCCATCCATCCCATTACCGAAGAATACATCGGCCGCGCGTTGGATGAGGCGCAGCGCAACAAAGACCAGGCGCTGCTGATCGAGATCAACACGCCGGGCGGCTTGCTCGAGTCCACCCGCGAGATCATCGAAAAGATTCTGGCGGCGCCGGTTCCCGTGATCATCTACGTAACCCCCAGTGGCAGCCGCGCCGCCTCCGCGGGGTTCTTCATTCTCGAGAGCGCGGACGTTGCTGCCATGGCGCCAGGAACGAATACTGGCGCGGCTCATCCGGTTACGATCGGCGGTGGCAAGATTGACGACGAGATGAAGCAGAAAATGGAAAATGATGCCGCCGCCCTGATGCGTTCGGTTGCCGCCAAGCGCGGACGCAACGTGGAAATTGCAGAGAGCGCCGTGCGCCAATCCAAATCCTTCACCGAGCAAGAGGCGCTTTCCAACAAGCTGATTGACTATGTGGCTTCCAGCGAGGAAGACCTGTTCAAACAGATGCAGGGAAAAACCGTGAAGCGGTTTGACGGCCAAACCGTCATTCTGAACCTGGCCGGGCAACCGATTCGGATGTTCGACATGACCCTGAAGCAGCGCATTTTAGCCTTCATCCTTGATCCGAACATTGCTTTCATCTTGCTGGCCATCGGCGCGCTGGCGCTTTACGCTGAATTCAACCATCCGGGTTCGGTCGTGCCTGGAACCGTGGGCGTGGTTTTTATTTTGCTTGCCGTGTTTGCGTTAAACCTGCTACCGGTGCGCTTTGCGGCGGTGGTGTTGATTCTTGCGTCATTCGTTCTTTTTGCTCTTGAGGCTAAATTTTCCACCCACGGAGTATTGGCCATCGGCGGAATTACCACGATGGTGTTGGGTGGGCTGCTTCTCGTTGACTCTCCCATCCCCGAAATGCGCGTGCGGCTGGGGACTGCGCTCGCGGTCAGCGTTCCGCTCGGACTCATCACCGTATTCCTGATGCGCATTGCTCTCAAGGCTCGCGCTAACAAGGTAGTCACCGGCGTTCAAGGCCTCGTAGGCGAACGCGGAGTGGCGCAAACGCCGCTTTCTCCTCAGGGAAAGGTCTTCGTCCACGGCGAACTCTGGGACGCCATCGCTTCCGCCAACTTGTCTCCCGGACAACTGGTGGTAGTTCGCGGAGTCGATGGGCTGCAACTGCAGGTGGACCCCGCTCCGTTCGTCCAATCGACGCCAGCCACGACAACGGTGTGAGTTCATTGGCGCATCCGGCCTGATAACCCTGCGAATCCGAATCACAGCCGCTGGAAGGGAAATTGCGCTACAATCCGCCCCAGAAGCATTCTGTCTTCGTCGGGCTGGGAGGCATTCATGGAATTCGGGTTCGGCTTCACTACTGTCGCCATTGTTATTGTCGTTTTGTACCTCTTAAGTTCGATCAAGATCCTGGCAGAATACGAGCGCGGCGTGATCTTTCGGCTTGGCCGCCTGCTGGGGCATGAAAAGGGTCCGGGCGTTATCCTGGTCTTTGCCCCGATTGACCGCATGGTGCGAATCTCGCTGCGCCAGGAAGCGCTGGAAGTCCCGCCGCAGGACATCATCACGCGTGACAACGTGACCCTTAAGGTCAACGCCGTCATCTTCCTTCGCGTCATAGATCCGCGCAAGGCGGTAGTGGAAGTTTCCAACTACGTCTACCAGACCTCCCAGTTTGCCCAGACCACGCTGCGCTCCGTGCTCGGCGAACAGGAACTGGACGAACTGCTCGCCCACCGCGACAAGATCAACCTGCGTTTGCAGAGCATTCTCGACACCCACACGGCGCCCTGGGGTGTGAAAGTAGCCAACGTCGAGGTAAAGCAAGTCGACATGCCGGAGACCATGCTGCGCGCCATGGCCAAGCAAGCCGAGGCAGAGCGCGAGAAACGTTCCAAGATCATTCACGCCGAAGGCGAGTTCTCCGCCGCGCAACGCTTGGTGGACGCGGCTCATCTGCTGGCCACCGAACCGGTCAGCGTGCAGCTTCGCTACCTGCAGACTTTGACCGAGATCGGCGTAGAAAAGAACACGACGGTCGTGTTTCCCGTTCCAGTGGATCTATTCTCCAGCATCCAGAAACTGATCTCGAAATCCGAGGCCAAGGCCGGCTAACTGCCCGCCGATTAACTGACTGTGCTTTCGAATTGAGGAGGCTAACGAGGTTGACGATGGCAGCTTCAGGCGATACCGAAATCACGCTGGGCACGGGAAAGATGCTGGTTCTGTTCTTTGGGCTGGTGGCGCTTTGCGCCGTGTTTTTTGGCATGGGCTTTTCCCTCGGCAAGAGCACGGTTAAGACGGCCGTGGTGGCTGACGTGAATTCCAGTACAGCCGTGGAAAACGGTCCGCGCCCTTCTGCCTCCAAGAGCCAGAATTCCGTCGCGCCCTCCGAGCCGGTGGTGAAATCGGTTGGCCAGAATGTCGCTGATGCGCAAGCAGCAACGAATAGCCCCACCAGTCCCGCAGATTCTGGCGGTGCGGCTCCGGCCAACGCCACGCCGCCTGATCCCCTCGTGGCGCCGCCTCTCAACGGTTATTACGTCCAGGTGGCCGCGGTCAGCAAGCAGGAAGATGCAGAGGCGTTAGTTGACGCACTCAAGAAAAAGCAGTACGCCGCGTTCTCCACCAACGCTTCTGCGGACAAGCTTTATCGCGTGCAGGTCGGCCCTTTCGGAGACATCAAGGAAGCGGAAGCCACTCGGGCCAAGCTGGTCGGGGATGGGTACAATCCAATCCTCAAGAAGTGATTGCCGATTTCAGATTGAAGATTTCTGATTGAGGATCTCAGATGTAGCGGTCATTCGTTTGATGCAGTCGGTCAATCTGAGATCAAAAATCTGAGATCTTCAATCTCTGCTGAACCTCTGCTCTTTCCACGGATCTCCATACATGTGGTAGCCGTTCTGCTCCCAGAATCCGGGTGTGTCGTGGTCGAGAAATTCCAGGCCACGCACCCACTTCACCGATTTCCAGGCATACAGGTGAGGGATGATAAGGCGCAGAGGGTAGCCGTGATCAGGCGTCAGCGGTTGGCCGTCGTGGTGTGTAGCCAACAAAACTTCATCTTGATCCAGGTCCGCCAACGGAACATTAGCCGTGAAGCCCTGCTCGGCGTGGATCAAAACATATTTAGCTGACGGTTTTGGCCGGGCCCGCGCCAGCAGCTCTTTCATCGCGATGCCATCCCAATGGTTATCGAACCGGCTCCAGCGCGTTACGCAATGGAAGTCGCTTTCCCGCTGGATTTTGGGCAGCGCGTTGAACTCTTTCCAGGAAAACCGCAGTGGCACTTCCACCAGGCCGTACACGCGAAATTCCCAGGTGGCCGGGTCAAACACCGGGACCGAACCGTAATGCAGAACCGGCCATTTCAAGGTCAACGATTGTCCCGGAGGCAGTCGGCCTGCCTGCTTCATCTGCCGTTCCAGTTCCCGCCGGTCTTTTCCTTCAAAAAGCATCTCGTCCTTGTCGAAGCGTCTCGCCCGCCGTCGCTTATGAGATTAAACTTTGCGTTTGAAGGTTACACGCTTCCCGAAATTTCTAGATTGACAGTAATCAATGTCATGCCTGATTCTGGATTGCCATGAGCAACGCCGAACCAGAGCTGACGAAAAAGTTGCAGGCTATCGCTGACCCGACCCGGCGCCGCATCTTGCAGGCCCTGAAGGAACACGGCGGCTGTTCGATCGGCAAAGACACGGGTCTTTGCGCGGTGGACATCGAGCAGCGCATGCACCTTTCCCAGCCTACCATTTCTCACCATATGGCTGTGTTGAAGAACGCGGGGCTGATTAAGGCGCAGAAACTCGGCTTGTGGATGTGGTACCAACGGGATGAAGGCGCCATTCGTGAGTTTACTCGAGGTTTGCGGAAAGGCCTGTGACCGCGGCAGGCAGGACTGTTATCCCGCGGCAGCGGACTGCGTTCTTTGCAGCAGACGCCGCGTCTGCGCGATGAGTTCGCTCACTTCAAACGGCTTCGCCAGATAAGGCAGATTCTTCTCCTGCAGGAAAGTCCGGACTTCAGGCTCAAGTGCCCCGGAAAAAGTAAACAACACGTGTCCCGCGAGGCCTGGCGCTTTTTCGCTGATCCAGTTGTGCACTTCGCTCGCGCTCCAATCTCCGGGCATCTTGCCATTGATGATCAGTGCGTCGAACTGGTCACTAATCAGCCGTGCCTTGGCTTCTTCGCCGTTCATAAGCGCCGTAACTTGCGCGCCGGCCCCGGCCAGAACGTCGCGTTCGAATTCGAGCACAGCTTCTTCGTCTTCCACCAGGAGTACCCGCCCCGAGATGCCGAATTCCCGTGGCGGAGCGGCCGCCGGCTTTTCCGGAGCCATCGCCCCAGCTGCAGGTAACCGCACTTCGATCACGGCACCTCCTTCTTCCCGGTTCCGCGCCGTGATCTCGCCGCCGTGTTCCTTGATGATGCCGTAGCAAATGCTGAGCCCGAGTCCAGTTCCCTTCCCTACACTTTTGGTTGTGTAGAAAGGATCGAAAATCCGGTGCGGCTCCTTGATTCCGCATCCTGAGTCGTGGAATTCCGCGTGTACCTCTCCGGCCTTGGCATACACCCGGACTTTCAAACTCCCGCCGTTCCCCTGTTCCAGCACCGCATCGACCGCGTTGTTGACGATGTTGAGAAATACCTGTTCCAGTTGATGCGGATCGGCAGTCACCGCAGGGATGTTCGGCTCGATCTGGCGTTCCAATCCGATGTTGTTCACTCGCAGATCATAGTCACGCAACGCAAGAGTCTCGTCGATCACTTTGACGATGTCGACAGTTTCCTTTTGAGGTTTGCGTTGGCGCGCAAAAGAGAGCAGGTTTTGTACTACTCGATGCGTGCGCTGCGCCTGCTTGAACAGCTTGGCAACGAAATCCTTGGCTCGATCGCCGAGGCCTTCGCTTTCGAGGAGTTGGGCGTAGCCCAGAATTGCGGTAAGTGGATTGTTCAGCTCGTGGGCTACGCCGGCGATCAATTGCCCCACGGCCGACATTTTCTCGCTTTGCAGCAATTGCTCCTGGGTGCGCCGCAGGTCTTCATAGGCGCGGCAGGTTTCTTCGTAGAGGCGGACTTTTTCGATGGTCGTCGCCAGTTGTCGCCCGATGGCCACCAGGAGGTTTTCATCGTTACTTGTATATTCCCGGCTCTCCCGGCTGCTGATGCCCATAATCCCCATGGGCTTGTCTTTGCCCCAAAGCAAGACCCAGATCCACGATTGCCAGCCGTCAGCGCGTACGAATTCAGCTACCAGCGGGGGAAGATGGGGCAAGTACTCCGCAGTGATCACTTCCGTGCGCGAGCGGGTAACCAAGTCGCCAAAGCCATCAGGAAATTTTGCCTCCGCGAAGCGTGCCCGGTCCGCGCTGCGCTGGCCCCAGCCGGCCCGCCGCCTGAAGGTCGTGTCATCCGCATCGGAAAGATAGACCGATCCCGTCTCCGCCCCCAATAACGAGATCACCTGGCGCAGGGTGAGGTTCAGAATTTCATCCAGATCGAAGGACTGCGTGGCTATGACCGCCATGGCGTTCAACGCATTGAGCTCGCGGTTGCGGCGTCGGATTTCGTCCTCGGCTCTCTTTTTCTCTGTAATATCCAGCAGAAAGCCCTGATAGCGCTCGATTCTTCCGTCCCCAGTGCGGGTGGCGAAGCTGCTCTCCATGGCGGTCAGCAGAGTACCGTCCTTGCGCCGCAGAGTGACTTCAAAATTCCGCACGTAGTTGTTGCGCTCCATTTCCCTGCGGAATACCTCTCTCTGTTCTGCGGACCCGTACAGCTCCGTATCGATGTTCAGGGATATCAGTTCTTCCCGGCTGCTGTGCCCGAGCATGCGCACAAAGGCGTCGTTGCAATCAAGCAGTTTGCCTTCCGGAGTTGCCACGAACACTCCCTCTTGTACCTGCTCGAACAGCAACCGGTATTTCTCCTCCGCGATGCGCCGGTCGGTGGTATCTCGCACCACGTGAATGGTGCCTTTTTGTTTGCTTCCCTGCTCGGTGTACGACGAGGTGGAGACCATGCAAAAGCCGCCAAAGACACTGGTCGGTTCCCTCGTGGAAGCCTTCACTTCCAGCCGCGCAATAGGGACAACCTGACCATTTGGCAGGAGCTCCCGGCAGGACCTCCTCGCAAAGTTTACCCACTACATCCGCCGGAGCTTGTGCCAGCCGTTCCAGCAGCGCGTGGTTGGCCTTCATGACGCGGAAATCTGCATCATGCAGTAAGACCAGATCATGGATCGAATCGAACGTATTGGCCCACTGGCGGTGGGAGCGCAAGACCTGCTCCACCAGGCGGAGGTTCTCAACCGCCAGCCCGAGCTGCTGACCAGTTGTGGTCAGGAACTCCATGTCATCGGGTGCGTAGGTGAGACTGCGTCGGCTACCCAAGGATAGAATGCCAATCACCGACTTCTTTCCCAGCACAGGAACGATCACGACATGATGAAATTTTTCACCCCGGAGCTGCGCCCGCACGTTCTCGTTCGCATCTTTTGTCTTGACCACGACTGGCGTGCCTTCTTGCAGAGCCTGGCCAAGCGATTGATACATGGGCAATGAACCGCATTCTTCCAGGTAGTTTTGCGATAGACCAATCTGCTGCGCGACCACCATGTGGTCGCCTTCCCGTAAGCGGAACCATGCGGCTCGCGCATGCATCAACTTCTTGAGTTCTTCAAGAGCTGTCACCATCATCGGTCCGTAGTGCTGGGCCCGGGTAATGCTGCCGGTCAATGCATTAATTACTCCCAGCCGGCGGGTGCGCATCTTGTAGTCGTCGAAGACAACCAGGAGCATGCTCAGTCCGGCCGAAAGGGTTGCAATCAAGGTCATTCCCGGGGGCAGATGCGCGCTCACTGGTTCCCAGGGAAGGTGCATAAGCAGGAGGCTTGCGCCGAGGAACCAGGGCCCTATTTCCCACCGCGACCAGCGGTATCGAATCAGTTCCACGACCGCCGTGATGGCGACGAGCCGGTAGGCCACTTCCAGCGCCACTCGCAGGGTGAGGGAGTCGGGCCACAACAGTGCTCGGGCCACCGCATAAGCCATGACCGTGATCGCGACCAGTAACAGCGCGGGTACAAGTTTTTGAGCATGTGTGTATACGAAGATTGCGGCCGCAAACAGACATATCGCCAGCACGAACTCGGCTTGCGCGATGGCCGTCAGATAGCGAGCAATGGGGACGCCTTCGGGAGTAGCCAGAGTCAAACGGGATACAAAATAGGCGAGCCAACCCACGATCCAGACTAGAAGGTAACGTTCTCGAAAGGTGCGGAAGACGAGCAGGCTGGCGGCTAGCATGACCAGTGCGGCCAGCTCCAGCGCCGACAACCTAGGCACACCCAGGTCAGGCACCATCCACCAACTGCACCAGATCGTTAAATTCATCGCGATTTGGCCAAAAAAGCCCCTTCCCGTTAATAGCACGAGGCACCCAGTTACCAATCGGCTTTCCCATGCCCACTGGTTACTTTGGGAATCTCGGAAGTACGGTAGAATGAGCCCTACACTGGACTCCAGCCCCATGCCATCTGAGCGCATCCTGGTCGTGGATGACGAAGAAACCATCCGCGACATCGTGTCGTCCATGCTCACTTCCGCGCACTACAAGTGCCGCCAAGCAGGTTCCGGCATGGAGGCGCTGGCCTTGCTCGACTCCGGCGAGGAGTTTGAGCTCATGCTCTCGGATTTGATGATGGCTAATCTTGACGGAATTGGTTTGCTGGAACGCACCAAGGAGCGTTTCCCTGACATGCCCGTGGTGATGGTGACGGCGGTTCATGACATTTCCATCGCACTTGGCGCAATTCGCAATGGCGCCTACGACTACCTGCTAAAGCCTTTCGAGCGTGAGCAATTGCTGAACACGGTTCGCCGTGCCCTGGAAAATCGCCGGCTCAAAGTAGAGAACCGCAAATATCAGACTGACCTGGAAAAACTGGTTAGCGAGCGCACTGACCAGCTCAAACGGGCCCTCAATGATCTTGAACGGTCTTATGGTATGACGCTGGAGGCGCTGGGTGGGGCACTGGACTTGAAGGACGCCGAAACTGAAGGCCATTCTCGTCGGGTCACGGCCTTTACCATTGCCATCGCCAGGGCGATGGCTGTCTCGAAGGACCAGATTGCGGTGATTGCCCGCGGAGCCTTTCTGCATGACATCGGGAAAATGGCGATCCCGGACGCCATCCTGCGCAAACCGGCGAAATTAGATCCGGACGAAATTACCATCATGCGGGAGCATTGTTACCACGGCTACCAGATCCTCAAGAAGATCCCGTTTTTAAGCGAAGCCGCCGAAATCGTTTACTCCCATCAGGAGTGCTTCGACGGCTCGGGGTATCCTCGTGGCCTAAGAGGTGAAGAAATTCCGCTGGGCGCGAGGATCTTCTCCGTTGCGGACACGCTCGATGCCATCACCTCCGATCGCCCCTACCGGCAGGCGCAATCGGTCACCGCCGCACGCGAAGAAATCCGGGCTTGGTCCGGGCGCCAGTTCGATCCTCAGGTCGTCGAGACCTTTCTCTCTATGCCGGAAAATATCTGGGGAGACTTGCGTAAGGAAATCGAGGCTCAGATCCGCGTAGCCTACTCGGTGTCCGCCAAATCAGGCTCCTAAATCTCGTTGCCGACAACCGCATGTGGAACGAACCACTTCGGCCAAAGCCTTTTCTTACACCCAGCTCCGGCGTATAAATCATGGGGTTCGGAAATAGTGAGCCTGGATTCGATCGAGGTGAAGCCGACCCGGCAGCGCGCTCGCGGCTTTCGGGCATCAGGAGAACTCTATGAAGACTTTCATCGCCCTTCTGTTCGCAGCATTTCTCGCCATCAATTCTGCAGCCGCACAGGATCGTCCCACGGTCACGGCGCAACCCAACACCGTTTTCGCCGGCGCCGATGGAAAGTTTGAGGCCAACCCCGACACGGCTCTCATGCAGTTCAACATCTCCGCACAAGCGGACACCTCTCGCGCCGCCTACGATCAGGCTTCCAAGTCAACAGAGCAGGTTCGCCAGATTCTACGTTCCAACGGAGTTGAGCCCAAGTCCGCCGAAATCGGCTTTTTCTCGCTCCAGCCTGTCTATGATTACAAAACGCCAAAACGCAAGCTGGTCGGCTATCGCGTCAATGCAAATGTCTCTCTCAAGCTGAAGGATTTCTCCAAAATCGCGCCCATTATCCAGCAGCTTGCCGACGCAGATGTCTCGGAGAGCCAAACTATCAGCTACACCCTCGACGATATGGACGCTGCCAAAACCAAGGCTGTGGAAGACGCTTACCGGCGCGCCCGCGAATCGGCCACCGCAGTGGCCCGTGCCAGCGGACGCGCTCTCGGCGACCTCTCGTATGCTTCTGTCGACACATTCGAGAGCCCGCGCTTGATGGCGCCCGCTCCCCGAATGATGGCTATGAAAATGGACGGTGGCACTCCGGCGCCCACCGAGGAGTTCACGCCCCAAACCATTACCATCACCGCTCACGTGAATACGATGTTTACGTTGCGGTGAGGGGGCACCGGCCAAGAACCTGAAAATACACTGTGCGCACAGCCGCCCGTCAGGGCACGCTAGTCTCGGCCAGTGCCGGGTCGTATTCGCCTGGCGTGGCCGAGGGGGGATCCATGAAGGTATTAGTGGTCGAGTCGGAGGAACCTGTCTTGAGAGCCACAGGGGTCATGTTGAACAAGCTCGGTTACGAAGCTGGGCTAGCGTCAAACTGCAATCAGGCGTTCCAGCTCTACACCGAAAAAGGACCGTACGACGTTGTTCTGATCGCTTTGAAATTCCTGCGCGGTTCGAGCGCAGGCGGCGCCAAATTTATTGACGCTCTGCGTGAAAAGAATCCCAAACAAAAGTTTGCTTTCATCACTGCCGCGCCTGTCTTAAGAAAGCCGTTCACTCTTTTGGAATTGGACGATTTCATGGGCGCGTTCCGGCGGCCCGCGAGGAGCCGTTTTGGGTAGACAGGACTCGTGTTGCGCGGACACTCCTGACCGCGTAGGGCGGGCCTTGACCGCGCAGTGTCGGAATGAACGAAATTGTTCCGGCAGGAACATAGCGTCATGACGAGAGCAGGCATACGATTCCGTCATGACAGATAAGCCTAAGAAAGCAAAACAGTTGAACAACGGCCAGCTATCTGACCGGCGGCGGGATCCGGCTGCTGTCCAGCGGAACCTCCCGCTGGATCACCATTTCCAACGTCGTCCCGGCTTCCATTCTTACGTCGTTACCCCGCGTGAGCATGGCGATGGCTGTGCCCACCGCGCCGCCAACGCCCGCTCCGATCAGTGCGCCCTTACCACCGTCGCTTAGCGCCCCAACTACCGCGCCTGTACCTGCAGTGCTGGCCACGGTCCCGACTTTCTGGCCGGTCTGGCTGTCCTGCCGGATGGTGCCTTCTTGATCTTTCACTGCCGTCTTTTCCGCCCCGGGAACCTGCTCCACCGCTCCCGGCAGCACCACGGTGTACCCGCTGGGATAAATTAGCGTCGTGAAATGCATAAGCACTTCGGCTCGTCCCTTCACTCGTCCGGCGCGCTGCACGTGGCTGATCTTGCCTTGGACATAGGTTCCGGCAGGAATCACGACCCGGTCGTTGAACACCACGGGAAACGTGGTTTCAGCGTATACCGCATCACCTTCCCGGGCGTTCTTGGTGGAAAGGGCCTGTTTGAGCGCAAGCGGCACCTTGGTACCGGCAGGGATTATAAGTTGGGCTGGAGCCGCAGGAGCGCTCCCTGGCGAAGCTACCACATGCATCGCGGAAGACGACTGTCCGACAGCTACTCCAACCAGGGTTAACCACATCACTATCGCGCGCATGGAGCACCTCCCCGAAACACTTCCTGGATAGACTTCCCAGGAAACCCGAGTGCGAGACCTGCCTGCAAGTGTGGCCCGATGCGATCTAGGATGCAAGCAGAGTGCGAAAAGTTTGATTAGCCACCAGGTCAAAGAGGACCTTCAATCACCTGACCGGCGAGGCTGGGCATCCCGTACATGCCCCATAAACTGGGATTGCAGCCGCTGTGCACAAAGTTCGCCGCAAACGGGAAGCGCTCCTTCGGATTGGGCTATATCGTCGTCCCAGGAACACAGGTAGAGGACGGGCCGCTTGAACTCGGCAAATGAGGTCCACATGAGCCACCAGCGATCGGTGGCCGCCTTCAGCACGCCGCAATTCGGACCTGCACAGCGATACGCCAGATTCACGGGCGAACTTGAATTTCCTGGTTTCATGGACTTGACCCCGGACTCAGCCGTAACTCGCTAATCATTTTAGCGGAACGGAGCTCCAACCGTGAGGAGGCCCTACTTGTAAATCAGGTACTTTTGCCGAAGTTGCTCGAACTTTTCCAGGTGCTCGCGCCAGTCTTCGGCGATGCGCTGAGGGTCCTCGCCGTGGCTGATGGCATCGTACACCGACTGGTTCCCGAGCAGTTCGATCATGCGCTCCATGTGGAATGCCTCGGGATAAAGCTTATGCAGAGCCGACGCGAGCTCGATGCCCAATTCCGGCGCATCAAAGGCATTGCGCTCCAGCAGGATGATGTTCACTCCTTCACACTTCTGGCCTTCATTAGCGCTGGAGCTCGGCGTAAAGGAAACGGGCACGAAACGCACGCCGGAGATATTTCTCGCATTCAGATACTGCGCCAGTTCCTTGCCTTTGATCCAAGGGGCGCCAAGTAGTTCGAACGGCGTATCTGTTCCCCGACCGACCGAGACATTGGTGCCCTCCACAAGCGCAACACCGGGGTACAACGTGGCTTCGGTAAGGCTGCGCAGATTGGGCGAAGGATTTATCCATGTGAGGCCGGTCGAATCAAACCAGTCGCCGCGCATCCAACCTTCCATGGGAACGACGGCCAGCTTCGCATTCAGGTTACGCTCCGCGTTGAACATTTTTGCCAGCTCGCCGATGGTCATACCGTGGCGAACCGGAATGGGGTAGTACTGCACGAAACTTTCGTGTCCGGCGTCGGAAATCGGCCCTTGTACCAATGATCCGGTAATCGGATTCGGACGGTCGAGCACGATGATTTCTATTCCAGCTTTGGCGGCAGCTTCCAGAAAATATCCCAACGTAGTTTCGTAGGTGTAGAAACGAGTTCCGGCATCCTGAATATCCACCGCGACTGCATCGAGCTGTTTGAGAACATCCAATGGCGGATGGCGAGCTGCGTCGGTTGCCCCATAAACGCTGTACACCGGGATTCCGGTAGCCTGATCTTTGGTGTTGCCAACGTCGGTAGTGTCGAGCGTTCCCGTGACGCCGTGCTCTGGGCTGAAAATGGCATCGAGCGAAACGCCGTCAGCGTGGGCCAGGACGTCAATTGTTCGGCGGCCTTGCGAATCTACCCCGGTCTGGTTGGTCAACAACCCGACTTTCTTCTTGCCGGTTGCGGCGCGGAGTGCTTCGAAATTATGCGATTCGAGGACGTCGATTCCGGTCTGCACTGTGCCATTACGGCCGGCGAGGCGGCGGGCGGCAGTTTGTGTTTCGTTGTAACCGGTGATGCTTTTCCAGCGCGATTCTTCTCTTTCATCCACGGTCAGGGGAATCGCCGCCGCAACCGCCGTTGCAATTTTCGATCGCAACGCGATCGCGCTTCCCTTTCCGTACGGATGGACCGCATTGGTGAGAAGGACGATGTAAGTACGGGTGGTGGGGTCGATCCACAGCGAAGTACCCGTGAAGCCGGTATGGCCGAATGATCCCACAGGTAGCAGTTCGCCCCGGTTCGAGGAGAAAGGAGAATCAATGTCCCAGCCAAGGCCGCGCAGCACAAGAGAGGTAGGCGGCTGCTGGGGAGTGGTCATCTTCTCGACCGCCAGAGAGGGCAATACCGGGCTGCCATTCAGCAGCGCCTGGGCAAACTTGGAAAGATCATCGGCCGTCGAAAACAGGCCGGCGTGACCAGCCACCCCACCCATGCGCCGAGCTGTGGGGTCATGCACAACACCGCGCAACATTTTCTCGTCCTCATCGTATTGAGTGGGTGCGATCCTGGGACGCCAAGAAGGTGGAGGCAGGAAGCGAGTGTGCTTCATTCCCAGTGGTGCGAAAATGTGTTGTACGCAATAGGCATCGAACGGCTGCCCGGAAACGCGCTCCACCAGCGCACCCAGCACGATGAAGTTGACGTCGCTATAAAGAAATCGCGAGCCGGGTGGGTAGATGGGTTTTTCGGCGAAGGCCATGGCGAATGCCGTTCCCCGGCCGTCCCAAAGCTCGTTCAGCTCCAGATCCTCGGGCAAGCCGGAATGATGCGTGAGCAGCATGCGAACTGTGATGTCTTCCTTATCGTCCTGGGCAAATTGCGGGAGATATTTTGCAACGGGATCATTCAGCCGGACCTGGCCTTTGTCCACCAACTGCATAACCGCTGTGGTGGTGGCTACGACTTTTGTCAGCGAGGCAATGTCGAAGATGGTGTCGACAGTCATCGCCTCACGGTGCGGTTCAAGCGCGCGCTCGCCAAAAGCTTTGCGATAAATCACTTGACCGTTGTGCCCAACCAGCAGCACGGCGCCCGGAATCTGACCATCGTGGATTGCATCGCGAACAATCGGAGTCGAGCACGGCAAGCCGCACCGAAGCCGGGGAGGCCGGATTGGTCGCGGCGGAAGCTGGCCATGCAAGCATGCCGGCCCACAGCATCGCCCCCAGGCCAAGAATGCAGGCTGGCCATCTCCGATTTGTGCTGATTGAACGGATACTCTGAATTTACACAAGCGTCAGCAAGCCGCTCAAGGAACCGAAGTAAGGGGTGCCGAGTCTGACATGGCAGCCGAGTGATCTTTACCCGGTTAGGCAACTCTGCTATAACGCGGACATCAGGCACACACTCTTGCAGGCGAGTTCACCTCCGCTGAAAACTCCTACCAGTTCCGCCGCGCACTTTCCCACACCCGCGTATGGCGAACAGGATGCGGTGTTCGCAGCCGCCTTTGAGGTACTGCGCAAAGCCATCGTAGAACAGGCGTTCCCGTGTGCCTCGGTTGCGGTCAACCACCAGTCGAGATTGGTCGCATCTAAGTCCTTCGGCCAGTTCACGTATGCACCGCAATCTCCCCAAGCCGCCACAGACAGTATTTTTGATCTCGCATCGGTCACCAAAGTTGTGGCCACAACCAGCATGGCGATGATCCTGTACGAACGTGGCTTGCTGGATTTAGACATGCCCGTAGTCGCGATCGTGCCGGAGTTCGCGGGATTCGGATCGTCCAGTGAAGACCCGCGCCGGCGGGAGATCACGATGCGGATGTTGCTGGCGCATTCTTCCGGATTGCCCGGCTTATGAAAAGCTCTTTCTGCGGGCCCGGACCCGAGATGAGCTTTTGGCTTTAGCCTTTGCGGTTTCGCTGACGGCTGATCCGGGCACGTGTGCCGAATACAGCGATATCGGGTTCATCATTCTGGGCGTTGCGCTCGAGCGTCTTGCCGACGATGGGCTCGATCATTTCTGCCAGCGCGAGATCTTCGGCCCCCTGGGCATGGCACGGACGTTATTTAATCCTCCTTTAGCTTCACACTCCTCGATTCCGCCGACTCAGGAAGACCGCACCTTCCGCAAGCGAACCATCCAAGGAGAAGTGCAGGACGAAAACGCCAGCGTGATGGGCGGAGTGGCAGGACACGCTGGTCTGTTTTCGACGGCTGCGGATCTTGCAATTTTCTCCAGTGCCATGCTTGAGGGAGGACGACGACTGATCCGTCCAGAAACTTTGGCTTTGTTTACCCGACGGGAAATATCGCCTCCCGGCTCTTCGCGAGCGCTGGGTTGGGACACGCCGTCAGCTCCTTCGCAATCGGGAAAATACTTCGGAGCAAACTCTTTTGGTCATCTCGGCTACACCGGAACTTCGTTGTGGATCGACCCGGAGCGGCAGCTTTCTGTAGTCTTGTTGACGAACCGAACCTGGCCCGATTGCCAGAACCAGGCAATCAAAGACGTGCGGCCGAGATTTCACGACGCGGTGGTTGAGGCTCTGGAGGCGAAAGCGTGAAGCGCGGCCAGAAGCCGGGACTGAGTCAGCTGGCAACGGAGCAGATCAACCGCGCGTCAGCCGATCTTGATCTGAAATCTTCGTTAGAGATAGCCCAGATTATCAATGCGGAAGACGCTAAAGTGGCGCCAGCGGTGAAACGGGCGTTGCCGCAGATCGCACAGGCCATCGATTGGATCGCGGCAGGGTTGCGGCACGGAGGCCGACTGATCTATGTAGGTGCGGGAACCAGCGGCCGTATCGCGGCGCTCGACGCGGCGGAGTGCCCGCCGACGTACAACGCTGATCCGAAGATCGTGCAGTTCGTCATGGCTGGAGGGCCGAAAGCATTAGGCTCGGCCGGCGAAGCGAATGAGGATTCGCGGCAGCTAGGAGAGCGGGAAATCAGGAAAGCGAAAGCCCGGCAAGAATGATGTCGTGGTGGGAATCGCGGCCAGCGGGCGCACGCCGTTTACCGTGGCGGCGCTAGCCTACGCGCGGAGGCATGGGGCGAAAACCGTGGCCGTGACCTGCAATCGCGACTCGCCGCTGGCCAAGGCATCGCATTTGGCAATCGTCACGGAAGTAGGTCCAGAGGTGATTTCAGGTTCGACCAGGATGAAAGCCGGCACGGCACAGAAGATGATCCTAAATATGCTTTCCAGCGGGGCTATGACCCGGCTCGGATACGTGTACGGCAACCTGATGGTGAGGGTGCATTTAAAGAATGAAAAACTAGCCGCGCGGGGCATCAGCATCCTGCAGCGGGCTACCGGCGTGGGGCAGCAGGCCGCTCAGCTGGCGCTGAAAAGGGCTGGAAACAGGGTCCCTGTGGCCTTAGTGATGCTGACGGCGGGTGTGCAGCGGAAAGAGGCAGAGCGGGCGCTGAAGGCCTCGGGCGGGGCCGTACGGCGGGCTATAGCAGCGGCCCGAAGCCTGTAAAGGGCTCGCGATGGCATCACTCCTGCCGGACGATGGCCTTCCGATTCAGAGATTCTCCGCCGCCATCTGCCGCAATCGTCTATAAAATGAAAAAACGCCGGATAGGACGGACTCGTGGGAACTGCAGCGGCTCGCGCCTTCACTGGGACGAAAATCGGTATGGATAAATTCGTGATTCGTGGTGGCAATCCGCTGCTGGGGACAGTTCGCGTGGGGGGAGCCAAGAATGCGGCGCTTCCGTGCATGGCTGCTGCCCTGCTTACGGAAGAGCCTGTCATTCTGGAGAATATCCCCCAGGTACGGGACATTGAGACCACCCGCAAGCTGCTGGCGGCGATGGGCGCCGAAGTGGAACTGGGATACGGACGAGCGCAGCACCGCACAACTCTCTGCTGCCGGAATCTCGCGTCGCCCGAGGCTTCGTATGAACTGGTGAAGACGATGCGCGCCTCGACATTGGTGCTAGGGCCGCTGGTGGCCCGCTGCGGACGAGCGCGCGTGTCTTTGCCGGGTGGGTGTGCGATAGGAGCACGGCCGATTGATCTGCACATCAAAGGCCTGGAAAAATTGGGCGCGAAGATTACGCAAGACCACGGCTATGTTGAAGCCACAGCCGAGCGACTGAAGGGCGCGGAGATCGTATTCGACAAGATCACGGTCACTGGCACTGAAGATTTGCTCATGGCCGCAGCCCTCGCCGAGGGGGAAACCCTGATGCAGAATTGCGCCCGCGAACCGGAAGTCGCCGACCTGGCCGATCTGCTCAACAAAATGGGTGCGCGCATTGAAGGCGCCGGGACACCGACGATCCGCGTGCAGGGAGTAAGCAAGCTGCACGGCGCCAAGCATCGCATCATTCCCGATCGCATTGAAGCTGCAACCTTCATCATTGCTGGAGCGCTGACCGGAGGGGACCTTAACGTCACGGACTGCAACACCGAACACCTCGATGCCCTGTTGCAGAAGCTGAACGAGGTCGGCGTGAAGACTGCTCACACGACGCAATCAGTGCGGGTGATGGGCGATGTACCTTTTAAGGCAGCGGACATTGTGACGGAAGAATATCCCGGCTTCCCGACCGATATGCAGGCCCAGTACATGGCGCTGGCAACCCAGGCCGAGGGAACATCGATTATCACCGAGAACATTTTCGAGAACCGCTTCATGCACGCGCAGGAACTGGTCCGCATGGGCGCGAACATCAAAATCGAAGGGCGGCGTGCCGTGGTGCAGGGCAAGAGCCCGTTGAGCGCCGCAGCCGTGCTGGCTTCTGATTTGCGCGCTTCCGCTTCGCTGGTCCTCGCCGCGCTAGTAGCGGATGGAGAATCCATCATTGACCGCGTTTATCACATTGACCGTGGGTACGAAAATATCGAAGAAAAACTCCGTAGCGTGGGAGCGCAGATGCGCCGGATTGGGGAGATTTTGCCGAAGAAGGCGCACGGCACCGGCGGCTAAGGCAGCTTCAACTCCGATCATTCCTGCTTAGCGAAGCTGCAAGCTATTCAACATCTTTTCAAAAACTGGCCACAGGCCCTGAAAATCATCCTCCGGCGCAACGAAAACCAGGTACAGCACAACTCCCGATTTTGTCTGGATCGCCACCAGCCTCACCCGTTCGGTGAAAGGCTTGCCGTTCTCCCGAACTGCAGAAGTCCCGAACCAGTCGAGTTTCCTTGCCGGCAGGCCTTGCACCATGAACGCTTGTGGGCTATTGGCAATCCGCAAGCCCGGATTTGCCATCTGGATGTCGGTCGTTAACTCCCGTAACGCATTGTCGAGTTCTTTGGTTTTATTTTTCGGTTCGAAACCGCTGATCATCACGCCATAAGCCAGCGCGCCGTTGGCAGAACCGCCCTTTGGGTAGATCGTCAAACTTGAGTTGGCATCGCCGCTTAGCTCCCAGTTATCGGGATAGCTGATGGCATAAGCCGAGCTGCGAAAAGTCTTGAAATTCGGGCTGGCGATGTTTTCGAGAGAGAGACGCGGCATATCGGCTGGCTTTTCCGCGGTCTCGCCCGTCCCTGCTCCGGGTTCCGACAGGGCTTTCTTGGCGGCCAGGAACTCCGGACTATCTCCCTGCTGAAACGTCTTCGGCGGAAATCGCGACAGGATTTTTGAGACACTCTGCGCCCGGTTCCCAGGATCGGGATGTGACGCCAAGAATTGCGGCCCTCCACCTTTTCCCTGCTGCTGTTGTTTGAGTTTGTTGAAGAAGCTAACCATGGCTTGCGGGTTATGACCCGCGTCGTACATGATCTGGGCCCCGACCATGTCCGCTTCTGTTTCCGCGTCTCGCGAATACTTCATCAATACGGTGCCCGAGGTTAGTGAAATACCCATTTGCCCTAGCGCGCCTGCCCAACCGCCAACCCCGGCCCCAAGAACGCCCCCTAAAATGGCGAGCGGGATCTGCGTCTTCATGGCCCGGCTTGCTTGCCGAGTGGAATGGCGCATCACCACGTGGGAAATTTCGTGCCCCATAACCCCGGCGAGTTCCGATTCGTTAGCAGCTTCAATTAGCCCGGTGTGAACGTAAATCGGCCCTCCCGGAAGGGCGAAGGCATTGATCGACTTCTCGCGCACCACTTTGAAGGTATAGGGAAACTTATAACCGGGCGCTTTCGCGGCGAGTTGCTGTCCCAGCGCGCTGATGTATTTCGACATCGGATGGCTGGCTGGCAAAATCGGCAGCTTCTTTTCCACGTCAGCCATGCCCTCACGGCCGATCTGTATTTCCTGCTCAATGGTGTAGCGGTTCCCGGACATCGGATTGCCCGTGACCCGGCCTTTCTTGGGATCAACGTTGTCCTGCGCCGATGCATTGACTATGAGCAGGCATACGAGAATGGCTATAAGCTGGAGATAGTTGCGAGTGATGCGAGGCATGCGAATCAAGGAAATTCTAACCTGAGCAGAAACTCGGCTCAAAAGGGGGAATAAAATCAGATCCAGAAGCGAGGGGCACGATGGTCATCGTGCCCCCCGGAAAACGGTCGTTCGGTGCGATCTTTACTTTGCCGATCTCTAACTTCGCCTTACGCTGCCTTTTTTCCAGCCCTGACTTTCGCCCAACGCGCCCGCTGAGCGGCCGCGATCTTTCTGCGTGCTGCAGCCGACAAGGTCCGAGTTGGCCGAGAGCCTCCGTTCAACTTACCGAGGATCGAAAGTGCGGTATCCACGTGCTTTAGTTCGTCTACCAAGCCGGATCTCTGTTTTCTCAGCTGCGTGACAACCGAGTCCAGCCCTTTCACTTTTGTCATGTACTCCCCCCTCAATTGGAATGCGGTGAGAGCAACAACGAACGAAAAGACCGCGGGGGCATTCGCGGCCCGCTCTCCGCCGTGTCAAACGTGCGAACGAAGTTCAGTGTCTCGGTCCGCCGTGGCCACCACCATGGCCACCCCGGCCCGGGCCACCGCGTCCCCGTCCGCGACCTCTTCCTCCGCCTCCGCCACCGCCAGGGCGGCCTCCACGACCGGGGCCACGCCCGCCGCGATCACCGAAGTGATCGCCGCCAGCGCTCTCGCGTGGTTGGTCGCGATTGAAATTGGGTTCCGGTTCGTCGGGAAAATCGCCGCCGCCTTCGATGGTGATGGCTGCGGCAGGTGCAGGAGCGCCTTCTTCAGCTGCGACCGGCGCTTCACCGCCACCCATTTTGGCGCGCTGCTCTTTGAGGATGGCCTTGCGGGAGAGGCGAATACGATTGCCTTCGACCGCCAGGACTTTGACCAGAACCTGGTCCCCTTCTTTTAGCTCGTCGCGAATGTCCTTGATGCGATGTTCCGCGACTTCACTGATATGCAGCAGGCCGTCGGTGCCGGGCAGAATCTCGACAAAGGCGCCAAAATCCGCTAGACGCGAAACCGTACCCAGGTAGGTTTTCCCGACCTCGGCTGTGGCGGTCAAGTCTCCGATAATCTGCAGAGCCTTGGCCGCGGAAGCTTCGTCGTTCGAGGCCACATTGACCTTGCCGGAGTCCTCCACGTCGATCTTGACTCCGGTCTGCTCGATGATGCTGCGAATCATTTTGCCGCCGGGCCCAATCACGTCGCGAATCTTGTCGACCGGAATCTGCAGGGTATAGAAGCGTGGGGCAAATGCGGAAACCTTCTCGCGATTGGTGGGCAGGGCCTCCGCCATTTTGTCGAGAATGAACAGTCGCCCACGCTGCGCCTGGGCCAGCGCTTCCCGCATGATCTGCGGAGTGATGCCGCTAACCTTGATGTCCATTTGCAGGGCGGTAATGCCGTCGCGGCTGCCGGCGACTTTGAAGTCCATATCGCCGTAGTGATCTTCTGCACCGGCAATGTCGGTAAGAATGGCGTATTGTTCGCCTTCCTTGACCAAGCCCATGGCGACTCCAGCTACCGGCGCCTTAAGCGGCACACCAGCATCCATCAGCGAGAGCGAGGCACCACACACTGTTGCCATGGAGGAAGAACCATTCGATTCCAGGATGTCGGACACCACGCGCATGGCGTAGGGCCACTTCTCTTCGCTCGGCAGCACTGCGGCTACCGAACGCTCTGCGAGTGCTCCGTGACCGATTTCACGCCGTCCCGCGCCACGCAGAAAGGCCACTTCACCAACTGAAAACGGGGGGAAGTTATAGTGCAACATGAACCTTTTCTTGGCTTCTCCTTCGAACACTTCCAAGCGTTGCATGTCCTCACCGGTGCCGAGCGTGGTCGTGACCAAGGCTTGAGTCTCGCCGCGAGTGAAGATGGCAGAGCCGTGAGTGCGAGGCAGAACCCCGACCTCGATCCAGATGTCGCGTATCTGGTCAAACGCGCGTCCGTCGGGACGGCGCTTCTGATTGATTACGGCTTCGCGGAAGAGTCTTTCGCGCAGCGTTTCGTAGTAAGTCTTTAGCTTAGCCTGCGCCTCCTCGTCATCTTCGGGGATCGCAGCCTGTAATTCCTTTTTCAGCTCCCGAACCAAGTTGTAGCTCTCAGCCTTGGGATGTTTTTGGGTGTCGAGGCGGTCGGCCAGATCAGTGCCAATCTTCTTCTTCAGGCTGTCGTAGTACGCCTGGTCGAATTCGGGCGGAGTGACTGCCCGTTTGGGCTTGCCTGCCTTTTCACGGAGTTCGTTGATAGTAGCGCAAATCTTCTTGATCTCAGCGTGGGCAAATTCGATCGCATCGACAACCGTTTCCTCTTTCACTTCCTTGGCGCCGGCTTCGATCATGACAATGGCGTCGGCAGAGCCGACCACCATGATGTTGAGCAACCCATCGCGAATTTCGGTGTAGGTGGGATTAACCACGAAGCGGCCATCTACAAGTCCAACGCGCACGGCTCCGATCGGCCCTTGAAATGGAATGTCCGAAAGGGTCAACGCACAGGAAGCTGCATTGATAGCTACGACGTCAGGATCGTTTTCTGTGTCTGCGGAAAGCACGAAGGCGATTACCTGGGTTTCACACCGAAAGCCCTCGGGGAATAGCGGCCGGATCGGCCGGTCTATCATGCGGCTGGTGAGAATCTCACGCTCGCTGGGCCGGCCTTCCCGCTTGATAAATCCGCCGGGAATGCGCCCGCCCGCGTAGGTATACTCGCGGTAATCCACAGTCAAAGGGAAGAAATCGATGCCTTCGCGGGGATCGGCGTTAGCTACGCCGGTGGCTAGGACTACGTTGTCGCCGATGCGAACCACAGCTGAGCCGTGGGCCTGCTTGGCCAATTTTCCGGTTTCGAATGAAAGTCTCTTTCCGCCGGAGAGTTCAACACTTACTTCTTGCTTCATGATTCAGTTCCTTCTAGGCAGGAGAACACGCATGCGCGGTTGGAATTGCACGATGGTATGCCAAGAGCCTCTGCGAATTAGCTGGAAGCGCACCTTCAAGCTTTCCTCATGGGACGACGGCCCTGCCCAATGTGACGGAACAATTCCGAGTTCCCAGAGAACGAAGTTCGATTGGGAAACCGGGCCAGCTACTACTTGCGCAGGCCAAGCTTGTGAACCACACCCTTGTACCGTTCGGAATCGTATTTCTTGAGGTAGTCGAGCAAACGACGTCGCTTGCTGACCAGCATGAGAAGACCGCGGCGCGAGCCGTGGTCCTTCTGGTGCGTTTTAAAGTGTTCCGTCAGCTGACCAATGCGCTCGCTCAGCAGCGCGATTTGGACTTCTGGACTGCCCGTATCGGTAGGATGCGTGCGGTGTTGGTCAATGAGGGTTCTTTTTTGCTCTCTGGCTAGCACTAACCTGGTGCACTCCTGTCTCTCAGTTTCAAATTTTTGATGTAACGTCATCGAGGTTAACACGTTGAAGCCCAAGGTGTAAAGGCGAACTGGCGAGGTTCCATAGCCGGCAATCGTCAAGTTACCATCTAACTCGATATAGTAAGTGTGCGAACTATGCCCGAACTATGACGGTGCGCTGCGAACAATGCGGTCACGAGAATGACACGCAATACCACTTCTGCGGCATGTGTGGAAGTCCGCTTCGCTCCCCCATAGCCCCAGCGGCCGCGCCTCCACGCACGAATCCGCCCGCAACCAGTGTTCCTTCATTCTTGAGCCTTGGAGATGAGCCTAAGCGGAATTTGAGTTATCTGTTGGAAGATGATGAGGAGCCCCCCTCCCACCGAGGCTTATATTTTGTTGTCGTAGTGGTTCTCTTGCTCGTCCTTGGCGGTGGGATTGCGTGGCACTGGTGGAACGGGACTTGGCCTTGGGAAACTCACAGCACCGATTCCGCTACCCGCTCGCCGTCCGCGCCGGCTCCTTCTGTGACCGTAACTCCTCCGGAATCCAATTCGCCCTCGCAAGCGGTGGCCCCGCCTGCCGAACCAAGCACCAGCGCCGCGCCTGTCCCCCCGCCGGCTGCTGCGAATCAAGCTGTGGTTCCAGAGCCTCCCCCTGTCGAGAAAGAGGCAGCGGCTCCTGCGCCTGCAACTTCGGCCCCTGTACCGGAGGCTGAAAACAAGCCGGCCAGCCCAAATGCAGTAACGCCTGACGCTTCTAATCCGGCGGCCGACGCTGCGACTGAGTCGCCGAGTGCCCTACCTGCTCCCGCGGAGAAAATCAAACCTAGGCCAGCGCCTAAGGTAGAAACTCCCAAGCCTCGACCTGCAGCAGCTCCGGTTAGCTCGGAAGAAAAGTTGGTCGCTGACGGCGAAAGGTATCTTTACGGCACAGGGGTACCGCAGAACTGCGACCGAGCGCAAAAGAATCTGTTGGCTGCCGCCCGTCAAGAAGATTCCAAAGCCTACACGCTGCTGGGCGCCATGTATGCCACCGGTCATTGCGTCACCCGCGACTTGCCCTCAGCCTATCGCTGGTTCGCCCGTGCCCTGCATCAGGACCCGGGCAACACCCGCTTGCAGCAGAATCTGGAAGTAATCTGGAAGCAGATGACGCCGGAAGAGCGAACAGCGGCAACCAGGGGTGAGTAGGGCGGGCCTTTCCGTCATAACACGGGTTAAACCTGCATCGAAGCCAGGCCGCGACTCTTGTCGAACACCCGAGAATACTGTATGGTTTCGCGGCGTCGGACGACAACCGCGGTAGGCGAATGCGTCGCGGGATGAGAAATGGCACCTTCGTGGCACCAACCGGGCAATCCGCCCCGGTTTGCCAGACGTACCTCAGAAAGGACTCGGTAACTATTTGCCCGGCACTGAGTTAAGAGGAGGCGCATCCGACCTGGTGCTGATTTCCGGCATTCGCACCGGCGACGAGAACGCGATGGCACAGTTATACGACCGATATTCTCCCATCGTGTATTCGGTCGCTCTGCGCGTGCTCGGTGATACAGCGGCGGCCGAGGACATTCTGCAGGAAGTTTTTATGCAGTTATGGAGGAATCCGGGGCTGTTTGATTCCACCCGGGGCAATTTGGGAGCGTGGCTGGCAGTGATTACCCGCAATCGTTCGATTGACACGCTACGCAAGCGGCGGCCGGAATCTGATATCGACGACGTTCTGGTTTCCGCGCAACCCGACCTGGCTGGCGAAGCAGATCGGGCTCGCGCCATGGAAAAGGTTCGCAGTGCTCTCGGCAAGATGCCTCCGGCACAACGGGCAGCGTTGGAGATGGCATATTTCGAAGGGCTGACACATACTGAAATTGCAAGCAAGACAGGAGAGCCGCTCGGCACAATCAAGACTCGCATTCGTGCCGGATTACTAACCTTGCGCAAGGTCTTTGAAGCATGAGTCCACACGAACAATTCGCGGACGACCTGGCGCTTTACGCCCTAGGCTCGTTGTCGGCGGAAGAACGGGCAGCTTTGCAGAAACACCTGGAAGGCTGCGCGAGCTGCCGCCGCGAACTCGAGCAGCTCCGGGGAGACATGGCTTTGATGGCGATTTCGACGGGGGGCCCGATGCCGCCCCAGCGCGCCCGCCAACGACTCTTGACCGCCGTGGCGCGTGAACCGCGCGCGGGAGCGGTGCCCGCTATCACCAGCGGGCGGGCGAGGCGTGGTTGGTGGGCAATGGTCCCGTGGTTCGCCGCCGCTGCCTTGGCGGTTGTGGCCTTCTGGTTTTGGAGGCAGAGCGATCGGCTTTCCCTGCGCGTGGCTGAGTTACAACGCCGCTCCGTAGAGCAGCAAGCGCAACTTCAACAAGCAAAGGAAGTGGTGGCCACGCTCACGGCCACGGACGCCATGATTGTCCCTGTGGCCGCACCGAATACTCCGCCTCAGCCTCAGGGCAAGGCGATCTACGTGCGTGACAAGTCTCGCCTCATTTTCATGGCCAGTAATATGCCCCCCTTGCCGCCGCAGAAGACTTACGAACTCTGGCTGATCCCTATGCAGGGCGCTCCGATTCCCGCCGGGATGTTTAAGCCGGATGCTCGCGGTAACGCGATGGTGATCCATCCGCCCCTACCTGCAGGCCTGCAGGCCAAAGCGTTCGCCATCACTGTAGAGCCAGAAGCGGGATCCTCGACGCCCACCATGCCGATTGTGATGGTGGGAGCGGGAGAATAGAAGCTCCCGCTCGTGGTCGGCAGTTTTAGTCAGAACCCTCGTGCTAGTATCGCCAGCCTGATGAAATGCCTTGCTTCAATTGTCCTCGCATGCCTTGCGTCCGCGTCGCTGGCCGCCGCGCAAACGACTTCCGACAATGTCGACCACTACGTTGACGGTGAGATGGCTCGCCAGCATATTCCGGGGCTGGCGCTGGGCGTCTATCGCGAGGGTGAAATTGTCAAAGTGCAGGGTTATGGCCTAGCCAACGTCGAACTCAGTGTTCCAGTAAAACCAGAAACTGTTTTCCAGTCGGGATCGATCGGGAAACAGTTCGCTGCGACCGCGGTGATGATGCTGGTAGAAGAACACAAGATTGACCTCGACGACAGCATCAGAAAATATTTTACCGACGCCCCTGCGAGTTGGAACAACATCAAAATCGGCAATCTGTTAAGCCATACTTCGGGTCTGAGCGAATATGAATCAGATGAAAAGATCAAGCCTGGTGGCCCGATCAACTTACGCGCAGACTACACCGAAAATCAACTGGTCAAAATCATCGAGTCTTTTCCGTTAGATTTCCAACCCGGCAAAAAGTGGGCGTACCGCAATACGAATTACCTGCTTCTCGGAGTCGTGATTCACAAAGTCACCGGCGAGTTTTATGGCGATTTCCTGCAAGAGCGGATATTCCAGCCGTTGGGTATGACCAGCACTCGCGTCATCAGCGAAGCCGACATTGTGCCCAATCGCGCGGCGGGCTACCAATTGGTGAGGGGCGCGTTGAAGAATCAAGACTGGGTCTCCCCGAGCCTCAATACCATGGCGGATGGGGCTTTATACTTCAACATTCTCGATCTCGCCAAATGGGACCGCGCGCTATACACGGAAAGACTGCTGAAAAAGTCCAGCCTCGACCAGATGTGGTCGGTGGCCAAGCTCTCGAACGGCAAGCCCAACGACGCGAACTATGGTTTCGGATGGGAGATCGATCAAGTTCATGGGCATCGGGTCTTCGAGCACGGCGGCTCATGGCAAGGTTTCACCGCTTATATAGCCCGCTACGTCGACGATAAACTCACCGTCGTCGTGCTGACAAATCTCGATTCCGACCACTCCGATCCGACGAAAGATCGCGCATGCCATTGCAGGGCTCTATGTCCCCGCACTCGGTGCAGCCGAACGAGTAGAAAAATAGTCGTTATCGCCCGCACCCCTGTCATCCTGAGCGAGGTGGCTCGCTCACAAAGTCAGCGAACCATTTAGTCGAAGGATCTCATGTTTCCTAAATGCGGCACCGGCCCATAAGGGAGTTCCCGTGGGTTGTTCGAGGGTACAGTGGGAATCCCTTTCCGCGTTCATCTCGCTCTAAGCGAGCATGGGATCCTTCGACTCCGCAACCCCTTCGCTTCGCGAACGGGGTCGCTCCGCTCAGGATGACATGGGCGGGTAAGGTTACGCCTCTTCCTGTTCTTTTAACTTCGCGATGACACTAAAGTCTTCCAGCGTTGTGGTGTCGCCCTTTACTTCTCCATTCGTTGCAAGTTCGCGTAAGAGCCGGCGCATGATTTTTCCGCTGCGAGTTTTGGGCAGCATGTCGGTGAAGCGAATGTCGTCCGGCCGCGCCAAGGCTCCGATTTCCTTTGTCACCCATTTCCGCAACTCATCTTTTAGTGCATCGGTTGGTTCTCTTCCCTGCTCGAGGGTTACAAACGCAGAGATGGCCTGGCCTTTCACCTCGTCAGGACGGCCGACCACTGCCGCTTCAGCGACCGCCTCGTGGGCCACCAGCGCCGATTCGACTTCCATCGTGCTCAGCCGGTGGCCGCTGACGTTGATCACGTCATCCACCCGGCCCATGATCCAGAAGTAGCCGTCATTGTCTTGGCGAGCGCCGTCGCCCGTAAAGTACATTCCTGGAATCTGCGACCAGTATTGCTTCACATAGCGGTCAGGATCGCCGTAGATGGTTCGTGCCATGGCAGGCCAAGGCTGCTTGATGACGAGGAATCCCCCCGAGCCAGCGGGCACCGGCTGCCCTTCCATGGTGACAATTTCCGGCAGAACCCCAGGCATGGGCCGTGTCGCAGAGCCAGGCTTGGTTTCGACCGCACCCGGGATCGGACTAATCATGATGTTGCCGGTTTCGGTCTGCCACCAAGTGTCGACAATAGGGCAACGGCCACCTCCGATGACTTCGTGGTACCACATCCAGGCTTCGGGATTGATTGGCTCGCCGACGGTGCCGAGTAGCCGCAGGCTATCCAGCCGATGCAGCCGCGGCCACTGCTCGCCCCATTTAATGAAAGTCCGGATGGCGGTGGGCGCAGTATAGAGAATGTTGACCTGATGGCGGTCGATGATCCTCCAGAAGCGATCAGGTTCGGGGAAGTTGGGCGCGCCTTCGTACATCAGGCTGGTAGCGCCATTCTGCAGCGGTCCGTACACAATGTAGCTGTGGCCCGTAACCCAGCCGATATCGGCGGTACACCAGTAAGTGTCTTCTTCCTTCAGATCGAAAACCCACTTCGTGGTGAGATACGTACCAACCGAGTAGCCGCCCGTGGTGTGCACCAAGCCTTTAGGCTTTCCGGTGGTACCCGAGGTGTAGAGGATGTAGAGAGGATGCTCGGCGTCCAGCGGCTCGGCGGGACATACGTCCGAGACCGACGCCATCAGCTCATGCCACCAGTGGTCGCGGCCGGGCTGCATGTGAATTTTCGAACCAGTCCGCTGATAGACGATCACGTTCTTGACCGAGGGGCAGGACTTCAGCGCCTCTTCCACCGCGGGGAACAGTTTCACTTCTCCACCCCGGCGAAAAGATCCGTCCTGGGTGATGACAGCCGTCGCCTGGGAATCGTGAATCCGATCAACCAATGCATTGGAAGAAAATCCACCAAACACCACCGTGTGCGTCGCTCCAATTCGCGCACAGGCCAGCATAGCCACCGGCAGCTCGGGCGTCATGCCCATATAAATCGCTATCCGGTCGCCTTTGCGGATCCCCAGCGACTTAAGCACGTTCGCGAACTTCTGCACCTCGCGATAGAGTTGTTGATAGGTAAGAGTTCGAACTTCACCGGGCTCGCTTTCCCAGATCAGCGCCGCTTTGTTCTTGCGTGCCGTCAGCACATGGCGGTCAAGGCAGTTGTAGGAGAGATTGAGCTGCCCGCCGACAAACCATTTGGCCCACGGGCAATTCCATTCCAGAACTTTGTCCCATTTCTTGAACCAGTGCAGCTCTTCGGCCACGCGGCCCCAGAATTCCTCTGGCTGCTCGATCGATTCGCGGTAGATGCGCTCATACTCTTCCGCACTCTTAATGTGGGCCTGTCGGCGAAAAGATTCCGGACTGGGGAACTTGCGCTGCTCTTGGAGAATAGAATCGATATTCGGGGTGGATTCCGTGGAGGAAAGGTTTTCGGCCATTGCTGGCTCCTGTGCTGATTTTGGCCTTGCGGTAGCTCAGCCGCTGACGATTCTACTGCGGTTTCACTCCAAGTGCCCGAAACAGATCGGCATTCTGATAGACCACTCCGCCTTTTACCACCGTTCGCACGTTGCGAACATCCCCAACATGGATCGTGGGATCGCCTTCCACCAGAATCATATCGGCCAATTTACCGGGCGTGATACTTCCGAGATCCTGGTCGCGTTTCATCAAGCGGGCAGCGCCTAGCGTGGCTAACTGCAACACCTTCGCTGATGGGATTCCGGCTTCTTCGTAGAGTTCCAGCTCCCGCGGCAGAGTGAATCCCGCCAGAGCATCCGTCCCGGCGACAATGGGAATGCCGGCATCATAAAACGCTTTGGTCATTTTCAACATTTGATGGAAGGAATCGCGATAACGCTGGTCCATGCCGTCGGGGACGGCGAGGCCCCCGTAGAAAAAGCCTCGGCGGATTTGCACTGGCATGCGATCAGCGACGGCTGCGTACAGCGCTGTGACCTTTCCCGGACGGTCGGTGAACATCGCTTCGAAAACATTCAGCGTCGGGTCGAGTACAGTTTTGTGTTCCTGCAGCAGCTTGATAAATGCCTTCACTTGCTCAGAGTTTGGGTCGATCTCCGCGCCGTGCGCCGCAACTTCCGTAAAACGAGCCGGGGTCCGGGTGTCTTTCACTTTGTCGAACATGAAGTTCAGTAAAATGAAATTCATGTGCTGGATTTCGTCCGCGCCATCCTCCACAAACTGCTGGGCGGTCATGAACGCCGGCACGTGTCCGCTCACCCGCATGCCATGGCTGTGCCCTATTTCCGCGATCTTGGGGACCAATTCCGGTTTGATGGAGCTGTAGATCTTGACCTGTACGTAGCCCAGTTTGGCGTACTTGTCGATATCGTCACGCGCTTCCTGCTCGGTATCGGCGTAAACCTTGGTCGGCCCGGCATAGGGACCACGCCCATCGAGAAGGGCTGCCAGCAACACCCGTGGCCCAATCTCGGTACCGGCGTCAAAGCGGTCACGCATGGGCAACAAATGATCGCTGTCGTTACCCAGATCGCGCACAGAGGTCACTCCCGAAGCAATGTCCAGCAGCCCATCGTTGGGGGCAAGATGAACGTGCATATCCCACAGGCCCGGCAGGAGCATCTTGCCCGCCGCATCCACGACTTCCGCTCCCTGGGGCGGCGCGATCTTGCCATCGTCGCCAACCGCCGTGATTCGCTCGCCCTTGACGACCACGGTGCGGTTTCTTTGAACCGTAGCCGTTTCCGCGTCGAACAGATTTGCATGAACAAAAACGAGTGGGCCGGTGGGCTTGTGGGCGAGCTTTTTGGCGAGATACGCGGCGCGCCCGTTCTCGATTTCCTCTTGCGCCTTGCCTAAAGCGGGAACGGCCGATTCCCAGCCCTCGCGAATCACGGCAAAACCAATGCCCCCAGTTACAAATGCGAAGAACTTCCCATCCTGATCGAGCCATATGGGATCGGGAACGAAGTCGAGGCCCGTGACGGCATATTGCACCACGGTTCGGGATTGGCCGTTGGCCTCGATTTTGAGGCTGCCACGTTTTTCGATCGACGCCTCGCCCGCGGGCAGCAATGGCAGTGGCCCTCCAGCAGCCAGCAGCGCCCGCGCGAGGATCGCGCTTTCTTCGGGAACCCCGGAAATGCTCACATAGAACGCTTGCGCCGCTTTTGTCTCACCTTGCTCGGCACGATTCTTCCAGCTTGCAAGGCCATCTTTAAGGGAGAACGTTTCGGTGACCGGCGCCTTCAGATAGTCAATGCCTGAGTTCTGCAATTCGATTGGAATGTCATTCTTATCGAGGACAATGCGCTCGTTGATCTTAGGCCCGCGCCCACGGTCGTTGAACTCCCAGTAGAGTTGGAGACTGCCATCAGAGGCCTGGCTCGAAGTCTCAAACCCCACCTTGCTTCCCGCGAGCATGACCGTGTACCTCGTGGCCGAAGCGTTCGCGGGAACCGAGGGTGGATTCGCCTGCGCGAGGGCAAGGGACGTGCAACCGAGGACAAAGAGCAAGATTTCTTTCTTCATCTTTCCTCACTGACTCAGACTATGGTCATGAAGACCACCGACCGACGGGCAAAAAGCGCCAACTACTCTACACCATCGTCCGCGGAATCGGCTCAGGGCATACGTCCATTAGACGGAGTCGAGGAACTTCCGTTTGTCTTTCTCTTGAGGCAGTGGGCAAGAGTCGTATTTACCGAAGACCCGGTAACGGTAGCGGGCGACCAGATCGTATTTCCAATCGCGAAGCCATCGCGGCAGCAAACGGATGGGGAATGAAAGAAATTTCCAGAAGCCGCCCAGTTCGCGCAGGATGAGGATGACTGCGTCCGACCGTGCCGCCAGCCGCTCGTTAGGTTGGTTGTGGTTCAGGACCACGTAAACAGTATCCAGGTCGCGCGGGTCGGCGCCGAATCGCCTTAGAATGCGGTCAGCGAAAGGGCTTTGCAGCGCGGCGAACCGAAAACGATCATGGGAATCGCGCTTCAGAACAAACTGAACCAGCCGGTTACACAGGCCACAAACGCCATCGTAAAGAATGATCGGATTGGAGGAATCATCGGCCATGCTGATGGGCGTGTCGCCTCAGTGAGCGGTCGAGAGGCGCTGCAATTCGGGCACATATTCTTCGATGCTTCCTTTTTCCAATAGATACACGCCCGGCCCCTGCTGGCCGCGGACGGTGCGGCAAAACTCGGCGACAAGAAAGCCAGCCTTTAAGGCCTCAGTGAAAGCCCAACGCGTGGCCTGGCGCCATTCCCGGGCGAGCTCCGGATCCTTTTGCTCGAGCGAGCCGATGTCGCTGGGAATTTCGATTGCAATTCTCTGCCGGGCGAGCGCGGCGGACAAATCTGCTCGCGCAGGCTTGCCGTCACCGTTGAAACGAATCAGTGGAATCAGGTTAGCCAGAGCATCCTGAACCTCGCTGCGGGGATTTTTTCCCTGCACTCGTTCTTTGACCCGGCGGCTGGCCAGCGGCCACTTCACCCACAGGCGGTCGGTGCCGTTGCGGTGCAACACGCTGGAAGTTTCCGGGCCATAGAAATCAATCTTGTAAGTATCGGAAACCACTCCCAGCTTGGCAAAATTCAGGTGGGCATTTTTGCTCTGCAAGGGATCGAACGTCCAGGTCATCTCGTGAATGCGCATCGCCAGCGCGCGCTCTCTTTGCGCCAGTTTGAGCTTGTGGCCCAAGTCGACGTCACGATAGCGGGCCTTCACCGCCAGCATGTGTGAGTGCACTACGAGATGCCCCTCTTCCATGCCGAGGAGCCCAAACGCGAAGCCAGCAAGGGCCTTGCCGTCGAAAGCGCCTATCCAGATGCAACCTGCAGCCTGGCTGGCGATCGCGAAGGTTAGCGGCGTCACGTCCAGATCAGAAAGACCCCAGACCTCACGCTCCACCGCCTCCACCTGCTTGAGATCGTCGAAGCTCCGCAAGTCACGAAGGACGATGCCGGGTTTGCTCTGACCGGACATAACAATATCCATTGCCGAAAGCGCGATCAATATACGCGACTGTCACGCCCCGCGCCAATCATGGCAAGGGCGGTGCTGGCCGTCTCGAATACACGAATTTCGCCCCCTCGTTGGTTACCTTCGTTACTTGCCACCGATGCTCCTCGGGATACCATTTTGAAAAGCGGTCCAATTTAGGATGTTTAGTCGGGTCAGATTTACGAGTCCTTTGGCTTTCCTTGCGGTCGCCGCCGCTGCTGCGGCCGCGCAAAGCGGTTACCAAGTTGTCTCCGTCAGCAATGGGGGAACGATCGCAGGCACCGTGACTTGGTCGGGACCTGTGCCCCACTCAGTTGTTCTTCCCATCACAAAAGACCCCGAGATCTGCGACCCTGATTCGCATAAAACCCGCGACCTCGAGCGGCTCGTTATTGGCCCGCAAGGTGGTGTCGCCAACACTGTGGTGTCTCTGAAGAACATCGAGAGCGGGAAAGCCATGGACCTCCCGGCGCCAAGGCGATTCCTCGACCAAAAGCACTGCCGCTACGAACCTCACATTCTGCTAGTCCCCCAAGGTGCGGACCTGCAGATGAAGAGTTCTGACGCCACTCTCCACACCATTCATATGGACGGCGCTGCGACTTACAATTTGCCGTTCCCTTTCGTCAATCAGCCGGTCACCCGCACCATGCCCACGGCGGGATTGGTAAATCTAAAGTGCAATGGCGGGCACACCTGGATGAACGCTGAGCTTCTGGTAGTGCCCCATCCCTACTACGCCGTTACCGACGAAAGTGGGCGCTTTGAACTGACGGATGTACCCCCAGGGAAATACGAAATCGTTGCCTGGCATGAAGGGTGGAAAGTGCTGCGGAATGCAGCGGCCTACGATGTCCTCACCGAAAACCGAATTGTGCGGCCTATCTTTTCGGAACCTACCACATGGGAAAAGACGGTCACCGTGAACCCCAACGAAAAGAGCGTCGTCAATTTTGTTCTTTCTGCAAAGTAAGCCCCGGAGATTAGCTGGCATTCCATCGCGTTGAAGCGTCCTCACCTTCTTACCACAGTACCTACGCTTGAGTAATTGGCTTGCCGCCAAGCCTCTAACGTATTCTTGGACGATGGAACTTCTCCGCCGGCTGCCGCTTGCAGGATGCCTGCTGCTTCTCGGCATTCTTCAAGCTTTTGGGCAGAGCAACACCGGTGAACTACGTCTGCGAGTGACCGACCCTGACGGTTTGGGCATAGTGAGCGCGGTTGAGCTGGTGAGCGAGAGCAACCAGTTCCGGCACACATTCACCACCGACGAGTCGGGCAATCTGGTTGTGAAACTCGTTCCTTTCGGGCTTTACGAGCTCCAGGTCCAGCGTGAGGGCTTCGCGGCTTTCTCCAAGTCGGTGGAAATACGCTCCGCGGTTCCCGCGGATTACCGGATAACCCTCGGCATCGCCCCAACTAGCACTTCGATCATGGTCAATGCCGCCGAGACACTCATCGATCCTCACGGCACCGGTACGGTCAACCGGATCGGAACCGACTTGATCGAGAGTCGAACCACTTCGCTGCCCGGCCGGTCTTTGCAGGACTTGGTGAATTCCCAGCCCGGCTGGCTCTACGAGGGGAACGCCGTGCTCCATCCGCGCGGCTCCGAATATCAGACCCAGCTTGTGGTCGATGGGATTCCGCTCACCGACAATCGTTCTCCCAGCTTCGGGCCTGAGATCGAAGCTGATGATATCCAATCCATGAGTGTCTATACCGCCGGCATCCCGGCTGAGTACGGACGCAAAATGGGCGGGGTCGTCGAAGTGAACACCATCCGCGATGCGCGGAAGGGTATGCACGGTCAACTGGTCCTTTCCGGCGGAAGCTTTGACACTGCTGGTGCTTTTGGTGCCCTGCAGTACGCCTGGGGAAAAAACACCTTGAACATGGACGCGAACGGCGCTATGACCGACCGCTACTTAAACCCTCCGGTCCTCCAGAACTACACCAACACGGGAACCACGGGCGACTTCGCCGTGAACTACGAGCGAGACCTAACCGAGAAAGACCGTCTGGGCCTGCTTGTACGGCATGAACTCTCACGTTTTCTCGTGCCCAACCAGCAGATTCAGCAGGCAGCCGGTCAACGGCAGGATCGCAATAATTTTGAAACTTTGGGCATGGTTTCCTACCAGCACCTGTTTTCGCCCAACGTGGTCGCCGATTTTCGCGGCATGGTGCGGGATGATTCTGAGGGTTCCTTTTCCAACTCTTTCTCAACCCCGGTGATTTTCTTCCAGGACAACGGTTTCCGTGAGGGCTATTTCAAAGGAACTGTTGCAATCCACCATGGCCGTCAGGAATGGAAAGCCGGCGTCGAATCCGATGCCACGTTTCTGCGGGAAAAGTTCAACTATCAAATCACCGACCCGTCACAGTTCGATCCGGATACGCCACCAACTTTCCCCGGCGGCCAGCCATTTGTGGACAGTCGCCCTGATCTTGAGCAATCCGCCTTTATCCAGGACCAGATTCGGCTGGGTAACTGGACACTTAATGCGGGTCTGCGCTGGGATCACTATCAGTTGCTGGTGAACCAGAATGCCGTAAGCCCGCGCGTCGGAATTTCGCGCTACCTGCCCGCGATTGGCATGGTTCTGCATGCTTCCTATGACCGGGTTTTTCAAACGCCGGATTTTGAGAACGTCCTGCTTTCCAGCTCGCCACTGGTAACCTCGCTCAGCAGCCAGGTGCTGCGCCTGCCCGTTAAGCCCTCGCACGGAAACTATTTCGAGATCGGACTAACGAAGGGTTTTTTTCAAAAGCTCCGGTTTGATGCGAACTGGTTTGATCGCATCGTGAACAACTTCGCAGATGACGACCAGCTGCTCGATACGGCAGTAAGCTTTCCCATCGCCTTCCGCAAAGCCAAAATCTACGGTGCTGAGGGGAAAGTGGATATTCCGCTTTGGTGGCGCTTCTCCGGATTCCTCAGTTATTCGTATATGGTGGGCTCTGCTTACCTTCCCGTCACCGGCGGCCTTTTCCTGGGAGATGACGCCAGCGACGCACTGAGCCAACTCAGCGGACGGCTGTGGGTGTCCCAGGACCAGCGCCACACGCTGCGGTCCCGGTTCCGCTATCAGCTCATGAAACGAGCCTGGCTCGCATTTGGAGGCGAGTACGGAACGGGTCTTCCTTTCGAATTTACCGGCACGGAGCAACAAGCCATTGCGCAGTTTGGCCAGGCGATCGTCAGCCGGGTGAACTTCGACAACGGCCGCGTACGGCCCTCATTGTCGCTGGATGCTTCGGTCGGCGCAGATCTATGGCAGCGGGACAATCTCCGCCTGCGGCTGCAAGCTGATGTTCAGAACATAAACAACCGGCTCAACCTTCTCGATTTCGAAGGGTTATTCTCCGGCAACGCCATCGCGCCTTCGCGCAGTTACGCCCTCCGCCTGCAAACCAGTTTCTAAGCAGCTCGGCGCACCTCGCCTGCATCTTCCGCAGCCAGCTGAGAGATGGCTGACCAATCGAGCACTTCGCCGCCGTGAGCCAGCAAAGTAAGGAACCGGTTGTAGATCAGGCTTGCCAGCGGCAAAGGCACCTGCAGAGTTTCGGCTGCCGCCAGGACCAGTCGATTATCCTTGAATCCCAGGGGAGCCGCGAATCCGGCAGGTTCGAACTTCCTCCCCGCGATCAGTCCGCCATAGGTCTTATAGACGGGCGCATTGAAAAGCGTCGAGGTCAGGAAGTCAAGATATTGATGTTGATCCAAACCGGCCTTGCCCACCAGCGCCATCGCCTCGCCCAGCGCTTCGATCACGGAACTGATTAGGAAATTGCCACTGAGTTTCACCAGATTTGCATCGGCGGGATGCTTGCCGAAGCGAAAAGTTCTCTGGCCCATGGCGTCGAAGAGAGGCTGGCAGATTTCGACGGCGTCCGGAGCGCCGCCTACTGCGATGAACAATTTGGCCGCAGCCGCCGCTTCGGGTCGGCCAAACACGGGAGCCGAAACAAAGCGCTGGCCGTTCGCCGCGTGCGTTGCCGTCATCTTCTCCGACAGGGCCACGCTGATGGTGCTTGAGGAAACGTGGATTCCACCTTTGGCTAGGGTGCTGACCACGCCGGCGTCACCAAAAACGACGCTTTCGACCGCGTTATCGTCGGCCAGCATCGTAATTACCACCTCGCCGTGACACGCATCTGCCACACGCGGCGCCAAGTGCGCCCCCTGATTCACCAGCGACTGCGCTTTTGCCGCTGTCCGGTTGTAAACCGTGACCTCATGTCCAGCCTTCAGCAGGTTCGCGGCCATGCCCGACCCCATATTTCCCAGTCCGATGAATCCGATTTTCATATGCTTAATGCCTCCCGCCGACAGGTGTTGGATGCAGATTCAATTGCGCCGGGTTCCGCAGAAGATAGGTTCACGTGTCATCTCTACTAGAAAAGAGGCCAAGATTTGGCGAACCCGGTCGCCGATCAAATTGGACGAAACGTGGATTGAACGACACACCCCTGTAGGATCAAGGCGGCGCACTCAGTCAGGGCCCCCGCGGGTTGAATCTGAGATTCCCCCGGTGCGGCTATTATTTCCGCCGCACCGGAGAAACCCGAGAGCCCTAGGGCAAGTAGTAGCGGAAGGAAGTAAAGAACATGTTATCAACTGCATGGGGCTGGCCACTGCCGCCCGCAGTCGTGCCCGACCAGGTGTTTCTAACCACGTACGAATACTGCGGGCCCCACTGGATCTTCCCTTTGGGACCGTTGTAAAAGCGGTACCAGAACCCAAACGTACCTTCGATAACGTTTCGGGTATCGCCGGTACAGTTGGTTAGAGCTCCGGGAGTGAAGCCGGCGCCGCCAGTGGGAAGCTGCTCAACGCTACACCCGGTGTTGTTAAGCAACGGTGATCCGTAACCCACGCCCTTGCCAGAAGCGGTTTCAAACGCCGTCCGAGCCGCATATTCGCCGCCTGCGTTGGCATAGACATCCCACTTCGGCGAGTGCCATTCGAGGGTACCCAGGGCCTGATAACCTCGGATCAGGGCCAAGGTGCCATCTGGGTGTACCGTAGCATCAGGAAGTCCTGCCGTGCCGTACCGGCCTACGCCGTTGCCGCCGAAGAAGTGCACTCCGACATCAACATGTTTATTGGCCAGAGACCCGCGAGCATTGGCGCCGATTCCGCCACCAGTTTTTGAGTCATTGAATGCCCCAGCCGCGGAGGGTGTTTTTGCTCCGGCATCCGGGAACACCCGGTCACGAAAATCGCTGATCAACCCGAACACTTCATAGTGTCCCCAGCCAGGCTCGAAGGCCGCTTTGACCACGAAGTCAGGCGAGGGATTAAATGAATAGTTGGCGTTGAAGGCATTGTAGAGGCCCCCACTGTTGCCCAGGGAACCGACGAGGAAGTTATTCGAAGCCCCATGTGCAGTCAAGGTCTCCTGGGAGTCCTCCACGGAAAAAGCCAGCCAGAGTTTGTTGTTCAAGTTCTTGGATACCCGGAAGCCATATTGCCGCGCCCAGCTAAAACCGACCGTATATTGCGGGTCGATGGTCATCGGCAAAGCCTCGGTACGATTGTCGACACCCTTCTTGGTTTCGGTGACCAGGCTCCACATCTGCCCGCCGGTGAAGCTCCATCCATTGGTTAGTGCCGCCTGTCCCCAGGCTTGCCGCTGGCGCAAGGTGTAGCTGTTGCTTTCGTTGTTATTTGAGGTCACGCCCGCGGAGAGAAAGTCAGCTTCCACATAGCCGCTCAGCTTGGCGCTCTTCAGCTTGCCTTCAGTCAGCATGGAAATACGAGACTGACGGCCGGACCCGAAAAACTCCGACAGATTCGACTGGCTAGCCCCACCAAAGGGGATTGCGTTGAAGGGCGTGTTGATGTCGGCGGCAAGAGCTCGCTGACGCCAAACCGTTTCAGCCGCCAGGAATCCGCCCGGTGTGATCGTCACCCCTTTGTAGTGAATGGCCAGCGGACTCTCCATCGCATTGACCTGCTTCTGGGTGTCCTGCAGTGCCAGGGCGGCATTGGTCGCGTTGGTCTTCAGGTCTGACACATCGTTGCGCAGAACCGCCACATCCTGCTGCGTTTGCTGGCTTGTCGTGTCCACCTTTTGTTGAGCCTGAGTGGCCGCCATCTGGGCTTGACTACCCTGTTGCTGCAACTGCTGGATGACTGCGTCCCGGGTGTGGACATCCTGCCTAAGCTCCTGAATCTGCTGCTGTTGCGCGTCAAGCGCTTTCTGCATTTCATCCAGGCGACGGGCCAGGCTTTCTGCCGCGGTTGGGGCAGATTTCTTTATGGTCTTCTTCTGTGGAGATGCCGGTGCGTCCTGCGGCGCTGGCGCCGCCCATGCACTGGCCATAAGGGTAAGCGAGAACGCCAAGGCCGTAAATTGCTTCATGATTTCCTCCTAGAAAATGTCGAGATGCACTTCTTTGCGGACCAAAAGCATCCAGGTGCACTCTTAGCCGAGCTCCGATGGAACTCCGGGCATACCAGAGCTAACCGCCGTTTGTTAATGCCAGATGAACTTTCGTTGAATATCAGGTTAATTTGGGGCTCTTCTTGAGGTTGGTGCCATGAACCCACGGAAGGGCGGGAAAGAGCAAAAGATGGTCTTCACCGGCATTGATAGCTGCAGGCGGAGGCTTGGAGTCTGGCTGCCCCCCAGGGATTCGAACCCCGATATGCTGATCCAGAGTCAGCTGTCCTGCCGTTGAACGAGGGGGCAGTCTGCAGTTCCCGCTTCAACTGCGATTTTATGGGCTGCGCCGTCTGCGGTCAATAAAGCCTCAGGATGACCAGATTATCCTTCCCCGCGATAGAATCGGCCTCGGCACTCCAGAAGGGAACCCCATGGAAATTGCACTCGGCGGGACTGACACTTTGACCAGGGACCACAGCGAAATCGCCCGGCGGCCGCTCGATGCGGAGCACTGCGCGCTCCTGGTGATCGATGTCCAGGAGAAGCTTCTGCCTTCCATTTTTCAGAAGGACCAACTAGTCCGAAATGCGAAGCTACTGATCCGTCTGGCCGGCATCGTGAACGTCCCGGTCCTCGTCACTACGCAGCACGTCAAAGGCCTCGGTCCCACTGTGCCCGAAGTTGCATCCCTGTTACCTAACACTCCTGCCATCGATAAACAGATGTTCTCCTGCTTTGGCAGTGATGTTTTCTGCTCTTTGCTAAAGCGGCTGCCGGGTAATCGCAACACCGTTCTACTTTGTGGCATGGAAAGCCACATCTGCGTCGCACAAACTGGGTTGGCTGCTCTGCGCGATGGCTACCTCGTGCACGTTGCCTCCGACGCGGTGAGTTCGCGCACAGAATGGAACTGGAAGATTGGCCTGGAACGCATGCGGGCAGCCGGCGCAGTGATCTCTTCTACCGAGATGATGATCTACGAAATACTTCGCTCCTCCGGCGCACCCGCTTTTCGCCAGATGCTGCCCTATCTGAAGGAGTAACTCGCAAGGCAATCCCTCGCTTCTGATCTCTTAACCGAAGTGCCGAAAGCCTTTCCAGAACTCGGGCCAGCTTTGGCGCAATCCGTGGCAGACAAAAATGTCCGGGTGATCGCTGGTCTCTTCATTCTCCACGCCATAACGATTCCACGAGTGCGCCGCCAGTTCACAAGCGGAGAAATGGTCGTCGATATAGTGGCGTGACAGCCCGAGCACGATCAGCGTCTCCGGCGGCGGGTCGCCGTAGCCTCGGGCCCAGAACGAGTTGGTGCCGCTGATCGCCGAAGGCAGTCTGTAATCGGGACCGTACAAATTGATCGCACCCGCTTCTCCGTAATTTCCGGCAAGTATACCCAGCCGGGCGCGCTCTGGCGCGGGCAACGAATCTCGGATCTGCGCGACCGTCTGCACCAGTTCCGGCCAGCCAATTTCCTCAGCGAGATCTCCGTTGATCTTGCTCGCAACCTTCCACCACGGAGAATTGATGGGAGCAATCGGCAGGAAGAACGCCCCAACGATTACCACATTCGCGATCAACGCGGTCCATATGACAGTTCGCAGCGCAATCTTCCATGGCCGGCTTAGTGAAACCAACCATCGTTCGCCCCACACGCTGCCCCCTGCATAAAGCATCGGATAAGCAGCAGCAAGGTAATAACCCCGGCCCTTGGCGAGCACAAACAACAGCAACGGCACAACGTACATCCAACCGAGCAGGCGAAAGCGCCGGCCCATCGGCGAAAACAGATAAAAGAAAAGTCCGGCGACCCAAAGCGGCAGGGCTAACAACGTCAGCTCCAGCTGATCGGGAAGAAAGCCTTGTGTCCGTCCGATGCGAATATCGCGCGCGTGGATGTATTGCAGAAAATCCAGCGAGACGAAGTTGTGTCGCACCTGCCAAATCAAGTTCGGCAGAAAAATCAGCAGCGATGCGGCCACTCCATACCAGAGCCATTTGCTCGCCATGTACCGGCGCGCATCAGTCACGATGACTCCCACGACCAATCCTGCAACGAAGAAGGCCATGGTGTACTTCGCCATCGTCCCCAGGCCGATCGAGGTTCCAATCGCAATCCACCACCGGGGATCGGCTGAGGTGAGCAGGCGGACTACAAAATAAGCGGTGAGCACCCAGAATAGACAGTCGAATGACACGTACTGCATCAGCGCCCCACCGGCCAAGCAGAATGGGACTGCGGCCGCCGCAGCGATCAACTGCGCCTCGCGCCTTCCGCCTAGTTCGCGAGCCATCAACCCAGTCAGCAAAACCGCTGTCGCTTGTGCCAGAGCGGCGAAGAATCTGAAACCGCTGAGGGACGTCCCAAAAAGCAGTAGCGACAAGCGCGCGAAAAATGGTGTCACCGGCGGATAGGCCACATACCCCCACGCCAGGTGACGCGCATCATCCAGTGTGGCCAGTTCGTCCCGGTGGAATCCGTACTGCCCTCCGGTCAACTCATGGATCACAACCGTAGCCAGCGAGAGGTACAACAGAATAGTGAGATCGTTCGACCAGATCGACGGGTGCGTTGCGGAAAATCTTGAGTCGGGATAACCGGGCTGTGAATGACCTGCGTGGCCGGTTCGCAGATTCATGAGTGATCCCGGGTCCTCGGCTAACCCTTTTGTTTCACTCGGACGACTGTGACCTTGGCGAATCCCTCGTCAAACGTGGGCGGGCGAAGTTTCGCTGCCATGCGGCGCATCACATCATCCGGCACGTTGCGCTCGCGGCGCTGATTGCGCTCCAGGCAAACTTCAACCGGAACATCGAAGAAGACGGCCTGCACTTCGTACCCATAATCCTGCGCCAGTTTGATCCAGCTTTGACGCTCGTGTGGCGTCAGGTTAGTCGCATCCACATAATTCAGCGGCCGGCGCGCGATTAGCCGGGCTTTCAGCATGGAACGGAGGTTAGAGAAAACCAGGTCCTGAAAGCGCTGCTCCGTGGGATCGTCAAAGAGGAGAGCGCGGACCATGTCGCTGGAAAGGGGTGTAATGTTATGCCTTTTAAACCAAGAACTTTTCCCGGAGCCGGGAAGGCCAATAGCGAGCACCACCACTCCCTTGGAAGGTGTTCCCGACGCCGGTGCTGCGGAAGCTTGCGGAGGAGCCGCGATCTCGGCCCCTGAGGAAGCGCCTGGCGAATCCGTCGAAGAAGACAGCGGCTGAGTACCCGTTCTGCTTGCTGAAGCTTGACCACCGCGGCGTCCACGTCCCCGGCCGCCGCGTCCGCGACGACGACCACGCCGCAAACTTCCCCCTGGCCGAGCTTGACTGGGCTGGACCGGCCGCGGTTCGGGCGAAGCGTGGGCATGTTCTGCGGCCGCCTCAGCGGGCTGCGCCATTTCCATATGATGGATTTCAGCTTCTTTGGCCTCAGGCTTACGGGCTTCCGGCGCCGGCGTGGATCCGCTCGAAGGTTCGGCATCAAAGTACGCCGGCTGTAGCGGCGTGGGCGCAGCCTCAGCTTTGCCACTTTCTGCAGCCTTCTTGCGGCGCTTGAGGCGATCATTCATCCATTTGCGCATGTCTGGCTTGTAACATACCCGCCCTGCGGCAAGCAATGTGCGGTCTCTGAAACGTACCAAAACCGTACAAAGAGCAGAACAGTGAGATCACCACAGGATAGCCGAGCACATCCCCGGCGCCATCTCACCCTGCCTTGAGTCTGCGCGCCTCTCGTACAATAGCGCTATGGCAAATCCAATCCCCTCCGAGATCCGCGGCCACAAGTACATCTCTCTCGCCACCTTCCGCAAGAATGGCACCGCTGTGCGTACGCCCGTCTGGTTCGGCGAAGAGGGCGACAGGCTCTACATCATGACTCGCAGCGACATGGGCAAGTGCAAGCGCATCCGCAATAATCCTCAAGTCCGCGTTGCTCCCTGCACTATGAGCGGCAAGATCACTGGCCCCGATTTCGCCGGCACGGCCCGGCTTTTGCGGCTGGAGGAGTTTACTCACGCTCGCCAGACCATTAACCGCAAATATTGGCTTGCCCGCGTCCCCTGGATTTGGCGCCGGACTGACGCCTATCTGGAGATTTCCTTCACAGCGTAAAGTGATCATGTACACAATAAACCTGCTCTAATTTGCCGCTCCCTCGCTTCCCTGCTACCATTTTGAGTTCCGGACCCAGCACTAATTGTCATTTGTGCATTCATCCCGTTTTTCGGAGGAAATATGGCCATCAAAGTAGGAATTAACGGCTTCGGACGCATCGGCCGTAACGTGCTTCGCGCTTCCCTGAACGATCCCAATCTCGAGTTCGTGGCAGTCAACGACCTCACCGATCCCAAGACCCTGGCTCATCTGTTGAAATACGATTCCATTCTTGGAAATCTCCCCAATAAGATTTCGGCCGGCGGCGACTTCATCGAAGTCGACGGCCGCAAGATTCGCGTCTTCGCCGAAAAAGACCCGGCAAAATTGCCCTGGGATGAGGTCGGCGTTCAGGTCGTCCTCGAATCCACCGGCCGATTCACCGACGCCAACGAAGCTCGGAAACACATGCGTGGCCCGGTGAAGAAAGTAATTATCTCCGCTCCGGCGAAAAACGAGGACGTCACCCTCGTGCTGGGTGTGAATCACCAGGTCTACGATCCCGCCAAGCATCATGTAGTTTCCAACGCGTCTTGCACCACGAATTGTCTTGCGCCCATCGCCAAAGTACTGCACGACAATTTCAAAATCATCAGCGGGACCATGACCACCATTCACTCCTATACCAACGATCAGGTCATCCTCGATTTTCCCCATAAGGACCTGCGCCGCGCCCGCGCCGCTGCGCTCAACATGATCCCCACCTCGACCGGCGCGGCTAAAGCCTTGAAGCTGGTCCTGCCGGAATTGGCGGGCAAGCTCGACGGCTTCTCCATGCGCGTACCCACGCCTAACGTTTCGGTGGTGGACCTGGTGACCGTCGTCGAGAAGAAGACTTCTAAAGAAGAAGTGAATGCGGCGATGAAGAAAGCATCCGAGGAAGGCCCGCTGAAGGGCTATCTGGGCTTCGAAGAGCATGAACTAGTCTCCGCCGACTTCCGTGGTGATTCGCGCTCCTCCATCGTCGATGCACTTTCGACCATGGTCGTTGGCGGCAATCTCGTCAAGGTCCTCTCCTGGTACGACAACGAGTGGGGCTATTCCTGCCGGGTGCGCGACCTGATTAACTTCTTCGGCAGCAAAGGCCTGTAGCTTATATTGCCCTCCTGAGGCGCCCACTTTGGGCGCCGAAGGATCTGGGGGGAGACACCGCGCGATTACATCAAGCGGCCAACCGCCCTCCGAACTTGTCTTAAGGTGCCATCATGTCCAAACTTTCCATCCGCGATCTTCCGCTGAACGACCATCACATCTTCATGCGCGTCGATTTCAACGTACCCCTGGAAGACGGGCGCGTCATGGACGATACCCGCATCCGCGAAACCCTGCCCACCATCGAGTACGCCTTGCGCCATGGCGCTCGCCTCATTCTGGCTTCGCACCTGGGCCGCCCCAAGGGCAAGCCGAATCCAAGAATGAGCCTTAAGCCCGTGGCTGAGCGCCTGCGCATGCTCCTCGATAAAGAACTGGCCCGCGGCGAGAATGTCGGATTCTGTCCCGAATGTGTGGGCGAAGAAGCCGAGGAAATGGCAGGCAAGCTGGAAAAGGGCCAAACTCTGCTTCTCGAAAATCTCCGGTTCCACGCGGAGGAAGAAGCGAACGACGAGAAGTTCTCAAAGCAGCTCGCCAAGCTCGCGCAATTCTATGTGAACGACGCTTTCGGCACTGCTCACCGCGCCCATGCTTCGACAGTCGGCATCACAAAATTCATCCAGAAATCTGCCGCCGGCCTGTTGATGGAAAAAGAGCTGGAATACCTGGGCAAAGCGCTGCAGCATCCCGAACGGCCGTTTGTCGCCATTCTGGGCGGCGCCAAAGTCAGCGACAAAATTGAAGTGATCAAGAATCTGATGGATAAAGTCGATGTTCTTCTCATCGGCGGAGGCATGGCGTACACCTTCCTCAAGGCGCGCGGCGAGCAGGTTGGCAAATCTCTGGTGGAGGAAGATAAAGTTGAACTCGCCCGCCAGTTGCTTCAGCAGAGCAAAACCCGCAAACTCAGATTTCTCCTGCCGGTGGATCACATCGTTGCTGAAAAAATCGACGTCAATGCCCAGGTTCGAACTATTCCCAGCGGCCTGGCCATTCCGCCCAACATGATGGCCCTCGATATCGGCCCACAAACGATTGAGTCCTTTACAGAAGAGGTTTCCCGCGCCCGAACCATCGTGTGGAACGGGCCCATGGGCGTGTTTGAGGTGCCTCCCTTCGCAAAAGGCACGTTCAAGATCGCGCAAGCCGTGGCCGAGAATGCTGGGGCAATTTCGATCGTGGGTGGTGGCGACTCAGTCTCGGCCGTGCGCCAGGCGGGTGTGGTCGATAAGATTACTCACATTTCGACCGGCGGCGGCGCGTCGCTCGAGTTTCTCGAAGGCAAGAAGCTGCCCGGGGTCGAAGCCCTGACGGAAAAGAAATGAAGCACTCGGCGGCCGCCGCTCACACCAATCATCCGAGTCATCCCGAAGACCCGCGTTCTCTCCAGCGGGGCGAGGGATCTCGCGCGCATTGGCACACAGCAAACTGCACCTTCACCGGATTCCCCATTTAGGCTCTTTTCCCGAGGACTCTATGCCCCGCAAAAAGCTGATGGCCGCTAACTGGAAGATGTACAAGAATCCTACTCAGACGCGCGACTTCCTCCGCGATTTTCTGCCCCTGGTTGCGGACCACACCCGCGACGAAATTGTTGTCTGCCCTCCATACGTTGATCTTCACGCCGCGGTCGAAGCCGCCAAAGACTCGAATGTCGCAATCGGCGCGCAAAACGTTTTCTGGAAAGAAGAAGGCGCCTTCACCGGCGAGATTTCCCCCGCCATGCTGCTGGCCGCCGGCTGCACCCATGTCATCATCGGGCACTCCGAACGCCGCCAGCATTTCGGCGAAACTGATGACACGGTCAATCTCAGGCTCAAGGCCGCCCTTGAAGCCGGACTCACGCCGATTGTCTGTGTGGGGGAGGTGCTGGAGGAGCGCGACGCGGGTTTAACCGAAGACGTCTTGCGACGACAGTGCCTGCGGGCGTTCCACGCGATTTCCGGGAAGAAAGCCGGCCCACTGGTGGTTGCCTACGAACCGGTATGGGCCATTGGTACCGGCAAAACTGCTACGCCGGAGCTTGCCGCAGGCGCTCATCTGCTGATTCGTCTCGAGGCTGCGAAAGCTTTCGGCCAGACCAAAGCTGACGAACTCCGCATCCTTTATGGCGGTTCAGTGAAGCCAGAAAATGTCAGAGCTCTTATGGCCGAACAAGAAATCGATGGCGCCCTGGTCGGCGGAGCCAGTCTTGACCCGAAATCCTTCGCCGCGATCGTAAGGTACTAACTTAGGACGCATAATTAAATCTCTGGCTGGCCCGCGTCCTCTGCGGTTTTCGCTGACTTTGCTATAATCGCGTTTGCAATTTTGCGGAAGTGGTGGAACTGGCAGACACACCATCTTGAGGGGGTGGCGCCGAAAGGCGTGGGGGTTCAAATCCCCCCTTCCGCACCAATTCTTCCTCAGCCGCCGGATGCTTTTCGCATTTCCTCAGCAAGCCGGCAAAGCATGATGTCCTCGACCTGGGTTCAGTTCGCCGAACATCAAACCGAGTAAGGGGCACATCCAGAGGACCGCCCTGTGAATCTGCGCTGTCCTAAAGTCCAAACCGCCCCTGCCGATGAATCCAAAAGCAAAGTAAAAGGAAGAAACCACCTCTCGGCGATTCCCTTCGAGTGGAGAATGAGTAGGGCTATGCCCGTACGTGCTCTCATCATCGACGATTCTGCGGTCATGCGAAAGATTGTGGAACGCTCGCTGCGCCAGGCGGGCATCGACCTGACCAAGGTATTCGAAGCCGGGAACGGGGCAGAGGCGCTTGCTGTCTTGAACGAAAGCGCGGTCGATCTAATCCTTTGCGACATCAACATGCCAATCATGGACGGAATAGAGTTCATCAAGCAGCTCCCAGGAGTCGCGAATGCCAAGGACGCACCCGTGGTCATGATCACGACCGAAGGCAGCGAGGCTCACGTCGTAGAGGCTCTGTCCTGCGGCGCTCGCGGGTACATTCGCAAGCCATTCACCCCAGAACAAGTGAAGGAACACGTCGTCCCCGTTCTGAAAGGTAAATCATGAAACCGGTCACCGAGTTGTTCGCGGGCAAGGGCAGCCACGAAACTTGGATTCCGTTCCTGGAAATGGCGACGCGAGAGGTCTTCGAGCTCATGCTCAGTTGCCAATTGATTTTGCCTGCAACTGCGGAGGAAACAGTCCCGGAAATTACCGGCATGGTGGGTCTGGCAGGGCAATTGTGCGGCGTGCTGAGCGTCCGCTGCGGTACGAAGGCAGCCGCACTTATGGCTTCCAAGATGCTGGGGGTGGCTGTGGACAAGGTGGGTCCAGAAGTGGCAGACGCACTTGGCGAAATCTGCAACATGGTGGCCGGGAACTTCAAGAACAAAATTGCCGGCCTGGCGGAGGGTTGCATGCTCTCTCCCCCCACGGTAATCAGCGGCAGCGATTACGATTTGCACTCCCAGGCAGACTCCGCCCCGATTGAAGTACGGCTGCTGTTTGAAGGCATGCCCATTCTCATTTCCCTCAGCATCCAAAGTTAGTCGGCGACGTTCTGATCAAGTGCAGATGCAGGCCCAAGTGTTCAGGCCTGTATGTCCCTCCATCTGAAATTCACGCTCCGTCAACTTCTTCGGCTCCGCCATTAGGTTACGGCACGGTCGACCGGACAGCTAGGGGGGGATCTTCCAACCTGGTCAGGCGCGCAGAGGGGCTGGACCGAACACCGTGGACACCAAGGTTTGGATTTCTTCGATCGCGTCATCGAGCTCAAAGGTGAACCGCGCCAAGTCGATCCCCATGAGATCGCGGTGCTCCTGCAATAGAACGGCCCAGGCGGGATCGGCGACCAAGTCTACCTGCTGGCACTCGTAGTATCCGTAACCCAGGCCGCGCATGCGGCAGAGAAGGTCGGCCAGGTGCACCAGCGCCACTAGGGCTTGTGCTTTCTGGCCCTGCTCGATGGCGTGATGATGTGCGATCACCTCAATGATGTCGTCTGCCAGTTTCCATTTTTCAGCCAGGGCCTGCCCGGTCTCGCAATGCGTGAATCCCATCGTGGCCTTTTCCGCATCGTGTAGAGAAATTTCCTCCTTACAAGCGCGCTCGATGGCCATGGCGAACTCCGTGGGAAAGGCTAGACAGTTCACCATGAATCCGATGTCATGCAAAAGCCCCGCCATGTAAGCCTTCTCACCGTCGGCGGTGGCCAGCTTCTCGCTGAATTTCCGGCACACCATGGCGCAGCCGAGGGAATGTCTCCAAAACACAGCCGGATCGAGCGCCCACTTTTTCACCGGGAGTGCCTGCCCCAGGCAGCAGGTGAGAAGAATGGTTTCGACCCGGCGCAAACCCAGGCTGATCACCGCGCTCTTGATCGATTTGGGTGGCTTGGACAGACCGAATAGGGGCGAAGCCGCCACCCGCAGGCATTGCGCGGCCATGGTGTTGTCGTAGGACACCAGGCGCACCACTTCGTCTAGCCTTACTTCCTGCGCGGAATTGCCCAGCAACTTCAACAAGGGCAGCAGAACTGCCGGAATGGAGGGCAGAGTTTCGATACTCTCTACGCGGTCACGAATAGTGGTGGTCGAAAGTGTCATCATAATTTGCCACTGCTAAGCGACGGTTTCCAATAGCCGATGGCCCCGGGAAAATGCACCAGGTGGAACTTGTCGTTCAAATTCATCAGCGATTCGGAGATTCCGAGAAAAAAGTGGCCGCCAAAATTGAGGTTGCTGAAAAAGTGATTGATCACTTTCGACTTGGAGGGTCCGTCGAAATAGATGAGCACGTTGCAGCAGAAAATTAGATCCATCCCCTTCATGAAAAGCATTTTGGAGTCATCCTGCAGATTCAGCCGGTTGAAAGTGATCAGCTTCTTTACCTCCGGACGCACCTGCAGTTTCTTCTCGCTGATAGTCGAGAAATATTTGCGCTTGAAATGGTCGGGTGTCGAGCGCAGCGCGTAGTCCCCGTAAATGCCGGCCTTGGCGGTTTCCACGGAACGGTCGTTTAGGTCGGTGGCAACAATCTCCACCGTCCAGCCCTTCAGGAGCAATTCGCTTTCCTCGAGCAGGTTCATCGCTAAGGTATAGGGTTCTTCGCCGGTGGAGCAGCCCGCACTCCAGATCCGCAATCTTTTGGTCACGAGCTTGGCTTTTTCCGCCACGATCCCCGGCAGGATCACCTTACGCAGCGCGTCGATTTGGGGCTGGCTGCGGAACAGGCAGGTTTCACCAATCGTCACTTCGTTCAGCAAGTGTCGGAGTTCCGTTTCTCGATTGGAGTGTTGGGTCAGGCGTTCCCAATACTCGCGTGAGCTTCGCAGGTCCAGTTCCTTCATCCGCCGCCCACAGGCATCCGCCATCAAATAGAGCTTTTCTTCGAGCTGAAAAATACCGCACACTTTGTACACCAGGTCACGGACTTGGCGGATTACAGGGTCAATGGGTTCGCTAACCTTGGGGGCTAGTGGCGTAGTAGCGGTCTTGGGACCAGCTGTCATTTTGCGTGAGGCTCCAGGTTCGCATAATTGTTCAAGCCCACATTGGCGCGGGGCGCGCGGCTCTGCAGCACCCGGCGCGTGATCTCGGGCGCCAATTGATCAAGTGGATAGACAGCATCGGCCTGGCCGGCCGCATAGACCAGCCCAGGCATTCCCCACACCACTGAGGAAGCTTCGTCTTGAATAATTACTTCGCCGCCGGCTTCCCGAATCTGTTGTGCTCCCTTCACCCCGTCCGAGCCCATGCCCGTCATCACCACGCCCAGAACATTGGCTCGACAGACCGCTGCCACCGAGCGAAACAGCGCATCGACCGCTGGCCGGCAGGAGTGCTCGGGTGGACTTTGGTTAAGCTCCAGCCGCCAGTTTAGGCCGGCCCCGACAACCGTCATGTGGAAGTTTCCCGGCGCAATCCAGGAGTGCCCAGGCGAGAGAATCACGCCTGAGCTGCCCTCTTCCACGGAAATCGCCGAGTGGCTCGCCAGCCGTTCCGCCAGCATGCGGGTGAAAATAGGCGGCATGTGCTGCACCACCACAATGGGAACGGGGAAGTCTTTCGGAATCCGCGGCAAGACCTCCGCCAGCGCATTCGGGCCGCCGGTCGAAGTACCGATGGCCACAATCTCAAAGGGCCGGTAGGCCGGCACTCGAACCCGCACGACCGGACGGGGTGGGGGTAGAGATTTGAGTTTGGTGGAAGTCCCCGCGCACAGCGCCTTGATTTTGGGAATAAGTTCGGCGCGGATCGCTTCGATGGCCACGGCCGGGCTGCCGGTATTGCTGGGTTTGGTAGCGTAGTCCGACGCTCCTAGCGAAAGCGCGTCCAGGGTCGCGGAGGCCCCGCGCTCGGTCAGCGTGCTGAACATGATCACCGGCAGTTTGGGATAAAGCTTGCGTAATTCGGCAAGCGTCTCCAGCCCGTTCATCACTGGCATCTCGACATCCAGAGTAATCAGGTCGGGATGGAGCTGCGCTATCTTTGCCAGTGCGATTCGACCGTCACTCGCCGCAGCCAACACCTCCAACTCCGGATCCTGCGACAAGGTATCGGAGAGCAGCTTGCGAATCACCACCGAGTCGTCTACTACGAGAATGCGAATGGGCACCATACTTACGTCGTCGGCATCCGACAATCCTGGCTCAGAGCTTGTAGCGTCCAATAAGTTCACGCAGCGAGGTCGCCAGTTTGGCGAGCTCAGCCGCAGCCTTTTGCGTGTCAGAGGCGCCGCGCGACGTGTTGGCAGCGGCCTCAGTTACGCCCGCAATATTGCTTGTAATTTCGCCGCTCCCACGAGCCGCTTCGCTGACGTTGCGCGCCATTTCATTGGTGGTGGCGTTCTGCTCCTCGACCGCGGTCGCAATGGTGTTGGAAATGCCGTTGACTTGATTGATGACCTCGCTAATCGATGCGATGGCGTCCACGGCCGCTTTCGTGTCGCTCTGAATGGCCTCGATCTTGCGGCTAATGTCCTCGGTGGCTTTGGCGGTTTCCTTGGCCAACTCTTTCACTTCGTTAGCGACCACGGCGAAGCCTTTGCCCGCTTCCCCGGCGCGCGCAGCTTCGATGGTGGCATTCAAAGCCAGCAGGTTGGTCTGCTGCGCGATTGAGGTGATGACTTTGATGACCTGACCAATCTCTGTGGAAGAATCACCCAGCTTGGACACGGTGGTGTTCGCGGTTTCCGCGACCTTCACCGCGGAGGTCGCTACCTTGGCAGCTTCGGTCGCGTTCTTGGCAATTTCCTTGATGCTGGCGCCCATCTCTTCCGCGCCGGTGGCCACGGTTTGGAGGTTCTGGCTGACCTGTCCGGTTGCGGTGGACACCACCTTGGCCTGGGCCGAGGTTTCTTCGGCGTTGGCGCTCATCTGCTGGCTGGTCGCCGTCAGTTCCTCGGACGCGCTGGAGAGCGACTGCGCATTTTCTCCAACCGTCGCGAACAGGACTTTCAAGTCCTCCATTTGCTTTGCTTCCCGCTGAGCGGCTTCTTTTATCTTCTTTTCCGTAGCCAGTCGCTCGGTGATGAGTTCCCAAGTCACCATGGGGCCAACGTATTTCTTGTCCTTGTCATAGATCGCGCTGACCACCAGGCGAAGCGTTTCCGGGCCAACCTGGATGTTGGCCTCATGCGGCAGGTTCTTGTCGTTTGCCAGCAGTTTGCGCTGGTGGGACGGGTCTTTATGGAAGATATCAATCGACTGTCCGATCATCTGCGAAACTTTGATCGGCATGTATTGTTCCAGAGTCATCAGCGTCCTGGTCGAGGCTGGGTTCATATACCGCACGGTCAAGTCCAGATCGGCAAAAATGACATTGATGGGCACGTTCTCCATCATGTTCTGGATCCGTACCATGTTGTTTTCAGTCTTCAGCTTCTCGGTAACGATCTCCCAAACCACCATGGGCCCCAGGTAACCACCCTGTTCGTCATAAATGGCAGTGACCAGCAGGTCCGCAACTTCGGGCCCGATCTGAATATTGGCGCGGTGCGGCAAGTTTTTCGGATTGGCCAGAATCTTTCGCTGGTAGCTGGGATCCTTATGAAAGATGTCAATGTTCGCTCCCATGACTTTGTCGGCCTTCACGGGCAGCAGATGCTCGATTGTCTTCAGCGTCTTCAGCGATGCCGGATTCACATAGGTGATTTCCAGATCCGGATTGGCCATCAGAATGTTGGTCGGAGAGTTTTCCAGCATGGCCTTCAGTCGGGAAACCTCCGAACTCATACTTGTGGCGACGGGTCGGCCATTCTTTTTTTCCAGCAGCGCGGTCTTCATGGTCACATCTCCTTAATGTTGTTTGCGGTTTGGCCGATCCGGTCCGGGTCGAGTTACGATATCCGGTTCCAGCGACGCAACTGTTGTCATTACTTCGCTGATCAGCGGTTTGGGAACTTTGAGCGCAACCAGTGTGTCCGAGAGGTGCTCGGCGACGCGCTGGAAGTGCCGCGGCTCGATCTGCATTTTGGCGTGGGCGGGCTTCATGGCTTTGCCTTTGTATTCACAGGGTCCCCCGAAGGCCTGCCCAAAAAACTGGTTCTGCCGCAACTTCAACCACGTCATGTTCGTGTGTGCGAAAAATGGCTTTAGTTCCTCATCCGTTAGCACCCGTTCGTAGAAATTTTCCACGGCAGCGGCGATGGCCTCCCGGCCCCCCAATCGCGCAAACAACGAACCGCCAGGTTGCAGTGCAGGCGCTGCTTTTGTCGGCATGTTATCGCTCCTTAAAGTGAAAAATTGTCTTTCTAAGTCACCATGTAGCTGGTCACATAATTCAAACTGCGCAGCGCCACGAAGGTCATGCCCACTCCGAAGTGCCATTTGCGTGAGGTCGCCTGTCCGGCCAGCACACCGCGGCCCAGCAGGATCATGGCCACGTAGCAGAGCAGAACTCCTACTGAAACCCCGGCATGGAACCAAAGCAGTGGGCTCACCCGGGACGCTACCTTCTCGACCGCATGCCGTGAGATCTCGATGTAAAGCACCAGCAGAAGATCGATTACAAAAGCGGAAATCATCAGGCGCAGATGCAGCTGTGGCCGCCGATGGCGATACCACAGCCCGAGGGCCACCACAACCACGACGAGCGACGATGCCAGATGGAGCATTTTCAAGCCTTCCGGTCTTCTGCAACGGGACTCAGATCAGCCACGTTGACCACACGTTCGGTATTCAGCAGGAGGAGCAGACGTTCAGGCAGTTTATGGACGCCGCGAATTATGTCCCGCGCAATTCCCTTCAGGGTCTCGGGCGGCTGCTCGAAAGTCTTTTCCTCAACCTCGATGACATCACCTATCTCGTCTACCAGCAGGCTGAGCGCTCCATCGTCAGTGCGTACCACCACATTCATCGGCAACTGGTCCGCGGGACGTTCGGCCATGCTCAGCCGCCGTCGCAGATCGATGGCCGTCACAATCTGGCCGCGCAAATTGATCAGTCCGCTCACCACTTGCGGCACCAGTGGCACCCGCGTCATCTCCTGATAACGGATCACTTCCTGGACCTGCTGCACGGGTACTCCGAAAAAGTGCCCATCGAGAAAAAATGTGCAAAACTGCTCGCTCTGCGCCATGGAAACCTCCCTCCTAGCCCGCCGCCGCGGCTGCGGCTGCAGCCGTTTCCGCAAAGAAGCCCGGATGCGCCGCCCGCACCACGCCGCGCACATCGAGCATGTCAGTCACCCGTTTTTGAACCACCGCTGTGCCCAGGATTCCGGACCGCTCAGCCATGCGATCCAACACCACGTCCTCATCCACAATGTCGAGGATGCGTTCAACCACCAGGCCCACACTGCGTCCCTGCTCGGCGTAAACGACCACTTGCAGCGGGGCTTGCGGATCGACGGTGGTCTCTTGAGCGTCGCTTTCCGGCAACTCCACCGCGTCCGAGATTCGAATCAGGGGCATGATCTGCCCCCGGTACTGCACCACTTGCTGCTTGCCCGTGTTCTCCACTTTGCTGCTGGCAAACTCCTCCAGGCGCGCCACCAAAGAAAGCGGGACAGCCATGCGTCCGTTCTTGCCCGTCTGAAACAGCAAAAGAGTTTGCCGGTTGCCCACACTCTTCTCCCCCAAGGACGCTTCGGTAGTTGCTATCGCGCGGTTTTGCAGTTCGCTGATGACATTGGCGCTCTGCGCCAGCCCCAGCGCATCCAGGATCAGCGCCACTTTGCCGTCGCCCATGATCGTGGCGCCGGCAAACGTGTTTACGCCCTTGAGTTGCTTGCCCAGCGGTTTGACCACGATTTCTTCGGTGTCGTTGATTTGGTCCACCACCAGCCCGAACTGCCGGCCCTCGGCTTGCAGCACTACGATGTTGACCGCGTCCCGGTTTTGGGCCCGCGGATCCTCAACCCCGGGCAGATCCAACACTCGGGTCAAATAGACTAGCGGCAGCAGACGGCCGCGCAGCCGGTGCACGGGAGCCCCTTGCACCATTTCAATGCCCTTCGCCACTTTGTCGGCCTCGAGCCGCACCAGTTCGAGCAAGCTCACCTGGGGTATGGCATAGCGATCGCCGCTACAGGTCACTACCAGAGCTGGGATAATGGCCAAAGTCAGGGGAATCTTCACCCGGACGGTGGTGCCCCGGCCCAGCGTGGACTGAACGTCCACGGTCCCGCCGATTTTCTCCACGTTGGTCTTGACCACATCCATTCCCACTCCGCGGCCGGATACATTGGTCACTTTTTCTGCGGTGGAAAATCCCGGCAGGAAAATCAAATTGAAAATCTCCCGCTCGGTCATACGTGTGGCCTGTTCGGCGGTGATCACAGCGCGTTCGACCGCCTTCTTGCGGATACGCTCCGCATTCAAACCGGCGCCATCGTCACTGATCTCAATATTGACCTGCCCACCTTCATGAAAAGCGCGCAGAATCAGGCGGCCAGTTCGATCCTTGCCAGCCTTCACCCGGTCTTCGGGAAGTTCGATGCCGTGGTCCACGGAATTGCGTACGAGATGGGTGAGCGGATCCTTGATGGCCTCGATGATGGTCTTGTCGAGTTCCGTCTCCTTGCCCTCCATCTCGATGCTGATTTCTTTGTGGCAACCGAGCGCGACGTCCCGGACGGTCCGTGGGAACTGGCCCCAGATGTTCCCGATAGGCTGCATGCGGGTCTTCATGACCCCCTCTTGCAGTTCGGTGGTAATCAGGTTCAGACGCTGGGAAGCGGCCAGAAAGCTGGTGTCTTTCATGCGATTGGCGAATTGCAGGATCTGATTGCGCGCCAGTACCAGCTCTCCCACCAGATTCATCACTTTGTCGAGTAATCCAACATCCACCCGGATGGTGCTGTCGGAAACCGTCGTCTGCGTCCGGGAGGCCTGCTGGACGCGCAACGCCTCCACAATGTCCGCCGGTTGCGCGGCACCCTTTTCCACCAGAATTTCGCCCATGTGGCGAGGGTCGCCTTCTCTCTGCTGCGCGGCAGCAAGCTGGACCTCGGCGGCGGTGACCCCGGCTCTCTCGATCAAAATGTCGCCGATGTTTGGCGGCACTGCGGCTTCGGATGTGCTTCTTGCCGGTGCTGCAACCGTCGCAGTCTTCACCGGCGCTTCAGGCAGCTGTTGCAGGCGGGTCAGGGTGGCAATCAGCTTAGTGTCGTCGCGCTCTCCTTCCTGGCCGGCGGTCTCGATCTGGCTAAGCATCTGGCGGACTGCATCGACCATGCCCAACAACGCGGTCGTGATCACCGGGTTGAGCTTCAGCTGGCCGTCCCGCAATCGGGTTAGCAGGTTTTCTCCCACGTGCGCAACTTTTTCCAGCTTGTTGAAGCCCAGAAATCCGCATGTACCTTTGATCGTGTGGATGGTGCGGAACACACTGGCCAATGCCGGAGCGTCATTCGGATCTTTTTCCAGGCCCACCAGTTCCCGGTCCAGCCGATCCAGGTTCTCGTAGCTCTCGACCAGGAAATCTTTGACGATCTCGCTATCGTTGTCGCTCATCACCACCGCTCCTTCCCCAATGGGGAGTGGTTCCCAACCTGCAAGAGGCTAATCGGCGACGCCTCCCGACTGCACCAGTTTGGATCGCGCCTACTTTGGATGAGTGAGGTTTCGACGTTGTTGGGAATCGTTCGCGAACCTCTTCCAACTGTTTATCGTCTGTTCGAGCATTCTCATTAGGGAGGGATCAACTTTCTGGAGTTTTTGACGAATCCCACCCTGTCTTTGAACAGGCGAGGAGGGTGTAATTAGGGCCGATCCGGTCCCCGTCCGTAACCTGTAGTTTCAGCCAGTTGCCGAGGCCGGGCGCGATGGGCTCACGACAGGGCTGGTGGAATACGTCCCTTCGTTTTTCAGCCGGCGGCAAAAGCGGCAAGCAGCGGCATCGGCGGAGACAATGCCCAGATGGCCACTCTTTCCCATCGGCACTGCCTAGCGCGAAGTTAGCTGGTGTGCTTGCAGGAATCTTCGGACAGTCGCTGCGATGGCCTTGACCGGGGGCAGAGGCTGATGTCAAACTGTTTTGGGAAAATAAAATACGGGGTTGTGGGGGTTTTGGGTCTTAGCCTGTGTGCTGGCTCAATAAATTACCTGTCCAATGTGATACAGCGCTCGAAAACCGCCCTTCCGTAGCGTAGCTTTGACCCAGAAAGATCAAAAGAGATCGAAATCTAGAAGTCAAATATGACTATTCTCATCACCGTCGTTCACATCATCGTCTGTTTCTTTCTCATCATCGTGGTGTTGCTGCAGAGCGGCAAGAGCGGTGATATCGCCGCAGCATTCGGCGGTCAGGGCAGCCAGACCGCCTTCGGACCGCGCGGGGCGGCCACGGTTTTGTCCAAGGCAACCACCTGGTCGGCTATCGTTTTCATGGTGACGTCGATCACGCTTTCGGTTTTCGCCGCTCGCAGAACCGGCTCGAGTTCGGTGTTGCAAGGCGTGCAGCAGACCAAATCACAGCCAGCCACACCCGCTTCGCAACCCGCGGCTCCCGCAACCAAGAAATAGTCTCTTGGCGTTGACCGTTCCCCAACGACCAGTGGCGAACCAGCAACCACTCCGTATGATTCACGAAATTCTCCCCGTCGGGCCGCTGCAGTGCAATTGCTCCATCATTGGCGACGAAACCACGCGCGAAGCCATGGTGATCGATCCCGGAGATGAGATCGAGGACATTCTTGCCCTCACCCGCGGACATCGCTTGCAGGTAAAGCAGATTGTCATCACCCACGCGCATATCGACCATGTGGGTGGCGCGATGAAGCTACGGGCTGCTACCGGTGCGCCCATCCTGCTCAATCAGAATGATTACGCCTTGCTGAAAATGCTCGACGTCCAGGCCACCTGGATCGGCATGGCGGATCCGGGAAAGGTCGAGATCGATCATAGCGTTGGGGAAGACGAGACGCTGAACGCGGGTTCGCTGGCGGCAAACGTCATTCACACGCCTGGCCACACAGAAGGCAGCATCTGCCTCTATTTCCCGGCGGAAAAAAAGCTCATCGCAGGCGATACCTTGTTCGCTGGAAGTATCGGCCGCACCGATCTGCCCGGCGGTTCTTTCGAAAAAATCATTGATTCTCTGCATGGGAAAGTCCTGGCCCTGCCCGATGAGACGGTGGTCGTCCCCGGTCACGGCCCCCTGACCACGATTGGGGAGGAGCGCGAGACCAACCCGTTCCTGGTCAAGGCCTAAAAGAGTCGCCCTCTACATTCCTGTCGCCATCATCCCCAGGGCAGCCGCACTTCCAGGCGAGGGATCATCGCTATCCTCGGTCGGAATCAAACTACTGGATTTCCCGAGGCTTGCTTCATCCGGACTTCTTCTTCCCCAGCCGTTCAGCCACGGCGCGGAGTGTGCTTTGTGTTTCCTCACTCCACCAACCCTCGATCATCTCTTCCGTCTCCGACTCAATCCGATCGAAGAGAGCAACCAAATCGGCACGCACCTTTCTTCGAGTGATCGACATCGCGTGAGGAGGCAGCGCCAGCAAACTGTTGCACCACTCCACCGCCCGCTGCACGACGTTTTCCGGTTCCGTTATCTCATCCACCAGGCCAATGCTCGCGGCTTCAGCGGGAGAGATCAAGATGCCGCTGACGCTAAGGTTCTCAGCGTGCCGCGCTCCCACCTGCCGCTTTAGCGCAGAGATAATCACCGGGGGCAATGGAATGCCGACCTGCACTTCGTTGACACCGATCTTCCAGTCCCCTTGCGCCATGATGCGCCGGTCGCAGAACAACGGAAGCACCGTTCCTCCAGCGGGCGCATGACCGGTGATGGCAGCGGCAATGGGAATCGGGGAGCAAGCCAGCGCACGCAGCAGCCCGTAGAGTCCTCGCCAGAGGCCTATCATTGCCTTGCGATCAAGGGTCAGCAAGAGAGGCACGTCCAAACCTCCAGAGAACCTGCCCGGTGCGCCTGAAAGCACCAGGGCGCGCGCAGCCTCCCTCGGAGCCGACTCGATGGCCTGGGTGAGCGCAACGATCAGTTCTGGAGAGAGAGCATTCGCCGGCGGACGATTGAGCCGCAGCTCGCGAACTGCTCCGTGCTCAGTGGTGACCATCATGAACTCACTCAACTCCCTAGGCCCCTGTAGTGGTCCGCGTCCTCTGCGGCTCTTCCCGGCGCTCTCTGCGGTTAAAGGTTTCTCATCTCAATCACGTGCGCCCACTAAACGAGCGCAGCGAGCACCCGTCCCACTCCCTCCCGGAAAACTGCCGGCGGCGTAATCAAGCTCAGCACAAAGTATCCGGCTGAAGCAAAGTCATAGAAGTGTCCCGGGTGTACCACCACGGACTGCTCCCGAAGTAGTTGGATGGCCAGTTCTTCGTCGGACTTGGTCGCCGGAACCCGCCAAACGGCGTACCACCCGCCCTCTACCTCAAGCCGCTGGCACGCCTTCTGCGCCGCCAACTGGCGGTCAAGTTCTGCCAGATTCGATCGCAGGCGATCGACTAGCACAGGCTGAATGTTCTTGCGTTGTGCCAAGAGCACCGGCGCCGCCAATTGTACAGGAGCATTGAGCGACAAGTAGGTGTCTGCGATGATCTCCAATCGGGCAAGGGCTGGGTTCGCCTGCTCGCGGGGACCGCTGGCCACGATCCAGGCCAGTTTCATTTGCGGCAGGGCAGAGATTTTTGAGATCCCGCTGAGCGTGAAGGTCAACACTTCCTGATTCGCGGCAAACGTGGGCTGGGGCGCGCCGTCGATTGAAAAATCCAGGAAAACTTCGTCAACCATCAAAGCCAGCTCGTGTTCGCGGCAAAACTTGTTCAGAGCCGTTCGCTCCTCACTCTTCACATACGACCCTGTGGGGTTGTTGGGATGCACCACCACGACTGCCCGCGTGCGATGGTTTACAGCCTGGTAGAGGGAAGGAAAATCCATCTGCCAACCGTGGTCGTACAGTAGCGGATAAGGAACGAGTTTCACATCTGCGAGATCAGCCAGAAACTCGAACAGCGGATAGCTCGGCCGAGGCACGAGAATTTCATCATCGGGATTGCACAGCAGCCGCAAGACATACCAGTAGCCTTCGCTTGTGCTGGTGGTCAGCACCAACGATTCCGCGTCGACGTTGAACGCCTCATGCTGCCGGTAGTAATCCACGACCGCTTCGCGGGCGCTGCGCAGGCCTTTGGGCTGAGGGTCGTAGTCCATCGCGCCCAGCGAGACCAATGACTTCAGGATCGACTCGGCGTCATAGGCTAAGCCGACGCGCGTAGGATTCGACACAGTCAGGTCGAGCACTTGCCTGCCGCGTGCGAGCGCTTCCTGCTGGGCCTGGGTGAAGTCGTTAGGAGTGAGTTTCCATTCCGTGCGCTTAGAGAACATCGCCGACCATGATACTGGAGGCCCGGGCGGATGATGTAAGTGGAGTGCTCCTTTGCGCAGGACAGGCTCGCTGGCAGGCGGGGCCGCCTAAGCCCAATTAGCGAGAAACGGTCAGATAACCCCGACAGGTTTCCTCGAAATTAGGCACGAGCCTCGCTCGACCGAACAGCCGAGGGTTGTTCCCGCCTGCGTTGGACCTTGTAGCGGCGATCACCAAGTGTTGTGATCCCAGCGCCTGACATTTCGGCCGCACACACCAACAATTATGAGTGGCGCACAACTACGCCGCTGAGGAGGTTATAATGGCCCCCGTTGCGACCATGGAAAAAGCTACCCAATACGAACTTCGTCTGGCCGAGCGCATGTCGCGGTTGGGCACGGAGACGGCGTTTGAAGTCCTGAACCGAGCCCGCGCTCTGGAGCGCCAGGGCAAAGAAATCATCCATCTAGAAATCGGCGAGCCCGATTTCGACACGCCGAAGAATGTAGTCGATGCCGGAATCAACGCCCTGCGCAAGGGCTGGACGCACTACGGGCCTTCCGCCGGATTGCCGGAGCTGCGCGAAGCAATCGCTCAGGAAGTGAGTCGCACGCGCGGGGTGAAAGTTTCGAGCGACGAAGTGGTGGTGGTGCCCGGCGGCAAGCCTATTATTTTCTTTTCGATATTGGCCTTGGCTGACGTGGAAGATGAGGTCATTTATCCAAATCCCGGATTCCCGATTTATGAGTCGATGATTCGTTATGTAGGGGCACGAGCGGTGCCGATTCGCCTGCGTGAAGAGAGAGATTTCGGGCTGGATGTGGACGAACTGGCTTCCCTGATCAACGACCGCACCCGGCTAATCATTCTTAATTCGCCGCAGAATCCGACGGGTGGCGTGCTGAGCAAACAAGACATTCGTGATATTGCGGACGCCATCGGCGACCGCAACATCATGGTGCTTTCGGATGAAATTTACAGCCGGCTGGTGTTCGACGGAGAACACTATTCGATCATGTCGGTACCGGGCTTCCAGGAACGCACGATTCTGCTTGACGGATTTTCCAAAACCTACGCCATGACGGGCTGGCGCATGGGGTATGGAGTGATGCGGCCGGATCTGGCCGCACAAATGACGCGGCTGATGACCAACTCGAATTCCTGTACCGCCAGCTTTACGCAGGTTGCGGGCGTTGAGGCGCTGCGCGGGGATCAATCTTCGGTTGACCGTATGCGGACTGAGTTTCAACGGCGGCGTGATGCCTTCGTTGCCGGATTGAATCGAATTAAAGGGTTCAGTTGCCGGATGCCCAAGGGCGCGTTTTACGTCTTTCCCAACATCACGAAAACGGGCTGGCCGTCGAAGAAGCTGGCCGATGCGCTATTGGAAGACGCTGGGGTAGCGGGCTTGTCCGGAACTTCGTTCGGCGATTTCGGCGAAGGCTACCTGCGCTTCAGCGTGGCCAATTCATTAGAGAATCTGAACAAGGCGCTCGAGCGCATTGAGCAGTGGACCAAGCAAAATCTGTAAATCTGCCCTCGACTCACTGCTTGCAGCATTGCCTCCCACCCTTGCAAAGAACGCAAGGATGGGGCACCCTCTGTGGTGACCGTGCAGACAAAACCGGAGGCGGTCCCTTCCAGAGACTTCATGCCATCCCAGAAAACCGCCTTCCCGCACAAAATCGCCCAAAGCCAGCCGTCCACACATGCCGGGCTATGGTTTGCCGAAGGGAACCAAAGGGCTGTTGCCGTGGAAATGGGCAGAAGACCGACTGAAGAAAAGCCACAATTACTGGATCGCGACTACTCGTCCGGATGGCAGGCCGCACTTGATGGTCATTTGGGGCTTGTGGATAGACGGCGCTTTCTATTTCAGTACTGGCAGTCAATCGCGCAAGGCGCACAATTTGGCGAAGAACCCGAATTGCGTGGTCGGGACCGACCGAGCCGAGCAGGCGGTTGTGGTTGAGGGCATCGCGGAAGTCGAGATGAGCGTTCCCATGCGTCGCAAGGTTCTTGACCTGATCGAAAGCAAATATGACTACGACATGTCTGCGTTTGAAGAGCCTGTATTGAGCCTGAAGGAACCCATTTTTGTGGTCCGACCGAAGGTCACCTTTGGGCTGGACGAGAAGAAATCGCTAAGCGCGATCACTCGTTGGCGATTCGCCCAATGAGCAGTTCCCCGCGCGGGCAGAAGTGCCCTCACCACACTAAACGCCATCACACCCCCTTGTGATTTGCCGCACTGAGGGCGCAAAAGTCCCCGCCTAGACTCGACTTTAGACGAGATCAGCGCAGGCATTCGTCTGTGTACGCCGGCGCGGAAGGATAAGGCTATGGCGATCAAGAATTCGACCACCGGCAAGACGCTGCGGGACTATTCAATCGATGAATTGAAAGAGGCCGCGAACCTCATGCGCGGCTATGACCTGGTTGCGCTGTGCGCTGCAGGTTCCGGGCACGCGGGCGGGACACTCTCCATCATGGATGTCACGGCGGCGCTCTATCTCCGGATCGCGGATCACGATCCCTGGGATCCGTTCTGGCCGGAGCGCGACCGCATCATTTGGTCCACCGGACACAAGGCGCCCAGCCTGTATCTCGGCCTAGCTTTCGCTGGTTTCTGCCCGCTTGATGATGTGGTGCTCTTGCGCAAGCTGGGATCACGCTATCAAGGACATCCGCATTGGCTCAAGCTACCCGGCGTGGAGGTTTCCACTGGCTCACTGGGGCAGGGCCTTAGCATGGCCGTGGGTATTGCGCTGGCGGGCAAGCTCGACGGTAAGAACTACAAGACTTTTTGCATCATGGGCGACGGCGAGCAACAGGAAGGCCAGGTATGGGAAGCGGCCATGGAAGCGGGACACCACCAGCTGAACAACCTGATCGGCATCATCGACTGCAATCGCCTGCAAATTGACGGCTGGGTTTCAGACGTGATGAATGTCGAGCCATTGGCCGCGAAGTATCAGAGCTTCGGCTGGGATGTCCTTCGCATCGACGGGCACGACATGAAGCAGGTTGTGAACGCTCTGGAACAGGCAAAGGCTGGAGTCGGCAAGCCCGTGGTCATTCTCGCCGATACGGTCAAAGGCAAGGGCGTGAGCTTTATTGAGAACGTGGCCGGATGGCATGGAAGATCGCCCAATCATGAAGAGATGCTGAAGGGCCTGGCCGAACTGGGCCTGGCGGAGAAGATTCCGCACCAGCGGCTGCTGGAGACTGCAGAGCACTACCAGGAGAGTGAAGACCAGCGGCTTGAGGCGAAGATGCCGAAATTCAGCCACAACTTCTGGTGGAACGCGGCCGAGAACATGAAGGTGAATATGGAGCCCACGCGCAAAGGCTTCGGCCAGTCGCTGGCAGAAAATGGAGATGATGAGCGCGTGGTCTGCCTGGGGCTGGACATTTCCGGGTCTATCACAATCAGCGATTTTTACACCTCGAAGCCGGAGCGCAAGCGGCGCTGGATCAGCATGGGAATCGCGGAGCAATCGGCGACCTCGGCGGCGGCGGGTCTGGCCAAAGAGGGCAAGTTGCCTGTACTGGGCACGTACGCAACGTTTGCTGCAGCCCGCAATCTCGACCAGATTCGTACTTCGGTATGCTACGGCAATTTCAATGTGCTGATCGCCGGCGCGCATGGCGGGGTCTCGGTCGGGCCGGATGGGGCCACGCATCAGGCTCTGGAAGATCTTTTCGCCATGTGCGGGCTTCCAAACATTTCGGTCGTGGTTCCGTGCGATGTGGTGGAGACTCGCAAAGCCACCAATTATCTGCTGCTCGAACACAAGGGGCCCAAATACCTTCGGTTCGCGCGCGAGGCCACTCCGATTGTTACGAATGAACACACTCCTTTTCATTTCGGAAAAGCGAACGTAATTCGCTTCCGCGGAGAGAAGCCGGATTTTGCCGACGCCTTCGCGACCGTACTCGCGGGTCATTATGAGAACGAAGAGGAAGATCTGACCATCATCGGCTGCGGTCCGATGGTGCCGGAGGCGATGCGCGCAGCCTACATTCTGAAGCAAGATTTTGGCTACGAGACCCGCGTCCTCAACCTGCACACGCTGAAGCCGATCGACGTCGCTGCCATCATTCGCGCAGCTAAGGAGACGGGTGTAATTGTCACGGCCGAAGAACATCAAATTGGCGCCCTGGCCTGGCGCGTGAGCAGCGTCATCACAGAAAGTTCTGAATTGTACGGTGTGCCTGTAATCACCGGCGCGATCGGCGTGAAAGACCGCTTTGGCGAATCTGGTGCGCCTTGGGAGCTGATCAAGGAATTCGAAGTTAGCGCGGAACACATCGCGAAGAAGGCACTGGAGCTGATGCAGGCGAAGCGGACTGGAGTAACGGAGAAGCGGGAGCAGGTCTTTGCTGGACTGGGGATTTGACGAGTCCGCGGCCAGACAATCATCTTTCTCAGAGTGGTTGGAGGCAAGCCTGGTGCGACGATACCTTGGGTTGTTGGGCGTCGCGCCACGGGAGCCGTCTCTATCGACTCTCAGAGAGCTGGTCCAGGCACACCTCACGCGCATACCGTTTGAGAACATCTCCAAGCTCTATTACTGGAAGCGGGAAGGTCTCACGGGCGTGCCCGACATTCACCGCTTTCTGGACGGCATCGAAGAACATCATTTCGGCGGGACCTGCTACTGCAACAACTTCCACTTTTACTCCCTGTTGACGAGCTTGAAATATCATGTGAAGCTGTGCGCCGCGGACATGACCAAGCCGGACGTCCACATGGTAAGTATGGTGACAGTGGAAGGGCGGGAATATCTGGTGGATGCCGGCTACGCGGCACCGTTTCTCTTGCCCATGCCGCGATATCTGACGACGGACCACGAAATCAAGCTTGGGGGTGATGCTTACGTGCTGAAACCCCAGGACGCGGTGGGACGTTCCCGCATGGAGCTGTATCGAAATGGAGTGTTGAAGCACGGCTATTTGGCGAAGCCCGAGCCAAAATGCCTGGACGATTTCTGGGCCGCGATCTCCGACTCCTTCCAGCAAGACGCCACCTTCCTGAATTCGCTCCTGCTGGCCCGTTTCTGGCCGGGCCGCTCCGTGGTGATTCATAACTTCACGCTGATTGAGTCGCAGGGAAACAAATCCACAATCCATGAACTGGCAGGCTGTGATGAACTTGTCGACAAAGTTGAAGATCACTTTGGGATCTCGTGGCCGATTGTTGCCGAAGTCGTGGGTGGACTCGGAGCCCTGCGGGACGCCTGGAAGTGATCCTCATCTCGCGCCAGATCCTAGCCGTAGAGTAATATGGAGTGCGCCTGACGTCCCATCCGTGGGGATGTGAGTCTGCCGGTAGTGAGCACAAAACCAACCTGAGAAAACCATGAGCAAGAAATTCCGCGTCTTTGCTACCTGTGATATTGGTGAATCCATCGATCTACTGCGCAAGAGGGGGTACGAGGTCGAGGTTTACCCTGCCCCTGAAGCGCCGCCCAAGAGCGTGATCATCGAAAAGGTCAGGTCTGGAATTGACGGCCTGATGACCACGCTGAGGGATGAGATTGATGCCGAAGTTTTCCAGGCCGGGAAAACTACTTTGAAAGTTGTGGCCCAGTACGCGGTTGGCTTTGACAACATCGACCGCGCCGCCGCCAACCGATACAAGATTCCATTCACCAATACCGCCGACGTGCTCACGGAAGCCACCTCCGAGTTCGCGTTCTTCATGATGGGCGCACTGGCGCGGAAGATGTGGTCGGCGGAGCATCTTTTGCGGGAAAACAAGTGGGGATACTGGCATCCGTATTTACCGTTCTTGGGCGATGAAGTCACTGGCAAGACCTTGGCGGTGATCGGCACGGGCAGAATCGGCCTCGCCCTGATCAAGAAATGTACCGGGTTCGACATGAATATCCTGTGCTACGACCCGGCGTACCAGAATCACGAATATGTCAAAGCGATCCAGGAAATGAAGGATCTGCGCTATGCGCGCGGCATTCAGAAAGAGAAAACCTGGATCAAGTACGCGACTTTCGAAGACGCGCTGGGACAAGCGGATTTTGTCAGTGTGCACGTGCCCTTGTTGCGAGAAGGCGAAAGCACGACGCCGACTTACCATCTTTTCAACGAGCGGACGTTGCGTCAGATGAAGCCAACGGCATTTCTGGTGAACACCTCGCGTGGACCGGTGATCGAGGAGGCCGCGTTGGCAAGGGCGCTAAGAGAGCGATGGATTGCCGGGGCGGCCTTGGATGTGTACGAGGAAGAACCGCTACCGCCAGACTCACCTTTGCGCGATCCGGCGATCGAAGATCGATGCCGGCTGTATCCGCATTTTGCCAGCGCGGGCCGGATCACGCGACTCTCAACCGATCCGAACAAGGGCATGGCGGGACGGTGTGTGCAGGGTTTGATTGACGTGCTGGAAGGAAACTACGGCGGGGATGTTAGCAAGATGCCGTATGTAGTGAACAAAGAGGCGTTCGGAAAGTAGGGCCTGGTTACTCGGGCACGCCTTGCTCTTCGCTCTGGGCCCGCAGCACACGTTCTACAGAATAGGGCGCGCGGCGTGCGGGCTGGTGATAATGGCGAACCTGCATTTCCCCCAGTAATCCCACAGCCAGCATATTGAATCCGCCCAGCAGCAGCACCGCAGCGCAGATCATCAACGGACCATGCGTGGCCATGATTCCCGCACTCCTCAGGAATTTCTCTACCAGCAGCCAGACGGTCACACCGGAGCCGGCAAAGATGCTCATCATGCCGAGCGTGCCAAAAAAGTGCAGTGGACGGGAAAGATAGCGAAGCAGAAAGCGGATTGTGATGAGATCGAAAAACACGCGGAAAGTGCGTGAAATGCCGTAGTGCGAGGTTCCACGTTCGCGGTTTACGTTGCGAATGGGAACTTCGCAAATCGTTGCCCCATGCCATGAGGCCAGCGCCGGGATAAAGCGGTGGAGTTCGCCATACAACGGAACCTGCTCAAGAATTTCTCGGCGGTAGGCTTTGAACGTGGTGCCGAAGTCGTGGATATCAACGCCGCTGAGTTTGGCCATCAGCCAGTTGGCACAGCGCGAGGGAAGACGGCGAAGCCAGAAGTTATCTACCCGGCGGCTGCGCCAGCCGCTAACGATGTCATAGCCCTCTTCGATCTTTTCCAGAAAAAGTGGGATGTCCGAAGGATCGTGCTGCAAATCGCCATCCATGGCAATGATGTATTCGCCACGGGCGTGGTCGAAACCAGCAGCCAGGGCCGAGGTTTGGCCAAAATTGCGGCGCAGGCGCACCACGATCACACGGCTATCGACCGCGGCAATTTCCCGCAACAAGTAAAAGGTTTTGTCGGAAGATCCGTCATCGACGAGGACGATCTCAAAATTCTGGCCGCTTGCCTCCATTACGGCTTTCAGCCGGTCGTAGAGATCGGTGACATTCTCCTGCTCGTTATGGACAGGAACTACAATTGAATATTTCGGCATGCGGCCTTTATCTGCTGATTTTCCCTATTATACGATGCTCGTCCACGAATTCGAGGTTCACCCGAGCCAAAACCTGCAACATGGCGTGGCTAAAGTCCCGGACCCTCCGGATAGGCTGGCAAGTCGGGAGGCCGCGGAGCCAGCTTCTTGGGATTGGCCTGCATTTCCTTCATTACCAGCTCAATCGCCTTATCCAGTTGAGGATCCTGCCCCTTTACGACCTGCTCGGGGCGATTTTCGACCACGATGTCAGGCTGCACGCCTCTGTTCTCGACGACCCACTTGCTCTGGAGATCGTAGCGGGCAAATTCAGGACGCGTGATGTAGCCTCCGTCGATCAAATTCGTGTAGCCGCGAATACCGCGGACGCCGCCCCAGGTACGCTCGCCAATGAGCGGCCCCAGTTTGTAATACTTGAAGAAGTAGCTGAAGATGTCGCCGTCCGACGCCGCGTACTGATTGGTAATACAAGCCATCGCTCCGTGAAAGACAACCGGCGGGACGGTGCCCGGTTCCCAATTGCGCGCGGTATCCATTCCGGCCAGAATGCGGCGCAGACGCTCGAAGATAAGCTGATCGACAAAGCCTCCGCCGTTGTAGCGGACGTCGATGATGAGACCCTCCTTGCGAATCTGGGGGAAGAACTGCTTGACAAACTCGTTGAGGCCGGCATCGCCCATGTCTGGGATATAGACGTAACCGACGCGTCCGCTGGTCGCAGCGTCGACTTTCTTGCGATTGGTCTCAATCATGTTGAGTTCGCGAATGCCGGATTCGTCGGCAGTCGGCTTCACTTGTACTGTCCATGAACCTTCCTCCGAAGGCTTGGAGTTTACGGTTAGCGTGACGTTTTCGTTGGCGGTATTGACGAACAACTCATAGGGGCTCTGAGAAGTTTTCAGGGATTGGCCATTCACCGCGATCAGGTAGTCTCCTTCTTTCACCTTAACGCCGGGCTCGGTCAAGGGCGAGCGCAACTTCGCGTCCCAGTTTTCTCCATGATAGATTTTCTTGATTCGATATGTGCCGCTTGCCGGGTCAGCGTCGAAATCGACCCCTAGCAAACCCACGTTTACAGGATGAATATCGGGGAAATCACCGCCGCCGACATAGGTGTGCGAGTTGGAAAGGTCTCCGATCATTTCGCCCAGAATGTAGGTCAAGCTGTAACGATCAGCGACGTAAGCCAAAAGCGGCTCATATTTCGCGCGGGTCTTTTGCCAGTCCACGCCGTTCATTGCTGCCTCAAAGAAATAATCTCGTTCCTGGCGCCAAACTTCGTTGAAGATCTGTTTCCATTCCTCTGGCGGATTGATCTCTGCGCGCATGGTAGAGAGATTGAGCGCGCCGTCCCCGACTTTCTTTTGAGTATCCGGCTTGGCATCGATGATGCCATAGGAGTGGACAGGCGCCGGGCCGTCGGATTCATAGAGTAATTTCGAACCATCGAACGACAACGCAAAACGCTTGACGTCTTCGATCAACAGCTTGCTTTTCCGCTCTTTCAGGTCATAGACGCGGACAGTGGAGGTTTCCCCGGGAATGGGCCCCGATAATCCCTGAATCGGCGTCGTGGAGTAGTAAAGGAAGCCCTTAGCCGCGGAGAAGGTGTTGATGACAGCAGGATCTACCGGCAAGGCGACGATTCTATCTTGAATGCCGTCGAGGTCGATGCGGAACGGTTTTGGCTTTTCTTTTTCTTTGTCTTTGTCGGCGCTCTGGTCTTTGGCTGCTTTGTTTTTGTCCTTGCCCTTTTCTTTCGCGGCGGATTTGCCTCCCGCAGCCTCATCTTGCGCTGTGGTTTCCGGCGCGGGCGATTCCTTTTTGATCTGTGCTTCATCACTCAGCGGGGTGAACGGCGATGCTTCATCTTTCTGCAGGGTCACCACGTAAACCCGTGTGGTCTTGGGATTGGCGAATTCAAAATCCACATTGCCCAGGACTTCGTTAAAGTCGCGGTCGGAGAGGAAGTAGAGATATTTGCCATCCGGATCGAAGACCGAAGAGTAGCTGTTGTTCATACTAGTGGTCACAGGAGTGACCCTGCTCTCGGTCAGGGAATAGAGGTAAACCACGGAGTAGCCGCTTTCGAGATTCTTGTCATACCCCACCCACTTGCTGTCAGGCGACCAGGAGTAATTCAGAATCTCACCGTACTTTCCCTGGTCAATGGCGATGGGTTTCTTGTCGGTGATGTCGACGTACGAAAGGCGGCAGTCTTTGTCGCCCCATGCGAGTTTCTTGCTGTCGGGAGACCACACAAGCGCATACTTGAAACCTTTGTAGCCGCTGGTGATCTGTTGCTCTTTGCCCATGCCGTCCTGCGGCCTGATGTAGATTTCGTCTTCGCCGGTACGGTCAGAGACGTAGGCGACCCACCGTCCGTCGGGCGACCAGGCGACAAACTTTTCGCGAATGCCCGGTGTGTGGGTGAGGTTGCGGATACTTCCGTCTTTGGCGGGAACGGTAAATACCTCACCGCGCGCAGCAAATACGGCGCGCTTCCCTTCGGGCGAGATATCGAAGTCGGTAATGTTCTTGCTGACGTTGACCCAGTGCGCCATGGCGTGGTCGCGCTCGCCGGGGAGATAGATGGTCAGCTTCTTAGCCTCTTTGGACTGGAGGTCAAGCGTGTAGAGATATCCTCCATTCTCGAATACGATGGCGTCCGGCCCGAGGCTGGGCCACATGACGTCGTACTCGTCGAAATGGGTGATCTGCTCGATTTGTTTGGTGCCCAGCTCGTAACTGTATAGGTTGAGGTGGTGTTCGGGGCCGCGATCGGAACTGAAGTAGACCGTGTTGCCGTGCCACATGGGAAAACTATCGGTCCATTCGGTGTGGGGCAGATCTTCGCTGGTGTTGTTTTTCAAGTCGTATAGCGTGATGCTTTGCGCCAAACCGCCGGTGTAGCGCTTCCAAGTACGGAAGTTGCGGAAGATCGGGTTGTAGGCGATTTTTGTGCCGTCGGCCGAAAATGAAGCGAGGCCGCTCTCGACCATGGGAAGCGGTTGGGGCAAGCCGCCGTCGATGCTCACGCTGAACAGGCGCTTAGTCCATCCGTTCTGGGCGTCGCTGCGAGAAAGAAACAGGACTCGCTGGCTATCGGGGGACCAGGTCACAACTTCGTTCAGAACTCCCATGCGGTCGCTTAGCGGCTGGGCGGCGCCCTGGTAGAAGGTCAATTGCTTAGACTGTCCGCCTTCAGCGGGCATCACGTAGACATTGAAATTGCCGTCGTATTGTCCGGTGAAGGCGAGCCATTTGCCGTCCGGCGAAAATTTGGGGAACTGTTCCCGGCCGGAGCTGGAGGTGACCCGGCGGGCTACTCCTCCAGCGCGCGGCACGACCCAGAGATCGGCACCGTACATGAACGCGATTTTGTCCTGAGAAATGTCGGGAAACCGCATGAGGCGGCCTTCCTGCATTTGCTGGGCGGCGACGAAGGACGTGAGTAGGGCGATAATCACAACGACCCATAAGGCCAAACGTGGCATCTAAATTCCTCCTGGCAATGCTTCGCGGGATAAGTAAATACGGGTCAAGGCAAACGGGAGATTCTATCAGCTTGACCAAGCCTGTGGCGATGATCGTGCAGTTTCACCGCGCCTAACAGTTAACATGCAACCACTGTCTTGGACGGGTCAACCCTACAAAAGAAAGCATGGTCGAGGCCTTGCGAACCCGGTTCGCTTATAATGCCGCCTCTCAGTCACAATGCAAGGAGGGGCGGAATCCACTTTGAATAAGCCTGACCGGTCTCCTGAAGCAACCACGCCTCGCCGCCGATTCCTGCAAACCAGTCTGCTCGGAAGTGTAAGCGCCGCTTTGTTGCCAGCCTTGGCTGGAGGTCGCGAAATCCCTTCCCCACCGACATCCCCTCCTTCGGTTCAGCCTTTCGAACTCGAGGAAGTCACGATCCCCGATCTCCAGACTCGCATGGCCTCCGGAGAGCTAACGGCGCGCTCGGTGGTGGAGATGTATCTGCAGCGAATCGATGAACTCGATAAGCGCGGGCCTGCGGTGAACAGCATCATCGAACTGAACCCCGATGCTCTGGCAATTGCTGAGGCTCTGGACAAAGAACGAAAAGAGAAAGGCGTCCGCGGGCTACTCCACGGAATTCCGGTTTTGATCAAGGACAACATCGACACCGCCGACCGCATGCAGACCACGGCCGGATCGCTGGCGCTTGCTGGGGTCGCATCCCACCCAGGATGCTTTCGTCGCCGAGCAACTTCGCAAGGCGGGGGCGGTGATTCTCGGTAAGACCAACTTGAGTGAGTGGGCGAACATCCGCAGCAACCATTCCACCAGCGGATGGAGTGGCCGCGGCGGGCTTACCCGCAATCCCTACGCGCTGGATCGCAACCCCTGTGGATCGAGTTCCGGCTCGGGCGCGGCAGTGGCGGCAAATTTCTGCGCCGCCGCCGTGGGCACGGAAACTGACGGATCGGTGATCTGCCCCTCGTCCGTCAATGGACTGGTGGGAATTAAACCGACTGTGGGCCTGGTCAGTCGCGCCGGCATCATTCCGATCGCCCACAGCCAGGACACGGCGGGGCCGATGGCGCGGACGGTGCGTGATGCGGCCATCCTGCTGGGCGCGATGGCGGGAATTGATCGGCGCGATAGCGCAACCGCAGATAGTAGCGGTAAGTCGTACGCCGATTACACGCGCTTTCTCGATCCCAAGGGTCTGCGCGGCGCGCGACTTGGCGTTGCGCGCAAATATTTCGGATTCAGCGACGCCGTGGACGCCTTGATGGATAACCTGATCGACGACATGAAGCGTCAAGGCGCAACCATCGTTGATCCCGCAGACCTGGATTCGCATGGCAAATTCGGGGACAGCGAGCTCACTGTGCTGCTCTACGAATTGAAAGCCGACCTGAACGCCTACTTGGCGAACCGTCCCGATGCGGCCGTCCGCTCCCTGAAAGACATCATCGCGTTCAACGAGCGCAACAAAGAAAAAGAAATGCCTTATTTTGGGCAGGATAATTTCCTGAAAGCCGAAGAAAAAGGCCCGCTCACCAGCAAAGAGTACCTGGATGCTCTGGAAGCGAATCACCGTTTATCGCGCAAAGAAGGCATCGATGATGTTATGGACCGATTCAAACTCGATGCCATCATGGCCCCGAGCGGCGCTCCGGCCTTTATCACTGACTTGATCAACGGTGACTCGGATAGTCACGAAAGCTCGAATGCCGCGGCCGTGGCGGGTTATCCGAACATCACGGTACCGGCGGGGTTCATCTCCGGCCTGCCGGTTGGAATTTCATTCTTTGGACGGGCATGGAGTGAGCCGACTTTGCTCAAGATCGCATACGGATTCGAGCAGGCGACGAAGGTGAGGAAGGCGCCGAGGTTCGTGGCCAGCGTGTGAAGAAATGAGCTAGCCTAGCGGAGTAATGGAAGGTACAATTGCGACGGTGTCGACCTCAATTGCGGTGCCTCCTTGAAGAAAGGGCCTGTAACGCCACTGTTTAGACCGCCGTCTCGGCCGATCGTAGTATCATGGGGTCGACCGCTAATGGCCTTCACTTCTTTAACCTTCCCATCCTCGCCAATCAGTGCGGGAAGAGCACGCAGCCCTTGATTCTGGCAGCCTGGGACCTCACCGGAGGTACTGAGGCGGCACCCATCGCTTCGACGTGGGCGTCCGACACCTAATGTCCATGGGTTCACCTTTGGTTGAGTACCTCGGAGTCCGTAGGGATCGAAACCACATATTGAGATGCAGCCGTTCCGCCTCCACCGGCCGCCCATGGAGCACAGGCCGGTTGAAACGCCAGTCGCATGACTGCAGCGACACAGCTGGTGCCAGATTGTGATTGCCGCACTCTACATTCGCATACGATGACTGATCACGTCCTCGCCAACCACGACGTCGAGTACCACCAGATATCTTTACCTTCGCCGCCTTAACTTCTGGCGGATATTCTGGCTCGACGCTATGCGACGAGCAGTCTCTGCGAGCATCTCCTGCGAGACTTCGCCTCTCTGGACAGGTGTCGTCGAGGGCGCTGCAGAGGATTGTTGACGGCTGGATTGCGAATCCTGGGCCGTGGATGCAAAACCGCCGAGCCGGTAAGGCTACGACCGCTACCATACCAACCAATGCAGCACTTTTCATAAAGTCCACAAGATCGCAGGCTATAGCTACTGGCTACTTGCCACCCAGCCCAAGCCGTCCGCCCCGGGGGCAATGTCCAGCATCTTCGAGACTTTCCATTCCTTCAGATCGAGCACCGCGACTTTGCCGTCACCCATGGAGGAAACGTATGCAATTGGCTGGTCCGACCGCACCAGAATCTGCACCGGGTGCGCACCCACGGAAATTGTCCGGTCAACTTTCTCTGTCGACAAATTAATGACAGCCACCTGGTTCGCGCCGGGCATGCTGACCAGCAGCCACTTGCCATCGGGCGTCGGCGCGGTCCCGTATCCGGTAGAAGGCAGGGGAACCCAATTGACCACCTTGTTAGAGGACGTATCGATCACTGCCAGACGAGGCTGCTTCTGATCAGAAGTAAAAACCCAGCGATCGTCGGTGGAAAGCGAAATTCGCTGAACATTCTCAGCGACGGGAATCACCGCCAGCGGTTTTCGCGCCACTATATCTAAAACGCTAACCGTGCCCGATCCCACGTTTGCGGTGTAGCCGCGTTTGCCGTCTTTGGTGATGACCAACATATGCGACTCGGATTTTTCGGTGTCGATAGAACCGACTAACTTGGATTGATGAGGGTCGATCACGTCGATTGCATTATCCAGTTCAGCGGTCACGTAAAGCATGCCGTCAGGCCCGAACTTGGCGCAGTGTGGCCGCACGGGACGGCCCAAATCGATGCTTCCCGTCAGCGCACCCTTTTCGAGATCGAGAATCTCGACGGTGCGACCGCTAGAGCCAGGCATTCCCACGCCGGCATCGCCGTAAATGGGGAGATAGGCCAGGCGGCCATCGGGCGAAACTGCCACTTCGTGGGCCCGCACTTCTTTCGTGGCTAGGGAGATCAGCTTCGTCCCCGATGCAGGATCAACCTCGGTAACGGAATCGTTCCCTTGCGAAACCACCAGCTAACGATCCCTGGCCGGAAGCTTTCATTGCTGTTGACTGGTTCGACATTGACTGACTCAACATAACTGGCGGAAAACACGATAATAGATGCGCCCAAGGACAAAAGCACTCGCTTCATTGTGGCCTCCATCTGATCCCAACAATGGCAAAAGAATCGTAACAGTTTTTCTTCTATTCGTAGCGCAAGGCTTCAATTGGATCCAGGTTCGCGGCGCGGAAGGCGGGCAACATCCCGCTGGCTACACCGACCAGGGCAAGAATGGTGGTGGCTATGAGCAGAATTTTAGGGGCGACGATCAAGCGAATATCGCCCATTTCGGCGTGCTTGGCGTAGCCGCTGTAGAGAGTCAAAGTTCCGACCGACACTGAGACCAGATAAGAAAGCAAGACCCCGACGATGCCACCGACTGCGGTAATCACCATGGCCTCGGCGAGAAATTGGACGAGGATGTCCCGCTTGCGTGCGCCGAGGGCTTTCTCGACTCCGATTTCGCGGGTGCGCTGGGTTACCGAAACCAGCATGATGTTCATCAATCCGACGCCGCCAATGCCGAGGGTAATGGTCCCGATGAAAGCCAGCAGGACTTTCAGCCCCAGCGCAATGACGGTGAATTGCGATAGCTGCTTTTGCGCATCGAAGACGTTCAGAGCGCGTTGGTCGTCAGGCTTGAACCGGTGCGCTTCGCCCAACGACTCGCGGATGACCTTGTCCAGCCGGTCGTGATCCAGGCCTTCGGAGCTGAGCCAGATACCTCCTACATAATGATTGTCCTGCAGAACATTCATCGTGTTATACGGGATATATACGACACGATTTTCGTCACTGTCGCCCTCCTGAATGCGCGGCTTTACCACCCCAACCACTTGAAATGTGACTCCATTCAGGCGGATGTACTCTCCAACCGCGGGCATGCCAGAAAACAGTTTGTCTCTGGCCTCCGAGCCGATCACGGCAAACAACCCATGGCTCAGGTTGTCCTGGTCGTTGAGGAAGCGCCCGCCTTCCGTCTCTAGGTTCCATATGTCCCCGATAGACGGGTCAACCCCGTCGATGGGGAAGGTGAAAGAGCGATTCCCGTTTTGCGCGGTAGCTTGCAGGTCAATCTCGCGCGAGATGTGCCGAACCAGGGGTGCGACGTTGCGCAACAGTTCGACGTCTTCATCGGTAAAGCGGATTTGAACTCCGGCTTTGGTGCCTCCGGCTTCGAGTGAAGTGCGTCCGGGATAAACCCCAACCGCGGTAGCGCCGAAGGCTTGAAAAATGCCTTCTACTGCGCGCCCGAAACCTTCGCCGTAGGCCAACAGCAGCACTACGGTGGCGATTCCCCAGGCCATACCGAGCATGGTGAGCAGGGTCTTGCGCAGATCGTGCCGCATCGCGGCGTACGCCTGTTGGAGAAGGTCAAAGGTCATTTTCTCTATGTTCTACTCCTCTATTCTTTGCGCAGAGCCTCCACCGGTTGCAGCGCCGCGGCTTTCCGGGCTGGATATAGGCCGGCCACGATGCCCGCAAAAGAGAGTGAACCGAGGGCAAGAGCCGCCGTCATGGGCACCAGCTTGGGCGTGTCGAAGCCGGGAGGGGAAGGCAACGTGCCCAGGGTCGCCATTAGGGCTGCCGCGCCGCCGATCCCGATTCCACCGCTGAGCAGCGTCAGCAGCGCACCTTCAACAAAAAATTGGAACATGATTCCGCGATTGGTCGCACCCAGTGCCTTTCTCAGGCCGATCTCCCGAGTGCGGTCGGCGACCGCGACCAGCATGATGTTGATAATCCCGATGGCGCCGAGGGCCAGCGTGACCAGTCCGACACTGCCCAGGAATACGTTCATTGCATCGAAGATCTTACCGATCTGATCTACTGTCCGGACGGTGTCCCACTCGTCGAAAGAGTCCTGATTGAGATAGTCGAATCCGTGATTGCGGCCGATGATCTTGTGCACTTCGAGCCTGGCGGTTTCATGCAGATCCCGGCTCTTGGGCTGATAATTGATGTAGCTGATGGCGTCCTGCACTTCTCCCACGTTCAAGGGAGGGAAATAATTCCGCATAGTTCGATAGGGCACGAAAATCCGCAGATTCAACGTGTTGTTGTCTCCGTGCCCGATGCGCGCCACGGTTCCAATGACCTGGAAGCGGATCCCGTTTAACAGGATGGTGTTGCCCACGGCCCGCCGTCCCAGAAACAGCGTACGGCGAGCCTCATCGCCCAGCACGACCACGGCCCGTTTTTGAGCATCGTCCAGTTCGTTGAGCCAACGGCCATCGGCGATGGGCAAATAGCGAATGTCGGCAAAGTCGGCAGGAACGCCCAAGAGTTGACCGCTGCTATTGAAATAGTCGCTGACCGCGCGCACATCGCTTCGTGAGATGACGGGAGCGGCGAGCCGCACACTGGGCGCCTCTCGCATGATGTCGAGATAGTCGCGGTAAGTCAGATAGTATTGGCGCAGACCAGTGAAACTGCCGTTCAGGGCAGGCGCGCGGCCGGACCAGATGAACATTACGTTCTCGCCCATTTGTGCAAATTGCTTCCGGTTACCGGAACGAAAACCCTCGCCCAACCCGACTAGGAGAAGCAAGGAACCTACTCCCCAGGCAATCCCGAACATGGTCAGGAACGAGCGCAGTTTATGGGCCCACAGAGTGCTCAAGGTTTGGGCGAAGATTTCACGGAGCGCCCGCATAGACCCGTACATGATACGCGAGATGCTGAGCAACTAACGCTGCAAAACCGCTGCCTTCAGGCCTGGGAGCAGCCTCGCTAAAGCCGGCGCGTGAAAAGCCGATGATTTTACAGTGGGATTCTTTCGGTTTCGGCCTTGCAGCAGCAGGAAGATGGCCGCATGAAACATCATGCGCTGGTCTTGACGTGCGTTCTCGTTACTCACTGGGGTGTCGCCGGTACCGTAGACGGGACCGCGCAGGCAGGGTCGGCCGGCAAACGTGGCTCGGCCTCAAGCCAGCCGGGAGTTGTATGGCTGGATGGCGCAACAAAATTCTCCATCCCGAGGAAAATTCCTGCTCTGACGCAGCATAACAGCCAGTTTGTTCCTCGCCTGCTGATCGTAGTGGCCGGCCAGACGGTGCAAATGGTCAATGAAGACCAGATTGCCCACGGCGCTTATTCGGATTCGAGCGTGAAGAAGTTCAACCTGGGGTACTACGCTCGGGGCATGCGCAGGTCTGTTACTTTTGACCGGCCGGGGGTGGTCGACGTGCGCTGTCCTCTCCACTCAGAGATGCGCGGCACGATTCTTGTTGTAGCAAGCCCGTACTATGCCACCGTTGAGAGCGATGGCACTTTCCATATTGGCAACATACCTCCCGGCAAGTACACACTCAATTACTGGAGTGAAGGCGAACCGCCGGCGAGCAAGGACATATTGGTTCCCGCGACCGGGCGGATCCTGGTGCACATTGATGTTACCGGCCAGCGAACCGGGCCGCTGAAGTGACTGAGCAACTAAGAATTGAGAAAGGCTGCGTTTTTCATCCCGAGGCTGAGCGCAGCGAGCCCTCCGGGGAATGACAAGGTGTTTCCAAAAGACAGACGCCAGACTAGTTTCGGCGACCCCATTTTCACTTCTGCTGCAGAGACTCTACGTAATCCGTAATGTTCTGCAGCCGAACTTCGCCAAGATCTTGATCCCATTCAAAGTCGTGGAAAATCGGTCCCCAGATGGGCATTTCGCGAGAGCCGTGGGCGGGTATCTCGCCGGCCCCCTCGATATACGACTTCACGCGACTGCGCGGGAAAGTACCGCCATTCTTACTGGAAAGCGCAGTCAGGTCAGGAACCTTATGTTTGAGCGCACCTGCCGCCGGGCCGTGCCCCCGCCCGTCGCTACCGTGGCACGCAGCGCAATAATTGTGGAAAATCTGGCTTCCTTCAATGGGAGCTAGTCTGGGCGAAGGGGGGCTGTCCTGCGCGGCCACCGACACCGCAGACGTCAAGGCGGCAGCCATTAGCCACACCAGTCGGAATCTCTTGTCCAGAGTCATCGGACACCCCTTTCAGCAAGGACTATGCCAACGCTCAGGTCCTTCATTCCCTAGGATGTTCCTAAATCCGCCCAGTCTGAAGGACACCTGTCACTGAGCCACGTGACGCTGAGCACAGGTGGAACGAAAATCGAAGGCGAGTCTGGAGGCCCCGGGCGGAGTCGAACCGCCGACCAACGGTTTAGGAAACCGCTGCTCTATCCATCTGAGCTACGGGGCCAGCGCGAGGCAGAGTCATTATCGCACGCCAACTTAGGGTCAACAGGAACGACGGCAAGCTTCTGGACACTCGTTAACGCCTACTCAATGGTCCAGGCCATCTCCACAAACTGACAACCGGGTAAAATGAGTCGCGGCCTTGGCCGCTGAGGCAAGACATGTCCCTTTGGCGATCTGTGCTTCTGGTTTTTGTTGTCTCTCTTCTATCAGTTTCTCTTTCCGCGCAGGCGGCCAAAGACAAGGCCGACCTCATTGTAGCCGGCGGCACAGTTATCACTATGGACGGCGCCCGAACCATCTACGAGCATGGAGCGGTAGTGATAAGAGGTGACACGATTGCCGCGGTCGGCCCCCGCGCCGAACTCGAAGCCAAATACAACGCCGCGCAGATCATCGACGCCAAAGACACGCTGGTCTTGCCGGGCTTCATCAACGGCCACACCCACGTGCCCATGACTCTGTTGCGTGGCCTGCATGATGACGTGACCCTGAACGACTGGCTCTACAAATACATCTTCCCTGCCGAAGCGAAGAATGTGAACGAGGAATTCGTGCGTTGGGGCACGCGGCTGGCCGCTGCCGAGCAGATTCGCTCCGGAGTCACCACCTTTGCCGACATGTACTACTTTGAGGACGCGGTGGCTGAGGAAACCAAAGCCGCCGGGATGCGCGGCGTGTTGGGCGAAACGTTTATTGATTTCCCTGCGCCGGATAACAAGAGCGAAGCGGAAATGCTCGCCTACAGCGAGAGATTTTTGAAAAAGTGGCAGGGTGATCCCCTGATTCATGCTGCAGTGGCGCCCCACTCGATCTACACCTGTTCGCAGAAAACACTGCAGGAGTCCGCTGCACTGGCGCGGAAATATCGCGCTCCGATTTTGATCCATATGGCGGAAATGAAGAAGGAAAGGGACGACAGCGAAAAGCAGAATGGGATGTCGCCGGTGCAGTATCTGGACAAAATCGGCATTTTGGGTCCCGACGTTGTCTCCGCACACTGCATCTTTGTGGACGACGCCGATCGCAAGATTCTGGCGCAGCGGCAGGTCGGGTGTGTCCACAATCCCTCCAGCAACATGATGCTTGCCAGTGGCGTCGCGCCTGTGCCGGAGCTGCGCGCGGCAGGAGTCGCAGTCGGGCTTGGCACCGACGGACCGGCAGGCAGCAACAATGATCTCGACCTGATGGAGGAGATGGACCTGGCGGCAAAGCTGGCGAAGATCACGCGAATGGATCCGCTGGCGCTGAACGCAAAAGCAGTCGTTGAGATGGCGACGATCGATGGCGCCAAAGCACTCCACATGGGGAAAGACATCGGGTCGCTGGAAGCAGGAAAAAAGGCCGACTTGACGTTGATCAGCCTTGACGAGCCAAACGCCGTGCCGATGTACGACGTCTATGCGCAACTTGCCTATGCGCTGAAAGCCAGCGACGTACAGACAGTGGTCGTCGGCGGTCGGGTAGTTATGCGTGACCGCAAGTTGCTGACCATTAATGAAGAGGAAGTACTGGCCAAAGCTCGGGAGTACCGGAAAAAAGTCGCCGCATCCCTGGGCCTGCCATAATTGTCTTGGTTACAACCGCGCACAATGATGGAGAGCCGGATGCGATCGCGTGACTTTATTTTCTGGGAAGTGGATGTTCAGGCCGACTTTATGCTGCCCGGAGGTAAGCTTTACGTTCCTGGAGCCGAGAAGCTGCTGGCAAATATCCGGAGATTGACTGACGCCGCTCGCCGCAACCACGTCCTTCTGATCTCTCACGGCTGCTTTCACGCGGTTGATGACCCCGAGTTTCAGCAGTTTCCACCGCACTGCATCAAGGGAACACCAGGTGCGGAGTTTCTGCCGGAGGCGCTCGCCGACACGTATTTCCGGATCCAAAATGATCCGGGTCAAAGGCTTCCAGAGGATCTTTCGAAATACCAGCAGATCATCCTCGAAAAACAGACGCTGGACATCTTTGAAACTCATCACGCGCACGCTCTGGTTGAGCGCCTGGAGCAAGGAGCAGAGGTCGTGGTATTCGGGGTGGTCACAGAATTCTGCGTGCGCCTGGCGGCAAAGGGCCTGCTGGAACGCAAACGCCGGGTAGCAGTGGTGCGCGACGCCATTGAAACTCTGACCGCGGAAGCCGGCGGCCAGACTCTTTCTGAGCTGCGCAAGCTGGGGGCTCGAATCGTTACCACGGATGAAGTGCTCGCCGAATTAGCTCACGCCAAGCCCTAAGCCACCAAGGCTCACAAAAGCATACCCGCGATCGAAGCCGACATTAGATTGGCCATGGTTCCGGCCAGCATGGCGCGGATTCCCAGACGAGCCAGTTCGCCGCGCTTGTTGGGCGCGAGCGCCCCGATGCCGCCCAACTGAATTCCAATCGAGCTCAGATTAGCGAATCCGCAAAGCGCGAAGGTCGCGATGGTAAACGAGCGGGGATCGAGCACGCCTTTTTGTGGACCCAACATCGAGAAGGCCACCAATTCGTTCAACACCATGCGCGTGCCGAGCAGATTTCCGATGGCCGGGCAATCACGCCATGGAATCCCAATCACCCACGCGATCGGGGCGAACAGTACGCCAAATATCTGCTGCAAACTTGAGGGGAACCAGGCGACGCCGAGCAGGTTGTGAATTCCGCCCAGGATGCCGTTCGCCAGTGCAATCAATGCCAAGAAAGAAATTAGCATGGCAGCAATGTTGAGCGCGAGGTGCAAACCATCAGTGGTGCCGCGTGCGATTGCACCGAGCAGGTTTTCCCTTTTTTCGGCGTTAACCTCCTTCTCGCTCATGACCACGCGACCGGCGGTTTTGGGGATCTCGGTTTCGGGCACTAACATTTTTGACATCAGAATCGTACCGGGCGCGGTCATGATTACCGCGCTCAGAAGATGTTTGGGTTCGATGCCAAACGCGATGTAAGCCGCCATGATTCCACCCGACACATGGGCCATGCCGCTAGTCATGACTGTCATCAGCTCGGAACGGGTGAGGTCGGGAAGAAACGGGCGGATCGTCAAAGGAGCCTCTGTCTGCCCCATGAAAATGCTGGCTGCCACGTTGAGCGATTCGGCGCCGCTGGCCCCCATGAAACGAGTCATCACCTTCGCCGCCAGTTTGATGATGACCTGCATCACGCCGTAGTGATAGAGAACGGCGAAGAAAGCCGCGATGAAGATGACGGTGGGCAACACCTGGAAGGCGAAGTCAAAACCCAAGGGGGAAGAGCGCTTTCCGAGAGTGCCGAACACAAATTCCGATCCCGCGTAAGAGTAGCTGAGCAGGCGATTGACGGCGTCGCCCGCTTTTTCAAACACTTCGCGCCCAATGGAGGCTCGGAGAACGAATATCGCGAATACCACTTGCAAGCCGAGGCCCCAAACGACCGTTTTCTTATTGATGGCGCGGCGGTTCGTGGAAAACAAATACGCCAGGCCCAGCATGGTGAGCAAACCGAGAATGCCCGTAAATCGTCCCATCTAGTGTTCCCCTTTGTGAATGGCGCGATGAATCAGCCGTTTTTTGTGGGCGGGTGGAATGTCAGCGATTTCATAACTTTCTTCCAGCAGTTTTTTCGCACGGGCCGCTTGCGCATCAGAGTGGCAGTGAATGGTGTAAAACGGCTCTCCTTCGGCGATCTTGTCCCCGATCTTCTTGTGCACCACGATGCCCACTGCGGGATCGACGGAATGCTCTTTCTGCTCCCGGCCTCCGCCCAGGAGGACGCAGGCAGTGCCTACGTCTTCGCACTGAATTGCTGTAACGTAACCGGCCCGAGCGCTTGGCACATCTACGCGGTGCTTTGTGGTGGGCAGTAGGCTCGGATCGTCGATGGTGCGAACGTCGCCGCCCTGCAATTCCACCATCTCGCGGAATTTCGCCAATGCTTTGCCAGAAGCGATGATCTCTTCCGCCCGCCGCCTGCCGTCCGCGACGGTTTTCGATGCTCCATCCAAATACAGCATCCAGGCCGCTAATTCCAGGCACAGATCGCGCAAATCCGGCGGGCCACCGCCGCGCAACAACTCGATCGACTCCTGGACTTCCATCGCGTTCCCAACCATGCGGCCGAGTGGTTCATCCATGTTGGTGATCAGGGCCACCATCTGTTTCCCCATTCGTTCCCCGGTTTCGACCATTAGTTCGGCGAGGAACACGGCGTCTGCTTCCTTCTTCATGAAAGCCCCGGAACCAGTCTTCACGTCCAATACCAGAGCATCGGTCCCTTCGGCCAGCTTCTTGCTCATGATGGAGGCACAGATCAGATAGGGACTTTCGACCGTTCCGGTCACGTCGCGTAAGGCATAGAGCTTTCGGTCCGCTGGAGCAATTTCAACGGTTTGGCCGATCATCGCGCAGCCGCAAGTTTGGAGAACACGATGGAACTCCGCGACTGGCAGGTTTACGTTGAAACCTGGAATGGATTCCAGCTTGTCCAGCGTACCGCCGGTGTGACCTAGTCCTCTTCCGCTAATCATCGGGACGAAAACGCCTGCGGCCGCAACCAGCGGGGCCAACACCAGCGATGTCTTGTCCCCCACTCCTCCGGTGGAGTGTTTATCGACCTTCTTGCCGGGAAGGAAGCTGAGGTCGAGCACTTCGCCGGAATACAGCATGGCATGAGTGAGGGCAGCGGTTTCTTCCCGCGTCATTCCTTTGAGGACTACCGCCATGAGCCACGCAGCTACCTGATAATCCGGGACGTGCCCGTGAGTGGAGGCATTCACTAGATATTCGATCTCGGCGCTCGAGAGTGCGCCGCCATCCCGCTTTTTGCGAATGAGATCGACGGCCCGAAAAGTCGGTGGCAAAGAACTCGCGTGGCTCACTGGAGGCCGAAAACCTCCGAGAGAAGATGCGGATTTACGGGCGTGCGGCGATGGGTTCTTCCTTCGGGTATGCGGGACATAATTCGCAACCGATTGGCGGGCAATTGTAAACCTTGGCCGGTTGCGATAGCGCCACAATTTCGCTACGGGAGTCCGCCTGGGCCTTTTGACAGGCGCTCGGCTTCCCTTTGTTGTGCGGTTGCCTCCGCTTGGCGGCCAGTGACGCCGTACACTTCGGCCATTCCCCGGTGGGGTGCGGGTTCTTGAGGCTTCAGCTTCGAAGCCTCGTCGAAATAACGCAATGCGTCAGAATATTTCCCACCGGCTTGGCTCTTCTGCGCGAGATCGAAAGTAGTGACGTACAGAAGATCTGCAGTTCCGGGGTCTTGTGGATTGAGCTGGTGTGCGTGGCGGAGCACCTGGTACGCGGGGAGGTTCTCCCCAAGTTTCAAGAGAACAGCTCCGTAGAGAGCGTTCAACTGGAATAGGTCAGGCCATCGCTTAAGAGCGTCTTCCAGCGGTGTGCGTGCCGCCTCGTACTGATTCAGCTGATAGTAAGCCCTGGCGAGGTTGTATTGGGTCTGCGGAGATTGCGGAGCCAGTTCTGCAGCTCGGCGAAAGGGTTTGAGCGCATCTTCTGGGTTTCCATGCTGGCCGTAGATGCTGCCCAGCGCGGTAAGCTTGTCGGCGTTGTCGGGGTCATACAGTTGGTCGCATAGAGCGCGAGCATCTTCTTTTGAACCCTGATCCAGCTTCTGCGCGCATTCCAGCTGCAACTTGCTTTGATCGGCATCTCGCTGCCGCTGTTCCTCGGAAAGGGCCAGGGCTTTCTTCGCTTCCTCCTCACGCCCTTGCTTCCGATATACCAACCCCAGCTGGTATTGCACTCGAGGTTCCTGCGGATCCGCTTGTGCCGCTTCTTTTAGCCACTTCTCTGCCGCGGCTAAATCCCCCTGCCTGAAGTAGGCGAATCCGAGGTAGTAGGCGGTGTCAGGAAAAGGTGGCTTGGCCATGGCCTTATTTAAATTCCGGATCGCGCCATCAAAGTTGTGATCTTCCAGGTCAAGCCGGCCCAAATAATACGAGACATTCGGATGGTCCCCGATTTCATGGCGTACGGCTTCAAGTTCGCGGCGGGCCTCGTCGCCCTTGTGCATTTCAAAAAGGGCAACCGCCAGGGGAAACCGCGCCCGCAGAGTCAACTTGGGATCGAGCTCCAGTGCGGCTCGAAATTCGCTTGCCGCCACTTCGTACCGATCCTGCCGCAGCGCGTCGTAACCCTTGCCCAGATGGGCGTCTGGCGTGTCGTCAGCGGCGAGTTTCGTTGCACCCGTACGCTGCGAGGCGGCGTCGTGGGGGGAAATCACCGCCAGAACCGCCAGCAATAACAGGACTCTTCGAGAATTCCTGGCGAACATTGCGACCATTATAGATGCGGGTCGTGCCCTCCCGGCGGGGAGGTGCGGTGGAATCAGGGCGCCGACTTCCATCGCCGCCGTGCTAGTGCGCTTGCGGCGTGGGCGCTGTCAGCGACTCCACGAACATCTTGTAGAACCTCTGGGTGTCGAGATCGACTTGTATCTCGACCGGCCGGACCTCGAGCTTTGGTTTATCCAGATCGATCCAAGTCAGCGTGTTGCCGTAGCTGGCGCCGCGGCTGAGATCGACATCCATATAGCGGGTTTCGGTTTTTGTAATCAAGCTGGGGTCGAGCCACGCTGCCGCCGCAAGCTCGTCCCACAAATAGTTGTATTCACCATGCAAACGGGCATATTGACCAACATACCGTGCGGCGGGCGAGCCGCCCGCTCTAATCTGTGAGATCAATTCAGCTGTCAGTCTCGTCTTCACCGAGATATCTACCGGCGTGCAAACAACTCTTTTCCATGGGGCCCGAAGCACCACGTGCGCCGCCTCCGGATCGAACCAGAGATTGAATTCGCGCCGTGGCGTGTTCATGAACTCAGGATCGCTAGTCGCGGGATTCAGGCTGCCGCCCATAAAAACTAATTCCTTAGCCAGACCCGCAAATGCAGGGTCGATCGAGATAGCGAGGGCCAGGTTGGTCATCGGACCGCCCTCGTAGATGGTTATTTCGTGGGGGAACTTGTGAACCATGCGCACCAGGTAGTGAGCAGCATCTTCGTCGGCAGGTTTGGTCGTGGGCTTCCCTTCCGGCATGGCTCCCAGGTCATCAGGCGGGTGATAAAAGCGCGGCGTCCACGCTCCCAGCCAGGCAAAGGTGCCATATTGCTGTTCCAGGAGTTCAGTTTCCTCCTTGCTCCTCACTAGCGGATACTCTGCTCCCGGCACTACCGGAATGTCGCTTCGTCCGATCAGTTCGAGCATGCGCAAAGTGTGGGCAACTTCCTCTTTTAACCATTGATCGCCGGTCACTAACGTGATACCCAGCACTTCAGTCTGCGGGGACTGAATGAAAAGCAGTATGGATTGCTGGTCCGTCCCGCCGGGACCGGCCCCGTCCTGGTCGATAATGACCTTGCGCTTTTCCTGGCCCCAAACGGCAAAGCATGCTATCAGGAGCATGGCTCCTATCAGTGACAAAAAGCGGGCCAGTTTCATTTCGTACCTCGGCTGCCAGCGAGCTTAAAGTCTTGCAGTCTCATCACTCGAGGATGACTCCTTGCGATGGCGACCAGCATGTCGCGCCACGCGCGTATCATAGCAAACCGCAATTTGCCGATCGCGGGTTGAGCGGCTAAAATGACCCGCCCAACATGCCCGACTAAGTTTCACGATTTCCAAGCGCTCGGTTTTCGCGCGGTGGCGCACCCACTGGAAAACTTGCTCGAACGTTACTTCAAACTCGCGGAAAACCGAACCACCATCAGGCGGGAACTTCTCGGCGGATTGACCACGTTCATGACGATGGCCTACATCGTAGTGGTGAATCCGCAGATCCTCGCCCAGGCTGGAATTCCGGTCGAAGGCGTCGTTTTCGCCACGTGCGTTTCGTCGGCAGTAGCGACTCTGGTCATGGGACTCTACGCCAACTACCCCATCGCCCTGGCGCCGGGGATGTCTCTGAACGCATATTTCACCTATTCCGTGTGTTTCGGTATGGGCATCCCCTGGCGCACCGCGCTGGGCGCCGTTTTTTTCTCTGGCGTCTTGTTCGTTCTTCTGACCATCACCCGCATACGGGAACAGATCGTCAACGGGATTCCGGATTGCCTGAAACACTCCACTGCGGCAGGGATCGGACTGTTCATTGCGTTCGTTGGTTTGCATAATGCCAAGCTGGTGGTCGCCCATCCGGCAACCTTAATCGGCATTGGCGATTTCTCTCTCCCCGAAGTCCAGGCAGCCTGCCTGGGTATCGTGCTGACGCTGGTCCTGATGTCCCGCAGGGTCGGCGGAGCCATTCTGCTGGGAATCATTGGCACGACATTGTTCGGTTTTGCTCGCGGGCTTGCGCATTTGCCGTCAGCCCTGCTTGCATGGCCTCATCCCGGGAGCACGCTTTTCCAGCTCGACTTACGCGGTGCGCTGCACCTGGGATTGCTCGAAGTCATTTTTGCCTTCTTATTCGTGGACTTTTTCGACAACGTGGGAACCCTGATGGGAGTCTGCGAGCAGGCTGGGTTCGTCAAGGACGGGCAGATACCGAGAGTTGGCCGGGTTCTGCTGGCGGACGGCGTAGGCACAATCGTAGGCTCGCTCGCGGGGACGTCGACTGTAACTAGCTACATCGAGAGCGCAGCCGGAGTTGCCGCCGGAGCGCGGACAGGGCTCAGCAACGTGGTGGTTGCAGGTCTGTTTGTAGTGGCCGCCTTCTTTTCTCCGGTTGCCGTCGCCATTCCGACCTTTGCCACCGCCCCGGCGCTCATCCTGGTCGGGGCGCTGATGACGCAATCTGTTGCGCGAGTCGATTGGTCGGAGTTCACCGAGTCCTTCCCGGCATTCCTGACTATGGTAGCCATGCCTCTGACCTTCAGCATTGCCAATGGGTTGAGCCTGGGCGTGATTTCCTATTCGATCGTGAAGGTCGCAGCGGGAAAGTATCGCGAGGTCAGCCCAGTCATGTGGGTCCTCACCGCGCTTTTTGTTCTGCGCTACGTCTACCTGGCCGCCGCCTGACCCGCAGCGACCGTAAAGCGCACCAATCCACTCCACACATTTTGGGTCCGAAGTTCAGACCTCGCGCCCGCCTGGCCCTAGAACGTAAGCTTGAGGGCGAACTGAATCACGCGCGGGTTCCCGACGGTTTGAGTAATTACACCAAAGGTGCCCGGGGAATTACGGTCTGCACCGGTCACTCCGCCGGAAGCCCCAGGCGCATTGAACTGGGCATGGTTGAAGAGGTTGAAGAACTCAGCCCGGAATTGCGCACCCAAACGCTCGCGAATCCGGAAGTTCTTGATCGCCGAGAAATCTGTGTTTACGAAGTCCGGTCCGTAGACCGGAGCGCGGGCGGCGGTTCCAAGTTGTCCTGCCGGCGCTGGAACAAAACACTGTGTGTTGAACCACTTGCTCAAGGTCGGATTGCTTGCCTTGGGATCACAAATCTGGTCCGGGCGGTTCAAGTTGGCGAAATTGTCCTGGAAGTGTACTCCGGAATTATTGGCACTGTCGTACACAAAAACCGGAAATCCTGAAAGGACCCGTTCAATCACGTTAACCGACCACCCCCCTAGGACCGCGTTGACTGGTGCGCTCGAGTTGCCACCGAACTGCTTGCCCTTGCCGAAGGGCAAGTCATAAAGCACGCTGGCCGTGAACTGGTCGTTCAGGTTGAGTGCAGACAGGCCCCAATCGGCTCTGTTGGATCCCGGCAAAGGCCAATAGGTGGCTCCGCTGGAGCTGCCAAGACCGTCGGGAAGCCCGGAATCGAAAGTCCGGGAATAGGTATAACCCAGAAGCATGTAGAGGCCGTGTTTGGCGCTCTTGGTCTCAGCTTTGACCTGCAGTGAATCATAGCGAGCCGCGCCCGTGTCGGTAAAGTTGGAGATATAGCTAAACGCCGCGAAGTTTGGATTAACGACTTGACCGCAGCCCAGAGTGTAGCCCGCGACAGTTCCGCACGCCGAGGGGGATTGCACGTTCAAGTTCAACCCGTTGACCAGGATGTGCGAACTGCGCGATCCGGCATACCCGGCGGTGAGCACGACGTTGCCCGGCAGTTGATGTTCGAGGTTCAAGGTGAACTGCTGAATCATGCCCTGCTTGAAGTTGGTATTCTGTGACTGAAGGACACCAAAGAAAGTGTCAACGGTCGGGGGAGCATTAAACACCCCGGAACCAACGGGCCACCCTCCTGAGATAGCGCAAAACGAGCCAGGCACCGTACTGGGGAATACCGGGGCCGGACACGAGCCTGGGAACCCGAAGGGACCAATCGCCGACGAAGCCTGGAATGGTGGGTTCTGCTGCAGTCCCTGCCCACCGATGTTCCACGAGGAGTCATGGTAGATAGCATACCCGGCCCGCAGGACTGTAGTTTGGCTGCCAAGCACCTTCCAGCTGAGGCCGATCCGAGGTTCGAGAGCCGTCTTATTGAATTGGATACCCGCTCGCGCGTCGGAGTTCACCCCCGGAACGAGGAGGTTGCACGTCGGTTGCGGTGTACAAGTGCTGTTAAAGTCAAAATTCGCTTGCCGATTTGCGGCCTCGACGATGGGCGTTTGCAAGGCCCATGCCAGACCCAGATTAACGGTCAGGTTCGGCGTGGCTCGCCAATCATCTTGTACATAGGGACGGAACAATTTCCAGCGCCGGCCAGTGGTCGCGCCCTGGAACGTCTGATCATGCTCCCCGAAGACATACAGGCCCATGAGGAGATCCGCCATGGGGTCCTGGGTCTGCGTGCCAAGAGCGAAAAATCCGTCCTGATAGCCGTTGGTGAGCACATTCATCTGCATGGCGCGAATTGATCCGCCGATCCTGATATCGTGCTTGCCGCGAATCATATCGAACGAATCGGAGATGGCGAACACGTTGGTTCCGCCCTGGAAGGGAGCGAATCCGCGATCTCCCAGGGACCAGTAGCTCCCGGTCGGCGGCTGGATCGAAGTCAAACCGCAGCTTATACAGAATTGTGAGGACTGGTTCACGATCCCGGGAACCTGCCCACCGGGGTTGCATACGGCGTCCAGGTTGGCGTTCGGGATGCCGATTTTGTTGCCTTCGCATGTGCCGTAGCCGTAGGACTTAATAAAGTTGAAGATCCGGTTAAAGCCACCGTTGATCTGATTGATTGTGTTACTGGAGAAAATATGGGTTTCCGAGATGGCCACGTTACGTCCGTGATTGGAGATGTTCTGCGTGCTGCCGAAGGGAGTGGCTTCCGCGAATCCGGTAGGACCTGTTGGCGAGGAACCCCCAGGGACGAGCGAGTTTGCCTGATCGTAACTGAAGCGTGCAAACACGGAATCCTTGCTGGAAAAGTTGTGGTCTACGCGGATGTCGAACTCGCCCTCGTTGAGGCTCCTCACGGGCGCGTTGGTGAAGTTGATGCCCGGCTGCGGCAACATTGTTCGCCGGATAAAGCCGGATCAGCTGTTGGCCTGCCGGATCGAACAGGGCGGACGGAACTACGTCGCAATCAGCGCCCGCAGCCTGGGTTCCGCTTGGACCCACGGGTTCAGTAGTCGGAACCGGCAGATTTTCTGTTCCCGGCACGCACTGGAACGCACGATCAACCCCGGTCGCGTAGGGGTTGATAAGGTGGACACCCAGTGGATCCGCACGAAAATCCCCATTCATCATTGCACTGGTGGGGACTAAGCCGGTAGATTCGATTCCATGCCGCTGCCGCTTGGCCTGATAGTCGAGAAAGAAATAGGTTTTGTCCTTCTGGATGGGACCGCCGAACGCCCCTCCGAACTGGTTCAGATTGAACTGCTCCCGGGTCGCGGCGAAAAAGCTGCGCGCGTCGAGCTTGGTGTTGCGAAAGAATTCGAATAGCGACCCGTGGAAGTTATTCGTGCCCGATTTCGTCGTAACCAGCACCGTCGGACCCGCACGAGTGCCGTACTCTGCAGAGTAGTTGTAAGTCAAAACCTTGAATTCCTGGATGGCGTCAATCGAAGGCAAAATCGCAATCGCCCCAGATGTCAGTTCGTTGTTGTCGTTGCCATCGAGCAGCCAGTCCGTGCTTTGCGGGCGCGATCCACCGACGGAAAGCGAGAACGAGCCACGGGCCGAGGCCTCGCTGGTGGCGCCACCGGCAAAGAAGCTGTTGGGGTTGGTCTCCTGAGTTGTGCCTGGCGTCAAAGTCGCTAACTGGACAAAGTCACGACCGTTTAACGGGAGATCGGCGACCTGCTGGGAAGTAATCACCTGGCCCAAAGCTGGAGTCGTGGTTTCGACAGCCACTTCAGCGGCGGTCACTTCAACCGCCTCGGTTACCGACGCGGGCGAAAGTGTGAAGTCCAGCTCGCGATGCTCATCGACTTGCAGCCGAACATCCTTTTCCTCAACTGGCTGGAAGCCCTTTGATTCTACTCGCACGGTATAGAAGGCGACCGGCAAAAGCGGAACGAGATAATGGCCGGTATCGTCAGTCGTGGCCTCGCGAGAGACACCCGTCCCTTGCGAAGTGACTTTCACCGCGGCCCCTGAGATGACGGACCCAGTTTTGTCGGAGACGGTGCCCGAAAAACTCCCGTTCGCCTGGCTGTATAGGAGTGGGCAAATGGACAACCCGAGCAAAGACACCACGACGGCAAGAAGCGTGTTCTTGGTCAGCATCATTTCCCCCACGTTTGGCGGCCACCGCGCGAATGGCGAACAAGGGCGCCGTTGGTCAAGCATGCGCGAAGGCTCCCTATTTATTGTCCGGTCATATAACGTGACTGGCGCGCGGTTGTCAAGATTTATCGCGCCTCGCGCAGAAAAGGCGATAGGTGAAAATTCATTTTTGAATCGGTTCGCTTGCTTCGCGAACGTGCAGAATCTGGTTGACCTCGAGGTTTTCCAGTCGCTGGACGGTTCCGCTGGGCCAGCGGATCTCGACGGCATCCACTTTCGTGGCGGTGCCCACGCCGAAGTGCAAACGAAAATCGCTCTGTGAAATATAGCCGCCACCGCTGCGTACTTCCTGTGTCTGCTGATGATTCCCCGCGCGGAGAGTTACACGCGCGCCGATGGCGTCGCGATTGGACTTGGTCCCTTCCAATTTCAGCAGCAGCCAGTTGCCATGTTCTCCGTAGTTCTTGAGCAAGCTGGGGCGGTCATGGCTGTTGTTCACCAGAATTTCAACGGAGCCATCATTGTCAAAATCAGCAGCCGCCACGCCATGGCTGTTGAAGGGCGCGCTGATTCCCGGGCCCGATTCCATTGAGATATCGCGGAATCTGCCATTGCCCTCGTTCCAGTACAGAAGTTTGCGCTCCCGAAACGTATTGCTCAGTCCCTTGGTGTCCACTTCGGGGTAGACATGACCGTTCGCCATGAATATATCTGGCCATCCGTCGTTGTCGACATCCACAAATAGCGTGCCCCACCCTAGGAACTGCAGGTTTCTTCCCAGCCCAGCCGCAGCGGACACATCGGAAAAACTTCCATCGCGGTTGTTGTGATAGAGCGTAGCAGTATCGTCCGAGAAGTTTGTCTTTATGATGTCGAGCCAGCCATCGCCGTCGTAATCGATGGCATCGCTCCCCATACCGGCCTGCTCGCGGCCCTCATCATTGAACGCGACACCATTCTCCAGCGCGCTTTCCGTGAATGTTCCGTCGTGGTTGTTGTGAAAGAGCAAACTGGGTGTGGAATCACAGGCCACGTAGATATCCGGCCAGCCGTCGTTGTCGAAGTCTCCGGTCAGAGCGGTAAAGCAATAGTACGGCGGCGCCTTGGCGATCCCGGACTTTTCGCTCACATCGCTGAAGGTACCATCGCCGTTGTTCCTGAAAAGCTGGCTGTGAGTTCCCTTCAATCCACGCGGGCCGCACATCACCGGAATGCCCTTCCATTGGCAAGCGTCGTTGCTGCCCGGCTCCGGAGCGTGGGCAGGATCGAAATCGACGTAATGGGTGACGAAAAGATCTAACTTGCCATCGCGATCATAGTCGACGAAAGCGCACCCCGTAGACCAGCGCACATCGTCATGCCAAAGTCCCGCCTTACGCGTGACGTCTGTGAATGTGCCGTCGCCATTGTTGTGCAAGAGCACGTCATGCCCCCAGAAGGTGACGAACAGGTCAATCCAGCCATCGTTGTCGTAATCGCCGGCGCAGACGCCCTGGCCCCAGCCTTTCAGGCCGACACCCGCCTTGCTGGTGACATCGGAAAATGTTCCATCCCGATTGTTGCGATAAAGATGGCTGGTGGGCTCTTGTCCTTTTGGAAAGCCTTCCAGCCTGCTCCCATTAACCAGAAAGAGATCAGGCCAACCGTCGTTGTCGAAGTCGACGAAAGCTGCGCCGCTGCCCGTAGTCTCGATGATGTAGCGCTTAGTCTTATCGCCTCCGTCTTCAGTTTTCGCGGTTACACCGGCTTTTTCGGCGATATCTACAAAGTTAACCTTGCGAGGGTGGGATGCTCCTGCCTTGCTAGCGGGCGTAACAGTTGGAGGATGCTGTTGCGCATGAGAGTAGGACAGAGCGAGCAACCCCAGGGTGAGGACAGAGGAAACCGTGAGCCTAGAATTCATCCCGTTTTTTCTTGCTTTCGACCAAACATCTTACCTCTTATTGCGCACACCAACGCGCGGCCTTGTGATTTTGCTGCGACGCAAGATGCAACAAGGAGAGAATCGTCAGCCGTTGGCGCGTGCGACCAAGAAAATCGCGCAGCAATAAAAGACGAACATGAAGAAGAGGTAAGTCTTCGCTTTGCCCGAGGCACCCGCAAATTCCTTCCAGACAAAGATCCCCCACAAGGCAGCGACCATGGGGGCCGATTGTCCGATCGCATAGGAAATCGCGACCCCCGTAAAGTTGGCGGCGACGAGATTGAAGACCATTCCAACGCCCCAGATGAAGCCGCCGAGAAGACCCAAAAGATGACCTGATATCGGCCCACGGAAGAACCCGCCGAAGCTCACGGGCGCCCCGACCAACGGTTTTTTCATGAAGTAAACATTCCAGACGAAACACGAGAGCAGTGCGCCGAGGGTCAGGAAGATGGCGGCAGCATAGGGGCCAAGCGTGCCACGCGTAACGCCCCCGACTTCATGGGGCATCGCCCGAGTCATAAATGGCGCCCAGAGGCCCATCAGGACTCCGGAAACAATGCAGGTGATGATGCTTTTTCTCGAGGTCGAGTGACTGGCGCTGGCAAGGGTGCTGTAGGCTTTGCCATCTAGGACAACCGCGATGACGGCGCAGAGCACACCCGCCGCCAGAAGTCCGGCATTGCCCTTCGGCTGTTGGGCGTAGCTGGTTATGACGCCCACCACCAGCGCGATTCCGATCGAAACCGGAAACGCAATTGCGAGACCGGCCATATCTATGGCCGCGACCAGCAACAAGTTCGCGAGGTTGAAGATTGCGCCTCCGGCCATGGCGAAAATGACGTCGGTTGTGTCGGCGCCATGGATGTTGGCGACCAGGCTCGATGGGCCGCCCGTATTGCCCATCGTATGTCCGAGGATCAACGAGATCAGGAAGATTCCTATGGCGTAATCCCAGTAAAAAAGCTCGAACCGGTAGTTCTTTACCACCTTATAGGTGTTGGCCCAGGAGCCCCAGCAAATAGCGCTCGTGATCATCATCAACAGCGCAACGTCGAGACTGTGCGGTGTGAACATCGCTCTTCCTTCGGTCCTCCGCTGCTGTCACTGGCCGCGAATTCTCGCAGTTCACAGGAACCGCAGAATCGCGCCGTAGCCTAGCTGTGCGATCCGGCAGTGTCAAGGTTAAACTCGGTGGTCACGGCGGAGGGACGCTTTCAAACCATGCATGTTCTTATGGAACTGCCGTACAATTGGCAGCACCTGGAGGAATTCGGATGTCGCTCGATCACAACCCGTGGGCCAACATAGCTCATAACCTGAGCCGCCCCAGTGGCGCGACTCAGGCCCCGCGCGGTGAAACTGCGATCGCGACTCTCTCCGGACGTTCCCTGCTGTCGAACGCGGGCATCCCTCTCAACCTGGATTGGGTCAAAGAAGTTCGAGTCAACACCAGCGCCGTGGAACGGCGTGCTCAGACGCACGTTGCGCGAAGAACAGTAAAGAAAGAATGGCAAGCTGCCTGGCTTCTGCGCGCCATTTCCTGCATGGACCTGACCACACTTTCTGGCGATGACACCGATGAACGGGTTCGCCGCTTGTGTGCAAAGGCGGTGCAACCCATCCAGCAGCATCTCGTCGAAAAGCTCGGCATCCAGGAACTGGGGATCAAGGTGGCTGCAGTCTGCGTATATCACAGCTTTATAGAAACCGCTCTGAGAGCAGTGGAAGGCTCGGGCGTTCGTGTAGCGGCGGTCTCGACGGGATTTCCTGCCGGTCTGTCGTCATTTCCTGAGCGCGTAGCCGAAATCCGCCGGTCAGTGGAAGCTGGAGCGGATGAGATCGATGTGGTGATTACACGCGCCCACGTGTTCGCCGGCCGCTGGCAAGCGCTCTACGATGAAATTGCGACTTTCAAGCAAGCCTGTGGAATGGCACACATGAAAGTCATTCTGGGCGCTGGCGATCTGTTAACCCTACGCAATGTGGCGCGTGCCAGCTTCGTGGCTATGATGGCGGGAGCGGACTTCATCAAGACCTCTACCGGCAAAGAACCGACCAACGCCACGCTACCCGTCGGCTTTGTGATGACCCGCGCTATCCGTGAGTATGCGCAACAGACCGGAATGGCAGTGGGTTTTAAACCTGCCGGCGGAATTCGTACGGCGAAGCAATCGCTTGATTGGCTGGCCATGATGAAGGAGGAGCTTGGCCTCTCGTGGATGCGGGCAGACCTCTTTCGACTCGGCGCCAGCAGTTTGCTCGGTGATATCGAGCGCCAGTTGGAACATCACACTACGGGACGATATTCGGCAGAGTATCGCCACCCCATCGCATAGTTGAGAGCAAGAACGAATAGACGCGAATGAGCATTGCCGAAAAATTCGTCCGCATGGAGTACGGCCCCGCACCTGAGGACCCTAAAGAAGCAGAAGCGTGGCTAGATCGCCACCGACGGCGATTCGGACATTTCATCAACGGCGCCTGGGTAGAACCTGCGGAAGGCGGATACCTCGATACTCTGGATCCCTCGAACGGAGAAAAACTAGCCTCCGTGGCGCAAGGATCAGCCGCCGACATTGACGCCGCAGTACGGGCGGCGCACGAGGTGGCTCCAAAATGGCGGGGGTTGACTCCGCATGCCCGGGCCCGTTATTTGTACGGGCTCGCCAGGTCAGTTCAGAAACATTCGCGGCTTCTCGCCGTCCTCGAGACCATGGATAACGGCAAGCCCATCCGCGAGAGCCGCGACATTGACATACCTCTGGTTGCGCGGCACTTCTACTATCACGCGGGCTGGGCACAATTGCTCGAGCAGGAATTTCCGGAATACGTGCCGTGCGGCGTGGTGGGACAGATCATTCCCTGGAATTTTCCCTTGCTCATGCTGGCCTGGAAGATTGCCCCGGCGATCGCAACGGGGAACACCGTGGTTCTTAAACCTGCCGAATTCACACCGCTCACCGCACTGCTTTTTGCCGAAATCTGCCAGGAAATTGGATTGCCCGCGGGGGTGGTGAACATCGTGACGGGAGACGGCTCCACAGGCGAAGCGCTAGTTAAGCATCCCGACGTGGATAAGATCGCGTTCACCGGTTCGACCGAGGTTGGCCGGGCAATCCGCAGTGCAACCGCAGCAAGCCATAAACGTCTTTCGCTTGAACTGGGCGGAAAATCTCCCTTCATCATTTTCGAAGACGCCGATCTGGACAGCGCCGTGGAAGGCTTGGTCGATGGAATCTGGTTCAACCAGGGACAAGTTTGTTGCGCAGGATCGCGCCTGCTCATGCAGGAAAGCATCGCCGAACCTCTGATCGCTAAAGTGCGCGAGCGCATGAACAGCCTGCGCATCGGTCCGCCTCTGGATAAGGCGATCGATATCGGTCCTATCGTGGCGCGCGTGCAACTGGACCGCATTCGCCGGATGGTCGATCAGGGGGTGGCGGAAGGCGCTACCTGCTGGCAGCCTCAGATGGTGTTGCCGTCGCGCGGCTTTTACTACCCACCGACTCTGCTCAGCAATGTGCAGCCAACATCGATCGTGGCGCAACAGGAGATCTTCGGTCCCGTGCTGGCGACCATGACGTTCCGTACACCCGCGGAAGCTGTCGAGTTAGCCAATAACACGGTTTACGGTTTAGCGGCCTGCGTATGGAGCGAGAGTGTCAACGTGGCATTACACGTCGCGGCACAGCTAAAGGCTGGCGTGGTTTGGGTGAACTGCACAAACCTTTTTGACGCGGCCTGCGGTTTCGGCGGATATCGCGAGAGCGGCTACGGACGCGAAGGCGGCCGCGAAGGTCTGTTGGAGTATCTGGAGCCGGCGTGGTTCAAAAATGCGCCGAAACTGCCGGCGGCAAAGGCGCTGGTGGAGAAAAACGCAGAGAGCGCAGTTGAGTTCGGCATTCCCGCCGTGGACCGTACCGTGAAGCTCTACATCGGAGGCAAGCAGGCCCGACCCGATTCCGGCTACAGCATGGAAGTCCGCGCGGCCGACGGACGGTTGCTTGGCGAGGCCCCGCTCGGCAACCGCAAAGATATTCGCAATGCGGTGGAAGCCGCTCGCAAGGCCACGTCCTGGGCGAAGGCCACAGCACACAACCGCGCCCAGGTTCTTTACTACTGCGCTGAGAATCTCTCCCAGCGTCGTGACGAGATTGCCCACCGTTTGGCGGCGGCAGGAGAGAAGCAAGCCGCGCTGGAAGTAGAGCTCGGGATCGAGCGCATTTTTTCTTACGCAGCCTGGGCGGATAAGTTCGACGGCGCCGTGCACAGCCCTCCGTTTCGCAATATTGCGCTGGCCATGAATGAACCGGTCGGAACGGTTGGAATCATCTGTCCCACGGAAGCTCCCCTACTGGGTTTTCTTTCGCTGGCCATGCCGGCTCTTGCGGTTGGAAACACCGTGGTTGCCGTTCCTTCGGAAATTTATCCGCTCATCACTGGAGATTTGTACCAGCTTTTCGACACAAGCGACCTTCCGGACGGGGCGGTAAACATCGTTACGGGGCATGCCTCACAGCTTCTCAAAACGCTCGCCGAGCACGATGACGTTGAAGCGATTTGGTGCTTTACGGACGAAGCCAGCGCCGCCGCGGCCAAAGCATTCTCGGTCGGCAACCTGAAACAGGTCTGGACCAACGAAGGCCGCGCTATCGACTGGTTCGACCCGAAGCTCGCCGAAGGCCGCTGGTTTCTGGAGCATGCCACACAGGTCAAGAATATCTGGGTTCCCTACGGCGAGTAGACACACAACCCTGACATCGCGGTTCGCGTTATGCTTTTAGAACCGCATGAAAGCTACGCGCACGCCCCGGGTAAAGATCTGCTGTATCAGCAGCGTTGAGGAAGCCGCTCTCGCTGTGGAATGCGGCGCTTCGGCTTTGGGTCTGGTCTCGCAGATGCCGAGTGGGCCCGGGGTTATCAGCGATGACCTGATTGCAGAGATCGCCGCAACTGTTCCCCCGCCGATTGGAACATTCTTGCTCACCTCACGCCAGAATGTCTCCGAGATAGTTGTGCAGCACCGCACCTGCCGTACGAATTGCGTTCAGCTCTGCGACCGGATTACGTCCGGCAGCTATCGCGAGTTGAAAGAAGCTCTCCCGGGAATTTCCATCATTCAGGTGATTCACGTCGTTGGCCCGGAGTCGATCGACGAGGCGGAGTCAATCGGGCATCAAGTCGATGCCATCCTGCTCGATTCGGGCAACCAGAAGCTTCCGGTCAAGGAACTCGGCGGCACCGGCAGAACCCATGACTGGAGCCTAAGCCGGAGGATTCGAGAGCGCATCGGCATTCCCATGTTTCTGGCCGGAGGCCTTACGTCGGATAATGTCGCCCGAGCCATTGAAGAAGTGGGGCCCTACGGACTTGATCTGTGTTCAGGCGTGAGAACAAATGGCAAGCTCGATGAGGCGAAGCTGAAGAGTTTTTTCGGCGCGGTCAGAGGCGCAGCGTAATCAGCGGCTTCCCACCTAAGCACCGTTGACATCACCCTTCACGCCGAATAAACTCTGCCTTCCTCGCCTCAACCCGAACGAGAAATCATGGCCAAGCATCCCCGCATCGCCGTTGTAGGCAGCGCTAACGTTGACTTGACCACCTTTGTCGATCAGTTTCCTAAACCCGGAGAAACCATCTTCGGGCAGAAATTTGATTTGGGATTCGGCGGTAAGGGAGCGAATCAAGCAGTCGCTGCCAAACTTTGCGGAGCCGAAGTTTTCATGGTCGCGCACGTCGGGGATGACCTGTTTGGTCCGGCGACGATCGCGAATTTCGAGAAACTCGGCATCGACGCGTCGCATGTGCGGCAGATCAGCGGAGTCTCGACCGGAGTTGCTCCCATCTTTGTCGAGCCTTCCGGCCAGAACCGGATCATAGTAGTCAAAGGCGCGAATGACACTTTGAAACCCGCCGATATCGACGCCGCCGAGAAGCTTTTGAGAAGCGCCGATTGCATCGTGCTGCAGTTCGAGATTCCGCTCGAGACCGTCTACTACACGATCAAATTTGCTAGGAAGAACGGTATTCGGTGCATCCTGAATCCCGCTCCAGCGCAGCCTGTCGATGTTAGGGCGATCAGCGGCCTGGATTACTTCGTGCCCAACGAGAGCGAAGCTGAGGCCATTTCGGGCCTGAGGGTGAGCACGCTCGACGATGCAAACAAATGCGCCCGGCAGCTTCTTTCGGGCGGGCTCCGCCGCGTGATCATCACGCTAGGTGCGAACGGCTCACTTGTCGCAGGTAACGAGAGCATGGAGCACTTGCCCGCTTTTCCTATGAAGAGCACAGACAGCACGGGCGCAGGCGATGCTTTCATCGGGAGCTTCGCAACGTTTCTGGGAGAAGGACTGGCAGAGCAAGAGGCGGTCAAGCGGGCGAATCTCTATGCGGGGCTTTCGACGACGGGCGTCGGTACGCAGAAGTCTTTCTATGATCGTGAGCGGTTTGAGGCGGAGTGGGCGACCAGAACGAAGGCCTAACGGACCCAACTATTTTTCCATCAGCAGAACTTTCTCCGCATCATCCACTTCCATCAGTTTCACTTCAATCACTTCGTTCATTGTGGTCTGCACGATGCGGCCAACATAGGTGGCTTCAATAGGCAATTCCCGGTGGCCCCGGTCGATCAGCACGCACAACTGCACCTGGCGAGGACGGCCATGAGAAAACAGCGCATCCAGCGCAGCACGCGTGGTGCGGCCAGTAAAGAGGACGTCGTCCACCAGGATGATGTCCTTGTCATCGATCGGAAACCCGATCTCGGAATCTTGGATGACGGGCTTCGGGCCCAGCGTCGAAAGGTCATCTCGATAGAATGTGATATCGAGCGTCCCGACCGGAACCGGCGCATTCTCAATACGCCCGATGATTCTGCCCAGGCGCTCAGCGAGCGGCACTCCCCGCCGGCGAATGCCCACGAGCCCAAGGCCATTGATCCCGTCACCCTTTTCCACGATTTCATGGGCGAGGCGCACCAGCGTGCGTTCGATTTCCGATCCGGACATCAACTGCGTCTTTTGGCGTAAGGTCGTCTTGGGTGCTGTGCTTTTCCTAGTCATGAATGGCGTATGCCTCGTTCCCTACGGCAACTCCTGGCGGCATTTGACTCTATTGGACGGCATCTCAGAGGTCAAGCCGCGAACCGCAGGAAACCGAAACCATCAACTACTCTTTTATTTTCAATGATTTTAGACGACCCAGAGAGTTGGACTCTTCGATCGCCGTCGGCTTTAACCTAAGTGATTAGCCCGTCCGTGTACTTCCTTTGGATGAGAACCCGTGGCATGCTAAAAGCCGAGTCGGAAACGCGCATCTGATTACAAATCGAGCGACATTAGATCGCCGCACCATGAATGCGCTTTACCGAGGCGTCGTTTACTATCCTTTCCCCCTGACATACTCTCCTTAGCAAAGGCGTAGAATAAAACCAAAACCGAGGATGCCGAAGGGCGCCTCATCCCCCAAGTTGAGAAATCTTGTTGCTGATGAAATTGTGGGCCCACACCTGCCGTAACCCTCTGATCGTTTCAGCGATAGCTGCGCTGATATCAACCGGCAGCCTGGCGCAGACTGAAGCGCAGCGGCCGCATCCTGTGGCCACTACGTTGGAGCGGCCCGCAGGAATCTCGCGGGTCAAGGTCATCCTGACGGAAGATTCGCCGGCGGTAGAAATTACCTCGACTCGGCCTCTGGTGCCGACGATCGCGAAAGAAGATGATCCGCTGCGGCTCGTCATTACTCTGCCCAACGCGAATATCTCGGTTCCCAACAAGACTATTGCGGTAAATAGCAAAGAGATCAGCAGCATTGATCTGGACCGCCGCTTGGCGCTTCATCTCAGCAGCATCCAGATCTCTCCCGCCACGGTGCGGATTGTGGTGCATCTGCTCGAACCTTGCAGCTACACCTGGGACGCCGCTGGGAATCGTCTCATGGTGCGGCTGCATCCGGAAAGCAAAGAAGTCTCGGCCAAACCTCCTACTGTTCCAAGTCTTACCAATGTGGATCAGCCGCTGGCCGTTCCGGTGAGTGCGGCCAGCTCGCCGAAGATTGTATTGGCGAATGCAGTTCCATCCGGAGCCTCAATAAGAGCCAGTAAACAGCCAGTGATTCTGCGCCTGGCGCGGGGCGGCGAGATCCACCTCTGCCCCGGAACTTCAGTCGTGTTGACCCGAGCCTCAGATGGACCCGACATGATGGTCGGCATGGGAACCGGCGCTCTCGAGACTCATTACGCCCTGGAGAGCTCGTCGGACTCCATTCTGACCCCGGACTTCCGCATCCTGCTTCGCGGTCCCGGCGAGTTCCACTACGCGATCAGCGCTGATTCTCGAGGCAACACCTGTGTGCGGGATTTGCCCGGCAATACGGCTCCGGCAGCGGTCTCAGAGTTGATGGGAGATGGAGTGTATAACCTGAGGCTGGGCGAAGCCGTGGTTTTTCATTCCGGCCGGGTGAATACGGCTGACGATAAGATTCCAGAAAGTTGTGGTTGCCCAGCGGCTCCTCCTCAGCCACCAGTTGAACTGGCCTCCGCTGCTCCGGAGAATTCGCAATTCCCCCCGCTGAGCCCGCCTCCAGCAGCCGATTCGCCGAAACCGGCGATTCCCGAGCCGACCACTCCGGCGGTAGCCGACACCAGCAGACCTCCCGCCAGCGTGACCCTGCCGACGACGAAGGCCGAAAAGCTTAACCTTCAGGTCAATTCGCCTCTTGTCTATCGTGCGACGCCAGCTCCGGCCCCAGCCCCAGATCCTAAGAGCCAGAACCTGCCATTGGCCTATTCCGGCGCCGCCCAGTCAATGCCAACTCAAGTGGCACCTCCTGCCCAACCAGCCGATGCTCCCGTGAAAAAACCACGACACGGCTTCTTTGGCAAGATTAAAGGCTTGATGGTCTCAATCTTCCGATAGGCTCTTAGTGGGCCCCGTTCTGCGTGCTGATTTCGCTAGTATCGGCCCGTGAATCCCAGTAACTGGGACAGACGCAGCGCCGTGGTGTAGACACAGGGCTCCAAGTTAAACGAAAAGGACTACGGAAGATATCCGCGCCACGATAGACATGACAGATACCTGGAGAGTAGAAAAGCACTTTATGCGCGATGAAGGAGACAAGCTAACATGAAGAACATCCTGCTTGGGCTTCTGTTGGTGATTGCATTTTCAACTCTAAAGTCTGAAGAATCACCCACGCCAGAAAGCGCGGTTCTGGCTACAGGCTATGCCTACGGGCAAGCGGTCAGTACCTGGGAACGTGGCAGGACGATAAACGACGCCAATCTCCAAAAAATTGGCTGCCAACTGATGCAGGAAGCAGATGCGGCAGCACACGCAAACTTAAAGGCGGGACTGATAAGTGTGAAAACTCTGGCTAGTCTACCCACCCTGGCGGAAGTTCCACCGGAGCTCCGCACTCCGGCGAACGCTCACTTGAGTCTTTACGACCTGCGAGCTGACTGTGCCCAGAGGAACAAGTAAACCCTGAGCTTAAAACGGTTGAGCCTCTCAACCAGTCAGTTGAGAGGCTCTCCGTCAATTGCCTGCCATGCCTGGGATTTCCAGCTATTTCTGCAGAGCGATGAGTGCCTGATGCGCATTGGCATCGCCTTTATCGGCTGCCATCTTGTACCATTTCATCGCTTCGGTGGTGTTCTTAGGAACCCCCAGCCCCTGCTCGTACATGTAGCCGACTCTGTACTCTGCCTCGGGACGGCCCTTGTCCGCGGCTTTGGAGTACCACCTCATGGCGGCGGCATAATCTTGCCCCACGCCTTGTCCCAGCTCATACATTTGTCCCAGTCGGTACTGGGCTTCGGGCCGGCCATGGTCGCCAGCTACCTGGTACCACTTGGCAGCCTGGGCCAGATCTTTTCTTACTCCACGTCCCTGGTCGTACATGACTCCGAGACGATATTCGGCATCCAAAAGTCCGCCCTTTGCGGCCAGGGAGTACCACTTAAACGCCGTTGCCGGGTCCGCCGGAACGCCGTGTCCTACATCAAACATCGCGCCGTAGCGATACTGTCCGTCGGGGTAGCCCTGATCTGCCGCTTTCTTGAACCAGTTGACTGCTTCCTGTGAGTCGCGCCCGACCCCCGCACCGAAGGCGTACATATTTCCCATCTGCACTTCCGCAGCCGGATCGCCCGCGTTAGCTTTGGCGCGGATCGCCTCCAGGTTGCCCTGGGCCACGGCGCTTGCCACACAGACCAATACGCTCAGTATGATCACAGCACTTCTCTTCATTCATCTCCCCCTAATTATTTCACTGCTTAACGTTAGACCGCTCTCAGCAGTCCTGGCGGCCCGTAGGCGCAGCAGGACTACTGCTCAAAGAACAAAACCGTAGGTTCGAGATTACCGTTGTCGACATCCAGCGCCACGAACTCTGAGCTGGAAATCAGCCACAACGCAATAGTACTCGATCCCGGCGAGTTGAGCAGAATGGTCCCTCGGCCATTGCCGCCACCGAAGGATCCGACCGCGTAAGTTCCGCCCAACGTCTGGTTTGGCGTCTGCCCAAATTGTTGGCTCAGGTCCTGAGCACCGGAAACTGTGCCGCCGCCGTCGAACGCGCCGACGCCGCTCAGCAGGTCTGCACTGATCGCCTGCGGCTCTCCCGATCCCTCAGCGAACTGACCCACGACGTCAGCGTCGCTGAATTGCGTCACCAATTCGCTTTTCATTTCACCGCTGAGAACCAGAGGCGATATATCCATCACGAAAGCCCGATTGGGTGAAATCGCATAAAACAACCATGTGGTTGGAGGAAAACCAGGTTTGGTCAGGATACCCCGCCCACTTGGTGCAACCGTGTAAGTTGCCGTAAACAGATCGTCGATGGTAATGGCCCCGTTCTTATTTTCGTCAGATTGTACGTTCGCGACGCTCACCCCGTCGAAGTTTATGCGGCCGACGAAGGCCTGCGCCAGTCCGCTGTTATTGCCAACCAGATTGAATACCGAGTTCCCGTTGAACGAGGAAGGCAGGAACGGACCTCCTCCCGTCTGTTGCTCGCCTACGCCAGCGATGATGGCGTTGAATGGGTTCAGCGTGTCGGTCGAAACCAGAATCAACTCTTGCGCTGACACCACATAAAGCGCAAAGTGCATCACGCCGAATTGACCCAGCTGAAAGTCCTGCGGAACGTTGAGTGTCAAGGTGCCGCGCCCATTTACATCGACTGTGTAAGCGCCGTTGAACCCGGTGAATTGCTGGGTGTTGGCGTTGTCGTTATAGTCCATCGTCGACCCAGCGACGAAGGCGTCGCCGCTCGGGATAATGTCGGCCAGCATGCCAACTCGTCCGTCAAATGCCTGCCCGGTCAAGTTCAGCGTGTAGGGGTTTGCTAAAGCAAACGTATTGAAGTCAGACGGAACCTGTTGCCTCAATATGCCCGATCCACGAATGCCGGAGTTATCGAACGAGACAAGCCGGCCTTTCTTAGCCGTGGAGCCCAGCGCGAAAGCAAAGGTCATCTTGCCTTGTGCGCTGGTCAGGGTCATCGTTCCTCGATTGTCGGCGCCTACCTGATATGTGCCCGTGAATGCGACATTGGTAGAAACGCCAGTGGAGCGGTTGATGTCTTCCACTCCGGTCAAATGGCCGTTGCCGTCGGACTGGAAGCTTCCCGCAGCCTGATATACGCCCAAAATGTCATATCCCTTGAACAGGAAAGCGTAAAAGCTGCTCAACTTGCTGTTGTTGGTCGGCTGAACCGTTACCACGGCCGACGCGGACTTCGTGGAATCCGCCACTGACGTGGCCGTCACGGTTACGGTAGCCGGGCTGGGCACGCTGAGCGGCGCCACGTACAGACCCGTGGGCGAGATAGTTCCGCAAACTGGCGATCCGCAGGCGGCCCCGCTGATAGTCCAATTAACCGCTTTATTCAGGGTTCCCGCAACAGTCGCGCCGAACTGCAGTGATGCCCCCACGGTCACACCAACGCTGGTTGGCGAAATTATGACACCGATCGGAACCTGTATGGTCACGGACGCGGTGTCCGATTTGCTGGGATCCGCTTGCGCAGTCGCCGTCACCGTCACCGTCGGCGGGATGGGAACAATCGCCGGTGCGAAATACAAGCCGCTGGCAGAAATCGTTCCGCAACCCGGCACACCGCAGGCCAGCGTCCAGGTGACCGTGCTGTTCAAGCTGCCCGTCACTTTTGCGGTAAATTGCTGACTCGTGCTGGGGGCTACCTGAATCACTTTTGGCGAAACTGTCACGCCGATCAAAGCCGACAGGGTTACAGTCGCCGCAGCTGATTTGGTGCTATCAGCCGCCGAGATGGCGGTTACGGTGACCAGAGAAGTAGGAGGCAAAGTTGCCGGCGCGGTGTACAAACCACCCGCGGTTATCGTGCCACAGATTGAGCCACCGCATCCCGTGCCGGTGATCGTCCAGGTCACTGCGGTGTTTGCTGACCCCGTGACCGTCGCCGTGAACTGCTGCTGTCCTGCGGTGTGCAACGCTACGTTGGTCGGTGAGATAGTGATCGCGACCGGTGTGCCGCTGCCGAGAGTAACCGAAGCGGAAGCCGACTTGGTCGCATCTGCGACCAACGTGGCCGTCACAGTCACGGTCGGTGGGTTCGGCGCTTTTGCGGGTGCGGTATACAAACCTTGCCCGGAGATGCTGCCGCACGTGATGCCGCTGCATCCTGCGCCGGAGAGGCTCCAGAGCACGACAGAGTTAGAAGTTCCAGTCACGGTCGCAGTGAACGGAACTTGACCCCCAAGCTTCACTTGCGCCGAGGTCGGCGAAATGGATACCGCCAGCGCTGCCCCTATCCCTACCGTCGCGGTGCCGAACTGGCTGGGCGCGGCTACAGAAGTCGCCTTAACAGTGACTGCCGCTGGATTCGGCGGAGCTGGGGGCGCCGTGTACAATCCCGTTGCCGAAATCGTGCCGCAGGTTAACCCATTACAACCGGCCCCCGAAACACTCCAGGTGACGGCTTGGTTCGTAGCTCCGCTGACCGTGGCGTTGAATTGCACCTTCCCGCCGGCAGAAACTTGCGCAGGATTAGGCGACACAGTGACAGAAATTGTGCCTGAAGACTGAATTACCACTGCGGCGGATGCCGACTTCGTAGGATCAGCAACCGAAGTGGCGGTTACCAGGGCCGAGGATGGATTAGGAACTGTTGGGGGAGCAGTGTAGAGACCCGTAGAGGTGACGGTTCCACAGGAAGTTCCTGCACAACCGGTTCCACCAACTTTCCATGTGACAGCGGTGTTAGCCGTTCCCGTAACGGTTGCCGAGAACTGCTGTTGGCCCCCGACTGCCAGGGTGGCAAGCGTCGGCGAGACCGAAACTGCGACCTTGGGTGCCGCTTGAATTGTTACAGCTGCACTCCCCGACACCGCGACATCCGCGAGCGAGAGTGCCGTAACCGTAACCGTGTTTGGAGTGGGCGCGGTTGCGGGCGCAGTGTATGCACCTCCGGCCGACATCTGGCCGCAGGTGATGCCGCTGCATCCCGCTCCCGAGACGCTCCAAATCACAACGCTATTGGTGGTTCCTGTGACCGTGGCTGAAAACTGCACTTGCGCGCCCGGGGCCACCGTGATCGGGCTCGGAGAGACCGTCACGGAGATCACAGACGCGGCCTTTAGTTGGGGGGGAGGGCCAAGAACAAACGCCAAGCAGGCAACAATCGTCAGCCATTTCATAGGACACCGCCGGTTTCAGGTTCCAAAAGAACTAGAACGTCATTTTTTCGACAACTGCTGCGGCGCAGAACCGGTCTGGGGAGGAGCCGATGAATTCTGCGCTACTGCCAGTTGCTGATCTACCATTTCTTTCAGCGCACTGTATTCCACGGCGCCGCTGATGAAATGGCCGTTCACAAAGAAACTGGGCGTACCGCTCAGACCCAGGTGCTTGCCTTCTTCCAGGTCTTTCTTCACCGCCGCCGCCTCGGTCCCGTTGTCCAGACACTGGTTAAAGCGCTGTTCATCGAGCTTGAGGACGTGGGCGTCTTGCTTCAGATTACTGATGTCGAGCTGCTTGCTGTAGAAGAGAACGTCGTTAAATTCCCAGAACTTTCCCTGTTCGCCGGCACAGCGCGCCGCTTCTGCCGCTTTCTGCGCGCGGTGATGCATGGGCAAGGGAAAATCTTTGTAGACGATGGCAACCTTATCGCCATATTCCGTCTGCAGTTTCTGCAGATCCGGCTTCACTCTCTGGCAATATGGGCACTCGTAGTCGGCGAATTCGACCAGAGTGACCGGAGCATTCTTCGGTCCGTGCAGGTAAGCGTCCTTTACATTGAGCGTAGCCGTGGGGGCTTGCAGCATGACCTGCAGGGTGGCTTGCTTTTTCAAGTCAGCCACATAAGCCGCGCGCGCCTTTCCGTGGCGCAGTTCGCGGATATGTTCCAGAACGCGGTCGCGCACCGCTTCATACGGCTCGTTGGTTTCGAGCCCCTCGTAGTAGACCTGAAGTTGATCTTCAGTCGGGTCTTTTATCTTGTCGTAAACTTCCTTATCGAGGAGCTGGTCAACGGTAAGACCCTTGCTGCGAGCGTGGATCTCGAGCAGTTTTTCGTCGATGAGCTGATCCAGCGCTTTGCGCTGGCTGTTGTAATATGCGTATCTGGCCTGGAGGAGCTGACCGCCCTCTTGCTGCTCCAAATCGCCGAAGGTAAGTTTCTCGCCGTTTACTTCTGCTACGACTGCAGATTTGTCGCCTTGATCATTGGGAACTGCCTGTCCGTAAAGGTTATTGATGATACCGGTTAGACAAACTCCCACTGCCAGACACACTACCGCTTGCCTTACTTTCATGTGTTTCTTCTCCTCCCCCAAAATCAACTACGGTTAACGAAAATTGCGCCAGACTACCGGTCGGCTGGTGCCTGGCGCCGTAGATTGCATTGCACCACGACCAAGAGCGGCAGAGCAACATTGAAGACGCACTTGCCGCTCTTAGTCATGTGAGTCCTTAGTCTCCGGTACCACACGAGCAAATTCCCTGTCCGCTGCCCAGCAGGTTAACGAAAAAGCACTGCGCCTGGAGGTTAGCGAGCTCGGTTGCTCCCAGAGTTGAATCGTCAAATGACGTTTCCGTAATCGGATAGGCTGTGCCCACGGCATTCTGAACGTGGGTCGCCCATGCGCGGAGATTCGCCGTCGGTGTGACGTTTTCTGTTGGATCGCACGGCGAATTGTTGACCGCTGCCGACACGATCTTGATCGCGCCGTTGCGCGATATGACGCCGGTCAGCGGATTGCTTGTCAAATTGCTCCTAACTGAAAGCGTGCGAAGACCGTTGTGGGTTTCGACGCAACCGCAGCATTCCGTCAGCTGCTGATCGGCATCGAACACGTAGATCATCGCGCACAGGTTGCCGTAGGTTAAGCCCGGATTGTCGATCCGGACAGTCCCGTCAGGCGCAGGCGCATAGTTGTTCGAGAAATAGCTGATTCTGAAAACATCTTGCGCCGAAGCGACTCCCAAACCCGCAGTGAGCAGGCTTAGAGTCACCAATGCAATGGCGATAATGGGTAGCCTTTTACACATATCGGTAAGGATCCTCCTGAGACGCGGCCGGCTGAGGGGAGGAGGGTTTCAGCCAAGGCGCGCTTCGCAAAGCCTAATCCTATGTGTGGGTTTCACCAATTACCCACCTGGCTTAGCCGAGGACCTTTGGACCAAATGCGTTACTTCGCTCGCGGGGGAAAACGAACTAACCCGTACTCAATAACCCTTATGTATTAGACCTGATTGAGAACGGCAGACTGACACCTGCCGTTCCCAATCTCGCTTACTAGTCGCCGTAACCGCAATAGCAAATGCCGTGCCCGCTGCCCAGGATGCCGATGAAGGCGCATTCTGCCTGGATGTTAGCAAGCTCGGTGGTGCCGAGTGTCGCGTCCGAAGACTCCGTCTCCGTAATCGGGAAGGCGGCTCCCACTTTGTTCTGAATGTGCGTTACCCATACGCGCAGACTAGCCGTCGGGGTAACGTTGGAGCTTGGATCACAAGGCGAGTTGTTGACCGCTGCCGACACGACCTTGATCACGCCATTGTGTTCCCAAACACCGGTCAGCGGATTGCTGGTCAGGTCCTTGGTAACCGAGAGAGTGCGCAGACCGTTCGGGGTCTCCTGGCAACCGCAGCATTCCGACAGCTGCTGGTCGTAGTCGAACACGTAGATCATGGCGCAGAGATTCCCGCCCGTCACTCCGGGGTTGTCGATCCGCACTGTGGCGTCCGGCGCGTAGGGAGTGTTGTCGTTCGAGAAGTAGTTGATTTTGAAAACGTCCTGCGCTGAAGCGACTCCCAAGCCCACTGTTAGCAGACTCAGGGTCACCAAAGCGATAGCGAAAAGAGGTAGCTTTTTACACATATCGGTAAGGATCCTCCTGGATGCTGCCGGCCGAGGGGAGGGGGGTTCAACCGGTCACGCGCCGTCAAACTTAGCCTCAGTCAAGGGTTTCACCAAGTACCCACGTTGCGTAGTCAAACTCACTAGCTCAAGAAGCTAGTTCGATTGGGCTAGTTTTTCAATTGCCTGATCGCACTAGCCGCCTCGCTTAATCCTTTTAGGGGGGAACTGCGGGGGAATCCTATTAGGGGGAGCTGTTGACCAATCCTACTCCGGCTGGGGAGCGGCCGGTGGCGCCGATTGCGGCGACTGCTGTTGTTGTTGCTGTTCTTCCTCTTCTTGCTTGAGACGCGCCTTTTGCATTTGATCGATAACAGCGCCCTGCTTACTGGCCCACTCGGCGTTCCTCAAGCGCTGCGCCTCAGCCTCGCTGTTATCAGGCTCGCTCGTCTCCGTACTGAAACCTTGGCCATAAAGAGCGGGCGCCGCTTCCGCAGGTTGGGGTGGTGCGGCCGCCGCCATGACCGGCGCATCCGGCATCGCGCTCCGGCTGGTCAGCACCAGATGTTGCAAGACCGAAGGATCGTTTGGAGACGCCAACATCACGTAGTTGAACGAGGAGCCATTCAACAGATCGACCAAGACGTCGCGCGTAGATGCCGGGCCCAGGTGTACTGCAACCTTCTCTTCCAGGCCTTGCTGCGGCAGCGTAATGTCGACTCCAGCTTGCGAGCTGACCGCGTTCAGAATCTCGCGCAAGCTTATTCCATCAGCGGTAATTGTCAGTTTCCCTTTCTTGAAAGTGACGGGAGCCGGCTTGGGAGCCGCCACATCGGCGGGCGCGTTACGAATCACGGCATCAAGGCACACACCGTTTTGGCTCACTACGCAGTCTGAGTCGGCCGCATTTTGTCCCGAAGCAAGGGTTGCCCAGAACAACGCGACTCCGGCAGTCAAAATCGCAGCCAACTTTCCCGACCGTTTCATCCACATAAGATCAACACTCCCCCATCACAAGATCTGCCGCACGCCTCTAGTGCGGAACCGGTGATCCGGTACCGGACTGCGCACTAGGTAGAGTGCACTGGGCTGGGGAACCCGGCACTGCGTTCTCAGGCTCACTCTCTCGGTCTTCGTCGGCCCTATCCTTCAAACCAACCTGCAACCTCTCTTTGTCCTGGTTCACGTCTTCCGCGCCGCCTTGCGTGTCAGCAGGCAACCGAATCTCGTCTTTCTGCAGTTCCTCGTGCGCCGGCAGCTTCACACTCAGATCGCTGGCGTGCCGGGAATTTGCGTCTTTATTATTTTTGACCGTTGCATCAGGGTTTGGAGCAGCGATTCTTATGCTGTCGCCGGCCTTGCCAGGTTCAGCCGAAGGAGAACACTGTGCGGGATCCAACGCTTTCTGTTTCGCCTCATCCGGGGTCCGGTTGCCAAGCTTTGTGGGTGGCGCCACGCTGGCCGGTTTGTCATGATCCAGGGGCAAAGTCTCGGCTGCGAGAGTTGCCGGCAGGCCCAGCGTCAGAAGAAGCGCCAGAAGGAGCAAGCAATACGTTGACAACATGAAACTGTGGCAAGCGCGCCGTTGGGAAACAGCTACTCTACACCACACTGAAACTGTTCCCTTTGCCTGACCCATAGGGCACCCTGGCGGGCTAAGCTTAGACTTAAACACCCGACTGGGGCGGTGACAATCGCACATTAGGATTAATCCATTGGACTAAACCACCATAGGCTATAACTAACCCTTTCGGGTGGGGTGAAAATAAGGGCTCCAGGCGCTATTGACAATTTCCCCAGAATAGAAGACACTCTCTTCAATCCTTCCCCAGAAGATTTAGCCTCAGCTCACCGTCTTTACGTCGGACGTAATGCATCAATCTGAGTATTGGCCCGTGAGGTACTGAAGTCTCGCGGTGCACCCCCAGAGGAGCTGTAGGAAATCGCCATGGAAACTGCGCTGAACCCCCGGTTGGTGGCTGGAGGGGCTGAGGATCTGTGTGGCACATGCCTCAGGCCCGCACCGGCCGCAAACCAAGTGGCAAGGACAAATCTCCTCTATCGTTGGTCTTTACAGCTCTCAAATTGGCAATTGTTAGATTCACGAACCATCCTCAATTCCGGGCGCGGCGGTTCTAAGCAAGGTTGAATCCGCGCGGCCCACAGGAGTGATACGCGTGTCGGTTGGAACATCCCAGGCAGGCCTGCTCCTCGTTGATAACTCGCTCAGCACCGTCGCGGCTAATTTGGAGGCGGTCCAGATTTTAACCTTCCCGAACAAGCCGGAACGGATCAAGCGATTGGAAATTTTTCTCGCCGACAAAGTCCGCTCCGGTCTGGTGAATCGTCAGTCCCCCGAGGGTCTGGAGTTCGTAAAGGAATTCAAGTCGGGAAACCGGCACTACTTGTGTCGCACGTTCCGCCTGGACAACGCCCCTAATAATGGCGTCCGTCCTTCGATCGCCCTGCTGCTCGAAAGAAATTCTTCGGGGGGAACGGCTGCGCTTTCGGAAATCTGCAAGCGATTTGATCTCACCCAGCGGGAGCGAGAGACGGTAGAACTCTTGCTGCAAGGCCTCACCAGCAAGGAAATCGCAACTCGCATGAGCATCAGCCCGAATACGGTGAAGGCGTTTCTTCGGCTGGTAATGGTGAAAATGGGCGTTTCCACCCGCTCGGGGATTGTGGGAAAAGTGGTGGGCCCGAGTGCGGGCGGTATCTAGAAAAACGCGGCGATCCACCTAGCCGTGGCGAACTAATCCATTTGAGCACTTTTATTCCTACCCATCTTCGAGCGATCATCGCTGTCTGTGAAAAGAGCCACCGAGCGAGATCGAAGGCGGCATCCCCGTTTCCCTCAAGTGCTGGACGTGCAAGCTCGCGAAGTTCCGCCTTACCAATCTGCGTTGCGCTCCAGCGCCCCTGCACTGGCGCGCGTGCAGAACGTGAGCAAGGGCGGCTTGTGCCTGGTAAGCTCGCAGCCCCTCCCCCGATCGTCGTTGTTGCGTTGTGAGGTTCTAGTGACTGACGTACCGGTGGGAATCCCCACTCTCATGCAGGTGTGTTGGACGCGAAAACAAAACCTAAAGGCAGAGAGTTATCTTTCCGGCCTTCAGTTTTTGCTGTGAAGTGCACGACATTCCCCTCACTTGGTTTAGTCCGATCGACTAGTTTATATGGGCTAGCCCACTCCTCCTAATCTCTTGGACCTAGACACCCTGGAGAATTGAAAACCTTCGGTGGTCAATTAGATTCGTTATGCGCGACTAAATTTCCTTCCTCCCCCCAAAGCAGCACCAATAGGGGGCAATTCCCAAATGACTCTTCCTTCTTCTTACCTGAGGTTGCGGGCGGGTGTTCTTGCGGCCGTTGGCCTGGCTAGTTTGCTATCAATCAGCCTGCTGGGATGCGGGGGCGGCACTACTACTGCGACCTCCATCGCTCCTTCACCCAAGACCCTCAGTTCGATTTCTATAGCGCCTGCGAATCCGTCAGTCGCTCTGGGAACGACAGCTCAATTTACGGCCACTGGTATCTACAGCGACGGCAGCAAGCAAGACCTGACCACTTCGGTCACCTGGAAGACTGCTCAACCCACCGTGGCGATTATTAATGATTCAGGAATGGCGATAACGAAAGGGACAGGTTCGACCGCGGTAATTGCGACCTCAGGCTCGATCAATTCTTCGCAGACGCTCACTGTTTCGTCAGCCACTCTGGTTTCGGTTGCTGTTGGCCCCCAAAATCTCTCGATCAAGCCCGGCTTCTCGGTGCAGCTGACAGCGACCGGAACATACAGCGACGGTACTCATCAGGACTTGACGGCTTCGGCATCCTGGAGTTCATCGCTCCAGACGGTGGCTTGGGTGAGCCCCAAAGGCGTAGCGACGGCAATGGCGGGAGGAATGACCACCATCACCGCCTCCTCGGGCTCGCTAAGCGGAAGCGACGCGCTCAGCGTCGCCTCTCTAACCGTCATCTCAGTTACGCCCACTTCGCCAACCATCCCACTGGGCGAAAACCAGCAGCTGAGCGCGCTCGGGACTTTTAGCGATGGCAGCGCGCAGGATGTGTCGAATTCGGTCACCTGGAGTTCGAGCGCCACAGGCACTGCACTTGTCAGCGGTACTGGATTGGTCTCTGGGTTGACCCAAGGAAGTGCAACCGTCACGGCGCAATCTGGGACCGTCGCCGGTTCCGACCTGGTCACAGTTGGTCCACCGGCTCTTGTCTCCCTTACTGTGTTGCCGACGACCGGCACAATCGCGCTGGGCGGGACATTGGGATTCAAAGCCTCCGGCAAACTCAGCGACGGCTCCACTCAAGACGTGACCAGCAGTTCAACCTGGAGTTCGGCTGACCCGAGCATCGCGGCGATTGACAACACGGGTCTGGCGTTCGGGGCGCAGATCGGAAATACGACGATCACCGCCACTTCCGGCTCTGCAAGCGGTTCTGCGGCCTTGACCGTTGATCCACTGCTCGCAGTCACTTATTTCGATAACGCCAACGTGGCCGGTCTTGCGGCCGATGCCAATATCCGCTTCAGCAATCCGGGGATGACCGGTGGCAGTCTCTGCGCCATGGTCTATGTGTTCGCCGCAGACCAGCAGCTCTCCGAGTGCTGTGGCTGCATCGTCACGCCCGATGGGTTGAGGACGCTTTCGGTCAACACCGATCTCACCAGCAATCCTCTGACTGGAGTCACGCTAAATAACGGAATGATTGAAGTGGTGCCGGCCGATCTCGTCAGCAACCCCACGTGCAATCCGGCGGCTATCACGCCTAAGGGGCTGGTGAGCACCTGGGCAACGCACATCCAAAACTTCCCCGGAAACAATTTTGTAGAAACGGAAGACAGCTTTCAGCGAACTCCTCTGACCGACGCTGCACTGTCCACACTCCAGAGCGACTGCACTTTCCTGGGAATCCTGGGAAGCGGCCATGGCGTGTGCACGTGCGGAGGCGGAGACTGAGGACGCCTGCGTACTCTTATCGGGACCCGCGTCCCTTGCTAGAAGCTGGGCGCGGGCTTCGCGATGCAGACATTTGTACCTCCCTCGACTCCGCGGGCTGGGAACGCGGACCTGTCCGGGCAACGGGAGTCTGGGGGTTTGAATGACACGGAAGTCGATCCGGCTGGCGCCGCGGGAAAAACAAATTGCTGAATTACTGCTGCAAGGCTGCAGCAACGAGGAGATTGCGCAACAGCTCCACATTGCGCTGCGCACCGTAAAGGCGCACTTCAATCGTCTTTTTCTGCGCTTCGGAATTACCGGCGGGATCAAACGGGTAAAGCTCGCTACGCTCTTGTATCGGAGGCAAATGTGCCAGACCAATCAAACCGCGCCCCCAGTGACCGAGAACAACAAGTCATCGAACTCGTCGCTCAAGGGCGCACCAACCGTGGAGTTGCCGAAGCCCTGGGCATTTCGGAGTATGCCGTCAAAAACGACCTTAGAATCATCTACAACAAACTTGGTTTCTGGAATCGGGTCGAGCTCGCGCTCTGGTACGAAGCCCGCCGGAACGAAAGAGAAACGGGCCTAGCGCCGGGGGCGCCGGCATAAGTGCGTTGCCGGCCGCAAGTCTGCGCGGACGCCGAAGTCTGGCTTCCCACCGCGGCAGCCCCGGGTGTAAGATGAAGACCCCTCCCAGAATTGCGCTTTGGCAGATTCTCGCTGCCTGAGGTTGAGTGAGCACGGATGGCCAACCTTGGATCAAAGCCGCTCTGCACCGACGCGCATACTTCGTGGCCCGCATGCGATGCGCGCGCGTAATGTAACTAAGCCACGACTTTATGGCTCAGAAATCCATATCTCGGCTTGAAGGTTTCGATTTCACAAGCCAGGACCCGGTATCCGCTGCAGCGGCGGCACGCGCCGACGTGCCTTCCGATTCTCTTCCGTCGCAGTCTCAGATTGCCCGACCCGGCGCGCCCCTCTCGACGGCAGATCTAGCTCTGGATCTGGTGCTTCACGAGATGTTGCAGCAGGCGCGTCTTACCAGCAGTGCAACCGGGGCCGCCATTGTCATAGTCGGAGAGTCAGGAATCCGCTGCCGTGCAACTGCGGGTGCAACTGCGGCGGAAGTCGCGGCCCACCTTCAGACACGCAGTAAGTTGCTTGATGCTTGTCTTCGCAACAGAGCTGTTCAGCGTTGCGACGATACCGAAGTCGACACCCGCTTCGACCCCGCCGCTTGCCGGCGCCTGGGCCTGCGCTCAGTGCTGATTTGTCCGGTTCAGGATCACGACGACAAGCCGACTGGCGCGATCGAGCTATTTTCCTCGCGCCCCGGAGCCTTCGGCGACCGGGACGTTCTCATGTTGCAGGCGATCGCCCAGCGCGTGGTCGATAATCTCGGACTGATCCGAAAGCTAGCAGTCCCGGAGTTGGAAGCTCCAGTGGTGCCACAGGCTATCGCTGAAGAGAGCATTGCCCCCGAGATCAGCGAATCGCCCGAGCCAGCTGCAATACGAACCAACTCGACATTCGAGCTACGCACGAGCGTGCAGAAGGCTTTTCACATTGACTCAAAGCTATTCTTGCTCGTGGCGGCCATCACGCTGTCAATAATCCTGGGATGGATGTTGGGCCGCACCCAGGGTTTGAGAGCTAAAGTGCGGCCCAAGCCGAGACCCGCTCCGGTGGCGCAACAGGTCCAGCCGCAACAGGCTCCTGCTGCGGAGAGCGGCACCATGCCATCGACCGTCGAAACTTCTGTTCCTGCGGTTCAGCTTCCGGACTCCGTACCAGACGCGGTGGTTGAAATCTCGCGAACCCCTAAAGCCAAAGTGCACGCGGCGCTCGAGCCCTCCGAAACGCAGGCTCCGGACGAAACAAGCGTACCTGCACAAGCCCCGTCCGACAGCGTGGTCGTATTTGAGGACGAAAATAACGATTCGCCTCAGGTGCAATCGCTTTCTTCTTCCCAAGATAACTCGAAGCAGCGCAGATCAGTCGCTGAGACTTCGGGAGCTGCAACTTCTAAAGGGGTTGTGCGCCTCCCCGCCGACCAAGCCGCAGCCAACTTGCTGCTACGAGTTGAACCGGACTATCCCCAAAAAGCGCGGGAGCAAGAGATTCAGGGAGCGGTCGTCCTCGATATCGCTGTGGGCAAAGACGGAAAAGTTCAAGGAATCAGCACGATTAGCGGTGACCCCCAGCTTGCTTTGGCGGCGGCTCACGCAGTCCAGCAGTGGCGGTTCAAGCCCTGGAACCGCAAGGGCCAGCCAACGCCGTTTGAAAGCCGTATCACGCTAAACTTCTCTCTTCCGTAGCGCTCAGGAGTTCTGCTCAATCAGCTGCTGCAGTCCGGTGCGGTGTCCCCGGCTGCAAGAGAGCTCTTTGCCACTCTTCAACACCACGATGTATTCACCACTGTTGCAGGGCTGCAGTTCCTTAATCTTGCGGACATTCACGATGGTGGAGCGGTGGATGCGAACAAACTGTGAAGGATCGAGTCTCTCAGCAAGGCGGCTGATGGCTTCGCGCAGCAGATAAGAGTCCTTGCCAACGTTCAACTTCACATAATTTGCCGCCGCTTCAACCCAGTCAATCTCGTCGAGATCCAGGAAGATGACGCGCCCACCCGCTTTCACGATCAGCCGCCGATCCACCGGCCGATTCTCCTTCACATTGGAGAGCAAATTAAGAATTTTGTGGGTCAATTCATGATCGTGCACCTTTAACAGCTCCATGCGGGTCCTTTCGATCGCTTGGTGAAGCCGCTCCCGGTCGAAGGGTTTCAGCAGGTAATCCATGGCATGCGCCTCGAAAGCACGGATCGCATAGTGATCATAGGCAGTGGTGAAAATAACGAATGGCATCTCGTCTTCCGGGATGCCCTTCAACACTTGAAACCCATCGGCATCCGGCATTTGCACGTCCAGCAAGAGCAGATCGGGCTTATAGTCTTTTAGGGCCTCGAGCGTCTGCCTGCCATCGCGGCTCTCGGCGACCACATGGACGCCTGGTTCCGAAGCCAAAAGGATCCGCAGCTTCCTGCGCGCGAGAGCTTCATCGTCAGCAATGATCACACGGATCGTAGGGGTCATGGGTTCAGCGCTACTCATAATGGACGTGTCTCAGTTCGAAAAGGTATCCGCACGCGGACCTCAACTCCTCCTTCCGGCCCTTTCACAATCTCGATGCTCTGTTGGTCGCCATAAAGAGCGCGCAGCCGTTCTCGGGTAGCGCGCAAACCAAGGCCCGCTTTTTCCTCGGGAGAGGATCCGTTCAAGCCGGGACCGTTGTCACAGACGCGGAGATAAAGGTTACCTTTATCGTGGGTCGCGCCGATGCCGATTTCACCTCCCGCTGATCGGCGAGAAATGCCGTGTTTCACGGCATTTTCCACCAGGGGCTGCAAAATCAAATGCGGCACTTGCGCGTCCAGCGCGTCGGGCGCGATCTCCACAGAAACTTTAAGGCGGTCTTCAAACCGAATCTTTTCAATTTCCAGATAGCCGTTGACGAAATCCAGTTCGCAGCTCAACGGTGTGATCTGGACCCCACCCTTCTCCAGGCTCATACGGAGAAGATCGCTGAGACGCGTCATCATGCGGTCCGCCGCCGGAACATCGGTCAGCATCAGCGATGAGATCGAGTGCATTGTGTTAAACAAGAAATGCGGTTGCAGCTGGCTCTTGAGCGTTTCCAGGCGCGCTTTCGCCAATTGCGTCTCCAGTTGTAAGGCTTGAGACTCTCTCTCCCGGAATCTGCGGTGGTACATCACGGCATGGGCGATCAGGACAACCGGAACAAACCCCACAAGTATGTTGTCCAGCGAGTTGTACAGGAACAGCCTCTTGTACAAGACCCATTCGAATTTCCACGCTCCCGTCTGAGGGTTCCAAAGGGCGTGCGAGAACTTGTTGATGCGAGGGTCCCAGACCTGATAAAGCACGCTTCGCAGTCCCACGTGCACGCAGTTGAAAACCATGGCTCCGGCCAGATACTGCGCTCCTCGACGCACCCAATTGTCCTGCTGAATCGGGTAGCGCACGCTCAGCCAGTAGATGAGCGGAGTCAGTAACGCATAAAGCGAGAAGTTCACCAGCTGAACCGCGAGCTCGGCGCTCAAGGACATACGCTTGTCCAAATAAAGGTCCAGCTGGTAGGTAGTAAAGCCGGTAATCAAAGCGATGATTGCCCAGAGCCCGAAGCTGAGCGCCCAGATGCGCCAAGTCTGCCGTGAGGCAGAGGTCGGGCGTGAAGTGGCCACCGCCTCTGTGGTCAGGACCTTCCGCCGGGGTCGTTCTTTCAGCTCGCCTCCGCAATTACCACAGGTGCCGTACATGGTCGAAGCGCACGAGGGACAAAACGTGCATTCGTACGAGCACATATAGGCTTCACTCTCCGGGCCGAGGGCGCTCCCGCAGCGTTCACACCGGGTTTTCATGTCAAGGTGCATGAACTCGCGAGTACGATCCAATAGAATCGCGACTAGCTTCGCACAAATATCAAGTTACCAGAAGCACTCCTCTATTGAATCACGTTGATCTCCAGTAAATAAATGCTTCAATCCCTGCCTTTACATGCACCCACACCGGGAATTCAACCACTCGTACCTCAAGATTCGAATACGTCTCTAAATTCCTGTGGCTCGCAGCGAACCACGCACAAGCACAACCGCACTAGACATTGATGTGTACGTACAAGTTATGTTGTTATCGGCGATTGCGCACTTCCAATCAGTCATAGGGCCTCAGGCGAAACCTACAATTCCTGGTACGAATCCACCTCAATTCTTCGTTGTGTCTGAACACTATCGCTCAACAGATGATGTAAAGGAATGTAGGTGGGCGTGGCTTCGTAACTCTTGCCAGTGAACTCGTCCCTCGCCGCAGCGCATCGGTGAAATCCGGCTTCTGGAGTGCACCAGTTTCTGACCGAGCACAGTCCACGTGCGAACCAGAGGAGACGATTATGAAATGTGCCGGCAACACTCGCCAACGCTCCGAATCACATAACGCGAGGAATTCATTTGTAGGATTGTTTTTGTCAATGCCAAATTCCTTTGCGCAGCGTTCCACCTCGAACCTGCTGCTGCTCGGTCTGTTCGTCGCGCTCGCACTGGCGCCGATTGCCAGCTTCGGCCAAGCTATCAGCGGCAACGTCGTCGGTACCATCAACGACTCGACCGGCGCCGCCATCACGACTGCGGACATTACCGCGACGAACGTGGCGACCGGAGTGGTTGCCACGACGAAGCCGAACGGCGCGGGCGAGTATCGATTCGACAACCTGTTAGTGGGCACCTATAAGATCTCCGTCAAGGCCGCGGGATTCCGGACGGTGAACGTGCAGGTGGAAGTGCAGTTGAACACCACGGGCACAGCGAATGTGACGCTGGTTCCGGGCGCGACCACGGAGACGGTGGAAGTATCGGGCGAAGCGCCAATCATTGACACCACCACCGCGCAATTGCAGACCACCTACGAAAATAAGCAGTTGCAGGACCTGCCCACTACTGGACTTGGCTTCAATTCACTGTCCGGACAAAACCTTGGCGTGCTCAATTTGTCGCTGCTCGATGCTGGCGTCGGAAGCACCGGCGGACTCGGTGCGGGCACTGGCCCTTCGGTCGGTGGTCAGCGCCCCCGCAACAACAACTTTACTGTGGAGGGCGTGGACAATAACGACAAAGGGGTGACGGGTCCGCTCATCTATGTCCCTAGCGACGCCGTCGGCAACTTCACCGTTCTGCAGAACCAGTTCAACTCCGAGTTTGGTCACTCTACCGGAGGCCAGTTCAATGTCGTGGTAAAAAACGGTACCAATACCTTTCACGGCATGGCTTATGAATACTTCCAGAACCGCAACTTGAATGCGATCGACCAATCTGTAGCCAACAGCACCGCCCCAGGGCAACCCGTGACTAATCCCCGTTTCGATAGCAATCGCTTCGGTGGTCAAGTCGGCGGTCCGATTTTCAAGAACAAGCTATTCTTTTTCGCCAACTACGAATTCGCACCTCTGGGTCAAGCGGCCGTGCCTGGCGCACCCGTGCTGGCGCCGACCGATGCTGGCTATGCCACAGCGTTGGCGGTACCCGGGATTTCGACCGCAAATCTCAACGCTTTGAAAGCCTGGGCGGTGGCGCCGTCGGCCTGTTCCGCAGGCCAGATCAGCGCGGGAATTTGCCCGGCGGGAGGTACCGTGCCGGTGGGAACGAGCGCCGTAGAAGTAGGCGTGCTCCCGATCTTGGCGCCTTTCTTTGTCAACTACACTGCCCTGACTACGTCGATGGATTACAACTTGAGCGACCGGGACCAGGTCCGCGGCCGCTATATCTACAATCGGAATGCCAGCCAGGACATCACCGCGCAGCTTCCGGCATTCTTTACGCCGTCCACCATACCGTTTCACTTGATTGCACTCAGCGAATACCACACATTCTCGCCGGTGGTGACCAACGAACTCCGTGTAGGCTTTAATCGGACGGGTTTCAATCTTACTGATCCCGGCCTCAAGTTTCTGCCGACTCTCGACGAATTTCCGAATATCACCATCAATAATCTGGGCCAGCTCGATGTGGGTCCGGATCCGAACGCCCCGCAGTATGCAATCCAAAACCTATACCAGGCGGTGGACAACATCACCTGGATCAAGGGCAATCACACTTTGAAGTTCGGTCTGGAGGGCCGCAGGTCTATTTCGCCACAGAAATTCATTCAGCGTTCCCGCGGCGACTATATCTGGAATTCGTTCGACGGCTTTGCCCATGACATCGTACCCGACGGTTCGGTCGCACAACGCAGTTTTGGTTCGGTGGGATATTCAGGAGATCAGTATGGAATTTTCTGGTATGTCAACGACATCTGGAAAGTACGCTCCAATCTTAGCTTGAATCTGGGCGTCCGCTACGAATATACGAGCACACCTTATGGCTGGACCCAGCAAAGCCTGAACGCGGTGGCCAACGTTCCCGGGCTGATCACCTTTGGATCGCCACAAGCGCCGGTGCATGACTTTATGCCGCGCGTTGGCTTCGCATATTCGCCGGGTACCAGTGGCAACACTTCGATTCGTGGTGGTTTTGGCTTGGGCTACGACGTGCTCTACGACAACATCGGCACCACCGAGCGTCCGCCGCAGATCGGCTCAACAGCCAACTGCCCCAACCCCGCACTCTGTGTGACTCCCTTCCTTGCGACCGGGGGCATCAAGCCTCAGCCCAGCAGCGGAATTACGATTCTGGATCCGGCGACGGCCCGCCAGAACACTTCGGCTTTCCTACCCAACAACGTTCAGTATCCTTATTCCGAATCGTGGAATTTGGGTGTTCAGCGCGTGTTCGCCAAGGACTACACCGCGGAAGTGCGCTATGTCGGCACTCGCGGAATTGACCTGGACACGCAAAATATCCTCAATTTCGTTGCCGGCGCCACGCCTGCGAATCACTTACCCACGTTCCTACAGGCACCTTCTCAAGCGCAGCTGAACGGGTTGAGCGTAGCTTGGCAGAGCCTCGACCCAACCTGCAACGCGGCCCCTCCTAACAACAACCCTCTGTGCCCGTCGGGAGTTGGCGATGCGCCCGGCACCTTGTCTCAAGGTTACAATGACATCGGTACCGGACCTGGGGGCTTCTATGACCCGAACTACTTCAATGCCGGGTTCTTCAGCCCGATCACCGCGTTCATGCCCTGGGGCGCTTCCACTTACCACGGCCTGCAAACTCAGTTGAGCCGCCGGTTCAACAATGGATTGCAGTTCCAGGCGGCATACACTTTCAGCCACCTGATCGACAACAGCACGGCGGATTTCCATTCCACCGACATCTCGCCGCGTCGGCCCCAGGATTTCCGCGATCTGCCCGCGGAGCGGGGCAACTCCATCCTCGATCATCGTCACCGCATTACGGTTTCGACCATCTACGATGTCCCCTGGAACAAGACAAGCTCCAGCTGGATGAGGCGGAATCTGCTGGGGAACTACGAAATCGCTCCGGTCTTTACGTGGGAATCTGGCCAATGGGGAACCGTGCAGAGCGGTCTTGATTCCAACCTGAATGCGGATGGCGCTACTGACCGGGCGATCCTGAATCCGAACGGTGTGCCGAACACAGGAAGCGACGTCATCGCACTAACGAACAACACAGCCTGCTCGTTGCCTCCTTGCGTTGTGGCGTATCAGGCGGTAAATCCCAACGCTCAGTTCATCGTTGCGGGGAATGGCACCCTACCCACGTCAAGCCGCAACACGCTGACCACTCCACCGATCAACAACTGGGACATTACGGTGGCGAAGCACATCGCCCTGACCGAGCGCTACCGCATCGAATTCCTGTTGCAGGCGCTGAATGCGTTCAACCATCCCGAGTTCGTGACCGGCAGCCCCAACCAGGCGCTGCAGATCTCAGACGTAGGTTCCCAGAGAAACTACTTCATTCCTAACCAGCCCAACTTCTTTAATGCGCGGCAGAGCTACCCGAGCAACGCTCGAACCCTGCAGTTGGCGTTGAAATTCAGCTTCTAGATCAACCCAGGAAAGGGAGGCACGCGAGTGCCTCCCTTTTTTTGTCCCTGAACTCCGAGGGCGGGGGAAACAATCTGGGTGTTCGAGGGCGCTCGCTGAATTTGCTATTGCTCCCAGCTATAGTCCGCTCAAGACTCCTGGGGTCCGCTTTCGCCCATCTGGGCCGAGAGCCGCAGAAACAGCATGTACAACACAATCGCAAGATTGGCCAGCAGGACGCCAGCGTGCAGCAGGCTCGGCCGGCGGAGCAGTTCGTACAGTTCGAACGGAAGGTACAGAGCGCCGGCAACCAGGGCAAACCACTCCGCCCAGGGCCGCGCATGCCACAACCCAAAGGCTTCGATGAAACGTATCGTGGAGTATGCCGCTGCGCCTGCCGCCACCGCCCACAGCTTGGCGTCGGTAACGTTGTCGGCTAGATTCAAGAAGACCTGTGCGTAATGATGCTCCGGGCTGACGTGGAGCATCCGGAGCAGGTTCTCGGCCGCGTCCCAGGCGTCGCGATGCACCAGAGAAACCACGCCGAAACCGAGCAGAAGGACGGCCAACCCCTTGGCCAATTCGAAGAGGGCAACGGCACGGAGAGCCTGGATCTGGGAAACCCTGCCGTGCAGCTTGGCGCCCAGGGCTGGCGGCAACTTTCGCATTTGGAAAGATTCTATCTTCCCGGCTGCAAAATCAACTGCTCGGCCGTGGAAAAAATGCGGCCCCGTACCAAAAGCGTGCTGAGCAGCGAAGTCAGCCCGGAAGCGGCAAAAATCATAGCCAGAACCACAAATTGGTAAATCGCCGAATAAATAGGCCGCGCCCCCGAAAGCAGCATGCCAGCCATCAGGCCTGGAATCCACACGATGCCGAGAGAGCGCAAGTTGTCGATCGCGGGAATCAGGCTGGCTTCAAACGACGCCTGCACGTAGGTCGAGACGCTGTTTCTGGCGTCCGCCCCCAAAGCAAGAGCGGTCTCGATCTCGCCCGTGTGGGCGAGCACATCCGACCGAAAACGGTTGAGTGCCAAACCATTCGTGTTCATGGCGTTGGCGATAATCATGCTGCCCACGGGGACGAGTGCCGTAATTTTGGTATCAATCACGCCTAGCCACGTCATCAGCAAAATCAATGATCCGGCTCCGCAGGCAATCGCATAGAAAGAAACCTGGAACGCCCCGGGCACCCCTTTGGCACGGCGCGCCGAAGTTGCCGCGGCAGCGACGACCATGCCGGTGAGTAAAAGCCCGCTTGTCCAGCTCGGCCCGCCCATCAGGAGAACCAAGATCGAGCCCACCGCGATGATCTGCACGAGGCCGCGGGCCATCGCAATCAGGATTTCCGCCTCCAGGTGAATCTGTTGCCGGCGCGCTAACAGGACTACCACCAACGCCGCCAACGCAGCAGCTCCGGCTTGCGCGAACCCCAAGCCCAGTTGACTGTGAAACAGCAGTTTAAGCATGCAGCACCTCCGTGACCGGCCCGGAGCGCACCACGCGCCCCGCAACCAGTAACAATGCGCGATCCGCCAAGCGCACGGCCTGCGCGAAATCGTGCGTCACTACGATGCAAGTCAGACCCTGCCCATGCATGATGTTTTCGAGCAGGGCCTCGACTTCAAGCTTGGCAGGGTCGTCCAAAGCAGATGTGGGCTCATCGAGCAGGAGAACCTCAGGGGAATTCGCCAGGGCCCGCGCTAGGGAGACACGTTGCGCCTCGCCACCAGAAAGGTTGGCCACATTTCTTTCTCCGTAGCCCGCCAGGCCCACCCGCAGAAGGAGATCTTCCAGCACTTTCTGCGACAGTACTTCTCCGCGCTGGGCCGGGCCGTAGCGCAGGTTTTGCTCCACCGTGCCAGGAAACAGATAGGGCCGTTGCGTCACCATGCCTATCCTGCGGCGCAATTCGCGGGGAGGGATGCTGCGGTAGTCGATTCCTTTAAGATAAACCGTGCCGGAGGTCGGTTCATCCAGCCGGTTCAACAGGCGCAGCAAACTGCTCTTGCCCGCACCACTGGGGCCCGAAATCGCTAATACTGGACCCTTATATAGCTCAAAGCTTACATCATCGACGAGCGCCTTGCCGTCCACTACCCGACCCAAGTGCTCCGCTCGCAGGATGGGATTGCCGGGAGTGGAGGTAGCATTCAAAGGTGAGAACCTATCCCCGCCAGTGGGCTCGAAGTTCGTCGACGATTTCCCGGGCAGCTTTGCGCGCCGCTTCCTGCTGGGTCACATCGAACGAAATCGCGCCCACGCGGGCGTGCCCTCCGCCGCCGTACCGTTCGCAGATTTTGGCCAGATTGACTGTCGGTTCAACCTCAGCCCAGGGATTCGAGCCCACTGACACCTTCACCCGGAAGCTGCTCTTGCTCAACCCAACACTGTAGGTGCATTCGGGATGCAGGTAATAGGGAACGAATTTGTTGTATCCCTCGAGGTCGTGGTCAGTAATATCGAAAAAAAGTGTGCCGTCTTTGGACTCGATGCGTTCCCGCAAGACCTCAATCGACCGCTGATGACGCGCCAGCAGCGGCGGCACCCGTGAGGCCACAAAAGGTTCGTTGAGCACTTCGCCGAGCGACTCGCTCGCCAGCAGGGGAATGAGCTTCGGAATAAAGCCGTGGTCCTGCGCGGTCTCGATCACCATGGTCAGCTTCATGGCCGGTTCCTTCATCTCGACGGCAGTCTTTGCGTCGGGATACATAGCGCCGTCGATGACATCGGCCCAGTGAATCAGGTCGGCAACGGGCTTCGGATCAAAACCGAAGCGGCGCTCGGCGATCATGGCAATGAAGCCACTGCAGGACTTGAAATCAGGATCGTAAAACTTTTGATTGCTTTGGTCTTGCTCGAAGTGGGACGCGTCCGCCGGCGTCAGAAATGCGCTCTGGTGATGGTCGAACCACCAGGTGATTTTCGGCGAACTGGAATACTTGAAATCCACAATCGCATTTTCGTCACCGTCGAATTGCTTCTCATCAAACAGCGCCCCGGCACGATGCAGCAAGCCGGAGAATACAAACTCGACGTCGCCCCGCACCCGTTCCCGGTAAAACCGCGAGAAAAGCGCGGCCGAGCACGCACCATCGAAGCAGCGATCATGATAGAAGACCCGGATTTTCAAAATTTCCCTTTCGCGGCGCGCCCTTGCCTTGGGCCCTGCGGACCAAAAGGAAATAGGATTGCTATCGGGGAAGATTCTGTCAAGCGGAGAACCCGGATGGCGTCAGTTACCGCGCAAAACTTCAACCCAGGAATGGTCAGGGCAGCACGTTGAGCATTGCGGCGCCTACATCGCGTTCGCCTGCTTCTCAGCCAGGTCTCCGATCACGGGCAGTTTGAACATCTGTCCTTGAAAGGCTTTGATCAGCAGGATAATCCACACTATGAACGACCCCAGCCAGACTACCAGGTGCAGCGGCAAAGTCAGGAAGATGAGGCCGGGAACCACGCTGAGAACCGACAGGCCAACCCAGATTACAATCAAGGCCACACAATAGAAAAGGTTCTGGAAGGAATGGAAACGTATGAAGCGGTTTTTGTTGTAGGGCTCAACGACCAGGAAGACAATCGCAGGAATGATTGTTATGTAGGCCAGCATTCCGGCGACGTTGTCAGCCATACCGCCCGTCGTTCCCTGGGCAGGACCGCGAGCGCCTCCGCCCGCTGCCTTGGCACTGCACGCCGGGCACATAGTTGACCCATCCGCGATTTGCATTCCACATCCGCTGCAAAAGGCCATAAATTCCCCCCCAAGCATTCAGAATGTGGCCAGAACGCACGTCCCAGGCCAGTCCGCACCGTCGCGCGCAAGGTAACAGAACTGCGCCACGAAGGCAAACGGAATCACAGATTCTTGATTCCCCCGTCTTCTGTGCTTCGGTTCACTCGTGCAGAGCTGCATTCCGGCCTGCTCCGAACTGATTGACGGAATAGAATTTGCGGAGTAACTTGGCCTGCAATTTAGCCAACTCCGTTCGCCCGGGAGGCCTAGCGAAATGTTCTGTTCTCAATGTGGCGCCAGCAACACAGATGACGCTGTAAGATGCACACAGTGTGGCCGGGACCTGAACGCCTCGGTGCAGGTCACACCGTCAGCCGTAATTCCCCCTGGTCAACCCACCGCGGCGAACGTCCCCAATTATCTGGTGCCCGCAATTCTGGTAACCGTGCTGTGTTGTCTGTTCACGGGCATTCCCGCCATCGTTTACGCCGCCCAGGTAAACGGCAAATTGGCGACCGGCGATATTGCGGGGGCACAACTGGCCTCGAAGAACGCCAAAATGTGGTGCTGGATTTCTCTGGCAGCAGGGCTTCTGATCGATCTTTCCTGGATCATGGCTGTGGTCCTGGGGATCGTCAACCGCCATTGATCGCAAACAGGCGTTCGAAGGACCGGCATGAATGAAACGAATCAATTGAGCAAGAAATACATCACGGTCAGCATTATGTTGGCCGCGGTGACACTGGCCCTGGTCTCGCTACGTGTATTTGATCCAGTGACCTCCGGAATTTTCCCGCCCTGTCCACTGCGCGCGTTGACTGGATGGTACTGCCCAGGCTGCGGATCCTTGCGGGCCTTCCACCAATTGCTGCACGGAAATTTACAGAACGCACTGGCCTTAAATCCATTTGCGGTCATCGTCTCGCCGTTTTTGGCTTACGGTACAGTTTCCTATGCGGTCTTTGTTCTGCGGGGGAAATACTTGCCACGAATGTTTCTCCCAGCTATCTGGATACGCGCTCTGTGCGTGGCCATCGTAGCGTTTGGCGTTCTGAGAAATATTCCGCTGTATCCGTTCTCACTGCTGGCGCCAGGAGCGTTTTTCGGTTTGCGGTAAGCAGGTTTTTGAAACCTACACCACGCGGGAAGAATTATTCTTCGTGCGGCATTCTTCGCACACGCCGTAGATCTGGAAAGTGTGGCGTGTGGTTACGTAATGATGTTTGCGGCCGATCTCTTCTTCCAGGCCGTCTACTTCGGGCGAAAAAAACTCCACCGAACTCCCGCACTCGGTACAGACCATGTGATGGTGGCTGCGCCGGTTGTACTGGTGCTCATAGCGCGCAATGCCATCGTGGAACGCCACTTCGCTGGCCAGGCCGCATTCCGCCAGCAGCTTGAGCGTGCGGTACACGGTGGTGAAACCGATTCTGGGATCCTGCTTTTGCACCAGCCGGTGCAGTTCGTTGGTCGAGAGGTGTTCGCGCGTCTCCAGAAAGGTGCGCAGGATAGTATCGCGCTGCGCGGTGTGTTTCAATCCCACCCGCTTGAGATGACGGAGCAGAATGGCTTCCGCCTCGCGGATCATCTCTCGTGAGATCGTGGGCTGATCGTCAATGCGCTTCTGCAACATAGCTTTGAGCAGGTGGACCGGCGATTCCCAGAAGATGATACCGGGGTTTGCGCCTTGCGCCAACTCCGCCAACCTGGCGTATTTGTGTTCCGTGCGTACCCATCCTAGAATCAGAGACTCTCATGGTCACTGTCAGCAGCCCGCCGATTTCCACCGCTCCTAAACCCTTCCGAATCGCGCGTCTGATTCTCTATTTTCTTCTGCTTGTCCTGGTTGCCGCTCTGGGGTTGATCGTCTGGTTGTACTCACTCGCCCATGCTGCCCTGCCGCAACTTGATGGCAATCTGCAAATACATGGTCTTACTGCGCCGGTCAGAGTCGTCCGCGACGAGCATGGTGTTCCTACGATCCAGGCGGCCAATCTCGATGACCTTTTCTTCGCGCAGGGTTTTGTTACCGCGCAGGACCGGCTTTGGCAAATGGACGTCATGCGGCGCTTCGCAGCCGGCGAGCTTTCCGAGATTCTGGGAGACGATCTATTGAAGCATGACCGCGAACAACGAATCCTGGGATTGAGAACGGTGGCGCGAGAGGCGGCGCAATCGGCTTCCGAGCCTGACCGGTCCTATTTCTCGGATTACGCCCGCGGTGTGAACGCCTATATCGAATCCCAGCGCGACCACCTGCCAATCGAATTCCGTATTCTGCGCTATTCTCCCCGTCCCTGGACGCCTGAAGATTCGCTCGTGATCGCGGTTCAAATGGTGAAAGATTTGAACCACTATCACTACCGCGAGGCTCTGGAGCGGGAAAAAATTCTGGCCCAGCTGGGCCCTGATCTAACCGCCGATCTTTATGTGAACTCCTCCTGGCACGACCGGCCACCTACTGTGCCCCGCCCGAGCATGGAGCAAAACCGCGGCACCGCGAAAGACACTGACGAAGACGATGAGGACATGGGCGATCCGGCCCACGCGGTGGCCAGAAATCGTCCAGACTTTCTGGGGCACGACGAGCTAGGCCCGGCCAGCAGGGGGCGTGCCCTCGCGCCCACACAGCCAGTACCACTGCCAGCATCGTCGTTTGCAGATTCAGATTCTGATTCTCGCCTGGTCATAGGTTCGAATGATTGGGTGGTCTCCGGGGCGCATACCGTGACCGGCAAGCCGTTGCTCTCCAATGACATGCATCTCGGCCACCAGATGCCGAACCTGTGGTACGAAACCCATCTCCGCGGCGGCAACTTTGACGTTGCAGGCGTTTCTCTCCCCGGCATGCCCTATGTAATCGTCGGCCACAACGGACGCGTGGCCTGGGGATTTACCAACGTCGGCCCGACAGTGGAAGATGTCTATATCGAGAATTTTAACGTTGGTGGCCAATACCAGACGCCAGACGGATGGAAGCAGCCCGAGCATCGCGCCGAACTCATCCATGTAAAAGGCAAGCCCGATGTAAACGTCGATGTGACGCTGACCCGCCATGGGCCCGTGATCACCGAACTGCTTCCGGGAGAAACACGCCAGATTGCTTTGCGTTGGACTTTGTACGGTGGCCTGCGCATCCCCTTCTTCAATGTCGATTCAGCCCAGAACTGGGATCAGTTCGCAGCAGCTTTCTCCCAGTTCGACGCCCCAGGGCAAAACGTCGTCTATGCCGACGTCGACGGCAACATCGGCTATCACACCACCGGAAAAGTCCCCATCCGCGCCTCAGGCGATGGCAGCTTGCCGGAAAACGGCAGCGACAATGCTCACGAATGGGTCAGCTACATTCCGTACGACAAGCTGCCCAGTGTCTTCAATCCGCCGTGGGGAATTATCGCGACCGCCAATGGCCGCATCACCCCGGACGATTATCCTTACTCGATCAGCACGGGCTGGGAAGCGCCCTGGCGCACCGCGCGGATTTATCGCGTGCTCGAATCAGGCAAGAAGTTTTCTGCTGCTGACATGCTGGCGCTCGAGACCGACGTCGATTCCGAGTTCGACCGCTACGTAGCCGACCGGCTGGTTTATGCCGTCGACCACGCCAGGAATCCGTCGGCGCGCGCCAGGCAGGCAGCGGAGATTCTGCGCGGCTGGGACGGCCGCATGTCTGAGGATTCTGCAGCTCCGCTGCTCGCCTACCGCAGCCGCCGCGAGCTTACCCGCTTGTTGCTCGAGCCGAAGCTGGGCGCTGCACCGCCCGACCCCAAGCAAGCGGCTGCTTCGCTTAACTGGAAAACCTATCACTGGGGCATGGCTTCCGTTTGGATCGAAAATATCCTTCTGCACCAGCCGAAGCGCTGGCTCCCGGAAGCATATCCGAATTACGACGAACTTCTGACCGCTGCAGTCGAGGGCGTGGTCAGCGAGGCGCCCAAAGACCTGACCTCATGGAAATGGGGGCCCGATAATGCGGTCGAAATCCAGCATCCCATTCTCGGCCGCGTCCCCGTCGTAAGCCGTTGGAGCGGTCCGGGACTTCAGCCGCAATCCGGCAGCGTTTTCACGGTCAAAGCGGTCTCCCGCACGCATGGGCCGTCGGAACGCATTACCGACGATCTTTCCGACCTCGATCAATCCACCATGAACACCGTGACCGGACAAGCGGGGAACTTCCTTAGCCCCTACTACATGGACCAATGGAAAGCCTGGTATGAAGGTTACACTTTCAAATTTCCTTTCACTCAACAGGCGGTAGAGAAGGCACGAGTCCACGAGTTGGTGCTGGAGCCGAAATAGCTGTCAGCTTTCAGCCCTCAGCTGTCAGCTTTCAGAAAAAGCTAGTCGGTTCACGTCGGGGTTAGGTTTGACTGATGGCTGAAGGCCGAGAGCTGAAAGCTAGTTTCAATCCACCAGCTTCACGTCATCAGCCCGGCCGACAATCGTGACCTGAGTGGTCTGCAGCTTGTCGGTAGTGGCGTCGTAGATTTGCAATGCCCCGCCCTGGCACACATACACGACATTGCGTCCCGTAATCGGCGCAATCCCTCCGACGTCGCCATTCTGTGGAGGGACCACGACGTTCGAATTGGCCGTATTGAAGATCGACAAGCATCCACGAATCTCTGGCGTAGTCGTGGAATTTCCGGGGGTTTGCGCGGTGATGTTGGTGCAGGTTCGTGAGCCGATAAAAAGCTGCCCGTTCGCGCCCATTTCCATCCGATTGTGATAACCATCGGTAATAACTGCGGAGCTGGTCACAGTTTTCAAGTTCACATCGATGACGCTAAGTTGCCCGCATGTCGTGGCAAGGGTTGGCGTAGTCGAGCCTGCACACGTGTTGCCGTTTGGCGTCGATGGCGGCATCGTACCGGCTACATAGAGGGTGCTCCCGGAAAGCACACCGAAGGTCGCCGCCGGAACTGGCAGAGACCATAAAACCAGCGGAGTGGTGGCCGTCATATCGAGCGCGGTGATGCCGGCCGCAGTTCCGCCTAGCTCCGGGCCGGCATTGAAAATGTAGGCGGTTGTATCGTCGCTGCTGAAAACCGCCCACACCGGATGATCGAACGAAGGATCTTGCAGCGGCGTTGCTGGGTTTTGATTGGTTCCGATCAAACTCGGCGAAATCACTGTCACCGTGCCTGGATCACTGCCCATTGCCAGGACGCGGTTGCCGTTGTGGCTTGATACCACGTACTGAGCTCCCGTCACCGGCAGGGCGGCTACGATGCTCAAGGAAGAGAAATCGAGCACTTCCACCGCGCCGGGTGCAGGGGCGCCGACCGAGGCATTGGCCACAGCCGCGTAGCCCGTCAGGTTGTCAGCGCCTACGGCAATGCTCTGGGTGACGTCGGGGAGCGAGATGAGCCCAGTACCGCCGGAAGGTCCGCTGACGGCTTCCTTCGCGTTGTCTACCAGCGTAACCGTGGTGCCGCTGTATACGAGTGTGAACCTCTTATTGGGAAACAGCACCATGAACCCGGGTGCCGGGGCCGTGCTCCCTCCCAGAGAGATATGATCTACTGCGGCGGCTGTGCAGATTGTCGAGGTAGAAGTCGCCCCCTCACAGAGGAGCGCATCCTGCGTGGCGTCCACAATGTTAATCGCTGGATTGCCCGAAGGGCTCAAAGGAAACAATGGGTTGAGGACAAAGGCCCGAAACGTCAGCCCGCTGATGTGGGCAGTGTTGGAACTGGAACCGCCGCAGGACGAAAAAGCGACACAGAACGCCATCAGAACTGCTGCCGCGGTCAAGATTTTCTTCAAATCCGGGACTCCGAAGAGCATGCAGGATGGAGAGTTAGATGCAAGAATTTGAGATTATAGCAAACGAGGACAGAACAAGAAGGCGCAGCCACGTGCTGTTCTTGCCGTCCCTCCGCTGTTACCTTTGTCCACAGCGGTATGGATGCAAAACCGGCCTTCATCTTGTATTCTCGACTAAATGGCTGGCGATCTACTGACTCGGCTGAAAGCCTCCCCTATTTTGTGCGATGGCGCGATGGGGACCCTACTCTACGCCAAAGGTATCTTCATCAACCGCTGCTATGACGAGCTGAACGTTTCGCACCCCGACCTGATCCGCGGTGTGCATCGTGAATACCTGCAGGCCGGTGCAGAGATCATTGAAACCAATACTTTTGGGGCGAATTCGTTCCGGCTGACTCGTCACAGCATCGCCGACCAGGTACACGACATCAACCTGGCCGGAGCCAAACTGGCTCGCGAAGCAGCCAAGAGTTTCGACGTGTGGGTGGCGGGCTCGGTCGGCCCCCTGGGCGTACGCATCGAACCGCTAGGCAAGACTTCTTTTGACGAGGCCCGGGTCGCTTTCCGCGAACAGATCAGTGCTCTGGCGGAAGGTGGGGTCGATCTGATAATCCTCGAGACTTTTGGCTACCTCGAGGAGTTGCACCAGGCTCTTCTAGCCGCGCGCGATGTGAATCCAAAACTCCCGATCGTGGCCCAGGTCACCATCGACGAAGAGGGCAATTGCCTGGACGGTTCCACCCCTGAAACCTTTACTCCGCGGCTTGAAGAGTGGGGCGCGGATGTTATCGGCTGCAATTGTAGCGTCGGACCGGTCGACATGTTGGATGCCATTGAACGCGTGCGCCAGCTCACTAGCTTGCCATTGGCGGCTCAACCAAACGCCGGCATCCCGCGCTCGGTCGAAGGAAGAAATATTTATCTTTGCTCCCCGGAATACATGGCGAGCTATGCGCGCAAGTTCGTAGCTGCTGGGGTCCGGCTGATCGGCGGATGCTGCGGGACGACACCTGACCATATTCGGGTCATGAAGTCCGCGCTGCGGGTGGGCGAAGCGCGATCCAAAACAACCAAAGTACAGGTGAAAGGCGAAGCTGCGCCCGCTCCGCCTCCGACTCTCCCGCTGGAAAAGCGCTCCGGGTTGGGCGCGAAGCTGAAGAATGGCGAATTCCTGACTATGGTGGAAATCGTTCCTCCCAAAGGAATTGACATTCGCAAAGAAGTGGAAGGTGCGCGCTTCCTGAAATCGGTCGGCGTGGATGCGATCAACATCCCCGACAGCCCGCGCGCATCGGCCCGCATGAGCAATCAGGCGCTGTCTTTGCTGGTCCAGCGCGAAGTCGGCATAGAGGCCATCCTGCACTACACCTGCCGGGACCGCAACGTGCTGTGTATTCAGTCAGACCTGCTGGGAGCAGCCGCCACTGGCATTCGGAACCTGATCTGCATCACGGGGGACCCGCCGAAGATGGGCAACTATCCCGACGCCACCGCCGTCTTCGACGTGGATGCGATTGGATTAGTGAACATCGCGCACAACCTTAATCGCGGCCTCGATATCGGAGGCAATCCCATCGGTGCGGGAACGACATTTGTGATCGGTGTGGGAGCAAACCCTGGCGTGCCCAATCTGGACGAAGAAATCCGCCGTTTCGAATTTAAGGTCGGGGCCGGGGCGGAATATGCCGTGACGCAGCCGGTTTTTGACCTCTCCCTTCTGGAAGCTTTTCTGCGTCGTATTGAGCATTGCCGCATTCCGGTGGTGGCCGGAATCTGGCCGCTGGTGAGCGCGCGCAACGCCGAGTTCATGAAGAACGAACTGCGGGTGTCTGTGCCCGATGCGATCCTCGAGCGCATGAACCGAGCCAAGAACCCCGAGGCAGCGCGTGAGGAAGGAATCGCCATCGCCCGCGAGATGCTGGCTGCGGTTCGTGACATGGTGCAAGGCGCCCAGATCAGCGCCCCGCAGGGACGTTACTCCTCGGCCGTCGATGTGCTGGAGGCGCTGGGGACTTCTCGCCAGGCTTCGGTATAGACCTTCGCCCGACTCTTCGGGGTTCTCCTCGTTCACAGAATCATCCAAATTGGGAAATGGAAAAGTTTTCCACTGCACACATCCCCTGCCCCATAGGATTAGAATAGCTCCAGGAGCATCCTTTGCCGAAGTTTGAAGAGTGCCTTCAGCGTCTGGAGAAAATTGTGCAGGAACTGGAAAAGGGAGAAGTGCCCCTGGAAAAATCTCTGACGCTTTTTGAAGAGGGCATGCAGCTTTCTGCCGCCTGCCGCAAGGAATTGGAAGAAGCGGAAGGCAAAGTGGAAATTCTGCTCAAACAGAATGGGAAGCTCCAGGCTGAACCGTTTGAGCCCCTGACGGAAACCGTGTCCAAGCGCAAGTAGGCGCGGGGCGCTGGTTCGTTTGTCGTCGCTCGCAGCTTTAACGCCTGTGGTCGCGGCCATCCCCCTGGAAGCGATTGCAGCAAGTACCGCCGTCGACGACGGCCCCATGCCGGAGGGGCATCATGCGTTCTTCAAGCCTTATCATTCTTCAGTCCGATCCGCTTCAGGATAGTTCGAGCTTGACTCTGTCCCTTGTCACAGCCTTGCGTGGCTCATTTCGCTCGATTCGAACCGTGCAGTCCCTCGACGAACTACGGTTCCATGTCGCCAGCCGCAGCGCCGAAGTGGCGATCGTGGATGTGGAGAACGTTCCGCTCACCGAGGTAGCTCGCCTGTCCCAAGATTTTTCCCGCCTGCGCATCGTTTGCACGCATCGCCTGGCGGATGAAGAGCTGTGGGCCGCGGCCCTGAACGTGGGAGCATCGGACCTCTGCCCTTCGTATGACATCTCGGCGATCCTGGCGGCGGTGCATCGCGGTGGAATGAAGCAGCCCGCCGCCGCTTGACCCCGCATAACGGCGCGTCTGACGTCATTCGACGCGGGCCCTTTCATTGCGTAGTACAATGCGCCCATCACCAGCGTGGTGGAGGTGGCTATGCGCTGGATCGCGCCCTTGCGTTACTTGTCGTTTGCCCTGTGCCTGTTGTTCCTTGCCCTGCCGGCGCGTCCCCAAATCCCGGCTCCTCTTGGACGTTGCGGGCCGCGTGCTACTGACCCAGCCGATTGGCCGAGTAATCCCTCTTTGGATCGGCCGGCTCCCACGTCTCCGCCTGCCCATCGCGCACCACGAGCCACTAACGAGCTGCGGCGCGACGCCAAGGAACTGGCTGAGCTCTCTGCCTCCGTCCCAACGGATATTGACCAGGTCAATCGCGGCATGCTGCCCAAAGACGTAATCGACAAGCTGAAACGGATCGAAAAGCTTTCCAAACGGTTGCGAAACGAACTGGTGCAGTAAGGCGGCGGACTTCGTAGGGTCAGCTACGATCACCGCACGCTTGTTATACTCACACTCCATGCTCAGTGAGACCCTCGAGCAAGGCCGCGCGCTGGCCGACGCCGCGCTGGAACGCCTGCTACCGCCCGCAGGCCAGCACCCCTCGTCCATCCATCAGGCAATGCGCCACAGCGTTTTTGCTGGGGGCAAACGCCTGCGTCCCATTCTCTGCATGGAAGCCGGCCGCATGGTAGCCAATTCCCTTCCCGCTGGTATCGAAGAGTTGGGCGCGGCGCTCGAAATGCTGCACACTTATTCGCTCATTCACGATGATCTCCCGGCGCTCGACAACGACGATTTACGGCGGGGCCGGCCCACTTGCCACAAAGCCTTCGGCGAAGCCATCGCAATTCTGGCTGGCGATGGGCTGCAAACCCAGGCCTACGAGGTGCTCTCGGCGTTGCGCTGTCCCGCCGAGGCCCGGGTTCGAATCATCAAAGAGATTGCGCGAGGCACCGGCACGATTGACGGCATGATCGGCGGGCAGGTAGTTGATCTGGAGGCGGAGCACAGCAGGCCCGACCTGAAGACCGTGGAATATATCCATCGTTCGAAAACTGCCGCGCTGATCACTGCCAGCGTGGTCAGTGGAGGGCTATACGCCGGGGCTGACGAAGCCGCAGTCAGAAGCCTGCGCTCGTTTGGGCAATCCATTGGTCTGGCATTTCAAATCGTCGATGATGTCCTCGACGTGACCCAGACATCCGAGCAACTAGGCAAAACCGCGGGCAAAGACACCGCCGCCGAGAAGGCGACCTATCCCGCTTTGTTCGGAGTTGACGAATCACTGAAGAGAGCGGATTCTCTGGCTGAAAATGCCGTCGCTGCGCTGAAAGACTTCGGCTCACGAGCCGAAACTTTGAAGTCGCTGGCGCATTTTCTGGTGGAACGAAAGAAATAGCCCAAGCAATGGCCTCGTCAAGTTGGGAGATGTTTTGCTCTGTGTTCTCTGTGGCCCTCTGTGGTAAAAAAGTGAACGGCGATGGAGTTCGCCATAACCGCCCGCCTTTTGGGATGATGACTCCTACCAACTAATTGGGGAGAACTCCATCGTGCGCGATTTCCCTATCAACGACTTTCTTCTCATCTCACTCGGCGCCATCGCTGGGGCTAATGCCCGCTACCTTCTGAGCCGTTATGCGGCCCGGCTGCTGGGTCCGGTCCTTCCCTACGGCACGCTAGTGATCAACGTAACCGGCAGCCTGATCGTGGGATTTTTCGTCATCTGGACTACCGAGCGCGTGCTCGCCGACCCGCGCTGGCGGCTGCTGGTGGTCGTTGGTTTCTGCGGGGCGTTTACGACTTTCTCAAGCTACGCCTTTGAGACCATGGCTTTCTTCGAACAAGGCCAATGGCTGCTCATGGCCACCAATTTCTTAGCCAACAATCTTCTTTGCCTGGCGGCGGCTCTGGCTGGCATGGGACTGGCGAGGGTGCTGTAAAATGCCAAACGCGATGGCAGTCCAGGTCACCATCTATCTCAACGAGGCCGACCAGTGGCATCACCGGCCACTGCACGTGGAGATTCTCAACTACCTGCGCAAGGAAAATGTCTACGCCGCCACCGCCATCCATGCCGTCGCCGGATTTCTCGGACGCCATCAAGTCCAGACCTCCCACTTGATTGATGCGGGCGGCAAGCTGCCGGTGATCATCATCTTCGTCGATACCGACGAACACGTGAGCCGCGTCCTGCCCACATTGAAAGAGATGGCCGCCCACCGTTTGATCGTGCGCGAGAACGTGGTGCTTGAACAGGGAAATCTGGAGTGAGGTTTCAAATCATGCTGATCGTGACCGTAACCCCTTTGCCGGTTGGAATTGTGGTCACGAGCTTGATGACGTAGGGAGGTTCCTTGGTTACCCAGAAAATACTGTGGCTCTTATTCGCGTAGTTCCCTTCTGTGTCGACCGGCCAAGCCATCACCTGCTTGCCGGGTCCGGCATCCACGAGCTCTTGCTTGCCGACCGTGACGGTTACCCGCTCCAATTCGTCACGATCCTCTGAGAGAGTGGGGAGAGTCGCCTTGAAACCCTCCTTGAGCGGTAACGCGGCCAATAGAACTCCGTAGGTTCCCCCGTTGTAGTCGAAGACCGGTTCTTTCATCTCGAGCTGTCCTGTCTGAGCTTTTGCCTGGTCGGCCGACTCTCCGCGGCGGTACTTGACGCGCGCACCCTCGAAATCACGGTGCGCCCATTCTCCGGTGTCGCTTCGCTTAAAATCCATGGAGACAGGAGCCATGGTTGTGGGATCAAACACATTCACATAGGTTGTCACAATGTTGTACTTGGCGTAATCAGCCATTTGGCTGCGCTTCAGTAGCCGCCGTCCGTTGACTTCGACCGCGGACAGTTCATCCGTCCACATGCCGACCAAGAAGGGCTCTTTGCCCGGAACTTCATACACCACCTTCCAAGCATTCTTGTAAGGTTTGAGGAACGACCCATCAACCCTCAAATCGCCGACCTTAATGACCTGCGGAGGCTCCGTGGTTGGAGACTGGGCGTGCGTGAGTGTGGGCAGAGCGGCCAAGGAGACGAGGGTCAGCACAACCCTGCAGACAAACAGATTGAGTCTCTCATTCATGAGTCCTTCTTTCGGCGATACAGTGCATTTCCCAGTGCAGGCACAAGGTTTGTTTGAGTTTAAACGCCTGACGGCAGACCGAGCCGGAGCCTTGTCCGCTTCTGCTTAGACTCGCTTGGCTGGAAAATGGTTAGGGGAGCACGAAACGCTCGCAAACTCGCCGGTCCCTGGTTGCATGCCTTTCACACCATCGGTATTCTTCTTCGGCTGAAGGGTCAAAGCCGGCGCTTGACGGCCGGCCATCGGCACTCGCGGGTTGGATTCGAAAGGTCAACATGAATCGACGCCAATTTGTAGGTCTTTTGGGCATCGGAGCACTCCACAGATTCGGCTTGTCGAAGTTCAACGCTGCGCTTCAAACCAGTTCGCCAACGATCGCTGCGGGTACGCCGGCAAAAGACTTGCAAGGCTACGGTTCGGGCCATTTTGGCGAATGGATCACAGATCAGTTCGGCCTGCCCGCTTACCGCTATACCTGCAATCAGATCACCGACCCCAAGGCCGTGTCTCCCGTTCATAAGCAGTGGCGCGGTCCTGCCGATCACACCCACCAGGTGGGAAATGATCGCGTAGTCGCGGCGGTGTCAAACTTATGGCTATGTGCAAGTACGGCAGGACGAGGGTTCGCCGAAATTCCTGAACGACTATTCCCCTGAGCACGGACTCTATGGGGCTGGCGTTGGATTCCTCACCGACGGAAAACAAATGCTCAGCACCTACTATCCCGGGCATGGCGAGTCGTTCGACCGAATTTTGGGCGAGGGCTACTTCAGAAAGATCGTCAAAGCACACGAATATGAAGTCGATCAGGTCATCTTCGCACCGTTCGGAGATGATCCCGTTTTGCTTTCCATGGTGACGATTACCAACCACAGCAGCCAGGCAGCAAACCTGCGATGGATAGAGTATTGGGGCGCGCGCAACTATCAGTTCTCTTACCGTTCATGGATGCAAGCAACCGTGCTGAAGACGAATGCCGCCGAACTGCGCCGCGAATTTGGTGGGCGCTTCGCACATCAGTTCCGGGTAATGCCAAAGAACGCAGGCTTGATTGAAACGCAGAAATTTGTTGGACGCACCCCCAAAGACACGCAGGCATGGAAACAAGTTGAAGCCTATCTGAAAAAGAATCCATCGAGCTTTCTGGGCGGCCCTTTACCGAATTTCGCGCCTGGAGCAACTATGGAAGATTTGAGCCCTCCGCCCACTTTTCTTGCCTCGCTGGATGCGCCAATGGATGGTTTTGCCACCAACGCTTCGGCCTTTTTCGGCAGCGGAGGTATCGACAACCCTTCTGGCCTGGCGACGAAACTCAACAATGATCCTGGTTCCACCGGCCCGGCCAGCGCGTTCTTGCTGGAACGTAATCTCGAATTGCGGCCGCAACAGAGCAAAACGCTCTGCTTCCTCTATGGCTATGCACCTCAGGGATTTCAGATCGACGATCTGGTGGCGAAATACTCAATCGATTCAGCAAACTTATGGTCGCGCTCCAGCGCCGCCTGGAAAACGGATGGCCCTCGCTTCAGCGTGCCGGCCGAGCCCTGGGTGGAGCGAGAAACCTCCTGGCACAACTACTACCTTCGCAGCAGCCTTACGTATGACAGCTTTTTCCGCGAGCACATCATTTCGCAGGGTCACGTCTACCAGTACATCATCGGGATTCCAGGGTGCGGCGCGTGATCCGCTGCAACACGTTCTACCGTTCATTTTCAGCAATCCGGAAATTGTCCGGCAAGTCATTCGCTACACGCTGAAAGAGATCCAGCCGGATGGATCCATCCCCTACGGCATCGTGGGCAGCAGCGTCCCTATGCCGGTCGTTTTTCGACCCAGCGACCTGGAGATGTGGTTGCTATGGGTGGCCAGCGAATACGTACTGGCGACGCGCGACAAGAATTTTCTCGAGGAGAAGATTCCTCTCTATCCGCGTCAGGAAGTAAGTCCCACGGACCCGACGGTGCGCGACCTTCTGGCGCACTCTTACACCCATCTGGCGCAAGGCATCGGCGTGGGAAAGCACGGTCTGATGCGTCTCTCCAACGGCGACTGGAATGACGATATCGTGGTGGGACACGTGCCGCAGGCGCTGGCCGACGAGGTTCGCCGCGAAGGCGAAAGTGTTCTGAATGCCGCCATGGCCTGCTATGTCCTCGATTATTACGCGCGTTTGCTCGCCTATACAGGCGATGAGAGATCCGCTGACGACGCACGTCTCAAGGCCGACGACCAGCGCCAGGCGGTGCGAGCTTGCTGGACCGGAAAGTGGTTCAGCCGGGCATGGTTCGGGCAGCACCTGGGCTGGATCGGCGAAGACCACGTCTGGCTTGAGCCGCAACCGTGGGCAATTGTCGGCGGCGCGGCTACACCGGAGCAGCGCCAGACCTTGGTCGCCACGCTCAACGAACTGGTGCGCAAGCCTTCTCCCATCGGAGCCATGATCGAGAATCAGGGCGATCCCGCCATGGCGAGCCCCGCTGGCGTCTTGACCAACGGAGGAATTTGGCCCTCGATTAATGGCACTCTGATCTGGGCGCTGGCTTCCGTCGACGGCGCCCTCGGCTGGGATGAATGGAAAAAGAATTCGCTGGCCATGCACGCCGAGGCTTATCCGGAAATCTGGTACGGCATTTGGAGCGGTCCTGATACCTACAACTCGGTGCTGTCCAAATATCCCGGGCCAAACCATGTTCGGCGAAGCCCCCTCGAAAGAGCACAAGGTGCAGGCTGATTTGGGATTTAACTGGACAGACTATCCGGTGATGAACATGCACCCGCACGCCTGGCCGCTTTACAGCGCCGCCAAACTGTTGGGACTCGAGTTCCATGAAGATGGAATCAACTTCAACCCGGATCTTCCATTAACGGAGTTTGAGTTCAGTTCTCCGCTGTTGGGGTTCAAGAAATCCAAAGAGGGCTACAGCGGATGGTACGCTCCTGCCACGGCGGGACGCTGGGACATTCAAGTCAAACCTTCCCCGGAAATGCCGCGAATGCGGCAGGTCACGGTCAATGGTGAAGTTCGGCCGATACCAGGCTCAGCAGAATTCATCCGCTTCGCCGGCAATAGCAGCCCCGACACGCCGCTGCGCTGGGAAATCAGTTGAACTTCTCCGCCATCCTGGCCGTCACCGCTCATGGCGACGATTTTGAGCAGACCGTCGGCCCGCACAAGGCCTAGGCGCTCTTTGCTGCCGGGCTCTCCTGAGTCGGCTTGATGTTGTGGTTGAGCCGGAAGAAGTTTGTTGGGTCGTACTTGTCTTTCAGAGCGACCAGGCGGTCATAGTTGGGCCCGTAGGCGGCGCGCGCGAAGGCCTCACCCTCGTCAGCAATGTAGTTGCCGTAGGACCCGGCGACCAGAAATGGCCGCAGCCCTTCCCAGCATTCGCGTGTCCACCGGATATTTTTCTCAGCATCTGACGGGCTCACCCAGTTCGACCAGGCAAAGAAGTTCCAGGAATGCTGACGATGAGGAAAGGCGGTGTCCGTGGGCGCGACGCGCGTCGCCGCTCCGTGCCAGTGTTCTATGAACGGGGCAAAAGTATGCGGAGAGGGACTCTTGCCAGCGTACTCCGCCAGGGCGCTTATGGCGTGATCGCTCAATTCGCGAATGAAGTTCGACTTCACGTAAGTATGGCGGCCGGGCGGAAAGAAGGGGTCGAACATACTTTGCAATTGGAGGTAGCTCATGGGCGCAATGTTGTCGGCCATCGGCGGACCAAAACTGCGAAGGGGCTTCAACACCTTTTCGCCGTCAGATATCCGGCCGTTGTAGCAGGCAGCAACGGCAAACACAGGGGGGCCATCAGGAAGAGTAAACGAGCCGCCCTGGGTAACCAGTTCGTCAGGGCTACTGGCGGCAAACTCCCGCCAAAAATGGAGCACTTCTTTCGCTTTGGCGGCCGGATAAAACACCGCCCCTCCAAGCACGGGGCCGACCTCATGGAGACGATATTCCAACGAAGTCACAATTCCGAAGTTGCCGCTGCCACCACGTATTCCCCAAAACAGATCTGGATTTTCTGTGGCACTCGCCGTAAGCAGTTGCCCATCGGCAGTGACCACGTCGGCGCTGATGACGTTATCCACCGCGAGCCCGTACTTGGCGTGCAAGTGACCCCAGCCCCCTCCTAGCGTCAGGCCAGCGATGCCGGTAGCGGAGACCACTCCCAGCGTCGTGGCCAGCCCGAAGGCTTGCGTTTCGCGATCGAATTCGCCCAGTTTGAGGCCGGTCTGCGCGCTGCGCGGTTCGGCGGGCCGGGTCAACCCGTATGCCCTTCATGGCCGAGAGATCAACCATGAGACCACCTTCACAAACCGACTTCCCGGCAACGCTGTGGCCTCCGCCGCGAACCGCGAGAGCAGATCGTGCTCGCGCGCAAAACGGACGGATGCGACCACGTCAGCCGCCCCGGCACAGCGCACGATAACGGCAGGCCGACGGTCGATCATGGCGTTCGGAATCGCCCGCGCTATGTCATAACCGGGATCGCTGGGGAGCAGAAACTGTCCGCGAAGAGAGTCTTTGAACTTCTGGATCGCAGATTCCGGAATCATGCCGGCCTCCGGCAACGAAGATATTGGGCCTTGGGAACCTCCGTCCGGCGTATCCGGACGGGTCAAGCGAGGTGGAGCACAAGATGCGCTGCGAGAATCTTTTGTCAAGCCCGGCTGGCCGATTCCTATTGGAAAACCGCGCTGTTTGCCATCCCTTCAAGGGTAACTGTATTCTTTATTCTTTTCCGATCGACATGCCTCCGACCCTCGACGTTCTAGCCATCGCCGCGCACCGCGACGATGTTGAACAAACCTGCGGTGGCACTCTGCTCAAGATGGCGCAGCGCGGCTATCGCACCGGCATCCTCGATCTGACGCAGGGCGAGATGGGAACGCGCGGCACCGCCGAAGATCGCGCCCAGGAAGCGGCCGACGCGGCTAAGATTCTCCGCGTCTCGTGGCGGGAAGCTCTCGACATTCCCGACGGCCGGGTCGAGAACACCTGGGAAAACCGGCTGAAGGTGGTTCGTATGCTTCGCGAGCAGCGGCCGCGAGTGGTGATTCTTCCCTACTGGAAAGGACGGCATCCCGACCACTACACCGCCTCGATTCTGGGATACGAAGCCTGCTTTCTGGCGGGATTGGCGAAACTGGCGGTAAGCCATCAGCCGTGTGGGCGCGGGCGCTCGCCCGCGAGTACCTACACCGAGAACCTGCCCCCGCATCGCCCTTTCAAAATCCTCTACGCCACGCTCTACTACGACATCCGTCCAACTTTCGTCGTGGACATCACCGATCAACTGGAAGCTCGATTTCAATCCGTGATGGCCTACAAATCGCAATTCAGCGATCAGGAAGCAGGCAAAGAGATCTTCCCTGCCCAAGCCGAAATTCGCTCGCGCGTCGAGGCCATGGCGCGCTATTACGGCATGCTGGCCGGCGTCACTTACGCGGAGCCGTTTCTGCAGAAGGAAATCGGGCTGGTGGAAGATGTGACCGCCATTCCGGTCAAGTCGATCTGAAAGCCGCCAAACCGGAATCCCTGTCAAGCCCTCCCAGAAGTACATCTGCGGCTTAAGCTGCTGACTGGTTTGGAAATATTGCCGAGGGGTGAATGTCCCATTTACCCATTGGGAATTGCTACACTGGAATTAAGGGTGAAAAAAGAAAAACTCGCCCCCAGCGAAGACTCCCGCCGACAAAAATACAAAGCGGACGACAAAAGACCAGATCCCAGTTGCCAGTTCTCGGTTCTCAGTTTCTGAGTCCCAAGAGAGATCGGCTCACTTCTTCACCGCCACCGCCACGCCATCGCGGATGGGAAGTATTGTTGTGAACAACTCCGGCGAGCTGTAAAGCAGGCGGTTGAATTCGAGAATCGCCTTGGTTGTCGCTTCGGTGTTTTTGTCATCGGCAACACGTCCGCTCCACAACACGTTGTCCGTAATGAATAATCCACCCTTGCGCAGCTTGGGCAAGGCGAGTCGAAACACGCGAGGATAGTCCACCTTGTCAACGTCGTTGAAAATGATATCGAACTGCTGCTTCTCTTCGGAGAGCAATTCCAACGCGTCGCCGGTTTTGACCGTGATCCGGTCGCCGACACCCGCCCGCTGAATGTAGCCCCGGGCTTCGGCGGCATTCTTGGGATCGCCGTCGGTGTAAATGACCCGGCCACCTTCGCCTACGGCGCGGGCCCACCAGATGGTGGAATAGCCGATGGCTGAACCCAGCTCGAACACCGTCTTTGCGCCGGAGATCAGCGCAAGCTGATGCAGGAACCGCCCCACCACGGGGCCTACGATCGGGATGTCTCGCTTGATAGCTTCCGCTTCCATTTGGGCAAGCACTTCATCGCGTGGAGGAAGGACGGAGTAGAGATAATCTTCGACCGGGCCGGCGGTGATGCCGTGCTGTCGCCAAAACGCCTTGCTGTCGTTCTGAGCCAAATGAGTCTCCTGAATGGGTAGTTTTCTAGGAAATCGTAACTCCCGGCTTCATCTCCAGGAGTTCTACGTCGGGCACCAGTTTATGCAGCGCGCTGGGCCTGCCGGTCAAGACCGGGAACGTCCCAAAGTGCATCGGGATCACGATTTTGGGCTTGAGCAGTTTGCAGGCGTAAGCCGCTTCGCGCGGGCCCATGGTGTAGTGGTCGCCGATGGGCAACATGGCAATTTCCGGCGAGTACAGTTCTCGGATGATTTGCATGTCGCCAAAAACATTGGTGTCACCGGCGTGATACATCTTTACACCGTTGGTAAATTCGATGACGTAGCCGCAGGCTTCGCCACCATACACGATCTGGTCGCCGTCTTGAATGCCGCATGAGTGATCGGCATGGACCATGGTGACTTTGATGTCGCCCACGGTCTGCGTGCCACCTTTGTTCATCGATGAGACTTGCTTTGCGCCTTTCTTTTCCAGCCAGCCGCCGAGCTCGGGAATGCCAACGATGAGGGGATTATGCTTTATAGCGAGTTCCACCGCGTCGGCAATGTGGTCAAAATGACCGTGGGTGCAAAGCATCACGTCGAGTTTGGTGACGTTCTTGTCTTTTTCCGGACACATGGGGTTGCCCATGATCCACGGATCGACGATTACGGTTTTGCCCTCCGGGGTTTCAATGCGGAAAGCGGCGTGTCCCAGCCAGGTAAGTTTGATTCCGTTGAGATTCATAACTTGGAGTGCCGATCATTCTAGTGATGTGGTCGCCGACTACGCAACCTCGCGGAGGATTTGCAATGAGACGAACTCAGGAAGCGGCAGAGGCAGGAAACATTTTTGTTTCGAGGCCCTTGCAGGTAATATGAAGCGCCATGAAGCCACTGAAGATCCTGATTTCACAGCAGCAAATTGCCCAGCGCGTGGCCGCCATGGCGGCCGACATCACGCGCGACTTTGCCGGAGAGTCGGTGATCTTTGTCGGAGTGCTCAAAGGCGCGGCGATTTTTCTGAGCGACCTGTCACGGCAGGTGCAACTCGACGCTACCTTTGATTTCATCGGCGTCTCCAGCTACGGCAATCGGCCCAGCCCGCATGAAGAGTTAACCAGCGGTTGGGACTCCACCGGTGAGGTCAAACTGACGAAGGACGTTGATCAATCTATGCAGGATAAGAACGTGATCCTGGTGGAAGATATTCTCGACACCGGGTTGACTCTCACGGTTTTAAAAAAGCTCATTCTGGCGCATCAACCCAAGGCTTTAAAGATCGCTGCTCTGCTCGACAAGCCCTCGCGGAGAAAAATGCCCATTCAGGCAGACTACGTGGGCTTCAGCATCCCGGATGAGTTCGTTGTAGGTTACGGACTGGACTACGCGGAACGTTATCGCAATCTGCCGGACATCTGCATCGTGCCACGGCCTGATGCACAAGCAGGGTAATGAATCGCTGATATCATTGAAGAACAAATGTCCGCTACCACACAAGACGTGCACACCAAGATCGAGCCGCTGCTGCTGGAAGTGGCTGACGTGGTCAACACCACGCTCGATCTGGACACTACGCTGCGGCGGGTGGCGGAACTGGTGCGCAAAGTCATTGATTACGAGATTTTCGCCATTCTGCTGCTCAACGAGAAGACGCAGGAACTGCGCTTCCGGTTTCAAGTGGGTTATCCGCCGGAAGTGGCGGAGCGGTTGCGCATAAAAGTGGGCGAAGGGGTGACGGGCATCGCGGCGCAACGCCGTGAAGCGGTGCTGATTGGCGACGTTGCCGACAATCCGCAATACATCTCCGCCGTACCCAACGTGCGCGCGGAGCTGGCTGTTCCCCTCATCGTGAAAAACCGGATCATCGGTGTCATGGACCTGGAAGCTCGGGAACCGAATTACTTCACAGAAGAACACCGGCAACTGCTCACGCTGATCGCCTCGCGCATGGCGGTGGGCATTGAGAACGCGCAACTGCACACGCGAACCACCCGGCAGGCACGAACGCTGGTGCTGCTCAACGAGATCGCGCGGGAGCTGACCTCGATTTTGAATCTGGATGCGCTGTTCAACCGCATCGCCGAATTGCTCAGCCGGCTGATTGATTACCAGATGTTCAGTATTCTTTTGCTGGACGCGGCAGGAGAAAAACTTCAACACCGGTTCTCGCTGCGCTTCCGGGAAAGCATTCATCTTAAACACGAAGTTCCTCTGGATCAGGGCCTTGTGGGCTACGCCGCGTCGCATAAGCAGGCGGTATTGGTGCCGGATGTGAATAAAGATCCGCGCTACATCAAACTCAATCCCGAGACCAGATCTGAGTTAGCGGTGCCCCTGATCTATAAGGACAACGTAATTGGAGTACTGGACCTGGAGCACACCCGGCGCGGGTTTTTTACCGAAGACCATAAGCGGGCGATTACGACTCTGGCGGCGCAGATCGCTATCGCTATTGAAAATGCCCGGCTTTATGAGCACATCGCGCGGCAGGAAAAGCGATTGGAACGCGACCTGGCCATGGCGCGAGAGCTGCAATCGCGGCTGTTGCCGCCAACTCTACCCAAGCCAGCCAATCTGGAACTGGCAGCGAAATTTGTGCCGGCGAGGGCTATTGGCGGCGACTTGTACGATTTTGTGAACTATTCGCTCTCGCGCACAGCGATCGTGATCGGAGATGTGAGCGGGAAAGGCGCACCGGCGGCGATCTACGCTGCGCTAGTGAGCGGAATTCTGCGTTCCCATGCCCCGATTGAGCCAGGGCCGGCTGAAATGCTGCGGGCGGTGAATTTCTCGCTGGGCGAGCGGCGGATTGACGCCCAGTTTGTTTCGATCATCTACGCCGTGTGGGACGACGAGAATCGCACCCTGCAAGTGGCCAACTCCGGTCTGCCTCGCCCTCTCTATTGCCACGACGGCAAGATAGAAATCATCGAGGCCACCGGGCTGCCACTCGGTCTGTTCGATGATGCCGACTATGACGAATTCAGCTTCAAAGCTAAGCCGGGCGACATGTTCGTCTTTTTCACCGACGGGATTCTGGACGCGCGCAACAAGGCTGGAGATAGTTTCGGGCGGGGCCGGGTGGAACAGATCGTTGCAAAGTGCACCTCGATCTCTGCGGCCTGCGTGGTGGATTCGCTGTTCAAAGCGGTCGACGAGTTCGCAGCGGGCGTAGAGGCCTTTGATGACCAGACAGTGGTGGCCATTCGGGTAAAGGGCGGCCCGGGAAAACGCAAGTGATGCGCACGGAAAAGCGGCGCCGGGGCCGTCCTCCGGCCTTTTCCTACCGCGAGACCCGGCAGGGTCTGCTGTGGCGCAGGTCCGCAGGCTGCATTCTGCATTGTGATGATGTTTCCCTGCTGGGGCTCGCGAAGCGGTTCGGCACGCCGCTTTACGTCTATTCTGCATCGCTGATTCGTGAGCACGTGCGGGTTTTCGAGCGCGCCTTTCGCAAGGTGCCGCATACCCTGTGTTATTCCGTCAAGGCCAACTCTAACCTCAGTATTCTCCGGATGCTGGCGGGGCTGGATTGCGGCTTCGATGTGGTCTCTGGAGGTGAGTTGCAACGAGTGTTGCACGCTGACCGGAGAGCTTCCCGCAAGATCGTCTTCTCAGGCGTCGGAAAAACGCCAGAAGAAATAGCGCTTGCGCTCAAAGCGCGCATTCCACTGTTCAACCTCGAGAGCGAATCGGAATTGTGGACTTTGGCCGAGTGCGCGGCGCGAACCAGAGAAAAAGCGCGAATCGCACTACGGGTAAACCCGGATGTGCCTTCCAATACGCATCCGTATATTTCGACTGGACTGAAGGCCCACAAATTCGGCGTTCCGATCGCAGAGGCAAGGCGACTGTACGCGCTGGCGTCAGCGACGGGATATCTGCGGGTGGTGGGCGTGAGCGTGCACATTGGCTCGCAAATTATGGATATGGCGCCATTCACCGCAGCGATGCAGCGAGTGGCGGACCTGGTGCGCGAGTTGCGAGCGGACGGGCATGAAATCAAATACGTAGACGCCGGCGGAGGCTTGGGTATTGCGTACGAAAATTCGGATGAGTCGGAGTTAGCTGACCGAGTGGCGGCTTACGCGGACGCTCTGCTGCGTCCACTCCGTGGATTGAAAGTTCATCTTTTGCTGGAACCTGGACGGTCTATCGTTGGAGCCGCAGGAGCTTTGCTCGCCCGGGTAATCTATCGAAAAACCAATGCCGCCAAGAGGTTCCTGATCGTGGATGCGGCGATGAACGATTTCTTGCGGCCGGCACTTTATGACGCATATCACGAGATCGTTCCGGTACGGCTGACGGGAAGAAGCGGACGAAGAAACCGTGGATGTGGTGGGCCCGGTCTGCGAGTCCGGCGATTTTCTTGCCCAGGAACGGAGATTGCCGGTTACCCATCAGGGCGATGTGATCGCCATTCTGGATGCGGGGGCTTACGGAATGGCACTGGCTTCGAATTACAACACGCGGCCGCGGCCCGCCGAGGTGCTGGTGGATGGGAAATCGGTGCGCGTTATTCGCCGGCGGGAGACGATGCGAGACTTACTAGCTCCTGAAAGCTAAATAGCCACGCTCGGGCCGGGACGCCGGCGCTACCCGTGGCTGCCGGGAGTCGCGATCAGCTTCTGCAACTCCTTCAGTTGCCCGGCGTGATCAGCGTCTGGGTGGCTGCTTAAGAACTGGCGCATGGAGTGAAGCTTTTGAGCAGCCAATTCCTTTTGGTTCCCCTCAGCGTACAGACGAGCCATACTTGCTAAAGCGTCCCAATACAGGGGGTCGGAACTGCTGAGCGCAGCCGCACGCTGCTCCATCGAGCGCATCAGGTCAGCAGCTTTCTCCGGCGTGTTGGTGAGGCGGTAACAGCGAACTTGAATCGCCCAGCCTCGCCAATACTTACTTCGGAGCGCACGTTGATTCTCGCGCTTATAGTCGACGCTATACCAATCGAAAGGGCGAATGCGCTGCAGACGCCACTCGTCATCTCGCAGAGCCTGGAGCACCATGTCAAGAACGCGGTCAGGCTCGCCAGCTTGAGCCAGCAGTCTCTCTGCGTCGTCGAGCAGCGGAGAGACAGGAGGCAAGGCCGCGGGGCGCCGGGCAACCTCTGAACCCGGGCACAGCGTCAGGAATTTTTCCTTTTCCGATTTTTCTCTTTCTTCGTCGTGGAACGTTTCGGAAGCGTAAATCTCGGCCAGTGAGCGATGAGCCGGCGCGAAATCCGGATTCTCGTCGACAAGCTCGGCCAAGTTCTGAATGGCGGAAGTCGTGGCTCGCCCGATTAGGGCCCGGGCGGCTAAATAGCGGTAGGTTAAGCTGCCAGGATGCTCGATGGAGAGAGCTTGATATTCCTGGGTCAGCAGTCTGAGGTGGCCCTCTATGCCGTATTGCTGGACCGCATCCTGATAGCGTTCGTGAACGAAAAGATCGTTCGGATGGTGTTGGCGCAGAGCCAGAAAAGGAGCGACGTTCTCATCGAAGGCGGCGGGATTCGTGGGACGACGAGCCGCGGCGTTTTGAATCTGGACGCGGATCGCCGGGTCGGGCTCACAAACATCAGCGGGTGACGCCGCGGCCCGGTAAGTCAGCAGCGTCATCAAAATCAGTCGCAAGAACATTCGTGCTCCCGCCCGCTTAGAAATATCTCGCGGAGGATCTGACGATCCTCCGCGAACTGATAGATCGACCGGTTGTCCCATCACAGCGAGCGCAGGAAGTTCAAGATATCTTGCTGCTGTGTTGGAGTGAGTGAGTTGAAGTTGCGAATGACTCGGTTAGCCTCAGACCGGCAACCGCTGATCTGGCTGAAGAAGCTGAAGTCCCGCCGGCGGCGATTGATGGCATTGGGCCCGTTATCGCAATCGGAATGGTCCTCGATGGCCTCGAGCAAGTCTGAGGTCCGTCCATCATGCAGGAGGAATAGGCGCTGGCCGACCCCCCATAGCGGAGCGGTACGGAACTGGTCCGGGCCAGCGGCGCCCTGGCTAACACCATCCGCCAGGCCCGACCCCATGTGATGAATGGCAAAGTCGGAATAGGGATGGTAGGAAACGTTGTTGAGCGCAGAATACTGAGAGGGTCCGGTGGTTAGCGTGGGCGTATGACACAGAGTGCACCCAATCGCATTGAACTGGCTCGCACCGTTCTGCGCAGAAGTTGACTGAGCCGCAGGCTGCGCGGGCGCTAGGAAACGCATAAAGACGGCGAAGTTCACCAGGTCCCCTGAGTCGTTCCCTTGCGGGGCCTCGTCGATCAGGGTCGCATCCTCTGGTGATCCATTGAATACGCAGCCGGAAACAGCCGCGCGTTCATTGGTGAACAACTCGTTGGATACGCCTTGTTCGACGTTGTACGCCTCACCGGCAAACATCAACAGCGACTTGTTTTGCGCCTTCCAGCCGAAGCGCGTAATGGTGCCGTCGTTGCCGCTGGTGTTGAAACTACCTCCGATACCGAGCTGAGAGCGCGCGGCTTGCGTTGCCGCCAGGTTGGCTTGCAGAATCGCATCCGGTGTGCTCTCCACCAAACCTAGACCGAACACCGGAGTGGGGATACGGAATATCACATTGTTCGCCGCGAGTTGTGCGACGAAGTTCGGTTGAGGAAGAACCGACGAGGTACAACCCGGAGCATCCGTCCGCCCAGCTATGGTGTACAAACCATGCACCCCGCCGTCGGGCGAACCATCGCGGTTGCGTACAAAACGAGCCTCACGGATGGGCCCGTTATTGGTAATGAAGGGAGGAACCACGTTCGTGGCACTATCAAGGACCGCAAGTGCCACTTGCGGATTCGCAATCGGATTCTGCGGACTGGTCAGACCGGGGCTACTACCGCCCATAGCAGGTTGTGCATGACACATGGCACAACTGTTCGCGTTAAAGGTCGGCCCCAAGCCTGAACCGCTTTCGATGGTTCCTGACACCGAATCCACCTCTGAAAAACGCATGGCCGCCTGACTGAAGAATGTCGCCTCAGCAGGAGTCAACGAGGTATACGCGGTTCCGATGCCTGGAGCTGTGCCACTCCGCGGTCCCGGGTCTTGTTGCGCTAGAAGAGATGCCGACCCGATACCCAAGAATACAACCCATGCAATTGCAACGAACCAAACCGACCGTTTCATTGTTCCCTCCTAAATACGGAGCAAGGCACACTCCGGCTGCCGACCAGACCTCATTTGTTTTTTGGAAAAGCGCGGCGCAAAATTCGGCCCGGCTGTTACAGCGCAGGAACCGCCTGGGACACTGCCAGAACGCAGCCGCGCAAGCGGAGCATTCCCGGCCTGTGGCGGAACCCGAAGTCAGGCCAACTTTTTCTCTCCACAGGCGCGGGGAGATTAGAAGTGGATAATGAGCGAAACCTTATGCCCAAAGCGAAACCGGGTCAAGATGCCTAGAAGTACATCCTGACCTGTGCAAAACGCCCGTCCAGAGCCGGATTTGGGCCAAGTGAGTTCTTACGGAAGGTCAATGGGAGGCAGCGTCCCAAATCACTTTGCCGCCCAGGATAGTCTTCAAAATCTTTACGTTGCGAATTTGCTCGGGAGGGATTGAGAACAGGTCGTCGCTCAGTAAGACCATGTCGGCGAGCTTGCCCGGAGTAATGGAACCCTTTTCGTTTTCCTGGAACTCAGCGTAAGCGGAGCCCATGGTGTAGGCCTCGATGGCTTCGGGCAGTGTGAGTTTCTGCTCCGGGAACCAGCCGTTGGGGTTTTTCCCATCGAGCGTGGCGCGCGTGACCGCAGCATAGACCGTGAGCATGGGGTTCAGCGGAGCCACATTCCAGTCGGTGCCGAAAGCGAGGCGCACACCGTGATCGAGGAAGGTGCGGAACGCGTAGGTGCGGCTGGCTCGATCGTGTCCGATGCGTTTTTCGGCCCATCGGCCATCATCAATCGCATGATAGGGCTGAACTGAGGCGATGACGCTTAACTTTGCGAACCGATCGAAATCTTTTGCGGCCATGTGCTGCGCGTGCTCGATGCGGAAACGCCGGTCGGCAGGGCCGTGGGCGATTTCGACTTCCGAATAGAGATCGAGAATCATCGAGATTGCCTGATCACCGATCGCGTGGGTGCAAACTTGCAGGCCGGCGGAATCAGCTTTCATCATGCGTTCGCGCTGAAGTGACAGCGGCTGCATGGCATCGGAGAGCAGGCCGCGGTTGTTGGGCTGGTCGGTGAAAGTCTCGAAAAAATAAGCGGTACTCGAACCGAGTGAGCCGTCGGCAAAAGTTTTCAGTGCACCGATTCTGAGATACGGCCCGCCGAAGGCATGGCGGACGCCGACCTTGGCGAGATCGTCGACATATTTGATGAGGGGAGCGGTGTAGATTCGCGCGGTGAGTTGACCTCGTTGAAGTAGCTCGGCGTATACCGCAATGTTCTCGAGCTCTTCTCCGTTGTCGTCCATCTCCTGGACGCTGGTGACCCCGAGTGCAGCAGCGTGAGCGAGGGCCCGTTTGACGGCTTGCACCCGTTGTTCATGCGTGAGTGGCGGGATGGATTTGCTGAGCTGATCGAGCGCGGCATCCTTGAGGGCGCCGGTAGGATTGCCCTTCGCGTCGCGGACGATCACCCCACCGGGCGGATCGGGCGTTTGGGCGGTGATTCCCGCGAGTCGAAGAGCGACTGAGTTCGCCAGGCCCATGTGCCCGTCGTAGCGAGTGACGAATACCGGGATATCTGGAGTGACAGGGTCGATCAATTCTTTGGTGGGCAGTTGAGCGGGGGTCCATTTGGTTTCGTCCCAGTCGCCGCCCAGAATCCACTCGCTTTTGGGCGTCGTCTTGGCGCGGTCGGCAATGCGGCGGGCGAATTCTTCCGTGCTGGTGGCGTCGTTGAGATCGATGGAGGCCAGTTGGAGCCCGCCACTCACGAAGTGGACGTGGGCGTCATTGAAACCCGGAAGCAGCAGGTGGCCGCCCGCGTCGATCACGCGCGTGCCCGGACCGCGCCAGGCGTCGACATCGGCGTTTGAGCCGACCCCAACGATGCGGTCACCGAGAACTGCGACGGCTTGGGCTGTGGGGTGAGCTTTGTCGACGGTCCAGACTTTCGCGTTCGAGATGATGAGGTCGGCGGCAGGGCGGGATTGAGCAGAGAGCACCGAACCGCAAACTGACAACAGCAATACCGTCAACACCAAGCGAGCGGTTGGGATTCGCATAAGGAAAGAGAGCTTTCTGGGACAGCCGAGGGCGGCTGTCCCCACATGAATGTCGTGGCAATGATTCACTATCGTTGCCCCCATTTCAGCTTGGCGCGAAGCACGTCGAAGAACGTCCCCTGAATATGTAGCAGCTTCACCTGATGCTGCGATTTCCGGCAACGCACCTGATCACCGTCGAGCAATGGCATTCCGACCTGGCCGTCGATGCTCAGGTATGCCTCTTCATCAGTTTTGACGATAATCTCAATCTCAGCCGTCTCCCGCACCACCAACGGGCGATGCGTCAGGGAATGCGCCGAGACAGGAGTGACCACGAAGGCTTCGACCGAGGGCATGAGTATGGGACCGCCGGCGGCAAGCGAGTAAGCGGTTGAGCCGGTCGGAGTTGACACAATCAGGCTGTCTGCCTGATAGCTGGATACAAAAATGTGGTCGATATAAACGTCGCAGTGATTGAGGCGTGAGATTGTGCCCTTGCCCACCACAACGTCGTTAAGTGCGTCAAACTGCGCGATGCGCGAATCCTTGCGCGACACTTCGCAATTCACCATGGAACGGACTTCGACATTGCAGCAGTTCTTCTCAATGCTTTCCAAAGTGGAGTAGAGGTCATCCAGGGGCACTTCGGTGAGAAAGCCCAACGAACCGAGGTTCACTCCCAAGACTGGTATTCCAGCCTTGGCGACGGCGCGGGCGGCGGAAAGCAGAGTGCCATCGCCGCCCAGGACTACAACAAAGTTCAAGGGGCGAGAGGCCATCTGCTCCCGGGCAAGAACTTCCGGGCCAGTCGCGTGGGCTGCGGTTTCGGGGTCCACTACGACTCGATAGTCGTGCTTGCGGAACCATTCGAGCAACGGCGGGACGACCGTGGACAACTCCGGTTTATTCGGTTTGGAAATGATTCCAGCGTATCTTGCGGAGTGGGTCGAGTCAGACATGGCGAAATTGGCATTGTACAGAAAAAGCCATAACCACAGAGGGCACTGAGGACGCCGAGGACTTCAGAACAACCCGTAAAGCAGGAATTCCCGGTTGCCCTCGGCGCCAAGAATCGGCGAGTCGATTACGTCCGTCTGGGTGCAGCTCAGCGACTGGAGCGAGGCGCGGACTTTCTCGACTGTCCTTTTCTGGGCTTGTTCATCGCGCACGATGCCGCCCTTTCCGACGTGCTCGCGGCCAGCCTCGAACTGCGGCTTCACCAGGATCACAATCTGGCCGCCGCGACGGGCTTCTGCGGACTCCGGGAAAGCCGCGGCGACGACCGCGGGCAGAACCAGAGTTGCCGAGATAAATGAAACGTCTATGACGACGAGATCGACGGCTTCGCCCACCTGCTCACGAGTCAGATAACGGGCGTTCGTCTTTTCGAGCAATCGCACCCGCGGGTCCTGCCGCAGGCTAAAATCAATCTGGCCGCGTCCGGTGTCGACGGCGATCACGCGACGGGCTCCGCGCTGCAACAAACAGTCCGTGAAACCACCGGTAGAGGCGCCAACATCCAGACAGGTTTTACCCTCGACGTTGATCCGCCAATGCTCCAAGGCGCGCTCCAGCTTAAGACCGCCGCGGCTGACGTATTTGATATCTTCACCAAGCAACCGGAGTTGGGATTGTGCATCGACCGGAGTGCCAGATTTCTCAATCTTTTGCCCATCCACGAGCACTTTTCCGGCGAGAATCAGCGCCTGGGCACGCTGGCGCGAGGCGGCCAGACCGCGCTCTTGCAGCAACTTGTCAAGTCGCACTTTCACTTTTCGATCCACGGAATTGTGGGCTGACCCGTTAGCGTTCAACCTACCACGAAAGTGCCAGCAACCGGGTCAGTGCAAGGCGTAAAAGGGATTGCAGTGAAAGAAGTTAAAAGAATACTTTTCTGCTTTTCCACATCATTTTGCACCGGAGTGTTGAAAACTCGGGCGCAGGTGTCGTGAAACGCAAGGCAGCTTGGGTATCCGACTTGACCCTCCATAAACGAATGAATGATCGCGAACCCTTGCAGTTGCCCTTTGCATCCCAATCGTTGTAAGATTCGCGACATTTCAGGGTATTTCGCCTCGATTTATCCCAGATGCGAGGCACAAGCGTTATCGGGTTTCGCAAAAACAAAATAATTAAAAGGAAGCGCCATGTCCCATCACCTTGATTCACCCATCGCTCGGCAAGATATCCGCCTCGACATCACGGACCTTTACGTGTTTCGCGGTGAAACCGGAACCGTGTTCGTGATCGACGTCTGCCACTCAATTTTCGGCCCCATTCCTGCACCTGGCTATCATCCTGAAGGAATGTACGAATTTAAGGTCGATCTCAACGGCGACGCGGTTGAAGACATAACCTACCGCCTTACGTTTGACGAGCGTGACAAACAAGGCAATCAGCGCTATGTCGTACGGTGCATTAAGGGGGCAGAGGCTGTCGATCCCCATGCGGCGGGCACGGTCGTCGCGCAAGGAACAACTGGGGAGACTGTTACCACAGCATCGGGCATTCGCGTCTGGGCCGGCAAAGCCGGAGACCCGTTCTGGATTGAGCCGGATGTGCTGCACGCGGTGGGCCACGCCTTTCACGACGGCACAGTAGTGAACCTGGCGGGATGGGATCCCAGTCGCGCGAAAAATCTCTTTGCCGGCCAGACAGTGCACTCGATCGTGCTGGAAGTGCCCGATGGCGAATTGCTCCCCAGCGCTGGCGGCAATCGTCGCATCGGGGTCTGGGCTGTGTCATCGCTCGCCACCGACGCTGGGGGATGGCGTTCGATCAACCGCGTGGGCCTTCCGATGATCCCCCCGCTGTTCGCCCAGTACAACGAAGATCTCGGCAACCGTCTCAATGCCGGGCGCCCGGCCGATGACTTCGGTACTCACGGAGAGGCCGTCATCAAGGCAATCGCGGGCGTCGTCTCGGCGTACGGAACTGCAGAAGACCCGCGAGCGTATGCGGAGAAGGTCGCGCGCCGGTTCTGCCCCAACATGCTGCCGTACGAGGTGGGCACACCGGCCGCGTTCGGCTTTGCCGAATGGAACGGTCGCTCGCTCACCGACAACGCGCCAAATGTCATGTTCTCGATAGCGGCGAACACGCCGGTCAGCCTCGGGATCGGCAAGGAGTCGGTCACATCGAAGCCGTCGACAACTTTCCCGTACGTTCCCGAGGCCATGTCGAGGGTTGACCAGGCTGTCGCCTGAGTTCACCGGACATTTATGCTGTGCACAAAAGAGCCGCCCAATCCAGGGCGGCTCGTATTTCTTTAAACCCAAAAATTACCCCGCAACTTCTTCCAGCAATTTCTGATCGATGTCGAAGTTGGAGTGCACGTTCTGCACGTCATCGTTCTCTTCGAGCGCTTCCATCAGGCGGATCATAGTGTTGGCCGCCTGGCCTTCGAGCTTGATGTAATTCTGGGGAATCATCGCCACACTGGCGGTAGTGGGATGAAGGCCGGCCTTTTTCAGCGCCTCAACAACCGCTTCGTGGGCGGAGGGATCGGACAGCACTTCCCAATTCTCGCCATCGTCACGCAAATCTTCTGCGCCGGCATCGAGAACGATGCCCATCAGGTCATCTTCCTTTGCCGCGGATTTGGGAATCACGACGTCGCTCTTTTTGTGGAACATCCAGGAGACGGCGCCGGCTTCGGCCATGTTGCCGCCATTCTTGCCGAAGACGTGGCGAATTTCGCTGACGGTGCGGTTACGGTTGTCGGTATTGATATCCACGAGAATCGCCACGCCACCGGGGCCGTAGCCCTCAAGCGAAAATTCTTCGTAGGTCGCACCCGGGAGTTCGCCGGTACCGCGCTGGATGGCGCGCTTGATGTTATCGGCCGGCATGTTCTCCGCTTTCGCTGCAACGATGGCGCCGCGCAGCCGCGGGTTGGTGTCGGGATCGCCGCCATTCTTGGCGGCAATGCTGATTTCCTTAATGAGGCGCGTGAAAATCTTGCCCCGCTTGGCGTCGAGGGCGCCTTTCTTATGTTTGATTGTCGCCCATTTTGAGTGGCCGGACATGGCGATACCTCGTATCTAGTGAAGTTTGATGACGCTGGTGTTAATGAGTTGGACTCGCCCGATAGAGGAGATCACTTGATTGCCTCGAAAACACTGCAGGCGAAATCAAAGTATAGCACGGGAGACCGGCCTGTTGACGCAGAGAACGCCGAGCGGACCTGAGAACGCCGGTCCCCAAGCCATTGCTTTCGCTCGTCTTACGCTCCACCACGCCCCACAAACATCCGCCCATACAATATAAACGCCGCTCATCCGTCTTCAGTACTGGATGGCTGAGCCGCTGAGCACATTCTGGATGGCTGAGCAAGACGAACGGATCACCACGGCGATCGCGCAGGAGCAGGGCCGGCTGCGGAATTTCATCCGCAAACGGGTGGCCGATGAAAGCGAAGTAGAAGACATCTTGCAGGACGTCTTCTACGAACTGGTCGAGGCCTACCGGCTGATGAAGCCGATCGAGCAGGTGAGCGCGTGGATGTTCCGCGTCGCGCGCAATCGGATCATCGATCTGTTCCGCAAGAAAAAGCCGGTGGCTTCTACCAGCGATCTTCTTGCGGTTGCGGAAAGCGAAGAGCCGCTGCTGCTGGAGGACTTGCTGCCGTCGCTGGAGGCCGGGCCAGACGCGGCCTATGCGCGCAGCGTCCTGCTGGATGAGCTCGATGCCGCGCTCGATGAGTTGCCGGAAGAGCAGCGTGAAGTGTTTGTGGCGCACGAATTAGAGGGCCGCAGCTTCAAGGAGCTGGCGGCGGAGACCGGTTTGAGTGTGAATACGCTGCTGACACGCAAGCATTATGCGGTCTTGCATCTGCGGCAGCGGTTGCGCGCCATCCATGACGAGTTTCTGAACGAATGAGGAGAGATAAATGAGAAGGCACTGGTTTTTGAGAGCGCTAATGATCATACCGCTGGTGATTCTGGCTTTGGCGGTGTTTGGTCTTCGTGGTTATGAGCCTGTGGAATTGGCTGACGCCGGTTCTTTTCGGATGGAAATTGATCAGCTTCTGGCAAGCTGTGGGCCTGGTGATTCTGAGCCGGATCTTGTTCGGCGGATTCCGCGGCCATCGCGGGCCAGGCAGGCACTGGCGGTATCGCATGATGGAACGCTGGGAGAAAATGACTCCCGAAGAACGCGAAAAATTCCGCGAAGGCATGCGCCACCGCTGCGGCTATCGTGATGAACCGGCGCCGAAGGCGACCGCCTAGCCAGCTTGCACGCGAATCGAGGAGAGAGTTGCCTTCTCCAGCTGCGGGTCGAAATGAAGGGAGATTGGAATGGCGGAACGCATCTGCCCTTGGTGGCTGGGCTACGTTTTAGCCAGTCCGCTGCGTAGACTCTGGCAGGATCCGGCCAAACTCTTGCGGCCATATGTGCGCCAAGGCATGACGGTGCTCGAACCCGGACCGGGCATGGGGTTCTTCACTGTCGAACTCGCTCGCATGGTAGGAGCTTCCGGCAAAGTCATAGCGGTGGATGTACAACCTCGCATGATTGAAGGGCTCAAGCGACGCCTGGCCAGGCGGGGCCTGCTTGCTCGAGTTGATGCCCGCCTGGCCAAATCAGGATCTATGGGCACGGCAGACGTCGCCGGCAAGGTGGACTTTGTGCTGGCATTCGCCGTGGTGCATGAACTACCCGATGCTGCGGCCTTTTTTTCGGAGGCGTCCAGTGCCATGAAGCCAGGAGCGAGCCTTTTGCTGGCAGAGCCGCGGGGACACGTCCAAGACGCGCTATTCAGTGAAGAACTAAAAGCCGGTGCCCGTAATGGGCTTAAGCTGGTGGAGCAACCGTCCGTTCCAAGCAGTCACGCTGCGCTGATGCGGAAATCCTGAGATACGCAGAACTTGTCGCTCGATTTGGGTGGTTCAGATAGATGGAATCACGTCATGCCCATCAGAAGATTGTTTCTTCGCGCGGGAACGGTAGGCATAAACCACTGCCAGCAGCGGCGGAGCCAGAAGCACTCCCCAGAACGGAAGTAGCAGTCCCAACACCAAGGGCGTAAGGATCGAGGCCCAGATGGGGACCTTAGCGGTCCGTTTCATGAGATAGGGCTGAAGAATCAACCCGTCGAGCACAACGATGCCGGCGTAAAGCATGAGAACGTAAAGCGGATGTTCCCAGTCCTTCCAGGTCAGCGTAGCGGCGAGCGCAGGACCGACCATGCCCAACACTGGCCCCACATGCGGGACAAACTGCAAGACAGCTGCCAACGCGGCCCATAGCGGCGCCCAGGGAACTTTCAGAAGATAGAGACCGGCCAGCCACATCAGACCCACCGCCAGTGAATCCTGACACTGAGCGATGAACCAGTTCTTCAGTGCGCCGCCGGTCAAACGCAGATGCGAGTTAATATCCATGTGTCGTGTGAACCGCTTGCGGCACGGCTGAAGTCGCGCTCCCGAATCATCTCCATGTTAGACTCAAAAGTAACTCCCTTGCGAGGCAGGAAACAGGATGAAATTCGGCGTCCTCATCTTCCCCGGTTCGAACTGCGACCATGACGCCTATTGGACGATTCAGCAAGTGGCTAAGCAGCCGGTCACATTTTTGTGGCACGAATCTCACGATCTGGAAAACTGTGATGTCATCGTTGTACCGGGCGGGTTTGCCTATGGCGATTATTTGCGGACCGGGGCAATTGCGAAGTTCTCTCCCGTCATGGAATCGGTGAAGAAGTTTGCCGACGGCGGTGGCCTCGTGCTGGGCATTTGTAATGGATTTCAGATCCTGTGTGAAGCCGGCTTGCTGCCGGGGGCGTTGATGCGCAACGTCGGCCTCAAATACGTTTGCAAGCCGGTGCAGGTTCGCGTAGAAAACGCTGACACGCCCTTTACCCACGCCTGCCGCCAGGGAGAGGTTCTCACGATTCCCATCGGGCACATGGACGGGAATTATTTTTGCGATGAAGCCACGCTAGCCGAACTGCGCCGCGCCGGTAGGATCGTGTTTCGTTATTGCTCGCCAGACGGAGAAATCACGCCGGAATCGAATCCCAACGGCTCGCTGGACAATATTGCCGGGATCTGCAGCGCGGGCCGCAACGTCCTGGGGATGATGCCTCACCCGGAGCGCTCGAGCGAATTGGAGCTGGGCGGCACGCAGGGGTTCAAGATTTTCGAATCGCTGGTTGGGGCGATGGCAGAAAAATAGGTGCAGTGCAAGCAACCTCCGGCTGGCTTTCTTTCTTCTCACCAGTCATCTCCGTTTCAAGGCTTAGTGACTACCGGGCGGGCTGTGCTTTATCCTGTGTAATCGATTTTGAGCTGGAGTAACGCAGGGCGAGCTTTTGGCCGCCGGCGGTGTTAGCTGAGGAATTTCTGAAAGAGAACATGCGAAATCGACCGGCTGCTGTACCCTGCGTGCGACTGGAACAACTCCGAGAACAGAATAAGAGGCCAGGAAGGAATATCCGGGCCCTGCTCTGGGTGATGCCCATACTTCTGGGGTGTTTGGCGGCCGCTCAGGACGTGCCGAGAGCCCAGGTATTCGGCGGAATCTCCTATTTGCATTTTGACAGCGAGCCCCTCGGTTTCGCCAATTATTCCAATTTGGGTGGATACACCTTTTCTCCGGCCTTCAACATTACGCACCGCTTTGGTGTAGTGGCGGAACTTAGCGGCCAATATGGCCCACACGTGAATCTTCGGGATCTCACGTTTGGCGGACAAGCTTTGTTCCCGCGAGGCAACATGCTCTTTCTGGTCCACGGGCTGTTCTATGACGCCAGAAGCTTCGTCAGCATTGGAACCGGAGCGGGCAGTACCTCCCGGGCGTATATCGGGGGGATTGGTATGGACTATCCGCTCACGCCCCGGTTTTCTGTGCGGGTGTTTCAAGCGGATTACGTGCGCAGCACCCTTTTCCATACCGACCAGAACAGCGTGCGAATTTCAACCGGGTTGGTTTATAACTGGAAAATTATCCATCACAGGCGACACAAAGCCGCGGGGACTCCGTCGCCCTGAGGCCGAAGCGGTTGCGTTTTTCTGGCTTGTTCGAAGGGATTCATGATCACCATGCAGCGGATGCACTTGCTTTGGATCTGTGTAGTTTTGGCGGGGCTCGCGGGCTGCTCTTCTTCTTCCACCCACCTTGTCTACGTGACTCTGCCCAGCACGAATAGTATCGCGGCTTTACGATTGAAGGACAGTTCGGGCACCTTGACCAAGCTGGTGGGGACTCCTTTCCTGGTGGGAAATTCCCCTTCCGCGATGGCGCTGGACGCTGCCAGCCGGTTTGCTTACGTGATTAACAGGAACGAAAACGATATCTCTCTTTTCAAAATCGACGGCGGCACCGGACAGTTGACCGAGGTGCAGCCGCGAACTCTAACTGGCTTGAGTCCGGCCGCGATGATTATGAATTCGACGGGAAGCATGCTTTTCGTAAGCAACCAGGGCTCGGACAGTATCTCGGTTTACTCCATCGACTCCAGTAAAGGGACACTGACTCAGATTTCCAACTCGCCGTTCCTGTTAGTGCCGGGGTCCAACCCGTCGTCCCTTGCGCTTTCTTCGTCCGGGAATTTTCTATACGCTCTGAGCAGTAATCTGAACGCGATATTTATCTTGTCGGTAGACTCGCAGGGGAACTTGCAACAGATTCCACAGTCGCCTTTCTTCGTGGGCAGAGCGCCCACGGCGCTGACCCTGGTCTCTCCCGGGAATTTTCTGTACGTCGCCAACGCGGGTGACAACACCATTTCAGGTTTGAAGGCTGACGCAACCACTGGGATTCTAAGTGCGGTTCCAGGGTCTCCGTTCGCGACCGGCACAGACCCCAGCTTCCTTGTCCTTCATCCCTCGGGTAACTTCCTCTACGTTACTAATTTCGGTTCCTCAAACGTTTCTGCATTCCAAATCGATTCCAACCTTGGCGGCCTCACCGAGTTGGCGAACTCTCCTTTCGCAGCTGCCGGGACTGGCCCCACGTCTGCCACTATTAATTCCACGGGTGGCTTTTTGCTGGTGTGCGACCAAACCGGAAAGAGCATCACCGAATACGTCATCGCTTCGGGAACGGGTCAGCTGTCAACTAACGTGGTCACCGCCACTGTTCCTTCGCAGCCCCAGGCAATGGTGATCGCAAAGTGAGGTCGCTGGGGGAAATTTCTCTATGATCCGTTTTGGAATTCTGGGATTTGGACTGCACGCGGCCAAACGATTGATGCAGGGTTTTGCTCGCGCTACGGAGTGTCGCGTGTCAGCGCTCTCGCGCCGCGACCTGAATCAGGCGCGCGAGTCCGCCAAAAAGTTCAATATTCCCCTGGCCTTTGATTCCGCGGTGGAAATGTGCCGTTCTCCCCAGGTGGACGCCGTGCTGGTCACCACCCCGAATGCCTACCACCTGGCCGATGTGCTCATCGCGCTCGAATGCGGCAAACCAGTACTGTGCGAGAAGCCCATGGCGATCAACGCAGCCCAGTGCAGGCAAATGGTAGAGGCCGCCCGAAAGGCAAAGCTCCTGCTGGGCGTGGCGCAAGTCTTCCGTTTCGAGGAAAGCACCCGTAGGCTGCGCGAACGAATTGCGGCGGGGCAGATCGGGCGGACGATTTTTGCGCGATCCGAATTTTCCTTCCCCGGCGAATCGGGCCATCCCCGCAAATGGATCCTCGATCCGGCGATTGCGGGAGGCGGCCCTATCGCGGATGTGGGCGTGCACTGCGTAGATGCTTTGCGCTTTATCCTGCAAGACGAAGTCGAGCGGGTGAGCGCCCGCGGCGTCTCCGATGAAAAGTCTGGCGGCGTGGAATCTGCGGCGGTCCTCACCCTGGAATTCACCCGTCGGACCCTCGCTGCAGTGCTGGTTTCCTTTCGAGCGGAATACCGTTCACCGCTGGAGTTCACAGGGGACGAAGGAGCGCTGAGCGCAGACAACGCGTTTAACGTGGAAAACCCGATCACCTTGCAACTGCATCGCAAGGGCACGATCGTGGAGAGTGAAGTAGTTTCGAACCAGGACGCGTACGCCAGGCAGGTGGATAGCTTCGCGGCGGCGCTGGAAGGAAGAGGACAATTCCCCGCACCTGGCGAAGAGGGTTGGCAGAACCAGGAAGTGTTAGATGCCGCCTTCCGAAGTTTGAAGAGCGGGAAAACTGAAAACGTTCCTAGGGTGGGCTGAAAAGAAACTTTCTAATTGCCAGCCGGCTTGGGCGGTATTCCCTTGGCTTGGACAATCGCCCAATGCCAGTCCTGGTCGAGCCTCAGCGGAGTACTCAAGGTCTCACGGAATACGCTGGTGGCGGAGGGTGCCGCATTCCCCTTCAAGCGGAACAGGACAGTCATATCCGCATGCTTCTCTGAGGAGACGTTCGTGGTCTGCGCGGCTGGAATCACGCGGCCCGCTCCGTAGTACACGGCTGCGTTTTCCGGCCGGCGTAGAATCGTGAGTCCCACCGTAATCTCTCGAATTTGCCATTGGCTGCCGTTGTGCACAGAAACTTCGAAGCTCTCACCGTTCAGGCTGGCAGGCCCTTCCAGCTTGACCAGTTCGCTCGCTGGAAGATCTTGCGGGACAAACGGATCCGAGAGCAACGAAGTCGCCTGGGCGCTGAAAGAGAGGTTGCAGGTTACATCCGGCGACGATACCTGGAAGCCCTTACCTGCTTCGTCAACCGAAAATAACATCGTGCCTTGAAGCCGCCGGCTCTGCACCTCATCCATTAATTGCGAGAGATTGTCATTGTCGATCACGACAGGGGGCGCGGGATCAGCCTTACTCTTGCGCAAGGCCCGGGCCAAGTCGCCCAACGATGGTTCAGCGTTATCCGACTGCGCCACCATGCCGGTGGGCACAAGAAATCCGACCAGCAGAAGCGCGCCCAGCAATTGGACTCTGAAGATCATGAAATCCAGATGAACTCTTACGATCATTCTGCCTTAAAGTCGTTGCGCGTGAAGGTTCGCGCCCAAACAACGCATTCAACTGATTACTAGCGAAGAGTCATCTCAGAGAATTTTACGCAGAGGCGTAGAAGAAAAGGCGGCGCACGACTAAACCTTGGTCGTAGACCTTCGGAACGCAGGGAAAAACTGGGGCGTGCGGGAGACAAAGAGGCACGCAACGGGGCTCCGCACGCCCGGTAAAGCCAAGTCTTTACAGCAGGCCCGAAGAGCGAAAACGTGTAACTGGATCAACCAGCAGCACTGGCTCCCGCTTGAAAACCCAGCGGGCCACCGCGTAGCCCAGCGCCGCATAGCAGAGATGCATCAGCTTCATAAACTCACCCCAGATCGGAAAGACGCTTGCGCATCTTGGGGGAGATGGATCAAAAGCCAGCCTACGACCTCAACGTATCAAGCCGACACCACTAGGTCAATGCACCATGGTGCCATCGGGATAGCACGAAAGTAATAGGCCGGGACCACCGGTTCAGAGCAGCAGGTCACACCTGCAGCACATCGCCGTCGCGGGCAACCATCTCATAAAGCACGGGATTGACAAAGAATCCGATGAAGAGGCGGGAGATTAGACCAGCTACGATGACTATAGCGAACGGCCTCTGAGTATCCGATCCAATACCGGTGGAAAGCGCTGCAGGCAGCAATCCAAGACAGGCGACGAGAGCTGTCATCATGATCGGACGGAGCCGCAAGAGCGAAGCTTCCCGCGTAGCCGTGCGTATGTCCAATCCTTCCTGCCGCAGCTTGTTGATGTAGGAAACAAGAATGACGGCTGTCTCCACGGAAACCCCGAGCAACGCCAGAAGACCCAAAACTGAGGAAACGCTGAAAGGAGTGTGAGTGAGCTTTAGCGCAACCAACGCACCCACCGGTTCGGTCATGATTACACCCAAGGCAATGGTGACCGGGAACTTGAAATTTCCGTAAAGCGCAAACAAGATCATGAAAATTAGCACTATGGCAAGTGGACCAATAATGTACATCTGCGATTTGGCCTCGAGAAGCTGGCTGTATTCGCCGCCCCACTCCATCCGGTAGCCCTGCGGCAGTGTCATATTCTTCTTGACCGCTGCTTGGGCGTCTTGTACCGCTCGTTCTAAATCACGCCCCTCGATGCTGTACTGCACTCCAATATAGCGGGAGTTGTTTTCCCGGTAAATAAATGACGCCCCATTTCCCTGCCGGATGTTGGCTAGTTGGCTGAGCGGGATCTGTTGGCCATCGGGTGTGCCAACCAGTAGATTGCCGATTTCCGTAGCGCTGCTGCGGAACTGGGGCTGCATGCGGACCACAAGATCGAACAGCTTTTCCCCTTGAATGACTTGAGTAACTGCCTGCCCGCCTACTGCAGCCGAAATCACGGCTTCGACATCCGCAACGTTGATGCCGTAACGTGCAATCTTGTCTCGGTCGACGTCGACCAGGAGGCTGGGCTGTCCAAGTTCCCGCACCACTGTGAGATCGGTGAACCCGGGCACATTGGAGAGTGTGTTCTTGATCTGTATCGCTTTGTCTTGTAATACGTTCAGGTCGTCACCATAGATTTTGACTGCCAAAGAACTCTTGAGGCCAGTGAGCGCTTCGTCCACAGCATCCTCGGCGGGCTGGGTATAGTTGAAAATAATCCCCGGGAAGGCAGTGAGCTTCTTGTTGATCGATTCGATGAGCTGTTTTTTCTCACTGATCTCGCCTGTCCAGGCTTTGTCTTTGTATGGCTTCAGGCCAACATAGAATTCACAGTTGAAGAAGCCTGTAGGATCAGTGCCGTCGTCTGGCCGTCCCAATTCTGAACCGACGACGGTCACCTGGGGATAAGACATCAGAATGTCGCGTATCTGTGGAGCAATCATTCCGGCATCTTCAAAAGAAATGGTGTATGGCATCGTAGCCCGAACCCAAAGTGCGCCTTCGTCGAGGTGAGGCATGAACTCGCCGCCGATGAAGGGCACCAGCAGCAGGGCCGCCCCGAAGATCAGGGCTGCAGTCACGATGGTGGTCTTGGGCCGATTGAGCGCCCAATCCAGCTGAACTGCGTACTTTCGCTTCATCCACTCGAAGGCGCGGTTCGGGCGCTCACGCACTCCGCCTTTGAACCAATAGGAGGCCAATACGGGAACCAGCGTGAGGGTCAAGATGAGGGCGCCGATCAAGGCAAAGGACATGGTCTCTGCCATCGGGTGGAACAGCTTGCCTGACGGGCCGCTCAGCGCGTAAATCGGCAGGTAGCCCGCGATGATGACGGCTACGGAGTAGAAGATGGGACGGTCCACATCGCGCGCCGCAGTCAGGATCACCTCCGTAAGCGAGTAGCTCTGCCCCTGCCGCAGGCCCAGTTCGCGATAGATGTTCTCCATCATCACCACGGTGCCGTCAATGACAATTCCGAAATCAATCGCGCCGATGGAAAGTAAATTAGCGGCAACGTCGTGTGCGTGCAGCACGATGAAGGCGAACAAAAGCGAGAGCGGAATGGTGAGGGCAACAATCACGGCAGCGCGAAAGCTGACCAGGAAGAAAATCAGCACCACTAAAACCAGCAACATGCCGCGAAGCAGATTCGCCTCGACGGTGTCCGTGGTGAGCTTCACGAGTTCGCTGCGATCGTAGAAGGTATGGATCTTGACGTCGGGTGGCAGAATTCGATGATTCAATTCTTCTGTCTTGGCTTCTACTCCCTTCAGAACGGTCTGCGTCTGCTCACCCCGGCGCATCAGAATGACGCCTTCGACCGCGTCGTCATTTTTCTGAAAGCCGAACTCTCCCAGACGCGGCGCATGGCCAATGGTGACTTCGCCGATGTCGCGCACGCGGATGGGTACACCTTTGCTGCTGCCCACAACAATGTTGCCGATGTCATCCGTGTTGCGGACAAGTCCGATCCCGCGAACGTAGTAGAACTGCCCCCCTTGGGAATAAAATCCGCCGCCGGCATTGGAGTTATTGGCCGACAAAGCCGTGGCGACTTGCGGAACGGTCAAGTGGTAGCCGTAGAGACGAGCGGGGTCGAGCAGCACCTGATACTGCATCACCGTGCCACCGAAGCCCGAATCGTCGGCCACGCCTGGAACCGAGCGATACGCCCGCTGGACTACCCAATCCTCAAAGGTCTTCAGTTCTTGCGGACTGCGGTCCGGACTTTCCAGGACGTAGCGATAGACAAGACCGCTGGGACTGAACAGCGGCGCCATCGACGGAGTGACCCCAGTGGGAAGCTGCGCGTCGGCCAGGCGTTGGAAGACGATTTGCCGGGCGAAATAACTGTCGGTCTCTTCGTCGAAAGTCAGGATCACATCGGAGAGACCGTAGAGCGAGATGGAACGCATGACCACCATATGAGGCACGCCGTTCATCTCGAGTTCGAGAGGCAGCGTGACCAGGCGCTCCACTTCCTCGGCCGCGTGGCCGGGCCATTGCGTGATCAGTTCGACTTGCGGAGGAGAGAGGTCAGGGTAGGCGTCCACCGGCATGCGCCGGAAGGAGATAATGCCCGCCAGAGTCATGAAGCTGGTCAGCATCAACACCAGGAACCGTTGACGCAGCGATGCTTGGACGATGCGGTGGATCATTTAGCTGATGGTCAAAATCCTTCCCGATACTTCTGCCTGAGACTTCCGATCCACCCGGCTAGCGTTGCAGTGAATTGGCGAATTGCACGAAGAGACTGCCATCTCCGATGACACGATCGCCTGCGCTAAGGCCGTTGGTAATCTGCGTGCGCCCCTTCGCACTCTCCCCCAGCGACACCAGCCGCCGTCCAAACTGGTTAGGAGAAACTTCCGCGTACACAAAGGGTTGGTTCTCGCTATCGCGTAGAACTGCGGAGTCTGGAACGGTCAGGGCGTTCGGAATTGTGCCCGCACGCACCAGGGCTACAACGTACATGTCTTTCTTCAGCTTCTCGCCGGGATTGATGGTTTCGATGCGGGCAGGGAGGGTGCGGGTGTTGGGGTCAAGGGACGCGGCAATATAAGCAATGCGCCCTTGAAACACTTCAGGATAGGTATCGGTCTGGATGGTGACCGGATCTCCCACGTGCACGTACGGCAGGTCCTTCTGATAAACGTTGACCAGAACCCATACACTGCTCGTGTCGGAAATGGTAAAGCACTGGGTCGTCCCGGTTTGCAGAAGCTGGCCGCCTGACACCAATTGCTCCACCACCTCTCCCCCGATGGGCGCCAACACTGGAACTTCAGGAGAAGGCGGGGCTTTAACCAAGCCCTGCAGATCGGTAATTCCCATCACCTTCAAAGCAGCCTCGGCGGCTGCCAGGTCTGCCCCCGCCTGCACCTCAGCCGATTCCGCCGCCTGCAGATCGCGTTCTGCAATGGCGTGGTGCTGGTAAAGATCTTGTGCCCGGGCGTTACTCTTCTGCGCCAGCACATATGCATCCTGCGCCTTGAGATAATTGGTGCGAAGCTGCGAGAAATCTGGGCTGGCTACGTAGAGCATCGGGTCGCCCTTGTGCACCCGCTGCCCCGGAACCACGACGATCCGGCTCACCGGGCCGCTCACTTGGGTAATGACAGGAGTGGTACGAAAGCTGTTGTAGGCGACCGCCCCGGTGAGCCGCAATACCCGAGCCAGGCTGGTGGGTTCGACAGCCAGTACCTGTACGTGTGACATCTGCTCTTGGGGGATAGTGAAGAGCTGGGCCGCACCAGAGTCTCCGGAATTTGCCTTGTGCGAAGAACCTTCGGTTCCGCTGGCGCCACAGCCGGCGAAAAATGCAAGAATCGCAGCGACGGCTGCACCCGCGGTACCAATTCTCAGCGGCCTTTGCGCCATGCTCATGGCAGGTTCCTGGTTCCGACAGCTTCCTTGAGCTGCTCCAGTGCGGTCATATATGAGGCTAAAGCTTGGCGATAAGCTAATTGGATCGCACGATAACTGCGCTCGGCATCAAGGAAGTCCAGCAAACTCGCGGCGCCACGCCTGTAGGCGTACTCGCTGATATCGCGCGAGTCCTGGGCCTCCTTCAGATATCCCGACGAGTAGAGTTGAACCACCTGATCGTTGCTCTTGACGGCTTCGTAGGCGCTGGTCACATCGGCCATTACGGTATCACGCCCCGACTGCTGGGTTTCCTGCGCCTGGGTGAAGGCGTAACGGGTACGGGCGATTTCGCCTTGATTCCGGTTGAAGATTGGCAGCTCGAAGCTGGCAAAGATGGAAGCCGTGTTCTGACCCGCAGTGTGGGTGAAATCGGCGGTGCCAAGCACGTCCACCTTGCCATTCGCCTGCGCCAGACGGATCTGGCTCTGGGCCGCCGTTACGCCCAGCTCGGCGGCCCGAAGATCGGGCCGCTCACGCAGGGCCGCCAGTTGCAAATCCTCCACGCCTGTTTTCAACGGCTGGTAAGCCAACTCCCCGACCACGTCGAAATCGGCGGGCACAGCGTCGTAACCCAACAGTTGCCGCAGGCTGACCAGCGCCTGTACTTTTGCCAGGCGTGCGGAGGACACGTCGGTCTGAAACTGCAGCAATTGCAGCTTGATTTTGAGGAAATCGCCTTCGCCTATGTAGCCAGCGTTGTATTGCGCCTCCGCGATGTCAACCGTCTGCTGAAAACTCTTCAAGTCTTGCAGGGCGAAATCCAGAGTGGACTCAGCCAGCAGGACATTCACGAACTGCTGTCCCACGTTGAAGGCCAGCGTGCGCTCAGCGTCGGCGATCTGCGCGCGGGTGGCCGCAGTCTGATCACGCGCCGCCTGTAAACGGCTTTGGCGTTTGTGCCCGCGTTCAAACAGGTAGCTCAGGCCAATATCGAACTGCTGGTTCTGGTTCAGATCGTCCGCCGAAAAATCCTGGGGAGTGAAAATGGGGATGAATTGCGAATCGACGCCCAGAGCCGGGTTGGGGCGCAGGTTGGCGGTGATCTCCTGGGCTTGATTTTGCAGAATAAGAGTGCGGGTGGCCTTGAGGGTGTGGTTGTGGGTCAAAGCTAAATCAATCGCCTGGTCGAGGCTGAGCAGCGTGGGGTTCTGTGCAGAGCTGGCGGCTACCGCCAACAGCCAGAAGGCTGCCACCAGGACAGATTTTGGGAAACGACGCCGCGGCGTGGCAGGAGAGCCACGACCCCCCAGACGCAATGGGAACTGGGTTCTCAGGGCGCTCACGCCGTGACGCCGGTCGCCCAGCGGCACGTGTCGTCTTCTCCCACGAGCGGAATTCTCACGGTGATTGGTACCAATATTCTAAATCCGGGGCGATGCGGCATCAGTTAGCAAGTAGGATGCAAATTCCCGGTCTGCAGTAACCCCCCGAGTCATAGGGTTTCCCGGCGCCCCCGCGTCTATCCTCGCCTAGCGCGGCTCTTCGCCCACTGACCCGGCGCTCTCCGCCGTGGGAACCACCACGGCCTGGATGTTTTGTCCCGCCACTACTTTTTGGAAGGCAGCTAGTTCATTCTTTTGGATCCCGGCCCAGCGCGCCAGAAGATCGTCGGTCTGTTTCTTCAGGCGGTTGAATTCCTGATGACAAACCTCGGTGGGAGCAGAGTCCGTCCCATCGCCGACCACGAGGGAAAGAAATGCCAGCTTGCTATCTACTTTCTGCGGGTAGGCCAGTGAGTCCTCATTGGCTTTGATTTTGATCTGGAATAGTTCGTCGCGGACGGCGAGTAACTTCGGATCCAGCTCATCCGCAGCCGCGATCACGGGCTTTGCGCTTTCGGGAAGCCGGCGTATCAGCCCCTGGACCTGAGCGCGTACGTCCTGAATCTGGTTGACCGCGTCGTAAACTGCGCTCAGTTCGTCGCGAATCTGGATTCCCAGGTCGAATTGCTTTTGTAAATCGGCCTGGGAAACATTTACCCGCGGATCGAGCTTCAATTCGAGCGGCGCAGTCTGACTTTTGCCGTCCACCGTCAACCGCACCTGATATTGCCCGGGTACAGCATATGGCCCGAGTGCGCCGCCTTTGTATTCATACAGGTAATAATCCGGAACCCTGGTCGATCCTTCATAGCGTATGTCCCAGATGAAACGGTTGAGCCCGGCTTCAATTTTGATTTGCTTCTCGGGTTTCTTGTCTTCGGGGTTCAACGGTTCGTCCAAGTCCTTGGTCTTGGAACTTGAATACTTGCGAACCACGCTCCCCGTGGAATCGAGGATTTCGATTGTGGTTTCGCCCTTGGGGACTGCTTTCACCCAGTAGTAAATGACAGCGCCGCGCGGAGGATTTTGCCCGGTGAGAACCGGCTTGGGTGGCGCCTCCTCGCCGTTGTGGAAACGGAACGCGGTGGCCGGCGCATAGAGGTGAACATCTTGCTTCGCGACTTCGTCACTAAACTGGCGCAGCGGAGAAAGGTCGTCAAGAATCCAGAAAGCGCGTCCGTGCGTAGCCACTACCAAATCGTCGTTCTTGACGACGAGGTCGTGAACCGGAGTAGTTGGCAGATTGAGCTGCAGAGAACGCCAATTGGCGCCGTTATCGAAGGAAACGTACACGCCGGTTTCCGTGCCGGCATAGAGTAACCCGCGCTTCTTGGGATCTTCACGAACCGCGCGAACAAATGTATTTTCCGGTATGCCGTTCGTGATCTTGCTCCAGGTCTTGCCATAGTCGGTGGTTTTATAGATATAGGGGCGCAGGTCGTCCAGTTGGTGACGATCGACCGCGACGTAAGCGGCTCCCGCATCGTGAGGCGAAGCGTCAATCAGACTGATTCGGCTCCATTCTGGCAAGTCTTTCGGTGTGACGTTGGTCCAGTTCTTTCCTCCATCGCGAGTGATGTGGATGAGACCATCGTCACTTCCCGCCCAGATCAGGTTCTTTACGAGTGCCGACTCGGCCACCGCGAAAATGGTGTCGTAATACTCCGTTCCGGTGTCGTCTTTCGTGATCGGACCGCCGGAAGCCTGCTGCTTGCTCTTGTCGTTGCGGGTGAGGTCTGGACTGATCGCCTCCCAATGCATGCCTTCATCCGTCGTTTTGAACAGCCGTTCCCCTGCGTGATAAAGGGTGTGGGGATCGTTGGGCGAAATCAGGATCGGGGCGGTCCACTGGAAACGATGTTCCAGAGTAGAGGCTCCGTTGCCGTCGCTCAATTCCGGATTCGAGGTGATGTTCTTGGTCTGGCCGGTACGCTTGTCGAAGCGGGTGATCAATCCTTCGTAGTCACCGGCAAAGACAATGTCGGGATCAAGAGGAGACGGCGCTATATAGCCCGCTTCCCCGCCTCCCACCTCATACCAGTCGGGACGGCCGATTGCGCCATTGTCGCTGCGGCTGGCGATGGCAACCGTGCTGCTGTCCTGTTGCGAGCCATAAACGTAGTAGGGCGTGCGATTGTCGGTGATCACGTGATAGAACTGCGCCGTCGGCTGGTTATCTTCGCGGGTCCAGGTCTTGCCGCCATCCAGACTCACGGTGACCCCGCCGTCGTTTGAAACAATCATGCGCTCTGGAGTTCTTGGGATCGATCCACATGTTGTGATTATCGCCGTGCGGTACTTTGACCTTGTTGAACGTCCGACCGCCATCGACCGATCGATAGAAATCTACGTTGGCGATGTAAACCGTATCGGCATCCTGCGGATCGGCGAAGACGTGCATGTAATACCAGGGCCGTTGCGTCAGGCTGTGGCTGTCGTTGACTGCTTGCCAGGTTTCTCCTCCGTCATCGGAGCGAAACAGGCCCCCGTCCGCGGCTTCGATAAGCGCATATACGCGATCCGAATTTGCCGCCACCGAGACTCCGATGCGACCGTAAGGTCCCTTTGGCAACCCGTGTTCTTCCAGATGCTTCCAGGTCGTTCCCCCGTCGTTGGAACGGTAGAGGCCGCTGCCCGGGCCGCCATTGTCCAGGGTCCAGGGCGTGCGGCGCGCCTGCCATAAGGAAGCAAACACTATGTTCGCGTTGTGGGGATCGAAGGTGACGTCGATGCCGCCACTGTTTTCATCCTTGTAGAGAACCTTCTCCCAAGTCTTGCCACCGTCGAGCGTCCGGAAAATGCCGCGTTCCGTATTCGGGCCATAGGGATGCCCCAACGCCGCCACAAACACGATATTCGCGTCGTGAGGATTCACGATTACCCGGCCGATAGCCCGCGAGTCGCGCAGGCCAACATTCTTCCAGGTTTTCCCGCCATCAAGGGTCTTGTACACGCCGTCGCCGTGCGAAATGTTGCCGCGAATGCAGGCTTCACCCGTTCCCACGTAAACGATATTCGGATCAGACGGCGCAATGGCCAAGCTGCCGATCGCCGACACCGCCTGCTTGTCAAAAACCGAAGTCCACGTGACCGCGCCGTCGGTGGATTTCCACACGCCCCCACCGGTCGCTCCGAAATAATAAGTCGTCGGATCACCGGCAATTCCGGACGCAGTGAGCGAGCGCCCTCCACGGAACGGGCCGATCACACGGTAGTTCATGCCTTTGAACAACGGGTCTTGGTTGCTCTTGGCAGCCGAGTCCGTTGTCAGAACCGGCAGTCTGATCCGCAGACTGGTTCAGACTTCGGCTTGCTATCTGGGCCAGACTTAGTCTGGGCAACCAGGGAGGTCGCGATGCCCAGCGACAGCAAAAGGGCAAACCACTGCGTTCTGTTGGTCATGGGTTTCCTGGGAAGCATCGGTTTTTGTTCTCCGAACACGGGGCAGGAGCGAACAATATCTTACCGCCAGGACGCAAGTTGGCGAAAGCCTATGCTTTCTTCTCCATAAGCTCTTCCCGCGCCGCCTGCAACTCCTTGAGTTTCTCCGCATCCACCTTGGGATAGGTGAGATCGAGCTCTTCCAAAGTGTCCACAACCACCGCGGACACGATCAGCCGGGTAAACCATTTATTATCGGCTGGGACCACGAACCAAGGCGCGTGCTTCGCGGCAGTGTGCGCGATCATGTCCTGGTAGGCGTTTGTGTAGTCACTCCAATACTGCCGCTCCCGAATATCCGCGGCCGTGAATTTCCAATTCTTTTCAGGCTCGTCCAGACGCTCCAGAAACCGCTTTTTTTGCTCTTTCTTCGAGAGGTTGAGAAAGAATTTGCGAATCACCACACCATTGCGTGAAAGGTAGCTCTCAAAGTGGCAAATGTCCTGGTAACGCTCCTGCCAGATGTCCTTCGTGATCAGTGATGGCGGAATTTTCTCGTTCGCCAGGGCCTCTTTATGAACCCGCACCACCAGCACCTCTTCGTAATACGACCGGTTAAAGATCCCAATGCGGCCGCGCTCGGGAAGGCAGCGCATCGTGCGCCAGAGATAGTCGTGGTTCAGTTCTTCTTCCGACGGAACCTTGAACGAGTAGACCTGACATCCCTGGGGATTCACGCCCGACATGACGTGTTTGATTGCGCCGTCCTTACCAGCCGCGTCTATGCCCTGGAAAATCAGCAGAACGGCCCACCGATCCTGCGCGTACAGCTTGTCCTGCAGCTCGGCCATGCGGGACACGCCCTTCTGAAGTAGCTGTTCGGCACGGACCTTGGAATGCAGTTTCCCGGTATCGCCCGGATCGTAGTCCTTCAGCCGAAACCCCTTTCCGTCCGCCACAAGATAAGGTTTGATCAGCTTGCTCGCCACGCTCATCGGCACCCTCCCGTTGGGTCGTCGCTGAAAGCTTGCAGTCTATAACACATCCCGTGGAGCAGGCATGTCTGGGCGTTGGAGTTAGCTCTTGGGAACCGGCAAGCGGGAAAGCCGTTCGCGGCGGCGTGAGATCAGCGGATGTGAATGCCGAGGAAATAAATGGCGCTGCCCACACCAAGCATCGCCAGAGTGACTGCCGTGAAGAACTTTCTTAGAAACCGCCGCGGCGGATGGTCCTCATTCTGCGCAGCCCGATACTTCTCAATCCATTGTTGCTCGCCGGTGCTCAACCAACCGTTCGCCGCGGTTCGCTGCTCGGGTTCAGGGATCACGGGCGTAACCGACGACTGAATCGCAGTCCGTAAGCGGCGCTGGTCGTCTTCTTGCAACGCAACGAAACGGAAGGGCTGCTGGTCCCAGCTGACGGGCACCAGCATCTCCGCAGCTCCCAGCACCGGGCCGCTGTGCGTCAAGAACATCAACTTCACGCGCGAACCCCGATCCAAAGGCTTTTTCAGGGAGAGCAAGCCGCCGGTCAATGACACGACCTGCAACTCGCCCTGGGCGCGTTTGCCGTCCTGGAAGCGAAGCACGGCGTGGGTGGAGTGGGGGAGCCGGAACCGAGGTGGCCGGCACGGAGTGGTCAATTGTGGCGCGAGTGTCATAGGTGCCTACCTAGTCCAAGATTGTGACTTCGCCAACGATCCAGCCAGCGGCAAAAGAACGGCTTGGATCGTTCGTCGAGAAGATCATGAAGAGATGACAATAAAGTGGTCGGCGCCTGCGATTCCGCCAGAAACGAATCGACCGATCCCAGCTTGCTCTTAGGCAGCGGGCCGTAAGCCGACAGCAGCATGATCGGAACTTGTGAATTGATCCGCTTCATTTTCGCCGCCACCACATCGCCAGGCATACCCGGCATCTGATAGTCGAGAACCACAGCGTCCACCGGATGCGAACGGAACAACTCGAGTCCTTCGAGCCCGCCGCTTGCTTCCAGCACTTCGTAGCCATTTTCTTCCAACAGGACCTTCCGATCGCTAAGCGCGTTGCAGTGGTCGTCTACGCAAAGAATCTTCACTTTTTGCCGAGCCATAATCCGTACGTCCCAATCCCGGCCAGAACTGCGGCCATGAGTGGCAACGTGCAATGGCCTGGCTCGATAGTAATAGGGCTTTAGACACCTCCCAAATTACGAACGTACAATTCTGGGAGCAGTTACCGCGTTTCGGCTCAGCGCAAGCTGAGGAATGACCTGATTTTGAAGTCTCAGACGGGGAGATGAGCGAATGTACAATGCTGAAGCATACGCGGACGCCCGGGTGGCGAAACTGGCAGACGCACGGGACTTAAAATCCCGAGGGGCGAAAGCTCCGTATCGGTTCGATTCCGATCCCGGGCACCAATCTCCACAGTGTGGCGCGGGGACAGATTCGCCTTACTTGCTGCGCTGCTCAGTGGCGATCAGCTTGGTGACCCTGTCGATCGCTTCATCCGCTTCGTCTGGAATGCTGCCGATGTCGTATGGATTGCCTCTCGGATCTATGTACTGGGGTTCTTTTACTGCCACGGCGAGGTGTTTGGCCGCCTGGTACTCTCTGACGGCATCCCGCAAATGCCCCTCCCGTTCGAGCACATAAGCAAATTCAAGACGACCGAGGGGGTTCACGGAATCTTTGTCGAGGGCTTTGAGCAAGATCTCCCGCTCTTGAGCAATCGTCCCCTTCCTCCTGTAGAGAGCGTATAGCGCATAGTCGCTGACCGTGTTTGTGGGATCCAATCTACTGGCCAGCTTGAGCTCCTTGACGGCCCGGTCGTCTCCTAATGCGTCATACGCCACGCCAGCTTGGTTGTGCCAAAACGCAGAACTCGGATTTTTGTTTATACCAGCCTTTGCTTTCTCCAGTTCGGCTCGCCAGTCCACGGGAACGGTAGCGTGCTGTGCCTGAACGAGCGGATGCCTTGCGGCGATACAAACGACACAAAACAGGAAAGCGATTCCGAATTGCTTCATTTCCTTATATCTCTGTCACCGTGCTGGTGGGGGACAAGCGCAACCAACGTCATGTCACCGCGAGCTTGCGGGGGGCTGGCCCACCTTTTCGTTTGCACCGTTTCGACAAAGGGTGCCCCATCCTTGCGTTCTTTGCAAGGGCCGCGTGCAGCAAGTCGGGAGAGCATGCGCTATAACTCAGCATCAGAAAACCAACCCCTCTGGCCAACGGCGTTTTAACCTACGAATGGGGAATCATGCCGATGGCATCAGGGTCCGGCGACCCGGATCTCCGGGCAGAATCATTAGGAATCACTTTGACGCTGCAGCCCGCGCTTTCGCCCGATGCTTACGCAGTTCCGCCCGGAACGCTTCTGGCGTGACTTCCCGGCGGGCGGCCCTAATCGCTGGTTTGAGCCTCTTCGATTTTTTGACGCTTCTGGTTCCAGTATAGGACCACTTTACCTTTCTCGAAGTAGTTCACTTGGATTCCCGCAGTACTTAGTTTCACCGGTGGGGTGTTCCCAGGGGTCGCCCCCGACTGGGACACCTTTGATCCCGTGTTCACAGGTCCCAAGTAGACGGCGCTCGCGTATGTCGTCTCGTCCAGTTCGTAGACGCTTTTGTACTGACCATCTGCTGAGCACAGGAGGACCACGAGCTTTGCTGCCCCTGATTTATCATCCTTCAACAACAAAGCGTAGTCTGGGTTGCCATCACCGTTGAAGTCTGCGCGAACCACACTAGGATTGCTCTTTGGAAAGTGTTGGGCAAGAAAAGCCTTTACATCCGGGTCACGTTCCTGCAGGGTCAGCAAGTGATATCCCGGAAACTGCTTCAGAACACCGTTGAGATCAGTACCTTGACCGTCGCTGCCCGACAGGGCGACGCACCAGACTAGAGCCAACACAGAAAGCAGAACCGAGCCGCACAGTCGCGTCATGGAAGTTGCACTCATCCGGAATCACTTTGACGCTGCGGCCCGCGCCTTCGCCCGATGCTTGCGCAGTTCCGCCCGGAAGGCTTCCGGCGTGACTTCCCGCTTGGTACGGAAAATTTGTAGAAGAGGATCCTTGGTTTCGTTCGCCCCCGACTTCGAAGCCGCAGGCTCACTCGTTTCCAGACCCTCCGGTTCGACCAGCAGATTCTGGGCTGCTTCCGGCTGTTCGTCGAGCGCCGCGAGGAACTTGCCCACATGCTCTTGCTGCTGCGCGGTTGCCCGGGCGAATTCCACGCCCATGCCGAGCTCGGGATGCATGATCCGCACGACACCTTCCGCCTGCACCTGCAGTCCGCCCACGCGCAGCGAGAGAACCACTCTGGTGCATACCGGGAACGGAGCCGCCATTTCGAGGTAGCAGCCTCCCGGACTGCGCTCACTGAGTTTGCATGAGGCCGGTGGATCGCTCTTCTCAAAATCTGGCGAGTGGCGTTCAAGCCATCCTCGCAGTTGCTCGCGGGTCTCCGGCGCGAGATCGACAAAGCGGATTCCCACCTGCCGCCCTGCAGCCTCCCAGGCCATTTCTCCAAAACACTCGAAGCTCTGGGACGTTCCCGGAAGCTGGAAGCCGACGGTAAGTCCGCTCAGGTTCTGCGGACGATGCGGCAGCTTGACCGCCATGCCGCCTTCGCCGAGATCGGTGGTAGAGGCCTTCATCTGCCCCGTGCCGTCAGACAAACGCACAATTACAGGAATTTCAACCGGAACGCGGGCGTTGCGGCGGCGCTCGCACTTCATCAGCGCGCGAGCCGCGCGAAAGCTGGTCTTGGCCCGCTCGGGCGAGAGGGGCTTATACAAAACAAAATGGGCTCCCAGACCAAACGCACTGCGCAGCGATGCGGCTGGGTCAAGGATGGCCACGGCTACGGCTCGCTTGTTGCAAGGAGCCGAGCGGGCGCTGCCCAGAACCGCGGCAGCCATGGTTTCGTCCGCGCAATCGACGATGACGGCTTCGAATCGTTCCCGGGTAAGCTTGTAGACGGCGGTCTCGGCCTCAGAGCAGTAATCCGCGCCAATTTCCAGTTCGTTAAGCACGCGCCGCAGCACGCGCACGATCTTTTCGTCGGAACAGAAAACCAGTGATTGCAGACTCATAAACTACCCTGACTTCTTGGCACAGAGGCCTAGCTCCGGCTGAGTTCGATGTCCTGTTCTGAGTGTTCCTCGTCGAGCAAATGGGCGACGCTGCGCAGCTTTTCTGCCGCGCTCTGCAGGGCCTCGATCTGTTTGCCGAGCTGGGCCTGTTCGGCCTGCTTCTTGTGCAGCACTTCGTAGATATCCCTCACGATGAACCTCCTCTTGCACTGTAGGCAGCCTGCCGTCCAGGGTCAACGATTCCAAAACCAGTAGAGTTACAAGGGTAACGGGGCTCTTTGGGGGAAGCCGTCGCCCCCATTTTCCGCCTGACGGTCCCGAACCAGGTTCGCCAAGGAGATAAAAGAGGGGGTGCGAATGTCGCGCGGCTACGTCTCAAAATCCAACCTTGTTCCAAAATGTAACCACAACCGGAAATGGGCACGAATATTTGCTAAATCATTATTTTTCAATAATATAGCCGCAAACGACCTTTTTGGACGCTCTAAAATCCAATTGACGACTCGGCACAAATGGCTTAAAATCATTAGCTTCCGGGAGTCACTGCGTCATAGGAGAACCTCGGTCTGCAAGTGAAAAAGACTGAAGGCTGAATCCGTAGTGCGGCCCGGCGAATCTAAGGGTTACAGGTCATTTCCTAAGGGTTGTTGCATCTACAAGTATGAGGACCTAATTCTCATGGCAAAGCGACGCGGAAATCCGAACTGGGGTAAACCCGAGCCGATCGGGCCGATTACCCCGACCATCACCGAGTTCGAACAGGTGGTGCGCGAGTATAAGCTCTCCCCCGACCAGTATTTGCGTTCTACCCGGCTGCGTGAGTGGGCTCGGCGCAATAAGAACTCCAAGTACATCCCTGAGCCGTTGCTTGAGGCATGGGGATTCGAGATCGAATCCACCTTGTAAGGAGTGGTCGATTGTGTTTAGAGGCCGCCTGCGGGCGGCCTTTGTTTTTCCGCGAAGCTGTTCCACTGACGATGAGCCAAGGTCTCCCGCCAAAAGCTGACGAAAGGAACCCTATCTGGTTCGTTCGCCCGATGCCCCGTGGCGCGTTATGCGACCGTCGCACAAAAAGGATAGCGGCGTCGGAGGCCTAGAGTACCCCCCACGACTGTCCCGGGCTCGCAGAGGCCCTTGCACCCGTTTTGCTACAATCGCGCTATGAAGCAAGCCGCCTTCACCGATGTTCCGACCGCTATCGAAGAAATTCGTGCTGGCCGGATGATTGTGGTCGTAGACGATGAGGATCGCGAAAACGAAGGCGACCTGACGCTGGCGGCAGAAAAAGTCACTCCTGAAGCCATCAACTTCATGGCCAAATACGGCCGGGGCCTGGTTTGCCTGGCCATGACCGAAGAACGGCTCGATCACCTGCGCATCGGGCCGATGACCACCGAGAACACCTCCAACTACGGCACCGCTTTCTGCGAAGCGATCGACGCGCGCGATGGAGTGACTACAGGCATTTCGGCTTACGACCGCGCCCGTACCATCCAGGTGGCAATCGATCCCACAACTCGCCCTGCTGACTTGGCGCGGCCTGGGCATGTGTTTCCGCTGCGGGCGCGTAAGGGAGGCGTGCTGGTACGGGCCGGGCAAACGGAGGCATCGGTCGACCTTGCGCGTTTAGCAGGACTCGTTCCCGCGGGCATCATTTGCGAAATCATGAAAGACGACGGGAGCATGGCACGCGTGCCCGACCTTATCGAGTTTTGCCAGACCCACAATTTGAAGATGCTGACCGTAGCGGAGCTGATTCGCTATCGCATGCAGCACGAACGTTATGTCCATCGTGTGGGAGAAGTGCTGATTCACACCCGCTACGGAGAATTCCGGTTGATCGCCTACGAAAGTGAGGTCGACGGTGGTGAGTCGCACTTAGCGCTGGTTCGAGGAGACATTCAGGATCGCGACGAGCCGGTTCTGGTAAGAATGCACGCGCACTGCCTGGCGGGCGACGTTTTCGGATCGGTGGGTTGCGATTGCCGCGCCACTCTAGAAGGAGCGATGGAAGCGATTGCGAGGGAAGGCCGAGGCGCGATTGTCTATTTGCATCAGACTGCGAAAGGATTTTCGGTTGAGCGGATTGCAGACCGGACTGCGCTGGCGTTTCACCGTGAGCGCCGCGTCCCCACACTGCCGGAGACGGAACGCAAAATCCAACGCGAGGTCGGCATCGGAGCGCAAATTCTTTCTGACCTCAACCTGCGGCGAATCCGCCTGCTTACGAATCACCCTCGCCGGGTCGCGGCCCTGGAAGGATACGGAATCGAGATTGTGGAGCACGTTCCAGTGGCGCTGGAGGCGAAGGCGAGAGAAAGGTAGGCGCTGGCGTCCCCGCCCGTGCGAACAGAGTTAGCTCAGAAAGGCTTCCGGATCACGACTTCGCTGTCGTTGATAAAGAAATGAGCCGAGCAGCGATCCGATCCGCAAATCACCGGCAGCAGGCCCGCCAGTTGCTTGCGCGTGATTAGTCCCAGGGTTCCGCAATCAGGGCACGACAGAACCGCCCAGTAGGGGTCCTGTTGTTCGCCCAGCCGTCCGGCGTTCTCCAGCACAAAAATCGTGCCGGGATGCATTTGTTCCGGGATCCATTCATTCAGGACGTTCAGTTCTCCCACCATTTCGGCCTCCCGTCGAACTAAACTCCCCTGCCGACTGATTTCCTTACGAAGCTCTTGGACCCTTGCGGTCAAAACGAACATTTCGCACCGACGAACTGCTTTTTCTCCGCCGAACCACGGCTTGTACTCGGCGGGCTGTGTCGCTGAAACAAATCGACAGCAGCGGCTGCCGCGCATTTTTGAGGATGTCGACAATCTGCTCCGGCGAAGTTTCGAGATAAAGGCTCTTGCCGTCGGTGAGCAGGTGGTACTCCGACTTGCCGCTGACCGTCTGCGCCAGACGCTTACCGAATTCCCGTTGCAGAAAGCGAATCACCTTGCGCACACGCTGGAGCGAAAAACCGCGGCGCCGGAGTTCGCAGATCACGCTGATCTCGGTGAGGTCTTCCATCGAGTACAACCGCCGATGTCCCTGACGCTGCGGCACGACGATCTTGCGCTCGTCCCACCATTGCAGTTGGCGGGGCGTAATGCCGGTAAGAACGACGACATCGCGCGATGTGAACTGGTTGTTCCATCTAGTATGACAATGTCTCAAAAACATTCTGGCTGCTAAATGTTTGAAACATTTTAGGCACAAGTTGCTTGCTGTCAATACGAGATTTGGGCGGGTGGGTTGCCTAGGAGAGTTCCGGGGGGATGTTTCGGTTGGACGTGAGTCGGCATATGCGGGTCAGCATACCCGGCCCACCTACGTAAGGGCTGCACCACTGCAGAAGGCGACCCCAGGAGCGTCATTGCGACGCGCCTGTCCAGCGTGCGGTCTGTGCAGTAGAGTTCAGAATGGCCCGACAGCGGTACCCGCCTTCAATCACAGATTTCACTGACGTTCGTGCTTGGCAGCGTCACTGAAAACGACAAGCAGCCCGGTATCCGACTTCGCCCACAGAACCTTGCAGAATCGTTGGTGAAAGCGCAGCCATCTGCGTACAGAGCAGTAGATCCCAACTCGGACATCACCCTATCAACTCCGATCTGATTTGTCGTATACGGTCGGTAAGTCCGACGAGCTCAGTGGTTGACCAAGTCCGTTATGATTTGGCGGAATGAACTGACCCACCGTCATCCGAGTATTGCCGCCACAATTGCAAGCACTGCGATGAATGAGCAGTGAAGTCAACTGAAGAATCGGCAGGACTACTCTGCATGTTCTGCTCCCGCTTCCGCGTGGGCGCACGTGCGGCTAATAAGCAAGCTCGACTGCACCGATCACGCCTGCTCGATATTGCGCATCAGGCCCTCCAGGGTGAAGCGCATTGCGCTATTGTCAAATGGAGCGGGAGATCATCGAGCACAAGATTACTGCGTTCATTGGTCCTTCAACACCAACTGCAGGATTTACTGGCGACATTGAGCGATTGCCTAATAGCTGTCAACCTGCGAGATTTCGGGCGGGATGGGGTTACTTAGCGAGAGTTCCCTAGCAATGCGGTGAGCCGGCTTTTTGGAAGCGGGAGGCTCAGGAAACACTTGAGAGCCGATCCTCCGCCGACAAAGTGCACAATCTCCAGATGGTCGCCTTCGGCAAGGTTCGTCGCAGCCCACTGATCGCGAGGCGCAATGTTGTGGTTCAGTTCGACCGCTACGCGATCCGGCTTCATTCCCAACTGTTCGACCAGCCCAGCCAGAGTCAGGGGAGAGCTGAAGCTGGTTTCTTTACCATTGATGAACAGATTCATGTCGTCTTACTTCTAATTGAGTGGCCAGCCGAAGCTCAGACTTCCACTTTCCGCAGCTGAAATTTGCGCGTCGCGGTGTGGCCGGAGTAGTTGGCTTGCACCAGAATGGAAGAATCGTTGAGACCAGACTCTTCGGTCTCAATCTTCATCTCGGCTTCGCCGGCAGGGTCCGTAACCACCTGTGCATAAAAAGGAGCCGCATCCGGGCGGGCAAACCGCACAGTGAGCCGAGCTCCCGCGGCGCCGCTTCCCGCTTCGGTCACCTTCAGCCGCATGACCAGGCTGCGCTCGGAGTGCACCGAATTGGCATTCAGCCACTGCACATCCAGCTCTTTGATCGCGGCGAGCGCTTCGGGCGTATCGCGCCGGTCGAGGACATCGTTCAGCTTGCCATCTTTAACGGCATCAAGCACCATCCGATGCTGGTCGCGCAGCAATTGCTCCTTTTGCTGGTCGGTGAAGCCTCCTGAAACCTTGTCTGCGTAAGAGACCGCCCGCTTGCCTATACAACGACCACGCACAAACACCTGGGTCTGCAAAAGCAGCTCGCCTTCACGCGCCTCGCTTTGCACGTGATACACCGTGTCAGTGTGTTTCACGTCGGTATTGAAGCCAAAAATCATGGGTTCTTTCCGGCGCCGGGAATGAAGCCGCCCGCTGCCACAGCGAAACGCCCAACTATGCGGCCGCCTCGCTTGACACTACCCGGCGCGGACTCTAATCTAAATTGTTTAAGCAGTACCTGGCGCGAATTATATATAGCTCCTCTATGCCCGACAATTACTTCGCCCGCTACCTGCCTTTATTGATTCACTTCCTGCTTGCTGGCGCGTTGGCAGGGGCCATCGTCGTGCTTTCCTGGTTGGTGGGGCAGCGCCGTCCGACGCGCGCCAAAATGTCTCCCTACGAATGCGGCATGACGCCGGTTGGGGATACGCACGAGCCCTTCTCCGTGAAGTTCTACATGGTGGCGATGCTTTTCATCCTGTTCGACGTTGAGGCGGTCTTCCTCTATCCATGGGCTGTGATCCTGCGCGAACTGAAAATGTTCGGCTTCTGGGAGATGCTGGTCTATATCGGAATCGTTCTGGTGGGTCTTTTTTACATGTTGAAAAAGGGTGTGCTGGACTGGGGCAAGGTTTCTCCGAGACGAGGGGAAATCTGATGGCTCTGGCGGCCGCCATTACCGATCTGGAACAACTCAAAGGCCACCCGGCCATCGGCCGACTCTTCGCCTGGAACCCGAGGGCAGTAGAGGGAGCCAAGTTCGATCGCGATGAGCTGACTATAGTGGTCGAGCGGTCTTCCATCCGCGAGGCTTGCCTGCTTTTGCGCGATCACCGGGACTGCCCGTTCAATTTCCTTTCTGATGTGACCTGCGTGGACTGGTTCCCTTCCGAACCGCGCTTCGAGGTGGTTTACCATTTGCTTTCCATTCCCAAGAAAGAGCGCATCCGGTTGAAGGTGCGACTGGCAAGCGATTCCGCTGTCGTGGACTCGGTCACTTCGGTCTGGCCAGCGGCGAACTACTTCGAGCGCGAGGTGTTCGACTTGTTCGGCGTCCGATTCACCGGTCACCCATATTTGCGGCGCTTGCTCATGCCGGAGGATTGGGAAGGCCATCCCTTACGCAAGGACTATCCGGTGGAGGGCTATCGCTAGTCTCGCCCATGGCCCACCTCGCTCCCACGCCCACGCTCGAACCCACTCAGGACAAAACCATGATCCTGAACATGGGACCACAGCACCCTTCCACTCACGGGGTGTTGCGGCTGATGCTGGAAATCGACGGAGAAAATGTCGTGCGGATCATGCCCGACATTGGATTTCTGCACACCGGGATCGAGAAAACCTGCGAGGCCAAGTTCTACCAGCAAGTGGTGCCGCTTACCGACCGCATCGACTATTTGTGCCCGCTTACCAACAATCTTTGTTACGTGCTGGCGGTAGAAAAATTGCTGGGCCTCGAGATTCCTCCCCGGGCCCAGTGGCTGCGGGTGTTGATGAACGAACTTACACGCATCAATTCGCACTTGGTGTGGCTCGGAACGCATGCTTTGGATATTGGCGCAATGACGGTGTTTCTCTACTGCTTCCGCGAGCGCGAGGATATTCTTCGCTTGTTCGAAGCAGCTAGCGGCCAGCGCATGATGACCTCCTATTTTCGCGTGGGAGGAATCGCCCTGCCGCCGCCGTTGGGATTCTTCGACCGGGCCCGCGATTTCGCCCGGCGCTTCCCGGCGTGCGTAGATGAATACGAGAACCTGCTGACCAACAATCCCATCTGGGGCATGCGCACCAAAGGCGTAGCGAGGATCACGGCAGAAGATGCGATCGCGCTGGGCGCGAGTGGACCCACCCTGCGCGGCAGCGGCGTGGATTTCGACCTACGGCGTGATATGCCCTACTCCGGCTACGAAAATTTCAAATTCAAAGTGCCGGTTGCCCGGGAAGGCGACGTGTTCGCGCGATATGCGTGCCGCGTCCAGGAACTGCGCGAATCCATTGCCATCGTGCAGCAGGCGCTCGATGGCATGCCGGAAGGTCCGATCAAAGCCGACGCTCCGAAAGTTGTGCTTCCCGACCGCGAAAAGATGAAAACCCAGATGGAAGCCCTCATTTATCACTTCAAGATCATTACGGAAGGCTTTGCTGTGCCGGAAGGTGAAGTCTACCAGGCGGTTGAGTCTCCGCGCGGTGAGATGGGCTATTACATCGTGAGCGACGGCACCGCCAAACCGTATCGCGTGCACATGCGTTCTGCCTGTCTGGCGAATATGCAAGCCTTGCCTAAGATGTGCGAGGGCAGGCTGATTGCGGACGTTGTGGCGGCGATCGGCTCGATTGATATCGTGTTGGGAGAAATTGACCGGTAACCCTCTGTGTTCCTTGTGTCCTCTGTGGTTTGGATCGTAAACCTTTAACCACAGAGGACACAGAGATCACAGAGGCCAATAAGGACAATGAAGTTTTCGGACCAATTCGAAGCGCGCTTCGCGGAGATGCTAACTCACTATCCGACGAAGCGGTCCGTCCTGGTTCCGACTCTGCTTTACGCTCAGGACGAGGTCGGATACTTGAGCGACGAGGTGATTTCCGAGCTCGCGACCCGCCTGGACTTGACAGAACTCGAGGTGCGCAACGTCATTAGCTACTACTCCATGCTGACTCTGAAGCCCCGGGGAAAATACAACGTGCAGGTGTGCACCAATATTTCCTGCCTGCTGCGCGGAGGAGAGGAACTGCTCGAACACTGTGAGAAGAAACTGGGTATCGGCAACAAAGGCACTACCCCCGATGGCCTGTTCTCGCTGGAAGAGGTCGAGTGCATCGGTGCTTGCAGTTGGGCTCCGGCGGTGCAGGTGAATTACGATTTTCACGAAAACCTCACCGCGGAGAAGATGGACAAGATTCTGGATGAGTATAAGAAATTGACTCAGTGAGCGATTGAATCATCGGGTCATTTGCGACTAATGACTCAATGATCCGACCATTCAATGATTTCAATCGGTGATTCAATCACTTAATGTCAGAATAAAATGGCTGACCTGGTTTCCCATCCCGACGAAGTAAAGGTCGTATCCAAACGCTTCGGCAAAGGCGCGACCGACATCGATCGCTATCTGGCGCTCGACGGCTATAAAGCCGTGCAGAAAGCGCTCGGCATGAAGCCGGATGACATTACCAACGAGGTCAAGAACTCCGGCCTGCGCGGGCGCGGGGGCGCTGGCTTCAATACCGGGATGAAATGGTCGTTCGTTCCAAAGCAATCTTCAAAACCCAAGTACGTTCTGTGCAATGGTGACGAGAGTGAACCGGGCACCTGCAAAGATCGCCTGATCTTTGAGCAGGACCCTCACTCTGTGATCGAAGGTGTCATGATCGCCGCCATCGCCGTGGGCTCGCATACGGGATACGTTTATATCCGCGGCGAATACCGTTACCTGCTCAACATCATGCAGAAGGCGATCAAAGACGCCTATGCTCGCGGGTTTCTGGGCAAGAACATCTTTGGCAGCGGCTACGATCTCGACGTGTATTGGCATGGCGGCGCGGGCGCGTACGAAGTCGGCGAAGAATCCGCGCTGATGGAATCACTCGAAGGCAAGCGCGGTATCCCGCGTATTCGTCCTCCTTTCCCAGCCGTGGTCGGGCTGTGGGGTGGGCCGACAGTCATCAATAACGCGGAGACGCTGGCCAGCGTGCCTCCCGTCATTCTGGGAGGCGCCGACTGGTTCGCCAAACTGGGCACGCCCAAGAACGGCGGCACACGGCTGTTCTGTTTGAGCGGCCACGTGAATCGCCCCGGGGTCTATGAATTGCCGATGGGCTATAACTTAAAGAAAATGATTTACGAGGTCGGCGGGGGGATTCCGGGCGGGCAAGGGTTAAAAGCCGTGGTCCCGGGCGGGGCATCGTGTCCATGCCTCACCGCCGATGAAGTTGACGTCAGCATGGATTTCGACTCCTTGGCGAAAGCCGGCTCCATGCTCGGTTCGGGCGGAGTCGTGATTCTCGACGATACAACATGCATCGTGAAATTCGCGCTTCGCACCATGGAGTTCTACCAGCATGAAAGTTGCGGCTGGTGCATTCCCTGTCGCGAGGGCACCGACTGGCTGAAGAAAACTTTGCGGCGCTTCCACGCCGGCGGTGGTCTGAAAAAAGACATCGACAATATGTACTACCTTGCGGAAAACATGCTCGGGCGGACCTTTTGCCCGCTGGGCGATGCCGCGGCCATGCCGACCATGGCATTCGTCAAGAAATTCCGCAGGGAGTTTGAAGACCATCTGGAAGGCAAGCCGTGCCCGTTTGAGAAAGGGAGCACGGTCGAGCAGCTGCCAGTGATGGCCTAGCACCGGTCGTTGACCATTCGTCGTTGATCGTTGGCAAACCAAGTCTGCGCCGACGGTTTCGACGAACGACTAACGACCAAGGACAAACGACTCAATGGCTGACGTGAACATCACAGTTGATGGCAAGAAGGTAACCGCCCCTACGGGCACCTTGCTGATCGAAGCCTGCAAGAGCGTAGGCATCGAAGTGCCGTCATTTTGCTACTACCCGAATCTGTCTCCGCAGGGCGCTTGCCGGATGTGCCTGGTAAAGATTGAAAAGATGCCCAAGCTGCAAACGGCGTGCACTACCTATATCAGCGAAGGCATGGCCGTCACCACCGAAAGCGACGAAGTACGCCAGGCGCGCAAAGGCATGGTCGAACTGTTGCTGGGCAATCACCCGCTAGACTGCCCGGTGTGCGACGCGGGCGGCGAATGCGAACTGCAGGACATGACGTTCTCTTATGGCGCTGCAGAATCGAAGTACATGGAGCGCAAGAACCACAAGGACGAGCAGCAGTGGTCGCCGGTTGTCTATTTTGACCGGCCGCGCTGCATCTTGTGCTTTCGCTGCGTACGCATCTGCGGCGAGGGCATGGATGTTTCCGCGCTCGGGGTGCAGAACCGCGGCGTGAGTTCCGTCATCGCGCCCAATCAAGGCGACCACCTCGAATGCGAAGAATGTGGCATGTGCATCGACATCTGCCCGGTAGGCGCGCTCACTTCCGGAGCGTACCGCTACAAGACCCGGCCTTGGGAGATGAAGCATGTGGGAACAACTTGCACCCACTGCGCTGACGGCTGCAAAACCACGCTGGGCGTACGGCGGTCCGATACCGGCATGGAAATTGTTCGTGGTGACAACCGCGACAAGAGCGGTATTAACGGAGATTTCCTGTGCATCAAGGGCCGGTATGCATTTGATTTTGCCCATCACCCTGATCGCCTGACGGCGCCGCTGATCCGGAGAGACGGCCAGCTCGCACCCGCAACCTGGGAAGAAGCGTTCGAGTTGATTGGACGGCGCTTTAAGGAAATCCGCGATCGGGACGGCGGAAAAGCCATCGGCGTGATTGGGTCGACGCGCACGACCAACGAAGAGAACTATCTGCTGCAGAAATTCGCCCGCGTGGTTTTGCAGACCAACAACATCGATCATCACCGCACGGCGGACTTCCCTGCCCTGGCCGCCGCGCTCACGGGCAAGCCGGAAGCCACGGCCAGCATGCGCGAGGTCTACAACGCGCCTGCAATTTTGCTGATCGGCAACAATCCCACTGAGGAACACCCGCTGCTTGCCTGGCAGATTCGCAACAATGTTCGCCTTCATCAAGCACGGCTGTATGTCGTCAACTCGGCGCCGATCAAACTGGAGCGGCAGGCGGTCAGTTCTGCGCAGCTTCCCGCTGGTGCAGAAGGCAAATTCGCGGCGTTTCTGGCCGGCGATGATGCCGCAGCAGCCGCGCTGGCAGGAAACCGGGAAATTTGGCCCTCGCTGCGCCAAAAGCTTCGGGGTGAGCAGAATCTCGTCATCGTCTTCGGCTCGGAAATTCGCGGCACTGACGTTGCCTCCCTGGCCACGTTCGCCTCCGGTGTACCTGGTGCAAAGCTCGTTTGTCTAGCTGATTATGCCAACTCTCGTGGCGCAGCCGACATGGGTCTTTATCCCGATCTTGTGCCCGGGTATCACCAGGTCGGCAGCCAGACTCCATACCAGGAAGAATGGGCCAGCGGAGTGCCACCGGAACCGGGGCTGTCGATCCCAGATATGGTTGCCAGCGCACAGGCCGGCGAACTGAAAGCCCTGTACGTGATCGGAGCCAATCCGGTCGGCCGCCTGGGCATTGATCCCTTCACTTTCTCTAAGACCTTCGTCGTCGTGCAGGATATGTTCCTGACGGAAACCGCTGCCATCGCAGAAGTCATTTTGCCGGCGGCCAATGCCTACGAAAAATCCGGAACATTCACCAACACCTGCGGCGATTTGCAGTTAGTGAAAAAAGCGGGTGAGGTCACGGGTGTGAAGTCCGACTTTGAGATGATCGTTCGTGTCGCTGACGCGATCGGTTTCGATGTGCACCGGCTTGTTCCCTTCGGTCACGGTTTGCGGGCTGACATGGGTCAGTCGCGCGGAGCGCAATCTGGAGAAGCCGACCGTCATGCCGTCTGGCTTGAGGCCCACGGTCTCGAACCCAAGATGAGTCCGTTCGATCCGATGGCGGTGCTGGATGAGATTCAGCGCCTGGTGCCGGGTTACGACGTTTCCCGGACAAATTTGCTGGCGGGAAATGACCAGCACACTTCGCTCTCGGGAAGCGGACCGGGAGCCTTGCACGATCCCCGGCTGATCGTGCCGGCCAACAACGACCTCTTCACTTCCGGCACGCTGGGAAGGTACTCGCGAACGTTGAATTCCGTGATCGAAGAAAAGCTGCGCCAGACTGCCGAAGTCGCCGCCGACTGACGGACAGAAAAGCATTGAACATTACCACTTTCATCGTCGTGTCGCTGTTCAAAACGGTGCTCGCACTCGTCGTGCTGCTTACCGGGGTCGCGTACAGCGTATGGCTGGAGCGCAAGGTCATTGGACATATGCAGAATCGCTGGGGCCCTACCCGCGTTGGCCCGTTTGGACTGCTGCAGCCTCTGGCCGATGGAGTCAAGTTCATTTTCAAAGAAGATCTGACGCCTCCGCACGTTTACAAGGCGCTCTATATTGCGGCGCCCATGATTTCTCTCGTCTGTGCTCTGACATCGATTGCTCTGGTTCCGGTGGGCAAAGATGTGACCATCGCCGGGCAGAGCGTGCCGCTGCAAATCACTGATGTCAACATCGGGCTGCTCATCATACTGGGAATTACGTCCCTGGGTGTGTATGGAGTAGCTCTTTCGGGATGGTCTTCCAACAGCAAATATTCTTTGCTGGGTGGACTGCGGGCCAGCGCACAGATGGTGAGCTACGAGATTGCGCTCGGGCTTTCACTCATAGGCGTGCTGATTATGTCCGGCAGCCTGAGTCTGCGCGAGATCGTGGATGCGCAGAGCGGTGTGTTCTGGGGATTCATCCCGCGCTGGAACATTTTCCACGGTCAGATTCTCGCCTTCTTCATTTATTTGATGGCGGCATATGCCGAAACCAACCGCGTGCCCTTCGACTTGCCGGAGGCCGAAACGGAATTGGTCGCGGGCTACCACACGGAATACAGTTCCATGAAGTTTGCCATGTTCTTCATGGCGGAATACGCCAATATGATTACCGTGGCGTGCATCGCAACTCTGTTGTTCCTCGGCGGGTGGCACGGGCCGGTGTTCGGGCCTCCGACCCTACAGGCGATCCTGCCGGTATTCTGGTTCTTGGCCAAGGTTTTTGTGTTCATTTTCGTTTACATTTGGGTGCGCGGCACGCTTCCCCGTTTTCGCTATGACCAGCTCATGCGGTTTGGCTGGAGATATCTGCTGCCCTTGGCGATTGCGAACATAATTGCGACCGCGCTCGTGGTAGCGCTGCAGTGACCAGTAACTGACCACTGCTTACAAATATGCTTCATCTGATTCTATTTCTGGCCTTCGGTGCGGTGTGTGTGGCGGGAGCCGTCAACCTGCTGGTGCAGCGCCACCCCATAAACGGCGCACTTTCGCTCGTGGTGGTGATGGGCGCGCTGTCCGGAGAGTATCTGCTGCTCGGCGCCGAATTTCTGGGCGCGATCCAGGTAATCGTCTACGCAGGCGCAATTATGGTGGTATTCGTCTTCGTCATCATGTTGCTCAACGCGGGCGAAGAGGAACGGACAAAAGGCAGCCGCGTCGCGCTGCTGTTCGGCGTCCCGGGAATGCTCACGGGCAGCCTGCTCATAGCCTGGGTGCTGATGCACTCCGGTTTGGGGTCAGTCGAGGTGGGCGCGCTTCCGGGGCCACCGAAAACGATCGCCCGGCTGCTCTTCCGTGATTTTCTGCTGCCCTTCGAGGTCACTTCCGTCCTCGTCCTGATTGCGATCATGGGCGCGGTGGTACTCGCGGCGCGGCCTCAGGTTGCGCCACCCCAGCAGGAGGAGAAGAACTAATGGTGCCGCTCTCTTATTACCTGGTGCTGGGCGGGATTCTGTTTGCCTGCGGCGTAACCGGTTTCTTGATCAAGCGCAATCTGATCACCCTGTTCATGTCGATTGAACTCATGCTCAACGGCGTGAACCTTTCGTTTGTGGCTTTCGCGGCTCATTGGCAAAAATTAAGCGGGCAGATCTTTGTGTTTTTCGTGATGGTAGTGGCGGCAGCGGAGGCCGCGGTTGGGCTGGCGATCATCATCGCCGTATTCCGCACCCGCGAGACTCTGAATGTGGATCGGGTAAACCTGCTCAAGCTATGACGCCCAACCTGCATCTCTGGCTAATTCCGCTGCTGCCGCTGATCGGCGCGGCCATCAATGGTGTTTTGGGCAAGAAGTTCTCCCGCCCGGCCGTGGTCGCGGTCGCCCTTTCTTTCTGCGGAGCAGCCTTTGTAATGGCTTTATGGATCGCCGCCCAGTTTTCCTCCCTGCTAACGCCGCACCTGGAGGCACTCGCGCCGTGGCTGAGAGCTGGAGGTTTGCAGGTCGATTTTGCCTTCCAGCTTGACCAGCTTTCTTTGATCATGCTGCTGGTTGTCACCGGGGTCGGCTTTCTCATCCACATTTATTCCGTCGGCTACATGTGGGAGGAAGGCGGCTTCTACCGTTTCTTCAGCTACCTGAACCTCTTCATGTTTTTCATGCTGATGCTGGTGCTCGGCGCCAACTATCTGGTGATGTTCATCGGCTGGGAGGGCGTGGGGCTGGCGTCGTATTTGCTGATTGGGTTTTGGTTCACGAAGGATTCTGCTGCTTCTGCGGGTAAGAAAGCCTTCATCGTGAATCGCATCGGCGACTTCGGCTTTCTCATCGGCTTATTTCTGATGATTAAGCATTTTGGCTCGCTGAATTTTGACCAGGTGTTTCGATCTGCCGGGGCAATGCCGGTGGAAACCGCCAGCGCCGGACTTCTCACGTCAATCGGTCTCTTGCTAATGCTCGGGGCCTGCGGCAAGTCTGCGCAGATTCCGCTATATGTCTGGCTTCCTGACGCGATGGAAGGCCCCACGCCGGTTTCCGCACTCATCCACGCCGCAACCATGGTCACCGCCGGCGTTTACATGGTGGCGCGATCGCACGTGATCTTTGAGCATGCACCCCTTGCGCTCACGGTCGTGGCCGTCATCGGTACCCTGACCGCCCTGTTCGCCGCCACCATCGGAATCTGCCAGACCGACATTAAGAAAGTGCTTGCCTACTCCACTATCTCCCAGCTCGGTTACATGTTCATGGCGTGCGGCGTCGGAGCGTTTTCCATGGGCATTTTCCACTTGATGACGCACGCATTTTTCAAGGGACTGCTGTTCCTGGCGGCGGGGTCCGTAATCCATGCCGTGGGCGGCGAACAGGACATGCGGAAGATGGGCGGATTGCGCACCAAGATTCCGTGGACGTTCTGGACGATGACCGCGGGCACGTTTGCCATCGCGGGGTTCCCGCCTCTGTCCGGATTTTTCAGCAAAGATGCGATTCTGTTTCAATCTTTTGTCAGTCCGTACGGAAGCTGGGTCTACTGGTTCATCGGCGTGTTCACCGCGTTTCTGACTTCCTTCTACATGTTTCGGCAGTGGTTCATGACATTTTTTGGCGAGTATCGAGGCGAACAATCCACCGCAACCGCTCACGCAGGAGCGCCCGCCCCACATGGCCACGGGAGTGGGCACGGAGAGGAACATCACGGCGTTCACGAAAGCCCGAGAGTCATGCTGATTCCGCTCGTCATTTTGGCACTGCTTTCTGTTACTGGAGGATGGATTGGCAGCGGCCGTTTCGACAAGTTCCTTTCGCCCGTATTTCATCCCGGCGCAACTGCGGCGACGATTGGGGAAGCTCGAACCAACGTTGAGCCGCCACAAATTCCCGAAAAAGAACATGGCGCTTCCGAGGGACTACTGACTACGATCTCGATTCTTGCCGCGGTTCTTGGCTTTGGCCTTGCGTGGCTTCTCTACCATCAGCGCCCGCAACTGCCACAGGAAATTGCCGATTCTTTCGGTGGCTTCTATCGTGCAGTGGCGAACAAATATTACGTAGACCAACTTTACACGATTCTTTTTGTCACACCGCTGATTGAAGGTTCGCGCGACATCCTGTGGCATGGTGTGGACCAGGACGTAATCGACGCGACGGTCAACAACAGCGCGGAAGGCGCCGAACATGTTTCCGACTCCATGCGGCATATGCAATCCGGCAATCTTCGCTCTTACGCCGGCTGGGTGGCACTCGGTGCGGCCGTAGTGATTGCTTACATGATCTGGACAGGAGCGCGATGAGCACGGCGAACCTCGACAGCTCAATCCTCACGCTGGTGACGTTTCTGCCGCTGGCTGGTGCGCTGCTGTTGCTCATGTTGCCTCGCCGCGATCGCGATATCCGCGTCTTTGCTTTGGTGGTCACGCTCTTTGCCTTTATTTTGTCGCTGCACCTGCCAGTGCATTTCCATCGGCCTCAATCGGGATTCCAATTTGAAGTCGATCTGCCCTGGATTCCCACGCCCAATATCCATTATCACCTCGGGGTGGACGGCGTTTCCATGTGGCTGATTGTCTTGACCACGTTCCTCAGCCCCCTCTGCGTGCTGATCTCATGGAAATCGATTCATGAGCGCGTCAAGGAATTCTTCATCCTGCTGCTGGTGCTCGAAACCGCGCTGATCGGCGTCTTCGTCGCCTTGGATCTCTTCCTTTTCTACTTCTTCTGGGAAGCGACGCTGATCCCCATGGCCTTGCTGATCGGCATGTTTGGCCACGGACGAAAGATCTACGCCGCGGTAAAGTTCTTCCTCTTCACCATGATCGGCTCGGTGTTCATGCTGGTGGCCATCTTGTGGCTTTACGCGCACACTTCTCCCCACTCATTTGATTTCGTAGCCATCCAGACTGCAATCCGTGCGGGCCAGGTGCCGAATTTCTTCGCTGCTGCGCAATGGCTGTTTCTCGGCTTCTTTATCGCATTCGCGGTCAAGGTTCCGCTGTTTCCGGTGCACACCTGGTTGCCGGACGCCCACGTGGAAGCTCCGACCGCCGGTTCGGTGCTGCTGGCCGGGGTGCTGTTGAAAATGGGCACCTACGGCATGTTCCGTTTCAACCTTGGCCTGTTTCCCGAACAGGCCCGGGCTAATGCCTGGTGGATCATGATTCTGGCGGTCATCGGGATCATTTACGGCGCACTGGTGGCGATGGTGCAGCCAAACATGAAGAAGGTGATCGCCTATTCTTCGATCAGCCATCTTGGATTTGTCGTGCTCGGCCTTTTCAGCTTCACCCAGGCTGGCCTCGAGGGCGCGACATTTGTGATGCTGGCCCACGGCGTTTCTACGGGTGCGCTCTTCATGCTCGCCGGCATTCTTTATGATCGACGCCACACTTACGAGATAGAAGAGTTTGGCGGGCTGGCCACACCTTTGCCGGTGTATGCGAGTTTCTTTCTGTTCATCGTGTTCGCGTCCGCGGGCCTGCCGCTGCTAAACGGTTTTATCGGCGAGTTTCTGGTGCTCAGCGGAACATTCGACGCCCGCCCGGCATACGCAATTCTGGCGGCCACAGGCGTCATCTGGAGCGCGTGTTACCTGCTCTGGATGTATCAACGCGTGTTCTTCGGAAAAGTGACGCATGAGGTCAACAACACTTTGCCCGATCTGGATTTCCGCGAGCGCACCGCGCTTGTGCCCGCCGCTGTGGCCGCTTTGGTAATGGGAGTTGCCCCGCTGCTCTGGCTCAACGCGATTGCCCCGGCTGTGCAAACCGCCCTCATGCCCTTTGCCCAGATGGCGAGCAAGGTGGTGAGCCGGTGAACGGTTCCATCGTCGCTCCGCAGGCTGCCGACTACATCCGGATCCTGCCTGAGATTATTCTCACCCTATTTGGCCTGGCGATCATGCTGGTTGATCCGTTGCTGGATGAGCAACGTGGTCCGAAAATCCTGGGACTGCTGGGATTGGCGGGCGCCGTGGGCGCGCTGGCCGCGACGGTTTATCAGGCTCAGTTCCCCGGCCTTGGCTTCTGGAACATGGTGCAGGTGGATGCGTTCAGCACCTTCTTTCATCTTGTCGTGATCGGGGTAACGACCCTGACCATCCTCACCTCGTTCGAGTACCTGGGTGTCCAGCAGATTCGTGCCGGAGAATACTATGGCCTGATTCTGTTTGGGGTTGTGGGCATGTGCTTGATGTCCTCTGCGGTCGAGCTCGTGCTGATTTTCATTGCGCTGGAAATTTCCTCAATCTCCACCTATGTCCTGGCTGGATTCCGCCGAGGCGCGGCTATCAGCGTCGAATCATCGGTGAAATATTTTCTTCTGGGATCGTTTGCCACGGCTTTCTTTCTCTACGGCGTGGCCTTGATGTTCGGAGCCACGGGCTCGACGAGTATCTTTGCGATCAAGGAATCGCTGGCCGCCGGCAATGCGTCGTTGCTCGTGTACGTTGCAATTGCTTTCATGTTTGTCGGACTGGGATTTAAAGTCGCCGCCGCGCCCTTCCATGTCTGGACGCCCGACGTATATGAGGGAGCGCCTGCCCCGATTACTGGATTCATGTCGACCGCGCCAAAGGCAGCAGCCTTTGCGGTGCTGCTCCGCGTGTTGTTTGAAATCAATGCCCCTGGCCGGGTCTGGCTGATCTGGGTAGCGGCTGCCCTTTCGATGACACTGGGCAACGTGGGTGCGTTGGTGCAGAACAACGTTAAGCGCCTGTTGGCCTACTCCTCGATCGCGCACGCAGGATATCTGCTGGTCGCATTTGCGGCGTTGCCTGCCAATGGCATTCCCGCCGCGATGTTTTACGCCGCTTCCTATGCCGCCATGAACGTGGGGGCGTTTGCCGTGATCAGCCACTTCGCTGGCGCCGGGGAACGCTGCGTCAGTCTCGACGACTATGCCGGACTGGGCCGGCGCTCACCTTTGCTCGCGGCCACTCTGACAATCTTCTTGCTGTCTCTGATCGGAATCCCGATGACTGGCGGCTTTTTTGCCAAGTTCTATGTCTTCTCCGCAGCGCTGCAAGCCAATCTCACCGGACTGGTGACAATCGGCGTGATCAATAGCGCGGTAGGCGCTTACTACTATCTTCGCATCATCGTGATGATGTACATGAAAGAGCCGCGGGAGGAAACACCCATTGCTCCGATTCCCTGGGGGCTGGGAGCGGCTCTGGCCGCGAGCTTGCTAGCGACCATTTATCTCGGCGTGCTGCCCGGCCGAGTCCTCGATTACGCCTCTCGTTCCGCAACCGACTTATTGCGGTAAAACTTTCCACAGCAAATCGCAACTGGAGAATTTCATTCCTGTTTTTCCGCACAATCCACATTTGACAAGCGCTCGGCACGCGGTCATGATTCAAAAAAGAGATCGCGAGCCCGGGAGGAAATCGTAATGCGCAGTGTTATTCGCTATTTGTGGTCGGACGAGAGTGGTCAGGACATCGCGGAATACGCCGTCATGCTCGCCGTGATTCTGGTTCTGGTGGTCGGTACGATCCGGTTGGTCGGGACCAACGCCAACAATGCTTTTTCCAGTGTTGCCAGCTCGATCCAGTAGAACTCAGGATTTCATGGAAGCGTCTGCCCCAGAGCTGTGTTCCGGATGGTCTCCAGAAGCTGGGCAGCGCATTCTCCTGGATCCTGTCGATCAAAGTCTTTGTCCAGCAGGACGAACGCGATAGAGGGATCGATTTCCTCGAACATTTTCGCGGAGGGTTTGCCGCGAATCGATTGCAGGTTCGGCCCCAGAATAACCAGCTTCGCTTTGGTTGCTTTCAGCAGAATCCTGGCATCGTCGACGTTGCCAATGGTCAGCACGTTGTACCCAGCGTGACACAACACTTCTTTCAGAAATGTACACACCAGGACCGAATCGTGCACGCACAATACGCGAAACTGTTCCTGTCCTGACTTGTCTTTCGAGTAACGAGATCCCAGATACGCCGCCATGATCGCCTCGGCTTCCGACTCGTAGGTTTCAAACAAGGCAAGCATGTGGGTCAATTCCATCGTCTTGCGCACTCGCTGGTGCAGTCCGCAGAGCTTGACGTCGCCGCCTTTTTCCCGCGCGCTTGAAGCCAGGCGCACCAGGGCTCCGAGCCCACTGCTATCGATAAAATCAACTTGCTCCAGTTGCAGAATTACGTCTCGTTGTTTCTGCAGCGCGTCTCCGATGTGGGACTGCAGAGAAAAAACTTCCCCGCCTGCAACGATGCGTCCATTGCACTGGATCACCAGCACGTCGCCCACCGGGCGACTGTTCATGTTGAGCGGCATGCGGCTTCTTCTCCGAGTACGGCCTCGGGACTTTCGTGATAGCGCCCGAACGCGGGCAATCCCAAGCATCGAACACTATAGCCGCGATTTCGTGTGGAAACAACTTGACGGCGCGCGGGAGGCCCGGTTGGCCGCCTGCGTTCTGCTCTTAATTCTGTCCGCTAGTTCGCTCTGACAATGGTGCGTACGTTTGGCGTCAGCACGGTTAGCTCGCCAACTTTTTCTTGCTTCACCGGCCCGCGAAGACTGGCGTGATCCATCATCCACAGCTCGGGAATGATTTCGCCGACCAGCTTGCCATGGCAGAAGAGCCGGACTACCGAACTTTCCGAGACGACGATACCAACCGCGCCAGTTGCCGCGCTCATGTTGGCTGCGGCGATATGCCGGCTGCCAAGCCCGAGCGGCACATCCGCGCCCGGAGCCGCCGCGTCCAGATAGCGGCAAGCGGAAAGAAAGACTCCGGTGCGGCTGACCACGAAGCCCCCATCCAGCTGGGCGAGTTCTTTGATTGTCCCTCGAAGATTGGCATCGCTTACGTGCCGGGAAAGCTCAGGATGGCCCGCCAGGGGATCGAGAATCAAAGGTCTGGACTTTGCCAGAACCGCTTCCTCATCCCCGAGCGTGAACAGGGTGCCGATGCGCCTGCCCTCTCGCCCTTCACGGGCGATTTCGACCGCGAGTTCGATGAGAGATTCCAGAACCTCGGGATCGTATTCGGTTACTTGGCAAAGAATGCTCTCAAACATTCGTCGCCCTTTGGACATTTGGCACAGTCGAACCCGCTTTCATCTTACGAAACGCTCGTCAGCTCTTTGGTCTCTTCCGTCTGTTTGGGCGAGAAAGAAGTCAGCACTGTCTTGAGGATTACGTAGAGCACTGGAATGAAGAACAGATTCAACAAGGTGGAGAACAACATGCCACCGACAATCGCCGTCCCCACCGAGTGCCGTCCAAGCTTACCTGCTCCAGTTGCGAAGTACAGCGGAAGGACTCCGAGGATAAAGGCAAACGACGTCATCAGAATCGGGCGCAACCGCAACTCGGCGGCTTCGATGGCCGCGTCGGTGATCGACCGGCCCCGCGCGATCAGTTGCTCAGCGAATTCGACGATCAGAATCGAGTTTTTCGCGGAAAGCCCGATCAACATTACCAGACCGATCTGCACGTACACATCGTCGACCAACCCGCGCATGGAGATGAAAAGCAGCGCGCCTAATACCGCAGTGGGAACGGCCAAAAGAATGATGAACGGCAGCGCAAAGCTTTCGTATTGCGCGGAGAGCGTGAGATACACCACCAAAATGCCAAGCGCAAAGATAAGAATAGCCTTGCCACCGGCTTCAACTTCTTCGAGCGCTAGTCCGGTCCACTGGAAGGCCATGCCCTGCAGCATATTCTGCTTTGCCAGATCTTCCATCGCGCTTCAAGCCTTGGCTCGAACTGTATCCCGGAGCTGCGGCCCCATCGATTTCGGCCGAGCGAAACAGATTGTAGTGGTTGATCACCTGCGGTCCTGACGTTTCGGTCAACGTGACAATGTTCCCCAGCGGCACCAACCCGTTGGTATCGGAGCGCACGTAGTATTGTCGCAGGTCGCGCGCATTCATACGAAACGGCTGATCCGCCTGCACGTAAACCCGGTAGGAACGATTGTTGAAATCAAAATCGTTGACGTATTGCGAACCCATGTACACGCCTAGCGCCTGCGTGACCTGGTTGATCGGCACACCAATGGCTTTGGCCTTCTCACGATCAATCTGCACCAGTTGCTGCGGATCGTTCGCTGTGAAACTGGTGAACAATCCTCGGAGATCCGGCCGCTGGCGGCTAGCGCCCACGATCTTATGAGCAATAGTGTCGAGGTCCTGCAGGGTATTGCGGCCCAGGTCCTGTAGTTCGAATTGAAACCCGCCAAAGCTTCCAATGCCCTGGATTGCCGGGGGTTCGAACGCCACCACGATCGCTCCCGGAATGCCGAAGAGTTTCGGCCCAACTCGCGCGACAATATCGCTGGCCGCGTGTCCTTTGCCTTTCCGCTCGTCGATCGACTTGAGGGGAGCAAAGACCAAGCCGTAGTTGGATGAACTCCCTCCGCTGAGGGAAAAGCCGGGAACCGAGAACGTGCCGAACACGTCTGGATCGGCCAGCAGAATCTTCTCCGCTTGCTTTGCGATCTCCGTGGTGTACGAGAGTGATGCTCCCGGCGGAGCCTGGACCACGACGATGAAATAATTCTGGTCCTCCTGGGGCACGAATCCCGTGGGGACATGGAGATACATGTATCCCGTGGCCGCCAAGGCAGCAGCGAACAACAACGCCATCACGTACCGGAATTTCAAGAAGCCACTGATAGCCTTGCCATACGCCGCACCCAAACCCAGGATTGCGCGATCCACTCCGTGCGCGAACGCCCGGTAGGCGCGCGAAAGCCATCCGATATGCGTCCAATCAAACAGCGAATACTTACTTTCTTCGCCACGCAGCAGCAGAGCGGCTAACGCCGGCGAAAGAGTCAGCGCATTAAACAGCGAAATCGCAATCGAGAACGCGATGGTCAGCGAGAATTGGCGGTAGAGAATTCCAGTGGTCCCCGGGAAGAACGATACCGGCACGAACACTGAAATGAGCACCAACGACGTTGCTACTACAGCACTCGCCACTTCCGCCATGGCCACGGATGTGGCGGTATGCCGGTCGGTCTTGTCCTGATCAATGTGACGCTGAGCATTTTCGATGACCACAATCGCGTCGTCGACTACAAGCCCGGTGGCCAGAGTGATGCCAAAGAGGGTGAGGGAATTGATCGAGAAATTGAAGATCTTGATAAAGGCGAAAGTACCGATCAAAGAGACCGGAATCGTGACCGCAGGAATAATAGTGGCGCGCCAATCCAGCAGGAACACGAAAATCACGAGAATAACGATGATGACGGCTTCTTCCAGCGTCCTGACCACTTCCCTGACCGAATCGCCCACCACCGTCGTCGTGTCGAACGCGACCACATATTTGATTCCCGGCGGAAAGGACTTCGAGAGCTCCACAAGTGCGGCTTTGGCTGCCTTGTCTACTTCGAGCGCGTTCGCGTTCGAAAGTTGCTGCACCCCGACGCCGACCGCCTGGTGTCCGCTGTACAAGAGATTGGTGTCGTAGCTCTCTGCGCCAATCTCCGCTCGCCCGACATCCTTGAGCTGCACAATGCCATTCGGCGTGTTCTTGAGAATGATGTTTTCGAATTCCCCAGGGTCCGATAACCTTCCCACTACGCGAAGCGTTATCTGAAAGTTCTGCGTAGAATCCGCGGGTGGGCGTCCCAGTTGCCCCGCAGGAATTTCCACGTTCTGTTCCTGCAGCGCCGACACCACGTCCGCAGCTGTCAGTTGACGGGCGGCCAGCTTCGTGGGATCGAGCCAGATGCGCATGGCATATTTGCGCTCTCCGAAAATGAGCACGTCCCCCACACCGGGAATCCGCTTCAGCGCGTCCTTGACGTAGACATCGAGGTAGTTGGAGATGTACTGGTTTGAAAGGCTGTTATCGGGCGAGTAGAAGCCGGCCGCAAACACAAAGTTTGGATTGGCCTTCGTGATGGTCACACCAGTGTTCTTGATTTCCTGGGGCAAGCGGCCCTGGGCCGTGGCTACGCGATTCTGTACGTCGACCGCCGCGATGTTCAGATCGTAGCCGGTGCGGAAGGTTACATTAATGCTGCTGGTTCCGTCGTTGGAACTTGTCGAGGTAATGTAGTGCATGCCCTCGACGCCATTGATCTGCTGCTCCAGAGGAATCGTAACTGCAGACTCCACCACCTGTGCGTTCGCGCCCACGTAGTTACTGGTGACCGTCACCTGCGGCGGCGCAAGGCTTGGATACAAAGAGATCGGCAGCGTCGGAATGCAGACTGCCCCCGCCAGAATAATCAGCAAGGCACAAACCGTAGCGAAAATCGGCCGCTTTATGAAAAAGTCAACCAAATCTGAAAACCCTCTTTTTCGCTGTCAGCGACGGCCGCAGCGGTTAACGAATCCTGCAATCAGGTCGGGTTAGGCGATCGGGTGCACGGGGGCGCCGTCGACCAGGAACTGGATGCCCGAGATGATGACTTTTTCCCCAGGGTTCAATCCGCCGGTAACGGCATAGTCGTTTCCAATCGTGTCGCCCAGGGTCACCGCCCGCTGTTTGGCAACGGTGCCGTGGTCAGCCTCGACCGCCACATACACAAACGACTGGCCGCCGATACGCGTGATTGCAAGCACCGGAACGGTCGGCGCCGGAGCAGTGCTCCACACCACCCGGGCTTTGACCAGTTGCGCATTCCGGAACTTGTCTAGCGAGGCATGGATCGGCGCCTTCACCAGGATGCCCTGGATCGCGTTATCCACTTGCTGCGAGATGAAGTAAATCTTGGTGCTCTCGATCAACTCTCCCCGGCTGGTTACAATCTCCACCGGAAGGCCCATTCGGATCGCTGCGGCTCGTTCCGTGGGGATGTAGATATAAGCTTCCAAGTCAGCGTTCTCGTCGACAGTGGTTAACAGCGTCGACGACGATACATAGTCGCCGAGGTGCACTGGAATGTCGCCCACGACTCCGTCAAATGGGGCGGTCAGGTGATAATAGGCAAGCTGCTGTTGCTGAGTTATGCGCCCGGCAGTCGCGGCCTCCCAATCAGCCTTGGAGTTCTTGAAGGCCTGCACGGCCTGGTCGTAATCTTGCTTGCTCGTAACGCCCGCCTCGTAGAGTCGGCGCTGGCGCTCCACTTCGATTTCGTTGTATTCGAATGTCGCTTTCTTTTGCGCTTCTGTGCTTCGCTGCTGATCGACGGTAGCCTGCTGCTTTAGGGGATCGATCGTCATCAGGATCTGGCCAGCGCGCACGTGATCACCCGACTTCACGAGAATCCGGGTCAGCGAGCCATCCACTTGCGGCTGAATGCTTGCCGAACGGCGCGATTTTATCGTCGCCACGTATTCGTCCACCTGGGGGACGGGCGACAAACTGACCGTCTGAGTCTTGACCGGCAGTGGCTGCGGAGCAGGCTGCTTGGCTTCGGTGCTGCTGCAACCGGAACTAGCCAAAACGGCGGACACTAGCAGCGCCGCAAGAAAGATGACTGTGAGTTTTCTCAAGGAAAACCACCCCCTAACCGTCTGATTAACAGAAAGATGCTTTCGCCGAATCGAAGGATTCAATATGTAAAAATTTTAAGATGTGCAAAATCATTCTCTTGGCAGCGCGCCGCTGAATGGCCACGGACTTGCCCCCCAACGGCTGGACGGAATAAATTGCGAGTCGATCGACGAAGATGGAACGTCAAAGGCGCGGCCCTCATCTATAAGGTATTGCGGGTTGCCTGTACCGAAATTTGTGAAAAACCACTTGGAGGGATTCTTGACAAACCCCGCCCGCCCACGTTCTCTTGGTATCTTCTTCCTATCCGCGGCACTGATCGCTGTCGCATGGAACTGTCTGGCTGCCCGGCTGGTCGCTCAGGACGCGCATTTTCACAACGCGCCTGCCTCCAGCAGGCAGCTGAAAAACCCATACGCAGGGCAGCAGGCCGCCATCGCAGCAGGCTCGAAACTCTATGCCATGAATTGTGGCGCCTGCCATGGGAATAATGGACGCGGAACCGGCAACATTCCACCTTTGTCCCAAGGGGCCACCCAGTCGGTGCCCGATGGAGAGGTTTTCTGGTTCATCACCACCGGATCGGTCGCTAACGGCATGCCGTCCTGGGCTGGCTTGCCAGAGGAAAAGCGGTGGCAGATTGTCACCTACCTGAAGTCGCTTAAGAATTCCGCGAACGCGCAGAAGCCGGGTGCTTTGCCGGCCAGCGTGAGGCCGGTTATGACAAATGCTCCACCGCCTCAACCACCGTTCACAGATTTTCGCTTTGAAGAACCAGGAACCATTCGCAAAATTACGGCAAAAGATCTTCCGGCCCCGTATGTCACAGACTCAGCGAACAACGGTCCTCGGTTGGTGGCCCGTCCGCGTGATGCCTGGCCGAAAGCCCCCGCCGGATTCATGGTCCAGCAATATGCAACCGGCCTGGATAACCCGAGGTTGATCCGAACCGCTCCCAACGGAGATCTTTTCCTTGCAGAAAGCAGCAGCGGCAAAATCAGAGTCTTTCGCGGAATCACCGCGGAGGGCAAGCCCCAGCAGACCAGCGTTTTTGCGACCGCACTCAATCAGCCTTATGGCATCGCCTTTTATCCTCCCGGTGAGAACCCTCAATGGGTGTACGTCGGAGACAACGACGCAGTGGTCCGCTTCCCTTATCAGAACGGCGATTTGAAGGCGCGCGGCGCGCCGCAGCACATTGCAGACCTTCCTCATAACGGCGGGCACTGGACCCGCGACGTTCAATTTTCGGCGGACGGCAAGAACATGTTCGTCGCGGTCGGGTCGGCCTCGAATGTCGACGACCCGGACACCACGCCGGGTGAGAAGAATCGTGCCGATATACTTGAGTTCAATCCCGACGGCACAGAACTGCGAGTCTATGCGTATGGAATCCGGAACGCCGGAGCAGGACTGGCAATCAATCCCACGACCGGCGAGCTTTGGTGCTCGGTGAACGAACGTGACGGATTGGGCGATAACCTTGTGCCCGACTACATTACTCATGTCGAGACGGGCGGTTTCTACGGCTGGCCCTGGTGGTACATTGGCGGCCATCAGGACCCGCGACTTGATGGCAAGCACACAGAGTTGAAAGATAAAGCGATCGTTCCCGACGTATTGTTGCAGCCTCACAACGCTTCGCTGGAAATGACGTTCTATGAAGGCACCCAGTTCCCGGCTGACTACCGGGGAGATATTTTTTCCTCCGAGCACGGTTCATGGAATCGGTCGGTGCGGGCCGGGTACGAAGTAATCCGCGTACCTCTGCATCAGACTAACCGGGCCAGTGGTGAATACGAAGATTTTCTGACCGGATTTGTGGTCGACAACGGGCACGTCTGGGGAAGGCCGGTCGGCGTTACGGTGGCTCATGATGGATCGCTGCTGGTAACCGATGATGGGTCGAACTCCATTTGGCGCGTTGTCTATCGCGGCGCCGATAGCCAACCGAGCGCGAGGGCACAAAACCATGCCAGCCACGGAGCGAAAAGCACACCCCAGTAGAAGTTCTGTAATTGCGCTGCTCAGCACAATCGCGGTTGTGGGGTTGTGCGCTTTCCAATTCGGAGATCGGAATGGGCTCAACAATATGCCTTTCACGCAAGTGCAGCCTCTGGTTGCCGACCTTGCAAAGGCGCGGAGAATGGCAAAGCTGGGCAATATTGATCTGCTCGCCGGAAACGAAATGCCGGGAGAGCTTGTGAGCCTGCGTGGTGAACTCACCGACGCGAATTGTTACCTCGGCAGTCACATTCATGCTTACGATCACGCGTTCTGCGCGAAGCTGTGCGCAGCCGCCGGCAGTCCTCTGGTGTTTGTTTCTGACCAGGGCGGGGCGGTTTATTTGGTTCTCAACGAACGCAATGGCATAAAGCTTCCTGCTAACCTTCTCGACCGCATTGGAGTTCCTGGAGTGGTTGTGAAGGGCAAAGTGCTCAACCGCGACGGGCTGCGGACTTTGGCGGTCGAGGGGTTGGAGAAGTGAGCTTTAGCATCGTCGCTGGACTGAGCGCCCGAATAGTGTAAGAAGACGAATTTTCTAAGGTAAAGATACTTTGGAGGTCGTTATGACGAAGAGCGTGAACCACAAAGAACGTTTCCGCCAGCCTAGCTGGGGATGTTTCACTCGGAACACTTTCTGTGCATCGTCTCGGTTTCGGGGCGATGCGCATTACCGGACCAGGAATCTGGGGTCCTCCGAAAGATCGGAAGGGCGCGCTGGCGGTTCTTCGGCGTGCCGTCGAACTCGGCGTCAACTTCATCGATACTGCCGACTCCTACGGACCGAACGTCAGCGAAGAATTGATTGCCGAGGCGCTGTTCCCCTATCCGCAAGGGCCTCGTGATCGCCACCAAGGGCGGATGGAATCGTCCCGGCCCAAATCAATGGACCCACGATGCGAGTCCCGCACATCTTCGCAAAGCGCTCGAGGGCAGTCTGAAAAGACTTCGCCTGGATTGCATTGATGTTTACCAGCTCCATATACCCGACCCAAATGTGCCCTTCGAAACCTCGGTCGAGACTCTGGCCGCGTTACAAAAAGAGGGGAAGATCCGTTTCGTGGGTCTTTCGAACGTTACCCAAGAGCACATCGAGCGGGCCCGCAAAATTGTGCCCATCGTCTCGGTGCAGAACCGCTACAGTTTTACCGACCGTGAATGGGACTATGTGGTGGACTATTGCGAGCAAAACGGAATTGCCTTCATTCCCTGGAACCCTTTGGGGAAAGGTAGAGCCGCAACTGAGATTCTGGGCCGGATTGCGAAAGCGCACCAGAGAACACCGAACCAAGTATCGCTAGCCTGGTTGCTGATGCGCTCACCAATTATGCTGCCCATTCCGGGCACTTCTTCGGTCGAACATTTGGAAGAGAACATCGCGGCGACTTCCTTGCGTCTAACAAAGGAGGAATTCGAAGAACTTTCCGGTGCCGCCCGTTTGGTGGCGTGAAGACAAATCAGGCGGCGGAGGTTTCGTTATCCCAGCCACTGCGGATTCTGATACGTTCCGTCGAAGTGGTGGCTGGTTTTGTACAGCTCATATTCTCCGGATTGCGCAGCCTGAGCGGTCTTCGCCAGCAGCTGCGCAACCTCGGGCTGGCTCATGGGAGTGAAGCTGCGTGCCGCGCCCAGCGCCTGCTGCAGTATCGCAAGCGAATCGCATCCGGTGATGACGACACTAGTCGGCAGGTTCATGCTGTAGTGCAGACACTCCACGGCGGTCGCCGTCTTGCTGTGCAGGATGAACGGATCTCCCATGGGCTTCATGCCCAGAACCCCGATGTTTTGCTTCAATAAAACTGGAAGCACCTTCTCTTCGAAGCTGTTGAAGTGAGCATCCATCACATTGAGCGGCATTTGCACCGTGTCGAATGAAAATTGGTGAGCCGACGCAGTAGCCAACATCTTTAAGTGAATGTCCGGGCTCTTGTGCCCGGTGAATCCGATGTAGCGAAGCTTCCCATCTTTTTGCGCTTGCAGCACCGCTTCTAAGGCGCCTCCGGGGCGAATATGCGGTCCGGGTCGGAGTCGCGAATCACTTCGTGAAACTGCAAGAGATCGATGCGATCGGTCTGCAGCCGCTGCAATGACTGATCGATCTGTTTCGCGGCAGTAGCTTTGTCACGGCCGTCTATTTTTGTCATGAGGAAAGCCTTCTTGCGATATCCATCGCGCAAAGCTTTCCCCATGCGGATTTCACTTTCGCCTCCGTTGTAGTCCCAGCAGTTGTCCAGGAAGTTGATCCCTTCATCGAGCGCGGTTCGGATGATTCGAACACTCTCTTGGGCATCGAGATCAGGCTTGCCCAAGTGATAGCCGCCAATGCCAACCATAGAGACTTTCTCGCCGGTGCGACCCAAAGTGCGGTATGGAACTTCTCCCTCAGGTCTCGCTGCCCACGCCTGCTGACCAAGGCTCGCAGCCGCAATGCCTGTAGCGGCGAGTTCCAGAAATTGGCGCCGGGTCGCGGCAGATGAAGTCGCGGCAGATGAGACTGACTGTCTGTCGATTTGTGTATGCATACTACCTCCGGCAAAAGCCGGCCATCGTTTGTGCCTGCATCACGGTTTCCAGAGGGCGGCTTCGGTTGTGAAAATTAGGCTACCCTCCATCGCTCGACGACAAACGATCTTCACCGGAATACACGATGAACCGTTTGCCCCGCAGAAAGCCGACCAGGGTGAGCCCCATTTCTCGCGCCAGACGTACCGCCAGCGCGGAAGGCGCGGAGATCGATGCGACTAGCGGCACGCCGGCGGCGATCGCCTTCTGAATAATTTCAAATCCGCCGCGGCCACTCACCACCAGCACGTACTCCGAAAGAGGAAGCCGTCCGTTTAGAAGCGCCCAGCCAACAATTTTGTCCACTGTGTTGTGGCGGCCCACGTCTTCGCGCTGAACCACAAGATGTCCCTGCGCGTCGAACAGCCCAGCCGCATGCAATCCTCCAGTGCGGCCAAAGACAAATTGCGCATTCCGCAAGGTTTCCGGCATCTGACACAACACTTCCGGATCAAGACGCAGCTGCCCGTTCGGCGGGCGGATTCCACGCAGCCGGACTGAATCCAGCGAAGCCTTCCCGCAGACTCCGCAGCTCGACGCCGCAAAAAAGTTCCTCTGGGTGCGTTCCAGATCGAGTTCTACTCCCTGGGCGACCTCGATGTGCACCACGTTCCCGGCTTCAGACGGTTTGCTGGTCTCCGCCTGCTCGATAACGTCAATCTCGTCGCGCCGGTGGATCAATCCTTCGGTGAACAGGAATCCTGCTGCCAGCTCCAGATCATTCCCGGGGGTCCGCATCGTCACGCTCAAGGGGTGCTGGCCGACGCGGATTTCAAGCGGCTCTTCGCGGACAAGGTAATCCTGAAAATGCCGCCTGTTGCCGTCCTTCCATTCCTGGACAAGGGTTAGATCCATGCCTCTCGATTCGATGCCGGATACTTTTGCGGGAGTAGTTGGCATGGTCAACTGCCTCACTTGGATGACCCGAATGTGCAATAAGACTACAGGAGAAATCAGATTCTGTGCTCTACGCAGAGCGCTTCCGATGGGCGAGCATCGCTCTTAAGGCGGGAGGTCAGCCGGATCCAGAGCTTCCGGATTTAACGCCCTTGGCTGGTTACCCGCAACAACATTCCGCTGCCTGCCTTCACATTGACGTCGCCGTGATCTGCCGCCAGGATGACCTCACCGACCGGGTTGGTCCGTCCGGCATGGGCTATCGTCAAATCCGGGAAATCGTAAGCTCCGCAGGCATCAGAGGAAAAAACCCACAAAGCTTGCAGCCTGTCATTGCCCTCGGTCTCACCCCGGCACTTCGTGCTGGGGTCGCCGGAGATGTAAACCAGGACTCCGTTCGCCGCTGGCGTTCCGACAGACTGTAAACCATTAGCCACCGGACCACCGCCCCGGTAGACCACCTCGCCCCCGACCTGAACTGTGGTCCATGCATTCTCTGAGGTTCCCCGGTCTGGGCCAGCTGCCGGAAGTTGCGCGTCTTCTACGGCCATCATGGATGCCAATGCCCTCACGTTGGTGGTGATCGGAATCCGCTGCTTCGAAACCAGCAGGGTCTCAAACCGAAACGACACACGCCCGCCGGCCGTGCCGTTAGCGGCTGTAACATCGAGCACTTGGCCGATGACTTTAGCGCCAGCATGAATCGTTGATGCCGGCGACAAGGGAACATCCTGCATGACTCGGGCCGTGATCACCTGCCCCGGTTTCGTTTTTCGTGAGTTGAGGGAAGAGTTCAAGGCAACAGGAAGTATTGTGCCAGCGGGTATTGCGTTCTGAGCGAACAAATCCGCCGTGAACATTATTAGACTGATCCACAGCATGCGTTTCATGGAAACTACCTCCAACAACCCTCCGCCCCATTCTCATAGTTCAAAACTTGGTGATGTCGATGTAAACCCCTCTTACCAGGTCGAAAAAGTCGGTGCGGTTGCACGCTAAATCTCTTAGATGATCCCTTTGGAGCGCTAGTTTTCGCTGCACCCACTCATAATGCGGCGGTCACGACGCATCATCGTACAACCAAGAGTGAGGATTCGATATCCAACATGAGGGGTTACTGCGGTGATGTGTGCACGTCGGCGTCAAGGTGCCGGTATTGTATAATTTTCGGAAGCGGGACGTGCCGCTCTCTGCACCATGCAATTAGTGACACATCATACGGCTAGGGCGCAAAGATGGCGCGATGTGCTGGTTCTCGTAGCCATTTCCTCACTGACGATCAGTCTTGCGACTCGTTTTTGGATTCCGTCCGCCTCTCAGTCGCACGCCGTGAAGTCGGTTGACCGCCGGTCCGTCGAGCCCAAACGACAGCACCTCGATAGGGATGCTACGCAATGGGTAGTGTCGGCTGCCAATTTCAGCATGATCGAGCCGGTAGTGATCGAAGCCCATCTCGGCACGGCCGACCCACTCTTTCTGACGCACGCTTTCGGTGACAGCCTACACAACCGGCCCCCTCCATCATCCGGATTCCTGGACTAATTTTTCCGCGACGTAATTCTCATTGTTTGTCGAATCCCAATTGGGACTTACGTCGGCGATTTCTAAGCTGATCGGCAATCCGGCTGGCCCTGACCGGACCAGCTAAATTGGAAAATCGTGGAGGAAATAGGCATGGCTCTTGAGTCTAGGCTGAGCGTAGAGGAGCTGGACGCTCTTTGCCAAATTGACACTTGCACGATTTCTGACGCAATCGAAACGTTTGACGTTAGGTTGCGCAATACGGGATTTGCCGACGCTGGCATTCGATGCATGTTTGAAGATGCCCCTCCCATGGTCGGGTACGCTGCCACGGCTCGCTTGCGCACTGGAGAGCCACCAATCGCTGGACGCCGGTTCCACGACCGGACTGATTGGTGGAACAGCATCTTAGCGACACCCGCCCCGCGCATCGTTGTATTAGAAGACATGGACAAGCCCCCGGGGGTGGGGGCATTCATAGGGGACGCACACGCTGCGATCCTGATGGCTCTGGGATGCGTGGGTTACGTAACCGATGGTGCGGTGCGGGAATTGCCCAGCGTGCGGAAACTCGGGCTGCATTTGTTTGCCGGCAACGTCGCGGTTTCGCATGCCTATGCCCATATCTTTGATTTTGGATCGACTGTCAAGGTAGGCGGCTTAGAAGTACGCCCGGGCGATCTCCTGCACGGGGATCGCCATGGCCTGCTGAACGTTCCCAAAGAAATTGCTCCGGAGATTCCGGCGGTCGCGGTCAGACTGCAGCAGGCTGAGCAAAGGGTCATCGACTTTTGCCGGTCGCGGGAATTTTCCGTGGATAAATTGCGCCAGGTATTGAAGGCAATAAGTTAGGTAAAGACCGCTGGCCGAAATGCCAGAGAAGGCTGGTGTTAGAAACTAATGAATCCACATCGCAACCTTCCACATAGAAAATGCCCGCCAGCGGGCAGTTCCGGCACGTTCGGTTTCGCATTTATAGGGCTCGCGGCGATGGTGGCGCTCGGACTCTCGTCCTGCAGCGGCGGAAGTGACGGAAAGGTCGACGCAAGTACTCAAACCATAGTCACAGTTGGAGTGACCAATGTTGTCAAGAAGACGCTGAGCCGGCAAATCACGCTGTCCTCCGAATTAGTGCCGTTTCAGGAGATCGATGTCTATGCCAAGGAATCGGGCTATGTGCAGAAATTGGATGTCGACTATGGCACCCATGTAAAGGCAGGCCAGGTGATGGCTACATTGGAAATTCCCGAGCTGCAGGCCCAGTTAGTGGAGGATCAAGCCAACATCAAGAATGCTATGAACCAGGTGAGCCGTGCAGATCACGAATTGAAGCGCTACGATGCGCAGTATCAGGCGCTGCACCTGGAGTACACGCGGTTGAACGGCGTTTTCGAAAGCCAGCCTGGGATTGTCGCTCAACAGGAAGTGGATGACGCTCAGGGGAAGGATCTTGCCGCCGCCTCTCAAGTGGACGCGGGAAAAGCGGCGCTCGAAGCAGCCCAGAGCCAGCTAGTAGCGGTCAAGGCGAAACTGGCTCACGATCAAACCCTTTTCGATTACTCTCGGATTACGGCCCCCTTCGCAGGAGTAGTGACCGACCGCTACGCGAACCTGGGCACTCTCGTGCAGGCGGGAACGAGTTCCAGTACGCAGGCGCTGCCGATCGTCCGGCTGTCACAGGATGATCTCTTCCGGCTGGTGATTCCAATTCCGGAGTCTTACGTCCGCTATATTCAGGTTGGAGATCCGGTGAGCGTTCGCGTTCCTTCTCTCAACAGGACATTTCCGGGAAAAGTCACACGATTCTCCGTCGACGTCACGAAAGACACTCGCACCATGCACACCGAAGTAGATGTTCTGAATCGAGATCGAGTGCTGATGCCCGGCCTTTACGCGGAAGCCGACGTCGCACTTGAACATCGCGAAGACATCCCGTCCATTCCCCTGCAAGCCATAAACCATGAGGGGGACAAGAGCACCGTGTTTATCGTAAACCACGCTGGTGAGATTGAGGAGCGAACTATCACGTTAGGAATCCAAACGGCCACCGATGCCGAGGTACTTTCTGGGGTGAGCGAAGGCGATCAGGTTGTGGTCAGCGATCGCAGCGGGCTCAAGCCTGGTCAGAAGGTTCATCCCCAGGTGGTGCAGATCATGCAGTACCACGAAACGAAGTCAGAGTAGAGTTCGCTCGCGGCGAGCTCCAAAGTGAGAATACATGTCAGGCTTTTCCATACGTAATCCGTACTTCATCGTTGTGGTCTGTCTGGTACTGGTGGTTATCGGTGTTACCAGTCTGTTTCGAATGCCCGTGGACCTGTTTCCATCCATCAACCTGCCAGAAGTGGTTGTAGCCACCTTTTATTCTGGAATGCCGCCCGAGGATATCGAGGTCGATATCACTAATCCGCTCGAACGCTTTTTTACTCTAGCCAGCGGCATTGATCACATGGAGTCGCGTTCGCTACTTGGAGTAAGCATTATCAAGGTTTACTTCCAGCCCGGAACCAATGCCGATGCAGATGTAACCGAGCTTTCCAACCTTGCGTTAGCGGACCTGAAACGCTTGCCGCCGGGAACCCTGCCCCCTGTGGTCTTGAAGTTCGATGCTTCCAGCCTGCCAGTTTGCCTGGTGACGCTGAAAGGCCAGGGCCTAAGCCAGACCGAACTGCATGACGTAGGCCAGTTCTCCATCCGCAACCAGATTGCCGTGGTGAAAGGTGCGGAGATCCCTCCCCCCTTCGGCGGCAAATACCGCCAGATCATGGTCTACGTCGATCCTTACAAGCTGGCGTCCCGGCAAATGAGCCCCATGGACGTGGTGAATGCGGTTAACAGCTCCAATCTGATTCTGCCCGCTGGCGATGTGAAGGTCGGGCCTTTCGACTACTACGTGTATTCGAACAGCCTGGTTGACAATATGGACCAGTTGTCGAAACTCCCGGTCAAAACCGTTGGGAGCTCGTGGGTTACGGTAAATGATGTCGGCAAGGCTGAGGACGCCAATCAAATCCAATACAACCTGGTACGAGTAGACGGTCAAAGATCCGTCTACCTGCCCATCATGAAGCAAGGCGGAGACACCAACACCATTGAGGTAGTGCAAGGAATCCGCGATGCCATTCCCAAGCTCTACGACATTCCCAAGCAGTTGGTGGCTAATGTGGTTTTCGATCAATCTGCCTTCGTTAAGGAGGCCATCAAGACTCTGCTGCATGAAGGCTTAATCGGACTGGCACTTACCAGCCTGATGATTCTTGTTTTCCTTGGGAGCTTCCGTGCGACGACGGCGGTTTTTCTGTCCATTCCACTCTCCGCCCTGGCCACGTTCGTGGTTCTCAACTTGACCGGTAGCACCATCAACACAATGATTCTCGGTGGGCTGGCGTTGGCCTTCTCTCGCATCATCGACAATTCGGTCATTTCCCTGGAAAACATCTATCGCCACCTGGAGATGGGCGCTGCGCCGGTCACCGCCGCAGAGGCCGGTGGCTCTGAAGTCAGTCTTGCAGTGCTGGCGGCAACTTTGACGACCGTGGTGGTTTTCTTCCCCGTGACCTTTTTGTATGGGGTCAGCAAATTTCTCTTCACCGCGCTGGCGCTTGCGGTGGTGATTTCCCTTTTCGCCTCCTATTTCGTCGCAATGACCGTGATCCCTTTGTTCTGCTCGCGCTATCTCAAGGCGGTGCCACACGCCGGAGCACACGCTAATCCAGAGTATGAGGTCGAACCCACATCTGCCCCCGGTCGCTCGCGGTGGGATAGATTCACGGCCGGATTCAATCGCCAATTCAACCGGCTCCTTGATTTCTATGAGTATTGGGTGAAGCGGGCCTTGGTGCGGCCGGGACTCACGGTCGCGATTCTCAGCGGTTTATTTGTCGTCAGTCTGGCCATCTATCCTTTTGTTGGCTTGGCGTTTTTCCCCCGCACGGACGCGGGCCAATTCGCAATTAACCTCAAGGTCCCGACCGGAACCAGGCTCGAGGTAACCGAACAATATGTTGAAAAGGTCGAAGACCTCATCCGCCAGGTGGTGAGCAAGGAAGACCTGAAGATGGTGGTCTCCAACGTCGGCGTGGTTCCGGATTTCTCGGCGCTCTACACGACCAATGCAGGACCGTACACGGCCACGGTTCAAGTCGAACTGAAGGAACCGCATCGTCTGAGCAGTTTCGAGTACATGGATCGAGTACAAAAAGAAATAGCGTCGCAATACCCGAATATCCGCACTTTCTTCTCCAGCGGTTCGATGGTCGACGCCATCCTGAACACCGGAATGCCGGCGCCCATCGATGTCCAGGTCAGCGGACGCGACCTCAAGAAAATCTACGGCGTGACCCAAGATTTGGCCAGACAGATACGGCAACTTCACGGAGTGGGCGAAGTATATATTCCGCAGGACCTGAATTACCCCGGATTGCGCTTGAACATCGACCGGGTGCACGCCGGCGAGTTGGGTCTCACCCAGAAAGAAGTCGTGGACAACGTGATCACCGCCCTCAATTCCAACACGATGATTGCACCGAATTATTGGGTCGATCACAAGACTGGCAACGACTATTTCTTGACGGTCCAATATTTCGAACAGGGCCGTTCCGCCATCCACGATTTTACCGACCTGACCAACATCCCCATTCGTGCTCCGAATTTGAAGGAACCGACAACCCTGGATAACGTGGTTAAACTCGAAAACTTCGAATCTCCGACGGAGGTGGATCACTATCAAATCCAGCGCGTGACTGATCTATATGTCACTCCCGCAAGCGAAGACTTAGGAAAAGTTTCCGATGAGGTCAAGAAAGCCATCGGGCAGACGAAACTTCCTGAGAACGTCCGGGTGGAGTTGCGCGGGATGGTCAATGGCATGAATGAGTCGTTCCGCAGTTTTGCCATTGGGCTCTCATTATCGGTTGTCCTTCTCTATCTCATCCTTGTGGCCCAGTTCCGTTCGTTCCTGGATCCACTCCTTATCATGCTCGCGATTCCAATGGGATTCATTGGCGTTCTGATCATTCTGCCGCTCACGGGAACGACGCTCAATGTAATGTCGTTGATGGGCATACTCATGTTGGTCGGCATCTCCGCTTCCAACAGCATTCTTATCGTCGAGTTCGCTCACCGGCTGGAAGAGCAGGGACAATCGGCGGGACAGGCTGTGATTACTTCGTGCCGCGTGCGGTTGCGCCCCATTCTGATGACCTCCCTGGCCACCATCATTGGCATGGTCCCGATGGCTCTGAAACTGGGAACTGGCAGCGAACAATATGCGCCTCTGGCGCGCGCCATTATTGGAGGCTTGACCGCGTCGGTAATCCTCACCGTCTTTATCGTTCCGGCGGCCTACGTATTGGTCTATAGCAACAAACAAGATCGAGACAGTGGTGAACAAGTTCCGGAGCCTGCGAAATGAAGCTGGAGACGATCTGGCGGCGGGGTTGGACGAGAGTATTCAAATATCCTGGCATCAACTGCAACTGCCAGAACTGTATTTGCCGCAGCGGGTTGATTTTGCTGGCCGTGCTTTCGCTCACGGTTAGCGTTGCCACCCGGTACTGTGCCTTAGTGCGCTATGACGCGCATGTGCCACAGTTCGCGACGTCGCACTCGCCCGATGCCAAACGGCAGCATCTGCTGAATGATGGCCTCCATTGGTCAGCTCCAGCCGCGGCCTTCGTTTTATTCGAGCCCACGCGAGCGGTCTCCGGCTTCTTGCCCGAAATTCCTCCCAGGGCTGGACTCTATTTAGAAAATTGCCTCTATGACCGCCCTCCTCCTTCCTGCTGACCTGCCTTCTCCTCGATGAATCTGCGAACCGGTTCCCCGGCGGAATCCGTTCGAATCGGTGCTCTGTTATGCCCTGCGACGTTCCGCAGGCGATCTCACGGAGGAGATCATGAAAACGAGTCTTTGTGTCGTCCTTGTGGCAGTTGTTGTCGTGCCGGCGCTCTACGCATCCCAGATCCAAAACAGTTCCCACATATATGCGCAGGGAACAGTAGTCGAAGTACAGAAACACGAAGTCTATTCCTCCGAATACTCGGCCGGAGGCAGCAACCCGTCGGATGCACCCCTGGCTTCTCGGTACTACGCTTACGAGGTCTCGATCCGTGTCGATTGCAAGACCTATGTCGGTCGCTATGAGACACCGTTCAACTATTTGCCAGCAGCCTTTACTCCCAATCAGGCGATCCAGGTTCGCGTGACCAGGCATGTCATGTATTTTGACCTGCCGGCTGACCCGGAACTGAGGATGGGAATTGTCCACCACAGTTCGGAATGCGGCCAGAATCGCTAATCAGAAATTTCGTTGCAAAGGTTAATTCATGAAGCAAACACTTAAGTACACCGTGCTGCTCCTGGCCTTGCCCGGGCTTGGTTTTGCCCAGATAGCAGTGGACACGCAAACTGCTCAGAACCTGCCGCCAGCACCTGCGCCACAAAACATTCCGATGCAAACTGGGCCCTACCCGACGGCCAATACGCCGCCGTCCTCAGTTCCCCAGGCCACTGCTGGCGCGTCGACGTCCCTCAACTTGCAGCAGGCAGAAGCGCTCGCGATAAAGAGCAATCCACAGATCGCGGTCGGGCGGTTGATCGCTCTGGCTTCGCAACAAGTCACCCGAGAGGTGAGGTCGAACCTGTGGCCCACGGCTACGGGGGATCTCACCGGCGTCGATTCCCAGTCCGGCAGTCGCATCACCGCGGGCGCGCTGAACAATCCGATCATCTACGAACGCGCGGCAGCGGGCCTGGTGATCAGCCAACTCATTACGGATTTCGGCCGTACGACGAATCTGATCTCCAGCGCAAACTACGCAGCCAAGGCCGAGAACGAAAATGCCATGGCAACGAAGGAACAAATCCTTTTAGCTGTCAACAAGGCTTTCTACAGTGCCTTGCAAGCCCAGGCTGTGCTAACCGTCGCGCAACAAACGGTGACCGAACGGCAGACCGTTGCTAACCAGGTCGAGGCGCTTTTCAAAAGCAAGCTGAAATCCGAACTGGATTTCAGTTTTGCGAGTGTCAACCTGGCACAAGCGAAGCTCCTATTGCTGGATGCCCAGAACAATGAAAACGCTGCCCTAGCTACTCTTTCCATGGTGCTCGGTTTTCCCGCGTTGCAAGACTTCCAACTAGTCGAGGAAACAAGCCCACTCGCTGAGCCACCGGGCAATGTGGACGATTTAATCTCCCAGGCATTTTCGGCGCGGCCGGAAATTCGGTCGCTGGAATTTCAGTATCAGTCCGCCAGGAAATTCCAAACCGCGGAACGAGACTTGCTCTTTCCCAGCATCCGGGCTCTTGGGGCAGTGGGAGATACACCCATCGGGAATGTCGCAGTTGCCCCCAGCCCCAGCGCTTTGAACAACACCTATGGCGCTGTGGGCGCGAACGTCGAAATCCCGCTCTTTAACGGATTCTTATATACCGCCAGATCCCGTGAGGCGAGTCTCAGAGCCCAAGCCACGCAAGAGCGGCTTTTGGATATACGCAACTTGATCTCGCGCGACGTGCGCACTAGCTGGCTCAATGCGAACACCGCCTATCAGCGGTTGGCGGTAACACAGCAGTTATTGCAACAGGCCAACCTGGCACTGAATCTTGCTCAATCTCGTTACAACCTGGGGCTCGGCTCGATTGTTGAACTAAGCCAGGCACAGCTTCAGCAGACGCAAGCCAAGATCACTTACGCGCAAGCCGGCTATGACTATCGGCTAGGCCTGGCAGTGCTGAAGTACGAGACCACGGGAATTAGATGAGAAATATCAGTAGGAAGAAGTTGCTCTTAGACACGTACCGCCGCCGAAGGAAAAAAACATCGCTCAGCATCCGGCACGGTTTGCTACTTATCTTCGGAATCGGGACTTTCGTTGCTTTGGTGTTTGTGCTTGTGTACTTCGTCTGGTATCTCCCGGTTGAGAAGTCCATGCAGTGAACCTTGGCTGATTGCAAATCACGGCATCCGGGCGACCCTGAGTCGTCCTGTCATCATGGCGTTTTTCGGTTGAGATTCAGCCACATCCGGTACAGTTTGATTGACCGACCAGCGACTGTCGATCATGGTGCGAAGTGGTAACTCTGGCACGCCGCGTTCGCCGCGCTGCACCACGACGAGTTGATATCTTAGGTTTTGCCAGACGGAGGTGAAGATACCTGTTCTTTGCAGTGGCGAAGATGAACGGTAAACCATCGGTCCACGGTAGTGGTACGAACCATTGCCTCCGCTCCCGATTGAGACCTCATCGTCGATCCCAGGGGGACGTGTGGAGAATGCCGCTTGGAACGTATCCTTTCCCGCATCTTTCTTTGCCCAATAACCGCGGTCTGGGATCGGGATTCCTGCCCGTGCGCAGGTCTTCTTAAGTGCTACGTCGGAGATCCCGAACCGTGCGGAGAGAGTCTTCATCGGTTCAGACCAGACGAGATCGTACAACGCCTTTCGAGAGAGTCGTTCAGTCATGGTGTTTGTTGAATCGATATTCTAAGTTGTGATTCTGATACCTCGCGGTGAACCAAACCGCGCGGCCCGAACGCCCCGGAGCTATTTGCTGTCGGCTGGCTTGAGGTGGGCGGGCTCTTCGAGGATATCCAGGAGAGCAGTCGCGCAATAGACTCGGTCACGCTTCGCATCGCCTACCCGTTTCACTACGCGCGCACGTTCCAGTCGTTCGACGGCGCGCTGCGCGGTCGTAAACGCGATCGCTAATTTCTCCGCCACGCCTTTTATAGTGATGAAGGGATTTGCCCCCAAGAGTTCGACTACCCGCAACGGGTTGTTGCTTGATTCTCCGGAAACTTTCTTCTGCCACTCGGCCAGTAGTCCGTTGATGCGCATGGCTCGACTCAAGGCATCCTCAGACATGCGGGCGACTCCCAGCAGGAAATACTCCAACCAATCGTTCCATGCCCCGCGTTCGCTAATCCCGCGCAAACCGTTGTAATAGTCTCGCCTTGAAGCTTCGAAGAAGGCCGACAAATAGAGCAGAGGTGTCGGGAGGATCTGGCGCTCGATCAGGAACAAGGTTATGAGCAGGCGTCCGACTCGGCCATTGCCATCAAGGAATGGATGAATGGCCTCGAATTGATAGTGAGCCAGCGCAATGGTCACGAGCGGCGGCAGGGTCGACTCATGCAGGAACTTTTCCCAGGCCGCGAGGCACGGCTCGACCTCTCCTGGCGGGGGTGGAATGTACAAAGCAGTTGCGATAGTGCTGCCAGGCTTGCCAATCCAATTCTGAATCTTGCGAAAACGTCCGGGCGCAGCCTGATGCCCCTGGACGCCCGTCATGAGTTGTTCGTGCAACTCCCGGGTGAGCCGGACGCAAAGAGGAAGTTTCTTGAGACGCGAAATTCCGTGCTCAAGAGCGACTACATAATTGCCAACCTCGCGAAGATCTTCGGGACTTCGATCCACGATCGCTCCCGCCTCAGCGGCAAGCAACTCACCCAACGTGGCTTGTGTCCCTTCTATCTTGCTCGATAGAACGGCTTCACGCTGTACGAAGGGCCGGATCAAAATGTGAGGATTGGGAAGCCGACCACCCTCGCCCGCTAATCTTCCGACCAACCGGTCTGCATCCGAGAGTGCCCCAATCAGCCGCGGTGTCCAGTTCAGTTCAGGAGGCAGGGGCGCTGGCACAAAGGCTGAATAACTGCCCTGCGATACTTTCCGGCCGGGAATGTTGGAAGCGTGGGACACATCCGCCTTCTTACGATCGAAAATAGCGTTCCGCGCTATTTTCACAATCTATGATAATCGAAAATAGCGAGATAAGCTATTTGCACGGGTGAAAGCACCCCAGCGGTCCGCGACGATGCTCGCGCTCCAGAGTTGGCCCATTACCGGAAGGGAAAAGCACTGGCCTAACTGGGCCAAATTGGACCATGACGCAAATTGCCAATTCCTTGCAAGTGCTTGAAAAGAATGGCGGGGACGACGGGACTCGAACCCGCGGCCTCTGCCGTGACAGGGCAGCGTTCTAACCAACTGAACTACGTCCCCGGTTTTGCGACCGGAATACCGAACTGGTGGGCAGTGCAGGACTCGAACCTGCGACCTCCTGCTTGTAAGGCAGGCGCTCTAACCAGCTGAGCTAACCGCCCCTCGCCCCCGACGCTGTGACTTTCTGGGAGCCTCGTGACGATGAGGGGCTGAAATGAGAAACGACTCGATTTTGAGTATACGTGAGCGTGGAAACGTCGGTCAATGTGCGAGCGGCTCTCAGTTCTTAGCTCTTGACTCTCAGCTTCGAACCTGTGGCCTCGGCGGATGGGGAATACGGGCGATACCCCACCCAGGGAGGCAATAAGCAAAGAGCTAAGAGCCAAAAGCTAATAGCCCTTTTGCTAGACTGGCGCGTGCGGCGTTTGATCGTCAACGCGGATGATTTTGGTCTCACCGCCGGCGTGGACCGCGCGATTCTTGAAGCCCACCGGAACGGCGTTGTAACTTCCTCTAGCTTGATGGCAAACGGAGCGGCATTGGGCGACGCCATTCAGCTTGCCCAATCGGCGCCGCGACTAAGCGTGGGCTGCCACGTGGTTCTGGTGGATGGGTCTCCGGTAACAAATGCCAACCAAGTACCCAGTCTCATTCACAGCCTTGACCAAAACTTCGGCGTGGCGCGTTTTCATCGTGGATTCGCTGATCTCGCCCGGCGCGCCGTACTTGGCCGGGTCGTCCCAGAGCAAATCGAGGCCGAAGTCACGGGCCAGATTCGCAAGCTGCAGGCGTCGGGCATTGCCGTATCGCACTTGGACTCTCATAAACACACTCATCTCATCCCGCAAGTCCTCGGTCCGGTGCTGCGTGCGGCCGCGACTTGTGGTGTGCGGAGGATTCGAAATCCCTTTGAACCTGTCCGGGTGTCGCTGCTGGGTCAGGGTGTTCGCATGTGGAAGCGGTTCGCCCAAGTGAAGCTGCTTGGCCGCTTAGCTGGCCGATTCCGTGAGGCTGTCCAAAACGCTGGGATGCTCACTCCTGACGGAACGTTTGGCATTGTGTCCACCGGCTGGCTGGACGAACGGTTGTTCAAGTTTCTGATTCAACATCTCGCCGAGGGTACATGGGAACTGGTCTGCCATCCCGGTTACAACGACGCCGATCTTCGCGAGGTCAACACGCGACTGCGCGAATCCAGAGAACGAGAGTTGCGCCTGTTGGGATTGGCGGAAGCGCGCCAGTTCTTAGCCGATAACGGCATTGAGCTTATCTCCTACAATCAGCTCGGATGACAATCCGCGTTATTGCCGAAGAGAAACCGCCGTCGGTCCAGCAGCGGAAACACTTTGGTAATCACCGGCGTTGACTGACCGGGTTATGATGTCTCTGCAATTTTGGGGAGACGCGCGACTGCGCCCATGTCAGACAATCTGGAGCCTCGAGTCACCGTGGATCTGACCGTCCGAATCTGGGGGATGGATGCGGACGGGCGCGCTTTTTTCCAAAACGCCCAGGCGCAGAACATCAGCGATCACGGAGCCCGACTGTCTGGCATCGAACATCCGCTCAAGGCAGGCGATGTCATCGGAGTCCAAGTCGGAGATAAAAAAGCCCGCTGCAAGGTGATCTGGGTGATCGACGCGGGACAGCTGCAGAAGATCCAGGCTGGGGTGCAAATGCTCGATGGACAGCCCTCACCCTGGCAGCAGGAAGTGGCGCAAGCAGAGAAGCCCCGGCTGGCCGGCGCGGGATCGGCGGGCGAAGCTCATTCTGATACACCCTCAAGAGCGCTCGGCAAGCGGCGGTTTGAGCGGCACAAGATCGCTTTTCCCGTCGAGATCGGCACAGATCAGGGCAGCCCCCACATGCATACCCAGGCCACAGACATCGGAGGGCGCGGGTGTTATGTAGAGACCAGACTCCCGCTCCAGATTGGTACGGCTTTGGTCGTGACGTTCTGGCTAGAGTCCGAGAAAGTGGCAACGTCAGCGATCGTCCGTACCTCGGATGGGGGAGTTGGTATGGGCATCGAGTTCACTGGATTGAACGAGGAAACCCAGCTCCGCCTGCAGCGCCAACTGGAGAGGATGGAGGGAGGGTCTGACTCCAAGCAGAGCGCGCAAGTTGTTCCTTAGGCCACATTTCCAGGGTTCCGCCGAACTCATAATCTGAATCCCAATTCCTCGCCTGCCATCGAATGGGAGGGACTTCCGGCTGTCCTACACGATACCGCTGTCCGGCTGGCGTGCTTCTTGCACGCGAGGAGTGAAATGAAAATTGGGATCACCTGTTACCCCACCTACGGTGGCAGCGGGGTGGTAGCAACCGAGCTGGGACTTGAGCTGGCGGAGCGGGGCCACGAAATCCATTTCATTACTTATGCTCAACCCATCCGGCTGACGAGTCCCCACCCGAACATCCACTACCACGAAGTTGAAGTCTCGCGATATCCATTGTTCGACTATCCGCCTTACGACCTGGCCCTAGCCACGCGCATGGCCGAGGTCTCGGAACTCTATGATCTCGACTTGTTGCATGTGCACTATGCGATTCCGCATTCGGTAAGCGCTCTCCTGGCGCGACAGATGCTGGCGGCTAAACCCAGGGGACGCAAGCTGCCCTTTGTTACCACGCTTCACGGTACTGACATCACCTTGATCGGACTCGACCGTTCGTATCTTCCCATCACCCGCTTCTCCATCGAACAAAGTGACGGTGTGACCGCCATTTCGAAGTACTTACAGGAACGAACCCTGCGGGAACTGGACGTTAGAAACCATATTCAGGTGATTTACAACTTCGTGAATTGTGACACCTACAAACGAGGTCTCGAAAATAAGGCGCTGCGTGCGGAATATGCCCCCAAGAATGAGCGCATTTTGGTTCATCTCTCGAATTTCCGTCCGGTAAAGCGAGTCACGGACGTGATCGAAGTGTTCGACCGAGTGCGGAAACAGGTTCCGGCCAGACTGGTAATGATCGGCGACGGCCCGGACCGCTCGCGAGCGGAGTGGCTGGCAGTACAGAAGGGGATTCACGAAGAGGTTCTTTTTCTGGGCAAGCTGGAGCAAGTACAGGAGAAGCTGGCGCTTGCCGACATCATGCTCTTGCCCAGTGAGCTGGAATCGTTCGGATTGGCTGCTCTCGAAGCCATGGCGTGCGAAGTAGTGCCGATCGCCACGCGCGTCGGCGGCATTCCGGAAGTGATTGAGCACGGCACCAGCGGTTTTCTGGCCGAGGTCGGCGACGTCGAGACCATGGCCCAATATGCAGTCGATTTGCTGAAAGACGAGACCGCCCTCAGAAAGATGGGAAAAGCCAGCCGTGCCTGGGCGCAAGCCCGATTCTGTACCAGCAAAATCATTCCGCAGTATGAAGAGTTCTATCGCCGAGTGCTGGAGCGGTCCTCATAGAGGGCAGCAGGAGCGGCGCCCTCGGTTTGCAAGACAGGCAGCCGCAGCCGGACCAGCGTTCCCTTTCCTCCGTGACTGTCGATGGTCATCTTCGCGGTGTCGCCGTACAACACTTTCAACCGCTCTGCCACATTGGCCATTCCGATGCCCGTGCCGCCCAGTCCGGTAGGCTTACTCAAGAGATGAGCCGATCCCATTCCCACGCCGTCATCTTCGACTTCAATGATCAGGTAGGAATCGATCAGCCGGCTGCGCATGTAGATGCTGCCTCCATCGATTTTCGAAGATAGTCCGTGCTTGATGGAGTTCTCTACCAACGGCTGCAGCAGCATGCTGGGGATCATGGCGTCGAGCGTCACCGGATCGAGCTCCTTGACCACTTGCAGCTTGTCTTTGCCGAAGCGCACGACCTCAATATCGAGATAATTGTCGATAAATTCCAGTTCATCGCGCAGCGGCACGAACGCTTCGCTGCTGTGCAGCAGTCGGCGCAGAATATTGGCCAGTTTGATGATCAGCTCGCGCGCGGTGTCGGGATCGAAGCGCACCAGAGAAGAAACCGAATTCAGCGTGTTGAACAGAAAGTGCGGATTGATCTGATTTTGCAGGGCCTCCATCCGGGCCTGCAGCAGCATGCGCTCCTGTTCTTCCAGCTTGATTTGCAGCCGCACACTGTTCCAGATTTTCAGCTCGATGCCGATCACCATGATGGACGCAGCATAGATCAGGGCTTCCACCCAGAGGTTCGGGCTTTCCAGACTGAACGTTGCCCAAGGGAAGAATTGCGAAAGCTCAGTCTGCACGAAACGCAGGCCGACGATGGTGACGAAGAACATGATCTGCCAATCGAAAATCTTTGGCTTGGGCAGATTGCGGCGAATCAGGCGATAGATACTCAGATCAATGAATGGGGAAAATGACCAGATTTCCTCCGGGTCGGGAGCCAGGTTGCGGAGTTGACCGGCAACAAAACCGCAAAGCACATTGAACGGCAGAGTAGCCAATTCTCCGTGCAACGTCGCGGGGAGTGCCAATAGAATGCCCCCGAACACGCCCGTGAGCCGGCCGCCGATGATCCCCAGCAGTACCGTTGTCTCAAAAGAAAGATCAGCGGCAACGAAGTTCTTGACCGTAAAGCGGATCCACACGCCCAGAGCGAGAGGAATTCCAATCCATAGCACCAGATAGATCTTCTGTCTCAAGGTGCGCTCTTCGCTGAAGAGCAGGCGCTTGAACTCCACCGAACGGACCAGCGCGCTGGCCACTGCCGCGGCCACGCCCAGCTTAACCAGCAAATTGATGAGAATGAGGCGCTGTTCCATGATTGCAGCGATGACGACGTCTGCTTTGGAGACTGTAGCACGAAGAGCAGCTATCAGCCGTCAGCTATCAGCCGTCAGAAAAGTCGAAAACCTGCGTGCAAGCCCGATCCCCGAGCAGGCGTCGTCTGCGTAGGGGTTGGTTTTCCTGATGGCTGAAGACTGATAGCTGACGGCTAGTACGGTCCTATGATTCCGCCGATTTGCCGGGTGGCTGGCTGCGCAGAACGCGAGCGGCTTCTCCACGCCTCGATTACATCCAGATACTTCAGGCCTGAACCGGTATTGAACAAAACCACGGTATCGTTCGGGGCAAAGAATCCACTGGTTCGCAGTTTGCGATACGCTGCCAGCGCGGCTGCTCCTTCGGGTGCCGCGAACACGCCCTCTGTTCTCGCCCAGTGATCGAGCGCGTCCATGATCTCTTCATCGCTCACGGCAATCGCTGCGCCACCGCTCTTCTTCAAGATATCGAGAATCAGGTAGTCGCCGTACGCTTTGGGCACGCGGAGGCCGGCCGCTAAAGTGTTTGCGTCGGGCCAGAATTCCGCGCTGTTCTTGCCTTCATCCCACGCTTTGACTATGGGCGCACAACCGGAAGATTGGACCCCTATCATGAAAGGCCGTTCGGAACCGATCCATCCCAACTCTTCCATCTCCTCAAATGCCTTCCACATACCAAGCAAGCCGACGCCGCCACCGGTCGGATAAATGATGCCACTCGGCAGCCGCCACCCCAACTGCTCGGCGACCTCGTAACCCATCGTTTTCTTGCCTTCAACGCGGAACGGCTCCTTCAGCGTAGAGACGTCGAACCAGCCCTCTTTTTCCGTGCGCTCCGCCACGATTCTGGCGCAGTCGCTGATCAAACCATTCACCAGTGTCACACGCGCCCCGTAACTCTCACATTCGACGCGATTCGCCAGCGGCACATCTTTGGGCATGAAGATGTGCGCTTCAATTCCGGCGGCAGCCGCGTAGGCAGCGAGCGCGCTGGCAGCATTTCCAGCCGAAGGGATCGCCAGCTTTTTCACACCGTACGCCCTGGCCATGGTCACCGCAGCGGAAAGGCCGCGGGCCTTAAAGGAACCAGTTGGATTGAGGCCTTCGTCTTTGATATAGGCCGTCGGGAACTCGCGGCTCGAGAGCATGGGTGTGAACCCCTCTCCCAGCGATACCGGCTCAGCTTCGGGCAGAACTTCCCGATAGCGCCACATGCTTGCCGCCCGGCCAACCAGCGAATCAGGCTTAAAGTGATGCTTTAACTTTAGGGCGCTCAGATCGTAGCGGGCGTAAAGAACTCCGCCATCGTTCGGGCATACGGTCTGCGGCTTGGCAGCACTGAAATGTGCACCACACCTGGTGCACTCGAGATAAATGATGACGCCCACCTCGAAGAGTGTAGCAGGGGTGCACGGCTCCGATGGGCCTTATGCTCAGGGGCGTCGCGTCGGTCTGGAGCGTGGCTCGATCAGTTCGATTCGATTTCCGAATGGGTCGTCAATGTAGAGGCGGTCGTAGCCCTCGAGGGGCTCGTCCGTCTTGTATGAGTAACCAGTGGCTAGAAGAAGATCTTTCAGAGTCTGAAGATTCTCTACCCGGAATGCAGGATGCGCTTTGCGAGCGGGGCGAAAACCCTGTTCTACGCCCAGATGAACCTTCAATGTGCCGCGTTCAAACCAGCATCCGCCACGCTTGGCCAGGTTAGCCGGCTTCGCAACCTCAGGTATGCCAAGAACGGCCTTGGTAAAAAGCACGCGCTGCGGCCTCCTTACCGGGAGGCATCGCCAATTGCACATGATCGATGGCTTTGATCAGCAAGCAAACCTCGCGCGCCCTACGCAGGCAGCCGTTTCAAGAGCGCACCCGCTCTCCAAAACCAGGGCCGCTCCCGCCGCCGCAAATATCCAGGCATGGTTGGCTTTTTGGCGAGGATGCGTTGTGCCCACTCCCGCGCTTCGGCGTTGCGCTTCTGCCCAGCCAGAAACAAAGCGTAGTTGTAATAGGTCTCCGACGAGGTAGAAATAGCGGTCGCCTGCCGAAACAGCGCCTCGGCTTTTTCCGGCTGGCCGGTATTGGCGTAGGCCCACGCCAGCAGCCCAAGAGCACGATGAAAGTCGTATGTGGGATCCTGCGAGACCACGCGCTCCAGGTCAGGCAATGCTGCCGCAAAATCCCCCATCTCTAATTCGGCAATTCCACGCCGATAAAATGGGTCAGGCGAGTCGGTGCGCGAGGAGATCGATTTGTTGTAGTAGTCTCGTGCTCGCGCGAATTGCCCTTCTTCCAGATACAGATCGGCCAATTCTTCGTAATTGCCTGCTGAGGGATTGTCCAGGATAGCCGCTTCCAATTCATGAATCCGGCGCCGGCGCGGAAAGGCCTTGAACGACTGCTGCAGCAAACCGAGATCTGGAATTACCTCGACCGCGATATAAATGAGCGCCCCGATGGGCCCTAGAAAGAGAATGATGTAGAGCCAATAGGTATCGGGGCGGCGGCGAATGAAGTGAACGATCGCCAAGCCCTGCAGAATGATTCCCCACGGATAAAATAGCCCGATAAAACCCATTTTGATTGTGCGCAATATAGCATGCGCCGCCAGCCGGCGCGGTGGACACTCAAGCTCTGCTTGGGATAACTCTGATAGCGACGGTAAATCTAGTTTGCAACGCGGCTTGAACTAGAGCTGTTCAGCTCAGTCATGCTCTTGGTGGGCTCAGGCGTCGCGCCCGGAGTCCCGGGCTTCTGCGGCGCGTACTTTGAGGCGCACTTGGCTTGCAATGCCTTGGCATGAAAAACGCCATCTCGGCCAAAGCTGCCGTCGGCCAGAGCTTGAGAATTGTCCTTGAAAGTATCGGGCGGAGCTTCTGTGCCGCTATAGACGACCGGAAGAGTCTGATCCTTTTCGATCAGCATGAACTCAACGCGGGTACCGTTGCGCTTGATCGAGCCGGGCTGCACATTGCCGGCAACCCGCAGGCGCTTGCTGTAGACACCATCGCCCATGCCTCGTAGTTCCTTAATGGTGACGTAATAACTCTTACTGTCCTGCACGCCGGTGTAAGCGAGAAATCCCATGGAAACCAGGATTACGGTGATGGCAGTGCCGAATTTCAAATACTTGGCGGTTTGACTGGACATAAAGGGCCCGCGCCCTACTGAGCAGACTATCCTCTGGTGGGGTGTGGGTCAAGATGTCCAATGGGACGAGCGCAGAGCGGGCCCCCGAACCGGGAACCTGGGTTCACTTAGATTTTCGTGCTAAGCCATCCACCAGCTCGCACCTCCTGGACTGGATATTTTCACAAACGCGCCGGAGCGAGTTGCAGCACCTTCGCTACCGCATGAACTACCCGCTCGACATCAGGCTGGGAGGTCTGCCAGGAGCAGACGCTCACCCGCATGGCCCGCCGTCCCCGCCATGTGGTGGCGCCGAAAAAAGCTTCGCCCGATTCGAGAATAGCGGCGATTACCTGCTCGGTGCGGCGGTCGTGATCTTTATCCGTCGCGCCGGGCTTGGAATCAAGAAAACGCACCAGCCCCTGATTGAGAGTTGGCTCCCACACCGCTTCTGCGCCGCGCAAGCTGCCAATCCCCATCACGATCGCATGCGCGTGACGGCAGCATCGCTCGATCAAATCGGCAATTCCTTGCCGTCCTAGTTGGCGCAGAGCCGCGTAGGTTGCAAATCCGCGAGCCCGGCGGGACCACTCAGGGTTCCAATCCATCTCGTCGCGTGCCTCGGCGTCATGCGTAATGTAGGCAGCGCGATGGGACAGCGAGTCGTGGTGAGACTGTGAGTCGGCGACAAATGCGTAGCCGCAATCGTGAGGAACGTTGAGCCACTTGTGCCCGTCCGTAGCCCAGGAGTCGGCAGCCTGAACGCCTCTCACGAGGTGTCGATACCGCGGACTGGCGAGGGCCCACAAACCGAACGCTCCATCCACGTGAACCCACGCGCCGTGGTGCTTTGCCAACGGGATAAGCCCGTCGAAGGGATCGCAGGATCCGGTGTTCACGTCGCCAGCCTGTAACAACACGATGGTGGGCGTAGATGGAGGCAAGGTCCCCAGAGCTTTCTCCAGGACTTCCGGCTGCAGCCGCGCTTGCGCATCTGTGGGAAGATCAATCACGTGGCTTCGTCCCATGCCCAATAAACGCAGCGCACGCTCTATGGAGCCATGGCGTTGGGTGGAGGAGATGATCCGGACGGGAGGCGAGCCGTACAGACCCCGTTCTTCTACATCCCACCCTTGCTTGGCGAGCACGGCATGACGAGCAGCCGCAAGACAGGTGACGTGGGCCATCTGGCAGCCGCTGACCAGGGCGAAACTGGCGGCAGCGGGAAGCCCGAGAATCTCCTTCAGCCAACCGCCAGCAATCTCTTCCGCAATCGCGGCAGCGGGCGAGGTGGCGTAGAGCGCAGCGTTCTGGTCCCAGGTAGCGGTGAGCCAGTCGGCGGCTAAGGCAGCCGGCACTGCACCACCGATTACCCAGCCGAAGAAGCGCCCCCCGGCACAACCGAGCAGCCCAGCATCCGCGTCGCGGACCAGTTCGCCGATCACTTGTTCCGCCGGGATACCATCGTCCGTGAGCGGCTTGTCGAGATGCTTACGCAGCGTCACGAGATCAGCAGTAGCCGCTACAGAGCGGCTGTCCAGACTTTCCAGGTAAGAGACGGCGTGGTCTAGAGTAGTGGCAAGAATTTCCCGAAGGGCGGACTCAGTCTTCTCCATAACTTTTCACTTTATGGGCGGACGCCGGCAAAGTTCTATCCGGAAGCTGCGATCGAATTAACTTAGATTTGAGGGCGTGCTGGCGAGGTGCAATTTCGTTTGGCCCCGAAATCGGACCCTCGTCCGCCAGTCTGTAAAAGAAACGCTCTTAAATCTGGATCGACTGAGCGACCTGTTCAAGGGCACCAGTGAAGTCCAGACGCCCCAAAGTCACCAGCCTCACCACACTCGGCAGGCGTTCTCCGCCACCATCGGCTGGCCTGCCTTGCAGCCCCAGGCCTTTTGGAATTCCGGCATGTTCTGTACTGTGCCGTTGGTCCTGTACCGGCCCGGAGAATGCGGATCGGTCAGCACACGTGCACGGGAAAATTCAGCGCGCCTTTTCTCGCACCACACCCGCCCGAATCCCAGGAAGAAGCGCTGCTCCGGCGTGTAACCGTCAATCTTCTCGCTAGCCTTGCCGGTTTTGTCTTCAGCCATCATCTGCTGCAGCGCCATCAGAGCAATCCGTGCGCCGCCGTTGTCCGCCGTATTCTCGCCCAGGGTCAGTTTGCCGTTGAGTTTTAGATCATCGACCGCGACGAAGTTGCCGTATTCATTGGCCACGCAGGCGGCACGCGTTTCGAATTCTTTGCCGTCACTGGCCGTCCACCAGTCGTTCAGGTTGCCCTGGGGATCGTACTTACGGCCCTGGTCATCGAAGCCGTGGGTGAGTTCGTGCCCGATCACCACGCCGATGCCGCCGAAATTCACCGCGTCATCCATGCTCTTGTCGAAGAACGGAGGCTGCAGAATGCCCGCGGGAAACACGATTTCATTCCGCGGCGGGCTGTAATAGGCGTTGACTGTGGGCGGCGTCATGCCCCACTCGTTGCGGTCAAGCGGCTTGCCAATCTTGGCAATCTGGCGGTGCGATTCAAACTCGTTGGCGCGGAGATAGTTGCCCAGCAGGTCTCCACGGACGACAGTAAGCGAACTGTAATCTCGCCACACGTCGGGATAGCCGATCTTGTTGCGAATTGCTTCCAGTTTTACTCTGGCCTGCCTCTTGGTCTCAGGGCCCATCCATGACAGGTCCTGAATATCGCTGTCCAGCGATTCTTCCAAAGCATCCACCATCTTGAGCATGCGCGCTTTGCCCTCGGGGCCGAACGTCAGTTCCACATACTTCTGCCCTAGAGCCTCGCCCAGCGCGTTGTCAGTGGCCGCGACACAGCGCTTCCAGCGCGGTTTGATCTCTGGCTGACCGGTGAGGGCCTGTTGCATTTTGAAGTTGGCGTCCACGAAGGGCTGGGATAGCCAGGGCGCCGAGCCGTCGAGCAAGCGCCAGCTGACGTATGTCTTCCAGGCGTTCAGAGGTTCGGAAGCAAGAACTCCGTCGACCTGCTTGAAGAACTCGGGGTTGGCGACGTTAAGGTCCGAAAAACTGGGCGCTCCGATGGCTGCGAAGAACCGATTCAGGGAAAAATCCGGGGCTAACGCGACCGCTTCTTCGCGGGTCATTTTGTGATCGCGAGTTTTGGGGTCGCGGCGCGCCGTGCGATCCATGGAGTCCTTGGCCAGAGCGGTTTCAATGCGCAGCACCGTTTGGGCGGAATTAGCCGCCTGTTGCGGCGATTGCCCGGCCAGCACAAAGAGCCGGGTGGCGTATTCCACCAGGTGGTTGCGCATTTCCACCATCCTGGCGTCATCCTTGATGTAATAGTCCCGGTCGGGCAGCGACAATCCACCTTGATCGAGGTAGGCGATCACCTGCCCGGCATTATGCAAGTCCGGGGCAGAGTAGAAATTGAATAACGGATTCGGCCCAATGAGTTGCACGCGAGCGATGGATTCGATTAACTGGCCCTTGTCCTGTGCCGCGGCAATCCGCGTCAGCTCCGGCTTTAAAGGGTCGATCCCTTTGGCGTCGGCTGACTTCTCATCCATGCAGGCGTTGTAATAATCGCCGATCTTCTGATCGAGAGAACTGCGTCCGGAATCGTTGGCCGAGACTTTTTCCAGAATGTCGCGCAAGGTCTCGTTGTTGCGCTCGTCAAGCTCGGTAAAACTGCCCCAGCGGCCCTGATCGGGCGGAATCTCGGCCGCTTTGATCCAATTGCCGCAGGCGTATTGGTAGAAGTCCACGCAGGGATCGGCGGTCTTGTCTATGGTTTCCAGGCTGAACCCTGAGCCCATCTTTGATTTTGCAGCTGGAGACGATTGAGCTGAAGCCGCGACCGCAAGGAAAAGCAGGAACACAAGATAGAGACGGAACGCACGCATGAGTGATCTCCTGGACATAGTTCGAGGCAGAATTGGCGATTGTACCCCGAGCAGGGGAGTTAGAAAATTAGTTGCCGATCCTCGGATATCAGTTGTCAAACTGGTGTTAGACGGGCGAGGCGGAAAAAGGGCACAAGAGCTGCGGGGACAAACCGGAGCGTATAATCTGAGGCTATCGAACCTTCCTCGAGGATAAAGGCAATCATGACCCCCACCAATGGAAATCCCGCCCGCGGAACGAACGGTCACGGCGCGCCAAAACCACGCAGCGAATGGATCGCGCAGCGCAGGTCAGCCAACACAGACGGCAATTTCTCCCAGATGCACTATGCCCGCAAGGGCCTGATCACCGAAGAAATGGGATATGTCGCCCACCGCGAAAAGCTCTCGCCCGAGCTAATCCGCGATGAAGTCGCCCGCGGCCGCATGATCATTCCCGCCAACATCAATCATCCCGAACTTGAGCCCATGTGCATTGGCGTGGCCTCCCTGTGCAAGATCAACGCCAACATTGGGAATTCGGCGGTCACGTCCGAGATCGGCGACGAACTGAACAAGCTGCACACGTCCGTACACTACGGCGCCGATACCGTGATGGATCTCTCCACTGGCGGCAATATCCACGAGATCCGCGAAGCGATCCTTCGGCATTCCCCGGTGCCCATCGGCACCGTGCCGATTTATGAAGCCATCTCGCGAGTCAAGCGGATTGAGGACCTTTCGGCCGAAGTGATGCTGGAAGTGATCGAAGAGCAGGCGGAGCAAGGCGTGGATTATATGACCATCCATGCCGGCGTCCTGATTCAGTATTTGCCCATGGTCTCCAAGCGCATTACCGGCATTGTGAGCCGGGGCGGCGCGATCCTGGCGCAATGGATGGCGCACCATCATAAACAGAATTTTCTGTACGAGCGCTTCGACGATATCTGCAAGATTTTCGTCAAGCACGACGTGAGTTTTTCTCTGGGCGACGGCCTGCGGCCCGGGCTGCATCGCCGATGCCAGCGACGAAGCCCAGTTCGCGGAACTGAAGACTTTGGGCGAGCTGACCAAGAAAGCCTGGGAGTACGACGTGCAAGTGATGATCGAAGGGCCGGGGCACGTCCCGCTCGACAAGATCAAAGAGCAGGTCGACAAAGAAAAAGAGCTTTGCTACGAAGCGCCGTTCTACACGCTAGGGCCGTTGGTCACCGACATTGCGCCGGGTTATGACCACATCACGTCTGCTATCGGCGCGGCCATGATCGGGTGGCACGGTGCGGCGATGCTTTGTTACGTGACGCCGAAAGAGCATCTAGGCTTGCCCAACGAAAAAGACGTGAAAGACGGCATTATCGCCTACAAGATTGCCGCGCACGCGGCCGACATTGCTCGCCGCCGTCCGGGAGCGCAGGACCGCGACGATGCCCTCAGCTACGCCCGCTACAAGTTCGACTGGGAAAAACAATTCGCGCTTTCCCTCGATCCCGAGACAGCGCGCTCCATGCACGACGAGACTCTGCCCGACGACTACTACAAGGAAGCGGCTTTCTGCTCCATGTGCGGCCCGAAATTCTGCTCGATGAACTACTCGTCGAAAGTGGATGAGTACAACAAGCAGGTGCACGGGCTGGAGAAGAAGGATTATTCGGAGCTGGTGGAGAAGCTGGTGTCGTTGAAGTAGAAAATTACGCGGAGCGGACGCCCTCGTAACCGACCGAGCCAAGCTTCGCAAGCCTGCGAGGCCAACGATGAAGGTTATCGCTGAGATAGCGGGCGCCATTCTTCTGAGGGCCTTGTTTGTGGCTCCGTTCGCGCTACTGTTCTGGTGGCTGCGGAAATCAACGAAAAAGCTTCGGCCACGGGAGCAGATGTCTGCCGTTAAATTCTTTCTTGCCCCCCGAATGCGCACTCTAATTGGAATAGTCCTTGGCCTTCTCGTAGCATTCACCATCTTGACCCTGGTCGAGATCGCCCGTGAACGTGGAAGCTTATTTGCGGCGCTAATTCCACTATCTGTTCTTGTCGCGATCATTCTGGCGACGCCTCATGCTGTAACGACCGACCACAGTGGAATTCGTCAGCGACGTTGGCTCCTCGGAGATCGAGTGATCGGATGGGATGAAATCGCTTGGATGAGGCGTGGGCAGAACACAGGAGCGACTTATGTCAAAAGCCGGAACGGAGGGCGGGCGATTTCGTTTTCGCCACTTCTTGTGGGCCAGGCTCGCTTCGAGCAGGAGGTTAGGGCACATAGGCCCGACGTCGAGTAGAGCGTCTGTGCTTTCGTGGCCTAATGTGCAATCGCCACGCCTTCCAGCGTAACCCGCTTGAAACACATCGCTTCTCGCATCCTCTGGGAGAAGTGGGATCACGAGAAAATGGGGAGCGAATTCCGTTGCGCTGTCCACCGATTCCAGCCTACGATGAGCCTATGGCAAAGGCGAAGAAGTTCGAGCTTGAGAATCCGGCTCCCATCGTCGACGAGGAAAACGAGGAAACGCTCGCCGCCATTGATGAAGGCATTCGGGACGTTAAAGAAGGCCGGACCGTCCCCGCCGAAGAAGTCCGCAAGCGGTTGCCCAAGTGGATTACCGCCTCCTCTACACGCAAAGGGCGCTGAACGATTTCGCGGAAATCATTGGCCATATAGCCGAAGACGACGCGGATGCAGCATCCCGCTTCGGCAGTTCCCTGTTAGACCATGTTGACCTGCTCACCCGCTTTCCGCGTATGGGCGGCATGATCCGAAAACGGTCGCGGGTCTTGAAACTGGTACATAGCCCGATTCTGGTCTATTACGAAATTCACGAAGATGAACGGGTGGTCGAGGTTCTTCACCTTCGCCACGGGGCGCGGAGACCGCCGGGATCCGTATTTGGCAGCAAATGAGGGGCAAATGCGTATACTAAGACGTTAGTTCTGCACTGATCTTGTCTTGACTGTCGATTTGGCGGTCGGTGACGTAGCTGGCCGGCTCCCGTAGTGAATCACGGTATTTTTGGCGACATAGCCTTCATCCGTTGCCCGAACGGAGCGATGCTCAGCATTGGGTTTTCTGGCGGGAACGGCTTTGGTGGCGGTGGTCACATTCTGCGCCTGAGGCTGAAGAAGCTGTTGCTTCTGGCTTTCAGGTTTGCTTGCCCGCGGCAAGGCTGGCGCGGCGGACATCAGCACCAGCGCCTCAACTGCAATGACCGTGGCCAACGCTGCGGCGGCCCAATAGTAGAAACTCCTCTGCACGTGTGGAAACGAAATGCGCACCTTGCGCGTGCCGACCCGTTTGGCGAGTGTCGGCTGAACGGGCCCCGGCGATTCGGGTTTTACTGCCGACGCAATGGTTACGTCGCGTTCCGACCGCCGTTCCTCGCAAACAATAGGCGCTACTTCCTCCACGTCGGCCAGCGGAATGCCGGGTGCTGCCGGCAAATCGAGGGGAATTATCGGCTCAGAATTCGACGCTACCTTTAGCGCCAACGAACCCTCCAGCAACTGAACCTCGGGCACGCTGAGTTCCGGCGCCTGAAACTCCTCCAGGCGAATCTCAGGAGTCGTACCGAACACTTCTCGGCCCAGCCGCCTCCACCGCCGGAATGGTTTGCGTCTCCGGCGATGCCGGAACCTCTTCAAGCGATGTCGTCTCAGTTTCCAAGTTAGCCTCTGAGTCAGACTCGCCGGTTTGAAGCTTGCCGCAAGATCACCTATGGACGCAGTGTCGACTCTGGCTGCGAGTGGCTCGATCGCCGGCTCTGCCGGGATCAGCGTGGGCGCGACGGTTAGGGCCAAAGGTTTCGCGATCTCCGGTTCCACGATATCCGCGACCGGAACCGCTTCCGGGGCATTTGCTGCGGGCAAAACCTCGAACTCCGGAATCGGCTCCTCGGAAATAACTCTTTCCGGAATCCACTCCTTCTCAGGTCGAGTCTCCCTCGCAACGTTCGGCAGAAGCGGGATCACTGCAATCGGCCGAAAATCGTCGGCAATCGCTCCCGGCCCGATGAACACGCATCCGTGTGGACCCGCCTCCAGGGAAGCACGCTGCAGCGCCTCCTCCACGCCACATTCCTCAACGAAGATCTCAAGATCGGTGGGCGGAGCAGAGTCGTCTCGCGCTGAACGGGTTTCAACTTTGAAGCCCCGTGCCTGCAGGGCTCCGACGAGATGGCGGGAGGCTTCAGGGAGTCGAGTGATGATGCGCGCTAGGGACATGGGGCCTGGGAAGCAACAACTGACGCCGGAGCGTTGCACAGCTTTCAGGGCATCTGAGTTTACTTCAAGTTCAGCCCGGAATGGTACGGAAAAGAAAGGCTTGGAATGATCGTAAAGATGAAAATTCTTGCACATGCCCAGCGGGCCGCTGAAAACCCTCCACCCGGCATCTTCTGTTCCTTCTGCACCATCACATCTTGCCGCACCGCACCCGTGCTACAATCCGCGCTGCGGACGATTGAGGCCGAGCCCTGGGTCCGCTTGCAGTCGTTTCCCCGCTGTCTAGCCGGATCCTTTCCCATGGCCTGAGTAACCTCCGCAGCAGGTTCCTTCATGAAAAGTTCCGTCATGAAAATGAAGTCACGCCAACGCATCTCTACCGTAGCCTCCACAGCCCACGCCACATCTTTTCCCATCGCCGGCATCGGCGCCTCGGCGGGAGGTCTTGAGGCCTTTTCCGAACTGCTCCGTCATCTGCCGGAAAAGACCGGGATGGCATTTGTGCTGGTGCAACACCTCGATCCCAAACACTCCAGCGAATTGCGGGACATTCTGGCCAGGACCACCAAGATTCCGGTCGAGGAAGTCACCGACAAAGTGGTGGTGAAACCCGACCACATTTATGTCATTCCGCCTAATACCTCCATGGCGCTCAAGGATGGCGTCCTGCGGCTGGCGGCGCGGGTGCTCACTCGCGGGCAACATATGCCGATCGATCATTTTCTGCGCTCCCTGGCAGAGGACCTGGGCAGCCGCGCCATTGGAGTGATTTTGTCGGGCACGGCGTCTGACGGAACCGAGGGTGTGCGGGCGGTCAAAGCAGCCGGCGGAATTACGTTTGCCCAGGACGAGAAGTCCGCAAAGTACTCCGGCATGCCGCACAGCGCGGTGAGTGCGCGCTCTGTGGATTTCGTTTTGCCCCCCGCCGCCATCGCGCGCGAGCTGGCCCGGGTCGCCCGGCATCCCTACCTTGCTCCCAGCTTGGTGGAAAGGGCCGAGCCTTCCATCGCCGCAGGCGATCAATTGGGCACGCTTCTCTCCCTGCTCCGCGACGCCACCGGGGTCGACTTCGCCCACTATAAACAGACGACTCTGCAGCGCCGCATCACCCGCCGCATGGTGGTGCACAAACTGGAAAAACTGAAAGATTATGTTCGCTACGTTCGTGACACTCCGGGCGAGGTGGAGGAGTTATACCAGGATATTCTCATCCACGTGACCGGCTTCTTCCGAGATCCGGAAGCTTTTCAGGCACTCCAGAAACACGTTTTTCCAACCTTGTTTCAGGACAATAAACACAACGCCACGGTCCGGGTCTGGGTGCCGGGCTGCTCCACCGGCGAGGAAGTTTATTCCATTGCCATGGCCATGCTGGAATACCTCTGGCTTGAGACCACGAAGACCGCGAAGTCCAGTCTGGGTGCCGTGCCATTCCAGATCTTTGCCACCGACATCAGCAACACCTCCCTCGACCGGGCCCGTGCCGGGCTCTATTCCGAGGCCCTGGTGGCTGACATTTCTCCCGAGCGCTTGCGGCGGTTCTTCCTGCGTTTGGACGGAGGCTATCAGATTGTCAAGGGCCTGCGCGAGATGTGCATCTTCGCCAAGCAGAACATCGCGAAAGATCCCCCGTTTTCCAACCTGGACTTGATCAGTTGCCGCAATCTGCTCATCTACCTCGGCCCGGTGCTGCAGAAACGAGTGGTTCCCACTCTGCACTATGCGCTCAAACCCAGTGGTTATCTCATGCTGGGCGGGGCCGAAAGTTTGGGTACATTCTCGGAATACTTTGTTCCGATCGACAAGAAAAACAAGATTTTCCAGAAGAAGGAGTCGGCCGCCCGGTTAATGCCGTATTTCGGCTCGTTTGACTATGCTACGCGGCGCGCTGAGCCACCCAAAGCTGCCCACGAGCCGCAACCGCTCTTCTCCATTGAGAAAGAAGTGGATCGTCTGCTGATGGACCGCTTTGTGCCCGCCAGCATCGTGGTCAACGAGCAGATGGAAATTGTTCAGTTCCGGGGCAAGACTGGCCCCTATCTGGAACCGCCAGCCGGCCAGCCAACTTTCAGCCTTTCCAAAATGGCCCGCGAGGGCCTTCTGGTCGACCTGCGTGCCGCCTTCACCAAAGCGAAGAAGGAGAACGTCACGGTGCGCAAACAGGGCGTGCACATTCAATCCAACGGGCAGAGCCGGGAGGTAAACCTGGAAATCAGCCCACTGCGCGGCTCCACGCCGAAAGAACGTTTTTACTTGATCGTGTTTCAGGACGCGGTCTCTGCCGCGGTTAAGGGCCGACCGGAAAAAAGAAAAGCTTCCAAAGCCCATGACAGCGCCTCCCAGGAAAATGCGCGGCTGAGGCGCGAAGTGGCCCAAATCCGGCAGCAGTTCCAGACTCTGCTCGAGGAGCATGAGTCCACCAACGAGGAATTCAAGTCAGCCAACGAAGAAGTCCTCTCCGCCAATGAGGAACTGCAGAGCACCAACGAAGAACTGGAGACAGCCCGGGAAGAACTGCAGTCATCGAACGAGGAGCTGACCACGCTGAATGAAGAGCTGCACAACCGCAACGCGGAGTTGACGTTGGCCAACAACGACCTGCTCAACCTGCTGGGCAGCGTGACGGTTCCGGTGGTGATAGTGGGGCAAGACTTGCACATCCGCCGCTTCACGCCCCCGGCGCAAAAGCTGCTGAACCTGCTGCCCAGCGACGTGGGCCGCCGTTTGAGCGAAATCCGGCCTAATCTCGATATCGAGGATTTGGGGCAGATTGCTCACGAAAGCATAGAGAACGTCAGCACCACGGAACGTGAGGTGCGCGAGAAACAGAGCGGCACATGGTACCAGATGCGCGTGCGCCCCTATAAAACCTGGGACAACAAGATTGACGGCGCGGTGATCAGTTTCCAGGACATCGACGCCATAAAGCGCAATTTCGATAGGTTGCACGAGCACGCCGATGCGCTGATTGAAAATGCCCGGGAATCTATTCTTGTGCTTGACGGCAAACTGCAAGTAATCACGGCTAACCTGGCCTTCTACCGCCAGTTCGAGGTTTCCCGCGAAGAAACCCAGAATCGCGCCATCTATGACTTGGGCGACGGGCAATGGAACATCCCCAAACTGCGCGAGTTGCTGGAAAACATTCTGCCCAACAATGGCCGGGTGGAGGGTTTCGAAGTGCGCCACAATTTCCCGCACTTGGGGGAGCGCAGAATGATTTTGAACGCCGGCCGCATCGAGCCGCAATCCGGGCAGAAAATGATTCTGTTGTACATCGAGGATGCGACAAAATGAGGGCGGGGAGGCTGTCGCTCAGTTCGCGGGCAAGTTACCGGCAAGTCGAGAAGCTACAGTCACCTTGGTTGCGTACCGAACCAGAAAGATCATGAGGATTAAAGGGACAACGGAACCCACCACGGTCTTGGCCGCGTTCATGAAATGCGGGTTCCCCGAAAGCCATGTTGCCACTGCCATAATGGGAGTCCATGCAAGCACCACCGCAAAGAACCTCGCAAGGCCGGAATTAGGGCGGGCGTCCCGCAGCAACAGAAGTGCCGCCGGGAACATCAGGATTTGATTATGGCCGGCAGCCATCGCCGGCATTACTATCGCTGCCAGCGCGAAAACGAATGCGGTAGCAAACTGGAAGCCAAGGCTTGTCGCCTCCTCTTCGCGATAGGCATACATTGTCCACAAAGCGATCGCGACCAGCGGCGCAGTCACCGCCAGTCCCACCCATTTGCCGGCCAGCAGGGTCAAAAGCGAATCCCGCCCCGCATAACGCCCATAGTCGGGGAGTCCGGCGATAAAATCAAACAGCCAGCCCGGCAGTAAAACCTGGCCGATAACCAGCAAGAGCGCGACCGCCGCGGCCAAAGTGATGACTAAGCTCTTGCGCTCTCGCCATTTCGCGAACGCCCAGATAACAGCCCAAACCACTGGCAGCAGAGCAATCTGAGGCTTGATGGTCGCAAGCGCCAGCAGTATTCCTGCACTGACCAAACGCCCCTTGCTCAGAGCCACGAACGCTAACATGAGAAACAAGGCAACCAGGGTGCTTAACTGTTCAAACCTCAAGCCTCGCAGCATCGGTGTCGTGCTCAAACCCAAAAGGACCGCGGCCACCCGGTCACTCTTATTGGTGGGCCAGTTCACAAAGCGCACGCAAGCCAGAAGAAAGGCCGCGCCCGCTGCCGTTAACAGCGGCAAAGCGATGGCGTCAACCGTGGAATACCGCATGAAGGCCATCGGCCACAGCAGGACAATCACATAGATCGGATAGGCAAATCGCTGCTCATCTTTTGCTTCACCTGGCCGCAGGACATGGCCATAGTATGCAACCTGAATCTCTCTGCTGACTTCTGGCCCATAGGGGTTGCGGCCATGGTTTAGCAATTCTTGGATGCCGTACCAGCGGGAAAACAGATCGCCCAGTGGCACCATCTGCGTACGCAGGATCAGAGTGCAGGAGATTAGGAAGGCCAGGAAAGCGAGAACAAGCCGCAGCACCCGGCCGCCTGAATCTCGAACCATACCGGGCTTCGCCGGGGGTGATGTCACACGCATCTCCTGTGGTGCGGTAAGAGACAAGATAAACCGTTCCCGCTGTGATAGTCGGCCTCAGAACCAACGAGCGCCCGGCTAATCGTTCAACGGAGGTTCTTGTAGACTGTTCCGCCCTTCATCACAAAAACCACGCGGCGCACAGCTGTGCTGTCTTTGAGGGGATCTCCATCTAGCGCGATAATATCGGCCTGCAATCCAGGCGCGATCGAGCCGATTTCATCTTGCAAGTTGAGCGAGTCTGCGGCGCGCGAGTTCGCCGAGACCATGGCATCGAGCGCGTCCTCGCCATCTTGTACCCGGTAGATGAATTCTTCGGCGTTGCGCCCGTGCGCGCCTGCGACCGCATCGGTGCCGAATACAATTTTCAAACCCTTGGTCGCCAGCGCCTGCTTGAACATCTGCTGATTCAGCGGCAAGACTTCCTGCATTTTGGCGAAACCTTCGTCGTTGTAATTGCCAATCCCCAGAAACCGCGCTTTGTTATCCAGATAGTTGTGGATCACCAACCCCACCTGGGGATCAAAAAACGTACCGTGCTCCGCCAGTGTGCGCAAATCGTCGGCAGTGGCATAAGTGCCGTGCTCGACTTCGGTGCATCCCGCCAGACTCGCCGCCCGAATTGCGGTTCGATAGGCATGAACGACGCTGCGCAACCCTTGGGCCTTGGCTTCGCCGCACGCCGCGCGAAGTTGTTCGTCGCTCAGGGTTTGTCCGCCGCCTTCGCGAATGCTTTTCGAAGCGAAAATCTTGACCACATCGGCGCCATCGGCCTTGAGTTTCCTGACTGCGTCACGAATCTGGTCAGGGGTAAGGGCGGAATCCTCGATCGGATTCAACGCCGTAATGATCCTCGGGCCAGGAATTTCGCCGCGAGCTATTGCGGATCGCAGGTCCTTGTCCTCCGGCGCGCCCAGGCTCTGGATCGTCGTGAACCCCGCCATCAGCGTGGCCCAGGCATTGCCCGCTTCGGCCAGCGTCGCTTCGGCCGGGGTTTCATCTTTGTCCTCCAACCGGCCGTTGGGCCCAAAGTGCCAGGTGATGTGGACGTGAACGTCGATCCATCCCGGCAAGACGGTCAACTCGCGCAGGTCATAGGTGGAAGTTTCGTTCGCCCCGGACTTTGCCAGCTCTACCGAAACAATTTTGCCGTTCTGGACCACGATCTCGACGTTATGCAGAACTTGGCCCCTGCCATCTAGCAGTGTCCCGGCGTGAACCGAGATTGGCTTTTCCTGAGCGAAGGCAGGAAGCACAAGAAAGCCCAGCAGCAAAATCAGCTTTGCCGATTTCATAGGCCTGCATTGTACGGCGTGAGAGCGAGAATTTCAGAGAGTCGGACAAGATTTAACGAAGTGTCAGGTTTAAAGGGAGGGCACGGCTTCAGCCGTACCGAAACCAGGGCAGGATTCCACGGTCGCGCCGATCCGGCGCAACGTTACGCCGCCGCAATCCGCCGCATCAAGTCTTCCTGCTCCGCTTTGCTCTCGGCGCCGATAGTGAACGCGTCCAGCACCCCCAGCGACAGAGCAAACTTGATGGCTTCATCCTGCCGCGTGCGCAGATCGCCCTCGCCGAGAATCTTCATTCCCACCACCGCCTTGCCCGCAGCTTTCATTTCTCGCAGTACGCTCACCACGGTCGCAGGATCGGCATCCATGTGCGAGCCAATGGGATTGATTCGGGCCAGATCAACCTCGACCCAGGGCGACTTCGCCGCCGCCCGCAGCGCCTCAATCGAATGGCACGAGCAGCCGTGGGCGCGGATAATCCCTTTCTGCTTCGCTTCTTCCAGCACATCCATCACGCCACGGTAGCGCTCCGTCCAGTCGGCTTCGGTCAGGCAATGCATCAGGCAGATATCGAGATAATCCGTGCCCAGTTCGCGCCGAAAGCGGTCCAGATCGGCGCGGGCCGTGGCCGGATCACGCGCCCAGGTCTTGGTGAGCACTGTGGCTTTGTCGCGCGGCACATGCTTCAGCGCCTCTCCCACATGAGGGTGACTTCCATACGAGTCGGCCGAGTCGAAGAAGCGCAATCCGTTGTCGTAGCCATTCAGCAGCAGATCAGACAGCGCTTTAACCCCAAGATCACTCTGATGCGAATGATGGCCCACGCCAACTGTACCCGTGCCCATCGCGAGCCGGCTGGTTTTGATGCCAGTCTTCCCCAGAGTCACGGTGTCAGAGGCGCTGAATTTGCGAGGAAGCGGCGTGGAGGCGAAACCGTGCGCCATGAAGGCTTTCGAGCCAAGCCAGGCCGCGCCCAGGCCAACGGCGCCGCGAATGATAAATTCTCTGCGTTTCATGATTCGCCTTTAGGAATTGGATCGAATTCCACACCCGTCTTGGACGCAACCAGAAGGCTCTCGGTTAGCACGGGCAACTTGCCTTAGACGCCCACGGGTTGTTTCTCTTCGCTCGGCTGGTATTCCACGATATATCCGGCCACCGCGCTCGCAGCGACAGTGAGCGGAGAAGCCAGATACATCTGGCCCGGGCCGCTGCGGCCGGGGAAATTTCGGTTTTGCGCGCTGATCACAATCTGGTCGGGCCGCGTTGAGACGCCCGGCCCGGCGTTGATGCAAGCTCCGCAGCTCGGCTCGATCACGATCGCCCCGGCCTTCTGAAAAGTCTCGAGATAACCCCGGCGAATGCAGTATTCGCGGGTCTCCTGCGAGCCGAACTGAATGTAGAACTTCACGGAATCGGCCACACGTTTGCCCTGCTTCAGCGCGTCGGCGAGCACCGCAGCGTACATGTCCATGTCTTCGTTCTTGCCCGCGGTGCAGGTGCCGCCGTAGGCAATTTCCACGGGCACGGGCGTATGCAGTTCGCGAATATATTTGCCGTTGCCGGGATCGCCCGGCGTTGCCACCATGGGAGTAATTTCGCCAGCGTCAAGTTCAATCACTTCGGCATATTTTGCATCGCGGTCGCTGTATAGGCCCTCAATCATGGCTTCGGCTCTCTTGCGATCCATTCCGCGCCGCTCAATCAGGAACTCGATAACCTTTTCGTCCGGGGCGACAATCCCCGTGAATCCGCCGATCTCCGCCGCCATGTTGGTCATGGTGGCGCGTTCGTCTACGCTCAAGTCTTCGATCGCCTCACCCGCATATTCCATCACTTTGGCCAGCGCCTTGCCGTGGCGCACATAGTCGAGACTCAAAATCTTCAGGATGAAATCCTTGGCTGTGACGTTCGCATGCTTTTTGCCGCGTATCACAATCTTGACCGACTCCGGCACCTTAACCCGCACGTCTTTCGTGATCCAGGAATTGAAAACGTCCGTGGTACCGATGCCGAAAGCCACGCAGCCGATCGCACCGACGTGCGGCGTGTGCGAATCGGAGCCGACGTTCAACTGACCCGGCAAGGCGTAGCTTTCCAGCACGAGGGAATGGCAAATGCCCTCGGAGCCCTTGCGGTCTTTCAGTTCTCCGTGAAGCTTGATTCCCTGCTTAGCGGCGAAATCCTGTTGCTTAAGTTTGAGATGGGTGGCCAGATCGAGCAGGCCGAGTTTTTTCTTCTCTTCGGAAATGACTTCATCAAGAAAAGTCAGGTGATCGCGGAAAAACAGAATACTCGATGGATCGTTAACCTTCGCTGCTTTGCCAACATAGTGCTCGAAGAAAATCGCCGCCATGGGCGTGACATATTCGTGGCTGAAACGCAGGTCGGCGCGGGCAAACCCGGTGTCACCGGGCTTGACGTAAGGGACACCCACTTCGTCTTTCTCGTTTACCATATGCCGGGCAAAGATTTTCTCCGCCAGAGTCATTGGTTGCATAGCAGGTTGTGTGGCCGCGGGCGACCCGCCCGCGGGATGGATCGGGGGCAAAAACACTTTCTTCTGCATCCGCGCGACGTTGAAAGGAAACAAGCCGCCGTATTCGATCACCTGCCGGGTAATATCGTCTTCTCCGGCGGTGAATTCACTCAGCGCAATTTCTTGGCCGCCGCGCACCTTGTCGATCACCGAAAAATCAGTTGTGGTTAGAAGTCCCAGATTCTGGCAGTTTTGCTTGTAAATGCGCTCGATATTCTCGGCGATCACCACTTTGATGCCGGCGCACATTTCGGCGTAAGGCGACTGTTCGCGGCTGGAGCCTTTGCCCCGCCGCTTGCCGCTCACCGCGCAAACGAAGCCGCCGCGCTTCACCTCGCCGCGCCCGATGGGTGTGACATTTCCGCATTTCAACCCAAGGTATGGAATTTCGCCCAGCGTCTCATCAAAATAAAAGCAGTAGTGCGCGGGCGTGATTTCGTCGGTCGAAATGTCGTCGCGGAGTTTGGGATTGTTGGCCGGATGCTTCGTATCCCAGGGCAAGTCTTCGCCGGCGAGCTGGCGTTTGATGAGTTCCGGATCTTCGGTGAGGAAAAGTATCCGGCCCTGAATGCGCACTTTCTCTTGCCGCTTTTCGATTTTTCGTTCGAGCAGTGAGGCGATCACAATGCCTCAATTGTAACGCCGGAGAGAGTCCGCCCGAAAAAATGGCGGCGTGCGAGACCGCACCGATGGGATGAGGCACTAAGCCCACTGTTTGCTTGGAGATATTGGCTCAACGGTCAGACGTGAGACTTTCGTGCCGGTATCTCGAGCAGCACGATTCCTACGATACCTCGTATTTGCGTTCTAAGGCCCCTAGGAGGCATGGATAAAGGGCAAGATGACCCTACGGCCGCTCGCGGCCGGCGAAGGCTTAAATCGCATTGTCCTATATCTCATAGCTATAGAAAGCAGCCATTGACCCCAGGATGGCAAATTGTCAGCCACTTACCCGGACCAAGCAGTCTCAGTGATGCCCGTGTGTGTGGTCGTACTTTTCGCCGACAGGAATCGCCACCTGCAGACGGTTCTCTTTTGGCGCCAGCGGGCAGGTCGCGTAAGCAGTTACGGCGCAGGGCGGACTGTGCGCCCGGTTGAAATCGAGCACTACCGTGCCATTTACCACCGGGTCGGTATCCAGGAAGCGGCCACCCGGATAAGTATCGGTCTTGCTGGTCGGATCGCTGAAAACAAAGAAAAGCCCGTTGGCTGGATCGCCTCCCAGGTCAGTCAGCCGCAATTCCTGGCCATTGAGCCGGAAGACCACGGTTCCGGCCACCGGCGTCGGATTCACATCTCCCAGCACGGAGGGCACATCGACCGTCTGCTTGCCCTCCGCCGGCTCGAACTTCGCAGTCACGCGATAGTTCATATCGAGCGGGAAAAATGTCAGGCCATGAAAATTGCGAGCGGCCTCACTCTCGGTATCTTTCAGGCGGATGCCCACGCGCTCCCCACGCACAATCACCAGAAAACGCAGGCTGCCCATATCGAGCACAGTGGGATGTCCGGCAACGTCGGCTTCGAGCTTTGAGTCCGTAACTGCTTTGCCCGCGATGGTCACGTGAGCGTCGGGGCCAAGTTTGACACTTACATCCTTGCCGGTCAGAAAAAACGACCCGGCATAAGCGGGGCCCTTCGGAAATACAATGTCATTCTTGGCGTCGCTGCCAAACTTATTTTCTCCCGGCTTGAGCCAGAATAATCCCGCGAGGGATACCCAATTATCCTTCCGATCTTCTGTCAACTCGGCTTTCCACTTATCGAACGACTGCTGGTAGGCGGCGTCCGGCGCGGGCTGGTCGGCCGCGTAAATGGGAAGAGCGGCTAGAGAAACGAGGAGCAGCCACCCCGCAATTCGTGAACGCACTCTCATAGCGTACCTCGATACTCGGCAGCGTCGGGCAGCGGTTCTAATCCGCGGCCGGAAAATATTTTATCGAATTCCTCCACAAGCGCCGAATGGATCAGGCCGTTGCTGGCCAGCGTCTGATGGCTGGCGATCTGGAAGGGGCCGCCGTGAAAATCGGTGACCGCACCTCCGGCTTCTTCGACCAGGAGCACGCCAGCAGCCGTGTCCCAGGGATTGAGATTGAACTCCCAGAAACCGTCGAAGCGCCCGCTGGCCACGTTGCACAGGTCGAGCGCCGCCGATCCGGCGCGCCGCACACCATGGGTCCGCAGCGTGATCTGGTGATAGAAAAGAATATTCGGATTTTTGTGGCGCTTATGGCTGGGAAAACCAGTGGCTAGAAGGGACTCGGCCAGATTCGCCACGCGGGACACGTGGATGCGCTGGCCGTTCAAGAACGCGCCACTTCCCTGCTCCGCAGAAAATAGTTCGTTCCGCGTGGGGTCAAAGACCACGCCTGCGATCCGCTTGCCTTTGCGCTCGAGCGCCATGGAAACACAGAACACGGGAAAGCCGTGAGCGAAGTTGGTGGTGCCATCGAGCGGATCGACGTACCATAGATAGTCGCTGCTGGTTTCGGTCAGCCCCTGTTCTTCCCCCAGAATGCTATGAGACGGCCAAAGCTGTCCGATGCGCTCGCGTATCAGAGCCTCCGACTTGCGGTCGGCGACGGTAACCAGATCAGCTTCGCCTTTGTATTCCACGCGGACGTGCTGGGTGAAATATTCCATCAGCAGAGCGCCGGCTTCGCGGGCAATCTCCGCCATGGCAGGAAGAAAGTCTTCGTGATTGGAGGAAGCGAGGGGCATTGTGATCCGTCTGAGCCGCAAGCCACTTTTCAGCTTGAAAAGCGAAACTGAGGGCCGTAGCGATGCGCGCCAGATCCCTCGCTTCGCCTGAAAAACGGCTGCGCTCGGGATGACGCCGATATTTTCTCGGCGACCTTCACTTCCGCTTGGCCCCGTCTTCCGCGACGTACAAGATCTGGTGCTTGAAGATAAACAGGTTGGGCTGGCCTTCGCGCGTCAGGCGCAGCATGTTCTTGTCGTAGTATTCGATCCAGCCACGAACAATTTCTCCATCGGTCAGTTTGATGCTCACCGGTTTCTGCTTCTCGCCAAGTGCCTTGAGATATCCGGCCTCCTGGCCAGTATCCTCGGGTGGAGCGGGACGGGTGTGCTGGGGACGGCCAAAGCCTTGTCCGTGCATGGGCATGAGGCCATTGTACACGGCGGATATTCGGGCCGGAGCGGGCGTCCCTTCCAGGTCCGACGGGTCCGAGACCCGTCGCTACGCAATCCCCTAGAACGAAACCTTCAGTCCGAACTCGACTTGACGAGGCGCGCCCTGCGCGAAGACGCCCGAGCCAAAACCGATGCGATTACTTGCGCGGTTCGCGCTGGTCGTCCCATTCACCTGCCCGGCAGCGCCACCGAGAACCCCGCCCAACAAATTGCCCGGGCCGTCGAAATTGGCCGTGTTGAAAATGTTAAAGGCCGAAATTCTCGGTTCCAGGGTGAACCAGTCCCGAACCTTTACCGGCCAGGAAAGTGAAGCGTCAAAACTGCGGAGCCAACCCAAGCCAACATTGTTGGGAGGAGCCAAGGGAATCGTAGGAACAACAGCGTCCAAAGACTGCATCTGTCGGAACGAAAGCAAGCCGGCATTGATAAGGGCCTGGCCGGCTGGGGTAACCGTGCCGGCGAATTTGGTATTGAAGTTCTCGATGGTGGTGTTCAGCTTAGCGGGATCAACCGCTCGCCCAAAGGATCCCACCTGGGTTTGGGGAACCACGTCGCCGAACGGACTGTTGCCCGTCTGGCTTTGTCCACCGAAAGATCCATCGCCAGTGAGGTCGGTGCGGAAAATCTCTCCGGGCGCGCCACTGGCCGGCAGGAACAACGTCTGCGGCAAAGGCGAGGCAATGTGTCCGGTGAAGCTCAGCCGTAGTCCCATGGCGAGATCGAGTATGGTGCCGCCGGAAAATTGGTTTTTCCGGTCTCCGGGAGCGGAACCGAAAAAGAGGTTGGGATGGTTGAAATCCGCGGCTAGAGGCAACAGGTCAGGGTCCCCAAGCCCGCCGGGCAAATTGCTGCGGTAGCTGGAATGAGTGAAAGAGACCTGAAAATGAGTGCTGGTTACATTCCGAAAAGGATTGCGAACCTGACTGTGCAGCCACACTTGCACCCCGCTGTAAAGGGAGCGGCCGATAGGGAAAAACGTGGTACTTCGCCCGACCAGGGGATTCACACCGGCAAAAGCCGCTCCGGTGCTGGGCGTCAGCCCGAAGACCGAGGCGGGAAGACCGCCGAGAAACTGCGCGCCGGAATCCAGGCCATGACTGGCGAAGTCGCCAATGCTGGCCCCTGGAACCGAATCGAGGTAACAGGTAACAGCAGTCTGCGAGCCTCCCGGGCCGCCCCCGGCAGCGAGGGCCTGAGGACAACCTTGGCTCAACGTGTTCGAAGCCAAAGTATTGTTGATGGCGTTCAAAGCTGCGGTGGGGACCTTAGAGCCGTTCACTACATCGGTCTGCAGGAACTGGGCATCGCCCACATGGTTCGCGTCAAGTCCCATCAGAGAGTGCGTGCCGACGTTCCGCACGTAGTCGACGCCGAACACCGTGTCCACTCCGACCTGATGCTCGAAGCCAGCGTTGATCTGCACCGAACGCGGGGTCTGGAAGTTCGGCGCCAACAAACCCTGCTGCGCGCTTAACAGGTTCCCCACGAAATTGGGATTTGGAGACCCGGGAGTCAAAGCGGAAAACGCGTTTTGATAGGCTTGCTGCAAATCGGCGATCGCAGTGGTCACAGTGCCTACCCGTTGGTTACAGATCCCTCCCGCAGGCAGCGAAATATTTCCCGGAAGAATGACAATGCCGTGGCTGCCACAGGGATCATTCGACTGCGCTGAGAATGCGCCGTTGGCCAGGCGGGACTCGCGGTCAAACAATGCATTATGAAATTCCGAGTTGTCGTAGTAGACGCCGACCCCGGCGCGGACCACCGTGCGGCCACTCTTGCCAGGGTCCCAGGCAATGCCCGCCTGCGGGCCGAAGTTGAGATTGGGCTGGCGCACCCGGTCGCCCAGTCCGAAGGCGGTCCCGAACGTGGTTAACAGCGGACTGCTGCCGGAACACGGCGCGAGAGTTCCGAAGGAGGCATTCACGGCGGAGCATGGAATGGCGGGCAAATCGGAGCTGTTGCGTCCCGTGTCGCGAACGTATTGCACGCCGTAAGAAAGCGTCAGGTTGGGAAGAAGTTTCCAGACGTCCCCGGCATAACCCTGCAGACGCGTATCCGCAAAACCGCCACACGAAGATCCGAATGCCGATTTCTCGCTGAAGCAGCCCAGATTGTTTCCCAGGGTGATGCTGTGCACGGGATAGTTCAGCGGATTAGCAACACCCCCGGGGAAAGGTCCGCCGTCCGCGATGCCGGTCGAGAGCGTACTCAGATCCAAACCCACCTGGGGCGCCGCACTGTTGAAACTGGCTAGAATCAGAGAGTTGATCTGGTTTACGGAGGCGCCGAAGTGGAAACTGTGTTCGCCTATGATGCGACTCCCGTCGTAGCGAGCCTCTTTATTCCCCTGGATGGTGCGCTGGGGCGCGGCAGAGTTGGGACCGCTGGCGAATCCTGAACTTCCCAGGAAGTTCAGACTGATTCCTGGAGCTGGATTGAAAATGTTGGTGCCATTGACGGCGTCACCCACGCTGTTGGAGTAGCGCAAGTAGGCAAAGCGCAAGCTGTGCACGTAAGCGCCTTTTGTGAAATCGACGCCTCCGGCGTGGCCGGGCGAGTTGTCGCGGGTGTTAAAGGGCTGGTAATTGCTGGCTGCGGTGGAATTCACCGCGTTGCTGTTGTCGTACGTAAAGCGGTAGAAAATGCGGGTCTGCGCAGAGAGTTTGTAGTCCAGGCGTCCATCGAGTGAGGTTTCCCGGAAAGGAGAACGGTAGCGCCCGTCGAGAGCGGTAAACGGCGCGTCGAAGACGACCGGGGCCATGAGGTCTTGTTTGAAGTGTTCGCCGGAAATGAACGCAAACAACTTGTCTTTCTTTAGCGCGCCTCCGACACCGCCGCCAAACACCTCGCGGGAGTAAGGGTTGTTCTGGCCGCCGGGAAAATTCGCCGTCAAGGCGCTCTTGTCGCGAACCCTGCCGAACAGTTGTCCGTGTAAGTCGTTGGAACCGGACTTGGTGATCAGACTGACCGCGCCCGCCGAGGCCAGCCCGGAGGAAAGCGGAAGCAGCGACTGCTCGACTCTCAGCTCCTGGATCGAACTCACCGGAACGTTCTGAGTGGCTCGCGCCATTGGTTTCGTCACTGATATCGACGCCATCCACCAGCATGCGTGCCGTGCGGCCGGTTCGCCCGCCGATCGACACAGAAACGTCGCCGCTCTTGGTGGGCCCAAGCACCACCCCATCCAAAGCCTGCACGGCGGGAGTAACAAACGTCAGATCGAAAGGATTGCGGCTGGAAGGTAGTTGCTCCAGTTCATCGGAGTTCAGCGTGGCCTTCACCTCCGCACTCTGAGCGTCAATCAGGACCGAGGGAGGCGGCGGCAAACGTTGCAGTCGGACATCTCCGGTGGCGGTGGACCCAGCATTGATTCTCAACAGCAGTTCGTAAGGGCGGAATCCTTCTCCTTCCACGTGCAAAACATAATCTCCCGGCGGCAAGTCGTGGATCACATACGTGCCGGCTGGGCTGGTAACGGTATGAAACACTTCACCGGTGAGTTTCTTGGTGAGAGTAATGGCGGCGCCATTGACGGACGATCCCTTAGGGCCGATGACTGTGCCGCTTACATTGCCAGTAGACGATCCTTGACCGATCAACCATGCGGAACAGAGGACGACCACGGTGATCGCTCCGGCGAACAAACGCAGGGGTTTGCCGGCCGAGCGAGCAGAACCAGGGTTGGGCAACATCGTCTCCTTTGTACTTACCTAGAATGTGAGAATCGCGACTTTCCACCGGCCGGAGTCGCAAGAAACTGCCCCACAGACTGCTGCCTGCTGGAAAACGAGGCAGAAGACGGCAATCTCGAGGATCGGCCGGAGAAGCACGCTGGCCACGCAGAGGGAGCGCCCCGGCGCCGACCCATTCGCGAGGGGCACAGCCTGCCCTGGCAAAAGAAAGTCTGTAAGCAACGAAACCATAAGCCTTGCATAAGCTAATTTGTCTCGTCAACCGTGGGTTCGATTCCAATCCTTACCGTTCTGCCTGTGATGCCTGGTTATGCTTGTTAATGGGACTTCGATGTGTAGTAGCCGGTGCGGTGCCGCACCTTGAACTCGGCGGCCGAGGGCACGCCGTTGACCGTGATTTGAATGCGCCGGAAATCGGAATCCGAGAGCCGCTGCGAAGGATAATACGCCAGCAGGTATTGGGTGCGCAGTTCGTCGCTGATGCGGTGGAAAGCATCGTCGAGCTGCGCGACGGAAGTCGCGTAGTAATACTTGCCTCCGGTGTCTTCGGAAAGCTGGATCAGGGCGTGCTCGCCGCCGGTATCTCGTCCGGCATTAGCTTCGATCGGGACCACAATGATGCTATAGACGATGGCCTCGGCTTGTTGCGCAGCCCGCACGGCATCCTGGTAGTCCACCTTGCTCACGGTGTCGCCGCCGTCAGTGATGACGACCATGACTTTCCTTCCCTGCCGTGGTTCCAGCGCCTGAGAGCCGAGATAGAGGGCATCGTAGAGTGCCGTCGCCGAACCGGTGTGAATGTGATCAATGCCGTGGTCGATGGTTTTGAGATCGGAAGTGAAGCTGGTGACTTCGCTGACGATTTCGCTGAACTGATAAAGCGACAAGGCGTCAACGGGGCGGAGGATGGCGCGAGCGAAACGCCGCGCCGAGGCCAGCTCCAACGGAAGATCCTTGCGCGTACTGAGGCTGGTATCGATGGCCAGAACGATCGAAAGTGGCAGAGCGGATTCTTTATCGAAGACCGAAATCTTCTGCACCCGGCCATCTTCGAGTAGGTTGAAGTTATCTTTCTGCAGGCTGGCTACGGGTGCTCCGTGCTGATCTGTGACAGTCACAAAGACGTTCACCAGCTTGACTTCGACTTTGAAGGTGCTGGCAGCATCCTGCGCCTGGCAGGCAAGGGACAGCCCAAGCAAGAGCGCAGCAGTGGCGGCGTGTTTCATTCGGGAGGTTGGGCGTCCTCTCAGGCATCGGCATGCGGCCTTTTTGGACTTCGCGGCTGTATTCGTTTGCGGGATTCCCGACCGCGAGGAACATGAACGAAGGCTGCAACCAGAGACGAGAAGCCGACCGGTCATTTAGATGCACGCCCTGTGGAATGGCTGCCTTCCGCCCGGGGAATCTCCGCTGGAAAGGGCTCGCCATCGGCCCAGACAGCGCCATCGGCGAAATGCTCCTTCTTCCAGATAGGAACAGTGCGCTTAAGGGTGTCAATGAGCCAGCGGCAGGCGTCAAAGGCGGCGGCGCGATGGGCGGAGGCCACCACGATCAGCACGCTGGTTTCGCCAATCTCGATCCTTCCCAGGCGATGGACAATGGCAAGGTCGCGCACCGGAAACTGGCTGAGGGCTTGGGTAGCGAGATTCTCCATCTGCTTGAGCGCCATCTCTTCATAGGCGTCATAATCGAGATACAGGGTGGTGCGGCCGCGACTGTGGTTGCGCACGATGCCCTCAAAAACGGCAACCGCTCCATCCTCTGGCCGCTTGATGGCTTCCACCAGGGCGGCGGTATCGATGACCTCGCGCACGATGGCCGCGTGGCGGTGCTTCGGGGCGGTGTCCGGTGCAGGCTGGGCCCGATTCTCGGCCCCACCGCTCACCGGCGGCAACAAGCCAACCTCGTCGCCGGGTTTGAGCCGGATTTCGGGACCGGCATATTCCTGGTTCACCGACATGGCGAGCGCTGCGGCCATTCCGTTGAGACTGGGAATCCGCTCCTGATAGTGCGCGAGGACGTCGCCGAGAGTGGCGCCTTCCGGCAGATCGAGCGAGTCGCTGGTCCGCCCGGCGAGATCCTTCAGCATGCCGAAAAACAAGACATGAATCCGCATGGTCGATTCAAGGTCAGTTGCCAGTTTCCGCTTCTCCGTTCTCAATCCAGTAGTCTATAACCTCGCGGCAAGAAAAATGCCAGTTCCCGGAGGAACTGGCATCTGAGGCTGCCTTCCCATTACTTGTGAGGCTGGTGGGAGTCGGAATGCGGAGGAGCGGGCGCTGCTTTTGTCGGGTGCGGCGCGGGAGCGCTCGGGCGCTGCGCTTGCCAGGTCTGAAACTTCTGCTGTTCGCTCTGCTGCCGCTCAGGCCGCTCCTGCACAGGAGGTGCTGGGCGGACCAGCGGATGCGGCGGATTCGGAGGGCGCTGCATGGATCGCTCGGGTTCCTCAATGCGCGTGTTCTGCGAAGGATGAGACGCCGGCGATGTTTCCTGGCTGCTGCGCACGGCAGACGGCGGTCGCGGCACTGGGTTGTTTTCCGGACGATTGTTAGCCATCGGCTCGGGACGGTTGTTGCTCGTAGCCGGCTCTGGGCGATTGTTGTTCGCAGCCGGCTCCGGACGATTGTTGCTCGCAGCCGGCTCCGGACGATTGTTGCTCGCAGCCGGCTCCGGACGATTGTTGCTCGCAGCCGGCTCCGGACGATTGTTGTTCACCGGCGGCTCGGAGCGCGCGTTATTAGGCGCTCCGCCCGGACGGGGTTCGACTGCTGGTCCGCGTCCTGCGGGCTGCGGGTGCCCCGGAGTTTCCGTCCGCACCATGGCAGATTGCCGCTGCTCAAACGGGGCCTTCGGTGGTGTGGGATTGCGCGTGCCCACGACCGGTCGATTCATGATCGCCTGCGGCGGCCGCACGCGAGCTGGCGCTCCCGCTCCCAGCACGCTGGCCCGCGCAGGTTGGAGTCCGGGGTTGTGCGTGACCGGAGCTTCAGCGAGTTGTCGTTCATCGACCCGCTCCAGATTTCGCGCCACCGGGCGGGCATTGACGAACGTTTCGTGTGAAACCACGGTTACTCCGTTCTGCACGTGTTGGTTCACGTAGGTGATGTGAGTGTTGGTGACATTGTTGTTGTAGACGTTGTAGACATTGGTAATCTGCGTCACATTGACCCGCGTGTTGGTGATGTTCACATTGTTCACGTAGCCGCGGCTTACGTGGTACCAGGGCACAAAGACTTCGCCCGGGGCGAGCGGAAACCAACCCACTCCGGCTCCGCCGACACCGATTGCCAGGTGAAAACCGCCGCCGCCGACAAACGCAACGAACGCGGGGGCATAAACCGGCCGCACCACGACCGGACCCGGCACCCAGCACCAGCCCCCAGTGACGTAGGCCCATCTTCCATAGTGGAAAGGAGCAAAGCCCCAAGGCTCATCGTCGACCCAAGTCCAGCCCCAAGGATCGATCCAGACCCAATGGCCGAAGCGATATGGCGCCCAACCCGGTGCAACACTAACTGGAGTCCAGACCGGACCGTAGCCGGCGGCGTAGTGCCAGTGTCCGTAGTCGTCCAGATCTTCGTAGCCGGTGACTTCCGGCGAAATATAGTTGGCGGATTCGGCGCGCTCCTCACGCTGATCGCGGCTGGAAGACCAAGCATCGAAATCGTCGCGCGCAGGAAGTTGTTGGATCTGATGATCGAGCTGGTCAGTCCCGCTGAAAACGGCCTGTTGCCCAGCGATCACCGTATAGGACGCTCCGCCGCCCGTGACCTCGCCGCGGCCACGCCAAACGGTGGTGACAGTCTGATTACCGTCGGGGTTCACATCGATGCGATACTCGCCCGGCTGCAGCAATGTGAAGGCCAAATTGGGCGTGTCGACTTCGAAATTATTTCCATCATCGAGATGGCGCAGCCGCACGATAAGTGAACCGGCTGAAAGTCGTATCTGGGTGGTCTGGTCGTCAAGATCAAGAAAAGTGATGCTGGTTTCAGAACTCATGCGAATCGACGTCGATCCCACGTGCAGTTCGGCGCGCGAGTCTTTGTCGGCCCACAAATTATCTCCCGTGGTGAGCGGACGGTTGGGCACAGCCGTAACCCAGTCGCCTTCGCCGCCGGGCTGAAAAGAGACCGAACCCTCCATGAAATTCAAGCGTGCGACGCGGCTGGGAGGATCCTGTTGTGGGGCGCCGCTTGACGCGGACTCGTCTTGTGGGGTATCGCTCGGTGCCGGCGCAGCTTGTGCGAACGCGCCTAACTGCAGCGCCAGAGCCATTCCAGCCAGCAAAATCAGATGGATGAAGAACTTCGCTTGTCTCTTCATGGCCTCGTCCTTTCTCGTACAACTGTGCGGGTAGGACTTCATGATACTCAAACCCGCTTCCCCAGGATAAGTTGTTATTACACTTTGGTTTAACCTGAAGGCAACCTTAAGCGGAAGGCCAACCCGAGGCAGGTATCTTTGTAAATGCGCGCCAAGTCCCTCGCCCCGCTAGTGAATACGCGGGGCTTCGGGATGACCTCGAGGCGGGGTCTAGTTCGGCGTCAGGAGACAGACTCGGCCTGTAGTACTCTGTCACGCACTTCTTCGTCCTGCTTCTGCTCGAGGCGCGTCGTGGGCAGAACCAGGTCCAGCACTTCGCCGATGGTTTTCACGTAATGTACGTGAACATTCTCCAACTGCTCCGGCGTCAAGTCTTCTTCCAGGTTTGTTTTGTTGTCTGCAGGCAGAATCACGTGCTGCACTCCGGCGCGCTTTGCGGCCAGAACTTTCTCTTTGACTCCGCCGATGGGCAGAACGTCGCCACTCAGCGTGATTTCGCCGGTCATCGCGGTCAGCGGCCGCACGGGATGCCCCGTGAGCAGCGAAACCAGCGCCGTAACCATGGTGATGCCGGCCGAAGGACCATCCTTTGGAATTGCTCCTGCCGGGACGTGAATGTGAATGTCGTGCTCGGCAAAGAAATCCTCAGAGATGCCCAGCAAGCGGGCGTTGGAGCGCACCCAGGTCAAAGCCGCCTGCATAGACTCCTGCATCACCTGGCCGATCTGCCCGGTCATGGTGAAGCCGCCCTTGCCCTTCATGCTGTTGGCTTCAACGAAAAGCACGTCGCCGCCGGAAGGCGTCCATGCCAGGCCAACAACCACGCCGGCGCGTTTGGTGCGTTCCGCGATTTCGCCTTCGCTGCGAACTTTGATTCCACCCAGGAATTCCTGGACGACTTCCTTGGTGACCACCAGTTTGTCGGTCCTGCCTTCGGCCAGCCGGCGGGCCTGTTTGCGGCAAATGGTGCCGATGTTGCGCTCCAGATTGCGCACTCCCGCTTCCCGCGTGTAATGGCGGATGATGTGGCCAACCGATTCCTCGGGAAATTCGATCTGCTCGGCTGTGATTCCGTTTTCGTCGATCTGCCGCGGGATCAGGTACTGGAACGCAATGTGGATCTTTTCTTCCTCGGTGTACCCCTGAAGTTCAATAATCTCCATGCGGTCGCGCAGCGGCTCCGCGACGGGATCGAGCATGTTCGCGGTGGTGATGAAAAGCACCTTCGACAGATCAAACGTCACGTCCAGATAGTTGTCGCGGAACGTTGAGTTTTGCTCTGGATCAAGGGCTTCGAGTAAAGCCGAAGCGGGATCGCCGCGAAAATCGCGGCCCACTTTGTCGATCTCATCGAGCATGAACACCGGATCTTTGGTCTCGGCGCGGCGAATGCCCTGAATAATCTGCCCAGGCAAGGCTCCGATGTAAGTGCGGCGATGGCCGCGGATTTCTGCTTCATCGTGCACCCCGCCCAGTGACAAGCGCACAAACTTACGGCCTAACGCACGGGCGATGGATTTGCCCAGAGAAGTTTTGCCCACACCCGGAGGTCCGACAAAGCACAAAATCGGGCCCTTCATACCGGGCTTGAGCCGGCGCACGGACAGGTAATCCAGAATGCGGTCTTTCACTTTCTTCAGGTCGTAGTGGTCCGTGTCAAGAATTTCTTTGGCCTTGGGAATCTCGATCTCCTGCCCCGAAGTCTTCGCCCAGGGCAGCACGGCGAGCCATTCAACGTAGTTCCGCGTGACGGAATAATCGGCGGCCATTGGTGACATCCGGGAAAGCCGGCCCAGTTCCTTCAATGCCTCTTTCTTCACTTCGTCGGGCATGCCCGCGGCTTCAATCTTCTGGCGCAGTTCGTCAGTGTCGCGCGCGCCTTCATCCTGTTCACCCAGTTCTTTCTGGATGGCCTTCATCTGCTCGCGCAAGTAGTACTCGCGCTGGGTCTGCTGCACCCGGTCCTGCACTTCAGACTGGATCTTGTTGCGCAGTTGCTGCACTTCCAGCTCTTTGGCCAGGTGCTGATTGATTTTTTCCAGACGGATGCGGACATCGGTGGTTTCGAGCGCGTCTTGCTTGTCAGCCGTGGAAAGCGACGGCAAAGAGGACGCGATGAAATCCACCAGCCGGCCGGGCTCTTCGATGTTCATGGCCACGGTAGAGAGTTCATCGGAAAGCGTGGGCGATCCGGAAACAATCTGCTGGAAAAGCGTGAGCACATTGCGTTGCAGGGCTTCGACTTCGGAGCTTTGCGGAGGAATGGATTCAGGCACCGGCTCGACGCTGCCGCGCATGAAAGGAGTAAGTTGGACAAAATCCTTCAAGCGCACCCGCTCCAGACCCTCGGCAAAAACGAAAAGGCTCTGGTTGGGCATTTTGACTACTTTGTGGACCACGGCGAGTGTGCCGACTGTGTAGAGGTCGCTGGCTTGCGGCGCGTCGACGCGGGCTTCCCGCTGCGCCACAACGACGATCGTCTTGTCTTCGCCCAGTGAATTAATTAGCTGGACGGAACTCTCGCGTCCCACCGTCAAGGGCAGAACGGCGTGGGGAAATAAAACCGTATCGCGTACGGGCAAAATAGGGAGAGGGCGTTCGTCCCGCACGGGGGGAACGCTTTCTTCCGGCTCTTTCGGCTTGGAAGAGCGTGGTTTCTCTGTCATGAGTTCACCTTGAGTGAGTTGTACTCAACTTTTGATGAGGTTCGGACCCCGAAGGATGCAGCCTCCCTGGAATCTCCCGAAAACCATTGAATTCTAAACCCGATGGCAAGCCCACGCACTAAACCAAAGGCGGGGTAATGACCGTGCCTAAAGGCACTAAAGCCTCAGCCTCGCCTTCCGCGTCCTTCCCCAGTCTCACGCTGGCGGATAGATTCCGAGCACCTTAACCAGATCGGTGATTTCCCCAAGATGATGAAGCGCATTGCGGGCGGCCTGGTCGTCGCCGCGAAGGAAATCCACATAGAAGATGTACTCCCAAGGCCTTCCGCGCAGGGGGCGGGATTCTATTTTGCTCAGGCTTATGTCGCGCAGGGCAAACACACTCAGCGCTTTGAACAGCGCGCCCGGGATGTTTTTCACACTGAAGGCGACGGAGGTTTTGCTGGCGCCCGGCAGAACACGGCGCGACTTACGAATCAGAAAGAAGCGGGTGAAGTTGCGCTTGTCATCTTCGATGCCCGAGGCCAGAATGCGGCCGCCATATTCCTTAGCCGCCTGGCTCCCGGCGATGCCGGCAGTATCCCGCAAATTGTGCTCGATCACGTGTTTCACGCTTCCCGCTGTGTCGTAAAAAGGCACCGGTTCGATCTTGGGATGGTGGCGGAAGAAATCGCGGCATTGATCAAGAGCGACGGGATGTGAGTAGGCGCGGCGGATGTCGCTCAGCTTAACACCGGGCGCACCAATCAGATTGTGAACAATCCGCAGGCGGAATTCGTGCTGAATGAAAACTTTGCGCGCGAGCAGCAGGTCGAAGTGTTCCGCAACAGATCCGGCAAGAGAATTTTCAATGGGGATGACGGCGGCCGCAACCGAGCCCCGCTCGACCCGATCGAAGACTTCCGCCGATCGGGCGCAGGGAACGATACGGCAGCCGGGAACCATGCGCTTGGCCGCTTCGTGGCTGAAGGAACCGGCTTCGCCCTGGATGGCGATCTTCATGAGAGAGCGAGCATTCTATCAATTCCCGGTGCGCGGGGACTTCATATCGTCGGCTAACCTTTTGCCCAAGACCAAGGCGTCCACGCCGTCCGAGTAGTAGTGAGGAATGGTTTTGAGCACATCGTAGTGATGACGCTTGTAGAAAGCCAGGGCGCCAAGATTATTGACGGCAACCTCCAACATGACGGCGTGGCAATTGGCGGCGCACAGACGTGCCTCGGCTGAGGTCAGCAAATGGGAACCGATTCCGAAACGGCGCCCCTCCGCCACCACGTCAATCGTGATGATATGGCCGACGCCTCGGCTGCTGGCTTCCGCCACGATAAAACCCAGAGTGGAACCGGATTTGCCGTTGGACGAAGCTGATTCCGCCACCAGCGTGAGGGAGCGAGGCCGGCGCATGTAGGCCTGCAGTTCCGGCCGGCTGTAAGAGATCCCAGGCGGAAAACACTGCTGGTCGATGGCCCACAGCGTCTCGAAATCGTCGCTCCGGAATTCGCGCAGAGAAAACTCCACCTGCTGATTGTAGCTGGGCCCTTCCGTTACACGCTGCGCCACCGGCTTAGTTCTGCCCCTTCCTATATCCGTATAATGAAACCCTGTGCGGAATCGAACTTTAATTTTTGTGCTTTTTGCCGGAGCTCTGCTTTTTTCCATGATCCGGGAGTGGAGCGCGCCTGCGGCCTGTCCGCGGCTGGAAGTGGTCGGCAGCAACTCCCGATAGCCCTTCGATGATCCCAAGAGCCCGGACCTGGTGATCGCGCTGACCGAGCAGGCCGAACGGTACGTTTGAGCGTTAAGCAACATCAACGGTGAAATCTAAACGTCGCGATTTCACGGCAGGCTTGGGGCAAACGTCCTTCAGGCGAGCCCTCGTCCTTTTAGCCAGATGGGGCTATTGCTCTTCCGGTGTAACAAGTCGTAGTATTTTGGCATCTGAGGATTCCGTGGGGTTCCTGGCGCTCATCAGCGTGTTCATCTCAGCCGTTCTTCTCGGCCTTTGGTTTGCCTATTTCGCCCGCTATAACCGACGAAGAGGCGACTTGGCCCTCCGTCATGTGGCACTGGCTTGTTCCAGCCGAGGCGAAGTGGTCGAGACGCACTGGATGGGATTTTCCAGCCTGCAGGCTCGCCTGGGCTTTGGCTCGCGCTGGTTCGAAAATGCGCGGGTGGTGATCCGGCTGCGGCCGCGGCCTATCCCCTTGAAGTGGCTGCTCAGTATGTGGCGCGGGCACAAGGAAACTCTGACCTTTGAAGCCGACCTGGATTACGCGCCGGGATTCCATTTGGAAGTGTTTCGCCACCGCTGGATTTCGAAGCCCCACACCCGAATTTCCTCGGGATCTCCTCCCTGGGAAGTTTCTCGCCCGGGCCCGGTGGTGCTGACCACGCGCTCGCAGTGGGCAAATGAGCTGACTCCAGTGGTGAACACTCTCATCACCTCGCGGGGGCATAATTTGGTGAGCGTTCGTTTTCGGTCTGAATCTCCGCATCTAGCGGCGACTATTCCCCTCGATGCGCTCTCGGACGAGCGTGCCGCCGCATTATTTCTTAGCGTGCTGCGCCAGCTGGCGGCCGAAGCCTCAGCGCATCAGCAGTAGTTCTCCGTCACGCCCTGGCGCGTTGTCACTCCAAATCGGCTTTAGCCGTGAGGAATCTGGAGTCGGACGGTCGCAAAGAAGCAGATTGCTCGGGGCTGAAGCCCGCTCGGAATGACAAGGATGTAAGTCCTCAGCCCTTTTCCGGCTCGGCCACGAAGCGATAGCCCACGCCACGCACCGTCAGCAGATGACGAGGTTCAGCGGGATCGTCCTCGATGTAGCGGCGCAGGCGGACAACAAAATTATCGATCGCCCGAGTGTCGGTATCCTCGTGCAATCCCCACACTTCCTCTAACAACGCCTTGCGCGAGACGATGCGCCCTCGGCTGCCGACCAGATAGCGCAACAGCTCTGCCTCCATCAGTGTGAGACGGATGGTGTTCGCTTGAGTCCGGAGTTCAAGTTTGCCGAAGTCGATGGTCCGGCCGTCAAAGGAGAAGACGTCCTCCTCGACTACGCTGACTGCATCCGATGGCCGAACCTGCGACGGGGTCGCAGCAGCCTCGCTCTCACGCATCCATACCCGGCGCCGTAGAAGCCCCTGCAGACGAGCAAGAAGAATTGGGAGTTCGAAGGGCTTGGGCAGATAGTCGTCAGCGCCAGAGGCAAAGCCTTTAAGCACATCTTCCGGGCGGCCCCGCGCCGTGAGCATTAGCACCGGGACGTAGTTTTTGGCGGCGCGCAATTCGCTTACTACGCTGAAACCATCCTTGCCGGGGAGCATGACGTCGAGCACGACGACGTCAAAATCTTCGCGCTTGCCGTTCCCCGGCTTAGCCTTATCCTTCGCCAGCATCAACGTGAGAGCAGTTTCGCCGTCGCCTGCAATCTCGACCGAGTGGCCTTCGGCTTCAAGGTTGAAACGCAGCCCGTTCGCCAGGTGAGCTTCATCTTCGACGATCAATACGCGGCTCATGCCCGGCTCCGCGGCAGTTCGAGAACCACGGTAGCACCGCGGCCCTCGCCGCCACTCTCTGCGAACACGCGCCCGCCATGCTTGCGGGTAATGGTGCGGACAATAAACAGACCCAGGCCCGTGCCTTTCACTTTTCCCTGGGAACGGCCGGGAACGCGATAGAAGCGCTTGAAGATACGCTTCAGTTCATCTGCCGGAATCCCGACTCCATTGTCGCGTACGCTTAATGCGACATGCTTCTCATCCGGACTCCCGACGCGCACTGAAATATCAACCCGCTCGCCAGAATATTTGACCGCGTTGTCGAGCACGTTTGCGACCGCGGTACGCAGTTCTTCAGAGTCTCCCAGCACCTGGGCACTGGAATCGCCATTCAGCGTTTGCTCAAAGCGCATGGCTTCAGGTGGAAGGTGGTAGCTGGTGCGGGCCACGTCGACGCACTCGCGGACCAACTGGCCAAAATCCACCGGCGCGCGCACGTTTTGTTTCTTCTGGCTGGCCTCACCCGCTTTCAGAACCTGCTCGACGGTTCCGAGCAGGCGGTCGGTATCGTCGAGCATGAGCCGGTAGAACTCGCGGCGGCGCGCTTCATCAACATCGTGGCGCTCGAGTGTCTGCAGGTAGAGCCGGATGGAAGCAATGGGCGTTTTCAGCTCGTGGGTGACGGCGTTGATAAAACTGTCGTGCTGCTCGTTGCGGCGAATCTCGCGCACCAGAAAGCTGGTGTTGACGATCAGTCCGGCGATCAGCAAGCCGAAGAAAATTACTCCTAGGAAGAGCAGCACGCCTTCGCGCCAATTGAGGATGATCCAGCCGACATTGAGCGCGACCGCCAGCGCCACCAGGCACGAGCCCAGGACGACGAAAAACGCGATCGCCTTGCGGCGGCTGGTAATGCGCATGGAAGGATTCTAGCGCGAAGGCGGGGACAGCGGGGCCAAGTCCCCCGCGCTGAGGATCTGTGCGCGTGAAGTGGTTGCCTAGTCTGCCGACGCGGCCGATGAAGTCGTAGGCTGGAGATCCAGCACCGAGGTGGTGCTGATCAGCGGTGGGAGCGCCGGCAATTCGTTCAGTTTGACGCGATATACATGGCGCGCCAGGCCAAGTTTCTTGAGCGTCCAGATGCCGTACCAGTTGAAGTCGATCTCGTACCACCTCAAACCATGGCGGGCGGAAACCGGGTGCGCGTGGTGATTGTTGTGCCAGCCTTCGCCGAAGGTGAAAAACGTCGCGACCCACCAGTTGTTAGTCGAGAGGTCTTTGGTGGCGAAGCGCCGCGAACCCCAGGTATGGGTGACCGAATTCACCATCCAGGTGAAATGCAGGCCAAGCACGGTGCGCACAAAAATCCCCCACATCAGGAAAGGCAGGCCGCCCAAAGCCAGCAATATCCCCCCGAGCACAATCATCGGAACGTAGTGGTATTTCGTGATCCAGACATGAAACTTGTCTTTGGCAAGATCGGGAACGTAACGCGCCAGCGTCGTCGTGTCATGGTGCATCGACTTGCCGGTCAGAATCCAGCCCATGTGCGACCACCACTTGCCATCGATCGGCGAGTGCGGATCGCCTTCTTCGTCAGAAAACTGGTGATGAATGCGGTGCGTCGCCACCCAGAAAATTGGCCCGCCCTCGAGCGCGAGCGTGGCGCACACGGTCATGAAGTACTCGACCCACTTAGGAGTCTTGTAGCCGCGGTGAGTCAGCAACCGGTGATAGCACATGCCGATGCCGACGCTGCCTGAAACCCACCACAAAAACATCGATACGAAAAGTGCCTTCCAGGTGAAAAAGAAGATGGCGGCTACGGCGCCGATATGAAACGCCGCCATAAAACCAGTGGTGACCCAATTGACTTCGTTGTCGGCTGCGGGCTTGCGATCGAGGGCTTCAAGTTCCATGGGATAGTTAGCCGTTTCCTTATGCTCAGTGGATACCTCGGCTAACCTAGCAGCGTTACGGAGTAGCGCGTGTAAAAGTTGTGTAATAGTTGGGCAGGAAAGGAGTTACGAAGGTACCTGAGAAGAAGTCTCTCCCTTGTTCCAAGAAACCGCTTCAGGCCGGAGCCCTCAGGAGAATGCTTTTAGGATTGCCGCGACTGCTTCACGCAGTCGCGCCCTTCACCTCAACCCGCGCCCACTTTTCGAGCAATGTAAGAGTGGCCGCGTAGTCCAGATCGCCCTTGCCTTCTTCGCTGGCCATTTCGTAGATTTCTTCCACTGTTTCGAGGCCCGGCAGTTTGACGCGCACCTCCCTCGCCGCTTCCAGCGTGAGGCGGAGGTCTTTGTACATCAGGCGCAGCGGGAAATTGGGCGAGAAATCGCGGTTAAGCACAAACGGCGCTTTATATTCGACTACGCCGGAGTGAACCATGGAAGCGTTGATCAGCGGAATCATGGCTTCCGCATTGACGCCGAGCTTGGTGGCCAGGGTAAGCGCCTCGGCGAAACCTTCGTAAATCATCGCGATTTGCAGATTCATTGCCAGTTTGGCCGCTTGACCTTTGCTGGTCTCACCCATGCGAAATATTTTCTTGCCCATCGCAGCGAACAACGGTTTCAGAGACTCGACGACGGCTTCGTCCCCACCCACCATAAAGGTGAGCGTTCCGGCTTCGGCTCCGGCTTTGGAGCCAGTCATGGGAGCGTCGACATAACGCGCCCCGCGAGCCTGCACGCGCTCGGCGAATTTGCGTGTGGCGGAAGGGGAAATGGTGCTGGAATCCACCACCGTCATACCCTCGCTGAGCGATTCCTCGACGCCTTGTGGGCCGAACAGCACGCTTTCAACAGCCTGGGTATCAGAAACGCACATCCAGACCACTTCAGCCCCATGGGCAGCTTCGGCCGGCGAAGCAGCGGTGCGGGCGCCTTCCACATCCTTGGCCGCGCTGCGGTTCCACACGCTCACTTCGTGGCCGGCTTTCACCAGATTGGACGCCATGGCGCGTCCCATAATTCCCAATCCTAAAAATGCAACCCGCATGCCCGCTTCTCTCCTTTATTTTGGAACCAGATAGCGATTAGAACTGAGGCATGCCGCACCGGTCAAGCAATCCGAGCAACCATTGTTCTAAAATAGGTACGACCTCGGCCCCGGTACAGCCGAACGATGATCAAAGCCACGCTGAAGAATTCCGTTCTGCGCAAGCGGGCCCAGCAATTTGGGCGTCTGGTGCGGCATTCCGCGGTCACTCCCCGGACCGGCCAAACTCACAAACCCCGGCTGGTCTCAAACGGCGAGTTAGGCGTGACTTTCATTGGGCACGCCAGCTTTTTTGTGCAGATGGGCGGGCAGAACGTGATGCTCGATCCCAACTTCGCCCGCTGGCTGTTCGTGCTCAAGCGCCTGCGGAAGCCGGGCGTGCAATTGCGCGACCTGCCTCCCATCGACCTGGTGCTGGTGACCCATGCTCATTTCGATCACCTGCATCGGCCGTCACTGCGGGCGATCGTGCAGCAAGCGCGGCGCGCACAGGGTAAGGCTCCCATAATCGTAGTGCCTCACCATGTTTTTGATCTCGTCTCGGATTTGGGATTCAGCGATGTGGTGGAGATGGATTGGTGGAACAGCTACCGCCATGGCGATTTGACCGTGACGCACGTGCCTTCGCGCCATTGGGGAGCGCGCGTGCTCAAAGATTCCCACCGCGGCTACGGAGGTTACGTGCTGCGCGACGACCACCACTCCCTCTACCACGCCGGCGACACGGCTTACTTTTCCGGTTTCCGCGAGATTGGCCAGCGCCTTAGCGCCGGAACTTGGCGCTGCTGCCGATTGGCGCATATAACCCTCCGTCGTTTCGCAATGTTCATGCCAGCCCCGCCGATGCCACGCGTGCTTTCCTCGATTTGAACTCGCGCTGGATGATCCCCATGCACTACGGAACCTTCCGCTTGTCGCACGAACCGATGGACGAGCCTTTGCAGCTTCTGGAACGGGAAGCGCAGGCGGCGGGAATTGAAGAGCGCGTGATGGTGCTGGAAGAGGGAGTCACGCGGTTTTTTTGACGGCGCCCGCAATTCCCTTGTCATTCCGAGCGTGCTTCAGCACCGAGGAATCTTCTTTTCCCCCTCTTCCAACAGCAGATTCCTCACGGCTGAAGCCGATTCGGAATGACAACACATTTTAGTAGGCCAACAGCACCCGCAAATCCCGCAGGTTGTTGCCCGTCGGCCCGGTCACAATCGCCTCGCCTAGCGCGTCGAAAAAAGGATAAGCATTAAACCGCCGCAGGTGTGCTTCGGCATCGAGTCCGCGGGCCTGCGCGCGAGCGATAGTTGTGCCGTCTACGACGGCGCCGGTGGCGGGGCTGTTGCCATCAATGCCGTCGGTGCCGGCGCTTAGCACAGTGATGTTTTCGCCGCCAATTTTCTGGGCACAGGCCAGCGCGAATTGCTGGTTGCGCCCGCCGATTCCCCCATTGGTTACCTTAACCGTCACTTCGCCGCCAGAAATCAGGCAGACGCGCGAGTCGTTATCCTTCTCTTTCTCTTTTTCCTTCAGTCTGCGAACGCGCTTCAGCAAATAGTCCGCGGCCGCGAGGTAATCCCAATCGTCGCAACTGTTGTCCACTTCCACCGTGAAACCCTGGCGCTGCGCTTCCTTTGTCACCTCGTCTAATAAAGACGCATTCGACAAAAGTGTCCACCAGCGCGAGCGGATGAACGCTGGGTCGTCAGACTTGGGCGTTTCGTCGAGCGCGTGACGGTCAAACAACTCGCTCACCGACGCCGGAAACTGCTCGCGCAGACCATATTTCTGCGCGACCGCGTAGCAATCCTCTACAGACGTCGAATCCGGCATGGTCGGTCCCGAGGCTAGGGCATCAGGCGTGTTGTCTGGGACGTCAGAAACCAGCAGCGACACCTGCAGCGCGCCCGAGGCAGCCAGAGCGAGACGTCCGCCTTTCACCGCAGAAAGATGTTTGCGGACGGTGTTGATTTCCGCGATGGGCGCGCCGGAGTGCACCAGCGCGCGATAAGTGGCGACCAGATCGTCGAGCGAGATTTCTTCATCGACCGGTTTTTCACAAATGGAAGATCCGCCGCCGCTCAGCAGAAAGATCGCCAGCGATGAAGCATCCAGCGCGTGCAGCGATTTCAGCATAGCTTCTGCGCTGCGCACCGACTCGGCGTTGGGCGTGGGATGTCCGCCTCGAAAGTAGCGGAAGCCGCGAACCTGCGACGCCGGCTCGACCGAACTGGCCACGATGCCCTCAAAGCGGCTGCCGGCTTGCATTTCGAGCGCGTTGACCATGGAGTGCGCAGCCTTCCCGATAGCGATTACCAGCACGCGGTTGTAGGAATCGAGAGGGTACAAGTCTTCGCGGACGCGCAGCACGCCGCGCTCACACTCCACGTGCCGCTCAAACGCGCGGTCAATGCTGGCCTCGGCCAGCGCCCGCTCGAAGAGATGCCGCGCCATGACGCGCATTTCGATGGCTAGGCGTTCGCGGTTGGCGGAAGAAGACGAGGAAGACATCGCACAGGATTATAGACAGCTGGCAGCTCTCAGCCATCAGCCCTCGGCTAAAATTGTGGGTGACCACTCACGCTGAAGGGTAAAGGCCAGCGGCCAAATTTTCCTTCACCCACCTTTCGATCACTTCCCGCAGTTCCCGCAAGCGCCCTTCGAAGAAGTGGTCGGCGCCTTCGATAAGCACCAGCTTCTTTGGTTCAGGTAGTGATTGCATCAAATGCTCTAACTTGGCTTTCGGCCCAAACTTATCGCGCGTGCCGCTGACGAAAAGCTTGGGTTTCGCGCAGGACTCGAGAAAGCCCAGATCATAATCTCTGTCCCCGAAGGGAGTGACCGGAAGGCCGAGGGCGATGGCGGCTTTCACGCGGCTGTCCGGACACGAAACCCGCAAGCCGACCGCCGCACCGAAAGAGAATCCGGCGAAGATTATGGGCAGCGGAAACTCCCGCTCCAGCCAGTCGAGAGCCGTGCGCACGTCTTCGACTTCTCCCTCGCCTTGGTCATGCTCGCCCTGGCTGAGTCCGGCGCCGCGAAAATTAAAGCGCAACACCGGAAATCCAAAGCTGTTCAGCGCTTTCATGGCGTGAAAAACCACCTTGTTATGCAGCGTTCCTCCATAGAGCGGATGAGGGTGACAGACCACGGCGGCGTGGGTTGCATCGGGGGCGCCCGCGTTAAGTAACGCTTCCAGCCGTCCAGCAGGCCCGTCGAGAAAAAAAGAACGGATGGAAGAGTTTGCGGGGAGCACGGCTTAGATTACACCAGAGGTAAACGCAGCACGGGCGAAGCCTGCCCTGAGCGAAGTCGAAGGAACGCTCGTCCCCACACAACCTGTTTAAGCTGCATAAGTGAGATATCCTGTGACGCATGGATGTGGTCGCACTCACGCGGCAACTCGTCGATATCGAATCCATCTCCGGCGACGAAGTCGCAGTTGGCGAATTTTTGTATCGTGAGTTGGCCAATATGGGCTTCCAAGCGGAAAAAATGCCCGTTGAGAATAACCGCTTCAACGTCTATGCGACTGTGCCCGAACAACCGAATCCCGTCGTTGTTTTCTCTACCCACATGGATACAGTGCCGCCCTTCATTCCATCCTCGGAAGATGCCGCGCGGATTTATGGCCGGGGCGCGTGCGACGCAAAAGGAATTATTGCAGCGCAGATTGCCGCCGCGGAGCGCTTGCGCAGCGAAGGTATTCACGCCCGCCTGCTTTTCCTGGTCGGCGAGGAACGCGACAGCCTGGGAGCGAAAGTGGCTAACCGTCGCTCGCCAGGATGCAAATTTCTGGTCAACGGCGAGCCGACGGAAAACAAGATTGCTGTGGCCTCCAAAGGCGCGCTCCGCGTGGAACTCGGCGCCGCAGGCCGCATGGCCCACTCTGCATATCCGGAGCTGGGCGAGTCAGCGATCGACAAACTGCTCGAAGCTCTCAACCGCCTGCGAGCGATGAAGCTGCCGGTCGCGGAAGGCATCGGTCCGTGCACTCTGAACATCGGCTTGATTGAGGGTGGCCGCGCACCCAACGTGATTCCCGACCGCGCCAAGGCGCAGTTGCTTTACCGGCTGGTGGGGCCATCCGATCAATTGCGGCGGGAGATCATAAACGCAGTCGGCAATCTGGCGAAAGTTGAATTTGTGCTGGAGATTCCTTTCGTCCGCCTGCGGACGCTCGATGGCCTGCCGACCATGGTGGCGTCGTTTACCACGGACATTCCTGCGCTCAGCAATTGGGGCCAGCCGTTGCTGGTCGGCCCGGGATCGATCCACGTCGCCCACACTGAAGGCGAGTACGTGGAGAAGCAGCAGCTCAGCGACGCAATCGATCTCTACTGCAGATTCGCGCGGAGGCTGAGCCAAACGCAGAATGCAGAAGTTAGAACGCAGACGTAGTTTCTCAGTCCTGTGTTGACATTACGGGTTTCTTATTGGCCATCTATTGAAACTGTCATCCTGAGCGGAGGGGCAGCTGCGCGAAGCGCAGCAGCGCTGCAGTCGAAGGACCCCATGCAGGGATGCACCACCGGTGATTTTTCGAGGAGTATTCATGGTCTGCTCAGACCAGTTCCCGGATATCAGTTCCCAGTTCTCAGCTCCCACAGCCCTTACACTTGTTACATGACCACCCAGACGCTCAACTCTCTTGCCCATGCCTCTTCCGCATATCTGCGCTCTGCCATGCACCAGCCCGTCCAGTGGCATGAGTGGGGCGAGGAAGCGTTCGCCCTGGCGCAGCGCGAGAACAAGCCGATCCTGCTCGACATTGGCGCGGTGTGGTGCCACTGGTGCCACGTCATGGACCGCGAGTCCTACGACAATCCCGAAATTGCGCAGATCATTAACACGCTATTTGTCGCTGTGAAAGTCGACCGCGACGAGCGCCCGGATATTGATAGCCGCTACCAGGTTGCCGTGCAGTCGGTCAGCGGACAAGGTGGTTGGCCGCTCACGGCCTTTCTCACTCCCGACGGCAAGCCTTTCTACGGCGGTACCTATTTTCCTCCGGATGAAGGTTATGGACGGCCCAGCTTCCGGCGGGTTTTGCTCAGTATCGCCAATGCATACCAGGAAAAAAATGGCGATGTGCTGGAACAGGCGAAGCTAGTGGAAGGCGCGATCGCGCATGCGGAATCTCACGCCACTGCAAAAGGGGAGTTTTCTGCCAGAGTGATCGATGACATTGTGCAATCCGCGCTCAAGATGTTCGACGCGCGCAACGGCGGCTTCGGCAGCGCACCTAAGTTTCCGCATTCTGCGGCGGTCGATCTCTTGATTGACCAGTATGCTTATACCGGCAACGAGCGACTGCGGAACGTATTCGTCACGACGCTGGAGAAAATGGCTCGCGGCGGCGTATACGACCAGCTTGCCGGAGGCTTTCACCGCTATTCGGTTGACGAGCGCTGGATCGTGCCTCATTTCGAAAAGATGTCGTACGACAACTCCGAATTGCTTAAGAACTATGTGCATGCCTATCAGGCCACCGGCTCGGAGTTCTTCGCCAGCGTAGCCCGCGACATTATTCGCTGGATGGATGAATGGCTCGGCGACCGCGAGCGCGGCGGTTTCTATGCTTCGCAGGATGCCGACTATTCAATGGACGACGATGGCGATTACTTCACCTGGACGATTGATGAGGCGAGGTCAGTCCTCACCGAAGAAGAGGCCAGCGTGGCTTGTTTGTATTACGACATCAACGAAGTTGGCGAGATGCACCACAATCCCGCGAAGAATGTGCTTTACGTGCGGGCTCCGGTCGAAGAAATTGCCAAGCGGCTCAGCCTTGCGCCCGCGCGAGTCGAAGAGCTGCTGCAATCGGCGAAGAAAAAAATGTATGCCGCCCGCCTGCAAAGACCCACTCCCTATGTGGACAAGACGGTTTACGTCGGTTGGAACGCGCTGTGCATCTCTGCGTACCTGGAAGCAGACACAGTGCTCAAGCTCGATGCCGCGCGTCATTTCGCGCTGCGTTCACTGGACCGTATTCTGAGCGAAAGCTGGAACCCCGAAAGCGGCTTGAACCACGTAATCGCTTATTCGGACCCAGCCGCGGAGCGCCGCGTGGTCGCCGGAATGCTCGATGATTACGCATTCACCGCCATCGCTTGTCTGGACGCATACGAAGCCACTGCAGACTTTAGTTATTTCAACTTCGCCCGCACCATCACGGACGCCATGGTCAGCCGCTTTTTCGATGCCACCTCCGGCGGATTTTTCGACTCGGAAAGTTCTGCAGATCGGAACCCACTTGGGGTTCTGGGCACACGGCGCAAACCGTATCAGGATTCGCCCACCCCGGCAGGAAATCCCGTGGCGGCAATCGCATTGTTGCGGCTCCACGCTTACACCAATGACACCAGCTACCGCGAGAAAGCGGAACAAACTCTCGACGTCCTGGCGGGCTCGGCGAGTCAATATGGAATTTTCGTCGCGACCTACGGAATTGCCGCTGTGCATTTCACGCGGCCCCACACCCAGGTCATCATCGTCGGCAACGACGAACTCGCGGGCGAGCTTGCTCAAATTGCCACCGCAACCTTCTCCCTGAGTCGCACCGTGCTCAAGATGACTGCAAATGAGGCAGCGCCGCAGAATCTGCCGCCGGCTTTGGCCGAGAGTATTCCCGCTCTGCCAGCCCTCAAATCCGGACAAAGCGCAGCGTTGATCTGCTCCGGGTTCTCGTGTCAGCCAGCGCTGTTTGATCCGGGTCAACTCGAACAAACCCTCACCGCCACATTGCATCAAGAACCCAATATCAAAAAAGAGGGCTGAGGGATTGCAACGGCAATCCATCAGCCCAAGAGATCGAGATGAAGTTACTTGTCTGAGCCACCGGCGAGTCGCACCCGGTGGCCGATTCCCTGCTGCCTATTTCGGGCAGGAAACATGTGGAGGGCACGCCCCCGGCGATATCCCACCGTCAGCATGAAGCGCCTGGGTGGCTACCATCACGTACGTGCCGACCAACCCTACCATCAGGATCAACATCCTGACCGCACGTTTCATTGTATTGGTCTCCTTGCGTGCGGATCCCCTGGGAGCGGGAACCCTCGCGCGCCGCGAATTATATAGGCGGCCCGAAAGATGTCCAAAAGAATTTCTCGCCCGCGAGCGCTTGCGCCCCTTCTCCATTTGAGACTTAGATAAACCACTGCCTCATAAATGGTGCTGCATGTAATTCAGTCTGAAGCACATGCTCCGCAGTCCATATCCCCAGGCCGGAATTTTCGCTCACTGCGCCGCGAAAGTCGGAAAACCGACGACCCTGGGCCACAAGGCTGACTCAGAACCGCAGGCTATGTTTTGGAAGGAGCGTGCGAGATCGAAAGAACGGCGCCACGAGCGGACGCAACCTTGCGAGGTAGAGGCGCAGGTTCTGCTTCCGGTTTCTCTGGAGCGAACTCGGAATTGGTGCGGGAGAACGCCCGGTCCACCATGCCTTCGAACATCGGGATCAGCGAGTCGGCGCTCGCCGGAGTACGCAGGTCAGAAAGGCTGCGCTCCCAGCGTTGCGAGGTCAGCAGAGTTGCGCTGCTGGCGCGCGCCGGACTCTTGACTAAGGCGTAGGCGAACCACACCAGGATGGCAAGGTTATAGGACACCATAATGCCGAGGTCCTTCGTACTGTGGTTCAGACGACCGCCCACATTCAGAGTCGCCATGGCTAATTCCACGCTGGCGAAGCCGCCAAACCCCAGGGCAATACCGAAACTCTGTTGTTTCCATGAAACCCCCAGGTAGCGGGAGAAAACCAGAAGAAACAGAATCAGGCCGCATTGTACGACGCGCACACAACGCTGAACCGTAATCACCGCCTCGCCGAACGCTCCCAGTTGGGTCGCAGAACTTCCGGCAGCGACCACAAGGGCCACGAGCATCATCACTAGGGCCGCCCATTTGAAGAGTACTGATCCCAGGTCTTTCAGCGTATGGTAAGGACGAAATACATCCAGAAAAACTTCGTGAATTACTTTGAAACCAATCGCCAGGCTAATGGCCGCGCACGCCCAGTAAGCGTAATAGAAGGCGTCGCTATAATCCAGGCGGAACAAAGGGAATAGAATGGAAAAAGTTACAACCTGCGAAATGATGTAAGTGAAGAAGAACGGAAAAACTTTGTAAAGCTTCCGCTTAAACATCACGATCGCCACCGCCAACTGCAGAACGGGGTGGGCAATCCAAAGCGCGAGCTGTAAGTTTGAGATCATCGGCCTCTTGGCAAACCGCTTCCTCAGCGGCAGTGGGGTACAGCCGACAACACTGCTCTCCCTTCTATTAGAAAACTAGCAGGTTTCCCCAAGAGGTCAATGTACCGAAGTAATCGCGAGTAATGGTTACCAAGGCTTCCGGGCGATTACGTTCACGGACGGGATCGAGCGAAGAAATCTGGCTGGATTCCGGGTGAGCGCAGAATCGCTAAATGAGGGGCAACGGGCGCAAACGCTTAAAGCACTGATGTTTCCAGAACGACCTACTGCTCGCCACCCAGATCGAACGAGTCATGCACCATGCCCTTGCCGTCAATCAACAAGACTTTCCCACTGAAGACCACTCGTTCCAAGTCGTTGGGAAGGCCGGGAAGCTGCTCTTCGCATGCCAACGGCAACGATTGCAACTGTTGTTGCTGATCGGGCGACAACGTGTCTCCGCGGCGCAACTGACGTTCTGATCCGGCGGGCAGTTCCGGAGCCTGAGTGGTGCCAGGAGGAAAAGCGTCGGCGTGCGCCAGCACGCAATTGCGAATGATTCGGCGGTCGCGCAAGGTGAAGAGCAAATTCGCGCTTTCTTCAGCCGATGGGGAAGCTGGCGCCGAAGCAACTGGCGGCGGCGCGCTATCGGGGGAAGGTGCGGCGGGAGCTCCATCCTTGGGAACAGCGAGGCCACTAGGAGCTGGGGGATTCTCTGCGACCGGGGACGGACTAGTGGCGGCCGCCGCCGTGGTGGTCACGAAGGTCAGCACGGCCTCGGAATCAACAATTGCAGGTTTCTTTCCCGTCGCTGCCGCAACTCCTGTGCCCGCAGCCCCGCCGGCAACTGTACCGATCGCAGCGCCCTTGCCTCCGCCGGCAACCGCTCCGATGATGGCACCGAGCGCCGCACCGCCGCCAATTTTTGTGGCATTGCTTTTAGTATGCGACTCGCCCTTGATCACCAGCGGTTGTACTCGGATCGAAGTAGCAAGTCTGCCCGTGCTCACGGTCAGCAACGTCAGATCCAATTCTCCGGGCTCGGTCAACTGCCCCGTTTTGTGCACGTCGGTGATCCGGCCCAGTATGTCGGCTCCCTTGGGATACAGTTCCCGGCCGTTCACCGTGATCGGCTCATCTAGCGTCGCGTGGAAAGTGTCTCCGGTCTGGTTCTGTTCGCTATTCAGCTTGTCGATCATGCGGACTCGAATCGTAGTGCCGGCTGGAATCTCCGGGGGCGTCGTGGTCTGAGCAAAACTGGCAGCCACGACCAGAAGCGGAGCCAGGGTCGCAGTCACCAGCCATCGATATTTAAAGTTATTCACTTCGGAATTATGCATTTCCCGGTTATTCATATCCGCTTCCCTTCCAAACTTATGAGTTATGCCGTCCGCGCGACATCCTTAGACTGATCGGATGCGCGGGGTGACCTCCCGGCTGCATACAAGGCTCGCATGAGCCCGAGGTCATTTCCGATCTCCCATGAAAATAAAATAGGAACAGGCCCACAGCGCGGCTGGAATCGTGCCGCGCGGCCGCGTGGTAAAAATGACGTTGTAATCATCAGAAATCTGCAGACTCTCCAGTACCGACCGTCCGGGACTTGGCTCGACCAAGGCCAGGTACGCTAAAAACTGGTAAATGTCGGTCGTTCCGTTCATTTCGGGAGCAACAAAAGAAAGCTCGGCGTCTTCGCCGGCAAAATGCCAACCCAGCGAAGCGGCGAGTGCGACCGCATTCTCATAGGCCGCGGGGGAAACGTTGTTCGGCGGGGGATTGTCAAACACAATGCGCAGCTTGCGCTCGTCCTCGCGGCTGAATTCGCGCACTTTGAGCGAGCCCGATTTAGCCGTCGCCTTCCAGTCCACATGGCGGGCTGAATCTTCCGGCATGTATTCCCGGATGCGGTAAAGGTCCGAACCGCGTCCGCTGGTAAAGGTTTCAAACTCACCGGTAAGCAGCGGCAGCACTTCGAAGAACTCGTCAGCCGGCTCTACCCGTGGGTAAACAATAATTTCGCGTTCGAGGGGAATACGTCGGGTTTTGGTGAGAAAGGCAAACGGAAAGCGCGTCGCCAGTCCGAAGCTGTCCTGACGGTACTTTCCCCGGCGCTCAAACCGCAGATCAAGTTCGGCGGGCAGTGCTGCACCGGCGGGCAAATAAGGAAAATAAGCGGCACCCTGAAAGATGCCAGGCGAGGGAGTATTTGCTGCAGCTCGGCGCAGTTGTCGATCCGGCAGCCGCAGCCACTGCTTTTCCGGAGGACGTTTGCTGGGGAACCCGAACGTAGACGGAATCCATTGCCAGCGCTCAGACGTTTCTTTGCGCAGCGGCACTACCTGAATAGAAAAAGACGGCAGCCAGCGCCTTCGATTTCGCAGGATGATTCTTCCCGGTGTGGACCGCCCGGCGAACACATGCTCCGGAACGCGCACATCAAGTTCGAGGTGGCGCAACACCATGGCCGACGCGACGCCCGAAACCAGGACCGCAGCCAGCATGGCAGACACAATGATGTAGAGCAGATTATTTCCGGTGTTCAAGGCGGCGATGCCAATCACCAGAACAATCACAATGTAAAAAATCCCCACCCGGGTCACGTCGTAATCGAAAGCGTCGCGCACCCGCGCCGCAGCCACACGCCGCGCCAGATACGGCACCGTGGTCAAGCCCACGACTGCGGCCAGTATTAACGAGAGTGAGGCCAGAATCAGGGTAGCCCACAGGTTTCCTGATTCACGCGAAACCGTCGAAAAGAGCGCTGCCCCAAACGCCAGTACCAGGCCGGCAAGGGCGAGCAGAAAGCGTACCCAGACCGGCGGGACTTCCCAGTGCAGAAGCCGTCCAAGGCCCCTGGCAGTTGGGGAGGCGGACGAGATCGCGCTTTTGGGCACAGTCAGGTTCACTGTTTTGAGGTTAGCACCGGGCTGGGAGACCATCAATCTCGTCAGCCCATGGATAGTTACAAAGGGGGGCCGTCATTTTTGGAACTTGCCGTCACAGATCACTCCGAATCCTGGCTTCGCGAAACGCGCCGCATCCAAGCCGCAGCCTTATGCGCCGCCTCTTCTGCCGTCTGGGTGATTTTCGGAAAGCGCTGCCGGAGCCGACTCAACAGTTGGTGCGCCCAGACATATTCCGAAGACAGAATGATTAATCCGACCACAAGAAACAGCACACCCTGCAGAATGGGAAGAAACAAACCCACAATCCCGAGCAGAATGAAACCCCAGCCCACAACTAAGATCGCCACCCGCTTGGCATGACGGTTCATGTCGTCCCGCTGGAGCTCAAAAATTCTCCCACGGCTTGGCTGAAAACCTGTGGCACTTCTTCATAGGGCAGGTGTCCGACTCCTTGCAGCATCACCAGTCGGCAGTGGTCAAAGTGCTGTCGCAGATGCGCGGCCGAAGCAGGGTCCACGGCCGGGTCCCGATCGCCCCAGATGAGGAGTGTGGGCGTATCACGTATAGCCGGCAGCGCGCGGCTCAAATCCTTGAGTCCGGTTCTCCAGGTCCTCAGCACGCTCAGGCCGTAGTCAAATGAATTCGGGATCCTCATAGGGGCCGAATAACCTTCAAGGGTCCCCGGCGGAATTCTCTTCGGATCACCGAACACGCGCCGCAGAAACGTGCGATGCGTGAACTCCATACGCGGCGCCAGATACAGCAACACAGGTGCAACGGGAGAGCTGCTGAGAATAGCCGCCAGCCACTTGCCATGCGCCGACCACGGATTGACCGGCGCCACCAGTATCAAACGTTTCACCCGTTGCGGAGCCAGCGAAGCCGCCATCATGGCGATTGCTCCGCCGTGCGAAGTTCCCAGCAGATCGCACTCGGAAACGCCGACGTCATCGAGAAACTGCAACAAACGCCGCGCACTACCTCGGAAACTGCAATCGAGGTCCGGGACGCGGTCCGAATAACCGGTGCTCACGGAGTCGACGGCAAACACGGTCGCCTGCCGGGCGAGCGTCGGAATCACAAATCGCCAGGAGAATGAATAACCGAGTAGCCCGTGAACCAGGACAAGCGGTGACCCAGAACCGGCTCGCAAGTACCGCATACGGCCGCCTTCCACCGTAGCCCAGCACTCTTCGACGGGTGCGCCGGATGACAGGGCAGCTCGATGCGGCAGCGTCGTGTTCACTCCGATTGGTTTCTGCCTGCGGAAACCCCGCGGCTTTTCAAGCAGCCTGCTGTCCTTGCTTCGGACGCTTCTTGCCCAACAGTTTCTTGAGCACGCGCACGCCTTTGTCCACGTGCTTCTCTTGCAGCAAGAACGGCGGCAGAAAGCGAACGACCGTATCCTGTGTGCTGTTGAAGAGCATGCCTTCGGCCAGGGCCTGATCCACAATGGGGCGAGCCGGAATTTCGAGTTGAATCGCCTGCATAAATCCACGCCCGCGCACTTCCTGGGCGGCCGCGTACTTCTCCACAACCATCAGCAGTTGCTCCCGCAGATACGCTCCCACGCGGAGAACATTTTCCAGCAGTTTTTCTTCCTCCACTATAGCCAGATATTCCAGGGCGGCCCGGCAGGCCAGTGGCCCGCCGCCGAAAGTCGTACCGTGCTGCCCTGCGGAGATCGCCGAGGCGAACTCTTCTTTCGCCAGAAACGCTCCTAAAGGCAGGCCCGCGGCAAGCGGCTTCGCGATGGCGACGATATCCGGAGTCACTCCGAAAGTCTGAAAAGCAAACAGATTTCCAGTTCTACCCAGTCCGCATTGAATCTCGTCAAAAATCAGGGCAGCGCGATGGCGATCTGCGAGTGCGCGGCATTCCTGCAGAAATTCGACCGAGCACTCGTAGACCCCGCCCTCGCCGAAGATCGGCTCAAGCACAATGGCACATGTGTTGTCGTCTACCGCTGTCCGTAATGCTTCGATGTCGTTTTGCGCAACGAACTTTACGTCTTCGAGCAGCGGCTCAAAACCCTGGCGATACTTTGCCTGCCCAGTCAGGGACATCGCTCCGAAGGTTCGCCCATGGTAGGAGCCCGACAAACCTACCAGGCGGCTCTTGGCCAACCCGCCCACCCGATGACCCGCCAGCCGCGCCAGCTTGATTGAGCCCTCGATCGCCTCGGTGCCGCTGTTGGAGAAAAATGCCCGCTGCAAACCGGAAAGCCGGCAAAGCTTCTCCGCCAATGCCCCCTGAAATTCACTGTAATAGAGGTTGGAAATGTGAATCACGCGCGCAGCCTGCTCGCGGATGGCTTTAACGATTCGCGGATGGGCGTGTCCGATCGCGTTGACGCCCAGCCCGGCGACAAAATCCAAATAGCGCTTGCCTTCCAGATCGTAAAGGAAAACGCCCTTGCCGCGGGTCAGCACTACCGGGTAGCGGTTATAAGTCTGAAGAAGAAATACACGCTCACGTTCGAAGATTTCATTTGTCGTAGTCATGGGGGAAGGCACGATTTTACCGGAATGTATCCGGTTGGTTTAGGGTTTTCTCAGTCATAATTTCCACATCTCAGCGCTAACATCATATGGGACATACGTTTACCAAATGCCACAGAAAACTTCCAAAAGCCATAGCCGACTTTCCACAGGCCTTCTATAATCAGCAAAGTGTTTTCTTTGTAGTGGGTTAGAGGTTCTGTGATGTCCTCCACCGTGGCCCCGAACGTGCAACATCGTAAGCGGGAGACTTTGTCCCTGCGGCTTGCCGAGCCGTTGCGCTCCATGAATCGGGACTTTCAAATTCGTTTCACCGCTGGTCTGCTCATCCTTCTGACCACGGCCGCAGTGGTTCTCGCATGGATCAACTACCAGAAAGAAGCTGAATTCGTAGTCCCCTCAGACGGCGTCTGGTGGGTTGAGCACAATCACATTCTCACCGCCGATCGGGTGGAAGCCAACGGGCCCGGAGATAAAGCCGGAATTCGCCGCGGCGACCAGCTGACCGCTATCAACCAGCATGAGGTTAAGGATGCGGCGGCTCAAGTGCGCTTGCTCTTTCGGGCGGGGGTGTGGTCGAAAGCAACCTACTCATTGGTCCGCGATTCCGTCCCCGTCGACACAACGGTAATTCTGGTTCCGGCGGAGCGCTCGCTGAACTTCTGGCTCCGGCTGATCGCGCTGATCTACCTTGGCATCGGCCTCTATGTCCTGCTGCGGCGTTGGACTGCGCCCGGCTCCATGCACTTTTACATCTTCTGCCTGGTTTCATTTGTCTTTTACTCGTTCCATTACACCGGCAAGCTGAACTCCTTCGACTGGATCATACTTTGGAGCAATGTCACGGCCTGGCTGTTGCAGCCGGCGCTGTTCCTGCATTTCGTGCTGACTTTTCCGGAGCGGCGTTATTTTGTCAGGAAGCATCCCTGGTTTCTTTCTCTGATTTACCTGCCGGGCTTGTTCCTTCTGGTAATTCAGGTTCTGGCCTTCACCCTGGTGCGGGCAAGCGAACGGCTGCGCTGGAACCTCGACCGCGTGCAGATGGCGTACCTGGCCTGCTACTTCGTGGCCGCCGCCGGAGTGTTGTGGTACAGCTACCGCCGCGCCAGCACGCCCATCCTGCGGCAGCAACTGAAGTGGGTAACGCGCGGCACTGTGCTGGCTGTCGCTCCGTTCACGTTGTTTTACGTACTCCCCTACCTGACGGGCGCCATGCCAACGGCGGCGATGAAGGTCTCAGTTCTGTCGCTGGGCCTGCTGCCGCTGACTTTCGGTTATGCCATTTTCCGCTACCGGCTGATGGACGTGGACCTGATCTTCAAGCGCGGCGTGGTCTACACGCTTTCCGCAGGCGCGATCATCGGAGCTTATTTTGCAGTCGTGGCGGGCGTAGCCGAACTGGTGCACAAACAGATCCCCAGTTCCGGCCCGCTTGGCTTGACCCTGGCGATTGTAATTACCGCATTGGTCTTCGATCCGGTCCGCAAGTGGATTCAAGAACGCATTGACCAGTTCTTCTATCGCACTCGTTATGACTACCGCAAAACCCTGATCGAGTTCGGCCGTGAGCTGAGCGCGGAAACGGATTTGGACAAGATGCTCAGTTCCCTGGTGGATCGCCTGTCGCGAACCTTGCTGGTGGACCGGATGGCCGTTTTTCTCTCCGCCGGAGAGGCTCCCCAGCGATGGGTTTTAGCCAAGTCGTTTGGTATGGCCCAGACCAGCGGCCTCGATCTCGACTTCCTAGGCAAGTCGCGCCCGGAAATGGAAGCCGGGCACTTGTTCTTAGAAAATACGCACCAGGTGCCGCGTGAAACTTCAAGCGCGCAGGAAGCGATTGCCAAGTTGGAGCTGAATTACTACATCCCCTGCCGCGCCCAGCAGCACGCCATCGCGTTCCTGGGTCTGGGCAAGACCGTGGAAGGCGATTTCCTTACCAGCGAAGATATCGAGTTGCTGCAAACCCTGGCGGGTTACATCGGAATCGCCATCCAGAACGCTCGTTTGTATGCTTCGCTGGAGCAGAAAGTAACCGAATACGAACGGCTGAAAGACTTCAACGAGAACATCGTCGAATCCATCAACGTCGGCGTACTGGCCGTCGACCTGGCGGACCGCATCGAGTCGTGGAACTCGCAGATGGAAGTGATGTACGCTCTGCCCCGCTGGCAGGCTCTCACCCGTCCTCTCAGCGAGGTGTTTCCCCCTACGTTCGTCGAGGAGTTCTACCGCGTGCGGCAGAACCCGGGCATTCACAATCTCTACAAGTTCCGGCTGGGCACGCCAACCGGCGAAACCCGCATCCTGAATGTCGCCATTGCCCCGCTGGTCACCCGGAAATTCAATGTGATTGGCCGGCTGATCATCATGGATGACATCACGGAGCGGGTGGAGATGGAAGCGCAACTCTCGCAAACCGACAAACTCTCGTCCATCGGCCTGCTGGCCGCGGGGGTAGCGCACGAAGTCAACACGCCGCTAGCCGTGATTTCGTCCTACACCCAGATGCTCTCCAAGCAGCTGCAAAACGATCCGCAAAAAGGCGCGCTGCTCGAGAAGATTACCCGACAGACCTTCCGGGCCTCAGAAATCGTAAGCAATTTGCTCAATTTCTCTCGCACCAGCAGTACTGAGTTCACCGATGTCGATGTGAACCGCATCGTGCTCGACACTCTGGCCCTGCTGTCGCATCAGTTCAAGAGCGGCAAGATTCACGTCCAGGATGATCTGGCGGAACATTTGCCACGCATCAACGGCAACCCCGGCCGGCTGCAGCAGGTGTTTCTGAACTTGTTCCTCAACGCCAAGGACGCCATGCCGGGTGGCGGAACTCTCCGTATTTCCACTTCCAACGGCGAAGGCGTGCGAGTGGTCGTTGCCGACACCGGTACCGGCATCGCGCACGAGCACATTAGCCGCATCTACGATCCCTTCTTCACCACGAAAACCACGCCTCGCGAAGGCCAGGGCAAAGGTACCGGCCTGGGTCTGGCGGTGACCTACGGCATCATTCAGGAACATGCAGGAAAGATCCGCGTGGAAAGCCGGCCCGGCGAAGGCACCACTTTCTACGTCGACTTCCCGCTGGCCAGAAAGGCCGTCAATGTCTGAGGCCGTCGTGATCTCCCACCACAGCCCAACAGAAGGTTCGGCTTCTGCGCTGGGGTGCATCCTGATCATTGATGACGAAGCGGAAATCCGCGAGTCGCTGCAAACTCTGCTGGAACTCGAAGGCTATGAAGTCGACTCGGCGGCCAATGGCGATGAAGGATTCGTCCGCCTGGGCGAGCGGCCGTTCGACCTGGTTCTGCTCGATCTCGCCCTGCCCGACCGCAATGGCATTGATGTGCTGACCGAGATTCGCGAGCATGATCCGCAGTTACCGGTGATCATGATTACGGCCTATGGAACGGTGGAAAATGCGGTCCGAGCCATTCAGGCTGGCGCCACAAACTTTGTCCAAAAACCCTGGGACAACGAAAAGCTGCTGGCAGATGTGCGTGCCGCCGTGGGCCGCCGCCGGGCGGAAGAAGAGAACATCCAGCTCAAGCGCGCGCTTAAACAACGCTACAACTTCGAAAACATTGTGGGCAAGAGCGAGCCCATGCTGAAGATTTTTGATCTGGTGGCTCAGGTTGCCTCCAGCCGGTCCACGGTGTTGCTGCAGGGCGAGAGCGGCACAGGGAAAGAATTGATCGCCAAAGCGATCCACTTGAACTCTCCCCGCCGGGACCGGCCTTTCGTGCCGGTCAACACCGGATCCATGCCACCTGACTTGCTGGAGTCCACCTTGTTCGGGCACGTGAAAGGGGCATTCACCAGCGCCATCGCCTCCAAGAAAGGACTGTTTGAAGTCGCCGACCGGGGCACGCTCTTTCTGGATGAAATCGGCACCATGGGCCTGGACACGCAGAGCAAAATTCTGCGGGTGCTGCAAGACCGGAAATTTATGCATCTAGGCGGTGTGCAGGAATTGCAGGTGGATGTCCGCATCATCGCCGCTACCAACGTCGACCTTAAACAACAAGTGCGCGAGGGTAAATTCCGCGAAGACTTGTACTACCGCCTCAACGTCATCGCCATTGACCTTCCGCCGCTGCGCCAGCGCAAAGAAGATATTCCGCTTCTGGTGGATTTCTTTTTGGCCAGATACTCGCTGGAAAACGGACTTTCCCCGCGCAGGATTCTGCCTGAAGCCCTGCGTTCACTCCTGGGCTATTCCTGGCCGGGCAACGTACGCGAGCTGGAAAACGTGATCGAGCGGGCGGTGGTGCTGTCCGCAGGACCAGAAATTGGCCCCGACTTGCTTCCACGCGAACATGCCGGTCCGCGTGCCACTTTGCCTCTGCTGGAAGCTCGCAGCCAGGCCTCTCTGTTCGACATCATGGAAGACTGCGAGCGCCATCTGATCGTCGACATGCTGGAACAGTGTGGCTGGAACCAGACTGAGGCGGCCGAGCGCTTCCACGTGCCGCTTTCCACGTTGAACCAGAAGATCAAACGTTTGAACATCGAGATCAAGAAGAAGGGACGAGAGTGATTTTCTTTCCATGCGCCCTGCACTCAAGCCCTCATTCTGGCGCATACGCTCTCTGGTATAGTTCTTCTAGTCGAGACCTGAAGACATAGAATTCCATCAATCCGCATGGAACTGATCTCGCCCACCGAATTCGTCAAAGAGAGAGTGCTGGAGGTTCAGGAATACTCTGAGCTGGCAGGGCGCTCGATTGCCAACCTGTTTCGCCGTCCACGTTATGTGGCCGATACCATTCAGCAGGCCGACCTGATCGGCGTGGGTTCCCTGCCGGTTGTAATTCTCACCGGAGCCTTCACCGGTGCCGTGCTGGCTCTGAACAGCGCCCACACGCTGGAACGCTTCGGTTCTCTCTCCCTGATCGGCCAACTGGTTTCCGTCGGCATTATCACCGAGCTGGGCCCGGTCATCACCGGGCTGATGGTTGCCGGGCGGAATGCCTCGGGCATGGCCAGTGAACTGGGATCGATGATCGTGACCGAGCAGATCGACGCCATGCGCGCCCTAGGCACCGACCCACTCAAGAAGCTGGTCACTCCGCGGGTCATCTCAACGGTCTTCATGCTGTTTTTCTTGACCATCATCTCGGATCTTCTGGGGTTGGTTGGCGGTTCTTTTGTCGCCAGTCTGAACTTCGGTATCGATTCCCACCAGTACTGGAGCTCAGCGTGGCAAGTCCTCGTCTTTCAGGACGTATTCACCGGATTGGTGAAGCCGGTGCTGTTTGGCTTCATCATCGCCACCGTCGGCTGCTACTACGGCCTTACCGCCCGTGGCGGAACTCAGGGAGTGGGCCGGGCCACGACGCAAGCCATGGTCGCCTCTTCCGTCATGATTCTGTTAGTAGACTTTTTCGTCACCAAGCTCCTGTTTGCCATCTTCGGTAGCCGCTGAGTCATGGTCACGCCGCCCAGCGCCCTGGAAAATCCGCAAGAGTCGATGACGCAATCCAACTCCTCGGTTATCGTCTTCGACAACGTATCGCTTGGATTTGAGGGCACACCTCTGCTCAAGGGCATTTCTTTTCATCTCGCCCAAGGATCAACGAAAGCCATTTTCGGCGTTGCCGGGTCAGGAAAAAGCACCATCCTCAAGCTCGTGCTCGGCTTAATCAAGCCCGATGTAGGACACATCCAGGTGCTGGGAAAAGACGTTACGGAGATGAAAGAAGATGAGCTGTTCGAATTGAGGCGCAAGATTGGAATGGTGTTTCAGGAAAGCGCCCTCTTCGACTCCATGACTGTGCGCGAGAATGTGGCCTTCCGCCTGATGGAAGAACATGATGTTGCTGAGGAGGAGATCGAGCGGCGGGTGCTCGAGGCCCTGAGCTTCGTGGAACTGGAACGCACCGTAGATATGTTCCCGTCGGAACTTTCGGGCGGAATGCGGAGGCGGGTGGCTATTGCTCGCGCCATCATTACCCAGCCGGAAATCCTGCTTTACGATTCGCCCACAGGCGGCCTCGATCCTGTCACCTCAACCACCATCATCGAACTGGTAGTGAAGCAGCGCGATGTCTACAAGACCAGTTCCCTGCTGGTCACGCATCGCCTGCAGGACGCGTTCGTCATGGCGTCGCACTACTTTGACCGGAAGCAGAACAAGATGCTGCCGCTGCCGCCTGGAGCGCGGGGCGAAGTGCCCATGACGTTCCTGATTCTTCACGACGGCAAGATCATCTTCGATGGAGACGCGCACGAGTTGGCGCACTCGAGAGACGAATACATCCGTGAGTATATTTCATAGGCGCAAGCGCGCGCCTTGAAGGAGAGCGTTTTGAATTGGTCTTAGGCCGACTTTGCCGCCGCCATCGCCTTCCGCCGGGCTTCCACCCGCATGGCAGCGATCTTCAGCCGCTCACGGCCCTTCTTCGATCCCATAATCACTTTCTCGACATTGCTGAACAGTCCGGGGCTGTTCATTTTTTGGCGAAGCTCCTTCAGGATGGGCTGGACCTTTGCGAAGATGAACACCATTTCACCGCTTACGCCGCCTTCCAGGAACAGATCGGCAGAAAGCGTCCCATGCAAGACAAGCGCGCCCGCCATGTCCCAATAGCCGCTAACCTGGCGGAGCCAGTTATTTTCCTGAGTTCCCATCGCACTCGAGATTTTCATGAATTCGTCAGCGGTCTGCGGCCAGAAAGTTGTGGTCCACCAGCTGCGCGCCTTGCGCATCTCAGGCTCGCGGCGCAGATCGTAGAGTTGAAGGACAAGTCGGGCATCATCGGCATCAGGCTTTCTGGACATCGCACCCTCCGGAAACTTTATTGGTCTTCCACAACCCAAGACGTTGCACTCGGAACAACGGAAAGAATTTATTCTCAGGGCGCGTGCGCCGCAGGCGGATCGGGCGCCGGCGGAAGCTCAGCTACCCGTTCGTAGTCGCACTCTTTGTTGGGGCATGCGATCACCGGGCCGGACTTCAGATTCTTCTCCACCAGATACTCGCTGCCGCAACTCGGGCACTTCTCAGCGATTGGCCGGTTCGCAGAAGTAAACTTACACTTCGGATAATTTCCGCAGCCGTAGAACGTGTTCCCTTTGCGGGCTTTCTTTTCGACGATGTCTCCGTCTTTGCACAACGGGCACTTCACGCCGATGAAATTTTGCTTTACGTATTTGCACTCCGGATATCCACTGCAGGCGGTGAATTCGCCATAACGGCCGTGGCGGATCATCATGTTGCGACCGCATTTCGGGCACAGTTCGTCGAGCGGAATATCCGGCACTTTTTTCCCCTGGTCCAGCCGGCGCGTGGTTTTGCAATCAGGGTATCCCGTGCACGCCATGAATTGGCCGAAGCGTCCGCGCTTCAGTACCATCACCCGCCCGCAATTCTCGCAGTATTCTTCCTGGGATGTTTCCTGAATGTCCGCCGAATCCAGATCAGGCAGATTTATGGGATTTTCCTTGGTGAAGGTGCAGGTGTTCGGATCTTCTTTATCGTACGAACTGCAAGCGTAAAACGACCCGTGCTTGCCCCACTTGATCACCAGCGGTGAGCCGCAGCGCTCGCATTTTTCGTCGGTCGGCTTCTCCATCCGCTTGATGTTTTCCATGTGCTTCTCAGCGTAACGGAGGTCCTTGGCGAATCTTTTGTAGAAGTCGCCGAGCGCGCCCGTCCAGGTTTCTTTGCCTTCTTCGATCTCATCCAGTTCTTCTTCCAGCCGGGCAGTGTATTGGATATCGAAAATGTCGCGAAAATTTTCCACCAGCAGATCGGTCACCACCAGGCCGATTTCCGTAGGCACAAATTTTCCGCCCAGCTTCTGCGCGTACTGCCGCTCCTGGATGGTGCTGAGAATGGTCGCGTACGTGGAAGGACGTCCAATTCCGCGTTCTTCCATTTCTTTCACCAGCGAAGCTTCGTTATAGCGCGGCGGTGGTTCGGTGAAGTGCTGCTCCGGTTTCAGCTCTTTCAGAGTAAGCTTCTGCCCAGCTTCAAGCGCCGGCAACTTGTGCTTGAGTTCCTCGTCCTCTTCGTCCTTGCCCTCTTTAGCTTCTTCGTACACCTTGAGGAAACCATCGAACTTGAGCACGGACCCGGTCACACGGAACCAGAAGTTGTCAGAACCAGATTTTGCATCGATGTCGACCGTGGTCTGGTCGAAGACGGCGGGATTGATCTGCGAAGCTACAAATCTCTGCCAGATCAGCTTGTAGACTTTGAACTCATCTTCTTTTAGATATTGCTTGATCTGTTCGGGATGCCGCATCGCCGAAGTCGGCCGGATCGCTTCGTGCGCGCCCTGCGCTTCCTTCTTCTCTTTATAGAAGTTCGGCGATCCCGGCAAATACTGTTCGCCATACTGCGACTTGATGTACTCCCGCACCTCGGTCAACGCTTCGTTTGAAACGCGCGTCGAATCGGTACGCATGTAGGTGATCAGGCCGACCGAGCCCTCTTCGCCCAGTTCCACGCCTTCATACAGGCGCTGCGCGATCATCATGGCGCGCTTAACGCTGAAACGTAGCTTGCGCGAGGCATCTTGTTGCAGCTTGCTGGTGGTAAACGGCGGATACGCATTGCGGCGGCGCTCTTTGCGATCGACCGAGCGCACCACCCAATCGGCCTTTTCCAGCGCGGCGCGGATCTTCTCGGCTTCCTCGCCGTTGTTGACCTCAATCTTCTCTTCGCCCTTGCCGAGAAAGCGGGCGTCGAACGCCGGGGGCTTGGCGGCAGCGAGATGCGCATCGATCGTCCAGTATTCCTTTTTTTCGAACGCCTTGATTTCCCGTTCGCGCTCGACGATCAAACGCAGAGCAACGGTTTGTACGCGACCGGCAGAGAGTCCGCGCCGCACCTTATCCCAGAGCAACGGCGAAACCTGATAGCCGACGAGCCGGTCGAGCACACGGCGGGCCAGCTGCGCATCTACCAGGTGCTGATCAATGTCGCGGGGATGCTCGAACGCATCCTGGACCGCGCGCTTGGTGATCTCGTTAAACGTCACCCGGCGGAAGCGCTGATTCTCCTCGTCTTTTTTCTTTTTCTTCTTCCCTTTTGTACCGTTGCCCAATTCCTCTGCCAGATGGGCGGCGATCGCTTCGCCTTCGCGGTCGGGATCAGGGGCCAGATAGATGGTGTCGGCCGATACCGCCAGCTTTTTCAGCTTGGCCAGAACTTTCTCTTTGCCCGGAATAACAACGTATTCGGTCTCGAAATCGTTCTCGACATCCACGCCCAGATTGCTTTTGGGCAGATCTTTCACGTGGCCGAGCGAGGCTTCGACCGTGAAGCCCTTGCCCAGATATTTCTGGATGGTCTTCGCCTTGGCAGGCGACTCGACGATGACTAAACCTTTTGCCAATTTGTCCTCAATCAATGGTTTTGTGTTTTGAAGCTAGCACGAATGGCAAGCCAGCAACAAGTTTCGATGGTACCGCTCTTGGCTCTTGGCTCTTGGCTTTTAGCTTTTGGCTCAAGGCTTAAGCGGCGCGTGTTCCACGGAGCTTACTCGCGAACGATGAAAGCATCCTCATCACGCCGTTCAATTCAAAGTTCAGCGCTTCATATCGTCCGGCCTCAATGAGGCTCAAATCGCGTGCCAGCAACAGATGGTAAGAGAGTTCCGCTCCCGAACTCATCGCGATTTGGGTAAAGCGCGCCATTTCTCCATCAGACCTGCGTCCGCAACCTTCCGCGAGATTCGCTGGGATCGAAGCAGCAGCCCGTCGAATGTGACTGGTGAGTCCGTATCGCTCATCTGCGGGAAAGGCATTCGTGTTTCTGTAGATTTCTAGAGTCAATCTGTGAGCCCTTTCCCACACCTGAAGATCCTTGTAGTTCCTCATCGCTCCTCCGAATCCAGCCTTCTGGGGTTTGAGCCAAAAGCCAAAGGCCAAGAGCCAACAGCCGGCTCGCTAAAAGCTCTTCACGAAATTCTTTCCCGGAAGCTGCCGCACCTTCCCTGCAAGCTCCAGCTCAAACAAAGCGGCGAAAATTTCTGATGATGACACCTCTGGTTCCAGCCGCTCGACAATTTCGTCAATGTGCGTGGCTTCATCCGCTTTCAGCAGGGCCAGGATCCTCTTCTCGTGCGGTCCCAGCTCGTTCTCGCCGAATAGAGATGCAGTTTGCCCCGCTGGCGATTCATTGCCGGTTGCCGGAGTCAGCGCAAGTCGCACTTCCGCCGGCAGTTCTTCCCAAACGTCCTCCCACGTCGCGGCTAGCTTCGCGCCTTGTTTGATCAATGTGTTCGGCCCCCAGGAATTTTTATTGGTGGCGTTACCCGGGACGGCAAACACTTCCCGGTTTTGCTCCAGTGCGCACCGGGAAGTGATGCGCGTACCGCTGTATTCGGCAGCTTCAACCACCAGCACACCCAGCGAGATTCCGCTGATGATGCGATTGCGGATGGGAAAATTTTGCGGCGCGGCAAAGCTGCCCAAAGCAAACTCTGAAATGACAGCTCCGCCCAACCCAAGCATTTGATCCACCAGCCGCGTGTTTTCCTTGGGATACACCACATCCACCCCCGTGCCAAATACGGCAACGGTTTTGCCTTTGGCGGCGATTGCCCCGCGGTGGCTGGCGGCGTCGACTCCGCGCGCCAATCCGCTGAAGATCACCAGACCGCGGGCCGCCAAATCACACGCCAGTCTCTCCGCCATGCCCAAGCCGTATGGTGTAGGATGCCGCGTGCCCACAACCGCGATTCCCGGCTGCGAAATCACTTCCACACTGCCGCGCACGTAGAGCACTAACGGCGGATCGTAGATTTGCTTGAGCTGCGAAGGATAGGCGGCATCGTCAAGTCCAATCACCTGCACTCCCGCGGCGACGGCGCGCATCACTTCTTCCTGCGCTAATTCCGCCGAACGTCCCGTTCCCAGCGACTGGGCTGAAACCGCCTGAATTCCCGCAGCTTCAAGTTCCGTCAGCGAAGCTTTGAAGATGTTCTGTACGCCTCCGAAGTGTTCCACCAGCTTGCGCGCTCGGGTCGGCCCCAGCCCCGGCGTCAGGGCCAAAGCCAGCCAGCATTCTGTGGACGCATCGATCGAGCGAGCTTTACCCGGCTGAACCTGGGCCTGATCAACCTGGGGTTGACTTTATTTTGGTTAATGATGGCGGCTTCTGACACTTCAGCACCTCCGCGGTCGGGTGATCGCGCAGTCATAGTCCGGGGCCAAAACGCTGTCAAGGTCAGATGTCACGCGTCTTTGTTAGAATTCAGAGCGTTCCTGGTCCTGCACCTGAAAAGGACTCCGAAAGCTAGGGGTTAGCTTAGAGCCGAGAGCTAATAGCTGATTTCAATGAGACGCCTGCGTATTTCCGCCATTTCCTATCTCAATACCGCCCCGCTCATGTGGGATTTCGAGCACGGAGACGCCGGTTCAGAGTTTGAAATTTCTTTCACCGTGCCTTCCCGCTGCGCCGAAGCCCTGCGGGCGGGTATTGCCGATATCGGGATCATTCCCGCCGCCGCGTACGCTACCATCCCTGACCTGGTCGTACTTCCGCGGATCGCCATTGCTTCGCGGCGCGCCGTCCGATCCATTCTTCTCCTCAGCAAAGTCCCGCTGGAGAAGATTCGCACGGTCGCGTTAGACACGTCGTCCATGACTTCGGTCGCCTTGACCAAAGTGCTCTTCGCAAAATTCTGGGGCGGAGGCCGCAGTTTTCATTCCATGCCTCCCGACATCGACGCCATGCTGCAACACCACGATGCCGGCCTGCTCATCGGCGATCCGGCGCTGCGGGTCGATCGCTCGCGTTACGTCACTTACGATCTCGCCGAAGAATGGATTCGCTATACCGGCAAGCCGTTTGTATTCGCGTTTTGGGCGGTTCGGCGGGATGCGTTGCAGCGAAGCGCCGTCTCTGGATCTTCCAGCGATATTCCAGCGGTCCCGTGACCTCGGACTTTGGCCTCGAAGCATCCACGAAATCGCCTTCAAATGGGCGCCGCGGGTCGGTCTGAGCGAAGATCAGGTTCGCAGCTATCTGACGGAGAACATCCACTACGAACTCGATCCCGGCTGCCTGGAGGGGTTGCAGCTGTTCTACCGCTACGCGGCTGAGATCGGAGCCCTGCCGCCGGCTCCGGAACTGTGCTTCCTGGGCGCTGCGAACGCGGCGATTGTTTAATGGGGTCAGTGGTGCTGTAATCACTTGGTCTAACCCAAGCCTGCCCTGTAAACTCACCAAACCGAATGCTGCCCCATCTACCTTTGTTTGCGGTTCCTCTCTGGCGTCAGCTGCGTCACCTGGGAGGAGTGGGACTCATCCCACTGGGAATTGCCGATAATTCCGTGGTCCCGCTGACTGGCAGCGTAGACGTGTTAACTATCTGGCTGGCCGCGCGTCACCACGAACCTTGGCCCTACTATGCCGTGATGGCGACCTTGGGCGCCGTCATCGGCGGCTACATCACTTACAACTTGGCCCGCCAGGGCGGCAAAGAAACTATCGAACGCAAGCTCTCGAAAAAAAGGGCGGCGCAAGTTTGCGGAATATTTCAACGCTGGGGATTCAGCGCCGTGGCGATTCCCGCCCTCATGCCTCCGCCGTTTCCTTTTGTCCCGTTTCTCCTGGCGGCCGGCGCACTGCAATACTCGCGCAAGAAATTCCTGATCGCCCTCACGCTGGGCCGGGCAATTCGCTACTTCATCGTCGCCGCACTGGGTTTCGTCTATGGACGGCACATCCTGCGCTTCTTCGCCCGGTACAACAAAGAGGCGATCTGCAATCCTGGTCGGACTTGCAGTTCTCGGTTCGGCGCTGACGCTGATTCAATACTTTCGCTACAAGAAGAAGGAAGCTGGCCTCACTGGCCGCAACGCCGCCTGAGGGCCGGTAGCGTCTGGACTAGTTTTCTCCGCGAACTCTGCGGAATTCCTCTGCGTTCTCCGCGGTTAAGAGCTCTTGTTTCCCGCTCAAGCCCGAAAGTCTTGTAACCGTTGAGTTCGCCGAGAAACGCCGCAGAGGACGCAGAGTTCTAAGATCAACCTATCTGATTTGGAACAACCCGCCGCCCTCCTTTAGAATTGGAGCTGTCGCCATGTCCTTGACCAAACAGCAAGCTCTTGAGATGTTCCAATCCGACGACCTGATCGGCATCGGCATGGAAGCCGACGCCGTCCGCCGCAAGCTTCATCCTGAGGGCGTGGCCACCTACATCATTGATCGCAACATTAATTACACGAACTTCTGCACCGAGTATTGCACCTTCTGCGCCTTCTACCGTCCGCTCAAAGGGCCCAAAGCCAAAGAAGGCTACATCCTCGATTTTGACACCATCTACGAAAAGATTCGCGAGACCGTGGAACTGGGCGGAACGGGAGTTCTGATGCAGGGCGGCCTGCATCCCGATCTGAAGATCGACTGGCATGAGCAGATGCTGCGCGGCATCAAGCAGCGTTTTCCCAAAGTTCATCTGCACTGCTATTCCGCGTCAGAGATTATTGCCATCGCCGAATACAGCAGCCTGACCATTCGCGACACCATTGCGCGTTTGCGCGATGCCGGCCTCGATTCCATCCCTGGCGGTGGAGCGGAGATTCTCGACGACGAAGTGCGCTACAAAATCGCCCGTCTCAAATGCCTGACTGACGATTGGATCAACGTGCATCGCACAGCGCATCAACTTGGCATGAGGACTACCGCAACCATGATGTTCGGCGTCGGCGAAAAATACGAACACCGCGTCAATCATTTCCAGCGGCTTTACGATTTGCAGGAAGAAACCGGCGGATTCACTGCCTTTATTCCCTGGAGCTTCCAGCCGGCCAACACCGCTCTCGGCGGCCGCCACTGGGATGAGGCCACCGCCGTCGAATATCTGAAAGTGCTGGCCATCTCGCGGCTTTACCTTTCGAACTTCCTCAACGTGCAGTCGAGCTGGGTCACGCAGGGATTGAAAGTTTGCCAGCTTGGCTTGCGCTTTGGCGGAAACGATGTGGGCTCGGTGATGCTGGAAGAAAACGTGGTCCGCGCCGCCGGCGTGACCAACTGCACCACGGAAGAAGAGTTGCGCCGCATCATCCGCGACGCCGGCTTCAAGCCTGCCCAGCGTGACACGCTGTATCGGCAGTATTTCCTGAACTGAGCTTCGTCTTTAACACCTAACCGCAAAATGAAAACGGCCTCGTACGCCGAGGCCGCTTCCGGATGCACGGCACCCCATCAAGGTCACTTTCATTATTCCTTCACGCAAAATTGAAGTCAAGCTGCCTTGAGAAGAACCGGACGCCCCATCTCGCCCAGCTCTCCCACTTTGGCACTTTGAGGCCAACCTTGGTTACCCAAGGGTGTGGACCTGACGGGACTCGAACCCGCACCTGTAACCTTGATGGGGTTCCGTGCTGCCATTACACCACAGGCCCACCGCCTGCCAACCTATACCGCTGTGCGACCCGAATGCTTGGTTGTCTGTCACAACGGCGTGTGTCGCTTTTCCCGTTTCGGGAAGCTGACTTTCGGCTAAAATGGTGTTCCCATCGCGGGAGCTGTTATGAAGTCTTGCCTCTCGCTTGCATTCGCTGTTCTGCTCACTGCTATCCTTGCGGCCCAAACCACTGCCCCTAATGCCCCTGCTCCTAATGACAAAGATAAAGACAAAGAGCCAGCCAAATGCATGGTGGCAGGCCAGGTTGTTCAGGAGCCCGGTGGGCGGCCGATCCGGAAAGCAACAATCGAACTGACTCCAGTCGATCAGGAAGACGGCACAACCTACACCGCCGATACCGATCCTGAGGGTCGCTTCAAAATCGACAACATCAAACCTGGCCAGTACACACTGTGGGCGGAGCACAGCGGATTTTCAAGGATGGCCAAGCAGCGCCGAGGCAGATCGCTCACGCTCGATCCCGGCCAGGAGTTGAAGGATCTCGTTTTACGGCTGCAGCCCTCCGCGGTGATAACCGGCAAAATTCTCGACAACGATGGCGACCCTGTCGCCAGGCGCCTACGTCGTTGTCACACGCTACCAAGGCTCGGACCGCCGGCGCGGTGTTCTGGGTTCCGGGCAAACCAATGATCTAGGTGAGTTTCGGATCGGCAATCTTCGGCCCGGCCGGTACCTGGTTACTGCGAATCCGGAAATTCAGTTCTTCCAACGGAGTCAGGTCGGAAGGCGATAGAAAGCCGTTCCCTATGTCACATACTATCCGGGCACGACCGATAAGGCCCAGGCTGTTCCGGTTGAGCTTCACGCGGGCGATGAGTTCCCCGCAAATTTCGCGCTGGCGTATGGCCCAGCCTTTCGCATTCGAGGGACCGTTTCCGGCGTTCCCATAACCGGAGGCACGGACCTCTCGGTGATGCTTCGGCTCGAAGGACGCTGGATGGCCGGTGGCTGCTTCCGAACAGAGGTCAAGAAAGATGGCTCGTTCGAGATCAGCAACGTCCTGCCAGGTTCCTATTTCGTTTGGCTGATGAACCATGACGAGCACTGCCCCAGAGCCATGCAAGCCGCTCAGGAGATCGAAGTCAAAGATACTGACCTCGAAAACTTGCGCCTCACGCCTGTTGCCACCAGTGAAGTGCGAGGTCAGCTCCGTATGGAGAACGGTCAGAAAGTCGACTGGGGCGGGCGTCGCCTGTTGCTTCATCCAGCGACGACCCTTCCGACGTTCGGGGGAGAGTTCGGGGGCGAACGCGAGACCACCGATAGCCCAAGTGAAGCAGGACGGCTCATTCGATATGAAAACTGTCCCGCCGGCAATTATCGCGTGATGGTCTATTCTAGCCTGGCCGCGCTTCGCGATTGCTTTGTGAAATCCATTAACGCGGGCGGCAAAGACGTAGCCGATACCGGGTTCACCGTCAGCGGCGGCCTTTGGTCCTTAGACATTGTCGTCAGCTCAAAAGGCGCCACGGTGGAGGGCGCGCGTTGTTGACGATAAGAACCAGCCGGTTGCCGATGCCGACGTGGTTCTGATCCCGGACGCAAATCGCCAGCGTCGCGATCTCTACCAGCAGGCAGAAAGCGACCAGCACGGCCACTTCAAACTGCGCGGTCTGAACCCCGGCGGTTACACGGTGATGGCGCTCGAAGACCCGGAAGAAGAGGACTTTCACAGTCCAGAATTCCTCAAGGCCCACGATGGGGCAGGACAAACCCTGCATGTGGACGAAGGCGAGCACAAAAGCATCGTGCTGAAGGTCGAGAGCTCGGGGGTGAATCAGCCCAACTGACCTAGTTGAATAACGCTCTTCGGTTTCTGCACTCGTTTCTGCACTTTGGTTGCTTTCGGGAAGGCCTACGTCGGGGTAAAATGATGTTCCCCCATCGCGGGAGCTGGTTATGAAGTCTTGCCTCTCGCTCGTATTCGCTGTTCTGCTCGCTGCAGCCCTTGCGGCCCAAACTCGCCCCTAATCCCCTGCTCCTAATGACAAGATAAGAAAAGAACCCGCCAAATGCACGGTCGCGGGCCAGGTGGTTCAGGAGCCCGGCGGATCGGCCCATCCGCAAAGCGACTATCCAGCTGACTCCAGCCGATCAGGAAGACGGAACAACCTACACCGCCGATACCGATCCTGAAGGTCGCTTCAAGATCGACAACATCAAACCTGGCCAGTACCTGCTGAGGGTGGACCATAGCGGGTTTTCCAGCGCGGCCAAACACGGCAGGCAGCGATTGCTCACGCTCGATCCCGGCCAGGAGTTGAAGGATCTCGTTTTCCGCACTGCAGCCTGCCGCGGTCATCGCCGGAAGAATTCTTGATAACGACGGCGACCCGGTCCGGACGTCACCGTTGTGGCCCACCGTTACACCGGTTCCCGCTACCGCAACTTTGGCCTTTCTGCAAACACGAATGATCTGGGCGAATATCGAATCAGCAACCTTGATCCCGGCCGGTACCTGATCACGGCCAGCTCCGAAAGGCAATCGTTCCAATGGCGCGAGGTGAGCGACAAAAAGCCGATTCCCTACATCACCTACTATCCGGGAACCACCGAGAAGGCGCAAGGTGCGGCAGTTGAACTTCACGCAGGGGATGAGTTTCCCGGCAAATTTCGCGCTGGTATATGGCCCGGCTTTCCGCGTTCGAGGAACAGTGTCTGGCATTCCTCTTGATCCTGGCCTTGCGGTGATATTCAGCTCGAAAGACAGCGGATGGCCGATGTCCTCGTCCGAGACAGAGGTGAAGAAGGACGGTTCGTTCGAGCTCCGCAAAGTGCTGCCAGGTTCCTACGAAGTTTTTCTCATGACCACGACGGGCGACATTCGCCAGACAATGCAAGCCGCTCAGAAGATCGAAGTAAAAGAGGCTGACGTCGAAAACGTGCGCCTCACACCTGTTCCCAACAGTGAAGTGCGCGGTCAGCTCCGCATGGAAAACGGTCAGAAGATTGAGTGGGCCAGCGCCACCCTGGTGCTTGCCAATGATGACGATTCGAAGTCGGGAGGAATGCGGCCTGCGGGCGAAGGTGAAACGTCAGCCCAACTGAAACAAGACGGCTCATTTGACATGAAAACTGTTCCCCCCGGTGACTACCATGTGATGGGTCTTTTCCGGACTGGCTGCGCTACGCGATTACTTTGTGAAATCCATCAACGCGGGCGGCAAAGACATAGCCGATAGCGGGTTCACGGTCAACGGAGGTCTTTGGTCCTTAGACGTCGTCGTCAGTTCAAAGGGCGCCACGGTGGAGGGCGCGGTTGTTGACGACAAGAATCAGCCAGTTGCCGATGCCGATGTGGTTCTGATCCCGGACGCAAATCGCCAGCGTCGCGATCTCTACCAGCAGGCAGAAAGCGACCAGCACGGCCACTTCAAACTGCGCGGTCTCAATCCCGGCGGTTACAGGATGATGGCGCTAGATGACCCGGAAGGGGACTTTTACGACTTTCGGAGTCCCGAATTTCGCAAGGCACATGAGGGTGCTGGACAAACCCTGCATGTGGATGAAGGCGACCACAAAAGCATCGTGCTGAAGGTCGAGGGCTCGGGAGCGAATCAGCCAAACTGACATTGTTGAGTTCGATCCTCTCTGCAAGGGCGCTCGCGGCCGGAGACCCCCCTAACCCGGTCCTCGACTCTTGCCGTCTTGTGCGCCGGTCGCACAACGCCGCACGGGGCATCCTGCGAAGTCAGCCGACCCTCCAAACTGGCCCTAGTTCATCCTGAATAAAAGATCGAAGAAAACTCTTGACAAGATGTACGGCGGGATGTAAGTTAACAATGTTAACTTAACATCGTTAACCAAGGGATCATCGTTATGGGAGTTAAAGAACGGCGGGAGCGGGAAAAGTCGGAGACTCGGGACAAGATTCTCGACGCCGCCCGTGAGCTGTTCATCACAGAAGGCTACGACGGCGTCTCCATGCGGAAGGTCGCGGAGAAGATCGAATACTCCCCCACCGCCATTTACGTGCACTTCGCCGACAAGGAAGAGCTGTTTCGCGAGCTTTGTCACGAGGATTTCGGGCGTCTGGCGGAAATATTCCAGAGCGGGGCAGGATCGCTCGATCCGGTAGAACGGCTGCGCCACATCGGGCGCACCTACGTCGACTTCGGCGTTCAGTTTCCCAACCACTACAAGCTGATGTTCATGACTCCCCATCCGCTCGAAGGGCTCAACGAGGAAGATGAGGAAATCAAAGGGAATCCGGAAATGGATGCCTACGCGTTTTTGAAGCTGAGCGTCCAGCAGGCCATCGACGCAGGCTGCTTCCGGGATGAGCTAAAGGACGCTGAGCTGATTTCCCAAACCCTGTGGGCAGCGGTGCACGGCGTGATCTCTTTGCACATCGCGAAATGCAACGACGCCTGGGTCGACTGGCGCCCGATCAAGGACCGTGCCGAGCTAATGCTCGACGCGAACCTGCGCGGGTTGCTCAAGGAGGCCAAGTAGTCATGCCTCCTCTGGCACAGCGCAATCTGTTCCACGACAAAGTCCGCTTGACGGTGACGCTGACGGGGATCGTTTTTGCCGTGGTGCTGATCGTGGTGGAGCTGGGTCTGTTCGTCGGCTTCACGACGACGACTTCCAACTTGATCGACAACTCCGGCGCCGATTTGTGGGTGGCGTCGAAGAATGTGCCCTATATCGAGCAGGGGGTTCCGTTCAGCGAACGCAAGCTCTATCAAGTGCGTGCGGTTGCCGGCGTGGCCGAGGCGCAAAAGTTCCTTACCCGCTGGACGCAGTGGAAGCAACCCAACGGACATCAGGAATCAGTACAGATCGTGGGATTCAATCCCGACTCGGCTCTGGGCCGTCCCTGGAATCTGGTGGAAGGCCACGTCGAAGATTTGAAGGCCCCGGACGCCGTAGTCGTTGACGAAATTTACAAAAAGAAGCTTGGCGTAACGCGCATTGGCGAGTTGTTCGAGGTGGGCGGGCATCGCGCTCGCGTGGTCGGCTTTACGCGCGGCATCCGGGCATTCACCACCTCTCCTTACGTGTTCACCACTTTCAAACGCGCGCAGGACTACACCTCAACACCCGAGGATGAAACCACCTACATCCTGGTGAAGGCGGCTCCGGGCGCGGACCTGGCGCAGGTTCGGCATGACATTCTGGGCGAAGTGCGGAGCATCGAGGTCTTTACCGGACCGCAGTTCAGCCGGATGACGCAGGTGTACTGGATGTTCACCACGGGAGCGGGCGTCGCGGTGTTGCTCGCAGCATTGCTGGGGCTGGTGGTCGGATTTGTCGTGGTCGCGCAAACGATTTACGCCACTACCGTCGACCACCTGAAGGAATTCGGAACGTTGAAGGCGATGGGTGCTCCGAATTCTTATGTGTATCGAGTGATCATCAAACAGGCGGCCATCAGCGCGGTGATCGGATACGTGCTCGGCATGATCGTGAGCATGTTCGTGGTGCATGCCAGCCAAAAGGGCGGCGCCGCGATTTTGCTTCCTGTGCCCATGGCAGTGGGAATGTTTTTCTTGACGCTGCTGATGTGCGTTGGAGCGGCGCTGGTGTCCATCAACAAGGTCACGCGGCTCGATCCCGCGATGGTGTTCAGAGGTTAGTTTCAAGCGGTGTCATTCCAAGGAGGAACGGTGCAACCCGCCATAGCAGTTCGTGAACTTACGAAGACCTACGCAGAAGGTAGCGCGAAAGTGCCGGCGTTACGGGGAATCGACCTTGAAGTGCGCAGCGGAGAGCTGTTGATGCTGGTCGGGCCCTCGGGCAGCGGCAAAACTACGCTGCTGTCGATCATGGGCTGCATTCTGACGGCCAGCTCCGGCAGCGTGCGGATTGCGGGAAAAGAGATCACGGGCCTAAGGGAAAAAGAGCTTCCAGCGGTGCGCTTGCAGCATATCGGATTCATATTTCAGGGATTCAATCTGTTCCCTACGCTCACCGCTGCGGAAAACGTAGAGCTGATGCTTGATCTCAAGGGAGTCTCGGCTTCAAAAGCAAAGAAACGGGCCTGGGAACTTCTGGAGCAGGTCGGGCTGGGCGGAAAGCAAGACAGCTTTCCTGCTGACTTGAGCGGCGGACAAAAGCAGCGCGTAGCGATTGCCCGAGCCCTGGCGGGAGAGCCGCAGATCATCCTGGCGGACGAACCTACCGCCGCGCTCGATTCGCAGACTGGACGGAACATCATGCAGATGATGAGCGAACTGGCGCACCAGCGCGGGAGGTCGGTGGTCATCGTCACCCATGACTCGCGCGTGCTGGGATTCGCTGACCGGACCGTGAAAATTGAAGATGGATTGATCGCGCAACCGGAACTTCATGAACCTGCCGTGCCCGCGGGGCTTCTGGTCCACGGGATGCCGCAACCGAATTTCAACCTGGCCTGATGGGCCGAGTATTTGCGGGAGAAGTCTTATGTCAAAGAGAACAATCGTCCTGATCGCCGTCGCCGCATTCATCGCCACGATATCCATAACTTTGGCTTCCACACATTCGCGGGCTGGTTCCGCGCCATCTCCTGCCGCTGACACACAATCACGCGCAGTCGGAAACCTTATCGCTGGTCCGGGCCGAGTTGAGCCGGTATCGGAGAACATCAAAATTGGCTCAGAGTTAAGTGGCAAACTCAAGTCCGTGAATGTGGAAGAAGGCGACACCATTCACCGCGGGCAGGTTCTGGCCGTGCTGGAGAATGCCGACTACCTGGCGGAAGTGAAATCCGCCGAGGCCGAAGTGGGCGCTAAAGATGCGGCCTTGCGCAAAGTGGTGAACGGAGCACGCAGACAGGAGCGCGCGGAGGCCTGGTCCGCGGTGGATGAAGCGCGGGCGATCATGGACAATGCCCGTTCCGAGATGGAGCGCCATCAAAAGCTTTTCGCGGCTGGAGTTATTTCCCGGGAAGAAGAGGAACAGTATGCGCGCGAATACGAGGTCGACAAAGCGAAGTACCAGGCAGCGGCGGATCACCATTCCTTGGTAGATGACCGTGCCCGTGAGGAAGATCGCTCTCTGGCGGAAGCGGAATTGCAACTCGCGAAAGCCCAGTTGCAGGAAGCTGAAGCGCGCTATGAGAAAACTTTCATCCGCTCGCCCATTGAGGGCACGGTTCTGCGCAAGCACCACCGCAACGGAGAAAGCGTTTCCAATTCTGCGACCGCGCCCGATCCGGTTCTGACTATCGGGGATAAGCAAGTGCTGCGGGTGCGCGTGGACGTGGATGAAACCGACGTCAGCAAAGTGCAAGTCGGGCAGAAAGCCTATGTGACCGCCGATGCTTTCGGGAGACAGAAATTTTGGGGACGGGTGGTGCGGGTGGGTGAGCAGCTCGGGCCAAAGAATGTCCGCACCGACGAACCCACGGAGCGCGTCGATCAGAAGATATTGGAAACTCTCATCGAGCTCGATTCGACTGCGGCCGACCTACCCGTGGGTCTGCGCGTGGATGCGTTCATCGTTCCTGAAGGGAGCGAGGTGGCATTGGCGCAGGTAGGCGGATTACGGGGCAACGTGCGGTAACCACGCTGCTATCCTAATCCGGTAGAATAACGGGACTTACGGGACTTCGCGTGCTGAACCTGATGTTCACATCCCGGCCGGCGGCGTTGGCCGCCTTTGCCGCCTCCAGGGGCGTTGGGCAATACATCCGTCAGCATTTGCTTGACACGACATTCAAGGGTTTGTACCACGCCAACGCCTTTGACATGGCGTTGCTGATTCCCTACTTCATTGTTCTGATTCTGCTGGCTTCGTATGGCGTGCATCGCTACACGCTGGTTTACCTGTACTACAAGAACCGGAAGAACCGCACGACGGAACCGTCCAGCCATTTTGCCGAGCTGCCCCGAGTGACGGTGCAGCTTCCAATTTTTAATGAGCAATTTGTGGTAGAGCGGCTGCTGGACGCAATCTGCCGCCTGCAGTATCCGCTGGACAAGCTGGACATTCAGGTGCTGGACGACTCGACCGATGAAACTCAAGCCGTGGCCCGTGGTCTGGTGGAATACCACGCGGCGCGGGGATTCCCGATTACCTACCATCACCGCTCGAACCGCGAGGGGTACAAAGCAGGAGCGCTGGCCCACGGCCTGCAAACGGCGACGGGCGAGTTTGTCGCTATTTTCGATGCCGATTTCGTCCCGCCCGCGGATTTCTTGATGAAGACCATCCATCACTTCACCGAGCCCAAGATCGGAATGGTGCAGACGCGCTGGACGCATATTAACCGTCACTATTCTTTTCTCACTGAGGTTGAAGCCATTCTGCTCGATGGGCATTTCGTACTGGAGCACTCCGGCCGCGCGCGCAGTGGTGTGTTTTTCAACTTCAACGGAACCGCCGGGTTATGGCGGCGGCAGGCGATCGATGAGGCGGGCGGCTGGCAGCACGACACGCTGACCGAAGACACCGATCTCTCTTACCGCGCTCAGCTCAAGGGATGGAAGTTTCTCTATCTGCAGGACGTGGAATGCCCGGCCGAACTGCCAGTTGAAATGACTGCGTTCAAGACGCAACAAGCGCGCTGGGCCAAAGGATTGATCCAGACATCCAAGAAAATTCTACCCAAGGTGCTCCACAGTGATCAGCCGTTTCGCGTGAAACTGGAAGCGTGGTACCACCTGACGGCGAATCTCAGCTATCCGCTGATGATTGTGCTGTCGGTATTACTGCTGCCAGCGATGATCATCCGCTTCTATCAGGGCTGGTTCCAGATGCTCTACATCGACGTGCCGTTGTTTCTGGCGTCGACCTTCTCGATTTCCAGCTTCTATCTGGTTTCGCAGCGTGAGCTGTTTCCCAGGAACTGGCCACGGACGTTTCTTTATCTTCCCTTTCTTATGGCGCTGGGGATCGGATTGACCATTACCAACACGCGCGCGGTCCTGGAGGCTTTGGTGGGAAAACAGACCGCCTTTGCCCGGACTCCCAAATACCGCGTGGAATCGAAGAAGGATAAAGTTCGCGATCGCACCTATCGCCGGCGACTGGGATGGATTCCCTGGGTTGAACTGCTGATCGGCAGTTATTTCGCCCTGACTGTCTATTACGCGCTCGATAACGAGAACTACATCACCGTGCCCTTCCTTATTTTGTTTGTCGTCGGATACTGGTACACGGGACTCATGTCTCTGCTGCAGGGCCGGTTCACTGGCATTTCACTGGGCGCGGAAAATCACACCAAGCCTTTTCCGGTTGGCGTCTAGCGAGTTCCCGGCACATTTCTTAGCTTTTGCTTGCCGCCGGGGGTAGAATGCCTACCGTCTTCGCGCCCGGCCGGGCGCATTCACGTCGGTTGCTCCCAGGAGGATCCGATGAATTCACGCCGCAAGCTTTTTTCCTCGCTACTTCTCAGTTGGGTGCTGGTTCTATCGCTTAGTTGTGGAACCGGGCACGATGACAACGAAAAGTACTTCCTTATTTCTGACAACATCCAGATACCCTACTGGCAAACCGCCGGCGCGGGCTTTACTCAGGCGGCATCGCAGCTGAGGGTGTGGGCGAAATTCAGCGGGCCTGATACCTACGATCCCAAGGCCCAGCAGCAAGCTTTTCAGCAAGCGGTGCAGCAGAAAGCTACCGGGATCCTGGTCTCAGTCGCCGATCCGGGTGTCTTGAAGGACGATATTGACGGCGCCGTTACCGCCGGCATTCCTGTAATCACCGTGGACTCGGACGCACCCACCAGCAAACGCCTGTTCTTCATTGGCACGGACAACTATCAGGCCGGACTGATCGGTGGCCGCCGCCTGGCGAAAGAACTGAACGGCAAGGGCAATGTGGCCGTCCTCACCATCCCAGAGACCACTAACATGAAAGAGCGCCTGCGTGGCTACCGCGATGCGCTCGAGGCTTTTCCGCAAATCAAGATCACGCACATCGTGGACTTCAAGGGCGACCCACGAGTCGCCTTCGACAGCGCCACACAAATTCTCGGCCAGGAGAAGAAGGAGCGGACCGACGCCTTTGTCTGCCTGGAGGCGCTCTCGGGTAAGGAAGTCGCGACTGTGCTCAACAATAACGGCGTGAAGGGCAAGGTGGTGATGGCCATGGACACCGATCCCGACACGCTGGACTGGATTCGCAAGGGTGTAATTGCCGCGACAATTTCACAGAAGCCATTTACCATGACCTTTGTCGGACTGAAAATGCTTGACGACCTGTACCACCACAAACTCAAAACTCTTGACGCGGACTGGGCCAAGGACAGCTTTTCGCCCGTCCCAACATTTGTGGATACAGGATCGTCGCTGGTCGACAAGAGCAACGTGGACGCGTTTGTGGCAGCGCAAAAGTCAGTAATCAGCACTCCCAGGTAAGCCGGACAAATTGAAAATGAGAATGCGGAAGGCCCTGCTGTTTTTTTGTCTTTTCAGCCAGCTGGTTTCGGCCCTCGATCGTCAACCGAATGCAAATTACCGGATGCGGCGCCAGACGCTGGCGGCAAGGCTGAATGGCGTGGTCCTGCTGTTCGCGCCCAACGAAGCCGAGGGACCCAACGATCTGTACGGCTATCGCCCCGACGACAACTTTTACTACCTTTCTGGCTGGCCTGAGCCGGGAGCGGCGCTGCTGATCGCCGCCAAGACGGAAGACCATCCCTATTCGGAAATTCTGTTCCTGCCGCAGCGCAATCCTTCGCAGGAAAAATGGACAGGGCCGAAGCTAGGCCCGGAAAATCCCGATGCCTCCAAGATCACCGGCTTCGACCGCGTGGAATCGCTGGACAATATGCGATCGGAACTCGTTCGCCTTCTGCCTTTGCGCGGGGCCGTCGTGTTCACCGATGTTCCCGGGCCTGAGGAGATTTCAAACTCTGAAAAACCGGTCGACTGGCTGCGGCGGGCAAATGCATTCCCGGTGTCGATTTCTTTTCAGGATGTTCGGCCAACGCTGGCTTCACTTCGCACTTATAAGGACAGCGGAGAGATCGAACTGATCCGCAAAGCAACCGATGCCTCGATTGCCGCGCATCTTGCCGCTATGCACACAATGAAGCCGGGCATGACAGAACGCGAGATTTCCGCTCTGCTGCAATATGAATGGGGCAAACGGGGATGTGAACGCCCCGCGTACGCTCCGATTGTTGGAACAGGATTCAATTCCACCGTGCTGCATTACTCGCAGGACTCCGCTCCCATCGAGGCCGGGGACCTGATCGTAATCGATGCTGCGGGCGAGTACTCCATGTATGCCTCCGACATCACGCGCACTCTGCCTGCCACCGGAAAATTTACCGCTCGGCAACGCGAAATCTACGACATCGTTCTGGGCGCGCAACAGGCGGCTATCGCCGCGTTTCAGTCCGGCACTTCGCATATAGCAAGAGACCGGGCGAATTCCCTCCATGATGTCGCGTACAAATACATCAACACACACGGCAAAGACCTGCACGGCGAGCCGTTGGGAAAATACTTTATTCACGGGCTTGGTCACTACGTTGGGCTCAACGTCCACGATGAAGGCGATTATGACGTTCCGTTAGGGCCGGGGATGGTTTTTACCATCGAACCGGGCATTTATATTCCGGAAGAAAAACTTGGCGCACGGATCGAAGACATTTTCTACGTCGACCAGAATGGCAAGTTGATCAAACTGACTGCCGATCTGCCGAGCACCGCGGCCGATGTGGAACGAGCGATGGCGAGCAGGTGACTTCATCCCTCTGACAACCGTGACGATGCGCGCCAGATCCCCATTCGACTCGCCTCGCTTCACTCGGGCTCGCTCAGGGCAAGTTCTCGCTCCATCTGAAGAACGGCCTCGCTCGAGCTGACGCCGACCGGATAGGGCAGGACTGGGCGCCGATGTTAGAATCATCGGTGGTGAAACTTCCCATCCGGCTGCTGGCCGTCGACATCGACGGCACCCTGTTGAACCCCGAATTCCATATTTCAGAAGTTGATCTGGCGGCTTTGCGCCGCGCCCATGCCGAAGGAGTCGAGGTCATCGTGGTGACCGGGCGGCGGCACACCTTCGCGCTCCCCATCGTCAAACAGCTCGGCTTCGATCTTTGGGTAATCAGTTCCAACGGCGCGGTTACCCGGTCGCTGAGCGGTGAGACCTTTCACCGCGACCTGCTTTCCGCGGAAACCTGCCGCAGATTATGCGGCGCCATGCGTGAGTTCCGGGGAAACACCGTGTTGACCTTCGACAAAGAAACCAAGGGCGCGATTGTGCTGGAGCACATGCAGGATTTGACCACGAGCATTCAGCGCTGGCTGGAAAAGAACCTGCAATACATCGACTTCGTGATTCCGCTCGAGGATTCGCTTACCAGTGATCCAGTGCAGGCCATGTTTTGCGGAGCAATTCCGCGTATGCAGCAGGCCCTGGCTACGCTGACCGCCAGCGGCGTCAGAGAAGAAGTCACGGTTTTGCGCACAGAATACCCGGCCCGCGATTTGTCTATGCTGGACGTTCTCAATCCCGGCTGTTCTAAGGGCCACGCGCTAAAGCGATGGGCCAATTACCGCGCCATCCCCAGGGAACAGGTCATGGCCATCGGTGATAACTATAACGATATAGAAATGCTTGCCTTCGCCGGAGTCCCGTTTATCATGGGAAATGCGTCGGAAGAGCTGCGCCGGCGGGGCTGGCCGATTACACTCCCCAATGACCAGAATGGCGTAGCCGCGGCGGTTGAGCAGGTTCTCAGCATCTCAAGAGTCAGCGTATAGTGCCCGTGGAATAATGTCATTCTCCCGAAAACTCGCTCTAGGGTTGGTCTTGTCGCTTCTGGCGATACCATCTTTGGCGGCGGACCTGGCGATCCTGCGCAACGGGTTTTCCATTCGCCACGAGCGGCGTGAACTAGTCGGCGGGGTCACTCGCCTTTACATGGGAAACGATAAAGCCGGATTTGTGGATATCCCGACCGTCGAGATTGACCACTACGAGAAGGATTTGACTCCGGCGCCGCTTCCGCCTGCGCCCGCGGTTCCAGCACAACATCCCATCGCGGCTGCTCCAACTCCGCAGAACCCGCAGAAGTTGGCCGACGTCATCAGCAGCATAAGCAGCCGGCAGCAGATTGATCCCGATCTGGTGAATAGCGTAATCCACGCGGAGAGCGGGTTCAATCCTCACGCAGTTTCCCCGAAAGGGGCACGCGGCCTGATGCAGCTGATGCCACAGACGGCCTCGAAACTGGGCGTCTCGAACCCTTTCGACCCGACTGCCAACGTGGATGGGGGCACTCGCTATCTGCGAGAACTGCTGGAACGCTACAACTTCGATATGGTAAAGGCACTGGCCGCTTACAACGCGGGTCCGCAGCGGGTGGAGCAATATGGAGGCGTGCCTCCCTACTACGAAACCCGGGCGTATGTAGCTCGCATTGTGCGCGACTACAACCGCAAGAAGATCGCCGAGCAGAAAGCGGCCAAAGCGGCCGCCGCAACAGCCAAGCACGCTCACGCTCCAAGCAATCACAAAGTGGTGGCGCAGTCCACGGCCAGCCTCGAATCGTCGAACCAGCCGTCGCACTGAAGGGCGGAACTCTTCAGGTTCCGATCTCATTGCCGCGTTTGACCAGCACCGACCAGTCATTTACCTTGGCACAGACAAACTCAGTCGAAATCTTACTTTGTTACCGGTCGTTGGGGCGTCCCTATTAGATGGCAAAAAAACGCATGTATATTTACGGGCTAGTCGCGGCTGTGCTCGGGGTGTTGATCTATGAACAGTTTCGCACCTGGCGCAACTTTGACTGGCAAACCTTCCTAAGCCAGACCGGACACCTGCATTGGGTGCACATCGTGCACGGCATCTCGCTGATTTACCTCGCGTACGTGATGCGGGCGATCCGCTGGAAGATCTTTCTGCAGCCGGTGCGTCCGAAGGCATCCTCGATCGGCATGATTGCTCCCACAGTCATCGGCTTCACCGGCCTCGCTCTGCTGGGCCGTCCGGGAGAGCTGATCCGGCCATTTCTCATCGCTCGCCGCGAAAAGCTGACTTTTTCATCTCAGCTTGGCGTGTGGGCGGTGGAACGGATTTTCGACATCGCAGCTTTCACGGTATTGCTGCTGAGCGCGGTTTATCTGGCAATTGCTCCCAGAAGGCTCCCTCATCCGGCTGTGTTTCAGAGAGTAGGACTGGCCTTTGCCGCACTCTCGGTCGGGTTGATCCTGGGCGCCATCGTGGTGCATCGCAGCGGCCAGGTGATCGCGCAATGGGTGGAACGCAGGTTCGCCCACGCCCCATCCAACATTGGTCACAAGATTTCGCTTCGGATTCGCGAGCTATGTGAAGGCCTGAACACGATTCATGGCCCAGCTTCGCTGTTCTGGTTGAGCGCAGTCTCGGTAATCATGTGGTGCATGATTGCAGTGGCCTACAAAGAGGTCACCCTAGCCTATCCAGCTCAAGCGATGAGGATTCCCCAGACCCAGGTGTTGCTGCTGATGGGCTCGAGCATGGTGGGCTCGCTGATTCAGTTGCCGGGAGTCGGAGGAGGGTCGCAACTAGCCACCATCGCCGCCCTCCAGCATATCTTTGGCGTACCGGAAGAGTTGGCGGCCAGTTGCGGCATCATGCTGTGGCTGGTCACCTTTGTGGCCATCGTCCCCGTGGGCCTGGTGCTGGCGCACCGTGAACGACTCTCCTTGCGCAAACTGTCGGAAGAGAGCCAGGTGGCGGAGGAAGCAGCGGCCACCTAATCCTTTGATTCCTCAAGATCTTGCGGCGATTGGTTAGGGCATATTATTTGTTGCAACGATTATCGTGGTAACGCATCCAATCGGTTGTGATGGAGCACATCACCGAGAAAGGAACCTCTTATGAGCACCTTGGCTAACCCGCTAACCGCTACCACAACCTGGAACATCGACCCGGCCCATTCCGCAGCTGAGTTCAAGGTCAAGCACATGATGATCTCGAACGTGAAAGGGCATTTCGGCAAAATTACTGGAAAGTTGACTCTCGACGAATCCGATCTGGCAAACTCTCATGTCGAGGCCGTGATCGAAGCCGCCTCCATTGAAACGCGCGATGCCCAGCGCGACGCGCACCTGAAGAGCGCTGACTTTCTGCACGTGGAGAAATTCCCGACTCTTTCCTTCAAGTCCACCCGCATCCGCCTGATTCGAGACGGGGAACTGGCCGTCGAAGGTGACCTGACTATTCGCGGAATAACGCGCAAGGAGGCCTTTACCGTTGAAGGTCCAACCCCGCCCACGAAGGACCCCTGGGGCAATACCCGAGTGGCAGTGTCGGCGACCACGAAGATCAACCGCAAGGATTTCGGCCTGACCTGGAATGCGGCGCTCGAGACGGGCGGCATTCTGGTAGGCGACGAAGTGACCATCACCCTGGATGCGGAGTTTGTAAAGGCCTAAGTGATTTGGCTGCGCCGCGCGGCTCTATCGGGTTGCGCGGCGCGGAAAACTGGAGACAGCTCGCTGCTCTGATTCTTATCGGCTGCAGCGGAAAGTGTCGCGAATCGCGTCCAGTTGTTTCCACATCTCTCCGTCGCGGGGCTCGAGTGACATGCCGAAGAAAAATGCGGTGTGGTCGGGCGTTCCGCAACTCGAAATCAGAACCTCGGAGTTTAAGGTGATGATTTTGCCGTGCGTGTCCCAAATGTTCACGGTTCCGCTGAACGCCCGGGCTGGTGCGCCTCCCAATGTCCGAGCGGTCCCTGAATCTTCCTTGTAACTTGCCGACACTTTGGAAAGATCGGGCGTGAATCGGTAGTTTCGGCCGCGTTCTTCAGCCAACCCACGAAAATACGTCACCATATCGGCCTGCAACTGTTCCGCGCTCAGCAGGTGCGTACCAGCCAGCCACAAAAAGAACAAATAGGAGTGATATTCGGGAGAGTCAGTCTGGTCGAAGTTCGGCGCGAAGAAGAGGTCTTCGAAGCCATGGTAGGCGAGCGCCGGCGCCCATGGCAAAGGAAACGGATAGCGTGAATCGGCTGCCCAACTCCCGGGAACGACATACGAAAACGGATCGGATGCGGGATTCAAATGCGCCGGGTAGGGCGCCCGCACGAGAGTGATCTCCGATTGGCTGCCGTCGAACCTCGAAATGGTGAGGCGGACAGGGCCACCAACGGGTCCATGAATCTCCTTGTCGATGATATCGGAGATATCACGTCCCGGCACGGGCACGCCGTTGACGGCCACAACGAAGTCGCTGCAATGGATGCCGGCTTTGGCGGCAGGCGAATCTTCAACTACGTGCATGACTGCCAGAGGACCACGGTGGTTCGGTGGCTGATCGTTGTAGAGCTGGAACAAATAGAGTCCGATCGAGCCGCGGTTGTCGCGCGCATCGGCCGCGGCGAGCCACGGGGTCGCAGAAGCAAGCAGAACGACGGAAGCGATGAGTACGGCAAACAGGCGCACTGGTTGGGCAGGCATGGAAATTCTCCTAGTCGAGCGAACCGATAACATGTGAGACCAATGGGGGCCGGGAAATCTTGCAAGGAATTAGCGTCTCCAACCCAGCGGTGGGTAGAGGTTGGCCCAAACGGTAACCGATTAACACCCGCCGCGTCTAAATTCCCAGCAAGAGGGCGCACCCCGTGAGCAGCCCGAGCCTCGAAACGGCGGCAGTCAAGGTAGAAGAGGAGCTGTACGCCCCGGGGCTGTGCATTCCGCGCCATTCCCACAACACCGCCAATTTCATTTACATCATCGCGGGAACCCACTGGTCAGGGCACAGCCGCGGGGGCGACATTTGCGCTCCGGGAACGGTGCGCTTTCTTCCCGCCGGGGAACCGCATGAGAATTACTTTCCAGTTGGCTCCAGGTGCATTGAGATCGAGGTGCGTCGGCCGATCCTGGAGCTTGCCGCTGAGCACGGCCACACTATTTGCCCGCCCGGCGAACTGGCCCAGCCATCCAGTGTTCTCGGCGCGCGACTTTATCGCGAATTCCGCCGGAGAGATGACGTTTCTCCACTGGACATCGAAGCAGTGACGCTGCAGCTCCTGGTGAGCGGCGGACAAGAGTCGACGCCGCGGCGCGACGTTGCTCCCCCGTGGCTGCTGCGAATTCGAGAAATGGTGCGGGAAGAGCAACACCCGCGTCTCACGCTGGCGGAACTCTCACGTTCTGCCGGGCGGCATCCCGTCCAGATCAGCCGCCAGTTCCATCGCCATTTCAGCTGCACCATCAGCGAATATATACGGCGCGTCCGCGTCGCCCGGGCGCAATCGCTCTTGCGTCGTGGCGACCTGGAGATCGCGGAGATTGCCCTGGCTTGCGGATTTTCTGATCAAAGCCATTTCACAACCGCCTTCCACAGGCTCACGGGTATGCCGCCCCACCGCTATCGCGCGCGGATCTGCGATGCCGCCAGCGTCAGGCACTGAAGCGTCAGGCACTGAAGCGAAACCCGCTAGCTCCGGCACGGCGGCACGGCAGAAAGCGTTCTCTTCCGTGCCAAAGCCTTTCAGCCCTCCTGCTACAATGCCAACAGTTTCCCCGCTATGAAGTGCCCTTTCTGTGGATTTGAAAACGACAAGGTGGTGGACTCGCGTGAGAGCAAGGAAGCCGATTCCATCCGCCGCCGCCGCGAGTGTCTGAAGTGCAGCAAGCGCTTCACGACCTATGAGCGCATCGATGAAATTCCCTACATGGTGGTGAAAAAAGACGGCCGGCGGGAGAAATTCGACCGCCAGAAAGTGCTCAATGGCCTGCTGCGTGCCTGTGAAAAGCGCCCGGTGCCGATCGGCAAGCTGGAGCAGATCGTGAACGAGGCGGAGGGCTTCGTGATTGACTCTCCCGAGCGTGAGCGAAAGACCAGCGAATTGGGCGAGTTGATCATGAACCGCCTGCGCCGCCATGACAAAGTCGCGTACGTGCGCTTCGCCTCGGTCTATCTGGATTTCAAAGATGTACAGGAATTTATGACTGAGCTGAAGGACTTGCTAAAGAGCAAGGAGCCAGAGGCCCGCAGCAAACCGGCCGGCAAAAGCTGATTCTGTGGGCGCGGGCGACTCGCCCGCGCAAAATCATGTCTCACAAAATCACACTTATTCCGGGAGACGGCATCGGCCCTGAAGTAACCCAGGCCGTGGTGCGTATTCTTGAAGCCACGGGGATCAAGTTCGAATGGGAATCCTTCCGGGTCGGGGCCGAGGCGTTCGAGAAGCACGGTGAGTACATCCCAAAGGAGCTTTCCGAATCCATCGAACGCACGCGAGTTGGGCTAAAAGGGCCCGTCACCACGCCTGTCGGCGGAGGCTTTGCCAGCATCAACGTCACTCTGCGTAAACAATTTGATCTCTACGCCAACTTTCGCCCGATCCGAAATTTGCCGCACATTCCCACCCGCTATCCTGACGTCGACCTGATCATCGTGCGGGAAAACACGGAGAGCCTCTACTCCGGGCTGGAGCACGAAGTGGTGCCGGGGGTGGTCGAGAGCCTGAAGATCATTACCGAAAAAGCTTCTACACGCATTTCCCGCTTTGCCTTCGAGTACGCCCGCAAGAACCACCGCAAGAAAGTGCATGCCATCCACAAAGCCAACATCATGAAGCTCTCCGATGGCCTTTTCCTGCGCTGCTCACGCAAAGTCGCGAAGGACTACCCGGAGATCACTTACGGCGAGCATATTGTGGACAACGCCTGCATGCAGCTGGTGATGAACCCCTATCAGTACGACATCATGGTGATGGAGAATCTCTACGGAGACATCATTTCTGACCTCTGCGCGGGATTGGTGGGCGGCCTTGGCTTGGTGCCCAGCGCGAATCTGGGCGATCACTGTGCCATTTTCGAAGCGGTGCATGGCTCGGCGCCTGACATTGCCGGAAAAAATATTGCCAATCCCACGGCCGTTCTTCGTTGCGCATTGCTGATGCTGCGGCACATCGGCGAGCCCGAAGCCGCGCTGGCAATCCGCAATGCCCTCGACATGGTCTATCGCGACCGCGACAAACTTACCCGCGACGTTGGCGGCAAAGCTGGAACCTCAGAGTTCGCCGATTCTGTGATCGAAGCCATGCAATCGGAGACGTCTGCGGCGAGGGCGGCGGAGTCGGCCGCGCCCTGACTGCAGCACAGTCCCTAAAGGCGTCATCCTGAGCGCAGCCGTTCTTCAGGCGGAGCGAGGGATCTCGCGCGGTGCGGATATGCACCTTGCCCCAACAATTGTGCAGCTCCGCGCAGGATCCCTCGCCCCGCTGGAGAAAACGCGGGGCTTCGGGATGACTCCTTTTTAGAGAAGGAAGTCGTATTCATCAAACTGCACACCGCGGTCCGGGAAACTGCGTTGACGAAGCTTCGCGCTTTTGAGTAACATCCTTGTTTCATCTGGGGACTCTGGGGGATGGTTTCGACAACACGCCGTGTGGGTGTGGTGCTTTTCCAGCTCGGCGGACCCGACACGCTGGAAGCGATCGAACCTTTTCTTTTTAATCTGTTCTGCGATCCCGATATCATCGACTTCCCTTTCGCCCGCCTCGGCCGCAAGCCTCTCGCCAAGCTGATTTCCACCACCCGCGCCCGGAAAGTACAGCATCACTACTCGATTATTGGCGGCGGATCGCCTATCCGGCGGTTTACCGAGCAGCAGGCCCGGGCACTTGAGGCGGAGTTGCGGGACACAGGCACTGACGCGCGTTGTTTTGTGGCCATGCGCTACTGGCATCCTTTTACGGCGGAAGCGGTTGCGCGGCTGCGAGTAGCGGCGTGCGATGAGGTTGTCCTGCTCCCTTTGTATCCGCAGTACTCCTGCACTACGACGGGCAGCAGCCTGAATGAATGGCGGCGGCATTTCAAGGACGACATTCCGGTCCACGTCGTTGAGCCGTTCTACCGCCAGGAACTGTATCTGGAAGCCCTGGTGGAAAAAATCGACGAGGCCCTGGCGCGCTTTCCGCGGCCAGAAGAGGCGGAGATCGTTTTCAGCGCCCACAGCGTACCAGTTTCGGTGATCGAAAAAGGGGACCCTTATCAACGGCAGATCGAACAGACGGTCACGCTGCTCCGGGAGCGCGGCGGGTGGCAGAACCGGCATCGCCTCTGCTATCAGAGCAAGGTGGGAGCCAGCAGGTGGCTGCAGCCTTCCTTGCGCCGTACTTTGCAAGATGTGGCCGAGGCCGGAGTGAGGCAGGTTTGCATCGTACCCGTATCTTTCGTGAGCGATCACGTAGAAACGCTGGGCGAAATCGATCACGAAGCGCGCGCGCAAGCCCGGTCGCTAGGAATTGAGCAGTTTGAAATGACAGCCGGCCTGAACGATTCGCCGAGGTTTATTGCCGCGTTGGCCGATCTGGTTTTGAGGGCAGTGAGAATAAGTGAACCGGAAGATCAGTTGCTGGCGGCCAGCTGAGGCCTTGGCTTGGATGTCAGGAACAATCGTGAGTAGAGGATAAAGCACGGAATGGCAGACGACTCCAAGATTCTCGGGCATCTTCCGCCCTTGCCGCGCAAGGCGCTCAACAATTCCGTTATCGCCATGGAGCAGGCCTACCGCCAGCGCAAGAGCCTGCCGCTGCTCACCGATGCGGAAATGGAGGCGCTCAAGGCTGGCGTGCCCATGCCGTGGGAAGAAGGCGGCGCGGCTCCGGCAGCCGCCCCCAGCGCGCCGGCCTCGGTTCCCGAAGCACCTGCGGCCGCGGCTCCAGCGCCAGCAGCTCCCGCTCAAGTGGGCGCTCCGGTCGCGGGCGGTGGCGCGATCAGCGAAGAGGTCGCCAAGTGGGTGGCGCAAGGCAAAAAGTGGAGCAAATCATCGATCGCCGCTGAACAAGCCCGCCGCGGCCGCAAAAGCCTGCCGCCGCTAAATGATGCGGAGATCACTGCGCTCCTCGGTGAACCAGCGGAGGCCGCGGCGGCTACTCCGGCGGCTCCTACGACAGCGGCTGCGGCCGCTCGTCCGGCGGCCCAAGCGGCAGCTGCCTCGGCGGCGGTTCCCACTGGAACTTCCGTCGCGCGAACGGGCGAATCCACCAGTTATGTCGGGACTCCAGCGGTCGGCACTTCCAAGGCAGCGAAGGCGGGAGGAGTTGCCTCGATCGGCCCCGAGGACAACGAGGTCAATCGCGCCCGCCGTCGTCTGGTGTGGTGCGCCGTGGCAGCGTTTCTCACCGCGTGGTTTCTGGCGTTCCTCCGCTTCTTTCTTCCGCGCACGCTGTTTGAACCTGCGACCTCGTTCAAGATCGGCTACCCCTCGGATTTCGGCCTGGGCGTCGACACCAAGTTTCAGCAGAAATACCGCATCTGGGTGGACCGCACGCCGGACCGCATCTTTGTGATCTACGCACGCTGCACTCACCTCGGATGCACGCCCGACTGGAAGCCCAGCGAAAACAAATTCAAGTGTCCGTGCCATGGCAGCGGATACGACAGCGAAGGCATTAATTTTGAAGGCCCGGCGCCGCGGCCCATGGACCGGGCGCGGCTGGAAGTCGCGCCCGATGGCCAGATTCTGGTGGATGTCTCGCACCTGTACCAGTGGCCAAAGGGTCAACCGAGCCAGTTCAATGACGACGGAGCATTCTTGCCGGCTTAAGTAAGAGACGAAAACAGTCGAGCTGCGCTCGACGGACGGGTCACAGACCCGTCCCCACGCGAGCGGCATACACGGGATGAGAAGAGGTCAAAATGGCTGAAGAAACGGGAAACGGCAAGAATGGAAAAGACGTAGGCCTGCTGGAACGGGTGAAGTCCGGGGTGAAGGATGATGTCGAGTCCCTCAAGACCGACATGCCCGCCAAGGCCAAGGAGCAGATCGAAGGGTTAAAAGACCCGACCAAGACCCAGGTCTTCACTTCGATCTTCCGGCACAAGCACGACGATACTCCGCGAAACCGGGCGTTGGGCGTGCTCTCCAACGTGTTCTTGCACCTGCACCCGGCCAAGATCAATCGCGACGCCGTCCGCTACAGCTACACCTGGGGCATGGGTGGCATCACGTTTTACCTGTTTATCGTTCTCACTTTCACCGGCGTTCTGCTGATGTTTTATTACCATCCCAGCAAAGTGCAGGCGTTTCGCGACGTGCTCTACCTCGAGCACGACGTTCCCTTCGGCAAGTTGTTGCGTAATATGCACCGCTGGGCAGCGCACCTGATGGTGATCGCGGTGTGGCTGCACATGTTCCGCGTGTTCCTGACCGGCTCCTACAAGAAACCTCGTGAGTTCAACTGGAACATTGGCGTGCTCCTGCTGGTATTCACCTTACTGCTCTCGTTCACCGGCTATCTGCTTCCGGATGATCAGCTGGGCTTCTGGGCCGTCACCGTGGGAACCAACATGGCTCGCGCCACGCCGCTTCTGGGTCATGAAGGACCATTCGGCAAGATGCTGGGCATGAGCCCATATAACGACATTCGCTTCGGATTACTTGGCGGCTCGATCGTTGACTCCAATGCCCTGCTACGTTCTTACATCTGGCACTGCATTGGCATTCCGATCGTGGCTTCCGTTCTGATGATTGTCCATTTCTGGAGAGTGCGGAAAGATGGAGGCATCTCTGGCCCGGCTCCGGTGATGCTGGCATCGGAAGTAAAAGAGCCTAGGAGGTAATAGCGTGGATGTAGGGGCAGGTCTCTGACCTGCCCGGCCAGGCGAAGCCTGGCGTTGTGGTTGCTGCAGGACTGTCGAGCTTCGCTCGACCCGCCCGGACGAGGACGTCCGGGCCTACGTGAGACCGGACGGGTCAGAGACCCATCCCCACACGGGTTGTGGAGAGATTCTTATGGACTGGCGTCAACTTTGGGATATCGCGTCTGCGCCCGACAATGTCCCTATTGTCGGCCTGATTCCGTTGCTGGCTTTCTACATATATCTGGCGTGGAAGCAGGCCAAGGCCAACGACAATCTGATCGGCGAACTTGAAACCAGTCCCGCGATGGCTAAAACGCATCATCGCAAGACCTGGCCGTTCCGGCCAGGCTGGCAGAAGGAAATCCACGTCTGGCCGTTTTTGCTGCGCGTGGAATTCCTGGCTGCAATTATCGTCACCATCATCCTGATGGTGTGGTCGATCACTCTGAACGCACCGCTGGAAGAGCCTTCCAACCCCAACTTGACCATGAATCCGGCGAAAGCACCGTGGTACTTCCTCGGCTTGCAGGAAATGCTGGTGTACTTCGACCCGTGGATCGCTGGCGTGGTCATGCCAACGCTGATCATCATCGGCCTAATGGTGATTCCTTATATCGACACCAATCCGCTGGGCAGTGGCTATTACACCTGGAAGCAGCGCAAGTTTGCCATCGGAACATTCCTCTTCGGCTTTATCGTGCTCTGGGTGGCGATGATCCTTATCGGAACGTTTATTCGCGGCCCCGGCTGGCAGTGGTTTTGGCCCGGCCAAACCTGGGACCACAATCGTCTGATCTACGAGGTGAACCGCGACTTGCCTGACCTTTTCGGGATCACCTCGAACCTGGCGAAAGGGATTTTCGGGGCCGTCGTGGTCGGTGGCTACTATTTGGTGGGCGGATACATTTTGCATGCATTCTTCCGCCGCTATAACCCGAAGGACTATCAGCGCATGAGCCTGCTGCAGTATTCCATCATGGCATTTTTCATGCTGACCATGGTGGGGCTGCCGATCAAGATGCTGCTGCGGCTCACGATGCACATCAAGTACGTGTGGATTACGCCCTGGTTCAATGTGTGAAGAAGCGGTCAGTGATTAGTGGTCAGTGGTCAGGCATCAGCGATTGGAAGCTTTCTTGGAGAGCAGCGGAACAAATTTGCGACTGGCCACTGGTCACTGACCACTAGCCACTGAGGTTTAAATGCCCGAGCAACCCGTCCCCGAGCAAGACCCGATAGTGACCAAGTCGTACGCGCTGGCCTACCTCATCGCCATGGTGATCCTCATGGGGACGTTGTTTTGGGCTCTCTACGACGAAAATTGGGGACAACGCCCGTGGAAAGCATTCCAGCATGAATGGAAAGATCGTTACAGCGCCTTCCTGAAGACCCAGAAATCGACTTCTACCAAGTCCGAACAAGAAATTGAAAAGAGCAACGACTATCAGCAGCTGAAGCAGAACTACGAAAACTCCCGCAAGCAAGCCGATTCCCGCACCAAGGAAATCCGGGCAAAACTGGACGACCTGACTGCCGAGATTCTTGCCGTGCAGAACGTCTTCACCGACCGGCGGGCCTACGCCAACGCCCTTACTTACCAGATCGAAACCGAAACCAGTCCCTCCGGCAAAAAGAGCAAGCAGCGGGAACTGGACGAATACAAAAAAGAAAAAACGTCGGTCAAGTATCCCGACGGTCACAAAGAACTGTATGACTATCCCAAGCTCGAAGAAACCTACAACGATCTGAAAGCCCAGCGCGCCACGCTGAACGCCGAACTGGGGCAAGTGACGAAACCGGTCACCGAGTCCCGGGAGGCGATGAGTTCCTACCTCAGCGAGCACATGACGGATCTGACTCCCGCCCAGATCCGCGGCTTGCAGGACAAAACGGAGGCGTGGGATCCCAAGATTCTGCAGATCAACGTGGCCGACGCGAACATTGTCGACCGCTGCGAGTCCTGCCACATGGGCGCGCGCGAGCCCATCAAAATCACCGCAGCGAATATGTCGCTACCAGGTAAGAAGCCCGATGAATACGCGGAGGCATTTGTAAGCCATCCCGACAAAGAATTGCTCGCTACTCACGATCCCGACAAGTTTGGTTGCACGTCATGCCATCAAGGCAACGGTCGCGCCACCAGCAGCGTGGAAAAAGCGCACGGCAATTACGAGCACTGGTTGTGGCCGCTGTTTCCCAAGGCCAACGTCGAGGCTGGCTGCCAGATCTGCCACATGTCCGACATGCTGCTGGTGAGCGGGAACGTGGGCGCCACCATCAGCGAAGGCAAAGACCTCTTCCGGCAAAAGGGCTGCATGGGTTGCCATCGCTATGAGGGCTACGATCGCGAGCCTGAGGATTTGGCCTCGATCCAGCAGCAGGTGAAGCAACTTGACTCTGACAAGAAAGCGAACCTGAAACAATCCGCCTACCTGATGGCGCAAGCCGATAAAGCTGCGACCAACGAGGAAGCCAACCAGCTGAACCAGATGGCAGTCGCCCTGCGGGTTACCAACAGCCAGATTGACGGCCGCCTGCAGCAGCTCGACTTTCAATCGCACAACCTGATGCAGGACATGAAGAAGGTCGGACCGAATCTGAAAGACATTCGCCTTAAGCTGAACAAGAACTGGATTCCAGTCTGGCTTAAAGAAGCCTACGGATTTTCGTCCCACCACGAAAATGCCGAACTTCCGGCTGACCGACCGGCAAATTCGTGCGATCTCGGCTTTCATTTGGCAATCGGCGCTGACTGATCCTTTACCTAAAGGCCCCGCCGGGAATCCCGCCACGGCAAAGAACTGTTCGAGGAGCGCGGATGTCTCGCCTGCCACTCGATCGGCGAAGCTGACCAGATGCTGGGCGGCACGTTCGCCGCGAATCTCACGCGGGAAGGTGAAAAGGCCAACTTCGATTATCTGGTTCGCTGGATTCACAACGCCCGCCAGCGCACTCGTCCCTATTGCCCGTACGAAAAGAAAGATATCGGCCCCGAGGACTATGCGAAAAAGGGCCTGCCTTACGTGTTTGACTTGCAGCACAGCCAGTGTCCCAACGACGGCCACGAGCTACAGGTACAAAACATGACCGTGATGCCGAGCCTGCGCCTGACTGAGCAGGATGCCGCCGACATCGCTTCATACCTGATGACGCAGAAAAAGCAGGACCCGGCTTCTTATCCTGACGCGTCATTCATGGATGATCCCAGCTTGAAGGAAGAAGGCAAAACCTGGGTTCGACATTTCGGTTGCGCGGGATGCCATGAAATTGCCGGCTTTGAGGACGAAGGCCGCATCGGTACCGAACTCACTTTCGAGGGGAGCAAACCGATCGAGCGCCTCGACTTCGCTCTCTTCACCGAGGTTGCGCAGCGTGGAGGCCAGGAGCCGATCACGAACAAAGAAGATCTCGCGCGACTGCCCAGCGGTCCCGCAAAAGGGCAATGGTACGACCTTAAAGGATTCTTCGAGCACAAGCTGGCTGAGCCCAACATTTACGACCAGGGCAAGATCAAATCCGAAACCGAAGCGCTCCGCATGCCCAACATGCATCTGGATAAGGAGCAGATTCGGTCTTTGACTACGTTCCTGCTCGGCAGCCAGGAAACTTCCCTGCCCGCCAGCTATATCTACAAGCCGGGCGACGCGCGGCATGACATTCAGGAAGGCTGGTGGATCGTCAAGAAATACAACTGCATGGGCTGCCATCAGTTCATTCCCAGCCAGAAGACAATTCTGATGGGCCTGCCGGCGTATCGCGAAACGCCGGAGCAGTTGCCACCGAAGCTTCTCACTGAAGGGGCGCGAGTTGATCCCGAATGGCTGCTCCGCTTCCTCAGCAATCCGTCGTTGAGTGAAACGGACACGAACCGCAATGGCGTGCGTCCATATTTGAAAGTCCGCATGCCGACGTTCTCGTTTTCCGAGAACGAGTTGCGCAAGCTGGTGCGTTTCTTCGAAGCACTCTCGCAGCAACCGATGCCGTACATTCCGGAGCAGGTTCCGGTGCTCACGACGAAGGAAACCGATATGGCGCGCAGCCTGTTTTCGAGCACGGCTGCGCCCTGCCTGAAATGCCATGCTACGGGCGATCCAACGCACGACCAGCATGCTACTGCGCCCAATTTCCTGCTGGCGCGGCAGCGCCTGAAACCGGACTGGGTGGAGCGCTGGATTCTCGATCCGCAAGCCATCAGCCCTGGAACCTCGATGCCCTCAGGCTTGTTCCGCAAGCAGGGCAATCAATGGGTCTTTGCCGGGCCGACGCCGCCGTCATTCCAGGGCTACAGCCAGGACCACACCAAGCTGCTGGTGGATTACATCTTCCAGTTGACGCCGGAGGAGCAGCGCCGCGTAGCAGCGGCAATGGGCCATTCGCAGGCCTCGGTCGCGCTGCCCGCCAAACAGAAGCTCGCCAGCTCGCAGTCCGTAGCGGGCAGTGGCGGATCGCGGTAGAATGATTGGCTTTCACGAATTGGTTACACATACAAATCCCGACGAAAGGGCGAAATCATGAATCGCAAAATATGGGCGGCAATGTTGGCGCTCAGCCTGCTTGGGCTGTGGCTGCTGGTGGGGTGTAACAAGAAAGAGGAGCAGCCGGCGGCAACTTCAGAAGCGACACCGGCAGCGGCACCGGCGGCAACGCCGATCGATCCCAACACAGTGGCCAGCGTGAGCGGAACTGTGAAATTCGATGGAGCGGCTCCCAAAGCCTCCAAGATTGACATGAGCCAGGACGCAGCCTGCAAAGGCACGAACACAGCCGAAACGGTAGTAGTTAGCGGCGGCGATCTGGCCAATGTCTTCGTATATGTGAAGGACGGGCTGGGTGACCGCACTTTCGACGTTCCCAAGGACGCGGCCACGCTCGATCAGAAGGGCTGCCAGTATCATCCTCATGTACTCGGGGTCATGACCGGCCAAAATATCGAGATCAAGAATGACGACATGACCACCCACAACATCCATCCCACACCGGCGCAGAACCGCGAGTGGAATGAATCCCAGCCCCCGCAGGCAGCGCCGCTCGAAAAGAGCTTTGCCCGCGAAGAGATCATGCTTCCGGTCAAGTGCAACCAGCATCCCTGGATGAAGATGTATATCAACGTGGTGAAGAGCCCGTTTTACGCAGTTACCGGACCGGACGGAAAGTATGAGATCAAGGGCCTGCCACCGGGCGATTACACCATAGCTTTCGTGCAGGAAAAGCTCGGCGAGCAGACACAAAAAGTGACGTTGGCGGCCAAAGACAGCAAGACCGTGGACGCCAGCTTCAAACAGTAAGCGCTAAACCACGAAGGGCACTAAGGTACACGAAGGTTAAAATCTTGACCTTCGTGAAACGGAGCCTGCCCTGAGCGAAGCCGAAGGGTGTCCTTCGTGGTTAGTTGCTTTTTCCGGCCCCGTCAAGGAGTTCACTCTGAGCGTCGAGTCCACACCTTACAATCCGGCGCTCCACCGCTTCGCCATTTTCACGGCGTGCGTGACGTTAATTCTTATTGTTGCGGGGGCTCTCGTCACCAGTAATGACGCCGGCCTATCGGTTCCTGATTGGCCGACTTCGTTTGGCTCGCTTTACAAGATGCCGCACATGGTAGGTGGAGTCCGCTTTCGAGCACACGCATCGCATGATTGCGGAGTTCGTGGGCCTGTGCACGATTGTGCTAGCCGTTTGGACCTGGAGGGCGGAACGGCGCCGTTGGCTGCGCTTGCTTGCAGTCGGCGCGCTGGGAACCGTCGTAATCCAGGGCATCCTGGGCGGGATCACTGTGCTGCACTATCTGCCGCCGGCCGTTTCTGCGGCCCACGCCGCGGTGGCACAGACTTTTTTCTGCATCGCGGTTTGCATCGCGGTTTTCACCGGCCGGCAGTGGGTCGAGACCGTTCCCCGTGTGGAACTCGATCTGCAAAGTCCAAGTCTGCAAACCCTCACGCTGCTCTCGATCCTGGTGCTCTACGTTCAGCTGATTCTTGGCGCCATGTTCCGCCATCATGGCATGAGCTGGTGGCCGCATGTGCTCAACGCCCCCGTGGTCGCCGTGGTTTTGACCTGGACTGCGATTCGCGCCCTTGCGCAGTTTTCGAAGATCGAAGCGGTCAGGCGGCCCGCGATCCTTCTCCTGGGGCTACTAATCACTCAGCTATGTCTCGGTTTCTTGGCCTTTGTGACACGTGTGGCCTGGGGTCATGATGCGGTGCAGCCAGAGCTGCCCATGGTAACTTCTACCGTCGCGCATGTCGCTGTGGGCGCATTGCTGCTGGCCACGGCGGTGGTGCTTGCCATCCAGGTTTGGCGTTATGTTCCTGTAGCTTCGCGGGAGCCGATTGCCAGCGGAGAGCAAGATCCTGTGGCCGCGTAAGCGCTACCGCCTGCACTCGTCGTAGAATAACCTGTGGCCTCAAAAGCTCCCGCGTACGTCGCGTCTGGGACGGAGAAAGACGATTCTGTCCCCACACCCTCCGTTATTTCAGTACAGGATATAGTTCACCGCTACGACGGCCGGACCGCCCTGAACGGCGTCTCGTTCGATGTGCAGGCTACCGAACTGTTTGGACTGCTCGGGCCCAACGGCAGCGGCAAGACCACTTTGTTTCGCATTCTTTCGACTTTGATGGTCCCCGTCGGCGGGCGTGCCATAATCCTGGGGCACGACGTAGCCAAAGAGCCGACCCAACTGCGGCGTGAGATCGGGGTCGTATTCCAGGCGCAAAGCATCGATATCAAGCTCACCGCGGCAGAAAACCTTTGGCATCAGGGTCACTTGTATGGCTTGCGCGGGGCCCCGCTGAAATCGCGCATCGCCGAGATGCTGGCTCGCGTGGGACTCGCCGACCGAGCACACGAGAAAGCGGAAACATTTTCCGGCGGAATGCAACGCAGGCTTGAACTAGCAAAGGGATTGCTCCATCATCCCTCGGTGCTGTTGCTTGATGAACCGACTACCGGGCTCGACCCCGGCGCACGCCGCGATCTGTGGCAATACCTGCAAATGCTGCGGGAAGAGGAAAAAGTCACGGTCATCGTGACCACCCATCTGATGCAGGAAGCCGAAGAATGCACGCGGCTGGCAATTCTGAACGAAGGCAACCTGGTGGCCCTGGGCACTCCCGCTGAGCTGACAAGCGAGATTGGCGCGGACGTAATTCTGCTTGACTGCAAAGATCCCGAATCAGTCGCGGAACGAATCCGCGTCCGTTTCCACGGCGACGCACAAGTGATGGACGGAAAGGTGCGGCTGGAGCGTCAGCAGGGCCATCGCTTCATCACCGAACTGGTTGAAGCCTTTCCCGGAGAAATCCAGGCTGTTTCCGTCAGTAAGCCGACGCTGGAAGACGTATTTATTCACCGCACCGGCCACAAGTTCTGGACTGATCCGGAACTGAGAACTGAGAACTAGGAACCCGGAAACTGGTTTTCTTCCCCCTGGATTTCGCGGCCGTTTACCAAGCGTTGCAAGACAAGCTGGCGCCGGCAAGAGGGCAGAACGAAGGTTTCACGATGGCGACACAAACTGCGACTCTACCCACGCAAGCAGTACCCATGACCGGCGTGGCGCTTCCCGCGTTCACCCTGTGGTGGCGCGAGGTGGTGCGCTTTTACCGGCAGCCCGCCCGGGTAGTGGGCGTGATTGCGTCTCCGGTGATTTTCTGGCTGGTCATTGGCTCAGGTTTCGGCAGTTCCTTCCGCTCGGGCAGTGCCGCGAGCTCACAGCACTATCTCGACTACTTTTATCCCGGCGCGCTCATCATGATCGTACTTTTTACTTCGATCTTCACCATGATGTCAGTGATCGAGGATCGCAAAGAAGGATTCCTGCTCTCGGTGTTAGTCGCCCCAGTGCCACGGTCGGCGATTGTGCTCGGCAAAGTGCTGGGAGGAACGACGCTGGCGACCATTCAGGGCTTGATATTCCTGGCTTTTGCACCGTTTGTCGGCGTGCACATTGGTTTCACCGACTTTCTGCTGGTCATCTTGACCGTCTTTCTGGTTTCTTTCGCGCTCACCGCCCTTGGTTTCGCCATCGCCTGGCCTATGGATTCCTCGCAGGCGTTCCACGCCATCATCAACCTTTTTCTGATTCCGCTCTGGCTTTTGTCGGGCGCCTTGTTTCCCTTGAACGGCGCATCCGGCTGGATCCGGTTTCTGATCCGCATCAACCCCTTGACCTATGGAGTGGAGGCGCTGCGCGATTTGCTCTATCCTTCGAGCACCACGGACTTCCCGCTGTTCTCGTCGCTGGCAACGCTGCTGCTGTTTGCCGGCGCGATGTTCGGACTTTCGTTTCTCATGGTGAACCGCCGCACTACCAAACCTGCTGCATGATTCAAGTTCCCCCACAATACGCGATTTATCCCGTGATCAATGCCTCGCTGAATGGCACCAGCGGCGTGCTCTTGCTGATCGGGCGAAGCCTCATCAAACACGGACGCATGGCCGCGCATCGGGCCGTGATGATTGCTGCGCTGATTTCGTCGACCCTCTTTCTGACTTCGTATCTTTACTACCACTACCATGTCGGCTCGATCCGCTTTCAGGGGCAGGGCGTGTGGCGGCCGGTCTATTTCGCCATTTTGATTTCGCACACCACGTTGGCCGTCGTCATTGTGCCCATGGTGATCATCACGCTGAGCCGCGCGCTGCGCCAGCGCTACGCCAGTCACCGCGCTATCGCCCGCTGGACATTTCCGTTGTGGCTGTACGTTTCGGTGACGGGAGTGATTGTGTACCTGATGCTGTATCAGCTTTTTTGATTGATGTTAATCACCGCCCTATCTATGGCGATTGTGAAGCTTAAGATCGACGTCTCCGGAACCTTGGGCGACGAAGCCTGGCGCAACTTGCGTCAGTATGATGAGATCCAGAGCGCCTCGTTCGGACCGCAGTTCGGTTCGAATGGAGCATGCAAGCACCCTCCCAGCGCGCCTCACGCCAAGGGCGAATGGATTGGCGCTGAAATCAAGCTGCAGACGCCGCTTTTGGCCCAGTACGCCGTCTCGCATTATCTGGAACAGGACCGCGTGCTGGACGCGGATGTAGTGGAGTAATGTTGCTTTTCTCCGTGATACTCTGTGGCCTCTGTGGTGGAGAGGTTTGATGTCCGCGCAACCCAATCTCGTGCCGCCGCCGGCGGCTGAGGAAATCAAGCCTCGCCCTCGCATGTCCACGCGCAATCGCGTACTGTTTCTGCTGACTGGCTGGCTCATCGTCCTCATGCCGTTTCTGTTCTGGTGGAATACCTGGTTCGGCCGCCAGCTTTCTGATCAGCAGATTGCCCAATACCTGCATGACGATAAGAAGCCGCGCCACATTCAGCACGCTCTGGTGCAGATTGGCGAGCGTATGACGCGGCACGATCCCAGCGTGACACGCTGGTATCCGGATCTGGTGCGGCTTGCGTCGTATCCCATCGAAGAAGTTCGCAATACCGACGCCTGGGTCATGGGGCAGGACACGTCGGGCGCGGGATTTCATGAAGCGCTTCTCAAAATGCTCAACGATTCTTCGTTGATGGTACGAGGCAACGCGGCGTTATCGCTGGTGCGCTTCGGCGACTCGACCGGCAGGCCCCAGATTGTCGCGCTGCTGCAACCGGCTGTGGTGACAGCGTCGCAATCCGGCAGAGTCACCGACGCCAGTACCGTGGGGACGGCGATTCATCAGAATGGGGTTATTGCCAAGCTGCAGGCCACAAGCGGAACTGTGGAAATCCGCTCGCCTATCAGCGGACGCTTGCGCATTCTCTCCGTGCAAACGGGACAGACGGTCGCTTCGGGCGCTGAGATTGCAACCATCGATCCGGGGACGGAGCAGGTCTGGGAAGCGCTGCGCGCGCTGTATCTCGTCGGCCAGCCGGAGGACATCCCTGCGGTGACCCGCTACACACAGAGTCTGCCGGAAATCTCCGACGCGGTGCGCCAGCAGGCCATGCTAACGGAGAAGGCGATCCGCCAGCGGGCGAAGTAGACGCCGGTCGCGAGCGCTGGTGCCTGGTCGTTTAGTCGTTGGTCGTTAGTCGTTTGTCGTTTGTCGTTGGCGCTGAAAACAAAGCGCTTCTGGAATCCTGCCCATTTTTGGTTTACGGAGATAGACTCAAGGGCCGTTCGAGCCCACCGATCGCTCTAGGAGGCTGCCAGGGCCCTTGGCGGGGCTGCCTGGAGTATGGCCTAGTCGTCGCAGGCAAGCAGGCTACGTATGTTCACATACGTACGGACATAATCGTACTGGTATTGATGTTCTCTCAAAAGGCCCACGGAACGATTTCAGCGGGACGACACCGGAGAATCAAGGCTACGGGTTAGAAGCTAAAAGCCAAGAGCTAAGAGCCAAGAGCTAAGAGCCAAGAGCTGCAAGCTAAAACGGCATCACTCCGACTTCCTTTTCGATCTCGACCGTTTCCACCATCACGATTGCGTCCCAGGGGCAGCCATCGAGAAAACAGCCGTCCGGACCCTTGCTAAGGCACTTCTTGCAGCCGATACAAAGAATGGGGTCCACCTGAATCCGGCCAAATGGCGGATGGTCTTCATCGGGCACCCAGAACATGCAATCTTCCACCGGGCAGTATTCCACGCAGGCGGGCGAGCCGGCGCAACCAGTGCAGCATTCAGTGATGACCGCTAACTCCTTTGGTTTCTTCTTGCGCGGAGTGTCAATCCCGGTGGAGCGGGGTTCGAACTTGAGCTCGTCAGGCACCATCCCGACAGCTTTGGCATCGGCGGGCATGGAGGGAATTATACCTTAGAGCCTGGGCTTCAAGATTCCGATATCGGTTGCCGCTGGACCTAGGTAGCCTGTTTCCGCTTGAACCTGGACGTCGAGTCTGGCTTGAATGTTGCTTTGTCTCCAGCGAACTTGCGGCAGAAGGCCTTCAGCTCTTTGGATGATGCGGTGAGTTTGCCCGGATGGCCCGGCAGGGTCGACAGGGCTACCGTCTTTGTTGCAATCGCCCTTCTTAGCCAGTCAGAATCTATCGGCGTGAGGCACAGAGCATCGTTGTCGAATTTCACTAGAACGATCGAGTGCACCGCGAGGCACAGGTCACAAACGTCATCTGGCCGGGGCTCGAGGTCGAGGAACAGGTAATCGTCCAGCTTGACGAGCCGCGCCTTGTAGTAGCTCTTCCCCTCGTCGCCGCACCCTTCCCCCTGCTCCGTCGACTGCAAGTCGTAGACCTCATCCTCAGACATAATCGTCAGCACCGTCGTGCATTTGTCATCGGTCGCACTCCATGAGCCAGTCAGGCTTTTATCGAAAACCAGGTCCGGATCCTTCGACGGACCTTCCTCGTACAACGGATTGATCGACTCCACCCAACATCCCGTAAGCACGAGCAGGCCTGCGAGAACCAGAGCGATCCCCGCACGTCTTGAAACGACGCACCGGAAAAAGACATTCCCTCCCCCTCGGACGGAGTTGCGGGCGTTGCTCGACCGTGCCCCATAATGATACTCGGGCCTAAGGATTGTGACGGCTGAACCTTCTCCACGCGGCGACTTCTGTTATATTGAACGCCTGCAAAGGAGCTCCCCATGGCAGGAAAGAGTCTCAACAAAGTTCAACTCATCGGCAATCTTGGCAAAGATCCAGAAGTAAAGTACACGCCCAGCGGCACACCCGTGGCCAAGCTCACCCTCGCCACCAACGAGCGTTACAAAGATAAGAACGGCGAATGGCAGGACCGCACCGAGTGGCACAACGTCGTGCTCTGGCAGCGGCTGGCGGAAATTGCCGGAGAGTATTTGAAAAAGGGCGGCAAAGTGTACATCGAGGGCCGCCTGCAAACCCGTTCCTGGGACGACAAGCAGACCAATCAGAAAAAATACATGACTGAAGTGGTAGCCAGTGACCTGATTCTGCTCGGCGGACGCGGCGAAGGCGGCGGAGAAGGTGGTGGATATTCTCGCGGCGCGGCAGCTTCCAGCGGCGGCAATAACTTCGATCAGCGGACTCCCGAGCCGGAGACGGCACCGGCTTCGTCACCAATCAGCGATGAGGATATTCCGTTCTAGGTCATGTGGCGCGGACACTCCTGTCCGCGCTTCGTTTGGCCACGTCCCAGGCTTCACTATGTAGTCTGTGCCTCCCACCCTTGCGCGAAACCGCGGGCAAGAATGGGGCACGCCATCTGTCATCCTGAGCGCAGCAGGAACTTCGCGAAGCGAAATTCCTGCGGAGTCGAAGGATCCCTGCGAACTAGAGCTATGCGTGTCGCCTCAGGGAATTCTCACATTGGCGCGGGGCGCCTTGAGGCTGCGCGGGGAAAATTCCCTGCTGCTGTATGAGAGGGATTCGCTTGGTAGAGATCCTTCGACTGCGCAAGGCAGCCCGCTTCGCGGGCTGCCTGACTTCGCTCAGGATGACAGGTCGAGGACGGAAGAACGGAGGACAAGAGCGGGGCACCCGCAGTTGTTGCACCGCATGCTTTAGCCGGACACGATCCACTAGAATGCCAGCTGGAGATTCCTATGACAGAGCTGGCTGAAAAGACCTGCGTGCCGTGCAAGGGCGGTGTGCCGCCCATGAAAGGCCACGAGCTGGAGCGCATTTTGAAACTCGTGCCCAAGTGGAAGGCCGTGAATGAGCATCACATCGTGCGGACCTACACTTTTCCTGACTTCAAACAGGCGCTCGACTTCGTGAATCGGGTGGGCGAAGTGGCGGAGAAACAGGGACACCATCCTGACATCCTGCTGGCCTGGGGCAAGGCCGAGATCACGTTGTGGACGCATAAAATCGACGGTTTGACGGAGAGCGACTTCATCATGGCGGCAAAGATTGATCAGTTGTATCCGGGGTGAGGTTAGCGTAGAGGCGGACGTCCGTACCTATATCGCCCGCTTGGAGAAAACTCCTTTTCGGGTCGTCAGCGGCGCGCGCAAACAAGAGGTCTTTCGACTTCGCGAGGGGATTAGCAAGCCAATCCCATCGCTCCGCTCAAGATGACAGGGTGTACACCTTCTTCAATGATCCGATCCTCACTCCGCTCCGGATGACAAGGTGCAGGGAGCGTGGTCACCTCAATCGGCCGCGTCGGCGGAAACCGCGACGGGCGGCGAATTCCCGATGCGCATGGCCCAAGCCCACAGCGCAGCCGGAATCAGCATGATCAGGCCTGTGGCCGTGGCGACAGTGCGCGGCGCGACACCACGATCGAGAACCAGTCCCGTGAGATAAGCGCCGACCGCAAGCGTAACCATGGAAAGACCCAGTTCGGCGGAGAAAACGCGGCCGCGGAATTTGTCGTCAGTATTGAGTTGGAGCAGTGTCGTGGAAAATACCCAGACGGTCGAGCCTCCGCAGTGGGCCACGATGACCCACAAACACGCGACCAATAGCGAACCTGCCGCTCCGAGGCTGCCGTAGCCCAAGGCAAGCGCGAGAAATCCCAGCAGTATCCCCAAACGCAGGCGGGTTTGACTATGCCCAGCCCAGCGCGCCGCGAAGAGCGGCCCCACTACGGCCCCGATGCCACGCGCCCCGAGCAGCATGCTCATGCCCAGCACCGCACTGCGCTCGGGCGCGACGCCGTGCCAGTGCAAGGGAAACACTCTTTCTCCCATTACGGTAAACAGGACCCAGCTCACGCCCATAGTCGCAAGACCGGTTTTCACGAGAAGAATCGCGAACAATCGCGGATCGCGGCGCACATAGCGGATGCCATCGCCGATGGCAGAATAGTCATAGAAATCGCGGGCGCGCAACCGGGCTGAAGGGTGGGCATGCGGCTCGTTAAAGTGCATGCGGCTGATGAAAAATGCCGAGACAAGAAAAGACAGAGAGTTCAATACGAATAGCGCGCTGTTCCCCAGCAGGGCCAGGGTGAATCCGCCGAGCGCGGCGCCCACCACCAGATTGAACGACCAAGTGGCGGAAGAGAGCGTGTTGGCGACGATGAGATCTTCCTCCGTCGCAACATTAGGAATTACAGCAGTTCGCGCCGGCTCGAAGAACGCCCACATTGTGCTCTCAAGAAAAAGCAGCGGGTAAACCAGCCATAACGTGGAGCGGGAACGAGCGAACAACATGCTGAATACGATCACAGCCCGCGACAGGTCGGCGGCGATCATCACGTGTTTGCGTGGGATCCGGTCGTTCACGACTCCAGCGATCGGCCCGACCAGGGTTTGTGGCAGCACTTGCAACACTAGAGCCAGGGCCACCGAACTGGCGTGTCCGGTCATCTGCAGCAGCAGGTCGTAGATGGCGAGGGAGTAGAACCAGTCTCCGATCTCGCTGACAATCTGCGCCAGCCAGAGACGGCGGAAGTTTGGTTCTGCCGCAGCAGCCGCCAATAAGCGCGCAGTGAGATCGGAGTCGTACCTTCGCGTTGAGGCTGTGGTTGCATGGAGGCCAGTGTGCCGACAGGCTGCCGTCCGGTTGAATCAACCAACCGCTATAATCTCAGAATGCTGGATGAGAACGAATTCCGCAAGCAGTGTGATGCCGCGCTTGCAGTCTTTGAAGCAAAGCCTGATTACTGCCGAAGAATCGGCGGATATGGAAGTGGAAGACCAGGCGGGAGCGCTGCATGTATCGTTCGACGATGGCAGCCGTTTCGTGATTTCGCCCAACGCCGCGGTGCGGCAAATCTGGATTTCGGCCCTGGCCACCAGCTTCAAACTCGACTGGTCGGAGGGCGAGCAGGATTTTGTGCTGCAGAAAACCGGTGAGCGGCTGAAACCCCTGGTGGCCCGGCTCATCAATCAGCAACTGGGCGAGGAAGCGGTAGCGCTGGCTTAACCGCGGCGTTCAGAGCGCCATTCCTTCCCTTCCCTGCGCAAGTTTCTTTTTCAGGTCCGCAGCGATCTGTTTTCCGTGAAAACGGCCGTTTTCGATGAAGATTTCGTTGGTCCGAGACCCGGCAACGATCACTCCCGCCACGTAGATTCCGGGCACATTACTCTCCAGCGTTTCCGGGTCGCACACCGGGCGGCATTGTTCAGTGGAAAGCTCAATGCCGATGGATCGCAGGAAATCATAATCAGGGTGGTAGCCCGTCATGGCGAACACGAAGTCGTTCTTCAAGCGGACAGGGCCTTCGGGAGTGCTGAGCAGCACGTGGTCCGGCCCGATCTCTTCGACGAAGCTGTTGAAATAAGCGGCGATCTCGTGATTCTTGATGCGGTTCTCGATATCGGGCAGGATCCAGTACTTCACATGGTTATGCATTCTCGAGCCGCGATGCACGAGGGTGACGCGGGCGCCGTGGCGCCACAGGTCAAGGGCTGAAATTGCCGCCGAGTTCTTGCCCCCAATCACTAGCACGTCGGTATCGAAGAAGGGATGCGGCTCGCGGTAGTAATGGTGGACTTTGGCCAAGTCCTCGCCCGGAATGTCCATGAAGTTGGCCAGATCGTAATAGCCGGTGGAAACGATGAGCTTGCGCGCGCGGAAGTCGTACACCCTGCCCATGCGGTCGGTGGCGGTGATGTTGAAGTTTTCGTCCTGCCCGGTGACCGTCTTGACCCAAGTGTATTGCCGAATGTCGAGATGGTAGTGTTCGGCGACCTTGCGGTAGTACTCGAGAGCCTCTTCGCGGGTGGGCTTCTGGTGGGCGGTCGAGAAAGGCAGATCGCCGATCTCCAGCAGCTCCGGCGTGGTAAAAAACGACATGTTGGCTGGATAGTTGTAGAGCGAGTTAACCACACAGCCCTTGTCGATGGTGATGACTTTGAATCCGGCGCGCTGGGCTTCGATGGCGCATGCCAGGCCCGTTGGCCCGGCACCGATGACGATGACGTCGGCGCGAGTGTCGGGACGCGAAACCGTCTGGGTGCGCGGCAGCGTCTCGGGAATCTGCTTGGTGGCCATAATGAGATGGGTACGTCTTCACTCCAGCGGAGAAGCGGGGATAGAAGAGAACGATTCTAGCATGCGGGTACCCTCGCGCACTTAGGCGTTATACTTTGGAGTTGTATATCATTCTCCGGGAGTGATGAGGAGCGACATGCCAACGCTGGCCGAACCTGCTACTCGCACCCGTGTTGAATCCGACAGCATGGGACAAATTGAAGTCCCGGCCAATGTTTACTGGGGCGCGCAGACGCAGCGCTCGCTGCTGCATTTCGATATCGGCCGTGACGTCATGCCGCCGGAGCTGATCCGTGCTTTCGGTATTCTCAAGAAAGCGTGCGCACTGGTGAACCATGATTTGGGCAAGCTCTCGGCCGAGAAAACCAAGTTGATCGTGCAGGCAGCAGACGAAGTGATCTCCGGCAAACTCAATGACCAGTTTCCTCTGCGCATCTGGCAGACCGGCAGCGGCACCCAGACCAACATGAATGTCAACGAGGTCATCTCCAACCGCTCGATCGAGCTGGCGGGCGGCGAGATGGGATCGAAGAAGCCCATTCATCCCAATGACGACGTCAATATGTCGCAGTCGTCGAACGATACCTTCCCGACCGCGATGCACATAGCAGCTGCAGATCGGGTAAAGAACGCACTCATTCCCGCGATCAAGAACGTGCGCGACGCGATTGCGGCCAAGGCGAAAGAATTCGACGGAATCGTGAAGATTGGCCGCACGCATTTGCAGGATGCCGTTCCTTTAACTGTAGGGCAGGAATTCGGCGGTTGGGCCAGCCTGCTGGAGCGGGACATCAAGCGCCTGGAAGAGACGGTCGATGGGCTTTACGACCTGGCCATCGGCGGGACGGCTGTCGGGACGGGGCTGAATGCGCCTCCCGAGTTTGCGGCGCGCGCGGCGGCCAAGATCGCAGATCTGACCGGGCTTCCCTTCCGCTCGCATCCCAACAAGTTCGCAGCGCTTTCCGCGCACGACGAGATTGTCTTTGCGCAGGGTGCGCTGGAAACTCTGGCCGCATCACTGATGAAAATTTCCAACGATATTCGGTGGCTTGCCTCCGGCCCGCGCAGCGGCTTTGGCGAGCTCATCATTCCTGAGAACGAACCCGGCTCCTCGATTATGCCGGGTAAAGTGAATCCTACGCAGTGCGAAGCCATGACCATGGTGTGCGTGCAGGTCCACGGAGCCATGGCTGCGGTCGGATTTGCCGGGTCACAAGGCAACTTCCAGTTAAGCGTGTACAAGCCGGTGATCATTTACAACTTTCTTCATTCGGTCACGCTGATTACCGATGCCTGTCACGGTTACGTCGAGTACATGCTCAAGGGAATTGAAGTCGACCGGGTCAAGATCGATTCGAACGTAAAAAACTCGCTGATGCTGGTCACCGCGTTGACGCCGAAGATCGGGTACGACAAAGCAGCAAAGATCGCCCACACCGCGCACGTGGAGCACTCCAGCCTGCGCGAAGCGGCGGTGAAGCTCGGCTATCTTACCGCAGCGGAGTTTGATGAGTGGGTAAAGCCGGAGAAAATGACGAGGCCGTAGCGCGAACGTGGCCTACTTCTCACACAGCGTTACAAGACCCGCGCGAGATCCCTCACTCGGCTGAACACCGCCGAGTTCGGGATGACTACTTCGTGTGGTCCTTACCAGGCGTCATCCCGGAGCCCCCGCGCTTTCACCAGCGGGGCGAGGGATCTGGCGTGGAGCGCCCCCGCTCTCACATGTTCATCCGTCACAGACTTGGCCCATTCACTTTTGGTAAATGCACATAGGATAAGACCCGCGCGAGATCCCTCCCTCGGCTGAAGTACGCCGAGGTTCGGGATGACACCTCTAGAGGGGCCGCAACATGCGGAGAGCAAAGCGATTCTACGTCTACATTATGACCAACCGACCCCGCTCTCACGTGCTGTACACAGGGATGACGGGCAACCTTTCGAGGCGCGTCTTCGAACACAAGAACAAGCTCATTCCTGGTTTCACGAGCCGCTATAACCTCACGCGGCTGGTGCATTACGAACGCTTTGCTTATCCAGACGTGGCGATCGATCGCGAAAAGGAAATCAAGGGCTGGCGCAGAGGCAAGAAGATTCGTCTGATCGAGTCAATGAATCCGCAATGGGATGATCTCGCGGAGGGGTGGACTGAGGTTTACGAGCCGAATTCCATTGGAAGATCCGCGCCAGATCCCTCACTCGGCTGAACTACGCCGAGTCTCGGGATGACGCCTCTGAAATAGTGGCTGGCCGCCCACACTGGAAACGCGGATGACTCCGCTCGCTTAATACCTGGAGAGGAACCACTCTAGGGAGCAGGGGAACCGACCCCGGCCCACACCATCTGGTGATACAGATCATCCATCTCTTTGGGCGATGCGGGTCGGCCGTGGTTCATCCACCAAGTCATCAATGACAGCATGGCTCCCGCGAACATCTGGGCCAGGGCCGCACGCTGAGCGGCGGGGATGCCGCGTGCCCTCGGTAGTTCGGCCAGGCGCTGCTCGATGCCCCGCGCGAAGTATCCCTGGCCCAATTCTACAAAGTCACGAAACTTCCCCTCCGCGATCAGGATTTTAGAAAACTCGTGCCACTCGGCGACGTGTGCAAACATCTCGCGTACTGGGGCAACACGATTCGACACCTCACCCCGGTGCGAGAGCGCAAAAGCCATCGCCTCCAAAAAGTCTTCCACATCGCTTAAGAACAGATCGTCTTTGTCGCGGAAGTGCGTGTAGAAAGTCGAACGGCCAACTCCGGCGCGATCGAGCACGTGCTGCACCGTGATGTCGTCAAACGGCTTCTCGTGCATGATGGCCACGAGCGCGTCGCCGAGCGCATCGCGGGTGTGCCGCACCCGGCGGTCGGTCGTTCGTTTTCGAGATGTTTTTCTTGTGGGTTTCGGCTCGGTCGAGGATTTTCTGGACATAAGGTGCCGGTTTGTCCGGTTTCGGTCTTCGCCCGCTAACCCCGGTCGCAGTCAAGCGTCTTTTGGCTGGAGGCAACGCATGACGGATGACCGCAAGAGTGGTCTGGCGCTGATCGCCGGATCGGTGGGCGTCATTATAACTCTCAGCTTGCATCCCTCTGGGCACATCACGCCGGACCAGATCGATTCAGTGGCCCGACGATTAGTCGTCATACATGCGGTTGCACTGGCCTGTATACCGCTGCTGTTTCTGGGTGCTACGGGGTTGTCGCAACGGCTTGCGTCCCCTGACCGGCTGGCGCTTGCGGCTCTCGCCCTCTACGGATTCGCTTTATTGGCGTTGATGAACGCCGCCGTATTCGACGGTCTGGTCTCGCCTGACTTGCTGCGACAGATCATCGCGAATTCGCCACCAGCGCGCGATGGGTGGCGGATGATTATGCAGTTCAACGGCTATGTTGACCAGGCGTTTGGCAAGGTGTTTCTCGTAGCTGCTTCTGTAGCGCTGCTGCTATGGTCGGCCTCGATCGTGCGCTCACGCGCGCTGGCGCCTGCGGCCGGTTACTTCGGCGGGGTCTTGGGGCTCTTGGCTTTAGCCGTACTGCTTTCTGGCCAGCTCCAGCGTTCTCCACACGTATTCAGCCTGCTCATCGTTTGCCAAGTGTTGTGGTTCATGACTGTCGGGGGATTGCTGTGCAGCCTCAAGGCTGTATGAAGTTCAGTCTGAAGCGTTCGGAGGGGCGCCGATGGAAACTGCTGCAGTAATGGAGTCCGGTACCAGGGAATTTCAGCGCATCGCCAGCCCAGTGCACACGTTCGTCTTGCTTGCCGCAGAGGGAGTTCTGGTGTGGCGGGGAGCAATTCGCTTCCAGCAATTACACTCCGCTGCTGATCTGAACCGCCTGCAAATGTATGAGCGCACTATCCTCACCCAATGGCTGGGATTCGCTTTCGTGATCTTCGGTGTCTGGCTTGCAGGCTCGCCCCTGGCCACCGTCCTGGGTGAACGCTGGCGCTCTGCCGGGCAGGTGCTTCGCGACATTGGAATCGGGGTCGGGTTTGCGATCCTTTCGACGCTTCCGCTTTCGGTGATTGGTCAACTTCTGGGCGGAACTCACGCTGCCGACGGGGTTGCGCGCCTTATGCTGCCGCACGGCGGGGTCGAAATGACGATGTGGATCGCACTTTCTGTGACGGCAGGCATCTGCGAGGAAACTCTGTTTCGAGGCTACCTGCAAAGGCAGTTCATGGCACTGACCCAGAACGTGCCCGCCGGAATTCTGCTGTCGGCAGCCGCTTTCGGAGCAGCCCATAGCTATCAAGGTTGGCCGCAGGCGTTTGTGATCGGCCTGGAAGGCGCCCTGCTTGGTGCAATGACCTACTGGCGCAAAAGTGTGCGCCCGGGAATGATCGCGCATGCGTGGAAAGATGCGATGGCTCCAATCTTGATGAGCGCAATGAGGCACTAGCCTGGGCGTTGCTTACTCACTTTGTTTCAGCAGCCACCAGTTCCCGGACTGCCGGCTTAACATTTTTTCTGGCAGGCATAGTCGTAATTGTGACGACGCTGACCAGAATCAAGAATGTCCCGAGCAGCGTGCGGGCGCCGATGGACTCCCCTGCTAAGAAATAGCCGACCGCGACCGCGATGACCGGATTCACGTATGCGTAAGTTCCTACCTTGGTGGGCGATTCGTGGTGGAGCAGCCAAATGTAGGCAGTAAAGCCCATGATCGAACCGGCAACAATCAGATAGATCAGCGAAAACCATGCGTTCCAGGAGACAGCAGAAGGCCGAAACCCTTTCAACTCGCCGGTAAGCGCGGCAAGGACGAATAACTGCAACCCGCCGCTGAGCATCTGTGCGGCCGCGCTCATAGGTTTCGACGCCGGAAGTGGGAGCCGGCGAGTGAGAATGGTAGCGACCGACCAGCTAAACGAAGCTACCAACAAGGCCAGCGCACCGGCGCGGTCGATGGGAACTTCTCCCAGAGAGAACGAACGATTCATCAGCACGGCTACACCAATGATGCCGGCGAGAAGAGCCAGAGCCAGGCGGAGAGTGAGCCGCTGCGTCCGCAGAAAAAGAATGTCCAGCAACGTGATGAAAACTGGGATCGTCGCCAGCACAACCGCCGTGATTCCTGATGGGACGCGCTGCTCGGCCCAGAACACGCATCCGTAGTCGACCAGAAAGATCATTGTGCCCATACCTGAGGCCGCAAGCCACTGGCGGCGGCTGGGCAAGGGAGTACCCGTCAGGCGCATCCAGGCGAAGAGCACGACACCCGAGATTGTGAAGCGCATGGCCGCCAGCAGAAAGGGCGGCACCTCGTGGACGCCCACGCGGATCGCCAGAAACGTCGATCCCCAAACGAAGTAAATGATCCCGAAGGCCAGCAGGATCTTCCACGAGGCTGGACGGGCGGCGGTTTCCAAGGGGCCTCCTGTTTCTTGCACACCGGCAGTGCAGAGGGGTTGCCGGATAGGATGAGCAGAAACAGCTCAACGAACCAGGATTTTGCGATCAAAACTATTTATGGAGGGAGAACTTCTATTTATAGCTATATTGCACTTTCTTCCCAAAATTAAGGCCACTGAGACCTTTCACCCGTTGCCGGTCGATGCCTTTGCTTCCCACCAGCACGTGAAAGCTCTCTCCCATGCCTGCCGGTGTAATCAGGTGCTTCAGCTGCAACGCGACTTTGGCATGTTCCTGCGGCAGACGGCATTCTTCAAACGCATCCGCAAACTGATTGTTTTCTCCTATTCCCATCAGGAACTGGGATTGGGTTATGAGCGGCTCCATTTTGATGCCCTGCGCTTCGCCGGCGGCTGACAGTGCTGTGAAGTTCACGTGTGCAGTGATGTCTTGCTCACCCGGAGCTTCATAGGGATTTGCGCTCACGGAGTGCTGGCGAAATGCGCACAGGGTTCCCCGATGTCTTCCTGCCAGCTGTTCCTCGCGGGTGTAGCCATAGTCGATGATGACCAGGAAGCCGCGATTGATTACGGTGGCCACTCGCGCCATATAAACCTGCGCGGTCAGTGGAACCTCGATTCGCTCATTGCCTTCAGGTTGCACGCCATGACGATCGAGAAACTCCTGAGTCTGGGGTGAAGGCGCAGCCCAAACTTCCGCCAGACGGCCTTCCTGATACGCCGATGCGAAGTTCTCCCTTTGCGCTCACGATTTCGACCGGCAGCGCATCGAAGAACTCGTTGGCGAAGACGATGATCGGGATCTCAGAAGTCAGGGATCTGCCGGGAAAAGATGTCAGCGAAGCCTTTCCCTGCGCAAAACGCGCGCTCAACGTCGTGCTCAATTTCCGGCGTAGCGCGGCAGAGCTCTCCGTCAAGCAGTAGTGCAGCGCGCGGAAGAACTCGGGAAACTGCTTCTCCGACCAATCCAACACGTCCTGGGCAAAAAGCCCGCGTCCGGGACCGAGTTCCAGGATTTCCAGTTGGTCAGGCGAGCCGAGCGCTCGCCACATCTCTTCAAATTGCCGCGCCAGCAGCCGGCCGAAAACTGCATGCACATCGCTCGAAGTGTAAAAATCGCCGGCTTTGCCAAATTGCTCAGCGTGCCACGAGTAGTAGCCCAGCTCGGGATCGTAGAGGCACAGATCCATGTAGCGTGAGAACGGGATCGGCCCGCGTTCGCGGATCTCCTGCTCGATTTTCTGGCGCAGGGTCACAGACCCTTCTGTTGGCGCTCCACACGATCCTGCGGCGTGCGGATAAACATTTCGACCAGGTAGTCATGCAGGCAATCGTAAAGCTGGCGCTGAAAACTCCATTCAAACTGGGGATCATCCAGATCGCGAGGATGAAAATCGAAGTAGTAAGTATGCACCGGGACGGACGAATTCTTGGCCTGAATCATCATTTCCACGCCCCCGCCCTTGGCCCGCGCGGAAAAATCGACCAACGGATGTTCGTACAAGCGGAGCTGGCTGAGAACACGCTCCAGGCGAATGCTTTCAGAAGCTGACACGAACCCATTGTACAAAGTTTGCGGTTGAATTGCCGCCCTCGGCCCGCGCGAGATCCCTCACTCCGCCTGAAAAACGGCTGCGTTCGGGATGACCTGGATCCCGCACTCGGCTGAAGCACCACGTTCATCTACCACACCCGGCAGGCGTTCTCCGGCATCATGGGCTGGCCGACTTTGCAGCCGAAAGCCTCGCCAAACTCGCGCATATTCTGAACTACACCGTTCACGCGGAATTGGCGGGGCGAGTGTGGATCGGTTTGCACTTGCAGGCGGAGGCGTTCCGGGCGCGTGTTGCCGCACCAGGCTTGCCCGTAACCCAGGAAAAATTGCTGGATCGGCGTGTAGCCGTCCTGCTTCTGGTTAAGGTCAATGTTCTTTCGTTTTGCATCCGCCAGGAATGCTATGTACGCGAGGCGAATGCCGCCATTGTCAGCGGTGTTCTCACCCAGGGTTAGTTTCCCATTCACCTTGGCGTCGCCAACCGCTACAAAGTTGCCGTATTCCTTCACTTCGCAGTCAGCTTTGGCTTCGAACTTCTTTGCGTCTTCGGGTTGCCACCAATCGGAGAGATTGCCTTGCGCATCAAACTGCCGCCCTTCGTCGTCGAACCCGTGGGTCAGTTCGTGGCCCTCAATGGAGCCGATGTGGCCATAGTTCTCCGCATCGGTAGCTTTCGGGTCGTACATCGGAGGTTGCAGTATTCCCGCCGGAAAGTTGATGTCGTTCATGCTGGGGTTGTAATAGGCGTTGACAGTGGGTGGAGACATGCCCCATTCGCCGCGGTCAACGGGTTTGCCAATTTTGCTAAGCTGGCGGAGATTCTCAAAGATGACGGCGCGCTGCGCGTTGCCGAAAGCGTCATCGCGCTCGATCAGCAACTTTGAATAGTCCCGCCAATGATCGGGATAACCGATTTTGTCGGCCACGGCGTGCAGCTTTTCTTTAGCGCGCACTTTGGTCTCCGGGCTCATCCAGTCCAGGGTATCGATGTCCTGATCCATCGCGGATTCAATATCCTTCACCATCTGTACCGTGGCCTGTTTGCTCGAGGGTGGAAATTCCTGCGCCACATAGACCTGCCCAAGCGCCTCGCCCAATGCCGTGTCCGTGGCCTCGACGCAGCGCTTCCAACGGGCCCGCTGCTCGGGCTGGCCGCTCAACTTGCGGCCGTTGAAATCAAAGGCTTCCTCGTCGAACGCTTTCGGCAATGCCGTGCCAGGCGTCGAGTTGATCAGTTGCCAGCGCAAATAGGTCTTGATGGTCTTCAGGTCGGTCGACTCGATCAGGGCGTTCAAACCTTTGAAAAAATCAGGATTGGTCACGTTCAATTCTTTAATTGGAGGAGCATTTACTTCGTCCAAGAACCGAGACCAATTCACGTTCGGCGCCAGCTTTTGCAAGTCGGTGAGCGGCATCATGTGGTAGATCTTGTTCGGATCGCGCTGGGAGGTGATGTCCAGCGAGACCTTGGCCAGCGCAGTTTCCATTTGCATGATGCTCTGCGCGTCGCTCGCAGCCTGACTCTCCGGCTCACCCATCAGCTTCAGCGTATTGGTGATGTGCTGGATATATTGCTTTCGCGTCTCCTCTGCCGCGTCGCCGGTACGGAAATAATAATCTCGTTCCGGCAGTCCCAGGCCACCCTGGTCCACTGTGGCAATCTGCTTGGTTGCGTCCTTGAAATCCTGTTGTTCGCCGAAGCCGAGAAATGCATTCACATTGATCAACTGGAAGTGGGCCAGCAGAGAGGCCAGCTCGCTTTTGTCTTTGAGTGCGGCGATCCGTTGCAGGTCCGGCTGCAAAGGTTGCAGACCTTTGCGGTTGATGGCTTCGGCGTCCATGCAGGCAGCGTAGTAATCTCCTATTTTCTGTTCGTTGGAGGTACGCCCCTCACCCCCAGCAGCCGCCTTTTCCAGCATGGCATGAAGCACCTTCTCGTCATGCTCCGCGATCATTGCGGCGGTCCCAAAGGCGGCGCGATCATTCGGAATGGGATGCAACTTGCTGAAATTCCCGCACGCATACTGAAAGAAATCAACGCACGGATTCGCGCTGGTGTCCATGAGTTGCTTATCCAGTCCAGGCAAGAGATCGTAATTTTCACTGGCGGAGTTGGCCTTCGAAGTCTGGGCCAATGCCGTAGCCGCCATCAACACCGTCGCAACGAGAATTCGCATAGCAATTTCTATGGTTAACCGTTTCATGCGGTTCCTTTCGGATATGAAATGGAGTTTCAATGGCCGGCCGACATCATATCTGCAACTTCAAGAAATTGGTGGCTACTCATAGCGCAATGCCTCGATCGGATCAAGACCGGCCGCTTTAATAGCAGGCAGCATGCCGCTCACAATCCCGACAAAACTCAGAATGACGGTCGACCACAAGAGCGTGGCTCCATCGATCGTGAGGTGTATGTCTCCTTCGCTGGCATTTTCCTGGAAGGCACTCCACAGCGTAAGCGAAGGAACGACCCAGGAAACCAGGTAGGCTAAAGCCACGCCCAGAAGACCGCCCAGGGCAGTGATCACCATCGCCTCCGCGAGGAACTGGAACAAAATGTGCCAGCGATGCGCCCCCAAAGCCTTTTCGACGCCGATCTCCCGTGTCCGTTGGGTAACGGACACCAGCATAATATTCATAAGTCCCACGCCGCCAATACCCAGTGTGAGCAAACCGATGAAACCCAGCAGTATCTTGATCCCCGTGGTGATGACCCGCAGGTCAAGCAAGTCGGCGAACACATCAAAAACAAATACCGCCCGCCGGTCCTTGGGATCGAAGTCATGGTGAAAGGCCATCGAGCTGCGCAGCGCCCTGACCACTTTGTCGTGATCGCCTTCGTACTCCATGACGATCGAGGTCAAGTAGTAAGTATCCTTGAGGTCGCTCATGGCGCTGAATGGGACGTAGATATGCTCGTTCAGATTGTCGTCGGAATTATTGATTACGTGTTTGAGTACGCCCACCACCTGATAGGAAATGCCATCCACGCGAATGCTTTCTCCGACGGCATTCTGCCCGGAAAACAGCTTCTTCTTCACGTCGGCCCCGATGAAGGCGACACGCGAGTGGGTGTAGTCATCGGCTTCGCTAAACGATGCTCCTTCGGCGAAGTCCATGCGGCGCAACCGGGGATATAGCGCATACACTCCGCTTACCCCATAGCTCGCCCCACGCGCGCCGTAAGACACGGCGCATTGCTTAAACACTTCCGGAGAGAGCCGCTTGAGCAGCGGGACTTCCGTCCGGATGTGGTCCAAATCGTTGACGGTGAGCCGGACCTCGGTCCCAGCCTTGTTTCCCCCCGCCTGGAGTGAGGTGCGTCCGGGAAAAACAAAAATCAAGTTGGTGCCAAAAGAGCGAAAGGCGATCCATACGCCACGCTCGAAGCCCGCTCCATAAGCCAAAAGCAGCACGACGGTGGCGATGCCCCAAGCCATGCCCAGCATGGTAAGCACGCTGCGCCGCCGGTCGTGGCGCAAGGCGTTGTAGGCCTGGGCTGCGAGTTCACGAATCATGGTCACGATTACTCCTGCCGAAGCGCCTCAACCGGAGCCAGCAGTGCGGCCTGGCGGGCGGGATAGATTCCGGCCCCAATGCCTGCGATCGCTAATGCCAAAATCGCGGTCATTGCTGACAGGGGCACAATGCGAGGCGTGTCAAATCCTTCCATCGGCGGCAACTGCGCCATCAAAGTCACAATGCTCAACGAAATGGCCAAACCAATTCCTCCGCTGAGCAGCGTAAGAAAAGCGCCTTCCACGAAGAATTGTGTCAGAATGTTGCGATGCGTCGCGCCCAGCGCTTTGCGCAAACCAATTTCTCTGGTGCGCTCCGCCACCGACACCAGCATGATATTGACGATCCCGATAGCCCCCAGGCCGAGCGTCACTAGCCCTACAACTCCGAGAAAATAATCCATCGCGTCGAAGATCTTTCCCACTCTCTGCGAATTCTCGATCGTATCCCAGTCTTCAAACGCGTCTTCCAGCTTGGAATCAAAACCGTGACGGCGGGCAAGGATTTCGTGGACTTCAGCCTTGGATCGCAAATGCTCGTTCTTGTTCAGCGGCCGGTAATTGATGAAAGAGATAGCATTCTCGGTGTTCTTGTCTTTCAGCCGGAAAAGATCACGCATGGTTCCAATCGGCAGAAAGATGCGCGCATTGGTGCCGTTATTACCGTCTTGTCCCACCTTGGCCAGAACTCCGATTACATCGAAGTTGATGCCGTTCAGCAAAATGGTCTCGCCGACGGCCGGACGGCCGGGGAAAACGTTCTTCAACAGCTCCCAACCCACCACCGCGACCCGCCGGTGTTCGGTGTCGTCTTCCTCATTGAACCAACGGCCCGTCCCTATCGGAATCGTGCGAATCTGGTTATACAGCGGAACCACACCAAACACCTGTCCGTTAGTGGAACCGAATTCGCTCACGGCCCTGATGTCTTCCCGATTGAGCACCGGAGAAACTGCCTTCAGGGTGCGGGCCTCGTCCCGGATGGCAAGGTAATCGTCGTAAGTAAAGTGGTACGTCTGCCCGGACTGCAGGCTGCCCTCGACCGCCGGAATGCGTCCCGGAAACACGAACATAATGTCTTGACCGAGTGTCGCGAGCTGGCGGGTTTGCCCGCTGCGAAAGCCCTCACCCAATCCCACCAGCAGCAGCAGCGACCCTACGCCCCAGGCAATCCCGAACATGGTAAGAAACGAGCGCAACTTGTGCGCCCAAAGAGTTGCCAGGGACTGACGGACGATATCGAGAAGCGTTCTCATAATGTTCTAAGGGCACAAGAGCGCCCTGGGGCTCTTACATTGAATACGCAGTCGATCGACAGGCGGTTCCTTGAAATTCAGGCGATTGCCTTTTCCTGCCTTACTGTTAGACACGCTCACCGCTTAAACGGTAGCCCACGGTGAAGTGCTAACCCGGTTGTTCCCGTTGCGTCTAACCGCTCGGTCTGATCAACAAGGATTCTCAAGGCCAAAGTCCCACAAAACACTGCACATTGGAGGCTTGTACCGTGTCTAGACATCTCACCCGCACTTTACTCGTACTGCCCGGACTGCTTTGGCTAACTTCGTTCGCCTACAGCCAATCGTTTGTCCTGGATTTGCCGCGTCCCAGCCAACATGCCGTGGTCACGCAGCGCATCGGAATCACGGACGTAACCATCAACTACCACCGCCCGCTGGTCAACGGTCGCAAAGTCTGGGGCAGCCTTGTTCCTTACGGCCAGGTCTGGCGTGCTGGGGCCAACGAAAATACCGTCATCGAGTTCAGCACGCCGGTGACGGTGGAAGGTCAATCGCTGCCCGCCGGCAGGTACGGCCTGCATATGCTGCCCAACGAGAACGAGTGGACGGTAATCTTCTCCAAGAATTCCACTTCCTGGGGCAGCTTTACCTACGATCAGGCGGAAGACGCTTTGCGCGTAACCGTGAAACCGCAATCCGCAGATATGCACGAAGCCCTGACCTACGATTTTGCTGACCTAAAGGCCGATTCGACTGTGGCTACCCTGGAGTGGGAGAAGGTCGCGGTGCCTTTCAAAATCGCGGTCAACGTAAATCAGGTAATGGACGACAGCCTGCACCGCCAACTTCGCGGGCTCGCCCAGTACACCTGGATGAGCTGGGACGATGCCGCCAACTATCTGTTGGCCAGCAAGGCAAACCTCGACGAAGCGCTTAAGTACGCTGACAAGTCGATTGAGACGGAAGACCGTTTCGACAACGAGCTTACCAAGTCCCAGGTGCTGAAGGCGCTGAGCCGTAAGGATGAAGCCCAGGCGACGGAAGATAAAGCGCTGGCGATGGCCAGTCCCCTTCAAGTCCACATGTTCGCTCGCGGGTTGCAAGGCCAGGGACAGCAAGACCGCGCGTTCCAGATCTTCCGCACCAACGCGCAGAAGCATCCTGATCAATGGTTCACCCACACCGGTTTGGCGCGCGTCGCGTGCTCCCAGGGCGACTTTGCCAACGCTGCAAAAGAAATGAAACTTGCCGAGGCGGGCGCACCCGACAATCAGAAGGCCTACATTGGCGGACTGGTGAAACGATTGGAGGCGAAAGAGGATATTAATAAGTAATCGGCGGCGTTTGACCGCGAGACTATCAAGCCCTCGCCCCCGTTTTCTCCAGCGGGAGCGAGGGCCAGCCCTGAGGGAGTCAAGCGGGTCAAACGGGATCCCGGCGCGGCTCTCCGCTGGTTAGGTTCTCGCGCCTAAACGGGGATCGAAGCGAAACGAAAGCGGCTTGCCGATTCGCAATTTAGCGAAATCGGGATGTTGGGGATTTAGCAGAAAGTTGTTCTCACCGGGGACCAGTGCGCTGGGAACACGCAGCACGGCGGAGCTGCCCGAGACAACCCATTCATCGCCTATTGCTCGAACCTGGGCCGGAGGAGGATCGTCCCTCCAGTTCCTGGGCAACCGCGACATATCGAGCTGTGTGACCAACTCGTCATCGATTTCGACACCGATCAGAACGTACTTTTGCAGAAGCTCCGGCGAGTCCAGATGCACCAGCATCTCGAGCGCAGCCAGAGACTGCGATTCGGCGGTGTACACCATGGCAGTTCCAGGATTATTCCAGCGGCCGCCAAACTCGCGCGCGCCCTCCCCGGTGAATGCATCCCTGGCGTGCTTTCGCTTGGTGATACGCCAGGCGGTCAAGGTCAAGAAAAGACTCCGTGCTGCAATCGTCCAATCAGATTTTCCACCTCGCGCGCGCCCAGCTCGGTGCGGGAATAATCAAGGGGAGACTGGTTGCCCAGCGCCTTCCGGGGCGCGGTCAGCCAGCCAACGGCAGCCGGAACATCGCCTTCGAAGAGCTCGAGAACATCTTCGAACACCCCAGAGACACGCAGCAGACGTTCCGACTCATCCGGAGTGAGTTTTCCGGTAGCCTTGCGCCGGGCAAGCGTTCGCTCTGGAATCCCAACGACGGAAGCGAGCCGTGCGACCGCGATCCCAGTGCGGGCCTCAAGAGCCAGGATGGTTTTGAAAGAGAAGCCTCGTTCCACTTGACGAATAAGCTGACTGGAGTTTGCCGCCGTTACGCCCAGACTGCCGCCGTGCAACCGGAAGCGAATCCGGTGGCGGGATGGGACGCCGCCTAGTTTGTCGATTCCAGGGTGAGCCATACTTCAAGGATAGAACCGGCTCTGCCACAATGTCAATTATCTGATGCCAGATGGCAATGGCAAGAATCATTCGAGGCGTCATCCCGAGGCCCCGCGTTTTCTCCAGCGGGGCGAGGGATCTGGCGTGCACCGTCGCCAGAGTTACACATGGCTAATCATGAGACCCGCGCGCGATCCCTCACTCGGCTGAACTGCGCCGAGTTTCGGGATGACGAAGTAATGGGCGTTAGGTTTCTGGTACGGGGAGGCAGGTTCTACGCCTTCTTACCGACGGGTTCCTGGGACTCGCCAATAGTTTGAGTTACGCCCGCCTGAGGATACTCATACACTCCCCGCCCCGACTTCCGTCCCAGCCGTCCCGCCTTCACATATTGCACCAAAAGTGGTGCAGGCCGGTACTTTTCGCCCAGAGTTCGGTGGAGGTATTCCAGAATGTGCAACCGGGTATCGAGCCCGACCAGATCCACAAGCTCAAACGGACCCATGGGATGGTTCAACCCCAGCTTTAAGGCTTTGTCGATATCTTCCGCCGAGGCAATGCCTTCCTGCAGCATATAGAAGGCTTCATTGCCGATCATGGCGTTGATCCGGCTGGTGATGAATCCGGGCGATTCCTTGATCACCACGACTTCCTTGCCCATGCGCTGGCCCACTTCGACCGCGGTGGCGAGCGTGTCGTCATCGGTCTCGAGCGCGCGCACAATTTCGAGCAGCTTCATCTTGTGCACAGGATTGAAGAAGTGCATCCCTAGGCATTTCTTGGCGCGATACGTAACGCTGGCAATCTCGGTGACGCTGAGCGAAGAGGTATTCGAAGCCAGGATCGTCCCCGGACGGCAAATTTTGTCGAGCAGGGTGAAGATTTCGATCTTCGACTCCATCTCCTCCGGAACGGCTTCGATCACCAGGTCGGCTTCGCGAGCCGCTTGTTCCACCGAGCTCGCGTATTCCAAGCGTTTGAAAGCAGAAACCGCGTCACCGGCGGAAACTTTGCCGAGTTCTACGGCCTTGTCCAGATTTGTGCGAATTTCGTTTTCCGCTTTGCGCAGCGCGTTGGGAAGCAGATCTTCGAGGATGGTTCGATAGCCGCCGAGCGCCGCCACATGAGCAATGCCTCGCCCCATGGTTCCCGCGCCGATGACTGCGACGGTTTCGACTCGGGCCACCTTTAGGCTCCCTTGTCTAAAGTCGCCAGAATGCTGTTCAAGTTGGCGCCGGCGGCTCGCAGGTTTTCGGCCAGGCGCTTTTTTTCTTCCGCATCCATCGCAGGAATAAAAGCATTGATACGCCGCAGGGTGGTGACGATGTCGTCCACGTAGTTGATAAGCCGGATGAGTTCTCCACTAGTTCCCATAATTCCGTTCGCTCCTATTTCCCGCAACCATTCTCAACGGTAGGAGGGATTTAGTAAAGAAGGCCGATCAGCCCGCAGCACCTTATTTAGGAGTTTGCTTCCGATGAATAGTCTAATGGGAGCTTGCCCGTGCAACGAAGTTTGACCATGACAGTTGGCGTGGCCATGTCTTCAAGACCATAGCGCGCAGGTATGGTTTGGGTTATGCATCGATACTTTGTCATTCCGGTCCAAGAGGCTACTGCCTTAGATTCCTTAGCGTGAGGTCACTATCAAACTCCGTAGACTGCGATCACGGTGGCCAGGAACATGGATCCATCGCGCAATGCCCTCGAGTGGCGGATTGGTCAACTGCAGCGCGTTTAGCCTGCGCCACTCCAGCTGAGGAGTGCCCCATCCTAGCGCGTTCATTGCGCTAGGTGGATGCAATGCTGCACAGCGAATGGCCTACTTAGCGCTTCCCGCGCCATCTCGTACAAATAATCCACGTACGAGCGCACCGCGCCGTCCATGCCCTGCACTTTCGGGTTCGCCGATTCGATCACGTAATACTCATCCGGCGCGTGCGCGCCGCTGCCGTGGCCCAAGCCGAAATGGCCCGCAGGCAAATGCAACGGATCACCAGTAAACACGTATCCCGGCCACGAGCCTGCGCTGCGCGGCAAGATTACCGGATCGATCCCGTCACGCTTGTACACGGCGATCTGCGCGCGAATCAACGCAGCGTCGGCCGAAGTGCTGTTCGGATCGTAGCCTCCGGTCATGTTCACTTCGATGTCGCCAAATCCGTGCTTCGCCAGATGCGCCTTGAGCGCAGCCAGCGCTTCGGTCGCTTTCATGTCCGGCACGAGCCGCATGTCGATCTTCGCCACCGCCCGGTGCGGAAGAATCGTCTTGCCGCCTGGTCCGGTGTAGCCGCCGACCAAACCTTCAATATTGACCGTAGGCTGCGATTCCAGAAGTTCCAGCGCCTCCTGCCAGCTTACATCGTGCACCCAATGCTCGACGCCAAGCTGCTTCTTGGCGACACTTTCATCGAGTCGGCGCGCTGCATCCGCAATCATCGCCTTCTCCGCCGGAGAAATCGGCCGCGCTTTGTCCGCAAAGCCTTCAATGGCAGGAGTATTTCCGTCGGGCGAAACCAGCGTGACCAGCGCCTCCACCAGATGCCACGCCGGACTATCGAGCCGGGCTTTGTTGCTGGAGTGAACATCCTTGCGCGGCCCGCGGCCCCAGCGCTCGCCGCTCGAAACCAGCTCCAACTCTATGACGCCTTTCGCGCCGAGCGTCATAGTCACCTGACCGTCACGTTCCTGCTCCGCTGAGGGCATGAAAACGCCACCGCATTTTCCCAACGCTGCCAAAACTTCCGGTCGGCGCACGATCTGGGGAAAATGCGGCGAGCCAATTTCCTCTTCCCCCTCCGCCACGAACACGAGGTTCACCGGCGGCTTGAGCCCCGCACCGCGAATGGCGTGCAGCGCCGCCAAAAAGGATGACTCCGGTCCCTTCTGATTCACCGCGCCGCGGCCGATCACAACTTTCCCTAGCCCAGGCTTCTCGACCAGCGCCGCCGCCCACGGCGGCGACGACCACTCCGATGGATCCACTTGTTTCACGTCGTACATAAAGTAGAGACCGAGAGTGCGCGGTGCGCCGGCATCGAGCGTAGCAAAGATGCCAGGTTGGCCATCGGTCGGGATTTTCGTGACTTCGCCGAATCCCGCCTCGCGCAGAAAGCGCATGGTCAAATCACAGCCTTCATTTACGCCACGGTTTTCCGCCGCGATTGAAGGCTGCGCGATCCACTCCTGCAAGCGGTGCAGCGCCTCATCGTGGCGCGCTTCGATCTGCTTTTGAATTGCGCTGAGGTCGTTATTGGAACGTGTGTTGTCGGCCAGTCCGGTCTTTGTGAGCGCGAGCGTGGCCGCACCCGCTGCCGCTGTTTGCAAGAAGTTTCGTCGGTTCATGCGTGGGAGGATAATCGCAGCAAGTGCCGGGTGTCCAGAGCGGCGAGAACAAGGCCCTCCGGCAACATCCACTTCGCAGCACGCTTCGAGGTGGTGACATGGCGCAATACCAACTGTGATGCGCCTCACAGCCTCTGGGCTCGTCTGAGTACAAGCTCTCCCACGGAGAGACTGGACGTCCTCCCTTTGGTTCCGAGTCGGCGTGCCGCCGAAGAGCGGCTGGCGTTCTCTTCGGACCGCAGACTCTTATGCCTTCTACCCCTTTTCGCCTGGAGAACCTTCTATGCTGCATCTCGATACTGGTAATACAGGCTTCATGATTCTATGCACCAGCCTGGTCATGCTGATGACGCCCGGTCTCGCATTTTTTTATGGCGGCCTGGTGGGGCGCAAGAACGTGCTCGCCATCATGATTCAGAGTTTTGTCTCGATGGGCTGGACGACGGTGATCTGGTACTTGTACGGCTATTCTCTCTGTTTCAGTGGAGACTGGCACGGGGTCATCGGAAACTTCCACAACGCCTTTCTGCGCGGGATCGATCTCAGTACTCCCTCGCCAAACATCACCATTCCGGCATTCGTGTTCATTGCGTATCAAATGATGTTCGCCATCATCACTCCTGCGCTCATTTCAGGCGCGTTCACCAACCGGGTCACCTTCAAAGCCTACATGCTGTTCCTCACTGGCTGGCTGACTTTCGTTTATTTCCCCTTCGTTCATATGGTTTGGGGCGGAGGTTTCCTGCAGCAATGGGGTGTGAAGGACTTTGCCGGCGGCATCGTCGTCCATAACATTGCAGGCTTCGCCGCTTTGGCATCAGTTTTGTATGTGGGCAAGCGCCGTATCCTGGACCGCGGACCGCATAGCATACCGCTGGTGGCGCTGGGCACAGGACTGCTCTGGTTCGGATGGTACGGCTTTAACGCAGGCAGTGAAATGCGGGTGGATTCGGTGACTGCCACGGCATTTCTCAACACCGATGTGGCCGCCTCATTCGCCGCTGTCGCCTGGCTGCTCGTGGCCTGGTTTAACGAGAAAAAGCCCAAGTTCCTCGGCCTGCTGACTGGAGCCGTCGCTGGACTGGCCACCGTCACTCCCGCGGCAGGGTACGTTTCACCCACCACCGCGGTCATTATCGGCTGCGTTTCCGGAGTGGTTTGCTATTACGCGGTCGAAATGAAAAACAAGCTCCACTGGGATGACGCGCTCGATGTTTGGGGCGTTCACGGCGTCGGCGGTTTTCTCGGCATTGTGATGCTGGGGATTTTCGCCACCAAGGCCTATAACCCAGCGGGCGCTGATGGCTTGCTTAGCGGCGATCCTGACTTTCCTCTTGAAACAGGTCGTTGCCGTTACCTTCTCGTCGGTCTGGGCATTCGTCTTTACCTACGCCATGCTCAGGATTATCGATGGCTTCACCACGGTGAAAGTCAGCGAGATGACGGAAGAAATTGGCCTGGATGAGTCTATCCACGGCGAGCACGCCTACGAAGATGTCTTTAACAGCGATGAGCTGGCGCATACCGTAAATCAGGCTCATTCGGAGGCGCTGGCTGGCCGAAAATGATCAGGAAGGGACTTTGGCGAGGACCATGCCGGTCCCTGGGAACACTGGTCACGGCAGGAGTGATGCTGGCAGGGGTGATCGTAACGTCATCCCTGCCAGGACGTGCACAGGCCAGTGCTCCGGTTCCGGCTCCGGCCGCGGATCCGGCTGGTGGCGCCAGGGAAAACCAACCCTGGTGGAGGGGAATCTCCACAGACGGCTTCTTGTCTCTCTCCGATACCTACAACAACAATGATCCCAGCCCTCGCATAAACCAGTTCCGGGTTTTCGACTTCAATAATGACGATCCCCAATTGGATGTCGCGCAACTCGTGATTCAACGAGCAATCGGCGAGCCCGGACAATTTGGCTTCCGCTTCGATGTGATCGCAGGTTCGGGCGTTCCCGAAGTTACCGCTGCCTACGGACTGTTTCGCGACACGCATACCGGAATTGCCCACCACGTGGATATTCCCCAATTCTTCCTCAGCTACATCGCACCTGTAGGGAAAGGTCTGCGCTTTGACCTGGGAAAGTTCACAACCCACATGGGATACGAAGTGATTGGCGGGTACGACGGATATAACGACAATTTCAGCCGCAGCTTCATCTTCGGGTATGGCATCCCGTTTACCCACACCGGGCTGCGCACGACCTATGCTTTCAGCCGGAAGATTACGGGAATGGTTTCACTGACGAACGGGTGGGATGATGTTCAGAGACTCAACCATGCCTACACGGTTGGAACGCAACTGGCGCTGACCCCAACCAGAACGACCAGCGTTTCTTTCAACTTCATCCACGGGCCAGAGCGGCGGCAGGATAGTCACGACCAGCGCAGCGTCTACGAATTGGTCGCGACCTGGAAGCCGGTCGCCAAGCTCACCTTGGGCAGTGACGGGCTGTATGGTCACGAAGAGAATGGTGTCGCGGTCGGCCACGACGCGCTATGGAAAGGGCTGGCTGGATATGCGAGGTACGGTCTTACGTCCAAGTTCTCGCTCGCCTTCCGCGGCGAGGCTTTCAACGACGGCGGAGGGACACGCACCGGTGTCGATCAAACCTTGCACGAATTCACCTTCACTCCCGAATACGATATGAACGTCAAATTCTCCCGGCTGAACTCTCATTTCCGAAAGGCGAACGGAAAGTTTGCAGTGCGGGGCGAGGTGCGTCTTGACCTCTCGAACAAGAATGTGTTCCTCGAAGGCGGGAATCCCACGCGAAAACAGCAGTTCACCTCAGCGATAAACTTGATTTATCTTTTCTGACTCCCTCATCCAGAAATAATTCGCACCGGACCCGAATAGGTGTAATCTTCGCAAGCAAGGAACTGCCCCCTTGTGTTTTTCAGCCAACGCGAACTTTGTTGGTAGCGGAGTTCTGGGCGCCGTCGGCGTCGTCACCTTGACCAGGGTGAAGCACCGCCGCGAACTGCTTTTCGCCTCGCTGCCCATCCTATTCGCCATTCATCAGTTCATCGAAGGCTTCGTCTGGCTGGGCCTGGACGGCACTCTCTCACCCACCGTCACGCACGACATGGCCGCGGCGTTTATGCTTTATGCGCAGGGACTGCTCCCATTTCTCTTGCCGCAGAGCGTGTATCTGTTCGAGCCCACGGCGAGGGCCCGCCAGCGCATGCTTCCCTTTCTCGCACTCGGCGGAGGAACCACGCTCTACATTTTATGGGCGCTCACCGCATACTCATTGCAGGTGTACGTTAGGCAAGACAGTATCGTCTACACCAATCCGGCGACCAACAACACGGCGGTGGCGGTGCTCTACGTGATCGCCACATGCGGCACGCTGTTCTTCTCGAAGATCAGGATGATGGTCATCTTCGGCGCGACCAACCTGGCGATCTTGCTCATCGTCATGGCGTTCAAGCGTTACGCGTTCACGTCACTCTGGTGTGCTTACGCCGCGATCGCCAGTGTGATCATCCTCGCCTACTTCTGGAAAAGCATCGAAGAGCGGCCATTCCGCTACGCGCTGCCTCTGTAGGCCAATTTGAAAACTCCATACGAAGTGAGATAGGTGCCCCGTCCTTGTCGCTTTCTTTGCCACAGGGCAGGGACTTTGACTCTCAAGGAGGCGGCTGTGTATCCGCCCACATTTCGCCGCACACAGCCTTGCCTCCCACCCTTGCAAAGAACGCAAGCGTGGGGCACCCTCAGTGAGGCGGTGTAGGCAGAAACCCAGCGGAGCGTGGGCCACTCGCCGAAGGGTGGGCCCACCCACGGGGCAAAGAATCCCAGAGAAAGGGCCCGAGGAATCTGCTTTACAAAGGTGAAACTCTCCTAGTTCCCCAACACTTTCTGGAATGCGTGGATGATGTCATCCTCGTCGGCCTCGGTTAGACAAGACGGAACCGTCAGCAGCACGGTGCGTTCAAACAAGCTATCCGCCTGCGGACAGGTTCCCTTGGCGTACTCCGGTTTCGAATCGCGGTTTTCCGCCAGGTTCCAGGGAAAACCCTTCTTGTCGACGCTGGTCTTTTTCACCAGGCTGACAATATTAAAGTAGATATGCAGGCCCCAGTCGGTCATCACCACGTTGGTGTTTCCCTGGGAGGTGGTGACAATCCCCTCCGCGCGCAGCGCCTGATTCACTTTGCGCGCTTCCTCAGGAGTGGCGAAGGTCGTAAGCAAAAAGCAGCCGGTATCGCCGGCGGGATCGAGAATCCGCCGCAGCCGCACTTGCGGGAAGGCCTCGAGCGCGCGGCGGATTCGATATTTGCTCTCCCGCATATGCGCGATGATCTTGGGCAGCTTCTTCAGTTGTACCCGCAGCACGGCGCCGCGCATTTCGTCGAGCCGGTGGGCGTGGCCCCAGAGGCAAAGATCGAGATTGTCGTACATGGCGCGGCCGGCCTCATCGCGGGCATAGCCGATATCGTGCGCGGCCACGGCTCGATGGTATAGCCGGTCGTCATCGGTGACGATTGCGCCGCCTTCTCCGCAGCTCATGTTCTTGTTCATCTGGAAGCTGTAGATTCCCATATCGCCAAAGGTGCCGACTTTTTTGCCGCCGATAGTGCCGCCAATGCATTGCGCGCAATCCTCCAGCAGAAAGAGCCCGCGCTTGCGGGTAATTTCGCGAAGCGCAGCAACATCGACCGGGGCGCCGCTCATGTGCACCACCAGCACCCCTGAAGTGCGCGGGGTGATGCGGCGCTCGACGTCAGCCGGGTCTAATCCGAAGGTTTCGTTGATATCCGCCAGGATGGGAATTGCCCCCAAATTCACCACCGCCATGATGGTCGCGACCCACATGTAGGCCGGGACAATCACTTCCTGCCCGGGACCGACCCCCAGCGCCGCCAGCGCTGCTTCCAGGGCGCCGCCTCCGCTGGTGACCGCCAGGGCATGGTTGGCGCCGGTGAACTCGGCGAATTCACGCTCGAACGCAGCCACCTCATTCTGCAGATTCATGCCGTAGTAGCGAAACAGCGAACGGCTTCTGAGCACCCGCGTCACGGCCTCGATCTCGGCCTCATCCACATAGTGCATGCCGGAAAATTCCAGCGGCACCGGAGTCGTCCTTACCGGGGTGCCGCCATCAATGGCCAATGCTTCGAGTTCGACTGTGCTGTCTTTGTCCTTCGGTGTCATGCCGGCTCCTCAGTACCTGGAAATGTAATCGAACGGCTCGCAGCCTGGCGCCCGACATAAGCGCTTAGAATTGGGTTTTTACGCCATCAGATACGGATTGTCAAGCTGTGGTAGGTATGCGGGGTGCCCCACCCTCGTCGCCTTCTTTGCGAAAAGAGGGTGGCGCCTTTGCTTCTGAAAAAACGCTGTTTAGACTCTGAAGTGGGTGACGCGGGTGAACTAACCGCCGCAAAGGAATGAAAGGAACCGAGCAGCCTATGAGCAAGATGCGCATCGCGAAAATCGCCGACGACGAGTATCACGTTGAAGACAAAGACAGCTTTATTGACGATGACGTCAACGGCTCAGAACTACGCGGCATGTTAACCGGGCGCACAACCCCGGACGCTAACGAGATACTAGAAAGGCTGGACTCGGAGCCCGCCGGTTACGTAATGATCGTTGACTACAGGAAGGCCGTGTAAGCGATCAGCGTGGTCGGGGGAGGGGGTGCCCCACTCTTCGCGGTTTTTGCGAAGGGTGGGAGGCACACAGTCAGCGCCGCCGTTGACCAAGGACTTGGTTTCCCCGAACGACCTTACATAGATACTCCCACACTCGCTGCACAGAGCCTTGCCTCCGTCCCCGATTCTCACTGCCCGCAAAGCTCAGGCCACCTCGAAGCGATCGTGGTTCATCACCTTGGTCCATGCCGCCACGAAGTCCTTCACGAACTTTTCCTTCGAGTCCGGGGACGCATAGACTTCCGCCAGCGCCCGCAGCTGTGAGTGCGAACCGAAGATCAGATCAACGCGTGTGCCGGTCCACTTGACCTGGTTGGTCTTGCGGTCGCGTCCCTCGTACACGGCTCCCGAGCCATTGGATTCAGTGGACGGCTGCCATTGCGTGCCCATGTCGAGCAGGTTGACGAAGAAGTCGTTGGTCAGCGTCTCCGGCCGCTTGGTGAAGACGCCGTGCGTTGACTTCCTGTAATTCGTTCCCAGAACGCGCAGGCCGCCGACGAGAACCGTCATCTCAGGCGCCGTCAACCTCAGCAATTGCGCCTTGTCCACCAACAGCTCCTCAGGCGACAGGCGCTGCTTGCCGCGGATGTAGTTGCGGAATCCATCGGCCTTCGGTTGAAGCGGTTCGAAGGATTCGACGTCGGTTTGTTCTTGCGACGCGTCCATACGCCCCGGCATGAATGGAACTTTCACTTTGTGGCCGGCCTTCTTCGCCGCTTCCTCGATGGCCGCACAGCCGCCGAGAACGATCAGGTCGGCAAGCGAAACCTTCTTCTTGCTCGACTTTGAGCCGTTGAACTCCTTCTGGATCGCCTCCAGCTTCTTCAGCACCTTCGCCAGTTCAGCCGGCTGGTTGACTTCCCAGTCCTTTTGTGGCGCGAGGCGAATGCGCGCGCCGTTCCCTCCACCGCGCTTATCCGAGCCGCGGAACGTCGAGGCTGACGCCCAGGCCGTGGCGACCAGCTGGGAGATCGAGAGTCCGGACTTGAGGATTTTGGCTTTCAGCGCCGCAATTTCCCTGTCCCCGATGACTAGTTTGCGGTTCACCGCGGGGATCGGATCCTGCCAAGGCAGCTGCTCTTTCGGAACGAGCGGGCCGAGATAGCGAACGATCGGGCCCATGTCGCGGTGGGTGAGCTTGAACCACGCGCGGGCAAAGGCGTCCGCGAACTGGTCCGGATGCTCGTAGAAGCGCCGCGAGATTTTTTCGTAAGCAGGATCGAAGCGCAAGGAAAGATCAGTAGTCAGCATGGTTGGAGCGTGACGCTTTGAGCGATCGTGCGCATCGGGTACGGTCTCCTTGCCCGCGCCGTTCTTGGGCGTCCACTGATGCGCGCCGGCCGGGCTCTTGGTCAGCTCCCAATCGTACTTGAATAGGTTCTCAAAGAAGTTGTTGCTCCACTTGGTCGGTGTCGTTGTCCAAGTGACTTCCAGGCCACTGCCGATGGTGTCAGCGCCACAACCTTTCCCAAATTTATTCTTCCATCCCAAGCCCTGGTCCTGGATGTCAGCAGCTTCAGGCTCGGGGCCGACGTAGTCAGCGGGAACGGCAGCGCCGTGGGTTTTGCCGAAGGTATGTCCGCCGGCAATCAGAGCAACTGTTTCTTCGTCGTTCATGGCCATGCGGTGGAAGGTTTCGCGAATGTCCCTGGCCGCGGCAACGGGATCAGGCTTGCCGTTGGGGCCTTCGGGATTCACGTAGATCAGACCCATTTGCACGGCCGCGAGAGGGTTCGCCAGATCACGGTCGCCGCTGTAGCGCTCGTCCGCCAACCACGTGCCTTCCGGGCCCCAGAAGATTTCCTCTTCGGGTTCCCAAACATCCGCCCGCCCGCCCCCGAAGCCGAAGGTCTTGAAGCCCATTGAGTCGAGGGCGACGTTGCCGGCGAGAATCATAAGGTCGGCCCAGGAAATTTTGCGGCCGTATTTCTGCTTGATCGGCCAAAGCAGCCGGCGGGCCTTGTCGAGATTCACGTTGTCGGGCCAGCTATTGAGCGGCGCAAAACGCTGCTGTCCGGCTCCGGCACCGCCACGGCCGTCGCCGATGCGGTACGTGCCTGCGCTGTGCCATGCCATGCGAATGAATAGGCCGCCATAGTGACCGAAGTCGGCCGGCCACCAATCCTGCGAGTCGGTCATCAGGGCATTGAGGTCTTTGATCACAGCATTCAGGTCGAGGCTCTTGAATTCTTTGGCGTAATCAAAATCCTCGCCCATGGGATTGGAAAGATTTGAGTGCTGGTGGAGGGCTGAAAGGTCGAGCTGGTTCGGCCACCAGTCGCGGTTCGTGGGAGCGGAGGCCGCGTGGTTGAACGGGCATTTGGCTGCATCCGTATTTTTCCTCTGGTCTTCGGGGACAACGGTTCCCGATGAAGAAGCAAGCGTATTTTCCATAGTTTTTTCCTTTTTTTTTGAATTAGTTCAAACGGTGATGGCCTACGAGCCCATCAAACTTGTGGTTCGCCTAATTTGGTTTTGGCCGCGGTTTCTTGATCGGCCGTTTAACATTTATCCAGACATCTCCAAACCTAACGCGAAGCCCGGCGCGCCGCACACTTGGTGCAGAGCCCGCGGAAAATCAACTGGCATTCGCGGACAATTCGCTTGCCGAGAGAACGGGAGGCAGGCTTGGGCACGTCGTACCACTCCACGTCCTCAACGCCGCCGCAGCGATCGCAGATGAAGTGGTGGTGCCGCATGCCGGTTACATCAAACCGCCCGGCGCGTCCCTCAACGGCCACTTCACGCACCAAACCCGCTTTCACCAGGTCCCGCAGATTGTTATAAGTCGTGGCCCGGGAAGAGCGCGGATCCACGCGATTCACGGCTTCGAAGATCTCCGCAGCCGTGGGGTGCCCCTTGTGGTCCATCAAGCATGCCATCACGGCGTAGCGCTGCGTAGTGCACCGCAACCCCCTGGCTTCCAGGGACTGTTTAATCGCATCGGGATTCATGAGAATATTTAGATTATATCTAATCTGATATTTTGTCTAGACTTGAGGAGGCCACTCTTCCCTGAGCGCTGAAAAAGAATGGCCACCCTTTGCGTTTTTTGCAAAGCTAGGATTCCACAACTCTTAACCCATGGGATTTTGATTCTTCCTTAACCCGACGGGCCGGAGCACTCTTGCGCCACCACGGCAAAGGCTGCCCCCGCCGTCGCGGTCTTCGACGGGTTAGGTGCCCTGCCCTCGCCAAATCGCCTGTCCACCCTAACCCCAACGGCCGGAACACTTGTGCAAATCTGCGTAATGTTCCGCCCGGGACATTTGGCACGGTCCGCGCCTTGACCTCCGTGCTGAGGCACTCCTATACTGCGCGCACCGCCCAACAACATTTCCGGCGAGGATTCCGCGCGTATGAAAATTGGTTTCGCTCTCCCCAACATTGGTCCCGTCGCCACCGCCGAAGCTGTGGCGAAGGTCGCGCAACGTGCCGAAGCTCTCGGCTACGACAGCCTGTGGACCATCGAGCGGCTGCTGTGGCCGGTCAACCCGCAGACGCCTTATCCGGTGACGCCCGACGGCCGGCTGCCGGAAGGGTACAAGTATTCGCTCGACCCGGTTGAGGCGCTTACGTATGCCGCCGCGCTGACCAAGAAGATCGGGCTGGGCACCAGCGTGCTCGACATTCCCTATTACAATCCGGTCACGCTGGCCCGCCGCCTCACCACGCTCGACTACCTTTCGAACGGACGACTGCGCGTAGGCTTCGGCCTCGGCTGGTCGAAGGATGAAATGGATGCCGCCGGCGCCGACATGAAACACCGCGGCGCCATGGCGGACGAATTCTTGCAGGTGCTCAAAGCTATCTGGACCACCAACCCTGTCGAATTTCATGGCAAGTTCTACACCGTGCCAAAATCATTCATCGCACCCAAGCCGGTGCAGAAACCGCACCCGCCGATTTACATGGCGGCGTTCGCTCCCGCCGCGCTCAAGCGCGTCGCAACCCTGGCTGACGGATGGAATCCCACCTCGGTCCCGGTCGAAGGCATGACGCAGATGTTCGGCGCGATTAAGCAGATGGCGAAAGAGGCGGGGCGCGATCCGGCGTCGCTGGCTATGGTGGTGCGCGCCAATTTATCCATCACCGACAAGGCGCTCGGCAAAGACCGCCCGATTTTTACCGGCACACTCGAGCAGATCAAAGAAGATACTGCTGCTTGCAAGACGATCGGCGCGAGCGAGGTTCATTTCGATCCAACTTTTATCAAGGGAAGCGATTCGCTGGACGTCTGGCTGACCACGATGGAGAAGATTCGCAAGTTAGTCTGAAGACGATCTCGTGGCGCGCGGTGATCAGGCTTCCCTCTTCGCCCAGAACTCGGCTCGAGCTCTGAACTGGCACGATTTCGAAGTCGACCAGGTCACTCCAACGTTCGATCCAGGGGTCGAGGGCCGAACGATCCGGTGCTCCCATAATCTGGAAACAGACGGCGCCGGCGGAATCCACCCAGCTTGCGTGATAGGTGACCGCCTCGGGCAGCATCCGGCCCTGGCGCCGGAAACGCTCGCCAATCGGCTTGGCATCGCCATTCTTGAAGCGTTCGATGACTATAAAAAGCATGCCGAAAGTGTAACCCTCCTGGCTCTCGCCCACGACCGCGGCCTGATTTACCATGCTGGCGACAGATGGGGTGGTGATCCACTCCTCCCGACGAGGTGATTGATGGCGTGCAATCCTGAAGCCCTGCGGCAAGTTCCTCTTTTTGCCCTGCTGGATGAAGAAGAGACGGCGGTCTTGGCCGGGCAAGTCGAGCTGAAGAAATTTAGTGCGCGACAGCGGATCTACAAAATCGGCGACCCCGGAGGCCGCGCCTACGTAATGGTCTCCGGCCGGGTACAGATTACAACGGTCGATGAAGATCACCAGGAAGTGATCGTCGATGAGCCCTCGTATGGTGAGTTCTTTGGCTTTGCTTCGATGCTCGATCAGACGCCGCACCAAACGAACGCCGTCGCCCTGGAAGAGACGGTGTGTATTGAGGTGGACCGTAGCGATATTTCCGTTCTGCTGCAGCGCAAGCCGCATGCGGGCATGGATATGTTGGCCGTGCTTGGCCGTCAATTTCATGCGGCCCAGCAACTGGTGCGTGTGCGCGCGGCGCGCAATCCCAACGAGATCATCCAGGCCGACGCCACGTTTGGCGAACGTGTCGCAGACATGGTCGCCGGTTTTGGCGGCTCGTGGACTTTTATCATCAGCTTTCTGGTCGCGCTGATCGTGTACACGATCATCCAGATAACCCTGGGCCGATCCGCGTGGGACCCCTATCCGTTCATCCTGCTGAATCTGATTCTCTCCATGCTGGCTGCGATCCAAGCTCCGGTCATCATGATGAGCCAGAACCGGCAGGATACAAAAGACCGGTTGCGCGGCGAACTGGATTACGACGTGAACCGGCGGGCGGAATCGGAGATTCAGGGTCTGGCCCGCAAGCTCAACCTGCTGGGCGACAAGCTCGGGGACGTCGAAGACTTGTTGCGGGAAAAAATATCTGGACCTGCGGGACCAGCCACCAGCGGAGGCGGTCAGACGCCGGTAGCGGGGTGACACTGGGGCTACGATCCGGTTCCCAGGGAGAGCACCGGGCAGGCGCAAATCCCCGACTCGAAAACAGCGCGCACAAAATGCGGCGACGCACCGTCAGCGGCGAAACGCCGAATCGCCTTTGCTGGCGGCGTATCTGGTCTCGTTCTGCACGTGCTTGATGGAGATGATCTGGACTTTGTTTTTCTCTGGATCGAGCCGGCATTTCACCGTGATCGGTTGCCCTTCACGCCCCATTAAAGCATCGGTGTTGCTCACCGCCCATTTTTCGTTGCTGTCGCTCACGATCATCTTGCCATCTTCGCTGACCTTGCCTGAGATGGTCACAGCTTTGCCGGACATTCCCTGAGCCGCTGCCAGAATCGGCATCAAGGCCAGCAGAACTGCTGCGGCAGAAATCAATTTGGTTTTTTTCATCGTGCGCCTCCATCAGCCAGATCGAGACTGATTGCCGACATCTTAAGGCTGGTTTTCACTGGTGGAGATTGAAAATACAAATGCTGGCTATAAGAAATTCTGCTACCCACGCTGTGCTTGTTTTTTCAGGGGAAGTCGGGTTGAGTTTCGCAACAACGGTAGTAGGCGTAATTCGTTTTTTAATCAGCATGATATGGCATGTCTTGCGATTTATCTGACATTCATATTTTGCACCCTTCGTAATAGTTGGCATCGATGTTTTTTGTTGGCTAATCAGGCCCGGGTCGAATCTAATGGAGTCATGAGTGAGAAACCTTTGAAACGCTATCTTTTTGCCAGTGATTTTGATCAGACGCTGACCTTTAATGATTCGGGCTATGTGCTGAGCGAACTGGTGGGGATTCCGACCGCTGAGTTTGAGCGCAAGGCTCAGGGCATGGCGAAACTGAACCTGGTGCAGCAAGGGGCGGAACTCGCCTATCTCTTGCTCCACGACCCGGAGTTCAAGGCGCGGGTGCGCAAGGAGCATCTTCTTGAAGTGGGGAAAAGTATCCGGCTGAAGGAGAACATCGAGCAGCTTTACAAGATTCTGGAGAACGGGATCGAAGGTTACCATTTCGATTTCTATGTCCTTTCGGCTGCGCCGGTGGAAGTGATCAAGTCGGCTCTTGAGGGAATCGTGCCGGCTGACCACATTTACGGTACCGAGTTCCGTTACACTTCTACCGGTGAGATCGACACGATTGTGCGGGCGACGGCGGGCTACGGCAAAGTCGCCGTCCTCGACAAGCTGCAAGCTGACCTGCAAATTGGGCCTGATCACATCGTGTACACGGGCGACGGCAGTTCCGACGTGCACGTGATGCTGCATGTTAACGTGCGCGATGGGTTCACCATTGCGGTATCGGAAGCCAAACATGTCTCGCAGGTCGCCAAGAGAACCGTGCTGAGCAGCAACGCGCTGGCGGTGATGGCTCCGATTCTCGAGGATATTGTGGGCTGGGACCGGCTACGCATCCGTCAGTTCTTTGAGTCTTACGGACTGCTGATGCAAGAATGGGACCGAGTGCGCACCGATTGGATCACTCTTCGACCCGTCGTGCCGAGTACGGAAATCACTACAGCGCCGCCCGCCAAGAATGAACGGGAGTGGCTGCGGTCAGTGTCCGCCACAACCACTGTCTAATGCTCCGCGATAAGAACCTGGTTCCGCTTTCACGCCAGCACCAGCATGCGCTGGCGCTGTGCGTTCGTGTCGATCGCGCCTTGCAGGCGGGCGAGGTTGAACTGGAGGCCTGGCAAGCGGAGCTGCAGCAAATATTCGAGAGCGAGATTAGCGTGCACTTTGCCGCAGAGGAAAGAGATTTGTTTCCGGCGGCGGCTAATTTCGCCGAGCTGCGGGGTCTGGTCCAGGAACTGGTGGCGGAGCATAACGTTCTGCGAGACCTTTTTTCGCGGGCTGCGGCTCGGAGGCTGGACTTGGCTGGGCTCGGAGCGCTGGCCGCAAAACTTTCCGGCCACATTCGCAAAGAAGAACGGCAATTGTTTGAGGGGATGCAGAAGCTGATGATTCCGGATGAGCTTGCCGCGCTCGGTGGGAAGTTGGAGGCCTCACTCGCGGAAGCGGCGCAGGTCTGCATCGTGCCGAATGAGGCGACGCGGCTGCGGGCGGGGAGTAAGTAGGCTGTAGCGATGCACGCGAGATCTCTCGCCCCGCTGGTAAAAGCGCGGGGCTTCGAGATGACGGCGGCGTGGCACTGCTTGGTTCCGGCGTGATCCTGGCATAGTCCTGCCGCGGTCCTACCCTGAATCCCAACCCGACCTGACTTCATCTACCAGCCATGACTTTAGAAAATGATATTCGCCTACTGGCGGACGAATCCGGGCTGTCTCCTCAACCCTCGAGCCCAGGCGTGTTGGCCGACACGGTTCTGCTCGATGCCTATTCCCAGGCCATTGTGTCGGCGGCGGAAAAGATCAGCCCGTCAGTAGTGAAAATTGACGTCACCCAAGCGGGTGGGCGCAACCGCTCCGGCGAGGCACGCGAGCGGCAAGGCGGCGGCTCGGGCTTTGTATTCGCTCCCGATGGACTGATCCTCACCAACAGCCACGTGGTGCATGACGCGACGCGCATTCGCGTTTCTTTTTCAGACGGACGCCACTTCCCTGCTCATACTCTGGGCGATGATCCGGCGACTGATCTCGCGGTGATTCGCATCGATATACCGAACAGCGAACCGCCGAATCTGGTGGCTGCGCCGCTGGGGGATTCGCAGAAGCTGCGCGTCGGCCAGTTGGCGATTGCGATTGGGAATCCTTACGGATTTCAGTACACGGTGACGGCGGGCGTGGTCAGCGCGCTGGGGCGATCGTTGCGGTCGTATTCCGGGCGGCTGATTGAGGACGTTATCCAGACGGATGCGTCGTTGAATCCGGGGAATTCCGGCGGGCCGCTGGTTACGTCGGACGGCCACGTTGTCGGCGTGAATACGGCGACGATCATGGGCGCGCAAGGATTGTGTTTTGCCATCGGGATTAATACCGCGAAGTTTGTAGCCGGGCGTTTGCTGCGAGATGGACGCATTCGGCGTGGTTATATCGGCGTGGAGGCGCAGACTACGCCGCTGCATCGGCGGCTGGTGCGGTTTTACGATCTGCCGCGGGAGAGCGGCGTAGTTGTAGTTTCGGTGACGGAAGGCAGTCCCGCGGAGCGCGCGGGATTGCGCGAGGGCGATGTGATCGTTGCCCTCGACGGGAAGCCGGTTGCCGGCGTGGATGATCTGCATAGCCTGCTCACGGATGCGCGGGTGGGAGTGAGCAGTACGCTGATTGTTCTGCGATACACGGAGAAGCTGGAGTTGAAGGTAGTGCCGGAAGAGGCGAAAGAGTAGGGCTTGCTTAAGATTCTAAGCTGGACTGCCACAAACAGGTCTTCCGAGTCCGGCTCGGTAACCGCTACCGCACCCGCCAGCGGACGAGGCTTCGGTTTGAGTGGAGAGTACACGGCGGCGTCCGGTTCATCAGGAATAGGTGGATCATCACCTCGAGGTTTCGCCGCTATCGTGGGCGTTGCACCTGGCATCAACTTTATTCGGGATTTGCGTCTTCGTTTGTCGCGACCCTTTCCCATAGAAACTACGCCGTGCTCCCGAGCCCGTGCGCTAACATCCGCAGTCGTTGCCGAATTCGTTCGCTAGGTCCGGTGAATCCTGGTGAAATTGTGTCCGAGGTAGGTTCGGCACGGACAAGTTGTTTCACACAGAGCATTGTGTAATAATCTACACATGGCAACGAATCTGGCGCTCGATGACCGTCTGATCGAAGAGGCCCGCCGCGCTGGGGGCCACAAGACCAAGAAGGAAGCTGTTTCGGCAGCTCTGAGTGAATACGTCCAGCGGCGGAAACAGCAGGGCATTCTGAAAGCGTTCGGCACGATCGACTTCGATCCCGCATACAACTACAAGGCCGAGCGCCACAGAAAACGGTCGTGATCGTTCTGGTGGACACCTCCGTCTGGTCGCTGGCGCTGCGGCGAAAACGCGAGGATCTCAGCCCGGAGGAAGTGCGACTCACCAAGGCTCTGGCGGAATTGATTCGGCAGGGACGCGCCCAGATCGTGGGGCCGATCCGGCAGGAACTGCTTTCAGGGATACGCGACGAAGAGAAATTTCTGGCGCTGCGCCGGCACTTACGCGCCTTCGACGAGCCCCACCTTGAAGCCGATGACTATGAAGAGGCTGCGCGGATGAATAATCAGTGCCGCAGGCGTGGCATTGCAGGATCGGCAATCGACTTCTTGATCTGCGCGGTCGCCCACAGGCGCAACTGGGAAATCTTCACGACTGACCGCGATTTCACCCGCTACGCGAAGGTTTTGGCGCTCAGGCTGTATTCGGCCTCTTGAGCCGGTGGTTTCTCTTTCGCCCCCCCGGGGCTCGATGATCTTCAACCGTGCACCCAAGGCTTGCGCCTTGGGCTGCTTTCTTCCGCCGCTTCGCGGCTAGTTCGTGCGAGGCATCTGTTAGCCCACCTTTCGCAGTTTGGTGACGCGGCCCATCTCCACCCATTCCACTACAAAGATGTTGCCGGCGTGGTCGAAGCAGGCGCCGTGGGGGCAGACGAAGCGGCCGGGAACGAAGGTCCCGGGAGTCTGATTGCGCACGGAACTCCAGTCTTTGTTTGTGTACTCGCCTTCGCCCAGGCTGGCGACGACTTTGTTTTGACGGTCGAGAATGGTCACTTTGCTTAACAGGTCTGCGATTACCACTTCGCCATTCCGCTCGTGCAAATAGCAGGGCATCTTTGACGTGCCTTCGATCGAGTCGACATGTTTGCCCTCGAGCGTGAAGCGCTGCAGGCGGCTGTTGCCGCGGTCGGTCACAACCAGCAGCGGCGTCTCGGTGCGGGTATCGACCCAGAGGCCGTGGGGACAATCGACATGGTCGGCGTCTTTGCCGAATCCCGCAAAGGTGCGAATGAACTCGGCTTTTTGCGTGTATTGATTGATGAAGCTGGAACCGTAGCCATCGCCGACGAAGATGTCCCCGTTCGGCGCGAAGGCCACGTTGGTCGGGCGATAGAGAACCACCGAACCATCACTTTTTGGTTTGTAGGCTTCGGATTCGGCGGGATAGCCGAGTGTGAATACTTCTTCGCCCTTCAGGGTGCGTTTGGTCACGATGCCGTGCTGGTAGTCGCAGAGATAAAGGAATTGTTCGTTGCCTTCTTTGCGAATGCTCAGGCCGTGGGCTCCGCCTTTGAATTGCTTGCCCCAGGAGCGGACGAATTTCCCTTTTTCGTCGAAGACCACCAGGGTGTCATGGCTTTCGCTGGTGGCGTGGACGGTGTGATGGATGTAGATGTGGCCCTGCGAATCTTCGCAGACACCGTGGGTGTTGCCGTATTTGATGGTACGGGGCAGTTCGCCCCAGTCGTGGATGGCTTCGTAAGTGTGGTCACCTTCGCCGAGAATCGGGAGTTTGGTGCCGGCCTTGTCGGTTGCGTGCAGGAATAACGGAGCGGCAGCGGCGCTTCCGGCAGCGGCGAGGAAGTCGCGTCGTGTGAGGTTCATGGGTTGAGCACCACCATTTCGTTTTCTTTCGCCCCGTTGGGGCTGGATTTGCCTAACGCTTTCGCAGGGCTTGGGCCCCTTCGACCTCGCTCAGGGCAGGCTCTGGGCTGCATTCTTTCGCTGCTTCGCAGCTCTTCCTTACTTCTGCGCCACCGCCGATTTTTGCTGATCGACCAACTGCGGGTCGGCGAATTGCAGCCAGAAGCCCATCATTTCTTCGTCGCTCGGCTCGCCCCAGCGAAGCGTCTTCGAAGGATCAGGATTCAGCGGATTATCGAACGAATTATCGAAATAGGCCGTGGTCACGAGCTTCGTGCCTTTGGGCAATAGGAATTGATGCTTCAGGAAGTACGCTTCCTGCCAGCGGAAATCGTAGTGAGGAACATTGAACAGCACTTCCTCATGTCCATCGGGAAAAATGGCTTTGGTCGTCATGCTTTTGCCGCGGAAATGCATGTGGGCGGTGTAAGCCAGCGCGATCACGTCCTTGGGCAGGGTATAGCAGGAGGTAACGCGGTGATTGTTGTCGTTAGCCGGAATCAGGAACATGTTGTTCCAGATTTCGTATTGGCCGATCTCATGCTTTACGGGTTCGGTGGCAAAGACGAGGCCGATGCTGGTGCGGTCGGTGACGTCTTCGCCGTGGTGGTTGCTGTAGTGAACCTGGAACTGGAGGTAAGAGCCAGCGGGAATTCTGAGCGCATATCCGGGAGGGCGGGTTTCGGCCAAGTGACCGGGCAAGTAGATTGCTGGCACGATGTTCAAATATCCCGAAGTTTTGCCGGGAACCCCGCCGCCCTCTGGGGCAGAGCAGCCGTCATCGATCACGGGCGCGTCGGCCCGCATGTGCAGGACTTTTCCCGTGCGATAGTGGTATTTATCAACTCCCGCATCCGCTTTGGAGTTTTCTGCTTCCCGTTCCGCGACCTCGGCGGCACTGACTACAGAAACGGTTGCATGATGGACTACGCGGCGGTCGCCGGGCATTACCTCGGCAGCCTGGATCCATTTATCTTCGGTGAAGTGGGTGGGGACGTAGATGTATTCGTAGTCGTCCATCATGCTGGCCGTGACATGGAACTCAGGAATAGTCAGAACGACGTCCGGTTTAATGTGCCAGCCGACGGGAAACACGGGCGCGGGCGGCAAATCTTTCGGGTCGCCTTCTTTTGCGCCGCTTCGCACCCACATGTCGATGGTGGCGATGTCGGCAGTCACTGAGGCGCGAGGTCGTTCGAGAATTCGCCGACTTTCGGGTCGGCGTGCCAGGGCGGCATCACGCGCTGCACGACTTTTTCGCGAATCTGGCGAGCGTAGGGTTGGACGTCTTTGTAGGTCATCAGCGACATCGGCGCCATGTCGTTGGGGCGATGGCAGACCGCGCAGTTCTTGAACAGGATCGGAGCCACGTCTTTGGTGTAGGTGACTTCCTTCTGCGGCGCGGATGCTTGCGGCGTGGCGTCCTGGGGCGGGGCGGCTTGGCCGACCGCGGGGATCAGACCGCTCAATCCAGCTAGGAGCAGAAGCGACGCGGTTCTGCGTAAGGACATGGGGCCTCCCGGAGCCGACACACGAGCATCCATTGTAAGGCTGCGGCTTGAAACGCGGGAAGGGTCAGCCTAACACCTTCCGTGTCATTGCCAGCCGCGTGCCCCTGTGGTAGCTTCAACAAACGGAAGAGGATAGGCTTCAGAAGAGGTTAGCTTGCAGGCGACAATTCCCGCCGGGCTGGATCGTAAAGAGGCGGAAGCTTACCAGCGGCTTGATCCGGCACGGCTCCCAAAACACATCGCTATCATCATGGACGGCAATGGGCGCTGGGCGCGCCGCCGGCACTTGCCGCGCATAGCCGGGCATCGGGCCGGCGTGGCGTCGGTGCGTTCGACGGTGGAAACCGCCGCCCGCATTGGTATTCCTGCGCTTACGCTTTATGCGTTTTCGGAAGAAAACTGGAAAAGGCGGCCGAAGGGCGAAGTGAATTTTCTCATGGGGCTGCTGTGCCGGTATCTGAAGCAGGAAGTTCCGACACTGAATGAGAACAATATCCGGCTGGAATACATCGGGCGGCAGCATGAGCTTCCCAGCTCTGTGCAGGAGAAAATGGGCTGGGCGCGCGATGCCACGCGGCAAAATTCCGGCATGATGCTTACTCTGGCGCTCAACTATAGCGCGCGGACGGAACTGGTCGATGCATTCCGCTCGCTGGTGGACGCAGCCGCGCGCAATGGCGGGATCGAGCACCTGCAGATTGATGAGGACTCGATTTCCCGCAGTCTTTATACGCGGCATTTGCCCGATCCTGACCTGGTGATCCGGACCAGCGGCGAGATGCGGCTGAGTAATTTTCTTCTCTGGCAACTGGCTTATGCGGAAATCCACGTTACAGCGACGCTCTGGCCGGAATTTCGCGGAGTTCATTTGCTCGACAGCATCGCCGAGTATCAGAAGCGCGACCGGCGCTATGGCGGGCTGACGGACGAGGCCACTAACCATCATCATCACCCCTCACGAGCCTTCCGGAGCTGAGGCGGCTTGAACCTGCTCAAGCGCGTCGCCACCGCCGTTGTATTAATTCCCATTGTTCTGCTACTGGTGCTACGAGCGCCCGTGCCGGTGCTGGCCGTTGTGACGGCGGTTGTGGCACTGCTGGCGGTCCGGGAGCTGCTCACACTGTCGGAAGGTTATGAAATTCACCCGCTGGGTTGGCCGACGTACATTTTTGTCGGTTTGTTCTTCGTGCTGTTGGCTTTGAATTTCGGCGAGGGCAAGCCGTTGCTCTCAACCGCAACTTTTGCCTATAGCACGGCATTTGCGGCGGCGCTGTCGCCGTTTCTCTTTCTGACGATCGCGATGCTCCGGGCGGAAATGCGCAGTGCTTTTCCTGCAGCGTTAGTTTCTACCTTTGCTTTTGCCTATATTGCGTTGCCGCTGGGAATGCTGGTGCAAGTCCGACAGCAATGGGCGGGAGCGCTTCTGGTGATGTACGTCCTCGGGGTGGTCTGGGCGGGCGATATTTTTGCCTACTTTGTGGGACGCTCGCTTGGCCGGCACCTGATGTCGCCGCGGGTGAGCCCTAAGAAAACCTGGGAAGGTGCGGCAGCCTCGATGGTCGCGAGCCTGGCTGTGGGATGGCTATTGAGTTCCTACGCAACGGCCATCAGCTCCTTTCTGCTGAATGCGCATCTAATCACCCGAGGGGATGGTTATTTCGCGCTGGAAAAGCCGCCGCTTGGGCCGGTGTTGTTACTTTCGGCAGCCCTTAACGTCGCGGCGCAGCTCGGAGATCTGGTGGAATCGCTGATTAAGCGGGGCGCAGGGATGAAGGATTCGGGGGCGATTTTGCCCGGTCATGGAGGCATGCTTGACAGAATTGATGCTCTGCTCTTCGCCGCTCCGGTCCTATGGTACTATGCGGCTTGGCGCGTGTTGCAGTAGACCTGGTCGGACACATGCCAGAACTGCCGCCCTATCCCCCGCTGACGGCACTTCATCCGGATAGCTATCTAAGCCCTGCTAAGCTTGCAAAGATGAATCAACTTTCGACCGAAGCGCTGACACAATCTCTGCTACCTGGGCAAAGAGATTGCCTAAAGACCAGGCCTGACGGCACCATACTCGACGGACATCATCGAATCTACATTCTTCGCATAAGAGGCGTGGCGGTTGACTGTCTGCCGCGTGAGATCGTGCAAAAAGAGGATTCGTAAAGGCGTGGCAACTGAACTTAATTGGCTTGAGGGTCCGTGGCGCGGCAAATTGGCGCTCGCGGCTCGCCCTCGCGGAGGCGACTGGCTGCAGGACGAAATCGAGGGCTGGCGACGGGCGGGCGTCAACGAGGTTGTTTCTTTGCTAACTCCCGAGGAAGAAGCAGACCTTGACCTTCGTGACGAAGCGGTCGAGATAAAGGCGCAAGGCCTGAGATTCGCCTCTTTTCCGATTCCGGATCGGCAGGTGCCAAGATCGGAATCGGAATTGGCAGCGATGCTGGAACTGCTGGACGCAGACCTTTCTTCTGGCATGAACGTTATGGTCCACTGCCGTCAGGGGGTAGGACGTACTGGCTTAGTTGCCGCATGCCTCCTGGTTACGAAGGGACTACACCCTGAAGCGGCAGTGCAAAGGGTGAGCGCCGCTCGAGGTGCCTCGGTACCAGAGACGGCGGAGCAAAGGCAGTGGATTGATCACTACGCTGAAGTCTTAGCCAGTACGAAGTAGAAGCGATGGCAGTAGCATAAGCTAGCAGGGATTATTCATGAAACGAATCGCCATTCTGGGCAGCACAGGCTCTATTGGGAAAAGCACGCTCAGCGTGGTGGAATCTTATCCCGAGCGGTTTCAGGTTGTCGCTTTGGCGACCGGCCGAAATGTCGATGAGGCCTTCGAGCAGGCCCGGCGGTGGAAGCCGCAGGTCGTCTCGGTAGCGGCTGAGGCTGACGCAGAGGTACTGCGGAACCGCTTGAAAAAGGCCGGAGTCGGGTGCGAAGTTGTTTACGGCGCGGCGGGCAACGTGAGCGTCGCTAGCCATCGTGACGTCGACTTTGTAGTCAGCGCCATCGTCGGCGTAGCGGGATTGGAAGCCACGTACGAAGCCGTGCGGACGGGAAAGACCGTCGGCCTCGCGAATAAGGAATGCCTGGTTGCCGCCGGAGAATTGATCACCACTGAGGCCAAGCGGCAAGGTAAGCCACTGTTGCCGATCGATAGCGAGCACAACGCGGTCCATCAATGCCTTCGCGGCGGGCGGATGGAAGAAGTCGAGCGCATCTGGCTAACTGCCTCGGGCGGACCGTTCTTGGACACGCCCAGATCACAATTCGCTTCGATCACGGTGGAGCAGGCGTTGAATCATCCTACGTGGAGGATGGGTCGGCGCATCACGATCGATTCCGCGACGCTGATGAATAAGGGCTTCGAAGTGATCGAAGCTTGCCGGCTTTTCGGAGTTGCACCATTACGTGTGCAAGTGATGGTGCATCCGCAATCAACGATTCATTCCATGGTCGAGTTTGTAGATGGCAGCATACTTGCTCAGTTCTCGGTGACGGACATGCGCTTGCCGATCCTCTATGCGTTGACATATCCGGAACGTGTTCGATCTGCCATGCGCTTCCCGGTCATGGACTTGCGGAACCTGGAGTTTCGTCCGCCGGACCTGGAAAAGTTCCCCTGCTTACGGCTCGCCTATGAAGCGGCAGAGGCCGGAGGTGGGAAAACAGTTGCACTCAACGCAGCCGACGAAGTGGCGGTTGCGGCTTTTCTGGAGGGTTCGATTGGGTTTGCCGATATCCCCCAAGTGATCGAAAGAGTAGTTGCAGAAACGAAAGTGGGAAAACTGGAATCTATAAAACAGGTGCTGGAAGCGGATTCAGAAGCGCGGCAGAGGGCGCGCTGGCAGATTGAGGGGGCCTCTCGATCTACTGTCGCTGAGCCCGCCGTGGCGGCCGCTCGCTGGCAAGGGGAATAAGACACAACTATGGCTTCTTTCATTATTTATCCATTGGCATTCATCGTGGTGCTGGGAATCATGATCCTGGTGCACGAATTTGGCCACTACGCGGTGGCCAAGGCGCTGGGCGTGCGCGTCGAGGTGTTCTCCATCGGATTCGGCAAACGGCTGCTCGGGTTTCGCAAGGGAGACACTGACTACCGCATCAGCGCGATTCCGCTGGGCGGCTACGTCAAGATGAGCGGTGAAAACCCCATGGATGACCGCACGGGGGACCCCGCGGAGTTCCTCTCGCATCCCCGCTGGCATCGTTTTCTGATCGCGATTGCCGGGCCCGCCATGAACATCCTGCTGGCGGTCGGACTGCTGACCGGCGTGTACATGGTGCACTACGAATATCCAGCAATCTTCGATGAACCTACGGTGGTGGGATGGGTGATCAAAGATTCGGCAGCGGCGAAAGCCGGAATCCAGACCGGGGACCGCATCGTCCAGGTCGATGGCGTGAGCAATCCCGACTGGGAGCAGGTGGAAGAGAAGGTGGCGCTTAGCCCCGCCCAGCCCCTGCCGGTGACGGTCGAACGGGCAGGTAAGGATCTTGATTTTACCGTGGTGCCGGAGCCGGACGGGGTCGATCGCATTGGCTTCGCCGGCTGGACGGCTAAAGAACCAAATATCACGATCACCGAACTACAACCGGGAATGCCCGCCGAAAAAGCGGGGATGAAGGTCGGCGACGTCATCCTTACTGCCGACGGCCAGCCGGTTCCGGCGCTGGCAGCGATGGTTGAGACGCTCGAGAGGACAAAGGATAAGCCGATCGAAATCACGGTGCTGCGCAATGGGCAGAAACTGAATTTCAAGGTTCAGCCGGTTTTGTCGGAGAACCGGTACCGCATCGGCGTGGGCAGCCTGCGCACCAAGGTGAAAACCCTCACCTTTCCCGAGGCGCTGCGCTTATCGCTGGATCGCAATCGCCAGGCTTCATTCATGATCATTGAGCTGGTGCAGAAGATGGTGCAGCGTAAGATCTCCATCCGCTCGATTGAGGGCCCGATTCGCATCGGGCAGGCGGCGGGAGATGCCGCCAGCCAGAAGGGTTGGACGCCCTTACTCGAGTTGACCGCCGCCATCAGCTTGAATCTGGGTATTTTCAATCTCCTGCCCATTCCGATTCTCGACGGCGGAGTTATTTTGTTTCTGCTGATTGAGACTCTGATGCGGCGGGACATCAGCCTGCGAATTAAAGAGCGGGTGTATCAAGCGGCGTTTGTCTTTTTGGTACTGTTTGCGGTGATGGTGATCTTCAACGATCTGCAAAAAACTTTGCCTGGGCTGATGCAGAGGCTGCCGTAGGTTTCTTAACCACAGAGGGACACCGAGGAAATGCGAATAGCGTCCTCGTGTTTTCGTCCGTCGGGATCGCCGTTCTCCACGTGTTAAACTAGACATTCCAGATGGCTACTATTCAACGCAGAAAAACTGTCACTTGCGCTATTGGTAACGTTCGCGTCGGCTCGGATGCACCGGTTGTGGTGCAGTCGATGACCAACACCGACACGGCGGACATCGCTTCGACCGTGCAACAATGCGCTGCGCTGGCGCGGGCTGGATCGGAACTGGTTCGCGTGACGGTCAACAACGAAGATGCCGCCGCGGCGGTTGCCCCGATCGTCGAGCAACTGGACAAGCAAGGCGTGCGCGCGCCGATCATAGGCGACTTTCATTACAACGGGCATATTTTGCTGAAGAAATTTCCCGAGTGTGCGCGGGCGCTTGCTAAATATCGCATCAATCCGGGCAATGTGAGCGTGGGACGGAAAAATGACGATAATTTCCGCACCATGATTGAAGTGGCAGTGGAGAACCAGAAACCGGTACGGATTGGCGTGAATTGGGGATCGCTGGATCAGGCATTGCTCACCCGCATGATGGATCAAAATTCTCGCCTGGACGAACCGAAAGATGCCCGTGAAGTCACGATGGAAGCGATGGTGGTGAGCGCGCTGAATTCAGCTGCGCTGGCAGAAAAGTACGGGCTTCGATCCGACCAGATTATCCTGAGTGCGAAAGTCAGCGGTGTGCAGGATTTAATCGATGTTTACCGCTCGCTGGCGGCGCGTTGCAACTATCCTCTGCACCTGGGATTGACTGAAGCCGGCATGGGAGCCAAGGGCATTGTGGCTTCGAGTTCCGCATTGGGAGTTGTGCTGCAGGAAGGCATCGGAGATACCATTCGCGTGTCGCTCACGCCAGCACCGGGCGGCGACCGAACCGAAGAAGTGCGTGTGGCACAGCAGATTTTGCAGTCCATGGGGATTCGTAGTTTCACACCGCAAGTCACGGCGTGCCCAGGTTGCGGTCGCACGACAAGCACGTTCTTCCAGGAAATGGCGCAGCAGATTCAGTCCTACTTGCGCGAGCAGATGCCGGTGTGGAAGGGACGCTATACCGGCGTTGAAGAAATGAAAGTCGCAGTGATGGGCTGCGTGGTGAACGGCCCGGGCGAGTCAAAGCATGCCAGCCTGGGGATTTCCCTGCCGGGGACATTCGAAGAACCGAAAGCTCCCGTCTATGTAGACGGACGCTTGTTCACCACGCTTAAGGGAGACAAAATTGTCGCCGAGTTCATCCAGATTCTCGATGAGTACGTGGATTCGCACTACGCGGCGAAGGAAGAAGTGGCTGCACGGTAGTCTTCCGGCTGCTTTTGCTTCCCTTTAAGTCTTGTCATTCCGAATCCGCTTTAGCGGTGAGGAATCTGTCTTTTTCTTCGAACGAAATGCAGATTCCTCGGATGAAGTCCGCTCGGAATACACCTGGTGTGAGTTCATCAAGACACCATCACTTCGCACGAGCGAGGACGCTCGCGCCTACATCGCAAACGATAAGCCCGGGGCCTCGTCCGGTATCGGGTCGGCGATGTTCTCCAATTCTGGATAGTGCTTCAACAACCGCTCGGGTGCCTTGACACGCCCCCCACTCAGCATGTGCTTCAGTTGCAATGCGTTCACTCCCGCCTTGGCTTCGAAATGGTTGTTGGTGATGACGTACGTGACTTCGGCTTTATGCGCGATGCGCTCGATCTTGCTCTTCCATCCGCTTAGTTCGACTTCGCTGTAGAGATAGTTGTAGCGGTCTTCACCGCGCTCGGCTTCAAACCACTGGTCGTAGTTGCGTCCATGCAGGCGAACGTAACCGAGCGGGGAAGTGACGTGTTCCGTCGGTTCGAGCGATCGGCCGATCTGTGGCTGGTCGATGTTGCAGAAGGCAACGTTTTTCTGAGCAAAGTAGGTGAGAGTTTCGGGATTGTCCCAACTGGAATGGCGAACTTCCACGACTCGTGGAAATTCGATGAATTGCCGCAGCAACTGCTCCACGTATTCACGATTCAGCGAGGTGTTCTTGAATGAAACCGGAAACTGAATGAGCAGCGCGCCGAGTTTCCCTTCCGCAGCCAGCGCATCCAGGCCATCGCGGGCCAGCTTCTCATCTTCATCGTTCGGCCGGATGGTCGCGGCCGAAGTTGGTTCCATCACGGCGATGGGGGAATGCGTGAACGAACGATGCAGTTTGGCGGTGAACATGAAATTCGGATTAACCGCCCCAGCTTTGCGCGCCCAGAGCTTGGCGAGATGCGGCTTGATGTGGCCATAGAAGGACGTGTTGATCTCCACCACGTCGAAGCACTGCGCCACGAACTCCAGCGGATGCTGTTTGTTGCGGGCCATCGACGGGGGATAGAAAATGCCTTCCCAGTCTTTGTAGGACCAGCCTGCGGTGCCAACGCGGATCACGAGGGACTGCATACGATGCAGGGTAGCACAGCATCTCTACGGTCATTCGACGCAGCGTCGCGGAAAGACGTAACCACAGAGCGCACAGAGGAGCACAGAGGGAGCTTCGACTACTTTGCCGACTTGCTTTTCCCCGGCAAGCCTGCGGGGTTCTCGTGTGTGCGCTCGCGAAAGCCGCCCGCAAGTCCACTCGCGAGCGAGACGCTAGAATCGCCGAATTTATCCCGCAGCCGGTCGGCGGCGGCCAAGGCGCGCTGCCAGCGTTCATTGCGGTCGCCCTCCAGCAGCGAGGGCTGCCCGGGCATGGATTCCAGTTGCGAGGCATGCACTCCCAGCAGCCGCACCTCTGCGCCTTTCCGCCAGTTCTTTCGTAACAAGGCCCGTGCCTGCTCAAAGATTTCGGTGTCGAGTTGGGTTGGGGCAGGCAACGTGTGGGCGCGGGTGATGGTAGTGAAATCTTTGTAACGCAGCTTGAGCTGTATAGTACGAGCGTGGAATCCGCCTTCGCGCAGCCTGCGTCCAACCATTTCTGAAAGCCGCATCAGCGTAGATTCCAGACGTTGAGGATCGGCAGTGTCTTCGTTGTAGGTGTGCTCATGGCTGATGGACTTGGGGTCTGTGTCTGCGCCCACTTCGCTATCAAACCAGCCACCAGCGTCTTCTCCGCGGGCTTTGCCGGCGAGGGCCAGTCCCCACTTTCCGAAGTGTTCTTCAAGGAACGCCTCGTCATGATGAGAAAGATCGCCGACTTTGCGAATGCCGAGCGCGTTGAGATTTTGCTCAGTAACCTTGCCCACTCCGGGAATGTCGCGCACATCTAGCGGGGCGAGGAGTCTGGCTTCCTGTCCAGGGATGGCCCAGAGAATTCCGTTGGGTTTGGCCTTGGCCGACGCCACCTTGGCCATCAGCCGCGATGTGCCGATACCGATGGAACAGTTAAGATGCGTTTCAGATTTCATTTTCTGATGCAGTGTGTGTGCGGCACGCAACGGCGGCCCGTGCAAGCGCGCGGTACCGGTCATGTCGAGATAGGCTTCATCGATCGACGCCATTTCGACCTGCGGCGAAAATCTGTCAAGTACGGCGTAGACCTTTGCCGAATATTCGCGATAGCGATGAGGATGGCCGTCCACGAAAATAGCGTTGGGGCAGAGTTTTGCGGCCGTGCGCAGAGGCATGGCGGAGTGCACGCCGAATTTTCGGGCTTCATAAGACGCGGCCGAGACTACGCCACGCTCGTTACGCTGGCCGCCCACGACGACGGCTTTGCCTTTCAGCCCGGGATCGTAAAGTTCTTCCACAGAGACAAAGAAGGCATCCATATCGACGTGAAAGATGGTTTTGCCCGCAACTGACATCAGGACGCCTGAGGCGGATTGTAACAGTCGCGGAATCTCGTGGCGTCGTACTTACCCTTACAATGCTTGGGTGCGAATTCTGATCTCCGCGGGCGAGGCTTCGGGCGAAATGTACGGCGCGCAACTGATTGAAGCGCTGCGCCGCCGCGATCCTACGCTCGAATTCTTCGGCGTGGGCGGAGAGCGCATGCACGCTGCGGGCTGCGACACGGTGGTCGACGCGAAGGACCTTTCGGTTGTGGGGATTACCGAAATCCTCAGCCATCTACCGAAAATTTGGGGCTTGTTCGGCAAACTCATCGCTGAAGCAGACCGCCGGCGGCCAGATCTCGCGGTAGTCATTGATTCGCCCGCCTTTAACTGGCGTGTGGCCCGCGCCATGCGCAAACGCGGCATTCCCGTCATCTATTATGTTGCGCCACAATTCTGGGCGTGGCGCCAAGGGAGGGTGCGGTTGCTGCGGAAATATGTGGACAAAGCGCTAGTGATTTTCCCGTTTGAAGAGAAGTTCTATCGCGATCGCGGCGTAGACGCCACATTCGTCGGACATCCGCTGGGGCATCTAACGAAACCGACAATCAACCGCACCGAGTATGCAGCGCAACACGAACTTGATCCCTCAAAACCTTGGATCACGATCATGCCCGGCAGCCGAAAGAAAGAAGTGCGGATGAATCTGCCGGAAATTCTGAAGTCAGCGATTCAACTCGGAACCGGCTACGAGTTTCTTCTTCCCGTGGCAGCGACTCTGGATCGCAGCTTTGTACAAGCCCTGATAAGACAAGCTCTCAAGGGATCACACACGTCGATTCATCTGGTTCCTGATGCCCTGCCTGCGCTGGCGCACTCTCGTGCCGGAATCATCGCCAGCGGCACGGCCACGGTTGAGGCCGCCATCATGGGCACTCCCTTCCTAATGGTCTATCGGGTTTCGCGTCTCACTTATATGCTGGGGCGCCCGCGCGTAAAGGTTCCTCGATTCGCCATGGTCAATTTGATCGCGGGCATCGAAGTCGTTCCCGAATTGGTGCAACGAGACTTCGTGGCTGAGAACGTTGTGACGCGGCTCAACGAGATTCTCCCCGACGGTCCGGTTCGAGAGAACATGTTGCGTGGACTGGCGGAGGTGAAATCCCATCTGCGGGGCAATTTTTTTGACCATTCAAATCCCGCTGAGCGGGCGGCGGATGTGGTGATCGAACTGCTTCGGGCAAGCCAAAGCCAGCCAGGCGCGGAAACCGCAAACCTCAAAGGCTAACGCTCGCGAGTGTCAAAGCCTTGTCTCCACGCATCTTTTGCGCCACAATCTTCATCATAGGAACAGCGGGGTTTTCAAGGAGATAGCGTTGACTTTCTGGCGACCGCGGAGCATGGGTCGAGCCTTCATCTTCTACCTGACGATTTTGGCTCTGATCACGGTCCCCTTGTGGGCAGCGGAGAAGGTACGTCTGCATGTGGACGACTATCAGATCGACGCCGAACTCACTCCGCACAGCCACAAACTCACGGCTCAAGCCAAAGTTAAATTTACGGCGCTCGAGGACCTGAACGTCGCTACCTTCGAATTGCACAACGGCCTGCGCGTGACCAAGGTTCTCGACGCCAACAACAAGCCTCTAAGCGCCGAGCGCGTCACGCAGGACTCAACGGTGCGGGTGCAACTGCCGAACGGCTTGCCAAAAGACGCGTCGACCACCCTGACATTCGACTACGAAGGCGTGCTCGATTCCGCCGACGACAGCCCGGTGCAAGGCCTGAAGCTGGCGTCCGTGGGTGACGACACCAGCTACCTGCTTTACGCCGGCCGCTGGTTTCCGGTGAACGCATATGGCATTAATCGTTTCACCGCGACCATGAACATCACGGTGCCAGCGCATATGCAGGTGATCGGCAGCGGGCGTGAGACTTCGGGCAGCGCTTCAACATCGAAGAAAGCGGCTGCCGCCGGACTGCCAACCAGGACTTACACGTTCGTCTGGGACAAACCCAGCTTCCCGGGAACGATCGTGGCTGGCTCATTCCAGGAGTTCAAAAGTGACGAGGCGGGCCTTGACCTGCATGTGTTCCTGAAGCCCGCGCACCAAAGCCTGGGTGCGATTTACGCCGAGACCGCGGTCAAGGAATTCACCTACTACATCACTCTGTACGGGCCCGCGCCTTCGACTACGTTGCGGGTGGTCGAGATTCCTGATGACACCGTGCCTTCCGCGTGGGCGCCAGAAATCGCAGCGATTGCGAGCCGCGCCGTGACGGATAAGGTCAACTATCGTCTGCTGGCCGATACCATCGCGCATCAATGGTGGGGTGTTTCGGTCAGCCCGGATTCCCACGACGACTGGTGGCTCAGCGATGGCTTTGCCCGGTACTCTGAGGCGCGATACATCGAGCAGGCCGCCGGACCCAACGGCCTGGAAGAAGCGATTAAGGATATGTCGGTCGGCGCGCTGGCTTACGACTCCGTGCCGCTCTCGAGCGTGGGAAAGCTAGACATGTTCTCACCGGAATTCGAATCGCTGGTGACGGACAAAGGCGCCATGATCCTGCACATGCTGCGCTGGGTGATGGGCGACCAGAAATACGATTTGACGATGCGCACATTTGCGGCGAAATATGCCGGAAAGTCTGCATCGTTGGACGATTTCACCGAAATTGCCGAGAAGAACTATGGCGATAAACTCACCTGGTTCTTCACGCAGTGGCTGGATTCGACGGGCGCGCCGGAATTCAAGGCCAAATACACGATCTACCGGCTGGGCAACACCAAGTGCAAGTCGCCGGACCGCTGTCCGGGATTCCGCGTGGTCGGCCAGATCACTCAAGACCTGGATCTTTTCCGCATGCCGGTGAACGTGAAAATTGACACCGACGGGAAGACAGAAGAAAAACGCATCGAAGTGGTGGGGACAAACTCAGCTTTCAATGTGGAGACCTTCGGAAAACCCCGCCGCATCGTGATTGATCCCGGGGACCAGGTGCTCAAGAACTCTTCGGAGATTAGGCTGCGCGCCTCGATCCAACGAGGCCAGGGATTGGTGCAGCAGGGGGATCTGGCCGGTGCGCTCTCGGAGTTCAACAAGGCGCTGGATGTCAATAAGAACAGTTCCCTGGCCCGCTACCGCATCGCGGAAGTATTCTTCATGCAGCATAACTATCAGGCTGCGGCCAACGCGTACCGCGAATCGCTTGATGGCGACGGCGAACCACGCTGGACGGAGGTGTGGTGCCATATTCAATTGGGCAAAATCTTCGACGTTACAGGGCAGCGGGACCGCGCGGTCGGCCAATACCGCGAAGCTCTGCAAACCAATGACAACACGCAGGGTGCGCTCGACGAAGCCCGCAAATATCTGCAGAAACCCTTCGAGCAGCAGAAGACCTCCAGCGGCAGCGCTAACGGTGTGTAGGTGTAGTTAGGCCTCGATGCGTGGCCAGGACCTGTCAGAACGGGCCCAGGAGCATTTTGGTTTGAGCCCGGTAAAGTCGATAGTCCGAATAATGATGGCGCTCCTCAGAAGTCTGGCCTTGGACCTCAGTTGTGACGATTGCTTCCTGCGGCAGCCATAGGGCAGAAGCCGCCCCTGAGACTGGCGTGTCCTCAAAATGAATGTCGGCTGTCAGCCTTTGCAGCTGAACGGCGGCAAGGGGTGATAGCAAGTCTGCCCTTAGCCGAACGATTCTGAAGTTCGCTTCGTCAATCCACGCGATGCCCTGATAGAGAATCGGGATGAAACGGTCCTGGACTGAAGCTGCCCTGGCAGTCGAACTGCACCCGGCTTTTGAACAAAGGCGATAACAAAGGTGCTGTGCCGATCGATGTTCTGCCGGCCGAGGTAGCGGAACTGGGATTCGGATCGGTTCGACGGATGGAAGAATACCCACATGTTGGCAAAGCCCTGAGACAAAGGTGTGCCTCCGTCTTTTGGCGTACCGGTTTGGTCGCGGCGGAGCGGCAAGTCGCTCCACGCGGTGGGGGGTTTGTTGGGGGTGGAACTCGCAGGGGCCTCGCTTAGCACCGGTAGCCCGGTCTTGAGATTGACTCGATATTCCTCCAGGGTTACAAAGTCCTGCGCGCGGTGAAATAGAATCAAGTAGTCGAACTGCTGTCGCTTTGGGCTAAACCCGGGCGCTTTCTGAATCACGTCTTCATGGGAAATCAGGTCCGGCATCTTGCTAATCAGACCTTCCATCTTATCCCCGACGCTTGCCAACAGACTTGCCAGTTCGTCCTGACTCTCCGCAGGTTTGAGTCCTCGCAATTCCGAGAACCTCTTGTGTAATTCCGAAACGGGCAGGTCAGTCAGAGTTCTTGCATCGGCGTAGAGCTTAGTCTGGTCAGTTATGATCTCGGGGACGGGCTGGTTTCTCGCTTTCTGACTGTCGTCGAAAATTATGGTCTCATCCTTGTCGCCGTTGGCGATGTTTTCGCCATCGGCTTTTGCGACAGCAGGCCCACTTGCGATGTTGGTTGCGGGAGTCTTGGGTAGCCAGCAATTCACCTGGTGGGTGTCCTTCAGATAAAAGCTTTTTTGCTTCTCGATCTGCTTTCCGGTCACGCGAATCCACTGGACCAGAGGATCCACGGCGGCTGGAAGTGGCTTGAAAGTTTGCATCGGCGAACCCGCAAGCCCTGCCAAGGAAAAATCTTGGGTACCCTCCGGTCTTGGGACTACGGCGCGGATGATCTCGCCTTCGGACATCCCAAACCGCAACCTGTCGTCTGTGGTGAGCAGCTTAAGCGGCTCTGCCGCAAGAATCGCGGAGAGTGATCGCAGGTCTTCCTCGGAAAGCGCGCCTTCAAAGATCTGCACCCCGGAGCCCACAGCAACTGATTGCGTCCAGCTTTTTTCCAGGTGAAAACGACCATCTGGAAAGACAGCAATACAGGTGTTCGCTATATCATAGGGATATTCCGCTTTTGTGTAGCCGAGCTGAACCAGAAACGATCTCGGCTCATTGAGTCTGGCCGCGGGCTGCTGACCCCAGGTAAAAGCAGACGCCAAGGCGGTAACGACTATGAAGATCCGGAGAGTGCGGCAGGAAACTCGACGCACTGTCGACACAAACGCCCCCGGGGAAGACGAATTCAGTAGGCCCAGCGCAGCAAGGTTGCACCCACGGTGAATCCCGCACCGACTGACGCGAGCAGCACCAGGCTTCCCTTTTTCAGTTTGCCCTGCTCGCGGGCAGTTTGCATCGCCAATGGTATGGTCCCGGCGGTGGTATTTCCATAACAGTCGATGTTGATAATCCGGCTCTCCGGGCGCAGACCCAGGCGATCGGCGGTTGCCGTGATGATCCTTTTGTTGGCCTGGTGAGGAATGAAGGCATCGATATCGCTTCCCTTCAAGCCATTGCGCACCAGGAGTCTCTCACACACCTCGGCCTGCTTGCGCACGGCGAACTTGAACACGGCTTGGCCATCCTGATGAACAAAGTGCATCTTCTTGTCCACGGTCTCGTGGGTCGAAGGATGCAGGCTGCCGCCGCCCGGCATATAGAGCGAGCAACCGCCTGAGCCGTCCACTTCGTGGATGAAATCGATCAAGCCGACCGAATCGTCTTCCGCCTCTTCGAGGATCACTGCGCCTGCGCCGTCGCCGAAAATCACACAGGTGGCGCGGTCGGTGTAATCGATGATCGAGGACATGACGTCCGCACCGATCACCATGACACGCTTGTGGGCGCCTGTGGCAACGAACTGAGCTCCGGTCTGCACTGCATAGAGAAATGCGGAACACGCGGCTGAGAGATCAAATCCCCAAATGCCTTTGGCACCCAGCTTGTCTTGCACCAGGCACGCCGTCGAAGGGAAAAACATGTCAGGGGTAACCGTAGCCACCAGGAGGGCTTCCATGTCGCTGGGGGTGAGGCCGCGTTCCGCAAGCGCTCTTTTTGCGGCTTCCGCTGCCAGGTCGCTGGTGGCCGTGCCCGGATCGACGATGTGGCGCTGGCGAATCCCGGTGCGCTCGATGATCCAGTCGTTCGAAGTCTCTACCATTTTTTCCAGGTCGGCGTTGGTGAGCAGGCGAGGCGGGACGTAGGTGCCCAGAGCGCTGATCTTCACTCTGGTCTTGGCGGGGACCGATTGACTCACTCGTTTCTCCAGTTCGACGGTAGACCAGTTATTGTGCCGCACCCCCGAAACAATGTCCAACCCTATGTCCAGCAAAGATTTGGCGGGAACCCGCAGAGAAAACTGTGGGGTTCCATTCCCGGCCCGTTGGTTACGTGGGTACATGCACCGGCGGGGAATAGACCCGGCGAGCCAGTGGGCCAGAAAGCGCATCGCGCCCCCGCCGCTAAGCCCATAACGGGAACCGCCAAAATGAGCTCCCACAATGGAACTCCGGAGACCTGTCCGGTCTTCGAGGCTTTTCATTAGTCTCCACCCAGCGCACGGTTCGTCGAGCACGCCAGGAAAGGGGTTCCACGGCGATGAGGACAGCAACAAATTTCCCTTGCAGATTTCTCGGATTGGCCGCGGCTACTAGTCTCGTGCTTCTTTTTGCCACCGGCTGCAATCTTTGGAACTCGAAAACTCCCCAAACCACCACGACGACCCCCACGACGGCAGAGGTCTCGCTGACACCGCCGAGCGCCCAGATTCGTGCAGGGGACACGTTGCAGTTCGCAGCGACGGTGAAAGGAATTAGCGACCAGACGGTCGCCTGGTCGGTGAATGGAATCGCGGGCGGCAACTCCACGGTGGGCACCATCAGCGCAAGCGGCCTTTATCAATCGCCGGCTTCTCTTCCAACCCCGAACTCGGTGCAGGTGCAAGCTGCGAGCGCGTCCCAAACATCAGCTGCCTCGTCGAGCACAATAACTCTCGACAACCCGATACCGGTGGTGACCTCATGTGCGCCGAATGCCTTGCCGATCGGGAACTTTACCTTGTCCGTCACGGGCAAGAATTTTGTGAACGGCGCAGTCGTGGTGTTCGGCACGCAGTTCCTGACCACGACGTTTGTCTCGTCAACCCAGCTAACGGCGACGGGGACCGCCTCGACCCCCAGCTCAAGTCCGGTCCAAGTCACGGTCACGAACCCAGATCCGGGCTCCGCCAGCTCTTCCGCGCTTCTGGTAACGGTTCAGCCGCTCAACGCTGGCGCGGTGGCACGTTTTCTTGAGCAGTCCACCTGGGGGCCAACTCCGCAGTTGATTGCGCACGTGCAACAGATCGGCTTCCAAACCTTCCTGAACGAACAATTCGCTGCCACTAATTCAACCTATCCGGCGCCGGGACCCAACGATGACATGAGCGTGGTGCAGAATCGCTTTTTCGTGAACGCTCTGACTGGCCAGGACCAGTTGCGCCAGCGCGTGGCCTTCGCGCTATCGCAGATCATGGTGGCGTCGGCGGCCAAGGTGAACAACCCGAGCGCCTTCGTGCTGTGGAACACCACGTTTCAGAACGACGCCTTCGGCAACTTCTCCACGCTGTTAACAGATGTGACGTTAAGCCCCGTGATGGGGAACTATCTCGATATGGTCAACAACGACAAGACCGCCAGAGGGCTCAAACCGAACGAGAACTATGCACGCGAGGTGCTGCAGTTGTTCACCATTGGGCTGAGCGAACTCAATCCAGACGGTACGCCGCAGCTGGATGGTTCTGGCAATCCCGTCCCCACGTACACGCAAGACACGATCGACGGGTTTGCCCGCGTATTTACGGGATGGACTTACCCTACACAGCCGGGGTCGAACGGCCATTTCTGGAATCCCGAGTTTTACGGCGGCCCGATGATCCCGTTCGACAATCATCACGACAGCGCGAGCACGAAACTCCTGCTCAACAGCGCCACTCTACAGGCAGGTGGGACAGCGCAGGCAGACATGACGGCGGCCTTGCAGAATATCTTCAGTCATCCGAACGTGGGGCCGTTTATCTCACAGCAGTTGATCCAACACCTGGTGACAAGCAACCCCAGTCCGGCCTATGTGGGACGCGTTGCAGCGGTGTTCAATGACAATGGCAGCGGAGTGCGCGGCGACTTGAAGGCCGTAGTCGCCGCGATCCTGACCGACGAAGAAGCGCGGCGCGGAGACGATCCCTCACAAGTTCAGGCTAATGACGGGCATTTGAAAGAACCGTTGCTGTTCATGATCAACATGCTGCGCGCGATGAACGCCAGCACGGACGGCAGCTCGCTTTCCGATTACGCTTCGAACATGAAGCAGACGCCGTTCTTCTCGCCTAGCGTGTTCAACTTCTACCCGCCGAATTTTGTGATCCAGGGCAGCACGCTGCTGGGGCCAGAATTCGCGATTCTCAACACCAGCACGAGCATCGCACGCATCAACTTCGTGAATGACCTGGTGTACAACACGATCGGCACCACCACCACCGACATTTCTGCCTTCGTGGGTCTGGCTGGCACGCCAGACCAACTGGTAGACACCATGGCGTCCGTCATGTTGCACGGCAACATCTCTGCTGACATGCGCAACAGCCTGATCAGCACGATCACTCCGCTTACCGACAACACCCGCCGAACGAAGAGTGCACTGTATCTGATCGGCAGCTCATCGCAGTTCCAGGTCGAACACTAAAGGGGAACAGAACCATGACATGGTCAAGACGAGATTTCCTGCGAAGAACATGCTGTATGACCGCGGCCGGGTTCGCCGCCGCCAGCTTCAACCGCTTCGGCCTGGTAAACGCTCTGGCGCAGACCCCGCAGGATTACAAAGCCCTGGTCTGCATTTTCCTGTTCGGCGGGAATGACAGCAACAATATGCTGATCCCGCTCGATACCCCGGGCTTCTCCGCTTACCAGCAGAGTCGCGCCGGACTGGCGCTGCCACAGGGTGGACTGATGCCGATCACTCCCCCCAGCCTGGGCTCGCCTTTCGGCTTTCATCAGCGTTTCGTAGAGTTGCAGAGCCTATTCAACAGCGGGCAGCTGGGTGTGCTGGCCAACGTCGGAACCCTGGTCCGGCCCACTACCCGCAGCCAGTTCCTGCAGGGACAGGCGACGCTGCCACAAAACCTCTTTTCCCACGCCGATCAGCAAGCCCAGATGCAAACCGCCATGCCGGACAGCAGCGCGTCGACCGGTTGGGCGGGGCGCACTGCGGACAAGATCCAATCTATTTTTGGCGGCAACTTCCCCATCGTCATATCCCTGGCGGGGACCAATATTTTCTGTGAAGGATTAGTGGCGCGGGCGATTGAGTCCAGCGGCAATCCCACCAGTTTGCTGAATGGCTTCAGCGGGTCGGCTACTTCGCAGGCACGCCTGGCGGCTTTGCAGAGCCTGCTAACCTTCGATACCGGCGTCTCCCTGATTCAAGCCGCCAGTACGACTACTTCGAATGCCCTGCAAGACAGCCAAGCACTGGCTACCGCCCTGGCAAGCGCACCAACTCTGGCTACGCCCTTCCCCAACTCCGGTCTGGCGCAACAACTCAAGCAGGTAGCGCAGATTATTTCCGTACGATCTGCGCTAGGCCTGCAGCGCCAGATTTTCTTTGTGTCCCTGGGCGGCTTTGACACGCACAGCGACCAGATCGCCACACAAGACCCGCTTTTCCAGAGTTTGAGCCAGGGCATGAACGCTTTTTACCAAGCGACCGTGGAACTAGGCGTGGCGCAGCAAGTGACCAGCTTCACGCTTTCGGACTTCAGCCGCACGTACCAGCCCGACAGCACTTCGGGCACAGATCACGCCTGGGGAGGTCATCACTTAATCTTGGGAGGCGCGGTAAAGGGCGGCGATTTCTACGGCACATTCCCCACGCTTGCGTTGGGCGGGCCGGACGATGCTACCAATGAAGGACGTTGGATCCCGACGACTTCTCTCGATCAGTATGCGGCAACACTGGCGAACTGGTTCGGGGTCGCGGCGGCGGATTTGCCCACTATTTTCCCCAACCTCGTCAACTTCACGACGCCCACTCTGAAGTTTTTGGGGTAGGGTCGCGCCGAAGTGGCTGGCATTTGGAGAAAGATTAAAGCCAGGCACCGGCGGCCCACTGCACACGCAAGAGCCCGTTACCGTTGCTTCCTTCCGGACCTGGCGGGGTTGGCGAGAGTACGTCGCGCGGGACCGATGCCTGACGGGTTTGATTTTAGCATCCCGCGGAGGACGGGCTCGCCGTTCCTCATCGCGGTTTGTCCCAGCCGAAAGTCCCCAGTTTTTTTCTTCCACCAAAGAGTCCGAGCACGCCGATCCGGCGTTCCTTAGGTACTCTGGCCTTTTGGGCTGTTGTGGACCAAAATAGAAGCATCCCCATGTCCGGCAGCACGACCCCAGCCCCGATTTCGCTCTCTGCTGCCATTCAGCGCTACTTTGATGTTGCACTGTATCTTCTGGTGCTCACGGGCTTCGGCACTCTGGCATCAACAGGCAAGTTAAAGCCCATAACCGTATTGCTGGTTGGGGCCGCGCTGGTGTTTCGGGGTTACTTGCTGGCCAGCCGGCGGAGCTTTCTCATTCCGGAGCGATGGACCACCGCTCTCACACTCGCTTACGTTGCCTTCGCGATGGCAGATTATTTTCTGCTCTCCAGCGGTTTTCTCAAGGCCAGCGTCCACTTGGTTTTGTTTGTGATGGTGGTACGGATGTTTTCGGCGCAACGGGAGCGGGATTACTACTTTCTGTCAGTCCTCGCTTTTCTCATGGTGCTCTCCGCGGCCGTGCTTACTGTGGACAGCACGTTCGTCCTGGCTTTCGCCGGATTCATGCTGACCGCGGTCGTTACCTTCATCCTGATGGAAATGCGGCATATCTCGGCCAAGGCAACGGTGCATTCCAAAGACGCGAACGACCGGCGCGATTCCCGGCAGATGGCCTACTCGCTGACGGGAGCCGCACCGGCACTGGTGGTTTGCATTCTGCTGGGGGCGGCGGTGATCTTTTTTGTCATGCCCCGTATTTCGACCGGCTATCTGAGCGGGTACTCGCCGAGTACGCAATTGACCACCGGTTTCAGTGAGCGGGTGGAGTTGGGAAGCATCGGCGAAATTCAACAGTCCAGTTCTGTGGTCATGCACATCCAGATTGATGCAGACCGCGATGGTGATTCCAATTTGCTATGGCGGGGCGTGGCGCTGGGCACATTCGATGGCAAGGTTTGGTCGACGCCGCCCGAGCAGCGTCTTGTTCCCCGTCTGCCAGATGGCCGATTCGTTTTGTCGCAAGGAGAAACGCAAAGCCCAGTTTCACCAGTTGTCCGGTACCACGTGCTCATGGAGCCGCTGGGAACCAATGTGTTTTTTCTCGCGGCTGCGCCCCTGACCTTACAGGGGAACTACGGCCTGCTGGCCCGAGACAGTGCTGGCTCGGTGTTCGATTTTGATCCTGCGCATCCCATCAGCATTTATGACGCTACTTCCCGGATCGCGCAACTGCGGCCAGCTGACCTAGGCAGCGCCGGGGTCGGCTACCCGCTGGACGTGAGGTTGAACTACACCAGACTGCCCGACCTCGATCCTCGCATTCCACAACTCGCCGCCCAAATCACCGCTGCCTCCGACAACAACTATGACCGGGCCGTTGCTATCGAGAAATATCTGGCTACCCATTTCGCCTACTCGCTCCAGCTCTCGCGGACTACGCCGCGGGATCCCCTGGCGGAGTTTCTGTTCGAGCGACGGAAAGGACATTGTGAGTATTTTGCTTCCTCGATGGCGGTCATGTTGCGCACGCTCGGGATTCCCTCCCGTGTGGTCAACGGGTTTCGGACGGGGGAGTTTAATAATCTCACCTCACAGTACGTGGTTCGAGCCAGCGACGCCCACTCCTGGGTGGAGGCCTATTTCCCCGGTTACGGCTGGGTCAGCTTTGACCCTACACCGGCGGCTTCGCTCCCAACGCGAAACGGATGGAGCCGAGTTGGGCAGTATCTGGATGCTATGGCATCGTTCTGGCGGGAGTGGGTGATCAACTATGACTTGAACCGCCAGCAGAACCTGGGCGCAACTGTAGCGGGACGCGGTCAACAACTTATCCATGAAACGCGTCTCTGGTGGTTCAAACGTCATCGCGCCTTGCTGACCCAGGTTCGGCGTGTGCGCGACACGCTCGCCGCTTCGCCGCTGCGCTGGAGCCTTTTCGCGACGCTCGGGCTAGCGGCGCTTTTGCTGGCGGCCAATGGCGGCCGATTGTGGCGCGCGTGGGCGAGACGGCGGCTGGTGGCGCATCCTGAAACAGCACCGAGCAAGGCTGCGTCGATCTGGTATGGAAAGATGACGCGAGTTCTAGCTCGCCGCGGCTGGCGCAAATTACCTACACAAACGGCGAGGGAATTTGTGGTTCAGATCGATGATCGAGAGATGCGCGGCCGGGTAGAGCGGTTCACTCAACACTACGCCAATGCGCGTTTCGGTGATTCCGCCGAGGACGCCCGCCGCTTGCCAGAACTGTACGAGGAAATTTCCAACGGAACGAAGGGCTGACTCGCCACGAAGCCGGCCTCAAAAATGCCAGACGAATCCACCGCCGATGAAAAGATTGTTCTGCCGGCTTTTGCCGGTTGTGACGTTCAACTGCGGCAATCCTGATGAGAAGTCGCGAATCTCTGCGCGGATCGCGAACCGTTTCCACCACCTGACATCGAAGCCGCCGCCGAATTGGATCACTCCCGTCGTGGTGCTCGTCTTGCCGGGGTTAGGGGCATCGTTGAACTCCAGAACTGAATTCTCCTGGAAATAACCGAAGCCGCCACCGATGCTTCCCCAGGGAGAAACTGCATTGTTGGCAAAGAAATTAGCGCGGACCGACGGGGTCACGAACAGCGCCCTGTAATCTTTCGGCACCAGATTCACGCTGAATTGGACATCCTCGTCAGGATTGAAAGAGACGGGCACCTCGCCCAATATCTGGATAAATCCCTGGCCCCAAAGATGGCGGGCATAGTCGCCTTCGAAGGTCAGGCCCTTGCCGAAGTGCAGGTTGGTGTCAAAGGTGTTGACGTTCAGGACTCGCTGATCGCTGATGAAAGTGCGCCCAATGATGCCGGTGACTTCATTTTTCTCCTGAGCGGCGGCGCCTGCCGCCAGAATGCTCAGCGTCAGCAAGAGCCCGCTCCAGAAGCGTGTCTCGAACATCTCTCCTCCCGCGCGAAGGGGCGTAAGCGTGGTGATTTAAGGTTAGCACGCTAGTTACGAGCCTACTTGGGGAGGATGGTGTCTCGTTTGGTGCGGGACTAAAGTGTGGCTTGTCACCTCGCGGATCGCGGAGCACCGGCGCGCGACCATCGAGGCCGCCTCCAAGCCAGATGTTAGAATCGAAGGATTGCATGACGACAAAGAACACATCTGTGCTGACCGAAGAACCGGGCGAAACATTGGAGAGTAGTCCCGGAGCGGCTCCCAAAGTTGGATTCGTGAGCTTGGGCTGCCCGAAGAACCTGGTGGATAGTGAAGTCATGATGGGCCTGCTGGCACAGGCCGGAGCAGAACTCACCGCCCGGGCTGCGGACGCCGACGTCATCGTGGTCAACACCTGCTCGTTCATCGAGAGTGCGCAGCAGGAATCGGTCAATACGATTCTCGAAATGGCCCGGCACAAGACCGTGGGACGGGCCAAGAAACTGGTTGTAGCGGGATGCCTGGTCGAACGCTTCCGCGACGAAATCCAGAAGAATATTCCCGAGGTGGACGCCGTAGTGGGGACTGGGGAACTGGAGAATATTCTGGCGGCTGCGGGCGTAACGCCACTCCGCGAAAATCACTCACCTTTTAACATTTTGTCTTCGCGTCCAGAGGGCGAGGCGCGATCGGCGCAGGGGCGCTTCTCGCGCGAAAATTGGGATGGCGCAATCGCCGATCTGCCCAATTACCTTTATGACGACGCCACCCCGCGCATTCTGGCGACGCCGCGCCACACGGCATACATCAAGATAGCGGAGGGCTGCGATCATCCTTGCAGTTTTTGCATTATTCCTCAATTACGCGGTAAGTTCCGCTCGCGGCGATTCGAGTCGGTGATTGCGGAGGCCGAACGGCTCGCGCATTCTGGCGTTCGCGAGGTCACACTCATCGGCCAGGACACCACTTGTTACGGGGAAGACTTCGCGCTGAAAGATGGCCTGGCCTTAATGCTGGAAAAACTGGCGGGAATTGAAGATCTGCGTTGGGTCCGTTTTCTCTACGCCTATCCCAACAAGATCACGACACGCCTTCTTGAAACCATCGCCGCTCACGACAAGATTTGTTCCTACATCGATGTACCGCTGCAGCATGCATCTCCGACCGTATTAAAGCGGATGAAACGGGGCGGCGGGGCAGAGATTTTCCTGCGTTCGATCGAGAAAATGCGGCGCACGATTCCAGGCCTCACCTTGCGCACTTCTTTTATCGTCGGGTTTCCCGGAGAAACCGAGAAAGAGTTCGAAGAGCTCTGCGCATTCGTACGCCAGGCTGAGTTCGATTGGATGGGCGCGTTCGGTTATTCGGACCAGGAAGGCGCCGCAGCATATTCGAACGACGATAAACTTTCCCCGCGCGAAATCGAACGGCGCCGCAAACACCTGATGCAAATTCAGCGAAAAATCAGCAAGGCAGGGAAAAAGAGGTTGCTAGGCCGGGAAGTTGATCTTTTACTTGAGGGCACATCGGAGGAGAGTGACCTGTTGCTTGAGGGACGCACTCCCATGCACGCGCCTGAGATTGACGGTAAAGTCTTCGTAAACGACGTGGCCGAAGAGGTCGAAGCGAAGCCGGGCGAGTTCTATCGATGCCAGATCACCGAAGCGCACGATTACGACCTGGTCGCAAAGATCCTCGCGAAAGCCTGATCCGAAATTTATGGTCCGCAAGCGCGTTAAGTCCCTGCGTTGCCCGATCTGTAAGAAAAAAGTCACCAGCGCGAATCCAGATTTTCCCTTCTGCAGCGACCACTGCCGCCAGATCGACCTTGGAAAATGGGCTAGCGGGGCATATGTGATTTCGTCTCCGGTGCAGGATGCAGGCGATGATCTTTTGGATGAGATGTCCGATGATTCGTCAGCAAAGCCTTGAGTGCAGTCGCTACGACCACGGCGTAGCCAGCGTTGCCTGGAAACCAGCATGACCGGCGACCAATCCAGACCTGCAGCTCCCTTGTGGGCCAGCCTCGTCGCTACCTTCTTTGGCATTGGCCGGCTACGTCCGGGACCGGGAAGCTGGGGTTCGGCGGCGACGGTGCTTCTGTGGTGGGTGCTCGCGCGCTTTATTCCGGCCCCGTGGCAGGCCTGGGCAGCGCTTGCTCTAGCGGCACTGGCGGTGGTGGTCGGAATCCCGGCGGCGACCCAGGTCGCCAGGGCATCAAACCAGAAGGATCCTCAGTTCGTGGTGATTGACGAAGTGGCTGGCCAGTTGATCACGCTGATCGCCGTGCCGGTTTCGTGGAAATCTCTGGTCTTGGGCTTTATACTTTTTCGAGGGTTCGACATCGTGAAGCCGCCGCCGGTACGGCAACTGGAGCGACTACCCGAAGGCGTGGGTATTGTGATCGATGACGTGGCGGCGGGCGTTTACGCCTTAGCCGTAATGCAGATCGTATTGCGTTTGGGCGTGCTGCGATAGTTTCCGCGTCGCCGACAAGCTGGGATCTGGGATTTAATTCATGGGAATTTCCGACCGCCTGCTGGGCAAGAAGAACGTTAACGGACATCCTCGCATCGATGGCGTACTCCCTGAGGCCGCTCTGCCGGGCGGTGAAGTACGCATCACGGGCAGCGGTCTGCGTCCGCCGGAAATGCGCCGCCCTCGAGTACGATTCGGGGAGGCAGAAGGCGCCGTGGTGGTGAGTTCAGACCAGTTTGTGGTGGCGCGGGTCCCGTTCGGCGCCTCCTCTGGCTCGGTCGTGGTCTCGACCAATGGCCAGTCCAGCAACGCCCAACCAATCAAGGTCGCCGTCCCGATTGCAGATAATTTGCACCCGGTGACCAATCCCGCACTGGACGCGGAAGGCAATATCTTTGTCACCTTTTCCGGCTCGCGCGGGCAAAAGGTTCCAGTCGCCATCTTCAAGATCGATACCAACTACAACCTGAAGCCTTTCCTGGCGGAAATGATGAACCCAACGGCCATCGCGTTCGACCGGGCTGGCCAGATGTATGTCTCCTCTCGCCACGACGGGACTGTCTACCGGGTTGCGCCCAATGGAACCATGTCGTCGTATGCGGAGGGCATGGGCGTCGCCACCGGCATGGCCTTTGACCGTGCGGAAAATCTGTACGTCGGCGATCGCAGCGGTACGATTTTCAAGATCGCCAAAGACCGCCAGATTTTTGTCTTTGCCACTCTGGAACCCAGCGTTTCCGCTTATCACCTGGCGTTCGGTCCACATGGGGACCTGTTTGTCACTGGGCCGACGACCTCGAGCTTTGACTCGGTTTACAAGATCACTCCGCAGGGGCAAGTTTCAACTTTCTTCCGGGGCCTGGGCCGGCCACAAGGATTGGCGCTCGATACCAACGGAAATCTTTATGTAGCGGCTTCACTCTCTGGAAAGCGTGGGATCGTGCAGATTACGTCGGACGGCAAGCCCTCGCTGCAGGTCGCCGGCCCGGATTTAGTTGGCCTGGCGTTCGCCCCAGGGCGCTCCGCGGTATTAGCTACAAACAGCGCTGTGTTTCACCTCTCGTGGGACATCGCGGGGCTGCCTTTGCTGGCAGAATGACAGAGAACGCAGCTGGCGGCCAATCAGAAACCAAGCTCTTTTCCAGCCTTCTCGAATTTTTCGTCCCCGATGTAACGCTTGAAGGAAGGATCTCTGCGAGGACTGGGGAAGGTTTGCCCTTGTGGCCACTTATCTCTTCGGGCGTAGGCCTCGCGCAATTCGGCGAGGGCTTTATCCAGGTCGCCCTTTCCAGCGAAAGTGCAGGCGAGGTTGTAGTAGTAGGGCGGGTAATCCGAGTCTTTAGCAATGGCGCTCTGGAAAACCTCGATCGCCTTGTCGAAATTCCCGGCTACAATGTCGGCGACTCCCAATTGCTCGTTTAGGTGTCTGAGATCCTGCTGACTGATCTGTGCGGAAGTCGCCAGCTCGCGCGCTTTCTCGTACTCCGGAACCGCATCTGAAAAGCGGGCACGGAAGAAGAAGGTATCGCCCAGACGGGAGTACGCCTCCCAGGAATTGGGTTGAGCCTTGATGGCAGCACGGTAATGCTTTTCTGCTTCTTTGAGGTCGCCGCGCTGAGAGGCCTCAGTTCCCTTTTTCAACTCCTGCTCGCCGGATTGAGCCAGCGAGCTGCCAGCAGTTCCCACTAAAAGAACCAAACACAATATCCAGTTACCCCGGAAGCGCCCCATGTTCCTCCGAACAAAAGATCCAAAACCGAATGACACAACATATCATTTTTGTTATGTCTATCAAAGAACCTCATGATTGGCGGCTCCCCGGGTTTTGAGTTCCCTCTACCGCCTAAACTACACTGCTAGCGTGAACGCAGAGATCATCGCTGTCGGGTCGGAGCTGCTCACCCCTTTCCGTCAGGATACGAATTCGCTGTATCTCACTGAAAAACTGAATCAGTTGGGAGTGAATGTAATTTTCAAGACCATCGTCGGCGATAGCCGCGAGCACCTCAAGCAGGCCGTATCTCTGGCACTTGTGAGGACGGACATTGTGATCGTCTCGGGGGGGCTCGGGCCCACGGAAGACGATCTTACCCGTGAGGCTGTGGCCGAATCTCTCGGGCTGGAATTACGGAGCGATCCGGAGATTTTGGCTCGCCTCGAACTGCGTTTTGCCTCGCGGAACATGAAAATGTCCCCCAATAATGCGAAGCAGGCGGAAGTGATTGCCGGAGCGATTGTGCTACCAAATAGCAACGGTACGGCCCCTGGGCAATGGATCAGTGGCAGATACGAAGGCCGGGAGAGAATCATCCTGCTGCTGCCCGGCCCGCCCCACGAGTTGAAGGCTCTTTTTGACCAACAATGCATGGAGCGTCTGCGGGCCAAATTGCCCCAGCAGGCAATTGCGACGCGAGAGCTCAAAGTAGCGATGATGGCAGAGTCGCAATGTGATGCCCGCATCGCTCCCATCTACAACCAGTTTGACGACGTTGAGACCACCATCCTGGCGGGAGCGGGAGAAATCCAGATTCATCTCAAGACGCAGAAAGCTTCTTTGGATGAAGCACAGGCGCGTGTGGATAAGCTCGCCGAGCGGATAGAAGAGGAGCTGGGCGAGTTCGTTTTTTCTGACAATGGAGATTCGCTGGAACAGATCGTCGGGTACTACTTGCAAATGCGTAACTCCACCCTGGCGGTGGCGGAATCGTGCACCGGCGGGCTGCTGGCCGAGCGGATCACTTCCATTAGCGGCAGTTCTCGTTATTTTGTGGGCGGAGCGGTGGTTTACTCAAATCAGTTGAAGAGCGGATTCGCTGATGTTCCTTCCGATCTCATCGAGAAGCACGGCGCGGTGAGCCGGGAGGTGGCGGCCGCACTGGCAGAGGGAATTCGCAAGCGTTGCGGCGCCACGTTCGGCCTCGGCATCACCGGTATTGCGGGGCCGACGGGCGGCAGCGCGGAAAAGCCCGTGGGCCTCGTGTTTCACGGTTTGGCCGGAGAGAACGAAACTGATGTTGTGGAACGGACTTTCCCCGGCGACCGCAAACGCATCCGCTGGTTTGCGACACAGCAGGCTTTGGACATGGTGAGACGGAAACTGATGTAGGCGGCATCACTACGCACGATGCGAATCTTCATTGCTCTCGACATCGATGATGCAATTCGCCAGCGCCTAGGCACCTTCCTTGAAGGTGTGCGCGAGTTTGCGCCCGAGGCCCGCTGGGTGCGCCCGGAATCGCTGCACATCACGCTGAAATTCATCGGCGAAAAACCAGCGGAGACAGTGGAACAGATCCAGCGCGCTCTTGCGGGGGTCCGGTCTCCCCACTTCGACATCAACTTCCGGGGCTATGGCTTCTTTCCGACAGCTAAATCCGCGCGTGTGTTCTGGGTCAGGGTCGACTCCGGACCGCAACTCGAAGCCCTAGCCAAAGCGGTAGACGAAGCTACGGAAAAACTGGGGATTCCGAAAGAAGATCATGCCTTCAGCCCTCACCTCACTCTTGCCCGCCGGGGCGAAGGCTCCGGGACACCGCGCCAGCACGAAGGAGATGCGCCAAACCTGGGCTTTCGACGTCTGCAGGAAAAATTGGCCGCACTGCCTCCGTTGGAGTTTGGTACCATGACGGCCCGCGAGTTCTTTCTGTACCAGAGCCAACTGATGCGGGGTGGCTCGCGATACACCAAGATCGCACGTTTTTCGTTGGCCTGACGCACTATCGTCATCGACGGCCGGAAGGACGGTCGCCGCCATATGGCTACTTAGAATGAGTGCCTACGTCCTGACTGCCGTCATGAGTTATCTGCTGGGTTCTATTCCCTTTGGCTATCTTCTGGTGCACCTGTTTCGAGGACAAGACATACGAGAGACGGGCAGCGGAAACATCGGTGCGACTAATGTTGCGCGCTCGTCGCCCGTTCTCGGCTTACTGACCTTAGTTCTGGATGCCAGCAAGGGTATGGCCGCCGTCGCCATCACTCGAGCACTGTACCCCGCGCAACCGATTCTGGTGGGGTTGGCGGGTTTTTGTGCCGTGGTCGGTCACGTCTTCCCCGTGTGGCTGAAATTTCATGGTGGCAAGGGAGTGGCCACTGGTTTAGGCTCATTTCTCCTGGTGGCGCCCAAAGCCATCGCAATGATGGTCGGTATCTTCGCGATCATCCTGCTGCTATTTCGCCGCGTTTCCTTGGGCTCAATCATTGCGGTGGCCCTGCTGCCGGTGCTTGCCTGGCTTTCGAACGGTTATGAAAATACTCCGCAGATCCTGGGCTACATGGCCGCCGCTTCTCTGCTGGTGATCGCGAAACATCAAGGCAACATCCGCAGACTTCTCTCGGGAACGGAACCGCGCTTCCAGCTGAGGCGCGGATGAGCCGCGTCGCCGTCATTGGCGCCGGCGCGTGGGGCACGGGTCTGGCCATCGTGCTGGGCCGCAAAGGCACACATCATGTCCGCCTCTGGGTACACGAAAAAGAAGTCCGCGAGTCCATCACTGCGCGGCGCGTCAACGAAAAATTTCTTCCTGATGAAGAGATTCCGCGAGAAGTGTCCGTAAGCGGCGATTTGCGCGAGGTTTTGCAGGATGCGGAAATTCTGGTCAGTGTGATGCCCTCGCAACACTGCCGGGGTTTATTCGAGCAGATGAGGCGATTCTTGAAACCCGGTATTCCGATCGTGAGCGCAACCAAGGGAATTGAGGAAAACACGCTCCTGCGAATGTCGGAGGTGATCGCGCAAGTGGCCGGCGCGGAGGGATTTCAGCCAAGGGTTGGGGCGTTGAGCGGTCCCTCGTTCGCCAAAGAGGTAGCGCGCGGCGACCCCACTGCCATCACCATCGCGTCGCGAGATACGGAACTGGCCGAAACCGTGCAACGGGAATTCAGCGATCCGCGTTTTCGGGTGTACACCAACAACGATGTGGTCGGCGTCGAACTGGGCGGCGCACTGAAGAACGTGATCGCCATTGCAGCAGGCGTGTGTGACGGCCTCGAGCTCGGCCACAACTCCGTTGCCGCGCTCATCACGCGTGGGCTGGCGGAAATGACGCGTTTGGCAGTGGCGTGCGGTGGACGGCCGGAGACTATGGCCGGACTGGCCGGCCTTGGCGACCTTGTGCTCACCTGCACCGGAGGACTTTCGCGCAATCGCAGCGTAGGGGTGGAGCTGGGACGCGGCCGCAAGCTGCCAGAAATCATTGCCGGCATGCACGGCATGGTGGCAGAGGGCGTTTTCACGACCCAAGCAGCGGTCGGCTTAGCTCACGCCCGAGGTGTGGAAATGCCTATTACCGAGCAAATGTTCGCCGTCCTGCACGATGGCAAATCGCCTCGGGAGGCCATTCACGAATTGATGACGCGCAGCGCGAAAAGCGAACTCGCGTAACGGGCCAGCGCCACTTAACGAGGCTCCGCGATCGAGAGTCCTAGCGTCTGGTCTTCCATAGTCGTGAGAAAGGTAAAACGCTCGGGGTTATCTGTGTAGCAAACGAAGGCGGGTCCAAGCGCCGGTACTCCGTTGACGACAGGCTCTTCATAGCTCGCGATCTCACGTCCTTGCAGGTCAACGACTTTTAGTATTTCTAGTCGATCATTTGCCTCCCAGAAAAGCACGGCGATTCTGTTGCCACTGAGGTGCATCGCTCCTGGTTCGTAGCCTGCACGCCCGGGATCGACGGTAAAGCGCCTCACGAGCTGGCCAGTCGGCGAAATAGCGTAGAAAATGGCCGGAGACAACCTGCGCATCAGGTAAACATTCCCGTCGGCGCCTAGTTCTGCCTCTCCAAGAGACACCGCGCGATTACTGGTGGGGTTTTGCGGAGAAGTCACAGTCGCGTCGCCCCTGGCTGCCATGGCGCGGAGTTCCTCATCATCTTGTAGGACTACTTCCTTCACGAGCTTCCCGTTGGCAGAGAAAACAGCAGTGAAAGGCCACATTGTCTGGCTCTTGTCGCGATCGTATTCTTGCCCAGCTACCAGAAGATCCCCTGATGGAAAGGGGGCTATTCTCGCGGGCGCCCAAGGCCAGCCGGTCTGGATCTCTATCTTCGACTTCAGGGTTCCATCTGGGCGATAAACGAACACGTAGGGTGAGACCTGGTCCCTCACAAATGTCAGCTGGTAGACCTCGTCGCCGGAGCCGACAGCGAAATAGCCACCTGTCAACGTTTTATCGTCTGCACCCGTCGCATGAAACACGGCCACGCGCCGACCCGAGGATTCCAGCTTTCGAACTCCACCATCCTCGAACGTCCTGAGATAAAGGTGCCCACTAGGGTCGCATTTCAGGGGTTCAACGAACAACCCAGCCAATTCGGACGGTATTTTCACGCGGCCTTTGGCGACGAGCGTCGCGCGAGGCGAAACCGGAACTGTACCCGGCTGCTCCGACTGCACAGCGGGTTTGCCGACGGCGGGCGACTGTGCCCAGCCGCGACCACCAAGAAGAACCACCAACCACAACAAAGCCTCTGCAGCGCGCATGGTTCACATCCCTTCTGCGTGCCATGGCAAGCTCTTCCTGTGGAGCATGCCGTAAGAATGTTTGCATCGGTTAGGAATAAATATCAGGTCATCCGGCAGCACGGCACCCGCGCTCGGTGGACCACTTGGTTTGGAGCCGTGGGGTAGGAAACCCTTACTCTCCGGTCCCAACCCGACCGCTTGCGGCGCAGCGTGAACCCTGACTAGTCCGCAGCCAAACAGACCGCAGTCATTACCCCCGGGATCAGGCCAGAGGTTATTGGACGGGTAAGGCATGTTACAGCACTCGCCGTACCCCGTCGTGCAGTAGCCATATGTGCACCCTGGTGCCAAGCAAAGCTCATAGCCAATGTGGCTGTGGCAACCGTCTAGGCTATTGCAAACGAGGATTTCGTCCTCTAAACGCTGACAAAAGTACCCGGCTCTCGCGCGGGGAGGAGCTACTACCAGTTCGAAGAGGCCAAGGACTAGTAGGATTAAGATCAGGCTCTTTTTGTTACGCATCGCTGTCGCCTCGGAAGGAATTTAGGCGTTGTCCCAGGGGCCTAGCTGTGGGGTGCGCATGCGTTTACTGCACCACTGCTAGTCGCATTAGTACCACGTTAGCAGCGTTTCATGATTAAAGTTTCGTTAAATCTCGATGAAAACTTCTCCGGTTTCGAACTACCTATCCCCCGCCACCGACCCGCTCGAATTCGCCAACCTGCAGCTCTGCTTCCGTAAGTTCCGCACTCTGTTCATCGATCGCACGATATTCGGCGAGGTATTGCTCCCGGAACCGTTCATACGCCAGCCGTGAAGTCCAAAAGTCGAGCGTGATGTAACGAGAAGATTCTTTCAGGTCGTGAACCAGTTCCGTGCCCAGATATCCGTCGCCTCCGCGGAAAAACTGCGCCCAGGTTCCGTCCGGACCGTAGACTTGTTCGAAAACCTGCTCCTGCCCCCTCTTCACGTGGAATTCCCACACAACCAGATACCCCCAGTTGCCAAGTCTTGTCACCACCAGTCCCTCCAATCCCGTCAGTTCGTTGCCAAAGCTGTCTGAAAAGTAGCCGTCCGGACGGTACTTTCGTAACGGTGGCAGTCGCCGATCGGAATCGCCGGCCTATCCACAGCAAAGTAAAATTCTAAAGAACAGCTGGATCCACTTAGTGTGAAAACACAGCACCACGGACGACCACTTTGTCCTTGAAACTGCCTATCCCATCCCGCATCCCCATTCTGTACGTCATTCTGGGTGTGCTTTTGCTGATCAGCGTGGTGCCGATGTACTTTTACTCCGCCCAGGTGGAATCCATCAACCGGGAACGCCTGATTACTAACGAACGTTTGCTGCAGAACACCGTGACCCGTTCCCTGGCAGATGATATCTCACAGCGTCAGGACGCCTTGCGGATGATGCTTGCCAATCTCTCGTCGGCGCTCCAAGTGGCCAGCGGAGGCGACATCACGGCGGAGCACGTGCAAGCGCCGGAATTACGCGCGCTGCTGGAGAACTTCGTTTCTTCGTCCGACGACCTGGCCTACGCCACTCTATTGAACTCCGATGCGAAGGGAGTTTCGGCCGGACGCATCGCCCCCGACGCATTTCTGCAGCGCGAACTAGAACGTGCCTACACTGCGGCTCGCGATGGACGAGCCTACAACGGACAGCCGCTGGTTGTGGGCAGTGGAAAGTCGGCCCGCACCATCATGCTGGTCAGCACACCCATTATGTATGGCGGACGGTTTTTGGGCATGATCGGTGCAGTCGAGGATATGCAGTACCTGATCCGCCGGCTGGAGGAAGTTCACCGTGGCGGCCTGACCCCCTACGTGGTCGACAGCGAGGGACGATTGGTTGCGGGGGCTACTCCGGATTACGCCACAGGCCAGGACATGAGCAACCTGGAAATCGTGCGCAATTTTGTCGAGCAGGGCCGCAAGGCCCAGTTCGTAGCGGCGACTCGAGAATTTACGGTTACCCAGGGCAAGAACAGCGTCAAAATGTTGGGAACCTACGGACCAGTCAGTAATCTGGACTGGGCGGTAGTCGTTCAGAAGCCCCGCGACGAAGCCTACCGCGGCGTCTATGAAATGCAGCGCACCGCCCGTCTGCTGGCTCTACTGGCGGTTCTGCTCAGCGTTGCCATCAGCATATACGCGGCCCGCCGGATCACGAATCCATTGGAGATACTCACCGAGTCCAGCCGCGCCATTGCTCGCGGCGATTTCTCCCAGCGGGTACAGGTGAAGACTCGAACCGAGATTGGAGAGCTGGCCGACACATTCAATACCATGTCTGAGGAGCTGGAACAGTTCGTCGAGGACCTCAGGCGCGCAGCCTCTGAAAACCGGGAGCTGTTTCTCAACTCCATCCAGATGCTGGCTGGAGCGGTCGACGAAAAAGATCCTTACACCCGCGGCCACTCCGATCGCGTGACCCGGTATTCGGTCATGATCGCCCGTGAAATGCGCCAGGCGGAAGACTTCATCGAGACCGTCCGCATATCGGCTCAGTTGCACGATGTGGGCAAGATCGGAATCGAGGACCGGATCCTCAAAAAGCCCGGCGCTCTGACCCAGGAAGAATTTGAAATTATGAAGACGCATACCACGAAGGGCGCCAACATCCTGCGCTCTGTGGCCCAGTTGAAGGACATGATTCCCGGCATCGAGTTGCATCATGAATCGCTGGACGGGCGCGGCTACCCCCATGGCTACAAGGACCAGCAGATTCCGTTGTTGCCCCGCATTATCGCGGTTGCCGACACCTTCGACGCCCTGACCACCAACCGCCCCTACCAGCAGGCTCATGATCCGCAGGCGGCGCTGCAGATTATTCACTCGCTCTCGGGCAAACGGCTCGACCCCACGGCGGTGGTCGCGCTAGCTGCAATCTACGAGCGTGGTGAAATTCGTATCCGCCGGCCCAGCGTGCCGGTTCCAGCCCAGCCGGCTCCTGCGCGGTCTCCAGCACCGGAGGCCGCCACCACTCCAATCGCTCTGGCGGCTGCGGCCGCGGTTGAAACCAGCCGATTCTGATCGTTCACTCTCACGCCTGAGACTTGTGTCCGTGTCGGTCGTCATTCGACATCTGGATCACTTCTCGCCGCTATAATTAAATGGAACGCATTTCTCTCTATGATTCAGACCCTTTTTGGTAGCACGGAACAAAAACCTGGCTTCTTCGAACGCATGAAAGAAGCGGTCACGCGCACCCGCGAGAACTTAAGCGAGCGCATCGAAGAAGTGGTTTCCATTGGAAAGGAGATCGATCGCTCCACACTCGATGATCTCGAGGCTACGCTGGTCGGCGCTGATCTCGGAACCACTACTACTCACGAAGTGCTTCAGAAATTGCGCGACAAAGCCGACCGCAAGCAAATCAAGAATGTTGAGGAACTGAAGCGATTGCTGAAAGAGGAACTGCTGGCCATCCTCACCGCTGCCAACGTACAACCCGTGACTAAAGTTGACGGCACGCCTGAAGTAATTCTCGTAGTGGGCGTAAACGGCACAGGCAAGACGACCACGATCGGCAAGCTGGCCCAGGTGTTTCGCTCGGAGGGCAAAACGGTGCTGCTTGCGGCCGCCGACACGTTCCGCGCCGCTGCCATCGACCAACTGGAAATCTGGGGCGAGCGGACCGGCACGGAGGTGATTCGCACCAAGCCTGGAGGCGATCCTGCGGCCGTGCTGTACGATGCTTTGCAAGCAGCGAGCGCGCGCCATAGCGACTACGTGATTGTCGATACCGCCGGGCGCCTACACACCAAAACCGGTCTCATGGCGGAACTGGAGAAGATGCGGCGTACGGCGCAGCGCATCATTCCCGGCGCACCCCATGAAACGCTGCTGGTGATGGACGCCACCACTGGCCAGAATGGGCTGCAGCAGGCGCGCTTATTCACCCAGTCGGCGGGCGTCACCGGCATCGTGTTGACCAAGCTCGATGGAACGGCCAAGGGCGGAGTCGTGGTCGCCATCTCGCGTGAACTGGGACTCCCGGTGCGTTATGTGGGGGTTGGGGAAAAAGCGGGCGATCTGCTGCCGTTCAATCCGAAAGAATTTGTCGATTCGCTGTTCGAATAAACGTTTCTCACCACGGAGGCACTGAGACACAGAGAGAACTCCATGAGCATCTTCCTGGAACTTCTGACAGCTGTCGCCGCCATCTCGATCGTATGGTGGGTCTTGCGAAAACTCTTGCGTCCCAAGGCGCCAGCCGATCCGGCTGGTGACCCGGATGCTCTAGTTTTCGTGCCACGCGGGACCGGCCCGAAAGGCCGAGCGGGGGCTGTGGCCCTCGAAGAACCGAACGACACGCCCGAATCCGACGCTTTCCCGCCGCGCGCGCAGTAGCGATTACTATTTTTTCTCGTCCCTGTGTCTCTGTGCCTCCGTGGTAGATTTTCCCAGAATGACTGACTGCTCCACCGACGAACTTTTTCTCCGCCGCGCCCTCGAATTGGCGCGTCAGGGCATCGGCCTGACGTCTCCCAATCCATGCGTGGGCGCGGTTATCGTCGACGACAGCGGCAATGTTCTAGGCGAGGGTTTTCATACCTATGGTGGCGTAAAGCACGCAGAGGTTCTTGCGCTTGAGCAAGCAGGCGAAAAAGCGCGCGGCGCAACCCTTTACCTTAACTTGGAACCTTGCTCGCATCAGGGGCGCACCGGGCCCTGCTGCGATGCCATCATCGCCGCCGGCATTCGCCGCGTGGTTGCGTCCATGCAGGATCCCAATCCGCTCGTCAGCGGCAAAGGATTCGAACGCCTCCGCAATGCAGGGATCGCCGTGGCTTCCGGAATTCTGGAAGAAGAAGCCAAACCACTCAACGAGGCCTTCGCCAAATACATCCGCCACCATCGGCCGCTGGTCACCCTCAAAGCGGCCATGACCCTCGACGGCAAGATTGCCCCTCCGCCAAGCGAGTCGCGCAACCCTACCGCACTCGGCTCCGGGGGCGTGACTGGAGGCTGGATCACAAGTGAACCCGCCCGGGCGCATGTGCAGCAACTCCGCCATCAGAACGACGCCATCATGGTTGGAGTGGGCACGATCATTGCCGATGATCCTCTGCTTACCGATCGCAGCGGGCGTCCCCGTCGACGGCCGTTGCTGCGTGTGATCGTAGATTCGCGTTTGCGGCTTCCACTGGATTCTCGGGTTGTGAAGACGGCAGACAATGATGTGCTCGTGCTCTGTTCCTTTGCCGAGGAAAAACGAAAAAAGCAGCTCCTCGAACATGGCATTTGCGTCGAGCAGATTCCCGTCACCACTGGCGATGGCCGGCCGGATATGGCGGGCATTGTTCGCCGCCTGGGCGAAATGGAAATTACCGGCCTGCTCATCGAGGGCGGGGCCACGATCAATGGAGCTGCGCTCGACTCTGGAATCGTGGATAAGGTCTTTCTCTACTATGCTCCCAAAATTCTGGCCGGAACCGGCTCCGTTCCGTTCGCCGCCGGCTCGGGGTTCACCCGCATGAGCGATGCTGCGTATGTCCAAGGAATTAAGCTGCACCGTTTTGGAGAAGATTTTGCCGTGGAAGGCTATCTCCGGGACCCCTACGCCGAGTGATGCCGTATGATGGACCTTCTCGGAAATACTTATGTTCACTGGCATCATCGAAGAAGTAGGCCGCGTCAAGAGCATCGAGCAGCACGGTGAAAACCGCCGCATCACCATCGCCGCTAAACGCACGCCCAAGGAACTCGCCGACGGGCAGAGCGTCGCAGTCAGCGGAGTCTGCCTGACCGCGCTCAACATCAAACCCGGCTCCTTCTGCGCCGATCTCGCGCCCGAGACCTGGGCCCGCACTTCGTTTTCCCGCATTCACGAAGGGGCGCTGGTCAATCTCGAGCTTCCCATGAAGGCCGATGGCCGCTTCGGCGGACACATCGTCCAAGGCCACGTCGACGGGGTGGGCAAGCTCATCAGTTTCGAGCGCATCTCCGACTCGGAGAATTGGTGGCTAAATATTGAGCTCCCTCCCGAGGTGGAGAAATACACGGTTTTCAAAGGCTCGATCTCGATCGAAGGCATCAGCCTCACGGTGGCCAAGCTGGAAGGCAAATGCTGCATTGTTGCCATCATCCCTCACACCGTCGAGATGACGAACCTTGGATCACTCAAGCCAGGTGATCCGGTCAACCTTGAGGCTGACCTGATCGCCAAGTATGTGGAAAAGATGATGAGAGGCGAGTCGGCCGGGAGTTCTCTGACCATCGAAGAATTGGTCAAGCAGGGCTTCTGAAACAGTTGCCAGTAATCAGTTCCCGCTGCTCAAGGTGAGAGCGCTGCGAGCCTGCTGCGGACCAGAAAAATCGGCGGACGACGCAGCTAGGCTTCCAGTTTCAGCTCATCCAGTTGCAAGAATTCCTGCACGATGGGCTCCTGGCACTTCTCCATCTCCTCGTAAGTACCAAAGAACAACACACGCGCTTCATGCAGAAAGACCACGCGGTCGGCCAGCTTTTTGGCCAGCCGCATGTCGTGGGTCACCACCACGCCGGTTAAGTGCAACTGCAGTTTCAGCCGCTTGATCAAGTCGCCGAGCAGTTGCGCCATCAGCGGATCGACCATGGTGGTGGGCTCGTCGTAAAGAATGCATTCCGGCTGTGCGGCCAGGGCGCGGGCGATGGCCACCGACCGCTTCATACCTGTGGAAAGCTCGCTGGGATACAGGTCGCGCATCGGCTTGACGCCGACCATTTCCAGCAGGCCATCGACGATCTGGTATATCTGGCTTTCCGCGAGATCTCGGCGTTCCCGCAGAGGAAAGGCGACATTCTCTCCCACGGTGAGTGAATCGAATAGCGCGCCGTTCTGAAACACAATCGTTACTTTTTTTCGGATCTGCTCCAGTTGCTCCTCGGTGTAGTCGGTAATGTCCTGGAAGGCCACGATCACCCTTCCTGAATCCGGCTTCAGGAAGCCCATGATGGTCTGCAGCGAGACAGATTTACCCACTCCGCTTCGCCCCAGAATGCAAACCGTCTCTGCCGGCATCACGTTGAAGCTAACGTGATCCAGCACGCAGTTCGGTCCGAAGGACTTGGAGACGTCCTTAAACTCGATGTACGGTCCTTGAGGCTTTGCTTCTGTCGCCATTCTTGATCGCCATTGGCGATGGCGCGTCATTTCGGTGCGTCATCGAGATGAACCGACACACAGCTCTTTCCCATCATAAACCGACTCTTTATAAAACTCGGGCGGACGCACAGCGCGACATCTCCGTTCAAATGCTCTTTCCTATTTGGTCCTTCGCCGCCTGCAGTTCCTCGGGCGTATTCAGGTTGCGGAACATCTGCGGTGAAAAGCCATTTCGGAGCATTTCCTCTTCGCTCACCGCCCACGTTAGAGAAGAAAGAAACAAGGCGTCGATTTTGTTTCTTCCTTCGCGCAGCGACTGCTCAGCAATTGCCCCAAACTCGCGCCGGTAGACCGCGCACAAAGGCTGCCAGCGGCCTTGGGCCTGTGGAACGGCAACCATGGCGCCCTGTTCACGCGACTGAGAAACCAAGTAGGAGAGAAACCCCGGCTCAATAAAGGGCAGATCGACTGCCAGCATGAGGTTCAGTTCTTTGGTGCTCCTGGCGAGGGCGGCGTGAATCCCGCCCAGCGGCCCGCGCTGGCGGTATATATCTTCTACTACGTTCCCGAAGGCCGCGAATTTTGCGCTCTCACCTACGATATACACCTCGCGGCTCACCGAGGCCGCAAGCTCGAGGGCATGCACTAAAAGCGTGCGGCCCCCTAACTCCAGGAAGGCCTTGTCTTTGCCTTTGCCCATGCGTGTGCTCAGGCCGCCGGCCAAAACGAAAATTGCTAAATCTTCCACGGCGAGATGATACACGCGCTTTGCGCGACCATAGATTTCAAGGGCAGCTGTGGCCTGCAACAGTACAGAACGCCGTACACGAAAGTAACCTACCCAACTTTGGGCCGCCGTTGGATGATGGATTCTCCGGTGATTCTCTCCGGAGAGCGATCATGCCACAGAAGTTATTGGATGTCCTCATGTTAGGCCGTTGCTCCCACGAATTCTCCTGGCCCCGGCGCGCTACCGATGGCTACTACTACCAGGTTTGTCTCTTGTGTGCGGCAGAGTACAAGTACGACTGGAAGACGATGAAGCGGACGGAGCGCCTGGACACAACCGCCGCCGAAAGTACCACCGCAACGCCCCGGCGCCGCCATTCCAAGAAACCAACCTGGGTTCCGCGGGCTCGACGCCTCAAGCTCCATACCCCGGTTCGCTACCGGGTCAAGAACCTGGGCACTTGGCACGAAGGGATCATTGAGAACCTCAGCCAGTCCGGCGTGCTGCTGCGCGGACCGCAGCCGTTCCCTGACAATACACTGGTGGAGATGGTGTTCGAGATGCCGGAAGAAATCTCCGGCCAGAAGAACAGCACCGTGCTTTGCCAGGGGCGGATCATTCGTTCCAAGCCAATCCCGGATGGCAACGAGGCAACAGGTCTAGCGGCCTCGATTCTGGACTATAAGTTTCTGCGCCAACACTGAGCAACAAGGGAGGGCGCGTCCGCCATTCGGGCCGGGGCCCATCCTTGCGCAACCGACTCCTGGCAAAGAGCTACGGTGTCGGTTCGGAAGCGATCCGCGGTCCAATATTTATCCAGAATTTTGGCCGACACAAACGCGGTTCTGCATCTAAACTATCTATAGAATTAGCCGATCAGGAGTTGATTCCATGAAGACGAGAGTTTCTCTCTACGTCATTGCGATGGGCGCAATTTTGGCGCTGACGGTTGGCTGCGTTAAGTCGGCGCCGAATGATGCCCAGATTGCCAGCGACATTCAGAGCAAGCTGAATGCTGATTCCGGGCTGCAGGGCAAGCAGTTGGGCGTGCAGTCGGCCGGGGGAACAGTGACACTTTCCGGCTCGGTTGACAACGACATCGAGCGCGAAGCCGCGGCACGCTATGCATCTTCCGTACCGGGAGTGAAACAGGTTGTAAATAACCTGGTAGTCGCCGCCCCGGCACCCCCACCGGAAGTAGCGCAAACGCCGCCACCACCGCCGGTAAAGCCTGCCCCCGCAGCCAAACCTCGCGTGCGTCCACACCACCCGAAGCCCGTGGAAAACATGGCCCCTACCCCTGCGCCGGAACAGACGGCCGCGGCAGCGCCACCACCAGCGGTCGATGTTACGCCTGCGCCTCCTCCACCACCGCCGCCGCCCGCGAAGGTCACAATTCCTTCAGGCACCACGCTGGCGGTGCGTCTGGTGGATACGATTGATTCCGAAACCAGCCAGGCCGGTCAAACCTTTCACGCGACGTTGGATTCGCCCCTAGCGGTTGAAGGCGAAGTCGCTATACCGGCGGGCTACAACGTCGAGGGCCATGTTGTAGATGTGAAGAGTGCCGGCAAGTTCGCCGGCCAATCCGTTCTGGTGCTGCAGTTGGACCGGATATCGGCGGGCGGGAAGTATTACAACATTCAAACAGACCAGTACAAGCGTGAAGGCTCATCCCGCGGCAAGAACACGGCGGAAAAGGTAGGAGCCGGAGCCGGCATTGGCGCGATCATTGGCGCTCTCGCCGGGGGTGGGAAGGGCGCCGCCATTGGCGCCGCCGCTGGTGGCGGGCTTGGCGGAGGCGTTCAGGCTGCTACCAAGGGGCAGCAGATCAAGCTGCCTTCGGAGACAGTGTTGAACTTCACTCTGCAAGCCCCGTTGACCGTAGTCGCGACCACGAAGGGTCCAGACGAGGGACGCCCCAAACTCCAGCGTAATCAATAGGGAATTGCGGGGCATGGAAACTACCATGCCCCATTTTCTCCTTCGGTTTTGCCCTCTACACTGCGACCCGAGTGACCTGAGGGAACGCCGACCCGACTCACGCCCGCGCCCGAAAAACCTGACGGAGCCTCCGGAAAGCCCTAATTTTCAAAATCCTCAACCAAGACTAGTTCATCTAAGCTAAAACGGGCGTGACATGGTGATAAGTTAGTGTTTGGCCCAGCCCGCCACAGTCCTGCCGGAACACCGACCTAAGCGGCTTAGTTGGTCGAGGGCGGCCGATCTGCTAGTACCTGGTTAGTAAGAGGATCTCATGTGGATTGTTGCGCTGGCACTGCGCCGGCCATACACCTTCGTTGTCGTCGCACTGTTGCTTCTGATCCTCGGGCCAATCGTAATTTTCCGCACGCCCACCGACATCTTCCCGAACATCAACATTCCTGTCGTTAGCATCGTTTGGAATTACACCGGCCTGAGCTCGGAAGACATGTCCAATCGGATTGTCTCTATTACGGAGCGGGCATTGACCACGCTGGTGGACGACATTGAGCATATTGAGTCCCAGTCACTCAACGGCGTGGCGGTGGTCAAGGTGTTCTTCCAACCGCACGCCAACATCGAGAGGGCGATCGCGCAGGTCACGGCTATCTCGCAGACTCAACTGCGGCAATTGCCGCAGGGAACCACACCGCCGCTGGTCATTACCTATAGCGCCTCTAGTGTGCCGATTCTTCAGCTTGCGCTGTCCGGACAAAAGCTCTCGGAACAGCAATTGTTCGACTATGGGGTGAATTTCATTCGCACCCGGCTGGTGACTATTCCCGGGTGCGCGATTCCCTGGCCGTACGGTGGGAAGCAACGCCAGGTGCAGGTTGACCTGGACACAGCCGCGCTCCAGTCCAAAGGTCTGTCGCCGATGGACGTTGTGAATGCCATCAGCGCGCAGAATCTAATTCTGCCCTCCGGCACTTCCAAAATCGGCTCGTTTGAGTACGACGTAGACTTGAACGGCAGTCCCCAGACCGTCGCCGAACTTAATGATCTTCCCATCAAGACCGTGGGCAGCAGCACGATCTACATTCGCGACGTAGCCTTTGTGCGCGACGGCTTTCCTCCCCAAACCAACATCGTGAGAGTGAACGGGCGGCGGGCTTCGCTGCTCACAGTGCTGAAAAGCGGCAACGCGTCGACGCTCGACATCATTTCCGGAATCAAGGGACTGTTGCCGCAAATCGAAGCGAGCCTGCCACCCGAACTCAACGTTCACCTTCTCGCTGACCAATCGATCTTCGTTCGGGCTTCGATCAATGGAGTGTTGCGGGAGGCAATCATCGCCGCCTGCCTCACCGGCCTTATGATCTTGATATTCCTGGGCAGCTGGCGCAGCACCGTCATCATCGCAGTCTCGATCCCGCTTTCGATTTTGACTTCAATCATCGTCATGAGCGCTCTGGGCGAAACCATCAACATCATGACCCTGGGCGGTCTGGCTCTGGCCGTGGGCATACTGGTCGACGACGCAACGGTTGAGATTGAGAACATCAACCGGAATATCGCGCAGGGCAAGGAAATTCAACGGGCGATCCTGGATGGCGCGCAGCAGATCGCCGTGCCGGCCTTCGTCTCTACTCTGGCCATTTGTATTGTGTTTGTGCCCATGTTCTTCCTGACGGGCGTCGCACGGTATTTGTTCGTTCCGCTGGCGGAAGCTGTAGTGTTCGCGATGCTGGCTTCTTACCTGCTCTCGCGGACCTTGGTGCCGACCATGGCCAAGTATCTGTTGCGGGGACACGAGCAGGAAGCCGGTCATCTGCCAGGCTCAAGCACCAACCCGTTGGTCCGCATGCAAACCGCTTTTGAGGAGAAGTTCGAGCGCTTTCGCGAGCGTTACCACCAGATGCTGGATGCTTGCCTGCAACACCAACGCGTGTTCTTGTGGGGTTTTTTTGCGGCCTGCCTCGGTTCGCTGGTTCTCCTGGTGCCCTGGCTGGGCGAGGATTTCTTCCCCGCCGTGGATAGCGGGCAGTTCAAACTGCACCTCCGTGCCCGCTCCGGGACTCGCATTGAGGAGACCGCCCGTCTCTGCGATCTAATCGAACGCTCGATTCATGAGGAGATTCCAAGCAATGAGATCGCCAGCATCATCGACAATATTGGCTTGCCCTACAGCGGCATCAATCTGTCCTATAGCAACTCTGCGCCGATTGGAACATCTGATGCCGATATCTTGGTAAGTCTTTCGCCAAAGCATCGCCCGACCGAAGAGTATGTGCACGATCTGCGTCTGAAGCTTGCCCGCGAGTTCCCTGGCGTGACCTTTGCCTTTTTGCCGGCCGACATCGTGAGCCAGATTCTGAATTTCGGCTTGCCCGCTCCCATCGACATTCAGGTTGTGGGATACGATCTGGCCGCAAACCGGCTGTTTACGGACAAATTGTTTCAGCGTTTGAGGTACGTGGATGGAACCGCAGACCTGCGGATCCAGCAACCCTTCGACCAGCCTTACCTGCGCATCAATGTGGACCGCACCCTGGCTGGACAAGTTGGCTTTACCCAGCGCGATGTAGCTACCAATCTGTTGATTTCCCTGAGCGGTAGTTTCCAGACTACTCCGACATTCTGGCTCGACCCCAAGAATGGTGTGAGCTACAGCATAGCGGCCCAAACGCCGCAGTACAAAGTTGACTCGATGCAAGATCTGGAAAACATTCCGATCACCGGACCCAGCGGAGCGAAGGCTGAAATCCTCGCCAGCGTGGCTTCGATTCGTCGTCGTTCAGGCATGGCCGTGGTGTCCCACTACGATATCCAGCCGGTAATCGATATCTTCGGCTCGGTCCAGGGCCGCGATCTGGGCGGGGTCTCTCGGGAGATCAACAGGATCGTGGCGGAGAGCGAGAAAGAATTGCCGCGGGGATCGCGGATTGTGGTCCGCGGGCAGATTCAGACCATGCATTCGTCGTACGCGGGATTGCTTTGGGGGCTGGTTTTCTCGATTGTCCTGGTGTATCTGCTGATCGTGGTCAACTTCCAGTCGTGGCTCGATCCATTCATCATCATCGCCGCTTTGCCCGCCGCCCTGGCGGGGATTGCCTGGTTCCTGTTCCTGAGCCACACCACGCTGAGCGTGCCGGCCCTGACCGGATCGATCATGTGTATGGGCGTGGCCACTGCCAACAGCATCCTCGTGGTAAGCTTCGCCAAGGAGCAGTTGGCCGAAGGCAAAGATGCGGTTTCCGCCGCACTGCAAGCCGGTTTCACCCGTTTCCGTCCGGTGCTAATGACGGCCCTCGCCATGATCATCGGAATGGTGCCGATGGCGCTGGGGATTGGCGAGGGCGGCGAGGAAAATGCTCCTCTGGGCCGAGCGGTGATTGGCGGCTTGGTTTTTGCTACAGTCGCGACGCTGTTCTTCGTTCCGGTTTTTTTCAGCATCATGCATGGGTTGCGGGCGCGACGGGATGGAGCTGAATCCGACAAGGCATGATGATCATCAGTCATAATGTTTTCAGCATGTTTTCCGGGCAAGATAAGGGTTTCTAACAATGGTGGAATCGGGGAATAGGACCGAAGAGCGAGAGGTTGGGGCAATCGGGGATCGATCGCTGAACCCTAAGGGACAGAATCGTCCGGCGCGGCGCTGGTGGCTTGCACTGCTTGCAGTGGTCACCGTGGTTCTGCTCTTCCTCTCGGGAATATTGCCCCGGGTGAAGGCACGCGCTACCCTCTCGCGGGAAACCAAGGAACTCGCGGTTCCCAATGTGAATGTTGTGCAACCCAAGCGTTCTGCGCCTGCGCAAGAAGTCGTGCTCCCCGCAAACGTCCAGGCGTACGTCGATTCCCCGATCTATGCCAGAACCAACGGGTACCTCAAGCGCTGGTATGTCGATATCGGAGCGCACGTCAAGAAGGGCCAGCTTCTGGCGGAGATTGACACGCCTGAGGTCGACCAGCAGCTCCGGCAGGCCAAGGCTGACTTGGCCACGGCAGAAGCCAATCTCAATTTATCGAAAATTACCGCTGACAGGTACCAGGGTCTGTTGAAGACGGATTCGGTCTCCAAGCAGGATTCGGACAACGCGGCCGGCGATTACGCGGCCAAGCAAGCCACGGTGCAGTCAGCCCAGGCGAATGTGCAGCGTCTGCAGGAACTGCTTTCGTTTCAGAAAATCTATGCCCCCTTTGATGGCGTGATTACGGCGCGCAACACCGACATTGGCGCATTGATCGATTCGGGGAGCAGCGGCGGGCCGCGCAGCGAACTCTTTCACATGGCACAACCCGACAAGTTGCGCGTTTATGTCAACGTTCCGCAAGCATACTCTCAGGCTGCCAAACCAGGGCTGACAGCGGATCTGGTCTTGTCAGAGTTTCCCGGGCGGCGCTTTCAGGGAACTCTCGTGCGCACCGCCAATGCGATTGATCCCGCTTCCCGGACGTTGCTGGTGGAGATCTCCGTAAACAATCCTACAGGGACTCTGTTGACGGGTGCATACGCTGAAGTTCACCTCAAACTTCCTACTCCGACGTCCTCGTTCTTGCTGCCAGCCAATACGCTGCTCTTCCGCTCGGAGGGACTGCGCATCGGCGTAGTTGACGATCAGCAGCGCGTGGAGTTGCGCCAGATTACCTTGGGCCACGACTACGGATCGGACGTGGAAATCGTGGTCGGACTTACCGGCGACGAGAAGGTCATTCTGAATCCACCCGATTCGCTGGTGGACGGACAAATCGTGCGCATCGCCCAGACTGTGTCTGCACAGGAAGCGAAGTGACTGCGCGAGTCGGAACATTATGCTCTGTTCCGGGCTTCGCTCTGCTCTGTTTGTGTTCTTGCGTAGTTGGCCCCCGCTATTCCAAACCCACCACGCCGGCTCCGCCGGCGTACAAGGAAATTCCACCCGACTGGAAAGCGGCGCAACCGAACGACCAGATCTCGCGGGGCAAGTGGTGGGAAATTTTTCAGGATGCGCAGTTGAACGGGCTTGAGGAACAGATCAACGTTTCCAACCAGAATCTGAAAGCGGCACAAGCGCAATTTGCGCAGGCCCGCGCGCTGGTGCGGTTCAACCGGGCCGACTACTATCCCACGGTTACGGCGGGGGCATCGGCCGCCCGTGAGCATCTCTCGGCGAACCGGCCTTTGGTCAGCAATATCACCGCCAACAACCTGACTGACCTGGCCATTCCCGTAGACGTCTCCTACGAACCTGACGTGTTTGGCCGGGTGCGGCGTACCGTGGAAGAAGCCCGAGCGAATGCCCAAGCTAGTGCCGCCGATCTGGAATCTGTGAACCTGAGCCTTCACGCAGAGCTGGCGTTCGACTATTTCGAACTCCGCACGTTGGACGCGGAGGAGCAGTTGCTGCTTTCGACGGTCGCATCGTTCGACAAAGCTTTGCAATTGACCCAGAGCCGCTATGAGGGTGGTGTGGCCTCGGCGGTCGATGTAGCTCAGGCGCAAACGGAACTGGAAACTACGCGGGCCCAAGCGATTGATCTGCAGGTCCAACGGGCGCAGAACGAACACGCGATCGCGGTACTGGTTGGCCAGCCGGCTGCCAGTTTCAATATTCCGGTTTCTCCCTGGACCACTGCACCGCCGCCGATTCCACCGGGGCTGCCTTCAGATCTACTCGAACGGCGTCCGGACATCGCGGCCTCGGAACGACGGGTGGCGGCCGCGAACGCTCAGATTGGCGTGGCCCGGGCCGCGTATTTTCCCGCCGTGAGTCTCACCGGTTCGGGAGGCTTTGAAAGCACGACGATCACCACCCTGATTCAGGGACCGAGCGGCTTTTTGACCGCGGGTGCCAGCGCGGTGGTCACCGCATTCGACGTCGGCCGCCGGCGCGCTGTTTCCGATGAAGCCAAAGCGAGCTATGACCAGGCAGTGGCTAATTATCGGCAGACTATCCTCACCGCATTTCAGGAAGTCGAAGACAACCTTGCGGCACTCCGCATTCTCGAACAGGAAGCCAGAACTCAGAACGCAGCGGTAGCCGCGGCTGAACACTCCCTTGATCTTTCGACCACGCGATACAAGGGAGGAGTCGCCAGCTACCTGGAGGTGACCACGGCGCAAAGCGCGGCGCTTGCCGATGAGCGTGCGGCGGTCGATATTCTTCGCCGGCGCATGGCCGCCAGCGTTTTGCTCATCAAGGCGCTGGGAGGCGGGTGGAGTTCCGCAAATCTGCCCCAAGTTGGCCTTACTTCTCATCCGGAGACCGCTCGTCCGCAGACGGCAAGTGGCCAGTAGGCTCTCCACCCGAACCATTAAGAGTCGTAGAACTAAAGTAACCATCCCTGCGAGCGCCATTGGACCGCGAAGCGCATCTACTAGGAGGTAACAGTTAGGAGCCTCCCCCAATGCAAAATGTGATTGAACTAACGTCGAAGAGCCGAGAGGATCCGCTCGGCGAGACAGAGCAGCTCAGGTCGTTCGTCCAGGATCTGGCGGCCGCGATTGTGTCCCCGGTCAATGACCTTGAAGGAGTCTGGCGCATCACCAACCGCGTGTATGATCGCTGGGTGACCGCTCCGTGGGTGTACGACAAGACAACCGCGCGGGGAAAAACTTCAGAGCTTCAGCCAAAGCAGGATCTCGGATTGAGCGCCTAGGGTCGGACGCACTGTAGGTTAAAGGTCATCGTTCCGCTTCTCTCCATAGTACCGGAAATAGCGGGTGTTCCATTTGCGCACCCTTGGGAAGAGTGTCTGCCAAGCCGGGAAAATCAGGAGACGTTGCCCAGGGCCGCGGGGCGTGCCTGATGTCGCCCCCCAGGAACCTCACCGAGAATACTCTGCGCCGTCCTCCGCTTCCCGTCCCGGCGCTGGCGTGTAGTGTCAGCATGTGAAAGCACACAACATCTCCGGGTTCGACTTCCCAGCCGATAATCGGATAACGTTCGCGCGCAGCCTCGATGTCCGGCAGGTCGGCAAGAGTTCCCTCGGGAAACCACTTTGCCTGATCGTCCATGAAGGTCCGGGGAAGAAACCATGGTCCCTGATGGGAACCGGCGACAAATTCCAGTGTGGATTGGCGCGGCACCGGGTCCACCGCGATCCACATGCTGCAGTTCATGCGGCCGTCGATGTTGTAGTAAGGCTGGTCCTGATGCCAGGGCGTTCGCTGCCGTGTGCCCGGCTCCTTCGTGAGCATGTGATCGTGGTAAAGGCGCACGACCTTGCTGCCCATGAGCCTTCCGGCTACGGCGCCCACATCAGAGTCACATATGAATCGGCGGTACTGCTCATTCTCTCTCCAGCAGCAGAAATCCTCAAAGAACCAGCCTGGATCATCGGGCCGGCTTGCGGTCTTGGCACGGGGACTGGGATGTCTCAGGTTGGCGTCGATCCCCTCCCGAAGCAGCTCCACTTGCCGCAAACGTCAGCATCTGGCGCAGGCACACCGCGCCATCGCGCTGAAATGCGGCTACGTCTTTCTCGGTGATCATGTCCAGTCCCAGTCGGACAGTAAATTCTTCACGCCTGAGCCTCGATTATTTCACTTCGCTATCGCCGCAAGATCGAACTTGCCCAGATAGATCGGGTGGGAGACAGGCGGAGTCGTGTGAACGTTATCCACGGGGTAGGGCGCTGTGGTCAACGTGGGGAATCCCCAAATCTTGCCATTCTGCAGGTCGACAACCACCTTGCCGTAAAACTGGCTACTCCGGTCGGGTGCCTGGATCATTGTCGTGCCCGGTTCGATATAAATGTTCGCCGTTTCAGTCTGGGCGAAGACGGTCTTGCCTTGTAACCATGGTTGGATCGCCATCAGCGCCAGGGATATCACGATGATGGTGAGGGCAGTTCTGCTGAGCCAGTCTGGTTTCATCGGATTGCCTCCCGGCGGGAGTATAAACCCGTCCTCATGAGGGACTGAGACATGCCAACCGGACGCAACATCCTGATACCGCACGCCTTCCACAATTGTGCAAACAATTGCCGCACTCGTTGGTTTGCATCCCGTAAGACGAGAGCTTAGCCGCGCAAGTTTGGTACGGGATTTGCACAAGTCTAATGTGAAGTGAAAATGTACTCCAGGGTGCTCGGCGACGAGCCTTTACTCAGGTAGGCCGTCAGCGCTTGCGATCCCAGGATTCCCCCCGATAGATTCCCCCAGACTTGGATAAATGCTATGAAAATCACATTCTTTGCTTTGTTTTTCCTCTTAACCACGGCAGCGTTTGGTCAAGCCACGGGAACGATTTCTGGTGATGTTTCGCCACTTCGGCTTGTCGGCCATCCGCAGCACGCCTATCAGCAGGCCATGGCATCGGAGCAGGTATTGCTGGAACAATCCACTTATACATCGGCTAAGGGCGAGAGGCCGCTGTGGGAAGTAGCGCCCGAGTGGCATGCGATTCCTCTTGGCGACATAGCTCGCGAGCTGAAGCAGGAGCACGCTACGGCCAAGAAAGCCGAAATTGTCTGGGAGAACTAGATCGGTGGAGTGACGCTCAGGCCTGCGCTGCAGAGTTCATGAAAGCACTTCTTGGATAGAGGCGTCGGTTCAACCGAGCCTCGGCGAGTTATCTGGGTATCTCGTGCCCTTCGCCGGGGTCACTCACGTCCTGCTGTGCTTTTGATTCTCGACTTTCCAAATCCGCCTGCCGAAGGTGGGTGGCTTTTTCGGGGTCGGTTCCCGGTTTCATGCCGGTCTTCTCGAAGAAATACCGCCAGCCCTCGTGACGATCCTCCGAGCCTTGCCCATCTTCCAATTTTCTGACGGTCGCTTCTGCGTTCTGCCGGCCTTTGATGACCTCGACGACTCCCGCGGACCGGTAGGTCCGGACATTGTGGCGGACAATCACATAGGAAGTATTCGATTCGTCGCGTGTCAGAGAGAGACTCCGTTCACCAGTGAGAGAAGCTGAAAAGGCGATCTCCGTGGAGACCGCCTCTTGAGTGTCGGCTTACAGCGCCTGGACGTTTTCAGCCTGCCAGCCTTTGGGCCCCTTGGTGACGTCAAACTGCACCGTCTGGCCCTCCTGCAGGCTCTTGAAGCCACCCGCTTGGATCGCCGAGAAGTGCACGAAAACATCTTCGCCATTCTGACGGCTGATGAAGCCGTAGCCTTTGGCGTCATTGAACCACTTTACTGTTCCTTGTTCTGCCATGTTGGTACTGGTGTTCCTTTCAATCGATTTTACGTTGGAGAGAATTCGGAGGTACTGCTGGCAGGTGACTGGCTGATAAAGCAAGAGCTGCTCACGACCGATTCGGTCTAACGCACGCTGTCATGGTACGCCCAGAATGGACCATAAGCAAGCTGATTGCGGAAGGTCCGCGTAATCATTGCTCCCGGCAGGCGCAAAACGGAGCGCCGCTGAGACAAACCCACTAGATGTATTTCGACCCGCGGGGACGAGGATACTGCAAGCAGGGGGGCCGCAAACAGGGTATACTAGAGTCTACTTAACCTCGGAGACTCATCATTAGTAAATCTTGCGCCTTCGCGATTGAGAGATCGACAGGCGGGTTCCTTGAATCGGCGGTTTTCTCTTGACAATTTGACCCGCGCCTCAGGACGACGCGGTTGCGCCAGCCAAATCGCGCATCTTGGCAACATTTCATCGTGCTTGCCGAAATCGCGCTCTCTGCAGTGCGACACAGGAATTGTTGGCGGTTTACCCAGCCCGAACGACAGGAGTTAATCATGTCCGGAATCAACGGCGATAAATCCCGATTTAACCGGGTACGGAAGCAGAAGATCGCTCGGCGGAATCGAAAGCGAGAACTAATGAAGCATCTAGCGGAGGCGCCGCAGGCAACCGCTCCGGCATCGGATTCGAAGCCGAAAGCGGTGTCGGCATGACCACGCCTTCCCTTGCGTCGCTGCTTTCCGAGCCGTTACCCAATCCACTGAAAAAGAAACGGGTCCTCCTAATCGACACATCCCCGAAGAAGCGCGACCTGCGCGCTGAGATCATGCGCAAGCTGGGCATGGACGTGGACACCGCCGCCGACATCAGCGAAGCTCGCTCCTGGTGGCGGGCGGACCTGTACAACCTGGTACTGATCAACGCAGAAAACGAACTAGGCCATCGCGACAAGTTTTGCGAGGACGTTCGCAGCGCCACCCCACCCCAGCAACTTGCGTTTCTGGTGGGGAAACCCGAGTACCTTGCCGATTCTCCGAATGCGGACGAGGTCTTTCCCGTCCAGCACAATGGCGATCAGACGCTCGTCGGGGACGTGCGCGCCGCGCTTTCCGTCGATGCCGGAGGTTTACCGCAGCGCTGGGGAATTTTAGAAGCCTGCCGCCGAATCTCTGCGGTTCGATCCGTGGCGGACGCCCGCTCCAGAGCGGTGAAAGACAGACCTATACCACCGAGAGATTCAGAAATGCGTCTCTCCAAGCGGGCTGCCCCAGCTCGTACCCTGGATGATTTGCTAAGAGATGATTCACGAAGAGAGGAAATGCAATGAAGAACCTTTACGTTGGCAATCTGCCCCACAGCACAACCGAGTCAGAGTTGCGAACCGTTTTCGAGGCGCATGGAGACGTAGAGAAAGTCAACATCGTCACTGACCGCGAAACCGGCCGCGCACGGGGCTTTGCCTTTGTGGAAATGACTAATGCCGGCGAAGCAGAAAAAGCGATCGCGGCCCTGAATGGAACTGAACTGGGCGGACGCGCCTTGAAGATCAACGAGGCTAAACCTAAGACCGACCGGCCGCGCGGCGGCGGTGGGGGACAGAGATTTGGCGGTGGCGGCGGGGGACGTGGGCGCGATGACTATCAAGGCCACGCGCGTCAACCTCGCGAGCCGCGCTGGTAGTTCTCCTGGTTGTTCAGGAGACCATTAGATTTAAATTGGCCAAATTTTGTGGACGCTCACGGCTTTAAGCTTGGCGCGCGTGTCGCTGTCCACGGATTGCGCCACAAAAAACAGGAGATTGTGAATGCCAAGAGGCCGATCGACTTTTACCAAACGTCAGAAAGAACAAGCGCGGCAGCAAAAGCAGCGAGACAAAGCCGAGCGTCGGACCCAGCGCAAACAGGAGCAGCCGCAAGGCAGCAGCGTAGACACCGCGGACGAAATGCGCGAACTGCGCGAACATGCCGCGGCTCAGGCTGCGCTGTTCAATATCGGCGCCGACGATTCGACATCTGCAGAGCTGTCCCCAGCTGAGGATGGCAAAGGAATCGAGCGGTAGGGGCGACAGGGAGTACAAGACTTGCAGAACCTGGCCTTTTCCGTTTCGCACGGAGTAACCGGAAGTAGGTTCTCCGCTTAACGCAACAACCACTAGAAAGAGGGAAAAATGGCAAATATCAAGTTTCTTGTGAAAGTAAACCGGGGTGGCACACGCCCTCCATCCTACGTGCACAGTCTGGATCGGGATCCGATTCAATTGACGTCCAATCGCAAGCTGGCATTGGTGATGGGACGATTTGCCGCGGAAGATGCCATGAAGTCCATTGCCAATTCCCGCTGCACCCCGGAGTTGGTGATGGTTACAGTGAATGCCTAGCGCCGCTGCTGTGTGACGGCATCGCAGACGAGACGTGGTCGGACCTGTTGAGGTCCGCGATTTCCAGGATGGTTTTCAGCCAACCTACTAAGGCGCTCCTGATCAAGGCAGAGTTTCGTATTTGAACGTCCTGCTCCTTCCGGTCGAGCCGGCCTTCGTGCAACACTCATGCTAATCTGTTAGCCCGCTACCCCAAGGCTCAAGAGCGATGCATGGCGAATGAAGTGTCTCCAGAGTCGCCCCGCAAACCGGGCGTCAGGCCGGAATTACTGCTGTTTCTGGCTAGCTGCGCCACCTTGTATTTCGAGCTCGTCATCATCCGCTATTTGGCTTCGGAAGTAAGAGTTTTTGCTTACCTGAAGAATATGCCGCTGATTGCCAGCTTTCTGGGCATTGGGCTCGGCATGATTTTGGGCAGGCCTCGACCTCGAATCAGGCGGGCATTCCCGGCCCTCGTTGCAGCGTTGTTCCTGCTGATTGCCAATTCTTCCAACCTGTCATTGACTCACCTCGCTCTGCCCACTACGGACTATCTCCAGTTCAGCTTCGGGAGAATTCCCATTTCTCCGATTGTGGCATTTAACGTCGTGGCCGTGCTGTATTTTCTGACGTTGGTGGTCGGCGTTTTTGTCGTTTTGGGCGGGTACGTCGGCGAATACGTTTCCCAATTGCCACCGCTCAGGGCTTACGGGATCAATCTGGCGGGTAGTCTGGCGGGAATACTGCTGTTTACATTGCTGGCATTCATGTATCTGCCGCCGTGGAGCTGGCTGCTGATTGGCTTTGTGTTCATTGTTCCTTTCTTCGCGCAGGATCAACGCGCGCTAGCTATCTTCGTGTTGGTCGTTGTGGCAGTCGCTCTAGCGCGGCCGCAAGCTATGTGGTCACCTTACTACCGAATCACTCTGCAGCCGCTTCCCGTTCCTGCGGGATGGTCTCGCCCGAGCGGATACGTTTTGAATGTGAATTACGACTACTTTCAGAAGGCTCTCGACCTTTCCCCCGAGTTCATCCGGCAGAATCCGAATGCTGAACCCAATCGCTCGGCGCTGCCCCACTACGAATTGCCCTACCGTCTGGTGGAACACCCAGCGAATGTGCTTATCGTCGGCGCTGGTACGGGCAATGATGTGGCAGCAGCGCTCCGGCATGGAGCGAAACATATAGACGCCGTAGAAATCGATCCGCTGATTCTGGAGCTGGGGTGGCGATTTCATCCGGAACATCCTTATGCATCGTCCCGCGTGACTCTGTACAACGATGACGCGCGCGCGTTTCTCAAGAAGGCAAAGCAGAAATACGATCTGATTGTTTTCGGCTATCTGGACTCGCACACCCTGCTGAGCAGCTATTCCTCGGTGCGGCTGGAGAATTACGTTTATACGCTCGAGAGTTTTCAGGAGGCCAAGCGGCTGCTGGCCCCGGCAGGAACCATGGTCGTGGCATTTGCCTCAGGAAATTCCTTCGTCACGGATCGTCTCTATGCCACGCTCGACGCTGCATTCAGCACGCCACCTTTGGCGTATCAAACCGGATACGACGAAACAGGCGTGGTTTTTGTAGAAGGCAGGGCGTTAGATGCGACGGCCATCGGGTTTCCAGAGATCAGTAATTCGCTAAAGGCGCGGCTCAACGACGTCCCCATAGTAACTGACAGCTGGCCCTTCCTGTTCCTCATCGGGCATCGCATTCCGGCGTCCATGCTGTTCGTACTCCTGAGTTTCGTAACCTGCGCTGTTTTGCTGTGTCGCTATCTCTTGCCGGTCCGTGATTTCACCAGCCGTGAACCGCTGCACATGTTTTTTCTCGGCGCCGGATTCTTGCTGCTCGAAACCAAAGGGGTCACAGAGTTGTCCCTTCTCTTCGGCTCGACCTGGATCACAAACACAGTCGTGATTGCCGCCTTCCTGACCATGGCGATTCTCGCCAACACTGTAGTAATGTTCCGCTCGGTGCCGCGTGGCTGGGCTTTTTCGGGCTTGTTCGTGGTCCTGGTTATCATGGCGTTATTCCCATATTCTGCTCTGAACGACCTGCCGCCCTTGCCGAAGGTCCTGGCAGCAGGAGCGCTCACTGCACTGCCTGCATTCTTCTCCGGCCTCATTTTCTCGCAAGCCTTTCGCGAGGCCAATAACCCCGCCGAGGCGTTGGGGATGAATCTGCTCGGGGCAGTAGTTGGTGGAACACTGGAAAACCTGGTCATGATCGGCGGAACGCCCATCTTGGGCGTGCTCGCCATTATGTTGTATGCGGGCGCGGCTGCGGCTCAGCCGAAAGGCCGAAAGGTTTCATCTGCACAGGCAGTGCCGATCACAGGATAAAGGAAAAGCGCGGACAACAGTGTCCGCGCCACACCCGTTTTTACACAAACACCTCACCCGGCAAGGCAGTTAACGTTCGCGACGCCAGGGTGTTTTGAACACTTCGCTTCGGATAATCTACCGACGGATCCAGCTCCATGCGTTCGATTCGCAACTTCAGTGTGCGCTCAATCTGGCGAAGTTGCAGTGCTTCTGCTCCTGCCACCAGCGTGGATGCGCGGCCCTGAGATCCGGCTCGGCCGGTGCGTCCGACGCGATGAATAAAATCCTCGGCCATTTTCGGCAGATCGTAATTGATGACGTGGGCCACGTCGTCCACGTGCAAGCCACGCGAGGCAATGTCGGTGGCCACCAGCACCTGGAAGCGGCCTTCCTGAAAACCGCTCAAGGCGCCGTTACGCTGCGCTTGCGAGCGGTCGCCGTGAATCATGGCCGCCGCAAAACCGCTGCGCACCAGTTCTTTTGCGAGCCTTTGTGTGCCGCGTTTGGTGCGGGTGAAGATGAGAGTCTGTCCTTGCTCTTCGTGCAGCAATTGCCGGAGCACTTCCAGCTTCTGGCCCGGACGTACCTCGTACGCTTTAAGTTGTACACTCTCCGCCGGCTTCAGGACTGAACCCAAAGCCACTCGCACCGGTTCGCGCATGTAGTCATGCACAAGTCCCGCGACGGATTGCTCCAGAGTGGCGGAGAAGCAAAGGGTCTGCCGGGTCATTGGCAACACCGACAAAATCTGCTGAATGGCGGGAAGAAAGCCCATATCCAGCATCCGGTCGGCTTCGTCGAGCACCAGTATCTTTAGATGGCTCAGATCAGCGAGCCTGCGGTCGATGAAGTCCTGCAATCGTCCGGGTGTCGCAATTACTAGTTTGGAGCCTGCACGCAGACCTTGAATCTGCGAGCCCTCCGCTACGCCCCCAATCACGAGAGCCGCTTTTGGCGAACCCTTGGTGCGCAGTTGCTCGTATTGCTCGTGGACTTGCATGGCCAATTCGCGCGTAGGCAACAACACCAGCGCGGTGGTATGGCGGGATGGCTCGCGCTGCAGCATCTCGATGATTGGAACCAGAAACGCCAGCGTTTTGCCGGTCCCAGTCTGCGCGGTCGCGAGTACGTCTTTCCCTTCGAGGCCGGGCGGAATCGCCTGCACCTGGATAGGGGTTGGAGTAATAAATTGAGCTGCCGCCAGCTTCTGCTGCAATGCAGCAGACAGGGGCAGTTCGGAAAATGTGGTCATTCGAATTGTGTTCTTTCTGGAGGGGCCTGTCGTCACACACTTGAATACACGTGGAGAACTTCCATGCCGCTCACATTGATTTTAGATTTGGCGCTGAATAAAACGGCGGGCAGGAAAGGCGGAGATGAATCTGGTCCAACGGGACCACCGCGTGACGAGCAAACCGTGACAAAAGCGTCATGGTTAGTATAGCAGATTCGCAGGCTAACGCAGAAGCACGAGTTCATTGCGGCCCGGCCAGGTTCCAGCGCGGCCTCCAAGCAGCCGCGCTCTGCCAGAACTCGGGCGTATGGCCAGCCCTCGTGGGAGAGGGCGGCGAAGAAGGACACATAGGGTTGAGCAAGCCGGTGGAAGCCGCCGCAGACCAGGCCGTAGAGCTGGTCGCTTCCGTGGGGGAAAAGTTTCTGTCCGGGACAAGTTCGCAAGCACTTCGATCGATGACGTCAAAGAAAAGGACCAGCGCGAGACCCAGGAGAAGATGTACGATGAAGTGCTGGAAACGGACCGGTACCCGGAGATTCTGTGTGAGTGTTCGCAGGTTTCAGCCAGCGTGAGCGATGGACGGCACTCAGTGACGTTGGATGGAGAGCTGACGTTGCACGGCGTGACGCAGAGGATACCCGTTCCTGCGAGCGTCGTGGTGAGCGGCGATTTATTGCGGGCTTCCGGGGATTTTTCCTGCGGCAGAGCGATTATGGCATCTTACCAATCACGCTCGCTGCGGGCGCGCTCAGGGTCAAGGACGAGGTGAAATTGCCCTTCGACATCGTTGCAAGGAAACAAGGGTGAGGCGATGGAAGAAGAAAACGAACCCCAGGATCTGCCCGGAGCGTGCCATATGTGCCTAGCCATACCCGGCAAAATTATCGAGATTTCTGCTGACAATCCCGACTCCGCCCTGGTTGACGTACTTAGCGTGCGGCGCAGAGTGGATCTGGGATTGCTGCAAGACGACCGGCCGCAACCCGGCGACTGGGTGCTCATTCACGTAGGTTTTGCCATGAGCAAAATCAGCGAGCAGGATGCCGCCGACCAGATGAGCACCCTCCGCATGCTGGGAGAAATCGACGGAGCCATGCAGGAGGTGCGGGGATACGGTCTGGAGGGCGACGGACCGGAGCAGTAATGCGCAAGCCCCAGAAAACCTCACGGAAGATGACATGAGATTTGTCGATGAATTCCGGGCACCCGAACTTATTACCCGGACAGCCGACGAGATCCGCCGCCTAGCCGACCCCGGCCGGCATTACCGCATCATGGAAGTGTGCGGCGGACACACCCACGCGATCTACCGCTTCGGCCTGAAAGACCTGCTTCCCGAGAACATCGAGCTGATTCATGGCCCGGGATGTCCGGTATGCGTGCTCCCCATGGGCAGAATCGATGACGGCCTGTCGCTGGCGGGACGGCCCGACGTAATATTCGCCGCTTTCGGGGACATGATGCGGGTCCCGGGCGCAAACGGCAGTCCCCTCGAACACAAGGCCCGAGGGATGGATGTTCGCATCGTCTATTCCCCCTCGGACGCTCTAAAACTGGCCCGAACCAATCCTGACCGCCACGTGATGTTCTTCGCGATTGGCTTTGAGACTACGGCGCCTTCGACCGCATTGACGATCATGCGGGCGAAAGCCGAAGGCGTCCGGAATTTCTCTGTTTTCTGCAACCATGTGACAATCATCCCGGCGATTCGGGCGATTCTGGATTCGCCGGATATGCGGCTGGACGGGTTCGTCGGGCCCGGGCATGTCTCCACGGTGATCGGATGCCGTCCTTATGAGTGGATCGTGAAGGATGAGCGAAAACCGATCGTGGTTTCAGGATTCGAACCACTCGACATACTGCAGTCGATCGTGATGCTGCTTCACCAGCTGCGAGCCGGCGAGGCGAAAGTTGAAAATCAGTACAAGCGGGTGGTGCCGTGGGAGGGAAACCGCGGAGCGCTCCGTGCCATGGCGGAAGTCTTCCAGTTGCGGCCGTACTTCGAGTGGCGCGGCCTGGGATTCATCTCACAGTCCGCTCTGCGTATCCGTGACACTTACGCCGAGTGGGACGCGGAGCAACGATTTGACGTACCGGGCGTTCGGGTAACGGATCCCAAAGCTGCCCAGTGCGGCGAGGTTCTCAAAGGCGTATTGAAACCTCAACAATGCAAATTGTTTGGCCGCGAGTGCACGCCGGAGCATCCCGTCGGAGCGCTCATGGTTTCATCGGAAGGATCATGCGCAGCCTATTACAACTACGAACACCGCAAAGCGGCGATGGGGAGCATCCTGAGCCCGACGGCCTGAGCAAGAAACCGGGTGCCGTGGATCTTCCTAGCGACGTTCGCTTTCGCGAGCCGCAGATCGAGATGGCCCACGGAGCAGGCGGCAAGGCCAGCCGCCGCCTGGTCGAAGGCTTGTTCGTTCCATTGCTGTTTGGCGATTCGGGCGAGCCCCTTGGAGATGCGGCGTTTCTTTCCATCGACGGGGCGAGAGTGGCGATCACGACCGATAGCTTTGTGGTCAAGCCGTTAAGTTTTCCCGGTGGCTCGATTGGCGAACTAGCGGTCAACGGGACCGTGAACGACCTGGCGGTTGCCGGGGCCCGCGCTGAAGCGCTCGTAGTGACTTACGTCCTGGAAGCCGGCCTGCCCACCGGGATTCTGGAAGCGGAAGTTCGGGCGATGGCCGGAGCCGCACGAGCCGCCGGAGTCAGGATCGCTGGCGGCGATACCAAAGTGGTCGAGCACGGCAAAGCTGATCGCATGTACATCACGACCACCGGCATCGGACGCCCTCTGCGTGGCGTGACGGTTGATCCGCGTTCAGTGCGGCCCGGCGATAAGATCTTTCTCTCAGGACCGATCGGCGATCACGGAATCACGATTCTGCTGGCGAGGGGAGAGCTCGACATCGAGGCGGAGTTGAAATCCGACACGCGTTCGGTGCTTCCTCTCGTCGAAGCGATGGTGAGCGCAGCAGGTCCGGGAATCCGCTGGATGCGCGATCCCACTCGCGGCGGCGCCGCCACTTCCCTCAACGAACTCGCCCGGGACTGCGGGCATGGGATCGTGCTGTTCGAAGAACAGATTCCGGTGCGCGATGCGGTCCGCGGAGCTTGTGAATTGCTGGGGCTAGATCCGTTGCACATCGCCAATGAAGGCCAGTTCCTCGCCGTGGTATCGGCCGACTATGCCGACGCCGCGCTCAATGCGTTGAATCTGGCATCCGGCGGCGAACAAGCTCAGATCATCGGCGAAGTGCGCGAGCAGCCGGCAGGGTCAGTGCTGGTAACCACGCGGTACGGAGGCAGCCGGATCGTTGATATGCTGGTAGGAGATCCGCTGCCGCGAATCTGCTGAGCGACGGTTCGGCTAAGTAGCCGAGCTACCGGAAACGTACAAGAATGGCTATCGCTTACCAACTAGCAACGCAGATTGAAGGGCGGCTGCTGGAACGTAACCGCATCTGCGAGGAATTTTTCTCCCGGGAAGCGCCGCGACTCGCTGAAGCCTCCCGGGAAATGTCGGAGCGTTTTTTGCGCGGCGGACGCCTGCTGGCTTTCGGGCGCGGGCCCTACGCAACCGATGCGCAGCACGTGTCCGTCGAATTCGTGCACCCCGTGATTGTCGGCAAACGCGCCCTGCCTGCGCTGGATCTCTCGATGCTTTTCCGGCCGTGGCTGCGGGCGATTCTCCGTCCCGAAGATATCGTTATGGGGTTTGGCCCTCCAGAAGGGGATCCGGAAGTCTGGGACACGCTGCAGCAAGCGCGCGCGCAGGATGCCATGACGTTTGCCCTGCCCGGGACGGAAGGCTCTTACGCGCTCGATCCCGCAACCGAAGATGCCTTCATGCACCAGGAGATAGTTGAGATCCTCTACCACACGCTGTGGGAGACGGTGCACGTATTTTTCGAGCACCGGGAACTCGGGCATGATTTAGGAGAGACCGAATTTCTTTACCCGTTCCTCGGGCGAGAGAAGCAAGCAACTGACGATCTAATCGGAGAGGTCGCCGGCTCGATCCGGATGAAGGTCGACGACGATGCCAGGTTACGCGGCCAGGTGGCACGCGAACAAGCGGAGCAGATCAGCGGTGCGGCGCTCGCGATTGCGGAGCGTCTGCAGCGGGGCGGGAAGCTGATTCTTTTCGGCAACGGTGGGTCTGCGACCGATGCAAACGACTGGGCGATTGACTGTGTTTTGCCTCCGCATGGGTATCGGCCCATTCCGGCGATTTCGCTGTCGATGGAACCGGCCAACATCACGGCCGTGGCCAACGACGTGGGCACGGAGGTTATTTTCCTGCGCCAGCTGATTGCCCAAGCGCAACCGGAGGACGTGGCCATTGGAATTTCGACCAGTGGCGGATCGCGCAACATCATCATGGCGCTGGAAGAAGCGCGCAAACGCAACCTGCTGACGGTAGCGCTCCTGGGTTATGACGGTGGACAGATTCAACGGCGAGGCCTGGCTGATTTTCCTATCGTCGTGCGCTGCGACTACATTCCGCGTATCCAGGAAGTGCAAGCTTCGATTTACCACATCGTTCGCGAGCTGATGGAGGTGCTGGGCAATGGCCAGGTTTGAACTTTTCGGCGCCGCACGGTGCCCGTACACGCAAGAGATGCGTGAGTGGCTGGAGTGGCGTCGCTGCGAGTTTGCAGAGTACGACGTCGAGGCTGACAGTGCGGCTCGCCTGCGTTTGCGCGAACTGGCTGGAAACCAGCGTAGCGTTCCAGTTCTTGTAGAAGATGACAAGGTAGTTCAAGTGGGATGGCAAGGGCGGAGCTGCCTGCTCGACGGGGACTGACTAGGAGACAAAAAAGTGCATGAGCTTTCCATCGCGATGAGCATCGTGGAATTGGCCGAGGAAGAGGCGGAGCGCCGCGGAGTGCAGATTGAGGCCATCCATCTGAAGCTGGGGGCATTGTCAGGCGTGGTCAGGGAAGCGCTGCTTTCTTCGTATGAGATGGCTTGCGAGGACACTCCCTTGCGGGGTTCCCGGCTTGTGGTGGAGGAGATTCCGATCATAGTGTTTTGTCCCCAATGCCAGGTGCGACGCACGCTCACTTCGGCACAGTGGTTCTGTTGTCCGGAGTGCGGAACGCCCACCTCTGAAATCCTGCAGGGTAAGGAACTCGAGGTCGTCGCCCTGGAGATCGCAGCATGACGCAGCCCCGGCTGATCGAGGTCAGGAAGAACGTCCTGAAAGCGAACGATGTTGTGGCGCGCGCGCTGCGTGAGCAGTTTCGCACAGCCGGCGTTTTTGTGGTAAGTCTGGTTTCGAGTCCTGGCTCGGGCAAGACTGCATTTTTGGAACAAACTCTTACTTTGCTGCGCCCCCAATATCGTGTGGCCGCGCTGGTCGGCGACCTGGCCACAGAAAACGATGCCCTGCGGCTGGCGCGCAGCGGGGCGCCAGTTCGGCAAATTACCACGGGGACGCTCTGTCACCTCGAAGCGGTGATGGTGCAGAAAGCACTGGATGGCTGGGATCTTAACCAGCTGGATATTCTCTTCATTGAGAACGTGGGAAACTTGGTTTGTCCCTCGTCCTACGACCTGGGCGAGAATCTGCGCGCGGTGCTGATTTCGGTAACCGAAGGTGAGGACAAACCGCTGAAGTATCCGACGATTTTCAATAGCGCCGACGTGGCAATTATCACCAAGATGGACCTTGCTGCTGCGGTCGAGTTCGACTACCCAGCGGCGTATGGAAATATCCAGGCGGTGCGGCCGGGAATGCAGGTGTTCCGGCTTTCTGCGAAAACCGGCGAGGGCATGGAAGAGTACCTGGAATTCCTCGCAACACGCCTGATGGAACTCCGCTCCGCGACGATCGCCTGACTTCTCTCGACGCTTCAGGCAAAACCAAAAATCACCTTCTTCTTTCTACAGCTTTCGGCATAGCGCATCTATGCCAAGTATCCGAGGCACCGTGCCCGCACCGATTGAGCGATTCCGCAGCTCGGCGCATGAAGGCTACTCCCAACTTTTTGGGACATTCACATACGAGCGATCCAAAGCCGCCACCGACGGGCAGCCGAGCAAACGGAGAGTACGCTCCAGATCCACCCTCAGGATCTCGACGGCGCGATGGACTCCGGCTTCTCCCGCGGCGGCGAGGCCATACGCATAAGCCCGGCCACAGAGCACGGCCTTAGCTCCGAGGCAAAGCGCTTTGACGATATCGCCGCCACGTCGGATACCTCCGTCCATCCAGACTTCGATCTGACCGTTCACGGCTTTCACAACTTCGGGCAAAGCTCTCAAAGAAGCCGGAACACAATCGAGCTGGCGGCCTCCGTGGTTCGATACGGAGATCGCCGACGCCCCCTCATCAATGGCATGGCGAGCATCATCGCCTGTGAGAACGCCTTTGACCACAACGGGACCTCGCCATAGTTCTCGAATCCAGCGCAAGTCGGCCCAAGTCACTCCGGACTCCGCCAGAGCGGCGGCCACGTCGACCAGGGGCAGAGGTCCCTTGCCAGGAACCACAACGTTCGGCAGACCCGGCAGCCCGCCGTCAAGCAGGAAAGCGGCAAGCCATGCAGGACGCGCCAGTACCTGCGGCAAAAACGGAATTTTTTCTAGCACGCCGCCACTTACCAGCTCCCTCATGCCATTTCGATAGTCGCGTTCGCGTATTCCCGAGACTGGGGTGTCGATGGTGACAACGAGTGCCGAGAAACCCGCAAGCCGCGCTCGTTCCAGGACAGCCTCGGCAGCGGCACGACCGCCCATCAGATAAAGTTGATAGAAAACAGTTCCTGGAGAAACCGCTTTCACGTCCTCCAGCTTGTGTCCGGAAATCGTCGAAAGAATGTAGGCGGTGCCGGCCTGCGCAGCAGCGGAGGCGGCGGCGACCTCGCCTCCGGGGTGCATCAGGCGGCTGTAGCCCACAGGCGCGAGCATGAACGGAAGCGAAAGATCGAAACCCAAAACCCGCGTGCGCAAACTGCACTCCGGCACTACGACCGCGTGCCGCGGCCGGAAAGTCAAATCGTCAAAAACGCGGCAGTTCTCACGCAGGGTGACTTCGCCTTCGGCACCGCCATCCAGATAGTCAAACACTGCCTGCGGTTCCCGCTGCCGGGCGAGGGCGCGAAGATCTTCAATGCAAACAACCCGCGGAGATGCCACGGAGCGCGCAGCTTTGGTCATCTGTAGTTCCGAAGGCTGGAATTCCTGAAAACCAGTCGATAGTACCACCGGTGCAACCCCATGGCAGGCACCGAGATTCGGCTATCGTCGACGAGTCCGCTAATGTCGTGCAAATTGACAAACTCTTGTTTGCGGTGTATTACGATTAATTACGTTTGCTTTCGTTTCTTTTAGACAAGAGCACATTGATATGCAAAGTCAATCTAGATCCAACGTGCTGGCGCCAGTGCTCGTCCTGATGCTCTTTTCTCCCGGCCTCACTTCTGGCCACGCCACTCAGAGCCAGGGCCAGATCGGTTATAAGGTTGCCGGCGACGCCGATCAGAATAAGACGGTCCTTCTAAGGGATTTTCATCCTACCTCGATGCTTCACGTCCCGGCGCACGAGGTAGAACGGGCGAAATTCTATGTGGTCGATGTTCACAACCACACTAACGACGCTGCAGGAATCGGTGACATTATGCCGCCCCAACGTGTCGTCGATGTCATGGACGAAACCAACGTGAAGACCATCGTAATCCTGACTGGAATGTGGGGTCAGAAGTTGCAGCGTGTGATCGACACCATGGTGAAGCCCTATCCCGGCCGCTTCATCGTCTTTTCCCAAATTGACTGGTCGAGGATCGACGATCCCGACTTTAGTCAGGAAATGGTGCTTCAACTACGGGATTCCGTGGCTCGCGGCGCGCGAGGGTTGAAAATCCTGAAGGATCTGGGGCTAGGTGTCCGCGACAAGACTGGCAAACTCATTGCCGTCGATGATCCTCGGCTCGATCCTATTTTTGACGAATGTGGACGACTCGGGATTCCCGTGTTCATCCATACCGGTGATCCGGAAGCCTTTTTCCGGTCAGTCGATGCTGCCAATGAGCGCTATGAAGAATTGATAGAACACCCGGACTGGAGCTTCTACGGCACGCGATTTCCCTCCTTCGAAGCTCTCCTGGACGCGCGGAACCGGGTATTCGCCAGACATCCGAAGACGACTTTCGTTTCTCTACACATGGGTTGGCCAGAGAACCTGCCTTGGGTGGCGGCGATGCTCGACCACTATCCCAATGTGGTGGTGGAATTTGGCGGCCGCGAAGCAGAACTGGGCCGGCAGCCGCGGCAGACCCGTGATTTCTTCATCAAATACCAGGACCGCGTCATGTTTGGCAGCGATAATGGAATGGATGCTGCGATGTATCGCAATTACTTCCGATGGCTGGAAACCAACGACGAATACTTTGACTACTGGGGCGCTCCCAGCCAGGGGCGCTGGAAAATCTACGGAATGGAGTTGCCCGATAACATCTTGGAAAAGATGTACCATCTGAATGCGGAGCGGATTTTAGGTTCGGCGGCGCAAGGAAGGCCATGAGTGAAGGTTTCGCAGCCCGCCGATGGCGCGTAATTCTGCTGAGTTTGCTTCCGGTGCTCACGGGCCTGATCGTCACCGGATGCAAATCGTCCGAATCGAAATCTGCCCGGACCGCTGCACAACCGTCGGCCATCAGGGTCGAAGTGCCGCCTGGCGGTCCGGTAGTGCTGACTACTAGCACTGCCGAATTCCAGATTCTTCCTTCGGGCCAGGTGCAGGCCTTCTTGGTCAAGGATGGCAGGAAGCTAACCCTCGATAATCCGAGCGCTGCTTCCGTCCGGAGCGACTATCTGGTTGTGAACGGAGAGGCGATTCACTTCGCTCTCGATTTCCAAAGAGCCCGAGTTCTCGATGCCACCGGCAAACTGGGGCGCGGCAAGCGAGTGGAGATTCCGGCCCACGGCGTCGAGCCAGCGGATGCGAACATTGAGCGCACATTGGCAGTTGAGGCTTATGACGACTTTCCCAACCTGCTGCTCACCACCGCCGAGTACAAGAACACGGGACCCTCAGACATTCACATTGATCGCGTGGTAGAACAGCAGCACCGGTTTGATGCGACGCTTTCTGGCGCAAGGGTACCTTCCTACGAAATGTGGTCATTCCAGGGTTCCAGCTTCGACTGGGGGAAGGATGAAATTCTCAAGCTGACCCGCACGTTCTCGCGGCCAAATGTGATGGGAGCGATGGTCAAAGGCGGGTACGGGGGCGGGATTCCCGTGGCCGCATTTTGGACCGCGACTGTCGGCGAAGCCATTGGCCATGTAGAGACTCTGCCGCTCTCGCTTTCTCTCCCAGTCAAAGTCGACTCCGATGGACGAGTCGATGCCGCTCTCGAGGTTCAAGCAGATTCAGTTCTGAAACCAGGCGCGAACTATTCCACACCCCGTAGTTTTGTCGCGGTGTATTCGGGTGATTTTTACCAGCCGCTCCGCATGTGGTCGAATGTGCTGCAGAAGGAAGGATGGGAAATCCCGCGACCCTCCAGCGAAGCCTACAACGTGAGCTGGTGCGGATGGGGCTACGAATCCGATGTTACTCCCGCACAAATGCTGGGCACGATTCCGAAGCTGAAAGAGTTCGGCATCAAATGGGCGACTCTTGATGATCGCTGGTCCGACACCTATGGCGACTGGAATCCCCGGCCCGATACTTTTCCCGGCGATTCCATTGAGCGCTTGGTTACTGATTTCCACAAGCAAGGAATACTGGTGCAACTCTGGTGGCTTCCGCTTGCCGTGGAAGATGGCACAGGCAAATATGAGTCACACAAGTACACCATTTCCCAAGTAGCGAAGGACCATCCCGAGTGGCTGATTCTCGACAAGAATGGAAAACCCGCCCACATCGTGCGAGACCTGGCCGCGTTATGTCCTGCAGTTCCGGAGGTCCAAGCCTACTACAAGAAATTGACGGAAAAATTTATCCGCGACTGGAACTTCGACGGCTCCAAGCTGGATAACATCTATACCGTTCCTGCTTGCTACAACCCGGCCCACCATCACAAGTCGCCAGAGGACTCGGTCAACGCGATGGCCGACGTGTACAAAACCATTTTCCAGACTACTCGGGCCCTGAAGCCGCAAAGCGTCACTCAGAGTTGTCCCTGTGGCACACCGCCCTCGCTGGCCTGGCTTCCTTACCTCGACCAGGCGGTCACCGCCGACCCCGTGGGCGCAGTCCAGGTTCGGCGCCGCATCAAAATGTACAAAGCCCTCCTGGGTCCTGAGGCTGCGGTTTACGGCGACCACGTGGAACTCTCCGCCATGAGGCACATCGGGAAAGGTCCACAGCGATGGGAACGACTGGATCGAATACGGGGATGATTTCGCCTCAACCATTGGGACCGGCGGGGTGGTCGGCACCAAATTTGTCTGGCCGGATCCCGGACCCAAGTTCAAACGTGTACTGTTGACGCAGCAAAAAGAAGAGCATTGGAAAAAATGGATCGGTATTTACAACCAGAAGATGCTCTCTCAAGGAACGTTTCTCGATCTCTACACCTACGGCTATGACGTGCCCGAAGCATATGCGATCGAGAAAGACGGCAAAATGTTCTACGCATTCTTTGCGCCCGACGAGAATCCATTGTGGAAGGGCGAGGTCGAGTTGCGCGGCCTCGAGCCTGGAAGCTATGAAGTGGTAGATTACGCCGATGGCAAAGATCTGGGCTCGGTCCAGGCTACAGCCGGTCAGGTCCCACAGTTGAAGACCGAGTTTCGACACCACCTTCTATTGGAAGTCAGCCCGCGCTAGCTGAGTCGAAAAAATCTACTTGGGCCGCGCCGATACCGGTGCATTTTCCCGCAAGAACTGTTCGCGATATTCGCGGTCACGGAAGGCTTCTGTTCCCCCCGGGCGCGTGGTTGACAACGCGCCTGCCAGATTGCCCCATGCCAGGCATTTGGGCAAGTCCGCGCCGAGCAGGTGTTGATGGAGGAAGCCGGCGTTGAAGCTGTCTCCGGCCCCTACCGCATCCACCGCCTCCACTTTCAGAGCTGGAGCCTCGAAGTGCTCATCGCCGCGGCGAGCGACTGCGCCTCTTGATCCGAGCTTGACCACAACCAGCGGAACCATCTTCGCGAGACGTTTCAGCGCGAGATCGATATCGTCAGTACCTGCAATCCTGCAGGCTTCGTTTCGATTCGGAAGCAGAATATCCACGAAAGGCAGCACCTCGCGGAGATCATCTCCCCAACGATTCTGAGGATCGTCGTTGGTATCGAGAGAAATGGTCAGCGCCGCAGTTTTCAACCTCCGAAACAGCTCCGGGACGTGTGGCCGCAATCCGGCCTGCAGATAAAACGACGAAAGATGAAAGTGCCGGGCGTCACAAAGGTAGCTAAAGTCGAGATCGGAAAGCGCAAGTTCAGCAATCGTGCCGGCATACGTCAAGATGGTTCGCCCATGGTCTTGTTGGAGAATGACGCTTAGTCCAGTCTTAGAGCCGGGTGCACGCCGAACCAGCGATGTGTCTACACCCCCTGCGGCCAGGCGATCCGACGCCATTCTGCCCAACTCATCGCTACCGATCCTCGACTGGAATCCCACCCGGCTTCCCAGACAAGCCAGATTGTGGGCCACAATGGCCGATGACGATCCCAGCGTGAGTCTCATTTCATCAGCTAACACCTCGCGTTCGGGAGGTAGCTCCGCCGGGAGTCCGTAAAAGATCAGATCGAGGTTTAGTTCACCCGCAATGGTGACATCAAAGCGCGGCATGTTCTGGCTTCTTGGACGGCTTGTCTTCGAGAATGACTGCCCGGCTGAGGTTGCGGGGCGAGTCGGGGTCGAAGCCCTTCTTGAGCCCCGTGCACAGTCCAAGCAATTGGCCAGCGACCAGAGAGGGCGCGAGGCGCGCCAGTTCGGGCACATTCAGGTTCAACTCGACCAACATATCTGCGGTACCGCGCACGCGGCTGTCAGCATGGTTTGTGACGACCAGGGTCGTGCCTCCAAGCAATTTCATCTCCTCCAACAAATCGCACTCCGCCTCGCGACCTGCTTCGGAAATGAGAAAAATCAGCAAGGTCTCCGGACTCACGATCGATTTCGGCCCATGGCGGAATTCCAGAGTATGAAAGCTCTGTGCGTACGAGACTGACATCTCCGTTACCTTGAGCGCATACTCGCACGCCAACCCGTAAAAAGGCCCTTGCCCCAGGCAAACATAGTCCGCGAAGTCATGGTGAGCAACAAACTGCTGGATTTTATTCGGTAAGTCGCGAAGAACTGGCTCGGCTACATCCCCGATTTTTCGCAGGGAATCATACGATTGCCGCGTTGCCTCCCAGCTGTGCCCCAAGCGTTTGCAAGGCCAAAAGCATAGATGTGAATGAGCGCGTCATGACCGTGCTCTTCTCATCCGCGGCGGGCAGCAGAATCGTCAGCGACGCCAGCTGTTCCAGCCTCTGACCCGGAGCGCAGGAAATCGCCAGCGCGGGCATCGACCGCTCAGCCAGCAACTGAGCAGCTTTCAACACTTCCGATGTCTGCCCTGATCGCGAGATCAGTACGGGAACAGTGTGTCGAGCTCCAGCCAGAACGATATCCGGGAAAAGCAGCACCTCGGATGCCGGAACGGCACGCGCCCGCCGGCCGCTCAAAGCTGTCATAGTCGCCGCCGCACACAGAGCCACGTAATAGCTGGAGCCGCAGCCGATAAACAGCCACTCTTCAGCTTCGGAAAAACGGCGGCAAATTTCCTCCAGAATGTTCTGTTCTCGCAATTGCGCCGCGCAGGCCTTCCAGCACTCTGGCTGCGACAGAATTTCTGCGAAGCTATTCCCACCGGCGATAGGGCCGGGCAAATCGTTCCCGTCGCTGCGGTCAGGCGGTTGGCTCGAGCTAGACAAGCGTAACCTCCGCGCCGGCTTTTTTCAGGGTCCGCAAGTCCGGCTTTGGAATCCGCCGATCGGTAATCACCTCGTGGATCGTCGAGGTGGGTGCAATCAGGGTAAGGCTCCGCCGGCCGAACTTGCTGGAATCACAGACCACCACCACCCGCCGGGCCACCTCGATCATCACACGATTGACCTGAGCTTCCAGAAGGTTTGGAGTGGTCAATCCATAGCGGACGTCGAAACCGTCCACCCCGAGGAAAAGAAGGTCGGCGTTCAGATGCCGCAGTGTTTCTTCCGCCATGGGGCCCACCAGGGAGAACGAATTCTTGCGCAACGTGCCTCCGGTCAATATGACGTCAATCGAAGTTCCGGCCAACTCAGCGGCGATATTGACCGCGTTCGTGACCACCGTGAGATTCTGAAAGTCGCGGAGGCCGCGGGCGATTGCCGTTGTTGTTGTGCCAGAGTCCAGCACCACGACTTGGCCTTCGCGCACCATTCGCACCGCCGCCGCCGCAATCAGGAGCTTCTCCCGCCGGTGAAGTTGCTCTTTCTCCCGAAGTGTGGGATCGTCCAGCGCCCGCTCCCTCGCTGGTAACGCCCCCCCATGGGTACGGTGCAGCTGCCTCTGCTGGTGCAGCAGTTCCAGGTCTTTACGAATCGTAACTTGAGAGGTGCGGAAGCGCCGGGCAAGATCGGCAACCAGAAGACGCCCATCGAGTTCCAATGTTTCGAGAATGGCGCGCCGACGCTCTTCGTTCAGCACCTTCGACTCGATCCGGGGCATCGTCTTTCTTTTCGCCCCCTGCGACCCTTTGTTTGCTATTTCCTTTTATAACGTTTCCTTTCGTTTGTCCATCGAAAGCTGAAGGGGGAACCACCGCCTCCTGCAGGGCGCTCTGGCAAAACGGCTCTCCAGAGCATGTTTGCCTCACGGGGGGCCCGGCTTGAGCAGCCGGGCAAATTTTGCACTTGACTTCCGGTGGGATCGTAACTAATAGTATCAAATCGAAACAATACGAAAGGGCTATCGTTCAGCCCAACCGAGGGCCTCGATGAACCTCCCAGTGCGCTCTGCTTCCTCGCAACGGCTCCAGCATGCTCGACATCTGCGTACCCGGCTGATCCTAGTATTCATCCTGGCCCTTGGCTGTGTGAACGCCGCCGCACAAAAGGACGCAGGTGGCATCGCGGGGGTGGTAAGGGATCCGAGCGACGCGGTGGTCGCAGGCGCGAAAGTCACAATTCGGGATATAGACCGTGGGACGGAATTTGCCACGACCACGAACGAGCAGGGTGAGTACGTCGCCAGCCCGCTGAAGATCGGCCGCTATCAAGTGAGCGCGGAAAAACCCGGATTCAAAAAGGCGGTGGCTGGTCCAATCACAGTGAATGTCGGGGAGCGTCCGGCAGTGAACATAACTCTTCTGGTGGGCGATATTCACGAGGTCGTGAGCGTCTCCACCAAAGCCCCGCTCCTGCAGACGGAAACCTCCGACTTGGGTCAGCTAGTAGATAGCCGCCAAGCACAAACTCTCCCCCTGAACGGGCGGAACTATGCGCAGCTCGCGTTGCTGGGAGCCGGCATTGCCCCGAGCGAACCTGGTTCACGGGTTGAAGGGAGTTATGGCTTCAGTTCCAACGGGGCGCGCTCTCTGCAAAACAACTATCTTCTGGACGGGATCGATAATAACTCGAATCTGGGAGACGTATTGACCGGCCAAGCCTATGTGATTCAGCCGTCGGTGGACGCCATTCAGGAATTCAAAGTTCAAACCAACGCGTACAGTGCCGAATTCGGCCGCGGCAACGGCGCTATTCTCAACGCCGTCCTCAAATCCGGCACGAACCGCTTTCATGGGGATCTTTACGAGTTTTTCCGCAACGATGGTCTGGATGCACGCAACGCTTTTGACTCGCTCAGGCAGCCTTACCACCAAAACCAGTTCGGAGCTACTTTTGGCGGCCCCATCATTAAAGGCCGGACTTTCTTTTTCGTCGACTATGAAGGGCTGCGCGTTTTGCAGTCCTTGCCACAGCTTTCCAATATCCCGACTCCCGATGAAATCGGCGGAGACTTCTCTTCTTTTCTGACCGACACTCCGGCTCCGCAGGTAGACGCCAACGGGAACGCTCTTCCGGGAACCACGGCTTTAGACTGCAACGGTAACCCAACTTTTGTGGGAGAAATCTTTAACACCCGGTTGACTCAAAACTCGGGCGCAAATCTGACCGGTTATTGCGGGGTGCCCATCGGCGTGGATGCGAGCGGAAATCCCACTAACAAGTTCAGTGCGATCGATCCCCTTGCCGCCCGGCTTTCCGCCCTCTTCCCTGCGCCAAACGTCAACATCAACGGGTCCAACTTTCTAGCGGATCCGAAAAGAACATACAGCCGCAATAACTTTGATGTCCGGATCGACCACGAACTCTCCCAGAAAGACAACCTATTTGGAACCTTTAGCTACGAGAACCAGCCTAGCTTCACTCCTTCTCCATTCCAGAATGTGCTCGACGGCGGCGCATTCTCCGATGGCACAGAGGACGATTCTTTTCGCAGCGTCGCCCTCAGCGAGACCCACGTCTTTTCGTCCAATCTCATTAACGAGTTTCGTCTCGGGTACAACCGCATCAACAGCCATCGCTTTCAGTTGAACTCCAATACCGATGTGTCTGCGCAACTGCAATACCCCGGTGTTCCCTTTGGGCCAAATATTGGAGGGCTGCCGCAAATCAGCATCAACGATGGCACCGCCACTATAGGAAGTTCGGGTTTCCTTCCGGCCATCGAGAAACAGAACAGTTACGTGCTCACAGAGAATCTCACCTGGGTACACGGCCGGCATTCGGCCAAACTTGGCACCGAAATTCGACGAGAGGAATTCACTCTTTTCGAACCTGCCTCACCGCGGGGAGACCTGAGTTTTGCAAGTGACTTCACTGATAATCCCGGCTCCCCCACCAGTGGCGGCGAGGCATTTGCTACGTTCCTGCTTGGCATACCCGATTTTGGGGAGATTACGAGTTTACAAACCGTCGACTATCACCGTCCGGTTTACGCCGTCTACGCCCAGGACGATTTCCGCTGGACGCAGCGCCTGACGCTCAATCTTGGCCTGCGCTATGAACTATTCACCACCGTCAAGGCGAGGAACAATCAGCAGGCAAACTTCGACTTTGCCTCAGATAGCCTAATCGTACCCGCGGGCCAAAATGCGCAACTGACACCCTTCATCGCAGCGAATATCCCGATCCGGAGAACCGGGAGTAGCGGCCTAATCCCCGCGGACTTGAATAACTTCGCGCCGCGGGTGGGTATCGCGTTTCAAGTCAATCGGAATCTGGTAATGCGCGCCGGATATGGCATTTTCTATGGCGGCGACGAGAACGGGCCCTACTCCAATCCCAGTCCGGGATTCAATCCGCCGTTCTTCGTGACCCAGTCCTTCAATCCTCCCTGCTTCTTGTCCTCGGCAAATCCTGACCCGACCCAGACGGACTGCTCGATTCCCGGCTTCAACGTTTTGTCGCAAGGATTCCCGGCGAGCGCTTTGACCGATCCCAATACCCCATTGTTATTTTCGGTGAGTCCCAAACTGCGCACTCCCTATACGCAGCAGTGGCATCTTGGTTTTCAGTATCAACTGCCGGGACAGAGTGTAGTGGAGATTTCCTACGCAGGTTCGCATGGTTCTGATCTGTACAACTATTACAACGGCAACCAGGCCGTGCCCGATCCTACGTTCTGCAACACCCCACCGAACACGCCCGGCAATTGCCCGACCGATGCCCGGCGTCCGGCTAAAATCTGTGATAATTCGGTCTTTCCTCCGAATTGCAATCCCGTGTTCGATACCTCGATCAACCAGCTTCGCTCGGACGGGTTCTCAAATTACAACTCTTTGCAGGCCCGCTGGCAAAAGAACTTCTCGCACGGCCTGCAATTCGAGGCGTCGTATACGTATGCCCATGCTCTGGACGACGCGTCCAGCGCGAATCTGGGATCTTTCAATAACGGAGACTTCCGCGATCAACGCTTTCCCTTCCTGGAGTATGGAAACTCCGACTTCGACGTTCGCCATCGCTTTGTCATCAACTACATTTACCAACTCCCCTTCGGTAACGGCAAAAGGTTCGGCGGCGACTCCCGCGGCGTTGTTAATCAGTTGATCGGGAATTGGCAACTCGCGGGAATCGTAACTGCCCAGACCGGGAATTGGTTTACCATTACCGATGCCCTCACCAACGTTTCCACGAGCGACGGCGGCGGCGGAGTGGGCGCCTTTCAAGTCCGACCCAACGTGGTCAGCAATCCGAATGCAAGACCATGCGTTCCAGGAACCCTATTCAACACCTGCGCCTTCGTGGATAACACGATCCCATTTACCTTTGGCAATGCTGGGCGCAACATCGTAAAGGGGCCGGGTCTACAAAACTGGGATTTCTCTATTTTCAAGGTTTTTCCCGTTCGTGAAGAAATGCACTTTGAATTTCGTACAGAGTTCTTTAATGTTTGGAATCACGTCAATCGCGTGTTTGAACCCTTGGGGTTGATTGGCACCGAGCCTCAGCCTCTGGAGTTCGGCACACCACAATTTGGCTTTCCCCAGGGGGCCCGCGACCCTCGGTTCATTCAGGTTGCCTTAAAGTTCTATTTCTGAGGGCAGAACGGAAGATAGTCTCTGGTGTTCCTTTCTGACGAAAGATCGTGGCTCGGTCTCAGGCCGCCCGTCGCATGATCGTCTGTGTGAGCGCCAACCCTGCGCTGGACCGTCGCGTGCGCCTTCAGTCGTTCGCCGTCGGACAAGTCAACCGCACGTTGAGCGTCGAGGTGCTTCCCGGAGGCAAGGCCGCCCACGTCGCGATGGCTGCGCGGTCGCTGGGAGCAAAGACTGCCTGGATCGCCTTCCTTGGCGGTGCAATCGGCGAACAGTGCGCGCTCGAATTGAGCCAGCGCGACATCGAAGTGGCCGCGATTCACACTCAGGCACCTACTCGCGTGAATCTCGAAATGATCGATGACTCAGGGCAGACTACTGAACTGCTCGAGCCGGGTGGAGCCCCCGATTTGCGCGAACGCGAAGAGATGCTTGGAGTCCTCGAAAAGCATCTCAGCGGAGACTGGAAACAGGCACTCGTCGTGATTTCCGGCAGTTTGTCGGCCGGGATGCCTCCCGATTTTTACTCCCAGATTATTAGGCGCGCGCACTCTGCCGGCGCACAGGTGTTCCTCGACACCAGCGGCGAGGCATTACTGGCCAACCTGGGTGCACGGCCAGACTTTGTTAAACCCAATCGGGCGGAAACTGAAGCGCTGCTTGGCCGGCCGGTTGAGAATTTCGCAGCCGCGCAGCGAGCGGCAGCAGAGTTGATTGCCCGTGGGGCACGCAGCGCGGCGATTACTTTAGGGGCCGAAGGCCTGTTCTGGCTGGAGAGCCACCAGGGGCCTAGCTGGATTGCTTCCCCACCCCGAATGCATTCGACGTCAACCGTAGGCTGTGGAGACGTCACCTTGGCAGGCTTTGCCTACGCCTCCCAACAGTCCTGGCACGGCGAGCGGGCCGTCCGCTTCGCGACCGCTTGCGGCGCAGCCAACTGCCTGGCGGCACAAGAAGGAAGAATCGACGGAAAGGATGTCGAGGCGCTGCTCTCGAAAGTCATCGTGACTCGTATACCGCCCTCGTAATTAACATTGCTCACAATCCCAGCAAGTTAGGATGGAGCTTCGCGTAGCCATGCTCTTGCGCCCACAAATCGAGCGGGACCGAGGCAAGTTCGTCCACCAGGGGATGGGCCAAGCCGTTTTTTGTGAGGTCGACGGACTTAATGTAGGCGTGGCAGGTATCGCAACACTCCACTCGCATATGGGGAAATTTGTCGGCCGTATAGACGGGAAGTTTGGCTTCGTCTTCCTGCCCACATCCCGCACAGACGATGCGCCGGAATTCCCATTCACAGAGACAGAAACCGCACACCAGATTGCGGCGCCCGCCGTCTCCCTGTGGACGTAAGACCGTCAGTGTGGGCTTGCGATTGCAAAATGGGCACGACGAATGAGTGTAGCCCTCCAAATGCAGGGGAACGCGCGAGCGGACAAACTCGGCGTAAGGTTGAAGAAAAGCGAAGGCAAGGAATTCCGCGGGATCGGCGGGTGGTTCGATGTTAGACCATGAATGGCTGAGCAGTTCCCTCCAGGAAGCGGAGGGCCGCTTGCGCGTCTCGCAAGCGGTCTGCGCGAAGCGCGCGGGAGCTTTGTCTTCAACAAGGGAGAGAAATGGCGGAAAGCTGTCGAGCAGTTCAGATAAATCGGGGTCGGATCGAGAGATAGGAATCCGGTTGGAGAGGCGATCGAGTCGCTGGTAGAGGTCTTCCTGGAAGTGGGCCAGATGGACGTAGAAGCGCAGAATTTCGGTCGCGAAGGGGTATTGGCCGGCGAGTTGCTCGGCTCGCCGAATTCGCTGCTGCCATTGCGTGCTGGCCACCGGGCGATTATGGGGCTTCGCCCTTGCTATAGGCAACCGCCTGGGTCCGAAGTTTCGGCCTGGCCTACGGCTTTCCTGGCATTGACTCTGGGGAACGGTGAGGTTTATAGTTTCCTGCAAAATTTGGGGTGCAGCTCGGCTGTGTGCGTTTTCGGCGGCCTCGCGATTCAAGCTGTTGGAGGACACTATGGAACTCTCCCGCAGAACTTTCCTCAAAGGCACCATCGTTGGCGGAGCCGCTTTCTCTCTCCTCGGTTTTGATCTGACTCCCGCAGTCGCACAGCTCAAAGAACTCAAAATTGCGCGCGCCACCGAGACGCGATCCACCTGCCCCTACTGTTCCGTGAGCTGTGGTGTCCTCATTTACACAATCGGCGACAAAGCCAAGAATGTGACCCCGCAGGTGATCCACGTCGAGGGCGACCCCGATCATCCCATCAATCGCGGAACGCTGTGTCCGAAAGGCGCTTCGCTCGAGCAGGATATTCTTAATCCGCGGCGGCTCCTGAAGCCGCAAGTACGGCGGCCCGGCTCGGATCACTGGGAAGACATTGCCTGGGCGCAAGCCCTCGACGAGATCGCCCACAAGGTCAAAAAGACGCGGGACGATACCTTCGTTGAAAAAGACGCGCAGGGGCGCACCGTTAACCGCTGCGAAGGCATGGCCTGGATCGGCGGCTGCACTGATACCAACGAATTCAACTTTCTGGTCGTCAAGACCATGCGCGGCTTGGGCCTCACCTATATAGAAAACCAGGCCAGGGTTTGACACGGCCCCACGGTCTCAAGTTTGGGACCAACTTTCGGAAGAGGGGCCATGACCAATGGCTGGATCGACATCAAGAACACAGACATGATGTTGATCATGGGCGGGAATCCTGCCGAAAACCACCCCTGTGGCTTTAAGTGGGCCATTGAAGCAAAACGAAACCGCAATGCAAAGATGATCGTGGTGGATCCGCGATACACCCGCACCGCTTCCACCTCCGACCTGTTCTGTCAGATCCGGGCGGGGTCGGACATCGCCTTCTTGGGCGGAGTTCTTCGCTACGCGATCGAAAACAACCGCGTCGCCAAAGAGTATCTCATCAACTACACCAACGCGGCCTTCATTGTAAGAGAGGGATTCAAGCTGCCTGAAGACGGGTTGTACTCCGGCTTCGATGCCGCCTCGCAGACTTACGACCGGTCCTCCTGGAACTATGAGGAAGGTAACGACGGCGGCGGCCTTACGCCGTCGCACCCTGCCGCAAAAGCCGCAAACACCCCGGGAACGCCGCCGCCCTTGCCAGGCATGCCCCCCAAGGTGGCTTATGACCTTACCTTGCAACATCCCCGATGTGTCTATCAGTTGCTGAAGCAACAGTATTCGCGCTACACGCCAGAAATGGTCGAGCGCATCACCGGCATTCCGAAAGACCAGTTTTTGAAGGCCGCTGATCTTTACACTTCTGTCCGCAAAGACGGCGACATGAAGAAGGTGGCTACCATTTTGTACGCGGTTGGATGGACGCAACATACCTTCGGCACACAGATCATCCGCACAGCGGCCATGCTGCAGTTGTTGCTGGGCAACGTGGGACGGGCGGGCGGCGGGGTTAATGCCCTGCGCGGCCACTCCAACATTCAGGGCGCTACCGACATGGGCGGGATATTCGACAGCCTGCCTGGTTATCTGAAGGTACCGAATCCAACCGATGTCAACCTGGCGGCCTGGCTGAAACGGATCACGCCAACCGCATCCAAGCCTGCGCCATGGGACTCATTTAACTACTGGTCGAACACGCCGAAGTTCGCTGTCTCTTATTTGAAGACCCTCTTTGGAGATGCGGCGACCAAGGAAAACGACTTCGCCTACCAGTACATGCCGAAGGTTGATCGTAACTATTCGTGGACCCAGATCTGGGACAACATGTATCGCGGCTCGGTGAAGGGGATGTTCGCGTTTGGCATGAACGGTGTGGCCATCGGGCCCGACTCGCAGAAAAACATCGATGCCCTCAAGAAGGCAGATTGGCTGGTGGTGGGGGAGATTTATCCCGATGAAACCAGCGAATTCTGGAAATCCCCGGGGATTACGCCCGAGGAAATGAAGACCATCAACACGACCGTCTATCGCCTGCCCTGCGCGGGCTTCGCCGAGAAAGACGGATCGATGACCAACTCGGCTCGCTGGCTGCAGTGGAAAAATGCCGCGGTTCCGCCTCCGGGCGAGGCCCGCCTCGACCAGGACATTGTGGCGCAAATTTTTCTCAAGGTGCGCGAGCTCTACCAGAAGGAAGGTGGCAAGTTCCCGGACCCGATCGTGAAGCTGACCTGGCCCTACGTCAATGCGCAGCATCCTGCACTCGCAGATTTGGCGAAAGAGATGAACGGCAAGGCTCTGGCCGATCTCACTGACCCCAAGACTCAGGTCACCATCAAGAAGGGTCAGCAATTACCGGGATTCGCCTGGCTCAAAGATGACGGAACAACAGCCTGTGGAATCTGGATTTACGCCGGGTGTTGGACCGAGGCCGGAAACCAGCTCGTGCGCCGCGGCACTGAAGATCCCTCGGGCCAGGGCATCTACCAGAACTGGGCGTGGTCGTGGCCGGCCAATCGCCGCGTCCTCTACAATCGCGCCTCCTGCGATCCTTCAGGAAAGCCCTACGATCCCTCGCGCAAGCAGGTCTGGTGGAATGAGTCCACACAACTGTGGGTGGGGAACGATGTGCCCGACTTCAAGGCGGACTCCAATCCTAAGGACCATATGGGACCATTCATCATGATCCCCGAGGGAGTCGGCCGGGTATTTGCGCCGTTGGGCGCCTTCGCCGATGGGCCCTTTCCCGAGCACTACGAGCCGATCGAGAGTCCGGTTCAAAATGTGCTGCATCCCAATCAGTCCAACAATCCCGTGGTGAAAAAGCTCAAGACGCCAGCTGACAAATACGCCACGCCAGGCGACGGCTTCAACATCATCTGCACTACCTACCGGCTCACCGAGCACTACCACTACTGGACCAAGAACAACGAGATGAACGTGCAGCTTATTCCCGAGCCGTTCGTCGAGATTCCGGTTGAGTTGGCTGCTGAATTAGGGATCAAGGGCAACGACAAAGTGAAGGTCACCAGCGCGCGAAGCTACTACATCGCCAAGGCGTTCGTCACTAAGCGCATCAAGCCGATGACGATTGATGGCAAGAAGGTCTACCAGATTGGCATTCCGATCCACCAGGGTTATCGAGGCATTCAGGAAGACGCAGGCAAGGACGCGAGGACCATCCTCAACCGGCTTACGCCGACCGTGGTGGATCCCAACGCGTACACCCCGGAATTTAAGGGTTTTTTGGTCAAGCTGGAAAAGGCATAAGGCAACGTATGAGTCAAGCCACGTTGGCAATTCGCAGAATATCCGGACATCCCGGACCCGCTCCCGGCGAAGGGGTCGAGCGCGACTATCAGGTCTGCAAACTGATCGACACCACCACCTGCATCGGCTGCAAAGCCTGCGAGGTCGCCTGTCTCGAGTGGAATGGATACGAATTCACCGAGACCGTGTTCGACAACAGCTACCAGACCATGCCGGAAACGACATGGAAGTACTGGAACCTGATCAAGTTCAACGAGCACGAGAACTCCGACGGGACCATCAGTCTGCTGATGCGCAAAGATCAGTGCATGCACTGTGCCGATCCAGGTTGTCTCGCAGCCTGCCCCGCGGACGGCGCGATCGTCCAATACACCAACGGCATTGTTGATTTTCAACAGCAGAACTGCATTGGCTGCGGTTACTGCGTCAGTGGCTGCCCGTTCGATATTCCCAAGTTCAATCCCTCGACCAAGAAGATGTTCAAGTGCACGCTTTGCGTCGACCGGGTGAGCGAAGGACTGGAACCAGCATGCATCAAATCCTGTCCGACGGGTTGTCTCCATTTTGGAACCAAGGAGGACATGAAGGACTTGGCGGAGACTCGGGCAACACAGCTTCGCGAGAACTTTGGTTTCGAGAAAGCCGGGGTCTACGATCCCGCCGGAGTGGGTGGGACGGGTGTCATTTACGTGCTTCATGATGCTACCAATCCCGAAGCGTATGGCGGTTTGCCCAAGGATCCTCACGTTCCGTGGGTGGTGCGTTTCTGGAAAGGACCTGCGAAGTGGATTGGAAATCTGGCTATGCTGGGCGGAATCCTCGGCGTGACACTCCATTACTTCCGCTATGGTCCGAAGGAAGTTCATGCTGAGAAGCCTGAGAACGGAGGCCGGTCGTGAGTTCGCACGTCATTTCTTCGCCACGAACTACAGGCGAGCCCGGAGAACGCATCCTCCGCTACACGCTGGTCGAGCGGGTCAACCACTGGTTTGGCGCATTGACGTACACCTACTGCCTGATTACTGGCTTGGCGTTCTGGTCACCTTACCTGTACTGGCTGGCCGCGATTGTGGGCGGAGGGCCGACAGCGCGGTTCTGGCATCCCTGGTTGGGGTTGGCTTTTGCGGCCTCCATGTTCTGGATGTACAGGATGTGGGACCGCGACATGCAGATCACCGAACCCGATCGCCGCTGGTCGAAAGCGATAAAGTACTACATTGAGAACGAAGACCAGCACTTGCCGCCCGAAGGCCGATTCAACTACGGCCAGAAATTGTTCTTCTGGCTGATGTTTTACGGCGTGATTCTTCTTCTCATTTCGGGTATCGGGTTATGGTTCGTTGAATCCATTCCCGGGAGTTTGAGCTGGCTGCGTTATCTGGCGGTCACGGTACATGTGGTAGCGGCACTGGCGACCATTGGTGGCTTCATCATTCACGTTTACATGGGTACAGCCATGGTCCGCGGCGGTTTCACTTCGATCATTCGAGGTGAAGTTTCCACGCTGTGGGCCAAAACCCATCACCGCCTCTGGTACGAGCAGGTCACGAAGGGAACCTCCGCAGAGAAATAAAAGCTCCGTAAGCGAGCAGTCTAGCCGGGCGGAAACCTAATTTACTTCCTCAATCACCCGAACGTGGTACGTCCACGCAAGCCTCCCGTGGTAGCCAAAAAATACTGTATTTCGTGATGCGCCCTCCGGCTCCACCGTACGAAGGTTTGGATCACACGGAAGGCACCGGGATAGCTGCCCAGTAGGGACTCAGGTTCCAATGTCTGTCGCAGTTGCCCTTCCGCGGACCATCCCGGTCGGTACGCAATTGATAATCCCGGGAGGAGGGGTAGGTATGGAGACGCTAACAGCCACGTTTAACTTCATATTTGGTTGCCATCACAGCCATTTGAGCCGCGTGTTCACCATCGACCGAAAAACCTATCGAGTGTGTTGCGACTGTGGAGCAAGGTTCGAATACTCGCTGAGCAACATGTGTATAGAGAAGCGGCTTAGAACATTCGATGTCCAGCCGGTGACGATGCAATGAAACTACGGCCGCAACTTTGTGTTGAACGTCCGGTCGGACGGCGTTTTGGACCTTGCCCAACAAGCGTGTCGCACTCTGGGCTGATTCCAATTCAGAACATTGTCAGATGCGCTCCCCTACCCCGAACGAGGTACATACTGGGACGTCTCCAGTGGTAGCAAAAAAACACTGCATCTCGTGATGTAATCGCTTTTGCCAGTACGCGACTATACCGAGGATCAGGTTTTGAGCAGCCTATTTGTTTCATGTTTACGAAAGGAATCGTCTCCCAGGAGAAACGCAATGAACGCGAACCGTTTTCGAAGCTGCCGCTCGGATTATGTGGCCTGTGGCATCCAGCGGAGGAAGGCCGTTGGTTCGGATGCCGCTGCTGGCGCTGTTTCAAGAGAAAGTCTCAGTGGAAGCAGACGACCAACCTGCCATGCTCGGTTTGATGGAGCAGCGCTCACCGGGCAAGTAACTTCCGACGAGGTTCAGTTGTGGAATGATTCTGAGGACGTCGACCATCAACCTTTTGAGGGAATGGTAGGTTCCAGTGCGGCTCTCAGGCAGACGTTGAAACAGGTTATGTCGGTAGCTACGACCGACGCCACTGTGTTGATCGAAGGAGAGACAGGAACGGGGAAAGAACTGATTGCTCGCGCGATCCATAACCTCAGTCCACGCCGCGACCGGCATTTTGTGAGGTTCAACTGCGCGGCAATTCCGCCCGGACTGGTGGAGAGTGAGCTCTTCGGTCACGAAAAGGGAGCCTTCACCGGTGCCATCGTGCGCAAGATCGGCCGTTTCGAATTAGCCGACAAAGGGACCCTCTTTCTGGATGAGATCGGAGATATCCCGTTGGAGGTCCAGGCCAAACTGCTGCGAGTTCTTCAGGAGCAGGAGTTCGAAAGGCTGGGCAGCAACCAGACTCAAAAGGTGAATGTGCGTGTGGTAGCTGCGACCCATCGTGATTTGAAAGAGATGGTCAAGGAGGAGCAGTTCCGTAGCGATCTCTATTTTCGGATCAACATCTTCCCTATCACAGTGCCTCCGCTGCGCCAGCGCCGTGATGACATTCCGCGGCTAGTAAAAGCTTTCGCCGAGGACTGCGTTCGCCGCATGAATCGGCAGGTTCAGACGATTCCCGCGGAAACGATAAGAGTTCTCAGTCAGTACGACTGGCCCGGGAATATTCGTGAACTTCAGAATTTTATCGAGCGCGCGGTCATCCTGTCGCCCGGCAGCGTACTGCTTGCACCATTGGAGGGCCTCAGCGGGTCGAAACAATTCATTCGGGCCGAGCCCCAGACCCTGGCGCAAGCCGAATATGGACACATTCTGAAAACTCTACAGGAGACAGGCTGGGTGGTGGGCGGTCCCAAGGGTGCGGCGACAAAGTTGGGGCTCAAGCGCACCACCCTAATCGGTAAAATGCGCAAACTCGGGCTTCCGCGTTCGAAGGACACGGCATTTTCGTCTCCTTCTGCAGTCTCTCGTCCATCAAGACCGGCAGCACTCATGGAGTAAACAGGTATGTGAGTGTTGCGTTATTCGAGGCTGAACCCGCCCACCAACCATCGAATTCCTATCTGGCAGTTGATTGAGCGGCAGCGGTCCTATAGGTTTGTGTTGGAGCTGCACCCTGGACATCTATCTAGTCGACGGCACATACGAGTTGTTCAGGCATTATTACGCTCTGCCGTCCGCAAAGGATTCCGACGGACGGGAGGTCGCCGCGGTTCGAGGCGTGCTCGCTTCCCTGCTGGGCATGGTCAAAGGCGGCGCCACTCACATCGCGGTTGCAACCGATCACGTTATCGAGTCGTTTCGCAACGGATTGTGGCCAGGCTACAAGACCGGCGAAGGCATCGAACCCGATCTGTTAGCACAATTCCCCCTGCTCGAAGATGTGCTTTCAGCAGCCGGCATTGTCGTTTGGCCAATGGTGGAATTCGAGGCGGATGACGCGCTGGCTGCGGCAGCCGTCGCGGCTGCTCGAGATACGCGTGTCGAACGCGTGATCATCTGCACGCCCGATAAGGATCTCGCCCAATGTGTCCACGGCACGCGGATCGTTCAACTGAATCGCCGGACGCGTGTCACCTTGGACGAGGCCGGTGTGATCAAGAAGTTCGGCGTCCCGCCAATATCAATTCCCGACTATCTTGCCCTAGTGGGCGATACGGCAGATGGATATCCGGGACTCCCAGGCTGGGGCGCGAAGTCGTCGGCTGCCGTTCTAGCCAAGTTTGTCCATCTCGAATCTATTCCGTCGGACAGTCGCGAGTGGCGAGTGAACGCGGCCAATGCGAGTGTCCTCGCAGAGACTCTCATCCGCGAGCGCGAGCGCGCTTTGCTTTTTCGTACCCTCGCGACCCTCCGAACCGACATCGAGCTGTTCAACGATATCGACCAGCTCCGCTGGAATGGTCCCACCGTCGCGTTCGACGCGCTCGCCGCCCGACTGGACGCGGCGCGCAGCGAAACCCGCCGGCCGGTGGCACGTCGTTCCCCAAGCGCGCCGATTCCCGGATCGTTGGGGCGGCGATGACCGGCGAAATGTCGCAAGATCGCGAAGCGGTGCCCGGGGATTTATGTGCTCACTGCACCAGTTGACCGACGTAGAAGACGCACTGTATGCCTTGGGGGCGTTCAGAAGCGCGTGGCGGCACACCGAAGGCTGCGTAACCCCGCGAGTGGATTTACGGCACTGGAGCGCGCTATCCCCCGTCATGCGGCGATGTGTGTGAGGTCACATACATCTGCGTCGAGTACGCTGACTTCTCGATCGTATTAGTCCCCCATTCTTTGACCGGAATCGAGCCGTTTGGCCGAGCAGGAATATCTGGATGCGTCAAGTCCAAGAAGCCAGCAGATCCGGGAGTACCTAGAGAAGGTTGGGCATAACAGCAAAGAGGCCGCCGAGATCGCAGCCCATTCCACCCGCAATACTAAATTGATTTGGCGTCCCCGACGGGATTTGAACCCGTGTTACCGCCGTGAAAGGGCGATGTCCTAGGCCAGGCTAGACGACGGGGACCTTTCGGAATCAGATAGTTGCAAGTATACCTGATTTGCCACAGAGCTGAGGTCGTGCTCCCTGGCTGCTGAATCAGACTGCTCGCGCGCGCCGGCGAAGCACTACGCGAACTGTACCCGGCAACGGGCTTTTCCCGCCACCGTTATTTCTGAAGACTTCCCTGCACCTTTTCAGGGTTTTTCCTTTCGTCCTTGCTCATTATGATTAACTATGGTTAACTACTGTACTTAATCCTCGGTTAATGGCGGCGAAGATGAGCACCCCGCCTACACCCAAAGGCAGGGAGGATACCCGTGGCACTGGCGAGTCGTTTCGTTTCTCTCGTGCTGACTGTGGTGTGCCTCCTTCCCTTGCCGGCGCTGGCGCAGGGCGAAACCACTAGCGCCATTGTTGGCGAGGTGCGGGACGCAAGCAACGCGGTTTTGCCTGGCGCCACTGTGACCGTCACCAATCATGAGACCGGACTGAAGCGGATCGCCCAGACCGACGAGGCAGGACGTTTCAACTTCACCCAACTAAAGCCGGGCATCTACTCGGTCAGAGCGGAAGCGCAGGGCTTCGAGCCAAGCGGCGATGATAACGTGGTTTCGAGCCTGGGCCAGAAGCAACACGTAACTTTCACTCTGAAGGTTGCCCACTCGAACGAAACGGTCGAGGTAAACAGCGAGGCTCCACTTATCAACCCGGAGAACGCGAACACCTCCACCAGCTTGAATACACCGGCTCTCGAGAACCTGCCGAATCCGGGTGGCGACCTTACCTACCCACTGCAGTTTTCGCCGGGAGCGCTCATCAACACGGCAGGCAGTGGCAACGATTTCGTTGGCGGCACAAACGGGTACGGCAACGTGGAATTCAACGGACTCCCTGCTCTCTCCAACGGCTACATCGTTGATGGACTCGAAACCAACGACCCGCTCACCAACCTCAATAGCGGCCTCTCCACCAATCTGGTCCTGGGATTGAATTCGATTTCCGAAGTGACCGTCAACACGCTGTCGTACTCGGTGGATCAGGGGCGCTACGGGGCCTCGCAGGTGAACTATGTCACCAAGTCCGGCACCAATCAGTTTCACGGCAATCTTTATGAGTTGTGGAACGGAGCGCTGCTCAATGCGGCGAACTATTTTACGAACGCAACGTCCGGCAATCACAAGCCGGGCGCGACCGTGAATCATTTCGGCGGCAGCCTGGGCGGCCCCATCCTCCACGACAAGCTTTTCTTTTTCTTCGACAGCGAATGGGTGCGGATCGCCCTGCCCATTGTTACTGCGACCACCGTTCCCAGCGCGGCCTTCCAACAATATGTCTTGCGGCAACTCCCTTTGGGTGGAACGGACTCGGTGACTGGATCAACCTACGCGCCCGCGCCACAACTGGTTCCGTTTTACCAGACAATGTTTTCCCTTTACCGAAACAGCGGCGGCACACCTCTTGCCGTGCTCGGGTGTCCTTTCACTTCGGACGGCACCCCGGCCGCGGGTGCTCCGCCCAACGGCAACGGCTGCGCGAACCGGCAAAGCGTTTCGCATTCCAGCGACGACCATGAACAAGTTCAGACCGCTCGCGTCGATTACAACATCAGCGAAAACGATGCTACATGGTTCCGTTTTCAGACCGATAACGGACTGCAGGCCGCCTACACCGATCCCATCAATCCTTTGTTCAACGCGCTTTCTCCGCAGCCGCTTTACTCCTTCGCGGCGGGATACACACACGTCTTTTCACAAAATCTGGTGAACTATTTCAATCCCGCATTCTCCTGGTATGAAAGTCTGTTTGGGCCCAGTGACTTTCAGCAGACGCTTTCAGCATTTCCCATTGTGCTGCAGGGCAGCGGAGCAAATGCGCCATTCACCACCATTGGCGGACTCGATAACACCTGGGTCCAAGGCCGACGTGCCTCCAGAATTTTCATCAATGACAACCTCGCCTGGAGTCAAGGGGCTCACGAATTCAGGTTTGGCACGAATACCCGAATCTTCCGCTTGAACGATTATGATTTCGGCCAGGGCACGGTGCCCACGGTGATCTACACGACGCTCCCGCAATTCATTTATGGAGTGGCCTCCACCGCGTCGAAGACTTTCCCCTCCAGCTCAAATGAGCCGTTCAATTTTCTCAATCTTGATCTATATGTCCAGGACGCGTGGAAAGTGACCCGGAAGCTCACCTGGACATTCGGTCTGCGCGATACATTCAACTCCAATCCACTGAACCCACATGATCAGGTCGCCCGTCTTCGCGGTTCTTTCAGTTCCATTTCGCACGACGTCAACCAGCCGCTGAATGCCGCCATTCAAACTCGTCTGGGAAATCTGTTTTCATCGTCTCCACTCGCGATCCTGCAGCCGAGAACCGCTATAGCGTGGCAGTTCGAACCAAAAACCGTGCTCCGAACCGGCTTCGGGATCTTCAGCGATATTTTGCCGGGCAGCATTGCCGACCTCATCGGCACCAATCCACCGTATGTGCGGACATTTCAGGGAGGCTTGCTGGGCACCGTGGGCGGCATAGCCATCGCTCCCGGAGTGCCCAACAGCGCAGTGGACGCAACCATTGCCGCGAACCAGAGATTCAGTTTGGGGTTTCCCGAGGGTCAGCTTTCGTGCGCATCTGCTCAGGCCAATCCGGCGACTTGTCTTCCGCCAGTTGCCATAACCGCCGTCCCCGATGGCAAGCTACGTGCGCCGTACTTTATGGAATGGAGCCTGGGAATTGAACATCAATTCGGAATGACGGCTAGTTTGCACGTGCAGTACGTCGGCACCCGCGCCGTGAATCAGCCGTATCTCACGCAAGTGAACGGTTTCCAAACTGTGTGCCACGGATGCTTTGCCCCATTTCCTTATATGCAGCCCACCGATCCGCGATTTAGCACCGTGACGCAATTCTCGACCGGCGAGAACAGTCATTACAACGGGCTGCAACTAACGGCGATCAAGAGGCTCGCACACGGCCTGCAGGGCCAGGTCAACTACACCTGGAGCCGCTGCATGGATACGGTTTCGAACGGAGGGTTCCTGCAGTTTTCAGCGGGAGGAATTCTTTCCCCTCTGCCGGGAGAACTGAGGCGCGACTATGGCCCGTGCGACTACGATATTCGGAACAATCTCAACGCCCAGTACGTGTATCAATTGCCCATCAAAGTCCGCAATCACCGGCTGGCGGACGCGCTCAACGGCTGGCAGATTTCCGGGACAATGTTCTATCACAGTGGGGTTCCGTTCTCGGTTCTGAGCACCCCTTATTCAGCTAACGGTAACGGCATTGTGCAGGGCAGCGGTCCACAGTTTGCGAGTCTCGTTCCCAGCGTCCCGGTCTACGAGCATCACCCAGTGCCCGGCGTCACCCAACCGGGCACAATCCAGTGGCTCAATCCGGACGCTTTTGTATCCGCCGTTGATCCGAGTACAGGGCAGTGCGCCGGCGGCGACGATCCACGACACTGTCAATTCGGAGACCTTGGCCGCAACTCTCTGCGGGGACCAGATTTTTTCTGGAATGACTTCTACCTTACAAAGTGGTTCCCGGTCACCGAGCGGGTGAAGCTGAGAATAGAAGCGCAATTCTTCAATCTCTTCAACCATCCAAACTTTGGGCTTCCAAGTGTGGTGCTGGCCGGCATTCCAGGAAAACCTTCCACTCAAACTGGCTTTGGCGCACTCACCTACACCACCGCTCCGCCAAGCGGCTTACTGGGCGTGGGCTTGGGTGGCGATAGCAGTCCGCGAATGATCGCCTTTCAGGCGCGCCTGGAGTTCTAGACATTGTGCCCCGCTTCAGCTTTGCGGGGCGCATGCGCCAGTGCTAGACTGCGCCCATGGCTACCAAGAAGAATCGCAAGAAGAAACCGGCAAAGTCGAGGAAGGCTGCCGCGAGAAGTGTGAAAGTGACCAAGCAGCTGGTCAGAAAAAAGAAGAGCACGCCCATAAAAGCGAAGGGGAAGCCGGCCGCAAAGAAGCCAGCCTCGAAGATCAAGGTTGTCGCCAAGAAGAAAACTGCGCGAAGCGTCGGCGCGGCGGGGAGACAGACTCGGGAAAGAACCGCACCCGTGGATGCGGCGGCCTTGTCGCGGGCGCGCCGGATATTGCCCGCGGATGAGGAATCGGGAGATTTGCAGGGAATACCAAGAGTTGAAGACGTGAATTCGGAGAGTGTGGAGGAGCTGATTGAGGAAGGCAACGCATTCGAGGCCGACGTCGTGGCTGGGGTGGAGAGCGCCGACGACGCCGACGAGAAGGAAGTTCACACCCACGAAGTCCCGGAGGACGACGTACCCGAGGAATATCTGGACGAAGACAGATAACCCCATCTCTGCCGCGCAGCTCCGAGTTGATCAATGGCCGACCCTCTCTATCTAAGTCTCTGGTTTCCTCAGTTCGAGATCGAAGACCTGATGCCGCGGGCGTTGGCGGTCATGCGGCAGTTTCCTTTTTCTGCGCCGCAACCGGGAATTACTTACTTGTCTCTGCATCCCGTCTCCTGGAACGAACCGACCATTCTGGAGGAGCGCTTCCGGCCTGGCATCCCTCCGGAAGAGGCCGTGCAGATCGCCTCTGACCTGCTCCACGAGGACTATGCTTATTTGTTTGAAGCCTGGTGGGATCTCTGGACCCTCAATGAAGGAACGCGGCAATGGACTCTGCGGCCCACGTCAGTGACATTCCTGATCCACGGAACAGAATTTGACGAAGGAACAAGCGCGCAGCAAGGCCACGTTCAGATTGATTTCGGGCTCGACACTCCCTTCCTTCACGAAGAGATCGCGCTGGATGAAGAAACCGAAAGTCGTGTGCGGGCGAACGTGCAGAAGCTAGTGGAGTTCACCGGAAAGGCAGAGAAGGCCTCTGGGGCTAGCGCACGGCTGCTGTGGTCAGAGTCAGAAGAAAACCTGGCGCAAAAGCTGATCGCGCGCCTGCAGAAAGTTCACTGAATCACCCAAAACCGCGAGAGGCAAGCGGAAGGAGTTGTATCTGTTGACCAGCCTCCGAATTCCGCGAGTTGTTCCCGGGGCAGCGCCCGACTCCCAAAAACTCACCGGGTCGACTTGTTCGAACCCCGGAATTCAGCGCTATCCTACTCCCACTCAATCGTCCCGGGCGGTTTGGACGTTACGTCGTACACCACCCGGTTCACGCCCTTCACTTCGTTCACGATCCGGCTGGAGATCGTCTTCAACACCTCGTGCGGCAACGGCACCCAGTCGGCGGTCATGCCGTCTTCGGAATTCACCGCGCGAATGGCGCAAGTGTAAGCGTAAGTCCGCTGGTCACCCATAACGCCGACCGACATGACGGGGAGCAACACCGCGAACGACTGCCAGATTTTGCTGTAGAGACCAGCCTGTTTGATTTCGGTGACGACGATGTCGTCGCATTCGCGGAGAATTGCCAGGCGCTCTGGCGTAACTTCACCCAGAATCCGCACAGCCAGGCCGGGTCCGGGGAACGGTTGGCGCTGCAGAATTTCTTCGGGCATTTCGAGGTCGCGGCCGATGCGGCGGACTTCATCTTTGAACAGCTCTTTCAGCGGCTCGATCAGCTTGAGTTTCATCTTCTCGGGCAAGCCGCCGACGTTATGGTGCGACTTGATGACCTGCGACGGGCCGCGCACGGAGCGCGACTCGATCACATCGGGATAGAGCGTTCCCTGCACCAGAAATTCCACTTTCCCTTCTTGTTTTTCGATGCGATGGGCTTCTTCATCGAACACGGCGATGAATTCGTTACCGATAATCTTGCGTTTCTTCTCCGGATCGCTCACGCCGGCGAGTTTGCTGAGAAACCGGCCAGTCGCGTCGACCGCATCGACGTGCAGGCCGAGTTTGTCGCGAAGATTCTGTTGGACTTTCTCGAATTCGTTCTTGCGGAGCACTCCGTTGTTTACGAAGACGCAGGTCAGACGCGACCCTTCGGCTCCGCTCAGAGCGTGCTTGCCCGGGTCGCGCAGGGCGCGGTCGACCAAAACGGCGGCGACCGCAGAATCCACACCGCCCGAGAGCGCGCAGATGGCGCGTCCGGCGCCTACAGTCTGGCGCACCTGAGCGACGGTCGCCTCGATGAAGTGCTGCGGCGTCCAGTTCGGCTTGGCGCCGCAGATGGCGAACACGAAATTGCGCAGAATTTCTTTGCCCAGTTTTGTGTGGTGGACTTCAGGATGAAACTGGACGGCAAACATTTTTTTCGCTGGATTCTGGATCGCGGCCACTGCATTCGGTGTTCGCCCAGTCAAACTGAAGCCCGGGGGAAGATTGTCGGCTTCGTCACCGTGCGACATCCAGACTTCTAGCGATTTGGGCAGGCCGCGGAACAGATCGGATTCCGAGACAACTTCGACTTTGGCATGGCCATACTCGCGCTTGTCTGCCGGGCGCACTTTTCCGCCGAGCAAATGAACCATGAGCTGCAGTCCGTAGCAGATGCCGAGGACCGGCACGCCGAGATCGAAGACGCGCCGGTCCATGTCGGGCGCATCGGCATCGTAGACCGAGCAAGGGCCACCGGATAGCACGATGCCTACAGGCGAGTAGCTGCGAATTTCCTCAAGTGGAGCCGTGCACGGCAGCACGACCGAAAAAACTTTTTCTTCCCGGATGCGGCGCGCGATCAGCTGCGAGTATTGCGCGCCAAAGTCGAGGACAACGACGGATTGGCTGTGCGGAGATTTGGTTTCCACGGATGAGTTTCTCAAATTGGCAAGCCAGTGTAAAGGGAAAGCAGCTCACATCCGACTCCCCTGCCGCCATCAAGGATTGACGACTTCCGAATCGCCTCGTCCGTCCACACAGGACCGTTTACTCTGGCTTCCCGCTCTCTGTGTCTCGCGCGCGAAGATACGCCTCAATTTCTGCCCTGCCCGAATGTCTTGCCCAGTCGACTGGAGTGCCATGCCAGAGGATGTCTTTCAAATCCAATTTTGCGCCGCGTTCGACAAGGAGCCGGACCACCTCGTCGTGGCCAGCGCCAGCAGCCTGGTGCAACGGGGTCGTATGGGAATGGCCTCCAACCGGGTTGTATCGGTCTGGATCTTCTCCCGCGTCCAGCAGCAGTCTGACGATCTCAGCATGGCCAAACTGTGCGGCCAAGGTGAGCGCCAGGTGGCGGTCCTCAGAGCTGGCGCCCGGGAGCAGCCGGCGGGCGTCTTCGACGCGTCCCAGTGCTGCCGTCACCGGCAAATCGATCCGAGCGCCGCGCCTGAGCAATGCGTTCACCGCTTCAAGCTCGCCGTGCAAGGCAGTTGCCTGGATCGCGCTGTCGGGATCTGCTCCGTGGTCGCAGAGAAGATCGATCAATGGAAGTTGCACGCCACATTCCCGCGGCACGCTGCCAGTCGAGACGAGCATGAGCGTCTCGTTCAGTGCGGCTTGTTCCACGCCGGCATCGAGAATGACCTTGGCCACCTGAACAATGTTGGCCGGCAAGGTGCCATGGCGAACCGGATTCTCTGCCACGAATTCCAACAGAGTCGGATTCCGAAAGTAGTTCCCGCCTTCGAAAACGACGCGCTGATGGACCAAGCTTGGATGTTTGTTTAGGTGCGCGCGTAAACCTGCGACATCACCTCTATCAAGAAGATCCACGGCGTGACGAAATGGGGCGTCTTCGATTCGCTCATGGTGGGGAAGATTCAGTTGATCAGTGAGGGTTGGTTTTTCAATATGCGTTTTCAGTCTCGTCCAGCTCGGAAATCCATACTCGCGAGCGATTGCGAGCTGCGCATCACTGAGGCTTAGCTGGGCACCGAGGATTTCCGCATCCGTGGCCCGAGTGAATCGCGGATGAAATTCCCTGATCCTCTGGGCCACTCCCGGATCGCGGGCGGCATGCCCCTGTAGCAAGTCCTTTGCTTGATATCGGAGATGATCGAGGTTCGGTTTGGATGGGAGGCGTCTTACCGGCATGACGAACTTCCTTTCGTGCGCCCGAGGTCCGCATTTACGGGCAGAAAGTAAGTTCGTGGAAACGAATTTTTGCGATCAGGTGGACTTCTGTCCTTTCCGCGGACCGGATGCGCCCTTTGCGCCAGGGCAATCTTAGCACGACGGCCCGCGCACTGGCTTCCATGATCCGCTTGCAATAGTATTCAGCGGAGCGTTCTTTGCAAGGGTAACTATGATTTGGACCAGACTCGCTACGGTGCTTCTGCTCTCCACGATTGTTTGCGCCGAGGAACTTCCGCCCGGGACTGTGATACCGGTAATGCTGCGAACCGGGCTGAATGCTGAGAAGGACAATTCCGACAAAAAGATAGAAGGCAGGGTTATGCAAGATGTCCCGCTACCGGGCGGCGGCAGAGTCGGCAACGGGTCGCGCGTTTTTGGACACATCGTGAGTGCGACCAAGACGGGGCCATCGGGCGCCAGCATGGTTTTGAAATTTGATTCCATCGAGGACCACGGAAGGACGATTAAGTTGACGGCCGCTCTGTTGGCCGTGGCTTCCACGGCCAGCGTCGCAGATGCGCAAATTCCGATTGAGGCCAACTCGGACCTTGACCCCGTCAGTCAGTGGGTAACACGTCAGGTGGGCGGAGACGTAGTGAATCGAGGGCGCGGTAAGGTGGCGTCACACGACGATATAGTGGGCCGGTGGGTGGAAGGAAGTGGGGTGCTGGTGAGGCTCACGCCGAATCCCAAGGCGGGATGCCCTACTGGACCCGGCTATGACCGCGAGCAAGCCGTGTGGATATTTTCAAGTGCAGCCTGCGGCGCCTATGGTTTGAATGACCTCAAGATCGCGAGTTCAGGACTCACGTCACCTTTAGGCGAGATCGTATTGAAGGCCGACCGCAAGATCGCGATCCGCAGCGGAAGCGGATGGCTGCTGATCGTAGTCGGCAGCGAGTAAGACAAACTGCACCATATTCGGGCACTTGACCTGCGGCCGGACGGGGCGTACCGTAACGGGCAACTTCAGCAGCTCAACTCCGTGATTGCGCCGTAGTGGGCCCATTTTCACTTCTGGCCAAGAGCAGTATGTATGTTCCCCCGCGTAGCTAAGCTCAGGCCAAACCCGCTAAATCGAAGAAGCTCTCGCGCGTTCCCACTAGCCTGGAGGCACAACATGAAAAAGCCACGGAACACCCAGCACTCTTGCGTACTTCTACTGTTGGCCGCCAGCTTCCTCGCGGCGGGGACTCAAGTTCTCAGTGCCAGCGCCGCGCCAGATGGTCCTGGCTCACTCTCCCACTTTGACTTGGCGCGCAAAGATTGCCTGGGGACCGCCCAAAACACCACCTCCAAGGTATGGTTTACCGTCGCCAACGGCGTGCTGAGCGACGTTTACTTTCCCACCAATGACAACACCAACGTCGAGACGCTGCAATACGTCGTCACCGACGGCAGCACCTTTACGGATATTCAGACGCGGGATACGACGTACACCGTCCAGGCTCTCGACCCGCAGGCGCTGGATTGCAGTGTCACCGCCACCGCAAACAGCGGCAAGTACCAAATCACCACGGAATACCTAACCGATCCAGCACACAACACAGTTGTACTGCACGGGAGATTTCAACCTTTAGCGGGCTTCTCTTCAGGCTACAAGCTGTACGTAGTTTTTAACCCAAGCATCAATGGCAATGGCGGCGGCGGGTCTGGTAATGGCGGCGGCGACTCCGGGACCGTCGACACCTCCACTGGACACAACATCTTGATTGCTTCCGACCCGATCACGACGACGAACGCGGTCAATCGCACCTATGCGGTTCCGGTCTATAGCGCACTCGATGCTTCGCCATCCTTTCTTCAAGTGAGTAATGGCTTTGTCGGGGTAGGAAGCGATCCGCTGCTTCAACTTGATGCCGGTCACGCGCTCACTTCCGCTTATTCCGACGCCAGCAACGGCAACCTTGTGCAGGCGGCACAGGTCGATATCTCTGACCACGGCGAATTCACAATTGTCCTGGGCTTTGGCACGGCCCAAAGTGACGCGATCACCCAGGCCGAGGCCACACTAGGTACACCGTTCCATCATCTGCGCCACAGTTACGAAAAAGGCTGGGAGGAGTATGACGAGCAACTAGGACCTCCTTTCTTTCAGGGCGCGAATGTAATGGGAGGCGCTTGGAACACACTGGTTAACGAATATTACCTGAGCGCCAACCTGCTCAAGGCGGCTGAGGACAAGACTTTTCCTGGCGCTCTGCAGGCTGGGCCGACCTCTCCTTGGGGTCAGGCCATTTCAGCTGGCGACCCCAACAATACCTACTTCGGCTCCTATCGCGAAGTATTCGCCCGCGATCTCTATGAGGAGTGGACAGGCCTGATGGCTGATGGCGATACCCAGACCGCAGGCGATGCTGTCAAATTTCTCTTCGATAACCAGCAGCTTCCCGACGGCTCAATGCCACGAAACAGCTTGACCAATGGCCAGGTCGCACCCGACTCGTTCAATACCCAACTCGATGAGTGCAGCTATCCCCTGCTCATGGCCAACGAGATGAAAATGACGGACAGCGACTTCTACAAAAACCACATCATGCCGGCCGCCAATTTTGTGGCCAGCCATGGTCCGTCGTTCGGACCCGAGCGGTGGGAGGAGCAGGGTGGTTACTCACCCTCGACGATCGCAGCCGAGATTGCAGGACTGATCGCCGCATCAGACATCGCAAATGTCAATCACGATACGCAAAGCGCCGCGGTCTGGCATGGTGTCGCCGACGACTGGCAACGCTCGGTAAAAGGGTGGACAGTCACAACGAACGGTCCGCTTGCCAGTCATCCTTACTTCATCCGCCTTTCCAAAACCGGCGATCCTAACGCGGCTATCTCTTACAACTTGGGCAATGGAGGACCTACCCTCGACCAACGCACCGTCATCGACCAGGGCTTTCTGGAGTTGGCGCGTTTGGGCATTCTGTCTGTGAATGACCCTGCCATCGTGCAGTCGCTGCCGGTGGTCGATTCGACAATTTCCACCAATACCCCAAGCGGACTTGGCTGGCACCGCTATAACGGCGACGGCTATGGTGACGGCGCCACCGATGGGCATCCCTGGGCGCCCAGTGGCCAAGGAACTGGGCACCTTTGGCCGCCGTTGACCGGGGAGCGTGCTGAATACGACTTAGCCACGGGCCACTTATTCACAGCGGTGCAGCGTCTCAGCACTATGCAGAAATTTGCCTCGGGAGTGGGCCTGATCCCCGAACAGGACTGGGAGCTGCCGAACCTGGCCGCATCGCCATACGGTTCGGATCCAACAACTGCCTCGATCGGCTTCCGGAACGGACATCCGGCAGGCTCCTCGGCTCCGCTGTTTTGGGCCGTGGGCGCGTATGTGCGCCTGTTTCAGGACATTCTTGAGAACCGGATACTCGACCGTCCCGCCAATACCTACAAGCGCTACGTGCTACACCAGCAAGGCAAGACCAGCCTCACCGTGACTGCGCCGGCGGATTTATCTGCGGTGAGCGGCTCGCCCGTAACGGTCACAGGCACGTCTGCGGCCGGCAATACGATCTACGTTGCGGCCACCAACATCGATCAGAATACACAGACGACTACGGTGAGTTCGCCGACTAAACCGGACGGTAGCTTCAGCCTTTCGGTCCCAGTGATTGGGGGCACGACGGTGTTGAACGTTGTGGCGGTCAGTCCGAGCGGTGCAACCGCCCACGTGCAACGCACGATTATCTTTGATTTCACTCCGGGCACGGTGATCCTCGACGTGACCGATCCCAGCAACGACGACAACGGTCCGGGCAACTACGCCTATCCGACAGCTGCCGACTTCCACCCGGGGGCCTACGATATTACGGAGTTCAAGGTAATCCTCAGCCCTGACGGCTCAACTGCAACCTTCAAGCTGCAGACGCGCGATCTGAGTCCAACCTTTGGCAGTCCACTGGGAGCACAATTGGTGGACGTGTACGTCCACGATCCCGGTGCGGCGGCGGCCAACACTTCAACGGCTGCGTCATTCCCGCAGCGCAACTACAGCATCGCCTCGACTGCAGCGTGGAGCAAATTGATTGGGGTGCAGGGCTTCGGTCAGCGCTACATCGACGCTCACGGCACCACACTGGGCACGGTGAAAATAAGCGCCAACGCTATCTCGCGTTTTATCACCTTCAGCGTGCCGACTTCCACCCTGGGAACACCCGGCTCGGGCTGGGGATTTACCGTGGTGCTGACCGGGCAAGATGGTTTCTCGCCTGACCAAGCGCGTAGCTTTGCCAGCACGCCACAGCCGTTCCAATTCGGTGTGTGTGCAGTGGCTAGCGCCGATCCGCACTGCACGGTCGATCCGAATACCGTTCCCAAAGCCATGGACGTGCTCGTGCCAGGCGGTGTCAGTCAGGCAACCGAACTCGACTACACGCTAGGTCCCGTGGTGCTGCAGGATGTGGTCATTCCTTAGGTCTAGGCGCGCGTGTTTTGAGTTTTTGAGTGTGGGCGGCAGGAATTGAAAAGCCGTGAAATGCACGTCATGTGCAAAGGAATCCAGCCGCCACAAGTTTCATGTTCACAAGTCTGAAACTATCCGGGGGCTAACGCACCCGGAACATCGCTGAGAATTAACTCGTCCCGGTCAACGTTCGCTTCGTCCGGTGCGGGCAAACCGCTTACCGGCGGATGCGCCGCTTCTGGCACCGGCACTGCGTCTGGGCCTTCCAGAATGTAGAGATACGCCGCCAACCTTCCAACGTAAAGAAAATCGACCCCAGCGAAATAAAGCAGCGTCACCAGGAGAACGCCGCCTAGGACGATGCCCGCCGGCAAAACTTGAGCTAGGGCGAGAGGAAAGGCCACAACCGACGTGGCCAAAACAAATGCCACAATATGCGCGAGGCCGAACCAAGTTCCCGCGGCGAGCACGGCTCCGGTGTGGCGGCGATAGAGGTCGATGGCGTCGCTGAGAGCGCCAAAAGTATCGTTGTCTTCGGTGGCGAAGATCGAGGCGAGGGAAAGCGCCCAGTTGACCCCGGTCCAAGCCAGGGTGATCAGCATGAGCACGGTCAGAAAGATCAGGGTCGCGCTGCCCGGAGAAGGATCTTTATCCGGCGACGCTGCGGCGGCAAGCAGGGTGGCCCCAACCCAGCCCAGCGCAGCCGCCAGCGCGGCGACGACTCGAAACGAGTTCAGACCGATCAGTGGGCGAAGGCAACTCTTCTTCCGCGCGGTTGCAGGCACCGGAGATTCGGCGTTGGGCTCGGGCGTCTGATCTTGAAAGTATTCGCGGAGTGCTTTCAAGGTCGTGGCGCGGCCCATAGAGGCGACCACTATCCATGCCAGCGCCAACGCCAACCCGATTACGATCAGGGCAGCCACGGCGCGAGGTGCGCTGCCGTGAAAGATGTGAGCGAAGGCTTGCCAGATCAAAGCTGGCTGGCGGGTGCGTAGCACGAACATCTCAGCCTTCGTGACCGGCAGCGTGCCCAGATATTCCAAAAAGGAAAAGACAAGGAGCGCTGCAGCGGCAAAGCCGAAACTCCAGCGCCAACTGATCTCCGCCAGACCCAGCGAAGGCTGGCGGAAGATGGCACGAAAGCCTTCCGCAGTGGGCGAGCGCAGTTTCATCCTCCTTGATGATAGCCCAGCCTGAGCACGTAGCGTCGAACTCCCCTATGACCAAGAACCTCGCGCCCACCTTCAAGCGTGCTTTCCATGAAGTCCTAGGGCGCGGGTGCCGATAACACAATTAGTAGGACCGGTGTCGTCTTGGGTAAGCCGGGAGCGGGAGACTAGTGGTACTGGAGGGGTGATCAGTGCACAGAGCCGTCGGAGTCATGGTGTGTCTGCTCGGCATGAGCCAGGGAACCGGCGCGCCAAGTTTAGGTACAACTACGTTAGTGGGCGCAGGCGGTACTTTTCCTGTTCCCCTCTATACGCGATGGTTCGCCGAGTACGAGAAGATTCATCCTGGCTGGCAGATGCGCTATGTGGCCGTGGGTTCAGGGGAGGGGATTCATCAAGTGACCACCGGAGGAGTGGATTTCGGGGGCACGGATTCGCCGATGACGGACCGCGAGATCGCGGAAGCCAGAGTGAAAGTCTTGCATTTTCCAACCGCGCTCGGAGCAGCCGTCCCCGCTTACAATCTTCCTGATCTGGATAGGCCGCTCAATCTTACGGGGCACATCCTGGCTGGCATCTTCCTCGGGACCATTCAGAAATGGAATGATCCTGCCATTGCAGCCGTCAACCCGGAAGCCACGCTGCCCTCAGCGCACATCGCGGTTGTGCACCGCCTGGAAGCCAGCGGCACGACCTACGTTTGGACAGATTACCTGAGTAAGGTGGATGCCAGGTGGAAGCGCCAAATCGGCCGCGACACCGAAGTGAAATGGCCGAGGGGCGTGGGTATCCGGGGAAACGGGGGCGTGGTAGAAGCGGTGAAACGTACCCCTAATTCGATTGGATATTGTGAACTCGCGTACGCTCTGGAAAGCGGATTGCCCTATGGCCTGGTGCGCAATGCAGCGGGTAATTTCATTCGGGCGAGCCCCCAGAGTATCACTGCGGCAGCCGATTCGTTGCGCATGACGCGGGGAGACTTCCGCGTGTCGATCACCAATCCGACGGGCAGGGACGCCTATCCCATTGCCAGCTTCACCTGGCTGCTGGTGCCAGCGAACATGGAGAGTGACAAGAAGCCAGTTATGCAGGATTTCCTTCGCTGGATGCTCACCATCGGACAGACCTTTTCCGAGCCGCTGGGTTACGCCCGGCTGCCGGACGCGGCAGTCCGGATGGAGCTTCAAGCGGTCGAGCAGATTAAATGAACTGCGTGGGTTGGAGTGGCTCCGTGCCTGGAGTTTCACTGCTCAGCACACGACGAGGTTCACTAGCTTACTGGGAACGACGATCACCTTGAAGTTCTTGTCGGCGACGGCGGCTTTGATTTTTGGCTCAGCGAGGGCACGCTCGCGGATCAACTCTTCGGACGCACCAGCGGGCACCACAATGCGGCTGCGCAGCTTGCCGTTGACCTGCACCGGGATTTCAATTTCTTCTTCCTTGGCCAGCTCAGGGTCGTACTTCGGCCATGGCGCGCGCAGCAGGCTTTCTTTCTCTCCCAGCATTTCCCACAGCTCGTGGGCCAGGTAAGGAGCGAAGGGCGCGAGCAGGAGAACAAATTTTCTTTGGACATCGGCGCGAACCGAGCGAACGACTGGATCGCTTCCGTTCCGCGCAAAAAGCTCAGGAGACGCGTTGCATTCGTTCAGCAATTCCATCAGCGCGGCGACGGACGTATTGAAGTGCCAGCGGCCTTTGAAGTCCTCGGTGATCCGCCGGATGGTCTGGTGCAGTTTGCGCACCACTTGCCTGGCTTCTGGCATCAGGTCGCTGGCCGAATATTCCGGTTGGTAAGATCCGGCAACAATCGGCGCCTGCACGAAAAATGCATACACGCGGCCCAGGAAGCGCCGGATGCCTTCGATGCCTTTGTCCTGCCAATCCAGGTCGCGATCGGGGGGCGCAGCGAACAGACTGTAGAGCCGGGCGGCGTCGGCGCCGTAGCGGGCAACCATCTCATCGGGCGAAACCACGTTGCCCAGGCTCTTCGACATCTTGGCGCCGTCTTTGATCACCATGCCCTGGGTAAACAGCCGCTCAATGGGCTCGCCGTGGTTGACCAGCCCCATGTCGCGCATGAACTTGGTCCAGAAACGCGAATAGATCAAGTGCAGAATGGCGTGCTCGACGCCACCGATGTACTGATCGATGGGAAACCAGTAATCGACCGTGTTGGAATCGAACGGCAAGCGATCGTTGTGCGCGTCGGTGTAGCGATAGAAGTACCAGGACGAATCGACGAAGGTGTCCATGGTGTCAGTCTCACGGCGCGCCGGACCACCGCATTTCGGGCAGGTGGCTTCGAGGAACTCGGGCACGCGCGAAAGCGGAGAGCCGCCGGTAAGAGTGATTTCAACTTTATCGGGCAGAATGATTGGCAAGTCTCTTTCCGGCACAGGGACGATTCCGTCGCGCTCGCAATAAAGCATAGGAATCGGCGTGCCCCAGTAACGCTGCCGCGAGATTCCCCAGTCTTTCAGGCGATAGGTGACCGTAGCTTTGCCGAAACCTTTCTGTTCTGCATATTCCGTCATGCGCTTGATGGCTTGTTTGCAATCGCGCCCGCTAAATTCACCGGAATTGACCAGCGTACCGTTGTAGGTTGTAAACGGAAGTTTGGGCTCGGCGACGGTTTCTTCGGGATCGCCCCCGGAAGGAACGATGACGATGCGGACTTCCAGGTTGTACTTTTTGGCGAACTCGTAGTCGCGTTCGTCATGCGCCGGCACGCTCATGATGGCGCCGGTGCCGTAGTCCATGAGGATGTAGTTCGCCACCCAAATGGGCACGGGCTTGCGGTTGAAGGGATTGAGGGCGAACCTGCCCGTATTCACGCCATGCTTTTCGATCTCGCCGATGTCGCCAGCTTCCCGCGCGCGGCGCTGCTCGGCGATCAGTTGGTCAACCTGGGCGCGCAATTCTGGCTTATTCGCCGTCAAATCCGCAACCAAGGGATGCTCCGGCGCAAGCTGAACTGAAGTCGCGCCGAAGATAGTATCGACCCGAGTGGTGAAGACGGTAATCGTGGAACCGGCGGGGCCGACCGAGCCTCCGAGATCGAAATCGACCAGCGTGCCCGCGCTGCGGCCGATCCAGTTGCGCTGCATGGTGCGCACTTTTTCCGGCCAGCCGGGTAGTTTGTCGAGATCGCGGAGCAATTCCTCGGCGTAATGGGTCGTCTTCAGGAACCACTGCTCGAGTTCACGCTGCTCAACGATCGTATCCTCGTGGCGCCAGCAGCGGCCGTTGACGACCTGCTCGTTGGCCAGAACGGTGCAACACTTTGGGCACCAATTCACTTTGCTCTTCTTGCGATACGCCAAACCCTTCTCGTAAAGCTTGAGGAAAAACCACTGGTTCCAGCGATAGTATTCGGGGAAGCAGGTAGTGACCTCGCGCGACCAGTCGTAGGCAAAACCCAGGCGCTTCATTTGCGCCTTCATGTTGGCGATGTTGCGCAGCGTCCACTCACGCGGGGGCACGTTGGCGGAGATGGCGGCGTTTTCAGCGGGCAGGCCGAACGAATCCCAGCCCATGGGATGCAGCACGTTGTAGCCGTTCATCCACATATAGCGGGCGAGAGCGTCGCCGATGGAGTAGTTGCGTACGTGTCCCATGTGGAGGGCGCCTGAGGGATAGGGCAGCATTTCCAGCACGTAGTACTTCGGCTTGGTGGAGTTGACCTCGGCCGCGTAGAGGGACAAGTCCTGCTGCCAGCGCTGGGCCCACTTGGCCTCGATGGGCTGGGCGTCGTAACGAGTGCTGTCCGGAGAGTCGGGACTGTGCCCAAGAGTCTGCGCGGCGGGAGCCGTCGTCGTTTTTTCTTCGGGCGACATAGAGGGATACTTAGAGTACCGGGTAAACCTTAGATTCTACAACGAGGATCGGGATGCGGGGGCAGTCACTCTCGCCGCCCGGGTCAGCGATAGGCATCCTTGCGGTGGCCGACCCGAAGCACCAGGATGGTAATTTTCTCGTCCTGAATGTCGCGAATCAACCGATAGTCCGCCACGCGATATCGCCACAGGCCGCGCTTATCGCCGATTCTCGGAGCTCAGCCTCGACTCGTCAGTAAGGAGGGTAATCACTCCAATTCCCGCTTTAATGCGCGGTTGACGGCATGAATGGCGTAACCCATCATCCCTGTCAGCAAGTTTTTGTATTCCACTCATGGGAAAGAAGAACAAACGGCGACTGAATGCGCAGGCCGGCGCCGCCGAAAACAGCGGCTCTGCGCAGCGTTGGCCTTACGTCGTGGTCCTGCTCGTCATCGTTTTCTTCGGCCTCGTCCGCTTCCGGCTGCTCGACACTCCCGCTGGAACGCGACGAAGGAGAATACGCTTATGCCGGGCAGCTGATTCTGCAAGGCATCCCTCCTTATCAGCTCGCCTACAACATGAAGCTGCCCGGCACCTATGCCGCGTACGCTTTGGTCTTGGGCATTTTCGGCCAGACGCCGGCGGGAATTCATGCTGGACTGCTGCTGGTCAACGGTGCAACCACGATTCTGGTGTTCTTTCTGGCGGCGCGCTTGCTGGGCTCGTTGGCGGGCGTGGTTTCGGCCGCTAGTTATGCGGTTCTATCTACCAGTTCGTCGGTGCTTGGCTTTGCGGGGCATGCCACACACTTTGTCACCCTGCCCGCGGTCGCGGGAGTGCTGCTTCTCTTGAAAGCCATTGAAACCAAGCGAACCTGGCTCTACTTCTGGAGCGGAATTCTGGTGGGCCTCGCTTTCGTGATGAAGCAGCCCGGGATTTTCTTCCTTCTTTTCGCCGGACTGTATTTTGTGAGCAGCGAATGGAAGCGTCCACTTGATTGGCAGGCGATCATCACTCGCGGTGGAATGCTTTCTCTGGGTGCGATCCTTCCTTTCGGGATCACCTGCCTGATTTTGTGGAAGGCCGGCGTGTTCTCGAAATTTTGGTTCTGGACATTCGTCTACGCCCGCGAGTATGGCTTGGCGCTCGGCCCGCTGGACGGTTCACACGTGCTGTGGATGATGGCTCCGCTGGCCATCGGGGCCGGGGTGTTCATCTGGCTAATCGCGGGCGCGGGGTTGAGTGCAATTCTGTGGAGTCAGCAAGCCCGCAGCCACAGCATATTTCTGGCCGGGTTTCTGCTGTTCTCGTTTCTCGCCGTGTGTCCGGGATTTTATTTTCGCCAGCACTATTTCATCGTCATGTTGCCTGCGGTGTCACTCCTCGCAGGCGTTGCCGTTGCCGCAGCTACTCGCGAACTACAAGAACGTGACAAAACCGGAGCCTGGCGCTTTGTGCCGGGAGTGCTTTTTGCGATTGCCTTCACTTATTCACTGGCCGCGCAGCGGGAATTTCTTTTCGAGATGGAGCCTATGGTGGCGTGCCAGAGTCTGTACGCTCCCAATCCGTTTCCGGAAGCGCCCAAGATCGGAGAGTACATCAAGGCCCATACCTCGCCGGACGCGCGAATTGCGGTGTTGGGGTCCGAGCCGGAGATTTTTTTCTATGCCCAGCGTCACTCCGCGACTGGCTATATCTACGTTTACCCGCTGATGGAGAATCAGAAGTATGCTCGCACCATGCAGAACGAGATGATCTCTGAAATCGAACGGGCGCAACCGGAATTCATCGTCCAGGTGAATGTGCCTTTTTCCTGGGTGGTACGGCCGGATTCTGATACCCAGATTTTGAGCTGGTCGCAGAAATTCGTACAGGAACACTACGATCTGGACGGCGTGGTGGACATTCTGCAGCAAAGCGAATATCGCTGGGGGCAAGAAGCCAAAGCATACCAGCCAACTTCCACTTACACCGTGCAGATATTCCAGCGCAGGACGAACTAAATGCCGCTTTCTCTATAACTTACTGCATCGTTTGCGGTGCAGGCCGAAGCGGGATAAACTCAATCTACTTGGCCGTTCGCGGCTCGTCGGCTGAGAGCAGCCGCCCCCAGGCGATTTCACACCAAGGACTGACCAATGTTAGTCGTCATGCAGGCGCACGCCACAGAAGAACAAGTGCGCGCCGTCTGCCAGAAGATCGAATCGTTCGGGTACCGCGCTCACGCCATGCCGGGTGCGCAGCGGACGGCAGTGTGTGTCACCGGGAACAAGGGCGAGGTGGAAGTGGGCACGCTGGAAGAAATGCCGGGCGTGCAGGAGCTGATCCGGGTCTCGAAACCCTACAAACTGGTCAGCCGGGACTTCAAGGAAGAAAAGACGGTCATCACTTTTCCCGGGAGCAATGCCAGTTGTGGCGGTTCGGCGCTGGCCATCATCGCCGGCCCTTGCGCCATTGAAAATCGGGAACAGGCGTTCGCCGCCGCCGAGTGCGTGGCACGCGCGGGGGCGCAGTTTTTCCGGGGTGGAGCCTACAAGCCGCGTACTTCGCCCTATTCATTTCAGGGCTTGGGAGAAGAAGGCCTGAAGATCATGGCCGAGGTGCGGGACAAGTTCGGGATGAAGATTGTCACTGAAGCGATTGACAACGAATCGCTGGAATTGGTGGAAGAGTACGCCGACGTCATCCAGATCGGCGCCCGCAACATGCAGAATTTCTCGCTGCTCAAGCGTGCCGGGCGAGCACGCAAGCCTGTGCTGCTGAAACGTGGCATGTCGGCGACGCTCGAGGAATTTCTCATGGCGGCTGAGTACGTGATGAGTGAAGGCAACTACAACGTGATCCTGTGCGAGCGTGGCGTGCGCACTTTCGCCGACCACACCCGCAACACCCTCGACCTCAGCCTGGTGCCCGCGGTGCAGCGCCTCAGCCATTTGCCTATCGTCGTGGACCCGAGCCACGGGACCGGCAAGCGCAACAAAGTCACCCCGCTGTCGCGCGCGTCCGTAGCCGTGGGCGCAGACGGTTTGATCGTCGAGGTCCACCACGCGCCGGACCAGGCGCTCTCTGACGGCATGCAGTCGCTCTATCCCGAACAGTTCGAGGAACTCATGGCCCAGGTGCGGCAGATCGCTCCGGTGGTGGGCAGGACAGTGGCGGGAGTGGGAGCGCGGGAGCCGGTGGTGGTGAGCAAGTAATCTTGCGTTCATCTATCCGGTGGGTGCCCCATCCTTGTCGCGGTTTTTGCGACAGGGCGGGGATTTTGAGACCGGCTAGTCAAGAAATAAACCTCGCCTAGAGCGTGCACTATCCATGAAAGCGGTAACAGTAGTCGCACTTTTCGTGCTGGGTATTTTCGTTATGGCCTTCGGCGGGCTTTTCGGCGGCGCTGTTCATTCGATGCCCTCAATTGGTGTAAGCGCGATCGGATGCGTGATCTCCACCCTTGGTTTAGGACTCTGTTTGTCTGGACTAGCTGTCGCAAAATCTGGGGTGACCTTGCTGCTTGCAGAAATACTTTCGTTTATCGCGATTCTCTATGGATTCTTCCTGTCACTCATGAACATTATCTTCCAGTCTCAATTTGCTCCAACTCTCATCTACGCCATCTACATGAGTGTAATCTCAATCGCAGGGGTCCTCGTCGTTCGCCGCGCGCACGTGAAGTCAACATACTAGGTCAAGAGAGCGGGGGTGCCCCGTGTCTCGCCGGTGTTGCGAGACGCGGGGACATTTTGTGAAGTCCGAGTTCAACATCCCAGGTCTTGCAAAACCGGCGAGACCTGGGGCACCCCCGTCTCCATCTCCCCCCCTCTCTGGTCTGATAGTCTTGCTTCTTTCGCCAGGGCTGCTGCCTTGAAGAAGCTTCTCATCATTTTTGTTTTCGTCCCGATCCTTGCCGGCCTCGGCTGGTGGTATCTCTACGAGCGCGAACTTCCTGATTACGGACCTGCGTACCGCGAATACGCTTACATCACCAATGGGAAAAGCAACTCGGTCAGCGTGATTGATCTGCGTACCTTCGAGCTGACCAAGACAATCAAAGTTGGCAGCGAACCCACAGGCATCGCGGCCAATAGCAAGAAAAACGAAGTCTACGTAGTGAACAGCGGGTCGAATAACGTGAGCGTGATCGACGCCGAGCGCAACGAAGTGGTGGCCACGATTGGCGTTCACGGCAAGCCATATTTCATTGATGTGTCCGCCGACGGAAGACGCGGGTACGTGGCCAATTCCGGATCGAACAATGTCTCCGTGCTCGATCTTGAAAAACGGATCGTTCTGGCGAACATTCGCGTGGGCATCGCTCCCGGTCTGGCGCGGGTTTCGCCGGATGGAAAAACCCTGGTCGTCAGCAACCGCGGCGATAACACGGTTTCGCTGATTGACGCTGGGCCGCTCAAGGTCCGCAGCACCGTTCCGGTCTGCCAGCAACCTGAAGACATTGCGATCCTGCCAGATGACAGCAAGGCTTTTGTGGCCTGCACCGGTTCCGCGCAGGTGGCATCAGTCGATTTGAGGACGGACAAATTGTTGGCTTTGCTCGACGTGGGGAAAACCCCGGTGCATCTGGCAGTGAAACCCGACGGCGGCGAGTTGGTGGTGACCAACTTCGATTCCGACAACATCTCGATTATCGAGACTACTACTAACGAGGTCGCGGGAAGTTACCTGATCGGCACGAAGCCGGCGCGTGGGTTGGTTACATCGGACAACTCACGACTTTACGTGAGCAATTTCGGTTCGGATAACGTCGCGGTCTACGACATCGATATCGGCAAGGTGATCGCATCGCTGCCCGTGGGCAGCCATCCGGATGGGCTGGCGCTTTCCCGCAGTGAGAACTATTTGCTGGTGCTCAACTCCGAATCGGGCGACGTGACCGTGATTCAAAAGCGAACGCCGCACAAGAAGTTTGAACCAGGCGAGTATTCCCTGCTCACCATGATCCCAGTGGGGCTGCACCCCAATAACATTGTCGTGAAATCGTTCCTGCTGAGGAAGACAGAAAAGTAGAATTGAGGTTCAACGCAACGCGCAGGAACTTCCCGATTTGCGGCGCATACGGGCGGCCGCAGCGCACGGCCACGGTCTCCTCATGCCACCTTGAGAGCATGCATCTGCTCGTAGCCTTCGACCACGTAGCAAAGCGCGCGATCGAAGAAATGGTCGAGCAAACGCAACAACTCCAGCTCCCCCATAAGTTCGTGTGACGACTTCAAAAAACCCTGGTCTTCCACGAAGTCCCACAGGTTCTCTTTGGTCAGCATGATGGCCCAGCAAACATCGGCCAAAGCCACGTCTTGCGTGGCCCGGCGAGCGCCCACGGCGGCGTACAGCCGCTCAATCTCGTCTTCTTTGGAATGCAAGAGCCACTCGCTGAGATGGCGATAGATTTCAAATGCGCGTTCGCGGAGTTCGCTGACCGGCACTTTCTGCAGATCTTGCGTGTGAGGAGAACTCTGGAGCTTTTGGACCAGGCCGGAGGCCAGTTCGTCGGAATGAGTTTCGATAAGATGCACAAGTCGAAGAGCGATCATGTCACCCTCCAACGCTCGGACAATTCCATTGTACTCCTGAGCACGCTGTAGCCGGGTTTACCTCATCGACGACGGGCTGGAGTTAGACCGCTCACGGCTAAGGCCGTTCCGCGTGGGAGGGAAGAACTGTTCAGGATGATCGCGCCAGCTGAAACTTCGACTACGCCTTGGCCCCGCAGCACTTCTTGTATTTCTTCCCCGAGCCGCACGGACAAGGATCGTTGCGGCCGATTTTCGCAGCGCCGCGTACTACCTGTTGTACGGGTTGCATATCTCCCGAGCCGGCCATGCGAGCCTGATCGAGCTCGCGCCGTTTCCGGCGCTGGAAGGCCTCTTCGAGTTCGTCCACGGATGTGGCGACGGCTTGCGCGGGCCGGCGGCCGTTGCCGCCCGAGCCGCCACCCGAAATTACTGCCGAGACACCCGCTTCCGCGGCCTCCCGATCTTGCCCGCCGGGGCCGCCGCCTGTTCCCATCGCAGCAGGTTCGCGTCCCAGAATCTGCATCAGGTAGAGATAACGCACCGTCTCTTCCTGGAAGCGCTGCATCATGGCTTCGAACATATCGAAAGATTCGCGCTTATATTCGACCAGCGGATCGTGCTGGGCATAACCGCGCAGGCCAATGCCTTCTTTCAAGTGGTCCATGCTGAGCAGGTGGTCTTTCCACTGAGAATCGAGCACGCTCAGCATGATCATGCGCTCGTGATAGCGCATGGCATCGGGGCCGATGAGGTTCTCTTTCGCCTCGTAACGCTCTTTGAGTTTTTGGAAGATTGCGTCGCCGAGTTCCTGGCGGTTGAGTGTCTCCGGTTTGATCCCCTCCGCGAGAATGTCGACTCCGAATCGGGTGAAGATCGCGTCCTTCAAACCCTTCAGGTTCCAATCGGCGGGATGGGCTTTGAGGTCGCAATACTGGTCAAGCACTTCGCCCAGGATTCCCGAAACATAGTCTTCGAGAATCAGATCTTTCTGGTCCACCCCTTGCAGCAGCTGATGGCGCAGGCCATAGACCGCCTCGCGCTGCTTGTTCATCACGTCGTCGTACTCGAGCAGATGTTTGCGGGCTTCGAAGTTTTGCGCTTCCACGGCTTCCTGCGCCTTGGCGATGCGGCGCGTAATCATCTTTGACTCGATGGGCACACCCTCTTCCATGCCTAAGCGCTGGAGCAAATTCGAGACCCACTCCTTGGCGAAGATGCGCATGAGGTCATCTTCGAGCGAAAGATAAAAGCGCGACGCTCCGGGATCGCCCTGGCGGCCGGCACGTCCACGAAGCTGATTGTCGATGCGCCGCGCCTCGTGACGCTCGGTGCCCAGAATGAACAGGCCGCCGGTGGCGGTGACTTCATCGTGCTCTTTGTCGGTCTGGGCTTTGTAGCGGTTGAAGGTTTCGTTCCACTGCTCGGTGGGGACAACGTACTCATTGCCGCCGTAATACCAAACCGTGCTTTTGGTCTGGTCCACATCGACCAGGATTTTGCCCTGTGCCGCCCGCAGCGGCTGCGCAATGCCTTTCTTCACGCATTCCTGCTTGGCCATGAATTCGGGGTTGCCGCCGAGCAGAATGTCGGTGCCGCGGCCGGCCATGTTGGTGGCGATCGTGACCATGCCCTTGCGGCCGGCCTGGGCCACGATCTCCGCTTCGCGCTCGTGGTATTTGGCATTCAGCACGACGTGCTTGAGGCCTTTTTTCTTGAGCAACTCTGAGAGCCGCTCCGATTTCTCGATCGACGTGGTGCCCACCAGGACCGGCTGGCCGGCTTCATTCAGTTTGTGAATCTCGTCTGCAGCTGCGTAGTACTTTTCTTTTTCGGTGCGATAGACAATGTCAGGGTTCTCAATACGCAGCAGAGTCCGGTTGGTAGGAATCACCGTAACTTCCAGCTTGTAAATGTTGTCGAACTCGGTGGCTTCGGTTTCCGCAGTGCCGGTCATGCCCGCAAGTTTCTTGTACATGCGGAAATAATTCTGAAAAGTGATCGTGGCCAGCGTCTGGTTCTCGCGTTCGATCTTGACGTTTTCTTTGGCTTCGACGGCCTGGTGCAGGCCGTCGGACCAGCGGCGTCCAGGCATCAACCGTCCGGTGAATTCGTCGACGATGATAACTTCGCCGTCTTTCACCACATATTCCACATCGCGCCGGTAGAGCGCGTGGGCCTTGACGGCAGTCTCCACGTGGTGCTTCAGCGGCCAGTTTTCCGGGTCGGCGATGTTGCCGATGCCCAGCAACTGCTCCACTTTCTCCCAGCCTTCATCGGTCACGGTGATATTGCGGTGCTTCTCGTCGACCACAAAATCGCCAGTAAGCACCTTGGGCTCGCCGGGAGCGGTGTCGATCTCTTCCCCTTTTTCCAGCTTGGGTATGATGCGATTGACCTTGTAATACTTGTCGGTAGATTCCTCGCTCGCGCCGGAAATAATCAGCGGTGTACGGGCTTCGTCAATCAGGATGGAATCCACTTCGTCGACAATCGCGAAATTGTGCCCGCGCTGCACGCAGTCTTTGAGGTCGAACTTCATGTTGTCGCGCAGGTAGTCGAAGCCAAATTCGTTGTTGGTGCCGTAGGTTACATCGGCTGCATAGGCTTCCCGCCGCTCGTTGTCATCGAGGTCATGCACAATCACGCCGACCGAGAGGCCAAGGAAGCGGTAGAGCTTGCCCATCCACTCGGAGTCGCGCTTGGCCAGGTAGTCATTCACCGTAACCACGTGCACGCCACGCCCGCTCAGCGCGTTGAGATAAACCGGAAGCGTTGCCACCAGGGTCTTGCCCTCGCCGGTCTTCATCTCGGAAATCGTTCCGCTATGCAGAACCATGCCGCCGATAAGCTGCACATCGAAATGCCGCATGTTGAGCACGCGGCGTCCCGCTTCGCGTACCACGGCAAATGCCTCGACCAGAATTTCCTCGAGGACTTCTTTTAGCGCCTGGCTGCGCTCTTCTTCAATTTCCTTAAGGCGGTCGAAATCGGCGTCGGGCTCATCGGGGATCCGGCTCAGCCGCTGCTGGACCCGCTGGCGGAATTCGTCGGTTTTGGCGCGGAGCTGCTCATCCGAGAGCTTCTGCATCTCGGGCTCAAGCGCGCTGATGGCCTGTACTTGAGGCATCAGGCGCTTCACTTCACGCTCGTTCTTGGTGCCGAAAATCTTGGCGGCTAGGGTGTTAATCAAAGCTGAGATTCCTTCACAGGGCGCACGCCCGGTGTTTAGAAGCCTAGCACATTAGATGCGGGAAGGGCGTGTAGGGAGCGGCACTCGCGTTACCCGAAATTCAGGCACTCCATGGATTAATCAGGGGAACGGACAGATCGTCAAAGTGCGGCGTATTGCGGGTCGCCAAGGTGGCATGTTGGGCGAGCACAATACCTGCGATCATTGTGTCCCGCAAATCCCCGGGCCGCCCCTTCTTGTGGCGAGACGCCATGAGGTCACCCGCCAGTTCCGCTGAAGCCGCATCGAACGAAAGCACGCGGTGGTCGATCTTGTCCAAGGTCCCTTCGAACGCTGCCATCAACGCCGACCGGCGTTTTCCCACTGGCAAGAGGTGTAGCCCGTACCGAACTTCAAGCAAGGTGATGGAGGTTGTCCAGATGGACGTGCGCGGCTGCCGGTCAAGCCAGCTGACAGCCCGCTTGTCAGGCGTCTCGTGCATCAAGGCCGACAGCACGTTCGTATCCAGAACAATCATCGCTTAAACGACGGAGGCCGGATTTCACGGCCGCGTAACTCAGGCACCTCGAAGTCAAGGCCGTGTCCAGCGAACAATTCTGCAATTTCCGTGCCCAACGCACCGGCCGGGGTATCGTCTTGATTCACCGCGCTGCGCAGAATGTCCCGTACTTCCTCTTCCATGCTACGCCCGTTGCCCCGGGCGCGGCGCTGCAGGCGGGCCTTCACAGCATTTTCTATATTACGGACGACAAGCTGGGCCATAAGCAACTCCCTTGTTTGATATCATGATATCACGGATGCAAGCGGTAAGCAAAGTGAAGTGAGAGTGCCATGGGTTCTCTGCTAACACACCGCCACCTGATTTCATGTATATTTCCTCGCTGACCACTCCTTACCTGACTCATGCCAACTTTCTATGCCACTTTCGTCGAGTGTGCACAGCGCTGGCCGCGACAGGTCGCTTTGGAAATCCAGCGCCGCGACCGCGTAGAGAGCTATACCTACGCTGAAACCCGGCGCATGGCCGAGTCCATCGCTTGCTGGCTCTGCGAGCAGAACTTGGAGCCGGGTACGCGATGCGCCATCCTGGCTGATAACCATCCCCGTTGGGTGATGGCATTCCTCGGAATCATTGCGGCCGGGCATACTGCCGTCCCGCTGGATACCGCGCTGCACACCGACCAGGTCACCAAGCTGCTGAAAGATAGCGGCGCTTTCCTCATCTTCTGCGACAGCAAACACTTCCCGACTGCGGCGCATGCGGCTGCCGAGTTGCCTTTAAAGATCGTGCTGACCGATTCCGCGCGCGCCATCGAACGTTCCGCCGAACCAGCTACACCCATGGCCGACCTCGATGGCATCTTCACCGCCAGCCCGGAAAACTTTATTCCGGTTGAGTCTCCGACGGAAGGCATCGCTTCCCTTCTTTACACCTCCGGCACCACGGCCGACCCCAAGGGTGTCATGCTGACGCACGGCAACTTGCTCGGCGAGGTAGACGCAGTATTCAAGTGGATACAAGTCAGCCATGAAGATGCCGTCCTGGGCGTGCTGCCGCTGTTTCATGTGCTTTCCCAGATGGCAAATCTGCTTTTGCCCTTGGTCAAGGGCGCGCGGGTGGTGTACCTGGAAACGCTGAACACTACTGAACTGCTGCGCGCGCTGCAGGAGCGGCAAATCACGCTGTTCGCGGTTGTTCCCCAGTTTTTCTATCTCATTCACGAACGCATCTTCAAAGAGGTGGCGCGGCGCGGCCGCCTGGCGCAGGCGGGCCTGAAGGCGCTGATGAATGTAAATCGTGCGCTGCGGTCAGTTGGCATCAATGCCGGGCGAATCTTTTTCGGCAAGCTGCACGCCACGTTCGGCGAGGGAATGCGTTATCTCATAACGGGCGGCTCGCGCTTTGATCCGCAGATTGGACGAGACTTCTACGCCCTTGGCATCGACGTGCTCCAAGCCTACGGACTCACGGAAACCACAGGCGCCGCGTTCGTCACCTCCAAGAAGCACAATGTGATTGGCTCGGTGGGGCCGCCGCTGCCCGGCGTAGAAGGCAGGATTGTCGATCCCCAACCGCAGGAAGAAGGCGCCCCACCTGCCGGCGAAATCGCGATTCGTGGCGCCATCGTGATGAAAGGTTACTGGAACCGTCCCGATGCCACGGCCGCGGTATTGCGCGACGGCTGGCTCTACACTGGCGATTTGGGTTATTTCGACGCTCGCGGCAATCTTTTCATAACGGGCCGCCAGAAAGATGTGATCGTTCTCAGCAATGGCAAGAACGTTTATCCCGAAGAGGTCGAAGCGCATTACCTGCAATCTCCGTTTATCAAGGAAATCTGCGTTATGGGGCTTGAGGGTCGGCCCGGCGATCCTACATCTGACCGGCTCTATGCGGTCGTGGTGCCCAACTTCGAACTGCTGAAACAGCGCAAAATCGTGAACGCCAAAGAAGTGATCCGTTTCGACGTTGAAGGTCTCTCCGCAAAATTGCCTTCGACCAAGCGCATCGGCAGCTACGAAATCTGGCAATCGGACCTGCCCCGCACGACCACACGGAAGCTGAAACGATTCGAGATTGAAAAGACGGTGCGCGCGAATCGAGAAAAAGGGCAATCCCAGGATTCAGCTCTCGCCTCGGAAAGGCCGCTGACCGATGAGGACGTTGTCTGGCTCGACCAGCCTGACGTTCAGGGCGCACTCAAGGTCATTCGAGACGCTTTAAGCACTCCGCCAGAAGTGATTCGGCCCACGGACAGTCTGGAACTCGATCTTGGCCTCGACTCCATGCAGCGTATTGAACTGCTGGTGGCGCTGGAAAAAGAGCTGGGCGGCGACCTCGAGGAATCGCGCCTCGCCGAAATTTATACTGTCCGCGAATTCGTGGACGCGGTCCGGGAAAGCGCTGCCGGCGGAGAAACAGGTACACGCCAACAATTTGCCGGCTGGAAGCAAGTTCTGCGCCAAGATCCTACCGATCCTGACGTGCTGGCGCTGGTCAAGGCCAACCCCATCGCCGAGCGCTTCTGGTTTGGCGTGAGCCGTGTGATGCAGATGTTCGCCGTCAATCGCTTTCCGGCGCACGTCACGGCTCTGGAAAAATTGCCGGAGTCTGGTCCATTCCTTATTTGCCCCAACCATCAGAGTTATATCGATCCAATCATCATGGCGGCATTTCTGCCATGGCGCGTGTTTCACAACACTTTTGCCGTGGGGACAAGCGACATTTTCGGCTCGGGCCCTATGCGGGTACTCGCCCGCTGGTTGCGCGTAGTCGTCGTCGATCCCGACGCCAACCTGGTTCCGGCGATGCGGGCGGGCGCTTTTGGCTTACGTCATGGCCGCGTGCTTTTGCTGTATCCCGAGGGCGAGCGCAGCATTGACGGCGCACCCAAGATCTTCAAGAAGGGCGCCGCGATTCTCTCCATTCACATGCAAGCGCCTATCGTGCCGGTTGCGATCGAAGGCTTTCAGGATGTCTGGCCGCGGGGCAAGAAGTTCTTCCAGAAATTTGCGCCCGTAAAGATGAAATTCGGCAAACCCATCGTTCCCCCGCCAGAATCCGAGGCCTCAGAAGCGGCGTACGAGAAGCTCACAGCCGACCTGAAGGCGCGCGTGGTGGAGATGTGGGAGGAGTTGCGGCGCCAATAAAGTGTCATTCTGAGCGGAGTGGCTGCTTCGCGGAGCGAAACAGCCGCAGAGTCGAAGAATCCCTTGTCCGCATGCGCCTGCTGTGAGGTTAAGAGGCATTCTCACGGGGAATTGGAAGTAACGATGAAAATTCCCCGGAAAGCCTATGCCTGTCCCACTAGGAATTGGGGATCCTTCGACTCCGAAACTGGGCCGTTTCGCGGGCCAGTTTCTCCGCTCAGGATGACAATTTAGTGCAGGCTGCCCAGCTATTTCGCCCGCGGATGCGTCCGGTCATAAACGTCCAGCACATGTTTCATCGAAAGCTGGGTGTAACGCTGAGTCGTCGACAGCCGCTCGTGGCCCAGCATCTCCTGGATGGCTCGCAGGTCAGCACCTTCTTCGAGCAGGTGCGTTCCGAACGCGTGGCGAAGAGTGTGGGGATGCACATCGGGCGGCAAGCCCTTGGCCACTGCGATTTTCTTGATGATTCTTCCCACACTGCGGGTGGTGAGACGGCCGCCGCGGTGGTTGATGAGCAATGCGGCATTATTCTGCGTGTGAGCCGCTACGACTTGCTGGCGACTGGGAAGATAGGTGGTGAGCGCTGTCTTCACCGAGTCGCCAAAGGGCACATAGCGTTCTTTCTTCCCTTTGCCACGGATCAGGATCGCCTCCGCACTCAAGCGAATGTCGTCGACATTGATCCCCACCAGTTCGGAATTGCGGATGCCGCAGCCATAGAGCAACTCCAGCAGCAAACGGTCGCGTTCCGGAAACGAAGCGACTTCTGGCATTTCGCCATCGAGAACCATGTTCATTTCCTCGATGGTCGGAACGCGGGGCAATTTCTTGGGCAGCTTCGGTGTCGAAACCAGCTTTGCAGGGTTCTGCTCCACCACACCTTCCTGCGCCAGCCAGCGGTAAAGCGAGCGCACTGCCGCCAGCGAGCGGGCGACCGACGTTTTGCTCAGGCCTTTCTCGTAGAGATGTGAGAGAAATCCACGGATGGTGAGGTGATCGATTTCCTTCCAGGTCCGCGAGCCGGCATAGTTGGCAAAGCTCTCGAGATCTCCGCTATAGGCTTTGATGGTGTGCGGCGAAGCATTGCGTTCCCGCAAAGAACGCAGAAACTGATCGACGGCTTTGCCGACAATAGTTCTGTTTGCCTTAGTGTTCATCGATCTCACACTCATTCACCACGGAGACACTGAGGCACCGAGAAATCGAAAATTTCTTCCTGTGTCTCTGTGACTCCGTGGTCACCCTTCATCTTGCTCTTGCCCGCGGATGGTGCTTCCGGTAGACACTCTTCAGCCGGTCCAGCGCCACGTGCGTGTACACCTGCGTCGTAGAAATATCGGAGTGACCCAGAATCGTCTGCACCGTTCTCAGGTCGGCGCCATTTTCCACCATGTGGGTGGCGCAGGAATGACGGAGCATGTGCGGGCTGGCATGGCGTCCTGCAGTGGCCGAGGCAGAGCCTACCATCTGCCAAACCCGTTGCCGCGTCAGCTTTTTTGCTCCACGGCCGAGAAAGAGAAATGCAGAACTCGTGCCCGCCGCCAGCACGGGGCGCGCATTCTTGATGTAATCCGTCAAAGCATCCTGCGCGGAGCGGCCTAGAGGCACGATACGTTCCTTGTCACCCTTGCCGCGAACCAACACGTAGCCGAGATCGAGTTTCAAGTCTTCCAGCTTGATTCCGGTCATCTCGGAAACCCGCAGCGCACCAGCATAAAAAACCTCCAGCATGACGCGGTCACGCGAGGCGATGGCCGCTGCGAGCTTGCTATCAGAAATCACTTGCGGCGCTTTCAGCATGGCTTCCATCTCGTCGCGCGCCAACGCCTTGGGCAGAACTTTCCACTGCTTTGGCGAGTCGATGTTCAGTGTGGGATCGTGCACGATGAGTTTATCGAGCAGCAGGTAGCGATAGAGATGGCGGAGGGCCGAAAGCTTTCTGCCGACCGAACGTCCATCGACTGAGTTGGCAAACAACTGCTGCATGAATTCCCGCACGTCATTGCGGCGAGCGCTCAGCAGCGTGCGTTTGCGCGTTTCGAGGAACCCGGCAAACTGGCCGATGTCAGTCGTATAAGCCGCTACCGTCAGGCGGGCCAGGCCTTTCTCGATCTTCAAATAGTCAAGAAAGGAAGAGACCGTGCGGGAGTTGGCATCGGAGGGCACTAGTTGAGTATGCCCGTTATCGGACGCTGGGAAAAGTGATGAGAGAGATGCAGAAAATTGAACCGCAGAGGGCACAGAGGAGCACAGAGAACTGAAGCGAGGTCGGTCGGTGCGAACTCCTCTGTGTTCCTCTGTGCTCTCTGTGGTTAACGAATTTCTTTCAGTATCTCCACCGCCGATAAAGCCCCTTCCGGCGTCTCTTCGTGCTTGAAGTATGCGAAGACGTTGCGGCCGGCGGTGAGATGCTCACGAATCCGCGTAGCCATGGCTTTCCTCTCGTCGTCCGTATAGCTTGGCTTGCGGTAGCGGTAATAGCAAAAATCGGCAGTCACGACGTCGGGCGTGGTGCGCTCTTCGGTCTCGGCGACGCAGAGAGCGCGGTTGTTGCTCCTCAACAGGTCGAAGATTTCGTAGGTCAACCAGGAATCGTGGCGGAATTCGAACGCTGATGGCACGGCGCGGGGCAGGACGGCCAGAAACTCTGCCAACAACGCAGCGTCCGCCTTCAGATTGGGCGGAAGTTGAAACAGAACCGGGCCCAGTTTCTCTGCCCTCGCCAGCGGCTCAATCGTGCTCAAGAAGCGCGGGACGAAATCTTCGGTCTTCTTTAGCCGCTTGATGTGCGTAATCACTTGGTGAGCTTTTACGCCAAAACGAAAACCTGCGGGAGTCTGCTCGATCCATTTCTGCACTGTCGTTTCTTTGACCAGTTGACGGAAGGTGAAGTTGACCTCGACGGTGTTGAGTTGCGTGGCGTAATGCTGGAGAAACTTCGCTTGGGCAACTTGGCGGGATAGAAATCCGGCTTCCAGCTCGGGTACGCCCATCCGGAAGTGCCAGCGTAGAGTTGTGCCATGGATGATTTCGCCGCCGTAAAGTCCGAGATTATGCCTTTCGCGCCTTTTTGCTTTTCTTCGGGAGAGTGCTGGCGGATGCACTTTTCTTAGTCTTTGCCTGAGACTTCGGCTTCTCCTCCGCTTGCGCCGCCAGATCCACCGAGACCTCGCCCATCCCCGCCAGCTTCGGCAATTTCTGCTTCAGCTTCAGTACCGGCTCGAACAGATCTCCCATCTTTTCAACTCGACTAAGCACGTGGGGGGCTTCAAACACCAGCAAGCCTGCATCCTTCTTTTTGAGTGCGTGCTCGACTTCATCCCATTTCACCGGGGTCGAAACTGTGGGCCGCTCGCGCGCGCGCAGAGAATAGACGCCGATGGTGGTCTTGTGCTCGTCGTTCTGGCTCCAGTCGATGAACACTTTGTGGGTGCGCACTTCTTTCTTCATTTCTGAAACTACCAGGTCGCGATGCTCCTGCTCCAGCAGCCGCGCGAGGGCGTGCGCAAACGATTTCGTCTGTTCGTAGCTGACCGGCGTGTTCAGGGGAACGTAAATCTGCAATCCCTTCGAGCCGGAGGTCTTGGCGAAGCTTTGCAAGCCGAAATGCTCGAAAATTTCGCGCAGCCACAAGCCGACCTGCGAGCATTGCACGATATTGGCCGGCGGGCCGGGGTCGAGATCAAACACCATGGCGGTCGGAGTCGCGAGGTCGCTGCCCAAAGAAAGCGATGGATGTAACTCGAGGGACGCCAAATTGGCCAGCCAAACCAGCGTAGGCAGATCGCCGGCCACTAGGTAATCCATGGTCCGGCGGTTGCCTTCGCTCCAGACCGGCGTAGTCTTCACCCAATCTGGACGATGCTTGGGAGCATTTTTCTCGTAGAAAAATTTCGCGTCCACGCCATCGGGGTAGCGCTTCATGGTCAACGGACGCCCTGTAAGATGCGGCAACAGGTAGGGCGCGACGCGGGCGTAGTAATCGATGACCTGGCCCTTAGTGAATCCGGCCGCGGGATAGAGGACTTTGTCGAGGTTCGACAGCTTCAAGTGCCTGCCCTGAATATCGACCACTGGTGGATTGCTCAAGCCTGCCTCCGCTGCGGGCCAACGCCGCCGATCAGTATAAAGGTGTCCGGAGCGAATTGAGGGATTGGCCTCCAGGGGATTTCTGCCGACCAAGTCGCCCCTGAGACCCTTCCGACCACTTCGGACCTTGTGCGCCGGGCGCACAACGCGCGGCGGGGCATTCTGAAGACGGGCGCCTGCCAAGAAAAAGGCAGTTAACCACAGAGGACACAGAGGTACACGAAGGAAACCCTAGGACTTCACTTTAGTGTAACTTTGTGCCCTTCGTGGTTCCGGATTTTAGGGCTCCGCCGAACTCAGTGCTTGGTTTGACAACTTCCCCGCTCGCCACGTAACTTCAAACCTCTACCGCTCTGATCCGTCCAACCTCCGTGGAGGCGCAATGAAATCCCGCTCGGCCAAATTGGTCATCTTATTTCTTCTGCTTGCGGCCCTCGCCGCTGCCCAGGACCTGGCTTCGTTCGAAAAGCGCGTTACCGTGAAAAAGCTGGCTAACGGATTGACCGTGGTGATCTGCGAACGTCCGGAAGCGCCGGTGTTTTCTTTTTTTACTCACGTGGATGCCGGCTCAGTGCAGGACCCCATGGGCAAAACCGGGCTGGCGCACATGTTCGAACACATGGCGTTCAAGGGCACGGACAAAATCGGCACGACCGATTATCCGGCGGAGAAAGCCGCGCTGGCCAAAGTGGAGGAGAACTACGCCGCTTACATTGCCGAACGTGACAAACCCGTTGGCCGCGATGAGCAAAAACTTAAGGACCTGGAGAACGCCTGGCAAGACGCAATCGCAGCAGCGCAGAAATATGTGAAGCCCAACGCGTTTCCGCAGATTCTCGAGGGCAATGGCGCGGAGGGTTTGAACGCCTTCACCAACGACGACGAAACGGCGTATCACTATTCCCTGCCCTCGAACCGGCTGGAGCTGTGGGCGTATCTGGAGTCGGAGCGGTTTCTGCATCCGGTGATGCGCGAGTTCTACAAAGAACGCAACGTGGTGATCGAGGAGCGTCGTCTGCGCACCGACAGCAGCCCAGTGGGGCGTCTGCTCGAGCAGTTTGTGACGGCGGCATATCAAGCGCACCCGTATCATCGGCCTACGATCGGCTGGATGTCGGACCTCAATTCCTTTTCCGCGACCGATGCGCAGCATTTCTTTGACCGCTATTACATCCCTCCCAATATGGTGGTTGCGGTGGTCGGGGACGTGAAAGCCGCGGAGGCCATGCCGATCATCGAAAAATATTTTGGACGGCTGCCCGCGCTGCCCAAGCCCGACGAACGCACCACCACCGAGCCGCCGCAGAATTCTGAACGCCGGGTGGTGCTGGAGGACCCATCGCAGCCGCTCTACCTCGAAGGCTATCATCGTCCCGATTACCGCAGTAAAGACGACGCGGTGTACGACGCCATCGCTGACTTGATGTCCGAAGGCCGGACGTCGCGGCTCTACCGTGCGCTGGTACGCGATAAAAAGATCGCCGCCTACTCGGCCGGTTTCAGCGGCCTTCCCGGCAACAAATATCCTCATCTCTTCGCGTTTTATGCCTATCCCCTTCCCGGGCATACCAATAAGGAAGTAGCCGACGCTATCCACGAGGAAATCGAACGGCTCAAGAAAGAAGACATCAGCGACGACGAATTGCAGATGATCAAAACCCGCGCGAAGGCGAATCTGATTCGCGGACTGGATAGCAACGGAGGCCTAGCCCAGCAGCTCTCCACCTACCAGGCGCGGTATGACGATTGGCGCGAGCTATTCCACGCGGTGGATCGGATCAACCAGGTGAGCAAGGCAGATATCCGGCGCGTGGCGAATCAAACCTTCGTCCCGACGAACCGGACGGTGGGAATTATCGAGACCGCGGCGCCACCTGCCTCTGGTGACCAGAAGGGAGGCGCGCAATGAAGCAGCTTCGGCAATTGTTGCCGTTCGTCATTATGATCGCGGCCTGCGCCGGGATCGCAGCGCCACGTGCGGCCGCACAGGTCTCGAGCTGGCAGCAGATCAAGATTCCGCCGCTGCCTGCTTTCCAGCCGCAGGAACCCAAGCGCATTGCTTTGCCGAATGGCTTGGTGATTTTTCTGCAGGAAGATCACGAACTGCCACTGATCGACGGGGTGGTCCGCATTCGTGGCGGGTCGCGCTCGGAGCCGGCAGAGAAGGCCGGCCTGGTCGATCTGTATGGCGAAGTCTGGCGCACGGGTGGAACGAAGACGCAAACCGGAGATCAGCTCGACGACTTTCTCGAAATCCGCGCAGCCAAGGTAGAAACCGACGGCCTGGCGGATTCCACTACGATCAGTTGGTCGTGCCTGAAAGGCGATTTCGCGGACGTATTCAAAGTCGTCTCCAGCTTGTTGCGCGAGCCTGAATTTCGCGCTGACAAACTCGATCTGGCGCAAAAGGAATATTTCGATTCGATTTCGCGCCGCAATGACGACCCGGGTGAAATCGCTTCCCGCGAATCCGCCAAGCTGGCTTATGGCGCGAAAAATCCCTACGCGCGCATCGCGGAATACGCGACCGTAGGTGCGGTGACCCGCGAGGATTTGCTGGCCTGGCATCACCGCTATATGCAGCCCAACAATATGATCGTGGGCGTAGTGGGGGATTTCGATTCCACACAAATGGAAGCGACGCTGCGCGAGGCGTTCGGAGCCTTGCCTGCGGGCCCCGCCGCAAAAGAGCCCGATATCAAGTTCGATCCGGCCAAGCCGGGTTACTACCTGGTTTCGAAAGAAGATGTGAATCAGAGTTCCATCCGCATGGTGGAACTGGGAACAACGCGCAGGAATGCTGACTATTACGCGATCCAGGTCTTCAATGAAGCGTTCGGCGGAGGGTTCTCCTCGCGTCTGTTCCGCAATATCCGCACGCTGAAAGGGCTGGCTTACGGCGTGGGCGGCGGCATTGGCACGGCCTTCGACCACCAGGGAATCACCCGGCTTTCGGTGGGGACCAAGAGTGCGAGCACGGTGGAATCCATTCAGGCGATTTACGATGAGATCGACAATCTGGCCAAGAACCCGCTGACTGCGGCAGAAATTCAGCAGGCCAAGGATTCCATTCTCAATTCGTTCGTCTTCAATTTCGATTCGCCGGATAAAGTGTTGCGCGAACGGATGGCGTATGAGTTCTATGGGTACCCGCCCGACTTTCTTGAAAAATTTCGCACAGGAGTAGAAAAAGTTACGCCGGAAGATGTGGCTCGGGTCGCGCCGAAATACCTGCACAAAGAGCAGCTCGCGATTTTGGTGGTCGGCAATCCGTCCGAATTTGGCAAGGCGCTGACTTCGCTCGGGCCGGTGAGCAACGTCGATATCACGATTCCACACCCGCCGTCGGCGGAAGTTGAACCGGCGGCCAAGCCGAACGCTTCAAATGCTGAAGGCGTGGCAACGGCTGCGAAAGTCGTGGCCGCGCTGGGCGGAGAAGCCAGGCTGAAGTCGGTGAAGTCGCTGCGAATCGAGTCGAATTTAACTGATAGTGGCGGCGGCCCTCCGACTCCGTTGCAGGCGACGATCGTTTTCCCAGACCGCTTGCGGGCGAATATTCAGACCCCACAGGGGACGCTGGTGCTGGTGGTTTCTCCGGAGGCCGGGTTCATGTCGGCGGAGGGCATGGGCTCGCGCGATCTGCCGCCAGCGCAGAAAAACGAAACGATGGAGCAGATCAAGCGCGATCCGGTTTACATCGGTCAGCACTTGCACGATCCGGCGTTTATTTTTGCGGCGGCGGGATCGGAAAAAATCGGCACCGTCGACGCGGTTATTGTCGACGTGAGCGGCTCCGGTGTGACCATTCGTTGGTATGTCGATCCGCAGAGCGGCCGCATTTTGCGGGAGACTTACCAAGCCATGGGCCAAACCGAGCTATTCGCAGGCGAAACCGATTTCGAGAACTGGGAAACTCAGGACGGCCTGACTCTGCCGCGCATTCACAGGAACAAGCAGAACGGGAAGGATTCGAGCGTGGCAGAGACGAGCGCCGTTCAGATCAACCCTGCGGTGGATCCGAAAGCGTTTGAGAAACCGGCGGCGGCAGCGGCGGGCGGGCTGGCCCATCCTTAAGTTTTGGTCTCGAAAACTGGCCCATCTTTACACGACCACAAAGAAGGTTGCCCCACCCCGTCGCGGGTTTCGAGGGTGGGGAGTGTAAACGCCTGTTTTGAACAAGTGACAGAAACAGATGCCGTCATGGGCTAGACTTATTCACGTGAAAAAGTCACCAGTTACTTCCACTAGGCGGTACCATCACATCGGAATTCCCACTACCGAGCGTCGAGAAGGTGAACGCCTGATCGAGCCCTATGCGACGTTCGTGTCTGGATATGAAACGAGCGCCTACGGAATCGAGTGGATGCGGTTCGAACCTGAAGCGCCGGTCCCTGAACTTGTGCGTACGGTTCCGCATGTCGCCTTCGAAGTGGATGATCTCTCCGCTGAAATCGCCGGCAAAGAGATACTTATTGCGCCCAACTCACCCTCAGCGGGCGTGACCGTCGCTTTTATTGTCGAGAATGGAGCCCCAGTCGAGTTTCTCCAGTTTGATAAGAAGTGATGCGTGAAAACCGTCACTGGGATTGCGGCGGATCGTTGGCGAAAAGTCTTGATAACACTCAGAACCCCGATAATGAGTGTAAACGCCTGTTAACAACAAGCAGAAAGCAGGGGCGTGAAATCAGCTCGGGGATAATCAAAGGGACCGAGCTCCACGCGACCGAGATAGAATTTAACGCAGCGATCATTGTCTAGAGCATTTAATATCGCGACGTGGGAGCGATTTTCCTGCGAACCGATCCCTAAATCGAAAACGCCGGATCTCCTTCTATCACCTTCTGCTCGAGATTCGGACGTTCGTGCTTGCGCCAGAGCCTGGCAGCGTGTCGAACCCGATAGAGAATAGGTCCGCCATCCGGCTGGTCCTGGCGAACGATGGGACGCGGCAGGCAGATGAAATCCGTCTCTAGCCGTTCCGCTGCTGCGTGCACTACCGAATACCCATGGCCGCCCATGTCAACAAACGACAAGTGCGGTGACAAATCCCGGTTGGAAAGCTGGCGTGCCTTTTGCACGTCACCGCTCTTCGCATATTCCAGGCATGACCGAACACCGTGACGCACTAGCATATTAATAGTGGGTTGCGGACGGTCGTCACCAGGACCTTGCCCGAGGAACAGAGCCCGCAGCGGAGCGTCTTTGTGCAGGTGATGTTCCATTGACTCCACCATTCCGGGCGCCGAGATTGATCCAACCACGAATGCCACACCTATGGGGTCAAAGGGCTTCGGCGGGAGAGACTTCGCCGATAAACCAGCCCAGAAGCTATGCCGGTCGCCCGCCACCGTGGCAAACCCCGTAATCGCATGCTTTTGAATGAAATCGTAAATTTCACCGCGCTCCTTATAGGCAGTGCTGACGTCCCCGCCGCCAAAGCCGGCATACCCGGCACCGGGCCAGGCGCTTGCAACCATCTCTGGAGGAAGGTTCTGCGGGTCGGCGCGCATATCCAGCGTCGCAGTTGTGCTTCCCCAGATCTTCCAGGTAGTTTTCGAATTCCGCAGTCGTTCCAGAAACCACGCTTTTTGCTCGGCTCCGAGCAGGGTCTGCGCGGGGTCCGCCTTACGGATGTTCGGAACTTGCAGGTCCCCGAAACGGATAGTGTTGGGCGGTTTGCCTCCGTTATAATCCCGGCCGCCATCGATGATCTCAAGCACCTCCTCAGGCACGAACTCCGAATAGTCCTTATTAACGAAATCTGCGTCATTGAACTTGGTTCCGGGGTCCTCCGATCGGTAGCTTCGCTCGTCGGTGATCATGAGCTCCACGTTCCGGCCCCAGCGGAGCGACCGGTATCCCTTCAGACTATTGATCGCCGCAAGATTGTTGGCCTCTTGCCCGAGTCCATGCTCATCGAAAACAGTGACCGGGGCATCCTGAACCTTAGGTGGGTTGAATTCTTCTGACGAGGGACCACCGCTCTTCACCATACGCGCGGGCTGATACTCAAAAAATGCCTGCATGGCAGCAACCTTGCGTGTCTGCGCGGGACGCGTTTTGCCGTCGAACACTTGCAAGGCTTGCCAGCCTTGCCAGCTGTACTCATGGTTATCCCACATGGGAACAAAGGGCCAGCGGGCACGAGCGTCCTGCAGGTCGGGATCATGCAGGTAGCTGCGATACACAGCACGGTAGTCCTCCACCGTCACTGGGATGTGGAAGTCGTCAATTTTCTCTCCTTGAGGATAACGAACGATTTCCCTCACCTTGCGGTCGTAATAAGTGGCGCGGTCCTCCGGATACCAGACCAGCTCGTAGATGAAGTCGCCCAGGTGCAGAACAAAGCTGAGCCGGTCCTGCTCAGAAGCGTGCTCATCCTCGAAGATCATTCTTCGGTACGCGTTCTGCGCTCCGAGGTTTGCGTTCTGACAACTGACGAACGCGAAGTGTACCGGCCGGGAATCATCATCGGCAGGCGCGGTGATGGTGCGGCCCAGGCGGCTGCCGGAACCCTCAGAATCGGTAAAGCGATACCAATAGACCTGGGCCGGCTTCAGTCCTCCGACCAGCACACGACAGGTCCAATCCGCCTCCGCCGAAATCGACACTCTCTGAGTTGCGATCACACGCTGGAACGTCTGGTCGAGCGCCAATTCGACGATCAATTCCTGGGCCGGTTTAGGCTGCGGGGCGCGCCGGGTCCACAGCAATACGCTGTTGCTGTCGGGATCGCCGGAGGCTACACCTTCCGGGAAAAGGTCGCGACGCTCGCGCCAGGAAATCTTCGAGGGAGTCGAGAATGAGCGACCCCAAGCCGCTTCCGCACCAAGCACCGCGGCCACAGCCAGAAAATCGCGACGGCTAATATTTCCCATGCTGTAACTCCTTCTTTCCGCTGCAAGGCCCATGCACACACCCGAGATAAGACGTCTCGTCCCAAACAGTTGAGAGCGAACATGTCGGCCAACCATCTTGGACGGTCTAGCGCTGCGAACGTGATCAGTCAGCTGTTGATAAATCGCCATTACACTCATTGACCCCGCCCTTGTCCCCTTGGGAATCCTGTCTCGGCGGGGGTGAAGCCGAATTTTTCCCGAAGTGTATAACCCCGCACGGCCCTTGACAGTGCGGACAAACTTCGTTATTGTTAGGCGAACAAAAGGCGAATAACGTGGCGACCCTTCCCTTACTGCCGCAATCTGCCAATAAGCTCGTGGGAATCGCCCGGCTCGCAGCCACCGGAGAAAGCCTACGTCTCGGCCACGAGGTGGAATATTTCACGCTGCCGGTCCGTTCGGTGCTCAACCGCTGCGTCAGCAAGCGGCAGATGCCGTTTACCTGGACCATCAATCCGTATCGCGGCTGCGAATTTGCCTGCAAGTATTGCTACGCGCGTTATACCCACGAATTCATGGAAATGCGCGACGGCGCGGACTTCGAGCAAAAGATTTACGTCAAGCAGCACGCCAGCGATCTGCTGCGGCAGGAATTGCGGCAGGTGAAAGCGGGAGAGTCGATTGCGATCGGCACAGCCACTGACCCATATCAACCGGCGGAGCGCAAGTTTGAAGTGACGCGGGCGATTCTCGAAGAATTTGCTCTGCACGAAGGGCTGGAACTGGGGATCGTGACCAAATCGAATATGGTGACGCGCGATCTTGATCTGCTGAAAAGGATCAGCGAGCGCAACCTTTTGTCGGTGAGTGTGACCGTCACAACTCTGAACGTGGAACTGGCTCGCATTCTCGAGCCGCGAGCGCCGCGTCCCGATTTGCGGATGGAGGCGGTGCGGCAACTGAACGAGGCGGGCATCCGAGCCGGAGTCAATTGCTGCCCGGTGCTGCCGGGCATCACAGATTCTCCGCGGGACCTGGAAGCGGTGGTGCAGGCGACGGCTGCGGCTGGAGGCAAGCACATTCACGCCAATCCGCTGTTTCTCAAGCCTTGTTCCGCGGCGGTTTTTCTGCCGTTTCTCGAGAAGGAGTTTCCGCAACTGGCAGCGAGTTATCGGGAGCGATATAACGGCCGCGCGTTTCTTCCCAAGAGCTACCACGAACGCATCTCGCAGCTCATGGCAAAGCTGCGGCAAAAGCACGGCATCATCAGGCAGGGCGAGCACGAGGTCGCCCGCACGTACGAACTGCACAGTCGCGCCGAGCAAATGGACCTGTTCTGAAACCTGCCGGAATCCGCGCTCTGGCTCGTCTATAATTCACTGCCATTCGCTTCACTGGGAAAATGCCTCCCACTCCGCAATCCGTAGTGCAGCAAGGCGCGCCTCCACCTGGATCGGGAAGGAGACTGAGCAGATTTTGGCAGCGGGTTACGGAGGGTCTCGAACTCAGCCAGCTGTGGAAACAGTTTCGCACCGACGCCCGCACCAGCTTTCGCCTATATTCTCGCGACCTGGCGGCACGGGCTCCGCAAGCGGACTGGCGGCACAACTTTTTTCATACCCTTTCCGAGTTCGGCTGGGCCATTCTGGAGAAACTGAGCCCGGCACGGCGGGTCATGTTGCTGGCGGCCGTTTTGCTGCTACTCTTCGGAGGCGGAGAATACAGTTTTCCTGGCAAGAACGGAACGGTGACCGTGGGCACCTTTCCGCTTCAATTCTATGGTGGTGTACTGCTTTTCCTGTTGCTCATGCTGGAGATTGCCGATCGAGTGGTGATGAAGCGGGACCTGGAAATCGCGCGCGACATCCAGCGCTGGCTGCTGCCGGCGACTCCGCCCGATGTGCCAGGCCTGGCCATTGCGTTCGCCACGCGGGCAGCCAATACGGTTGCAGGCGACTACTACGATGTTTTTGCGCGCGGCGCGCCAACTGCCGGAGACACACGCTTCATTCTCTCCGTCGCAGATGTGGCCGGCAAAAGCATTCCTGCCGCGTTACTCATGGCGACTTTCCAGGCCAGTTTGAGAACTCTCGCCACCACTCCCTCTCCGCTCGGCAATCTGGTTGCCGGCATGAATCAATACGCTTGTACCAACAGCCAAAGCGGACTGCGCTTCACGACTGCGTTTCTGGCGGAGTTCAATCCCGCGGACAAAACTTTGATCTACATCAACGCGGGCCACAACGCACCCATTCTGCGCCGCAATAATGGCGCGGTGGAGCGCCTGACCACGGGAGGGTTGCCGCTAGGAATTCTGGCGGAGGCACGCTACGAATCGGGCAGCGTGAAGTTGCAAATGGGAGACTGGCTGATCATCTTCACCGACGGACTGGTGGAAGCCATGAACACCCAGGATGAAGAATATGGCGAGCCGCGGCTGCTGGAGGTGCTCAATTCCGGCGCGAGCACTCAGCCTGACGAGCTCTTGCGCCGGATCATGGCGAGCGCAGATGCTTTTGTGGGGACCACGCCGCAGCATGATGACATCACGTGCATGCTGGTGAAGGCGGGGTAGAGTGACCATCAAGTTCTGTCATCTTGAGCGGAGTGGGATGGTTCGCGGAGCGAACCATCCGGCGCAGTCGAAAGATCTCAAGCCGTTTTGCACGTCCGCGAACGGCGCGAGGGATTTCCACCACAGAAGAGAGAATTCCCGGCTAAGCCAACTTTGGCGGACGGAGACGTGGGGTCCTTCGACTTCGTGGCTGCTTCGCTTCGCGAAGCAGCCACTTCGCTCAGGATGACAGGCTTGAAGGTTCGGGCATCACACGCCCTGCATCACTTCCGCGTACATGCGGTGGAAGGCGTGCACGCCTTTTTCCTGCTTCACGCTGTAACGTCCACGCTGATAACTGCGGGAGTGAAAATTTCTCTGCACGGCTTGGCAGATCGCGATGTCCTCGATCTGGACTTGCTCGCTGAACTCTACCGACGCCCTTGCAGCTTCGCTGCCCAGGTCTTTCTCGAGTAAATACCATTCGAAGATAGCCAGCGTGCGCTCGGTCTCGAGCGGCAGAATGATGTTGATCTGAACATTGTCGGGATAACAGTTCAACATCCAGTTGGGAAAGATCCAGAAATACTCTGTGGTCAGGTCTTCGCGGGCTTCCTGATAGCGGCGAGGAGTGCTATCGCCCGGTTGCGCCCCGCGAATGGGGCTGTACTGCCGGACGTGGCGGCGATGGGGCTCGACGGTGTAGGCGTTGTAATCGAGTTCGCGGTTTAGCCCGGGATGGACGCTGGGCAGATGATAGCCCTCAAGATAATTATCGATGTAGGTTTTCCAGTTGCAACGCATGTCGTAAGTGCGGCGCTCAAAAAACTTCATTTGCTGGAACGGAAAGCGCTCTGCCTGCCATGTCAACTCGCTCAGACTTTTCAGCAGAGGTTCCGCCTGAGGATCGAAATTCACGAAGATCAGGTTGAACCATTCCTCGGCCCGCACTGGCACGAGAGAGAAATCCTTCGGGTCAAATCCAGGCTGACCTTCGAATTCCGGGGCGCTGATGAGTTTTCCATCCAGGCCGTAGGTCCAGCCGTGATAGCCGCAACGAAACAGCTTTCGCGATCCGCAACCTTCGGCAGGAGGACCGGCGCGGTGACGGCAGACGTTGTAGAAACCGCGGAGTTCGCTCTGCATTCCGCGGGTCAGCAACAACGGTTCTCCGAGCAACTCTGTGGTGAAAAAATCGCCGGGCTTAGCGAGTTGCTGCGCATGCCCCACAAGCTGCCAGCGGCGGCGAAAGATTTTCCCCTTCTCCAAGTCATATACTTTGGGATCGGCGTAAAACTCCACAGGAATTGACCAGGCGCGGGAGATATCAGCGTCAATTTCAAGTGGGTTCGATGGAGTTGTCATGGGTGGGCCGTTGTTGGGAATAATCGGAATCGCGTTCGAAAATTTGGCTGAAACGCAGACCATCATAAATCGGGGCTGAAGTTCCGCCAATACACGATGCAGATGTGGGCCTGCCGAGGGCAGTGGACAGGAACTGCAAAAGGTTATCACTCGCCAGCCCTCTCAACACGGGTCGGGGCCTCGCAATGAAGGCCGGCGAGGACTTGTAGCAAGCTGGAATCATTCTACTTAGCGGTTGACGGCGGGGTTTCTAGCGAGCCCTTTGGCATTGGTAGGCAAACTGCGTACCATAGAGGGGCAGTGCGTTACAAAAAATCTACCCAGGTGGGCGGGACATAAATGCGGAAACAAAAAGGATTTTCTTTGATCGAGTTGTTGATCGTGGTGGCAATTATTCTGATCATCGCGGCCATTGCGATTCCGAATCTTCTGAGGGCACGGATCGCGGCCAACGAAGCTTCGGCGGTTTCCTCGATACGCACGCTTAACACCGCGCAGGTGACCTACCAGATGGCATATCCAACGGTGGGGTACGCGGGCGCGCTATCGAGCCTGGGACCAGCCGCCGCTACGGGTTGCGCGGCGCCAAGTTCAAGCAATGCCTGCATCGTTGACTACACGCTGGCGCAAGCCTTTGCGGGCGGGGTCAGCGGGTCGAAAAGCGGTTACGTGTTTCTGATGGGCGCGGCCCCGGGCGCGGGCGGTGGACCGAACATTACATTCGTCGCCGGTGGAGCTCCTTTGAGTTATAACCAGTCGGGGGTGCGTCGCTTCTGCTCGGTGGAAGATGCAGTGATCCGCGCCGATCCAAATACGGCGGCGAGCACGACACCCGAGAGCGTGCACAACACCTGCACCAGCGCGACCTATCAAGTGCTGCAGTAGAGAAACCCGCTGGGAACGCACCACTGGAAACGATGCGATTTACATAGGGCGCCGGATTCGATCCGGTGCCCTTGCCGTTTTGCCCGGTAATTGCTCAATGTTGCTGACTCTCAGAATGTGACACTTCTTGTCAGCCCCCAGACAAAAACTGACATTGACGGCAAAGAAAGGCCCTCCCTAGAGTACCTAGGGCAGATGACCGAAGAGGTTCCGCTCGATGAAAACATGAGACTTACGGAACAGGTTTGCCCCAGGAGTCCACCGTCCCTCTGGCCATTCAAGTGCGATACAGACAGGCAGTTGGGTCTTAACTGAGACCAAAATTTTCTAATCGAGACGAGGGGAAAAAAGGAAATGCGGAAACAGAAGGGCTTTTCACTGATTGAGTTGCTGATCGTGGTAGCGATCATTCTTATCATCGCCGCCATTGCCATTCCAAACCTGTTGCGCGCGCGCATTGCGGCCAACGAATCGTCCGCTGTGGCTTCGATGCGGACCATCAACACAGCTCAGGTCACGTACCAGATGGCGTATCCCACCGTGGGCTACGCGGCTGCCTTGTCGACCCTGGGACCGGGTGCAGCTACGGGCTGCGCAGCTCCTAGCTCGACCAATGCTTGCATCATCGACTACACCCTGGCGCAGGCCTTCGCGGGCGGCGTCAGCGCTTCCAAGAGCGGCTATGTGTTCCTGATGAACGCAGCGGCCGGTGCGGGTGGTGGACCGAACATCACGTTCGTGGCTGGCGCGGCTCCTCTGAGCTACAACCAGTCAGGTGTGCGGCGCTTCTGCTCGGTTGAGGATGCGGTTCTGCGGTTCGATCCGAATACCGCGGCCAGCACCACACCGGAAAGCGTCGAAGCAACTTGCCAGAGCGCTACTTATACGGTGTTGCAGTAGTAGCGACGTAACCAGTTAGCTTGAAGGAATGGGGCACCGGAGCAAATCCGGTGCCCCTTTTCTTTGTTTCCCGAGGTTGTTTTTCGGACCGGACGTCCGTCAGTCGAACCTCTTTTGGCACGTTTCCTCTCCTGTCTCAAAGGGCCGTCGCAATCTGACGCAAGTTGTCAGTGAACCGCCAAAATCTGGCCGAGGGAGGGTCCGGCCTGGCGCCGGACTTCGAGTCCCGCATAGCCAAAAGCTGGGACCATATTGAAAACAAAGCATCTAGGGAATCCCGGATGAAACGCAAGTAACTTCCACGATGGCCGCTAAAGTGCGTACAGAACGATAGAGGGGCGGCTTAAGAACATGTCGGCTAAACAAAAGCAGAAGGACACGGGGATGCGGAAGCAAGCTGGATTCTCACTCATCGAGTTGTTGATCGTGGTGGCGATTATTTTGATCATCGCTGCGATCGCGATTCCGAACTTGTTGCGAGCGCGAATCGCGGCCAACGAATCGTCTGCGGTGGCTTCGATGCGCACCATCAATACGGCGGAACTTGCGTATCAGACGGCATATCCGACCGTGGGCTATGCGGGTGCATTGTCATCGCTGGGCCCGGCTGCCGCCACAGGTTGCGCATCGCCGAGTTCGACTAACGCTTGCATCATCGATTTCACTCTGGCCCAGGCCTTTGCCGGTGGAACCAGCAGTTCCAAGAGCGGTTATCAGTTCGCTTTAGCGGCGGCGCAAGTGGGTGGCGCAGGGCCCAATGTAACCTTCATCTCGGGTTCGGCGCCAACACAATGGGCGCAGTCGGGCATCAAGCGCTTCTGCTCGGTTGAGGACAACGTTCTGCGCTATGACCAAAACTCCGCGGGCAGTACGACGCCTGAAACGGTTAACGCAACTTGCACCGGCGCGACATATACAGTTTTGTAGGTTTTGGGTAAGGGCAGAGTACCTGGGGGAGGGTACTAAGCCGAGAGCATCGGGTGGCGACATCCGATGCTCTTTTTTCAAGCGTGACGAACGAACTTTGGCGATGCCTCTTTGAGGGAGGGGGTAGACGGCCAACCGGGGCCAGGACCTAGTCCTGGCCTTTTTACTTTCGTAATCGGTGGTTCCCTGGCGGCCAACCTGGCTGCGAGTCAATTTGCATATAATTCCAGCAGGGAAAAATGAAGCTCAATTTCCGGTTTCTGCCATGGCTGCCATAGAAATTGTTGGCCTGGAAAAAACTTACAACGTAGGCTTTTGGGGCAGACGGCAAAAGCTCGCCTTGAGGCCGCTTCACCTTTCGGTCGAGGCAGGGGAAGTCTTCGGTTTTCTGGGGCCTAATGGCGCGGGCAAGACCACCACGCTGAAGATGCTGATGGGATTGGTATTTCCCACTGCGGGGACAGCGCGCATTCTGGGCATGGAAATCGATGACCCGCGCATGAAGGCGCAAATCGGTTTTCTTCCGGAGCAGCCCTACTTTTACGACTATCTCACCGCCCGGGAACTGCTCGATTATTACGGACAACTCTCGGGAGTCGAGGCGAAACAGCGTGGCCGCAAGATTCAGGAAATGCTGGTGCGGGTGGGCCTGCCCGATGCGGGCGGGGTTCAGCTGCGAAAGTTCTCCAAAGGCATGCTGCAGCGGGTGGGAATTGCGCAGGCAATTCTGCATGATCCCAGGGTGGTTTTCCTCGACGAGCCCATGTCTGGTCTGGATCCGATGGGCCGCCGCGAAGTGCGCGATCTGATGGAGCAACTGAAGACGGAGGGCAAGACAGTTTTCTTCTCTACCCACATTCTTTCGGATGCGGAAGCGCTGTGCGACCGGGTCGCCGTGATTCATCAGGGCGAACTGCGTGGTGTGGGAGCGGTCGCGGAACTGACGTCCAGCGTAAATGGCAAAGTGGAACTGATCTGGCAAGGGTCGACGGTGCCAGCCTCGCTGCGGGCCCTGGGCGCGGAGTGTCGCGTCACCGGCGATACGGTTCGCGGGCTGGTCGCTGAGGCCAGCCAGGACGCCGCGCTCGAAGTGCTTGGGCGCGAGCATCTGCACTTGATATCCCTGACTCCTGTGCGCTCATCGCTGGAGGATTATTACATGCAGAAACTGAAGCCGGCCGAAGCGACGGCGGGAGCGCGATCGTGAACGCGCGCGTCGCTTACATCGCGGCCAACACCTTTCGCGAAGCGGTGCGCGACCGGGTGCTCTACAACTTAATTGCGTTCGCTGTACTCATGTCGGGGGCGGCGATTCTGGTCGGGCAGATCTCCATCGACATCGAACGGTTGGTCGTCGTTAACCTTGGTCTGACTGCGGTTTCCCTGTTTGGCGTGGTCATCGCCATTTTCATCGGCATCGGGCTGGTATCGAAGGAAATCGAAAAGCGTACGCTCTATACCGTTCTTTCGCGGCCGGTGCAGCGCTGGGAGTTCATCATCGGAAAGTTTTTTGGCTTGGCGGGAACGCTGGTGGTGAACACGTTTTTTATGGCAATCGGTGTGTTCGCAGCGCTGCTGTACGTTTCCCGCCATTTTCAGAAAGCAGACGCGTGGGTGCTGGTCGCGCTCTATTTTATTGTCCTGCAATTGGTGATCCTCACTGCCCTGGCGCTGCTGTTTTCTTCGTTTTCCTCACCGCTTCTTTCCGCAGTGTTTGCCTTCTCGCTGTTCGTCATCGGTAGCTTCGCTGAAGACTTGCGCGGCTTCGCCGGCCTAACCCAAGGCGTGACTCGCTGGCTGGCCACGGGAGCGGCCTACCTGGTACCGAACTTATCGTCGTTAAACGTAATCAACTCGGTGGCGCATGAGCAGTCGATCTCAGGACATCTCATTTTCTACAACACCGCATACGCCCTGGTTTACGCCGCAATGGCTCTGTGCGGCGCGGTGCTGGTGTTCCAGCGCCGCAATCTGAAATGAGCCGATCGCGCAACATTACCGTGCTGTTCAGCCTGCTGCTCGTAGGCTGCATGACGGCGTCGGTGTTCCTGCTGCGGCAAGTCGACCAGCTGCGCACGGGCGCGACGCTGCAAGAGGTTCTGTACATTTCGTCGCCGAAGCTGCTGAAGAGACTGAGCCTTGGTTACAGCGGATTGCTCGCGGATATTTACTGGACGCGCGCCGTGCAATATTTCGGCAGCAGACATAACCAGGGCGCGCAAAGCTACGATCTACTGGCCCCACTTCTGGAAATCACCACTGCGCTCGACCCGCAACTGGTCGTGGCCTACCAATACGGCGCGAATTTTCTGGCCCCCAAGCCTCCGAATGGAGCGGGAATGCCGCAGCGCGCGATCGATCTGGTGGAATTTGGTATCCGGAACAATCCCGATGACTGGCGGCTGTATTACGAAGACGGATTCATTCACTACACCGAACTCAAGGACTATGCCGGCGCCGCCGAGGCGTTTGCCCGCGGTGCTGAAGTGCCGAATGCACATCCGTTTTTGAAGTTGCTGGCGGGAAGAATGGCCGAAGAGGCCGGCAGCCTGGACACGGCACGCATGATGTGGACCACTGCCTACCAGACCACGACCGATAGAGCGATCCGGGCCAATGCGCTGGCGCACTTGCGCGCCTTGCAAGTAGATGAAGACGTCACCACGCTCGAAGGCCTGGCCGCGCGCTACAAAGAAAGGACCGGCCAGTTCCCTGCTCGTTTTTCTGACCTCGAAACCGCTGGCTTTATGCGCGGCACTCCGCTGGATCCTTTTGGCCATCCGTACAAACTCATGCCTGATGGCCGGGTTGAAGTGCAGTCGCCTGACGACTTTCCGTTTATTGAAAAAGGAGTGCCGCCAGGGTACGAGCCGCCGGTGTCGCCCAAGTTTTTGCCTTCGGATTGATGCGGTCGGCGCCCTTTCAAAAATGTCATCCTGAGCGGCGAGAAGTCATTTGCTTCGCGAATGACTTCTCGCAGTCGAAGGACCCTTGCACTCTTTCCCTTCGGCACAGGCACATCCAGGAATTCTTCCCCCAGTTCACGGTGAGAATTCCCCGCCGTTGCATTGCAGATGCCGTCTTAGGTGGGGTCCTTCGACTCGCCTTGATCTTCGCGCAAAGCGCGAAGATCGCCGCTCGCTCAGGATGACAATTCTGTAAGGTGAAGCAGCGACACGACTGAAGTCATGCCTCCCGCTCGTGCTCCGAAAAACCTACTTCAGCTTCTCGAACTCCACCTTGGCTTCTTTCAGGATCGGAATGTCGGGGTCGGCGTCTTTCCAGAGATTGAAGAAGTCCTGGTAGGCGCTACGCGCTTTTGCCGAGTCTCCCGACATAGCGTAAGCCCTGCCGAGTTGCAGATGGGCAAGCGCCCCCAGGGGGAAATTGACGGTGAGACCGCGGTGGCCGAGAAACTTCTGAAATTCGGCAGCCGCCGCGGCACCGTTCCCTTGCCGCAAATAGGCTTCGCCGCGCAGGTACGCCGGATAGAGGGTCCCGAATTGCATCGGCGCCGGTCCGCCGAGATCATACGGGGCTGTGGCTTCTAAAGTAACCAGGGCTTGCGCGGGGTTATTGCTGTTGAGTTCGATAGCGGCATTCAGAATTGGCAGCCAGTACAACTTCAGGACCGTGTTCGAAGGATTGGCTTTCTGCAAGGCTTCAACTATGGATCGCGCTCGCGCCCCTTCGCCGGCGCGGGCAAACGCCAAAGCCGCGAGAACGTTGACGTCACGCCCCGGAGCCAAGGCCAAAGCCGAAACGATGCCCGCCTTTGCCTGCGTCGGATTTCCGAACTCCGCTTCCCGCAGAGCAGCATTCACCTGCCACAAAGCAGCAGTCTCCTTGGAATCGGCGCGGACCGCCGAGTCCACCGCGCGCCGTGAGAAGTCTCGGGCCTTGGTCAACCTCCCGTAATAGGCGTCGGTATCCGATTGAGCCGAGAGCAAGGGGTCTTCGTCTCCAGGTTTACCAGCCGCCCAAGTCAGCTCCTGCTCCATGCGGGCAGTATCGCCATGCAGGAAATCCGAGTAGTACATGACCTGACGCAGGTATCCGCCATCGATTCCTCGCGCCAGGGTCTGATCGACGATGGCCTTGGCTTCATCCATACGGTTGAGTGCCAGCAGGTCTTCTACCAGGTTGCCCGAGGTGTTGACGCTGTTGGGATCGAGCTTCTGGCCTTCCTGAGTTACTTCTAACGACTTCTGATATTCCCCGAAGGTCGCATAGTTGGCTCCGAGGTTGATATAGGGAGTGGGATCGCGGGGGTAGCTTTGGATCCAAAGCTCATACGTCTGGGCCTCTTTCTCCATCTCTCCGGTTGCGTTGCGATAATAGTCGGCAGTGATGTGGAAGCGTTCCCGCTCGCTGACGTGCTCGCGCAGGTCATAAGCCTTCTTAAGATTCTCGGCCGCAAGGCTGGGCTGCCCGAGATTCGCGTACGATACGCCGAGGCGCGCGTACGCCATGGCGAAGTTGGGATCGAGCTCAATCGCTCGTCGCAGGAAAGGAACTGCTTCTGCATCCCCTTGCATGTTCTGGGTAGTCACGCCCATGCTGAAAGTTTTCAGCGCTTCGAGAGAAGGCGTTGTGGCCTCGATGGGCACATCGAATTTCTGCACTGAAGCCAGCGATTCACCGAGCTTGGCGCGCAAGCTCGAGGCCGCTTTGCTCAGAGCTTTTACAGCATCTTCTTTGCTGGTTGCGTCGGCTTGCTCTTTTGCCAGGCTGTCCCCAGTGCCGCAGCTCACTGCCTCCAGAGCCGACCACATATTCATTCCCCAGGCGCGAAATGGAACCGGCCAATAATGCTTTGCTCCCGGTTCGAAGGCAAATCTCCTGAGCCACTTCTCGCGTGACCCGGTCGCCTGGCGTGCGGCCCATCAACCGTAGGGTTTCATTCACTCTACGATCGGAAAGGACATTGAGAAACGGGGATTGCCCTAAGTCCACAGCGAGCGCCTGCTTGAGGGTTCCATCGAAAACCGGGTCGCCGGTGCTATTGTCGAAATCGGCCAATACAATCGTGTCTTTCTCGGTCAGGCGCGGAGCTGGACGGGGACGGAAGTAGAAGACAGCAGTCGACTATGGCCGCCACTACGAGGACGCTCACCGGAACGACAATTTTCCAGAATTTATTGCCGCGCGCGGCAGGGACCTCGGCGACCTTAACTCCCGATGAGGCGGAATCTGAAACGGCGGCTGGCGCGGGACCTGAGCTTCCAACGGCCGCCGCGCGATCCGATCCGCTTTCCGGCGCCGCGGTCACGGCCCCGGAGCTGGCGGCTGCGACGTGCGCGGTGTCGGTTTGCCGCTTCAGGCGCTTGAGATCGGTGCGCATGTCGGAAGCATGCTGGTAGCGCAAGTCGCGGTCTTTTTCCAGAGCCTTATTGATGATGCGTTCCAGATCATCCGGCATTTCGCGGTTGAAGCGCAGCGGAGTCACGGGCGTCTTGTGCAGGATGGAATCGAAGATTGCGCCGGAGGTATCGCCCATGAAGGGCAGTCCCCCGGTTGTCATTTCGTAGAGCACCACGCCGAAGGAGAAGAGGTCGGTGCGCACATCCAGTGGCTTGCCTAGCACCTGCTCGGGAGACATATACGCGACCGTGCCCAGCGCCGCGCCCGGGCTGGTCAGATGATCCATGCCGATGCCTGCTGTGGGGTCCGTGGCGTCGGCAGCGTCGGACGATCTGGGGGCCGCAGTGACCTTGGCCAGCCCGAAGTCGAGAATCTTGGCGTGGCCACGGTCGGTGACAAAAATATTTGCCGGCTTGATGTCGCGATGGACAATTCCCTTAGCATGGGCGGCGTCGAGCGCGTCGGCGATTTCGATTCCGAGCGTCAACAAGGTCTCAATTTCCATGGGACGGTTGCTGATGATGTGCTTCAGCGTGGCTCCGTCCAGGAATTCCATGACGATGAAGGCCTGGCCGTTCTGCTCGTCGATTTCGTAAATGGTGCAGATGTTGGGATGGTTGAGGGCAGAGGCGGCTTTGGCCTCGCGCTGGAAGCGGCTTAGCGCTTGAGGATCGCGGGCAACGTCGTCGGGCAGGAATTTCAGTGCAACAAAACGATCGAGCCGGGTGTCTTCGGCTTTGTATACGACACCCATGCCCCCGCCACCAAGCTTGGCCACCACACGGTAGTGGGAGATGGTTTGGCCGATCAAGACGAGAGGGAGTCCACCCCCGGCGCAGACATGTTAGGGGTTGTCGGAGGGGCAAGTCAATCGGCGGGCGGGGATAGCTATAGAGGGTAGGAAAATCCAGCTACCCCAATTTCATCGGGGTCGGGGGAATTCCTCGATCAATGGAGCGGTCGAGCAGGCAGCCGAGGAACATCCGCTGGCCAAGTTGCTGATGACCCAGCCGGGCATGGGTCCGAACACCGCGCTGGTCTTTGTGCTGACCCTCGGCGAGGTCAGCCGGTTTGCCCGCGCGGGTGGCCCTGGTCGGCGCAAGCTAGACCGTTGAGTTGATTGGGCGCTCTCGCATCCCGCAGTGGGCGGGATGTTCGCATAGAAGAATCATGGTCGGAGTTTAGGCCGAATCGATGGTTGGTGGAACGAGTTCCACCGCAGGGTGATTCACCGTGAGATTTCCAGAGTCTTGGTCCTCAACCTCTGTGGCAAAGACCAACCGGTGCTGCGCACCGGCCAGGAGCACTATGCCTTGACAACGCCTTCGCTCTTATCGAGGGCCACCCGCCGAATGAAGGGTTATGGTGAAAGGATGGGCCAGCCCCCCGCGATCATGAACATTCTCGTTTATGCATTTTGGCAAGCGCCGAAACAGCAAACCAAAGTACGAAGGCTGCTCCGACGACTCGGACGAGGTTTGTCGTTTCGACTTTGCCAGAAGCAAGGCTCCATAGGGAAGATAGAATTGCCCAGCAACATGCGAGGGCCAAGAAAATTAGAAACACCTTGCCGCCTTTGAGCAGATTCGGCTGATCGAGAAATCGCTTTGCATCGCGGTCGGTAACCCGCACCTTTCGAAGGATTGCCGCGTTAAGTGCAAGCAATCCCGTGGCGATAACTGGAATCCACGGCAGGATCGGTAAATTGCCCCGTGCAACCGCGAAGGCGGTGGAGCAAACGATGAAAACATTTATGACTACTACCAGAATTAGCTTGTGCATAGACTTCCTCAGAGACTTAAAGAACGCTGCCTTTTCTACTCCGGCTTAGCAGCCTCCAGGCTCGATTCCGAGCGCATCTAAAATACTTTGGAGCATCTCGTTACCCTCGGCCGCCTGGCGGGTGGCCCGCCTTTCCCCGGTTTTTTGCTTGCACCATCCCCACAAAGGGTGCCCCACTCTTGCGTACTTTGCAAGGGTGGGAGGCAAAGCGACATGCAGCGAGTCTGAACAACTGTGCGTTACAACTCAGCGATAGAAAATCAAACCCCTTTGACCAACGCGGCGTTAACTGTGTGCCTCCCACCCTTCGCAAAAACCGCGAAGGATGGGGCACCCCTCTGTTGGGTGATGTTGGCGAGATCAAAACCCAAAGGTCAATCCCCAGGTCTCGCAACGGCGGCGAGACCTGGGCCACCCCTTCCTCGATAGCCGAAAACGATGGTGCCTCAAAGTCCTCGCCGGTAGCGCAGTTCGTTAACTGTTACTCCCCACACCGAGTCGGTTCGGCGCAGGCCGTCTGGAGCCCACAGGTCGATCCGATAAAAGCGCTCCGCACGAACGTTACCCGTTAAAACCCACAAAAGCGCATTTCGAAATCCGAGTCCGAAAAGGTTGGCGCGGGCTGCAGACACAAGAGCCGCGCCAATACCTCGGCCCCACCGTTCGGGATCCACATAGAGCGCATATAGTTCACCGTGATCCGGCAGATCCGGGTCGCGCGATGGCGCTGTGGTGGCAAAACCGTAGATCAAGCCTTCTTCGATTGCCACGATTGTCCGCGGCTTTAGTGGGTCAAGGCTCGCGAAATCATAATGCTGTGCTCGATCCTCAGGGCGCAGTTGATCAAGGTAGTCGTCGGGAAGAAGTGTCCGGTAGGCGGCCTGCCAAGACCGGACGTGCACACGAGCCACGGCGATCGCATCATCTGGTTCGGCTGGCCGGAGCAGCATGCCCAAGTATGGCATGCGGCGCGCCAGTATCGGCGCGTAAATGGCCGCTCAACTCGGTTTAGAATCTCGATCAGTATGAGCCCAGCGCCAGTTCGGTTGGCGGAAGCCAAAGATGCGGAAGCGATCATGCATCTGGTGAACGCCGCGTTCCGCACTGAACGTTTTTTCATTGACGAGGACCGCCTGGATCTCGAGGAAGTGCGCAGCCGGCTGGCCAAAGGGGAGTTTTTGCTCGCGGAAGCAGAGGGTGCACTCGTGGGCTGCGTATACGTTGAACTTCGCGGGGAACGAGGATATTTCGGTTTGCTGGCGGTTGATGCGAAAAAACAGAAAACGGGGCTGGGATCGCGAGTTGATGACGGCGGCCGAAGAGCGCTGCCGCGCCGCCGGATGCCGCTTCATGGACTTGACCATCGTCAACCTGCGGAAAGAACTGCCCAAGTTTTATGGCGCGCGCGGCTACGTGGAGAGCGGCACAGAGCCTTTTCCCGCTGCGGCGCGAGCGAAGATGCCGTGCCATTTGATCAGGATGACGAAAGATCTCGGCGGTAGTTCTGGCTGATTGATTAAATGGGAAGTGAGATTTTCTCTGTGCACTTCGCGAGTTCTTTGCGAACTTTGCGGTAAAGCCTTTAACCGCTGAGTGCGCAGCGACGGCGCAGAGGACGCGGAGTAAGCTCTTCCATATCTCGGCCCCCTGCAACTCTCCCAAGATGCCCGACACCGCACGAACCGTCGATCCTTTTACTCTTCGCGCCGCGCTTCGTGATTGGTGGAGAGAAGAAGTCTCGCGCCACGGAATGGTCTCTGCACTGCGCCGCCTGGCTGCCCTGCTATGGGAGTTTGTTCGCGAATCAACGCCGTCGCGGCGTCGGCAGCGTTATGGCGACGTCGAATACGACTGGGATTTTCGCGTAGATACGACCAGCGCAACCGTCGGCTGGCGAGAGCGTTTGCTGGGCGCGCTGCATTCTCCCTATCAAGCCACTGAGCCGGCGTTGTTTCACGAGATGCTTTCGCATCTGAAAATTGATTTTCGCGATTTCACTTTCATTGATCTGGGCTCCGGCAAAGGGCGAACGCTGCTGATGGCGGCAGACTATCCCTTTCGCCGGATTGTAGGACTAGAGTTGCTGCCCGCACTGCATGGAGTTGCTCAGGAGAACATTCGCCGCTATAAGAGCGGGTCGCAGAAATGTTTCGCCGTCGAGTCTGTCTGTAGCGATGCCCGCGAATTTGTTTTTCCGCCGGAGCCGATTGTGCTGTATTTGTTTAATCCGCTGCCGGAGCCGGCGCTGGAGCAGGTCATCGCGAATCTTGAACAGTCGTTGCGGGAGAATCCGCGGCGGGTGTATGTGCTGTACCACAATCCATTGTTGGAGCATGTGATCGCGAGAGGCACGGGATTGAGGAAGCTCGAAGGAACGCAGCAGTATTCGATTTACACCAATTGAACGAGGCGGCTGGCGCAGCATTGCACCCTAACCACAAAGGCTGCCTCGCTGCGCGCGTTACAGAAGTAACGTTGACGTTCCAAATTTCGAGCGCATGATGGCGAGGCGAGGGGGAATTCATTTTCGGGAGAGTGTATGAAGAGTTTGATTGCCGTTGTTCTTTGTTTTGCAATTCCTGCCGCAGTTTTTGCGTCTGATGGCGGCTACAAAGTCACTTACGATGGGGGATCAGTTCCGGATGTGAAGGCGGGAACTGGTGTGAGGCTCTACATTGAAGGAAACCAAATCCGATTTGTGAAGGGCGGAAGCGATCTCGTTACGATCCCGGCAGCATCCGTGACGGAAGTCAGTTACGGGCAAGACGTTCACCGGAGAGTCGGGGCTGCGGTGGGGTTGGCCTTCGTCAGCCTTGGTGTAGGTGCGCTGATGGCACTCAGCAAGTCCAAGAAACATTACGTCGGTTTGACCTGGGCTGATGGTGACAGGAAGGGCGGATTGGCTATCCAATGCGATAAAAACGACTATCGCGGGGTTCTTGCCGCAATCGAAGGAGTGACGGGGAAGAAGGCTGTCGATTCGGACACGATGACCGTGAAGAACTAACTAACACGCTCACATCGCAACGGCCCTGCCGAAATCGGCGGGGCTTTCTTGGTCGGTTGACTTCCAGCGCGCAGTTTTCAGCGAAACATGTACTCATAGACTCGGTGCATGATCTTGAGCACCTTGCCCGAGGGAACATGCGTCACTTCGTAATAGCCGTAGTTCATGCCCATGGCCGCGCTGGCAGGATCGGCTGGGTGGTTCTCGATCAGAACCTCATCGCCCGCCTTGAATTCGACCGGAATCTCTTGCCCATCTTCGAGAGCAAGCGCAAATCTCGGCTTTCCGTCCTGGAGGACGCCTAGGGCAACGGTACCGATCCAATCAACTGTGTACATAGGTAGCGCTCCGTGGCATTTGATTTCTAATTCAAACCAGGACATCCGTTGCGCACTCGCCCGTAGCTTCTGCGACGCATGCCCTCGATGTACTCCATAGCCTTGGCTGTTCGCCTCGGCCCGAGCTTTCGCTCAAACCAGCGATTCCAGATAAACCACCGCCACTTGTTTGTTAGTTCGCGTCTGTACTTCCTTGCCTGTTGCCCATTGATGATTGTGATGTCCTCGTGGTGCCCATGGCAGAGATTGACGATTACCGGTGGGTCATAAGTAATGTGGTGCCGGTGCACTCCGAGTTCCTTGCAATTCGGATATACGCACCGCACACTGTCCGTTGAACCTCCAAAAGTTGGCATTAAGAGCAGCATAGCAAAGGGCATACCGAGGCTGAGGTAAAAAACCTGAACTTGCCCCGCCCTTGCAAAAAGCGCGAGAACGGGGCACCCTGAAATTCAGGGTCAAATCCTGATCATCACGCCTGTGAAACTAAACTCCATTTTTCTGCAGGTTTTGTGCTTCTTGCTGTGGGCTTCCCTCGCCTTTGCGGCCTCGCCGCCTGACGTCCACGCGATCGCGCAGAACAGTCGATGAACGCTACAACCGGCTGCGGACCCTCCAGGCTGAATTCACCGAAAGCTATCGCGGCGCGGGCATGGACCGCACCGAGTCCGGGACGCTTTGGCTGAAAAAACCCGGCAAGATGCGCTGGGAATACCGTTCTCCTACTGAGAAGTTGTTTATCAGCGACGGGCACGACGCGTGGTTTTATGTCCCGGGAGATCGCCAGGTGCGAAGAACGGCTGTGAAAAAGCTGGATGACCTGCGCTCTCCACTTGCCCTTCTTCTGGGTAAGACCAAGTTGGAGAAAGAGTTGCAGGGACTTTCCGTGGCAGCCGATGTTCCCCCCAAAGATCCTGCCAACGTAGTACTTCGCGGTGTGCCCAAGGCGATGGCTGACCGGGTGAATCAAGTTTTGCTGGAGATCACGCCGGACCGTCACATAGCAGGCATCACAATCGAAGAGCAGGACGGGTCGGTAACCGAGTACCGCTTCGCGCAGCAGAAGGACGACCTACCGCTGGCCGACAGCCGTTTCCAGTTTGCGCCGCCGGCGGGAGTTGAAGTCGTAGAGGGCAGTTTCGCACCATGAAGCAGGGCGGCAAGGCTCGCGACTTATCTAACGCTATGATTTAAAGTTACTTATAGCAATTCGCCTGGTCAACTACATCCCCCTGAAGTGGGATTACCGGCGATAGGTTTAACGGCTATATTTACAGTAGTTTGACGCAGGACTAATGCTTTTGAATGCTAGACTTGGGTGGGGAGAAGTCCGGGTAGGGCGGGGGCATGGCGGAGTTCCTGGTTAAAATAGCGGACGAACGAGGGCACCTGGCCCAGCAGGTCGAGCACGGCTTTTCGGAGTCGGAAGTGCGCGACCGGTTCGTACAGCAAGGTTACCTGGTTTACTGGGTAAAGCCCCGGGGCGTCTTTTCCGGGGGGAAGTTACAGTTACCCGGCAAGCGGAAGGTGAAACAGGGATCGTTCGTCATTTTCAACCAGCAGTTTCTGACCCTGATCAAAGCTGGTTTGCCCATCCTGAATGCGCTGGACCTGCTGATCAAGCGGCAAAAAGACAAGAACCTGCAGTCCGTTCTGCAAAATGTCCGGGAGCGGGTGAAAAGCGGCGAACTGCTTTCCGACGCGTTTGCGGCACAGCACATCTTTCCCAAGATCTACACCACGACGCTGATGGCGGGTGAGAAGAGCGGCAACATGGAAGAAGTGCTGACCCGCTACATCGCCTACCAGCGAATGGCATTGACCTTCAAAAAGAAGTTCGCGGTGTCGCTGGTCTATCCCACGCTGCTGGTGACGATGGTGCTCATCATGGTGGTGTTTCTGGTCACCTACGTGGTGCCCCAATTCGCCAAGCTCTTTGAAAATCTTAATGCGGACCTGCCGGCGATAACGGTATTCATGTTAGCGGTTGGCACTGCGGCGCAGAAGTACGCGCCCTTTGCGGCAATTGGCCTGATCGCAGTGATTGCTCTGCTGTGGCGCTGGAAAAATACCGATCGGGGCACGGAGATTATCGATGGCGCGATGCTGAGAATGCCGGTATTTGGCGACATCCTGCTGAAATATCAGGTCGCCAACTTCGCGCGCATGCTTTCGACTCTGCTGGCGGGCGGATTGCCGCTGGTGCCGTCGCTTGAAACTGCGGCCGCGTCGATGAGCAGCCGGAAGATTCTCAACGGCGTGATGGAATCGGCGGTGCGAGTGCGCGAAGGGCAAACGCTGGCCGGCAGCCTGGAGCAGCAGAACATGTTTCCGCCGCTTTCGGTGGAGATGATCGAGGTGGGCGAATCCACCGGAGCCTTGCCGGCAATGTTGAATTCGGTGGCCGAGTTTTATGAAGAAGACGTGCAGACGGCTTTGAGCGCAGCCATGGCGCTAATCGAGCCGGTGATTCTGATTATCATGGCGGTTTTTGTCGGCGGCGTGCTGATTTCGCTGTATTTGCCGATCTTTTCCCTGGGATCTGGAATTCATTGAGCAGAAATGCGTTTGAGTAAGAGTCGAAGTCTGGGCCTCTTCAGGTAGGTTTGGAATGGCAGGAATGGCAGAAAAGAAAACAGTACTGACGAACGGCGGCAACGGCAGTCCGATTATCCCCGGGTCTCCCAGCGGGAGTGATCTGGAGCGGGCGCAGGATGTGGCGCGCCGCTACCGTTGCGAGTTCGTCGATTTGCATAACTTCCAGCTGCACCATGATCTTTTCAAGAAGATCCCGGTGGACTTGATGTTCCGCTATAACTTCGTCCCGCTGGATGAGACGCAGGACGGCCGGCTATCGATCGCGATTGCCGATCCCAGCCGGCTGATGATGATCGATGAAATCAGCCTGCTGCTGGGCAAGCGCATCGTCACCAAAGTTTCCACGCTGGCGCAAATCAGCGAAATCCTCAAGAAGACCGAACAGTCGAAGCGTGTTCTGGAAGAAGCCAGCGAAGGCTTCACGCTGGCGGTGATCCGCGAGGATGAGGCGGGTGGAGATGAAAGCATCTCCATCGACCGGCTGACGGCGCAAGGGGACATCAGCCCCATCATTCGCCTCGTCGATACCACAATCTTTACCGCGCTACAGCGGCGGGCAAGCGATATCCACATTGAGACGCAGGATGATTCGGTTCACATCAAGTTCCGCATCGACGGTGTGCTTACCGAAGCCATGCCGCCGATCGCCAAAGAGCATCACTCGACCATCATTTCGCGCGTGAAGGTAATGAGCGAGCTGGATATTTCAGAGCGCCGCGTACCGCAGGACGGACGGTTCCGCGTGAAATATGGCCAGCCGGAACGCCCGATCGACTTCCGTGTTTCCATCATGCCTTCGATTCACGGCGAAGACGCCGTGCTGCGCGTGCTCGACAAAGAGTCGATGAGCGAGAAGTTTCACAAGCTCACCTTGGACGTAGTTGGGTTTGACGAGGAAGATTTGCGCAAGTTCCGGCGCTACATCAAAGAGCCTTACGGCATGGTGCTGGTGACGGGCCCGACAGGAAGCGGCAAGACCACCACGCTCTACGCTGCAGTAAATGAAATCAAGACCGACGAAGACAAGATCATCACCATCGAAGATCCGGTGGAATATCAGATTCGCGGCATCACTCAGATTCCGGTCAATGAGAAAAAAGGCCTGACCTTCGCCCGCGGATTGCGCTCGATTCTGCGCCACGATCCCGACAAGATCATGGTCGGCGAAATCCGCGACAATGAAACGGCGCAGATCGCAATCCAGTCGGCGCTCACCGGCCACCTGGTGTTCACCACTGTCCACGCCAACAACGTTGTGGATGTGCTCGGCCGTTTTCTCAACATGGGCGTTGAGCCATATAACTTTGTCTCGGCGCTGAACTGCATCCTGGCGCAGCGACTGGTCAGGCTGATCTGCAACTCCTGCCGTACGGTAGTGCACTATCCGCCGGATGTGCTGGAAGCGAGCGGTTTGGATCCTGAACAATGGTCGCGGGTGCCACTGTATGAGGGCCAGGGCTGCATCGAATGTGCCGGGACCGGGTTCCGGGGACGGACCGCGATCCACGAACTGCTGGATTTAAGCGACGCCATTCGCGAGATGATTCTCGAGCGGAAGCCGACTTCCGAGATTCGCCGCGCCGCCCGGAAAGAAGGAATGCGTTTTCTGCGTGAGTCGGCCCTGGATAAAGTCCGGCTGGGCCTGACCACGCTCAAGGAGATCAACAAGGTCACGTTCATCGAAAGCATGCGGTAGAAGATCCTGACCGCTGTAACGGTACGCGCGATCCCCCTGGAATGACGCGGCCGGGAATGCGAGCTTCGCTGCACTCTCGGGAGATTTCCGGGTTACAATGGCAATTAGGCCCTTCGCTCCGGATGGCTAGGCGAGCACGGTGATGCCGCACATCGGGACAGTGCCAGAAAGTGCCCTTCCAGCTATTGCAAACCTCCGTTCCGCCGCGTTCTACTTGAGGGATATCCGCAGAAAATGACCGGCAGTCCAAATCCCGGATTTCGACCAAGAGTGGCGTGTGAAATCTCCGCTGACCGGGTGCTCGCGGGCCGAGTGTCCGAGCAGGGGGGAGCGTTGGAAGTGTGCGCTTCCCGCGAGTTGGCTCCGGGTAGTGTAGTGCCTGACCTGATGGAATCGAATTTGAGACAAGGAACCGCGATCGGCGCCGCTCTTCGAGAGGTGCTAGGTAACGTGGGCGGGCGTAGCCGCGACGTGATTGCGGTGCTGCCGGATGCAGCGGTTCGTGTCGTCCTGCTCGACTTCGATTCCCTGCCGCCTAATCGCGAAGAGGCGGAGGGTGTGGTGCGCTTTCGCCTCAAGAAATCTTTGCCCTTTGATGTGGAGAAGGCCCGCGTTTCTTATCAGGCGCAGCCTTCGAGCACCGGAGTGCATGCCATCGCGGCGGTGGCCTTGAATACTGTGGTCGAAGAATATGAAGCCGCATTCCGCGATGCAGGGTACGCGCCGGGTGTGGTCATGCCATCGATGCTGGCTGCTCTGGGCGCGGCCGATGCCGACCGGCCCACTCTGGTGATCAAAGTAGATGCGCGTACCACCAGCATCGCGATTCTGGAGCGCGATCATCTGCTCTTGTTCCGCACGCTGGAAAACACCCGCGGAGTTACCATCACGGGAGAGCAACTGGCGGAGGAGGTGTATCCCTCCGTGGTCTTTTTCCAGGACACTTACCATCTGAACATCGACCGGATTTTTGTCGCGGGCTTGCCGGAATCGGGCGGAGCCGCGCCGGCGCTGCGGGCGCAAACCGGGGCGGAGGTTCACGAGCTGGTGAGCCCCTACAAACTGGGCGCCAGCGCAGGCTCGGTTCCAAGATGGAGAATGGCGGGCGTGGTGGGCGCCCTATTGTCTTAACATGCGTATTGACATCAATCTCGCAAGCCAGCGCTACCAGGACGCGCGGCGTTTTTGGATTCGGTGGGGCGGGGCTGCGGCTGCGCTTGCAATCTTCACTCTGGTCTTGGGCTATTTCGCAGCGTGGGGATTGGTGACCGCCAGCCGGGACCGCAGCCTGATCAGGCAGCGGGAAGAGCAAATCGCACAGAGGGAGCAGCAGAAGGCCAGAGCACAGGCGATTCTGAACTTGCCCGAGAACCGCAGCACCCGCGACCGCTCGCAGTTCTTGAATGCACTATTTCAGCGCAAGTCCTTCTGCTGGACCCGAGTGTTCGAGGACCTGGAGCGGGTGATGCCGCCCCGGTTGCATGTGGTCTCGATCACGCCGGAGATGACGGCGGGCAATCAGCTTGAGCTCAAATTGATGGTGGCCGGAGAATCGCGGGAGCGGGCCCTGGAGTTAGTGCGCAAGATGGAGACTTCGCAGCGCTTCCAACAGACCCAGATCGAGCAAGAAAGCGCCCAGGTTGGACAGACTCAAGGGGACAATGTGCAGTTTACGATCAGTGCGGTGTATGTGCCGGGAGCGGAAAGCACAGCGGCCGCTGAAGAACCCGGGGGAGCGCAATAAATGGCGGAGATTCGCGATACCCGTCGCAAACTGCAGATCGCCATTGCCGCCATGGTGGGGATCGATGTGTTAGCCCTGGCTTTGCTGGTTTCGCCGCTGGTGGGTTCATCGCGGGCGCGCGAAGAACAGCAGGAACAGCTATGGCGAGAGTTACAGGCCAAGACCCGCGAAGTGGAGCCGCTGCAGAACGTCGACAACAAAATTGTAACGGCGCGCGAGCAAATTGCGGACTTCTATAAAACCCGGCTGCCAGGCACAAACTCAGCCATTTCTGAGGAACTGGGCAAACTGGCGGGCGAGACCGGGGTCAAGATCGGGCAGGTTCGCTACAAGCTGAAGGACCCGGAACCAGTAGGACTGCACCCCATTGAAATCCAGGCGGACTTTGCCGGCGACTACTTGCATCTGGTCCGATTCATCAACGGGCTGGAACGCGATCCGCTGTTCTTTATCATCGACAGCGTGCAACTCGGGGGAGAGCAGGCAGGCGTAGTGAAACTGCAGATGAAGCTGGAAACGTACTTGAAGACAGGCGAGTAAATGCAGCTGGGCACCGAGAACCGGAACAAGACGATAGCCGCGGGAGTGCTGCTGGGACTGGCGTTCATTCTGGTGGCGCGGTGGATTTTCAGTTCGCCCGGATCGCCCACTCATGCCTCGACGGTTGCGTCCGTGGAACCCGGCACGCGTCCGGCTGCGCCGGGGCAAGCGAGCGCCGGCGGCAGGAAGGTGCTGGCAGCTCCACGATCGCTCGATCCCACCCTTCGCTACGACTGGCTCAAAGCCACTGAGGACACGAAGTATTCGGGCTCAGGGAGGAACATTTTTCAGGCTCAGGTCGACATTCCAAAACCAATGCCGATGCGAAAAACTGCGCCTGGCCCGCCTCCCGGCCCGCCGCTTCCGCCGCCTCCGCCGCCCATTAATCTGGTATTTTTTGGCTTCGCCAATAAACCGGGCGAGCCGAAAAAGGTGTTCCTCTCCCAGGGGGATGACGTTTTCATCGCCAAAGAAGGCGATATCATTGATCGCCGCTATAAGATTTTGCACATCACGCCGGTGTCGGTGGAAGTGGAAGATGTGCTGAACAACAACCGGCAGAGCATCCCGCTGAAGCAGGGATGAAGCTGGTCGTCAGTCGTTAGCGATGGATTAAGGGCTAACGACGAGTAGCATTCGATGTCAGAGAGCCCCAAAAATCGCCGCAGTGAGGGGGGTTACATTCTCCTCATGCTGATGCTGGCCGTGACTCTGTTGGCCATTGCCGCGGCCGCGGTTGTTCCCGCCATCACGCAGCAGGTGAAACGCGATCAAGAACAAGAACTGATCCATCGGGGTGTGCAGTATTCCCGAGCCATTCGTCTTTACTTCAAGAAATTTGCCCGCTATCCCAGCCGCATCGAGGAGCTGGAGAATACCAACAACATGCGCTTCCTGCGCAGGCGCTACAAAGATCCCATCAACCACATGCAGGATTTCAGGCTGCTGCATTACGGTGAGGTGCAGATGTTCCCGGGCGGCGGGGGGTTAATCGGCGCAACTCCGGCCGGGGCGGCGGGTGGAGCGTCCCAATTGCTGAATGCGGCAGCGGCCCAGGGAGTGGCAGGCGCGGTGGCGCAAGGCCTGGCAGCGCAGCCTGGTTTGAATAACTCGGCGACTGGCGCGGAGGATGCTTCCGGGCAGGCGGTGCAGGCGAACTCGGCGGCTTCCGCAGACGCGACGAGCAGTACGACGCAAGTCTTTGGCGGCGGACCGATCGTCGGCGTGGCCAGCAAAAGCAAGGACAAATCCATCCGCGTGTTCAACAAGAAAAATCACTACAACGACTGGCAGTTCATTTACGATCCCAACACCGATCGCGGCGGGTTGCTGAATACGCCGGCACAGCCCCCACTGCAAGGTGCCGGCCAAAACCTGAGCAATCAGCCGGGACAACCGGGGCAAACAGGAACCGGCTTGGGAGGAAATCAGAGCGCGCCGTTCGGCGCCTCGCCGCAGAATCAGAATCCTCAGCAGAATTCAAATCAGGGCCAGGGGTTGATTCAGCCCCAGCCTCCCGACCAGTAATCGGGAAAAAGAACCCCCATCCTTTTGGACGGGGATTTTGATTTCAGTGAGTATTTTCCGACGCCGAATCTTACACGCTGAATGAAGATCCGCAGCCGCAGGTGCTCTTCACGTTGGGATTCTCAAACTTGAAGCCTGCGCCTTCCAGGGTCTCGACGTAGTCCACGATGCAGCCATTGAGATACATAACCGAGGTCGCGTCCACATAGACCTTGAGGCCGTCCATGTCGAAAACCTTGTCCATCAGTCCCGAAGCATTCTCGAATTGCATGGAGTAGGAAAAGCCAGAGCAGCCACCACCTACAACCCCCACGCGGAGCCCAGCCGGAACGGGATTCTGTTGCGCCATGATTTCCTTAACTTTGGCGACCGCGTTGGCGGTCAACGTGATCGGGGCAGCCTTCTTGGTTTCCTGCGGCTTTACTTCCGGTGTCGTTGTCGTGGCCATTTCTATCTCCTTGAAACTAAGGCTCTATGGATTATAGCAAACTCAAGGGTGCCAGCGGCGGTGGAAAACGCCTTGGCGCCCCAAGTTCCTTTGATTTGATGAGGGCAAGCGGGATTCGGTCGCGGGGGCAACAAATAAGGGCTTCTCCGCTGGCAAACCGGGGATATAATGCCCTCGGGCCCGTATCCTGGACTGGTGGTGGGCCGCGCGACCTGCACCCGGAACGAGATTGGGGCCAAGCTCGACTTCAGCACCGAGGTGGCGTATGTCTCCTGGTCTGGAAATTCTGCTTATCGTTTGTGGCGTTCTTGGAGCGTTGCTGGTTATCTTGCTGATTTACCGCAGCACGCTGACCATGCAGGAAGACGATCAGCTTTTTCTTGAAGAATCAGAATCGCACATGCAGCAGGCGCAGACGGAACTTATCGCCAAGGTGAACAAGATAAATCCGCTGGTGAAGATCCTGGGTGCCAGCTGCGGGTTGACATTCCTGGTCTGGCTGGGCTTGTTCGTGTACCAGAGTCTGAATGCGCCGCCACAGTAATCGTTTGCCGTGACACGTGGGGTTCACCGGTTTAGTCTTTGAAAACGAAAATCGTTCGCAAGGCCTCCCGCTCCCGGGAGGTTTTGCTTTTATGGGTGTGGAACGGCTGTTGTTAATCCCCTGCCTGCCGTGCGAAGATTTGCTTCAGCATGCGAGAGTGGCGGAATTGGCAGACGCACCAGACTTAGGATCTGGCGGGGAAACCCATGGGGGTTCGAGTCCCCCCTTTCGCACCAAAGGTTTCCCATGAGATCCCTCGACTGCGCTCGGGATGACCGCTGCGGGCTCCCAGGTTCGCTGGCGCTCGCCTTCACGCCCGCAAGACGCGGTCACTTAGGATCTGGCGGGGAAACCCATGGGGGTTCGAGTCCCCCCTTTCGCACCAAGCCTTCAACTTGTGATCCCTTTCGGAAAGGACTCCACCCCCATCACGAGCCAGCGGCAAGCTAAAGAACGCCGTCCCCTGCAGACGACTGTGATCGGCAGCTATCCCTTTCCGGGATGGCTTGAGTTTGCCTCCGCGCATCTCGATCAATTTGGCGATGCCGATATCGAGGAGATGCGGACGGATGCGGTGATTGCCGCCGTCCACGATCAACTCCGCGCGGGCCTCGACGTCATCACCGACGGAGAGCAGAGCCGGTATGACTTTAACTTGTCGTTCTACGGAAGCCTTGAAGGTATCCGCGCGACGCCGTATTCCCCGCGCCGCTTCGGCCCGCCAGCCCACGACCAACGCGGGAAATATCCGATAACTGGAACGATTGTTTCTAAACACGGCCTGGGCGCAGTTGCTGAATTCAAACTCTTGCAGAAGATCGCGCCGCCCGCGGGCCCTATTCTCAAGGCCAGCCTGCCTGGGCCTTACACGCTGAGCGGGCGAATCGAGCCGGGCGGGGCATATCCCAGCCGCTGGGAAGTCACTGATGCGCTGATTCCGATCGTGCGTGCGGAACTGGAACAACTGGTGGAAGCCGGTTGCCGCGAGATCACCCTCGACGAGCCTTCCATGAGCTGCTACGGGTATCGCGAGGATCCGCACCGCTTCGTGAAGATTTTTGCCGAGACCGTGCGGCCCGTCGTTGGCCGATGCCGGCTTTCTACTCATTTGTGTTTCGGCAACTACAAAGGACGCGCGGTCGCTCCGCGCCGCTACGCGCCTCTGTTTCCAGCATTCTTCGAACTCCCGGTGGATGAAATCCATCTCGAAATGGCCAGCCGCGAATTCGCGGAAATCGAGCTGATCGGCGAAATCGTGAAGCGGGAGATCGATGTCGCGGTTGGAGTAATCGACGTAAAGAGCTACTACATCGAAACCCCGGCGGACGTGGCGGAGCGAGTGCGCCTTTGCCTGAAGTATGCGCCCGCCGCGCGGCTTGCGTTCGCGCCCGATTGCGGCCTGAGCCAGACCGCCCGCTGGGCGGCGCGCCAAAAACTCATCAACATGGTCGAGGGCGTAGCCATCGTACGCAAGCAACTGGGACTCGCGTGATTCGGCCGGCGCAGTCCCACGCGGCGCTGCTCGCCGACATCCGCGCGCATCGCTAACGACGATCGCGGATTCCGCCTCTGGTGGCTGGGGCAAAGCGGATTCCTGCTGCAGTGGCAGGGCATCCATGTTCTGCTCGATCCCTATCTTTCCGACTCGCTCACCCGAAAGTATGCTCAGACCGACAAGCCACATGTGCGCATGACCGAGCTGGTTATCGATCCGGCCGAGTTGTCGTTCGTCGATATCGTGACTTCGTCGCACAACCACACCGATCATCTCGACGCGGAAACTCTGGGACCGATCCTTGCTCGCAACCCGTCGGTGAAACTCGTGATCCCGGAAGCCAATCGAGCTTTCGTCGCCGACCGGTTGAAGATCGACCCGGCGGTGCCGATCGGTCTCGATGACGGCGGCACGATCGAACTCTCGGGAATTCGATTCTCTGGCGTCGCCTCCGCGCATGAAACCGTGGAACGCGACGAAGAGGGACGCGCAAAGTTTCTGGGCTACGTTCTGCAGTTCGGCGGCTGGAGCCTTTACCACAGCGGCGACACGCTGCGCTACGACGGCATGGCGGAAAAACTGCGGCCGTTCTCCATCGACGTGGCGCTTCTTCCCATCAACGGCCGCGCGCCGGAGCGCCGCGTGCCCGGCAATCTCTCCGGCCCCGAAGCCGCGGAACTGGCGCACGACATCGGCGCGAAGCTGGTAATTCCCTGCCACTACGATATGTTCGAGTTCAACACGGCGTCGCCGGAGGAGTTTGTGGAGACGTGCAAGAGGCTGGGGCAGGAGTTTCGTGTTCTGCGGTGTGGGGAGCGATATGAGGAATTTTGATTCCGGTCTAATCCCCGAAACCTCGCTGCCCACAGCCTTTCCTCCCACCTTTGCGAAAAGCGCGCACGGATGGGGCACCCTCAGTTAGAACGGTGCAGACAAAAAAACGGAGCCACCCGTCACCGACCGTTGGGACGGTGCAAACAGAAAGCAAATCCTGGAATTGGTCAGCGCGCAGGGCGGTAGATGAGGCCGATTACGAGGCCAACAACAGTCCACTCCACGAAGTAGGCGACTCCCTGCTGCACCGTTAATTTCACGCCGATGTTCAGGTTCACATAGTTGTGCACCACAAAAGTGCAAACCGAGAAGACTCCGATTAGCGCGCCGAAGCGTGCGCCTTCAGCGAGTCCGGAACCGCCCTGGTAAAGCATTGCGTAAATCACCGCAAGCACCACCATAGCCAGGAACATGAAGGCCATCCCGACCGGCATCACGCTCTTTATGCCTTCCTGCGATCGGTAAACGGCGGGGTATTTCTGGAACTCAGCACGAAGCGGCAGCAGGCCGAACGCGACAGCACCGAGGGCAAAATAGGCCACAAAGGCGGCAAGGGCCGCAAGAGCGATACGGGAGTAGTTCATTGCGATCCTTCCAACGTCGAGTAAGCCTCTCCGGTTCCTTGAGAGACGGCGGGATTCTAACTTGCATGCCGAAGGGATGCAATCCAGCACAGCTGGAAGGACGGAAAACCTCGCGATATTCGCGTCATCCGCAGCCTGGGGATGGGTCTAGATGAAAAGGCGATGGCCGCGGTTAGTCAATCGACATTCGCGCCGGCAACCAAAGATGGCATGCCAGTGCCGGTGCAGATCAGGGTGCAGGTGACCTTCAAACTCAATTGATGAGAGACTTCAAAGGCTCGGGCACGATTACAAGTTAGCGGCCCGGGCTTTCCATATGTAGAAGTTCTCCTCGTCCGACAACGTTTCGATCCCTAACCCCCTCGAGGCTGATGCGCGGTGAACCGCTGAGCGCAGGTTGGCCAGGGTAATGCCATCAACCTCCGTCAGCGGAATCTTGATTGCCGAACCCACAGGCAGGCTCTCCAGGTCCTGAAAAATCCCTCCCACCAGATCGTGGTGCTTTCCACGCCGGCTCCTGCGAATGTCGGCCAAAAAGACACGCTCGTACTTCGCGGAATTCTTCAGAACTTTAGCGGTTTGTTTGCCCATACGCACCCCATACTGGAATGATGTTTAAGAAGCATTTATATTATCCCGATTTGTCATTGTCAACGATATATTTACGATTGCATTATTCAATGCGTTTATCATACGTCATGCATTGCTGGCTGACCGCGGTAACGCGTGCCCTTTCCCGTCCGTTTCTTTAATTCTTTGTGAATGTATATTTCCCCCCTTTTTTAGTGGGGCACGGTACTCTTGAGGCCCGAGAAACCGGGTGATAGCGTGAACACGAACGTTGCATGGGAAGATCTTTATCGGGCCGCTCTGCTTGAACTTCGCCCCGAAGAATTGCGGCAGCGAATCGACAGCGCTGAGAGGGCGATCCAGCAGCGAATCGCAGATCTGAGGCAGAACGATTGTGATTCCAAGGAGGAGCGGCATGCACTCGATGACGCGCTACGAGGGTTGCGCGTTCTCGCGAGGACAGAGTGCAAACCCAAACCTTCAACACATTCCGACCATGTGGAAGGTGAGGTGACATCGTGAACCGCTCCTGCTCTTCGTGGACCCCTGCTTTGAGACCCAGAAATTGCCGCAATTCCCTTACACCGTCACGAGTTAAGAGACGAGTGTTGGCAGAAAATCTGGCGCGTCAGTGGCAGGAGCTCCGCCAGCACGCGACGGTTGAAAAAGATCCGGAAAAATTATTAGGGCTTACGGCGGAGGTCGAAAGGCGCAGACGCCAGGCAGAATGGTCGGCCAAGTACCACGGAAGCTAGAAACCGGAGACTTTCGACGGCAAACATTCCCCAAACCATGCCTCCACGCACCAAAGCTAAAGCGGCATTTGCCTCAGCGGTAGCGCTGCTATGCCTGAGTGGATTGGCTGGCTTTCTCGCCATAAGCCGTCTCCTGGAAAGCGAGAAGTGGGTCGTTCACAGCTATGAAGTGCAGGCCGCACTGGGGGAATTGGATTCAGCGGTAATATCGGCTGGACGCGCACGAAGTAGCTACCTGATCTCTGGGGCCAACGAATTTTTGACTCAGTTCGAAGCTGCAGACCGCCAGATTTTCGGCAACCTCCAACATTTGCGCGAGCTCATCAAAGACAATCCAAAGCAACGGGAACTTTGCTCACGCCTGGAAGACGTTACGGCACGGAGAATTACTATTCTTCGGGAATCGATTCAGCTGAGGCAGATATCACCTCAGGACGAATCGCGGCAAGCCGATTTACAGCGCCGGGGTCTGCCCCTTGCCTCCGAGATCAGCTCCATCGTGCAGCAGATGCGCGAAGAAGAACAGCGTCTGCTGGAGATTCGGCAGAAAACGACGCATCGCCTATTGATTCTGACACTGGTTACCCTGTCCGTCGCCCTTATTCTCGCTCTTGGATTGCTTGCGCTACATTATCGGTTCTTGCACGCTGAGCTCGAGTCGCGCGAGCAGGCGGAACGGATCGCGCGGGAAAGCGAGGAATCTCTACGCCGCCTCACTGGCCGTTTGTTGCAATTGCAAGATGCAGAACGCAGAAAATTTTCCCGGGAACTCCACGATAGTTTGGGGCAATATCTGGCGGGCGTGAAGATGAATCTGGACATGTTCTCCACGCAACCCAGGGACAATCTCTTGGCTGAGTCGATTCATCTTCTGGACCAGGCCATAGCCGAAACGCGGACGATTTCGCATTTGCTGCACCCCCCGCTGCTGGACGAAGCCGGGTTTTCCTCCGCCGCCAGGTGGTATCTGGAAGGGTTTGCGCAGCGCAGTGGGATCGAGGTCGAAGTCAAACTCCCTGACCATGTGGATCACCTGCCCAAACCAGTGGCGCTCGGTCTTTTCCGTGTTTTGCAGGAAAGTTTGACAAACATTCACCGCCATTCTGGCAGTTCGCGAGCGGAGGTTTTCCTCTCCCTCTCAGCCGGCCAAGTTTCTCTTAAGGTGAGAGATTATGGAAAAGGGATTTCGTCGGAATCTTTAAAGAACTTTCTTACCCATGGAACAGGTTCCGGCGTAGGGCTGGCTGGAATGCAGGAGCGTATCCGCGAACTGGGTGGCCACCTCAGCATCCAGGTTTGTGCCCCTGGGACCCTAATTTCTGTGGCCTTGCCGCTCTCGGAGAGGACGGATGCAGATGCCACAGCTGCCGACTGATGATGAACCGGGAAAGTAGTCTTCCGGCAATAGCGCTTATACCACCTCAAGCAAGAAGGTCATTCTTTTCCGGACAGAATGGCCAAATTACACACAGCCTTCACTTGCGCCTCTTAGCAATCAACAACTTAGCTTCATGGCATAGAACTTGCTCCTTCAAGGATATTGACCACTGATTGCAGACTTGGAGGGTGAGAATGGAGAGCAGCAAAACGGACTGGCGTGAACTATGCGTTGCTGCAACCAAGGAACGAGACCCCGAAAAATTATTCTCTCTCGTTGATCAGATCCTGCAGGCACTCGACACCCAAGAGCACTCGTTTGCCACTTCGCATCGACAAGACCAGTCGCGCGGCCCGTCCTAAACCGCACGGGCCCAGGGCCAATGTGACTCTCAAGCAGGAGTAGTCGCTCGTCCAGCCTGCAGCAGAGTCCTTTGATGCCCTGCAGCAGAGTCCTTTGATGCCTTGAGAGTAGAAATTCACCTTCTACAGCCTTACGCGGCGGCTTCTATGAAGAACACCCGATAGCAATGAAATCAGCGTCCCAGTAGCCTCGAAGCCCAGATGCTTGTCGTAAACGGTGCTGCGGCGCAGGTTTTTGCCGTTTTCCCTGTCTTGGACCTGTCCGAAGCGGAACGGCGTCAGGTGGGTCACGCATCGCCGTTTCCTCAAGCATCGACTAACTGCCGCTCAATGGCGCCCGATAAATCTGGACGTTCCGCTCTTCCTGAGAAAATTATCGTTGTCATCCCGGATTTGGACGGCTCTTCGCCCGGTCCTCCGCCGAGACCAAGAATCGGCGTCGGAGATACATCGACAACCTCAGCGCTCACCATCTCGAGCAGCGGATCTTTCCTGCTTTGTGGCCCGTATGACCATCCACTGCACGTCCTTCTTCGAGCAAGGATTGGGAATCACGTCGAATGCTCCCAATGCCATTGCGTCCTTCAGGGCTAGGTGCTGGGTACTCTCAGAGACCATCACTACGACCGGTACTTTGCGGGGCCGCTGGGCCAGCGCAAGAAAATCGCGGTAAGTTCCACCCTCAAAACAATCTTCACAGAAAACAGCAGCAAGGCTTTCATCTCTCAGAACGTCTCGGGATTCCTGCAGTGAGGCACACACTATGGTCCTGAACATCCAGGGCTGAAGAGCTTCTGCGATCATTCGGCTATTTGTGGCGTCCCGACATAAAACCAAGACTCGTCGCGTGATTGCCGTAAAGTCCTCCACGCATCGCTCGTTGGTCCGTGGGGCGGTTTCGCAAGGGCGACTGGCGGGCTGTGTGCGCCGAGATATCGAACCTGAACCTTCCCGCCCGAATTCCGCCAAAACACTCGCAACTCTCATGCTCAGCATATTGCCTGGCGGGAAGCGAGCGAAATCCGGTAAAGCACGTAGAGTGCTCGCGTTCTCGCCTTATGGGTTGGTTCAGATTTTGTGGCGGACGTTAAGTATGCCGAGGGTTCCTAAAATACCTGAACAATGCCGTTGCGGACCGCGTAAAGGGTGAGATCGGCCACCGAATGCAAATCGAGTTTGCGCATGACGTTGGTGCGGTGAGTTTCTGTCGTCTTCACGCTCAGATTCAGAGCCACCGCCACCTCCTTGCTTGTTTTTCCTTCTGCCAGAAGCTGCACCACCTCTCGTTCGCGCGGCGTGAGACGATTCGTGGGCCCAGATTCTGCCGCCCTTACCCGATGCGGATTCAAATATCCTTCCAGGACGAACTCAGCGACTTTGGAACTGAAGAATGTGCTATGGCGCTGCAGCGCTTCCACTGCACACACCAGATCCCGGCCGGCGTCTGATTTCAGCAAGAATCCCCGCGCGCCAGCGGCCAATGCATCCCGTATTACCTGCTCAGAATCGTGCATCGTCAGTATGAGAACACGAGTCAGGGGGGAGTGCGATGCAATTTGCTTTGCTGCATCAAGGCCATTGAGGTTGGGCATTCCGATATCGAGTATGACGAGGTCCGGCATCAAAGTGCGATTGCGCTCAACCGCCTCGCGGCCATCTTCCGCTTCTCCGCACACTTCCCACCCCGGATGCTGCGCAAGCAAGGCGCGGATTCCGTGCCGTACAATCTCGTGATCCTCGGCAATTAGAATGCGGAATGTGCTCATGCCTCGCCTTCTCTCACGAGCCCGAACAATCCAGGGAGATGCTATACGCTCAACGGGCGACCTCTGCGGAAGAGTCATGGCCCTTTGAAGCACGCAACTTTAAGACTACATGCAGCAAAATTCATGCCAAACCGAATCACTCAGGATTCACAGACTTGCGGCGCTTCTTTGATCACGATGACCCTCATGTCCGGGTAATTTTTCCCAGCCTCGCGGCACTCGAATCCCGAAGTCGGTGAAGTCTGGGACCGAGATCTGGACTCGCCAAACATACGGACGGCCGGGCTCGACTAACAGCCCGGCCGCCGGTAAACGGGCTCTTCGCGATTTCAATTGGTGGGCGGAGGCCCGGAAGGATTGGGGTGTGCCACCTCGCCCTGTTCCCGCGCTTGCGTCGAGTACTTTCTGACGGTTGCCAGGAAAGGCTCACTCTCCCGCGGAGGAGGAACTTTACCGTTCAGGATGTCGGCAAAGTCGACCATCTTTCCATACAGAATGCGGGTCTCATCCTTGTCCTGCGTAATGGCTGATCCATTCAAGTCGATACCTGCAAAAATGCCACGAGCCCGTGAGTAGGTCAACACTTCGGCTTTCATTTTCCAGTCGGTGTCAGCCGCCGCGTCGCGCCCCACTGGTCCAGCGGCCGCGGAAGCATCCGCTCCAAGCTTAAACTTGCTCGACAGCAGATGCTGCATTCCCTGGTCGTTGGTAATCACCATCACAATATCCACCGCCTGCCCGCCTAATTGCAGGCCCCAGCTGCCGCCGGTAATGGTAATGGGCGCAGGAGCGCTCCAACCGTGATCAGTCCTGCACGTCGCGACACCTTTTCCATGGTTACCGCCAATACCCACGGCAATTTTGATCATGGAAGGAATGACGGCGATGCATTTGGAATCACGCATGATCTGAGTCGGGAATTGCCTTGTCGGGAGTTTCCATGATTTCATCCAGTACATTGGCCGACGCCTGAATGCGCTTGTCGATGTCGGAACGGTCCTTATTTTTGTCGTTGTCGTCAGCTGCCCAGCTCGCCGCGCCCAGTATCAGGACTGCCGCGACCAGGGTCAACACGCTGTTACGAATTCCTAGGTTCATTTCAACAACCTCCTCGCCGAAACTACGTAAAATGATGTTGGTTCAGCAGCGATTGTCGCAGTGCGGCATCGTGCCTTCTATCCGGTCGGAGCTGTAAACCTGTCTCCGCGACTCCTTAGCAAAGCCGCTCAGCCGTTTGCACACGCCGGGCTCCTAGATTGCCGGCGCCGGAGTATGCGGTTTCGATGTCAGCAGCGATTTCCAATGCTCAACCAGTGGCGTTCCCTGGCGTCTGCCAGGCTTGTTGCGAACCGCCTGACTCTGGGTCTCCCGCGGATTTGCCAGCAACTCGCGAATTCGCATTTTGGCCTTGTGTAGTTGCGATTTCGAGTTTCCCGTCGAGCAACCCAGAAATCCTGCAATCTCACTGTGCTCATAACCTTCCACTTCGTGCAGCAGGAAGACCGTGCGGTAGCCGTCCGGAAGTTCCTGGAGGGCCTGAATTAATGCAATGCGATCGATGCAGCCGGCCAGGCGGCAATCCCGGGTGCCGTATTCGCGCGGAATCGGCTTCGCGTCCGGGTTCTTGCTCCGTGGATCATCGAGCGAAAATTGGGAAATCGATCTCTTGCGAAAGCGCATCAGCACTGTGTTCACGGCAACTCGATAGAGCCATGTGGATAGGGCGGAGTCGCCCCGGAAGGTCGATAATTTGCGGAACACCTGCAAAAAGGCGTCCTGCGTGAGGTCTTCCGCTTCAGCTGTGTTGTTGGTCATGCGCAGGCACAGAGAGTACACACGCGTTTTATGCGCGTGAAACAAGGCCGCAAATGCATCGGCATCGCCACGTCGAGCCCGCTCCACCAGTTCAGAATCCAATTGGGTTTTATTGTCTGGAGAATTGCTATTCACATGCGCCTCCTTGCCAGTCAGAAAAGGTTTGGCTCAAGACCGTGCACCAACGAGTCACAAATCGGTTCACACACAGGAGGCTAGCGGTCGCCTTGACAACGTTCCATCCGGTACAAGCAGTAAGGGCTTTTGTATGTTGCTGTACCAAATCGGGGGCGATGCTGAGAAACACCGTCGCAAGTAAGTGCTTCAAAAAGACAACCCAATCACTCCGCTAAGGCGAAATTCTGGACGAAGGTACAGGCGCGCCCCGATTGATGGATCGTCGGTTAGAAATCTATGCTACAAGCCACCATGCGATTGTTCTGCAGTTAACCCACCCCACGAGCAGGGGCCGGCGATTGAGAAAGTTGCCGGCTCCTGCTTCTCGCCAACCTGGGTTCTGGCACTTTGTGCAGCTTTGCAGGAATCGAAAGTAGTGAAGTGATTCCGAGGCGGAAGAATCGGGCCGATCGAAGACCTCCCCAGAGAAAGAAAGTGGAACATGAGGTCCTCCCCATTCTTCCGGGACACATATACAGTGCATACCGTATCGCCATCGTCTTGCGCCGCCTCTTAGAATCCCTTGTAGTTGACCTGTTTCATTCACTCGGTCCGGCGGACCAGGAGGATTTTTCTGGGTGAATTCGGATAACGAGATGACTGGAGTTGCAGCCTTCGGCATTTACCCTCCAAACGTTGACTTGGAAAATGTTGCGCAGACCCTGAATCAAGCCGGCTTCTCGAACGAAAATATTTGCCTCCTGCTGGCTGCAGGACACCCGCTCGCAACACTCGTGCGTGACCTGAACCTCTTGTCATCCGAGGCAAAGCACGCGGCATCATCCGGGTTAATGCGTTGGCTGTTGCGACTTGGTGCGGTCGTGATTCCAGGGGTTGGCTTCTTTATTCGGTCCCGCGATTTTCTTCACCATCTGATGGTGGCTCCGAAAACTTCTTCTTGTGCGGGAGCTACCGCTTCCTTAATAAACCTGCACGTCCCTGAAAAAGAGGCGACGCACTTGGGTGAGTCCATGAACGATACGGGCGGGCTCGTCTATGTAAGGTCGGATGAAGTCGCGCAATCCCAGTGGGCTAGAGAAATCCTTCGCCAAACTGGGGCCAGGGAGACTGGTTGTCTTCAAGAACCTGCAGAGGCGAACGGATCCTTCCTGCGCCGCCGCTCTTCGCTTTCCCGTTCGCACTGCAATGTGCCAGTGCTTTAGGGCATGCACACACTGGGGCACGGAGCCCCCACTTTTCTCTCTTAGCTTTTGAGTACGGTAACGCCCCTACCCCTGCCTACAGGGTTCGCTGTATTTTTCGCGAACCAGCCACGGTCTACGATTAACGCTCGCTGTTTTGTCGACTCCTTTCATCTCAAGCCGCCCTCGCCAGGGGGTTGGTTAACCTGGACGGAAACAACTCATGAAGCGAAATGCGCTCCGCGAAGCTCCAGTTGAGTCAAACGATGGTCTGGATAACTCAGGCGAACTAACCGCGGTCGAAACCGTTCCGGTGCCGGCCGAACTCAATGTCATCCTGGAAAGCCTGCAAACCATGCGCGACGGCGATTTTTCTGTGCGCCTTCCCGGAACCTGGATCGGCCTGGCGGGGAAAATTGCCGACACGTTTAACGAGATTGTCGCCGCCAACCAGCAGATGGCTCACGACCTGAAGCGCATTGGACAAGTCATTGGCAAAGAAGGCCGGACCCGGGAACGGGCGCGCTTTCATGAATCCCGCGGAGCCTGGGGCGAGATGGAAGTTTCGGTAAATACATTGGTGGAAGATCTGCTCCGCCCCACCGCCGAGGTTACGGGCGCCATTGCCGCAGTGGCTCAGGGAAATCTGACTCAAACCGTTCGACTCGACGTGGACGGCAGGCCTCTCGAAGGCGAATTCCTGCGCTCGGCCAAAATCGTCAATACCATGATTCAACAGCTCAGCGTGTTTACGGCTGAAGTAACACGTGTCGCTCGCGAGGTGGGTACGGACGGAAAACTTGGAGGCCAAGCCCAGGTGCCGGGCGTCGCCGGAACGTGGAAGGACTTGACCGACTCGGTCAACCTGATGGCCAGTAATCTGACCGGTCAGGTACGCAACATTGCCGAAGTCGCGACCGCAGTGGCCAGCGGCGACCTTTCGCGCAAGATTACCGTGGATGTGCGCGGCGAGATTTTGCAGCTAAAGGAAGCCATCAACACCATGGTCGATCAGCTTCGGTCCTTTGCCTCGGAAGTGACGCGTGTAGCGCGCGAAGTAGGTACGGATGGCAAGCTTGGCGGACAAGCTGTCGTGCCCGGTGTGGCCGGCACTTGGAAAGACCTCACCGATTCGGTGAATGCCATGGCCGGAAATCTTACCGCGCAAGTCCGAAACATTGCTGAAGTAACCACCGCCGTGGCTCGCGGTGATTTGTCACGCAAGATCACCGTTGATGTCAAAGGAGAAATTCTGGAACTGAAAGACACCATCAACACGATGGTAGACCAGTTGAATGCGTTCGCCGGCGAAGTCGCCCGTGTGGCCCGCGAAGTTGGTACTGAGGGCAAGCTGGGTGGCCAGGCACAGGTTCCCGGTGTCGGCGGAACCTGGAAAGATCTCACCGACAATGTGAATTTCATGGCCAGTAACTTGACCGGCCAGGTGCGCAATATCGCCGAGGTGGCCACTGCCATCGCGAACGGAGACCTCTCGAAGAAAATCACGGTAGATGTGCGGGGCGAAATCCTGCAGCTCAAGGAAACGCTCAACACCATGGTCGATCAGCTCAACCGCTTCGCCGGCGAGGTGACGCGTGTCGCCCGCGAGGTCGGCACCGAGGGCCGGCTTGGTGGACAAGCCAACGTTCCGGGCGTGGCAGGCACCTGGAAAGATCTCACGGATTCGGTCAACTCCATGGCCGGCAACCTGACCGCGCAGGTGCGCAACATCGCCGAAGTAACCACGGCGGTGGCTCGCGGCGACTTGTCGCGCAAGATCACGGTCGATGTAAAAGGCGAGATTCTCGAACTCAAGAACACCATCAACACGATGGTTGACCAGTTGAACGCATTCGCCGGAGAAGTTACTCGCGTTGCTCGCGAAGTTGGCACTGAGGGCAAGCTTGGCGGCCAAGCTCAGGTGCCGGGCGTGGCCGGTACCTGGAAAGACCTTACTGACAACGTGAACTTCATGGCCGGCAACCTCACTTCGCAAGTACGCAACATCGCCGAGGTAGCAACCGCCGTGGCCCGTGGCGACTTGTCGCGCAAGATCACGGTCGATGTTAAGGGAGAAATCCTCGAACTCAAGAACACCATCAATACGATGGTCGACCAATTGCGTTCTTTTGCGTCGGAGGTAACGCGCGTCGCGCGCGAAGTGGGTACCGACGGAAAGCTGGGTGGTCAAGCCCAGGTTCCCGGCGTGGGCGGAACCTGGAAAGACCTTACCGATTCCGTCAACTCGATGGCGAGTAACCTCACCGGCCAGGTTCGAAACATTGCTGAGGTTTCCACCGCGATCGCTAACGGTGACTTGTCGAAAAAAATCACGGTCAACGTTAGCGGTGAAATCCTCTTGCTGAAGGAAACCATTAACACAATGGTGGACCAGCTCAATGCCTTCGCCGGCGAGGTAACGCGCGTGGCCCGCGAAGTCGGCACCGAAGGCCGGCTGGGCGGGCAAGCCAATGTTCCCGGCGTCGCGGGTACATGGAAAGATCTAACGGATTCGGTCAACTCGATGGCCGGAAACCTCACGGCGCAGGTTCGCAACATTGCAGAAGTTACAACGGCGGTAGCCAGCGGCGACCTGTCGCGCAAGATTACGGTCGATGTGAAGGGAGAAATTCTCGAACTCAAAAACACGATCAACACCATGGTCGATCAGCTTAACGCCTTCGCGGGCGAAGTGACGCGTGTTGCCCGCGAAGTTGGCACGGACGGAAAACTAGGCGGACAGGCACAGGTTCCGGGAGTCGCCGGCACATGGAAAGATCTCACCGATAACGTGAACTTCATGGCCAGCAACCTGACCGGCCAGGTCCGCAACATCGCGGAAGTGGCTACCGCCATTGCCAACGGGGATCTTTCCAAGAAAATCACGGTGGATGTGCGCGGCGAGATTCTTCAGCTCAAGGAAACACTCAACACCATGGTCGAACAACTTCGGTCTTTTGCTGCTGAAGCCACGCGTGTGGCGCGCGAGGTGGGCAGCGAGGGACGCCTGGGCGGGCAGGCCAATGTCCCCGGCGTGGCGGGCACGTGGAAAGATTTAACCGACTCCGTCAACGCCATGGCCGGCAACCTGACCGCCCAGGTGCGCAACATCGCTGAAGTCACCACCGCCGTGGCTCGTGGAGACTTATCCCGCAAAATCACGGTCGATGTGAAGGGCGAAATTCTCGAACTCAAGAACACCATCAACACGATGGTGGACCAGCTCAATGCGTTTGCCGCTGAAGTGACTCGCGTAGCCCGTGAAGTTGGTACTGAAGGCAAATTGGGCGGACAAGCGCAAGTCCCCGGCGTTGCGGGCACGTGGAAGGATCTCACCGACAACGTGAACGTGATGGCGGCCAATCTTACCGAGCAGGTGCGCGGCATCGTCAAGGTCGTGACCGCCGTGGCCAACGGTGTTCTCACTCAAAAGCTGACGGTCAATGCCAAGGGCGAAGTGGCGGCCCTGGCGGAAACTATCAACAACATGACCGACACCCTCGCCACTTTCGCGGACCAGGTGACCACGGTTGCCCGCGAGGTCGGTGTCGAAGGCCGCCTAGGCGGTCAAGCAAACGTGCCCGGTGCTGCAGGAACGTGGAAGGACCTTACGGGCAACGTGAACCTTCTGGCGGACAACCTGACAAACCAGGTGCGCGCCATCGCCGAGGTCGCAACCGCCGTTACCAAAGGCGACCTGACCCGTTCTATTCAAGTGGAAGCCAGAGGCGAAGTCGCCGAGCTAAAAGACAACATCAACACCATGATCAACAATCTGAGACTCACGACCGAGCGCAATACCGAGCAGGATTGGCTGAAGACCAATCTGGCGCGCTTCACCGGCATGTTGCAGGGCCAGCGCGATCTGGCAACCGTGGGTCGACTTTTGCTTTCCGAGCTTGCGCCCCTTGTGAATGCCCAACAAGGCGTGATCTATCAGATGGAGGCTGAGGAATCGAAGCAGATGGTCCTGCTCTCGGCCTTTGCCGGAGACGGCGGAGATGGTCACCTTCGCCAGCTGAAATTGGGAGAAGGCTTGATCGGACAATGTGCGGCCGAGAAGCGAAGGATGCTGATTAACGACCTCCCGCCGAACAACATCACGGTCCGCTCGGGTTTGTTCGAGGCCACGCCACGCAGTGTCATCGTATTGCCCGTCTTGTTCGAAGACCGCGTCAAAGCGGTCATTGAGTTGGCTTCGATGAGCTCCTTTGCGGCATCGCACCTTGCCTTTCTTGAACAGCTAACGGCTAGCATTGGCATCGTCCTTAACAGCATTGAGGCAACCATGCAGACCGAAGGATTGCTCAAGCAATCTCAGCAACTGGCCGCTGAGCTGCAGACCCAGCAGAAAGAGCTGCAACAGACTAACGAGCAGCTGGCACAAAAGGCTCAGCAGCTGGCCGAACAGAACGTTGAAGTCGAACGCAAGAACCAGGAAATTGAACAAGCGCGCCGGGCGCTGGAAGAAAAAGCCAAAGAGTTGGCTTTAACTTCGAAATACAAATCGGAGTTCCTTGCGAATATGTCCCACGAACTCCGTACGCCGCTCAACAGCATTCTGGTACTTGGACAGCAGCTCGCAGATAACCCCAGCGGCAAGTTGACTCCTAAAGAGGTCGAGTTCGCTCGCACCATTCACGGGGCAGGTACGGACTTGCTGAATCTGATCAGCGATATTCTCGACTTGTCTAAGATTGAGTCCGGCACCGTATCCGTCGAGGCGAAGGAGGTGGCTTTCGCGAGCCTGCTCGAGACTGTGGCTCGTCCGTTCCGCCACGAAGCGGACAGCCGCCGGCTGGCATTTGAAGTACAAATGGATCCGCGCCTCAGCCGTAGTTTAGTCACGGATTCCAAACGCCTGCAGCAAGTGCTCAAGAACTTGCTATCCAACGCTTTCAAGTTCACGGAGCAGGGTTCTGTGCGGCTGGCGGTTTCAGCCGCCACCGGCGGCTGGAGTGAAGACCATCCGATCCTCAGCAAGGCGGCGACCGTCGTGGCGTTCGAGGTGGCTGACACTGGCATTGGCATTCCGTCTGACAAACAACGCATCATCTTTGAGGCTTTTCAGCAAGCCGATGCTGGAACCAGCCGTAAGTACGGCGGAACCGGACTGGGGTTGGCGATCAGCCGCGAACTGGCCAACCTGCTGGGCGGTGAAATTCAATTGCACAGTGCTCTTGGCAAAGGAAGCAGGTTCACGTTATACGTGCCCCAGACCTACGTGGGGCCGTCTACGTCGGGCGCAGGCTGGACCGAGAATAACGCTCCGCCGGCCGTTTCATCCCTCCATTTATCGAGTCCCGTAGCCGAGCCTCCGGTTGCCGAAATCAAGGACGACCGCGAGAACCTGCGGCCGGACGACGCTGTCCTGCTGATTGTGGAAGATGACCTTCACTACGCACGGGTTCTGATGGACCTGGCCCGCGATGAGGGATTCCAGGTCTTGCTCGCCACGCGCGGGTCGGAAGCCCTGACCCTCGCGCACCAATACCACCCGATTGCCGTATCTCTTGATGTCTTCTTGCCTGACATGCTGGGATGGACCGTGCTCAACCATTTAAAACATGATCCAGCGACGCGCCACATTCCGGTACAAATGCTGACTCTCGATGAAGACCGCCAGCACGGTCTGGCACGTGGCGCATTTGCCTTTGTGACCAAACCCACAAGCACCGAAGGGCTCGAGGCGGCTTTGGCTCGCATCAAAGAGTTCGCCAGTCCGCGCCGCAAGCAACTCCTGGTCGTGGAAGACAATCCAGCAGAGCAGTTGAGCATCAAGGAATTACTGGGGCACGAAGACATCGCGATTACCGTTGCTGCCACAGGCACGGAGGCCCTTGAAATCCTGGAAAAGCAGTCTTTCGATTGCGTCGTGCTCGACTTGCGTCTCCCCGACATGTCGGGTTTTGAAATCCTGGAACGCTTCCGTGACACCCCCGCGCTGCGCGATCTGCCGGTAGTGGTCTTCACGGGCAAGGAGTTAACCCCGGAGGAAGACGTCCGCCTGCACACGTTGGCACGAAGCGTCGTTGTCAAAGGCGTGGAATCGCCGGAACGCCTGCTGGATGAGACCGCCCTGTTCCTGCACCGGCTGGTCGCAGACCTCCCGCCTGAAAAACAGAAAATGCTCACCCGGTTGCACCATTCTGATGATGCGCTTCAGGGACGAAAGGTGCTCATCGTGGATGACGACGTGCGCAATATCTTCGCGCTGAGCAGTGTGTTGGAGCGGCGGGGAATGACCGTATTGACCGCAGGTACTGGCCGGGAAGCGATTAGCACCCTGGAGGCGACTCCCGACCTGGCGATCGTGCTGATGGACATCATGATGCCCGAAATGGATGGGTATGAAACCACCCAGGCTATCCGCCGGAATCCTTCGTTCCGGCGCTTGCCGATTATCGCATTGACTGCCAAAGCCATGAAGGGCGATCGTGACAAATGCCTCGAGGCGGGGGCATCCGAGTACTTGGCTAAACCCGTCAACACGGAACAACTTTTGTCGACGCTCCGCATGTGGCTTCACCGGTAGGAAAAAGTCTTCGGTTTTTGCCGCAGGCCAACGGGGAAGAAAAACGATGAGCATACACGAGAAGGTCAACATCCTCATGGTGGACGATCAACCCGCCAAGTTGCTCAGCTACGAGGTGATCCTCGGGGAACTCGGTGAGAACCTCATCAAAGCAGCTTCCGGAAGAGAAGCACTGGAACATCTGTTGAAAAATGATATCGCCGTCGTCCTCATGGATGTCAGCATGCCGGAACTCGACGGCTTCGAACTGGCGGAGATGATCCGGCAACATCCCCGCTTTCAGAGGACCGCCATCATCTTCATTTCGGCGGTTCATCTTACCGACTTGGACCGCCTGAAGGGATATCAGCGCGGGGCGGTCGACTATATTTCAGTTCCGGTCATTCCCGAGCTGCTTCGGGCCAAGGTGAGCGTGTTTGCCGAGTTGCACCGGAAAGCCGGACAACTAGAAAGGCTGAATGGTGAGCTGCGCCGGCTCTCCGGCCGTCTGATTGCAATGCAGGACGAAGAGAGGCGTCGCATTGCGCGCGAGCTTCACGATGGCCTGGGTCAGGAACTTGTCGCGGCCAAGATACTCCTGCATAGGGTTCTGCAGCCGAGCTCTGAGGAGGTCAGAGAAGAGGCGGCTCTCGACGCAGCCAACATCATCGATCGAGGCATTCAGCAGGTCCGTAGCATGTCCCATCTCCTTCATCCACCCTTGCTCGACGAAGTCGGATTACTTTCTGCACTCCGGTGGTATGTGGAAGGATTCACTGGGCGCAGCGGCATTGAGACTGCGATTGACGTCCAACCTCTCGATTTCCCCCGGCTTAGTGCCGAACTGGAAACGGCTTTGTTTCGTATCGTTCAGGAATCGCTGAGCAACGTATTCCGGCATTCACAGGCCCACAGAGCTTGGGTTACCCTGCGCTTGCAAGATGGACACGTAATAGCGAACGTTCGGGATGACGGCCGCGGCATCGACGGAGCGGTGGCCGCGCAGCTGCCCGGCAGCGTAGGCATTGGCATCGGCGGAATGAGTCAACGAGCCAAAGAATTCGGCGGAGAATTGCGACTGGCGCCTGCTCATCCCGGTACTCTCGTCGAAATCGTGATCCCCTGCACTGCTGCGGTAATGCAAGAAGCTCGGGTAACTGCTTGATGGACATGCCGCAAAGAGGAGAGTCGGCCAACTCGGTGCGAAACACTACTGCACTGCTGTGACTCTAACCTAATCTCGCTGTCACGACGCAAGTCCTCAATGCCTGCAGCGAAAACAGAGCCTTGTCCAAGGCTTGTCTCTCTCGAACATCACTTCCCGGCACGTTGAGCAATTCCGATCGTCGCATCGCGATTACCCGTTGTGCTTCCGCAATCTTCCGGGGAATATGTGCTTTATCGTTTTCGAACAGCGCGGCCAAGTACACATCCCGCCAGCCGTCGTCCCTGGACTCTCTGTTGCTCTCTTGCCGAAACTCTTTGGTGGTTCGTTGCATGGCCCACCCCCAATGCAGATACTTCATCATTAAAGCCCACGCCAGCGCATAGCAATCAGGTAAATGCTGGATGTACTTTCTAGTAATCCATGAAGCTGGCACAGGAAAAACACGCGGAAATCCTCTTACCTATTTCGTCCAACCGAGATTCTGTTCCTTATCCAACCCGATCGCAACTTAGTGCAACCAAGGTGAAGGCGCAAAGCATAGCGCGAAACCGCATCACAAACAGGAGTGCTCCATGACAGATGATTACGGCAAGAAAAATCCACCATCGGGACAACCCGGAAGCCATACCGACGAAGGACAACCGGGGCAGCAGTCGGGCCAGCCGTGGGACAAAGAAAAAGACAAGAAAAATCCGACCCACAGCGGACAGGAGGGAGAGCGAGACCAGCAGGGTGAGGGTGGGCAGCGGCGCGCGTCCTAATTAACCAATCGCCTACCAGGTCCCGGCGCTGTCCCGGCTGGGACCTTTTTTTCCTAATTCACATTAGACCATCACCATATCCATTTCCGGGAGGAGAGAAATGTCGAACCAAGGATTGAAGGAACTATATGTCGATGAATTGAGAGATATCTATAACGCCGAGAATCAAATGGTAAAGACGTTACCCAAAATGGCGAAAGCCGCCTCTTCCGAGGAGCTGCAACAAGGTTTCGAACAGCACCTGGAACAGACCAAAGGCCACGTCCAACGCTTGGAAAAAATATTCAAATCCATGGATGAGAGTCCGAAGGGCAAGAAGTGCATGGGCATGGAAGGCTTGGTCAAAGAGGGTAGTGAGGTCATGGGGGAAGACTTTGAGGGGGCAGTGATGGACGCAGCCCTGATAGGCGCGGCTCAGCGCGTGGAGCACTATGAGATCGCGGCGTACGGCACAGCGTGCGAATTCGCGCGGATTCTGGGCGAATCCGAGCACGCCTCGCTATTGAAGCAGACCCTCGACGAGGAAAAACAAACGGACGAAAAATTAACTCAGCTGGCCGGGCAAATCAATCCGCAAGCCAATGAAGGACTCGGGAAGAAAGACTCTAAGGTCCTCCGTAAGGCTTCGCAGCGCGTTGCGTGACAAAGAGCAAAAGCTCAACAACCAAATCATGAAGGAGGAATGAGTATGGCGGCAAAGAGTAGTTCCAGGCCACGCAAGTCAGGGAGTAGAAGGTACGGCCGTGCGGCGGGAAAGACGGTTGAAAGCGCAATGCGGCGGCTGAAGCGGGGCACGCTTCGTTCGGGAAAGGGCGGCAAAGGCGGAAAGGTGAAGAACCGGAAGCAGGCAATCGCGATCGGCTTGTCGGAAGCGCGCCAGAAAGGTGCAAAGGTTCCGAAGCGAGCGGCCTGATCGTCGGATTCTGAGTTACCGCAAAAGCCGGCTGAGCTTAACTCAGCCGGCTCTTTTGTTTCCGCAATTAATTTAGCCCTCACCGTTTCACGTCCAGTTCATTCAACACTTGCTGAACATTGGGAACAGTCTGCGCCAGCTGCTCTGCCTCCTTGCGTTTAGGCGCAGACTTTACACTACCCTTCAGAGTGAGCACGCCGTTTTTCGCGTCAAAGCGAATGTGCTCTTTGTTTAGTCCGTTGGCAATCAGAACTGCCTTGTAATTGTCCTTGATCGCGTTGTCCATGTTGGAAGCGATGTCCTTAGCCTCGGACTCTACTCCGACCGGTTGTACGCTGATCTCATTTGCGACGACGCGCGTACCCCCCAGAGCATGCGCTATGTTGCCTGCGTTGTCTCTGGCGTTTTCGGAATGAACCGTTCCGCCCAGCGTGATGGTGTTCTTGTCTTTGTCTTCGCTGACCGTCACATCCTTCAGGTCGGCTTGCTCCAGGCCCTGCTGGACCTGATCCTTATAACTAACGTCATTAACTGTTTTTTGCCGGTTGCAGGCCAGGCAAAGCGCCAGGGCCGGCAATGCGGCCGCCAGGACTAAAATCTTCAGTCTCATAACCTTCATTTTCGTGCCTCCCTGGAATCAACAACGAGGTCTCGAGCACCTGTTTCTACAGTGCCGGTGAGCTCTCAAACAGCGCGGGTCCGACCCGACAGCACGTTGATCAACAGCACCACGAGGGCAAACACGAGCAACAAGTGAACCAGCCCCCCAAAAGTTACCGACGTGACCAGCCCTAACAGCCAGAGAATCAGCAGAATCACAAAAACGGTCCAAAGCATTCAAACCTCCATGGTTGCGGGCATGTTAGACCTCCGCCGCCGATTGAGACTATCCAGGTGGGCACACAAGCACGATCAGCTAGTTGCCGTACTTCGCCGGGAGAAATCTTGTAAAGGGGCGAGGCGCTGGAGGTGATCCCCAAATCCGGGGGCCTTGATTCCGGAAATGGATCATTTCATCGACATCGCCGGTGGGCTTGTTCTCAGTTCCTGTAGCTCGGCCTGTGTTGTTCGCCACGCCCTCGCGTTCTTCCCTTTCCCTGCCGGCGCGTTGAAGCCGTCATAAAAGGCGAGAATGTTTTCGCGCAGCTCAGGCGGGATTTGGTCGAAGCCACGCTTTGCCGAATCATGGAGCAAACGCGCGTAGGTCTTGTCCGCGAGGGGATACTCCCCGGCACGAGTTTCGCGGCCCGTATCACAATCCAGGTTCGCCAGCGTAAGCTGTCCTTCCTTTTGCTCGCGCAGCAAAGCTGAATAGTCGTCGAGCGTCTTGTTTACGCTCTTTACGTACATGTCTTCGGTCTTGGTCGTGGGAATCTTGAAAGCCAAGGCTTGGAAGGGGCCGACCTTGGGGACAATTTTCAACACCAGCGCAAGCACGCGGGCGCCGAATCCTGGTTTCCGGTAACCGTTCCCCCATTCCTTTTCGTAGTTGGTGCGGGAAAGGTGATAGAGGAACTTTTTTTCGTTGAAATTCGGCGTGTCCCGGACAATTTCTTTGCGTCTCGAGAGCAGAGCCACCCGAGTCATCTCAGGAATAACGCTGCTGACCGCCCTGCGAAACGTGCCAATGGCCAGATCCTCATCCGCGATCACATCTTGCAACCTGAGACCGTAGGTTTGCAGAAATGCTCGTTCAAGAAGGGGTTCAGCAACATTAAAGCCAATGAAGTCGTGGTAGCGGTCCGACGTGTAGCGGTTCTTCGCCACCTGCACCATATCAAAGCCGAACTCGGTACGAATGTGCGCCTTGGGATCATCCGTGTAAGTGACTTCTGAGCCGTATTTTTTTCGCAGCTTTGGAAAGTCGATCGCCACAACTCGGTTGATCGTCGGGTGCCCACTGTTGTCCGAGGAGTAGTGTGCCAGCACTCCGAGAGCAAAGGAGTATTCGTTGAGATCGTCGGACTGCTGAATCAGAGCGATCACAAAATCGCCGCTGCGCACGTAATGCACTAAGTCGCTGAAATACTTATTGCCGAAGGGGTAGTAGCCCATATCTGGAAGCACACTCCCGCCGTACGCGTAGGCGTGAGCCAGTTTCAGATCATCCTCGCTTGCCTCGGGGAAACGCTGCAGCAGCAAAGGCCGCAGCTGGTCTTTCCACAACAGATCGACGATCTCTTCGTGAGTCAGAACCGAGTAGCCGTTGCCTGCGGTGGAGCAAAGAACGACGAGCACCAAGCATCGAGCAAGATAGGTGAGCATTTTGCCTGTCGCTGGCATCGGGCATTTGGATGCCGGTTCACCGGGTCGGGCAGTGAAAAACTTCTACAGCATCTGCTTCAATGAACATCAGGCATAGACAGTATTGCCACCTGCGAAATATTGCTCACAAGCGTTGAGCGTCCACTGAGGAGGCCTAGGGCTGGCTTCCTTCGAACTCAGCCGGACATTTGGGTCCCGGTCCCGGATCAAAAAACGTTCCCCCCGCCAGCAGGCGATCGACGGCGCGAACCAGATCCCGCGCTGCCTGGGACTTGAGAACAAAGCCCTGAGCACCGGATTGGCGCACCTCGATCGGCAGCCTCTTTGACTCATGCATTGTGAACACCAGGATTCGGCACTCAAGCCCCAATTTTACGATTTCCGAAGCGGCCTGGAGTCCGCTCATCTTAGGCATGGTGATATCCAGGATCGCGACATCTGGCTTTAAAGTCCTGACGGCCTCAATCGCAAGCTCTCCGTTCGTGGCCTCACCGCAAATCTCCCAGTCGGGCCGTGACCGGGTGATAAGGGTTCTAATGCCCTCACGTACGATCTCGTGATCATCCACAATTAGAATTCTCGCAGGCATTCGCACTCCAAGGATTCTTCGCAGTCCAAGATCGGACGCGCCGATCAGGTGACCAGGCTTCCCCGCAACACTACATCGACGCGGCGGACTGGGACTCTGCCGGCACCAGTGCTCGCACCTTTGTACCACTCTTGTTCGAGAAGACCTCAAGCCTGCCCCCCAACTGACGCATGCGCTCATTCATACCTCGCAACCCGACTCCGAGCGCGCCCATCCAATCTGGGCCAGACTTTTCCAGCAGCTGTGGCGAAATACCTTTTCCCTGGTCTTCGATTTCCAGGACCGCCTCGCCTTCCTTGATCAACAATCGAACGCGTGCGGTCTGGCTTCCCGAGTGGCGGTGAACGTTGGTGAGACTCTCCTGAAGAACGCGAAACAATGCCAACTCTGAGTCCCGCGGCAGTCGGCCGAAGTCGGGCTCAGCCTCGAAAGACGTCTCAATTCCACTGCGCGCCCCGAATCCCTCGAGGTACCAGGGAATCGCCGATTTCAGGCCCATTTCCTCCAACAGTGGGGGATACAAAAGATAAGACACGGTTCGAACTTCTTTAATGCAGTCGTCAGTCAAACCAATACACTGGGCAAGATCCTGAGAAACCTCAACGCTGTTCTTCTCGGCCAGGGCCGCAACCGAAGCCAATTTCAGTTTCAGCACCGTAAGATACTGACCCAGGCTATCGTGAAGATCTGCCCCAATACGTCTTCGCTCTTCATCTTGTGTGCGGAGAAGATGGAGAGACAATTGCCGTAACGACTCTTCCGAACCATGCAGTTGCTGCTGCGCCTCTCGTCTCTCCGCCACTTCTCTTTGCAGGGCCTGTTGTGTCTGCATCTGCTCCGTAACATCCCGGGTAACCTTGGCGAAGCCGAGCAACTCGCCGGCGTCACCCCGAACGGCCGTAATGGTCACGTGGGCCCAGAATTTCGAGCCGTCTTTCCTTACCCGCCAGCCCTCATCTTGCACCGCCCCTTCTTTTTCTGCCACAGCTAGTTCCCATTGTGGCTTGCCGCTCCGCACGTCTTCTTCTGGGTAGAAGCAGGAAAAGTGCCGGCCCACAATTTCCCAGGCTTTGTATCCCTTGATTCGTTCTGCTCCGATGTTCCACGTGCTGATTTTGCCCTCAGGGTCTAACATGAAAATCGCATAGTCGCGCACCGCCTCGACCAGCAATCGAAATTGATTCTCGCTTCGACGCAACGTCAGGCGCTTTTCAAGTACTTGGGCCTTTTGCTGCAGTTGAGCGATGGTGCGAAAGCGCTCCTCTTCTGTACCCAATCCCAAATAGTTCTCGCTGGGGGCGACGCCCGAGTGTTGCTCGCAGATCTTCAAAAATGGCTCGATGTGACTTTCGTTGTTGAATGCGACGATGGGGTAGGCACAGAGTAGAGAAAAGGGGTACTTCTTAGCCAGCTCATTCCAGAGTTGCTCGACCCGGATGGCTTCCTGCTGCCTTCCCTGCGCCCACAGCAATGCGACCAATTCGCCGAATACAGCAATCCTGCGGTCTTTGCCGTCGTTGGCCGATCGGACTTGGATTAAGATTCCACCAATCACATCGGTAAAGCGCCTCTCGTCGAGCGTCCCATCCACCGTAAGGCGGTCCAGCAGTTCGCTCGCGTCCAGGACGACATGCCGGCCCTGCGACGGCCGCTTTACCCGTGTCCAAGCCGCGGGCCGAAAGCCTTCTTTCAAGCTCCCGTTGATGTGCTGATGTGGCGATCACCACTGCGGCATCGCCAACCGCCAGTGCCCCACCAACAAAACGACTCACTGCCTCGACAAAAAAGGTGTCTTCCGCATAAAACTGAACGATATGTTCACCGCCGGCATGATTGTGCAGCGCTGCTGGAACCACATCGACAGTCGTATCGGAAATGGCGGGACTTAGCCTTTCGCTGAGCATAGGCACCGTGACCTACTCGACTATGATAAGCACCAGGAAAAACCAAGTCGATAGGGTAAACCCTGTAACCGGGCCAGCTTAGTGGAATTGCCCGCGCACGCAAAAGAAGAAAGAAGCGAGACCAGACTGAGGAGCCGCTCTCTTGTTCCACAAGAGGCGTCGAGTTCCGGATGCCTCTTCAAAATGCATCCAACTTCGACCGGAGGTAACTTATGGTTGCCAGAAAAAACAGATGGGTAGCCAAAGTCAAGACGGACTCCTCACATCTCCCTGCGGGACTGGCGGTCAGAGCAGGGGCGGGAGAAGCCGGCTTGGTATTTCTCCCACCCTGCCAAAGGCAACATTCGGGCTCTTCCCAGGTCGCGAGGACTACGGGTCCCGCCAAAAGACCAATCGAACTGGCCCGGACTTAGCCGTTTTCTTCGTTGTCCTCTGTTTCACTTTCGTGGTCGGCGACACTGCCGCGTAGCTGGTTTGCTTTCTGGGATTTCGCCCGGTCCACCGCGTTCTTGCCGGCATCTTTCACTTTCCCCCAGGCATTCTGGACCTTTCCCTCGACTTGTTTTGCTGCACCGTGGGCTTGGTGTTCTGTATCTCCGGTCCATTCACCAGCTTGCCGCTCCAGGCGGCCCGCGACATCTTTCACTTTGCCTGCAGCACGATCTTTATTCATTTGTGGTCTGCTCCTGTGTTGATGTGGTCTTGAATGTGCTTCTTCTAGGCGATCTTTTCCTCTTCTTGAGTATTCGGATCGATTCGATCCGGAGGATGATTCTGCCTCGAGTTGGGTGTGGTGTAGTTTTGATCTTGCCGCGGATGGGCAGTTTGTTCGTGCTCCTCCCGTTCCCGGTCCGAGTTGAATCTCTCATTGCACACGCTGCAGGTTGTTTGGTCGGTGTAATTCTGGGGCATCATTATCTCCTCGATTGATTTGTCGGTTCGGCGAATTACCGTTGCAAGAGTCAGAGTCACCGTCCCCGTACAGCGCACTGGGGCTGTACGGCGCCGGTCAGACGCTGCTGCCACGTCTGGTCAGATGACTGGCGAGTGAAACCACAAACAGCACGAGAAATACGACAAACAGCACCTTCGCAATGCCCGCCGCCGCGACTGCGATGCCGCTAAAGCCAAAAACCGCGGCGATCACAGCTACCACGAAAAACATCAACGCCCAATAAAGCATGTCCCTCCTCCTAATTTTGAGTTTCCAAAAGTTAAGATAGCCGCAGAGTCGGCCCAAGCGAATCAGGACCAATCTGTAATTTGTGACCCCCGGCCCTGTAGGCAAACGCGGCGGATAGTCACGAGTGCACAATTATCCTTGAGAGATTATTTCTTGGCGGGACCGTCAGACTTATCTTCGCTCTTGGAAGTCGTCGCGCTCGGGTCTGCTTCAACGGTTACGTCTACCTGGGCGCCGCGCTTAAGGTGCACCTCATCGCCATTCTCGTCAATCAGTGAGTTCTTAATACGAAGCTCGCGATACAGGTGATCAGCTCCCTCGACTGCAATCTGGGCCTTCTCAGGCTCGCTTGGATCTGGGGACTTGATGATCTTTTCCACCATTGCGGGCAAGGTCGTACTTGCTTTTTCACTCATGTGACAGCCTCCCAATCTCAGCGGTCTCGACGACGCAACGGCACAAGCCTCACCGTTGCAGGATGCTCCGATGCCTTCCATTGGAGGCTAGTTGCGAGGCTCGTTTTCTTGCCGTGAGAAAAAGCAAGGGGTATGTGTGCCCCGTTCGTGCCCATTTGCATGACCATGAATTGGGGAACGTAGCCCACATACCGCGCGCCCACCAAGTTTGCATCCCCAAAAGCATGAGCTATTTCGGAGGCCGCTTTTGGCTCGCTGGCTGTTGTCTGGACTGTAATTTCTGCTGCTGTGCGGCTTGTCTTTGCGCCAAGCCCTGCGTCTGTTGTTGATGCTTCTGCTCCAGTTGTTGCTGTCTCGCGTCATTAACCTTTTGTTGCGTCAGACGCTGGTGATCCTGTTCCTGCTTCTGCTGGAGTTTCTGACGCTCCTGGTCCTGCTTCGCAAATAATTTCTCCTGCTGCTTCTGATATTTCTGATCGACCTTCGGATTCCCGGTATTTGGAGCAGCGGGCCGCTCCGCGGGAGGAAGATCTTTGGCATGAACGGGGCTGGGAGGCCGAGGAACATTATTTTCGGGGTGAGCCGCCGCCGTGTTGGTCCGGGCTGGTTCAGATCCCGCGCGATTGGTGGGCGGCCTATATGGTGCACCTGCTTCTTTGGCCGGTACGACTCCGCGCTCATTGAATGCCGCGGGCCGGGGAGTCGCGGCGATCGGCGGTTTGCCCTGGTTCACAGAAGCCCGCAGTTGGGGGTTTGTCCGGGCAGCCTGCACGTGCTGGGTTTGTGCCGCGACCGGGGGAATATGTCTCTCATGCGCCACCGCCTCTTCCTGAGGCGTAGGCCGCCGGTTAATTCCACCGTTTCCACCGTTGTAGCTAACCCGGTTCACCGTGGTGTTGTTGATTACCGTTGTGTTGTAGACGTTGTGAATTTCGGTGACGTTTACATTGTTCACCGCACGGTTATAGAAAAAATGTCCGTTTTCCCAACGCCCACCTTCATAGCCTTCACCGAAGTAACCGAAGCCGTAAACGATCCCGCCGTAAAAACCTACTTGCGGACCCCAATAGCCTTCATGGAAAAAAAATCTGTCGCTCTCCCAGCCCCAATAGCCCGGCGTCCAGAGGAAACCGACCTCCGGAGCTAACACCCATGTGCCCGGCACCCAATAGTAGTCATCGATGTCGTAATCGTAAGCCCAATATCCGGGAGTCCAGATATAACCGTCTCCGGGGCAAACCGGTTGTTCATAGACCGGCAGCGCGGGCGGGGCAATGGTTATGGCAATGCCAACTTGGGCGAACGTGGCGTGCGCAGCACCCAGCAACACCACCATGAACAATAAACGGCGAATCAACGGCATGTTAAATGTGAACATTCTTCCTCTGCCGCGGGATCCTTCGCTTTCCCGGTGATACTCAGCTTCTGCGGGCTGCGTGGATTGGGCGGCTGCCTGGTCTGCGAGTTTGAATTGGCCTTGCCAGGCCCGGCGCTCATGACAAAGATTTCTGTCTCTGCGCATGAGCACTGGGTCTCAGGTTTGTTCCGAACTGGCATGGTGATTACGCAACATGGCGCGGAGACGGCTGATCGCTCTTCCCCTCGTCGGAGCTCGCCTCGGCGGTCGAAGAAATATCCTGAGCGCCCGTCCGCTCCAGGATCTCCTTCGCCCGCTTGGTCAAGTCCGAGGACTCAGTGTGAACTGAAAGCAGGATGCCACCGCCCTTTACCTGACCCTCGTAACGCCTGGCTTCGTACTCGGGAATGCCCAACCCAACCAGTGCTCCGGCGATCCCGCCCACCGTCCCGCCGACGCCTACGCCGGCAAGAGCCGCCATGATGGGACCGGCAGCGATGAAAGGCCCCACGCCCGGAATTGCCAGGGCCCCGATGCCGACCAACCATCCCAGGGCCCCACCGACGACCGCGCCCGTGCCAGCCCCGGCGGTTGCTCCCTCTGGCGCCTTTGTCCCTTTCTCGTGGGCAAAATCTCTTGACCCGGCGCTCTGCGGAAAGAGCACTGAAATCTCTTTGCTGCTAAAGCCTGCCGCCCTCAACTCGTTTACACCTATTTCCACGGCCGTGTAGCTCGGATAAATGCCGAAAACCGCTGTTTGAGACATTGCGCTTTCTCCTTAGAATTGTTTCTGTGTCACTTTCTAGTTCTTTCCTAGTTCTTTGGTTTGACATCCAGTTCGCTGGTCACCTTGGTTTCGCCAGCAATTTCAGCGGCCTTCGCTTCAACCACGCGCTTTTCGTCCTCTGAGCGGACCGGCCCCTTCAACGTGACCTGACCGTTTTGGGTGATGATCTTTACGTTATGCGCGTAGCTCGACAGAGACTTGTCTTTCATGATGGCCTGCCGGATCTGCTGAGTGATTTCGCGGTCTGAACGATTGTTCTTCTGCTGATCGGCGGTGGGCTGGTCAGCGGCACGGTCCTGCTGGTTCACGCGGCTGTTATCGGGTGCATCCTGGTTGGCCTGCGGTTGTGCGACTAACATAGCTCCCGATAGCAATAGGCCGACCAGTCCAAAACTTCTCAGACTTCTTCGAAGATTCATTTGGCAATCCTCCTCCCGGTTGCCCTGCTCCTTCCGAACCTTAGTGTCAGCCGCAACCATTTGCCCATCCTGTTTGTACATTAGATCGTTTGTGCAGGAGCTGTAGAGACTCCCCCTGTAAAACGGAGACAGGTTGGATCGTCTGCCAAAGCGTCCGCGTGATCATCGCAACACTCCGGTCTGGACAAACGTCATCACCATGGTGATCACCAAAGCCGCCACGATGGCGATACCGCTGACCAGTAACACAATCTCGCTCACCAGGTCTGATTTCATTAAGTCCTCTCTGCGCATATTTCCTCCCTGCCGTCCAGGCGATGTTGTCGAGGCTTAGAAGCGGGAAGCAGGCGGAAGGAAACCCCAGTACGAATTACAAGATCTGCCGGTACGGAATTTACGGTAGTTCAGCGCCCCCGGGGCAGCCGTGTGCACCGTCAACATTTTGATGCGATGAAGGCGGCAACTCGTGGGTATATGGATGGCGGTTCGCGCGGGCCAGCAGAGCCATCATCTCATCAAGCGTAAGAATGTCAGACTCGCGGATCGAGTGGACTCCATCCAGCCTCTCTTGAACGGACAATCGCGGGTTAAACAGCTTGAATTGGATTTCGTGATCCTGGGCCCACTGCTGCAGAAACACCACCATTCCCAGACCGCCGCCCTCGATGGCGGAAACTTCCGACAGATCAAGCACAATTGCTTGAGAGTCGCCTTGCGAAGTGACGGCGCCGCGTAACTTAAACGCCGCTTCACTGCGCACAATTCGTCCCGCACACTCAATCACCGCCAGTTCCCCGATATTCTCAATGTGCACTGTAAGCATCTCGTCCTCCGATCCGTCGCCATTCGGAAAGCACGAACCATGCCATTGTTGGAAACCGTGTCTTCTCTGCACGATCTGCGCCTAAGCCACCGGCGCATGGAAAGTTTTGGGCTAACATCGAGAAAATCTGAGATAGAGCGATTCCTGTATATTCACGCCGCAGCGCGAGAGTCACCTTCGCAACTAAGTCCGCTTCTGAACGGTCTGAAAAAAGACTGCGTCTCCAAAACCTGCCTGAAAAGTCGGTGGTACGGGGTTTTCTTCTGCAACTTAGGGTCTCACCGGGATTCCAGTTTTTCGCTCGGGCGCGTAAGGTGACGACACTCGCTCGAAAGCGGTGGCCGAGTGGTGGGGAAAGCAGCCGAGACTGACTCGGTGACCTGATGTTCAGACAACTTTTCAGACAACTTTACGCTCGGAGGAAGTACATGAAAAAGATGCTTCTATTGGTATCGCTCGTAGGATTGTGGGCCTCCCTCTCAATGGCCCAGAACTCTCCCACGGCTGGCCAGTCGGCGACTCCCGACTCAAACAATCCAGGCCAACACAAACTCCGTCCAGGGCTGCCTTAGCGTAATGGACGGCAATTATATGTTGACCCAGGACGGCAACAGTGCCACCTATAAACTGATGGGTAAGGAAACCCAGCTGAAAAAACATGTAGGCCATGAAGTCGCAATCACCGGCGAGGTAACTGGCAGTGCGGGAGCCTCGGGTCAGGAACAGGGGCAGGGAGATACTTCTGCAAGGCCCTCTGCGCCTCCGGCCATCCAGGTCACCGACGTGAAAATGGTCGCCAAGAGCTGTACCACTGGGGCAAGCGCACCACCCTCGCACTAGGGCGCGCGTGTCCTGCGCGTGCGCTGCGCAACCGGCAAGTTATCTGGCAGGTCGCGCGGCGCACATACCGTTAGTTAGGAATGAATCGTGAGGAGGCTAGGCTGTATCTAGCATTCGGACCGGCTGGCCGGCGATCGTCTCTACCCTCACGCAGCGGGATCGTGCCCTGAAGTGGTCATGGGTGCTGACATCTGTACCTGAATGATGTTGTTCTTCACCGCATACACCACAATGTCGCGGATCGAGTGAAAGCCCAGCTTCCGCATGATGTTGCTGCGATGCGTCTCCGCCGTCTTGGTGCTCAAGTTGAGCAGGCAAGCGACTTCTTTGGAGCTTTTGCCCTCCGCCAGAAGTTGTATGACTTCGCGCTCACGTGGGGTCAACTGCGGAAGCTGCGGCGGTGCGTCCTTCGATCCGTTGTGCCGGCCCAGGAACCCGGCCAGCACCATGTCGTTCACTCGAGGAGTGAAAAACATGCGGTTTCGCTGCAGAGCCTCCACCGCGGTGACCAGATCGCGCGCGGCGTCCGATTTAAGCACGAACCCGCGAGCGCCCGCATCCAGCGCTTCTCGAATCACCTGGTCTGAGTCGGTAATCGTTAAAACTATGATTTTGCAGCGCGGGTCGTGTTGCACCAGTTGGCGGGCCGCAGCCAGGCCGTTCAGACTAGGCATGCCGATATCCAAAATCACCACGTCGGGCTTCAATTCCCGCGCCTTCTCGACGGCGGCTCGTCCATCCGTTGCCTCTCCACAGATCTCCCAACCTTCATGAGATTGCAGAAGCGTGCATAATCCGCGGCGCACAACTTCATGGTCGTCAGCGATCAGAATCCGGAGCTTCATATCGCGTGCCTCCATCAAAGATCTGGGTTCACTAGACCTGCTCGAGTTGGCCCTTCAATGCGCTTCTGGGCTGTCCGCACTTCGCGTCATAAAGCTTCTGTGTTGGCTCACCGCATCCACCGCAGCCAGCAAATCTCGCGGTGCATTTGATTTGACCACATAGCCTCTGGCGCCGCAACGTACTGCTTCCCGCATCATCTGCGGAGAATCATGCTGAGTCATGATCAGGATTTCGCAGCTGGGCAGATGCTGGCGAATCAGGCGGCATGCGTCCAGTCCGTGCATTCTCGGCATGCTGACGTCCAGCACAATCACGTCTGGGACCAGTCGGTCTGCCATTTCCACCGCTTCCAGTCCGTCTGCCGCTTCGGCGATCACGTCCCATCCACCGCGTTCCTTGAGAAGAGTCTTTAGGCCCTGTCTCACCACCGGATGGTCGTCCACAATCAAGATGCGAACCGTCATAAGACCCACTAAAACCCACGCAGAGACTGGGCCAGCCACACGAACGTTGCGATCCAAAATTGTAGTGGAAAAGCGACTCCCTCCAAAATACAGGGTTTCCTGTATTTTGCTTGCATGCATACTACTGCAACGGTCCGGTTAGTCCGCCGCCCTGCTGGCCCTTTTTTGGCCCAACCTTGGGACTACATCGGTGACAGATATACGACGAAAGATTGCCAGACGTCAGCTCTGTGGCTTGCCACGTCTGTCGCGCAGTTTGTACTCTGCGCTGAAGCGCTCGTAGTGTTGAGTGAGTTGTTCCAGTTCTTTGTCTGACAGTGTTTCGATATTGATCATCTCGTTGTGTGCGCTCCGAATGGCCCGTATTACTTCGTCAAGTTTCAGGTGCAGAGCCCGAGCATCCCGGTTCTGTGTGTTTTGGATGAGGAACACTATAACGAAGGTGATAATAGTGGTCGACGTGTTAATGACCAGTTGCCAGGTGTTGGAGTACTTGAAGTAGGGTCCTGTGATTGCCCAGAGCAACACGAAGAGTAGCGCCAATAAAACGGCCCATGGAGATCCGACCCACGCCGCTGCCTTCGCCGCCGCCCTCCCGAACCAGGCATTGAAGTCTCGCTTCTCATTCCGATTGCCCATCACTCGTACCTCGCTCCACTCCCCGCGGATGAGCCTTTTGATCACATCAAGTTGACGGAAGTGTTCATGCTGCGGGCGCGAAATCGCGAAGCAATCGACGGATACAGTCAACCACCACCTTGGTTCCAGCCTCATCGCGCGGTGCCGCCAACGATTTCGGTCACGTCATCCACTCGGTCCTTGATTCGCTTTCCAGCCGCATCCCGCACTTTTGGTTCGACTCGTGAAGCTTTGACTGTAATGGCTAGTCTGTGACGAAACTATCGGTGGATTCGTGTAGCGCCTCAAAAGGAGGCGTGTATGGAGGTGCAGCGGCAAATGCGGCTGGAGTGTGTCGATCAGCGGGAACTGCGGAACCTCGCAACTCGTCCGCCAGATGCCCGATTATACCTCTGATCTATGCGGGTCTTTCAGCGCCGGGTGCTGCTCCTGACTTTCTTCTGCGGTGACCACATTCTGCTTGGATTTCCGATAAACATTGGCAACCGCCATTGTCCAGAAAGGAACCAGATCGACTCCAGGCACCAGTTTGGCAAGAAACGATGGCAGAAATTCCCAGTGCCAGCCAAGAAGCTGAACCAGCACCGCTGCTACAGCGAAGTCCAGAAGGTCATCAGCCGGCGACAAGGCGCCCTCGACAAAGAGCGGAAAAACCACAATTTGCAGAGCATCAGCAATGACAGCCAGCACCATGGCGGCCCGAAAGCGCGAACCCGGTAGGATTGCAATGGTCTCTTCGGTCATGGCAATGCTGCCTCGCTTCTGATGCCTATTCTAAGCCAGCAGCAGGCGGAAAAACGAAAGCGCCCCGACTCCGGTTAGAGTCACGGGACGCTTGGTCGAACAGCTTCTCCTGGAAACTGCTCACCACCAATCTACATTCTGACTGGCCCGGTGGGAATGGCTCCGACGTGCTACATGGGCAGGAGCAGCTGAACAAGATAAAGAGAGCGGGAGCACCGCTCTCATATCAAATCGTCGCCGCAGCGCGAACCGGGCTGTGGGCTGGCCGTCGTACTGCCGGGCGCGGCATCGAGGCACAGCAATTCGGATGGCCAGTGAAGCAGCTTGAGGTAAATGAGAGCGACCCATATATTGTGACTGAGCCAGGAGCAGTTCATGACTCGGGGAGTCTTAAGCTTCAATGAGTTCACCAATTGCTGAGAGGCTTCGGGATGTGGTTTCGCAGAACCATTGGAATGAGGCCGTGGCTCTGCTGCAGACTCGCGATGCAGCCTTGGCGGCTGAGGCAGCCAGGCAACCGACAGCGGCAATTTTCGCATGCTCTTGGCTGCGACCATGGTAATGGCGGTCATGGTAGTTACAATTAACCGCCTTGTCTGGAGACCTCTTTACGCCCTCGCATCGACGCGCTTCAAACTGGAGGGCTGAGTTTGGGCTTACCGCCGGCGGAATCTTTCCCAAAATTACGAATGGCCTGCCGATTCCACCCAACTCTCCGATTCGCAGAAAGCGTCGTTCCGCTCTCTCCCCGGCCGGAATCGGTTGGTTGATCGGCGTCTCTGAATGTTGGCTCGACATGGCGTTGCTCTCTGTGCCTTGTCAAGTGCAAAGCACCCGCCACTCGTAAGCCTCTCAAAACGCGCACCCTTACCCATTACAAGAGCTCAATCGGCTCGCAAATTCGCGAAGTTCGTGATGGAGTCCGAGCACTTGTCTTGAAACTGTATTTGTTAATGTTCATCGATCGGATCTTTGACTCCAAAGTGGATGGGGGAATACCCAGCAAGGCTGCCGCGCCCGATGGTCCAGACACTCGGCCCCCTGCTTCCGCCAGGGCCGAGTCAATCATTCTTCGATCTTCGGTGGCAGATCTTCTGAAAAACTGGCGCGCAGGGCTACGGTGGATCGGCTGTTCTGAAAAGCTGCTCTTCTTAACGTAGAGATTACCCTTTTGATGGACCACCACAGAACGTTCGATCACGTTCTGTAACTCTCGAATATTTCCCGGCCATGAATAGTGAGTCAGTGAATCCATGGTTTGGGGTGAGATTGCAGCGACAGTCTTGTTCATCCGGCGAGCGAACTCGTCAACGAAATGACGTACGAGCGGAGGAATGTCCTCCAGGCGCTCTCGCAACGGAGGAATGTAAATTGGGAAAACGTTCAGCCGGTAGTACAAGTCGCTGCGAAACTGTTTCTCCAGCATCATCTCTTCCAGGTCACGATGTGTGGCCGCCACAACTCGAACGTTCACTCTTCTGGTCACGGTGCTACCCAGTCGTTCGAATTCGCGCTCCTGCAAAACCCGAAGAAGTTTCGGTTGCAGCTCCAACGGGATATCGCCAATTTCATCCAGAAACAGCGAGCCTTGGTCTGCCACCTCCAAGCGGCCGATCCTCTGGGTCATCGCACCGGTGTAGGCGCCGCGCTCGTGGCCAAAGAGTTCGCTTTCCAAAAGACCGCTGGGAATGGCCGCGCAGTTCACCTTAACGAGCGGCCGGCTTTTCCGAAAGCTGCGGTCATGAATCGCACGCGCGATGAGTTCCTTGCCGGTGCCCGTTTCTCCAAGCAGGAGTACAGTCGAGTCGGTTGGTGCCACCATCTCAACCTGCCGCAGAACCTCGCGTAGAGCCGCGCTCTGTCCCACGATTCCCTCGAATCCCGCTATAGAACTCATTTCGTCCTCAGCGCACATCTCCTCGGTCAGGCTGTTGCTGTTCGGGTCAACACCAGCCAACGCAAAATCCCCCTCGTAGTTTTCAACTGCGGAAACATCAGTCAAATTCATGGCAGTTCTCCAAAACGCACAGGTTAGGCCGACTTCTTTGTTTGTCCGCAAAATTCCAGAATCTTTCCCCGCTGGGGTTCCGGAACCCACTTGAACGATTTCCGGAAATTCTTCGGAATGTAGAACTCGATTACTTTCGCCATGGCAACCTCCCTGGCCCAGACTCTCGGAACTGTGATCACCCTCAGAATTCTCAGAACTCTGGCGGCGATCCTTTCCACCGTTTTACGGAGTGCTGTCATTCCTGGTACTCGCCAGCGACGCTGATCTAACCCACTCGTCAAACCGTCGTTTAGTGCAACATCCCGCTGCAATACGTCCTCGGCGCAGCTCCATCCAAATGAAGGCTCAGCCCTGCACGACTCCGAATCAAGCACCCCTGTCCTCACTCGCTTCTATCCCCTGCTCCGACGCATTGATAACCGCCTTCTCTCTCGTGACCCATTCACGGATGTACGCCGGACAGTTCATGAGTTCTGTTCCGTTCAATTCGCTGAGCGCCAGGAGTTTTACGGCCTCTCGGTCCACGAGAAGGACGTCCTTAAGATCGATGGCCGCCACGCTTCCTTCCTGTTCGAGCAAGCTCCGAAGCAGATCCACATCCTTCCCGGCAATCTGTCCGCTGATGTGCAAGATCAGAAGACCCGTTCCGATAACCACCCGATCGATTCTGCAGGTCATAGAAAGGTTACTTTCGAGGTTCTATTGCTTGCCGTTCTCACGCCAGGCTTGCCCAGAACCGGGCTTTGCCGGGCCCACATATGAAGGCAGCACTTACCAATCCCAGCCGTACTCGCAACAAATGTGATCGCATAGCCTGGCTTTCCTGAGTACACCCCTACATGCTGCACAGCATCGAATCCACATGGTGGCCTCCCACATTCCGTCTCGTAACGCCAAAGCCGAGCAGGTCTAGCCGCGCTCGACCTCTTAAAAGCAAGGCTTGTGCCACTCTGCAGTCCTATGCAAACAAAGGCACAACGCGACGCTGCAGCCCGTCGATAAGAAGGCTAATTTGGTGCAATTGGTGAATCTGGTGAATCTGGCGACTCTGATTAGGGTTCAGCCGAACTTAAACTGCTTTTTGTTGATCTTTAATGCTCTGATTCTGTTGGCGAGAGTTGATGGTGGGATTCCAAGCTTAGTTGCCGCTCCCGACGGCCCGGAAAGCCGGCCTCTCGTCCCGGCTAGCGCCGCCTCGATAATCTCCCGTTCGGTTCGCAGCTCCGTATCGCGGTTCAACCGCGGTGACACTTCAACCCGAGAGGTCAGAGACGCCGGCCGCGAGGTTTCTTTGGAAAGCCACAATTCGTCAACCGAAAGAACTTCGCCGGAGCTCAAAATCACGGACCTCTCAATTACGTTCTGCAACTCGCGGATGTTGCCTGGCCAGGCGTAGGACTGCAACAGCTCCAGCGTCTTCTTGTCGATCAAGCGGATATGCTTGCCCGCCCGGGTGGCGTAGCGTTGCGCGAAATACTCGACCAGCATGAGGATGTCGTCCTTCCGTTCTCGGAGGGGTGGCACCTCAAGGGGAAACACGTTGAGTCGATAAAAAAGGTCCTGGCGGAAGGTCCCATTGGCTGCGATCGCCTGCAGATCGCGATTCGTGGCAGCGATGACGCGAACGTCCACATGGATCGGCTGCCCTCCCCCCACTCGCTCAATCTCCCGTTCCTGCAACACTCTTAGTAAGGCAACCTGGGTGTCTGGTGAGAGTTCGCCCACCTCATCCAGCAAGATCGTTCCGCCATCGGCCATTTCGAAGCGCCCAAGCCGGCGCTGCATGGCACCCGTAAAGGCCCCCTTCTCATGACCGAACAACTCGGAGGCGATCAAATCACGAGGGATTGCCGCGCAGTTTACGCTCACGAAGGCACGTCCAGACCTCTGGGATCGCCGGTGAATAGCGCGTGCAACCAGCTCCTTGCCTGTTCCCGTTTCACCCGTAATTAGAACCGTGGAATCGGTCGGTGCAACTTTGGAGATGCGCAAAAGCACAGTTTGCAAAGCAGGGGAAGTTCCGACAATCTCTTCAAACATCGAGGTTTGGTCGATTTCTTCACGGAGAGCGGCGTTCTCTAGCTGGAGTTTCTCCTCGGCTCTCTTGCGTTCATCAATATCCGTAGACGCGGCATACCAGCGCGTAATCCGTCCCTTGTCGTCGCGCAATGGATTATAACGAGCCAAAAACCATCGACAACTTCCGTCGCCCTTGCGCAGCCGCATCTCCACCTCGAAAGCCGAGCCAGTGGAGTGAGCACGGTCAAAATGGTCATGCACCCGTTCCCGGTCATCAGGATGAAAGAACCCATCGCGATCAGAACTCTTTCGCCATTCTTCAAGGCTAACGCCGAGGTAATCGAGCACGACGCGGTTGGCATAAAGACGTTCGCCGTTCGGTCCAAATACTGCAACAAGTTGAGGTGTGAGGTCCAGAATCTGCCGGAGCTCCGCTTCACTTCTGCGCAGTTCCTCCTCTGCTCGTTTACGCTCAGTGACGTCGATCACAGTGCCCACAAATTCAACGAGATGGCCGGACGTGCTCAGAACAGGATGACCTACGACGTGAATGTCCCTGACGGGACCATCCGGATGCACAATGCGGTAGTCCGCCTCCCACTCTGCCTTCTCGCCGATAGCCGTCTGGATTAGTTCCCTGAAGCCGGGTTGGTCGTCGGGATGAAGCCGCTGAAAGAAGTCTTCGAATCGGGGCAAACCATCCTGTGGGTCGAAACTCAGAACACGGTAGCATTCCTCCGACCAGTACGTGATATCGCGATCTGGGCTCCAGGCCCAACTGCCGGTTTGACTCAGCCTCTGCGCTTCCGCCAAGTACGCTTCGCTTTTGCGGAGTTCCTCTTCTGCTCGTTTGATCGAAGTAACGTCGGTCGCCGCCCCGACGAACTCGCGGTTGCCGGATGTATCCTGTAAAACGTGGGCCAGGGCGTGGACGTGCTGGACCCTCCCGTCAGGCAGCAGCAAACGATATGTATGCTCGAACTGGGTTGCCCCCGCAGAGGCACTCTCGATGACCTTCTGGAACTCGGGCCGGTCATCGGGATGGACGCGCTGCACCACTGAATCTATTGTTAGCTTCAAGGTGTGGTCGTACTCGAAGATGCGATAGGTTTCGTCTGACCAGACAACCTCTCCGCTGTCAGGCCTCCACCCGAAGCTGCCTGTGTGACTGAGCCTTTGAGCTTCCGTCAGGTACGCTTCGCGCCGTCGGAGTTCCTGAGTCAAGAGCTCGTGCTCCGTAACATCTATGCCAATACCGACTCTCTTTGCCAGGCCATCGTCGGACGCGGGCTTGCCCACGCAACGAACGTACCGGACGTCACCGTTTGGGCGCACGATGCGCTTGGTGACATCAAATCCAGAAACATCGAGGGGCATTCTTTTCATCAGCGACGCCATGAACTCGCGGTCTTGTGGATGGACGAGCGCCAGATATCGCTCAGAGCTGGGCGCTTCTGCGGCCGGATCAAGACCGTATATTTGAAAAAGTTCATGCGACCAGTAGTCAAAACCTTTTGTTGGGTCAAAGACCCAGCCGCCAATATGACCGAGGCGTTGCGCTTCGGCCAAATAGAACGCGCTTCTTTGCAACTCCTGGGTCCTTCGCCGTAGCTGCTCTTCGGCCTGCTTTCGGTCCTCTATATCGATACTCGATCCATACCACTTGACGATTTGGCCGAATTCGTCGCGCACGGCTACTTTATGGTGCATCATCCAGCGATATTCCCCGTCTGCCCGTCTCACACGCGTTTCATGGAGGAACGGCTCCCCATTCGCGATTGAAAAGTGCCATTTTTCCAGGATGGCTTCGACGTCCTCAGGATGAATTACTGCCGTCCATTTCCAACCGAGGAGGTCTTCGTTCGGAAGTCCCACATACTGAAGCCAACGTTGGTTGAAGTAGTCGAGGTATCCGTCAGGCCTGGCGGTATGTATCAGCGAGGGAATGGAATCGACGAGGAGTTCGGGGTGTTTCGAGTCGGATTCATGTCCTGGAGAGGCCATGACGCGATGCTCCCATTGTACCGCTGGTCTTTGAGGATTCTCTGGGTGAGCCTCCCTCCTTGTCCCACGCCTTTCAAACCGGGTTGTGATCCCACCATTTGCTGACATGCCTCGGTCCGCCTTGCCAGACAACTTTGGCACGATCTCGCTGAGAACGCATCACGAGATGCAGTGTTTTTTTGATACCACCAGAGGCGGTCTGATAACTACCTCGTTCGGGTAACATAACGAGATGCGAGAAGGCTCTCGGGGGGATGGCACTGCTGACCTAACACCTCGAGTCGGTGTCCTATCCTGACCTAAATGACGATGGGGCACTCGTGCGGGTATTTCGTCCAGGAGTTTGCGCGGCGGTGAACAGGACATTGATGGGTAGACTCTCGAGATGGTCGCCTGGATTCATCACGAAGTTCGCGAATTCGCGAAGGCGTTGCAATCTCTGATGTCCCAACTCGCACGTTTTGAAGACCCTACCAATGGTGCTGGCAGTGTATAATCAATATGCCGTCCCTGGCCCGGACCACGTCCTGTTCCAGGGGGCATTCGCGAATTTCAATCCCAACGCTGCGACTGCCGTCGATTTCACTAACGACACCCGCGCGCCTTTGCTGCTCATGAGGGAGGCAAAGATCATGTGGCGCTTCCGTCGTCCATGCGAACTTCAAGCTATTTCGTAAATCCAAGGCGGTGACGGAGTACCACGAATACCCCGAGCGCAGACACTACACGCTGGGCCAGGATGGATGGGAGGAAGTCGCCGACTACGCGCTGGAATGGGCGGTGAATCATTCCTCAAAGGCAGGCGCCGCCAAGGTAGTGGCGTAACGACCGTGAACATACCTTCAAGACGTTCCAGTCGGGATTCATTGCGAAGTTCGTGAATTCGCGAAAACGCTGCGATTCTGTGATGTCCGACCTGAGTGTTTTGAATGGCTTACCAATGGCGTATTCATTGCACTTCACAACCCGTAGCAACAACGACCAAAACGAAAAGGAGTGAAAACATCATGGACAGAATGCTAGTAGTGGTTTTTGACAACGAAGCAAAAGCGTATGACGGGAAACAAGCTTTCGTGGAACTGGATGACGAGGGGAGCATCAGTGTCTATGCCTACGCCGTTCTGGCAAAGCACGCAGACGGCACTACAACCGTAAAGCAGGGGGACGACTCCGGGCCGATCGGTACTCTCATCGGCACATCTTTTGGAAGTCTCATTGGTCTGCTGGGCGGGCCGGTAGGTTTGGCGATCGGCGCCAGCGCAGGTTTTGCTGCCGGCGGGACCGCAGACCTCTACAACTCTGGCGTCGGTGACGACTTCATCGCCGACGTTGGCAAGACGCTGCTGCCCGGCAAATTCGCCGTGGTCGCGGAAATTGAAGAGGATTGGACAACGCCAGTCGACACTCGGATGGAAGCGATCGGGGGTACCGTCTACCGCCGCGCGCTGGCAGACGTGCAGAAGAGCGTCCACGACGAGAACATCGCTGCCATGAAGGCCGACCTCGCGCAGATGAAAGCCGAACATGCCAAGGCGCACGCCGACCGCAAAGCCAAGCTGCAAGAGAAGATCAATCAACTCGACTCAAAGATTCAAGCGCAGTTGCAAAAGGCCAAGGAACGCCGCGAAGCTGCGGAGCGCCAGGCCCAAGCCAAAGTTCAGGTGCTCAAGGCAAAAGCGGCGGTCGCTAAGGCCAAGGCCTCGTAAACGAGACTATTTAGCCGTTGAGAACCTGTTTGAGAGGGAGGTCGCAAGACCTCCCTTAAGAAAACAGAATCTCGATATATGAGAAGGAAAATCAAGCGAGTGGCGCAGAGCGTAATCGCGGAGCTCAAAAATAGAGGGATAATCTTTAATGGCATGGTTCTCTCGTAAGAAAGGTCGCACATGCGCTCCAATGTCAAACTGGGAAGAGTCTCCGGAATCGAGATCGGGCTTCATTACAGCTGGTTCATTATTGCAGCGTTGATCGTGTTCTCCCTTGGCGAGCACTTTCGTCAGGTCAACCCGAACTGGAGCAACGGGGAAACTTGGGCTGTGGCACTGTTCACCGCTGTCCTGTTCTTTGTCAGCTTGCTACTGCATGAACTTGCTCATTCGCTCGTGGCCCAGGCACGGGGCTTGCGAGTCAGCGCGATCACCCTGTTCGCTCTTGGTGGTGTTTCCCAAATTCAGGATGACGCCACCGACGCGAAAACAGAATTCTGGGTCGCGATCGCCGGGCCCATCGCCAGCTTGGTTATTGGTTTTGGCTGCCTCGGCATCGCACTCGGCCTCGGCTGGCAACTTTCGACCGAACCGCAAACTGCAGCGACCGGGGTTCTTGTCTGGCTGGGGTACATCAACATTGTCCTTGCGGCCTTCAATATGATTCCTGGTTTTCCACTCGATGGTGGCCGGGTGTTGCGCTCGATCGTGTGGGCTACCACCAAAGATGCAGGTCGTTCTACCCGCATCGCCGCGCGCGTCGGCCAAGTTGTGGCTTTTCTGTTCATTCTCGACGGGATATGGAGGTTCTTCTCCGGCGCCGGCATCGGCGGGTTGTGGATCGCATTCATCGGCTGGTTTCTGATGGACGCCGCCAAGAGCAGCTATGCCGAAGTAGAAACGAGGGCAGCGTTGGGTGGCACAAAAGTGTCGGACGTAATGTCGCGCGACTGCGTTAGTGTGGATCCGGGGATGCGTTTGCAGGAGTTTGTTGATACCTACGTTCTGAAGGGCGGACAGCGTTGTTTCGGCGTGGAGGACCACGGTCGCTTGCTCGGTCTCATTACCCCCGGTGACGTTGGCGGAATCCCGCGGGAGAGTTGGGCCGAGGCGACCGTAGGCGAAGGGATGCGCCCGCTGCGGGAGCTGCACGTCGTTAGTCCTGACGCGCCGGTTCTGGATGCGTTGAAACTCTTAGCCCGCTACGATGTTAACCAACTGCCAGTGGTTGCGAATGGCACTTTGCAAGGGATGGTTTCCCGTGCGCAGCTTGTACGCTTGCTGCAGGCCCGCTCCGAGTTGAGACTTCCCGCCAGCTACGAGCCGGCGGCGCATCGCGGTGGTAACGAAGTCCGAAGGACTGCGTGAGGCGACGAAGCGAGACTTTCGTACGGCGTTGGTAAGTAAAATTCAAAGAATCGAGGTGGGTTATGGCAGAACTTATCGACGTAGGCGGACAACACAAGTGCGCGCATGAGCAGTGTGAGTGTCAAGTTTCCACTTTGGAAAAATATTGCAGCGACTACTGTTCAGACGCAGATGATCAAGAGCAAGTCGAAGTTCAGTGTGACTGTAAACACCCTCCATGCGCGCTCGATTGATGGCGTGCATCTCGTTCAAGGCTTCGCCGGCGCAAACGCTGTTGAGCGAGGTAATTGATGGGGCATAGCGCTGACGAAAACGAGTTCCCTGCTGGTCGACGTCGGCCGATCTCGCGATGCGGCTTGGCGACTTTCGTTACTGCCATGTGCTTTTCTTCCTGCAGACGCGCATCGGCGCCGGATCTGTTTATCGCGGCCGCCGTCGTAGGATTGGTGTTGATCGCCGTTGTCGTCATCTTTGAGCTCAGAAAAACGCCCAAGCGTGAAGCGGAAATGATCAAGCGCGAGGACGAAGTGATGTCGGAAGTGCGAGATGATCCGAATGAACCTGCACGATGGGTCCCCTGAAGGCTGAGGTTTGGCTCTTGATCCGATTCGAAATCCTCGGGCCACTTTGCCCCACTTCAGTATTCGCGAACTTCGCGAATTCGTGGGCTAATCGCGTTGCGACGATGCGTCAACCATCGCATTTTCAGTGATTTAGCATTGGCTCTCGCCTTGCATTGAGGAACATCGCACGCGAGAGGACGCGATGGTTGCAACGGAAAAGATCAGCAGTGGGATTGATTCACGGGAGGCATCGGCCTTCATGACCAACTTAACCGCGTTGGTTGCTCTGTGGGTTCTTGGTTTTCCTCTGAGCCCGGGAGCGATTCGGACAATGGCGCTCAGCAGCATCCTCAGTGGCGTAGCCATGGCGCAGTTCATTCTCAGATGCCTTCAGACTAAGGGGCAGCGGTGCGGTTATACCCGAAACTCATGCGCGGGGCGCAAAAGCTTATTCCAAAAAATCGCGAAGCATAGCGAACACGGGTCAAGATCCAAGGAGGATTGAACATGAACCTATTCGGGCTACTTAGAAGAGGGCTTTTGTACTCCGGTACCGCAGCGCTGTGTCTTGCGGCGGTTGGGAACGCAACTGCCCAAAGCCAGAATCAAGGGCAGGCAGCAGCTCAGGGGCAGAATCAGGACGAAGAACTGCAGATGGGCCAGGAAGTCTTCAACCAATTGAAGGCTAAGGGCGAAATCGTTGAATCTTCGCCTCTTTATGATCAGTTAAAACCGATTGCCGACGCCATTACTCGGGTAGCGCAACCGCGATACAACCACCCTTTCAAGTTTTACCTGGTTCATGAAACGCAACCGAACGCATTCGCGACCCCTGGCGGCAATGTTTATGTCGTGGATTCCCTTCTGTATTTCGTAAAGAATACCGACCAGCTAGCCGGAACTCTATGTCACGAGGTGTCCCACACCATCCATCGGGATACTGTGACCCTAATGGAGAAGCAACAGGAACTGGAGAAACGAGAGGTCGGAGCAGCCGTTCTTTTGGGGCCAACTCGGGCGCATATATTAGCCATTCTCCTTATTGGCAAACTGCATTCCCTGGGCTACTCCCGCGATGTGGAGTCGCGAGCAGACCTGACGGGGTCCGATGTGTGCGCAGCTGCCGGCTACAACCCGTGGGGACTCGTCTGGCTGTTCCAGGACTTTGACAATGCCAACATGGGACAGGTGCCCCAACTATTGTCCGATCACCCCGGCAACAAGAACCGGGTTGACGCCTTGGAGAAGCACTTCCGCCAGAACCCGGCGGTTTTCGCTAAATTCAACCCGGACCCAAAATCTTCGGCTCCGTTTGTTGTTCCAAAGGACGTTCCGGAGACTTTCTTGCACTAAGGCATCAATTAACTCGCGCTGCTCAATGTAAAAACTGTTTGACGGCAGCGCAAATACAAGGAGAAAAACAATGACCACGATTAGTGATGTGTTCGCTGCCGGCATCGAGCAAGTCAGAAAGTCCTGGGGCTGGTTCCTTGCCTGCGGCATTCTACTTACGGTTCTTGGCGTGCTGTGCATCGCCAAGGCACAAACTGCAACGACTTTCTCGATCCTGGCGCTCGGCTGGGTGCTGGTAATCAGTGGAGTAACATGGCTGGTAAGTTCGTTTTACGCCTTCACCTGGCACGGGTTCTTCCTGTACCTGCTGAACGCGATCATCCGCGGCGTGACCGGATATCTGTTGATCCGCCATCCGGACGCGGGTGCAGCAGGGGTGACCATGCTGCTGGCTGCACTCTTCATCGTCGGAGGGCTGTTCCGAGGAATAGGCGCAAGTGTTATTCAGTTTCCAAGGTGGGGATGGACGGTGTTCTCCGGCTTCGTGTCATTCGCTCTTGGTGTGTACCTCTTGGTGACGTGGCCGGCCGCTAGCGTCTATTTCGTGGGTGTCGTGATCGGCGTCGACCTCATCTTTGACGGCGCCGCCTTGGCAGGCTTTGCGGGCGCGATTCACAGCTTGCCCGAAGTCGCGCAACGCAAGGCTGCGTGAAGCAGCTGGGACCGGGGTCCGGATGGTTTTGGAGCCGGACCCCAGCAAGGTTGCCTCGGATAGCACGAGGTGACTAAGTCCTGAATGAATTGATGACGGATATTCGGGGGACATCATGTTCTCGATCGACGATCGAACGGGAAATGTGATCACCACGGTGACGATCTTCCTGATTGCGGCCGCTGTTCTCTATCTGGCACGTGGTGCATTTTTCGTTTTGCTGCTGTCGGTTCTGTTCGCTTACCTGCTCGAACCCGCGGTGACGCTGGTACAACAGCACTCGCGGCTCGGTCGAGGCAATAGGACTTGGGCAATTGCACAAATCTATTTGGCGGGACTACTTGCAATCGGCAGCCTGGGCTACGAGTTTGGTCCGCATCTTGTGAGGCAACTAAAGAGCCTTAACGCGGCTTTGCCTCAGATTCTGCAAGGGCTTTCCGATGGCAAGGCTGCCGCCGACCTGGGGGCCAGGCATGGCATGAGTGCTGCTGACCAAGAACGGATGCGCGAGTGGTTAGCCCGCAATCACGACTTAATCACACGTGTTTCGGAGCGCGCTGCTGCGGCAGTGGGGTATGTCGCCTCGCGCGGGGTGTGGCTGTTCGTTGTGCCTGTTCTGGCCATTTTCGTCTTGCGAGATGGACGTCAGCTGACGGATGGGATTGTCCGGGTTCTTGAACGACGGCGAGATCAAACGGGGGCCAGGCGAATCCTCGAGCAGGTGGATTCGATGCTCGCAAGATATATTCGCGCGCAACTCGTCCTGGCGGGGCTGTCCTTCGTCTTTTACAGCCTCTCCCTGTTGGCCTTGGGTTTTCCGAACGCGGTCGCTCTGGGCTTCCTGGGCGGAGTCTTGGAATTTCTTCCTGCCGTGGGATGGATCGCTTCGGCGGTAACCATTCTCACAGTCGGCTTTCTTACTCACGCTCATTGGATATGGATGTCTTTATTGCTCGTGCTGTGGAGGCTGGTGCAGGACTATGTGAACTCACCCCGCATCATGGGCAACAGCTTGCAACTGCAACCCCTGACAGTTTTGTTTGCGTTGATGGTGGGGGGACAGGTGGGAGGCATCGCGGGCGTGTATCTTTCGGTCCCAACCGTGGCCGTCTTGCGAATCGTGGCGGAGGCTTACTTCGCCAAAACAAGCCCGCCGCCGGTCCCATCCAATCAGCCGCCCGTGCAGACAGAGGCCTGAGGTGCTGCGAAGCCTGGCAGCGTGGTTCCCAATTTTAGTTGTGATTTTCCTTGCGGTGAATCCGCTTGCCTCTGGCCAATCTCCTCCGCTTAATCCATCGACTGAACCGCGGCGGTCTGCGCAATCAGGAGACCCGGACCAGTCGCGAGAATCCAGCGCCCGGCTCCTGGTGAAACCTTTGAAGCCAGAGATGCTGGAAGCGCCTTATCGCTCGATCACCCTGCCACAACGTTTGCGCTGGTTCGTCGCGAGCACAATCGGCCCGCCGCATCTGGCGGGTGAGAGTTTCGTTGCCGCATGCGGAACGGCTCTTGACCGGCCGCCAGAGTACGGGCCGCATTGGGGAGGTTTTGCCAGCCGCTTCGGGATGGGTATGGCCGGGAGCGCCACAGGAAACGCAATGGAAGCGAGCGCCGGCCTGTTGTTCCGGGAAGATCCACGCTATTTTCGCGTGCCGGACCGCCCCTTTAAGGCTCGCGTCGGAAATGTGGTGCGGCTCACTTTTTCTGCGCGAGGCGGCGGGGGCGGAGTCAGGCCTGCCTATGCCCGCTCCATTGCAATTGTCGGTGGCAACTTCCTCTCAAACACCTGGCGGGTTCCGAGTGAAGCCAATCCTCAACACGCGCTCTTGCGCGCGTCAGAAGGTTTCGCCGGACGGATGGCGGCGAATGCTTTTACGGAATTTTGGCCCGACATCGAGAAGCATGTTCTCCACAAGCGTACCCTGGATAACCGATGACAACATCGAACGAACTTCGCGAATTCACGAAGCCGATTCCGCCCTTCACTTTGTCGCACCTTGCATTTTCAGGACTTTACCTTTGGCAATTCCTTTGCACCACCAAAGGCGACGAACGGGGAGAAGAATCACGTGCGTGACGAAGGCCCCAATCGAACCAAAACGCAGAAACACAGAAAAGGAGAACAAATATGGCAAAACTGATTGTTGTTGGTTTCAAGAAAGACATGTATCGCGCATCGGAGGTGCTTAACCAGTTGCAGTCGATGAACGATGACTGGGTGGTCGACCTGCACGATGCAGTCGCGGTCTACCGTGACTACAATGGCAAACTGCGCGTCGACCAGAGCTACCAGATGACCACTGGCGAAGGTGCGGCCTGGGGTGGTTTCATGGGCTCACTGATCGGGCTGACACTTGCAGCGATTCCATTCACTGGAGGGGCCAGCGCCGCTGCGGCGGGGACTCTTGCGGCGGGTGCTGCCGCCGGTGCCGCGCTGGGCGCGGGCGCAGGTGCCGCTCGACGCCTCATGGTGGAAAGACGAGTTCGGTATTCCGGAAGACTTTGTGAAGCAGGTCGGGGCAATGATTCAGCCGGGTGATTCGGCAATCTATGCCCTCCTGCGGACAGCTAATCCCGACATCGTCGCCGATCAGTTCCGTGGATACGGCGGCACGATCCTGAGCACCACTCTGAGTCGAGATCAGCAGACGAAGGTGGAGAAGGTTCTGAGCAATCGGGCAGCGTAAGCTTCACTGCGTTTCACCGAAACGTATTGAACATCCCGGACCCAACCGCCGCCCGGGAAGAGATCGTATGTGTCGTTCGGAGAGCAAAATCTTTCGGCGCTCGTAACGATTGTCTCGGGCGGTCGGGTTTTAGTATGTTTAACGGAGGACGAAAACCGGTGCGTCGGCATGTTCTCATTCTGTCAGCCGTATTGTTGTCCGCAATGGCGGCAGTGCGACCAGTCAGCGCCGCGCCCGCGGGGCCTGATCTCCCGCCGGCTATTCAGGCTCTTTACGATTCCGGGACATATACCCGCGCCGCGAGCGCGCTGGAAGCTTCGGTCGCGCAAAATCCGAAGGATGCTTCTCTTTCTTATTGGCTCGGCCGTTGCTACTTTGAGAGCCATGACCTCAACCACGCAATTTCGAGTTGGGAACGAGCCGCTGCCTTGGATTCCCGCTCCGAGTACCACGATTGGCTCGGCCGGGCGTATGGTCTGAAGGCCGATCAGAGCAGTCACTCCAACATGGCCGGCGCACTTTCCCTCGCGCGCAAGACGCACCACGAATTCGAGGTGGCTGTCCAACTCGACGGCAGGAATACCCGCGCCCAGCGTGACCTGATTGCCTTTATGGCGAACGCTCCGGCCAACCTCGGTGGCGGTGAGGAGCGGGCACTCGAGCAGATCCGCGCCCTGTCCGCCGTGGATCCAGTGGAAGGGATGTTGGGACAGGCTGATCTCTATGCCGCACGAAAGAAGTTCGACGCGGCCAGCGAGGAGTATCAGAAACTTTTCAAGTTGTCGCCCAGCCGGGTTGACGCGTATTTCGAAGCTGCAGATTACTACCGCGATCGGGGTGACTCCGAGCATATGGAAGAAGCCGTCGAAGCAGCAGCGAAAATCGCCCCCTCGGATCGCCGCCTTAACTATTACAGCGGTGTCGTGCTGGTCTTAGAACGGAAAAATCCGGAGACCGCTGAAAAGGATCTTCGCACCTACGTCGACACCGTGCCCGACAATTCCGAATTGCCGCCGCGTACCTCGGCCTATGAGTACCTGGGGAAGCTTTATGAATACGAAGAGCGATCCGACTTGGCCGTCCAACAATATATGGCGGGTCTGGCCCTCGATCCCCAGAACAAGGCCCTCCGGGAAGCGTTGAAGAGGCTGCAGAAACGATAAGTTTGTCCGGTAGGAGAGCACGATGGTTACCATGCTGGCTGTTGAGCCCGTTGAGCAGGTTTCATTCGCGGTTGAGGCTGGATCTCCCCATCCTGTTGGGGCCACGCCTTCCCCCTCAGGAGTGAATTTCTCACTGGCTTCCGCGAGTGCTACTGGCGTCGAACTGCTCCTGTTCTCGGCTCACGACTCGTTGGAGCCATTTGAAACCATTCGGTTCGATCCTTACGTAAACAAGACTTTCCACATCTGGCATGCGTTTGTGCGTGATCTGAAACCAGGCGTGCACTACGCTTACCGTGTCGAGGGTTATTCGGATTCGCCTGGACAGCGATTCAACCGAAACAAGGTCCTGATCGATCCCTACGCCCGGGCCAATTCTCATTCTCTTTGGGATCGCGGCAATGCCTGCACTCCGGAAGATAACCTGAAGACCTCGATGCGCTCACTTGTGGTTGACCTTTCCGGCTACGATTGGGAAGGCGACAAGCCGCTAAACCACCCCATGGAAGAAACGATTATCTATGAGGCGCATGTCCGTGGCTTCACGCAATCTTCGACATCGGGCGTTCGGTCTCCGGGGACATTCGCCGGCCTGGTCGAGAAAATTCCCTACCTCAGAGATCTTGGCATTACCGCCGTGGAGTTGCTTCCCATATTTGATTTCGACACGTCGGAGGCAAGAGTTCTAGATGGGCAACTTCTCCGCGATTTCTGGGGATACAGTACCGTCGGCTATTTCGCTCTCCAATCTTCATACTGCTGCGAGCCCGAATCCGGGGGCCAGTTGCGTGAGTTCCGCGATATGGTCAAAGCAATGCACAAGGCGGGTATCGAAGTCATTCTGGATGTCGTCTTCAATCACACTGACGAAGGCAATCACCAGGCGGTTTACGGCAAGAGCGCACACGAGTTGCTCGCTGACGACGGAAAAACCCCAAGTGACAGCGCTGCCGCTCTGTCTTCATTTTCTCAGGCGGTGAATCGCTACGCAACGACATCTGGTAACAAGGAACAACAGGCGGGGAAGTGAATCGTGAAGGAGAAAAACAATGAAACGATTATTGGTGGTGGTTTTTAGCGAGGCCAGCAAGGCCTTTGCGGGACGGGACGCATTAAGGAGTCTTGACCACAACGGCATCACGCTCAACGGTTACGCGATAGTCATAAAGAAAGCTGACGGCGTGAGCATTGTCAACGACGAAGGCGACTCCGGTCCGCTTGGGAGTGTGCTGGGAACATCCCTGGGAAGTTTGATTGGCCTTCTAGGCGGCCCCGCTGGAGTTGCCATCGGTGCTCTAGCCGGATCCCTGGTCGGCGCCACGGCAGATCTGGATCATGCGCGCATCGGCCACGACTTTGTGGATGAGGTTTCGCGTCAGTTGAGTCCGGGCAAATTTGCCCTGGTGGCGGAGATCGAGAAGGAGCAGGCGGGCGAAGTCGACGAGAGTATGGAGGCGCTCGGGGGAGTTGTTTACCGCCGAGATCTTTCCGAGGTGAAGCGCGCCGCCAATGAGGAAGACATCGCTGCCATGAAGGATGATCTGGCACGAATGAAAGCTGAGCTTGCCAAGGCAAGGGCGGATCACAAGGCCAAGCTGTCCGAAAAAATCAATCAACTCGATAAGAAGATTCAGCAGCACCTGCACAAGACGAAAAGAACAGCGTGAAGGCGCCGAGACTAAGGCTCGGGCCAAAGTCAAAAACGCTTAAAGAAAAGGCGGGCGCGCCCGCGAATAATTGAACCACCCCCGACAAAACAAGGAATGCTCAAGGATGGCTTGTAGGGAGCATGTTGGTGGCTTTATCTTTGTGGCGGTTGCCACAGGCTCCTCTTAGCGTTTTCTCCGCACCGCCGAATCGGAAGCTTGGCCATGTCGCCCGACGCAGATCAAAACCCCGCCGCCATTACTGGCTTGACTGCCCAGGAAGCGGAGACTCGGCTTGGCCAGTTCGGGCCGAATGAGCCCGGGGCGACACAACATCGGTCGCTTCTTTCCGATTTCTTCCACGGCTTCATGAATCCGTTGGTTTTGATCCTGGTGATTGCCGCGGCAGCATCGGCATTCCTGGGTGACAAAGTAGATGCGGGAATCATCGGCGTGATTGTTCTGCTGAGCGCCGTAATTGATTTTACTCAGACTTATCGTTCTCAGCGCGCAGTCGAAAAACTGCGTGCGCAAGTCGCGCCGACGGCAACCGTCCTCCGCGACGGAGCGTGGAAAGAACTTCCAAGGCGTGACGTGGTGCCGGGAGATATGGTCCGGCTTTCAGCCGGAGATTTGGTACCGGCAGACGCACGCCTCTTAACCGCGCGTGATCTCTATGTTCTGCAAGCATCGTTAACCGGCGAATCGCTCCCTGCCGACAAGGAAGCGACCAGCGAACCCGCTTCCACCAAAGCGGATGCGGCCAACATGGTCTTCCTTGGCACGTCGGTCGTTAGCGGAACGGCAACGGCAGAGGTCGTGGCGACGGGCGCTCGAACCGCTTTTGGTGATATTGCCGCCCGTCTCGGCGCACGTCCGGAGGTGACGGCGTTCGATCTCGGCTTGCGACATTTTAGCCAACTCCTCGCACGGACGGTCTTGTTTCTCGTTCTCTTCCTGATCGTCGTGAGCATCGCGCGCCACCGCGATCCGCTTCAGTCTCTGATGTTTGCCGTTGCGCTGGCAGTTGGCTTGACGCCCGAGTTCCTGCCCATGATCACGTCGGTGACGCTTTCGAAAGGCGCGGTTGCGATGGCGCATAAGAAGGTCATCGTCAAGCACCTTTCTGCGATTGAGAATCTCGGCAGTCTGGATGTGCTTTGCAGCGATAAGACGGGAACTCTCACTGCCGGAACCATGACGCTGAATCGCTCTCTCGATCCCTTCGGGAATCCATCCCAACGTGCCTTGGAACTGGCCTATCTCAACAGCAAGTTCGAGACGGGTATCCGCAGCCCACTCGACGACGTTATCCTCCATCAGCCTCCACCGAAAATCGACGAGTACACGAAATGCGACGAGATTCCCTTCGATTTCGACCGGAGGCGTCTCTCGGTGGTTGTGGAGCGGCAGTCGAAGCGAATTCTTATCACGAAAGGTGCTCCCGAAGGGATTTTCCCACTACTTTCGGGTTACGAGATCGAGGGCAAAACAGTGCCCATCAGCGCGGAAGCTATCAAGCGCGTGCAACAGACCAGCAATGACTTGAATAGCCAGGGATTCCGCTCGCTTGCAGTGGCATACGTCGAAGTTCCTGTCCGAACGGATTATTCCGTGAAGGACGAGTCCAATCTGATTCTGGCTGGTTTCTTGACGTTTTCGGATGAGCCGCTGCCTGACGCCGCTCAGATTGTGGCTTCTTTGAAGCAGGACGGAGTTGTCATCAAAGTCATTTCCGGTGACAACGATCGCGTCACCGGCCATGTTTGCACGGAGGTAGGAGTTGACCCTGGCCAAGTCATCACTGGCGAGGAAATGGAGAAGATGACGGATCCGGCGCTATTGCATGTCGTCGAAGAAACGCGCGTGTTCGCCCGTATCTCTCCGGCCCAGAAAAACCGGATCCTCCTGGCACTCAAACACAACGGCCACGCGGTGGGATTTATGGGTGACGGTATCAACGATGCGCCATCACTTCACGCCGCCGATGTCGGCATTTCAGTTTCCAGCGCGGTTGACGTGGCCCGCGAGGTTGCCGACGTGATTCTCATTGAGCCGGGCCTGCGGGTTCTCCATGATGGAATCATCGAAGGACGAAAAGCCTTCGGTAACGTGATGAAGTATTTGCTCATGGGTACAAGTTCGAACTTTGGAAATGTATTCAGCATGGCGGGGGCCTCGCTTTTTCTTCCGTTCCTGCCCATGCTTCCCACGCAAATTCTGCTCAACAACCTTCTTTATGACCTAGCCCAACTCACGATTCCGACCGACAACGTTGACGAGACTTATCTCCGAAAGCCCCAACACTGGGACATCGGTTTGATCCGCAATTTCATGGTCTTCATCGGACCGATCAGTTCCATCTTCGACTTTCTGACCTTTTACGTGTTGTTACATTTCTTCCACGCGAGCGAGGCGCAATTTCATACTGGCTGGTTTGTCGAATCGCTGGCAACCCAGACCCTGGTTCTATTCGTCATTCGTACTGCAAAAAATCCGTTTCGCAGCCGCCCCAGCAGTCCTTTGATTGCAACCTGCCTCGCCACCGTAGCAGTGGGGACTTACTTGCCGTTCAGTCCGCTGGCAAGTGTGCTCGGCTTCACGCCGCTGCCAGCGGCGTACTTCGGTTTTGTTGCCGTCGCCACGGTAGTCTATCTCCTGCTGGTGGAAGTAGCCAAACAACGACTTCTCCGTACAGCAGCTAAAACAAACTCAGCAAAGCCTGCAAACGCCTTAGCGATTACAGCTTAGGCTGGTTGGGAAAATACAAAAAAAGGAACACGCCATGAGACAAACGGCGAAAAGGGTCGAAAGTGAGTTTTGGGGAGCCAGAAGTGTCATGACGGCAGCGGCATTGCTGGTCTTGATCATCGCCGCCAAGCCCGGCTATTCTCAGTCGAATCCCAAACTGCAAAAATTCTTTCAGCAAGATATCGGCCTCACTCCAGAGCAAATCGCGGCAGTCGAAAACGGACAACCTGTCGCCAAGACTATGCCGTCTCGCACGCCCGCCGAAGTCTTCTTAGTTGGTGCGATTTACATCAATGCCGCTCCGGAGAGCTACCTCAAGTTCGCTCAAGATTTTGACAGACTTCGCAAGCTCCCCAACTATCTGGCGCTCGGCGTGTTTAGCAATCCTCCGCAGCTTACCGACTTGAAGGGCTTCACGTTCGACGATGACGACCTTAAAGCCGTCAGGAATTGCAAGCCGGGCAACTGCCTCATCCAGATGCCCGCGAGTTCGATCGAAGATCTTCAAAAGTCCATCGATTGGTCTGCCACCGACGCGGACGAGCAGGTCAATCAGCACTTGCAGAGGACAGCCCTGGTGGGTTTGCGCGCCTACCAGAGCGAAGGCAATCAGGCCCTGGGGAGCTATAACGATAAGCGCGACCCAACCGAGGTCCCAAAGCAATTCGCTTATATGCTCAGCTACACCAAGGCCTTGCCGCAAAATCTGCCTGACTTCTACCAATACCTTCTTTCCTATCCCAAAGGGAAACCGGCCAGCGTGGACGGCACTTTCTATTGGGCAAGGGTGAAATTCGGGTTGAAGCCAACGCTGCGTATTGTGCAGATGATAACCTTGCGCGGAGGAACAGCAGATCCGGTCGCGTATGCTGTCGCGGAAAAACAGCTCTATGCCAGCCACTACTTTGAGACTGCGCTCGATCTCTCATTCTGCGTCCGCCCGAATGGCGACGGGAAGAGGCCCGGCTTCTACCTCATCATGGCTATGGGTTCCGAGCAGCAGGGCTTGACGGGTGTGAAGGGATCAATCGTTCGTAAGGCTGCAGTTGGTCGGTCGGTTTCGAATCTTCAGAATGCCCTCACGAACATCAAGAACACTCTGGAAGCTAACCAGTAGCCGGGGCACGCAGAAAAAACCAATGTATCAGCGCCTAGCTGCAAGCAAAGTGGGGCTTAATCTCGTTGTTGGACCCAATGGACCCAAAATCGGGGAATGCGTGGCGCAATAAAAAAGCCACGTAAACAACGTAGCCTGAAGGGTTTGAAGTTGGTTGCGGGGGGTGGATTTGAACCACCGACCTTTGGGTTATGAGCCCAACGAGCTACCAGACTGCTCCACCCCGCGAAATCATCATAACAACCGTGCTATTCAGCGTCAAACGGCGGACGCTCGCTTGCGAGCGTCCGCGGCCTGACCTTCGCGAAACTGCACGATCAGTTTTTCAATTTCGGGCGCTGGCAGGCGTCCACGATTTTGGTGGGATCGATGGCGTCGTTGTCCACCTGCTCCTCCAAAATAGTTCCGTCTTTGCTGATCAGGAAATTCACCCGCCGAGCGGCTTTGTATTTGTCCACGTAGATGCCGTACTGGTGCGTGACTTCTCCACCCCAATCACTCAACAAGGGGAAGGTGACTCCAATCTGGTCGGCGAAGGCTTTGTTGGCGAAGGGACTGTCCATGCTCACACCCAGGACCTGGGTGTCGGCAGCTTCCAGCTTTTTCAAATTCTGCTGGAAGGCCTTCATCTGCTGGGTTCAACCGCCGGTGAAGGCGAAGATATAAAAGGCGAGCACCACGTTGCTCTTGCCGCGGTACTGGCTGAGAGAAACTTCTTTCAAGCCGGACGAATCGAGGTACTTCAGCTTGAAATCGGGGGCGACATCGCCGACTTTCAGGGTGGGTGGGGGCATTTTGCCCGCCTGGGCCCACGCCGGGCGTTCGGCGACAGTCGCGAAAGTCACAGCCACCAGCAGCCAGGCCGCAAGTGTGGTACGAAAATTTCTTGGCATAGGATTTTGCTCCGTGGGAACGTAGTAACAGCCTATCGTTCGTCCGGGAGAGCGGTCAATGGGGGACTCTGGGGATCCGGCCCAACCGCCGTTGCGATCCGCGCGAGATCCCTCGCTCCGCCTGAAAAACGGCTGCGCTCGGGATGACGCCGAGAAGAATCCACAAATCCAACGCGCTACTCTCCCTTGTTTGACTCGGGGTTCGCTCAGGGCAAGCTCTTACTCCGCCTGAAAAACGGCTGCGCTCGGGATGACGCCGAGAAGAATCCACAAATCCAACGCGCTACTCTCCCTTGTTTGACTCGGGGTTCGCTCAGGGCAGGCTCTTACTCCGCCTGAAAACGGCTGCGCTCGGGACGACTGTTGCGATCCGCGAGATCCCTCGCCCCGCTGGTAAAAGCGCGGGGCTTCGGGATGACGCCGTTAAGGACGTCGGCGCGACGGCAGTCCGGCTAACGGAACTTCGGATGACATTGCCGACTGTGTCGCAAAACCAGTACATTTCTAATTGCCGCGAGTGATGAGCTTACAGACCCTCAACGACGTTTTCTTTCAGGTTGTCAGTAGCGGACGCGCCGACGTCATGCGCTACCGGCATGGCCAACAGTGGCTTTCCATTTCTTCGCAACAACTGCAGCAGAGAGTGAGCGGCGTTGCCAGGGCGCTGCGAGGATGGGGGATCGGAAACGGCGACCGGGTTGCGATTCTCAGCGAAAACCGTCCGGAATGGACGATCGCGGACTTCGCTTGCCTGCTGCTGGGCGCGGTGACGGTGCCGATCTACGCCACGCTGACTCCGGAACAGATCGCATACGTGCTCAGAGATGGCGGCGTGCGCGTTCTGTTTGTTTCCTCGGCAGCTCAGCTGCGCAAAATTCTTGCGGTTGTGGACCAGAGCCCAGTGGAGAGAATCGTCATCATGGACTCGGCCGAGGCTCCCCATGCAATCAGCATGGCGGACTTAATGGCGGATGTGGGGCCGGGCTGTGATGAACAGCTCGAAGCCACAGGGCGAGCGATTGTTGCGGACGATCTGGCGACCATCATTTATACGTCGGGCACGACGGGGACGCCCAAAGGCGTGATGCTCACGCACGGGAACATGGCTTCAAACCTGGTGTCGCTCACAGGGATTTGAAATCAAGCCGAACCAGGTGAGTCTTTCTTTTTTGCCCCTCTCTCACGTGACCGCGCGCCACGTGGATTTCGCGATGCTGTACAACGGGGTGACGCTGGCCTACGTTCCGTTCATGGAACACCTGCCGCAGGCGCTGCTCGAAGTGCGGCCCACGATTTTTGTGGGCGTTCCGCGGGTATACGAGAAGATCCACAGTCAAGTGGACCGGCAAACGGACGCTCTTCCGAAGAATCTGATTTACCGGTGGGCGCTCTCGGTCGGGCGAGACCACCGGGTTGAGGTTCTCGCGGGCAAGACGCCGCAATCGCGGAACTGGAAGCTGGCCAACCGGTGGGTGTTCTCTAAAGTGCGGGCCGGCATAGGAGGCCGGGCGGAGTTGTTCATCTCCGGCGGAGCACCGCTCGGGCGCGAGCTGGCGAAATGGTATGCCGACATCGGCATTCGCATTCATGAGGGCTACGGGCTGACGGAAACTTCTCCGGTGATCGCGGTAAACACGCCCAGTGCGCACAAGCTGGGAACGGTGGGCAAGCCATTGCCGAATGTGGAAGTGAAAATCGCGGCGGATGGAGAAATCCTGGTGCGCGGCCCTTCGGTCTTCAAGGGATACTGGAAGAAACCGGAAGAAACCGAAAACGCGTTTGTGGATGGCTGGTTCAAGACGGGCGACATCGGGAACCTGGATGCCGAGGGTTTTCTTTCCGTCACCGACCGTAAGAAAGACTTGATCAAGACTTCCGGCGGAAAATTCATTGCGCCACAGCCGATTGAGAATTCTCTGAAGCATCATGCGTTTGTGGCAGAAGCCGTGGTGCTGGGCGACAGGCGCAAGTTCCCTGCCGTCCTGATCTCGCCGAACTTTCCGTTGCTTGAGGACTGGGCGCAAACCAACAAAGCAACGTTCTCCTCGCGGGAGCATCTGGTTTCGCTGCCTGAAGTGCAGGTGTTGTTCGAGAAAATTGTGGAGAACGTGAACCAGGATCTTGCGCAGTTCGAGAAGCTGAAAAAAGTGCTGCTGGTGGCGGATGAGTTCACCGCCGAAGACGGCAGCCTCACGGCCAGCATGAAAATGCGGCGGAGAGTAGTTGAGGAACGGTATCGCGAGGAGATTGAAGAGATGTATGTGAAGGCGGAGGCGGGGGGCAAGGGTGGTGGATAAGGGGTAGCGCGGGAGCAGGTGGCGATGTGTAGGGTCTTGCCTCCCACCTTTCGACTTCGCTCAAGGCAGGCTCTTTCGAAAGTCGCGAAAGGTGGGGCAGCCGTCGTTGGGGCTGTGTCGGAGAGATCAAAGAGCTAAGGCACCCGGCCTGTAGTTGATAGTCATTTATTCCCTTGACGGAATATTCCTTGTATGGCATATTGCTGACGTGCTGTGGAACGTGTAGAATTCACCGATCAGTTTGAGGCATGGTGGAATTCTCTTTCTGAGGACGAACAGGTGGAGATTGGCGCCAAGGTGGAGCTTCTCCAAGAGTGCGGGCCTACGCTACCGAGACCTCATGCCGATGTAATCGTGAGCTCACGCCACTCGAACATGAAGGAGTTGCGGGGAAAAGTCGCAGAGAGGCAATTGCGGGTGTTGTATGCATTTGATCCGATCCGCACTGCGTTACTTTTGATTGGTGGAGACAAAACTGGCGATCCGAAGTGGTATGACAAGTTTGTGCCGATGGCTGATGACTTGTTCGATCTGCATCTAAGGGAAGTTGAGCAGGAACAAAGAAAGAAAAAGCAAGAAGCAGCAGAATGATGAGTCTGAAAACCAAAGGATGATGCGTATGGCAAAGAATTTCAACACTCTCCGGAAGAAGATGTCGCCCGAAGCCCGGAAGCGATCTGCACGGCCTCGCCGCTAAGTATCGCTCCGAGATGCCTCTGGATGAACTTCGAGAAGCGCGCGACATGACCCAGCAGCATCTCGCCCGGATTCTGAAGGTCAACCAGGCTGCGGTGTCAAAGATGGAAAGACGCACGGACATGTACGTGAGTACACTTCAGGATTTTGTCCGAGCGATGGGAGGAGAACTTAAGATCACCGCGAGCTTCCCTGAAGGAACGGTCGAGATCCGGCAATTCCAACCCAAAGGAGCTGCAACGGGGAATGAGTGACGGTGTTCCTCGGTGGGCGGCGCTAGCGGGAGTCGAAAGTTAAGGTGGGCCAGCCGGCCAGCCCTCGTTGGGGCGGCGCAAGAGAGATCAAAAGCGATGGGCACCACAGGTCTCAAAGCCCCCAGAAAGTGAACGGAGACGTGCGACTCTTTTTTCGTTATTTAGTCTTTGGGGTCCTATTTTCCCTTGGCTCCTGCCTTGCCCAAGTCGTGACAATCCGGGTCGTCAACGCAAAAAATGGTCAGCCGTTGCAGGGACGACAAGTGTCCGTATCTCTGCTTTATGAAAAGGATGAACCTGTCCCTGAAAAGTACGACGCAAACTTAAGCCTTCTGACTGATGCGAACGGCGAAGTCCACTTTGCGCTTTCGAATCCTGCCCCTGCACACATATCGGCGCAGGTCCGCGTGCCCGAGAGTTGGCGCTGCGCCTGCGGAGTACTCGCAACGACGGAGGAACTGACTCGCAGCGGAATCGTCGCGTCTCGGGCTACCGCCGGATCCGGAAAGCCAGCGACCCCTGCGAAGGCAGTCCCAGGAGAAATTGTGTTTTCGGCTCGTCCGCTGTCGTTCTGGGAGCGCCTTTTATATCCGTTTGTGAAGGGTTAAGGCTAGGTGTCCCATTCTGGCTCTAGTTGAGTTCTTTGCCTGAACGGGTGGCCCAGGTCTCGCCGCCGCTGCGGGACCTGGGGCTGCGAAACGATTCCTTACTCCGTCCGCGCGGGACTGTGGAGGATGTCTCGGACATTTTGCAAGGGGGTCATGGGACGAACAAACCGGCGGCGGTGTCGAGGTTCTTGCCTCCCACCTTTCGACTTCGCTCAAGGCAGGCTCCTTCGCAAAAAACGCGAAGAGTGGGGCACCCCTTGTTGGGACGGTGCAAGGGAGATCAAAAGCTAGTGTGCGGGCAGCTGGCCCCACTTCTCGCAAAATCGGCGAGAAATGGGGCACCCCAGGCAATTGTCCCGGTTAATTATTCCCTTGACCTCACTTTTTGGATACGCGATAAGGGAAGTTGGGGCCGATTCGGCGATGTACTTATGGGATTGTACTTATGGGTCGGTGACTCGTTTGTTTCCGGGCCGGTTAACTTTTTCGGGTTCGAAAGATGGGAATGATGTCACGAGAATCTGGTGATCCGAATTCGCTGTCAGGGAAAGAGGACGGGACGAAGAAAGCTCCGCAATACGAAGCGGGCGGGGGAAGTTTCGGAGGCGGCGTTTCTGCACAAGGCGGTGGGGCTGGGTTTGAAGGTGACCAAGCCGTGGGGCGACAGCGAACGCTACGACTTTGTGGTGGATGCGGGCGGGCGCTTCTGGCGGGTGCAGATCAAGTGCACGGCGGCGATGCATGCCGGGGGATACCATATCCAGCCGATCCATTCGGTGTATGGAGAAAGAAAAGTGGTTTACACGGAGGCGGAGATTGATGTGCTGGCGGCGCACATTGTTCCGCTGGATGTGTGGTACGTGGTGCCGGTGCAGGCGATTGCGGCGGGGACGAGTTTGCGGCTGTATCCGGATGGAGGATGTGAGCGGGCGCGGTTTGAAAAGTATCGCGAGGCGTGGGATTTTTTTCGTGGTGATGGGTGGTGGATGAGACTGTCTTGGTTGATGATGAGGAAGTGGAAGAGCCGGCGGTGGAGTGGGGCGTGCGGCGCCCGATTTGGAAGCCGCGAGTGTTTGGGATGAGGTAGGCGGCGGTGTCGAGGTTCTTGCCTCCCACCTTTCGACTTCGCTCAAGGCAGGCTCTTTCGAAAGTCGCGAAAGGTGGGGCAGCCCTTGTTGTGGCGATGTCAGCGAGGTCAAAAGCGAAGGTGGGCCAGCCCGCCTGCGATAGAAGCTGTTTACGAATACCTATCCGGCTAAGCGATGCGCTCCATTTGTTTCCGCCCATGCCAGACACGTTATGCCTCTTCCAGTGCACCCACTGGTGCACCCACTGGATTCGCGCTGAAAGGACTACGAGATGCGAAAAGGGTTTACGAGAAAACCAAAACCGGACGCCCCCGCGACGCCATGTCAAGAACTACATCACGCGGAGCGGCCTCGAGCGCCTCAAAGATGAGCACCGGTTTCTGCTCACCAGGGAACGCCCGGCCGTGACGGAGGTGGTGGCGTGGGCTGCCGGCAACGGCGATCGCAGTGAAAACGCCGACTATCAGTACGGCAAGCGGCGGCTGCGGCAGATCGATGGGCGGATTCGCTTTCTCACGAAGCGAATCGAAGCCGCGGAAGTGGTGGACCCGGAAGCTCCGAGAGCGGGGCAGGCGGCGACGAGAGCATTCTTCGGAGCGACCGTGCGCTATGCCAATGCCGCGGGAGTATCGCGAGTGGTGAGCATCGTGGGCACCGACGAGATCGATCTCAACCGCAACCACATCAGTTGGGTGTCACCTCTGGGGCGCGCGTTGATGAAGTCGGCAGCGGGTGACAGCGTAGTCCTTCAATTGCCGGGCGGTACAGAATCCCTGACCGTGCTGGAAGTGTGTTACGAGCGCATTTCTGTGGAACCGTTCCGTGAACCACCTGGGTCCGAGGCCTCGGCAAAGGGACTCCCTCGCCGACGCTAATCCGCCTGACGAAGCTTACCGAAGCGGCACACGAACATTCCAGGCGCCGCGCAAGGACGAATTGTGAGCTGACTCAAGGGCTATTTGTTCCGCTATTGTTCGAATCCCAGTCAGGAACGCTCGCGTGTAACGGCGCAGTGTTTAGCGACTGCTCCGAGCGGATCGTCGGCGACTCGGAAGGTGGCCCGAAACAGGCTTCAAGTAAGTCGGCAGACGATAAACGCTCTCACTCTGTTTAGCAAAGATCGAGACTTCCCTGCGGGGCGTGACTCTTGTCCGACTTGTACCCCGGACTTACGTCCGGGGCTGTCGTATGCCTTCGGAGCTGGTGCGGCGGGACGCCCCAGGCTTGGCTGGAATCAGACTTGCCGTGGCGGGGACAAGTTTAACCTCGCCCGCGCCGCTACCGCTCCCGGCGCATCGTAAGGTCCCTCAGGGCTGAAGCCCGTTCGGGATGACAGACCTTCTTTTGCCGTGATAGCGGAAAGACGGCCCTGCGGGCGTGACTTTTGTCCGACTTGTGCCCCGGACTTACGTCCGGTTCTAACATGTGCCTTCGGAGCTGGTTGTGTCGGGTGCCCCAGCCTTCGCTGGAATCAGCCTTGCCGTGGCGGGGACAGGTTTAACCTCACCCGCGCCGCGACCGCTCCCAGCGCATCGTAAGGTCCCTCAGGGCTAAAGCCCGTTCGGGATGACAGACCTTCTTTTGCCGTGATAGCGCAAAGACGGCCCTGCGGGGCGGGACTCTGGTTTGACGTTTACCCCGGACTTACGTCCGGGGCGGTCATATTGCGCTCCTTCAGAGCTGGTGCGGCGGGACGCCCCAGCCTTCGCTGGAATCAGACTTGCCGTGGCGGGGACAGGTTTAACCTCACCCGCGCCGCTACCGCTCCCGGCGCATCGTAAGATCCCTCAGGGCTAAAGCCCGTTCGGGATGACAGACCTTCTTTTGCCGTGATAGCGGAAAGACGGCCCTGCGAGGCGGAACTCTTGTTCGGTTGTTACCCCGGACTTACGTCCGGGGCCAAGATATACCGCTCCTGCGGAGCTGGTTGTGTCGGGTGCCCCACCTTCGCTGGAATCAGCCTTGCCGTGGCGGGGACAAGTTTACCCTCGCCCGCGCCGCTACCGCTCCCGGCGCATCGTAAGATCCCTCAGGGCTAAAGCCCGTTCGGGATGACAGACGTTCTTTTGCCGTGGTAGCGGAAAGACGGCCCTGCGGGCGTGACTTTTGTCCGACTTGTGCCCCGGACTTACGTCCGGTTCTAACATGTGCCTTCGGAGCTGGTTGTGTCGGGTGCCCCAGCCTTCGCTGGAATCAGACTTGCCGTGGCGGGGACAAGTTTAACCCCACCCGCGCCGCTACCGCTGCCGGCGCATCGTAAGATCCCTCAGGGCTAAAGCCCGTTCGGGATGACAGACCTTCTTTTGCCGGGATAGCGGAAAGGTGGGGCAGCCCTTGTCGGCGTGGTCTCGGCGAGATCAACAGCGAAGGTGGGCCAGCCTGCCCCTATTTGAGGGCTGCCAGAAGCTATGCTGCGTTCTCTTCAGTGGCTTTTATCTCGCACTCGGCTTGAAGCCAATCGTCCAAGTCGTGACCGTCTATCCGGCCGCGCTGCACGTAAAGTTCGTAGGCGCGTTGCCGAATGCGCTGGTCAATCGGGATCAGGACGGTCAGCCCGTCCGAGTTCGGCGCGAGGGTTGATGGTTTTACTATTTTCATGGGGCCACCTCGCTGCCCTAAGGATTGCATGAAATCGCTTTCCTGTCAGTGATGGCGCTCACCTTCGTCGGATGGCCCAAGTTTCGCCGCCAGCGTTGCGAGACTTGGGGCTGTGAAACGATTCCTCACTCCGCCCGCGCGGGAGTGGAGTGTAAAGGATGTCTCGGGACACTTTGCAAAGGATGTCATGGGACTGAACAAAACCGCGGTGGTGTCGAGGTTCTTGCCTCCCATCTTTCGAAAACCGCGAAAGGTGGGGCAACCTTGTTGGGGTGGTGCAAGCGAGATCAAAAGCTTATGGGTGGTAGGGCAGCCCGCCTTCAGGCCCGAAGGATCTTACGTCGGCATGAACGACGTTGTCGATGCGAGGAGATCTTTTGTACGCCCTTGCCATCCGATTCGCCTCGTAAGATCCCTCAGGGCTGAAGCCCGCAATGGGGCTGTGCCTCCCAGCTTTCGAAAATCGCGAAAGGTGGGGCACCCTGTTGGGGTGTCAAGCGAGATCAAAAACCTAGGCTGGGCTAGCGGGTCAGGGCGAAGGCGATGATGGTTTCTCCGCTCAGGCCGGTCGTGGTTTCGGCTTCTTTAAGCAGAGCTGCTTCGAGATTGTTTGGGTCGGGATGCATCTCGGCGGCGGCGATTTGTTCGTCGGTGGCGCCGTCAAAGCAGAGCTCGCAAACCCCCAGATCACCTTCGTCCATGATGGGAGGGCCGAAGGTGCGGCAGAGCAGGGGGCGCGATTCGTAGAGTTCACAGGTTCCGGCAGCGGGGTCGAGTGCGGGACAGGGCTCGTCGGGAGCGAAATCGTTCCAGCGTTGTGCGGCTTCCGGAGAATCACCGAGCACGCCGGTGGCGGGATCGCCGGGAAATTCAGGGGAAAGCCGGGCCACGGCCTGGCGCGCGCGTTCACGGACGCGGGCTGCACGCTGCGGGTCGTGTAGTTCGAGTTGCGCGAGTCCGTTGCGCAGCCGGAGAGCGTCGAGCTGATTGATGGCAAAGACTCCCATGCAACATTGGCTGCAACCGGGGCGGCAGGCCAGCCACTTGCCGCTTCGACGGGCGGAATCGGCGAGCGCGGCGTCGACGATCTGGACCAGGGCCTGATCTCCGGAAGGGAGGGAGTGACATGGCATATGGGGTTAAGAATAAACCAAGCGGGAACCCATTTCTCGCAAAACCGGCGAGAAAAGGGCCACCCCCAAACTTGGCACGTCCCCACGTTCGGTTGCGGCTTTGGGTAGAATAGGCGCATGAGCGATCCATTGATTATTGCCGGACGTGCGTTCCGGTCGCGCCTGATCGTTGGCACAGGAAAGTACAAATCTTTTCAGGAGACGGCGCGGGCACTGGAAGCCAGCGGCGCGGAGATGGTGACGGTCGCGGTGCGGCGGGTGGAGCTTGACCGGAATAAAGAATCGCTGCTCGACTACATCGATGCGAAGAAGTTTTTCTTGCTGCCGAACACGGCGGGCTGCTACACGGCAGATGAAGCGATCCGCGCGGCGCGGCTGGGGCGCGAAGTCGGGCTTAGCGATTGGGTGAAGCTTGAAGTGATCGGCGACCAGGCGACTTTGTATCCGGACGTGCAGGCTACGCTTGAGGCGACTCGGACGCTGGTGAAGGAAGGGTTTACGGTTCTTCCGTATACCTCAGACGATGTGGTCTTTGCCAAGCGGCTGCTGGATGCGGGAGCCAGCGCGGTAATGCCGCTGGGAGCGCCGATCGGCAGCGGGATGGGGATACAAAACACGGCGAACATCCGGATTTTGCGGGAAGTGATTAGCGGGGTGCCGCTGATTGTGGATGCGGGAGTGGGAACGGCATCGGATGCTGCAATTGCGCTTGAGTTGGGAGCCGACGCGGTGTTGATGAACACAGGTATCGCGAATGCCCAGGACCCGGTGCTCATGGCGGAAGCTATGAAGCACGCCGTGCTGGCGGGGCGGCAGGCTTATCTTGCAGGGCGAATGCCAAAGAAACTTTATGCGACGGCGAGTTCGCCGCTCGAAGGTGTAGTGAAGTAGGCGCGGGCGCTTTCGCCGGCAGCGCGCGAGGATCGCTATTAGTCTCGGCGGAAAGTGTCATCCTGAGGGCCTTCAGGCCTGAAGAATCCGACAGAACACACCAGCGATGACGAGTCCCGGGAAGGAACAACCCCACGGGCGCCTCTGCCGCTTCAATCGCCGCGTAAGGTCCCTCAGGGCTGAAGCCCATTCGGGATGACAGGGAAAGAGAAGGGCGGCATAGCGGCCGCCCTTAAAGTGTCACTTCAAGTCAGGAAAGCTCACAACATCTTTACGCTGTCCACGTGGATGGAATCGCCCATGACCTCTCCGGTGACGGCCACGTGATGCCCTTCGTGCCCTTTGAGGACATCCGGGTTGTCGACGGTGAGCACCTTCTTGTCGCTGTCGGTCACGACTACCATCTTGGCACCGGCCGCCAGGCACTTCTTCGCGCACTCCGCGTGAGCCGCATTCATGCCCTTGGCGGCGCACTTTGAATCACTGACCCAGCCGTTCACCGTGGTCGAATCGGCGGCCCAGGCGAAAGTAGCCAGAACAAACAACAGGGATAGGAAAACCAGCAGCAACTTCTTCATGATAATCTCCTCTTGTTTTTGGCGGCCGAAGCCGCGATTCAATCGCTCCGCCCCACAGGCTTGCTCGATTCCCGCTGCTAACCGGTCCCTGGCGTCGTTTCAGGGTGACAAGCCGAGGCGGCTCGCGCTTAATGCTTGGGTATTGGGGGAATGTTAGCACACCTGTCGGGGAGAGTTGTTGCGCGGCGGACTCACTTGCGGGCAGCGCTGGTCCCGAGCGTTTGTGGCTGGAGCGGAGCGGGAGAGACGTAGACGAATTCGCCGGGACGAGCGTAATGCAATTGCTCCCGAGCCTCTTTCTCGATCATTTTGGGGTCGGTTTGCAGGGCGTTGACCTGAGCGGAATAGCGGGCATTTTCTTTCTGCAAAGCGTCGATGTCTTTTTGCAAGCTCTGGTACTCCGCCTTCTTCTGGCGGTAGACGACCATGCCGTTGGCGCCGAGCATCACGTGGAGAGAAAGCCAAAGCGTGAGCAGGGCAACGCTGAAAGTTGCTACACGGCGGCGAGCGGCATAGAGCCAGGTGAGCGCCGGGCGCAGCTTCTCCATCACGCGGTCGGCAAAGGCTTCGGCTTGCGGGGCGCGGTCGACCAACAGGCGCAGACCTTGATCCGTTCCTGGAAAGCGCTTGTGCGAAATTTGCTTTACTTGAAGCTCCATGGATGGTTCGCAGCCTTCCAGTGAACTTCTCCGTGGGCTCTGCCGTCAAGCGGAAGTTCTGGCGCCGGGACCAAAGGAACCAACTTCGGCAAATAATTCCCGCAATAGTTACCCGGAGATCAGTGGTAACCTCTCGGGGTTTTCTGCCAACAGTAAAAGCAGGAAGGCAACGGCTGATTTTATATGACCGACCATAAACTCGTACTCACGACGGCTGGATCGCAGGACGAAGCCCGCGCCATTGGCCGGGCGCTGGTAGAGCGCCGCCTGGCGGCGTGTGTGAACATCGTTCCGCAAATTGAGTCGATTTACCGGTGGAAAGATGCGGTGGAAGAAGGCCAAGAGTGGCTGCTGCTGATCAAAACCTCGGCGAGCGCCTTTGGTCGGGTGCGAGCCGCGATTCAGGAACTGCACTCTTACGAAGTGCCGGAGTGCATCTGCGTGAACATTGAGGACGGCAGCCCGGAGTATCTGGAATGGATCGGGGATTCGGTAAAGTGAGTGCAACTCATTGCATTGACTTGCCCATAGCTCCGACGTAAGATTTTGCGCCAGTGATCGGCCAAACCATCTCGCATTACCGCGTTGTCGAGAAACTGGGTGGCGGTGGGATGGGTGTGGTCTACAAGGCCGAAGACGTAAGTCTGCACCGCTTCGTCGCCTTGAAATTTCTTCCTGACGACGTGGCCAAGGATCCCCAAGCCCTGGCCCGGTTTCAGCGCGAGGCGCAGGCTGCTTCAGCCCTGAACCATCCCAATATCTGCACCATCTATGAAATCGGACAGCAAGACGGCAAGCCGTTTATCGTCATGGAGTTTCTGGACGGCCAAACCCTCAAGCACCTGATCGGGGTCCGACCGCTGGAATTAGAGACACTGCAATCGCTGGCCATTGAGATTGCCGACGCCCTCGACGCGGCACACTCCCAAGGCATCGTCCACCGCGACATCAAGCCCGCGAATATTTTCGTGACCAAACGGGGACACGCCAAGATCCTCGACTTCGGCCTGGCTAAAGTGTCAGCTTTGGGAAAATCGGTCGGAGACCTGACCGCGACGGGTACAGGCGATCCCAACCTCACAAGTCCCGGGAGCGGCAGTGGGTACGGTCGCATACATGTCGCCGGAGCAGGCGCGGGCGAAAGAATTGGATGCCCGCACCGATCTGTACTCGTTCGGAGTCGTGTTGTACGAGATGGCGACAGGCCAGGTGCCCTTTCGCGGGGAAAGCACCGCGGAGATTTTCGAGGCGATTCTGAATCGTGCTCCGATTGCCCCAGTTCGGCTGAATCCGAATTTGCCCCCCAAACTGGAAGACATCATCAACCGGTCGCTGGAAAAGGATCGCAACCTGCGCTATCAGCATGCTTCGGACATGCGGGCGGAATTGCAACGGCTGAAACGGGACACCGAGACGGGACGGGTGGGAATTGCCAGTTCTGGAGCAGTGCCTATTGCGCAGTCTTCGGATGCACAAGCAGCGCCGGGTTCGTCCGCAGTCGCGGCGCCGGCATCGTCTGGCGCGGTGAGGGCAGTGGAACCCCCTGCGCAACGCAGCGGCAAGCTATGGAAGATTCTTGTTCCTGTCTCCCTCGTGATCATCGCTGGAGTGATTGGCGGCGGCCTGTACCTGCGCTCCCGTCCCAGTGCTCCGCTCACGGAAAAAGACACGGTAGTGCTCGCTGATTTCGACAATAAGACCGGCGATCCAGTTTTCGATGATGCTCTGAAGGAAGCCCTGGCGGTGCAGCTCGGACAATCTCCATTTCTCAATATTCTCTCCGACCGCAAAGTGGGTGAAACCCTCCGCCTGATGGGCCGGGGTCCAGGTGAACGGGTTACCAGCGAGGTGGCACGGGAACTGTGCGTTCGAACCGGGAGCAAGGCGTTTCTGCTGGGGACAATCTCCAGCCTGGGCGGCCAGTACGTCGTAGGAGTTGACGCCATCGGGTGTAACAGTGGAGATACGCTGGCGCGGGAACAAGAACAGGCTGCGACCAAAGGAGAAGTGCTGCAAGCGCTGGGAAAAGCGACGACCAACCTGCGCGGCAAACTAGGAGAGTCGCTCGCTACCATCCAGAAATTTGACGTTCCGGTCGAGGCCACTACGCCGTCACTCGAGGCGCTGAAGGCCTTCAGCATGGGGATAACGACCTTCCGCACAAAGGGCAGCGCCGAGGCGATTCCGTTCTACAAACGGGCCGTTGAACTCGACCCTAATCTGGCTGTCGCCTACGCCAGCCTTGGGGTCGCATACAGCAATCTGGGGCAGGCCAGCCTGGGAGCGGAGAATATCAAGAAGGCCTACGAGTTGCGCGACCGAGTCAGCGAAAGAGAAAAATACCGCATTGCTTCCATGTACTACCAAACCGTCACGGGTGACTTCGAGCAGGCTACCCAGGTGTACGAACTTTGGGCCAAGAGTTATCCGCAGGATTCGATACCTTTCTCGAACCTGGGCTATATCTATTCGGGAATAGGGCAGAACGAAAAGGCTTTAGCGGCAACCGAGGAAGGCTTACGCTTGCAGCCGGACGTGGTGGGTTACACCAATAAAGTAGGCATCCTGCTTGGGCTCAACCGGTTGGATGATGCCAAAAAGACCATTGCGCAGGCGCAGCAGGAGAAGTTTGATGGCGATCTTCTGCATTGGGTCATGTATCAGGTGGCTTTCCTCGATGGCAACACAGCGGAAATGGAGCGTCAGGTTGCGTGGGCAGCCGGTAAGCCTGGGACCGAAGACGTCATACTCTCTTTCCAGTCCGACACCGAAGCATATGCCGGGCGTTTGGCGAAGGCGCGTGATTACTCCCGGCGAGCGGTAGATGCCGCGGTGCGAAACGATTCAAAAGAGGCTGCGGCTCTGTGGCAGGTGAACGCCGCCTTGCGGGAAGCGGAGTTCGGCAACTCTGCTTTGGCCGGTCAAGACGTGGCGGCTGCTTTGGCTCTCGCTCCGGGGCGTGATGTCAAATTACTTGGTGCATTAACCCTTGCCCAGGCCGGGGAGACCACACGAGCCAAAACCATGGTAGACGAACTGGAGAAGAGCTACGGATCGCAGACCGTGATGAAGGTGTATTGGTTGCCGGCGATTCGGGCGGCCCTGGAACTGCGCTCCAATAATCCCAAACAAGCTCTGGTATTTCTGGAAGCGGCCGCCCCTTACGAACTGGGTACGCCGCCGCAACTGCAAGTGGGCACACTCTATCCGGTCTGGATTCGAGGTCAGGCATTTCTGGCGGCCCACGATGGGGCATCAGCCGCCGCCGAGTTCCAGAAGTTTCTCGACCACCAAGGGATCGTGATCAACTTCCCGCTGGGGGCCCTGGCTCATCTTGGCCTGGCGCGGGCGTATGTAATCTCCGGCGACACCGCCAAGGCGAAAGTGGCTTACCAGGATTTCTTCACCCTCTGGAAGGACGCTGATCCTGATATTCCCATCCTGAAGGAAGCCAAGGTGGAGTACGCGAAGCTGCAGTAGGGCGGAGGTCACTCACTCCGGAACCCGTGCGCTCATATTCAGACGCCAGTAGTCCAATAGAAACGGCGGGTCATCGGAAGCCGCGAGGTCGGTGAGGTCTGAAACATACTTGAGTTGCAGCTCGGGATCGGAAATCTGCTCGATGTGTTGACGGACGATCACTGCCTTCACGAAATCGAAATACTCCTGTCGGTTGTCGAAAAGTGTGGGGGCTGACTCCAGGCCCGTTTTTACGTCGGCAAAGCCTGCACTGCGCAAGAGTGAAGCGGCGTTTTCCGCATCCAGATAAACCCAAGGTTCGGGAAAATCTGCAAGGTAGGGTGAATACTCGCGCGAGTGAGCCAGGGTTCGCATGCGTGCGCGCAAGCGGTCGAGATTGCCCGCGCCGCCGCATTGTGCCTGTAACCATCCACCTGGGCGGAGCGCGTGAAAGAGGTCACGGAACAGGCGCTCCGGATGCATCACCCAGTGAAACGCGGCGGTGCTGACAATTCCGTCAAAGGCGTGAACAAACGGGAGCGCCGTCATGTCGGCGGCAATCAAAGCGAAATGGCCTGCAAATTTCGGCTGAAGATGCGCGTGCGCGGTTTGCAGCATGTTTTGGGAAAGGTCGACGCCCACCACGCGGCCTTTGGGCAGCGCTTCCAGCAGGTCAGCGGTGAGACGGCCGGAGCCGCAGCCGGCATCAAGAACAAGTTCGTCGCCACGGAGGTTCAGGCGTGCCAGTACTTTCTTGCCCCAACTCACCTGGGGCTGGGAAAGACGGTGATATTCCGACGAGTTCCATTCGCGGTATGAGTTCGAGGACAGGGCCAAGAGATTCTCCGGTAACGCACAGCGGACGTGTGCAGGTCATGATAAAGGCAAGTGGGGCAACCGCAGCAATGGCGACACTTGAACTTTATCCACCACGGAGCTGGCATCAAGAAAGAGACCGAACAATATCCTTATGGCCAAAAGAAGAAATGCGCATATCATTTACACGACAGATCTCCCCTGTCGCTGGTTCAGAGTAAATCCGGAGGCGGGTCGCGGAGGCAAGACTCTCGGCAAACTTCCGGGAACGGAGGCTTATGTCGACGTCTACCGTGAGTCCAGGCTTCTTTGATCCTTTACGCCCCTCGAAGCGTAAGCTTTGGGCCATCGGGATTGCGGCAGGGCTGGCGATTAGTCCCTTCATCATTTGGCCTCAGCTGTCAGCGCGCTTGCTGGCCACCAATTTCATGCCGCACCTCTACTGCTATTTGGGGAATCCAGGCCTGGTGTGGACGCACGTGGCCGCGGATTCACTCATTGGGATCGCCTACTTTGCGATTTCAGTCACGCTGGGATACCTGGTTTATAAGGGGCAGCGCGACATTCCCTTTCACTGGATGTTCCTGGCCTTTGGACTCTTCATTATTGCCTGCGGCGGAACCCACTTCATGGAAGTGGTCACAATCTGGATACCGGTGTATGTCCTGTCCGCGGCCGTTAAGCTTCTTACTGCCGTGGTTTCGCTTACCACGGCGGCGGTGCTTCCCCTTACAGTTCCGCGAGTCCTCACGCTCGCGCAACAGGCGAAAAAATCCGAACAAGTCACTGCGGAGCTGCGCGCCAGCGAGGAACGAAAGGAAGCTTTGCTGCGAGAAGTTCACCATCGAGTAAAGAACAATTTGGCGGTAATCTGCAGCCTCTTCTATCTTCAGTCGACCCACACCGAAGATAAGGAAACCGTGCAGATCTTTCGTGACATGGAGAATCGCGTCCACTCGATGGCTCTGGTGCACGAGAGCCTGTATGGCTCGGAGAACCTGGCGCGCATCGACTTTGCCGAGTATGCACAGGCTCTGGCGAACGATATCCTTTCCTCGCACGGCAGTCCGAGTGTTCCGCTGCACTTAACCAGCGACCTGGAACCGGTAATCATGAACATTGACATGGCGGTTGCGTGCGGGCTCATACTCAATGAGCTGATTTCGAACGTTTTTAAGCATGGTTTCCCGAATGGGGTTGGGGGCGAGATCAAGCTGACGCTGCATAACGGGCCCGAAAGCAAATGTAGCCTTTGCGTGGAGGACAACGGAGTAGGGATTCCCGCCGATCTCGATCTCAGTACAAGAAAGTCGCTAGGGCTGAGACTGGTGGGGACATTGACACAGCAGATTCGGGGCTCGTTCGAACTGGTTCGAATCGACCCGGGAACCTCTGCTTGTTTGCGGTTCACGGTGGACCATCATGCACTCTGACTTTGATTTCGCCGGGCTGCGGGCACTGATCGTTGAAGATGAGACTTTGATTGCGGAGGAACTCAGAGAAAGGTTGTCACGTCTTGGTTTCACCATAATCGCGGCAGTGGACTCTGCCGAGGAAGGCGTTGCCATCGCCACCAGAGAACATCCGGATCTGGTTCTGATGGACATACGCCTAAAAGGCGAAAAAGACGGGGTGCAAGCCGCGAAGGAGATACGCCAGCAGGTTGACGTGCCGATTGTCTACCTGACCGCCTATTCGGATCGAGCGACGGTCGACCGGGCCAAGAAGACCGAGTACGACGGTTACGTACTAAAGCCGTTTCGGAGAGACGAATTGCAGTCGACCATCGAGGTGGCGCTGCAGCGCCACGCCATCAGGGCGAGGCGGAAGAAACAGTAGTTGGCGGCGTGCCCTGTGAGGAAGCGGCACATTCTTGCAGGGCGTCTCGAGACTCCCCGATAGGCTCACAAGGGGCGGTGGGCTGCTTTCTTTCCACGCACCATTTTGGCGAGCGCCCGGGTGTAACCCGTGATGGTTTCAGGAATAGCCTGACTACGGACGAACTGCCCTTCGCGCGAACACGCGATTAGCCCAGCCTCGGTGAGAATCCTAAGATGATGAGAGACGGTCGCGGGGGTGACGCCGTGCATGGAAACGATCTCGCCACAGGTCATGTGGTCGACGGAGGAGATCGCCTCAAAGATCCTCAGGCGGGTCTGGTCGGCCAGGGCTTTCGATATTTTTTCCAGCTGCTCGCGGTTCATGCGTCCCTCTAAAGTGTAGCGAAGCATGGGCTTTATCGCCACCAACCTCATTCGGGCGCGAGCCATCCTGGAAAACCTGCAACCTATAACTTAGATATTCATCTAAATGTCTAATTCTCGCCGGAGAGGAACGGTGGACCGGCAGGAAATCGCAAACATGAGGGAGATTGTCATGGAGAGACTCAAAGGAAAAGTGGCCGTAGTGACCGGTGGGAACAGCGGCATCGGGTTGGCGACAGCAAAGCGTCTTCAGGAGGAAGGCGCCAAAGTGGCCATCTCGGGCCGCAGCAGGAAAACGCTGGATGAAGCGGTGAAAACCATCGGAAACGGCGTGGTGGCAGTGCAGGCGGATGTGGCAAAGCTGGCCGACATCGACAAGCTCTACGCGGAAGTCACCCAGAAGCTTGGGAAGATCGACGTGTTATTCGTCAATGCGGGCGTGGCCAAGTTTGTCCCACTGGCCGAAACGTCGGAAAGCACGTATGACGAGCAGTTCGATATCAACATCAAGGGGGCATACTTTACGATCCAGAAGGCGTTGCCGTTATTGAATGACGGCGCCTCGATCATTTTGAATACCAGCGTGGTCGACCAAAAGGGCACCGCCGGGGCCAGCGCGTATGCCGCCACCAAGGCCGCGTTGCGTTCTCTGGCGCGAACCGCTGCGGCAGAACTGGTGGGGCGAGGCATCCGGGTGAACACCGTCGCGCCGGGGCCGATTGTTACGCCAATCTTTGGTAGAACCGGGCTGCCGCAGGAAGCGATCGATGAATTCGCCAGAGACGTCGTGGCGAAGGTTCCGATGAAACGATTTGGACAGCCGGAAGAAGTGGCTTCAACAGTGGCGTTCTTGGCTTCGCAGGATGCTTCCTACATCACGGGCGTTGAAATCAACGTTGACGGTGGAATGGGGCAAATCTAAATCGTTTGCGTACTGGCAGAAGAAAAGGGCGGCGTGATAACCGCCCTTTTTCCATTTAGACCCCAGGACGCGCGGAATTTTTCGGATAAGTAGAGTGGTCTAAATCGCGGCCAACGCCTGGTTGAGGTCATCGCGGATATCCTGCACGTCTTCGATTCCGACCGAAATGCGGACCAGGCCGTCGGTAATGCCGATCTCTTTTCTTCCCTTTTCGCCGAGCGCGGCGTGGGTCATGGTCGCGGGATGGGAGATGAGAGTCTCGACTCCGCCGAGCGATTCTGCCAGGGAGCAGACGCGAACTTTCTTCAGCATTTTCTTAGCGTTCGAGAGCGAGCCGGTCTCGAAGGTGATCATGGAGCCGAATCCGGTCATCTGGCGCTGCGCGAGTTTGTATTGCGGATGGTCGGACAGTCCGGGATAAAAAACTTTCTTTACTTTCTTGTGGTGGGCGAGAAAATCGGCCACGATTCTGCCGCTGCGGTCGTGCTGCTCCATACGCACGGCCAGAGTTTTCACGCCACGCAGAACCAGCCAACATTCGAAGGGTGAAAGAATGGCGCCTGCGGCTTTTTGGAGAAAGGCCAGCTTTTCGGCTTGTTCGGGCTTGGTGCAAATCACAACTCCGCCGAGTCCATCGCTGTGGCCATTGAGGAATTTTGTAGTGGAGTGCACGACCATGTCTGCGCCCAGCGCTATGGGCTGCTGGAAATAGGGAGACATGAAGGTGTTGTCGACCACCAGTTCGGCTTTCTTGCGGTGGCTTACTTCGGCGATGGCGGCGAGATCGCTGAGCGCCATCAGCGGGTTGGTAGGCGTCTCGACATAGACCAGGCGTGTGTTTTTCTGAATGGCGCGCTCGACGTTCTTTACTTCGGAGGTGTCGACGTAGGTGAATTGCAGGCCGAAATCGGCGAAGACCTGGTTGAAGAGACGTGGGACGCCTCCGTATAGATCATTGCCGCAGACTAGGTGATCGCCCGATTTGAGCATGGTGCACAGCGCGTTGATCGCGGCCATGCCGCTGGCGAACACGCGAGAGGCGATGCCGCCTTCAAGGGCGGCCAGGTTTTCTTCGAGGCGAGTGCGGGTGGGGTTGGAGACGCGGGCGTACTCGTATCCTTTGTTCTTGCCCAGTTCTTCCTGCAAGTAGGTGGATGTGGCGTAAATGGGGACGCTGACTGCGCCGGTTTCGCGATCGGCTTCTTGACCCACGTGAATGGCGCGAGTGGCGAAGCCGGGTTGTGATTTGTTGGCCATCTCTAATCCCCGTCTATGTCCGCGCTGCTTCAATCGCCTCGTAAGGTCCCTCAGGGCTAAAGCCCATTCGGGATGACAGGGCAACACCGCTCTCTACTTGCGTGTCATCCTGAGCGCCTTCAGGCCCGAAGGATCGTACGTCGGTGCGAGTCATCGTTGCCGATCGCAGGAACACATCAGTCCCATCTGCCCCCGTGCCGCTTCGATCGCATCGTAAGGTCCCTCAGGGCTAAAGCCCATTCGGGATGACAGATCTACTTGCGTGTCATCCTGAGGGCCTTCAGGTCCGAAGGATCTTACGTCGGTGCGAGTCATCGTTGCCGATCGCAGGAACACATCAGTCCCATCTGCCCCCGTGCCGCTTCGATCGCATCGTAAGGTCCCTCAGGGCTAAAGCCCATTCGGGATGACAAGGTCGTCGGAGCACAAGAGCTCATGAGACTTTCTTCTCCGTTGCGTACCTGTGGCGCTGGTACCAGCCGTAGCTCAAATCGTTCCACTTCGGGTTCAGCGATTCGATCAACTCGATTTTCTTCTCCCGCCGCCAGCCTTTGATTTCCTTCTCTCGGTCGATCGCAGTGTGCACATCATCGAAACTCTCGTAGTAAACCAGGCTCGGCAACGTTGTACTTTGCCGTGAAACCTCCGAACGCATGCTGTTTGTGTTGAAAGACGCGTTGTTCGAGTTTGCTTGAAATTCCGACGTATAACACCCTGCGCTGACTGCTCATGATGTACACGAAGTAGTGCTTCGGCATACCGATGCTCTCTCAACAGCTTGTCATCCTGAGGGTTTTTAGGCCTAAAGGATCTTACGTCGGTGTAAATCAGCGTTGCCGATGGCGAGGACGCCTCGGTCCGGTCTACGTCCGCGCTGCTTCAATCGCCTCGTAAGGTCCCTCAGGGCTGAAGCCCATTCGGGATGACACTCTAAAAGCTTGCGCCACGCGTTCGATCAGTTCCCGAGCAGCTACATGCCGCCCTCGAAAATCTTCTTCGACAAATAGCGCTCGGCGGAATCGGGAATTATGGTGACGACCCGCTTCCCTGCCCCCAGGCGCCGCGCGACTTGCACGGCGGCGAATACGTTGGCGCCGCCGCTTGACCCGGAGAGCACGCCTTCCTGGCTGGCCAATTGTTTCACCATGCCGAAAGCTTCGGGGTCCATCACCATGATGACTTCATCGCAGACCGACCGGTCGAAATTGCCGGGGATGAAAGTATTTCCGATGCCTTCGACCTTGTGCTTGCCGGGCTTGCCGCCACCGAGCACTGACCCCTGGGTTTCAACGACACACGCCAGAACTTTTGGCAGGCGCTCCTTCAGGTAGCGGGCCACGCCGGTGAAGGTTCCAGCGGTGCCCGAGCCGATCACCACGGCATCAATTCGGCCTTCCATCTGCTGGAATATCTCGGCGGCAGTGGTTTGGTAGTGATAGTCGGGATTTGCGGGATTATCGAATTGCGCGGCGAGAAAAGAATTTGGGGCGGTGTCAGAAAATTCCTTAGCCTGATCGATTGCCCCTTTCATGCCCTGGGCTTCGGGAGTGCGCCTGACCTCCGCGCCCAGGGCGCGCATGATCATGGCTTTTTCTTCCGAAAAACCTTCAGGGATGAAAAACACCACGTGATAGCCGCGATTGATTCCGATGAGGGCGAGGCCGATGCCGGTGTTGCCGGCGGTCGCTTCAACAATGGTGCCGCCCGGCTTTCAGCCGACCTTCCGCTTCGGCCCGCAGGATGATTCCGATGGCGGCGCGGTCTTTCACGCTGCCGCCCGGATTCAAGTATTCGAGCTTGGCGTAGACGTCGGCCGAACCGGAGGGAACCAGTTTTTTCAATCGCAGGATCGGAGTGTGGCCGACCAGTTGGGTGATGTCGTCGGTGACGCGCAAGCAGCCAGTCTCGGTTTTCTCGGGGCGCACCCTACAGAGTACGGAAGCGGGGCGGGAGCGTCAATGATGTCTTCGGGGCTGACATGGTGCACTGACGATACGCGCGAGATCCCTCGCCCCGCTGGAGAAAACGCGGGGCTTCGGGATGACGCCTATAGGAGGAGACCGAAAGAGGCGAAGTGAATGTCCGGATACCTCGGGCAGTGGAACTAGTTGCCACCGCCGGCGGCTTGTTCCTGGGCCGCGTAATAGCCGTTGCGGGTGCGGACGAAGAGTTTGTGGTACCCCGGAGCGCGGGCATCGACCCGGACGGCACGATATCCGCCGACGTTCTTGGGAGTGGTGGGTTTGTAGCCGATGGTGTATTGATTGCGGATGTCGTGAGCCACGGTCTTGCTGATCTGGTCTACTTCATCCGCAGTCTTGGGCAGAAAAGCGATGCCACCGGTGCTCTCGGCCAGGGTTTGCAGGGCGCGGCGGGCCCGCCTGGCTCGCTCTTCACCCAGGATCCCAATGGCATAGACGGTGGGGCCGTCTTCCACTTGCAAGTTGCGGACGGCCTGCTCCAGAGTCTCCTGGCTGGCGTTGTCCTCGCCGTCGGTGATGACGAACAATACTTTCTTCTGCAGCTTTCCATTCTTCTTCAAGTGATCGGCCGACGCTACCAGGGCGTCATATAGCGCGGTACCACCGCGGGCTTCGACTTTCTCCAGCGCCTGCTTTAGCTTGCCGATGTCGTTGGTAAAGTCCTGATCGAGATAATATTCGTCGTTGAAATTCACGATAAAAACCTGGTCCTGGGAATTACTGGCGCGCACCAGGTTGAGCGCCGCCTTGTTCACCCGGTCGCGCTTCTCGCGCATGGAGCCGGAGTTGTCGATGACAATCCCCATGGCCACGGGAATGTCTTCGTGGCGGAAGGAAGTGATGGTCTGGGGCTTGCCATCTTCGAATACGGTGAACGCGTTCCGCTGTAGATCGGTAATGATGCGCTTTTTGTCATCTATAACCGTTGCGTGAAGAACTACCTCATCGACACTGGTGTGGAAAACAAAGGTTCCGGAACCCTCGTCGTCAGTGCTACCGGAGGGTGCTGGTTTGGAAGGAGGACGTTGATTTTGGGCGCCTGACGCGGCAGGGGAGGAAGTCGTCGTTCCGGCTGGAGCTGAATTGGATGGAGCCGGGGTCTGAGCCAACACTTCCACGGCCAGGAAAAGGATCAACGAAAAGAAGACCAGCGGCAGGCCTATAAGAGGGTCATTGCGTCGGTGCGTAGTACCCGGTCTTGGCATAAACGCGAAGCGGGGGCAGCCCCTTAGGCGGAATTAATTTCACTTTTATCTTACGCCATTTCCCATCGTGGGCTGCATTCTTTGGACGGTAACCGAGCACATATTGGTTGCGTAGCTCCACTCCGATTTTTGTGGCGACGTCGGCCAGATCGTTGGGGTTATCGATGGTGAAGGCCCTGCCGCCAGTCAGTTCTGTGACGTCACTCAAGAGAACTGGCCCCAACTGCTCTTCTGGCGTGGGCATGTAGCGGTCGTAAATGCCGATGGCGTAAATGAGGACGTCGGCTTCCTTGACCAGGGATTTGATCTCGCCTTCGGTGTAGCGGCTGTGGTTGTCGCCGCCGTCGGAGATGATAAGCAGCGCGCGCTTGGCATACTTGGCCTGCCGCATCTTGCTGACCCCCATGTAGATGGCGTCCAGCAACGCAGTGCGGCCTTTGGGCACGGTGTAGACCAGTTTTCCCTGAATGTCTTCCACAGACTGGGTGAAGTCAGAAATCTCTTCCGGCTGGTCGGAGAAGGTGATCATGAAGAATTCGTCTTGCGGGTTGGCAGTTTTGAAAAATTCGATTACGGCCTCGCGAGCCCGCTCAATCTTGCTGCTCATGCTGCCACTCATGTCAAAAATAACGCCAATTGAGACGGGCGCATCCTCACTGGAGAAAGTGCGAATCTCCTGCGAATCCTTGCCCTCGAAGACCATGAAGTTGTCTTTGTCCAAGCCAGTCACGAGCCGGTTCATGGGATCGGTAATAGTCACCGGCACCAGCACCAGATCCACATTCACTTTGAGCGGCTTAGTGTGAGTGCGCAGGGCAGGATCGACGATTTGACTTTCCGGGCTGGGCGGAGGGGGTGGAGCGACGCGCGGGGAGATGTGAACATCATCGACGGGGCTCTGCGCTTGCGCTGCTGGAACCAAGCCAACCGACAGCAAAAACAAGAATGCGGCCGAGAACCGCATGAAAGAGAGCCATTGAAAACGCAGCACAGGGCTTGTCTGTCGGCGCGGCAGAACCGGGCAAAGGTTCCGAGACTGGGTCAGGGGGCGAAGTGACCCGCGCCCTTGACGGCGGGCCATAATTACCTCATTGCCCGGGATAGTATCACAGGCGGCGAAGATAATTGTCACAGCTTTGTCACCTTTAGTTCGGACGGCAGAGCCGGTCAGGAGCCACCGCTGAGGTGCAAACTTTTTCCCATAAGGTCAATTTATTCCCAACCAGGCATTGTTGAACGGTGGCGTACGCGACGGGCAAGCGTCCTGTACAATTTCAGCGTCCACTCCAGTTCATGGCCCACATAGCACCGTTTCGCGCCCTTCGCTATGATCCCGCTCGGGTTGCGGTCTCGAGTGTGGTGACCCAACCCTACGACAAAATCACACCGGAGATGCAGGAAGCGTATTACGCGGCCAGTCCGCACAATCTGGTGCGCGTCATTCTGGGCAGACAGCAAACGACCGACCATTCCAGCGACAACCCATACACTCGTGCGGCGAAGTTCTTCCGCGACTGGCGACGCGAAGGTATCTTCCTGCAGGATGCCGAGCCTTCGATCTATCTGTATGTGCAGCGCTTCGCGGTTTCCGGCAGCCAGACGGAAATGGAGCGTCGCGGATTCATCGCGCTGGGACGAGTCGAGGACTACTCGGCGGGAGTGGTCTTCCGCCACGAGCAAACTCTGGCGAAGCCCAAGGCCGACCGTCTGGAATTGCTGCGCGCTACGCGGGCTCATTTCGGGCAGCTCTTCATGCTGTACAACGATCCCGCAGGGGAAATCGACGCGGTGCTGACTGCGACCAACCCGCCGGACCTGGAAATTCGTGACGAATATGGCGTGCTGCACCAGGTGTGGAGGATTTCCGACGCCAGCCTGATCAACCTGGTGCGGGGCAAAATGCGCGACAAGAAGCTGATCATCGCCGACGGCCACCACCGGTATGAAACCGCGATCAACTATCGCAACGAGCGGCGGGCAGCCGAGAAAATTCCAGCAGCCGGGCCCCGCAGAACGGATACCGGGGGCGTGGTGACCTTGCCGTCGGAGGTGACCGAGGATGCTCCGTATGAGCAGGTAATGATGACGTTCATCAACATGGAAAGCCCCGGGCTGGTGATTCTGCCGACCCACCGGGTGGTTCACGGTTTGGAGGATTTTTCTCCGGATGCGCTCCGGGATGGGACCCGGCACTACTTCAGCGTGGAGGAAGTGGACCCAGCGATTGACGCGGAGCGGGCCCGAGTCATCCTGCGCGAGGCGGGACGGATGGGAACTGCCTTGTTGGCAGTCTGCGTTAATCGGGCTTTCCTCTTCGATCGGCCCAAAGTCAACGATCCGGGGCTGTTCCCCGGGCTGTCTCTGCGGCAGCAGTCGCTGGATGTGGTGCAATTGCACAAAATCATCCTTCAGGACGCACTGCGGCTATCGGAGGAATCGATCCGCAACCAGCAGAATATCCGCTATGTACGGGACGCCGGCGAGGCGCTGGATCAGGTTCGCCGAGGAGCCGCGAACGTGGCCTTCCTGATGAATCCGGTACGCATGCGTCAAGTGCGCGATATCGCTTTTGCGGAAGAAGTTCTGCCGCAGAAGTCGACTGATTTTTATCCCAAGCTGCTCAGCGGCCTCACCATCTATGCGCTGGAATAGGTTTAGGACGCGCTGGCCGGAGTTAGGGCCGGACGGTCTGGCTCGACCCCTTCCCGGCGCACTTTTTTGGTTGAGCCTCGCGTTGTTCTTCTTGGGATCCCCGGCGTCTCCGCGCGACGAAAGACTGATCTCGATCTATTCCGGCAAGGGCAACTACACGTTGGCGCTGAAGGAACGAGATGGCCAGGACTACGTTAGTTTGCGCGAAGTTCTGGAGCCTTTGGGGAGAGTCGGCGTCAAGACGGACGGGACGCATTGGAAGGTCCGCTACGAAAAGGTTGAGGCCGACTTCACGGCCGGAAAGACCCAAGTCCGCATGCGGGGCCGTGAGTTAAGCCTACCCGCCAAGTTCATCCTGGAGAATGGCTCCGGCCTGGTGCCTTTGGCGTCATTGAACATGCTGCTCTCTCACTTCCTCGAAACACCGCTGACTTATTACGCGAACTCGCACCGCCTGTTCATAGGGAATGTCGGAGTTCACTTTACGGCGCAAGTGAACAGGGCAAGTCCAGCAACTCTAGTTCTGAATTTTTCCTCGCCCGTGAATCCTGCGGTGGCAACAGAACCCGGCAAGTTGCGCATGGTGTTTACCCGCGACCCACTGGTGGCGCCAGGAACGACGCTGCTCACTTTCGACAACGGAACGATTCCCTCGGCGACCTACATGGAAAGCAACGGCACAGCCGAGATCGCAGTGAACGGGAATGTGCCGTTGCTGGCGAGCTTTAGCAACGGCGGGAAGACGATCACCATCACTCCCGCTCCACAAAACACCCGGGCAACGGCATCGGTCCCGGCGCAATCGGCGCCGACTCCAATCTCCAGCCAGGGGTCGGTGCAGGCCGTTCCTCCGAATTCTCCAGCGACTTCTGCGCCCCCGCCTGCTGGACCCGGCCTGCCTTCGCCGCAATACTTCGCTGTAGTGGACGCGAGTCATGGAGGCGACGAGCGCGGTGCGGCTCTGACCGATCAACTGGCGGAAAAAGATGTGACGCTAGCGTTCGCGCGCCGGGTGCGGCAGGAGCTGGCGGCTCGCGGAGTGTCGTCCCTCGTGATTCGCGACGGAGATATGACGCTCAGCCTCGATCAGCGAGCCGATCTGGCCAATACGGCTCATGCGGCGATCTATGTATGTATCCACGCGACCTCGCAGGGCAACGGAGTGCGAATTTATACGGCGTTGCTTCCTGCTGGCGGCGATAACCACGGGCCGTTCTTGGATTGGGAAACGGCCCAATCGGGCTTTCGTGGCGTAAGCCAGGCAGTTGCCGCGGACCTGGCGGCGGAGTTCCAGAGGCGGCAGGTTGTGGTTCGGAGTCTGAGCGCGCCGTTGCGCCCTTTGAACAACATCGTGGGAGCGGCCGTGGCGGTTGAAGTCGCGCCGCCGGCCAGCGGGTTGGCGCAGTTGAATTCGGCGGAGTACCAGCAACTGGTGGCAGAGGCCATTGCGACGGCGGTGACGAGTATGCGTGGCCAATTGGGGGCTTCCCATTGATTCCCCGCCACCTAGTGATCGGGATCGCAGCCATGCTCACGGTGGTTTTGATTGCGGGAGGGTATGCGTGGCGCATGCGCGGGCGAGTGGAAGAAGTGGAATCCGGAGCGGCATATGCTCATCCAGTGGCGCCGCCGGTTCAGGGACCGACCGAGCAAGTTACGCTGTATGTGGCCTACGATGATCCCGGAGTGCTGCGGGCGCAGGCGGCAAAGATCCCCTTACCGGAAGGACGGCAACAGCGTGCCCAGGAACTGCTGCGAACATTGCTGAACCTGTATCTGGAGAAGTCGTCCTCTCATCCGCTCCCACCCGGAGCGGAGATTCGGGACGTCTACCTGGTTGACCCGGGCCTAGCGGTGATTGATACCAACGCCGCATTCGCTGATGGGCATCGCTCAGGAGTGCTGATCGAGGAACTTACGGTGGCGTCAATGATAGAAACTCTGGCGGCGAACAACCCGGGGATTATGCGGGTGAAAATCCTTGTCGATGGCAAGCAGCGGGAAACCCTGGCGGGGCACGCAGATTTGTCCAGCTTCTACGATGTGAGTGCGGTAAACCAGCTGGCGGCGCAGATGGGGCAGTAGGTTGTGATCGAGCCAGAAATCGCACGGTTGATTGGTTATGGCCGTGGCGATACGCGCCAGATCCCTCGCTCCGCCTGAAAAACGGCTACGCTCGGGATGACTCCGGCAGTTAAGCATCGCAGAATCTTTGGGCGTTCTCATGGCGCCACTAAAGTCATTTACAATCGCCACCTATGATTTATCGCTCTGACAATCGCACGCCAGATCAGTTGCGCCCGGTCAAGATCATTCCTGATTTCGTCACCACCGCCGAGGGTTCCGCCTTGATTGAAGTGGGCAACACTCGCGTCATATGCACGGCCTCGCTCGAAGAAACAGTTCCCCAGTTCCTGCGCAACAGCGGCAAAGGCTGGATATCGAGCGAATACGGCATGTTGCCGCGTTCCACGCTCACACGAATGGCGCGGGAAGTGAACAAGGGCCGGCCGAGCGGACGGACGCATGAGATCCAACGGCTTATTGGCCGCTCATTGCGGGCGGTCACGGATCTTTCACGCCTGGGGGAACGCACCATCTGGATTGATTGCGATGTGATTCAGGCCGACGGCGGCACGCGCACGGCTTCGATTACCGGCGCCTTTGTCGCTTTAGGCCTGGCGCTGGAAAAGCTGGTGGATGCGGGAACCTTGACCTCGGTTCCGCTGCGCGATTTTGTCGCCGCCGTGAGCGTGGGGATCGTGGATGGGGAAATCATGCTCGACCTCTGCTATGAGGAAGACTCGCGCGCGGACGTCGACATGAATTTTGTTATGACTGCGGGGCAGAAATTCGTGGAAGTGCAGGCCACCGCGGAACACCAAGCGTTTGACGAGGCCCAGCTCAATAAGATGCTGACGTTGGCCAAGCAGGGCGTGCAGTCGCTGATCGTGAAACAGCAAGCGGTTCTGAGCAAACTGACGCTGCGGCAGTAGCTCACCTGACTGATCGCTTGAGCCAGCACGCGAGCACGATCAGTTCATTCACCACAAGCAGGCTTCCGAAGATTGTTTTGTTATGCCGCGCCAGCCACCGGGGAAGGTAGATGTCAAAATTATCGGACCGGTCGGGTGTATAGCGGCGGGCGAAATCAGTGCATGGACAGCGGCCGTGATTCAGGGCAAGAACCAAGCATTCGACCAACACGATCACGGTCAGGATCGCGGCCAGGAGAAATCGCTGGGTTAGGCCTGCAACGGGCAACGCCAGAATGAAAGCGGCGAGAACGGCCCAGATCGCAGTGTGAGCCAGTTTTATCGCCCTCAACATGCAGTTTTCGACCGCACCGAAAGAGGCACAATTCCAGTTTGGGCCAGCTACTTAATCTTGTGGGCTGGGGTATGCCCCTTGCCCGCATGAGCACTCCGCTCGGCGGTCACTTCGGCGCGCCAAGTCAATAAGATAAGGAAGAATCGCTGCGACCCAATAAAAGATGGCCACTGCAAGTCGCGCCATACTGTCACCTCCTGACCTGATGAGCAGGTGACTACACTAAAGTTTCTCACTAGGGGCGCAGGCCCGCTGTGACACCCATCACACACATGCATGTCTCGGCAAGCGCCGGAACGTATTACAATGTTGGCGGTTCGGCAGTGATGCCGGTTTCATTCATCTCAACGCAATCCTCTGGAGGATTTCCAATGAAGCTCACCCCGGGAAAACTGGCTGGTCTGAAGAACGTTTCCAACGATCGCGGCGTGATTGCCGCAGCAGCAATGGACCAACGAGGTTCGCTGCAAAAGTCACTCGCCAAAGAGAAGGGCTCGGCGGTGAGCGATGCCATGATGGAGGAATTCAAGACGCTGGTCACTGAAGTCCTGACGCCGCATGCCAGCGCCATTCTGCTGGACCCGGAGTGGGGGTTGCCGGCTTCCAAGCGGCGCGCGAAAAATGCCGGCCTGCTGCTGGCCTATGAAAAGACTGGTTACGACAAGACCGGCCCCGGCCGGTTGCCCGATTTGCTCGATCACTGGTCTGCCCGGCGCCTGAAAGAAGCCGGCGCCGACTGCGTGAAGATTTTGCTCTACTACACGCCCTTCGATCCGAAGGAAGTGAATGACAACGAAACATGCGTGGGTGGAGCGGATTGGCGACGAATGCCGGGCCAACGATATTCCATTTTTCCTGGAGTTTGTCGGCTACGAGGAAGGCGCAGACGAAAAGGGTGTGGACTACGCCAAGAAAAAACCTCAGATCGTCACTGAGAGCATGCGAGAGTTCAGCAAAGAGCGTTATGGCGTGGACGTGCTCAAGGTTGAGGTGCCGGTGAACATGAAGTTCGTGGAAGGGTCGACTGTCTCTGTGGGACAGAAGGCATATGGCAAGTCCGAAGCCATGGACCTGTTCCGCAAGGCGGCCAGCGTGGCCACCAAACCGTTTATTTATCTCTCGGCTGGCGTAAGCAACAAAGAGTTCACTGAGGCGTTGGAACTTGCCGGCGAAGCAGGGGTGAAGTTCAACGGTGTGCTTTGCGGGCGGGCGACGTGGAAGGACGGAATCCCGGTGTATGCCAAGCAGGGGGCTGAAGCGTTCCGCAAGTGGCTGCAGACCGAGGGCGTGAAGAACATCAACAACGTGAACGACCGGCTGAAGGCGGCCACTTCGTGGCATCCGATTTATGGGGTTGAGCCGGCACTGGTCGGGGCGTAGGTTTTGATGGATAATCTGGGGCGTGCAGGCAACCTGCACGCCTTGTTTTTTGTTCTGACATAGACAACGGGCCCAGTCTTCAGCCGGGAGGGTTCCAATGCTGCGCGCTCCGCTGATCGTAGTGCTTGCTGCTCTGGCCTCTTCGCCCCGATCCACCTTCGTGGTCCCCAACTTCCGCGATCTGACAATCAAGACCCGCACAACTCGTGGGCTGATGACGCCCGTTGTGACTACTTGGTACTTCAAAGGCGCACGGCAACGGACGGCGCACGACTCGCAAATCCGAAACATCCCGGAGCCGTTTACCTCGGTAATTTTCCAGTGCGATCAGCGAACGGAGGTCATGTTGCATTCGCGCGACAAGACCTACCGGTCGTTTACGATGCACTCGGGCGAGCTGACAGGGGTTGAACGTCGTCCCCCTGTGAGGAATCCGGCTGGGCCCGACGTGACAATCACGATCGACTCCGTCGATACCGGCGAACGTCGCGAGATCGCCGGCTACGAAGCGAGTCGTTTTAAAACTACGATCACCGTTGATCCCAGCAAAGGCGCCTCGCGCAAACCAGCAAAGACTGAAATCGACGGCTGGTACCTCGACTTGCCTGGCCTTGATTGCCGCGAGAGCAGTCCGCGCGAAAACCTGATTCCCGGCGCAGGCGCAGGCATGTTCGAGATGGGATTTGGAGGCGGACACGAACATCTTATTTTTAAGCGCGTCGGCACGATGCTCCATGGATTGCCGATTTCACAGACGGCTACAGAGCGTGCGGAAGGTAACGTGATCGTGAGCAAGATCGAGCTATTGGAGTCTTCCGAAGCTCCCTTGGATGAATCGCTGTTCGAAGTGCCGGCCGACTATTCACCTGCACCGGAACCCGAAAGACATGTGCTTCGGGTGGGCCCTGTGCCGGGTGGGGCTACGCCGTAGGCTGGGGAAGGGCCACGGCAAAAATCGGGTCTAAAAAACGCGCCTACGGAAGAAGCGGAATCGTTTCCGCGAATTGAAGGACGGTGTTGCCACCCCGGCGTCCTCTGCGGTTTTTCATTTAGTTCTTCCGCCTTCCACCTTCAGCTTATCGCCGGCCGCAGCCTGCGCCGCCGCCAGTCGCGCCGTCAGCACGCGGAATGGCGAACAAGAAACGTAATTCAGCCCCACCTGATAGCAAAACTCGACCGAAGAGGGTTCGCCTCCGTGCTCGCCGCAGATGCCGACCTTAAGCTTCGGTCGCGTTTTTCGTCCACGCTCTGTGGCCATCCTGACCAGTTGACCAACGCCTTCGCGATCGAGCACGGCAAACGGATCCTGTTTCAAGATGCCTTCTGCAATATAGGTGGGCAGCACTTTATTCACGTCGTCACGAGAGAACCCGAACGTGGTCTGGGTAAGATCGTTAGTGCCGAAGGAGAAGAACTGTGCTTCTTTGGCGATCTCGTCCGCCACCAGAGCCGCTCGCGGCAGCTCGATCATCGTGCCGACGAGGTAATCCACCCTCGTACCCTTCTCCTTGAAGACTTCCTCGGCCACACGATTCACGATGGCCGCCTGGTTCGCCATTTCTTTCAGCGTGGCGACCAGTGGAATCATGACTTCAGGATGGACCTTAATACCTTTCTTTGACACCTCAACAGCTGCTTCAAAAATCGCGCGCGCCTGCATTTCTGTGATCTCAGGATAGGTAATGCCCAGGCGGCAACCGCGATGACCCAACATGGGGTTGAATTCGTGCAGTTCTTCCACACGCGCCAGCAGCTTGCGGAGACCAGGCAGCTTGGGGGACTTCGGTTTGGTAGCTTCGAGGACGGCGATCTCGACCATCAGATCTTCGCGCCGCGGCAGGAACTCATGCAATGGAGGATCGAGCGTGCGGATGGTCACGGGAAATCCATCCATCGCTTTGAACACGCCGATGAAGTCGGAGCGCTGCATGGGCAGAAGCTTCTTCAGCGCAGCGCGGCGGTCTTTTTCGTTGGTAGCGAGAATCATCTCCCGCATGTGCTCGATGCGGTCTTCGGCAAAGAACATATGTTCGGTGCGGCAGAGCCCAATGCCCTCAGCCCCAAATGCGCGCGCCTGAATCGCATCGCGCGGAATATCGGCGTTGGCGCGCACTCCGATGGTGCGGAAGGGCTCAGCCCAGCCCATCAGTTCGAGCAGTTCAGGATCGTCTGCCTTAGGCGGAATCGTGCTCAGTCTGCCCTTGATCACCCGGCCGGTTGTTCCATCGAGCGAAATCCAGTCGCCTTCTTTGAAGGTCTGCCCTTTCACCCGCATCTCTCGTTTTTTCTCATCAACGGTAATATCGCCCGCGCCGGCTACGCAGCACTTACCCATGCCGCGCGTCACCACCGCCGCATGGCTGGTCATGCCGCCACGCGAGGTTAAGATCCCGACGGCGACTTCCATACCTTGAATGTCTTCCGGAGTGGTCTCCGCGCGCACCAGGATGACGGGATTCTTCTTCGCGCCGTGTCCGGCTTTCACCACCGCTTCATCCGCAGTAAAAACAATTTGTCCCACCGCCGCTCCGGGCGACGCCGGCAAACCCGTGGCCAGCACTTCCACCTTGGTGCTCTTCTCGTCTAACCGCGGAACCAGGAAGTCATACAACTGGTTGGGCTCGACGCGAAAAATCGCTTCTTCCTTCGTGATTAGTCCTTCTTCCACCATCTGGATGGCAATTCGCACTGCAGCCAGTCCCGTGCGCTTGCCATTACGCGTCTGCAGCATGTAGAGCTTGCCTTCCTGGATGGTGAATTCGAAATCCTGCATGTCGCGATAGTGCTGCTCGAGCCGCGTCGTGATTTCCCGCAACTGGTCGTAGACGGCCGGCATGATCTTTTGCAGCTCAAGAATCGGGACGGGCGTGCGGATGCCGGCGACCACGTCTTCGCCCTGAGCGTTCATCAGGAACTCACCATAAAATTCTTTTACGCCGGTCGCGGGATTGCGGGTAAAGCCCACTCCCGTTCCGCTGGTCTCACCCAGATTGCCGAATACCATCGCCTGCACGTTCACCGCGGTGCCCAGCATGTCATCGATATTGTTGATGCGGCGATAGTGCTTTGCGCGCTCGTTCTGCCATGAGCGGAACACTGCATCACGCGCCATCACCAGTTGCTCGTGCGGATCTTGCGGAAACTCACGCTTGGCGTGCTTTTTGACGACTTTCTTGTACTCGGCGATCACTTCCTTCAACGCCTTGGCATCGAGATCGGTGTCGAGCTTGGCTTTTTTCTGTTTCTTTTTCGCGTCGAACACTTCGTCAAAGACCGACTTCTCGATATCCAGCACGACGTTGCCAAACATCTGGATCAATCGCCGGTAAGAGTCTGCCGCGAAGCGTTCGTTGTTGCTGCGCCTGGCCAACGCTTCAACACTCTGATCATTGAGGCCAAGGTTCAGGATCGTATCCATCATTCCCGGCATGGAAAACTTGGCGCCCGAGCGGACGCTGACCAGTAGCGGGTTCTCGCCTTTGCCCAGTTTCTGTCCCTGCAGCTTTTCCAGCCGCGCCAGCGCATCTTCCATCTGGCGATCAACCTGTGGCGACACTCCGCCGGTCTTCATGTACTCGCGACAAGCTTCAGTCTGAATCGTGAATCCGGGAGGCACGGGCAAGCCTGCATTAGTCATTTCGGCCAGGCCGGCGCCCTTGCCGCCCAGTTCGTCCTTCATCTTGCCGTTGCCGTCAGCTTTGCCGCCGCCGAAGAAGTAAACGTACTTGGTGGCTGGTTTACTTTCGGATGTTTCCATGGTTTCGGGGAGAGTTTGCGTCGCCATAATGAGTCCTTTTCTAATTAGAGGATTCTTTGCCGCCTTCGGTCACTATCTCTGAGAAATCGGCAAGGGTGGAGAATTCCTTAAGCAAAGTCTGCAAGAGCGCCAGCCGGTTCGCACGTATGCGGTCGTCATCGACCATCACCATGACTTTGTCGAAGAACGCGTCGACCGGTTCGCGCGCGGTGGAGAGCAAACTAAGAGCGTCTCCATATTCTTTCTTCCGCCGATGTGCTTCGATCTTTGGCGCGTTTCGTTCCAGGTATGCGGCCAACATCTTTTCTTCAGCCGCGGCTTCCGGCAGGTCTTCAAACTTCACGGATACGCGAAAGCCCTTTTCTGCCGCTTGCTTCAAGATATTGCGCATACGCTTCGAGGCCGCCGCAATCGCCTGAAATTCCGGCAGGTGCAGGACCGCCTTCACCGCCGCAGCCCGCGCCACCGCGTCGACCACATCGTCAGAACCCGCCGCCAGTGCGGCCTTTACGACATCATACTTAAAGCCGAGCACGTCGCGCAGGTAAAACTCCAGCCGCTCCCGCAGGAAGTCGCGCACGGCGCCGGCCTCATCGGCCACGGATATGAACTTTTTTTCCGCCTCCGTGCCCCGATACGTTTCTCGCGCCCAGGCAAACAGTTGCGCCAAGCTTAACGTAAGTTGTTTTTCAGCGAGTATCTTCACGATGCCATTAGCCTGACGGCGCAGCGCAAACGGGTCTTTCGATCCCGTGGGCTGCAGGCCAAGCGCAAACATTCCCATGATGCTGTCTGCTTTATCGGCAATCGAGAGGACAGCACCTTCAACAGTGCGGGGCACTGCGTCTTCCATGGATTCCGGTTTGTACTGGTCATAGATGGTCTGTGCGACCAGTTGGCGGGCGCTGTCCGCCATGTCAGGGTCAAGCTCTTGCACGCGCGCGTATAACCCGCCCACAATTCCCTGCAGCTCGGTAAACTCTTTAACCAGTTCGGTCGTGAGGTCGGTCTTGGCGAGACAAGCTGCTTTGTGGACAACTCCGGGCCGCAACGCCATCCCATTCCGACGGAAACTCGCGGAAAGCCACCGGCACAGTCGCTGCACTCGCATGGTCTTGTCGTAGTAGCTGCCCAGATCTTTTTGAAACGTCACATTTTTCAGCCAGGCCAGCCGCTCGCGCAGGGGATGCTTCTGATCGGTCTGCCAGAAAAAGCGCGCATCGTTGAAGCGGGCTCGCAGCACTCGCTCGTGTCCGTGCTGAATGATCTGCTGCGGGTCAGCGTCCGTGTTTAGTACGGCAAGAAAATGAGGCAGCAGTTTTCCGTCCGCATCCTCGATCGCAAAATATTTCTGATGGTCGCGCATCACCGTGACCAGAACTTCCTCTGGCAGGGCAAGAAATTCCGAATCGAAATTTCCTCGAATCACGAAGGGAAACTCCGTCAGGTTCACTACGGTATCGAGCAGTGTTTTGTCTTCGCGCCAGCGCGCGCCGGGGATGGCACGGGTGGCGGCATCAAGCTCTTTACGAATGTGCTGTTCGCGTTCGCCACGGCTGAGCACTTTGGCTTGGCGTAGCGCGTCCACATAACTGGAGCCGGCTCGGATGCGCACCGCGCCGGGCGACAAAATCCGATGTCCTCGGGATTCATTTCCGGCCGCGACGCCGTCGAATTCCAGCCGAACTACTTCGCCGTCAAGCATCGCCACCAGCCAGCGAACCGGGCGCACGAAACGTTCGCCCGGCTTTCGCCAATACATGCTCTTGGGCCAGTAGATTGAGCCGATTTCTTTGGGCAGGGCTTCGGCAAGAATCTCCGCCGCACTGCGCCCTTTCTTCGTCACTTTGGCGGAGAGGTATTCGCCTTTCGCAGTCGCGATTTTTTCCAGCCGTGCGACGTCAACCCCGGCTTTTTTGGCGAAGGCATGAGCGGCGGGTGTGGGTTTACCATCCTTGTACGCAACATTCACCGACGGCCCGGTGACTTGTTCGGTGACATCGGGCTGTGACGCATGAATGCCCGGCGCGATGACTGCCAGACGCCGCGGTGTGTCGAAATAGCTCAAGGCGTCGGCTGCAGCCAGTCGCTCCCGCTGCAGCAGTTTGCCGATACGCTCCCGCAGTTCGAGCGAGGCGGCGTCAATCATGCGCGCCGGAATCTCTTCGCAACCGATCTCGAGTAGAAAGTCTGGCATTCTTAACCTATGTCATCCTGAGCGAAGCAGAACGATTCGCTCACGAATCGTTCTACGGAGTCGAAGGGCCCCAGCGTCACCGTCCCGCTCTACCGCCTTTTCCAGGCATTCTTGCCACGCCCTTCGCCACGCGGGAGAACACCCTGCGACTTCTGTGCAATCTCGATCGACCGAGGGATCCTTCGACTGCGTGGAAACTTCGCTTTACGAAGTTTCCGCTCCGCTCAGGATGACAGAACTAACGCATCCTGCGGGCGAACTCCCTTACGAACCTACCGGCGACATCTTTTTCTTCTTTCTTCGCTCGCGGTTTCGTGCTCAACCACAGGTTCTGGCTCCTTTTCGGCCGGCGCCTCGCCGCGTTGCTGATCCACCCAGGCCCGGGCGATTCCCACCGCCAGCGCTCGTACCCGCGCGATCACTCCCACGCGTTCGGTCACCGAAATCGCGCCGCGGGCATCGAGAATGTTGAACAAATGCGAGCACTTCAGGCAAAGATCATAAGCGGCGAGCAGCGGAAACCGCCTCTTCTGTTCAGCGACCGGATATCCGACTTGCCTATCTAGCTTCGTGATCACTTCTTCATCCTCTGTGAGGATCCTTGCCCAGCCGGATTAGCTCTGCAGTATCCTCTCCAGCAGCGCCTTGCACTCGGCCTCGCACAGATCAAAGTGCCGCCACGTCTTCTGAACGTCCGCGATCTCGAAGTTGTAGACCGAGAACTGCAGCTCATCCGCCAGCCGGACAGCGCGGTATTTCACTTCTCGCCCCGTCTCCGGATCGCGCGCCCACACAATGTCATAGATCGAATCCACATCCTGCAAAAATGCCGCGATGCGTTCCAGACCGTAGGTCAGCTCGGCCGAAATGGGATCCAAATCTACGCCGCCGCACTGCTGGAAGTAAGTGAACTGCGTGATCTCAAGGCCGTCGAGCATCACCTGCCAGCCGATCCCCCAGGCGCCCAACGTCGGCGATTCCCAGTTGTCTTCTTCGAACTTGATGTCATGCTGACGCAGATCAATGCCGATCGCGCCCAGTGATTCCAGATAAAGTTCCTGCACATTGCCGGGCGGAGGCTTCAGGATCACCTGCAACTGCATGTGCTTGTACAGCCGGTTGGGATTCTCTCCGTAGCGCCCGTCCGCCGGACGCCGCGAGGGCTGCACATACGCCACTCTGTAAGGCTGCGGTCCCAGCACCCGCAGAAAAGTCTCCGGCGCCATCGTTCCCGCGCCCACTTCCACATCATAAGGCTGTTGCAACACACATCCGCGCTCAGCCCAAAACGTCTGCAGCCGCAGTACGAGTTCCTGGAAAGTGGGCGGATTGGGAGCCGATGCCATTCAACTTTTCTCCGAGTGCGCTTTGTTCGCCGATCGCCTCCGAAAAGGCGGACCCGACATTTGCACTGATCACAGCCATCGCCGGTCAATCTTCGGTCTCGCGCCACGCCACACAGCGCCAAGGCAACCAATAGTTTAATCAACGATTGTAATGGAAGCAGAGAGTGATGATCAGGCGAATTGCAGCCGCTTCACCTTGATTCGATCGGTACGGACTTGTGCCAGATCGTAGTGAGCCTGCTGCGTCAGCCACGTCTCGGCGCTTCCACCGAACACTTTGGATAAACGCACAGCCATCTCCGGGGAAATCCCCCGTTTGGCGTTAACCAATTCCGACAATGTGGTGCGCGTAACACCAAGGGCCGCAGCGGCCTGCGTGATGGTCAAGCCCAAAGGCTCAATGCACTGTCGCAACACAAAGCCGCCGGGATGTGGTGGATTCTTCATAGCCATGATAAGCCTCTTAGTGGTAGTCGACATAATCAACATCTAGTGCGTCGCCATCTGCAAAACGGAAGATAATCCGCCAATTAGCTCGAACTGTCACTGCCCAAAACCCCTTAAAGTCGCCTCTGAGGGGATGCAATCGGAAGCCCGGCAAGTCCATGTCTGCAATGCTACTGGCGACGTCCAACCGCGCCAAGATGTCTCGCAGCTTCTCCGCATGCTGCCCTGGAACGCCACGAGGATCGTCGTTCTCGTAGAGACGTTTCAGACCCTTGTGGCGAATTGAGCGGATCACGCCATAAGCGTAATGCGTTACGTAACGCGTGTCAATACGATCACAAAATGGCTAAAGTCCTAAAAGGTTGCCTTCTCCAGCATTCCTGCCGTGACCAGCTTCTTCTCAATATGCCGCTGCAAAATCTGCACCAGAAATTTCCGCAAATCGGCACCCCGTGGCTTGGGCCATGCTTCACCGGCAAAATTCTCCACCGGAGCGCGAAACATCTGTGCCGCCAGTGCTCGCGACTCAGTTGAAATTTCGGATGAGGCCAGCCGCTTGTCGTCCGCGCACATCAAGCCATCCGCCAGCGCGTGGAAATACGCCCGGCTTCCGTTGAGCGCGCGCCCGCAGACGATGCACTCCGACAAATCGGGCAAGAAACCCACCAGACGGGTGAGCCAAAGCTCAAAGTAGGTGATGGGCATCCAGATATCGGACCCGCGCAACCCGGCTAACACAGAAAGCGCCAAGCGAAAGATGGCGTCATTGGCCTCGCGGTCGGGCAGCATCTCGTCGAGCAATTCGGCGATGTGTCCAAGCGCCACTGCCCGCGGATAACTCACTTCTGCCGCCAGAGGCGATTCCAGCACCTCACACCAATCGAGCCGCGCCAGTTCCTGCCCTTCGCGGTCCTCGTAGTAGAGGCGGACGTACGTCAGCGGCTCCAAAGCCCCACCAAACCGCCGTTTCGACTTCTTGGCTGAGCGCGCCACGCCGCGCACCTTGCCTTCAGTCCGCGTGAATAAGGTGACTAAGAGGTCGGACTCACGTAAGGGGTACGTGCGCAAAACAATCGCTTCCGACTCTTTCAGCGGCATGGGTTTCTACCGCTCAGCCTCAACCGTCAGCTTCAAACCTACGGCCTTGGTCACGGCAAACAGGGTTGAGAGCCGGGGGTTCCCGCGAACCGACAACGCGCGGTACAAGCTCTCGCGCTCAATACCAGCCGCTTTGGCCACCTTCGCGATCCCGCCTCTGGCCTCAGCGATACGGCGCAGGGCAATCAGCAGCACCTTCGGCTCATCGTCATCCTCCAACGCAGCTCTGAGATATTCTGCAGCAAACTCTGGATTCTCACGCAGCTCGCGGACTGTAGCCTCATCGTGCGAGATACTCGCCCTGCGCTTCATAGCGTCCTTTCCCGATAGTCCTTCAGATATTCCAGTACGCGTCTGATGTCGGACTGCTGTTTGCGCTTGTCCCCACCACCCAGCAGCACGACACACCTTGCAACAGCCAGCGCATAATAGACTCGATAGCCCGGCCCCCAGTCGATCCGCATCTCAAACAAGCCGCCTCGCAAGGACTTGCAGTCGCCGAAGTTTCCCGCCACGAAGCGATCGACCCGGGCCAAAACCTTCGCCCGTGTTCGCACGTCCTTCAGCCCAGTCAGCCACTCGCCAAACACGTCTCTGCCGTTCCGAGTGAGATAACGACGGACTTCCACTTCACCGGTCATTGTAACTTATAAATTACAAATACGCAAGGAAGCATATCTCTGCTACGCCCGGCACAACTCCGCGATTAACGCCTCCCGCCGCTCGGCCCCGATTTCATCCATGCGGTTGAGGACCAGGGCGTACCCGGCGAATGCCATTCCCGCCAAAAGCAATAGGACCGACGTCGCAATCCAGAGTGTGCCAAATTCCCGCGCCACCAGCAGCGCCCCCGCCGCCAAACCGAAGATGGCCAATTGAATACCGAAGCTGGCCAGTACGGTGATCTGGGACGCGCGCTGCCGCCCCAGCATTCCGAATTCGATCTTCTTCGGCGAATAAACGGAGAGCAGATTGCCCGCGGCGAGATTCACCGGCGCGGCAAAAAGAACTCCCGCCAATGTCGCCATGGTTACCGGAAACCCGGGCATCCCAAACATGAGACACACCACGATCCACACCAGGAATAATTCGAGCGCCAGAACCACCAGATGCGCCAGGTTCTTGGCGGCCACAACCTGGCTAAAGCGCACCGGCGCGGCAATCAGAAAGTTGACGCCTCCGGCATCAGCGCCAAAGTTGTTGTAAACCAGATTGGTCAGCATCAGGAGCGCGTAAAGCGCGCCCATGGGGAAAGCGTATGCCGGCGCCCGCACCAGGAAATTTCCTCCGCGTCCCGCTGGGCCAAGGCCAAAAAGCACGACCAGAACCGCGGGCATGATTAACGAGAACAGCATGGGCCCACTGCGCAAAAGGTAGCGCAATTCTTTTTCAAACACCGCTACTACAGACGCCGGGAGCCAGGGTAACGCCCAGCCGGGCTGCAAAAGCATAGCCTCGCTGCGGGCCTGCGCGGGGTTTGCGGTCTCACTTAAATTCTCTCCCCGGTATTGCGCGCGTAAACGAAGATTAAGTACCCCCAAAAACGCAGCTCCATACACACCGAGCAAGGCAAAGCGGGCCAGCGCATCCGCCCCATGTCCCTGCCAAACCTTGAAAATCGACTTGGCGGCAAGGCCCGGAGGCAGAGACTGCTGAAAAAAGGAAAATTCCCGGCCCACGCGGATGATTTCCGGACGCGATTTCTCGTTGTACAGATGCAGGAGTGGATTCATAAACTGAAAGGCCAGAATAAACAGGAAGAACACAATTCCGAGAATCTCCCGCGACCTCCGCTGGGCCAGCCAGCGTTCAATCCAGGCGAAAATCATTTGGGAAAGCAGAATGTTCAGCAGCGCAAATCCGGCCAGAACCACCACCGCCCAGGCAAACAGGCCCGGACTGGCAAAACCAATGCCCAGGGCCATGCCCAGCAGCCAGAGGCTACCCACCAGCGTGGCCGGGTCGAGCGCGCCATAGAGCAGTCGCAGCAAACAGTAGCCGCGGTAGCTGAGAGGAAACCGCAGCAGTTCGGACGCGTCGAACGTCGAACTGAAGGCAGCGGTAGTTACCGGAAAGAATTGCCAGAAAAAGAACACCGGCCAGAGCAGAATAAATATCCGGTCTACTCTTCCCTCGGCAGTGAAATGCCAGGCGGCAGCTCCCATCCCGATGGCGCCGCCGACGCCGGCCAAACCAAAGGTCACGGTAGTAAAGATTCGCGAGACCAGTTCGAGCGACCCGTGGACCGTCTGCAGAGAATGCACAAACAGCTGCCAGCGCAACTGCATGACGGCGGCCAACTGGCCTCCCGTGCCCGGCTCCCAAATCGGTGCGCGAGCGTTTATCCCAGCCACGAAAGCTCCTGTCCTCCGCTGGGCGAGCCTCCCACCACGCGCAGAAATATTTGTTCCAGAGTCAATTTTTCGCCTTCTCCCGCTCGTAGAGTGGAAACGCTGACTTCCGGCGTAGCGGCCTGCGCCTCCACTCCAGCACGCAGCTCTTCGAGCGAGCCCTGCGCCACCAGTTGTCCCTGATGAATAATGGCCACGTGACTGCAGAGCCGTTCCACGATTTCCAGCACATGAGAAGTCAGGAAAATCGTCGCCCCACGCGCAATCATCCGTTGCAGCATGGCTTTGAGCGTGCCGGAAGCAATCGCGTCCACGCCTTCGAAGGGCTCATCGAGAAACAATACTCGTGGACCATGAATCACCGCCGCGGCGAGCGCCAGTTTTTTTTGCATCCCATGGGAATAGTCTGTCACCAGCGCCTTGGGTCGGTCGGCCAGTTCCATGAATTCCAGCAACTCGGCGGCCCGCCTGGCCGCCGTGTCCCGGTCTAAACCGTACATTCGCCCGGCAAAGTTCAGGTACTCAGCGCCGGTCAGCCTTCCGAATAGGGCCATGCCCTCCGGCACTACGCCGATCTGCCGCTTTACCTCGAGCGGATGACTTGCCAGATCAAGCCCCAGAATCTCAATGCGCCCGCTGGTGGGAGCGAGCAACCCGGTCAACATTTTGATGGTGGTTGATTTACCTGCGCCATTCGGTCCCAGAAAGCCAAAAAATTGCCCTGGAGCAACTCGCAGGTTGACGCTCTGCACGGCGGTCAATCCGCCGAAACGGCGAGTCAGTCCCTCGGTGGCGATGGCGGGAACGTCCATGAAGAGTCCGCATCTAGCATAGCCGCAAATCAAGCCTCAGGTTGATTGCTTCCAGGGTTCGAGGCCGCACCGAAAATGAAAAGCGCGCCCGAAGGACGCGCTTCGATTCATCAAATTTCAGTCAAGAGCCCGGCCCGCTAGCGCCCGTAGTACTTGGCATTGCGCTCGGTGAAGGCTTTCCACTTTTCCGGCAGATCATCGAGGGCAAAGATCGCTGACACAGGACACACCGGGACGCACGCGCCGCAGTCAATGCACTCTACGGGATCAATGTAGAGCATCTCTTCTTCCGCGAATGCCGGCTCGTCTTTCTTAGGATGAATGCAATCCACCGGGCATGCATCCACGCACGCGGTGTCTTTGGTGCCGATGCACGGCTCTGCGATCACGTAGGTCATAAAATGGGCTTCTCCCTATACCCAGAACTTAACAGGAACCTTTTATTCTAACAAGAACCCCAAAGCGGGTACAGCCACCGGTTCGAAACGATCTGGGTTGGGGCGGTTTTTCCGGTCCCCATTACTTCAACTTCTCGTACTCTGCCTTGGCTTCCTTCAGAACCGGGACATTAGGATCGGCGTCTTTCCAGAGCGTAAGAAAATCCTGGTATGCCGTTCGGGCGTTGGCCGTATTGCCTTGGATGGCGTAGGCGCGGGCTAGCCCTAAGCGGGCCAGCGCGCCGAGGGGGAAGTTGAGCACGATTCCGCGGTGGTCGAGAATTTTCTGGAATTCGGCTGCCGCGGCATTTCCGTCGTGCGCCAACAGGTACGCTTGTCCGCGTACGAATATGGGATAGAGCGTCGCCACCTGCAGTTGGGGAGGCAGGCCCAATTCATAGGGCCGCGCCGCTTCGAGAAGCGACAACGATTCGTCAGCGTGGCCGGCATTGTTGGCGATCGCACCATAGATTGTCGGCAACCAATAGAACTTCACCATTGTGTCCTGAGCGTAGTCCTTCTCCAGTTGTTCTGCGGCCGCCCTGGCACGAGCGTTGTCACCGGCTCGGGCCCATGCCAGCGCAGTCAGCACTCTCACATCCCGGCCCGGAGCCAGAGCAAGTGCCGCCACAATGCCCTGCTGAGCCGCAGCCACGTTCTTGAACTCGGCTTCGCGCAGGGCAGAATTCGCTCGCCAAAGAGCAGCCGCTTCGTTGGATTCCGCGCCCCGGGCCGATTCGACGGCGCGCCGGGAGTAATCTCGCGCCCTGGTTAACCGGCCGTAGTAGGCCTCGGTGTCCGAGTGCACGGAAAGAACCAGGTCTTCGTCGCCCGGTCTGCCAATCGCCCAGGCAACGTGCCGCTCCATCTCAACGGGATCGTTGCGCAGAAATGCCAGCTCGTAAGCGACCTCGTGCAGCCACTCGCCGTCCAATTTTTGGGCACGCGCCTGGTCCATCGTGGCTTTCGCATCATCTGGCCGGTTGAGAGCAAGGTAGATGAGACCCAGATTGCCGTAGGTGGTAATGACGTCGGGGTCGAGAGGCAGAGTCGCGTTGCACTCCGCCAGCGCCTTGTCCCATTGGCCCAATACCATGTGCACATTACAGAGATTGCCGCGCGCAGTGGCATCGCGGGGGTAGCTCTGCGCCCAGAGCTGCAACACTTGGTTCTCCTTTTCCATCTCTCCGGTTACGTTGCCGAAGTAGGCTTGCGAAATACGCAGTTTCTCTCGCTCGCTCACCCGGTCTCGTAGTTCGTAAGCCTTCTTGATGTTTTCAGCCGACAGCGTGGCTTCGCCAAGATTGCCGTAGGAAACTCCCAAAGAAGCGTAGGCCAGCGCGAAGGTGGGATCCAATTCGATGGCCCGTTTCATGAACGGAACCGCCTCTGGGTCTCCCTTTTCACGCATGGTCTTTATGCCCATGCTGAAAGTTTTCAACGCTTCAAGCGAGGGTGTGGTCGCTTCCACGGGGACATCGAACTTCTGCACCGAGGCCAGCGACTCGCCCAGTTTGCCGCGCAAACTGGAAGCCGCCTTATCCAATGCCTGCAGAACACTCTCTTTAGCGGGTGCGTCCGCCTGTTCTTTGGCTAACGTGTCGCCGCTGCCGCAACTCACAGCTTCGAGGCCAATCACATAATGGCTGCCCAGACTGGAAATGGAACCAGCCAGAATGGCCTTGCTGCCGGTGCGCAGGCAAAGCTCCCGCGCGATCTCCGGAGTCACGCGCTCGCTGGGGGATCTTCCCATCAAGCGCAGGGTCTCGCTCACTTTGCGGTCGGAGAGAACGTTGAGAAAAGGAGACTGGCCAAGATTTACCGCCAGCGCTTGCTTGAGGGCATCATCGAACACGGGATCGCCGGTCGTATTGGTGAAGTCGGTTAACACGATCGTGTCTTTTTCCGTCAGCGGCGTTGCGTTTCGCGAGCGGAAGTAAAGACCTAAGCCGACACCCGCGGCGACCAGCAGCACCACGGAGATCAAAATCTTCCAGCGCTTGCCCGACCCGGTTGGAACGCTGCTGGCGGTGGCCGATGCGGCCGAAGAAGTTGCCGAAATGGGCGCAGCGACAGAAGCCGACCCTCCCACCTGGCTGCCCGTTTCCTGGGCCACTGGGACAGATCCCGAACTGGCGACAGCTCCGTGGCTCGTTTCCGATTCCCGTTTTAGCCGCTTCAGATCAGCCCGCAGGTCAGCCGCATGCTGGTAGCGCAGCTCGCGGTCCTTCTCCAAAGCTTTGTTGATGATGTCTTCCAGTTTCGGCGGCAGACTGGGATTCAACCGCAACGCAGGCGCAGGCGGGCGGTTCAGAATGGCATCAAAGATGGTTGCTGTACTTTCGCCGCGAAACGGCACGGCGCCGGTCGCCATCTCATACAGCACAGCCCCAAACGAAAACAAATCGGTGCGCGTGTCCAGTTCCTTGGCCCGCGCCTGCTCAGGAGACATATACGAAACAGTCCCCAAGGTCGACCCAGGGCTGGTCAAATGCGGTTCGACCGAGCCGGTTTCTGTCGCATCGGAGCCGAATTTCCCTCCTGCCGCTGTCACTTTCGCCAGCCCAAAATCCAGAACTTTGGCGTGACCCCGCTCGGTCACAAAAATGTTTGCCGGCTTGATGTCGCGATGAACGATGCCCTTGGCGTGCGCCGCATCGAGGGCGTCGGCGATCTCAATGGCCAATGAGAGCAGTGTCTCGAGCTCCATCGGACGATTGCCAATCATGTGCTTGAGCGTCTGGCCGTCGAGAAACTCCATGGCGATGAACGCCTGGCCATTTTCTTCCCCGATGTCGTAGATAGTGCAGATATTCGGATGATTAAGGGCCGAGGCGGCCTGCGCTTCTCGCTGAAAGCGAGTTAGGGCCTGGGGATCGCGGGCGACTTCGTCGGGCAAAAACTTGAGGGCTACAAAACGGTGCAGCCGCGTGTCTTCCGCTTTATAGACGACTCCCATGCCACCACCGCCCAGCCTTTCAAGAATGCGATAGTGGGAAATCGTCTGGCCGACCATTGGCCTCAAATCTTAGGGATATGGGTGGGGTAAGTCAACGCCGAGCGGACGCCGGCCTCCGGGAGCGGCAGTGTCGGATGCCGCGCGTGGGCACACTACTTCCCGCTTCCCAAAATCAGGTTGAATTCTGCGCCGCTCGAGCCCCTACCTGTTGGCTTCGGACTCCATCTGCGCCTCCAAATGCAGGCGGAGTTGCATCAGGAAGGCCTTGTCCATAACTGCAGTACGAGCCGGGGTCGGTTTCCCCGAGGGCAATAAGTGAAGGTGCTTGACTCTGGGCCGCTGTCGCCGCAAAAGTTCAATCTGATGTTTGAGCCTGAAAAAGCGTTCTACTTGATCCAACATTCGCACAGTTTATGCAGCCGCCATCTCCGGGGCTGTGACGACCATCACAAAATCCGGAACCACGTCCTGTGGAAATCTCTTTGTCAGCGACCAGCTTCCAATGTCTTTGTGGCACGATCCAGCGCCGCCGCGAGAATCGCAATTTGCTGGCGGGTTGTGGCCAAGTCATGTTTGTCAATCGCTTCATTCACGCCGGGAATCACGACCGCCGCGTATCCCGTATATTTGCCGGGCGCGTAAATCGCATGGCGAAACCACGGGCGATCGGGTAGTCCTTCGGGAATCAGCAGAGCGCGCTCGGCCTGGCGCAGCGCCTGGTTGAGACGCGCCAGATCGCTGGGCGGCGTCTTTTCCCTGGCTAGAATCTTGGTTCCAACTTGTTCGAAGCGGCGGGCGGCGTCTGCCGCCTCCTTGAAATCCGGCGCCTCGCTGCCGAAACTGCTCTCCGCCTTCTTCTTGGCTGCCTCAACGTAAGCCACGATCTCCTTGGCGTATTCCTCGTAGTCGTACGGCAACACGTCTACGTCGGCCATGCGGATCACTTCCAGCCCATACACGCGGGCCATTTCTTGTTCGTAGCTAAAATCGGGATCGCCGAATTTCTTGAACCAGTTGAAGTTGTCGAATACCGAGTGATACACCCCGTAGGATCCGGTGGAACTCACGTCCGTAGAAGGCACTCCGAGGTGTTGCAGAAACACGGTGTAATCCGAACCGCTGCCCAAATCTCCCACCGGCACATCGCCTTTGCCCTGGGCAGCGGGGACACGGCGAGTGTCGCCGATGGCTTCGGTTGGTCCCTGATTTACGGCGCCCGGCTGGTTACTCCTGCGCCATTCGTCGTAGAGTGTTCCTCCCTTCGGGCTGGGCACGACCCGGGTCACGTCGCGCAGGAATTGCTTCAGACTGGGAGATGATGAAGCTCCGAACTTCGATCCCGAAACCGCGACATCCATGTTGAAATAAGCTACGGCGTTTGCCAGTTCGGCCTCGTGTTGCTCCCCCCATTCCGTCGAGCCGATCAATCCTTCTTCTTCTGCATCCCAACTGCCGATGACGATGGTGCGCTTGGGCTTCCAGCCCGATTTCAGCAATTCACCCATGCCCTGAACCGCTTCGAGCATAGCCGCAGTACCACTATTGGGATCGACCGCGCCGTAAACCCAGGCGTCTCGATGGTTACCGGCTACAACCCATTCATCAGGCGATTCGCTTCCGGGAATGCGGCCTATCACGTCCCAGATGGTGCGGAACTGGTAGTCCTGCTTCAAGTGCATCTTCACTTTCACCGGACCCGGACCGACGTGATAAGTGAACGGCAGCGAGCCTTGCCAGTCTCGCGGAGAATCCGGCCCCGCCAGATGCTCAAGAATCGGCCAGGCGTCGGCATAAGACAACGGAGTCGTGGGAATTTTCGGCAACTGGGCGGATAGCGCCGGCGGCGTGCGTTTCGAATCATCCAGCGAAGGAACTGACGCGATACCCGGTGTCGTCGGATCACCGGGAAACTCGAACATGTACCCGATCGAACCGCGCTGCACTCCAGTGTCGGGGCGCCACGGCCCCTGCGGATATTTGTCGCCTCGCCGCCATCCGTCGTCCGCCGGATCGGAGTAGATGATCACTCCTGCCGCGCCACGCTCCTGCGCCAGGTAAGCCTTCACCCCGCGGAAGTTTTGTCCGTAGCGCACCAGAACGATCTTGCCGCGCACGTCGATATTCATCTGCTGCAGCTTCTGGAAATCCTCGAGCGATCCGTAGTTGACATAAACCACTTCGGCTTCGGCATCTCCTGACGGCGACATGCCGTTGTAGGGCATCACGACGCGCGGATCGTCCTGGTAGGGATCGTCCGACACGTGTTCACGAGTCGGCCCGTGCATCGCGACTCCGGGAGGCGCGGTCACATCTACGCTGATCTCACTGGGATAGTTCATCCAGACGCGGTACTCGACGATTTCCGTATCCAGCCCAGCCTCACGGAATTTTTGAGCTACGTAGTCGGCAGTCGCCTTGTCTTCCACCGACCCGGCAATATGCGGCGCCTTAGTTAAAATGCGCAGGTGCTCTTCGGCACGCTTGGGATCAGGAACAGCCAAAAAGCGAGTCTCCAGCGCCGACTCCGCCGCGAAGTTGCGAAAGCCGAACGAGGGCGGGATTGCATCGCCGCCCGCTTCCGTTAGCAAAGACCCCGCAAGAAAAGAAAGAGCAAGAACAGGAATGATTACTGCCGGGCGCCAAGCTTTCATCGGGTCCCTATCCTTCCGGCTAAGGCAACGAGCGCTTCGTGATAATCCGGAACCTCGTCCAGCGGATAAATCTTGCGGAACGTGATGCGCCCTGACTTATCCACAACGAAAACCGCTCGTTCACCCGCGCCGGCAAAAGGATCACGCTCGCGCAAAACGTCGTAGCGGCGGGTGACCTCGCCGTGCGGCCAGAAATCGCTGCACAAGGGGAAATCGAACGGGCCGATGTTGCGCTCCCAGGCGGTGGTGTTCATGATGGAATCGACGCTGATGCCGACGATCTCGGCTTCCTGGGCGAGGAATTTCTCGCGCTCCCCCTGGTAGGTGATCATCTGCCCCGCGCTGGCGGCCTCCCAGTTCAAGGGATAAAAAGCCAGAACCAGGTTTTGCTTGCCGCGGCGATCGGCAAGATGAAACAGCATCTTCACTCCGCCGGCGAGCGCGGGCAGTTCGAAATCAGGGGCCAGATCACCCAGCTGCAGCAACGCCATCCTCCAATGTCAGATTTATCCGCGAGCACAAGGGCCGCAGAATTTCTGATTCTACTCCTCACAACCGAATCCCGGAGGTCCGCCCGGTCACGGTAAACTAATTCCATGCCGGTCCGCGACGCCACGCAGCGTTTCTCCTCCCGGGTATCGAATTACGTTCGCTATCGCCCCGGATATCCGTCTGCGGTTCTTGAACTGCTGAAACACGACTGCAGATTAACTCCCTCGGCAGTAATCGCGGATGTCGCTTCCGGAACAGGCATTTTCACCCGCCTGCTGCTCGAAAACGGTAACCGCGTTTTCGCCGTCGAGCCGAACCCGGAGATGCGCCAGGCCGCCGAGGAACTGCTGGCAGGATTCCCTAAATTTACCAGCGTCAGCGGCAGCGCGGAAGCGACCACACTGGCCGAGCACGGCGTGGATTTTGTTACCGCGGCACAGGCCGCGCATTGGTTTGATCGGGAAAAGGCACGCCGTGAGTTTGTACGCATCCTCAAGCCCGGCGGCTGGGCGGTGCTGCTATGGAATGAGCGCCTCACCGATACCACCCCGTTTCTGCGCGATTATGAAAAGCTGCTGCTGACCTTCGCTACCGATTATCAGGAAGTCCGGCACGAGCGCACAACCGGCGAGATCGATTTATTCTTCGCGCCCTTCGCTCGTTTCAAGCGCGAGTGTTTGAGAACCGCCAGGAGTTGGATTTTCCGGCGCTCGAAGGGCGGCTGCTCTCTTCTTCTTATGCTCCGCTGCAGGAAGATCCGAGACACGGGCCCATGCTGGCAGAATTGCGGCGAATCTACGACGCTCACCAGACCCACGGCCGGGTAAGTTTCGAGTACGCAACGCGCGTGTACTATGGCCAGCTAGTCTAGTTTTTGTTCGCTGCGTTTTTTCTCTGCGTCCTCTGTGCCCTCTGTGGTTGAAAAGTTTTGCCCGCACAGCGGAAACGAGGCTGTAGAGCCTGGTCGATCCTTTTCCACGGAGGCCACGTGGCCGAAGAGAAATCGTTTCACATGTCGCCCGAAGAATTCCGCCAACGCGGTCACGCGATGGTGGACTGGATCGCCGACTACCACGCGCGCGTAGCTTCGTTCCCGGTTTTATCGCGCGTCACGCCCGGCGAAGTGCGGCGAGGGCTGCCCCCCGAGCCACCGAAAAAAGGCGAGCCCTTCGACGCGATGTTGGCAGACGTTGAGAAACTGATTCTTCCCGGGATCACCCACTGGCAGTCGCCCAATTTCTTTGCCTATTTCCCTTCGAATGCTTCTGGCCCGGCGATTCTGGGCGATTTACTCTCCTCCGGCCTGGGCGTGCAGGGGATGCTCTGGGCCACCAGCCCGGCTTGTACGGAGCTGGAGACCCACGTTCTCGATTGGCTGGTCGGCATGCTAGGTTTGCCTGAAAAATTTCTCTCCAGCAGCACGGGCGGCGGCGTGATTCAGGACACCGCCTCAAGCTCCGCACTCTGCGCTCTGCTGGCGGCGCGCGAGCGAGCCACGAATTTCTCCAGCAACCGCCAGGGCTGCGACGGAAAGTTGGTGGCCTACACTTCCGCGCAGGCGCACTCCGCCATCATAAAAGCAGTGCAGATTGCCGGCATGGGCCGGGAGAACCTGCGGGTGATCGAGGTAGATCACAACTTCGCCCTGCGGCCTGACCTGCTTGCGCGACAAATTGAAACCGACCGCCGCGCCGGACTAACTCCCTGTTTCGTGTACGCCACCGTCGGAACGACTTCCTCAAACGCCATCGATCCCATACCGGAAATCGGGCGCATCTGCCGTGAAAACCATCTCTGGCTGCACGTCGACGCGGCCATGTCTGGCACCGCGGCGCTCTGTCCCGAGTTTCGCCACATTCATAAAGGTCTGGAGTCCGCTGATAGCTATTGCTTCAATCCCCACAAGTGGATGTTCACCAACTTTGACTGCGATTGCTTTTACGTCGCGGATCGTAACGCTCTGATCCGGACGTTGAGCGTGCTGCCTGAATTTCTCCGCAACAAAGCCACCGAAACCGGCGCCGTCATCGACTACCGCGACTGGCAGATTCCTCTGGGCAGGCGTTTCCGCTCGCTGAAATTATGGTTTGTCATTCGCCACTACGGAGTGGAAGGGCTGCAATATCATGTCCGCCGCCACGTTGAACTGGCCCAGCACTTCGCGGAATGGGTGCGGGAAGACTCGCGCTTTGAACTGGCCGCGCCCGCGCCGCTGAATCTGGTTTGCTTCCGCCACAGGGGAGGAGACGAGATCAATCAGGCAATCATGGACCGCTTAAACCGCAGTGGAGACCTCTACCTGACCCACACCAAGCTCAACGACCGATTTACGCTGCGGCTCTGCGTGGGGCAGACCAACACAAAACAGCAACATGTGGAGCGCGCCTGGCAACGCATTCAAGAAGAAGCCACCGCCGTAGAGGAAGAGTCGCCATAAATCGAACGAGCGAACCGGGAAACCCGTTCGTTTTGCTTGATTATTTTTCCAGCGGACCGCCGGGGCTTCTTTACGGGGAATGGCAACTAATGGCTCCCCTCCCGCCGCCATGCCAGGTCCCAGCTTTCCCGGCGATCCACGAATCCCGTAATATTTCCCCTCTCATCGCGCTGAAATATTTTTCGGATCCGCGGCTGGCCCGGAACGAAAAGCACGTCACGCACTTCGACCTGCAAAGGCATCATGGGACGGCCTTCCCTGCCTCCGGTGAGCTGCTTCCCATCCCACTGGATCAGGTAAACCAGGTCCGCACCGCCCACGTAACGGCCAGCGTATTGCTGTAGCGCTTCCGGCGCGAGTGGGATGGCCGGTGGGTCCTTGAGCACGGCGTAGGTGTGAACAAGATGCAGCTTCCACGCCCCAGCTTCGCGCCGCCAGGTTTCTGTCGTGAGATAGCGGGCGTGGAGGGTCTGGCCGTGATAATTCTCCTCTTCGTCGTCGCTGTGAATCACGGTAGCCAGGTCTCCCAGGATGTGCGCCGAATAAGAAGAGATCCGCAAAACGCCGGAAGCGCCTGCAGGCAACGGCTCCAGCTGCTTGAGAAATTCGGCGCGGTCCATGATGGCACCGTTCTCATCGACATACACAGCGTCCGCCGCCAGCACGTTGTCCCAGACTTTGCGATCGCCCGGCGCGAAAGCGTCCAGCAGCGCCTGGTCTTGCGCGCGTAGAAAATCTGTCGTCTGGTCCGGAGTGGTGGCAGACGTTTGAGCCGCGAGCGCAGCAAAGAGCACGAGGAAGATCATGACAGCATTGTACGAGGGCGGAGAGGAAAACTTGGCAACGTCCTCTACGAAGGCCCTATATCGGTTGTGTCGCCGGTATGGTGGTCCTCGATCTGAAAACGAAGAAAGTCATGAATTGCTTTCAACGCGTCCGGGTTTGTTGTCTTGATCCGCACCCTGCCCCCTGCGGGCAATTCCTCGAGGCCGTATGAAATCTCGGCGCGTTTTTCTTTCATCACAGGAACTCCGGGCGGCACCCGGCCGTGCACAAACATAGGCAGGGAAAAGTCGCCGTTCGAGAACATCGTGACAATATGCGTCAGATGGGACCGGATTGCCTGTATGTTTTGTGAATCTTTGCTGTCATTGGCGGTTAGTTCAATAGACCCACCGTCCGGCAACAGACGAAAATGATGAGTGGTCTTGTCATGCGGGAACCCCATCGCCTCGTCGCCGTGTTTTTCCACGTCCGCCGGATGCTGTGAGCCCTCCTTCATATGCTGTTTGTGCATTGGGCAAGACTGCATGTCTTGCGCTGCTAACTGCAGTCCACAGAACAGAAGAAATGTGACCACCGTTTTCATGTCTGCTCTCTCCTCCGAAATTGATTTGCTTGCGCGCCACACTTCTTCGGGGCCTCGTTCAACGACTGCAACAAGTTCGATTTCTGCCCTGGACTTGCGTGCTGAATTCGCCGTTCCCAATCTGCTAATACTCGCCTGAGGTATCGTTCCGTGCGCTTCAGGGCCTCAATTTCTGTCTCGATACCCTTCAGCTTGACTTGGGCAAGCTGGTAAACACGTCGGCACGGAGCGCCCCCGGCATCTCGGGCTTTCAGGACTTCCGCCAGCTCTGCCAGAGTGAATCCGACCCGAAGCGCCCTTTGCACAACGAGTACTCTTTCCACCGCGCTCTCGGGGTAGACCCGGTATCCGGATTCAGTTCGCGAGGCTCGCGGCAGAATACCGATCCGTTCATAGTGTCGAATCGTATCTGGACTCACGCCCGCTGCCTTAGCGAGGGACCCGGAACGGAGAGCGTTGGAACGGCTACGTTGCACCATGAGAAGTATCAACCCTGGAATGCGTTCCAGAGTCAAGGAGTTTTCTAAGGGATTACCAAGTGATGTGGGCCAGAGCGGATGGCCGGCGACCCACCCTTTGCGCGGTTTGCGAAAGGGCGGGAAAGTTGACTCGTGGCGGCCGAACTCCCCCAACTCAAACACAGTAGGCGGCTTTCCCAATACGTGTATATTATTGTACGTACATAATGAGATTCACAACTTTCCCACAGGTGTTCCGGCCGGAACATTTCTTTCAATGTTCCGCACGGAACACTTATCGATTCCGGGCGCCTATTGCCGCGGCTCCAATTGGTTTGGCTTGTCTTCTTTGGGGGGGCTGGTGGCGGAGGGGTCGGGCTTCCAGGCTTTCGAATTCGCCGGCGCGGCGGGATCGAAACCGAAATCCCACACGTAAAGATTCATTCCGTCTTTGCCCAGCATCTCGACCACGGCGTACTCGCCGGGCGTGAGCGCGTTGGTGGGAGTGATTTTGATCCAGCCGCCAGTGAGCTTAGCGGCAGTGGTGGGCACAAATTTTTCTTCCTGGCTGACCTTGCCGTACACCGCGACCTTAATGTTCCCCAGGACGCGATTGTTCTTCTTTTTGTTTTGCTCCAGGTGGACGATGCGGTAGTGGTCCCAGGGCAGGTCAGGGTCTTGCTTCTTGATCGGCGAGTCGGAGGCGGCATCTTGTTCGTCGAGGTTGATGTAGATCGCCGGCACCGAGGCGTGCGCCTGCAGCGTCGCATGCATGCCGGGCAGCTCGATGATCTGCTTGGCGCTGGCGACGGGATTGATCGCCGCGCGCAGAATGTTTCCTTTTATATTCTTGTCGACAGCGCCGCCGCTCTGCTCGAGTTGGAGCAACTGCGGCTGCTCCTGAAACGTGTCCAGCAGGATTACGCCGCCACCCTTCGGGCAATTGCAATCCGGGCGCGACGTGCGGAGAGCGTACTTCGTCGGCCTGGCGCTCCGCTTCGAGTTCTTTATCTAATGCCGCGGCCTCAGGCACCGGCTTGCCGGCGCGGCGTTCTTTCTCGTAGGCGTCGGTGGCGGCCCAGTCCACCATGGAGTTGGGCACCTCTTCCCACTCGCCGCGCTCGGCGCTCAGGTAGCGCACGCGGTCGCCTTTGACCTCCCATTGCGTGGCCAGCTGGTAGGAGCCGTCTTTCAGGATGAGGCGCTTGGAGAGTTCCTGGGCGGGAGCGCAAGGGACGAGCGCGACCAGGAGCAGCCCGATTGCGAGCAGGTACTTCACGAGACTATTATCCACCTCGGACGTGGGGGCTGCATCCTTAGATGCGGTTTGTTGCAGGCTGAGACGATGCGCGCGAGATCTCTCGCTCCGCCTGAAGAACGGCTGCGCTCGAGATGACGTCAACAGGCAGGATCTGCAATCGACGCCGGCTAGCGATCGTGCTTGGAGTTTGGAGGCGTTGGTGGGATGATTGAAGCGAAAACTGAGGCTGCGGCGTGACCAGCGACGAATGGCGATTACTTGGGTACGGAATTTTGACAGCCTGCCTCGTGGCGCTTGTTCTCGTGCCAATACTTGTGCACGATAGGAGCTTCCCGAAGTCAACCAGTGAAGCAGTTATTGGCGCGATCGCCCTTGCCGTATTTCTTTTTTCCAAGTACATGGAACACCGAATAAAGGCAAATTAGGGCACTATTGCCGACTTTCGGAAGTTCCCTTTCGGAAAGAACTCTGGCATAATTGATCGTGCACCCCATCTCCACCTCAGCGCACATCAAAAATATGCGCGCCGGGGACTCCGGATGCACAATCCAATCACAATTTAGGGCGAGGGAAAGATGTCGGCAAAGTACATCTTTGTGACCGGCGGTGTGGTGTCTTCTTTGGGCAAAGGGCTGGCGGCGGCTTCGATTGGCTGCCTGCTGGAAAGCCGTGGGCTGAAAGTCAACCTGATGAAGTTCGATCCCTACCTTAACGTCGACCCGGGGACGATGTCTCCCTTTCAGCACGGCGAGGTTTTTGTCACCGACGACGGCGCGGAGACTGACCTCGATCTCGGCCACTACGAGCGCTTCACCCACGCCAAACTTTCCCGCGACAACAACTGGACCACCGGGCGAATCTACGAACAGATCATCGCCAAGGAGCGGCGCGGGGATTACCTGGGCAAGACGGTGCAGGTGATTCCGCACGTGACCAATGAAATCAAAGTCGGCGATGAAGAAAGTCGCGCAGGATGTGGACGTGGCCATCGTCGAAATTGGCGGCACGGTGGGCGACATTGAATCGCTGCCGTTTCTGGAAGCGATCCGGCAGATGCGCCAGGAATTAGGGCGCGAACACACGCTGTTCGTACATGTGACGCTGGTGCCCTTCATTGCCGCGGCGCAGGAACTCAAGACCAAGCCTACGCAACACTCGGTGAAAGAACTGCTGAGCATTGGAATCCAGCCGGACATGCTGCTCTGCCGCACGGATCGGTTTTTGTCGAAGGAGATCAAGTCGAAGATTGCGCTGTTCTGCAACCTGGCGGAAGAAGCCGTGATCACGGCAAAAGACGTGGCGACGATTTACGAAGTGCCACTGGTGTTCTCGCGTGAAGGTGTGGACACGATGATACTGCGCCACCTGCACCTCGAAGCCAAGGAGCGCGACCTCTCGAAGTGGGAAGACATTGTTCACCGCGTCTATAACCCGAAGGCTGAGGTCAAGATCGGCATTGTGGGCAAGTATGTGGAGTATGAAGACTCCTACAAGTCGCTAAAAGAAGCGCTGACACATGGAGCTTTGGCGCACAACTTAAAGTTGAACTTGAACTGGGTCGAAGCCGAAGGCCTGGAGACCGGAGACCGGACTTTTGAAGAGCAGCTCGCCGAATACGACGGGATTCTGGTGCCGGGAGGATTCGGCAAACGCGGCATCGAAGGCATGCTGATCGCGATCCGCTATGCGCGGGAAAAGAAAGTTCCCTTCTTTGGGATTTGCCTGGGCATGCAGGTAGCTTGCGTGGAGTTTGCGCGCGATGTGTGCGGACTGGCGGACGCGAATTCGAGCGAGTTTGATCCGGCGACTCCGCACCGGGTGATTTACAAGTTGCGCGAGCTGCGGGGAGTGGAAGAACTGGGCGGCACCATGCGCCTGGGAGCGTGGACGTGCAAGATTGAGCCGGGAACGCTGGCGTACAAAATTTACGGCCAGCTTGAAATCAGCGAGCGCCACCGGCATCGCTACGAGTTCAACCGCGAATACGAAGAGACTCTGACGGCTGGCGGGATGCGGATTTCGGGATCGACGCCCGATGGAACTTATGTGGAGATGGTCGAGTTGCCGGACCATCCGTATTTTATTGGCTGCCAGTTCCATCCTGAGTTCAAGTCGAAGCCGCTGGAGCCGCATCCGCTGTTCAAGACATTTGTGGGCGCGGCGTATGAACATGGATTGAAGCGGCGGGCGGAGAGAGCGGCGGCTGAGGTGGAAATGTTCCACCGGCCGGAAAAAGTCGGGCGAAGATAAGCACGGAGGACAAGGGGAACCCCGAGCAAGTCCCTTGATTTTACAGCCATCCCTTGGGGCTGATAAAACGATCACCACAGAGGGCACGGAGAACACAGAGGAAATTCTTCTCGTCGTCGGGGCGCGATCTTGGTTACCGCCGTGGTTTCGGCATGAGTGCATCATTCCAACTCGACAATGTTCGAATCGGGTCCGGGACCCTATTTCTCATCGCCGGGCCGTGCGTGATTGAGAGCGAAAAGCACGCGATTTTCATGGCCGAAGTGATCAAGGGCGTGACCCGCTCGCTGAACATCCCTTTCATCTTTAAGGCTTCGTACGACAAGGCGAATCGCACGTCCATCCGGAGTTTTCGCGGGCCGGGGCTGGCGCAAGGGCTTGCGCATTCTGAAGAAAGTGAAGGATGAAGTACACGTGCCCATCCTGACTGATGTGCATGAGAAAGACGACGTGCCCAAGGTGGCCGAGGTCGCGGATGTGTTGCAGATTCCGGCATTTCTATGCCGCCAGACGGATCTGGTGGTGGCCGCGGCCATGAGCGAGCGCGTGGTCAACATCAAGAAAGGACAATTTGTTTCCCCCTGGGACATGAAGCACGTGGTGGAGAAGTGCCGGACGGCAGGCAATGACCGAGTGTTCGTCACCGAGCGGGGATCAAGTTTCGGCTACAACAATCTGGTGGTCGATATGCGCTCGCTGGCCATTATGCGGAAGTTTGCGCCGGTGGTTTTTGACGCGACGCATTCGGTGCAGTTGCCGTCGGCGGCCGCTAATGGAAATCACGCGGTCAGCGGAGGACAGCCCGAGTTCATCCCTTTGCTGGCGCGGGCGGCAGTCGCGGCGGGCGTGGACGGAGTGTTTCTGGAGGTTCACGACAATCCAAAGCAGGCGAAATCGGATGGAGCGAATGCGCTGGAATCGACGAAGCTGCGGGGATTGCTGAAAGAGTTGCTGGCGGTGCAGAAGGCACTGGGCAAGGCGCACGCGACGCCGTAACGGGACGATCGTCCGTGGTGATGCTGTTCGATTCCCGACTGCCGTGGCGATGCGCGCAAGATCCCTCGCTCCGCCTGAAAAACGGCTGCGCTCGGGATGACTCCGCTAGGTGATCGAATCTGCTAACATCCCATTTTTATCGACCGTCATGCACACGCTTCTCCACCATTGCCGGCGTTGTGATCGTCATTCTTATTCTGCTGGATGCGTTTGAGACGGTGGTGCTGCCCCGGCGCGTGGCGCGGCAGCATTTTCGCCCTTCGGTTTGGTTCTACCGGAACACCTGGAGACCGTGGGCGCGGCTCGCGAGCCACATTCCGTCGCCATCGCGGCGCGAGGGTTTTCTCGGCTATTTCGGGCCGCTGTCGCTGATCGTGCTTTTGGGGTTGTGGGCAAGCGGACTAATCTTTGGATTTGCCTTTTTGCAGTTTGGCGCAGGCGAACACTTGCAGTTGAGCGGCGAACCGATCACGTTCAGCCGCTTGCTTTACCACAGTGGTGAAACTTTTTTTACGCTGGGCTACGGCGACATTGTGCCGAATTCGCCGGTGGCCCGCTTCCTGGCCGTGATCGAGGCGGGCATGGGCTTCGCTTTTCTGGGAACCGTGATCGGGTACCTGCCGACGATCTACCTGGCTTTTTCGCGGCGTGAAGTGGAAATCTCGCGGCTGGATGCGCGAGCCGGATCGCCCCCGACGGCGGCCGAGTTGCTGGGCCGTTTTGGCAGCGGCCAGCCGCAGCTTGCTCTGGACCAGATTCTTCGCGACTGGGAGCACTGGGCGGCCGAGGTGCTGGAGAGCCATCTTTCGTATCCCGTGCTGCTGTTCTACCGGTCGCAGCACAACAACCAATCGTGGCTGGGGGCGCTGACGACGATTCTCGACGCCAGCGCGCTGATTATCGCGCGGGTGGACGGCATCGCCCCTGAACAGGCCAGGATCACTTTTGCCATAGCCCGGCACGCCGTGGTGGACCTATCCCAGACGGTGCGCGCCAGGTACGAACCGCATGGAACAGACCGACTGCCCGAGGAAGCATTCCAGCGGTTGCGGCAATCGTTAGCGGAACGGGGCTTGAACCTGCAAACCAATCCCCAAAACGTGGAGAAGCTGGCGTATCTGCGGTCGCTCTACGAACCTTATGTAGTGGCAATCGCGCGCAACCTGTTCATCACGCTGCCCCCGTGGATCCATTTGGAAAAAATGAAAGACAACTGGCAGGGCGGACCATGGGACCGGCTGATTCAAGCGCGGGGGCTGGGCGAACGCCCGCAGCAGGTGGATGAACATTTCTGAAAAAAGCTGTCAGCCTTCAGCTACCCGCCATCAGCAAGATCCAAAGCTCTCCGATTTTTCTGATGGCCGATGGTGCGAGCTGATGGCTCCCAGCGTGCTAACATCCACTCTTCCATGAAGCAAGTTGGCGAAAATGTGGTGCGGATTGAGGCCGAGGCGCTGCGCGCGCTGGCAGACCGCATCGCCGGGCCGATGGCGGATGCGTTCAATCGCGCGGTCCAGATGATCTATGGATGCCAGGGGCGGGTGGTGGTCACGGGCATGGGGAAGAGCGGCATCGTGGCGCGGAAAATTGCAGCGACACTGAGTTCCACGGGAACGCCGGCTTTATTCATGCATCCCGTGGAAGCGGTGCACGGCGATCTGGGGATGGTGGTGCGCGGAGATGTCGTACTGGCGCTCTCGGCCAGCGGGGAAACAGAAGAAATTCTGCGGCTGCTGGCGACGCTGAAGCGGTTGCAGGTGCGGCTGGTGGCGATGACGTGCGATGAGATGGGCGGCGCAACTCAGAGGCGAAAGCCCCCACACAAAGCGGCGTCGAAAGGGTCGACGGACGCGGGCGAGAAGGCCCGAGCCACGCGATCTACTCTGGCGGCGGCGGCAGATGTGGCGCTGGACTGCTCGGTGGCTGAGGAAGCGTGCTCCCTGGGATTAGCGCCGACGGCTTCGACCACGACGATGCTGGCTTTGGGCGATGCGCTAGCGATGGAACTGGCGGAGAGACGCGGATTCAAGGAAGAAGATTTTGCCAATTTGCATCCTGGGGGGAAGCTGGGAAAGCGGCTGGCGCGGGTGGAGTCGCTGATGCACTCCGGCGACGCAGTGCCGCGGGTCACGGCGCAGACAAAGATGCCAGACGTGATTTATGAAATGTCGCGGAAGAAGCTGGGCGTGACGGCAGTGGTAGAGCAGGAGAAGCTAGTTGGTATTATCAGCGACGGAGATTTGCGGCGGCTGCTGGAGAAACGGGGCAAAGACGTGCTCGATCTGACAGCAGGCGAGTGTATGACGAAGAATCCGAAGACGATCACGGCGAACGAGTTCGCCGCGTCGGCGCTGGCGGTGATGGAAGAGAAGAAGATTACGTCACTCGCAGTGGTTGACGGCGATGGGAAACTGGAAGGAATTGTGCATTTGCATGATTTGTGGGGAACGGAGATGGTTTAGGAGTTGAGTCATTGATGATTGAGACGTTGAATCATTGAGTGATTGAGACATTGAATCATTGAACATCGAGGCCGGCGGCGTGGCGTTCAATGACTCAATGATTCAATGTTTCAATGAGCAAATCTTATGTATCACTACGATCCAAAAACGGCGCTGGAAGAACTGACCGAAGACGCGACGCTACCCAACCCAGTCCATGTGCGCGACATGATTCTGCGCAAGAAACTTAATGCGGACCGCTCGCTGGAACTGAACCGGAAGTTTGTGGAATATCAGAAACTTTTCGGCGAGGCGCAGAAGCTGGGGAAAGAGATTCTGAAGCAGTTGGCGGGGTAGCGGCACGACGCGTGGGGACGCCCGCCTTCGGCTGTCCGGGAGGGGAGCCCCCGGAATTTGGCGGTCTTGCGAATGCTACACCCCCGATTTCAGTGATTGGAAGAACCACGGCCCCTATGGGGAGGAGCTGGGAGCCTGCTCCCGCGATCTGAAAACAGAACAACCGAAGTTGGCGTTGGGAGAGTAGCCAGCCCCTTGCCGAGCTGCACTCGGCTGGACAGCCGAGGGCGGCTGTCCCCACGTGGTTGTTGCGGGGTTTCAACCTCCGCTACAGCGTAGCCGCTCTTACGCGATCATTTACAATACCCAATTCCCTGCTGCTCGGGACTTTCACCTATGCATCGCTGGTCAGAACTGTTCATTCCTACGCTGCGCGAGGCGCCGGCGGACGCCGAAGTCGCGAGCCACAAATTTCTGGTGCGGGCGGGCTATATCCGGCAGCTCGCGGCGGGAATCTATTCGTATCTTTTTCTGGGCAATCGCTCGTTCAACAAGATCATGGCCATCGTGCGGCAGGAGATGGACAAGATCGGGCAGGAGTTTTATTTGCCGGCGGTGCATCCGCGTGAGTTGTGGGAGGCGAGCGGGCGCTGGGCGGCGATGGGCGACACCATGTTCCGCTTGAAAGACCGCAAGGGCGCCGACTATTGCCTGGGCATGACGGAAGAAGAAGTGATGACGGAGATTGCGCGCAAAGAATTGCGCAGCTACAAACAGTTGCCGCAAATCTGGTATCAGATTGCGCCCAAGTTTCGGGATGAGGCGCGGCCGAAGGCGGGGTTGCTGCGGGTGCGGCAGTTCATGATGAAGGATTCGTATTCGTTTGACATCGATGCGGCGGGGCTGGATGTTTCGTATCAGAAGCATTACGACGCGTACTGCCGGATTTTTGATCGCTGCGGGTTGAAATACATGGTGGTCGAAGCGCATTCCGGGGCGATGGGCGGATCGCAGTCGCATGAGTTCGTGGTGCGCACACCTGCGGGCGAAGACCAGATTGTGAGTTGCGAGAAGTGCAACTACGCGGCGAATCTGGAAAAGGCTACGTCGAAGCTGGAGGCGGTGGAGGAACTGAAGCCCGAGGGCGACGGCAAGCCGCTCGAGGTCCACACGCCGGGAATGAAGACGATCGAAGATGTGGCGCGGTTTCTCGGAGTTTCGCCGAAGAACAAGATGAAGACTTTGGCGCTGATGCTCGATGAAAAAGATGCCAGAAAGCGGAAAGCTGAAGTCGCGCGCGGTGGTGGTTCTGATGCGCGGGGACCATCAGCTCAACGAGGCGAAGTTGAACTCGGCGTTGGGAGGCAAAGAAGCGCGGCCGATGCAGGAAGAGGAAATCAAGGATTTGTTCCGCTCGCCGGCGGGTTTTCTTGGGCCCATCGGGATCGACTGGGCCAAGGATTTGAAAGACAACGGAAAGCCGATCCTTCTGCTGGATCGCGCGCTACGAAGGCCGCGTCAATCTGATCGCGGGTGCGAACAAAGAGGACTATCACCTGAAAAATCTAGTGCCCGGGCGCGACTTCGCACCAACTGGCTATGCTCGATCTGAGGAGCGTGGCAGCGGGAGAGGGATGCCCAAATTGTGGCAGCCCGCTGCGGATTGATACGGCGGTGGAAATCGGGCACATCTTCAAGCTCGGGTATAAGTATTCAGAATCGATGGGGGCGCGGGTGCTCGATAAGAACGGCAAAGAGGTTACGCCGATTATGGGAAGCTATGGCATTGGCATTGAGCGCATCCTGACGGCGGCGGTGGAACAGAGTAATGATGACAATGGGTTCTGGCTGCCGACTTCGATTGCGCCATTCGAGATCGTAATCACGCCCACGAACGTCAGGGATGAAACACTAAAGACCACGGCCGAGGAGATCGCCCGGCGTCTGGAAGCTGCCGGTTTCGACGTGTTACTAGACGACAGGGACGAAAGGCCAGGGGTGAAGTTCAAAGACGCTGACCTGGTGGGCATACCCTTTCGTGTGACCGTGGGAAAGAAGGTTACCGAAGGCACTGTTGAGATCGTTCGGCGCTCGACACGCGAAATGCAGGATGCTAGCATCGCGTCAATACCGGAGTATTTCGCAAAGAATTTAAGGTCTGCAAGCTAGTTTTTTGGCTGGCGTGCAGCTCGAGCGGAGTGGATTATGGGAACGATGAAAATGGCGGTCGGCATCTTCGCAATGGTTGCAGTCGTGTATCTGTGCGCCGAACTCATCCCGCCCTACTTCGCCAATTACGAATTTCAGGACGCGATCAAGACCGAAGCGCAAATGATGACTTACAGCACCAAGGGCGAGGACGCCATTCGCGATGAGATGTTCAAGAAGGCGCAGGAACTGGATATCCCCATCGCAAAAGAACAAATCAAGGTGCAACGGGTAGGGGTGGCGAACGCCGGCTCTGTGAGCATCGACGCGCCTTACACCGTGCATGTGAACCTGCCTGGTTACCCGCTGGACTTGAATTTTGACCCCAGCAGCCGGAACCGGAGTGTCTTCTAGCAAGCCGGGCCGCCCCCAACTGATTTAGAATAGCTTCAGAGGTCGAGTAATCGCTACGTCAGATTTGACCTATTCTGTGCCTGCAAACGGCTCTCAGGCCGAAGAGCCACGCGAGGGCTCGCCCAGCCACGGGCAACGAGATTGCGCGCCGCGCCGTCATACTGAGAAGCAGCCTGCCTTATCATCGCGAGGGATTCTTCCCAAACCACGTGGCCATTAAGCTCAAAATCCCGAAGACTGGCGGTGGGGCGGGGAAATTACCGCAAGACCCAGTGCTGCGCGCCGCTTTTTTGGCCTTTGTGATTCTAGCCACTGCCGCCAGCGGTACGTTCGCGTATTACTACGTCAAGTTTGACCGGATGATTGAAGCGCGATTCAAGGGGCCGGTCTTCAACAATTCTGCGCGAATCTACGCCATCCCCCGTGCGATTCGACAAGGCGAACCGGTTGAGGCAAAGGAGATAGCGGCCGAGCTTCGCCATGCCGGCTATGCCGAGCGGGACGGCGAATCGTCCATGGGCAGCTACCGGTTATTCGCGGGCGGCATCGAAATCAAACCCGGGCCGGATTCTTATCACAGTCCTGAACCCGCAACCATCCGCATTCAGGATGGGCAGGTGGCAAGCATCAAGGGCGCATCAGGACAGCTCGATGCCTACGAACTTGAGCCGCAGATGATCACCTCGCTGTTCGACGCGGAACAACGCTCCAAGCGGCAGGTGGTCACATACGACGAAATTCCAAAGGTTCTGGTGGACGCCGTTGTCTCCATCGAGGATCGACGCTTCTTCCAACACAATGGCGTGAATTTCATTCGCCTGGCAGAAGCCATGTGGATTGACGTGACGCACCAGCGACACGAACAGGGCGGATCCACGATCACCATGCAACTTTCGCGAGCGTTCTTCCTGACGCCGGAGAAAACGGTCAAGCGCAAACTCGCGGAAATGATGATTGCCCTGGAGCTGGAACAGAAGTTCAACAAGCAACAAATTTTTGAGTTCTATGCCAACCGGGTGGACTTGGGACAGCGGGGATCGTTCACCATCAGCGGATTTGCGGAAGCCACGCGGGCGTATTTCAACAAAGACCTGAAGGACATCACGCTTCCGGAAGCGGCTTTGATTGCGGGATTGATCCAGGCGCCCAGCTACTTGTCGCCTTACCGTCATCCCGAGCGGGCACTGGAACGCCGCAACACAGTTCTCGACAGCATGGCGGACACCCATGCCATCACGGAGGAGCAGGCCGAAAAGGCGAAAGCCACGCCGCTGAAGCTCGCGCCTCCTAACGTGGAGGCCAGCGATGCGCCTTACTTTGTCGACCTGGTGCGCGAAACTCTGATCAGTAAGGTGGACGAGCGCCAGATGAATGATCAGACGTACCGCATCTACACCACGCTTGATCCCAACCTGCAAAAAGCGGCGGCGCAGTCCGTGGAAATGGGCATGAAGCTGGTGGACGAGCAGGTCAAGAAGATGCGCACCAAGCGGATCAAAGTGGGCAAGAATAAGTTTGAAAATCAGATTCAGCCCGGCCCGGACGCGCAGGTGGCGCTGGTGGCGATGAATCCCCACACTGGCGAGATTCTGGCGCTGGTGGGGGGACGCAACTACGGATTCAGTCAGTTGAACCACGCCATCGCGAAACGTCCTACCGGATCTATTTTCAAGCCGTTTGTTTATGCGGCGGCGATGAACACGGCCCTGGACGGCGCAAGTCCGGTGTTTACTCCGGCGTCGCTGGTGCAGGACCAACCCACGACTTTCGCCTACGGCGATCAGATTTACGAACCGCGAAATTACAAAGAGGAGTACCACGGCGAGGTGACCGCGCGGTACGCCCTAGCGCTTTCCTTGAACAACGCCACAGTCAAGCTGGCGGAACAGGTGGGTTACGACAAGGTGGCTGACCTGGCGAAAGCGGCCGGCATCACGTCAGTAAAGGCGACTCCCGCTATGGCGTTGGGCGCTTACGACGCCACTCCGGTGGACATGGCCGCCGCCTACACCGTGTTCTCCAATGGCGGACAACGGATTTCGCCTCTGGTGGTCAACTCCGTGCGCAACGCGAAGGGCGATGTGGTGGTCAATTTCACCGCGGAGAAACGGGAAGTGCTGGATCCCCGGGTGGCCTATGTGATGACCAACATGATGGAGGGGGTATTGAATTTTGGTACTGCCTATTCAGTGCGCACCCGCGGATTTAGCGCGCCTGCCGCGGGCAAAACGGGAAGCTCGCACGATGGCTGGTTTGCGGGTTACACGAGCAATCTCCTTTGTATTGTGTGGGTAGGATATGACGATTACAGCGACCTGCGGCTGAGCGGGGCGCAGACGGCAGCGCCTATTTGGGCAGAGTTCATGAAGAAAGCCGTCGCGCTGCCGGAGTACTCGGACGTTAAACCGTTCAACCAGCCCGCGGGAGTGGTGGACGTGCAATTGGACAAGCAAACCAATCTGCTGGCGACTCCGGCTTGCCCGGAAAGCTACAGCGCGGCATTTATTGCGGGTACCGAACCGAACCAGACCTGTGATCAGGGGACAGGATTGAGGGGCTTCTTCTCGCGCGTATTCGGAGGCGCGGACCGGGCTCTGCCACCCCCTCCAGCCCAAGCCCAACCGGAAAATGCGGCCAGCTCGAACGAGGACGCCAGCAAAAAGAAAAAGGGTTTTCTGGGCCGATTAGCGGGTATCTTTAAGGATGACAAAACGTCTAATCCTCCGCCGTCAACCCCTGCGGAGGGTAGCGGAGACGGGCCTCACTAGCTTCGCGGGCGTCCCTCTGAGTGAGCGGCCCGTGTGACGATTAGCGGGAGGTAAGCTTATGCGTGGTCATGCCTTGGTTTTCGCGCTGGCTGCCCTGATTCCCCTGGCCCCGGCGCTGGCCCATCAATCTCCCCCCTCAACTGAAAACTCCTCAGAGCGACTCCAAGTAAGCCCGCCGATGCGACGGGCCGAGCCGCCTGCTGCGAGCGCGACTGCCCAAGACTTGGAACAGCGGGCCGACGAACTACGCGCAGAAAAATTGTATTTCGACGCCCTTGATTACTATCACGCGGCCCTCAAGAAAGAGCCGAATTCTGCCACGCTTTACGTCAAGGCCGGTTTCGCGGAGCTGCAGTTGAAGCGCTACCCGGAAAGCAGCAAGGACTTTGAACGCGCGATCAAACTCAACCCCCAGAACGCTGTGGCTCACAACAACCTGGGAGCGGTGTGTTACGAACAGCGGAAATACGACAAAGCCATCAAGCAATACCTGAAGGCGATCGAACTTCGTCCGGAAGAAGCGTCGTATTTCAGCAATCTGGGTGCGGCCTACTTTTCCAAGAAACAGTTTGAGAAGGCAGTGGAGGCCTATAACCACGCGCTGCAGCTGGATCCGGACATTCTGGAGCGCACGGGGCGCAACGGAATCCAGGCACGCATGTCGTCGCCAGAGGACCGGGCTCGCTACGACTATGTGGTGGCAAGGCTGTATGCCAAGATGGGCGCAAATGACAAATCGCTGCAATACCTGCGGCGGGCCATCGAAGACGGTTACAAGAAGATCGATGACGTGTACAAGGACGACGAGTTTGCCGCCTTGCGCAAAGATCCGCGCTTTACAGCCCTGATGACGACCAAGCCGGTGACGATTCCCGAGTGAATCCTAACGCTTCGGGGACGCTTACAATTCTTTACAAAACGTGACGAGACTTCCGTAGGCGCGGGGGTTAAAGTTGCCAAAACTCCTGAAAACAACAGGGTGAGTAAGGAGAAACGGTAGCCCATCGGTCGTCGACCCGAGCACGCCCCAAGCAGACGGCCGGTGGGTTTTTTCTTTTCAGCTCTTAGGTGAACCAGCTCTTAGCTATTAGCTTTTGGCTTTTAGCTAAACCGAAACCCGTTAGTCTGCCACGGCGGGGTAGCTAAGAGCTAAAGGTCAAAAGCTAGGAGCCGGTTCCAGGACTTCTTTCTCCAATATAGGCTGCCAGCACCTGCTTCCATTTCCCTTGCGCTTTCAAGATGAACTCAATGACATCGCGCAAAGCGCCATCTCCCCCGGAGTGCGCGGTAACGTAGTGGGCGTCGCGCTTTACTTCATCGCGGGCATTGGCCACGGCGACGGCGAAGCCGCAATTCCACATGACAGGAAGGTCAATCACGTCATCGCCGACAAAAGCGGCTTCGGAGGGTTGCAGTTTCTCCTGCTGCAGAATCTCGCGAAATACAGTCAGCTTGTCCTGAATGCCCTGATGCACGTGTTCGAGCTTGAGATCGCGGGCGCGCAAGGCGACGGTTTCCGAGAGACGTTTGGTGATCAGGCCCATTTTGATGCCTGCAAGCCGTGCCAAAGAGATCCCGGTGCCGTCGTGCGCGTTGAAGCCCTTGGCCTCGATCAGGGTCTGGCTGTGCAGGCCAAATCCACCCTGGCCGCCGTGCTTGGCGGATTGCTCGAGAATAGTTTGCTGCGCTCCGGCGGGAGCGGGAAAAATGAACAGCTTGCCATCGGTGAGGACGCCATCGACATCGAAGAGCAGGAGCTTGACCTTCTTGGCGCGCGCCTGAGCGGACAATGATGTGGGCATCGCGGGGATTCTAGCATCCTGATACGCCACGGCGTTGATCGAACGTCCGCACCATTCAGTTAATGGTGCGTACCTCAGAAGCCAATCGCATCCACGGTGACGTTGTAAGTGGGTGAACCGCCCCACATGGGCGACCCGGCATGGAACGTGACTAACTGAACTGCCGTTCCTCCTTTGACGCGCAGAGGGAACATCATCATGGCTGGCGCTCCATTCAAGTTGGCGCAAGCGGTTTCGGTCAGACTTCGGGAATATTCGTCGGTGGATAGAATGCTGAGGCACATGATGTCATTACTAGTGTTCGCCGGTTCGTTGATATTTGCTCTCAAGAGATAGCTCTTGTCCGCGGCCGTTGCCGTCAGTACAACTTGGCGGTTGGGATAGGTAGCGTTCGTCCAGAGCAGAAGATTCTTGTGGTAATCGGAGAGCGAACCGGCCCCTGTGCCCGGGACCCAGAATCCTACACCCCGGACAAAAAGGTCGTAGCTGGTCCCGATGGTTCCGCTGGTTTCCACGGTGACGGCGGTGTGGGCCAGCACTCGAATTGGAAAGACCGCGCTTTGCGGAAGGTTATTGTCCTGAAGGGACAGATTCCTGAACTGGGCCCCTTGCTCATCGGTCCAGCGCAGCGTGGCAAGCACGGCCCCCTTAGACTTAGGCGGTTGGTTGATAAACAGCGACATCAAGTAGCTGCCGTCGCTGGAGGGCGACGTCATGACTTGAGTGGCGGAGAAAACCGCAGTCTGGTTGACAAAATCCTTAGCTACGCGGGTCAGTCCCGCATGGGCAGGCAGCGCGGCCAGCAGCAATAGCAGAGCGAGCGAACGCGGGCTTTTCATGGGTGTCTCCTTAGTTCCAAAAGCCCACACCATCCACAAACAAGTTGTAGCTGCCGCTGACCGAGCCAGCAGTCTGAACGGTCAAGGTGGTACCTGCTTGCAGGCGGACGGCGAAAACACCGGTGCCGCCAAATACCTGATATTGCTGCGGGGCGCCGTTCTCGTCGATCCAGGCAATGGTGGCGGCGACCGTTCCCCCCAGCGGCTGGTCAAGATAGACCGTCATCAGGTAGCTGCCGTCGGCGGAAGGGGCGGTCATCACGCTGGTTGCCGAAAAAGTCTCGGTCTGGTTGAGAAAGTCGTGGCGGATTTCAGTGAGGGACGCGTTGGCGGTGGCTAGCAGAGCCAACACCGCCAGAGAGGATGCGAGTGATTTCCGGAACATGAGAGTCCCTTTCGCCGACTGGTATCGGAAGAAAAGACTATGGGGTGGCGTGACAGTGGAAAAGGTCGGATGTCACAAGGGAGAAAATGTTGGTGCCGAAGTGGGACAGAAGGCCTGAATGCGAGGCGAACAATATACGAAACAGCTATGGTAGAATTCGAGGATGTCTTCCCTTCCCGCTTCGCTCGCCTGGGCCCATCCCATAGTGGCGGAGTGGTTCGTCGGCAAATTTGGCACGCCCACGGAACCGCAGGAGCAAGGATGGCCGCACATCCTGGCCGGCCACGCGACACTGATTTCCGCGCCCACCGGATCGGGCAAAACCCTGGCCGCATTTCTGGCGTGTATCGATCGGCTGGTGCGCAAGGCGCTGGCGGGCGATCTGCACGACCGGACGGAAGTGCTGTACATTTCGCCGCTCAAGGCGCTGGGCAACGACATTCAGAAAAATCTGGAAGTGCCGCTGGCGGAGATTCTGCAAATGGCCGGTGAGCGCGGCCTGCTGATGCCGGAGATTCGCACCGCCGTCCGCACTGGCGACACGCTGATGCACGAACGGCGGGCGATGTTGAAGCGGCCGCCGCATATTTTGGTGACCACGCCGGAATCGCTCTACATCTTGCTCACGGCGGAGAGCAGCCGGAAGATTTTGCGCGATGTGGAGACGGTGATTGTGGACGAGATTCACGCCGTGGCCGACGACAAGCGGGGAGCGCATTTGGCGCTATCGCTGGAGCGGCTGGAGGCGTTGGCGGAGCGCGCTCCGGTTCGCATCGGGCTTTCGGCCACGCAAAAGCCGATTGAAGAAGTCGCTCGTTTTCTGACCGGCAATGGCAGGCCTGATCCGGTGATTGTGAACATCGGACACAAGCGGCAGCTCGACCTGGCGGTAGAAATCCCAGGGTCGCCTTTGGGGCCGATCACAACCAACGAAATGTGGGATGAGATTTACGACCGGCTGGTGGCGCTGGTCGAGCAGAACAGGTCGACGCTGCTGTTCGTGAATACGCGCCGATTGGTGGAGCGGATCGCGCATCAACTGGCGGAGCGACTGGGCGAAGACAACGTCGCGGCCCATCATGGAAGCCTGTCGCGCAAGTTGCGGCTGACGGCGGAGAAGAAGCTGAAGGAAGGGCAAGTCAAGGTTCTGGTGGCAACGGCGTCGCTGGAGCTTGGCATTGATATTGGCACGGTGGATTTGGTAGTGCAGATCAGTTCGCCGCGTGCGATTGCGGTGGCGCTGCAGCGGGTGGGGCGTTCGGGACACTGGCGGGGCGCAGTCCCGAAGGGACGATTTTTCGCCACGACGCGCGACGACCTGCTGGAGTGTGCGTCGCTGGTGCGGGCGATCCGGCATGGGGAACTGGATCGGCTCATGATTCCCGAATCTCCGCTGGACATACTGGCGCAGCAGATTGTGGCGTCGTGTGCGGCGGGAGCGCAGGCGAATGTCGAGCTTCGCTCGACCGGGCAGTCCCTTCGACTGCCCTCAGAGCAGGCTTGGGCGGCTGTCGCCACGCAGTCAGAGGAAGGTACGGGCGGTTGGGATGAAAACGAATTGTTCGCCCTATTGAAGCGGGCGTATCCCTACCGCAATCTCTCGTGCGAAACGTACGGCGCGATCCTCGAAATGCTTTCTGAGGGCATTGCAGCCCGGCGCGGACGCTATGGCGCATACATTCATCATGATCGAGTGAACCGAAAAGTGCGGCCGCGGCGAGGCGCGCGATTGGCAGCAATCACCAGCGGGGGTGCAATTCCCGACACTGCGCTGTACACGGTGGTCGCCGAGCCGGAAGGCACGGTCGTCGGAACACTCGACGAGGATTTTGCCATCGAGAGCACCCGCGACGACATCGTTCTGTTGGGCAATACTTCCTGGAGGGTTCGCCGGATCGAGAGCAAATCCGGGCGTGTGCTGGTGGAGAACGCTCACGGGGCGCCGCCCACAGTCCCTTTCTGGCTGGGAGAAGCGCCGGCGCGAACGCAGGAACTGTCGGAGCGAGTAGCTGATTTGCGCCAGGAGATCAGTGACCGATTGCCTAACGTCTCGCCGGTGGGATTCTCAGCGACCCAGCCTGTTGTCGCTGATACCGTCGCGTGGCTGAAAGTAGAATGCGGCCTCGACGACTCTGCGGCCGAGCAAGCCATTGAATACATCCTGCAAGGCCGCGCAGTTCTAGGCGCGGTTCCGACGCAGCAGACGATCATCGCCGAGCGCTTTTTCGACGAAGGTGGCGGCATGCAACTGGTGATCCATGCGCCTTTCGGCGGGCGAATTAACAAGGCCTGGGGATTGGCGCTGCGCAAGCGTTTTTGCCGAAGTTTCAACTTTGAACTGCAGGCGGCCGCAACCGACAACGGACTCAACATCGCGCTGGCCGAGCAGCATAGTTTCCCCCTGGGCGATGTCTTTCACTTTCTGAACGCAGAGACTGTTCAGCCGGTTTTGGAACAGGCGGCGCTGGCCTCGCCCATCTTCGGCACACGTTGGCGCTGGGACGCGAATCGCGCTCTGGCTTTGCTGCGTTTTCAAGGCGGCAAGAAAGTCCCTCCACAGATTCAGCGCATGCGTTCGGACGATCTGCTGGCGTCTGTATTTCCCGACGTAGCAGCTTGTCAGGAAAATATTGTCGGCGACATTCAGATTCCGGACCATCCGCTGGTCAACGAAGTGATGAAAGACGTACTCACCGAAGCTATGGATCTCGAGGGTCTGAAAGATCTGTTGCGCCGCATGGAAGACGGGCGAATTCGCTGCGTCGCGGTGGATACGCCGGTGCCGTCGCAGTTCTCGCATGAAATTTTAAACGCGAATCCATATGCCTATCTCGACGATGCCCCGCTTGAGGAAAGACGCGCGCGCGCGGTGGAGATGCGGCGGATTCTGCCGGAGTCGGTGCTGGAGGAAGTGGGCAAGCTTGATGCCGCCGCTATCGCGCAGGTGCGCGAGGAAGCCTGGCCCGATGTGCGCGATGCCGATGAGCTGCACGATGTGCTGCATACACTGGTGGCGCTGCCGGAGGGTGCGAGCGATCCCGGCTTGAACGCTCCGGATTCACACACTCCGGCAGGCGAGCTGCAGCTCGCTGAGAACAGCGGAGCGTCGCTCCGCCAGACGGGCGAGGGCGCCCTTCTCCCCAAAGCCATTGCTGCGGACTGGAGTGCTCACTTCGATCGACTAGTTGAGCAGAATAGAGCAATAAGAGCATTCAGAGGGCGGAAGCTCTACTGGGTGGCGGCGGAGCGGGCTCGGATGTTTACTGTCCTGTTCCCCGAGGCAAAGTTTGAGCCGCAACCCGCTGAACTTCAAGGTGAAGTACCTTCCCCGGACGACGCCGTCTTGGCGATGGTCACCGGCTGGATGGCGCATATCGGGCCTACGTCTGCGGAGGAATTGGGAGCGCTGGTTGGACTCTCGGCTGCCGAGATTGAAAAGGCCTTGCTGCGGATGGAAGCTAGCGGGGCGGTGTTGCGAGGAAAATTCACAGATATGGAATCGCGGGCGAGTCGCCCGCGCCCACATGAATCGGAGACAGAGTGGTGTGAGCGGCGACTGCTGGCGCGGATCCATCGCCTTACGGTCGCCACCCTTCGCAAGCAGATTGAACCGGTCACTGCCGCGCAATTCATGCGCTGGCTGCTGCGCTGGCAGCACGTGGCTCCAGGATCGCAAGTGGTCGGAGAGCGTGGAACGCTCGAAATTCTGCGGCAACTGCAAGGCTTCGAGATCCCCGCTAACGCCTGGGAGCGGCAGGTTTTGGGGCGGCGCGTCGCTGGCTATGATCCGAAATGGCTCGACCAGCTTTGCCTCACTGGCGCCGTGGGCTGGGGCCGGCTCTCGCCCCATCCCGCGACGCTCGAGGATTCGACTGGAGGCAAACGGCGAGTCATCCCGACAAGCGTAGCGCCCATTACTTTCTTTCTACGCGAGGAAGCCGATTGGATGGCGCCGCAGCATCCCGCTGAAAGCCAGCCCGAAGCTCGAGGGTTGGGCCCAGCTGCACACCAGGTGCTCGATTTCCTGCGTCAGCGCGGGGCTTCATTCTTCGTCGATGTAGTCCGAGGCACCGGGAAGTTGAAATCCGAGATCGAAACTGCTCTTTGGGAGCTTGTGGCAGCGGGATTGGTAACGGCCGATGGCTTTGATAATCTGCGCTCGCTCATTGATCCCAAAGAGGCGCGCGGGACAAGGAAGCGGGCGCACGGCGCGTCCTCGGCATAACGCGGGACGCTGGGCGGTCTTGCACACCGGGCCGGTCACCGACCGCAATAAAGCTGTCGAAGCGACATGCTGGATGCTTCTTAAACGCTATGGTGTGGTCTTCCGAGACCTTCTTGCCCGCGAACCCAACCTGCCCAAGTGGCGCGAGCTGCTGTACGCATTCCGGCGACTAGAGGATCGTGGCGAGCTTCGCGGCGGTCGCTTCGTCGACGGCTTTTTGGGCGAGCAGTTCGCGCTTCCGGTTGCGGTCGAGTCGTTGCGGGCGACCCGCAAGCTGCCTTTGACAGGCGACAACATCACGATCTCAGCTGCCGATCCATTGAATCTGGTAGGGATCCTGGTGCCGGGAGAGCGTATTCCGGCTATCTCGGGACGAACGGTAACGTTTCGCGATGGAGTTCCCGTAGAAGAAGCGGCGGCACCCGTCGTCGAATTACCGACGGCCATGGGCGGCTAGGCAAGTCACGTTTTCCGGTTTTCCGAACAAGATTCACTCCCGCTCGGTCTTTCCCCGATAAGTTTTTGAGATTGTTTACGGTTTTTCGGCCCCATCTAGACCGCGAAAACAACATTGGGAACCCGATGAGGGGGTCCCTCGGGTTCCCAATGGGCGGTTTCCCGGCAAGACTGCAGCGAAGCGCTTCCCCCATCGCTTTGCCGAGCGCACGCCCGAAACGTAAAGTGCACGCGGTAAGCCAATTCCCGCAGGCTCACCTGCGCTTTCGACATCTCTTGTAAGTGATTTACAATAATGCAGTTACTCACATCCACCTGGGTCACATTTTAGGCGGCAGCCCTTCATCCATAACCAAAAGGTTTGAGTGGTCTATCTGTTCGGATAGCCGAACAAGAACTGGGCAGGCGTTTTCCCGTCTTGGGAACGTGATAGACAGGCACGGAAATACCGAGGTGCCCCAACGTGAAACCGAGGCTATTGGTGGTAGCTGGACCATTGCGCGACTCCGTGTTTGTTTTGGATGGCGAAGAAGTACAAGTTGGCCGGGACCCTTCGAACCGAATACCCATTGGTGACCCCGCACTGTCGCGGCGTCACTGCCTTCTAAGGCGCGAAGATGGAACCTACAAGCTGCAGGACCTGGGAAGCCGCAACGGGACGTATGTAAACGGCGTTACGGTCCAGGAGGCCCAGTTAAATCACGGCGATCAGATCACCGTAGGCAATTCCATCCTGGTCTACTCGCTGCGAGAAGCCGGCGGAGAGCCAGTCACGGGCCCGGTAGAGTTTGACGATGGCCTCACTCGTGCAACCGCCCAGATCCACCCGCAGGACACGGTCTATCTGCACCCGGAGAGAATCCTGACCGAATTGTCCCCCGCGTCGCGTCTTGGGCGCAACTTGAATGCCTTGTTGAAGATCAGTCAGGCAGTTCAGTCGATCCCTGACCTGGAGCAGCTGCAGGAGGAGATCCTGGAGCGGCTGTTTGAAGTAGTCCCGGCGGAACATGGCGCCATCTTGCTGGACGGGAGGGGCGGGGAGAGATTTTCTTCGGTGTTTGCGCGCCACCGGGCGGAGCAACGGGATGAAGCCGTCCGCGTGAGCCGGACGATCACGCGCAAGGTGCTCGATCAGGGTATCGCCGTGCTGGGCGCGGACGTGCCGGGCAGCGAAGGGATCGGTTCTGTCGATGGCCCGGCAAGCGTTAATATCCGGTCGCTGCTGTGCGTGCCCCTGACGGTTTTCCAGAAGGTGATCGGATGTATTTACCTGGATACGACCGATTCTTCCGCCCGCTTCGACAAAGAGCACCTGGAACTGGTGACCGGCATCGCGGGGATTTCGTCCGTCGCGCTGGAGAATGCGCGCCGCCTGCAATGGCTGGAGCAGGAAAACCTGCGCCTGACCACCGAAATGAATCTGCAGCACAACATGGTGGGAGAAAGCGCTCGCATGAAGGAGGTCTATCAGTTTCTTTCGCGAGTGGCGCCGACGGACTCGAATGTGCTGGTGGTGGGGGAAAGCGGCACCGGAAAAGAACTGGTGGCCCGGGCCGTTCACCGCAACAGTCCACGTGCGAACCGGCCCTTCGTGGCCATCAATTGCGCAGCCATCCCGGAGGGGCTGCTGGAGAGCGAACTCTTTGGCCACGAGCGGGGAGCGTTTACTGGCGCGATCGGACAGAAAAAGGGCCGTCTGGAAATGGCCGATGGGGGCGTGATTTTTCTGGACGAAATTGGCGAGCTGGCGCCGGCTTTGCAAGCCAAACTTCTGCGCGTGTTGCAGGAACGGGAGTTCGAGCGGCTGGGGGGAACGCATACGATTTTCGTGGACGTCCGCGTGATCGCGGCCACCAATCAGAACCTGGAAGCTGCGGTAAAGGCACGAACTTTTCGCGAGGATCTCTACTACCGTCTGAATGTTGTATCGCTGGTGTTGCCGCCGCTTCGCGAGCGCCGGGAAGACATTCCTCTGCTCGCCGAGCAGTCGGTGACCAAGTTTGCCGCCAAGTGCAAGTTGCGGCCCAAGCAGATTTCCTCGGAAGCCATGGCTTACCTGGTGAATCACAACTGGCCGGGGAATGTTCGTGAGCTGGAAAATGCGGTGGAACGAGCGCTGGTGATGAGTTTCTCGGACGAGATCAAGCCTGAGGACCTGCCCACGTCGGTCCTCTACCGAAATCCAGCCCCGGGGCTGCATCAAGCGAATTATCAAACCGCGCTAAACGAGTTGAGGAAGCACCTGATTCTTGGCGCGCTGCAGGAAGGAAAGGGAAGCTTTACCGAAGCGGCCAGCATTCTGGGAGTTCACCCCAACTATCTGCACAGGCTGGTGAAAAAATTGGGCTTGCGCGGTTCACTGGCTTCGCTCACCCGGTTAGCGAGCGGACGTCCTCAAGCTTCAACCGGCAACGCCTGAGCGGGTTCGCTTCGAGCGCAGAACCTAGGGAAGCTTTAGTGCAAGCAGGGTTGCGGGATTCAGGTAGATTCCCTGCCAGCGGACGGCAAGGTGAAGGTGGGGACCTGTAGCCCGTCCGGTGCCGCCGCTCAACCCGAGTTCTTGCCCTGCCGTTACCTGATCTCCTTCTTTGACCCTGAACTCGGAAAGATGCATATAGAGTGTGAGCAGACCTTGTCCGTGGTCGAGGACCACGCAATTACCTTCAAAATACAGCGGCCGCGCCAGCAGCACCGTTCCGGCATTTATCGCGGAGACTGGCGTACCCTGGGGTACCGCGAAGTCGAGTCCCTGATGCGTACTCTGCACTTTGCCGTTAAAAACGCGGCTCGTACCGAAAACACCGGTAGTGGGCGCGTTCACCGGCGGGCGAAAACTGCCGCTCCACTCCCGCTCCGGCTCCACGTGCTCGAATATTTTCTGTTTAAGGACCTTATCCTGATCGATCTGCTGTAATTGTTCGGGACTGGGTTCGGTAAACTTGGGAGCAACCGTCACAGCTACTCTTGGATACTTGGCGGCTCGTACACGAATTTTCTGCAGGAATGAGATGTCCTTGCCAGCAGCAGTAGTTCCCTTCAAAGTAAGCCCATAGGTGCCTCGGCCGGTCTCTAAGCTGATGCCTGCAATTCCGTACCACGATTTGCTGGCGGCGTCATAGTTGAAGAAAACGTCGTGTTCCAACCATTTTCCCGAGAGAGACTGAAGGCGGACGGACGAAACCACGCGAATAACCATGGGAGTGCCGTTGACCACGCGCTCAGGCTGCCAATGCACTGACCAGGATTTGACGGGAGCGTCTTTTGCCGGTGCTGCGAAGGCCTGGCTCGTGATCACCGCCGTGAGGGCGACCAGCGCAGCGGAAGCAAGAATTCCAAGAGATTTTGCCACTCAATCAGCCTAGCATTATGGAATGATCGCTGGAGCTATAATCGGCGGCGTGCGAACCTGGTTTTTCATCAACTTCGTCTTTCTTATCCGAATCCGGAAGATCGCATAAAAGCAGTGACGCTCGGGCTCAATCCGGGCGGCGACGTCATGATTCATGGTTTGCCCAATGGGTTAGGTTGGCTAGAAAGCTTTCATCGCATGATGGACTGGACGGATGGTTGCATCGCGGTAACGGACCAGGAAATGGATGAGATATGGCTGCTGTTCCGGAGGGAACGCCGATTGAGATTCGACCCTGAGAAACTTGCGACCCTAAGCCAGAATCAAATAGAAGCGGTCGGAATTAGAACCAGTTCTCGGTTCTCAGTCTTAAGTTCTCAGTTTTCAAGTATTGAACTTGGTGGACCTGGTCGGGATCGAACCGACGACCTCTTCCATGCCATGGAAGCGCGCTCCCAGCTGCGCCACAGGCCCACGCGGAACAAAAACCAAGGCTAAATCAATTCTCGCCCACGTGAAGGCGATAGTCAAACCGCTTGCGGCCTATCCATTTTGCGAAACACGGCGAACTTAAGTATGCTGAAGCTGTTCACGAGCCCATGAAGCGAGCCCCCATTCCCTGCCTCAGTTGCGTGTTGCTCCTGCCTCTCTGCGTAACGATGGCGAGCGCGCAAGTTGCACCCGGCGGGCAAACTGGAGCTTCCCCTCCAGTGGCCTACTCATCCATCAGTGAACTCAATCTTCTGCTTTCACAATTGGAGCAGAGTTCTCAGACTACGCAATTGGATCTGGCGAAGCTCCGGATTGAAAAGTGGAAGATCGATTCCGGAAGCAAACGCCAGACGCAGGCCAACGTGGACTCGATCGAGCGCAACTTGACATCGGCGCTGCCCGAGATCATCGCCCAGCTGCGGGCGTCTCCGGAAGATCTGACAGCAACCTTCAAGCTCTACCGCAACCTGGACGCGCTTTACGATGTTTTGGGCGCCGTGGCGGAATCCGCCGGGGCCTTTGGCACGAAGGACGAGTACCAATCGTTGGGCAACGATCTCAGTAGTTTTGAGCGTTGCCGGCGCACTCTTGCCGAGCGCCTGGAGAGTCTGGCGGGAGCAAAAGAAACGGAGCTGACGCACCTTCGAAGCGCGTTACTGGCCGCCCAGGCTGCGGCCAAACCTGCACCGCCGCCGAAGAAGGTGATCGTCGACGATACCGAACCGCCCAAGAAACCCCCTGCAAAGAAGAAGTCCGCCCCCAAACCCAGCACTGCATCGAGCCAGCCACAACCTCAGCCCTCGCAAACCGCAAACCGAAACCTCAGTAGCAGGGTTGGGGTAAGCGGATCCTTCTGAAAGTAAATGAATTACCGGCAATGGAACCCGCTCCTCCCCCGTGGGGTCTAATAGATCAGCGGGGGAGGGTTTAGGTTCTTTTTAGGTGAGGCGCACGGCAAGAGAACTATAATAGTGCGGTGCGCCATGAAGTAATGGCAGGAGCAACCAGGTGGCCGATTTTGCGAGTGCGTTAGGGATTCGGGCCGAGGAATCGGCGATCGTCGCGGAGTTGAAAGCAGGGTCCGAGGAAGCTTATGCCTGGCTGATCGGCGAGTTTCACCAGCCCATTTATAGCGTGGTGTACCGCATCGTGGCGGATCCTGGCGACGCGGCCGACACTACGCAGGAAGTTTTCTTGAAGGTCTTTCGGGGCATGAAACATTTTCACGGCGACTCCAGCCTGAAAACCTGGATCTACCGCATCGCTGTGCATGAAGCGTCGAACCGGCGGCGGTGGTGGTTCCGGCACAAGGCGCGCGAAACTTCGATGGAACCAATGCAAACCGAGACTGGCCCCACCCCCGCGGTATGCGAAGCGCTGATAGACCCGGCGGAATCGCCCTTCGACTTCGTTGTGCACGACGAAGTACGGGCGCGCGTGGACCAGGAATTGCGCAATGTTCCCGAGCCTTACCGAACCACAGTCATTCTGCGCGATCTGGAAGAAATGTCTTACGAAGAAATCGCAGAAATCACAGAAGTCTCTCTGGGCACAGTGAAGTCGCGATTGACCCGCGGGCGTGAAGCCCTGAAGCGCCGCTTGATGGGCTACGTCCGTGAAACTGGATCGGAGTTGGGGCTAAGGGCCATCAATTCGCCGGGCATCGATCCGCCGGCGAGCCATGAGCCTGTGACAAGCTCTGAGATTTCTGCTGGCAGACCGCTAGAGGTGATGCCATGAGTTGTTACGAGGCCAAGCTCCTGTTCTCTCCATACCTTGATGGTGCGGTGACCGGAGCCCAGATGCGAGACTTGACTCAACACCTCGCATCCTGTATCGGGTGCCGGCGGGAATATGGCGCGCTGCAGGCGACGCAACGTTTGCTCTCCCGCCTGGGTTCGCGCAAAGCGCCGCCGGATCTGGCGCTCCGGTTGCGCGTTGCCATTTCGCAGGAAGCGGCACGCGTGCGGCGACCTTACCTCGATAATCTTGGCATTCAGCTGGAAAACATTTTGAACGCGTTTATGGTACCGGCCACCATGGGACTGGTGACCGCGGTTCTAGTCTTCGTGATGCTGATGGGTTTCTTGGCGCCCCTGCAGGCGAATAACTCGGATGTGCCGTTGATGTTGTATACCGCTCCCCAGCTGCAACAGTCGGCACTCGGTTCCGCGCTGGATTCGATTAACGACGACTCATTGGTGATCGAAGCCTACGTGGACTCCACCGGAAGGGTGGAAGACTATCGCATTCTCTCCGGAGCAAAGGAAGACGAGGCGCGCCTTCCGCAGGTGAAGAAAGACATGCTGATTTTCACCACCTTCACCCGGTTTCGTCCTGCCCTCTCGATGGGAGTTCCGACCTCAGGCCACGCAGTATTGTCCTTTTCGAAGATCAGCGTGAGGGGCTAGGGCTCAGTCGCTTCCGCCGTTGATGGTTCGTCGTCAAACCGTGTTTCCTTTGGCTGAATTCCAGCTGCACAGGTTGCCAGCGTGCGGGTCGAGGACACTGAGCTTGCAATTGACCCCCTGCGGCGAACCTCTTAAACTTAAGGCGTATTCGGTCAATCCGCTGGCCTCGAGGAGGCTTCCCTGAGTTCTGGATTTCGACGCGTCTGGTGTGCGTCCGCGATCGTGCTATTGGCAGGGCTTTGCTTCGCCGAGAGCGAACCAAGTGCCACCCTGGACGTGAGCGAGCCCTTGTTCGTGGTGCTCACCGCTATAAATACGTGTGGATATGACCAGGAGCTCAGCGTGTCTGACCCGTTGCGGGCTCAAATTCGCGCCGAAGTGACACAGAACCTTCGGGCTTCGAGCGAGGCGCAGGAATCGGCTCAGGCGCTGTGCCAATTCTACGAAGAACATCAGCAGCCCGATCCTTCGAGGACTTTAGCGCGGTATGTTTCGCTGGCCCTATACCTCGGCCCTCCGCCCGTGCTCAGCTCGAAAGTGAAGGATACTGATCTTCCGCCCGATGCCACCTCCCTGTTGGGAGTTCTGCCATTGTTGCGAAACTTTTATCAGAAAGCGGGACTGCAGGCGATCTGGGAGCGGCACCATCTGGCCTACTCGGCGCTGACCGAACGCTACCATGAGGCGCTTGCCCGGATGATGTTTGACACCGAGGTGTACTTAAAGCTGCCCTCGGCCGGATATCTGGGCAGCCAATTTATCGTCTATATCGATCCGATGGGAGCTCCTCAACAAACCAACGCGCGCAATTACGGGTCGGACTACTACGTGGTGGTTTCGCCCGGGCCCGGGTCGTCGTTGAAGATGGACCAGATCCAACACACCTATCTGCACTATCTGCTGGATCCCTTTGCACTCAAATATCCCGCACTCATGGAAAACCTGAAACCTCTGCTGACCACGGTGAAAGCGTCGCCGATGGACGACAGCTTCAAAGCAGATGTTTCGTTGCTGGTGACGGAGTCTTTCATCCGGGCTATTGAAGCCCGCATGTTGAGATTCCGCAAGGCGTCGGAGGAACAGCGACAGCAGGCAGTCGAGAATTCGACGACGCAGGGTTACGTGCTGACGCGTTATTTCTACGACGCACTCATCCGCTTTGAGAAAGACCCCGCGGGGCTGCGAACTTCCTATGTCACCCTGCTGAGCAACATCGATGTACGAAAAGAGGAGAAGCGAGCAGAAGCCATCCATTTTGCCGCCACCGCAGACCCCGAGCTGTTGCATTTCTCGCGTCCCGTGGGGAGCGGGTTGTTGATGCAGGCACAGCAGAAACTTTCCGCCGGCGAGGCTGACGATGCCCGCAAACTTGCGCAACAAGCGCTGGACGAAAAAACCGGCGACCCGGGCCGCGCCTGGTTCATCCTGGCACAAGTCGCCACCATTAACCGCGACATGCAGGGTGCGCGCAATTATTTCTTACACGCCCTGGATACGACCCACGAGCCCAAAGTAGTGGCCTGGTCGCATATCTACCTGGGAAGAATTTTTGATTTGCAGGAGAACCGCGCGGCGGCTCTGGGACATTACCGGGCCGCGCTCAACGCAGGCTCATCCTTGCCGGAAGCCAAGGCGGCGGCCGAGCGCGGCTTGCAGCAACCTTATGAGCCGCCAAGCCGGTCGCAATAGGGTCGGCGGTGAACAGGCATTTTCAACTTAGGATTCGGATCGAGGAGAAAGCATGAAGCAAGCAGCGATATTCATTGGAGTGCTGGCGTTGTCCACTCTTGTGCTGGGGCAAACGCCTGCCCAGCCGGCCGGCCAGGCGCCCCCAGCGACGACGCCCGCGCAGCCTCCGGCCAAACGGCCGCCCCAGGCCAAAACCCAGCCGGAATATGACGCCTATAACGCAGCTAAGGCCTCCGCGAATGATCCGGCTGCCATGGAGAAGGCCGCGGATGATTTCGCTGCCAAGTTTCCGGACAGTGAACTGAGGGTGCTGTTGTATAGCCAGGCGATGCAAAGCTATCAAACCGCCAACAATGCCGAGAAGATGATGGAAATGGGCAGGAAGGTGCTCAAGCTGGATCCCGACGATCCCGTGGCGTTGACAGGTGTCGCCCAGGTGCTGGCGGAGCGAACCCGGGATACGGACCTCGACAAACAGCAGCGCTACGATGAAGCCGCGAAGCTGGCGCAACATGCGCTGGAAAGCGTCGACAACGTGGCGGTGCCGGTTGGGACTCCCCAGGATAAGGCCGACGCCTACAAAGGCTTCCTTCGTTCCAACGCCTATTACGTGCTGGGCACAGTTGATTACGACCAGCAAAAGTACGCCGACGCCGAAGGAAATTTCCGTAAGTCCATCGATGCGTTCCCTTCGCAGCCGGACCCTCTGGCGGTTCTTCGTCTTGCGCTGTCACTAGATAAGCAGGAAAAATATCCAGAGGCCTTGAAATTTGCCAACCAGGCGGTCCAGATCACGCAGGAGAATACAACGCTGGGAACGTATGCGCGCAACGAACGTGACCGGCTTACACAGTTGACCGGCGGCAGCGCTCCGGTTCCCGCCCCAAAGGCACCGGTCAACGCCCAGAGTCCTCCACCCAAGAACTAGGTGGAAAGGAACTGAGCTGGCAGCTACTGACGGGAAAGAGGTAACCGGAAAATCTATCGTGGCCCCAGACCTGACGGTCGGCAGTTGTAGCTTACCTCGTCTGCTTTCTTAGGTCCGTTGTTTTTCGCCTCCGGCGGTCTAGACCCGGCAACTCAGGATGAAATCCCGTGACATCGCGGCCCTGGAAACCACCCTGGCGTATCACTTCGCGCGCGCCGAACTGCTGGAGCAGGCTTTAACGCACAGCTCCCAGGCGCGGGAATTAGAGTCTTTGCAGCCTGCCGCCGATCACACTGTTGGGGACAATGAACAATTGGAGTTCCTGGGGGACGCGGTGTTGGGTTTCGTGACCACCCAGGAATTGTTTCATCGCTTTCCCATGTTTCGGGAAGGGGAACTCTCCAAACTGCGGGCACACCTGGTGAGCGAGCGGCATCTCATTCGGGTGGCGCAAGAACTGGAAATCGGACACTACTTGCGGTTGGGGCGGGGTGAGGAAAAAAGTGGAGGACGGAACAAACCCGCTCTACTTGCGGATGCGCTTGAAGCGGTGCTCGCGGCCATCTATCTGGACGGCGGTCTGGAACCTGCGCGGCAGCTCATACTGCAACGCATCGTCACCCCGGAATTGGACCGGGTAGCGAGCCAGGGAAGTCTTCCAGTGACCGATTACAAATCGGCACTCCAGGAGCAGTTGCAAGCTTTAGGGCGCCCCCAGCCGTCGTATCTGCTGGTGAAAGAACACGGCCCGGAACACAGCAAGACCTTTACGGTGGAGATCCGGTTGCAACCTTCCGAGAAGAATGGACGCCCCGAGTTTGTAGGCCGCGCGGAAGGATCGACCAAGAAGAACGCGGAACAGGATGCGGCCCGCCAAGTGCTGGAGTATCTGCGATCCGCAGCTCCTCATGCCGATGTACGGGTCAGGCACCAAGGGCGTTAGAAGTCATTATGGCAGTAGCCGACAAATCGTCCCCGACCGATACCTTGAGTTCGCTTCAGTCCCTGCTGGCGACGGTGGTGATCGCAGTCTTCGTCATTACGTTTGTGGTGCAAGCATTCCAGATTCCCTCGGAATCCATGGAGAACACGCTTTTGATCGGCGACTACCTGCTGGTGGACAAGCTGCGCTACGGGGGAAATGACTGGTGGGAAGGTTTCATGCCGTACCGCCCCATACGGCGGGGGGACATCATCGTATTCCGTTATCCGGTGAACCCGGCGCAGCATTTCGTTAAGCGGGTGGTTGGAGTGCCGGGAGACCGGCTTCGCCTGATCAACCGGCAGGTCTATGTGAACGGCGTTCCCCTGCGTGAACCCTATGTGCACTACAACTCCGTGCCCCATGATGCATTTCGCGATGACTTTCCGCGGCTCAATGTTCCGGTTCCAGGGCTGGAAGGAGACTGGTGGCTGGAGATGAGAAAGCTGGTGGAGGATGACCAGCTGATTGTTCCCGAGGGACAGTACTTCGTGCTGGGCGATAATCGGGACGACAGCAAGGACAGCCGCTACTGGGGATTCGTTCCGCGGGAAAACATCGTGGGCCGTCCCCTGCTGATCTATTGGTCGGTGCGGAGCGCGGAACCGGATGTGACCGCCACTACCCCAGGTGATAGACTTTTTCATCTCGCATATGCGGTTTCGCACCTGTTTCAGATGACCCGCTGGGACCGCACGTTCCGACTGGTAAATTGACCGGAGCCAAAAGGAAGAACCGACGTGGCCAAGAAAGAACTCAAGCAGCAAGAGGAAAAACCGCGCGAAACTACGGTGGAGTTTCTTGCCTCCCTGGCTGCTGTTCTGGTCACCGGACTGTTCATTATCACCTTCGTCCTGCAGGCATTCGAGATCCCCTCGAGCTCCATGGAGAATACGCTGCTGATTGGCGACCATGTCTTCGTGAACCGCGTGCAGTTCGCCCCATCTAGCCGGTGGGTGGGGCCGCTTCTTCCGTATCGCGACATCCGTCACGGAGATATTGTGGTTTTCTTGTCCCCCGCGGAACCGGGATTGTATGTGGTGAAACGGATCATCGGAATCCCCGGGGACCGTATTCACTTGCGCGATGGCGTGGTTTACCGAAACGGAGAAAAGCTGGACGAACCCTATGTGATTCGCCAGCCGCAGGAGGACTACAATCCTGACCGTTTCAATTACCGGGACAACTTTCCTGCGGCGCCCCCAACCGAATCTACCGGAGTCACCGAGGAGTGGGCCGACGAGTTGCCAAAACACATTCAGGGCGAAGATCTGGTGGTTCCTCCTGACAGCTATTTCGGCATGGGCGACAATCGCGACGTTAGCCTGGACAGCCGATACTGGGGTTTTATTCCGCGGGCGAACGTGATCGGACGGCCTATGTTTATTTATTGGTCATTTGAGACGCCGCGAGACCAATATCAACGAACCGAGATCGGCCAGCGCCTCGAGTTCCTGGTTCACACATTGATCCATTTCTTCGACGAGACTCGCTGGCGCCGCACCTTTAGGGTGGTACGTTGAGCTTCCTTCATTCCAGACGCGGCAAGATCTTGCTCGGGCTGGCCGTGGTATTGGCGCTTTTTGTCACCCGCCCGGGCGCCCAGAGCTTGCGGACGCGGCTTGCCCACTCGATCGGCCTGGCCTTGGGCCGGGAGGTTGAAATCGGCGAGGTTAGTCTCCGCCTGCTGCCCCAACCCGGTTTCGACCTCAGGAATTTCGTAGTACATGATGACCCCGGGTTCGGCGCTGAGCCGATGTTGCGCGCGGATGAAGTGACCGCCACCTTGCGTCTCAGCTCATTCCTCCATCTCCGTTCCCTGTTGCAGGGACATTTCGAGATCGCCCGGCTCGACCTTTCCCAACCAAGCTTCAACCTGGTGCGCAATGCTGATGGCCACTGGAATGTCGAGAATCTACTGGAACGCGCCGCCAAGAATCCCGTAGCTCCCACGGCTAAACCCAAGGGCGAAGTCCGCCCAGCGTTCCCCTATATCGAAGCCGATCAGGCGCGCATTAATTTCAAGTTGGGCCAGGAGAAAAAACCCTATGCCCTGACAAATGCTCAGCTCGCGCTCTGGCAGGACTCGGAAAATGCCTGGGGTGTCAGGCTGAAGGCCCAGCCGGTGCGAACCGATTTCAACTTAAGCGACACCGGGCTGCTCCGGATGGAAGGATCATGGCAGCGCGCTGCAAGCTTGCAGACCATGCCAATGCGCTTCGAGTTGCAATGGGACCAGGGGCAACTGGGACAGGCTACCAAACTGGCTTTCGGCCGGGACAAAGGCTGGCGCGGCGGGATCACGGTTTTTGCCAAACTAGCAGGCACTCCGGAGGACTTGGCAGTGGCGGCGGATGCTTCCGTCGATGATTTCCGGCGGGCTGACGTTCCCGCGGCAGCGCCACTCCGTCTGGCGGCCCACTGTGATGCGCGCTACAGTTCGATGGATCGCTCCGTTTCGAGCCTTGCTTGCCACGCGCCGGTAGGCGCCGGCGATGTAACACTTGATGGCAAGCTGGCGGCTGAACCGGGTTTTCCTGCTTATGATTTGGCTCTCGTTGTGCACGACGTGCCGATGCAGTCGCTGATCAATCTTGCCCGTCGCGCGAAGAAGAACCTGCCAAGTGATCTCTTGGCTGCGGGAAAGCTGGATGCGAGTGTGCGGTTGAGCCGGAGCCCTGAGTTCGCAGGCGGTCGACCCGTATGGCAAGGGGGCGGCGAGACGGCAGGGTTTCGCCTGTCCTCGAACTTTACTCATACCGAGCTGCTGCTGGATCGCATTCCCTTCTCGATTTCGAGTCCGGCGGCCAAGCGGACTCGAGGAGATGGACAGCGCAGTCGACGAGGAGAGCAAATACCTGAGGATCAGATTGGGCTCGAGGTTAGGCCTTTCGGCGTGGCACTGGGAAGGCCAGTACCGGGCAAGATGCAGGGTTGGATTTCGCGCTCTGGATATGGCTTCTCGATCAGTGGCGACACGGGGCTGCAGAAGCTGCTGGCGGTAGCACGGACCGCCGGGCTTGCAGTGCCTGCGTTGACCGCTGACGGCCAGACGCGAATCGACTTGCAAATCAGCGGCGCCTGGGCCGGTTTTGCCGGGCCCACAATTACCGGAGAGGCTCAGCTTCATTCAGTTAGGGCCGAAATCCGGGGTCTGAACGCGCCGGTGGAGATCGCTTCCGGGAGCGCTCTTCTGACGCCCGATGAGATCCGAGTCAAGGATCTGAACGCGACAGCAGGGACGACGACGTGGCATGGCTCGCTGGCGCTGGCGCGGCCCTGCGCAACGTTGAGCAGTTGTTCGATTCACTTCGATCTTCATACCCCGCAGATTGCAACCGCGCAGCTGAGCCAACTGTTCAATCCTCTTACCGGTGAGCGCCCCTGGTACGGCTTCCTTTCGCCCGCGCGGCAGCCAGGTAACTCCTTCCTCGCCATGCACGGCAAGGGAACACTCTCCGCAGATCAGGTTGTGATTCACCAGTTGACTGCCCATAGAGTTTCAGCGGTCGTCGAATTGGAAAATGGCCGGCTGCATCTCTCAAACCTGCAAGGCGAGATTCTGGGAGGGAAGCATCACGGCGACTGGACTGCGGATTTCACCGGAAACGTCCCTGTGTATCGCGGCACTGGTGTTTTGGAGGAGGCCGAACTGGGAGAGCTCGCCACTGCCATGCATGACAATTGGGTCAGCGGCACCGCGACCGCCAATTACAGGGCTACTGCTTCTGGCATCACTGCCGCCGAACTGCTCTCCTCAGCCAATGCGAGTCTGCAGATCGAGGCGCGCGACGGTTTCTTTCCTCACCTCGCCCTCACGGGAGGAAGTGGCTCGCTTCGTATGAATCACTTTGCAGGCCGGCTTCTGTTGCGCGACCGCCAGATCGAGGTCGACCCGGGCAAACTCGCGACTCCTGGCGGCATCTATCAGATCGGCGGGACGGTATCTCTGGCCGGGGTTCTGGACCTGAAACTGCTCCGCGAGGGCACGCATAGTTTCAGTGTCACCGGCACGCTGGCGGCACCGCTGGTGCTGCAAGTACCAGAGACCCGGGCCGCGCTGAAGCCATGAAGAATCTGTTTGTGTTAGTCTTCAGTGCTTTTCTGGTCATTCCACTCGCGGGAAGTGATCGAGCGGCGGACAGCTCATCCCATCTTGCAGGCTTGGCAACGAGCATGCAACACAAGCTGCAATACTTGCAAACCAACGCCAGAGTCCCCACTCCCAACCCAGCACCCACGGAGTTCACCGAAGAAGAAATCAACGCTTACTTTGCCTCCGGGAACCTCAAGCTCCCGCAAGGTGTTCACTCGGTCACTTTGGAAGGGGAGCAGGGAATTATCCTGGGGAATGCGCAGGTCGATTTCGATCAGCTCAAGATCGGGCGAAACTCTTCCAATCCGCTACTCTCGGTATTCAGCGGGGTGCACGAGGTGATGGTTGGGGCGCACGCGCACGGCGCGGGAGGAAGGGGCTTGGTGCATATTGATTCAGTCGCGCTCGACGGCGTGATAATCCCCCCGTTCCTCCTGGAATTGTTTGTCCAACGATATCTTCAGACCAGGTATCCCGGGGTCGGGCTCGATTCCCAATTTGCTTTGCCCGAGCGCGTGAATACGGCGACTGTGGGAGTACACAAACTGACAGTCACTCAGAAATAAGCCGCGAAAAGCCGGGGTGCGCTCCGCCGGGCGATATTATTACGGCACGTAGCCCTCTCCGCGCAGCACCTGACCCGGCAGCGCCCCCGTCATCTTTCCCTGGTCGATCACTGGAATACCGTTTACCAGCACGTAATCCATTCCCTCGGAAAGCTGGTTGGGGTTTTCAAAGGTTGCCAGGTCACGTACGGTCGCCGGATCGAACATGACCACATCGGCCCACATACCCGCCTTCAGTACGCCGCGGTCGGCGAGGCGCATACGCTGCGCGGGCAAAGCGGAAAATTTCCGAATTGCGTCTTCAAGGGTGAGTCGCTTCTCTTCTCGAACGTACTTGCGCAGAATCCGGGGAAAGGTTCCGTAGGCGCGCGGATGGGGATGTTCCTGGCCGAGAATTCCCTCGGGCGAGGTGCCCGATGAGTCATTGTTGATGGAGACCCAGGGCTGCTGCAGAGCCAGAGTGACGTCCGGTTCTGACATTCCGAAGACTGCAACTTCGGTGAGCCCATGATCAGCGATCAACAAATCAAACAAAGTGTCCATAGGATCTTTGTTCCACGTTTTGGCCACTTCGGCCAGCGTTTTACCCTGCAGCGGCAACAATTGTGGGTTGTGCACCACTCCGATTAAGATCGCCTCCGGCCCTGGAATCTCCTGCCACTCGTTGTCCCAGGCCTGCGAGGGCATCTCCATGTCTTTGCGAATGCGCGCGCGCATTGCCGGATCCTTCAAACGTTCGACCAACTTGGCATCGCCCCCATCGTGGGCCCACTGCGGAATGAATGCCGAGAAATCGTTGTACCAGGCAGTGTAGGCATACGTATCCGCCGCTACATCGATTCCCTTGGCGCGGGCCTCGTTGATTTTGGCCACAACTTCCGGCATGCGTCCCCAGTTCGCCTTTCCGGCAACTTTGAGATGCCAGATCTCCACCGGAATGTGGGCCTGTTGGCCGATCTCGAGCGCCTCGTCGATGGCGCTGAGCACCGCGTCGCTTTCATTCCGCATGTGAGTCGCGTAAATTCCGCCGAATTTCGAAGCCTCCTGCGCTAGCGCAATCAATTCCGGGGTCTTGGCGTAGGGGGCGGGTGCGTACTCCAGTGCAGTTGAAACTCCGACGGTTCCATCTTTCATGGCCTGCCGCACCAACTCCTTCATCTGTTCGAGCTGCTCGGGAGACGGCTGTTTGTCATCGTCCCCTAAAACCATGCGGCGCAGTTGGGTCGCGCCAACATAACTGGCCAGATTGATGCCGATGCCTTGCTTTTCCAAGCGGGCAAAATACTGCCGGAAGCTCCGCCAGTCGGGGGTAATACGATAATGCTCATACTTCCCGCGGTCCGCCTGGAGGATGAAGTCGTTCAGCGGAGCGGCCGAATCGCCTTCCCCAGTGATTTCGGTGGTGATGCCCTGGTAAATCTTGGAGGGCAGTCGCGGGTCGACGAGGATCGTCTTTTCGGATTGACCCAGCATGTCGATAAAGCCGGGTGCGACTACCAGACCATGAGCGTCAATCGTGCGATTACGGGGCGCTTCGCTCAGATTGCCGATCGCGGCGATCTTACCCTCGCGGATGCCGATGTCTGCCGAATACCAGGGAGAACCGGTGCCATCGATGATGTGGCCGTTGCTGATCACAATATCGAAAGGGGATACAGATGGTGCGGCCCATCCGAAGGTCTGGAGGATCAGTAACACAATCCATGATTGCCGCGCTAACTTTCGCCAGCTTTCACTCGCCATTGTTTTCTCCCGAATGAGCCGATCGAATGGGCGATGATACGCCTTGACTAGCCGGTTCCCAGTTCTCGGTTCTCAGTTAGTAGCCCTCGGCTCTCGCCGCATCATCGCCAAACCTGTCGCTGCCCAAACTGCCAGTGCCAGCCATTCATAACCGCTGAAGTGCCCTGGAATGACAGGCAAAACCTTCATGGTAATCAAAAGCACGCAAATCACTACTCCCACCCGCGCGATCAGGCGCTGACCGGCGGACGGCCTCATCTGGTGGTAAGCGGCACAGGCAGCCAGCCAGCCTGTGGCTGAGGCCACAGAACCAACTTCGGTAACGGGCACCAGAATCGCATCACCTAGAAACATACACGCGGCCGTTGCCAGTCCCACGCAGACCACGGCGACCGACGGGGTCCGGTTCTGGGGATGAACCGTGGCCACACTTCCATCCACCAGTCCCCGGCGGCCCATGGCAAAGAGCAGACGGCTGGCGGCAACGAGATTGCCATTAAACACCTTGAACAGAGAGAGGAGCGCTGCGGCCAGAATCACGCTCACAATCCAGCGTGAGCCGACCGCGCGCTCGAATGCCACCGCGGTCATGAACTTTTCGCCGGTCAATTGCCTCCAAGGCGCGGCATATGCGACCGCTGCGATCACAATGGTGTAGAAAAGAATACCGACAAGGATGGCCATCCAGATCGCTTTGAAGAATCCCCCACCATGAAACTCAGGTTTGGATTCTTCGGCCGCCTTGGTTACCGACTCGAAGCCGGTCATGAAGTAGGGAACGATTTGCATGACCAGTAATACAGAGACGAATCCACCGTGCGTGAACAGCGGAGGAAAATTCCGCATTGATCCCCTGCTCACGCCAGCGACGACAAACACCACAAACAGCGCAAGCGTGCCAAAGGAGGTCCAGTTTTGGAAGGTTGCGCTCAGCCGGATGCCACGATAGTTAAGCAGGGTGAGAAGAGCAGTTAACCCGAGCCCGATGAGGAGATGCGGCAAATACACGGGGCGGCCGGCGATGCGGTAGATTTCCAGCGAATCGAGCGCAGGAAAGATGTAACCGGCGATGCGGCCCACGGCCACGGCTTCCCATGGGCAAACGATGAAATAGGCCAGCAGCATCATCCAGCCCGTTGCGTAGCTCACGGACCGAGGGAAGACCCTCGCGGTATAGGCAACTTCACCCGCGGCATCGGGCAGCGCCACGACCAGCCGACCGTAAACATAGCCGATGGGCAGCAGCACGGCGCCCCCGATGGCGAATCCCAGGACCGCTCCTAGCGCGCCGCCACGAAGCAGCCAGTCGTCCATGACGACCAGCCAGCCCACTCCGACCATCGTGCCCCAACCCAGGGTGAAGTAATCCACCACGCGGAGTTTGCGGGCCAGGGTAATCAAAGCATTCTCTTCGCTAGATTCAGAAAAGGCACAGCATCTCAAAAAGCAGGTTCGCCGCTAGAAGTGAGGTGATTTCGCCATTGTCGTATGGTGGCGAAACCTCCACCAGATCGCAGCCTACGAACTTCAATCCTTTCAGACTCCGGACCAGTTCCAAAATCTGCGCGCTGGAAAGTCCGCCCACTTGCGGCGTTCCGGTGCCCGGGGCAAATGCAGGATCAACTACGTCGATATCGAGCGTCAGATACACGGGCCGGCCGCGAAGCTTTTTCAAATGCGGTTTTACCAGATCGACTCCGCCGCGGTGGAATTCTTCGGAAGTCACGATCTGGATATGGTGCTGCCGGGCGAATTCGAAGTCGTCTTCTGAGTAAACCTGGCCACGCAGACCCACCTGCAAGGCACAGCCTTTTTCGATCAGGCCCTCATCGACGGCATGTTTCACGGGTGTTCCGTGCGAATGCGGGCTGCCAAAATAACCGCTCCAGGTATCGCCGTGGGCATCGAGCTGGATCAGAGCTACCGGCCCGAAGTGGCGATGAATGGCTCGCAGGATGGGCAGCAGAATGGAATGGTCTCCGCCGACGCATACCGGCCGCGCACCGGCACGAAGCACCTCGCCCAACTGCTCAGTGATGCGCTGATAGGTGTCTTCAATCGAAAGTGGATTGATGGAGAGATCCCCGTAGTCGGCGATGCGCCATTTCTCGAAAGGATTGACTTTGAGGATGGGGTTCCACGGCCGGATCATGGCCGATTGCACACGCACATTCCGTGGACCGAAGCGCGGCCCGGGACGATAGGTCGTGCCGCCATCGAACGGAACGCCGATCAGCGCGAGGTCGAGTTCGTCCGCACGCGGAATGTGGGGCAGCCGCATAAAAGTTGGGACGCCCGAGAAACGCGGATAGACGAGCGCGTCTACCGGCTTGGGATGGGGCCTTGGCACTCTTCCTGGGTTTCATCGCGGCAGCGAATTATAAAGCATGCGACGGGTGCGGCTTTGGATGTGGGTCTGGTGCTACGCCGAATCCCGCTCCCACATGGTAGTATCGAAGCCAACCTGCATGAGCCTGCAGTATGTTGACATCCTGTTCAAGGTGATCGCTTTTTTGTTTGCGATCAGTTTTCATGAATCGGCGCACGCCTGGATGGCGAACCGCTGCGGCGATCCTACGGCACGAATGCTGGGACGGATTACGCTCAATCCCATCAAACACATCGATCCGATCGGAACTGTGGTGCTGCCACTGATCGCGATGGTCACGGGCTTTCCGGTGCTGGGATGGGCCAAGCCTACGCCGGTCAACCCAAGCAATTTCAAGAATCAAGTGGCCGATGACATTCTTACGTCGGTGGTTGGACCGATCAGCAATTTTCTTGTCGCGAGTGGGGCCGTTATCGTTCTGCTCGGCATTTCGCTCGCCTCGCAGACTGGGAACGCCATCGTCCATGTCCTTCCCTTCGCCTACGGCCACCCGGATGAACTCGCGACGCAGACCACCTCGTTGCTTCTGCCGCTGAGCCTGCTCTTCTATGAACTGATGGTCATCAACGTCGTGTTGGCAGTGTTCAATCTGATTCCAGTGCCACCACTGGACGGCAGCCATGTGCTGCGCCACTTCTTGCCCGAATCTGCCCGCCGGGCTTACGACACGATGGGATGGTTTGGCCTTCTGGCGTTGGTCTATTTCGGCGGAAACTTGCTCGGCCGGCTGATTTACCCCGTGCTGAGCATTTTTAACACAGTTCTACTTCGATTCTGATGACTCCTCCTCCAGCCCATCGCAAACGCGTACTCAGCGGCATGCGCTCCACCGGGAAACTGCACCTCGGCAACTATGTCGGCGCGCTCGAGAACTGGGTGCGCATGCAGGACGAATACGAGTGCTTCTTCTTTGTTGCCGACTGGCACGCCCTGACCACCGACTATGCCGACACTTCGCGCATCAAGGAAAACTCCCTGGAAGTGCTGCTCGACTGGCTTGCGGCCGGCCTCGATCCCGAACGCTGCACCATGTTCATTCAGTCGCATGTTCCCCAGCACGCAGAATTACACCTGCTGTTTTCCATGATCACTCCCCTGGGCTGGCTCGAACGTGTGCCCACTTATAAAGAGCAGCGGGAGAACATTGCGGAAAAAGATCTGGGAACTTACGGATTTCTGGGCTATCCCGTATTGCAGGCGGCGGATATTTTGATCTACAAAGGCGATTTTGTGCCCGTCGGCGAAGACCAGGTAGCGCACGTGGAGCTGACGCGCGAAATTGCCCGGCGCTTTAATCAGTTTTACGGCGGAAAGCGGTTCCCGGTTTTTCCCGAGCCGCAACCATTGCTGACGCCGTCCCCCAAGCTTCCCGGGCACCGACGGCCGCAAAATGTCGAAGTCGTATGGCAACACCATCATGCTCACCGATCCCGAGCCGGTAGTGCGGCAGAAGCTGAAGACCATGGTTACGGACCCGGCGCGGGTGCGGCGCAGCGACCCTGGCAATCCCGATGTATGCCCGGTGGGAGATTTGCACAAGATTTTCAGCAGCAAGGAAACCATGGCGAAGGTGTATGAGGGCTGCCGCTCGGCGGGTATCGGCTGTATTGAGTGCAAGGGCTGGGCGGCGGATGCTCTGGTGAACATCCTCAATCCGATGCAGGAGCGGCGGAAGAAATATGAGGAGAATCCGCGCCTGGCTTGGGATATTCTGGAAACAGGCTCCGCGCGAGGCCCGCAAGGTGGCTGGTGCAACCATGGAAGAAGTGCGGGACGCGATGGGGATGTCGCTCGGATATGAGGCTCCCGGATAAAGAGTAAGCACACGAATTGAGAACAGCAGAAGAAGATCAGACATGGAAGAATTGAAAACCACATCGGACGGCCTGGTTTCAAGGGAAGTGCCCCCCGCACTGGGCGCCTGCCGGCCACGATTCCCGACAGAAACCTGACTCCAAACAGAGCCAAGAAGAAAGCGATTTTCCCTTTGCTGTCACGGTGGGCGAGGTCTTCGAGGGGCCACTCGATCTGCTGTTGAATTTGATTCGCAAGCAAGACATCGACATTTACGACATTCCTATCGCGCGCATCACCGCGCAATATCTGGCGTATGTGGAAAAGCTGCGCGAATTGGATGTGAATGTCGCAGCGGAATTCGTTTATATGGCGGCCATATTGATTCACATCAAGTCGAAGATGCTGCTGCCACGGGATCCGCTCGCGACGAACGAGATGGAAGACGACCCGCGAGCCGAACTGGTGAACCGGCTGCTGGAACACGAAAAGTTTAAGTCAGCGGCGCAGATGCTGCTACAGAAACAGCAGTTGGAAGATGCCGTGCGGTCGAACCCTTCAATCCGCGAATTCATGGATGCCGAAGGCACCGAACCGGAGATTGCGGCTGACGTTATCGATCTGGTGAAGACTTTTCAGCAGATTCTCGAGCGGGCACGCTCGCGGCCGATCCTGCAGGTGGATGAGGAGCGAGTCACGGTCGGCCAGATGATCGATTATCTGCGGCGGCGGCTGGCGTTGGAAGACCGGCCCATCCGCCTGAAGCAGCTTTTACGCAATGTGAACTCACAGGCGGTTCTGGTTTGCATGTTTCTTGCCCTGCTTGAGCTGGTCAGGCTGCAAGCCGTGCAATTGCGCCAGGATCGGCTGTTTGGCGAGATTTTACTGCGTAAGCACTCCGGTTTCGATGCGATCATGACGGAACAAGCAGCAGTGAGGGATGATTGGAGGTAAAAGTGGCTAGTGATCAGTGGTTAGTGGTCAGTTGACTTGCTCCTCTTCCCCAACTGACCACTGATCACTGGCCACTAGTCACTGACCGCTTAACTATGAGTCTTAAAGCACAAATCGAAGCAGTTATCTACGCAGCCGAAACGCCCATCACGCTCGACCAAACGGTGGAGTTAGTGAAGGAATCCGCACTTGCCGAGGGCGCAGCGGATGAGACGGAAGTTCGGTCGCGTGTCCGCGCTGCGCTTGAAGAACTGATCGCGGATTACGCGGCCGCCGAACATGGCATTGAAGTTCGTCAGGTCGCCGGCGGCTACCGTATGTCGACCAAGCCTGAGCATCACGATCTTTTGCGCGGCTTCGCCAAGAGTTTGAAACCTCCGATCCGGCTTTCGCTGCCTGCGCTGGAGACACTGGCGGTAATCGCCTATAAACAACCGGTGACCGTGCCGGAGATCAGCGAAATTCGTAGCGTGGATTCGAGCGGCGTGATTGCCACTCTGCTCGACCGCAAGTTGATCACCACAGCCGGACGCAAAGCAGTAATTGGGAGGCCGATTCTCTACAGGACCACCAAGGAATTCCTGATGCGATTCGGGCTGAAAGATGTCGCCGAGTTACCCAGCATGGAAGAGTTCGAAAAGCTGGTGACGGAATCGTTCCAGGGCGAGTTGATACCCGGTTCAGACGTAAGTCCCGAGGCGGGTGGGTCTTCAGAAGAGGCGCCTGCAGAACAGCCAGCCGCCGAAAATCAGTCACAGTTAGAAGAGTGCCCCGCCGGGGAGAGCGATCCGGCGGCGTGAGTTTGTTTCTTTCTTTAAGTTTCCCTTGAATTTCAATGCCGGCCGAACGTCTGCAAAAAATCATCGCGGCTGCCGGAATCGCCTCGCGGCGGAGAGCCGAACAGCTGATTACCGGCGGAGTCGTCTCCGTAAACGGGCAAGTCGTTACGGAACTGGGCACCAAGGCTGATCCCGAGCATGATCACATCCGGGTGAACGGCAAGCTGCTGCGCGGGGCGCAACGGCACGTTTACCTGCTCCTCAACAAACCGAAGGGGTACGTCACTACCGTGAGCGACCCCGAGGGGCGGCCGACGGTGATGAACCTGCTGCGGGGTGTTAGCGAGCGTGTGTATCCCGTGGGACGCCTCGACTACGGCAGCGAAGGCCTGCTGCTGCTTACCAATGACGGCGATCTCGCCGCCAAACTCATGAAGGCCGCTTCGCATGTGCCCAAGACTTACTTGGTAAAGATTGCGGGCGTGCCCTCGGCTGAGGCATTGGCGAAGTTGCGGGCCGGAGTATTTATTCCAACGGAGCGAGGCAGACGCGTAAAAACCTCGCCCGCAAAAATTCGGGCGTTGCGGGAAGCCGAGAATCCCTGGTACGAAGTGACGTTGTTTGAAGGAAAGAACCGCCAGTTGCGGTTGATGTTCGAAGAAGTCGGACATCACGTGGAAAAGATCAAGCGCGTGCGCTACGGATCGCTGGAGCTGGATGTTCCGCCCGGCGAGTTCCGCCGCCTGACGCCGCGTGAAATCGCCCGCTTGAAATCAGCCACAAGTCTAAAGCCGTCCGCGAAGTGAGAGTGCCAGTCGGACGCCGCTGGAGGCGATGCGTGACGCCGGCCCAGATCAAACTTGATTTGAACGAAAACCCATTCGGCCCGTCGCCACTGGCGGTCAAGGCCATGCAAGAGGCGCTGGCCAATAGCAATTTCTATCCGGATAACAACGCGAGAGAGTTGCGCAGCAAACTCGCCAGTTTCCACGGCGTAGAACCCGGACAGATTGTGGTTGCCGGTGGCCTGACTGACCTGCTCGGAGTCCTGGCGCGGACTTTTCTCGCTCCGGGTCTAAACGCGATCACCAGCCAGAGATCGTTCTCGCATTACCGTACCGTGACGGCCAACGCCGGCGGACGCCTGATCGAAGTGCCGATGCGCGACGCACGCGTTCGACCTCTCGGCTATCGCCGACACCATCGATCGTGAGACCTGCATCGTTTTTATTGCCAATCCCAACAATCCCACCGGAACGATCGTCAATGCAGATGAAATCGCAAGCTTTCTGGGCGCGATTCCCGAGCATGTGGTCGTCGTCCTCGATGAGGCGTACCACGAATATGCCCGGCATTTCGCAAATCTACGCGGTGTCGAATATTCCCGCTCGCTCGACCACGTACGACAGGGTCGGCGGATTATCGTGTTGCGTACTTTTTCAAAAGCCCACGGGTTGGCCGGCGTGCGCGTCGGATACGGCATCGCGCCAGCAGACCTGATCAAGCAAATTCGATCGCAGCGAACAATCTACTGCGTTTCGGCACTGGCGGAAGCTGGGGCGCTGGCCGCATTGGATGATGAAGCGCACGTACGCCGAACTCTGGAGAACAATGCTCGCGAGGCAGAGCTGCTGCGCGAGGCCCTCTTTGAACACGGATACTCGACGCCGACGCCCTGGGGCAATTTTCTCTACTGCGAACTGGGCAGAGACAGCAAAGAAGTGGCCAACCACCTGGAGCAAACAGGAATCGTGGTGCGGCCGCTGCACGATTACGGGGCACCAACGGCGATCCGGATCACGATCGGCACTCCCGAACAGAATTTAGCTTTCCTGAGAGCATTCCGAAAAGCGATGAAGATCTAATTACCGTTGGCAATTGGGGCAATAGTGGCTGCTGCGGCCGGCGATCACGACGCGCTTGATCGGCGTTTCGCAGGCCAGGCAAGGCTCACCTGCGCGGCCGTAGACGCGGTGTTCGAGCTGAAAGAAACCCGCTTCACCATCTGCATCCACATAATCAGAGACCGTCGAGCCGCCCAGGGCAATCGCCTCACGCAGGACTTCTTTGACGGCCGCATGTAACTTGGCCAAACGCTCGCGGCTCAAAGTCGCAGCACGTCTACGCGGCCGAATTCCAGCACGAAATAAAGACTCGTCGGCATAAATGTTGCCCACGCCTCGCAGCAGCTTCTGGTTCAGCAGAGCACTCTTGATGGGAGTCTTTCGGCCGTGAAACAAATCAATGAAACGGTCCGTCTCGACTTCGAGAGGTTCCGCGCCGGGAGCCTGAAAACCATGCGCAACGCTGAGGCGGCCGAAACGTCGCGGATCTACAAATCTCAGTTCGCGGCCTGAGGCCAGCCCGACAACTGCATGGGTATGCTTCTCGAGTTCCGCCTGAGGATTCGACACCAGCATTCGCCCCGTCATGCCCAGATGCACGATCCATTGCGCAGAAGAGTTTGTGTCAACCTGTGGAGATGGGTCTCGAACCTGTTTCGCTTGACGCAAAGGCCCGCGCGCGGTTTTTCTATTGCGATTCGTTCTTGCGGACGGGGATTGCTCCGAGCGCCGCGGCTTTTGCGCTGGACCTGTTTGCTCCAGATCGAAAACAATGTGCTTTCCCACTCTCCGTACACCAGTAATCCGCTTGGACTCAAGTGTGGCAGCAATCTCAGCAGCGGGCGATTTCAGGGGCTCGCGCTTCGAGCCCAGCCAAACTGAGTCGATCACGTCTCCCGTGACCCGGCTGGCGAGGCCGCGAGCAATGGTCTCAACTTCGGGAAGTTCGGGCATGATAAAGACAGTCTACAGGCACTCGCCATAGCTCGTAAGCCGAGAGTTAGCAGCGCCAGATTGATCCGCATCGGCGCGTCAAGGTATCATAGTCAGTACACTCTGCTCCTCCGAATATCCCAGTAATTTGAGCTAAGGTGGTCCGCGACGAGAAGGAGTGCGTGTGCGGCCCTGCAAAAGCGGCCGGGGCCTGCCGGAAAATAGCCGCACTGTCTTGTTTCACGGAGTTGGTCTTGAAGAAGGGGAAAACCGCGGTCGTCGTCGGGGCGCAATGGGGCGACGAGGGCAAGGGCAAAATTGTCGACGTGCTCTCGGAGAACTTTTCGGTTGTGGCGCGCTATGCCGGCGGCCACAATGCTGGCCATACCGTGATCATCCACGGCAAGAAATTCATTTTGCAGCTCGTGCCCTGCGGAGTGTTGCGGAAAAACTGCCGCAGCGTAATCGGCAACGGCGTAGTGCTCGATCCCATGGCTTTTCTCAAAGAGGTTGGGGCTCTGCGGGAAGCCGGGGTCGCCGTAGATCGCAATTTGTTCGTTAGCAACCGGGCGCAGGTAATTCTGCCTTACCACCGGATGATCGAACTGGCTTCGGAAAATGCCCCCGGCCGGGTGAAGATCGGCACTACCTCCCGCGGCATTGGGCCAGCCTACGAAGATAAGATGGGACGCCGCGGCCTGCGCGTGGCCGACCTGCTCGACCTGCCTCTGCTGAAAACGCACATCGAAAATGCGTGCAGTGAAAAGAACATGATTGCGCACGCGCTGTTCAACTCCGAGCCGCTCGATCCCGACAGGATGTACGACGAATATGCGGAAGCCTCGGCCAAGATCGCGCCGTTCGTTTGTGACACCGCTGCCTTGTTGAATCGGGCCTTGGAAGACGGAGAGTCGATCATTTTCGAAGGTGCCCAGGGCACGATGCTCGATATCGACCACGGCACGTATCCTTTTGTAACATCTTCCAGCGCAACTTCTGGCGGTGCGGTCACCGGCACTGGCGTGGCTCCGACGGCGATCGATACTGTCATCGGCATCACCAAGGCTTACTGCACCCGAGTCGGCGGCGGCCCGTTCCCCACCGAACTGCACGATGAGACTGGCGATCTGTTGCGGACGCGCGGTAACGAATATGGCGCGGTCACCGGCCGCCCCCGCAGAACCGGCTGGCTCGATTTGCCCCTCTCGCGTTACGCTGGCATGATTAATGGCATCTCGTGGTTGGTGGTTACCAAGCTGGATGTGCTTGACGAGCTGGCAGAGATTCCGGTTTGCGTCGGGTATAAGATCAACGGCAAGATGACAGGCGAGATCCCCGCTCAAGCCAGCGGCTATGATCGGATTGAATGCGTCTACCGGACGATGCCGGGCTGGCGGACCTCCACCCAGGGCGTTACTACCATGGACAAGCTGCCCAAGGCAGCCCGCGAGTATTTGCAATTTCTGGAGAATGAAACCGGCGCACGGATCGGTATGGTGTCAACCGGTCCCGACCGTGATCAGACAATTCTGACCGCTGAGTTCGCCGCAGAGCTGGGATCGCTGACCAAAGTAAGAACTGGCGCTCAAGTCTAAACTCGGGATAGGGAGAGGGAAATGGTCGTGCTGGCGGTTACCTGGATGGCGAAAGCCGGGCGCGAAGCAGAGGTAGCGGCAATCTTCGCGAAATTGACGGAAGAATCGCGTAAAGAGCCCGGCTGCATCATGTACCTGGTGCACCGGCACAAGACCGAACCGCGGCGGTTCTTCATCTACGAGCAATACAAGGATGACGCGGGGCTTGAGGCCCACCGCGCCGCGCCCCACTTTCTGCAATACGCCAAGAAAGAACTGCCCAAGCTCGGCGACCGCATCGAGGGCAATTTGTACGAACCGCTGGGGTAAGTTTGTGTAAGAGTTTGTGTGGGAACGGGTCTCTGGCCTGTTCCGCGCGGGTTAGAGACCAGCGCTGCTATTTTCCTTTGTCCGCCACCAGCACCCCGCCCGAAGCGTAACTCTCTTTTGAAATTTCGTGGAAAGTCACTACGACGGCTTCACGGTGGGCTCCGGCTTCTTCCACCATCGCGTCGGTGATGCGCGCGGCCAGCTTGCGCTTCTGTTCAACGGTGCGTCCGCTCAACATCGTAATCTGAACCAGGGGCATGCGACACCTTCTAGTCGTTAGTGGTTGCTACTTGAGACATCCTTCGCTCTGGATGACGGCTTGCTTCCGCTCGCCGTCACTTCGCTAATTCATATCCGGCAAAAAAGAAGCTCAGCTCAAAGCGAGCAGTGTCTTCGGCGTCGGAACCGTGAATCGCATTGTGTTCGATGCTGGTGGCCCACTTCTTGCGAATCGTGCCCTCTTCCGCGTTCGCGGGATTGGTCGCGCCCATGAGCTTGCGCAGATCGGCAATGGCGTTTTCCTTCTCCAGCGCCAGCGCCACAATCGGTCCGCTCGACATGAAATTGGTCAAGGAATTGTAGAACGGCCGGTTGGCGTGGACGGCGTAAAACTGTTCGGCCTGATACTTGGATATCTCGAGCATCTTCATGGAGAGAATCCGGAAGCCGTTCTTTTCAAATTGCTCGATGATATCCCCAACCGCGTTTCGCTGAACCGCATCGGGTTTCACGATGGTAAGAGTGCGTTGCAGAGTCTTCATAATTAGGTCGTTGGTCCTTGGTCGTTAGTTTGGCTTGAGAACTCGTTAGTCTGCGCTGAGAACTGCGATCTGAACCTCAGTCCTTAGTCTGCGCTGAGAACTGAGAACCGCGATCTGACAACTGATTTTTGCTTCAGGCAATGCTGTGCCGAAAATGCCTCAAGCGATGAAGCCCAACTCCAATCTCAATCCAAGCGGCGGTAGATTTTCTTTGCGACACCCTAAACCTTAACGCCCAGCGCGGCCACGACCGTCTCTCCAATCGCTGCTGGCGATTTAGCCACACGAATACCCGCCGCCTCCATGGCTTTGATCTTCTCCGCCGCGGTTCCCTTCCCGCCCGAGATGATCGCGCCAGCATGGCCCATGCGGCGTCCCGGAGGGGCGGTTTGTCCGGCGATGAAGCCGACCACGGGCTTCCGCATGTGCAGTTTCACATACTCAGCAGCCGTCTCCTCGGCGTTGCCCCCAATTTCACCAATCATAACGACAGCTTCAGTCTGCGGGTCCCGGTTGAACAATTCCAGTGCATCCACGAAGTTCGTACCGATGATCGGATCACCGCCAATGCCGATGGCGGTCGATTGTCCTACACCCCGCGTGGTGAGCTGATAAACCGCCTCGTACGTCAGTGTGCCCGAGCGCGAAACGATCCCTATCGGCCCCTCCTTGTGTATTCGCGCCGGCATAATACCAAGCTTGCACTTGCCAGGCGAAATCACCCCCGGACAATTCGGCCCGATCAGCCGGGAACGGCGGTTTTGCAGGAACTCCCAGGCGCGCACCATGTCGAGCGTGGGAATGCCCTCCGTGATGCAGACGATTAACTCCAACTCGGCATCAGCCGCTTCCATGATGGCGTCGGCAGCGAAGGGCGGCGGCACAAAGATAAGCGAAGTGTCGGCGCCGGTTTTATCCACGGCTTCCTGCACGGTGTTAAAAATGGGCCAGCCTTCGTGTGTAGTGCCGCCCTTGCCGGGCGTCACTCCGCCAACGATTTGCGTTCCATATTCGGCGCAAGCCTTGGCGTGGAACGTTCCTTCTCGTCCGGTCAGGCCCTGCACAATCACCCGCGTGGATCTATCTACAAGAATGCTCATGAATGATTCCTTCGCATTATCGCGGGCGAGGGCGCCCGCGCTACACACTATCGCGCCGCCGCGACCACTTTCTCCGCGGCATCTTTCATGGTCTCTGCAACGATGAAGTTCAGCCCCGACTGCTTCAGAATCTCCCGTCCTGCTTCCACGTTAGTCCCTTCGAGCCGCAGAACGATTGGCAACTGAATATGTGTCTTCCTGGCCGCTTCCACCACTCCCGTCGCCAGCGTATCCACCCGCAGGATTCCACCGAAGATATTGATCAGCACCGCCTTCACGTTCTTGTCGCTGAGCAGAATTTCGAAGGCGTGCGTGACCTGCTCGGCATTCGCGCCACCGCCTACGTCTAGAAAGTTTGCCGGCATGCCGCCTGCGTATTTGATGATGTCCATGGTCGCCATGGCCAGGCCGGCGCCGTTCACCATGCAGCCCACGTTGCCATCCAGCTTGATGTAATTCAGATTGTATTTGGAAGCCTCGACCTCAAGCGGATCTTCTTCCGTGATATCGCGCAACTCGCGGATGTCAGGGTGCCGGAATAAGGCGTTGTCGTCGAAATTCATCTTCGCGTCGAGTGCGAAAAGACGCCCGTCAGTACAGGAAACGAAGGGATTGATTTCCATCAGCGAGGAATCAGTCTCGGCAAACGCCCGGTAGAGGCCGGTCATGAATTGTACCGCCTGGTTGATCTGCTGCGGTTTCAGGCCGAGTGCAAAAGCTAGTTTCCGTCCCTGAAAAGCTTCCAGACCCATGCCAGGGTCAATGTACGCTTTCAGGATGGCGTCGGGATTCTCCGCCGCGACTTGTTCGATCTCCATTCCGCCAGCAGCCGAAGCCATGAACACCGGGCGGGCCTCGACTCGGTCAATGACGATGCCAAGATAAAGTTCCTTTTCAATGGGCAGAGTCTCTTCGATCAGCAACCGCCGTACCACGCGGCCTTCCGGTCCAGTCTGGTGGGTGATGAGCGTCATACCCAGGATTTTGCCGGCAAGTTCCTTCGCTTCTTCCACCGACTTGGCAATCTTCACTCCGCCGCCTTTGCCGCGACCGCCAGCGTGGATCTGGGCTTTGACCACCACGCCCGAAGCGCCAGCCGCAAACAGGCTCTTGGCTGCCTGCTCGGCCTCCTCGAGCGACTCCGCCATCTCACCACGCGGCACGGCTACTCCATACTTCTTTAAGATTGCTTTGGCTTGATATTCGTGAATTTTCATAAATGACGCCGGTTCAACTTTTTCATCGGCAGGAACTGGCTTGCGGCTTTAGACTGCGGGCAGCAAACTATCGATTTTATAGAAGGGTGCAGCGATAGGGCAAACGAGACGAGACCAATCCGCCGGGTGCCCCACCCTTGTCGCGTTCTCGGCGGCAGGGTGGGGAATTTGACTCTACCATCAAGCCGCAGGTAAGACTCCCCCGTCATAGCCTTTTTCCCAACACTGCGAATTCTTGATAAGCTCCAGAAATCAAGTCACTTCATACATATTTATACGTACATAATAATACGAACAAAACGTTCCGGCCGGAACACTTGTGCAAATCTGCGTTATGTTCCGCACGGAACATATCCTCGTTCTGCAAGCCAAACCGGAGCAGGTCGGGCGGGCTGCTTGGTGTCATGGCAGAATAACCGGATGCCTGACTCGCAATCCTTGCCCGTCTTCCTCTACGGCACCGCCTGGAAAGAAGAGCGCACTCCAACTCTCACCGAACTCGCAATCCGCATGGGCTTTCGTGGCATCGACACGGCGAACCAGCGCCGGCACTACTTCGAAGCCGGCGTCGGGCAAGGGTTGGCCGCGGCGTACCGTGCGGGTGTGGTAACGCGAGCTGATCTTTTTCTGCAAACAAAGTTCACCTATCAGGCTGGCCAGGATCATCGATTGCCTTATGATCCCACCGCCAACCTTGCGGTTCAGGTGGCGCAATCGATGGCCAGTTCCCTCGAACATCTCGGGACTGACTACGTCGACAGCTACCTGCTGCACGGGCCGTCCTCCGGCTACGGCTGGACCGAGGCGGACGCCGAGGTCTGGGAGGCGATGATCAAAGAGCGTGACACCGGCCGCACGCGTCTTCTCGGAGTGAGTAATGTCTCTCTTCAGCACCTGCAGCAGATGGAGGCGACGCACGCTGAAGCCCCTGCGTTGGTGCAGAACCGCTGCTATCGCTCGGCTGGGCTGGGATCGCGACGTACGGATGTTCTGTCGTGAGCACAAGGTCATCTATCAGGGCTTCTCGCTGCTCACTGCGAATCAGGAAATTCTGCGGCATCCTTTGATCGCCGAACTCGCAGCCCGTGCGAACGCGACTCCGGCACAGATTATATTCGCCTTCGCACGCGCGGTCGGGATGCTCCCGCTGACCGGCACTTCCAACCGTGAACACATGCAACAGGACCTTGCCGGCCTGCACATAACGCTTTCGCCAGACGCAATTCAAGCGATCGAAACTCTAGCCGGCTGATCAATGCTAACCTTGTAGCCGCCCATGATTCTCGACGCTCTGCATCGCATTGCCAACCACAGCGAATCGCTCTCGCGCGAAGAAGCGCGCGAGGTAATGACCGAAGTCCTTAGCGGCAGGTGCACTGATGCGCAAATCGGCGCATTGCTCGTTGCTCTCCACATGAAAGGCGAGACGGTCGAGGAGATCGTCGGCTTTGCCGAGGCGATTCGTTCAGCCGCGATTCCATTGAAAGTTCATGACCCGCCTGTGGACGTGAGCGGCACAGGCCGCGACGCGCTGGTCGACACCTGCGGCACCGGAGGCGATGCCAGCGGCACCTTCAACATTTCCACCGCGACCGCTTTTGTAGTTGCGGGAGCAGGGGTGCGGGTGGCCAAGCACGGCAACCGCAGCGTGACTTCGAAATGCGGCTCGGCCGATGTGATGGAAGCTCTCGGCGTCAAGATCGATTTGCCGCCTGCCCGCATGGCCGATTGTCTGGAAGAAGTCGGCATAGCGTTTCTCTTCGCACCGGCGATGCATTCGGCGATGAAGTACGTCCAACCTGCGCGGCGCGAGCTTCGTCTGCGCACAGTTTTCAATTTGCTCGGCCCGCTGACCAATCCGGCTCATGCCTCAGCCCAGGTAGTGGGCGTGTATTCCGTCGATCTGGTGGAAAAGCTCGCCGAAGCGCTCAGCATGCTGGGGTTGCGCCGGGCATTAGTCGTGCACGGGCTCGACGGACTCGATGAGATCACCGTCGCTGATACGACCCGCGTGGCAGAAGTGCGCGAAGGCACTGTACGGACGTACGAAGTCACGCCAGAAGAGTTTGGCATGAAGCGGGCTACGCTCGACGACATTTCAGGCGGAGATGCCGCGGCGAATGCTGCGCTGATCCGCGAGGTTCTCGGCGGGAAGAAATCGGCGCGCCGGGATGTGGTCCTGCTCAATGCCGCGGCGGCTTTGGTGGCCGCTGGCAAGGCAGATCATCTGCGAGAGGCGCTGCCGCTGGCGGAGAAGTCGATCGACTCCGGAGCAGCGGCAAGGAGATTGGAAGCGCTGGTGCAGTTTACGAACGCCTAGCCGTCTTTCAGACCGTGTTACTTCGCCTGCTTCTTCAGTCTCTCGATCTGCTCCAAGTGATTCGCGCCGTGCCCGCCCATCATCCCTATATACTCCGCCAAAGTAACATCGCGCTTGAGTTCGGGATGGTAAGCCGACTTCTCGAGATCGCCAGGCTTTAACCGGCGCAATAATTGCAGCGTGTGATGCCGGTTCAGCCCATACAACGCCACCAATTCGGGCACTGACTCCTGGAGATAGCCCAGGTTCTTCGCCCACTCGTCCTGATCCATCGGCGCGATGACGGGCTTTTTATCCGCCAGCATCTGGCGCATGCGACAGGCGTAGACGATTTCTATATCCACCAAATGCCCCAGGATTTCCAGAACGCACCACTTGTCAGGCGAGGGTTTGTAACGCAACGTTTTCTCCGGAAGACCCGACACCGCCGCGGCAATCTGTTTCGGACTCTTCTCTGCAGCTTCAAGATGCTTTTTGAGTTCGGCTTCAGTCATAGGACCTCAATTTTGTAATCGGGTAATTTAGTAATTTTGTAATTTGAATTCCCTTCCCGGTTGCTTCACAACTTGCCAAATTACCCGATTACCCAATTACGAAATCTGGACTTTCTGCATCCACTGCGCAATCTGCACGTTCCATCCTAGATCTTTAGTCATCGTGTCACGCAACTGCGAGGCCGCGGGAGGTTCTCCGTGGACCAGATACGTGACCTGAGGTTTCTGGGGGAACGTGTGCAGCCATTCCAGTAGCTCGGGCGGATCGGCGTGATCGCTGAATTGTTCGAACGCCGCGATCTGCGCCCGGATGGGCACCATCTGGCCGAAGATTTTCACCTGGGGCGCGCCGCTCTTGATGGTGAAGCCGCGCGTGCCCGGCGCCTGAAATCCGATAAAAATTACTGTGTTCTTGGGGTCGGGCAGCCGTTGGGCCAGATGGTGCTGGATGCGTCCGCCCGTGACCATGCCGCTGGAGGAAATAATGATGCACGGATAATTCGTATCGTTGATTTTCTTTGACTCCTCGCCGGTGGAGGCAAAGGTGAAGCCGGGCCACTGGAGCGGGGAGCCATATTGGCTGATCAGTTGTTTGGTTCCGTCGGTGTATTCTTCGGAATGCTTCAGGAAAATTTCGACGGCCTTGATCCCCATGGGACTGTCGCAAAATACCGGCACCTTTGGAATCTGGCCGGCTTCCATAAGCTGTTTCAGCATGAAAAGAAATTTCTGGGTCCGCTCCACGGCGAAGGCAGGAACCACTACGCTGCCGCCGCGCTCGACTGTCTTCTGGATGAGCGCGGCTAATTCTGGCCGGGGATCGTTGGTCGGGTGTTGGCGATTGCCATAGGTCGATTCCATCACCAGAACGTCCGCCACTTCGCCCTCAGCCGGGCCCGAGTGAACCACTTTGCCGGGGGCAACGGTCTGATCGCGGACCCGGCCGATGTCGCCGGTAAAAAGCAACCGCCGTGCCTGGCCATTGGTTTGGAGCGAAATTTCTGCCATTGCCGAACCCAGAATGTGAGCTGCAGGCACGAAGCGGAACGAAATCTCCGGACAAACCTGAACGCGTTCCCCGGGCTGAACTGGGCGGAAATACTGCAAGCTGGCCTCCGCTTCCTCCAACGTATAAAGCGGCAACGCCGGATCGTGCTTGGACGTCTTCGTCTTGTTATAGAACGCCGCATCTTCTTCCTGCAGATGGCCGGAGTCGCGCAGAATGATCCCACACAAGTCGATGGTTGCGGGCGTCGCGTAAATCGGCCCGCGAAATCCCTGCTTCACCAGACGAGGAATCCAGCCGCAGTGATCGAGGTGGGCGTGGGTGAGGATGAGGGCATCGATATTGCGCGCCGGCACAGGCGTGTCTTGCCAGTTGCGCTCACGCCATTCTTTCTGTCCCTGAAACATTCCGCAGTCGATCAGGGCTTGAAACCCGTTGTCCCCGCCCGAATCCGAAGCGGTATTGATGAGATGCTTCGAACCGGTCACGGTGCCAGCTGCACCAAGAAATTGAATGTAGGCCAAGTGCATTCCTCCAAGGTCATTGAAACGACTGAGGCATTGAGGCATTAAACCACTGATCGATTACGTCGGAGATCCGATGGAACGATTCAATGATTCAATGATTCAATGACTCAATGCATCTCAATGACTCAATGAGGCAATGTCTCAATTTTATAGGCGTTATTGCTCAGACTGCTTTCGGGCACGCTGCCATCATTGACAACGATCTCCTCAGGCGTCGAAATCGCTTCCATCCGGAATGTAACTTTCGATTGGCCGCGCACTTCAAGCCGTTTCGTTATTGATCCTTCTTTCATGCGCAAAGTGACGGGCACTTCGGCCCCTGCATTCCCCAGATTCTCGATCGAAACAATCACCAACTGGACCCCGTTGGAGGGCGCCCGAGAAAATGCCGACTCGATCCGAAAATCAGGCAGGCCGCGGTCGTGGTATACCCAATCGTCGAAAAACCACTGCAAGTCTTTCTTGGATTGGGTTTGGAGCAGGTGTTGCATATAAGAAGGATCTTTGTCCTGCTCCGGGCGATAGGCCGCAAGCGCTTTTTTCAGCGATTCTTCGCCCACCATGTCGCGCAGCATCCACCACACATACATCGCTTTGCTGCGGTAAAACTCTTCGGTGCTGGTGTTAAGCAATGACTCATCCGTCTTGCCGTTGGCGAGCCTTTTTTCCGCATCTGCCAGGGCGGCACGGTGAAGATCCATGAACTCGAGCGCTGCCTTGCGTCCGTCCTGCTGCTCCCGAAACAGGGCTTGCGCGAAGTGGGCAAGCCCTTCGGAAATCCAGGGCCGCGGCGAGGGGAAAGCGGCGTGGGTAAGCTGGTAAACGGCGTTGAGCTGATAGAGCCGTGAGTCAGTGCTTTGGAGTGGTGTCAGCAGCATCGTGCCACTCTCATAGGGAGCAGCTTCTGGATCGGCGAGGTCCACGACTTCGGCCCTAACTTCTGCCGTGGCTTTTGAAGGGCCAAACCATTCGGTCACCAGCGGAGCGGCAAGTTGCGCAGCAAGCGCATAATTCTCGGCGCCTGATTTGTGATCGGGCAAGTAGGAGACATTCACGGGAGGTTTATCAAGGCCTTCGATATTCGCCAATCACAAAGAGAGGCACAGTCAGGCCCAGGGGCGAGTAGGTACATTCGGTTTCCAAGGCATATTCTCTACTGATCCGCTCATAACCACCGCTGCCGCCCTTGCCATTGCAAAGCAGCAATGGAGGCGTGTCTTCTCCGGAATGAGTGAGAGTGAGTTTCATTTCTGACTCGGCTTCCCGCATTCTTCCATCTTCCCAGCGTCCTCGAACAGGCTGTTCCCTTCCGACAAATTCGCCGACTCCATCGCCACGGGATACCACGCCACGTACCCGACGCCGCGTACCGCGGTGAATGACTTGCCGATCTGATCCCAGTCGATGTGCTTAGCTTTTTCTTTTGGCATTCCGATGCGAGTCAGCCGAGTTGTATCGAGTGGGATCGTGCCTTCGTAGCCGATTTCCAGTTCCACTATTCCCTTCGGTGGAATTTCTTTCGGCAAAGTAACGATCGCTTCGGAGAGCACGCCGGTGTGATCGATGTCTGACGTGTAGGGTTGAGATACGAACTGCACCTGCTTGCCCTCAAACTGAATTGACCGCCATCCCAGGCTGGAAGAAATCTGCAATGCCAGATGATTCTGCGGGGTATTGGAATCATTGCGAAGCGTGATCTTTCCCCGGACCGCCAGACGTTGCTGTTCTGGCTCGATGCTAATGCCGAGGTCATAGTTCGTGAAAGTGAATGCTTCGCGATCGAGGGCAAAAGCACTGACCGCAAACCACAGAGGGCACAGAGAACACAGAGGAGCTTTGCGGCACACCTCATTTTGAGGAGGAAGCCTTTCTTTCCCGCCGCTGCCGCACGATTTCATACAAAACCACCCCAGCCGCAACCGACACATTGAGCGACGGCACTTTCCCCAGCATCGGAATGGAGACGACGAAATCGCAATGCTTCCGCACCAGATCATGAAGACCTTTGCCTTCGGCACCGAATACGACTGCGCAATCCATCTGGTAGTCGAGCGAGTCGTAGGTTTGCTTGCCGCGCTCATCCAGGCCAACGATCCAAAGGTTGTGGGTTTTCAACTCCTCCAGCGTGCGCGCGATGTTGGTCACTTTCGCAACCGGCAAATGCTCGCTCGCTCCGGCGGAAGTCTTGGCCACGATTGCGGTAACGCTGGCCGCGCGGCGCTCGGGAATCACCACCCCGTCGGCCCCGGCGGCATCGGCGGTACGCAGGATCGCGCCGAGATTGTGCGGGTCCTCGACGCCGTCGAGCACCACGACCAGCGAATGCAAACCGCGTTTGGCGGCGACCACATCGTCGATGCCGCTATATTGCTTTGCCGAAGTCACGGCCACGATGCCCTGGTGCGAATTGTTTCCTGCCATCTGGTCGAGCTCGGCGCGCGCAACAAAGCGCACCGCGATTCCCTGGCGGCGGCATTCTTCGATCACGCGTTGCAGCCGCAGATCATGGCGATCCTTGGCGACGCCGACCCAGGCGAAGGACTCGCCCGCGCGCCTTCAGGGCTTCGCCGACCGCATTGATGCCGTAGATGTAGTTCATGAATCTTTCAGTGTACTTCTTCGCAAGGTTCGCGGGCGAGACGCCCCCGCCACAATGCAGCCGAATGCTAGACTGAAAACAGGATGCGTGACGTCTACATTCTGTCCGCAGTTCGCACTCCCATCGGCAAGTTCGGTGGGTCGCTCGCCTCCCAGACCGCCGCCGACATGGGCGTAGTGGCAGCGAAAGCAGCGATGGAGCGCGCGGGAGTGCACCCGGAACAGATCGAAGAAACTATCTTCGGCAACGCGCGCCAGGCTGGCGGAGGGCCGAATGTGGCGCGGCAGATTTCCGTGCGCAGCGGCGTGCCCCAGGAGGTTCCGGCTTACACGGTGAACAAAGCTTGCGCCTCAGGGATGAAATCGATCGCGCTGGCTTATCAGGAAATTGTCGCTGGCAATCTGGATTGCGTGCTGGCCGGCGGGACCGAGTCGATGTCGCGCCTGCCCTACTATCTTGACGGCGCGCGATGGGGGTACCGCCTCGGCAACCAGGAACTGGTCGATGGCATGTACCGCGACGGTTTTTTCTGTCCGCTGGCGAAAATGGTGATGGGAGAAACTGCCGAGGTTCTGGCCGAACAGTACAAAATTACGCGCGAAGAACAGGACCGGTTCGCTCTGTGCTCACAGACCCGCGCCGCAGCAGCGATCGAAGCGGGGCGTTTCAACAATGAAATCGTTCCGGTGACTCTGGAGGGGAAAAAAGGCCCGCAAACTTTCAGCCGCGATGAACATCCGTTTGCAGGTGCAACGTTGGAGAAAATGGCCAAGCTGCCTCCTGTGTTTTCCAAGGCGGGGACGATTACGGCGGGCAACTCTTCCGGAATCACTGATGGGGCGGCCGCGGTGGTTATCGCCAGCGGCGGATTTGCCACGAAGAACAACTTGAAGCCGCTGGCGCGCGTTGTTGCGGTTAGTTCTGTAGGAGTCGATCCGCGCATCATGGGCATTGGCCCGGTGCCTGCGATGCGTAAGATGGAGCAGAAATACTCTCTCCGTCTGGCCGACTTCGACCTGATCGAATTGAACGAGGCCTTCGCCGCGCAGGTGCTGGCCTGCGACCGCGAACTGCACTTCGACCACGAGAAGCTGAATGTGAATGGGGGAGCGATCGCTCTGGGTCATCCCATCGGCTGCACCGGAACGCGCATCACCGTAACGCTGTTGCACGAGATGCTGCGGCGAAAAGCGAAGCGCGGCGTAGCCACGCTATGCGTGAGCGGCGGCATGGGGATGGCGATGGCGCTGGAGAATGTTGCCGAATAGCGCGCTCCTCAAGTCTCTCATCTGTATGCCGAGAATATGTGAGAAGCGAAGTTGCGGAAGTTGCGGACTTCACCGGAATTTCGGATCGAACAACGGTGAAAAGTCGCCCCGCTGGCCGGTCACGACCAGTTCGCTGCCAAACTGCCCTCCGAAGTTCGCTCCAAAGAGCCGGTGCCGGATCTTGCTTTCTATCAGGTAAGGCCAGCGCGCGAGTACGCCTAATTTTTGCTTGAAGGTGGCGGCCGTTTGCATCTGATGAAAAGTCACCTGGTCAAAGCCGCAAACCGACAGCAGCGATCGCAGATTGGATGCAGCGAACCCGTATTCGTGCGCCAGGGTCACGTAGTAACTTGAGTTTGGTGTCGGAGACTCCATGTTGGGAGTCCTCAGCAGCAGCGTTCCACCTTTTTTCAGCGCGCGGTAGAGCGAGTCCACAACCCAAAGCAGCGAATACTTGGGAACGTGCTCGATCACATGCGAGAGGTGGATGAAGTCAAATTCCTCCTGATGATCTTTCAGCAGCTCTCCAATGTCACTTTCGATCTTGTACAGCGTCACTCCCCAGTCGCGCAGATAGGGCCGGGCGTCGGGATTGAACTCCGCGCCGGCAAGATTTGAGTATCCCAGTTGTTGGCAGGCGCCTAAAAACCATCCATCGCCGAATCCGATGTCCAGAATGCTGGCTTCTTTGTCGGTCGGTAAGAGGGACCTATATTCGCGAGCCACACTTGAGATTCTTGCTGGGGTCGGAGGCACTCGCTTGGCAGCAGTGGTGCGCAGAGACATGCGGCGATAAACTTCCGCAACAAACGCGTTCGGCTCCATATTTTGCTGAGGGGATTATAGCTGCATTTCTTGCGGCAGGCAGTTCGTCGCTGGTGCATCGCGACCAGGAACGGCAAGCATTGCGCCTGCCGTTCCCAATCACCTTGTAGCTATCAGTCGCCCCAACCGCAGGAGCAAATGCCGTGCCCGCTGCCCAGGATGCCGATGAAGGCGCATTCCGCCTGGATGTTCGCAAGCTCGGTGGCTCCGAGGGTCGCGTCGGAAGACTCGGTCTCCGTGATGGGATAAGCAGCCGGGCCGAATACTTGTGGCTTGGCGCCCGCTTTGGCCGGCGGATCCACCCCCACTGGGTTTTGAATGTGCGTAGCCCAAACTCGCAGCGTGGCGGTCGGCGTCACGTTCGAGGTCGGATCGCAGGGAGAATTGTTCACCTTAGCTGAAACTACCTTGATCACGCCGTTGGCCGGTATGACGCCGGTCAACGGGTTGGCGTTGAGGTTGTAGTTCACCGAAAGTGTGCGAAGACCGTTCGGGGTCTCCTGGCAACCGCAGCATTCTGATAGCTGCTGGTCGTAGGCAAATACGTAGATCATGGCGCACAGATTTCCGCCCGTTACTCCTGGGTTGTCGATTCGGACAGTTGCGTCCGGAGCGGGGACAGTGCCCGGTACGGGGTTGGAGTTCGAGAAGTAATTAATCTTGAAAACATCTTGCGCGGACGCTACTCCCAAGCCGATCGTGAGCAAGCTTAGGGTCACCAAAGCAATCGTGCAAAGGCGTAGTCTTTTGGACATGGCAAGATCCTCCTGGTCGCTACCCAGCTGGTCAAAAAGGGGGAGGGTTCAGCCCAGGCGCGCTCCGCTAAGGTAGCCCTTGGCGCGAGCTTTACAATCACCCAAAGAGCTTAGAAAATATGGGTTAACCCACGCGCCCCAACCCGTCCCACCGCGCCGCTTTCACCGAAGGTGGTAAAGTTTCAAGGAACGGCCCCGTAGCTCAACTGGATAGAGCATCAGACTTCGGATCTGAGGGTTGGGGGTTCGACTCCCTCCGGGGTCGCCATTTTTCATCGCGCTTCGTTTACCGCGGCCAAAGCGCCTATACTTAGCACTAGCCAGCAGGAGAACCCAAAGGCGATGTCCCTTTCAGCCGTAATCGTGGACGACGAGCAACTGGCCCGTGACGAACTCGCCTTCTTGCTCAAAAATGTCGGCGACGTGGATGTAGTAGCCCAGGGCAAGAACGGTGTGGAAGCGGTTCAACTGATTCGCGAGCACAGTCCCGACCTGGTGTTTCTGGACGTGCAGATGCCCGGCCTGGACGGTTTTGGCGTCATCAAGAAACTGCTGGATCGCAAGGTTCCCCTGCCCAAAATCGTGTTTGCCACGGCATTCGATCAATATGCGGTAAAGGCATTTGAGGTGAATGCCGTTGATTACCTGCTCAAGCCTTTCGACAAGAAGCGGGTGGCGCAGTCCGTTCAGAAAGCTCGGGCTAAAGTCGAATCCAACAGCCCGTCGTCCGACAAACTGGAAACTCTGGTGCGAATGCTGGAGTCTCAGCGGCCGCAGGCCTCCAAAATCCTGCTCAAGGCCGCGGGCCGGCTTTTCCTGGTAAACCAGAAAGACATCTGTTACGCCTCCATCGAAGAAGGCACTATCACAGTGGTCACCGGCGGCCCGGCAAGCATGGAGGGCCATTCCAATTGCCGCACGCTGGAAGAGCTTCTCGACAGCCTCGATCCCAATCTTTTCTGGCGGGCTCACCGCTCTTATCTCGTCAATATCAACCGCATCCGGGAAGTCGTCCCCTGGTTCAAGAGTTCCTACCAGCTGCGCATGGACGACAAGAAACAGACCGAGATTCCGGTCAGCCGTGCCCAGACCAAACGCCTGCGCGAATTGTTCGGGTTATGATCCCCGACGCTCCTTTTATCCGCTAGGTCCTGTCGCAGCCGAGGCGAGAGATGAAGGGCGCAATTTCATGAACGCTAAGGCTTTCGGGCAGATCCGCTGACCGGCTCATCTGCTTGCAAAGGGCCGCCCAATCAACCAACGCCTGATAGTCGGCGCCTTTCAGATTCCCTAGCCAAAATGTCTCTTGCCCAACGACAACTAAGGCCACATTCGGGACATCGCAAGGCCCCAGGCAGCCGCTGATCGTGAGTTGGACGCGCTTCATCAAACCGCGCCTCCTCCACTCACTTTTCAAGAACTCGACCGGGACTTCGGGCAGGCCGCGCTCGGTTTGGCCGCAGCAACAGCCAATGCAGACCAGAACCTGCGCCAGGACAGTCCGCTTGGTAGTCAAACTCTGCACGATTGTCCCCGCGCGGCGGCCCAATCCAAAATGAAATTAGAATAACGGGAAGAATCTTCCATACATACCCCGGTAGGTATGCTATCATTGCTCGAAGTTTATCGCCAATATGAGTCATACCATCCGGAACAAACAACAGCTCATTTCTCGAGCGAAGCGTGTACAGGGGCAAGTTGAAGCGCTGGTGCGGGCACTGGCCGAAGAACGGGATTGCTCCGATGTTCTGCAACTGATGAGCGCGGCCCGGGGAGCCATGAACAGTCTGATGGCAGAACTGCTGGAAGGCCACATTCGAGAACACGTGCTCGATTCTGGGCGAAGACCCACCAAGGAGCAGACGCTCGCCGCCGATGAAGTGATCACCATGGTAAAGAGTTATTTGAAGTAACCGGTACAGAAAGCGGGGCATTTCAGATGAGCGTTCTTAATCCCATCGGGACCTCCGACTCCGATTACTCGCATCCACCGTTGCAAACATCCTCTTCGCAGATGGCAGACCCCGAACGTATTCAGCCCTCAGACGCGGAACATGAGCACGCCTTCGAGTGGGCTGACCTAGCCCGCATTGGATTCGTGGTCCTGGCCGCCGCCGCGGTCTGGTTTCGTATATGGGAGCCTTTCGCGCGTGTCAGCGTGATTGGCATTGCGGCCACACTGATCGGCGGCTATCCCATCTTCAAGGAAGCTTTCGAAAACATCGTCGAACGCAAGATGACGATGGAACTCTCTATGACCATTGCCCTCCTTTCCGCTCTGATCATCGGTGAGTTCTTCACCGCTTTGGTGATCACGGCATTCGTACTTGCCGCCGAGGTCTTAGAGGGACTGACTGTCGGCCGAGGCCGACGCGCGATCCGCGATCTCCTGGATTTTCTCCCTCGAACGGTCCTGGTGCGCCGCGACAATCAGGTGATTGAAATCCCGGCAGAAAATCTTCGAACCGGAGAGACGGCCATCGTAAAGCCGGGCGGCCGTATTCCGGTCGACGGAGTGGTTCTGGGCGGGCGATCTTTTGTGGAACAAGCGGCGATTACGGGAGAAGCCATGCCGGTCGAAAAATCGCCTGGCGACCTGGTCTATGCCGGAACCATCAACCAATCCGGGGCCCTCGAAATTCGCGCTGACAAGCTGGGCCGCGATACAACGTTCGGCCGGATTGTTGAAGCCGTTGAATCGGCAGAAAAGTCGCGCGCTCCCATTCAGAAAACGGCCGATCGCCTGGCCGGCTACCTGGTGTACTTCGCCCTGGGAGCCGCAGTTCTCACCTTCCTCATCACCCATAACGTAAGGTCCACCATCTCAGTTGTGATCGTGGCCGGGGCCTGCGGCATCGCCGCCGGAACGCCGCTGGCGATTCTGGGCGCGATTGGCCGCGCAGCCCACCACGGCGCCATTATCAAAGGCGGACTCTACCTGGAAGCCTTGGCCGCGATTGACACGGTACTCTTGGACAAGACCGGCACCCTCACGTTCGGAACCCCGCAGATTTGCGAGGTTGTTTCATCCAACGGTTTTAGTGAGCGGCAAATTCTGGCGGCTGCCAGCATCGCGGAGATCAAATCTGAGCATCCTCTGGCCAAAGCAATTCTCCTGCGCGCCGCAGCGCTCGAAATTCCCTTCCGCGAGCCTGATGATTTCGCTTACACCCCGGGCAAAGGAGTTCGAGCAGGTTTTCAGGGGGAAGAGATCCTCGTCGGAACCCGGGCCCTGTTGATGGAGCACGGCGTGAAGAGGGTTCTGCCCCTGAAAGGACATGGGGATGGTGTGGCATCGGAGGTTTATGTTGCCAGCGGGGGACAAGTGCTTGGTGCGATTCGGATCGCCGACGTCCTACGCCCGGAGGCCAAAAACGCAGTCGCCGCAATGCGGCAGATGGGTCTGAAAACGATTCTACTGAGCGGGGATGCCCAGGCGGTCACTGCGCCCGTGGGCCGTGACCTCGGCGTGGACGAAGCCGTCGGAGAACTTTTGCCCGATCAGAAAGCAGAGTGGGTCAAGGAGCTGCGCGGGAAGGGGCGCAAAGTGGCCATGGTGGGAGACGGGATCAACGACGCTCCGGCGCTGGTTGAAGCCAACGTTGGAATCGCCATGGGTTCGGGAACCGACGTCGCGAGAGAGAGCGCCGATGTCATCCTGATCGGCAGCGACCTTTCCCGGCTGGTGGAAACTTTGCAAGTGGCACGCCGCTGTCACGGCATCATCATGCAAAATTTTACTGGCACGCTGGTGGTTGACAGCATCGGAGTGGGCCTGGCTGCTCTCGGTTTCTTGAATCCACTCCTCGCCGCCTTCATTCACGTTTCTTCCGAGATGGCCTTCATTCTGAATTCGACGCGGCTGCTGCCGGGGTCCGGCTCGAACGGCCAGAGCCCAAGTTAGATTTCCCCCGATATTTCATCCAGAACATCGGTGTAACCCCCAGAAAGACACGGCCGCTTCACAAAACACATATCGGTTGTGACTCGGCAATCCGCTTGTAACCGCTTGATTCGTAGTTACTTGCGTGCTTAGGCCTTGGTAAACGTTTGGGGGTTGGAAATTAGATCCCTTCGTTGCATTGATTTCTCGTTTCAGTGTAAATTCAATGGAAGTACCCGTTAGGCAATTCACATGCGGTTGAACTTTAAGAGGATCGCGTACCTGTGCTTATTGCTGACCCTATGGTCGGTGGTAGCGCTGGTTGCGCATCACCATTCGAGTGCAGCCGAGTCATCAAAATGTACCGTCTGTGTTGCCGCACACTCGACAGCTCCCAAGAGCATTACGAGCTTGCCGAATGCGACCTTCGTCCCGATCTCCACCTTCCGGCCTGAACCCGTTTCGAATACACATCGCCTCATTGCTTTCGCTCTCAGCGTTCGACCCCCTCCTCAAGTCTAAGACCGCAGAACTATCGAACCGATTCTTATCTGTTCTGCAGCCCCTATTCTTTTGGAGGAATCATGCTGGCTTCATACAAGAAGCCGCTTTATGCGGCTTGCATTTTGCTTTCCTACTTGGCGGCAGCTTTTAGTGCATACGCGCAATCCGGAAGTTCCACATCAATTAGTGGAACGGTCGTCGATCAATCGGGCGCGGTAGTTCCCCACGCCACAGTAGAAATCCACAATCCGGTGAGCGGGCTCAGCCGCTCTATGACTACCGACGCGGCGGGTGCATTCTCTTTTCCCAACGTCCCGTTTAATCCTTATCATTTGAGCGTTACGGTCGCAAAGTTCGCCCCCTACGCTCAAGACATTGAGGTTCGCTCCACGGTGCCGTTCAGCCTCAAGATAAGTCTGCAGGTGGCTGGATCTGCTGAGACCGTAACCGTCGAAAGCTCAGCCAGCGATCTTCTGGAAGTTGACCCGACATTTCACACCGATGTTGATAAGGCCATTTTCGACAAGCTTCCCCTCGAAAGCCAGTCGTCCTCGGTGAGCTCATTGGTCACTCTTGTAACACCCGGAATCGCTGCGGATTCCAATGGCCTCTTCCACGGACTCGGTGATCACGCCGAGAATTCATTTGCCGTGGACGGACAACCCATCACTGATCAGCAAAGCAAAGTCTTCTCGAATCAGATCCCTCTGGATTCGATCGCATCCCTGGAAGTGATCTCCGGTGCACCCCCCGCCGAGTACGGCGACAAGACCAGTGTGGTGATCAACGTGACTACACGATCCGGTCAGGGACTGACCATTCCCAAGGGTGACGTGACCGCGTCCTACGGCAGCTTTGGCACCTCCAATATCGGCTTCAACCTTGGCTACGGTGGGCAGAAATGGGGGAACTTTATCTCGGCAAACGGATTGAACAGCGGCCGGTTTCTTGATCCTCCCGAGTTCACCGTGCTTCATGACAAAGGGAACGAAGAAAACCTGTTCGACCGTGTAGACTACCAGCTCTCAAACGCTGATTCGATCCACCTGAACTTCGGCTACACTCGTTCCTGGTTCCAGACGCCGAACACCTTCGATTCCCAGGATGCGACGCCGTGGAGCGGGGTCGTAGTGGCAAACGGGGGCCTCGATCCGAATGGCAACCTCGTCGGACCTGCCGACCAGCGTTCGCAAATCAAGACTTTCAACATCGCACCCTCCTGGACGCGGATACTCAACACCAATGCCGTGTTCACTCTGGGCGCATTCGTTCGCCGGGACCAATTCAACTACTATCCCAGCGCCAATCCTTTCGCCGACCTCGGGCCGACGAACCTTCAGAGGGAAACGGTGTCGCAAGATCGCACCCTAACCAATGCTGGCCTTCGATCCGATCTTTCTTATGTCAAGGGAATCAACAACGTGAAGCTGGGAGCAGTGTATGAACAGACATTTCTTGACGAGAAGGATCCTCTCGGCATCGTCGATCCGACCCTCAATGCGCCCTGCCTCGATGCTAATGGTGTCCCGGTGTTCGTGGGAAACCCGGGGGTCAACGATCCTGGCAATTGCGCCGGGGCGACATCGACGAACCCTGCTCTTTATCCGACGCCGTTCGTGGCAAATGCCGGCTTTAATCCTCTGCTGGGCTGCTTCGATCTGACCCGGCCAACTCCATCCGCCAACGACCTCTGCTCCACCCCCCGCAGCGGCCTGTTCACGTTTAACGGACATACCGACGTGAAGGAATTGGCTCTATATTTCCGCGATATCGTTACCAAAGGAAATTGGTCTTTGAATCTCGGCTTGCGGGGCGATTTCTACAATGGCCTAACCACGCACAGGGAAGCTGAGCCGCGTGTCGGGGTCGCCTACAACGTTAAAAAGACGAATACCGTGCTTCGGGTTTCCTACGCGCGCGTGCTCGAGACCCCCTTCAACGAGAACCTGGTGCTTTCTAACAACGGATGTGGCAACCCGGTTTTGAATCCGCTCCTGGGGTGCACGGTATCAGGGATCACGCCGTTTAGTCCGGGCTGGCGCAATGAATTCCACGCCGGGCTACAGCAGGCTTTCGGTAAATACGTGGTGTTCTCGGGTGAGTACATCTGGAAATACACCCACAATGCGTATGACTTCAGTGTGCTGGGCAACACGCCGATCACCTTCCCTATCGAGTGGGATAGATCCAAGATTCCGGGGTACGCCGGCCGGGTAAGCGTCCCGAACTTGCACGGATTTTCGGCGCTAGCGGTCTTTTCCAGCGTGGCGGCGAGATTCTTCACGCCGCAGATTGGCGGAGCCGGCGCGGTTCCTTCGGCCGCGCTGGCTGGGGGCTCCGTCCCGTTCCGCATCGATCACGATGAGAAATTCAATCTGACAACCCACTTGCAATACCAACCGTGGAAGACGGGACCTTGGTTCGGATTCAACTGGCGTTATGACAGCGGTCTGGTAGCCGGTCAGACGCCTTGCTTTGGAGGCAATTGTGCCCAAGGCATCACGGTCGGGGGCACGGACTTTATAAGCCTGACTGATTCGTTCGGAACTCCTCTCACCGCAGATCAGGAGTTCCAGTCCGGACTTTCTTGCGGAGCGCAGCGTGCCACTCCGAACACCCTGATCGGGGTTAAGGTGCCGGGCAGCGCCGCGCTCGCTTGCCCCGTTGCACAGTTCGGTTCTACCCTTTTGCAAGTACCGGCTCCGAACACTGAGGACGACGACAAGAATCCTCCGCGCATCGCTGCCCGGAGTCTCTTCGACGTCGCCATCGGTCATGACAATCTGTTCCATGGCGATAAGTACAAATGGAGCGGGCAACTCACGGTTATCAACCTGACCGACAAGTACGCGCTCTATAACTTTCTTTCCACGTTTAGCGGCACGCACTATGTAACGCCGCGAGCCATCACGGCAGAAATCGGCTTTCACTTCTGAGGCGTGGGGATGGAGGCCCAGTCATGTCGGATCTTTGTGGAGACGAAGAAAATCGGAGACCAGCAAAAAAGGGGAGGCGGCCGGTAGGAGGTTTCCGGCCGCCTTGGCTGCTACAGAGCTACGCAGCCAGCGCTTCCAGGGCCGTACGATTCCGGATCACCAGGGTTGAACCTTCGAGCCGGATCAATTCTTTTTTCTTCAAATCACTCAGCAAACGGGTGACCGTTTCGCGGGAGGATCCAATCATCTGCGCCATTTCTTCGTGGGTCAGACTGGAGCGAATGCGAATCTCACGACACTCCGCCGCGCGTTCATGGTTGCCGCTCCAGGAAAGCAGCAGCCTCGCCAGTTTGCCCGCCGAGGAGCGCGCCAGCACCAGCTCGTGGATGTCGCGGTAGGCAGATTGAAATTCTTTGCTGAGGGCCTGAGCGGTGTGCAGACCGACTTCGACGTGCTTTTCCAAAAGCTTCATCAGGGCTTCGCGCTCAATAAAATTCACCTGGCAGGGTCCGAGGGTCTCGGCTCTCAGTTCGTACGGCGTTCCAGAAACCACAGCGCTTAGTCCCAGGGGATCTCCTGGCTCCGCCATCTTGAGGATCAGGACTTTGCCCTCGCGCGAGGTGGTTGACAGCTTTACTCTGCCCGAGCACAACACGAATGCACCCCGCGGCACTTGGCCCTCCACGAACAGCACCGCCCCGCCCGGGTAGGTAGAGAGATGGCTGGCAGCGCTGAACGACTTCAAGGCCTCTGGTGACAGAGAGCAGAACCATTTGTCTCTCCGCAACTTGCAACTCTGGCAGTTTTCTATGATCTCCAGTCCGTAGGGCGTGTTCATCATCACCGCCTGGCTCAATGTCTGGGCGCCGGTTTCGGGCGCGCAGTCTCTGACATCTTGTTCCCCCAGCTCAGCGGCGACTTCCGGGCCGCCCACCGGCAAGTGGGCGTTGCTGGCCCTCGCCAGCAGAGCACCCGCCACTTGCACCGCATCGCCAGCGGACCGAAGGCTGCGTACTAGTTCCCAGCCTGCGCTGGGCTCGCCCTGCCGATGCCATTGGATCCCGCACGCAAACAGATAAAGCGGGTCGATCCATGACGCCTCTGACTGATTGCTACCTCGCCCAGCAAGGGGTTTTTGCCTGCCCAAACCAATCGCTGAGGCCAGACCCTGCCATCTCGCCGAACTGGTCCACGGTCGAGGTGCGGCGGCCCGTCGGGTGTACGCCGGAAGCAGCGTTTCTATTTTCGGACCAGGTCGCCAGTCTCCCCTTCGCCCTGCGGGGTCGTCGCAGACTCGCATAATCCCCCAATATTTCAACCCTGAGTTCGGTTCCCTTTTGTGCCTGCGAATCTCAACGTGATGGGCAGTCGCACCTCCAAAGCCACGAGGATGCACACAAATCGAGGCAAACACATGTTTTCCACAGGAAAACGAGGTGCAGGCGGTGAGCTTTTTGCTACCCGGGAAATGCCGAGTCTCCGTCAAAGTGCCGATCAGTCGTCACGTTCCCTCAGCCCGAAACCCCTTCACCGGCGATATTCCTCGCGAGCGATTCCCATGCGGAGGATCATCGACTGCAAGGTGGTTCGCTTGAGTCCCAGACGTGCGGCAGCTCCGGTGGCGCCGCCAATCACGCCGTGCGTTTGGCGCAAGACACGAACGATATGGTCGCGTTCCAGGCTTTCGAGTGTCCCATCGTCGGCGCTCTCCGCTCGCGATGGCCCCAGTTCTGCCAAAGGGACATTCAGTTCCGGGCCTTCCGTCAGGATGACCGACCGCTCCAGAAAATTTTCCAGCTCGCGAACGTTTCCTGGCCACGACCAGCTAGTCAGAGCCTTCATGGTTTCGCCCGGAATCTTGGTGATCTTCTTGTCCATTCGAGTGGCAAACTTCTGTACGAAATAGCGCACCAGCAGTGGAACATCCGACCGTCGCTCGCGCAGCGCGGGCATGCGAATGGGGAAAACATTCAAGCGGTAGTACAAGTCGCTGCGGAACTCCCTTTCGGCAACGCTCTTCACCAGGTCCTTGTTGGTGGCCGCGACCAAACGTATGTTCACCCGAATCGTCCGCGTACTTCCCAAGCGTTCAAATTCCTGGTCTTGCAGCACACGCAACAGCTTGGGCTGCAGCTCCAGCGGAATATCCCCCACTTCGTCCAGGAAAAGCGTTCCCTTGTGGGCCAATTCGAGCCGACCGATTTTTTGGCTGATGGCTCCCGTGAACGCGCCCTTCTCGTGCCCGAATAACTCGCTCTCCAGCAGCCCGGTGGGAATAGCCGCACAGTTCAACTTGACGAAAGCAGCGTCTTTTCTTGTGCTCATCCGGTGGATGGCGCGTGCCAGCAATTCCTTTCCGGTACCGGTTTCCCCTAGCACCAGCACGGTAGCGTCACTGGGCGCCACAGTCTTCGCCTGCGCTAGGGCCCGCTTCAATACCGCACTGTCGCCCACAATCTCCTCAAAATGAAGCTCGGTGCGGATCTCGTCTTCGAGATAGAGTCTCTCTTTTGCCAGTTTGTCCTTGAGTTCGATAATTTCCTGATAAGCTCGGGCATTTTCCAGGGCCAGCGCAACTTGCGCCGCCACCTGCTGTAGCAGACCCATATCGTAGTTTTGGAATGCCCCCCGTTTCGTACTTCCCAGGTTGAGCGCGCCGAGTTCCCCCTGGCGGGTAGCCAACGGAATGCACGCAAGGGATTGAATCCCCTCGGCCAGGTGCTGGTTCACCAAGCTCGAAGGAATGCCGATCAAGTCCTCCCGAGAGAAGATCTTGGTCTCGCGCTCCAGTATCGCCCGGCCAGCTGCCGTGTCCTGCACGGGAAGAGTCTGACCTTCCTCCACCAGCTTGCGCGACAGGGAGCCCTCCAGCGGATGGTAGGAGAGGGTGCGGGCCGCCACGTCATAAATAGCCACGGTGGAGTATTCGTGAGGCACCATTCGCTGGAGGAAACTGGAGAGCAGGCGGAACAGTTCGTGCTCGTCTCGACCTCCCATCAAGGCGGTATTGAGATCGAGCAACATGCGCATGCACCTTTTCTCCCGTTGCAGATCCTCCTGGGCCAGCGCATTTTCCATCGCCAGCGCGAACAGCTCCGCAACCCGCTCCAACGACTGCATGTCTTTCTCTGCATAGGCACCCGGCTGGAAGCTGCCCAGGCTCAGCGTACCCAGCCGCTGCTGCGCGGTTGTCAGGGGCAGCTCGCAGAACGATCGGATCGCCTTGGTCTTCAGCAGATTCAGGCAAGTAAGAAAGCGGGATTCCCCCTGCACGTCAGCAAATACCAATGGCTCCTGGTGTTGCCAAACCCAGCCAGAGGTGGTTTCTTCCAGGGGCAATTCTACGGGCGGACTTATCAGCTGAGTGCCTTCCCACACGTACAGCCGCATAACGCTTTTCGTTGCGTCGTGCAGGCAGCAGCCGGCAACATCGAAGCGGGTGACGGAGCGGAGACTTTTTGCAAGCTTAAGGAATAACTCGGGTGGCGGGCTGTGGCGTCCGGCTAGGCTGGCCAGCCCGAACAACGCTTCGTCGCGACGAAGCTCCGGATTGTCAGAGTCGAAGTGGCTGCTGTCAGAACTCATTTGCACGAGCTCGCAAAAAACTTGCGTACCCCCTCGGGCAAATAGTTGCTGTCTATCACGATAACGGCCAAAGTCTTGGTCTTTGAGGTCGACTGACTTTTTGTTCGGTTTTCAGAACAAGCAGGGGATTAGCGAGCTGGCCGACCGCGGGTCAACAAATCCGGTTTTCAGATCAAGAACGTCCGGCGCTTGCATCTTACAGGATCGCCGACAGCCGCGAGACATACCTGGGCCGCTGCGCAACCGCAAGTTGGGTGGCGATACCGCTGAGTCTTTGGTAGCTGTCCACCAGCCGGCCCACGGATAGGGGCACTCCGGGAAGGGCTATTCTTACCCGTAACTTGGCGGCACAAAGCAGGGCGTAAATCCGAAGGCGAACCGAAGTCTCGACCAACCGCCGGCCCGCCGCTGCGACTTTGGGGTCTGGGTTGCGCATGGCCGCTTCACCCAGGCGCAGCAACACGGCCGCATTGTACGCAGTCTTGGCCACATACCCGGTGGCCGCCTGGAGCCGCTCTCTCTGCACGAGGCGAAATTCCCGCCGAGATAGGCACTCACGCAGAAACTCTTCCTCCCGTGGGTCAACCAGGTTACGGAAAGCATCCAGGTCCACGGGCCGGGTGTGCCCCACCAGGTCATCGAACTGCTTGATGGCAACCCCGCGCCCACGAGCTGCGCGGAGCAGCAGCAGCAACCCAGCCAGCGACGCCGCAACCAGCATAAAAGGCAGAATCATCGTAGTAGCAGGCGCTCCAGTTCCGAGTTCCACTGCTGAAGATTATCGGCCGGCAGATCTTTCACCACATGCCGCGAGGACTCCGGCAACAGCAGATAGATTAGCCACAGCACCACGCAGCAGTGGTAAGTCGCCATAGTTATGAAATCGAATACATAGTTTCCGGGTTGAGGACCGATTGAGGCACGGATGGCTGAAGTCGCTAAGTCGATGCTGGAAAAGATACCCAACCCCAATGCGATCCCGTAAACATCGCTCCGCCAAGACAATTTGAAGTAAGCCGAAAAAAGAAAAAGAAACATCACCAGGCCAGCCTGGACCACATCCACACCCTGATTCGCCACGTGAGCACCGGTGAGGAACCAATAGCGATCGTCGATCCGGGCGTGGGCTGAGACGGCCACCGCAACCAGGATAAGTAGAACCGCCGCCCAGCGATACAGCACTTCGACCAGCTTGTCCAACCCCGGATAGTTGCGAAAAACGTGAGAAGAAATCTCATAAATCAAAGCAAAGCGCAGTCCGGCATTCACCACTAAACTGACCCAGTAGACTTCCCAGTAGTGCGTGGCCGAAACCGAGGCAGAATGATCCAGGGTGAACAGAGTTACTCCCTGAACCACCTGGAACGCAGTGTAAGTGAAGAATACCGGGAACTCATGGAGTAAGCGGCGCCGGATCATAACTACGGCGATAGCTATCTGCAGGGCGTAGGGAGCAATCCACAGATAGTGCCAGAGGAACGTATGCGGGTACATAGTAAACGCAACGGACTATACCCTGTTTTCGCGCTCCCCGGCAACGGTTTTACTGTGTCTGGCTCGACACGCCCTGCAAATGGCCGCGTTCCTATTTCGGTCTCGTTCCAACCCCCTGCCTGGCTATGGTTTGCAGAGTTGAGGCGGAGGGCAGCTGGGTCCCGGGCCTCCATCGGCTCTAACGCTGGTTGGTGCAGAAAGAGCGCCGAGGAGAAGCAAACTGGCGACCAGAGTGATGAGAATGTTTTTCACGGTGGAACTCCTTTTCTGAGTGGTTTGGGAGGTTCAACCGTGATAAAGTGCGGCGAAAGACGCGGCGTGCAGCATCGTGCTGCGAATCGTCCGGTTTCCTGAAGTCAGAACTGATATGCCTTTAAAATCAGCTCTCGAGGATCTACTCGAAACCACTCTGACAAACGTCACCGGAGTGGTTGGCAAGATCGAATATGTCGCCAGCCTGCGTGCACCAACTCACAAGGGATACGTTCACTGGGGACTCAGCAAGGTGCATGGAGAAGAGGGAGCACAGCGGGCGATTTCAGAAGCGCACCGCGGACTGTTTTTGAAAATCCTGCGGACTCCTCTGCAACAACTGAGGGAGGACGTGATGGCCGCGAGCCAAGCCGCGCAACAACCCGCTCGCGAGTATGTGGAGAGTTTGCGAAAACGTCAGGAAGAGTTGTTACCGGAGGACTTGGCCGGCGGATCGGCGGGGCATTTCAGTTCAGTGCTGCGCGCTCTTTCGAGTCTGGCGGCGGATCCTCACCAGTCTCCACCCCGCGCCACTCCCCGAGTTTGAGCGCGACACCCACAACCTGGCCGAGGACTTCCGCATCCTGAGGATGGCGCACTACTCGCACCGGCACAGGTGAGAGCGGGTGAGGTTGTAAAACGATCTGGCCGGCTCTCTGGGCACACCAGCAGCAAATATATCCGTCTCGCGTTTCCACAAAGTACACTGGGCGTTCGAACTCGGATCGCCACATCCCCTGCACGATGCGGTTTCTTGATTCGTCGACTTGCAGAAACGTTCCCGGCGGCAGCAGCGGATACATGGTGAAGTCCTCGCTGCCGATGTAGCCGTAAAGAAATTTGTCTCCGGTGAACTGAGCCAGGTATGCGAGCGGCACCAATCCCCATTGCTCCACCATACGGCTCAGGTTTGTGGTGCGCCGGGAATCGAAGGCTGGATCCAGGCGGACCGGAATCTGTACCGCGGGAACTGCCTGCATAACTTCGGAGAGATGCGATTTCGGAGGCAGAGTAACGTTCAAGTCCGCAGCCGCCGAGGTGAGATCAACTCCGTACCACGAGAGGATTTCACGGAGATCGAGACGATAGATGATAGCCAGAGAATAAAGGCGGTAGATGCTGGGCAGCAGGCCCTTGGTTTCGATATCAGAAAGACGGCTGGGGCTGACGGTAAATTCATCGCTGCCGTGACGCTCGGCTATGCGTCCGCTGGCGCTTTCGACTTCGCGCATGGTCAATCCCAGCCGCTCGCGGGATGCCCGCAGACTCAAACCTGCCACAAAGGTCATCGGCCTGCCGTCGGGAGCTAACATGAACGCAATCCTTTAACTGGTCCGTTGTTCACCCCGCCGTGACAGGAGCTTCAAGTGCGAAGTTTCGGCCAAGAGAGGGTAGGTCTGCCTTACAGTCAAGCCCGCACAAGTACGCGAAAGATAACCCAATTCATTCCAAGCACAAAGGACTTTCTGTTATTGGTGAGCTTCCAATTAGTCAGGCCCACTGCATTTCGCTTGCCAGATCTGGGCTTTGCAGTGTCGATTTAGCTAGTCCCCTTATGCCCCGCCTTCGCCGTATACTTGAATAGATGGCACGTGGATGGGAAAGCAAATCAGTCGAGGAACAACAAGCGGTTGTAGCTACGTCGACTGAACCAAAACAACGACTTACAGCAGAGCAGGCCGCCCGAAAAAAACAGCGCCAGACTTTGGAGCTTTGCCGCAGCCGTATTCGGCAGCAAATACAGGCCGCGCAGAATCCTCGCCACCGCCAAATGCTTGAAAATGCCCTGGCGGACCTCGATCTGCAGCTGACGCGGCTGGTCTAAGTCTCTGGATTGGCTGAGCTTGTCTCTTCGTGCTGCGAGCTGACGTATAATGACGTATCCCCTATGAAAGCCTACGTCTACGTGTCGCTAAAGAAGAGCGTCTTGGATCCCCAGGGTAAAACCATCCAGGGAGCTCTTAAGAAGATGGGATACAAAGGTTTGGCAGAAGTGCGCCAGGGAAAATATTTTGAGCTGACGTTTAATGGCGGGTTGAGCCGGAGTGAAGCCGAGCAGGAAGTGAAGCGGATCGCGCACGAGGTGCTGACCAACCCGGTGATTGAAGAGTTTCGCTTCACCGTTGAAGATTAGTTGGATCAACTCTGGCGCAACAATTCGGTAGTTCCCCCGAGCCGAGACCAGGAGCTATAGCATGTGCGGTATTGTGGGATACGTTGGCAAGAAGCGCGTGGTGCCCGTGATCATCGACGGGCTAAAGCGGCTGGAGTATCGAGGCTACGACTCGGCCGGCATCGCCGTAGCCGGCAACGGCGACGGACTGCAGATTCGCCGCGCTGAAGGCAAGCTGCGCAACCTGGAAGAAGCCATTCGGCTGAAGCCGCTCGACGGCACCTACGGAATTGGCCACACGCGCTGGGCCACTCATGGCCGCCCCACAGAAGAGAACGCCCATCCGCATCGCGATTGCACCGGCCGCATCGTGGTGGTGCACAACGGCATTATCGAGAACTATGTTGCCCTCAAGAAGAAGCTGATTGAAGAAGGCCACAGGTTTACCACCGAGACCGATACCGAAGTGATTGCCCACCTGACGGAGAAATACTTGAAGACCGCGAATGGGCATCGTCCCTCATTGGAGGAGGCGGTACGGAAGACGGTAGGACAGTTAACCGGCGTGTTCGCCCTGGCTGTCATTAGTGTGGATGAGCCGAACAAAATCGTAGCTGCGCGCAATGGCCCGCCGGCGGTCATCGGATTGGGCAAAGACGAGTACTTTGTGGCTTCCGATGTGCCGGCGATTCTCTATCACACCCGTGACCTGTTTTTTCTGGCCGACGGCGATCTGGCGGTGATTACGCCCGACGGCGTGCAACTCACCGACTTTAACGGACAACCCATTGTCCGCCAGGTGCAACACGTCACCTGGGACCCGATCATGGCGGAAAAGGGCGGCTTCAAGCACTTCATGCTCAAAGAAATCTATGAGCAGCCCCGCTCGGTCCGCGATACCTCGCTGGGAAGAATCTCGCAGGAAACCGGACACGTTTTTCTGGATGAGATGGAAATCAGCGAGGCCGAGTTCAAGAGCTGCAAGAAGATCAACATCGCCGCTTGTGGAACCAGTTGGCATGCCGCGCAAGCCGGCAAGTTCATGATCGAGCGGATGGCCCGGGTTCCGGTGGAAGTAGACTACGCCAGCGAATGGCGCTATCGCGACCCGATCATTCCGGCGGACACCATTACGATTCTGATCTCGCAGTCAGGCGAAACTGCCGATACGATCGCAGCCCAAAGAGAAGCCAAAGCCAAAGGCTCGAAGACGCTGGCTATCTGCAACGTTGTCGGCTCGATGATCACCCGCGAAGCGGCGGGTACAATTTATACCCACGCCGGACCGGAAATCGGAGTTGCCTCGACCAAGGCGTTCACCGGCCAGCTTACGGCGCTCTATTTGTTTGCGCTCTACTTGGCGCAATTGCGGGGGGCGATGAGTGCTGAGGCAGCACGAGCGGCCACGGAGGAACTGGCCCGCATTCCGGGAAAACTGGAGCACATGCTCACCCACGAGGAAATTTGCGAAGACTTGGCCAAGGAATACGTGCGGGCGCAGGATTTTCTGTTCCTCGGGCGGGGCATTCATTATCCGATCGCGCTCGAAGGCGCGCTGAAGCTGAAGGAGATTTCCTACATTCACGCCGAAGGCTATCCCGCCGGCGAAATGAAGCATGGACCCAACGCGCTGATCGACGAAAACCTGCCGGTGGTGATCATCGCCACCCGCGATCCGAAAGATGCGCTTTCCATGGTGCGGTACGAGAAAACGACGTCGAATCTGAAAGAGGTAAAAGCCCGCTCGGGACAAGTGATCGCGCTGGCCACGGAAGGCGACGAGGAGATTAAGGAAGCAGCCGACCACGTGATTTATATTCCGCCGGCTCCGGAAGAGCTTTCGCCGATTCTGGAGATCGTGCCGCTGCAGTTACTGGCCTATCACATCGCGGTGCGCCGCGGATGCGATGTGGACCAGCCAAGAAATCTGGCCAAGTCGGTCACGGTGGAGTAAGAAGGCCTATTTAGCATGGCCCGTGCCGGTTTTCTCGGGATCGAACGCCTGATCGAGATATATCCAGAGCACCCGGGAGAACAAAACCAGGCTGGGAGCGGTTGGCAGGAACAGCAGAATCGCCCACAGGGTCACACGTTTCAACGGCCAGCCCGTGAGTTCCCACAGCACAAACCCAAACACCAGAATGACCACTAGAGCCAATCCATAGCTGATGTACATGGCTCCGAGAAAGTAGCCTTCTTCTCGTTCAAACTTCAGCCCGCAGCAGGGACAGCGTTCATTCATTCGGGGAAAGCCGATGAAGATCGACTTGGGGAATATTCGTCCGTGGCGACAGCGGGGACATAGTTGGCGGAAGATGGCAACGAGAGTGGATGGCGATTGGTGCACGAAGCAATTCCCTGTCTCAGTGGTCATTCTGAGCGAAGCGAAGACTCTATGCAATTCGATAGGTAAGACATTGTCATCCTGAGCGGAGTGGCTGACTGGCGGCGCGAATCAGCGGCAGAGTCGAAAGATCCCTATGAAGCCGGGACTCTTGAGAGCGCGTTAAGGCATTCTCTGCGTGAGAACTCCCTGGGAATGCCGATGCGAAGGAGAAGATACAAGCGGTCCTTCGACTACGCGCTCGCTTTCGCAAAGCGAAAGCATGCGCTTCGCTCAGGATGACAGAACTACCTGCGTCGATTTTGTGGCGAAGCGGGGGTCATCATAGCCCGGCGCACGGGAACGATCGCACCTTTCGAAGGATCGGCGGCAGCGTTGGCGCGCGCCAGCACTTCCTGCTGAATGTACTTCACAAAATCCTGAATCTGGCGCTGCATCTCTTCCATGCGCTCGCGCATTTGCAGAATGATGGCCATGCCGCTGATGTTCACTCCCAGATCGCGGGCAAGCGAGAGGATGAACTCGAGGCGCTGCAGGTCTTCGTCGGTGTAGAGGCGCGTATTGCCTTCGGTGCGGGAGGGTTTGAGCAGGCCTTCGCGTTCGTAGAGGCGCAAGGTTTGGGGGTGAATTCCATACATCTCGGCGACAGCCGAGATCATGTAGGCGCCTTTTGAGCGACGTTTGGTCATTCCGAGTGAGATCCTTCGCTGCGCTCAGGATTTCGCCAGCCGGCTCCCCCCTTCACTCGTTCAGGGTCACGCCCGCTAAACGGCTCAACATCTCGGCGACGGCCGAAATCATGTAGGCGCCTTTGGATTTGCGCTTGGTCACTGCTGAAAGTCTATAACACAACCACAGAGGACACTAAGGGCACAGAAAGCCTAACCACAGAAGGCACAGAGAAGCACAGAGGAAACTCCGTGTCCTCTGTGGTTATTGGTTCGGGTCTTCTAGGCTGCCGTTCCGGCCTTCTGTGGAGAAGCGGCCCAGCCAGCCGGCTTAAGCGCGTGGTTGAGGAAGTACGCCACCACGCCCGCGGCCATTAGGAGCAGACCGAAGGCGAAAGAGCTCATGCCCAGCACCTGCTCAGTTTCGCTACGGACGATCGAGAAGCCGAGCAGCAATACCGGCGGAATCCCGACCGCAATGGCTCCCAACATTCCTCCTGGAACCCGGAACGGCCGGGGCAGTTCGGGCTCGCGGATGCGCAAAACGACCAGCGCGACAAACTCCAGCGCCAGGCTTGTGCCGTAGAGCAGGATGTCGATCGTGATCAGGCGCTCGAACCCGAGCAAGAGACACGGCGCCCAGAAGATGGCGCAAACCAGAATCGCCACCCAGGGAGCGCGAGTCTTCGGGTGCAGTTTGGCGAAGACTGCAGGCAGCATTCCGTCCTGCGCCATCGCCAGAGGCAGGCGGGAATAGCTCATCACCAAGGCGTTGAACATGCCGAAGGCGCTGATCACTCCGCCCAGAACCAGTCCAACCCGGAGCAGCGGGCCACCGATCAGCCCGGCGATATCCGCCCAGGAGCCGGTTTCCCAAGCCGTGGTCGGAAGGCCGGTCATCCACACCGCCGCGACGGGCAATATGTAGCTCAGCCCGACGATGGCGACGGCGGCGAGCATAGCGCGGGGATAAGTCCGCTGTGGGCGCTCAACTTCGGTGGCGATAGTCGAGGCGTTGTCCCATCCCATGAAGTTCCACATGGCAATGAGCAGACCGCCGACGATATCCATCTTGGAGGTCGAAGGCGTGGTCACGGCATGGAACAAGCTCCGTACTTGAACGGCGCCAGCACAACCATTATTGCGAACGGCGCCGAGAGCGCGAAAAACAACCAAAGCGAAGTGGTCGAGACCACCTTTACCCCGGCGATATTAAGGATGGCGCAAGACGCCACAACCGCCAGCCCGACCATCAAGCCGCGATGCCCCTCATTGAACCAGGGAAACATGCGGGTGAGGTAGGCGACGAAGAGCGTGGGGTAAATCGCCATATCGAAAATTGACGCGGCCAGCGAGAGCCAGGCCTCCTGAAATCCCCAAAAATTCCCCATGGCGCGCCGCACCCAGGCGTAGTAGCCGCCCTCGAAGGGCAAAGCACTGGAAAGCTCGCCAATCATGAAGGCTGTAGGCAGGCTCCAGAGGATCGGAGTCAGCAGCAGAATGAGAATCGCCCGGCCGTAGCCGGCGCCATGCACGATCTCTTCCGTGCCGTAGGTCCCGCCCGACACCATAAAAAAGGTGGCGGCGACCAAGGGCCACAGGGTTAGGCGGATGGCTTTTTTCCGGGGAAGAAGGGCTGGGGATGGTTGTAGGGACTTAGTAGGCGCGCTCGCTGTTGCCAATTTCTATGGCTTCCTCCTTAAGCGACTCACTCTCAGCAACTCTGTCGCGGGCTGGACGCGTTCGAGCTTTCCAGTCGATTAGATTCCAGAAACTACGCTGGAGTTAGTTCGCAGTGGTTAAGATTACGGAAAATCTTCTGCGATGCAAGAAAATTATTGAAAAATCTTCGTAAGGAAGTGGGGTACGGAGGTAATCGGGCGGGAATCGAACCTTGCCGGAACACAATACGGAAATACGCTACGATTCCTCTGCATGCCAAGCACCAAGACAATCGGGAGGCTAGCAGTGGTTGTCGTGCTGTCAGTCGCTGCTTTGCTTTTTGCCGACTATTGGTCGAGATGTCACGGTCAACCCCTCAGCCGGGAAGAGGCACTGCGTCGCGCCAACACAAGTATGCAGTATTTGTCGAAGGACTGGGTTCTTGGGAGCCCTCTGCCAGGGCTTGCAGCGGAAGAATACGATCCAAAGGATGGTTCTTGGATGTTCACGTTTCGTAACGACACCTGTGAGGTAGACATAATCACGGATCGTTGCAACGGAACTGACGTCGGCGGGATGAGCAAGGGCTGTACCACCCATCAACCCGACAAGCGCTAATGCAACTCCATCAGACATTCTTCCAAAGCTCAGCCCGGGGATCCTCCGGGTTGAGCTTGGCCAGCTCGCGGAGAAGTTCTTTGGTCTTCTCGTCCTTGGGCAAGGGCACGGTGAGTTTGACTTCGACAATCTCGTCGCCGCGGGTGCCTTCTTTGGTCGCTGAGGGCACACCCTTGTCGCGCAAGCGCAGCTTCTGGCCCGATTGCGTCCCGGGCGGGATCTTCAGGAGGGTCCGACCATCGATGGTGGGAACTTCAACCTTGGCGCCTAGAGCGGCCTCGGTGGCAGTCACCGGCACGGTCAAGTAGATGTCATCGCCGTCGCGATGGAACACGGGATGGTCGCCGGTGCGGATGATGACGTAGAGGTCGCCGGGAGCGCCTCCCTGGAAGCCGGCATTTCCCTTTCCGGCGATGCGGATGCGCTGGCCGTCGCGGGTTCCGGCCTTGATGCGAACTTCCAGCGGTTCAGTTTTCTCGACCGTGCCCTCGCCGTGACATGTGGGGCAGGTGGAAAGGTTCTTGCCGGTTCCGTGGCAGCGTGGGCAAACGACGTTGAACTTCATGCGGCCGCCGGTTTGGGTGATTTGCCCGCTCCCGCCGCATTGCGGGCACTTACCGGGAGATTCGATGGAGCCGGTTCCGTGGCAATTGCTACAGGTCTCGCGGCGGGAGATGTTCAGCTTCATCACGCCGCCGCGAATGGCGGTCCAGAAAGGCACATTGACCTGGTACTCGAGGTCGGAACCCGGCTCCGGGCCTTCGGGCTCCGCCGCGGCACGGCCCCCGCCGAAAATGCCGGAGAAAATGTCGCGAAAGCCACCGCTTCCGCTTCTTCCACCACGGCTGGCAGCGTCGCCGAGATCGGAGAAGTCAAAGCCGCCAAAATCGAAGGGAACTTCCTGGCCACCGCCGCCGCTGGGCCCGCCGCCGGGAAAACCTCCCGAGAAGCCACCGGAGCCGCCGGCTCCGGCTGAGCCGCCCGCGCGGGCGTAGGCTTCGGCAGTAGCGGGATCGATATTGTCGGAGTAGAAGCCGACCTGGTCGTAGATTTTGCGCTTCTTGGGATCGCTCAGGACGTCGTTGGCCTCAGAAATGGACTTGAACTTCTCTTCCGCAGATTTGTCGCCGGGATTGACGTCTGGGTGGTATTTGCGGGCGAGCTTACGGAACGCTTTGCGAATGTCGTCAGCGGAAGCGGACTTCTTTACGCCGAGGAGTTCGTAGAAATCTTTTTTAGTGGTAGTGGCCATTAATTGACTTTAAAACCTGTCATCCTGAGCAAAGTTGCCGTGCGCGAAGCGCAGGGCAACGCAGCCGAAGGACCCCTTGTTCGTTAGTCCGGGCACTGGCTCGTCAGGGAGTTCTCTCCGCACATGCGAGCATCGTAAGAATTCCCTTCCAGGTTCATCTTAGCGCACGCGTGTATGGGGTCCTTCGACTCCGTGGCTACTGCGCTTCGCGCAGCAGACACTCCGCTCAGGATGACAGTTTATTCATTGATTCGCCCGCGAACGCCATCTTGGCGCCCCACTTCTCTGCCAAGTCCTGCCATCTTGGGTTTACGGACTCAATCAATTCGATCTTCTTCCGCCGAACCCAACCCTTCAACTGCTTCTCGCGGTCAATCGCTTTGCGAACATCATCAAAACTTTCGTAGTAAACGAGCCGATCGCAGCCGTACTTGGTGGCGAAGCCTTCAAACTCGCCGCTCTTGTGTTCCCACATGCGGCGCTCGATGTTGTTGCTCATGCCGATGTAGAGAGTGCCGGAACGACTGCTGACCACATATACGTAGTACCTTTTCACACCATGTCATCCTGAGCGAAGTTGCCGTGCGCGAAGCGCAGGGCAACGCAGTCGAAGGAGCCCGTGCTTCTCAATTCCGAAAACGGCCGGTCGGGGAATTCTCGCGGCAATCGCCGGCATCGTGAGAATTCCCTTCCAGGTTCATCTTAGCGCACGCGGGTATGGGGTCCTTCGACTCCGTAGCTACTGCGCTTCGCGCAGCAGCTACTCCGCTCAGGATGACAGTTTATTCATTGATTCGCCCGCGAACGCCATCTTGGCGCCCCATTTCTCTGCTAGGTCCTGCCATCTCGGGTTCGCCGAGTCAATCAGCGCGATCTTCTTGCGCCGAACCCAACCCTTCAACTGCTTCTCGCGGTCAATGGCGTTTCTCACATCGTCGAAGCTCTCGTAGTAGACGAGCCGGTCGCAGTGATAAGTGCTTGCGAAACCTTCAAAGACTCCGTTCTTGTGCTCCCACATGCGGCGCTCGATGTTGTTGGTCATACCGATGTATAGCGTGCCAGAACGGCTGCACACGATGTAGACGTAATACGTCTTCACGATTTTGTCATCCTGAGCGAAGTTGCCGTGCGCGAAGCGCAGGGCAACGCAGTCGAAGGAGCCCGTGCTTCTCAATTCCGAAAACGGCCGGTCGGGGAATTCTCGCGGCAATCGCCGGCATCGTGAGAATTCCCTTCCAGGTTCATCTTAGCGCACGCGGGTATGGGGTCCTTCGACTCCGTGGCTACTGCGCTTCGCGCAGAGGCCACTCCGCTCAGGATGACAGTTTTTCGAGCTACACCTGCTTCGCCATGTGCACAATCGGCAGCGATTCGCCGTCAGCCAGCGGAACCGCGAGCGGCTCCAGTTCAACGTATCCCTTGGCCCGATAGAATGCTACCCCGGTCAAAGTCGATCCCATTTCGAAGCGGGTGAAGCTGGCCGCGCGGGCGGCGTTTTCGCAAGCTTCCAAAATCAGGCTGCCGATCCCCCGCCGCGCCCAATCGGGATGAATGAAAAATGCACGAATCTTGGCGGCGTCTTTACGTGGATCGAGCAACAAGTCTTCGCGGCCGCTCCATTGGTCGCCGCCGTACAGAGTTTTGCGCTTGCTCCAGCCGCCGCAGCCCACGATGAGCCCCTTAGGGTCGTCGGCTTCTGCGGCGAAATAGGTTCCGTCGGCAATTAACTGGCTATCCACACCGTAGACGGTTTTCAGCGCGCTTTCGAGCTGCACCGCCGTGTAGTCCTGGGCCTGCAACCCGCGCACCGAGGCTGCGATCAATTCGCGCAGCGCCGGAATGTCAGCGGCGACGGCCTGGCGGATGCAAATGGCCATACAACGAGACTCGGATTCGTTAGTTCAGAATGTTGTGGCGATCTTTTTCCAGAATTCCGATGCGATCGTACTTCGGCGCATCCTGGTAGACCGGGATGCGCTGCACTCCGTCCGCCGTCGGCACAAAGACGTACCACTGGCGGTCTTCTTCCACAAACTGCAGGAAGTAATCCTGATTATTGACCTGGAATTGCAATTTGCTTACCCCTCTTTCAAATTAGATCCCTCGGGACTGAAGTCCCTCGGAATGACAATCGTTTGAAATCTGTTGCGGCACGACCAGTCGTACCCTACTCGCTCCGACGGTTCTTTCTCTCAACTCGCTCCAGGATCTCCGGCTCGCACCAGATATCGCACCTGCCGAACCTGTGTCTCACAGCCGAACTATTGCTCACGTGCAGCTCCGCATGTCCGTGGCGACCGAAGCCATAGACCGTGAAGACGCGCCCAACGCAAAACCGGAACAGCTCAGCAGTTCGCATCTCGCGATGATCAGCATCCTGCAGGTCGTAATTCTCGTCCCTCAGATTCTCCGGGATATCGATAATTCGAACTCGATCACCGATCTTGAGCTTCCGCCGATGCTGAGCGGGGCTGCTCTTGCGAGCAGCCCCGTCTCCGTCTCGCCTTGTCGCTTTCTTATTTTTTGTCTTCGACATCCACGTACTCGGCGTCAATCACGCCTTCGTCCTTCTTCTTGCCAGCGCCATCGCCGCCCGGCTGCGGACCCGCTCCCGGCGTCGGTCCTGCGCCCGGCCCAGGCTGAGCCGCCTTGTACATCTGCTCGGCCAGCTTGTGCGAAGCCTTAGTCAGCGTGTCGCGGGCGCGATCCATTTGCGCCTTGTCGTTCGATTCGAGCGCCTTTTTGGCGTCGGCGATTGCATTCTCCACGTCGCCGCGATCGGAGCCCGAAATCTTGTCGCCCTGTTCGCGCAGCATCTTCTCGATCTGATAAACCATCGAGTCGAGCTGGTTCTTGGAGTCGATCGACTCACGCTGCGCCTTATCCTCGGCTGCGTGCGCGTCGGCGTCTTTCGCCATGCGCTCGACTTCCTCTTTGCTCAGGCCGGAAGAAGACGTGATCGTGATCTTCTGGTCCTTGCCCGTGGCGTTGTCCTTCGCCGTCACGTTGAGGATGCCGTTGGCGTCAATGTCGAACGTCACTTCGATCTGCGGCAAGCCACGCGGAGCCGGCGGAATGCCGGTCAGGTGGAACTTGCCCAAAGTGCGATTCTGCGCCGCCAGTGGCCGCTCGCCCTGCAGCACGTGAACTTCGACCGAAGTCTGATTGTCGGCCGCGGTCGAAAACGTTTCCGTCTTTTTGGTCGGAATCGTCGTGTTCCGCGGAATCATGGGCGTCGCCACGCCGCCCAGAGTCTCAATCGAGAGAGTCAGCGGAGTCACGTCGAGCAAGAGCAGGTCTTTTACTTCGCCCTTGAGCACGCCGCCCTGAATGGCCGCGCCGACGGCGACGACTTCATCCGGGTTCACGCCCTTGTGGCCTTCGCGTCCGAACAGCTCTTTCACCAGCTGCTGGATGCGCGGCATGCGGGTCTGCCCGCCGACCAGCACGACTTCATTGATCTTCGAGGCATCGACGCCCGCATCTTTCATGCACTGCTTGCAGGGGCCGACCGACTTCTGAATGATGTCTTCGACCATGCCTTCGAGCTTGGCCCGGGTCAGCTTCTTGACCAGGTGCTTCGGGCCGCTGGCGTCGGCGGTGATGAAGGGCAGATTGATCTCGGTCTCCATGGTGGTGGAGAGTTCGATCTTCGCCCGCTCCGCTGCGTCACGCAGACGCTGCAGCGCCATCTCGTTGCCCTTGCCGCGCAGGTCGAGGCCTTCGTCCTTCTTGAATTCGTCAATCAGCCAGTCAACCAGCCGCTGGTCGATGTTGTCGCCGCCCAGGTGCGTATCGCCGTTGGTGGCTTTGACTTCGATCACGCCTTCGCCGACTTCGAGGATCGAAATGTCGAAGGTGCCGCCGCCGAAGTCGTAAACCGCGATGGTTTCGTCCTTCCCCTTGTCGAGACCGTAAGCCAGCGCCGCCGCCGTAGGCTCGTTGATGATGCGCTTTACTTCGAGCCCAGCAATCTGTCCGGCGTCTTTGGTCGCCTGGCGCTGCGCATCGTTGAAGTACGCAGGCACGGTGATGACCGCCTCGGTCACTTTCTCGCCGAGGTAGTCTTCGGCCGCCTTCTTCAACTTCTGCAAAATCATGGCGGAGATCTGCGGAGGCGTGTATTCCTTGCCCTGCGCTACGATCGCCACGTTGTCGCCCGACTTGACGACCTTGTATGGGACCATCTTCATTTCTTCGCTGACTTCGTCGAAGCGCCGTCCCATGAAGCGCTTGATCGAATACACCGTGTTCTCAGGATTGGTGATGGCCTGGCGTTTGGCCACCTGCCCCACCAGCCGCTCGCCGGTCTTGGTAAAGCCGACGACGGAAGGTGTGGTCCTGCCACCTTCTTCATTGGGGATGACCTTGGGCTCGCCACCCTCCATGACTGCCACGCAGGAGTTGGTGGTGCCGAGGTCGATTCCGATAATCTTGGCCATAGCTGGCTCCTTTTGTTTCTTATAAGTGCTTTGTAATCAATGTGCTTATGATTGACTCGCTGCCATGCTAAGACCTGAGCGAGTTACTGTCAAGGTTTTAGATGCGGGGAGGGGGGAGGGGGATGCAGGTAGATTCGTGTTAGAGCGCGTCTTAGTGGAGACCCTTCCAACCTTGTCATCCTGAGGGCAGGGGCTCGTTCGCCGCGCGAACGAGCCACAACCGAAGGACCTATGCACTTCCCGTGGAATTCGACGATCTCCACATTGGCAGAGCAATGCATAGGTCCTTCGTCGGCGTTCCTTCGCAAAAGCGAAGGAACGCACCTCCTCAGGATGACAAGGTGTAGTGGGTTAGGATAACAGCGTGTAATGGGTTGACATGTTATTCACATGCAAGTATGTTTATAACATGTCCAAGATGATCCAGCTTCGCAACGTTCCGGACGCCCTGCATCGCATGCTGAAAGCGCGCGCCGCGATGGCAGGCATGTCGCTCTCGGACTACCTGCTGGGCGAGATCAAAGAGATTGCGGAGCGGCCAACCCTCGCCGAGTTGCGGGTACGTCTGCATAAGCGTGAACCGGTTGCGGTCGAACTCGACACTGCCCGCCTGGTGCGGGAAGAGCGCGAGGCGCGGTGATTGTTCTGGATGCGTCTGCCGTGGTGGACTGGCTTCTCCAGACTGCGGCGGGGCAACGGATTGAGCGGCGAATCTATTCGCGCAACCAATCGCTGCATGCTCCCCATCTGCTCGATCTTGAGGTGGCGCAGGTGCTGCGGCGTCTGGTGCGGGAGGGTGCGGTCTCAGCCCAGCGCGCGGATGAAGCGGTGCAGGATTTGCTCGATCTCCGTATCAACCGGTATCCGCACTCTGTGCTGCATGCCGCGGATCTGGCAACTCCGTCACAATTTGTCGGCCTACGATGCGGCGTACGTCGTGCTGGCCGAAAAGCTTGGGGCCGTCCTGCTCACACGTGACGGGCGGCTTGGCTCCGCTTCCGGTCATGCGGTGCCAATCGAATTGTTTTGATTTGGTAAGCGGATACAACACTGTCATCCTGAGCGGAGTGGCGGCTTCGCAAATGCGAAGCCGCCACGGAGTCGAGGGACCCCATGCCCTCATGCGGTGAGGAGAAAGTCGACAGGAATTCTCGTGGCGCCTGGGGGACGGACGAGAATTCCCTGAAGCGCCAGAGCCACTATCAGCGAACTCGGGGTCCTTCGACTGCGCAATCACTCGCTTCGCGAAGTGCTTGCTCCGCTCAGGATGACAAGGAGGACGCGCCTGTCTGTGCCCCTTCAACATCTCGCGGCGTCGGCAAGAACGCGATTCGCTCAGGATTCCACGCGGAGAGTCTGTTCCCTAAATGTCAATCCATTAGGAAGCCTCCGCGCGTTACACTTTTGACGTTCGCGAATATGCGCCTGCTCAGGCTTCGAGACGTCGAAATCGGCCCGAATGACCGCGTCTTCCGCCATCCGCGACTGCTGGCTCTGATCGTCTGGCTTGCAGGATTCGTCGGCGTCACGGCGATGTTGTTCAACGCTTACACGGGAAAATTTAAGGCGGGCTACATTTTCGGCCCCTTCTTCTCTCTGTTCCTCCTGCTGACGCTGCGCTTCGTAACTGCGCGTTTTCATCCCTCGAACTGGCTGGTGCGGACCAATGATACTGGGCTGTACGTGCAGTATCGTTCCTATCTGAACTATGAGTTCCCGGCTGATGATCCATCAGTGGTGTTCATCTCTTACGGTGAGATCGCGTCGGCCCGCCTGATTCACGAGCGCGTCGAAACCCCGGACGCGATGCGACAGAACACTACCCAAACGCAATATCTACGGTACGTCGAACTGGAATTGACGGGTGACCCCAAGGCCCTGGCCGGCGCTTTGGATTCTGAGCAGTCGGAAGAAGCTCCGGTGGAAAAGCACTGGTACGGGAGCAGCGCGACCCTCTATCGCGACTATCCGGTCACCATGACGCCGCCGCCGTTTTTGCGAATACATTGGAACGTGGCGCCCGGAGCGAAGAAGTTTCTGGAGGCGCTACGCCCGTACACGGTCATCGCTGACCCGATTTCTCTGACTGAAGATTTCACCCGCCTGCAATACCTCAATCGCGAACAACAGCAGGAAAAGTTGCGTGATCTTGTGCGGCGCGGCCAAACCATCACCGCCGTCTACCTTGCTCGCCAGCTATACGGCTGCGGACTTACCGAAGCCAAGCAAATGGTGGACGGTCTGCAACGCGCGCGCAGCGCCGGAGCGTAGTCTGGGTGGAGTAGTTTCGGCGGGTTCCAAGGTAGGCGCGCCGCCACAAGGCAACGCATCCCTCGACAAAATTGTCATCCTGAGCGGAGTGGCTGCGGCGCGAAGCGCCGCAACGGCGTAGTTCGAAGGATCCCAGACCCGCCTGCAGCGATATTAACGTCGAAAGGAATTCTCAAAGGAATTCTCATCGTGGCCCGGCTTGCGAGGGAGAACTCCCTGCAGCACCAGTGCTGCTATCGGCGAACTGGGGGTCCTTCGACTGCGCGACCACTTCGCTTCGCGAAACGGTTGCTACGCTCAGGATGACAAAGTGGTTGGAGTCCCGCCGCTAATCATCCTGCCTTTTTCGCTGCTTTGCCGGCGAGGATGTCATCAATCTGACGCAGTTCGCCCGCGGAGAATTCCAGATTGTCCAGCGCCGCGACGTCGTCCTCCAGCTGCTTTACGCTGCTGGTTCCGATCAGGGCGCTGGTGACGCGGTCATCTCGAAGCACCCAGGCCAAGGCCATTTGTGCCAGGCTCTGGCCGCGCTTTTTGGCCAGGTCGTTCAGCGCCCGAATCTGCGCCAGGCGAGCACTTACATCTTTTTTGTGCAAAGCAGAGTCGAGGGCGGCTCGCGAATCGCTGGGAATGCCTTCGAGGTAACGGTTGGAGAGCAATCCCTGGGCGAGCGGGCTGAACGCGATACAGCCAATGCCCTCTTTTCCCAAGACGTCGAGCAGGCCGTCTTCAGGATCGCGGACGAACATCGAGTACTTGGGCTGGTGAATCAGGCAAGGCGTGCCCAGGCTGCGGAGAATCTTCACAGCTTCGACGGTCTGCTTCGCGTTGTACGCTGAAATCCCCACATAGAGCGCTTTGCCGGAGCGCACGGCGCGGTCGAGCGCGCCCATGGTCTCCTCGACCGGAGTCTGCGGATCGGGGCGATGCGAATAAAAGATGTCGACGTATTCCAGCCCCATGCGCTTCAGGCTCTGGTCAAGGCTTGCGAGAAGATATTTACGCGAGCCAAAGTCGCCATAGGGACCGGGCCACATGTCCCAGCCGGCTTTGGTGCTGATGATCAGTTCGTCGCGATAGGGCGTGAGATCGAGTTTCAGAATGCGCCCGAAATTTTCTTCGGCTGAGCCATAGGGCGGGCCGTAGTTGTTGGCCAGATCGAAATGCGTGATGCCGAGATCGAAGGCGCGGCGCAACATGGCGCGGCCGTTCTCGAAGACATCCACTCCGCCGAAGTTGTGCCAGAGGCCGAGAGAGATTGGCGGCAGCGGGATGCCGCTGCGGCCGCAACGGCGGTAGGGCATCGCGTCATAGCGTTGGAGATTGGCGACGAACACAGTGGGCCTCCTCGATGCGTTTTGTCGGACGGCGAGAAGCAAGTATATGGGAGGCGCGTCGGTCGGCGCACGTTCTCTCCCCAGTCGCGCGTATCATGGAGGGCTTACGTATCCGCCATGCTCCCCTTCAAACTGGTTTACAGCGACGACTACTACTTGCCCATCGGCGAGCATGTCTTCCCTGCTCAAAAATACCGGCTGGTGCACGAGCGGCTGCTCGAAACCGGTGTCGCCGATCGCGAAGACTTCCTCACTCCCCAGCCAGCCTCGGATCGCGATGTTTTGCTGGTGCACACGCCGCAGTACGTTGAGAAGCTGACCCAGGGAACGCTTTCGGCCATTGAAGCGATGCAGATGGAGATTCCCTACTCGCGAGAGCTGGTAAAGCTTTCTGGTTGTCGGCGGGCGGGTCGATTCTGGCGGCTGAGCATGCGCTCAAAGACCGTGTGGCTTTCAATCTCGGCGGTGGATTCCATCATGCTTTCCCCGATCACGGCGAAGGTTTCTGCATGATCCATGATGTGGCCATTGCTATCCGCCGCATGCAGCGTGACAACAAGATTCGGACTGCCATGACCGTGGACTGCGACGTCCATCACGGCAATGGCACGGCTGCCATTTTCGCGGGTACCCGTACCCGGAGTGAGCCGTTGCCTTCAGTTGCAGCTTCCACGCTCGAGCCTGCCGGCGGCAAGATGCGTGGCGCACATGCCGGTGAAGTATTCACCATCTCTTTGCATCAGCACAACAATTATCCGGTGTGGAAGCCACACTCATCGATCGATGTGGACTTGCCCGACGGAATCGGCGATGACGATTACCTGGCCTGGCTGGATCATGCGCTTTCTTCCGGCTTGCGCCAGTTCGAGCCAGACTTGATCTGCTATGTCGCTGGAGCCGACCCCTATCGCGAAGATCAACTTGGGGGGCTGAAGCTCACGATTGAGGGGCTGAAAAAGCGTGATGAACTGCTGTTTCGCGTGGTCAAAACGCGAAATATTCCGGTTATGGTGACTTACGCCGGGGGGTATGCACGACGCGTCGAAGATACGGTGACGATCCACTGCAACACCGTACTGGCGGCGAAGGAAGTGTTCCTCGGGTAATTCTCCCCAGTCATTTGCGGATGTCCAGAGTGATCCAAACCGGCTCGGCGTGGTAGAGAAGAGGCATTTCGATTTCCGCACAGCGCGAGGAATGCACAGAATAGTTGCTCCCCGTGATGACCGTAGGGATGGAGAGCATGCAGGTGGCCTCATGCCCGATGTTGGCTTTGAACTGTCCGGCAACCATGTTGCAGATTTCGCCGATGGCGTCGGCCGATTGGGAAGATGCCTCCGAAGCCGAGACCCCCAGCATCTGGGAGGCGATTTTATTGGCTGCGCTGAGACTGCAGCGCAACGAAAAGACGCCGCTGAACGCGCCCCCGATGCCAATTACTCCCGTCACGTCGGCATGCACGGGCAACTTCTGGCCGGTGGCGACAGTTATCTCCGAGCCGACCATCATGGAAAATACTTCTCTCGCGGCGTCGCCCAGCGCCGAGGGCCAGGCGCTGACGGGCATGATGGGCACGGCTTTGCCGCTGGCCTGCGAGGGTGAAGCCATATTCTTGGTGACCGTCGAGCCATAGTAGAACCCCACCGAAAAGAATGGGATCAGCAAGGCTCGAGGTCACATCCATTCGTGCGAATCCAAGTACCGATTCGGAGAAGATCCGGAATCGGGAGGGATGTAAGTTATCGCATCAAATGGCGGCCGACGATTCCCGTGATGCCGTCATGCAGGAAGTGCCCCATCATGCCCGGGCGCAGGCTGCGGCGCCAAAGCGCCAGCAATCCGAACAGACAGCCGTAGACCGCGATGATAATCATCAACTTCGGCCCTTGGTAGCCATGCGCAGCGCCGAACGCGATCCCCTGAATCACCAGCCCTAAAGTAGCACTGCCCGTGATTCCCGCAAACTGCTTCTGCAGATAGCCGCGGAAGATAATTTCCTCGCAAATGCCGGCGGTCAAAGCCAGCATCAGGTAGAAGACGATCTCAGTAGCTCCCTGGGGAAAGATTTTTCGTATGGCCTGATTCGGCGAAGCACGTAATAGAAATGCCAGCAGCCCAAGCACGAGGTTGGCGGCAATGAGGAACAGGATGGTAATACCGAGATCGCGAAGTATCGCCCTCCAGTCGGGCCAAGCGCCGCCAACCAAGTCGCGCATCCGCACCCCGCGAAGCCGGATTCCAAGCCAGATGAACGCCACCATGCACCATTCCACGGCCGCCACCGTGAGATAGTTGGCAATGCGGCTGCGCGACTGTCCGATGCCTGAGACGCTCTGGGAACGCGCACTCATCAGAGAGAGCGCAAGCAGGATGAGCAGGACGACAAGCGTGTGCCACAAGGGCGCGATGATTTTGTCGCCCGATCGTGGGCCGGGAGGTACGACGGAAATGCTGGCCATGACTGGCTCCCTTCTGATTCACCACCCTGACCCGGAGGTAGCAGTCCGTTTCGGAATGCTGATGGTAGCAGTCGCCGCGCAGGGAGTTTTCATTCTGCCTCACAATCCGAAGAAACTATCGCTTTTCCTGCCCGATGTGGAGGACAAGATGGAGCACGAACTTCCCACGCTGTCCTGCGCTACCTCGGGGTTGAAGAAGGAAAAGTCACAGGTGTCAGACTTATGGCCGCGAAGCCGGTCGCCGATTAACCTCATTGATCCAGCGGCAGTTCCGCAAACAAATGTCTTAGGTAGAGCTTGGGATCTTTCAGAAAACCGTGAACGATATTGTAGGGTGATGTTTCCTCATAGGTAATTTCGGCCAGCCGGATGCCATCGAAGGAAAGAATCTGACTGTCCGGATAGGCGAGAATTATCGGCGAGTGCGTAGCAATGATGAACTGGATATCACGATTACCTTGCAACAGACTATTGAGCAACAGCAAGAAGCTTAACTGGCGCTGGGGGGAGAGCGCCGCTTCGGGTTCATCCAGTAGATAGAACCCCTCGCGGAAGAACCGGTTTTCAAGCAGCGCTAAGAAGGACTGCCCGTGGGATTGTTCATGGAGCGATTTGCCCCCATAGGGTGCCAGAGCCCGACCATCTATCGTCTGGAGTTCATCGAGGTAGGTGGCCATGTTGAAGAAACTTTCCGCGCGCAGAAAGAAGCCTTTCGTAAGTTTCTTAGACCAGGACAACCGCAGCGCCCGAGCTAGCGGGGAGGTTGATTGAACGCTGGCTGTAGTCTCGCGCGAAAAATTCCGGCCACCGCCCTCTCGGTTGAACCCAACTTGTTCCGCGATAGCTTCAAGCAGCGTGGACTTCCCCGAACCGTTCTCACCCACAAGAAAGCAAACCCGGCTGCTGAGGTCGATCTTGGACAGGTTGCGGACTACCGGAATCGCGAATGGATAGACCTCCCAATCTGTCACGCGATCCCGCATAAGAGTGATATCTCGCAGCCGAGGTTCGTACGTTCTTACCATAAGCCCTCTCTCAGATTCCTGCATTGTATGCCCGCGATGGCGTGCCTTCTTTGCTCGGCAAACTTCATGGATCCTTCGCTTTGCTCAGGATGACAACACGGATTTGCGCACAACGAATAGCGAACGACCGCAAACCCAGGTCGTGGCGATTTCCCACCCCGTCACGACTGCTAGAATAGCCACTGCACCCTATGTTTGAGAATCTTCAGGAAAAACTTCAGCGCGCGTTCAAGAGCCTGCGCGGACAGGCCGTCCTCAGTGAAGAAAACATTCAGGAGGCGCTGCGTGAAATTCGCCTGGCGCTGCTCGAAGCTGACGTCAATTTCAAAGTCGTCAAGCAACTGATCGAGCACATCCAGGAAAAAGCGGTCGGTCAGGAAGTGGCGACGGCGCTTTCGCCCGGCGAGCAAGTCATCAAGATCGTGCGCGACGAACTGGTTGAAACCCTCGGGAAAGACACGGCGCGCCTGAAGTTCGCCTCACAGCCGCCGACGGTTGTGCTCATGGCCGGCCTGCAGGGTTCCGGCAAAACTACCACATCCGGCAAGCTGGCCAACTGGCTGAAGAACGGGGGGCACCGGCCGCTGCTGGTTTCCGTCGACGTCTATCGTCCCGCCGCCCGCGAGCAGTTGAAAATTGTCGCCCAGGCGATCAAAGCCAATCTTTACGAGGGCGAGATTGCCGAAGCGAATACGGCGACTGTTGAGCGGTTGGCAAAAGAAGCCCGGCGCGAGGCGATCAACACAGGTTCCGACGTTCTGATTGTCGACACCGCCGGCCGTCTGCATATTGACGATCAACTAATGGACGAAATGCAGTCGCTGAAGCGACTACTCAATCCAAGCGAAATTTTGTTCGTGGCTGACGCCATGACCGGGCAGGATGCGGTCCGCTCCGCTGATGAATTTCACAAGAAACTTTCGCTCACGGGAGTCGTGCTCACGAAAATGGATGGCGACGCACGCGGCGGCGCAGCGCTTTCCATCCGCCAAGTGACCGGCCAACCCATCAAGTTCATCGGCATCGGCGAAAAATATGACGCGCTCGAGCCCTTTCATCCCGACCGGATCGTGTCGCGCATTCTGGGCATGGGCGACATTCTCTCGCTGATCGAAAAGGCCGAGCAGAATATCGACAAGAAGAAGGCGCAGGAAATGGCCAGCCGCGCCCTGGCTGGCGACGGCTTCTCGCTGGAAGATTTCCGCGACCAGTTGCGCCAGGTGAAGAAGATGGGATCGCTGCAGAACCTGATGGGCATGTTACCCAACATCGGCCCTTTTGCCGGCATGCAAAAACATGCCGACAAAGTGGACGAAAAACAGCTCAACCGCGTGGAAGCGATCATCAATTCGATGACGGTCCACGAACGGCTGCATCATGAAGTGATCAATGGCAGCCGGCGCAAGCGCATCGCCCGCGGTTCTGGCACTACGGTGCAGGAAGTGAACAATCTGCTGCGGCAATATGCGCAGATGCGAAAGATGTTCAAGAACATTGGCAAGGCCAGCTTCGCCCGCAAGTTGGCGGGCATGAAGATGCCGGGAATGTAAAACCAGTGGCCAGCGACCAGTGGTTAGCGATTAGTTACGGACCGCAACGATGCTGCTGAACACTGGCCACTGATCACTATCACTAGCCACTCCTTATGAAATGGCGCTCTCTCGAAGAATCGGCTGCGAACGTCGACTTGCGTCCCCTGCGCGACATTCTCGCCGAGCGCAAAGAACTCATCGTCAAGTATGTTCCCGCTGAGACTCAGGCCATCCACGCCCGCGTGGTGGAGGAGCTCAAAGAGCGCCAGATCGCCGCCAACATTCTTTCTATAGGCGCAAAAGTTCCCGCGTTCGAACTGCTGAATCAGGATGGCAAGCTGGTTTCTTCCGCTGCATTCTTAGCCAAGGCCGCCTCATCATCTGCTTCATCCGCGGGCGCTGGTGCCCATTCTGCGTAGGCCAGCTCGAAGCTATGAACTTGATCGTCCCCCAGATCGAACGGGCTGGTGCTTCGCTGGTCGCTATTTCCGCGCAAACCGTGCGGCAATCGTTCTTCATGCACGATCAGCATAAGCTGAGGTTTTTATTGCTGAGTGATGCTGGCAATCAAGTCGCGCGCCAGTTCGGGCTGGTCTATCGCGTTCCCGATTACCAGCAGGCCGTGTATCAGCGCGCTTTCGTCAATCTTCCGTTAGCCAACGGCGACACAAGCTGGGAGCTGCCTGTGCCCGCTACTTTCGTTGTGGGCCAAGACGGCAAGATTTCCTATGCGTTTGCGAGCGAGGATTACACACAGCGGCCCGAGCCAATGGATATTCTGGCCGCGCTCAGCAAATAACAACTGGCGGAATAGAGACAGGGCAGGCCGCCGATTCGAATCGAAGACGCTGCCCTGCTGATACCCTCCGCATCTACTCCTGCATACAAATCTGGGCTTCCTTGATGGCCTCGTCGACGTGCTTTACGGCCTCTACACGATGGCCGTGAAAATCGTGCTCTGCGCTTTCCAACTCATGTTTTGCTGCATGAAGCGACTCTAGCGCAGCTTCGATGTGGGGATGTTTGCCGGCCGCAGGCAGGGGTGACGACAACGCCAGCAAGAAGGCAACCGTAGCGAAGGCACCCAAAACTCGTTTTCCTCTCATTACACCCTCCTGGTGTACTGCGTCCGACTTCAGGCTCGGACAACCTCAGTTTGGACTTCTTTTAGTTCTCAGACGGACTTGACGACAAAAACCGCGGGGGCGTGGGCCGCGGCTGCAAAGGCTGTTACGAAGTGGAGTTTACAGGCTGGATTGAAGGGACTGTGCCATGAGCAGGCTTCCCTTGTCAATCTCGCTAAATTCTGCAAAAATAATGGTTTGCCCTACTCCGCCGGAAGCAGTCCGGGAGCAGCTAAGAAAGGAACTCACACTCTGTGTTAATGATTCGCCTGGCGCGCACGGGTGCGCGCAAACAACCGCATTATCGCGTGGTCGTGATTGAAAAGGAACGGGCCCGTAATGGCCTGCCGGTGGAGGTGGTCGGGACTTATAACCCCCGCACCAATCCCGCGAGCGTTGAGCTTAAGCGTGACCGAGTCGAATACTGGGTCTCCAAGGGCGCCAAAATGTCGGACCGGGTGAGCAAGATTTTTTCCCAGCCGGCCCCGGCCAGCACCGGTTCCGTCGCCTGATGCCGCGTGCGCGTGCCGGGACCCTCACCCCAACTTACAGGGAGCCGTGAATGAGCGAGGATAACGGGAACGCGCGGGCGCTGATCGAGCAGATTGCCCGCTTGCTGGTGGATGAACCCGAGCAGGTCTCCATCGAACAGGTTGAAGAAGATGACGCCACGGTCTTCGAGCTCACCGTAGCCGAACGTGACCTGGGCAAAATAATCGGGAGACAGGGACGCACGGCCCGCGCCTTGCGCAACCTACTCGGCGCCGTGGGCATGAAGTCCAATAAGCGCTTCGTTCTGGAGATCATCGAATAGGCGAATCGGGAATAAACGCACCTGGCATCAAGCCGGAGACGTCTGGCGAGTTCATTACCATCGCCCGCGTGCTCAAGACGCAGGGACGTCATGGCGAAGTGGCTGCTGAGTCGCACAGCGACATCCCGGAACGCTTTCACAAGGGAATGAAGCTGTGGGCGCTGGCCGGTGAACAACGGAGCGAGTTGAGCGTTGAGGATCTGTGGCCACATAAGGGCCTGCTGGTTTTGAAGTTCGCCGGTGTGGATTCCATCTCCGAGGCGGAAGCGCTGGTGGGACGCGAGTTGCAGGTTCCCCGCAGTGAGCGCGCCCAGTTGCAGCCGGGCTGGAACTATGTAAGCGATCTGGTTGGGTGCGTAGTCTTTGACGGCGGCCGCGAGATCGGCAGAATTAAAGCGGTGCGATTCGGGGCCGGCGAGGCGCCATTGCTGGTGGTTGAAGCGGGACCGAAGGAATACGAGATCCCCTTCGCTGAGGCTTACTTGAAAAGTTCGGACCTGGAGCGCGGACAGATCCACATGCAGTTGCCGGAAGGCCTGCTGGAGGTCAATGCGCCACCGACCGCGGAGGAAAAGCGTGAGCAGCAGAGCCGCCGGCGGTGAGTTTTTTTCGGCCGGCGCAAGCGTTGCGACATGAAGATCGATATCGTTACGATCTTTCCTGATTTCTTCCGCGGCCCGCTCGATTACGGCATAATTCGCCGGGTTCGGGAAAGCGGTTTGGTGGCGATTGAAGTGCACGACCTGCGTAGATTTACGCACGACAAACACCACTCCGTGGATGATCGGCCTTTCGGCGGCGGCGAGGGAATGGTCCTAAGGCCCGAACCGATCTTCGAGTGCATAGAGTCGCTGGGTTTCGCGCCGCGCGAGGAGCGCATCGCGAGCCGAGTGAAAGAAACGATAGTTCTGTTGTCGGCGCAAGGGCGGCGCTTCCATCAGGGAGTGGCGCAAGAACTGGCGCAGATAGATAGAATGGCGCTGATTTGCGGGCGCTACGAGGGCGTGGATGAGCGGGTGGCCGACCACCTCGCGGACCGCGAACTCTCGATTGGAGACTACGTGCTGAGCGGAGGCGAACTGGGCGCGGCGGTGATCGTGGATACGGTCGCGCGACTGATTCCCGGCGCGCTGGGCAATGAGGCTTCGGCGCAGCAGGAATCGTTCACCGCGTCAGTGTCGCGAGAGGCGGGCGAGGGGCCGGATTCCACTTGCGCATCGGGTGGGTTGCTCGATTATCCGCATTACACCCGGCCGGCGCAGTTTCGAGGCATGGCAGTTCCGGAAGCCCTGGTCTCTGGTAATCATGAAGAAATCCGGCGCTGGCGCCGACGCCGCGCCCTGAAGAAAACGTTGTGCAATCGCCCTGATCTGCTGGACGGCGTCACGCTCAGCGACCAGGATCGGAGATGGCTGGCCGAGTTCAACAACACGGCCAAGGACGCGTAGAAAACGAGATCTGGAAAGACGAAGGGAAAGAATTATGACCAGCTTAATCATCGATAAACTTCTTGCCAAGGCGCGGCGAACGGACATTCCTGAGTTTGCCCCTGGCGATAGCGTGCGCGTGCACGTGAAAATCAAAGAGGGCGACAAGGAACGTCTGCAGGCGTTTGAGGGAGTGGTGATTGCGCGCTCGCGCGGTCCTCAGGCCAGTTTCACCGTGCGCAAGATCAGTTTCGGTCACGGCGTGGAACGCATTTTCCCGCTTCACTCCAAGGTCATCGACAAAGTGGAGTTATTGCGCTCTTCCCGCGTGCGCCGCGCCAAGCTCTACTACCTGCGCGAGCTCAAGGGCAAAGCCGCCCGGTTGAAAGACGTCGAGCGAGAGCAGCCGGTAACCGCGGAAGTCGGCGCAAAATAAGCAGGGCCGGCGAAGACCAGGATTGGCGGCCACGGTTGCTCGGCTCTCGTGGAAATTGATCTCAATTCCGAACTCAGCTTCCGCCACTCCTTCCGCTTCCCCATGCAAAGTAAACTTGCCCGGCGAGAATTGGCTTGGGGCGCCGTGCTGGTATTGCTTCCCATCGTTGGCTGGCTGCTAAACATGGGCCATCGTATCGAGATGGTGCACAACATGCACCATGGCCGGCAGGCTTGGCCCTCCTGGCAAAACTATCCGCGCCTGCTGAAAGCTGGAGCGGTGGCGTTTCTCGGCATGCTGTATTACTACGCGCCGGGAATGTTGCTCGCGGCATTCGCCGCCGCCCATCACGCTCCCGCCCTCTATCTTCCTTCCCTGCTGCTCCTGATCGCTGCCACCATCGCGATTCCCGGTTTTATGACCCACTACTGCCACGACTTCGACGCGCGGGAAATTTTCAATCCCTTACGCGCCCTGCGCAGAGTGTTCGAAGGAGGCGCGGACTATTGGAAGGCCTGGGCCATCGCGCTGACGGCGCTTCTTCTATCGTTCCTTGGACTGCTCGCCGCCGGAGTTGGGTTCCTTTTCACCAGCGTCTGGTTCTGGCAGGTTGCGGGGTTCAGCTTCGCTTCCGTTTTCAGCAAGCGCTTCCAGTTGGCGGTCTCCGCGAGCCGCCGAGGTGAACCGTGAGCTGTACGCCAGTCATTCGGCCATTTTGCAGAATCCGTGCGGGAGAATTTGCGAGAGCCTTAAGAGTGGACTTCCAGCTGAAAGATATCTTCCAGCTGTTTCTCCGCCAGTTTGCGCAACAGAAAATGCAGGATCTGCCGGTCGCCTTTGCGGATCTCGCGGAACTCAACGCCCAACGAATCGGCTGCATCGCTGTGACGAACTTGCCCCTTCAGGCTCAGGTGATAACTGGCTACTTTCAGGAAGACTTTCAACTCGCTGCCGGGAAGCAGCTTCTGCTTTGTGGCTAACAGGCAGCCCATTTCTGAGAGATTCTTGAGTGCGGCTTCCACCTGGGCGTTGGTGGGGCCATTCTTCAAATCCGCCATGCCCTCAATATCAAAACGCTCGTAGCGCCGCCGGTTGCGCCGGTCGAAGCCGGGAACCAGACCGTTTGGCGGTAGTTGCCGAGCCTCCACCAGAATCGGCTCGTAGGCCTCTTCCATGTCGCGCAATTCCGCCTCCCAAATTGTGCGGTCGTTTTCCACGCATTCGATGCCCACTTGTCCCCGCAGTTCGGAGTTGGCCGGGCCTATCCAAACCACCCGGCAGAACACTTTGTTGCGGCCGCGCTCGATCGCGATGATTTCTCCAGGTTCCTTGATGCAACGCAGCCCGCCAATTCTGGCTCCGCGTTCGGAAATATCGTAGGTGCAGGAAAACTCGAGGCAGGGGCGATTGGCGCTGTCCCAATAGGTAACACGGATCGGCAGCGCAACATGGAGCCGTTTGGCGGTGCGTTCTGCCGAAGGATTGCTATAGCTATCCAAGTGGTGTCCGTTAGCTGGGATGACTCCTACACCGAAGTTACTAAGGCAGGAACGAAGGGTCAATTTACGCCCGTAATGCGAAGCGCGATTACTTTCATGTGACTTGCGATTACTCTTGAGCCATTGCAGAAGTCAGGCGCTCTCGGCTTGACGCTTGCACCCAACCCCCAAACTCGGCGAAGATGCGCGTATAGGTATAGCTTTGTCGCGAAGCCCCAAAACCGTTTCGGGAAGTGAGTTGTCGCCCGCCGCGGCGAAGCTACGCTTAATTAAATCGCTGCGCTGCACTCTGCGTTTTGAAAAGAGAGCCTGGCAGTCAGGCGCAAAGTTCGTGGCGGGTGTGGATGAAGTAGGGCGCGGATCGCTTTTTGGCCCAGTCGTCGCTGCGGCGGTGATTCTCGATCCTGGTTATCGCATTCGCGGCTTGCGCGATTCGAAGTTGTTGTTGGCGGAGCGCCGTGAAATCCTGGCTGACCGCATCCGGCAACATGCTGTGGCCTGGGCCGTGGCCGCGGTGGACGCGGCACGCATCGATCAGATCAACATTTATCAAGCATCGCGGGTGGCGATGCGCGAAGCTGTTTTGCACCTGCAACCAAATTCCGACCATCTGCTGGTGGACGCTGTGCGGCTCGACTGTGAAATTCCCCAGCAGCCCATTATCCACGGCGACGCTCTCTCGGCTTCGATTGCCGCGGCCTCGATTCTGGCGAAAGTCGAGCGCGATCGTTGGATGACGGCGTGGGACCCGGTCTTTCCAGCCTACGGGCTGGCCGCAAATAAGGGCTACAGCACTCCTCGCCATCTGGCCGCTTTGCGCGAATACGGGCCTTCGCCGCTTCACCGGCAATCCTTCGCGCCAGTATGGAGTGCTCCGACTCCACAGGAAGTGCTGGCCTTCATGACGGAGGAGCAAGTAGAAGAGCAGCCGACCGAAATCGAAAATGTGCGCCTGGGCTGATGTATGGCGTACCGGCCGCGAAAGTTCAACAGGTAGTAGATGTTATGTTTGTACAAATGATTGAACCGGTTGATGATAGTTCAGTTTGACCTCGCCAAGTTGCGGTGAGAGACTGTGAGGATGTTGCGCATCCTCTGGCGTGCGTGTCGTCTCCCGCTTGGTCCCGCCGGGGTCTCCTTCTTCCTGTCGGTCTTGTGGGCAACAAGTGCGCTTGGCCAGGGAGTTACAGGTCCATTCAACGGCCTGGGCTCGACCACAGCCCAGCAACAAACTTACTCAACGCAGGGCGCGGTTGTGCAGTTGAAGGTGCTGACGGGAAACAAAGTTCGGCTCGACCGCCAGGCAGTTGTCAAGCTTTACAACAAGAATACAAAGGATACGCTCTGGCAGACGACGAATGACTCCGCGGAAGCTGCGTTTGGCGATCTGACGGTCGGGCAATACGAAATCGAGGTCAGTGCCGTCGGTTACCTGACGGCACACAAAGATTTCAACGTTACCAGCGCGATCGTTACCTATAACCAGGAGATAACGCTGGAGCGCGATCCGACCGCCGTTGAGTTGAACGCTCCCAGCGAGTCGATGCCATCCAAGGCGCGTAAGGAAACGCAGCGTGCGGTTAGCGCCCTGAAATCCGGAAATAACAAAGAGGCTCAGAAGCGGCTGGAGGCGGCCTACAAACTGGTTCCCGACAGCGCTGACGTGAACTTCTTGCTGGGCTATTTGGAGGTGCAGAGCAAGGACCTTGAACACGCGGAGAGTTACCTGCGCAAGGCGTCCACCCTGGATCCCCACAACGTGCAGGCGCCGACGTTGTTAGGGCGCATTTTTCTGCAAAAAGGAGAATACGAGGCAGCCCGAACCAGTCTGGAGCAAGCGGTTGCGGCAGACCCCGAATATTGGATGGCTCATAATCTCCTGGCCAGTGTTTACTTGCACCAGCACGAGTACGAGAAAGCAGCGGCACAGGCCCGGCTCGCGATGGACAAAGGCAAGGGCGCAGGAAACTCCGCCCAGTTGATTCTTGGCGAGGCATTGGGGAATCTGGGACAAAACCAGGCAGCCATTCAGGCGCTGAAAGCGTACCTGCAGGATACACCGGCCAGTCCGTCCGCTCAGCAGGTTCGTGACCTGATCGCGGAGATCGAAAAACGCCCTTCCAATCCGAGCCCGAACGCGGGGAAAGCGGCTGAGGGAAAAGATCAGGAAGCGATTCGGACGCTCGAAGCCTACCTGCGCGACAATCCGGAAAGCCCGGCAGCACAGCAGGTTCGCGACACCATCGCCCAACTCGAGCGAAACGTAGCTACCGCCGACGACACCACGGCGATGCCACCCCCAAAGGCGCTCTCTTCAGTGGCCGGTGCTGATGCGGCGATCAACGAACCCGATCTGACGGTCTCGATCAAAACCTGGGAACCCCTGGGAGTGGATGAAACGAAACCCTACGTCGCCGCCGATGTGGTTTGCCCAACACAGAAGGTGCTCGATGCAACCGGGGCGCGGGTTAAGCAGCTTGTGGATGATGTTTCGCAAATCGCCGCCATCGAAGACCTGGTACACGAACGAGTCGACGAACTGGGGAATCCGGTCACCAAGGAAACCCGCAAGTTCAACTACGTTGTCTCCATCTCGGAACCCCAGCCCGGCTGGCTTTCGACCGAAGAATATCGCACCGACCAGAGTGGATTCACCAGCTTCCCCGACCAGATTGGCACGCAGGGATTCACCTCTCTGGCTCTGGTATTTCACCCGGTCATGCGCGACAACTTCCAGATGATTTGCGAAGGTCTAGGCGAGTGGAAGGGACAAGCTGTCTGGCTGGTGCATTTCCGCCAGCGTGATGATCGGCCCAACCGTATCCACTCCTACAAAGTGGGCGAAATAATCTATCCGGTGAACCTGAAAGGGCGGGCCTGGATCACGGCCGACAAGTTCCAAATTGTGCACATGGAATCGGATCTGGTGAAGTCCATGCCGAAGATTCAACTGCTGACCGAGCACCAGGTAGTGGATTACGGGCCAGTGCAATTTCAGAAGAAAAACGTCGAACTTTGGCTGCCGAAGAGCGCTCAGATCTATTTTGATTTCCGTAAGCATCGCTATGTGCGACGCCACAGTTTTGACCACTATATGTTGTTCGCCGTAGATGCGAATGAAAAACAGGGCACTCCCAAGGAGGCGGTGGCGACTCCGGACTCAAAACCCCCGCAACCGCCGCAACCCTAAAGCTGTTCCCTTCCAAGACTGATAAGCCTCAGCGGACGCGGAATGATCGCGATACAATCCGGCCATGCTCCGTCTGATGGCGATCACGGCCCACCCCGATGACGAAGCTGGCAATTTTGGCGGCTCGCTCCGTCTGTATCACGATCGCGACGTGGAAACTTGTGTGCTTTGTCTGACTCCCGGCCAAGCTGCCACGCACCGTGCCGGAGCACGCGATGATGCAGAATTGGCGGCTCTGCGGAGAAAGGAATTTGCTGCCTCCTGCGAGATCCTGCGAGTGTCCCGCGGCATTGTGCTCGACTATCCCGACGGCCAACTGCATCGCCAGGATATTTACCGCGTGGTTTGCGAGCTTACGTTGCAATTGCGGCGCTTCCGGCCGCACGTCCTGCTGACCTTCGGGCCGGAGGGGGGTATGACGGGCCACACCGACCACTCCATGGCTTCCGTGTTCGCCACACTCGCCTTTCACTGGGCGGGGCGGAGCAATCGATTTCCGGACCAACTGGAGGGCGGCATCGCGCCTCATCAGACCCAGAAACTCTATTATGCGGCCTCCAACTTCACCCTGCCCGGACGCTTGCCCGTGGTGGCGCCGCCGATCACTGCGATCATCGATATTGGAGACTGTGTCGAAGCGAAGATAGCCGCTTTCAAAGCTCACGTCAGCCAGGCGCCTTTGTGGCCAATCTTCGAAGAAAGCGTGCGCCGCCGCGGAAAGCAGGAGACATTCCACTTGGCGGCTTCAGTCACTCCAGGTGTGGTGGCGCAGGAGACTGATTTGGTTTCCGGCATCGAACACAACGCTCTTTGCGCTTGAATGCTATGATTTTTGCGTGCCCACACACTCGCATCGCGGCCATTTCATCACGTTCGAAGGGCTCGATGGTTGCGGCAAAAGCACGCAGATCGAAAAGCTCGCAACCGCTCTGCGAAACCAGCGCCTGGCGGTTATCGTCACCCGCGAGCCGGGGGGAACACCGACTGGCGAAAAAATTCGCCAGGTGTTGCTCGATACCCGCACAGCCGACCTGTCTGCCATGGCAGAGCTTGCTCTGATGTTCGCATCGCGTGCGCAGCACATTGAAGAAGTGATTCAGCCGGCGCTGGCCAAGGGAGAAATTGTGCTCTGTGACCGGTTCACCGATTCCACCGAGGCTTACCAGGGTGGCGGGCGCAAGCTAGGCAGTGAGCCAGTGCTTGCCTTGCATCGTATTCTCTGCGGTGATCTGCAGCCGGACCTGACCATTCTGATGGATTCTGACGTCGCCGCCAGCGTGGAACGCGCCCGCCGGCGCAACCGGGCGCATGCCAACGGCAAAGGGAGAGGCAAGCACAATGAAAACCGCTTTGAGCAGGAAAACCGCGCATTCTTCGGGCGCGTGCGTCACGCCTACCAGGCCATCGCCGCCCGCGAGCCGCGTCGCGTTGCCGTGGTTAACGCGCGCGGGACGGCGAATGAAACGCACGCAAAGATATTAGAGATCGTACGTGGCAAACTGAAATGGGCAGTGAACGCGAGAGTTGCGCTTTCCGCGCCTCCACGCTGAAACGGCAAAACATGGGCTTTTCCGATTTTCACGGCAACTCCGATGTGGTTCATCACCTGCGCGAGATGCTGGCGCGCAATCGCTTTCCACAAGCGGTGATCCTTGCCGGCCCGGCGGGCGCGGGCAAGTACACCCTCGCTCTTATGCTGGCCAAGGCCATGAATTGCCTTGATCCCAAAATCAGCGACGGCCTGCCCGATTTCTGCGGCAAATGTTCCAACTGTGTTCGCATTGCGCAGTCGGAGGACCTTGACGCCCGTTTTGCCGAAGCCATCGAAGCCCGCGAGGCTCTGCGAGACACCGACAAAAAAGAGACCCGCATCCTGGTGCAGACTCATCCCGACGTGCTGGTCATTCCGCCCGATCCGCCCCAGATGATGATCAAGGTCGACCAGGTGCGGCATGTGATCCAGAGCATCTATTACCGGCCGGCGCGAGGCCAAAGAGCGGGTTTACATCTTCACCGATTCGGCTTTCATGAAAGAGGCGGCGAACTCGCTGCTCAAAGTTCTGGAAGAGCCTCCAGAATTCGCGACGATTTTTCTGCTGACGGAAAACGCCGGCGAGTTGCTGCCCACGATTCGCTCACGCTCCATGATTGTTCCGCTCGCGCCTTTGGCGGATGAAGAAGTTGAGAAATATCTCGCCAAGCATCGTCCTGATTGGACGGCAAAACAAAGGGCGCTGGTGGCTCGACTTTCGGGAGGAGCAATCGGACGCGCCCGCAGCTTCGATCTGGCGACATATAGCGCCGCACGCAGCCAGGCCCTGACCATCCTGAACGCGGCGCTCCGCAGCGGAGAGCACAGCGAACTATTCAAAGTGACCGAGACCTTTCGCGCCGGGGCTGACGGACGCGAGAAGACCGAGCGCCTGCTGAAAACGCTCTACGACCTGTTGCGCGACTTGATGTATCTTGGCTCAGCCGCGCCCGAACTGGTTCGCAATGTGGATATTCAGTCGGACCTGAAGAAGCTCGCCGAGTCTGCCGACTTTCGCTGGATCGCCTTCGCTGCCGAGCGCCTGGATGAAGTAGAACGAGGCATGCGCCGCAACCTGCTGCGATCACTTTCGCTCGATGCTTTCGCCGTCGCGCTGGAGAAGGCTTAGATCCCTTCATGAAGAAAAACTTGGAAGACGAAACTGATTCACTCCGACGCTCAGGTCCCGCAGGGCTTTCGATCGCTGGTCACTCCGGTATTTCGCGGATCAACCGTTCTGTTCCCCAACGCCGCTGCGGTCAACGACAGCTGGGACCAGTACGAAGCCGGATACACGTACGGCCTCTATGGCACACCCACAGCGCTGGAACTGGCTGGCCGAGTCTGCGAATTGGAAAACGGCTTTCGCACCGTGCTCGCACCCGGCGGCCAAGCCGCCATTTCGCTGATCAATTTTTCGCTTCTGAAGGCAGGCGATCACATTCTGGTGCCGGAAAGTGTTTACACCCCCAGCCGGAAGTTCGCCAGCCATGTTCTCCGCCGCTTCGGGGTCGAGGTAAATTTTTATTCCCCGACCGTGGGATCCGGAATCGCTTCGCTTTTCCGCGATAACACGCGTCTGGTTTGGTGCGAAAGTCCCGGTTCGATCACCATGGAGGTGCAGGACGTACCCGCTATCGCCGAGGCCGCACACCGGGCCGGCGCCACTGTTGTACTCGACAATACCTGGGCGGCTGGAATCTACTTCGATGCGTTCGCGCACGGCGCGGATGTGACCATGCAGACGCTTACTAAATACATTGGTGGACACAGCGATCTGCTGCTGGGTTCGATCACGGTGCGCGATCCGAAGCTATATGAGCAGATCGGAAGTTCTCAACAACTGATTGGCTTGGCCGTATCTCCCGACGATTGCAGCCTGGCACTACGCGGGATGAAGACCTTGGCCGTGAGGCTCCGCGCGATTGAAGAAAGCGCGCTGGCCATCGCGCACTGGCTCGCGGAGCACGATGAGATCGAACTGGTCCTGCATCCCGCGCTGCCCTCATGCCCGGGACACGAAGTGTGGAAGCGAGATTTCGCCGGTTCGGCGGGAGTTTTTTCCGTCGTTTTCCAGCGCCGATTCAGCAAAGAGCAAGTGCGAACCTTTGTGGATGCGCTTGAGCTGTTCGAAATCGGATATAGCTGGGGCGGGGTAACCAGCCTGGTTGTGGCCTACGATTTTCCGCCCCATTCTTCCCGGCCTGATTATGGCCACCGCATCGTGCGGCTCAGCGTTGGTTTGGAGGACGTGGCGGATTTAAAAGCCGACCTCAGCACGGGATTCGCCGCAGCAACAAGATGATTAGCCCCGAGCGCCGACCGACTTTTGCCCATTCTGAGACGGCGTGCAACTACTCAAGGGGATTAGGCCCAAGCGCTCATTTGCGGGCGCATTAATCGTTGTCATTCCTCTGCTTCCTGTGCTACGTTAGGGGCAATTCACACCTTTAGAATCCACAATCACAGCAGCGCGTGTTGTGGCCCGCGAAAGCAAGGTGGTGCCATGAAAGATGCTATCGATTCCGTCCCAGCCGAACGGCCAATTGAGCAGGAAGGCTTCGCCAACCGCAAACTGATTCGCCCGACGCTGACTCGTCCCGAGCACAATCATTCCCCCGCGCCGGTGGCTGAGCGGCGTGATCGCCCAGAGCGCGCTGAACGCTCAGACCGCCCGGAACGAAGCGACAGAGGTGACCGCGGCGATCGCGGAGGCGGACGCAAACCTGCCCCCTCAGAGCAAACCAACGCGGAAAATTTCTATTACCAGAAGCAGATGCAGGCGAAAACCCCGATGGTCATCGTGCTGTGCGACGGAGAAGAAGTCCACGGCGTGATTGAGTGGTACGACCGAAGCTGCATCAAAGTGACTCGCAACGGCGCCTCGAATCTGATGATCTACAAGCCTTCGATTAAGTACATGTATAAAGAAGGCGAGAACAGCGGGCAGTAGCTTTCCGATCGTTGCTTTTTGCGCACCAGTTTTCTGCAGAGTTCGTACCCGAGGCCCGCAAACTGCCGTTCGCGTTGACCTCGTCTCGGTTTAAAACGCCTCCGGCCATTCTTGGGCGCCGTGATAAACGGCAAGGATCACAATACGATCCTTCTCTACAGCATAGGCAACCACAAAAGGCGTATTCGAAATCACCAATTCGCGCGTATCTGAAATGCGCCCCGGCCTTCCGGACATAGGAAACATCGCTAGTTGCTTCACACTGTTTACAACCTGCGTGGCGATCCGGGCAGCAACCCGTTCACTGTTAGATAGGGCGATGTAGTCGTACGCCTGATCGAGTTGCCGGATCGCCTGCTCGGTCCATTCGATCACGGACGCGCGCGCCCCGTCCTCTTGAGCCGCCTTACAACTTCCTCGTGGCTCACCACGCGGCCTCTCCGCATCTCCTCGAGTCCCTTGCGCACCAGCGCGTCCTGATACGCGTGCAGTTCGATATAGTTAGCGATGGCTTCGTTGATTAGGTAACTGCGCGGGCGGTCCTGGGCTGCGGCAAGCGAATCGAGCGCATCTATCTTTTCGGTGCGAGCGCGGAAGCTGATAGTCTTTTCAGGAGGCATAATACATGCACTATATCCTGTATTACTGAATAATACAACCTGCGGAGGGCGGACGGCGGGCCTAGTCTGGGAATTCGCCCCGCGAACGGAACCACTGGCGATCCGCGGCTACCCGTTCACTGATTTGCGACGAACTGCAACAGCTTGCGAGAGAAGTACAGTGCGTAGCCGGAACCCCAGAAAATTTTGGCGGCAGCAATGAACTCTCTCCCTAGGAGAGTCCTCCGAGGAGAGCTACTCAGCAAAATTCTTGATAACCTCGACAAGTAGTTGAAGGTTTCGGGGCTAAAGAATCTGGCCGCGCTCCAAACGGACCAACACGCCAGCATTAGACCGATAAAATACAGAATGATCCGTACCCGCGTCCTTTGCACGATTGGAGTTCTGGTCCCATTCAATCTTCGGTCGAGAAGAAACCCCGACCAGCTCCAAAAAATCGCCACACCTAGTAACTGACCAAACAACTTCATTCCGTTGGTGATCGAGGAGCCGGGTCCGTTGATCAGCGCGGCCATGCCCTGTGCCGTGCTAACTGCCGAGTCATCCCATGTGGACCCGGTTCTCAGCCAAGCGCGGTCGAGGTAATACAGTCCGGTGGTCGCCGCGGCCATGAATAACGGCAGCACAACCTGCCACGGGATTTTCTTCAGGATGTTATGGGCACCGGTCACATTGGTATCTGACACCGCATCGAAAGCATTTGTTTGGGTTGCCCGGGCACTCGCCTCTCCTGCGAACTGACTGCTGATGGCTCATAGCGTCTACAACTTCGGCAGCACAATCCCCTTCTGCGCCTGGTACTTCCCTTTCCGATCCGCGTAACTCGTCTCGCAGACTTCATCCCCTTCGAAGAAAATGATCTGGCACAAGCCTTCGTTCGCATAGATCTTGGCGGGTAGCGGCGTGGTATTGGAGATTTCCAGCGTCACGAACCCCTCCCACTCCGGCTCAAACGGAGTGACGTTCACGATGATTCCGCAGCGTGCGTAGGTAGATTTGCCTACGCAAATGGTCAGGCAGTTGCGCGGAATCTTGAAGTACTCGACCGAGCGGGCCAGAGCAAAAGAATTCGGCGGCACGATGCAGCATTCCGAACGCACGGTTACGAAGGATCGCTCGTCGAAATTCTTGGGATCGACCACCGTGCAATTGACGTTGGTGAAAATCTTGAACTCATCGGCCACGCGCAGGTCATAGCCATACGAAGAAAGGCCGTACGAAATCACGCCCTCGCGCACCTGCTTCTCCGAGAACGGATTGATCATGTCGTGCTCAATGGCCATCTTGCGGATCCAGCGGTCGCTTTTAAGCATGAGACTCCTTGGAAGAGATTTGTAATTGGGTAATTTTGGAACCTGGTAATTGAACGCTCAGGCCTTGGGGTTCAATTTCCAAATTGCCCGATTACCAAATCACAAAATGTTGTTGGCTGGTGCGGTCATCTTAAGGGAGAGAGCCTGCCGTTGACAATCTCTCATATCTCTCATAGGATCAATCACTTGGTGGGCTGTATTGACTCCGCCGCCTGGGGGCCGCACGTGATCAAGCTGGATATCATCAACGAAGTGGTCAACAAAACCGGGATCACCAAAACCAAAGCCGAGCTGGCCGTGGAAACGGTCTTCGAGAGCATGAAGCGTTCGCTGGCCAAAGGCGATCGCATTGAACTGCGCGGCTTTGGCGTATTCAATGTGCGGCCGCGCAAGACCGGCATCGGGCGCAATCCGCGCACCGGCGCGGAAGTTTCCATTCCGCCGGGCAAAGCGGTGCGCTTCAAGCCGGGCAAGGAGTTACAGTCAATCGAATAATCTGGCGCGCTCGGCGGCTTCCGCGCTACCTGCGCCTTCCGCCTCGGACACAGCACGCTAGTGTCGGGTAATCTGGAATTTCATGTCTGACCCCACTTTTTCCGTCTCTTCCACATCCGATTACTACAGTCCGGTGGAAGTCTACGTCGTACAGCCTCCCAAGCCGCGTTACTGGCTGCACTTGCTTCTCTTTGCAGCCACGATCTTCACCACGCTGGTGGTCGGCGCGCGCATGGAGTACAACTTTCAGCACAATCGGCCCGCCCTCTATCTGAATGAGGGCGGGGATTCGACCGACGGCAGAGATCTGGGTATTTTCCCGGTGTGGTGGGCACTATCCCACCTTGCTCTGGGAATCCCGTTTTCCTTCACGGTGATCCTCATTCTGTTGGCCCACGAAATGGGACACTATCTTTACTGCCGCTATTATCGTGTGCAGGCGACTCTGCCCTTCTTTATTCCTTTTCCCACATTGTTCGGAACCATGGGCGCGGTGATTCGGATCCGGGCTCCTATTCGTTCGCGCACCGCGCTGTTCGATATTGGAATCGCCGGACCAATCGCCGGATTTTTGGTCGCGGTTCCGGTGCTGTTGCTCGCGCTTCCACATGCCCGATTAGGCATAGGTGCGCCTTTTGTCCTGTCAAATATCCAACTGCAGTACCCGCTCATTTTCAGCATCGCCTGGAAAGTTGCAGCGCCGGCCGCATTGCGTTCATACCCGCTTTCTCTGATCTCTCTCCCGCCAACGGCCATCGCCGCATGGGTGGGAATGTTCGCCACTGCGCTGAATCTGCTTCCCGGTGGACAGCTTGATGGCGGACACATCGTTTTTGCGCTGGCTCCCCGCTGGCACCGGCTAGTCTCGCGGGCGGTAATATTGGCGCTCATTCCCATGGCGATCAAATTCTGGTCAGGCTGGCTGATCTGGGCGGTGTTATTACGCATCAGCGGTATGCGTCATCCGATGGTCGCGGACCGGCCTGGAATCGAAGGCGGACGACTCTGGCTTGCAGCTTTCGCGCTTTTCATGCTCGTGCTGACCTTCACGCCGGCTCCGATCGCGCAGGGCTCATTGTGGCAGGTGGGGCGGGGAATATTCGGGCGTTAGGCCGTTCAGTTTTCCGCAACGCTAGCCGTCATTTCCTGCGGTGGGTCTCCGCCTGCAACCGTCTGCGCGACGATCAGCCGTCGCGCTTCCACTCGAATCTTCGACAAATTCACCCCGAATAATGCGGCTCCTCCGATGCAGGCTACCGCTCCAATCGAAACCGTGAAAGGCGCGCCCAGCCGGTCGGCCAGAGCGCCGGCAAACAGCGAACCAAACGGCGCCATGCCCATGAACATCATGGTGTAGAGAGCCATCACCCGCCCCCGCAAATGATCCGGCACCATAGCCTGAATCAGCGTGTTGGAAGCCGACATCTGCAGCATCATGCAGAATCCCACCGGCAGCAGCAGAGCGGTAGAAAGCCAGAAATTTCTCGACAGCGAAAAAAGAATCAGGCTCGCCCCGAATCCTCCGCAAGAAACTGCCACCCAACTGCCCAGGCCGCGCACATGAGAACGTGTGGCCAGCGTCAGCGCACCGAGCAACGCGCCTACACCAGTCGCGCCCATCAGAATTCCGAGGCCGCCCGGGCCTCCGTGCAGAATCCTGTCGTCGAATATGGGCATGAGCACGCTGTAAGGCATGGCAACCAGACTCACCAATCCCAGCAGGAGCAACAGCGCGCGTATGGGAGCCGTATGCCGCGCAAAACGCCATCCTTCGATGATGTGCTCTAAAGGAGAACCGGCCGGGGGGTGGATGTGCGGCCGCACCCGCATCATGAACAGGCCGATAATCACTGCGATGTAGCTGATCCCGTTAGCGAAAAAGCACCACCCTTCACCAATCTTCGCCACCAGAACGCCGGCAATCGCCGGCCCAATAATCCGGGCGCCATTGAACATCGAAGAATTCAGCGCAATGGCATTCATCAGATCTTCTTTGCCGACCATGTCGACCAGGAAAGACTGGCGGCCGGGAATGTCGAACCCGTTGACCACGCCCAGACACGCAGCCAACACAAAGATGTGCCACACTCGCACCGCTCCCGTAAGCGTGAGCGCGGCGAGAACCAGAGCCAGCACCATGGACGAGATCTGCGTCGCGATGACCACGCGCTTGCGGTTGTACCGGTCGGCCACGATTCCGCCAATCGGCGCCGCCAGGAAGACCGGAATCTGGCCGGCGAATCCCACTGACCCGAGAAGCAAGGAAGACCCCGTCATCCGGTAAACCAGCCACGCCTGCGCGATGTTTTGCATCCACGTGCCGATCAACGAGATCAGCTGCCCGCTGAAGAAAAGCTGGAAGTTGCGATGGCGCAATGCGCGCAATGTCACCGGCAGCCAACTAGGCTTATGCGGATGTTTGTGATGCGATTTTGCGCTCGCTAGCACTCGAAATGGCGTGCCGGGTCACCTTGCGTGTCCTATTTTGGATGCTAACACCTGAACTCCCGATGCGATTGCATTCCCGAGCGGATCTATGGAACGTACCGTCACTACTTTGCGACTTCCCAACCCGGGTGAGCTGAGGTAAAGTAAAGACTTCTAGGTTGTTTCAACGGGAACTCGCTGCATCGCAATGCAGTCATAGCGGAGAAGCCATGAGTGACGACCAGGTCGTCCAGTTGGAACGCCGAGGCGCGCAACGTTTCGATTTTCATCTCCCGGTGACGGTACGAATCGCAGGAAATGAACGCGAAGGGTATGGCTTCACGCAGAATTTGAGCGCGCGAGGAGCATTCTTCTACACTGACTTCCCTCTCGCCGAGGGGAACTCCATCGAACTCACGCTGGTCATGCCTTCCGAGATCACTCTGGCGGAGAATATGCGTGTGCGTTGCCGCGGCAGAGTGATGCGCGTCATACCCACAGCGAACAAGGCAGTGGTGGCCGCCTACCTGGAGGGCTACGAATTTCTTCCCCAGACCGACAGTTCAGCCGAAACTTCGCCCAGTTACGCCCGCATCTCTGCGCTGCACGAACACTCCCGGGAAGAAAAATCCGCTGCCGAATTGGAATTCCGCCGCGCGGCTGGGCGATAAGACAGGCAACCCCAATTTCAGATTTCCACGGGAAATTTCCGCATTTGGTCCCGATCCTTCGGGTTTTCATGTCTTTACATACCTTGCCGGGCGCGGATTCTCCGGTTTTCCTCCTTTTCAATCCAGCTCCTTTTGCATACAATGTTGGTTCACGGTAGAGTGCTAGTTCTCGCCGCGGCGCCCACTACGTCTGGCCTATTGCGCTGACTTCAACTTTCGACTGGAGCTTCCATTTGATCCGCCACAATTGTCATCGCACCTGGCGATACGATTACGAAAGTCACTTGGCGCAGTGGTTCTCACTCACTAACATGCTGATTAGAATAACGGGAGCAAGGCTCCAACTATGCATGGCATAGCGGTTACCCTTCTAGCCGAAGATAAAGGACGCTTATCGGTGCTGCAGCAGCGGCTGGAAGGCACCCAGATGGGCCGCGCGGTTTTCAGTCATGTGGGGTTCCCGGCCAGCCCGACAGACCCGGTGCTGCGGCAAATTCAGGATGTCCGTTCTGAAATCGTGCTGGTCGATCTGGATCCAGAGAATTCTCAGCGGGCTATCTCGGCCATCGAACTGATTCACTCCGCCACCAGCGACATCGCCGTTTTTGCCATTGGCGAGATGAGTCATCCGCCGACAATTGTGGCGGCTATGCGCGCTGGTGCGCGCGAATATCTGGAGCGCAACGCCTCGTCTGAAGCCTTGGTCGAGGCCTTCAGCCGTTTTTCTGCCTCTCGCAGCAAGAGCCGCGCTTCCTCTGCTGGCCGCGCCCGGGTATTCACCATCGCCAACGCCAAGGGAGGAGCCGGCGCGACGACCGTCGCCGTCAATCTTGCCGTTGCCTTGCAGGAAGCTCACAGCCAGGTGCTGCTCGTCGATTTCGCTGCTCTGGGTCACGCCTCTCTTCATCTGAATGTGCGCCCAAGCTTCGGCATAACTGACGCGCTGCAGAACCTGCATCGCATGGACGCTTCCCTGCTCGAAGGCTTGATGACGCAGTGTCGCGGAGGCCTGCAATTGCTCGCCGGCCCGCAACAACCGCAGGCGCTGGTGCCGACTGCCGCGGAACTCGCCCGCCTCTTCGATTTGCTGGTGGAACACTTCCGCTACGTAGTGGTGGATTGCTCAGGCCGCCTCGATCACACCGCACAACTGCTCGCAGATTTGTCCAGCGCTGTTCTGCTCGTGGCGCAAACCGACGTGGTTTCGCTGTGGAGCGCCGGCCGCATCCGGGCATTTCTGGAAGAAACCAGCGGCGGACGCGAGCGGGTGCGAATCGTCCTGAATCGTTACAAAAAGATCCCGGGATTCACCGACGAGGATGTCGAGAAAGCCACCAATTGCAAATTGCTCTGGAAACTTCCCAACAACTACCAGTCGACGGCGCCCGCCATCGACAAGGGAGTTCCCGTAGCCTTTCACGACAATCAGGAACTCGGACGCTCCTTCCGTGCTCTGGCTACCACCCTGGTGGAAGCCTCCTCAGGCAATGAAGGTATGCTCGATCTCGCTGCCCAGCGGGACAAAAGCGACGCCAAGAAAAAGGCTCCCGGCGGACTGCTCATCTCGCCGCTGCGCGCCGGCCAATAATTTTCTCCTGCGCAGCCTCGCGACGCGTGTCCTCAATCGTCAAGACTTCATTTGGCCGAAATCTTGAACACGTAGAGACACGAGTCGAGCACCTGCATTCGCGGGTACGCGAGCACCCAGTGGTAACTGGACGAGTTGGCCAGAAACTGCCCGGAAAGATTGGTTGGGCTCACAATCACCGTGCCTGTCGCTCGGTCATTCTCCGCCAGTGGCTGAACCTTAATGCCATAAACTGAGGGATCCACGCTTCCAAAATAAGCCAGCGAAATCTTCTCTCCTGGATGCTCGCGCTCGTATCGCCGTAGCGCCAGTAACCCTTGACCCCAATCCAGGTTACTGTCCGTCAGCAGATTTGCGCCGCGGCCCGGCGGCGCGATGGGGCTGAAGTAAGAAAGATAGTCCGGGGCGCAGCGCAAAGTGTCGGCAGCATTCAGAACCGCCAACAACACTAGAGCGGCCGTTCCCGCCCGCCGCAGTTTTACCCGTTCCCATAAAACCGCCGTAAACAGGAGTGCGAAAGGATACAAAGGCAGGATGTGTCTTTCTCCGATATTAAAGTTCGAGAAAATCGCCAGCAGCAGATAGACCCCTGGGAACGTGGCCAGGATCCACAAGTCGGCGGGGACACAATTGGTTTCCACCAACCCAAGCAACAATCCAGCCAGGCAGGCCGCGAGCACAACGATTGGCCATTTCAGCAGAATTGTTGCCGGGTAATAAAGCTTCCATCCACCTTTGTCTGAAACCTGCCCGAGAAAATATGCGGGCTGGCCGCGTCCATTGTGCCGGGCGAGGCGGCGGATTCCCTCCACGTATTCCCCCGCCGGAACGAGAAAGCTGTAGTTCACCCGGCTGCTCACCGGCTTCACAATTGGCTCACTCCAGTGGGGAAAAGTTGCGGTCAGGATTCCATCATGGACGGTGAGACGCGTGACGTGGAAAAAATAGCCAGCCCACACCGTTGTCACCGCTACCAACAGCGCCACCGCGGTCTTTCCCCAGTTCCATCGCCGGGGATTCAGGATCAACTTCTCCGGCCCCGGAAGCAGCATCCACAGCAGGGCTAACCCAAACATTGGTGCGGTGGAGAACTTGGCCAGCAGCAGCAAACCCAAGAGCACGCCGATGAAGAGCGTGTTCCGCGAGCTCGGGCTACTTCGCCAGCGCGCGACTTCCCAGGCAGCGGCGAAAATAAGCAGCGTGGCTGCGCCGTCTGTAGTCGCTACCGAAAAATGCGCGATCAGCGAAGGAGAAAACACCATCAATGCGAGCACAAAATTCGCTGCGCCTCGCGAGAACATCTTGTCCGCGACTCTCCAAACCAGCCAGCACAGCGTGACGCCCAGCAAAACGTTCATCGCACGTGCCCGCCAGGCCAGAGCTTCCGGATCGGGCGTAATGCGCGGCACCCGGAAGCTATTCGCCAGTTGCTCGATATCAATTTGCCATCGCGAATCGATCAGCGGGAGTGAACACCAAAGCCGCGCCAGCGGAGGATGATCGTTGTATTGCTCGAAGCGGCCATGCCGCCACGCATCCAGGCCTTCGGCAATGTGTACCGGCTCGTCGTAGGTGAGCGACTGGGTTCGAATGAACCAGGCACACTGCAACACGTACAAGGCTATTAGAGCAATCGGGAGGAGACTAGCAACCCAGGTCTTTTCCCGGGTGGGCGTAGGTTCCTGGCGCAATTCGGTTGCGGGCGCGGGCATGCTCGGAAATCTTGCGCGCTTCACTCTACTTCAGCGTGCGCAAAACTTCCAGGTCAGCAGATCTCACCGCTCCGGCCAGTATGCTAGTTTGTTGAGGGTGCGTCCAGTGCCTCAGATCTACCCATCTTTGCCGGGAAAACAAGTTCGGGCTGAGGAGTCGCCGAACCAAAAAGAAAAGACTACTTATTTTGCCCTGGCCTTGCCGTGGCCACTCCTAGTGCTTGGCGTGTGGTTCGGCCTTCTCGCCGGTTTCGTGGAAGGCATCGGCCTGCTGATCTTTCAGCGTATCAACTGGGCGCGCTGGGGAGCCACCATGCACGTCTCGGAAGAAATTCTCTGGATTGCCCCCCTCGTTGATTTGATTTTCTTTCTGCTTGTCGCGCTGGCTGCCGGCTTGCTTACCCGAATTTCGGCGCGCCTTCCCGCCATGCGAATCGTCGTTTTCGTTCTGACCTTTCTGGCCTGTTATGACTGGTTGACCCTCACGGGTCGCCTGTATCGCCTGGCTTGCATTCTTCTCGCTATGGGAATCGCGGTCGCCCTTGTCAGGTGGTTTGGTCCGCATGAACGCGATGTGCTGCGTTTCTGGAAGAAAACCGCGCCTTGGATCGTCGGGGCCTGGATCTTCGTCTTCGCCGCTGTTCAGGGCGGGAAACAGCTCATTGAAAGAAGTGCCGTTGCCGCATTGCCGGCCGCGTCTTCCGCTTCCCCCAACGTGCTGGTGATTGTCGTCGATACCCTGCGCGCCGATCACGTTTCTGCCTATGGCTACAAACATCCTACTACGCCAAACATCGATCGCATCGCCGCACAAGGTGTCCTGTTTGAAAACGCGATCTCGACTTCTTCGTGGAGTTTGCCTTCGCACGTTTCCTTGATCACCGGGGCGTATCTCTTTCAACACGGCGTGGGAAACGTGCAACCCGAACCCTGGCTAGGATGGGGTAAGACCGGTATGGGCGGTCTCCCCACATTGGGCGAAAGCCTCGAACACAAGGGTTATCGCACTGGAGCCTTCTCCGCCAACCGGACTTATTTCGCCCGTGATCTCGGCTTCGGCCGCGGCTTTCTTCATTTCGAAGACTATTTCCAGTCCGCCTCAGATATGTTCCTGCGCACGCTCTACGGCCGGGAATTTTCGCGCGTTTATCTGAGCCGCAGCGATCACAGCCTGCCCAAAAGAATTCTGCGACGCCTGGGCTGGACCGCCCTGCTCGACCAGGATGCCGAAGGCTCAGGAAGCTACGGAGGCGCTTTCGGTATTCGCAAGCGAGCGAATGTGGTAAACCAGGAAGTTCTGCAATGGGTCGATCGCGATCGTCAACGGCCTTTTTTCGCTTTTCTCAATTACTTCGACGTGCACGACCCGTATGGAGGCCCGAAGAATTACCCCAAGCCTTCATGGAAACACGGCACACCTGTCGCCGAGAACGACGACACTTACGACGACGGAGTGAAGTATGTAGACGACAACATCGGCGCGCTGATGGCGGAACTGGAGAAACGCGGCCTCTTGAGCAACACGGTGGTCGTAATCACATCCGATCATGGTGAGGCCCTCGGGCAGCATCATCTGGAAACCCACGGCCGCGCGCTCTACTGGGAACTGATTCACGTTCCCCTGGTGATTTGGTATCCCGATCACGTCCCATCGGGTCTGCGGCTGAGCCGGCCGATCACCAACGCCGCCCTGCCCGCAACTATTCTCGAATTAATCGGGTCCGACAACCAAACCGAGTTCACGTTGACCCCATTGACCGAGCTTTGGAAGTCACAACCGCCCACCGAGTGGCACAACCCACTTTCTGAATTGACTCAGAACAAATACCCCGGGCTGCACGATAAAAGCGCTGACAATCTCATCCCCACGGCGACTACAGGATCTCTGGAATCGCTGGTAACATCACGCTGGCAAATGATCCGTCACGAAACCATGGGCAGCCAACTCTACGACCTAACACAGGATTCCGCCGAATTGACCAACCTGATCAGTACGCCGACCGGGAAAGCGGCAGCCGCCGAACTCGAGTCTCAGATCAGTCGAATCAAGGCCAGCCAACCACCAAAGGGGCGTTGAAACTTCGACGACGGTATCCCAACCTCGGCAGCTAGAATGTCAACTTTCCGCCTAACTGAAACGCCCTCGGCCCGCCGGATCCAAACACTCCTCCTGCAGTTGAAACCGGCGTGCCAAACCTCGAAGAGAGATTCGGATTATTCTGGTCCGGCACGAGCACATTGAAATAACCGGAATAGTTTGCGTTGGCGACTCCCAGAATATTGGCTTTGTTGAACAGATTGAACGCCTCCGCCAGCGCCTCCAGCCGGAAGCGCTCGCTCAATCGAAAAGTCTTCGACAGCCTCAAATCAAAAGAATTGAAGGTGTCGTTAAAACGTGCGTTAGGCGAAACCAAAGGCAACGGTGTTCCATTTTCTCCGCCGGCAGCATTGATGTTGGCAATCGCCGCATTCAACTCCGCTGCGCTGTGAAACTCCCGCCCACCCGCATTCCGCTGCAGTTGTGGAACTCGCGTGTTCCCATTGGACGTGGAGTACAGAATGTCCATGGGCACGCCCGAAGCGTAGGTCCACAGCGGAGTGAGCCGAAAGCCGACCGGCAAGTCCATGGTGCCTTGCAAAACCAGGCGGTGCCGCTGATCATTCGGCGTCGGCCCGTATTCCCGGTGAAGATTCCCGGGTTGCACCGGAGGATAGCCGAATGGCACCTGATCGTAATTGGCGTAGTTCAAGGCCTTCGACAGCGTGTACGCTCCGTGAAACTGGAACCGCTGCGACAGCCGATGGTCGACCGTAACCCACAAAGCGTCATAATGCACATTCGCCACCGACTGCAAGCTGGTCACCGACTCCGGCCCACCCGAGTCCGGATTGAACACCGTGCCCACCGGCACGCCGACAATGAAGTGAGTGCCCAGATTATGAATGCCATCAACTTTCAGCACCCAATTTCTGACGAATTCATACTGAATCCCTAAATTGAACTGCTGCACCATGGGGTTTCGCATTCCATTGTCGATGATATTGATCCCTTCCGACGCTCCGCCCGCGCCCGGAATGACGAAGCCTGTAAATGGATTCGCGAAAGTCGGCGCGCCCGGCAGGAAGTTCCCAGTGTTCGGATCGAGGTACGGGTCAGAAGCTGGATCGCAAGTGGTTGGCGAGGTTGGCTGCGGACAATTTCCCAGGCGCACGTCGATGGGAAGAGCGCGGCCATCCAAGCCGCGTTCGAGCGACTCAATTTCCAGAGTGACGCGATCGTAGTAAATGCCGTATCCGCCGTGCACGTTGAATTCGCCGGCCTTGTTGGCCCAATTAAAGCCCACCCGCGGGCCAAAGTTGTCGGCGTCCTTGTGCCGCGTTCCATGCAAGAACGGCAACAGAATCGGATTGATCTGGTCGTAATGCCCAACATCGTTGACATCGGTGTCGATCTCGTAGCGCAAGCCCGAGATTCAGCGTGAGCTGAGGATGCACCCGCCAGTCGTCCTGAAGGTATCCCGCGATGTAATTGTTGTCGGCGTTTGGAATGATCAGCGGTGTCGTGGGAATGCCGCTGCGAATCGTGACCGCAAATAGCAGATCCTGGTCGTCGATCTTTCCATCGCCGTTCCGGTCCTGGTTGGCAAAATCCTGGATGAACTCGACCGCTCCCGACTGAAACACGCCCAAGATTAAAGTCGGCGCCAATGCGCTGAAACTGGCCGCCGAAGTGGAGGTTGTGTTTGCCGTGTGTCCAATCGATGCCGTCATCCCACTGCGAACGCTTCTGCCGCGTCTGTTGCGGAACACGATAAGAAGATCCATCCGCAATGCTGGGAAAATCGAGTTCCGGCGCGGTCGAGAGTGGACTTGTGATGTTGATGAAATTGTTGAAGCTGTAACTAGCCCGGTTCAGCAACGTCGGACTCAGCACCCGCGTCCACGAGGTTTGAAACGTCTGGAAATTATTCACCAGGTCCTGCCGTTGCGACGCAGTACCGATCGGCTGGGCGGAGAGAAAGCTGGCCGCGCCGGTGGCGTTCAGGCGCTCGATCGAATAGTGCAGGCTCAAAACGTCTTTCCTGGAAATCTGCCAGTCGCCGCGCATGGTTCCCATCGGATCGGTCACCGGCTCGGAGGCAAAACTGTTGGTGATGGTCCGCGCCGCCGGATCGCGCGTTCCCACCAAAACCCCTCCCAATTCGTTGCGGTATTCGAATGCGCCAAAGAACCAGGCTTTATCTTTCACCAGCGGGCCGCCCAGAGTACCCGCATATTGTTGCCGGCTGAACGGCGGAGTCTCGCCATTCGCGGACGACGGATTAAACGTCGGATCTACTGCCTGCAGACTCTTGTCGCGCTCGTAAATCGAAGCAGAGCCATGCAGCCCATTCGTTCCCGACTTGGTCACTACATTTACGACCGACGATCCCGAGCGTCCTGATTCCGCTGAGAAGCGGTTGGTTGCGACTTGAAACTCCTGCACGGAATCCTCGGGGACGTTGATCAGCATGCCGCCCACCACGTCGTCGTTATTGTCCATGCCGTCGATGGTCACGTTGCCGCCGCGCCCCAACTGTCCCGCGGAAGAGATCACCACCGTCTTTGCTTTAGTTGGATCGAAGTTCGGCGCGATCGTGTTACCCGGCATCAGCAATGCCAGCTCGAGGAAATTGCGCCCATTCAGCGGCAGGTTGTCGATCTGGTGCGCCGTCACCACGCCGTCCACCACCGAAGTCGTCGTATTTACCAGCATCTCACTATCGGCGTCGTCGATCTCCACCACCGATTTTTGTCCCGCCACCGTCAACCGCACTTTCAGATTGATCTGCTGCCCCACCTCCAAAGGCAGCGTCGCCAGCGACGGATTAAACCCCTTTGCCTCCACTCGCACTTCATACTTGCCGGGAACGAGGTCATTGAAGACAAACAGTCCTGCGCTGCTGCTGGCGGTGGTTCGCTCCACCGTAGTAGCAATGTTTTTCGCGGTGATCTGAGCCTTTGCAACTACCGCTCCCTGTGGATCGGTGACGTCGCCGCTCAAGATTGCGGTGCCGAGTTCCTGGGCCGCGAGGCCGGTGGTTAACAGAATTATGCAACCCAGAAGATAGGCTGTTATACGCAAGAGTTTGTTCATCGCGTGCAGACGCAAGTTGGCGCTCCTCTGTCGAAGATTTGAAACAGAGCCAGGTACCTTTAATTGTTGAGTTACTTCCCGCTGGGCAGAGGTTCGATTTTTTCCACGACCAACGCGCTCGAACCACCCCGTTGATAAACTCTTCCCGTGGCCCTGACTTTTTGTCCGGCAAAGGGCATCAGCTTTTCATTTTGTCCGGTCGAGGGCATGGTGTCAGCGATCGGCCAGTAGACCGTGCCGTCCTCGGCCAGAATCACCAACGGAGAACCCGCTTTCGCACAGGCGCGGGCGCAATCCGGGCTAATGGGTTTCTCGAGGTTCTTGGTGAATGCGCATGCAGAGTCGAGGACATAGCCCTTCACGATTACGGGCTTGCCTGTTCCTGCGGCGACGGCGATAGCACTCAGGATCAACCCAGATGCAGCCAACCATTTCGCCAACCTGCCACTGCACTTCATTTCCCTATCCCCCAAACAGAACTAGAAATGCTGACTCCTGGGCCAAACTGCCGCATAAAAGAACAAGAGGTAGGTCGCGCAACCTACCTCTTTCGTGGGGTGGTTCCTCAAAGCTGCGTGCCGGAGGGCACTAGATGAGGACTCTGTATAAGTTGAGCTAAAAGTAAGCGCAACACGAAAACTGCGCAATACTGTAAAAATACTAGAAGCCGGAAAGTGGGGTAATTCCCTTGGCCTCGACGCAGTCGTAAGTCCGTCCCGCGGCCAAATCTTTGTATTCTTCCGTTCTTCCGCTGGGCCACTGGATAACTACACGATCAATTCGGTCGCGCTTGCCCAGGCCGAACGTCACCGGCAATTCCGATTGCGACAAGTAACTCGATCCGCCCTTCACCAGGCGCGATTGGCTGGAGTCGCCGTGGAAAATCCTAACGTGAAGCCCCAATTGCATCTCGATTAGACTTCGTGCCCACAAGATGAAAACGGATGCTCCGATTTCCCGCGAGCTGATCATTTCGGTAAAGATAAGCGGGGCCATTGTTGGTCGTCATCAGCAGGTCGAGGTCGCCATCGCGATCGAAATCGGCGTAGGCCAACCCTCGCCCCACTTTGGGATCGCCAAAACCGCCGCCAACTTCACTCGCGACGTCCCGAAACCTTCCCTTCCCGTTATTCAAGAAAAGCTGCGGTGGCTGAGCGTAGCCGATGTTGCGCACGTTGCGCACGGTGTCGTCGATGTGTCCATTCACCACGGCCAGATCAAGAGAGCCATCGAGGTCAGCGTCCAGAAACACACACCCGAATCCCAGCGTGTTCTTCGAGGGCAGGCCGACACCGCTCTGAGCCGCGACATCGGTGAAATTGCCGCCGGCAAAGCGATAGAGACCGATCATTTCATTATCAAAGTTCGTAATCGCCACCCCGGGCGTGCCGGAGTTATCGAAATCCGCCACGTCCACGCCCATGCCGGCGCGAGCTTTGCCCTCGGCGCTGAACGCGATCCCGGCTTCCATCGCCACATCTTTGAATGTGCCGTTGCGCAGATTGTGGTAGAGCTTGTTCGGTTGCGTATCGTTCGCGACCAGCAGATCGGGCCAGCCGTCATTGTCGTAGTCGAGCATGGCCACGCCTAAGGATTTCGAGCTGCTGTCAAACACTCCGCTCGCGGCAGTGACGTCTTCAAAAGTTCCATTGCCACGATTGTGAAACAGCCAGCAAGTCTCGCCGCGATAAGCTTCCGGCGTGCAGTAGGACTTGTGCTTGCCGTCGAGGCTGCAAAACACATCGTGCTCCGGAGACCACTTCACATAGTTGCAGACGAACAGATCGAGCAGTCCGTCGCGATCAAAATCGAACCACAAGGCTGACGTGCTAAAACTTTGTCGGCCACCCAGTCCGCTGGCTTTCGTGACGTCGACAAAGGTTCCCTTCCCCGTGTTCTTAAAGAGTCGGTTCTCGCCGACGCAGGTGACGAAGATGTCGGGGAAACCATCGTTGTTGTAGTCGCCGACCGCTACGCCCATGCCATACATCTCGACGTCGAGGCCGGCGCTTCGCGTAACGTCAGAAAACGTTCCGTTGCGATTGTTGCGGTAGAGGTGCAGCGTACTGCGCCCACGTTTGTGGCCCGGCCAGTCCATGCCGTTGATCAGCAGAATGTCCTGCCAGCCGTCGCCATCGTAATCGAGGAAGGCACAACCGGAACCCAACGTCTCGGGAAGCAATTTCCCGCCGTATGCGCCGCTGTTGTGGCGAAACTGAATCCCGGCGTGGTTCGTCACGTCGGCAAATTGAAATCCGAGATTGGGAGATGGCGCGGCGGGCCAAACCATCGTGGAAAAAGGCTGCGCCGGATGCAAAACCCGCAACTCCCCGGAGAAAGGACCGGCGATTCACGGCAGGCTGACCAGCCCATTACGGATCGCGTACACCACCAATTCTGCGGTCTTATGAATGCCCAGAGCGTCCATGATATTGGCGCGATGGACCGCGACAGTGTTGGCGCTGAGATCGAGTGCGCTTGCAATCTCCTTGTTGGACTTTCCATCCACAATCATTTGCAGTATCTGTAGTTCACGTGGCGTGAGCCCGGCGCTTCTTTCTCCTTTAAGCTGTGCGGGGAGCTGCAGTTGAGAATCGAGAACGGTTTCTCCCGCCACCACTCGCCGGATGGCCGCGCCCAATTCCAAATCTACTGCGTTCTTCAAAATGTAGCCGCACGCGCCGGCGTCCATCGCCTGCCGCACCAGCGTGTCCTCAGGATGCATGCTCAACATGAGCACGAGCGTTTGCGGATGCTTTTCGAGAATCTTGCGCGTGGCTTCAAGCCCATTCATTCCGGGCATCGCGCAGTCCATCACAACTACTTTCGGATGGAGTTCATTCGCCAGCCGAACCGCTTCCTGTCCGTCGCTGGCCTCGCCCACGACGGTGAGGTCGTTTTCGTCCTCGAGAATCCTGCGGAAGCCGCGCCGCACCAGGGCGTGATCATCTACCAGCAAGACAGAAATTTTATTCCGCATGAGCAGCCAGCTTCTCCCGTGGAACCGTCAGCCGCACCAGCGTTCCACCCTGCTCGGGAGCAGTGAACACAATCGTACCGCCCAGCAGCTCGGCGCGCTCCCGCATCGCCACCAGCCCGATTCCCTGGTTCGTCTTTTGCTCCGCCACACCCACGCCATGGTCTTCCACTTCAAGCTCCAGACTCTCCGGTCGAAAATGCAAGCGCACCCACGCCTCTTTAGCTCCGGCGTGCCGCGTAAAATTATTCAGCGCTTCCTGCACCACGCGGTAGAGGTGGATCGCGGCGTTGCCATTCACGGCAAAGCGCTCGCCCGACTTCTCATAGAATATGTGAACCCCCGCCTGCCTTTCCACCACCGGCAGGTACCAGTCGAGCGTACTTTCAAGACCAGCCTCGTCGAGCATTACCGGATGCAGCGCCTGGGAAAGGCTGCGCACGCGGTCAAGCGTGGTCTGCGCGATCTCGCACACTTCACGCAGATCCGCCCGCAACGGCGAGCCTTCTGGCGCCTGATTGCCGGCGCGAGTCAGCATTGAGCCCACGGCGGTCAGAATTTGTCCGAATTCATCGTGCAGCTCGCGTGAGATGTGGCGCAGCGTGGATTCTTGCGTGGCGATAAGCTTCTGGGCAAGTTCGCTGCGCTGCTCAGAAAGCGTCGCCAGTCGCGCGAACAACTGCCGGTTAGTGCGGATCAGATACAAGCTGGTCAGCAAAATCGCAATAAGGGTCGCCGTCAGAAACAGATATACATTGCGCTGCACGCGATCATAAATTCCGCGGATGCGCTCTGCGGCTTGCTCTTCACTTTCATTGTTCTGCACCAGCAGGCGAGCCACATCCGTGCTCAGCGCCGCCTGTCGGGCTTGAAGAGAAAGTTGAATCTGGCTTCTGGCTTCAGCCTGCTTGCCCTCGCGCGCCAGCGCGAAGGTGCGGTCTACGGCGTCCCACAACTGCGCGACGGAGGCCTTGAGGTACAGCTGCTGATCGGGTGTGCGATCGGCAACGGCCACCTGTTCTTCTTTACTCAATGCGTCGTCGAGATCGGCGCGAATGCGCTGGAACTGATTCGACCACGCGGTCAAAGGATAAGGCTCATTGTTATCCAGCATGTCGCGCATGGCAAGTGCGAGCGAGTTGAGATCGTTCTGGATGCGAAGGAGCTGAAGCGAATCCTTACGGTTGCGATCAACCATGCGACTCTGCAGCTCGCGCAATCCCGTAATTTGGTGGGTGATATAGGCGGAATAAGCCACCACAGCGGCAAGCGTAATGATCAACCCCAAAATGAGCGCAGGGGTCGGCGAGCGGCGAGGCGTCGGTGGGCGCGGCACGCGACGAGGATACAACATGAGTCGGCCGGGAAGCGGGTCAGGCCACCTTTGTGCTACCACGGCAAGGCTGCGTGCAAGTTGGCTAATCCGAGAGCCAGATTTTTGTGACCCGGCCATCCCTCCAAGCGTAAAGGATCGCCCATGCTTCGTACCCGCAAAAGACAATGACAGGCTTTGGGGCCAGAAGTTTCTTCTCATGGTAAACGTCCTGATATTCACCGGGGTCCTGTTTCCAGACAACGGGCACTGAATCCCTCGCTGTGTCCAATAGAGTGGCGCGCCAACTCTCTCCAACACGGTGAGCTACAACAAGCATTGCCTTCCCCTTTGCCCCATCTTTTGGAATCAAGGCCAAGGCCAGAGTGGGTTTTCCATCACCGTAGAAATCGACACTGACGAGGCCGGGACACGCACCGCTGTGGTCCTTCTGGAACAGCCCCCTGTCGTAGTCGTCAAGATCTGACAGGCTCACAATCTTCTGCCCTTGATATTTGCGCGAGACCTCAGCCTGCAAGTCCTGGGGAAGATCGCACGTTTTGTCCGCTGCAGCTGCAACATGCGGAAACAGGAGAAAGCCTATTACCGCCGCGATCAAGAGTCTCGTCTTCATAAGAGTGCGCGTGCTCCCCGGGGGTATTAAGCCGTCCCCGGGCTGGCTGGGCCACTTTTTGTGCAAAGATGGGCTAGCCCACCTCGTATGTCAATGCTTGCCTGGAGCATCGTGATCGTTGATCCGATTGGGATCACCATCAAGCCATCGCATGCTCGCTATTCCGTAAACTGCCGTCGAATAATACAACCGCTGATCGGGGTAATCGGACGGGCGCATGCCAGGAGGCATTAGAGACGGGGTTAGGAATGCGGCTTCGCGCGTGAGAGGACATACAAAGAATCGTCTCCTCTGAATCCGCGGATGTGGAGAGTAGAAGTGGCCGACTTCCCATGACAGGGTGGCGCGCTGTCCAGATCGGTCTGCTACTTCGCAGTCCACAACCGTCTGGAATACTCCATCGAGGTGATAGGCCCTGCATTCCTGAAGGCTATAATTGCGGCGGACAAGCTCATCGATTGTTGATCCTTCAACTGACAATCCCCGCAGTGCATGAAGATCACGCCCTGCAAAATAGCCAAGCCAGTTATCGAGTGGGGGAGCAATTACCAACCCAGTGATGGTAATCCCACCCAGCACAACAGCCGCGATAATTGCCGCCTTCATACGGTTCATCTTAACTCTAAATGGTTGGCGGGTGGTCCACTCAAGCCAACTGAATGGACCACCCGCCAGCCTTCCCACCCGCAAACGATCACGTTTCCCTGGGGAAGGATTTGAAAGTTACCTCCCGTGACTTGGAGGAAGTTTTCTTGTCCGCATCGGTGGTGGATTCGACGAGTGTGCCCTTCAACAGATAGTAGGCCTCATCGGCGGGGGTTTTTCCCGGGCCGCGCTCGAAGGCGCCCGTGAATTCGAACCAGACGCCATGCACCACCTGAGTGGAGAAACTCAGTTTTTTGCCCTCCAACTTTCCCTGCTTGAAAAAATGATCGAGGAAAGTGCCTCGGTCGCTATCCGAATCGCCGTAGCGGGAAACGAAGCCGGTGACGTGACCTGCGTCCTCAATCGTGACTTGCACGAATTCGCCATCCTGCAAAAAGCTGTACATGCCGGAATAGCCATCAGCAGGCTGGGCGGGGGAAGCATTTTGGGCTACGCTCGGTGAAGCGGGGAAAACGCAGAACACCAGGCCGAGTAGAAAAATGGCGCAAAAACTTTTCATATTTGATGAGCGATCCAGTTCGACTCCATGCGTCGACAACAATCCGCGCGAGATCTCTCGCTCCGCCTGAAAAACGGCTGCGCTCGAGATGACGCCGAGGAGAGGGTCGCGGTTCAAATTCGAGATGGGCTATTAGAGCACGAAAAACCACTGCGATGAACTGCCGGTTGCCGGGATCGCGCCGCCGGAAGCTATAATCAGGATTATCGCTTTGCTGCCTCGCGCATGAAGCCAGCTTCCAATCGCGTTGAATCCGCAGGTGCGCCCCGCCTTGCCAGGAGCGGCCGACCCGTCGCTGTGCCGACGCTCCTCGTGCACTTGGATCCCTGGCACCGGGTTTTCCTGCATAACCTGATCGATTTGGTTTGGCCGCGCAGGCAGCCGGCCCTCCACTTAACTTCGCGTCCAGGAGTTTTCTGGGGAGATGTGTTTGTTGCTTCGCCTCTGCCCTGGAGCAAGTTTTGGCAATCGGCAATCTGCCACATAGGCTTGATTCTGGCTCTCTGGGGATCGGTCCGCCTCTTGCCGGTACGGCAGGCGCCGATGGCGAGCGCGCTGTTGAGTCACGACGACGTGATTTACTTTTCGCCGCAGGAATATCTGCCGCCACTCGATACCGGGAACGCGGGTGCGCAACAGCCGCAGAAAGGCGACCCGGAACATGCCGCGCAGCCCATCATTTCAGTCCCTCCGGAAGCCGATAACCACCACCAGACGATTGTGACTCCTCCCAAGGTCAAGTTGAACCAGGATGTCGCCATGCCGAACATTGTGGCGTGGTCGGGCGCGCAGCCTGAGGTGCCGCTCGCGGCGACGGCCCGGCCAGTGGCCGACGCGCGGGTGCCCGTACTTCCTGTCTCTGTCGTCGAGCCCGCTCCGGATGTAAACAGTTCCCTGGTACGCCCGGTGACACAGTTGGCCCAAACCGTGGTGGCGCCGTCTCCCGAGATTCACGGCACAGATCCGGTGCGCGGCCTGCAGGCTCCGACCGCGGCCGTGGTTGCTCCTCCTCCGAGCGTAGAAACGGCATCGAACCGCCGCCTGGGAGATTTGAATATTGGGCACAGCGAGGTGGTTGCGCCGGCACCCGCTTTGGCGATGGCCGAGCAGCACACGCTGGCCGGGGGAAGAACAGCTTCATTTGGAAGGGCAGGCGCCAAAGTGGTGCCACCTCCGCCGGCGATTTCCGCGGGCGCGAGTTCCGGAGCGGGGGGAAGAATTATTGCTCTGGGAATTCATCCCGCCGCGCTGCAGGCGCGGGTTGAACCGCCTGCGGGCAACCGGCGCGGGAGTTTTGCCGCAACTCCAGCGGGAAAAGCGGGCGCGACCGGAACCCCTGAGGTTGTGGCACGCAACGCGCGAGGCACCGGTACGGGGACGGGATCAACGAGAAATGTCTTCGACGTTCCTACAGGACTGACGGTGGGCGCCGCAACGGGCCCGGCAGGGACCTTTGGCAGCGACGGCAATGGCAGGGGCGAGAACAATTCTCGCCTGGTCGCGGATGCGAAATCGCCTCGACTTGGCGGCCTGACCGGGAAAGCGCGTCAGGTCTCCGACCCCAACACGACCGAAGTTGACCGGCAAGTTTTCGGCGATCGCAAGTTTTATTCCATGACCCTGAATATGCCGAACTTGAACTCGGCGGGGGGCAGCTGGGTGATTCGTTTCGCCGAACTCAACGAAACCGCAGACAAGGGAGATCTGACCGCTCCCGTGGCGACCCAGAAGGTAGACCCGGCGTACCCGATTGAACTGATGCGGCGCAACGTACAGGGTACTGTGACGCTATACGCGGTGATCCACAGCGATGGCTCCGTTGGCGGGGTGCGGGTGCTGCGGGGAGTGGACGACCGTCTGGATGAGTACGCGCGCTCTGCGCTGACCCGCTGGCGATTCCGGCCGGCGACCAAGAACGGATCGGCGGTTGATCTCGAAGCTGTGGTGATGATTCCTTTCCGCCCGGTCCAGCTGAAATCCGGGTTCTAGCTACGATGGTAGGGCATTAGTCCTTACTACCATTCCCGGACAATGAGATTAAAAGATTGCAAGGGTGCCCCATTCTAAATTTCGCGTTCTTTGCGAAATTTAGAGCCTGCCCTGAGCTTGTCGAAGGGGTGGGGATGTTGCTTGGGCTTCGGTTTACTCTTGCCTTTGAGATTGAGCGCCACGGCAGCGCGGATGAGATCCTTCAAGGCCGCCTCATCGACCTTGTCGCCTTCGTGAATGTCGATGGCGCGCCGGACATTCCCCTCGAGGCTGGAGTTGAATAGACCCGAAGGGTCCTTCAACGCAGCTCCCTTGGCAAATGTCATCTTGACGACGTTCTTGTACGTCTCTCCCGTGCAGACGATGCCGCCGTGGGACCAGACGGGAGTGCCCGGCGATGCCGGCTTGGCCCACTTCCACTCTTCGACGATCTCAGGGTCTGCCTGATGTACGATTTCGCGAACTTTCGCCAGCGTCTTCCCGCGCCAGTCGCCAAGTTCCTTGATCTTCTGGTCGATGAAGGCAGAGGCAGGTTCCATCAGGGCGCTCCTTTTCATTTACTGCTCCAAGTCTCGCATCTAATTTAGCTGCGCTCAGCGTAACCTGCAACCTCAGCAAGTGGGAGCCTCTTCCAGGTTCGATGGCGGTTCGGGATGGCGGCTACCGCTATCGACGATGAAATGCCGTGTAGTAGATTAGGATCCCGATAAGAGCAATTGCACCGAGCAGAACAATCGCGAAGATAATTGCAAGAGGCCAGAAAACCCAAGACCATGGCTGTCTTTTTCTGATCTGTTGTATGGCGTTGTACAGTGAGACAGCCGTAGCGATTGAGCCAACCGGAATAAGCATGAAGGCAGGCATAAAAGCGTCGCCCTCACCTGGTCCCCTGCATCCATGCCGGAGACAGTAAATAGAAGGCAACAGAATCGACAACACGTAAACGCCGGCAATGAAATACGAAATTGCGAAGCCTAGTTTGCGTAACACAGACCTATTCTCAAGTCCTGTTCTCGTTGGCGTACAGATAGCCACGTTAGCACAGCGGGCCTTGGCACTTCTGTGAAGCCGTGATACTGAGTGCTGTGTGCCAGCGGCGGGGCGGGCTGGTCCGAATCCTCACTGGAACTCAGCACCTCCGACATTACCGGCGTAATTTTGCCCTCTGCGGGGCGCTGGGATAACGTAGGAAGGCAAATCGCGAGCTTGTGTCTGAGGAGAATGTGAGCACTGTGCGTTTAGTTCCGTGCGTTGGGCTGGTGCTGCTACTCGTGTGCGCCCTATGCGCCGGTCAGTCTCTGGGCGACGCTGCACGTCAGAACCGCCAGCAAAGGAAAGCAACCGGGACGACCACCAAGAAAGTCTATACCACGGACGACATGAGCAATCAGGCGCCGGCAACTGCCCAGGGGCCTCACGACCTTTCGGGCACCTGGAGCTTCACCCACTTCGATGATCGCTTCCAGGGGTCGATTACCCTACGCCAGTCAGGATCGACGCTACAAGGTACGTGGCATACGAACAGCGGGAAATCCGAACCCGACACGGAGGTCACCGGTAGCGTCGATGGAGCGGCGGTTACGCTCTTGCGATCTCTCGGCTCGAACCAGCAGAGCTACGCTTTAACTCTCTCGGCAGATGGAAACCGGCTGGATGGTTTCGGCGAAGGTTATTTTTTGCACCACACGAATCTCAACATGACGCGAACAGGAGACGCTAGGCCCGCGACCGCTCCACCCAGTACAACCTCCACAGCGCCGTCCGCAAAACATTAGCTAGCTAAGGCAGCTCCAGACCGTCGAGTACGCCTCTTGGGCGGGTGGCCCAGCCGTCCCGCCTAAGCTGCCTTGGCTTTAGCCGTGGCCGCCTCTACGATAAGAGCTGCGACGGCCTGAGGCTGCGACACATAGATCGCGTGGCTGCCCTTGACTTCCACAACCTTAGAGCCCGCCCGCCTAGACATGGCACGTTGCGCGTCCGGCGGGATCATCTTGTCCTCAGTGACCACCAAATACCAGCTCGGCTTCGTCCTCCACGCCGGTTCGCTGATCGCGCCATTAACAGCTTCTATTCCCCACGGAACCTGGGAATCGGCCATGAACGCGGCCTTTTCTGGCTCCACGTCACCCGCGAAAGAGGCGGCGAACTTTGCTCTGTCAAGAAGCAAATATCCGTCTTGCGGAGGCAGGATCGGCGGTACGGGCGCGCCGGGCTGTGGATCTTTAATGAGCGTGCCGACGGACTCACCCTTGTCCGGAGCAAAGGCGGTGATGTACACGAGGGCCGCAACGTTCGGATGAGTGCCCGCTTCCGTGATTACTGCTCCGCCATAGGAATGGCCAACGAGGATTGCCGGACCATCTTGGGCCGCCAGGATACGCTTGGTTGCCTTTACGTCGTCCTGCAGTGAAATGGTTGGATTTTGCACGACGCTGACGTTGTAACCCCGCTTCCTGAGGATCTTGTAGACGCCTTCCCAGCCGGCGCCATCCACGAACCCACCGTGGACTAGAACGATATTCTTCATGGTTGACTCCTTTCTAAATTGCATGCGATGAGGACAAGTTTCGCATGATGACTGTCGCGAACGCATCACCAGATGTAGGGTATTCTTGCTGCCACTATTGGGGTAGCTGGTGAATACCTCGTTTGGGTAACGGATGACGATGCTGAGCGTCTTGCTATAAGCGTAAGACAACACCCACTCAAGCTCCGGGTTTGGCTTGAGTGGGGATGTTCACTGCTGGAACAGAGGCGGGTGGCCCACCCTTCGACTTCGCTCAGGGCAGGCTCTTTGCGTTTCGTGCAAAGTTGGGGCTAGATCCGTCCGTCCCTCGCCCGCCCGTTCAGCCGGTGCGCCGCCCGCTGCCCCACTTGGTGGCATACGGCAGCACGAACAAGTACAGACCGGTAAGAAATTGCAAGGCGAGCGGGGCCACTGCCAGGAGTCCCACCGAGGGGGTGTACTTCTTCTGTGCTATGGCGACGATGTTGACGATGACGGCCACCGTAAAGGCGATGGACAGCCAGCGGTGGGTCTGCCGAATCCATTTGTTCCAGTTCAATGGGACCTCCTTTGAATGCGCCGATGCAAGAGAGTTAGACCCTTAGCAACCCACGGAACCCCCTGGCGGCATAGTAAGATTCCGCACCGTTGTGATACAGGAAAACAGTGTCGAAGCGGCGATCACAAAAGAGCGCGCCGCCGAGTTTTCTGATCGCAGAAGGTGTTTTCACCCAGCTCGATGTTTTCGTATCGAACTCTCCAGGTTTCTGCAACTCTCGATATTGTTCTTCCGTTAAAAGCTCAATGCCCATGGCCGCTGCCATTTCAACAGCGTTTCCTTTTGGTTTATTTTCTTTCCTTGAGTCCAGCGCTTCACGGTCGTAGCAAAGACTTCTGCGGTCTTTCGGGCTTTCCTCCGAACAATCGTAAAAAATATATTCGCCTGTCTTTTTGTCATGGCCAACCACGTCCGGTTCACCGCCGGTTCTTTCCATTTCGCTGAGTGACCACAATTTTTCAGCATTGGCTTCGAGCTTTGCTTGTACTTCAGCCCATGCAAGACCTTTATGGCGGTTCATGTTTTTCTCAAACCGGGCTTTCAATGCTCTGAGCAGTTCTTCACGTTGTTCTGGTGACAACTCCTTTTTGTTCCTCTTAAGTGGTTGGTGCATGGTTTTGCGATCCCCTCGATTCACGACTTTTGAGTTCCCTGAGGCGGCCAGTTAGGCGTTTCGATACCGAACTGCTGGGCGTACTCCGCGTTCAATCGCTGCCAGCTGCCGAACTTCATCGCCTCGGGGCCGACGAGGCGTCCGATGGGAGTTCCGCTGAGCAGGTGATCCAGCACATCGAAACAAATGTGCCACCCGGCAGCGCCCATTGCGATAAAGCGGTGACCGATGTTGGTCCAGAGCGTCAGGCGCGTGCCGTCACCCAAGGCTTCGAGTTCCCAGCGCATATCGAAGCCACCCCACTTGTACTCAAGCGCCTTGGGAGCGTCGGCTCGCGTCACAGTTGTTTCCGTAACGCGCGGCACGGGCGCTCCCACCGTGGTGAGCTTTACCGTGGTTCCGACCGTGCCCAGGTTCCCATCGGCGTCGAAGGGCGCCCACTCGCGCAGATGCGCCGGGTCGGTAATCGCCTGCCAGACTTTTTCCGGCGAATGGCGCAGTTCTCGGACGAGAATGAGCGTCCACTTCTCTCCGTCTTTCTGTACCCGCGCCAAGTTGGCTGGACCCGGTGTGTACTGCTCGCGATCGGTCATCTATCTGTCATCTCCCTTCCGGGTTCTGCGAGAGTTGGTTATTCAAAATCCTCTTTGAAATCCACTTAGCGGATTTCGTTTCACTGACCGACAGTAACCTAGACGCCAAGGGCCTGTGCAATCTACTGTTTAGCCAGAACACTATGCTGTCCCTTCTGGTTTCAATTACCACCAGTTTGGCCATCCTAATAGGATTCGCCTTCATCCTCAGCAAAACCGTTGCAAACATACCCAACAAGGTTTGCCGTTTTGCTCTTTTGTTCGTACTGTGTGTTCCATTGAATTTCGTAGCCAATTACGTTAATGTTCGGACGCTTGGGTACCACAAGATGAGCTGGACTGGGTCATTCATCATTGGTTTGCTCTTTGCCACCTTCAGAACTCTTTGGCCACCGGAACGGCGCAACTCAAACACGCAATGACCTGCCTTTGTCTGTGCAAGAAACAACCTTAGGTGCGGAAAACTGTCGGGAACAGCGATAGCACTCGTTATCGCAGTCCAGCCCGATTCTAGCCTTACCAGCGCTTCAGCTGCGTGAGCTGAATGAGGTTGCCGCAGGTGTCCTTCAGCATCGCAATGGTCGAGCCGGTCACGTCGGTGGGCGGCATAGTGAACTCGGCGCCGCGGCCCTTGATCCGCTCGTAGTCGCCCTTGATGTCGTCGGTGAAGAACATCATCGCAGGCTGGCTCTGTTGAAACATCGCCTGCTGATACGTCTTTGGCCGCAGGGTTGTTGTTCAGCGCCAGTTGCAGCTCAGTGCCGTCCGGCTCCTCGGGCGAGGCCACGGTCAGCCAGCGATATGGGCCCTGACTGAAATCGGTCTTCTTGGCAAAGCCCAGTACCTCCGTATAGAAGCGCAGGGCCTTGTCCTGGTCGTCCACGTATACGCTAGTCACTTTGATTTTCATTTCGTTTCTCCTTTGTCACGTCGCGGTTTGGGCCGCGTCGTCTTCTCCTTAGTCTTCCTTTTCCTAGGTGTTGATTCATCCATGCGGTCCTGATCCATGCGATCAAGATGGCGTTCGAGAGCATCGAGGTGAGCGGACCAGAAGCGGCGGAACCGAGCCAGCCAGGCATCCAGCTCCTCAAATGGTTCAGGTTTCAGCCGGTAGAGACGGCGCTGTGCGTCCACCGTAGATTCCACGAAACCAGCCTCGCGCAGCACGCGCAGGTGCTTGGACACGGTCGGCTGCGGCATACGAAGCTGACGCTCGATCTCTCCCACCGACTGTTGGGACGAAACCAGCAGGCTCAAGTATCGCGCGGCGGTTCGGCTCCGCAATGATTTCGAATACAGATTCCACTCTCTTCGTATACTCCACTGAGCATATACGTGTCAAGGTATATATAACCAAGGGAGCCGTGAGTGGCTTGAAGACAGCAGGCTGAGATATTTCCAGGTCTTAGTTTTTCTGCCCGGCGGTGGCGTTCGCTTCCAGCATGGTGTAGACGGCCGGGTTGGTGCAGACTTCGTAATACGAAACCCCAGTCCATTGTTTGAGGGAGAAAGTTTGGGGATCGATCTGGGGAATATGGCTGGAACGCAGGACTATCTTGCGAAAGATATCGTTGCCCAGGGGTACGAGGGCGCGGTAGAGCTCGAACTTTTCGCTTCCCCAGAGGGCCGGTAAATCGAGCTTGCAGGGTTCGAGAGAAATCTCCTGCTGCAATCTTTGAAAGGCAGGTTCGCTGAGGCGGATACCGTTCAGGTTATACCGTATAAAAGCATCGTCAGGGTGATCGGCCAAGTCGCCGTCAACCGCAGTCTGGAAGGCATAAACATTGAACGGGCTGTGCATTGACTCCATGACTTTGCGGACGCGCTTGTTGCAGGCCGACAAGCGGTCGCTTTCGTTCAAGGCATCGGAGATCATGATGCGCTGGTCGCCATCCATCAGATACATGGGGGCGGAGTCCTGAAAGGAAATGCCGATGCCCAATTCCAGGCTGGGCAGACCGGCGCGCTCCAATAACTGGTTGTAGCCGCGCACGATTTCCATCATTTCGCGGGCCAGAACACAAGCCCGGGCCACGGCGAGGGAGACGTCGCCTTCGTTCTCGAGCAAGGCCAGGATGATGGCGTCGCCTTCGAGAAAGACTTTGCGGGCGCCATATTTCGCGAGCAATTTGTTCACCGGGCCGTAGAAGTTCAAGCTGAAGTAGGAGGCGGGATTGAGATCGCGTTCCAACAGGGAACGCGTGAGGCGCGACGAATCGCGCACGTCAGCCTTGATGATCACGTGGCGCGCCACTTTTTCTTCCGCTGGTTTTTGCTCATCGGCCAGCAAGAACTCGTAGAGGGTGCCGTTCATGGCGGAAAGCTCCCTCATTTTTTCGTTGGCGACCAGATTCACGGCATCGAGCGAGTTGTTCAGGGTTTCCACACGGCGCAGATCGCGATGATAGCGGAGGAAGTCCAGCAGAAATCGTCCCGCCATTCGGGCCCGGTCGGCGCCGCGGCAACCGGCCACGCGGGCGGCTGCTGAATAGAAACTCTCGCAGGAGAGTTTGCCGTGATCCTCAATCAATTTTTCCACCCGCATGCGTTCTTCGCGGGAAATGAGCGCGTTCTTCAGCTGCTGGGCGTTGACGCGCGGCGAGTATTCGGCGAGTAGCGGTACCACTTCATAAGACGCCAGCACGGACTCCATGATCTTTTCGCGCTCCAGCAGATCCACCCAGTCGTCCAGGCGGGCTTTCTGGCTGCGGCCTTCCGGAGTGGAATCGTCCGGACTGCCCGCGCCTACAAGCTCCTGGGCGTTTTCCGGAACGTTAAGCCAGCCGTCGAGTTTGGCGTCGGGTTCGGCGTCGGAGGCCAGGCCCAGGCTGCGCAGAAAGGCACAGGTAATGCTTCGCACGTTAGAGAAACGATCGGGGTCGCGCTCGTAGTTGCCCAGCATGACATAACGCTCGGCATTGAGGTAGGCGTCGCCGCCGTCGTCATTGAAAATCAGCGGATTCAGAAAGAGTTGATATTGCGTTTCCCTGCCGTCTCCGAAGAGCGAGCGGCGCATGCGCGCCAAGGTTTCCTTCTCGATCTCGCGCAGAATGCGAAACAGTTCCTGTCCAGCCTTGCGCAAGATGATTTTCTTGGCGACCTGGAAAGCGGCGACGCGCTCCCGATACTCCAGCGCTTTTTGCTGCCGCACCCCTTCGTAACTCTTGAGCATGGCGCGGCCACGCTCCAGGAGCTGGGCGAATTGCGAATTCAGCTCGGCGCGAAGAAACTTGACAATCGCAACCCTGGCCAGCAGATCGATAGCGAAGTTCTCTGCCGCCTTAGCACGGTTCAGGGCCGCGACATGCTGTTCGCTGAGCAATGGCTTCAGGTCCGAAGGCCCTGCCTTGGAAAAGCGCTTGGACGCTAAATGGGCCCCACGCGGACCGAGTGTGCCGTACTCCTGCGGGGGTTCCGCCGCCAGCAGGCCTTCGACGCCACCGTGGCGCGCGATCAGGTTGGCAATTTGCAAGCGCACCTGTTCGGTGAACTTGGGGCTGAGCAGAACGTCGTGACGCAGGTTATCGACTCCGAGTTGCAGGCCTTCCAAAGAAAGCTCAGGAGTGTAGCTGGCTAACTTGGGAGGGAGATTTTCTTCTGCATTGCGACCGAGCCGAAATATGGGGATGCGCGGCATGTTTCTTGGCTAGGGCTGCCCGACCTGGCTGACCAGGCTGGCGCGGAACTGAGGCACGACTAAGGCCTGCTCGACGGTTGGAATTTCGAGAACGGAAAGCTTGGCAGCCAAGGTTGCGGCTTGGGAGGCGGCACCCGTGCGATCGTAGGCCTGCCACAACAAACGCATAGAGAGCGGATTGGCGGCATCCTCCTCAAGATGAGGGATTGCGTCTGCGTATTTTGCCTGGGCCGCCAGCAGCGCGCCCATTGCTCCGTGATAACAACGCTGCACGATCTGGCTGTGGCTTGTCTGGGCCATGGCTTCAAGTTGCCGGGCCGCGGCGGAGGCGGAATTGAAATCCTGGGCCTCAGCGGCGCGGACAGCTTGCGCCTGCCAGACGCGGGCTTGCTCTTCGTCCTGGTCGGTTCGCGACATGGGGTGATGCTCAGCCAGCGCCTGCTGGGCCAACTCCACTTGCCTCATCGCCTGCTTGTAGTCAGGTTCGTACAAAGCCCAGACACAATGCGCTTCAGCCTCCAGCCGTCCCAGTCCAGCCGCATGAGCGTGCCGGGCTACTTCGCGAAGGGCTTTCTCCGCCTGCTTGTGGTTGCCCTCGCGAATCCAGGTGAGGGCGGATTGCAGCTCGTATTCCACTTTGTCAGTTTCGCTGGTGGTGAATACGATGGCGCGCTGATATTCGTCCCGCGCTTCATCTTCCTTTCCCATCAGCGCATAGGTGTCGGCGACCCCCAGTTCGGAACCGAAGTTGGGGTCAATGCGGATGCTCATTCGATATTGTTCGAGGGCGGCGTCGAACTTGCCAGCCAGCCGCAGAATCTCACCGTAGGAATCGTGGGGATTGGGCTGATCGGGCTGGAGCGCGATATATCGCTCCATGGCGGCGAATCCCTTGGCAAAGTCCCCACCGAAGGCGTAAGCGTAGCCCAACTCGTTGAGCGCGGCCGGATAGTTCGGCGCCAGCGCGATGGTACGCTCCAATACAACCACGGCCTGAAGGTAGCGTTCTTGTTTCACCAGCCAACTACCGGCCAGGAAACCCAGGCGCTGATCGTGTGGATATTGTGCGAGCAGATCATTCATGGCGGCGATGGCGGGAATGTAGTGATCTTCCTGCACGCCGGCCAGCCACTGGACCAGCAGTTGTTCGCCCGGGCTTGCGTGCCTGGCGAGTTGCCGGGCGCGGGCTCGCGTACTACGCTGCTCTTCCGGGTCGGGGCTCAAGTGTGAAATGAGAATCAGGGCCTGGACAAATTGAGGATCGGCCTTAGCTGCCTGTCGCAGGTCGTTGAGGGCGTCGTCCCGGCGCACATATTCCATATTCCGCATCGCCGATTCGAAATGCTTGCGCGCCTGCTGCGAGGTCGTGGTCACAGGCAGCCTGGTCTCGGTTTTATCCCGCCTGGTCGACGATGCCGACGCGGAGCTCGCATGCCCGATGCAGAGCAACAAGGAAACCGCACAGGCGATCCAACAGGGACGCATCTGTTCCTCGCAAACTGCTGATTTTGCGACTGATATCAGGAGCGTAGCATGCGCCGCGAGCACGGCCAAAGTTACCCAAGTTACATGTTTCAAGGGAGAGAGTAGATGCTCAGGAGCTCAAATCTTCAGGAACACTTTTTTGCGGTAGAGGAGCCACATTACGAACCAGCACATGAATACATAGACCAATCCGTAGAGAAGCGAAGCGTTGCGGGGACTGGCGAGGTCCGCGAAAAACCGCTGATAAATCCACTCTTGCCAGGTAAATATGCCGTTGCCGGTGTGTATCCGCGAAAGGCAATGCGCCACCACCTCCGCGAAGAAATAGGCGGCGATGGCATTCATGCCAAACACCATGATGGGAGTAGACCAGCGCCCACGCCAGCGCTTGACGTCCAAAACCCAGTAAAAAAACGCGAGGCCGAGCAAGGCCAGGCCGGCAGTGAACAAGACATAAGAACTGGTCCACAGCTTCTTGTTAATGGGAAACCAGAGGTCCCACAGTTCTCCCGCGGCCACGGCGGCAATGCCAAAACCGGCCAAGCCCAGCGCTTTGGCCCGGGCGCCACGCTCTGAGCGGAGCCATTCTCCGGTTAGCGCTCCCAGCAGGCAGGTTGCGACCGCCGGAATGGTGCTGAGCACGCCCTCGGGGTCGCGTGTGCCTTCATAGAGGTGGCCGAGAAGGAGTTTGCGGTCAAGCCATGCAGCGAGATTGCGGTCGGGATCGAGCAACGGCATCGAGTGGGTGGGAACACCAAACCCAGGCACGGGGACAAAGCGTATTAACAGCCAATAGCCCACAAGACAGGCTACGATCGCCGCGATCCAGGTTTGGCGGCCGCTCCACAGAACGAAGATTGCAGAAATCACATAGCAGATCGCGATGCGTTGCAGCACTCCGTAGAAGCGCAACGAAGAGAATTGATAGTGATTGGGAAAGCCATTCAGAAATATGCCCAGCGCCAGTAAAATCAGGCCCCGCCACAGGACATGGCGAATCAACTCCCCGCGGGTTGCGCCACGCTCCAGGCGCGACCGGAGAGAAAAAGCCATCGACACCCCGACGATGAAGAGGAAAAAGGGGAAAACCAGGTCGGTGGGAGTCCAGCCGTTCCAGTCGGCGTGCTTGAGAGGCCAGTAGGCGGTTCGCTCGTCGCCAGGATTGTTGACCAGGATCATGAGCGCGATGGTGGCTCCGCGGAGCAAATCGACCGACATTACCCGGCCGGCGCCCGGTTGCGCCACAGGTGAGATCTCCCGGCCCTTCGGAGTAACGGTAGGTGACAGCGTGGACATGGCCGAAAGGCCGGATTGTAGCATGGGCCCACGGCTCAGGGCCGCGTGTCGAGCGGATGCCGGGCCTTTTCGTAGAACTCGTTTTGTAGCTTCAGGCTTTCCTGATCTGCCTTTACAGCGCGGATGGCTTTTACGACGGCGTCAATCCACCAATTCATTTGAAATTCGCCGAGTTCGTGGGTCGCGGCTGAGCCGTCTCCTGAATAGTGGTTCGGGAAGCGGGCATACCACCAGATGCCGGTGTAGAGATCGTCGGGAAGGTTCTGGCGGTGCTGGTCAGCACCAGACTCGCTGTTGGCTCGATCCATGTGCACCAGGTCAGGGCGGGAGATCATCATTTTGGAAGTCTCGCTCTCACCCGCGTGCATATCGACGGTCGTCTTTTTGGCTGGACCTCCCGAAGCCGGAACACGCTGATCAAAGACGTAAACCACATAATCATGCGGCTTCTGCAACTGCGACTGCGCGAAGAACGGCAGCAAATGTTCGTTGCCGCCGTGACCGTTCACGATGACGATCTTTTTGCAACCATTGCGAGCCATCTCGTCAGTGGTTTCCTGCAAGAGTTGAAGTTGTATTTGAGAACTGTAAGCGACCGTCCCGGGTTCATGCATGGCTTCAAAAATCTGCCCGAAGTAATACTCGGGAAAGACGACGGCATACTCCTGCTCCGCCGCGTGAAGACTGGCGTAACGAACGTCGAGCAGGTCGGTGCCCAGGGGTAGATGAGCACCATGTTTCTCCAGAATGCCGAAGGGCAACAGACAGGTACCCTGAGATTGCTGGATAGCGGCGCGAAAATCGGCGGCGGTCAATTCCTCCCAATGCACCGAGAGCTTCGCTTGCGCCCAAAGCAGCGTGCCACACCACAACAGCATTAGGCCTAACATCACAGACTTGCGCATGAAAATGTTCTCCTGAGCGGCGCATTTTAGCATTCGCCCGGCTCCTAAGGACTCGCAACTAACGACTGAGGCTCCGGCGGCCCATGGTTACGGCGGTAACCGTGCCTGGTGCCGGGGACCAAGATATGATCCCAAATTGGGAATGCGATGAAGAAGTTAAGCTTTCTGGTTTCACTGACCAACAACGATAACGACTACCAGATCGAGCAGGCGGCCGCGGTGGAAGAGACTGCGCGCCGCTTAGGCGTCAATCTGCAAATCGTGTACGCCGAGAACGACGCGATCACACAAAGCCAGCAGATTTTGAAACTGGTGCAGTCGCCCCCAGAGGCGCGTCCCGATGGCATTATTTTCGAACCGGTAGGTGGAACCGCGCTGCCGCAGGTGGCCCGTGCCGCGGCTGCGGCGGGGATCGGCTGGGTGGTCCTGAACCGCGACGTGGAGTACATCACCGAGCTGCGCAAGGCTTACGGCGTGCCGTGTTTTGGCGTGACTTCCGACCACGACGAGATCGGCCGGATCCAGGGCCGGCAATTCGCGGCGTTGCTGCCCAAAGGCGGTTCCGTTTTATACATCCAGGGCCCGGCGGAAAGCCTGGCCGCCAAGCAGCGGACCACGGGCATGTATGAGACCAAGCCGGCTAATGTGCAAGTCAAGATCATGAAGGGCGGCTGGACCGAGGAGAGCGCGCACCGGACAGTCAGTTCCTGGCTGCGGCTTTCAACTTCGCATCAGACGCCGGTGGATGTGATCGCCGCGCAGGACGACTCCATGGCGATCGGCGCAAAAAAAGCTATTCAAGAGCTTGCCCAGGATGACCCGCGCAGGCGCTGGCTCAGTCTGCCTTTTCTGGGCTGCGACGGGCTGCCGAAAACCGGCCAGGCCTGGATCAAGCGGGGCCTGCTTACGGCAAGTGTCTTCGTTCCTCCTAATGCCGATAAAGCTCTTGATAATTTAGTGCGGGCAATCGAGAGCCGTTCTATGCCTCCGGAGCGCAACTTGACCGTTCCCACATCCATTCCGCCGCTCGAAGCGTTGGCAAAGGCGCAAGCCGAGAAAGTGCGCACACTGGCGGCAGGGCGAAGCTGAGTTGGTCCGATCTTCTTAGCGTGGCCCAGCAGTCGTAAGCGTAAGCATTCGGTCTGCCTCGCCCAGAAACGTGAAGCGCTCTGGATTCGCCGAGTAACATGTAAGGGCGTGGCCAAGAGGCGACGTATTACCCAGATGGTAAGTTGCGAGTAGGCGCCCTTCGAGATCTACGATCTTTATGACTTGGTCACCGTTTTGCGGTTCCACGAAGTGCACGGCAATTCTGTTCCCAGAGATGTGCATACTGAACGGCAGGTAGTTTGTACTCCCGGCGTCGACAGTGAAGCGGCGCAACACCTTGCCCTCTGGAGAGATGGCATAAAGTATTGCGGGCGAACGACGACGCATCAGGTAAACGTTGCCGTCGTTAGCAGCATCGAGCTGTCCGAGACCAACCGCGTCGTTGAAAGTTGGCGCGTCAGGTGACACGACACGCTCGTCTCCTCTGGCCGCCATGTCATGAATTGCGTCGTCGTCCTGCAGCTTGATCTCCTTAAGCAGTGTGCCATCTGGGGAGAATATCCCGTTAAAAGGCCATTTCGCCGCCAAACGGTCGGCTTCATACTCTTGGCCAGTTACGAGCATATTCCCCGACGGGAAGGCCGCCACCTGCGAAGGAATCCACGGGAACCCCGTACTCAACTTAGCGTAAGACCTGAGAGCTCCATCCGGACTATAGCTGAATACGTGGTACCAGCGAACCTCGCGAGGCGCTACGATCTGGTAGACGTAGCCTCCAGAGGAAACCGAAAAGTCTCCTGCCTTCATTGGAGTTAGCTTAGGCTGCTCGGACGTCGGCTGAAACACGGCCACTTCTTTCCCTTTAGCGTCCAGCTTGTGAATGGCAGGCACACCACTGGTCAGATTCCGGAGGTACACATTACCGTCGCCGTCACACTTGAGAGGATAAAGGAACATCCCAGCGTTGATGTAGCTCGATCTAACGGTCGCCAAGAGATCCAGATCGCTGGGCTGCTCGCTCGCCGTTTGGCGTTCGGCAGAGCCTTTCACGCCGACAGAGGATGGCGCAATGGACTCTTGGGCCGAGCTATATGTAGAGCTCAGCCAACTGGAGGCAACCAGTAGTAAAAAAGTGAGTCGTTGCATAACTACAGACCTCCGGCAAGTACTAGGGGGAGTATCCAGCGTCTAGGTCCCATGGTAAACCTCCGCCAAGTGCAAATCGAAACCTATTACCGCTGACGTGGACCGTGTTCGGAAACCTTCGGATGAGCTAACTTGTCATGCGGGGACAATTAGACCTACTGGAAGCATGATGCATACAACTTGGTCAAGAACAAAGGTGAAAATCTGAAATCCCACCACGTCGCAGAAAAACGCTATAAAGGATGGGCACACCATCGACGTACCTCAACCCCCACCTCGCCCCTTCCGACCCTTGTGCGCCGGGCGCACAACGCGGCAAAGGGGTATTTAAGAGACGTTGAGCACGCCGGAAACCGGCAATGGGCCTCCAGGGTCAGAAAACCGGGACAGGGGCCTGGTGACGGTCACCTAGCGCCGCATGGGGCATTCCAGGAGAAGGGCAGAACCAGAATTCCGGGGCGAAGGGCTAGGGGGGTAATCTGGTATAAGTACAATAATGTACAGCTACGCCATCCGCGTCATCAACTCGCTGTCCACGACATTGCCTCCCACCCTAGCGCAAAGAACGCGCTAGAGTGGGGCACCCCTCGGTCGGATGGTGTCAGCGAAAACCCAAAACATCTACGGATGGGCCACCCCCGCCGACAACAGGGCGCACCCTGATTCAAGCTGAGGGCTGACGGCCGACTCACGGCACTTCGATCAACTGCATTTTTCCGTCGCGGGTGCGGTGCAGCACCATCACTTTGCCCTTCTTGTCGCGAAAGACAAACACATCGCGGTCGCGGAAGTGGGCTTCTTTGATGGCCTCTTCCAGTGTCATGGGACGCAGAGCGACGGCTTCTTCCGAGCGGATCAGATGAACTTCTGTGGTTTTGGCGACGTGGGGAAACTTGTGCACCACAACCGAGACGGCGGTGGTTTCGGTGGCCCCTACGACGGGCAGCAAATCTTCCTCGGCTGCTGACTTGCCGTTCCACTTCTTGTGCTGATGACGTTTCTTGCTGCGCAGGCGAGTCTTGTATTTCACCGCCTGCCGTTCCAGATGTTCCAGCGCTTCGCCGATTGCGACCGCCATGTCATTGGCCTGGGCCAGGCCGACGATGGGACCGTTGCGCGGACTGATGGTGATTTCCGCCTTGTGACGATGTTTTTCAACCGCCAGAATCACTTTGGTATCGAATTGATCGCCCAGAATTTTGCGGATTTTCGCCAGGCCGGTTTCAACCTCTTTGCGCACCGCGGAGGTGATTTCGTACTGCCTGCCGGTGTACTCCACGTTCATGAGCGGACCTCCTGTGTCCTCGAGCTGGGCACCGCAGCGAAAGTCAGAAGTAAGAAGTCAGAATGTAGAAGTTAGAGTCGCACAAAACTGTTTTCTTACTTCTGCACTCTCACTTCTGACTTCTACCTCACTTCTTCACTCTGCGCTGATGGGTGCTCGGGATACGCATGTCTTCCCGGTACTTCGCTACTGTACGACGGGTAACCTGGATGCCCTGAGATTGCAGAATGCGGGTGATCTGTTCGTCGGTCAACGGCCGGCTCGGATCTTCTTCTTCGATCAGCTTCTTGACCCGGCGCTTGAGGATGAGCAGGGATGTGTTTCCACCCTGCGGGCCGTTTACGCTCTCGCTGAAAAAGTAGCGCAGTTCGAACACGCCTTGCGGCGTGTGGGCGTATTTATTAGCAACGGCCCGGCTCACGGTCGAGGGATGCACACCGATTTCTTCCGCCACTTCCTTGATCATCATGGGCTTTAGCTGATCGATGCCCTTTTCCAGGAAATCCCGCTGACGGTCGACGATGGAATAGCACACCTTCATGATGGTCTGCTTGCGCTGCTCGATGTTCTTGATGAGCTGGATGGCGCTCTTGTAACGCTCTTTGACATAGTTGCGCGTGTCTTTGTCGTTGGTGTCGCGGGTCAAAAGGCGCTTGTAGGCGGGGTTCAGGCGAAGCTGGGGAACGTCATCGTCGTTCATGAGGCACAGCCATTCGTCGCCGTGTTTCACGAAAGCCACATCCGGTTCGATCAGGCGGGGCTGAACTTTGTTGTACTGCTGTCCCGGACGCGGATCGAGCGTGCGAATGTACTCTAGCGCATGCTGGACCGCCTCAATAGGCCGGCCTATGGCACGCGCGATTTCTTTATGCTGCTTGTTCTGCAGGGCTCGGAGATGCTGGTCGACAATCGCCAGTGCGTCTGACAAAACCTGGGCCGTGGCTTCACCGTTGCCGTTTTCTTTGTGCCCGTTCTGTTTGTCGGGATGCTCTTTGTTGCCGTTTGTCTTGTCCGCCAAATGATGTTGGTGATGGCGCAATTGATAAAGGAGGCACTCGCGCAGATCGCGACACGCGACGCCCGGTGGATCCATCTGGCGCACCAGTTCAATCGCTTCCTTCAGATCCTCAGTGTTGAACTCAGGCTTGAAAACTGGATGAGGGACAGTTGGGGCCTTAGGAGCGGGCGGCGATACGTGGGCCAGGTCGGGCACCGGAGCGGGAGTAACCGCGACCGGCGTCTCGGCCATTTCCTGCACTGGTTCTGCAACATCTCCTTCATCCCATGCCAGATCGTCCGGGTTGGCGGCTTCGTCGGCCTCGGTGGCGATGCCCAGGGCCACCGCATCCTTGACCACGTTTTCGGTGACGGTGGCGTCGACTTCCGGGGGAGCGGGCGGAGCGATGCCTAATAATTCCTCGTCACTCGCGATCAGGTATCCATCTTCATTGAGGTTGCCGATTACCAGTTCGGCGGCCTGGCGGACTTCAGCTCGTACCGGCAGAGCACCCAGTTGCCACATTAAGTGGTCAGTGAGATTGGTGGGTTTGGAAAGAAAGTTCTCAAACGAGGGACGCTCAATTTCCTCCATTTCGCCCGGACTTCGATAGCCGGGATCGAGATATTCCTGGAAGAATGAGCCAAAGTCGATCTCCTCGAAGGGATCCTTCTTCTCCTCGGGAGTAACAGGAGTATCAGCGGCAACGGCTGGCCGTTCGCCATCTTCTTCGCGGCGGTTGACGTCGTCTAGTAATGGGACGGTATCTTCCAGCTCTTCGAGCACCGGGTTCTCGACCATCTCGGCGGTGATCATGTCCCGCAGTTCGAGCTTGTTGAGCGCCAGAACGCTGACCATCTGCACGAGGCCGGGAGTCAGGATCTGCCGCTGTGAGACCCTGAGGTGAAGTTTGGGTTGCAACAAGGCCATAAGAAGTCGTTGTTAATCCCCTGGTCGTTAGTCGTTAGCCGTTGGTCGTTGGTCGGAACTCACTTGCCACTGGCCGATCCCCAATCGCCAACGACATTCTTAAACCAGCGAGAAACTTTCGCCCAAATAAACCCGCCGCACTTCGGCATCACCGCCCAGCTGTTCAGGCGTGCCCTGACGGAAAATTCGTCCTTCGTTAATGATGTAAGCCCGATCAGTAGCCGAGAGAGTTTCGCGGACGTTGTGGTCGGTAATCAGCACTCCAATCCCGCTAGCCTTCAAATCGCCGATGATTTTTTGCAAATCCAGCACGGCAATGGGGTCAATGCCCGAAAATGGCTCGTCAAGCAAGATAAATGCAGGATTGATGCACAAGGCCCGAGCGATTTCTACGCGCCGCCGCTCGCCCCCTGATAGGGCATATCCCCGATTCCGCCGGATGTGTTCGAGACCCAACTGATCGATTAACGTCTCCATCTTCTCCCGGCGCTCGTGCCAGGAGACTGGTTGAGCCTCCAACACGGCCAGAATGTTCTCTTCCACAGTCAGCTTGCGGAAAACGGAAGCCTCTTGCGGAAGGTAGCTGATGCCATACTGCCGCGCCCGCAAATACATGGGCACGTCGGTGATGTCGTCCTGGTCGATGAGAACTCGACCCGTATCGGGGGGGATCAGGCCCACAATTGCGTAGAAGGTTGTGGTCTTGCCGGCGCCGTTAGGTCCAAGCAGGCCAACAACTTCCCCTTGACTAACGGTTACGCTTACGCCGTTTACAACACGCCGGCCACGGTAGGATTTGCCGATGTCGTCTGTGGCCAGAGTACGCATTTATCGTGCCACTCGGGTGTGGGTGACCGTAGGAGATGTATCGCTTCCTTCAACCAGCACCCTATCATCGTGCCTAAATAAAGTCAACGAAACGCCTGTAACCGTGCCCCGTTCGGCATCAAAAATGCTAGGCGGACCACCGGTCAGAACATACTTGTCGTCTGCCGCCGTATAGACGAGTCGATCCCCAGTTCCTCTGCGCACCGGTTGAGTGATTACTACATTGTCACGCGCGATGAGGTGATCAATCTTCGCAGTTTGGTTGAGCGCTTGCCCGGGCGCGTTCTGGCCTCGAGGCACGAGGAACGCATCCATCTCACTGGACGTGACAACTGAGTCTGAACCTTGGGCTCGGACGTTCCCCTGAAAGTGGGCAACGTGCTCATCGTCCACATAGGTGAGTTCGTCCGAGGTGATCGTAACCAGGGTGGACTTACCGTTTTTATCGGTCTGGAGAAGCACGGTGGAGACCTGCCCGGTGGCCGAGCCCTGAGCGTGCATTGACCTGCGATCATGGTCAAATTCGATGGAAGGAGCCTCGACGATGTTGGCATCCTGCCAGAGCCGGGCATTCCCGGTGTAGAGAGCGAGCGAAGAAGCACGATGCGCCGTCATCTGACGGGAAGTAACGTGAATCGGCGAGGACGAAGCCAGCAGCGCCCCATCGGGCTGGGATTTCAGATCGCTGTAGGTGCTTTTCACATCACCCTCAGCAAAGGCATCGCCGGTGGCGCGGTTCAGACGCATGGTACGCGCCGTGGTGGTCATGCCACCATCAATCACACGGGGAGAGCCGCTCAACGCCAAAACCTGGTCCGCGGGCGTGTAGCGTGCCCTTTCGCTCCAGGCTTTGCGCTCGCCATCGACGTAGACAACATTTCCCTGCTGTACTAAAACATCGATGCCGCTGCCAGGCTGAAAAGAAGTATCGAGTGTTTGGCTGGTGCTGACGCGATCAGGCTGCCCGGGATTCTTGTTTATGATCCGAGCGTCGGGTGCGCCATGCAGGGACGCCAACTGGCCCAGGTCATCAAATTGCGCGGTGAATTTTCTGGCGGTGACCAGGGTCTGCTGGCCGTTGTTGTTCTCCGCCGGTTCCATGGTCAGCTGCGGGGGACCCGAAGTTTCCGCCTTTTTCAGGCGGCGACCGTCGGCCACCACAAAATCCACGACTGGAGCCGTGAGCTCCATGTCCTGCGCGCCGCTGGATCCGCTCTTGATTGGCGCGGAGGGTTTTTGGTGCTCGGTGAGCTTCACATCTCCCTCCGTGTGAGCCCGGGTGAGTACGTTTTTCCCAGTGAAGCTAAGAACGGCTTTGTTGGCGTATCCCCGGAGAAGCTGGGGTCCATTGGCTGATTCCATTTTGACGTCTTTAGTGAAAATTGCACTACGGACTACATCGCCCTTGTCCGCCAGAAGCAGATCGAGCTGGTCAGACGTGACGGTGGTGGGAGGGGATCCTGCTGATTTGACTACGATGCTGCCTTGCGCGAAAACATGCTCCAGGGTGTTGTTTTCGCGAAGATAGAGCGTGGCCTCGTCGGCGTCTGCCTGCTGCAAGTTATTCAGCAGGTGGGGCTTCTCCAGCAAGATGATGTGTGGATTCTTCTGGATAATGCCGTGAATTGCGGTCAAGGTCGCAGTATTTGGAGTGGTGAATCTAACTTCCACCTGCGAGTCGAGAGTTAAAACCCCGGTGTCGCCGACATAACTTGCGCCCACCGACGATCCACTTGCCTGTGGAACGCTGAATTCCGCGTGACCGTGAGTGTAGGCATCTCCGGTTTTTTGATTGAAGACGAGGCCCATGGTCCGGATATGAATGGGGTTCTTGAGCGCTTGGGGAGGAGTTTGATCGGGTTTGCTAAGTCCTTCAGGATTGGATTGGAGGTCAATCTGGACTTCACTTTTGCTGACGACGTCGCCCGACTGCGGGTCATAGTCAAAATCGGTGCCGTAAATCTGGTCAAAGCGGCTGGAGTCGCGGCCAAAGAGGGTGATCGTGACGTTGTGCAAGGTGACGCGGCCGCCTTCTTTGAACTGAATAGCTTGGCTGGCACGAATAGTGAACTTCGTCCGTCCCTGTGCGGAGCGGGAAAAAGTAAACCCATGTGCGTCCTGCTGGACTTTGAGGCTGATCTTTTCGGGAACTTGCTTGAGGGCGTCCGGGACGCGGCGAGTCGAGTAATAGTACGCTCCCGCCACCACAAGCCCCAAGACAACAAGGGTCGCGGCCAACCAGCGTCGAAGGCGGGAAATTTTCAGGGGCATCTATAGATAAGTCTACTGCATGGCGTTTTCCTCCGTTTTTTGGACAAAACATCCCGGTCGATGAGGCTCGATTAGAGCTCTTGATCGAGAGTAATTTGCTGCACCATCTCGTCGAGGTCCGCGGCCCCTTTGTCTCGCTTCTGCTGCAAGTCGGAGATTTCTTTACTCAGAATGTTGAGCCGGTCTTCCTGGGAGTCAAGCTGGTGGGTATAACGTTGTAGCAGCGCTTTCTCTTCTGGGCTTCCCTTGAGCACCTTCATGTTTTCGCGCACCCGGGCTTGATCTTTGGTGATCGATTCGATCTCGGCCTGGCGCGAGCGGATTTGCACGTCTAAAGCGCTGATTTGGTTCTTCTGTGCCAGCACCCTGCGAAAAACGTCTTGCAGCGCGGGCGGGGCTTGGGTGTCCTTGGTGATGAGCGCCACCTGGTCATCATCGAGATTGGTAAGTTCGTATTGCGTGTACTCAGGGTGAAACTCTTCAACCTTTAACTCTTCGGTCTGGCCCGGACCCACGGCCACGCGGAACCGAAGGAAGGAAGCAGTGGTTTCTTCGGGCTTGGCGCCTTCTGTCAGCTTCCAGCCTTCGCGTGCAGGATGCTCGATTACAACTTGCCGCGGTTGGGAATCGGCATTGTGCACAGTGTATTTGCGCTTGTCGCGTTGCTCACGGGTCAGGATCATCATGCCTTTGGCGATGCGCACATGCGTGGCAGGCTTTTGGCTGGATTCTGCGTCCATAGTGATGCGCAGCGCGGGATCGCCGGCAAAGGAGATCAAGCGGCGCTCGGCAGGATGGACGGTTTCGATCAGCCCTTCGCCGGCGAAGGTATCGCGATCAAGGATGTTGAAGGCGCCGGAATCGAGGGTCAGGCCACTGGAGTTCGTGATCCAGAGCGCGCGGCGGACTTCTTTGGAATTCTCATTCCAGATGGAAACTTTCTCGGCCTCGACGTGGGCCTGCAAAATCGGGACCAAGGCCGACTGGTTCTTGCCGATGGTGATAGGTTGTTTGATGTTGTATTCGAAGTAATCGCCAAGGTCCTTGCTTTCGGCTTCAGTGTGCTGGTTGCCAGCTACTTCGGCCAATTCCGAAGTTGATGTCTCGACCGTAGCAGGTTGGGCGTTGACCACCACGGTTTCAGTAGCGGCTCCCACTTCGAGTCTGGCGTCGATTTCATTGCCTCGGCCCACACCGACATAGAAGTTGCTGAGATCGAACCTCTTGAAGCCTTGGGAGTCGACGAATAGCGCGGAATTTCCCGGCTGCACGTTATAGAACCGGTAGACGCCGCGTGCGTCGGTGGTCGTCGTCTGGGAAGCACCAGTCTCTTCATTTCGCAGCGTGACCCGCGCCCCGGCAACGGCTGCACCAGACGGATCACTGACGATGCCGTTCAGGCTCGTTACGCCGAGCGCGCCTAGTTGAGAGAAGTTTCGGCCGTTAATTGCGAGACCGCCTAATGCGCCGCCGCCCGCGCCTGGCAAGGGCGGCGGGGGCGGAGGCGGACCAGGCAGCCCCGTTAGCGTTCCTTCATGCTCCTGCGGCGTGAGCATGACCGAAGGCGGCGGTGCGATCACCGGCCTTCGCGTGTAGTACGGCTGCGAAATATTCTCGATGAATGATTGCGGCGCTCCCGCAATGAGAGAAAGCTCCACATCTTTCCAGTCTTCCCCGACCGTGTTGTCGACGATGGCCCAGCCTTGCAGTAAGGGCTTTTCGCCCGTTTTCTCCGGCAGGATGATGCGATACGTACTTTTCCACACCGGCACTTCGCTTATATAGCTGACGAAAATATTGCGGTCGCCAGTGCCAATCGCGGAGATGGTCATGCGGCGCAGATCGCGGGCGCGGGAAGAACCGATCAGGTTCAGATATTTGCCGACTTCGTCGTTCAAGTCGCGCTCGGCAACCCGCACTGAAGTTCCCGGGCCAAGCTCGAAATTTCGCATCTCGCCCGAGTCGGTGATGACTGAAAATTTGGTCACGTTGTAGGCGACGCCCTTATCGGTGGTTCTCTGCTCGGTTTCAACACTGAGCAGTTTTCCCGCAGCCGTGGCCGAGCCGCTATGTACTTCGACTCGCGCCCCGCGCAAGGCCATGAGGAAATCGGCCTGCGTGACCTGCTCGCCGAAAGGCAGACGAAGAGATTTCAACCGTTCATCCAGCGGCGCGATTGAGTTGTAGCGAATCCCGGAGATGCGTCCCTCGCCAAGATCGACGACAGTCAAAGATTTCAGAACGTCGTTGAGCTGACCAGTAGTGAAGTCGATGTTGAGTTCCTGATTGCCGTGGACGCGGGCCGAGTGCTCGAAGTACCCGACACCGTTCTTGTAAAGCACGACTCGCTTGACGGGCAGGCGGGCGCCTGGTTCGTTGGGCGCGGCGGCCACTCGAGGTTTGACGGCTGTGTCTGCGTCTGGCTTCTTTTGAGCGACGACGGGAAGGGCGAATGCAAGCAAGAGGAAGGCGAGTGTAAGGCGGTACATCGTGACTCCTTGGGGCGGTGATACGGTGAGAACGCGGAGTGTATCACTACTTGCACAGCGTTTGTCGAGAGCAAAAACGATCTCTATAGATTTACCTCGAAGAGTTCGACAGCATCGAGCAAATTCCTTGCTGGGCACGGGACGGCTTAGGCGGGTATGGGATCCTTCGACTGCGTGGCGGCTTCGCGTTGCGAAGCTGCCACTCCGCTCAGGATGACAGGGCGGGGGAGGCTGCGGCGGCGGCGGACGGGGCTGTGCTTTTGATTTCGGTTGGGCTTTTGAAATCTCGGAGAGAAAGCTCCAAGCCGCCGTAGTCGGGGTGGTCGTTTTGGTCGAGGGTGAAGGCGATGTCGATAGTGTCGCCGGGAAGGAGTTGCGCCTGCGTGATGCGTTCGGCCATGCGCCAGCCCATAGCATCAAAAACAACCGAATTACGCCAGCCATTTTGTGAATTCCGGGCCTGCACCCGATCGCGCGCGGCGGCGACTTCGTCTCGGCGGAAAGCTGTCGAATCTGGATGGCAACGAGGAGTGGTTAGAAGCGCCATGTCAGCCGGGTCCGGTTCTTCCTGACGCGCTGCGCCGAGCTTCAATTTCACATGTTTTTCTTTGAGCACGCGCGGGGGCGCCGCGAGCCGGACGTTGCGAGCGGCGAAGATCGGCTCGCGATTATCGACGCCGAACGGTTCGAGCTGCTGAAGAACCTGAAAAAGTCGGGGCGTGATCTGGTTAAACGTCAGCTCGGCTGCAATAAGGAGCGCAGGTTCGAAATCCGCCAGCGTCAGATGTTCGCGAGCGTAGGTATCGAGGTGAGTCCGCAATTCCTCTACGCGGGAAGCCGGCATGGAGAAGCCGACAGCATGCGAGTGTCCGCCGAAACGGGTGAAGAAATCGGGCCGCGATTCGAGAGCATTGAGTAAGTGAAATGGACGAATGGAGCGGCCCGAGCCGTGAGCCTCCTCGCCGTCACGAGAAATCACCAGGGCAGGTCGTCCGTAGCGCTCGACCACTCGTGTGGCTGCGATGCCGATCACGCCACGATGCCATCCTTCGCCGTCAATCACCATACAGAAGGAATCACGCAGAGCGGGGTCCCGTTCGATGCGGGCGTCGATACCTTCCAGAATGCGGCGTTCCTCTTCCTGGCGTTCGGCGTTTAGCCGATCGAGGCGGCCGGCGATTTCGCGAGCGCGCGCCGGATCTTTCACGCTGAACAGTTCTATGACGTCGCGGGCAACATCCATGCGGCCGGCGGCATTGATGCGAGGCGCGATGCGGAAAGCGACTTCACCCGACGTCAGTGGTCTTCCGCTCACTTGCGAGACCTCAAGCAACGCTTTCAATCCGGGATTGGCCGCGGAGCGTAAACCCTCCAGCCCCAATTTGGTGAACACGCGGTTTTCGTCCGTGAGAGAAACCGAATCCGCGATGGTGGCGATGGCTGCGACCTTCATAAACGAATTCAGCAACTTCGCCTGGTCGCGGCCCTGGAGGCGCTTCGCCATTAGCGCCTGGGCCAGCTTGAATGCGACACCTGCACCGCATAATGCTTTGCAAGGATAAGAGCAACCGGCCTGATTGGGATTGATTACGGCGAAAGCCGACGGAACACCTTCCGGTCCCGGCAAGTGATGGTCGGTAACGATCAAGTCCACTCCCAGCCGGCGCGCGGTTTCAGCGGGAGCGAAAGCGCGGATGCCCATATCCACACTGATGATGAGCCGAACGCCGGCTGCGGCAGCGCGTTCGATGACGTCGTCGCGCAGGTCGTAGCCGTCGCGAATGCGGTGCGGGGTATGGAAATCGGCGGTGCCGCCGCACAGCTCAATCGCCGTTTTGAGAATGACGATCGCGGTGGTGCCATCGACATCATAGTCGCCGTAAATCAGGATCGATTCTTTGGTTTCGATCGCAGCTTCGATCCGCGCGACCGCCTCTTTTACGCCGGTCATCAAGTTGGGCGAGTGCAAGTGAGAAAGGGAAGGTGTGAGAAAGCGCAGGGCGGCTTCGGGTTCTGTGATGCTGCGTTGCACCAGAAGGCGCGCCAGCACGGCGGCCGTCGCCGGATCCGAGACGCCAACAGCAGGGCTTGAGCTCAAGAACGCCGCGAGACGTTCTACCTGTTCAGAGTCGGCGTTTCGGAACTCCCAGCGCACGGTCAGCTTTCTTCGTCCGGGCCGGGTTCGTCGATGGGGATTCCGCCAAAATCCTCTGACAGCTCCAGCAAGCGCTGGTAGTGGTCATACCATTCGGTGGAAACTTCATACACCATCATGACGCCCTGGTGAGCGAACCCCAACTGCAGCAGGCCGGTCTTACCCAAGTACGTCCGCAGCCAGCGGGCTTCTTCCATGTCTTCGTCGTTGGTAAACTCGGCATGGCTGAGGCGCTCGATCATCTCATCGAGTTCCGCACGCTGCAGCGACCAGGCGTCCATGGTGAGGAATGGCGCGCCCGCCGCCTTGGCGAGTTCGACAAAATCCTTCCAGCTATCGGGATTGTCCTCGCCCTTCCAGACCACGCTCTGCACTTCTTCGTAATCCACGTAGCCAGGAAAACGCAGCATGCCATGCCCGGAGATGAAAGCGATCATGTCATCTTTCAAAGTGGTCAAATCGTCAGGCGTGGGAGACATAGACGGAATCACGTTAAGTGAGCATTGTATTCTGGTTGCGGGGGGTTTGTCGTCGGTCTTTGATCCAGCCATTCCGAGGGGTCGTTAGCGCTCGACGCTGAAGCTGCTATGCTAGACTAACTGTTTCACAAAGCGCTTCCAACCTGCACATGCTGCTTTCCAAAGAATATGTGGGCTATCTGGCCCGCGAAGTCACCAAGAAACTGATCGCCGGTGGATTCGTCACCACCAAGAACGTCCCCGCTCTGGGTGAGAGAGTGCACGCTTCCATGCTGGAAGAGCTGGCGCTTGAGGACCGCATCAATGACGAGGTGCGAGTGATCCTTGAAGCCTACTCGGAGGAGATGCGCAAGACCGGCGCGAACTATCAGGAAATGTTCCGCAAAGTAAAAAGCGAATTGGTGCGGAAATATAAGGCGGTGCTGTGAGGATCAGCCGCGACAAGGTGAACAAGGTGGCACACATGGTCACCGACGCGATCGCCGACATGGACGACGTGGATTTCCTGGAAGACCGCAACACCATCCGGCTGGAGGTGCGCAAAATCCTGGAGGAGTTGCTGAACCAGGAGGCCAAGATCGACCAGTCGGCCCGGCAGAAAATCGAAAGCCAGAAGCGCACCATCCTCGAAGGCAGCCAGGAATGGGACATTCTCTACCGCAAGTATTACAACGAGGAAGTGAAAAAGCTCGGAGTGTAAATTACCCTGTCATCCTGAGCGAGAATTGTCGTTCGCAACGCGAACGGCAATTCGGGTCGAAACACCTGCATCTTGGTACCACCCGTCTCTTGAATCCAACCATCGCGCTGTGCTTCTACCATTCTGGGCCGCTTTTCGCCGACCGCTCGCATAAGATGGAAGGCTGAGGGTCGCGAATCACATTGACTCGGATCGGTAACATTTCGAGCGCAGTAAAGCGGGCCGCTCTGGACGCCGGTTTTGATCTTGCCGGCATCGCGCCGGTTTCTGGTTTTCCAGAGTTGGGACGCTTTGCCGATTGGATCGCCGAAGGCCGTGCCGGGGAAATGAAATACATGGAAGCGCGCGATGAAGTAGGCAGGCTGAAGCGCGCTTCGCTAAATTCGGCTTTTCCCTGGGTACGGAGCGTGGTTGTTTGCGCGATTAACTACAACACGGCGCAACCCTATTCGACGGAGTTCAAGGATTCGCGCGAGGGATGGATCTCGCGTTACGCCTGGAGCCGGGAAGACTACCACGAAGGCGTGATGCGGCGGCTGCGAGAAGTGGAAGGCAAACTGAAAGACGACATTTCGGCGGGGAGTGCGCGGACAGAGCCTGCCCTGAGCTTGTCGAAGGGAGTGTCCGCGCCACACTCAGAGCTAAAGACTCGCTGCTACGTTGATACCGGACCGCTGGTCGAGCGGGTTTACGCCAAATATGCGGGCATCGGCTGGATCGGGAAGAACACCTGCATCCTGAATCAGAAGCTGGGATCGTGGTTATTTCTTGGGGTAATCCTGACCTCGCTCGAACTCGATCCCGACCTTCCTGCGCCCGACCGCTGCGGGACGTGTACACGCTGTATTGAGGCCTGCCCCACAGACGCGTTTGTTGGCCCTTATCAACTGGACGCGACTCGGTGCATTTCTTACTTGACGATCGAAAAACGCGGCGCCATTCCGGAAGAAATGCGAGAAGGCATGGGGAGGCACGTCTTCGGCTGCGACATCTGCCAAGATGTGTGTCCGTGGAACCGCAAGTCGCCGGCAACAAGCGCTGCGGAGTTTCAGCCTCGGGAAGGATTGGTCAATCCCGCGCTGGAATGGCTGGCTCAGATTAGCGAAGAGGAATTTCGGGAGAGATTTCGCAGATCGCCAATCCGCCGCACAAAACGGAGCGGTTTGCGCCGGAATGCGGTAATCGCGATGGGCAATAGCGGCCGCGCCGATTTCGTCCCTGCGCTCGAAAAGCTGGCAGATGACGAAGATCCGGTTGTAGCCGCGCACGCGCAGTGGGCAAAGCGGAAGCTGCGGTCTTGAGACGCGCCGTAAAGTGAGGGTCTAGGAGGGCGCGATCCGGATCAGGTAGCATTGCAGTTTGTAGTCGTTCCACAGTAATTCTCGCCATGCGCTTTAACCTAACCGGACAACGATGGTTTCTATTTCTGTGGCTGGGCCTGGCCTTGGGGCGTCCCATTGTAGCCGAAGCGGTAGAGCCTAAGTGGATTCGGATCAGCTCTGATCATTTCTCGGTGCTCACCGACGCTAATCTGAAGAAAGGCACCGAGGTAGCAGTGCGGCTGGAGCAAATGCGGGCGATATTTGCTCAACTGCTCCTGAGAAACAAAGTCCGCCTGGGGGCTCCGATCGAAGTCATCGCGTTGAATTCCGACAAAGGGTACGCGCAGGTCGCGCCGATCCGCCAGGGGCAACCCATTACGGCTGCCGGGTTTTTCTTGCCGGGGGAACCGAATTACATCGTGCTCAACCTGTTCGACGAGGACAGTTGGCGGGCGATCGCGCGCGATTTTGCCCTGACGTTTCTTTATTACAACTATCCGTCGACGCCGGGCTGGTTCGACGAAGGCTTCGCAGACTACTTTGCCAGTTTGCGCATCGACAAGAAACAGGCGGAGATCGGTGGCGATCCGTCGCTGGCGATGTCGTGGCAGGAAGATCTGGTTGGGAACGTCCGGCAAGTCAGGAATGCGCCGAAGTCCTTCACCGAACTGTTGGGTGGGCCTGTATGGCTTCCCCTGACAGAACTATTTACCGTGCGTCACAATCCGCGGAGCGTCACCGAGACGCATCCCACTCTTTACTACGCAGAATCATGGATCGTAATGCACTACCTGCTGAATAAGGGGAAGCTGCCCGAGACGGGAACCTATCTTGACCTGGTGCAGAACCAGCAACTGCCGGTGGAGCAAGCGATCCAGCAGGCCTACGGCATGAGTTCCAAGCAGCTCGAACAAGCGGTGAAAGACTACTTCCAGTCGCTCGCGCCCTTGTTTCAAGCGATGGACGCAGCCAAGCAGCCCAATGTGATTTATCCCGGCGGAGAAACCGCCAGCTTCTCCGTTCCGCTCGGAGCCGAGGACGTCGGGAGCAGCTTCCAAGAGGTTCGCGAGGCTGACGCCCGCGCCTCGGTTGCAGAGATGGAGGCACGCCTTCCAGAGCATCGGGACCAGGCATTGAATACGCTCGAGACACTCGTCGCCAACCCTGCCACCGACAATGCGATTGCGCACCGCGCCCTAGCCTGGATTTTTATCCAGCGGGGGCAGTTCGACCAAGTCACGGATGAACTGGATCGGGCGCGTCAGCTCGACGCGCGTGATCCCTGGATCCGCTTCTACGCGGCGCTCAGCAAGTATCGCCAAGCGGAGACCAGCGGTACGCCAGTGCGCGGCCTCGCCAATATGATCCAGGATTTGCGGGCGGTAATTGATTGGGACCCGGAATTCGCCGAGGCCTATCATTTGCTGGCGTTGGCCCGGCTGGAGGGAGGTGGCGTGAATTCCGCTTTGATCTCCATACGGCAGGCGATTCCGCTTAATCCGCGCAACCAGATGTACGTAGTCGATCTGGCGAGAATCTATATGGAAGGGAAAAAGTGGGGTGAAGCCACGGCTTTGCTGGACCAACTGAAACACAGCACGGATCCGCAGGTTGCGCAAGCAGCCCGCAAGAATCTGGAGGAGCTGCCGCTGTGGAAGAAATATGGCGTGTCTCCGGAGCAGCAAGCGGCCGCCCAAGCAGCTGTGGCCGAGGAGGCCAAGGCGAGCACGCCCGATGCGACGCCCCAAGCGGAGGGTTCCGAACAAGGCTCTAAGCCAGATACGCGGAAGGTCCAATTCCTGAAGGGCAAGCTGGTCAACGTAGACTGCTCCGGCGCTCCTGCTGCAGTTCTGACGATTACGGGAAATTCGCAAACCCTGAAGTTGCGCACCCAGGACTACAAGTCACTGCTGCTGATTGGGGCCGATGAGTTTTCCTGCTCGTGGAAAAATGTCGCGGTGTCAGTCAACTATAAGGCGACGGGGAAGGTAGGGGGCGACCTGGTTTCTGTTGAGATTCAGTGAATCAAGGTTGCGGCCGGAAAAAGCAAACCCTCCCAGGGGAAGCTGAGAGGGTTAGTTCGTGGTTGAATCCCGGGTTGGCTACACGCGGACGACGTTGGCCGCCTGAAACCCTTTAGGCCCTTTCAGCAAATCAAACTCCACCGTCTCGCCTTCGTTCAGCGTACGATACCCGTTTTCCTGGATCGCAGAGAAATGAACGAAAACGTCCTCCCCGGTCGAGCGCTGGATGAACCCGTACCCCTTGGCCCCGTTGAACCACTTCACTGTACCCTTCTCTCTCACAAAGAAACTCCTTTCACCTCTGCTCTGTAATGCGCCTCCCGCCTTCCGTGAAGCTACGTGCCCCTTACTACCCCCCTGGAAAACGAGAAAGTGCTACTGGATCGAGCCTCCGTGACCAGAAGTCAGGCCAAAGCGAAAGGCTCCCCAGTTCAGACGCGGAGCAGAGAAACCACCGCGCAAAACTGTGGAGCCTATCGTGCTGGTCGAAATTTCGACTGCGGACACAGAACCATCAACCCAGAAATTGCTGCGTCGCTGCCCGGCAAATGCAGCCGCGAGCAAAAGATAATATGCACGAAGTTCGTTTCTGGCAAGAGAAGAAAACAAATAATGAAACGGTTTAGCTGATGGAGGCGGGGAAAGCGGGGACGAAGCGGCTGGCTAACCGGTTAGGAGCGGCGCAACCGTCTGATAAGATTGGTGGAATGTCCCGGCCTGACCTTGAGTCACAGTGTGAGTCCGTTGTGTCTTCCCGATCCCGGCGCAGCCGACGTTATTCAGGTCTGGTGCCTTCAACTCTGCGATATCTGTGGCGCACCGAGGTCCACACCTTCGCTTTCTCCGTCGCTGCGAATGCCATTTTGTCGTTCTTTCCGTTCGTGTTGTTGTTGATGACGTTAATCCGCAGAGTTTTCCATTCCTCGGCGATGTACAGCGCCGTAGTGCAATTGCTGCGCGACTTTCTGCCCGCTGGCCAGGATTTTGTGATTCGCAACCTGAACGCGCTGGTGGCCGCGCGCCAGCGCGCTCAAATTGTTTCTCTGCTGATTTTGTTGGTGACTTCGACGGGCATTTTCATGCCGCTGGAAGTGGCTTTGAACCGGATCTGGCGTTTCCCCGAAAACCGCTCGTACTTCCGGAACCAGCTTATTTCTCTGGGCCTGACCTTCAGTTGTGGAGTGCTGGCTCTGCTCTCGATCGCACTCACGGCAGGCAGGGTGGAACTACTTCGATCTTCCCTGCACAATCACGGCGCGTTTGTGGTGCGACTGGCGGGCTTCGTTTCGATGAAAGCCTTCGCGGTCGCCGCCAGCATTGCGATTTTCTTTCTGATCTACTGGTTGCTGCCCAACGGCAAAGTCCCGGCCTCTAAAGTGTTGCCCACGGCCGTGATTCTTGGCCTTCTCTCCGAGACCCTCAAGTACGCTTACATTCTGGCATTGCCCCGCCTTAACTTTCAGGAAGTCTACGGGCCGTTCGCGCTCTCGGCGACCCTTATGTTCTGGGCTTTTCTTTCTGGATTACTGCTTTTAACCGGGGCCCACCTCTCGGCAGAAATACACAACCGGCAGCGGAGGTGATTCGTTCCAGGTTGGGAATTGTTCGTCCATCACATCCTTGTGTGATGTTTGCCGTATCGCTCCGTTGCCTTCGTGCTTATGATCGATGCCTCCCCATCATCGTCAAGCTCGGATGATTGCGAGGCTGGCGATGTCCTGTTTGATCCGTAAGTTCTTTCCGCTTTGGCTCGTCTGGTGCGCGGTTCTGTTTCTCGCTGGCCACGCCGCCGCCCAGCGATCACAGATTGCAGCTTCTCCGGCTCAGGCGCCGACCATGCGCCAGATGATTCAGCAATCAGGCGTAATCTTTGCCGGCACCGTGTTGAAAGTCGAACGTCCCTCGACTCGAGCTGGAGAACTAGCCACCGTGCGAACGGCCTTTCACGTGGATCAAGCAATCCGTGGCGTGGGGGCGGGAAAAACTCTCGAAATTCGAGAGTGGGCCGGCTTGTGGGATTCCGGTGAACGATATAGTCCCGGCGAGCGGGTTGTGCTTCTACTGTACCCCCGCAGCAAGCTGGGGTTGACCAGCCCGGTAGGGGGCGCGTTGGGCCGCTTCAACGTGAATTCGCATGGGGAGGTCATCGTGCAAGACACGCAAATGTCGGCTCTCGCCTCCCATCTTGGTCCAGCCGGCACGACCACGAGCACGAGCCATAGAACAAGCCAGATCACCGTAACAAATCTACTCCGCGTCATTCGTCACGGAGTGGCAGAGTGAGTTGTGGCCAATCCGCTTAGCAAAAAAGAACGGATCCGCACGGTACGCTTCGCCGCACTTTCCTTTCTCGCGGCCGGGGCTTTGATATTTCTCGCTTCGCCGGAAGAGGCGTCCGCCGGCGGTCCACATTACGTGGCGGGAGCAAGTTACTTCGACCCGACCGCGATGGGCATGCCAGTTACCTGGAACGAAGGTTTAATCAGCTACTACACCGATCAGGGCGATCTAAGTCCCGCGCTCCGCGGCCCCAGCGCCGACGCATTTGTAGCGGATGCCTTCAGTCAATGGACTGCCATCTCAACCGCGGCCATCCTGGCAACCCGTGCGGGGCAACTCGCCGAAGACGTCAGCGGCGCCAATCTTGCAGTGAACAATGGTTCGATTACTGGACCAGCTGACATCACGCCCGCGGCAGTGAATACTCCGGTAGGAATTGTCTACGACGCGGATGGTTCCGTGACCGACGCGCTTCTGGGGCAGGGGGCCTCATCTTCCTGCTTTGCATACGCTGCCTACGGCGGCGTAGATAACTTGGGAACCAACGCCACTTTTCTTCATGCGCTGGTGGTTCTGAATGGAAACTGCGCACAGACGTCCTCACAACTGCCGGATGTTGAATACCGGCTGGTGCGAGTTCTCGGCCGGGTTCTCGGTCTCGACTGGTCGCAGGTAAACGACAACGTGCTGACGAACACCCCTGTCCCCACCGCAGCTGACTATGCCGGCTTTCCCGTCATGCACGCCACCGATCTGACGAATTGTGTTCCGATTTCGGTCTGCTTTCCTAACGCCGACCAACCTAAGATGGACGATCAGGCCGCGCTCTCCCGGCTCTACCCTGTCACAGCCCAGAACGTCTCGACTTTCCCGGGCAAGCAGATCCTTTCGGCGGCTACCGGTCGCATTCACGGCTCGGTGTATTTCGCCGACGCCAATGGGTTACCTGCGCAGCCCATGCAGGGTGTAAACGTCGTGGCCCGCTGGATTGATCCTTCGACCGGCCTGGCTTCCCGCAGTTACGCCGCGGCCTCAGTTTCCGGCTTCTTGTTCGTGGGTAACGCAGGAAATGCCGCCACGGGATACAACGACCCAACCGGCCTGCCGTTCAACCGCTTCGGTTCAAACGAGCCCAACGGCCGAGGGATTTTTTGATCTCGCAGGATTGCAGATTCCCAACGGCGCGGGCACTGCCCAATACCAACTGAGTGTAGAGGCGATCGATCCTTTGTGGTCGCAGGCCGTCGGCCCTTACGCGCCTTTGCAGGTTGCGCCCTCGGGAACGTTTCAACCGGTCGTCGTGACGGTTGGTCCTGGCGTTGACGTCGAGCAGGATGTCCTGATGCAAGGCAGCGCTGTGCAAACGGAAGATTTCTTTGAGCCCACTTCCTACGCTGCTCCGGCTGCACTGCCTTCGGCAGCCGACTGGACTGCGGCGCTCAGCGGCTATGGGAATTCCGATTACTTCCAATTCCCTGCCCAAGCCAATCGCACGCTCACTGTAGAAGTCACAGCGCTCGACGATACAGCCGCAGCCTCGGAGAGCAAAGCTCAACCGGTAATCGGCATGTGGTCACTGGCCGACCCCGGCACTTTTCCGGCGCCAGCCAACACTCCGGCGGCATTCAACAGCTTGAACTTTGGCATGAGCCGGCTAAATGCCCAAATCCTGACCAGCACGAACTTTCGCCTGGGGATCTTTGACTACCGGGGCGACGGCCGTCCCGACTATCACTATCACGCTCGGGTGTTCTATGGAGACAGTGTTAGCCCGCTCCGTGCGAGTGTCGCGGGCGGAACTGGCCTCACGGTGCAAGGCATGGGCTTCCGCTCAACCACTGCGGCAAGTATCGGATCCGCGGCTGCGTTGGTTCTCACGGCATCTTCAAACCAAGTGGTGATGCGTGCGCCTGCTGAAGCCGATGGCGTGCAGGATCTGGGTCTCAGCGATCCCGCGACGGGCGCATCTTCCATCATGACCGGTGCCGTAACATACGGCGCAGGACCAAACGACCGAATCGTGCTGGTCGCGGGAGGAAATCCCGGCACTCCGGTAGGTGGACAGGCGCCCAACGCGATCCGAGTGCAGGTTCTGGCATCCGACGGGGTGACTCCGGTGAATGGCGCGAGCGTTTTTTTTACCGCAACCCCGGCGGTCTCCTTTTCCGCGTGTGCCGAGTTGAGCAGCTGCACGGTGGCGACGGACGCCAGTGGACTGGCTTCCACGTACGTAACTGTTCTCCACGGCGGAGTAATGAACATTACGGCACAGCTCGCTCCCGCCTCTTATAAGAACCCACAATTCGTGCAAACTACTCTTCTCGGCACATCTTCGTCTCTGGATATTTCTATGGTTCCTGCTTTCGCCTGGATGGCCCAAGGTGCCACGCTGGACTTGCCGTTGACGGCGCGCGTGATCTCGAGCGGTGTGCCGCGGGTGGCAAGTACGGTAAATTTTCAGGTGGTAAAGGGCACGGGCGTTTTGAGTTCTTCCAGTGCACCCACCGACGCGAACGGATACGCACGGACGATCCTCCACGTCGCGGCGCTCGGAGGAGACATTCAGGTCAGCGCATGTGTTGCACCAGGCAACGTCCCCTGTCAGATCTTTTCCGGCACGGCGGTTCCCGCTTCTGCGTTGCAATTGCAGGCAGTGGCTGGGGGCCAACAGGACATTGCCGCCGGACATAATTTTCAACCGGTGATCGTACGGGTCACAGAGTCATCCACTCCGGGCAATCCGGTGTTCGGCGCGACGGTGGTCTTTCAATCGGTGGTTTCCCTGCCTCCACCACCCTCCTCGCAGACCCCGATCGGAGGGATCATCATTAGCCGGAATCCTGCTCCCGTGATCATTTCGTCATCGCAGGGGTCCGTGTTGTCCGACATCAATGGACTGGCCACGTTTCAGCCGTCTACTCAAGGTCAGCCGGAAGCGGTGCAGGTTCAGGGCACGATGGCAGCGGGAGCCAGTACGTTCCGTTTTCTTCTCCAATCATTCTGAAGGTTTGGTAGTGGGTCATTTTTAGGTCTTTGCCCTTTCCACGTCGTCATCCCGAGCGGAGCCGTTTTTCAGGCGGAGCGAGGGATCTCGCGTGGAGCCCTCAGGCAGTGCGCACAAGATCCCTCGGCCCGCTGGTGAAAGCGCGGGCCCTCGGGATGACGCCGGGAAGGTTGGAATTCAAACTGACCCATTGCCGAAGCTTCACGTCCGGCAACTCCAGGGATGATCTGGCCATCTAACGGAATGGTGGAAAGATGCTCCCCTGCCCCTGCCCTCTGAGCGGAGCGGGCGGGAGGCAGGGGAGCGATTCGCAGGTGCCCTTTCTGGGTAAGCTTCCGTTACACTAGTTCCTATGAGAACAATGTTGCGTGTGGCCCTGGTACTGGCGGCTTTTGCGCTGCCAGGTTTAGCCTCGCTAACGGCCATTGCAGCTGAAGGTCCGCTCGACCCCGCCCAGCCCAAAGGCGCTACCCCCGAAGAGATCATCAAGCATTTCGCCGCCAAGGAAACGGAATTCAAGCAAGCTCGGGACCAGTACACCTACCGCCAGTCGGTCATTGTGGAGACGGTCGACGGCGATACGATAACCGGCAAATACCGTGAAGACTTTGACGTGCTTTTCGATGATCAGGGAAAGCGCATGGAGAACGTCGTTTTTGCGCCAGAGTCCACACTCGAGCAGGGCGGCATTTCCATGTCACCCGAGGACCTCGATGACATTCGCCACCGCTTGCCGTTTGTCCTGACCATTGAGGAGATCCCGGAATACAACATTCTGTATGTAGGACAGCAGCAGGAGGACGAACTCCACTGTTACGTCTTCGACATTGCTCCCAAGGAAATCGTCGGCAAGAAGCGCTATTTTCAAGGCCGTATCTGGGTGGACGACAAGGATTTCCAGATCGTGAAGACTTCGGGCAAAACCGTTCCCGACATTCGCAAGAAAAAAGGCCAGGAAAACCTTTTCCCCAAGTTCACCACCTGGCGCGAACAGATTGACGGCAAATACTGGTTCCCAACCTTCACCAAAGCGGACGATATTCTGCACTTTCTCAACCCAGGACACTCACATTCGTGAAATCGTCAAATATGAGGATTACAAACGTTTCGGATCCAACGTGAAGATCACCTTCGAAGGAAAAGAAGTTCCCAAAGCCGACGCAGGCAAGAAAGCTGATCAAGACAAAAAATAGGATGGGCTGCGGCCTCCGTGCGCCGCTGCTCTCGCAATTCCGAAATCCAGCTGACACGTCTGATTGCATTGGTTAAACTGGCGCGCAGCATGCACGGCCAATCTGGCAGACTGCAGTGGCTCGTTCTAGTCCTTACTGCCATTACTGGCATGTGCGTTGGCGCGCGCGCCCAAGAAGGTCCACTCGACAAATCTTCGCCGAAAGACTTCACTCCCGAACAGATCATCCAGAAGTTTGCGGCAAACGAGAAAGAATGGAAGCGCGTGCGCGAGCAATATACCTTCCGCCAGGATATTACAGTCAAGACCCTGAATGGCGACCAAGCGCTCGGCGATTATCACCAGGTCGTGCAGATTAGTTACAACCAGGGCAAACGCGTCAGGACCGTTCTGCTGGCTCCACAGGCCAGTATCGTTCTATCGCCTCAGGACTTGGAAGATCTGGAAACGCGCGCCTCGTTCACCATCAGCACAGACGAACTGCCTGAATACACTGTGACCTACCTCGGCCAGCAAAAAGTGGATGAACTGCATTGTTACGTCTTTGATGTGGCCCCCAAACTGATCGAAAAGGGGAAAAGATACTTTCAGGGCAAGAATTTGGGTGGACGACCGGGACCTGCAGATCGTGAAAAACACGGGTAAGTCGGTGCCCGATATTCGCGTCGTGAAAAAGAAGAAGGTCGAGGAAAATCTTTTCCCACAATTCACCACGTGGCGCCAGCAGATTGAGGGAAAATTCTGGTTTCCGGTCTTTTCTTCAGCCGATGACACATTGCACTTCAGCAATTCCGAAATGCGAATCAAAGAAGTACTGAAGTTCACGGACTACAAGAAAACGGGGTCGGCGACAGGTAAGTAACTTAAGCTGTCATCCTGAGCAAAGAGGAATCATTCGCTGGCGAATGATTCCTCGAAGTCGAAGGACCGCACATCTGCCGGTACTTCCAGGGCCCCATAGAGGAGTTCGTTCTGCTAATCCTTGGCATATTCCTGGCGTACAGAAATTCCTGAACCAGCCAGTGACGGCGCATGCTTGCAGGGGTCCTTCGACTGCGTAGCGGCCTGCCAAAGGCAAGCCGCTCCTCCGCTCAGGATGACAATACTGCGGGGCTTAATAGAAAAGATATTTCCGCCACTTGTCATCGGAGCGGCCCATCAGGCGCATGATGTGCCGGCTGGTGTGTAGATTGAAGGCCCGCGGCTCGCGCATGAGAATCATGTCGGCCTCATCGGGAAGCTGGTTTCCCTTCTGCCGGTTGCAGGGATGGCAGCAGGCCACAAGATTCTCCCAGCTCGAGGCACCGCCTCGTGAGCGCGGCACGACGTGATCGAGCGTCAACTCCCCAGAAGGCAGCGCTTCGCCGCAGTACTGGCAAGTGTTGCGATCACGCAGGAGGATGTTCTTGCGCGACAACGCGCGCGTCTGGTGCGGGATGCGCCGATACTCGAGCAGCCGTATCACCGAAGGCACACGAAGCGCCAGGCGTGCGGCGTGCAGGAAATGTCCGTTCTCTTCCTCGGTCATCGCCACACCCTTCAGCACCAGCACAATCGCGCGCCGGGCCGCACACACGTTGATTGGTTCGTAGGAGGCGTTCAATACCAGAACCGGCGTGTGCAAGGTGTGACCGTCCCCGTCCTGATGAACTCCTGCCTCCGCCGGTACCGTGGCGTGTGACCGGCTCCAGTTCGAGTTGTGCCAATTTGCCGACATACTTCCAACTATCCCGCCAGGGCGTGTGCTTCGTCTGCCGGAATGGCGGGTAATTCACTTTCGCGCGCGCTCAATTTCAGCGTGCGCGCTACCGTGGCCACGTATACCTTGGCTGCCCCCGCGCGGCGCAAAACTCGCGCGCATTCCGAAACTGTCGTCCCCGTGGTGAATACATCATCCACGAGCAGAATCTCGCGACCGGCGATTTCTTGGGGCCGCGCTACCACAAATGCTCCTCGCATGTTCTCCCGGCGCTGAGGCCGTGTCAGGCCGATCTGGGACCGGGTCTCCCGGCAGCGTTCGAGCGCGCCAGCCCTGAGCGACATCCTGCCTTTCCAGGGCCCGAGCTTCAGCGCTGCCTTCGCGATCAGTTCCGTTTGGTTAAAGCCGCGCTGCCGCATTTTTCGACGGTGCAAGGGCACGGGAATCATCACGGCATCGGCCGCCAGCAACGGTTCTTCTAGTCCCGCAACCGCCTCGGACAGCAACCGTCCAAGAACCTGGGCTGCTGGACGCACTTGCTGATACTTCAGCAAGTGAAGAAGGCCGCGCAAAGTACCATCATAACTGCCATAAGCGACCGCCTTGACGAAAGCAGGTTGCACTTTCTGGCACTCACCACAGCGCGCTTCGCGATTTGGGCCGGAAACCACATAGGGACTGAGCAAAAGCTCCCCGCACACGGAACAGACGCAACCCGTTATGGCGCTAATTTTGGAAAGACATTCAGCGCAGACTGGCAATCGGCTGGCGCGGAGAAGGGGAACACTGCAAAGACGACAATCCGAGGGAAAAACGGTGGCAAACAGGCTTTCCGCAATGCCACTTGCCCAGAGAGCCAGAGGGCTTGGCTGCGCTACAATTGCCGTTTCAGGAGCCCGTATTGGGTCACCGCTACTGCTGAAGACGACCCTCCCTCGTCCAGTTGAAGCTCGGGGTCATTGCCGGACGATTCTGGCTCAAGTATAGCGGGCCCAGATGCCCCACGCAACGCGCCCCTTGCATCTCAAGCGGCAGCCCTCTTGGTGATGTGAGGGTCCTCCCGCTGCCGCAGCGGGGTGGATCTAAACTGGAAAGTGCGACGGAAACAATCTGCGCATCTCACGGGGTACATCAGGAATATCGGTAAAAGGTATTTCTCTGCGAAACTCCGCGGCTGCGAACGGTAGGCATTCGGACTGCCGCAATCTCTGCACTGAAAAGGCTTCGACGGCATGGTTTTTACACCCCAGTCAAGGCCAGAACCACTCCCATCAGCATCATAGCAAATTGCGCGTAACTGCCGAGCATGAATATCCAGTTAATATCTGATGAAGGAAACCGCGAGACGGATGTACGTTGCACCGGCTTGGGGCCGATGATGTAGGGAAAAAGTTTCCCGACGCCAGACTTGTAAATCGGCGGGCGCACATGCTAACGTGCGCCGTCCCGTCTTTTATGTCATGCAGCCGTAATCACTTGCGAGGATATTCGAGCCATGAGCACTTCTACTAAAACGAACCCCGTCGAAGGGGCCAAGGCGTATCGGCCCTACGTACCGGAGAACATGCAGATGCGGGAGTTCACTTTCCGCGCCGTGCTGATCGGCTTGGTCATGACGATCATCCTCGGTTCGGCCAATGCCTACCTGGGTTTACGGGCCGGAATGACGATCGCCGCAACCTACCCCGCAGCCGTGATCGGAATGGCGTTATTGCGAATCATGAAAGGCTCGCTACTTGAGGAAAACATCGCCAGAACCGTGGGTTCGATTGGCGAATCGGTGGCGGCAGGGGCGGTTTTTACGATCCCGGCGTTTCTCATTTCGGGCGCGTGGACCTCATTCGGATTTCACGAGGCTTATTTCAAGTCAGTTGCACTGATGCTGGTCGGGGGCACGCTGGGCATTCTTTTTGTCACTCTCCTGCGGCGCGTAATGGTGGAGGATCCGGAACTTCCCTTTCCGGAATCGGTGGCTGCATCGGAGATCCACAAAGCCGGACAACAGGGCAGCAAGGCCGCTAAGCTGCTTTTTTACAACATGGGATTCGGGGGATTGGTTTACCTGCTCGGACAGTTTCAGTTGTTTAATGCCAGCAAAACCTTCGTGGTGAATGTGGGGCAGATGGGACGCAGCATTCTCCGCCTGGGGACGTCTCAAACCTCCCAGACTCTCAGCGTGGGAGGAGTTACCACCTTCCAGGCGCCGGCGATCAGCCCGGCATATCTTGGCGTCGGTTATATCATCGGGCCGCGGCTGGCCTCGCTGAACTTTGCGGGTGGCGTGGTGGCCTGGGGACTGCTTGTGCCATTGATCGTCTACTTTATCGGACCTCAACTGCAGGCTCATTTACCCGCGGGAAGCGAAGGGAACCTGGCGGGGGCAGTCGGACGCTTCGTCGTGCGACCGATTGCGGTGGGCGGAATGATGGTGGGCGCAGCCTGGACTCTATTTCGGATGCGCAAAAGTCTCGGCCTGGGCATGAAGCGCGCGATTTCGGATCTGAAGAAATCCGCAGCCCAGCACGCAGCCACCAACCGCACCGAGCGCGACTTGAATGGCAAAGTGGTTTTCGGCGGGCTCGGCGTTGTCTTCATCTGCATGATCCTGCTTTACACCTATTTTTCTGGAAACCTCAGTGCGGGCATCACGGCGGCGCTGGTGATGATCGTCGTCGGCTTCTTCTTTGCCGCAGTTTCGGGAAATCTGGTAGGCATGATCGGGTCGTCGAATAATCCAGTGTCCGGGCTCACGCTCTGTACCCTGATCATCGCCGCTTTGCTGATGGTGATCATCAAAGCTGTAGGCGCCGGAGGCGTAGCCGCAGTCTTGGGTGTGGCCGCAGTGGTTTGCGTTTCTTCCGCGGTGGCGGGCGAGATGTTGCAAGACCTTAAAGTTGGGCACATTCTGGGTGGCACGCCAGCGAAAATGCAGTTGGGTGATTTTCTCGGCGTCGCTGTCGCCAGCTTCGGACTCTATTTCCCGCTGTTGATCCTGCACCAGGGCAACATCAACGCCGGCGGTATCGGTTTTGGAGATCCCAAGCTGCCTGCGCCGCAAGCTGGATTGATGGCGATGCTGGCCCAGGGGATTGTTGGTGGAGAAATGGCATGGCCACTGGTTGTCGCCGGCGTTCTGATGGGATTGGCGATGATCATGCTGGAAGTAAAAAGCGTGATGCTCTTTGCAGTCGGCATGTACCTGCCCCTCGAAACCACTTTCGCGATTTTTCTTGGCGGAATCATTCGCTGGGCAACCGACCGCATGCGCGACCGGCGTGGTTACAATGACGCCCAGAAGGCGCGAGTGGATAATGCCGGTGTGCTTACCGCTTCCGGCTTGATTGCGGGCGAGGCCATTTTCGGTTTGGTCGTGGCGTCATTTTTCTTCTTTAAAAAGCCGCTGCCGATTATTTTTGACCACCCGGCGACGATTTCTGGATTCATCGTTCTGGTGATTCTTGCCATCGTGATGGTACGGATTCCGCTGGCCAATGCCGGCAGCCCGGATGAGCCGGCTCCGCCGACCGCGATCATGTGACGCGGTTGTCGCCTGTGGGAAAAGCGGGACTCGCGTCGCCATCGTCGCGAGCGGACGCTAGAAATCTGGGCCCGGCGGTACAGTAGAATACGATGCCGTCGGGGCGCCCCAGTGGATCCGCCGCGCAATGAATGAAAGATTCCAAACAAAAATTGTGGCAAGCCGCGACTTATCTGTTATGCATCATCATCACATGGCGAAATCCCTACGGGTTGTACGGGGAGTTTAGTGGTGGGCGGGTCACCGGTCGATTGCTGGATTCGCACGACGTTGGGGGCTCACTTTTTGTCGTGGCCCTATTCTTAACCTTTCCATATCGGCGAATCGCCGCGGCAACGGCAATCTTTGCATCCTTCTTGTGCGCGCCTCTTTACCTTTACTTCCTTGCTCCCGGTCCCTTCCGTTGGGTCTTCAGAGGGGAGTACTCGGTGCCGTTAGGAGCGAATTTTGTATGGAACAGTTGGGCAGTTGAGAGCATGTTCGCCCTGGCGTTCGCAACATGCGTGTCCCTCTTCGTTTTACGGCGCACAGGGAACAAGGAGCACGGTTGACCATAGCGAACACGGAGCGCGCGCCCGTGCCCCCGTGGTTTATCCTTCTTCCGTGTCCATTGCCGAAAACATTGCTAAGGTACGGGAACGCATAGCCAATGCGGCAGGGCGCGCCGGGCGCCGGCCGGAAGAAATCGCGCTGATGGCGGTGAGCAAGACTGTTCCCCCGGAGCGAATTCAAGAAGCCTACAACGCGGGACTGCGCCTGTTCGGTGAAAATCGGGTTCAGGAATTCGCAGGCAAGGCCAACACTTTGGGAGACCTACCAGGCGCAGAGTGGCATATGATCGGCCATCTGCAAACCAACAAAGCCGCCAAGGCTGTTGAATTGTTTGCAGCGGTGGACTCGGTGGACTCATTGAAGCTGGCGGAGAAACTCAATGACGCAGCGAAGACCCTCGGCAAGAAAGTGCCGGTGCTGATTGAGATCAATATTGGCGGCGAGGCAGCAAAGACCGGCATGGCTGCAGAATCGAGCGAACTGCAACGGATTTTACAAGCGGCGCCACGACTGGAGAATGTGGAATTCCGCGGTCTGATGAGTGTTCCCCCGTTCGCCGAAGATCCGGAACGGGCCCGCCCCTATTTTCGCAAGCTGCGGGCCCTCTATCAGCAAATTGCAGCCCAGAAGTTGCCGGCCGTGCACATGGACGTGCTCTCCATGGGCATGTCGCATGATTTCGAGGTTGCGATCGAGGAGGGCTCAACCTGCGTGCGCCTGGGAACGGCGATCTTCGGGGAACGAGCCAAGCACTGACCACGATTATGATTCCGTTCCGTCAGACCGCCGATGGCGTGACCTTCGCCGTGAAGATTCATCCTCGCGCAAAGAAGAACGCCATCACCGGTGAAGCGGGCGAGGCTCTGAAACTATCTGTGACTGCGCCTCCGGTTGAAGGCCGGGCTAACGACGCCTGCATCGAATTCTTGGCGGGTCTTTTGAAGATACCGCGTTCCTCCGTTACCATAGCGTCCGGCCAGACAAGTCGGCGAAAGATGATTCAAGTCGCCGGACTCTCGGCTCAGGAAGTTTGGAAACGCATTCAGATGTAGACGTAGGCACATTTGCCTGGATCAACACGCGGGCGAGAGCGCCCGCGCCACACGTGCCGCCAGGGAGCCATTTTGAGTTTTTCCCAACGATTACAGGAGATTCGCACCGGGTTCGAGCGGCCGTTCTGGGTCGCAAACATCAGCGAGATCTTTGAACGCCTTTCCTATTACGGCGCCTTCGCGTCTCTCGCCCTATACTTGCAGGAAAAGCTGAATTTCTCCACCGAGCAAACCGGGACCCTGACCGGCATCTTCGGTGGCATGGTGTGGTTTCTTGCCATTTTCGGTGGGGCGGCAGCTGACCGGCTGGGTTTTCGCCGCGCGCTTTCGATGGCGTATCTCATCCTGGCCGTAGCGTATTTCCTGATTGGCTCCATCGGGGCATCCTGGCTGGCTCCGGTGCGCAACGCTGTGCCTCTCGGTTTGTTTGTCGGGTTCATCCTCATTCTTCCTGCGCTCGGCATATCGCTGGTGAAGCCTTGCGTGGTCGGGACGACAGCCCGCGCTTCAAAAGAGAACGTTCGCTCCATCGGCTATTCCATTTACTACACGATGGTTAATATCGGTGGCGCCGTCGGACCCTTATTCGCATCCTGGGCTCATCCTCATCTGGGAGTCGAGAATGTTTACCGGGTTGCCGCGCTCTTCGTGCTCGCGATGTTCTTTTTCGTTCTGCTGTTTTTTCGCGAGCCGCGCAAACCTGGAGACGCGCCACCGCCTTCGATTGCGGCCGTCGCACGAAATTTCTGCGTAGTCGTTGGGAACTACCGCCTGGTTTTGCCCGTACTGGTGATCGCGCTGCTGCTTCGCATCAGCCTGTGGATTTATCCCCAGTTTTCGACACCGTGGTGGATCTGGGCAGGGATGCTTGTTCTTGTGCTTGCCGGCATCAGCCGCTTCATGTGGTTCCTTGTCCTCTTCACGGGTTACTGGGTCGTGTTCTGGCAACAATACATCAGCTTGCCTGGTTACATTCACGGCTATGTCAACTCACAGGCAAATGTCGAGAAAATCCTGGTCACCGACGGGTTGACAGTCATCTGTCTGACGCTCGCAGTGAATTTCCTGACGCGCAAGATCCCGGCGTTTCAAGCAGTGATTCTGGGAACTGTGATCACATCGGCTTCGTGGTTGATCCTGGCTTTCTGGCCGACGGTTTGGGGCGCAGTGTTATCGCTGTTTGTGCTGGCGCTGGGCGAGATGATTCAATCGCCACGGTACTACGAATATATTTCCCGGCTGGCTCCTCCCGGACAGCAGGGCACGTATATGGGGTTTGCATTCTTGCCGATCGGGATCGGATCGCTGATTGGCGGATGGTTTGGCGGTACGCTTATACATCACTTCGGTGAAGTCACGCACCAGCCGCAGCGCGTCTGGTGGACGGTGACCTCCGTCGGCTTCGTCACAACAGCGCTACTCTGGGTGTATGACAGATATTTCAGGACCGTCGGGGCTGCGGCGTAAAACTGTAGTCCTATGTAGACAGAATAATGCCCAAGCGCCAAACTCCGCGCCGGATCGCTGCTCAGATTCGCCGCCTGCTAAAAGATGGCGGCTCCGCAGAACATGCCAAAGGTGTGCAGTGGTTTTTCAAAGAAGAAATCAAATCGCACGGTTGGTACACCGCGAGTCTGCGCAAAGCTGCCGTCGCTGCACGGCGTGAAATCCGAAAGGAGCTCGGACTCGATTTCCTGGCGAAGGTCGCTGACCAGCTCTTTCGCGGCAGCGTTCTAGAAGAAAAGGTTTTTGCGGTATTCCTGCTCGAAAAGCTCACGCCTGAGTTAGGCGACAGCCGAGTTCCGGATGTTTGAATCCTGGCTTACTCGCATCAGCAGTTGGGCCGACCACGACGGGCTGGTGCATTATCTGATCGCCCCTATGATTGCTGAGAACCCAGAGCGGGTGACTTCGGTCTTTCGTTGGGCAAAGTCGCGCGACCGCTGGCACAGGCGCGCGGCCTGTGTGGCACTGATTCAGGGGACACGACAGAGAATGTTCTTCCCTCAGATCGTTCGGCTGTCGAATTTCCTGCTCAACGATGAAGACGATATGGTGCAGAAGGGCTTGGGCTGGCTGCTGCGCGAAACTGCCAAAGCCGATGCCAAGCGAACCGTGCCCTACCTGATGCGAATTCGGCCCCGCGCTTCACGTCTAGTCTTGCGGACCGCGTGCGAAACTTTGCCCTCTGGGACGCGACGCCGGATTCTGGGTGCCTGACGGCGTTGCCACTCCGGGACTCGCTCAAATCCTCGGGGACGTTTAGAATAGTCATTTGCCCATGGACCTCTCTGCCATTCAAGCTGCGCTGCGCGAGCGCAATATCGACGCCTGGCTTTTCTACGACCATCACCACCGCGATCCTATTGCCTACCGCGTTCTGGGTTTGCCCGACGGAATGATGGTCACGCGGCGCTGGTTCTATCTCATTCCCGCCCAGGGTGAGCCTGTGAAGCTGGTCCACAAGATCGAAGCGGGAAATCTGGACGCGTTGCCGGGTAAGAAACTGCAATATGCGGCCTGGCAGGAACTTTTCGACGGCGTGAAGACCATACTCACGAACTATCGTGACATCGCCATGCAATACTCGCCCAACAATCTGGTCTTCACCATTTCGCTGGTTGATGGCGGAACGCTGGAGATGATCCGCGGCCTGGGCAAGAACGTCATCAGTTCGGGAGATCTGGTGGCGCAGTTCGAATCGACGTGGAGCGACGAGCAGATTAAGTCGCACTTTGCAGCCCGTGATGCGATTGATGGCATCACCGATGCGGCGTTTCGGGAAATCGGCCTGCGGGTTCGCAACGGCGGGACGAACGAGTACGCAATGCAGCGGTGGCTGCTGGAAGCTTTTGGCAGGGAGAATTTGGTGACCGATGATCCGCCGGTGGTTGCGGCCAATGCAAACAGCGGCAATCCTCATTATGATCCGCGCCCCGAAGGCTCGAAAGCGATTCGCGAAGGCGACTTTGTTTTGCTGGATATCTGGGCCAAGAAAAATATTCCCAATGCTGTGTACTATGACGTTACCTGGGTTGGCTTCGTCGGAAAGTCGCCTTCTGACCGGATGCGAGAAGTATTCAAAATCGTGAGCAACGCGCGTGATTGCGGAGTGAAAGCGGTGCAGGATGCCACTTCTGCGGGGCGCCACTTCGCCGGCTGGGAAGTGGACCGGGCGGTGCGGAATCACATTAAGCAAGCGGGATTCGGCGAATATTTCATCCACCGCACCGGCCATTCCATCGGCACCGAGGTCCATTCGAATGGCGCGAACATGGACGACCTGGAAATCCACGACGAGCGCCAGATCTTACCCAATAGCTGTTTCTCGATTGAGCCCGGGATTTATCTGCCGGAGTTCGGCGTGCGAAGCGAGGTAAACGTGCTGGTCCGGCCCAAGTCGGCGGAAGTGACTGGTAAAATTCAAAACGAGATCGTGATTATCTGAATGGCCAATTCCTCGGTGAGCAAGAAACCTGCAGCCACATCCGCCGCACAACCTTCGACCATGTCTGTGATCGTGCCGGCGGTGGCCTGGCTGATTCCGGGCGCAGGGCATTTGATCCAGAAGCGTTGGGGCCGCGGGCTGCTCCTGATGGTCTCCATCACCGCAATGTTCGTTCTTGGCTTGCTGATGCAGGGACGCGTCTACCTGCCTAACGGCGGCGATATTCTTGACATGCTGGGGTTCGTCGGCGATGTCGGCGCGGGCGGGCTTATACATTGTGACCCGTGCGATGGATTGGGGACACGGCGCCATTGCGCACGCCACCGCAGACTATGGGACGAAATTCATCATTGTGGCGGGTCTGCTGAACTTCATCAGCGTGGCCGATGCTTACCATATCGCCATAGGCAAAAAGCCGTGAGACAGAACAAATCATGATCCTCAATTTCTCTCATTTCACCGCCGCCGTGTTGTTTTCGCTGTTCGCCTCGGTGGTGTTCGGAATCACGCAGCGCAATTCGCCCGCACGAGCAATTTCGCTATGGCTTGTACTGCTTTGCCATGTTTGTGGGCGGCGTGTTCGTTGCAGGCTGGTTGATGTGGCTGCTGCGGCACTGAGCGGCAGTAGCGTCTAAGAAGACATATCCACCCGCTACCCTTCCCACACGAACGCGTCGAATACTCGCTTCGTTTCAAACCCCAAGCGGCAGTAGAGTTCCACGGCGCGCGCATTAGCCTCTGTGACGGTGAGCGAGAGCAGAGAACAATTCTTCTGGCGCAAGTTGGCGGCGGTAACAGCGAGAAGGGCCTCGCCGATTCCACGTGAGCGATATTCCGGCACTACGCAGACCTGGGTTACGTGCCCAACATCCTCACGCACTCGCGAGCAGAGGATAAGCCCGGCCAGAGCTCGGGTCTTCTCTTGCACGGCTACGAACGAAGCCTCCGGATCGAAAATACCGCACCCCGGAAAGCGCACGATATTGTTCAGAAAGCGCAGCGCCCCGCTCAAGCTGCGGTATTGATCGTTGATCGCAGAATCGACGTGCCCGCGATAAGCTGACGTGATCACCGCAGCCGCGGCTTGATAATCCTGTTCCGCCCAGCGCCGGATCTGTATTTCTGCCGGCACTTGCCTCTCCGTTTTCACCGGGACAGTCGCACTCAGAGGTAACGTCATGAACAGCCTGGCGTGGCGCTGAAACCCCTGGTGCACGAACGGCTGCGCCACGATGCCCGTTTCATGGACTAAGAGCTGGGCTTCAATGCGATGAATTCCCGGGGATTGCTGTAAGGTCTCGATGACATGCAGTAGTATCCGCCGTTCCACTTCGTGCGGGTCGGGAAGGCGGCTCCCATTCGCAACAAAGAGATCTCCGATGACTCCTTTGCTGCCCTCGTACACAAAGAAGGCGTAGCCGAATATTCTTCCCCGTTCGATGGCGGCGTATCCGGGAAGAATCTTGGCGTCGACGTAACGCTGGATCATCTCGGCGGAGGCACGGTAATCCCAGGAGAGCAGCTGCGACCAGACGGCGATCTCGTCCTCCATGAGAGGTCGCAAATCAGCGGAGGAAAAGTGCCTAAGATCGAGAATTTCCACTTTGGCTCCCGGAACCGTCAGCGGGGACGCACTGCAAAATGCGACCACGAAAAAGGGAGTGTAGTGCTTCGTTACGCTCGTAAGCAAACGAAGGGATACGCGAAGTAACGCCGCCCGGTAAGCGCCAGGATGTTAATTGGTGCGTTCCGCACTCACCCAGTAGAAGTCCACACCCTGTGCGGCATAACTGCCCAGATATGCAACCCGGCGTCCGCCGGTCCATTTGGCGACGTTGTTTCGCCAGCCTTCCGGCGTTAGAAGCAGGTGTTCGCCGGCCGGGACTTGGCCGGCCTCGTACCGTGCGACCGGCTGATCGCGATAAAACTCTAGTCCAAACTCGGTTTCGCGCGAGAGTCGCAGCACTGCCAGTGGCATGATTTTGCGCTCCAGCCGGGTGAGCTCGGCGGCAATTGGCCGCGCAGAAAGAACAGAATCGAGGGAGGGCGCGCCGAGTCGCAGGACCGCCGTCACCGCGAGTACTACCGGCACCAGGGTTACGAAACGCAACATCCGGAGCCCCGACGCCGTGCGCAGCGTCGCGGTGATTCCGGCCGCCAGGATCACCGCAAATCCAGCCGTGACAGCCAATGCGCGGCCCCAGGCCAGCCGATGTTGAAACACCAGGCTGGAGAGCATCATCGCGGGAATCAGTGGGGCCGCGGCGACAATCGAGTGCAACAAACTCAAAAGGAAGCCTGGGCGTTCGTTGGGCCTCCGGCGTTTTCGCAAATGCTCGGCTAACAGCACTGTGCCTGCAGGCAGCGCCGGAACAATGTAGCCGGGCAGCTTCGATTGGGAGAATGAAAAGAAGACCAGCGGGACGAGCAGCCAGATCAGCAGAAAAGCCTGGAACGCATTCTCCGATTGCAGAAACTCCCGCTTTTCCGCCCACCACGCCTGAGCACTTTCCACCAGGGCCGAAACTACAAACATGGTCCATGGGACCAGGCCGAGCAGAGCAACGGGCAGGTAGAACCAGAAGGGTTCCTCGTGACGGTAGAGATTGGTGCCGAAGCGCGCCAGATTGTGCTCCAGGATGAAAACACGAAAGAAATCCGGATTCTGAAGTTGCACCGCTACGTACCAAGGCAGAGTGACTAAAGAGAAAAGGAGGACTCCAGGGGCCCATAGGGTTCGCCGCAGTAACTTAAGCTCACCCTTGGCTGCCGCAAGAATCAGAATAGTAATGGCCGCCAAGGCCGCAGCGACCGGACCCTTAGCTAGGGTGCCCGCAGCAAGGAAAAAGTAAAATGCCGAAAGGTACAGCTTTCTGCCGCTTTCATACCACGCATACCAGGCGAGCAAGGCGACGGTGAACGCGGCGGCCAGCGGCATGTCGGTGGAGGCAGCCCGCGCAAACCCGATGACACCCACGGCTGACGCCGTCATCAACGCGCCATCTAGTTGAAAGCCCGGCCGGAAGCGCCTTAAGAACATATAGACGGCCAGGACCATAAGGGTCGCGTCTAGTGCTGAGGGCAAGCGCGCAGCCCAATCACTCACGCCAAACATGCGAAAGGCGATCATGGCCTGCCAGTAGTAGAGGGGCGGTTTCTCCAGCCAGGGCTTGCCGCCAAGTGTGGGCGTGATCCAATCGTGCCGAGCGAGCATTTCTCGCGCAACCTGCGCATAACGGGGTTCATCGGCGCCAATCAAGCCAAATTGAGCCAGGCCAAAGAAGAACAGAAACCCGCAAAATCCGGCAAGCAGAAGCCAGTCGGTGAGCGAGCGCGAACGATCGTTCGTGGCGATCGATAATGTTTCGGTGGTCGGGTTCGAGGTCACCAAGGGACCAAGCTCAAGCCAGCCGTCAACTCGTGAAAGTAGTCGACAATCATGTTCCCAGACTCGACTTGCGCATCAGCGCATAAACGCTGACGGCCGTCCAGGTGACTTCCAGCACGACGAAGCCAACCTGGAAAGGACGGAACGCAATGTAAGCGAGAATCGCGGACCCCACAGCGTTGAGAATGTTGTAGGCCGGCTTGCGAGAATCCATCCACTGCATCTGGTGGCCGATGTAAGCCACCAGAATCAGCAGCGCGCCGGCGAACGAAAATGCCTGCCGAGCCAATGAAATGTTCATAAAGGCTTATCCGTCGAAGGGCGAGAGCGCAACTGTGCCAGAACCTGGGCCGTCGCTGCCGATAGCGGGCCGTTAACCGCGCAACCGCTGGCGCATTGATGGCCGCCCCCGCCAAACTGTTCAGCGACTGCAGCAACGTTTAATGCGCCTTTGCTGCGTAAACTTACACGGAAGCGTCCGTCAGGAAGTTCGCGAAAAAACGCCGCCACCTCGACTTCTGAAATCGAGAGCGCATAGTTCACCAGTCCTTCACAATCTTCCTCACGTGCCTGAACCCGCTGCATCTGCTCCTGGGTCACCCAGATCCAGGCCAAACAGCCTTCACGCTGCAAGTTCGAGAGTGCCGCGCCCAGCAGACGCATCTTGGCCGTCGAGTGCGCAAAATAGACACTCCGCGCGCAGCGCGCCGGGTCTGCACCTGCGAGCACCAACTCGCGCGCCAGTTCGAATGTGTGCTCGCTGGTACCCTCAAACATGAACGCCCCCGTGTCCGTAAGCACGGCGGTGTACAAACAGGTTGCGATCTCAGGAGAAATTTTGACTCCCGCCCGTGCGGCCAGACGATACACCATTTCCGCAGTGGCCACAGCATGGGGATCGATCCAGTTGACGTGGGCGAAAGGGCGTCCCGTAAGGTGGTGGTCGATGCTGATTAGAAACTGGTCTTCCAGACCTGCAAGCCGGGTGCGCTGAATGCTGTCGCACTCCAGAATAATCGCGGCCTGGTAATCTCCGTTCACTCGTTCCGCTTTGACCACCTTGTCGGCGTATGGAAGAGGCTGGTAAATCCGGGGAACTCCATCGCGCAGAACCACCTGAGCTTTCTTGCCCATCGCGCCCAGAATCTCGCAACAGGCCAGGGCAGAACCGACGGCGTCGCCATCTGGCCGTGCATGCGAGGTGAGCAGAAACCGGTCACGCCGCTCGATTTGCTTTAGAACTTCGGTCAACATACTTCGTATTCCTACAACCTATCGCCGCTCCACCACTGGCTAGCGCCGCCTGGCGCCCTTGGTGCGGCGCAGGAGTTCTTCCACTCTCGCGTGCAGTACATGGGAACGATCGAGCTGGAAAATCAATTCCGGAGGCCGGCGCAAATGGAGCCGTTCCGCCACCTCGTGACGGATGAACCCAACCGCGGCCGCCAGTCCTTCCAGAGAACGTTCGGCCTCCTCGTCGTCCCCTTCGACCGTCACCAGCACCCTCGCGGACCGCGAATCTTCGGCGACCTGGACTTCGCTCACGCTCACGAGGCCGATGCGCGGATCGCGTAATTCACCTTCCACAAGCGTTTCGATCTCCTCGCGCAGGGCTTCTCCCAGCCGCTCCCGATGATACTTTTGCCCACGCCGCTCCACAGGCACACCTCTTAGGTAAAACGAATGAGAATATCAGAAAACCGCTGCCCGGCGCTGAGGAACCGGACGCCCGATTTCCGGACCTGGAACACCAGTGAGTCGCGTGCCCGGAAAATCAACGAATTAGATGAACTCTACGAATGAATCCGCAATGTCGGCGCCGTTGTTGTTAGCTATGCGCGTAGCCTGGCGTTCGACATTCTTCATCAACCCGTCCAAGTAACTGCGCGAGTCCGAAATACTGACCACTCCGATCGTCGCCCGATTCCACAAGCCCGTAGCATCAAGCTCCGCCACCGACACGTTAAAATGGCCGCGCAGCCGATCTTTCAGGCTGCGGACCACCTGCCGACGGTCTTTGAGGGACTGCGCCGCTTCGATTCGCAGTTCGAGGGTGAGAAAGGCGATCATTGAGTGACTAGTGGCTAGTGGTTAGTGTCTGGGAAGCAAAACTAGCCACTGGCCACTAACCACTAGCCACTCTTAAGCAATCACTTCCGCGGCAATGCGCTCGGTAACAAAGGCTTCGATCACGTCTCCAACCTTCACGTCGCTGTAGTTGGCGATGGCGATGCCGCACTCCATGCCGTTCCGTACTTCGCTGGCATCGTCTTTAAAGCGGCGGAGCGAGCTGATCTTCCCCTTGAACATCACCACGTTGTCGCGCAGTAGCCGAACCTCGGAATCGCGCTTGATGAGGCCATCCGACACCCGGCATCCGGCAATAGTACCCACCTTCGGGATGCGGAACGTCTCCAGCACGTCGGCACGGCCCTGATAGGTCTCTTTGATCGTGGGTTCAAGCAGGCCGCTCATGGCACGCTTGATCTCATCCTGCAACTCGTAAATGATCGAGTGCAGGCGGATGTCCACTTTTTCCTGCTCAGCAAGTTCCTGCGCCTTGCGCTCGGGGCGAACGCTGAATCCGATGATGATGGCATTCGAAGCCGAGGCGAGCAGCACATCGCTCTCCGTGATGGCGCCGACGCCCGAGCGCAGCACCTTCAATCGAACCTTGTCGTTAGAGAGCTTGGTCAGCAAGTCGCTGAGCACTTCGACCGACCCGCCTACGTCAGCTTTGAGAATGATGTTGAGTTCCTTCGTTCCTGCGGCCTTGATCTGTTCGGCCAGGCCTTCGAGCGAAACGCGGGAACTCTTCGCCAAGGCTGCCTCGCGAGCTTTTTGTTCGCGATAGTCCGAGATCCCCCGCGCCTTGTCACGGTCAGCCACCACCAGGAACTGATCGCCCGCCTGGGGCAGCCCTTCCATTCCCAGGATTTCCACCGGAGTCGAAGGAGGAGCATCAGCAATCTGTGCGCCCCGATCGTCGAGCATGGCGCGAACCTTGCCGTAAACATTACCCACTACGAAATTGTCGCCCGCGCGCAGGGTTCCGTTCTGTACCAACACCGTCGCTACAGGCCCGCGTCCGCGGTCGAGTTTCGCTTCCAGCACGACGCCGTTGGCCGGACGCTCCGGCACCGCCTTGAGTTCTTGCAGATCCGCTACCAGACAGATCATTTCCAGCAGCAGATTCAGGTTGGTTTTCTTCTTTGCAGAAACATCTACAAAGACCGTCGTGCCACCCCAATCTTCCGGCATCAGGCCGCGGTCGGCGAGCTGTTTCTTCACCCGGTCGGGCATTGCATCCGGCTTGTCGATCTTGTTCACCGCCACGATGATGGGCACTTCAGCCGCATGCGCATGATCAATAGCTTCTAGTGTCTGCGGCATCACTCCGTCGTCCGCCGCGACTACAAGAACCACGATGTCGGTGGCTTTCGCCCCCCGGGATCGCATGCGGGTAAAAGCTTCATGACCAGGCGTATCCAGGAAAACGATCTGGCGGCCGTAGGCCGGCGAACTCGAATCCTTGATAGTGACCTTGTAAGCTCCGATGTGCTGCGTGATCCCGCCGGCTTCACCTTCAGCCACGCTCGTGGAACGGATAGAATCGAGCAATGTGGTCTTGCCGTGGTCCACATGGCCCATGATCGTGACCACTGGTGGACGCGGCACACCTTCCGTAGCTACGCCTTCCTCGCCCGCGTTCGAGTCGGCAATCTCTTTTTGCGCCTGTTCTTCAAAGCTGATCACGTTGGTGTCGGCTCCAAAGAAGCGCGCCATTTCACCGGCTAGCTCCGCATCGAGGGTTTGATTAATCGTGGCGAAGACTCCTCGCCCCAACAGACGCGCGATCAGATCCTTGGCGCGGATTTCGAGTTTCTCCGCCAGATCCTTGACGCTGATCCCCTCAGCAATCGTAATGCTGCGAGTGATCGGCAGAGGCTCATTGGAAACCGTCAGCCGCGGCGGCGGCACAAAGCCCTTCATCGGGCCTTCCTTCACACCGCGTGGAACATAGCGTTGCCCCGGACGGCGCGAGGGCGCGCCCGGCCGGCTGCCTGGACGAGTAGTTCCAGGGGGAGGCAACCCGGGTCCAACCCCGAGCGGACGCGTGCCGGTTGGCGATTGGCGGGTCGGATGCATGGGCCGCCGCTCTCCCGGACGCAGCGGAATGCGGGAGGCGGGGGCAGACGGGCGCGGACGCTGAAAAATCGGCTGTCCGGGTACAGGCCGACCGGGAGCCGGGCGCGTCGCTACATCACCCGGAGCGGCGGCCGCCGGTCTCACTGGCGCCTTGTAGACCGGGCGGGGGCCAGTTTGAGGGACGATCATCCGCGGTGGCGGCGGTTGCCCTGGCAACGGTGCACTCGGAGTGCGTACCGCGCTGACTGGCTGAACTTGAGGTGACGCTTGGCCAACCGGAGGCTGCATCGCCGCGGGTCGCACTGGCTGCGCCGGCGGCGCCACAACCGGCGCGGCCACGGCTGCAGCTGGTGTGCCAATGGGTTTGGGGGGAACTACAGGCGCGGCCGGTGGCGCCGCCGACGAAGGAGCTACGAAGGTCGGCCGCGGCGTCGCAATCGGCGTCACCAACCGGGGCGGCGGAGCCGGAGCTTCCACAGGAGCAGGCGCGACAGGCTTGGCCGATACAACCGGCGGAGCCGGCTTGTACTCCACTGGAGGCGGCGCGGCGGCCGGACGCGGGGGCGGCGCAACCGCCGCGGGCTGCTGTTTGCTGATGAGCGCCTTTAGAACGTCGCCGGGCTTCGAAATATGGGAGAGATCAATCTTAGTTTTGATCTCGTCACCTTCAGCGCGGCTGGGGCGGGAGGAACGGCTCGCGACCTGAGATTCGCTGGCGGTGCGAAAATGGGCGCGCACCTTTTCTGCTTCGTGGTCTTCAAGAGAACTGGAATGGGTTTTCTTCTCGGTGACCCCGACTTGCTCGAGCACATCGAGAATCGCTTTGCTTTTGACTTCCAGCTCTCTAGCCAGATCGTTGATTCGAATCTTGCTCATCCGTCCTTTGCTTCCTCCGGGTTTTCCCGTTAAGTCTTCATCGCAACCTCATGGCAGCCATTTCGGCGTACATGTTCGCAAGCCCGCAGGCTGCTGCTAGGATTTATCCTCAGACGCTTCACTGGGCACCTTAGTCTCTTCCTCTGCTGATTCCTGCGCTTCTTCTTCGTCAACCACTTCAGGGGAGGATCCCACTGGCGCTGGAGCGGCTTCCAAGTCTTCACTCGCGCTTGCCTCTGGAGACGCGACCGGCTCTTCCGTCCCTTCGGCGGCGGGGACCGGCGCAGCGGTTTCGCCTTCAGCCACCACAGGCGCTTCTACCGTTCCGCCAGCTTCCAGGCTCGAAAAATAATTATTAACCGCCAGACTGATTTTTTCTACGGTTTTGGGGCCAATTCCCTCAATCGCCTCCAACTGCTCCGGCGTCATGTCCGCTAAGGCTTCCACAGAAGTCACGCCCGCCGCATTCAGCTTCTCGATCAAGCCTTCACCCAGACCAGTAACACTCTCCAGCGGAGTCGCAGCCGTGCCCACCAGTGCCGACATCTGCTGCTCCACTTCCTGACGCTTCTCTTCCTCGCTCTTGATGTCGATCTTCCAGCCGAGCAACTTGGCAGCAAGCCTGACGTTCTGGCCCTTTTTGCCAATGGCCAATGAAAGCTGGCTGTCATCGACCACCACCTCGAGATGCTTATCGGCCGTGTCCAGCACAGAAACCCGGCTGACCTTCGCCGGCTGCAAGGCCTTCTCCGCAAAGGTTACCGCGTCTTCATGGTATTCAATGATGTCGATCTTTTCGCCGCGCAGTTCGCGAATGATCGACTGAACCCGCATGCCTTTCATGCCGACGCAGGCGCCCACTGCGTCTACGTCCTTGTCCTTCGACATCACCGCAATCTTCGTGCGCTCACCCGCTTCGCGAGCAATGGCGCGGATCACAACCGTGTTGTCGTAGATTTCGGGCACCTCGGTTTGGAACAAATGCTGCACCAGTTCCGGCGCGGCACGCGAAACTACGACTGCGGGCCCCTTGGAAGCCTTCTCGACGCGGGCAATCACCACTCTCACACGTTCCCCGATCGCGAAAGACTCAAGCCGCGATTGTTCTTTGCGCGGCATACGCGACTCGGCTTTGCCCAGGTCGAAGATCACATCCGGGCCCTCAATCCGCTTTACCGTGGCGTTTACGATCTCGCCCACGCGGCCGATGTACTCGTTGTAGACAGTGTCGCGTTCGGCCTCGCGCACTTTCTGGAAAATCACCTGCTTGGCCAGTTGTGCGGCAATGCGGCCGAGAATACCTTCGGTGACTTTGGGAATGCGCAACTCGCCGCCCACTTCAAGACTCGGATCAACTTTCCGTGCGTCTTCAAGCGTGATCTGCAGCAACGGATCTTCCACCTGCTCCGGCCCTTCAACCACGCTCTTGACTGCGAACGCATTGATCTTTCCAGTTTCTTTGTCCAGCTCCGCGCGCAGGTTCTCTTGCGTCTTGTAGTACTTGCGCGTGGCGACAACAATGGCGTCTTCCACTGCGCTGACTACAATTTGCGGATCAATGCCTTTTTCCCGGCTTACTGCGTCGATGATGTTATAAAGCTCGCTTGCCATAATTCATTCCGAAGTTCGTTCTGAAACTCATTCCAATATCAAAGCTCGGGCACCAGGTTGGCCTTCTCGACGTTGGCCAGATCAATCTCCAGCTTTTGCTCCGGCAATCCGGTACGGGCCTTCTTTCGCGCTGGGCTAACATCCAGTGTCAGCCGCCCCTGCTGAAATCTCTCCAGACGGCCCTCAAAATGACGGTTGCCGTTGATTGGCTGTCTGGTCGTCAGCTTGACCCGGCTGCCAGTGAAGCGTTCGTAGTCAGCCGCCCGAACCAGCTTGCGATCCAATCCCGGAGACGAAACTTCCAGGACGTACGAGCCACCGGGAACAGGATCCTCCACGTCGAGGATGGTGCTCACTTCCCTGCTTAACCTCGCGCAATCGTCGTGCGTGACTCCTCCCGGCTTGTCAATCACGATGCGCAGCATCCGGGCTTTGCCTCCGCCACGCAACTCGACCTCGACGATTTCGAGCCCGGCGGAAGCTGCCACGCGCTCCGCGATCGCCTGTACTCTCTCAACACCAAATGTCATGAAACCAAGGACTTAGCGTGGCCCGCCGCCCGCCAAATCCGCCCGAAACTAAAAAGTGGGCTTGCGCCCACTGGTGTGTTTCGCCACGTACTGGTACTACACAACAGTTTCTAGCTACAAATATACGCCCATCACTGCGAAATTACAAAGCTGCACGGCCCCTGGTTTGGCGAGTCGCTTTCAGAGACAGTGTGGATTGCAGAGTCATTCGAAAAGTCGTGCCCCCTGGTCCGGAGAACAATCTAGCAGTCGATTTGCGCCAGCCGTCCGGTGTCTCTAGAATGATGTCTATTCTTCTCCGTCGAGACACATATGATTCATTTTCCTGTTCCTGAGGCGCTGACCTTCGATGACGTGTTGCTTCTGCCTGCCCGCTCCGATGTTGTCCCGGCGCTCGCCAGTACGCAGACCCAGCTTACGCGCAACATCCGGTTGAATATTCCGATTATCAGCGCCGCGATGGATTCGGTGACGGAATCCCACATGGCAATTGGCCTGGCGCAACAGGGCGGGATCGGAACCATCCATCGCAACCTCACGATTGAGCAGCAGGCCAACGAAGTCGACAAGGTAAAGCGTTCCGAGAGCGGCATGATTGTCGATCCGGTCACCATGTCTCCCGACGCTAAGGTTTCCGACGCTCTCGATGTTATGCGGAAATACAAGATTTCCGGCGTCCCGATTACCAAGGAAGGAAAACTGGTGGGAATCCTCACCAATCGGGACCTGCGGTTCGAAACCCGTTTCGATGTCCCTATCAGCAAAGTGATGACGAAAGAAAATCTCATCACCGTTCCCGTTGGCACTACGCTGGAGGACGCAGAAAACATTCTGCACGAGCACCGGGTTGAGAAGCTGCTCGTGGTTGACGACAAATACAATCTCAAGGGCCTGATTACCGTCAAAGACATTCAGAAGAAACTCAAATATCCCAACGCCGCGAAAGATTCTCACGGCCGTCTGCGCGTGGGCGCGGCGATCGGCGCAACCGGGGACTTTCTAGAGCGTGCCCAGGAACTTTTCAAAAACAAGGTCGACGTTGTGGTCATTGACAGCGCTCACGGGCATTCTTCCCGAGTGCTGGAAGCGGTCAAACTGGTGAAGTCGAAGCTTCCGGAGGTCGATCTGATCGCCGGCAACGTTGCTACTTTCGACGGCGCCTGCGAACTGGCCAGGGCAGGGGCTGATGCCGTGAAAGTAGGCATCGGACCGGGGTCAATCTGCACCACCCGCGTGGTAACCGGGGCCGGCGTGCCGCAAATCACGGCGATCGCAGAGGCTTACCGGGCCACGAAAGATGTAGGAGTTCCAGTGATCGCGGATGGCGGCATCAAGTATTCAGGTGACATCACCAAAGCGCTGGCCGCCGGCGCCAGTACGGTGATGATCGGATCGTTGTTCGCCGGAACTGACGAAAGTCCGGGCGAACTGATCCTCTATCAGGGCCGCAGCTTCAAGTCGTATCGCGGCATGGGCTCATTGGGCGCGATGGCGGCGGGATCGAGTGAACGCTATTTTCAAGGCTCGGACGGCGATTCCTCGACGGCCATGGGTCTCGACGGCGACGAATCGAACCGGCTGGCCAAGCTGGTTCCGGAAGGTATCGAAGGTCGCGTCCCCTATCGCGGTTCAGTGGCTATGATCGTGCATCAGATGGTCGGAGGATTGAAGTCGGGCATGGGATATTGCGGCTGCTCTACCATCCCGGAGCTCCTGCAAAAAACACGCTTTGTCCGCATCAGCGGGGCCGGCTTGCGCGAGAGCCACGTCCATGATGTGATGATTACTCGTGAAGCTCCCAACTATGCTGTGGAGTGAGCCCTCGGTGCCTGGTGCATTGCGATTTCTTTCCCCGGGCGTTCTCGCTTGACCTCGTCCCACCAACAGCAGCTCAAGGCGTGGATTGCCGCGGGCCTCTGGCTGGGCGTGATCGCCACTGAGTCGACGAATCTGGGTTCTTCCGATAACACCAGCCGCATTCTGTATCCTGTGCTGCACTTTGTGATTGGACTCGATCCCTCGCGCTTTGACACGTGGCACTTCTACATCCGCAAGTCTGGTCACTTCGTTGGCTATTTCATACTCAGCTGGCTTCTGTTTCGCGCCTGGAAGGTAACTTTGCCACTCGCGGGCCGGGGGTGGTCGATCCAGTGGGCCAGAATTGCTTGGCTGATGACCGCCTTTGTGGCATCTCTGGACGAGTGGCATCAGACGTATCTGCCTTCGCGCACCGGAGCCTTGCATGACGTGGTGCTGGACAGCGTAGCTGCCTTCGTGGCTCAGGCAGTCATCTTTCTTTGGTTCTATAGGAAGGATCGAAGTCACCGCAGCGTCGCGCCTGAGCTGCGGGATGCGGGCTAATACATGGCGTCGTACTTCGTGACCACCCATTCGCCGGACTTGTTTTCCAAGGTGACGGACAAGAGTTCTTTGTAGGTGCCCTTCTGTCCCGGCGTGGTAACCCGCTTTCCGCGATAGTGGAGGATCCGGAGGGGCGGCGTGTCTTCCCACTCCACCAGTTCCCAGGAAAGCAGCGGATGTCTGGCTTCAGACCCACAGATGAACTCGGCATATTTTCTCCGATAATCCTTCTCCCAGGTCGCAAGTTCCTCCCGGCATTGGCCATCATGCATAGCACGGATGAATTTGGCAGCCTCGCGCTCAGAAGTCCTGTCGCGCAAAGGATTCATGGAGATTGAATTCGGAATACCTGAGAGCGGATCGCGATCTTCCGACCGCGCAAGAACTGGGCCTTGTCCATTCAGCCAGAGAAGGTAGCCGAAGAAGATCACGAGCAGCAGCGCGCCTGCGCCGCCTGCGATAACCATTTGTGTGCGGGAAAACTCCATGGCCCTCACACCAGTCTAAGGGCCCGCCATTCCAAGACAAGATTACGGGCGATTGACGCGGACGGACATGTACGCCTGACCAGAGAAACCGGCATTTGGAGAGCTAGATAGAGAAAGGGACGGGCTGACGCCCGTCCCGCAGAGCTGTTAGCGCAATACAGCCCTATTCCTTCTTTTCGCCCTTTTCGCCGCCTTCAGAGGCTGCGGCTTCGCTTCCACCCGCCTGCGCCTCGGCTTCTTCCATCGCCTTCTTAGCCTCAGCAGCACGTTTGGCACGGGTTTCGGCGCGTTTCTGCTTTTTCTCTTCCTGCAGCTTTTCGCTGCCCAGCAACTCGACAAAAGCTTTGTCAGCGCCATCGCCCTTTTGCCAGCCGATGCGTACCATGCGCGTGAAGCCGCCTTCGCGGTCGCCAAAGCGGGGACCGATAGTGTCGAATAACTTATCCACGGCCGCACTGGTCATGAGATACGAGTGGGCCTGGCGGCGGGCGGCCAAGTCGCCCCGTTTGCCGAGCGTGATCATCTTCTCCGCGATTGGCCGCATGGCCTTGGCCTTGGGAATGGTGGTTTCAATCCGCTCTTCGAGAATGAGCGAAGTTACCAGGTTCCGCAGCAGCGAGCGGCGGTGCGACGTCGTCCGACCCAGTTTAAATCCTGCAACTTTGTGACGCATTTTGAACCTCAGTGGTTAGTGGCTAGTGGTCAGTGAATAGTGTCTGCTCAGAGGATTCTTCTGGCCACTAATCACTAGCCACTGACCACTTGTTTCTATAGCTGGTCGTCTGGTCCGTAAGCCGAAGCCGGCAGAATCTGGTTGGAAGTCGGGCCCGGCACAGCGTTGCCATGCTCGTCGATCTTCATTCCCAGGCTCAACCCCATGGACGACAGAATTTCCTTAATTTCGTTCAACGACTTTCGCCCGAAGTTCTTGGTCTTCAGCATTTCGGCTTCGGTCTTTTGCACCAGTTCGCCGATAGTCTGAATGTTCGCGTTCTTCAGGCAGTTGTAACTGCGCACCGAGAGTTCCAGTTCTTCGACCGAACGATTCAAGTTCTCGTTCTTGATCTCAGGCTTGCGCTCGTCGGACGTGCTCGTGGTCTCGATGTCCTCTTCGAAATTGATGAAGATGTTCATGTGGTCCTTCAGCAGCTTCGCCGCCAGCCCGATCGAATCGGCCGGAGTGATGGAGCCGTTGGTCCATACTTCGAGAGTGAGCTTGTCGTAGTCGGTGATCTGCCCCAACCGCGCCGCCTCGACCGTGTAATTGCACTTGCGTACTGGCGAGTGAACGGAATCGATCGGAATGAATCCGATGCCGAGATCTTCGTCGAAATTCTTGTCGGCAGAGACGTAACCGCGCCCGCGCTTGAGGCGCATCTCCATGTCGAGCTTGCCGCCTTCGCTGACCGTGGCGACATAGACGTCTTTGTCCAGCACTTCGACGTCGGCGTCGGCCTCAATCATGCCCGAAGTGACGATACCCGGCTGATCGGCGCGCAGATAGATGGCCTTCGGCGCATCTCCACTCAACTTGAAAGGAATCTGCTTCAGGTTGAGGATGATGTCGGTAGCGTCTTCCACAACGCCGGGAATCGACTGGAATTCGTGCAGCACACCTTCAATCTTGACCGCGGTTACAGCCGCGCCTTCGATGGAGGAAAGCAACACGCGGCGCAGGGCATTGCCAATCGTAGTGCCGAATCCGCGCTCAAAGGGCTGCGCCCAGAAAATGCCGTACTTATCGGTTAAGGTTGAAGTATCAACTGCAAGACGTTTCGGTTTTTGAAAGCCCTTCCAAAGCATTTGTTTCTCCTTCGGCCGTTTGGCTCAGTGCTGACTCCCGGAGTTGGTCCGAACTCAGGTCAATTCTCAGCAAAGGCTGATCTGGCGCGAAATGTGGACCAGAAATCAGTCAGTTGTTAGTGGTTAGTGACTAGTAACTAGCCACTAGTCACTGCTCTTATTTGCTATACAACTCCACAATCAACTGCTCGTTGACCGGCAGATTGATGTCTTCGCGCTTGGGCAGGGCCAGAACGCGCCCTTTGTAAGCGTCGCGATCGATCTCCAGCCAGTTCGGCGAGTTCTGGTGACTGGCGAACTCCTTCGCCTGCTCCAGGATCGCCAGCTTGCGACTGCCTTCACGAATCGTGATCTCTTCGCCAACGCTCACCTCGTAGGAGGGAATGTTGACCTTCCGTCCATCCACGTGAACGTGGCCGTGACGCACCAACTGGCGCGCCTGGCGGCGGGACACTCCGAATCCCAAACGGTAAACCACATTGTCCAGCCGGCGCTCCAGTTGCTGCAGCAGCAACTCGCCGGTCACGCCTTTCGAGCGGGCGGCCTTCTCGAAGTAGTTTCGGAACTGGCCTTCCTGGGTAAAGTAAATCCGCTTGGTTTTCTGCTTCTCGCGCAACTGCAGGCCGTAGCCCACGATCTTGGCTTTACGGTCTTTCCCGTGTTGTCCGGGAGCAAAATTGCGCTTCTCGATGGGACATTTATCGCTGAAGCACTTCGAGCCTTTGAGGAACAGCTTCATGCCCTCACGGCGGCAAAGACGGCAAACTGCATCGGTGTAACGTGCCAAGTTGTATTCTCCTTAGATGACCGGTTTACGGGCTTGGCTTCAACCCTTCTTCCCGGACGATAAATCAGTGGCTAGTTGCTGATGATCAGTGGTTAGCGATTCGGTCGTGACCAGCCACCAGTCACTGATCACTAGCCACGATTCTTACACCCTTCTCCGCTTCGGCGGCCGGCAGCCATTGTGAGGAATGGGCGTCGAATCGCGAATCGACCGCACCTCGATGCCGGCAGCGGACAAAGCTCGAATCGCAGATTCCCGCCCCGAACCAGGGCCGCTGACCCGCACTTCCACCGTTCGCACCCCGTGGTCGCGGGCCTGATTGGCGGCGTTCATGGCCGCCTGCTGGGCAGCGAACGGCGTTCCCTTGCGCGAACCGCGGAAGCCGAGCGAGCCCGAACTCTTCCAGGCCAATACATTCCCGGCGGGATCGGAAATAGTCACGATCGTGTTGTTGAACGAGGCCTGGATGTGGACCACACCGAATGGAACGTGTTTGCGTTCCTTCTTTTTGAACTGCTTCTTCTTGCCTTTTTTCTCCGGCGCCGCCGGGGTGCCGGTGGTTGCTCCTGCTGCTGCGGGTTTCGCCATAGTTAGTGTCCAGTGGTCGGTGACTAATTTCCTGTGTTTGCAGTGGTGGTCGTCGGCAAACTAGCCACTGACCACTCGCCACTGCTAAGTTTTCGCTGCCGCCTTTTTCTTAATCGCGACCGTACCCTTGCGCGGGCCCTTGCGAGTGCGCGCGTTAGTGTGCGTGCGCTGCCCCCTCACCGGCAAGTTGCGCCGGTGGCGGTACCCGCGATAGGACCCGATTTCGATGAGCCGCTTGATGTTCATCGAAATCTCTTTGCGCAGATCGCCTTCCACCATGCCTTCGCTTTCGATAACCTGGCGGATTCGGTTCACTTCATCTTCACCCAGGTCCTGCACTTTTTTCATGGGGTCCACTTTTGCCTGGTTGAGGATGCGGGCCGAGCGCGGGTTCCCGATCCCATAGATGTAAGTCAGCGCAATGTACACATGTTTATTGCGCGGCAGATCCACCCCTGCAATGCGTGCCATTCTTCTGTACCCTCTCCGGCGAGCTTATCCCTGCCGTTGCTTATGCTTGGAAATCACGCAGATCACCCGCACCACACCCTTGCGGTGGATGACCTTGCACTTGTCGCAAATTTTCTTTACCGAAGCTCTGACTTTCATAACTCCCTTTGCCTGCATGGCTGCGGGTCTTTGACCCGCCCGGACGGGTCGAAGACCCGTCCCCACACAACCTCATTCATTTGTACCGATATACAATTCGCCCACGATTCAGATCGTAGGGCGAAAGTTCAACTGCAACCTTATCTCCCGGCAGAATGCGAATGAAGTTCTTGCGCATTTTCCCGGAAACGTGTGCCAGGACCTGGTGCTTGTTTTCCAGTTCTACCCGGAACATAGCGTTGGGTAGTGGCTCGAGCACTACTGCCATCACTTCAATCGCGTCTTCTTTGCTCATGCACCCCTTAAGTTTCTCAAGCAGGAGATCCCTCGCGTCGCTCGGGATTTCGGCAGCGGGCTCCCGCTTCGCTAACGCCCGCTAGACGCCTCAACTTCAATCGCGTCTTCTTTGCTCATCGACTCCTTAAATTCTCTCGACCGGTTCCTTCCCCTTCGCAAAACCGGCTCAGGGTCAGGATTTCGGCGCGCGGCTCAAACGCCGCGCAAACGCCTCAACTTTGCTCATGCACCCCTTAGCGTCAGCTGTTAGCTTTTGGCTCTTGGCTTTTAGCTAAAAGCTTAAGAGCCAAAAGCCAAGAGCTACTACTGCGTCAAAATCACTGGCCCATCTTTCGTGACTGCCACACAATGCTCGAAATGCGCGCTGTAACTACCATCGGCAGTCACCGCCGTCCACTTATCGTCGAGCACGCGCGTACCGGGCTTACCGGAATTGACCATCGGTTCAATGGCCAGCACCATGCCCTCACGCAGCCGGGCGCCGTGGCCGCGCGTACCAAAGTTCGGGACCTGCGGTTCCTCATGCAAGCGCGTACCAATTCCGTGCCCAACAAACTCACGCACCACGCTGAAACCGTTGGCTTCTACGTACTCCTGAACCGCCGCGCCCACGTCTCCCACCGCGTTGCCGATGCGCGCCGCCTCGATACCCCGGTACAGCGAGGCTTCAGTCACTTCCAGCAGCTTCTGCAACTCTGGCGTCAGCGAACCATTCACCGGCACAGTAATGGCTGCATCCCCATAATATCCGTCCAGCACGACACCGCAGTCGATCGAGACGATGTCCCCCGCTTTCAGCACCCGCTTCTCCGACGGAATGCCGTGGACAATTTCATCGTTCACCGACGTACACAGCACACAGGGATAGTCGTAATATCCTTTGAACGCCGGCTTGGCGCCCAAGTCCTTGATCTTGCGCTCGGCCGCCCGTTCCAGATCCATGGTGGTGGCGCCGGGCGTCACCAGCCCGCGCACATGATCGAGCACCTCACGCACGATGCGGCCGCTATGCCGCATCTTTTCCAGCTCCGCCGCCGATTTGCAGACAATCGCCATTCCTCAACTACTGGTGTCTCGCTGGGTTTCCAGCAACTGCCAAATCTGTTTCGTCACCTGTTCCACCGGCGCATCCCCGTTTACACAATGCAGCCGTCCTTTGCGGCCGTAGTATTCGACCACGGGCGTGGTTTGCAGTTCGTAAGCGGACAGACGTTCCCGGATGACTTCCTCGCGGTCGTCATCACGGGTCACCAGCTTGGAACCGTCAACATCGCAGGTATCGGCGACGAGGGGTGGCTGGGAGTAGACGTTGTAAATCCGCCCACAGACAGGACAGGAACGGCGCCCAGTGATGCGGCGCACCAACTGATTATAGTCCACGTCGATGCGTATCACAATCGGCAGACACTTGCCGCGCTGCAGGTTTTCAAAGAACTCGCGTTGCAAGAACGCATCCAGCCACGCGGCCTGGGCCGAGGTGCGTGGAAAGCCGTCCAGAACATAACCGTGCTCGCAGTCGGTCTGCCGCAGGCGCTCCGCCACCATGTCGTACATCAGTTCATCGGGCACCAAATCGCCCCGGGCCATCACGTCCTTGACCTGCCGGCCCAGCACAGTACCCTGCCGCACGTTTTCCCGTAAAAGGTCTCCGGTGGAGATCTGTGGGATGCCGTAGCGTTCTACAATCCGCCGGGATTGCGTGCCCTTGCCAGCGCCTGGCGGTCCAAGCAAAATCACCGGCCCGACGCTCTGCGCCGTCTCCTCCGCCATCGAACTGGCCCCCAAGCCTTCCTGCCGCGTACCCGCGCGCTTCACGCCTGGACGAAGTTGGTCGCGATTACCAGCGGCGGCCACGAATGCGCCCGCTCTTGGGAGTGAAGCCGTCGTAATGGCGCATAATTAGCTGCGCCTCGATCTGCGTCACCGTGTCCATGGCTACGCCCACAACAATCAACAACGAGGTGCCGCCGAAGTAGAAATTCACACCCAGTCCATTGGTCACCCACGGCGGCAGCCGCTCGAAAAATGCCCCAATGGCCCCCGGCAGGTGGTTCAGGTGGATACCCGTGATCATCCACTCGGGAATAAAGGAAATGATAATCAGATACAGCGCCCCGACCAGCGTTATGCGGGTGAGTATCTCGTTAATGTGATCGGCGGTCCGTTTGCCGGGGCGAATGCCGGGAATAAATCCGCCGTACTTGCGCATGTTGTCCGCAACCTCGTTCGGGTTGAAGACAATCGAAACGTAAAAATATGCGAAGAAGATGATGCCCACGGCGTAAAGGAACGTGTAAAGCGGCTCACCCCAGCCCAGGGCTTTAATCAACTGTCCGAAGTAGCGATTGTCCCGCCAGCCATACAAAACGGTCTGCGGCAACGTGAGAATCGAGGACGCAAAAATCACCGGCATTACGCCGCCCGCATTCACCCGCAAGGGCAAATGCGTGGATTGACCTCCCATCACCTTCCGGCCCACAACCCGCTTGGCGTACTGCACTGGAATTCGCCGCTCGCTTCGCTCAACATAGACGATAAAGGCCACGATCAGGACCATCACCGCCAGAAGCAGGATCATCGCTACCGGAGTGAACGATCCCCAGGCATTGTTTTTCACCTTGTCGACCAGATCAGCCACGCCGCGCGGCAAACCCACTACAATGCCGGCAAAGATCAGGAGCGACATGCCATTCCCGACGCCTCGTTCGGTAATCTGCTCGCCCAGCCACATGATGAAGGCGCTGCCCGTGGTCAGAGTCAGCATGGTCATGAGGATGAAGCCCGGCCCCGGAGTGACCACAAAATCGCCGGCCTTCTGCAGGCTGAGGGCGATCCCGAAGGACTGGATCGCACTCAAAATCACTGTCAGATAGCGGGTCCACTGGGTAATTTTCTTGCGCCCCAGCTCGCCTTCTTTTTGCAGCTTGGCCAGCGGCTCATAAACCACTGTGAGCAACTGCAAAATGATGGAGGCCGTGATGTAGGGCATGATGCCCAAGGCAAAGATGGTGAGACGACGCAGGTTGCCGCCGCTGAACAAGTCGACGAAGCCAAGCAGCGAGCCCCGATTCTGTTCGAAGAACTGCTGCAGTTTGTCGGTGTTGATGCCGGGCGTGGGAATGTGTCCGCCGAGCCGGTACACCGCCAGCATGGCTAGGGTGAACAGAATCCTCTTGCGCAGATCCGGGATACGAAAGATGTTGGCCAGCTTTTCGAACATTTACTGCAAGACCTCAAACTTGCCGCCAGCTTTGGTGATCTTTTCCTGGGCTGACTTCGAGAACTTATGGGCGTGCACGGTCAGCGCCGCAGATAACTCGCCATCACCCAAAATCTTCACCGGATGTTTCGTCTTGATCACTCCAGCTTTGCGGAGCACTTCAGGAGTGATGGTTGCCTCTCCCAGCGCCGCCAGCTTCTCGAGGTTCACGATGGAGTATTCCGTGCGGAAGATATTAGTGAAACCCCGCTTAGGCATGCGGCGGTGCAACGGCATCTGGCCGCCTTCAAAACCGCGCATCATGCGCGAACCGCTGCGCGAGCGCTGGCCCTTGTGTCCGCGCGTGGACGTCTTGCCCATGCCCGACCCCATGCCCCGGCCCACCCGTTTGCGTTTTTCCGACGCTTTCTTTGGCGCTCGTAAATTCGAAAGATTCATAAATGAGCTCTCAGCTATCAGCCGTCAGCTATCAGCTTGATTGAAAGCTGACAGCGCTTACGGCAAAATCTCCACCAGATGCGGCACTTTCGCCACCATCCCGCGAATGGCGGGTGTATCCGGACGCTCCACAATCTGGTTCAGCCGGGTGAAGCCCAGCCCCTTGACTACTCTCTTCTGCTTTACGGGCGCACAAATCGCCGACCGCACCCACTTCAAGTGGAGTTTGCCGGCGCCGGCTTTTTCGGTCTTCGTCTTGGCCGTCATCACAACTCCTCCGCGGTCTTGCCGCGCAGGGCGGCAACGTCAGCCCGGTTCTTCAGTCGCTTCAGCGCATCAAAGGTCGCTTTCACCACGTTGTGCGGATTGGTCGTGCCGATCGACTTGGTGAGCACATTCTGCACGCCCGCCGAAGTCATCACCGCGCGTACCGCACCGCCGGCGATCACGCCGGTGCCTTCTGCCGCCGGCTTCAGCAACACCATGCCGGAGCCGAACCGGCCCAGGACGGTGTGTGGGATGGAGGTCTGTGTGAGGTTGACCCTGACCAGATTCTTCTTGGCTGATTCGATTCCTTTGCGGATGGCCTGAGGAACTTCTTTCGCCTTCCCCGATCCATATCCGACCACGGCTGCGCTGGGATCGCCTACCACCACCAAGGCCGCGAAGGAGAGGTTCTTGCCTCCCTTGACCACTTTGGTAACGCGGTTGATGGCCACTACCTGGTCCTTGAGCTGGTACGCTCCCGCATCGAGTTTCTTAATCACTGTTGGCATTCCGGTCCATTCTGTTCTCGCTCCAAAGTCTTTCGGACTCTAACCCAAGCCTTCCGAGTTTGGCTAAAAGCCAAGAGCTAAAAGCTAAGAGCTGATTTTAAAACTGTAATCCTGCTTCGCGTGCGGCATCGGCCAGGGCCTTCACTCTTCCGTGGTAGATATAACCGCCACGGTCGAATACGACCTTTGTAATCCCTTTGGCCTTGGCGCGCTCGGCGATCGCCTTGCCCACTTGCTTGGCTGCCGCCACATTGCCGCCTGTGCGCCGCTCGCCTTTCTTGCCTTCGGCGGAGTTTGCCGAGACCAGCGTGGCACCCTGAAGGTCGTCAATCAATTGCACGTAAACATGATTGAGCGAGCGATACACATTCAGACGTGGCCGCTCCGCTGTGCCCAGAACCTTCTTGCGGATGCGCTCGTGCACTCGCCGCCGGGTTACGTTTTTGGAATGCTGCGTAAGCATAGATTCAATCCTCAGTCTGATCGGCCTATGCCGATACAGATCTCCGGGGGATCCCTCGCTGCCGCTCGGGATGATCGCGGCGGACTCCCGGCATCGCTTTCGCTCTGCCTCACGCCCGCCAAGCGCGATCATTTCGCTCCCGTCTTGCCAACTTTCTTCTTCAAGCGCTCACCTGCATAGCGCACACCTTTGTTCTTATACGGATCAGGCGGGCGCAGGCTGCGCATCTCCGCCGCCACCTGTCCGACCTTCTGGCGGTCAATACCGCTGAGCATCAACTTGGTCTGTTTGGGATCGACCGTAACGTCCACCCCGGTGGGCAGCGGGTATTCAATGGGGTGCGAATATCCCAGACTGAATACCACTGTCCCCTTGCCTTTCAGCTCAGCACGGTAGCCAATGCCTACAATTTCCAGTTCCCGGGTCCACCCCTTGGTCACACCCTCGACGGCATTGTTCACCAGGGCGCGAGCCAAGCCATGGAGGGCGGATTGGGAATCATTCTCCCGAACGGCAAGCAGATGCCCATCCTGCTGCTGCATCGCAATGCCTTGCGGCAGTTGTGTGTCCAGCTTTCCCTTGGGACCCTGAACGGCCACGGTATTGCCTTCAATCTTTACCGTAACCCCTTTGGGAATCGCAATCGGCTTTTTTCCAATTCTCGACATAACACCAGCTCTTAGCCTCTAGCTATTGGCTTTTAGCTCCATCATTTTTGCCTCTAGCCAATGGCTAAAGGCCAAGAGCTAAAAGCTGTTCTGTTACCAAATCTCGCAGAGCAGTTCCCCGCCTACCCCCGCTTTGCGTGCCTGGCGGCCGGTCATCACGCCGCGCGGCGTGGTCAAAATGTTGATCCCCATCCCGCCCAGCACCGGAGGAATCTCGCTACGCCGCACATACACCCGGCAGCCCGGCCGGGACACGCGCTCGACATTCGAGATGGCGGCTTCGTTGTTGTTGCCGTACTTCAGGTAGATGCGAATCACCTTATGGCCCTCTTCTTCCGTGGCCTTGAAGTTAGAGACATAACCCTCTTCTTTCAGAATACGGGCGATCTCCAGCTTCAGCTTGGAAGCGGGGACATCCACTTTCTGGTGGCGGGCACGAATCGCGTTGCGGATTCGTGCCAGCATGTCTGCGACCGGATCGGTCAACCTCATGTTTTTGCTTCTCCTCTGGCCACCCGTTCGCTCCGCGTCCAGCGGAGAACCTGCGGCAGCTTCAACTTCAACTTCGGCTGTTAGTCATTGGTCGTTTGCCGCTGTCTAGTTGCCCAGCTTGGCCAACGATTGACAACCAGCAACCAACGACGCCGTTACCAGGACGACTTTGAAACCCCAGGAATCTCGCCCCGCAGTGCCAGTTGCCGGAAACACAGCCGGCAGAGGCCAAACTTACGGAGATATGCACGCGGCCGTCCGCACAGCTTGCAGCGGTTGTGCCGGCGCGTGGAGAACTTTGGCTTCTGCTCTTTGCCGCGCGCCTGCTCGAATTTCTTCTCGATCTTCGCGTCCTTGACTCGTTTCGCTGTGGTCATGAAACCTTTCGATTGAGTCACTGAAATCATTCATTGACTCATTTCCAGTCTGGTTGTCCTGTCACTCACTGACTCAATGAATCAATGAGTCAATCTCTCAATTCTTACGCTCTGAACGGCATTCCCAAATGCTTCAGCAGCGCCCGCGCCTGATTGTCGTTCGCCGCAGTGGTCACAATGGTCACGTTCATGCCCTTCAGCTTGTCCACCCGGGCATAGTCGATCTCCGGGAAAATCAGCTGATCGTGCAGACCGAGCGTGTAGTTGCCCCGCCCGTCGAACGATTTGGTCGAAACTCCCTTGAAATCGCGCACGCGCGGCAGCACCACGTTCAGCAGCCGGTCCAGAAACTCGTACATACGGTCGCCACGCAGCGTCACCATGGCGCCAATCGGCTGGCCTTCGCGCACCTTGAAGGCCGCGATCGACTTCTTGGCCCGCGTGATCACGGGTTTTTGTCCGGTGATCTGCGTGAGTTCGGCCACCGCCGGATCCAGCACCTTCGCGTTCTGCGTCGCTTCGCCGACACCCATATTCACCACAACCTTGTGCACGTGCGGCACGGCCATGGGATTCTTGAAGTCGAATTCCTTCATCAGCGCGGGCGCAATTTCCTTGCGGAAGCGGTCTTTCAGCCGCGGAGTCTCTTTGGCGCTGTGCCGCGCTGCCTCAGGAGGCCGCTGCTCCTCCTGCGGCGCCCCTTTTTTCTCTTTTTTTTCTTTCGCCATAACGTTTCCTATTTATCCAGCGTGGTCCCGCACTTCTTGCACACCCGCACCTTGCGATCGCCACGAACTTCATGTCCGATGCGCACCGGGCCGCAGGTGGCACAGACCAGCTGCACGTTGGAAAGCGAGATCCGGCTTTCCTGTTCCGCAATCCCACCTTTGATATTGCGCTGCGGATTGGGGCGGACGTGCTTCTTGACGATCATGACGTGCTCCACCAGGAGCTTGCCGTCGCCGGGGAACACGCGGAGCACACGCCCTTCTTTTCCCTTGTCACGCCCGGTGATGACCTTCACCGTATCGTTCCGCCGGATATCCACCCGCTTATGTGCCGTTGCTACCGTTGCCATTGCCAACCTTTCGTTATAGCTGTCCCGCTCTGGTACCCGCTTATAAAACTTCCGGCGCCAGGGAGACGATCTTCAGAAACTTTTTCTCCCGCAGCTCGCGGGCCACGGGACCAAATACGCGCGTACCCACCGGCTCTCCACCCTCGTTAATAAGCACCGCCGCGTTCTGGTCGAAACGGATGTACGTGCCATCCCGGCGCCGGTGTTCCTTGCGGGTACGGACGATCACCGCCTTGACCACGGTTCCCTTCTTCGCCTGTCCATCCGGGGCCGCTTCCTTCACGCTGGCCGTTATCACGTCTCCTAGCCGGGCTCGCAATCCTGTGCCTCCGCCCAGTGGCAGAATCATCTGCAGCTTGCGGGCGCCGGAGTTGTCGGCGACCTCGAGCATGCTTCGCATCATCACGGCCATAGAGAATCTCCCTTTACACCCGGCGTTCTAGCGCACTTCCGGGACCGCTACCTCCGGCACCAGCGCCGAACGGCGCACGATCTCTTTCAGGCGCCAGCGTTTCAGCTTCGAAAGTGGCCGGGTCTCTTCGAGACGTACCACATCGCCCACGCGGGCTTCGCCCTTCTCGTCGTGGGCGTAGAACTTCTTGGCTTTCGAAACTACCCGGCCATAAAACGGATGCGCTTTCTTGCGCACCACTCGGACCACGATCGTCTTCTGCATGCGGTTCGAAACCACTTCGCCGACCACATGCTTCTGCCGGCTAACCTTCTCCGCCTGCGGATGCTGTGTTTTGGTCTCGGGCATTACTTCCTCTCCCCGGCGGCCAGTTCACGTTCGCGGGCCACCGTCTTTACCCGGGCAATATCTTTGCGCAGGCCGCGGATCTTCTTCAGACTCTCGGTCTGTCCCATATTGAGCTGGAACTTCAGCTTGAAAAGCTGGTCGGCCAACTCGCGTTCCTGGTGGCGCAATTCGTCGTCGGTCAGGTTGCGGACTTTTTCCGGTTTCATCGCAGTCTCCCGAATCCTCAATTCCTCAGTGCACGCCTTCGCGCTTCACCAGAGTGGTGCGCAAGGGCAGCTTGTGGGACGCCAGACGCATGGCTTCCGCCGCGTCCTGGGGCGTCACCCCTTCCATCTCAAACAGAATCTTCCCCGGCCGGACCACGGCAACCCAATGATCGGGAGCACCTTTGCCCTTGCCCATACGGGTTTCGGCCGGCTTCTTGGTCACCGGCTTGTCGGGAAACAGGCGCAGCCAGATTTTTCCGCCGCGCTTGATGAAACGGGTCATAGCCACGCGGCTGGCTTCGATCTGCCGGTCGGTGATCCAGCCTGGCTCGAGCACTTTCAACCCGAAATCGCCGAACGCCAGCTCGCTGCCACGCCAGGCTTTCCCGGTCATGCGGCCGCGCTGCTGCTTCCGGTACTTCACTTTCTTCGGCATCAACATAAAATCAGTAGCCCTTGGTCGTCAGTCGTTAACTAAACGCGCCGGCCTGCTGCGGCTCGCGTTTCTTGGTCGGCAAAATCTCGCCTTTGTAGACCCAGCACTTCACCCCGATCACGCCATAGGTGGTGCGGGCTTCGGTGAAACCGTAATCGATGTCGGCGCGCAGCGTATGCAGCGGCAACCGGCCTTGCAGGTACCATTCGGAGCGGGCAATTTCGTTCCCATTCAGCCGTCCGCTTACCCGCACCTTGATTCCCTTGCAGCCAAAGCGCAGCGCCGAGTCGACTGCCTTGCGCATGGCACGGCGGAAGCCGACGCGTTTTTCCAGCTGCAATGCAATCGATTCCGAAACCAGTTGCGCGTCAAGCTCCGGCTTGTGCACTTCCTGGATATCGATGTGCACTTCGCGCGACGTCCGCTTCTGCACATCCTGCTTGAGCTTGTCGATCTCCGCGCCCTTGCGTCCAATGATGATGCCGGGGCGCGCCGTCTTGATAATCACGCGCAGCTTGTTGCCAGGACGCTCGATCTCGATCGAGCTCACGCCCGCCGACTTCAGCTTTTCCTTGAGCTCGTTTTTCAGCTTGACGTCTTCGAGCAGCAGCTTGTCGTAATCGCGCTCCACAAACCAGCGCGACTTCCACGGCTTGGTGTAACCCAGCCTGAATCCGTAAGGATGAACCTTCTGTCCCATCGTTGCTCCTAAGCCTGCGTCGCTGCGTTCAGTTTCCTCTGAGAACTGATAACCGAGAACTGGTTATCTCGCTCCCACTGCTTTTTTCTTACTCTTGCCGGATGGCGACTTGCCTCTCGCTCTGGCCTTGCTCTTTGCGGGACTGCCAGCGCCGGCGGTTTCTTCTCCCACCACGGTCGCCACCGATTCACTTTTTCTGGCACGCTCCGCCAGCACAATTTCGATATGCGCGATGCGCCGCACATAGCGATACGCCCGTCCCATCGGAGCGGGCCGGATGCGCTTCATACGCGGCCCATCGTTGGCCACGGCGTGCTTGACGTAAAGCCGGTCGACGTCGACATCGATGTTCTTTTCGGCGCTCAGATAGTTCGCATTCTCGAGGGCCGAGCGCAGCAGCTTTTCGACCGTCGCGGCCACGCGCTTCTTGGTGAACGCCAGGGTATTCAGGGCATCCTCGACCCTGCGTCCCTTGATCAAATCCAGCACCAGGCGCGCCTTTTGCGGCGAGACGCGCATGAAGCGGGCTTGAGCTCGATATTCCATTCGCCTCTCCTATGCCTTTGGCGCCGCGGGCGCAGCCGGAGCTGCGGCTCCTGCCGCCGGAACCGGCGCTCCCGGACCGCCGGGCACGCCTGCCGGCTTGGCGGCGGTTTCGGTCGCCGCCCGCATCGAGTGTCCCTTGAACTGCCGGGTAAAGCTGAATTCTCCCAGCTTATGGCCCACCATGTTTTCGGTGACGTACACGGGAATAAATTTCTTGCCGTTGTGCACCGCAATGGTGTGGCCCACGAACTCCGGAATCACGGTGGATCGCCGCGACCAGGTGCGCAAAACTTTCTTCTCGTTGCGCGAATTCATCGCTTCGATCCGCTGCTGCAGATAGCCATCAACAAACGGTCCCTTTTTGGTTGAACGTGCCATAAATTCAGTTCTCAGCTTTCAGCGAAATGCTATTTACTCCTGCGGTTTACGATAAACGCGTCGGTGCGCTTATTGTTCCGCGTCTTATAACCACGCGTCGGCTGCCCCCAGGGGGTCACGGGATGCCGGCCTCCTGAAGTCTTACCTTCGCCTCCCCCATGCGGATGGTCGACCGGGTTCATGGAAACGCCGCGGTTGACCGGACGCCGCCCTAACCAGCGCGTCTTGCCGGCTTTGCCAATCGTGATGTTCTCGTGGTCGAGGTTGCCGACCTGGCCAATCGTGGCCATGCAATCCTGCGCCACCTTGCGGGTCTCTCCGGAAGGCAGCTTCACTAATGCGTATTCGCCTTCCTTCGCCACCAATTGCGCCGAGCCGCCCGCCGACCGAACCATTTGCGCGCCCTTCCCCGGCTTCAACTCGAGGTTGTGGATGGTCGTGCCCGGGGGAATGTTCTTCAGCGGCAAGGCATTGCCCACCAGAATATCGGCTTCCGGCCCGCTTACTACTTTCTGTCCGACTTTCAAACCGTCCGGCTGCAGGATGTAGCGTTTCTCGCCGTCAGCGTAGCTCAACAGCGCAATTCGTGCCGAGCGGTTGGGATCGTATTCGATCGACGCCACCGTCGCCGGAATTCCGGTCTTATCGCGCTTGAAATCGATGATGCGCAATTTGCGCTTGTGCCCGCCGCCGCGGTGCCACAGCGTGATGTCGCCGCTGTTGCGGCGCCCGCCGGTGCGCCGTTTGGGCTCAAGCAGCGGCTTGTGCGGCTTCACGCCCGTCAAGTCATCATTGACCAGCGTGGTCCGGTAGCGCAGCGTCTGTGTAGTCGGTCTGTAAGTCTTAATTGGCATAAAAACCAGCTCTTAGCTATTAGCTCTTAGCCTTTAGCTTTTTCTTGCCACTGCATCCGTCCGTTGCGGCCAACGACCCACGACGAACGGCCATCGAACTATAAATTCTGCGCGTACTCCGGCATCTTCTCGCCGGACTTCAAACGCACGTATGCTTTCTTCCAGTCCGGGCGATAGCCAGCGAACTTTCCCCGGCGCCGCTCCTTGCCCGGGTAATTTGCGGTGCGAACCCCGGCCACCTTCACTTTGAAAATCGACTGCACGGCTTCCTTGATCTCCGTCTTGGTTGCCTTCTGCGCCACCTGAAAAACCAGGGTGTTCTGGTTTTCCTTAATGGCCAGGCCCTTCTCGGTAATCACCGGTCGGCGAATGATCTGGTACGCAGATTTCATATTGATTAGGCCCTAGGCCACCTCCGCCGCTTTTTCATGCCGCACCCGGCGCCGCGGAGAACCTGCCGCCTTTTTCGCGCCTTCCGCCTCGGCCGCGTGTCGGCGGCGTTTGGAGACTGACTCTTTCAGCGAAATCTGCAGCTTCTCAATCGCCGGCTGCGCAAAAATGGCGCGGTCGTAGCGCAGCAAGTGATAAGGATGCACTTCGTTGCCGGTCACTAACTCGATGCCTTCGAGATTGCGCGAACTGAGCACCAGGTTGCGGTTGCCGTGATTCGCCACTTCGACCAGGAGCGCGGTGGAATCCACTTTCAGCTTGTCGAGCGCCTCACGGAACCCCTTGGTCTTAGCCTCGTCCACCTTAAACGCGTTCACCACAATTAACTTCCCGTCGGCAAACTTGGCTGCCAGAGCGGAGCGCAACGCGCCCAGCAACTTCTTGCGCGGAAATGCATGGTCATAGGAACGCGGCTGCGGTCCATGCACCGTGCCCCCATGCCGCCACAGCGGCGAGCGAATGGAACCGACGCGGGCCCTTCCGGTACCCTTCTGCTTCCACAGTTTCTTGCCGGAACCGGAAACCAGTTTGCGGTTCTTAGTAGCATGAGTGCCGGCGCGCTGTGAGGCGCGATAGTGTTTCACCGCCTCCCACAGCAAGTCTTCGTTGACTGCGCCGAAGATCTCATCCGCCAGGTCGAGCGTTCCGACTTTGGCCCCGCTCAGATCGTGAATGTCGATAGTTGCCATACGCTTCTCTTACTCAGAACTATGCCCAGAACTACGCTTTCTTCGCCGCTCTCTTGGCCGCCTTCAACGGGTCGACCGTCGCCGCGCCGGCAAATCCGCGACGTTCTCGCGGCGGCTTCTTCGCCTTGCTGATCACGATGTATCCGCCATTGGGGCCGGGTACCGCGCCCTCAACCACCAGAAGATTCTCGTCCTTGTCCACGCCCAAAATCCGCAGGTTGCGCACCGTGATGCGGGTGTTTCCCAGATGTCCCGACATGCGCATGCCTTTGAACACGCGCGACGGGAACGCCGAAGAACCGATCGAGCCGGTGATCTGGAACATTGAGCCGTGCGATTTGGGCCCGCCGCCAAAATGATGGCGCTTCACTACGCCGGTAAACCCGCGTCCCTTGCTTGTTCCTACCACGTCGACAAACTTTTCGCCTTCAAAGATGTCCACCAGAACCCGGTCGCCCGCTTTCAGCGCGCCATTTTCCTCCGGCTTTTCTTTATCGTCGGCTTCGAGCGGCACTTCGCGCACAAACTTTACCGGGGGCAGGTTGTTTTTGGCCAAATGCCCGCGCATGGGCTTGGTGAGACGCGACTCTTTCACGAACTCCACCAGCCCGATCTGGGCAGCGCCGTATCCATCCTTGGTTTCCGTCTTGTGCTGCGTAACCACGCACGGCCCAGCCTGCAACACGGTTGCCGGACGGACATCGCCCTTGTCGTCGAAGAGCTGCGTCATGCCGATTTTCTTGCCCAGAATTCCAGCTACTTTTGCCATGACTTTTCTCGCTACTACTTATGTTCCTTGCCAAAGGCCTTGATCTCGACGTCCACACCCGCGGGTAGGTCGAGCTTCATCAGCGCGTCCACCGTCTGCGGGGTCGGATCGAGAATGTCGAGCAACCGCTTGTGCGTGCGGATCTCGAACTGCTCCCGCGATTTCTTGTCCACGTGCGGCGACCGCAGCACGCAATACTTGTTCTTCATCGTGGGCAAGGGAATCGGCCCCGCGATCTGCGCCCCGGTGCGCCGGGCTGTTTCCACGATTTCGCCAGTCGACTGATCCAGGATGCGATAGTCGTAAGCTTTCAACCGAATGCGAATTTTTTCGTTTCCTATCACGTTTTCTCTCTAACCCCTCCCGGCTTCTCCGGGAGGAAAGACCGTGCGGCAAGTTGCAAGCCGTCTCAATTTGTTCATCGCTACTGCTACTGCACAATCTCGCTGATCGTGCCCGCGCCCACCGTGTGCCCGCCTTCGCGGATCGCAAACCGCAGGCCTTTTTCCATCGCCACCGGCGTGATCAGCTCGATCACCAGACTCACGTTGTCGCCCGGCATCACCATCTCCGTGCCCGAGGGCAACTCCGCCACTCCCGTCACGTCCGTCGTGCGCAGGTAAAACTGCGGCCGGTAGCCCTTGAAGAACGGCGTGTGTCTTCCACCCTCTTCTTTGGTCAGGATGTAAACTTCCGCCTTGAACTTGGTGTGCGGCGTAATCGATCCTGGCTTGGCCAGCACCATGCCGCGCTCCACATCCTCTTTCGCAATGCCGCGCAACAAGAGGCCCGCGTTGTCGCCCGCCATGCCTTCATCCAGCTGCTTCTTGAACATCTCGACGCCGGTCACGACTGTCTTGCGCGTCTCGCGGAAGCCGACAATTTCCATTTCCTCGCCGACTTTCACTTTGCCGCGCTCGATTCGCCCGGTCACCACCGTGCCCCGGCCCTGAATCGAGAAGATGTCTTCAATCGGCATCAGAAACGGCTTGTCCAGTTCGCGCGCCGGCTGCGGCACGCTCTCGTCCACCGCCTTCATCAGCTCGTCAATCTGCTTTTCCCACTTGGCTTCCCCGTTCAACGCTCCCAGCGCCGACAGCCGGATCACCGGCACGTCGTCTCCCGGAAACTTGTAGCTCTTCAGCAGCTCGCGGACTTCCAGTTCCACCAGATCCAGCAACTCGGGATCGTCCACCGCGTCGCATTTGTTCAACGCGACCACGATGTAGGGAACCCCCACCTGCCGCGCCAAAAGCACGTGCTCTCGGGTCTGCGGCATCGGACCATCGGTCGCCGCCACGACTAAGATCGCGCCATCCATCTGCGCCGCGCCCGTGATCATGTTCTTGATGTAGTCGGCGTGCCCCGGGCAATCGACGTGCGCGTAGTGCCGCTTCTCGGTCTCATACTCCACGTGCGCCGTGGCGATGGTGATGCCGCGGGCTTTTTCTTCCGGCGCGTTGTCAATCGAATCAAACGACCGGAACACGATCTTCGGATTGTGCTTCTGCAGAACTTTGGTGATGGCCGCCGTCAGCGTGGTCTTGCCATGATCGATGTGCCCGATCGTGCCCACGTTGCAGTGCGGCTTATTGCGTTCAAATTTCTCTTTCGCCATATCTCTTCCTCAGCTCTTAGCTATTAGCCTTTAGCTCTTAGCACAAATCCTGTCATTCCGAACCGCTTCAGCGGTGAGGAATCTGCTTTTCCCCGCCGCTCGAGCGCAGTCACCCTCGTGGCGGCGCTACTTATTTCCCTGCGCCTTGCCGATAATTTCGTCTGCCACCGAGCGCGGCACTTCTTCGTAGCGCGCGAAGTGCATCGAGTATTCCGCGCGGCCCTGGGTGCTCGACCGCATATGCGTGGCGTAGCCAAACATTTCTGCCAGCGGCACAATCGAATGAATCACCTGCGAGCCCGCCCGGTGCTCCATGCCCTCGATGCGGCCCGCGGCGCGAACTCAAGTCGCCCATGATCACGCCGGCATAGTCTTCCGGCGTCACCACTTCCACCGACATCACCGGCTCGAGCAGCACAGGTGAAGCCTTGCGTGCAGCTTCCTTGAACGCCATCGACCCGGCAATCTTGAACGCCATTTCGTTCGAGTCGACATCGTGATAGCTGCCGTCGTAAAGCTCAACTTTGACATCGACCATGGGATAACCCGCGAGCACGCCGCCTTCGAGCGCTTCCTGAATGCCCTGATCGATCGGCTTAATGAATTCCTTGGGCACCGAACCGCCCACGATCTCGTTTACAAATTCATAGCCTTTGCCGGGCACGTTCGGCTCGATGCGGATTTTGGCGTGACCGTATTGACCGCGGCCGCCAGTCTGCCGGATGTATTTGCCCTCGGCTTCGGCCTTGCTGGCGGATGGTTTCGCGATAGGCCACCTGGGGTTTACCAACGTTGGCCTCGACCTTGTACTCCCGCATCATGCGGTCGATGATGATTTCGAGGTGCAGCTCACCCATGCCGCTGATGATGGTCTGTCCGCTGTCGGGATCGGTGTGAACTTTGAAGGTGGGATCTTCCTGCGCCAGTTTACTGAGCGCCATGCCCATTTTTTCCTGGTCGGCTTTGGTTTTGGGCTCGACGGCGACGGAAATCACCGGAACGGCGAAGGTAATCGACTCAAGAGCGATGGGATGTTTTTCGTCGCAAATGGTGTCGCCGGTACTGACGTTCTTCAAACCGACTGCGGCACAGATGTCGCCCGCCAGGATCTCGCTGATCTCCTCACGCTTGTTGGCGTGCATTTTAAGCAGACGCCCGATACGTTCGCTTCTTGTAGTGCGAACATTCAACACCGAGTCTCCGGTTTTGAGTTGGCCGGAATACACGCGAATAAAGGTCAACTGGCCAACAAACGGGTCAGCCATGATTTTGAATGCCAGCGCCGAGAAAGGCTCATCATCGGACGGCTTGCGGGTGATGGGCTGCCCGTTGTCCGGATTCGTTCCATGCGTCTCGCCTACGTCGAGCGGCGAAGGCAGATAGTCCACCACAGCATCGAGCAACGGCTGAATTCCCTTGTTCTTGAAGGCCGTTCCCACCACCACGGGAAATACTTTCAGTGCGATGGTTGCCTTGCGGAGCGAGGCGCGCAGTTCATTAGCAGAAATCTCTTCGCCTTCCAGAAACTTGTGCAGGATTGCGTCGTCGGTCTCAGCGACGCTCTCTACCAGCTGAGCGTGAAACGCTTCTGCCTTTTTCTTGAGTTCGGCAGGAATTTCCTCGGTCGAGTACTCGGCGCCGATGGTGTCGTCTTGCCACACGATGGCCTTCATGCCGATCAGGTCGACGACTCCCTTAAATTTGTCTTCCTGGCCAATGGGAATTTGAATCGGGACGGGCTTGGCACTGAGGCGCTTGCGGATGGTGTCGACGGCATGCTCGAAATCGGCGCCCATCTTGTCGATCTTGTTAATGAAGCAAATTCGCGGAACACCGTACTTGTCAGCCTGGCGCCATACTTTTTCTGACTGCGGCTGTACGCCATGAACCGCGTCGAATACGGCCACTGCGCCATCGAGCACGCGCAACGAGCGCTCGACCTCGGCGGTGAAATCCACGTGACCGGGCGTATCGATGATATTGATCCGAACGTCGCGCCAGGTGCAGGTGGTCGCGGCAGACGTAATGGTGATGCCGCGCTCCTGCTCCTGCTCCATCCAGTCCATGGTGGCAGTGCCTTCATGCACTTCGCCAATGCGATGGGTCTTTCCGGTGTAGAAAAGAATTCGCTCCGTGGTTGTGGTCTTCCCGGCATCAATGTGGGCCATGATGCCGATATTCCTGCAACGCTCTAATGGCACTTGTCGGGACACGGGTTTCTTCTTTTCTTCCTTCCGGAACTCTTGCTCGCCAACCAAATTTGCGGAACCTGCCAAATCTCACCCTTGGACTTCAGACTATGAACTTCTGATTTTGTACTGAGTCTTACCAGCGATAGTGTGCAAACGCTTTATTCGCCTCGGCCATGCGATGCACGTCTTCTTTCTTCTTGATGGCCGCGCCGCGACCTTTGGCCGCGTCCAGCAGTTCTGCGCTCAGCTTGTCAACCATTCCCTTTTCGCCGCGGCCGCGGGAATAAGACACCAGCCATCGAATGGCCAGCGACGTCCGCCGGTCAGGGTTGACCTCGACCGGCACCTGATAGTTCGCGCCGCCCACGCGCCGGGTCTTCACTTCGAGCAGCGGTTTAGCGTTCTCGACCGCATCCTTGAAAAGCTTCAGGGCATCTTCGCCGCCGCCCTTTTCCTGCATCTTCTTCAACGCTTCGTAGAAGATGCCCTCCGCCGTGCTCTTCTTGCCCTGCCACATCATGGAGTTGACGAACTTGGTGACCAGGTCAGATCCGTAAACCGGATCGGCCTCTACCGTCCGCTTGGCGATATGTCCTTTTCGAGGCATTTCAGCTCTTAGCTCCTGGCTCTTAAGCTGATCTTTGCTCCGCTTGAACCCTACCTTATTTCGGTCTCTTCGCTCCGTATTTCGAGCGGCTTTGTTTCCGGCCCGCGACGCCGACGGCGTCCAGCGTTCCGCGAATTACGTGATACCGCACGCCCGGCAGATCCTTTACACGGCCGCCGCGGATCAGCACAATCGAGTGCTCCTGCAAGTTGTGGCCGACACCGGGGATGTAGGTCGTGACCTCAATCCCATTGATCAAACGCACGCGAGCCACCTTGCGAAGCGCCGAATTCGGCTTCTTGGGCGTCTGGGTGTAGACGCGAGTACAAACCCCGCGCTTTTGCGGACATCCCTGCAACGCGGGACTGGCCGTCTTGTACCGCGGCCGCTTGCGACCAGCACGCACCAATTGATTGAAAGTAGGCACTTTTCTCCTGCTCCCTCGGCTACGCACGCCCGCCTGCGCCACCGAGGCGCACATCAGCGGAACCACGCCGCTTCCTGGATTCCCCGTTTGGGGGCTGGATGGCGCTTCAGCCAACCATACTTCCCACAGCCAAAAGGCCGTTGGGAGATTCGGTTTCCCTTTCGACTAAAGCCTCCGACGGTGGCATCACGCCCAAACCGCAAAGTTCGGGAGATGCTCCGTTTCGTCGGCACCGTCCTGCATAGCCTTCCAGACTCAATCAGACATGCAATCTTCATGCATGGCTATGATCGTAACGAAGGTGTTCGCCGGACGTTTCAGCGAGGGCGCCTCCAAGTCCGTGCTACCCTGCAGGCGTATTTCTAAAGCTCAGCCGCAATGTTACGGGGTTTTCGCGCGCACAGCTAAGCGAACCAAGACCGCCGCTTACAAGCAAGCCAAAGTTAACTCGCGGAACCCAACTACTATAGCAACTGGCATCACACATCGTCAACCACACTGAGTTGCATCTTACCCGACGACGGAGTTTGGGGCGGAGCTTTCTTCGGAGTTTTGGCTCGGTTAGGAATTCCGGCGTGAAGCCGGTTGCCTGCTCGCTGAGCAACTGAGCGGCGTGAGAAAGCTGAACAGGTCGCTGCGCGGTCTCGGCTTGCTGAATTCAGGGTCAGCCTCTAGACTGTGAGTTTTCCACCAACAGGGAATTCTCGTTCCGTGGAGAACCGCGGTGCGAGGAGGGGGTGCATGGTTAGGTTCGCTCGGATTGCCGTCATAACTGTCCTTGTCGCTCCAATTGCCATGCTGGCGGCTTGCGGCAGTTCCAGCATCAAGACTACCGTTTTCCCCGTTCCTGCCAATATCGGCCTGATTCCCAGCGGTAGCACATCAATGGATCTGGGGACTAGTCAGACGTTTATTGGCACGCCTAGGGACAACAGGGGTAACGCCATAACCGAGCCGATCAGTTACCAATCGAGCAATCCCGCCGTACTCACGGTCGCGGCCAACGGACTTGCGTGTGCTGGCACCTGGGACTCCCTGACCGTGCCGCAAGTCTGCACCGCAGGACCCGTAGGAGTAGCCCAGGTCACGGCCACGACCAAGGGCGTGAGCAGCCCACCGACAACGGTCTACGTCCACCAGCACGTAGATAAGGTTGTGGTGAGTCCGATCCCCGGGCAAATAACCAATCCACCAACTCCTCCGATAACTCTTCCGTCGAATCTTTGTACGGACCCGATTCCTGTCGTGAACGGGTGTTTCTCTCAGAATCAAACTTTCAATTATCAGGCGACTGCCTGCAACCAGGGCACTGATATCACCTCCAGCGTTGGAACCTTCGACTGGCAATTGCTGAACACCGGCGTGGCCGGACTGAACGCGGCTAGTTTGACCAACCCTATCAGCGGGGTGCTGTCTGGCCAGGCGCAGGTGACAGCCAAGGCTCCGGGGCTGACCTCTTTTTTTGCCAGCGCCAGTGGCGCAAATAGTGTCCCGGTTGATTTCACGACATGCGCCGTCCAGTCCATCCAACTCCAGGTCAACGGTACGAATGACCGCACCATCAGCGTAGCCAAGGGCTCTTCACAAACTGTCAGCGCAATCGTCGTCGATAGCAATGGCACAACCATCACGGGCGTACCGCTGGACTGGTGTTCTTCTCAACCTGCTAACGTCAGCGTGGGGGCAAATAATTGTGCCACCATTGCCAGCAAGAGTACTGCTGCCAATACGATTTCTGTCAGCACTCCATTGGCTGGAGGCGGGACGGTGATCGCTACCTGCACTCCCCCGAACTGCAATATCGGCTTGCCCCCACCCACAAGAGGACGGCCCATCTACCCTGAGAACCCGGTTCGCTTTATCGTCACGCCAACCAGCGGCGCAGCCCAGAGTGCCACGGTGTACGTCTCCAGCACAGGTTGCGAGAACACGGTTGGCTGCATCAGTACAATCATTCCTGTCACCGCCCCCGCCAACACGTTAGGCACGGCCATCAATCTTCCTGCCACTCCAAATTCGCTGGTGTTCGACCCGCAAGGCAGCAATGTCTACTTGGGGACTGACTTTTCGTTCTCTAACAGTCAAGGATTGATGAAGGTCGGATTCGGATCCTCCACCTCGGTCGCTCAGTTCAAGTCGGTTACGGGTAAAGTGCTCGCCATCTCCCCCGACGGAAAGAAAGTAATTGTTTCGGACACCAAATCGAATCCCAATCAGGTGTTTGTGATCGATACCGGAACCAGCACCTACGTGCCTTTTGCGATTGTGGGGGCAACAGCAGCGGATTTTTCCCCGGACGCTCTGAAAGCGTATATTGCGGCCGGTAACACGCTCTACGTCTACTCGACGATCGATCCGCTGCTCACGATTCCGCTCGGCGGTCCCGCCAACGATGTGTCGTTTCTGGCCAATGGCGCTTTCGCATACGTGGCCGTCGGTCAAATTAATGCAGTTACCAGTTGGACCACGTGTACTGATCTCCCAGCTCTGGATGTTCTCGGCGATTCCCAAACTGTAAACACTCCTGGCACGCCGTTCTTCATCAAGACCTTGGCCGATGGAACTGGAGTTCTGGCTGTAGATCCCCCTAACATTGATCTAATAGCTGTCAACACCACGCCCGTGGGCTGTGCGGTTCCATCGCTACCAAATCTGCCCGGGGGCTTGCCTAACGTCGTCAACGGCCCCGTCACATCTTTCAGTCTGGGGCAGGGCTTGTTTGTTCCCAGGCAAGTAATCGCATCGGCCGATGGACGGCGGGTTTATTTGCTGACCGATCGCTTTGGCAGCGTGCTGGTATTCAATATCGACAGTGAGACCTCTTCGTCAATTGCACTGACGGGAAGCCCGCTTCCTCTCCAAGCCTCGCTCACCCCTGACGGCACTTTGCTTTACGTTGCAGCCAACGACGGTGCTGTACACGTGCTCAACACCCAGGGTGCCGGGGATCTGGTGCAGATTACTTTCCCCACCAATCCGGAAACCCTGCTGGGTGGACTGTGCAGTGGGGTAACGTTCCCGCGGCAGTCTGTGCTCAACATTACCGCCGCGTCGCCCGGTGGCTCGAACACTACCACCTATACCTACACCGTGACTTCCGGGCCGCCGCCCGACGTGGGAGCAACCGTGGTGATTCAAGGCATGGCCGACGGGGGGAATAACGGGGTATTTGTCATCACGGCCCTGGGTTCGGGCACGTTTACGGTCGTCAACGGTAGCGGCGTGACGGCCAGCAATCAGAACGGGACCGGAAATGTAAGCATCAATTGCAATCCCGATTTGATTGCTGTCAGACCATAGCACCGTCATTGGCGGTTCATGAGTGGGCGTTGGCTTCTCGAGACCCGTCGACCTGCGTTTTTAAGCTTTGGCCTGCTCCAGTTCGCGCCCGATGCTATCCAGCACACCGTTAATGAATTGAACCGATTCCGGCCCGGAGAACTTGCGCGCGATTTCGAGTGCTTCGTTAATGACCACTGCGCGCGGGGTGCCGGGGAAGCCGAGCAGTTCGGCAACTGACGCGCGCAGGATATTGCGATCGACAGCGGCCATGCGCTCCATGCGCCAGTTTTCGGCATGACTTTCGATCAGGCGATCGATGTCGGCGCAACGATCGGTCGCCACTCGGAACAAATCTTCGGCGAAACCCTGTACCTCGCGTCCGACATCGGTGCGTTCGCGCCAGAAGGTGTGGCGCACTTCCTCCGGCTTCTGCTTCCCCATGTCAGCTTGAAAAAGCATCTGCAGTGCGAGTTCACGGGATTTGCGGCGGGTGCCCATAGAGCAGCGTTCAGCTATCGGCCGTCAGCCATCAGTTTACAGGAAGGGATATCCGTCTATCGGGAACGTCGGTGCTTCCTTGCAGACGACTTCTTACGGCGGGTTTTGCTGATGGCTGACGGCTGATGGCTGACAGCTGTTTTGCTGACGGCTGAAGGCTGACGACTAATAGCTTGTTTGAGCGACGCCATCTCCACCGCGGACAGCGCTGCTTCGAATCCTTTGTTGCCCATCTTTAAGCCGGCTCGGTCGATGGCTTGCTCCAGCGTGTCGCAAGTGAGAACGCCGAAGGCGTGGGGCACGCCAGTCTCCTGCGCCGATTGGCCAATGCCGCGGGTAACTTCGTTCGCAATAACGTCGTAGTGGGCAGTGTCTCCGCGCAGCAGGCAGCCGAGGCAGATGATCGCGTCGTATTTTTCGGTTTCGGCCAGAGTACGGGCGGCGGAGGGGATTTCGAAGGAGCCGGGGACGCGGAGAACCTCAATGTCGTTTTGCTTTGCGCCCAGACGCAATAGCCCGTCGAATGCACTTTGCAGCAGCCGTTCCGTAATGAATGCGTTGAAACGCGAGACCACAACAGCAAAGCGTTTGCCAGCGGCGCTGAGTTTGCCTTCGAGCGCCTTGCCCTGAAACTTGGATTCCGGTTCGGACGTCCCGATTTTCTTGCTGGTCTTCTCCGTGACGCGGTGCCTCCGTGGTGAAATTGTTCTTGATTCGCGAAAATCCGCGTTAGTCCGCGGCGGGGAAGTTTACTTCCCCTTGAACGCTGCCGGCCGCTTCTCCAGAAATGCCGTTGTGCCTTCCTTCTTGTCTTCTGTCGCGCCGCACACGCTGAACAGTGTCGCCTCGAGATACAGTCCGTCCGTCAAACTCATCTGCATGCCGTGGTTCACAGCTTCCAGCGAATATTGCACGGCGAGCGGAGCATTGGCAATGATCTGCTGAGCAATAGCTTCGGCTCGCGGCATCAACTCCGCCGTAGAGGTCACCTCATTCACCAGGCCGATGCGGTGTGCCTCTTGCGCGCGAATCATCTCGCCCGTGAGCAGAAGTTGCATGGCCATGCCTTTACCGATCAGACGCGGCAAACGCTGCGTGCCGCCGTAACCCGGAATGATCCCCAGCTTCACTTCGGGCTGAGCGAAACGCGCGTTTTCGTTCGCCAACCGGAAGGAACAAGCCATGGCAAGTTCGCATCCGCCGCCCAACGCAAACCCATTGACGCACGCGATCACCGGCTTGCCCAGATTTTCGATCAGGTCGAGCACCGATTGGCCGCGATGCGTGTATTCCTTGGCTGCGATCACGTTGTGCTTGGCCAGTTCGTTGATATCGGCGCCTGCGACGAACGCCTTCTCACCCGCACCAGTCAAGATGGCTACGCGGATGGCCGCGTCATGCTTAATGTCGGTGAATGCCAGGCGCAGCTCTTCCATCGTCGCCATGTTAAGAGCGTTGAGCACCTTCGGCCGGTTGACGGTGACATAGGCAATGGCGTTTTTCTTTTCGAAGAGAATGTTTTCGAAGTTCATAAATTCAAACCTGGCACAGATGAACGCGGATCCTCTCCCAGCTCGAACCACCACAATATTGTCATTCTGAGCGAAGCGAAGAACCTGTGCACTTTCCTGCCGCGTCGGAACGCATAGGTCCTTCGGCACGCTCAGGATGACAAATCGCAAAGCACTTATTCATCCGCGTAAAATCCGCGGCCAAGGCAGTTCACAGCTTATTCGGCTTCGGATTATTCGGGTCCGAATAATCGTAAAATCCCTTGCCCGTTTTTCTCCCGTACCATCCAGCCATAACCAGCCGCTTCAGCAGCGGAGGCGATGCGAAGCGCTGTTCTTTGAACTCGTCGTACATCACGTGAGTAATGTAGTACGTCGTATCGAGGCCGACGAAATCGAGGAGTGTGAACGGCCCCATGGGATAGCCGCAGCCCAGCTTCATGGCGTTATCGATGTCCTCGATCGAGCCCACGCCTTCTTCGTAGGCGCGGATGGCATCGAGCATATACGGCACCAACAGCCGGTTCACGATGAATCCGGTCTTGTCGCTGGTGCGCACCGGAACTTTGCCCAGCTTTTTCGCGAACTCGTAAGCCGTGTCGTAAACGTCATTCACAGTAGCCAGGGTCCGCACCACTTCGACCAGCTTCATGAGCGGCACCGGACTGAAAAAGTGCAGGCCGATGAAGCGCTCGGGACGCTTAGTCGCTGTCATCAGCTCCGTGATCGAAATGGACGAGGTGTTCGAGGCGAAGATGGCGTCTTTTTTTACGATGCCATCGAGAGCGGCATACATCTTCTTCTTTTCACCCACGTTTTCGATGACGGCTTCGATGATGATGTCGCAATCTGCTAGATCTTGCGGGTTCGTCGTGCCTTTGAGCCGAGCGCGGATGGCTTGCGGCGTTTCTTTGATCGTGCCCTTCTCGGCGAACTTGGCCAGGGATTTTTCGATCCCCGCAAAACCCTTGTCGAGGAATTTCTGCTCGACTTCTAGTACGGTCACGGCGAATCCGGCCATGGCTGCGACTTGCGCGATGCCGGAACCCATCAGGCCACAACCGAGAACACCGACTTTCTGGATTTCCATGATCGTATCCTTCGTACTAACCGACTCGTTGTCATTCTGCGCAAAGCGAAGAATCCATGCACCTGGTAACGCTGCGGGAATGCATAGGTCCTTCGCTTTGCTCAGGATGACAGGGTGTAAGCGGCGCAGATCACGAACTAGTTCAAACTCTCCACCACCATCGCGATCCCCTGCCCGCCACCGATGCACGCCGTCGCCAGCCCGTATTTCTTCTTCCGCCGGCGCAGTTCATACAGCAACGTGATCACCAGCCGCGTGCCCGTCGCGCCCAGCGGATGCCCCAGCGCAATCGCGCCGCCGTTCACGTTCACCTTCTCGCGATCCAGCCCGAGCTCTTTCTCAACCGCCAAGTACTGCGCCGCGAAAGCCTCGTTCACTTCGATCAGATCAATGTAATCGAGCGTCAGCGCGGCTTTCTGCAACGCGATCTTCGATGCCGGCACCGGCCCGCGGCCCATGAGTTTCGGATCGACTCCGGCAATGCCCCAGCTCACAATCCTTCCCAGCGGCTTGACGCCCCGCTTCGTAGCTTCCTCTAATGACATCATCACCACAGCCGCGGCGCCATCCACGATGCCGCTGGCATTTCCGGCGGTGACCGTTCCTGGCTTCCCGAACGAGGGTTTCAATTTGGCTAGTCCCTCCAAGGTCGTCTGGGGACGCCGATGGTCGTCTTCTGTGAACATCTCGCCTGTGGGTTCACCCTTGGAATTCTTCAACGGCACTGGAACCAATTCTTCGGGCAATCGTCCTTCTTTGTAGGCCGCATCCGCCGCCTGTTGCGAGCGCAGTGCGAATTCGTCCTGCGCCTGGCGCGTGATGCCCTGCTGTTCCCCATAAAGCTCGGCTGTGTTGGCCATGTATAACCCGCAATACGAGTCGAGCAACGCGACCATGAGCGAGTCTTCCATCTTTCCGCCGGGAGCCAAAGTAAATCCATCCCGCCCACGGATGACGAACGGCGCCTGCGACATTGCCTCCATGCCGCCCGCCAAAACGACATCCGCCTCGCCTAACTGGATCATCTGCGCGGCATTGACCATCGCCTGCATCCCGCTGCCGCAAAGCCGATTCACAGTTAACGCAGGAGTTTCAATCGGCAGCCCTGCGCGCAGCGCCACGTGCCGGGCGCCGTAAATTGCGTCCCCGGAAGTCTGCTGCGCGTTGCCGAAAATGGCGTGGTCGAATTCCTTGGGCTCGATTCCGGCGCGTTCAATCGCGCCCTTGGCGGCCACAGCGCCTAATTCTTGCGCGGTGAAATCCTTCAACTTGCCGCAGTAGCGGCCGAACGGCGTGCGCGCCCCGCTCACAATTGCAATGTCGCCTGGTTTCAACATGAAAGTCCTAGGGTAAGAAATGTTTGTTTGATCGAATGCCAAACTCGTCAGTTTAGCAGCGGAGAAGCGATTTACGCTATTTGCGGCGAAGGATGGTTGTGATTTAGATCACAAGGTCAGCAACTCATCCAGCTGCGAGTTAGGCGACGGCAGCGGCAGCATAGGAAGCTGCCAGGTTCATCACTTTCCCTGGGCCTTGAGCAATGGCCATTTCGAGAGATAATTCGGCGCGATTGATCACCTCGGTGACGATATCCACAGGGTCGAATTGCTGGCGCACGACCGCCTCGGCGACCCCCGCGTTGAAACGGAACGGCTCCCCATTGGGAGCTTTCACTTCCGCCACCAGCTTGCGCAGCTTTTCCACGGCCATAAGCGCTTCCCTTTCGGCCGTCTCTCCCAGAACCAGCGCAACCGTCGTCATTTCGTAACGGAAGGCTAGATCATTCTGGCGAATGTTAGTGGCGAAAAGTTGGCCGATTTGTTGCATGGCCGTTTCTACTGCCTTCTCACCGTGCTCTTTGACGGCAGCCATGCCCTTGCCGAACTGCATCAACACCACAGTAAGAGGTGTGCTCTGCTGCAGCCCGCGTTTAGCTTCGGCCATCAGCAGATCCAGATACGAGGCACGCTTCAGCAGGCCCGATTGTTCGTCGGTCACCGAGAGGCTCTTGACCAGCCGCCGCAGGCCGGCGTTGTTGAGCGCGATGACAATCTGGTCGACGATGGTCCTCAGGACTTCGATGTCACTCGCGTGCCAGCCGTGCGGGGCATTTTGCGCCAGCATCAGCACACCCACATGGTCCGGCCCATCGCTCAGGGGGAGCGCGAGCAGTGAAGCAATGTTCAAGTCTGCCAGTACGTCGTGTACTTGCCTCAGTTCGTCTGCGGCCGGCGCGTCGGAAAGGGTCAGCGTGCCTTTGGTGATGGTTTCGTCCTGGACCGCCGCCACCAGCTTGCTCAAACCATTGGTGTCGCCGCGTTTCGCTCCCTCGCCGCAATATTCCTTGATCGCCGTAGGCGGCAGGCCGGGCTTGCGCATTGCCACCACGCAACGGCTGGCTTTCCACTGAGCGCCAATCTCATTGACCGCGGTGGAGATCACCGCATCCGCATTGCTTTGGCGATAGAGTTTCCGCGTGATTTCCGCCACCCGAGTGAAGCTGCTGACATCCGTGGCTTCGGCGGGCGGCTGAGAACGGTGCGCCGGAGCAATTGGCGGAGCGCTCGCGGAAGGCGACGGCGCACCGGGCGTTGGCGCTGATGCGGGGCGAAATGAGTCCGCATAACGCGGAGTCATTCCGGCCGCAAGATAGAGCTGCTGCAAGTCCTGATTGCGTTCCTCTTCGCGAGGAAAAAGTTCCTGGATGCGCTGCAGGCGTTCAATCGCCTTGGAGCGCATGCCGTATTGCACCAGAATCTCGGCCTGGAGCATCAAGTCTTGCAGGGCGGCAGCGCCCAGCATGGGTTCCGCGCTCTTGGCGGGCCCAGTCTCGGGCTTGCCCATAATGGTGAGCCGCGAGGCAATCACTTGATAACGCTGGTCCGGAATCTTGCCGCGCAGCATTTCCAGGCGCTTCTGATGGCCGCGTTCGTAAGGATCCACATCGGCGGCCCGATCCAGGCACTCGGCGGCTTTGGCGAAATCGCCCATGCTGCTGTGCAGGTCAAAAAGTTTGATCAGTGTCTGGCAGTAATCGCCTTCCCGGTTGGAAGAATTGAACAGTTCGCTCATGAACTCCAACAGTTCGGGGGAGGCGCGATGTTGGGAAGCCAAGTCTTGCATCAACGAGATAAAAGCTCGGCGATCTCCGCGCCCGCGCTGGAATTGCTCCAGCTTGCGGGCCAGGGCCACCGCTTCTGCATCCTGCTTGGCATCGACCAGCAGGCCAACCAGGTTCGCAACCTCGGGCAGCCGCGCCGGATTCGATTCAAATAGCTGCCAAACAAGCGGCGTAGCTTCGGTAAGGCGATTGGCTGCCAACAAAGCCCTCGCGTAAAGCTCACGCGTCTCCTGAGCTGGGGGACCAGTCTTGACCAGGGCTTCGATCACAAAGATCGCCGCCCCCACCTGCCCTTGCTCCAGCAGGCTCTTGCCGTATCCGAGAGCGATTCGCGGATCGGAGGGGTCCTCACCGTACGCCCGCTCGAACCACGAGGCAGAATCGCCACCCGCAGCCTGAGTCATCTCTGCCAGCTTCAGGAAAGCCGCTGCCGCGCTCTGACTGTCGCCGGTCTCGGAAGAGAGTTCGCCAAATCGAAGGAAGTTTTTCTCCGTCGGTTCGAGTGCAACAATTCTTTTCAGCACCTGCAGGGCGTCGGGGGTTTGTCCTTGTTTGGTCAGATCGGCCAGGGCGTTTTCGTAGGTTTCCACCGCCAGCTTGCGATTCGAGGTCTCGAGAATCTGCGCGAAGCGGATTTTCTGGGCGCAGGTTGGATTCACATAGCGCCCCAACTTTTTGTAGGTCAAGCTGGCGCGGGTGTTGTCGCCGTTCTCCACCTGCTTTTCAAAAAGTTCACCCAGCAATTTGATGGCTTCGGCGGTTCGCTGCAGAGAGAGGCACAGATCAGCTGCTACCTGGCGCACGTTATCGTTGGAAGGGTCTTCGGCCAGGATCTGCAGGTACTCGGTCAGGGCATCGGCGGTTTTGCCTTTTTGCAGCAGCTTTTCCGCACGCTCCACCCGCTTGGCAACCTCAGCCCGGTCGATTCGTTTGCTGGTATCCGGCATGGAAGATGGCAGGTGCGGACTGACCCCCTCAAATTCTAGGAGGGGCTTCCATGAGCAGCAACGAAGTAACGGACCCGTGTGATTACGAAGGTCACCGAGCAATTAGCCTTTGGCAGCCAAAACCTTTCTGATATAGGTGCCTAATGTCTTCGGAGCTTCCACAAGACCAGGAAAAAGGTCTTCGCCACCAGCTGAGCGCTGGCCAAATGGCTATGGTCGCCGTTGGCGGGTCAATTGGAACCGGGCTCCTGTTAGGCTCGGCGGCGGCCATCGAGCTGGCTGGGCCCGCCGTCATTATCAGCTTCCTGCTGGCAGCGTTGATCAATTGGACCGTCGCCATGGCCTTGGGCGAACTCTCCAGCATGCATCCAGCCGCCGGCTCGTTCGGCGTGTACGGAGAGCTTTACCTGAATCAGTGGGCCGGCTTTCTGGCGCGCGGCGGATATTGGGCCGCCATCTCTGTTTCCATCGGCGCTGAGATGGTCGCTTCCGCGACTTACATGGCCTACTGGTTCCCTGGTGTGCCAAGTCACGGTGTGGGTGGTTCTATTTTCCGTGGTTCTACTGCTCATCAACCTGCTCAGCGTGGGTAAGTACGGACGTTTCGAGTTTTGGTTTGCGATGATCAAGGTTGTCACCATCGCGGCCTTCATCATGCTCGGCTCGGTGCTTCTTCTCAGCCGCCGCGTTCCCCCTCAATACACCGCTCACGGAGGATTCTTCCCGCGTGGAGTGTTGGCGCCGCTCCTTGCCATGACCTTCGCAATTTACGCCTTCGGAGGAATCGAATTCGTCGCCGTGACCTCCGGAGAATCGCGCTCTGCCGGGGAAATCGCCAAAGCCGTGTGGAGAACTTTTCTTACCCTAACTTTCGTGTATCTGGGCGCCATCGCGGTCCTGGTGGGCGTCATGCCCTGGAACCGCGCCGGAGTTACAGAGAGCCCTTTCGTCACCGTCTTTCGCTCCGTGAACCTGCCTGGAGTGGGACACGTGATGAATTTCGTCGTGCTGACCGCAGCGCTTTCCGGTGCGAATGCTGCGCTTTACATTTCGTCTCGCATGTTGTTTTCGCTGGCGCGGAGTGGCTGGGCCCCGGCCGCGCTAGGGCATCTGAATGCGCGCGGATCACCCAACCGCGCTTTGTTAGTTTCGTCCTACGGCATTGTCGTTGCATTGGTCTTGGAAAAGTGGGCAGCGGAACATGCTCTCGTCTACATTCTGCGTGGCGCTTTCTTTGGGATGATTCTTTCCTGGGTGGTTTCACTGGCGGCGCATATTTCTTTTCGCGCGCGTGCCACAAGCAGCCAGCTTCAGGCTCTGCCGTTGCGATCTCCTCTCGGACTTTGGGGCTCGGTCGTGGGTCTGTTCATGATTGTGTTTACGATCCTTAAGGGCTGGTGGGACTCGCGCATCAACCTGGTCAGCGGCGTGGGCTATCTGATCATTCTTACTGCCGCGTATTGGCTCTTGAAAAACTCGAGGAAGAGATCGGCCGATTGACTCGTGGCTGGCGAGCGGACCTGGGATTAACCGCCCTTTGCCGAAGTACAATGTCCGCATGGCAGATGATCTACTCCGCTACCGCTCTGAGTTCCCGATCTTAGAGCGTACTACTTACATGATCAGCAATTCGCTCGGCGCCATGCCCCGGGGAGTATATGAGGCTCTGAGGAGTTACGCCGATGTCTGGGCTACACGCGGCATCCGCGCCTGGGAAGAACGCTGGTGGATGCTGGCAGTACAGGTCGGTGACGAAATCGGCGCACTGATGAACGCGCCTAAAGGCTCTGTGTCCACCCATCAGAACGTGACAACTTGCCAGGCTGTCGTGGCCTCCTGCTTCGATTTTTCTGGAAAGCGCAACAAAGTTGTTTACAGCGACATGAATTTCCCTTCGGTCATGTATTTCTGGGAGGCACAGCGGGCTTACGGCGCGAGGGCCCAAATGGTGAAGACGGATGATGGCATTACCGTACCCACCGAGCGTCTGGTCGATGCCATCGACGAAACCACACTACTCGTTCCGGTTTCGCACGTGATTTTCCGCAGCTCATACATTAACGACGCCCAAGCAATCATCGAGAAAGCGCACAAGGTTGGCGCGCACGTTGTGCTTGATACTTTTCAGTCGCTCGGCACCGTTCCCGTCAACGTGCGGGACTTAAACGTCGACTTCGCATGTGGCGGCGTTCTGAAATGGTTGTGTGGCGGACCGGGCGTGGCTTATCTCTATGTGCGTCCTGATCTCGGGCGGAAACTCGAGCCCAAATTTACCGGCTGGTTTGCGCACCAGGATTCTATGGCCTTTGAGACGGGGCCGATCCGCTACACCGATCCGCCTTTTCGTTTTATGAACGGCACTACGCACATCCCCTCTCTTGAAGCTGCATGGCCGGGTGTCAAGATCATCGCCGAAGCCGGTATTGAGCGAATCCGCCAGAAATCGAGACGGCAAACTGCCCGGCTGATCGAACTCGCGGACCGGCATGGCTGGCGGGTGAACTCTCCCCGCGATGCAGAAAAGCGCGGCGGCACGGTATCGATCGACATGCCCGATTCTCAGGAGGTCTGTCGCGAACTGCTCAAGCGAGACATTTTGGTGGATTGGCGCCCCAAGGCAGGCGTGCGCTTTTCTCCCCACTTCTACAACACGGATGATGAGGTTGAGACCGCGATCGCTGCGGTCGAAGAGATCCTGAAAGATCGCGCCGTGGCCGCGAAGTAAGATGGGGAGTATTACCGACGTAAGTTTGAGTAGCGACCTACTGCTGCGCCCGCGCTCAACCCTGGGCTACACTTTAGCGACGCGTATCAACGATGGGCTGGTGCTCCGCGAACATGAGCTTTACTTTTGCATCTACTCTGCTCTCCGGCCATAACGACATAACAGGCTGGGCATTTATTGGCGTCTGCGTTGGACTTTATCTGTTCTATCGCGGTTTCCAACTCTTGCAGCGGCGGCGCCTGATCCTGAACATTCCTGCTTCCAAAGTTCGCAGCGCTTCCTTGGGACTGGTTGAGGTTAACGGTCAGGCAATCGGCCCTTACACCCTACCAGCTCCCATCACGGCGGTGGCCTGCTACTACTACCACACGCAAGCCTGGGAACTGAGGCAGTCTGGGAAGAACAAGGAATGGAAGAAAGTCGCCGACGAAAGCTTGCACGTGCCTTTTTATCTGGATGACAATACCGGCCGCGTGCTCGTCGATCCTCGAGGCGCGGAAATGGACCTTCATCGCGACTTCCACGAGGAATACCGCAAATCTCTCTTCTCCAGCACGCTGGATACTCCGGCGACGGTCTCCAGCTTTTTGACGCGGCATGGAATCTCCGGTGAACGCCCGGTCAAGATTGACGAATACTGCGTCAAGCCGAAGAATGCGCTCTTCATACTGGGCACGCTCGGGGAGAATCCGGGTCTGTCAGTAAGCCCGAGCCCGGTGGTCTCGACCGGTAGCCAGCACACGTTCAACATTCAACTTCCCGGTACTGTCAGCCGGGAATTAGCGGGTGCGATGACGGCCCTGCCCGGCATTAACGTCTCGTGGAACGCGACGCAAACTGAACTCGGAGGCGCTGCGGCGGATCATGTGGGGCCGGCGGCTCCTACCGCTGCACAAGGCAATGTAGCCGCAGCCATGACCAAGGCGGGCATCACTAACCCCGCCGCCTGGGCGGCCGCAGGTCTCCGGTATCCTGGCGTGAGCGTGAACGTACAGGGCAGCGGAAACGCGCTCGCTGCCGCTCCTGCCGCTCTTCCGCCTGAGGAATTTGATCTCAACCCCAAAACCGTCCTGATGAAGGGCCAGAACAATCCGGCATTCTTTATCTCCTGGCGCAGCCAGCGCGAAGTTACCGATTCTCTGGCCTGGAAATCCACTTTGATGATCTGGGGTGGGCCGGCCCTGACCCTGCTCTGCCTCTATGTGCTGGCGATGAAATTCGGATTGCTGTAGCAGGGGGAGTGGAGCACCGGCCGAATTCTTGCGCGTGACTTCGTGCCCTTCGTGGTCAAGAAGGAGTATCGGTCATCAGCCTTCTCACTGCCCAAATCCGCGCGCCCCATTTTTCTCGATTAGAATGGCCCCGTGGCTGAGCCCACCAAAATTGGAGTCCTTGGTGACTTCGATCCCAAGTCGCCGACCCTGCCCGCGATCGAGAAGTCTCTGCAACACGCTTCCGCTCAATTGGGCGTTCCCGTCGAAGCAACGTGGATCCCCACACCTTCACTCGAAGGGCCAGGCGCTGAGAAAGCTCTGGAACACTTTGACGGAATTTGGGCCGCACCCGGCAGTCCCTATCAGAGCTTCGACGGCATGCTCAAGGGCATCCAGTTTGCGCGCGAACGCGATTGGCCGTTTCTCGGCACTTGTGGAGGGTTTCAATACGCTTTCATTGAATGCGCACGCAATGTGCTGGGCATCAAGGATGCCGACTCGGCCGAAAACCATTCCGCGTCCAAGAACGTCATTATTCATCCCGTGGCGTGCGCCGTGCCCAACCACAAGAAAGGCGCTCCGAAGCTGTCGGGCGTGATGCCTGAGATTCGTTTGCGCCCCGGTTCCTATCTGCAGGGGTTCTACGGAAAAGACGTCGTGTCGGAAGAGTTCTTCTGCAACTTCGAGGTTAACCCCGAGTTCGAGTGGGCGGCTATCGAAGCCGGGTTCCCGGTGGTGGCGCGCGGTCCAAAAGGCGAAATTCGCGCCATTGAATCGCCCACCCATCGCTTCTATGTCGCGACGCTATTCCAGCCTCAGCTTTCCTCCAAGCCCTCGAAGCCGCATCCATTGATTGTAGCTTTCGTGCAAGCCGCCGGCGATTGGGGACGAAAGAAACTGGACGACAGCGTGCTCGAGTAATGCGCCCGTGTGGGGCGGCTTTCTGAGCCGCTCACAAAACAAAACTCAGACCGCTCTGTCAGTGATCCTGATAGGAAGCAGGCTTCTTCTCGTACCCACCGCATGAAAGCACCGGCAATCGCGGATATTTCTTGAACTCCTCATCGACAAGAGAAAGCTCGCACAAAATGAATACCGATCCGCGGTCAGATTGGATCGTCCGTGCATGCCGGCAGTCGCCACAAAGGCCGGGCCGAAGCTTCGCTGCCGAAGATTTCGAAGCAGAGTTCACACGGGCAGAATAACAGCCGGTGTCCAACTACTCTTCGCCCACCCGAGGCATCGCTTGCACCAGCTCTTCGTCGTCCTGCTGAATGGGAGGCATGGCTTTTACCAGGTCAGCGGAATCCTGCTGGGTTTGCAACGGGGCGACGATTGGGTTCGGATACGGTCCCACGGGAATGCACGGTAATTATCCCTTGATATCACGTCCGCAAACTTCTATGATCTCGATCAGTGAGATCATTCCGACCATTCGAGGCGTGTTGGGAGCGTATCAAACGGGCAGAGGCTCACAGCGTGGCCCTCGCCGAGGCTTGGAACAGCGTCTTGGTAGAAGACCACTACACGTCCGTCGTATACGTGCATAACGATGGGACAGGGCGCATCTTGATCTCTCCAAAGGACGACGTTTTCGCCCCTTCTCTTTCGCTCGATCTCGGAGAAATGCTCTATCAGTTGCGAGCGGGTCTGGACGGGAGTATCTACGAAGCTGCCGTCCTTGAGAGCGGAAAGAACCCGCCCCCCAACGAAAATCGCGTTGAATTCCCCATCTGTGAGTCTGCCGCGAAATTTCAGAAAGTCGCTGGTGACATGCCACTCCCGAACAAGCTCCGGAGATTCGTCGAGGCGGTACAGCCTTACAACGCTCCGACTACTCTCACGCCCGAACAGAAGATTTTTAGCTTTAACCGCAACTTGTATATCCTCCACGACTGGGCCAGAAAGGATCGGCACAGGTGCCTCCACGTCATTGGTTCGTGGGCTTCCAATGCCCAACCCAAAGTTAGGCTGCCGGAAGGCGTTAAGCTCCTTGAAATGAGCGTCACTGGAAGTGGATTTTTGGAATATGAAAGCGAGATCGCGACCTTTCGGCTCGAAGGCTACATTCCAGGAATGACAGTGCAAGCAAATCCCGACCTCATGATTGATATAGCGGTGAACGAGGGTCCGCCACCATGCGCTGACAATGACACTACTGGAAACCGACTTCGGGCGATGCTCGTCACCGCTAGGGTTGTGATCGGTTCCATCCAAGAACTTTGTGGAACCTAAGACATCAGACACACTCCCGCCACTCTGCCGTGTTAGAATTACGGCATCGTGGCGGGCATACGCTCATCCCGGCAAGGTAGAAGCGAACGACCCGTGGCGAGTCGAGATTTGAAACCATCCGCAGAAGTCGCGGCTAGAATGGAACCTCTTGCGAAGGCGTCATTCCGCGATCTACTGAGACGAGCGGCGCGGCCTTCTCAGCAACGCGCCGCAAAAGCGAAGTGAAAATTAAATTCCCCTGATCTCTCCGGTTATATCGAAAAGTGTACTCATCCAAGTAGCTCTGCAAATATTTCGTGCTCACCTGATGATAAACGCCACCGATGCCGCGTTTCACTAGCGACCAGAATCCCTCAATCGTATTCGTGTGGACATTACCGCGCACGTACACGTGGGCTTGGTGCTTGATGCGCCGATGGGTATAGCCCTTCTTCATGTTCTTGATTCCACCGTAGACCTTGTATTCATCCGTAAAGATCGTGCTCTTTGGAAGCACATAATCACGAACAATGGGTAGCAGCGTAGAACTCTTTACGTTCGGTGTGGCGAAGGCTCTCACGCGGCCCTTGCGCTCAACTATGCCGAAAACCGGGGCATACATTTCCTCGCCCTTGTCATTGCGAAGTTGACGCCCGTGACCGCCTTTGCGCTTTCCACCGTAGTAGGTCTCGTCGATCTCCACCGCTTCGCCCTCCAGTTGCATGTCTCCCTCGGACAGCAACGAGCGAATCTGGCGGAACATCCGCCAAGCGGTTTTGTAGGTGACTCCGGTTTCGCGCTGAATCTGCTTTGCCGAAATGCCGCAACGAGTCGAGGCCATCAGGTACATGGCGTAGTACCACAGCCGCAGCGACGTGCTGCTATGCTCGAAGATTGTCCCTGCCATGGGAGAAATTTGAGTCAAGCACTCATCGCAAGCGTAGACGGGGCGGCCCTTGATCCGATGGTGTTGGGATTCCTTTTTGCACGTGGCACAGTACGCAACCCCGTCCGGGAAACGCTGCTCTCGCAAATGCTCGAAACAAGCATTGTCATCAGGGAACTGACGGTTGAAGTCATTTATTGTGTACCGCAAGTGCTTTGGAATCGTCTGTCTGCGGTTCATAGTGACTATAGATTAGCAAAATTCTAACGTGATGTCAAGGGATAATTACCGAATGCACTTGACTTCGCCTTTTATTCGCTTAAAATGGCCGCATGGCGATCACTCGGCGGCAACGGCAGGTCTACGACTATATTTCTGAATTCGTGCAGAAGAACGGATATTCGCCTTCTTTCGAAGAAATCGGCCAAGGCATGGGATTGAGTTCTTTGGCCACAGTGCACAAACACATCTCAAATCTGGAAAAGAAGGGCCTGCTCACCCGCGATTACAATCGCAGCCGCTCCATCGACCTGTTGCCGCCGAAAGGCCGGCTCAAGCAAGCTATGTCGGTGAATACGACGATGGTTCTGCCCCTGCTGGGGCGCATCGCTGCGGGTCAGCCTATTGAAGCCGTGCAAAATCCGGAGACGATTTCACTGGCCGACTTCGTGCGCTCGAAAGAAGTTTTCGTGCTCGAAGTGCGCGGCGAGTCGATGCAGGATGAGCACATTCTGGATGGCGACTACGTGCTGATCGAGAAGATGAAGACCGCCCACAATGGCGACATTGTGGTCGCATTGGTTGAGGGCACGGACGCCACGCTCAAGCGCTTTTATCGCGAGGGCGACAATATCCGATTGCAGCCCTCGAACGTGAATATGCAGCCCATCATCGTGCCCGCCGCTGCAGTCGAAATTCAGGGAAGAGTGATCGGCGTATTGCGGAAATACTAGAGATATCAGGAGTGCAAACAACAACGCCCGGGATTCCTCCCGGGCGTTCTGCTAACTGATAGCTGACGGCTGAAAGCTGTCCGCTCAGCCGATGTGCTTATCCAGGGCCTTCTGGATCGTCTCTTTCGGTACGTAACCTACAATCTGCTCCTTAACCTGCCCACCTTTGAACACCAGCAGCGTTGGAATACCTCGCACTCCGTAGCGCATGGGAGTGGCGCTGTTGTGGTCGACGTCCATCTTGCCGACCTTGACCTTTCCCTGATAGTCCTTGGCCAGTTCCTCGACGATGGGAGCGATAGCACGGCAAGGGCCGCACCAAGTCGCCCAAAAATCCACGAGCACGGGCGTTTCAGACTTCAGTACATCCTGATCAAAATTTGAGTCTGTTACCTCAAGAATTCCATTACCTGCCATTTATCTTCCTCCGGTGGCGCCTATTCGCCGCGAATTTGCTTCCAAGCAATGTTTCGGCGAACTAGCGTCGCCCACTGCCTATCCTAGCACCACTATTCGATGCTGGTCAGTCTCCGGAAGTCGCAAGGGCACGGGCATCTGACTGAGGGTCAAGGAAGAACGGCCCGCCTCGCGGGGGCTCTTGAAGCCGAAATCACAGTCACCCGCTACGGCAATTTCCATCGCCAAAAAAAACGTCCTAAACTTTTCAGTTTAGGACGCCTCGGCAGCCCTCCCCCAGAACTGCCAAACCACGAGTTGGATACTAAGGCCACCCTCTCTGCCTGTAAATGTCACTTCGGTAATGCGTTGCGTCGCTTGCAGGTAATGCGTGGAAGTGCCCACTGGGCCATTGCCAGAGGCAGATATTCGGGATTCGCCTATTCCGTAAAGGAAGCTCAGAACGCGCACTCGCCTAACTTCGCTTCACTGTCGGGAGCTAGGCAGGGCGGCCAAAACCAGCGGGGCAAGACCCAAAAGGAATATGAGGAAAATCCAATCTGGAGCGGAGGATCACAGTTTCTGCCAGGTCTTGCCAGCGTCACTCGTAACCCATGTCTGATGATCGGCGGTGGTCAATTTACCGTGCTGCACGTCAACAAATAGAAGGCTGATAATGTCACCCGCCAGCGGCGTACCAGCTTCAGTGGGCTTCGCCTGCGTCCAGGTTTGACCGTTGTCGGAGGAATGATAAAGCGCGCCGCTCGCCCCACCCACCCAAACTTCCGCGCCCACGGCGCTCATTGTGCGGAAGATAACGCCTTCTGCAACCCGCATCGGCTGCCAGGTTTTGCCCGCATCCAGCGATCGCTCCACGGCGCCTTCTGCCGACAATCTCCAGCGGGCCGGAAGAGTAAGCGTCACCAGTTGGGTGTAGTTCCTCGCATTCAAAGCCATTGGCTCGGCGGAGCCTGTTCTCGCTGCCACCATAGTGCTTCCCGTCTGCGCCTGGACCTCTTTGTCCAGCGATTTCTTGGCGTCTTTTGCTTTTCCGGGAGTCGCCTCGCTGCTTTCGACGAGCGGTGCTTCCGCAGTCACTTCCACAGTTTCATTCGTTGCGCGTGGCAACCCGCTGCTGGAAGCGGGCTCTTCCGCGCGTGCTTGCTTATTCGACTGTACGGCCTCTCCCTGTCCTGCGGCTGAGGGTGCCGCCGCCACTCGAACGGATTCCGACATCGCCGGCACCTGGGCCTGAGGATGCGCCGAATCGTACCGCGAAATGATATTCGGGGCATTCTTCATTGCCGTTGAACTCGCAGCCGTCGCCGTCTGGGCCGGGGCAGGAATTTTGCCGGCGACCGTTCCACGGTCCGAGTCACGTCCCAACCGAGGCGTTGATGGAGCTTCGAGTTTTGCGGCAAGACGGTCGTTCTCGCTGCTAGGACTAGGGGACTTGAGGGCAAGGTCGTTTTCCAGATCCGGTCGCTGCCCCTGCCTTGTCACACTCAGGCTTGCGACCTTCTCATGCCTCTCTATTCGTTGTGTGAAAACCGCTCCAAGCACGACCACGCACGCAGCCGCCGCGGCCCAACGGAGTGTCGGCCAGCTCAACCACTGGGCTGTCGAGGGCTTAGGAAAAAAAGCCGGGCGCGCAACAAGCTCCGGAAGCGAAAGAGCGAGAACCTCGCGGCAGTCTGGGCAGCGAGCGAGATGTTCCAGCATCTGCCCGCGCTCCCTGATGCTAAGCGATTTCTCAGCGAAGGCGGTGAGCTGGCCGGCGTCCGGGTGCGGGCCCGCGACTGCGGTTGCTTGCAAACGCTGCTCGACGATTTTGGGAATCTGCTCCATCTTTCTTTAGTCGTTCACCGCCGTAGGCCTTCCCCGCCAACTTCCGGCAGCGGCGGGGCCGCGCCTTCCAGATGTTTCGCGGCCCCCGAGCACTCCTTACTCCCTTCACCCGAGGGTTCTTGCACTCTCTTTCCAGAGAACGCTCCAGCATGCGCTTCTTGCGCCAGACGGTGACGGAGATCAACCTGCAGATCCCGCACATCCACCTGCAATGCTTCTTCCGCCTGGCGGCGGCTCATTCCTCTACGTCCCAAAGCGATCAGAATCTGTTTGCGCAAGGATTTTGCCAGCTTTTCCAGCTTGCGGCTGATGGTCGATTCGTGGACACCGAGCATGCGCCCGATCTCGGCGAGCTTGCGTCCGTCCAGGTAGTAGGTCGCAAGGAGGAAACGGTCTTCCACGGAGAGGGCTGTCAAGACCTCATCGACAGCCGCCTCAACGCGCGAATCAACCACCTGCGCCGGTTCGGGATCCGCAGCAGCGAATTGGACACCTTCCTCATTCTCTTCTTCCAGGCTCACCAACCGCCGCCCGCGCCGATAACGATTCACTTGCTCCTGGGCCAACACCGTACGCAACCAACCCTCCAGAGATCCGCGCCCAGTGTAGGAGGCGAGCTTCGAAATCCGTCGCCCTTCGCGAGTGGTCGTGCCGTAGAGATCGGCGTACAGAGAATCAGCCAGTTCGCGCGCAGCGGAACTTTCCTTCGTGATGTATATCGCGACTTCATAAAGTTTTTCGCGGTAGCGCAGCAAAAAGACTTCCCAGGCTTTTTCTCGACCCAAAGCACAAGCCTGCGCCAGTGCCAGTTCTTCTACTCGCAAAGAACTGCAGAAGGCAGCAATGTCAGCTTTAGACGCGTTGGGAGCGACCTGCTTGCGCGCAATCTCGTGCAGGATTCCCGCGAACTCTGTGCTCTCCAACCCGTACTCACTGCCGCGGCTTCTCTCGTAAAGCTCCGCCAAGGCAGACCCCAACGCCGAAAACGTTTCTCCGTCGGATTGGAGGTTGCCGTCGCTCATGTGGCCAGCCACACTTCGGATGCTACCAATTATTAGACGCAAGCAAGGATAAATTTGCCGTTCAAGAAACATCAGGGTGAATAAAAGGCACCCCGGTGAAGGCACCGGGCGGTGCGCTGCTGGGGTGTCCCTGAGCACTCGGGAGGACAACATGAACCTCAAATTGTGGCTGCCGATTCTCGGACTGGGTGTTGCGCTGAGCCTGACGCTGTTCGGACCATCTCAGGCGCCGGGTGGTGAAGTTTCGTCCAACGCCTACAAGGTCTTAGATCCAATCCGGCACGGGAACCTCACAGTTTTTCCTGTTGTGGCGGCAAAGTCGTACGACACCCAGGAATTTCTGACACTCGACGAGGGTGTGCACTCTGGCGAAGTGGTGGTGACCGAAGCGGGTGGCGCTTCGCCGCTGGTGCGCCCCAGGCACTCCGGCCCAACTCCCAACTGGCCCCAGGCGCAGGGTGCGCAGGTCAACCAACTGGTGCTGATCAACAAATCCAAACGCCCCCTGATTCTGCTGGCGGGTGAGATCGTAACCGGCGGCAAACAGGATCGTGTCATCGGAAAAGATCGCATCGTCCCCCCGGAAAGCGATCCCATTGACCTGGGCGTCTTTTGTGTCGAGCCCGGCCGCTGGACAGGAGCATCGGTGAACTTTGAATCCATGAACTCTGCCATGGCACAGCCCACAGTGCGTGCCAAAGCGATGGGCAACAAAGATCAGGCACAGGTTTGGGCTGAGGTGCGGAAGACCCAGGAATCCATTGCCCAAAACCTGACGGTAGAAGCTGGGCCGTTGCCAGAAACCTCTTCTTACGCCCGTGTGATGCAGGCTCCAGGAGTCGCCAAGCAAGTGGATTCCGTGGCCGAGCCCATCCAGCACAACTATCAGAGCCTGATCAAGCAGCTTCGCGATCAGAATGCGGTCGGTGTGGTGGTGGCGGTGAACGGACAGATCGTATGGGCGGACCTGTTCGCCAGTACCAGCCTGCTGGAAAAATATTGGCCGAAGTTGGTGCGCTCGTACGCTGCTGAGGCGGTCGTGACCAAGGCCAAGGGTTACGAAGCAAGCGTCAAACAGGCGCAGGCGTTTCTCGAACACCTCGATGGACGTCATGAAACCGTGGATAGCGAGCCCGGTCTCTACCGTCACACTGAAGTTTCCGGCGATGGCTTCCGGGTTTTTGAACTTACATCGTTGCTGCCCAAAACCGGCTTCGACCTGCATGTGGCGAAAATGGCGGAGTAATTTGCTGTAGCGGTGAAATGACCGGACTGACCCTCCCCAGCAAGACGCTGCGTTTCCTCCCGCAGCGTCTTGATTTTTTCGCGCAGGGAGCGGAGGCTCTGCGGACTTAACGAAGAGAAGGTTGATTTGTCGTGAGAATCCCGCGGATGTTTCTTTAGCTGTGACTGCTGTTGTACCAATTTCTCCAAGCAGCGGCGTCGTCGGGAAGGGTTTGTCCGGTGATGTCTCGCAACGCATGAAACACCCAATCGTGGGTTTGCGCGTCTAGCGTGGTGTCGGCTGCGTAGTCCAGAAGTCTCGGGACTACCGCATGCCGCTGTTCCATCGTGAGCATCCCCGATTTCGCCAGCCCACGCGCCGCCTCTTGCCTCACCTGCGGCGAGGGATCGTCGTGAAACGCCTTCAGGAGGGGCGAAATCGTTTCGTCCGTCCCTAGATAAGCCAGCCCCGTCATGGCCCAGCGGCGGACGTCAGGGTTCGGATCGTGCGCCTGGCCAATCAAGATGCGAGTGACTCGTTCCTTCTCCACTCCCCGGCTTCCCAGGAGCGCCAACTCCCACTCGGCCCAGATGCGCTGCGATTGCGGGCCTGATATTACCTGGCTGGACAAGCGTTCCATTGTCCGCGGGGTTTTCGCCAGGTCAAGCGCCGCCAGGTCTATCTCGACGGCCGCTGCCCGCACTTGCAAATCGTCGGAATCGAACGCTTTCGTCAGCTCCGAATTGAATTTATGTGTGAGCTGTACTTTACCCCGCCACGTTTCCGCCCGCGCCATGATTTGGTCGACGGAGCCTGCTTCATGCTTGACAGCCAAGCCCAAAAGAAATTCCGCCTGTTGCTGCGGATCAAGATGGTCGATTTCCGTTTTTGAGACGGGCGGTGGATTCGCCTGCGTTACCGTTTGGCGTGGCGTAAGCCACTGCGCCATCCGGGCAACCATCCCGCGCCCGGCGCTGGCGGCAAACGGCACCGCGAGGAGGATTCCGGCGATTACGGCCAGCAAGATGCGCCATCCACCGGCGTCGGGATCAATCGACCGGTCCCTATGCCCGGCCTTCCCAAAATCTGGCGTCGCCAGCTGTTGCGGATCTCCTTCCCAGGAATGCATGATCGAAAGTGTAAGTTGGGACCGGAACGCGGTAAAGTTACGGCAGGTACTTTAGTTATTACTTTGGAAGCGGGGTTCATGAAAATGAAACACTTCTTGACCACAACCAGGTGGGTGACGATGGTGACCCTGATGCTGATTACCTCCAACTTGGCAGGCGCACGAGGCTATCACGTCACTAATACCTACGCACTGGGCGGAGAAGGCGGCTGGGACTATCTGACTTTTGAAACCGGCTCGCACCGCCTTTTCATTTCTCGCGCCACCCACGTGATTGTCATCGACGCCGATTCTGGCAAGCCGGTCGGCGACATCCCGGACACCCCCGGCGTGCACGGCATTGCCCTGGCTCCGGAACTTGGACGCGGCTTCATCAGCAATGGCCGCGAAGGCACAGTCAGCATCTTTGATTTGAAGACCTTGAAAACACTAAGCAAAGTGAAAGCCGGCGACAATCCTGACTCGATTATTTACGACTCTTTTACGAAACGTGTCTTTGCCTTCAACGGCCGCAGCCACGACGCCACCGCCATCGATGCCGAAAAGGGCACAGTAGTTGGCACGATCAAGCTGGACGGCAAGCCGGAGTTCGCAGTCAGCGATGAAAAGGGCGGCGTGTTCGTCAACATTGAAGATAAGAGCGAACTGGCCGCGCTCGACCCAAGCAAGTTGGAGGTGAAAGCGGTCTGGCCTCTCGCCCCGTGCGAAGAACCGAGCGGCCTGGCCATGGATCGTAAGAATCGCCGTCTTTTTTCCGGCTGTTCCAACAAGCTCATGGCTGTGGTGGATGCGGACAACGGCAAAATCATCACCACACTCCCAATCGGTCAAGGAGTGGATGCAAACGCCTTTGATCCGGGAGCGAGGTTGGCTTTTGCCTCCTGCGGCGAAGGCGTGCTCACCGTTGTGCACGAAGACTCGCCGAGCAAATTCAGGGTCGCCGAGAATGTCCCGACACAGAAAGGTGCGCGGACAATGGCTCTCGATCCAGAGACTCACCGGATTTTTCTGGTGACCGCGAAGTTCGGACCGCCTCCGGCGCCGACACCCGATCAGCCGCGACCCCGCCCGGCGATTCTGCCGGACACCTTCGTCGTGCTGGTAGTCGGCAAGTGAAAAAACACAGGTGAACCAAGCAAAAGGACGGGCAGATTGCCCGTCCTAAGGCAGGCTAAAGGCGGATTCGTTCAATTAATGTCGAACTGCTCCTGATGCAGCGCAGGATCGCTCTTCACGATCACAGTTCTCTTGGTCAGTTCCTCGAGTTCGTTGAGAGCCTTGCCGTTGTTACCCTTAAGCGCCTTAGCGACTTCGGGATTTACGCGCAGCATCACGTCGGGGTGCTCGAGGTGTTTCGCCATCTTTCGCATCTCCACGTAAATGTCGTTGCACACGGTGGTCACCGACTTTACGAACCCGGTGGCTTCGCAATATGGGCAAGGCGAGCCAATGGTGCGCTCCAGCGATTGCTTGACCCGCTTCCGAGTGATCGCCACCAGACCGAAATCGTTGAATTGCAGAACCTTCGACGGGGCGCGATCGCTGCGCAGGGCTTCTTCCAGGGCCTGCATGACCTTCTGGCGGTTGCGGCGCTCGTCCATGTCGATGAAATCGATGATGATGATGCCGCCCAGATCGCGCAGCCGGACTTGGCGCACGATCTCCTTGATGGCATCTACGTTGGTTTTCACGATGGTGTCTTCCAGACGCGCCGTCTTGCCGACATACTTGCCGGTATTCACATCGATAGCGACCAGCGCCTCAGTCTGATTGATCACGATGTAGCCGCCACTCTTCAACCACACTTTTGATTTGAGCGCCTTGCTGATTTCCTCGTTCAATCCAAACTGATCGAACAGCGGAGTCTCTTTCGAGTAGAGCTTCACGCGCTTCACCAGCGCGGGCTGGAAACGAGTGGCGAAGCGCAGAATACGCTCGTATTCCTGCTCCGTGTCCACCCAGATGGCGGAGAAATCGGCTGTAACCTGGTCGCGGAGCACGCGCTCTACGACGTTGAGATCGTGGTAGATGAGTGCCGGGGGATTGGAACTCTCCGCCCGTGTGCGGATTTCAGCCCAGAGCCCTTTGAGAAAGCGGATATCCGCGCGCAACTCTTCTTCCGAGGCATTCTGCGCCGCAGTGCGCACAATGAATCCACCGTGTCCATTTTCGCGTTCGCTCAGGATGATTCGCTTGAGCCGTTGCCGTTCCTCTTCGGAGGAGATCTTGCGTGAAACCCCAGTGTGGTTCACCGTCGGCATGAACACCAGGAAACGGCCCGGCAACGCTATGTGGCTGGTGATACGCGCTCCCTTTTTGCCAATGGGCTCCTTGGCGATCTGCACCAGGATTTCCTGGCCTTCCTTCAGCAAGTCAGTGATCAACGGAAGGTTCTGCGGCTGGTGACGCTGGAAACGGCGTCCGCCGCGGCGGCCGCGTTGATTGCGGCGGTCAAATGCCGGACGCGGGGCCCGTTGCGTGTAGCCAGCGGTGGCCGCGGGCGCCCGCACTTCCGCCTGGGCGTCGACGGTGTGATTCCCGCGGGCTTCGGCGTCCAGCGCAGCTTCTGCCTCAGCCTGGGCCTCGTCGAGTTCAGCCTCCTCTTCGGCACTATCGTCAACGCTTGCTTCCGCCTCTTCCACATCGGCTTCCCCGCCGGAAATCGGCTCGGCAGAAAACGGTACAGCGTCAGCGAACCCGGGTTCAGCGGACGCCGCGATCTCATGCGCCGGTTCCTCGTGCCCATCAGCCGCGTGGGTCACTTCTTCGAGCTCTTCGAAGGCCGCATCTTCCTCGAGTTCTTCCACGTAATGTGCCAGATCGGCTTCTTCTTCCTCGATCTCCTCCTCTTCGAACGTGCCGCCAAACCCGGCTTCCGAAGCTCGATCGGAATGCTCCGGGATGCGGGCGAAACTTTCTTTCACTTCGACTTCGTCGACTTCTTTCCCGACTGGTTCTTCGACTTCTTCCACTACCGCGTCGTATTCCGCGGTTTCTGCCTCGCCGAAAACTGCGCGCACGTTGGCTTCGTGCTGTCGCTTCTGCGCGCGGTCCCTGTCGCGGGAGTCACTCTCAGGACCTGACTCGTCTGCTCGCAATTGACCTTCATGACTGCTCAGCACCTCGCGTGCGGGAGCAGCGGATTCGGCGGTAGATGCACTCGCAAACAGCGGCTCGTCACTGGGAAAAGCCTCTGCGCTGGATATGATCTTCTGACCTTCTGCTGCAGGCGGATTCTGCTGAACTGGTTGGGCTTGGGCGTAGCGCTGGTACTTCGAGATCGACTCGCCCGGCAGAAGGATCGGCTGGTAGCCCGGAGGTGGCCCATAATCGTGACGCGGGGTATCACGCGGTGTGTCGCGCGGCACATCGCGCGGCGCTTCGACTGCCGGGCGCGCGAATTTCGAATCCGGGAAGCGATCCCTGCCACGCCCCCGACGGCGGCGTTGCCGTCCGCGCCAGCCACGGCCATCACGGGGCTCTCCTGAGTCAGACTCGCGGCCTTCCCCATTTCCCTTGCTCTCCTCGGCAGGCCCTTCGGTGGGCGATTCCGCCTCTACGGTTGGGAGCGGGGCCGGAGCGGCTGCGGCGGCAGCTCCCTGCGTCACTCGAACCTGGTGTCTCGATTCCGGAACAGGCTGGTTGGTGGAAACGTCTTCCACGTCTTCCGAATCTTCCAGTTCCATAAAGTCGGAAACGTAAAGGAAGGCGTCGCGCTCCAGTCCAATATCCACAAACGCGGACTGCATCCCCGGAAGAACCCGGGTAACACGTCCTTTATAGATCGATCCAGCAAGGGTGTATTCGTTTTCGCGTTCGAGGTAGATTTCAGCCAATAGGTCGTCTTCCACCAGGCCCACTTTGGTTTCGTGGGGCGTGGAAGTCACAAACAATTCTTTTGTCATGCAAACTCCGGTTCGCGGCCGTCATGCGGCCGCTGATTTCACCGGCTTAAGGGGCAGGACAAGACGGGAAGGATCGAGCGCTGCGACGGTGGGGTTCCAGACAAGGGACGGCTTGGGCCCCGGAGTTGAATCCGTGACCGAACCCGTGGCACAAGCTTGGGAATCTTTCGCACTTATCGCATTGGCGTCCGCTGGGTTTGTGACCGCTCTCTCAATTTTGAGGGGGCCGTTACCCGCCCGAAGACGTTAACCCGCAATCCTGCCCGGCCTCTAACCTGCTGTCCGGCCGGTGTTTGCCCTCTTTACGCGAGGGCGATCGTAATCTTGTTTCACGCCGCGCCTATGCGCGGCAACTTTTCCTTTTCCTGCTTCAATTCACAAACCGGCGCATACGGACGTTCATAACCATACCCAGCGCCAGAAACATAAACAGGACGGAAGACCCGCCGTAACTCATTAATGGCAAAGGTATTCCGGTGACAGGCATAAAACCGACCACCATGCCGATGTTGACCAGAATGTGAAAGCTAAGCACCGCCACCACACCCATTACCACCAACGTGCCAGCGCGGTCGGGCGCTGTTTGCGCGTTCTGGGTCAAACGCATCAGCACTATGAAGTATAACAGCATCACCCCTAAAGCTCCTACAAATCCATGTTCCTCGGCAAGCGCGGCGAAGATGAAATCGGTTTGTGGCACCGGCAGGAAGGCCAAATGGGTTTGGGACCCCTCAGCGCTGCCCCAAATGCCCCCCGAACCGACTGCGATGAGGGACTGGTTCACCTGGTACCCTTTGCCCTGCATATCCACGTCGGGATGCATGAAAATCGTAAGCCGGTCCCGTTGATAGCTTTTGAGCACTTTCATCCAGGCGATGGGCACCAGGAGTCCCGCCGCCACAACCACGATGAGCGCTTGTTTGAAACGCAAGCCACCCAGGAACAAACCCATGATCGCGATCGGCAAATAGGTCAAGGCGGTGCCCAAATCAGGCTGCCGCAGCACCATTAACATCGGGACACCCACGATGGCGCCCGCCTTCAGAAAATCAGACCAGGAAAGCTCTCGCTGCTGCAGGTCAGCAAAATACTTGGCCACGGCGAGAATCAAAATCAGCTTGACCCACTCCGAAGGCTGAAAATGCCCGCCTCCGGGCAATTTTATCCAGCGCTTAGCACCCAGGTATTTCTGACCGAAGAGTAAAACCGCCATCAGTGAGGCCAGCGACGCGATGTAAAACCAGTGAATGTGGTCAAGCAGGACCTGGTAACTGACCAGACTCATCAGAAACATCCCCGCCAGTCCACCAGCAATCCAGTAAAGCTGCTTGATGTGGGCTCCCGCGAACTTGGTGTATGCGGTGGCGCTGTGGATCTCCATCACCCCGACGGCGCAGATCAGTAGAACGAACGTGAGCAGCACCCAGTCGAAGTCACGAAACGAAATGTAGCGGGTTGCCATGGTTTCAGTCGTTGTTCGTGGGTCGTCGGTCGTTGGCTGCTGGTACTTTCAAACTGTCATCCTGAGCGAACTTGACGATTCGCTTGCGAATCGTCAAGTAGTCGAAGGACCCCACCAGCTTGAACGCCGCCAAACCTGCAGAAAGGCATTCTCTTGGGAACGTCTCTCCTGCCTCTATTTGAGCCGCAATCGTCACTGTAATCCTGGCGCAGCCGCAGCCAGCGGTGCATTTGCCTTATCCAGATCGATCACGAACCGGCCGGCGCGCAGCCCATCGCCCCCGTGTTCATCGCCGTCCGGATCGGGAACGTTCCACACCGCGCCAATTTCCGTTTTCTCGCCGCTCTTTGCCAGCTTGCTGGGCGAGCGGTGCTCCTTTTCCACATAGGCCTTGATCACTTGGGCCACCGTACGCGCCGCCAGATATCCATGCTCGCCTTCTTCCAGCAGCGCGCAAACCACGATCTCCGGATTCCGCCGGGGCTCAACTCCCGCAAACCAGCCGTTGTCTTTGAACTTCAATTTGCCGGCCGCGCCCAGTTTGGCTTTCATCGTGTTGCTGATGGTCTGCGCGCTGCCGGTCTTCCCCGCGAAGTCAATTCCCTGCAAATGCGCGCTGGGAGCGGTTCCTCCCGGATTTACCACACCGGCCATCGCGTCGGTGATGATCTGCCAGTTATTGGGGTCGATAGGGACTACCTTTGTATCGTCCTGGGTCGACGAAGCCGGAATCACATTGGGGGGCAGATCGCTCGGATTGGTCACGTGCGGCCGCCGCAAGGTTCCCCCGCTGGCAATGCCCCCGATCGCGCGGGCCAACTGGATCGGGGTGACGGCCACTGCACCCTGTCCAATGCCCACCGAAATCGTTTCTCCCGCATACCACTTTTGTTTGAAGTTGCGAATTTTCCATTCTTCCGAGGGCATGACTCCGCTGACTTCTTGCGGCAGATCAATGCCAGTCTTCTGGCCGAATCCAAACAAAGTGGCGTACTTTGCGATCCGCCCGATGCCCAACCGCTCCGCCAATGTGTAAAAGAAAACGTCGCACGATTGGTAAATCGCCTTGCTGATGTCCACTACACCATGCACCCGGTGTTCCGCCACCACCCAGCACTTGAAGTACCGCCCATAGAAAGTTGCGCCCCCGTTGCAGGTCACTTTCATGTCTTCTGCAATCCCCTCCTGCAGCCCCGCCGTCGCCATGATGATCTTGAATACCGAACCCGGCGCTAATTGCGCCTGGATGGCCTTATTCAATAGAGGGTGATCATCATCATTCACCAGCTTGGCCCACTCGTCCCGCTTGATGCGCACCGCAAAATCGTTGGGATCGAAGGTCGGGCGGCTGGCCATCGCCAGAATTTCCCCCGTGCGCGGATCCATGGCGACGATAGCGCCGTTGTGGCCTTCAAGCGCCTGTTCGGCGGCAATCTGCATGTCAATATCTACCGTGAGCTTCAGCGGTTTTCCGGGCTCCGCGGGCTTTTCCTCCAGTTCTCCCATTTCTTTGCCGTGGCTGTTCACCACGACTTGCCGCGAGCCATTCTTGCCCATCAATACCTGGTTGTACTGCAATTCGACTCCGGACTTGCCCACCACGTCGCCGGGATTGTAGAGCTCCCACTGCGGCTGGTTGAGCATGTCTTCGCTCACTTCGCCCACGTAACCGATCAAGTGCGCCATGAAGCCGTTGCGCGGATAAAGCCGGCGGTGCGCCATGATGGTGTCGAGTTCGGGCAGTTCATTGCGATGAGATTCGATAAAGGCGAGTTCGTCGGGCGTGATGTCTTCTTTCAGAAAAATGGGCTGATATTGCGGCGTGGAAGAGAAATGGTGAATGCGTTCGCGTACTTCCTTAGGATCCAGATGCAAACCCGCCGCGATCAAATCGGTATCGCCCGAAAGATCCCGCGTCGAATCGCGCAGAAGCAACGCCGTGAACGAAGGATAGTTGTCGACGATGGTGCGCCCTTCACGGTCGAGAATCTTGCCGCGAGGCGCAAGAATGGGCACATTACGGATTCGGTTCTTTTCCGCGAGGTTAAGATAGAAATCGCTCTGCACCACCTGCAGCCGCCACAATCCGTAGGCAAGAATCAGGAAAATGCCGAGGATGATGTACTGCACACGCGGTCAGGCGGAAGGGCGAGACTTTTTCGTCGCGGCCAAACATGGATTGGTAGATTCGTCGTTGGTCGCTAATCCTCGGCCAACTCGGGTTAACTGTATTGTAATCCCTGAAACTGGGGAAGTTTGTGGCCTGACAGGTGACAGAGGGCCATAGACCGCGGGGGACACATCAAAACTCAAAGTACCCGCCCGTGCCCGTGGAACGAGTTCCGCTATCGTTTTCGCTGGCCGGCAGCAAGCCCACAACCCCTCGCAGGCTTTCCCACGCCGCCTGGTTGAGGGCTGGATCGGCCCCGACCAGCTCGCGGATCATGACCCACGCCGCCACGTTGAGGGCGCCTTCAGGCGGGGGCCCCATGGCGAGCGAGACCGAGCACTGCGGGCAGAAACAGATTCGCCGTGCCGCTGATTTTTGCCGGGGCCGGATTCCGACGGTCTGGGCAAACATATAGACGGCTACGGATTTTTGGCCCGCTTCGAGTTCTCGATTACAGCGCAGACAATACAGATTTTCCAAAGGTCCCCGTCCTGGAAGCAGCTTCTGGCGCCTCAGCCTCGCACCGACAGCGGTCTGCCAAAGCAAGATACTGTCTTCCCATCCCACTGGACCGCAAGTATGTAAAGAGATTCGCTGGCCCTCCGGAACCAGCCTGGGCTCTAGTCAGAAGTTCGCAGCATCGCGCACCATATTCGGATGAGTGCTGATCTCAATCGGGGCGCGATGAAACGCAGGGGTAAGCGCCAAAATCTTCAACTGTCAGAATTCCGCAAACTCCTCCGGTTCGAAAAGGTCGCGGCCGTGTGCTTCCGCATCTGCGATGGAGGCATCGAATTTCTTTTGGTTCGTACCGGCAGCGGACATTGGACTTTTCCCAAAGGAAGTGTCGAGCCCGGTTTGACGCACGCCCAGGCGGCCGCACTCGAGGCTTACGAAGAGGCAGGGGTTCATGGACGCATGGAAGAAGGCCCTTTTACCACTTATACCCTCGGCAAACGTTCCCGCGCCCGACTGGGCGCGAAGAGCCTGCCCATCAACGCCCATCTCTGTGAGGTGCTGCGGCTGAGCCGTCCACAGGAGTCCGGCCGAAATCGCACCTGGTTTTCAGCCGGAGAAGCGAAGCGCCGCCTGCGTGAAGACCGAGCGCCCAGCGACGGCGCTGAAATGGCTGGTGTAGTCGACCGGGCGGTGCGCAGAGTTCAAAGGCTCCGCAGAACCACGAAACCTGCGGCCTACCAACTACCGCAGCTCACGGCGAAAAATGATGCGCTGCAAAAAGTGCAATTCGAGACCCGGGAAGCAATTGGCGTTCCCGGCCAGATGCAGGCAGTCGCCCGTTATGTTCACGCCAGTGTCGACGGCATGCAACATTCCGCTGCCATCGCATTAGCGGTAAGCGCCCGCATCTATGATGCTCTGCGGCTCGCCCCGCCGTGGGAGTCGAGCCAGAATCAATTTCCTCCGGTAAATGCGCAGCGGAGTTTTGCGGAAACTCAATCGGCTGATTACGCGGCCGACCTCGGTCCGGTCATGGGTCGTCTGCCGCAATTAAGCAATGGTCTGGCCGCTGACGCGCAGCAGAAGGTCACACAAATTGACAGCGCGCGTAGCACTCCCACCAAACCCCGAGCCCGCCAGCGCAACACGAAGCGTTGAATCCGGCGTCCAACCAGGCTCTCGCTTAATTTGTAGCTTGGGCTACGTTCGCTGCTTGAACCGGTCGAGTAGCGTGAACAGGATTGCCGCGACGATCGCGTTGCAGAATGCTCCAGCCAACTCGTGCACCCAACTCCACTCGAAGGTCAGGCCTACCAGTCCCCGGGCGACGAGGAAATACACAATCTCATGGACTGCATAGAAAAACAGGGTGACCAGGAACCGTGCACCCACGTTGTCGACGTCCAGCTTCACCCCCAGCGAGGATGCACCGAATCCAACCACAGTTTTTGCGATGCCATAGACGCCGAGTGGGTGATGAGTCAGCGCATCCTGCAAGAGGCCAATCACCGCTCCGGTGAGCAGCCCCGAAATTGGGCTGCGCCTCGATACCGCAAAGAAGATGACCACCAGCAGGGGCAGATCAAATATCGAGAAGAAACGGAGATGTAGGGGCAGAAAAGCCTGCAGGAAAAGTGCCGTGAGAGGCAGGAGAATCGTTACCGGCAGACTGAACCGGTAGACCTCAACTTGCTCCTGAGATGTATAGCTGATGGGCACGTTATTGCGGTCTGTCCTCGGGCGCGGGTTGAGGCTCGGGGGCAGTTGAGTTCGTTTTCCGAGTCTCGTTCGCCGGATTCGTGGTCTGGCCAGTGACCTTCACTGCCGCCGGCTTTACTGCCGGCACGGGCGGTTTCGACACTGACCGAGCGCTGTTGGCGCCGGCAACTTTGGTCGTATTCGCCGGATTCTCGGCAGGACCAGCTTCAGTGCCTGCCGGCTTATTCATTTCTGCTTTGGGTTTGTCCGGCACCGAAGGCAGTCTCTGGGCCAGAATATCGACGGCGCGCATGGGGCCTGCATCCGTGACCGAAGGCGCCTTTTCTTCCTGCTGCGTAATCACCAGAACTTCTTCCAGCCTGCTCAGATTAGCGGCGGGGCGGACCCGAATGTTCAGAAACAGCTCTGGCCCCGGCGAGACTTTTGTGACTACGCCAACCGGCAAGCCTTTAGGGAAAATCTGGTCGCCTCCGCTGGTCAGCACCTTTTCTCCCGGCTGCACCTGCTCATCGGACATGACTTTTTCCAGCACCACTTCGCCCGCTGGCGTTCCCCGCAACACACCCTGCAGCCGCGATTTCTCCAAAATCACTCCTACCCCGCTGGTCTGGTCGTCGATCAATAACACTTGAGAAGTCGAGCCGTAGGCTCGGAGCACCTTTCCGACGACGCCGTCTGCAGTAATCACCGGCATGTCCTTGTCGATACCGCGGTCAGTGCCTTTATCGATATAGATAGCGCGGGATTGTTCGCTGCCGCTGGACCCGATCACCTGGGCTGCAATGGTCTTCGAAATAAATTGCTCTTTGAAGCCCAGAAGCAACTGCAGGCGGCGGGCTTGCTCCGCATCGCCGTTGAGGCGCACCTGCTCCAAACGCAGTTGCTCGATTTGTTCTTTCAGTTCCCGGTTCTCCTGCCGGACCCCGCGCAAATACACGTAGTTGCGCCACATATTGCCCACGCCGCCCCAGGACCATACGAAGGCTTTCTCAAAGGGTGTGACCACACCGACCGCCCAGACGCGGACCAGCCGGGTGGATTCGTTTTCGCTGGTGCGTTTGACCTGCACCGCCAGTCCTAAAACCTGCGCAAACAGGACTGCCACCAGGACGGTGACATTGCGGTAGCGAGTGAGAATGTTTTCCATGGGCCAGGTTCAGTTTCCAGTTTCCTTCAAGTTTCGCACATCACTGGCGCCACAGGCTCTAGAGATCTATCGGGCTCAGCCAACCAAGTGAGGACCAACGGCCAACGACGGCTTTATTCGATCGAAATCTTCCTCAACAGCTTGAAGTCGCTCAGCATCTTGCCGGTGCCGAGCACCACGCTGCACAGAGGATCGTCGGCGATGGAAACTGGCAGGCCAGTTTCCTCGCGAATGCGCTTGTCCAGGTTCTTCAGCAGCGCGCCGCCGCCGGTTAAAACGATCCCGCGGTCGCTGATGTCGGCGGAAAGCTCCGGGGGCGTACGTTCGAGGGCGACGCGCACGGCGTTCATGATGGTTGAAACGCATTCACTCAGCGCCTCACGAATTTCGCTATCGTCCACCGTGATAGTCTTGGGCACGCCTTCAATCAGGTTGCGGCCTTTGATTTCCATGGTCAGTGGTTTGTCGAGAGGATAGGCGGAGCCGATTTCAATCTTGATCTGCTCAGCGGTGCGCTCGCCAATCAACAGGTTGTATTTCCGCTTCAAATAATTCATTACGGCTTCATCCATCTGATTGCCCGCCATGCGCACGGAACGGGAATAGACAATGCCGCTGAGCGAGATCACCGCGATGTCGGTCGTGCCACCGCCGATATCCACGACCATGTTTCCTGAAGGTTCTGTGATGGGCAGCCCAGCACCGATGGCAGCTACCATGGCTTGCTCCACCAGGTAGACTTCGCTGGCTTTGGCGCGATAGGCGGAGTCCATGACCGCGCGTTTTTCGACTTGCGTGATCTCCGAAGGCACCCCAATCACGATGCGAGGATGCACCAGCATCTTGCGGTTGTGCGCCTTCTGGATAAAGTAATTCAACATTTTCTCGGTGACCTTGAAGTCGGCGATGACGCCATCCTTCATGGGTTTGATCGCGACGATGTTCCCGGGTGTGCGCCCCAGCATTTCTTTGGCTTCTTTACCCACGGCTTCGACTTCGTTGGTGTTTTTGTTCAGGGCCACAATAGAAGGCTCGTTGACCACGATGCCCTTGCCCCGTGCGTACACCAGGGTGTTCGCCGTACCCAGGTCGATTGCGAGGTCGCTGGAGAAAAGGCTGAACAGCGATCTCAGGTTGTGCAGGCGTGATGCGCCGGAATGAAACCCATTCGATGACATACGCGAATCTCGTTAAGCCTTTCGAACCGCTGTCACTCCGGGCTGCGCCCGGTTACATCTGCTTGTTGGTGAGGACCCATTCGTTTCATTCTAGGGGATTTGGCACGCGTACGCCGCAAACGAAAGTTCCAGCACTTCAGGAGTTCGGCTATGGTTCTTGCCTTTTTCCTCCCTTTTCCTCAGCGAAACTGGCGCCCGTCATTGCATCACGACCTTTTTCTGCAGGGTGTTCACACCCCCCTGTTTGTTTTGGGCCGTAATCGTAATCACGCTTTCCCCCGCGGGTAATGGCGGAGTGAAATAGTGAAAGCTGCCATCGCCCCCTACCACCGGCACTTCCTGTCCATTCACCATCACCCTGGCGCCAACCTCCGTCTTTCCAGTTAATTCGAGCACATGCCCATGCTGGATCAACGGATCCAGGTCCAGCGCGATGGCGTTGGTCCCTTTTCCTTTCGGAATAATAGTAAAGCGGTTCTTCTCGCTTTCTAATGATTCCTTCTCGGTAGCGTCAAAGGACTGCACCACCCAGTAATAGGCCCCTTCTTCCAGACCAGACACCAGAACATCGGCGGTGTTTACTTTCCGATCAACAATTGTAGAGGAAAAATACGGGTTGCGTGATATTCGCAAACGGTATCCAGCAGCATTCGCCATGGGCGTCCAGGAGAACTCGACCGGCTTGGATTCGCCGGAGATAAAAATGGGCGCCATGTTGGCCGGCGAGATGGGGGTTGGCGGCCCGATTTCCTTCACCTTAGCCATCTTGGGAGATTCCGCCTGGAACGCGACCTTTTCCCAATCTGCCAGGTGGACCACCTCTCCATTACGGCTGACGTCGCTCGATCCTTTCTTCATCAGGATCTCGTGATGGTCGTCCTTGGGATCGTTGTGCACCATGGCGGCGCTATCGGGAGCCAGAGAAGCGGTTGCGCCCGCGACGATTACCTGCGACCTTGAACCCTGCACGTACGTTGCAGTCGTAAGATCGACGGTGCCTGTGCTAACCGCCACGGCTACATTGGTTTGCTGCTGCTCGTTGGCCGAACTTTCCTCAATCACGATCAGGGAATCCTGCTTTACCGTGTAGTTCGTGCCATCGGTGAAAACGATTTTGGCCATACCCTCGCCGCCGGTCTGGATCACGTCGCCTTTTTCCAGTGGGACGTTGTAGTCGGCGGTTACCCAACTGTTGCTGTTCGCCTTTTTGACTCGTACCGTGCCATCCAGGGCGGTAATATGCGCCTGCTGCGAGCTCTCGGTTCGAGGCTTTGCGGAACCGCCATATCCAGCGACCAGGTTCAGCAGCTTACTGCTCAAGTTGGTGACTGACTCGACACTCTTCTCAGTGGCCTGAGGGAATGCGAAATGCAGCCCCACCGAGAACAGTACAACCACCGCCAGTACCGCCAAAGCCACGCTACGGTAGGTGACCGTCTTCCATGCGATGTGGAGCCCCGGTTTGCGAATTTCAGACACCCGGCCCTCGAAACCCAGCCAAACTCAGAGAATATGGGGTAATTTCGAGGTTATCACAAGCCTAACGGGGCAGGCAGAGGTAATTACCTTGGGTCGCGGGTCCATCCGAACATGTACGTTCGTGACCGAGTCGGCTGCACTTCGAGGAAGGGTTTCGCTTTGGCTCTGACGGCTATGCCGATGCGCGCGCGATCCCCATTCGACTCGCGTTTCGCTCGCTCAGGCCAGGCTTTCGCTCCGCCTGAAGTAGGGCAGCCCTCGGGATGACCCGGCCGGCGGCCCGCCCAACCTTGCTCCCTTCCCTTGCCGCCCCTTCATCCCCGCCTGTACGATAGATGTTCCTGCACTTCTTCTCTGGAATCCCGGGAGGCTTTTATGGCAACGGAAACTCTGGCAGCGCCCGCCATGCTTGGCAGCAGCACGAAGGCGAAAGTTTACAAGAATTTCATCGATGGTGAATGGGTAGAGTCTTCGACGGGCGAAACGTTTGAGAACAAGAATCCCGCAGACACGCGCGACGTGGTCGGCATTTTCCAGAAGTCGGCCAAAGCGGACGTGGACGCTGCCGTCGATGCCGCCCGCCGCGCCTACGCCAAGTGGCGGCTCGTTCCCGCGCCGCGCCGCGCCGAGCTTGTGTATACGGCCGCTGCAATGTTGTTCGAACGCAAAGAAGAATATGCCCGCGACATGACCCGCGAAATGGGCAAAATTCTAAAAGAGACTCGCGGCGACGTACAAGAAGCAGTGGACACCGCTTATTACATGGCCGGCGAAGGCCGCCGTATGTTCGGTCCCACCACACCATCCGAGTTGCCCAACAAGTTCGCCATGGCGGTGCGGACGCCGATCGGCGTTTGCGGCATGATTACCCCGTGGAATTTCCCCATGGCGATTCCTTCCTGGAAGCTGCTGCCCGCGATCGTTTGCGGGAATACGTGCGTGATCAAGCCCGCGCAGGATACGCCGCTCTCTACTTTTAACCTGGTCCGCACCTTGGCCGATGCCGGCGTGCCCAAAGGCGTGATCAATATCGTGACTGGTTTCGGTGGACATGTCGGTGGGCCGCTGATGGAGCACCCCGAAGTTCGAGCCATCTCGCTCACCGGCTCGACCGAAGTTGGCCGCATCGTGGGCACGACCGCGGCGAGGAGCTTCAAACATTGCTCGCTGGAACTGGGCGGCAAGAACCCGATGATCGTTTTGGATGACGCCAATCTCGAACTGGCCATCGAAGGCGGACTCTGGGGCGGGTTCGGCACCACCGGGCAGCGGTGCACTGCGACCAGCCGGATCATTGTGCAAAAGGGGATCTACAGCGAGTTCGTGGAGCGCTATGTAGAACGCGCGAAAGCACTCAAGGTCGGCAACGGACTCGACGAAACCACCGAAATGGGGCCGGCGATCAATGGAAGCCAGCTTCAGACTGATCTCGGCTATGTGGAGATCGGGCGCTCCGAAGGCGCGAAGCTGAAATGTGGCGGCAACAAGCTCGATCAGGGCGAATACAAGTATGGCTATTTCATGGAGCCGACTGTGTTCATCGACGTCGATCCCAAAATGCGCATCGCGCAGGAAGAAATCTTTGGCCCGGTGGTCTCGATTATTCCCTGTGAAGATCTTGAAGATGCGATCGAAATCGCCAATGGCATCGAGTATGGACTTTCTTCAGCGCTCTACACCAAGGACGTGAACAAGGCTTTCGTCGCCATGCGCGATCTGCACGCAGGGATTACGTACATCAACGCTCCCACCATTGGAGCCGAGGTGCATTTGCCTTTCGGTGGGGTTAAAGCTACCGGCAACGGGCATCGTGAAGGCGGAATCGGCGCCATCGACTTCTATACGGAATGGAAGTCGGTATACGTCGACTACTCGGACAAGCTACAGAAGGCGCAGATCGATCGAGGGGAATAGAAGTTTCTTTGACCGACACAGAGGACACAGCAGAAACACGCGAGGATCGCGGGACATTGCTTTCGGCATTCCTCTGTGACACTCTGTGACCTCTGTGGTCAGAGATTTCGTGCATGCTGCCGACCACCCAAACTCGTGAAATCACAGCCGCCGAACGACTCGCCAATGTTCGCTATGCCATCCGCGATCTCGCGGTTCTGGCGGACGAAGTAGCGCGGCAGGGTCACAAGGTTCTCTACCTGAATGTCGGCGATCCGAACATTTTTGACTTTAAAACCCCGCCTCATTTGATCGAAGCCGTTTACAAGGCGATGCGCGATGGCAAGAATGGCTACGCCCCCTCACCCGGCATCAAGGAAGCGCTCGAAGCCATTCGCGGCGAGGCCGGACGCAAAGGCATTTCCACAGTGCAAGACGTCTTCGTCACCTCGGGCGCCAGCGAAGCCGTCGATCTCTGCCTCACCGCGTTGGTGAATCCGGGAGAAAATATTCTGACTCCCAGCCCCGACTATCCGCTGTATTCCGCCGTGCTAAGCAAGTTGGGAATTCCTGTCACCCCGTACGACCTGAACGAAGACGACGCCTGGCAGCCCGACCTCCCGGACATCAAGCGCAAGATCACTCCTCGCACACGCGCCATCGTGCTGATCAATCCCAATAATCCGACGGGATCGGTCTGCTCGCGACAGATGCTCGAGCAATTGGCGGAACTGGCGCGCCGCCACAACCTGGTCATCTTTGCGGATGAAATTTACGACAAGCTGATGCTGGATGACGATCAGCATATTTCGCTGGCCGCCGTGGCTCCGGACGTCCCGGTTGTGACGTTTGGCGGACTCTCGAAGAACTATCTCGCTCCCGGCTGGCGCATCGGATGGGGCATGGTCAGCGGCGACCCGGCAGCGGTGAAGCCGTATATCGAAGGAATCCACCGGCTGCTGCGCGCTCGCTTGTGCGCCAATCATCCAGAACAGTTTGCGATCAAACCTGCATTGGAAGGTCCCCAAGATCATCTGATTGAAGTCCGCGCCAAACTCCGCTCGCGGCGCGACCTCACGGTGGCGTGGTGCAATTCGACTGCGCACCTGAGCTGCGTCGCGCCCCGCGGCGCATTCTACGCCTTCCCCCGCCTCGACATTCCTGAGGGCGACGACGTCTTCGTCAAAGAACTCTGCCTGCAGAAATACGTGCTCGTCGTCAACGGTTCGGGATTCGGACAGAAGCCGGGGACCAAGCATTTCCGCATTGTGTTCTTGCCTAACGAGGAGACACTTCGAGAAGCGTACCAGGCGATCGGGGAATTCATCGCCAAGAGATACCAGTAGAGCGGTCGCGACGCGCTTTGAGGGCCAGGTTTGCTCTTTCGGACACAACCAGCGACCAGCCTTGTCTCTCCCAGTATCGATCAGATAAGACCGGTCGCCTTTTGATTGCAGAGAGACAGAAGTGTGCGGCAGGGTGGGCGCGACTGGCTATTACACTTATCACAGCTAAGTAGTGACCCGGATCACGGATGTGTAGCCTTCATTTCTAAAATCTGCTTAAATCGTCAACATGCCAGCCTGGGGGCCCTCCGGTGATTGACATTCATTGTCACATCCTCGCTGAGGTGGACGATGGCCCCAAATCCTGGGATGTGTCGCAAGAAATGTGCCGCATGGCGGCGGCCGATGGGATCGAACATATCGTCGCCACGCCCCACGCCAACGAACGCTACGCTTATGATCGCGAACAGCACCTCGAGTCTCTTCAGCGCCTGAGAGGGCTGGTTGGAGGCTCGCTGCAGCTCAGTCTGGGCTGCGATTTCCATCTCTCCTTCGAAAACTTACAGGCAGTGCTGACCCGGCCGGAGGATTACACCATCCAGAACACGCGCTATCTTCTGGTGGAGCTTAGCGACTTCAGCATTCCGGCGCAGGTGGACGACTGCCTGGTGCGGCTCGGCGACAAAGGCATTACGCCTATAATCACCCATCCCGAGCGCAATCCGATCCTGCAACAAACTCAGCAGCGAGTACTGAAGTGGGTCGAACTGGGCTGCGCCGTGCAAGTGACCGCTTCGGCAGTGACGGGAGAATGGGGCGAACGCGCCTGGCGAGCCGCGAAGTGGCTGCTGGAACATGACGCTGTGCATGTGCTGGCCAGCGATGCTCACGATACCAGGCATCGTAAGCCCCTGCTCTCATTCGCCCGTGAGGCGGTGGAAGAATTCTGCGAGCCTGAGGTCGCGCAGGCCCTGGTGGACGACAATCCGCGCGCCATCATTAGCGGCCAGCCGCTGCCGTACTTCCCTAATCCGGTGATGAAGAAATAGCTTTCGGCTCTTGGCTCTTAAGCTCTTACTTCTGCGGTGGTTTGGCTTCTGCGGGAGCGTCGGCGCTTATCGGCGTTACGGCCGATTTGGCAGAGGGTTTGGGTTGTTGCGGCACTGAAGTCATTGCGCTCTCGGGATTCAATAAGTGCTCGTGGTCTGGGCCCAGGCCCAGTTTGATGAGCGCGCGCGAGTCGGGAACGCTTTTGCTCTGCCAGCCGTTGTCTGCCTGGTAACGCTCCATCGCATTCTGGGACGCATCGTCCCACTTTCCCGATGGGGTGCCGTTGAGATAGTGCTCCCGAACCAGCGCCTCCTGAATTTCACGGGCCCGGGCTGGATCAATCTTTTGCTGGCCGCGGCGCCAGGAGGCTTTCCGCGCCTTCTTATTCTTCTTCTTGGAACTGGTATGCGGAGAAACGTGTGACTTCGGGACTGGTTGGTTCGCAGGCGACGACGAAGTTGCTTTGCCCTGCCCTAGAGCCGCCGCGCACACGACCAACACGACGCAAGCCGCGCCTGGCACTTTCGCCGAGAGTGTACCGGTCAATGGCAAAGCTAAGTCGGTGACCAAGTTAGCACTGCAAACATAACTTGGCACTGGAAATCATCCCCGATTCGCGAGGCACGCGCCAGTTCCCTTGGGACAACTCCCTTAGGCCATCCTTTAGCTACGGAAGCGTGCCGGCGAGGAAGATGGTTCCATCCTGGCCGGTGGCGCCGCGCTGTCGGACCAGAAATACGACATCCTGCCCGCTCTTCAGCGCGGAGGTGATGCGGTTGAAATCCTCCTCGCTGTTCACCGGCTGTTTGTTGATTTCGAGAATGATATCGCCGCGGGCTAGCCCCACATCATCCTCGGCGAAAGATCCAGGCTTCACATCCTTAACGATCACGCCCTTGCCCCCCGGAACCTCGAGACGGTCCGCCATTTCCTGGCTGAGGGCCTGAACACTCACCCCGAGCTTGCTTTGCTTGGGAGTAGATTCTTCACCAGCACCTTCGTCATCACCTAGACGCGCAGCAAAGAGCTTCGCCCGATCAGCAATCAGCACCGTGGTCTCTTGTTTCTTCCCGTTGCGAAGGAACCCTACTGTGGCTTTGGTGCCCGGCCTGCGGCTTGCGATATCCGCAACCAGTTCGTCGCCATTTTTCACTGGCTTGCCGTCGAGGGAAACGATGGTGTCACCAATTTTCAGTCCTGCCTGGTCAGCCGGGCTTCCCGCCGTAACAGCGGAAACCGTCACACCGGAACCGGAGCCGTAAACCCGCGTGATGGCGGGATTCTCCTGGGCGTTGAACATGATCCCGATAGAGCCGCGCTGCACCCGATGCTCAGGGCCAATAAGCTGGTTGTAAACCTGCACGATCGTGTTCGAGGGCAGGGCAAAACCCACGCCCGCGTAGGCGTTGGTGTCGGTGAGGATCGCGGTATTAATCCCGATCACCTCCCCAGCCATATTGACCAACGGCCCGCCGGAGTTGCCGGGATTTATCGCGGCATCGGTCTGGATAAACGATTGGAATTGGCGCTGCGGAACGATGTTCCGGCCTTTGGCAGAAACGATGCCCGCCGTCACGGTCTCCTGCAAACCAAACGGGCTGCCGATGGCCAGCACCCAATCGCCAACTTCCATGCTGTCGGAGTTACCCAGCTTGGCAGTGGGCAAAGCGCGGTCTACGTCAATTTTGATTACAGCCAGGTCCGTCTCCTGGTCCACGCCGATGACTTTGGCGTCGTGCAGCACTCCGGGCTCATCGTCCTGCAGCCGCACGCGAATGCGATCCGCTTTCTCCACCACGTGCCGGTTGGTCAAGATAAAGCCCTTGGGATCGACCAGAACTCCCGAGCCCAGCGATCGCTCGCGAATCGCACCGCCTCCATCGCCACGGCCACCGAAGAATTTGTCGAAGAAATCATCAAACTGATTGTCGTCGTCACCATTGTCCTGACCTCCGCGGCGACGATGCGGATTCTTGATGGTGGATTCGGTGTTGATGTTAACCACGCTGGGCTCGAGCTGTTTAGAAATCTGGGAGAACTGGTTGGAGAGTTGCTTGGGCGAGGGCACGGTCAGTGGAGTCGCCTCCGAAGCCCCCTTTTTCGTCTCCTGGCCCTTAACTCCGTAAGAGATGACCGTTCCAATCAAGATGCCCACAGCCAACGTGGCCAGAATGGTCATGGTGTACGCGAGACGATTAGCCTTCAAACGTACCCAAAAAGCGCTTGTGCGCGGCTCCATAAGTCACTTCCTCCGCCGATATGAGAACTTTACGATTATACCTTTTCGCCCGCAACGACACTAAACCGCGGGGCGAAGCCCGTGCCAAGGTTAGACGCGGAAACACAGAGAAAGTGTTGGCTCGGTTCCAAAACGGCGAGAAGGCTTGGCCGCTTTAGGCCTCAGGTGAAGCGGGAGACACCGACACGGCCGCATGGTCCGGGCTGACTGCCAGCGACTCCCTGCTTCCCTTCTCCTCAGAGGCCATGACTCCGCCCAGGATGAACAGGGCGCCCACCCCGGCCCGAAGGCCCAAACGCTCGCCGAGAACTATGAAAGAAGTGATCCAGGCAAACACCGGTTCGAGGGAAAAAATCAGCGCCGCATTTGTGGGCGGCGTGAACTGCTGCGCCCAGGCTTGGACACTGAACGCAAGCGCCAAGCTGAACAGGCCCGTGATCGCGATGCCCCAGAGCACGGGCGCCGACCACGTGACATAGATGGTCCGAGCGAATGGGATTGCAAGAACCATCAGCGCAGCGGTCACCGCGACCTGCACAACGGTAATTTGCTGCCAGCGATGAGCCTGCGCCGCGTGGCCCACGAAGATAATGTGGAAAGCGAAAACCACGGCCGCGCCCAATGTAAGCAAATCTCCGTGATTCAAGCTGGCCAGATTCAGCCCACTTCCAGCAGGCACGGCGATCAGATAGAGCCCCAAGGCCGCCATGGCAACTCCCGCCGCGCCCCAACGATTGATGCCGCGTTTCCAGAATACCGCCAGAAATACCGGAACCAGGACCACGGAAACGCCAGTGAGGAAGGCCGACTTCGAGGGCGTGGTGTATTTCAGTCCCGCGGTCTGCAACTCATTTCCCAGGAACAAAAAGCTTCCGATCAGCGCGCCAAAAGCAACGGCTTTTGCCTTCAAGCGGGGGATTTCGCGATGAAACACTGCCGCCAAAACCACCGCTGCCAAGGTCATGCGTACGGCGTTGAACAAGAGCGGGGAAATATCCGCCAGTGCGTTCTTAATGACGACGAAGGTCGCGCCCCAGATCACCGTAATGGCAACCAGTAAAATGTGCGCTTTAAGGGAACGAGTCACGCCTTAATGTATCAAACAGCTCAGGGAAGCAGCTGCGACGCTGGTTAGCTTCTAAGGATGCGCCGCCGGGAATTACAGGAATGTCGAATCTACTTCAGGTGTTCGACAAGAAACAGATCCGATAGGTTTCGGGTATAGCCGAAAACGTAGTGCTCTTCGTCGGCGGCGATTCGCGGGCACGAAACGCCGACAACTCCCGCCACGTCAGGCGGGCCAACCGTTTTCCACGGGGTTCTGACGCCAGTCTGGATGTCGAGGCGTGAAACGGCGCAAGAAGTTTCGCCGCGCCTCCCGACGAGCAACGCAGTCCCCGCCTTCGTCCAGCGCAGGGGACCCTCGCCGGGTTGGGAACCGCGGAGCGGTTGCGGATCGCCGCCGTCGGAAGAAACGAGAGCGATCCCATCGCTGGTGACGGTGGCGACTTGTTTGCCATCGGGTGAAACGGAACGCGGATTTGCCCCCAGAGTAAATCCCTCGGGAGTGATGGCACGAGGACGACCACCATCCAGATTCGAAACGTAGACCCGCGAGGCGTGACCAGGTTCGTGACCCTGGAAAAGCAAGCGTTTGGAATCGGCAAAGAACTGACCGCCAATCGAGGGAATCACATTGCCCGTCGAAACCGCCCGTTGCTGCCCTACCCCGGTAGGAAGAAGTACGAAATCTGGAGGGGACATGTTCTGACGCAGGACCAGAGCCCACTTGCCGTCGGGTGAAAACGCATTTGCCGAACCCTGGCCGAGACGAACGGCCGAAGTGCCATTGGTATCGCGAGTAAAAACCGCGTATTCGCCGCCGCCTGCCTCGCCCGCCTCGATGAACAACATAAGCTTCCCGTCTTCCGAGATGTCGATGGGAACCGTCCAATCTTGCCAGCTCAGGTCCCGTTCCTTGCTTTCACCGGGCGCGAGGCCGATGACACCGGCGCGCAAGGCATCGCGCGAAATCAATGCCCGACCGTCAGCGCCGACGTCATGCAGCGTGAGTGTCCCTGGAGCGCTGAGCAGTTCGCGGACCTTGCCCGACAATGTGACCCCGCGCAGGGAACGGCTGAAACCGGAGGCCGTGGCGGTGAACCAGATCTCATCCCCGGAAGGGGACCAGGCGGCTCCGAGCACGCTTGCCCAGCGCTCAGTCAGGTCAGACTTCTTGCCCTTTAGGTCAATGACGCTGACGGTGCCACCGTCATCGCCCAGAAGGTTGTGATCAATGAAGGCCAGGCGATCGCCTTTGGGAGAAAAGCGTAAATGGCTGATCCAGCCGGAGGTTTCATACAGCGCTTTGCCAATCGGATATTCGATACGGCTTTGGCCATTCACGGCATGAACTACGGCGAGCGCATTTCCATCGGGCGTCCAATCCGCAGCCTCGACATTGTCCAGCAGATCGCGCGGCGCGTCCGCGCCGATGGAAACCTGGCCGAGTGTCCCGCGATGGGTAAAGTGATTAGGACTCACGCTGAAGTGCCGCAACACGGCCATCTGTCCGGCTGGCGAAACCGCCAGAACCTCCGTTTCCGGCAAAGCCGAAATCGCGGGATTCGGTTGAATTAGGAGAACTGATAAATACGGCTTCCGGATCCCCTTCCCAGGAGGCGCTGTAAACCGCCGACCGCGGATCCGGAGCAAACCTGGCTGCCAACAAAGCGCCTCGCCGGAAACTCAATTCGCGAAAAGTGGGCACGGGCCGGGTTGCAACCCGCTCGCCGATAAGAAAACCGGCGAACCCGACCGCGAGCACCGCCAGAGCCACGTCCGACGGCAAGAACTGGGCGCTTCGCTGGTTTTATCTCGGCCGAACTTTCCGGCTTTGCGAGCTCCGGATTCAGCGCAGCGATTGCAGCTGCCCCGGAATTCGAGGCCGCGACTAATTGTTGCGACGAGGGACGCAAATCGCGTTGCAGTCGTTTGAGATCGGCCCGTATATCCGCGGAACTCTGATAGCGAAGATCGCGGTCCTTTTCCAGCGTTTTGCCGACGATGCGTTCCAATTCCGGCGGGAGCTCGGGATTCAAACGGACAGGTGCGGTGGGAACCAGGTTCAGAATCGAATTAAAGATCGCGGCGGAAGTGTTTCCTTCGAAGGGAAGACGGCCAGTACACATTTCATACAGCACTACTCCGAAGGAAAAGATGTCAGTGCGCGCGTCGAGGTCTTTGCCCAGGGCCTGCTCGGGGCTCATGTAGGCCACGGTGCCCAAGGCAGTACCCGGTGAGGTCAGATGCTCGATCCTCACGCCGACTGTGGCCCCGGCCGTGGCTTCTGTCGGCTCCAGAATCCTGTCGCGATCAAGCCCAACCTTGGCCAAGCCAAAATCGAGAATCTTGGCGTGATTGCGATCAGTAACAAACACGTTCGCCGGCTTGATGTCGCGATGGACAATCCCCTTGGAGTGGGCGGCTTCGAGCGCATCGGCAATTTCGATTGCCAGACTAAGAAGCAGGCCGAGTTCGAGTGGCCGGAAGGCGACGCGATGTTTCAGCGTCGCGCCTTCCAGAAATTCCATTGCGATAAAGGATTGGGATTCGTGCTTGCCGATTTCGTAGATGGTGCAGATGTTGGGGTGATTCAGAGCTGAGGCAGCACGCGCTTCGCGCCGGAAGCGCTCCAAGGCCTGTGAATCTTGGGCAAGGTCGTCGGGAAGGAACTTCAACGCGACGAACCGCCCGAGTTGGGTATCCTCGGCTTTGTAGACCACTCCCATACCGCCGCCGCCGAGTCTTTCCACGATGCGGTAGTGCGAAATGGTCTGGCCGATCACTGGCGCAGAATCTTACGTCGGGGGAATCGGGCAAGTCAATGAATCCGGCGCGGATGCTAGTCTCGCAACAGGGACGGCTTCATCGATCATATCCCGAGTAAGGCTACTTCGCTTCGTACACCGTCTTGCCGCCCACTACGGTGCGCAGCACTTTGGTCCGCAGAACTTCGGGCGGCGGAACGGCAGTGATGTCCCGATCGAGTACCACGAAATCGGCCAGCATGCCGGGAACGAGGGTTCCCTTTTCTTTCTCGGCGAATTCGGCAAAGGCTGCGCCAGTGGTGTAGGCGGCGATGGCCTGCTCCATGGTCAGCCTCTGTTCGGGAAAGTATTCTCTCTTGCCGTCTTCGCTCATGCGAGTGACAGCAGCATACAAGCCGCGAAAGGGAGTGATCGGCTCGACGGGATAGTCGGTGCCGAACGCCAGGGCCACGCCGTTTTTCAGCATCGCCGCCCAGGCGTAGGAATAGGCCGCGCGTTTCGGGCCCAGGCGTGCTTCGGCCCAATTCATGTCGGTCAACAGGTGACTGGGCTGCATCGACGCGATGACTCCCAACTGCTTGAACTCCGCAATCTGCTGAGGCGTCGTCACCTGAGCGTGTTCGATGCGGAAGCGAAAGTCCTTGGGAGCGCTCAACGCGAATTTTGCCGAGCCGCGCTCGGCCTGGACGGGCGAGACGCCCGTCCCCACACGGTCAATGCTGGCGGCGAAGGCGTCGAGAGCCATTTGCGTCGCCTTGTCCCCGATTGCATGAAAGCCCACCTGGAAGCCCGCATCCACGCGCTCTTTGGTCATCTGCGTCAGTTTTTCCTGTTCGTAGCGGGCCAAACCCGTGTTCTTGGGATCGTCGGCATAAGGCTCGAGCATTAGGGCGGTGTGGGAGCCGAGCGATCCATCCATGAAGCCCTTCAGCATTCCAGTGCGCAGCATGGTGTCAGATTGGGCATGCGCTGCGCGATGCGCCTGCAAAACATCGACGGGATCGTTGAACGGCAGCCATTCGCTGATGCGCACTGTGAGCTTGCCTTCGTGTTCCATTTCTTCGAGGGTCTGGAATTCTGCCCATGCAAGTTGTGAGTCCCCACCAATGTCGGAATAGTCCTGCGCCGATGTGATGCCCCACTGTGCCAAGTCACTTAGCGCCGCTTCCATGGCGCGGCGGCGCTTTTCAGCCGTCGGCTTGGGGATCACGGCCGTCATCGCCTGTTTGGCTGTTTCGCGCAGGATACCAGTGGGCTGGCCAGTCGAATCGCGGTCAATCTTGCCGCCCTCGGGATCCTTGCTGCCAGCTGTAATGCCCGCCAGCTCCAGAGCCCGCGTGTTGGCGACCGCGATGTGGCCGTCTACGCGATTGAGATACACCGGATGGTCGGTTGTAATTTCGTCCAAGTCCGAGCGGTTGGGCAGTTCCTTTGTCGGCCAGAGAGTATGGTCCCAGCCTCCGCCCAGAATCCATTCGCCCGGCGCAGCGGTCTCTACCTTGGCCCGAATCCGTTCCCGAAATTCGCTGAGTGATTTGACGCCAACCAGGTCAACGGACAGCCGCTGAAATCCGGCCTCGGCGAGGTGCGTGTGGGCGTCGTTGAAACCTGGCATCACGAAATGACCGCCCAGATCGATGACCTGGGTTTGCGGACCCTTCAGCTTGAGTACCTCGGCTTCGGCTCCCACTGCCTGCACACGGTCCCCGCCGACCGCCAGAGCTTGTGCCCGCTTGACTCGGTGGAAGACAGATTCGTCTTTAGTTCCCGTGTATATGTTGCCGTGAATAAAAATGATGTCGGCCTTAAATGTTGCCGCCTGCTGCGCCCACGACTGCGAAGACATGCAAAGAAACAGAATAATGATTTTCATGCGCCTACTCCTGCAAGCGCGAGTAAGGTGAGAAGAATGCGCTTCAGTCCCAGTTCTCGCCCGTTGCAATCGAACCATTCCTGCAGCGTGTGCGCTCCGCCGCCCGTGCCGCCGCCTCCTATGGCGATGGCCTCGCGTCCCAACGAGAGGGGGATGTTCGCGTCCGTAGAGGCACGCTGCACTTGCGAGGCATTGCCCAGCAGAGCGTCCACAGCCCTGACCACTTGCAGAATGCGGGCGTCAGAATCCAGTTCGCCTGCTGGCCGGTCTCCGATTGCCACGACTTCGCAACTCAGCCCAAAGGGACGCTTCTGCGCCGAGGTGCGTCCCTCGGTAGCGCGTGATTCCTGGGATACGGCCTGATCGAGCGCAACCCGCAAAGCGCGCTCCAGGCGCTCCATTTCAGTCATTGATGTGGAGCGAATGTCGACTCGCATGCTGGCCGATTCAGGAATGGAGTTGACTGAGGTCCCGCCGCGAATCACCCCGACATTGAAAGTCGTCTTGGGGGAAGTGGGGACAGGGGTCTGAGCGAAGGTTTCGATGGCCCGCGCCAGCACCAGGATTGGATTGGGCGCGCCAAAGTCGCTCCACGAGTGACCACCCGGCCCGCGCACGATCACTTCAAAGCGGCGGCTGCCCAAGGCCTCGGCGACAATGGTGTCTGAGCCGGCGCCGTCGAGCACCAGGCTGTAATGAATCGCATCTTTCCAGCGTGGGGTAGAGAAAATGTGCCGCATGCCGCGCAAATCGCCTTCGCCTTCTTCTCCGACGTTGCCGATGAAGACAAAGGGAAGAACGTGCCGGATCGGCAGCGCCCCAAGAGCCGCCACAATGGCGAGCATGGCAGCCACGCCGGCGCCATTGTCGGAAACACCCGGCCCATACAATCGGTTGCCATCTTGCCGTATGTTGAGCGGCGTGCCCGCGGGAAAAACCGTATCGATGTGGGCGCTCAACGAAATGTAGGTCTGTCCCCAACCGGGGTGTACGCCGAAAACATTCCCTACGTCGTCACTGTGCACATCTTCCAGTCCAAGCTCGCGAAACATCCCGGCCAGCCATTCCGCTCGCGATACCTCGCCGAATGGAGGCGCCGGAATGCGGGCCAGTTCCAGTTGCCACTGCACAAACTGCGCTTCTTGAGCACGCAGCCACGCGAACGCAGAGCGGACTTCGGGCAGCGTGACCAGGCGCGCGACTTCCCGCTGGACATCGGGGAATACCGGCGAGCTTTCCGGGCGGGGACTGAGGGCCATGGGCTAAACCGTCATATTACAACGGCACGGTGGAGAGTTGGGCAAAGGTCTTGGCAGAAAGAGCGGGGGACATGCATTCCGCGCGACGCACCTAGTTTTTGAGCTTGATGCGTGCCAGATCCCACGCCTTGGCGTATTTCCAGGAAACGTAAGTAGCGTGATAGAGGTGCAGCAGCAATCCCTCGCGCCCATCGAGAAATCCGAGACGAAAAAAGTAGTTGTAAACGAAGGTAAAGAACGGTCGTAAAACGATGTCCATTGCGCTAAAGCCGCGGTAGTCCTTGGCCGCCAACATCTCTGCTCCCAGCGAAGAGTAGCGGTTCATATGATCGATGTAATCGGAGAGCGTGGGGTAGGAGTGGTGGATGAGGTCGATCGGATCGCCCATGTGATACGTGGCGGAGGGGTCGAATCTCTGACGATGAGGCTCCATCTGTATGTCTTCATGAACTGGCCGCTCCTCGAAGCGCCCACTGCCCGGGCGGAAGAGACGTAATTTGACGTCAGGATAGAACCCCCCATGGCGAATCCACCGTCCGAGAAAGTAGTTGCGTCGCCCAAAGAGAATCCCGCCGTTGAAATTCGCGAATTCCTCCGCATGCGATCCAAAGAGAATCAGCAACAGGAACTCTCGCATTCCGTTGCTCACTTCCTCATCCGCATCAAGACTCAGAATCCACTCTCCACTCGCCTTCTCGATCGCCGAATTTTTCTGCGCAGCGTAACCTTTCCAGGTCTCCACAAACACTCTTGCGCCAAATGATCGAGCAATCTCCATCGTGCGATCCGTTGATCCCGAATCCACCACTATGATCTCGCCCTTTCCATCGCGCACCAGCGATAAAACGCTTTCCAGCGTTCGCGGAAGATTTGCTTCCTCGTTGTACGCAATGATGACGACCGATAGTTTCACGGCAGGAAGGATACCTTGCAACCGAAGAAACGGGAAATTGCAGGTGACAGGGCACGGTTCCCCGTGCCCTCTCACCTCGTGCTATGGCGCAGCCTGGTGCGACACTGAGGCAGCTTCCGCCTGGTTGGGTTGGGGCGGAACCGGCGGTGCGGGTTGCGCCGAAGGCAAATCTTGCCGGGGCGCGACATAAGGCACATTCGGCATATGCGTTACCTGTCCCTGCGCCACGTCAGCGAGCAAAATTCCCGAATGATCGAGCAGCAGGCCGGTCGCACGGTCCAACTCAACCCGGGACTTCTGGTAGGCCGCCATGGCCGAAACCAGATTTGATTGAACCGTCGTGAGCGCGGACTCCATTTGCAAAACCGTGGTCGGCGTCGAGACTCCCACCGCAAGTTTTTTCTGCTCAGCATCGAGCGACTGACGGGAAAGGTCGACCGCAGCCTGGGCCGACTGCACCGCCGCCCGATTCTGCCGCACCGCGAATTGCGCGTTGCGCACCTCGATGCGCACCTGATTTTCCAGTTGCTGGAGCCGCATCTGTGCCTGCCGGTATTCCAGCTGGGCCCGTACCTGGTTCGCTTGTGCCGTACGGTTGCGGAGAGGGATGTTCAAGGTCAGGCCGATGCCTTTATCGGGCGCGGTCGAGTCCACCAACTGATTCAACGTCGCGCCATAACTCACCGGACCGCCGTTGCGAAATGGGGGCGGAGCCTTGGCCGGATTGAAACAAAAGGTAGGGCTGGTCGGGGAGCAGGTTGGAATTGCTGGGTTCAGGTTTCCACCCAAACCGGACCCGCCATAGTAGGCGAAGACATCCAGACTGGGCAGCATGGCGTTGCGCACCGATCTGTTATTCAGTTCACGAGTGCTCAGGTCGATGCGCGACTCCGCCAGCTCGGCTCGATGGCTCAGCGCTTGATTGATCATTTCCTGAACGGGGACCACCGGTTCTTCCTTGGGCACCTCCATGGTGGAGGTTGGAACCACTTCCGCTTCAGCCAAAGAAGGGTCCTCCATGGTACGGCTGAGCGCGTTCTTCATCAGCAATTGCTGCAGCTCGAGATTGGTCTGCGCCACAATCAACTGCTGCTCATCAACGGCTACGGTGCTCTGCGCACTCACAACCTGAATGGGCGGCAAGGTCCCGAACTTTACTTGTTTCTCGCTGTCGGAAAGCGTTTTCTGGGCCGCGTTCACCGCCTCTTGCTGCACCTTCACGTTCTCGAACGCATATACCAGGTCCCAATACATGTTCTGGATCTGATCTACGGTCGTGATGACCTGCAGGCGGAACGACACGTCCGAGATTTCGCGGTTGTTTTTCGCGATCCGGATGTACCGGGTGTTCGGCAGAAATCCAAAGCCCTGCAACAGATTCTGGGTGAGTTTCAGCTGGAAGTTGGAACCGAGATTCGGGGTCAAGAAGCTGGTTGGGCTGTTGGTGGTGACGTGAGTGTTGTTGAATCCCAGCTGCATTGTGCTTCCCCACTGAAATCCCTGCTGATAGGCAAAGTCAGCCGTCCCGCTATTCTGGATCAGAACGGGCACCGGACTGAGCACGCTGGTGGATTCCGTATCGTCGTGGTCCATCTGCAGGGTGCCCGTGATTATGGGATCGAAGCTGGTGATCGGCGAGCCGATACCCAGTGTGGAATTGACCAGACCGTTCGTGCCGGTGGCAACGCCGCCGGAGCCGGGGTTGGTGCCGCCGCTTCCCGAGCCGACCTGCCCGCCCAAGCCTCCCACGCCACCCCCGGGCGTGTTCTGCACGATGCCAACGTTCACGCCCAGAATCGAACTGCCCGCCTTGGCCCGCAGGATATCGGTGTCGGCGATGTTCAGGTTGTAGTGCGCGATGGCAATGTCCATGTTGTTTTCCAGGGCCAGAGCAATGGCGTCGTTCAAAGAGAGCATGAGCTTGCCGTCGTGCAGCATTTGCTCGATTCGCGGACTGTTGCTGAGGTTGGGCGGGTCAACCTGCTGTCCGGTGTAGGGCGCGATTATGTTGGGGAAAGCCGCTTGAGGCTTGGAGTAGTCCTTCAGTATGAAGCGCGGCTGGACCACCGGCTGCGGGGCTGGCGGAAGATTGGCAGAAGCGGTTTGCGAAGGTGCTGTCTGTTGCCCCCAGCCAGCGGTTGAGCAGGCCAGGATGAGCAAAACGACGACGGCAAGCAACGCAACGCCGGAATGCGGACGTGGCAGGAACATAATTTTCTCTCCTTACGGCACCAAAGACGGGTTAAGAGCGAGACGCACTCGAACTTGGATGACAGACTAAGGTCAGGGCGTCATCTACTTGATTTTGACGCAGCGCCCATAGGTTCGAGGATAGGAATTGTAAAGAAGTGTAAGAAGTTACGGGACGAGAGGCCTTGGCTTGCGAGGGGCGAGTCCCGCTCCGCAGGGAAAACCGGCGGAGCGGAACGTTTGCCGCGAGATTACTGCGGCGGTGCCGGGGGCTGCTCCGTTTGCGGCGGAGTTGGTTGCGGCGCTGGTTCTGGCCGTGGCGCGACATAAGGCGTTGCGGGCATGTGCGTTACTTCGCCTCGCTCTGCATCGGAAATCAAGATTCCTGTGTGATCGAGCAATAGTCCCGTGGCACGGTCCAGCTCCACGCGAGACTTCTCATACGCTGCACGTGCGGAGACCAAAGTGGACTCAGCCTGCGCAAGTTGCGATTGATATTGCAACACGAGCGTGGTGGTGGACGCTCCCAGCGTGTATTTCTTCTGTTCGGCGTCCAGCGATTGCCGCGCGTAGTCGACCGCCGCCTGGGCGGCCTCTACGCTGGCCCTGTTCTGCTGTACCGAGAACTGCGCATTGCGGACTTCGATCCGCACCTGGTTTTCGATCTGCTGCAGGCGCATCTGGGCTTGACGATATTCCAACTCGGAACGGATCTGGGTCGCTTGCGCCGCACGGTTGCGGAGGGGAATATTGAGCGACACTCCCACGCCTTTGTCCGAGGCGCTCGAATCGACTAACTCATTCAAGGTCGAGCCGTAACCCTTGGAAGAGAAGCTTCCCGCGGGCGTGCAAAGTCCTGGGGGAGGGGCGCCCGGATTGCCGCAGGTGGCGAAGGGGTTTTGAACCCCGCCGGTCCCTGAACCGCCGTAGTAGGCAAAAAGGTCCAAGCTGGGCAGCAGAGCATTGCGCACCGCCTTGTTACTGATCTCCGTGTTGGCCAGATTGATGCGGGATTCAGCCAGGTCCGCGCGGTGGCTGAGGGCCTGGTTAATCAAATCCTCGGTGGGCACGACCTCCTCCTGCGCCGGAAGTTGCATAGTGGAGGTTGGGATCACATCAGCTCCCGCCAGGCGAGGATCAACCAGAGTGCGGCTCAGTGCATTCTTCATCAGCAACTGTTCCAGTTGCAGATCAGTTTCGGCCTTGGTCAGGGCCTGCTGGTCGGCGGCCACGCTGCTCTGGGCGCGCACAATTTCGATGGGAGCAAGGCTGCCGATCTCCACCTGCTTCTTGTTATCGGAAAGGGTCTTTTGCGCGTAACGCCAGGGCCTCTTTCTGCACTCTTACGTTCTCATAGGCAGAAACCAGGTCCCAGTAGATGTTTTCAATCTGGTCGGTGGTAGTGATCACTTGCAGGCGAAACGCGACATCGGAGATTTCGCGGTTGTTCTTGGCGATGCGGAGAAAACGGGTGTTGGGCGCAAAACCGAGGCCTTGCAGCAAGTGCTGCGTGAGTCTGAACTGGAAATTGGGACTCAACGCCGGGCTCACCAGTACAAACGGGTTGTTTGAAGTGATTCGCGAATTATTAAAACCGACCGACATGTTGGTGCCCCACTGAAAGCCCTGCTGATAAGCGAAGTTCCCGGTCGTCGTATTTTGCACACTTCCGGAGAAAGGGCTGGTAGGAATGAACTTGGCATGATCGGATTGCAGGATCCCGGTAATGACCGGATCAAAGCTGGTGATGGTTGGCCCAACCCCGATCGTGCTGTTAACCAATCCCCCAACGCCAGCGCCCGCGCCTCCCGTGGCCAGGCTGGTACCGCCTGGACCGGAGCCGGTCGAAGTCGCACCGATGCCTCCGACGCCGCCACCGGGTGTGTTCAGCACGATGCCGCTGTTCACGCCCAGAATCGAAGCTCCTGCCCTGGCCCGCAGAACGTCTGTATCGGCGATGTTCAGGTTGTAGCGGGCAATGGCGATGTCGAGGTTGTTTTCGAGCGCCAGGGCAATTGCGTCATCCATGGAAAGATAAAGCTTTCCGTCGCGCATCAGGCTCTCGATGCGCGGAGTGTTGTGCAAGTCAGGAGGCGCCACATGATGTGGCATGTAAGGCGCAATGGGATTGGGGAAATGCGAGTTCGGCTTGGAATAGTTCTGAACGGTGAATTGCTGAGGTTGCGGTGCCGGCGGGGCAGACTGGCCGGACGGTGAAGCCGTCTGTGCCCATCCCACGGTTCCTCCCAATCCTGCAAGCATGACCATGAACATCCGCCAGAAGGCGCAATTTCTACGAAGCGAAAACATGCGTTTCTCTCCCTGAATCAAGGCTGCTGGTGATGATGACAGGTCTCTCCCATCTCAATCGTTGATACGTAACCGGCTCCGGGCCGGTTCAGAATTTTCTACGTGGGCCTATTTCCGCACACCCGGGCTATCGGCGTTCTCCGTGCCATTAAGATGGATCAACTAGTATATCCGACGCACGCGGCTCAGGCCGGTTGCAGGCCGCCTCCGCCGTGCGAAACATTTGCGAAGACAAACGCAGATTGCTTGGATGAAAATCGACTCAACGGCGACTCGAAAAGAATTCCCATGCGCACCATAAAGCTTGTCCTCGCGTACGACGGCACTGATTTCTCCGGATGGCAAGTGCAGCCCCAATGCGCCACGATTCAAGGCACGCTCAGCTCGGCTATTGGACGACTGACTGGAGAAAAGGTCTTGCCGCAAGGTTCCGGCCGGACCGACGCGGGAGTGCATGCACTCGCCCAGGTTGCGAGTTTTGGAACTTCGTCAGCTATCCCGGCGGAAAACTTCGTCAAGGCGTTGAATGACCTTGTGCCGGCCTCCATTCGCGTTCTGGACGCAGCGGATGTGGCAGAGGATTTTCACGCGCGCAAGTCGGCGAAAGCCAAAACCTACCGCTACCGGATTTATCGCGGCGCCATTTGCCCGCCCGTTCTGGCGCGCTACGTCTGGCACTACCCCTATCCGCTCGATGAGCGGTCCATGAGCGCCGCCGCTGCTGCTGTTGTGGGTGAGCATGATTTCACTTCGTTTGCGGCTGTCGATCCGGAGCGTGGCGCGGACCAGCGGGAATTCTCAAATGCCCGGCAACTTTATTCGTCGGTTTGGGAACGGCAAGCTGAGGAACTTGTTTACACCGTCCGCGGCAACGGCTTCCTTCACCACATGGTGCGGAATCTGGTGGGGACCTTTATCCTGATCGGTAAGCGAACGTTGCAGCCGGAAGACATGAAGACGATTCTCAACGCCCGGGATCGCTCGGCCGCCGGGGCTACGGCCCCGCCCGGCGGGTTATTCCTGGTCGACGTGGAATATTGAGTGCCTCCCCCATTGTGGCTGGGCCCGCAAGCTTCGAGTAAAATCGGGAATTGAAGTTGAATCCGCGGCACGCCCGCAGCGACGAGGATACCTCCTTTGGCCACGACCGAAGCCGCCAGTTCTGCCACGCAGACTCCACCACAGCTTCCCCACCACAAAGTGAAAATCAAGAAAATGGGGCAGCGCGCATGCAACGAAAAAGACGCGAAAAGCAAGCCTTGCGGCGGACATCTAAAGCGCTGGTTCTATACAACTGATGTAATCGAACAGGAGTGCGGAGATGTGGAAAAGGCCTGGGGGCCGAATGCTGAGGTTTATCGCTGTGAGCACTGCAAGACGCTTTATCTGCCGAATCCGAGCGATGTGCGGGGCCTCAATGTAGCCGGCCAGGGCACTACGTCGGTGTTTGGCTTGACTTTGCCGCCGAAAAAATAGGCAGTCGCGTCTGGGACAGGTCAAAGACCCGCCCACATGCCTTTGGGAAAGACCCCGTGAATACGTCTGAACTCATCTACGACTGGAACCGCAGCCACCCAGCCTCGCTGCGTCCCCAAAAACCCGTGCAGCTGAATGATGAAACCCTGCGCGATGGCTTGCAGTCACCTTCAGCGCGTGATCCCTCGGTCGAAGAAAAAATTGAGATATTGCACCTCATGGAGGCCCTGGGCATCCAGTCACTCGATCTCGGACTGCCGGGGGCCGGGCCGCGCGCGGTGGAACATGTGGAGGGGCTGGCGCGCGAGATGGTCCGGCACAAAATGAAAATCCGCGCAAATTGCGCCGCGCGCACCCATGAGAACGACATCCGTCCGATTGCCGAGATTGTTCAACGCACCGGGCTGAATATTGAAGCCGCCATGTTTCTGGGGTCGAGCCCGATTCGCCGCTACACAGAAGGCTGGACCGAGGATTTTCTGCTGCAAACCACCGAGAAAGCCGTCAAATACGGTGTCTCGCTGGGTCTAGATGTGATGTACGTGACCGAAGACACATCGCGCTGCGATCCGGCAATGGTGAAGCAGTTGTACTCGACTGCCATAAATTGCGGAGCGCGCTCTATTGTGATCTGCGACACCGCCGGCCACGCCACTCCCATGGGCGTCTTCGCCCTGATGAAGTTCGTGATCGAAGAAGTGGTGAAGCCCTCCAGCGAGACAATCCGGGTCGACTGGCACGGGCACTGCGACCGCGGTTTGGCTGTGGCCAACTCGATGGCGGCGCTTATTGCGGGCGCCGACTGTGTGCACGCCTGCGCTCTGGGATTGGGGGAGCGCGTAGGCAATACGCAAATGGATCAGATGCTGGTTAACCTGAAGCTTATGGGGATTCCGCCCTGGGACTCACAGGACCTCACCAAGTTGAAACACTACTGCGAGGCCGTTTCACGCGCCAGCGGCGTGCCCATTCCGCCACATTATCCAGTAGTCGGCGAAGACGCGTTCCGCACCGCCACGGGTGTGCATGCGGCCGCGATTGCGAAAGCCTACAAAAAGAATGACATCGAACTGGCGAATGCCGTGTATTCCGGCGTGCCTTCCCATGTGTTCGGTCTGGAACAAATCATCGATATAGGTCCCATGAGCGGCAAATCGAACGTGCAGTTTTGGCTGGAACGCCGGGGCCTGCCCACAACGGACGACGTGGTGGACCGGATTTATCGCCTCGCCAAAGCTTCCAATCACACACTGAGCGAGGCAGAAATTCGCGAATGCATGGATGAGGTGAGAAGGTAAGCAGCACCTTTCACCCTGCTCGTGTGCCGTCAGGAACCGGACTTTCCGGCACTGCCAAGACCGGACGCACACCATCGGCATAGCCGATATCGAACAACATCCCCTCTGAAACTACTCCGCGCATTTTTCTTGGCTCAAGATTCACAACAAATAACGCCTGCCGGCCCTCGATTTCGCGCGGATCGGAGCGCTCCTGCTTCATTCCGGCAACGATGGTGCGCTCGTGATCTCCGAAATTAACGCGCAGTTGGACCAGTTTGTCTGAGTTTGGGACGTCGGTTACCGCGAGAATGGTGCCCACGCGAATGTCGATCTGGGTTAGAACCTCGATTGAGATACAGGGTTTGATGGAAACAGGCGTCATGAAATCAAGATAAACCACAGAGGACACAGAGCGACACCGAGGGAGGTGCGGAATCTGCGGCGCAAACTACTGATCGCCCTTGCTCAGACGGGCCAACGTCGCCAACTGCTTCAGGTATTCGCGCAGCGGGCGCGCCGGAGTGCCCCAAAAGGCAATTCCCTTCCCGCGCAAGATCTTGTTGGGCAATACGCCGCCTTGCCCGCCCAGCCTGACGCCCTCCGTGATGCGGGCGTGTTCTCCTATGCCCACCTGCCCACCCAGAATGACGTCTTTCTCCAGCACGATGCTTCCGGAAAGACCGGTCTGCGCCGCGATCACGACATTTTCTCCAATCTGGCAGTTGTGGCCGATATGCACCAGATTATCGATCTTTGCGCCGTGGGCGATGCGGGTTGTTTCTAAGGCACCGCGGTCGATCGTAGTGTTTGCGCCAATTTCGACATCGTCCTCGATTTCCAAGCGTCCGAGTTGGGGGAATTTCTCGTAGCGCCCGGTGTCTCGATCGCGGGCGTATCCGAAACCGTCGCTTCCCAGCACAGCACCGGCATGGACGATTACGCGACTGCCCAGCCTGACGCCGTCGTAAACGGTGACATTCGGGTAGAGAAGGCAGCCGTCCCCAATGTGAACATTCGCCCCGATCACGCAGCCAGCCCCGATGCGCGAGCGCACGCCGATTTCTGCTCCTGGTCCGATCACGGCCTGCTCGGCAACGCTGACCTCTTTGCCCAACCGCGCGGACGAATGAACAACGGCGCTCGCATGAATTCCGGAAGACAAAATCGGCGCGGGATAAAGTAGTTGCGCGGCGCGGGCAAATGCCAATCGTGGCTGCGGCACAATTAGCAGGGGCTTGGAGGCGACTCCGCCCACCGCGAATTCCCCGGCGACCACTGCCGACGCTGGACAATTGAAGGCGGCCTCGAGGTGCTTTTCCTCTTCCACAAAGACCAAGTCTCCGGGCGAAGCGAGGCCGGGGCTGGAAATTCCTGACACTTCCACGTTCTCGCCAACCACCCGTCCTGCAACAAACTCGGCCAACTCCTTCAGCGATCGCGTCATGGCATCTTTTTATACATGGGCAGGTCAGGTTTGCCAGAAAAAAGAATCGCGGGGACTAGAATGCAGACATGGAGCGCAAGGTCTTCTGGCTCACCTTCATGGTCCTGGGCGTACTGGCGGACGTCGTGTTACCTCTTTGGTGGGCACTGGGGGCGACCATTCCGATCGCTTTTGTCAGCTGGTGGGTAGCGTACAGAAGTGACTGGTTTTGACTTGCCGATACGGTTCGTAGTCTGTTTAGCCACGCGGACAGCCGACTGCGGCCCCGTCCCACGCGATCTCGAGCTTTCAATACAGCTTGGGCTGGCCCTCCGGGCGGGTCTTCCAGCGGCGGTGAACCCATAACCACTGCTCAGGATAGCGGCGCACATAGTCCTCGATGATTTTCGTGAAGGCCTGTGTGTTGGTGACGATGTCTGCTTCGTCATCGCCGGTACGAACCAATTTGACTGGCGGATCGAAACGCAGGCGATATTTCCGCAGCACCGGGTCCCAAATCGTAAAAGTCGGAACGACCGCCGCGTCGGCGCGCAGCGCGATTCTCGCCAAACCGCTGGCCGTGCAAGCTGGAATACCAAAGAAATCCACGAACACTCCCTGCGGCGGAGTCATGTTCGTATCCATCAGAATTCCTACCACTTCGCCGGCCTTCATAGCTGCCAGCAGGCCGCGAACAAAGTTGTCCTTGTCCACGGTCGTGTTGCCATGCATGGTGCGGTACTGTCGGATCAGACGGTCCAGGTAAACATTGTCCATGGGCCGCATGACGACGTGCATCCAGTGTCCCTGCAGGGAGTGGGTGAAGGCGGAAAGCTCCCATCCGCCAAAGTGTGCCGTCAAAAACAACACGCCCTTGCCCTGGGCAAAGGCGCGCTCGTAATTCTCGAACCCATCGTAAACCACCACCTGGCTCACGTTCTCGCGGGTGTATTTGGGGAAATGGCAGACTTCAGCCAGTTGACGTCCCAGGGAAGTAAATTCGCCGCGCAGGATCCTGGCACGTTCGCGACGGCTTTTCTCGGGAAACGCCAGAGCCAGATTCCGCATGCCCACACGCCGTAGACGAAAGTGAAACAGGTAGACCAGCCACGCGATGGTAATGCCAAATGCGCGCGCCAGGGGGCGAGGCAGCGCTCCCAGGATTTTGATGAACGGCCATGCAACCGCGTACTCGACCCGTTGGCGCATCTAGGGGAAGGGTGACGGTAGCATCGGAGAAAAATTCTTGTCAAACTCGCTACCCGTCGGGCCTTGGCCTGTGAATCCTGACCAAGGCCGCCACGCCCTTTTATTTGCTGGCCTCTTTGGCCCACTTTGCGAGGGTGTTAAGGAACGGATAAGCGGACTTCGGCGCCTCAATCGCGCCCGTTAAAGCCGCATTGGTCGTCACCATGCGACCGTAAAATTCGCGGGTGCTGTCTTTGTCCTGCTTGATTACAGCTCCGCTTAGTTCAAGTCCGGCAAATACTCCCCGAGCACGAGAGTAGCTCAACACTTGCGCTTTCATCTTCCAGTCGGTGTCGGCGGCAGCGTGGCGGCCCACCGGCCCGGCGGCAACGCTGGCATCAGCGCCCAGCTTGAATTCGCTCGAAAGCAGATTCTTCATGCCGTTCTGATTCATGATCAGCATGACCAAATCCACAGCCTGGCCGCCGATCTGCAGCCCAAAACTGCCGCCCGCAATGGTGAAAAATGCGGGCGCGCTCCAGCCTTTGGGCGTGCGGCAACTGGCGACACCCCGGCCGTAGCTGGCGCCAAAGATGAACCCACCTTTGAGCATCGAGGGAACCACCGCGACACACTCGGCTGATCCCAGGACTTCTTCCGGGATGCCAGTGTCCGGCGCAGACTGGATTTCATCCAGCACGGTGGCCGCGGCCTGAACCCGGTCCACAGCCTTACTGTTGTCCGGGGGCTTCCCTTGATCCTCGTCGGCGCCAAATGCGGCAAGGGTGAAACAAACTACGGCACATACCAGCAGAAGCTTTCTCATCTTTCCTCGGCTTTCTGGAAGTAAAGAAGTTTTCCTGGGAATCTAGTTCTGATTCTAAAGGATTCCGGCGGGAAAGAAATGGTTGGATTTAGGCGACACAAACAAGGGGTCGGAACACGGAAAAGCTGCAGGAGGTGACGAGGCAAAAAAATCGGGGCTGACAGTGACGACTCTCGCCGCCTCTCCCAACCCCGTCTCCCAGGTTCTGTGGTAGGTGACGCGAGTATGGATTACGTACGGGGAGCGGGCAAGATTACCCAGGGACATTGTCCGAAAGTAATGCCCGGGAAATGGCTTACTTCGCTGTCACCAGCGAGTGCGTAATGGCGTGGACAGAAAGCGCGATACGATTTTGTACGCCGACCTTGCGCATGAGCTTGGCCACGTGGGCTTTGACCGTGCGTTCTTCAATGCCCAGCGCCGCGCCGATTTCTTTGTTGGAACGCCCCGCGACCAACATTTCCAGCACTTCCTTCTCGCGGTCGGTAAAGGTCACCCGGCCCGCTGGGAAAATGCGCCCTGGGGCAGAACTTACCCGCTCAATGAACAGGGAGAGCACGCGGCGGGGAGCCCAAACCGACCCTTGATTGACGATCCGGATCGCCTGTACGAATTCCGTAGGCGAGGCCGCTTCATCCACATAGCCTTTCGCGCCAGAAGCAATGGCCTTCAGAATGGTCTCCTCATCCATCCCCGAACCTGTCACAATGATACGCAGGTCTGGACGGGCTGCTTTCAGACCGGCCATGAGGTCAAACAGGTTCTGGCCGCTGCAATTGCCCAGCAGGACGAGGTCGATATTCGGCATGGTTCCGATGTCTTGCAGAGAGGCCGAAACCAGTTCGAAATCCGTTTCTTCATCGAACAGGGCCCGAAATCCCACAAACCGCAGTGGATCGCTTTCCACCACGGCAACACGGATCGACGGCTTTTTGGCCGGTGCGGCTTTCATTGCGGTTGCAGCCTTCATAGGGTTCCTGATTGGCGAACTCGGCCTAGCATAGCTGCATTTCGACGCGATGGAAACATCGGGTACCGGATCGCTAATTACGGCGGTAACATGGAAAGCGTCGACGACCAAAGGTAACAACTCATGAAAACAGGCTACAGGCGCGTATTAGCGGCGATTGTCGTCCTGGCGGTTGGCGTTGCGATTCCCGCGGCGTCGCAGGCCACCTATCAACCAAAGTTTCCCGGCGATCCCGCACGCTCAGACTCAGAAGCGGCTGCGCTCGGTTACATGCGGACCGCTCTGCGGGCGCAACAGCAGTACAAAAAAAAGTACAACAAGTTTGCTCCCTCGCTGGCGGATCTGGTGCACTCGGGTTCATTCACCCGCCGCATGACCAACACCGACCGCGGCGACTACACGGTGAGTTTCCGGTTCAAGAAAGTAAAGGACACCGACACGTTCGAGCTCACCCTCACACCAAAGCAGCAGGATGCCGAGCATCGCTCGTTCTATGCCAAGGAAGACTGCGTGATTCATGCCAGCGAGCAAGGCCCGGCGGACGAAAACTCTCCGGTCGTGAAATGAGACATTAAGGGCAAAGGCCGTTTGAATGAGAATACGCGGAGGAGAAGACGATGGCGGTCACCGAAGAAGAGGTTATGAGTGCGCTGAAGCAATGTTATGACCCGGAAATCCCCGTAAATATAGTGGACCTGGGATTGATCTATGGCGTTCGCTTCGAGCCTGCTCCCGAAGACAAGCAGGATGTGACCGTTGAGATGACACTGACCGCGCAGGGCTGTCCGGAACACGTGAATATCGGAGCGCAAGTCAAAGCCCGGGTGGAACAGCTGCCGGGTGTACGTAATGCAAACGTGAACATCGTGTGGACTCCGGCGTGGACCCCGGAACGGCTAAGCGCGGATGCACGGCGGCAGTTGGGGATTGAGTGATCCGGCTGAAAAGGCGGACCGCAAGTCCATCAGCCTCACGTGAGCGATTCGTACCAGTCCGAGCCGTGCTTTTGAGTGGCCGCGGCCAGGCGTTCTCCCAAGCGAGAAACCAGTTCCAGAAACTTCGTGCCCCGCTCCACGTAGTCAGGGAGGCTCTCGCGGAGCTGGGCAAATTTCTCCGGGTACTCCGAAGCCAGCGTCGCCAGCCCCACGCCCGCAAGCAGAACTCCGGCGGCTCGCTTTTTCTTCAAAAACATGATGGCGCTAGCGGCGGCTGATCCCGCCAGTAGCGCTCGTTTCCAGTGCGGCATTGCGCCCTCCGACCGGCGAATTCAAACTGAAAGCTTAACTCCGGTGATTTATACTGCGCAACTCTCTCCTGGAGGGTCGGATGCCGAAATTCCGCTGCGGAACATCTCGCTGTGGAGCATGGATTTGTGCCGTTGTGTTCGGCCTGGCGGTCTGCGTGGCCGGCCAAAGCAAACCGCGCGCCCGCGACCTGGGCGTTCCTTTCGACGGCCAACCCGGGCCACTGAACGCCATCACCGACGTAAAAGGCGTCGAAGTGGGCCACACTACTTTGATTTCGGGCGACGGGCCATTGAAGGTGGGAGTCGGGCCCGTGCGTACTGGAGTGACTGCAGTTCTGCCTCGAGGCAAAGATTCGAATGATGCGGTTTTCGGCGCCTGGTTTACCGAAAATGGCGCCGGCGAGATGACCGGCACAACCTGGCTTGAGGACTCCGGCTTTCTCAATGGCCCGGTCATGATCACCAACACGCACAGCGTGGGCGTGGTGCACGATGCAGTTATCGCCTGGAAAGTGAAGCACGGACGCGATCAGGAAGGTTATTGGTGGTCGACCCCAGTAGTGGCCGAAACCTGGGACGGCGATCTGAACGACATCAACGGATTTCATGTAAAGCCGGAAGATGTGTTTCATGCGATTGAAACCGCTCGCAGCGGCGCGGTGGAAGAGGGCAACGTGGGCGGCGGCACAGGCATGATCTGCCATGATTTCAAGGGTGGGATCGGAACGTCGTCCCGCGTGCTCCCGGCAAAAGAAGGCGGTTACACGATTGGCGTGCTGGTGCAATGCAACTACGGCGACCGCGACCAGCTGCGCATCGCAGGCGTTCCCGTGGGACAGGAAATTTCTGAGCGCAAATTTCATAACCGGGACATCGGTTCCATCATCGTCGTGGTGGCAACCGATGCGCCGCTGATTCCGACGCAGCTTAAGCGGGTCGTCAAGCGCGTAACGCTGGGACTCGGCCGCGATGGCAGCTACGCCAGCAATGGATCGGGCGACCTATTTATTGCGTTTTCTACGGCCAACCCGGAAGCGGACAATTCGGAGAGCTTGCGCCACATTACCATGTTGCCCAACGACGATCTGACCCCGATTTTTCTGGCGACTGTGCAAGCGACGGAAGAGGCGGTGATCAACGCCCTCGTCGCGGCGGAAACGATGACAGGCATCAACGGGCACACCGTCATTGCGTTGCCGCACGATCGGGTGCGAGAACTGCTGAAAAAGTACAACCGCTTAGCAAAATAATGCGGGTCGTGTTCCCCCGTGGCCCTCTGTGCTCTCTGTGGTCGAGCTTCTTAACCACAGAGGACACAGAGGAACACTAAGGAAAAACGCGGGCAAGAGTGCCCCGTCAGACGATCAATAAATCGAGTACCCCGGTGCAGGATTTCGCAGATCGGGCTTGGACGCCATCAGCAACAGCGCTCCAGTGCGCTTGAAAGCTTTCAGATCGTCCAACGAGTTGAACGATTTCGTCACGTAATCTTCCGGCGTGGGCGTGTCGTCGGGAATTTGGCGGTACTCGACGTTTTCGAACGCATGCTTGTTCAGCAGTTCAACATATTCTGCCGCCGACCGCACATGCACTGGCACCTTCAGCTTATCCACCCACTGCAGCGAGTAAGGATTGTCCTTGTAAAGATTAATCAGAATAAACATCCGCCCGCGCGGCGCCATCACGCGAAACAGTTCAGCCAACGCGCGTTCCTGATCCGGGTAGTAATAAAACGACTCGACCGAAAGCATTTTGTCAAAAAAATTCTCTTCCCAGGGGATCTGCTGAGATGATCCCCAGACATACATGATGTTGTCGAAATCCTTCGAAGCAGCACGGGCCTGGCGAACCATTTCATCGGAGACATCGAGCCCAACCACTTGCCCGAAACCTTCCGGACCATCAGCCACCAGGCGCGCCAAAAGCCGCGTGGCCCAGCCGGAACCGCACCCCAGATCGAGCACACGTTCCCCGGGGCGAAGGTTCATCAGGCGGATGGTCTTCTCGGTGATGTCGAGATGATGGTGCTCCATCTTCTCGCCTTCACCTTCCGCAGCCCAGCGGTTGAATTCCTGTTGCAGCTTTTCGTCGGGAGTTTGAGGTTTGTCCGCCAGAGCGATCTCCTTCGTGATACTTCGTGTCCTTCGTGGTTAATCGTGATTTTATAACTACCAAGGGTCACGAAGGTAAACGAAGCTGTGTTACAGTTTTGCCCCTGATGGCGGATCCCAAGTCTAAACCTGACTCTGAGTCGCTGTACTGCCCGCAGTGCGCCGAGGAAACGACTGATCCGCTCACTTGCGGAGATTGCGGAGCGGTCATCTGCCGCCGTTGCGGCACGCCGCTCGAATCTCCCGACGAACTCGGGATCGGATAGCGAATGGGCCTTTCTTCGGTGTCGCCGCCCGCTGCAGACTCAGACTCGCGACCTACGCTGGTTCGTGGCCTTTCTCTGCTTGACTCGGTTCTACTGCTGGTCAGCGGCATCATCGGTTCTTCGATTTTTCTCACTGCCAAGGACATTGCCGGCCCTCTTCCAAACCCTCTGCTGTTCTTGCTGGTTTGGGTGTTGGGCGGAGTCGTATCGCTGTTTGCCTGTGTCGCCTTTGCTGAGTTGGGCTCGATGTTTCCTGATTCCGGCGGACAGTATGTCTACCTCCGCGAAGCTTACGGCGATCTAATGGCCTTCCTTTACGGCTGGATGTTGTTCAGTGTCGCCAACGGCGGCACCATCGCCGCGCTTTCTGTGGCTTCGGCGGCATACATGGGGCAGGTAGTCCCGGTTATCTCGCAAGCGCACGTGATTTTCTCCGTGGCTGGCATTGTCTTCACTCGGGCTCACCTGGTCGGTCTGTTCTTAATCGCGGCACTGACCTATGTAAATGTTGTCGGACTGCGCTGGGGCACACTCCTGCAGAATGTTTCCACCTGGACTAAGTTCACTGCGATGGCGGCATTTGTAGTCCTGGGATTCGCCATCGGTAAGGGCGACTGGTCACACTTTCGCTCGCCTTCCGGCGGGCTGACGATGGGCCTCAGTCCGGGACAATTGATCTCCGCCATGGGTGTCGCGCTGATTGCGGTTTTCTGGGCCTATGACGGCTGGGTCTATATCACGTGGGTCGCGGGAGAAGTTAAAGATCCGCGCCGCAATGTTCCGCGCGCCATGGTGTTGGGCGTGCTGGTTGTCGGCGTGATCTATGTGGCAATGAACATGACGTATGCTTATGCCCTGCCGCTCGGCGAGATCGCCAAGCATGAAACCATCGCGCACGCGGCCGCGGTGCAGTTGTTCTCTCCCAAGGCAGCATTATGGCTCTCGGTTATGATCGCGATTTCGTGCTTCAGCGCGGCGGCAACGTGCACGCTTTCTGGCGCGCGCGTGTATCTGGCAATGGCGCAGGACGGCGTATTTTTTCGCAAGCATGGCTCAGATTCATCCCCAATGGCGCACGCCGGCGTTCAGCCTAATTGGCCAAGGAATCTGGGCGGCGCTGCTCACCGTCAGCGGGCGCTACGACCAGCTATATACCTACGTGATTTATGGCATGGTGCTTTCCTACACGCTAACCGTGCTGGGGCTGTTTATTCTGCGCTGGAAGCGGCCTGATATCCCGCGGCCTTATCGTTGCACCGGCTACCCCTGGCTTCCGGCGATCTACGTGCTCATCGGCACTACCTGGACGTTGAACACGATTGTCACCCGCCCCAAAGAAGCGCTGGCCGGGACAATCATTGTGTTGATTGGCGTGCCGGGATATTTGTATTGGAAATGGGCGGGGCGGAAAGCGGTAGTGGTCGAGTAAGAGAGGTTCCCAGGGACAAAAGCTTGGCAAACATTAATCCCTCCGCCGACCAGCCCGAACCGATCAGTTTTCTCTCCCGGGGCGTTTCCATCGCTGAAGCCGAAGATCCCAACAAACCAAAACGGGTAATGGGATTCCGCGACCTCGTGCTGTTTTACGTGGTCACCGGCATCAGCCTGCGCTGGATCGCGACCGCGGCTGCGGCAGGGCCAAGTTCGATCGTCGTTTGGATTGGCGCATGGCTGACCTTCTATACGCCGCTTGCGCTCTCAGTCATCGAACTGTCTTCGCGCTACCCCAACGAGGGTGGGCTTTATGTTTGGAGCAAAAAGGCGTTTGGGAATTTTTCAGGATTCATGTCTGCCTGGACCTACTGGACCAGCAATCTTCCTTACTTCCCTGCGGTGCTGTATTTTTCCGCCAGCAACGTCCTCTACATGCGGCAGGCGGCTTGGGGACATCTTTCCAACAACGCAACCTTCTACATTGTTTTCTCTTTGCTCACGTTGGGCGCGGCCACCTTGGTGAATATCGTGGGACTGGACGTGGGCAAATGGCTGCACAATGTTGGCGCGCTGGCCATGTGGATTCCGGCGGCGATCGTGATCGTGATGGGCGTGATCGCTTGGCACCGCTACGGCTCCGCCACATCGTTCACACTGCACTCCATGACGCCAAGCTTTCATTTCAATGACATTATTTTCTGGTCGCTCTTGACGTTTGCCTTTGGCGGATGCGAGACCGCATCGTTCATGGGAGAAGAAATCAAGAATCCGCGCCGAACCTTGCCGTGGGGCTTGTTCGTTGCGGGTTTGACTGTCGCTCTGTGTTACATCGTGGGAACCGTTGGTGTTCTGCTCGCGCTCCCATCTTCCGAGGTGGGGAATCTGCAAGGCCTGATGCAGGCCATCTCCAAAACCGCTGGCCGCGTGGGATTTGAGAGCGTGGTCCCGCTGGCCGCGTTTCTCATCGCCCTGAGCAACGTTGGGGCCTGCGGCGCCTATCTGGCGGCGGTGGCGCGTTTGCCGTTTGTGGCGGGCATTGATCGATTTCTCCCTCGGGCTTTTGGCTCGCTGCATCCGCGCTGGAAAACGCCTTGGGTTGCGCTTCTGGTGCAATTCGCGATCGGAGTGCTTTTCATTTTCCTTGGACAGGCCGGCACCAGTGTCAAAGGCGCTTACGACGTGATGGCCAGCATGACGGTGATCGTTTACTTCATTCCTTATCTATTCGTCTTTGCCGCCATGATCAAACTCCAGGACGAGCCTGCCGGGACGGAAGTGATTCGCGTGCCGGGCGGCAAGCCAGTGGCGACGCTGGTTGCGATTGTCGGCCTCATCACCACGACGATGACGATTGTATTGTCGGTATTGCCACAGCCGGACGAGCCCAATAAGCCTCTGGCAATTTTGAAAGTGGTCGGAGGCTCAGTGGCCCTGCTGCTGATTGGCGCAGGGATTTATTGGATGGGAAAAACCAAGAACCGCTCTCAACAACTGTCATCCTGAGCGAGTAGCTAGTCCGCGCAGCGAACCAGAACTCGACAACTGTCATCCTGAGCGGAGTAGCTAGTCCGCGCAGCGAACCAGAACTCGACAACTGTCATCCTGAGCGGAGTGGCTGGTTCGCGCAGCGAACCAGCCGCGTAGTCGAAGGACCCCTTGTTTGAGTGCGGTCGTCGGGATTGCCTCGAGGCGTTCTCTCACGTGGCTTCACTGAGATCCTTCGACTTTCAGCAAACGCTTCGCCCTTTGCGTTCCTACGTTTAGCTGTCATGACGATCTCGTCAGCCCGATCTCGTCATGACGTTATGTTCCCTGCGGAACATTTCGCGTTTGAGGCTAAACCGGCACTGCCGTCTTCCTCGCGGGATTGAAAAACGGCAGCTTGACCACGGTCGCAGTCACATTCTGGCGCACGGCTTCGATAGTGATTTCGAGCTGCAGCTTCGTCCCGAGTTGTGAGTGCGCCGTCTCTACGCTGGCCAGCGCGATCATCTTCTTCAGCACCGGAGACCATGTGGTAGTCGTAGCCTTGCCGACCTGCGCTCCCTCACGATAAATGGGTACCGCCACGCGCGAAGCCTGGCTCGGTGCGGCCGGCGTCAGGCCGAATTTTTCGTAACGCTCTTCCACTTCTGACCAATTGATTTCAAGCCCGACCAGTTGCCTCGGCACGCCGTCCCTTGCATCCCGCGCCAGCGCTTCCTTGCCAATGAAGTTTTCTTTTTCCAAATGCACCATCTTGCCGAAACCCAACTCGAACGGCGAATACCTCTGCGATGCAATCAACGCCTTCTTGCTGCTGGTGTAGTCCACTTCGATCAGCAACAGCCCAGCTTCCACGCGGGCCACGTCGAGCGCCAGCATTCCGGCGGCGTGAATGTCGAATTGTTTGCCTTTCTCCATGAGCGCGTCCCAAACCTTGACCGCGTCGTTCCACGGCACCCAGATTTCGTAACCCAAATCGCCCGTGTACCCAGTGCGCGAAATATCCACGGCAACGCCGGCGATTTTGCCGCTGGTCTTGCGGAAATACTTCAGGTTGTCGATCTCGGCTTCAGCAACGGATTTCAGCAGCTTGCCCGAAGTCGGCCCCTGCAGCGCCAGCGCCGCAACTTTCTCGGAAATATCTTCGACCTGCACATTCATGTTCAGGCCGTTTTGCCGAAACCAGCGCAGGCTCGGGTCGGCCGCTGTCCAGCGATATTTGTTCTCTTCGAGCCGCGTGACCGTGCCATCGTCAATCACTTTCCCCTGCTCGTCGCACCAGCAGCAGTAAATCACCTGGCCCACCGCGACTTTGTTGATGTCGCGCGTGATCACCCGGTTCACCAGCTTGGTAGCGTCTTTACCCGTGATCAGATACTTGTAAAGCGGCGTGATATCGATCAGCGCGGCAGCATTGCGAATGGCGTTGTATTCGTGCTCGTGATGCACCTCGTACACGCTGACGGCGTAGTATCCCGACCACTCGCGGTAGTTCAGGCTCTGGCAAAGAGGCAGAGTTCTCTCGTGAAACGCAGTTCCGATGGGCAAAGGAATTACCTCAGTAGTTATTGAACGCGAAGCCAAATTATACGCCCGAGCCTTTCAGGAAGGCGCCAGGCAAGATCATCGGGAAGCAGCGACAATCGCGTTGGTTGTAGGCTACAATGAGTTTCCTCATGCGCCGCCTCATACAATGGAGCATCCTGCCCAGTGGACTCTGATCCACGCACGTACTAAACTGCCGACTCGCATTCCTGGTCAATATTTCTAAACAGCAAGCTAAAGGCTAAGAGCTAATGGCCAATTCGTACGATGTCATCGTGATCGGCGGCGGCCACAACGGCCTCACCACTGCCGCCTACCTGGCGCGTGCCGGCAAGAAAGTGCTGGTGCTTGAACGCCGCCACGTGCTGGGCGGAGCCGCCGTCACAGAAGAAGTTTTCCCCGGATTCAAGTTCTCAGTGTGTTCCTACGTAGTTTCGCTGCTGCGGCCAGAGATCATTCGCGATCTCGATTTGCCCCGTCACGGCCTCGAAATCCTTCCCCTCGATGGCACATTCACGCCCATGCCCAACGGCGATTATTTGTGGCGAGTGAATGACCACGGAAGAACGCATCGCGAAATCGCGCGCCACTCCAAGGTCGACGCCGAAGCCTACGACGAATTCGGCAAAGCGATGCAGGCCATGTGCCGGTTCGTGAAGCCCATCCTCAGCATGGTGCCGCCCGATCCTGCCACGCTGAATCCCAAAGAACTGATGAAGCTGCTCTTCATTGGCCGCCGCTTTCAGGGCATGACCAGCGAAGACAAATACAACCAGGTGCAGCTCATGACCATGAGCGCGATTGATTTTCTCGATCAATGGTTCGAGACCGACGTGCTCAAGGCCACCATGTCAGCCTCAGGAATCATCGGCACGTTCCTCGGCGTGCGCTCGCCGGGCACGGCCTACGTTCTGCTCCATCACTATATGGGCGAAATTGACGGCGCCTTCCGTTCCTGGGGATTCGCCCGCGGCGGCACCGGCGCAATTTCCAATGCGATCGGCGATGCCGCCCGGGAAGCCGGCGCGGAGATTCGCACCGAGTCCGGTATCGCTCAGATCATCGTGAAAAATGGCCGAGCGAAGGGCGTGGTGCTCTCCAACGGAGACGAAATCTACGCCGACATCGTTTCTTCCAGCGTCGATCCGCGTCTGACGTTCACTAAGTTTATCGACCAAGGCCATCTGCCCGGAGAATTTCTCGAAGAAGTTAATCGCTACAAATTCCGCGGCTCGTCTGGCAAAGTGAACATGGCGCTCGATGCCCTGCCCAATTTCAAATGTATGCCCGGCCCCGGCGCGCACCTGCGGGGCGCGATTTCCATTTCGCCCAGCGTGGAATACATGGAGCGGGCTTACGACGACGCCAAGTACGGCAATTTTTCCCGCCGTCCGTACATCGACATGGTGATCCCCACGCTGACTGATCCTTCGGTCGCGCCTCCGGGCAAACACATTCTTTCCTGCTTCGTGCAGTACGCGCCCTACAAACTGCGGCCCGGCCTCAACTGGGACGACCAGAAAGAAGCTTTCGGCAACAATGTGATCGACACCATCTCCGAGTACGCGCCCAATATCAAAGACATCATCCTGCACAAGCAAGTCGTCACTCCGCTCGATCTGGAGCGCGACTTCGGATTGAGCGAAGGCAACATTTTTCAGGGCGAGCTTTCTCTCGAGCAACTTTTCTTTCTGCGCCCGGTGCCGGGCTGGGCGCAGTTCCGCACGCCTATCAAGAATCTCTACATGTGCGGATCGGCCACGCATCCCGGCGGGGGCATCATGGGCGGCCCGGGCAGGCTCGCAGCTCTGGAGATCCTGAAAGACAGTAAGGGGGTCATCTAGACCATGGCTGAAACTCGCGACGTCGTCATCATCGGCGGCGGCCACAACGGCCTGGTCACCGCGTTCTATCTCGCCAAGGCAGGATTCAAGCCGCTGGTGCTCGAGCGGCGCGCACAACCCGGCGGCGCCGCCATCACCGAAGAATTCCATCCGGGATTCCGTTGTTCCACTCTCGCTCACGCAGCGGGGCCGTTACGGGCTGACATCATCCGCGACATGCAGCTTGAACAGCAGGGCTTGCGATTGATCACGTCAAGTGTCGGCGTCACCGCGCTCTCGCCTGATGGCCGCGCACTCATTCTCTACAATGACGCACGCAAAGCGGCAGAAGAAATCGGCAATTTTTCACAGAAAGACGCCGCCAAATATTCTGAGTTTGAAGCTTCCCTAGCAAAAATCGGCAAGGTGATCGCAGACGCGCTCGCTCTCGCCCCGCCCAACATCGACGACCCAACCCGCGGTGATCTCTGGGGCATGCTCAAGACCGGACGCAGCATTCGTAAGTTGGGCAAAAAAGATATGTACCGGCTGCTGCGCTGGGGACCTATGGCTGTCGCTGACCTCGTGGCGGAATATTTCGAGACGGAACTGCTCCGCGCTACAGTCGCAGCCCGCGGCATCTTTGGAACTTTTCTGGGGCCGTGGTCAGCCGGCAGCACGCTGGTTCTTCTGCTCCGCGCCGCTGCCGATGCTCACCCTGCGGGCTCGGCATGGTTTGCCGCCGGAGGCACTGGCGCCATCACTCAGGCCATGGCAGCGGCGGCCAAGCAGGCAGGCGCAGAAATTCGCACCGGAGCCGAAGTGATTGAAGTTCGCGTGAAAGATGGAGCGGCTTCGGGCGTCGTGCTCTCCAACGGCGAAGAGATCACTGCCAAGACGACCATCTCAAATGCCGACCCCAAACGCACGCTGCTGAAGTTTGTCGATCCGGCGCACTTGACTCCCGACTTTGTCATGAAGCTGCAGCACTATCGCATGCCGGGAACGGTCGCGAAGGTGAATCTGGCTCTATCGGGATTGCCTAGCTTCACCGCTTTGAACGGGGCGGACGGTGAGACGCTCAGAGGCCGCATTCACATTGGGCCAGAGATCGACTATCTGGAACGCGCGTTCGACGAATCCAAGTACGGCAATTTCTCGAAGCAGCCGTATCTCGAAATCGCCATTCCCACGCTGACCGATCCATCGCTCGCTCCGACAGGCCAGCATGTGATGTCGATCTACATGCAGTACGCACCATTCAAGCTGAAAAACAGCGATTGGGAAAGCCAGCGCGTAGCGTTGGGCGACACGGTGGTCAAGACGCTGGCCAAATACGCCCCGAATCTGCCGGAAATGATTCTGACCCACCAGATCATCACGCCGCAGGATCTCGAAGACCGCTTCGGATTGACGGGCGGGCACATCTTCCACGGCGAACTGGCGCTCGATCAGTTTTTCACCATGCGCCCGTTGCTGGATTGGGCGCGCTACCGCACGCCAATTCGCAATTTATACTTGTGCGGCTCGGGAACGCACCCCGGTGTGGGTTTGACCGGCGGGTCGGGGGCGAATGCGGCGAAAGAGATTTTGAAGGAATTGAAAAAATAGCGTGGCGCTGACACTTCCTTCGACTCCGCTCAGGACAGGCTTGTCAGTGCTGTGCGGGCATGAGCGCTACACCTATGAAATCCTCCGCCATACTCCTCATCTCCTGCCCTGACCGCAAGGGAGTGGTGGCCAAAATCTCCGATTTCATCTTCCGCCACAACGGCAACATTCTTTTTGCCGACGAGCACGGAGACGCTGGATTGAACCTTTTCCTCATGCGGGTAGAATTTGACGCCTCAGGATTCGATTTTCCGCTCGGCGAATTCGACCAGCATTTTGCTCCCGTCGCCTCCGAATTCAAGATGCAATATCAACTCGCGCGGTCTGACTATCGCCCGCGCATGGTCATTATGGTCTCGAAATACGATCACTGTCTGGTCGACCTGCTTTACCGCCATCACAGCGGAGAATTGGCTTGCGAAATTCCCCTGATCGTCTCCAACCATCCGGACAATCAGGCGGTCGCCGACTTTTACCGAATTCCCTACGCTGTGGTTCCCGTTTCCAAGGACGATAAGCGAGCGGCGGAGCAGAAAACTCTCGAACTGCTGGCCCGGGAAAACCCGGATTTCATCGTGCTGGCGCGGTACATGCAGATTCTTTCGAATGAGTTTATTGAAAATTACCTCTACCGCATCATCAACATTCACCATTCCTTTTTGCCGGCCTTCATCGGAGCCAAGCCTTACCACCAGGCATTTGCCCGTGGCGTGAAACTGATCGGCGCCACGAGTCATTACGTGACCGACGTCCTCGATGAAGGTCCCATCATTGAACAAGACGTCGTCCGCATCTCTCACCGCGACACCGTCGACACTCTCATCTCAAAGGGCCGCGACCTGGAAAAAGTCGTGCTTTCACGGGCTGTCCGCTCCCACATCGAAAACCGGGTTCTGATCTACGGGAACAAGACCGTCGTTTTCGACTAAGCAAACTCGCTCCTGCAGCTTACGAGCCTCATAGTTACTTTGGTTCCGGCGGGTCGGCCACAGGCTTGTGCTGCGAGGCAGGTTAGTTTTTACTAATCTCACAACCTTCTTATAGCTCCGTCAGGAAAAAGGGTCGGCCATTGGTCGAGGATCCGAAGTGGGAACTAGCTATTCTGGCCACCGTGCAGGGCTTCTATGAGAGGCTCCTGCAAGCTCCTATTGGCGGAGAAGTCCCCGTTCCGAGCGGGCTCGAAGCGGTTTCTCTACAACAGGCCGAAGGCGACGTAAATCTCACCCTAGCCAACCTTCGCCGCTGGCTGCGCCTGCTCGATATGGCCACCACCCCTGCCATGTTGCGTCAGGCCTTCACTGAGGATATCGACCCCGAAATCGCCGAAGCCATGCTGCGTTATTTCGTCCGCAAGAAAGATTTCGGCAGCGTCAATCGCGACAAAACCGATTTGGTTGCGACTTTTCTCTATCGCCATCCCCGTGTAGCCGGGCAGTGGGAGCGGCGAGGCTACGGTTTGGATGGCTCGCTTCCGCTTTCCCCGTTCGAGATCGCGCTGATCGAGATTCTTGCGGATAGCGATGTGCCCTTGCTGCCCGAAGAGCATGTGCAGGTTCTGCGCCGCTTCGACGGCCTGAAAGAGGAGGCGCACAATTTTCGCAGCCTCAATGCGCTTCTGGATTCAGAGATCATTGTCCGCGTGCGCGAGCTCAAGCAGTCGCTCGATTCGTCGTTTTATCATCCCGGGGTGCTGGCTACTCTGGCGCCCTACAATACCGTCTTTGGCAAAAAGTTTGACGAATTGTTTTACGCTGCCACCAAGGAAATCAAAATCTTTGCGAATACCCTGGAAGAACAAGGCGGCAGCATCCTCGGCACAGTCGACGGGGTGGAAGTGACAGTGGAGCACATTGCGGGATTGGAAGTGGGCGAGTTGCTGAAAATGGATTACGGCAATGCGCTCGAGAAATTCCGCCGCGTATCGAAGCTCAAGCAGACCCTGGAGCGTGAGCCTCCGTTTCGCCGCGTCAAGCAGCCCATTCCTTTTCCCGGTGCTCAAAAGAGGGGGGCCACGCCCGCGCCGGACCGCGAGTCACGCCTGCTCGATGTACAAGCAATGCGGGCAGCAGTGACGCCACAACAGATGGCCGCGGAAGAAACAAAATTGCGCAAAGTCGAGGAATCGATTCGGGTTTTCGTCCGCGTCGCGGATCCCAAATTCCGCCAGGTCGTGCCCATGCGCTTTTTCAATCTCACGCTGACTCCTGCCGAAGCCGAGGCTTGTTGCGCGAGTTATCTGGAAGAAAAAACCTTGCGCGCGGAAGTGGCGCGTGTGCTATTGCGCGTCGTCGCCCTCATCGCCCGCATGACCACCGAACTGGAGGAACTGAAACGCTCCGAAAACTCGCCGTCTTTGTGGAGGCTGCACGCTGACCTGCTTGTGGCCTTGCTGGAAGCGGCGCGCGCGCTGGGGGCAAATGCCTCTCGGGTGATGGCTCAAGCCCGCGAAGAAGAAGGTGGCGTCCCGCAGGCGGAGGCGATCCAGGTTTCGCTGCAGAAACTCCGGGACCGCTGTGATGCTATTACCTCAATTCTGGGCCAAAAAGAAGCGGAAACTCAAATTGCTGACAGCCCGTAACCGGGCCACGATTCGCATAGCCCGCACATCAAAACCTTGCCGTCGTGCGGTACACTAAAACCCCTAGCGGGGCTTGCTATGACCACCTCTGACGACAAGTTCTACCGGGTCCGAATCACCAAGCGTGTGGATCTGGCGCCCGAATTGTGGGTGATCCGCATCCAGGTCGGTGGAGAATTTGCGTTTACTCCGGGTCAATATGCAACCCTTGGCCTCTTGCTGGACGAAAAGCGTAAGGAGCGGCCCTACTCCATCGTCTCAGCACCCCACGAAGACGAGATTGAATTCTTTTTCGAACTGGTCCCCCAAGGCCAGTTGACTCCGGAACTTTATAGCCTGCAAACCGGCGACGAATTGTTTATGCGCAAAGTGCCCAAGGGGCGGTTCACCCTCGATACTAAAAGCGGTCGCACCAATCACCTGCTGATCTCGACCGTCACTGGTGTTGCTCCCTTTGTCAGCTACGTGCGCACGCTCTACCGTGACTGGAAAGAGGGCAAGTTCGGTGGTGAGCACAAACTTTTCCTGTTGAACGGCGCCAGCCGCTCCTGGGAGTTCGGGTATCTGGACGAATTGCAGAGGTTCGCAGAAGAAGTACCCTGGCTCGAGTACATACCCACGATCAGCCGCCCCTGGGAAGACGAAAAATGGACCGGCGAAGTCGGTCGCGTCGATGATCTGATCCGCAAATACGCCGATCTGTGGGGCTTGGATGGAAGCAATTCCGTAGGATACCTATGCGGCCATCCCGAGATGATCGAGCATGCCAAGGGAATCCTGAAGCGGCGAGGATTCGAGAAGGAACACCTGAAAGAAGAAGTCTACTGGGTCCCGGGGAAACAGGCCCCAGCGGCATAAACGGCACGTCACCGTCGGTCGGGAGTTATGTTCCGATCCGCTGGCTGCGACGCTCGAGTAACACCACGTCCCGCCAAACATCGCGCAGTTTCCCGAGTCGCTCCCGTCGCCCCACTTCACGAAAACCGCGTGACTTGTGCATCGCTATGCTGGCAACATTTTCGGGAAAAATACCGGCCTGCAGCGTCCAGATGCCGCAACGCTCCGATTGTTGAACCAATGCATCGAGCAGCGATTTCCCGATTCCCTGGCCGCGCGCCGCCTGCGCCACATAGATCGAGACCTCGGCAACTCCGGCATAAACTTGCCGCCGTGAGACTGGACTCAGCGCTGCCCAACCAAGAATCTGCTGCCGGCCGCGAGCGACCAGCCGGCAATCCCGCAAGTGTCCGTTATCCCACGCTTCCCATGACAGAGCATCGGTCTCAAAAGTGGCTTGACCAGTGGCGATGCCCTCCAGATAGATCCGGCGGACCTCGTGCCAGTCCTCGCCCTGCATGACCTGAATCTCAAAGTCCATTCGGGTGAGATTTCTCGCCGAGACAAACTCGGAGCTTCTTAGCTTTCCGCGGGCGCGAAGAAAACCAATACCGCCAGTTCCTCTTCGATGTCATAAAAACGGTGCTCAACCCGGGCAGCCACGAAAATCACACTTCCGGCAGCAATTTCTTGATGCTCTTCCGCGACTTTCATCCGGGCACGGCCTCGAATCACGTAGTACAGCTCATCCTCATTGTGCGGCCGCTGCGGATCGGGAGCGCCCGCGGGCAACACATACACACCTGCGCTCAGGGCCGGTACGCGCAGGAACTCCAGATACAACTTCCCTACCCGTTGCCGCTGTTTCAGCAAATCGGAAATCTGAAAGAAGCTGCTCACTGAAACGCTCCTGCAAAGAAGATTTCCGTGTACTGCTGCGTCAATTGCTCTTCCTGCAGAGCGCCCTCCGGCCGGTACCACTGGTAGATCCAGTTAATCATGCCTAACAGAGCAAAGGCAGCGGCTTTGGGGCTGACGTTTCCCCGTGAATTTCTCGCGCGCTGCACGTCGGCGATCAGGCCTTCGACGAAGTGCACATAATCCTTCTTGCGGGCGTTAATCTGCTTGCGCTGGGGGGGAGGCAAGGGATGGTTTTCATGCAGCATCACCGTGATTTCGCGTTCCCGCACGCTCAGCACGACCGCGATATGCAACTGGATCAGCTTGCGCAACCGCGCCTCCGGATCGGCGATGGCGGCGACCGGATTGATCACCCGTTCCTGTGTGATGTCCATGGCGTGTTCCATCAGGTGGAACAGGATTTCGTCTTTGCTTTGGAAATGGTGGTAAAGCCCGCCCTTGCTTAACTTAAGGGCCGCCGCCACGTCGTTCATTGAGGTGGCGTCGTAGCCCCGCTGCTGAAAAAGCCGGGCGGCGGTGCGCAGAATCTCCTGCCGGGAATCGAGCGTAGCCTCGCGGGTCATCGGCGGACAGAATATACAGTTGAGCCCTCGAATGCCAACATCAGCGGCACGCCCCCCGGGTTGGCACTTTCCGAGTACTAATGAGTCTTGACGGGCGCTTCGCGCAATGCTAATGTTCGGTTCCAGTCCCAAACAGGGACGAGACTTTTGGTAACAACACAGTGATGAACCTCAGCCAGAGCGGACGACTTATCAGGGTAGTTGTAGGGGTACGAGTATGCCCCGAAGTCTCTGGCAGGGGAGGATTACAGAGCTAAGTTATAGATTTATAAGCTCTTCGAACCCACCGCCAGAGATTCTGACGGTGGGTTTTGTGTTTCTGGGCGAGTGGTGAGGGAGAAAATATGCCCATATTGAGCAGGATCGAAAAGGATAACTCAACGGCCTTGACAGCCGTAGGTGGACTGGCTAGCATTGCCAGAGACCGACCGACCGGTCGGTTCTCGAACCAATTAGCTCTATTCGAATGCGAAGTATCCCAGTGATTCTGTGAGGAGATAACGTGGCCACAATCTTTTACGAGCATGACGCCAATCCCGCCGCCCTTAAGGGCAAAACGATCGCTATCTTCGGCTATGGAAGCCAGGGCCACGCCCAGGCACTTAATCTCCGCGACAGCGGGTACAACGTGATTGTCGGCCTTGATCCCGGGCGTCCCAGCGCACGGCAAGCGCAGGCGGACGGAATGACCGTTCTGCCTCCGGCTGAAGCTGCCCAGCAAGCGGACTGGATCCAGATCTTGACGCCCGATGAAACCCAGGGCCCGTTCTATGAGTCTGCCATCAAACCCGCCCTGCGGCCGGGCAAGATCCTTGGCTTTTCGCACGGCTTCAGCATTCATTTCAAGACCATCGTTCCTCCCAAAGACGTTGACGTCGTGATGATCGCCCCAAAAAGCCCGGGCCACCTGCTTCGGCGCGTTTATACCGAGGGCCGGGGCGTGCCTTCCCTGCTGGCCATTCAGCAGGACGCCAGCGGACGCGCTCACGAATATGCGCTTTGCTATGCCTATGGCATCGGTTCGACTCGCGCCGGTGTGCTGCAAACCACTTTCAAAGAAGAAACCGAGAGCGACTTATTTGGCGAACAGGCCGTGCTCTGCGGGGGTTTGACCTCGCTGATCAAGAAGGGATTCGAGACATTGGTGGCAGCCGGCTACGCACCGGAGATTGCCTACTTCGAATGCCTGCACGAAGTGAAGCTAATCGTAGACCTGATCTACGAAGGTGGCTTGGCCCGCATGCGCTATTCCATTTCCAACACCGCCGAATACGGCGATCTGACTCGCGGCGAAAAAGTTGTGGGCGATGCAACCCGCACTGCAATGAAAGAAATCCTGGCGCGAATCCAGGATGGTTCCTTCGCCAAAGAATGGATCGAGGAGAACAAAAGCGGGGGCAAGAATTTCGCCGCTCTGCGGGAAAAAGAAAAACAGCACCCGATCGAAATCGTGGGAGCGAAGTTGCGCGGCATGATGTCGTGGCTGCCGAAGGACGCAAAGAAGCCCGCTCCGGCGGAAAAGCCCAAACAGGTGGTGAATGCATAGAGGAGCCGAAATCACGCTGCAGTGCTTGCGCGCAGAAGGAGTAGACCTGGTTTTCGGCTACCCCGGTGGCGCCATCATGCCACTCTACGATGCGCTCGATGGCAGCGGTATCCGGCACATCCTCACTCGGCATGAGCAAGGTGCGGTATTTGCCGCCGAAGGATACGCGCGAGTCACCGGCAAAGTTGGGGTAGCCATGGCGACGAGCGGGCCGGGCGCAACGAATCTGGTGACTGGAATCGCCGATGCCAAGATGGATTCCGTCCCTCTGGTCTGCGTTACCGGGCAAGTGCGCAGCGCGCTGATCGGCACGGACGCATTTCAAGAGACCGACGTTTTCGGCCTGACCCTGTCGCTCACGAAATGGAGCCGGCTGGTCAAAACTCTGGAAGAAATTCCGGACGTCATCGCCGAAGGCTTCCACTGGGCGCGCAGCGGACGCCCGGGTCCGGTGATGATCGATATTCCCACCGATCTTTTGAAGGCCAAGATGGAGTTCAGCGGCCCGAAGACCTTCAAACCGCATGCACGACCGTCTGACAATCATGGCGAGTCCACGTTTGGCGAGACGCTGATCACGCTGCTCGAGCAAGCCAGGAAACCAGTGGCTCTGGTGGGCGCGGGAGCAAAACTTTCGGGCGCAATTTCCGACTTGCGCGGACTGCTGGATCATTTGCAAATCCCGACGTTTACCACGGTGCATGGACTGGGAGCGGTCGATCCGGAAAAACCCTACTACCTGGGCATGGTGGGCATGCACGGCACACGCGCCGCCAACATGGCGCTGCACGAAACCGACCTTTTGCTGGTGTTCGGCGCGCGTCTGGATGACCGCGTCACCGGCGATCCCTCGCGATTCGCCCCTAATGCCCGCATCGTTCACTTTGAAGTTGACCCCGCCCAGCTCGACCGGGTGCGGGCGTGCGAACTGCCGATCATCGGAAATCTATCTGAAACCGTTCCTGCCTGCCACGATGCTCTGCGCCATCTGAAGCTGCCCGACTGGAGCGGCTGGCGAAGCGTGGCCTGCGGAGAAGATCGCGCCGAGCTTGACCCGCGCGGCCTGGCGCAGCCGACGATCCGCTTTCTCGACGAACTCTTCAGCCGCCTGCCGGAAGACAACGTAATTCTGGCCGATGTGGGTCAGCACCAGATGTGGGCAGCGCAACGCTACCATTCGTCTTCGCCGCGCGGCTTCATTACTTCGGGTGGGTTGGGCGCGATGGGCTTCGCTTTGCCGGCGGCCATCGGAGTTCAGCTGGCCAAACCGGGCACAACCGTGCTGTGCGTTTCGGGCGACGGCGGTTTCCAGATGAACATTCAGGAGTTGGCTACGGTTCATCGTCTGGGCTTGCCGATCAAGATGGTGATTGTCGACAACAAATATCTCGGCATGGTGCGGCAATGGCAGCAGCTTTTTTATCAGCGTAACTACGCTGAGACGGATCTCAGTGACAACCCGGATTTTGTCGCGATTGCGAAGGCCTACAAAATTCACGGGCAACGCATCGGGGAAGAAGCCGTGCGCGAGTTCCCAGTTACAAAAGAAACCGGCGATGAGATCGACCGATTTTTGAATTCGCCTGAGCCGGAGTTGCTGGTTTTTGACACAGCACCGGAAGCGAACGTTTTTCCGATGGTGCCGGCCGGCGCGGCGCTCTCGGAAATGCTGTTGGAAGAAGAATAGAACACGTGGGGACAGCCGCCCTCGGCTGTCCTGATGGGAGTCGAAGGGGGCCAGCCGAGCGCAGCTCGGCGGTTTGTCGGAGAAAAAGGGGAACTAACATGCACGTTTTTCACATCCACTATCACAACACGCAGGGAACGCTGATGCGCATTCTCGAATGCGATTTCGCGGCGCGCCATCGAAATGCCGTATGTGCAGGCCGCTCCCATTAAGACCGGCCTCCGGGTTACCGTGCTCCTCGACGTAAACCCGAAGCAGATCGGCCAGCTTAGCCGTGACTGGCATGCGATAGTGGATGTGACGGACGTTCGCGCCGGTGTACCCACTCCGGAAATGCTGGAGTTGGCCAGCGAGTGGACCGCCGCGCCGCATCCGCCCGCATCGGCAGGCGCAGGCGCCACCGATACGCACTGCGATGGCATGAAGCTCGCCGAGCGCTCCGCGTACTTCAGCAGAGACGTTGCTTGCAACGTCTCTTTTTTCCGTTTCCGGTGAGTACTTCCTTGTCGTAATCTCTAGAGCCCTCCCATAAGCACTGCGGTGGCCTGAAGTTTTTCGCGAGCACGACTACCCTACAGAGATGTGCTCAGCGGGCTCCGGCGCCTCCATACGCACCGCGATGGCACTCAAGTTTTGTCGTGACGCAGCGAATATCAACAGGCACGTTGCGGACAACGTCCCTTTAATCTTTCCGGTCAGTCAACCTTGTCTGCTAATCCTCTTACCGCCATCATGGATCCCAAACACCGCAGCCGCATCATCACCGAAGGGCGCGACCGGGCCGGGGCGCGCTCCATGTTCAAGGCAATCGGATTCACTGACAGCGATCTGAGCCGGCCGCTCATCGGCGTCGCCAATACCTGGATCGAAACCATGCCCTGCAACTTTCACTTGCGCCGGCTTTCGGCCAAGGCGAAAGAGGGCATTCGCGCGGCCGGCGGCACTCCCATGGAGTTCAACACCATCGCCATTTCTGATGGCGAGACCATGGGCACGGAAGGCATGCGAGCCTCGTTGGTCAGTCGTGAAGTCATTGCCGATTCAATCGAGCTGGTATGCCGGGGTCAGATGTTTGACGCGCTGGTCTGCATCGTAGGCTGCGACAAAACTATTCCCGCGGCAGCAATGGCGTTAGCTCGGCTCAAGATTCCCGGCCTCATCCTCTACGGCGGCACAATCGCAGCGGGAAAGTTTCGCGGCAAGGACGTGACTATCCAGGATGTATATGAAGCCATCGGGGCCCACGCGGCGGGAAAAATCACCGACGCGGATTTGAAAGAACTAGAAAATGTCGCCTGCCCCGCTGCGGGTGCGTGCGGCGGGCAATATACCGCCAATACCATGTCCACCGTGATGGAAATGATCGGTCTCTCGCCCATGGGCTTTAACAGCGTTCCCGCCATGGATCCTCAGAAAGACCAAGTGGCATTCGACTGCGGAAAGCTGGTGATGAACCTTCTGCAAAATGGAACTCGTCCACAGGACATCCTTACCCGCGAAGCGTTCGATAATGCCATCGCCAGTGTCGCCGCCACCGGCGGCTCAACTAACGCTGTGCTCCACTTGCTGGCGATCGCGCGTGAAGCGGGCGTTTCGCTGCACATAGATGACTTTCAAAAGGTCAGCGAGCGAACGCCGCTGCTGGCCGACCTCAAGCCTTCCGGGCGTTTTGTCGCCGCCGACATGCACCGCGCTGGCGGAGTGCGGCTCTTGGCGCGGCGGCTGTTTCGCGGGGGACATCTTCACCCGAAGACCCTCACTGTTACAGGCCTCACTCTTTCGGCGGAAAGCGAAAGCGCGGTTGAAGCTCCAGGCCAGGAAGTGATCGCGCCTCTGGAAAAACCTCTGAAGAAGACTGGGGGCCTGGTGATTTTGCACGGCAACCTCGCGCCCGAAGGCTGTGTGGCGAAAATCAGCGGACACGAACGCCTGAGTCAACGCGGGCCGGCGCGGGTCTTTGATTCCGAAGAAGATGCCATGGCCGCAGTCACGGGAAAACGCATCAAGGCCGGCGACGTTATGGTGATTCGGAATGAAGGGCCTAAGGGCGGGCCGGGCATGCGCGAAATGCTCGGCGTGACCGCGGCTCTGGTAGGCGAAGGGCTGGGCGAATCGGTTGCACTACTTACTGACGGCCGCTTCAGCGGTGCCACCAGAGGATTGATGATGGGCCACGTAGCGCCGGAAGCGGCGCTGGGCGGCCCGATTGCCGCCGTGCACGAAGGCGACACTATCCACGTAGACGTGAACCAGCGGGTTCTGGAAATCGAACTGAGTGATGCTGCGCTGAAGCAACGCCTCGCGGAATGGAAACCGAAAGAACCGCGCTATCCAAGCGGAGTCTTCGCCAAGTATGCGGCGTTGGTGTCGTCGGCGTCGGAGGGCGCAGTGACGCGGCCCAAAGCATAAAAACTGATTATTCCTTGAGCGACGCCATATCGATCACGAAGCGATAGCGCACATCGCTTTTGATGACCCGCGCATAGGCCTCGTTGACTTTTTGGATCGGAACGACTTCGATATCGCTCGCAAACGCGTGCTTGCTGCAGAAATCCAGCATTTCCTGCGTCTCTTGAATGCCGCCGATTGAAGAACCGGCAAGACTCCGCCGGCGTGAAGCCAAGGAAAAAGGGCCAATCGGAACCTGCTTTTCGGGAAGACCCACGATGACCAGGCTGCCGTCGACCTTCAGTAAACCCAGATACTCATTCCAGTCAGTCTGCGCCCCAACTGTGTTAATGATGAGATCGAAATAACCCTTCAGTTTGGTGAAGGTTTCTGGATCAGACGTAGCGTAGAATTGATCGGCTCCCAAGCGCTTCCCGTCTGCCTGCTTTTTCAGCGTCTGGCTAAGGACGGTAGTCTCCGCGCCCAAGGCGTGCGCGAATTTGACGCCCATATGCCCCAGGCCTCCGAGACCCACGATCGCCACTTTCGTGCCGGGGCCAGCTTGCCAATGCCGCAGGGGAGAATAAAGTGTGATTCCAGCGCACAGCAGCGGCGCGCAAGCATCGAGCGGAAGATTCTCGGGCATGCGCAGTACATAGTTTTCGTCGACTACGATTCTCTCGGAGTAGCCTCCGTAAGTTGGTTCGCCGTTTTTGTCTCTTGCGTTGTATGTCCAATCTGTATGCACGAGGCAATACTGCTCCAAGCCACTCTTACACGAGGAGCAGGTGCGGCAGGAATCGACGAAGCACCCGACGCCGACTTTGTCGCCAACTTTGAACTTTGTGACTTTGCTGCCCACAGTCTTCACGACGCCTGCGATTTCGTGCCCCGGAACCATGGGGAAAATGGATTCCTCCAGATAATCGCTCCATTCGTTGCGCGCCTGGTGAATATCGGAGTGGCAGATACCACAAAACTTGATGTCAATGACGACGTCGTGTTCCCGCGGTTCGCGCCGTTCGAATGAATAGGGCGCGAGCGGAGCCTTGGGAGACGCGGCTGCATAACCTTTAGTTTGAGGCATGATTTTCTCTTTCCAGGAAAGTCTTGAATTGAAGCGGGTCAATTATAAAGGTTGTTGCCGGGGTGTTAGCTTTGGGGCAGGTGTTCCAGCGCCGCCTTCAATTCATCTGGTTTGAAACCAAACGGGCCGGGTTTGCTTTTGTAGGCGACGCGGCCTTGCCCGTCGACTAGATAAATCCGGTCGGGCCAGCCGGTGTAGGCTTTCTCGGTCCTGTTGTCGAAGCCGTCGATCACCGCCGGGAATTTTATGCCCAGCTTGCGCACGCAGGCCCCGGCCACGTATTCGCGCTCCTCAAAACTCTTCGGGCTGGCAAAAACAACTTTGTCCTTAATGTTGCTTTCCATCTGCCACACATCGCTGGGGTGTGCTTCCAGTATGTACACGGCCAGGAACGCCACTCGGTTCCCATACTTTTCGTAGAGCTGATTGAGAGCGGGAACCTCCCGCCGGAAGGGTGGTCAAGTGTAACTGCCGAAGACTAAAACCACCGGCTGCTTCTGTGTGAGCGCGGAAAGCTGCACGGTGCCAGTCTTATCTTGTCTTGTGAGAGAAAAATCGGGCGCGGGATCGCCGATGTTCAGATGCCCAGCGCGGGCCCGCAGCCAGGCAGTTTCAAACGGGAAGATGAGAAAGGCCACGGGACCGGGCAGCTTGGACATGACTCGTCCGAAGGTCTCTGGCGGCTGGCGCATGGCCCACCAGACCGTAGCAGCAAAAGCGATGTAACCTACGAGAAGAGTAGCCAAGCACGCCACTATTATCTTGCGAGTCTTAGGAGCAAGAGCCATAAGATAAAGGGTTCACACTGCCCGAACCGCAGCAAGCCTTCAATCGTATAAAACCATTAGACCGCGCACTAGCCGGATGTGAAGTTACGAAGCTGGGCCTCTCGCGCTCCTGATCAGCGGACCAGCAACGTCATCCCAAGCGCTCGAGGAACGAAACCAGGTCCCCTCGACGCCGCGTACGATCGTGCTTACGTTGAGGCGGTACCAGTTGTCAGTCCTGCCAGGCAAGTACACGTAGCCGCGATCCGTTGCAGGGTCATATTCGTAGAGCAACACGTAAACGAGCCGCTCTTCGGGTAATTTCGCGAAAATGGACACCTCGTAACGCCGCAGTGCCTTGGGAAGCTCAGTAACAGGCTGAGACCAGTCCACTAAGAATTTGTCGTTGCGCCTCGGGCTGGTTCCCGTCCAGCTTGTTCCGGGCCCACTCCAGAGGTCAAACTGGGTAAGTTCGCTTGAATCGGTGATTTCGATGGGATTCTTTAGGTCAGGGCCCTTGATACTGATTTTGGATATATCGGCTTTGGCAAAGACAAAAGTAGGTAGGGCTAGCAGCAGAAAAACCAACAGAACTACGGGCCTTCGCCTCAAATCTGACCCCACCAGAACGGTTTCACAATAGAAAACTCGAACAACGAAGTCAACATTGTAGTGGTAAAGGGGGCCGAGGCGGTTGCTTTAATGGTGTTCACCGGTTAATTCTCGAACAATGTTGTTGACAAACGACTTGGCATCGCCGAATAGCATGAGAGTTTTGTCGAAGTAATAGAGCGGGTTATCAATGCCGGCGAAGCCCGGGCTCATGCTGCGCTTGATGACCATCACGGTACGAGCCTTGTCCACATCAAGGATGGGCATGCCGTAGATGGGACTAGAAGCGTCAGTACGCGCGGCAGGATTGGTCACGTCATTGGCGCCGATCACGAGTGCCACGTCAGTTTGTGGAAATTCGCCGTTAATGTCTTCCATGTCCATGAGGCGGTCGTAAGGAATGTCGGCCTCGGCAAGCAGCACGTTCATGTGGCCCGGCATGCGTCCTGCAACGGGATGGATGGCAAAGCGCACGTCGACTCCGCGTTTGCTGAGAGCGTCATAAAGTTCCCTGACCTTATGCTGAGCCTGCGCCACCGCCATGCCATAGCCGGGCACGATCACAACTTTGTTTGCCGCGGCCAAGATTCCCGCCGCCTCCTCGGCGGTCGCGCTGCGCACCGTCTTCGCTTCTTTCGCGCCGGCGGCTGAAGTTTGCACCTGGCCAAACGCGCCAAACAGCACATTGGTGAAAGAACGGTTCATGGCCTTCGACATGATGATGGAAAGAATGAGTCCCGAGGAACCGTCGAGCGCGCCGGCGATGATGAGCAATTTGCTGTCGAGCACAAATCCCATAGCGGCCGCGGAAAGCCCGGCGTACGAATTGAGCAGAGAGATCACGGTGGGCATATCCGCGCCGCCGATCGGGATAACCAGCAGCACCCCGAAAATAAACGAGATGATGAGCATCACGGGAAAAAGCTGCCGTGTCCCCGGGTGCAGCACCAGATAAGTCGCAACCCCAATTGCCGCCGCGAGCAGCAGGAAATTGACGAAGTTCTGTCCTCGATACGTGAGCGGACGCTGCGGCAGCACTTCCTGCAGTTTTCCGGCCGCCATTAAGCTCCCGGTGAAGGTCAGCGCGCCGAGAATCACTTCCAGCGAAAGCACGCCCATCAGGAAACGTGGCACGTCCGGAGTCCGCAAATAGAATTCGGCACTCCCGACCAACGTGACGCACAGCGCGCCAAAAGCATGGCTCAACGCGGTCCGCTGCGGGACGGCAGTCATGTGAACCAGTCCGAGTGGAATGCCGATGCCGGTCCCGAGCACCAGGGCCACCAGGATCCATTTGTAGTCGACGATGCCGTGGCGCAGCAGAGTTCCGCCGATGGCCAGAACCATGCCCACCTCGCCCGCCCACACGCCATGCCGGGCCGTGGTGGGAGAGCTCAGCCACTTCAGCGCCAGAATGAAAAGAACGCTGGCGATCAGGTAGATGATTTCGATGATGGTCTGATTTCCGGCGAAGTCAGTCATTAATTAGCCGATGGTGTTTTGCAATGGATCAGGGCTTGGTCGGACGGCTGCTTTTAAACATTTTGAGCATGCGGTCTGTGATCAGGAATCCGCCTACGACGTTGCTGGTCGCAGCCACAATCGCCACCATTCCGAGCGCGAAGGAAAGCGTGCTCTTGTGTTCGCCCACCAGAACAATCGCGCCTACGACGGCGATCGCGTCGAGAGCGTTGGTCAACGACATCAGTGGAGTGTGCAGCAGAGGAGAAACCCGCCGGATGACTTCAAATCCGATGAAGGCTGCCAGCATAAAGATGAACAAAGCGTTGATCAGGTTTGCGCCCACTTCTTCCTCCCGGGCTTCAGGAAGCCCCGTGTGCAACCAGTGACGGCAACGAAAAAAACTCACGCACGCGTGGGTTCACAATTTCTCCGTCGCGCGTGAATAGCGTTTCGCGGATAATTTCATCTTCGAGATTGAATTGCAGCTTTCCGTCTTTCACCAGATACAGCAGGAATGCGCTGATATTTTTGGCATACATCTGGCTGGCGTGATAGGGAACGGCGCTGGCGAGGTTGATCGTCCCAATAATCGTAACTCCGTACTCCACCACAGTCTCGCCGGTGCGCGTCAGTTCGCAATTCCCTCCCCGCTCAGCGGCCAGGTCAAACACCACTGAACCCGGGGCCATCGATTTCACCATTTCTTTGGTGATGAGCACCGGAGACTTTTTCCCCGGGATGACGGCGGCAGTAATCACCACATCGCTCTCTGCCACGACCCGCCCAAGTAACTCGCGCTGCCGAAGATAGAAGGTCTCGTCTTGCGCGCGAGCATAGCCCCGCGCGTCCTGGGCATCCGTGGCTTCGATGGGCAACTCGACAAAGCGTCCACCGAGGCTTTGCACCTGTTCCTTCGCGGCGGGGCGCATGTCGTAGGCGGAAGCCACGGCCCCCAGCCGGCGCGCCGTAGCAATGGCCTGCAACCCGGCAACGCCTGCGCCGATCACGAAAACTCGCGCCGGCGTAATGGTTCCGGCGGCCGTTGTCAGCATGGGGAACATCTTTGGAAGAGCGTCGGCGGAAGCCAGGACTGCTTTGTAGCCGCAAATTGTACCCATCGAAGAGAGCGCGTCCATGCTTTGAGCACGTGTTGTGCGCGGCACTAACTCCACCGAAAAAGAGGTGACCCCCGTCTTAGCGATTTGCTCCGCCACTTCCCGCGATCCGAAAGGCCGCAGAAACCCGATCAGCACTTGCCCCTTGCGAAACAATGGAAGGTCTGCCTTGCCGGTGACATCGTTCGACCCGTAGCAGAGAATCTGCACGACGATGTCGGCTGTGCTGAAAAGATCGGCCCGACCAGAAAGAACCTTAGCGCCCTTCTCCTGGTAGTAGGCATCGGGATACCCGGCGCCGACCCCTGCCCCCGCTTCCACCACAATTTCAAATCCCGCTTTCGCCAAGGCAGGAATGACAACAGGAACCAGGGCAACTCGCCGCTCCCCGGGATAGCTCTCCTTGGGGACGCCAATGATCAAGCAGTCATTGTCCTTTCCAATTCAGCGGAGCAAACTACTGTAATCGATTCTGTAGGGAGGCACAAATGAAAGGAGTCTTAGGGATGGCGGAAAAAATTAAAAGGGCCGTGACCTTGGTTATGCTCCAGCCGTAGCCTCCTGCGAGGGAGCCAACTGCGTGGATGCATGCACCGTCACAGCCCCTGATGTGACCACTGCTTTCGCAGTCTCGAACCCCAACTGCCCCTCGCAGGGCCGTCGGTTTTTTCAGGTCCGGTTGTCCTGCAGGTTGCCCCGCCAGACTGATCACTCAGCTTACTTCGGGCGGCTAAACTTTCATTTGAGCCGTCCCTTTCAGCCGTCGACGGGGGCAACGTTAAACACATAGTTCAAAATTGTCAACGCCCCTTTTCGGTGCAACATGTGAAAAACAGTTGGATTTACGGTGTGACTACAATTCATTGATTTGATAGATGCTTCCCGCATTCCAAAGCTATGATCCTGAAATTTTGCACAAGTCTTGCACAGGAGCTGTAACCTCCGGTTAATGTTCACTCACGAATCAAATAAAGGTCTTGACGGCAGAAACCTTTATAACGCATGGTGGTGACAGCGAATCCAGACGGATGTCAGATCTCATCGCCTTCGTGGATGGTGGCTCGCAGGGAAACCCTGGACCTTCCGGGATCGGCGTGGTTATTGATGGATCCCAAGGCACCAGAATTCGAATCGCAAAATGGATCGGCCACCAGGACAACAACGTGGCAGAGTACATGGCCCTGCTTGAGGCTTTGCAGTGCGCTTTGACGCTGAAAGCCAGCACATTGCACGTCTTTTCTGACTCTCAGGTGGTGGTCCGGCAGATGCGGGGCGAGTATCGCTGCTACAGCCCCCGTCTTTATTCGCTGAATTGGATCTGCCGCAAACTGGCCCAGTCGCTGAATTTTTCCATCTCGCACGTCCGCCGCGAGCACAACGCCGAGGCAAACCGCCTGGCCAGTTCCGCGGTAAGGCAGCACGCTTAAACGCGCGGCCTAGCCTCACAATTCAAAATTAATGCCAGGCCGTCGGTTAGCGCCTCGCCTTCCAGCCTTCTGAGCGAATACAATCGCGCCATGCGCATGACGCGACTTCTACCCGCCTCGATGATTCTTTTCCTTTGGCCGGCCTGGTTCGCTTTCTCGGCTCCCGCTCAAACCGTAATCTCGCAAGCGCCAACTTCGGCGACGAAACTCAACTCGCTCCTCGCTGAAGAATGGGACTATGAGCTGCGTACCAGCCCGGAGACCGCAACATTCTACGGCGACACCCGCTTCAACGACCGCCTCGCGGACTTCTCGCCCCAGTTCTTCGCCGCGGATCTTGCCCAGAACAAGAAATTTCTGGCCGAGTTCGAAGCTATCAACGCTACTGGTCTTTCGGAGCAAGACCAACTCAACCGTAGTCTAATGATCCGCCGTCTGCGCGACGATATTGAGGGCGCCCAGTTCAAACCCTGGGAGATGCTGATCGATCAATTCAACGGCATTCACCTGTCCTATGCCAGCCTGCCTTCGACCACGTCATTCGCGACCACCAAGGACTATGAGGACTACCTTGCTCGGCTTCACCAATTTCCGCGCCTGTTCGAGCAGATCATTGCAAATTCACGGCAGGGCATGCGTGACGGATTGATGCCGCCCAAGTTTCTGCTGGAGCAGGTTGTGCCGCAAGCCCAATCCGTGGCGGATGATCTCAGCGACAAGAATCCCTTCGCCCAACCGGTTGCCCAATTTCCCGCATCGGTCAGCGCGGCTGACCAGGAGCGGCTGCGGAGAGAGATCCTGGCCGCGGTAAGGAATGAAGTTGCGCCTGCTTACGGGAAGTACGCCCGCTTTGTGCGCGACGAATATGCCCCCCACGGACGGACTGAGCCGGGCATCTGGGCACTGCCTGATGGTGACGCCCGCTACCGTTACGCCATCAAGACACAGACCACGACAGATATGACGCCCGATCAGATTCATGAGCTTGGGCTGCAACAAGTGGCCGCCACGGAAGCTGAAATGCTTAAGGTCGCGCAGAAGCTCGGCTTCAAAGATGTCGCCAGCCTCAATGAACATATCCGTGCCGACCGCAAGCTGTACGGCTCGTCGAGCCAGCAGATTTTCGATCTCTACCAGAAATATACCGATCAAATGTATGCCGAGTTACCCCGACTGTTTGGGCGTCTCCCAGCCAACAAGCTGGTGGTTGTTCCCATGGAGTCCTTCCGCGAGAAAGCAGGTGTTCCCGCTGACTATACCGAGGGTTCGCCGCAAACCCGCCGTCCCGGCCGCATTAACGTGAACATGTACGATCCCCAACACCGGCTGCTGCTGAATGTGGAGGCCATCGCCTACCACGAAGGGGTTCCCGGTCATCACCTGCAACTTTCCGTTGCGCAGGAGCTTCCCTCGCTGCCGCCTTTCCGCCAGCACGCTGGCTATACCGCATTTGTGGAAGGCTGGGCACTTTACTCGGAGCGTCTGGGCAAGGAAGTCGGTTTCTATCAGGATCCTTACAGCGACTATGGGCGCCTGGAGAACGAAATGTGGCGCGCGATTCGGCTGGTGGTCGACACCGGGGTCCACTACAAGCACTGGTCACGCCAGCAGATGGTCGACTATTTCCACAAGTACACTGCGATGGATGAACCCAACATCCAGACTGAGGTCGACCGCTACATCGCCAACCCGGGGCAGGCGCTGGCCTATAAACTTGGGCAACTGCGAATTTTGGAGTTACGGGAGCGCGCCAAGAGAGAATTAGGCCCGGCTTTTGATATACGGGCCTTCCATGATGAGATTCTCGGCGGCTCCGCCCTTCCGCTTGACGTTCTGGACGAGCGGGTCAACGGCTGGATCAACGCGCGCAAACTGGCCGCCAGGACCAATTAAAGATCAGCTTGCTATGCCGCCTTGGCAGTAATCGCCGGACCACCCGTGGTCAATTTGCGAACCGTCAGCGAGAGCATCACGCGAGTTACGCCGCTGATAATCATACTCACGCCCACCAGGGTGCCGATTGCCCACATTGAACTCGAGGGCCAGTGAATATAGATCAGCCCTCCCAGCAGCAGCGTAACAATGCCATCAACCAGTATCCAGCCCGATCCTCGCATCGAGCGCATTTTCGCGAACAGAATGATGTCCAGGACGCCTTCCACCAGGAACAAAGACGCCAAAATCAGAGTGAGCGACGCCAACCCCAGTGTGGGGTGCATGATCAAATATCCGCCGAAGACCACATAGGCAAGCCCAACCAACAGTTTCCAGATAACGCTACCCGCTCCATGAGCAGAAAAGGCGAGCACGATGTGAACCACACCTGCGAAAATAATCAGCCAGGAAACCACCGCCGTCACGGCAATGCCTGCTATAGCGGGTGAGCCGATCGCCAACATGCCGAACAAAACCAGGACGACACCCCAGATCACCGACCACGTGGAAGCCTGCTTTATCGATCCGACTACGGACTGGTCTGCCATAGATCCTCCCACCGAGCATTATTGTTCCCGGGGACGTCTACCCTGTGAGCCCGGGTCAAAATTTAGGGGCTAAGTCTCTCTCTTGCCGGAATTTACGTCAAGGCATTTGATGGTTGCCGGTGTAACTCCATGTCTGTCAACTAGTTACTTCTAACTAACTACCCTGACTCATGAGATAAATGCGCGGGCGCCCGCTTGTCCTCCCGATCCACTCCCAATAGCGCACCAGAATCGAGTAGACCATCAATCCTGTCTCTCCCTCGCCCCAGAACAGGTAGGCGAAGGATTGCTTCATCAAGTTTCGGCTCGTCAACTCCACGATGATGCTGACCGGATCAAGCAGCTCGCTGAGGTACGCAATGGTGTTAGCGATCGCGACCGCCCCGTTTGCCTCAATCACGAAGTGGTCGCCTTCTTTGTAGACTCGCAGACGCAGGCGCGCCACAAATTCGCTGCGGTTGTCCATCAAGCTGACATGTAAAAAGGCCAGTGGCGCATCGATGATGTATTGTTGGCGAATCTTCGCTGCCAGCTGTTCCCGAAAATTGGCGGTCGAACGCGAGTGGGGTATCAGGCTGACCTTCTTGCCGGCCAGCGAGGCCCAGAGGTCGGCCGAGCTTTGGTCCACGAAGCTCGCTTCCGATATGCGCATCTCCGTGGAACGGAAATAGCGGGAGATCCCGCTGGTTGCCAACAGCAACACGATGAAGATGGAGGCAATAATGATGCCGTCGGGCCGCTCGATCACGTTGTCGATCAACGTGTAAATAAAAACCAGAGTGATGACCAGAAAATAGAGCGCCCGCAGAATGATTTGTGGCTTGCGCAGGCCGCATTCTCTCCACAGAGCGAGTGTAACCGCCACCGCGGCCGAGAGCATCAGAACCAAAACGCCGGTAGCGTAAGCTCCGCCTTGCGCTTCCACCTCCGCGCGAAAAACCAGAGTCACTGCTACATCGATCGCCAACAACACCAGCACTAACGGACGACGGTAAGCCACCCAGCGCGGTGCCATGCCAAACCGCGGTAAATAGCGTGGGATCAGGTTAAGGAGCCCCGTCATGGCCGACGCTCCCGCGAACCAGAGAATCAGGATGGTCGAAAGGTCATAAACCGCTCCAAACCCATTTCCCAAAAGTTCGTGGGCCAGGTACGCGATCGCCCTTCCCGCTGCCGGGCCGTCTTCGCGATAGGCCGCTTCTGGAATCAGAAGGGTCGCCACAAAGCTCGAAAGCAACAGCATCACGCTCATGATGAGAGCCGCCGTGAGCAGGAGCTTGCGAGTCGCGTGAATCCGACCAAGGGGTGCGCCAGCAGGTTCGGCTGCATCCGTCTTTCCGCTCTTGCCCTCATCATTCGAGACCAGCGGCATCACCGACACGCCAGTTTCAAAACCGCTCAACCCCAACGCCAGCTTGGGGAAGACTAGAGCGGAGCCGATGAAAACCAGGGTCCAATCGCCATGGCCGCGCAAGACCCCGTGCCACTGCCCGATCAGATCGGGGTGCAATGCAATTTCCCAAAGGCCGCGAAGTAATACGATCAGGTTGAGGGCGAGGTAAGGCACCGCCACCACCTGTGCCAGTCCGATCGCTTCTCGAAATCCAAGGAAGAACACAATCGCCAGCAAGAGCAGCAAACCCAGCGTGAGCGAAATTGCGGCGTCCCCGACGTAGGGATGGAGGTATGGGTTCGCGATGGCATGCCGGGCGGCGTCCGCCGCAGACAACGTCATGGTAATCACGAAGTCGGTGCCGGCAAATCCCAAAAGGACGAGAACAAAAATCTTGCTCTTCCACCCGGAGAGCAAATTCTCCAGCAGAGCAAGGGAACCTTGCCCTGCATAAGAGCGGGCGGCAACTTCTGAGTAGACAGGTACGGCTCCCAGCAGAGTGACTGCAATCAGGATGGTTGTCGCCGGGACTGAGAGCGCTCCGGCGGCCAGCAGCGCAATCCCCGGCTGGTAGCCCAGGGTTGAGAAATAATCCACCCCGGTGAGCCACAAAACTACATACCAGGGATAAGTCTTCCCGCCGTCATCTTCCTGATCCGCCCGCCGTCCACTCATGAGAAAACGGCCCAGCACGGATTTCGCGGGCGCTTCGGGGCGGGCGGGTAGTTTCGGCAATTCCAGCGCAGAAGACGTGCCGGTGCCGGGATCTTCGGCGGTCATGGGCGAGCGCATCCGGAGCGAAGGCGGGCCGGGGCTGGCTGCAGGAGCGTGAGGGATGGCGGCATTGGAGCGTCATCTTACAATGTGCCCTGCGAACTGCCAACCGCGTTCAAATCAAGAACGCTAGCTCCCGAAGACGTTGGTGTTTAGAAATTCGTTGCGGAATTTGCCCTGCGGATCGTATTGCTTGCACAAATTCACAAACTCGGGCAGCTTTGAGCATCTGGACCTCAGTATCGCTGGCGACATCGTAAACAGCTTGCCCCAGTGCGGCCGGGGATTAAATGGAGCTAGTTCTTTTTCAATTACGGGCAGCAGGTTCCTGACCGCGGGCCAGTCCGGCTTCCAAGTAAAGTGAATCGTGACACACGCTTGTTCGTAGCATGGGCTCATCCACAAGTTGTCGGCGGCAATCGCGCGGATTTCTGAAATGAACAAATGGGGAGTGACCTGGTCGCGTAGTTTTTCGATCGCCAGAATCGCTTCCACCGCATGCTGGCGCGGCACAAAGTACTCCGATTGCAACTCTTTGCCAGCGCTGGGCGTAAAACCAATGCGAAAGTGCGGCAAGCGGTCGTACCAGGGGCCAGGCACCCCCATCTGCTCGGTGCAATTTTCAGCGGAAAGCGCCGCAATCGGATGCAGATTCCTGGTCGCGCGTTTCGCGCCAAAAAATTCTGGCGTTGCATCAAACACCTGTCCCGGTTCCACACGAGTCTTCAACCACACTTCGTTGATCCGCTGATTTTGCCAGTCGGTAAACAGGCTGACGCTGTAGGCGCTGCCTTCGATCGCATCGAAGTGCTGCTTCATTTCATCCAGCGGCAGGTTTTCGTAGACATATTGCCGAATCATGTAGGTCGGTTGAATATCCAGCGTGACCTTCGTGATGACTCCCAGCGCGCCCAGCCCAACCACCGCTCCCGGAAATGTTCCGCCATCTTTCTGCCGGGAAAGCTTGACCACTTCCCCCATTGCAGTGACGATTTCGAGCCCAGACACCGCGGTGGAGAGGTTGCCATTGTTCTCCCCTGAACCATGAGTCGCGGTAGTGCATGCTCCGGCTATGGAAATATGGGGCAACGACGCGAGATTATGCAGCGCAAAACCCTTGCTATGCAGGTACGGGCTCAATTGCGAATATGTGATGCCCGCGTTCACAGTGACGGTGCGCGCTTCCGGATCCAGCGCAACCACTTCGTCCATCGCCTTTAGCGACAGAAAGTCGTCTGTGCTGTCTGCGATATTGTTGAAGCAATGCCGCGTACCCAGCACCTTCAGCTTGCTTTGTGCCTTGACGTAACTCCGCACCTGTTCCAGAGAATCCGCGGAGTACAAGCGGTCCGTGCTGTATTCGAGATTGCCTGCCCAATTTTTCAGTTTGTCTCCCGGCGCCCAGGCCAACATGCGCGAGACCGCGGGGGTTGCCGCCATCGCAGCGCAGAGCTTGATGAAGGTTCTCTTATTCATGGCTAGGGATCGGACTTATTTCAGACATTCTCATCATTATTGACGCGGTACTGGCTGGGTTCGAACTACTCTGCGATCTTAGCTGCCAAGGTTTCGACCACCGCGACGTTTGGCATCAATTCCTGCGGCACGCCGTGTCGCCCTTGCAAATATGCCAGACTATTATAGGAAACCCAGACTTTTCCTGTAGCATCTTCCCAGATCAAAATCTTAAGAGGAAGATCGATGGCGATGCTGGGGGCGGCCAGCATCAAAGGCGTGCCGCCTTTGGGACTTCCGAAGATCAGCAGCTTAGTGGGCCGCATTTTCAAACCCACCTTTTCCGCCTCTCCGCTGTGGTCGACCAGCGCGAACAGAGTGACTCCCTTCGCCGCCAGAATCCCCTTGAGTTTTTCTACCGTCTCGTCTACCGAGTGATGGCTGGGTATGTCGACGATTGCTTTGTTGTTCGTGGGGGTCATAGACATCTCCTCATGATCCGCAAAGTGTGAACTGGTGGAACTTCGGACCGAGACGAGATAGATCGCCATTGCCAGTCCGACCAATGCAAGAAAGAAAGCGATCACGACCCCCTGGGTCGAAGGACGGGAATGCTCCGTTTCCCCGCGATCCAACTCCCGGACCAACCGGGCGTGGTGCCACCCGGCTAGAACATTGACGATTACTCCAACTGCAATCAGCACGGTGCCGAACCATAACGACAATCCATAAGGCTGCGCCGCCGGTGCGTGCTGCACGACTTGCAGTTCTTGCAGGAAGAGTCCGAAGCGGGCAACTACAAAACCGAATCCCATCAACGCCAAACCGGTGCGAACCCAGGCCAGAAGAGTCCGCTCAGCGGCCAGGTAGTCACTGAGAGCAGCCCTCGGCCTGGTTAATGCCGGCTCGTCCATTTTCTTTCCTCGCGATGCCGCGATTTCTTCTCTCGCTACCCTTGCATTTGCTTTGCGGCGCGAATCAGACCCACTCCCAGGCTCAGAACGGCGACTGCAAGAAACAGCGCGCCCACGTATGCCAGATTAATCAGACCGTTGGGCTGAGTCGCCGTAGGAGAAGCAACGGACAGGAAGAACGCAGCGGGAATCAGAATAGCGGCGATCGGCGCACCCGTCCGAGCCAGCCACTTCCAAAAGGGCGAAAGCACCGCCTCGTCAATATAGCGAAGCATGACCAACGACAAAACCAGATACACTCCCGCGTGCGCGTGCCCGGCCCGCCATAAATCGTGGCGTAGTGGGTTATCGTTATATCCGGGAACGCTGCCTGTCAGAAAACCGAGAAGAGTCAAACCTCCATACATCACACTAGGAATAACCACAAGAAGTACCCCGGCAAGCATCCTCGATTCTCGTGACATCATCTCCCCCTCTCAAACTTCGTGACGCGGTCAAGGTCGCAGGCGCGATTCATGATATGCCTTACAAGCCCTCTATCGCGGGAGAGGTTACGAAGATCCGGCCCTCCCTATTGGGGGAAGGCCGGATAACCCTTACGCCGCCGCTTGCTTGCTCTGTTTGATGAATGACAGCAGGTCGGCGTTGATCACGTCGGCCTGGGTTGTGGGCATGCCGTGCGGAAAGCCCGGATAAACCTTCAATACCGAGTTCTTTACGAGCTTCGCCGACAACGGACCCGCCGCAACGATGGGCACGATCTGATCATCTTCGCCATGCATGATGAGGGTCGGCACGTCGAACTTCTTAAGGTCTTCCGTAAAATCTGTCTCGGAGAAGGCCTTGATGCAATCGTAGTGGGCTTTCATGCCTCCCAGCATCCCTTGTAGCCACCAGTGCTCCCGAATTCCCTCAGAAATTTTGGCGCCGGGGCGGTTGTAGCCGTAGAACGGGAGAGTGATGTCGATGTAAAACTGCGGCCGGTTTGCCGCCAGCGCGGTTCGGAGGCCGTCAAAAACCGACATTGGTGAACCAGTCGGATTCTTGTCCGTCTTCAGCATCAGCGGCGGAACCGCGCTGATCAGCACCGCCATGCCGACGCGTTTCGTGCCATGCCGGCCGATGTAACGGGCAACTTCCCCGCCGCCGGTGGAATGCCCAACGTGGATTGCGTTCTTCAGGTCAAGTTTTTCCGTGAGGACTGCGAGATCGTCGGCGTAGGTATCCATATCGTTGCCATCCCAGGTCTGTGTGGAACGGCCGTGCCCTCTACGGTCGTGCGCAATGACTCGGAAGCCTCGTTGCCCGAAGAACAACATCTGTCCGTCCCAGTCGTCCGCGCTGAGCGGCCAGCCGTGACTGAACACTATGGGCTGGCCTTTTCCCCAGTCCTTGTAGAAAATCTGCGTGCCGTCTTTCGTCGTGACAGTGGGCATTGCCTTTTCTCCTCGTCTGCGATTTTTTCTGCTTAGAATCGATCCGCTTCTTAACGGGCGTGCCACGCTGCTTGTTTGATCGGAGCCGCAATCCTCTCCGGCCCGGAAGAAATTTTCTTCCTCTCCATTGATCGGCTTAAGCTGTCACCTGCAGACTGCCCGTAAACTCCACGCCGTGCTGGGAAACGAGGAGGCCCACCCCTGCAAGCCTTTGCAACGCTCGGGCCCGAGCCCCAGCTAGCTCCTTCATGCTGCAACCCAGGAGAAGAGAACAATCCCTGGTCGAATAGCGCTCCAACACTGACATGACAAAAGCAAAACGTTCCAGAGCAGGAAGCTGGATAACCGCATCAATTTCGCCGTTTCCAAGTTTGGCCTCTTTCCTGACATTCCCCAACTCCCGCTTCTGTGTGCGTATGCCCGAAATCGGAAAGACGATGCCAATTGCGTGGCGAACCAGGCAGCGCTTGATCCAGGATTGCGCCCACTCTTTGAACACAGTCGGCTCGGTGGAAACGTGTTCGACCGTCAACAGAAAACACTGCTCGGCATCCTGGTGACTTCCGGTCAACAACAAGGCCAACCGATACAAAGCCTCCATGTCTCTTTCCAGAAGCTCGCAGAAGTTAACGCCCTTGGCGTAGTCGCCCCGGAAGCTTGCTGCCATCCGTTCTTCATTTCGAACTATCAGCCGCTTCATTTCTCTCTCCACAGGCCACGAAGGGCGCACCACCTGCGATACTCAATTTGTTTCGTGGAGACCATTGTGCCCTATCGCGATCGCTGGCACATCCCGAGATGGAATGCTTTTTTTCTACCCCGGTGGACCAACCAAGGGATACCCCGATAGTGGTAAGCCGCATGAGTCGCAAGGACTCGCCCGAACGAAAACGCGGCTTATTCTTCGGGCGGAAGAGAAGCATCAGGGATAATAATTTCGCGCCGCCCGAACAGGCGGGCGTCGATAGAGAAAGCTCCAGGGCCGAGGCAGACGACCGCAAAGGCAATCGACGTGGCCAGGGCTGTCGCCAGTCTCGTGTCGAATAAGTTCGGAGAGGGATCTTGAAACCATGAAAGCCCGCTGCCCAAGCTAACCAATCCGGCCAGCACCGCGGCAAAAGGCGTCAGATAGCCAATCAGAAGGGCAACGGCACACACGATCTCAAGCAAACCCACCGCACAGGCCGACCACCGCAGATCGTGCCAGTCTGCCAGGTAAGCGGCGCCCTGAGCAAGCAGACTGACGCCCACGGCAGCCCGCAACACTGACAACCCGATTCCTGGCCAACCGGCAGGAAACGTGGGAAACATCCTTTGCAGGCGGTACCTCCTCTCTACTCCTCGGATCGGCGACAACCACACCACTCTGTAGAGTAGCGTTTGCAGTCTGCGCGGCGAATCCCTACGTTTCGGAATCTTTCCGTACCACTTTTAGGGGATAGCTGGGGTTGGCCTGAGGGCGAGGTTTCTCAGAGTTGGATGATTCCGCGGCGCACTCCGATAGCGACCGCCTGGGTGCGATCACTGGCGCCAAGTTTTTCCATAATGTGTTTGATGTGGACCTTTACCGTCTCTTCGGTGATGAATAGTTTGTCGGCAATATCGCGGTTACGGTTCCCGCCGGCGATCTCACGAAGCACTTCCACCTCGCGACTGGTGAGAGCTTCGTCGCTGTAATGTTCGGCCAGATGGGCAGCAATCTCAGGCGGAATTCGCTTTTTTCCGGCGTGCACCTGGCGAATGGTGTCGACCATATCCTTGGGCGGCATGCTTTTGAGCATGTAAGCGCGCGCTCCGGATTCCAGGGCGTGTTGTACCTCGACATCACCTTCAAACGTCGTGAGAATTATGATTCTGGCTTCGGGAAACTCCGCCCGGATTGCGATCATGGTGTCGATGCCACTCATACCGGGAAGCCGCAGGTCCATCAGGGTGACGTCGGGTTGGTGCTTGCGAAACTGTTCCATGGCTTCCTGGGAGTTGGACGCCGCGGCCACCAGTTGCATATCCGGCTGCGTGTTGATGACGGTGCCGATTCCCTCGCGCAATAGAGGATGGTCATCGACGCAGAGAACGCGTATCCGAGCAGATTCATTCATTTCTTTCGTTCGCCTCCCCTCTTGTCGAGGTCGCGCTCGGCAGTCCGACGAAACCGGCCAAGCCATCGCGCTCTGCCACCCGACGCGGGATGCTGAAAAGCCACGCGGCTCGGCACCGACAGGTCAACTTCCGTTCCGCCTTCGGCACGACTCCAGACTGTGAGCGTGGCGCCAATTCTGCTCGCGCGTTCCCGCATGCCCGACAGACCCCAGTGCCCGTCGCGTCCAGTGCGCACCACTTGCGGGTCGATCCCGCAACCATTATCGCGGACAAGAACCCGCAATTGGGTGTCGGCATATTCTAGCTCGACTTCCACGTCGGTCGCTCGCGAGTGCCGGAACGCATTGGCCAGCGCCTCCCGGCCAATGCGGTAGACCTCGTCCCGAATAACGGGATGCAATGGCCGGACCTGGCCCTCGACGATCACGCGAAAATCGATGGGCTGAAGAGGAACAATTTCTTGTGGAATCCGCGAGAATGCCTGTTCCAGATCGCCCGCGTCCCGGCCGTGCGATCGAAGGCCTCGAAGCGTAACCCGGCCATCGTCGATCACTTGTCCCATCAGTTCGAGAACCCGTCCCACGATGGGCTTCGCCGGCGAAGCTGCTGATAGTTGATCGTCTGCCACATGAAGTTGCATCGAGGCACTCAGGACCCCCTGCAGCAAGGTATCGTGCAAATCCTGAGCAATACGAGTTCGCTCGGCCAGCCGCTCTTCAAAACGCAGGTTCAGTTGCCGGGCCTGCTGCTGCAGCCGCGCTCGGTAGAAGGCCAAGGTCACGAATGCGCCGAACAATACAACCGATAGTCGAAACCACCATGTCTGCCACCACATTGGGTCTACATTAAAGGGGAGCGCGGCTTCCGAGCCATTCCACAGACCGTCGCTGTTGGATGCGATCACTCGAAATTGATATGTGCCGGGGCTAAGGTTGGTGTAAATTGCGGTTCGCGATGTGACGGGCTCGCTCCAGCCGCGATCAAAGCCGTCGAGCCGGAATCGGAATCTGATCCGCTCCGGATTCGAAAGACTCAACCCTGAGTAGCCGAAGGTGATTCTCTGACGCGAGGCGGGAATGCGAATAGGATCGCGCGCGCCAATCGGGACCCCGTCCGCCGAAACTGATTCCACATGGACCAGCGCCGGAGCGGAATTTCCCATTGCCCGGCTTGGGTTCACCACAGAAATACCACGGTTCATCGAAAACCAGATTTCCCCGCCGCCGTCCGCGAAAACCGATTGATGCCGCTTCACACCTTCCAAGCCTTGCAGGCCATCAGCCAGCCCGAACTCCCGCACGTCGGCGTCACTCAATTGGCCATCCAACAATTTGTCTCGCTTCACCCGGAGCACGTGATTTGAGGTTGCGATCCAGAGCCAGCCGCTGCGGTCTTCGGCGATTCCGAATATCGGCTCGCGCAGCGATCCGGGCGCGTCATGCGGGACCTGGATTCTTCCGGAAACAAGGAAAGCGAGACCCTCGGCGCTACCAATCCAGAGTACTCCCGCCGAATCCGCCACTAGACAGTTCAGGTCGGCTGAAGGCAGGCCCTCGCGCACCGTGAAAGTGTGCCACTCGCCCCTTGACAGCGCGTCCAGGCCCTTTGGCGTGGCAAACCACATGGTTCCGTCGGGGCTTTCGGCAATGGAAGTCACCGTGTCTGAGGAGATTCCATTTGCTGTCGTGAAAGTGCTGAAACGGCCATTCTTGAATTCACTGATGCCCTCGTTGAGAGTTCCCGCCCAGACCGTTCCGTCGCTACTCTCATGAACCGCGTAAACGCTGTTTTGAGCGAGTCCTTGTGCCTGAATGTAAGTCTTGGCAGTGATCGAGCCAGCTTTCTCCTCCAGCAAAGTGAGCCCACCCCGTTGTCTGCCGATCCACAACTCGCCTCCACGGCCTGCGATCGAATAGACAACGTCGCTAGACAGTCCATCGGCGGTCACGCTCCCAGTGTTCCCGTCTTTTATCCAGTACAGCCCACCCTCCAAGGGGGCGAACCATGTGCGCCCTTCGGAGTCGGCGTAGACCGGTCCGTTCCCATCCGACGGCAGGCCGTCAGCTTTTCCATAAGTCACGAACGCGCTATCCCGTAGTCGTTCGATGCCCAATGGACCCCCCATCCACAGGTTTCCCTCCCGATCCTCAAAAAGGGCCGTCACTTCCCGGCTGGGCCGCTGATCGCTCGCTTCACTCGAAACGCCCTTGGCGTCGAACCGCAAGAGTCCCGCAGCGGTGCCCAGCCAGATGTTCGCATCGCGATCCCGTATCATGGCGAGAACCTGTACATGGTGTAGCGAAGCGGGCACACCAGCCTGGGTGAGTTCACTGCCATTCCAGCGCGCAACGCCCTTGTCCGTTCCTATCCACAACTCTTGATTCTCGAGAGCCAAGAGGCAGTTAATCTTCTGGTCGGGCAATCCCTTGGTGACTGCGGAAATGCGCCCCCCGTCGAGGTAGAAGAGGCCTCGGCCTTGCGTACCCAGCCAAACCTTACCGTCGCTGGTTTCAGCCATGGAAAGAACTTGAGAGTAGGGTGCCGCCAGGCGGTGAGTCGCAACGCCTGTGGCCCAACTGAGACGACTCGATAGATTGTCGGCACTTTCGGCCGAGGAGTCTGCCAGATCGCCGGCAGAGGTGAGCGCTTCATATTTCCCGTCGCTGTACATGAGAGTGCCAATGGCGAGCGATGAAAGCAGAACCGCACCGTCTTTTCGCCTGAGGACGGAGGTGATGCCGAACTCCGCTTCTTCACGGCCAGGTTCGAACTTCCCATCGTGGTAACGCAAAATCCTCGTGCTCTGCAAAAGGATCCATAAATTTCCTTGCGCGTCCGCCGTCAGGCCCTGAACCGGGCCTATGGGCAGTGCGCTCGGAACCGCCTGTTGGTAAAGCTGGAAGTTCAGTCCGTCGAAACGGATCAGACCCTTCGTGGTTCCAATCCACAGGTAGCCATCGGGAGTTTGCGCAATAGAAGAAACGGCCCCACCTGGGAATCCTCTCTCGTTCCCCCAACGCTCACGAATGTACTGCGAGATCGTTCGGTTAGGATCGATCGCCTGCGCCGGCAGCGCCAAACATACCAACGCGACTGCGGCCAGGAGCCAACGAAATGGCCCGCCCCTTCCGAAACCTTCCTCACGGGAGGTACTCGAATTTCTCAATCACAACCTCACTGCCGTTTTGTAACGGATTCTTGTCGCTGGGCACAACGTAGAACAATAATTGGAGAGTCTCTTGGCCCTCTGACGGCACTCCTGAGGTGAAGACATGTTCCGAGACGACCGGCGCTCCATCTCGCATGGAAGTTCCCCGGACGGTTTTGAAGCTTGCCCGTCCAAATTCCCAATGCATCGAGTGGGTCAGGGGACCCGCAGGGGCCACGAACGGAGCCACATTGCCCGGCACGTAGAAGGGCTGAATGCCATATTGCGCATTGTTCTTGCTGCTGGCATCGCCCCAGCGGCTGAGCTCAACGTCCAATTCGCGGTAGTGCTGGTCTCCTCCCCAGTCGTCGAACGTATTCATACTTAAGACCACGGCGGGTTGCAATTGCGAAATATCCTTCACCGTCAGAATGTAAGTTCCGTAGCCGAGGCTTCTTGTGAGATCCATCTGCACGCACGACCACTTACCTTCTTTTTTCTTGATGCTAAGGTGCAGGGCCCCGCTCGCATCCGTCCAGGCATTGTCCGGATCGTACAGATTATTCAATCCTCCACGATCGCTCGCAATGGTGCGAACTTTCCAATCGTAGCCGCTGAAATGAATTGGCTTGGTAGGCGCGAGTTGAATTTCGCCGGCCCCCTTTACGATCGCCACGGTGACGACCGAACCACCCTGGCTGGGGGCCACATCCATGGTTGGAGGAGGGTGATAACCCGGTTCGACCAACATGGCGGCGTACTCAAATCCCAGGTGAGTTGACGTGCCCCAGGTCGAATCCGATTGAATTGGAATCAGGGCTTTGTCAGGCCACGGCTGGACCCACCAGGGTCCGCTTCTGGCATACACCACAATCTTCTGATCGGCCCGTGCGCCGCTGACGCGCCCGGCAATAGTGTCAACTCTTTCGCGCCCGCCTTGTGCCGCCGGCGGGATCTTGGTGAATTCAATGCTAGGAGCATTGCCTCGTCTCGCCTTGCATCCACCGAGCACAATACAAAAGACCAGCGGGAGAACCTGTTCCCATCGCAAACTCAAACGTCTCCGCATCCTCATTGAATCCCTCCTCGGACTGGAGGCCGAGACAGTCAGAACGGCGCGACCACACCACCGACATTTTTAGCTTTTTTGCGGAACCTCCGGCACGCTTTGAAACCGTTGGGAAAAGGGTACCTTAGTCAGTATTGATTTGCACTATCGGGAAATGGCCGTCGGGGTAGGGCCGGGGACTGAGCAGATCCTTGTTGCGAATTCTCTGGGCGCCGGTTGCTTCCGAGAAAAGGGGGCACATGAGCGGCAAGTGTTGAGAACTAATACTCTAATGCCTTCATGCGGCAGGTTCGCTCACTGGAGAACTGCCAACTCCTTTAGAGATTGGACCGACTGCTTCGCTTCGGCCGCCTCCGAAGTCTGGTCATGCATGCCGAAGCGGACTCCGATCTTCTTGAGAAAATCGTAGGGAGGCGTGCCGCCGGCGAAGATCCAAACGAAATCGTTGGGCAACTCGCACGCCTCACCGTTGACGTCGAGCACCACGCGGTCTGCTCTGAATTCAACCGGGACTGAGTTGAAGAGCACCTTGACCTTCCCCGAGCGCCTGCAGTCTTCAATGCGTTTGGCGTTTCGCTCTTTGATGCGGCTAAAGCGTACTTGCCGGTAGGAGAGCGTCACCTGGTTGCCGTTCTGGTGGGCGAGACCCATCGCGGCTTCGACCGCACTATCTCCTCCACCCACTACCAGGATTCGCTTGTTCACGTAGTGGTCTGCCTCAATCAGGCGGTACATCACTTTGGGAAGTTCTTCTCCCTTGACTCCAAGCTTGCGAGGCGTGCCCGTCCGCCCGAGCGCAAGCACGACGGCGCGAGCCCGATACTGGTTATTAACGGTCGCGACCGTGAACGCGCCGTCCTGTTCGCGGCGAATGTCTTGGACCCGCTCTCCGGTGCGCACGTTGAAATCAGATCGATTCAGCACCATGTCCCAGAAAGCCAGTAAGTGTTCTTTAGAAAGCTCGGTTTTCTTGAATTTCCCGTACATGGGGAATTCCACCGGGCTAGTCATCACCAGTTTCTGCCGGGGATACTTCGCGACCGTCCCTCCGACCTCGTCTTGCTCTAAGGTGATGTAGTTGAGCTTGTGCTCAATGGCGCGCAATGAAGCGCTAATTCCCGCCGGCCCAGCACCCACAATCAAAACGTCGTGAACTCCGGCGGCGCTCGCGTTCGCTCGGTTCCTGCTTACAATCGTATCAATGCAATCACGTCCCTGATTGACGGCATTCTTGATCAGCGCTAACCCGCCCAGTTCTCCCACTATGAACAGGTTCGGAATGCTGGTCTCGCATTCGAGGGTCAGATATGGCATGTCGGCGCCCATGCTGGGGCTGGCCATCACCATGGTGATGGCGCCGACCGGACAAGCCTCGGCACACAAGCTGTGACCGATGCACTTGTATCCGTTTACGATGGCGGCTTTGCCCGCCAACATGGCCAGAACATCTCCTTCCGGGCAGACGGTAGTGCAGGTTGCGCAACCGATGCATTGCGCCGTGTCGATATGCGGATGCTGCGACCTGGGGCCACCGGAAAAGAGTTTGCCCTTTTCTGCTGCTTCGCGAGCCCGCGCGTCCCGATCCTTCAGGCCCTTCAAATACCCGCGTACGAAGAACGCTGTGATCACAGCCGCAACAGCGAGAGCAATCAGCGTATCCATTTCGTCCTCACAAATAGCCCATCATGCCGACGACCACAATGTGGGCCAGCGCCAAAATCGCAAATGTGTAGCTGAAGGGCTTATGCACTACATGCCATAGGTGAAAGACCTGCTGCGAGCGGGAGAGAAATAGGATGCGCTTGGAAAGCGTGGCCTCGTCCCGAGCAGTCGAAATGGCTTGCTCAACCGATTGGTGGCTTGTCGGGCGAAAGCCGCCCAGGGTGGAAAGCTGCTCTCCCCATCCCAGCGTTTTCCGGCGGAGCGCGGCAACGCGGAATACCCGCGCAACATCCAGGCTCATCATGTAAACGAGCGCCACCGCCATGGGCAGTTGGTTCACGCGCTCTGCGCTGGGTAAACGTAGCAGTGAATTCAAGTCCGATTCCGGCAGCAGTCTTTGTTCCACCAATTGTTGGGCAAGCCGCTCGCGCAGCTCTTGTAACTCCTTCAGCGATATCTCCGCGGCATTCAGGTTGCGGGGAATCTGCGCGTAGAGATACCGGCCCACCACTCCACTGACCGACACTGCCAGCATGATCCAGAACGCGATGCCGGCGAATCCATGAAATTTCCAGGCCGAGTGAAAGGCAATCACGAACGGCGCGGAAAGGCCCAGCAGAACATGAAAATCCAGCCAGTGCCGGGAGGAACCCTGACGCGAAAGCCAGGCCCAATGCTTGCGCAAGGGATAGAGGAAAATAGCCAGGAACATGGCAACACCCAGGAAGCCGAGCTTCACCCCAATTTTGCCGCTCGGCTTGAGCAGGGCGTGTTTGGCTGAAAATGGTCGGTCCACGCTGCCGAGTGTGTAGTAGTCGAAGCCGTAGACGGCGAGACCTGCGATCAGCGCCCCGGCCAGTACATACCCACACACTAGTCGAACGTGATGCGCGCGACCTTCGCTTCTCGAGATAGTCGCCACACCAGTTGTTGCCACAGCTGCATTCGTGCTCATTGATTTGCCACCTGCTCCTCTGTGCTCACCGAAAAGCGCTTGTAATCGGTAAACACGTGCGTATTGCGCCAGTGCTGGCGCTCAGTTTCCACTTCGACTTGGGCTTGCGCGGGGAACCAGTAGGGCGCTTTGACACCCCGAAACATAACCGGCGCGTAATTCACCTCAGAGTGCATTGTTTTCAGGCCCACGTCTTCCATTCGATTGCCAATGTCGGCGGTAATCCGGGCAATCGCACCGGTCTCCGGGTCGATCCATGCGGTGCCGGACAGCGGCAGCGGATATTCCCGCCCCCTCAGCGCCAGCACCGCGGGCGAGCGCCGGCCCCGAACATACTGAAAGCTGACTTTTTCCTCTTTGTGCCCACCGATCAGGTCGGGCCCCACCGCGGTAAATTCAAAGCTTTCCGCGTAGTAAGGATGGAAAATCAAGAACAGCGTGGCAAATCCGTTGGTCACAAGCAGCGACGTGTTCTTCTTGTCTGCTTTTACTTCGTGCAGGGCAAGCCTGGATTCATTGACACTCAATTCCCCGCCGGCGTTGGTGAGAATGACCAGGTAATCGTACGTAGATTGGGCATCGCGCTCCACTTTTCCATTCGGGGCCAGCTTTTGCTGGCGCACTTGCTCAGTGCACTTGACGTCAGAGAACTGTTCCAACAAGCTTGAAACCTGAGCGCCGGTCCTAGCGAGCAGGTCGCCCAGCTTATCGTCTGCGCGAGCCGAGGAGGTGCAAAAACACGCGCTGGCGAGGACAACCAATAGGCATCGCCGGATCCAGTTTTCGCAATGCAGAGTCGAGGTCATTGTTGTTTTCGCCTCGAATCGAACCGGTAGCCCATGGTGAACATCCATTGGTCGTAGTTCAGCGAAGCACCTCGATTGATGGTGTAGCCTCCCTGCAGGAAATAGTGCCGCCCCAGCGGAGCCTCAAAATTCATCGTCGCGAACCGGGTGCGATTGTTTGAAGTCAGTGTGGAAATGAAATTCTGATCACCCAGCAAAAGTTCCAGGTGCACATTGTCATTCAGGTTTTTTGAGAGTGAGAATGAACGGTAAGTGCCATTAGCAAACGAACTGTTGAAGCGTGAATAGTGCAGATCGGCACGCAGTCCCATCCATGGCAGCCGATTGAAGGTCAGGCCGTAGAGCTGATTCAAAGAGTTCTTCGCATCGCCCGTCCGATTGCTGCGGCCTAGATCTGCGTATACAAAGACTTGCTTGACTGCTTCGACTCTCGCGCCCGCACTGAACCCCTGGAAGAGGAACTGATCCAGCAGTCCCGTGCCGATCAGAGAGGGATCGAAAGTCGGAATATCGCGGAAATAGGTGTGATTGAAATCCAGTTCAATCCTGGGGTGCGCCTGCCAGCGGAGAGTAAAAAAATTGCGGCTGAGTTCCGGCCCGGGAGCTGGGACGGCAGGATTCCCGCGTGGGTTGTCGGCTTGCAGCGAATCGTAGATTGAGACATAGCGCTTATAGGAAAGCGAATTTTCGAAGAACACGAAAGGCCGGTTGATCTGCCAATTCAGCGCGCTCAGTCCCACTCCTGAGGTGCTGGTGTAGTGAAAGGCATCGTAACTTCCACCTTCAAAGTTGATGAACGCGCCGGCAATCTGCTGGTTCGGACTGTAGTTCCAGGAAGTCGGGTCGGGAGTGGAACCGGCAAAGATGCCTGCGGTGGTTCCGTGCGAGAGCCGCCGCCCGAAATAGCCGCCGTCAATGGTATCGAGACTGGGCGCCCATGGCAGATAGAGCCGGCCAAATCCCGCCACCCACGGTGAGTTTGGGTTGTCGTAAAACATTCCCAGGTGATAAGTGCGGTTGAGCAGGTCCTGCAAGGTTGGTTGTGTAGAGGAAGATTGCGCAGTCAGCCGGCCTCGCCAATATCCGGTGAGGTTCCAGTAGGTACCGTTGATGCGTGTAATGTCTGCTTGCAAGACCAGCCCAAGATTTGAACTGGTCAGGCCTGCCGTGCCGTGGCTCACCGTTCCCAGGTAATCGAATCCGATGCGCCCTGAAGCCCGATTCACCGCGGGCGATGGCGGTCTCGGCACTTCCTCTCGAACTTCCTCATCGAGCGGGTCGCCTTCGCTGAAGGCCACAACTACGGGATACTGACGCGTAGCGCTCAAGGTCCGCTGCTGTACCAAAGCCTGGGCGTCGTCCAGAGAGAGATACGCCAGGTCACCCGGCTTCACCGCACGTTTCGCGTCGTGGACATCGGTAGCAGCGGAAGTTTCCGCAATCGCGGTCACCTCTAGTTCCGCAACCACGCGAGGATCTTTGGGGTCGGCGGCCGCGCCCTGCGGTGCGGGCAAGTCGCTGTCTTTGATTTCCAGCTTCATTCCTTCCGCCAGTCCGGAGCTGCGCCCTCCGTCCAGATAAGCCACTCCTTCGACAACGTACTTCACCTTAAACACGGTGCGCAGGGTCGGGTCGAGTGCTTGAAGGGTCGCAGCGGGGTCGCTCGACTGCGCAGCCGCAGCGGTGCTCGCTTGGTCTGCCGAAGATTGGGATGCTTCCTTGCCTTCGTTCCCTATCGAGGCCGTGACTTCAGCGGTCGGAGGTTGGCTCGCCGGCGCCGCTTCAGAAATCGCTGGTTGTTCGCTTGAATGTCCAGTTGAAGATTGGGCCGGAGGTGAGTCAGCCTTTGAGTCATCAGTCGAGCTAGCAGGCGAGCTCTGGGGGGCAGCTTTCGGTACGGGTGCGCCCGAATCAACGTTAGCGACAGTCTGAGACGCCGCTGCTTTCTCTGGAGCCGAAGGCGCGGATGCGGCGGGAGTCAAAGGAGCACTCTTTATTTCTACTTCTGCAACAGTCGCGGCGGCCGGCGTCTTCGACGGACTGACAGGCTGTGCTGATCCCGAGGACGCACTCCCGCTTTGCACAGGAGTTACGGTTGCCGACGGAACCGCCGTCGAGCTTGCTGGACTGGCCGCATTCGCTGTGTTCGCTGAGGGGAAATTAGCGGTAGCGCTGCTTCCCGCCTGCGGCACATTGCCGCTCCCCGGAGATCCCATACTTGGGAAAACCGTACCTTGCTGAAGGCTGCCCAGGTTGGGATGTGCGGCACTGGGTTGTGAACTCGATGCGCCCGCCGCGGCGATTGCGGGAACCTCTGCGATTTGGCCGTTCGAGTTAGTTCCTCCGGAAACAGGAGCAGGAGGAACCGGCGCTGGCGCATTATCGCTTAGTGTCGGCAGCTCGCTATCCGAGTGCCGGCGGAAGATGCCCGGAATTTTGCCCGAGGCAGCCGCCGAGGGCGCTCCTCGCCGCGCGCCCGAGCCGGCAGGCAGCGTGAGCACCAGGATAATTTTGCTGCCTTCGTTGCGCACCGTGTGCGGTAGCGCGTGATCCAGGTCGATCACGAGCCGCGTACTTGGCGGGTTCAGGCTATGAACCCCGACGCGCACCGTGCGCACACCCTGGAAATTGACGCGAATGTGTTGCCAACTCGGGCCGACGGTAGTGTTTGGCAAATCCAGTACAACCCGGTCGGGAGAAGTGACCGTCTGTACCGTGGGCTGCACCGGTGTGCTAACCAGAACCTCTACCAGCATGGAGTCACCTTGCAACGCCAGGTTCACGTCGCGCACCTCTCCTGGGGCCCCGGTTCCTTGACCAACCGCGCCGGAAACCAATAGCAGGAGCGTCACGAGTTGTCGCTGCATTGCATTCATTCGGTATCGTCATCTGGCAAGTGGGATGGTCGAGCTTAGCCTCTGGTGTTTATCCGCCTTGCCCCGAAGGGTGGCACTGATAGCAGTTGGGACTGTTGTAGATGTAGTTCCGCACACCCTGATGGTTCTGGTCGGTTTGCGGCTTCAAGTGACATCCCGTACACGAGAAGACCGTGTAGTCCGACGGATTTGTATGACACGTAGCGCAGACTCCATTAGCTCCGCCATGGTTCATGGGGAACCAGGTGTGGTTGAACGTGGCTCCCGTCCACGCCGTCGTGGTGTGGCACGTCTGGCATGTGGTGGGGAATCCTGCTGCGGTATGGTTCGGGTTGGTCGTATTTTGATAGTCCGTCTTGTGACAGGAGTAGCAATCGGTCGGAACCGTTGTGTAGTTGTTGTTCACGTGGCAATTTGCGCAGGGCACCGTGGTATGTGCGCCTGTGAGCGGGAAAGTCGTGTTGTTGTGATTGAACGAGGAAGGACTCCACGCTGTCGTGGTATGGCATAAGTCGCATTGCTGCGGGAATCCGGCGGTCACGTGGTTCGGGTTGGTCGTTCCCTGGAAGTCCTTCAGATGGCACGAAACGCAGGCTGTGCTCGTAAGGTGATAGTTGTTGTTAGCGTGGCAATCGGTGCACAGCCTCGGCGGCACCGTATGCATGCCGGTTAGCACAAAGCCTGTGGTCGAGTGATCGAACTTGCCATCCGTCCACTGCGCGGTGTCATGGCAGGTTTCGCAAGTCGTGGGGAATCCGGCCGCCGCATGGTTCACCGGGCTAACGGCGTTGGTGTAGTCCTTCTGATGGCAGGAGATGCACAGCGTGCTCGTCAGGTTGTAATTGTTGTTGATGTGGCAATCCGTGCACTGTCTCGGCGGGACAGTGTGGGAACCAGTCAGCGGGAAACCCGTGCTGTTGTGGTTGAAGGTAGCGTTCAGCCAGGTAGAAGTGCTGTGGCATGAGTCACAGGTCTGCGGGAAATTGCCTGTAACGTGATTCGGATTGGTCGTGCTCTTAAAGTCCTGCAGGTGGCAAGTGACGCACGCGGTGCTGTTCAAGCTGTAGTTGTTATTAATATGGCAGTCGGTGCACAGGCGCGGCGGCACCGTGTGCATGCCAGTCAGCGTGAAGCCGGTGGTGGAGTGATCAAACTTGCCGTCTGTCCAGGCAACTGTGTCGTGGCAATTGGCGCATGTGGTTGGGAAGCCCGCGTGAGGTACCGGAGCGATTGCCTTGGTGTAGTCATTCTGGTGGCAACTGATGCAGGTCGTGTTCGTGATGTTGTAGTTGTTGTTGATATGGCAGTCTGTGCACTGCCGGGGCGGAACCGTATGCGAACCAGTCAAGGGAAATGCCGATTTCGAATGATCAAACGTCGCCGGCTGCCAGGCCGTCGTGTTATGACAAAGTTCGCAAGTCTGTGCGAACCCGCCTTGGACGTGGTTCGGGTTGGTTGTGCCCTGGAAATCCTTCTGGTGACACGAAATGCAGGTTGTGCTGGTCAGGTTGTAGTTGTTGTTGACGTGGCAGTCGGTACACTGGCGCGGTGGAACCGTGTGCGATCCAGTCAGCGGGAAGTTGACCATGGAGTGATCGAATGTCGCCGGAGACCAGGCGACGGTCGTGTGGCACTGGGCACAGTTCTGGGGAAAGTTCGCGGCGACGTGATTGGGGTTGGTCGTGCCCTGAAAATCCTTGAGATGGCAGGTAATGCAGGTCGTACTCGTGAGGTTGTAATTATTATTAATGTGGCAGTCCGCACATTGCCGGGGCGGAACCGCGTGGGCGCCGCTCAACGGAAACCCCACCGACGAGTGATCGAAATTGGCATTGAGCCAGTTGTCGGTGCCGTGGCACTCCGCACAGTTGGTGGGAAACTTGCCCATCACGTGATTGGGGTTGACAGTTTTCTGGTAATCCGCCGAGTGGCAGGAATAACAGTCCGTCGACATAGTCTTGAATTTGCTGTTGGCAGCGCCTTTGTGGCAGCTATCGCAGTCGACCGCGGCATGCGCACCGGTCAGCGGCATGCGATTGTTGTGCGCTTGAATCTGCTGGACCGACACCTGCCATCCCCGCACCGAATGGCACTGCTCACAGGCCGCTCCTAATTGCCTGCGGTGCACATCCGCGTGGCAGTCAGCGCATTTGTGGCCCACATTAGTGAAGACCAATTTCGTATGGCACTGGGTGCAGGTGACGGCTTCATGCATGCCACGTAGCGGATAGCGGGTTTGGTTGTGATCAAATTCGGGCACACCGCGAATCGGCGTCCAGCCGTTTACGGTGTGGCAGTTTTGGCAAGGGATCGACAAGAGCGCCATGTGGGCTGCGCGTGCTGTCATAGGTCTTGGTTTGCGCCAGGACAGGCGCAGGCAACATGAACCAAAGAATGATCTGGACCAGGAATGTCGAACCCAATCGCCCCAAGTGCCCACCCGCCCGCGATATCAGGAATGGACTTCACAGACAAAGGGGCGCAGTTGCCGTTCGCCCGAGCAATTTGCCGCCCATTAGAAGGGTAAATGTACTGCCGTGTGGAACAAGTTACTGAGGTACCATTTTGGGAATGCTCAAGCGGACGACTCCGCACGAAGACTTCCCCCTACAACCGACTTGGCGGTTACCTTCGGGCCGATTACACCCCGGTGTGTTGAAATTTTCAGCGGCCGTTAGTTCACCGGCGTGGCGACAGGAACATTCGCCCCGTGGCAGGCAACGCATTCTTTGGGAGTCGGTTTGTAAAAAAGTATCGATTTTCCATTTATTACACGGTTGAGTTTGTGGCACTCGCCGCAACCCACATTGCGATGTGCTCCCTGAAGTGAAAACTCGGTTCGCTTGTCGTGATCGAACAGTGATGGCTTCCAGCGTGCGCTGTTGTGACAGTCCGCGCAACCCGTAACACCGCCGGCTCGCGCGAATTGCGCACCGTGGATGTCGGCATGGCACTCCTCGCATTGCTTGGGCGCAGCGTGGAAATCCACGTTCATCAGCTTGGTCTCCAGATTCGGCGGCTTGTGGCAGTCAATGCAGGCCACCGCGCGGTGCGCCCCGACTAATGCGAACGAACGTCTGCGAATGGTCGAAGCGAGACAGCTCTTTCCAGGATTTCGTCGAGTGACATGCCTCGCAACCAATGGCCTTCCCATTGATTCTGGCCTGCATGCGTTCGCGGAACTGGCCGCGGTGAGGATCCTCGTGGCACGTAGTGCACGAGAGGTTCTGGAAGTGGTAAAGCGCTCCCGTCTTCGTTTCGGCTGACGCCTGCGGGCCCGGCTTGTGACAGTCCTGGCAGGTCACGGCCAGATGTGCGCCGGTCAGAACGAACTGCGTTTGTTTATGCCGTGCCAGGCCGAACGTTGAGGGCTTGTAACCATCCAGCGTGTGGCATTGCTCGCAGCGATTCAGATAAGGCGCAGCTGCGAATTGCGCCTGATGCTCGTCCTTATGGCAGTCGAGGCAGAGCCCGAACTTGATCTTGTAAAGCGTCTCTTTACCGTGGGGAATGTGGCACTGATCGCACTGCAGGCTGGCATGTTTGCCTTGCAACGGATATGCAGTCGACGCGTGCTCTTTTAATCCGAAGGTCGAGGGCTTGAACCCCTCCAGATTGTGACAGCCGCTGCATTCCGCGCCACCAGCACGCTTGGCGAATTGGCCCTGGTGCTCGTCCTGGTGACAATCCATACATTTTTGGAAGGCAAGCGGCTGCTTGAAATCACCGTTACGATGGCAGGCCACGCATTCGACCGTTTGATGTTTTCCGACCAGCGGGTATTTCGTTTTCGCGTGATCGAAACTCTGGCTGAGTGCGCCTGTGGAAACTCGCTTCCAACCGCTTGTGTTATGGCAGGACTGGCAGGTTTGTTGCGCGAAACTGCCGCGATGCGGATCGCTGTGGCAATCGGTGCATTTGCTGAAGGGCAGTCCGATATAACGCGGCTGGTTGTCCGGACCGGGAGTATGGCACTTCTGGCAAGTCACCTGGGCGTGCAAGCCCGTCAACGGATACCTCGTCTTGGAGTGGTCGAACTGCCGCGTAACATTCTTCCAGTCATCATTGTTGTGGCACTGCAGACAATTCGGACCAAGCCGGTTCTCGTGCGGGTCCTTGTGACACGGTGCGCAAGTGGCAGCAACGCCCAGGAAAGTCCGGCTGAGATCCCGAATTTTGATTGTCTGCCGCTCGGCGGGCGCAATGTGTTCCGGGCTGTGGCAGCGGTTACAAGTGAGGCCGACATGCTTGCCCTCGAGCACGTAGCCGGTCTGCTTGTGATTGAAAGTTTTCGGATCCCATTTGATGAGGGCGAAATCCCGCCCGTTGTGCTCCGAGTGGCAACGCGCGCACTCCTGACTCGAGCCGGTTTTGATTCCATAGGAAGCATGCAACCCACGATGAGACGCCAGCCGTTGCGCAATTTCAGTGTGGCAGTCCAGACATTTGAAGACCGGCTCGCCGCCTCCCAGCTTATGGCAAGTAGTGCACTGAGTGGCGCTATCCAGGGGCTGATGGGGTCGTGAAAGCGGCCCGGGCGAAATTTGCGCGGCGGCAAAACTGGTAGCTAGAAACAACAGAGCAAGCGCAGGAACCCCGAGTCGCATAAGATTGAAGAGAGTTCCTCGTAGCAATCGACGTTCCGTTTGCACTGTTCGCTTTCGCCACACGCTTGATAGGTACGATGGCAGCATAGTCAATCCCGGGAAGAGCACAAAGAGATCGGAAGTGCATGAGACTTTGACCCGAGGATCGTCTACGGGGCAGTCCCTTACAGGTGCGCATCATCCTCCGGAACCATCTCTTCGTATTGATTCTTCTTTCCGCTCTTCACGGAGGTCCCGGAAAAATATTGAGGGTTGGCCTTAACAGTGACAAAGCCGTCGCCCGTCCACTTCAGGCACGCCGGACAGGGAAGATGCGGCCGGTCTACACATTCATGAATCGGAAACGCTTCGTTGTCCACCCATCGTTTTTCGGGGCTCTTGAGACTGGGCGTATGACGCCACTGCTCGTGAATAGACCAGCTGTGAGGAACAACGCCACAGATTGGGCAGGGTGGAATAACTGGGATGATTTTCTGTTTTCTCAAATTGATATCGTCTCGCGGCCAGAATGCATTCCTGAGACGAATTTGAGCCTTATATCGTCCTGAAACTACTGAAATTGGAGGAGGACGGTAACCAAGGTAACCAGAAACTCCTTGCGAATCTCATTTCGAGGAACTATCTCCTGCTGCACGAGGCAACCGAGCGGCAGTGGGATTTCAGAAATTCATCGCCCCCCCCGAGGACTGGTGGTGAACTTTCCATGGGGTGCGCTGGCCCGCCTAGGACTCGCACGCGCTTATGCGAGCCCGATCGACCGCAAAAGATCCCCCGCGATCCAGCGGCAATCACTGCTTTCGACCTGCTGTCTGACGAAGTGTTGGTCCAGAACGGAATCTAGCTCTTCTTCGTCGTTACTGCGAAGAAGGCTGCCGCCTCCTGCTCTACGTTCTTGCTACCACAATGGGGGCAAGCGATCGGTTTGTCATGCTCCCCAAGCGTCAGAACTTTTTCGAAGGACTTATGACAGTCATTGCAGAGGTAATCGTAGACGGGCATAGCCACCTCCCGCACAAGTTTTCTCACCACGAATTCTAGCGCGTTTCGGTGAGTTCGGATGTGAATGCAAACGGATTTTGTTCCAATTGCAAAAAGACCTGCCAACCCCGGGCTGGACTACTCCGTGTGACCTCGATCACTGCGGGCGGAGGATATTGGGGTCTATCAATGTGGCTGGGGAATGGCCGAACCGGAGGAGGACCCCATGGTGATGGCATCTGAGTTGAAACCGGGAATGTTCCTGCGCATTGAAGGGGAAATCTATAAAGTTCTGGACGCCGAGTCGAAGGCCGGCTCCGCCAAATTGGGCGGGGTGGTGAAGACTAAGTTGTGCAATGCCAGTACTGGTAATCTGTGGGAACCGCACTTTCGACCACAGGAGCGCATTGAAGACGTGGAAGTTGAACGGCGTCTGATGGAGTTTCTTTTCAGCGACGGGGAAACCTGTACTTTCATGGACCCGACCACTTTCGAGCACATTGCAATTCCAAGTGTCATCTTAGGGACAGCGCAGAGATTCCTCCAATCTGGAATGGAACTGCCGGTAGAGTTTTTTGAAGGCCACGCTCTCAGTGTCGTATTTCCGGATATTGTTGAGGCCCGAGTCGCCAAGACCGCGCCCGCGGCACACTCCCAACAGGATAGCGCCTGGAAGGAGGCAACCCTTGATATCGGGCTTCGCATTCGGGTGCCTTTGTTTATCGCTCCTGGGGAAATCGTTCGCGTGGATGTGAGAGACGGCCACTATGTGGAGCGCGCTCGTATCGAGCGCAAACGGATCGCGTAGCAATCTGCCTAAAGGCGCATGACGGCAGCTAAGCCCTCGCCATCCATCAACCCCACGTGGCGCTACGCTATCGCTTGTACCCAATCTTACGAAGGAGATCGTGCCGCCATGCGATATCCGCCTCGCCTTCTACCCCTTTGGGCGAGCTGCCATCGATGACACCTAGCACCCCCTGGCCCTGCTCAGTCCGGGCGACCACGATTTCGACAGAATTGGCGGTCGCGCAAAATATCGAACAAACTTCCGGAACATTTCGGATCGCGTTCAATAGGTTGATGGGATAAGCATTCTGCATGATCAGCACAAAGGTGTGACCGCAGCTTAGCGCCTGGGCATTACGGATGGCGATTTCGCGAAGTACCTGATCATTCCCTTCGGACCGCGTCAAACAAGCTCCGGAACTCTCGTTGAACGCTAAGCCGAACTTGGCTTGGGGCACGGTCGCGGCCACCGCCTCGTAGAGGTCCTCCACCGTCTTAATGAAGTGCGCTTGACCGACAATGATGTTGGCATCAGCTGGAAATTCCATGCGAACCGCCGCAATTTCAAGCATGGTGGTCCTCCTCTCAGACTCCTGTCTCAGGCGAAATGTCTTAACCACTCGCAACCGATTAACGCTCTGCGATCCATGTACCCGCCACATCTCCGCCTTGCAGCGCCCCGAAACTAGGCTTCATTACTGCCGCACGTGTGGCACCGAGCAGGCTTGTCAAGGTTCCGCGTGGGATGCTTCTTAGCAGTGGGTTTACCAGCCATCCGATAATCGCTGGCACCCCGCGGCTCAGCCCGATCGATTCGAGCTGCACGTAAACGCCTCCATCTTTTTCTTCAAAACGCCAGTAGCTGTACAGGCGCCACAAATACCCATGCGCGTCATCCACGGGCAATTCGCGCTCGTCCGCCCGTCCGGCGCCCTCTACTTCGACAAGCCGGGTGGAATACGAATGGCTCACTACCCTGTTCGTTCCAGATGGTTCGTAGGTGATTTCGAAGTCGGCATTGATCACGACTGTGACCAGTGATTTCCTGTAAAGCTGGAGAAATACTTTGAACTGGTTACCGTTACGCTGCAGAAGCCTGGAATGACGCACCTCAGGGTTGTAGATGTTCTGGTGATTGTCGTAGTTCTGGGCGACGGCAAGCGTTTGCGCCAGTGACGCGTTCGGAATGAACAGAACGCCGATCCAGTCGTGAATCAGCCCGTGCGGGACTTCGATAGGATGCCCCTCGGTCTTGGTGTTCACTTGCTCCACCAGGATTTTCCCCTCACGAAGCTGTGCGTAGGCGTCGCTGCGGCTATTTTGTGGCAGCGCATCAACAAAGAGGAAGGGGCCACCGTGAAGCTCTGAGTGAATCCTTCCTTCGGACGCGCTAATATAGCGGTCAAACGCGGCGGAAGTCTCTTTTTTCAGCTGCGCCGCTTTGGCCGTTTGCACAGCGAGGCAAACCAGCATCCCAGAGAGAAGCACAGCCCCGGTGGTTTTCCAGCTTAATCTATTCATTCAAGGGGCAAGCCCGGCATCTTTCGGGGCGGAGGATTTGCTCTTCGGACAGGTCGAGGTGACGTATGACGAATTTGTCTGACTCCAGCATCTCTTCCCGGCCTGCGTCAGCCAAGTAATCCCCCGCCAGTTCCAGCGCGCGGTATTTTGTGGGCGCTACCAGGTAGATGCTGTCGGTGCCGTGCAAGGTAACTTCATAGAGATTCATAAGGTCAGTCCCCTCTTTGCGTAGCGCCTCACGTAATGCCATGTGTTGCCGCAGGCGCGGGCAGCATCTCAATACTCCATGGCGGATTGTCTGCGGTCCCGCTTGAGCTGCTCTATAACTTCATCTGCCAATATGGTTCTATCGAAGGCGACGTACTTTGTGGTCCTCCAAATGGGTTTCTGGGAACGGCGATCTACAAGGGTAACTTCTGCAATCGTGCGTGACACAACCACCTTGGCGGGCACGATCGTCTTCTCGGTCTGGCAAGTGAGAATTGCGTCCGCATCTTCTGGCCGTGAAGTGATCTCCACTGCACCCCATTTTTCCAGTCGGTCCTTCACCAGGAGCACGAAATCATCTGCGGATGGAGCCACGTAGATCGCCCTTACTTGATACAGCAGAAGAGGGCCGGCGGACAGAGTGGCTTGTGCGGCTAGGAACCCTGCGCAGGTTAACAGAGCGAGGATCGGCAAGACTGCCCATTCTGCCAGCAGCAATCCGTGACGCAAGAGTCGAGAGTTCATAAGTTTCCCCCCTTACTTGTTGGCTCGTTCCAGGCTGCCGCGAGGGCCCGTCCAACGGGCACCCATCCTGAATGAATGGCACAACATGAGACAAACTGCAGTGAGGGTCATCACCAACGATCGTGAGGACGCGCAACATCACTCCCCTTCCCCAACTCGTTGTACTCACGATCACAGACAGAGATAGATCCAATGAGGGAATATAATTGTCGTGTGGGCCATCTGGCTTTTATGGAGGAACCCCGGCCCTGACAACTCCAAGAATAGGTTTCTAGCGGCAGGTGAGCGCGTGAGCCGTCGGGTCCAGCCTGTGTAAAAGCGCTTTTGCCAAGGGAGGTGGGCTATGAAGAAAGGAACCATTCTCTTCATTGCGCTTCTTCTGTTTATTTTGTCTGCCACGCCGGCGCTGTTGGCACAAGAACAGCGTGAGACGATCACGATAAAGAGCAGCTCAGTAAACAACGGTGTGGTAATTCTTGTCGCTCAGAAAGGGAAGAACTCCTTGGACCTGCAGTGCAACAAGAATGTGTTTGGCTGCACAGTCCTGGAGCCGGGCACCTATTTGATGGTCCGGCTTCCCCAAGGTCATGGGATTTACGATTGTGCAAACGTCGACATCTATCGAACCACAACCGATTCGGAGCTTGGCGACATGATTGGCCAGTACTGTCTGGTGGAAGAGAAGTAAGCAAGCAGAGTCAGGTTCGGGCAGAGTTGCGAGCCGTAATGGAGTTAAGGCCATGTTTGGCAGCTTGGATGAACAAATCGAAAGGACCGAGGGCGGGCGTCCAGGCGCAAGCGAGCGGTTATTCCGCTTTGCAGGCGTTACCATTTTGTCAGCGGTCTTGTTTGGAGGGCTATACCTCTTAATTGTGGCCCTTGAGTGACATATATCCATCTAGGGCGCTGAAGCGGTACGTAGGGCGGCCCGCGAAAGGTCTGGAATCTCCGGGGCGGTACCGTGCTTCGTGACCGCGCGCACGCCCTGGTGCGCACCACGATGGTCTCGATGCGGAGTAGCAAGAACTCATAGGCTCATAGCTGGCCCAAAGGAGTTTCCCCATGAGGCCGACCTCCATCTCAAACAATAACGACGAGAAAAAGGACACACGGAAGTTGAGCTCCGAGCACATTCGTCGTCGTGCTTACGAACTCTACGTGCAACGTGGTCGCAAGGATGGGGACGACCTACAAGTTAGATCGGCAAACGGAATCAGGCGATCGCGGTTACCAGTTCACTGTGCAAGGAGGTTCCCATGAAAACGCTACTGCATTCCAAAACGCGTCTGGGCAACTATTTCCAGATGAATCAATTGCACGGGATATTTTTGTTTCTAGCGAGCCTTCTCCTGGCAGCGCTGGCCGTACTGGTGCTGGTTTCGTCGACCAAGTGAGTGCCACGGAAAATGGCGACGACAGGCTTCCGCGCAGGTCTTGACCGCGCCACCTGACGCGGGTTTGGTGCTTAGTCCTAACCGCATCTGTGATACCAGTCACAGACCAAGACTGATCCAACCCGTCAACATAGGACTGGGTGCCTTTGATGCCTGGAGGGTACTGTCATGAAACTCGCCGTCGCGCGGCTGCCTTCTTCGATTCTGTTGTTTCCCCTGACTACTGTTCTCTTCATATCTGGATGCGGAAACAAAGAACAAGCTCAGATGGCACCGGGTTCGGGGGGGCGTCCGCCCGCACCCGTGGTTGTCGCCAGCGTGGAGCAGCGCGACGTTCCGGTTGAGATCAGAGCCATCGGCAACGTTGAAGCGTACCAGACCGTGCAGATCAGGTCCCAAGTCAACGGTCAAATCCAGAAGATCTTCTTCAAAGAAGGAGAAGATGTGCGCCAGGGTCAAGCGCTGTTTCAGTTGGACAAGCGTCCGTTCCAAGCGGACCTCGACAAAGCCCTTGGCCAGATGAAGCACGATCAGGCGCAGGCGGAGAATTCGCGGATCCAAGCGAACCGCTATTCGCGCCTGGAAAACGACGGCATTGTCTCCCATGAACAGGCCGAGCAGTGGCGTGCCCAGGCCAACGCCGATGCGTCAGCAGTGGAAGCAGACAAGGCCGCCGTCGAGGCCGCCCGCGTACAGTTGGTGTACACAGATATCGTTGCTCCCATCGACGCGCGCGCTGGGGCGCTGCTGATCAATCTGGGCAATCTGGTAAAGGCGAACGATACGCCGTATCTGGTGCAGTTGAACCAAGTCACGCCGATCTATGTCACCTTTTCAGTGCCAGAAGCGAACTTGGACCGGGTGCGGCGGCGCTTCACTTCTGGACAGCTCAAAGTTCTGGCTTATCCCAAGGGACAATCGGACAATCCGGCAGAGGGCCGGTTGACGTTTATTGATAACGGAGTCGACACGACGACCGGCATGTTCAAGCTAAAAGGCACGTATCAGAACAAGGACCGGCGTCTGTGGCCAGGACAATTCGTAGATGTTGCGTTGCAGCTTTCTACACAGAAGAATGCCGTCGTTGTCCCGACAAAAGCGATCCAAGCCGGGCAACAAGGAGAATATGTGTACGTTGTCACGGCGGACAGCACGGCTGAATCTCGGCCGGTCAAGACGGCGGGGGTGTATCAGAATCTAACCCTCATTTCGGACGGCCTGAAGACGGGGGAGTACGTGATTGTGAACGGCCAGTTGCGCGTGGCTCCGAACGCAAAAGTGACGGTGCAAAGCACCCTGCCTGGAACTCAGCCGAGTCCGGCGACGGCCGGCGGTCCTGCCGGAGGCGGACCGTGAGTCTTTCCGAGCTCTTTATCCATCGGCCGATTATGACCACCTTGGTCATGGCCGCGATTCTTGTCTTTGGTATTTTCGCGTATCAACTGCTGCCCGTCAGTGACCTGCCCAATGTGGACTTTCCCACGATTTTGGTGAGCGCTTCTCTGCCCGGCGCGAGTCCGGAGACGATGGCTTCTTCCGTTGCCACCCCGATGGAAAAACAATTCTCGACCATCGCAGGCATCGATTCAATGACGTCCACGAACTCTCTGGGGCTGACCAACATTACCATCCAGTTCAATCTCAGCCGCAACCTCGATGGCGCCGCACTCGACGTCCAGGCAGCCATTACAGCGGCTGGGGGGCAATTGCCCCCAGAGATGCCGACGCCGCCCACCTTTCAAAAAGTGAATCCCGCCGATTCGCCCATCCTTTATTTAGCCCTCAGTTCACCTACGATGAGACTGTCGGACGTCGACGAGGCTGCAGAGACCACCATTGCGCAAAATGTCTCCATGGTGAGCGGTGTGGCCCAAGTGCTGGTGTTCGGAGCGCAGAAATATGCCATGCGCGCGCAGCTCGATCCCAGTGCTCTGGCCTCACGTCAGATTGGGATCGATGAAGTCAGTGCAGCGCTGCAAGCGGGAAACACCAACCTGCCCACCGGCACACTCTATGGACAGAACCATACGTTCACGATCCTCTCCAATGGTCAGCGGATGAATGCTCTGCAGTTTGGGCCTATGGTAGTGGCCTATCGGAATGGTTCCCCGGTTCGCCTGAACGAGCTCGGTCGCGTGCTAGACAGTGTGCTCAACGACAAGACTGCCAGCTGGTTCAATGGGGTTCGAGCCATCGTATTGGCGATTCAAAAGCAGCCCGGGACCAATACGGTTGCGGTTGTGGACAGCATCAAGAAGCTGCTGCCCCGACTGCAAGAGCACACTCCTGCCGCAGTTCAAATCGACACACTCTATGACCGCTCTGTTTCCATTCGTGCGTCGGTTAACGACGTCAAGTTCACCCTGCTGCTCACCATTGCTCTAGTCATCATGGTGATCTTCGTTTTCCTGCGAAATGTTTCCGCCACCATCATTCCGTCTCTCGCGTTGCCCATGTCCATCATTGGCACGTTCTCGGTGATGTACCTGCTGGGCTATAGCCTCGACAATCTTTCCTTGATGGCGCTGACGTTGTCCGTAGGATTCGTTGTGGACGATGCCATCGTCATGTTGGAGAACATCGTCCGCCACATGGAAAGCGGGAAACTGCCGCTCCAAGCGGCGATGGATGGCGCCAGCGAGATTGGCTTCACCATTCTCTCCATGACGCTGTCGCTGGCCGCAGTCTTTATTCCCCTGTTATTCATGGGGGGAATTATCGGACGTTTGCTGCATGAATTCGCGGTGACGATTGGCGCCGCCATCCTGGTCTCGGGATTCGTATCACTCACCCTGACTCCGATGCTGTGCAGCCGGTTTCTCCGTCAGCATCAGCGATCGGGCCACGGGAGGCTGTTCAACTTCAGTGAGCGGGTCTTCAACGGCTGGTTGCGTGGTTACGACCGCAGCCTGAGGGCAGTGCTGCGGCACAAGTTCGCCACGCTTATGGTGTCCTTCGTGGTGATCGGGCTCACATTTTATCTGTACACAATCTCGAAGACCGGGTTCATTCCAGACGAAGATCAAGGTCTGGTCTTTGCGTTCACCGAAGCACAACAGGGAATCGCATTTCAGGACATGATGAAATTGCAACAGCGCGTGGCCGACGTTGTGCGCTTCGATCCCAACGTGTTGAACACTATGTCGGCGGTCGGCAATCCCATCAATCAGGGACGCATCTTCTTTCGGCTGAAGGAGAAGAGAGATCGCGTCAACCACATGAGCGCGATGGATGTGATTCAGGAGCTTCGTCCGAAGGTATCGCAGATTCCGGGTCTGAACGTGTTCATGCAGATTCCACCAACCATCCGCATTGGCGGATCTCTGACCAAGTCACAGTATCAGTACACGCTGCAATCGCCCGATACGACAGAGCTTTACGAGGACGCCCCCAAGCTGGAAAGCGCTCTTCGCGCCCTTCCGCAATTGCAGGACGTTACCAGCGACCTGCAGGTCAAGAACCCGCAGCTCACCGTGGAAGTCGATCACGACAAGGCCTACGCGCTCGGATTGACCCCCGCTCAGGTTTCCGACGCTCTCTATTCCGCATACGGCACCCGCCAGATAAGCACGATATACGCGCCCAACAACGAGTACTACGTCATCGTTGAATTATTGCCGGAATTCCAGGACAATCCGGACAAGCTTTCGCTTCTATACGTTCGCTCCAGCGCCGGGAAATTGGTTCCGCTCGACACCGTCGCAAAGCTGATACCTTCCGTTGGCCCCCTGATGGTGAATCACCTCGGCCAGTTGCCGGCCGCAACCATCAGCTTCAATCTCAAGCCCGGTACCGCCTTGGGTGACGCGACAAAACTAGTCGAGCGCGAGGCGCTTCGCGTGCTCCCCGCCGATATTCAAGGCACGTTTCAGGGGACCGCTCAAGCTTTCCGAAACTCATTCAGCGGCATGGGTCTGTTACTGTTGGCAGCGATTCTGGTGATCTACATCATTCTGGGAATTCTCTATGAGAGCTTCATTCATCCCCTGACGATTCTCTCTGGTTTACCTTCCGCTGGCGTCGGTGCGCTGCTGACTCTTAACCTCTTCCACCAGGAGCTGAATCTCTACTCGTTCGTGGGCATCATCATGCTGATTGGCATCGTCAAGAAGAATGCCATTATGATGATCGACTTCGCTCTGGAAGAGGAGCGGACACAAGGAAAGAGCCCGGAGGAGTCCATTTATCAGGGTGCGCTCATCCGGTTCCGCCCGATCATGATGACCACCATGGCGGCCCTGATGGGAACGCTGCCCATCGCCATCGGCTTCGGCGCGGGCGCAGACTCGCGCCGCGGGTTGGGCCTGGCGGTAGTGGGCGGTCTGCTCTTCTCGCAGATCATAACCCTCTACATCACCCCGGTTTACTACGTATACCTCGACAGGCTACAGACAAAATTCCGGCGCCGTTCCGGCGGACGAAGACCTGAACCCCGTGCAGAAGATAGGTTCAACGAAGTCGCCTTGGTGGGACGGAACCACTAAAGGACCTGCATTGTCGTCGCAGACTGGGGCTGTGGTCTGGGGGCTCTGCGCCATGTCTCCGTGAATCCTAAGAAACTATCTCTACCTGCTCGGACACTAAGAGCAGACGACTTTGCCGGTTTGGATTCACGCGTTTGGGCAAGCTTTGGCGTCTGTGTCCCTGCCCCTATCCGTTAGTCGCGGGCATGGTTCCCGATCTGCGGTCCATGTAATCGGTTGTCGCAAAGCGCAAAAACACTTGGGGTTTTCGCTTGAATGCACTGGTCAAAATTGACCAGCTTGCTGCCGGGTAAACACGCATTATGTAGACATGAAAGTCACCCAGAAACAATCACTGGCGGTGCGGTGCCCCACGTGTGGCGCCAAGCCGGGAGAGAAGTGCGAACTCAGTACCGGCCAGCCGCGCACCGACCCTCATCGAGATCGGCGCCTGACGGCCTCGGACAAATGAACCTCTGCGGGCCTCGGTCCACAACCCTTCGCGCACTATCCTTGCACTATAAATCCAGCGATACCGCGCTTTGGGACTACAATTACGTTTAATGGCTCGCGTTGCGGCAGTCACGAAAAACCGAGAGTTCGATCCCAGCACCTTCCTTGCAACCATTGGCCAGGGCAGGAAGAGCATGGTGGTTTCCAGGAAGCAAGGGATCTTCGCACAAGGCGACGCCTCTGATTCTGTCTTCTATATCCAGAAAGGCAAGGTCAGGCTCACCGTCGTATCCAAGACCGGCAAGGAAGCCACGATCGGCATATTGAATGAGGGGAACTTTTTCGGGGAAGGCTCGCTGGCGGGCCAGGCCCTCCGCATGGGATCGGCCGCGGCGATGACGGATTGCCAGCTTCTGCGGATCGAGAAGCGAGCGATGATGGAGGCGCTTCATCGTGAGCATGCTTTTTCCGATATGTTCGTGGCTTACTTGCTCTCCCGCAATATCCGTTACGAAGAAGACCTGGTCGACCAGCTGTTCAATTCCAGCGAAAAAAGACTGGCCCGTGTCCTGCTTATGCTGGCGCATTTCGGTAAGGAAGGAGTGCCTGAGACCGTCGTTCCAAAAATCAGTCAGGGAACCTTGGCGGACATGGTGGGCACGACGCGTTCGCGCGTGAGCTTTTTCATGAACCGCTTCAGGAAAATGGGTTTCATCCATTACGCTGGAGGGGTGGAAGGCGGGCTACAGGTTCACAGCTCGCTGCTCAACGTCGTTCTCCACGACTAACTCTCTCCGCGCGGTCGCGCGTTTCCGTCGACAATGAAACGGCGCAGGCCTGCGCTTGCGGACTTATTTCAAGCCCAATTCGCCATTGTACTGTTGGCTGATCCCGTAGCACTCACAGGCGGAGTCTTCAAGTTTCTTGCGGTTCACGATCTTTACTGCGCCACGGGTGTATTGGATGAGCTTCTTCTTCTGCAAAACGCCCGCTGCCACAGTCAGGCTGGGCCTGTCTGTCCCCAGCATGGTTGCGAGAAAATCATGGGTGATGGGGAGCGACTGCGAGTCCACTCTGTCCTGCGTCATGAGCAACCAGCGCGCAAGGCGCTGCCTGATATCGTGCAGGCGATTACACGCGGCTGTTTGTGCCACCTGCATTCCCTGAACTACCGCATAGCGGCTCAACATAAGTTGCAGGTGTGGAGCAGACTCCAGGGTAGCCTGCAAAGTTGCGACTTCCACCCGAAAGCCATCCCCTGTGATTTGTACCACCGCATGCAGCGGGCTCCTGCTCAGCCCAACGGCTGCCGGTGTTCCCGTGAAACCCTCGTTCCCGACTATGCCGGCTTCAGCGGTCTTTCCGTCTTTCATGACGACGACCAGAGAAATCAAACCTCGATTCGGGAAATATACAAACTCTAGCTTTCCACCGCCCTCATGAAGCACCAGGTGGTTGGGCAAACTGACGTATTCGAGATGGGGCCGAATCGAGCTGTAGTCGTCATCGGAGATCGACAGAAGTATCAGGTTGCTGACCGGTTTGCCTTCGGTGTTCGTCCGCTCGCCCGACTGTACGACTTGGAGGCCTTTGCTTTCCACAAACCATCCTTAACCGGCCACAATCAACAGTATGCTGAACACGACCCCGACACTGAGCAATATGGACCGTTTCACATTTAAGCGATTCCGCTGCTTAAACGAGGCCCGAACTCGGGCGCGCGCGGGGGTCAAGAATCTTAGGTATATGTAGGGTGTCCGACAGACCAGCCAGATTGGCGCATATAAACTCCGCCCGTCCCTATTGCGTACTTCCGCCAACCCGGAGCGGATGACGGTTTTCGGCTCTCAGGCGGCACGCAGCGGCGAAAGGGGAACGCTTTGCCCCTTAAGGGTGAGCGGCACGGGGCATGCGATTGGGCAGCGATCGCCCGTAGCGGCGGGGGGGCACCATGGGTCGGGAGCTTGTATGGATTGAGCAGAAGCATTTTCGGGGTTTTGGCTGCTCCGAGTGCGCCTGGGTCTTCAACTCTCCCGGCTCGCCCACGGGCAAGTCTTTCGACGAAATGATGCGGAACTTTGAGTTACAGCGCGACAAGGAGTTTAGATTGCACGTTTGCGCCGATCATCCCAGGGTCAAGGACGCGAGGAACAAGAAGGCCGAATAATTCAAACTCCCGTACGCCCGAGCTTGGAGGTCGATCTACGCGTGCTGCTAAGCAGGATTGGGAAAAATTTTACCGCGCGGCACTCTTCGAATCTGACCGAAGCAAGTTGCTGCAGCGGATCAAGGACGCCGAGGCTGCGATTCTCGAGCGATCACGAATCCTATCAAAGCCGCCAGGCGGACAGGCGAAAGAGCAGGACGCCATCGCCCGGGCGCTCCGTATCTTGAGCTTGCTGCGTGAGGCTGGACAAGAACCAGGACCCCACGCAACGGCTGCGGGAAAGAAATCCCCTCGGGCTAAAAGTTGAGAGCCAGGGCCTGTGCGAGTTCCTGTCTGACTCTTCTTCGTTTGAACCGGCACTGTTCGACTTCTTCCGGGCTGGGAGCGCACAAGTATTAGCCCGCGCGGCTTGTGAGCAATTTGGAACAGATCGCAGAAGCTCCCCTGCGTATCATGACCGGCATGGCTACCAACAGCACTCTGCTGTGCATACACCGGGGCCCGGCTCAACTGAATTTGTTGCAAAAACACGGATACAAACTGGTGACAGCAACCAATGGTCGCGAGGGTTTGCAGCTTTTCATGTCGCGGCCTGTAGATGCGATCGTGCTCGAGTACCACCTCGGCCTTCTGGATGGTGGCGTCATTGCCGATGAGATTAAACAAATCAAACCAGATGTTCCCATCGTCATGCTTGCTGAGGATATCGAGCTGCCGGATGGAGCCTTGAAGTCGGTGGATGCAGTTGTGGCCAAGGCCGACGGGCCGCACTTCCTCTTGGCGACGGTTCACTTTGTACTGAATGTGAGGCCGGTGCGGCATGAGGAAAGGAAGCTGAGGACGCGATCGCCGGTACATCTCCGGCGCTCTGGCCGGTCGCGCGACGGGGCGGATCATGGGCAAGCCAACAGCGCCCAGTTGGTAATTGACCAGAAGAATGCGCCGTTTTCTCCAAAGATCTGGCAAGGCATCCGCAAAGGGAACTTCCAATTGTGACCTGGAGAGAGGCCGGAGCCAGCAGTTTGTTCAGAGTCTGGGCAGCCTTGCCCGGATAGCATGTCCTACCCGAAGGTCGCACACCTATTGCCCCGAATCCGCTCCTCGTGGAGGAACTACAATAAAGGTGTGAGATATTACACAACCAAAGCGGCGAACGGCGGGACCACCTTCAAATGTACCTTCTGCGAGCAGAGTGTGACGACCCTCGATTTCAACAGCACGAACGGCAACCGCCGCACGCAAGCCGCAGCGGCGATCAATCAACATGTTGCCATGTCCCATTTGCCGGCCCCGATGCCGAATCAGTTTGATCGTCGTCGCGCACTTTGAAATCTGCGCGCTGAAGAATTCGAACGTAGTTCTGTTCGACGCGGCAAGCCGGCGTCTCGCACCGAGCCGAGCTTCCAAGACGGGCTGAGCGGTTTCAGTCGTTTCCCGTTTTGGGGACTGTTGAAGTCATTAAGAGCAAGATTGACCATGTTTCGACTTGGCCATGTTGAATAATCTAGGCGTGGACCCCGGGAAACTTACATTGCGGCAGATATTGTCGGTGCGGTGTCCCATGTGCAGAGCCAAACCGAAAGAGAAGTGCACGCTCAGCACGGGCCATCCGTCCTCCAAGACGCACCTCGACCGCGAACTGGCGGCGGCCAAGGCTTCTCGTCCCGAGAACTCTGGGCTGGCGCTTCTGCGGGTCCTGCAGGAAATTACGACCCATGGCCTTCGCCTGCTTTTCCAACACAAGTAGGGAGGGCTGCAGGAAAAGCGAAGGGGACGACGCAGCTCGCCTCTCCGGGACCGCTGTTTAGGCTACACTTCTGCGCCCGCCGATCAGATTGATGACGAGCACCACCAAAGCAACCACCAGCAGCAAATGAATGAGACCACCCGCTATGTGGAGGCTGAATCCCAGAAGCCACAAAATAAGAAGCACAATGAAAATTGTCCAAAGCATAATTGTCTCCTTGGTTTACCCTTGTGGTGCATCTTTCCGTTCAAGTTGAATTGCTGCGAGCGATTTCCCGCACTCCTGGCAAAATCGCTTGGCTCGCGCGGTGATCAAGCCGCAAAATGGGCACATCCTCTGCGAGCGGACTTCCTGGGCCGGCGGAATGAGTATCGCCTGTAGCTTTCCGAAAAAATCAGCTATCGAAGCTAGCCTTCTGCGGAGCCGAATGCGGAACGGACGACGGAAAGTTTCCACCAGTCCACCTTTGCTCTTTCATCCAAGTGAGTCCAAGCCTGGCCCCGGGAGAGAGCCGCCGGAGTGAACCGAGAGGCGTCTCATGAGTCGCATCTCCGACACCTAACCTTGACAGATCCGGGCGCGCGATTCTGAGCCGGATTGCTCACATCGCCCGAAAACCTGCAGGCACTGTGAAAACCGGTCTGATCTGCTTTTGAGCACAACGTGGAAGTGAGCAATTCAGACCAGCTATTCTTTCCCGGATAGGCGATCATGTGCTGGAGGCGAGTATTACCTCTCTCTTTCTCTTCTCGTTCCTTCACTGCGCTCAGGAGGTCACATGATTCGCCCCAAGGACAGCGTCCCGCCAGAACAGAGGGTCCCGGCACTATCCGATGCTGCCAAGACTCCTGCGAGCGGCTTGTCGCCTTCTGAGAACTGTGCAAGCATCAAAGCCCTCGGGTTCATAACTTCCAAGCAGATAAAAATGTATGGCGAGCATCTTGAGCTGGTTTCGGACCCCTTTGTGGAGGGTAATTACGCAGTTGTTCAAGTCATCAGTCGAACTGATCCTGCGATACGTACGCTTCGGCTTCCGGTGTCAATTCTAGTAGGGTTGGCGAATCGATTTAAGAAAGCAGGAGAGTCGACCGCGCAGGGGAAATCTGTGCTGTCAAAGGAGTTGATGCCTTCGCTTCCGTTGCCGGAAGAACGGAAGTGAGCAATTCAGACCAGCTATTCTTCTCGCGTTAGCCGACTATAAACCCAGAGACGAGCTTTACTTCTCTCTCTTTCAGGTCCTCTGAGCTAAGTCAGCCTATCTGAAGTTTTCTCCCCTTAGTTCTGCAGCTCCGAAAGGAAACAAAGTTCATGAAAAAGATGATTTCTCTGTTGTTGATGAGCTTCCTGGGCCTGGTTGGAACCTACGCCTGGGCAGGCTCGGCTCGCGAAGACACAGTTGACCGCCTGCAAAAGTCGGTGGATGTTCTGCACGCGATCATGTCAACCCCGGATAAAGGTATCCCCGAAGAAGTGCTCAGCGGCGCAAAGTGCATCCTCGTAGTGCCAGACCTGATTAAAGGCGGCTTCATTTTCGGTGGCAAGCACGGACGTGGCGTGGCCACATGCCGCACCGCTGAAGGCTGGAGTGCACCCGCGTTTGTTTCAGTTGGCGGCGGAAGCTGGGGATTGCAGATCGGCGTCGAAGGCGTGGACCTGGTCATGCTGGTCATGAACGACCGTGGTTTACAGCATCTGCTTTCCAGCAAGTTCGAACTCACTGGTGAGGGATCCGTTGCCGCAGGTCCGGTTGGCCGTCATGCTTCCGCTGGAACGGACTGGAAGATGAACACTGAAATGCTGACCTACTCACGCTCCAAAGGCGTGTTCGCCGGCCTAACCCTGGAAGGTGCGGTAGTGGAACAGGACAACGACTCCACTCGCGCCATCTACGGCAAGCACATGACGTTCCGCAACATTCTCTCGGGCAAAGTGGCAGCCCCGAAAAGCGCGGATGCGTTCATGAGGGCAGTGTCGGAGGCAGGCCAACAGGCACGCGTGGCCGAAGCAAATGAAGACAAAAAGTAACGGACAAATCCCCAGCCCACCGGGGTTGCACTGGCCGGAACCGGTTGGCGGTTTCGGCCAGAGCAATTGAAGTTGTAGATGACGGCCTGTCCTGCTGATAGGAATGGCCTTCCAAGGGAGACAGTATGAAAGTTAGTCTACGGAAGTGTCTTTGGGCGGGGATGGTTTGCCTAGGTCTTTGGTCTGTTTTGGCGGTTGCTCAGTCCGCCGACCTTGCGAACAGTGTCCTTGGGAAAAACGACTCCGCGCAAAATCTGGAGGCATGCAAGGCAGGACGCGACTCCTGCGATCATTCCAGGTTGAGCCAGCCGGAAGTGGCTGACGTGGCGCTGGCCGCCCACGCGCGCAACGTGGCGAACTGCAGGAATGGCTACGAATCCTGTGACCGTGCGAAACTCACGGAACCCGAAGCGACGGCGCTGGCTGTGGCCGATCATCAGCGTAACGTTGCAGCCTGCAACGACGGTATGCACTCCTGCGACCCGTCCAAACTGACGCCGGCGGAAACGCGGGATTCGTCCGTGGCCGAGCGCCAGCGCAATCTCGCCGACTGCAAGGACGGCGTAGGCGCCTGCGATCGCTCTAAACTGACTTCGGCGGAAGCAGAGGCAGTGGATGCGGCCAGGAACCAGCTCAACGTATCGGACTGCAAAGACAACAGCGGGATCTGCGATCATTCCAAGCTGACTCCGGCAGAAACCAAGGAAGTGACTGCCGCAGACCATCAGCGCAACGCGCACAATTGTGAAAATGGGTGGGACGACTGCGACCATTCCAAACTTACCCCGTTGGAAGCGAGTCAAACCACTGTGGCGGAACACCAGCGGAATATCTCCGCTTGCCGGGACGGCCAGGAAACCTGCGACTACTCGAAACTGACTCCCTCAGAAACGAAGCTGCTGGCCGACGCCGAGCACAAACGGAATTACACAGCTTGCTTGAAAGGTTACGGCTATTGTGATCGCTCGCGGCTCACCCCGGAGGAGACTCACTATCTTGAGCTACAGGGGCCATTAACTCTCCGGTGAAAGGTTTGTGGTCGCGGCAGAGGCTCGACTTTGGTTTCTGAGCCTGCCCCGAACGTGGGTAGCGAGCCGAAGAGTGCAACCTTTCCGCAGTTTGTCGGGAAGGCTAAGAACATGCAAAGACAATGTCCAGAATGCGGTGGCGAGTTGGTTCTAGCCCGGCGTCGAGATAACCAACCTGCCCCGGGAATCGCGGCCGGGACGCTTAATTATTGGCGCTGCAGCATTTGCGGACGCGGGTTCACCGCAGAACAAATCCGCGAAAACAAACGCGCCAAAGCCGGCTCCCTGGGACGTGCATAGGCTCGTTCGTGCCGGATCACGGTGCAGAACTGCCCGCCACCATGGGTGGCGCCACGGACTTCAACTGGTCCAATGCAGTCAGCACACCTTGCCAACTGGCAGGGTCCTTCTTGGTTTCGATTGGTGCCGAGAGGTCGGAATAAAACTGCAGGATGTTATCGCGGAGCTCCGGCGAAGTCCGATCGAACTTCCGCTCTGACAGCCGAGCCAGCAACTTGGCGTAGGTATCGTCTGTGAGCGAATACTCTGCGGCCTTGGTCTCCTGCCCACTATCGAGATCGCAGTCGGGCAGCACCAGTGTGTCAGCGCGAACTTCTTCGAGAAAGACCCGGTATTGATCGACCGTCGTATTGATGCTCCTGATATACAGATCTTCGGTTTGCGGAGTTGGGTTGTTGAACGCTAACCCTTTGAAGGGACCAATTTTCGGCATGTATCGCAGGAGGGTCGATAGGATCCGTGTGCCCAACCCTGGCTTGACGTAGTCCTTTCCCCACTGCTTTTCGTAATCCGAGCGCGATAGGCGGTACAGGAACTTCCGTTTCGAGAAATCCGCGGTCTCGCGCATCAGGTCCTTCTTGTGAGTTTGCAGTGCAACCTGGGTCATCTCCGGAATCATCCGGCTGACCGCGAAACGATACGACCCCACTGCCAGATCCTCGCGGGTAAGCACTTCTTTCAACTCCACTCCGTAGATAACAGGAAAGACCCGTTCCAGCAGTGACTTGGAAACCTGGAATCCGATGAAATCGTGGTACTGCTGCGAAGCGTAACGATTCTTCGCGACCTGCACCGTGTCGAACCCGAACTCCGTCTTCAAATGCGCCGTTTTGTCCTGAGCGTACCGAACTGACTTGCCGAACTTCGCTCGCAGTTTCGGGTACTCGATGGCGACCGCCTGGTTGACCGCCGGGTGACCGGCGATATCTGACGCATAATGCGACAGTGCGCCCAGCGCGAAGGCGTACTCATTGACATCCTGGCTTTCGAGCAGTAGCTCACGAACAAAGTCTCCGCTGCGGACGTAATGCACCAGGTTGCTGAATTCCTTGCTGCCGAACGGATAGTAGCCTAGGTCCTGGATGACGGCGCCTCCGTACGCGTAGGCGTGGGCCTCCCGGATCTGGTCTTCTGAGAGTCCGGGGTATCGCTTGAGCAAAAGGGGTTGGATCTCACCGGTCCAGAGCAGGTCTACGATTTCCTCATGCGTCAGAACGGAGTACGCGGACGAACTGCCGCTGCTCATGAGCACAACGAGAAGAAGTGCGGCCGCGCGGAGAGCAAGCAGGCGCCAGCCCTTGGTTATGGCGCCTGGCGAGGTGGACGGGTGGCGCATGGGTTCAAATCCGGCCGAGAACCAGGAGAATGACTACGATGCAAAGCACCAGTCCCACTCCTCCGGTCGGGGCATAGCCCCAGTCTCGGCTGTGCGACCATCTGGGTAGGGCGCCAAAAAGTGCTAAAACCAAAATCACGATCAATATAGTTCCAAGCATGTTTTGCTCCTCTGTCACACTTTCCTGAAAGTGCAGCCTCTCGCGAGGCTGCAACGGGTTGTACAACGGCTACAACGAGATGTTGATGGCAATTGCGACCCCAGGATATCTGCTGTCGTACATGTAGTAGCCGTTGTCGTAGGCAACGTATACGTCGTCGTTGTCGTACCAGTCGTTGCCCCAAGATTCCGGCCAAGGATCAACGAGACTGATCCAGTAGCCCTCGTACTGGAAGCGCGGATATCCGCCAACAACCAGGAAGGGCAGACCGTAGATACGGAATCCATGGTCTGGTCCAAAGTATCCACGGAAACGGTCATCCGGGATGCGGTAGCCGTGGTAGCCACCACGTTGTTGCCAGTTGCGGTGATCGGAGTCCCAGTGTTGTGAGCCGTGCTGCTGCCATGCGGTCTGTTCGACACGCTGCTGTTCCGGCGTGCGCTGCGGCGGATTGTTCCGCTGCGCATGCTGTTGCTGTTTGTTCTGATCCTGCTGCTGCTGTTGCTGGGCGTGTTGTTGCGTCTGCTTATCCTGGCCTTGCTTCTGCTGTTGCTGCGCGTGCTGTTGCTGCGCGTGCTGTTGCTGCGCGTGCTGTTGCGTCTGCTTGCTCTCGTCTTGCTTCTGCTGTTGCTGGGCATGTTGCTGCGTCTGCTTGCTCTCGTCTTGCTTCTGTTGTTGCTGGGCATGTTGCTGCGTCTGCTTGCCCTCGTCTTGCTTCTGCTGTTGCTGGGCATGTTGCTGCGTCTGCTTGCTCTCGTCTTGCTTCTGCTGTTGCTGGGCATGTTGCTGTTCGGGCTTGGCTTGCTCGTGCTTGCTCTGCTGCTGTTCGGGATGATCCTGCTTTTCGTCGTGCTGCTCTTGCTGTGCGTAGGCAGGAGCAGCGAGTCCGAGAAGCAAAGCCAGAAGAGCTGCGCTAGTGATTCCGATTACTTTCATACTGTTCCCTCCGGTACAGCTGGTTACGTGCGCTTGCTTTACCGCAAGCTGTCTGTTGTCATTGCGAAACGGGCCGATTTTCCGTGCGTGATCCTTCATGTCCCAACGTGAATGCGGGAAAGCGAATGAAACAGCCCAAAAACATTCAAGAGCCACAAAACCACGGCAATCACAACGACGCCGTTCAAAATTGACTTGATGGATCCCTGCATTGGGATGAAGCGATTCACCAGCCACAGAAGCACACCTACCACGATGAGAACTTCCAGGAGTTGAATTAACGGCATGATCTTTGACCTTCCTTCTTTCGCGGGCCAACCCCTCTCATCCGCCGGGAGGACTTGCCCTGATTTCGAGGTTTTCGAGAACCGAATCGTGTTCCGCCGTGAGATTGCGCGGCGCACACGACGGATGAAGATTGCCGATCAGCTGGATGTGGCCGCTCGGACCTGACTCGATCGGAGCCTGGCGCAGCGGCCTAAGAATGAGAGCTACGAATCAGCAGTTCGTGGCTCCGTCTACACACTCAGGAGAGTAGATAGTGACAGGTGTGGGTTTTCACGTCTGAGCAAGATAGCTCACATGTGAAGAATCAGGCCTGAGAGGCCCAGCGGCAAGATCAACCCGCGGAAGGTTTAACGGGCGTGACTGGGGTCCACCCCTAAACGGGCATTATCGACAACACTGGCGGTATTGGCTGCTTGAACGTCCAGATCGAATTCCCGTCCACAATCGAAGCAGACCCGGTACGTGCGGTGTTTGATCGTGAACACGCGACTCAGGTGCCGGTGACGGCACCCAAAGGTAAATTGGAAGAGCCAAGACAAAGGGTTCATCGGTCGTGATCTCGCCGCCGCTCGAAACAACTCCCATTGGCGTCCAGCCAAGCCAGCAGAGAACGAACACTGCCCCGAGCCAGGGCAATCGAACAATCGGCAGCTCCGTAGTACAGATTGATCGTATCGCCATCGGAGTCCATCGTGTATCCACACGGGAAGACAACATCGTCCACGTCACCGTGGCGTTCGTACTCGGCCTCCGGACCAAAGATCCACGAGTCACCCCGCAGCAAGCATTTCTCTGGGTTCGCCAGCTCAAACAGAGCCAGGCCCAATCGATACAGGCAGCCCGAGGGCGTGTGCCGCACTCCGTGGTAAAACACCAGCCACCCTCGTGAGGTCTCGATGGGAGGCGGGGACAAACCAATCTTGTTCGCGTCCCACCAGGCGCCGCGGCGCGCTTCCAGCATGAGCCGATGTCTGCCCCAATGCCGTAAATCGGGAGAATAAGAAATCCACATGTGGGAGCCGAGTGTCGTCATGGGCCGATGAATCAGCGCCCAGTAGCCGTCGATTCTGCGAGGCAGAAGCGCGGAGTCTTTGTCATCAGGCGGCATAATGACGCCGTAGCGCTCGAAACTGCGAAAATCCTTGGTCAGAGCCAGTGATACACCGGGACCACCGCGCGAGTAGGAAGTGTAAGTGACCACGTACTGTTGCAGTTCGGGCACGAAAGTAATACGAGGATCCTCGATGCCCCAGATTTCCTCGGGATACTCTTTTGGTCGTGGCATCAATGTGGGTTCGCTATCGATTTCCCACCCATCCACGCCGTTTCGAGAGCGGGCGGCGCAAAGGTGAGACAGGCCGCGCCGATCTTCCACGCGGCAGAGCAACAGAGTTGAACCGTCTGCAAGCAATGTCGCCCCGGCGTTGAAGACACTGTTGATGGGGTATGGCCAATCCTTCCCGGTTAAGATTGGATTAGCGGGATGGCGAAGAAGTAGCGGCTCATAACGAGTTGTTGTGGCAATGCTCATAAGAATTTAATGAGAACAGGTTCAAAGTACATGTGCGGTGACCTCATCGTTGTAGCTGCCCACGCTGACCCCGTCAGAGCTTGATCGTGGACTATCAACTTCTCCCTGCAAGCGCATTTCCACCTGCGCCATCAGGAATGCCAGGGTCGACTCCGCTCCCTGGTTTTCATTCACGCGCTCGGGGTGCAGACCGTCGCGGCAACCGCCGGTGGTGGGATCGTACAGCGCAATCTGCAAGTCATTGTCTCCCAGGAACCAGTTGAAGGCCGACCATGCCTCCTTGCGCCAACGATCATCCGCTGTCGCGGTATAAGCTTCAAGACAAGCGGAGACAGTACCACCGGCTTCTATGGGTTGTTGGTCGAAGCGTGCTCTCTCGCCACCCTTCCGGTAGAATCCTTGCGAACCGATAGGCACGAAATGACGTTTCCCTGCGCAACGCTGTGTTTCGCAGAGCCAATTCAGCGCCCCGAGGCCGGCAGATATCATCTGGGGATCAGAGTTACGGCGACCGGCGATCAAAACGGCCTGCGCCAATCTTGCGTTTGAGTAAGCCACAACGTCTTCAAACCAGGCCCAGCCGGGCGACTGGTTTGCCGCCTGGCTTCTGATCAAGCGGGTGGCAAGGGCCGAACTTATTCTTTGAGCCTCCCGGTCACCCGGGAAGCAGTTGAGATACTCCTCAATCCCCAGCAAGGCAAAGGCCCAGGCCCGCGGACTGGTGAAAGCAACCACCGCTGGAACGGCGATCTCGAAAAGATGACCGGCAGCGCCTCTAAGCGCCTTGTCCTTGGAGCGTGCCAGAACCGTTCCCAGCGCCCACATGGCGCGTCCATGAGAATCCTCTGATCCCTGCGCCTCGGCCCACGCGCGCGCGTAACTTAGAAAGTTTCTGAACCTCCCGTTTGCCGGATTAAAAGCATGTCCCAGGAAGGCCAAATACCGCGAAGCAAGGTTGCCGGTTGCCAGCGAGTCGTTCTGCCCGAGTTGCTCGAGCAGGATCGTCAGAATAAGGGCACGCGCGTTGTCGTCGGTCGTGTATCCCTCGGCATAGTTGGGAACGGCAAAGGTCGCATGTTGGAACATTCCGGTGTCGTCCGTCAGCCGATGCAAATGATCAAGTCTTAGGGCCGGCAGCCTGTCGAAAGGTTTTGCGAGAATTCCATCTGCGAACATGACCCGCGGCTCACGCATACGGTCACTGCGGGCCTGTCCAAAACTCGCCATGTAACCTTGCGCTGCTTTCTTCCAGATCGCACCCCGCGCATAGAGGTAGGCACGTTTACGCATGGCGTGCCGTATCGCCGGGGTATCGAGGAGTTCGATGGTCTTGCGTGCGATCGCGCCCGGATCCTGAAAAGGGACCAGCGCGCCGCGATGGTCGTCCAACAATTCGATGGCGTGCCAGTACGGGGTCGAGATGATCGCTTTACCCGCACCCAGCGCATAAGCCAGCGTCCCGGAAACCACCTGCTCCTCATGCCGATAGGGAGTGATGTAAATGTCCGCCGCGCCAATAAACTGAACCATCTCCTCCGGACTGGCGAAGCGATTGTGGAAGATCACCTGCGACTCTACTCCCACTTCCCTAGCCAAAGCCTGCAAATACTCGCGATACCGCTCACCTTCGCGGCGAAGAATGTGAGGGTGGGTCGCGCCTGCGACTATGTAGGCGACATTTTTGTGTCTCGACAAAATCTGTGGCAGCGCTTGAATGACGTTTTCGATTCCTTTATTTGGCGAGAGCAGGCCGAATGTGACCAGAACCGCCTTCCCTTCCACATCGAAGCGGTCCTTGTAAAAATTGGGGTCCAGGAATGGCAAGTCGGGAACGCCATGCGGAACCATATCGATCTTGCTCCCAGGTACTTTGAAGATCTCTTGCAGGAATTGGGATGAGAGCTGGCTCATGACGATGAGACGGTCCGAGAGCGCCGCGATTTCCACCATCACCCGTCGCTGGTCAGGACCTGGTTCACGAAGAACCGTATGCAGGGTGGTTATGACCGGCATTTTTAGACGCCGCAGAAGAGCCAAAATGTGACTGCCCGCCGGGCCCCCAAAAATTCCATACTCATGCTGCAGGCACACCAGATCGAAATTGTTGAAATTCAGAAACTCAGCGGCTTGCTCGTAGGACGACAAATCATCCTGTGCAAGCGCGAGCCTGACCCGCTCTGGGTACGCATACCCCGGCTGCGTGTCGTTGACCGGCACGGCGAATAACCGTGCCGCACTAAATTCGGCGCAAATCGCGTCGCACAAATCTGTGGTAAAGGTGGCGATCCCGCACTGTCGCGGAAGATAGTTGCCCACGACGGCGATCCGGCTCGGTAGTCCTGCGCCAGATTCCAGCCGAATGGGCGCTGCGGTCGCCTGCCGGGACGCTATAGTCTGCCGACTAACCAGTTCCAGCGCTCCAGCCGAGGGTAGTGTTTCTATTACTGACATCAATCTCCTGGATCGCCAGGGCGTGGGCAACGTAAAAGCTCCCCCCGCCGGCTTATCAGCGTTGAACCAGAAACGGGACAATGATTTATGGCGTTAAGGGGGTGCTCCATCGACGATGGCAGTTCTCCCTGTGCTCAGTGTCCGCTTGTTGCACGAAACAGACTGGTCAAAATTGACCAGCTTGCAATTCAATAATGCTCTACAGTCAAGTGTGATCCTCGGGTCGCCCCTGGTCTTCACCTCACCGAAGAATTTGGAGAAATGCTATGACGCCAACCGTTCAAGCCGGGACCATTCTGATCGGCCGGGAATCTCCGCGCATGGCCGATGTTCTTGCTTTGCAGAGCGAACCGTACTTAGGGAATTGGAGCGTGGTTAACGCTCTGGATGGCTTTGCTCTGGGTGACAAGATCCATGCTGCCGGGTGGAACTTCTTTTTCATGGCAGCGGAAGTGAGAGTGTTATTCTTCGGTGGGATTAGCGCCAAAAGAATCCGGGATGCAGTAAACCGAATCCTGGAAAAAGTGAGGCTGCAAAACTTCAATTGCCTCGAAGTAACGGGAGTTGTGGCGAAGCGTTTTTGGGGGATCCCTTACGCTGCCGTTTCCGCGCATTCGCGCCACATCCAAAGGAGTTCCCAGCTTGACGATGTCGAACGGCGGAGACGTAGCCAGTACGATGCTGGGTGATCGTTGTGCTTGCGCTGGGTCATGCTAGTATTCAGATCCAAGGGTGTTTCAAGGAGCACCTCTGGCTTGTCCGGGGTAGGGCCACCGCCGGAATTCAGAATGATCCAGGTATTAGCGAGGCTTGAGGTAGCAGGGATTGTCCGGCTTGATTACTTTCCCGCCAAGAATTCGGACATAGAAGTCCTTCGATTTTTCCTGGTCCCTCTCGGTAAAGAAGTGAGTGGCGAAGAAGCCTTCGTGTGCAATCGGCGCGTCGGGTAGATTCAAGGGTGCCTCCGGTTGTCGATAAAATCAGGATGCGGCCGGAAACGCCTGCGGTTTAACGGAAGCCATTCGTCTGCTGGCCCCCTATACCGCTGGCTAGTTCAATAGCGATTCCCAGTTGGCTGGTACCCTTCCTGCCGGACCAGGCGCAGGCTGATTTTCCGGATGCGCGTGCGGCGGAAGCAACTCCACACCCTTGGTCATCCCCTGCGTCTCGTAATCGAAGAACCAGTCCTCACCCGGTTCAAAGCTGGCAATGATCGGATGCCCCGTTGCCGCCGCATGCTTGGATGCATGCTGACTTGGAGAACTGTCACAGCACCCAATGTGTCCACACTCCGCACACCGACGGAGATGAAACCACCAACCTTTCGGCGACGCCAGGCATTCTACACATCCGTCGCCACTTGGTTTCGAAGCGGGATTGATTCCGCGCAGACCCTTTTTCACTTCCGGTTGTCCTTCCGCGCCCGCTGTTCGCAAAATAATATCAAGCCACCAGCAAGATTTTCCCGATACCACCCTTTTCTGCCGTTGCTTGAGCCTCGGCAGCTTCACTGAGTGGCAGTTTCTGGCTAATCGGGATTACCAGCTTGCCATCTCGCACCGCTTCGGCCATGAACTCGAGCGTTTTCCTGTCGAATTTCGAGAATACATGTACCACCTTTACTGATGGGTACTTCGCGGCGTTCTGCGGCGCCTCGACAACCGATGCGTACACTCCTCCCGACTTGACCTTGGCGATCAGCTTCTCGGCGGTTCTTCCGCCGACCGTATCCGCCACCGCATCGAGCGCCGGAAGATTCGTAATCGCGGTGTCGTCGTCGGTTGCGACCACCTGATCCGCGCCCACAGTCTTCGCCTCATCCATCTGCCTCTTCAAAACTCCGGCGATCACAGTCGCCCCGCGTTCCTTCGCAGTGAATACCGCCGAACGACCGACATTTCCAGCAGCGCCTACGACGAGAACCGTCTGGCCCGCTTTGATTCCCGTAGCTGAAAGGAGCTGGTTGCCGGTCGTCGTCACCAGCGGCAGCGCCGCCGCCTGGATCAAATCGAGCCCCTTGGGAACTTTTGCCAGAATCGCGGCTTTCACGACACAAAGTTCGGCGTAAGTATTGTCCGCCATAGCGAACACCTGGTCGCCGACGGAAAAGCCTTCCACTTCCGGCCCAATCTTGACCACAGTCCCCGCGATATCGACTCCGATGAGGCCCGGGAACTGGATGGGATAAAAGTCTTTCGTCAACCCAGCACGCCGCTTGTAGTCGATCGGATTCACGCTCGTGGCGGCGACCCGCACCAGCACCTCGCCCGGCCCCGGAACCGGGTCAGGGTACTCTTCGAACTTCAGTACTTCTGGACCGCCATATTGGTGCACGACAACTGCTTTCATGATTCACCTCCAAGTTGGACAAACAAGCATTGATGCACAGTTGGATGAAGAAAACCGGGATTGGTCGCGCTGTGGCGTTTCGACTGCCTGTTCGCGCCCACCAAAGCCCAAATTCGTTTCCTCTTCGAGAGCCTTTAGAAAGAGGGCACACGTCCCCATCACCCGCTGTGAGCTCGAAGGCCCATGCCCACGTTCGCGTTACTCCTTATTAAGCCAGAAGTGGGGTGAAGAATCTATTGGACGATGGTATCGGCCGACACCTTCACAGTCGGCGCAGCAACAAAAGAGTGGGGAATTCGAAATTCCTAAGTCTTTTGGTAAGCCCGCGGCATCACACGACTATGCTGCAAGGCAGGTCATCCTCCCAGATGGCGAAGTCTTGAGTCGTCGGAGCACAGAATGGTAGCACAACTGAAGTTTCGGCCGACATCCTGGCGCCGCTCCCAAGCTTCTGTAGGTTCGTCTTGGCCGGTCGGATGACAAGGTTCCGTGCGTTCGGCAAAAAGACCGATGAATCACTGCGGCATACGGAATCGACCGGGATGAAGCCGCTTTGAGAGGGCCGGTGACCCAGCTGTGTATTGGGTTCGAACCTTTAAAACCAAAGGTTATTTATGCCAGGCAAGAAAACAGCAATCATAACCGGAGCATCGGGGGGTATTGGCGCGGGTTTAGTCGAAAGGTTTCTCAGAGAAGGTTATAACGTCGTCGCGACGTCTCGTGAAACCAATCGAAAGCTGACCACTCCGGGCAGCCTGGTTCTCCTCGAGGGCGATATCAGCAAGCAGCAAACTGCCGCTTATGCTGTCGAGGCAGCAATCAACAACTTCGGAACCATCGATGTTTTGGTGAATAACGCTGGCATCTTCCTCACCAAGCCTTTCACTGACTTCACTACCGAGGACTTCGACGCCCTTGTCTCCACTAATCTGCTTGGATTCTTCTACATCACTCAGCGCACTGTAAAAGAGATGCTGAAACAAAAATCGGGATGCGTTGTGAGCATCACTGCGGCACTTGCCGATCGGCCAATCGCCGGCGAAAATGGCTCGATTTCGATGATTACGAAGGGTGGGTTGAATTCAGCAACCCAAAATCTCGCAATTGAGTATGCCAAAGATGGCATTCGCTTTAATGCCGTAGCCCCCGGCGTTGTGGATACACCGATGCACCGGAATGATCCCAACGACTCGACGTTGCAGCCGTCTATGAAAAAGGCAACGGTAAAGGATGTTGTCGATGCCGTTCTTTACCTGGCACAGGCGGGTCATGTGAGCGGAGAGATACTCCACGTGGATGGTGCAGCTCCAGCTCGTCGTTGGTAGCCGCAAGACAATTCAATATCGTTCCGGCCGCGTGCCTATCAGTTATTTGCGAGGTGGCACAAGCGGACACTAGGCCAAATGCGAAGCATTTAGCTTCTTGTCAAATTGAGGCTCAAGATGACCGATCAACAAAAGAAGGAGCAGGATTCTGGACTGCGGGATCAAGATATCCGTGCCGCACTGGATCAGCATTGGGCAGCATCCGATGCCAACGATTTTGAAACGGAGCACCTCATCTATCACGACGACGCGGTGCTGGACTACCCGCAGTCAGGCGAGCGAACCCGCGGTCGACACAACATACAGTGCCAACGCGCCAGTCAGCCGAGCAAAAAGCGGTTCAGTGTCCGACGAATCATTGGCGGCGGCGATCTTTGGGTCACCGAATTCATTCTGACCTATGACGGCAAGCCGTCCTACACCGTGAGCATCATGGAGTTCAGCGGCGACAAGGTTGCGCGGGAAACACAGTACTTTGCGGATCCATTCCCGGCTCCCGCATCGCGCGCTCAATGGGTCGAACGGATGGACACATAATCTCGATGCACGAGAATTCGTGGACATCGAAAGGACTACCCAATGGACGGCACAAATGGACTGAAAGAGACCACGCGCGTAAGACGCGCGCCTGTCGCGTCGAACACGCTTGGTGTGAACGTTTTTACGGCCCCCGGAAAGACTATGGTCGGCGAGCGGCCAAAGCCCTTCGGCGAAGCGTTCGGCTTTGACCCTATCACGTCGACTTTAATCTTCGGCGAGTACGACGCGGTGCTGGTGGACGCAATGGGGACAGTGGCTGAGGCCGAGGCTCTCGCGGATTGGGTTGCTCTGCACAACCGCAACTTGCTGACCATCTATATAACGCACGCCCACTTCGACCACTTCTACGGCCTGAGCATTCTGCTCGACCGTTTTCCCGGCGCCCGGGCGATAGCAACACCCAAGACGGTGAAGGCCATGCAGATGTCTTTCTCCCCCACAGTGGAACGGTTGGCCCGCCGGCTCTTTCCTGGGCAAGTGGCCACCAAGTTGGTTCCGCCTGAGCCCCATGAGCAGGAGACGTTCACACTCGAGGGCCACGAATTGCGCATCATCGAACAGGGCCGCACCGATGCTCCCGATTCGACGTCTCTATACGTTCCATCGATCGGCCTGATCGTCGCTGGCGACGTCGTGTACAACCAATGCCGCATGTATGTCGGCGACACCACCCCCGAGAGCCGAAAGAATTGGATCGCGGCGCTAGACCGGTTAGCGGCGCTCAATGGGACGATGGTTGTCGCCGGCCACAAGAAGCCTGGCGCGCCCGACTCTCCCTCGACCATCCAAGACACCAAGCGCTACCTTCAGGACTTCGATCGGTTGCAGAAAACCGCGACCTCCGACCAGGAGCTGTTCGATCAGATGACGGAGCTGTACCCGCATTGGGTGGCCAATCAGTCGTGGCTGATGTTCGGATTCCCGCAGCCATAACCTGCATCAACCGCTAATGCAAGAAGAGTCTACAATTCGGGTGGAGGCCTAGCCGACGACCTCACGTGGAAAGCCGTTCCAGGGTCTCGCTTTACTCCTACCATCGAAACTCGCGGCTCTTGGTTGCTCGAAACCGTGCCTACAAAACGGAGGAAATCTATGAAACGAGAAATCATTCGGGTCGAACCACTGGCGACCTACCTCGAAAAGTACAAGGCGCCCGCTTCGACGGTTACAAAACACGGCGACACTATTTACGTCTCAGGCTCTCCGCCGTTCGATCCGAAAACCGGAGAGATTGTCCGAGGGCCTATTGAGCGCCAGACCGAGATCGTTTTAGACCAGCTTAAGCTCTGTGTCGAAACGGCGGGTTCGTCTTTGGAAAACATCCTGAAACTGAATGTCTACGTGACTTCAGTAGATATGTTTCCTGCTGTTAACGAGGTCTACAGGCGTTACTTCCCGGAGAGTCCTCCTGCTCGAATCTTTATCAACGTTCCTGCTTGGAATGGCGGCTTCGACATCGAGGTGGACTGTATCGCCGCGGTTCTGTAGATCTGTCGATTGTCACTTTGATTGCCCAACCTCCCGCTGCTCTTGTGGGCAGCGGTGAGACGGCTACGGAAACAGTGGGGACAGACGCAACGTTACCCAATTTCAATGAATGGGAATTAGTGAACGTCCCGTCTGTCCACAGTTTTGATCTGATGGACTTACTCGCCAATATCGGAAACAGATCCGATTTCAAAAAGGAGAACAAAATGACAACTAAAGGAAAAGTCTTAGTGCTAGTCTCGAGCGGTCATGGCTTGCCCTTGAAAGATGGCAAGGTTTATGCCGGCGCTGGCTACTACCTCAACGAACTGACAGTTCCGGTTCGCGCCCTGATGAACGAGGGGTACGAAATCACTTTCGCAAACCCCAAAGGCAACACGCCGCAAATGGATGTCCATTCAGCTGTAGCCGACTTCTTCGGCGGGGACGAGGCTAAGCTTCAGGACTATCTAAAATTCCGCGACACCCTGACCGGGCTCAGAAATCCAACTCGTATCTCGGATGTCATCGCATCGGGCCTGGATCAATATGACGCTGTTTTCGTCCCCGGCGGCCATGGCCCGATGATGGATCTTCTCGATGATCCCGACGCTGGCACCGTGATAAGACACTTTCATAAGACATCCAAGCCTACGGCAGTGCTCTGCCATGGCCCGATTTCACTTCTCTCGGCGCTTCCGAATTCGAAGGAGGTGGTCGCCGCGCTGAGTGCGGGCGATGCCGCTGGAGCGCACGCAAAGGCTCAAGGTTGGATCTATTCTGGATATAAGATGACTATCTTTTCGACAGCGGAAGAGCAGCAGCGGGAACCGCTTGAGATTGGTGGTAAGGTTCTCTTCTACCCGGACTTCGCCTTGAGTACGGCGGGCGGTGACGTAAGTGTGCTCGCTCCGTGGACGAGCTACGTCCTGCAAGATCGCGAGCTGATCTCAGGTCAGAACCCGTTCTCTGATGAAGCGCTTCTGAAACTTCTTCTACCGGCACTCGATGGGAAGAAGAAGTCGGCTTCAGCGGCATAAGAATCAAAAAGGTGGGGGACAGGCGGGACGTTTTCCATTTTTCGGCAATGGAAATTAGTCAACGTCCCGTCTGTCCCCAGTTTCCCCCAGTTTTCCCCAGATGCCTATGCCCACGTTTCGAAAACCGCGAAACGTGGGGCACCCGGCGAAGGACTGCCGTCCCTCGCCGAATGACGTGTAGGGACGCGCTCCGAAAGCCGTCGCCCACACAACTGTCGGCTTTCAGGACTTGAAGAGTTCACCGCTACTACAATGAGGCCATGGCAGGCCATGAGTGCTACCACTGCAAGCAATGGATCGAAGCAGGCGAGCCCCACGACTGCTGGACCACGACCGAAGCGGCCCTCACGCAGGACCTCTCCGAAGATCTGCAGGACGCCTGGGAGCGGCTGCGCGAGACCGCCTCCTCTTTCGGAGATCAGCGGATCTACGCCTCGCACAAATCGATCATGTTCTCGCGCAAGTCGTGTTACTTCTTCGTGCGTCCGAAGAAAAACTTCCTCGAACTGTGCGTGTTTCTTGGCCGCACCCTGAAGGCTCCGCAGGTGCGGCGCGCCGATCCCGCATCGAAGTCCAAGATCTATCACATCCTTCAGATCAGGCACCGGGACGAAGTGGAGGCGCCCATCACCGACTGGCTTCGCGAAGCCTACGAACTGTCGGACGTTCTGACCTCAAACGCCTCCACAACCCGCACCCACTCGACACCGAAACCTAAACAAAAGCAGAAGCAGAAGAAAGCCAAGGCCGCTCGGAAGGCCGGTGCTGCCAGGAAGTCAAAACGGCGGTAACCAGATTGTGACGAAACCCACTCGTTCGAAAATGTTTTGAGATTGTGCATCCCCGGACCACCCGCCTCGGTCTATTCAAAGAGATGTTCGGCCGCATACGCAGTCTACCGGGAGGGACCAATGGCGGAGACGTTCGAAGCATACCGAACTCGAGTCCTAAGCTATCTTGGCGATGAGGAGCCCATCGGTGTACAACAAGCCACCCCATCGCAGCTCGATCGGCGTCTGCGCGATGTCGCGCCCGAGGAGTTGATCCGGCGTCCTGCACCTGAAAAGTGGTCAATCGCCGAGATCGTAGCGCACTTGGCGGACGCGGAGCTGGCGATGGGGTGGCGATTGCGAAACATGCTGGCGAATCCGGGCGTGGCCTTAACGTGGTGGGATCAGGCCGTATGGGCGGAGCGCTTGGGTTACGCGCAGCAAGATGCGAGCCTTTCGGCAGGGGTCTTTCGGGCGCTGCGCGAGAGCAACCTGCGACTGTTGGAGTCGGTCCCGCGCGCACGGTGGGTGGAGTGCTATGGCGTCCACGAGGTACGCGGACGGCAAACGGTCGAGGAGTTCGTCCGCTTGGAAGCGGCACACGACTTGAACCATCTTCGGCAGATCGACCGCATCTTGGGTGGGCGTATGTAGTGGTAGCCGTTTGGCTGCTAACGCCCCGGATAAACCTGGGACAGACGGGACGTTTTCCATTTTTCGACAATGGAAATTAGTGAACGTCCCGTCTGTCCCCGATTTTTTCCCAGTTTTCCCAAGGCCGCCAGAAGATCGTCGAAGGCAGGAGAAAGACAGTGGGGATATGACACAGGCACCCAAGCCCGCGTTTGGCTTAAGTGGGCCCCCATGCCGATTGCTATCCCTTCTTTTCTCTTTTCTTCCCCTCGGCCATCACATGCCGCAGAATGCGGGTCATGCGCGTCTGGTAGCCAGGGCCTTTGGATCTGAACCACTCCACCACCTCGCAATCAATCCGCAGCGTGAGCCTCTGCTTGCGCGGGCGGTTCCACCGCGCATCTGCACGAGCCTCCCCCTCCGCAAGAGATAAAAGGTCATCTTCGACCGAGGCGAAGATTCCGCCAACGCTTTTTCCCCGCGATCGCGTCTTTTTCGTTTGTGTTTTCCTACGTTTCCGTGGCACGACGATATTGTAGCGCCAAACGCGTCACGCCGCTATGTTCCAGTTGGAACACTAGGAAACCCGTACCTAACGGCATTTCGCCCCGTGAACGAATCGGCGACCTCAGGCGTAGGAATCGCCCCAAGAAATTAAACGCATCCCGGCGGGTCCAAGCGTCGTCATACAACTATCTGCCTGGTGGCCCAGAGCCGCGCGCGTATTCTTTCCACGGGGTTTCGCGTCCAAAGAACAGACGCGAACCTGGGGCACCAGGCCAGCCCCCAGGTATGAATACAAACGAACCAGAATCAGCGGATGAGCACCGTATCGAAAGGAGCCGTCAATGAACACCGTACAAATCGACCAAAAGAGCTATGAGATGCCCCCGCGAGAGGGGATCAGCATCGCGCAGTTTCTCACCGTCGCCGACATCGAGCGATCGGCTCGCTACTACGAAAAGGTCTTCGGCGCTCGCATTCTGACCCTGGGTGACGGCAACGCGCCTGCGTACCTTCTGCTTGCGAATATCTGGATGATTCTGAACGTTGGGGGCGGGCCGACCCCGGATAAGCCGACGGTAACGCTCAGCGTCCCCGACCCGAATCACATCAACAGCTTTATGAATTTCCGCGTTGCGGATATTCAAGCGTGCTACAAATTATGGAAAAGTCGAGGAGCCGAGTTCATTACGGAGCCGATACCCAAGTACGGCGAGATACGCTGCTACATCCGCGATCCTGACGGCTATATCATCGAAGTCGGACAGAGCACCGACCTCACGTACGGTTAGAGCACATCCTCGGTCGGAGGGGCAGGAGAGATGGATTGGAAACGGTTGGTCCAGTTTGCGCTGCTGGGTAGCAGTGATTTGGAACAATATGCCATCCTGCTGGTACGCGTTTCGATCGGGCTGTTCTTCGCCATCTCCGGGGGCAAACAAATTGTTTGTCGCCGGCGGCACGAAACCTGTTTACGAAACGCTCGTTAAGGCCAAAGTCCCGTTTCCCCGCCAGACGGCTTATTTCGTGGCGGGTGTCGAGTTCGTTGGCGGATCCTTGCTGACCGTGGGGTTTCTTTCGAGCCCGGCCTGCGTGGCTTTATTGATCGATATGGTTGTCGCCACCCTGACCAGCGCGGTTTCCACCTTGCCTAAAGGACTTTCGCCTCTTAGCTGGCTCGACGATTTCCTCTACCTTCCGGAAGTCCTGTACGTGCTCTTCTTTATCTGGCTGATCTGCTCTGGTCCGGGAAAGTTCAGTGTTGATTACTGGCTCGCCGGCAAGTTACTGAGATGATCGATCGACGAAGCAGCTCTTCGACGAGGTACGCATGCCCCGATTGCTTTCAGTAAATGTCGGCCTTCCGCGCGACGTGACATGGAACGGCAAAACGGTCCGAACGTCAGTCTGGAAATCTCCGGTTACGGGACGGCGAATGGTGCGCAAGCTCGATATCGATGGTGATGCGCAAGCCGATCTGGCCGGTCACGGCGGGGAGCACCGCGCCGTATTCGTCTACCAGATGGATTCTTACCATTACTGGGAGCGCTTTCTGGGCCGCAATGATTTTACTTTCGGTCAGTTCGGAGAAAACTTCACCGTCGAGGGACTTCCTGATAACGAGGTGTGCATCGGCGATCGATACCGCATCGGTGGTGCTGAATTTGAAGTAACGCAGCCACGCGTGACGTGCTACCGCGTCGGCATCCGCATGAACGAGCCTCGTATGCCGGCGCTGCTCGTAGCACATCACAGACCAGGATTCTACTTTCGCGTGTTGCAGGAGGGAGAAGTTGGTGCAGGCGATGACATTGTAAAAATTGCTGACGGTCCAGAGCGAATCAGTGTGGCCGAGGTTGACGCCCTCCTGTATTTGCCAGGACATTCCAGCGAGCAACTGCAACGCGCGCTGAAGATTCCCGCACTTAGCAAGGGTTGGCAGAGTTCGTTCCAGGCAATGCTCCAGCAAGACTTGAGCTCCAAAACCGCGGTGGGGAATCCAGGACTCGCGAATGAGGAACAAGCGCCAGCATGGCCCGGATTTCGACAGATGCGAGTCGCGCGTATCCATAAGGAAAGTGATAGCGTAACTTCCTTCATTCTGTCGCCAATCGATGGGCAGCCTCTTCCTGTCTTCCAGGCGGGTCAATTCGTGGTTTTGCGGCTGCTCGTCGATCCGGGCAGGGATCCGGATAAGGATCCGGGCAAACCGCCGGTTCTTCGCAGCTATTCGTTGTCCGATCTGCCGGCAGCCGACCATTTTCGCATCAGCGTCAAAAACGAATTGAATGGGATTGGAAGTTCATTTCTGTGCAACCGTGCGCGAGAAGGCGATTTATTGGATGTTAGTGCGCCGCGCGGAAGCTTTACTCTGCGTCCCAGCCAGAATCCTGTGGTTCTGCTGAGCGCTGGAGTGGGCGCAACGCCCGTGATGTCGATGCTGCACGCACTCGCCGCTGAAAAATCGCAACGAGAAATCTGGTGGATCTATGGAGCGCGCAATCGCGTCGACCATCCATTTGCGGAAGAATCGCGTTCATTGCTGAAACAGCTCTCTCGCGGACGAGGATACATCGTGTACAGCAGGCCCGCTGCAACCGACCAAGTCGGGGCAGACTTCGATGCTCCCGGGCACATTGACGCAGCTTTGCTACAGAGAATCGGCGTGTCACAGGGTAGTGACTTCTATCTGTGTGGACCATCTTCATTCTTGCAGAGTATGCGCGATGGCCTCGGAAACTGGGGTGTGCTCGCCGGGAATGTGCACACGGAAATCTTCGGTTCTCTTGAGGCGGTTACGCCTGGTATGGCGCAGGTTGATCACACTCCTCACCTGCCACAAGGGCCGCCCGGACCGGGCCCCTCAGTCTCATTCGCGCGTAGCGGGATTACCGCCGCTTGGGATCCGAAATTCGCGAGCTTGCTTGAACTGGCGGAAGCGTGCGATGTTCCGGTCAGATGGTCGTGCCGGACTGGAGTGTGTCATACCTGCATGACTGGTCTGATTGGCGGATCGGTTTCTTATCAACCCGAACCACTCGAGCGGCCCGCCCCCGGGAACGTGCTCGTATGCTGCTCCCAGCCGAACGCGGGTGTCACGCTGGATCTTTAAAGGAAGATCTTTGAGAGAAACGGGAGGAGTCAAATCATGCGTTCTGATATTGTGCCCGGAGGCATTTTCCCCGACTACGAACTGCCCGATCACACGGCCAAACTGCGCAAGCTCAGCGAGCTACAGGGCGATGATCCGCTGATCCTTACGCTCGCGCGCGGCCACTATTGCCCAAAGGAGCACCAGCAGCATTTGGAACTCGCCGCGTTCTACCCGAAGATCGCGGTGGCGTACACTCAGATCGCCACGATCGCCACCGACGAACACCATACTCTTCAGGAATTCCGTGCGTCAGTCGGGGCCGTGTGGCCATTCCTTTCGGACCCCGGTCGAACGGTTCAGAAGGATCTCGACATCCAGGAGTACACCGACCCCGAGCACAATCCGATGATCCCGCATACGCTCGTGCTCAAGCCGGGTCGTGTGATTTACAGCATCTACAACGGCTACTGGTTCTGGGGCCGTCCCTCGGTCGTCGATCTTTGGCACGACCTGCGCGCCGTGACGAGCGAAATCCGCCCAGACTGGGATCTCAGTACTCCTGGACTCCGCGAGGCATGGAACGCGGGTGACTTCTCACGTTTCCACGGGTGGAACAAGCAGGCCAATATGGAAGATGCCTCGATTGCACGGAAGAAATAGCACAGCCCTCACTGCACCGCCACAGGTGGTTGGAAACCGAGGATCGGATGAGTTCGCGAAAAATTTCTATCACGTTTTTATCACAGCAAACCTATTTTGATTGCAGCTCCCATTCTGAGATTGGAGCGGGATGAGCCTAGCTAAAAACAAATGGCGGAAGCGAGTGGGAGTCGAACCCACCGATGACAGGAAGACCTGCCACCCGCCGGTTTTGAAGTTGAGGCGTTTGTGCGGCGTGAGCGCAGCGGGAGCCGCACGCCGAAATCCCGAGCGCAGCCGAGGGAACCCAAACGAAACTGGCGGAAGCGAGTGGGAGTCGAACCCACCGATGACAGGAAGACCTGCCACCCGCCGGTTTTGAAGACCGGGACCGTCACCGGACGACATGCGCTTCCGTGGATGCCGGGGGAACGAACGGCGCGTCCATGATAACCGGACAAACGACTCGGCGGATGCCGCTAGCTCGTAAACTGGGTTAGTTGGTCCCCAAGCAACTCGCAGGACTACCATCCGTGGTCCCGTTCTGCCTTGCTATCCCAGGAACCCATGCGACAGTCCCCCGCAGTCTGTCGGCTAACACCTGTGCGCTACATTCATGTAGCTCCTAATTCCTTGTTGCCCCGGAGAATTCCATGAGCTCGACGCGAAGCCTGCTTCTGCTCGCGTATTTGTGGATCGCTTTCGTCCCCTTTGCGTACGCCGACTCGCAGAGTTCCTCTGTCGATAGCCTCGCGTCCAATGCTAATTCTGCCTACACGGCAAAAGACTGGGACAAGGCCCGACCGCTTTACCAGCAGCTAACTCAGGTCCAGCCCGAGAATCCCCGCTATTGGTATCGGCTTGGAGTCAGTTTGCAGGCGACGGGCCAGCACCAGAAGGCGCTCGATGCCCTCCAAAAGGCTCGCGACAAAGGTGTGCCCGTTTCGATCGTGGGATACAACCTGGCGGGCGTCTTCGCTTCGCTCGGCCAGACCGACAAAGCTTTCGCACAGTTGGCCGAAGCGGTCAAGCAGGGCTATTCGCATCCCGACCAGATGAACACCGATCCTGACCTCGCATCCCTTCGGAGTGACCCGCGGTTCGCTGGCATGCTCGAGCAAACCCGGCACAATCAAACCCCCTGCGATTACACCGCGGAGAACCGGCAGTTCGATTTCTGGGTCGGAGACTGGAACGTGGTAACCACGCGGGGCGCTGAGCCCGCCGGAATCAGCCACATTGAACGAACCATCGGCGATTGCGTGATCTGGGAGAACTGGACTTCCCTCGGCAACAGCGGATACGAGGGCAAGAGCTACAACACCTATAACGCGAGCCTCAAGCGCTGGGAACAGTTCTGGGCCGATAACATCGGGGGCATGATTCACTTCTACGGCGGGCTGAAAGACGGGGTGATGGATTTCTACACCGATGAGCTTCCCCAGTCCGATGGAACGAAGCTCCAGCGCCATCTGCAATTCTTCAATCTGGGACCAGACAAGGTTCGCCAGTTCAGCCAGGGTTCGACCGACGGCGGAAAAACCTGGACTGTCGAGTACGATTTCACCTACAACCGCAAGAAGTGAGCCGGCGGCCGCCATGCCATCCTGATCTCACAAGCAAACATCCAAAAGCGCATAATTCGGAAAAAGCTACTTTGGGTGCGACTTTCTCCCCGACGCGTAGTAGAGTGTTGGCTCCTGACTGCGCCCGGTCCTGGGTTGATCCAAGGAGAATCCCGAAATGAAAATGCATGGGATGATGCTCTCACTGCTGGTCCTGGCGGGCCTCGCAGCTCTACCAGTGCGGGCAAAGGCGCAATCTCCGGGTGATGGCGCCGCTGTCCTATCGTCGCGGGCCACTCCCCATGGGCAACCCGATCTGGCGTACATCCCTCCGACTGAGGAAACCAAGCTCCGAAACTACTTCTTCGACGCGTTCGGTCCCTACCCCATCATCGGCGCCGTGCTCGCCGCCGGGGTCAACCAGGCGTACAACACCCCGCCGGAATGGAAGCAGGGATCGGAGGCTTACGGCAAACGACTGGGGTCGAACTTTGCCATCGCAGCCGTAAGCACCACGACGCGTTACACGCTGGCTGAGGCCTTCCGCCAAGACACGTTGTATTACCGGTGTGAGTGCAAAGGTTTCCTTCCGCGGCTGAGGCATGCGATGATTTCCACCTTTACCGCACGACACGGGAGCGATGGCAATCGCGTGTTCTCTTTCCCAGCCCTTGCCGCTCCCTACGCCGGCACCATGACCGCGGTCTACGCCTGGTACCCCGGCCGCTACAATGCTAACGACGGCTTCCGAATGGGCAACTACAACCTGCTGGGGTATGCAAGCCAAAACGTCGCCCTTGAATTTCTGTACGGTGGCCCACATACGTTGCTGTCTCGCGTGCACCTAAGTAATGGTCGCGGAGCGCCAGTTCCGAGCTCGCGGCCGTGAATCGGTAATCCCCCGTCGCTTTGTTCTTGGGTGCAATGACAAAAGAGCATAACTATCCGACCAAAGGGTACGGCTGTAAGGCTGATATCGTCCCAGCGAGGTCAGTCAGATAGCGTAAGGGCGCGGGCTGGAGCGCCCGCGCCATACGAGATACGGTTATCGCGGCTGCGGAACGATCCGCAGATACGGCTTGGGCGCTTTCCAGCCGCCAGGATACAGCTTTTGCGCCTCTTCGTTGGAGACTGAACCGCTGATGATCACGTCCTGGCCTTGCTTCCAGTTCACCGGCGTGGAGACTTTGTGCTTGGCCGTGAGCTGAATCGAATCCAGGACGCGCAGCACTTCATCGAAGTTGCGGCCGGTGCTCATCGGATAACTTAACTGCAGCTTGATCTTCTTGTCCGGGCCGACGACGAACACCGTACGCACGGTGGCATTGTCCGCGGCGGTGCGCCCCGCGCAACTCTCTCCCGCTTCAGCCGGCAGCATGTCGTAGAGCTTGGCAATCTTGAGCTCAGGATCCCCGATCATCGGGAAAGCCACTTTGTGGCCCTGGGTCTCTTCGATGTCGGCAGCCCATTTCTTGTGATCGGTGACCGGGTCGACACTCAGTCCGAGAATCTTGGCGTTGCGCTTGGTGAATTCGGGCTGCAGGCCCGCCATGTAACCGAGTTCAGTGGTGCACACCGGGGTGAAATCCTTGGGGTGAGAAAAAAGGATCGCCCAACCGTCGCCGACCCACTCGTGAAAGTGAATGGTGCCCTGTGTAGTCTCGGCTGTGAAATCAGGAGCGGTATCGTTGATGCGTAGTGACACGGTTCATCTCCTTTAATAACCTGAAATTTTGTTTTGGACTCGCTCAATCGACGCCGGGTGGGTGGCTGTCTCTTTGCGCTACTCGCACCCCGGCGCCCAAGTACAACAGCAGGGGCAGCACGGCATGCAAAAGAAGTACATGGGGTAAAGAATACCGGGCCAGCAAAACTCAGTCAATGCCGTGGGTGTGATTCGGTCGCGTTACAATTATGGGGCCATGGCAATAGACTTGCGCCGATTCCGCTTCGCGCAGTGGGACGTGTTCTCATCCAAACCCTTCGAAGGTAATTCTCTCGCGGTTTTTTCTGATGCCACGGGCCTGACCGATGTTGAAATGCAGACGATCGCGCGGGAGATGAATCTATCGGAGACCACCTTCGTTCTGCCCCGCGACGCCGCTACCGAGCACGAGCGTGGCATCCGTGTCCGCATCTTTACCGTGCAGGAGGAGCTGCCGTTCGCCGGGCATCCCACGCTTGGCACCGCTTTTGCGTTGCGCGGCACGAGCGGCGCCGCGGAGGTCGCTCTGGACCTGCAGGCCGGAAAAATCCCCGTGCGGTTTGAAGAAAATGCAGGCGCAACGGCTTTTGGCGAGATGAGTCAGAAAGATCCGGAATTCGGAGTGGCGCACGACCGGGAAGCCGTGGTGCGCGCCGCCGGGTTGCGCGACGGCGATATCGACCCTTCGCTGCCCATTCAGACGGTTTCCACGGGCTTGTCGTTCACGATGGTGCCCTTGCGCGGATTGGCAGTGATGCAGCAGCTGCAAGTGGACGTCAGGGGCTCGGCGGAATACCTGGAAAAGTCAGGAGGAAAATTCTTTTACTTCGTCAGCCGCGAGACCGTCGATCCCGCGGCTCGGTTGCACGCCCGCATGATTTTCTACAACGGCGAGGACCCCGCTACGGGTTCGGCGGCCGGCTGCGCTGCGGCCTGGATGGCGGCCCACGGCATAGTTCAGCCGGAAGAACGTGTGCTGATTGAACAGGGAGTCGAGATGAAACGGCCGAGCCGCATTTTTGTCAGGGCCGGGCGCACTCATGACCGAGTGGTTAACGTGCGCGTGGGTGGAAATGCTGTGGAAGTTCTTCGCGGAGAAGTTTTCTTCTAGGCGTGCGGCCGTGCGTTCACCGCAAAACAAACCGTGAAACGCTCGCCGGAAAAATTCTTCATGGCACGAACTTCCCATTAGCATGCGCGGCACTTTACAGAAAAGTTTCCCGCGCTTAGGATGCCTCTGGTTCGCAGTTCAAAAAAGATTAGAAAGTTTTCGGATTCCCCCGGACGCGGCGCCTGCGGCCCGTCATTCGGAAACAAGAATGAAACCCAAGAGAACGATCCTCTGCGTAGACGACAACGAACAGTCCCTTTCCATTCGCAAAGTCATGCTGGAAACCCGCGGATATCGCGTGCTTCCCTGCGTCAGCGGCCAGGAAGCGCTGGAGCAATTCAAGAAAGGCGGAGTGGACCTGGTGCTCACCGATCTCATCATGCCGGGACTTGATGGGGGCAAGCTGATCGCCGCCATTAAGGACATTTCTCCGCAAACTCCCGCAATCCTGCTCTCCGGCAAGGCTAAGATCTACGACCATGACACACGGGCCGACGTGTTCCTTCCTAAGGGTATGTACGCGCCCGCAGAACTTCTCGAGCGAATTCGCGTGCTGCTCGTCCGAAAGCGCGGCCCGAAGCGCGCGCCCGTGCCTCAGCCAGAGGTAGCCGTTGGCGCAGGCGCCGGCGTTGCCTGAGCGTGTCCTCGAACCAGAGCGTTAGCCGGCGGACTGCGTTGACGGCGCTGAGTGCGGCTGGCGTAGGATTGCTCAGTATGCATCTGACGCCTGGCGATACGGGAGCCCCCCAGAGCAAAACAACGGGGAACGCTCTCGACTCGCTCTTACCCAGTTTCAAGCAAACATCACGCGATAACCTGCATCGCCTGCTGAACCGCCCCGGGTTCAGCGGGCAGATTCCGGAAGCGCAGGTGAACGCCCTTTTGGCTGCCGAGCAAAAGAGTATCGACGCCGTGATGGTAGGGTTGCTTCCGCTGGCGCGCACTTACTCCCGCCCCCCGATCTCTGACTATAAAGTTGGCGCAGTGGTACGCGGCGTGAGTGGCAGCTTGTATCTGGGGGCCAACATCGAGATTCCCGGACAGCCTCTAAATTTCTCGGTGCACGCCGAACAGGCCGCTCTCTCGAATGCGTACATGCACTCGGACCGCGGGGTTTCCGCGATTGCGGTAACTGCAGCGCCCTGCGGTCATTGCCGGCAATTCATGCAGGAACTTTCTCCTGCAGGCGATATTCGGATATTGATCGAAGCTAAACCTGCCGAGAAACTTTCTAACCTCTTGCCTTTAGCCTTCGGTCCCAAAGATCTCGGGTTTCCCGACGGCGCTTTCCCGGTAAAGGATGCTGATCTGCTTCCGCTCACAAACTCGTCCGACGAGTTGACGGTCGCCGCCTGGGATGCGGCGCGGAAGTCCTATGCGCCCTACAGCAAAGCTCATTCGGCAGTTGCGCTCGGCACGCAGCCCGGTCGCATATATAAGGGTTCGTACATCGAGAACGTCGCTTTCAACCCCAGCCTTTCGCCTCTGCAGACAGCGCTGGCCGCATTCATCGTCGCAGGCGAGAATTATTCGGCGATCTCAAGAGCGGTCCTCGTCGAGATGGAAGGATCTGCCATCAGCCAAAAGAATGTCTCGGAGGCCGCCCTACGCGCGATCGCTCCGGAGATCAAGCTGCAAGTGATTACGACGAGGATGATGGCCTAAGCACTGCCTCTCCAATTCACCCTTCGTGTAAGATCAAGTGCTTGCATGGGCTCTTTCATCGAAGCCGTAGATCTGCGCAAAACCTATCGCGTGGGCAAGGTTGAAGTGCCCGCGTTGCGCGGGGTCTCGTTTGCGGTGCAAAAGGGGGAGTTTGTCAGCATCGTCGGCCCCTCGGGAAGCGGCAAGTCGACTTTGTTCTATCTTCTCGGCGGACTGACCCGCGCCGATTCCGGCCATGTGGTCATCGATGGAGCGGATTTTGCCCAGCTTTCCGATTCCCAGCGTACGAGCATGCGCAAACGCAAGATCGGCTTCGTCTTCCAGAAATTCAACCTTCTTCCCACACTCGACGCGCGCTCTAACATCGAGATCGCGGTAGACATCGCTGGCTCCAACGGAAACCGCGATGCCGCGTATTTCGAAAAGATTACGCGCTTGCTTGGATTGGAGAAGCGCCTGCATCATCGTCCGTCGGAACTTTCCGGTGGCGAGCAGCAGCGCGTGGCCCTGGCTCGCGCCCTGATCAACAAGCCCGCCATCGTACTGGCCGATGAACCGACTGGTAACCTTGACTCGAAGAACTCAGACGTCGTGTTGAGCATGCTGCGGCATTCGAACAAGGAACTGGGCCAGACGGTGATGATGATTACCCACAACCCGGCCGCGGCCGAATACGGAGACCGCATCATTCATATGCGCGATGGCGAAATTGTCACTCCGGAGAAAGACCCGCAATGGACCGGGCACTCAGCCTGAATTAACAACGAAGGATTCTCGTGGACGATCTGCGAAAACCCGTCCTGCCCGGCAAAGGGGCCTCGGACTATGAACGCTACCTGCGGACGGATGAATTGTTGGAGCTCCAGAAACGGCCTGACGAATTTCTGCATCCGGACGAATTGACGTTTCAAGTTGTCCATCAGGCTTCAGAGCTACTCATGAAGGGGATTGCCTGGGAGCTGGGTCGCGCGAATGAACTCATTGTGCAGGGCGACTTCCCGAACGCCGCGCGCCTGCTGCGTCGCGGCAATCAGATGCTGGAATATCCCATCTCCATGCTGCACGTTCTGGAAACGATCACGCCCTACGACTACCACTTGATCCGCGCGGGGTTGGGGCACGGCAGCGGCCTTGACTCACCCGGCTTTCTGGCCCTGCTCCACATCGGCCCTCGCCTGGGAGAAGCTTTTCACGCCCAGCTCCAAAAATCAGGTCTCAGTGTCGATGAACTGTACCGCCGCCATGCAGAATTTTTTGACCTGCACGAACTGGCTGAGCAACTGCTCGATTTCGACGAGCGCATGCACCTGTTTCGCTTTCATCATCTCAAGCTCGCCCAGCGGATCATCGGCGGAGGCGTGGTGGGCACGATGGGCACGCCAGTGGAAGTCCTGCATCAGCGCATGGAGCACCTTTTTTATAAGGAGCTTTGGGACGTGCGTAACCGGATCACGGCCAGAACTACCGACCCTGTGCCGAAGCCATAGGGCGCCAGACGGTCTTGAACCACAAGGACCCGATTCGGAGCCTTTCCCCGAAAAGGTGGGGCTGGTCACTGTCCCTGGCGCCAGCAATCTTGTGCGACCGTCGCACAACGCCGGAATGGGCATTCTACGCAACGGACGGACCGGACTTGGGCCGCGCATTGCTGGCGGTTTCGAGGGTCGTTTATAATCACTAGACTGAGCGGGAGTAACTCAGTGGTAGAGTGCGACCTTGCCAAGGTCGAAGTCGCGGGTTCAAATCCCGTCTCCCGCTCCAGATTTTCGGAAGGAACTGGCGCATCGTCGTTATCGTTTTGGTTGGCTTGGCTGGCTCGGTCATGTGATGTCGAGTTTGCCAACTTTCCGTCAGTAGACTTTTTTCTGACCAGACGCTAACTTATTATGCGGGGCGCGGTACCCAAGTGGTAAGGGAGAGGTCTGCAAAACCTTTATGCGTCGGTTCGATTCCGACCCGCGCCTCCAGCTCGCGTTCTACCTCTTTTCCACTTGAGGTCCCTCGCTCCAGCTCGGGATTTCGGCAGCAGGCTCCCAGTCGCCTCTTGCGAGACTCCTTCACGCCTGCTTAGCGCCTCAAGTTCGATTCCGACCCGCGCCTCCAACCTTTTTCGGCGACTTCCTGAATACATTCCCCGATGATCGTTAACTTCGCGGAGCGGGCGCACAACCACAACTGGGAACTTGACCCGGTCACGCGATCCTTGCTCGATACGGACTTCTACAAACTGCTGATGCTGCAGTTTATCTGGAAGCATTTCCCCAAGACTCGCGTGTCGTTCTCTTTGCTCAACCGTTCCTCTTCGGTACGTCTGGCCGACCTGTTCTCGGCCCACGAGTTCACCGCGCAGATGGAGCACGTCCGGCAACTCCGGTTTCGCCGATCTGAACTTGTCTGGCTGGCCGGCAACACTTTCTATGGTCGCCGCGGGATTTTTGAGCCGGCATTCCTGGAATGGCTGGAAAAAGACTTCCAATTGTCGGACTACACGCTGTCAGTGAAAGACGGCCAATTTGATCTGACGTTCGACGGTCTCTGGACCGAGACCACGATGTGGGAGCTGTATGCGCTTTCCATTATCGATGAACTGCGGACCCGAGCCAATCTGAAGCGACTCAGCGAGTTTGGCCTCGACATCTTGTATGCGCGGGCAAAGACGAAACTGTGGAGCAAGATTGAACGGCTGCGCGGTGTTCCCGGGCTCAGCGTGGCCGATTTCGGAACCCGGCGCCGCCATAGCTTCCTGTGGCAGGAATACGTGGTCAACGCCATGGAGGCGAATCTGGGCAGGGGCTTTATCGGGACATCAAATGCCTTCCTCGCCCATAAGCACGACCTTGAGGCTATCGGGACCAACGCGCATGAGATTCCCATGGCCCTCGCCGCGCTGGCGCCGGATGACGATGCCCTGAAAGCTTCTCAATATCACGTGCTGGAGATGTGGCAGAGCACTTACGAAGGCGCGCTGCGCATCATGTTGCCGGATACTTTTGGAACCACGCAATTCCTGGCCGGGGCACCGAGCTGGGCGTCCGAATGGACGGGCCAGCGCATCGACAGCAAAGACCCCTATGTAGCCGGGGACGAATACATCGATTGGCTCAAGGCGCGTGGCCGGGAGCCACGCGACAAACTGATTATCGCTTCGGACGCGCTCGATATCGATGACATGCTGGGTCTGCATGCCTATTTCGGAGGGACGATCCAAGGCGGCGCGACAGCCCAGGATTTCCGCAGCGCAGCGGACTTCCAGGACAGGAGACGGTGGGTACCTGGCCGCCGCATCCGATTCAGCGCCGGCTGGGGGACTTTGCTGACCAACGATTTCCGCGGCTGCGATCCTGATGGCGGCGCCGGATTCGACCCGATCAGCATGATCTGCAAAGTGTCCGAAGTCGAGGGCCGACCGGCGGTGAAGCTTTCCGACAATTACGCTAAAGCGATCGGACCGCCTTCCGAAGTGGAGCGCTACCGGAGGGTGTTCGGCACGGCCGGGATGATCAATGCGCCGCTGATCACGTAAAAAAAGCAACCCCCTTGCGTCGTCGAAAAACCGACGATTACTTTCGTACTCGTCGGAATCCCTGAGCCCCAGAGTAGAATCGAGGGCGTTCCTGACGAGATTTTCGAATGTACCAACAAACCGACAGCGTCCTGGCTCGCGTCAACCAGCAGCTTTCCAACCTCGAAAAGCGCGACTGGGAGCTTTGGACGATCGTTTCCGTCACCGGGTTGCTGGTGAGTGCTGGCCTGCTGGCTATTCTCTTTCCTGCAGCTTTCTTCAAGCGAGAAGCCTTTCATTTTGAAATCACGGTTTCCCGGCCGCTGGTACTGGGTTTACTGACCCTGGTGGCGCTGCTCAACATTTATCTGGCTTCGCGCCGTCTCGAACTGCGCCGGGCGCGCGAGGAACTGATCTCGAGAACCATCCAGAATGAACTGATGCGTCAGCAATCGTTCACCGATCCGCTGACAGAGATCCTCAACCGCCGTTCGCTGGAAGAGATGGCGGGAAGATTCATCAGTCAGGCGCGGCGATCGGACAAGCCGCTCTCCATGATGCTGGTGGATGTTGACCGTTTCAAAGAGGTCAACACGCGGTTCGGGCATTTGAAAGGCGATGTGGTGTTGGCGGACACGGCCGCGTTGCTGAAGGCCTCGGTTCGAGGCTCCGATGCGGTGTTTCGCTACGGCGGCGATGAGTTCCTGCTGATCCTCGCCGATACTCCGCTGGAGGGCGCGAAGACGGTGATTGAACGGATCAATCGCAGCATCGCGGAGTGGAACCGGGCCGGCCATCTGGAGAATTTTGCATTGAGCCTGAGCATCGGCGTTGCCCAGTGGGCGGAGGGCAAAACGCTGGGCGAACTGCTGGACGGTGCCGATCAAGAGATGTATGCGGTGAAGGCCGAGCAAAAGGCTAAAGCGAAAGGTGCGGGGACGTAAGTCTGCGGCACGACTCAAGCCGTGCCCTCCCACAACAAACTACTAAGGACGTTCTAAGTCTATTTGAGGCCTACGCCATACAAATAGTCGTAGGTGTTGCCTGAGCCCCATGGAAGATTTGCCTTAAAAGAAGAAAACAGCATGGCCCGATCCATAAAGCTCACGAAAACATCCTGCTGAAAGTTGGCAGTCGCCACTCGGAAGGTGAAAAGCCCGTTGCACGGGTCCTGCAGTTCGCCTGCGCCAACCAGATAGCTGGTGTCGGCCACGGGGTGCAGAGTAGCTACAATCAATATTGCGCCCTGGTCGTCTTCGATGGTTACCTGGCCGCTGGCACTGATCAGCAGAGTTGCGTTTCCCAGGCTGGGCGTGCCTGATTCCGCGTTATTCGGTCCTGTGCTCGCACCTGTCTTCTCGTAATAGATGGCCTTGTAGGTTCCGGCAAAGGCGGGATCGAAATTTTTGCTGGCTGCCTTCTTCAAACCCAGAATCGCGCCGTTCGGAGAATCGACGGCGAAGATTCCGTTGCCGGTTCCGAACACGTAGTCGAAGGTCCCGTTGTCGTCGGGCATGGTGAGGAAGCTTCCGGAAGGATCGGGCTGAAAGTTGTCGGCAGCGAAACCTCCCTGGTGGAACGCGTTGCCCTCGCTGACCGAACCGTAGGGCCAATAGCTCGAGAGGCTGATGTTACCCTGTGGATCCAGACTCACCGAGCCTAGCTCTAACCCCCCGGAAGCCGTGCGGAATTGCATGTAATTGAAGCCATGGTTCGCCCAGGTGGAGATGGAGATATTGCCTCGCTCTACCGCCGTGATCAGGGCCGGCTGATCCTGATTGGGGCCAGCTTTGGCGGCTTGCACCAGCAGAGCGTAGTTGGGAACTTCGTAGGCGGCGATCAGGTTGCCATCGGGATCGTTGAGCGTATAGGTGCCGTCGGCGTTGACCTGATAAGGAATGGTTCCCTGCTCCTGGTTCGAAAGGTTGGCGTAGGTGAGAGTCTGGGCAGAAGGATTCAGCGTGATAGTTAGAAAGTCTCCTACCGAGGCGCTGCCATTGTAGGAGCGGGGAGAGTTCGAGGTGACGGTACTTGTTTTGACCGGGGCGCAGGCTAGGAAAAATGACAGCGATACGGAAAGGACGAGCAACGTAACTGCGCGCATAAGGAAAATCCTCTGCAGCCATTCCATCGGCGCTTTGGGGAAAAACATTAAAGATGGGTGTTGAGACTTATGGGGAAGAGGACGTCCACGGAGACAAACAAGGTTCAGGGCTGGCTTTTGGCCAGCCCCGGTATCAAGCCTGAATGGCGCCCTGCGATCAGGCGACTTCGTCGTTGACGTCTGACAAAGGCACGCTGACCAGATGCTCGCTCAAGAACCAGACTTGCAGTTCATTAGTGCGCAGCACTTCGCTGACGACCATATCGTTGGTGCCATCGTCTCCCAACTGGGAAGCGCGCGCGGCGAGGGTGCGGCATTCTTCGATGATGATCTGGTGGGCATCGAGCAAGCGCGAAATCTGTACCGGCGCTTCTTCCCGTCCGCGGGGAGGACGCTCAATGCGCGTGGTCTCGGCAATATCGGGAGCCATGGCAAGGCTCACTCCTCCCAGGAGTTGAATGCGCTCCGCGATGGTATCCACGAGTTCGGCTTGCTCTCCGAAGTGCTTATCGAAGAGGAGATGGAGCTGATAGAAGGTCGGCCCTGCCACCTGCCAATGTGATTTCTTGTAGAGATCGCGCAGGGTCATAGTATCGGCGAGAAGCTGGTTGAGCTGTTCGCTCATCTCCAGGCGTACAGGCTCCTCGAGACCAAGGGGCAAAGCGTGGCTGACGGTCCCGTATTGCTGGATTTCCTTGGCCCTCTGATGAAAGTGGGGTTGAGCGCTGGCTTTTCTGTGGTTTACTGATGCGGTTTGTTTCGGCATGAGAGTTCTCCTATTTTGGCGTCGTTGTCTCGATGGCATGGTTAACGGCTTATTCTTGGACGTAGATGCCGCTTATGTTTGATGGTCGGGACGAAGGAAAAGGTAACAACCTAATTATATCCCCGGATAATCCGCCTCCGAGCCCCCATTCCATATAGATTCTCCCTATTCCCGCTATGGCACGCACGCCCCCGCGCAAAAGACGCAATTGTGAACGCGTTGGCCCCCGATCGTGTCAGCAAAATTTCGCATAATTGACTATCATCTAAGATTCAGCCTTATAGGACGGAGAGACCTGCCGTGGCAGAGACGCAAACCGACGGAATGGAAGTACTTGAAACCCGGGAGTGGATTGATTCGCTGGACTACGTGCTGTCGAAGGGTGGACCGGACCGCGCTGGCCGGCTGTTGCAACAGCTCTCGCTGCACGCGCGGCGGGAGGCTGGGGTCAATCTCCCTTTCACCGCGACCACACCCTACCAGAACACCATCCCCTCGCGGCAGCAACCGCCCTTCCCCGGCAGCCAGGAGATGGAACGGCGGATCAAGAGCCTGGTGCGCTGGAACGCTCTGGCCATGGTGGTACGGGCCAATAAGATCCAGGAAGGTATTGGCGGCCATATTTCCACTTTCGCCTCGGCGGCTACGCTTTACGAAGTTGCTTTCAATCATTTTCTGCGCGCCCAGACCGAAACTGGCGACCGCGACATCGTTTATTTCCAAGGCCATGCCGCGCCTGGAATGTACTCCCGGGCATATCTCGAAGGCCGCATTCCAGAGGAAAAATTGCAGAACTTCCGGCGGGAACTGAAGCCGGGCGGAGGACTTTCTTCGTATCCGCATCCCTGGCTGATGCCCGACTTCTGGGAATTTCCGACGGTTTCGATGGGGCTGGGGCCGATTCAGGCGATCTATCAGGCGCGCTTTGCGCGTTACCTGGAAGACCGCGGGCTGAAGACTTCGACTGGCGGAAAGGTCTGGGCCTTCCTTGGCGATGGCGAAATGGATGAGCCGGAATCTTTGGGCTCGATCACGCTGGCGTCCCGGGAGAGACTCGACAACCTCATCTTCGTAGTGAATTGCAATTTGCAGCGGCTGGATGGGCCGGTGCGCGGCAACGGCAAGATCATCCAAGAACTCGAAGCCATTTTCCGCGGCGCTGGCTGGAACGTTATCAAAGTGGTCTGGGGTAGCGACTGGGACAGACTGATCCAGCATGACCGCGATGGTCTGCTGGTCCGTCGCCTGGGTGAAATCTCCGACGGACAATATCAGAAGTATTTTGTCGAGAGTGGAGCCTACTTCCGGCAGAACCTGTTTGGTTCCGATCCTCGGCTGCTGAAAATGGTGGAGCATCTTTCGGACGAGCAACTGTCGCGGATGCGGCTGGGCGGGCACGATCCCATCAAGGTGTATGCAGCCTACAAAGCTGCCGTGGAACATGAGGGCTCGCCGACCATCATTCTGGCGAAGACCATCAAAGGTTACGGACTGGGCGAAGCCGGCGAAGGCAAGAACATCACGCACCAGCAGAAAAAGCTGAATGAAGATGAGTTGCGAATGTTCCGCTCGCGCTTTGGCATCCCGATTCCTGACGAGAAACTGCAGGATGCGCCGTTCTACCGGCCGGCGGACGACAGTCCGGAAGCGCTTTACATGCAGGAGCGGCGAAAGCAGCTTGGCGGGTACATGCCCGAGCGGAAAGTGCGGGCCAAACCGCTGAATCCGGTTTCTGAAACGCACTTCGAAGAATTTTATAAGGGAACGGAAGGCCGGGAAGTCTCCACGACCATGGTCTTCGTGCGGCTGCTGGCCAAGCTGCTGCGCGATCCCGAAATCGGCAAGCTCATTGTGCCGATCATTCCGGATGAAGCACGCACTTTCGGCATGGAAGCGCTTTTCCGCCAGGTGGGAATTTATTCGAGCGTCGGGCAGCTGTACGAGCCGGTCGACATGGATACGCTGCTCTATTACAAGGAAGCCAAGAACGGCCAGATTCTGGAAGAGGGCATCACGGAGGCAGGATCGATCAGTTCGTTCATCGCGGCGGGCACGGCTTACGCAAACCACGGCATCAATACGATACCGTTTTTTATTTATTACTCGATGTTCGGCTTCCAGCGGATCGGCGATCTGATCTGGGCAGCGGCCGACATGCGAACGCGTGGCTTCCTAGTAGGAGGTACCGCAGGACGAACCACGTTGGCGGGAGAAGGTCTGCAACATCAGGACGGTCACAGCCATGTGCTGGCGCTTTCGGTGCCGAACTTGCTGGCTTACGATCCCGCTTTTGCCTACGAAATTGCGGTGATTATTCAGGACGGCATCAAACGCATGTACGTGGACCAGGAGTCAATCTTCTATTACCTTACGGTCACCAATGAGCCGTTGCCAATGCCGGAAATGCCTGCGGGCACGGATGTGCGCGAGGGCATTCTGAAGGGAATGTATCGTTTCAGATCTTCAAATAAGAAGGATGCTCAACTCCGGGCGCAGCTGTTTGGGAGCGGCACCATCATGTACGAGGTGCTGAAAGCTCAGGAGATTCTGGGACAGAAATATGGCGTGGCCGCTGATGTGTGGAGCGTTACCAGCTACAAGCAGTTGTATCGCGATGGCAATGATTGTGAACGGTGGAATATGCTGCATCCGGGGCAGATACCGCGGGTTCCCTATGTGAGCCGGTGCCTTAAAGATGCGCCCGGCGTGCTGGTCGCAGCATCGGATTACATGAAGGTGCTGCCGGAATCGATTTCGCAATGGATGCCGAGACCCCTGATGGCGCTGGGCACTGATGGTTTCGGGCGGAGCGAGAGCCGGGTGGCGTTGCGCGACTTTTTTGAAGTGGACGCCAAGCACATCGTATTGGCTACGTTGACTGCTTTGGCGCGGGAGAAGCAGGTAAAGCCCGAGCTAGTCGGCCAAGCGATTGGGGATCTCGGCATTAACCCGGAGAAGGCGAACCCTGCGATCACCTAGGGAAGAACCTTAACCCCAGAGGACACGAGAACACAGAGAAGAGCCCAGGAAAGGAATGTGCGTTGACGGAATTTAAGTTGCCGGAACTCGGCGAAAATATTGACCAGGGGGACCTGGTGCGGCTGATGATCTCTCCGGGAGCGAACGTCGCCGAAGGCCAGCCTGTGATGGAACTGGAAACCGATAAGGCGGTGGTCGAAGTGCCTTCGTCGGTCAGCGGCACGGTGCAGGAGATTCGGGTCAAAGAAGGCGAGAAGGTCAAGGTCGGCCAGGTGATCTTCACGGTCGAGAACGGCGCCGGGGCAAAGGCGCGAACGCCTGAAGCCAAAATTCCCGAAAAGCCGCAGGCTACTCCACAGCAGCAGGTCAGTTCCTCACCCGCCGAAGCGCCCCGCGCCGAGCGTCGCGCTGCTCCAGTTGCCGCAATTTCTACTGCGCCTATCGCGCGCGAATTCAAATTGCCTGAACTGGGAGAAAACGTTCACGAAGGCGATCTGGTGCGGTTGATGATTTCTCCGGGCGCGAAGGTTGCGGATGGCCAGCCGGTGATGGAACTGGAAACCGACAAAGCGGTAGTCGAAGTTCCCTCTTCGGTGAGCGGAGTAGTGAAAGAAGTCAAAGTCAAAGAAGGGCAGAAGGTCAAAGTCGGGCAGTTGATCTTTACGCTGGAAGGGGGAGCGGCGGGGCCAGAACCTGTCAAACACGATCCGGTGGAACACGTGACGGGGCAGACCGGGGCTCGTCTGGCTTTCCAGGCGGCCATCCGGGCGGAGGGAAAGACAGAAGAAGAGGCGCTCCCGCCAGATCAGCCTCTACCTGCGGCGCGCCCGTTTGTCATGCCGGCACAGCTGGGCAAAGTCGCGGGTACGGAACATCGCGAGCCGGTGCCGGCAGCGCCATCGGTCAGGCGGCTGGCGCGGGAAGTCGGTGTGGACATTCACGACGTCAAAGGCACGGGGCCGGGTGGCCGCATCAGCGAAGAAGATGTGAAAGCGTGCGCCAAGGCGCGCCTGGCCGCAGCCTCGGCTGTCCCCGTGGCGGCCACGCACGTCGCCGAGCCGGTGCTTCCGGACTTCAGTAAATGGGGAAAAATTGAGCGGGTTCCGATTCGTGGTGTCCGGCGCAAGACTGCCGAGCATGTGTGGGAAGCGTGGAACACGATTCCGCATGTTACACAGCAGGACCACGCTGACATCACGGAACTCGAGCAGTTACGCGCCCGCTTTGCCCCGCGAGCGGAAGAGGCTGGCGGAAAAATGACGGTCACCGCCATCGCACTGAAAGTTTGTGCTTCGGCTCTGAAAGTCTTCCCGCAGTTCAACGCCAGCATCGATATGACGCAGGAAGAGATCATTTATAAGCAGTACATCCATATCGGAGTCGCAGTGGATACGGACCGCGGACTGCTGGTTCCGGTTATTCACGATGTGGATAAGAAAAACATCGTTGAGCTGGCCGCCGAGCTGACTCAGCTTTCCAAAAAAGCGCGGGAGAAAAAACTTACGCCTCAGGAGATGGAGGGCGGGACGTTTACCATCACCAATCTTGGAGGCATCGGAGGCACGGGGTTTTCGCCTATCGTCAATCATCCCGAGGTTGCGATTCTTGGCTTGTCGCGATCGAGCATGCAGCCGGTGTGGCTGAATGGCAAGTTTGAACCGCGGCTGGTGTTGCCACTATCACTTTCCTACGACCATCGCCTGATCGATGGCGCCGACGCTGCCCGCTTCCTGCGCTGGATCGCAGAAGCATTTGAACAACCCTTCCTGCTGTCGGTGCAGGGATAACACAAACCGAAATGGCTGACACTCCGAAAGTGAAAATCGCTGTCGTCGGCGCCGGGCCGGGGGGCTATGCCGCGGCCTTTCTCGCGGCCGATCTCGGCCTGAGCGTGACGCTGATCGATCCGGAGGTGAACCCTGGAGGCGTGTGTCTTTATCGCGGCTGCATTCCATCGAAAGCGCTTGCTGCATGTTGCCGATCTGATCGAGGAATCACGGCAGGCCAAGAATTGGGGCATTGAGTTCGGCGAGCCGAAGATTGATCTGGCTCGTCTGCGGTCTTTCAAAGAAGGCGTGGTGAACAAGCTGACGGGCGGGCTCGGTTTGCTCTCAAAGCAGCGTAAGGTGGAATACATCCAGGGGCGAGCGGCGTTTGAGAATTCCAACACGCTGCGAGTCGCACGTGCGAACGGAAGCTCGGACAACCTGAGTTTTGACCGGATCATCCTAGCCACGGGTTCGCGGCCGGCGATTATTCCTAGCCTCAAGTTGGACTCGCCACGCGTGATGGATTCAACCGGCGCGCTGAACTTGAGCGATGTTCCGGGCACTCTGCTGGTGATTGGCGGCGGCTACATTGGTTTGGAACTGGGCAGCGTTTATGCGGCGCTTGGATCCAAAGTGACGGTGGTGGAAATGCTTTCCGGACTGCTGCCCGGAGCCGACCGCGATCTGGTTCTTCCTTTGCACAAGCGGCTGGAAAAAAGCTTTGCTGCGATTCTGCTAAACACGACCGTCGCCGCGATGAAGGAAGAAGCGGATGGAATTCGCGTGACGTTCGACGGAGCACAGGCCCAGGAACGTGAAAAAGTATTCGATAAAGTTCTGGTTTCGGTCGGGCGCAAGCCGAACTCGGAGATCCCGGGCCTGGAAAAAACTGGAGTCAAAGTCGGCCCGCGCGGTTTCATCCAAGTGAATAAGCAACTTCAGACCGACGATCCTAACGTCTACGCGATTGGTGACGTCGTGGGCGAACCCATGCTTGCCCACAAAGCAATGCATGAAGGGCGCACCGCGGCCGAGGCGATCGCCGGACATAAAGTTGCGTTCGAGCCTGCCGCGATCCCCGCGGTGGTGTTCACCGATCCTGAAGTTGCCTGGTGCGGGCTGACGGAAACGCAAGCCAAGAATGAGAATCGTGAGGTCAAAGTGGCGAAGTTTCCCTGGGGCGCATCGGGCCGCGCGGTCGGCATCGATCGCCCCGAGGGCATGACCAAGCTGGTTATCGATCCGCAGAGCGAGCGGGTGCTGGGCGTTGGAATCGTCGGGGCCGGCGCGGGAGAGTTGATCGCCGAAGGCGTGCTGGCCATCGAGATGGCCGCGACGGCGAAGGACGTGGCGCTTACCATCCATCCGCACCCGACGCTTTCAGAAACCGTCATGAACGCGGCAGAAGTCTTCTTTGGCACAAGCACGGACGTCTATCGGCCAAAGAGGTCCTGAGCGCTCTGGCACGGAGTGCATACGGACTCGAAGCCGATTGCCTTTCTGTACAATGAACTCGCGCTCCACCCAGGTTTTTCCTTTTAGTAAGTTCGGTTCGGCCCGCGACTTCGTCGTGGAGAAGCAAACATGTCCTCTTTCTTGAAGCGACAATTATGGCTACTGTTTTGCTTCGCAGCCCTGCTTCCGGCTGCTGCTCAGCTATTACCGGACTCCCTCACCAAGAGCAGCAGTGCGCCTGCTAACGCAACCCCAGCAGATCCGTTGGGACGTGACACGCCCAGCGGGACTCTGTTCGGTTTTCTCCAGGCCGCACAAGCCGGCAATTATTCCACCGCGGCCCAATATCTGCAGATGCCCGCGGCCCGTCGCCTGACCCAAGGCGAAGAACTGGCCTCGAAGCTGAAGGTCGTAATGGACCGCGCTTTTTCCGGAAATCTGCGGCATGTGAGCAATCAGCCAGATGGCGTCCCGCAAGAAGGCGTGCCGCTCGACCGGCAGCGGATCGGAGTGCTGGCCGCCGGGGACGTGGAAACCGACTTAACGCTGGTTCACACGACTGACCCCAGTGGAGCGAAAATCTGGCTGATTTCCTCCGACACCCTGGCCAAAATTCCCGAACTCTACGAGCAGAATGAAGTGCGCGAGGTCGAAACTCACCTTCCCCACGCACTGGTGCGGTACGAACTTTCTCGGGGCGCCGGTGTGGCAGTGGCTGGCAATGCTGGTGGCCATCCCGGTAGCGGCGGGGCTGGGGTTTGTAGCCGTGCGCGTTCTGCGCTGGCCGCTGCGGCTGTGGATCCACGACCGAACTTCTTCCGCGGTGGTTTTGCGGAACCGCATTGCGAACCCGCTTTGGCTGGTTCTGAGCGTGCTGATTCACAGCCTTCTGGTCCACTACCTGCGGCTGCCGCTTCTGCAGCGGCATTACTACCAGCAGATCGCGGGCGTGATTTTAATCATCGGCTTTTTCTGGTTATTGTGGCGCATTCTGCAGTGGATGCTGCGGATTTTCCGCGACCGCGCCATCGCGGCGCAACGCCTGGGAACCAGTTCGCTGATGTTGCTGGGCGAGCGAATGCTGAAAGCGACAATTGTCATCCTGGCCATTTTCGGCATTCTGAAAAATCTCGGCTTCAACATGAACGCAGCGCTGGCCGGCCTGGGCATTGGCGGCATCGCGGTTGCATTCGCGGCCCAAAAGACTCTCGAAAACCTGCTCGGCGGAATGTCGGTGCTGGGCGACGAAGTCATTCGCGTGGGAGATACGTGCCGTTTCGGCGACCGCGTGGGCACGGTGGAAGACATCAGTTTGAGATCGACGCGTATTCGCACTCCCGAGCGCACCCAGCTTTCCATTCCCAATGGATCGCTGGCGACGATGAACATCGAGAACCTCACGCTACGCGACAAGATCCTTTTCAATCCCAAGCTGAAACTGCGTATTGAAACCTCGCCCGATCAATTGCGCTACGTCCTGGCTCAGGTTAGGCGGCTGCTCTATGAGCATCCGAAGGTGGAAACAGCGGGCGCGCGCGCCCGCCTCACCAGCTTCGATGACAGTACGTATACGATAGAAATATTCGGCTATGTTCTTACGCGTGATTACGCGGAATTCCTTGCGATTGGCGAGGATCTGCTGCTCAGGATCATGGAGATTATAAACACCTCGGGTTCCGGACTTGCTCATCCCTCGCAGACCCTCTATCTGGGGCGCGATTCCGGTCTGGACAAAGACAAGACCGAGTCGGTTCATCGCGAGGTGCAAAAGTGGCGCGAGTCAGGCAACTTGCCCTTTCCGGACTTCGAAGCCAAAGATATTTCAGAGTTCAGCAATTCGCTGCCTTATCCACAGCCAGAGTCGGCGGTCCGGCGGCAAAAGTAGCGCACCAGGGAGGATTTTCGTGCTTCGTCTTTCAAATTTGTTAGTGGCTCTTAGCGTCAGCCTCGTGCTTCTTACTCACACAGTTTGCTCGGAGGAGACAACCATGCAGAGTGCCAGCGCAAGTTCGACGTCGAGTGCAGCTGTCTCTCCGCCGTGGATGAGGGATTCCGTGGCCAAGATGGAGCGTGAGTTGGTCGCCAAGTACGGACCGGCACAGCAAGCTCGAGCCAATAAGGGAGTGCAGCAGGTCGCAGAATTCTGGCGCACGGGAGATGGTGATGCGGCTGCATTCGAAGAATTCGTCAGCACAAACTTCGCGGGCGACCAGGCCACGCTCGACACAATGTTCAATCGTTACGAGCACCTGCTGGAACAACTCGATGGCCACATGCATGAAATCAACCGCGAGTTTCGCACGCAGATGGATCTGGATCTTGGGCCGGTGCTTCCCTACGACGAACTTTTTGGCGGATACGATCCGTCGGCCCACGTAGTGGATGATTTTTTTCAGAATAAACTCGCGTTCATAGTTTTGTTGAATTTTCCCCTGACCACGCTCGAGGAGCGCCTGCAAAACGGTCCGAACTGGACGCGCCGGCAGTGGGCGGAAGCGCGTCTGGCAGAACGCTTTTCGAAACGCATTCCTGCCGACGTGAATCTCGGTATCTTTCAAGCGGAAGCAGAATCCGGACAGTACATCTCGGAATACAACATCTGGATGTACCACCTGATCGATGATCACGGCCAGCGCCTTTTTCCGGCCAAAATGCGCCTGCTCAGCCACTGGAACTTGCGCGACGAGATCAAGAGCGACTACACCGACACGAAGACTGGTCTCGCGAAGCAGCGCATGATCCAGCAGGTAATGGAACGGATTGTCACACAGACGATTCCTGCAGTGGTCGTCAACGATCCCGTAGTCGACTGGAATCCATTCAGCAATGAGGTGCGTCCGGCGGCGGCGAGCGATTCAGATGCTGCCCCGCTCCCGAAGGAAAAAGTCAGCAACGCGCGCGAGCCCGACACGCGTTATGCCATGTTGCAGAAAACCTTCTATGCCTCGGCAAAAGCCGACCCGTACTCGCCCACTGCTCCAACCGTGATTTTGCGCCGCTTCAATGAAGACCGGGAGATTCCCGAAGCCCAGGTGAAGGCGATGCTGGAGCAAGTGCTGACGTCGCCTCTGGTGCCACAAGTGGCAAAGCTCATCCAATCGCGCCTCGGCAGGCCGCTCGAGCCTTTCGACATCTGGTACAACGGCTTTCGCCCCGGCAATCAATATACGGAAGAACAACTTGATGCGATCGTCGCCAAGCGATATCCGACCCCGGAGGCCTACCAGAAAGATATTCCCAACATTCTCATGAAACTTGGCTTCGCGCCTGACCGGGCGCAGTACGTCGCGGATCACATTGTGGTTGATCCTGCGCGCGGCTCCGGACATGCCATGGGCGCCAACATGCGCTCTGCCAAGGCACACCTGCGCACGCGAGTGGAAAAGACCGGCATGAACTACAAGGCCTTTAATATCGCGGTCCACGAGATGGGCCACAACGTGGAGCAAACTTTCTCGCTCAACGATGTTGACCACACTTTGCTGCAGGGAGTGCCGAACACTGCCTTCACCGAAGCGTTGGCTATGGTGCTGCAAGGGCACGACCTGGAAATTCTCGGATTGCAGGCTCCGGACGCGAAGAGCGAAGCCGAGAAAACGCTCAATGAATTCTGGGCCACCTATGAAATTTCTGGCGTCGCCATGGTTGATATCGCAGTATGGCACTGGATGTACGACCATCCACAGGCCACTCCCAAGCAGCTCAACGATGCCACAGTTCAGATTTCAAAAGACATCTGGAACCGCTACTACGCTCCCGTGTTCCACCAGAAGGACGTAGTGCTGCTCGGCATCTATTCACACATGATCGATTCGTTCATGTACCTGCCCGATTATCCCATTGGCCACATGATCGCGTTTCAGGTTGAGGAGCAAATGAAGAAAGCAGGCGCCATCGGCCCGGAATTTGAGCGCATGGCAAAAATGGGGGACGTGACTCCTGACTTGTGGATGATCAATGCGACCGGAAAACCGGTTGGACCGGAAGCCCTGCTGACCGCAACCCAAAAAGCCTTGGCTGCCGTGGGCGGCGGATTGTAGAACTTGGAATCATTAAGCCTGGCGGATGACGCATCCTTCCCGGTTTTTGCCTGCACTTCCCCATTGAGGGCACCCTCAGTCAGGTGATGCCAGCGAGATCAAAACCTAAAGGTGACCACTTGCCTGGCCCGCCTCCCTGATGGCTCTTCATCTCGCCACAATTACCGACGTAACTTGCTGGTGCTGACTGGTGTACCTACGATGCAACGTATGGGTTACCAAGCGCTCCTTTTTTGCCCAGAGGAAAAGACTGCCCGCATCGTGACGCAGGTCTTGAATGAACTGGAATTCAGTGTCGAGCTTTGCAGCGAGCCCTTTGCCGCGGTGAAGAAGTTGATGGCGCAGCATTTCGATGCCCTGGTGGTCGATTGCGATAACGAGCAAAACGCAATCTTGCTGTTTAAAGGAGCGCGCAACTCCGGATTAAACCAAAATTCGCTGATGGTAGCGATCGTGGAAGGCCAGACCGGGGTGGCCAAGGCATTCCGCATCGGAGCCAACCTGGTTCTTACCAAACCCATTAATGTTGAGCAGTCGAAGGGAACATTGCGAGTGGCGCGGGGTTTGCTGCGTAAGGGCGAAGCCGCGAAACCTGCAGGACAAGCGTCCGGAGGACATGCCGCAGCCGTCGCGCCGTTCAACCCGACCCTCGCAGCCAGCTCGAGCGCGCAAAGCGGAATTCCTGCGCCAGCCGCGAGCACATCCGCTTTTGAATTAGACGCCGAGCCGGCGCCGCAGCCCGATGCCGCCGAAGCTGCTCTGCTGGAATACATGCCCGATTCTGTGACCTCCGCTGGTGCCCCAGCCATTCGGCATGATGACCAACTTGAAGATAGCTCGAGCATGAGCAAGCAGTATCCCTGGCAGCCAGTCTCGAAGCCCTTGGGAGAGCCGATGGCCTCGGCCTTACGTCGCGCCGCAGAGGCCGCGGGGCAATCCGATTCCGCATTCAATCCTGCCGGCGGTGGGCAGGCAACACAATCGAGTGGTGGTGCAGCGGCTGCGCCGGCTCCTGCAAAGCAGACGTCCCGTGCCGCGGTCACGTCGATCGCATCCCCGATAGCTGCAGCGGCCATCTCGGTAATCAAGCCACTGGAACCGGAAGTCTCTATTGAAAGTCCCGCGGGTTCGGCCAGTGAAACGCCAATGTTCTCCGGCCTCAGTGAAAGCGCAGCAAAGGATGGGTCCAGCGCTGGCGGCAGCAGAAAGTTCCTGCTGGTCGCAATCCTGGTTCTGGCCGCTGCCGCCGGGTATCTGGCATGGAGCCGGCTGCAGTCCGGAAGTGGACAGCCTGCTTCCCCGAAAGCGATGACGCAGTCACCGTCTTCTTCGACACTGCCAGCATTGCAATCTCAGGAGGAAACTGCAGCGGCCCCGTCGGCGGAAGTCACGCCGCAATCGGGAACAGCGGTAACCGTCGAACCTGACATCGTGATAACCCGCACGCCGATTCAACAACCCGCGCAAGTTCAGGCAGAAACCGGTAATGGTTCTTCGTCGAAACCTTCGGCGGGCGTCACCTCAACACCGGCCCCGAAAGACGTTACAAAAGAACCTCTTCCGGCCAAGGAGGACGAAGCTATCGTCGTGGCGAGCAGTCCGGCGCCGGCGCCAAAAGCGACTCCGGCCGTGGAAGAAACCGCGGAAGCGCCTGCTCCTGCGACTCTCGTAGCAGACTCGGGCGCAGATGCTAAGACGCTGTCGAAAATCGTATCTGCAAGTACCCCAGGTCTGCCGAAGCAGACTCCAGCGACTGTCAAGATTTCAAAGGGCGTTTCCGAAGGTTTGGTGGTGAAAAGGGTAAGCCCCGTTTATCCGCCCCATGCGTTGCAGGTTCGCCTGCAGGGCTCAGTGGAGTTACAAGCCAGCATTGGCAAGGATGGCAGCATCGTCGCGGTTCGCCAGACCAGCGGCGACCCGGTTCTGGGAAAAGCCGCCATGGATGCAGTCCGGCAGTGGAAGTACAAACCTTACTACCTGGATGGTGAGCCGGTCGAAGTGCAGACCCAGATCACAGTGAACTTTAAGCTTCCCTGAACGGCTGAAAACACGAATTCTCAGTGAAGGCCCAAGCGGCGCGAGGATTTCTTCTCGCGCCGTTTCGTTTTGGCGCGTAATCGAGGCCCATCAATCCCGCGTTATAATAGAAAGATTCTCATCCGTCGGAATTGTCTTCTGTGGGCGGGATAGAGAGCGAATGAGAATTGGCCACAGCCAAGGCGGCGGTCTCCACATGTTTTTAGCTAGAAGCTAAGAGCTAACGGCTAAGAGCTTCTTCCCATGGACTTCAAACTTCTGAGCGATTACACACCTCGCGGCGACCAAGGCAAAGCCATCGAGTCGCTGACCCGAGGTGTGTTCGACCGCGAGCAGCACCAGGTTTTGCTGGGTGTCACAGGTTCGGGCAAAACTTACACCATGGCCAAGGTGATCGAGCAGGCCAACCGGCCAACGCTGGTAATGGCCCACAACAAGACGCTGGCGGCCCAGCTTTACCATGAATTCAAGAACTTTTTCCCACGCAATGCCGTGGAATACTTCGTCTCCTACTACGACTACTACCAGCCGGAGGCTTACGTTCCCGCAGCTGATCTCTACATTGAGAAGGAAGCAACGATCAACGATGAACTGGATAAGCTGCGCCTTTCTGCAACTCGATCGCTTTTTGAGCGCCGTGACTGCCTGATCGTCGCTTCAGTGAGCTGTATCTATGGATTGGGTTCACCCGAGGCCTACTACGGGATGTTGCTGTTCCTGGAAAAGGGCCAGAAGATCAGGCGCGAGGACATCACGCGCAAGCTGGTAGAAATTCTTTACGAACGCACCGACGGCGACTTCCGGCGCGGAACTTTCCGCGTGCGCGGTGATGTGATCGAAATCTTCCCCACTTACGATGACATGGCGTACCGGGTGGAACTGTTCGGCGATGAAATCGAATCGCTTTCGCAGATCGATCCGCTGTTCGGCACGGTGAAACAGAAGTATGTGCGCCTGCCCATCTACCCCAAAACACATTACGTGATGAAGCCGGAAACACGCCAAAAGGCGGTGGCATCGATACGCGAGGAACTGGCGTGGTGGGAGGCAGAACTGGAAAAGCAGGGCCGTCTGGTGGAATCGCAGCGTGTGCATCAGCGCACCATGTACGACCTGGAGATGATCAAGTCGGTCGGTTACTGCCACGGCATCGAGAATTACTCTCGCCACTTCACTGGCCGCCTGCCGGGAGAGCCGCCGCCGACGTTGCTTGATTATTTCCCCCGGGATTCCTTGATGTTCATCGACGAGTCGCACCAGACTGTGCCGCAGTTGCATGGAATGTATCACGGGGACCGTTCGCGCAAGGAAACGCTGGTGGAATACGGGTTCCGCATGCCGTCGGCGCTCGACAACCGGCCGCTGACTTTCGAGGAGTTTGAGCATCGGACGAATCAGATCATCTACGTTTCCGCCACGCCCGGGCCGTATGAGTTGACCAAGTCGGCGGGCGTGGTGGTCGAGCAAATCATCCGGCCTACGGGTCTGGTCGATCCGCCGGTTGAAATACGACCAGTGAAAGGGCAGATTGACGACCTGTTGCACGAGATTCGGCAGCGCGCGGAGCGGGGCGAGCGCGTGCTGGTTACCACGCTCACCAAGCGCATGGCGGAAGACCTGGCAGAGTATTACAGCGAAGTCGGGGTCAAGTGCCGCTACATGCATTCTGAAATTGAGACTCTGGAGCGGGTGAAGATTCTGCGCGGCCTGCGCAAGGGCGAATTTGATGTATTGATCGGAATCAATCTTCTGCGGGAAGGGTTGGATTTGCCTGAGGTCTCGCTGGTGGCGATTCTGGACGCCGATAAAGAGGGCTTCCTGCGCTCTAGCGGTTCGCTGATTCAAACCGTGGGCCGCTGCGCGCGTAATCTGAACGGCCGGGCGATTCTCTACGCCGACGTCATGACCGATTCCATGAAAAAGGCAATCGGAGAAACCGACCGGCGGCGCGCGATCCAGGAAGCCTACAACCTGGCCAACGGAATCACACCGGAGTCGATCGTGCGGCCGCTGGAGATGTCGCTGGCGAAGATCGTCGAAGCCGATTACGCCGATTTCACGGACACTGAAGCTGAGGGCGTGCCCGAGTTCAAGTCTCAGGAAGAACTGGACGCCTACATCGCCAAACTGGAGAACGACATGCGCGAAGCGGCCAAGCGGTTTGAATTCGAGAGGGCCGCGAAGCTGAGGGACACCATCAAGGAGATGAGAACGAAGGAGTTCTTGTTCGCGTGATGGAGCTAAGCCCCCGCGCTTGCCCCGGCGGCCATCGCCTTGCGGTACACCGTATAGCTGCCTTCTGTCTGAAGGTCAAACATCGCTTCTGAGGCGGGCAGTTTTTCGTCTTCGCCAAGAAACAAATATCCGCCGGGCTGCAGGTAAAGATGCAAACGCTGTGCTAACGCCGCCCGCTGGCGCGTGGAAAAATGGGGTAGCACATCCATGCAGAAGATGCAGTCGAACTGACCGATAAAATCGGGCTTGGCCAGGTTCATAAATCCAAAAGTGACGAGATGGCGCAGGCGAGGTTTAACCAGAAGGTGCTCGCCAAGCCGGGCAAAATAAGATGCGATGAGATGAGGCGAGACCTGCTCCAGCGCCCCTTTGGGATACAGGCCACGCCTGGCTGTTTCCAAGGCTTGGCGACGGATGTCGCTAGCCACAATGTGCAGCTTCCAACCACCTTCGTTACAGTTCACCGCTTCGCAGACTGACATGGCGATCGAGTAGGCTTCTTCGCCGGTCGAACAGCCGGCGCTCCAGATGCGAAGGCTGCGCGGTTGTTCTGGGGACCTGCGGGCCGACAGACTGGAACCGATAACCGCGGTCAGCGACTCGAAGGCCGCGGGATGCCGGAAGAACCCGGTTTCTCCGTCGAGAAGGGTCTCGGCCAGAATCTCGCAACCCGCATCCCAATTGTGCAATCGTTCGAGCAGGGTGGCAGCTACGCCGATGCCCCGCGATTCCATCAGTTCTGCGGCAGCGCGAGAAAGCGCCTCGCGGGGCGTATTTAGCGCCACCCCGAGACTGCGTTCCAGAATCAGGCGAAGTTCGGAGAGTTCGTGCTCCAGAAACAACGCGTTTACAGCTGCGACCTTGTGCATCGCGACTTCACCTGCGCGGAATGCGCTCTCCCAACTTGTCGTCGCCCCGCCTTGTTTATCGGCGGGTTCGGGGTGAGTCTTGAATTTTGCCGCCCCTAGAAACCGGCCCCGGCAACGCGAGACCCGGGACCAGAAGCCCGCTCAACGGTATTGAGCTCCTTTTCAATGGAGGAAAATCGCTGCAGGATTTCGTGCATGCGTACGGCCATGTTGCGGATGGTCTCAATCTGCGCCAGCGTGCCGGGGGCCAGTGGACCTGAATCAAGCAGCAGGAGTTCGGAGTTGCCCAAAACCGAGGTCAACGCATTGTTCATGGTGTGCCGCATCTCCAGCATGTAGCGGCCAAGGCTGGCCTGGCATTCCAGAAACCGGTTGGCCTGTTCCGCTCGCTCGGCGCGAATGACGGCCTGGCGGACTTTTAAGGCTTCCGCACAAATTAAGACCAGGGCATCGAGCCAGCCTTCGTGCTCGCGCAGGATGGTAACGCGGGGTTGCGTTTCGCGGACTTCCTGTGCGGCATAGCTTTTGTCGCACACGAGGAAAACAGGTTTTCCCGCAGCTTCGAGCATAGCGAGAACAGCAGGAAGGGCGCCTGGATTCAGCGCTCCCACAACCGCAATATCGAAACGGTCTGCTTCAATCCCGAGGCAGAGATCGCCCCCCATCAGGGTGAATGCGGGCATGCTGCGTTCTGACTGCCAACGGCCCACCACGGCGCGGGAGAAGTCGGGGTTATCGGAAATGATCAGTGCCGTGGGTTGATGCACGTTACTCGCCTCCGGCCGAATGGGCGGCGGGGTTAGATGTTGTCACTGCCTCCTGAGTCCTTGCCATCGCTTTCCGAGTTCGCATCCCATTCCTGCGGAGTTGCGGTAACTTCGAACTCAGGCAGCTCGGGAGTAGTCGCTATGGAGTGTGCGCCGGCGGCGGCCGCTAGGGCGCGGGTAGTGGGGGCCTCCGCAGGTTTGCTGGTCTTCTTCTGGCTTTTTGCCAGCGCCGCATCGATCACATTGCGCAGGTCTACCAGAATGCGGAGGGGCTGGCCCGACGAATACTCCGCATGGAACATTACCTTCCACGACTGACAGATCATCCTCAAACGTGCCACCGGCTCGTCTGCGGAAAACTGCGCCGCGCGACAGTCCAGCGTGGTTACTCCGCGCGCTTCCAGTTCCCGCAGTCCGTCCAGAATTGCGTTCAGATCTTCGTGCATCAAGCGGAAGAACACCCGCCGCATCAGAAAGCTGAAGCGGGTAAAAGTGATCATCGCCGAGGGCTCGAAGTAGGCGTCTCCGCTAGAGGTCTTGATCTTCCGCCCCTTTTCCAGGATTCCGCTGCTAAGCAACTCGCTTAGGCTTTTACATCCGTTGGCAGATTCGATGAGCCCGGCGAGTGGCTTCAGGGAAGACGGGAGTTGCGGCTCGAAGGTTCCCAACACCGGATCTAGCACCTGCGCCACATACTCGAGGTCGACGTCGGCATCTTCCAACCGAGAGGGCGTGCAGTGCGAAAAAAACTGCACCAGCAAGAAATCAATTTTGTCGCGATCGGAATCGCTGCGATTTGCCTTGTGCAGGTGGTGTTGTAGCAAAGCGCGCAATCGCTCCTCGCTGGTCAACGGCGTGGTCTGCAAAAATTGACGGAGCTGGTGGATCTGAATCCGCTGATCCATCTCCAGAAACCACTGCTGCGCCTCATCGACCGATTCCTGAATCGGCGCCTGCTCGCCGGATTCCAGGGCAGGGCAAGGAGACAGATCGATCACAAACTCGCGGGCCAGGGCAGCGTAGAGCGGATACAGCAGCAGCGCCGTGCTCCATTCGAAGTTGGGTGAGTTTCCAGATTCTTGCATAGTCATGATTTCACTATCCAGTTCGTCACTTGACGGGTAAAACGGGCGGCCACGGCCGTGCTTCCACTGTCGTACTGCAAGGCCACAACCGAAGCTTCGGCGTCTAATGTGCCATCGGAATTCTGCACGTGTACTTTGTCGGCAAACTCCAGCGGCAGGGTCGAGGCGAACAGCATTTCCCTGGGCGTTCCAAATTCAATCACCGTACTTTCCATGCAGGGGGTTCCGTCTGCCGCTAGGCGGGTGAGCCGGACAGGGATGCGAACCGGGCTCGCGTCAGGAAAAAACTTGGCCAGCTTGGCGGTAGAGGCTTCCCGCAAGCTGCGCGCTCGGCTTGTTCCCTGGCTGGGCACAGAGGGTCTCGAAAGTCGATGCGGCCTGAGTCCCCGGGCTCGCCGGTTAGCGAATGGCCAGGGCACCCGGACCGCATCGACCAAAGAAGATTGCAAGACCACAACCAAAGGGCTCCTGGGTGCGGATAAATATAAATTGTTTATTATCAGTAGATTACTTGGTGGCGGAAAAAGAGGCACGGGAGTACTTGAGTCCAGGCTGTCTCAAAGTGAAACGAAATCTCACCCGCTTATTGCAGCGCCTGGCTTGAAACCGATATCTGTTGTGGTCGGCCGCCGATGTTGTAGCGCTTGAGCTTGCGGTAGAGCGTGGCCCGGCTGATGCCGAGCATCCTGCCGGCCAGCGCCTTGTCTCCTTTCACCTGCTCGAAGACCCTCTGGATGGTGGCACGTTCAATGTCCTCCAGGTCGTTAGAAGAAAGCGCAGCCGACCCTGCAGCCAAATCAGGCGCGGCTGCGTTTGAGGCGATGGCGGGCGGCAGATCTCCAACGTCGATGGTGCGCCGGTCTCCCAGTGCGACCGCGCGTTCGATGCAGTTTTCGAGTTCGCGCACATTGCCGGGCCAGTCGTACTGCAGCAGTGTTTTCATCGCCCCCGCGGTGACCTGCATGGCTACCCCCGGCGCATAGCGGTCGAGAAACCAGTGGACTAGCATCGGGATATCCGACCGGCGTTCCCGCAAAGAGGGCAAGTAAACGGTGACCACATTCAGACGGAAATACAAGTCCTTGCGGAACGCGCCTTTGCGATATTCGGCTTCCAGGTCGCGGTTGGTGGCGGCGATGACTCGCACATCCACTTTGACTTTCTGATTGCTGCCCACAGGGCGAATCTCTTTTTCCTGCAGCACCCGCAACAGCTTGGCCTGCATTTCCAGTGGAAGTTCCCCGATCTCATCCAGAAACACCGTTCCGCCATTGGCGGATTGAAATAGCCCAATTTTGTGCTTCACTGCCCCGGTGAACGCACCCTTCTCATAGCCGAACAATTCGCTCTCAATCAGAGTAGGGACGAGAGAGCCGCAATCGACTGCTACAAACGGTCTGCCGGCAAATGAACCGCGGAAGTGGATGGCGCGTGCCACCAGTTCCTTGCCGGTTCCGCTCTCGCCAGTGATCAAGACAGGCGTACGCGTGTCCTTCAGACGCGAGATCATGCGCAGCACGTCCTGAATCTTTGCCGAGGCGCCCACGATCCCGTGAAGTTCGGTCTCGGCATCGGTGCGGTCGCGCAGAAACTGATTCTCCTCTACCAGGCGAATCTTCTCGGCCATGCGCCGCAGAAACAGGCGCAGTTCCTCCAACGGCGAAAACGGCTTGCCGATGTAATCGTAAGCGCCCAGCTTCATGGCTTGCACCGCAGTTTCCACCGAGCCGTGTCCGGTCATTACGGCGACCTCGGTGCGGGGAAGCATTTTCTTCACCCGTTCAAGGAACTCCAGACCCGACATATGGGGCATGACCAGATCGGTGAGGATGATGTGTGCCGGCTGCTCCTCGAGCAGGGCCAGAGCGGTTTCGCCGCTCTCCGCCTCCATGCAGGCAAAGCCCAGAGCTTCCCCCACGGTCATACACAGTTTGCGGATGCTCTGCTCGTCATCGACAATCAGCAATCGGATCTGCAGATCTTCGTTCACAGTGTTCACAGTGCCTTCCCCATGGTTTTCTCGACTACGGAAATAAACTGCTGTACTCGAAAGGGTTTTTCGACACAGGGCGCCCCGGTCTGGCGCAAAGTAGCGGCAGTCTCCTCGTTGGCGATGTCTCCGGTAATGAAGACAACCCGCGAAGCGAGTTCGGGCCGGTGCTCAACGATCCAGGCGTGAACATCGGCGCCGTTCAGCCCTCCAGGAGTCCGCATGTCCGACACCACCCCCAGGAAATCCTCGGACTGCAGGAGGCGCACGCCCTCAGCACCGGATTCGGTACAGACCACGGAGTAGCCGCTTCGTTCAAGAGTCGCCCGCACGTAAGCCATCACGGCGGGCTCGTCCTCGATCAGCAATACCGGAAGCGGATCAGGTTGGTAAGCGGGTTTTGTAGCAGGTTGTGTCATCCCTGAATTACTCCTGCGGCGGCTCCGGATGCGGCCGCCTCTGAGGTTACGGGCAGGCGGACGATGAAAGTCGCGCCCTCCCCGTCTGGATTGTTGTGGCAAAGAATTTCTCCCCCGTGCTCACGGACGATGCCGTAGCAAATGCTCAGGCCGAGTCCGGTTCCCTTCCCTATTTCCTTGGTGGTGTAAAAGGGGTCAAAAATCCGTTCGGGGTTAGCGATGCCGTGGCCATTGTCGCGGAAGGAAATTTCCACCTGGTTGTTCAGGCGAGCGGAGCGGATTTCGATCCTCGGGGGCCGGCCGCTTTCCCGGACTGCATCATAGGCATTGTTGAGAATGTTGAGAAAGACCTGCTGCAACTGCTGCGCATCGCCGGTCACCGGAGGCAGGCCAAGATCGAGTTGTTCCACCACCTGGATGCCGTGGCTCTGGAAATCGTAAGAACGCAACTGCAGAGTTCGCCGTACGATTAAATTGACCTGCACCGCCTTGCGCTGCGGCGGCATCTGGCGGACGGAGTGCAGCAGGCTCTGTACAATCTGCTTGGTGCGCTGCGCCTCCTGCAGGATCACCCGCAGGTCTTTGCGGGCGCTTTCGGGTACTTCAGGATTCTCCATCAGTAAATCAGCGAAGCCGAGGATGGCGGTCAGCGGGTTGTTGACTTCGTGGGCCACACCGGAAACCAACTGCCCTAGAGCGGCCATTTTTGCGGATTGCAACAACTGGGATTGCAGCACCGCGGCATCTGTGACGTCAGTCATGACCACGACTAAACTGGTCACGTTGTTTTGCTCATCGCGCATGGGACTCAAGTTCGCGGAGAACTGGCCTATGCGTCCGTCGCCCCGCTGAATCTGCAGATCAAGGTTATCGATCTGTCCTCCCGCGATCGTGGCGTGCAGAGCGTCGTTCACGGCCTCGCGCTTGGCCGGCGCCACCAACTCCTCCAGAGGTCGCCCTAACAACTGCGTCTGTTCGTAGCCCAACTCGTACCAGCGCCGGTTGGCATAACTGATCAGTCCGGCGGTATCGGCCACCAGAATCAGACTCTGAGTATTGTTCAGAATCTTCCCGGAAAAATCGCGCTCGCGCTGTAACTCTGCCTGAAAGTTGCGCAACCCGCTGATATCGAGCATCACGCCACGGTACTGCACTATCCGGCCGTGGGCATCGCGCACGGCGAAGGCGTTGATCAGCACAAAAACCAGTGACCCGTCATGACGGCGCAGAGTCTCCTCGTGATTCCGCACTGCGCCGTGTTTTTGCATTTGCTCGGCGAGCTCGCGATACCTGTCTTCGGAGTCGAAGACGTGCTTGCTGACGTCGGTTTCAAGCAGCGCTTCGCGGCTGTTATAGCCGAGCATGCGCACCAGAGCGTCGTTCACTTCAATGAACCGCCCGTCGAGAGTAGCGAAAAACAACCCTTCCTGGATGTTGTCAAAGATCTCGCGGTAGCGCTGTTCCGCTTCCCGGCGGTCGCTGATGTCCTTGAGCACGTGGATGGTCTGCATGCCCTCCGCCTCGGCCCCGTGCACTTGCGAAGTGGAAACCAAATAGGTGCGTTCCAGGACCGGATGTACATACTCATCCGTGGATTCCCCTAAGCTGCGGCAGAACGGACAAGCACGGAGCGGCGGCAGCGAATTGCCCATCGCCAGCAGCGCGCCCATGTGGATTCCGATTAACTCCTGCGGCGGCACTCCAATAAATTCTGCCAAGGCACGATTCACCCGCAAAACTCTGTCGGATTCGTCGTGAGCGACAATGTAATCGCTGATAGCATCGAATATCTCGGTCCAGTGCTGGTTCGCCTGCTGCATTCGGCTGAACAACTGGGAATTTTCCAGCGCAGTCGAAGCCTGACTGGCCAACACGTGCAACAGTTGCTCCTGTTCACAAGCGGCGACTCGGCCGTAGCCCCCTAAACACAGTACGCCCAGCAACTCGCCCGAAGAACCGTGCAGCCGCAGCAAAGTGCATTCCTCTCCTCCCAGTAACGAAGCCAGAGCTGTTCCCAGTAAGTCTGACGCCGCCGCTGTGAGGACTACTTGCTCGGCGCCCGATAACGCCTGATCCAAAGCCTGGCCAAGACTCCGCAATAAAGGGTCACCGGGTTCGACTTCGCCCGTGGAACTTCGCAGTGCAATCGCTTCCAGGCCGCGTTCTTGCCATATCGCGAGTGCCGCCCAAGGTGTTTGCAGCATTTTCGCCACTTGGTTCACAATACCGCTGGCTAACTCGGGAAGATGCACTTGGGAGTTCAGAGTTAAGGCCAGCCCCATAAGGGATTCAGCGCGGCGGCGATGCTGCTCGGCGACATTCAGGTTGTGAGCAACCTCGAGGGCAACGGCGACCTGAGCTGCCAACGCGCGGGCGCGGCGGACGTCCTCATGAGAAATGCCGGCCCGCTCGACGCGGTCGAGTACGCCGAACATTCCCAACACCTCGCCGTCAGTCCCGAGAAGCGGAACCGCCAGCAACTGGCGTACGTTGAACTTTGCGATGGCTTCCAAGTTGGCTTCTTTCGCCTTGCTAGGATCATCGGTCCAGAAGACTTCCTTGTTTAATAGGGCGCGACTGGCGATTCCTTCAGGAAGAACCCATTCCATTCGCCGAACCTGGCCGTTTTCGGCGCCCCATCGTACCTTGAACTCACCTTGATCGAGCCATCCGAGGAAGGCTCGGCCGAACCCGAGAAAATCAGCAGCCCGCAGGGAAAAGCGTTGCAGAAACTCGTCGAACTGGCCGATCGATCCCAACTCCGAAGAGATGTCCAGCAGCTGGTGAAGTTCGTGAGCTTGTTCCCGCGCTGCATTCAGAAGTTCAGCGTTGGCGATAGCGACGGCGCCAAATCCCGCCACTGTGGACACTAGTGACCGTTCCTCTCCGGTAAAGGCACCAGATTGGCGTGGGTAGACCAGGACCGCGCCCTGCGTCATTGCGGTCCGGAAGGGCGCAGCAATCAACATTCCCGCCGGGATGAGATCTCCCATGGCATGAGTGGCGGGGTCGATGCTGACGCTGATAGGTTCCCCGGCGACCACCGCGCGATTGGCTAAATCGGCTGCAAAATGCAGCCCTTTGCGATCGTGCCTGGCCCGGGCCGAAGCCGCCAGTTGAGGCGACTCGGCGGCCACTGCCCGCAGCGCGAAAGTCGAATCCTGGCGCAACAACACGCAAACCAGACGGGTTCGCAGCAGCACCCGCAGGCGGTCGGCGACCGCTTCCATCACCGAGCCCGCGTCCGACCCAGCATGAAGGGCGTGAACGACGTCGGCAAGCATCTCCGCCCGCCGCCGTTCTTCACGGGACGCCTGGGAAAGCTGTCCCGCTTCCAGCAAACTACCCAGCTGGTTGGCCAGAATTGTGGCCTTGGCGGCGAGATCCTCATTGAAGAAATCCGGGTCCGTGCAATGGACAAACTCAGTCGCACCGACGACCTCGCCAGCAACCACGACGGGCGCAGCCAGCACCGCCCGCTCACCCAACTGGGCGGTCCGCGGGTAACGGCTGGGATCAATCCGGTTCACATAGATAGTCGTGTGCTGTCGTATCGCTTCGATGGTCAGCGGGTTTTCGTTGGCTCTCAAACGGGTTCCCCGGACCCTTTCAGCCATCATGCCGTCGGCCTCGGCCAAAAGTAGTTCCTCACCCGGCAGTCGTTTCCAGAAATAAACGCCGTCTAATCGAAGTGACTCTCGAACCAGTCGGCAAAACAGCTGAATGAGAGAAGCGCCGAGGACTCCTTGCGCTCCCGCAGTCGAAAGCTGGAGCAGAAGCTTCTGAAAAGCCAGATCAGGGCTGGCAGTTGAGCCCCCCACGAGCGTCGCATCTCCAACTGACGCGTTCAGAGTGTCACCATTGGGGCAAGTAGTTGAATATACAGCAAATTAGCTCATGGTCTCAATTTGAGTCAAGTCATTTACTGAGTAGGGTGTCGAGTTTGCAAAAGTCAGATTGGCGAGGATGCACTGTCTCACAGTGATATCCGCCAGTTGGCTATGAGACGAATCTGACGATTGGGCGGCAATCCAAGAGGTCCGAACGACAGGCCCATTCGCATAACAATCAATAACTTACAGACATTCGTCAACACATAAGCGGCACGTTAAAGCTGGCAACGGCATTGCACTTGTTTATTGCCGTTAGCTTCTGGGGGATTTGTGTCCAAGATGGGTTTGTCGAAAAAGGTCGGGGTCTTCGCAGTTTTGGGTCTGATCGCCGCGTCGACTGTCTATGCACCGATGCCGGCCAAGGGCCAGGAGGAACTCACCCGCAAGGTAAAAACCCGGGTGGAACCGGTGTATCCCGATATTGCGCGCCGCATGAACATCACGGGCACGGTTAAGGTGGCGGTTGTGGTGGGATCGAATGGCACTGTGAAAAGTACGAAGGTAGTAGGAGGTCACCCGCTCCTGGTCAATGCCGCGCTCGATGCAGTGAAAAAGTGGAAGTTCGAACCGGCGTCGCAGGAGGACAGCGGGATCGTGGAATTCAAGTTCCAGTCGCAGGACTGAGGACTGAGGCTTGGGGCGGAGGGCAGCAATGACAATTGGCAAGAGACTTTACAGCAGCTTCGGAGCGGTCCTGTTGATGGTGGTGATCCTGTTCCTGGTGAACATCACTGCCGTATATCGCGAGCATGCTGCCAAAGCCGCTGCGTCCCAGGCTCTCCAACTGTCGGATGCGACCGACAAGGTCAAGTTTCAAATGATGCAAAATCGGCTCTATCTAACCGATTACTTGCTGAGCGGTGATAGCCGGGAAGTGGATCGCATGAATGAAGGAATCCGGCTGCTTGCAGACAAACTGCAGACGGCTCGCAATTTGGCCGAATCCGAGCAACAGCGGACCGCGCTCGAAAAAGTTCAGCAGACTGAGCAAAGCTGGGCAAAAGAATTCGCCGCGCCGCTGGTGGAAAAGCGCAAGGATGTAGACTCCGGCAACGCCACAGTCGCCGAGCTGCAGATCTTTTATTTGCAGAAAGATGCATCTTCCTGGGTCAAAACCGCCACCGACTATCTCGACGTTGCCGACCTGGAAAATCGCAAGATACTCGATGAGCGCCGCAAGTCTGACGAATCGGCCAGCACTTGGACCGTGGGCCTCGCCGTCATCAGTACGGCGTTTGCCCTGGTTCTGGGAATGGGAATTGCCTTCAGTTCCGCCAAGTCCATCACCGAGCCGCTCAGCGCGCTGATGAAGGTGGCCAAGGAGATCGGCGACGCCGGCGATCTGGATCACGAAATCAACATCAATCGAAACGATGAGATCGGCCAACTGGCAGGCACTTTCATCAGTATGGTCAGCTACTTCCGCGAGATGGCGTCAGTGTCAGAAGCGATCGCCGGGGGAAATCTCTCCGTGGACGTGAAACCCCGATCCAAGAATGACACTTTGGGCAATGCCTTCGCTCGGATGGTGGAAGGGCTGCGCAAACTGGTGGTCCATGTGGGTGATGCGGCGTCGCAGGTAGCGAGTGCCTCGACCCAGGTAGCTGGAGCCTCCGACGAATCGGCCAAGATCAGCCTGCAGACCGCAACCGCAATCGACGAAGTGACCAGCACGATGCACGAGATGAGCGTCAACGTCCAGAACATGGTCAAGAGCACGCAGATCCAAGCGTCCAGCGTGAGCGAAACCTCCGCGTCGATCGACCAGATGGTGGCCTCGATTCAACGCGTTGCCGATACTGCCAAGGTGCTGCTCGATATTTCCAACCGCTCGCGAGAAGAAGTGCACAACGGCCTGGCCACGATGGAAAAGGCCACCGAGGGGCTGAACAAAATCAACGTGACCATCCGCTCTTCGGGGGAAATCATCGACGTCCTCGGGCAACGGGCAGACGACATCGGCAAAATTATCGAGGTCATCGACGATCTGGCTGAACAGACCAATCTGCTGGCGCTCAATGCGGCGATTGAAGCTGCCCGCGCCGGCGAACACGGCCTGGGTTTCGCCGTGGTGGCAGACGAAGTAAGGAAACTTGCTGAGAAGTCCGCCCAGTCGACCAAGGAGATCTCGGAACTTATTCAGAGCATTCAAAAAGAAGCCCGCAAGGCAGTGGAGAACATGGACAGCAGCACCGGCACGGTAAACGCGGGCCTGGGCCTGGGCCAGGAACTGAATGCGGCGTTGCGCAAGATTTCCAATGTGGTGACGGAGGTTTACAAGTTCGCGCAGGAAATTGGCGCCGCCACCAACGAGCAATCGCATGGTTCTTCTCAGATTGCACGGGCAACCACCCGGCTGAACGAAATCACCCACGAAATCAATTCCGCCGTGGAAGAACAGGCATCAGGGGCCCAGGCAGTGGTCAAGGCCATGGAGCGCATGCGGGAACTCGTGCAGCAGACCACCTCCGGTTCAACCGAACTGGCCGCTTCGGCGGAGCAAATGTCGAAGATGTCAGGCGGGCTGCTGGAATCGATGGGACGGTTTGCCCTGGATCAACGCACAGGACAGAAGGACGATAACGCAGGAAGCAAGGCCGCGACGCGCCGTACCGCCGCCGCTGCAGCGCGTGGTTGAAGGCTGAAATCCAGATGAACCGCGAATTGCACATTGTCGGGTTCCGCGTGGGACGGGAAAGCTATGGAGTTCCCATCACATCGCTGCACGAAATTGTCCGCGTACCGCTAATTACGGCTGTGCCCGACTCGCCGGAATTCATGGAAGGCGTGATCAACCTGCGGGGCAAGATCGTGTCGGTGATCGACCTTCGCAAGCGGCTGGGTGAGACCAAGATTGTTCCCAGCCGCAGCAACCGGATTCTGGTGGTCGAGCATCATGGACGGCTTTCGGGGTTGATCGTCGATTCCGCTTCGGAGGTACTCAAGATTCCTGCAGCCGATGTGGAACCACCACCCAATTTGTCGAATGAACGGGGACTTCACTGTGTGACCGGATTAGGGAAACACAACGGGCGGCTGATTGTGCTGCTGGATGTGGCCAAGCTGCTGGAATACAGCCGCAACTCCGCAGCTGGGAGCACGGGGCCGGTAGCACAAACGAACGTGGTAACAGCCCGCAGCGCGGCGGCAGCAAAGTAGTAGAGATTAGAACGTACCCAACCAGTCATGAGCACACCGGGCATGGCCATGCAACTTACCGAGGCAGAGCTGAAGCTATTGCAAAACCTCGTGTATCAAGAGTGCGGCATGCACTTCGACGAGCGGCGTGCGCATTTTCTTCAAGACCGGCTGCACCGCCGGCTGAGGGAGTGCAAGCTGGATTCCTTCTATAGCTACTACCGCCTGCTCATAAGCCGTGAAGGCAAGCAGGAATTAGCGCTCCTGCTGGAGAATCTCACGGTCAACGAGACCAGTTTCTTCCGCAACAAGGCACAGCTGGACCTGTTTCACAGGTACATCCTGGACGACTTGCTCCGTCGCAAGCAGGCGCACCGCGACTTCTCACTGCGCTTCTGGAGTGCGGGCTGCTCGACCGGCCAGGAACCCTATACGCTGGCTATGCTGGTGGCGGACGGGCTGGCGTACTACTACCTGCGCAATCCGCTTCCCCTGGAAATGTCATCTCCGAAGCCGCTGATTCCTCATCCCTGGAAGGTGGAGATTTTGGCCAGCGACATCAGTTACTCGGTGCTGCGGGCCGGCCAGGAGGGCACTTACAGCGAAAACCAAATGGCCTCGGTTGATTACAGCTACCGGTTGCGCTACTTCGACAAAGTGGGCGAGCGCTATGCGGTCAAGCCGGCATTGAAGCAGCTTGTTCACTTCGACTTCCACAATTTGAAAACCGAGTATCTGCCGCAACGCAACGATGCGATCTTCTGCCGCAACGTGATGATGTACTTCGACGTCCCAGAGCAAAAACGGCTGATCGAGAAATTCGCGCGCTGCCTCACACCCGACGGTTACTTGTTTGTCGGCCATGCCGAGAGCCTCTTGGGTCTGACTGAGAGCTTCGCCATGGTGCATCGGAACAGCGGGACCGCCTACCAGAAAGTTGAGGTGAAAAGATGACTCAACATTCTGATGAACGCGGGGCGGAGATGCGGGCGCTCTTCTTCCAGACTGCCCAGGAACTGCTGCAGTCGCTGAACGATGAAGCGCTGAAGCTGGAAAAGAACCCAGCCGACGCCGAGGCCGTGCGCAGCATTCGGCGTATCGTGCACACCCTGAAGGGTGACGCAGCGGCCTGCGGCTTCCGCGAATTGACCAAAATTGCGCACGAGATGGAAGACGCGCTGGGTCTGGAATCGGCAACCACGCATCAAGCATTGCCAGAAATCGCATTCAAGGCAGCCGACACGTTTGGAGCAATGGTCACTTCTTATCAGAGCCAAGCCAAACTGCCCTCCGCCGAGAGCCTGCGCAAAATGGTCCGGCAACTGGCGCAGGCGCCGAAGGCGGCGACAAGATCCAAGAAAAAAACGGCTGGTGCGGCCGCCCCGCAGGCGGGTTGGTCCGAATACGAAAAGTTGGCGATTCTCGACGCCCAAAACAAGGGCAAAGTGGTTTACCAGATCATAGCCGGAATCGATCCGAATTGCGCGATGCCGATCGCCGGCCGACAACTGATTTTGAATGCTCTGGGGGCATTGGGCGACATTCTGGCCACACGGCCGGAAGCCAATTCTGCCGTCAATGCGAAGCAACTGGAGCTGTTGGTTGCGAGCCAGCAGCCGGTCGAGCGGTTGACTGCAGCCTGCCGCATCCCGACTGTAATTTCACAGGTGAGCGCCGTTCCGCTGCCCTACACCACGCCGCAATCGAAGCCTGCGCCTGAGTCTCACAACGAAGTCGCAGGGCAAGCTGGCGCCGCTGAAAGCAACGCCGGCGGGGGTGGACATTCCCCTGCGGCAGAAAGCATTCTGCGCGTCGACGCGGAACGTATCGACGATGTGCTTAACCTGGTGGGAGAGCTGATCATCGGGAAATCCATGCTGCAACAGGCCTTCAACGAACTGGCCCACCTTTTTCCGAAAGAAGCGATCCGCACCCGTTTTGCGGATGCCATGGGCTTTCAAGCCCGTGTATTGGGGGATTTGCAGCGTTCGGTCATGAAGATCCGCATGGTTCCGGTAGAACAGCTGTTTCGGCGCTTTCCCCGCATGGTGCGCGATGTCGCCAAACAATGCGGCAAAGAAGTCGAACTGGTCATCAGCGGCCAGGACACTGACCTCGACAAAAGTTTGCTCGACGCCATCGCGGAACCGCTGACCCATCTGGTGCGCAATGCGGTCGACCACGGAATTGAAGGTACCGAAGAAAGAGTTCGCAGCGGCAAACCTTCCCAAGGCACCATTCACCTCCGTTCCTACCATCACGGGAACCAGGTGATTATCGAGATGAGCGACGACGGGCACGGCATCGACGCCAAAAAGGTCAAGAGTAAAGCCCTGGAAAAAGGCTTGCTCACTGCGGACGAGGCAGCCCGGCTGAGTGAAGGCGAAATTCTCGAGCTGGTATTCCGGCCGGGCTTGAGTACGGCAGAGGAGGTCACGGAGGTCTCCGGCCGCGGTGTTGGTCTCGATGTGGTCCGGTCGGTTCTGCATCGCCTGAAGGGTTCGGTGGAGCTTGAAACCCGCCCCTGGCAGGGCACAACTTTCCGCATGAAGCTGCCTTTGACCCTGGCAATCATCAAAGCCCTGCTGTTCCGAGTGGAACAACGGCTATATGCAATCCCGCTTAACACGGTAGCGGAGATAGCCCGCGCCCGCGAATCTGACGTGCATCGAGTGGACGGGTACGAAGTGTTGCAACTGCGCAACAAGGCGTTGGCGCTGGTGCGTCTCGGGCGCACATCGAAGGAAAGCTCTCCACAGGCGGCCAAAATTTTCGTACTAGTCATGGCGCTTGGCGAACGTAGGCTGGGTTTAATAGTGGATGCCCTGGAAGGCGAAGGGGAGCTGGTGATCAAGGCACTTGACGACCAGACGGTCTCCACGGACCTGGTCAGCGGCGCTTCCATTCTGGGCGACGGGCGAGTGGTGCTGGTGCTGAACTTGCCTGCCATCATCGAACGTCATGCTCACTCTCGTGCGGGAGCAAGCACCGTTCTTTCGGGAATTCTGCTTACCCACGCTGACCGGGCGCGGAGTCTGCAGCAACCCGCGGGGGTGCAGCCATGAGTTCCCCGGTGCGGGTGCTGGTAGTAGATGATTCCGCGCTCATGCGGAAGCTGATCCCGCAGATTCTGCAGAGCGACAGTTCGATCGAAGTGGTCGGGACCGCTATGGACGGCAATTTCGGGCTGCGAAAAATCGAAGAGTTGAAGCCGCAAGTGGTGACGCTAGACCTTGAGATGCCAGGTCTGGGCGGAATCGACACGCTTAAGCAAATCATGCGCCGGCACGACGTGCCGGTGATTGTGGTGAGCTCGCACAGCACTCAAGGTGCTTCGGTCACGCTGCAGGCGCTGTCGCTGGGAGCATTCGACTTTGTCGCCAAGCCGAATGACGGATCGGCACACATGCCCGAAATTGCCCAGGAGTTGATCAACAAAATCAAGGCGGCGGCGCAGAGTGGGGGCGTCCGGCTTCGGCCATTCGCCGAAACACAACCCGTGGTGAGAAAGGCTTTGCTTGACACGAAGAAGCCGCCGACCAAAATCATCGCGATCGGTATTTCCACGGGTGGACCTCAGGCGCTGCAATACTTGCTCTCGCAACTGCCGTCGGACTTTCCTGCCAGCATCGTGGTGGTGCAACACATGCCTGAAGGATTCACGGATATGTTTGCCCGGCGGTTGGATGAAATCTGCCCCATTGGGGTCAAAGAGGCACAATCAGGGGATTTGCTGCTAGCGGGCCGGGTCCTGATCTGCCCCGGCAGCCGCCACCTGAAGGTAAAGCGGCTTCCCCTTGGGAATGTTGCGGTTCTGAGTGATGAGCCTCGCGTAAACGGACATCGCCCTTCAGCCGATGTCTTATTCCGTAGCCTGGCAGAGGAGTTTCGGTCTGAAGGAATCGCGGTTCTGATGACCGGAATGGGCGAGGACGGGGCGCAAGGTATGGGTGTGGTGAAGGCCGCGGGAGGCCTGACCATCGCTCAGGACGAAGAATCTTGCGTGGTGTACGGCATGCCCAGGGCGGCGATTGAACGTGGCTTTGCGGTACGAGTAGTGCCGCTCGATGCCCTGGCCAATACCCTGCAGGTGCAATGCATGCCCGCGAACAAGGCAGGCGATTCAGTAAAGGCTGGCGGAAACAGCAAGGCGGCCAGCGCAGGAGAGTATCCGGTTTGACCGGCGGTGTCATTGCCGCCGGGTTCGATGAGTTCACAGGAGGTGCAGTATGGAGCAGTTTGCCGCAGTAAAACGAGCCCAGGATGGTCAGCCCGTCCGCTACCTGGTGGTCGATGACTCGGTCTTCGCCCGCAGAAACCTGGCGCGGATCATTGAAAGCTTCGGCGGGCAATTAGCCGGCGAGGCGGGGGACGGCACAACCGCGATCACCGAGTATGAGCGCACTCAGCCCGATATCGTGCTGATGGACATCACCATGCCGCAGATGGAAGGAATCGAGGCCGCGGAAAAAATTGTGCAGCCAACATCCCGAGGCGCGCATTGTGATGGTCTCTTCCGTCGGCTATCAGGAGAACATCGTCGCGGCGTTGCAGCGCGGGGCGCGCCATTTCGTACAGAAGCCGGTGAAACCCGAAGTGCTGTATGAAGTGATCAAGTATGTGCTGGGAGACGCTGCCGTAGTGGCCAATGCCACCGGCGCAGGAGCCTGATCCATGAAGATGGAGCTGATCCAACCCTTCATCAACGCGGCGGATGCCGTGCTGGCCGAGGGCCTGCACTGTCCCACCTCCATTGGCAGTCTTTCCATGGAGGAAGAGGCCTACCGAAGAAAAGGAGTGGCCGCCCTGATCTGGGTATCAGGCGACATCGAAGGCCGGGTCATCCTCGATCTTGACCCGCAGACGGCGGTGCGTGTGGCGAGCAGGTTCGCCGGGGCGGAGCTTCCAGAAACCGATGCTCTGGTGCGAGAAACAGTCTGCGAACTTGCCAACCAGGTTATCGGCAACGCCATCACCACCCTTAACGACCAGGGATTTCACTTCCGCGTTCATCCGCCGGCCTTTCACACCACGGACGGCGCCAGGAGCAGCGAAGATACCGAGGCGCTGGTTATTTGCTTCGACACTGAAGCAGGCAGCGTGTTCATGAATATCGCCTTGCGATATCGGCAGGGCCACGCGGAAGTAGCTGTGGCTGCAGGACGGTAAGAGCCGCCGGTTTACTGCCCTACCGCTACGCTTGCCGGAAAGTCTGTTCCAGAAACAGCTCACAAAATCGGCTGCAGGAAACGGGCAATTCCTAAGGTCCCGCCAGCATGAAAACCGGGTTCTGCGGCGGAGGAGTGGTCACATTCCCGCTCCCGCTCTGGGCAGTGGCTGTGACGCCGGAAGAGTTGGCTGCGGTAAACGTTCCCGCGCCCACAGCGGTAACGGCGAAGGTGCCGTTGTTCCCCCCATCAGCCATGCCAGTTATGACGATATCCATACCCACCTGCAGCGGCGGGCCGGAAAGGGCGGTATAGGTGTAGGTTGTGCCAGCACCGTTAGGGGATGCAGCCGTGATGCTCAGCTTTGGCGATAGAAAAACGCTGGGCGGAGCCGGGAGGGTCAGAACCGCGGTCCCATCTGGGTTGGAGATCAAGGTGTCGCTGGCCGTACTAATGATCTCGATCCGCCCGCTGTCACAACTCGCCACATAGACCCGCGAACTATCTGCAGCGGCCACTATGAACAAACGAAATGGTAGCGGAGATAACGGGCCAAATGGCTTTGCTCCGCATCCTGTCGGATTGACGTTGTCGACGTCGAAAAGGGTGCTCGCTGGATCTGCAGGAACAACGCTGCGAACTGTATTGGTCTGGGGATTCACGACTGAGACCTGCCACTCAATGGCCTCCGCCGGAGGATTTCGGGTCGTATCGTTCACCAGCGCGTAGCTCACCACGTAGGCGCGGGTACCATCGGCAAGAACTGTCATCGAAACAGGTCCTCCCGTTACACCGGTTCCTGTCTGCCCGCTGGCGGTGACACCCGAGGGATTGACAACTGTGAAAGCTCCTGTACCAATCGCCGAAATCGTGAAGGTCCCGTTGTTGCCGGCATTCCCCATTCCGGTAATGACGATCCCTTGGCCCACGCCCTGAAGGGGCGGACCAGAGATCGGCGTGTAAGTGTAGGTGGTGTTTGTGCCGCTCTGTAAAGCCGCGGTTACGCTGACCTTGCTCGCTAGGGTGGAAATCGGTACTCCTGTGGGCGCTTGCGTCAGGTCGATCGCTGGATTCACCAGAGTGGGTGGATCTGTGGCGGCATTCAGCACAACCACTTTCGGCAGTGTCGGGTTTACTACGTACAGCTGAGTCCGCGTTTTGTCATAGACCATGAAGTTGGCGCCCGCACCAACCGGTACATTGGGCGGGATGGTGGTATCGGTTGCAGTGTTAATCGTCGAGAGAGTGCCGCCACCGCTATTAAGAACGTAGACCCGGAATCCGACCGGTTGTACCTGTACGGCGTCAGGGCGGGCCAACAGCCAGACTGGGGTGGCGTCGGTGGGAATTGTCGCGACCGGAGTGAGGGCCGCGGTGTTAATGCTGGTTACCGTGTTATCTGCCGAATTGGCTGCGTAGAGTTTTGCCCCGTCAGAAGTTTCGGCGAGCGCCATCGGCTGATTCCCCACCGGGATGAGAGGGTTGGTGATCACGTTGGTGGTGGTGGAGATGGCGGCTACGCTCATGCTGCCAAAGTTCGCCACGTAGACGTTCCCGTTCTCGGTGGTGTGTACAAAGGCGGGCTTCGAGCCAAGCGGCAGGCTGATGGTGGTCACCGGGCCAATACCGCCGGGGCTAAACGTAGAAACCGAATCTTCCAGACTGTTGGCCACGTAAAATTGCAGATTATTCGGCGTCAAGGCGGCGTGAATGGGGCCTAGTCCCAGCGGAGCGACTGCGGAGGTAGTATCGCCGGACACATCGAAATTGCTGCTGGTTCCACGGTTATTGGGACCGTTGGTGCTCAGCATGAGGATTGAGTGTGGGGCGGCTGGGCTGGGCTGTGGTGGGATCAAGGGCGTGGCTACCGGGCGAAAAGTATCCCCGCAACCGACGCAGACCAGCAGGAGCAGCAGCACAAACTTGAGCCCGAATGCGCGACGCACGCTCATCAGCACCTGGATGGGTCCCTTCACGTTGGCAAGCAGAATTTTTTATTCTAACGGCTTAAGTTCATATGCGCCAGAGAGACGCGCGGCTGAGCCTTCCATTCCGCAGCCTCAACCGGACTGGATGCGCCGATCGCGCGATAGAGTTGCAGGTGGAAATGAAAAAACGGGTTCATCCGGACAAATGGATTGAAGGAGGACAGAGTCGCGGCAGGTTCAACGGCCGGGGGATAAACCGCGGGGTTATCCTCTTCCGCGGGTCTTTCTTTCCGAACCCGCTTCCCGGGCCGGCGCCACAGGTTTCTTCTTGCCTTCCATCTCGGCCAGGCTTTGTTTAAGCGCAGCCATCAAGTCGACGACAGGAGCGAGCTTCTTGGGCTTTTCCACTTCGGCAATTTGGCCGCCTTCCAGTTTGGTCTCGATTAGCTTCTTTAAGTTTTCCTGAAAGTCGTCGTGGTATTTTTTCGGATCCCAGTCTGCCGCCAGGGCCTCGATCAATTGGTGCGCAACTTTGACTTCGGCGTCTTTCAGTTCGACATCGGGCGCGCCGAATCCTTCCACTTTGCGCACTTCTTCTTCGTAATACATGGTATGCAGCATCAAGCCGCCCTGGGTCGGGCGCAAAAACACCGTGTACTCGCGATTGTGCATGGTGAGTTTGGCGATGGCGACGTACTCGCTTTCTTCAAGCGCCTTAGTCAGCAAGGCGTAGGGGCGGCGGCCCGCCTCTTCGGGAAGCATGTAATACGAGGATTCAAAATACACAGGGTCAACATCTGACTCCTTCACGAATTCCAGGATCTCCATGGTTTTGGCGGTCTGCGGTTCGATCTTCTTGATTTCCTCGGGTTCGATCACTACGTATTCGTCTTTACGGTACTCGTAGCCCTTTACGATTTCGCTGCGTTCCACCACCTTCCCATCCGCCAGGCAAACGTATTGCTGCTTCAGGCGGGAAAGGTCGTCGCGGTGCAGCATGTTGAAGGAAATACCACTGCTGCGCGCGCCGGAAAACAGGCGCACAGGCATGGAAATCAAGCCAAACGTCAGATACCCAGACCAAACCGAGGCTGCCATAGTTCACCCCGCAACGAGTCCTGGCGCCACAGCCGTGCCAGGCTTCTGAGTTTAGACTACATTGAGGGCTTTGATGCAGGAAGCGGGTGCGGGTAACCGAAGATAAAAGCACCACAAATGGTGCAGTCCTGGGACGCATACAACGGCTTGTAGTATCCAACGAGAGACCTGAGTTATTAAGGGTCCCGCTCTGAATTTCGGAATTTCAGAAGGATGAACGACTTTATCTTGTTTTCGACTGTATCGAATGTCGCGGGTTCGTTGCATGGCAGCCGTTTCGGGATTGCAATTGCCGTCACGTTGGCTTTCGCAGTTCTGGCGCGGGCGATGCGGGGTGTCACAACCTCCGGCGCGGTGGCGGGAGCGGTAGTCTGCTTTCTGCTTTACGCCAGCGCCGGAGCAAGCGCCTTCGTTGCCCTCGTACTGGTATTTGTGCTCGCGTGGGTGACCACGCGCATCGGCTATCAACGGAAACAGAACCTCGGTACCGCGGAACGGCGCGAGGGGCGCCGAGCCTCTCAAGTAGTTGCCAATTTGGGCGTGGCCGCGGCCTGCAGTGCACTGTATGCCGCCCGGACAAACTCGATGTTCCTGCTGGCGATGGCCGCGGCTCTGTCCGAAGCCGCCGCCGATACGGTTTCAAGTGAACTGGGACAGGCCGGCGGCCAAACTCCACGATTGATCACCAATTGGAAGCCGGTTCCGGCCGGCACTGACGGCGGCATAAGCGTGGCTGGAACGCTTGCGGGTATTGTCGCCTCTGCGCTCGTGAGCCTAGCGTGCGCGTTAACCGGTCTGTTGGAATGGAAATGGTTCCTCATTTCGGCTGCCGCCGGCGTTCTGGGGATGACCGCAGATAGTCTGTTGGGGGCTTCGCTGGAGCGACGGCACCTGTTAAATAATGATCTGGTGAATTTGTTCAGTACCTTGATCGCCGCAGTGACTGCATTTGTTCTGGCCTCCTGACACCTCGGATCGAGTTTCCCAACGGTTCATGTCCTGAAGTTCCTTGCTGCCGGCAGAAAACAAGTGCGAAACTGTTTTCACGTAACAGCTTGCATTCAAATGCTTTGCCGGGCACTTGCGGACGATGCAAGTCGGGCGGTAGCCACTGTAGTGGTCAATGAAAATCTGGACTTTTGTCATCGGGTTTGGTCTGGCGCTGGCGCTTTTCGTCTTCGCACAACGCCACAATGACGTTGCGCCGCTCACTTCATTTCACGCGGTTGTAGACCTGACTTCTTCGGCAGATCCCAAGATATCCACTCGGATTGATGCCCCGGGGCGGCTCGTACCTGGACTCTGGACGGTAGATGAAATTCCTCCTGAGCGATTGGTTGCACCGCTCGTCGTGCTGGACGTGAGCGGCAACGCAACCAACAACCCTGACTATTTGATTTCGGTCGAAGACGTTTCCAATTGGGAGCGTTCCCACGGGCAAGTGCCAATCGGGGCCGTGGTCATGGCCCACACGGGCTGGGAATCCCGCTGGAAAAATGGGCTGCATCTTCCCGGATATTCGGCGGATGCGGCGAAGTTCCTGGTGGAAGGGCGGAATGCCATCGGGCTGGGCATCGACACTCTGCTTGTGGAATCAGGGACGTCCAAGCAATCTGCAACCTACCAATATGTTCTGGCGCATGGTGTCTACCTCCTGAAGAATGTTGCTAACCTGGATCATGTTCCCGCCAGCGGCGCAATCGCCATGGTCGCGCCAGCCAAGTTGGCGGGCGCAGCCGAAGGTCCGGTGCGATTGATGGCATTGGTGCCGTAGCCGAGACCATCCCCGCCTTAGTCAGATTCCTGCAGCTTTTCCTTCCACCTGGTCATCCCATGTTGAAAGCTTCACGCATAATGGGAGGAAAGGATGAGCGATCCGCGATATCCAGTCGGCAAGTTCACATACAGCAACCCACCCACAGACGAGCAACGCAAGAAACTGATTGATGAGATCGAGCAGGCCCCGGCCCGGCTTCGGGCTGCGGTGCAGGATCTTTCCCCTCAGCAACTCGACACTCCCTACCGCGAGGGCGGCTGGACGGTGCGGCAAGTAGCACATCATGTTCCGGAAAGCCACATGAATGCCTACATTCGGTTCAAGCTCGCGCTCACTGAAGATGAGCCGACTATCAAGCCCTACGCGGAGGACCGCTGGGCCGAACTGCCGGATGTGAAATCTACCCCGGTCGAAGTCTCTTTGGCACTGCTCGATTCGCTACACGATCGCTGGGTGCGCTTGCTGCGGGCTATGAAGCCAGACGAATGGAAGCGGACCTTCCGCCATCCGGAGTTGGGAATCATGCCGCTGGAAAAGAACCTGGCTCTATATTCCTGGCACGGACGGCACCACGTGGCGCATGTGACGGATCTGAGGAAAAGGCTGGGCTGGTAATTCTGTCGGCAAAGACTAGAGCGCGACGGCGGGGATCTGCCTTCGGTATATCGTGCCGATGTCAAACCGATCGGATAGGCCCACCTAGCCGCCCGGATAGTCGCACCATCGCTCCACTCGCCGGTACTGGGAATCGGTGACAACCGCGGAGCTCTAAGCAAGTCATTTCAATGCTTGTCAGCTCGTGTGTCATCGGCGAGGCACCTGAACCAAGTGGCAGATTGCTTGCTTCCCTTTTAAACCGTCGAGCGAACGTTTTACTGGGACCGAGAAACCTCTCCCTACGGAGGTAACCACATGGCGATAAAATCTCTGACCTTCCTCGGCAGTCACGATGCCCCAGACCCACTCAGCGCCGTTCACTCCCGCCGACCGATCTTGGGTTCGGGCAAGCAGCCGAAAGACCTCATCGAGCTTGCAAAGACGCGCTCCTATTACATCGATTCGAAGGAGAAACCGGTGGCAGCCGTCGAACAAGTGGGCAAGGGAGATCAACGGGTGTGGCAAGTCACACTTCCAGCGGATAATCAGCTGCTTGGCGCCCGGCCCGGAGTCACGCTTCGCCGTGAGAAACCCGAGTCGATCCTAAGGGAGGTGGACAAGTCGGTTTCATTTACGGGCTACCGCCCGGATTGGACGGACGCTCTATTTGTGCCTCGCCGAACCGCGCCTGACCAACCTGCCGTCCTGCGACGATTCAACGGTCGTCGTGTTACCCCTCTCTGGGTCTTTGGTCAGGATGATCGGTGGCAATTCCGCGACCCCTCCTGGCCCTGGGGTTTGGTTGGTCGGGTCTTCAATAGCCGCGGATTCAGTGGCACGGGCGCGTTGGTCGGAGATCGCATCGTGGTGACCGCGGGGCACATGGTGCCATGGGGTGACAAGTCCTGGTGGATGCTTTTTGTGCCTGCTTATTACGACGGCGCGTCGCTGCATGGAGCGGGGGTCCAATCCTATGTGTCCGACGCTCGCGGTTATAACGTCGACGGGAACGTCACCGGCTACGATTGGGCCGTTCTGCGCCTCTATAACCCGCTCGGATCCTCGCTGGGATATTTCGGGTATAACGGCTACTCCGACTCGTGGGATAACCAGCCCTACTGGAGCATCATTGGCTATCCGGGGGCAATCGCCAACGCCATGCGCCCTTCTTTCCAGGGCGGAATCACGGTGGACGATACAGACGGAGATTCCAATGGTGGTGAAGAACTGGAGTCGGAGACCGCCGACCTCTCCCCGGGAGATTCGGGTGGGCCAATGTTCGGCTGGTGGGGAAACGACCCGCGTTTGGTCGGGGTCGTGAGCGGTGAAGAGGAAGTGGATTTCTTATGGTGGACCATCGAAAAAGACAACGTCATGGCCGGAGGCAGCGGCTTTACCAGCCTCGTCTCGTGGGGACGATCGAACTGGCCGGCCTGACCCGAACGTAGAAGCCGATTTGAGCCGGGATGTCCACGCACCAAAGGAGATAACTCACCGCCTCACGGAGGACGGCTTCCGTCCGCTGCCACCAGGCATGCGGGACTGAATCAGGGCGGGGCGCCACGCGCACTTGCACTCCTTCATGCTCTAGCAGCCGGCGAATGCGAAATACGTGGTAGGCATCACTCACGGCCACACAACTGTTCATGTGGTTGGCGCGAAGGATCACTCCGACGCGCTTGGCGGACTGCGCGGTGTCCGAGCCTTGCGTCTCCGCAATCAGACTGGATTCTGGAATTCCGCGGGACATCAAATAATCGCGCCCCACGCCGCCTTCGCTGTAGCTCGGGTCCGCGCCGGAACCTCCTGTTGTGATAACGACCGGAGCGACGCCTTGTTTGAACAGATCGAATGCGTGATCGAGTCGCGCCCGGTACACGGGTGAAGGACGGCCAGAATACTCAGCTGCGCCGAACACGACAATCGCATCCGAGCGTTGGATTTCCTGCTGTGAGGATTCGCGGACAACCTCCATGCAGGTGAAGCCAAGAATCACGACGGCGGCGACAACTACCACCGCCAGCAGCCACCATAAGTAGCGCCGAGGCGGGTGACGGTTGGCTTGAGCTGCGCTCATCCCTTCGCGAAGAATTCCGAGATGTCCTGAGCGGGAATGGCACCTTCCCGCAAGATGCGCCAGCGGGCCTCTTGATCGGTGAGGTCGACGATGGTGGAAGCAATGTCACGCGGTGAAGTGCCGCCATCCACGATGATGGAAATCCGATCTTTGAGCTGGTCGCGCACTGCCACTGCGGTGGTGCACTCCGATTCACCGCTCAGGTTAGCCGAGGTTGCTGTGATCGGAATCTGCGCTGCCTGAACCACGGCCAGAGGAATCTTCGCGTTCGGGACGCGCAGCGCCACATTGCCGGTGTTCGCGGTTACTTTGAGGGGAAGCCGGGATGAGGCTTTGACGATTATGGTCAATGGTCCCGGCCAGTAATGACGAGCTAGAGCAGCAAACTCCTCCGGCAACGTCTGACTGAGTTCTTCCGCCTGGTCCACGCTTTCGATCAGGAGAGACAGTGGCTTGTGCCGCGATCGCGACTTGATGTCGTACACCTTATCCACGGCGCGCAGGTTGAACGGATCCGCCGCCAGTCCGTAAAACGTGTCTGTCGGCATGCCGAGCACTTCCCCGGCACGAATCTGGTCTGCCGCATAGCGGATGAGCGATGCTTCCGGCTTTTCACTGCTGATCTTCAGAATTTCCGCGCGCACGAGGGCGTCCTTCGGGCTTCTAGATTGAAAAAGTGACACTTAACATAACATGAGGGGTGGCCAAAAACCGAAAGAAAGACGCAAATAGCGCATCTGGCTCGGGGGCGCTCACCGCCGGCTTGCGATCGCGTATGATTCCAGCGAATGGGCTCCCCGAGAAAGAAAATAACGCGACAAGAATCGCGGTCCCGCTTGCGTCACATCGAGGGACGGCACAATGCCCTCGTGAAACAGCTGCGCCGGGCCTTCTCGACTGCCGAACTTACCGAGGACGGCTGCTACGCTATCGAAGGCTTGCGGATTGTGGAAGAAGCGATCCGGAGCGGAATGCGCTTTCGAGCTGTGTTCTTTAGCGCCTCGGCGGAAGACAAAACCGAGCGGTTATTGCCGCAAATCGGAGCCCAGGTGGAGACGGTGGTCCTTCCCGATCCACTCTTTGCAAGCGTCGTTCCCAGCGAAACACCGCAAGGAGTGGCGGCGTTGGTGCACTGGAGGAAGTCGTCGCTCGAAGACGTACTGGCTCACGCCGAGACCGGCCCCCTTCTGGCCATCGCCGGAGTGCAGGATCCCGGTAACCTGGGCACGATTCTGCGCTCAGCCGAGGCCTTTGCAGCAGCAGGGGCGCTGCTGGGCGAAGGGACGGTCAGCGTTTTTAACTCCAAGGTGGTGCGCGCATCGGCTGGATCGGTGTTTCGCTTGCCTACTGCGCAGGTCAAGCTGGAAGATGCCATTGAGCAACTGCGGCAGGCGGGTATCAAGTTGATCGCAACATCGTCCCACAAGGGCACGCCGTTGCCGGAAGCAAACCTGGCTGGGCCGTTGGCCATCTTCATCGGCAACGAGGGTGCCGGGCTTCCGAAAAAGCTGGTGGGGTCGGTGGACCAATTGATCTCCATTCCTCACTCGCCCCAGGTAGAGTCACTGAACGCCGGCGTGGCCGCGAGTATTGTGCTGTACGAAGCCGCAAAACAGAAAAGAATTGAGTCATTGAATCACTGATTCATTGACTCAATGTTTCAATGATTCAGTAGGTATGCTATGGGCCTTTTTCAACCCATTCCGAGCCCCGATAATCCGGGCGATCGCACCCGCCCACTGGCGGACCGGATGCGCCCGCGCACACTCGAGGAATTCGTCGGGCAAGAGCATCTGATCGGCCCGGGCAAGCCGCTTCGCACGCAGATCGAGCGCGACGATCTCGGCTCGCTCATTTTCTGGGGTCCGCCGGGCACGGGTAAAACTACCCTGGCACAGATCATCGCACGTATCACGAAGGCAGAGTTCATTGAGTTTTCCGCGGTCCTTACTGGGATTAAAGAAGTCAAGCAAGTGATGGCAGAGGCCGAACGCGCCCGGCAATATGGCACGCGGACCATCGTTTTCATTGACGAAATCCACCGCTTCAACAAAGCCCAGCAGGATGCATTTCTTCCGCACGTGGAAAAGGGAAACATCCGGCTGATCGGCGCCACCACTGAGAATCCTTCGTTTGAAATCATCTCCGCGCTGCTTTCGCGCTCACGTGTCTATGTGCTGAAGCCGTTGACTGAAGAGCAGATTGTCATTCTGCTCAAACGGGCGATCGCGGATAAAGAGCGCGGCCTGGGCACGATGAAACTGACTGCATCCGAAGAAGTGCTGCAAAAAATCGCGGCCTATTCCAGCGGTGATGCCCGCAGCGCCTACAACGTGTTAGAGGTGGCGGCATCGCTGGCCCAGGAGAAAAAGACCGGTGAAGCTCCCGAGATCACCGATGAAATCGTTCGAGACGCTCTGCAGAAACGGGTGCTGCTTTACGACAAAGCGGGTGAAGAGCATTACAACCTGATTTCGGCGCTCCATAAATCAGTGCGCAACAGTGATCCCGATGCCGCGCTGTATTGGCTCGGCCGCATGCTCGAAGCCGGTGAAGACCCGCTTTATATTGCGCGGCGAGTGGTGCGCATGGCAGTGGAAGATATCGGGCTGGCCGATCCCAACGCGCTTGCCCTGTGCATGGCGGCGCGCGACGCCGTGGATTTTATCGGCATGCCGGAAGGCAACTTGGCGCTGGCGCAAGCGGTCGTATATCTCTCAATTGCGCCTAAGTCGAATGCGCTCTACACGGCGTACAGCGAGGTTCTGGGGGACGTGGAACGAACCGCGGCCGAGCCGGTTCCCTTGCATCTTCGCAACGCTCCCACTGGTCTGATGAAAGGACTGGGTTACGGCCAGGGGTATCAGTATGCCCACGACGTGGAGGGCAAAGTGGCCGACATGCAATGCCTGCCTGACAATCTGCGTGACCGCGTCTATTATGCGCCGACGGATGAAGGAGTTGAAAAGCGCATCCGCGAGCGCCTGCAGGAGCTCAGGCGCGGGCGATCCACGACCGGTCGTAAGTCGGCCTCATCACAGAAAACAGAATCCGCCGAATAGCGGAGCGCATCTGATACCCATTGGCGGCGTACTCTGCTTTCCTGCATAGGGAGTGTTGACATGGCTGCAAGTCCAAGAATCCTCAGCCCCGATCCAGCGGCCGCCCGCGGATTGCAGATCGAGCAAGTGGAAGATCTGCTCAAACTGCAAAAGGCGGCCCAGAAGATCACCTCGATCCTTGATCTGGATCAACTGATCGACCATGTGGTGAACGATATTGCGTGCTCCTTCGGGTGCGTCGACGCCGACGTCTATCTGCACGATGAAAAACGTGGGGAACTGGTATTGACCCGCGCGCACGGCTGCACTGACTGCGCCATCCACGGCAAGGGTCACAGCCTGAAAATCGGCAAGGAGGGGATGGTCGGCTACGTGGCCGCCACCGGCCAAATGCGTTACGCTCCCGACGTGCGGAGAGATCCGTATTACATCGGGTGCGAGGAGTCCACACGCTCGGAAGTGGCCATTCCACTGTCGGTGGACGGCCGGCTGGTCGGAGTTTTTACGGCTTCCCACAGTGATCTGGATGCGTTTTCGCAGCAGCAATTGCGGCTTTTGCAGTCGCTCTGCACCCACATCGCGGTGGCTGTACATAATGCCCGGCGCTTTCAGGAGGAGCGGCAGGAACGTCAACGCATGAGCCGCGAACAGCAGGAAGCGCGTGTCATTCAGCAGGGGCTACTGCCGAAGAGTTCCCCGTACATACCGGGATTTGTGGTCTCCGGGTTGAGCATACCCGCAGGCGAAGTGGGCGGTGACTGGTACGATTTCATTCCCTTTGACGACGGCTGCTGGGGGCTGATATTGGCCGACGTTTCCGGCAAAGGGACCGCAGCGGCCTTGTTAATGTCCGCCACGCGCGGCATGCTTCGCTCCCTGGCGACGACGTGCGGTGGGCCGGGCGAAGTGCTCAACCGGCTTAATCGTCTGCTGGTAGAGGATTTCCCGTTGGGCAAGTTTGTGACCATGATTTATGCCGTGCTCAATCCCGGCGAGCGCACCCTGACTTTTGCGAACGCAGGTCATCTGCGGCCGCTGCTGGTGGATAAACAAGGTGCGCGGTTTCTCGACAGTGAACGTGGCTTGCCCCTTGGGCTTGGATTAGGTGGGTTCTCTGACACTCAAGTGCAGCTTTCGCCGGGTTCCCAGCTGGTGTTCTACAGCGATGGAATCACCGAGGCAGAGGGTCCCGACGACCAGGAGTACGGGGCAGAGCGGCTACGCGACCATGTGGTGCGCCCCAACGCCTGCCCTGAGACCATTCTGTGCGACGTGCGCAGCTTTGCTAATGGAGCTGGGCTGCACGACGATGCGACGGTAATTCTGGTAAGAGCGTAAGGTTCCAGGTCGAACCAGCGATACTTTGCCTCGGGGAATCAGCGGCGATCAGCGGAAACGGGCGCGGTGTTCCTTCAAGATGCAGCGGTCCATGATCACGAAGATGCCTGCCTGGCGCGCCTTTTCCGCAGCCTTCTCGTCGACTACTCCCTCTTGCATCCATATGACAGGAACTTTCAGCTGGATCGCCTGATCCACAATTTCTCCCACAAATTCCGTACGGCGGAAGACGTTCACGACGTCGATCTTCTCGGGGACCTCCACCAACGAAGCATAAGACTTCTCTCCCAACGCTTCCCGGATGTGCGGATTCACGGGAATGATGCGGTAGCCCTGGGTTTGCATGTACGCGGAAACGCCGTGACTAGGTCGGAGCGGGTTATCGGAAAGCCCTACAACGGCGATGGTCTTGGAATGCTTCAGTAGGTCGGCAATGGTATCTTGCCCGGGGGATGAAACCATGGCGGCAGTATAACGGCAGGCCGGAATGGAAACCAATCGCGCTTAGCAAGCTTCTGCGCATCAGCCTTTTCGGGCAGTGCTTTTCTGCTTGAACATTTTCTGTGCCAGCTTGCGAAGGGTGTCGGAAACTTCCTTGTTGCCAGCGAGATTACGGAGATCGGCCACGAGAAGGTTCTTAATGAGCGCGAGTGAAAGATCCAACGGGGACCGGGGATTGAATACCAGATTGCGTACCACGGCATAGTTCTTGGCGAAGCGCCGCTTCAAAGGAATGCCGCGCAGCACCGCCTCGAGTACATTCTTTTGGGTAGCGAATCTTTCGACTTCACCATCGGTGATTTTCGGCGAATCAAGCACCGCCAACGCGACAATCTTGGTACCATCGCGGATGAGAAGCGACCGCTCCTCTTTGTTGCCCTTCATCGCCAGTTGAATTCGTCCTTTAATATCCAGCTTGGAAATCTTCTGCAGCGCGCTGCCGCGTTCTTCTTCGTGGCTCAGGCGAGCTTTCTTGACCGGAGCCTTCCTTGCGGCAGCGGCTGCACCCCCGCTCCCTGCCGAACTGGTTGTCGGCTCGGCCTGGGGTTCTTCAACGTCCGGGATGAGTTCCTCATAGAACCCACCGATGGGTTGAAATTCTTTGCCGGCTTCTGCAGAAATTTCGGCGGCGTGCTCGCTCAAATAAGCGAGAATGCCTTCATCAAGCACGTCGTCCGAAACCGGCATTGCCTCGGTTTGCGTTTCGTGAGGAATGTCCGCTGGGTGGTCGGTCACGTCTTCCGGCGAGGTTTGCGTGGGCAGATCAGGCGTCTCAGCTGCAGCTACGATCGGCGGCGTGGGCTTTGCCCCCTCAGGCGATACGCTCAGAAGCGCGTTGGGGTTGGCACTGAGTGCCTCTCGCAGCCTTGGGGACTGCTTCACCCTCTCACTCTCGAGCATGACCTCGGCTACGTCCTGCGGCGCAGTGGACGCGAGTTCAACCAGCGATTCCTCGCTGACCCTGGGATTCGCCAGCAGCGCTGGAAGCAAGACCGGACGCAAGTTTTTAGGGGAGATCATGTAATCCAGCACTTCTTTGGGCGTCGTGGCCTCCGAGGCCACGGTGCGCGAGACGTTTTCGTCCCATCCGGCCAGCGTGAGCTGCGCCTGTTGCGCGAAAATCTTATTGTGGACGGCGAGGTGTACCAGGATTTCTACCATTTCGCGGGGTGGAACAGCCAAAGAACCCCTGGCGGCCGCCAGCACGACGTTGGAAGGCAGGGCTGAAGCGCGTAGCAGATCAATCATCCGCGGCATGAGTCGGTTCCGGTAGCTGAGAGTCCCGCATACAGGATTAACCTAGACCAGGTTGGTTTGCCAGTTCTTTTGGAAGAGTAACGTTACCGAAGGAACCCGGCCCTGTAGGGCAATCGGGGCGTCAGGCGCCGCCGGACTTTTCCCCGCGTCGCATGTGCAAGTAGCCACGAATAAACGGCTGCAAGTCGCCGTCTAGAACGCGGTCAACATCGCCGACTTCAATTTTCGTGCGGTGATCTTTAATCATGCGGTAAGGCTGCAGCACGTACGACCGTATCTGCGAACCGAAGTCGATGTCCAGTTTGGAGTCTTCAATTTTTCTCGAGGCCTCGCGCTTCTTTTCCATCTCATATTCGTAGAGCTTGGAGCGCAGCATGCTCATCGCACGCTCGCGGTTCTTGTGCTGCGAGCGCTCGTTTTGACAACTGGCGACAAGACTCGTGGGCAGATGCGTGATGCGAACCGCGGAATCGGTGGTATTGACATGCTGTCCGCCTTTTCCGCTCGAGCGATATGTGTCTACCCGCAGTTCTTCGGGCTTAATGACTACTTCGACGCTGTCATCGATTTCCGGCGACACGAAAACACTGGCAAACGACGTGTGCCGGCGCTTGGCCTGATCGAATGGCGAAATGCGAACCAGGCGGTGCACGCCGATTTCGCTGACCAGCAGGCCATAGGCATAATCGCCATTGACGGCAAATGTGGCGGATTTCAGGCCCGCCTCCTCGCCTGGCTGGTAGTCATAGAGGACGGTTTGAAATCCCTGCCGCTCTGCCCACCGCAGATACATCCGCAGAAGCATGTCGGCCCAATCCTGAGATTCTGTACCTCCGGCGCCGGGATGAATGGTCACAATGGCGTTGCGAGCGTCGTTCTCGCCAGAAAGGAGCGTCTCGGTTTCGAGGCGATCGACGAGCTGGCGCAGAGCATCAATTTCGCGGCGTAGATCCGCGTCCACGTTCTCGCCTTCGCGGGCCAAATCGAAATAAGCCGTGATATCTTCACCGCGTCGCACCAGATCGCTCTCCGTCGCCAACACGTGTTCCAGGCGCTTCTTCTCGCGCATCACCTGCTGGGATTTTTGCGGATTCGACCAGAGGCTCGGGTCGGCAGCCTGTTTTTCAATTTCAGTTAATTGTGCGCGTAGCTTGTCCGCGTCAAAGGTACTCCCGAAGGTCGTGGACCTTGTTTTTGAGTCCTGAGTATTCCCGTTCGAGTTCTTCAACCATGATGGCGCCTCACTTCAGTTCGTGAGCGAAGATGAATCAATTCCCAACCTATGAAGACCATAGAAATTATCGCACAGAGATAGGGGAACCAGTCTCCATGCCGCGTATAGAAGGTGGTTTCATTGGAAAGAGCGTATGGGGCGTGCAGGACAGTTCGCACTTTGCGCGGCACGCTGGCGACGACGCGGCCATAGGGATCGATCGAGGCGGTCACACCCGAGTTCGTGTCGCGCAGCAGCCAGCGCGCATTTTCAATCGCGCGCATGCGAGCCTGCTTCAGGTGCTGTGCGAAAGCGCCACTATCGCCGTACCAGCCGTCATTCGAGATGTTCACCAGAACGCCCGCGCCTTGCGCGGGCCCCTCTCGCACTTCATCGGGAAAAATGGATTCATAGCAGATGAAGATTCCGATCCTCGTTCCTCCGGCGTCGAGCGGGGCGTGAGAATTGCCGGGAGTAAATTCGCCGACAGCTTTAGTGAGTCCTCCCGCAAAAGCGAATATCCGTTTGAACGGAACGTACTCGCCGAAAGGAACGAGGTGGGCTTTGTCATAACGCCCCACCCATTCGCCGCTGGGGCTCACCAGGCTGGCGGAGTTGTAGATTTCGCTCGCCTGTTCGGGCGCCAGGCTGGCATTGCTGGTTCCTAGATTTCCCACGATAACCCATGCCTGGGATTGGCGCGCCAGGGCGCTGATCGCATCTCGGAACAGCGGGTCGCTGCTGTAAAACGGAGCGGGAGACTCGGGCCAAACGATCAAGTCAGCTTTCGAAGTTTCGCCCGCGTCAGCTCGAGGAATGGTGGGCGGGTGCAGGCTCAGAGCGGCGAATTCTCTCAGCGTGGCGAGAAAGTAGTCTCGGGTCCAATCGCCACCTTCCGCGACCGGAAGGTTCTGTTGCAATAGTAAAGCTTGACGATCGGCCACGAGATCCGGCGAAGGAATCCAACGCGCTGCCTGTAACAATACGGCTGCTCCGAATCCCGCGATAAGCAGCATTTTGCGCTTTTCTCGCCGTACCAGAAACGCCGCTGCGATGGCCGCATTCACCAGCACGATCTCGAACGAAACGCCGTAAACCCCGGTTACGGTGGCAGCACGCGCCAGCGGAATGTTATCCACTTGAGTGATCCCCAGGAGGTCCCAAGGGAAGCCGCTGATCCGGGTGCGAGCAAATTCTACCGCCACCCACGCGGCGGGAGCTAGCAAGAGCGCGTACCGGCTGAATCTGTCGTTGGCGTCGCCAGCGAGCAGACTGACGATGAGTCCAAAGACCCCATGGTAGAGGCCCAGATAAAGACTGAACAGAAGCAGAATGCCCACGGCCACCGGGACGCTGATCCCGCCGTATTGGTGCATCGTGGAATAGACCCAGTAGCAGCTTCCGGTGTACCAGAGGATTCCGCAGAAGTAGGCGAGGAGAAAGGCCTGGCCCGGGCCCGCCGGAAGCAGCTTGATGGCTTCATTCAGTTGCAGCGTCTGAGGAGGGCGAGTTCGCAGGAGGGCGACCAACAGCGGTGCAATCGCAACCCAGGAAAGCACATAGAGATTGGGGAGCGGAAAGATGAGAACTTGCAGAACTGCCGATAGAACGATCAGGAGCCAGGCGCTGGAATGAATCTGTCGCACGCGGCAAGCATAGCAAACTGGCTAGGGACTGTGAGACCCTCCCCCGATTTGCGGCGTCGGCCACCTATCCTGAGTCTCGCGTATCAGGTAACATTAGTGCCTTATGAGTCTGCTCGCTATCATCGGGATCCGAACCTTGGAAGTGATGTTCACTGCTGGCTGGTTCGGTACCGTGATCGTGCTGTTCCTGACGGGGATTGAAGACGTGGAAACACTGACTCGAGAAGGACGAACCTCCGCAGGCCTAGCCGGACAGATCCCCAGAATGCCTTCGCCTCCCCAACCTACCGGCGAACTCTCCAACCGCGTCCGCATTGTCGTCGCCACTTCGGTAATGCTGACGTTCATCTCGTTCTGGCGCGCCGCCGCCATCATCTTGAATGATCTGGGGTCGTCGGCGTTTTACGCGGGCGGCATCGCCGAGCAAGCTGTGGGCAAGAGCGCGCCTTGGTTTGTCCTAGCCGTGATGCTGTTTTCCTTTGGGGTGCGCGCTGTGTACGTGGAGAGTTGCTCCATGTTCGTCCGTGGCGGCGTATACCGCGTGGTGAAGGAAGCCCTGGGTGGGACTCTGGCCAAACTCAGCGTCTCGGCGCTGATGTTCGATTACATCCTGACTGGTCCGATCTCCGGAGTTTCAGCCGGGCAATATATCGCCGGCCTCATTAACGACACCTTCGTTATCGCGGACGCTCACGGCTGGATTCCACGTGCGGCGCACGCGATCTTTCACGGCACTCCGCGGGTCAATGAAAACGGCACCGCCGTGGTGTTTGCCCTTCTGGTGACGTTGTTCTATTGGTGGCAGAACATCAAGGGAATCGAGCAATCCAGCGAGAAAGCCCTGTGGGTGATGCAGATCACGACCGTAATGGTATTTCTGCTGTTGGCATGGTCGGGCATCACCTTGCTACACACTGGATTTCACCTGCCTCCCCTGCCGACTTTGAATAACCTGCACTTCAGCCAGGAGGCTCTCGGATTCTGGAAACACAGCCGCATTGCGTATAACTTCGCCGTCCTGGCTTTGATCATTGGCTTTGGACACTCGGTTCTGGCGATGAGCGGCGAGGAGTCGCTGGCTCAGGTCTATCGCGAACTGGCACACCCCAAGCTAAAAAACCTGAAGCGCACCGCGATCGTCATCGGCATATATAGCTTCGTCTTCACCGGCCTGGTTTCCTTGCTGGCTGTGATGCTGATTCCCGATCAAGTGCGCGTGCCGGTCTACAAAGACAACTTGATCGCCGGACTCGCCATGAACATGGTCGGACCTCAGGTTTTGCGCCTGGTATTCCGCGCCTTCGTCGTCGTCGTGGGTTTTCTGATTCTTTCCGGCGCGGTGAACACCGCGATTGTTGGATCGAACGGCGTGCTGAACCGGGTGTCGGAAGACGGCGTGCTGGCCGATTGGTTTCGCCATCCTCACCGCAAATACGGCACCACCCATCACATTATCAACCTGGTTGTCGGTTTGCAGATATTCACAATTTTAGTGAGCAAGGGCGATGTCTACGTTCTGGGTGAAGCGTACGCCTTCGGTGTGATCTGGAGCTTCGTCTTCAAGACCGTTTCGATGCTCGTGTTGCGCTTTAAGTACAAAGGCGAACGGACCTGGAAAGTACCGCCGAATTTGAAAATAGGACGCATAGAAATCCCCATCGGGCTGGCCTCTGTCGCGATGGTGCTGGTTTCAACGGCCCTGGTGAACTTGTTTACCAAGTCGGTCGCCACGGTTAGCGGCGTCGTCTTCTCGCTGGCCTTCTTTACCATTTTCACCGTCTCCGAACGTGTGAACCGTCACAAGCACGCCCACCTGCAACAGCAGATGAAGGAACAGTTCCAGCTTCTGCAGCGCGACAGGGTAGATCGCGCCGGATTGGGAATCCGGCCGGGCAATATCATGGTCACGGTGCGCGACTACAACACCCTGAACCATCTGAAGTGGGTGCTGGAACACACCGATACCAAGGAACAGGACATCGTCGTGATGTCCGCCCGAGTAAGCCAATTTGGCTCCGCCGCCTACGGCCTTTCCACCGAACAAGTCTTCAGCGACTACGAGCAGCAGCTATTTACGCGGGCGGTCAGTATCGCTGAGAGTTTTGGCAAACACGTTTCTTTGCTGGTCGTACCGGCGCGCGACGTGTGGTCCGCCATCGTGCAGACCGCTATCAATCTGGAATCATCGGCCGTTGTCTCCGGGCTCTCCAGCAAGATGACGGCCGAGGAACAGGCCTTTCAACTAGGCCGAACCTGGGAGGAAACGTCAGAGCCCAAGCGGCAGTTTGTTTTCCAGGTGGTGCATCCCGACGGCAAGATAGACACATTCCGAATTGGACCTCACACTCCGACGATGAAGGCTGAGGATATCCATCTCGTTCACCGACTCTGGCTGAACATCACGCGCGAGCCCGGGCTCGACAAAGTCCACCATCACGACGTTCTGACGGAAGCGCTCACCCGCTTCGCTCATGATTACGCCGGCCACGACCGGCAGGAAATCCTGAGAGACTTGCGCAAAGTCTCCAGAGCGCCGGTTCCGACCCTGCCCTTGGAACCGACAACCGACTCGCGGGCAAGAGTTAGCCCTCCTGCCGAAGAAGAAGACAGTGTTCCCTCCAAGAAGGATGATGGCCCTCCCAGCCCGCCGGTAGTCGGGCCCTAGCTGCGGCGCGACTGCTCTGCTCTCGTGTCGTCCACTTTGGAAAAGTCCCGCTGGGCACGCATCTCAGGGGAGGCCTGCGTAACCTTGCCACTTTGCGCATCGCTCTTCTATCATCAAGTCCTGGTGGTCGAGCATGGCCGAAAAGAAACTTTCTAAGCCGCAGGTCGCGGAAAGTCCGCTCGCAGAGGTGTTTGAAGGGCGCCATCCCTCGGCCCCTGAAAAAGCTTGGGCCGAGAAAACACTCGGGCCCACTCTCGACAAAACCCCCGAAAAGCCGATCGGCGCGCCCACTGGGGTCAATCTCGACGACCACGGACACGCCCGATTCACCACAATTTCCGGCGTCCCGGTTCGCCGTCTATACACCGAGGCCGATCTCCCCGAGGATTGGAACTACGACGAATATCTCGGCTATCCCGGCCAACCGCCCTACACGCGCGGCATTCACGCCTCCGGTTACCGGGGCAAACTCTTCACCATGCGCCAGTTTTCCGGTTTTGCTTCGCCGGAAGAGACGAACAAGCGTTACAAATATTTGCTGGAGCACGGCGGCGGCGGGCTTTCCGTCGCCTTCGACTTACCCACTCTGATGGGCTATGACTCCGATCATCCGGCGAGCGAAGGCGAGGTTGGGAAGTGCGGCGTGGCGATCGATTCGCTCGAAGACGCGGAGATTCTTTTCTCTGGTATCGATTTGGAGAAAACTACAGTCTCCATGACGATAAACTCGCCCGCGTCGGTGCTGTGGGCAATGTACTTGGTGGTCGCCGAAAAACAAGGTGCCGACTGGAAGAAAATTTCAGGAACGCTGCAGAACGACATCCTCAAGGAATATATTGCTCAGAAAGAATATATCTACCCGCCTGCCCCTTCGATGCGCCTGGTGGTGGACACGTTCGAGTTCGGCTCGAAGTTCACACCCAAGTTCAACACCATATCCATCAGCGGATACCACATCCGCGAGGCTGGATCCACGGCGCTGCAGGAACTGGCGTTCACTCTTTATGACGGCATCGAATATGTGGAGTGGGCGCGGCGTCGGGGCCTCGATCTGGACGAGTTCGGCCCGCGGCTCAGCTTCTTTTTCAATGCTCACAACGACTTTTTCGAGGAGATCGCAAAATACCGCGCGGCACGCAAGATTTGGGGCCGGGCGATGAAGGAGCGCTTCGGCGCCAGCAATCCGCGCACCTGTCTCATGCGCTTCCATACCCAGACAGCGGGAGTCTCGCTGCCCGCCCAACAGCCCATGAACAACATCGCGCGGGTAGCCTTGCAAGCGCTGGCAGCGGTGCTCGGCGGAACCCAATCCCTGCATTGTGATTCTTACGACGAAGCTTTGGCTTTACCCACGGAGGAAGCCGCGCGCATCGCGCTCCGCACACAGCAGATCATCGCCTATGAATCTGGCGTGACCCAAACGGTAGATCCCCTGGGCGGCTCCTACTTCCTGGAAAACTTGACACTTCAGATGGAGAAAGGCGCGTTCGACTACTTCAGCAAGCTCGACACCATGGGTGGCATGGTGAAGGCGATTGAGCGGGGCTACCCGCAAAGGGAGATCGCTGAGGCAGCGTATCAATATCAGCGGGCAGTTGAAGCCAAAGAAAAGATCATCGTGGGAGTGAATGAGTTTGAGATCGAAGAAGAACCACCCTACACTCTTTACATCGACGAAAGCGTCGCACGGGCGCAAACAGCGAAACTGAAAACCCTGCGCGAACGGCGCTCGAACGAGGAAGTCGGCCGGCGCCTGAATCAATTGAAAAAGGCTGCAGCCCTGGAACCCCAGGCTGGAACCGGCGGAAACATCTCCCCGTCCAACACCATGCCCTACATCGTGGATGCAGTCCGGGCCTATGCCACCGTCGGTGAAGTCTGTCAGGCCCTCAGAGAGGTGTACGGGACGTACACGGAAGCCAGTATTACCTAGGTCCTATCCGCCTGAGCGACGGAAACAGCGATCCAAAACGGGAACGTACGAACTTCCCCGGCATGATTGGTCCAGAATCTCAGACTCTCTCGGTTATGATTTGAGGTCACGAATCGCGATCTCCAAATGAAGAAACCACGAACTGCCAAGCTCCTCAAGATGCCGCGGCGCCAGAGCGCTTCGCTCTTGTCAGTGGAGTCTCGAATCCTATTTCTTCACCGCCAGAAGGTCATTCTCGATACGGACCTCGCCCGGCTCTACGGAGTCTCTGTTAAGCGCCTCAACGAGCAAGTGAAACGCAACCAGCATCGTTTTCCATCTGACTTCATGTTCCAGCTTACGAAGAAGGAAGACAATATTTTGAGGTCGCAAATTGCGACCTCAAAGATGGGCCGCGGCGGACGCCGCAATGCGCCATATGCATTCACCGAGCACGGAGCGATTATGGCAGCGACCGTGCTGAATTCCGAGAGGGCAGTACAGATGAGCGTATTTGTTGTGCGCGCGTTCGTGCGCTTGCGGCACATGCTGGCCACGAACCAACGTTTGGCCGAAAAGATCAATGAACTGCAGAGCCATCTGGAAACGCACGATTCCACCATTCAGGAAATCATCGAGGCCATCAAAGAACTCATGACTCCTGAGAAAGCTCCGCGTCGCAAGATCGGATTTCAACTGCCAGCGGGCAAGGCAAACTAACCGTCAAGAATTACTGGCTCTTATTCCGGGAAGCAACTCCGCTTCTCGTTCTGCTATCCTTCTGCGACTGCATTCAGTCCAATATCTCCATGCGCAAAGCCGTCAACCACCTCAAGAAATCCGATCCGGTGCTTTCCGCTATTATCGCGCGCGTCGGTCCCTGTCGTATGGAATTCGGCCCGCCGGAGTTCCATAGTTTGGCCGAAGCCATCGTCTATCAGCAGTTGAATGGCAAGGCGGCTTTGACCATCTTCAAACGTTTCGCTGCGCTGGCTGGCGAGCCACTGACACCGCAAGGCATCCTCAAACTGAGTGAAGCGCAGATGCGGTCGGCGGGCTTGTCCAAGCAGAAATCCTCCTACCTGAAGGACATGGCGGAGCGTGCCGTCCGCGGCGAACTCGACTTCTCGCGCCTGCCTGACATGGCGGACGACGCAGTCATCAACCACCTGACGCAAGTTAGAGGGGTGGGCGTTTGGACCGCGCACATGTTCCTGATATTCACCCTGAGGCGTCCCAATGTTCTCCCTACGGGAGACTATGGAGTGCAGGTGGCGATAAAGAAGCACTACAAAAAGCGCACGTTGCCCAAGCCGGAGCAGATGGAGAAGATCGCCAAACCATGGGAACCGTATCGCAGCGTGGCCTGCTGGTATTTATGGAAGAGCCTGGATGTGAAGACCCCGTAGACAGCCAAGAGAACGAAGAGTATGCCCGTTGTGGTTAAATGAAACTGATGGCTGATCAGAAAATCCGCGTCCTGGTGGCCAAACCGGGTTTGGACGGTCATGACCGCGGCGCCAAAGTGATTGCACGAGCCCTGCGCGATGCCGGCATGGAAGTCATCTACACTGGCCTGCGCCAGACGCCGGAGATGATTGTGAACTCCGCGCTGCAGGAAGACGTTCACGTCATCGGCTTGTCTATTCTTTCCGGCGCACACAACGCCATCGTGCCCCGGGTTATGGATCTGCTCAAGACCAACCGGATGGACGACGTGCTCGTCGTTGTGGGAGGAATCATTCCCGACCAGGATATCGATGGCATGAAGAAGTCTGGAGTCGCGGCTATCTTTCAGCCCGGTACGGCGATGGATGATATCGTTCAATTCATTCGTGCTCACGCGAAACCGCGCGGCGTTCCCACGATCGATTGATAAGCTTGGACTACTGCTCCTGCCTGCTGGCAAGTGCTGATCGACTTTTTTGTGCGCTACGCTAACCGGAGGAGCTGTCTCCTTTACTGAAAGGGCTCAGCGGTTCGGGTCGAACACGATGCTGACTTCCTTAACCGTTCGCGAATGGCCAGCCGTATATTGCCACTGTCTCACAGCTACGATCGCGGTCTCAGCCAGAATCGGATTGCCTCCCAGCAACTCAACCTTTTCAACGCTGCCGTTCGCTGAAATGGCGACTCGCAGACGTACCGTTCCGCCGATGTGATGTTGCCGCAGTGTGTCTGGGTACTCAGGTTCGACCCTACTGCTGAGTTGTCTGTCAGCGCCATTTTCGGTGGATGAAATGAGAAGGGTCTTCACGCCTTCGGTACTAGTTTCCGCATTGACGTATCCAATGGCACCTTTGGTCTCGGCGACGTAGGCGACAACCTCCGCGTCGGAGCCAAGTGCCTTCGGCATCAAGCCTCGGCCCGTTACCACGAGACCACGGTAATATGTTTGTAGTTCAGTGTCGCTCTCCCTGAGAAATTCTTTCAAAAAGACTTCGTGAGCCGCCCCGCTTCTTTCTAGCACCGGTTCGACGTGCATGCCGCCAAGCGAATTCTTTTCTTCCAGGAAAACACTCCTCAGCTCATGAGCGGAAATGGTATCGGTCGCGAGGCTGGAGTTGGCAATCACCTTGATGTCGCCGGCGTGAACGTGCAACCCGGCCAGCAGGATGATTCCCGTACTCACGGAGAGGAATGGCAAGGGTTTCATCAGATGTTTCTTCAAGCGTGGACTCTCCATTCAGAAGTTCACTCCCGACCGGAGTACCAGCAGATTCGTGGTCGGCTTCAATCCGTTAGGATTCGATCGTGTGTAAAATCCGTGCGCAGAAAACACGTCACCGTATCCGTCGACAAAATGGCCCTCGACCTTGAAATTCCACCAGCGGTAGATGTCAAAACGCGCGCTGATCGTCTGGTCGTAGATATGGTTTGCGTATGGGTCGCGGGGATTGTCTGGATAGTCCACCAGAAAACGGGAATGATAGGTGCCCAACTCCAACCGCCTGGACGCGCGGTAGGCCACCGAGAGGAACCAGCTCTTGCTGGTTTCGCCGTTGTAAATGATCGTACCGGGAAGCGCGGCGAGCGTCAGTCTTAGCGGTGAATATTCGCGGCGGAACTCTCCGTTCAAATGCCATGGCCCGCCGTGATAGTCGCCGTAAACGGAGATGATGTAATCGGGATCCGGGAATATTTTGTAGGTCCCGGTGAACGGCTGAGGAGGCGCATCGTGCCCGCTGCGATTTTCGCTTAGATTGATCCCTGACATCCCGACCATGAACCCACTGAGAGGTGTTGTCCAGCGCACGTCGCCACCCTCGACATGGCCCGAGTCCTTATCGATGGGAATCCCTTGATCGGCGGAGAAATAGTAAATGCCGCCATACTTGTCGAATGAACGAAGCCCGAAATATCCCGTGTAGTCTAATTCCCCGCCGCGGCGGAGTGACAGGTGGCCGTACACGTCAACTCCGGTGTGCGCGAGGGTGGCGCTGCGCAAATCGAGAGGATATGTCGATTGCGGCAGAATCGCCCAGGTGTGCAGGAATTCAGCGTCCTGCGTGTCGTTATAAAGCCCGAGGACGGTCTTCACTTTTCCGCCGCGCACGCCGAACCAACTTGTGAATCGGTAGTCGCCATAGGCCCAGTCAAGCTCAGGATGCCCTTCCCCGAGTTGGCCGATATTCCGCACATACACCTGACCCCCAGCACGGAATCGGTCGGTGAGTGGAGTAGACATACTTAGCCCCGCGTCGGTGAACGCGCCACTACCGGAACTGGTGTTCATAGTTAGATAGTTGTTGGCGGTTGAATACGCAAAGCCTTGAGAGGCCCATCCGTGCACCTGAACGCTGCGGCTGAAGAGTTTGAACTCCTGCCCTAGCAACGAGATGGGGCCTACCCACAACAGGACAAAGACCAGCGGGACGAATCGGCGGTGCATTTCTCCTCCAACGAACACTCGTAAGGAGAAAATCGGATAGTTACGGCGGGACTTGAGGGGAATCTTCATCGGAGAGGACAGGACTAGACTGCGGCGGACAAGTTGCTGGCCTCAGTTCAAAAGCTCGAGGCACGCTCCAACACATTGTTTTCAGTGCTGTATCGGCTAGCTACTGTTCGCGGCAGGGTTTCACTGCCATTTGCCTGCCTCCTCTCGCGTGGTATACCGTATTCAGTCCGATTCCATCTTCCATGGCCGACCGCAGCGATTCCAGCACACCTCCGAGTTCAGCGGTATTGGACACTCGAATCGATCCGACCTCCGCGCGCTTTGAAGCTAACATGCGCTTCATGGCCGACCTGATGTCGCAGGTTCACAACGAAGAGGAGACCATTCGCGAGGGCGGCGGTTCGAAGGCAATTGAAAGCCAGCACGCCAAGGGGCGGCTGACCGCACGGGAGCGAATTCACCGGCTCGTGGATCCGGGCAGCTTCTTTGAGCTAGGTATCTACGCCGCAAGCGGGATGTACGAAGAGTGGGGCGGAGCGCCGGCTGCTGGCGTAGTCACTGGACTGGGGCGCATTCAGACTCGCCTCACGATGATCATCGCCAACGATGCCACCGTGAAGGCCGGCGCATTTTTCCCCATGACCGCCAAGAAAGTCATTCGCGCCCAGAACATCGCCATCGAAAATCGCATTCCAACCGTCTATCTAGTGGACTCTGCCGGCGTCTTTTTACCTTTGCAAGAAGATGTTTTCCCTGACACCGACGATTTCGGGCGCGTGTTCCGCAATAACGCGGTCATGTCTGCGCTGGGGATTTCTCAGATCGCCGCCATCATGGGCATGTGTGTGGCGGGCGGAGGTTATCTTCCCGTGATGTGCGATCACGTTCTCATGACCGACGGCAGCGGGTTGTTTCTTGCTGGTCCGGCGCTGGTGCAGGCCGCGATTGGGCAGAAGATTTCCGCCGAAGAACTGGGCGGCGCTGCCATGCATTCCGGTATCAGCGGCACAGTCGATTTCCGCGAACCGAACGATGAAGCTTGCCTCGCCCGTATCCGTTCGATCGTCGAGAAGTGGGGTTACCGGCGGCAATCTCCCTGGGACCGTCGGAAGCCGGAGCCACCAGTTCTGGCGCCCGAAGAAATCTATGGAATCTACGATCCTTCGCCAGCGCGACCCTATGACACCAAGGAGATTTTGGCCCGCATCCTGGACGGCAGCCGTTTCGACGAGTACAAACCCGAGTACGGTAAAACCCTGATCTGCGGTTATGCGCGCATCGGAGGATTCGCCGTGGGTATTGTTGCCAACCAGAAAATGCATGCCCAGCAGATCGATCATGAAGGGCACAAGCGCGTAGAGTTTGGCGGCGTGATTTATACCGAATCAGCGGAGAAAGCCGCCCGCTTCATCATGGATTGCAATCAAAATCTGATTCCCCTGATTTTCTTTCACGACGTGAACGGCTTCATGGTGGGTCGCGAAGCCGAGTGGAGCGGCATTATCAAAGCCGGCGCCAAAATGGTGAATGCGGTATCGAATTCCGTGGTGCCCAAGATTACTGTGATTGTGGGCGGTTCGTTTGGCGCCGGGCACTATGCCATGTGTGGCAAGGCCTACGATCCGCGGTTCGTGTTTGCCTGGCCAACAGCGCGTTACGCCGTCATGGGGGGCGACGCGGCGGCTGGAACGCTGGTTGAAATCAAGATCAAGCAACTCGAACGCAGCGGGAAGACGCTGACCGAAGAAGATAAAAAAGAGCTATATGAGTCCGTGAAGCGAACTTACGACGAGCAGATGGATCCCCGTTACGGTGCGGCGCGATTGTGGATTGATAAAATCATCGATCCGGTCGAGACGCGCGATGCGATTACGCAGGCGCTCGAGGCCGCGGCCCTGAATCCGGACGTGGCCGAGTTTAAAGTAGGAGTGCTGCAAACCTAGCGATTGAGTGATTGAATGATTGATTCATTGAGTCATTTGCCGGCGGCATTCCTCCGTCAATGATCCGATGAATCAATGATTCAATGAGTCAATCGGACGAGACGGCCACAAATTCGGTGAAACTCATCGAGTGCCCGCGCGATGCCTGGCAAGGGCTGCCCAAGCAAATCCCCGCGTATTTAAAAACCGACTATCTGAAGGCGCTAATCAGTACCGGCTTCAAGCACATCGACTCAGTTTCGTTTGTCTCGCCCAAAGCCGTGCCCCAAATGGCTGACTCGGAGGAAGTTCTGAAAGAGCTTGATCCGCCGGATGATGTCGAAATCATCGGCATCGTGGTCAACGAGAAGGGGACGCAGCGGGCGATCAACACGCAGGCGGTGAAGACGCTGGGCTTCCCCTATTCGCTTTCGCCGACTTTCCTGCGCAACAATCAGCACCAGACACTCGAGGAGGCGATCGACGAACTGGAAAAGATCAAGAACAAGGGCGCGGACGCCGGGCTCGACACTGTGGTCTACATCTCGATGGCATTCGGCAACCCCTATGGCGACCCGTGGAACGCTGGTGAGGTAGTCGACGCCGTCGACCTTCTCGAATCCTACGGAATTAAGACGATCTCGCTCGCGGACACGGTGGGCATGGCAGGACCAGACCAAATTCGAGAGTTGGTTGCTACCGTGCTCGGAAAATACGATTACATCGAGATTGGAGTGCACCTGCACAGTCGCCCCGAGCAGGCAGTTGATAAGATTGTCGCTGCCTATGACGCGGGCTGCCGCCGCTTCGACTCGGCAATCGGCGGGCTGGGAGGTTGTCCCTTTGCTCAGGATGCACTAGTGGGAAATATTCCGACGGAAAAAGTACTCGAAGCATTGAGCCAGCGCGGCGCCGTCCTGCCTTCGCTAAAGCCGCTAGACACGTTGCTGCGAGCCACGGCGGAGATTGGGGCGAGATATTCGGAATCCACCGCAGCGGACTGACTCGATTCGCTGGAAATTCGCAATGCCTTATACAACTCTCCAACTCGCGCACGACTCCGGTATCGCGACGATTACCCTGAGCCGGCCGGAGAAACGCAATGCCATAAGCTTTCAGCTTGTGGACGAGCTATTGGCTGCGCTGGATGAAATCGAAAGCTCGCCAGCACAAGTTGTGATCGTTACCGGGGCGGGCAAAGCTTTCTGCGCCGGCATGGACCTGGACGAACTGAAATCTCTGGTCGGCAAGAACTCAAGCCGACAATTTGAAAGATTCCGCCCGCATGGCAGACATGTTCCGCCGCCTTTACGATTTTCCTAAGCCGACGATTGCGGCCGTGAACGGCGCAGCCAGTCGCCGGAGGCACAGGCCTCGCAACCATGTGCGACTTTACCCTCGCCGTGCCGGAAGCCAAGTTTGGCTACACCGAAGTTCGCATTGGGTTTGTTCCGGCTATAGTTTCTTCGATTCTCGTCTGGCAGGTCGGCCACAAGATTGCCCGCGATCTGCTGCTGACGGGAAGATTGTTCGACGCAGCCGAAGCGCACCGCTATGGATTGGTCAATGAGATTGTCGCGCCCGAAAACTTAATGCCGCGAGCGCGAGCCCTGGCGTTGCAGCTCATGGAAAACAGCCCATCGTCGGTCCGTGCCACAAAGAAACTGATCAACGGGTTCATCGCTTCGCAACTCGATCAGCAAATTGCCACAGCGGTCGAGGACAACGCGCGCATCCGCAGCACCGAAGATTTCCGTGAGGGCGTGACGTCTTTTTTGGAAAAGCGCAAACCCCACTGGAGTGGCAAGTGAGCGGCGTTCCGGGCAACCATTCGCCAGTAATTGCGGAAAGCCACATCCGGGTACGCTACGCAGAAACCGACCAGATGGGCGTGGTTTATCATTCCAATTATTTCATCTGGTTTGAGATTGGCCGGGTCGAGTTGATGCGGCACCTCGGTTTTCCCTACCGTGACATCGAGCAGAACGATGGCTTGTTTATTGCCGTCGCCGATGCGCGCTGCCGCTACAAAGCTCCGGCGCGGTACGACGACGAAGTGATCGTCCGCACACACCTCAAGAACGTGCGCGAGTCGTTGGTGAGTTTTGGCTATGAAGTGGTGCGGGCCGGGGATGGTACGCTGCTCGCAGAAGGTGAGACCACGCATATCGTCACCGACAAAAAGATGAAACCAGCGCGTCTGCCGGAAAAATACTTGCAGGCATTCCGCGCGGCCACTGGAAGACCTGTCGCTGCAGGCACGACTGGCACATGAAAGCTCTCCACATCAACGGCAACGATCTCACGCTGGAAGCGGTGCGCGAAGTCGCACAGGCCAGTGAGCGGCGTCCTGTTCTCCTTCACCCTGACGCCCGTGAAGCCGTTGACCGGGCACGCGCACTAGTGGATTCGATCGTCGCCGAGAACAAAGTTTCCTACGCCATCACCACCGGCGTGGGAAAACTGAGCGACGTGCGTATCGCCGGAGACCAGATCCGCGAAATGCAGGTGAATCTAATTCGCTCGCATGCGGCTGGCGTGGGCGAACCGCTGGGCGTCGCAGAAACCCGCGCCATGATGCTGCTGCGGGCCAATTCCCTTTCCAAGGGCTACTCCGGCGTGCGCGCCGTGCTCATCGATACGCTTTGCGAAATGCTCAACCGCGGCGTCACTCCGTTTGTGCCCTCGCAAGGCAGCGTCGGCGCGAGCGGCGATCTCGCTCCCCTTTCGCATCTTGCTTTAGCTTTGATCGGCGAAGGCGAATGCATCGACGACAAGGGCACCCGCTTCCCCACCGCCGATGCACTCCGCCGAGCCCAGATCAAGCCCATCGTTCTCGAAGCCAAAGAAGCCGTCTCGTTGATCAATGGCACCCAGGGAATGCTCGCCGTCGGCACGCTGGCGCTGCTCGCCGCCGAAACGCTGGCCGATTCCGCCGACGTGATCAGCGGCCTGACGCTCGACGGGTTGCGCGGCACTGACGTGGCGTTCGACGAGCGCATCCACAAAGTCCGCCCTCATCCCGGCCAGGTGAAGACGGCAGCGAATCTGCGCCGACTGCTCGAAGGCAGCGAAATTCGCGCCTCCCACAAAGACTGCGCCCGCGTGCAGGACGCCTATTCCCTGCGCTGCATCCCGCAAGTACACGGCGCAGTGCGCGACACGCTGGCCCACGCCCGCGAAGTCCTGGAGACCGAAGTCAACTCCGCTGTAGATAATCCGCTAGTATTTCCCGGCACGGATCGTGTGGCGGCGGGCGCCTCGCCCGTTCAGGCGGAGCAAAGCTCCGCGCACGGCGACATCCTCTCCGGCGGCAATTTCCACGGCGAACCCCTGGCCTTTGTCCTTGACTTTCTCGCCATCGCCCTAAGCGCCCTGGCTGGAATCTCCGAACGCCGCACCGAGCGACTGGTCAATCCCGCGCTCAACGAAGGCTTGCCGCCGTTTCTCGCAGCCGGCGCCGGCCTCAACTCCGGATTCATGCTGGCCCAGGTCACCGCCGCCGCCCTCGTCAGCGAAAACAAGATCCTGGCGCATCCCGCGTCGGTCGATTCGATCACCACTTCCGGCAACAAGGAAGATTACGTTTCCATGGGCATGACCGCCGCGATGAAGCTCAAACGCATCGTCGAGAACACGCGCAACGTCCTCGCCATCGAGGCCATGGCCTCCGCTCAGGCTCTCGACTTCCTGGCCCCGCTGAAGACTTCCAAGCGCCTGCAGTCTGCCTACGCGGCCATTCGTGCGGTCAGTCCGACCGTGGACAGGGACCGCGTCATGTACCCCGACTTCGCGCGGATTGCAGAAGTGATTGCCAGCGGCAAGCTGGCGGAGGCACTGAGGTAGACGAATCATGCGTCATATCGCAATCATCATTCTTGCCTGTGTGTGTGCGGCCACGGTTTTTGCCCAAAGCAAGCGTCCCTTCACCTTTGAAGACATGATGAAGCTGAAGCGGGTCGAGGAACCCGAAGTCTCGCCTAATGGCAAATGGGTGCTGTTCGCTGCAGTAGATGTGGACCTCGCCACGAATACGAGAACGCCGCACGTGTGGGTTGTCCCGCTCGCCGGCGGACAAGAAAAAGAGATCATCTCCGACCAGGATGCCGACAGGCCGCGCTGGGCGCCCGATGGCAAGCACTTCGCTTTCATCTCGACCAAAGAAGGCGGATCGCAGGTGTGGATTGCGGATTTTGATGGCGCTGCTGGAACAGTCACGAGGGTCCACCAGTTCACTCACATCGCAACCGGAGCCAGCGGCGAACTTTGGTCGTCCGACGGCAGGAACATTCTCTTCGTCTCGAATGTTTATCCAGAGTGCGACGGAGCGCCCACCGAAGAGGAAGCATGTAACGCGAAGAAATTCGAAGCCGCCGAGAAGTCACCCGTCAAAGCGCTGATTTTCACCCACCTGCTGTACCGCCATTGGAATGCATACAAAGAAGGCAAGCGCAGCCATCTGTTCGTGGTTGCCGCACCAGTCGCGCCAAGCTTTAGGCAAGACAGTGCCGGCCGTCGGTACGACAACCTTGGTTTTGCTTCTTTGCCGGCTATTCCCCGCGACCTCACGCCCGGCGACTACGACGCGCCCCCGTTCAGCCTGGGTGGGCAGGACAACTACGCTTTCTCGCCTGACGGCCAGGAGCTTTGCTACGCCTCGAACCACGACAAAGTCGAGGCCATTTCGACCAACAGCGATTTGTGGACGGTTCCGGTGAATGCAGGCAGGGACCATGTGGGGACAGCCGCCTCGGCTGTCCAGTCCGGCGGAGCCGGACAGGCTTCCGTCGAACCTCGCTCGACCCGACAGCCGGGGGCGGCTATCGCCACGCAAGACTCCTCAAACGGATATGTAGCCGAGATTTTGGCCCAAACCAAGAACATCACCGCCGACAATCCCGCCGCCGATGAGACTCCGCTCTATTCGCCCGATGGCAAGTACATCGCCTACCGCGCCCAGCAGCGTGCGGGATACGAGAGCGACCGCTGGCGGCTGATGCTCTACGACCGCCAGACGGGAAAATCAAGAAAGATGACTGAAAAGCTAGATGCCTGGGTAGGATCGTTTGCATGGTCGCCAGATTCCAAACATTTGTTCTTGATATTTGAGGCTAACGGAAAGGCACTAGCCGATTCGTTTTCGATTGACCGACCCTACGAAAGGTCAATAACGGTTGACGGGGACGGTGATCCGAACAAAGAAACAGGCAATTTCCAATCCGTAATCCGGGACGGGTACAACGATGACCTCGCCGTGTCGCCTGACGCCAGGACGCTAGCTTTCACGCGCATGTCCGTTGATAGGCCGAACGAGATTCTCACGACTGACGTTCGGGACTTCGCTGGCAAGGGAGTGCCAGCCGTGTCCTTCTCCGGGACTAGCCATGGCTCCTCTTCCGGAGGGCGGACTGTAGCGCAACTCACCCACCTCAACGACGCCGCTCCTCTCCCAAATCGCCATGTCTCCGCTCGAATCCTTCTGGTTCACCGGCGCACACGGCGACAAAGTCCAAGGCTTCCTCGTCAAGCCGCCGCAACTTCGATGCCAGCAAGAAATATCCCGTGAAGTTCCTCATCCACGGCGGACCGCAAGAAGCCTGGGGAGACGACTGGAGCTACCGCTGGAATGCCGAACTCTTCGCAGCACCAACCTCATCAAGCCCAGGCTACGTCGTCATCATGATCAACTTCCACGGCTCGACGGGCTACGGGCAGAAGTTCGTTGACTCGATCAACAGCGACTGGGGCGGCGCGCCGTTTGAAGACCTGATGAAGGGCCTCGACTACGCGGAAGAGCATTATGGGCTTATTGACAAAGACCGGGAATGCGCGCTGGGCGCCAGTTTCGGCGGATACATGATCAACTGGGTCCTCGGCCACACCAACCGCTTCAAGTGCCTGGTGTCGCACGATGGCACGTTCAACAATGAGTCAGACTACGGCACCACCGAGGAGCTCTGGTTTAACGAATGGGAGTTCCACGGCACGCCTTGGGAGAACCGCGAGTTGTATCGCAAGTGGTCTCCGCATCTGTTTGCGGCGAATTTCAAAACGCCGACGCTGGTGATCCACGGGCAGCTCGATTACCGGCTCGATGTATCAGAGGGATTTCAGCTCTTCACTACATTGCAGCGGCTGGGAGTGCCCTCGAAGATGCTCTACTTCCCGGATGAAGGCCACTGGGTGCTCAAGCCGCAAAATTCCCAGCTCTGGTACAAGACGGTGAACGACTGGGTGGACCAATGGGTGGGGAAATGATCTGCTACGTGGCGATGGTTTTGGGTGGCGCACCGCTTCAGCGCTGCGAAAAAGATCCTTGAAATGAGCAAAGGCTTTAGCCGCTGAGGTACGGCGGGCAGGTGAGGACACCTGCCCCTACGCAAACTGGACGGGCGAGTCGCCCGTCCCCACATGGATAGGGGTTACGCGGACTGCGCCGCGCTTCCATCCAATCCCAACTCTCCTGCAATACCCTTCATCGCCTCGATGCAGAGAGCGATATGTTCATCCAGATCCACGCCCAGCTCGGCAGCGCCGTTCACAATGTCGTCCCGGTTCACTTTGCGGGCGAAGGCTTTGTCTTTCATTCTTTTTCGCACCGACTTGGCATCCACCTCGGCCAGCGACTTCCCCGGCTTTATCAAGGCGACAGCGGTGATGAATCCTGCGAGCTCGTCGCAGGCAAAGAGCGCCTTCTCCATTGGCGTCTCGCGGGTCACGCCGCTGTATTCCGCATGAGACATGATCGCCCGCGTGATTTCCTCCGGCCAGCCGCGCTCTTTCAGAATCTTGTTGCCCTTATAGGGGTGTTCATCGAGGCTCGGCCAGCGGTCGTAGTCAAAGTCATGCAGCAGCCCGACCACGCCCCAAAGCTCGACGGCTTCCGCAGACCCGCCGCTCAATTTGCCGGCATAAGCCCGCATGCACGCCTCCACCGCGAGCGCATGCTTGCGCAAACTTTCTGATTGGGTGAACTCAGTTAGTAAACCCCACGCCTCAACGCGATCCTTCATAGTCTTTTACCCGTTTTCTCCCGGTTTTCGCCCGTTTATTTTGGTTTTTCGCCGCGCTATCTTCGGTTGATTCCGCGAATTTCCTTGACATCCACAGTGCTTCTCCCGCAGATTACGCATCAGGTTTGGAATCAGGGTGACACACTTGGTTCCAGGAGAAGCCCCGCTCTGGCCCTCCCACACCTAGATGGCTACCACGCTTGCCCCGGTAGATTCCAGGGAAGTTGTCCGCTGCGACCATTGCCTGCTGGTACAGTTCCGTACATCCAATAACCTTTGCCGCCGCTGCCACGCGTCGCTCGATGAGGATGAGCCGGAAGTAGTGTCCCTGCCGCCCCCGCCACAGACGATGCCGGCCAATGGAAACGGCCACGGCCACCTGAACCTCGCGGCCTCCATTCGCTCGTTGCGCTTGCGGAACGGGCTGAGCCAGAGACAGCTGGCGGCTCGTATGTCGGTACCGCGCACCTACGTTTCCAAGATCGAAAACGAAAAAGCCACGCCGACCCTTTCTTCCCTGGAACGGCTGGCCCGAGCGCTGGAGGTGACCGTGCCCGACTTGCTCTCAGGCGGCGAACGCAATCGCCAGGAAGAGATCAACGACCTGATGAAGGACCAGTTTATCGCGGAACTGCTGCCCTTCGTTTCCCAACTCAATGGCTTGCAGATGTCGAGCATTCTGGCACAGATCAGAGACTTGACGCTGCGGCCACGGCGCACGGCTTAGGTTTTATGTAGGGTGCGGGCCTCCCGCCCGTGCAATGACGCTGGACGAGCGAGGACGCTCGTCCCCACATCGAAACAGTCTCATCCGGGCGACCACCAACTGCAGCCGGGACCGTAAGGTTCCGGCTTTTTCTTTGTTCTATGCTGCGAACTCTTCCCCGGCCGCCACCGTCATCGCCTGCGGAAGCCGATCCGTAACCTCCGCCAGCCTCGCCAGTTTCCCTGCCAGTTCCGGCGTCAACATTTCCGGCTGATACCGCCAGCGATAGTTCCCTTCCGGCGTGCTCGGTATATTCATTCGGGCTTCGCTTCCCAGTCCGAGCACATCCTGCATCGGAATCACCGACAGCTCGGCCACGGAGCCCTGCGCCAGCCGAATCAGCGCCCAGTTCGCACCATCGTCACAATTTCCCGCCAGCGCCTCTACCGCCCTGCGTTCATAGTCCGGCAATGTCCTCCACCAGCCGAGCGTAGTGTCATTGTCATGAGTGCCGGTATAAACCACCCGGTCGGGGGTAAGCCGGTGCGGCAAGTACATGTGCGCTCCCGCATCGCCAAAACCAAATTGCAGTACCGCCGTCCCTGGAATCTTCTGCCGCTCCCGCAGGGCATGCACATCGGGAGTAATGTAGCCCAGATCTTCTGCAAAAAATGGCAACCCTCCCAGGGCATCTCGCAACTTAGCTGAATAAATCATCGCCCGGCCCGTCCACCCAGCGGCCGTGTACCGCCGTCGGCTCATTCGCCGGTATCTCCCAGAACTGCGCAAATCCTCGAAAGTGATCGAGCCGGATGTAGTCGCAAGTCTGCGTGGCCCAGCGCAGCCGCTTGATCCACCAGTCGTATCCGCTGGCCCGCATGGCATCCCAGTTGTAAAGAGGATTTCCCCACCGCTGCCCCGTGTTGCTGAACGCATCTGGCGGGACGCCAGATACGAATTCCGGATCCAGATTTTCCTTCAACCGAAATAACTCCCGGTTGCTCCAGACGTCGGCGCTGTCGTAGTCTACAAAGATGGCAATATCGCCGACGATGCGGATCGAACGCTGCGCGCAATAAAGCCGCAGCGCCTTCCACTGCTCATAAAATGCAAACTGGATCGCCCGCCGCACCGCCAGCCCCGGTTCCAGTTCCTTCCGTGTCGCTTGAATTGCGGCAGTCTCATGACGAGCCAGTTCGTTTGGCCAATGGTTCCATGCCTGCCCGTAGCGCTGAGTCAACGCTTCGAACAGCACGAACTCCTCCAGCCACCACGAATTCTTCACGCAAAATGCGTCAAACCGTGCCCGGCCATTACCGGAAGCATTCTCCAAAAACTTTTTCGCAGCCTCGAACAGCAAGGGCAGCTTCTTTGCCGACACCTGGTCGTAATCAATAGCGCCTGAATGATCGGGAAGTTCCGCAAGACGGCTGGGTTCGATCCAGCCATGTTCTGTGAGACGTTCCAGGCTGATGAGAAGTGGATTGCCGGCAAATGCCGAAACCGAGGAATACGGGGAATTTCCATGGGCGGGCGGCCCCAGTGGCAGCACCTGCCACAATCCCTGGCGGGCCGACGCCAGAAAGTTCACAAACTCGTAGGCTGCGGGGCCAAAGTCGCCGATACCGCCCCGCGAGGGCAGCGAAGTAGGATGCAGCAGAATTCCGGTCGAGCGGGGAATTGCCATGTCAACACGATCGGCGGATCAGACGCCCTCTTCTCTGATTCCTACTCTCCCTCTTCCTGCTGGCGTGTCAGGTTGTTGAGTTCCTGCTGGTTGATCTTGATCTTCCCCGATTTTTCCATTTGTGCGCGCAGATTGCCCAGGAACAAGCCAAACAAATCCTGCCTTTTTTTCTGCAGAAGCGCCTCGCGAAGCTGGTCTTCTTTCGCCGGAAAATCCGTCGCGGCTGGTTCCTGGCGCTCCAGCAGTTCCAGCACCGCGCCCGTCGTGCCGTTGTCAATCGGACCACTGATTGCCCCCGGCTGCATGGTGAAGGCTACAGACGCGCCTCCCCCCATCGAACCGAGGTCAGGCACCTGACCATCGGGCTGCACCGGGTCGCTGGTCTTGTAGGCAGCCCCCAGCTCCTTGGCGGCCTTTTTCAAGTCGTGCTCGGCTTTCGCCCGGTCAGAGAGTTCTTGCGTCTTCTGGGAAAGCAACGCCGCAGCGCGTTGGCTCTTGAACTCGGTCTCCACCTGACTGCGGATTTCATCAAACGTAGGCGTAGCCGCCGGTTTCTTCCCCACAACTTGAAATATCACGTAGTCCTGCGCTACCTGGAACACGTCCGGCGGAGATTTCTCCTCCTGGCTGAAGACCTCATTCATAAACTGCGGAGAGCTGCCCACACCGGGCAGGACGTCGCTGCGGCTCACAAAATCGGTATTGATCACTTCCAGGCCCTTGGCCGGGGCGGCTTTGTCCAGGCCATCGGCCCGCGCGGCCGTGAGCAGAGAATCAGCTTCGGCCTGCGCCGTTTGCGCCGCTTTTTGCATTTTGATCAAAGGCTCAATTTGCGCCTTCACTTCGTCGAGCGTTTTCACGTGCGCTTCCTGCTTGTCGTCGACATGAATGATGTGGAACCCGAAGCTGCTCTGCACCAGGTCGCTCGTCCCGCCCTTGGGCAGCGAGAAGGCTTCCTTTTCGAACTCGGGAACGGTTCGGCCGCGTTGGATCCAGCCCAAAGATCCGCCCTCTTTAGCACTGCCGGGATCCTCAGAATACTTTTGCGCCAGTTCGGCAAAGTTCCCGCCCGCCTTGACTTGCTTGAGCACATCCTCCGCTTTCTTGCGGGCCTCGGCCACACCCTGGGGATCGGCTTTGCCATCGGGGCTCAGCGGAGGCGTCTTGATCAGAATATGCCGCACGTTCACCTGCTCGCCCACCCGGAACTCGTCACGATGCTCGTTATAATAAGCCTGCAAATCGAGCCGGCTTACTTGCGTCTGGGCCTGGATTTTCGCCGCATTCACCACCGCATATTTAATCTTGCGCTTCTCCGGAATGGAGTTGGTGTATGCCGCCTTGTTGTGCTCGTAGAAGGCCTTCAGCTCCGTTTCGCTGGGATGAATTTCCTTGAGCAAGTCATCCTTGCGCAGCACGGCGTAGTCAAACTTCACCTTCACGTACCGCCGTTCAAACTCTTGCCGTACTTCGGCATCCGTCACCAGAGCGCTTTGGGCAACCAGGTCGCGCAGCTTGTTAAAGAGAATTTCATCCTTTACCCCCTGCTCGAACTGCGGCACGGTCAAATTGGCTTGTTCCAGCATGGACTCATACTGCTGTTCGCCGACGAAATTGCCCCCCGGAAAAAATGTGGGCCCGTATTGGCCGTGTTGCAGTTCGTCCCGCAGTTCGTTATTGGTGGCCCGCAGGCCGAGACGTTCTGCCTCGGCAATCACAGCTTTCTGCAGGATGAGCCGCTCGGCCGCCTGGCGGGCGAAAAACGGAAGAAGCATCGCCTCCTGCGCGCCGCCTTGCGGGAATTGCTGCTTCAGCATCTGCCGGGCTTCCCGTTGTACCTCGACAGAAGTGACCGGTTGGCCCCCGACCGTGGCTACTACCCCTTGCGCCGGACCACCCAGCCCCAGGTTCGAGCCGAACCCTGGAATCAGCGTGACCACCATCGAACCGCAAATCACCACCAGGATCGCGCTCAAAACAATCTTCAAAGCTGGACCCGGGGTCTGCAAAAATCGAATCATTTTCGTATCACTCCAAGGAATTAAAAGAGGAAACAAAGATTATAAACTAGGCGCTTGTGTAGCGCGGGCACTCTTGCCTGCGAAGACAACGAGTAGTGTCTGACCCCTGGATTCCTTTATTGAAACGTATTAATAAACGTGTTATCCAATACAGGTCGCTCTTATTGACCCCAGTGCTGGCGTTCGCCGCGCATCCTAAGGATCTCATGACCAGGTTGAGCTGGTTGTATCTGTCATTAGTCTGCCTCTCGAGTGCCCTCGCGGCAGAACAAACCCGCGCTCCTCAACCCGAACGGCTCGTACTTTCTGAAGCTTGGAGTTTGCAATCCTCCTGCAAGGTCGATCAGGCCGGCGAAGTCATCTCCACCTCCGCATTCCAGCCGAAAGGTTGGTACCCCATCAAGGTACCGACCACCGTGGTCGCTGCCCTTGTCGAAAACAAAGTCTACCCGGATCCGTACTTCGGCATGAACCTGCGCTCATTCCCCGGAATGACCTATTCGATCGGCACTCCCTTTTCCAGCCAGCGCATGGCCCAGGACAGCCCCTTCATTGTGCCCTGGTGGTATCGCACAAAGTTTTCTCTTCCGCCCAGCTACAAGGGAAAAACCATCTGGCTGAAATTTAACGGCATCAACTACGCCGCCAACGTCTGGCTCAATGGCAAACAGATCGCCACGACGGACGATGTCGCCGGCTCTTGGCGCACCTACGAGTTCAACATCACTGACATTGCCAAGCCAGGGGCCGCCAACGTTCTGGCAGTCGAAGTCTATTCGCCCAGCGAGAATGATCTCGCCATCACTTTCTGGGACTGGAACGCCGCCCCTCCCGACAAGCACATGGGAATATTCCGCAGCGTCGAGATCACGGCTAGCGGAGCGGTCGCGCTGCGCTACCCGACGGTCATCTCCAAAGTAGATTCGCCCGCGACTGACAAAGCACACTTGACGGTCACCGCTCTGCTGAAAAATGGGAGCAATCAGCCCGTGAAGGGCTCGCTCAAGGGCCGCATCGAAAACCTCGATTTCTCGCAGGACGTCGAGTTGGGACCAGGAGAATCCAAAGATGTCACTTTTACTCCGGATCAATTCCCGCAGCTTAACCTAACGAATCCGCAGCTCTGGTGGCCCAGGCAAATGGGAAGTCCGGAGCTATACACCTTGAGTATGGAGTTCGACGTACAGGGCAAGCTTTCTGACGCCTCGCAAACTCAGTTCGGCATTCGTGAAATCACTTCCGAATTGAACGCCAACCACCATCGCGTCTTTTCCATCAACGGTAAGAGAATCCTGATCCGCGGCGGCGGTTGGGCCATGGACATGCTGCTCCGTGAGAACCAGAAGCGCGTGGAAGATGAGTTCGCTTACGTGCAAGACATGGGGCTGAATACGATTCGTCTCGAAGGAATGCTTGAGACCCCAGAATTCTTTGACCTCGCCGATCGCCAAGGGATCCTCATCATGGCGGGATGGGTTTGTTGCTCCACCTGGGAGCACTGGCAAAACTGGAGGGCGCAGGACTTCACCATTGCCCAGGAATCCTTGCGAGACCAGATCTACCGCCTGCGCAGCCATCCCAGCCTGGCGATGTGGTTGAACGGCAGTGACAATCCACCCAAGCCTGACGTTGAGGAAATGTATCTCAAGGCCGAAAAAGATCTGCTCTGGCCAAATCCAGTTTTATCGTCGGCCAGCGCGGAATCGACTCCTGTAACCGGCTACAGTGGCGTCAAGATGAGCGGGCCCTACGACTACGTGGCTCCCGGCTATTGGGAGCAGGATTCAATTCAGACGATGGGCGTGCACGCGGAGTGCAAAGAAAACGAATGCGGCGGCGCCTACGGCTTCAACACCGAAACCAGTATGGGTCCGGCAGTTCCTCCAATCGAAAGCTTGCGCGCCATGCTTCCCAAAGAACATCTTTGGCCCATCGACGACTGGTGGAACTTCCACGCGGGCGGCGGCGTGTTCAAAGACCTGCACAACTTTACCGACGCACTGAACACCCGCTACGGCACCGCGCAGAGCGCCGAGGACTTCGCCTTCAAGTCGCAGCTTATGACTTACGAAGGTGTTCGCGCAATGTACGAGGCTTACAGCCGCAACAAATACGTCTCCACCGGAGTGATCCAGTGGATGCTGAACAATGCCTGGCCGTCGATGATCTGGCATCTTTATGACTATTACCTGCGGCCAGGGGGCGGATATTTCGGCGCGAAAAAGGCAATGGAGTCACTGCATCCCCTGTACGGTTACGATGACCGCTCCATCTGGGTGGTGAACAGCCAGTATGAAGACGTCAAGGGACTGCAGCTCTCCGTGAAAGTCTTCAATCTCGACATGACGGAGAAATTTTCGCATCAGACCACGCTCGACGCAGCCGCCGACAGCACCAACAAAGTCCTGACTCTACCCGCACATCGAGGGTTTGAGTCCGACCTATTTCATTTCTCTTCGTCTTCAACGATTCCCAGGGCGCACTTGTCGGATCAAATTTCTACTGGCTATCCACCAAGCCCGAGACTCTCGATTGGGAAAAATCCGATTGGTACAGAACTCCAACAATTTCCTTCGCCGACTACACTGCGCTCACACGATTGCCGAAAATAAAACTGGAAGTCTCAAGCCACACCGAACGAAAAGACGAAGCCGAGACAACTCACGTCACTCTCACCAACTCCAGCAAAAGTCTCGCATTCTTTGTCCGCTTGAAAGCGAACCGCAGCGCCGACGGGCAGGAAATCTTACCGGTGCTTTGGCAGGACAACTACATTTCATTGCTTCCTGGCGAGAGGCGTGAAGTGAGCGCCACCTATCGTGCCAGCGATTTGGGGAACACGACGCCCACAGTTGAAGTGAGTGGATGGAACGTCGCTCCGCAATGAGGACCCGGACGACCGCTACACGTGCTGCGACACCGAAAGTATGTTGCCGTCAGGATCTTTGAACCAGGCCACCTTGTCCCCGGTGGGAGCAGTCCAGATTCCCAGCTTGTCTTGTTCGAAGAAACCGAACCGCTCAAGGTGAACGCCTTTTTTCGCCAGTTCTGCAGCCACTTTCTCAATGTCCGAAACCTGCCATCCCAGAATCGTGAACGGCGCCGGCTTGAACTCGGGGGCCTTCGTTACTCGCACCATGATGCCGTTAGCATCCAACACCAGCGCGAAGCCGTCATCTTTGACAAAGCCTAAGCCCAGCACATCCACGTAGAACGCTCTCGCCTTGTTGGCGTCCCGGGTCGGGACGAATGCAACTATGTTGGTTGAACCTAGCATTTCATCCCTCACTCGGCCTGGGTCGCACGCTCAGGCTTCTTCCGGTGGCAGGTCGAAGTTCACCAGATCGCCACGAAAGCCGTGAGTCTTCCAGGCCCCGAACGCGATGCCCACGGCCATCCAGATTGCTCCCGCAATTTTGGCGGGACGGCTGAGATTCAGCCAGAGCAAAAGGCAAATCAGGAATCCTAGAATCGGCGGAAGGAAGTTGCCGATCTTTTTTCCCGGCTCGCGCACGTAATAGCGCATGAATGCCGCCGCATTTACTCCCATAAATGCAATCAGCGCGCCGAAGTTGAGCATTTCGGCACCCAACCCGTAGCTGAACAGCCCATAGTTCACCAGCAACGCGGCGCCAAGCGCCACCACTCCCACAAAAATCACGTTGTTTCTGGGCACGTGCCGCTTGGGATCGACCGCGCCGAAGAATGACCTGGGCAACGCATTGCTGCGTCCCATGCCATACAGCAAGCGAGCCGCGCCCAACTGCGATCCCATTCCGGATCCGAAATTCGCTACCAGCAGCGTGAACCCGACGATCGCCAGCAAAGGCGGCCAGGCGCGCGCGGCCACGAAGGTAAACGCCGCGTCCACGTTGGGAAAGGGCTCGGAGGCTGGCCATATCAACTGCGCCGCATACACTTCGACGGCCGAAAGAATTCCAATCACCAGACAAGTGAACACCGTGGCCAGGAGAATGTTCCGGCGCGGATTCTCAGCTTCCTCCGACAACGTCGAGATGCCATCAAAACCAATGTAAGTCAGTACCGCGATCGAAGTTCCGCTCAGCACCGCTTTCAGGTTCCACATCTGCGGATCATAAAAAGGATGCGTGAAAAAACCTGGCTGATCATGCGGATGGCCGAACACGTAACGAGCCGCAGCGACAAAGAAAATTGCAATCACCACACCCATCGCCGCTGCCAGGCCCGTATTCACCCGGGCGTTGGTTTTCACGCCCTGAACGTTCAGCCATGTAAATACAACGGCAAAAAAAATTGCCCACACCGTGTAAGGAACGCCCGGCGCGAAAACGTGGGCTTGCTGACTGCACCAGACCGTGCAAATCATGGGATTCAGCATGTAGTCCATCACCATGCTCCAGCCGGTGACGTAGCCGAGCGCAGGATTGATCTCCTGTCCCACATACGTAAACGCCGACCCCGCGCTCGGGTAGGCGCGCGCCATGCGTCCGTAACTGATCGCGGTGAAGAGCATGGCCACCATCGCCAGCAAAACGGTGGTCACCACGTGCCCGCGGCCCCGGTCGCTTAACACTCCATACACCGACAGGGGTGCGACCGGCTGAATGACAATGACTCCGTAAAGGATCAAATCCCACAGCGTCAAAGAACGTCTGAGCCGTGGAGTCGTGGAGGGGCCGGTCGGAGTAGTTGCCATCTGCGCTGTATTGGATTATGCGATGGTGTGGGATGTCAATGTTAAAACGATTTTTTGGCGCATTCCGTGGTTGTCCATCTTTGTACGATCGTGCGACTATAGCTCAGCGCTAAACCGAAGTGCTCCGCCTTCAACTTCGGCGGCTGCCGCCGGACGTTCGGCCTTGGTGCCGACCAAAACCGGCACCTCGCGTTTTCAGTAGATTACACACAAACCATCTTTACAAAACGTTCCGCACGGAACATTCTTCAGTTCGTGCCAGTGTTCCGCACGGAACACATCTTCACAATGAGGTTGATAGCTACTTGGCGGGACCGTAGTTGAAGCGGTAGCTTGGCGGCTCATCGCCCAACAAATACCGCGTGTTGTAATTCAGCAGGTAATTGAAGTGAGCATCGTCCATCGGGAACGACTTGCCCGGGTAGGGATAGGTGCCCATGTTGCGGAACGGCAAGGGATCGACGGTACTGCTTTCAGCGGCGTAGAAGTCCATGTCTTTTTCATAGCCGTTGACCATGAAAAAGTAGTCGCGCCTCCAGCCCTTGGGTAAGGCAGGCAATTTGGCGGGATCAAAATCGAGCGCTACTTCATCGCCCGATCCAAAGACTACCAAACGGTCATCGACTGCGCTCAGCAGCGGAAGCACATCGCCATAACGCGTGTACGCGCCTGCGGGCCGTGTGTAGGGCCCCGTTGCGCTCGCGTTTTCGTAGACATATTTCACGTTACCCGGCGGCTGATTTTCTATCTTCAGTGGAAATCCATGGAAGCGCAGATCGGCGTTGGCAAGCGGGACGGGAGTGATGGTGAATTTCTGATTCTGATCGGTGCGGTCGATGAGAATGTTGTCCCAGTAAATTTGCAGGTTGGTCTGGATGCGGATGCGCTGAGTCCCTTCGGGAAGCTTGCCCGTGAGATCGGCAGTCATGGTGCGCGCTCCACCCGCAGGGAAACCCATATCGTCTACCACGCGCGTCCATTTTCCGGATGTGTCCTGTGTTTCGAGGTAAGGCGCGACCGGCTGCAAGCCGGCTTGATACGCCGCATACATGCTGGTGGCGGTGAAGTATTCAATTTCTCCGTGCATCAGTAACCAGAGTGGCTCTCCGCGATAGGGAGCGCCGAGGTCAAGCTCAAGGGTATGCATTTTGGCAAAGCCCTGAAAGGGCTCCAACTCGAAATCGCCGATGTAGCGGTGCGCAAGAAGATCGGGAAGCAGGTTGTGGCCGTGCTCATCCGAAGCAGCGGCGGGCGGACGAGCGTCGCGGCTGAAGACAACTTTGAACGCAGGAAATGGTGGATTGCTGGCAAAGTATTCGTTGGGGAAAACTTCCAGGTCCGCAGGGTGGTCCACCGCCAGCAGTTTCACGTGATCGAGGTACACGGCTTCTTCCAGCGGTTCCATGAAGCGGAAGCTCAGCTTGCCGTTTTTCTCGCTGAATCATGCTGCGATCGACCTTGACGTATTCGGTAGAGCGCGGAATATTGCGCTGGCCCGGCCCAACCCAGTGTCCAATCACGCCATCGCCGAGCATATCCGCGACCAGCTCATACCGCTGGCCATCCCAGACAAACAGCGTGGGGCAGGAACTGCCGCGGCGATCCATCTCGACATAGCTGTGTTCTTTATTGGCCTCGACTTCGATCTCATCTTGAAGGACGCCGGCAGGCCAGAGCATGCGGACGACATCGGCTTGCTTGGCCTGGCCGAGGCCCACAGTGAGCACCGTGGAATTCTGCCCGAGATAACCATTTGATCCGGCGAGCTCAAATTTCTGGCGAATGCCGCCGGAAAACACCTCGACTTTTGTGCCGATGGCGCTTTTGTTATCGGCAAGGCCTTTGAGATTGAGACGGAGCCAGTTGTTTTTGGCGCCGCCCTGGTTGCTAAGTAAAATCGGCGGGCCCTGATTCTGGGTGATGAGCAAATCGCTTCCGCCGTCGTTGTCGTAGTCGGCGGTGATGATAGTACGGGGACGGTTGAATGTAACCTTGTCGAGGCCTACATCGGTCGTCACATCTTTGAACCCGTCGGGACCGAGGTTGCGGAAGAGCCGGACTTCACCTGTACCGTCGGCGGTTTCGCCGGCAGCGATGAGATCGACCCAGCCGTCGTTGTCGTAGTCGATAGCAGCGACGCCGAAACCGCGGACCCAGTCCGTTTTTGGAAGCTCAACCGGTTCGAAACTTTTGCCTTGATTGTTTCGCCAGAGTGTAATGCCGGGCGAATCCCAGTGAGTGAAGGCCAGATCCATCCAGCCGTCGTGGTTAAAATCGAGAACGGCAATGCCCGCGGGAGAACCTGACATCGACACCGGCCAGGGTTGCTTGATGGGGAACTTACCTTCGCGGGGATTCTCGAAGATGAGCGGCGGACTGAGGGCCTCGGTCAACACAAGATCGACTGCCCGGTCGTTGTTGTAGTCGGTTCCCACGGCGGCGAGGCTGGGCGTCGTGCCCTTCAGTCCGACCGATTCACTGACTTCGGTAAACTTGCCATTGCCATCGTTCCGGAACATCACGTTCCGGCCAACCTTATCGCCTGCCAGCGAGTTCACGAAGGGCTTGCGCAGATCGAACTGCTCACTGTATCTGGTGACGTAGAGATCGAGGTCGCCATCGTGGTCGTAATCGATGAATGTCAGCCCGACGTTGAATCCATCGCTTTTAATCCCGGCGGCTTCGGTAACATCTTCGAAGGTCCCGTTTTTCTTGTTGTGCAAAAGCAGGATGCGCCCGTTGAGGCTGACGGCAAGGTCCATGAAGCCGTCGTTGTCGTAATCACCAGCTGTGCAGCCTATGGCGTGGAGCGTAGGATCAAGACCTGCCCTGATGGTGACATCTTCGAACTGGCCGTTGCCGAGATTGTGATAGAGAGCCATGCCGCCTTGCGGACCATTGTCGGCAACAAAAAAATCAATCTTGCCGTCGCCGTCATAGTCGAGGAAGCAGGCGCCGGGCCCCAGAAATGACGCGACATCGGGAACTGTGTGAGACGCCGGCTTCGCGACGAGCCCTGCTTGGACGGTCACATCCACAAACTTCACAGGAATTTGCGCTGGGACTTTCTGAGGCGCGAGAGGCGATTCTTCCGCCAGCGAATATTTGCCCTGGTCTCCGTAAGCGAGGCCGATGGGAGTGCCGAGTTTTTCTTGGGTGATGTGCTGAAAGCGAGCAAGATGCTCGCGCGCCAGAGTAGCGTCACCCGATTGCTGATAGGCGCGCGCGATTCCGAACTCGGCCGAGGCATGAAGAGGATTCAACTTGAGCGCGTGCTGGAAAGCGTCGATGGCCTGGGGAAACTGCTTGTCTTGCGAATACGAAGCTCCGAGGAAATACCAGGCGTCGGCATCGTTGGGATCGAGTGCGACAACCTTGCGGAAAGAATCGATAGCACCCTGCGCGTTCCCAGAATTCTTGTAGAGCAGCCCAAGGTTATACCAGCACCGCGGGTTGTTAGGATCGCGCTTAGCCGCCTCCTCAAGCAGGGGCTTGGCGGCCTCGATGTGCGTCAGATTGAGCAGGGCAATCCCTTGATTGAGCGGGGCAATCTGCAGGCTGGGGTCGAGAGCGGCGGCATCCTGAAAAGCCTTCAGACCTTTTTCGAACAGTTGCTGGTTCATATAGGCCGCGCCCAGGTTGTTCAGACGGGCGGCTTCGAGAGGATTTGCAGGGTCCGAGCTTGAAGATCTTTGCGCTGACGTAGCGGACAGAGTGAGTGCGACCGACAAGCAGATACAGACGATCGCACCAGCGTCCGACGTGTGGCGGGACATGATAAGAAACTTTAGCAGAGTTGCAACCGCGCATGTTGCGGCGTCAAGAAAAGCGCCTGCAACAAATCAGTTGTCAGTTCTCCGTTCTCCGTTCTCGGTTCTCAGTTGGCGGCTCTCAGTTCGATTTCTTGGTTAGCGGCGTGCTGTAGGGTCTGGCAGCGACCACGCCCTTCCCTTCTTCAACGGTCACGGTCTGGCCTGCGTTGATGTTGGAAAGTTTCTCGACCTGGCCGCTGGGCCAGTCGATCTCGAGAGAATCTGCCTTCGTGCCAGAACCCAAGCCAAAGGTCAACACCAGTTCGCTCTGGGATAAATAACTGGAACCGCTATGCAGCATTTGCGACTGCTGGTCTTTCCCGGCGGCAACGCGAACCACAGCGCCAATTCCGTCACGATTCGATCTCGAACCTCTCAGCTTCACACGTAAACTGTGATTGGTGCCACCTTCATTGTGGAACAGGTAGACGCGGCCCCCGTTGGTGGTGATGAGAACGTCGAGCGATCCATCGTTGTCGATATCGGCGTAGGCGGCACCGCGGGCAACTTTGGGAGCGGCAAATGCGGCACCCAAAGATTCCGTGACTTCCTGAAATTTCCCGCCGCCCAGGTTACGAAATAAATGGGGCGGCTCGGCGTAGCTGACGCGTTTCTGCACCCGCTGAATCTGGTCTTCGATGTGGCCGTCGGCGACCAGAATGTCAGGCCAGCCGTCGTTATCGTAATCAAAAAAGAAGCAACCGAATCCCAGAGTGATCAGCGTAGCTCGGCCCACTTCCGACCGGGGCGCTTCGTCCACAAATAAACCGTTGCCTTCGTTGTGGTAGAGCGAGAGCATCTGATTGGCGAAGTTGGTGATGATGATGCTGGCGTGCCCGGAGCGATCGTAGTCAGCGGCGTCGACGCCCATACCGGCGCGGGCTACCCCGTCTTCGCTAAAAGCTATACCTGCTGAAACGCCACGTTCTTCGAAGGTCCCGTCGTGTTTGTTCAAGTACAACTTATTGGGCTGAGTGTCATTGGCCAGCAGAATGTCGGGCCAGCCATCGTTGTTGTAGTCGAGAATGGCGACGCCGAGACTCTTGGAGGTCGGATCGAAGAGCTTGGCTTTCTGCGTGGCGTCTTCGAACTTGCCATTGCCAAGATTGTGCCAGAGGCGGACGGACGTCCCTTTGTAGGATTCCGGCGTGCAATAGGATTTGTGCGCGCCATCGAGCGTACAAAAAAGATCGCTCTCGATCGACCATTGCACGTAGTTCGCGACGACCAGATCGATTTTGCCGTCGCGGTCGTAATCGACCCAGGCGGCGCTGGTGGAGAATTCGTTCGGGCCCCATAGTCCGGCAGGCTTGGTGACATCGGTAAATGTGCCGTTGCCATTGTTGTGGAAAAGATGGCTCTGGCCGAGCGCGGTGATGAAAATATCGTCATAGCCGTCGTTGTCGTAGTCACCGACGGCAACGCCCAGTCCAAAGATGGGGACGGCCAATCCCGCTTTCTGTGTGACATCGGTGAAGGTTCCATCGTGGTTGTTGTGGTAGAGCTTGAGCGTGGAGGCGGCGCCCGAATGGCCCGGCCAGTTTTCGCCGTTCACCAACAAGATGTCGGGCCAGCCGTCGTTGTCGTAATCAATGAAAGCGCAACCCGGACCCATGGTTTCAGGGAGATATTTTTTTCCAAATGCGCCGTTGTTGTGAACGAAATGAATCCCCGCCTGAGCGGTGATGTCGCGGAACTGGATGTTCTGAGCACTAGCACTGGCGAACATCCAAAGCAAGAACGGAAACAAGAGGTGTGGCTTGCGCATTATCGGGTGGCCCCGGCGGCAATGGTTGTGCGATCTGCCGACCTGCGCTCGGCTTGGCGGGCGGGGACACCCGCCGCTACGTGTTTTGTGGCGATGCTGGGAAGCGGCACGGATACGTGCTCATGGATCGCCTGCCGCTCGTTGTTGTCTTCAGGATGAAGCTGGCGGTATGGGCCGGTGATGGTCTGCGAGGCTTCATCGGCCTTAAAACGCAGATAGCGGACCTGGTGTTCGTGGGCCTGCTTTTCGTCGCCCAGTCCGCTGTAACAGAGCATCAAGTTATAGTGCGCCTGCAGATCTTCGGGATCCACGGCCAGCACCGATTGCAGGACAGAGATCGCGTCGGCATACTTGCGCTGCAAAAACAGAGTGCGGCCCAGATCGTTCAGCGCAACCCGATCGCGGGGATACTGCGCCAGAACTTTGCGGAGATGGTCTGCAGCGCCATCGTAATTGCCATCATTGCGCAGAACCTTGGCATAGAAAAAATGTGCGCGCGCCAGATCCGGGCTGAGTGATAATGCTTTCTCCAGCACAACGCGAGCGTGTTCCATGTCGCCTTCCTGCACTGCGGCGCGGCCCAGGTTAACCCATCCGTCTGGATTCTTCGGGTCAATTTCGGTGACCTTCTGGAAGGCGGCCGCTGCGCCTTGCAAGTCTCCCTGAAGAAATAATCCGATTCCGTAGTCGTTCCAGCGCTGCCAGTCGTCGGCCTGTAGCACAACCTTGGGCTGCGGCACGGGTGAATTGTGGGGCGCGACGCTCAGCGTGACTTGATCTTCGGCGAGCGCGACCACGGGCAGATCGGGAATCTGTTCACGTTTGGCGGAGACGCCCTGCAAGGGGGCACTAAAGGTGAATTGGCGGTCGTCGTAATCTGGCGTGGCGTCGAGTTTCGGCGAAGCCGGGTCCACTGCTCCGGCAAAAGAGAATTGCGTGTTCCACCAGGCGAATTTGCGATAACAGAGGCGGGCGTGCAGCGTGATCTTATTTCCGGCATTTTCCGGAATGTGAAGACGGTAGTGAACCGTATCGGCGGCGCCCGGTGGAATCAGGTGGACGTAAACCACGGCGCGCGTGGCCCAGGCGTTGCGCTTGTTGATGGGGTTGCCGTGGCCATCGACCTGGAGCGAGCGATAAAAGTGCGCGCCCTTTTCCACCGGACCGTGGCCATTGTCTTCAACCATGCCGCTCCAGAAAACGGTTTGGCCCTTCTCGTCGGTCCCCTTCAGTTCGAGCCAGGTGTCGTAGGCATCGACGGTGCCGCCGGGAAAAAAGTGGCCGATCTTTTTCGTGCGGACAACCACGTCGACGCGCACGGTATCACCACGGCGGACAACGGGCTGCACCCGGCTGATAGGCGCGGTGACGGGAGCAACCTTGGTCTCGGCCGCGGGAGTGATCTTTGTTTCCGCTTCTTCGCCGACGGCAAAAGTTGTCGCTAGCTCAGCCTGCCCTGTAGAGGCTGTCGACTGAGCAGCGCGCTCCGCAGAAAGCGCAAAAATATCCACGCTCAGAATCTTGTTCTTTAGAAAGTCTTCGCTGATTTTGAGCTGCTCTGAGTCTTCATTGGCGGTCGGCAGGGCCGTGTTGGCCCCCGGGAAGCGGTGTGAGTGCACTTTGCCACCGATGTTGCCGAAATCTTTCGAGGGCGCAAGCGGCATGTGGCAGTCGGCGCATTGCTGCGGGTTGGGAGGGTAATAGAAAGAACGCGCGCCTTGTCCGGAAACCCCGCTGGCCTGCCAGTTGTCGTATTCGTTGAAGCCGCGGAACCAGCGGTAGTGGTTCACCGGAATATCGAGGTGAACCTTGTGACAGCTCGAGCAAAACTCGGCAGTCTGCTCGCGCATGAAGGGTTTGAGAAAAACGCGGCGATGGGGCTCGGGGTTCAGCTTGATAAGAAAATCGTGCAGCGAACGCACGATCGGATTCTGGGTGGCGGCCAATTCATGCAGCTTGGGATATTCGAGATAAAAATCTGCCTGGCCCATGGTGCTTTTCACGTCAGCGATGGAGTGGCACATCATGCAGCCGAGGCCAGCCTGCGATTCGGGGCGGTGAACAATTTGTTTTATGGGAGTATCCATCAGCCCGCTATAGAGCACGGCGGGATCGTGACAGCCGCCGCACCACTTCGAAGGGCGGGTTCCAACGGTGTCCTGCATATACTCGATGGCTTTGCGATACCACTGATTGTTGAACGATGAAAAATGGTGCGCCGAACTAAACCACTGGTTGTAGATGTCCTGGTGGCAGCGTTTGCAGGATTCCGATTCCATGAAGAACTTACTGGGGATTTTCTGGCCGCCGTACACCTGGGCGGAACTGGGGAAAAACGGGCCTTTCGGGCCGTCTCCTTCGCCATCCATGGTTGCGGCCGGCATGACGGGATTCTCGATGCGGCCGCGCTGCTGCCAGCGTGATTCGCGGACGTAGCGGGCAAGGAATCCCAGACCTGCGAGGAGGCCGAGGCAGATTGAGATGCGGAGGATCGTACCCGCCGGGCTAAGATTCAGCCAGCCGCGCTTGCCCGCCCAGTCCGCGAGAAGCAGACCAACGCCAGCCAAGCACAAAACGATGTGCAGATACAGCCAGTTCCATTCCGCACGAGCAGTGCCCAGCTTGATCAGGACCACACCGAGAACTCCGCCTGCACTCAGCAGCGTCCAGCCAAGACGCGCCGTCCAACTTGTATTTCTAAACAGGCTGGAGAGATAGACCAGCAGCAGAATGCTGGCGACAACGCCGGCCGCAGCGTGAAGCAAGACAACCGCCGGATAAATAAGATTAGTTTGTGGGAACGCGTAGAGATAGACAGCGGAGGCGAACAAAAAGATCAGTAGCCCGGGCAGCGCGCGATGACGCAGGGATTCCCTGGACATTTCTGCTATTCACTAAGGCCGCGCCAGCCAGCCCACCGCCAGCCAACGGGTGTACGCCAGCTTATCTTTCCCTGCAGCGTTGGCGGAATAGTATAAAAGGACTAAGAGGAACCTTACAAATACGCCGCACGCATGTCTGGACGTCGATCAACCAATATCCCGGTCGAACCACTCAGCGCGTTGTTCTTCTAGTGTCGCCGCGACCGCGAGCACGATTTCTTCATCCCACGGCCGTCCCACAATCTGCACGCCGATCGGCAATCCTTCGGGAGACTTGCCCACGGGAACGACTGCGGCGGGGAAGCCCAGGAGATTGAACCACTCCGTGTAGCTCCAGGCGTCAAGATACTCGACCGTCTTGCCCTCGACATTCCATCGGCGCTCACCATGATGGAAGGCAGGTATCGATGCAACGGGACAAAGCAACACCGGACAATCCCGCATCTGCGCGAGAACCTGCATGCGAACCTGGTCGCGCTGGATCCAGGTATCCAGTAGCGACTGCCCGCTGTGCGCAGGTTCAGCCGCAACCCAAGCAGAAAACTCTTTCAGAATCGGGCTCAGTTCGGTCTCGCGTCCTTTGGTCATTGGGCCCAGCAGCATTCCACCCGCCGTGCCGAAGAATTTCCACCACAGTTGTCGCGCTTGCTCCAGCCCATCGGGACGAAACGTTTCTATCTGAAACTCCGCGCGACGCAAGGCTGCGACCGCCGTGTGAACAGCTTCCCTTGTTTCTGCTGTCACCGGCGTGCGACCGTCGACTTCGAAATAGCCAATGCGCAGCTTCTTGAGTTCGTACTTCTCGGGCCAGCGAATTGGCACAGGCGCAGCCGAAGGATCGCCATCGTCCGGTCCTTGCATGACTTCGAAGAGCAACTTTAAGTCCGCTACTGTGCGCGCCATCGGCCCGACTACGCCCAGCAAGGCGAACGGCCCCAGCGAACTTGGGAAATGTCCGGTTGCCGGAATGCGACCTGGCGTCGGCTTCAGCCCGCAGATTCCACAAAAGTGGGCGGGCACGCGAATCGATCCGCCGCCATCGCTACCCACGCCTCCTGCGGAACAACCGGAGGCGATCGCTGCCGCCTCGCCGCCACTTGATCCTCCGGCCGTGCGCGAGAGGTCCCACGGATTGTTAGTGCGGCCGTAGAGAATATTGTCGGTTTCCCACGCCATCAGCAATTCGGCGCAGTTAGTCACGCCCAGAATGATCGCTCCCGCATTCCGCAGACGAGCAACCAGCGGCGCATCTTGTGAAGCAACCGTCCCCGTGCGCAACTTTGTGCCGGTTTCCCACGGCAGACCCGCCACCGCAATTGAACTCTTAATGCTGAGGGGAACGCCGGGCAGCGGACCGAGTTTCTTGCCCGTTTGCACTGCCGCTTCGACTAACTGCGCCTGCTTGCGCGCGCCCTCGGCGTCTACGTGCACAAATGCGTTCAGTTGCGGTTGCAGTTTTTCGATCCGCGTCAAATGTGCATCGACTAATTCAATCGGCGAAATGCGGCGTTCGCGAATCTGCTCCGCCATGGAAACGGCAGAAAGGTGTGTGAGGTCTTGCATGCTTGCAGGTTCAGGCTTGTTGACTTGGGGCAAGAATTGGAGTCTAGCACGCAGGTGTTCAGAGGTGAACTTAGAGCAACGACCCGCAATTAGCGCATAGCCGGTTGAGCGACCTTACGCCTCTTACCCGGCGTCGCCCGAACCGCGCTTCTTGGGTTGCGGTCGCGTTTTGCCAGCCAGGCTTTGAGATATTTACTCGAGGCACTTGTGAGCTGCTTAAAGAGGACGCCAGCCCGGCCGGAATCGTCGGCCCAAATCACTTCGCCCATGCCCTCGATCAAGTACGAGGTGCCGGGCAACACAAAACGCACCGGCACAGCCTGAATCGGCGGCAGAGGTTCCGGGGCTTGCAACGCCAAACCGTTCGCGGTCAGGTCGAGCAGCATGGCGGGCAGGGCCACGATGCCCAATTGCAGGTAAACCAGGGTGTCCAGTTTCTGCCGCGGAGACTGCCTGCGATCCCGCTTCATGAAAACCCTGCCAGCGCGCAACGAACGCAAAACCTGATCACCGGCGAGGGGTTTGTAGAGGACAAAGTTTGCTCCCGCCTGGAACGTCGCCCCAATCGCGGTCCGCGCTCCGATCATGGCAAAGATCACAGGCCGGCTTTCTGCGGGCGCAAGACGCGCCATCTTCGCAACCAGTTCTGCGTGCGGCAAATCGAAATCCAGCACCAGCGCGGAGTGCTGTTCCCTCACCATCAGGTCAAGAGCTTCGGGGACGGAGCCACAAACCGTCTGCTCCATCTCCAGCACTTCCATGCCGGCAGTCAGCACCTGCTGCGAGTGTTGCTCCCGGCACATCACGAGCGCGTTGAATGCCATCGCAACGCAGCTTACGGCTGCGGGAAAGAACCGTAAAGTAACCCCAGTAATCTTTTGTCCTTACTGGCGCGGCCCCTCACCCGAAAAGGAACTTTCCCGCGGTTATTTCAAGACGGCGCAGCCAACTGAGGTCGGGGCGAACAAAGAACGAATCCACGCGCCGAAACTTACGAGTTAGTTCGCACTCTTTCGTAATCTGCCACCGCCCGGCCTCATGGTGTCATAGTAAGCGGCATGCCTCGCCCCTCGAAATCGTTACGCCAGGCCCCGCGGGTTAAGCTGGCGGGTACTGTGTTGGCTCTGGTCAAACTGGAAAGCGGCCGCCAAATTCGTGCCCGGCTTCACCAACTTTCTTTCACCGGTGGGTTGCTTCACCTGGAGACGCCGCTCGATGAGGGCATCAAGGTCGAAGTGATGTTCCGGGTGGGCAAATGCACCATCCGCAGCCAGGCCGGAATGATGTTTCCCATGTGGGCGACGCAAGGCTGTCTACAGCCCTTCGCATTCACCGATCTTCAGGACAATGACCGCAAAAAGCTGCAGGAAGATTTGCAGAAATTCCTTGCCGCGTCTCCTCTCTCGTCATCTCCCGAACAGGCTCTCGAAGCCGCGGCTGGATCCGGCGAGTAGTTCCCGGACAGGCTTGATTCTTCGCTAGAATGTGACCCCAGAGGCAGGTTTCATCGGACTTGGGCGCCTCGCCCCGGACCGGCCGGCCCTTTAATTCATGGAGGTACATTCATGCCCCCGCAGCATTCTCCACGTTTTCTGCAGATTGTTAAAGACGCCAAACAGCATGTTCATGAAGTCAGCATCGAAGAGGTGAAAGCCAAGCTCGATCGCGGCGAGAAGTTCCTTCTGGTAGACGTCCGAGAGGAAAGTGAATTTGCCAAGGACCATCTGCCGGACGCAATTCATTTGGGCAAAGGGGTGATTGAGCGCGACATTGAGGAACGATCGCCCGACGTGAACACGCCCATGGTCCTCTACTGCGGTGGCGGATACCGTTCCGCTCTAGCCGCCGATAACCTGCAAAAGATGGGGTACACCAATGTGCTCTCTATGGATGGCGGTATCCGGGGCTGGCGGGAGAAAGGGCTTCCCCTGACTAAAGGCTAGCTTGCGACACTGTGATTACTTCCACGTGCCCAAAGTACCTCGGTAACTTGATGAAGTTGGCGAAGCACGTCAGCATGGGAACGCGTCGCATCTTTGTCTTGATGCGCAGATCGAGATGACTAAAGACAAGAACAACTCCGGTGTATCGGCTGCCGCCGCCCCAGCCCGCGAGGCACAGACGCCCAGCCAGGATCCCACGCCCGATCAGGCCGGCGCCGAGCTGGCAGCAAAATTTCGTGTGCGCCCGGGCGAAGTTGCGATTCTCCGCTTAGAAAGCAACCTGCTCAGGTTTCTGTATCCGGAGGAGTTAAAAACGGCAGGGTCGATTCCTCTCTCCAGCGCGTCGGCAGTTGCGGCTCACACCGCCCAAACCAAGAAGGTAGAGCTCTTCAACGACTTTACGAAGGTGAAGCACATCAGTATTTTTGAGACCATCAAACTGGGCAGCGTGGAAAAGGACGAGGAACCGCCGCAACCTCCCTTGATCCAGAAGCTCATGTCCGGCCCCGTACTCGACGAGAAAGGCCGAGTTCTAGGTGTGATCCAGGTGTGTCGCAAAGGATACGATCTGCGCTCCGCCGGCCCTGACTTCACGTTGGACGATCTGCAGCAACTCGAACTTGCTGCCAAAACCGTCGCCAAAACCTCGCTGTTGCGAAAGAAGTAGTCCCAGTTTTCTCAGAAACATTCCTTTCCTGACGTCAAATGCTATTTCGTGCCGGATGGTAAGCGGGACGGGTTGGCTTTCTCCCGTTGAGAATTCACTTGCATCGCCGCGTCGAGAACTTGTTTCTCTTCAACGGTGAGTTTGCGGACACTTCCTTTTGGCAGCTGGCCCAGCGGAAGCGGGCCAATGGCAACTCGGATCAGCCTTAATACTTCAATCCCCAGCGCTTGGAACAAGCGGCGAATGTGACGGTTCCTGCCTTCATCCAGAACGATTTCGAGCCAGCAGTTACGAACGCCCTTGCGCAGCAGGCGCGCCGACTTGACCCGGAGCACGTCTCCGTCTTCCGTTCGAATACCTCTGGCGATGGCCGTGAGCAGCGCTTCGTCGGCGACGGTTCCGATCTGCACGTGGTAGGTCTTGTCCAGATGCGTCTCGGGTGCAAGCACGCGCGCCGCCCATTCGGGATCGTTGGTCAGCAATAGCAGACCCTCGCTTGCCTTATCCAGGCGGCCAACGGGCGCGATCCAGGATTCTCGGCCATTCAAGAGGTCATAAACGGTTTTGCGTCCCTTTTCATCCGACGCGGTGGTGACGACTCCGCGTGGTTTGTTCAGCGCGAGATAGATCTTTTCGGTGGCGTCTACAGGCTTGCCGTCGACTTCGATCCGGTCGTGCTCAAAATCCGTGGGAAACTCGGGGTCACGCCGGGCCACGCCATTCAATCGCACCCACCCGGCGCGAATCAGCGCGGATCCTTGCGAGCGTGAGCAATAGCCCAGCTTCGAAAGAGCGCGCGCTAACCCGATTTTTCTGGATGCCTGGTTTCGCTGCACCGGCCTATGCTAACCGATGCCCGATTTATGCGGCGAGGGTTAGAGAGCCACTGTTTCACATAACAATTCCTGATGCTGGTGATAAATAGTTTTGATTTCCGTGTTACGGGAAGCTGCACGTAGAGTGAGGCTTCGGATTTTACCACGCGGGATTTCATTGCGCGACGCAAAGAGGCACAAAAACATCATGCGAAAGTTTGCGGCTAACAGGTTGCTGCTCTTGCTTTTGGTGCTTGCGCCCTCAGCGGCATTAGCACAGACCGGAGATGCGATAGCCCGCATCGCGCAGCTCGAGCAGCGCGTTTCCGACGCGCAAAGTTCCGCGGACAATGCCTGGATGCTCACCAGTTCCGCCCTTGTCCTGATGATGACCGGTCCCGGCTTGGCTCTTTTCTACGGCGGCCTGGTGCGCAAAAAGAACGTGCTTGCGACCATGATGCAGAGCTTCGCGCTCATGGCGCTGATCACTGTGCTCTGGGCCCTGTTCGGATACAGCCTGTGCTTCGGTGGCGGAAACAGTTTCATCGGAGGGTTGCATCATCTATTTCTGCATGGAGTTGGGCTGAAGCCGGATCCAGACTATTCGGCTACGATCCCGCTGCAGACTTTCATGGTCTATCAGTTGATGTTCGCCATCATCACGCCAGCGCTGATTTCTGGAGCGTTCGCCGAGCGGATGAAGTTCAGTGCCATGGTTTTGTTTATGGTGCTCTGGTCGATTGTGGTTTACGCGCCGATGGCGCATATGGTGTGGGGAAAAGGTGGCCTTCTTAACGCGTCGTTGGGTGGGCGATTTCCCACGCTCGACTTCGCCGGCGGGACTGTGGTTCACGTGACTTCAGGAGTCTCCGCTCTGGTGTGCGCTCTTTACTTGGGAAAGCGGCTTCGCTATCCGCAGGAAGCGATGCCGCCACACAGCGTGGTGCTGAGTTTTATTGGGGCATGCCTTCTATGGGTGGGGTGGTTCGGGTTTAATGCGGGCAGCGCATTGGGCTCGGGTCCTCTGGCCACCAGCGCGTTCGTCGCAACGCACTTCGGCGCGGCGGCAGCCGCGGTAGGCTGGGCCGGTGCGGAGTGGCTGCGCAATGGTAAGCCCAGCGTTCTCGGCGCAATTTCGGGCGCTGTGGCTGGGCTGGTCGCGATCACTCCCGCCGCCGGTTTCGTCAAACCCATGCCTGCGCTGGCGATTGGCCTGATCGCCGGTGTGTTCTGCTACTTCATGGTTGCCGTAGTGAAGGCGCGCTTCGGATACGACGACTCGCTTGACGCGTTCGGTGTTCACGGAGCAGGAGGCACTCTGGGTGCAATCTTGACCGGGGTCTTCGCGTGCAGCGTGATAAATCCGATCTTTAAGGATGCTCAGGGCAATCCTTTGCCCTCTGGCCTGATCGAAGGCAACGCGCACCAGCTTGTAAATCAGTTAGTGGCAGTGCTGATCGCATGGTCGCTTGCGATTGTGGGCACACTGGTCATCCTGAAGCTGGTCGATGCCACAGTGGGACTGCGGGTCAGCGAAGACCAGGAAATCCAGGGGCTCGATCTCTCGCAACATGGCGAAGAGGGATATTATTGGGAGGTTTCCACCTAGGCGATGGCTTCCGCTGCGCCAGTGCACCACGGCGAGGAAGGATCGAGGAAGGACAAAAGCAGATCATCATGACGAAAGTCGAAGCCATAATTCAAACCTCCAAGCTGGAACCGGTGAAGGAAGCTCTCCGCGAAATTGGCGTCGAGGGCATGACCGTACTTGAAGCCCGCGGCCATGGCCGCCAGAAAGGCCACACCGAGGTTTACCGCGGCCGCGAATATACCGTGGATTTACTCCCCAAGATCAAGGTTGAATTGGTATTAGCCGATGACATGGTGGAAAGAGTCGTGCAGGCCATCATCGGCACCGCCCGCACCGGAAAAATCGGCGACGGCAAGATCTTCCTTTCAAAAATCGACGAAGCCATTCGCATCCGCAACGACGACCGCGGCGAAGGGGCGTTGTAGCTTGCTTTACAAGGGCGCGGCTTCAGCCGCGCCAGCGGGATTCAAGAGCCGGGTGAACTTCTACAGCTACGTTAATAATCGTCCGAGCAACCAATCCGACCCCTTAGGTCTCGACCCTCAAAAGCCTTCGAGTTGGCAGAACTTCAAGAACTGGTGGAGGGATTGGTGGAATAACTGGGTTGAGCCTCATCCAGGAGTGTTCGGTCCAGGCCCCGGTGCAATGAACCTGTGTCCCGCCAAATACAAAATGTTGTTTTCGGAGGCGAGTCCGATTAACCCCTGCTACAGACGAGATGCTTATGGCCACGGAAATCCGGACGTAGAGGCCGCCTACACTGCATGGAGAGAAGGGTTTAACCATAAATGTGAAGCGGCCCAGCCGGTAGGAAGGTCCACCGTACCCTTCTGCGGTTCGAGTGCGCTGGGCCCGAGTGGCCCAATTTCCTTCTGTTCATGCTGTGAAATTTGCCAGCAAGGAGGGTCCAAATGAACCACCGAGGGTTGTTGATCCTGGCCATTCTTTTGGAGTTGATCTCGTGCATGTCGTGTAACCGGCAGCAATTACAGAATCCTGTTGTCGTCCACGTAGTCCGTGACCCTTCGAGCTTGTTAGCCCAAAAACTTCGTCAGGCTACCTATGAATTTGACCTGAGGCGCCCGCATCTCAGTGACGGGAGAGGTGTGATGATTGCCACCAACGAAGGGGATTCTTATCCGAAGCTGTTGAGGCAACTGGCAGACATGCCCCCAGAGGTGCTGATCGTGGACTCACAACAGGACCTACCGATCAACAGCACGGAAAAACAAAAACTGGGTAACTCGCGGTCTGTCTGTGGCAGCGGATCCGCCTATGTCCTCGCATCGGTTTCTGAGGTCGAGCGCGAAGCTGCGAATATGTACGTTGACTTCTTAGCGACCCACTGCTGATGCTGAATAGTCTTGACCTGCCACCGCTCTTCGCGCACGGGGCGCGCCGCGACAGGGTTTGGAACCGGGAGGACACGACTTCAGTCCGTGCCGATTCGGCGTAAGCATTCCAGGACTCTAATGCCGGTACGCCGCCCACATGTCATCAATAAAGCTGATACTGCGGAAATTCCCCTTGCAGCCAGAACCGGGTCTGGCCCTGGCGATCCCAATCTGCGCTGTAGTCAAAACCGGATTGCGCTTTGATTTGAGCCACAGCCTGCGTGTCGTCCTCCGTCATCCAGCGATCCACGTAGTCGAAGAACGCGGGACGGTTCCAGGTGCTCTCTGCCCCGAGAAGATGAATCGCCAGCGCCTCACCCACCCACGAGACCGAGGTGCAGCACCGACGGTACGCCTCACCGAGCTGTTCTGTCGGGCTGATTAGCGGCCAGTTCGCAGGCTGCAGTTGTTCATACGGACCATATAAGCCTGCGCTCACTGGAGTCCCGCTGTTCTGATCCACACCGTAGTGTCCGCCGTAGATCACAGTCGCGCCTTGCCAGGCCTGCGTGTAATTTCCAGGAATCTGATTGATATAAACCGTCTGCATGTCTTCGCCGAACTGATTGGGATGCGCCGTCGATACGTTCTTCATCGCATCGTTGTTCAGCAAGATTCCGGCAAATATGATGGGCAGTTTCCTCCCGCTGCGATGTCCGCCGAACGCCGGCCAGCCGTAACCCGCCTGCACGCAGCCATAAAGATCGATGCCGTACTGCACAAAGTAGTTCGTCAGATTGACCTTCTGATCTGCCGGGAAATTCAGCATCAGCAGCAGAGACGCATAAGAGTCGGCAAACGCGACGTGCTGGCCATAGCTCGGCATGTACTGGGCAGGAGCGTCAAAGAGAAATGGATTAGTGTCAATCCAGGGTCTGCGGTAGTAGGTTTCAAATTGTGCCAGCGTCGGCGTGCCGGAAGGATTGGGGGGCGCAAGCGAAGGCAGTAGATTTCTCTGCAACGTGTCAGCATGGTAAATCGTCTGGCTTCGGTCACAATACGACGGCCGGAAAGCATCGGCCGAAGGTGCCGCTGAAAGAACCGTCAGGACGGAAACTGTCGCTACCGGACTGGCGCTCATGTCAGACGCGCGCATCACCTCGGGCAGAGAGTGAATCTGCGACAGGCTGATCGATGAAACTAGAGAATCTCCCGGTTTCAAGCTGATCGGCGGATACGATCTCAGCGTTGCGTCGAACCACCACGACTCGTCGGTTCCGTCGTTCAACCTTGAATCGAAACCACTCTTGCCGTTTGCGGTGGGCAGGTCTACAACTGATCCGTTCATATACGGCGAAGATGTCGTTGGAGGAGGGCTGATCGACGTGATAGTGACCGGACCCACAACGTAGTAGTCGCCGTTAACAAACTGTCCCACGGGCACGGGTTGGCTGAAACTCCAGGTGATGCCGTCCTTGGTGATCGATGCCGCAGTACCAGCCGGCGGAAGCGGCCCATTCACCGTAACTGCTGCCTGGGCCGACTTCGAGCCATCAGCCATGCTCGTGGCCGTCGCGCTGAAGCTGCCGCCTGTGCTCCCCGCGGTGTAGAGCCCCGTTGTGGAGATCAAGCCCCCTGAAGCCGACCAAATGACCGAGGTATTCGACGTTCCCGTGACCATGGCGGAGAATTGCTGCGTGGCCCCGGCGGCTACGGTTGCAGATGTGGGGTTGATCGAGATCGCCACGTTCCCGGTTGCGGGAGTAGGTGTCTTCGAGGATGCTGAAGTACCTGCGCAGCCGGCGAGGGTAAGCGTCGCCAGCAGGGTGCAGAGAAGGCTCGCAACTGCCCAAATTGGGACCCGGGGCGGGACTCGACCGACTGCCGGGTAGATTGCCGCGCGCCAGATTCTATGAGCACCCATAGGCTTAACCTACTAAGCATGGGGCATTCAAACCGCGAACCCAAGTCTCAAAGGTGCATGGGGAATAAGTCCATTTGTTCAGATAACTTAGCTACCGGGGGACATCCAGCGGCCGGGCAATCGGGAATGGATTTGGGAGGGATCTACGGCCTGTAACTACAGTTGAATCTGCAACTTAACTGTTGACGCCGACGAACTCCATCGCCTGTGGGATACTGACAAACCCCAAACGCCTTGTCATTCCGAGAGCCCGCGTTTTGCTTCGCGGGCCGAGGAATCTCAGTCGGCACGAACACCGCGCACGAGTCGAATGTAGCCAAAACCTTGCTAGTGCCCTGCCCCAAACCGAGAGTCAAGATCGAGGTTCAGTTCGAGGACATTGACGCGCGGTTCGCCGAGGAACCCCCATTGACGTCCGGAAGTGTGTTTGAGGACAAGGTTCCTGATCTCTGCCTCGGTGGCTTTGCGAGCGCGCGCCACCCGCGAAACCTGATACTCGGCCGCAGCCGGCGAAATGTCGGGATCCAATCCCGAACCTGAGGTGGTGATCAGATCAATCGGGACAGGAACGCCCGGATTCTCTTTCTGCAGCTCGGCCACATCCGTCGTGATACGCGTGATCAGCTTCGCATTGGTTGGGCCCAGGTTCGATCCACCCGAATTGGTGGCGTCATAGCCAGCATCGCCCGCTGCAGAAGGCCGCGAATGAAAATAACCGGCACTCGTAAAAGCCTGGCCGATAATGCGCGAGCCAACCACCTTGCCATCTCGAACAATCAGCTGGCCGTTAGCTTTGTCCTTCATGAACAGCTGCGCCAGCCCAGTGACAACGAGCGGGTAAACGATTCCCAGCAGCACAGTCGTCACCAGGGTCATCAAGAGAGCGGTTATCAGATTCTTTTTCATGGACTTGCCTCTCACGCCAATCCGATGCTCGTAATCGCCAGATCGATCAGCTTGATCCCAACAAACGGAACGATCACGCCGCCCACGCCATAAATGAACAGATTATTCCGCAACAGCGCAGCCGCTCCCATGGGCCGATACTTCACGCCGCGCAACGCCAACGGAATCAACGCAATAATGATCAGCGCATTGAAGATCACCGCCGAGAGTACGGCCGACTCCGGCGTTTTGAGGCGCATTACGTTCAGCGCATTCAGCACGGGAAAAGTCCCAGCAAACATAGCTGGGATGATGGCGAAATACTTGGCCACGTCGTTTGCAATGGAGAACGTGGTCAGTGCGCCACGAGTCATCAAAAGCTGCTTGCCGATCTCCACGATTTCGATGAGTTTGGTGGGATTCGAATCCAGGTCCACCATGTTTCCTGCTTCTTTGGCGGCTTGCGTGCCGGTATTCATCGCAACTCCGACGTCGGCCTGAGCCAGAGCCGGGGCGTCGTTGGTTCCATCGCCGGTCATGGCTACCAGTTTGCCGTCCGACTGCTCGCGTCGAATCAAATCCATCTTGTCTTTGGGCGTGGCCTGCGCCAGAAAGTCGTCCACTCCGGCTTCGCGAGCAATCGCCGCCGCGGTGAGAGGATTGTCGCCGGTAATCATGACCGTCTTGATGCCCATGGCATGGAGCTGTTTGAAACGCTCTTTCATGCCGCCCTTGACGATGTCTTTGAGGTAAATCACGCCGAGGGCGCGATGATTTTCCGAAACCACCAGCGGTGTTCCGCCGGAGCGGGCGATTTGATCCACCGACGCTTGCACCTCACGCGGCATCGTGGTGCCATGCTGTTCCAGGTATTTGACGATGGCGTCTACCGAGCCTTTGCGGATTTCGCGCCCATCCATATTTACGCCCGACATGCGGGTTTGCGCCGTGAATGGTACGAACACGGCTTCATGCGCGGCCAATTCTCTGCCTCGCAGGTTGTAACGCTCCTTGGCCAACACGACGATTGAGCGGCCCTCCGGAGTTTCATCCGCGAGCGATGAAAGCTGGGCCGCATCGGCGATCTCGGCTTCGGTAATGCCGGGAGCTGCAATGAACTCCGCCGCCTGGCGGTTGCCGAGTGTGATGGTTCCGGTTTTGTCGAGTAGCAGCGTGTTCACGTCACCAGCCGCTTCTACTGCACGTCCCGACATGGCCAGAACGTTGTGCTGCACCAGCCGGTCCATGCCGGCAATGCCAATGGCGGAAAGAAGGCCTCCAATGGTGGTTGGAATCAGACATACCAGCAAGGAGACCAGGACAAACACCGTCTGCGGCGATCCGGAATAAATCGCCAGCGGCTGGAGCGTGACGACCGCCAGCAGAAAAATAATGGTGAGACCGGCCAACAGGATATTCAGCGCGATCTCATTGGGAGTTTTCTGCCGCTCGGCACCCTCAACCAGCGCGATCATGCGATCCAGAAAAGTCTCGCCCGGATTCGAAGTAATCCGTACTTTGATCTGATCAGAGAGGACTCGCGTGCCTCCGGTGACGGCGGAACGGTCACCGCCCGCTTCGCGGATCACAGGCGCTGACTCGCCGGTAATCGCCGACTCATCGACAGAAGCTACTCCCTCGATGATTTCTCCGTCGCTGGGAATCAACTCACCCGCCGTCACCATTACGAGGTCACCGGAGCACAGCTTCGAGCTGGCAATCTGCTCGATTTTGCCGTCGGGCAGCAGGCGATTGGCCATAGTCTCCGCGCGGGCCTTACGCAGAGCGTCGGCCTGCGCCTTGCCGCGCCCTTCCGCCATCGCTTCGGCAAAGTTGGCAAAGAGAACGGTAAACCACAGCCATAAAGTGATTTGCAGGTTGAAGCCAAACCCAGCCTCGTGGCCCAGCGCGTTGCGCAACAACAGGATCGAAGTGGCGACGCTGCCCACTTCCACCACAAACATGACCGGATTGGCCATCATGTGGCGCGGGTTAAGCTTTATGAAACAATCAACGATCGCGCGGCGCACGATCTTCATTTCCCAAATCGCTCGCGGTTTATGTTTCCTGTCTGTCATGGTTCTCAGAAAGTCTTGCCTGCCCCCATCAACAAGTGTTCAAGGATCGGCCCCAAACTCAGAGCCGGGAAAAATGTTAACGCGCCCACGATGAGAATCACGCCGACCAGAAGCACCGTAAACAACGGCGTCGTCACTGGAAACGTGCCCAGCGACGGGGGCACATATTTCTTTTTCGCCAGATTTCCCGCGATCGCCAGCATCGGAATGATCATGAAAAAGCGTCCCACCAGCATGGTCATTGCGCCAGCTGTGTTGTACCAGAGCGTGTTTCCGTTGATTCCGCCGAAGGCGGAACCGTTATTGCCTGCCTGGGAAGTAAACGCGTAGAGAATCTGCGTGAGCCCGTGCGGGCCGGGATTGCTGATGCTCGACGTACCGAACCCTTCAACCGACGAGATGCCGGTAAGCACGAGGATGACGAGTGGAAAGACCAGCGTAACCAGCATCGCCATCTTCACGTCATAAGCTTCGATCTTCTTACCCAGGTACTCTGGCGTGCGGCCAACCATCAACCCGGCGATGAACACCGCAAGAACAACGTAAATCAGAATTCCATACAACCCGGCGCCTACGCCGCCGAACACGGTTTCGCTCAGCATGATGTTGACCAGCGGCACCATCCCGCCAAGAGGAGTGTAAGAATCATGCCAGCCGTTGATAGCGCCGCAGCTTGCGTCTGTTGTGATGGTCGCAAAGAGGGTGGAATCGGCAATGCCAAATCGTGTTTCTTTGCCTTCCATGTTGCCACCCGGTTGCATGCGGCTGGCGTGCTGGTCTACTCCATGCAGCAGCGGGTTGCCGCCGGCTTCCGCCCAATATGCCGTGGTCACTCCGGCAAGGAACAACACCGCCATTGCGGCCCAGACGGCCCACCCATGACGTTGCGAGCCGGTCATTCGGCCAAGAGTGTAGGTCAAGCCCGCTGGAATCGCGAAGATGAACAACATCTCCAGGTAATTGCTCAGGGGCGTGGGATTCTCAAACGGGTGAGCGCTGTTGGCATTGAAAAATCCGCCACCGTTCGTACCTAGCTCTTTGATCACCTCCTGCGAAGCAACTGGACCTTGCGCGACGGTTTGATCGGTCACAGTGCTCGTTACCGGCTTCCCATCAGGGCCGGCCTTCTGAAGCTGTTGCGGCTCGATCAGCTTCACTGCGTCGTACGGCCTGAGGTTCTGCACCACACCCTGCGAAACTAGCAGCAGCGCTCCCACGATGGACATAGGCAGCAAGAGCCAAAGCGTAGCCCGCGTCATGTCGACCCAGAAGTTGCCGATGGTTTCTTTTTCCCGTCGGGCGATGCCGCGAACAAACGCAATCGCCAGTGCGATCCCAACGGCAGCCGAAATGAAGTTGTGGTACGCAAGCCCAGCCATCTGGGTGAAATAGCTCATCGTGCTTTCGCCCGAGTAGTTCTGCCAATTCGTGTTGGTGGTGAACGAGGCAGCGGTGTTGAAGGCCAGGTGAACCGGGGATACAGCCCCGAACTTCTGGGGGTTCCAGGGCAGGAACTGCTGAACCCGCTCGATCAAATAGAGCACCAGCATCGAGACGCCGCTGAACAGCAGCATGGCGGCAGCGTACTCCGTCCAGCGCATGTCGTGGTTTTCGTCGACTCCGGTGAGGCGATACAGCAGACGCTCCAGGGGGCGAGCCGCAAAATCGAGAAAAGTGCGCTCGCGATTGAACACCCGCGCCATGAACACCCCAAGCGGTTTCGTGACCGCGAGGATCAACGCAAGATATAGAAGAATCTGAAGCCAGCCATTTGCTGTCATTTCTTAGAATTTCTCCGGCCTCAAAAGGGCATACAGCAGATAGATCATCAACAGAACACTCACCGCCAGCATGATGATCGATTCCAAGTTCATAGCGTTTCCTCTTAGCGGATTCGGTCGCAGAATCGGACGTAGCCGATGGCGAGCGAAAAGAACGCCACCGTGAGTACGACAAAGATCAAGTCTGGCACACAACCTCCTCTAATTGACTCCATGCCAACGTACAACTAGACAGGATTCTCCATAAAGAGGGAGTGAGAAGTTCGTAAAGAATTCGTAAAGAAAAAGGGAGCATCTCGCGATTTGGTGGCTTGGCGCAACAGATCGAGGCGGGGCATGGCGGTCTCCACTGTTTTCTTTGTACGCGGGGGCCTGATCCACTAGACTTTAGCAGATAGAGCCGTGAGCAAGAGCCTACCGTTGATGCTGCGCCACGCTATGTATAACCTGCGTGGCGGCTTTTTGATTCGCCCGCTGACGATCGCGCTGACACTGGGCGGCGCGGGCGCGTTCCTGTCGTGGTTGGAAGAGGAGTTTCCGGCCGCGAGCGCATGGGTGCCCACCGCCCTATTCCCCTCGCACGCCGACCCGCAGGTCGCCCAGGTCATTCTGGCGGGCATCGCCGCCTCCATCATGACGGTGGTGTCGATCGTGTTCGCTATCCTGCTGATGACGCTCACCCTAGCATCGATGCAGTTCTCCCCGCGCATCATCGTCAGCTTTTCCAGGGACCGCGTGACGCAATGGACGCTCGGTATCTTCCTCGGCACCTTCTCATACTGCATGGCGGCACTTCCGGCGGCGCGCTCGCTACCTCACCCTTTTGCGCCGGTGGCGACCGTCCTAGGCGCGATGGTGCTAGCCCTGACCTGCGTCGGTTTGCTGCTCTTTTTTATTCACCACATCTCGCAGGCCATCAGTGTCAATCACATCGTCGACAGAATCGCTGAAGAAACGGAAGCCATGATCGATGAGATTATGCCCTGGCCGCACCAATTAAGCCGCCTGAAGGATCCTCAACCGCTCAGACCGAACCCGAGCGAGGTAGCCGTCGCGTGCAATGATTCCGGTTACATCCGTTTCATCGATACACGACGCTTAGTCGCCGTTGCGAAGCGCTATCACGTCAGTATCCGCGTTCTTCGTCGGGTCGGGCACTTTGTTCCGACGGGAATCCCGCTGGTGATGGTCTCAAAGGGGAACCGTCTGCCGCCCGAAGGAACTGCCGAACTGCTTGCCGCGTTCGACTTCGGCCCGACCAGAACCTTGCAGCAGGACGTGGAGTTTGGCGTCCTGCAGATTGTCGATGTTGCGTTGAAGGCGATCTCACCTGCCGTCAACGACCCCACCACCGCCATAAACTGCGTCGATCAATTGAGCCGCATTCTGATCCGCTTCGCGTCCCGAGAACCGCCGGACGAGGGTCTCTACGATCCGCCCGGCATCGTTCGCGCTAGCGTCAAATGGATCCACTTCGAGCGCCTGCTGGACGCAGCCTTTGAGCAGATCCGCATGTATTCGAAGACGGACGTGGCCGTCAGCTTGCGGTTGCTGCGAGCCCTTGGTGACATCGCCGCCTCGACGCCCGATCCAGAGTTCCGCCGGATACTAGTCGAGCACGGAATACGGACCGTGGCAGGCTGCACCGAAAAGCTCGGCGAAGAGGAACTGAGAGAGTTGCGCGCTCGCCAAGCCGTGCTGGAGAGCTTCGCCGCTATCCCGCAGCTGTAGATTAGAACCACTAATCGGCTTGATGCGCTGCCCTGATTCAAACAAGCTCGACAAAGACCAGGTCTTGCGTACATCCTCCTCGTACTGCGGACTACTTTTTGGTCACGATCAGAACTTCACCAGCAAAGCCAAATTGATCCGGTTCTCTATCTTGCGAAGATCGGGAGTGAAACCAGGCACCACCGATCCCGCCGGTCCAGTGTTCCCTCCCGGAGGAGTGATGCCGCCAGGTCCTGAAAAGTAGGGCACATTCGCTGCCCGATGATTGAATTCCCAGCGGAAGGTGATGTACTGGCTGGGCATGTAATCGAAGGTTGCCGACGCATCCCAGGCCTTGTACGGGTCTCCGGGATTCTCCGTAAAGTACGGCGTTCCAGAAGCGGCCGTGGCGCCGTTGATCGGCGGCAGCAGAACCAGGTAGCGTCCGGGATTGTTGATCTTGCCGCCGCCCAGGGTCAGACCATATAGATCCTTATGAAACCAGAAGCGGTTGTAGAACATGAACCCCAGAAAGCTTTGCTTGGGCCAGACCACGGGTTGGCCATTCACGAGGTGGGTGGAGTTGCCGGCGCAGCTCACCCCTCCGCCGTGCTCGCATCCCATGTCCCCGGTCAGCGAGAAAGCCATCTTGTCCAGAAGGTTCTCGGGCCGGTCGTAGTATTTGTACTCGATGCTGTCGTCGGTGTGATAGCGTACCCGCCCGGGAACGCCCAATGCATCCTCGCCCAATGCATATTGATTGCCCAGGATCGACCACGAGCCATTCGGCCGCCACAAGATCTGGCCCCCAACGCCGGGCCGGTTGTTAAACCTGCCATAAGATTGCCATCCGTTAATGAACCAGGGCTCGATCTTCAGGTGCTCAGTGGGGAAAATCTGCGCTCGAGCCCCATTAAAAAACCACGGGGTATTCGACGAAACGTACGAAGGCTGATATGCCCAGTTGTCAAAGTTGTAGTAGCTGAACAGGCCGATGTAAGACACGAAGATTCCCGCATCTACGTTGATTCCGTGCAAGGCGTTGATGTGGTACCCGCCGTAGGCCTCAGTGAGATACCGATAAGCGTCGGCCAGATCCCATTGGCCGCGCGCTGGGCTGGCGTCATTTCGAGGCGTGGTCGTCGAGTACATACCGAACTGAGTCATCAACCGGGCATGCACGTTGTCATAGTGGAAATCGCCCCCGACGCCCAACTGCGTAACCTGAACTTCGTTGGTTCGAAAAACTTCGCTCGATCCGCCGATCGTGTCGTCCTTGGGATGGTTGAAGTCGTAAATGTAGTCAACGTCGGCCCTGATTTCCGGCGTAAAAAACTTCGTATCGAGGGGCAACTCCTTGGTGCGGGCATTGCCGTTCAGCCAGGTGAAGTCGGCAAAGGCGAAGGGTTCAGCTTTGGGTTGCTTTTCAGGAGCTGGAGGAGCCTGGCCCTCGCTCTGGGCGGCGAATGCGGCGCGGGCCGTTGCCGGCGGATCCTGGGCCAGGGCAATGGCCGACGTGCCGGCGGCGTTGCCGGCTGGAGCTACGGCGCTATTGCCCGGAGTCACGGCAGCGCCCTGCTTTTGCTGCTCGCTTTCCAGGCGATCGACTTTCGCAGAGAGTTCGCGAATGAGATCACGCAATTCCTGAACTTCCTTCGCGCTGGCCGGCGGAGCTTGGGATGCTGCATCCTGCGCGCGCAGTGAAGGCGTAAGCAAGGTGGCGGCCAATACCAGGAATGCCATACGTCTCGCGGTTTCTGATCTTTGCTTTTTCGATTTCATGAAGATGAGTTCTCCCTGTCCCCGAACTGGCTTAAAGTTCGCGAAATGGACCTGCAAGGACTGTCCCTGAGGGCTTTTCTTCTCGCGGACGAGGGCCATAAAAAATCGCAGCATGAAACTTGCTGCGCTGACGCACAACAACGCAAAGACCAGCTTCATCGGCCACCGCCCGGGCGCACTTCTTACATAGGTGTTATTGAGGCATTGAAAAACTTCAAGCGTAAAAATGGGGTTAAGGGTTCATAAAGATTTCATAAAGACGTATCGCAAGGGCTGCTTTTTCGCGGTGTTTACTGGACTCCGCTCCCAGTGCCCGGGTCGAAGCGGCAAACGATCCACGGCTCGGTGCGGATGTAGCGCGCAGCTCCCGCCAGCGATTCGAGTTTTTTCTGCAAGGCCGCCAGAACGCGCAGAAAATCGGAGCCGCTAATGTCGCCCGAACCTGTGTTCAGCCGGGTCTGCGGAGCAATGATGTTAGTGTGATGCGCAATCAGGAATATCAGGAGCTCAAACTCCTGTTCGTCCAGTCGAATTTCCTGACCTCTGACCATTACGCGGCCAGAGACAAGCTCGACGCGTAAATCACCGCTCGCCACGACGCGGTTCTCATCACCATCGGCCGAAAAGCGTGCCGCTCGCCCTACCTTTTCCAACTGATTGCCCAACTTGCTTATGCGCAACATGCTTGCCATTGAAATCTCCCGTTGCTTAACAACCCCAATCTGCTTCGCCTGGCTTCGCGAAATAGCGGCGATCCTGATTTTTCTCCTCCGTCGTCGCAGCTAATTCGAGCAACGTCAACCGCGCTGCCGCTACCATCAATTTGCGCTCGTTCTGGGGTGTTTGATCCCAGGAAGTAGAAGCCGCCTCGTCTGCCGTCTGAGACTCGAAGTCATGTGCCAGAGCGTCCTGATAGTGATGGAAAAGTTTTGCCAGTTCTTCTGCAGATACATTCTGAATTGACGCCATACCCTGCCTTTCTTTGATTCGGTGAGCCGGTCCGACGCGCGATCGTTTCCTGTTCGACCGGCCATTCCGCTGCCTTGCGGCTTGCGCAGGCCGATGGGAAATCTTAGAAACATGACCAACATATTGACCAATGCCAGTGCAACCATGACAGTTTGCTCTCCCGACTTCCCTTGATTGGATTATTCCGGGCGTAAAGATTGAATAAAGACTTCGTAGAATGTTTGTAAACGGATGACTGCGGAGAAAAATTACTTTCCCGGCTCGAACCGGTACCCTACCCAGGGTTCGGTGACGATGTAACGCGGAGAAGAGGCATTGGGCTCCAGCTTCTTGCGCAATTGACCGACGAATACACGAAGATATTCGACCTGCTCGGTACTTTGTCCGCCCCAGATTGCGCTCAGCAGAGATCGGTGGGTAACCACTTTTCCGGCGTGGCGTGCCAGGTACACGAGAAGGTCGAACTCCTTGGGAGTGAGATGCACCTCGCGGCGGCGGACCGTCACTTTATGGGCCGCCATGTCGATGTGGAAATCGCCAACTTCAATTGATGGCGCTGTCTCCGCTTCTACCGCCGGAACACGCCGCAGGTTGGCGCGCACCCGCGCCAGTAATTCTTCAATACCGAACGGCTTGGTGACGTAGTCATCAGCGCCGGCATCGAGCGCCTGCACTTTGGTTCTTTCCTCTCCGCGCACGGAGAGCACAATGATCGGAACCTTGGTGGAAGGCCGCAACCGCCGGCAGAGCTCCAGGCCATCCATGTTGGGCATGGAGAGGTCGGTGATGATCAGATCTGGACTCCAATCCTTCATGATCTCGAGCGCGGTCTCGCCATCATTCGCCACCCGAAGATCGTAGCCGTGGCTCGAAAGCGTCGTTCGCAAAACTCTGGTGATTTGCGGCTCGTCATCTACCACCAGGATGCGTTTGTGTTCCGACGCTGCGGGCATTAGCCGGGTTCCTGAGTGACGATGTGCACATCCACCGTCGGCGCGTCGCGTAAGAACTGGTGGATTGCGGAAAGGTAGAAATAGCGCTTCCAGCCGCGGGTTGCGGAGCGGCCAAACACCACCTGCGTTATGTGCCGTTCCCTTACCAATTGCGCAACCGCGCTGGCCACGCTTTTTCCCTGCAACTGCACCACATTGGCTCCCACGTTCTGGGCAAACTGAATGTTCGCGTTGAGACTTTTCTGGTCGGCTTCGCTCGTGTCCTGGCCCATGTCGATGTAGACGACATAGAGCTCGGCATCAATGGCTTGTGCCATGCGGGCTCCACGGGCTATCAAGTATTGCGCGGCGGGATTGGAGCTTATACAAACGGCAATGCGCTCGCGTACTGCGACGCCATGGTCGATCTCCTGCTTTTCGCGGTGTTGCTCCAGACTCTGATCGACTTGTTGAGCCACCTGCCGCAACGCCAGCTCACGCAGCGCGATCAGGTTGCCTTCGCGAAAAAAATTTTCCAGGGCGCGCCCCACGCGCTCCTGGGGATAGACATCACCGCGGCGCATGCGAGCCTGCAGAGCCTGGGGGGTCAGGTCGGTCATCACCACTTCGTTCACTCTCTGCAAAACCCAGTCCGGAACTGTCTCGCGGACCTGGATCCCGGTGACCGCCTGCACGGTCGGCGTGATGCTTTCCAGGTGTTGAATATTCAAAGTGGATAACACGTCGATACCGGCGTCCAGCAACTCCAAAACGTCCTCGTATCGTTTGCGATGCTTGCTGCCTTCGATGTTGGTGTGCGCCAGTTCATCGACCAGGACGACTTGCGGCTTGCGCGCCAGGATCGCATCTACATCCATCTCCTCGAAAACCGCGCCCTTGTACTCAATTTTCTTGCGGGGCACCGATTCAAGTTGGGTAACGAGCTCGGCCACAGCCTTGCGCCCGTGGGATTCCACCACACCGATCACTACGTCTTCGCCGCGGCTGTGGCGGCGTTTGGCCTCGCTCAACATGTTGTGGGTCTTGCCCACACCCGGCGCATACCCGAGAAATAGTTTGAACACCCCTCCCTTTTTCGTTGGGGCAGTTTCCTCCAGCCACTTTTCGGGAGTCTTGGGCATCTGGCATATTGTCGTTGAGCCGCCCGCAATTGTCGATGTCAGCTACAATCGGCTCGTGAAGTTGGATCACAAACCGGCCCTGGGCTACCTGGTCGCCGTGGCGGTGGTTGTCGGCATCACCGTGGTGGGCCATTCCCTCCACCTCAATCCCACCACCGTCGCTCTCGCCTTTCTTCTTGGAGTCCTGGGGATTTCCGCTCTTTGGGACCTGCGGTACGCCGTGTTCATGTCGCTGATCGCAGCGCTAGCCTTCAACTTTTATTTTCTGCCTCCTATCGGTACGTTCACCATTGCTGATCCGCAAAACTGGGTGGCCTTGTTTGCCTTTCTGGCGACTGCGGTGACGGCCAGCCAGATGTCAGAGCGAGTCCGCCGCGAAGCCCGCAACGCCAACGAACGCCGCCGCGAGGTTGAGCGTCTCTATGACTTCAGCCAGGACTTGCTCTCTAGCGAAAACGTCGCTGACCTGCTGAACTCGATCCCGCGATACATCGTCGAGGCCTTTGGAGTGCGCGCAGCTGCCATCTCTCTCTCCAACCGGCCGGATGTTTACCGTTCCGGCCCTACCATCGACAACCTGGACGCGCATAGTCTCCAGTTAGTTAGTTTGCGGGGGGAGCCTCGCATCGACGCCGCCAAACAAGTGGCGTTTATGCCACTCCACATGGGCATGCGCGTGGTGGGTAGCTTGGGCATCGAGGGTCCTGTCCTTTCGATGCCAACCCTGGAGGCCATCAGTAGCCTAGTGGCGATCTCTGTCGAAAGAGCCAGTTCCGCGGACAAACTCAGCCGGGCCGAAGCTGCGCGCGAGAGCGAACAAATGCGGTCGCTGCTTCTGGACTCAGTGACCCATGAGTTTCGTACTCCCTCTGACCGCTATCAAAGCGTCGGTCACATCTCTCCTCGGGGCTTCCAATCTTTCCGATACAGAGAGAGAAGAACTGCTTACAATCATCAATGAAGAAAGTGACCGGCTGAACCGGTTGGTGGGCGAAGCCGCTGAGGTGGCGCAGCTCGACGCACACAAGGTGGAGTTGCAGCTCGAACCGATACAAATTGTGGACGTCGTGAACCAAGCCCTGGAGGACTTGAAGCAACTCCTCGCGGACCGTCCTGTTGAAGTGCGAATCCCCGCTGATCTTCCGTCCGTGCGTATGGATTTTGGCCGGATCAAAGAGGTTCTGGTGCATCTGCTGGAGAATGCTGCCAAGTATTCTCCACCCGAAGCCCCGATTCGCATCACCGCAGAAGCCAAAGACCGGACTCTGACCACTAGCGTCGCCGACCGGGGCCCGGGCATCGATGATTTTGAGCAATCGCTGGTCTTCGACAAATTCTACCGGGGGCGCGATCAACGGATGCAGGTGCAGGGCACCGGCATGGGGTTAGCCATCTGCAAAGCGATCGTCGAGGCCCATCGCGGTCACATCGGTGTAACCAGCCAGCCTGGGAATGGCTCGGTCTTCTATTTCAGTCTGCCTTTAGATTGATAGCCTTGATGTTTCTCTACGCTAACGCAAGCCAGGAATCTGCCGATTGAAATCATAGCGGGAATTGTCGAAGTGAACGCTGGATGTAGGAAGTCTTTCTGCTGTGGCAGATCGTCGCTCGATATTGTGAATGCAGTGCTACAGGGAGGTTAGTCTTCATCTGTTACCTCCTCCCGCTGCTCCGGAGATAGTGATGAGCTTCCCTTCGAGCCGCGCCACGCAGCAAAGTTGTATTTGTATCTTTCCATATTGATTCGGCCTTCGGAATAGTGCTCAGCATTGTCGAGGAATAAGTCATGGAAGCCAACGAATACGACCTGGTCGTGATTGGCAGCGGCCCGGCAGGCCAAAAGGGCGCCATCTGTGCCGCCAAGATGCGCAAGAAGGTCGCCATCATTGATCGCAAGAAGACTATCGGTGGTGTCTGCGTTCACACTGGGACGATTCCCAGCAAGACGTTACGAGAGGCCGTGCTCTACCTCAGTGGCCTTCGGCAACGCTCGTTCTACGGACGCGGCTATACGCTGAAAGATCGCATCGCGATGTCGGACCTGGTGTTCCGCGCGCAAGCCGTTATGGCCCGCGAGATCGAAGTGATCAAGGCCCAGCTTCGCCGTAACTACGTTACGACTCTGGAAGGCGATGCATGCTTCATGGATGCCCACACGATTGAGATCAAGAGTGACGATGGATCCCAGGTGGTGCGGGGCGATCGCATTCTGATCGCGTGCGGCACCCGGCCCGCCCACAGTGCGGATATCCCAATCGATGGCCAGAGGATCTTCGACTCTGACCAGGTCCACTGCCTGGAAGAAATTCCGCGTGATCTGGTGGTCGTCGGAGCTGGAATCATCGGGCTGGAATTCGCGTCTATGTTCGCGGCGCTCGGCGTGAAGGTCACGCTGCTCGATCAGCGTCCCGTGCTCCTCGATTTTGTCGACCGCGAGATCATTGAAAGCCTTTGCTACCAGCTGCGGCAGTTGGGGACGGTGCTCCGCCTCGGCGAGAAAGTTGTTTCCGTGGGGTTGGACAATGAGCGTGACCGGGTATTTGCCAAGCTCGAAAGCGGAAAAAACGTTCATGGCCAGGGGCTGCTTTACACCATTGGACGCCAGGCAAACAGCGACTTGCTGAAGTTGGAAGCGGCAAATCTGGCCGCGGACCCACGCGGCAAAATCACAGTCAACGAACATTTTCAGACAGCCGTGCCTCACATCTACGCCGCGGGAGACGTGATTGGCTTTCCCGCGCTGGCCAGCACGTCGATGGAACAGGGCCGGCTCGCCAGTTGCCACATGTTTGGAGTTCCCGGCAAAATGCCACCGAACCTAATTCCCTACGGCATTTATACGATCCCGGAAATTTCCATGGTCGGGCATACGGAAGAGAAGCTGACCCAGGAGAAAATTCCCTATGAGGTGGGTCTCGCCCGCTATGCCGAATTGGCCAAGGGACAGATGCTGGGCGACGAGCAGGGCCTGCTCAAACTGGTTTTTTCCCCCGATTCTCTCAAACTGCTGGGCGTCCATGTCATCGGAGACCGGGCCGCCGAAATCATCCACATCGGCCAGGCCGTCCTCACAATGGAGGCAGGCATCGAATATTTCCGCGACACTGTTTTCAACTATCCGACCTTGGCCGAGGCTTACAAAGTGGCGGCGCTCGACGGGCTGAACAAGCTTTGACACCGCAGCTATTCAAGTTCAAACGACAAGTACTGAAAGTGCCCCTGGCGTTCAATCTGCAGCGCCACAGCGTCGCCCGTCTTCAGATCCTTCAACGCGGTACTCAGGCTGGCGAGCGAATCGACGCTGGTGCGATTCACGGCATGAATGATATCTCCCGCGTTCAGCCCGGTATCCGGTCCGAGCAGGTCGGCTGTCCGCGCTACCACAATCACACCCGAGGAACTGCGGAGATCCGTAACCAGCGAGCGGATCTTGTCGTTCATGTCCACGGCAAGAATCGCCAACTTGGGCACAAGCACCGGGTCAGTGTCGGCCAGATCCCTGATCTGATCGACGTGGTGTTTTTCTTCGAATACAGGGACGTAGAGGGTCTTCTTTTCTGTGCCGCGCAAAATGTCGAGCTTCAAAGGTTTATCCACAGGATGTAAGTAGAGTAATGCGATATACACGGGCAGTGTCTCGACCGGGTAGTCGTCAGCCGCCAGCACGATGTCCTGGATCTGAACTCCAGCCGCCTCCGCGGGGCCGCCCGGGAGCACATCCGCGATGATTACGCCCCAATCCTGCGCCAGACCAAGCGCAGCCGCCAGAGAAGGAGTGATGGTCTGTCCCTTGGCCTGAATCACCGAACGGTGCACGTGGCCATACTTGCGTAAATTCTGATACACGAAGTTAACCACCCGCGAGGGGATAGCAAAGCCGAGACCTTCACTGCCGCCAGCCTCGGAAAGAATGAAAGTATTGATCCCGACCACGTAGCCTTCCATGTCCACCAACGGGCCGCCGCTGTTCCCCGGGTTGATGGGAGCATCAGTCTGAATGTAGACCATCGGCTTATCGGACTCTGGCTGTCGGGCCACCGAGCTCACAATCCCCATGGTGACTGTGCTCTGTAAGCCTTGCGGGCTCCCGATGGCAAATACCAGTTGGCCCTGTCGTACATTGCGGCCGGTCCCCAGTGCCAGCGTGGGCATCGGCGACTTAGGGGATACTTTCAGGAGCGCCAGGTCAATGTCCTTGTCAACCCCGAGTAATTTGGCTTCGAGGACCTGGCTTCTCCCAACCGCCGCAATTTGTCTCGGCATCTCGATGGAGGAATCGGGCAAAACGACCCGAATGCGCTGCGCTCCCTCGACGACATGGGCATTGGTCATGATGTACCCGTCAGAATCGACCACCACACCCGATCCGATGGCATGCTGGCGTACGACCAGTGCCGTGTTGGATTGATCCTTGTCTTCCAGCGGGCCGTAGCCGGTCACCAGCACTTGAACCACCGCGGGAGACACTTTGGCTACAAGGCCTTCCAAGGCCGCGTTAAGCTCGCGCAAGACCTGCGGTGCTTCAGTCGGAGTAATGGCAACAGACTTCTCTTGTGCATCGCCGGCAGCAGGTTTTGTTGGCGGTTTGCCGCCGGAGGTTTGTGCCCCGGCTGGTACAGCGCCAAGCAGCAGAAAAACAACTGCCCTATGAAGATGAAATGCGCACCGAGAAAGAGACCGATCCGAAAGGGACAAGATACGCACAGGCCTACCCTCCTAAGATCCAGATAAGATCAAGACTAGAGGATTATTCGGGTGAACGCGAACTATACTCCTCTTCGCGCCCCCATGGATAAGAGAACGGATTGCTAGAGTCTCAAGCCTTAGCCGCCGCTGATATCAGATAACCTCACCAGGGCGGCGGGTCTTCATTTTTATCCAGTTTATCCAGCAATTCGATTGTAAGGCGTCGGGGTTTGTCGAATCGCGCGCCAGATTGCCGGCCCATCATCGTCAAAGCAACAATCCAGGGCACCCGCTTCCAGCGCCGCCGCCCACATGACGTCATCGGGCGTGTGGTGCGTGCAAATGATTTCCATGCCTAGTTGGTGGCGCAAGCGGGCGATCTCATGAAAGCTGACCAAACCCAGGTCGAGCACTCCAATCTCGATGGGGAACTGCGAGGCCAGCCTGTGAAGTTCGGCGAGCGATTGCACAATAAACACCGCCTCAGACACCGGCCCGCCCGTGGAGACCAAATTCTCCGCACGTGAAGGGTCTTTCTGCAGAATCACAATAGCGCCGCGCATTCGCTATCCCTCCGCACCCAAGCCGATCCCCAAACCCATCCCGCAATCGACTGCCAAACCGTGTGCTGCTGCCGTCACCAGGACGACCTCATGTCACTGGATGTGCCCCCGGCTGCTGGAACGTAGCATTTCAGCGTGTAATCCATCACCATGCGATCCGCACTAAAGCGCCAGCCGAGAGTGCGGATGGTTCGCTTCATGCGTTTGATCCAGCCCCGCGGCAGGCCGTCACGATCCCGCTGGTAGAACAGCGGAATTACTTGTTCGCGGAGGGTCCGGTGCAACTCCTCTCCATCGCGGGTGTCATGAACGCTCATGTTGGAGTGGGTTCGGCCCGTCCCGATAGCGAATCCGTTCATGCCGTCATACGCCTCAGCCCACCAGCCGTCGAGGACCGAAAGGTTCAATCCTCCATTCAAGACCACCTTTTGACCGCTCGTACCCGATGCCTCGAGGGGACGCCGCGGATTGTTCAGCCAGACATCGACGCCCTGCACCAGATAACGCCCGACGTTGATGTCATAGTCTTCGACGAAAACAAACTTGTCGGCGAACCGAGGGTTGCGCATCAATTCGGCGATCTGCTGCAGCACCCGCTTGGCCGGCTCATCATGCGGATGGGCTTTGCCGGCAAACACGAACTGCACCGGCCGTTTGGGGTCATTTACCAATAATGCGAGGCTCTCGATGTCGGTCAGAATCAGGTTGGCTCTCTTGTAGGTCGCGAAACGGCGGGCAAACCCGATAGTCAGCGCGTCCGGGCTAAGTACCTTGCCCAGTCTTTCCAAACTCTTTCGGGTTTCGCCGCGGCGCTCGGCTTGTTCCACCGCCCGGCGGCGGACAAACTCGAGGAGTTGCGATTTCAGGCTGAGGTGCGTCTCCCAGAGCTCGCCGTCATCCACGTTCTCGATGCCTTCCCAGGTGCGCGCTTCGCTGCTGTGCTGGTGCCAATTCGTGCCCAGATGGCGGTCGTAGAGGCGAAACATCTGCGGCGCCAGCCACGACGGAACGTGCACCCCGTTCGTGATGTGCCCAATGGGAACTTCATCTTCGGGCTTCCCCGGACAAAGGTCCGTCCACATGGCTCGAGATACTTCGCCGTGCAGCGCAGAAACCGCATTGGCCCGCCGCGAGAGTCGCAGGCCCAGCACGGTCATGCAAAACGTCTCCTGCGGGTTGTTTGGATTCTCGCGTCCCAACCCCATCAGGCTTTCCGGGGAAAGGCCCAGCACCTCGCGCAGAGGTCCCAGATGTTCTTCGATCAGCTCCGCGTCAAAGCGATCGTGACCAGCAGGCACTGGAGTGTGCGTGGTGAAAACCACTTCCCGCGATACGCGGGGCACTGCAGCGTCGAACGCGATGCCCTCCTCGTGAATGCGCGTGCGGATCGCTTCCAGCACAGCAAATCCGCTGTGCCCCTCGTTCAGGTGAAGCACCCCCGGCGTGATGCCCATGGCTTTGAGGGCGCGGAACCCCCCTACGCCAAGCAACAACTCCTGCCGGATTCGTGTCCGGGCATCGCCGCCGTAAAGACGGGAAGTCAGCTCCCGATCGTCCGGAGTATTGCCTTCCACATCGGAATCCAGGAGGAACAAATCGCAGCGTCCCACTTTCACCTGCCAGACTTTGGCGTGAATCGAACCACCGCGAGTCTCGATCTTGATCATTACCGGCCGGCCGTTCTTGCCGATCGCGACCTCCAATGGCAACTGATTAATGTCCGTCTCTAAGTACTCTTCCTGTTGCCAACCATTGCGATCCAGGCGCTGGCGAAAGTATCCCTGCCCATAAAACAAACCTATGCCGATCAGCGGAATCGCCAGATCAGAAGCGCTCTTAATATGATCCCCGGCAAGGACGCCGAGGCCGCCCGAATAGACTGGAAGGGATTCGTGCAACCCAAACTCGGCCGAAAAATAGGCCACCGGAGAAGGTCGCAGCACCCCGGCATGCCGGGTTCCCCACGTCCGGTCCGCCTGCAGGTATTCCTGCATACGGCGATAGGCGTAATTGACACGACTGTGCAAAACCAGCTCCGCGGCCCGGCTCTCCAATTTCGCCAGCGGAAATTCCTTCAACAGCGAGACCGGATTCTGGTTCAGTTGTCGCCAGCGCACTGGATCCAGATCACGAAACAAGCTGGCCGCATCGTGGTCCCAACTCCACCAGAGGTTGCGAGCCAATGCCCAAAGACGTTCCTGGGCTGGAGCGATAAAGCGATCAAGCGTCCGGGCTTCGCTCACCACCGGCGCCACCTGCGCCGCCGCCTGGCTCAGCATTTGGATCTCGTCTTCGCGGAAAACCCGGGGCTCGGCGGTCTGAACCACTAGAACTCCCTGCAGAACTCCCCGGTCGATGAGGGGAACCCCCAGGAACGATTGGTAGGAATCTTCGCCGGCTTCCCGGAAGTACTTGAAGCGGGGATGACTCTGCGCTTGCTCCACGGCCACGGGCCGTACCTGTTCCGCAACCAGGCCCGCCAGGCCCTCGGTGATCACCATTCGTAGATTCCCGATGCACTCCGGCCGCAGGCCGACGGTCGCCGCCAGTACCAGATTGGCCCGGTCCGGCTCCAGCAGGTACGCTGAACACACGTCGCTATCAAATCTCTTAGCGATCAGGGCAACGACGTTCATCAGGGTCTCGGCGGGTTGGCCCTCTTCCGCCGCCAGGTTAGAGATTTCATCCAGCGTGAGGACGTGAGTGAGCCCACGCGGCTGAGTGGTCAGACTCAAGTCTTGAGCTTCATCCCGATTCTCTTCTACTCCCAGGCTTTCTGGTTCCATTTTGATTCGTACCTGCGGGTTTAAGGTAGCCCTCTGCACTAGTATCCCCCAAAAACCGCACTGTTCGCGATCGAATCGCCTGTGAGCCTCTATGCCCAAAGTAACTCTAGGGGCGCGCACACTGGCGAGTCCAATCGAAATTATCGATGGCGGAGATAGGCAGGGCAGCGATTAGCAGCCCGCACGCGACTGCGGGCACCACGCGCCCGCTTTAAGTGGTGAGCGCGGTAGGAATCGAACCTACAACCTACTGATTAAGAGTCAGTTGCTCTGCCAATTGAGCTACGCGCCCCCAGGAAATGCGGCAGGAAGGATGAGTCGTGATTATAGCATCCGATCTCGGGCTTTCGCCGCAGGCCGCGGCGTGACAATTTTAGCTTTCACAGCAACTCATTTTGCCGATCCGGGTTGTGAGAGGCGGAGGTGTGTCATGAGACGGCTGCTCCCGTTCGTTGACTCTCTGGTTTTGGCGATCACGCTCTCGGCTTTGCTGCATGCGCAAACTTCTATTGCACCCCGCGTCCCGGTGCCGGGAACTCATCCAGCTATCACGCCCAAGGTCACTCAAGCACATCAAGTACCGTGCTGGCAAGAAGCGGGAATCTCAAAGGCGGCAATGCAACAGCGCAAGCAAATCCAGCAGAATGCCCGCTCGCAGGTGGAAGCAGTTTGCGCCGATTCGTCGCTCACGATGCAGCAGAGGCAGCAGCGAATCCGCCAGATTCACCAGCAGGCCAAGCAGGAATCGGAAGCTTTGATCACGCCCGCTCAACAGGAAGCGATGAAGAGCTGCCAGCAATCGCGTGCCACGGGGGCAAGCCATTCCACCGTTCCGCATCCCGGACACGGAGGAACCGGTCCCTGCGGTGAAATGCCATCGGCCAATCAGCCACCGCCGAAACAGCCCGCTCAGCCGGGCGAAGAGCCTGAATAGCGGAAAATAAAAGGGAAACGATTTTGGATAACCAGAAGCGCCGGGATTAAGAGCGCTGCCGCACATCTGCAGCCAGCGGAGAGACAGCATCAGACGCCCGGGAGCTCGGCCGTCGCGGCGGCAGAGTTTCCACCTCGACAGGTGGACGGCGCTCCACGGTTCCCAGAATTGGAGCGTCCCACTGGTCGTTGGGCGACAACGCCACGAACTGTTGCTGCGCGCACAGATCCTCGATGAGTTTTCTTTGCCCCGGCTTCAGCACCTGCATGGGCAGTGTCTGGAAATGGCGGAACATCCAGAAAAGATAAATGCGCTCCGCGAACGAACGCGGCTTGAGGTAACGCGGACCGAGCGGCGTGAGCACGCATACGACGCCGCTTGACAGTTTTTCAATCAACATGGCCGAACCCACCTGAGATATTCTGCTTCCCTTGACCACTCCAGAGCAAAGCAATTCAAGGGCCAGTATTATTGCACCAAAGCTGATGCAATTGCATTAGAAATTCTGGGTTTTTCCTTGTTTGCAAAGCTACGTGGGCCGGCAGGGCGGAAGATTTTGCCCAGCCCTTAGCCGGGAATTTCCGGCAGAACGTCCATTTGGCGAATTGTTGCCGCCACTCCGAACTCTCCTCCCTCTTCGCTGTCCTGCACCCTGACCACCGAGGCCCGGCAGCAAACCCATTGCCGCTCGCCGCGGGTCAATTCGGGCGGCAGCAGCAGAACCATCTCCAACTCGCTCCCTTCGCTGAACTGCGATTCGGTGTAGAGGAAGAGTCCGCTCGCGCTTAAATCGCGAGTGAAGCCGGTGGTCTGTACCTTACCCGGCCGCGCCTTGATGGTGACCGGGAGCCGCATGGTCAGGCGGCTTTGTGAACGGCGCTCCCGCTTGGGGTTAGACACGGCTGGCGAGAGTACCACATCGCAGCCCGGTTGATGGCTGATTTCCGATGCGAAGCGCACCGGATTCCTCTTTACTCGCCCTCAGGCCGGCGGGAGCGGACCGCGGGCACAACCAGCGCCTGTTCCAGGGTAGGTGAATTCATGGCTCGCAGTTTCACCTCGGCTTCATGCCGCTTGTCGTCGGCTCCGGTCAGCGAATACGCCCGCGCCAGCAGTTCCAGGGAATAGGGGTTGTCCGTGTCCTCTTCAAGGTGGGGAATAGCTTCATCCGTCTTCTGCTGTCCCATCAGCCAGGTTCCAGCGGCACCGTGATAGGAACTCTGAATGACCAGGCTCCGGCTATTTCCTGCCACCGTTTCGAGTTGTTTCAGGGTTTTCCCGGCTAGCTCCTTGTCACCTGCATGAACGGCCCGCACCACCCTGTATCGCAGGATTCTGGATCGCTCTTCGTCCCGGTCAGATTGGGCAAGATTTGCCGAATGGCTGAGGGCTTCTTCCCCATTCTGCAGGTACTTCAGCGCCACGCCGTCGTCCGGTTGATACAAGCTCATCATGCGATAGGCCTGGGCCTCCTCCAGATCCAGCCCCGCGGCGTGGCCCTTTTCCGCTATGGCGAGGAAGGCTTTATCAGCCTCGGCGAAATTGCCTTCGCGCGCCCACGTCGAGGCCTTCTGCCGGCTGTAGTCGAGCCGGTCGATCTCGGTGGCAGCTGCCGCCAGCGCCTTGTCGTACTCCAAGCGCGCCTGTACCTGGTCTCCGATCAGCGCGTAGGTGTCGGCGAGCCCAACCTGCGATGAAACGAAACCCGGATCCAGTTTAAGCGCGGCATGATAATGCTCCAGCGCGGCGTCGAAATTGCCTGACATGCGCAGGATCTCCGCGTAGGAATCCTGCGGGTTAGGTTCCATCGGCAACAGCGCGACATACCGTTCCATGGCTGTGATCGCTTTATCGAACTCGCGGCCTCGCGCATAGCAGTAGGCCACATCATTAAGGGCTGCCGCGTAATTCTTATCCAGTGCCAGTGCATGCTCCAGCAACTTTTCGGCCCGTTCGTGGCTGCTCTTTTCCTCCATCCAGTTGCCCGCCAGATCGAACAATTGAGGGTCTTTTGGATACATTTCGAGGAGGTCGTTCAGCGAGGCGATACCCGCCAGGAAGTTGCCCTCCTGTACGTTGGCGATCCACCCGATCATCAGTTGCTCGCCCGGACTAACTTTGGGCGCCAGGGCCTTCGCCTTTGCACGTGCGGCCGCAGTTTCATCAGGATTCTTGCTATTGAACGCGATCCAGGCGTAAGCCAGCGCGAAATTCGGGTCGGCCTCAACTGCGGCGCGCCACCCGATATTGGCTCGTTCAAGGTAGAGGTTGGCGTAGTCGGCCATCGCCCGCTGATATAAATCTCGCGCTTTTGGCGACGAGGTAGTCACCGGGAGAGTCTTCGTGGTACCCGGCTTAATGTGGTGGGCCCAAAGCGGTGCAACTGTAAAAAAGACGGCGATCAGGACGGAGCATCGAATCCAGCGCATTGATGTCTCTCGGAAGGGTATCTTCGAGGCAACCGTAACATAGGGCAAGGGATAGCCCAAGTTACCACGGTGTATAACGGGTGATTGCCCGCGGCCGTGCGAGCCCTTGCCTAGCCCGCCTTATGCCCAGGAAATATGGTTCTTATGCCGCCCCATGTGAGGTAAAATGCAGGCTCCGCCGGGGTTATAGCGGGGTTGTGATCTGGAGTTCTTTTCTATGATCCGTTGGATTGCTTTCGACGACGAAACCGCTGAAGCCGTCATGAGCCGCTACCGGCGAGGCGCAGCCGAGATTCAGAGTGGGCAGCCCCTAGACGCTGCCTTGGACCTGGGGCAGCCTAGCCTCCTCGTGCTTCCTTCCAGCACTCCGGGAAGAGTTCTCCTGATTCACTGCACTCCAAAGTCTGCCGCCCGCAACGTGAGGACCGCCATGCTGTCACCAGCCCTCGTTTCCGCACCAACCTTTACCCGGCGTCAGCCACCGCAGCCCGCGGTTCCTACTAAGAGATGGTGGCAGCGGCTGGGTGCATAGCTATCTAGCCATCAGGCGCGGCACCATGAAAGAAACAACCTCTCGATAGATCACAGCCACCCCCACCCCCGGTCGGAGCAATGCATGCGAGATCAAGACTGAGGGTGGGGCTACCCGGCCTCTCCACCACCGGTTCAGGGTTGCCGCGGGGCCGCGCCAGGGATCGGTGTTTCGGCATGAGGAATGGCCTTCAAATACTCGTAGATTGCCAGTAAGTCGTAATCGCTCATCTTGCCGTAAATCGGCCAGGGCATCACTTGGAGCAGGGGGGGCGCTGGCCGATGGTCCGGATCCACGCCGGTGCGCATGACATCTTTGAACTGCATGAACGTCAACCCGGCCGGCAGTCCCTTATCCAGGTCGGGTGTGAGGTTCGGTGATTCAAACGGCCCGAAAAATTGCCCACCCGCGAGATAGCCGTCTACATTGATCTTTTCCGGGTCTCCATTGTGGGGATCACTAGTGTAGGGAGGAGCGGTATGGCAATCATTGCATCCACCCTGTGCGTTCACGATGTAGCTGCCTAGGCCGACGAGCTCGCGATTCTCGCGGTCGAAGCGCAGCCGAACGGGAGCAATCCTGAACCCGGTTTGGATTCTGTCCTGTTGCGCATCGCCTTTGTGGTTTCGGTCTCCTGCAAACAGCGCACCGAAAGGCCCGAGTACAAGGAACAATGCTACTCCTGTCAAAACGGCAATTCTTTTCATGTTGCCTCCTGAGAGTGTGGGGGATCAGCACTGACAGCACCTCCGGCACCTGGGCCGGTGGGTTGCCTCATGTGCCATCCCGGTTAACGTTGGCCTTATATAGTAAGGCTACCTTACTACTTTATAAGGTAACCTTATCAAATGTCAAGACGACAGTTTTCCACGCCGGCCCAGCCGCGGATGATGGTGTTGCCCGCGCCCAATCTCGGCACTCTCTTGCTAGCCGCCTACCGCCGCTTCGAGCAGCAACTGTTCGCGGGTTTCGCCGCCGCCGGCCACCCGGCGTTGAAGTTCAAACACGGCGCCGTATTGGCCAACCTAGACCGTTGGGGCACTCGGCCCACCGACCTGGCCGTCCGGAGCGGCATGACCAAGCCCTCGATGGGCGAGCTGATCGATGAGTTGGAAGGATTGGGATACGTGGAGCGCAAACCCGATCCCCACGACCGCCGCGCCAAGCTGGTGATCCCCACCGCCCGCGGCAGCGCTCTGGTAGAACTGGCGGCGCGTCTTATCTCCAAGATGGAAGCAGACTACAAGAAGCGCCTGGGCGCTGGGAGGTATCGACAGCTCCGCGAGATGCTGGATGAGCTGGCAGCCCCAGGAACCAACCCTTCAAGTTGAAGTCCCGGACCCCCTGCTGGGGACGAGACGGCTTCCTGGCTCGTTTGCGGTGAAGACCTTTCGAAAAAGCCTAAATCGGGTCGAGGTCCGTGGTCGCCGCGCTTCGGAAACGAAGCGTGAGGCAGCCTCCCTTGTGGCGATGCAAAGCGGTGGGCCAGCTTGCTAGAAGGTAAACGCCACTCCGCCGCGGACGCTGCGAGCGGATTGGACCAGATAGACGGTGTGCCCGTCCTGTCCCATGACCGGGACGTACCCCTGCGCCAGAAGATTGCGCAAGTCAACAATCGCGTCGACGTGGCATGGAAAGAAACCCGTTCCCGGAATCGGCTGCCGCACGAAAAGATTCAAATAGGGCTCTGCCTGCCCGGGTGAGGCATTGAACCAATCGACCGGAGTCAGAGCGGAACCGCTGGTCCAGCGGTACGACGCAATCCAGCGGGTTTTGGATCGCGGCAAGGTGCCACTCACTTTCCCGGTCAGAGCATGCCGGTCGCGGACCTGCATATCTTTCCGCGCCTCCTGCAAATTCACGTCCGCTTTACCCAGATCAAGGACGCCGCCGTAGCTATAGTCGAGCGTGGCTGTCAAATCGGATGTCAACTTGCGTTGCAGCACCAGCCGCATGCCCTGGGTGTCCAGATTTTGTCCCCGGTAGGTGAATGTTCCGGAGTTCAGGTCAGGGAGGATTTCTCCGCCCTCGGTGCCGACCATACCCGCCCCGGTCAACGCGGGATCGGCGACACGGTCCGAATAGACGGCCAGTTGCATCTTGGTTTTCCCGGCGCGATGGGAAATCGAAAGCTCCTGATGATGGGCCCGTTCTACAGTGGTCGCAAACTTAGCCATGCTAACGCGCGGACTGGACCCGCCAGGTTCACCAGCAGCGGAACTAAACTCTTTGTCCAGCGGGTTGTTTGGTTCCGACGTGGCATAGCTGTACTCAAGCAGCGTATTCGGTGAAAGATGCAGATCGGCCGAGCCGAAGGGGCGAAACGCCGTTACCCTCCCCAGGAACTGAACGGTCTGCAGTTCGCTTCCGAAGCGGAATTCCACAACATCGCCCATCGTGAAACTGTCGGACGTCGTAAGCGCGAAGGCCTGAAGAGTTGCGCTGCGCAGATTGATGTCAGGGGCCGACACCCGCTGCATGGTAAAGGCGATCCGCGGAGACCCTGTTCCCAGTTTGTGGCTGAAGGACGCCCGCACGAAAGCGGTGGGCAAGCCATCGCCGTACCCCAAATTGCCCCCCAGCCCCAGCAATCCGCTAGAAAGGACCGGCTTCTCGACAGCAAAGTTCGTGCTCATATCTGAGCTGCTGCCGAAACCCTGCGATGGCGAGCCGGCCAGAAACGAGATTGCACCTTTCAGGTCATGATCGGTCTGGCCCTCTTGAGACGCGACAACCGCGGTACCATCGTCGAGTACGCGCAAGATCGGCCGGTTAGAAACCGAGCGCAGCACCCACTTCCAATCGTCGTCGTCGGAAGGCCCGCGCATCGGACCCAACTGGATCGCTTCGAACAGGGTGTTCAGGGTGATATTGACTACCGCATTGCCGCCGGAACGCAAACCAATTCGTTCACGCAACGCGGGAAGAAAAGAGGGAGCTGACACTCGGATGGCATAAATCCCAGGCAGCAAGTCGCTGGCAGAATAAAATCCGTCCTGGTCTGTGAAAGCCTTTTGCCCGGAGAGCTTCGAGCCCAAGATTTCCACCACCGCACCCATCTGCGGCACTCCAGCCAGGTCGCGGACATAGCCCGATATCGAGCCCCGCTGGTCCGCTGCTCGCAGAGGCGGAAGCAAGCTCACAAATACCGCCAACATCCCGAGTTTGAGCCCGAGTTTCCCCACCATTAGTCCGCATCCGCGCGGGATGCCAGATCGGCGGCTACTCCACCGCAAACGTCGCCGAAGGATCTACCGTCTGCTTGGAAACGTTGTCATTCACCTTGATCTGAATGCGATATACGCCGGGATCGAGATTCGCCGCGGATAATGTCTTTTCCAGCGTCATCTGGTCACCGACATTTCCCATCTGGTCCGTCGATTCTACGGTATGGACCACCTGCTTGTTGGTGGCCGTGTTGGTGACATCGTACTCCACCGTGGCCGAGGGCTTGTGGGTTTTGTCGTCGACGCCCAGATTGTAGACCTGCATCCAGAAATTGAGCTTTTGGTTACGCTTGAACACTACCGGCTTGCCATCGGAGGACGGCACGCGCGGCCGAACCTTCGTGGTGCCGATCACAAAGCTGCCCGTCCCGACGTTCTTTACGGCCACCGGTTCCATCTGGTCGGCCAGAATCAGCGAAGACACAGCTAATCGGTCCTCAGAGAACTCCGGAACCTGCACTCCCTTACTCCACGTGCCTTTTCGGTCCCCATTGACATCTTTAACGACCACGTCGAAGCGATACCTCCCGGGACGTAAAGGCAAAGCCTTCCAGTACACCGAAGAATTTTCTGTCACCTTGGGAAGCAGTTCTGCTGGCACATCGACCTGCACCGTGTCTTCAAAGGTCTGCGCGATTTTCCCGGTCAGTGTCGTCACCCGCCCAAAAATATTCACCGTGCCGCGCTGCACACCATCCTTATTTACAAAGGTGATGTCCCGGTTCTTTACCTGGATGGTCACCGGCACCAGCACCGTGTCTCCCGTGACTTTCACAAAATCCGCACGCACGTCAAAGGGCATGAGGTTTACGGTAATCTTGTGCGAGACCACTTCTTCCAGATCTTTGAATTTCACCGGTGGCGGCGCCTGTAGCTTGGCAAATTGTTCGAGCCGGTCGAATTGCTTGGTCTGCATGTCCTGGTTAAAGGGACCCGTTCCCAGTCTCTCGATTCCGCCAGTGTTAAACCGCTGCGCCTTATCCGCCATGCCCATCTGTTCATACATCGTCAAGCCAGCGCCAGGCACATTCAGCAGCGCGTCCTTTTCAGACCGGTCCATCGTCATGTGGTAATCGCCGCACATGCAGGTATCCACAAATTCGATGATAACTTCCTGCCCTATGCCTTCGAGGTACCGGTAGCGCCAATCTTCAAACGGATAGGTTGAGGTCGTGCCTCCGCCTTCCTCCTGGGGGCGGTCGTAAGTTCCGCCCGAGGGGTGAGATTCGACTTCGTCGGCCGGTCCGTACATGATGTACATGCGGCCCCTATCCGACTTCCAGCCCGGAATACCGGCGGCGAAATGCTCGTTGGCGTAGGCAATTCGCCGGTAGTGTTCTTCTTTGAACTCGTTTTCTACGGTGTCTGGTGTAGGGTCGCGGCGTTGCCAGAATGCTTCAATGAACTGGTCGCGCTCTTCGTCGTTGGAAAGCTGCTTGAACGCGGCCCGTTCTTCATCGGTGATGATCCAGCGCACGTCTTCGTCGAGCCATTTCTTGTAGGTCTTGCCCAGTTCTTGTTTCAGTGACTTTTCGTTCTGCCGCCTTTGCTTTTCCGTGAGTGGGCGCTTCAGGGGATCCACGCCGGTGCTTCCTTGAGCCGAAGCATCTGCGGGAGTAGATGGGTCAGAACTGGCTGCAGCAGGGGATTGCCCCGAACTATCGGACTTTCCATCCTCCGCGGCGGCGAACAACCCCAGCGCCAAAATCACCGCTGCCAGAACGGAAATTGTGGGGACGCGAAAAGGCATACCTACCCGGGACATGCAGGGGCACTCCTTCCCCATACCTTAGTTATTCAATTCTATGACTTTGATGCAGCCAAGGCAAGGCTAAGCCGTATGGCTGGAACCGATTGTAAAGATTGTCAATTGTAAAGATTGTCAAAAGAGGTGTCGCACTCAGGAGGTGTCCTACCTCCCCGAGGGGATCCTCCCTGTCAGGCTATAATTCTTGAGGGCGAAGTTACCACTACTCGGGCCCGGTCAGCGAATCTCAACTCAAGTTCCGGAACTTTGGGGCGTGTCGCGCCGTATGTTCTTACGTGGAGTTGGTTCACCGCGTGAGCAATAGGGCAACGATGGATCCCGCTACAAGCCGGGGCGTGGCGAGGAGGAGAGCTGTGCCCTTTAGGATCGCTTCGCAAGGCGTACCAGGGAACCAATGAGCAACCGGAAGAAAATCGCGATTGGGGTGGGCGCAGGCCTGTTGTTGCTGGTGATCGTTGGGGCAATTCGTTATTACAGCAGCAAAGATGTTGTGACCGTGCAAACCGCAAAGGCGCGGAGGGAAAACTTGACGTCCATGGTCAGCGCATCCGGTGAAATCAAGCCTAAGACCTACGTGAACATTGGCGCCAATGCGTTCGGCAAGATCACGCGTCTTTACGTGAAGGAAGGCGACCGCGTGCGGAAGGGGCAATTGCTGGCGCAGTTGGAAAATGTGCAATCGACGGCGGACTTGAGCGCCACTCAGGCATCGCTGGAAGCGGCCCAAACCGATGCAGTGGCGGCTGAGGCCGCACTTAATACTTCGGTGGCCGACCTCAAGCGGGCGCAATCTGACCTTGACCACTACCAGTTGGATTGGGACCGTGCCCAGGGCCTTTACAAAGAGGCTTTGATCGCCACATCCGAGTACGATATGCGCAAAGCGGCATGGCAAACCGCGCAAGCCGGGTTAGCCCAGGCCCAGGCACGCGTTGCCCAAGCTAAGGCCCAAAAGGAATCGGCCGAGCGCCGCATCGCCCAGAATCGCGCCAATCTGACGCATGCCGCGGACGTGCTGCAGAAGACTTCGTATTCTGCTCCGTTTGCCGGCACCATCACCAATCTTCCGGTGCGGGAAGGCGAAACGGTGGTGATCGGTATCCAAAATTCCCCGGGAAGCACGCTCATGACGCTTGCCGACATGTCTATCATCACCGCCGAGGTAAAAGTGGACGAGACCGACATCGTCAACGTCAAATTGGGTCAGCCCGCTGAAGTCAGCATTGATGCGATCCCCAAGCAGACTTTCCCTGCGATTGTCACTGAGATTGGCGATAACGCGATCGTGCGTTCAACCGGCGTTTCCACTTCGCAGCAGACTTCCGCAAGCGAAGAGGCTAAAGACTTCAAAGTGGTGGTGACGCTGCAGAATCCACCGCAGGATTTGCGTCCAGGACTCTCCACCACGGCCAAGATCACAACCGCCACTCGTGACAATATTCTGACCGTACCCATTCAAGCCCTGACAGTGCGGCGCCAGGCGGACCTGCAGGACAAGGGTAGCAGGCAGAAATCAGTGGAGGCCGCTGCCCCGCAAAAGGATTCATCGAAGCGACTGGATCCCAAAGACGAACTGCAAGGCGTTTTCGTGATCCGCGATGGCAAGGCGCAATTTGTCCCGGCGGAGACCGGCATAACCGGCACTACCGACATCGAAGTGCTTAGTGGACTCAGGGAAGGTGACGAAATTGTCACCGGCAGCTATAAAGTCCTGCGTACGTTGCGTCCGCAGACCAGCGTAAAAGTGGATAACGCAGCCCCGAAGAAAGAGGACGAAAGCTGAATGACCGGCCGTTAACTAACAACTGACGACCAGCGCCGTCCAATAGAGAGCCTGAACGATCGGAGTAGTGGGTGTTCCCAGAGGATCAGGAGAGAAAAATGGCCACCGCAGAAGTCATCAGCATTTCGCAACCCGCAGTGTCCGCGCCCCCAGATTCGTGCATGATCTGCACCGAAGACTTGTGGAAGACCTACGATATGGGTTCGGAGCAGCAGGTCCACGCCTTACGCGGAGTCAACCTGCGCATTCAGCGCAACGAGTACGTGGCCATCATGGGGCCATCGGGCTCGGGCAAGTCGACGCTGATGAACCTGATTGGATGCCTGGACACTCCAAGCAAGGGCCAGTACTGGCTGAACGCGCAACTGGTCAGCGAGTTGGATGACGACGAACTGGCCCGCATCCGCAACAAAGAGATCGGATTCGTCTTTCAGACCTTCAATTTGCTGGCTCGCGCCACCGCTCTGCATAACGTGGAACTACCGTTGATCTACGCCGGCGTACCTGCGGAAGAACGCATCGAGCGCGCCAAAGCATCGTTAGCTTCGGTTGGCATGGAATCTCGCATGAACCACAAGCCGAACGAGCTTTCCGGCGGCCAGCGGCAGCGCGTCGCCATTGCGCGGGCACTGGTGAATCGACCTTCGATCATCCTTGCCGACGAGCCCACCGGCAACCTGGATTCCCAGACGGGCAATGAAATCATGGCCCTCATGGATCGCTTGCAAGCCCAGGGCAACACGATCGTGCTGGTTACGCACGAACACGACATCGCGGAATACGCGCACCGCGTGATCCACATTAAAGACGGAGTCGTGGAGCGAGACGAGCGCAAGCGGTAGCGTAGTGGTCAGTTGCCAGCAAGCCGTGTTCTTTTCTTCTTCAACTCGTGCGAGCCTCTGCGCTAACTGCCAGCGCGGGTAACGCCAAACGCTGTCGGCAATCTTCAAGCATCTCCGCCGTGCGAGTCGCGCCCACCCGGGTCACACCAATGGCGCGCACTTCCAGCAGCGCATCCAAAGTGCGAATGCCTCCGGCAGCCTTCACCTGGACACTGGGCGGCGAATGTTTTCGCATGAGCCGCAAATCGGCCAGGGTGGCGCCGCTCGGCGCGTATCCCGTGGAAGTCTTCACCCAGTCCACACCGATCTCGCCGCAAATCTCACACAAGCGGATCTTCGCTGCATCATCCTGATACGCGTTTTCGAAGATCACCTTGATTTTTGCCTTCCCGTCATGGACAGCTTGCGTGAGGGCCGAGATTTCTTTGCCCACGTAGTCCCAATCCCCGCTGCGGGCCTTGCTGATGTTAATGACCATGTCCAGTTCAACCGCGCCGTCCTTGAGAGCTTGTTCCACTTCCGCAAGTTTCACCGCAGTGGTGTGTCCACCGTGGGGAAAGCCAATCGTAGTGCTGGGCCGCACGGTGCTACCCTTCAGCAACTCAGCACAGCGTGCAGCGTAATAGGGCAGGATACAAACGCTGGCAACATCGTACTGCCGGGCCAGGAGGCATCCCTCGTCCAGTTCGGCCGCAGTAAGCGCTGGATTCAACAACGAATGATCGATCATCTTGGCGATGTCGAGATAGGTGTAATCCTGCACAGCACGGTCAGCCATATCAGATCCCCCCACCGTAACTCTCATCGCATGCCGGGGGTCCGGCCCAAAAGAGCCGGACCCAAGCATCCCAATATGTGGTTAAGAACCTATTTTGATGGTGCCTCCCGGGCTGTCCGGGTCAAGCACAAGCCCAGCGGCCCTGGCCTGAGTAGATGACTGAAAAGTGACCTGGCCAAATGGGATGGTGCAATGCACCGTGCCGGGGGGGAAGTTAATCACAAACCGCACTTCCCCTTGGTTACCGATGCTCACCCCGCTCGCCGGCTGGTGAGAGCCATCTGGGTTGATTGTGATCGTGGGAACTATTGGTAAGGGCGATACGCGTTGTGCCATTTTTTATCTCCTTCGGAAATTTAGTTCTTCGGGCCGGTTGCGACTGGGCCTTGGGGGAACTTGGGATCGGACAAGATTGATTGCGCGTCCGGGTCATGCTTCAGATCATCCAGCGAATATCCCTTTTGAATTGCTTTGCCGACCAGTTGGATTGCCTGGCTGCGGTCGCCCAGGAGTTCATAGGCTTCGCCTGCACTGACCAGAATCGCCGGGTCTTCGGGAGCTAACACCAAAGCCGCCTGCAAGCGGGGTACAGCCAGATTCGCCTGCATCTTCCGGGCATAAAGAAGACCGAGATTTACTTGTAACTGGGGATCTCGCGGCTTCAGCTTCGCCATATCTTCCAACAACACCAATTCTTTAGCGCGGGCCGCCCCGACCTTATCTTTCTGGTTGAGGCCTTGATCAGCCAAGGCAAGATTCTCCCACCCCAAATAGTCATGGTCGTTCAGTTGCAATGCCTTTTCCGTCATGGCCGCGGATTCAGCATACCGCTTTTGTTGCAGGTAGAGATATCCCAGATTGGCGAAAGCCGGATAACTAGGACTCAGCGCCAGCGACTTCCGCAGCGCGTTTTCCGCGTCCGGAATCTTCTTCGGATCTGCAGTATCGAGATAGACCGCGCCCAGATTGAAATACGCCTGCGAGTTGTCGGGCGTCAGATCGACGGCGTGGCGGATCTGCGCAATCGCCTCATCGAAGCGCCTTTGCCGGTCGTAAAACAATCCGAGCGAGTTGTAGCCGTCCCAATAGTCAGGACGCAAGGCGGTCGCTTTTTTGTAAGCGGCTTCGGCGTCGGCGATCCGCCCGGCGTTTTCGTAAGCGTGGGCCATACCGCTGAGCGCGTCAGCATCACGGGGATTCAGCTCCAAAGTGCGCTGAAACTCCTGCACCGCCAGGTCGTGTTTTCCAGTCTCGTCGTGAATTCGTCCCAGCGTGACGTATGTGCCAGGAAGGCGATCATCTAATTCCTGCGCCCGCTTGCAGTTTGCCGAAGCTTCCTCGATCCATTTGGGATCGTGATCCACTTGAAACTTCAAGCGGTAGGCTTCGCCCAGGGCTGCAAATCCTACAGCAAATTGCGGATCGCTGGCCACTGCGCTGTTCAGCGACTGAATCGCGGAATCGAGGTTGCCGGGCTTGTCGTAGCGCTGCATGTAGCCCAATGCCTTGAGGTACGATTCGTAGGCCGCAGGCTCAACGTTTCCATCTTGTTTGAACATTCCGGGGCTGCTGGCAATGTTCATCATCTTGGCCAAGCGGGCCACCGCCTCGTTCTGCAAGGCAGAAATATCTCCGCCGCGGTCCTCCACTTCCACCGATCCGATCTGGCGCAGGTCCTTGGTTTCAATCAGATTGGCCGTCAGGCGTACATCCCGGCCGTCGCGCAGGATGCTTCCTTTCACCACCACCGTGGCGCCCAGATCGTGTAGAGCTGCTGCGGGATCCTCCACCCGCCGCATGCGTACGACACTAGCCGGAACAACCCAGAGTGATTCCTGCCCCACGTCAAGGTTCGAGAGTTTGGCCGTCATGCTGTCCATCAGGCCTTCGCTTATTGCTTCGGTCTCGGGGTTGTGACCAATGTTGTCGAAGGGCAGGACGGCAATATGCCTTTCCTGCCGGGGCGAAATCAACAGCGCCGCCAGGCGATTGCGTACTGGGTTCAGAAATAACAGTCCCGCAACCAGGATGGCCAGCACCGCCAACGCCAGGTAAACGCGCTGGGGCGAGACTGTGGACCGCAGGCGGTCGCGCCGGGTGGCGATCCGCGGCGAGATCCCCACAGTCAAGCGCTCCAAATCAATACCCAGGTCACGGATAGATTGATACCGGTTCAAGGGTTCCTTGACCAGCGCTTTGAGAATGATGTTTTCCAAACCGGGTGGAATCTGGGAGTTGATTTTTCGCGGGGGGACCGGATCTTTATGGAGAATGGCATCGATCATGAGAGGCCCGTTGTTCTCGCGAAAAGGCAGAAGCCCAGTGGCCATTTCGTAAAGCACCACGCCCGTTGACCAGATGTCGCTACTCACTCCGGTTTTCTCGCCCTTCAGTTGCTCGGGGGCCATATAAGGCAGTGTGCCGATGGTTTCCGGGGAAGTCGTCGTAGCAGTGGGTCCCGTAAGGTCGGATATTGGGTGCGCCAGTTGGGCCAGGCCGAAGTCCAGGATTTTCAGGCGGCCCTCTGGCGTGATGCGCAGATTGGCGGGCTTCAGATCATGATGTACCAGGTGCTTCTCGTGCGCTGCCGCCAGTCCCTGCGCCAGCTGGATGCCCAGAGCAACGACCTCCTTCGCCTGCATAGGACGGCCCGCAATTTTGGCGTCAAGGCCGACTCCAGGAATGTATTCCGTAACCAGGAAGTCCACACCGTTCTCGGTACTGAACTCGTGGACAGTGGCGACGTTGGGATGGTTCAGCTTGGCAAGAGAGAGAGCTTCGTTGCGGAAGCGGCGACCGGCCGAATCATTGGCGACCGTTCCCGGAGGCAAAACTTTGATGGCTACGTCGCGATCCAACTCCTCGTCGTGAGCGCGATAGACCACACCCATGCCGCCAGCACCGATCTGCTCGAGGATTCGATAATGCTTAAGAGTCTGCGCGAGCATGGGGACGGCATCTCCAAGCAAGGCGATCTTATGCCATGGGGAGCCGTCGGGCAACCGAAGTCTGGGTTAATGGGGCAACTAAAACCAGCTACGAACAACCGGCCTCTTGCCAAAGAGGCCGCGCGACAAGAAGATTTTAAGACCGGGGTTTTATTGGGTTGTTTCTACCGGCTTCGCGATTGCCGTATCGGTCGGTAACGCTGGTCTGGCCACGAAGAAGTTGTGATCGTAAAGATTGCGGTACATGCGGCCGGCAACTTCTGCCGCTTTCGGGCCGAACGTGGGACGCCCGCCCTGCAGGAAAACGACCACTACGATTCGGCCAACTTCTGTGTTCGCGTAGGAAGCAAACCATCCGAAGCGGGTACCGGCGCGGGAGCACGTCCCTGTTTTGCCCAGAATCTCTTCTTCGTTGAAGTTCAGCCTTACGCTGCGAGCCGTGCCGTAAGTGACTGCTCCCGCCATGCCATCCGAGATTTCGGGAATCAACGGTGCGATATCGAGGTGCCGCTTTACCCTGGGTTCAAAGTTCGCGACCTCCTCTGCGGAGGTGGGATGCTGCAGGTAATAAAGCGTCCCGCCGTTAGCGATGGCCGAGACCAGAGCACCCAGCTGCAGCGGCGTCATGGAAATGCCCTCGCCGAAAGAGCACATCTTGCCCACTCCCCCAAGTTTGGCAGGGATCACTTCATCGGGATAAGCGCCGGGCTGTTCGGCGGGAATGTTGTAGCCAGCCAGTTCACCCAATCCGTACTGGTGAGCATAGTAGCTGACTTTTTCGAAACCAAGCTGGCGTCCCAGAGCTTCGAAGTACGAATTATTAGAATGCGCTAACGCTTCCGTCAAATTCATCCGGGTGCGGCGACCCAGCGCGATCTCGGTGTCTTTAGTGATCAGATCCTCGCTGAGTGCGGCCAGCGCTACGGACAGCTTGATGGTCGAGCAAGGCTGGGCGCCGCTCGAGAGTGCCAATTTTTGGTTGACCATTGCCAAAATACGGCCACTGGTCGGCTCTACGGCCACGACCGTGCCATTCATGTCGCTCAGGGCATCGATCGCAGCTTGACGAACTATCGGGTCTTCGCCGACTGTGACGTCGCCTTCAGTCGCGTCATCCATGAAGGAGCTGGCCGTGAAATGTTCGTAATATCTGTGCCGGCGGTGGCTGCTGGCAGTCACCACGCGTGTTCTGTGTGCGCGGCTGTGGGCCAGAGTGTTCAAACGCCTTCTGGCGTGCGGGGTCTCACTGACGCGGTGTGATTTTGACTTGTTGTGGGGGACTGAACCTGTATTGACAGTGGCGGCGATGCCGGCTTGCGCAAGGAACAAGGAAACAAGAACGGCGAATGCGAAAACGATGCTGGCCCTTTTTCTGGCTCTCAATTTCCTCACCCATTCCCCGGATACAACAGTTTTCAATGCACGGGCGATGCCAATCCGCGCCGTGCTTGGCTGATCCCGCCTAATCCCTCGATAATATGGGACTTATGAGGCAGTGACAACTGAAAAGTGAGGTTCGCTTCAGGCTTGCGTATCGTCTGCAAGTCAGAGATAAAACAGCAGGTTAAGCGAAGACCAGTGCAGGCGAGGTCTTTGGTAACCTTAACTCCGACGACACCTGGTTCGTGGAAAAAACTTTTCCCGTTATGGCAAGAGCCGTTTTCCCAAACTCGCCTATTTTGGGACATTGGAGTGCCAAAACCCCGACCGATTCGCGTTGCAGATCCGCTCAGGGAGCCAAGTTTCACAACTTCCGGCGCCTCTAGACTTCGCGGTATAGTGGCAGGCGCGCTTCCCCCCAACTTGCAGGCGTATTTCGCCTGCCCAAACGACAAATCCACCGACGGGATGTGCTATGGATGATTGTTTATTCTGCCGCATTATTCGCGGAGAGATTCCAGCCACGAGAGTCTTTGAAGACGAGCACACATTTGCGTTCGAGGACATCAACCCGCAAGCCCCGACCCATGTGTTGGTGATCCCCAAGGAGCATGTTCGCGGCTTGAAGGAAGCGTCGGCTGAGCATGCCGGGATCATCGGGCGGTGCCATCTGGTAGCGGCGGAAATCGCGCGCCAGCGCGGCGTTGAAGATGGCTATCGGACTGTGCTCAACGTGGGACCCCGCGCCGGACAATCCGTGTTTCATCTGCACGTGCACTTGCTGGGCGGGCGGAATCTGCATTGGCCGCCCGGGTAGATTTCGAATACGGGGCGAAGCTGGAGACGCACTAAGCCTGCGCTTCCTCTTCCGGTGCGCCGTGGCGGCGCAAGAGCTGCGGCAAATTCTGAGAGAAGGCGGAGCGCGGCAGCACCATGTCGCACCCTACTTCGTGGGCTTTCTGCTTCAGGTCTCCCTGCACGTGCGACAGGAAGCCAATAATCGAAGTTCCCTTCTTCAGCTTGGTCTTGAGCTTGGGAATCAGCACCAGTGGCTTGGCGTTGGCATTGTTCAGGTCGAAGATGATGAGCGACGGCCTTTCTTCGCCGTTCTGCTTCATGTGTTCCGCCAAGTCCTTTTCCGTCTTGACGAACTCGACCTTCACGTTGAGCTTGCGGGCTGTCTCCTGAATTTTCGCCAGGAAGAATAGGTCATCGACGAAAGCGAAAATTCGTGAGTTGGCATCTTCGGGCTGCGCTGGCAGGGGCTCAGGTTCAACGGGAGCGTATGAGGGTGCAAAGCCGGGACGCTGTCTTCCAGGCTTCGGGCCATTGTTCCCCGCCAGGGCGGCGCGATAGCTGTGATCCATGGGAGCGGTGTAAATTCCGCTATGTTGTTGGCGCTCACGGCCAGGTCCGCCACGATGGGGCGGACGACGACCGCGCCGCCGTCTGCTTCTCCCTCCGCTTCCGGAGGGGTGTCCGGGTCCTGCATTCATGTTTTTCTCTTTTTAGCCTTGCTGTGTTCCTACGTTCAGTCCGCCGGAGGGCAGACTGTCTTCAACCCCACTTGCTTGCCGCTGGTCGGGTGGTACTAGCGTTGCGCACTTCCCCGGTCCTGCGCAGAAACCCAACTCGGCTGGAACTCACTCGTGAATGAATCTGTCCGTCTAGGCGCCTGGAGCTAATGGGCGCGGAGGGCCAGCTGGGGAGCATGGCCGCTGGGAACATTTTCATCGTACCCCTGTCGCCCGTAACTACGCAAGTGCAAAGTCAAGCTCAATTTGCACAGAGGTAATGGGCTGACTTCTTCCCGCTGGTTGCCTATCCCAACTAGTCAGGAAGAACTCACCTGCCGCGCCCAGTGCATAGCCTCCCAGTGGGCGTGGGCGACATCGGCTTCTTTCAAATGCAGGGCCTGGGAAAAATGCGCGGTGTTCTGCCAGTCCCCGGATTCTAATGCCAGCATGAGTTGATAGAAGGGCTTTAAGGGACTGGCCTGGCCGAGCAGGACAGCCTTGGTCTCATGATCCACCGGCAATTTCTCGAGCACTTCGGCCATGGGCACTTCGAGAATGGCATCCATGACAGAAAGCAGCCCCATCAGGAAAAGGTCTGATTGGCCGTGTTGAATCTTGGGCGAGAGTAATTCGCAGAAACGGGCACGCACCAAAGCCGACGACACTAGTTCACTGGTACGGCCTTCACCGGCTCCAAGCGTTACCACCAGCCGCAGCCACCGGCGCACCTCGCGCTCTCCCAGCATCGAGAGCGCATGCCGCACCGAGTGAATTTCGTTGGCAAAACCGAAGACCGCGGAATTCAAATACCGCAACAGGCGATAACAGAGCGACGCCTCACTTTTAATCGCGTTTTCAATTTCGCGCGAGTCCAGGTCCGGCTTGGAAATGGCCTGCAGCATACGCAAATAGTTGACGCGATTGGCGGGAATCTCGCGGGTGACGATGGTTTCCGGCTTGCGAAAAAAATATCCTTGAAAATATACAAAACCGGCCTTGCGGGCGCGGTCAAACTCCTCCCTGGTCTCGACCTTCTCCGCCAACATTCGGCAGCGCCACGGCCCGTACCGTTGCACCATGGCAGCGCAGTCGTCGGGCGAAGTTGCCCGCAAATCGACCTTGATGATGTCCGCCAAGTCGGTCAGGGATTCCCGCGGATCATTGACTGCGAAATCATCCAACGCCACCATGTACCCGGCTTCTTTCAGGCGATGACAGGCGGCTGTCACCAGATCGTCGGCAGGCACTGATTCCAACACTTCCACCACCGTATTGTTAGGGGGCAGCAGGGTCACATAGTCCTTCAACAACATTTCGCGGGTACAATTCATGAAGGCGCGTTGACCGTCACACAACACATCCAATCCCAACAGCATCGAGCTTTCGAGCGTGCTGCGCGAAGCGGCCTCGGCATCCGGCGGGCAGAAATAGTTCTCCACTCCATCCCGGAAAAGCAGTTCGTAGCCAAATACTTTCTCGTCTTTGGTGAGAATGGGTTGGCGGGCAACGAAGCGGGCGAGCGAATCCGGGCGGGCCTTGGCCTCGGCGCGAGCAGGACTACTGGTCACTCCTAACTAATCGGCAGAACGGCGGAAATCCTTACCTCGCTCTTTTAGTCTTTGGTTCCGCTCTACAAAGTATGCGCTTGCTGCAACCTCACTGGACGGTCACAGTGACGTTCGTGGTGTGCGATGGGCCTCCGCTTGACCCGGCAGCTGTGATTGTCACCGTGTAGTTGCCGGCGGGCGTGCCGCCGGTCAGCTGATGAGAGGTGCTGCTGCTACCGCCACCGCAACTGATGCCCGCGGCAGCAAGAATCAAAAAGAGAAGCCCCAAAAGACCTGACCAGCCCTTCGTCCACCACTTCCGGCGAGACGGCACCCCGATAGCGAAGAAACCCGCCAGCAAGGTGCCGCCACTGGCAGTGAACCAACCCAGCCCAGCGGGACGGCGGAGCTGGGTGAAAGCTCCAGCCAGGGCGTGCGGAGCCGACGTGACGACGTTGAGAGTCGCTGTCGCAGTTGAACCGTTGACAGTTACAGAGGTGGCGCTGAGGGTGCACGTGATAAATGCGGTCGACGGACAGGGCGTAGAGGAAAGATTCACTGTTCCGCTAAAACCGTTTGTCGCTTCCACAGTGATGGTCGAAGATCCGGGCTGCCCTGGTGAAGAAAGGTTGAGCGCAGTGGCGCCTACCGAGAAATCAGGCGTGGTCGAAAAGTTCGGCCAGGCCCTCACCATGACGTTCGCGTTGACGGAACCGAGACCGCTGGCTTGATCGTAGCCAGTGCCGGCATTGTAAACGCCAAATTGGCCGGAAGACGGACAACGCAACGGCGCTGGATCGGTGCTGGGTGTGCCCGCGACACAAGGCACGCTGTTAGTCCCCGGCGCGGTGATGTCGTGGAACGGGCCGGGATTTGCTGTGGACTTGGCCAGAGTGTAGAGCGTCGGGTTGGCGTTGCCCTGGCCGCTGGGCGAACCGGCATGTGTGGCCTGATTGATGATGGCAAGAATTCCTGCGAAGGTAGGCGCGCCCACTGAAGTGCCGCCGACCGCTGCCAGACTTTGGTCACTGGCCCTGAAGCCGCTCGTACAACTGGTGACGGCCGGGGTAGCTCCGCTGAAAAAGGCCTGCGCACAGACCAGGTACGGATCGTGGAGGTTCGAGGCATTCAGCGAGACATCCGGCACATCGCGGTGCCCGTCGTTAGGCACGCCGGTGCCGGTCTGCCAGGTTGGCTTGGGGAATATCGTACTGGCGCCGCCGCCGCCCGCAGCCAGCCCGGCGCCGGCGGCGACCGATGCCAGCGTATCGTTCCAGACCATCTCTGGGATGTATACCCCCAGCGCCGATGGCCCGCTGGTGGGGCTGCACGATTTGTCCCAATACGGAGGGTCTGCTGGAGCACACCCGTTCACTGGGGTCTGGCCAGCATCGCCCGTGAACTCGGTTCCGCCCACCCCGGTAACTTCAGGAATACTCGCGGGCACGTCCACAGCCAGACCAAGAGTAGCCGTAGCTGGGGTAGTGGCAAGGTCACCGTCGCAATCGGCCACGCCCGCATCGCCGGCCGCCGACGTAACTGTCTGGCCTTGCGCAATGGCTTGCTGTACGGATTGCTGTGTGCTCAGGGCGCCCGCGGTGGTTGCGTCGGACTCGCACAGTCCGAAGCTGTTGCTGATCACCGGGGCGACATTGTTATCAATCGCGAAAGTCAGGGCGTCGGTTGCGCCGCCATTGGCGTTTGGACCCACGAGGACGTAGATGACGTTGGCGCCTTTCGCCACGGCCCCGGACCACTCGATGTCAAGATCGGCTTCGACTTCATCGCTATTGTGGGCGGGCGTTCCGGTGTTCGGCACAACCACAACTTGAGGTTCGTTCCGCGGAAGACTGGCCGCGCTGCGGAAAGCATCGATATCGGATACGTTGATGGCGCTGTCGCCGACCACGGCAATCGTCTCTCCGGTGCCGTCGAACCCTGAGCTGTAAAGCGGGCTTAGGTCGTAGATAGTGGCAAAATCTCCCGGCGCCAGAAAATGATTCCCGGAAACGCTGGACGTAAAGTTCGGAGTCGGTCGTAGTCGTGAGTGGGGACGGAAATCATCGAGATTGCGGATGCCCAATACCATCCCGGCGAAGGCGGTAGGAATTGACGGCTCGGTGAGGTTGGCAAAATGATTTTTGCCATTGACGACGAACCGGTGAATCTCTGTATGCAGGGCAGATTGAATCTGCGCCGCGGTCCCGCCGAAGAAGATTTCGGTCCGGCTGCGCGACGTACTCTCTACCGTCACCCCACTTGAATTCAACCAGGAAATCACCTTTGCCGCATCGTTCGGCGTGAGACCGAAGTGGTCGGCGTATTCTTCCGGCGTGAGCCACTTGTGATAGTTCGGGGAAGAGGGATCCTGCTGTTCCGCCAAGAGTTGGTCGAGTTCCTCCTGCTGCGCGTCCGAGAGCCGGAACACGATGGCGACGTGATGCATTGCCATGCTTTCGGAGACAGGGCCGCGATCAAACTCCACCCGTGCCAGGGGATGAACGCTACCCAGAACCAGCTCCATCCGGCTCGCATCTACGGGCTCCGCGATTCGATCGCGATTCGCCGTTTGCGCAACCGCCAGAGCTGCGCCGAGCAGCGTGAACACAATTAAGGAAAGCGAGGAAGGCCTTGGCATTACAATCTCCTGATATTGATTGCCATGCCGGAAAAAGGCTGGCAAAGCGCTGGCTGTTTCTATCTATGCTATGGATTCAGCCTACCCCACCAAAGGATGCACGCCAAGGTCACGACAGTGTAAAGATATGTGCCCTTCATTCCGCTGGACCGCGGCCCTGTGGACAGGGTTATTCGGAAGCAGCCGACAGTTCTATCCCTTTACTGAACCTTGGGCGTTCGGGGGCAGTAAGTAACCAGTGACCTGCAGGATGGCTATGTCAGCAAGAGTGGACCTCTACGACAGCTCTTACGGAAACTACGCGCTGGAGGTTTATCGTCAGATACGGGTCGAGAGCTACGGCGAAGACTTTGGCCAGACCAGTTGGGTCACGACGCAGGAATCCCACGATATTCCGGACCTGCTCGAACTGAAGGCCGGATCGGCCGTGCTGGAGATCGGCTGCGGATCGGGACGCTACGCGGTGTATCTCGCGGCGACGTGCAACTGCCGGATCATCGGACTCGACCTCAATGCTGAGGGTATTCACAACGCGAACCGGCTGGCGGAACAGAAGAAGCTCACGGCGCAGGCCAGTTTTCAGCAGTGCGACGTTTCCCAGTCTCTCCCTTTCGCGAATGAAACTTTTGACGCGATCTTTGCTAATGACGTCCTTTGCCATGTGCCCGGGCGGCCCTCCCTGCTCGGCGAAGCGCACCGCGCACTGAAGCCTGGCGGCAGGCTGCTGTTCAGCGATGCTCTGGTTATTAATGGAATGCTCTCGAAAGACGAGATCGCCGCCCGCAGTTCGATCGGCCCCTATTTCTTTCTTCCACCCGGCGAGAATGAAAGACTCATCGAGCAGGCGGGCTTCGCGCTGCTTCGCGCCACTGACACCACGGAGCAGGCGGCAACTATTGCTCAGCGCTGGCATGACGCCCGCGCGAAACGGACGAGCACGCTGGCACCGATCGAAGGAGAAGCAAATTTCGTAGGTTTGCAGCGCTTCTTGATGTGTGCTCACACCTTGACGCGTGAGCGCCGGCTGCTGCGTTATCTTTACCTCGCCCGGAAATAGCCCCGGGTTACTCTCAAGTTATTCTCTGGGTCATTTCTTTTGCCGCGAGCCGGCGCTCATTCCGTGTCTTCCCGCCCGGGGCGGGCTAATCCAATGGATGTAGCAGTGTTGGATAAATTGTAAACATCCCGGCTAAGCGATAGATTGCTGCGCACGTTGTAAGACAGACGTCTTTGGACGCTAAGTCCATTGAGGAGTCCGGAATCGTGTCGACCCTGGCAGCGAATGTGAACACGCGGAACGCGCGCAGCAAGACCCTCCCCCTTTTTCTTGCCATCGCTATCAGCCTTGCGCTTGCTCTGGCGACCCCGGCGCAGGCTGCAATTTCAGTGGCGGTAACTCCGCAATCTGTGGCCTTGAATCCTGGAGCGCAGCAGGCATTCACGGCTCAGGTAACGGGCACTACCAATTCCGTGGTCAACTGGAGCCTCTCCGGTCCAGGCTGCGCCGGCCTTGCCTGCGGGCAGATTACCCATGGCGGCGTATATACTGCGCCCGCCACACCTCCGATTCCCAACGTGGTGATCGTCACCGCAACTTCTATCGCTGATGCCACGGAAACCGGTTCCGCAACCATCTCGATCAATACGTCGGTGACAGTCGCCATCTCTCCCACCACGACACAACTGCTCACTGGGGCCCAGCAACAATTTTCAGCTACCGTCAAAGGAAGCCCGGATACAGCAGTGACGTGGAGCGTCTCCGGCTCTGGCTGCAGCGGAGTTAGTTGCGGAACCGTGACCAGCACCGGCTTGTACACGGCGCCGAGTTCCGCACCCAACCCGGCCACAGTGACCGTGACCGCAACTGCACAAGCGGATCCAACCAAGTCGGCGGCGGCTACTGTAACAGTGTCCGCGCCGGTGGCCGTTTCCCTCTCTCCGAACTCGGCAAAAGTGGCGACCGGATCTCATCTGCAATTCACCGCCAGCGTTACCGGAACCGCGAACACCGCCATCACCTGGACTCTCTCGGGACAAGGTTGCAATGGCGCAACCTGCGGCACCATCACAGCGGCTGGTCTGTATACGGCCCCGGCTGCGATCCCGAATCCTGCAGCGGTAATCGTTACGGCGACTTCGCAGGCGGATACGACCAAGTCAGCGCAGGCCACCGTCACGGTGGTGGCCGCCGTGGCGGTATCGATTTCACCCACCTCGGCAAACGTGGCGACCGGAGCACAGCGTCAGTTCACCGCAACTGTCACCGGAACCGCAAACACCGCAGTCACCTGGAGCCTGTCAGGAGCGGGCTGCAGCGGATCTGCGTGCGGAACGATTACGAGTGCTGGTCTCTACACCGCTCCCGTTTCCGTGCCCAGTCCGCCGACAGTGACGGTGACGACTACCTCGCAAGCTGATGCGACTAAGTCTGCATCGGCCACCGTGACTGTACTTGCCCCGGTAGCAGTTTCCGTCTCACCCACATCGGCGAACGTGGTCACGGGCAAGCAGCAGCAATTCACGGCAACGGTCACAGGAACTGCGAACACCGCGGTCACCTGGAGCGTTTCGGGAACAGGTTGCAACGGGGCGGCGTGCGGAACCATCACCAGCGCCGGTCTTTACACCGCACCCGGAACGATTCCAAGTCCGGCGACGGTGACGGTTAAAGCAACTTCACAAGCTGATAACACAAAGTCCGCGCTGGCTACTGTCACCATCGTCGCCCCGGTGGCAGTTTCCGTTTCTCCGACTTCCGCCAGCGTCGTAACCCGGGCTAAGCAGCAATTCACGCCTACGGTCACCGGAACCGCGAATACCGCGGTCAACTGGAGTCTCTCAGGAGCTGGCTGCAGCGGCGTTGCGTGCGGCACCATCACGAGCACCGGTCTTTATACCGCGCCGCCTACGGTTCCGAGTCCCGCTACGGTGACCGTCAAAGTGACTTCGCAAGCTGACACCACAAAGTCGGCCAACGCGACTGTCACCGTGGTCGCTCCCATAGTGGTTTCGGTTTCGCCCACCTCCGCCAACGTCGTGACCGGCGCGCAGCAACAGTTCACGGCCACCGTGACCGGAACCGCCAACACGGCGGTGAGCTGGAGCGTTTCCGGAGCGGGCTGCGCCGGAACGGGATGCGGATTAGTCACCAGCAGCGGTTTCTACACAGCGCCCGCCACGGTTCCGAATCCGCCCACGGTAGCGGTTACTGCGACGTCTCAGGCGGATACCACAAAATCCGCCTCAGCCACAGTCACGATCCTCACGCCTGTCGTGGTGACGCTTTCACCGACAGCGGTGAAAGTTACAACCGGAACCACTCACAAATTCACCGCTTCTGTAACCGGTACGGCGAATAAAGCTGTGACCTGGACGCTGACGGGAGCAGGCTGCAGCGGATCGACCTGCGGCACCATCACTTCTGCGGGCCTTTACACGGCGCCTGTCGCGCTTCCGAGCCCGCCCACGGTCACGGTAAAGGCGATCTCGGTCGCCGATCCCACCAAGTCCGCCAGCGCGACGGTCACGGTAATTCTGCCGGTGCTCGTCCACGTTCTGCCGGCAACGGCCTTCGTCACGATCGGAGAACAACTGCAGTTCACGGCTCAGGTGAGTGGTACTTCCAACACCGCGGTGAAGTGGTCGGTATCAGGCACGGGATGCAGCGGCACGATCTGCGGAACCGTCAGCAGCACTGGCTTGTACACAGCGCCCGCAGCGGTACCCACTGGCGCAACCATCCAGGTGGTCGCCGCCTCGGCCGCGAACGCCAAACAGACCGGTTCCGCCACCATCACGCTCACTGCCACAGACAACAGCAAACTGAATGGCCCCTTCGCATTTCTGTTCCAGGGGTTCGACGCTGACGGAATCTATCGCGCAGCCGGGAGCCTGGTCGCTGACGGAAAGGGTGGTCTAACGGGAGTAGAAGACATCAATCGCACTTCCGGTCCGCTCACCAACCAGTCGGTCACGGGGACTTACAGTATCGGTGCCGACAACCGCGGGACATTCACGATCACCGTCGGCGGCGCCACTTCCACTTTCGCTTTTGCACTGAGTCCCACGGGACAAATTGCTCACTTTATCGAATTCGACGCCACCGGAGTGCGCGGCGCTGGAATCTTGAAGGCGCAAAACCCGGCGGATTTCTCCAACGCGGCCCTGACCAGCAATTATGTCCTGAGTCTTAGCGGCGCTGACGCCGCAGCAGGTCCTTTAGGCGCGCTCGCTCTGATTTCCGCCAGCGCCGGCAAGCTCACCGGCAACCTCATGGATGTAAATGAAAATGGCACGGTTCCCCCCACATTCATCGGATTCCCCGGCGACTACAATATTGCGGCCAATGGGCGCGGCACCGCTTCCCTGTTCATCCAGGGGTTTGAGGGAGGAACGTTTCACCTGAGCTTGTACGTGGTCTCTGCACAGGAAGTTATTGTGCTCTCGATCGATCCCCTCAGCGCCAATAACCCGATCTTCAGCGGCGAGGCGCTGCAGCAGTCCGGCTCTCCCGCCACGCCAGCATCGCTTCAGGGGAACACAATCTTTACGGAGACTGGATTGACCGGCGGATTTGCTGATGTTTCCGCAGGTCTCATGTCTTTTGATGGAGCAGGAAACATCGCGGGTCAGTTTGACGAGAATAACGGAGGCGTAGTCACCTCCGGATCCGCACTTTCCGGAATCTACGCGGTTTCGGTGACGGGAAGGGGGTCTATGAACGTCGCGCGCAGCGGCTCGGTCAGCACCTTAGTCGCCTACGTAGTTTCGCCGAACTTTGCCTTCCTCATGGATCTCGGATCCACAGTGAAGCTGGGTCAGCTCGTGCCCCAGTCCATTGCCCCGCCCTTCGGCAATAGCAGCCTCGCGGGCGAACTGATATTTGGCTCGGAGGCGATGGCGAAGGCCGACGCGCCGCTGGCCACAGGTGTCGACCTGTTTGATGCCAAAGGTGGTGTGACTGGAACCGAAGACTTGAGTCAAACCTCGGGTCTGACTCCAGAAGCAGCAGTTGCGGGAAGCTACTCAATTTCCTCAACCTCCAACAACGGCCGCGGCAGTCTGACGCTGAAGTCGCCGGCGCCCCAATCTGTAGCATTGTGGATGGTCTCGCCCTCGGAAGCCGTGGGAGTCGATGTGGATCCGTCGAACGTGAGCCCGACGATTCTGAGGTTCCAACAGTAGGGTCACACCGGAATAGGCAGAACAAAAAAAATGACCCGATCCTGTCACTGACAGGATCGGGCCCGAATCACATTCTCAGTTGGAACGCGGGTTGAAAATCTCCGTGTAACTGAGGTTGTCAATGTCGCGGAACATGGGCGTGGCCGGCGGCAGGTTCTGCGGCTGCGTGAACAGCGGATCAAACGTATAGTTTCGGGTCGCCGGTGGGTTGTAAACCGTATTGCCGCCGGCGCCGCCGTTCTTGTCCGTACCGGTAGCGTAAGTCGAGTAATACATGCTCACCATGGACCCCTTGTAGTTCAGGACCTGGCCTCCCCAAGCTTCGAGCAAGCGCAGGAAGTTATGCAAACCGCCGTCGGTGCCATAGTCTCCTTGCGCCCAAGCCAGTCCGGTAGTGGGGAAATTGATGTTTTTCCCAGCCGAGACTGCGGTTCGATAGTAGGTGGTCACAGCCACCCGGCCGTTGGCCGTACTCGGCGAGTTCAAACTCGCGAAGTCGGACCAGTTGTTGGAGAGCGCGGAGACTGAGTCTGCAATAACCGCGGCTGCCGAGTGCACAGGTTCGGCGGCGGCGGCGTTGTTCCAAGTGGCGTCGAAATTGCCGTTGCCAGGCGTACAGCCCGGTTGACCGGCGGCGGTGCAGTTCGAGTTGTAGTTTCCGAAGATATAGACGGGATTCTCGGAGCCGACCGTGAATCCGCCCTTGCCGGTATCCAAACGGACGGGCACGTTGCCGAGCGAACCATCCACCAGCTTCAGGACGTGCCGCGCGCCGCTGACCCAGTTTTTCCACGCGACAGTGCAAGCCGGCATGCGGCCCGTGACCGTGAGATAGGGATCGGGGTTTGCGCCCGCCATCACCCGCCGGTTCACGTTGTTGCCAGTGGTATACGCGGCGCCCACATAGCCCAACCCGAGACCCAGGTTGGCTGCGCCGAAATTATCCAGTCTGAGGTTGTTGTTGACGTCTTCCGGAGACTGAGTCTTGCCCGCCGGAGTAGCTTGCAGCGCGCCGTCCGGCGTGCCTACTGCGCTACCGGTGTTGATCGCATCCTCCAGACCGGAATCTCCGGTCTTGGTACCGGCCGGATCTACCGGAGTACCGTTGGGATTGGGCAACATCCCTCTGCGGTCGGAGAAGTAGAGGACGTAGCCGTTTTGCTGACTGAAGTTGACCAGGTTGCCGCTGCCTGCGATAGTCCCGTTCAGCCACCTCTTCAGGTTGCCTACGTCCAATTCCACGGCGTTCATCACGCCTGCCGGAGTGCAGCTGTCGTTTCCAACCACGGTGTCGCGAACTTCCCCCTCGCGGGCATCGTAGAAGTTGATTGGATACCAGTTGTACGCGGTGTAGTTTGTGGCGGGAACAGGGTTATTGCTGTCGCCATACCACGGGCTATTCGTCGTACCATCGAGAACGACTTCCGGTACCGTACCAACAGTAGTAGTCGTCCACACGCCTCCCACCTTCTTGCAAGCGGGTTTGACTCCGGCAAAATTCGCGGCGCCATCGGCGTTGCGATCGGCAGGCTTCTGCAGAATCAAGATGGCGTTGGGATTCACGTCGTTGCCGCCAGGCTGACCTCCCGGGGCGGTCGGAACGAAGGTGTCGCGGGCAAATCCCAATTGCAGCCACTCCTGGGTCACTGGAACCGTGGCTCCAGCGGCGTTTACATACTCCACGCGAAGATAACCGTCCAAAAGGTTCCAGACGGTTTCGTTGGCGGCAATCGCAGACGGGTTCGGAGTGGGTGTGTAATAAGGGTAAGGCGGGTTACCGCTGTTGCCGGCACTGCACGCAGTAACGGTGACATTCGGCGGCTGAACTTGCAGACCTACGTTGTTGCCACCAGTGACGCCCTGGCTCACGAGCGGGGCGTTCACGTCAAACAACGTGATATCGCCCGCCAGTGGCGCCAGCGGCTCGAAGAGCCAGTCTGCAGGCAAAGTAGCCACAGGAGGGGAAGCAGGGGTCGGCACCAGTGTCGAGGCCGTCGCGAAATAAGTCGTGTATTGATCGGCGCCGGGCAGCGCCGGCATGCCCGCGATCTTGTTGAAAGACGTCGGCACACCCTTGCTAAAGTCCGGTCCTGAATTCCATTTTCCATTGGCCAGGCGAATATTGTTTGGATCAGCCGAGCCGTTTGCATAACCGGGATGAGGAAGTTCATCGGGACTATCCGCCAGCAGCACGCGAATTTGTGCTTCGTTGTAGAGTCGCGCTGCGCCTAATGGTGAGGTGGGATTTTCACCTGCTGGTGGCTGGCGAACAATTTCATAGGGTTGCGGCCCGCCGGCGGCCGCGCCCGCACCATTCACAAAAGGAAGACTCAACAAATTGGCGCCAGTTCCTCCCGGCAGGCCCCAGTTGCCGTCGAGAATCCAGCCATTGAACGTACCGGTGGAAACGCCCCACCAGGCCCCGCTTTGTCCGCCGGTCGTCCAGGTGTTGCCAGCCGCGTTCGCAACGACGCTCCCCTGGTTCACGTTGTTGGCGGTATCTGCGCCCAAATCACCGCACTTTGGCCGCGCTCCGTCACATCCCTGGGAGGCTTGGGGTACGAAAACGCTTCCCAAGTGCCCACTGGCCGCGGTGGTGGAACCGTTGGGAAGTTCCCAGCGAATCACGTTCCCCCAGACGCTGACCTTGTCGTGGAAAGTCAGCGCATTCCCCGTATTCGCCGCCACGTACAGGTCAGCATTGGTGTGCACGCGGCCATTAAAGTCGAGAGTCGATCCGGCGAAGAAGCTAAGATCGCCATCCGAGAACACGCCGAACTGGAACACTGGAATCAACGCGACTTCCACCTGCCGGGTCATGCTGACCTGATCTCCCAAGGGGCGTTGCGCCGTGGCGGTGAGATTCACTTTTAAGAGCTGGGCGTATAACCCGCTGTTCTGCCCACTGGTAATTTGCCCGTAGCTGCTCCACAACGTGCCATCCGGATTGGTCACCGGCGTAAAGCTGTAATCCGTGTACGTGATGGTCGGGTCGTTCGTGGGCGGGTTATTGCTCAGCGCCGTGATTTGCCCCACTGTGGGAGCCTGGATGTTCTGGAAGGTGTTGGCCAGAACCGAAGTCATGTTCTCGATGGCGCCTTCGGCAGAGTGGTAGGAAATATTGTGCTCCAAATCGTTGCCGCCCACGCGGCCTTCGGTGTTCACTGACATCAGCAGGCCGATCGCCAGGCCTGACATGAGCAGCAACAGCAACAAAGCTGCGATTAGAGTAAACCCGCGTGAACGAAACTTAATGTTGCGCATCTTCTGGCTCCTCATTCCCCTCCCTACACAGAACCCTGAGGTCTCCAAAACCCTTTCCCCTCAGTCGAACCCGTACTTGAAACGAACCTACTGGGGGCATTACGGAAACTGGCAGGGTCGAGCATATGTCGGGCTTGGAGGCGCGTCAAAACACCGAAGTCACGCTTAGGCGGTGACTGTTCTTAGGTAACGTTACGGCTACGTGACGGATGGAAAGAGCCTGTGCGGGCAGCATAAGAGGCGCCTTGCGAGGGTTCGTTTGCTGAACGAGCGACGAAAGCCAGGGATCAAAAAGAGAGACTTAGAGATCAAAGCGTGGTGGGCGCTGTAGGATTCGAACTTGAGGCGCCTGGCAGGCGTGAGCAAGCCGCTTTCAGCGGCGCAGCGGGAGCCTGCTGCCGAAATCCCGAGCGAAGCGCGGGACCTGAGCACGATGGTGGGCGCTGTAGGATTCGAACCTACGACTTCCACCGTGTGAAGATGGCACTCTACCGCTGAGTTAAGCGCCCACTCGATTGGCCGCTATATTGTAGCAAACGAACCAGTTTCGCGCGGACCCGGAGCGTGGTAGCCTGAACTCCACAAACAAGGGTCGCCTTTGTCCTTGTGCTTGAGCTAACGCACAGGACCTGGACAGCGCTTCCCCAAAATTCGCCAGTACCCGACTGGATGCCGAGCGAACCTACACCCGCCAAAGTACCCGCAGCTCATAGTGCGGAGGGCACTTCGACGCCAAACCCTGACTCGGCTGAAGCGCAACTTTCAGCCGCGGACGGGGTTGAATCAGATGTGAGCAGCGTGGCCGTAGACCGTCCATTGATGGATCGTCCAATGCAGGGCCGTCCGCCGGTGGACCGCGGGGTGGTTCCGACTCCGGCTCATCGGGGGAAGGAACGAGAGGAGTTCGGTCTGCCCGGCGAGGAACTGAGCGATGCCGAGATCATGCTCAAGGTGAAAGCCGGGGATGATACCGCCTTTGAGTTCCTGGTACAGAAGTACCGCCGGCCGATCGTGAGCTTCATGTACCGCATGGCGCACAATTCGGCTGTCGCCGAGGACCTGGCACAAGAGGTTTTTTTGCGCATCTACCGCTCGCGAGGAAATTATGAAGCGAGCGCCAAGTTCACTACCTGGTTGTATCGCATTGCGACCAACCTGGGAATGAACCACGCGCGGGACACGCGTCATGAACGTTCTGAAAAAACAGTCAGTCTGGATGAGCCTGACGAGGAGAGCGGCCGCACTCCGGATGTCGCGGATGGAGTTCCCAACGCGGAGGAGAACATTTTGCGGCGGGAGCGGCTGGCGGCGATTCGCCAGCGTGTCGAATCACTGCCAGAGCGGCAGAGGCTGGCGGTCGTCATGCACAAATACCAGCAGATGGACTACCGCCAGATCGCGGAGGTTCTGAAGCTGAGCGAGTCCGCCACCAAGTCATTGCTGTTTCGCGCCTATGAAACTCTGCGCGAACAGTTGAAAGAGTTTTTGTGAAAAAGGAAGACGTTATGAAGTGCAATGAAATTCGCGAACTGATTCCGGACCTGGCCGCAGGCCTGATCGCGGCCACGCCTGAAATGAAAACTCATCTCGATTCCTGCGCCGATTGCAGCGGCAAGTTGGAGGGGTTGCGTCAGACTATGGTGCTACTCGATGAATGGCAGGCGCCTGAGCCGTCGGCCTATTTCGATGTGCGTCTGCATGCCCGCCTCCGCGAGGAAGCGGCCCGGCAACCTGCCAGTTGGCTGCAATGGATACGCCGGCCGGCGCTGGCGACTTCTCTGGCGCTGTTGATGGTGCTGGGCGTTGCCCTGATTCAGCGAGGCGGCCGGGGAAATCTCAATTGGTTTTCCACTGAGCAGGTCGCATCCGGACCGCAATTACCAGCCGAACCGGGCACCGCAGTAGGCGATCTGGAAGCGCTCGACAAGAATCACGAACTCTACACCGACTTCGATGTACTGGATGACCTGGAAGTGCAATCGGAAGTGACTGCGAATCCGTAGGAGCGCGATGCCGTCTGGCGAGAAAAGGGGATAAGGTGTTCGGCCTGAGGTTCAAAGGCACGGGAGTAGCTGCCGTCAGCCTGGGGCTGGCGCTCGCTATGGGGCCGGGGTTCGCGCAGGAACTGCGGGCGCAGGCTCAAAGGCACGAAGCACGGCCAGCCCCCAGGCCGAGTGCGCCCCAGCAAGGACATCACGCCGGCCAGTGGCTGCGCCAGCACAAAGATCTTCCCCCTGCACAACAGCAAAGAGCACTGGAGAACGATCCCCATTTCCGGAGTCTTCCGCCAGAGCGCCAGCAACAACTGCGGCAACGGCTGCAGCACTTCAATAGTCTGCCTCCGGAACAACAACAGCGCATGTTGAACCGGATGGAGACCTGGGAGCACTTGACTCCCGAGCAGAAGCAGAATGCGCGCCAGATCTTCGGCCAGTTCCGGCAGCTTCCGCCGGAGCGCCGGCGCATGGTGGCCAGCGCGATTCGCGATCTGCGAGCCATGCCGCCACAACAGCGCCAGCAAATGATTGACTCTGCTCGTTTCAAAAGCATGTTTTCACCGCAGGAGCGCCAACTGCTCGATGGAGCCACCCGGCTGCCTCTAGCGCCCACCGAAGGCGGACCGAACGAGCAAGGGCCGCAGCAATAATTTCCCTGCCTTGTCATCCTGAGCGACGTGGCTGCTTCGCAAGGCGAAGCAGCCGCCGAAGTCGAAGGATCCCATGCGAGCCCGCGGTGAACTGAGCCTCGCAAGGCATTCCCACGCTGCCTTTTTAGCAACCGGGAGAACTCCTCGCAGGGCCAATACCGCTGCCGATAAACGCGGGGTCCGTCGACTCCGCACAGGATGACAGGGGGAAGGCGGACTACTTCCGCAGCATGTGGCGGGCAATAAAAAACACATTGGCTGGACGCTCGGCCAGGCGCCGCATGAAGTAGGGATACCACTCCGTTCCGAATGGAATGTAAACCCGTATGTGCCAGCCATCCCGTGCCAGTCGCTGCTGAAGGTCGCGGCGGATGCCATAGAGCATCTGAAATTCGAAAGCATCGCGGGGAATGTTCTCACGCGTGGCAAACGCCTTCGCCTGGTTAATGATGCTCTCGTCATGCGTAGCCAGGCCGTGATAGATCCCGCTTTTCATCAGGGTTTTCATCAGCTTCACATAGTTCGCATCCACTTCTGATTTTTCCTGGAACGCAATTTCCGGCGGTTCTTTGTATGCGCCTTTGCACAAGCGGATGCGGATGCCCGCGGCCAGCAGGTTTTCAACATCATTCTCCGCCCGGTGCATGTACGACTGAATCACGGCTCCTACACACCCCTGATTGCCGGGTTCTCGATGCAGTTCCTGCACGAAGTCGAGGGTGCGCTGGGTGTAGGGCGAACCCTCCATGTCTACGCGGACAAAATTGTGTGGTGTCATGCTTGCCGCTTTCGCCACCAACCCGCTGACCTGCTCCCGGGCCAGCTTTTCGTCCACGTCGAGACCCATGTGTGTGAGTTTCAGGCTGATGTTGGCATTCAGTTTCCGTGCTCCGATTTCATCCAGCAATTCGTGATAGAGCTGGCCACTGGTGCGGGCTTCCTCGGAATTGGTAACGTTCTCGCCGAGGTTGTCGACGGAAACGCCGAGGCCCATCTGATTCACGGCGTAAGCGGCGCGGACCACATCGGCCACTTGGGTACCCGCCACGAATCTGCCGGAAATGCGCCGCCCCAGGGAAGAACGCTCGGCAACGGCTCGCAGAGAACGGCTCTCCGAAAGAGAAATAAAGAGCGCCCTCAGCATTGTGCTCCCTCAAAAGGGGGCAGGACGGAATGATGGAGGCATCGCCAACCCATGCAGATCACAGAAGGTTTTATCACAAACGAACGGAGATTGAATGGAAGGCCCGGCAGAGCGAGGGCCTTCTGGGTACGAAACACCCCAGAGGACCGTCCCAAAGAACAGAAACGCTACTTGGGATCGAACCTGAACTCCACCGGCTCGCGGGTTTCGCGCGCTGCCGGCTCCCACCGCCAGCGGCGAACCGCATCCTGAGCGGCCTCAACCAACACGGGATGTCCTCCTTTTATCTGGACGGACTTAACCGTGCCATTCGGCTCGACCAGCGCCTCAACTTTCACGCTGCCGCGCAAGTTCAGATTACGCGCCATTTGTGGATAGGCGGGAACAATTCGGCTGACTACTTTGCGGCTTTCCGGCTCATCCTGTTGCTGAGCGGAGGAAAGTCCTGGAGTTGAGGTCACTGCCCAAAATAGAAGGAGAATGAGAACGGCGGAGCGGTGTTTCATGGTGTTTTGGGTGACTCGCCCGCAGCTTATTGCCAGTACGCCTCATGGAAAAGATGCCGATGGTAACCGAGGTCGGTTTCGTTTGGGGAAGATGGCAGACTAGTGAGACTTGAGGGGCGGCGCGATGGTCCTCAACGGCTTTAAACTAAAGGCTCGTCCGGTTCAGAGAGCAATTTTGCGGATTATTGAACTAGACCTCTATCTCATCCACGTAACACCAGCGCCAGTTCTCTCCAGGTTCGAACGACCGCATGATGGGATGCTTGGTTTGATGAAAGTGCTTGGTGGCATGTTTGTTCTTGGAGGAGTCACAACAGCCGACATGCCCGCAGATGAGGCACTCCCTCAGGTGCACCCAGGTGTCACCCATTTCGAGACATTCTTTGCAGCCCGTGCCGCTGGGCGTGACATCGCGGATTTCTTTGACGTGAGGACAAGCTGGTTGAGCGTACCGCATTGGTTCCTCCGATTGTCCCGGGTGATCACGCCGGGACGGTCCCGCGTTCATATCGCACGAAATAGCTTACGCGCCGAGTAATCATTATTACTGCTCGTGTGCTTCCAGAAATCTCTCCGCCTCTAACGCCGCCATGCATCCCGTGCCGGCGGCAGTAATCGCCTGGCGGAAGCGGCGGTCCTGCACGTCGCCGCAGGCATATACGCCGGGAACACGGGTGTGAACGTAATTCGTGGTCACAAGATATCCGTCTTGATCGGTGTCGAGTTGGCCTTCGAACATCTTGGCATTGGGATTGTGGCCGATACCCAGGAACATGGCGCTGGTGGGGAAGTCCCACACTTTGTTGGTTTTCAAGTCGCGCAGTTTGAGCGCCGTGACCTCTTGCTTGGAGGCATCGTGCACGTCTTCTACCACGGTGTTGGTCAGGAAATGGATTTTGTCGTTGCGCCGGGCGCGGTCCAGCATAATCTTCGAAGCCCGAAATTCCTCGCGGCGATGAATCAGGGTCACCTTGGTGGCAAAGCGAGTGAGGAAGTTGGCTTCCTCCATCGCCGAGTCGCCGCCGCCGATCACCGCGATTTCCTTGCCCGAAAAAAAGAAGCCGTCGCAAGTGGCGCAGGAAGAAACCCCGTGGCCAATGAGCGCCTGCTCGCTGGGCAAGCCCAGCCAGCGCGCCGAGGCGCCGCTGGCAATGATCAGCGTCTGCGCCTGAATCGTCTCACGACCAAGGTGCAAGGTGAAAGGCCGCTTTCCCAACTCAACGCTGTCCACATGGCCGAGCTGATATTGGGCGCCAAACCGTCCCGCTTGCTTGCGCATGTTTTCGATCAGCTCCGGACCCTGGATGCCGTCGGGGAAGCCGGGGAAATTCTCCACCAATGTAGTTAGCGAGAGCTGACCTCCGGGTTCGTGGCCTTCCAAAACCAGGGGCCTCAGATTGGCGCGGGCCGTGTAGAGCGCAGCAGTGTGACCGGCGCACCCGGAACCGATGATGACAACGTTACGCACATTTTCCATAGGGTTCAGGTGTTAGATGGCAAAATCGCGATTTGGCTTCATCCTCAGGAAAGTGGGATCAAACGACAGGAACGCGTAATTTAACCACAGCGGGCAACGAGGTAACAGCAAGATGTCACTTATCGCTTGCCGGTGGCTTATTTGCGCTCTTCGGGGCCAGCTTCGGCAAGGGCTTGGGTTTCGTTCCTGCACCCTCGACCCGCCCCAGTTCGTCGGGCACCGTCCGCCTTGCTCCCAGAAGAGTACGGTAGTTCGACACGATCGACGAGGCGCTCTGGAATAGCGGTTCATAAGCGCTTTGATCCGGAGCCGGGCCGGCCTCCGTCGCGGAGCAACGAGCCAGCACCACCGACGACTTACCGAAACGCTCCAGTTTGACGCGGCTGGCGGGAGTGTTGGTGGCCAGCATGGCCGCCGGGGACGTTACTGTGGAAGCGCTGTCCTCGATGGTCAGTTCCATCAGATCTTTTGGGTCCCGCACGTGGAACACGAGCGTCTCTACCATATTCTTGGGATCGAGGCTGAAGGAATACTGCACCGTGGAGAACAATGCCTGCACCGAGAATTCCTTGCGGATGCGGACCCAGAGCGCCGTGCTGGAATCCTCCGACATTTGCGTGCTCTGTCCCGGCTGCAGAAAATTCGGGCTTTCTTCAAGACTTGAGCGTCCGCGGTCGACTTCGAAATCAGCTCTGAAGAGAGGCTGTTTGGGAACGCGGCCCAACGCAGAGGCAATCTCTTTCTGCTCCTCGACCGAGGGAGTGCACACGTTGAGCATGTTGACTTTGACCTGCGGTTGGGCCGGTTGCTGGGCGCCTGCCTGCAACCCCAATCCGGGGGCGAAAATAATCCCAGGAATGAGGGCAAGCAGAATGACCGAAAGATTTCGAGGCACGGGGAAATTCTAGCATCACGTCGCGAAAGTCCCGCGGGGACATTTAGAATCGAACCATGGCTAATTTGACTCTGGTTTATGGAATGCGCTTGTTGCCGGCCGACGAAGTAGCTGCGGTGGAAGACGCCACGTTGAAGTTGAAAAACGGCCGCGAGGCGCATGTGACGATGCACATTCTCGAGGGCAGCAAGGAAGAAATCGAAAAGCAATTGAAGACCAGCCTGGAAGCATTCTTCGATTTCTATCCTGAGATTTGAGCGGAGGCCTAAGGCCGCCTATTCGGGCTGAAGCACGACCAACCCCGCAGATGGCGCGTCTATAATCGATTGACGTGATGGCATTTTCTTCCCGCAATTTGCGTTTCCGTCTTATTGGAGCTGGGGTTTGGCCGGCCAGCCGCCTTGCCCGCGCGACGTGGTATGTGCTGGGCCTCGATCTGTTGTTGTTTCTTCTTCAGCAATTGCTGGGACTCTTCAAAACCTCGCTTGGCCAGAGCCTGAGCGGTTGGGTCAGCTTTCTCAGCGTCGTAGTGATCGTTCTGTTTCTTGTGCTGGCTTTTCGCTGGCTTAAAACCAAATTGCTTTGGCGGCTTGCGCAACCGCTTGGTCGTTACCTACGCATTCATCGGCGTGATCCCGGTAGTTCTGCTGATGGCCATGGCTTTCATCACCATCTATCTGTTTGCGGGACAATTTGCGAATTTCGTGGTGACTTCCGATCTGGATGCTCGGCTGCGCAGTCTCGAAGCGGTGAATGCCGCCATCGCGCACGAACTGGCTGCACGAGTCGAGAAGGGGGAACCGGCGACGGCGAGGTCGCTCGAAGGACTCAAGCGGCAGGATCCCATCTGGGCCCGGCGCCAAACTTGCGCCTGGCGGGATGGAAAACCATTGCCTTTTTGCGGATCGGCGAAAGAACCGGCTCCCTTCGCGTTGCCCTCTTTTCTCAGCCAACAATTCGGCGCCATCGTGAGTGACCACGGCCAGATTCACTTGCGAACTGCCTACACACTACCGAATAGCGCGCCGCGTTTTACCGTCATATCCAGTGAGGCCCTGGATCAGAGACTGCTAGAGAAGATCGCTGCCGATCTCGGAGAGATCACGCTGTACGCTTCGGTCCCGTCTACGGGCAAAGACTCGCTGACCATCCGCCCTAGCCAAAATGGCATGGCGATGACCTCTGGACAACAGGAATTGCGACCGGTCTTGACGGTCGGCAGTTTGCCGGCCGCCAGTGGAAGGGTGGATCGGGTCATCGCCTTCGGGACTCCCTTGCCTGTGGTGGATTGGGCCAGCGGCGAACAAAGGAAAACGGGTGCAGTCCTGATGGTCCAGACCCGCCCTTCGGTGCTCTACTCCCGGCTGTTCGCTACCTTTGGTGATTTCGTTGAGGGTGTCGAACTGGTTCTGCTGGTTGCTGCGATCATTTTCGGCATTATCGAGTTACTGGCGCTTTGGATCGCCACCCGCCTCACTCGCAGCGTCACCGGCGCAGTGGCCCAACTCTACGAAGCGACGAAACACATCAATCGCGGAGACTTTGCCCACCGGATTCCGGTCAAGTCCAACGATCAACTGGCCACGCTGGCGAACTCGTTTAACTCCATGACGGCTTCGATCGAGAAGCTGGTTGAAGAGCAGAAGCAAAAGCAGCGCCTGGAAAATGAGCTGGCCATCGCCCAGGAAGTCCAGGCGCAATTGTTCCCCCGGCACATCGCTCAACTGGAATCGATGGAAGTTCACGGATTCTGCCGTCCTGCCCGCACCGTGAGCGGAGACTATTACGACTTTCTGACGATTCCACCTGAAAAGATGATCCTGGCGGTTGGCGACATCAGCGGGAAGGGAATCTCCGCAGCGTTGCTGATGGCCACCGTCCATTCGGCGATACGTGCCTACGCGATCGAGGGCATTCCAGCGCTGCGTGAGCCGGTCTGCGCGGGGCCGGGTTCCAGTCTGTTTTCGGCCTCCGAGATGTCGGGAGTCGAGGCCTCGCCGGCAGCTATGCTCTCACTTTTGAACCATCAGCTTTACCAAAGCACTCCTGCGGAAAAATACGCCACTCTGTTCATTGGGTTGTACGACGGGAGGCAAAGAACGCTCACCTATAGTAATGGAGGGCACCTGCCACCGATCATTCTGGCTGAGGACGGAACAGTGCACCGGCTGGAACATGGGGGTATGCCGGTGGGGTTGTTTGAGGGAATGACTTACGATCAGGGTTCCACCCACCTAGCGCCGGGTGAAATCTTCATCGCCTATAGCGACGGGGTGACCGAGCCAGAGAATGATTTCGGAGAGTTTGGAGAGCAGCGCCTGGTCGGACTGGTGCACGAGAATCACCGCTTACCGCTTGCCAGGATCAGTGACATCATCACCGCCGCGGTGGAGGATTGGATTGGCGCCAACGAGCAACCTGATGATGTGACCATTGTTCTCGCACGTGGGCGTTGACGCACACGGCGCAGACCCAGAAAAAAAAGAGTCGGGGCAGCCTTCACATGGCGTGCCAGGTGACCTCTCCTGAAGACCCAGCCCACCACCTTCAAGATGGCTGCCCCCAAGCTCCGTGCGCGGTCCGCCCCGCGTACCCCAGGAGGGATGTACGCTCCTTGCACAGAGCAAGCTTGTAGAAAAGGGAAATCAGCAGGAAACGGTCAACAAGTCAGGGTGCAAACCGAGGAGAGACGGTAGTCCAACGTCAGGGGTGAGGCTATATCGCGAGACTCCCAGGTTGTTTCATGGGTGCGATCCAGCGAGAGAACAGGCAAAGCCAGTACATAAGCTGAACGGCCTGGAGGGGCTATGATGCGGCTGTGCGCCGCGACTGGCGCTGTGCCGCTATGAAACGTGAAATCAGGCAAATCAACCTGGGGCAGGACCAGAATGAGCGCAAACAGCGCTAATTCGAAGATCAAGAGTGTCCACTGCCAGCGCTTCATAAGAAGTTGCCCGAGGGGATCATAATTTCCAACTTCTGAGGCTGTCAATGGCACTTCCTGGGGGCGTCCTAGGCTGGTTCATTCCGACTAAGCCACGTGGGTAATTGGCGAAATGCAGTCACAAGATTACAGTTTAGGCCAGACGTGCTTGGTTAGATCCTCCGCCCATCAGCCTAGCAGAATCTAGGAGGATCATTACCGATGTGTAAAAAGCTAAGCGTTTTTGCCCTCGCTCTGGTAACTCTGGGCCTGCTCACCGTAGGTTTAGGGGTTGCTTCAGCACAAGACGTTTTCAAAATCAACTATTTCTCGAACGCCAACTACTCGGGAGCGCCGGACGCGACTGTGCGGATCGACAACCCCGGTCTGACGTATGGAAATCTGTGCGCCATGATCTATGTGTTCGACTACGACCAACAGCTGACCGAATGCTGCGGTTGTCAGGAGAGCCACAACGGTCTGCGCACTCTTTCGGTGAACCGGGACTTGACCAGCAATCCGCTCACCGGCGTTTTTTCCAAGAACGGTGTTGTTAAGGTCGTGTCGGCAGCGGTCAACAATTCGCCGTGCGATCCGACCTCCAACGTTCACCCGACAGCCAATCTTCGCGTCTGGGCGACCCACATTCAAAACAAAGTTGGGGCCGCTTTTCCGGTCACGGAGACTGAGTCTTCGGATTCGACTCTTGGAGCCACGGAGCTCGCCAATATCCAAGCCGAGTGCTTCTTCATCGGCATCTTGGGGAGCGGGCACGGCATTTGTTCCTGCGGTTGGGGCGACTAAGAGTTGTACCAATTCGAACGGCACGGGCGGATCGTCTCCCCCAACGCCCGGCCGGTGTGCTTGTTGCGTTCATTTTGTATTCGCCGCTTTTCGCAAAACTTGCACTCGCGCGGTGACCTGTTGTCCCTTCTCCATTCCGCCGATAATCAGCAAACCTTGCGGCAGAACCACGAGCCCCCGATGGTCCATTGTGGGGTCAGAAACATTCCTCATCGATGGCTTCCCATTTGCCGGTTCGCAAATTGAAAGCAAAGGTCACCGGCGAGGGCTCAGAAGGCACGCCGTTGTAGCCTATTCCATTGAAGTTGTAGGGATTGTCCGTCCCCCCAGCAAAATAAATCTTCTGATCTTTCGCAGAACCGCCGGCCGCGATCCGGTAACGCGCCTTGCCCGGATGGTTCGGTAGCTGGGTCCACTGGATCCGTGTAGGATCATGGCGGTCGATCTTTCCCATCCAGCACTCATCTGAGGTCACGTATTTTGGGGAGTTGCCGGCCGGATTCTTATAGGCGCCGTCCACGTAGACAATCGTGTCATCCACCAGAGCGCCAGCGTGCCCAAACACTGGAATTCCGGGAATGGGAGAAGCCTGAAGCCATTTTTTCTTTTCGATGTCGTAGACTTGGACATCGCGAACGCTGCCGTTCTTCGACCAGCCGCCAATCAGATAGATGTAACGATCGCGGTAGACTCCGGCGATCGAGTCGTCCACCGCGACTGGAAGGTCTTCGCCGCGGTACCACAGGTCCTCTTCCGGAAAGTAGATGTTGAGGTCGCGCAAGGTGGTCTCTCCGCCCTCCGCATCCACCACATAGCCACCAAGGAGGAAGACAAGACCACGAGCGCCCACAGCGGCCGCCGCGATTCTGCCTGCAGTTCCGGGGACAGGATGCGTCGCGGACCACGCACGGGTCTTTGACCCCGGGTTCATCATGTAAGCGGTGTTGTTGATCGCATCCCATGTCTTCTTTGCACCGATTCCCATGAGGGAGAAAACTAAAGTCTCGCTGCCGCTCTTAACGCTGGCCACGGCGTTGTCGGAAACCGGCGCCGGAAGAGGCTCGAACCCAGGTTCAGACTTGGACGCCGCAAACAGCATCGCGCCCAGAACGATCAGCAGAAGAACTGCAAAGTTCCGGGTCTTCCACCCCAAGGTAAGTTGCGATTTGACTGACATCTTCCTCACTCCACCAGTCCTTGCCTGACGCCGTGGATGAAATCGGTGTAGGCCGGCGTGAATCCTGCCGTCCGCATGTCTGCTGCAACCTGCCCGCGATGATAGGCGGAGTGCATGATCACATGCAGCAGGATGTCGTCTTTGCGGCTATTCCAGCTTTCTCCTTTACTGTTTCTGTAGCTAATGCTGCGGGCTAGATCGGCGTCGGTTATCCCCTCAAGATATTTCGTCCACAAACGTGACAGTTCTTCTGCCTCTGCGTCACATTGCTCGAGAGTCGACGCTGGCCAAACTGGGACGCTTTGCTTTTTCTGCTCCAGGCGTTCCAGCCAAACCCTTTCAGCAGCGAAAACGTGTGCCATAAGCGTAACTGAGCGCAGGGGAGCACTTCCCGCAGAGCGCAGGACCGACAGCACTTCGCGGTTGGCCCAGTCATCGTAGGAAAAGAGCCGGCGGAGATGTTCGATTGAGTCCATAGCTGTGCCCTCCCGCGGTGGAATGGAAACTGCTTAAATGTAACAGTCTATCTGCAGGCCTGCTTCGTAAGCTGGCCAGGGGCGCCTATGCTAGGCTGAAAGTCGATTTGATGAAGGCCACGCGCATTATCGTTTTCTGCAGCCTGGCGGCTACTATGGCCGCTCAAGCTCCCAGCAGACAAACCTCGCAGCCGGATGTGTTCCTCGTTACGATCGATACGCTGCGCGCGGATCACGTCCACTGCTACGGCGATGAACAGATTTCAACGCCCGCCCTCGACAGCCTGGCCAAAGACGGCGTCCGCTTCGCCCAGGCCTTCACACCCAGCCCCATCACCAACACATCTCACACAACGATTCTTACCGGTCTGCTGCCTAGTTCGCACGGCGTCACTGATTTTGCGGTTCCTCTTTCCCCGACTCACCGCACCTGGGCCCAACTGCTCAGGCAAAATGGGTATCACACGGGCGCTTTTATCGGCGCCGTCATTCTGGACAGCAAAACGCTTGCTCCCGGACTCGATCGCGGATTCGATTTTTACGATAACTTTCCCGAACATTCTCCGACGAAATCGCGCTGGGGCCGCGTGGAGCGCCGGGGCATGGACGTGGTGCAGCGAGCCGAGACCTGGCTGAGCGCGCACCCAGCGGGACCGCACTTTGTCTGGGTGCATCTTTACGATCCACACGACCCCTACGAACCGCCTCCGCCCTATTCGGACATTTATAAAGACCGGCTCTACGACGGCGAGATTTCCTACGCCGATTCCGCCCTAGCCAACTTTCTCGCCTATCTGAAAAAACAAGGGTGGTATGAAAAGGCATTCGTGATCGCGGTCGGAGATCATGGCGAAGGCCTCGGCGAACACCACGAAGATACGCATGGAATTTTTCTTTACGATTCAACCACCCACGTGCCACTGATTGTGAAGCTTCCGGGCGAAGCCAGACTTGGCAAGGTGGTAGAAGCGCAGGTCCGCACGACCGATATTTTGCCCACGGTGCTCGATCTGCTGAAGATTTCTCCACCGGCACAACTGGACGGCGAATCTCTGCAGCCGTATTTTGCCGGCTCGGAGGCGGCAGGCCGGGTTGCGTTCGGCGAAACCGACTATCCGTTGCGTTTCGGCTGGGCTCCCTTGCGCGCAGTGCGCGCGGAGGGGTTCAAGTTGATCGAGGCCCCCAAACCTGAGTTGTACGATTTGCGCGCCGATCCCGGCGAACTGCAAAACAAATACGCACCTTGGGACACCACGGTGCAGAAGTTTCGCGCCATGTTGGCCGATCTGCGGACAAAGACACCACCAGCCACACCTTCTGCCGGCGCTGTAGGTCAAGGCACGATCGATGAGCTGAAGGCGTTGGGCTATCTCGGACGGGCGGATGTGGGCAGCGCGACGAACGTGCCCGAGCCTTCCCTGCTGCCCGATCCCAAAGATAAGATCGAAGAGCAGAACCTGCTGCACAAAGCCATGATGGCATCTGAGGACGACCGTCCCGCAGAAGCGCGCGTCGCTCTGGAAAAAGTATTGCAACTCGATCCCAAGTCTCCTACGGCGCTCAGGCAGCTGGGGGAACTAGAACTACACACTGGTCAGTATTTCAGGGCTGGGGAACATCTGAAGCTGGCGCGTGAGGTCAGTCCGCAGGATGTAACCGCTGCGTTCGAGTTGGGCCAGGCGCTCGAAAAAACCGGGGATCTTGCGGGGGCGCGGGAAGCGCTCGAAGCCAGCCTGAAGCTCTCGCCGGCGCAATTCCCGGCGCGCTTGCTGTTGGGGCAAGTTTATCTGGCGTTGAAAGACGGGAGGAACGCACAGGATCAGTTCGAAGCCGCGCTGTTATTGCAGCCGAAGAACGTCGAGGCCCAACGAGGTCTGGCGCGGGCGGAGTCGCTGCGGACGGAGTCGCAGAAACAATCCTCCAGCCACTAGTCGCCCGCGATGGTCAGCGCGTCTTCTTCGCTCCTTCCACAATCCGTTCCACCTGCTGCATGTGATTCAAGTCGTGGCCCGCCATCATGCGGACGAGGTGGTCCACGCTTTCCTTGCCGCGTTCCTGGTGCATGCCATAGTTTTCCCACAAAGTTCGCGGCACAGACTTTAGCAGTCTCAGGTTGTTTTCCCGCAGCAAACGGAAGGTTTCCAGAGAGGTCTTGGGATCGCGGCGGGCGTAGTTGAAAGTAGTGGCCCAGACATCCTGATCGAAGGCCTGAATGGGGGTTCCGTTTGCGCCAAGCATCAGCCGCATCCGGAAACCGACCACCAACTCAGCGTCAGCAAGATGAGCCAGAATTTCGCTGATGGACCAAGTGCCAGGCGCGGGACGCCGCATGAGCTGGCTCTTCTTCAGTCGTCGGGTGAGAGCCTTGAGTTTTGCCGGAGTGGACTTCTGAATCTTGAGCGCGTCTTTGCCGGCACTGTGACTCATGATGCGCTGGGTGTACTGCTGAGGAGTTTCTTGCATGGACTCGTTTCCTTTCTGAGATTCCCTACATCCTTAACTAGACACTAAACGCACGTCTAATCAACCTCCAACGCGAAAGGAGCGCCTCAAGGCGCTCCATCTCGGGTACATCGAATCCTCAGGGTTTTCAGTGCGATCTACTTCTGCGCAACTTTGTTCTGGGGGCTTTCGAAAATGGCGCTGAGTACGTGACCATGCATCTGCTTCGGCTGTTCAATACCGTAGATGTGAAGAATAGTCGGCGCGATGTCATACACCGAGGCTTCAAAACCCATCAGGCGCAGATCATGTTTGATTCCCGGACCCATGGCGAAGAACGAGCCGGGGACGTCGTCGCCATCGGCAAAATCGTGCTTGGCAATGACCGGCGTGGTCTTCTCATGGTCCATGTGCGCATGGGGATCGGTCTCTTCAAACTCGCGCAACGGCTTAATGCCGTGATCCGAGACGATAAAAACGTATGTATTGTCGTCAGCGTGCTTGAGGATTGCGCCCAGCACTTTGTCGAAGCCAATGTATTGGTCGGGAAATGCATCCGGGCGCACTGTCTCGATTTTCGGGTTGTAACCGACATTGTAGGGCGCGATGGGATAGAGCCAATGACCAGTGCGGTCTTCGCAGGATTGCGCCAGCCAGGTGAACTCGGTCGGATGGTTGGCCAGCAGGTAATCAAAGAGACGGGTTTGCTGCTCCCGGATGACGTCGATTTTCTTGAGCCAGGCGTCAATCACTGCGGTCTCATTTCCGCGAAGCTGTTCGGCGGAAGGCATGCGTTCGCAATCAATATAGAAATCGCCCACATTCTTGAGCAGCTCCGCTTTCAAGGCCGGCGGATAAACTGCGTCACCGCCTTCGACCTGCGAAAGCATGGGCGCGCAGAGCACCCCATCTTCACAGTTTTTGCCGCGGGTCAACATGCCACTGACCATGTAGCCGTCCACCGGCATCACAGGAAAAGTCGCTGGCACATTCGCCATCCCCACGGTCACGCCGTTCTTCGACAGGATGGACCAGATCGGTTCCTCCTTGAGCATATTGGTATTAGCGGTAATCCCGCCCACCAGGAATCCGGTAACGCCGTGTTCGGCGGGGGTAGTGCTGGTGAACATCGTGCTGTACACCCGTGGGCAGTTGGGAGCATCGACGGTGCGCAATTTTCCGTAAGCGCCGTTCTTGATCACTCTCGCAAGGTTGGGCAAGTCGCCTTTTAAGAGCAGAGGCCGGAGAACGTCCAATTCCATGCCGTTTACACCCACGACGATCACGTGCGGCCGGGGCTTCGCGCTACTCTGGTTCTGGCCAAACAGAGGAACAACCACTAGCACCAGCGCCAGAGAAACGACAAATGGGATTCGCGGGGAAACCATGGGAAGCACCTCATGTCCTAAGGTCCGGGCAGGTACGAATCGGTTGATTATACTCCTTGAATTCGTGGCCATCATCCCGGCTCCCGGTCGCATCCAAACTAAAAAGTCGCGGGCAAATGCCGGACAACGGACCGGTTTGACGTGCAAGCGAGAGGCGAGAATAACCTCAACTTTACTGGGTGGAGAATAAGCGTGCAAAAAATGCGGAGCAGGATACCGAGTCTTGCCCTGGTCGCCGTGGTAGCGCTTGGTTTCATGGGATGTCCTGGGCGGACAAGCATCGCCAAAATCAATCAGGATCCGGGAAAGTACGCCGGCAGGGAAGTGACGATAGCGGGACGAGTGACCAACTCGTTTGGCGGCCTCGGTTCCGGCGTCTTTCAAGTGGACGACGGATCAGGGGACATGTGGGTATTCAGCGCAAGATACGGTGTGCCCGGAAGCGGCACAAAACTGGCGGTGACCGGCCGGATCGAGCAGGGCCTCAGCTTCGGCGGCCGCACCTTTGGGACGATTCTTCGGGAGACTGAACGGCGGCACTGAAAGCTGCTTGCTTAGAGTCGCGCTCGAAGTGCCCGCGCCTATGCCGGAATAGCTCGCTCCACTCGCACCGCGCGAAGGAATTCAGCAGCGATTTCAGGTAATACCGAGTTTGCGCTAACTTCCCTGCCCGCCGCCGTGACCGAAGCGAGACAAGGCACAATATTAAAGGACCAGTGATAGTACTTCACGCCCACGCTCCCGATGGGAGCGCTGCGGAGAGTGCAGTGGAAGTCAGGATCCGCGAGGCCGTGATAGAAGCGAGCCAGCACGCCGTGAAGAACGCGGGCCAGATCCTGAATCTCTCCCGCGTTGATCTCAGAAAAACTCGCCATGTGGCGCCGCGGGTAGACTTGGGTACAAAACGGGCTGGGAGAGGCAAACGGCTCCAGGGCGACAAAATGCTCACCCGCCAGAACGATTCGAGTTTGCGTCTCCAGCTCTTCCTTCAACGCGACACAGAAAATACAGGTTCCAGACTTGCCGTAATGTTGCCGCGCATGTTGCAACCAGCCTGAAACCTGAGCGGGTACTGCATCCGTCGCCGTCAGTTGCCAATGAGGATGCTCATAGGCTGCCCCCGCCTTACTCCCGTGTCTCTTCGCGATGGTGATATGCGCCAAGCGAGGATCGCAGCTAAGTTCGTCAGAACGAGCTTTGAGGACTCGGAATACGTTCACCAGGTTCGAGTCCGGCAGCAACGCCGTGTGCATCGAATGGTCGTGCGTCTCCACAACAAGCTCTTGGGGGCATAAGCCCTGTGCCTGGCCAGGGGAGACTGTTGGAGCGACCGTCGCGCCAGCAGCAAGGGTTGCGACCGACGCCCTCAAGGTGACGATTCGCACTGCTGAGCCAGCGCCTCCCACCAAAGGCATGTGCAACAGTTCGGGGGCTTGGTGGTCCTCAGGATTTGGGCACAACGCACACTCAGGATCGAAGGTGGGTTGAGGCTTGCGCACACGCTTTACCACGAATTGCTCAGGCTTGGACGATTCCGTAGCTACGAACACCCATTCTTGTGTCAACCGGTCCTGGCGCAACTGAGGCATGCTGAGGCTTCGCAACGGATGTAGCACGTCAGCCACCAACATCTATATTGCTGGTCACAAAGGAAAAACCGCGTTGGGCGTTCCAGGTGTCTTCCCGATGCGGAACCAAAGACTCGGGTTGCCGCCCCGATTTGAACCAGCGGCGCGAGTATCATTCTTGGTTGCCGTCTTCAGGCAGGCGAGTTCACAGATGGTGAGTGCATGTTTCATTCGTGTCCAGCGGCGTCGTGCAGGGAGTGGGGTTTCGTCCATTTGTTTATCGTTTGGCGCAGACCCACGAGCTCGCCGGATGGGTATTGAACGGCGAAGAAGGAGTGGACATCCACGTCGAGGGTCCAAAAGAAAACCTCACATCCTTTGTTCGCGACTTGGAGGCCCGACCACCGGCGGCGGCGACAATCGCGGCGATCCAGGTAGGCGACGCGGCGCTGGTCGGATTCAAAGAATTCTCTATTCGAGAGAGTCAGCAGGGCGAGCATCCGACCGTCCGCATTTCCCCGGATCTGCCAGTTTGTGAAGACTGCCTCAAGGAACTCTTCGACCCTGTCGACCGGCGATATTGCTATCCCTACATCAACTGCACGAATTGCGGGCCGCGATACACCGTGATCCTGGGACTACCCTACGACCGGCCGAATACGACAATGAAGCAGTGGCCGCTGGATGAGTTTTGCGATCATGAATATCACGATCCTGCCAACCGGCGCTTTCATGCCCAGCCGGTTGCGTGTCCCGCCTGCGGACCTGGCTATTGCTTACAAGCAGGGCGAGAAGAGGTATCGGGAAGTGGGGGCAGTGTGCGCCGCACCGCCGAGTTACTCCGTGATGGCACGATCGTTGCGATCAAAGGCCTAGGCGGATATCATCTCGCGTGCGACGCGCGGAATCAATCAGCGGTCGAGGCGCTGCGCCAGCGCAAATATCGCAAGGAAAAACCGTTTGCGGTGATGGCGAAAGATCTCGACGCCGCCCGAGAACTCGTCGAACTTTCCCCTGAGTCCGAAGCCCTGCTGCTTTCTTCCGCGCGACCCATCGTGCTCGCTCCCGCCAAGTCAGAACTCCCCGGAGTTGCGCCCCAAAACCGTGAACTCGGCGTCATGTTGCCCTATACGCCGTTACAGCATTTGCTTTTCTCGGCCGGGGCGCCTGTCGCGCTAGTCATGACCAGCGCGAACCGTTCTAGTGAGCCCATTGCCTACATCGATGAAGATGCCAAGGAACGGCTTGCCGGCATCGCCGACGCATTTTTGATTGGCGAGCGTCCCATTGCCCGCCGGGTCGATGACTCGGTGGTTCGCGCCGGGGCCTTCGGACCCGTGATTCTTCGCCGGTCACGCGGTTACGCTCCCGGGGCAGTCGCGCTATTCCCGACGCAGCGCCCAATCCTGGCGGTCGGCCCGGATTTGAAAAACAGCGTCACACTTGTAGTCGATGGCCAAGCTTTTGTCAGCCAACATATTGGCGACCTTGATCACTACGAATGTTTTCGCGCCTTCGAGGAAACGATCCGCGATCTGATTTCCATGTATGAAGTTCGCTGGGACGAGTTGCTCGTGGTGCACGACGGCCATCCCCAATATCGTTCGACTCTGCATGCGACCGGCCTTAAAGTCCCGCAACGGGGGGCGGTGCAGCACCATCGCGCCCACATCGCTTCAGCACTGGCGGAGCGCGGAGAGTGGGAAAAGCGGTGTTTGGGAATCAGTTTCGATGGCACCGGATACGGCGACGATGGATCGATCTGGGGAGGCGAAATTTTCGCTGGGAGTATCAAAAGTGGATTTGAACGCGTAGCCCACCTGCGGAACGCGGTTCTGGCCGGTGGCGACGCAGCCGCTACATTCCCGGTGCAGGCGGCTGCAGGGTTTCTTGCCCAGATCGATGCGCCCAATCCTATTGCTCCCCCGTTTGACTTTCCAGACCGATACCGGATCGTGTTGGAGCTCGTGCGAAAGGGCGTGCGGGCTTTCACCACCAGCTCGGTGGGCCGGTTGTTCGACGCCGCGGCCGCTCTACTGGGGTTCACGCGAGAAGTCACTTTTGAAGGGCAGGCGGCAATGTGGCTGGAGCACTCTGCCAGACAGGCTGCAAATACTGACCTGTACCCGTTTCCCTTCGTTGACAGAGAACTCGATTTTCGCCTCCTGCTTCAGGCTGTGATGCAAGACAGGCTCAAAGGGCGTGACCCCGTCGAAATCGCCCGCGCTTTCCAACGGGGCGTGGCGCAAGGGTTGCGTGAGGCCGCGGTCACGCTGTGTCATACATTGGATTTGGACACGATTGTGCTTTCCGGGGGAGTCTTCCAGAACGAACTGCTGCTTGAAGATCTGAAGACTCTGCTGGCAGCCGAGCCTCTACAGATTTGGATCAATCATGCCGTTCCACCCAACGACGGCGGAATCAGCCTGGGCCAGGCCGCTCTGGCAGCATTCGGGCGCTTCGATCGCGTATCATAGCTGTCCTCAATGATCGGTTTTCTCTCCATTATCGCGCTGGGATTCTTCCTCGGCATGCGGCACGCCACCGATCCCGATCATGTCATCGCCGTCAGCACTATCGTGAGCCAGCAGCGCAACGTGGCGCGAGCCGCATTGGTCGGAGCTTTCTGGGGATTGGGCCATACCCTGACCATATTCATCGTCGGCGCAGGAATCATTCTTTTCAATCTCGTCATTCCGGCGCGCATCGGCTTGAGCATGGAGTTAGCGGTCGCCGTGATGCTGATTATCCTTGGCCTTGTAAACGTGGCGAGCTTTCTGCGCGCCATGCCCTCGGGGCCCTCCGCGACGGATCAAGAGGGGACGGTTCATTCCCACGCTCATCGTCACGGGGACTACATTCACAGCCATCCGCATTCTCATTCGCCCGAGGCGCATCCTCACCGGCCTGACCAAACGCCGCTTGCGCCGCTGGACCGTGTGCTGGGGAGAACTCGGTTTTATCAGCACGTTCGACCTTTAATCATCGGCATCGTTCATGGGCTAGCCGGTTCGGCCGCTGTCGCTCTACTGGTGCTGACCACGATCCGAAATCCCAATTGGGCGATTGTTTATCTTCTGGTCTTTGGAGTGGGCACGATCGCTGGCATGATGCTGATCACAATGAGCATCGCCACAACCTTTCATCTGGTGACTACGAAAGGCGAGAAGTTTTCGCGGAAATTAGCGCTGGCGTCAGGACTGCTCAGCCTCACCTTTGGGCTGGTAGTGGCCTATCAGATTTGCTTTGTGTACGGTCTGCTGAGCGCCCATCCGCAATGGACTCCGCGCTAGGGCAAGGAGCGATCGCATCCTATTTATCTCTGCACTCTGCCTGAACCACCACCCTTGAGCAAGGCTTCTACCTCGTCCAAGGTGCAGCGGTTGAAGTCTCCCGGAATGGAATGTTTAAGGCAGCTTGCCGCGACCGCGAATTCCAGCGCGTCGCGGTGAGTGGGGAGTTCTTGAAAACCATAAATAAGACCGGCCGCAAAGCTGTCACCCGTACCAACTCGGTCCACAATGTGGGTGATCTCGTATTGGCGGCTGACGATGAATTCTTTACGGTCATTCAAGCACGCCGACCATCCGTTGTGCGAGGCGCTCCAAGACTCGCGCAGGGTGATGGCGATGGCCTGCAGATTGGAGAACTCGGACAAAACTTTCCCCGTCAACTTTTCGTACTGCGCCCGATCGAGCTGACCGGAATGCACATCCACTTCCGCCTGAATGCCCAGCGCCATCTGCACGTCTTCTTCGTTGGCTATGGCGATATCCACATAACTCATTAGCTCACGCATAGCATCGACCGCCGGCTTTCCCCATTTCCATAGATTCTTGCGGTAGTTGAGATCGCAGGAAACAGTGATTTTGTTTTCCCGGGCTTTGCGGACAGACTCAAGCGCAAGATCAGCGGCAGAACGGCTGATCGCGGGAGTTATGCCTGTGATGTGAAACCAGCCGGCATCGCGGAAAGCGTCGTCCCACGCGATATCGCCGGGCTTGGCGATAGCAATGGCGCTATGCTCGCGATCGTAGACCACTTTTGAGGGACGCTGATTGGCTCCCGCTTCGAGAAAGTAAATGCCCATTCGCCCTTTACCACGCACGATTCCGGAAGTGTCTACCCCGAAGCGTCGCAACTCGCCGATAGCGGCTTCCGCAATTGGATTTTTGTCTGGGAGAACCGTCACATATGCCACCGGCGCGCCCAGGCAGGCCAGCGCCACTGCAACGTTAGCTTCTCCACCGCCAAAAGTCGCGGAAAGTTGAGGGCTCTGGAAGAACCGCTCGAACCCGGGCGGCGCAAGCCGCAACATTATTTCGCCAAAGGTGACAGTCTTCTTAGTCATGAGTCATGTTGTCGGGTGTTCCTGAGGACTTTTCGGATGGATTGGCCTGTGGCCTCGCCGAAGCATAGACAAGACTCGAATATCTCTCTGGATTGGTATAACGCAATCTGAGGTGGGCGATCATAGCTTCTTCCGGCGCCTGGGAAGACTTTCCCAGCACTACATCCAGGAGTAGCCGGTGATGATGCAGGGGCCAGAGCTTTTCATCATGGCTGGTGTACTCCAGCGCCTGGTGGGCAAAGAGTACCGGAACCAAAGAGTTCAGAATTTTTTCCAGGTACGGATTGCCGCTGTAGCTCCAGATCGCGCGGTGAAACTCCAGATCCAGGGCTGCAGCGTCGATCTCGGAACCAGCCTTCCAGTTCTCCATTTTCTCCACCAGCCCGCAAAGCTGTCGTTCCCAGGAAGCGGTGAGCCGGGCGCGGCATAACTTGAGCGCCTCGCTCTCCAGGATGATCCGCAGACTGTTGATCTTCTGGCAGTCCTCGTCGCTGAGCATATTCACAAACATGCCCCGGCGAGGATGGTTCATGACCAATCCCTGCTCCTGCAACTGTTGCAGCGCCTCGCGAACGGGTATGCGGCTGACATTGTATTGCCGCGCCAGCTTGCTCTCGTTCAGCCGGTCGCCGGGCTTAAACTTGCCAGCAATAATGGCCTCACGCAGGGTGGAAACCAGGTAGGCCTTTATTGTCGATGGAGGAGCCACTTCAGGGACGGATTCAGTTGCAGCATCAAGCATCGCGTCACTCCTGTATACAGCCGAAGCAATTTTAGCATTGTCGGTGGCTCTGGATGTTGCATATAAGTGATGTATACTGTATTCAGTCAGGGTTGTTCATCGACCTGACGAGGATTCCTGATGAACTTCTCTGGCAAAGTGGCCGTCGTCACCGGCGGCGGTTCTGGAATAGGGCGAGCCACGTGTTTGGAGCTTCTCAATCGGGGCGCGGCCGTGGCAATCGTTGACCGGGACGAAGCAGCGGGCCAGCAATTGGTTCGTGAAGCCGGCGCCAACCGTCAAATCCAATTCTTTCGCGCCGACCTGAGCGTCAACCAGGAAGTGGAAGCAGTCGTCTTTCAAATTGCCAAGGCGTTTGGGGGCATCGACGTTCTGGTTAGCAACGCCGGCATTCAAACCTACGGATCGGCGACCACCACGACCGAAGAAGACTGGGACCAGACGCTGGCGGTAAACCTGAAAAGCGGCTTTCTGGTTTCCAAGTATTCGATTCCGCACATCACTAAGCGAGGTGGCGGCGCGATTGTGATTACAGCCTCGGTGCAGTCACTCGGCGCGCAGCGAAATTCACTCGCCTACATGGTAAGCAAGCACGCCTTGTTGGGACTGATGCGGTCGATGGCCCTCGACTATGCCAAGGACAACATTCGGGTGAATGCGGTTTGTCCGGGTGCAGTTGACACGCCCATGCTTCGCTGGGCCGCGTCGCTCGATGACAATCCCGAGGCAGTCATTGCGGCATGCCATAAGATGCATCCCATTGGGCGCATGGGTAACCCGGAAGAAATTGCGCACCTCATCGCTTTCCTGGCGAGCGATCTGGCTTCGTTCATGACCGGAACAGCGGTTGTAGCCGATGGCGGACTGATGATTCCGCTGGGCGGAATGGCTTTTCAGGAAGCCGGGACTGGGGCGAAAAATACCTAGGCTCCCTGGCCGCGGAAAGGAAATCAACCGCGTGAAAATCCGAAATTGGATATTTCGTTGTTGCTTCGCATTCCTCTTGTTCCTTTTCTTCCTTTTCTCGCCGGCGCTCGCGCCTGCCCAATTGCGCACCTTGCACGTCGACGCCGGCAAAGTGACGGGGAGTATCCGTTCCTTTCAGGGAGTCAATGGACAGCCGACGCCGGTGATGGACGGGCTGCCCAATCTAGTCAAGCAATATAAAGATCTCGGCATCGACATGGTCCGAACCCACGACTTCATGGGGCCAACCGAGATCGATTCGCATTACCTGATTGACGCACCCTGGCTCGCCTGGCTTGTGCCCAACACAGATCAGCGGGCGAAGCTGGTCGCCACCGGCAACGCCAGCACCATCTTCCCCGATTGGAGCGCCAACCCGGAGAAGCCAGAGAGCTACAGATTCGGCCCGACGGACGAGGTTATCCAGGCAATTCGCGACACCGGGGCTGAAGTCTACTATCGCATCGGCCGAAGTTTTGGCGCCAACACCAATCCGCCCGCTGATTTCGATAAATTCGCTGCCATCGTGAAGCACATTGCGATGCATTACAACCAGGGATGGGCCAACGGCTTTCACGACAACATCCACTATTGGGAATTCTGGAACGAGCCGGAATTGTTTTGGTCAGGCACTCCCGAGCAGTTTTATTCGCTTTACGAAAAAACCGCACGAGCTCTGAAGACGGTGGATCCTGCTCTAAAAGTCGGGGGGGACGCCAAAGCAATTCCGATGGATGACGGCCCGTACCGCGAAGGCTTTCTGGATTATTGCGCAGCCCACAAAGTGCCGCTCGATTTTTATTCCTGGCACACGTACGCAGACGGCTCCGCCGATCCTTATGACGCAGTTCGTATCGGCAAAGAAATCCGCAACTTGCTCGATGCAAAGGGATTCCGCAACGCGGAGAGCATTCTCTCGGAATGGAACCTGAGCGCCGACTTCACTGACGTAGAAAAGCAAATTCTCCAGGGCGCAGACAACGCCGCGTACATCGGAGCGGTGATGACTTATTTGCAGGACTCATCCATCGACCACGCCATGTTTTATCGTGGAGATGCCACCTGGATGGGCCTGTTTAGCCCGCGGGGCGAGTATTTCAAGACCGCGTACACCTACCGTGCCACCGCCGCTTTGCAGGATACCCCTGAACGGTTGGACTTGACCGGCGCCGATACGTTCGGCTTCGCCGCCATCGCCGGCCGCTCGCGCGACGGGAGAACGGTACAAATTCTCATTAGCAATTACGAAATTCCTCCCGGCCTCACGCCGCATCAGATGCAGATCCCGCCCGCGGTGCAGGCGGAGATGCACTTTGATTTTTCCAAAATGAAAGTTTTGCCGCGCCGGGCTGACATCCCGCACGGGAATAATGCAGGCTACGCGCTTAGCGTCGATAATCTCCCCTGGGGCAACAAGGCCTTTACGGTGAAGCGATACCGGATCACCAAGACTCAGGATCTCGCGCTGGTGGAAGAGCAAGCGGGCAAGGGCGGGAAGATGGAAATGTCCAATCCGCTGCCTCCTCCGGGCGTTGAGCTTATAGTTCTTCAGCAGCGCTAGTTCCGGCGAAAAGCGAGAGAGCGAAACTTGAAGATTGTTCGGCTCAAGACGGCAGTAGTTGAAGGCAATTTCGATTGGACCTTCGTCCGCATTGAAACAGACGAAGGCATTCAAGGATTGGGTGAATGCTTTTTCGCTCCCGGCCTGACAGCAATCCTGCGCTCGCTGGAACCCCTGATCAAGAACGAAGATCCGCGCGACGTTCACCGTTTGTTTCGGAAATTGCAACTGGCAACTTCCGGTGCCGGATTCGGTAGCCGGCATTGTCTATAACGCGATCAGCGGAATCGAAGCCGCCCTCTGGGATGTGCTCGGTCAGTGGCTGGAGGTTCCGATCTATCGCCTGCTGGGCGGCAAGTTCCGCGAGCAAATTCCGGATTTATGCCGACTGTCATGGCGGCGAGGCGCTGGAGAGTTTGGATGAAGTGCTCCGTTCCCGACGCGCCATCATGGGTCGCCGCGCGATTGCGAAGCAGGTCGCGAAAGATTACTTTGGTGAGTCGGCTCCGGCCCCGCATCTACCCCGGAAGACTACAAAAGCAAGCTCTTGCAATGCGAGCTGAAGGTTTCACGGCGCTGAAATTTGATTTGGATGTTCCTGGCACCGAGGGTTTCGATCCGCATAATCGTAGTGCCTCACAAATCGCGGAATCGACCACATGGTGCGACTCGTTGGCCGCGGTTTACGAGGCAGTCGGCAAAGACACGGACATCGCCGTGGATTGCCACTGGCGGTACAACATTGCCGATGTAGTGAAGATAGCCCGCGAACTCGAGCCGTTCCAGTTGCTTTGGCTCGAAGATCCCGTCCCCCCGGACAACGTGGACGCTTTGAAAGAGGTGCAATCTCGCGTGCGAATCCCGATCGCAACGGGGGAGAATCTGTACCTGTTCGAAGGCTTCCGCGCGCATCTTGAATGAACATGCGCTCAGCATCGCGACGCCCGATTTACAGAAAGTTGGCGGGCTCTCGGTGGCGCGGCGCATTGCTGAGTTTGCCGATGGCCAAACCATCCCCATCGCACCGCACAACATCAGCAGTCCAGTGGGCACGTTGGCCTCGGCACACTTTTGCGCTGCAATCCCAAATTTCCTGGTGCTGGAATTTCACGCCTCCGATGTTCCCTTCTGGAATGATTTGGTTGAAGGCTGCGCAAAGCCGATTATTCAAAATGGGTTCATCCCGCTCACCGAGAAACCAGGACTGGGCGTAACGTTAAACGACGAAATTGCCCGGCGTTATGCTCGCAAGGGAGAGCCGTTTTTCGAATAGTGGTTCTAGGCGAGGTTGCGAACACTCTATGTCGATTTTGAAGCTGAAGGTTCTCGGCAAGATCGTTGATTCCGGGCTTGTGGCGGTGGTTCGAGCCGAAAGCTCGGAGCAAGCAGCGCGCATCGCCGAAGCGTGTGCCATGGGCGGCGTCGCAGCTATTGAGATCACGTTCACCGTGCCCGGCGCCGCTAACGTAATCGCAGAACTGGCGAATATCTATAAGTCGGGCGAGATTCTGTTAGGCGCCGGGACCGTACTTGATCCAGAGACTGCCCGGGCCGCAATCCTTGCTGGGGCACATTTCGTTGTCAGTCCATCGCTCAATGTGGAAACCGCCCGGCTTTGCAATCGCTACCAGATTCCCTACATGCCGGGTGCGGGAACGATTCGCGACGTCGTCGAGGCTATGGAGAGCGGTGCCGAAATCGTGAAAGTGTTTCCCGGCGAAATTCTGGGCCCGGCATTTGTTAAAGCTGTGAAGGGACCTCTTCCGCAGGCTGCCTTAATGCCAACCGGCGGAGTGAGCCTGGAGAATGTCGCGGAATGGATTCACGCAGGGTGTGTGGCTGTGGGGGTGGGCGGCAATCTTACGGCGGGTGCCAAGAAGGGTGATTTTCAATCGATCACCGATCTGGCAAAACAGTTTGTCGAGAAGATCCAGCAGGCTCGTCAAAAGGGCAAATAACCACGCGTTGGGCCCGAGCGACTCCCTAACGTTGGGAAAACATTTATGACACTTTGGAAGACCGACGACGAACTCTTCGCCCTCGCCGAGCGAGAGTTGTTTACCTGCGTAGTGGGCGACGTCATGGACAAGATGCATCTTCAACACCAGTTCCTGCCTCCGCAGATTCGGCCGTTGCGTCCCGACATGATTGTGATTGGCCGTGCCATGCCGGTGCTGGCGGTGGATGTTTTCGAGGAGAGAGTCGCGGGCACCGCCAACAAACTGATGGACAAGCCGTTCGGACTGATGCTGGAAGCGCTAGATGATCTTGACCACAATGAGATTTATGTAAATACCGGCTCTTCTCCCCGCAACGCTCTTTGGGGAGAGTTGATGAGCATCCGTGCCATCAAGCTGGGAAGCCGCGGCGCAGTGCTGAACGGTTACACCCGCGACACTAAAGCCGTTCTGCGGTTGAGTTTTCCGACGTTTTCCTGGGGTCCGTATGGTCAGGATTCCGCCCCTCGCTACAAAGTAATGGACTTTCGCGTGCCCCTCGAGATCGGCGGCGTGCGGTTGCGTCCGGGCGACATTTTGTTCGGCGATATCGACGGGGTCTGCGTGATTCCCGCCGACGCCGAGAACGACATCTTCAACAAAGCTCTCGAAAAAGCGCGAGGCGAAAAATTGGTAAGAAAGGCGCTGGAAGAAGGCAGCACCGCCGTCGCCGCGTTTGCCAAGCACGGAATCATGTAAGGCATTCGCAAGGGCGCTCAACGTCAATGTCGGTCTGGAAGCGGGAAGTTGGCTATGAAAGTTGGACTGGGCCTATACCGTCACATGCTGACGCGCGACTACTACGATTTCGCGCGACAGGCCGGCTGCACGCATGTGGTAATTCATCTGCTGGATTATTTCAAGGAGGCCGCCTCCAACCCGCGCAGCAATCAGCCGACCGGCGCTAAGTATGACCCTTGGGGAGTGGCTGGTGATCCGGAAAAACTTTGGACCGTCGAAGAGATGCTTCAGGTTCGCCGCGAGATTGAAGATGCAGGTCTTGTGCTCGCCGCGATCGAAAACCTCGACCCCGCGCATTGGCATGACATCCTGCTGGATGGTCCACGGCGCGCCAAACACATCGAGAACGTCAAGACCATCATTCGCCGCATGGGCGAAGCAAGTATTCCGGTCCTCGGTTACAACTTCAGCCTGGCGGGCGTTTGTGGAAGAGTAACGGCTCCGCTCGGGCGCGGCCACGCGCTCACGCTCGGCATGGATGGACCCGCCGACGACATGCCGTTGCCGAACGGAATGGTGTGGAACATGGTCTACGACCGGAACGCTGCTGCTGGAACCTTGCCTTCCATCTCTCAGGATGAACTCTGGCGCCGGCTGCAGAGATTCCTTGAGGAGGTACTTCCAGTGGCCGAGCAATCAGGCGTGCGGCTGGCGGCGCATCCTGACGATCCTCCCATGCCCACGATGCGTCAGCAACCACGCCTCGTCTACCAGCCTTATATGTATCAGCGATTGCTCGATCTGGCGCCCAGCAAGAGCAATTCTTTGGAGCTGTGCGTGGGAACCATAGCCGAAATGACCGAAGGCGATGTTTATGAAGCAGTCGATCACTACAGCCGGCAAGGAAAGATCGCCTATATCCACCTGCGCAACGTTGTGGGGAAAGTGCCGAACTATCGCGAGACTTTTATTGATGACGGCGAAGTGGACATGATTCGTATTCTGGCGATCCTCCAGCGCAACCATTTCGACGGCGTCGATCATTCCCGACCACACACCTCAGATGTCGTGTTCCGCTCCATGGCATGCGGGAATGGCGCACACGCTGGGATTCATACTCGCCGCCAAGGCGGTTTTGGAATCGGCTGCAGGTAAAGATCTGTTGAAGTCGGCCTGATCATGAAAAGCATCGAGGTGACTCGTCGTGGAAACGAAGACTCGAACTGCAAAAAACGCGCCCGCAAATCCTGATCGCCGCACCTTGCTGAAATCGCTGACCGTGGCTGCGGCGGCGGTGGCAATGCCTGCCGGCGTGGAACGTCTGCTTGCTTTGTCGCAAAACTCGCCCCAGGGCAATCCGAGACCCGCGAGGTCCGCTGCATCCGCGACGAATCCATCCTGGTACGGCTTCAATCTGCTCGAGTATTTCTCTACCGACAAGGATTGGATGAAGTATTTCCCTTACAAAGATGATGGATTATTCCCGGAAGACGACTTCCGTTGGATTCGCGATTGGGGATTCAACTGGGTCCGCTTGCCGATGGATTACCGCTTCTGGACTGCCCCGGATCTTTTCACCATTGACGAGAGAAAAGTCGAGCCCATTGATCGCGCCGTTCGCCTGGGCGAAAAGTACGGTGTCCACGTCAATATTTGCCTTCACCGCGCCCCGGGCGAGTGCATTCTGGACACGCTCGACGAGTCGTTGACCGGTATCCACATCACCAAAGAAAAAACCAGCGTCTATGACGATCCGAAAACTCTCGATGCGTTCGTGCACCAGTGGACCTATTTCGCCCAACGTTACAAAGGGATCCCCAGCGAACGGCTGAGCTTCAACCTGGTGAACGAACCGCTGGTAATTCCAACCTCGGCGGAACAGAAGGAACTCGATCGCATGAAGCCCGAAGATCGCGCCAACAGTCGAGATCGAGCGGCGTCACGCCAGAGAATTATTCACGAGTCGCAAAGGCCGCGGTCGATGGGATTCGCAAACAAGATCCGGAACGATTGATTGTTACCGACGGCTATCTCGGGGGCGGCATGGCCTATTCCCGACCTGTTCGAGACCGGAATTCTGCAAAGTTGCCACACCTACAATCCAGTTGAGCTCACTCATTATCAATGCGAATGGGCCCGGGGGTTTGTGAGCAGATCAACGCCGCTTCCAACCTGGCCGCTAAAGAACAGCAGTGGGAAAGTGATTTGCGACCGGCAAACGCTGGTCAAAACCTTCCAACCCTGGGGCGAACTGGCGCAAAAGGGAGTACGCATTCACTTCGGCGAAATGGGTTGCTACAAGCACACACCACCTGACGTGGTTCTCGCCTGGTTTAACGACACGCTCGACGTGCTGCGCGGTCTGCACAGTGGATGGGCTCTCTGGAATTTTCGCGGTCCTTTCGGCATCCTCGACACCGAGCGCCCGGGGACCAAGTACGAAAATTGGCAGGGCCACCAGCTTGACCGTCCCCTTTTGAATCTTCTGCAAACCAAAATGAAAGCTTGACGCTGGCCGCAGTGGACAGCGCATGTATCATGAACCTCGCTGTGGTCAGTTTCCCGACTGAGAGGAACCATTCCCTATGCCGCAGGAATCGGCGCCGAGCGTCTTCGGCTGTGGCTAAGCCTTCCATCTATCAAGCGATGCCAGTTTTTCTCGCTTTTCTCGCCATGGGGTTCGGCGACGCCGCAGGACCTTTTGTTGGCCTGGCCAAGGAGCAGTTCAGCCTCTCAACCTTCACTGCCCAACTGATCGCCTTCACCGGCTATGTGATGTTCGGCTTCCTTTCCGTACCGATGGGTGTGTATCAGGACAAGAAAGGCAAGAAATTCATTCTGATTTTAGGCCTGTGCATCATGCTGGCGGGCCTGCTGATTCCCGCCGTGATGGGCTTCTCGACGTTTCCCATGTTCCTGCTGACTGTGCTGCTGCTCGGCGCCGGAGCCACCACGCTGCAAGTGGCGGGTAATCCGCTGATGCGCGACGTCTCAGAAGAAGGAAAATATTCGCGGAATTTGTCCCTGGCCCAGTTTGTCAAAGCAATTGGTTCGTTGTCTGGCCCGCTGATTCCGGTGATAGCAGCCCGCTTCTTTGGCCTAAGCTGGCGGGTTATCTTCCCGGTTTACTGCGTGGCCGTTATTCTGACACTGCTGGCCACAACCGGCTTGCACTTGAAAACCACTCCAGCGGCCGGGCATCAGACAGCCAGTCTGGCCTCTTGTCTCGCGTTGCTGAAGAACGGATATGTCGCCATGATGGTCCTGGCGATTTTTCTCTACGTGGGAGCAGAGGTTTCGGTCAGCGCGAACATTCCGCTTTATCTCAAAGAGCGCTTCGCCATCGATATAGCCAAAACGGGGCTGCTCGGCACCGGCCTCTTTTACGCCGCGCTCACCATTGGCCGCTTTTCCGGCGGCGTCATCCTGAACTGGATGAAGGCCAAGACGTTTTTCATCCTGACTTGTCTGCTTTCGATTATCGGTTTACTGGGACTGTTTCTCCCTTCGCAACCAATTGCTGTCGCCAGCTTTTTTCTTGTTGGTCTGGGGTTCGCCAATATCTTCCCGCTGGTTTTCTCCATCACCGTCGATAGCATGCCCGAGCAGGTGAACCCACTGTCCGGACTGATGGTCACGGCCATCGTGGGCGCCGCGTTCCTGCCGCCGCTGGCTGGGCTGCTGGCGGATACGACTCACTCTATGCAAATGGCGTTTCTGGTCCCGTTGGCGGCTGTTCTTTACATTACGTGGGCTGCGATGGCAAATCTCAAGGCCGCAAAAGCTGGCTGAGCGGCGGATACAAGTTCGCAACCTCTCCCGCTGGCGTCTGTACATAATCTGGGATAGAGTGCGAAGGCTGTGCGACGTCCCGAGTCTGGGATCTGCAAATCTGATCCGCAGGAGTCGGAATGAAACTGAACTCGACCCTCATCAAGAGCACGATTGTCGCGGCTCTCGGTGGGCTTCTGTTTGGATTCGACACGGCTGTCATTTCGGGAACTACCTCGGCTCTCACCCAAGTATTCCACCTCACTCCGAAGCTACTTGGTATCACGGTTTCCATGGCGCTTTGGGGAACCGTGTTCGGCTCTCTGCTGGCGGGCATTCCTGGAGAACGATTTGGCCGGCGAGACAGCCTGCGGCTCATGGCCATCCTTTATCTGATCTCTGGCCTTGGTTGCGCGTTTGCGTGGAGCTGGGATTCGCTGCTTGTATTCCGCTTTCTAGGTGGACTCGGAATTGGCGGCTCCTCAGTTCTGGGTCCGATGTACATTGCCGAAATCGCCCCTGCGAAGTGGCGCGGAAGACTGGTGGGAGTGTTCCAGTTCAACGTGGTGTTCGGAATTCTGCTGGCGTATTTCTCGAACTACGTCATCGGGTTGCAGGGCTTCGGAGCAGCCGAATGGCGCTGGGAGTTGGGCGTCACCGCCATTCCCGCGGCGTTCTTCTTTCTCATGCTGTTCACAATACCGCGAAGCCCCCGCTGGCTGGTCAAAAAAGGCCGCGTGGAAGAAGCTCGCAGCGTGCTTCAGATGACCGGCGAAGAAAACTATGAGCAGGAACTTCAGGATATCGTGGAGTCCATCCGAGTCGAGCAACAGCAGTCGGGAGAGCGACTATTTTCCCGCGCCCACCGTTTCCCCATCTTCCTTGCGGTCACGATTGCCATGTTTAACCAGCTCTCGGGCATCAACGTAATCATTTATTACATGAATGATATTTTCGCTCACGCCGGCTTCAGCAAAGTATCCGGCAACTTGCAGGCCGTGGCGGTGGGGGCGACCAATCTGCTCTTTACTGTGATCGCCATGTCAGTTATCGACAAGATCGGGCGCAAGACTCTGCTTCTCGTCGGGTCAGTCGGGACTGCCCTTTGCCTTTCTGGGGTCGCGGCCATCTTCCTCACCAACCAACATCAGAGTTCGCTTGTCTGGTTGCTGATTGCTTACATTGCGTTTTTCGGTTTCTCGCAAGGCGCGGTCATCTGGGTTTATCTGGCGGAGGTTTTTCCCAACAATGTGCGGGCCAAGGGACAAAGCCTGGGCAGTTTCACCCATTGGATTATGAACGCGACTATTTCTGGAGCATTCCCCTTGGTGGCCGCCCGATCTGGCGGATATCCTTTCCTGTTTTTTGCCGCCATGATGGTGCTGCAATTCTTCGTCGTCCTGTTTGTGTATCCAGAAACCAAAGGCGTTACGTTGGAGGAAATGCAGAAGAAGCTGGCCACGGGCTAGTCGGGCGGAGAGCCGTTGCGCCTTTGTTCTGGATTCGGCTCGTCCGGGATCATTATGTCGTCAAGAAAAGCAATCCGCACTGTTTGTTGGCGTGGATGTTGGCGGCACCAAAGTCGCCGCCGGCTTGGTCGATAGCCAGGGCGAAATCAAGAGCCAGACTCGTACCCCGATGGCGGCAAACGGTACCGCTGAGGCTGGACTTGCCTCGGTGACCTCAGCCATTGATTCCCTGTTCACCAGCAATCCACAAGCTCGAAACTCGATTCGCGGAATCGGAATCTGTTCGCCGGGGCCGCTCGATCCCAAGGCCGGGTAGTTGTGAACCCTCCGAATGTACCGTGCTGGCGCAACTTCCCATTGGCTGCCGAGGTCGAGAAGATTTATCAGCGTGCCCGTCAAGGTCGATAACGATGCCAATGCCGCGGCTCTCGCTGAAGTGAAATGGGGTGCTGGTCAGGGATATCACTTTGTTTTCTACGCGACCATCGGCACCGGAATTGGTACGGGCATCATCTTTGATGGCAAGATTTACCATGGCCGCACCGGCGCGGCGGGCGAGGGCGGTCATGTGAGCATCGACTATCGCGGCCCGCGCTGCGGATGCGGCAAACCAGGTTGCGTCGAGATCCTGGCAGCCGGCCCCGCTATCGCTAAACGAGCACAGGCAAAACTAGCCGGGGGAACCGCGGTTCACTCAAAAATGCTCGACCTTGCTAACGGAAACATCCAGGCGGTAACCAGTGAGATGGTGGGCAAAGCCTATGCGGAAGGCGATCCTCTCGCGACAGAGGTTCTTCACGAGACCGTTGAACTTCTTTCGCTGTGGATCGGCAATACGATCGATCTGCTGGATCCCGACGTTATTATCATCGGCGGCGGCGTGGCCTCGATGCTGGTGCCGTTTTTCGGAGAGATCAAGAACCTGCTTCCCCGCTTCTGCGTCAACTCGCGCTGCCAGGAAGTCCCCTTGCTCCAGGCCCGCTACGGCGCCGATTCCGGGATTGCGGGCGGAGCGGCTCTCTGCTCGGATATGTGAGGAGGGTTCAACCAGCGATCGATTCCACCCCCAGAGTTGCCAAGGCAATATCCTCAACTGATGGAAGACCGCTGACGGCTACCGCGCCCACGACTTCGCCGTCCTTCCAGACCGGAATGCCACCACCCCATCCGACAAATCTTGGATCGCCGTAATAGGCAATGTCAAAACCCTTTTCCGGGTGTTTTACTTTGTCCCCGATATCTTTTGTCGGTTTGCGCTCGCGAGCGGCCGTCCATGCCTTGTTGGCAGCGACGCGAATCGAGGACACCGGCGCTCCATCCATGCGGGCAAAGGCAATCAGTTCTCCCTGGCAGTCGGCCACCGCAATCACCGCGGGTTTCTGCATCTGCAGCGCCTTCTCCACGATCACATCGATAGCCCGCTTGGCCTCCGCGTATTCGATAGTGTGAATGGTTCTCACGATCACTCTCCGGAATTTCTTGAATGGTGGACCTGCTTGGGTTAACGATGTATCAGGGTTGCGCGCCGGTGCCTTGAAGCTTCTCAAACTCTTTCATTTCACGCTCCGCTTCAACGGTTTTTCCCTGTTTGCGATAGAGACCCGCTAGCGCGAAATGGGCTTGAGCTGCGAGCGGGGTGCCCTTTTCGATCTCGAGCAACTTGGTCCAGGCCTTTTCAGCGGAAGCGGCATCACCTTCAAGCGCCGAAGCCTTGCCCAATGAATAAAGCGTCTCCGGCATGCCGGGCAGTAGACGGTCCGCCCGTTGCAGCTCATTCCGCGCTTCTTTCGCTTTTCCCTGTTGCAGCAACGCGTTCCCCAAGCGATAGGCGGCCTCCGCGTTCCCTGGCTGGATCTTGGTTTGCGCCCGGAATTCCGTTTCTGCCTTGTCCCATTGTCCCGAGCTGGCGTAGACCTCACCCAGTTCCATGTGGACTTCGGGCAAATCTGGTTGCAGTCTTAAAGCTTCGCGGTAATCCTTCTCCGCTTGCGGCATTTGCCGCAGCACGTAATAGTTCTCCGCCATGGCCTGGTGCGAGCGCGGGGAGTCAGGAGATTGCGCCATCAACGTATCCACGAGTTCTTTTGAGAACAACCCGCTGGCGCGGCTCAAATAGTAGAGCAAATCAGCATTGCCGGGCTCGCGGGCGAGAGCTGTCTGCAAACTCGCGATTGCCTCAGGCAGCTTTCCTGCCTGCAGTTGGGCAATCCCTAAGGCCCCGGGATCATCCACCTGCTCCAAATGTGAGATCGCTTCCGTGTAGTAGCCTTGGGAAAGTAGTGCGTAACCCAGCAATTGGTGCGCCGCTGCCAAATTGGGATCCAGCTCCAACGCATGCTTAAGCGGACTGGCGGCGGCAGAGTAATTCCGCTGCTCAATATAGGCTTGCCCCAGGCTGACAAATCCCTGAGCAAATTTCGGTTCCAGCTCTGTGACTTTGCGATATTCCGCTACCGCAACATCGAACTGCTTGAGCCGCTCGGCCTCTGTCGCCGCCTCCAAATGTTTCAAGGCTTCGGGCGAGATGGCTTGCCATGCCAGCCAAAGAGTGAGAATTACTCGTATCACCGTCACGGCCGCTCCGGTTCGCGCACTTCGAGAAATTCGTCCGCCTGAACATCTTTCAGAGTCTGACGTGTGCCCGAAGGCCAAATGACTTCCACGTCAGCGGTTTTTGCCTCGCCCAACCCAAAATGGAGACGCTTGTCGTTGGCGGACTCATAGCTGCCCGCCGTAGTGGCGAAACGAACCTGCCCATTGACTTGCACGCGCGCTCCTAGACCGTCGCGATTACTGCGCGTGCCGCGCAATGTGATGGTCAGCCAGTGAGCGCTCCCGCCACGATTCATGAAAACCTGCGGATGTTCCCCGATCACGCTGGTCACTACATCCATCCAACCATCGTTGTTCAGATCACCGAACGCCGCGCCTCGTCCTGCAACTAACGCATCAGTCCCTGCATCCACACGCTCAAAGCGTCCATTCCGGTTCATCGCCAGCAATGTCGGCTCAAGGTAATGCAAGGATGGGTCAATTTTTTCCACGTTGTCGAGTACATGGCCCTGGGTGATGAACAGGTCTTTCCACCCATCGTTATCGAAGTCTTCCAGGCCCACGCCCCAGCCCGAAGTGACGCCCGACATCATCGCGATCCCGGTCTGCAGTCCCTGGTCGTTGAACGTGCCTTTGCCTTCGTTGTGAAAGACTCCGTAAGTTTGACGTGGCAAAGTGGTGACAATCACGTCCGGCCGCCCGTCGTTATCGTAGTCCTGGAACACGACCCCCATGCCCGACAAAGGCCCTCCATCAAGAGACAATCCCGAACCCGCCTCCAGACCTACCTCGGTGAACGTCCCGTTGCCATTGTTGTGCCAAAGATACTGCTGCATGCCGTCATTGGCGACATAGATGTCAGTGAATCCGTCGCCGTCGTAATCCGCGAAGGCAACACCTAACCCGTGCCCCTTCTTGCTCGCAATCCCCGATTTCACGCTGACATCCTCAAACGTGCCGTCTCCCCGGTTGTGGTAAAGAATATTGGTCGTGCGGGGAAACTCGCCCGGCGGACAATAGGTGTGAAACGCACCGCCGCAATCCTTGCTGTGTTGCATGTCCCATTCCATGTACCGGGTCACAAATAAATCCAGTTTCCCGTCATTGTCATAATCGAAAAACCCGGCAGAGACTGACCATCCCTCCGCCGCCACGCCCGCTTTTGCGGTAACGTCAGTGAAAGTGCCGTCACCGTTGTTGTGATAAAGAATGTTTTTTCCGTAGCTGGTGACGTACAAGTCCGGATAGCCATCGTTGTCGTAATCGCCCACGGCCACACCCTGACCATAATTTCCGTCGCCTGCGTCCGCCAGGCCAGCAGCTTGGGTAACATCGGTGAAACTGCCGTCCTTATTCTGCCGGTAGAGACGGTTCCAGTACTTCGGATCATGCCGGTCGAAATTGTCTGGCTTGGATATGGGAGTCGTGATGCGCCCTCCGTTCACGAAGAAGATATCCAGCAGACCATCGTTGTTGTAATCAAGAAGCGCGACGCCGCCGGGCATGGTTTCGATCAAATATTTCTGCGGGGTGGGCGAATTCTGCAGCGTGAAGTCCAGCCCGCGCGGCAGTTTCACGTCGAATACCGGCGCCGCTGCAAACCCGGCGCACACCATCAGCGCAACGATGCCGGCAAAAAGTGGAAGTTTCCTCGACAACCCGTGATTCCCTTAGGTGATTCCCTTAGGTGTTTAGCATAGCGCGCGGCGTAATCGATTGCACCTCGGTCCGAGAATCAATCCTTATCTCGCAGTCGCCTACCTCTGCGTGGACTGCCGAATCATGAGCCCCGGCGGGATCAGGATCGTCTTCGGACGCAGCGAGCGCTTTGCTCCGATTCGTTCCACCAGAAGTTCCGCGGCTCGCGTTCCCATCTCCGCGGTTCCTTGATCAACCGTAGTAAGGGGAACCGACAGCACATCGGAATAACGCACATTCCCGGCGCCGACCACCGCGACATCATAGGGCACACTCAGCCCCGCCTCTGTGATTGATTTCATAGCGCCGATCGCCACCGGGTCGTTGTAACAAAAGACACCGTCTGGGAACGGGTGCTGTTGCAGCAACCGGCGCATCGCTTGATAGCCGGACTCATCTCCGTGACCCGCGGTCACGATGTAATCAGCCAAGATCGGGAACCCATGTCTGGCCAATGCGGAACGATACCCTTCCAACCGCGCCGTCGCAATCCCAACATCCGGGCCGCGCAGATGAGCAATTCTTTGGCAACCTCGAGCAATGAGATGTTCGGTCGCTAGTTTGCCGATCGCGCGGTTATCCGCGCCAACAAAAGAGGCATTTAATCCCGGAATGGGACGGTCGATCAGAACGTAGGGAACCTTCCGGGCGCGAATCTGATCGAATAGTTCGACCCGTCCATTCGGCTGGACTGAGGCCAGAATCAGGCCGTCCACTTGCCGGGCCAGCAAAGACGCGGCTTCTCCGGCCTCAAGCGCGGGGTCTTCTTCAAAGTAAGAGATGATCACGTGATAGCCGTGGGGCCGCACCGTGAGAGCCACGGATCGGGCGATCTCCGCGAAGAAAGGGTGCGTAGAATCAGGCAGAAGAAGCCCGATCGTGTACGTACGGCGGGTCACCAGGCTGCGCGCAACCCAGTTCATCTGATAATTGAGCTGCCGGGCCCGGAGCAGTACGCGCTTCCGCGTAGCCGGGCTGATCTTCCCCTGATTGCGCAGAACTTTGGAAACGGTCACGACTGAAACCCGCAGGTCGCGGGCGATATCCATCATGGTGACCGCCATGGCGGGGTAAGCATACCACTCCCCGCAAGCAAGGTAATCGTTTACCCATGGCAGAAAGTCCTTTTTTTTCTTGACAACGCAGATGCCCGTGTTCCATGCTGTCGCAGATTTTTCCAACCTGCGTGGGGGTGGATATGCTTCGTCGCAAGTTCTCGGCAGTCGTGTTTTGTCTTGTGTTGGTCCTTTCCTCTTCAGCTCTCCTGCTCGGGCAGAGCACTTACGGCGCAATTACCGGATCGGTAACCGATACTTCTGGGGCCTCGATCACGGATGCCACAGTTACCCTGACCAACCTCGGCACCGCAGAAAAGCGCACTGTGCAGAGCGGCGGAGATGGCTTGTTCTCGTTCGTGAACCTGACACCCGGCGAATATCGGGTGGACGTCGAGAAGGCAGGGTTCAAGCACTTCACCCGCCAGCCCATTTCGGTGGACGTGCAGCAGAGCGTCAGAATCGACGCCGCCATGCAAGTGGGCGAAGTCAGCCAGACCATCGAAGTCACGTCTGAAACCCCGCTGCTCCAGCCCGACACCTCCTCGCTTGGCACGGTGGTCGACCAGCGCGAAGCCAACGAACTGCCTTTGAACGGCAGAAACATCTACAACCTCACCACGATTACTCCGTCCGTCGTTCCGCAAGGCAACACGATGGGCACAGTGGTAGGCAAGAACCCCTTCGATTTCGCCAACTACCAGATTGGCGGCGCGTTCGCCAACGAAGGCGCGATCTACCTCGACGGACAGCCGCTGAACATCGGCTACATCAACCTCCCGTTCATGGTCCCGACCCAGGACGCGGTCTCCGAATTTAAAGTGCAATACAGCAACCTCGGCCCGGAGTGGGGTAAGTTCGCGGGCGGCGTCATCAACATCAGCACCAAATCGGGCACCAACACCTGGCACGGTTCGGGCTACGAATACCTGCGCAACAAGGTCTTCAACTCGAACGAATTTTTCAACAAAGCGTCCGAAATCGAGAACGGCAAATCGAACGAGCCAGTGCCGTTCACGCAGAACCAGTTCGGCGCCACCATCGGTGGTGCGGTGATCAAGAACAAGACTTTCGCCTTCTTCAGTTATGAAGGCTTCCGGCTGCGCAGCGCCACTGTGTTTAACACCACGGTTCCCACGGCCGCGGAACGCGCGGGCGACTTCTCGGATCTTTGCACCGCGGGCTTCACCGCTGCCAGGGCTCTGCAAAGACCCGAAGTACTGCCGGCACCCTCACTCACCAGCTTTACGACCCGCTATCAGCAAATGGCGCGGGAGCCCGGACACCAATTCCGTTTAACTGCCTCTCTACAACCTGTGGCAGCGCCGGTGCAATCTCATCAATCCCACGTCGGCGTTCCTGCTCAACAAGCTGATTGCCGCCCCCACCTCGGGTCCGGGCGTAACCGTGCTCAACTTTCTGAAGGCCACCAGCACGGGCGGCGACACTGACACATACATGGCCCGTGTAGACCAGACGATCACCAGTAAGCAAACGATCTGGGGCCGATTTGCCTATTGGAAGCTCTTGAGTTTGGCGCAGGACCCCTTCGGCACCGGTATGTGTAAGGACCGCTGCGAGGAAGACACTCGTAGCAAGAGCTTGGCCATCGGCTACAACTTCGCCATCAGTCCCACCACGATCTTCAACGCGAACGCAAGCATCAGCCGCTTCCACTATCTGCGGGATCCCATTAATAGCAGCTTCGACATGACGCAGGAAGGCTGGCCGGCGGCTTACAACGCGCTGGTGCCGAACATCGAGCGCACTCCCCTAACCCCCTGCTTCGGCCAGAATGATTCATTGGTCACCTGCAGCCAAGGGCAAAGCGCCATCGACGATCTGAATACGCAGTTCAATATTTCCCCGCAGGTCACCATGATCCGTGGACGCCACACTTTCGTATGGGGCGGCCAACTCGAAGAGGGTTACGACAACTACCTGCAAACCAATACTGGTGGCGGTCTCATCTCCTTCACCGGGTCTTGGACATCGAATGCGGTGGGTCAGGTCGGGAAGGGTAACATTGCGGGCCCAAATAACAATGGCGAAGATTTTGCAGATTTCCTGCTCGGGTACGGCAATGGCCAGGGTTCCGCATTCGGCAATCAGACGACCGGGTCGCTGGTCATCTCCGGTCCAGTTTCGGGCAAGCAGACCTATCGCGCTCTGTACTTCGGCGATAACTGGCATGCGACATCGAAGCTGACTCTGAACCTTGGCCTGCGCTATGAACTGCAAGGACCCTGGTCAGAGCGCTATGACAAGATGACCTACTTCGACCCGAAGGCGACCAATTCATCGGTGACCGGCTGCAGCGGAGCAGCTGGCAGCCCGTGCCTTGGCGATCTCTTCCTGGTCAAGACCGGGGTAAACTCCAGCCGGAACAATTTGCCCCTTTCGAAGAAACAGTTCATGCCGCGCTTGGGCTTTGCCTACTCCGTGAACCCGAAAACAGTAATTCGCGGAGGGTACGGCATATTCTTCATCCCCAACTACGTGGCGTTTAACGCCAACCCTTACGTCGATCCGGTGAGCAGTTCAACCTCGAACTTCTTTGCCAGCAATGACCACGGCGTAACTCCAGCAGCAACTCTTAATCAGAATACATGTGCGGTTAATGCTGGGGTCATTAGCTGCGCTGGGCAAGGACCTTTCAATCAAGATCCGGGGGGAGCGAACAACTTGATTGCCGTGCCCGGCAGGAACCCTCAGCCGAATGTGTCGCAGTACATCTTGAACCAGAGTAATTTCTCGGCGACCGGCTACACCGTACAGAAGTACGGATACAACGAGCAATGGAACTTCGACATCCAGCGCGAGCTGGGCGCTGGCTTCTACGCTGACGTAGCTTACGCCGGTGCTCATGGCGTCCATTTGCCCCAATCGAACCCGAACATCAACGAGATACCGGATCAGTTCATTAATCAGGCTCATGCCCAATATGCCACAGGGGGAGAGCCGGCAGTAACCATCGCACAACCTTTCACTGGAGCCTATCCGTTCGCTTGCCCCCTCTGTGCGCCGGCTAACGCCCTCCCTAGCGCTCTGGGACCGGGAAACCTGCTTGTGGGCCAGCTTTTCCGCCCATTCCCGCAGTACGCAGCGGTTAACCTGAATGGACAGGGTTGCTGCGGCAGCAGCTACAACGCCTTGCAGGCTACCGTCACCAAACGGTTCCAGGGCGGCGGCACCTTCCTGGCCTCCTACACCAACGCCAAGCTGATGTCGAACACCGATACCCTCACTTCTTGGCTGGAAGGTGGCACGACCGGCGGAACCGGAGCCATTCAGGACTGGAACAACCTGGGAGGCGAGCGTTCCCTCTCTTCTCAGGATGTCTCGCAGCGCCTGGTATTCAGCTACGTTCTCGATCTGCCGTTCGGCCATGGAAAGCGGTTCATGGGCGATGTCACCGGAGTCACCAGCAAGGTGGTCTCCGGCTGGGGCGTAGACGGCACCACGACCTTCCAGCGCGGCTTCCCGGTGAAGATCAGCTGGGGCGGCGCGAACGTAATGACCAACTCGGGCCTCCTCGGGCAAAGCACCCTCCGGCCTGACTATGTCGCCGGATGCGATAAGAACGTCTCGGGCAGCGCTGTGGCCCGGCTTTCGGAGTGGTTCAATACAGCTTGCTTCGTTGAGCCGAGCGGAGTCGATCCCAATTCGGCAACGGGCGCGCAAATTAATCCTTGGACCTTCGGTAACGAACCGCGTGTAGACGCTTCGCTCCGCCAGCAGGGAGTCAACAACTTCGACTTCGCGATCTTCAAGAAGACCAACGTCACGGAGCGCGCATATGTCGAATTCCGGACGGAGTTCTTCAACATCTTCAACCATCCCCAGTTCGGCCCGCCGAATGGAACCCAGACCAGTTCGACGTTCGGCGCTGTCACGAATACCGTCAACCTTCCGCGCCTGATTCAGTTTGGTTTGAAGTTCGCCTTCTGAGTTGCGCGATCTGAAACCCTGGGCAGGCTCATTGAGCCTGCCCAAATTTTTTGGGCCGGCTTTGTGTTGAAGGAGCCGCCCGCTGCTAGAATGCGGCTGCTACAAAACACCACTGTAGTGTAGCGATCACATATCCGGCGGGCTGGACCAGGAACTTACCCCAGGTGAACTTATCCTGGGTCCGCTGCGGGGAGAATATTCGTGCGCAAAGTCAGATTCGCAGTTGTCTCTCTTTTGCTTTCTTCCATTTCTCTTCTATTTGCCCAAACCGCTCCTGCTCCGAGCGACGTCGAAAAGCGGGTTGACTCGATCCTGCGCCAGATGACGCTGGAAGAAAAAATCGACTACATCGGCGGGCTCAATGATTTCTATGTGCGCCCCATGCCCAAGCTCGGCCTTCCCGCGCTGAAAATGGCAGACGGCCCCGTCGGCATTCGCAACTACGGCCCCTCAACCGCCCTCGCCGGCGGCGTCGGCCTGGCGGCCAGCTGGGATCCCGCCCTGGCCCAACGCCTGGGCGTCGTACTCGGTGAAGATGCCCGCGCGCGTGGGGTCCATTTCCTGCTGGGGCCCGGCGTGAACATTTATCGCGCCCCGATGAACGGCCGCAACTTCGAATACTTCGGTGAGGACCCTTTCCTTACCTCGCGCATCGCCGTTGCCTACATTGAGGGCGTGCAATCAAAGGGTGTGTGCGCCACCATCAAGCACTTCATGGGCAACAACTCGGAATACGACCGCCATAACGTGGATTCGATCATCGACGAGCGCACCATGCGGGAGATTTATTTGCCCAGCTTCGAGGCCGCGGTCAAGGAAGCTCACGTCTGCTCCATCATGGATTCCTACAACCTGACCAACGGTGAGCACTTGACCCAGAACAGCTACCTCAACAACGAAGTCGCCAAGAGGGACTGGGGATTCGACGGCATTATGATGTCGGACTGGAACGCCACCTACGACGGAGTTGCTGCTGCTAAGGGCGGCCTCGACCTGGAAATGCCCTCCGGCAAGTTCATGAATCGTGAAACTCTACTGCCGGCGATCAAGGCTGGTAAAGTAACCGAAGCCACGATCGACGAGCACGTGCGCCGCATTCTTCGTAAAGCGATTCAATTTGGCTGGCTCGAGAGCGGTTACGAACAAACCGATCTCTCGATATCGCTGTACAACCCCGAAGGCCGGGCTGTCTCACTCGAGGCAGCGCGGGGCGGCATGGTGCTGTTGAAGAATGACGGCAATCTGCTTCCGCTGGATAAATCCCAGATCAAGACTCTGGCTGTCATCGGGCCGGGTGCTTATCCCGCCTCGCCCGTCGGCGGCGGCAGCGCGCAGGTTCGCCCCTTCAGTTCGGTCAGCTATCTCGAGGGCTTGGCCAACTATCTCAGCGGCAGCGCGAACGTAATGTACAGTCCGGGTCTCGGATCGCTTTCCCAGATGGCGGAATCGACTTCCTTTGTTACCAGCGCCATGAACGGGCAGCCGGGGCTGAAGGTCGAATACTTCAGTTCTCTCGACCTGAGCGGCGCGGTGCTCGACACCCAGACTGTCAAGCATTTGAACTTCGGGCCCGACCACCCTCTGGGCAATGAGTTCCGATCCGCCCGCTGGACAGGCTTTTACGTGGCCGGGAACGCCGAGTCCTACCACGTGTTTTTGCAAAGCCTGGGTGAGGAAGGCGGTGTCCGCTTCTTTCTCGACGACAAGTTGGTGGTGGACGAATGGAAGCAATATCGCGCACTCGTGGATGACCTTGTCCTGTACCTAAGCCCCGGACCTCACAAAATCCGCGTCGAAGCCTATCGCAAAGAGAATTGGAACGGCCCTGGTTTGCGTCTCGGCATCGTGAACACATCGGCCATGGTACTTCCTGAGGCCACCGCGCTAGCCGCCAAAGCCGATGCCGTCGTGCTGGCCGTGGGTTTCGACCCCTATATTGAGAGCGAAGGCGCCGATCGCTCGTTTCGCCTGCCGCCCGGGCAGGACGAATTAATTCAGGCGATGCTTGCAGCTAACAAGAATGTCATCGTGGTGGTGACCGCCGGCGGTGCCGTGGATATGCACGCCTGGGTCGACCACACTCCGGCTTTGCTGCAGGCTTGGTACTCCGGACAGGAGGGCGGCACGGCCCTGGCCCAATTGCTTTTCGGGCAATACAGTCCGTCCGGCAGATTGCCCATCACCTATGATCGCCGCCTGGAAGACAACGCTTCTTATCGCACCTACTATTATGCAAGCGAGAGCGACAAACAGGTGAAGTACAGCGAGGGCATTTTTCTCGGTTATCGCTATTACGATAAGGCCGGAACCAAGCCTCTATTCCCCTTCGGGTATGGACTTTCTTACACTAGTTTTTCTTACCAGAATCTCTCAGTTTCTCCTGCCAGGTTTTCCGGCGATCAACCAGTTACTGTCAGTTTCGACGTCACGAACACCGGCAAGCAAAAGGGCGCGGAGGTCGCGCAGGTCTATGTAGGCGACAAGCATGCCAGCGTTTTGCGTCCGGTGAAGGAACTGAAAGGGTTCACCAAGGTTGAACTGAACCCGGGAGAGACGCGGCACGTGTCAGTCGCGCTCAATCGCCGGAGTTTTTCTTATTATGACGTCAAAAACCGGCGTTGGACCGCCGAAGCGGGCGATTTCGATATTTACGTCGGCCGCTCCGCGGCACAAATCGAGCTGACGGGTAAGGTCACGCTGCAGGGCCAATGATGCGGGCGCGAGCTTGCCCCCAGTGCGACGCTGCAGCCTGCATACCATCGATCATTCTCCCCTACAGACCTGGAGCCATCTCAGGAATCGTCCCTCCGGTAACGTCGCCATCAGCAAAGCCTGAGGTACATTGGGCTGTCCAACGACAATACTTTCGATACGATCAACCCAAATTATGCATTGGACTGTTGCGGGGCGAAGCGGCTATGTTGGAGCCGTCGCTGGATCGTCACGACTTTCTGGCGGGAAACGGCGAGAGGAGCCATACATGAAATCCGGACGACGTCCTTACCCTCGTTCGGCGCAGGTTGCCAGGAAACGCTCGGCTGAGGCGCTAGATCTCGAGAGACTGTTGCACTTTTCCCGGCAGTTGTATGCTCACGCTCTCACCTTGCAGGAAGTAATTCGGCACGAAGGAGAAGTCGCCTACGAGGTCTTGAGGCCCAGGTACGAGCGGCAGGCGGCACAGCAGTTCGAAATTTTCTATCACACCTTAAAGCGGCCCTCAAAATTTCGCAACCGTGGCGCGGAGTCTTGGCAATAGTAGCCTGAATCAGGCTGCGTCACTCACTTTCACCCAATTCCGCGACGCGGCCGAGCGCTCCACCGCGTCTAACACTCGCTGCACCGCCACCGCATCTTCAAAGTTGGGATGAAAAGGTTTTCCGTTCGCCAGCCCTTCCAGAAAATCTCCCAACGTGGCAATGAACGTATGCTCGTAGCCGATGATGTGGCCGGGCTTCCAGAAATTATCGGCATAGGGCTGGTTGGGGCCAGTAACCATCAATTTGCGTGTGCCCAGCAAATTGGGCGCTTCAGTCATGTCGGTGAACTCGAGCGAATTCATGTCCTCCAGATTGAAGCTCAACATTCCCTTTGAACCATTGATCTCAAAACTGTTGCGATTGCGGCAGCCGATGCCGAATCGCGTCGCCTCAAATGTGCCGATACTGCCATTAGCAAAGCACGCCAGGAACATCACCGCATCATCGACCTCGCGGCCGGGAAAAAATGTATGGGTCATGGCCGTCAGGTCGGTGATTGGTCCATTCAGATAAAGCGCCTCATCCACAGAGTGCGACATCAAGTCTCCCGTGGCGCCCGAACCCGCGTCCCCCCGCTTGTACCGCCATCCTGAGGCCTTGGCTGGATCATTTCCTGATTGATTCAAATACAAAGCACGGTAGTGAAATGTCTGGCCGACTCTCCCCTCTTCAATCAACTGCTTCGCGAACGCTACTGCCGGAACGCGCCGGTAGTTGAACCAGACCATATTGGGGACGTTGCGCACTGCCTTCGCCATCGCCTCGGCCTCTTCCAGCGAAACAGCCAGGGGTTTCTCACACAGCACCATTTTTCCGGCTTTGGCCGCCGCAATGGCTATAGGCGCATGCAGCGCATTGGGCACGGCAATATCGACCGCATCGATGTCTTGTCGGTCCACGACTTTGCGCCAATCGGTCTCCATTTCTTCCCAACCCCATTGCGAAGCCATGGCGTCGAGCTTCGTCCGGTCACGGCCACAGACCACTTTCAAGCGGATGTCATAAGGAATTTTGAAAAAATATCCGGTCTGATGGAATGCATTGGAGTGAGCTTTGGCAATAAAACCGGTGCCAATCATGCCGACATTGAGGATCTTCTTTGTCATTTTGGAGATCTCGGAGTGGGCATTGTACGACGAGGGCGACGCAGATGTCGCGCGTCACTGCTAGGAACGGGACTATCGTGAAAAGTTGCAGCGTTGTCGAATTATCGGGCTACGAGCTGCGCCGATTCAGACATTTCACCCGCCGAAGCTTCAACCGCCGCCGGCAATTCCAGCGGACAATTCGGAGAAAGCCAAGCCAGCTTTCTTTCAATGATGCTCTGCGAGTATTTCGCCAGGTAGTGAACGATCGTCTCGACTCGAATCTTAATGCTGCCGCTCGGCTTGGTGGAATCCAGGTCGCCGAATTTGAAGAAAAGTGTGCCCGTCGCTTCGACGATTTTCTGCGTGGGCGTATAGGTGGGCTGGTCCATGCCGCATTCGTAGCTCGAAAGGCGGACCACGCAGGTGATCCAAGGGCAGCGCGTGGCCACCTTCGCGCCCCACATGATTTCGTTGGTGTTGCTGCTGTACGAGGAAGTCCAAACGTCCGAAATGTCGAACGGGCTCTTGATGCGGCCCTCGCGCAGGTCTCTTGCAAACAGCCAATTCATCAGATCTTCGTCCCCGGGAAGATACTGCAGCCAGAGAATGGGATACCCATGAGCCTGCAGTTCTCCTTCGATTTCATGCCCGATTCCGGTGTCCATGTGATAGGGACGAGCAAGCACCAGAATGCAGGGCTTCTGATTTCGCGCGCACCAGTTCAAGATTTCGCGGCTCTGCGCCCGCGCTTTTGCGGTAAAGCTGTCGAGCGCGGCGAATCCGGCTTTCACGGCCCGCGCCGTTTCTTCCATATCCAGATCAAAAATGTCTTTCAGCCCAAGATGGAGCTGTTCGGCCACCATATGCCGATCGCCCAGGCTCACAAAAGGCGAAGCGTAGATAATCCCGTTATCACCGAAAACGTCGCCTTCCTTGAGAAATCCCGACTTGATGTTTTCAGGGCCGGCCATCACACGCGTGCACGTGACGGTATCCACCACGTGGCCGTGAAGCACGGAAGGCAAGGAATGAATCATCGGACTCAGCAGAATATTGATTTTCTTTTTCTGCCCAAAAACCAGTTCCCCATAATGTCCGCTCATACACTTCACCGGATAGCAGCAATCCACCGTGCCCCGGCCCTTGCCGAATTCCCTTCCCTGCTCCTCGGAGGTATCAGAACTCCAGACGATATTCTCCGGCGCCACACCCAGCGCCTTCAGGAAACCGACCCAGAACTGGTGCGTACTCCAGATGTTCAGCACTTTCGGGATTCCGACGCGAAGCTGGGAACGATCTTTGATCCGCGGAGGACCGGAGGGCTTCTTCTTGCTGCTGATCCAGTTTGAAATCGAAACTAACATCACTCTGCCTCCACGCTGAGTTCCTAGACCCCGACTCGGCGAAATCCTTCGGTCCGAACCAAATCAGCCACGTTGGGGAAAGCACTCTTGGTCTTCTCAATCCCCGCCTTGATCACTTTCATCTCGTTCAAGTCTTCAACCAGGCCCTTGGGACACGAGTTGTTCACAATCACGCGCTCCCAGCCTTGTTCCAACGCTACCTTGCTCCAGGTCCGCCCCTTGCCGCCCAACAGCTTCACGTCAATGAAACTGCGCTGGCAGTTAACCGGGCACCAGTGACAAACAGTATCCACCGAGGTCGCCGTCTTGTATGACAAGTTCTCGACCTCATCGAACCCGCGGAAGTGCGTCCGCTCGCCGCTATCTTCCGACCAGTCCAGCGCAACCAGCGCAGCGCCAATCGCCCCCGCCTCACCTGAATACGGATGCACCACAACTTCTGCGTCTGGAACCTTTCCCACGATGAAATCTACCTGCGTCTTCACCACCGCCAGATTTTTGTGCGTCCCGCCCTGCAGAATGAACTTCCTCCCGACTTGGCGGAGGTTATTCAACCCGCCCGCGTAGATCCAGACGTTAAGCGGCAAGATCGCGCACAGCCCGGCCAGAATTTCGTCCGCCTGCCAGCCTTTGCGCTGCTGGTTGACGATGTCGCTCTGCAAAAACACTCCGCATCCCATGGAAAGTTGCGGCATCGATTGCGCCCGGAACGCACCGTCCGCCATGTCCTTCATGGGGATGTTGAAGCGCTCTGCCACACCCTGCAGGAAGGCCCCGTTGCCGGAAGAACACTGCGAATTCAGGCGAAAGTCGGTCACGGCGCCGTTGTTCAAGAGCATGATCTTGACGTCGACCCCGCCCACGTCGCAAATACAGTCCGCGTCGGGGAAATAGTGCAAGCCAGCGCTGGCGTGAGCGATAGTTTCAACCACGGGACAATCAGCGCCAAGAATGTCTTTCAGCAAATCCTTCCCGTAGCCGGTAATGCCCAGCCCAAGAATTTCCCCGTCTCCAATCGCCTCCCGAATCTGTCTGAACAATGCTTTCGCATCTTCAATTGGATTGCCTTTGCTGAGCGCGTAGCAGGAAAATAGCAAATCTTTTTGCGGCGAGAGGCAAACCGCCTTCGCGGTTGTCGATCCGAAATCGCAGCCTACCGAGACCGGGCCTAGGCCGCCCGCGTTCTCGACACTCACAACTGCAGCTGGTTTGTGATGTCCGTTGCCGTTTCCCTTACCATTCTTGCCATTCCCGTTGCTATGGCCATTCCCGTTCTCTCCATAGCGCGCCCGGAACGACTGCAACTCTTCCAGGTCTTTCCACAAGCCGCCCCGGCCAGCTTTCTTTTTCTCTTCGTGCTGGCCTTCGTCGATCCACCAGCGCAGTTTCTTGATGCCCTGATAGATGCCCACCGTGGGCGGTTCCCGCCGTGCGACCTCGATGCAGCCTTGCGCCGCGTAGTAAAGAGCATCTGTGGGGACCTGAATCAGAGAAGCCGGATCCTTGCCTTCCGGCATTTCGACTTTGCGTTCTTTCCAGAGCTTCGTCAAATGGTGACGCCAGGCTTCCTGCAGACCCGCAAAGAAAAGGTTGGGCCCGCCGAGCAGCAGAATCTCGGGAACCGGAGTGTTTCCGCGTGTGAGCGTTGCTAGGTTTTGATAGACGACCGCCTCGAACAACGAAGCAATGATCTCGGGAACGGTCACTCCCGCTTTGAGCAGAGTGTTAGCATCGGCCTCGGCGAAAATGCCGCACTTGCTGCTGATTTTGTGCAGCGTAAACCCGGTGTAACGCATTTTGGCAAGCTGCTCGGTCGGTATCTCCAGCTTGCGCGCGGTTTTTTCGATGAAGGTCCCCGTGCCGCCCGAGCAGGCACTTTGCATCAGCACCTGTTTGCTTTTGCTGGGGCCGTTGCCGCTGAAGAAGATCGTCTTCATATCCTCGCCGCCGATTTCACTGACAAATCGCACGGCGGGGTGCAACTTCTCAACCGAAGCCGCCACCGCCACTACTTCCTGCACCAGTTTCCCACCCACCAGAGGCGCGATCAGGCCTGCTCCCGAGCCGGTAAAGAAGATACGGTCCTTCTCCGGAGCCAGGCCGTGCTCGCTCTCCAGCCGGGTTAGAAACTCCAGTACTTTCTCCGCCTGCTTGGTGTTGTGGCGCTCATAGGCCTGAGCTATCAGATCACCCTTGCCGGAAGCGAGCACGTATTTGCAGGTCGTGCTGCCTACGTCGATCCCGCAGAATTTCGCGCGATCGTCGTGCGGAACTTCGGCCGCGGACGGAACTGCGACCGACTGTATGGTCACCGGCAGGCCATCCGGCCCGGACTGGATCTGCACCAAACTGGCCATATTGGTATGTGCCTCGTTTCGGTTTAGAGTCGTTCCTCCTGCGGTCAGGCTTTCGCCAAACCGCAGTTTTTCGCCAGATGGTGAACGTAGTTCGTAGCCTTGCCTGCGTGACCCATGTGCGGCACGCGATATGTTGCGCGACGAACCTCGGGATGCTGCGCCTCGTAAGCCCGAATCGCTTCCACCGTCAGCCCAGTTTCAGTCAGCGCCTCTTCAAACTCGGCCTGCGCCCGCTTCTTGGCTTCGGTAAGGATCATCTGGCAACGCGACAACGCGTGAACTTCTGCGTCTCCCTTTACCTCAATCGGGGCATAGAGCAAATCCGGATATTTTCCCGTAACGTTTGCCATCGCGCCGACCGACATGGTGTTGGGCATGCAAGAGTAAGGAGAAAGCTCGCAGATCATGTGCGCGCTCTTGTGGTGGTAAGCCAGCAGCGCCTTGCCGATCAGCATATGACCTTCGCCGCCGCGCAATTCGAAGTGATAGAACGGTTCGGCCAGACGCAGCAGTTCCAGTTGATCGGGAAGCTCGTTCGGTAAGTTGGCCAAAGCTTTCCGGAATCGGTTGTACGTCCCGCGATAAATACGCTCCAGCCCGTTGAGCATCATTTCCTGAGCCCGAGGATGTTTGGGCGTTCCGTGCCTATGCTCCAGCTTGCGAATCGCCGGATGCATCAGGTAATGCAGCCACACCGCGACCGGAGGCGGCACCACTTCGCCTTCTTCCATCTCAAGCCAGCGCTTGATGTTGTAGTTGCCGTCGCCTTCGTGGGTCTGCAACCAGAACTCGCCGGTGACTTTTACCTTCGCCTTCACGCGTAGGTGATCGACCTCAATCGTGTCCCACTTTTTGCGGACTTCCTTAAGCGCGCTGGTGAAATAGTTGCTCGCCAAGTGCCAGGCCAGTGCTCCCAGTTTCTCGCCGCGATCCGGCCGCTCCAGGAAAACCTGGTACATATACTCGACGCACTCCTTCAATACGGCGTCAGTCTGCCCGGGATTGACCTCATACGGCCGGGTGAGATATTCGAGGTCCGTGATGACGTCGCCGCAGAGAATGCCCCAGATAATGCCGAGGCTCAGCGGCATGTTGATGTTCAATCCGCCGCCGCCACTCTCGCCCTGGTCCAATTCATCCTGCGCCAGAAGAAATAGGCGGAAGTCGCGCAGACCCAGGCCATCCAGGGCCATCGAGTACGACTCATGGTACTGGCCGAAACGGCACGGCCCGCAAGCGCCCGCGGTGAGGTAAACGTATTTGCTGTTGACCTCATCTTTGCCGTGCGCCGCGACTTCTTTCTTCAGGAAATTCACCAGGCTTCCCGTGGTGAAAATTGTGGGACAACATGCGCCGACGTCAATCAACTCTTTGCCTGCATCCAGATCTTCGCGGGCGATGTTGGGCAAAGGCTCGCAATTGTATTTCATGTTATGCAGCGCGCCTTGAACCAGCCGCTCATGCTTCCAGGTCAGCCCTCCGAAAAGAATGGTGACCTTTTCACGCTCCTCGCGGGTAAACGGTCTCGGCTTGTAGGCCGTGTAGTGGTTAACCGGAGGCGCTTGCGGCGCCGGTGTCAACTGCGTGATCTGCGTCAACTGTCCCATCTCTTCCTCCTGTGCGGCGAAAGTCTTGGTAAAGCAGGGGCCCAATGGCTTACGGATTCTCGAAGCTCAACTCACCAGCAGGTGCCAGAACTCCATGTTCCTCGCCCCAGTGGCGAGCCAGTACCGGATGGCGAAGCCCACTCCGGCGAATACAAAAGATGACTACGACAAAAAACGCTGCGCCGATCAATTGCGCCGCAATCGGAATGTGCAAAGCAGTAATCAGATCGTAGCGATCCGCGATCTTCCCTACGATGAGCGGCGCAATCGCCATGGCAAACAGATTTACAAACAAGTAATAGAAACCCAGAGCGCTGGCATGCCCCTGCGGCGGCACCAGATCATGGATCGTTGCAGTCAGCGGTCCGTGGTACCAGCTCAGGAAGAACGCGCCTGTCCCAAAAAGCAGCAGGAACGGTAATTTGCCGCGAGTATGAAGCGCAAAGTAAATCGCCGGGGCTGCCAACACGAAACCGATCGGAACCACCACCGCGCGTCCCCAGTTCCAGATCTTCGCCAACCGGTCCGACAAGTGGGCGCCGACAGCGATGCCCAGCGTCCCGCCCACGACGATGGTCAAACCTAGCGCCAGACCAGCCGTACTTGCACTGAAACCTTTGTAGTCCTGTACCAGCTCCGGCCCCCAAGCCACATAGGCATACCCGGCAAAACTGCAGAACCAGCCGCTCGCCAGCAGCGCCAGAAATGCCGGCACGCGCAGCAGTTCCCGAATGGGCATGCGCTCTTTGGGAAGGGGGGCAACGCTCTTGGGAAGCTTCAAAGCACTGAGGCCCAAGATAACCCCGGGAATCCCGACCAGCATGAACGCTGCTCGCCAGCCAAACGACGCCGCCATGATTCCGCCTAGCGCAATTCCTGTGGCACCGCCTATGAACATCCCAATATCAAACGTCCCTTGCACCCGGGCTCGCACTTCGGGTGGGAACGAAGCAGAGATCACGGCTGCCCCAGCGGGCGTGTACGCAGCCTCGCCCACGCCGACTAAACCCCTTGCTATCAATAAGGAACGGAACGATCCCGCCAAGCCGCTGAAGAAAGTCGCGGCACTCCAAAACAAAACACCCGCTGAGATCACGGCGCGTCGCGACAGCCGATCAGCTAACATTCCCAACGGTAGGCTGCTCAGAGACAAGACCACCGTAAACGCCGCCGCGAGATAACCGAGCTGTGCAAAACTGAGCCTGAAATCGTGCTTGATGGCTGGGAAGAGGGCGAAAATGATTTGCCGGTCAACGTAATTCACGAAGTTGACCAGCATAAGGATCAATAACACTTGCCACTGGACTCGGTTGAACTTCCCAAATTTCGCAGGCGCAGGGCTCACCCCATTGGCAACGATGGGACTACGGCCTAGGGTTGTGGATTTTTCCCCCACGTAAAGCCTGAATACCTTCCCTGTCTGTGGACGTGCAAGCGACAAAGTCCGACATCCGGTAAAGTCGTTGGCTTGGCAGGTGTTCTGATTGAATAAGCAGGGCAGGCAGAGTAAACTTTGCCCCATTCCCACCCGTAGAACGCGGTGTCAGGAGCTCTTGACGAATGGGGTCAGAAGGCCTTCAACCCAGACCCGAACTGGATCAGCGGCGACCCCCTGACCTGCTCGAGGGGTGGAAGGCGGTGGCCGACCATCTGGGAAAGACCGAGCGAACCGTCCAACGGTGGGAAAAGAGTAAGGGGCTGCCGGTTCGACGGCTGAAAGCCGAGTCTCAAGATGAGCAGCCCCGCGTCTATGCCCTCCGCTCGGAACTCGACGCTTGGTGGAACGAACAGACCGGACTTGATGACGACACCAAGACGGAACCGACTCCGATTTCCGGCCCGGTCGAAGCCCAAAGTTTAACGGCTACTGATTCTGGTTCGGGTAAGTTAAAGAAAAGACTAAACCGACTCTTAGTTTTCGCGATTCCGTTCCTACTCGGAGCGTTGGTTGCGGGAAGCCTAATCTGGCCGTTGATTCGAGATCGATTCTGGCCATCCAAAACCAAAGTCGTGCTCGCGGTCCGCCCGTTCAAGAACCTGAGCGGCGACCCCGCCCAGGATTTCATCGCGGCCGGCCTCACCGAGGAAATGGTCACCCGGCTGGGCGAACTCCATCCTCAGAAGATGTCAGTCATTCGCCTGACTCCGGCATATGCCGAGGCTGCTCCCGGGCGTCTGGCAAAAGACTTACGAGCCGACTATGTTCTCGAGGGCAGCGTGCGCCGCATTAACGATCAGGTCGCCATTGCCGCCCAGTTGCTTCAGGTCAACAGCCAGGCTGTCGTTTGGGGGCAGAGTTACGCCCGTGACGTCACCGACCTGCTGCGAATTCAGAATGAAGTGGCCGGCGCTATTGCCGGAGAGGTCTTGACCAAGCTGCCGCACGACGCTTCCGCTGCGCGCCAGGTGAACCGCGACGCCTACCTTCTTTATCTGGAAGGCCGTTATTTCTGGAACCGGCGAACCGGCGAAAGCCTCAGCCACGCCGTCACCCTGTTTGAGCAGTCGATTGAGATCGATCCCACCTACGCCCCGCCGTATGCCGGCCTCGCCGACTGCTATGCGCTCTTGGGTTCCGCCCCCTACACCGTCTTGCGGCCGGACGAGGCCTTCCCCAAAGCCGAAGCAGCCGCCCGCCAGGCCTTGAAACTCGATGACACGCTCGCCGAAGCCCACGTGTCGCTGGGCTATTCCTATCTAGTATTCGAGCGGAAATTCCCCCAAGCCGAGAGCGAGTTTCTGAAAGCCATCCAACTCAGGCCGGGCTACGCCACGGCCCATCAGTTCTACGGATACTACTTGACGGTCATGGGCAAAGTGGATGAAGCGATCGTCCGAGCGCAAGAAGGCCCTCGACCTGGATCCGGTCAATCCGCTCATGACCTCGGCTCTCGGCGAAGCCTACTATCACGCCCGGCAGTTCGATCTCACGATTGAGGAAAACTCCAAATCGCTCGAACTCGACCCCAGCTATGCCGTGGCTTTGGTCAATATCGGCCGAGCCTATCAGCAAAAAGGAATGCACCACCAGGCGCAAGAGACATTTCAGAAAATCCTCGCGCTTTCGCCCGACAGCGGCGCAGTTCTTGCCCTGTTGGGCCACGAATACGGAGTCTCGGGCAACCGTCCTGAAGCCGAAAGAATTCTTGCTCAGACTGAGAGAGCTTTCCGCTCGGCGCTATGTCCCAGCGGTCTACATGGCGCTGGTGTACGTTGGTCTGGGCGATAAAACCCAAGCCTTCGAATGGCTCGAAAAGGCTTACGATGAGCGCTGCGAGTACCTGGTCTATCTCCCCACCGAGCCAGTGGCTGATCCGCTGCGCAGCGATCCCCGGTTCAAACATTTGCTCGACCAGTTGGGACTGCCGAATTCCTCGGCAAACGCAGCGACGGCCAGTGAGTAAGGGCCAGCCATGAGAGACATCACGGACCTGATGAGTACTTATCGAGAGTGTGCGCGAAACTTGTGGAACGTCTATTTCTCGAGGCGGGAAAATGTCGGCGCTTCCCTGGATGCTTTTGAACAGATACGACAGTTATTATTTGATTCACTGGTCGTAAGTGAACTCTCGTATGAAGCACAGGCTGAGGGTGCGGATATACCTCCGCCTCGGCTGAAGGTTGTCCCACGGGCAAGGTCATTGATCCTGATCCAGCGGTTGAGCGGCCCGCGGGAGGCAGGATACTGGGATCAAGAAAAGGACATGGTCGTTGGTCCGGACGATATCAAGCTGGCATTTGTCGACTATTTCGACTTTTCCCAAGTCCCGATAAAGGACTTTCACTATTATCTCTGCAGGGTGCTCAGCTTCCCAAGCCACGTTGGGTACGAAGGGAGGGAGGCACTCTTGGAGGTAACGGACGGCCAGGTTTTTCACGACGAGGGAGCAAAACGCAGCTAGCCTGTGCCCCCAGAGCCTGCCCTGAGCTTGTCGAAGGGTTCGCGCCCCGGTGTTGGGCGCTAACCTGGGCCACTCTTTACCTCAGGTCCCGCGCGGTGTAACTTCATCGGATGCCCCGCGATCTCCGGCGCTTTCAGGAATCCGGACATATCTAGGCGCGGTTTTTTCTGGTCAAGAAAATCTTCCCCATGAACGTTCTGGTCCTGAACTCGGGCAGTTCCAGTCTGAAGTTTCAAATCATCGCCACCGATGTGGAGCGGATCAAACAATACACGGACGATCGCATCTGCCGCGGGGAGGTCGAGGGCATCGGGGGCGAGGCAATAATTCATATTCAGTACCGCAAGGAGCCGAGCCGGACGCTCACCGCGCCGTTGCGGGACATTTCGTCGACCCTGGATTACCTGATGCGCTATATCGCGTCGGACCGGTCGGGGATAACCGAGATCAAAAGCACGGCCGACGTGAATGCCGTGGGCCATCGCGTGGTGCATGGCGGCGAGCTATTCGAGCAATCGGCGCTGATTGATGACAAGGTGCTGAAAGGGATTGAAGATTGCATCGATTTGGCGCCGTTGCACAATCCAAATAACATCAAAGGCATTCAGGCGGCCCGGGAGCTTTTCGGCAAAGACATTCCGCAGGTTGCGGTGTTCGACACGTCGTTTCACCATACGATTCCTGAGCAGGCATACCTTTATGCTCTTCCCTATCATCTTTATCGCCGGCACCGGATCCGGCGATATGGATTTCACGGGACCTCGCATCGTTACGTGGCGTTCCGCTACCGCGCCTTGCGGGGCCTGAGGCGCGAACAGACCAACATCATCACATTGCATTTGGGGAACGGCTGTTCCGCGGCCGCGATCAAGGGAGGTGCCTCGGTCGACACTTCCATGGGGATGACACCGCTGGAAGGTTTGGTCATGGGCACGCGCTCGGGCGATTTGGACCCGGCGATCGTCAATGTGATCGGGCGAAAAGAAGGGATGTCGGCGTCGGAAGTGGATACGCTACTCAACACGCAATCTGGTTTGCTCGGAATTTCCGGGCTGACCAACGACATGCGCGAGCTGCAGGCGGAGCTGAAAGAGCATGACGACCGGCGGGTGCGGCTGGCGATTGAAATCTTCTGCTATCGCGCCCGGAAATATGTCGGCGCATATCTGGCGGCGATGGGCGGGGCCGATGCGGTCGTGTTCACCGGCGGAATTGGGGAGAACTCGGCGGATGTTCGCGCGCGAATATGCGCCGGGATGGAGTGGGCAGGGCTGCGTTTAGATGCGCAGAAGAATCAGGCAGCGGTTGGGCGAGAGGGACTTATTTCTGGTGAAGATTCCAAGTTACTGGCCTATGCGATTCCCACGGATGAGGAATTGTTGATCGCCCGGGACGCGGTGCGGGTGATTCTGGGCGTGCCACATCCGTCGTGATTTTCTCGCTATTGTCATCCTGAGCGAAGCGAAGGATCTATGTAATAAGGACCAACTGCATAGGCTCCCGGGCACGGGCGAGGACGCCCGCGCCTCCATCGAATACGCGGGCAGGGGTGCCCGCGCCACACAGATAGGCATCGCCTTCAGTACGGCCAAGTCCAATCGGCGGCTTCAGGCTTGTCGATCCCGTACTGGCGCGAGTAATTCCGGCATTCGATCTGCTGGTTCAAAAACCTTTCTTTCGCGTGGCCGCCGATCTTTTGCAATTTTGGCACGCGGTCAACCACGTCCATGGCAAGGCTGAAGCGGTCAATGTTGTTGGCGATGGCCAGTCCCAGCGGCGTGTCGATACTTCCCTTTTCCTTGTACCCGCGGACGTGCATGTTGTCGTGGTTCTTGCGCCGGTAGGCCAGGCGATGCACCAGCTGGGGATAGCCATGGAAATTGAATATCACCGGCTTGTCGATGGTGAACAGCGAGTCGAAGTCCCAATCGGAGAGGCCATGAGGATGCTCGCTGGTAGGCTGAAGTTTGAAGAGATCGATCACGTTGAGGAACCTGATTTTGAGATCGGGAAATTCCGCGCGCAGCAGCGCGGTCGCGGCCAATGCCTCCTGTGTGGGAATGTCACCGGCGGAGGCCATCACGACGTCGGGTTCGCCCCCTTCGTCATTGCTGGCCCAATCCCAGATGCCAATGCCTTTGGCGCAATGGATGATGGCTTTCTCCAGATCCAGATACTGCAAGTGCTTTTGCTTGTCGCACACGATGACGTTCACGTAGTTCTGGCTGCGCAGGCAATGATCGGCAACAGAAAGCAGGCAGTTCACGTCCGGCGGAAGATAAATGCGGGTCACGTTGGCGCTTTTGTTGACCACGACATCCAGAAAGCCGGGATCCTGATGCGTAAAGCCGTTGTGGTCCTGCCTCCACACGGTGGAAGTGATCAGCAGATTCAAAGACGCGATGGCCTGCCGCCAGGAAAGTGCGCGGCACATTTCCAGCCACTTGGCATGCTGGTTGAACATGGAGTCGATGACGTGGACGAACGATTCGTAGGAAGCGAAGAACCCATGCCGCCCGGTGAGCAGGTAGCCTTCCAGCATTCCCTCCATGGTGTGCTCGCTCAGCATTTCAAGGACACGACCGTCGTGCGCCAGGTTGCCGCCGTCGCTGTCTTCCGGGAAAAACTCCTCGATCCAGAATTTCTTGCTCACGGCATAGATGGCGTCGAGCCGGTTGGACGTGGTCTCATCGGGCCCGAAGACGCGGAAGTTCTTCATGTTCTCTTTCATCACATCGCGCAGCAGAGCCCCGAGCGGACGCGTATTCTCAGCTTGCGTTGCACCCGGCTTGTCGACTTGCGTGGCGTAGTCGCGAAAATCGGGCATGCGCAGGGCTTTTTTGAGGCGTCCGCCGTTGGCGTGGGGATTGGCGCTCATGCGGCGGTTGCCCTTAGGGGCCAGTTCGTTGAACAGAGAAACCAACCCGCCTTTGCCATCAAAGAATGGATCGGGTTTCTGGGAGTGCATCCAGGTCTCGAGGATGCGAAGTTGTACCGCATCTTTCTTCACATTGGGCAGAGGCACCTGATGGGCGCGCCAAAAACCCTCGAGAAAATGGCCTTCCACTTCGCGCGGCGCGGTCCAGCCCTTGGGTGAGCGCAGAACGATCATGGGCCACCGCGGCCGGGTCGAAACGCCGTTTTTCCGGGCCGCCTGCTGATGGTCGCGAATCTCCAGTACGCAATGCTCTACCGTCGCCGCCATGGCTTGATGCATGGCGTCGATCTCATGCCCCTCCACAAAATAAGGCGTCCAGCCGTAGCCGCGGAACAGATTTTCCAATTCCTCGTGGGAAATGCGCGCCAGCAAAGTCGGATTGTCGATTTTGTAGCCGTTGAGGTGAAGAATGGGCAAAACGGCGCCATCACGAGCAGGGTTCAGAAATTTGTTGATGTGCCACGAAGTCGCGAGCGGGCCGGTTTCGGATTCTCCGTCGCCAACCACAGCGGCGACGATGAGATCAGGATTATCGAATGCCGCGCCGCAGGCGTGAGAGAGTGCATATCCCAGTTCTCCCCCTTCGTGAATCGATCCCGGCGTTTCGGGAGTGCAGTGGCTGCCCACGCCGCCGGGGAAAGAAAACTCCTTAAGAAACTGGCGCAAGCCGTCGACGTCCTGACTTTTTTCCGGATAAATTTCTGAATATGTGCCCTCGAGGTATGCCGGCCCAAGAACGCCGGGCGCGCCGTGACCGGGGCCCGCGACAAAAATCATGTTGAGGTCGTATTTCTTGATCAGCCGGTTGAGGTGAACATACGTAAAAGAGAGTCCTGGGCTAGAGCCCCAATGGCCGAGCTGGCGGTTCTTGATGTGCTCCGGGCGGAGCGGCTCGGCGAGCAAAGGATTCTCCAGCAGATAAATCATGCCGAGACTGAGGTAATTGCAGGCTCGCCAGTAAGTCTCTGTCTTGCGCAGTTCTTCGGCGCTCAGTGGCGTTCCAGTGATCGTGGAGCGGGTGGGAGAGTAAGGGCTAAGCTCGGAGATTTCGGCTGGGATGCTCACGTCGGTGATGCTCATGGCTCACTCCTCTGGATAGGCTATGCCGGAACCAGCCCGCTGACAAATCGTTCGCTGTGGATTAACCGGATCTTAATGTTCGAAGGGGGGCGCCCATTCAAGCCCGATTTTGGCTTGAGCGGGGCGGGGGTGCCTGTGATCTATCAAGACGTTGTACCCCGCGCGGGAGCCCGGTGCCCCAGGTTCGCGCCCCGGTTTTGGGCGCTAACCTGGGCAACCCTTTACCCCGGCTCCCGGAGAGGTGTAAGTTCTTCTCATGCCTCGCAATCTCCGGCGCTTGCAGGAATCCGGACAGTCCCACTTTGTAATTTTCAGTTGCTACCGCCGTCAGCCTTATTTCGCAACCTCCGAAGTGTTTGATCTGTTTGTGCACTGCCTGAAGGACATGCGCCGCCGCTTTGAGCTGTGCATCCACGGATACGTAGTGATGCCCGAGCAATTCGGTGAAGCGCGGTCTGGTCGTAAGCCCGGGGGAGTGGCAGTGGAGCAGCTATCGGCACTATGCGCTGCGGGAGAGTGGGATCGTGGAGATCGAATCGGAATGGACGGCGAGAGATCGAGAACCGAAGGCGGCGACCGGGAGAGTATTTCTTCGCCCAGGTTAGCGCCCAAAACCGGGGCGCGAACCTGGGGCACCCGGCTAAAGGATGACTATGAGCGGAGCAATCCTGAACTTGACGAGTGGACGCAACCGGGATAGGTCATCTTCAGTACTTAAGATGATCTTACCGGCAATTCTTGGTGCACTCTTTTTGTTTTCGGGTTGTAAGGCTGCTCCCACGTGGTCGACAGAATCTCGATCCCCTGATGGCAGAATGGTCGCAAAGGCGGAAGCATTTACGAACGGCGGATTTGCAGCACCGGGTCCTTCGACCACGGTTGTCTACCTGAAGCAGGCAACAGGATCACAGAAGGCCATGTTGATTTTCGCCTTTTCCGAGGGACCACCCGATGGTATGCAGGTGAAGATGGATTGGTTGAGCCCATCGCATTTGGAACTAACGTATGAAGGACAGCGTACCATTGATTTTCAAGCCGTCCGGTATGCCGGGGTTGATATTTCCGTGCGAAGCGCTGCGCTTGCGGGCGGTGTTTCGAAATAGCGCGAGCGACGGGTGGCCCAGGTCTCGCCGCTGTTGCGAGACCCAGGATGCACGAAAATACCGTCGCCCCGTCTGCCGGGCCGGGGCACAACGTTTTTCCCAAAACAAGAAAATTCCGATAAATCCAACAAATCACATCACTTCCTACATTATCGTACGTACAACATCATATGAACAAAACGTTCCGGCCGGAACACTTGTGCAAATCTTCGTAGTGTTCCGCGCGGAACACGCCTCAAGAATGCACGAGCGGGACGCCCGCGCCTACATCGATTCGCGAGACCCGCCACTCTTCACAGTCACCGTCTCATTTCGGCCACCGCCGTCCGCTTCTCCATCGGCACGAACTCTCTTGCCTCGTGTCCGGTATAGAGCTGGCGCGGCCGCGCAATCTTCTGCTCTGGATCGGTCAGCATTTCTTGCCACTGCACCAGCCACCCTACGGTGCGCGGAATGGCAAACAGTACAGTGAACATCTCGGGCTTGAAACCTACCGCCTGGTAAATGATTCCGGAGTAGAAATCCACGTTGGGATAGAGCTTGCGTTTGACGAAGTATTCGTCTTCCAGGGCAATCCGCTCCAGCTCGAGCGCGATCTCAAGCTTGGGATTGCGGCCCGTCACCTGGAAAACCTGGTCGGCCGACCACTTGATGATCTTGGCCCGCGGATCGTAATTCTTATAGACACGATGCCCGAAGCCCATCAGTTTGCCGTGGCCGTCCTTCACCTTCTTCATGTAGGCGGGCACGTTGTCTTTCGACCCAATCTCATCGAGCATTTTCAGAACTTCTTCGTTGGCGCCGCCATGCAGCGGCCCAGAAAGAGCTGCTGCCGCCGCGGCCGTAGACAAATAAGGATCAGCTTGCGAACTTCCCACCGCGCGCATGGCGCTGGTGCTGCAATTCTGCTCGTGGTCGGCATGCAAAATGAAAAGGATGTCGAGCGCTCGCGCCAGCACTGGGTTGGCCACGTACTTGGGCTCGACCATTTTCCACAGCATGTTCATGAAGTTTTCCGGATAGCTGAGATCATTGTCCGGGTACACGTAGGGAAATCCGACATTGTGGCGATACGCCATGGCAGCAATCGAAGGCATCTTGGCGATCAGCCGCTTGATTTGCAGCAGGCGATTGGCGGGGTCGTGAATGTCCTTGGCTTCGGGATAAACCGTCGATAATGCCGCCACCGTGCTGACCAGCATCGCCATCGGGTGCGAGTCATAACGAAAGCCTTCCATAAACTTCTTGGTGGTTTCGTGCAGCATGGTGTGGTGCGTGATTTCGTTGACCCAGTCCTTCAGCTCAACCTGGCTGGGTAGCTCTCCAAAAAGAAGCAGGTAGGCCACTTCCAGAAAAGTGCAGTGCTCGGCCAGCACCTCAATCGGATACCCGCGGTAACGCAAGATGCCACGGTCACCATCGATAAAGGTGATGCTGCTGTGGCAGGAAGCCGTGTTCATGAACGCGGGATCGTAAGTCATCAGCCCGAAATCTTCCGGACCGGTTTTGATCTGGCGCAGATCCATGGCCCGGACTGCGCCCTTCTCGATGGGCACGGTGTACGCCTTATTGGTGCGATTGTCGGTGATGGTGAGAGTGTCTGCCATGGCGGGTTCCTCCTCTGCTGCGGCAATCGGGTGCTTGCGGCAACCCGATTGCATTCCAAGCGGCCTACATAGCCAGCCTATCATGACGGCCAGGTCACACTACTGGCTGTGATCCTGCTCACATGGGATGGTGAGAGAACGAACCTAGTGGGGGGTGGTGGGCTAACATTGGGGGCCCACCCCTTGCGGTTTGATCCCGCTGGTACCAGCAATACAAGGGGAGCCCAATCCTTCGCCTATTTGCGAAGGGTGGGAGGCAACACAGTCAGGCCACCGTCAGCCATAGGGGTTGGTTTCTAGCGCTGAATTGTAACGTGCGGTTCTCAGACTCGCTGCAAGCAACGTTGCCTCCCACCCTTGCAAAGAACGCAAGAGTGGGGCACCCTTTGTCGAAACGGTGCAAGCAAGAAGCCAGGAGCAAAGGTGAGCCAGCCAGCCCAATGAGCCGGTTCTCGATGGCTAGAAGGTTCCGCGGAAGATCCAACCGTAGGGTAATCCCTACTTGTTTTCTTTCAGGAATGTTCCTTCCTGGAGTTCGGTGAAGGCCTCTTGCAGTTGTTTTTGCGTGTTCATGACGATCGGGCCGTACCAGGCCACCGGCTCCTCCAGAGGTTTTCCCGAGACCAGCAGGAAGCGGATTCCATCGTCTCCGGCCTGGACCGTGACCTCATCGCCTCGATCAAACAGAACCAGCGAGCGATTGTCCGCTTCCACCGGAGGCGTCGTGTCCGACCATTTGACGGATTCGGTCGGCACTGCGAGTGGTGCCCGACGCATTGCAGAATTTTCCTGCCCCGGCAAAAACGTAAGCGAAGGCGTGGCGAGTGGTCTCTACCGGCAGAGTCTTTCGTTTGCCCGGAGAAATCGATACGTCGAGATAGATCGGGTCAGCGGCAATTCCATCGACCGGGCCCTTCTTTCCCCAGAAACTCCCGCAAACCACCCGCACGCGAGTGCCGTCATCGTCTTTGATCTCGGGGATGTCGAGCGCCTTCACTTCCTGATAACGCGGCGCAGTCATTTTGAGCGAGGCCGGAAGGTTGGCCCACAACTGAAATCCGTGCATCTGGCCGGCCGGATCGCCTTTGGGCATTTCCTGATGGATGATTCCGCTTCCCGCCGTCATCCACTGCACGTCGCCCGACGCGATCACGCCACTATTTCCCATGCTGTCGCCATGCTCCACAGTTCCCGCGAGTACATAGGTGATGGTCTCAATCCCGCGGTGGGGATGCCAGGGAAAACCCGCCAGATAATCTTCTGGGATGTCATTGCGGAAATCGTCGAGCAGAAGAAACGGGTCGAAGTCTTTGGTGTTTCCGAAACCGAAAGCGCGGCGCAGATGCACGCCCGCACCTTCCAGAGTCGGCTTCGATTTGATCAACTTCTTGATGGGTCGAATCGACATGTTGACCTCCGGAACTCAAGTTTCCCCTCACGCATTTATGGCCTCCGCCAAAGCCCGGTGAACCAGGTGGACCGCAATCGCCCCTTCGCCCACGGCCGAGGCCACGCGCTTCACATTGCCGGCGCGAACATCGCCGACGGCAAACACCCCGGGAAGACTGGTTTCAAGCATCTGCGGCAAGCGCGTGAGGGGCCAATTTGAGGCCACGCCGGTAAGCACATCCAGGTCTCTGCCGGTAAGTATGAAACCTTTGTCGTCGAGCGCCACACAGCCTTCCAGCCACGCGGTTCGCGGCGATGCCCCGGTCATGATGAACACGTGGCCGATATTGTGTGTCGAGGTTTCGCCACTTACCCGATCCACCCAGGTCACCCGCTCCAGTTGCCGGTCACCCTCCAACGCGACGATTTCGGTTTTGTAGTGCAGTTCAATCGCCGGGTTGTCGGTAATGCGCTGAATCAGGTAGCGCGACATGGTTCCGACAGCGACCCCGAGCGCACCAGCATATAAACTCGGCGCGCGGTCTGCGAAAGATACACCGCGGCCTGTCCGGCGGAGTTTCCTCCACCCACGACAATCACATCCTCGTTTTCGCACAGTTGTGCCTCCATAAAGGTGGCGCCATAGTAGATGCCCTGATTCTCAAACTTCTGCAGATTGTCAATCGCGGGTTTCTTGTACTGCGCCCCAGTCGAAATGACAACCGCGCGGGCGGCGATGGCACTGCCGTTGTCCAGGACCACCTCATAGGGGCGGCGTTTACAGTCGAGCCGCACAACGCCGTGCCCCACCATCATCTTGGCCCCGAATTTTTGGGCTTGCGCCAGAGCGCGATTCGACAACTCCATTCCGGAAACTCCGGTGGGAAAGCCCAGGTAGTTTTCAATCTTGGAGCTTGACCCCGCCTGTCCGCCGGGAGCTTCGGTTTCAATCACCAGGGTATCCAGTCCCTCTGAAGCGCCGTAAACGGCCGCGGCCAGACCGGAGGGTCCCGCGCCCACGATGACCAGATCACGCACCTGGGCCGGGTCAATGCTGGCACTGAAACCCAGGCAGTCCGCCAGTTGCTGGTTAGTAGGGATTGCGCAACACGGTTCGGCCGTTGCAAATAACTACCGGGACTTCCTCCGTCTTAACTTGAAACCGGTCGAGCAATTCCTGCGAAACCTTGTCGGTGTCGAGATCCACGAAGGTATAAGGATGCGCATTACGCCCGAGAAACTCGCGTATCCGCAAGGTGCTGGCACAGTGCCGTGAACCCATCAGGATCACATTCCCCTGGCCGCGACGGATAAGCGTCAGCCGCCGCAGGATGAAGGCCCGCATAAAAATCTCGCTAAGCTCGGCATCTCTTGCCACCAGTGACCGCAAATTACGCGGGACTTATCTCGAGAAATTCGCCGGCTCTCGGTGACCCGCCCGCGCACCAGACAGCGCTGGCCAGAGATCATGGTGATCTCGCCGGTGAACTGCCGGGACCGTGGGTCACGATTGGGCGCTCGCCTGTAAGGTCCGGCTGCACGATTTCCATGCCTCCCGAAAGCAGAACGAAAAAAGGGACTTCCGAATCACCCGGCTCAAACAAGATCTCGCCCGGCTCAACTTTCCGTACTTGGCCGTGTGGACGGAGACGATTGATCTGTGCCTCGGATAAGGCCGGGAAGGCTTGGGTATTGGGATCGAGCGCACTGGGTACTGGCCAAGGCAAAACAGACATGATTTTTCCCTTTAAAGTCGATCAAGAAGTCGTGACTACTAGATGCCACGCTCAGCGATTCGGGTTCAACGGCTTACGGAATTCCACCCTTGCGGCTTAGCGGGAATCTTCACCGTTCAAGCGCTTTCCGGTCCCAATTGCCGAGCTCCGCCCCGGCTTCGTAGGTGGTCTGGCAAAAATCGAGCAAGGCAGCGGAAGGTGACTCGGCTTGGCGAACGCTTTCATACATCAACAGGAACTCCCCGAGCTGCCGATCATAGTACGCAGCGCCCGGACGAACCCGGGCTTCCTGGAATCCCTGAGGCTGGGGAACCGTGTAGGAATAGAAAGCCGCCTCTTTGATCTCGCCACTGCCCGGCCAAAAGCCGACACTGCTCACCTCGTGGGAATAGGCCTCACGCGTCATGGCATCGGCGCCAGGCCTTTCCGGAGCGCGGCGGCCCGAAAAGCGGCTGACCGCAAGATCAAAGCTTCCCCAAAAGAAATGAACCGGGCTGCTTTTGCCGATGAATCCAGCCCTGAATTGCGTGAAGACCGCGTCCACCGACAACAAAATGCGCCAGAATTTCTCAACTGCTACCGGGTCGTACGAAGCATGCACACGGTCCTGATCAAATGGAATTGGATTGGGAATTTCGACCGGCATGCGCCAGATTTTCACTTCAATCCCCGCGGATCGAAGCATGTCCATAAATTCCTGGTAAAAGTCGGCTACTGAGCGCGGCGCCAGAGGCAGCGTCTTCACGATTCCATCACTGGTTTCGAGCACAAGCCGGTGTTGTATGAAGTCGAACCAGACCTCGAATGCCCTTTCGCCATAAGGAATTCGAGACGTGGTCAGGCCGCGAGCGGTTACGTACAACGGAACATTCCACCAGTGGTTCACCAGCGGCGTCAGGCGCAGCCGCACCTTGCCTACGATCTGCGTCCACATATGGAGCGTGGCGTAGGTGTCCTTCCATGAATCGAGTGGGAGTGCGGGCCAGCATTCCGGTTGATCAGCTTGGGTGCGTGGCATTGGACCTGGCTGGTTCGACTTACGGGAGCATATTAATCCAAAGGATGGGCGCATAGGGAAATGAGGGAGGGAAGCACGCGGGGGAAACAAGATAGTGGAGATGAGGTTGGTAGCGCTACCGGGAATCGAACCCGGGTTTGAAGATTGAGAATCTTCCGTCCTAACCCCTAGACGATAGCGCCATTTAAATTACTTACAAGGAGCTTACTGGAGACACTTGCAAGGACAGACCGGCGCAACCCACAAGCCTCTTCCCTAATCCTATCGCAACCGCCGCTTTCCGAAAAGTCTTGCTCAAGTTGGCGGAATTGAACACGAGCAGGATTTCCTGGGCGTTCGCTCAAGCATCGCTGCCAGATCATCCGGAAGCGGAACCAACGACAGCTTGCCGTTCTTCACCAGTGAGATTGCCGGCCGCACTTTCACCTTTGTCGTCGTCGAAACTATCTGCGGTCATTCATTTGCCCGCGCTGGGCCCACGCTCCAGGCGACGTCGGGGAGCATAAAAGTGCGCGCCCAGGTCGTTGTTGGTGCAATCGCTCAGCCGTTTGCCTCTGTGCGCGATACAAGAAGAAAGCCGCCTTGCAGAAGACGGTTTCGCATCCAAGTATTTTTCATTTCGCGAAAGACAGGCTGAAGATCGTGCCGTCATACCTGTTGCCGCCAAAGCTTGTTGCCCCGTAGAGGTCCCCGTTGCTGGCTTGAACCAGTCCCCCGTAAGGGTGGGCACCGTTAGTTAAATTGAAGTTGTGTAGCGTGGTCAGCTTGCCTGCTGTGGTGATTTTGAAGACTGTGCCAAAGCCGGCAAGGCCTTTGGTCCCGCCATTAAGCGTCGTCCCATAGAGGACTCCGTTGGTGCCCTGTACCAACCCTCCAACGGGAGCATAGCCATCAGTGCAGTTAGCTTTGGCGCAAAAGCTGTAAAGCGTGGTCAGCTGGCCCCCTAGGCTGATTTCGAAGACTGTGCCGCCAAAACCATGGGCTCCCTGGTTAACCGTTGTCCCATAGAGGTTCCCGTTGATGGCTTGAACCAGCCCTCCGCTCGGCACGTCGCCGTCCACGCAGTTCACTTGTTCGCAAAAGCTGTAAAGCCTGGTCAGCTGGCCCGCTGGAGTAATTTGGAAGACAGTGCCGGCATTGCTGGCCCCGCCGCCAAATCGCGTTGTCCCGTAGAAGTTCCCGCTAACTTGAAGCAGCCCTGCAAAAGGCTGAGCGCCATCAGTGCAGTTTGCTTGCGTACAAAAACTGTAAACAATGGTCAGCTTGCCTGCCGAAGTGATTTCAAACACCGTGCCTTGACCGTTGGCCCCGCCCTGCGAGGTTGTTCCATAGAAGTTCCCGCCGAATTCCACCAGTCCTGAGAAAGGGGAAGCGCCGTCTGTCGGGGCTCCCGCAAAGCTGTGCAGCGTGATCAGCTTGCCTGCTGAGGTAATTTTGAAGACCGTGCCCTCGGCGTGGGTCCCTCCGGCTTCGGTTGTCCCGTAGAAGTTTCCATCGTCGCCTTGCACCAGCCCTGCATAAGGTTCAGCGCCATCAGTGCAGTTCGTTTTGGTGCAAAATGCATATAGCGTCGTCAGCGTCCCCTCCGAGGTGATTTTGAAGATTGTGCCTTGGTTGTAGGTTCCCCCTGCGCTAGTTGTCCCGTAAACATTCGTGTCGGTCGCTTGAATGGGATACCCATATAGGGGAGAAGCGCCACCAGCCCCGTCGAAATTTAGCAGAGTGGAGAAGGTTTGCGCAGGCGAAGCAATCACAGTCCCGATACAAAAAGAGAAGACGATGGATATTAACTTCGATAAGCTAAGTTTCTTCACACAGCTTCCTTTCCGGCTTCGCTCCGGTGCGAGAGCAGAGTTGTGAAATTGGCACTCTCTTGTGACGCGAGGTCTCGGCCACACTAGCAGTGCAGGGGAAGGGGCACGATTATCGTCCCAGCGAAACTGGTTGTCAACAGAGCAGTTTGCGCCGACGCGAGAGGGTGCGACTAATGTTTATGAGACCCGGCGAATCGGGTAATTCCGCCCACCAGATCGCGATCGCTTGTGAGCCAATTAGAAAATACTTTCCAGCCCGCAAAATAAACTTGACAACCCGCCGCCCCAGAGCCAGAATCTTTAAGGCGAATAAAAAGCGAATATCCGCTTCGAGACATCCCGCTCGGATGATCCCGCAAAGTGGTTTCCCTGAGCTTTTGAGGTCCGCATGTCTTCCCCGTTCGTTTGCGCACAGCCGGAGGGACGTTCAGTTTTTTTTACAGAGCCCAGCCATGTGCGGATCTCCCGGCAGCTTTCCGCGCAACCCAAATTGGCGGGGGTGATCCCGGCATCGCGGTTGGGAGTGCGGCCCACGCCGGAAATGGTTTCGAGCGGCATCGGCGAAATCGATGCCTTGACCGGCGGGTTACCCCGGGGATGCTTGAGCGAGATTTATGGGCCGGCTTCTTCGGGACGCACCAGTGTTTTGCTGTCGGCCCTGGCAGCAGCTACCCGGCGCGAGGAAGTTTGCGCTCTGGTGGATGCCAGCGATGCATTCGATCCGGAATCCGCCGCGGTCGCGGGAGTGGATTTTCAGAAGTTGCTGTGGGTGCGATGCGAGCAGAATTCCGGGAAAACCCATTCAGCGAAAAAAAAAGCAGCTTCACTCTCTGAGACAAGTAACCTGGAACGCGCTCTTCGGGTTGCCGACCTGCTTCTGCAAAGCGGCGGGTTTGGCCTGGTGGCTTTGGATTTCAGCGATGTTCCCTTCGCCGCGGTGCGCCGCATTCCGTTGACTACATGGTTCCGTTTTCGGCGTGCCGTGGAACACACACCCACGGTGCTGCTGATCGTGGCCCAGGCTCCATGCACGCAGACTTGTGCTTCGTTGCTGGTTCGGTTGCAGGCCTCCGCCGTTAGACTTCGGTCGTCATTCCGGTCGTCAAAAAACCAGTTGTCAGATCTTGGTTCTCAGTTCTCAGCGCAAACAAATTTGCCTGCTCACACGCAACTTCTGCAGGGATTGCAGGTGCAGGGGGAAGTACAGCGCTCGCGGTTGGAGCGCAAGCCGGCGCAATCCGTCACAACCGCATTCATGACAAAAACTGGCTGATGACTCATGCCTTTCGCCTGCATTTTCGTGCCGGATTTTCCCGTGGAAGCGCTGCTGCGCATCGAACCCGAATTGCGCGCCCAGGCTGTGGCCGTTCTGGAAGGTAAACCGCCGCTGCAAAAAGTTTTGGCGGTGAATGCAGAAGCCCGCCGCGCCGGAGTGGAATTGGGAATGACAAAAACGCAACTGGAAGCCTGCTCCGATCTTGCGTTGCGTATCCGGTCTCCTTTGCAGGAAGCGGCGGCGCACGCTGCCCTGCTTGATTGCGCGCAATCGTTCTCGCCGAAAATTGAAGACGCCGGTTGCGACACCATTCTTCTTGACCTGGCCGGACTGGAATCGCTGTTTGGGCCGGTAACGAACATTGCGCATGCTCTGCAACAGCGCGCTTCCGCGCTTGGCCTGGAAGTGCATGTGGCAGCGGCCCCCAATCCGGATACGGCCGTGCTCGCGGCCCGTGGTTTTTCCGGCGTGACTGTAATTCCTGAGGGCAAAGAGGCGGAGCAGTTGAGAAGTTTGCCGCTGGAAGTTTTGTTTGCCGGGCTTTCTGATTCTGATCACCAACTGTTAGAAACTTTCAGCCGCTGGGGGATCGGCAATCTTCATGGCCTGGCCGCTCTGCCCGAGCATCGCGCTCAGTGAACGGCTGGGACAGGAAGGCATTCGCCTGCAACAACTCGCCCGGGGAGCAACTTTTCGTACTTTGGTTCCGGTCGAGCCGCCCATGGTTTTTGAAGAAGCTATCGAGTTGGAGCATCCGCTGGTGTTGCTCGAACCACTGGCCTTTCTACTTAACCGGATGCTGGAGCAGTTGTGCGCCCGGCTGGGTGCGCGGGCGCTGGCCACGCAAGAATTGCGATTGGAAATGAAATTGGAACCGGGCAATACGGTCAGTTTTCGCCGCACTCTCCGCCTGCCCGTTCCACTGCTCGATTCCAAAGTCTTTCTCAAGTTGTTGCAACTCGATTTGGCCGCGCACCCTCCGGCTGCTCCCATTCGGGAAATTCGTTTGTCCGCCGAGCCTGCGCGTCCGCGGCCGGCGCAGAATGGGCTTTTTCTTCCTTCTTCTCCAGAGCCGGAAAAACTCGAACTCACGCTGGCCAGAATTGCGGGAATGGTTGGCGCACAAAAAGCCGGCTCGCTGCAACTGCAGGACACCCACCGCCGCGAAGGATTTCTCATGCAGCACTTTTCGCCGGAAGCAACGCCCGGGCCGAAGCCCGAATCAACCCAGAACACCGTCACTGCCCTGCGCATCTTTCGCCCGCCGGCGCGCGCCGACGTGACTATGCGCGACGGCAAGCCCGCGCGGCTCGCCTGCGCCAAACGTCAATCCATCGAAGGAGAAATTCTTTGGGCTGCCGGGCCCTGGCGTTCTTCCGGCGACTGGTGGGAGCAAGCGGGCTGGGCGCGCGATGAATGGGACATTGCACTGCAGCAGGAAGCGGGCATCGCGCTCTACCGCCTGGTCCGCGATCTGCTCAGCGGAGGCTGGTTTGTGGAAGGGACCTATGATTAACTTGAATCATTGAGGCATTGACATCATTGAGTGACTTGGAACTGATTTTCCAATGACTCAATGCCTCAATGGATAATGATTCAATGTACATCGAATTCCACGCCCGCTCCGCTTTCAGTTTTCTGGAAGGCGCTTCCCTGCCCGAAGACCTGATCGCAACTTGTGCAGCCTTGAACATGCCGGCGATGGCGCTGCTCGACCGCGATGGAGTCTACGGCGCACCGCGTTTTTATATGGCGGCGAAGAAGGCCGGCATAAAGGCGCACATTGGGGCCGAGGTGACGGCGCTTTGCGGGGCATCTGAGCCCCGCAGCCGTCATCCTGAGCAGAGCGAAGGATCTCCCCGCCTTCCTCTTCTCGTTTCCTCACGCCCCGGCTATCAAAACCTCTGCCGCCTGATCACGAAGATGAAACTTCGTGCTGCTAAAAGCGAAGGTGCAGTCTTCGAAGACGAATTGCGTGAGCATGCTGCCGGGCTGATCTGCCTTACTGGTGGAGATGATGGCCCTCTAGCCTCCGCCCTGGCTCGCGGCGGCGTGCAGGAAGCCTGGCGCTCGGTCGAGCGACTGACGGAAATCTTTGGCCGGGGTAACGTTTACGTAGAACTGCAGCGTCACTTTCATCGCCTGCAGGAGGCCCGCAACCACGCCGCCATCGAGATCGCTCATTCGCTCCAGTTACCGCTGCTGGCCACGAATGGCGTCTGCTATGCGGCGCCTCGTGACCGCGAACTTTGCGACGTATTCACCGCTCTCCGCCATCACCGTACGCTGGCCACTGCCGGACGCCTGCTGGCGCGGAACTCCGAGCGTTACCTGAAATCTTCACAAACCATGGCAGAACTTTTTGCTGATCTTCCCGAGGCGATCGCCAACACTGCAGAACTTTCCGCGCGACTCGAGTTCACACTCAAAGATTTGGGCTATGAGTTTCCCAAATATCCCGTGCCCGAAGGCGAGAACATGATGTCTTTCCTGCGCGAGCGAACTCGCGAAGGTTTCGAGCAACGCTATGGACGGGCAGCCGCAGACTTGAAAACCCGCGCCCAGCGCCAGATTGAGCGTGAGCTCATTCTGATCGAAAAACTTGCTCTCGCCGGCTACTTCCTGATCGTGTGGGACCTGGTCCGCTTCTGCCGCGAGCAAAACATTTTGGTGCAGGGGCGCGGCTCCGCCGCCAACAGCGCCGTCTGTTATTCGCTCGGCATCACCGCCGTCGATCCCGTGGGCATGGAGTTGCTTTTCGAACGCTTTCTCTCGGAAGAGCGTGGCGAGTGGCCGGACATCGATCTCGACCTGCCCAGCGGCGACGAGCGCGAGAAAGTGATCCAGTATTTATACAAACGCTACGGCGAGCGCGGTGCTGCCATGACGGCCAACGTCATCACCTACCGCAATCGCCTGGCGGCGCGCGAAATGGGCAAAGCGCTGGGGTTCGATCCGGAAACGCTGGAGAAAGTTTCCACCGCGGTTTCCACCTGGGAATTCCGCGACGCCAATGACGCGCTCGACCTGCGCTTTCGCGATGCCGGACTCGATCTCAATCATCCCCGCCTGCGCAAATATTTCGAACTTTGCCAGGCGGTGCAAAACTTGCCGCGTCATCTCGGCCAGCATTCCGGCGGCATGGTGATTTGCCAGGGTCAGCTCGATTCTGTCGTGCCGCTCGAGCCAGCTTCTATGCCGGGCCGCGTGGTAGTGCAATGGGATAAAGAAGACTGCGCCGATTTAGGCATCATCAAAGTAGATTTGCTCGGCCTGGGCATGATGGCCGCGCTCAAAGATTCCATCGAACTCATTCGTGATCATTACGGCGAAGAAGTAGATCTCGCGCATTTGCCCGCCGATGATCCTGCGGTTTATTCCGCGCTGCAAAACGCCGACACCATCGGCATGTTCCAGATCGAAAGCCGAGCGCAGATGTCCTGCCTGCCGCGTCTGCGCCCGCAGCGCTTTTATGACATCGTGGTGCAGGTGGCCATTATTCGCCCCGGGCCCATCGTAGGCCAGATGGTGAATCCCTTCATCAAACGCCGCCAGGGACGCGAGGCGGTCACTTATCCGCATCCTTCCCTTGAGCCGGCGCTGGCGCGCACTTTGGGGGTTCCACTTTTTCAGGAGCAGTTGCTGCGCATGGCCATGGTGGTGGCGAATTTCAGCGGCGGCGAAGCGGAAGAGTTGCGCCGCGCCATGGGTTTCAAACGTTCCCAGGCTCGCATGCAGGAAATCGAAGCCCGTCTCCGCGCCGGCATGGAGCGCAACGGCATCGCGCGCGAAGCGCAGGAACAGATCATTCTCTCCATCACTTCGTTCGCGCTTTACGGATTCCCCGAATCCCACGCCGCCAGTTTCGCCCTGATCGCCTATGCCAGCGCTTATTTGAAATGCCATTATCTCGCCGCGTTTACGGCTGCCCTGCTCAACAATCAGCCCATGGGCTTCTACCATCCTTCAACCATCGTGAAAGATGCACAACGCCACGGATTGAAAGTGCTGCCGGTGGATGTGATGAAGTCGGAATGGAATTGTACGGTGGTCGTGCCGGTCGTTGGTCGTTCGTCGTTGGCCGTTGGCCGGAAGGAGATCGGTTGCTCGGGAACACTCAGCATTGAACACTGGCACGATTCAGCCCCGGAGGGGCGGAATTCGTTAGCCCAGGACGGAAGTCCTGGGAAAGTTCAGCAAAATTCTCCGGAGTCCCGTAGGGACGACACACCATCCCTCCGCATGGGCCTGCGCTATGTTCGCGGCCTGCGCGAAGAAGCAGCTCAAGCTTTGGTGCGCGAGCGCATCCGCACTCCGTTCACTTCCATCGATGATCTTACCCACCGCGTCCCCCAATTACGCAAAGACGAACTCAACACGCTGGCGGAAATCGGCGCGTTAAATTCGATTGCCAGTGATCAGTGGCCAGTGGCCAGAAAACCCAGCCTCCGCTTTCATCGCCGCGATGCGCTCTGGCAAGTGGAACGCGCCGTCCGTCATTCAGGCCCGTTGCTCGACAGCCAGCTTGAGCTGGATACAAAATCCCCGCTTCGCCCCATGAATAACGAAGAGCGGCTGGTGGCCGATTTCCGCGGCACCGGACTCACGGTCGGCCCGCATCCCATGGCCTATCACCGCGCCCGCATGGATGCCCTGGATATCCATAAAGCCAGCGAACTCAGCCGCGTTCCGAATGGGCGGCGAGCGCGCGTCGCAGGCTGTGTGATCGCACGCCAGCGCCCGGGCACCGCCAAAGGTTTTCTGTTTTTGAGCCTGGAGGATGAAACCGGAGTGGCCAACGCCATTGTCACTCCTGATCTGTTCCAGAAAAACCGCCTGCTCCTGACTTCGGCACAATTCTTGATTGTGGAAGGAATCCTGCAGAACCTGGACCATGTGATTTCCGTGAAAGCCGAACGCGTGCTGCCGCTATGGGTTACCGAGGCGGAGACGAGTTCGCACGATTTCCACTGAACCCGCACGTTTTGGCGGCTCTTCTTCCTTTTGGCGAATGGAAAGCAAATCGTCCAATCATAAGTTCCTGAATGGTTCCTGTCCCCTTTTCGGGTTTATGTTGCATGAACCGGCGAAATTTTTTTCAACGAAACCTGGTCATATCCACAGCCATTTCGGTTTATTATGAGATTACTATTTGCCGCAGCTCATCAGGCATCAACCGAGTGCTGGCGGCCAACGTGCAGGTGGTTCATCCAGTTAATTCGATTTATTGCTTCATCTTGGAATATGTAAGGAGTATCTGTTTATGGCAAACCCAAAGGCCCCGAGAACTACCAGTCTGCGCAAATCAGCAACCCCAAAACCGGCTCTCGAACCGCAGCACGGGAACGGCTCATCTTCGATTGACCTGGAAGCTGAAATCCGCCGTCGCGCCTATGAGTTGTATCTAATGCGCGGCTGCACCCCAGGCCAGGAGAATGATGACTGGTTTGTGGCAGAGCGCGAAATCAAGGCCCGCCACAACCGGTTAAGCGCCGGCGCTTCGGCCTGAGCATTCCTGTCGGTCTGCCCGCCCTTCCATGCCTAAGAGGGACTCTTATGGCCTGCAGTCGTTCCTAAGCGCCGCTTTATAAAAGAGATACGGCCACTTCGTGGCCAGTGTGGGCCTTTGTGCGGCGACTAGAGGGTTACCCCTTCGTGTCCGACCTCTTGGTTGCCTCCGCTGGCTGTTTCTGGAACAATGGCTGGGCGGTTTCTCGATGGCTCAAATAGGAAGTTTTGCCCTATCTTGGCGCTGGCGCTGAGCGCTTATTCCTGTCTCGGCGGGAATCTTGGCCTTGGCAGTTCACCCACAGGCAGGATCGGAGCGGTCTGGGTGAAACCGCCCGCCGCGCGGGTATCGCGACTTTCGCGATGGTATTCCTCGCCGCCCTGGTGCTGGTGATTTCCGCTTTCAGCGACGATTTTTCCATCGCCTATATTTTTCATCACAGCAATCGGGACCTGCCGGCCCCGTATAAGTTCGCCGTCCTCTGGTCGGGACAGGAAGGCTCGCTGCTGTTCTGGTCCTTGCTGCTGGGCACGTACGGATTGGTTCTTCGCCTCCGTCACAAAACCGATACTCGGTTGTTTGCTCACGCTTCGGTGATTATCGCCGCAGTACAGGTCTTTTTCCTGTTGCTGCTGAATTTTGCCGCTAATCCTTTCGGCATCATGCAGGGGGCTTTGCCCGCCGATGGCAACGGGCTGAATCCTTTGCTGCAATATCCGGAAATGGTGATTCATCCTCCCATGTTGTATCTGGGATACGTCGGCTTCACCGTCCCGTTTGCCTTCGCGCTGGGCGCGCTGATCATGAAGTATCCCGGCGAGAAGTGGATCCACATCACCCGCCGCTGGACTATGGTGACTTGGGGCTTTCTCACCTGCGGCATTCTGCTCGGCGCGCATTGGGCCTACTCGGTGCTCGGCTGGGGCGGCTATTGGGGCTGGGACCCCGTGGAAAACGCTTCGTTCCTCCCTTGGCTCACGGGCACAGCCTTTCTACATTCCGTGATGATGCAGGAAAAGCGCGGCATGCTGAAAGTCTGGAACGTATGGCTCATCTTCACCACGTTCCTGCTTTCGATTCTGGGCACGTTTCTCACCCGCAGCGGCGTGGTGAGCTCGGTGCACGCTTTTGCAGAATCGTCGATTGGAACCTGGTTCGTGGCTTTTCTGGCGATCATTCTCGCCGTGTGTATTGGGGCCTTTATCTTGAACCATTCCCATCTGAAGAGCGAGCACCGGCTGGAATCGCTGGTCTCGCGGGAATCCAGTTTCCTGTTCAACAATCTGCTTTTTGTCGTGGCTTGTTTTGCCGTGCTTTGGGGAACCTTGTTCCCGGTACTTTCGGAGTGGGTGCAAGGTCACAAAATCACGGTCGGGCCCCCATTCTTTAATAATGTGATGATTCCTATCGCCTTGTTGCTGCTGGTGTTAACAGCAGTCGGTCCGCTGCTGGCCTGGCGAAGGACTTCGATTGAAAGCCTGAAGCGAAACTTCCTCTGGCCCACCATCGGCGCACTGGCGGTTGGCGCATTCCTGATGATTACTCCAGAGAGCTGGGGATCACCTTTCGGCCTGCGTCCCTGGAAGGAAATCTCCTACTTGTATTCGTTGATGGCGATCATGCTTTCGGCGTTAGTCGCATTCACCGTGATCTCAGAATTCGTGCGCGGCGGGCGCGTGATCAGCCGCCACACCGGCGATAACCTGTTCAGTTCCATGATCCACCTGGCTCATCGCAACACCCGGCGCTACGGCGGTTACATCGTCCACTTTGGCGTGATTGTCATCATCATTGGCTTCGCCGGCGCTGCCTTCAACAAAGACAAAGAACAGGAAATGGGCTTTGGCGACAAGATGAACATCGGCCCTTACACGCTCGTCTGCCAGTCCTATACTCAGGAAGACAAGCCCAACTACGGAAGCGAATGGGCCATCATGAATGTTTTCAAGGATGGCAAGCCGGTCACAACGCTCTATCCGGAGCGACGATTCTTTAAAGCCAGCCAGCAGCCTTCCACCATCCCCAGCATTCACTCCACGCCACTGGGAGATTTGTATCTGGTCTACGAGGGCCAGAACAACGACAACGGGAAACCAATCATCAAGGGCCACTGGAATCCGCTGGTGATGTGGATCTGGGTGGGCGCGTGGATCATGATCGTGGGTACGATTCTGGCCTTGATTCCTAACACGGTGCCGATGCGGGTGACTGCTCCGGTTCGGGTACAAGCGGAACCGGTGAGCGTAGGCGACTAAATGTGGCTCATTTCCAATTCACAGTTCCGCCGCATCTGCTCTGCGGCGATCCTCGGCCTCGCTGTGATTCTGCTCATGGGAGCAAGCGACGAAGATGCCCGCTTCTCCAATCTGGGCCACAAATTGATGTGCGTGTGCGGCTGCAATCAGGTGCTGCTGGAGTGCAACCACGTGGGCTGTAACTATTCCGATCGCATGCGGGGAGAGCTCGCCGCGAGTATGGAACGCGGCGATAGTGACGGCCTGGTCCTGCAGTCTTTTGTTCAGAGGTATGGTCCCACCGTACTCATTGCGCCAACCACCACCGGCTTCAACCGGATTGCCTGGGTGATGCCGTATCTGGTGCTGGCGCTGGGCCTAGCCACGGTGGTGTTCATTGTGCGCTCCTGGAAGATGCGGCCCTTGCCTTTGCCCGGCGGGGCTGCGCCTGTTAGCGGTACTGAGTTGGAGCATTTCCGCCAGCAGGCCCGAAAGGAAACGGAAATATGAGCACCAGCACGCTGATCTGTGGCTTGGTCGGGCTGAGCGTTCTCTTCTACGTTTTCTATCTTCCGGGCAAGCTTTATCTTGGTCCGCAAAAGACGCGCGTCTCATATCTTCGCGAGCGCAAGGAAGCGGTCTATGAGAACCTGCGCGACCTGAACTTCGAATTTAAAGCGGGCAAGTTTCCCGAGGCCGACTACCAGTCCATGAAAACCTCTTTGGAAGACGAAGCTGCGGCCATCCTCAGCGAAATTGCAGAACTCGAGCAGGCGGGTGCGTCCGCAACAGGAGCCAAGGCTTGAATCGATCATTACCGCGATCAGCAATTCCCCTTGCCAACCTATCGACACGCGGCGTGGCTGCTCTGCGCGATCATATTCGTTTCGCTTGCTTCCGCCGCCCAGACTCTCACCGGAACCGTGAAGAACGGCACCACGAACAAACCGGCCGCCGGCGACGAAGTAGTACTGATCAAGCTGGGCCAGGGGATGGACGAAGCCGGCCGAACCAAGACGGATACCAAAGGAAGTTTCAGCTTCAAACTGGACGACTCCGGCCCCCACCTCATTCGCGCCATCCACGACGGGGTCACCTACCATCGCATGGCGCCTCCGGGAACCACTTCACTGGATCTCGAAGTCTACGACGTGGCGAAGAAGCTCGAGTCCATCAGTGTCACGGCCGACGTGATGCGCTTTCAAGCACAGGGCGATCAACTGATGGGGATCCGCCTGTTCGCGGTGAATAATTCCTCCGACCCGCCGCGCACCCAGATGAACGATCAGAATTTTGAGTTCTATCTTCCGGACGGCGCGATGGTTGACGAGTCGATGGCCAAGACCGCGGGAGGACAGCCGATTAATTCCGCTCCCGTTCCTCAGAAGGAAAAGAACCGCTATGCTTTTGTGTTTCCGCTGCGGCCGGGGGAAACCCAGTTTCAGGTGGGCTTCCACCTGCCCTACAAGGGGCAAGCCACAATTGATCCGAAATCGCTCTATCCGGCGCAACACTTCGTGGTGATGCTGCCGCAGTCGATGCAATTCGCCGGAGGCGCGGGCACGGCCTTCCAGTCGATGAAGGACCCGCAGCAGGCCGACACCACTGTGCAGGTTGTTTCCGGCGTACAGCTCGGCCAGCCGCTGAGCTTCAAGATTTCCGGCACGGGAACGCTCAGCGGCCAGGAAGGCGGCGAACAAACCGCCAGCTCATCGGGAGGCGGCGAGCAACAGCCGGCCATGGGCGGACGCGACGCGCGCCCCGGCGGAGGCCTCGGCCCGCCGATTGACGCGCCCGATCCTCTGGAGAAATATCGCTACTACATCCTCGGCGGCTTCGCGCTCGTTTTGGCGGCGGGCGCCATTTACATGGCCAAGCGACCTGCTCCCGCGCTGCCTGCCGATTTTGCGCCTGCCGACTTGGAAACGCCTAAAGCCCGGCCGACTGCGAAACCAGCGGTCGCTGACCGCTCATCCATGTTGCTCGAAGCCCTGAAGGAAGAAATTTTCCAGCTCGAAGTTGAGCGCAAGCAGGGACACATCTCCCAGCCCGAGTATGAGAAAGCTAAGGCAGCCCTTGACCAGACGCTGGAGCGCGCTTTGAAGCGCAAGGCGGGAAGCTAGGTCGCGAATCGCCAGTCCGACGTAGCCGGTTCTTATTGAGACACTTACAGGCATTTCGAAGAGGAGACGGCCTTGCCTGCTGAATCCAGCGCCCTCGCGTAACATCTATCTTGATTAGGAATTTATGGGAAATACCTTTAAAACAGCTTTTCTACTTACAGCTCTCACCCTGCTGTTGATGTTCATCGGCCGGTACTTCGGCGGGCAGAACGGGATGCTGATCGCGCTGCTCTTTGCAGCGGTGATGAATTTCGTCTCTTATTTCTTCTCCGACAAAATCGCGTTGGCTATGTATCGCGCCCAACCGGTCACGCGCGAACAGTTGCCGCGCGCTTACCAGATCGTCGAACGTCTGACGCAGCGCACCGGACTGCCCATGCCGAAAATCTATGTGCTTCCGACCGATTCTCCCAATGCCTTCGCTACGGGACGCAATCCGGCGCACGCTTCCGTCGCAGTGACCCAGGGAATTCTCAACCTGCTGAGCGACGAAGAACTGGAAGGCGTACTGGCGCATGAACTGGGCCATGTGCGCAATCGCGACATTTTGATCAGTTCGATCGCGGCGACCATAGCGGGCGCCGTCACGATGCTGGCCCAGATGGGAAAATGGGCCATGATTTTCGGCGGTATGCAGCGCGACGACCGCGACCGCGGGGGCGGAATTGCCGCTCTGCTCATGTTGATCCTCGCCCCGATTGCTGCCATGCTGATCCAGCTTGCCGTTTCCCGCTCGCGCGAGTACCAGGCTGATGCCACCGGCGCTGAACTTACGCATAATCCCTACGCTCTGGCCAGCGCGCTGGCAAAACTGGACGCCTACTCCAAGCGGGTGCCCATGGTAGCAACGCCCTCGACGGCTCATCTGTTCATCGTTCAGCCGTTGCTGGGAATGAATTTCGCAAATTTATTCTCCACCCACCCTCCAATCGCGAAGCGGATCGAGCGGTTAACTGGGCGGCCGGCGGAATTGTCGCAGTAAGCTATCAGCTCTCAGCCGTCAGCTCTCAGCTAAGTCCAAACACCGCCCGCAGAGGTTTGGCTGAAAGCTGACCGCTGAGAGCTGAAAGCCAGGTCTGTGACGCAAGTAACAGCTTGGACGGCGTTCCACATTGTAGAATCGAGTCGCCATGTCCCCGGATACCGCCACCGCCGCCACCCATCGCGCGGCTCAACTGGAAAACGCGCTCCGCAAGGTCATCCGGGGGAAGGATGAGGTTTTACGCCTTGCTCTGGTCTCGATCCTGGCGCGCGGCCACTTGTTGATTGAAGGTGTCCCTGGCGTGGGCAAAACCACTCTTGGGCAGGCTCTGGCCCGAGCTCTCGATTGCACTTTCCAGCGAGTGCAGTTCACCAGCGACATGTTGCCCTCGGACGTGCTGGGAATTTCCATTTACTCGGCCATCGAGCAGCAATTTGAATTCAAACGCGGCCCGGTCTTTGCGAATGTCCTTCTGGCCGACGAAATCAATCGCACCACGCCCAAGACTCAGTCCGCGCTGCTCGAAGCCATGAACGAAGGTCAGGTTACGGTGGACGCTCATTCCTATCCGTTGCCCCAGCCGTTTCTGGTAATCGCGACGCAGAACCCGGTGGAGCATCACGGGACGTATCCCTTGCCAGAATCGCAACTCGATCGCTTTCTCATGCGTGTGCGCATGGGATATCCCGACGGCAACGCGGAACGCGAGATTGTGCGTTCGCAGGCCGGCACAACCCAACTTGAGCACATGCAACCCGTGCTTAGTGGCGCCGACGTGCTCGAAATGCAGCAGGCGGTGACTCAGGTGAAGGTGGACGACTCACTGGTCACTTACGCTCTCGCCATCGTTCGCAAAACGCGCGAATCGGAACAGTTTTCGTTGGGGGTCTCGCCCCGCGGCTCGCAGATGCTCTACCGCGCCGCTCAAGCTATGGCGTTTCTCGATGGCCGCACTTTCTGCACGCCCGACGATTTTAAGCCGCTGGTGGTCCCCGTCTTCGCCCACCGCGTAGTCGCCAACAGCTTGTATTCGGCCACCACGAAAAAATCCGAGCAGGCCGAGCAGGCAATTCAGGAGATAGTGGAGAGCGTGCCGGTTCCCGTCTAACAACGTCGGTGGTCGTTCGTCGTTGGCCGTTGCGTCCTCTGTCTACCCTGTGTCCTCTGTGGTTGATTCTTTGCTTTGCTGGGGGCAGCCAAATACTGATCCCCAAGCTTTCCGGCATAATGTACCGTTATGCCTCTTCTCCGCTTCCTCATGCTGCTCTCGCTGGTCGTGTGGGTCGGCGCATTGATCTTTTTCCCGGTCGTGGCCCAGACTGCCTTTTCCGTGCTGCCCAGCCGTCATCTCGCAGGCAACGTGGTCGGCCACTCACTGGGCATTCTGCATTGGATGGGCATCATTTCAGGCTTGGTCTTTCTGCTCAGCTCGCTGATCTATAGCCGCCTGAGCACTGGAACTCCGCACGTCTTCGCCGCGCGAAACCTCCTGATTTGCCTTATGCTCGCGCTCACGCTGATTTCGCAGTTCGGCATCATTCCCCGCATGGACACGCTGCGCGCCTCGATTGCCGGCGAGATTGATTCTGTGCCGCCCGACAATCCCGCGCGCATGCAATTCGACGCCTTGCATGTTTGGTCGACGCGGATCGAGGAGACGGTGCTTCTTCTGGGTTTGGTGGTTGCGTATCTGACAGCGTCAGCCTTCAAGTAGGCCCAACTTTCAGCAATCCGCCCGATCATTTATCCTGCACAAGCTAAAAGCCAAGAGCTAATAGCCAAGAGCTTCCTTATGAAAACCGGAATCATCGGCCTGCCGCAGGTAGGCAAGACATCTCTGTTTCGCATTTTGACTAAATCGCATCTTTCCGGGGCGGCCTACTCCAATCCGCGTGAAGCTCATGTGGGAGTCGCCAAAGTCCCCGACGACCGCCTCGACAAGCTCGCCGCGCTTTACAACCCGAAGAAGCTCACGCACGCGTCGGTTGAATATGTCGACGTGGGCGCCATTGGCCAGGAAGCCCTTAAGGAGACCGCGTACCTCGGCAATCTGCGAACCGTCGATGCGCTGGCTCATGTGGTCAGGGCTTTTGAAGACGCCTCAATTCCGCACGTGGGTGCGATCGATCCCCTGCGCGACATCAAAAACGTTGAATTTGATCTCATGGTCAGCGACTTGGGCCAGATTGAAAAGCGGCTGGAAAGACTAGAAAAAGACTTGAAGAAGATGCGCTCGCCAGATCTGGAGAAAGAATTTGAACTGCTCAAACGGGCCAAGGCGCATCTCGAAACCGAAAAGCCGTTGCGCGAACTGGAAATGACGCCAGAGGACAAGAAGCGCCTGCGCGGGTTCATGTTCCTGAGCGAGAAGCCGATCCTCTACGTCGTGAACGTGAGCGAGAGCACGGAACTGGGCACCGACCTCGAAGCTGCTGCCGGCAAATTCAAGCTGACGGAGATCGCCTCTCGCCCCAACGCCGCTGCGGCCGCCATTTGCGGCAAAGTGGAAGCGGAACTCGCCGAAATGAGCGATGCGGACGCTGCTGAATTTCTTTCCAGCTACGGCCTGAAAGAAAGCGGACTGGTGCGCCTGATTCGCACCACATATCACTTGCTGGGCCTGATTTCTTTCTTCACCGCCGGCGAAGATGAATGCCGCGCCTGGACGATCCCGGTGCACACGCGGGCGGTCGAGGCAGCTGGCGCCATTCACTCCGATCTGGAGCATCATTTCATCCGCGCTGAAACCATCCGCTGGGATGCGTTGCTCGACGCCGGCTCTGAGGCCAATGCCCGCGCTAAAGGCACGCTGCGACTGGAGGGCAAGGACTACATTGTGCAGGATGGCGACGTTATGCACATTCGCCATTCGGGATAGCGGGTTCAATAAACCCAGTTCTCCGTTCTCAGATCTCAGTTCTCAGTGTTCATCCGTCACAGACCGGTTTTGAGGATCGCGCGAGAATGGCGCTATGGGACAGTCTTATCGTGATCTTCTTGCCTGGCAAAAGGCAATGGATCTCGTGATCGCCATTTACGGCTGCACGAAATCTTTTCCTCGCGATGAGGTTTATGGGCTCGCCAACCAACTGAAACGAACATCGGTCTTAATCCCGACTAACATCGCCGAAGGCCAGGCACGTTACTCGCCCAATGATTTCTTCTTTTTCCTGGCTCGGGCACGAGGAGCGCTGGTTGAAGTAGAAACTCAACTCATCCTTGCCCAGCGACTCGGCTACCTTCCCGCCGAAGACGCCCGTGAGTTGCTGGACCGCTCCGCCGAAGTAGGAAAAATCTTGAACGGCCTGATAAGCGCCATTCGCCCGGCAGCGTAACTGAGAACCGAGAACGGAGAACTGAGAACTGGTTTTATTGCCAGGGCGGATCTCAACCCAGAACTGCTATCATCCCCCAGCAATGCATCCCATCGCCCTCAGCCTACTGCTGGGCCTGACCGCCGCGGCAGCCAATATCTTTGGCGGCGCCATCATCGTGCAAAAGCAGTGGGAGCGATCCTACCTCAAGTATTTCGTCGCCCTGGGCGCGGGTTTCATGCTGGCCACGGCGCTCATCGAGATGGTTCCCACCAGTCTTGCTGTGGGCGGCAAAAATGCTGCCGTACTCATCCTGGTTGGTTATTTCATCGTTCATTTCTTCGAGCACACCGTCACTCCTCATTTCCATTTTGGCGAAGAAACTCACAAAAGCGAATTTCTGCACAGCCACCGGGCCTATTCGGTTCTGCTCGGCCTCGTCATCCACACCTTCTTCGACGGAATCGCCATTACCTCCGGATTCCTGGTCTCCAACGCACTAGGCTGGCTCATTTTCCTTGCCGTCTTTCTGCACAAGATTCCCGAGGGCTTTACGGTTTCGTCGGTAATGTTGGCCAGCGGCAGCCGACGGAGCGTGGCTTGGGGCGCCTCGATTTTGCTGGGCGGGGCGACGTTAGCCGGCGTCATGACGATGGCGCTGCTTCGCCACCAGGTGGGCTTTGGGCTACCGCTCTCCGCCGGCGTCACCATCTACGTGGCGGCCTCGGACCTGATGCCGGAAGTCAATCGTGAGCCAGCCGCCGGCATGCCGCTGGTGGTGTTTCTCGGAGTAGGATTGTTTTTCCTGCTGGACCGGCTCGTGCACTGACCGCAACACCGCCCGGGTCTATTCGACCGTGTGTTTCGCGGTGTAGCCTTCGCGCGCAATCACCAGGTATTTCACGTCTTTCCCCTTCTGATCTTTCACCTTGAGCGGGCCGCCATCCGGCGCCACCACTTCCACTTTCAGCTTGCGGTACGTGCCATCGAGCTTCGCGTTCGACGGATGATAGGCGAGATTGTATTGGTTGCGGATGTCCTCGGTAATGCTGCGAAAGTCTGGCCCCAGTTCCCCCTGAAACCTAGGGAAATAGGCACGGCCTCCGGTCATGCGGGCGAAGGTGTTCATTTCGTTGTCGGCTTGCAGGTAGTCCATGTTGCTGACGGGAATGCCCATCCCATGCGGCGCTGCGCCTCCGTTCGCGTCGTACAGCTCACGAATCACCCACCCAACGCTGATCGGGAAAATGGTTACATCGTGCGTGGCCTTTACTTTTTTCAGGATCTGGTCGTAATTGATCTTGCTGAAAGTATCGACGCCGGTGGTAATGAGGATGACGTACTTGCGGCCTTCCAGGCGGTCCAGCCGGTCGAGCGTGTCGTATAAGGCGTCAAAGAGATTGGTTTCCGAAAAACCCGGGATGCGCAGCTGATTGAGCGCGCCATAAATCGCCTGCTTGTCCTGGGTAAAGTCGACCAGCATATATGGCTTCATGTCATACGAAACGACCGCTACCCAGTCGTCTTTCTTCAACGTGTTGGCGAACGCGTAGCTTGCGTTGAGCGCATCGATCATGAATGCGTAGTTCGTCGAAGCAAATTCCACCAGCAACACGGCTGTAATCGGCGCCTCGGAAGTGTTGAAATTGGAGACCGCTTGCTCCTTGCCATCCTCGAACACTTTGAAGTTTTCCCTCTTCAGGCCAGGAATCGTCTGCCCATCTTTGGTCGTGACCATGACGTCAACGTTCACCAGCGGCACGTCTACCTGGATGGAGTAATCGGGCATGCCTTCGATCTTCTTGGGTTTCTCCGGCGGCGGAGCCGGGGGCTCTTCCTTCTTTTTCGGGATAGCGTAGGGCCCTACTTCGTTTTGCGGACCCCCTGCCTCCGGCGGGGCTTCCTGTTTCGGCCCGTTCCCGGCGGCTGGTGGGGTGGACTGATCCTGAGCCGGGAGCGGAACGGTGATCAAAGCCACGGAAGCCAAGATTAGGGCTGTCAGCAGGATAGCGGCAAAACCGGAGTGTAACCGGCGGTAGCTGGACGCACGAAAGGGAGGCAGCATGAGAGTGTCCTAAAACTCCTATGCTAGTATAGACGCTACGCTTCGCGATTGGGATGTTTCGCTCCCACCGAGCGCCTCCCTCCTTCGCATCCGAATGCAGCAGCGGGAGTCTAACGTTTTAGGACGGATCCGTTGGCGGGTCCTCCGGGGAACATTCATGAGACGTGCGGTTCTGGCCGGTGGATTCATTGGTTTTCTTTCGCTCTGCTCCCTCTTTGCCCAAACTCCCAAACCTGCTGGCATTATGCCGATTAGCGAAATCCACAAAGGCATGCGAGGCGTCGCCTATACGGTTTTCCAGGGCACCAAGCCGGAGCCGATGGATGTCGAAGTCCTGGGCGTTCTGAAAAATGCCAACGGCCCTAAGGGAGACATCATTCTGGTCCGGCTTTCTGGCAAGGAAGTCGAATATACCGGCGTAGTCGCAGGCATGAGCGGCAGCCCGGTCTATCTGGATGGCAAGCTCGCCGGGGCACTGGCCTTTCGCATTGGAGAGTTCTCCAAAGAACCCATTGCCGGAGTAACGCCGATCGCCGAAATGCTGGAGATCAACGCCCTCGATGTCTCGCCCGAGGCGCACGTTCCGCCCAGTTCGAAAACGGGCAGCGGCGCCACTGTCTCAAGCAGCACATCGGCGCCGGGCATGAACAACCTGCCTGCGTCTGATGGATCGGTCCAGCAGTTCGCCGACTTTCTCAAGCCGATCGAAACCCCGCTCGTGTTCAGTGGTTTTTCCAAGGAGGCTGTCGAATTATTCGCCCCGCAATTTGCCGCCGCCGGCATCGTGCCGGTTATGGGCGCGGGCTCAGTGAGCGACACCAAGCAGCCGGAACCTCTGGAGCCGGGCTCGGCCATCAGCGCCATCCTGGTGCGCGGCGATATGGACATCGCCGCCACTTGCAGTGTCACCTACATGGACGCGCAACGCTTGCTGGCTTGCGGACATCCTTTGCTCCAGTTTGGGGCAGTCGATCTGCCCATGACAAAAGCGGATGTGCTGGCCACGCTGGCCTCACCGTACAGCCCATTCAAGATCGTAAACGCTACCGAGCCCGTGGGCGCGTTCGTGCAGGACCGCCACACCGGCATTCTGGGCGAGTTCGGCAAGAAGCCGGAGATGATTCCGGTCACGGTCAGCGTCCACGCGGGATCGAAGACCCGGCAGTTCCATTACGAAGTTCTCAATAACGCGAAGCTCAGCCCGGTTGCCATGATGGCCACGCTGTTCAATACGCTGCATGGAGTGAATGAATACGGAGAGGATGCAACCTACCGTATGAGCGGCCGAATCAGTGTCGGCGGTTACCCCGACGTGACGGTCGACAACATGTTCACCACGCTCGACGGAGGGCAGTCGCCCGCCATCCTGGCCGCGCTTTCTCTGGGCGATCGTTTCGGCCGCATTTACGACAACCCCTATAACGCTCCCGATGTTCGCGGTGTGCAACTTGACGTGGACATGGTTCACGACCGCCGCTCGGCCCGCCTGGAGACTGCCCGCACCGACCTGACCGAGGCGCGCCCGGGAGATGACATTACGATCGAAACCGTGCTGCGGCCTTATCGTGGCGAAACCATCGTGCGCCAGATCCCCATTCACATCCCGACGTCGGTTTCGAAAGGACCGCTGCGGATTCTGGTCAGCGACGGGGATACTCTCGACCGGATTCGCCACGGCGGACCGCTGGTGGGCCGCAAGCTCGATCTAGCTTCGACCATCGCGCTGCTCAACAAACAGCACGCCAACAACCGGGTCTACATTTCGCTGCTCGAGGCTGACCCCGAGGCAATGGTAGCGGACAAAGTTATGCCCACCCTGCCGCTTTCCATTATGAACGTGATGGAAGGAATGCGCGGCACCCAGGAAATGGTCGTACTCGGAGAATCTTCGGTCAATGAGTCGGCCACCACGCCGCTAGACTATGTGGTCTCGGGCGCTCAGGTATTAACCATCACGATCAAGTGACAGCAGTGTAGAAGCAGGTCTCCGCCCAGTGAGCGAGTTCCCAGTCCTATCGTGTTACCCTGAATTTTTGCGCTCGCAGTTGAGCCTGAGGAGTGAACTTGCGAATTTGTCCGCCTAAGTTATCCCTGTTATTCGTCATCCTCATCGCCAGTCTTCTCGCCGTCGCCGAAGGCACTCGGACCTGGGAACAATCCAAGTTCGAGGACCTGAGCAAAGGCACAGCCACCGGCATCGCCATTCGTAGCACCGGCGGCCTGGAACTGGCGCCTGCGTTCAAAGCCATCGCTACCACACCTTCCACATACATCTGGGCAATCGCTGCCGGCCCGGCGGGCGAGCTTTACGCCGCCACCGGTAGCCCGGCCCGAGTTTTCCGGATCACGCCCGATGGCCAGTCCACCGTCATTTTCGACCCACAGGAATTGCAGGTGCAGGCCCTGGTGGTCGATAAAAGCGGCGTGATTTATGCCGCCACGAATCCCGATGGCAAGGTTTACAGGGTAGAGCCGAGTTCCCGCTCCGGGCAGAGCGGTCCGGAGAAAGGGCCCCACACCACCGCCGGCTTTTCTTCTTCCGTTTATTTCGATCCCGGTACGAAGTACATCTGGGACTTGGCGCTCGATGATTCCGGCAATCTGTATGTTGCCACCGGCGACAAAGGCGAAATCTTCCGGGTCACGCCCAAGGGCGAGCACTCGGTTTTCTTCAAAAGCGATGAAACCCACATTCGCGCGCTCGCTCTCGATGCAAAAGGAAACTTGATCGCTGGATCCGATGGCAGCGGGCTCATCTACCGCATATCGCCGAAGGGCGAAGGGTTTGTGGTTTACAGCGCGCCCAAGAAAGAAATTACCGCGCTGGCGCTGGACAGCGCCGGCAACATCTATGCCGCGGGCGCGGGAGAGAAACGCCAGGCCGCGGGTGGGGCTGCGGGCTTCATTCCGGCCCTGCTTTCCAATCCTATTCCTGCTATTCAGCCAACAGGGCCGGGGCAGGGTGGAATCGTGATCTCGAACCCAAACCCTCAGCCCATGCCCACCAACATTCCATTCCCTGGGGTAGGTGCTACTACGGGCTCTGAGATTTATCGCATCGCTCCTGACGGATCCCCCACACGCATCTGGAATTCCCGCGAAGACCTGGTCTATGCCCTGGCGTTCGATCCGCGCGGCCGCCTGCTTGCCGCGACCGGAAATCGCGGCCACATTTTTGCCATCGCTGGTGAAGATCAGTTCACCGATCTGGTCAAAGCCAGCGCCAGCCAGGTCACCGCATTTGCCAAAGCTCCGGGTGGAGGGCTTTACGTTTCCACCAGCAATCTGGGGAAAGTATTCTTGCTGGGCGCGGCCTTGGAGTCGCAGGGGCAATACGATAGCGACGTCTTCGACGCCCATATCTTCTCCCGCTGGGGACGCCTCGAGTTTCGCGGCGCGGGCAATGTCAATCTGTTTGCCCGCAGCGGCAACGTGGATAATCCCGACCGCAACTGGAGCGCGTGGCAGAAAGTCGACCCGCAAAAAGACTCGCAGGCCAACGTCCCGCCGGCGCGCTTTATCCAGTGGCGGGCTATTCTGCATGCGGGAGATCCTGCTCCCCGCCTGGATAGTGTGCTCGTCAACTACCTGCCGAAGAATGTCGCGCCGGATTTTGACGATGTTACGGTGCAGGCCGGCGTGCGCTTTCAGCCGGCTCCGAAATCTACAGGCGGCGACATCTCGACCGCGCCCGGCGCCAATCCGCAGCCCCACTTTGACGCTCCGCCCACGCCCAGTCGCGACCGCGATTCCATCGGAGTGAAGTGGAGCGTTCACGACGATAACGACGATCAGATGGTCTACGCGGTCTACTATCGCGGCGATGGCGACTCGCGCTGGCTGCTGTTAAAAGACAACCTGACAGACAAGTCGTATTCTTTCGACGCCTCGCTCCTGCCCGACGGAGGCTACACCATCAAGGTTGTGGCTTCCGACGCGCCGTCGCATTCTCCTGATCAGGCACTCACCGCCGAAAAGGAAAGCCCGCGCTTCGAAGTGGACACAACTCCGCCTCGAATTGAAAACCTCGCAGCTTCGGTGGAAGGCGCTCAGATTCGCGTGGCTTTTCGCGCCAGCGACAGTTTTTCGCCCATCAAACGCGCCGAATATTCGGTGGATGCGAGCGACTGGCAGTTCGTCGAGCCGGTCGACCAGCTCTCGGATTCGAAGACGGAGAGCTATGACTTCCGGGTTCCGGTGCCGGCTATCGCGGGCAAAGCGGGCGCCGGGAGTAAGGCCGGGGAAGCTCTCGAACACGTTGTGGTGGTGCGCGTCTACGACCGCTACGACAACATGAGTTCGGCCAAGACGGTGATTCGCGGCCGATAGGTCGTTACAGCGGGAGACCTCATGGGAACTGCACGTGAACTGCGTTGCCGACCACTCGTGCGGTGAGTCTCTCTTTATAGTACTTTCCCACGCCGCGAATGAGCCCGGGCATCAGGATCACCAATCCGCGATCACTTTCATAGTGCATGATCAGCTCTTTCTCTCCCTTCCACTCGTAGTGGAACCGCGGCGGCCGGGCAGACTTCATCGATTTGGTCATGACCTCGTGGATGTGGTCGAGGTTAAGTAACAATTCACGCGCGTTCTTTACACCCGAGAAATACGCTTGGTAGACCCTTGGTGCATACTCTGTGGACCAGTATTCGCCGAATGCATCCATTACTTGCCCGATGGAAAGAGATGCCGCGCGCGCAAAGGCTTCCATGAGCTTCATGAATTCTGCCTCGTCCACATCGCCCAACATGGTGAAGGTTCGAGACTCCGCCATCCCCGCCCTCTCAAGTGACTCTTTCCATTTCCCGGCGCCATATTTCTTTGTGACGAGCTCCTCGAGGCAATTCACTATCGTTCCCTTCATCGAAGCCGCTCCTTCTTTGGGGAACCTCACCAGTTGTCCAACCTGAAGCGCTCAACGCCTCCGCGCTCTTCTCACGGGATTCAGGCGATAGCGTCTGAATCGGGAAGTCCCACCTAGGCAATCGGCGGCCCAAGGGTTCGAGTTTAGGCGCCCAAAGTACCGGGCGAATACGGAGCCAGCCGACAATCGTTTGACACTGGAGTGGAACCGTTGCGACTGCGCGAGGAAGCTGATGGGTGACCTGTAATGGCCTGGGGGCACTTTTACCCATGGGTAGGGTCCGAAGGTCACCCCATCCCCCAGCAACCCTTGTGCGCCGGGCGCACAACGCCGCGCGGGGCATTCTACCGAGGCTGCTGGTCGGCCTCGGCGGACGATCTCCCGACTGTCATAGTTTTGTTTCTTTTCGTCTGCCCCCGCGACATCTTGACTACGCAAGCCGATCCTGCTGCCAAAGAGCACCGATCCCAGATGCCGAAAAACCCGGCCACCCGTTACAATAAATAACGCAAAGAAACCCCTAACCCATCATGATCTCTACACGACCCCGCCCCTGTACATTTATGCTGTTACTCATGAGCACCCTGATTGGCGCCGCAGTCGTCACGCCCACCGTTAACCCCGCCCTGGCCGCAGCCGCCAGTTTCGGCCCTACCAATCCGTTTTATGCACCCAGTACTCTGCCGTTCCAGGCGCCGCCCTTCGACAAGATCAAGGACGAAGACTACCAACCCGCGATCGAAGCCGGCATGGCCCAGCAGCAGGCAGAAATCCAGGCCATCGCCGATGACCCCGCCGCGCCCACTTTCGACAATACTTTTGTCGCCATGGAAAAGAGCGGCCGGTTACTCGATCGCGTCATGGCGGCCTTCGACGGAGTCACCGGGGCAAACACCGATCCCACGCTGCAGAAGGTCAAAACCCTCGAGGCCCCCAAGCTCGCCGCGCACGAAGACTTCATCTTCCTCAACACGAAACTGTTCGCGCGAGTGGCCGCGATCTACCAGCAGCGTGCGTCGCTCAATCTCGACCCAGAATCTCTTCGCCTCGTCGAACGCTACTACGAGCGCTTCGTACACGCTGGCGCCAACCTTTCGGAAGCCGACAAGACTGAACTGAAGAAGCTGAACGAAGAGATTTCTACTCTGTCGAACGCGTTCACCAACAAACTGCTCGCCGCCACGAAAGAGGGCGCTTACGCGACCACCGACAAGTCTGCGCTGGCCGGCCTTTCCGAAGCCCGCCTCGCGGCTGCCGAGCAAGCCGCCAAGAGCCGCCAGCTTAGCGGCTACCTGATTCCTCTGCAGAACACTACGCAGCAGCCCGACCTGGCGTCACTCAGCAACCGCGGGACTCGTCAGACCATCTTCGAGCGCTCGTGGAATCGCGCCGAGCGTGGCGACGCCAATGACACCCGGGACACGATTTCCCATCTCGCGCAACTTCGCGCGCAGAAGGCCAAACTGCTCGGCTTCCCGACTTTCGCCGCCTGGAAGCTTGAAGATCAGATGGCGAAGACGCCAGAAGCAGCATTGAAGTTCATGGATGCCATTGTTCCGGCCGCGACCGCCAAGGCCGCGAGCGAGGCCAAAGATATCCAGGCGGTCATCGATGCCCAGAAGGGCGGTTTCCAGGTTCAGGCTTACGACTGGGATTTCTACGCTGAGCAGGTCCGCAAGGCCCGCTATGACATCGACGAATCCCAGGAGAAGCCTTACTTCGAGATCAACAACGTCTTGCAGAACGGCGTCTTCTACGCCGCCAATCAGCTTTACGGGCTCACCTTCAAAGAGCGGCACGATATTCCCGTCTATCAGCCAGACGTGCGCGTCTTCGAGGTCTTCGACGCCGACGGCAAACACCTCGCTATCTTCTATTGCGACTATTTCAAACGGGATAACAAGAATGGCGGAGCCTGGATGTCGGAATTCGTCGGCCAGTCACACCTTTTGGGGACGCAGCCGGTGGTTTACAACGTCGCCAACTTTCCCAAGCCGGCCCCAGGCGAGCCCGCGCTGATCAGCTTCACCGATGTCATCACCATGTTCCACGAGTTCGGACACGCCCTGCACGGCATGTTTTCGAACGCCGAGTACCCCACTCTAGCTGGCACGTCAACCGCGCGCGACTTCGTGGAATTTCCCTCGCAGTTCAACGAGCACTGGGCGGTCTATCCCTCGATCTTCGCCCACTATGCGAAGCACTATAAAACTGGCGCACCCATGCCTGAGGAACTCGCGGCGAAGATCAGGAAGGCCCAGATCTTCAACAAGGGCTACGACATGACTGAGCTTCTGGCGGCGGCTGAACTTGATATGCAGTGGCACTTTCTGCCTCCGAACGCGCCGCTGCAGAATCCCGATGAATTCGAGCAGCAGGCGCTCACGAAAACCCATCTCAATGTCAGCTACGTTCCGCCCCGCTATCGCTCCAGCTATTTCAGCCACATCTGGCAAAGCGGATACAGCGCCGGCTATTACGCCTATCTCTGGACGCAGATGCTGGCTGACGACGGCTACCAGTGGTTCGAGGAACACGGCGGGCTTACTCGCGCCAACGGCGATCGCTTTCGGCAGATGGTGCTTTCTCGCGGCAACACCGAGGACCTTGCCAAAATGTATGAGGCGTGGCGAGGAGCGCCGCCGAACACCAAGGCGATGCTGAAGGACCGCGGTCTCGAGGAATCGCCTCCGCAGAAATAGCGGTGCGACCTTCGCGTCAAGTGACCAACTTGTCCGCCTGGCGCAGTTCCGGAAATAGCCAAGCCCAAAGGGCGATTACGACAAGTGTCCCGACGCCGCCCAGCACCACGGCCGGCACTGTACCGAACCAGTGCGCCGTGACTCCTGATTCGAATTGGCCCAACTCGTTGGAAGCTCCAATAAATAGCATGTCCACAGCATTCACTCGCCCACGCATCTCATCGGGCGTGGCCAATTGCACCAGCGTGGCCCGGATCACGACGCTGACCATGTCTGCGGCGCCGGTAAGCAAGAGTGCGATGAGCGAAACGATCAAACTGCGGGAAATCCCGAACACGATGGTAAAAACCCCGAATCCCGCCACGCACCAGAGCATGGTTGCGCCCACCCGGCTGCGCAGCGGCCGGTGCGCCAGAAGAATAGCCATGACTGCGGCTCCAACGCCGGGAGCACTGCGCAACAGTCCAAGTCCCCAAGGCCCGGTGTGCAGAATCTCTCGCGCGTAAACCGGAAGCAGCGCTACCGCACCTCCGAGTAAAACTGCGAACATATCGAGAGAGATCGACCCGAGCACGACTTTCTGCCGCCACACGTAGTGGAATCCCGCCAGCACGGTGCGCCAACTAATTGGCTCGCGGCTGGGCACCCTTCTGGCCGGCTGAATCTTCAGCGTGGCAAACAGGGCAGCGATTCCGGTGATCATCGCAGCGCCATACACGGCGGATGGCCCGTGAAAAAGCGCGTAGATCACACCCCCCACGGTTGGCCCGAGAATGGTGGCTCCCTGAAAAATGCTGGCATTCCAGGCCACGGCGTTGGGGAAATGCTCTTCCGCCACCAACTGGGGAAGCAACGCCCGGCTTACCGGCGCGTTGAACGAGCGCACTACCCCGAGCAGAGCTATCACTACGAAAATGGCGCGTACGGAACGAATTTGCAGCAGCGCAATGGCCAGCAGCAGCCCTGAGCACAGGCTGAGCCCGGCATAGCAAACCGTGAGCAACTTGCGCCGGTCGAAGCGGTCGGCGGCGTGCCCGGAAACCAGAAATAACAGCACGCCGGGCAGGAACTGCGCCAGTCCTACTAGTCCCAGGTCAAGCGCGCGCTTGGTGATGTCGTAGACCTGCCATCCCACAGCTACCGACTGCATCTCAAGAGCAATTACGATAAAAAAGCGCGCCAGCTGGTAGCGGACGAAATCCGGATAGGTGAAAGCGATGCGGCCAGCAAGTCTCGGATCGGCGGCTTGAGCCATTCTCTATACTCTGCCACAAGCACGCGGTTTGCTGCGTCTGCGGGATAGAATCTCCGTGTGTCCTGCGCTGCTTGAGACTCTCGCATGGCTGGCCTGCGTGGTTTATTCCACCATTCCGTCATTCTGGCTGGCGATTCATCCTCACGCAGGTTTCTGGCGAACGCGTTCCCGCTCCCCCTATTCTCTTCTGCTGCCGCTCTGGATCGCGATGTGGATTACAGTCGCCCTCATCACGCTGCCGTGGCGTCACGTCAAGTTCTACAACACTCCCTGGAGCTGGATGCCGGCCATTCTGCTATTTGCCTCGGGCTTTTGGCTCTATTCGAAATCGATCAAGGGTTTCAGTGCACGTCAGCTCGGCGGCATTCCCGAAGTTCTGGCCGGAGCCCAGGAGCAGCGGCTGGTCACGACCGGAATCCGTGGCCGGGTGCGCCATCCGGTTTATCTCGGACATTTGTGTGAGATGCTGGCCTGGAGCGTGGGCACGGGATTGGCCGCGTGTTATGGACTGACAATGTTCGCGATGGCAACTGGCAGCGTCATGATCCGTCTGGAAGATCGGGAACTCGAGCAGCGGTTCGGCGAGGAATACCGGAAATATCGAAACGCAGTGCCGACGGTAGTACCCAGAATATTCTGAGCTTCCTCGCGGATATCGAGAACACCCGCCAACATCTGCGCTTGGCTATAATCCGGTCTGGTGTTGCTCCAATGCGCTTTGAACTTTTTGTAGCAGCAAGATATTTGCGCGCTAAGCGGCGCCAAGTTGAGGCGCTTTGCGGGCGTGAGCGCAGCGGGAGCCCGCAGCCGAAATCCCGAGCGGCGCGAGGGACCTCCGGATGAGATTTGAACTCTTTGTAGCCGCACGGTACTTACGCGCGAAACGGCGTCAGGCTGTCATTGGCGTCATCACCGGCATCTCCATCGCCGGGGTGGCGGCGGGAGTTGCTTCGTTGATCGTCGCTCTCGCCATCAATAACGGATTTCGCCAGGATCTGCAGGACCGCCTGCTGGGCTCAACCTCGCACGTCAATCTGCTGCGCATAGAAAGTGACGGGATCAAAGATTGGCGGCCTTTGATGGATCGGCTGGCGAAGCAGCCGCATGTGGTCGCCGCCGCTCCCGCGATTTATGAGCAGGTGCTGATCTCCCGCGGCCCGCGCGCTCGTGGAGCAGTGTTGAAAGGGATGATCCCAGCCTATGAGCGGAAAGTCAGCGATCTGTTGAACAGCGTGAAGATTGGATCGGCGGATGCGCTGGAGGATCGTGTGGGGGCGGGTGCCTCGCCCGCCGGAGAGAACGCTGGGCACGGGCACCGCAAGACGCGGCCGCAAGCCTGTCACTGAGCGCGAGTCGAGCGAGATCGCCCGCGCCACACACAATCGTCTCCGGACTCGCTCGCGTCGGTCCAGCAGCGAGTATCAGAAATGCCGCCCATCATCCTTGGCAAAGACATGGCGGACGAACTGGGGGCGACGGTTGGCTCGGTCGTGCTCGTCACCAGCCCTCAGGGAGAGCTCACACCTTTCGGCATGGTTCCCAAGTACAACCGGTTTCGCGTCGCGGGAATTTTCAACTCCGGCTTTTATGACTACGACAGTGGCTGGGCGTTCACCCGGCTCTCCGATGCGCAGCGCCTCTTCGGCCTGGGCGATCTGGTCTCGGTGCTCGAATTTAAAGTCGATGACATTTACAAGGCAGGCGAAGTCGCGCGGCAGTTGGAGCAAGCTGCCGGTCCGGGCTTCATGTCCACCAATTGGATGGAGCAGAACAAAGCCTTGTTTCGTGCCCTGCGCCTGGAGCGGCTGGTCACGTTTATTACGATCGGCTTGATCGTTTTCGTCGCGGCGCTCAACATTCTCATCTCGCTCACCATGATGGTGATGGAAAAAACCCGCGACATCGCCGTGCTCATGTCCATGGGCACGCGCAAGTCGCAAGTGCGGCGCGTGTTCATTACCCAGGGAGTTCTGATTGGCGTGATTGGGACGGCCATCGGGTTGGTGCTGGGGTACGCACTTTCATGGACGGGAGCGCACTATCACCTGCTTTCGCTTGCCCCGGAGGTTTATTCCATCGACTACGTTCCCTTTGCCCCGCGCGCGATCGACGGCGTATTGGTGGCGCTGGTGGCCATCGGAATTTCCCTGGTGGCGACGGTCTATCCGTCGTGGTCGGCCGCCCGGATTCTGCCCGCAGAGGCACTGCGCTATGAATAGTTCTCGCCTCGGGCGCTTGTCACTTTTATGTCAACCCAGGGTCATTTTTTGGCAGCCGGAGCACCGTTGGTGTTCCCGTAGCAGCATCAGGCAGGTGGCTTGCCACGCTCCTGGGACGACATGGCGTGACGACGGTCACAGCGCCCATTCCCAAGTCTGGCATACAGTTTCCCGCATAGGCGGTCCCGAAAACGGGAAGCGCAAACTCGGGTCTCGCTCATGTTCTAATGGGCGAGATACAAGCGACGGCCGCTTGGAGAGAACGGTTGCCTGGCTGCCGGCTTGATCCGAGAGGCGCTCCAATTGCATCTAAAGTCCAGTAACGTGCTGCTGCGCGTGGAAGGCTTGAAGAAGTCTTTCCCCTCGGGCACTACCGAGTTGCTGCTCTTTGAAAACCTTTCGTTCCAGGTAGCTGCGGGAGAAATGCTGGCGATTGTGGGTCAATCTGGCGCAGGCAAGAGTACCTTGTTGCACATCCTGGGCGCGCTTGATAGGGCTTCTGCGGGTGACGTATACTGCGCCAACTTGCGGTTGAACTCGCTTTCGGAAGACGAAGCCGCTCAGTTTCGCAATCGTGAACTCGGCTTCGTCTGGCAGTTCCACTACCTGCTGCCGGAATTTACGGCGCTGGAGAACGTGGCCATGCCACTGCTAGTGCGGGGAATAACGCGCCCGCAGGCTGAGGAAGAAGCTTCGCGCTGGCTGCGTGAAGTGGGGTTGGAACCGCGCGGCCATCACCGTTCCGGAGAGCTTTCCGGGGGTGAACAGCAACGTGCGGCGCTGGCCCGGGCCCTGATCACTAAGCCCAAGCTCTTGCTGGCCGATGAACCCACCGGGGACCTGGACAGCCACACAGCGGACTCGGTGTTTGATTTGATCGCCCGCTTGCATCGGGAGTGCCAGCTAACTTCCTTGGTAGCGACTCATAACATGGCCTTTGCGCGACGCTGCCAACGGGTGTTACGTTTGGAACGGGGACGAATTCAAGAGGTGGCTCCGGAGACTCTGGCCTAATGGCCAATGCGTGCAATTGACAAACTCGGGGCATACATGGGGGAATGGTAATAATAGGTAACGGAGGGCGGAGGATGCAGCCGCTTGCCGAGAAACGAAACTCAGGTGTCTTTGGTAATGAGTGAGGGGCCGTTAACTGAGGTTCTTGTGGGGCCAAGATCGTTGGCACCCGGATTGCACATTGATCCCAGGGCCATGGGGTTTCCGGAGGAAGGGGCGGGCGTAATTTGCCTTCCAGTCCGCTGGGGAGCCAGGGGGGTAGGGCTTTATGTTTGAACGGTATACAGAAAAGGCCAGGCGCGTCATCTTCTTTGCGCGCTACGAAGCGAGCCAGTTCGGCTCGCCTTACATTGAGACAGAACATCTGTTGCTGGGACTTTTGCGCGAAGATAAGGCCCTGACTAATCGCTTTCTGCGCTCTCATGCCTCCGTCGAGTCGATTCGCAAGCAGATCGAGGGACATACCACGATCCGGGAGAAGGTTTCTACCTCGGTTGATCTTCCGCTAAGCAACGAATGCAAGCGGGTGCTGGCGTATGCCGCGGAAGAGGCGGAACGGCTTTCGCACAAACACATTGGAACCGAGCATCTGCTTCTGGGGTTGCTGAGAGAGGAAAAATGCTTTGCCGCGGAGATTCTGCACGAGCGCGGGTTAAGGCTCTCCACCATCCGCGAGGAACTGGCGCGCAGCGGCCAGGAAAAGGCGCAGCCGCAACGGCAGCGTGAATCTTCTTTATTGAGCGAATTTTCCCGTGACCTTACCCAGGCCGCCATGGACACTCAGCTTGATCCGTTGGTGGGCCGGGAAGGCGAACTGGAGCGTGTGATCCAGATTCTGTGCCGCCGCACCAAGAATAATCCGGTGCTCATCGGCGAGCCCGGAGTCGGCAAGACGGCCATTGTAGAAGGCCTGGCGCAACGTATCGCTGACGGGGAGGTTCCATCATTCCTCGCTGATAAACGCATCCTTGCGCTGGATCTTTCGCTGATCGTCGCCGGCACAAAATATCGCGGCCAGTTCGAAGAGCGGCTGAAGACCATCATGAAGGAGCTGATGGAATCACAGAACTCCATCATCTTTATTGATGAGTTGCACACCCTGGTGGGCGCCGGATCGGCGGAAGGATCGCTCGATGCCGCCAACATTTTGAAGCCGGCGCTTTCGCGCGGCGAGATTCAGTGCATCGGCGCGACCACGCCGGGCGAGTATCGCAAGTCGATCGAGAAAGACCGCTCGCTCGAACGCCGCTTTCAGGCGGTGAAAGTTCCGCCGCCGGATGAAGTCAACGCCACAAAAATTCTGTTCGGGATCAAAGACCGCTACGAAAAATTCCATGCGGTCACCTACACCGACGACGCCATTAATTTCGCGGTGTCGCACTCCAATCGCTATATCCCGGACCGCTTCCTGCCTGACAAGGCGATCGATCTGGTCGACGAAGCTGGAGCGCGCGTCAAGCTGCGCCAGACTTCGCTGCCCGAGGAAATCACCGAAGTGCAGAAGCGCATCAAGTTCATCGTTCATCGGATGGAAAATGCCATCGCGAACCACGAGTTCGAGAAGGCGCGTTTCTATTCGGACGAAGAACGCAAAGAGCGCGAGAACCTGCGCGCTCTTCGCGAAAAATATCATCTCGATGAATCGGCCACAGGCGTAGTGGGACGCGAGGACATCGAGGACGTGGTGTCGCGCTGGACGGGTGTGCCCATCACTTCGATCAAAGAAGAAGAATCGCAGAAACTGCTGCGCATCGAGGAAGAGCTGCACAAGCGGGTGATTTCGCAGGACAAGGCCATTGTCGCGCTTGCCCGCGCCATCCGCCGTTCGCGCGCGGGATTGAAAAGCCCGAACCGGCCCATCGGTTCGTTCCTGTTCCTCGGTCCGACCGGCGTCGGCAAAACCGAAGTCGCTCGAACGCTGGCACAGTTCATGTTCGGCTCGGAGAAATCGCTGATCCGCTTCGATATGTCGGAGTTCATGGAGAAGCACTCGGTTTCGAAGTTGATCGGCTCGCCTCCGGGATACGTGGGCTACGAAGAGGGCGGCCAGCTCACCGAGCGTGTGAAGCGCGCGCCCTATTCTGTCGTGCTGCTTGACGAAATCGAGAAGGCGCATCCCGATGTCTTCAACATCCTGTTGCAGGTGTTCGAAGACGGCCAACTCACCGACGGTTTGGGCAACACGGTCGACTTCAAGAACACCATTATCACCATGACCTCGAACATCGGCGCCCGGCACCTGCAAAGACGCGAGGGCCTCGGGTTCCAGTCGACTCAGGAAGACGCGATTTCAGGCAAAGTCGAAGACCTGGTGAAAAACGAGGTCAAGCGCACTTTCAATCCCGAGTTCCTGAACCGGCTCGACGAGATCATCATCTTCAACGCTTTGAGTGAAGGCGATCTCATCCAGATTCTCGAACTCATGGTCAGCCAGCTGAATCAGAACCTGGCGCAGAAATCGATCACGGTGACCGTGACTGACGAAGCCAAGAAGTGGATTCTCGAGCAAACGCTCGGCGACCGCAGTTATGGCGCGCGTCCGCTGCGCAGAGCGTTGCAGAAGTACATCGAAGATCCGCTCTCGGAAGCCTTGATCCAGGGCTCCATCAACACTCGGCCGGCATTCATTGAAGTCTTTCTCGACGGGAACAAGCTGTTCTACCGTCCGGTGGATGCAGAGAAGACCGAGGGAGTGCTGCTGTACGAGAACTGAGTATGTGGGGACAGCAGCCCTCGGCTGTCCGGCTGAGCAAGGCTCAGCAATTTTCAGCCGTCAGCGCAAAGCTGGCGGCTTTGTTTTAGATCACGTAGGGCCGGGTCTCTGACCCGGCCGGCCGCAGCTCGGCAAGTCTTGCACCGAAGAGGTCAAGCTACATCGACCTCGTTCCTCGCGAATCCGACGACCGGATGTCCGATCTCATCCGCTCCAAGCACCACCTTTTGCCATCCCTCCGCTCGAATATATCCATCCCGCGCGAGTTCGAGAACCGGATAAGACTGTCCGCTGGGGAATCCCTTGCGATCGATATCCATCACGGTCCCCATGCTCGGCCACAGAGTTGTGACGTGCGAGTAATAATCATTTTCCGTTTTGCCCCCAGCGCAGATAAGACCGCATAGCTCACCTTGGTCGTTGAAAACTGGCCCACCGCTCATCCCATGCTCAAATCGGGCACTTGTTCGGTAGCAAGGAAATGGAAGCATTGAGGAGTCTCGCCGCTTTCGATAAATCTCCAGTACCTCGCCTGCTGTTGTGGTCGGAGAATCTTGCCATTCGATCTCCGAATTGCTTCCATCACTCACCACGACGGAAATTCTTGGGCTGTGGTAGCCGAACCCAACTATGCGGGCGCCCACCGGCGGCGGATCAAGCCTGAGTTTCACGCCCCGCCATTCGTATCCACGAACGCCACCGATTGGATGAGTAAGGTGGAGGAACGCTACATCGGTAAATGTGGATAGCACAATTTTTGTTACGTTCCAGATTTGACCGGTCCTGCCTCCTCCCAAGACTTGGTAGGCTAATATCGAAAATTTGCCTGGATTGTTGGTTTGGGGATTGCCGCTTTCGTCATCGCAAGCCGCCACCAGTGGGGCAGTCTCAAAGCGACGCCAATAGTCCTCAATTACATGCTTCGCGGTTAGGGCCAGGTATGGAGCAATCACAATTGCTGTCCCGGAAGGCGCAAAGGTATCCCCTCTTCGCGCAGCTAGCGCCAGGGCGAATTCGGTTATAGGAGAATTCAGTCCGGTGTGCGTGAAAGTTGGCTCAATTGGCACGGTATCTCGCCAACAATTATCTCGACCTCTACGTCTTACTGCAACAGTCCCTACGAACTCGTTCTCACCGTGTCCAATCATCAACCTTCAACCCCTTCACCCGCTGAAATACGCGGTCATGTGTCACCAGCACCGCCTCAGCCGCCAGCGCCTGCGCGGCGATCATCATGTCTAGGTTCCCCATCGGCTTGCCCGCGCGCTCGAGCGCCGCACGAAGCAGAGCGTAATGTTTGGCCGCAGCGGAGTCCCACGGCAGGATTTCAACTCGCAGCAGAAATTCGTCGACTGCAATTTGCAATCGCTCCGCTTCCGGTTTCCTTGCCACTCCAAACCGCAACTCGGCCTCCGTGACCACAGAAATCCCGACTTCGGCCATCGGCACCCGCAGCAACCGCTCCCGCACGCGAGGAAAGTTTCCTTTGATGATGTAGCTGGCGGTATTGGTATCGAGGAGGTAGCGGACGGGCATTATTTACCTGTCCTCAACAACTTGTCATTCCGAAGCGCGGCCGAGCGCGAGGAATCTGCTTCACGCGCAGAAAAAGCAGATTCCTCCTCGCTTCGTTCGTCGGAATGACAAGGAGCAGGTTGCATGCTTATTCGAAGAGCTTGCGCTTCTGCGGAGGCGTGTCTTGGCGGTCGGCCAAAAAGTCTTCCGGAACGTCTATCGTCTTCATCAATGCGAAGAAATCCTTCCAGGATTCCGGCCGCCGGGAAAGGATGACGTCCCCGGTGGAGGAATCGCGGCGGACGTAGACTTCTGAGCCTTCGAAGCGCAGGTCCGCGGGCAGGCGAACGGCCTGGCTCCGGCCGTTGCGGAACAGTTTGGCGGTTCGAGGCATGGTATATATTATGATATATACCACTACTTTCGTCAAATCTGCGCCATTGCCTGTTTATGCCAACGTCAGATTCCTCGCGGCTGAAGCCGGCTCGGAATGACAGGGTGGTTGGAGTTGCGATGGCCGCGTCTTCATCTTTTTTTGCGACCGCGGCTGCCTTCAGACGATCCAAACAGCATCATGGATAAGGTCAACATCGCGCAGAAATTCAGCCACATTCGCGAATACTGGAAGCCCTACATCGCCGCCGAACTTAACGGCCAATACGTCAAGCTCGACAAACTCAAGGGCGAGTTCGTCTTTCATCATCATGAGAACGAAGACGAGATGTTTCTGGTGGTGAAAGGCCGCTTTCGCATGGAATTCCGCGACCGCCACGTCTGGCTGGAAGAAGGCGAATTCATCGTGGTGCCGCGCGGTGTCGAACACCGGCCGGTCGCCGACGAAGAATGCTGGATCGTGCTTTTCGAGCCCGCTTCTACACTGAACACCGGCAACGTGCGGAACGAGCGGACGTTGCGTCAGCTGGAGCGCGTCTAGCGGCACTTTCCGAAACTCGACACCGCGGAGAAACCCGGGCACAACCAGGATCAGGAGAAAACCCGCAAATCTCCCTACAATCCCCAACAATAACCGGACTCATGAGTGTGCTTGTGAGGCCGCCCTTCGGGCACCACCTTCCGTACCCTAGGCGATCCTGCCGCGCCGCGTAACAATACTTTTACGGATCAGCCCGATAGAGCGTGATTCGGCCCTCCCCCACTTAATTTCCCCGGCAAAATTGTTTTTCGCGAAATCTTTTTCACCTCATGGACGAACACACCAAACCTGTGGAAGAGCCAGTTTGTGAAATTTGGCAGCATCTGGTCCAGGGCGTTCTCGGCGGTTTGCTTCTGGTCGGCACAGGCCTGATGGTGTATTCCTTCACGCCGCGTCCCAACAATGACCTGCAGGCACAGGTGCAGCAACTCAGCCGCCAGGTGGAACAACTGAAACAAGAGCAAACCATGCCCACCATGGTGCTGAACCGTTATCGCAATTCCATCTGCTACATCTACGGCGTTTACCGCGTGGGATTCGGACAGCAGCCGCCCGCGCTGCACGCGCGCATTTCGGGCACGGGTTTTGTAGTGGCCGCGGGCTGGCTCGCCACCAACCGCCACGTGGCAGAGCCGTGGTATGGAGACCCTGAAGCCGACGCTCTGATTCACCAGGGAGCCAAGCCGCATCTGGAAAAACTGGTGGCGTTTTTCCCCGGGTTTCCCACCCCGGTGGAGATCACGCCGGTTACGCTTTCCGCGCACGGCGATCTGGCTGTGCTTCGCGTAGAAAATTCCGAAGCTGTCGACAAACTCCAGCCCTTGCCGTTGGCCAGCGATACTCCCGCGCCGGGGGACCTTGTGGCGGTGATCGGTTATCCCATGGGTGTGCTGGGAATGGTCGCGAAATCGCCCTCAGCGATTTACGACCGGCTGGCTTTCCGCCGCGATGACATTGGCGCAGCCAATGAACTGGCTGCGCTCTCGCTGATTCGCCCCTCCGCCACCTGCGGACATCTGGGTGACGTCGTCGGCGACAAGCTGATCTATGATGCACCGACTGCGCACGGCGCCAGCGGCGGCCCGGTGTTCGACTCGCGTGGCGAAGTGATCGGAGTCAACGCCGCATTCATCGATGGCTTCTCCGGAGGCACGCTAGGCGTCTCCGTGCGGGCGTTGCAGCCGCTGATTGCCGCGGCGGAAAAGCAAGCCCCGGCTCAATAGAGTTCCTGAAACACAATTTTCGCTCACAGCACCACGATGCCAAATTCAGAGCGAATCCTATTTTAGGGGCATGCCCATGTAGCCATCGTTATTGGTCCATGGCCATTTCTTCTTCATCCTTCTGGTGTGCGCAAAGACGAGCCCGACTTTGGGAATCACGCAGATGGTCGTTAAGATCGTTTGCAACAGGCCGATCTGTTTAAGGATCTGCATCGCCTCCTTACTTTCGCCCAGGTAGCCAACATATCGGTTGAGCCCGACATCGGTACCCATGAGGGCCCAAAAGTCGGCCAGTGCCTCGTCTTCGAGGTTTGTGTCCAGCCCAAATACGACGTGGCATATATCGTGGGCCCGGAAGAATTCAGCGGACTTGGGCTCCAATTCGTCGCCGTGAAGCAAACCTGGATGGGCTTGGTAGTATTCGGCCAAGGCCTCGCGGAGGCTAAGGGTGCAACCTTGAGCTTGATATAGAAACGACTTCCGCATCGACTCAACACCACGTCCGGCAGCGAGCCTTATGGATTACCACTTGAACCTTAAGCGGCTGGCTGGCTCGACCTCTACTACCTCAGTGATGTACTGAATCTGCGTGAATGGCAGGAAGATAACCTGATCTGGCTGCGTGATCCCCAGGGGAGAAAGCAACGATTCGACCAAGTCCCGGCTTTCCAGCCAGAGGCCATGGTCGTCCACAAGATGCAGCCTGGCTCGTTGCAGGGTTCCCGAGGTCGTCCCGGAAACCGCCACCAGAATCTCTTCCCCGATGTGCCCCGCGAGACTCTTGATCTTCATGAAACCTCCCACGCTAGTTCCGATATGTTGGCGTACGGGCGGCTACCCTATGGCCGCCGCCCGTCAACCGGCTTGAGTTATTGTTGGAAGACAAAATGGTCACGGCGGTTCTGCTGCCAGCACTCTTCATTGTCCTGGGTACAGAAAGGACGTTCTTTCCCATAGCTTGCGGTGGCGATCTGGCCGGAATTCACTCCCTGCTGCTCCAGGGCTTGTTTCACCGAATTAGCCCGGCTGGCGCCGAGAGCGAGGTTGTACTCCTCGGAGCCACGATCGTCGCAATGCCCTGCGACCAACACCTTGATGTCCGGATGCTGGGCCAGGAAACTAGCGTTGTGTTGAGCCACCTGCGCCTCGTCGGGACGAAGGTCATACTTGTTGAAGTCAAAAAAGACATCTTTGACGTTGCTGGCAAAAAGATCTTGCTCACTTGGCGACGCCGTTGGCATGGCCTTCGCCATCAGATTCACCGTCACGCGTGCAGAAGCGTCGCGTGTGCCGCCCGGGCCCTTGGCGACCAGCGTGTAGGTGGTGGAGCTGCCGGGCGTTGTGGAGCGAGAGCCGGAAGCGGGCACTGTGCCCAGGCCTTCAATAGTCACTTCGGTGGCATTCGTAGTCTGCCAGGTCAATTGCGTCGACTGGCCTTGCTGCAGCACATCAGGGCTTGCCGCCAGAGTAGCGGTTGGAGCCCCGGGCGGCGGTGGCGGCGGTGGAGTCACCTTTGCGACTTTCTTGCTGCAGGCGGTCAAGAAAAGCCCCCCTGCCAGGGCCATAAAGAGAGCGAAACGCTGAAATTTTCTTTGGGTCATGTGGTCCTCCTTGTCGGCGCCGCGAAAGCGGTGCCGCAATTGATTTGAATTTGTCCCCGGAAAGACTTTCCCCTGGCCGCGAAAAGTCCGCAGCTCAGAGAGATGCAGCCGTAAGATCAAAATCTCCGGCTGGAGATAGGCTTGATTAGAAGATCAGCAACGCAGGTTGGCGTCAGCGCCAGGAGATGGGCAAAGCGGTTGGGGTTCCAGCGAGCCTAGCCAGGCTGGCCAAAACCTATTCGAAAGGGGAAGAGAAAAAGGGAGACGCGCCAGGCTCAGCGCCGCCTGCACCATGGTCCGACACCAGCGAATCCGCGAGCGTACGGACTGCAGCGCCGTTACCGGGCCGTGAACGGCAGAATACGGGCCCTGCACCGCGGGGAAGAGAAAGATACCCAGGATGCAGAAAATCACCACGATGGCCAACTCGTACTCTGCAAGGCGCGGAGTCATGGGTCAAAAGCTACCTTGATAATACCCCCAAATTGGCTGGATGCGGCTACCATGACGCAAGGTTGGCTTACGCCGGTAATGAATCCACAGGTGACTAGCCACTAGCCGCTGCTCCATTTAGAATCCCTAGTTCCCTAATTCCCAGAAGACTCAGAGGGCGCAGCCTTGATTCCACGCTACACCCGTCCGGAGATGGGCCGCATCTGGAGCGACGAAAATCGCTTTCGTACCTGGCTCACGGTCGAAGTCGCCGCCACCGAAACCCTGGCCGAAGCCGGCCTGGTGCCTAAAGATGCCGCCAAGGCGATCCGTGAGTGCGCCGATTTCGACCTGGAGCGCATTCAGGAGATCGAGGCCGAGGTGCGGCACGACGTCATCGCGTTCACCACCGCGGTGGCGGAGATCGTCGGCCCGCACGCCCGCTGGTTCCATTACGGCCTGACCTCGAACGATGTGGTGGATACGGCTCAGGCATTGCTGATCGGCCAGGCTTCGGCCATCATCGCTGAAGATCTGGAGCGGCTCGCCGAAGTGCTCGAACGGCGAGCGTGGGAATTCAAAGACACGCCCATGGTCGGCCGCACGCACGGTGTGCATGCCGAGCCCATCACCTTCGGATTCAAGCTGGCCAACTGGTATTCCGAAGTGCAGCGCGATATCGTGCGATTCCGAAATGCCGCGGAAGATATGCGGGTAGGCAAGTTTTCCGGAGCGGTTGGCACGCTTGCCCACCTGAGCCCTGAACTGGAGGAGAAAATTTGCGCGCGGCTGGGGTTGAAGCCGGCGGCGATTTCCTCGCAAGTGGTCCAGCGCGACCGCCACGCCGCTTACCTGGCAACCCTGGCGGTGATCGCTTGCACCCTCGACAAAATCGCCACCGAAATTCGGCACTTGCAACGCACCGAAGTGCGCGAGGCGGAGGAATATTTCAGCGAGAAGCAGAAGGGCTCGTCGGCCATGCCGCACAAACGCAATCCCGTAACCAGCGAACAGATCAGCGGTCTGGCGCGGGTGGTGCGTTCGAACGCGCAAGCCGGGTTCGAGAACGTCGCACTGTGGCACGAGCGCGATATTTCGCACTCTTCGGTCGAGCGCATTATTATCCCCGACTCGACCACGCTGGTGGATTACCTGCTGCAGAAGACGACGAATCTCATCGAGACCATGTTCGTCTATCCGGAGCGCATGATGGCCAACCTGGAGAGCACGGGCGGACTGGTCTTCAGCGGGCAGTTGCTGCTCGATCTGGTGGAACACGGCGTCGCGCGGGAGGACGCTTATCGCATGGTGCAGCGCCATGCCATGGAGGCCTGGAAAAAAGGGCTAAACTTCCACGAACTGATCCTGAAAGACAAAGAGATCACGCGCCGCGTGCCACGTGCGCAGATCGAGCGTGCGTTTGATCTGAGGCGGCAACTGCGCAACATCGATAAGATCTTTGCGCGGGTATTTCCGGAGAAGACGGCAACCCGGCGAGCTCCGGGAAAACGCAAGCCGAGCCGAGGCTAGGCCAGTCCTTTCACTTTCTACCCAGCACACCGTCGATCGAGGCCGATCCCGGCCCGTTCAACGCTAAGGCGACATTGGCGGCCAGAAGCGTCAAGGCAAATTCAACCCCTGGGAGGAAAAATCCCTTCTTGAAATGGACCAGCAGAATCGCGAACACCATGTCGATGGCCAGCAACCATGCCGCCCAGCGAGTGAACAATCCCAAGATGAGCGCGATGCCACCGAGAAATTCCACCAGAGTGATCACCACGGCCATCACCGAGGCTGCTGGAACGCCGAGCTGGCCGAGAAATCCAGCGACCCCAGCGAAATGCAACACGAACAACTTCTGCCAGCCGTGCATCAGGAAGACGATGCCGACTACCACCCGCAAAATCGTAATTCCGCAAGCTGCGTGTTTTGAACCGTTGCTCATGACGTCTCCTTTCGACGACTGAATGACAAAACCATCACACCAGCTTCTCGCGGGCCACGGCCAGCAGCTTGATCAGAGTTTCCAGCCCGTGCCCGCGCATGTGGCCCAGCACTCTCCGGTTAAATTCTTCCATCGGCCGGTCTAAAGTGCTCAGCAAATCCAGACCTGCGGAAGTGATCCGCGCCGTAATTACGCGCCGGTCTTTCGTGCCGCGGCTGCGCTCCACCAGTCCGCGCCGCTCCAGCCGGTCAAGCAGGCGGGTCACATCGGGATCGCGGTTGATCATGCGTTCCCCAATCTGACTACAGGCCCAGCCCTGCTTACCTGCGCCGCGCAAAATCCGCAGCGCATTGTACTGCGTAAGCGAGATCCCGTAGGGCTTCAGCATTTCCATCGCGCCCCACGCCAGCAGGCCGGCGGTGCGCTGCAGGGAAACGGCCGCTTCTTCTTCAGGAGTGGCGAACGGCCTGGTCTGCTTGATCTCGGCTTGAAGGGTTCTGATCACGGCTGCAACTTTATTCGTTATAACGATTATTGTCAAGACGCGGTCGTCGCGATCCGCCCTCCGCCGGCATAAGCATCCCTGGGGGACAGGGAAGCATCCAAGTATTTAACTAACTGGTTAATCAAGCCGGAGGGCAAAACATGAAGTGTATTCGTCAATTTCTCAGTTCGTTTCTAGTGGCAGGATTTCTGAGCCTCGGCCTGGTGGCACAGGCGGGCGCGGTGACGGGTTCGGCCACACGCTACGACCAGGCTATCCAAACTCGGGCGGGGCAGGAACTGGCCAAAAAGCAGGAGTTTCGCAACGTGCAAGCCACGACCGAAGATGGCATCGTCACGCTCAGCGGCACCGTGGACCTCTACCAGCAAAAGCTGGAGGCAGCCAAGAAGGTCAAGAAGATGTCCAACGTGCAGGGCGTGCGTAATCTGATCGAGGTTGCAGGCAAGAACGTGCCGGACGCGGAGCTGGCGGCGAAACTAGACCGCCAGATCTACTTTGACCGCATCGGCTACGATGCCGCCTTCAACTATATCGACGTTTCTGTGAAGGACGGCGTGGCTACGCTGCAAGGCGCGACCCGCACCGACGTGGGCCGGGACTCGGCGCTGGCGCTGGCCACCCGGATGCCGGGCGTGAAGGACGTCGTGAACGAGATCAAGGTGCTTCCGGTCTCGGGTTTTGACGACCAGATTCGCCTGAGGGCGTTGCGCGCGATCTATCGTGATCCGGTCTTGAGCCGCTACGCGATTGACCCGGCGCGGCCGATCCGCATCGTGGTCGATAACGGTCACGTGGCCCTGTACGGCGTGGTGGACAACACGATGGACAAACAGGTGGCTGGACTACGTGCTAATCAGGTGTTCGGCGCTTTCAGCGTGCAGAATAACCTGCAAGTGGCGAAGCAGTCGTAAGATTGCACAGGCTGTGTGGCGCGGGCACTCTTGCCCGCGCTTTTTTTGTGCTCAACCCGGCAAGGATGCTCCGGGCAAGTGAATCAGGCAGCCGGAGGCGTGTGCTGGAACGGCAGTTTGGTGTAGCGGGCTTTATCCGCTTCGATGACCAGCACGATTTGCCCGTCCGGATTGCGGAAGGGAAACGGCTTCCCGGTGTACTTTTGGGAAGTGGTATCCAGCATCTTAAAGTCGGGATCCGGTCGCCGTTCGACCACGCGGCCGCGAATCTGGGCTTCCTCATAGGGATTGTCGAAATCGACGATCGACAGCGCGACTCGGGGATCGCGCTGCGTATTTTTGGCTTTGAGTGATTTTGCACCCGTGGAAATGATGATGCGATCCCCTTCGCGCCTTGCCCACACGGGAACCGATTGTGGCGATCCGTCGGGCATGAGAGTAGCGAGATGGGCGAAGTTGGGGCGGTCAAGGAGTTTTTTGATTTCGTCGGACAAAGGAATACCCATGATAAATCCTCTCACGGTGTTAAGGCAACCGGTTAATCAAAGCAGCAACGTAGCCGGCGCCAAAACCATTATCAATATTTACCACGCTCACGTTGGAGGCGCACGAGTTCATCATTCCCAACAGCGCAGCCAGCCCTTTGAATGCCGCGCCGTAGCCCACGCTGGTGGGAACGGCGATTACGGGCACGCCAACTAACCCGCCGACTACGCTGGGCAGCGCACCTTCCATGCCGGCGCACACTATGACGACTCGGGCCCGCGTCAGGGTTCCGCGATTAGCTAATAAGCGATGAATGCCGGCCACCCCGACATCGTAAAGATGCTCGACGTCATTGCCCATGAGTTCCGCCGTGACCACCGCTTCTTCTGCCACCGGGATGTCGCTGGTTCCAGCGGAAACCACCGCGATGGTTCCCTTCCCGTACTTCTTTTGGTCGCGCTGAAGGACGATGGCGCGGGCCAACTCGCGGTATTCCACGCTGCGAACTTTTTTCTTCACGGCGGCGAACTGCGCCTCGCTAGCGCGAGTAGCCAGAATATTGCCGCCATGTTTTGCCAGGCGGGCGAAAATTTGGGCTACCTGGGCCGGGCTCTTGCCTTCGCCAAACACCACCTCCGGCATGCCCGCGCGCAGGGCGCGATGATGATCGACTTTGGCGAACCCCAGGTCTTCGAACGGAAGATGCCGCAAACGCTCGACGGCTTCGTCGGGAGACAGCTTTCCCTTGCGTGCTTGCTCGAAGAGTTCGCGGATGGAGTCGGCGTTCACGAAGGGGAACCTCAAACTGCTTTGCTCTGTGAGACTCCGCGTCCTCTGTGGTTGAAGATCTCAAGACCACAGAGGGCACTGAGGTCCACGGAGGAACATCAATAATGGCTATAGCGTCAGCGGAAGAGATTCTAGACTAAGAGCGCGGGGGAATCACGGGCAAGATTGCATGCGGCTACTGGCGTGGTCGGCCTGACATTTTGGCTGCTCGCGCTTTCGTCCGGCATCGGCGCCTGCCGGCGATTCCAAGGCAAATCTCCTGTGCCCGGCCGGGTTCGTCAAGGTGGGCAAGAAAAAACAGACGCACGGCGCGGCGGCTCATGCGGCCTTCGAGATAGGCGTCATACAACTTATTGCCCAGCGTGTAGCCGAGGCGCAACGCCAGGTCATCGAACTTCTCGCGATCATGTAGTGCGGCTTGCACAACTTTCTCGCAGTTGGGGCGTGCCAGATCGCATTCGTCTTCGTTAACCGCAGGCCGGGCCGGATACAGCACCCGCGATCCAAAGTATGCCAGTGCATGTTCCAGGGTGCGGGCGTAGAACCGGTCTCCAGGCTCGAGCGCTGCCTCTGTATGCCCGTTGCGGCTCAGCGGTAATCCCCGGCAGGCATGATGCAGGAAGCGGGCAGCTTCTTCAGCCGCGTACATCATCTGGAACTGGCGGACGTAAAACGCGTTGACGGCTGGCAGATAGACACTCCCCTGTTCCTCGACGCGCCGCAGCATGTTCTCGATTTTCTTCTCTTCATCGGTTATGCGGGAGAGCAACCGCCGCAGGCGCGAATCCGAAGCGCGGCCATAGACTTCCGGCATTAAGTCCACCAGGAATTTTGGCTGCGTACCGTTGCGCGAGGAATAGCGGTTGATATCGAGGAAGCGGAGCAGGCTGTCGATTAAGTTGTAAATCGTGGGAACGAGGTCGGGGCCTTCCTCGTCGGAGCGTCCCCAACGGCTCAAGTGCAGGCGATAGCTTTCATATTTTTCGAGCGGCGTGGAGTTGAAAACGCAGATCACATCATCGCTGACCTTCACGGCCTCCACACGCTCGTGATGCTCTCCGGCTGCGTGCCAGTAGAGAGCGTCGACATTTTGCAGTACGGTCAGCACGCGCTGCGGGGGTAATTGCTCTTTTAGTGCGCGGGGCAGGTGGCCCGGAGCGAGATGAGACTCGCCGAACAGCACGAGCACAACCGCCTGCGGATGCCGCTGCCGGATTTCAGCCAACTTGTGGGCGGCATGGCGGTCGCGGGCACCGATCTTGCGCAAATCTTCGCGCGGCATGCAGTCCAGCCCGTAGATGGCATCGCCGTGTTCGCGCGCGGTTACCAGCAATTCGTAAAATGGCGCCCAGTCGTATCCCCAGTCGAGATCGAAACGGATGCGCTGGCGGAATTCTTCCTCGTCAATTTCACGCCGCCACCACTCGTCGACAATGTGCTGATCGCGGGCGAAAATGGTTTCCACGCCGAGCACAACCGGACGGTCTCCAGCCTGCGCCCGGTCTTCAAACAAGGTTAGCCGCCATGCGCTGCGCGGCCGGAAGCGCATGATAGTCGCCGGTCGAGAATGATGTCGGCCTCGTCAACTATAGCTTTCAGTTGTTGGGGACTAAGAACAGACTCGTAAGAACGAAACGCCTTGCGGAATTCGCGAAGATATTTGCGGCTGGCGCTGGGATCGTTGGCGCGAATTTCCCGTTCCACTCCCGCCAGGGCATGCAGCTGCGCCTCGCTGCGCCGGGCCCGTAAGCTGGTGGTCGTGGCCATAATGCTGGCGTGGCGCGGGCGCCTGGCCCGCGATCCACCTTGACTTCCCCTCCTTCGGCTCCCTATGCTCGAAGCGCCCGGGAGCTATCTTGACCAATCACCCGCCCCAGAACCTTACTGTCGCGACCACCGGCGCCAGTGGCGCGTTATTTCTCAAGCAATTCCTGCTCGCCGTTGAACGTGATGCGCGCGTGCGGGCGGTCAACTTCATCGCTTCCGACAGCGCCTTGCGCGTTATGGCGGAGGAGCTCGGCCTGCCCGGCCGCGCCAATCTAGTCCGCCGAATCCTGGGCCGCGCATCGCACAAGATTCAGCAACAGTCGAACGACGATATCGGCGCCAACATCGCCAGCGGCTCTTACCCCGCCGAGGCGATGGTCGTTCTGCCCTGCAGCGTAGGTACGCTCGCACGCATCGCGAACGGCATCGCATCACATCTCATCGAACGCGCGGCCGACGTTTGTCTGAAAGAAAAGCGTCCGCTGGTGCTTTGCGTGCGCGAGACGCCGCTCAACAAAATCCACATCCGCAACCTGTACCGTGCAGCCGATGCTGGGGCGACAATCTTCCCGGTCATCCCGGCGTTCTACTTCCGCCCGGCCAGCTTGGATGCCATGGCGCGTGAATTCGCTTACCGCGTGCTGGCCCACATCGGGCTGGCGCAGCCGGATGCTTTCCGCTGGAAGGGCTAGCGCGCGAACCCTCAAAGAGCCACTACTCAGGTGGGATCGGCTGGTTCTGGGGTAATCTCAAGTGTAGGAACGCCCCAATGGGACATATAGATGCCCATAGGACATGTACGCCGGGAAACGAGCCTGATCAGGAAGATGGTGCAGGAGTTCGTGTTTCCGGAAGCGTTCCGAAGCGGCGGCGAGAGGTCGCGAAGGGGACTTGCTGCTATATCTATGAGCTATTAGATGCCGCAGGAGCCTTTCTGTAACCTGAAATTGAAAGGATCTCGGATTGAAAAACCGGGCCACTCTTCTGGCTTAACCCGCATCAAAAAGTTTGCGCAGGCTGGTCGATCGAACGTTGACTCGATCGTCGATTCCAACTAGATAAAATTTACCTCCGCCCCGCGCCCTGCAAATCGGATTTCGCAATCTGCGACAGCTTATGTCCCGGCAGCAAAGCATCTTAACGCTCTGGCACGCCGCGTGCTTTTCTTTCGAGCGGCGAACGGAGGTGCAGTGATGCTTTGGACTATTTTTGTGATTCTTATGATTCTTTGGCTACTCGGTGTCGTCACTTCTTACACGCTGGGCGGATTGATTCACCTTCTGCTGGTTGTGGCCTTGATCGTTCTGCTTATTAATGCACTCAGCGGACGCAGAGCCGCACTTTGAGCATCAAACGTTTCCGCCGGTGATCCCTGCTTGTCGAGCCGGCGATGTCGAGAACCTATTGGATGGAGGTGTGCAGTATGAAGCTACTCAATTTTGTGGGCGCCATGTTAGTTGCCTTGCTGTTAGCAGCGCCAGTTGCCGTTTTCTCCCAGGAAGAAGAAAAACCTGCGCCGCAGGAGCAACCGGCCGACAAGCCCGCTCCCGAACGCCCTCAAGGGGAGCAGAAACCCGAGCCGCAGCCGGAACAACCCCAAGCCAAGCCACAGCAACCGGAAGAAAAGCGCGGCCAGCAAGAACAAAAACAGGAACAGAAGCAGGAACAGAAAGACAACAAAGCCCAGAAAGAACAGCCGAAGGAAGATAAGACCGACGCGAAGAACGTGAAGCAGGAACCGGTACAGCGCGGCGGCCACATTCCTGACGATCAGTTTCGCGCTCACTTCGGCCGGCAACATACCTTCCGCATCAACCGGCCGGTGATTGTGGAAGGCAGTCCGCGTTTTCAATACGCCGGATATACCTTTGTAATTGTCGAGGCGTGGCCCGCGGGCTGGTCTTATAGCGACGCGGTGTACATCGACTTCATCGATGGCATGTATTACTTGTGCGATCCCCTGTACCCAGGAGTGATGATCACGGTGACGGTTCTGGGCTGAGGGCGTCTTTGAAGCCAGTGTGGGGCTGGGCTGAGCCCGCCCCTGCATGGCCATCCTAGTGGACCCTTTTCATCTCGCTTGCGCATACCGCCCGGGCAAGAGCGCCTGCTCCACACTTGGTTGTTAACTCTTCCGCTCCCGCACCTCCGTGCTATTTGACGGGAGCGCCGGTTCCGTACTAATCTGCGATTACACCGGAAAGGAGGTGGTCGAATGACAAGTTCTGAATGTAGTGGTAGTTGTTGGAGTCTAAGACCAGGTGAGGTGGCTGAGACTTAGAGCTGGTTGCTCTAAGCGGGGCTTCGGCTTCCCCACCCTTCGAAAAGCGCGAAGGATGGGGCACCCAGAATCTGATGGGGCCGAAGCTACAGCCCGCACACTACCGGTGATTTAGGATTGATTCCGCCTGGCGTGCAGGTCGCGCCAGGACCCGGAGTTGCCGTAGAGGCCACGTAGAGTGACCACCTCTTGGTCAATCCCAACAGTCCACCGGGCGGCCCGTGCATGAAGAGTGCACGGGCCGTTCTGCGTTTGGAGGAGGCTCCACGGCGCAAAGCCGAGCCGATATTTTGGATCGGCGAGCCGGAATTGCCGATCATATAAACTAATGAACATGACGACCGAAGCAGAGAAAAACCATTCTTCACAATTCAAAGCGATAATCTTCGATTACGGTGAGGTCTTGTGCTTTCCGCCGACCGCGGCGGAGATTGGCCGAATGGCCGAAGTTTTCGGGGTCAACCCCGACCATTTTCGTTCTCTCTACGAGAAGAATCGCCTGGCATACGACCGGGGCGATCTGGAGGCCGAGGAATACTGGGCGGCATTTGCCGCCGACGCCGGCACAAAACTCACGCCTGACCAGGTGAAGAAGCTGCGCGCGTGGGATACGGAAATGTGGAGCAAGCTCAATCCAGTGATGCTGGAGTGGCTGGGGGCCCTGCAGAGTGCGGGAATCAAGACCGCGATACTTTCCAACATGCAATCCGACATGGTGAACCACGTGCGGCGCAGCTTTCCCTGGGTAGGAAAATTCCACCATGCGGTTTTTTCCCATGAAGTGCGGCTGGCCAAGCCGGAGCCGGCGATCTATGAGCATTGCCTGCGCGGACTGGGCACCGCGCCGCCCGAAACCCTGTTTATCGACGATCGCCAAAGAAACGTCAAAGCCGCCGAGGCGCTGGGCATCCAGACGGTCCATATGAAGTCGGTGGCGCAACTGCGCGCGGAGTTTGAAGCCCGAGGGTTTTGGATCTTGCCTGAGGTCAGGGAGACAGCGCCGCTGGTCTCACGCTAAGAAGATCTACCAGATCAAATACCAGCGCCCCGGTTTCAGCCACTGGCGCCGAATCGCGTAGTATTCGTTCTCCGGGTGATCGTCTTGCAGCGCGGGAGTGCCTGGAGCTTCGGCAATCATCTGGTCAACCGGGATTTCGTTCTTGAGGATCTGGGCAAACTGAGCTTCGGCCGTGGCCTGAGGACCCCATTCGATCAGGTCAGCCGCGGCCCGCGGTGGCATATGCTGCGCTAACTCTGCGGCCGTCCAGTTGGGCAGGGGACGGCGGCTAGCAAGAAAGTGGTAGCCCCATCCATCCACAGAGTGAAACACGCGAATGTAGGGAAACGATTCCTTCAAGGCCCGGGCCACCGCGGAGTGCACCACGGCGTCGCCCATGGGCAGCCACTGCTGCAAAATTCCATCGGGCCGCAGCCGTTGCTGGATGATTGCGTAAAACTCTTTGGAATACAGCAGGCTTGAGCCTGCGGCTTCGACCGGCGGCGGTGGGTCGAGAGTGATCACATCATATTGTTCGGAGGTGCGTTCGAGGTAGCGGCGTCCGTCATCGATCACGACATGTGAACGCGGAGAACGTAACAGGCTGGGCCCATCTGCGTGATAGTAGCCGATCATTTGCGGCACACTCGGGACCAGTTCAACCGCGGTGGTCGGTATTCCCCATGACATGAGCGAGCGATAGGTAGTGCCCATGCCGAAACAGACCACCAGAGCGTTTTGCGCAGGATGATCGAGGAAGGCCAGCGGCAAGTGGGCCATGGACTTGGTAACCGGACTCAATCCGGTAATTCCCACGCCGTTCACCAGCAGCCGTTTGTGCATCCCCTGCCCGGTGGCGATGATGGTGGCGGTGTTGTCACGCAGGATTTCGCTGAAGGCGAACTGATCTTCGAAGCTGGTACCGGTGAAAAGCAACGTACCGGCGGCGAGTGTCAGGACATATGAGACGGCCATTTGCCAATCGAGACGGCGCTCGCTGGTTTCCCGTTGGGGCAACCAGCCCGGAAGGACGCCCAGAAGAAGCCAAGGAAGCGAAAAGACAAACAACACCCAGCGTTCGCTGATGTAGGGCAACAGCAGGAAACCGGAGAGCAGTGGGCCGAGAATACAGCCCGCCACATTTACCGAATAAGCCCGTCCGGCCTTATCGGGTCGCCGCCAGACCAGCGGTCCACCAGCATCGGAGTCACGAATCCCATCACTCCGGAAAAGGGCGCGATGCCCAGCGCCAGCCGAGTGGATCGCAAGAACAAGAAGCGAGGATTGGCCGCGATCAGGGGCAAGAGCGCAAATAATCCCAAGAGCATCCAGACCAGCCGGTTTTCCTGGCGAAGTTTGCGACTCCAGAGGCGGTAGACCTGCGAGCCGATGTAGGTCGAACTCAGATAAACCGCCAGAATTGCCGCAAAGGCGTAGACAACGGTATTGAGATATGGAGTGAACTGACGGATCCAGACTAGCTCCAGCCCCATGCTGGTCAATCCGGTCAAGAAAAGAAGAACCAGGGGCTTTTTGCCTCGCCAGGGATGAAGGTGCAAGTTGGCCGCGCTAGATAAAATAGAGACCGCAGACGACTCCGGCTCTGGTTCTTTCGCCATCGGCTTCGGCAAGCTGAAGATTATTGCGGTCAGAGCCAGAATCCCGTTGAGCGCCGCACCGACTCTGAGCGTGCCGTGAAAGCCGCGAGTTTCAATGAGCAGTAAAGGCACGATCGCCCCTGCCACGGCTCCCAACACGTTCGCCAGATAAAGGTAGCTGAATGACCGCTGGGATTTGTGCGAGTGGTTCACCCGAATCGCCCACATGGCGAGCGGGATAGTCGCACCCATGCACGCGCACCAGGGGATCAGAGTGATCGCGATCCAGAGTCCGGAGCTGAGATAGTAAGCCCATGACGAGGAGACCGATACGTTCTCCAGCAGCCGCCGGCCGAGTGCGAGCTGCAAAGGAACGAGCAGCGCGGACGCCCCGATCAGCAATTCTGCCAGAGCGTAGAAACGCAGCGGCGGAAAGATGGTGCGCGCTTCATACTTCCGAATCAGGCGGCCGCTTGCCCAGGAGCCCAGTCCCAAGCCCGCCATAAACATGGAGAGCACGATCGAGGCCAGCGGACTGGTGATGCCGAACTGCGCCATCGCCAGGCGGAGCCAGACGATTTCATAGAGGATGCTGCAAAATCCCGAAATAAAGAAAAAGACAAAAAACCAGGCCATGCAGACAAGCTCCCGCCCCGGCGAAACCGGCGTTCAGGCTTCGCAGTTCGACCTGAAGTCAATTCAAGCATGGGTGCATCCAGGAAGCCAGAGCACGGCGTCGCTGCCGGTGACGTTTGTAACCTCGAGTCAGATCCGGGCTATAATGTGTCGTTCCGAAAGCTCTGCGTAGGTGCCCTGCCAGGATTACTTTCGGAAACGAACCCAGGTAACTAATTTTTCCTTCTGTAGGTGGTATATGAAACTGGGTCCCGCTGCTCTCTCCGTTTTTCTTCTTGCTGGTTTTGGTCACGCGGAAGACGCCCGCCTGCGGGCAGAAGCCGTCCAGTTACTGGAAAGAGCAACAGCCGCCAGCACAGCCCCCAAACTGCCTGATCTTGAACGAATCGACACGTTTCGTGTGTTTGGGCCTGACAGCGAGGTGCGGGAGGGCAGCTTCAGTCGCGAAGTGATTCAGGGCACCGGCCACCGTGATGAATGGACTTTCGGTGAATACCATCTACTCAACATCTGGATGGGAAAGCGCGTTATCGTGTCCGGGTCATCGCACATTGAGCCAGCAGAAGTCGAGACCATGATGCGGCTCACGCCCATCTACCTGGTGCGGTTCGATCACGAAGACATTATCCGGGAGATCGTCAACCGCGATGTAAACGGCCGCACCGCCCGCTGCGTGGAGTTCGATACAGTCGCCGGCGAGAAGACCAGGCAAAACGAACTCTGCGTTGACGCCTCGAATGGAACTTTTCTTTACGGGAATCTGAACGATGAAATCATTGAGAACAGCGATTTCTTTCCTTTTGCCGGGGTGCTGATTCCTGGAAAAATTTCCTACTCTAGCAACGGTGGTTACCGGATGGAAATCGCACAAACCATGACCGCGCTGACTGACCCGACGCCCAATGTGCTCGCCGCTCCTCCCAATGCCGAGATCCATCAGGTCTGCACGCAGTATCGCCGCGCGTTCGGAGTGGTTATGCCGCAGCCCAAACCGGGCGCCGGCACCCAGGACGCCGATCTTGTGTTGCGAGGCATGATCGGCGTGGATGGCCGAGTGCATGAGGCCGTAGTGCAGGAGTCAGACCGCCCGGACTTGAACGCGGAGGCACTGAGTTTGGCACAACAATGGGTGTTTACCCCTGCCATGTGCAATGGCCAGCCCAATCAGACCCAAGCGAGCTTTACGATTCACTTCAAGGGACGCTAGACGGCCGCGTTAGGCGCGTTTTTTGAAATCCCTGGCGAATCACTTCCATAGTGTCTTTCGCCAGCGGCAACTGGGCAGCCTGTTCCTCGCTGAACCATCGGACTTCATCGGCGTCGCCTGCCGCCTGCGCCTCTCCCGACACGCGACGACACAGAAAATCCACCAGCACATAGTGGTAGCAAACCCGGCCAGCTTCATCGCGCAGCACCCGGTCAAAGACGCCAAGAAGGTCGGCAGTTTCCACCGTCAGGCCCGTTTCTTCGCCAGCTTCGCGAATGGCCGCATCGCGCAGCAGTTCGCCAACTTCGAGAACTCCGCCGGGAATGGACCATTCACCTTGCAGCGGCGGATGCCCGCGCTTCACCAGGAGCACCTGGTCCCGATCAATGATGATGGCGCCCACTCCGATAAGCGGGGCGTCCGGATATTCGCGTTTCATGATTTCTGACGGCTTGGCTCATCCTTATCAATATCACACCGCCCATTCGACTCGCTTCTTCAGCCAGTCTCCGCGGTATGAGTTTTTGTACCTTCGTGCGTAAAATGGATTTGTGTCACTCGAAGAATACAAGCGGAAACGGCGTTTTGAGGAAACCCCTGAGCCTCCGCCGGAACTGGCGAAAGATTCGCATCACCGCTTTGTGGTGCAAATGCATCGCGCCACCCGCCTGCACTATGACTTTCGCCTGGAGATGGATGGCGTGCTGAAATCCTGGGCGGTTCCCAAAGGACCGTCTCTCGACCCTGCCGATAAGCGGCTCGCCATGCAGGTCGAGGATCATCCCGTTTCCTATTTTGATTTCGAGGGCATCATTCCGGAAGGCAACTATGGCGCCGGCACCGTGATGGTGTGGGACGTAGGCACATGGGAGCCACTATCGCCGATTCCGGTCAAAGGCAAGTTCGTTCCCGGCACTGACGCGGAGGCGGAAGCCATGCTGAAGAAAGGAGATCTCAAGTTCCGCTTGCATGGCAAGAAGCTCAATGGCGATTTTGCGATCATTCACATTCGATCGCGGCGGCCGGGAAGCAAGGGCAACGAATGGCTGCTGATCAAGAAGCAGGACGAAGCAGCGGTCGAAGGCTACGACATTGAGAAGTATGACAAATCGGTGCTCACGGGACGCACCATGGCACAGATTGCGGGCGACAAAGATTCCGCAGAATGGCAAAGCCGACCTGCGACTCGAGGAAGGCTAAAAGCGCCCTGGCTGGCGGAGACTCTAGAAAAGCTGGACAAGGAAAAAAGGAAAGCAGCAGAGGACGCGGGTGGAAAGAAGACCTCTAAGTCTAAGTCAAAGAACGGAGTGAAAGCTTCGAAGGCGGCGGCTGAGCCAAAAGCGCCGCCGAAAGCAAAAAAAAAAGATAGTCCCGCCTCGTCATCGGCCTTAGTTGCGTCGATTTCAGGCGCGCGCAAAGCGGCCATGCCCGCGGCCATTCATCCCATGTTGGCTACGGCCTCCGACAAGCCTTTCGATGATCCTGACTGGCTTTTTGAAATCAAGTGGGACGGATACCGCGCGGTTGCTTTCATCCGCGACGGAAAGATTCGCCTGGTCTCACGCAATCAGAACGACCTCACCGCCCAATATCCTGAATTGCATGAGTTGGCTAAGTTCATCAAGGCCGATTCAGCCGTGCTCGATGGCGAAATCGTCGCTCTCGATGAAGCGGGCCGGTCTTCGTTCAGCCTGATGCAGCAGCGCACTGGAATCCGCAGTAACGGCCGCCGCACAGCCGCTCGCGGTGATATTTCCGTGCTCTACTACGCATTCGACCTGCTCTATCTTGACGGCTACGACCTGCGCCGTGTTCCTCTCGAGCAACGCAAGGCAACCCTTGCCGGCCTGGTCGTTGCGGGTGGGCCGGTCCGTTACTCCGAGCATTTTGATCATGGGGTGCAGCTCTTGGCCGCGGCGCGGCAGCAAGGATTGGAAGGGATCCTGGCGAAACGCCGCGATAGCCTTTACGAAGAACGCCGCAGCTCGCAGTGGATCAAGATCAAGATCACGCAAACGGTGGACTGCGTTGTCGGTGGCTACACTGACCCAGAAGGCAGCCGTCAATATTTCGGGTCAATCGTTCTTGGACTTTACGACAAAGGGGGCAATCTGATTCATGTCGGGCAAGCGGGCAGTGGATTCGATCAGAAAACACTGGCGGAAGTCTGGCAACGGCTGGAGCCGCTGGCCACCAGCAAAAATCCGTTTCACGGGAAGGTCGAGGCGTTGCGCAGTGTGCATTGGGTCAAGCCCAAGCTCGTGGCAGAGATCAAGTTCTCAGACTGGACCCATGAAACCGCAGAGGGTGGAATGAAATTGCGCGCGCCGGTATTCCTGCGTCTGCGGCGGGATAAAAATCCGACCGGTTGTTTGTTGGAAACTGCAACCCTCGAGACTGGCCACTAGTCACTGGCTACTGCAGACTACTTTATGTCCTTCGTCGCCAGCAGCGAGCCGTAGTCGTTTCCCGAGGGACCCACAGCGCGCGCGATCACGGCGACGAATCCATCACGAAACTCAGGATATTTTGTGACCAGGGCTTTGATCACCGCCATATTGTCTTGAAAGGTCTGCTGCGTGTTGGAGATGTCCGCCGACTGATACTTCAATTCCAGATCAAAATCATTCCCCACGCACGAAGGAAAAAGAGCTGTAGGTTTGAACGTTTTGCCCGCAGCCGTCAGTTCGCCGGGTGGCAGATCTGCTGGCTTCAGGCCCTGCATCTGGTCGTAGAAGTGATCCGTGATCAGCGTGTTCATGAACGGGACCGGCACAGAGAGTTCCCGAGCCTCCAAGTAGTAAAACCACGCATTACGCAATTCTCCCTTGGCCTTGAACTCGGCGGCCCGCTCGGCGAACCAGTTTCCGTCGTGGCCTGCGAGTTCCGACGCCTTCGCGTAAAAGCCCCCTAGCCGCCAGTCGTTGCCCTGCTGCTCGAGGACGAAAGAAACCGTGCGCGGTCCGGTATTGGTAGACACATCGAAAATGACCACCGCATATTTTCCGGGCGAAAGATTAGGAATGACAAAGACGGTGCTGTGCGCGGTTTGTCCATTAGGACCAAAGACGCCGCAGAGAAACTCGGCCCGTGGGAGCGGGGCGCTGCCCTCGGCTTCCAGCAGAAATGGCGTCCGCGGCGTGGCTTGCGCGCCGGAGAGGGCCGCCTGATTGTCTTTAATGGCTTTTTCGATTCCGCCAAAGTCGGAAGCGACGGCTGGAATCGCGTTTTGCTGCAACCCGGCTGTGTCGCCGTGTGCTGCCATATCGAAGTAGCGGCGGCCAGTGTTGGCGATCGCCGTGCGCGCTGCCTCATCCATGTCATCAGCGGTCAGACAAGTCTGGCCGACCGCAAAGTTCGACAGAACGAACATCGAGAGAATCAGAACGAATAGCGGCAACGAACAGCGTGCCCCCGCCGAGTGGCTTCGTTGCCCCGGATTGTGAGAGTCAGTCATCTCCTCGTACCAAAGCCTTATCTAATCTTAAACCTCTGGCGCCGCAGTGCAACCACTCCGAGGTGCCTCCGCGGACCACATCAGTCGATTGCGCTGGGCTGGGCTCTGTGCTACCGTCCCCATGAATCCGATATCCAGAGCGCGGACTTCACGCGGGAGATTTTATGCTCTTGGCCTTGCTGGTCGTTCTGGTTCTCGTCGCGGTCCTCGGAATTGGGGCCTATAACAGTCTGGTGCAGTCGCGGGTGCGCTGCGAAACCGCCTGGTCTGACATTGACGTGCAACTGAAGCGCCGCCACGACCTGATCCCCAACCTGGTCGAAACCGTAAAGGGCTATGCCGCCCATGAGAAGAGTACGTTCGAGGACATCGCCAAGTTTCGTTCGATGGCCATGCAGGCCACCACGCCTGCAGATAAAGCAGTCGCCGAAAACCAGCTCTCCGGCGCGCTTAAGAGCCTGTTTGCCGTTGCGGAAAACTATCCCCAATTGCAGGCCAACCAGGAGTTCATGCAGTTGCAGAACTCGCTCAGCCAGACCGAGAACTCGATTCAAAACGCGCGCAGCGACTACAACGCCACGGTGCGCGACCTGAATACCAGAGTCCAGTCATTCCCTGGAAATCTTTTTGCAGGGGCGTTCGGATTCCAGCAGCGGCAGTTTTTCGAAGTCGCTGCTACGGATCGCGAGCCAGTCGCAGTCAAGTTCTAAACCAAGCGTCTTCCGCCGAATTCCGCAAATGCCGACACAGTAAGCCAGTTCCCGCCCGTGACTTACCAGTCACCCCTGCTTGGAAGATGCGTATTATCCGTGGTATAAGGCCCTTAGCCGGATTTGCCGGACTCCCAGGAGACCAAGGCGGTATGGAGCTGGCTTTCGCTCGCAGGAACGGCCAGGAGCTAGGAGGGATTGTGTCCGACGCACGGACGGGGAAGCGTTTCCCCCTGGAATTGCCGATCAAGATCCATAAAGAGTCGGAAAGCGGCGCGCACAGCGGAACCACGGGAAATCTCAGCGCCGCCGGAGTGTACATCAAGGCCGACGCCGCTCTTGAGGTGGGCTCGAATGTGGAGTTCGAGATCACTCTGCCTCCAGAGGTCACGGGAGCCAAAGAAAACGTGGTTGTCCAATGCCGGGGCCGGGTGGTGCGCACCGACGAATCCAAAGAAGGTTCGAAGGATGCGCGTGGTGTGGCTTGCGTGATCGATACCTACGATTTCGTTCGCCGCTAAAGGCGGGGAGCTGACGCAAAATGCTGAAACTGATATTGGCCGATAATCAGGCCATCTTCCGTGCGGGAATCGCCAAAGTTCTGGCGGTCGAAGATGAAATGCGCATCGTGGCCCAGGCCCAGACCCAGGAGCAGATGTTCATGGCCCTGGATAAGTTCCGGGCGGCGGTGCTGGTGGTGGCCGGGGGATTCCACTCCGATTTTAACGCGGTCGTGCAGGCCGCCACTAAAGCCAAGACTCGGATCGTAGTGCTGGCCGACACCGGCGAAAGTGCCCAGCGCTACATGGGAGCAGGGTCGCATGGCGTGGTCTATCGGAACGTGACCAGCGCCGCCCTGGTGGATTGCGTCCGCAAGGTGGCGCGGGGAGAAAATTGGGTACAGGACATCGCCGTGCCCAGCGAACTCACCGAGAACGATATGGTCGGGCTGCGGGTCCGCGACCGCCTGACCGCGAAAGAGCTGCGCATTGTGGCGCTCATCGTTCAGGGATACAAGAACAAAGAGATTGCCTCGCAACTGGGCACGACGGAGCAGGTAATCAAGAACTATCTGCGCAACGTGTATGACAAGATCGGCGTCTCCGACCGGCTGGAACTTGCTCTGTTCACCATTCACCACCGCATCCTGAACGAGGCGGCAGCTGCTACCGCCGCGGCTTCGGTGCCGCAGCCGGGGGCTGGGGTTTCGTCGTAGAGTTAAGGGACTCGACTTTTGAGGAGCCGCCCGCATGGGCGGCTTTTTTTTGGAACCTGCCTCACCCAAGTCCCAGGGGGAAACTCCTCATCTCGCATCATCGTGGTCGTGCAACCAAGTCGTGGTCACTATCCCGAGGAACACCGGGCCGATCCTCAAAGACTCTACGTGCGAAAGGACTAATAGCGAGCTTCGTGATCAGCCCCAGCGTCTTGAAGAGTTCGGCGGTTTCCCGTGGAATGTGGACCCTTGAGAAAAGAACCACAGCAAACAGATCACCACCGGGAACCACGCCGCCGAACCCCAGGGCTGATTTCACCCCGCGCGCGAGAACGAAGTCCTTCTGGGCAGGTACATAGGGGCTCCCCTGAGCTTGTGGCACATGGAAAACGCCCAAACTGTTTTCATCGACGTCCAACATCAAAGCGGGGTCAGCCTTCACCAGGGTACTCACGCTGAGCCCCATTTGGGTGACGAGTTGGGAGATCATGGGAAAAGCTTCAATTGCCTCCTCGCTGGGTAAAGGGATTGCTTTGTGCCCCTTGGATGTCCACCGGGAGTTCCATTCCGGCCAGTCGCCGGCGCTAGCGAGCAGAACCAGGCACTTCATCGACGGCCGCTCAACCGCACTTCGAAGCATGGTACGGGCGAACTGGCGAAGATCTTCGTCAAGCTCTCCGAAGAGGTGGGTTTTGAATAGGCGGATGAGGACGCAGGCCCTTTGGCCAGTCTCTTTGGAAATCAGGCAATCGTAGAGATGGCGGACCACCCGATTCGCTGCCTCCTCCATACTCTCGGCGCCCGCGCACACTTCTCGCAGGCTGGCTCCGAGTTCGACCATCTGGGAAAATCCAAAGTCTTCCAGTGTGAGCATGTAGTGACGCCTGCCAGGAACGTTAAGCTATACAGGCTCCTGTTTAAGGTCATGCTAATCGCAAGGACGTGTGGTGGGGTTAGCTGTTCCTGGCAAGTGGAACTTTGGTGTCGTATAGCAGTTCTGTTTTGGGAGAGCTGGAACCATACGCTCAAAGGACACTCCTTTCCCACCCGTCACGTCTATTTCCCCGATAGACCTTTTGGGGGGCTGGCCCATCTTTGCATCGCCACAACTGAGTCGTGGTGGTGCGTAGGTGAGCCAGCCCTCCGCCCACATGAAGCGGCTCTTTACTCCCGTAAAGTCTATCTCCCCGATAGATTTTTTGCGTTGGACTTCCCGCAGGCTTTGGCTCAAAGTATCACCATGTTGTATCTGCGATGTAGCAGAACAGCAGCGAACTTCGTAGTTCCCGCGTAGTCCAAGTTGTTCACCTGGCTTTTCCTGACCTCGTCGTCCCCACAAGAAACCGGAGCAACCAACCGGCTTAGCCGCCGCGCGGAATTCCCCACCCTTTCACACAGGAGGTTAGGTTATGAAGTCTCTTCTCTGCTCTTCGATCGTTCGGACGCTGGCACTTGCTGCCGGCGTAGTCGCTTTCCTGCCCGCTTTCGCCCCTGCCCAGGATTTCGTAGGAAGATTCACACTACCTTACGCAGCCTATTGGGGCCAAACGCTTCTCTCTCCCGGCGACTATTCGTATTCGCTGGAGAGCACCGGCCCATCGGCACGGCTCTTGGTGCGCAAGTCGACTGGGGCTTCAGGGTTCATTGTGCTGGCCAGCTCGTGCTCAAACGTCGAACCCTCGGCAACCAATCAACTGGCGATCACCCAGCAAGGTGCGGACCGATTCATCTCAACGCTGTACTTGGGAGAAGTCGGAGAAGTCCTGCACTTCGATGTAGCGGCCACGCCCGCCGAAGTAGCTAAAGGCGACAGTCCCGTTCGGACCGCTGTCATGAGCCCTCCGACTCGATAACATTCGCGCACGCAATTAAGGAGCAGGCCGGACGGCTTGCTCCTTTTTTGTTCTTCTTGATGTTGCCGCTTAGTTGGTTCGCGAATCGCGCTTCACTTCATCGCTGAGTACGATGGCCTGGGCAATTTCCTTCAGCGCTTTCCGCTTTTGCCGGCTCTGGCGCTGCAGCGCAAGATAGGCCTGCTCCTCATTCATTCCGAGGTCGCGCTGCAGAATTCCCTTTGCCCTCTCCAATAACTTGCGCGCTTCGAGTTGCTCGGCCAGGTTGGAGTTCTCCATTTCGAGACGCGCCATTTCGATCTCGGCTCCCACCAGAAATCCGACGGTGGAAATCAAGCGAATCTGCCTCCGGTATATGTATGAGGATTGCGATGGTGCAGGTTGATTACTCCTACTACGCGGCCGCGTGACAAAACCGGCACGGAAAGAAAAGCCTCGTAAGTATCTTCGGGCAATTCGTGAAAGACTTTGAAACGCGAATCCTGCGAAGCATTGTGGGAAACCGCGACGGGTTCTCGGTGCTCCGCAACCCATCCCGTAATTCCCTCTCCAACCGGAATCTTTAACCGGCCAACTATTTCAGCGTCCGGATCCTTGGAAGCGCGCAGCACCAGTTCAGTGTCTTCGAGCACATAGATAAAACAGGAATCGCATTTGACCAGCGCGGAGGCGAACTCAACAATATGGGCGAGAACTTCATGCAGCGGATCAGCCGCAGCCATGCGGCTGCTTATTTCATGAAGAAAATCAACGTCGTGATCGTTGTATGCCGAATTGAGATTCATGTTCTAACGTAACGAGCCCTCAGGACGGAGTCAAACAACAATTTTTGATGTTAACGATAGTCACTTCGCGTGCCAGATTTGGGAATATTTTGCGTCCTTTTGCAGCGCCCGCAATAAAAAACCGGAGGCGATTGCCTCCGGGAATTGAGCCGCAGTTGGACGGTCAAAACTCTAAGTGTTTTTTAATCCGATCGCTTTGCCTTGCGTGAAGAGATACAAATAGTCCGGGCCGCCGGATTTCGAATCTGTGCCCGACATATTGAATCCGCCGAAGGGATGACAGCCCACGGTGGCCCCGGTGCACTTGCGGTTGATGTAGAGATTTCCCACGTGGAATTCGCGGATCGCCCGGTCGATTTTTTCTTTCGACTTGGTGTAGACGGCGCCGGTCAACCCGAACTCGGTGTCGTTGGCGATTTCCAGAGCGTGGTCGTAATTCTTCGACTTGATCACGGCCAGCACCGGCCCAAAAATTTCTTCTTGTTCGAGTTTCGATTTAGGCGCGATGTCGGCGATTACCGTGGGCTGCAAGTAATAGCCATCGCCAGCACCCAGCGCCCGTCCGCCACCGGTGAGAACTCGGCCGTCTTTCTTTCCCTGCTCAATATACCCGAGAATCGATTTCATCGAGCCTTCATTGATCACCGCACCCATATCGGCGTTATCCGCGGGATCGCCCACTTTGATTTTCTCCACCCGCGGTTTGAGTTTTTCGAGGAACTTGTCGTAGATGCGCTCATCGATGATGGCGCGGGAACAGGCCGAGCACTTCTGGCCCTGGAAGCCGAACGCCGAGGAGGCCACGCCTTCGACAGCCGAATCGAGGTCCGCGTCGGCGTCGACAATAATGGCATCTTTGCCACCCATCTCCAGGATGGTGCGCTTGATCCAAATCTGTCCCGGGCCATGCTCAGCGGCACGCTTGTTGATGTCGAGTCCGACTTCACGCGAACCGGTGAACGCGACGTAGCGGGTCTTGGGGTGCGCGACCACCGCGTTGCCAAAAGTCGCTCCCGCACCCGGACAGAAGTTCACCACACCTTCCGGCATGCCGCATTCTTCCAGAAGTTCGACGAATTTCGCGGCGATCGTGGGTGAATCACTTGATGGCTTTAAAATCACCGTATTGCCGCTGACGATCGAGGCCAGCGTCATGCCCGCCATAATCGCGCAGGGAAAATTCCAGGGTGGAATCACCGCGCCCACGCCGAGAGGGATATAGCGCAGAGTATCGCGCTCGCCCGCCATCTGCACCGGAAGATCGGTCTTGGCCAGGCGCAGGGCCTCACGCGCATAGTATTCGCAGAAGTCGATGGTCTCCGCGATGTCGGCGTCCGCCTCGGCCCAGTTCTTGCTCACTTCAAAAACCAGCCAGGCACAATATTCGAATTTGCGCTCCCGCATCACATCGCCCACCCGAAACAGGAGGCTAGCGCGTTCTTCCACCGAAGTCTGGCTCCAGGAGCGAAACGCGGCGAGCGCCGCCTGCATGGCAGGTTCCACGTGTTCTTTTCCGGCTTTCTGGTGCACACCAACCACCTGCGATGGCTTTGCCGGGTTGAGGGACTTGATCTTGTCGGCAGTCTTTAGGCGCTGGCCGCCGATGATCAGGTCATACTCGCGGCCGAGTTGGCCGCGCACTTTCTCGATGGCCGCACGCATCTTGCGAGCATTTTCTTCCTTAGAAAAATCAGTCAATGGCTCGTTAGCGAATGGGCCTTCGTGCAGCCGAATCTGCGGAGCCGCGGGAGCTTCAAGAGTTGCCATGATTGCACCTCAAAAGGATCAGATCGGGAGACAGACACCAGGCTTTAATTCTAGCACCGGCAAACCTGCTATTTCGCAAGCAGTACTGAATGCCCGAGCCGCCCTACTACGAGACATTTACCGAATCGCGGCTCTCCGCCGGCTGGTAGCTCAGGGCCGCGGTGCGCTCCAGTTTGTCCCAGGCAAAGCGCTTGCCTTCAATGGCCCGCTTGAGAGTCTTGACGAGCACGACCGAAAACAACTGGCGATAGGCGAAGCGTTGCAGCCAGACCTGGCTGAGCAGCCAGGCATCTTCGCGGGCTTCGGGTTGTCTACGCTCCAGCGCGAACGCGATCGCCGAAGTAATCAAGTCGATGATCAGGAATACGGCGAAAAACAGCACCAGCCGGTGGAAGCTGGCAGGATCGGTGGATTCCGGGTGGAAATATTTTTGCACGTAGTACCAGATCGTGCCGCCAACGAACATCAGATCGATTAGCGGCGAAACCAGCGGCAACAAGATCTGGAAGATCACGATGTTGGGCAGAGCAACCCACCCCAGAGCGCCCTTCCGGGCGAAGGCGCCACGATGTTTCCAAACCGATTGCAGAATACCGAACGACCAGCGAAAGCGCTGGCGCATCAGGCCATTCGCGGTGGTCGGCGCTTCCGTGTAAGCAAGCGCCAGGTCTTCGTATTCGACGCGATAGCCGTTCTCGAGAAGGGCCATGGTCAAGTCGGCATCCTCAGCCACCGTGTCGGTTTGATATCCGCCAACCTCGCGCAGGGCTGAAACCCGCCATGCCCCGATCGCTCCTGGGACTACGCTCACGGCCCCTAGAGTGTTCAGCGCACGCCGCTCGAAGTTTTGGCTGGTGATGTATTCGAGCGCCTGCCAGCGGGTCCAAAGATTCACGCGGTTCCCCACTTTGGCATTGCCTGCGACGGCCGCAACTCGAGGATCGAGGAAATGCGGCACGAGCCGCGAGATGGCGGCGCTGGCAATCACCGTGTCCGCATCAATGCCGACCATGATTTCTTCGTCGTCGTGCAAATGCTGGATGCCAAAGTTGAGGGCGTCAGCTTTGCCGGAGTTGGGTTTGGTCAAAATCAACACCCGCCCCGAAGCTTCTTCGCGCACAAAAGCTTTATGGGCGACTTCCAGGGTCCGGTCGCTGGAGCCGTCGTCGATCACGATGACGCGGAGATTCCCGTAGTCCGAAGCGAGCACAGAGCGAACCGTACGTTCAATCACCTTCTCTTCGTTATAGGCCGGAATCAAGACCGCAACTTTTGCCCGAAAAGCCTCTGCTTCGCCGGGCTGTCCGTATTTTCGCTGGCGCAAGCGGTCGAAGATGGCGAACGTTCCAATGAATGCGAGGCGCCCCGTCATCAACACGTCGCCCACGAAGAAAATCCAGTTGATGGTGAAGAACGCCAACGGAAACAGTAGGAAGGCGAACAGATCCAACCGCGCCGCCCAGCGCTCGTTGGCGGGCAGAGGTGGCATCACGTCCGCTCGGGTCTTGCCCAGCAGCTGGTACACGGGAACAATCTGCAAACCTTTAGCTCGCACACCCTCGATGATCATCGGCAGGGCGCGCACGGTCTCAGCGCGGTTGCCGCCGCCGTCGTGCAGCAGGATGATGTTCCCGCAGCGGGTGTCGTTGGCTGCGCAGGGTGGCAAATGGGCCAGCACGTCAGCGGCAATCTCTTCTCCGCTGCGGAACGGAGTCTCCCGCCAGTCGTTCGGGTCGACCTTGTTCCCGATGGTGGTGTAACCCAAATCCTGCGTGACTTCCAGCGGGCGTACTTGGTCCTCGGTGTCGGGCTCCGCGTCCACTGAATACGGTGGGCGGAACAGGATGGTGCGAATTCCCAACCGGCTGGCAAAAAGACGTTCAGTCAGGTTCAGTTCCAATTGCATGTAACGCCGCGAGAGGTTGCTGATGTCGGGATGGGTAAAAGTGTGGTTTCCGATTTCATGGCCTTCGGCGTAGACACGCGAAGTCACGTCAGCGTACTTGTCAGCTTCGATGCCGATCAGAAAAAAAGTTGCCGGCGCTTTTTCCCGCTTGAGCACATCGAGAATCTCCGGCGTCCACTCGGGATCGGGCCCGTCGTCGAAGGTAATCGCCACTTGATTGGGGCTGAATCCGTAGCGAGCGACGCGGTAAGGCTCAGGCAAGGAGTCGAAGCTTTCATCAGTAATCTGTCCCGAGTTGGCGTCCACTTGAATGGTCCGCACTCCATTCGCAGGGCGAGCTTCAATGCGCAGAATCTCGCCGTCGCCCTCCATATCCACGTCCTGGCCGGGAGGAACGTCTTTCAGCTTATCTGGGTTGTCAGGCTCGCCGGGCACGTCCCAGACGCGCCACAGCGAGCGGTCTTCGGCGCCCAGGCGCCACAATGCAAAGGTCTGGATCCCTAGTGTCTGGGCGGCCCGCATCTCATTCAACGCAGTGACGGCGTCCAGAAACCAGACGTCATGCTGCAAATCATGCTCGTCGAGATAACTGACGTGGGGATTGAGAGCATCGCCGTCGAAATCGACATCCGCCTCAGAATCCCGGGCGGTAAGCCATGCGTCCTGCACCGCGACGTTGCTGTCTTTCAGACCCGGAGGCAGCTTCCCACGCTTCGGTTTATCGACCCAGTCGTATCCATAATTCCCGATGGCACAGATCAGTTTGTCTTCCGGCACCAGCTTGCTGATCGACTCCAGATTGGCGACGAACCAGTCCTGCGACGCCACCGGCCCCGGAGTCCCTCCGGGATAGTGTTCGTCGTAGTTCATCACCACGACCTTGTCCACTAAAGAGGAAATGGTGGGATAGTCAAAGTCCGTGTTGCGGGCCTGAACGCTGACGTGAAGCTGCATCCCTTTGGCATGGAGATCCTGAGAGAGCTCCCGGAGCAGCGCGATATAGCCGGGTTGCCCCTTCTTGGGAAAGTCTTCGAAGTCCACCATCAGCCCGCGATATTTGTCGGTGGCAAGGAAGGCGCCAATTTGCTGCCGAAAGCGGGCGCGCGCGTCGGGATCGTTGAGAAACCCGCTGATATCGATCCAATCCGTCCCATTGGTGTTGTTCACCATGGGAAGCACTTCCATGTCCGTGTCTTCTGACTTCAGAAACGGCATGACCTTGTCGTCCACGGTGTGGACCGTGGAACCTTGAACGACATCAAAAAACTTGGCGGTTTGCTCGTCAACGCTCTCGAGGTGACCATCGGCATTCATCACATGCAGCCACTCGGGGTAGAGCAGATCGATCTGACGGGAATACTCTCGCAGTGAGGAGAAGCTGGCCGCGTCCCAGGGAACGTAGAATGCGGCGCGAACCCCTTCCTGAGTGTCGAGTTTGATCGCGCCCGGCTTGTGGTGTCCGCGGCGCATGGCTGCATAGGCCAGCTTTCTTTTTTCTTTCGCCTTTTCTTTTTCTTTTTCCTTAAGCGCATGAAACGGCTTTTTCCGAGGCGGAAGAAGCGGATCCGGCAGAGTTTCGCTGCGCAGCGCCGAATAGATGAAGTAGGCGACGAGCACAGTCAGGCTGACGCCCAGGACGTCAAACAGCCGCCGCAGTCGCTTCCAGCGGGCCCTTCGAGGATCGTAGAAAACAGGGTGAGCCATGAACTTTAGATGCGGTCGTTTAATCCTATGCCGTACGCCAAGGAGGGTCAAACCCTCCGCCGTTTTCTCTGGAAATTGCTGCCGTGTCAGTTCTTATCGCAAGACTGTATATTCTTACCGTGCGCCAACTTGTGCGCCAGCATTTTCGTTTTTTTCTTTTCGGCACCCTCGCCGCCCTTGCGCTGCGGCTGTTCTTCGTGTTCCGCTTTCCTGCGATAACTGCCGACTCTATTGTGTACGGAGATATCGCCAAGAACTGGCTGCGCAGCGGCATCTATGGCCTAAGCGGGAACGGAATCTCCCCAACCTGGATTCGGGTTCCCGGCTATCCGGCATTTCTTGCCGCCATCTTCGCATTGTTCGGTGTGGACCATTACGGCCCCGCGCTCGCCGTGCAAGTGATCGTCGACATCGGCACCTGCTTTCTGATCGCCGATCTGGCTCGCCGCATGATTTCTCCGTCGGCCGCGAAGGCGGCGTTTCTTCTCGCCGCACTGTGCCCCTTTTTTGCCAGCTATGCGGCGGCGGCGCTGGCCGAGACTCTGGAAATCTTTTTCACCGCTTTAGCCCTGGACTTTGCGGCCGTGGGGCTTGAATCGCTCCATCAAAGCCGCATGAAACCCTGGCTGGGGTGCGGTCTCGCGGCCAGCACCGCCATTCTGCTGCGGCCGGACGGCGGAGTGCTGGTAGCAGGCATTCTCGTCTACATGGCGTGGCTTGGTTGGCGGCGAATGCGGACCCATCGGCCAATCTCTCCTCTCATCCGGGGCATAATTACGGTTGCGGTAGCTGCTCTGCTTCCCCTGGTCCCGTGGGCGATCCGCAACTTTCGCACCTTCCATCGCTTCGAACTGCTGGCTCCGAGGTATGCCAACGAAGAAAATTCGTTCGTTGCCATGGGTTTCAATCGCTGGGTCAAGACCTGGATGGCGGACTACGTTTCAGTAGAGGAGATTTACTGGAACGTGCCAGGAGAACCGCTGGACGGCAGCAAATTGCCGGAGCGGGCGTTTGATTCGGAATTGCAACGGCAACAGACTCTGCAGTTGCTGGCCGACTACAATGCAACGCTCAACGTAACCCCCGAACTGGATGCCCGGTTCGAAGGGCTGGCAGCACAGCGAATTCGTTCCGCGCCGCTGCGCTACTATCTCTGGCTGCCGCTTACCCGGATTGCCGACATGTGGCTGCGCCCGCGCACTGAAATCCTGCCCTCAGACACTCGCTGGTGGGAATTCAACGATGATCCGTTAGGATCGGTGCTCGCGGTGACGCTTGGAGTCATCGGGATCTTTTATGTAGGTTTGGCCTTCGCCGGTGTACTCCGCGGCGCCCCTATACGTTATCTCGGCCTGCTGCTCATTTTCCTGTTGTTGCGCTCCGCCTTTCTCGGGACGCTGGAAAACCCAGAGCCGCGCTACACGCTCGAGTGTTATCCCGTTGTCATCGTTCTGGCGAGCGCCTGGTTCGCCAGGAACCGCCAGCATTCGTCAGAAACGGTCACAAAGGTGACCCCCGGCCACTGTTGAAACGTTTTTTGCCTTGAAAGCAAGGCTCAAGGCGCTAGAGAATACCCGGCCAAGGGTGGGTGGAGTTCCTGCCTCGCCAGCCTCGCGAACTCCACTTTGGGGCTGAATATCGGGAGATAACAATGGCGATGCTGCGCTGGGCTTCTGTGTGTCTTTGGCTTGTAGGTTCACTGTCGGTTTTGACGGTCGCGCAATCCACCACGTCGTTGCGCGGCACGGTCACTGACCCGAAAGGCGCTCTACTGCCCGGCACCGACGTGACCCTGGCCGACCCCCAGACCGGCTTTACACGCACCGTGCAGTCGGGAAGCGACGGCGTCTACCAGTTTTTGCAAGTTCCACCTTCCTTGTACGTTCTCACGGCCAGCGCCTCAGGGTTCTCCACCTTCAGGGAGGCAAACCTTCGTTTACTGGTGAACTCCCCCGCCACGGTGAATATGACGCTGCGGGTTCAAGGAGTAAATGTAGAAGTGCAGGTTACGGGAGAGGCGCCGCTGGTGAACACACAGGACGCCTCTCTGGGCAATGCGTTTACGGAGCGGCAACTGCTGCGACTGCCCTCCGAGGGACGTGATCCCGCGTCCATTCTCAGCTTACAGCCCGGCGTGACTTTTATTGGCGGAACTTCCATCGACCAAAGCAACGATAGCCGTGGCGGCTCGGTCAGCGGCGCCCGCAGCGACCAGACCAACATCACCCTGGACGGGCTCGACGACAATGATCAACTTCTCGGCACATCGTTCCAGGGTGCGCTGCGGGCCACGCTCGATTCGCTCCAGGAGTTTCGCGTGACTACCAGCAATGGAAACGCCGACGAGGGCCGCTCATCTGGGGCACAGGTCTCGCTGGTCACCAAGAGCGGCACTAATGCCATTCATGGCACCGCGTATGAGTACAACCGCAGCAGCATCGGGGAAGCCAACGATTGGTTCAACAAGGCAGCCGAGATTCGCGCGGGCCTGCCCAACAAACCGGGGCAATTGATTCGCAACACCTTCGGTGCGACCTTTGGGGGACCGATCAAGAAAGACCGGTTTTTCTACTTCCTGGCTTATGAGGGCCAGCGCAAACGAGAAACCATCCAGACCACGCAGATCGTGCCAAGCGACGAATTGCGGCAAGGGGTCATTCAGTACGTTTGCAATCCGGCTACTGATCCTAACTGCGTTCTAGGCACTCCGAATCCGAACGGATTCAACGTGATCAGCAATTCGGCGATCTCTCAGACCGACTACATCGTCCAGCTTACGCAGGCGCAGTTTGCGGCCATGGATCCGCTGGCTGCCTCCAACGGCACCTGTCCGTGGGCCAACGGCCTCGGCCAGTGCGGCGTCGATCCCAACGTGCTCCCGGTCTTCCAGCAATATCCCTCCCCCAACACGGATACCCAAGGCGACCTGCTCGACTACCGTGGATTCACCTTCCCGGGTTCTGATCCGCAAAAGCTGAACACGTATATCGTCCGGCTGGATTACAAAATCACCGCCAATGGAAACCACAACTTGTTCCTGCGCGGCAACCTGCAGAATGACAGCGAAGCTCCGCCGCCCCAATTCCCGGGTCAACCGGCGTTTTCCTACAATACTGCCAACAGCAAAGGTATTGCGGCCGGATACACGGCCCTTTTACGCCCCAACCTGATCAACAATTTCCGCTGGTCGCTGGTTCGCCAGGGCACAGGCCAGTCAGGCCTGAATTCGCAGCCTTACGTCTACTTTCGCACGGTGGCGCCAGTTACGGGTTTGAACTCACAGTCTGAATTCGTGAATGTGCCCGTGCATAATTTCATTGATGACGTCACATGGACAAAGGGTAAGCACACGCTGCAATTTGGCGCGAACCTACGTCTCATTCACAATAACCGCCTTGGAAACAGGCAGAATGTACCGACCGCGTTGACTGATCCGTTCCAACTGGACAACGCGGCCATCGCCAACACCTCACTGTTCAGTTCTTCGTTTTGTGGGGGCACGCAGCAGAATGGCAATCCCCAGTGCAGTCTCGATCCCTCAGGATTTCCGGACAACGGGTATCCCGCTGTCGATTCCGCTTTCGGCGAAGACTACGATTTCGCCGCCGTCGGCCTGGCGGGAATCGTCTCAACTGTCAACCCGATCTTTAATCAGGACAAGAACGGCGACCTCATACCGCCGGGCGCGATGGTTCCCCGCCATTTCAAATCCTGGGAGGCAGAATGGTATGCGCAAGATTCCTGGCGGGTCACACCTAATCTGGTGCTCACGGCCGGCCTACGCTATTCCCTGCTGCAACCTCCCTACGAAGAAACCGGCAACCAGGCCGCACCCACCATCAGCATTGATAATCTGTTCGCCCAGCGGGCCAAGGCCCAACTGGTTGGCCAGGCCTACTCGCCGGGACAGAATGCCGCCGTGGGTTTGCCCGGAGGTCTGCCGCCCGTCCAATTTGGCCTGTCCGGGCAAGCCAACGGCAAACAACCGTATTGGAATTGGGATTACAAGGATTTTGCGCCCCGCTTCGCCGTTGCCTATTCCCCTCATTTCGACAATGGCTGGCTTCATAGCCTGTTTGGAAGTGCTGGGAAAAGTTCGATCCGTGCGGGCTACGGACTTTACTTCGACCACTTTGGCGAAGGCATCGTTAACACTTTCGACCGCAATGGCTCACTCGGATTGACCACCCTTGAAACCAATCCCGCGGGCGTCCAAGACGTCGATTGCGCCTCCCGCTTCACCAGTACTTTCAGCCTTCCGCAGGGGACTTTTTGCGGTCAGGATCTCAGTGGCGCGCCTCCGGGCAATTTTCCGGTGACGGCTCCCCTCGGCCCCAATGTGGCAGGTGGATTCGCCATCTACTGGGGCATGGATAACAAGCTTAAGACGCCTTATTCCCACGTCTTCAACTTTTCGATAACTCGCGATCTGGGGCGCAACTTCTCGCTTGAGGCCGCCTACGTCGGCCGACTGGGCCGCCATCTTTTGCAGGAAACCGACTTAGGTATGCCAGAAGATATTCGCGACCCCAAGTCTGGAATGGATTACTTCGCAGCAGCCACCAAGCTCACCAAAGAGGCTAACGCCGCGAATGCAAGCGGCGCCACCACGGTGGCTGCGATCCCTTATTTTGAAAACTTGTTTCCCGCTGCCGCCTCACCGGGCGTGAGTGCGACCCAGAATATCTTCAGCCAGATATGGATTCCAGAAGACGAGATCGTATCGCTGCAAGCCTTGGATACTGCCTGTTTTCCGGCTTGTTCAACTTTGCCCGGTCAATCGGGGCCTACGGCGTACAACTTTTTCATGCCGCAGTTTTCGTCGCTCTGGGGCTGGCGCACTTCTGGAAACAGTTCCTACAACGCGCTCAACCTCACGCTGCGGCACGTGCTCTCTGCTGGAATCCAGTTCGATGTGAACTATACCTACTCGAAGTCCATCGACGTGGGATCGAATGCAGAACGTATCAACCTGTTCGATACGCCAACCCCGACAGCCGTCGGGGGGTTCTCCAGCCAGGTGATCAATTCGTGGGAGCCCAACCAGCTCCGCGCCGTTTCCGACTTCGATATGACCCACCAGATCAACTCCAACTGGGTGATCGATCTTCCCGTGGGCCGGGGCAAGCGCTTTGGCGGGGGTATGGGCAGTTTCGCGAATGCCGTTCTAGGCGGCTGGAGCTTGTCTGGACTCTTCCATTGGTCGAGCGGCTTGCCCTTCAGCATTTTTCCGGGCGGAGGCTGGTCCACAAACTACGACCTCACCGGCGAAGCTATCGAGGTCAGCAATCCCGGGCCAGTAGGCGTACATATCAACGCCCAGGGCAATCCGACGATGTTTGCCGACCCGACCGCCGCGATCGCCGCTTTCCGGCACCCTTATCCGGGGGAAGGCGGCCAGCGCAACGAACTGCGGGGTCCGGGATATTTCGGGATCGATGCTGGGCTGGCGAAGGACTGGCAAGTCAGGGAGGGTCAAACGCTGAGTTTCAGTTGGGAAGCCTTTAACGTGACCAACGCAGTGCGCTTTGATGCGGCACAGGCATCCAACAACTTTGATTTGACCAGTTCCACCAACTTCGGCGTTTACAACAACACACTCACCCAACCGAGGGTCATGCAGTTCATGCTGCGGTACAGCTTCTAAGCGGCTAAGACGACCCTGTCGTTACTGCGCCGACTTACGTTGCAACTCTTCCGCTCTTGCCCGCTCGGCTTGCGCCGCCTGAGCGTCGCCCACTTGATCGTACGCGTCCGCCAGAAAGGCATGCGCTTCGAAGTTTCCCGGGCCCGACGCAACCGCCTGCTTCAAATAAGGAACCGCCTTGTCAGCCTGCTGTTGCAGAGTCAGAATCCTGCCCAGCAGCAGATTCGCGTTGAAATGCTCGGGGGTCGCCTGAAGAACCTTGCGCAAGAGATCGACCGCTTCGGGCACACGCTGAATTCGCGCGTAGACCGAAGCCAGGGAATACTCCGCATCCGGCCATTTGGGCCGCTTCTCGACCACAAATTCGAAGTATGGCGCGGATTCTTTCCAAGCTCCGTTCTGGTAAAGGGCCAGCCCCAACTCGTAGCGCGCCTGGACGGAATCCGGCAAAAGATCCACAGCTTTGCGCAAAGCGACGATCGCCTGGGGATACTGCTTCGTCCGGGCCAGCGCGATGCCCAACTGAATCTGGGCGGCGGTAATCGCAGGACTGTCGTCCAGCACATGCTGCAAAAGCGGGATAGCTTCGCTGTAGCGGCCGTCCTCGACCGCAATCATACCCTCGTGCAGGATGTTCGAGATTTCGATTTTGTCTTTGGGGTCGGCCCCCTGTAGAGGATCTGGCGAGCGGCCTGCAGTGCTAGATCCCACATATCCAAGCGCCGCCAGGTTCTCCGCTTGCTCTGAGTTGGGCTGGGCATCTTCTGGTTTCTCGTGATAGCTCGCGGTCTTGTCGCGAAATTCGTCCAGTTGCGCCTGCAACGTGTCGGTGACCGCAGGAGAGGTCGCCGCCAGATTATGCTCCGCGGCTTTATCGTGAGTTTCGTCGTAAAGCTCGCGCTTGGGCGCGCGGACAAACAGATATTTCCCTGTCCGCATGGATCGCAACGCGCTCCATCCAAAAGCTCGGTGCGGATAATCCGTTTCCGCGTAAGCAGGCAGGTCGTCTGCCTTTTTCTGGCTTGCTTTCATCAACGGCACGAGCGACTCGCCCTGGAAAGTCGGCGGCAAGGGCAGGCTCAGCATACTCAAAAGGGTGGGCGCAACATCCACCAGCCGCACTTGCGACGCGACCCGGTGACCGGCAAGCAGTTCTCCCGGCAACTTAAAGACCAGCGGCACGTGAATGGTTTCGTCGTAGAGAAAAATGCCGTGCATGCTCTCGCCGTGTGCGCCCAGTGATTCACCATGATCGGACATCATGGTGATCAAAGCGCGATCGTAGAGACCGCGCTGCCGCAGGTAATCAAACAGCTTTCCCAGAGAGGCGTCGGCGTAGGCGATTTCGCCGTCATAGAGATCTTTGAAGCGGGTGTCGTAAGGAGGCGGCGGATCGTAAGGCGCGTGCGGGTCGTATAAGTGAATCCAGATAAAAAATGGCTGCGCCGTGCGGTTCTTGTTCAGCCAGGTAATGGCATGCGCGACCACAACCCCGCCACGCCGCTCGACGGTGTCGTAGCGGTCTTCATCCGGACTGCGTTTCGCGTGAAAGCCGGCGTCGAAGAAATCAAAGCCGCGGTCGAAGCCGGGCGCCATATTGGCCTTGGGGTCAAGAATCAGTGAGCCGATGAAGGCGGCGGTGTGATATCCGCTCTTCTGCAGGATTTCCGGCACGAAGGGCAGTAGGGCCGGCAGTGGGTGGCCGAAATCGGTGACGGTGTGAAACTGGGGATAAGTGCCGGTGAAAATCGTGGCGTGCGAAACCGGCGTCAGCGGCGCCTGCGAGAAGGCCCGTTCAAACACCACACCCTGGCGGGCTAAGACATCGAGATTCGGGGTTACACCGCGCTTCGAGCCGAGAAAGCCCATGCGGTCGGCGCGCGTCGTATCAACCGTGATCAGAATGATGTTGGGGGCTTCGCCCCAGGAGCAAGCATTAACACCGAGAACCAGGGAGAAAAGTAAGAGACGGAAACGCCGCATAAAGAACAAAAGGGAGTTTACCAAAGGTAAACTCCCTGAAGCGATGCTGAAGTTGTCTCAGCCCTCAGAACGAAAATGAAGTGCCGAATTGCATGTTGCGCTGCGCACCCGTGCCCAGGACAGGGTTCAGGCCTGTACCCACGTCAGGTGTGGCGAAAAACGTACCAAAGTTAAGGCTGCCGACCTTTCCCGGGAACTGGGTCGCAAACATGGCGTGATTGAACACGTTGAATACTTCCCACTTGAACTTGAATTCATAGCGTTCCTTAAACTTGAAACTCTTGAAGATTCCCATATCGAGTTGCGAGATGCCAGGTTGGCGTATGCAATTGCGGCAATTTCCCACCGTTCCGGGAGCCGGATCGGAAAACGCGGCGGTATTAAAATATGTAGTCTTACCGTGCTCGGCGTAGTGGAAATCGTAATCGAGCGGACTACCATCGTACACCGCGACCGTATCTTTCAGGCCTTGATTCGACGGGTCGCCATTCGTATAAGCAGTAAATGGGCGCCCATCCTGCGCGCGGAACAGCGAATTGATCTGCCAGCCCTCACCTATCAGCCGGGGCACATCGTGGAACTTGGGAACGACATAGACCACGTTAAAGTTGATGTTCCAAGGGGTATCGAAGTCCGAGGGCGCATAGCCTTTGTCGACGTTATAGGGGTTCTGGTAATTGGAAAGGAAAGTCCCGCCGCGATTAGCCGAGCCAGTATCGAACGATCTTGACCAGGTGAAGTTCAACTGTCCAGTCAGACCGTGGATATCGCGCGCCTTGAACGAAGTCTGCAGACTATTGTAGTTGGAATAGCCGTCGTTATTAAGTTGCAGAATGTGGTTGTACTGCGGGAACAGCGCTCCAAACGGTTGGCGGCTCGAGTCACATGCCAGAGTGGCGCTCACGGGACATGCGTTCAGATCCCGCCAGTTCACGAGGTCGCGGCCCGCCGTGCCGGCGTAGGCAATACTGAAGGCCGTGTTACGGCTGGTTTGCTGTTCGATCGTTAGGTTGTAGGCATGGTTCATGGGCGACTGGAAGTTTCGCACCACCTGCACCACATTGGCCGCCGAGGTAGCCGTGGGGTTCTGACCGTAGAGTGGTTCGTTGGGTGAGAAGCAAATGAAGGACGCGCACAACGCGTTGGGCTGCGAGCCGCCGTTAAAAATCGTCTGATTGTCTGTCGGGGTGGTGGTGATATCGATCGAAAAAATACCCTGCGGAACCTGGGTAAAGAAACCAGCGCGGGTTCCACTCCACATTTGGAAATAGGTTTGGGGAGCGGCCAGAGTGCCGAAGTTCGGCAGATCGTAATTCAGAGAATAGCCGCTGCGTAAGACCGTCTTGCCGTTGTTAAAGACGTCCCATGCGAATCCGATCCGTGGACCAAAGTTGTTTTTATCCACTCCGTAGAGGGGTTCTTGGGCGAGACTGACAAAGCCGGTGTTGGGGTCGGCCTTGGGGTCATTCGGCAGAAAGTTTGAGCCCAGATTGTCCCGTTCACCCAAAGCTCCGCTGATGTCGTACCGTACTCCCAACTCCAGGGTGAAATTCGGTTTCACCTTCCAAGTGTCTTGGACATATAGTCCGACGGACTTCTGGAAAATGTGGCGCTCCGTGACGCCGAACGATCGGCCGCTATCCTCCGCGAGCCCCAGCAATATTTCGTTCAGCGCGGCTACGGGGTTGTTTTGAGTAACACCGTTGAATATCGAGGGGCAAGTGCCGCCGGTGGAGCAATAATAGAAACCGTAGGAATAGAACGACAGATTGGAACGCGCGCGGTCGCGCCGTGACTTTGTAAATGCGTCTTGATATTGCCCACCGACTTTGATCGTGTGGTTACCCTTGATCATCGTAAAGTGCTCTTGCCAGTCATAACTGGCGTCGGGGCGGGTAATGATGGGGTACCCCTGGATACCCCCGACCACTGGGTACCCACTGGGCCCGAAGTAGCCAAGATAATAAACAGAGGGAACGCCGAAGTTCTCTTTGTCGCTCGCGTTCGCGCCGAGCGGACCCGTGTTGAGGCCGAGCGCATTGGGGTCGATATTGTTGTTCACTCCGATCCGTTGAGAAAACCGTTGGTAGCCGAGCCGGCTTTCCAGAACCTTAGTTGGGCTGATTGTCCATGTGTAGTTGACTCCAGCGAGCTGAGCGCGTGTGGGTGCAACCGAGTTCCACATGTTCGGACTCGTGGCTAGGGGACCGACTGACAGTGGCACGCCAGTGCTGGCGGGCTGGCTTTGGAGGCTGTCACCAAACAGGTACTTCACGGAAATACGATGCGATTGATTGAAGATGTAGTCGAACTTTACATGAAAGTTATTCAGGTCAAGCGTGTTATTCGCCACAATATCTTGCGTGCCAGTGGGGCTGGTCGGGATGAAAGAGAGTAACTTCGCCCCGATCGAATTTACCGTTCCGTCGTCCGCCGTACCGTAGATCTGATCGCTTCCGGGGCCGGGCCCGGTGTTCAGACACGCAGTCCATGGGTTCCCGTCCGGACCAATGGTGCCCGAAGTATTGGGGTTGATGCCCGTTTGCACGCATTGCGTCGCATCGAAGATTTGCGCCGGTGTGGGCAGCGTGACCTGTGACGGGAACTGATCCTTCAGATGAAAGCCCTGGTAGGACATGAATACGAAGGCTTTGTCCTTAATGATGGGAAACCCGCCCGACGCGCCAAACTGATTCAGCCGGAACGGCGTAACTGACGAAGCAAACCCGTTCCTGGCATCGAAGGCATCAGTGTGGCGATCCCAAAAAACGTTGCCGTGAAGTTCATTGGTGCCGCTCTTCAGTCCGATGTTAATGACCGATCCGCCTTTGACCCCGAACTCCACTCCAGGATTGGACTCTACGTTGAATTCCGAGATTCCTTCCAGGGGGATAAGCGCGGCAGCCGTGCCCGAGATGGCCGCCTGTCCGAGTGAAGATTCACCGTAATAGCGGTCGTTGTTAGGAATTCCGTCGACCGCAAAATTGTTCGAAGTGGCGCGCTGCCCGTTAATGTTGAGACTTTGAAAACCTCCGCCAGGGCTGCGCTGCACGCCGGGCACGCCATCGAGGAGGTTATTGAAATCGCGTCCGTTGTTGGGCAGGTCGGCCACCTGCTGCGATTCAAAGATCGTGCTCAGCCGGTCTTCCGAGGTCTCCACCAACGGAGCCACACTTTCCACCTGCACCGTTTCGTTAACCTGGCCGGGTTGCAAGGTGAAGTCGGACAAAGTCACGGCCGCGATGGAGACTTCGGCTTTGCGCGCTTCTGACTTAAAGCCCTGCAACATTACCGTGACTTTATATTCCCCCGGCGGCAACTCGACGATGCGATAGAAACCGGCATCGGAACTGGTGGCAGAGCGAGTCTCGCCGGTGGCGACGTTGATGGCGGTGATTTTCGCGTCCTTGATAACTGCGCCCGTGCTGTCGACCACTGTGCCGGTAATGTCGCCGGTGATTTTTTGGGCGAAGCTTGGGACAGCGGAAAGCAGAGATGCCAGCAGAAACAGAGCAAGCGCCGCACGCACGACCCGGTTCCCTTCCATGATCTCCCCCCACGTTCCACGCGATAACGGAAAGAGGTACAGTTGCGCGAAAGTTTATGCGGCATCGCCTGCAAGTATCAAGGGAAAAAAACGAATGCGACCAATCTGACTCACGGTCAGGCCCCGCGTCAGAACTCACATAACAGTCGGGTTATGGTTTCCTGAGGAAATCGAGGTCAACGGGGGTTCAGCTCAGCGGAGAATCGCTCATGCGGAAGCGGGTGCGTACATGTTCGGAGAGCAAATTGATTGCACTGCGGTTTGCCACCGGGTCGGATTTGGCGAGATATTTCATGGCCTCCACCAGCAGGCGCTGGCCGTCCACGTAGCGCGGATCGGTGGTTCGCTCGCGCCGCTTGCGGTCCATCTTGGGGGGAACCGGGATCGTGAAGACCTTGGCCATGAAAACCGGAGTTGGATCTCGTGGATTCCTAAACCCTGTGTTTTGAGGTTGCGCTTTTGCAGTATAACCCGCTCCCGCCGCATTTTCAGCCATAATCTTAATCTCGATAGTGGCCTGCCTTTGCAGGTGCCGGTTAACCCTGGGGCGTCACAAACTTCGTTCTTCCGGTGGTCTTCAGCCTGAAAACATTGTCCGGGATCTTCTGATTGATCTTAATGTCTGAATACTTCGCGAGTCGATAATCCCCTGACGGCTGAAACAGTTCCTGCTGCAGCGAGATCCCATCTGCCAGATCGATCCAGAGCACGATGTGAGCAATGCTGTTGCGGACATTCTGGGCTTTCGGGGTGAGATCGAGTTTGGCGGTTTCTGACCCGCTTACGGTTTCGGTGCCCAGGTATTTGACGTCAAATGACTTCAGCATGTCGTGCCCGCCTCCGCCGAAGCCCAGTACCATAAAACTCTCGACCGTATCGCGGTTCTTGCCTGGGTCGTAAACCGTCACCTGGTCGATGCGGGGCTGGTAGACCTCGATCTTGCCGTCGGCCACCAGGACGTATTTCGAATCCGGTTGCGTGATGTCCGCGGCCATCTGGGTATCTTTGCCGCTCCTCCGGTAGAACACTTTGCCCTTTTGCGTATCGGTTTCGTCCACGACTTTTTGGTATTGGTCCCAGACGAAACTGGCTTCGGCACTGCGGAAGCTGGCCGCGGTCTTGTCCATTTGATCGAGCACGCGCTCCAGAGCTGAATCTGCCGCCTGCGCCCATGCAAGCCAGGCCACAAACACGGGGGTGGTCAGAAGGGCAAACCGCAAGCTTCGGGCGGCGTCCTTCGTCCGGCTACTTTCGCACCCAAACCTTGTACGACGAGATGTGTCCCGACTTGTCACGCACAGCCTCATATTTTGAAATCACGACCTCGCCCGAAATCGGCTCAATGATGCTTAAGAGTTCAGCCCGCAGCGAGGCTTCGTCCTTGCTATGCACCGCTCTGGCCTCAATCTGGTAAATGAAACCACCTTGGCCGTCGGGAACCACCACGACTCCGGTCTGATGCGGATTGCGTTCGACTGGTTTGTCTTTGAAATTAATCACGCGGGGGGAGAGAAAAATAAACAGCAGAATCAGCGTGACCATGATGTCGTACTGCAGCGTGCCGCGCTCGTGCGACCAGAGAATGTAGCCCCGGATTGTTTGCCAGATCCTGTTCATCGGCGCTGGAGACGCGCCCGGAACGACCGGATGGATCGCTGCGCTATCCAAGTCTAGTGTTGCCCCTTTCTTCTTGCAAACTTTGCATTTCTCGCGCCTGGCGCCCCCACGAAATCTGGAATCGGTCAGAACTTCTTCGGCGTAATGCGGTCCGTGCCCATGAAAGGCTGCAATGCTTCCGGAATCAAGACGCTGCCGTCGGCTTGCTGATAATTCTCCACGATCGCTACCCAAGTGCGGCCAATGGCTAAGCCGCTGCCATTTAGAGTATGTACCAGTTCGGTCTTGTTTTTGCCTTCAGGCCGGTAGCGTATGTTCGCCCGCCGGGCCTGGAAGGCCTCAAAGTTTGAGCACGAGGAAATCTCGCGGAACAACTGCTGCCCGGGCAGCCAGACTTCGATGTCATAGGTCTTGGCTGAGGAAAATCCCATGTCAGCCGTGCACAGCGCCATCACTCGATAATGCAGTCCCAGCTTCTGCAAAACCTCTTCCGCATCGTGCGTCAGCTTTTCCAATTGCTCGTAGGAGTCTTCCGGTCGTGAAAATTTCACTAGTTCGACTTTCTGGAACTGATGCTGCCGAATGATGCCGCGCACGTCCTTGCCATAAGAACCCGCCTCGCTGCGGAAACAAGGCGTGTATGCAGTCAACGAAACGGGCAGACGAGCGGCGTCGAGAACTTCATCACGGTACAAATTGGTGACGGGAACTTCCGCGTCGGAATCAGCCAACAGGATCTTTCTCGTCCGTGAGGCACGCGAAACAGGTCGGCACCAAACTTAGGGAGATTCCCCGTGCCGTACAACGATTCGGAATTCACCAGGTACGGCGGCAAGACCTCCGTGTAGCCATGCTGGCGCGTGTGCAGGTCGAGCATGAAATTGGCCAGAGCCCGCTCCAGCCGCGCGCCCAAATCCCAGTAGACGGCAAACCGCGCGCCCGAAAGTTTCGCGGCCCGCTCCAAATCGAGAATTCCTAACTGTTCGCCCAGTTCCCAATGGGGCTTGGGCACGAAATCGAATTTTGGCGCTGCGCCCCAGCGCCGGACTTCGACGTTATCTTCCGCGCTCTTTCCCACCGGAACGCTTGCGTTTGGAATATTGGGAATACCGGCCAGAACCCCCTGCAGCTGGGTTTCCAGTTCGGCCGCGACCTTCTCGCGTTCCTGAATCTGCTCGCGCAGGTCCTTGGTTTCGTTAATCTGCGCGCTGGCGTCCTTTCCAGCCTTCTTGAGCTTCGCGATCTCTTCGGACGCCCGGTTGCGCTGGGCCTTCAAGGTCTCGGCTTCGGTGATGGCCTGACGACGCCTGACGTCGACCTCCCAGAAATCTTTCAACACCGCAGCCGGGTCCATGCCGCGCTGGCGCAGCTTTTCCTCGACCAATGGCAGGTTGTCGCGAACAAAGTTGAGATCGAGCATGGAGACTCACTACTGTATCGAAAAAGCGGCGGGAAGGGTATGGAAGGGCTACCTGGATTCGGGCCGGCATTTTGGGGAATGCGTGAGCTACGCGCGAGATCCCTCGCCCCGCTGGAGAAAGCGCGGGGCCTCGGGATGACGCCTTGGATGACGGGGACTCATATCCAGCAGACTAACTCGCACCCTCTAGCGGAACCACAACGACCAGATCACATCGACCGCAGTGTGCGTAACTGTCGAAGCCAGTATCTGACGCTTCGCCCGCCACGCCCGGCCGTAGAAGATGCCTGCGATCGAGGCCAGCAACACATAGCGCCAGTTGAACGTCGCACCCTTATTGAAATGCGAAAGCCCAAACAAGACCGCGGTCACCACTAGCCCCCGCATCCGGCCCAGCCGCGTCTCCAGCAGGTTTTGCAGGATTCCGCGAAAGAACATTTCCTCGGGAATCGCGATGAGCAGGAACGTGATGAAAATCTCCACTATGGCAGTCGTCGCCAAGGGCATCTGGCGATGAAAATGGATGAATTTCAGCGCGAAGCCTAGCCCAAGACCGAAGGGTGTGAAGTAAGCCCACTCCCTGAGGCCAATTAGAAACGCAGACCGCTCGGGCAAGAACGAGTAGCCCATGCCTTCCAGCCGGCGCACCACAACATACAGATAGAGCGCAACGTCGGCGGCGTACAGCTTGGGCAGAGATCCCAGACCATGCGGCCATGCGCCGTCCACGATGCGCAATATGTAGATGGCTGCGATAGTGCCGATAGCAGCGACATCTTGCCAGGCCATTTTTCCCGGTGTCGGTGACGACTCCAGCAGCACCGCAAGCAGCACCGGAACGGCCAGCATCGGGATCGCGAATCGCGCATCCAGCGTGCCTGTCGGAATTGCAAAAACCAGGTACGGCACGCCTAGAGCCACGGCAGCGACGATCCGTGCGGCGCGCCAGCGCAAGGCGCCGTGCAGCCACTCGCCCGCCCCGAATCCGAAGAACCACAGAGGGGCCAGCAGCAAAGCGAAGCTGGCAAAGGCGTAGGGCAGGTTGCGCCCAAGGTTCACCGCGATCATCGACCGGGAAACGCCGATGCGAAACCCCGTGATGATGAGGGCGTACCCCGCCAGCGCCCAAGTTGTCCTGTGGATTCTCAATGCACCTCGCGCTGCATTCTATTTATCCGCCGGCGCGATCGACTTCAAGTACGCCACCACGGCTTCGGCATCCTCCCCGTTGAAGCGGTTTGCGCCATGGGTGGCCGCGCGGGTAGGTCGTTGTAGGCAATGCCGGTCATGAGAAATTTCACCGCGGCGTCATCCTGCCATCCCGGCAATCCGGCGATGTTTGGCGCTTTGTCGGCCCAGACAGGCATCGGTATGGTCGGTTTGAACATGAGAACCGCGCCCTTAAGCACCTTTCCCGGGACGGGCTCGCCTTTTTCATCATGCGGACTGTGGCAGTCGCCACACATGGCCACATTTTCCACCAGGTATTTCCCGCGCGCGATTTTTGCTGACTGCGGTGTTGCCGCCGAGGAAGCGAAGACCATACCGAGTATCCCGAAAACGGCCACTACCGTGCCCCAAGCCACAAATCTCATGCCCCCTCCTCCTGTAGAACGCTTGCTGTGATCGGGAAAGATAACACGGACGCCTCCGGCGAGGCGTAGATGCAACCATGCCGCCAATTTCCCCGCTGTCCTCCGGACCGCGCAGGCGGTAAACTACCAGCCGATGCGACTTCCCCTGCGTTGTGCGGTGCTGGCACTGCTGGCGTGTCTCTCCTTCGGAAGTTGGGCCCTTGCTTCGGCCTATAACGCCCACCCCAAGCTCGTGGTCGTGATTGTGATTGACCAGTTTCGGGGCGACTACCTCGAGCGTTACCGTGACCAGTTCGGCGAAGGCGGCTTCCGGCTGCTTCTCGACCATGGCGCAGACTTTACCGACTGCAACTACAACTACGCCAACACCCGGACGGCTCCCGGCCACGCCACTCTGTTCACCGGAGCCTATTCCAACCGCCACGGCATCATTGCCAACGAGTGGTGGGACCCGCAGAAAAAGCGCATGGTCACGTCGGTAGAAGACGAGAACACCAAGATTGTCGGAATGAACATTGTTGGGGTTGGAACGAATTCTCCCGGCTCCTCTCCGCACAATCTGCTTGCGAGCACGCTGGGCGATGAACTCAAGCTGGCTACGCAAGGCAAAGCCCGCGTGTTTGGAATTGCACTCAAGGATCGCGCCGCGGTTCTCCCCGCCGGATTCGCCGGGGATGGGGCCTATTGGATCGACCACAAATCCGGTGACTGGATCACCTCCACCTACTACCGCAGCGATCTGCCCAAGTGGGCACAGGACTTCAACGAGGGCAAGCGGGCAGAGAAATATCTGAACCTTGAGTGGAAGGACGCGGACGGCCGGGTATTGCGGACCACTAAACCAGCAGGAGGCAGAGAATTCAGTTTCTACGAAGTGGTTGGTGCAACTCCCTTCGCCAACGACTACGAACTGGACTTCGCCCGCGAGTTGGTCACCAACGAACACTTGGGCAACGGCCCGGCCACCGATCTGCTGGTGATCAGTCTCTCCGCCAACGATATTCTTGGACACAAAGTAGGCCCGGATTCGCCGGAAATGCGGGCTATGGTGCTGGCCACCGACCGTCAGCTAGCGGCATTCTTCGATTTCCTCGGACACGAAGTTGGACTGGCCAACACTTGGATCGCGCTGTCGGCCGATCATGGAATCGCGCCCCTGGTCAGCACTGCCACGGCATTGCGAATCCCCGCGGCTAGTTTTCCCGCTGAAAAGCTGCGGGTTCAAGTCAATCAGTTGCTATCGGCGAAGCTCCAACGTCCCGCCGAATATGTACGAGTGGTGGACTACCCGGACGCGTGGCTCAACGAAGAGGCCTTCGCTTCCATAAAACTGAAAGAAGAAGACGCCGAACGCGCGGTTGGCGAGGCGCTGAAGCAGGCCGGCCTGCGCGGCTACTTTACTCGCTCTGATCTGCGGGACGGCGAAGTCCCCAACACCGAAACCGGACTGCAATACCTGCACAGCTATTCGCCAGTTGGCGGCTGGTATGTCATGGGAATCCCGGCGCCTTACTCGCTCGGCGTTGCCGGCGGTACGGATCACGCGTCGCCTTACACCTACGACACTCACGTTCCTCTTGTGCTTTATGGCCTCCCGTTTCAACCCGGCGCCTATCGAACTCATGCCGAACCGGTCGATCTGGCCGTGACTCTGGCTTCCCTGCTCGGCATTAACGCGCCGAGTCAAGCGATAGGCCGCGTGCTCGTCGAGGCTTTGATCCCTCCCCATCATGCCGAGAATATGTCGCGGCCGCCCGGCATGAAGTCGCCGCACCCGGCCAAGCACGCCGAGGAAGCCAAACCGGTCGCGATGATGCTTGGGAGTTCGCGATGAATCCTGCTCCCGCGGCGGGCAAAGTCCCTGACCTGAGCGTGACCTTCGCTGGAATTAACCTCAAAAACCCCATCATCGCTGCTTCGGGAACTTTTGGCTACGGAATCGAATTTGAAGATGTCGTTCATCTCAACCGCCTGGGCGGATTTGTGGTCAAAGGCTTATCCAAAGAGCCTATGGCAGGCAATCCTCCACCGCGCTTATTTGAAACCGCCGCGGGCATGCTCAATGCCATCGGCCTGCAGAATATTGGCGCCCGCGCGTTCGTAGATGAAAAATTGCCCAGGCTGCGCCAGATGAAAGACGTAATCGTTATCGCCAATGTCTTCGGTTACACCCGGGACGACTACGAAACGACGCTTCGGATTCTCGAGGAAGGCGAAGGCATCGCCGCCTACGAGTTGAATGTGTCGTGTCCGAACACGTCAAGCGGCGGAATCCATTTTGGCAGCGACCCGCGTCTGCTTGATGAGGTGGTAAACAAAGCGCGGCATGCCTCGTCGCGCCCGCTCATTGTGAAGCTTTCGCCCAACGTGACCAGCATTGCGCAAATGGCGCGCGTGGCCGAAGACGCCGGCGCCGATGCGATTTCGCTGGTGAATACTTTCCTCGCCATGTCGATCGACGCCGAAACGCGCAAGCCGCGCATCGCCAACGTGACCGCAGGACTCTCCGGCCCCGCCATCAAGCCGATTGCTCTGCGCATGGTCTTCGACGCCTCGAAAAGCGTGAAAATTCCCGTCATCGGCATGGGAGGGATTTCGACTGCCGCGGATGTAGTGGAGTTTATGCTGGCCGGCGCGACCGCGGTTGAAGTAGGCACCGCCAGCTACTGGGACCCAGTTGCCACAGAGAAGATCGCTGGAGAGCTGGCTGTCTGGTGCGCCGACCGCAACGTGGAGCGCGTGGCTGAACTCACGGGCGGCATGGTGATGGAATGACGGGATGGCGGGCTCTGTCAGCCGTGAGGACTCGCTGCGCAAGGCATGGCCGCCTACGGCCAAACCGCCAGTATCGCCCCCATCACCAGATAGCACACAAGCTGGTAACCAGTGTTGATGGCGTAAAGCTTGAACGGCTGTTTCGCGAAGAGAACTCCGGTCAACTGCACCGTCGTCACAAATCCCAGCCAGATGGCGAAGCCGATCTTCATCCCGTAGAGCGCAGAGTTCACGGTTGTGATCTCGATGATCTTAGCCAGCACAAAGGCTGAGACCAGGCTTGCCACAAATGAAATCGCATAACTCTTGCCCGCGCCTTTGCGCATTTCTTCCAGCTTGGTCTTATCCTCCGGGTCGTAGCCCATCAAGACCATCCATGGCCTCGCGAAGAGCAATGGTGAGTACCACAGAAAACCCACAACCATGGTCGCGATCGCCGCCACCAGCACTGGCAACAGGTGCACACCCATCAGGTTCATCGCTTAAGCCTCCGCTTATAAAACAAAGGCGGCAATTTTACGCGTGAAAGTCATTCAACAGAAATGAAAATGAAGGGTAGTCGTCCCGCCTTAGCGTCCGTTGCTATACCAGATGGAACCGGGAGACTCGTAATTGAGGCCCTCGCCCCACACCGCGTGCGTCTGGCCGAGGTTGTCGATCGCCAACCCGAAGTAGTCGCCAAAGGGAAAGTGGAAACCTTCGCGTTCGACATAAGTGTAGCCCCGGACATAACTTGAAAGTCTGGCTTCCGCCGACCAAGTGGCGCCACCGTTGGTCGAACTGCGGGAATAGGTGTTCCACATACCCTGGTTGCGCGCGTCCATCCAGGCGATACGGACGTCGCCCGCTTCTCCTCCGATGATCGCGGGGAAAGCATGCTCCACGCCCGGTGCTCCTGTAGACACATTTTGCTTGCGGGACCAAGTCACGCCGCTGGTAGTTGAAGAGGCGAAATAGATTCGTTCCGCGCCCTGCGGCTCGGTGCCCGCATTCCACAACGCGTAGAGCGTTCCTGCCGCGTCCGAGGTCATGGTGATCTGCGCGCCCAGGTAAGCCCAGCCGCACTTTTGGGCTGCACACGCGGGCGACGGGGCAGAGACATCGAGCAGGCTGTTGTTCCAGGTTTTCGCGCCATCCGCCGACTTGGCCACGTACAAAACCACCGGCCCTCTTGGCCCGCTGCGCAGGTATCCCGCCCAGGCAAAGTAGACATTGCCGTTGGGATCGACCGTGCCACCGCCGGCCAGCGACGAACCCAGCCTGGGATTCGGGTTCACGGTCGACGCGGCAAAAGTCAGACCGCCATCGTGCGACGCCGCCACGCCCAGTTCGCGCGACTGGCCGTATCCCACATATATGTCGCGCCCGCGAATCGCCAGCACCGGCCTGTCGACCTCACTCCGGTTGCGGACAGCAATTTCCACGGTCCAGGTCTCACCAAAATCGACCGACTTGGCCAGCGCAATATCGCTCTTGTCGTTTTCCAGCCACGCGGCGTAAACCGTCTCGCGGTCGGCGGGATCAATTACGATCTGCGCGTCGAATTGCGAGGAGCGCGGCGCCGCGATCGGACGTGGTGGCTTCCACGAGATCACCATTGTCGTTGCTGATTTGTAAAACCATGCTGGGCGCAGGGCAGGCCGGGCAGCCTGGCACCGCGATGTACTGCGGATAAAGCACGTAGATATGGCCGTAACCATCGGCGGCGACAGCGGGCTCCCACTGGTCTCCGGAAGAGAAGCCTAAGCGCTGCTGTGGAGAAAATCCCACGCCCAGGGCGGCGGTGGCCTGAATCAGCAGCACTGCACCGACGAGTCCCCACAGGAGCGGGCGTTTGCCGCGGAGTCGAACCTGGCCGGAATCCACAGAACCTCGGGGGGAGGAAGCAGTCGGAGCTTGTCCAGAACTCTATCGCTATAGCCCCCAGCCGTCAATGGCACAGCGATGCCACTTCTGGATGCCTTAGCGTTCTTGCGGGGAACACCTCGGCCCATTGTCATTCTGAGCGAAGCGAAGAACCTATGTATGTCTCAACACATAAGTCCTTCGCTGCGCTCAGGATGACAAAACAGTCGGAGCACGCAAAGAGTCGCGGAAAACGCAATGCAAACACCCTGCTACTTTTTTGACCACAATTCCATCTAATCGTTAGACTTTCAACGAGGAATGAAGAGGAGAACACACATGGCGAAAGCCACATTTGCCGCGGGATGCTTTTGGGGAGTCGAGGCGACCTTCCGCCAGTTGCCCGGGGTTATTTCCACTCGCGTTGGCTACATCGGCGGCAACACGCCTGATCCAACCTACAAAGACGTCTGCACCGACACCACCGGCCACGCCGAAGCCGTGGAAGTGGAATACGATCCCGCCAAGATTTCCTACGATCAACTGCTGAACGTTTTTTGGGAGAACCACGATCCCACGCAGTTCAACCGCCAGGGCCCGGACTGGGGCAAGCAATACCGCTCGGCGATTTTCTTCCACTCGCCGGAGCAGGAGCGCGAGGCCAAGGCATCGAAGGAAAAATTAGAAAAGTCGCACCGCTTTTCGAAGCCCATCGTCACCCAGATCGTCCCAGCGACAACTTTCTTTCAGGCCGAAGACTATCACCAGCAATATCTCGAGAAAAAGGGCCTCGCAAGCTGCCACATCAGGAGCTAGCCGTCAGCAGCATCGGCTCGCCTTTGGTGATCACGAGCGTGTGTTCATAGTGAGCTGAGGGACGGCGGTCAGCTGTGCATACGGTCCAGCCATCCTTAGCCACGAATGCCCGTCCGGATCCGGCGGCGATGATGGGCTCAACCGTGATCACCAGGCCTTCTGTGAGAATGTGATTGGCCGCGGGATCGGGGAAGTTGGGCACGCGCGGCTCTTCATGAATGGTCCGCCCAATGCCATGCCCGCCGAGATCGCGAATCACAGAAAAACCCGAACGCCGCACTTCGCGCTCCACCACCCGGCCAATTTCTGAAACGCGAAATCCGACTCGCGCTACCAGCATCGCTTTGTGAAACGCCCGCTCCGCACATGCCATGAGCCGCTGGCTCTCTTCCGGAACTTCGCCTACCGCGACGGTCTCGGCAGCGTCCGCCATGAATCCATCTTTCTCGATGGTCACATCAAGCTTGAGCAGATCGCCTTCCTGCACAGCTCTGGCGCCGGGAATGCCGTGCACGGCTTCGTCGTTGAGGCTGATGCAACTCACTCCAGGAAATTTGTAGACCATTTGAGGAGCCGAGTGCGCTCCGGCTTCGCGCATGACTTTGGCGCCCGCTTCGTCCAACTCGGCAGTAGTAACTCCGGGACGCACGGCTTGCTTCATGGCGTCGAGCATGCGCCGCACAATCGCGCCGGCCGCGCGCATCGCGGCAAGTTCTGCTGGAGTAGTAATGGACAAGAAGCCTCCAAGATCGATTCTCTCCTAGCCTATCGCATTTGCCTCGGACAGGGGAAAGTACCATCTCAATGCGGGAGGGCCCTGGTGACGGTCACCTTTCGCCGCAAAGGGCATCCTGGGAGACGACGCGAACCCCCAAAACATGAACCACAGAGAGCACAGAGGATCACAGAGGCTAAGTTCTGCGTGTACTTCTGTGTCCTCTGTGGTTACGAATTCGCCTGGATTCTAAAGAGATGCCGGGGCCAGATCCAGTTTCAATGCCGATGCCCGCTCAATCCCGGCCGCATGCGCAGAAACACGTGGAAAGAAATCGGGCTATTTCCGTAAAACGCATCCAGCACAGAGGGTTTCGAGTACACCGTTACATCTCCGCCAAGGCCAAGCTGCCAGAAATGATTCTGAATCAGGTCGCGCACCCCGCCGAAGGTGTAGGCGCCAATGCGATAGGGCGGGTGCGTCGGGCTGTCGGGAAACAATTCGTCTTTGTCGACCAACTCGAAGCGGGTGTAAGCGTAATTGCGGCTGCGAAAGTTGAAAGTTGACTCCAGCAGATAGCTGTTCAGTGGAAAGCTTTCGAAATCCTTCTGCACTCGCCCCCAAACCAGGGTCGTCGCCCAGTTCCCCGTGCCTAATTTTCCGCCGGAGAGCGGCCGGTTGTATTCCAGCGAAGCCGTCTGCCGTTGCTGATTGCCCGGTTCGAGAGCCTCAGGGTGATCCAGGCGGCCGTAACTATACTGCGCCGCCCAGTCGCGGCTGGGCGCAAAGCTGGCCCGCGCCGACCAGGAAACCAGGGGTGCAAATTGAATGCTCCAGCGTTCCTCATTCGGCTCGTGCCCGTTGAAGGCAGAGCCTTCGAGCTTGAAGCGGTCAATCACCAAGCCCGTAGTCACGACGCCAAAGCTGATATGGGTGGAATCCTGTTCGTGGTGCCCGAGCGGGGCGGCAGGATTCTCCGACGCCGACTCGCGATGCATGTAGACGACTGGGCCAAGCGCCGGTTCCGCCACCGGGCCGCCGTATACGAACCACGAAGCTTTTTCCGTGAACGGCAGCGAGTATAGCGCGGAGAGTTCTGAAAAGACATTGTGAGGATGCTGATGGTCGACCAGTGGCTGGCCATGGTAGGTCTCGCCGGTCTGAAAAAGTTCAGGGAATCCGGGATGCGGAGAAGTCAGTGATTCGGCGGAAAACATCTGGCGCAGCAGAATCTTTCCCGGTCCCAGCTTGTGTTGCTCCATCAACATCCCGTAGTTCACCGACTCGGCCTTTCCCGCTCCCCGCGGGCCGCCTTGCTGGTTGTAAGTCAGGAAAATCGTGCCATGCGCCATCAGGTCCCAGCCGCCCAGAGATTTCATCCAGATGTGCGCCGGAACCGAAGCCGGTTGCCACGCCGTGCCTGAACCTGCGTGAAACGAGGGCAACGAGAGAGACGGCGTGGCTGCGCCCATCGGCATGCCTGCCATGTCAGGCATGTCAGGCATGTCAGGCATATCCGCCATCGCGGACCCGGCGTCTGCGCCGGAGATTGACATGTTCATCTCGTGGCTTGGGCTTTGCGCCCAGCACGCGAGGCTCAGGATCGCGGTCGAAATAACAATAAGGACGAGCGTTCGCACTACTCACCCCTGAAATATGAGTCAGTGAATCGAAATTGCTTATCTACGGGGGGAGGCTGCCTGGTGGCAAGCGTGTTACTGCCGCGCTGCAAGCAGGCTAGTGATACTAGCGAACGTCAATCTAAACGCGCAGGGGAGTCGAACCGGGGGGACTGGAGGAGGAAGTAAGTAATTGGCAAAAGCCATCGATTCCGATGGCTGAAACTAAAAGCGTTTCGGGAGCAAGCGATCCAGAAACAAAAAACAGTGGCCGCGGGTTCGGCGCATTCGTCAGCACCGCCGCGTTGTGTCCCGTCTGGCAGCACTGGTAGCTGACCGGCTCAGGACTGGGAGCATGCCGCGCGTGCTCATGACAGCCCGCAGGTGGCTGGTGCGGCGCCGCCATCGAAAACGCCGCCGGAGCCGTCATCAACAGCGCAATCACTAACACGGCTGCCATCGATCTTGCCCGGAATGCAATGCGCGGCCTGGGTTCGCGTTTGCTCAAGGTACTTTTATGATCCGGTAATTTTCAGCCAGACGTCTTCCGGCACGCGCTGGCGGATTTCCTGGGGCAAGCGGTCATGAACGCGACGCGCGCCCAACCGGGCGGCGTCCACTACGGTGGTGGGCGCGGGCGTGGCCACAGCTACAATGAGCCAAATCAGCGCCGAGAGCGCGAAACCCGCCAGCGCCGCCAGTTCCAGCCAGAAGGTGTGGCGAGGCTCGAAATGGCGGATCACGCCAAACGCCAAAAGGAATACGGCGCCAGAAAGCGAAGCCAGCGCAATCAGTCCCAGATCGATGCCGCGGTGCAGGCGTTGGCGGCCAAGACAATGCGGGCAAGCCGCAAAATGCTCTTCGTAGTCGCCGCGCATTTCTGGCGCCAGGCCGGAGATATCGTAGCGCCAGCCCGCCAGAATCTTGCCCACAACGGGATCGATGCATTCGCTCATAAGAAACTAAAACCGGATTGCCTCCATCGGCTCGCCTTGTTCGGCCAAAAGCACCCGGTTCTGCAACAATGTCCTGCGGGGGCCTAAGGCCTTTTCCGCCGCTCGCCGTGCCAGCTCTGGAAGGTTATTGTGCTCAGATAGATGCGCCAGCACCACGTAGGTTGCACTTCCATCATAGTCGCCCGAAAAGAATTCCGCGAGGGCATCGTTTGAGAGGTGCCCGACCCGGCTCATGACCCGCTGCTTGACCATCCAGGGGTAGGGGCCGACCCGCAGCATTTCGACATCATGATTGGATTCAATTACCAGTAAGTCACATCCTTGCAAGTGGTTACGGACACTTGCCGGAATATAGCCCAAATCGGTAGCAAGGCCGATTTTGACTCCTTCGGCCCGGAAAGTGAAACCCACCGGGTCGGCCGCATCGTGGGGAATGGTAAAAGGAGTGACGGAGATGTCGCCCACCTGAAAGTGGCGTCCTGAAGAAAAAAGCTCCAGTTGGCCTACTTCGGGACGCTCCCCGGTAGCATCTCGAATCGCCTTGGCCCAGACCTGGTGAGTCGCTCCCGTCATGAAGACCGGCACACCAAGTTTCCGCGCAAGCGTGGCCAGCCCGTAGACGTGGTCGGCATGCTCGTGGGTGATCAGAATGGCGGAAAGCGCGCGCGGATCGCCGCCCGTCGCCTTGATGCGTTTGAAAGTCTCACGGCAGGAAATGCCCGCATCCACCAGGATGCGAGTGGTCGAACTGGCAACCACGGCACAGTTTCCCCGGCTGCCGCTGGCCAGTATCGAGACGGAAACCCCCATGGGCGCAGCATACCTGTTACAGCTGTGCAAACGGGAGTAACTTTCTGGTTAGCCGGAACCATTGGGGGCGGTTCGATGTCCAGGCCTCGAGTTTCCCTGCCTGATTGGGAATCGCAATTCGACTTCGTGGCCGCGATGATGGCGCAACGGCGCGTATGCCGAACTCCTTGCGTGCCGCCGCCCTTCGCGCTCGAAGAGTGGAAGTTACTTCACTGCAACTCCATAGACGTACGCATATGGAGCGTAGGGCTGAATGGGCAGCGCGGTTTGAAAACTCGCGAAGATGACAGCGTTGCCCTGAAACGACAGAAAGACATCCTGCTGCGAGCTGGTGGTGGCGGTGCGGAAGGTGAATAGACCAAAGCAAGGATCAGAAAGTGTGTTGGGCGTGCCATCGTAGATGTAAGGCGTATCCGCGATCGGAGCGAGCGTGCCGGAGGCGAGGACCGCGTTCTGGCTGTCGGTAATGGTTACCACGCCGCCGGCGCTGATGGTCACTGTAGCCTGCCCTTCGCTGGGCGTTCCGGTCTCGGTGTTGTTCTGACCAGTCTGCGCGCCAGACTTCTGATAAAAAATCGCGGGATAGGTTCCGGCATGGGAGGGATCAAAGGCTTTTGATGCTGCCTTGGGCAAGCCGAGGATGGCCCCGTTTCCGGTGTCGACGGCGAAGAAGCCGGTTTGCGTGCCGAAGACTACATCGTGCTGGCCGTTGCCCTCGGTGATGGTGAAGAAGTTGCCGGAAGCGTCTTCCTGTACGCTGGAGGCCGCAAAGCTGCCGCCGTTGAAAAAATTCTGCGGCTGGGTAAGCACTCCGAAGGGCGAGTAACCGTCGTGCTGGATGGTGCCCTGGGCGTCAATCGAGACGGTGCCCATCTCCATGCCGCCGGCAGCAGTGCGGAACTGAAGGTAGTTGAAGTTTCTGCCGGCAAAGGTGTTGATGGAGGCGGGGGCACTTTCGACCGCGGTGAGCAGGGCAAGGGTGTCGTGGTTGGGCCCGGCTTTCGCTGTCTCTACCATCAGGACGAATCCAGGGACCTCGTAGGCAGCAAGCAAGTTGCCGTTCGGGTCGGTGATAGCGTAGGTTCCGTCGGTGTTTACCGTGTAAGGCACGGTGCCGCTGTCTCCGTTGGTGTAATTCTTATAGTTGATGGTGCCGATGGCGGAATTGATGGAAATGGTCAGAAAATCACCCACCGACGCCGTACCGTTGTAGGTGCGGACGGCGGTCGAGGCAGGGGTTTTCGAAGCCGTATTACAACTTGCCAGGAAACACCCAGCAAGCAACAAGATGATTTCGGCATTTCTCATTTTCTTTGTATTGCACATGGGGAAAACCTCCACTGAAAGTGGATCATCGGCAGGTTGGAGAAAAACATTACCGCTGATGGTGAGGTTGGTTTATCGTGGTCTATCGCGGTGACTGTCGAGTCACTTCTCAGTCCCCATTCTGAGGTTGTCGATCACCCCGCGCAGGAACGCGCCGCCAAAAGCTCCGGCGATTCCGGTCAGAAAACCCAGAAACGATTCCCAAATCTGCGCCCGGTAAGGTTTTTCGGTCATCAGCCAGTAGGCCAGAAGCTGCATCACTGGCACGCCTACCGCCACGACCAGTGTCCAGCGCCAGGGTTTGGCGGGACGCAAAGCTCCCAGCAGCATGGTGGAGGCCAAGACAAACAGCGCGGTCAGCAGCAAGTCGCCGATTTGGACGTCGAGCACGCCGGCAGAGACGCCAAGGGCTGCCGCGAGAAGGTAGAAGAGGCGGTCTGACCGGAGTGCGGCTGGTTCAGGCATGAAGGCTCTTGGCCCTTGGTCCTTGGCATTTGGCTCCAGAATTTATTCCGTCGCCATGCGGTAGAGCTGGTTTACGGTTTTCCAGTTGCGCGTGGTGGCGCGGACCGAGAGCACTTTCTCCAGAACATTGTTGGTGAGCTTGCTGTTGCCGTATCCGTCGGGACAGTAGAGATAAATTTCGGTGGCGCGGGAGTGAAAGCGGTCCGGCCCGGCGGGCAGTGCGCTTAATTTTTCGAGCCCTGCCTTCGCTGGGGCCCCCGAGAGAAACGTAACATGCAGCCTGGTAATGTCGATTGCTTTTTCTTTCAAGAACGGGTTGCTCTGAATCGCGTGCCCGATTTCTTCCGCAGTCTTCGAGATCACGGGAGCGTCAAAACCAAACTCAGCGCGAATTCCGGCTTCGATTTTCCGCGACAGGTCCGCCGGAGAACCTTTCTTCGCCTGGAACACCACATTTCCGCTCTGCACGTAAGTCTTCACTTGCGTGAAGCCGAGGGCGGCAAAGAGTTCGCGGAGTCGGTCCATCTTCACGAGCTTTTGCCCGCTCACATTGATGCCGCGCAGCATGGAGATGTAAGTTGGCATTGGTTTCCTAGTACTTGTAAAACCCTCGTCCGCTTTTTCGTCCCAGCCAGCCGGCATCTACCATCTTGATCAGCAGCGGGCAGGGCCGGTACTTGGGATCGCCCAGGCCATCCTGCAAGATGCGCATGATGTCGAGGCAGACGTCGAGGCCAATGAAATCCGCGAGCGTCAGCGGGCCCATGGGATGATTCATGCCCAGCTTGAAGACTTCATCGACCGCCTCGGGCGTGGCTACGCCTTCCATCACGGCAAACATGGCTTCGTTCAACAGCGGCATGAGCACGCGGTTCGAGACAAACCCTGGCGCATCGTTCACTTCGACCGGCGTTTTTTCGAGTCTGACCGCCAGATCGCGGACGGTCTCGTAGGTTTCCTGAGAAGTCGCCAGGCCGCGAATCACTTCCACCAGCTTCATCACCGGCACCGGATTGAAGAAGTGCATGCCAATGACTTTTTCCGGCCGCTTGGTCAGCGCTGCCAGCCGGGTGATGGAAATAGAAGAAGTATTCGTCGCCAAAATTACGCCGGGCGGGCAGATGCGGTCGAGATCGCGAAAGAGTTCCGCCTTGACTTCGAATTTTTCTGTGGCGGCTTCGAGGATGAAGTCGCAATCCGCAAGCTGACCGCGTTCGACGATTGGCTCGATCCGCTCGAGCGCTGCGGCTTTGTTTTCGGCGGTGATGGTCCCTTTGCTTACCGCTCGTTCGAGATTTTTGCTGACGACCTCGAGCGCGCGGTCGAGAAGGCCCCACTCGACATCGCAGAGCGCAACCTGGAAACCGCTGCGGGCGAAAACCTGGGCGATGCCGTTCCCCATGGTACCCGCCCCCACCACCCCCACGCGTTGGATCGGCATGATTGCTTCCCCAGAGCAAGCAAAGACAAGCTGGAAAACTCCAAAGTCTAACACCCTCGGGGAATGCACGCGGCAAACGCTCGCGGGAAACCAGCGGCCTCTTCGGCCGCATGGCCGGGTCAGAGACCCGGCCCCACACGCGAAGATTCGATCACGATCGCCGGCAACCCGAATCCTGAAAGAAAGTTGCGGTTGAAGACTGCCTAAGGGCGGCACTGGCTCGCGGGATTCGTTTTGATTGCATGCATCAAAGCGACAAGTCCCGCGCATCCCACCAATAAAGGAACGGGACTCGCCAGGGGGAGACGAAAAAGCAAAGAGTCTCTGGCCATCGAGAGTTCCCGACTGGGAGGACACCATGTTACGAAACACAGCGCGGCGGACTTTCAGACTGGCGGCGCTGGCAGTTGCCTTCATTGCCGCCCCAAGTGGCATGGCCGCAGCGCAAGACGGATACCACTGGGACGGGCGAGTGGACTACGGGTATGACCGCGCCAGCTTGGCCGTGGCCCGCGACTTCGGCTACGAAGACGGTTCCCGGGTGGCGCGTCAGGACATGGCCAAGGCCAAGCCTTACGATCCCTACCCGCGCGGCAAATATGCGCAGGAAGACCACGGATATCGCCGCGAGTACGGCGACAAGTACGCCTATGAGGAGGTCTACTCCCGAGCCTATCAGCAGGGATACCAGCGTGCATTTCGCCGCTGGTGATTCTCCGCAGTACAACCGACGCTGAACACAAAGCGACGGCCACCGGCGCAGCCGGTGGCCGTTCTGTTTTGACTCGCACCGCAAGCCGGACCAACCGCCAGCAGCTTATTGCGGTTCGCCGGTAAGCGGATCCAGGAGCAAAATGTCGGTCCTGGGCTCGGTGAACTCCAGCATATTGCTCACCGACCCCGCCAACGCATCGAACGAGTGATTCCCGATTCGTCCCAAACCCCAATTGTCTTCGATGAAGCGAATGACTGAAGTTTGGTCGGTTATTGCGTGATCCACGAAGTTCGACTTGGCAAACGGCGAAATGACCAACAGGGGCAGGCGCATTCCATAACCGCAACGGCTGGGAATGCCGCCCGAGTTCTTGCTGCCGCAATGGCCAGCCAAATTCAGTGCGTCCGCCGAAGAAACAGACTCATTTACGATTGGTCCCATTTGGTGGTCGTACCAGCCATCGGAATCATCCCACAGAATCAAGACCATCGTGCTGCTCCACTCCGGCCGCTGTTGCAGGGTATTCAGGGTGTTCACCAGAAACTCCTGCTCGTCGAGAGGAGAGGAGTATCCCGCATGGCCATCCTGGGCCTTTTTTGCTTTCAGGAAGCTGACTGCCGGCATGTTGCCGTTGTTCACAGCGTTCCAAAAGTCCGTGAGGTCGTATTGATGGTTGGCTTGATCGGTTTGTCCGATCATGGCCACCGAACTCGGAGGCAGGTGGTGCGGATTGGAACTTTGCGGGTAATACTGGAAAGGCTCGTGATGGGCGCTGTAGTCAGTTTGCGGCGCGCCACCCAGGTTCGCGGTTTGCTTGCCGCAAACGGCGGGAGAGCCCGCGGTTGCCGGTTTGCTGGGGGCAAATCCGCCCTGGAACCAGCCCCAGGTCACACTATGGGCGTTGAGCAGATCGCCGATGTTCAGTCCCACCAGGCCCACCTGATCGGGACTTCCGCAATCATCATAGAAAGGATCAGGGTCGCCGATAACCACCGTCCCCAGCACATCATGAAACGCCGAGGTATCACCGATAGTCTTATTCACGCCGGCGGTCTGGCCTGAAACCAGGTTCAGTGCGCCGACCGTCGACGGTCCGAATTCGGTGTCGTAGGAGTTGTCGCTCATGGCGAAGTGCTGAGCGTAATTCCACAGCGCGGTCACTGTGTTGCCGTCGTAATAGCCCATGACCAGCGCGGTGCCGAAGCCGTAGTCCGGGCATCCCGGACCGCCCACGCCGGTGAACTGAACGAATTTGTCCAGCAATCCGCCGTCAAATGCCTGCTGTTCAGGAGTGTAGTCATGGTCCTGGTCACAGGTGTAGTTTTGCGCCCGCGACAGGCGAAATGGAGCGTGCGAGTTCGGGTTATGGCTGATGAGCGGGCCGCTCAGCCCGTTTACGCTGGGTGTGCCGGGAAACGGGTGAAACGCCGGATCACCCGCCGAATTTCTGGCGGTTGGGTAGGTGGCGAAATAGTGATCGAAGGAAACATTCTCCTGGAAGATCACTACCACATGCTTGACTGGAGATGCAGCAGCGTGAGCGGAGGTAGCACCGGCCAGTGCGACTATTAACGCGGCTGCCGCCACCATCGCCTTTTTGTGGACGACTATCTCTGTACTCATTCGTTATCTCCTCCTGGGAAGCCTCATACGACCAGATACATCTGGGTGGGTTGGGGTCAGCGCTGGTGCTCTCACCCCATAGGAACCTTCTGGTGACGAGGCTAGGAGAGATTTGTTGCGCGAATGTTTCCTGCCGGTTAAAACTCGATGAATTTACATGCGCCCTGTGGAAATTCGCGGCCAGAACGTTTGAGGAATTGTCCTTGACGCGGCAGGACAAATGTTCGCGCGAGGATCAACGGACCGGCGGGAACTGGAATTGGGGTGAAGGTCTACTCTCGATCCATACTCTCATCGATCGCGACCTTGCCGCCCTTCTCGACATTGATCACGCGATGAATATCCTTGAACCCGCTGGCGGAGATATCGATGACGTAGGTGCCCGGATTGAGGTGGAAATCGAGCGGCGATAGTTTATCAAGAATGCGATTGTTGACCGCGACCTGCGCGCCTTTGGGCGTGGTCTTGACGCTCACTTCGCCCATGCCAGTCGTATCGCCGCCGCCGCCAAATATTTTCTTGAGCTTACCTCCGCCGATTTTGATGTCGTCGGTGTTGCCCAGGGCCTTCAATGCCGGTGAAAAATGGAGTAACTGGCCGGGCTGCAGATTGGCCGTCGTGCTTTCATCCAGGTAGCCCTGTTTTTTTACCGTGAGCGCGTGTTGACCGGGCTTGTCCACAGAAATCTGGGTGGGCGTCAAACGGCCTGTGTCTTTTCCATCCATGAACACCGCCGCGCCTGCCGGATCGCTGGTCACGGATATTGCGGCGGTAAGCTGAGCCAGTTGGATCACGATAAAAGACTTGCCGCCCGAAGTGACTTCGATGCTGCGCGTCTCAGTCGAGAAGCCTGGCTTGCTGACCTTGACCAGATGCTGCCCAGGCAGCAAGCCGCTGACGTTGAACGGCGTGACCCAGGTGGGATCATGGCGATCATCGAGCGAAATCGCGGCCCCCTCGGGAGTTGAGTTGATGGTCAACTGGCCCGGGACAACAACGGCAGATGCCACCGTGGGCTTGCTTTTCTTCTGTTTGTATCTCGGTGTGACGGAGACTGGCGCGTGGCGCGTCGGCTGCACAGGTTCTGTTTCTACGGCAGCGGGCGCCGGTGCCGGCGCCTGGGTAACGGGCGCGGGCTGCGTGGCCGCTTGCGACTGCGCGGAGCTGGCAGGAACTGCCGCCTGGGTTGGCGCGTTGTCGTCCTCATTCTCAGACCGGATGTGGTACGCAATCGCTACGACCACCAGCAAAATTACTCCCACCGCTGCCGCTATCGAGTACATGAACAGCTTGGGCGGTGTCTTCTTGATCTCGGTCACCGCCTTGCGGGCAGCCTGCTTGGCCACCTGCTGAGTCGGCACGCGCTTCTCCGCCGGACTGGTGCGAGTGGTGGCTGCGGGCGCTGACTCGGACTGCACCGGCTCGGGTTCGGGAGGCGGCGGAGGCGGAACATAGACCTCCTTCAAGGGAGGCAGTTCGGTGATTTCGGAAAAACTTGGGCCGCGGGTTCCCGAACTCTCGCTCGCCTGCTCCATCATGGGATCGACGGCGATCTTCGGCGCCGCAGGTTCCGGTTTCACTGCCGCCGAGGACAGGGTCGCCTGCTCGTGGCTCACGGCCTCTATAGAGGCCTTTACGCACGTGCTGATGAATTGTTCGCTGGAATCAAGTTTCGGCGTACGAGGCAAATCCGTGGACGACGAACCGACACCTGCTGCCGCAGCTCTCCAGGCCGGGACCGCCGGGGCACTTCCCGGGTCTGCTTCGACCGGCTTTGCGGATGCGGCTTCTACTGGTTCAGCCGCCGGAGGCGCCGGGGTTACGGCGAATTCGTTCTCGGTTTTATTTTCAGCTTTGACGGCAACGGGTTTTGGCTGTGGCGCTGCCGTTCGCACTACCGGGGCGGTGGCCGGTTTTCGTTCCGGAGCCGGTTTCGACACTTGCGGCGAAGACGCCCGGGGCGGACCGGCGGGAGGAGCGGTCTTCTGTGCTTGCGGAGCGGTCGGAGTCGGGACCGGACTGCCGGCTTTTTTGCCGCAACTTTAGCCGGACTTTCCTTGCACTTTTCGAGATCGTTGACCAACTCTTGGCCGTTCTGATATCGGTCTGCCGGCGACTTGGCCAGGGATTTCATGATCACGTCACTCAGAGCCGGATGCAGTTTGCGGTTCACCTCACTAGGTGAAACGGGCATCTGCTCGAGAATCTGCTGCCGTACCTGGTCGGCGTCGTCGCCCGGAAACGCTTTGCGCTCGGTCACCATCTCGTACAGAATCGCTCCCAGGCTGAACATGTTAGAGCGCGGATCCATCGGCTCTCCCCGCAACTGCTCCGGCGACATGTAGTGCAGGGCCTCGGGCGCCTTGCCCGGTCCCAGGCAACCGAACGTGCTCATGCGAGAGATTCCGAAGCTCAGAATCTTTACCGTGCCATCCCACGAGACCATGATCTTGCCCGGCTCCAGGCTGTAGTGCACCACGTTCCGGACGTGGGCGTGATCAAGCCCCTGGCAGCTCTGGCGGGCGATATCCTGCAGATCCCAGATGGAAAATCCTTCTTTCCGCGCCAGCATGGTCGCTACGCTGTTTCCCTGGACATATTCCATTGCGGCGCAGAACTGGCCGTCCATTTCCTGCGCGCCATAGAGCTGGGTAACGTTGTGACTGTTCAGAACCGAGCTGGCCGTAGCCTCTTCGAGCACGCTCTGGATCAGCGGAGCATAGTCCTCACCCAGCACTTGCGGGTGGATGGTCTTGAGGGCAATGGTCTGCCCGCTCTCCGGATCGGAAGCCTTGTACACCGCACCGGCTTCGGTGTGCGCGAGTTCGCTGAGGATTTCGAAGCGGCCGATCTTGTTCGCCATAGCTGTTTAAGTCCCGTACGGGCAGTAACCCGGGCGGATTCTGAGCAAGAAAATGCCCGGCTTACACCATGGGGAAGGTGAGCTAAGAATATCGCGGTAGAGTTGGGAGCTGGCAGTTACGAAAGTACTGAAGGAAAAACCAAAGCCCAATGATGTGCCTGCCCTGTAGGGACGGGCAGATGCAGATACTTAGAGTGAACGTCTTATTGCGGAGAAGTCAACCAGCCCTGCAGCAATTGCTTCACTTTCGCTCCCTCCATCCGCCGGCGCACCGCATCCATGACGAACAAGCGCGCGGTTGTTTCCCGGCCGCGAAACCCGACCCAGTAGGGGACGTAGAGCTCTCCCGGAACAGCTTCGGCAGAAAGATGCAGGTCACGGATGCGAAAGAAGCCGGTACTGAAGAGAAACCGCCGCACTTTCTCCAGCACCAGGTACTTTCCGTTTTTCTCCTCCAGCGTCACTGGCACATGATTGCGAGTTTCCACGCGGACCACTTCGCCTTCTGCGGGCAAGTGCTCGAAGCGATACAAGTCGAGAGAACCGAGCACGGCGTCGAGGCCGAAGATGTGCTGCTCCGACCGGCCGCCGTTCCGGATTTCGACTCTGAAGAGCTGGAACGGGACGAAGCATGGCGCAACCGAGCACAGCGGCCCAAACATCGTTTCCCGCACCAGGCTCATGGTGCCGCGAGAAAAATACTGGATTGCTTCTTCGCGAGTTACGTTCGGTTTCAGGCTGCGTACAGGAAGCATTGCGGGCTACCGGAAATATATCCACAAGCCAATCACGGTGAACAACAACGCCAGGCTGAAGATGATATTCATCCTGCGCTCGGATGGCGTTTCGGCGGCTGGCTTGTACGTGGCCGAAGGCGTAACCGGAACAACATCCATCTTTTCGCCGACCGTGGCAAACGTTAACCCCGCCAGCTTCTTTCGGTCCGGCGCAGGCGTCATCATGCTTACCGCAATCAACACCGCACAACAAACCACGAACATAAGGATGGCGTAGTGGAGAAAATTCATGTCCACCAATTCGCGCATGAATGCGCCCTCAAAGCCGTGCCCGCCTGCCCCTCGCGCCGCCCGATCCACGAGTTCGGCCACGAAGCGGACCGCTCCCATCACGAAGCCGGTCAGCAACGAGGTGATGGCGCCCTGAGCATTGAGCCTGGGCCACAAAATTCCCAGAACAAAGCAGGCGGCGATGGGCGGGCTGATGTATCCCTGGACGCTCTGCAGATAAATGTAGAGCTGGCTGCTAATGTAATGAATGAACGGCACCCACAACAATCCCAGCACCACCATGATTCCAGTGGCAAACCGTCCCATATTGACCAGATTGGCTTCGCTCGCGTCGGGTCGGATTTTCTTGTAGAAGTCGAGAGTGAAAAGCGTGGAAGCCGAATTGAAAACGGAACTCATTGCGCCCATGACCGCAGCAAGAAGAGCAGCCAGCACAAGACCGACCAGGCCGGTCGGGAGCAGCTTTAGAATCATCGTGGGATAAGCAATATCGCCGTTGAGCACTTCGCCATTCGGTCCGATCTTGAACAGATCGCGGAACAGCGCGAAGGCGATGATTCCCGGCAAGACCAGCATGAAGACGGGAAGAATTTTGAGGAAGCCGGCGAAGATGGTTCCCGCTTTGGCGTGACCTTCATCCCGCGCCGACAACACACGCTGCACGATTACCTGGTCGGTACACCAATACCAGATGCCTAGAATAGGAGCGCCAAAGAAAATGCCCGTCCAGGGGAAAGCGGGATCACTGACCGGTTTGACCATGTGGAAATATCCGGCGGGCACGGCCGCTCGCAGCGCCTCAAATCCACCCACGCGATGCAGTCCGATGATCGTCAACAGGACCGCTCCGACAATCAGGATCATGGTCTGCACCATGTCGGTGTAAATCACCGCAGCGAGTCCCCCGGCGACGGTGTAAATGCCGACGGCTATGACCAGAACCACCGCCGTTTCCCACAACTTCCACCCGGCGACCCGCTCCAGGACCACACTGGCGGCGTAAAGCTGTACAGAGATTTTGGTGAAGATGTAGGCGATGATCGAAATGCTCGCCAGGTAAACAGCGCAGGACCGGCTAAAACGGCGCTCCAAGAATTCTGGCATCGTGAAAACATTTGAGCGCAGATAAAACGGAACGAAAACCCAACCCAGGAGCAGCAGAATCAAACATGCCCACCATTCGAAGGAGCCCACCGCCAATCCCGAACTGGCCCCTGAGCCAGACAGGCCAATGAAGTGTTCGGTCGAAATATTGGAAACGAACAGCGACGCCCCGATCGCGAACCATCCTACATTGCGGCTGGCCAGGAAGTAGTCGGTGGAGGTGCGGCCCCGGCGCGCAAAGTAGAGGCCGATGCAGAAGATCAAAACAAAATAGGCGACAATGATTCCGATGTCGAGCGTCGCAAGGTTCGCCGTCTGACCCATACCCCTCCTTCAATCATGATTCTTCAGCAGGCCGCGACGCTGCGGTTTTGCCTTGAGGACGAACCCGCGCGTTCGAGAGCCCACCCCGTCAAACTATTTGTTCCGGCAGACTTTATCTCAGTCGTCGAGTTCCCGCAATGGGGAGCGCTGAGAATTAGCCGATGGGGAACCGCGAGAGTGTATAGGGACCACGACGATGCGCCAGATGTCGGACCTTAGATTTTGAACCTCCAGCGGACTTGGCGAAATCCAAAAGCTCATCTGGCTCGGTTGACCGCTGACAGCCATGCCGGAATGCTCCTTGCCATTCCGAGGGCGCTTCAGCGCCGAGGAATCTGCATTTTTGCAGCTAGTGTAGCTGCAGATTCCTCACGGCTGAAGCCGGTTCGGAATGACAAGGTATTGGCACACCCAGGACGCCAATAGAGTCGATTGATCTCGGCTCAACGACTTATCGAGGCCACCATGAAATTCAATCTCTCCGAAACCACTGCACTTCTCAACCGCACCCCCGCAACCCTGAACGCCCTTCTGCGTGGGCTGCCAGAAAGCTGGACGCAATCGAACGAAGGCCAGGGCACATGGAGCGCGTTCGATATCGTCGGCCACTTGATCCACGGAGAACGAACCGACTGGATCCCACGCGCCCGAGTCATCCTGTCTGATGCCGAAGACCGCACTTTCGAGCCTTTTGATCGCTTCGCGCAGATGAAGTTGAGCAAGGGGAAATCGCTGCCGCAATTGTTGGACGAGTTTGCTCGCCTGCGACAGGAAAGCCTGGCGGCTTTGGAAGGCTTGCACCTGCAACCACGCGATCTGGAGCGCCGGGGCCGGCATCCAGCACTCGGGGTGGTCACACTATCCGAACTGCTGGCGACTTGGGCGGCTCATGATCTCACCCACTTGCATCAGCTCTCGCGCGTGATGGCAAATCAATACCGTGAGGCTGTAGGCCCGTGGAGCGCATTCTTGGGAGTGATGCAGTGCGCCGGGCACAGCTCGTAAAGGATTTTCACTCGTTTCTTTCACCGGGCAGTCAAAGCCCCGGGCTCGTCGTAGCAAAGTGCGGCATCGTCCGCAGGAGCTTGCAGTGCCTGGGCAATACCGCTGGCCCAAGCTTCAATGTCGCTCCAGTCGCGGAAGTCGCCTTCTGGAAGAGGCGCTTTGGCACGCTTGGCGAATTTCAGAACCAGCCCGTGAGTGAACCCGAGCTTGCTGGCATCCAGAGCCCCGAAGAAAACACGATGGTCCCTGGGCCCGATGGTCTCCTTGAACTCCGCAATCTCCCTGGGTTCCGTAACGACGCGGGCATCCCGGCCCTGAGCGTCAGTAACATCAGTGCCCAGTGGCCCGCTACTGAACAGCCACACCGGCCGGTTGGCCAGAACGTCACGATGGCGGCGGACAAATTTTGTGGCGTCCTTCATCCAGTGAAAGTAGTAGGCGGCGCTTCCGATCACGACGGCATCGTAGTCCGTCGGATCATCGGCGTGCTTAGCGGATTGCACTGTGGGTTCCAAGCCCTGCTGGCACAAGGTCGCAGCAATGCGCTCGGCGATTCCCTGCGTGGACCCGTAACGACTGGCGTGAACAACAAGGACTTTCATTTTCATCACCTCCCAGCGTGGGGATCGTGAACCTGGGCTGCGTGAACCTGGGCTACGTGAACCTGGGCTGCGATTTGCCGCTCAGCATCCGGCGAATTGCACAATACCAATTTAGGCTTCAGCCCTATCCCACGCCGTGATCTCTGTCACCAGGCCTTGCAGCGGTTCCCGAGACTGAGATCTCTGGAACTCCAGCAACCCAGCTTGCGTAACCTTTTCTGGACGAAGGCGTTACTTATTAAGAGCCTGGCGCGAACATAAACAGGTGACATTTGTCATTGGAACGGGATGACGATGACCACTGGCCACCGTCTATTAAGTGGCGCAACACTAGGAACATGCACGATGCCAGAAGGCCCGGGCCGAGGCGAAAACCCACGGCGGCAGGAGTTTTCGACGGTTGTCCCCGGGTTCTGCATCGTCTATTCTGGTGAGGTTGGGGAATCGCTTTCCCTTTCCTGCGCCACGTTTTCTCCCGGAGTTCAGCCATGACCCTGGCTAGTTTTGTCCGCAAGAATACCTTCCGCAACCTGCGCCGCAGTATCTTGACCGTACTCAGCATCGGCGGCTCGCTGCTGTTGCTGACGTTCCTGATCACCATCTGGCGCAGCTTCTATGACAGCAAGCCCAGCGCAGCAGTCGGCGCAACGTCTGATCGTTCGCCACAAAGTGTCGCTGATCTTCAATTTGCCCAGCTATTACCGGCAGAAGATCCAGGCCATTCCTCGCGTAAAGGAAGTGGTGAATCAGCAATGGTTTGGCGGGCAGTACATCGATGACAAGCCCGACCACTACTTCGCCCAGTTCGGCACTGATCCGCAGGAGATTATTCAAGGTGTATCCGGAGTTCAAGATGCCCGCCGACCAACTCGAAGCCTGGCAGCATGACCGCGCCGGCGCAATAGTGGACGTAAGCTTGGCCAACAAATTTCACTGGAAAATCGGCGATCGCCTGAATATCACAGGGAAGATTTTCCCAGTGAACCTGGAATTGACGATCCGGGGAATTTTCACCCCGCCAGAACAAACTCAGTCCATCTATTTCAATAAAGACTACATCGACGAGGCTTTCCCCGTCTCAAAGGACAGGAAGGATTCTTCGCGGTTCTGGCCGATTCCCCCGGTTATGTGACCCAGGTGGCGCAAGCCATCGACGACGAGTTTCGCAACGCCGACCGTCCGACCAAAAGCGAGAGCGAACACGCTTTTCAATTGGGCTTCATCGGAATGCTGGGCAACATCAAGGCTTTCATCATGAGCATTTGCCTGGCGGTGGTCTTTACGATTCTGCTGGTGTCGGCCAATACCATGGCGATGTCGATTCGCGAGCGCACGCGGGAAGTCGCGGTATTGAAGACGCTGGGCTTCACCCGCAACAGCATTCTGGGATTATTTGTCGGCGAGGCGGTCTCGCTGGCGCTGGTAGGCGGGCTGATCGGTTCGATTCTCTGCTACTTCATCGTGACGGGAATGGCCGGCCCAAGGCGGATATTTCACCGGCATGAAGGTCACTCCGCTCACCATGATCGCGGCTCTGGGTATCGCTGCGGTAGTGGGATTCGCCAGTTCCTTTGTGCCCTCGTATCACGCGGCGAAGGTTAACATCGTGGACGGTTTGCGCCACATCGGATAAGGGTAAGAAAAAATGGCAATTCCCCTCAGCTATAACGTGCGCAATCTGCGGCTTCGCAAAAGCCTCACCATCATGACTGCTCTGGGAATCGCGCTCACGGTTGCGACTGCGGTTTTCATCATGGCTCTGCTGGCCGGCCTGAACGCGCTTTTGGCAGCACCGGCGATCCTTTGAATGTGCTGATGCTGCGCAAGGGCTCGGACTCAGAGCTGGCCGCAGGCGGGGTCTCGCGGGACGCTCTTCAGGTGTTGAAAGACCTGCCCGGCGTGGCCAAGAACAGTAAAGGCGATCCCCTGGTTTCAGGCGAAGACATCCTGGTGGTGGTGCTGCCGCGCAAAGGCGGAACGGGGGAGACGAATGTCACCACTCGCTTCCTCACTCCCGTGGGCATCGAGATGCGGCCACAGATCCATCTGGTCGCGGGGCGCTGGTTCACCCCGGGGCAGCGGGAAGTTGTGGTGAGCAGTTCCATCAATAAGCGGTTTGAGCACGCCAACATGGGCGACAGCGTGCACATCGGCAAAGGCGACTGGCCGATCGTGGGCATCTTTGACGCCAGCGGCACGGCGCACGACTCTGAGATTTGGGGCGATATCAACCAACTGGTCACCGATTTCGAACGCACGGTGTATTCGTCGGTGTTGGTGCGGGCCACCGATCCGGCGGCGGCCCAGGCGCTGAAGAACCGAGCCAACGATGATCAGCGGCTGGAGCTCAATGGCTTGCTTGAACCGGACTACTACGCATCGCAAACCAAATCGGGGGCGCCCATCAGGATTTGTGGGCTGGATTGTGGCCTTCATCATGGCAGTGGGATCCTGCTTTCGCCGCCGCCAACACCATGTATGCTGCCGTGGCGTATCGCGGACGCGAAATTGCTACGCTGCGCGTCATCGGGTTTTCCCGTCCCAGCATTCTGACTTCGTTCATGCTGGAATCGCTGCTGTTGTCGCTGCTGGGTGCAGTGCTTGGCATTCTCCTGATGCTGCCGTTCAACGGGATGACGACAGGAACGCAAAATCAGGTGACGTTCAGCGAAGTAGTATTCAGCCTGCAGATGACGCCGGCGGTGGTCATCACCGCGGTTATGTTCGCCATGATCATGGGAGTGGTGGGCGGGTTTGCACCGGCCTGGCACGCGGCGCGGCAGAACATTCTGACCGCCCTGCGGGATTAGCCACTGCCGAGAGCTCGGCCGGGCAGGAACTGGCAGCGGCTATAAAAATATGCCGATTGATGCAAAACACGAAGACTTGCGGAGCCTGCGCATCGATCGCACGCCCGCACGGGTGGCGAAGGCGAACCTCCGGTTTGGGCCAAGCCGCTATATCCTGATCGGAATTTCGCTGCTGGTGCTGCTCAGCCTGGGCGCTCGCTTATCGCCTTCTCTCCCGATCCGTTCCCGAAGTGGAAGTCGTTCGCGCCTCCGCCCCGAACACGACGGGCGGCGTTGTGCTCTCCGCCAGCGGCTACATCGTCGCCCACCACAAGATCAACCTGAACTCCAAAGTGACCGGGCGGGTGAAGTGGATTGGGGTGGAAAAAGGCGATAAAGTCAAAGAAGGCCAGGTTCTGGTCCGCCTGGAAGACGACGAATTCCGCGCCCAATACGAGCAGGCCAGAGGCGCGGCGGAGAACGCCCGCGCGTACCTGGAGGAACTGCAGAACGGCTCCCGTCCCGAAGAGATTCAGCAGGCACAGCACAATCTCGATGAGGCCGCGCCACGCTGGCCGATGACAAGATCACTCTGGACCGCACCCGCAGGCTGGTGGCACAGGGCGTGCTCTCAAAGCAAGCGCTCGACGATGCCACCGCCAAGTTCGGAGTCCGACCAGCAGCGGGTGAATTCGCTGGACAAAGTTCTTCGACTGGCCAAGATCGGTCCGCGGCAAGAGGAAATTGCGCGCGCCAGCGGCGCTCTTATGCAGGCGCAAGGTCAGGCGGACTACGCCAAGTCGCTGCTCGACGCCACTGTGATCCGCGCCCCGGTAACGGGAACCATCTTGAACGCGCCGCTGAAAAGGGCGAACTGATCACTTCGGGATTTGCCAGCACAGCCGAAGGCGGCCCGCAGGGCGTGGTCGTCTCGCTAGCCGACTTGAACGATATTCAGGTGGAACTCGACATCGCGCAGGATGATTTCGCCAAACTCGGCCCGAAGCAGAAGGGAATGGTCACGGTCGATGCTTATCCGGACCGCAAGTACGACGGAGTGATCGCCGAGATCTCGCCCGAGGCCAACCGCGCCAAAGGCAACCGTGCAGGTGAAAGTTCAGATCCTGAATCCTGATGCACTTCTTGCGGCCGGAAATGAACGCGACGGTAAAATTCCTGGCCAACGAAAGCAAGGCAACCGAGCTCGCCAAGCCGCAGGGAGTGTTGGTGCCCACAACCGCGATCCGCGACCGCGACGGCAAGAAGTTCGTCTTCCTGGCGTTTGACGGCAAGGCACAGCAGCGGGAAGTGAAGATTCTCTCGCAACGCAACGGCGGCCTGCTGGTGCAAGGCCTTAACGGCGGCGAAGATCGTGATTACCTCTGGCGCCGCAAGACCTGAAAGACGGAGAAAAAATCAAGATCAAGGGGCAATCATGAGCACTGCGACTCTTCCTAATACCGCCACGCAGACCAAGGTTGTGCAGGCGCGCAACGTCAGCAAAGTCTTCAAGCGTGATGCCTTCGAAGTGAAAGCGCTCGATGACGTTTCCATTGAAATTGCGGGGGGCGAGTTTCTCGCCCTCATGGGCCCTTCCGGCTCGGGCAAAACTACCCTGCTCAACATGATTGCCGCGATTGACCGGCCCACTCAGGGTGAGTTACTGGTGCTGGGCCAAAACATTTTCCGTCTCAATGACTCTCAATCCGCGCATTGGCGGAATGAGCACATCGGCTACGTCTTTCAGACGTTTAATCTGATCCCGGTGCTCACCGCGTTTGAGAACGTCGAACTCCCGCTCTTGCTGACCAAACTCAACTCTCAGCAGCGGCGGGACCACGTCATGACGGCGTTAAAACTGGTAGGGCTTGAGGACCGGGTGCATCATCTTCCCAAACAGCTCTCCGGCGGACAGGAGCAGCGCGTGGCTATTGCTCGCGCCATCGTCAGCGATCCGACTTTGCTACTGGCTGATGAGCCGACCGGCGACTTGGACAGCCATTCGGCGACCGAAATTCTGGAGATTCTCAAGCGGCTCAACCAGGATTTCCACAAGACCATCGTCATGGTAACCCATGATCCTCACGCGGCCTCCTACGCGCACGTGACCCGGCATCTGGAGAAGGGAATGCTGTTGCCGCCGGCCTAGAAGCGTGCACGGGCGAGAGCCTGCACTGTCTTGCCGAAGCCCCGAGCGGAGTCGAGGGGAAGGTCGAAGGGACGCCGCGCCTACATCGCAGGGCGGTGCTGCCTACAGGGCTGCAGAGTTGCCAAGGGAGGAGCCGAGACCTTCGTCCGCCGGGTCGGCCACCCACTGCCAGGTACGCCGTCCGTTTTGGCTGGTCAGGGTCCGCGCTTCGCCGTAGTCCACCAGACGATTCAGCACTGTGGTGACAGATGCCAGAGGGTCTTTGTGGCGAAGCAGCAGCGCGGGAACTCGCGTTTCGATCTGCTCACACACTTCACGGGCCGCCAAAGGGCGATGGGCCTCCATCAGAACCATCCGGCACGCTTTGGTAAAGCCCGGCTGGCGGCCGCTGCTCTTGCGGTCGACCAATTCCAGCAATTCTTCGCTCAGCACGTCGTCGCCAAAAAGGTTCGCCAGGCCGACGATGGTTTGCTTGACGGTGCCGATTCTCTTCATTACGTCGGCTCGCTGCCGCAGAAGCTGCCCGAGTTCTTCCTGGGCCGCCTTAACCACTTCTTGCACGTGAGCGTCCCCGTTGCCCAACGTGCTCTTTGCCCCACTCCCAGTGCTCAAGCCTCGCCCGTTCTGCATGACTACCTCCGAGCCCCCCACGGTTTCCCGCCGGCCATTGCCTCAAGTCCCGTTCCTCATCTTCGGCACACTGCCGCCTGCATCCGGATACGCAACCTACCCCTGCCGTGGTTCCGCGAAATAAATTCCGTCAGACGCTTCCCGAGAATCTTGTCTGCCGGATTCCAAAACAGGAGCGCATCCAGGGGAACTTCCTGTGCCTTAGACGACAAGCCCGAGGGAAACGTTAAACCCAAGATTTGTAAAATCTGGATAGTGAGGTACTTTGGTATGTCTCTGGGAAACTCTATGGGCGCGGAACGCGGAGGACATGACTAGTCTCACTGCATTCGGGCTTTTCGCAGTAACCGCCATGGTGGTTTGCTATGCGCTCGAGAACCGGAGCCATTGGTTCATCCTGGGCTTTGCCGTCTCCTGTGTACTTGGTTCGGTTTATGGGTTCCTTCAAGGTGCATGGCCCTTTGGTTTGGTCGAGGGTATTTGGTCAGTCGTGGCAGCGCGAAGATGGTGGGCCGCTTCTCGTCTCCGAATTTCAAAGCAGCGGGCTGCCAAAATCTGACCTCCCCCCGTGAGCGCCGGTTCCTTCCCAATAGCCAGAGAATCTGAGGTCCGGACTTCTTGAGGACAGTTTCGTTTCGGCACTGGGCAAAATTAGTGCGCCATCAATCGGCGGGAACTCATCTCCTTGAGTTTCTTCCTTCTTGACAAAAATGAGACACCTGATAAAGTTCGATGAATCTTCAAATCAAACAACTTCAGCGCAGGTGCCCAGGTATGAAGAACGTCTATGAAGTTCTGAGACAGAAAGAGCTCGAACTGGCCAAGCTGGAAAAAGAGGTTGAAGCCTTGCGCGTGGCCGCGCCCTTGCTTTCCGAAGAGAAAGAAGGCGGCATCAGCATGGATAACAAACCAACTTTGGCTGCCGCCACCGCCGCGGCTCAGCAACCGATTCGGATCCCGCAGCCGGCGGTGAACACCGCCCCGCAGCCAGCCCGCGCGGCGGGTTGGGACGATACCGCCAAGCGTTGGCCGTAACTTGGCTCGCTAGCAAGCTTGCCGATCTCGACACAGGGGAGAATCGGCGTTTTAGATCGCGCCCGGAGAACTCCCTCCGGGCGCTTTTGCTTTCCACACTGAGAAGCCCCGGCTTGAGTTCGATTTAACGTGCGACCCCTTTGATTGTCTCCCCACATTACACTTGACAACATGATACCTTGCATTACATAGTATTGACGTGCGGCGCGATGACTTGAGCGAGCGCGAGACGCCCGACAAGTGGGAAGTGCAACTCCGCAAAGGCTGCCTTGAGCTGGCAATCCTGGCTTCGCTTTGGAGCGGAAGGCTCTATGGCCTCGAGATCATTCGACGACTGGAAAGCCAGTCCGAACTAACCGTTTCCGAGGGCACGGTTTATCCGCTGCTCAGCCGGCTCAAGGCGTTGGGCCTGCTGCAATCCGAGTGGGTGGAGTCGGAAGCGGGGCATCCGCGCAAGTACTACGCGTTAACGGCTGCGGGGAAACAGCGCGTTCTGGAGATGGCGCGCATCTGGTCGCGTTTTTCCTCGAGCCTGGATCTGCTTCTCACGCCGCTCGGCAGGGGCAAGTAAGAGGGATTCGAATATGACGATCTCGGAGGATTCCCGGCAGATGATTGATGCCTATCTCGAGAGCGTGCGCACAGGCTTGCGTGGGCTGAAAGACGAAGATGCTCGCGAGATCATCGACGAACTCCGCAGCCATATCGTGGATCGTGCGGGTTCCCCTGGCGAAGTGACGCCGGCGGGAGTTGCGGCGGCTTTGGCTGGCTTGGGAAATCCCGAGGAACTGGCCAGCCAATACATGAACGATGACCTGCTGGCGCGTGCCGAGAGCACGCGCATGCCATGGACGATTCTGCGCGGCGTTTTCCATTGGGCCACACTCAGCGTGAAGGGTTTTTTCGTTCTGTTGTTTTGTACCGTCGGCTACATGTTTGGCGGCGCCTTTTTTCTGGCCGCGCTGATCAAGCCGTTCAACCCCAAAGTCGGTCTTTGGATGCTGGACAGCGATACCTATTCGCTGGTCCTCGGTATGACGGACCACCGGCCCCAGGGCCGTGAATTGCTGGGCTGGTACCTGATCCCGATCGGTTGTGCCCTGGGAGGTGGAACGATTCTGCTCACGACTCACTTTGCGCTCTGGAGCATTCGCCGATTCCGGCAGGCACGAGCCGCCACGCGGATGGGGGGCGGTTTGTGATGAACAAACCAGAAGCGGTTGCGTCTAAAGTAGAGCCCGCGGCTGGTGGTTGGCGAAAAAGCAAGTGGCTCGCGCTGGTTGAGTTCGTAATCGTTGGGTTGATTTTTCTTGCCGACTACAAACATCTGATCCCTCTTAGCAAGACCCCATTTCTTCTGCTTCTGGGATGGATTTCGCTGCGGGTGCGAAGAGTTACATGGCGGAGTATCGGATTCACCCGCAACCGAACTTGGCCGCAAACTCTTGCCCTTGGAGCTGGAGCGGGAATCTTCATGGAAGCCTTTCAGCTTCTTGTCAGTCAGCCCTTGCTCGTAAGGCTGACGGGAAGACCGCCGGACCTATCTGATTTTCGCGATTTGCCGGGAAATCTCTCCTTGGCTTTAATCGGATTTGTCCTTGTCTGGACGCTCGGCGCCTTCGGAGAAGAACTCGTATGGCGTGGGTACTTGATGAATCGTGTTGCCGACCTCGGACGCGGCACGCGGCGGGCATGGGCGTGCAGCTTGATCCTGGTCAATATCGTCTTTGGATTTGCCCATGGCTATCAGGGAATGACCGGTGTAATTGATGAGGGGCTGATGGGAGTTCTGCTGGGAATTTTGTATTTTCTGACCGGTTGCAATCTTAGTGTTCCGATCATCGCTCACGGGGTGCAGGACACCATCGATCTTCTTCTGATCTTTTTCAGAAAATATCCGGGGATGTGACGCTTTCCACAGGGCGCGGGAGATCCCTCGCCGCAGCCGATGTTATACTTTGTTAATCCTTAACAATCCAGCCGTTAGTTTCGTCTCCAGCCGAAGACGAGGCAGAAGTGTATCGAACCAACCGGGGGGATAGGCTTTGAGTTCGGCGCCGGCGAGAGCTCCACTGCGTCCGGGGATTCCTCCCCGCAAAGTGGCGCGTTACCCGCTTTCGGTTCCAGTGGACGTGACCGTATTGCGTTCCGGCGTCCCCGATATCGTCCCCGGACGCCTGGTCGATGTGTGTGAAGGCGGATTGGCTGCGGTTCTGGCCGCCGATCTTCACCCCGGAGATTCCGTGGGCGTGCAACTCCGCCTCCCGGAAATGGGCGTGGCTCTGCAGGCCAAAGCCATCATCCGCCACCGCGCCGCCTTGCGTTATGGCATGGAGTTCCTGGCGCTCCCCGCAGAACACCAGGCCATGATCCGTTACTGGATCGACAGCATAGATCCGAGACCAGCGATGAGACCCAGGACTGCCACCAGTTCTGTGCCGGGCCGTGCGCGAACATCGTGGTTCCGTAGGGGGAAAGAACTTCGGCGCGTGCTGTGGGCAGCGCTGGCGGTTGCGGCTTTAGCCGGCACCATCGTGTCGTTGCAATGGTACGTGTCCTGGCGAGAGCTGGAATCGCGAGTTCCGGCCAAGCTTGTCGATACGAATGGGCCACGAGTCAGCGTCCCCGCGGAACAAATTCAGCAGCAGCTCATCCATAAAGTAGATCCGATCTATCCCCAGGCAGCTCTCGACCGGAGTGTGCAAGGCATTGTCGTACTCCATGTGGTGATTGGGAGGGATGGCACCGTTTCAGAACTCCGCCCTGTCAGCGGTCCACCAGAACTTGCCCCGGCAGCGGTAGACGCGGTGAAGTGGTGGCGTTTCCGCCCCTATCTCGTGGATGGCGAGCCGGTGGAGGTGGAGACCGAGCTGGCCATTGAGTTCCGGCCGCAATGAATAACGAGAATAACGAAGAATGTTTTTCGGCCGCGATCGTGACCGTCTGTGCGTTGCGCCCCGGTGCCTCATCTGCGAAACTGCCAGTGGATTCTCTTCGCAATGGGTAAAATCCACGTCCTTTCGGACAACGTAGCCAACAAGATCGCGGCCGGCGAGGTGGTGGAGCGCCCGGCGTCGGTGGTCAAAGAGTTGCTGGAAAATTCGCTCGATGCCGGGGCCACACGGATTCGCATTCAGGTCGAGGCGGGCGGTAAGAAGCTCATCCAGGTTACCGACAACGGCTGCGGCATGCTGCGCGACGACGCCCTGCTCGCCTTTGAGCGCCACGCGACTTCAAAGATCAAAGAGGCAGAGGATCTGCTGCACGTGGCCACTCTCGGTTTTCGCGGCGAGGCACTGCCCTCGATCGCATCCGTTTCCCGACTGCGCCTGGAAACTCAGACTCAGGACGATCCTTCCGGCACGGTGATCGAAATCAATGGAGGAAAGATTTTCAAGGTCGAAGAAGCCGGCCTGCCGGAAGGAACATCGATCACGGTGCGTGATCTGTTTTTCAATACTCCCGCCCGCAAGAAGTTTCTCAAAGCTGAATCTACCGAGCTTTCACACATTGCTTCTCTGGTCACCCACTACGCCCTGGCCCATCCCGAGAAACATTTCGAACTGCACTCCGCCACCAATGCCATGTTGATTGCTGCGCCCGTCAGCGGCCATAGCGAACGCGTCTATCAGGTTTTTGGCAAAGAAGTTCTCGACCAACTGATCCCTGTCGCGGCTATCCAGCCCCTGGAGCGCGCCGGTTTGCCCCAGCCTCCGCCCTGGCGCCGTCAGGAAGAAGAGGAAGCGGAGGGAGAAGAACATCCCAGCAAAGAACCCGGCGATCTACGAGCCCATGGTTTCATCTCCAAACCCGAAATCCAGAAGCTCAACCGCAATTCCATTTACGTCTTCGTGAATGGACGCCTCATCCGCGACCGTCTCATTCAACATGCCCTCACCGAAGCCTATCGCAACATTCTTCCGCCTACGGTTTTCCCGGTCGTGCTGCTGTTTCTTGAGCTTCCCAGCGCCGAAGTTGACGTCAATGTCCATCCTTCTAAAACTGAGGTCCGGTTCCGACAACAGAGCGTGGTGCATGATTTTGTGCGTGATTCTGTGCGCGCTGCGCTCATGAAAGCCCGGCCCGTGCCGCAATTCACCGCCGAAATCCATGCGCATCCGAGTGCCAGTCCTTCGCTGACCCCGGGAGCAGGAGCAGGAGCAAAAGCCACTCCGGTCGATATCGCGGCTTGGCGCGCGCTTTATATACCCGCTGCACCGCCGGGGTTCACGCTCGAGCCGCCGCCCCTGCCGCCCGAAACAGAGCGCTTACATTTCGGCAGCCAATCCATCGCGGTCGAAGCCAATGCCGCGGTTGCTTTGGCTCGTTTGCCGGAGCAAGCCTTCCCCGCGGACGGCTGTGCTCCGCCGCTTCCCGACACACCCGAATCCGCCAGCGATGCCGCTCCCTCCCTGGCTTCCCTGAAACCACTCGGCCAGATTCGCGAGTCCTTCATCCTTGCGGTCAATCCCGAGGGACTCTGGATCATTGACCAGCACGTTGCCCACGAGCGAGTCCTGTTTGAGCAGATTCTTGCGCAACGCGCGGCGCAGAAAATGGAGGGCCAGCGCCTGCTTATGCCTCTGGTGCTGCAGCTCACACCGGCACAACAAGCGGTATTTTCCGAGATTTCCGATGAACTGGCGCGCAACGGTTTTGAAGCCGAACCTTTCGGTGCTGGCAGCGTCGTGGTAAAGACAGCCCCGGCTGGAATTGAATCGCGACAGGTCGAGCGCATGCTGCAGGAACTCCTCGACCAGTTCTCGCGCGAAGAGCAGGCCCTGAATCTGGAGAGAGTCCGCGCTCGCGTCGCCGCCTCCATCGCCTGCCACGCCGCCATCAAGGTCAATATGCCGCTCGAGCAAAACAAAATGGAGTGGCTGCTGACCGAACTTGCCAAGACCCAATGTCCCATGACCTGCCCGCACGGCCGGCCCGTGGTTCTGCGATACTCTTTGAAGGACATTCAGAAAGCGTTTAAGAGAATCTAGCACTCAGCCGTCAGCACTCAGCGTTCAGAGTTGAGATCTCACTGAAGGTTGGCGATTGCCGAAATCTGAACGGTGCGCACTGAATGCTGAATGCTGCCTTCTATGACTGACCAGGAGCTCGACCAATTGCGCCGCGAGAAATGGCACCTTACCGGCCATCCCGTTCGCACGCTCGACGAGGCTCGCGCCTTCCTTGAATCAGTCGGCTTCTGCCTGATGTACCCGCTGCGTCCGCCCTTGCTCGTGCCCACCTTCGTCGGCGCGTGGGTGGGTGGGGAAGAAAATCTTCCTAACTGGCAGCATGCCTTCGCTGATCCACGGGCACAGGAAGCCACCAGCCTGATGGTTCGCCTGTTGCGCGAACATGACGCTTACGAAGCTAATCTGTTCGGCGAGAACAACGCTTTTCTGGTCGCAGCTTCGATCTTTCCGTATTTCTATGCGCTGGTCGGAGAGCGCAATCCGAAACAGGCCCCCAAGCCGGGTCCGCGTTCAGAGTATTCTGACCTCGCCTGCGACGCTTTCGCCGCCATTCAGCGCGGTGGTCCGATCTCCAAGCAAAAGCTGCAGGAGACTTTGGGCGGCAGCATATCTCTGGGCGCACTCGACCACGCTTTGAGCGAGTTGTGGTCGAGGCTCCGGATCACTCGCGTCGACTACAACCCGAGCGAAGGCTCGTTCTGGGACGTGCTTTACCGTTGGTCGCCGGAGGCGGTTCGCGAAGGCATCAACCTCTCGGTTGCGGAAGCACTGTCAGCCTTGCTCTCCAAGTATCTTGATTGCGCGATCGCCGTCGAACAATCCGAACTTGAAGTTTTCTTTGGCAACTTCGTGGCGCGTTCGCGAGTGCGCGAAGCCATCAATGCCCTGCTCGCCGCACGCGAATTGAGCTTTATGCGGGTCGGTAGCCGCTCGCTTCTGCAGATCACTCCTCAGAAATCGGCGGGCGAAAAGGAGCGCGAGCGGCCAGACACGCCCGCGCGTCCCAGCCGGGTCTAGGGGGCGCAGAAACCGCGGGGCTTTACGCTATCCGAACCCGTTTTATGACCTTTTCTGACAGGAGCAGTCAAACGTACATATGATGAAGACGCTTGCTTGCGTTCTTTTCTTCTTAGCTTTCTTCCTGCTTTCCGTGGCGGGAGCAGCGGCCCAGAACTCTTCCTCAGTCACCTCTGCCGAACCGAAACTGCCCTACACACCCAGTCTGGACGTGACCGCCATGGATCGCTCGGTAGATCCTTGCGTAAACCTGTATCAATACGCCTGCGGGTCTTGGCAAAAGAACAATCCCATCCCGCCCGATCAGACTTCGTGGTCCGTTTACGGCAAGCTTTATCAGGACAACCTGACTTTTCTTCGCGGGATGCTGGAGCAGGCTGCTCAGCCCGCTGGCCAGCGCGACGCGGTGACACAGAAAATCGGCGATTTCTATGCCGCCTGCATGGACGATGCCGCCGCCGAAAAACGAGGATTGACGGCAATCCAACCCCAGCTAGGCGCGATTACGCAACTCTCTTCCATCCGTGACCTGGCCCCGCTGGCCGCGCGACTGACACTTCCTTTCGGGGACTCCATTCTCTTTGCCGCGGGTTCCACGCAAGACCCCGATAACTCGGAGCTGCAGATCGCCGATCTGGACCAGGGTGGCCTGGGGCTTCCCGACCGCGACTACTACACGAAGCAGGATGCGAAATCGAAAGAGATACGCCAGCGCTACGTGCAGCACGTCGAGAAAGTTTTTGAATTGCTGGGCGACGGCCCCGAAGCCGCGCAGAAAAACGCGGCTACAGTCATGCGCATCGAGACTGCGCTGGCGACCGCTTCCCTCACCCAGGTGGATCGGCGTGATCCCTACAAGCTCAAGCACAAGATGAAAGTTGGCGATCTCAGGCTGCTGGCGCCTGATTTTGCCTGGCCCGCTTATTTCAGTGCATTGCACTATCCGCGGCTCGAAATCGTAAACGTGGACGCGCCGACGTTCTTCCGGGAGCTGAACAAGAACCTGAGGAGCGAACCGCTGGAAAATTGGAAAAACTACCTGCGGTTCCATGTCGCCAATTCTTATTCTCCTTTTCTCTCTTCCACTTTCGTCCAGCAGAATTTCGAGTTTTACCGCAAATATCTGCGCGGAGCCGAGGATATGGAGCCACGCTGGCGCCGCTGCGTTCAATACACGGACTACAACCTGGGGGAAGCGCTGGGACAAGTGTACGTCGCAAAAGTGTTTCCACCAGAGCTGAAGGAAAACACGCGGGAAATGGTGGTGCAAATCGAAGCCGCGATGGCGCAGCGGATCCGCGCGCTCGACTGGATGAGCCCCGAGACCAAGCAGCAGGCCTTGACCAAGCTGGCCGGGATCCGCAACAAGATCGGCTATCCGGATAAATGGCGGGACTACAGTTCGTTGACCATCGCCCACGATGATTTTGCCGGGAACATCGAACGGGGCGGCGCTTTTGAGTTGCACCGCGAGATCAACAAGATCGGCAAGCCCGTGGACCGCGGCGAGTGGGATATTTCTCCCGCGACGGTGGACGCTTACTACAACCCGCAGATGAATGACATCAATTTCCCGGCGGGCGTGCTTCAGCCGCCGCTTTACGACCCCAAGATGGATGACGCTCCGAATTACGGTGATACCGGCGGCACCATCGGCCACGAATTAACCCACGGCTTTGACGATGAAGGCAGCCAGTTTGATGCCCAGGGCAATCTCAGAGACTGGTGGACCAAAGACGACCGAAAAAAATTCGACGAGCGCACCCAGTGCGTGGATGACCAGTATTCGCAATACCCCGTCGTCGATGACGTGCACATCAACGGCAAGCTCACGCTGGGCGAAAACGCCGCCGATCTCGGTGGAGAGATCCTTGCCTACATGGCCTGGAAGGCCGCCACAAAGGACAAGCAGCTTCAGCTCATCGACGGCCTCACCCCCGACCAGCGCTTTTTCGTAGGCTTTGCCCAATGGGACTGTGCCAATGTGCGTTCCGAAGACCTGCGGGTCCGCGCCATGACCGACCCGCATTCTCCGCCGCAGTTTCGCATCAACGGGGTGGTCGTCAACATGCCGGAGTTTTCCCAGGCATTTTCATGCAAGACAGGCCAGCCCATGGTGAAGCCCGCAGATAAAGTCTGCAAAGTGTGGTGAAAATTCCGGATCTCCAGGTCCGTGCTGAAATCCGGCCGAATCGCTTTTGCGCGCTTCATGGTTTTTTATTTGATGTGTACAATCGTTAGCTTCCAGGATGAACGAACCGCGGACTGTCGCAGTACCGCACGCTCGCCGACTCATCATTGCCATTGACGGCCCCGCCGGCGCCGGCAAGAGCACCATCGCTTCGCGCTTGGCGCGCAAACTCGGCTACGTGAACCTGGAGAGCGGGGCGATGTATCGTGCGTTGGCCTTGAAGGCGATCGAATCGGACATCTCTTTCGAAGATGAACCGGAACTGCTGAAACTCGCCCGCAACTCGCAGATTGTGCTGGAGCCCAGCCTGGGCGGCAACCGGGTGCTGCTCGATGGCCGCGATGTGAGCCAGCGAATCCGCGAAACGGACGTCACAGAAGCAGCGTCCCGCGTCTCCGTACACCCAGCGGTGCGCGCCTGGATGGTTGCCCGGCAGCAGGAGATGGGCGCCGGCGGCGGCGTGGTCATGGAAGGCCGCGACATCGGTACCCAGGTTTTTCCCCAAGCCGACGTCAAGATTTTTCTCGACGCTGATCCGGTGGTCCGTGAGCAGCGGCGATTGCAGCAGCAACATTTGACCGGCCGCGCGGCTCAGGCTACTGCCGCGGAATTGCGCGAGCGCGACCGGCGCGACCGCACCCGCGCCGCCTCTCCGCTAGTAGCCGCTCCTGACGCGCTTCTGCTCGACTCCACCAAACTTTCCGAAGATGAAGTGTTGCAGCGGGTCGAGAGTGCGGTTAAGGAAAAACTGCAAGTCGAAGCGCCGCAGGGATAGCCTCAACATTCCCGGCTTGGGAATTTGCCGGCAAAGAGGGTCGTAATTCACAGACCGCATCTGGTCACACGTGCTATACACATCGAAGTTCTCCATGCGTCTGGACTCACCTGAGCTTGAAATCGGACTGAATTCTGGTCCCTGGTGCCAGTCCTATGCAGCCCTTCGTCTCCGCGGCAATATTGATCGTTCTCTGTTCCTACACGTTTTCCCAGGATGCCTCTACCGGCGCACTTCGTGGCGTGGTCACGGATTCGAGCGGCGGACGCATAGCCGGGGCCAACATCGTATTCGTCAACACCGCCACAGGCTTGCGTTACTCCGCTGCCACCGACCGTGAAGGCCGGTTCGATTTTGAGCTTCTTCCCCCCGGGGATTACTCGGGCCGCGCCGAATCTCCCGGCATGTCTCCGCAGACCACTCCGCGCTTGCGGGTTGATGTGGGCGGGGCAACAGAAATCGATTTCAACCTTGTCATCGCCGGAGCGAAAGAAACGGTAACCGTCACGGGCGCAACCCCGATGGTCGAGACTCAACCCAGCGCGATTTCTTCTCTGATCGACGAAACCGCCATCGCCCAACTTCCCCTCAACGGACGCCGCTACACCGATCTCGCGCTGCTCACACCGGGTGTCACGCAAGACCCTCGCGGACTGAATTCAGGCTCGAACGGCGACCTTGCATTTGGCGGGATTCGCGGATATCAGTCCAGTTTCCTGGTTGATGGTGGAGACAATAACAATGGCTTCTTTGCCCAGGCTCGAGGCCGCTATCGCGAGCCCTATCAGCTCTCCAACGAAGTCGTCAAAGAATTCCGCGTTTCTTCAAGCACCTACGGAGCGGAAATGGGACGAGCCGGGGGCGCTGTGGTCAACGTGGTGACCAAATCGGGCAGCAATCAGGTTCATGGCACTGCTTTCTACTACATGCGCGACAGCATGTTCGCCGCCCAACACGACTTCATGGATTTCAAACCGCACGATCAGCAGCAGCAGTTCGGGTTCACCCTTGGCGGTCCGATTCGCCGCAATCGCACGTTCTTCTTTGGTGGTCTCGATCAGCACATCTTTCACGTGCCGGCGGTGGTGCGTTTCGACAACGGCAGCGCGGTAGTGCAGCCGCAGGCCGGCGCCGGCCCGGCAACACCGGGAGACTACGGCCCGGAAGATCAGGCGCTCGTTTTTGCCAGCGCGGCGCAACTCTCCCAGCAGGCCGGCACGTTCCCGGCTTCGATGCTGGGAAGTACCGGGTTCTTCAAATTAGACACCACGCTCAACCAGCACAACAATCTCTCGCTTCGGTTCAACTCCTCCCGCTATTTTGGAAGCAACAATGTTTTTCTCGACACGGCCAGTCCACAAACTACTTACGGGATCAGCGACAACGGCGAAGAGAGGGTCTCTACCGAGACTGCTTCCCTTTCACTGACCAGCAATTTTTCTTTTCACGTAGTTAGCCATTTGCGCGCACAGTTCTCGCGCGACTTGCAGCAGTCGACCAGCAATACTTCTGACCCGCTCACCCGCATTCCCAACATCATCGACGGTTTTGGCCGGTCATCCATTCTGCCCCGCCAGACGCGCGAGCATCGCCTGCACATTGCCGAGACCTTGAGCTTTGAAACCAGCCGGCATTCTTTGAAGTTCGGTGGCGACGCCTTGTTCACGTGGATTTACAACTTCTTCCCTTCATCCTTTGGCGGAGAGTACATTTTCGACCCCATTAAAGTGAACCCTTTCAGCTACGTGCCCCAGGAGGGTGGACTGGAACTCACGCCCTTGCGCGCGTATGCCCATCAGGTCCCGCATTACTATCTTCAGAGTTTCGGTTCCGCGGTTACGAACCCCGATAGCAATGAATACGCCGGCTTCGCCCAGGACAACATACGGCTCACCGACCACCTGGCGCTCAGTTTGGGGGCGCGGTATGACCTCCAGACATTTGCCACTAAGCACCTGGTTTCGAACCCGCTATGGCCAGATTCGGGTAAGGTTCCTTTGAATACCGACAACTTCGCTCCACGCGTTGGTCTGGCTTATTCCATCGGGAAAGAGCGGCCGCTGGTGATTCGCGCCGGCTATGGTTGGTTTTATACCCGCATCCCTCAGATCTACACTTCCGCCGTGCAAAACGAAAATGGCTTCACCGGGGATTACCTGTTCCTCAACAACACCAACATCACAGACCGCGACGTCTTCCCTCAGTATCCGAACGCGCTGGTGAACTGTCCGCTGAGCGCAATAACGTGCACGCCGCCTTCTAACATTACCCAGTTTCTGCAGGCGCAGGTTTCAGCCTTCGGCCACAATTTCCGCACCCCCAAAGCCGAGCAGGCCAGCCTCAATCTGGAGCGCGAGGTGGCGCCGCGGCTCGCCGTCGGTCTGTCGTATCTTTACGTCCATGGCGTCGATCTGATTCGCGCCGTCGATGCAAATCTGCCGCCTCCGGTTAACGTTACCTATCCGCTGTACGATGCCTCCGGCAACAACTTTCTGGGCACCTACTACAACGTGGAATCCTTTTCCACGTTGCAGTTCACCCAGACGCTGAACTGTCCCTTCCCGCCATGCATCAATCCGCTGGCGCGTCCCATCCCTCAGCTGGGTACGATCGACGTTTTCGAAAGTGCGGCTTCCAGCGTTTATCACGGCGCCACGCTCTCCGTCCGGCGGCGTATGAACCACGGAGTGTATTTCATGCTGTCTTACACCTTCGCTCATGCCATAGACGATGGCCAGGACGCGCTTGTAGCTGGACGTCCCGCCACTGTTCAGAACTCATACGCGCCCAACACCGAGCGCGGCCCAAGCACCACCGACCAGCGCCAGCGTTTTGCATTTTCCTGGGTTGAAGAGCTCAGACCTTTCCACCGCGATCATCCCTGGTTGAGCCGCTTATTTAACCAGTGGAAAGTTTCTGGCGTGAGCACGATGGGAAGTGGGCGGCCAGTCAGCGCCACGGTGACGGGAGACGCCAATCAAGACGGAAATAACACCAACGACCGTCTGCCCGGAACCAAACGCAATTCTTTTCTCGGCCCCGACTATGCCAGCACCGATCTGCGGCTGGCCCGGCGGCTCTACGCTGGCGATCATCTAAAGCTGGAAGTAATGGCGGAATCCTTTAACGTGTTCAACCGCGACAATCCCAAAATTGTCACCACCAGCGACGGCTTCGTGAGCAACTCCGCTCAGTTTGTCCAGACTACTAAGAACATTGGAATCAATTACTTCCCGGCACAGTACCGGGCCGCAACCAACTTCCTTAGGCCGAACGATGCCTACGCTCCCCGGCAGGTGCAATTCTCTTTGAGGCTGGTTTTTTGAGCAGGACTTCCTCAAGCTGGAGCTGCCGCAGCCGCGCTTTCTCAATGTGAAACCCCATATATTTCTTGACTTGCCGCGGGAACCTTGCCATAACTATCCAGTCCAAATGGGACCGGTTTGGGGGTGTCGCTAGTTGGCGGAAGTCAGAATCCAGGAGGGTGAGTCCCTCGAAAATGCGCTGCGCCGCTTCAAGCGGAAAGTGCAACAGGAAGACATCATCAAGGAGGTCAAGCGTCACTCCTTCTACCTGAAGCCCGGCGAGAAAAAGCGTGTGAAGGAAGCGCTCGCGCGCAAACGCAGCCGCAAGAAGGCACGTAAGGAACAAGAATAGCTGATCTTCCGGGCCGCCCCTTCGAGGTGGCGGCCCTTCACTTTTTAACTGCGTTCCATGCAGGATCCATGCCCATACGGAGCGGGGCGTGGCAGGCCGAACCAGGGGTTCTAAAGGGGAAATGAGAGGGGGGATGTCAGAAACCCCGCATCCTCGCGCGCCACAAGGTTCGTCCGCGGGGAGGCGGGATTGGGTTGAAGGGAGCCTCTCAATGGAATTTCAGGACAAGCTGTTGAAGTGTATTGACTGCGGCGCCGATTTTGTTTTCACCGCCGGCGAGCAGTTGTTCTTCCACGATAAGCAATTCAAGAATGAACCCAAGCGCTGTAAGGCCTGCAAGGGAAAACGTGTCGCTGTTCTCGGAGCGCCACCCAACGGATCGGGGACCGGCTTTGCCAAGGTGGAGACTCGTACGGTGTGCTCGCAATGCGGCAAGGAGACCACGGTGCCCTTTCGGCCAACTCAGGGCCGGCCGGTCTTCTGCCGGGAATGCTTCATGCAGAAACGTCAGGTAGCTACGGCCTGACACGAGCGCGGGCCCGTGGGCGAACAGTTTCACCAGGCGTAGTTTCGTTTAGCCCAGTTTCGTTTAGCCCAGTTTCGTTTAGCCCAGTTTCGTTTAACATGGAACCGTGGCCAGCTTTTACGTCCAGAATTTTGGCTGCCGCGCCACTCAGGCCGACGGCGCGGCAATCGAGCGGCAGTTTGCCGACCGCGGACTCGAACGCGCCGCGACGGCTGCGGACGCGCAAATTGTCATTCTGAACACCTGCACGGTCACAGCCGCGGCCGACCAGGACGCCCGCGCTACCATTCGCCGTATTCGCCGTGCAAACCCGGGCTGTCAAATTGTGGTCACCGGCTGCTACGCCCAACGCGCGCCAGAGGAAATCGCAGCTCTTCCCGGCGTCACCCAAGTCATCGGAAACTCGCACAAACAGCATCTCGCTGATCTTGTGGTGGCCACGGACCACTCTGCCTTCGTCCCGCTCGCGGCGGTCGGCGCCTCGGGACAGGTGTTCGTCTCCGACATTTTCGCCCATACAGAATTGTTGGCAGCGCCTGTATTCGATGCCCCCAACTCCCGCACTCGTCCCAACCTGAAAGTTCAGGATGGATGCGGCAACCGCTGCTCGTTCTGTGTGATCCCGTCGGTTCGCGGCCATAGCCGTTCGTTACCCATGGCTCGGGTGCTTCGCGAGGTGAACGCACTGGTTAAATCCGGTTACCGTGAGGTTGTCATCTCCGGAATTAATCTGGGCCGCTGGGGAAGGGACCTTCCGGTTATTAAGGACCAGGAACAAGGAACTGAGAACCGAGAACAAAGAACCGGGAACTGGTCTTCCATAATCCCCATTTCCGGGGATCCACGAGGAAGAAGAAACGATTCTCGCCTCGAAGATCTGGTTCGGATAATTCTTTCCGAAACCGAACTTGAAAAGCTCCGGATCAGTTCGGTCGAGCCCATGGACTGGAGCGACAAGTTCATCGCTCTCATGGCCTCTTCGCCCCGCATCGCCAAGCATGCGCACGTACCGATGCAGTCGGGCAGTGATGCTGTGTTGCGCCGGATGCACCGCAAGTATCGCCCCTGGCACTATCGTGAAAAGATTGAGAAGATTCGATCGGCGATGCCGGCTGCTGCCATCGGCGCCGACGTCATGGTGGGCTTTCCTGGCGAGACGGACGCCGAATTCGAAGAGACCCGACGCATGATCGCGGACCTGCCCTTTACCTATCTGCATGTCTTCACCTACTCGGCACGGCCCGGCACTCCTGCCGCGGCACTTCCCGGTCAGGTTCCTATACGGATCGCTCGCGACCGCAACCGGATTCTGCGCGAACTGGCTGAGGAAAAGAAACAGAGCTTTATGCGGTCATTCATCGGGAAGCCGCTCGAGGCAATCACTCTGAATGTCGTGCATCGCGATCCCGCGGGTGAATTCACCGAAGCTCTAACCGACAACTATTTGAAGCTTCATCTTCGCGGCATGCATGAACCCAATCGCTGGATCATCGCTCAGGTGGAAGCAGCCTCCGAAGACGCGTTGCTTGGAAGCCCCGCAAACTAACCGTTCGCCTTTGTCGAAATTTCTCGGGATCAACTGAAAATATGACCACAGTCACGCGCTTGACGGTAGTAACGTTCACGCTTGTCTCCAGGCTGCTGGCGCAGTCAAATTCTGCGCCGCCGCAAAACTCTGCAACTTTCAGGGAAGATGGCACGGCCGTCGTCACCCGGGTAATCCCTCCGCCTTCTACCATCAGTTCAGAGGCGCAAGTCTGGCTGGCTTCGCTTTCACTAAAGAAGTCTGCACCCCAAACCCTCGCGGAAAGGCGCATCGCAACCGATGCCTGGCGAAAGCAAGGCTCGGCGGAAGCTCGCAGGCTTTATCCGGTAAACATTGAGGAAACGAGCATTGCCGGCGTTCGCACCGATATCATCACTCCCCTCACCACTCCGGAAGCTAATCGCAATCGCGTCCTGATCAACCTGCACGGCGGAGGATTTGTTTCTGATTCGGGTTCGCTGATCGAAGGCATCCCAATTTCAAACCTGACGAAGATAAAGGTCGTCTCGGTTTACTACCGGCTCGCTCCAGAGAACCACTTTCCTGCCGCGGTTGACGACGTTGTGGCCGTTTACAAAGAGCTTCTGAAGACTTACACGCCCAACCACATTGGAATGTTCGGCACATCGGCAGGAGCCACCTTGACCGCCGAGGTGGCCGTGCGCCTCAAGCAGCTCGGAATTCCTCTTCCGGCAGCGCTGGGCATGTTCTCGGTTCATCCCGACTTCAGCCGCCCCACGGACTCGCAGGCATTTTTCACCCTCGATGGACTCCCCGGCGCGCTCCCCATTCTCGATCCCAAACTTCCCCCGGACGATCCTTATCCCAGCGCCACTACCGATCGCAAAGATCCCGTGCTATCGCCGCAGTTCGCCGATTTGCGCGGCACGCCCCCGAGCCTGCTGGTGACGAGCACACGCGATCTCCTGTTAAGCGATACAGCGCTTTTTCATCGCGCCCTGCTCGGTGCCGGGGTGGATGCGCAACTTGTGGTGTTCGAGGCTTTGCCACACGCGTTCTGGTATCACTACCAGCTTCCGGAAACCAAGGAAGCGCTCGACCTGATGGCGAAGTTCTTCGACGACAAAGTCGGACGCTAGCTGGACGAGATGTCGGCAAGTACAATGCAAAAGCTGCAGTTCTCCTGGGGGTTCGAACCATGGCTCCAACTTCCCTGACGCGACGTTCTTTTCTCGCACTCTCGGCAACGCTCCCTCTGGCCGTCAAAGCGTATGCTTCCACGCCGATTCCGGTGGGGCTCGAGTTGTACTCGGTACGCAATCAGTTGCAGCAGGATCTCGAGGGCACCGTACGGGCCGTGGCGCAGATGGGTTACCAGTGCGTCGAATTCTATGCGCCCTATTTCGATTGGAGCGAGAGCCAGACCAAGCAAATGAGAAAGCTCTTGGACGACCAGGGCGTGCGCTGTTTCTCAACTCATAATAGCTTTGAATATTTCAGTCCGGAGAACCTGCAAAGAGCGCGTGACAAGAATTTGATTCTTGGAAGCAAATACGTCGTGATGTCGAGTTCAAAACCCAAGCCGGGCCTGGATGGCTGGAAAGAAATCGCCGGCCTCTTGAATTCTGCTGCCGATACGCTGGAGCCGGCCGGACTGAAAGCCGGTTATCACAATCATGAGTTGGAATTCACGCCGATTGGAGGGAACGCGGCCCGATCGAAGTCCTGGCGAAGAACACGAAGCCATCCGTCATGCTGCAGCTCGACGTAGGCACGTGTATCGAGGCAGGCTCGGATCCGGTGGCCTGGATCAAAGCCAATCCCGGGCGCATTCGCTCGCTGCATTGCAAAGACTGGGCACCTGGCGCGGACAAGGGCTACACGGTTTTATTCGGCGAAGGCGTGGCCGATTGGAAAGCCATTTTCGCCGCCGCGGAAAACGTGGGCGGAGTGGAGTACTACCTGGTAGAGCAGGAAGGCAGCCGGTTTTCGGAGCTCGACACTGCGCGCATGTGCCTGCAGACATTTCGCAAGATGCGGGGCTGACGAAGTTATCTTGCTGTTGCAATGGCTTCGGTGTGTCCTCGTTTGTGCAGCGTTGGTCCTCTTGGCGAACTTTGCGGACGTTCTGCGCCCTTGCGGTTACTTCCGTAAAAAAAACCAGATTTGCTGAATCGGATCCCTTCGGGAGGGTGCTATGAATCAAAAGGTCACAGTCATCGGGGCGGGGCGCATGGGATCTGCTCTCGCAGCTGCGCTGCATAAAAGAGGATTTGATACAACCGTATGGAATCGTACTTCGTCAAAGACGGAATCTTTGTTCCGGCTCGGTCTACGCGTCGCACCAAGCGTGCTGGAAGCGGTCGGCAGCGCTGAAATCGTCATCGTCAACGTCAACAACTACGAGTCGGCCAATCAACTGGTCCGACAGCCGGCAATTGAGTCCGCGCTGCGCGGCAAATTGCTTGTGCAATTAAGCAGCGGAACTCCCGATGAGGCTAGGGAGATGGAATCCTGGACTCGGCCACGCGGAATTGACTACCTCGACGGAGCGATCATGACTTATCCGGTCGATATCGGGAAGCCGGAAGGCATGGTTCTGTATTCAGGCCCGGATGAGCTCTTCCATCGCCTGAGGCCAATCCTGCTTGCCTTTGGTGACAATGCAATATTTGTTGGAAAAGAAATCGGCCAGGCTTCGGCAACCGATATTGCCGGTCTTTCCTTTGCCATGGGAGCGATGTTGGGCTTTCTTCATGGGTATATCGTCTACGAGGCGGAGAATCTTCCCGTAGACGGCTATCTGCAGGTCATCAAGAAATTCATCCCGGCCATCGAGGCCGCGCTCGCCGATCTTTGTAACAAGATTCAAAGCAAAGATTACGGGAACACGCAAGCGGCGCTTGAAACCTGGGCGGTAGCCCCTTGGGAACTCATTGGCTGGTGCGAGAAACATCGGGTCAATCACAGTTTTGCCGACCCACAGCTTCGGCTTATCGAACAGGCCGTAAAGGCCGGCAAAGGCCACTGGGATTTCGCTTATCTCTACGAGGTTCTCAAACAAGGCGCAGACTAATCGCTCTGCTTATCCCGGTTAGGTTGCTTTTCCCGCTATACCCGGCAAAAAGGAAATTGCTCGTTGAACGCTTTTGGTTCCTGTTCGGTTCGTGCAAAACCTTTAACCGCAAAATTCGCAAAGGGCCGCAAGGGACGCCGAGTTGTCGAATTATCGACCTGCTCCACTGGGAATTGACAATTCCAGTTCGTCGTCCTACCTTTCCCGTGTTCCAAATCCATGGAGGCCTTCCCCTTGAACCGGATCAACATCCTGCTGCTGAGGGCATTGCTCGTCATTCCGTTGGTTGTGATTTCAACTTCTGCGGTCGCCGAAACCGCGGCCTCGGTGGGCATGTTTGACAGTCATGGCGACGTCGGCACGGTTCTTCATCCCGGCTCTGCCGAATATGACGCCGCCAAGAAGACCTACACCATCTCCGGTAGCGGCGAGAACGTGTGGTTTTCGGCCGACGCGTTCCAATTCGTATGGAAGAAAGTCTCCGGCGATGTCGCGCTGACCGCTGACATTTCTTTGCAGGGCAGCGGCGGCAACGAACACCGCAAAGCCGTCCTGATGGTTCGCCAGACTCTGGACGCAGACGCTGCCTACGCCGACGTGGCGCTTCACGGCAACGGCTTGACGTCCCTGCAGTATCGCGACGAGAAGGGCGCTAACCACGCACGAGATTCAGGCGAATATTTCCGCACCCAAGCGGCTGCGCCTGGAAAAACGCGGCGATTACGTCTACTTGTGGCTCGCCGCAGAGGGCGGCGAACTCAAGCCCGCGGGGGCGTCGATTCGGGTTCCGCTCACGGGAGAGTTCTACATCGGCATTGGCGTCTGTTCCCACGATAAAGATGTCGTGGAAAAGGCCGTGTTTTCCAATGTGAATTTCGAGCCGTCGGTGTCCGCCGCTAACAAACCCACACTCTACAGCACTTTGGAGACGGTCACGATTGCCTCCACCGACCGGCGAGTGGTTTATGTTGCGCCCGATCGCTTCGAGGCGCCCAACTGGACGCACGATGGCGCATTATTGGTTTTCAATCGCAACGGTCACATCGAGCGCATCCCTGCCAAGGGCGGCGAACCGACAGTCATCGACACCGGCTTTGCCAACCGCTGCAATAATGATCACGGGATTTCGCCCGACGGCACTCAACTCGCGATCAGCGATCAGTCACAGGAAAATCACGAGTCCTTGGTTTACCTTGTGCCCTTTGCTGGAGGCACGCCGCGGCGCATCACGAAAAATTCGCCCTCTTACTGGCATGGCTGGTCGCCGGATGGGAAGACGCTAGCCTTTGTTGGCAATCGCAACGGCGATTTTGACATCTATACCATCCCCGTCACTGGGGGCGAAGAAACCCGCCTCACCACGGCCAAGGGCCTGGATGATGGCCCGGAATATTCTCCGGACGGAAAATACATTTACTTCAACTCTGTGCGCACGGGTCAGATGCAGATTTGGCGGATGCGGCCCGATGGCAGCGAGCAGGAGCAGATCACTTTCGACGACTACAACAACTGGTTTCCCCACATTTCGCCCGATGGGCAGTGGATGGTGTTTCTCACATTTCACAAAGAGGTCGAGGGACACCCACCCGACAAAGACGTAATGCTGCGGCATCATGTCGCTGCAAGTAAGACAAGAAGGTGAGCGTGCTGGCCAAACTGTTTGGCGGGCAGGGCACGTTGAACGTGCCCTCCTGGTCACCCGACAGCAAGCAATTGGCATTCGTCAGCTACGAGTGGCTCCCGTAGAAACGCGGGCCATCATTTTTCAGAGGCGAGATTCCCTCGAAGCAGATCTCAGTGAATTAGAGTTTCTCGAAGAAGTGCGCGACTTTCTTGCCGGCGTCTTCCGTGTAGTAGACCGTAACCTTGGCGCCTTTCTCGGTTCCTTCTCCGACGCCCTTGCCCGCATCCGTGACTGCGTGATCGGACAGTTTGAATGTTTCTTCCGTGCCGTCCGCGGTCTTGACCGCCAGAGTCTTCGCTCCGCGATCGACGTGGGTGACGGTGCCCTCTACCCCTTTCATTCCGTCTTTGCCAACTTTATCCACCTCAACCGCGGTCTCTTCCGCGCCCTTCGCGGTGTAGTGCGCCACCACTTCGCTGCCCTCCGTAAGTCCGTGGAACGCATCTTTCGTCCCAGTACCCATGGCCTTCACGCCATGGACGGCCGTGCTCCCCAGGAATTTGAAGGTGTGCTCCACTCCATCCGCGGTCTTCACAACCATCGTCTTCGCGCCCGAGTCCAGTTTGGTGATGGTTCCATGAACGGCGCTGACGACGTCTTGCGCGGCCCAGACGAACGCGCTCAAAAGCAGAACTATCAAAGATGCCCGGACAATGATTTTCATTCTTTCGATTCTCCTTGAAATTTAAGATCGGGTGCGGGAATTCTACTCCCAGAAACGGGAAAAATCTCGGTCGTGGACCGCTCTATGCAGAAAAGCCAAAAAACCAGAGAGACGGCGGCTCTCCCCGTTTGCTATAATCACGGTCTCACTGCTGTTCTGGCGTACCGGAGGATTGTATCGACAAACGTTTTATCCGCATCAACGAGCGCATCCGCGCGCGGGAAATCCGCGTGATTGATGACGAAGGCAAGCAGATTGGCATCCTGCCTCCCTATGAAGCGCTCAAAATGGCCCGCGAACGTAACCTGGATCTGGTCGAGATTTCGCCCACCGCTCAACCTCCCGTATGCCGCATCATGGATTACGGGAAATTCTTGTATCAGCAGGAAAAGAAAGAGCGCGAGGCTAAGAAGCACCAGAAAGTAATCACCGTCAAGGAAGTAAAGTTCCGCATTAACGTGGACGACCACGATTACGACACCAAGAAGAACCACGTGCTGCGCTTTCTTGACGAGGGAGACAAGGTCAAAGCGACCATCTTTTTCCGCGGACGCGAAATGACGCGCACCAACCTGGGACGCCAGATCCTTGAGCGCCTGATCAAAGACATCGGCGACCGAGGGATTGTGGAGTTCAGGCCGAGGCAGGAAGGCAACACGCTGCACTTGATCCTTGCGCCCAGCGCGAAGAAGCCGGGAGAAAAGCCGCAGCAAAAAGCAGCCGCCGCGGTGCCACCGCCCGCGCCACGCGCCAATCAGGCGTGAAAAGCAGCTTTTAGTTATTGGCTCTTAGCTTTTAGCCCCTTCGGGTTTGGCTAAGAGCTAAAGGCTAAAAGCCACGAACCAGAAAGAGTTTATGCCGAAACTGAAAACGCACCAAGGCGCAGCGAAGCGCTTCAAGAAAACAGCGACAGGAAAGGTGAAGCGCCGGCATTCGCATCTGCGCCACATCCTTACCTCGAAGACCAAAAAGCGCAAGCGCAAGCTGGGCGGCAACGTGCTGGTGAGCGATGCCGATACGCCAAAAGTGAAGAGAATGATTCCGTACTAGTGGTTAGTGAATAGTGAGCTAGTGGCTAGTCAAAATACTGATCAACTAACCACTAGCCACTGACCACTGTCTTGAGGGTTGCAGCCTCAAAGCTGCAGCCCCGGTGAGTGAAGAGGCGAGAAGCAGACTTCGGTCTCCTGCCTCCAGCCGCCGTTAAAACGAAACTTAAAAGGAGCAGACCATGCCTCGTGTAAAACGCGGGACCAAACGCCGCGCCAAAAGAAAAAAGATACTCGACCGTGCCAGCGGGTATTTCCTTACTAAATCAAAACTTTACCGCTCGGCCAAAGAAGCCGTCGACCGCGGCCTGAAGTTCGCCTATTCCGGCCGGAAGCAGAAAAAGCGCCAGTACCGCTCGCTGTGGATCGTGCGCATCGGCGCCGCCGCCAAACTGAGCGGCCTGAGCTATAGCCAGTTCATTCACGGGCTGAAAAAGGTCGGCGTCGAGTTGGATCGCAAGATTCTCGCTGACCTGGCGGTGAAGGATCCAGGCGCGTTTAAGAGCCTTGCCGAGCAGGCTAAAGGCGGTCTCGGTGGGGCCGCGTAGACGGCCGTCAGCTATCAGCAGTTGGCATTCAGCTAAGAACGCTGCGTCGAGAGTTCGTGTCGTGGCACGGCTAGCCGTGCCGTATGTCGCCCTATGTGCATTGTCATTCCGAGCGCTTCAGCTGCGAGGAATCTGATGTTCAGCCGCGAAGCGGCGCAAGAATGCAGCCCACGGCGCAAGCCGTGGGTGACCGAAAACAGCAACCAAGCCCCGAAGGGGCGAAAGAACCCGTGGCCTACACCGTCCCCAAATTAAAGGACTATTCGGCGAAAACTCTCGACAAGGCCGCCGAGAAACTCCTCGCCGCGCTCGAACAGGAATCAAAAGCAATCAAGACCGAAGCCGACTGGAAAACCTTCCGCGACCGCTGGCTTGCCCGCAAAGATGGCGTGCTCACCCAGATCAACGAGCTGTGGCTCAAAGCCGCGCCGAAAGAAGCCAAGCGCGAAGTAGGCCAACGAGTAAACAAACTAAAAGTCGCGTGGAGCAAGAGGTGTCGAAGCCGCGTTCAAGGAAGTCTGGACAGGAGCTGCTGGAGCCTCGAGACTCATGGCCGACCGCATCGACATCACCCTCCCCGGCACGCGCCGCCCGCTCGGCGCCGAGCATCCCGTCATCAAAACGACGAACGAAATTCTCTCTGTCTTCCGCAATTTAGGCTATTCGGTCCAAGAAGGTCCGGTGATTGAGACTGACTACTACAATTTCGAGTCGCTCAATTTCCCGCCTAATCACCCCGCGCGCGACACGCAAGATACGTTGTTCATCGCCAACCAGGAATCGAAGCCGCCGCGTGAGCGGCTGCTGCTGCGCACCCACACTTCGCCGGTGCAGATTCGCACCATGGAGAAGATGAAGCCGCCCATCCGCATCGTGATTCCGGGCAAAGTCCACCGCAACGATCCCGCCCGACGCCAGCCACTCGCCCATGTTTCACCAGATCGAGGGCCTGGCGGTCGACACGAACATCACTTTCGGCGACTTGAAAGGCACGCTCGATCACGCCATGAAGGCGCTGTTCGGCTCGAGCGTGAAGACCAGCTTCCGGCCGTCGTTTTTCCCGTTCACTGAACCCAGCGCTGAAATGCTGGTTTCCTGTTTTATCTGCGGTGGCAGCGGCCAGCGCGGCGGCGGAACTAAAGAAGAGCCCTGCCGTCCCTGCAAGCAGACGGGATGGATTGAAATTCTCGGCTGCGGCATGGTCGACCCGAATGTTTATGGATTTGTCGACTACGACCCAAGAAAGGTCTCGGGATTTGCCTTCGGCATGGGCGCCGACCGCATCGCACTGCTGAAATATGGCGTCGATGACATTCAGTTGTTCTTTAACGGAGACGTGAGATTTTTGGAGCAGTTTGGATAGACCAGCTCTTAGCTGTTAGCTCTTGGCTTTTAGCCTTGCCGATAAGATGTCAACGACGTGCTCAAAGCCAGAAGGCTAGGCACCAAGCTAAGAGCCAAAAGCTAATAGCTAAGAGCTTCTTCTCATGAAACTTTCTCCCCACTGGCTGCGCGATTTCGTTGATCTCACGGTGGACAATCGCCGCCTCGCCGAAGACTTGACTTCAGTCGGAATCGCCGTCGAAGGAATCTACCGGCGCGGGCGAAAATACGGTCTTCGAAATGGAGATCGGCACCAACCGCCCCGACGCGATGAACCATTACGGCGTGGCCCGCGAAGCGGCGGCGATTTACGACCTGCCGCTGAAGCCATCTGGCCGAAACCTTCCCGACAAACTCGGCGACGACAGCCGTCCCGCCCGTCCGGTGGCACGAATACCGCGCCATCGTCTCCTATCGAAATCGCTGAGCCCGATCTCTGCCCGCGCTTCAGCGCGCGCGTGCTGCGCAATGTCACGATCAAACCTTCGCCCGCAAAAGTCGCGCAGCGTCTGGCCCTGCTCGATCAGCGTCCCATCAGCAACGCGGTCGACGCCACCAACTATGTGCTCTGGGAAATGGGCAAGCCCACGCACGTCTTCGATCTCGATCTGCTCGAAGGCGGCAAAATTATCGTCCGCCGGGCGCGCGACGGCGAGAAAGCTCAAAACTCTCGACGGCGTGGAGCGCAAGCTCACGAGTGAAGATCTGGTCGTTGCCGACGCCGTGAAGCCCGTTGGACTCGCCGGCGTCATGGGCGGGTTCGACACCATGATCACGGAGAAGACCCGCAACATCCTGATCGAGTCCGCCTGGTGGGATCCCGGCGACCGTTCGCAAAGCCTCCCGCCGTCACGCCCTGCATACCGACGCCTCGCACCGCTTCGAGCGAGGCGCGGATTTTGATTCCACCGTGCTTTCCTGCGACCGCGTCGCCGAACTCATCCTCAACTCGGGCGGAGGCGAACTGCACGGTGGCGTGGTAGACGTCATCGCAAAACGCCTGGACCAGGCGCCGGTAGCTCTGCACATCTCCGAGGTTCATCGCATTCTCGGAGAGAAACTCGAGACCAACGAGATTTTTCGCATCCTCAAGCGGCTCGGCTTCGAATTGATGCCCGAACGCGGCGGCGATCCCGATTTCACGGTACACATTCCGAGCTGGCGGCTCGATGTGGAGCGCGAGATCGATCTGATCGAAGAAATCGCCCGCCTACACGGATACGACAAGTTCCCCAACACGCTGCCCGCATTTGCCGGCGCAGTGGTCGAACTTCCCGAAGCCGCAGAAAGACGTCAAGCTGCGCTCTTCGCTTGCTCGCGCTCGGCTACAACGAGGCAGTTTCGCTGAGTTTCATTTCGCACGAAGATGCCGAAACGTTTTCCGCTTCGCCCGGTGGTCGAGCTGGCCAATCCGATCAGCGACGAAGCCTCCATCATGCGCACTTCGATGGTCGCCGGTATGTTGAATATGCTCGCCTATAACCTGAATCGTGACGTGGAAAACGTCCGGCTGTTCGAGGCGGGGCAAACGTTTGAGGCCGCAAATGGGGGTACGCTGGAGTTGAAGCGCGTTTGCTTCGGCGCAACCGGCAGCGCAGTGAGGCCCAGCGTTCATCAGCCGGAACGGCCCGTGAACTTCTTCGATGTGAAGGGCGACGTTGAAACCTTGCTCGGCGCCTTCGAGCATCGTACGCTCTATTTCGACGCCAACGCATCCGAGTACTACCATCCCGGCCGCTCCGCGCGCGCCGTCATGGATGGCACGACCGTGGCACAGTTCGGCCAGATTCATCCCGAAATCGCCGCGGCGCGCAAGCTGCGCAAAGACGTTTTCGTGGCCGAGCTTTATCTTGACCGGCTGTACAAACACGGCCTGCGCCAGGTACGCTACGAGCCCTTGCCACGCTATCCCGCGGTCGAGCGGGATTTCTCGTTTGTGTTTGCCGACGGAGTGCTTTTCGAGAAGATCTATCAGGCGGTGGAGGGTCTGCACCTGAGCGAGTTGCGCAGCTTTGTTCCGGTCGAGATTTTCCGCGGCGGCAAACTGGCCGCCGGCAAATATTCCATCCTGTTGCGGGCGACATTCCAGTCCCGTGAGCGTACCCTGCGCGAAGAAGAAGTTGCGCAGTGGTCAGCGCAGATCGTCAAGGCCCTGGAAGCATTGGGCGGAACCCTGAGGACATGAATTAAGATGGTGGGGATGTTGCCGGCCATTCTGGTCGTTGCAGTCGAGCTTTTCTTCAGTTCCATCTTCGCCGCCGGTCAAACATCTTCTCCGCCTCCAACCTTCTACAAAGACGTTCTTCCCATCCTGCAGGGCCATTGCCAGAGTTGCCACCGGCCGTCGCAGCCCACGCCCATGGACTTGGTGACTTATGCCGGAACACGAGCAGTCGCGCCGGCAATTAAACGCTCCGTCGAGATGAAGATGATGCCGCCGTGGTTCGCCGACCCCTCGATCGGACATTTCTCGAACGACATTTCTCTTCTTCCCGGGCAAATCGCGACGCTCGCCGCATGGGCCGATGCAGGCACGCCCGCCGGAGATCCTCGTGACGCACCGCTGCCGCGGCGTTGGGCGGAAGGCTGGAACATTCCGCAACCTGACCTGGTTCTGAAAATGGCGAAGCCCGTGGCGATTCCCGGTCATGGAGAAATCGATTACACCTACGAAATCGTGCCCACGCATTTCACCGAGGGCAAGTGGGTGCAGATGTCTGAGTTGCGGCCCTCGAGCCCTGAGCATGTTCACCACGCCGTGGTCTACATCCGGGCGCCTGATTCAAGCTGGCTGCGGCATGCGCCTGTGGGCGAACCGTTCACGGCGTCGACCCTGAGCGATCCGCAAGACCGCCGCGATGCGCACGGCACCACCAGCGATCTTCTGTTGGTCTATGCGCCCGGCAGTTCGCCCGACGACTGGCCGGCGGGAATGGCCAAGTTTATTCCTGCAGGCTCAGATCTGGTGTTTCAGATTCACTACACCACCAATGGACGCCCAGCCCGCGACCAGACCAGCATCGGACTGGTGTTCGCCAAACAACCGCCGAAGCAGCGCGTGCTCACTCTGCAGTTGAACGATCACTCCTTCATTATTCCGCCCGGCGCCGATGATTTTCGAGTCGAGGTGCAAGGCACGCTGCCGAACGACTGCACTCTGTTGAGTTTCTTTCCCCACATGCATCTGCGCGGAAAGCGCTTTGAGTACGACATTGTTCATGATGACGGGAAGGTCGAACCGCTCTTACGGGTTAACTATCACTTTCACTGGCAATTGAGTTATCGCCTCGCCGAGCCGCGGCTGCTGAAAGGGGGGACTCGGCTGCGGGCCGTGGCGTGGTACGACAATTCGGCAAACAATCTGCACAATCCTGATCCTGGGGCGACCGTCACCTGGGGTGACCAGACCTATCAGGAAATGATGGTCGGCTTTTTCGACGTGGCCGTCCCCGCCGGGATCGACAAAGAGCAGTTCTTCGTGCGTCCGGTGAAAACACAGTAGGATCGCGTGGGAACAGCCGCCCCCGGCTGTCCAGAGCGAACGCTGTCGTGCTAGTCTGACAAACCATGCCCGCGGCGAATGTCCAACCCAAATCCTTTCTCAGTTCGAAGGTGGCGCATTTCACCGAGTCGGTCATCCGCGAGATGACGCGCCAGGCAATGCTCTACAACGCCGTCAACCTGTCACAGGGCTTCCCCGATTTTCCTGCGCCACGCGAAGTCAAAGAGGCGGCCCAAGAAGCGATTGCCGGTGACGTGAATCAATATGCCATCACCTGGGGTGCGAAGAACCTGCGCCAGGCAATCGCCGCCAAAATGCAGAAGTGGCAAGGTATTCCAGTCGACCCGGAGCGCGAGATCACGGTGTGCTGCGGATCGACCGAAGCCATGATCTCGACGTTGCTGGCAGTTTGCAATGTTGGAGACGAAGTTGTGGTTTTCGAGCCGTTCTACGAAAATTACGGGCCGGATTCGATTCTGTCGGGCGCGAAGCCGCGCTTCGTGAAGCTGCGTCCGCCCACGACAACCGATGGCGAATGGACATTTGACGAACACGAATTGCGGGGTGCGTTCCACAACAATACCAAAGCCATTATTCTCAATACGCCGAACAACCCCACCGGCAAAGTATTTACACGAACCGAACTCGAACTGATTCGCGATCTATGTCTCGAGTTCAACGTGCTCGCCATCGCCGACGAAATCTACGAGCACATTCTGTATGACGGCGCCCGACACATTTCGATCGCAACTCTGGACGGCATGCGCGAGCGGACGGTAACGATCAACGGCCTCTCCAAGACCTACAGTGTCACCGGGTGGCGCGTAGGCTGGGCTGTGGCGCCCCCGGAGATCACTAACGCCATCCGCAAGGTGCACGACTTTCTCACTGTGGGTGCGCCTGCGCCGCTGCAGGACGCGGGAGCAGCGGCGCTCGATATGGAGGTGAGTTACTACGAGCGCCTGGCCGAAGGATATCGCGCGCGGCGCGACCGGCTCGTGCCAGTGCTCAACGAAGTAGGCTTTCGTTGCTTCTGTCCACGCGGCGCCTACTATGTGATGACCGATATCAGCGCGTTCGGATTCGCTGACGACATAAAGTTTGCGAGTTATCTAGTGAAAGAAATTGGGGTCGCCGTTGTCCCCGGATCAAGCTTCTATGACCACCCGCGCGATGGTGCGCAGCAAGTCCGTTTCGCTTTCTGCAAGCGGGACGAAACGCTCGACGAAGCGGCGCGCAGACTTCGGAAGCTGAGGGCGGGCGTCCTCCGCAGGGGATAAAGCGGGACAGGCACGAGGCATACGGAGGGCACGATTAAAATCGTGCCTTCCCACGACAAGAACTACTTCGTAATCACACCGCAAGCGATCCGGTCACCTGAGTTCCCCGATGGGTCCGTCTTCATATCATCGGCCTTAGCGTGGATCATAAGCGCCGTCCCGCCATTGCTGAAGAGCGAATGAGGCCCATCCCCGAGGGTTACGTCTTTGTCCTCGAGCTTGGCTTTGGCCTTGCCCTTCGCATCCACCGTGAGGTTGAGCATGTCGCCGGCGTGATGTCCCTCGGGATTATCGAACCCGTGCTTCTTGCCGTCGGGATTGAAATGTCCGCCCGCCGATTTGAAGTCCGGAGGATCGCACTTGGCGTTTTGGTGAAAGTGTATGCCGTGCACCCCGGGCGGCAAGTCGTGGACCCGGACGTCGAGCACGACGCCTGTCCCTTTTTGGCTGATGATCGCCGTTCCGACGGACTTGCCTTGAGCATCCTTGAGTTCAACTTTGGTCTTTGCCGCCATCTTGGCGGCGCTCGGAATCGCGAATGCCGCGAGCATGGCAAGAGCAGTGAGGGAAAGTTTGAGCTTATTCATGGCACAGATTATAGCCATTCCTGTCCAGATTCGGGGCGCGGTCCTTCCGGAACTCCAAGATGGTCTCAATTCCGAACGGGGCGCCGCAATTTCGAGCCTGCCGTGCCCTTGTGGTTCTGATCTATCCACAGGCTTCTGCGGTATACTGCGCTCAAGTTCCCCATCCCAAGCGGAAGTGGTGCACTCATGTCTGTGCGAATGGCTGACGAGGTATCGACCCAGGTTCCTGCCGACGATTTTCAGGCGCTGGAAGAAAAAGTTTATCGCACCATTGAAATGTACAAGTCGGCGCGCGAGGCGCGGACCGCGGCCGAACGTGACACGCAGCGCTTGCGCCAGCAACTGGAAGAGCGCGAGGAGGAAGTCGAGACCTTGCGCAAGGAAATGGTGCGATTGCGCAAGGAACGCGAGGAGATTCGCGGACGCGTCGAGAAAATGCTGACGCAGATCGAATCGCTGACCACGGAGCAGGCGGCAAGCTGAGCGTTTTCCGCGGGTTCAGAGGGAGTGAAATGACTATGGCATCGGCCACCAAGCAGCAGCCGGTTCGCGACGCCGCAAACAGCAGCGTGCGCGTGGAGATTTTCGACCAGGCCTACAATCTGCGCGGCTCTGATCCAGAATACATCCTCAAGCTCGCGGAGTATGTCGACGCCAAGATGCGAGCAGTTTCGGAACAGACCCATACGGTAGATACTGCTCGGCTGGCTGTTCTGGCCGCCCTCAACATCGCCGACGAATACAACCTGCTGAAACGAAACTACGATACCGGGGCTCTGCAGTACATCAAGCGGGCACAGAATCTCTCCGAAGCGCTGGACGAAGTGTTGCAGGATAAGCGCAAAGCAGGATAAGCGTCCAAAACCGCTTCCCACGGAGCAAGCCTCGTGCCAACTTTTTGCATTCTCCCTCTTGCCAAGCGGCGGGAGTTTCCCCTAGCATCCATCCTGAAAGCCGGCCTACGGGGTTGGTGATGGCGGTAACCGATTTTTGAACCAACACCTGAATGAACGGGGGCTCGACTCGATATACGATCCGGTGTGCTATGCTCCGCCATGCGGAGAAGCCTAAAGGGTCTCGGCGGGTTCCCACACGTCTAACGACGGTTCATTCTCGGCCCGCCACACGGCACAGTGGGTCGGCTTGCTTTTTTCTCTCCGCTTTACATTCCCCTGATCTGCGCAGATTCGCTAACATCCTGGAACATCTTCAGCCGCGTCCTTCCCTGCTAAACTGGAGTCGTTCCAATTTCGCGTCTGGAGCATCCAACTAATTAGTGTTTCCTGAACTTTTTCATATCGGCAAGTTTTTCCTGCCTACCTACGGGCTTCTGGTCGCTATTGGGGTACTGACCGGGCTGTGGATCAGCGTCCGTAACTCGCAGAAAGAAGGCATTAATCCCGACGACGCCTGGAACTTCGGCATTCTGGTCGTTTTTTGTGGCATCGTGGGCGCCAAGATTCTCTACATCATCAACGACTGGAGTTACTACGCCGCCCATCCCAGCGAACTTATTCAGTTTCGGTACGTTGCAAGCGGGCGGAGTTTTTTCCGGAGGCCTGATTGCTGCTTTTGTCGCCGCCGTCTGGTACATCCGCAAGCGCCACATGCCGCCGCTCGCGACCTGCGATGCGTTTGCCCCCGGCCTGGCTCTAGGACACGCCATCGGCCGCCTGGGCTGCTTTGCCGCCGGCTGCTGCTATGGCAAGCCTACCCAGCATTTCTGGGGCGTGACTTTCACCAACCCCATTGCGAACGCGAATTCGTCGACTCCGCTGAACGTTCCGCTCGAACCGACGCAGCTGTTTGAGTCTGCGGTCGAACTGGCGAACTTTTTCATCCTGATGTGGCTGTTCCGGCGAAAAAAGTTCGATGGCCAGGTGTTTGGCGCCTACTTGATTCTCTATGGTGTTGCCCGGTTCTTTCTGGAATTCATCCGCGATGATCCGGGGCGCGGCGAGGTCTTGGGCGGACTTATGACTGGTACGCAGCTGATCTCGGTTGGATTGGTACTCCTGGGCGGAATCATCTGGTGGCTGCGTAGCGGCGTGGCCAAACCGGTCGCAGCCCAAGCACGATAGAACCTTTTTCATCGCAGGGACACAGAGCTACCGAAAAAATCTGCTCTTGTCTTGCGCTCGCCTCGCGATATCCTTTGACTCGCCTAACTTGAAAACCTTGTCTGGAAAATTTCCCATTTCGATTTCTGTCACATCAGAAAATGCGGGTAAGCGGCTGGACCAGTTTCTGGTAACGCACCTTACCAAGGTGAGCCGGGCACGGGTTCAGCAACTCATCGCAGGAGAAAAGGTGCTGGTTGATGGCGTGCCAGCGAAGGCGTCGCTGCGCCTGCGTGGACGAGAACAAATCGAAATCGTCGCCGACGTTCCGCGTCCACCCCTCCGCGCTGTAGCAGAAGACATTCCTCTCGAGATCATTTATGAAGATGACGACCTCGCCGTAATCAACAAACCCGCCGGCATGATGGTGCATGCCGGTGCAGGCGCCACAGAAGACGATCGCAACCGCGGAACGCTGGTTAATGCGCTGCTCCACCGTTTCGGCAAGCTCTCAGACGTTGGTGGTGACTTGCGGCCGGGCATCGTGCATCGCCTGGATAAAACCACCAGCGGCCTGATCGTGGTCGCAAAAAATGACGAATCCCACCGCAAGCTGGCGGCGCAGTTCGCCGCACGCCAGGTCAAGAAAACATACGTCGCCCTGGTTCACGGCTGGGTAAAACAAGATCGGGGAACGATTTCCAGCGGCATCAGCCGCGACCGGGTGCGCCGGGTGCGTATGACAACCCGGCGGCAAGGGGGACGCGCGGCCATCAGCCACTACGCAGTGACGCGCAGAATCGAGTCCATTTTCGGAAAGTTCACTCTGCTTGAAGTGCGCATCGACACTGGCCGGACCCACCAGATTCGCGTTCACCTCGCATCATTGGGCCATCCCGTTGTGGGCGACGCGCTTTACGGGGCCCCGCGAGAGTTGAGAACGCGCCAGGGCAGCAGCCCCTCGCTGGACAGGAATTTCCTGCACGCTGCGGCTCTGCAGTTCGCCCACCCTCGGACTGGGTTTGCCATGAAATTTACGCGGCCTTTGCCCAAAGAACTGGAAGCATTTCTTGCCCGCATCGGGTAGCTCAGGTCCATGCCAGATGGGCAGGCTGTGTGGATATAATAGGGAGAAATGAAGGTCAGCCGGATTATTGTTGTGGCGGGCGGCGTCGCGCTGCTCTCGTCGTTCGTGTTTTTCGCAGCGGGGCAAACTCCTGCCGCAGAAGGTTTGCCGGGAGCACCTTCCTCGGTCAAACAGGAACAAAAGCCTGCGCCCGCCCCCTGCGGCACAATCCGCGACGGCCAGTGCAACCCAAACTCCAGCGGCGTCCACAACAACGCCGCCGAGCACTCCGGATAAGCCGGCAAAAACCGATCCTGGCGCCCCCTCGAATCCGGACACATCCGGCACGGTCGAAACCACCACGACCATCCGCGTTCCGGTCAACGAAGTGAATGTGGTCTTCACCGTGACCGACAAGCACGGCCGCTATGTAAGAGATCTCAAGAAAACCGATTTCAGCGTAATCGACGACAGTCGCCCGGCCACAGAAATCCGCAGCTTCCATAGTGAAACCGATCTGCCATTGCAGGTGGGACTGCTGATCGATGCCAGCAATTCGGTGCGCGACCGTTTCAAGTTTGAACAGGAATCGGCGATTGAATTCCTTAATCAAACCGTGCGTCGGCGCTACGACTCGGCGTTTGTGGTGGGATTTGATGTAACCCCGGAGGTGACTCAGGATTTCACCGACAACACCGAAGAACTTTCCCGCGGAGTGCGGGCCCTGCGCCCCGGGGGCGGCACGGCCATGTATGACGCGCTCTATTTCGCCTGCCGCGACAAGCTCTTGAAGCAGCCTCACAGCGGCCCGGTGCGACGCGCGATTGTGCTGCTTAGCGACGGCGACGACAACACCAGCCACGTGACTCGCGAGGAAGCCATCGAAATGGCCCAGCGTGCGGAAGTCATCGTTTACACCATCAGCACCAATGTCATGGGCGGACATCAGCGTGGCGACCGCGTTCTGGAACGCATTGCCGATGCCACTGGCGGCCGCCCCTTCTTTCCTTTTCAGCTGAACGATGTGGCCAACGCGTTCGCCGAAATTCAGGATGAACTGCGCAGCCAGTATGCGCTCTCCTACCGCCCCGCCGATTTGCGCTCCGATGGCCGCTATCACACCGTCGAGATCCTCGCGCAGGACCACAAGAACCTGAAGGTGCGCAGCCGCCACGGCTATTACGCGCCCACTCAATAGGTCCCCAGATGGCGGGATACTCCGGCACTCCCTTACCCAAGAAACTGGGCATCAAACCGGGATTTCGTGTAGCGTTTCTTGACTTGCCCGGCAAAGTGAAGACGGATCTAAAAGATGCGCTGGCGCAGTGCCAGACTGTGAAAGATGGTAAACCGCCACTCGATTTCGCCATGCTATTCGTGAACAGCCGGGCACATCTGAAAAAGGAATTTCCCCGGTTTGCCAGGCTCCTCGCGCCCGCAGGCATGTTGTGGGTAAGCTGGCCGAAGAAGACTTCCGGCGTGGCCACCGACCTGACCGAAAACGATGTGCGAACGATCGGCCTCGGGGCGGGCCTGGTCGACGTGAAAGTGTGCGCTGTCGACGAAGTGTGGTCGGGACTAAAGTTCGTGATCCGGCTAAAGGATCGTTGATTTTCGTCGGCACCCGCATCGCCCTGTCATCCTGAGCGGAGCGGTTCGTTCACGAAGTGAAGGAACCATGCAGTCGAAGGACCTCATGTACGCAAATGCCGCACCGGCGTATCGAGGAGTTTCCATGGGTTCTCCGAGGGCATCGTGAGAATTCCTCTCCAGGCTTGACGCAGGGTCGGCCCGCATGGGGTCCTTCGACTTCGCAACCCCTTCGCTCGCGAAGAGGTCGCTACGCTCAGGATGACATTGGCGGGAGATTTACAGTCGCGGTGAAACCCTGCTACTCCTTGCTGTGCGCGGTGGCGTAGTAGCCGCTGCGGGCCTGAATCTTGTAGCCGCCCTTAGAGTGGACGTCAATCTTGCGGTAAGTTCCATCAAGAGCTGCATTCGTGGGCGTGTAGCCAATGTTGTATTGGCTCCGCAGTTCTTTGGAAATCTGATCGAAGGCGTCCCTGAGCTTTTCGGGTTTGTTGCCGACCTCAATGACCCGTCCACCGGTTTCCTCAGTGAGTTTCTTCATTTCGCCCTGGCCGGAATAGCCACCCATCCCGTAAAAACCGCGGTCTGCGCAGAGCAGCACATAGACGATGGCGTCGGACTTCTGGGCCGCTTCAATGGCGTCTTTGATCCTGAGCTTGCTGCCTTCGTCCTCGCCATCGGTCAGCAGGATCATCGCCTTCCGCCCAACCTCCTGCGACAGTTCATCGTGCGACGCCAGATAAACCGCGTCGTAAAGCATGGTGCAGCATGCCCTCGCCATAGTGGGAACCGGCCCTCCGCCCATCCCCGGGATTCCCCGTGGGTCTGGCTCACCGCCCCCGATGCGCACGCTGTTGAGGGCGTCCTTCAAACGCCGCGTTGAGTTGGTAAAGTCCTGCAGCAGATCGATGTTCTCGTCAAAGCCAATAACGAAAGCCTCGTCTTTGTCGCGCAAAATCTGGCTCAGGAAGGCAGCACCGACTTCCTTTTCCATATCGAGCACGCGTTGCTGGCTGGGGCTGGAGTCGATCAGAATGCCCAGCGTCAGCGGAAGATTGGATTCCGCAGTGAAGTACTTGATAGTCTGTGGCTTACCGTCTTCAAAGATCTCAAAATCATCCTTGGTCTGGTTGGCGATCAGTCCGCCCTTCTTGTCCTTGACGTTGAAAAAGAGCTGCACTACGTTGACGTTGACTTTCAGAGTGTCGAGGCCCTGGTCCTGATCTTTGCCTTGGTCACTCGAGGGGCTTTGTGCCAGGCGCGGCATTTCCTGAGCAAAAATCGCAACCGGGCTAGCCGCAAGGATAAGGCTCAGGGCGGTAAGCACTACAATGGGGCGCAATTTGGGCATCAGGATATTCTCTCGCGGTTTTTGTTAGTCTATCCCAGAGAGCTTAGATGCACGAAACGCCTGCTCCCAGCATCCCAAAGAGAGAGAGAAAGCAGAGACAAGGAAAGCAAAGCCGGCCGGAGATGAAGATTTGAGCTTGCGCGGAATGATCTCGGGAGCAACAAGACTGGTGTTTCTGGCCGTTGCTCTCTGCCTGGCCTTGAGCGCACAGCAGCCACCGGACCAAAAGCAGGACATCCCAGATGCGCCCTCAGCGACCCGCCCGCCGCAGAGCTTCCCCGCACCTGCACCAGCTCCTAAGCCAGCACAGCCTCCGGCCGCCCAGCAAGAGCCACCGCTTCCAGCCAGCCAGGAGCCGCCTACCACCGCCAACCCAACTTTTCCGATTCCGACCGCACCCCCGTCTGCGCCGCCGTCTGGGGACTCCGGCACGCCGCCTCCTCCGCCGCCCATGAAGATCACTGTAGTTCCTGAGGGCGGCGCAACCCAGGAACGGGAGGCTTCCAGCCAGGATCTGTACAAATTCAGCGTGACCACCAATCAGGTATTAGTCCCGGTCATGGTGAAAGACGAGTCCGGCCACCTGTTAAGCGGCCTGTTGCCACGTGATTTTTCCGTGTTTGAAGATGGCAAGAGACAACCGTTGAATTTCTTCACGTCCGATGCTTTTGCCATGTCGGCAGCCGTCATCATCGACCTGGGCATGGCGGATACTGCGGTGGAGAAGGTAAAGAAGACGTTCCCCGCGCTGGAAGGCGCCTTCAGCGTCTATGACGAAGTCGCGGTCTACACTTACAGCAGCAACGTCTCGCGGATGTCGAGCTTCGCCGCAGCGGGCAGGAAGCTTGCCCAGGCGCTTGATGAATTGAAGACAGTCAGCGGCCGCAACAACGGAGTGCCCGTCATGGACGGACCGCTCGGGCCGCAAGGACCGATCGTGAACGGCGTGCCTCTCGACCAAGGCACGATTCACCCTAATTCGCCACCTCGCGAATACCGCGTACTGAATGACGCCATTCTGGCTGCTGCCGTCGATCTGGGCAAACGCGACCGTTCCCGGCGCAAGGTCATTTTCGTAATCAGTGACGGGCGCGAGTCGCACAGCACGGCCAGCTATCGGGATGTTTTAAAAGTTCTATTGACCAACGGGATCCAAGTCTATGGCGTGGCCCTGGAAGGAGCGGCAATTCCGGTTTACGGCCGGCTGGAACGGTTCCATCTGAAAAAGTTCGAGTACGGCGACATTCTGCCCAAATATGCCAATGCCACTGGCGGGGAAATCCTCACCGGATTCTCTCCCGACGTTATCGAGGACACCTACGCCGCCGCGCTCGGGGATGCGCGCAACCAGTACACCCTGGGGTACATGACGCGCGCTACGGTGAGCAGCGTCTACCGCGAGATTGAAGTCCGGGTCGCGCGGCCAGGATGCCACACCTCGTCAACGCGTCCCTGCGTGGACGTGATCGCGAAATCAGGCTACTATCCGGCCGGTGCAGGCCGATGAAGATTCTCCGTATCCTCGCCGGGTATCTGGGGTTGGGGAGGTGTCCCGAGCGCTTTTGCAAGCCGATATTTAGTGTCCACTCCAGGCTGGGTTTGCTGTTGACCGGTGCGTGACAAGTAACCGGAGTAACCTGCCAGTCACATTCAGCGTGTGGTATAAAACCAGCAGTATCAGCAAAATCCTTTTGCGGAAACGTTCCGGAGCGAGCGTTGGCCGCGCATATCGGGGAAAGCATTGAGTTTCATTAATTTTGCAGCCCGGGAGATCAACTGCAAGATCGTCTACTATGGCGCCGGTCTGGGCGGCAAGACGACCAACCTGCAGCACATCTACCAGAAAACTGCGAACCAGCAAAAAGGCAAGATGATCTCGCTCGCCACCGAGACCGAGCGAACGTTGTTCTTCGACTTCTTGCCTTTAGACCTCGGTTCGGTACGCGGTTTCAAGACTCGCATCCATCTCTATACCGTCCCCGGGCAGGTGTTCTATGACGCCAGCCGCAAGCTGATCTTGCGCGGCGTGGACGGGATCGTCTTTGTGGCCGACTCTCAGGAAGAGCGCATGGACGCCAACATCGAAGCGCTCGACAATCTCATGGATAACCTGAAAGAGCACGGTTACGACTTCAAAAAGATTCCCTATATCCTGCAGTTGAACAAGCGTGACCTGCCAAATGTTCTTCCGGTGGAAACCCTGACCAAGAACCTGGCGCGCAAGGGCGAACCAGTGCTGGAAGCAGTCGCTTTCCAGGGCGTCGGCGTGTTCGAGACCTTGAAGGAAATCGCACGGCAGGTGCTGGTCGAGCTGAAACAGGGATCGTAGAACCCTGTTCTGTGATCCTGATCGACGGAATCACCAACGAAGTTCCCTGCTTGCTTCCCGAAACCCCGCATCCCCGTCTAAGGTACGGGCGCGGCTGACCTGCGTGTTCTACAATTGGCAGCCTGCGAATCGTTACGAATTCTTCTGCTGAATGTTCTCAGAGGCAAAGTTCCCGGAGACCCACCCTATGCGCCTTGTGAAAGCGTTGTTATCACTCTTCTTGCTTGTGCCAGCTTTGTTTTCTCAAACCTCATCCCGTCACGGAATCGATGGCACCGATCTCGACCGCAAGATTGATCCCTGCAATGACTTTTATGAGTTCGCCAACGGCACCTGGCGAGCGAACCATCCCATTCCTGCGACCCAGGTACGGTGGAGCAAGCGGTGGGAATCGGGCGAGACCACCAAGAACAAGTTGAAAGAAGTCCTCGAGACCGCGCAGCAGGATAAGAACGCCGCCAAGGGCAGCACTGACCAGATTATCGGCGACTACTACGGCGCCTGTATGGACGAGTCTCGCGCGAATGCTCGCGGCATCGAACCGCTGAAGAAGTGGTTTGCAGAAATCGACGCCGTGAAAGACAACGCTGGCTTGCAGCCCGTGATGGCCGAACTGCACGACGTTCAGATTGCGGTGCCCTTTAATCTCGCCAGTTCCACCGACCCTCACAAACCTACATGGACACTGGCTGACGTCGGCGCCAGTGGTTACGCGTTGCCGGACCGTGATTACTACCTCAAGCCGGATGCGCGATTCAAAGAGGCACGCGAGAAGTACGTAGCGCATGTGGCCAAAATGTTCACGCTCATCGGCTGGGATGAAAAATCCGCCGCTGCGGCAGCTCAGACCGTTATGAAGATGGAGACTGCGTTCGCGGCAGCTTCGTTCGACAATGTCACCCTTCGCGATCCCAGCGCAACTGACCACAACAAGACATTTGCTCAACTGCAAGCTCTTGCTCCTCATTTTGACTGGACGGACTACTTCAAGCACAAGCAACTGGCGCAGGATGTCGACATGAACGTCGACCAGCCCAAATACATGCAGGAATTCGATCGGCAAATGCAGCAGACACCGCTGGCTGACTGGAAGGTCTATCTCAAGTGGCAGGCGCTGAACTCCACTGCCGAGGCGCTCTCCGCCCCGATCGTGGAAGAGGATTACGCGTTCTTCGGCAAATATTTGCGCGGCCAGGCCGAGATGAAGCCGCGCTGGAAGCGCTGCGTGGAACAAACCGACCAGCTTCTCGGCGAAGCCCTGGGCCAGAAATACACAGAGAAATATTTCCCGCCGGAGGCTAAGGCACGTGCCCAGGAGATGGTGCGCAATCTTCTTCTGGCGATGCGCGACGATATTCTCAGCCGCCCGTGGATGAGCGACGAAACCAAAGAGCGGGCCATGGCCAAGATCGCCACCTTCGATCCCAAGATCGGCTATCCGGACAAATGGAAGGACTATAGTCACGTTGAGATTCGGCGCGATGCGTTTTTCGAAGACTACCTAGCGGGCCGGCGCTTCGTCGTGCAGGATGATTTCGACACCATCGGTAAGCCCGTCGATCGCACTCGCTGGGGAATGACCCCGCCGACCTCCAACGCCTATTACAACCCGTTGTGGAACGAGATCGTCTTTCCGGCAGGCATTCTGCAGCCGCCCGGCTTTGACATCAATGCAACCGATGCCGTCAATTATGGCTCGATCGGCGTTGTGATCGGGCATGAAATCTCGCATGGCTTCGATGACCAGGGCGCGCAGTTCGATTACCTCGGTCGCTTGAGGAATTGGTGGACCGAGACCGATCTGAAACAGTTCAGAGAGCGAGGCGCCTGCGTCGTCGACCAGTTCGACAACTATTTCATCGAGCCAGGAGTTCATCACAACGGCAAGCTGGTTCTCGGCGAGAGTATCGGCGATCTTGGGGGCGCGAAGGTTGCGTTTATCGCCTTCCAGAAATCGCTGCAAGGCAAGTCGCGCCCACCGGACATCGATGGCTTCACACCCGAACAGCAATTCTTCATTGCCTGGGGACAATGGCGCGGCGATGCCACTCGCATCGAGGAACAAAGGGTCCAAATGCAATCGGACCCGCATCCCACCGGCAAGTATCGCGTGAACGGACCGCTGTCAAATTTGCCGGAATTCCAGAAGGCGTTCAGTTGCCAGGCGGACGCTCCGATGGTTCGGACGGCGGGCAAGCGGTGTGAGGTCTGGTGAAAGCTGGGTCCAAAAAAAGGCGCCGGCTGGTTTGCGCGGCGCCATTTTTTCTTACAACTGACGAGGGTTACTTGGTGTCTAAAGTTCCGGTCGCGCCGAGCTCCCGCCGGATGGCGACTGTGCGCGCCGGGCGTGCCGCAGCCGGTACTCCCGCCGCCGCTCCATAGCGCTCCAGAAGCATCGGCACCATCGCGTTCTCGGCTTCCTTCACAAACGTCAAACGGCCTTCCGGGCTGAGATCGATGCGGATGAAATCTCCCAGCTTCACCTGACCGGTGGCCACCAAATTGGCGAGTTGAAAAACAATGTGCCGCTCGATGGCGCGCTTCAGGTGCCGGGCGCCGTATTTCGGGTCGGTGCCTTCATGCAACAGGAAACTCTTTACCTTGGGCGTGCAGTTGAAAACAAACTGGTTCGCGGCCGGAGCAGTCAAGACGCGCTGTTGGACCAGTCCCAGCTCGATTTCCAGAATCTGCCCCAGGTGTTCGGACCGCAGGGTCTTGAACACTACCGACTTATCGATGCGGTTCATGAACTCCGGCGTGAATTTGCGGCGGGCGGCGTCAACTGCCGTGCGCTGCACTTTCTCATCGAGAGCCGAATCAATCTGGACGACCTTGGGCGCAAATCCCAAGCCCCCATCCACCAGATTCGTCATCTCGCCTGCACCCAGGTTCGAAGTCATGATAATGACGCATTGCGAGAGATCGACGCGGCGGTTATCTCCCAGGGTGAGCGTGGCTTTGTCGAGGATGCCGAGCAGCAACTGCCAGAGCGCATCCGAGGCCTTTTCGATTTCGTCGAACAGCAGAATCGAGAGTTTGAGCTTCTCCGTGTGCCACTGATTCAAGGCTTCCTGGGTGAGCAGCGGATGAGTTTCCCGGTGTCCCAGATAGCCCGGAGGCGAGCCAATCAATTTGGCAATTTCGTGGGAGTGCTGAAACTCCGCGCAGTCGATCTTGATGCAGGCGCGCGCATCCCCGAACAGCGCCTCGGCCATCGCTTCAACCACCCGGGTTTTGCCCGAGCCGGTCGGCCCCAGGAATAGAAGATTGCCCACTGGGCGGCCAGGAGGGTTCAGCCCGGCGAGAAACATCTGGTAGATCTCGACCACCTTTTCAACTGCCTGGTCCTGACCCACAATGCGGCGGCGCAAGGCACCTTCGAATTCGCGGGCGTCGTTGCTACGGCGGGTAGGATCGAGCGGCGTGCTAAGGACGGTTTTCATAGGGCGTGGCGCATCCCTTTCCGGGCTCCTCGGGTTCCTGGGGGAACGAACCTTTCGCAATAAGAGACAGATTTCGTTAGGGCTCTTATCGTCGGCCAGTCTGGGTCAGTGCAAATCGCTCGCCATCCCCTGGGAGCCCACCCATCGTCAACTTCCTAGAGGTTTTAGATGCTTTATTCCACCTCAGGTATCACAGGCACTGCCGAAACAGAAAGTGGAAAAAGAGAAAACCTTTGCGCATGCGGGGAGATTCTTGCTGCCCAAATGGGCTTGCCCCCACGACATGCCAGCGCTGACCTGACGTAACTGGCACCCAGCATTTTCCCCCGCTAGCATCGTCCCAGCTTTCAGCCTCATGGAGAACAACTTGCGCCGCCTTGGCCCTTTCGTCTTCGCTGTCATCCATTGTCTGGTATACGGATTCAATTTCTTGTATCTGGCTTCTGCCCCTCTAGCCCGAGCGCAACAAAGCCCTCCCCAGCTTTTGCGCACGTCCAGACCCGCGGTTCCGCTAGTTCCGAAGACCAATGAGCCCTCCCTCATAACCGCTCCTCCCGGCAGTGCTTTGTACGAAGCCAAGCGGGGTGACAGCATCCCGCTGATCGCACGTCATTATCTTTCCCAGACGACTTATCTGACCTCCAGCGAGTTGGCCGAAGCCATGCACAAAGCCAATCCCGACTTGCATTCGACCTTTCTCAAGGCCGGGCAGCCAGTGATCGTTCCGGGAATCCTGCCGCTTCCCATTGTCGAGAAACCGGTGCCCATCGCCCGGGATTTCGAAGTCCGCGCGATCTACTTAACCGGCGTAATGGCGGCCAGCGACCACGGAATCAAGATCATTCAACATTGGCGCGAAGTGGGCGGCAACGCGGTAGTCTTCGACATTAAAGATAGTGACGGCAGCGTTAACATTCCCTTCGAGCATCCATTACTGGGAAGCCACCACGCTGCGATCCACGATCTCCCGAAGTTTGTGCGCTTCCTGCACTCGCAGAATATGCACGCCATTGCGCGCGTCGCCATCTTCCGCGATGAACGGCTGGTGAAGGAGCATCCAGAGCTGGCAGTGAAATCGCATCGCACCGGCCAGGCCTGGCGCGAGAACAGCAAGCTGGTTTGGACCGACCCTTCGCAGCCCAAGGTTCAGCAGTATGACATTGCGCTGGCCATGCGTGCCGCCGAAGCCGGCGCTGATGAAATTCAGTTTGATTATGTCCGCTTCCCTGCCGAGGGCGATCAGAAAGACGCGAGTTTTGTCTTTCAAACCGAGCATCCCGAGTGGCATCGCTCAGACGTGATCGCCAACTTCCTGAAACATGCCTACGCTGAGCTGCACCCCACGGGCGCTCTGTTGTCGCTCGACGTATTCGGCATCATGGCCTGGCAGCGGCCGGTCGACCTGTCGCACACCGGGCAGGACATTGTGCAGATGGCCAAGTATTGCGACGTGCTCTCCCCCATGATTTACCCCTCGCACTTCTTCGGCATGGATGGCGTCGCCCGCCCCGGCGACGCGCCTGAGCATTTTATCGGCGAGTCGATGGAGCGCTTCGAGAAGATCACCCAGGGCAGCGGAGTCGTGATTCGGCCCTGGCTGCAGGCGTTCCATTGGCGGACCAGGACCTATTCTCCGAAGTACATCGAAGTGCAGGTGCTGACCGCGAAGAACAGAGGCGGCATCGGCTTCTTGTTCTGGAACGCCGCCAATGACTACAGCAAACCCTACGCCGCCATGCCCGAGATGCGGGCGGCCAAGGGCGAGTATTTTCGTGGGGATGAGCTGCCGGCTGCTGGCGCAGGCGAGTCTAACGCCAAGCGTGGTCCCACCCGTGCCCACAGCGGCGCACTGACCTCAAACAACTCACGTGGGGACAGCCGCCCTCGGCTGTCCTACTCCATGCACTGACCCGAACTACCAACTTGTCATCCTGAGCGAAGTGGCAGTTTCGCGAAGCGAAACCGCCACGAAGTCGAAGGACCCCTTGTGGCTTGTTCCGCGATGAACTTGGAAAGGAGTTCCCATGATGCCGCCCAGGGGGCGAGAATTCCCGGCTGGGGCCGCAGTGAAATCAACCTCCGAGGGATCTTTCGACTGCGTTGTCCTCCGCTTCGCGGACGACAACTTCGCTCAGGATGACTGAGCAGGGCGGGTCAGTGACCCGCCCTGCCCCTGCGTGGGTGTTGCCGAAAGCAGCGCCTAGAACACGCTCGTGGTATCGACCGTCACACGCTTTGCCGAGATCACGCCCAGGATGTGAGCGACGTTGTTCCCCGAGGTGTCGGTCGCGTCCAGGGTGAACGTACCGCTATAGGACTGTCCATCTCGGCTAATGGACACCCATTCAACGATGTGCGTCGGGCCGGCCGGATTTCCGATCCCGCTGGGCGCGTTGGCTGTGTCATTGCCCAAGGCAAAGTGGTTCAGCTTGTATGTGTTGTAGGTCGTCTTCCTCCAGATTCCCATGCAGAAGTTCCCGTCCTGCGCAGGTCGCCCCGAGTTCATGATTTCTGTCCCGTCGTCATGCCAGACCACCAAGGCCGCGTCGATGGGCGTGCCGTCCGGAGGACCGCTTGTGCCGTTGCCTTCGGCGGTGAAGGTCACTTGCCACATGCCCACGATGGGATCCAAGAAGTAAGGAGCGAGCCCGAACGAAGGCTGTTTGTCGCCGCTATCCCAGGCTTCGCGTTGAACGGTTGCGTTGCGCTTGACCCTCGAGAAACCTCCGCAGTCGGCGCTCGCCGTAGTCGTCATCAGTATCCCCACAACAACGAGGATGGCGGGAACCGCTATCAGCTTTGCAAATGTTGATTTCATGCAATCTCCTTTGAAAGAGCCGAGTTCATCGGAGGGGCATGCTGCCTTGGAGGGCAGGTTTGCACAAGGAATGGGAGATGAAGCTTTGGTGAAGAATAGGTGAAGCTGTAAGTGATTGAGCTAGCGGATAGTTCAGCCATCACGCCATAAACAATGCTATAGTTTTGTCCCCCGTCGTCGAGGTTGTCCGTGTCCCTGGCCTCCCGCAAGTTTGGCGAATTCGAGCTGGATTGCGCCCGCTATGAGCTGCGACGCAATGGCCGAGTGCTGAAGATCGAGCGGATCCCTATGGAGTTGCTCATCCTGCTGGCGGAGAAGGATGGCCACGTGGTCAGCCGCCAGGAGATCATCGAGCGGCTCTGGGGCAAGGACGTCTTCGTCGATACCGAGCATGGGATCAACACGGCGATTCGCAAGATACGACAGACCCTCAGAGATGACCCCGAGCAGCCGCGCTTTGTGCAGACCGTCACCGGCAAAGGCTACCGCTTTGTCGCCGACAGAAACGGAGACGCCCGGGCGGCCGACATACCTGTTCGAGTCGAGGCAAGGGTCTCGGCATCGGATCAAGTTTCACCAGCCAAGGGGCGCCGCTGGTGGCCGGTCGCGGCGATCGCCCTCTGCCTGATCGCCGGGGCGGTGTTGGCCCTCAGAGAGGGACTCGGGCAGCGCATTTTTGCCCGGCATCAAATCGGCCCCATTCACTCCCTTGCCGTGTTGCCACTCACGAATCTCTCCGGCGACCCCTCGCAGGATTATTACGCCGACGGCATGACGGACGAGATGATCACAGCTCTCGCTCAGAACCGTTCCTTGCGTGTGGTCTCCCATACGTCGGTGATGCAGTACAAAGGCGCGAGCAGGCCGTTGCGTGAGATCGCCCAGGCTCTCGGCGTAGACGGAATCCTGGAAGGCTCGGTAAATCGTTCTGCTGATCACGTGCACGTCAATCTGCAACTGATCTATGCGCCCAGCGATACCCACGTTTGGGCACAGAGCTATGACCGCGACCTGAACGGGGCATTGTCCCTACCCGAGGAGCTTTCCCACACGATCGCCAGCGAGGCCATGGTTGGTTCAACTCCAGCCAAACCGCAGCGCCAGGTCAGTCCCGAGGCGCACGACGCCTACCTGCAAGGCCGTTACTACTGGTTTGCTGGGAATACTGAGCGCAGCAAAGAGTATTTCGAGAAGGCCGTTCGGCTACAGCCCGACTACGCCGCTGCCTGGAGCGGGCTTGGCGACAGTTACGGCGCCAGCGCGGTAAACGGTGACGTTCCTCCAGACGCGGCCTTCGAAAAGGACAAGCAGTACACCCTCAAGGCTCTGGAATTAGATGACTCGTTGCCCGAGGCCCACAATTCGATGGCTGCTTACTATCTTTTCAATCGGTGGGACTGGCGGAAGGCCGAGGCAGAGTCGCTACGCGCCATCGAATTGAATCCTAACTATGCCGAGGCGCGCCACATACACTCCTATATCCTGGCTGCGATGAACCGGGATGATGAGTCGTTGCAGGAACAGAAGCGCTCCACCGAGCTTGATCCTTTTGGCCGGCCGGACGCACTCGGGGCTGCCTATCTTCGTATACGAAACTACGACGCGGCCATCGCCGAGTTGGGCGTGCGCGCAGAAATCCTGCCCCAGGACCCTTATATTCAATGGCTTCTATTTGAGGCTTACCGGTACAAAGGCATGAATAAAGAGGCCGCACAGCAAGTGCAAGAGATCTTTCGAGCCGAAGGTGACAAGCAGTCTGCTGAGGCCGCGCGGCGGGCGGTCGAGCAAGGAGGGGGCGAGGCGGCGTTAGGCCTAGTCTTCCTCAGACAAGATCAAGCGCGCGCCGGCAAACGATACCTTTCCCCGATTCATCTGGCGTATGACTACGCCATGCTCGGACGCAAAGAAGAGACATTGCGCGAATTAGAACACAGCTTTCGGGAGCGCGATCCATTGCTGGTGTTCTTGCAGAAGTGGCAAGCCTTCGACTTCCTGCATTCGGATCCGCGTTATCGCGCGCTGGTAGTGAAGATGGGGCTGCCGCCGGCGTATTGAGTGGGCCATAAAACCGACTTCTCCCGGATTACCTGTGTAACCGTCCCAACGGTGTGAAGTGAGGCGGTGTGTCTCTCAATCCCTCGGTTATAATTAACCGCAATCTACTTTTGCCAGTCCCCCATTTCTGTGGCAAAGAGAATGCGCATCCAAGATCTGGATACCCCATTTAGGAGTCTTCATGGCGATTCAAAAGACCGAGAAAATCTGGCACAACGGAAAACTGATCCCCTGGGATGAAGCCACCCTGCACGTCATGTCGCACGTGGTGAATTATGGCTCGTCGGTATTTGAGGGGATCCGTTGCTACGAGCTGCCCACGGGGCCGGCCATTTTTCGCGCCCCGGAGCATATGCAGCGGCTGCTGGATTCGGCCAAGATCTACCGCATCGATGTGGACTACACCCGCGACGAGCTGGTCGCAGCCCTGACGGCTGTGGTCAAGAACAACGGCGTGTGGCCGTGCTACATCCGGCCGATCGTGCTGCGCGGATACGGCGAGGCGGGTGTCAATCCCTTCAATTCGCCGACCGAGGTTTATATCTGCAATTATCCCTGGGGCAAATATCTGGGGACCGACGCAGCACAGGGCGTGGATGTCTGCGTATCTTCATGGACCCGCATTGCTCCCAATACGCTTCCCGCTATGGCCAAATCAGGCGCGAATTATATGAATTCACAGCTCATCAAGATGGAAGCCATTGTCAACGGCTACGCTGAGGGCATCGCGCTCGACGCGGAGGGTTACGTGAGCGAAGGCTCCGGAGAGAACGTGTTTGTGGTGCGCAATGGCGTTTTGCAGACGGCGCCGCTCGGCAACTCGGTGTTGCCCGGCATCACACGTGATTCCGTGTTGCAGATTGCGCGCGATCTTGGCATTCCCGTGGTCGAACAATCGATTCCGCGCGAAATGCTTTACGTGGCCGATGAAGCATTCTTCAGCGGTACCGCCGCGGAGGTTACTGCCATTCGGTCCGTGGACAAGATCAGCGTGGGCAAGGGCGTGATGGGTTCCATCACGAAAGCCATTCAGAAGGAGTTCTACGCGATCATCCGCGGCGAAAAGGCGGATCGCCATAACTGGCTCACGCCGGTGCCCGTGGGAAGCAAGCAACCGGTGGGTGTGTAGAGTTTCGGCCTAGTAAGTTCCGGGCGCGGGCGTCCTGTCCGCGCCTTTTTTCTTACCAATCAGAATGGGGGTCTCGAGCCACCTCGCCGCCTCGGACAGGTCAAAGACCTGTCCCCACACGGACAAATGGTCCGTCAGTCCCATTACTTAGGTCATCTTGGGGAAGGTGACGTTTCGGTTCATGATAACGGCTGCAACCTGAGTCCACGAAATCACTGGCCGACTGACCTCTGTCTCAAGGGGACGTGCTGAATGAATATTGATGACCTGCTGCGCATCGCCATGGAACGAAGGGCTTCCGACTTGCACCTTAAAGTCGGAAACTACCCGCATCTCCGCATCGATGGCGAATTGACTCCCTTGACGGACCAGCCGCGTGTCAGCGCCGAAGACATGCTGACCATGGCGTTCAGCATGATGTCGGCGCGTCAGAAACAGAAATTCAAAGAGACCACGGAAATTGATATGGCCTACGGCGTTGCCGGATTGGGCCGGTTCCGTGTGAACGTGTTTCAGCAGCGCGGCCAAGTGGGCTTGGTTCTCCGTGTAATTCCCACGAAGATTCGCGCGCTCGACGAACTTTATCTGCCGAAAATTGTGGAGCAGGTTTGCGACATGCCGCGCGGATTGATTCTGGTCACCGGCGTCACCGGATCTGGTAAATCGACCACGCTGGCGGCCATGATCGACCGCATCAACTCCACCAAAGCCGAGCACATCATCACCATCGAAGACCCGATCGAATTTCTCCACCGCGACAAAAAGGGCTATGTCAACCAGCGCGAAGTGGAGGTGGATACGCCGTCGTTCTCCGCCGCGCTACGCGCATCTTTGCGTCAGGATCCGGACGTCATCCTGGTCGGCGAAATGCGCGACATGGAAACCATCGGCACGGCATTGCACGCCGCCGAAACCGGCCACATGGTGTTCTCTACGTTGCACACTTTGGACGCAGTGGAAACCGTCAACCGCATTATCGCCGTCTTCCCGCCGCCGGAACAAAAGCAGATTCGTTTGCAATTAGCTGCTGTGCTGCGCGCCGTCATCAGCCAACGCCTGATGAAACGCTGCGACGGCGAGGGCCGCGTGCCCGCCGTGGAAGTGATGATCAACACGGCGTACATCCGCGAGTGTATTCTGGTGCCGGAGAAAACGCGTTCCATCCGCGACGCCATCTCCGCTGGAACATCGCAATACGGCATGCAGACTTTCGACCAATCGCTCTGGGATCTTTTCCAGGCGGGATTGATCGCCTACGAAACCGCGCTGGAAAACGCCTCCAACGCCGACGATTTCAAGTTGCGTATGCAGGGCGTGGCCTCGAGCAGCGACATTTCACGCAATGCCATGCAAGCCACCGGTTTTGGCGGGCGCTGAGGCCTGTCTCCAAAATAAAAAGGGCGCGTCCAGGGCGCGCCCTTCTTCTTTTTCCAATCAATCCAGGCCCTTACCAGGCCATGGCACACTTAGACTCCTGGCGCGGCGGGCGGCTCAGCACCAGCAGCGCGTCGTGGAGCGAGGAAATATCAAACACCCGGTCCAGCCGCATCGAGATCAGCATCTCGCGTACGAAGGGCGAGGGATTCACCAGCTTAAGCTGCACGCCGTGGCTCCGGCTCCAGAGTTGCAGCGATACTAGGGCATTCAGTCCGCCGGCATCGAGCGCCTCCACTTCGGAGAGATCGAGCACCATGATCCGGGTATTTTTCTCCGACACCACAGCATCGCGCAGGGTAGAAATCTCGGTTCCGCGCACCAGCCGTCCAGAGCACCTTACGACGGCCACATCATTGGCTTTTTCCACGTCCAGCGTCAGCATGATTGCCTTCCTTTGGTTCTCTCTGTTCTCCATTTTAGACGACCTCTGGATGCCGGTGTCACCATGGATCTGTTAAATGATTGTCAAAAGTTGTAACAAGATGTGCATCATTTTCTGAATCCTTTCTCTTGGAGTAAGGTACGCATGATGGCGTTCTTTAGTTCCCGAAAATTTCATACTGAAGACGAGGCTTATGAGTACGCTGTGGGCGCTCTGGGAAGGCGAATGCGCTCCGTGGCAGAACTCAAACGCCTGCTGCGGCAGCGTATCGAGTCCGAGACCGAGTATGGCCAGACCCTGATCGAACTGGTTATCCGGCGCCTGAAAGATCAGGGATATCTGAATGATGCGCAATATGCCACGGCTTATTCTGCTTTCCGCCGCGACAATGAAAAATTCGGCCGGCGCCGCGTGGTAACCGATCTCAAGGCCAAGGGCGTTCACGGCGAGGTGATTGAAAAGGCGATTGATTCCGTCTACGACGAAGTGAATGACGAGAAGCAGGCGCGGGAATATTTGCGGCGCAAGCGATTGACAAAACCGAAAGACCGGAAGCAGGCGGCGCGGATTTTCCGCAATCTGATGCGCGCCGGATTTGCGTCGAAAACGATTTTCTCGATCCTCAAGAAATGGGACGTGGATGACGAAGCCCTCAGTGCACTCGAGACCGAAACGGGAACTGAATAAACTCGAAGAGATGTCGCAGCATTGCCTTTTTCGTCTGAAATGCTCCATACTCAGCAGTCGATTCTGCAAAAATTCAGGAGGAGCATCATGAAATCCAAGTGGATCATTCTCGCCATCACGTTGTTGTGCTCGTCATTGGTTTACTCCCAAAGCGTGGGATCGGATGTGGACAAGGCCGCGAAAGATACTGGCCACGCCACCAAGACCGCGGCCGATAAGACCGCCAAGGGGACGGAAAAAGCTGCCGACAAAACGGGCGACGTGACCAAGAAAGCCGCCAAAGACACCGGCCACGTCACCAAGACCGCTGCCAACAAGACCGCTAAAGGTACAGAGAAAGCTGCGGACACGACTGAAGATGCCGCCAAGAAGACCGGCCATGGCGTCACCAAGGGCGTGAAAAGCGTCGGTCACGGAGTGAAGAAGGGCGCAGAAAAAGCCACCGGCGAAGACAAGCCGGCGCCGCCGAAATAAGCGAGAGACTAGCTTGGTAGTGCTGCAGTTCGCACACACACGGTCCTACCCCTGTCATTCCGAGCCAGCTTTATCGGCGAGGAATCTGCTTTCTGCCAGCAGCGAAACAGCAGATTCCTCGCGCATAACGCCGCGCTTCGGAATGACAATTCTTTTTGGGGATCTACAAACCGTACCACGCCGCCCCCCGCCGCCCTCCCGATGCTAGAATCGATATCTGGAATCAACGTAATTTCCCAACATGCTGACCGGCTCGCAAATTCGGCGGAAATTTCTGGACTTCTTCGTCCAGAAAGGGCACCGCGAGGTGCATTCCTCGTCGCTCGTCCCGCATAACGACCCCACATTGCTGTTTACCAACGCTGGAATGAACCAGTTCAAAGACGTTTTTCTCGGACTGGAAAAGCGCGACTACACGCGGGCCACAACTTCGCAGAAATGCGTACGTGCCGGTGGAAAGCACAACGATCTTGAAAACGTCGGCTTCACCAACCGCCATCACACGTTTTTCGAGATGCTGGGAAATTTTTCTTTTGGCGACTATTTCAAGAAAGACGCCATCGCCTACGCCTGGGAACTGATTACTTCGTCGCAATGGTTCGGCATCGACAAGAACAAACTCTACGTCACCATTTTCAATGGCGAAGGCGGCATGCAGCGCGATGCCGAGGCCTATGACCTATGGCTCGGGCAAGGCGTGCCGAAAGACAGGATTTTCGAGTTTGGATTGAAAGACAATTTCTGGCAGATGGGCGACACTGGACCTTGCGGCCCCTGCAGCGAGATTCATTACGACATGGGCCCGGCGGCGTCAGAGCACGGACATCAGGACTGCGCCTTTAGTTGCGACTGCGGGCGCTACGTGGAGCTTTGGAACCTGGTGTTCATGCAGTTCGATCGCGATGCCAGCGGCAAACTGAATCCGTTGCCCAAGCCGTCGATTGACACGGGTATGGGGTTGGAGCGCGTGACCGCGGTGTTGCAGGGTGTGATCTCGAATTACGAGACGGATTTGTTCACGCCGCTGATTGCGAAGGCGGCAGAGTTGACGGGAACATCACTCAAGAAGGAGCTGAACAAAGAAGCTCACACGAAATCAGCAGCCTCTCTGCGCGTCATCGCTGACCATTCCCGCGCCGCGACATTTCTGATTTCAGACGGAGTGGTGCCCTCGAACGAAGGCCGGGGCTACGTGCTACGCAAAATCATTCGCCGAGCGATCACGCATGGCCGATTGCTCGGCCAGGAGAAGCCATTTTTGTTCGAGATGGTTTTCGCGGTGCGAGATCTGATGCAGGATGCGTATCCAGAACTGAAAGAGACCGCCGAGCGCGTTTCCAAAGTAGTGTTTGCAGAAGAAGAAAGATTCTCGCGAACGATGGATCTCGGATTGAGGAAGCTGGAAGAGGAACTGTCGTCAGCGCTTCATGGAGCTTTCGCCAGCAAAGAAGGACGAACGTACAAAGAAAGAGACACAAATATCCTGCTTGCTGAAGAGCGGTTGCGGACCAATCCGATCGGGAAGTTCCCCGCCCTCAGTGGCGAACAGGCGTTCAAACTGTATGACACCTATGGCCTGCCTAGAGATTTCATCGAAGACGCGGTTCGCGACGCTGGCCTGACCTTTGATGCCGAAGGCTTCGACCATGCAATGGCCGAGCAACGCGCCCGCGCTCGTGCTTCCTGGAAGGGCGCGGCGAAACAAACCGCCAATCCTTCTTATCAGAAGCTCCCGACGTCCATCTTCGAGGGTTATCGACAAACGGAATCGCGGAACTGCGAAGTGCTTGCCATCATCCACAACGGCCAGGGCGCGCAGGAACTCAGACCGGGCGAGCACGGCGAAGTGATTCTCGACCACACGCCGTTCTACGCCGAGTCCGGTGGACAAGTCGGCGACCGTGGATGGTTTTACAGCGACGATCACAACACGGTCATCGCCGACGTGAAAAATTGCTACTACCCGATCCAGGGTGTGCGCGCACATCAGGTGATCGTAAAAGCCCCGCCCTTGTCGCAAAGTGCGCGACAAGAACGGGGCACCCTCAGGGTAGGCGACAAAGTCGACGCGGTGGTCGACACTGAAGTCCGCCAGGCCACCATGCGCAACCACACGGCCACGCATCTTCTTCACGCTGGCTTGCGCGAAATTCTGGGCAAGCACGTCAAGCAGGCCGGCTCGCTGGTCGCGCCCAATCACCTGCGCTTCGACTTCTCGCATTTCACCGCTGTCGAAAACGAAGAATTGCAGGACATCGAAAACCTCATCAACAAAGAAGTCCTGAGCAACGACAAGATTGAGGTCATCGAGAACGTGCCGATTGACGTGGCGGTCAACGAATATCACGCCATGGCGCTGTTCGGCGAAAAGTACGGAGACAAAGTTCGCGTGATCAAGATTGGAGACTTCTCCACCGAACTTTGCGGCGGCACGCACACCGCGCAAACCGGAGAGATCGGCCTGATCAAGATTCTGAAAGAAGGCAGCGTTTCTTCCGGGGTGCGCCGCGTGGAGGCAGTGACCGGCGAAGGTTCGTTGCACCACTTCCAGAAAGATCATGAACTGGAAAACGTTGTGGCGAGCCTTACAACCCGGGAGGCCGATACCCCGCCGGGAGAAGCCTTGAAACTTGAACTCGAAAAAAAAGATGCCGAGATCAAACGCCTCGCGCGCGAACTCGATCAGGCGCGGATGAAGTCGGCGTCTTCCTCAACTGCAAACATCAACGAAAAAGTTAAAGACATTCGCGGCGTGAAAGTCCTGGCCCATCGCGTGGACAATCTCGAACGTCCGCAATTGCGCACTCTGGTCGATCAGCTGCGCGAAAAGCTCGGCTCGGGCGTCGTTGTCCTCGGCTCAGCCACGAACGGCAACGTGTCGCTGATCGTCGGCGTGACTAAAGATCTCACCAGCCGCATTCAGGCAGGTAAAGTCATCGGTCCCGTGGCTCAGAAAGTCGGAGGAAAAGGCGGCGGGCGGCCCGATTTGGCTGAGGCCGGCGGAAAAGATCCCGGCGCGCTGGATGGCGCGTTGAGCGACGCTTATGGTGTAGTGGAATCACTCCTCGGGAACTGAACTCATCCTATTGTCATCCTGAGCGAAGTGGGTGCTTCGCAAAGCGAAGCGCCTACGCAGTCGAAGGATCCCTCGCAGTGATCACTACCCCGAGCGCTTCGAGGGATTCTCCCCTTGCTGCGGGCGGAAGACAGCGTGCAGGCAGAACTCCCTGATGCTTCTCGTGGCGATCCGGAGGTATAGGGGTCCTTCGACTCCGTAAGTACGATTCGCAAAGCGAATCGGACTTACTTCGCTCAGGATGACAAGTCAGCAACAGATCGCCAGTTAATGCCACCAACCCCTTCTGTCTCGTCTAATTCTCCGTTGACATAGCTATCTAAGATAGCTATTACGGATGAAAAATTTGAGCTCTACGAAGGACTCAGAGTAATCTGGTGACAGCGAGGCTTACAGTCTGGTTGAATCGTTGTTGGGAAGTTGGCACCCAGTTCCCGGTTTTCCGTTCCCGGTTCCCAGTTAGCGCGCACTTTCGAGGAACCCTATGAAAGACCGCATCCGGCTCATCAGCTACCAGGGCAAGAAGATTCTTCTAGTGGATTGCTCCAACTGCTCACCCGATGACCTGGAGACGATCTCCCACCTGGTTCCACAGTACGCTGCAAACCACGCCAAAGGCTCGCTTCTGTTGCTGGCTGATTTCACCGGCACCAAGTTCCACAAGAGAATCATGGACGCCGTCAAAGAAGGCCTCGTGCTCGACCGGCCATACCTGAAGCGTTCGGCGTGGGTGGGGGTCGACGGACTGCCGAAGGTTTTTTACGAGAATTTGAAGGCATTTTCCCAGCGCGACCTGCCGGTGTTCAAGACGCGCGAAGAAGCACTGGAGTGGTTGGTGAGCGAAGAGAAAGACTCCTCCGAGAAGTAATGGGTTCTGCCAGGAATGGCTAAGTCAGCGTCTCCTCAAACAACTTCTTCAATTTTTCGAATGCGCGCTCAGCCTGCGCCGCGTTGTAAACCGGACTATCGGAGGCCGTCCAACTGTGGAACGCACCTTCATAAGTTTCGCTCTCGTACCGTCCACCCCAGTCTTCGAGTGCGCGGTCGAGCTTCGCAATGGCCTCTTCGGGCATGCTGCGGTCTTTTGTAGCGTGAGCGAAGTAAAGCCGGGCTTTAATGCGGGGCAAAGTGAGATGCGGGCTGGTGGGCGAATCGGTGAACAGGCCGCCACCGTGAAATGACGCGGCGGCAACAATCTTATCGGGCCGTGCGGCGGCGGCGTGCAGGGCCATTTTCCCCGTGAAACAATAACCGACTACTCCTATCATGCCTTGACCGACATAACCCTGCGACTGAAGGAAGTCGACATAAGCAGACGCGTCGCGCTCCATCGCCTCCGGCGTCAGTGGCTGAGTCAATTCCGCCATGCGCCGCTTCCCTGCCTCTTCGGACAAGCTTCGCAGTGTGGGTGTAAGCGGCGTTCGTCCGGTGCGATTGAACACGTTTGGCACGAGCAGAGAGTAGCCTTGAGATGCGAGCCGCCTCGCCAGTTCGAGGTTAGCCGGGCGGATGCCGCCTATGTCGGTGAATAGGAGAACGCCGGGGCGCGGACTGCCGTCTTCGTCGTGATAGAGAACACCATCACTAGTTCCGTCGGGAGTTTGAATTTCAACCGCTTGCTCGATCACTCAGCTTTCTCCGAATATTGATTTCTGCAGTCGACTGCGCGGACAAGAGTGTCCGCGCCACACGTTCATCGCGCCACACTAATTCAGCTTCTCCACTTTAGGGTGACCGGCCCGGTCATGGGATGCTTCATCTCTGTGCCTGTGCGTTTCGCTTCGAGATACGCCGCTTTTAGCGCAAAGTACCATTTGGCGGGACGATCGGCGTCATCGATCAGCATAAGGTGAGGGTTGTGCTTTAACCCCTCAGATTGCAACTCCATCGTGTGGCGATCCTGCTCTACGAACTGCGCAAATACAAATTTGAGTAGTTCGGTGCCGAAGGGCATCCAGCGAAAGATGTTCCAGCAGGCCACCACGTCGATCCGGCATTGAGCGCGCGTGATGGGTGTGACCGTAGTAAGAGACGCAAACCAATACTTTCCTGCCCGGATGATCTCGAAGCGCTGATTGGGAAGAACGAAGTCGATGGTGGTGGTAATCGAGTCGGCATCGGCATAGAGACGCAGCAGCTTATAAGGCGCGCTGTTTGAGCTCGGCGTGTGCGCGCTCATCCGAAAACCATTGGGGATGGGCTCGAAGTTCTTTTGCTTTTCATGAATGCTATGCCGGCTGCGCCACCACCACGCCTGGTGAACGAACGGACCGTGTGCCGGATCCATGAGGCCGATAATGCCGTGGTCGACGCGAGACCGGCATGTCGGCGGTAAGGTGGGCCAGGTTGTATTTATCACCGAACTTGGGCACCTCCGGCACCGGAAAAGCGGGCTCGGCTGCTTTGGAGAAGCCCGCAGCTGCGGGTTTGGGCTCAGGAATGAACACCCAGACGTACCCATCGCGCTCCTCGCAGGCGTAGCTCCCGGCGTAGATGCGGTCAACTTTGAGGTTCTGATCGGCCGTCAGCGACGGAATCACCTGACATTGTCCGGAATGGGCGTCGAACCTCCAGCCGTGGTAGCTGCACTCCACTTGCGAGCCGTCGAACTGCCCGCAGGAAAGCGGCATGCCCCGGTGCGGGCAGGCGTCATGCAGGACAAAAGGAACGCCTTGGGAGTCCCGGCCCAAAACCAGAGGCGTCTCAAGCAGCGTGGCTTTCTGCAATGCGCCGCGATGTACATCCCCGCTGGGCCGAGCCCGATACCAGAAGCCGTAAAGCATCAGGGAATCGGGTGCCTGGGGTTGAGGGAGCGGCAGTTCTGTCATGGGTGGTCAACCGGAGGGTACTACAAGCAGCCGGACGGGGTAAAAAGTCGTTGGCCAATTCGGCTATGGGCCCCATCCTGGAATGCCTCGCCCGGGGTTGTGCGCCCGGCGCACAAGGTCAGGCGGAGAGCGACCCATGCTTTGCCCTCACTCCGGCCTTCCCAGCCTTTCCAGGGCTGCCTGAAGCCCGAATTCGGCCCAAAGGGCTGCCTTCCAGCGGTTCCCGGTAACCTCGAATTAAACGTAAAGCCATCCTCATCAGCAGCTTACGAAGATTACCTTCGTTGGTTCTATGTCCCTTTGTATGATTGCCCGGTACCCCCCGCCAGCCTATAATCGCTTCACTCTGGTAGGGATTCTCCGTCAGGTTCCGGGTAGCGCGATGCGAGGGTGTATTGCGTCCAGCGCGTTTTGCGCAATGGACGGTCAGAACTAAGAAAGGCACTCGCGCGTCGAACAGCAAAACCCGGCTATGCGAAAACACCTGCAACTCGCCCTGATGGCTAGTCCCGTAATCGCGACCTTCCTTTCTTTCACTACGCCACAGGTGCGCGCGCAAGCCGTTTCTGGAAAAACTGCTCCCATCACTGCAAGTACTGACGATGACGGCCGCAAGGTCTACGTGAACGACTCGATTCCGGCGGCTCCGCGCCGGACTCAGGCGCCCACGTTTGTTTCGAGCGGACTGGTTTACTGGAGTCCGACCGACCACCGGTGGAAGCCGGTGGCTTCAGCCAACGTCCGCGCGGCGCGCTCCGCCGCGGCAGAAGTCAGCCAATCGCAGCAGGCGTCCAGCTTCGTGCGGGGGAAACCCTTCACGCAGCAGGAAATCGACGCAGCGATCGATCAGGCAGCGGCACGGCACAACGTCGACCCCAGCCTGGTGCGGGCAGTGATCAAAGTGGAATCGAACTTCAATCCCAACGCGGTTTCCCGCAAGGGGGCCATGGGATTGATGCAGCTGATGCCACAGACTGCCCGGCAGCTCAAAGTGAGCAACCCGTTTGATCCCGAGCAGAACGTAGACGCCGGCGTGCGCCATCTGAAGAAACTGATGGAGAGCTACGGCGGCGACGTGCGCCTCACGCTGGCAGCGTACAACGCAGGCCAGGGCGCGGTAGCGCGCAGCGCGGGCGTTCCGCACATCGCGGAGACCCGCAACTACGTAAAACGGATCACGCAGTTGTATTACGGCGGCAGCGATCCCGGGTACCGCATTCTGGGCAACCCGGTTAGCGATCCGGTTCGAGTGGAGCGGGATGCACGCGGCGTGCTCACCATCAGCAACACGGAATAATTTTGCCGGCGGTTTGAAGTACGCGAAGCAAGCGATTACGGGCCAGAAAAATTGAAGAATCCTGAGCGAAGCCAACGCGCGCGGCGATGGTGTGCCGTTTTGTTGCTACTGCTGCCAGCTGCAACCGCCTACGCTGCCAGTCACCGTTCTGAAAGCTGGGCACGCACCCAATTTGCCAGCGCGGAACGCATGCGGGAGGCCCTGAACGGGCGTCCCGAAACCGAACGCACCCGCCGGGAGTACCAGCATGTGATCAACGCCTATCGCCAGGTGTATTACGCCGCCCCCGCTTCGACCAAGGCCGATCCCAGCGTTGTGGCCGTGGCTGAACTAATGGTCGAGATGGGCAGGCGCTTCGACGACGAAAAGACGCTGCGCTCGGCTATCGGACAATACGAATTTTTGCGGCGGGAATATCCCGGCAGCCGGTACAGATTTGAGGCCTTGTTCACGATCGGTGAAATTTACAAAAATGACCTGGGCGATCCGGCCCGGGCAAAATCGACGTTTGAAGAATTCCTGCGGCGCTACCCACGTCATCACTTGGCAGAGCAGGCGCGCGCGGCGCTCGCCGAACCGATGCAGCAGGCGGCACTCCGCTCGAAGGAAGCCGCTGACTCGGCACAGGTCCCCGCTACACAGGTCGAAGAGCACGCCCCAGCCAAAGAGATCAAGTCCTCCGAAAGGAAGTCGGCACGGGTCACCGGCATCCGGCATTGGTCCACGCCCGACTACACGCGGGTTGCTGTCGATCTTCAACCGGCCGATCTCGAGCAGGAGATGAAGTTTGAGTCGCAGCGCATCGATGGGCCTGATCGCCTGGTGTTCGACCTTTCCGATGCCCGCCTGGCTTCCACGCTGGCGGGCAAGACATTTGACGTGGACGACGGCTTCCTGAAGAAGATCCGCGTGGCGCAATTCCAGCCGGGCAAGACCCGCATCGTACTGGAAGTGAATGACCTTTCCAGCTACAACGCGTTCCTGCTGCCCAATCCGGCGCGGCTGATTATTGATATTCATGGGGACAGTCAGGGAAAACAGACAGCACAGGCTGCGACAGCTAAGCCCACCGAAACCGGGCCAGCAGCAGCGACTCTTGACGCAACCGCTTCGAAGCCGCTCGACAAGGAACTAACGGCAAGACCGGAATCTGTTGCCTCGACCTCACCGAAGAAGACAATCGTCGAAGCGGAAGACGATGACGTCACCGTCGCGAAAAGCGAGCCACCGGAAATTAAACCCGTAAGCAAATCCTCGGCACCGGCCTCGGAGGCAACCGGGCCCGCTTCGCCGGAAAGGAAGCTCGACGGGGACGCGACCAAGACCAGTAAGCATCGAAATTCCAGGAGCAAGAAACCCCTCTCCAAGACCGGAATCGATGCTCGCGAGGCACGGCCAACGGCGCAGGGCGACCGGTCGTTGATTCGTGCCTTGGGACTGAAGATTGGCAAGATCGTGATCGACCCGGGCCACGGCGGGCATGATACCGGCACGATTGGGCCGAACGGCCTGGAAGAAAAAGATCTGGTGCTCGAAGTCGGGCGCCGGCTGGGCAAGTTGCTCGAAGCTCGCATGGGCGCGGAAGTGGTCTACACCCGCAGCGACGACACTTTCATTCCGCTTGAGACGCGCACGGCCATCGCGAATCAGGAACAGGCGGACCTGTTCATTTCGATTCACGCGAACTCGAGCCGCGATCCCGACGCGCGCGGGGTGGAAACTTACTATTTGAACTTTACTTCTTCGGCCGATGCCCTGGACGTCGCGGCGCGGGAAAACGCGGTGTCGGAGAATTCCATCCATGAGTTACAAGACCTGGTAAAGAAGATCGCACTCAAAGACAAAATCGACGAATCGCGCGAGTTCGCCACCGACGTGCAGCGCTCGCTGCACAACGGTCTCGCCGCCAAAAGCCCCGGGGTGCGTGACCGGGGAGTGAAAAAAGCGCCGTTTATTGTGCTGATCGGAGCGAATATGCCGTCGATTCTGGCGGAGATTTCGTTCGTGAGCAATCCTGGCGACGAACGCCGGCTCGAAACCGCCGAATACCGCCAGCGCATCGCGGAATCGCTCTATCGCGGAATTGCCAAGTACGTCAGTGGATTGAGCGGAGTGAAAGTCGCCAGCAAAATTGACAAAGGCGAAGGACAGTAGACACTCGCAAAGTGTTTTGTTCCCTCCCCGCGTTCCGTTAATCCGTCACTCTTTCGAGAGGATCAAGAAAGTTACTGGACCGATGCCGCATCAGGCCCGTCGAAATGCCCGAAAACACCGGGCATCCCACGGCTAAGCCATTTGGACGATAGGGAAAAACCGCGTGACGGCGTAGGGTGACAAAAGCGTTCCCAGGTTGAAACCCTTCCCTCCCCCTTCATTCGCTGGGCTACGTCCAGGAGGATGTACTGATCATGTGTAAAAAGCTAAGTGTGGTTGCAATCGCTTTGGTGACTCTGAGCCTGCTCACGGTGGGCATGGGAGTTGCTTCCGCGCAAGACGTTTTCAAGATCAACTACTTTTCAAATGCCAATACTGCGGGCGCACCGGACGGCACGGTGCGGATCGATAATCCCGGCTTAACCTACGGCAATGTGTGCGCAATGATCTACGTGTTCGCCCCCGACCAACAGCTCTCAGAATGCTGCGGTTGCGTCGAGAGTCACAACGGTCTGCGCACTCTTTCGGTCAACCGGGATTTGAACAGCAATCCGTTGACCGGCGTTTTGTTGCAGAGCGGCGTGGTCAAGGTTGTGTCGGCGGCAGTGAACAACTCGCCATGCGATCCGACCGCAAACGTTACTCCAACCGCTAACCTTCGCGCCTGGGTGACTCATATCCAGAACAAGGTTGGATCGGCCTATCCGATTACCGAGACAGAGTCTTCCGATTCCACTCTCGGAGCTACCGAACTGGCTAACATCCAGGCCGAATGCTCCTTCATCGGTATCCTGGGCAGCGGGCATGGCATTTGCTCCTGCGGCACCGGAGACTAACCCTTGCACCTGATTGAGAACGGCAGGCATAACAGCCTGCCGTTCTGAGTCCTTCGGCAATATCACCTCGCGTTCTTGTCTGACTGCATAACGCCAAATAGATTTCCTTCGGTGTCCTCGAGATAAGCGAAATATCCCACGGTTGGAATCGCCGTCTTCGGCATCATCAGTTTTCCGCCTGCGGCTTTCACCGCTTCCACGGCTTTGTCGACCGACTCAACCCCAATCGTATTGGTGGTCCCGGCAACCTGCGTACTCTTTTTCAAAAGGCCGCCATTTATACCCGGGCAGGTGTCCGCGCCGGTGTTCACCATCCAGTAGTCCATCGGGCCCGGCCATTTTTCAATCTTCCAGCCAAAGGCTTTTTTGTAAAACGCGGCCGCCCGCTCCGGGTCCGCCGCCGGAATTTCAAAATGAATGACGCGAGACATGTTTCTTCTCCTTCTCCGTTTTCCGTATAAGTTTCCAAAGCTAACGAGCAGCGGCCGGCGTCATCCCGTACCTTTGGGTGGCGTATCCCACAATCATTCCCACGATGCTTCCCGGGAGAATGATCTCCACATAGTGCTCATGCTGCATATATGCGACAAGGAACGCGAGCACGAAGCCCACCGCCAGGCCGAACAGGATTCCCAGTGGAATCGAGTTCACCTTGCGGGCGAAAATGCCGGCTGCGACTCCGGCGATCAGTCCTTTGATCGTCGAGCCCACGATGATTCCCGCCATTTGCGTTCGCGCCTCGGGGTAAAACCAGGCCGTGCTTCCGTCAATGGCGCCAAGCACTGCCCCCAAAAGCAAACCGAGCCAAACTTTGTTCATAGCGACCCTCCGCTTTCTGCTTCTAGAGTTCTTTACAACGGAACGGGAAATTCCTTTAAACCCTAATGCCGATAAAAAAGAACCAACATTACGCGCACAAGCAAGTAGGCTGCGATCAGCAAGATAAAGAAATGGTAGCGCCGGTAAAAGCGCGCCAGCCTTTCGAAGATGCTTTCGCGGTAGGCCGCAACGGCCAGGCCGTCAAGGTATCGCGAAATATCCGTCGCCAAGTCCTGCACGGTGGCGTACCGAGCTTCGCGTCCCTCAGCACAGGCTTTGGCACAGATGGCTTCGAGAGCAGGCGCGATCCGGCCGGACGAAGACGCCGCGAGTTTGTGGCTGAGTAGAAATCGCAAAAGAGCACCCAAAGAGAAAATGTCGCTGCGCGCGTCGAGCACTTCGACCTCACCCCGCGCCTGCTCGGGAGACATGTAGCCGGGCGTGCCCATCACCCTGCCATGGTCGGTGAGCACGGAGACTCCTGTCTTTTCTTTTGGGCGATCGACGCTGGGGCAGTCCTGAGTGGTCGCGTCAGGGTCGTTCGGCGCGGCTAGAATTTTCGCCAGCCCCCAATCCATGACCAGGACCTCGCCGAAGGAGCCGACCATCACGTTGGCGGGCTTCAGATCGCGGTGCAGCACGCCGCGCGCATGAGCGAAAGCCACCGCGTCACATATGCGCAGAAAAATACGCAAGCGATCCGGGGTAGAAGTCACGGACTCGATGTATTTGTCGAGCTGTTGGCCTTCAACAAATTTCATGGTGTAATACACGCGGCCATCAGCGAGAGTGCCCACGTCGTGCACCGGAACGATTCCCGGATGTTCCAGTCGAGCCAGCACGCGCGCCTCGCGCAGCAAACGGTTAGCCAGTTCGCCTTCCGCGCCCGGTACTTCGAGCACTTTCAACGCGACCCGGCGTTGCAAATCCTGATCTTCGGCCGCGTAGACTACGCCCATACCGCCGCGGGCCACCTGCCCGATCAAGCGGTAGCGAGTACCAGTGAGGTCGGGAAGTTGGGCGGCGTTGCGCAGCCGGGTGAGCGCTTTATCGGAAAGGTGTCTCATTTAGCGGGCGTCCCAACCGAAGGCCGCCTTGCTTTCGCGTTGGAACTCGTCGTCGCTGGCGCAGATTTCGCGCAAGCGTTCGAGCGCAATTCTGCGAAACTCGCGGCGCGCCCAGGCCAGCCCGTTGGTCACTTCGGTGACTGGAATTTTGTAGTGCTGGGCGAGCTGCTGGTATGAGATGTTGTCGTCACCATCCAGATCGTACGCCTCAAAAAGAAGGAAAGCCTGCTCACGCTTGCACCCGGCAGAGAGAGCGCGCAAGTCTTCCACGGCCAGCGCGAAGAGACCGCGGACCCATTCCTTCTCGAAAAACTCCTCCAGCGATTCCGGAGAGGCAATGGCAGCAGCATCAATCGAGCCGCTACCCAGTTCTTCTTCGGCGCTCTTGAAGTCGAGCGCAAGATGCTGGATCTCTCCGCCCCGCTTCTGGCGGCTGGCGGCTTTTTCTTCGTTCATTACGAAGCTGTCCACGCACAGGCGCAGATAAGTCCGCAGGCGGCTTTTGCCGGCGTCGAAGCGGTTCAGCAGTTCGCGCTCGAGCAATTTCGCGAAAAATCCCTGGGTAAGGTCCTGAGCATCCTCGGCAGTGCGATTCCAGCGCAAGCGCACGTATTTGTAAACGGGTTTCCAGTAGGCCTGGCAAAGAGTTTCCAGCGCCCGCTGGCGCTCGGCACTGTCGGTGCTGCGGGATGCTTCTATGACTGACCACCGTGTAGCAGGGAATGGAGCATCGCCGGCGATGAATTCGTCTTGCGCCATGAATGGCATTGCGAGTCAAAAGCAGAAGGGATTGTAGGCAGGGGAGGGGTGGAGTGACAAGGCAGGGCTCGGTGGCGGCGGAGATCTAATCCTCGGCTTCGGGCTTCAACTTGCCCTTGGCCTCCTGGTAGGCGCGGTCGACTCCCGGATACAGAAACGCGCTCCGAAATCCAGCTTGGCGCATCGTGTCATCTCCGGTCAGGCGCTTGCTGAATTCGCTCAAGTCGATTCTCTTGCGCGTTTCTTCAAGGCTCAGCCCTTGATCAGCGGCCTGCTCCACTTGCGCGGTAAGCGACTGAAACATCTCAATCAAGGTTGCGAGGTACGAGGTATCGTGCATCACTGGCCCGTGGCCTGGAACGATGATGGCGGGCTTCAGGTCGATCATCTTTTGCAGCGTCACAGGCCATTCGGTCATGTATGAACCGAAGGCAAACGGCGTGGGATAGACCACGGTGTCGCCGGCCATCAACACTTTGACGTCGGGTAGCCAGATGATGGCGTCGCCGCCGGTGTTGGCTCGGCCCAGCCACATCACTTTGACTTCCCGCTTGCCGAGATCGATGGTCAGTTCCTTTTCGAAGCCGACCGTGGGTGGCGCGTGGGCCGTTTGTGCTAGATCGGCGTCGATGTGGTCCAGAGTATCGGCCAGCCGGTTGAAGAAGTGCTTCATTTCATCGTTTACGACGCGGCCATCGGGGAGCCTTCCCTCGGCGACGTATTTGCGGAATTGGCTGGCCTGCTCTTTATTGGTGGCGCTTTGAGTTGCCAGAGTCTTCGGGCCCCGCTCGTCAACCATCTCGCGAGTGAATTCGGTGCTGATGATGGCGAGGCCGGGGTAGGCGTCACGGAACGTGGCATTGCCCCAGACATGGTCGAAATGCCAGTGCGTGTTCACCACGTAGCGCACGGGTTTGGGTGTGAGCTTCTTGATGTCGGCGACCATGCTCGCCGCGAGCGAGGGGAACTGGCCGGTGTCCACCACCAGAACCGAGTCTTCGCCGACGAGCACCGTGCAATTGCTCTGCACCACGCCGCTGTCAGACTCGGGAGCGATGAAGGAGTAGACTCCGTCGGCGATCTTGACCAGTTCGTAGTCTTCGTTCACCCAGCCTTTTGCCGCGGCGTAAGAGGAGACCGTCAATAACATGGCTAGACAAATCTGCGGGAGTCGCATGGCGATCGTCCTCGTTTCGAGCACTCGCCACACAGACGGGTCAAAGTGGAAAGTGTCACCAGACGGTTGCCGCGTGATTCCCGGCGGTCACGGCGATCCACGCAAGATTCCCATTCCTCTCGCTCCGCCTGAAAAACGGCTATGCTCAGAATAACGCCGACGACCTTTGGCCCTCCCCCCTACGCGAAACTTTTCCCGTTCTGCTGTGGTCTAATTAAGGGGAAGTCTTTGTGCACATCAGAATGAAGTCTCTAATAGTCATTTGGGCTTTGGCGGTCGTCGCCGTCACCTGCGCTTTCGCGGGCGAGGGCGCCCGCGCCACGAATTCCATTTTACCCAAGCAGTTCGGGGGGTGGCAGGCCACTGGCACCATCCAGGCCAGCAAAGATCCCGTAGTGGCTGATCCGGTGAACACAGCTCTGCTCAAAGAATATGGTTTCACCGATTTGGAATCGGGTACTTACACGCGTGATGACGGCCGCAAGCTCACCCTCAAAGCGGCACGTTTCGGTGACGCCAGCGGCGCTTACGGAGCTTTTACCTACTACAAGATGCCCCAAATGAACACCGAGACAATCGGCGATCAAGGGGCTTCGCTCAACGAGCGCGTGTTGTTTTACCGAGGCAATATTCTGGTTGATGCGGTCTTTGACAAGCTGAGCGCGATGTCCGCCGCAGAACTGCGGGAACTGGCGGCGAGTTTGCCGCGGCCGGCCGGGGCTGACGGTAATCCACCGGCGCTGCCCGCTTATTTGCCGCAACCCGGCTACGTGAAGAACTCCGCCAAGTATGTGTTTGGGCCGGTGGGATTGGGAAAGGCCGGCGCTCCGCTACCCGCCTCGCTCGTGGATTTCAACGCTGGGGCCGAAGTGGTGCTGGGAACCTATCAAAGCTCTGCTGGCGACGCCACACTGATGCTGATTTCCTATCCCACACCGCAGATTGCGGCCGAACGCCTGCGAAGAATCGATGCGGCGCACCAGTCGAGTGCACAAGCGCAACCCGGCGGCACGCCTCTGCTCGACCTGGGCCCGATCTTTGCTAAGCGGACCGGGCCGATTGTGGTGGTCGCTTCAGGACCGCTTTCGCAAAGTGAAGCCCGCGCATTGCTGGGTTCAGTCAATTACGAAGCCGACGTCACCTGGAATGAGAACACGCACTTCACACGGCGCGACAATCTGGCCAATCTGCTGTTCAACGTGATCATCCTGTGCGGGATTTTGATCGCGTTTTCTGCCGTGGCCGGAGTAGCTTTCGGGGGAATTCGATTGCTGGCGAAGCGCCTTTACCCTGACAAGATATTCGATCGCCCCGAGGACATGGAGTTCATTTCATTGCACCTTTCAGAGGGCGATCCGCGGGCCGAGAACAAGGTAAGTTCATCAATCGAAAACGCTTAAAGGTCGACCGAGCGAGATTTGTCTCATAATGAGCCTTTTGGGCAGCCTGTTAACACGTTCCATAAGTTGATGAAAACAAAAGTATTTATTTCACAAAAATTCCTTGACACCCCCCTTTTTCGGCCCATAAGATTTCGCCAGAAAGTTTTGACGGCCTGAACCTCCGTTGGAACTATTCTCCCTTAAGAAAGGGCTGCCCAAAGTTGCCGGGCGGCCCTTTCGTTTTGCGCTGAGACCTGCGAATTTGAAACCTTAACGGCTTGTCACACGTAGCCATTGAAGCGCAGACTTGAGGGTTCAGGAGGCACGTATGTTCTGCGATGGATGCGGTTCGGAACTCGCAGCGGGGCAGGAATTTTGCACGCGTTGCGGGAAGAAGATCGTGGGCGGGATGCATCTGGCATATCCACGGCCAGGGCGCGTGCAGGAACACGTGCGGCTGCTGGGGATTCTCTGGATCGCCTATTCCGCTTTTCATGCGGTCGGCGGGGTCGTGTTGATCGTGGTGGCGAATACGATATTCCTGCACTTTCACGATTTCGGAGGCCCTCCTCAGGTGGGCGGCTTTCTGCACCCGTTGCTCAGTGCCATCGGGGTGTTCCTGCTCATCAAGGCGGCGGTCGGACTGGCCGCGGGATGGGGTTTGCTGCAACGCGAGCCCTGGGCCCGCGTGTTGACGATCGTGCTGGCATTTATTTCGATGTTCACCAACATCCCGATTGGAACCGCACTCGGCATCTACAGCTTGTGGGTCTTGCTACCCGCTCCATCCGAAGCGGAGTATGAAGGCATGGCGCGAGCAGCTTGAATGGGGTTGCCTCCGTTCCGCAAGCACACAAAATCCAAAGTCACCGTGGCGGGGTACCCTTCCCCATGCGAGCCAGCCACAACTTTTCTGCCCTCAGAGTGTTTGACCTAAACAGAGCACGGAGGGCAAGACGATGAAAAAGAAAATGCTGCTCGCTCTGTTCGGATTGGCGGCTGCGCTTACTTTGGCCAGCCCCTCGAAAGCAAACGCTGGAGTGTTCGTAGGAGTAGGAGTTGGACCGGTTTACGCGCGCCCGGCCTACGGGTATGTCGTGGTGCATCCGCGCCCATACGTTTATGCCCCGGTGTACGCGCCGGGATACGTTTGTCCGGTGTGGGGCCGCGGCTTCCACCGTGAGGGACGCTGGTACCCCAGAGCCTATGCCTACCGTGGATACGTCGGCCCGCATCGTTTCTACAGACGATAGATGCTCTGCTTCGGCCAGCAGCGCTGAGTTTCTTGGGGAAGCCCCGCAGTCTTATGGAGTGCGGGGCTTTTAATTCTCTCGGGTAGGGACGAGTCTTTGACCCGTCCGGACAGGTCACAGGTCAAAGACCCTCCCCCTGCACAACTCCACCCCACCAGCTTTACGCTTCCTTACCTCGCATTTAGAATCGATGTCAGGCCGACGTAGCTCAGTTGGTAGAGCAGCCGATTCGTAATCGGCAGGTCATCGGTTCAAGTCCGATCGTCGGCTCCAGCTTGTTCAGGGATGGATTTTCTCTTTCCTCTGCAGCATTCCGATAAACTGCTCGATTTTCCGGGCGCGAGTCTCCGCTTTCTTTACGGTCTGGATTCGCCAAAGCACGGCATACCGGTTCGCGCGGTCAAGGGTCTCGAAAAATGCTTTGGCTCGCGGGTTTGCATCAAGCGCAGCCTGCAGATCGCTTGGCACGTCAGCGCGGCTGGGCGAATCATAGGCGGCATCCCATCGGCCGTCCATTTTGGCGTTCTCGATCGCCTCCAGCCCGGCGGCGTTCATCTCTCCGCTGGCAATCAGCGCCAGCGCCTTCTCCCGGTTGATTCTTGACCAAATGCTTTTGCTCGAACGCGGAAGAAATTTCTGCAGCCAGAACTGTTCGCTTTCAGGCCGTTTCTGCCCGTCGATCCATCCGTAGCACAGCGCAACTTCAAGCGCGTCTCTGTACGACACGGAACGCCGGCCGGAGTCTTTCTTTGCGAGCCGCAACCACAATCCAGCGCTCTTGCGGTGGTTTTGTTTCAACCAAGCGGCCCAGTCCTGTTTGGACTTGAAGAGCCGAATCGGAGAACTGTCTGGTGAGTTTGTCTTCACGAGAATTTGCTTGAGCCGCTCCCCCCTGCCCAACTTTACCTCACAGCTCAGCCGGGATCATGAATTGCACCACTCCCGTGGCATGTGAATCTTCCAGGTTCTCCACAGGATTTCGACCGACTTTGCCCTTGTCAACGGCACGTAATCTTCCTGATAATAAGCACAGAGTCCCCAAATTACCGTGTACCGATACAGTCGAGCGGACCTGCTTCGCATACTGCGGCTCACGGCGCGTCAGTTGGCAGGATGGGAAAAAGCCGGACTGGTGGCCGCCGCCGAGAGCTATTCGTTTTTTGATCTCCTGCAAATTAAAAAGGTGCGAGACCTGTGTGCGCGCAAAGTGCGGCCCATGGTGATCCGGCAGTCGCTCGAAGCCATGCAGAAACAGGTCGCGGGGATGGAGAACCCGCTGCTCGAGGCCAGCGCCTTTAACACCGGCCATCGTGTGGCGTTCCGGCATGAGGGCAAAGTCGTGGAACCGATCGCCGGCCAGTTCATGTTTGATTTTTCACCCCACGAAAAAGTTGTGACCAGCACGCCGGTTGCGACTTCTCATCCGGAAGCGGCCTCACGCGATGTGGCAGAGCTATTTGCCCGCGGCATCGCGCTGGAAGAAGAGCCCACAACCCAGTCGCTAGCGATCGCGGCCTATCAGCGGGTGCTGGAGCTCGATCCCAAACACGCGGCCGCGCACATTAATCTGGGCACGCTGCATTACAACCGGCAGGAGTACGCAATTGCCGAGCGGCATTACCGGCATGCCATTGAATCCGATCCGCGTTACGCCTTGGCTTATTTCGATCTGGGTAACGTGCTTGATGAAACCGGGCGGGTGAGCGAGGCTATTCAGACGTACCACACTGCGCTACAACTGGCTCCCACTTACGCCGACGCGCATTACAACCTGGCACTCGCTTACGAGAAAATCAAGGAGCCGCGCAAGGCGCTGAAACACTGGCGAGCATATGTGAAGCTCGATACCGTCGGCCCCTGGGCAGTGCACGCGCGGAGTCAGATCCAGAGGATTCTGCAAGCTGATGGGTTGAAGCTGGTGTACAGCGGAAACAAGCGGGCTTAAAGGCTCTCACTCCCCTTCATCAAAATTTGACTCTTTCGGTGACGCCGTTCCTGCCCGTCGCTGCCGTCGCGCAAGGTGCTAGAATTTCAGGTTCGCCATCCTTTTGCCGAAGGTGCTGGTATGCCTGAGACCACGCTGCAACTTCCTTCCCCCTCGCCTTTAACCGCGTTTACGGAAGACGAAATTCTCTTCCGCGATAACATTCATCAGTTTGCCGAAGAGAAAATCCGTCCGCTGGCGAAAGAGATGGACGAAAAGGGTGTATTCGAAAAAGACCTGATTCGCCAGTTCTTTGAGCTTGGTCTGATGGGGATCGAGGTTCCCGAGCAGTACGGAGGCGGTGGTGGAAAATTCTTCGAAGCCATTCTGGCGGTCGAGGAGATGTCGCGCGTGGACGCGTCGGCGGGCGTGATTGTCGATGTCCAGAACACGCTGGTTAACAACGCACTGCTGCGCTGGACCACCGAAGAACAGAAAAAACGCTACCTGCCACGAATGACGACCGATACCTGTGGCGCCTACGCGCTGAGCGAAGCGGGTTCAGGATCGGACGCTTTTGCGCTGCAGACTAGGGCGGAACTCAAAGGCAGCGACTACGTCTTGAACGGACGCAAGCTGTGGATCACGAACAGCAAAGAAGCAGGCGTTTTCATACTGTTTGCCACGGTCGATCCGGCAGCAGGATACAAGGGGATTACAGCTTTCATTATCGAAAAAGAATTCCCCGGATTCAGCGTCGGGAAGAAGGAAGACAAGCTGGGCATCCGTGCTTCTTCCACCTGCGAGCTGATTCTCGAAGATTGCCGCGTGCCCAAGTCCAACGTGCTGGGCGAAGTGGGCAAGGGCTACAAGATCGCGATTGAAACCTTGAACGAAGGACGCATTGGGATCGGCGCGCAAATGGCGGGCGTGGCCAGGGGAGCCTGGGAATGCGCCGCCAAGTATGCGCAGGAGCGGAAGCAGTTCGGCAAGGCGATCGCTGATTTCCAGGGAATCCAGTTTCAGATCGCCCAGATGGCTACGGAGATTGAAGCGACGCGGCTTATGGTGTATAACGCGGCGCGGATGAAGGATGCCGGTCTGCCTTTTGTCAAGGAAGCGGCCATGACCAAGTTGTTCTGTTCGCAGGTGGCCGAGCGGGTAACCTCTCTGGCCATCGAAATCTACGGCGGATATGGGTTCACCAAGGACTATCCCGTAGAAAAATACTGGCGGGACGCGAAAATTGGAAAGATCTACGAAGGTACTTCAAATATGCAGCTGGCGACGATTGCCAAGCTGGTATTGAAGTAAGAGCTGTCAGCTGTCAGCTCTGGTTCCCTAGCTCTTAGGTTTGGAGGGCTGACGGCTGAAAACTGATAGCTGAGAGTTTTCTTGCTTCCCAACCCTTGGCAAGCACGTCAAATCTCCGTATCTTGGTGGGTCCTGTTGGTGTTCCCAGGTTAGCGTTACCAATTTTCTCCGTTCTTAATTCGGTCAAGGAGACGTGCGAATGCGTCACTCTGTAGTGATCCTGCTCGCGGTTTTCTGCTGTAGCCTGCCTGCCTTTTCCCAAACTGCCGAAGAGCTGGTGGCCAAGAACATCGAAGCCAAAGGCGGCGCGGAAAAGATCAAAGCCCTAAACACGATTCGCATGACTGGACGGGTCGAACTGCAGGGCGGCATTAATGGCTCGGTAAGCCAGGAGAACAAGCGGCCCAACCTGGTACGCGAAACCTTCACCTTGCAGGGCATGACCGCGGTGCAAGCCTATGACGGCACGACCGGCTGGCAAATTCAGCCGTTTGGCGGCAAGAAGGACCCCGAACTCATGGGCGAGGACGATGTGCGGGACCTGCTTATAGACGCCGATTTCGATGGACCCCTGGTGAACTACAAGGCGAAAGGCAACACCGTGGAATTTCTGGGACACGACATCGTCGACGGAGACGATGCGCTGCGCCTCAAAGTGAGCCTGAAGAACGGCGACATCGTGTACTACTACCTCGATCCCGATACTTTTCTGGAAATTCGGACCGAACGCCAGGAGTTCGTCCGGGGTTCCGTGCGAGAAAACGTGGCCGATCTGGGCTCATATAAAGCGGTCGGCGGCGTGATGTTTCCCTTCTCTGTGAACAGTGGCCCCAAGAACGATCCGACGCAATGGCAAAGCACCACCTACGACAAGATTGAGGTAAATGTACCGCTGCCAGATTCGGATTTTGCGGTTCCGGCAATGCTAAGAGAAGCTCCCAAAAAGAACTGAATTCCCCCTGTAACTTGTGGCTTTGGCTTCGAAAGAGGACTCGATGATGACGGTTCGCCCACGCGCTACACACAAATTTTTCCCCGCCGCACACAATCTTCATTCTTTGTGGCTCTGCGGTCTGGCTCCCGTGTTGCTGTCGCTGGCGGTTTTTGCGCAGCAACCAGTTAAGTTCGACTCGGCCACCATCTCCGGCTTGCCGGCCCGCAATATCGGCTCCGCAACCATGAGTGGACGCATCGCGGCCCTGGATGGCGTCAACGAAAACGGCCGTGTGACTTTATTCGCGGCATCGGCCAGCGGGGGAGTATGGAAGTCGGTAAACGGCGGCACGACGTTTAAGCCCGTCTTCGACCGCGAGGCAGTACAGTCGATCGGCGCGATCGCGATTGATCCGTCGGATTCCAAGAGGGTCTGGGTGGGCACGGGCGAGTCATGGGTGCGCAACAGCGTCTCGGTGGGCGACGGAATCTACAAGTCCACCGACGGCGGCGAGAACTGGACGAACATGGGGCTGCGCGGCTCCGAGCATATTTCGAAAATCCTGATCGATCCCAAAGACAAAGACGGAAACACGGTGCTGGCGTGCGCTACGGGCCCGTTGTGGAGCGACAGCGATGAGCGGGGCGTTTACAAGACATCTGACGGCGGCAAGTCCTGGCGAAAAGTGCTAGGTGGCGCGAATGCTTCCACCGGCTGCGGGCTGATCGCGCGAAGTCTGGCTGAACCGGAAACCATCTATGCCTCGCTGTGGGACTTCCGCCGGCAGGGATGGACGTTCCGCTCCGGCGGCCCGGGCAGCGGAATCTACCGGTCGACCGACGGCGGCGAACACTGGACCGAGATTAATGACAGTAACAGCAAAGGCCTGCCGGATAAACCCTGGGGCCGGGTGGCTCTGGCGGTTGCGCCTTCGAAGCCGCAAGTGATTTATGCCAACATCGAATCCAAGAAGAGTGCGCTCTACCGGTCTGACGATGGCGGAAAGAACTGGACGCGCCTCGATGCTGGCCGGTTCATGATCTGGCGGCCGTTTTACTTCGGCAATCTGATTGTCGATCCCAAGGATGAAAATAAGATCTTCAAACCCGATGGGGTGCTGCTGCTGAGTGTGAACGGCGGCCGCAGCTTCAGTATCGTTTCCAACAACGCGCATGGCGATTTTCATGATGTGTGGATCAGTCCGCTCGACCCGAACGTGGTTTATGCCGGAGACGATGGTGGCCTGTGGCGCAGCGAAGATGGCGGAACCCGGTGGAAGCACCAGATGAACCTGCCGGTGTCGCAGTTCTACCACGTGAGCACTGACAATGCAGACCCCTATCACGTCTACGGCGGGCTGCAGGACAACAGCGATTGGGTGGGGGATTCCTCCTATCCCGGCGGCGTGACCAATTCGCGTTGGGAAAACATGTATTTCGGGGACGGCTTTTGGATGTTCGAGGACCCGGCGGATTCGAACTATATCTACACCGAGGCCCAGGGCGGGGAAATCGGGCGAGTCAACCGCTTTACTCATGAAATCCGTCTCATCAAACCGCTTCCCGAATATGGGGAGAAAAAACTCCGCTTCAACTGGAATACCCCGATCCACATGAGTCCGAATGAAAAAGGGACGATTTACATCGGGGCACAGTTCCTGTTCCGGTCGCGCGACCACGGCCAGTCGTGGGAGCGGATTTCTCCGGACTTGACGACGAACGATCCCGAGAAGCAGAAGCAGGAGGAGTCCGGCGGAGTGACCATCGACAATTCGGCCGCCGAGATGCACACCTCGATCTACTCGATTTCGGAGTCGCCGAAGAACGGACAGATCATCTGGGTGGGAACGGACGACGGAAATCTGCAGATCACCCGCGATGGCGCCAAGACCTGGACCAATGTGGTAGGGAATGTTCCCAATCTTCCCAAGTTCTCCTGGGTCTCGTGGGTAGAAGCCAGCCGTTTCGACGAAGGAACGGCGTACGCCGCTTTCGATCGTCACACCTTCGGCGACTTGGACACTTATGTCTATAAGACGACCGACTACGGAAAGACGTGGACCGCGTTGCCGGTCAGGGAAAACGGCGCACACGGCTATGCGCATGTGATCAAGGAAGACACAGTTGATCCGGACTTGCTCTTCCTGGGAACGGAATTCGGCCTTTGGATCTCAACCGACGGCGGGCAGCGCTGGGCGCAATACAAGGGCAGCGACTTCCCTGCCGTCGCCGTGCGGGATTTAGTGGTGCAAGCCCGGGCGTCGGACCTGGTGATGGCGACTCATGGGCGAGGAATCTGGATCATCGACGACATCACTCCGCTGCGTGCGCTAAAGCCGGCGCTGATGGAGAAAGACGCGGCGCTGGTCCCCGGCCCGCCGGCAATCCAATACTTCAACGCTCAGGGCGGCTGGCCCGAGGGGGACGAAACCTTCAACGGCCCTAGCCGGCCGACAGACGCCTTCATCACTTACTACCAGAAGCATCGCCATATCTTTGGCGACCTGAAGATCGAAATTTTCGCACCGGATGGAACGCTGCTGGATACCATCGCGGGAAGCAAACACCGCGGCCTGAACCGGGCGACTTGGTCCATGCGACTCAGCGCGCCGGTGGTGCCGCCGGCAGCAGCAGCCCTATTTGACGCTACAACTGGGCCGCGGGTTCTGCCTGGAACTTACACCGTCAAGTTGACCAAGGGTGACCAGGTCTACACCGGAACCATAAATGTGGTCCTCGACCCGCGCGCCAAGTTCACGCTGGAAGACCGCAAAGCCCAATACGACCTGATCATGAAGCTGTACAACCTTTTCAGCCGTATGAGTTACGCTACTGCCGCCATTGAGTCGGTACGCGACGCTGCGACTACCGCGGAAGCGAAGGTGGGCGAGAAGGATCCGCTGCGCCGCAGTCTGCAGCAACTGGCGGACGAGTCGGACAGTTTGCGCTCGAAGATCGTGGCCACCAAGGAAGGCGGCATGATCACGGGGGAAGAACGACTCCGGGAGTTAGTCGGCCAGCTTTATGGCGCCATAAACAACTACGAGGGACGGCCCGGGGATTATCAAGTGGCGCGCGCTGCCGCCCTGGCACACGAACTCGAAGATGTGATCACCGACTTCCACAAGCTCACCGACAGCCAACTGCCTGCGATCAATCGCGGCTTAGCGAAGAAGAAACTGGAGCCGATTCGCGTGTTGACTGAGCAGGACTGGCAGAAGCAGCAGTCAGGCGGGGCAGAGGCTAACCCTGCAATGGCGTCTATGAGGGAACAGGATTAGCTCGGAGGGGAGTGCGCACGAATATCCTTGACCTGACCTCAGTAATCAGCATGCTGGTTACTCATAATGTGCAGCAAGTTGCACCCTCGCCTGCAACACGCCTCCGCTAACTGCGGTTTAATTGCTTTCTTTTAAGTAGTTTACAAACCTCCTCGCCGTTGGTGGACAAGCTGCATTCTCAATCGTTGCCTGCTCTCTCAGGGCTTAGATCGGGGTGCCACTTGTTGACCTGGACGGGTGAGGACGCAGAATCGAAACCGAAGCATTCCATGGTTCCGGTGCTGACGCTGTTATTCATGGTGGCCTACGGCATGATGCTCATGCTGATCGTGGAACAGGCTCGAACCATTGATACACAGCGCAACCTGATCCGGGTGTTATTCGATGACAGCGCTCAGTTGAGCGCCATGAAGGGTAAGGCGGCGCAGAAGCAATACGCTGAATCCCAGGCAAAAGCAAAGGCACAGGCTCCGTCAAGTCAGGCTCCGTCGACCCAGGCAAAAACGCAGGACTCCCAGGCGCAGACTCCGTCATCCCAGGTAGCTCCCCAAGCCGGCGCCAAGAGTGAACGCAGTGCAGGCAAGATCAGGAAACCAGCTCCGCTGAAACCGCCGAAAGACACTTCGGATGACGCGGACGAACGCAGGACCCTGATCACAAGCTAAGTTCCAGAAATTAGGGGAAAGACCATGCGAACTCTGGCCGTCTTATTTCTGTCGCTGGCCGTGCCCGGCACCCATTCCATTCCTTCACTCCGTCCGCAAACTGGACACGCGATTCAACCAGCCCGCAAAGGCGGACGCTGGTACTTCGCGAAGAACGGACATGCCGTCTACTGCTATGGGCCTGTACGATTCGTGGCGCAGCCGGAGGGTGGCCTGGAACGTGTTGCCACGTTCTGCCAGGGCAACCAACCCATGGTGCCGCTGCAAGATTAACGCGGCGCGAATTGCTCTCACCCAGGCCTAAACTCTGTTGCAATCACCAAGCTCTGTTGCAATCAATCGTGCGTTCGCTTAGCGATGCAAAGGTGAGCGGGTCGCCGATATACAGGAGTTTTCCGGTTTCTGAAGGGGCGACACGGGTATTTGTGGTGAAGCGGTAGAAATCTTCGAAAGCACCACGCGGCGCCCAGGACGGAAGGGTGGCTTCGCGGAGTTCTGAGAGGCGCTTTTGAAAACCGATGAGGACCTCTCCCGTGAAAGGGTTGCGCGGAGGCACGGGACAACGCCCGCATGGGTTGCTGCCCTCGAAGGCAACTTCGCCGATGCTAAAGCGCACTATCTCCTGCCGGTTTTCTCCAAACAGCTGATCTTCCCAAAAAGCCGGGACGCCATCGATTTCGAGCGTAGTGCGGAAGCGCAGCCGCGCTTCTTCCAGGGTCACTCCTGGGAACCAATCGCTTACAGCCTGCAATGATGCGGTGGAGACAATGGTCGGTCCATTGGCGACGGTGTCATCGGGAAAACCATGGATGGAGTGGCGAACCAGAATCTTCCGTTCAAAGAACACACTGAACCATTCGGCGGCGTCCTCGTGAGCGCCGGGAAATGCGAAGGTGCGCGCAGCGAGGTTTCGTGAATCGGTGGGCGCAGAGAGGGTGACAGTAGAAAGATCCTTGGCGAAGTTGGCGCGAATGGCGTGAATGGCGGCTGTCCGCTTGCCGTTAACCCATCTGCCTTCCAGGGAGTAGAGGGCCCAGGCACGATCGTGTTCCAGACCGCCGGAGGGGTTGATGCGCGCCACATCCACATAAACCGGGTCGAGCGACTTGATGGGATGCAGCCGGATGTTGGCGAGACGGGGAGTGGCGTCTGGTGCGTGCACACTAGAAAGTTACCAGATTTTCTCGGGCACGAAACCGGGGCGAGGTGCGACTGCACCTAGGCGGAAAGCGCGTCTTTCACCAGCGTGAGCGCGCGGCTTCCCGCTGCGGCGAACGCTTTGACCGTATCCATATCGTTCTCTGCCTTCGCATACCAATTGATCGTCAGACAGAAATAAACCCATCGGTCATCGAAGAACATTGCTCCCGGGGCGCATATGGCGTGAAACCCGACGACGTCGATGCTTCCACCCTTGCAGAAGGCGCTCACGCCGAGCGGTAGCGGCAGCAGCCAGATGGCGTCGCTCATGGCCAGGACGCGGCGGAATTCGTTCAAGGTTTCTTTATTCTGGAAGAACTCTCCCTGCAAGGCACGCGAATAGTAAGACGTGAAATCGTCCGCCGAAGCAGCCAGCGACTGCACCTGGTTCAAGGGCGAATTGACGATCGGCAAGTTGGCAGCCGCTCCAATCTCGTCCCAGGAGAAATTCTTGTAATCCTTCGCGCCCAAGAGATAGCCGAAAAATGCGCGTGTGCTTTCGGGGATCATGACGCTCTTCAGTCCTGCCGAAGCGATGAATTGCCGAACTTTGTCCGGGCCAACGTGCTTCAAGCACATATCGGTCCCGGTATTGTCACTGTGCAGAATCATAGCTTCGAGCGCCGTCCGCTCCGAAACTTGGCCAATAAGATTGGGAGGATTGAACGTTGCGCTGTCTACCGACCACACGCTGGCATCGAGCGCCAGTTGCTGCGCCTTGAGGGTTTGGACCACCTGGGGCGAGTCAGCTTGCCGCAACGCTTCGCAGAGAATAAAAGTCTTGATGGCGCTGCCCACAAACATCGTTTTCGAGGAGTTGGATTCCACCACAAACTCTGGCTTGCCATTCGCTGCGGGCGCGTGAATCTTGACGGCAACATCTCCGGGCAGGGACTTGAAGATCTCCAAAATCGCCTGCTGAGAGACTGACTGTTTCTCGCGGGCCATCGATGCTGGCGCCTCTGCGCTCAAAGCCATCGGCACAGTTCCGATCGTTGCTGCCGCTCCTGCCAGAAACGCGCGCCTTGAGGGAAGCATGTTTTCTCCGGACTCTGGGATGGCCCGCCAGAAATTTTGGTAGGCGCGGCAGGAATCGAACCTGCAACCCTCGGATTAGAAATCCGATGCTCTATCCGCTTGAGCTACGCGCCCGATGTGGTGAACGCAGACGGCAACGCAGTTGCCGTCCTGTCATCCCGATTTTACCGCACGGAAACGCAGCGGGCAGGTGACGAGCCGCCCCCTATTGCTTTCGGCTTCTCAACAAGACCCCCGCGGAGCGAAACGCGCCTTGCAGCCGCTGGCTGGCGGCGCGGGCAAATTGCAAATCCACCAAGCCTTCGATCTGGCGAGTGAAGGCCTCGCCGTAGCCGTACCACCAGACTTTTTTCATCCACGGCAAGCGATCGATGTCGACGTATTTGATGCGGACCATCTCTTCCAGCCCGAAGCGACCGTGGGTACGGCCAATGCCGCTGGACTTGACGCCTCCATGCGGCGCTTCACTGATGCCAAAGCACGAAACGACATCGTTCACCAGCACGGTCCCGGCCGCGATGCGGCGGGCGACGGCCTCGCCACGGGAACGGTCGCGCGTCCACACGCTGGCGGCTAAGCCATACTCGGAGTCGTTGGCAAGGCGGACAGCTTCCTCCTCAGTGTCATATGCCATGATTGGAAGCACGGGGCCAAAAGTCTCTTCGCGCATAACGCGCATGTCGTGATTAACCTCAGCGAGCACGGTAGGCGCGTAGAAATTCGGGCCCAACTGCGGCAGCCGCATTCCCCCGGTCAAGACGCGAGCGCCCCGGGCCTTGGCATCCTCTACATGGGACTCCACGATACGCAACTGGCGCTCGTTTATCATCGGTCCGATGTCGACTTCGGGATTCTCGCCGTTTCCCACGCGGAGTTGTTTCGCTTTTCGCACACAAGCTTCGAGAAACGGTTCGTACAACCTCCGTTGCACGTAACAGCGCTCCACGGAAAGACAGGTTTGTCCAGCGTTCATGAACGCGCCCCAGACGGCGCCGCTCGAAGCCACGTCGATATCCGCGTCCTCGAGCACAACCATCGGATCTTTCCCACCCAACTCCAGAACGACCGGAAGCAGCCGCGTGGCTGCGGACTGCGCGATTCGCTTCCCGGTGGTTACGCTTCCGGTGAACACCAGCTTGTCGATTTCGGAGCTGACCAGCGCGGCACCGGTGGCACCATCGCCCACGACCACCTGGAAGATGTCCTTTGGAACGCCCGCGTGCTGAAGCAGAGAAGCTAGTTCCAACCCTACCAGCGAGGTAAATTCCGATGGCTTCACCACAACTGTATTTCCAGCGAGCAGCCCCGCTAGAGCTTCCGTGGCGGGGGTAGAAAACGGATAGTTCCATGGCGAAATGATGCCGATCACACCGTAGGGCTCCCGAAGAACGTGTCCGGCCTTGGCCTTCATGGCCAGATTGCCATGGGGCAGAGGCTCATCGCGGAGTAGGCGGTAGCCATTCTCGATGAGGAAGCGGGCCGCATCCAGAACCACGAGAATTTCCGTGGTGAGGGCCTCGACGTAAGGCTTGCCGGCTTCGCGGGTGATCAGACGGGCAACGTCCGATTTTCTTTCGTGCAGCAGCTGCTGGAAGTTCTTCAACAGGGCAATACGCCGGCGAATTCCGATTTCAAGCCAGGCCGGCTGCGCGGCGCGGGCGCGGGCGACTGCTTCATGGACTTCCAGTTCGGACGCACATTCGAACTCGCGCAGCGCCTCGCCCGTCGCGGGGTTCACCGAGACCACTTTTCGCGCCGCGATTTGCAGATCAGTCGCCATCTTCAGCCAGAAATTGTACGCGGGACGAGAGTGCCCATGCCAGTTCCGCACAGAGCTCGGGAGGCAAAAAAGGGCAGCGCCGGTGATTGGCCTTATTCATTCAGCCGGCGGCTTCCTTCGGCCTACGCGGTTGAGAATGCGGCGGACCTTTTTCGGCGAGACAGAGAGCCGTGCCGCTACGCGCGAGACTTTTCGGCCCTCCCGCTCCCAAACTTTGGGAATAATCAGTTCGGCAAATTCTTCGCTAATTTGCTGGAAAGTCTTGTCCCCGACCGAGCCTTGCGACCACGCGCGCAGGGTGGGGTCCACTCTGCCGCTGCGCAGAACTCTGGCCTTCAGGGCCTGCAGGTCTTCCCAGGCGCTGTCGGCGTGGTCGCCTTTGGTGAGAGTAACGGCCTGGTCGTAACAACGGCGAGCAGCATCCGGATCGTCAAAAAAACGGTTGCAGTACGTCAGGCCCTGCCAGATGCAAGTATGGGCGAGCAATCGGCGGTTCTGGGTGTGTTTGGCCAGCTCCATTGCTTCCTGGGCGCAATCCTGGGCCAGGCGGGCATGAGCGCCAGGTTCGGTACTTTCGCCGATGCCTTCTTCCACGCGGGCATTTTCGACCATGCAGAGCAGCAGTCGCGACCGCGCCATGAGGATGTAGTCGTGCTTTTCTTCGGCAAGTCGAAAAGCGGTCTTCGCCGACAACTCCGCGTGGTCGAGATCTCCATTATCGAGATGAAGATAGGCGTAGTTCAAGTGCACGCTACCCAAGCCGTGGTGATTTTCGTATTGCTCGTAAATGGCCGCTGCTTCGGCGAGCGCAGCCAGGGCCTCCTGGCGAAGTTGCTCGAACCGGCCGCGATACTGCGGCTTGCCGTGCCCGTTGCTGGAGCGGCCCCGGGAAGCGGCCCTGCGACGCCGAGCGGCCTCAGTATCGATCTTGCGGCCCAGCTGCAAGGCAATCAGCCGTTTGACATATGCCAGATTGTTCAGCGATCGCGCCACGTTGCGATGTCGGGAATCGCGTTTCTTGTACTGCGCAATCGCTTCGGTGAAGCTGTCGATGGCATGCTGGTAGCGTCCCTGTCGCCGTGCAATGCGGCCGTAAGAGGAATGAATGTTGCCCAGGGTGAGAAAGTCATCCGTCTGGCTGAGGACGGCCTCGGCTTCATGCAGGATATCAGTGGCTTGCTTGGCGTCTCCTTTCTGAAAGAAGAGCCAGCTCTCCAATACCCGCATGACGGCTGCCATCGGGGCGTGGCCTAGTTCCGTGGCCAGTTCCCTGCCCTTGACAGCAAACGCCAGCGCCTGGTCGTACTCTCCCTTCATGCGCAGGCAGCGCCCTTTCCAGAAATTAGCAATTGCCAGAAGTTCTTGGTCGTCGATCTCCGTCTCCAGACCAAGTACAAAATCAAACTGCCGCGTCGCCTCGTCCTTAGATTCTTCGGACATCGCCACCATACCCTCGGCCATCCGCAAATGGAGGTAATCATGGAGAGGTAGCCGGGTACGAACCGCTCTGGAGAAGCGAGCGACGACTTCCTTCACTAAAACCGGACGCTGAAAGCCGACATCCACCCACTGGGCCAGATAGCCGGCCAAAACAGCAGCATTCTTCTTTTCCGGGTCGAAGGAGGTCAGAAGATAGCGGTGCTCTTCCAGGCGTGCCATGCCGCGTCCCACGCGGCGGCAAACCAGGTCGTCCTTCAGTTGGGCTAGAAACTCATCCGAGATCTCGGTGGAGTTGGGGCTCATTTTCCAGGCAGGCTTGGTAGGTTTTCCTAATCGATGTAATCATATGCCACCAGGGTCAGGAATTCCGCGAAATCCGGGCTGGTCATCATGTGGTCGTATATCTCGGCGGCTTCGACGATGCGCCCGCCTTTCAGCTTGGCTTTCTGTTCTGCAATCATCATGCGAACCATCTCCTGGGTCACGGAGCGTCCGTCGCTGAGACGGGCGCCATGACGTACCCATTGCCATACCTGGGCACGGCAGATTTCGGCGGTGGCCGCGTCTTCCATCAGGTTGTAAATGGGAACACAACCGGACCCCCGCAGCCACGATTCCAGGTACTGCAAGCCCACGTCAATGTTCCAGCGCAGACCCTCCTCAGTAATCTGCCCTTCGGTGACAGACAGCAGGTCTTCGGCGGTGACACGCACATCGTCGCGGAGGCGCGCGATCTGATTCGGCTCTTTCATGTGCGCGTCGAAGACTTCTTTCGCTACCGGTACCAGGCCAGGGTGGGCAACCCAGGTGCCGTCGTGTCCAGCGCGCACTTCGCGCAGTTTGTCCTGGCGTACCTTGTCGAGAGCTTTCTCGTTAGCTACGGGATCATTCTTGATGGGAATCTGGGCAGCCATTCCGCCCATGGCATGAATGCCCCGCCGGTGGCACGTCTGAATCAGCAGATCCACATACGACTTGAGGAAATGCTTGTCCATAGTGACGATCGAGCGGTCGGGCAGTACGAAGTCGGGACGATTTCGGAATTTCTTGATGAAACTGAAAATGTAGTCCCAGCGGCCGCAGTTCAATCCCGCGGAGTGTTCGCGGAGTTCGTAGAGGATTTCGTCCATCTCGAAAGCGGCAAGGATCGTCTCAATCAGGACGGTGGCGCGGATGGTGCCGCGGGAGATGCCGAGTTCATCCTGGGCAAAACAGAAGACATCGTTCCACAGCCGCGCTTCGAGGTGGCTCTCCATCTTGGGCAGATAGAAATATGGTCCCGTTCCTTTGCGGATCAGATTTTTCGCATTGTGAAAGAAGAACAAACCGAAATCGAAGAGCGAGCCGGAGATGGGTTCACCATCCACCAGAAAGTGTCTTTCGACCAAATGCCAGCCGCGTGGCCGCACCATAAGCGTCGCCACACGCGGGTTGAGTTCGTAGCGCTTGCCTTCGGGGCTGACGTAGCCGATGGTTCCCTCGACCGCATCGCGCAGATTGAACTGCCCCTCGAGATTGTTCTGCCAGGTAGGCGAATTTGAGTCCTCAAAATCCGCCATGAACACGTTCGCACCGGAATTCAGCGCATTGATAATCATCTTGCGGTCCACCGGGCCGGTAATTTCGACACGGCGGTCCAGCAAGTCGTGCGCAATGGGTGCGACCTTCCATTCGGCTGCGCGGATGGGGGCGGTTTCGGGGAGGAAGCCGGGCATTTGCCCGGCGTCGATCTGCTGCTGGCGGAGGCGGCGCCGTTTCAGCAATTCCTGCCGTCGCGGTTCAAACTCGCGGGCCAGCTTCGTCAGGAAACTGTTCGCTTCTGGAGTGAGGATTTCGGTTTCAACTTCGTTCCGCAGGGCGGTGGTCGTTGTCATGCCTTACATCTTAATGGGGACCGGAAATCGCAGATCGGCTAACTAGTCCGATACGGACTACAGGCTCAAAACGGACGATGCGGTTTGGAGTCTTCCGGCGAATGCGTTTTACTGCCTACTGAACCGGCACGCCGGAGAGGACATCCAAGCCATGCAGATTCCAAGCGCAGCAGAGCTAACAAAACACTGGCACACCAACGCCCGCTGGATGGGCACCAAACGCCCTTACACCAGCCAGCAAGTCGTGAAACTACGCGGCTCGTTCCAGGTGGAGCACACCCTAGCCCGGCTGGGCGCGGAGCGGCTCTGGTTCCTGCTGCATCATGAAGATTATGTGCCGGCACTCGGCGCCCTCACCGGCAACCAAGCGGTGCAACAGGTGCAGGCGGGCCTGAAAGCCATTTACCTCAGCGGCTGGCAGGTGGCCGCTGATGCCAACGACTCGGGCCACATGTATCCCGACCAGAGCTTGTATCCGGTGGATAGCGTTCCCAACTGCATTCGACGGATCAACAATGCTCTCATGCGCGCCGACCAGATCCACCACATGGACGAAAAGAACGGTATCCACTGGATGGCCCCGATCGTGGCCGATGCCGAAGCGGGATTTGGCGGCACCTTGAACGCCTTCGAATTGATGAAGGCGATGATCGAAGCCGGCGCGGCCTGCGTCCATTTTGAGGATCAGCTCTCTTCGGCCAAGAAGTGCGGACATCTCGGCGGCAAAGTTCTCGTGCCAACTTCGGAAGCGATCCAGAAGCTGGTAGCAGCCCGACTGGCGACCGACGTGCTCGGCGTGCCGACGCTCATCATGGCGCGCACCGACGCCAACAGCGCTCATCTGCTCACCAGCGACATTGATCCTCGGGATCGCGAGTTCTTGACTGGGGAACGAACCTCGGAAGGCTTTTTCAAGATTCGCGGCGGTATCGAGTCTGCCATCGCACGCGGTCTGGCTTACGCACCGTATGCCGACCTGATCTGGTGTGAAACTTCGGAGCCGAACGTGGAAGAGGCGCGCCGGTTCGCGGAAGCAATTCATGCCAAATATCCCGGCAAGCTGCTGGCCTACAACTGCTCACCCTCGTTCAACTGGAGGAAGAAACTCAACGATGAAACCATCGCCAGCTTCCAGACCGAACTGGCCAAGATGGGATACAAGTTCCAGTTCGTCACGCTGGCTGGATTCCACGCTCTGAACCTGAGCATGTTTGAACTGGCGCGTGGCTACAAGGACACGGGGATGACGGCATATTCCCGGCTGCAGGAGAAAGAATTCAGCCGCGAGGCGGAGTACGGATATCAGGCCGTAAAGCACCAACGCTTCGTGGGCACTGGATATTTCGACGCACTCACCCAGGTGATTGCCGGTGGCCTGGCCTCAACCACGGCGTTGAACGGGTCCACCGAGCAAGAACAGTTCTCAGAAATGCAGCCTGTCGTGCACCCGAAGCATGGCCCGGACGCGGCCTGTCAGCCGATTCTGGGCGAGTGCCCGTCAGCGCCAATGGTGCCGCACATCATGCCGGCCTATGAGGAACCGCTTCTGCCCTCAGGGGACTAGGCCGCAAACCGGACAGGAAGGAAAGGCAAGCGAGGCAGAGCCGCTTGCCTATTTTTTTTCGACCGCGGCTTAGCCGCTACAATGAAATCAAACGTTCTCAGCTCAGTTGTAACGGTTCTTGAAACTCATGTTCCGAGCACTCACCGAGGTTTGGAGATCGATGCCCTGATATCCGGTGGTGCCGGGAAGGGATGTGCGAAACGTCAAGTGCGACAGGTTGACCTTGCGAATCATATTGGGCGACGTGGCTCCGATGTTTCCGACATTGGTTTGCAGAGTGCCGGCGTTGTCATAGGTGTCGTAGGTGAATTGCAGGCCTGCCACGTTGTCCGCCACTGCCGAGGGGGTCTGAGCGTTCACCTGGCGCATCAGGCGTGGATGATTGGGATCGGTTGTATTGTCTACAAAATAGGTCACGACCAAGATGCGCTGCGCCGTCGTTCCTGCGCCTGCAGTGAGCTGCGCGAGGTCGCCACTGGTGGCTAAGGTCTGATTCAGCCGGGCAGCATCTGGATCAGCGAAAGCGGCAACAAACGTTGGACCGGCTCCGGTCACGTTGGCGGTCACTTCGGCCACTGCCTGGGCAGTCGACCCGGCGGTGGTGTTTTGGAAAAGAACGAAATCGCCTGCCTTCAATCCAACCACCGGATCACTCACCAACTGCGGCGGAGTAGCGGGGGGTACTGCCGGCGGGCTGAAAGTCACGGACGTGCCGTTGGCAAGGTTAAACGTCACGTCGTACTCATTCAGCAGAAACGTTGTATCCGCATAGACGACCGTGATCACATCGGTCGGGTTTTGCCCCACCTGTAGAATCGGCCCCATCTGGAATCCGGGGATGATCCAGTACATATACTGTCCGGGATAAGCGATTCCCGATGGCGCTCCTCCGGCGCCACCAACGTAGCATTGAGTCTGGTCGCAGCCGTAGACTGGAGCAACGCCCGCACCCGACGCCAGGGCAAGTCCTCCCGGCTGCAAGCCTGAACCGGCCTGACTGATGTCCGTAATGAGCATGTTCTCTGCGGCGCGGCTATCTTGCTGCATTTCGGCACGTTGCGAGACCAGATAGGTCGCGTTCACCGCCCGGCTGAACAGCTGTACCGCTGCCCCGATGACGATCAGCCCGACCGTCATGGCGATCAATAACTCCATCAAAGTGAAGCCGTAAGTTGTCTTGCCTTTGCAATGCTGCATGTTTTTTTACCTGTATTGCGATATGAAACTGGTAAGCACGTAGGTCTTGTTAATCGCCTTAAACTGCGGGCTGACATACGTAATGGTAATGGTGATATTGCGCAGATCGGGGGTGGTGACCCCGCCATTAATGACGGGAGTGATCGCGATTGTACGAGTAAAGTTAGCCAAAGAAATTTGCTGGTCATCGGCCGTCCCCACGATTCCATCGCGCCCGGGCGAAGTAAGAATCTCGGGGCCGGCTGCGGTGTCGTCAGCGGTACCGACAATGCCGTCTCCTCCGGGAAGATTAATAGGTTTCGCCCCGGTGACAAAGATCCCGCCAGTCGGCACATTGTTAATCTGGGCCCACGTAATCTGGGAGGAGTCGCGCGCGGTCAGGATGCTTTCCATGGCCTCCGAGGCCAACTGCTTGGCGATCATGTCTTCCTGTGAGTCTTGAGTGGCGGCGATCGCGGTGCCAAACACCGCCAGCAGGCTGACCATGCCGACCGTGAGCACAACCATCGAGATCAGCACCTCAAGCAATGAAAACCCGGTCTGCCGCTTGCGCGAGTTGTGAGTTGCGCCTCCAGCTTTCACATCTGCCTCCAGAAGTTCTGAGTACCGGTCAAGTACAAATGCCAGCCTCGAACCCGCCCGGTGGAGCCCCAAACGCTCACCGCACGCGAGCTATAGAGGTCACCAAACCGGGCTATATACACCACGCCATTGCTCAAGTTGCCGACGCTGTCTCGAGCCGTGCCATCGGGATAAAAGTAAACGGTGGTTATACCCGGGTTTACGTTGACATCAAGATCGATCGCGTTGCCACCGGTGCCGAAGCTATCGGGCGAGGTGGGTGGCGCGCTGTTAGAAGTGGGTATTCCCGATATCGCGGTGAAACCGATCTCCGGGGCAAGCTGCACTGAAACCAGCACCGGGCCGGCGACAGTATTTTGAGTGACAGTAACGGTGTTCGGGATGGCACCGTTGTTGAAGCTCACCACATACTCTCTGCGCTGGGCCACAGCTTCGTCATGCGCGCGGCGCAGGGTCATCAAGGTCATGTTATATGCATTGGTGATGCGGGTCTCTCGCCAGGCGGGAATCAGGGCGATGAAGGTGATGCCGCCAATGATCATCATCAGGGTGGCGACAATCATCATTTCCAACAGCGAGTAGCCGCGGCAATCCGCAGCGCCTCTGGCTCGCATTTTCAATCTGATACCCTCACTCGAATCCTGCATCTAGCCTCCGGCCTCCATCTCCACGGCCAAGCCGGACAACCGGCTCCAATACGGCACATTAGCTGTCAATCGGGAAGTTGACAGGTCGAGCATATGTCGAGCCCTTCGGCGCGTCAAAACACCGAAGTCATGCACGAACTGTGACTGTCGAGGGTAACGTTACCGGAGGATTACTTTGGGTTTGATTCTCGAAGCGACCCATCTTTATCAGACGATAAATGCCCAAAACCTGGCGTGGCGTATACTGCCCGGCTGAACTCTGGGCACCATGAACTGCAAGTATGCCAGCGGCAACTTCACCCCGGCTTGTCTACATTGACTGGATGAGGGGGCTGGCGTGCGTCCTGATGTTTCAAACGCACTGCTACGACTCATGGTTGAACGGAGATGCGCGCAAGACCACGTTCTTTATGTGGTCGCAACTAGGCGGCACGCTTCCCGCGCCGCTGTTCCTTTTAGTGGCGGGAATCTCCATGGCGCTCGTCGTCGACAGGCTTCGACAGAGGGGGCTTTCGGCAGGGCAGATTGCGCTTACAACCGTCCGGCGCGGTGCAGAGATTTTTGCGCTCGGGCTACTCTTCCGGCTGCAGGAGTACTTGATCGCATTTCCCTGGGCGCCGTGGACCGACCTTTTCCGCGTGGACATCCTGAATACCATCGGTATCTCGCTGATGCTGATGGGCGCGACTTGCGGCGCTGTGTTGAGACTGAATCATGAGGCCCGGCGGCTCGAACTGAGCGGCGTGGCGGCCGGAACAGCGTTGATCATTGCTTTGCTGACGCCGCCGCTGTGGACCTCCTGGCGCCCGCGTTTCTTACCCTGGCCGATCGAAAGTTACGTGAACGGTGTCCACAATCTAGGCAAACCGCAGTCCTGGCTGTTTCCGGTTTTTCCCTGGACCGGATTTGCCTTTGCCGGACTGGCGGTTGGATTCCTGCTGCTGACTAACCGGGTGCGCCAGCAAGAAACCGTGACTTTCGTACTGGCGGGACTGGGTGGAATTGGCCTGATCTACCTGGCACGATGGCTGGATGCACGGCCCGTTCAGGTGTATACCGTCTACGACTTCTGGCACACAAGTCCAAATTTCTTTCTGATTCGCGTGGGTTTGATGCTTGGCATTCTCGGGGCCGCATATCTATGGTGCCGCTGGGGGGCCGGGCAATGGGGGTTCAGTCCGCTGGCCCAGGTGGGGAAAACTTCTTTGCTGGTTTATTGGGTGCATATCGAGTTTGTCTATGGGCGGCTTTCCATTTTGCGGAAACACGCGCAGAGTATTCGGACGGCATCGTTCGGGTTGCTGGCGATTTGTGTCGCCATGCTGATGCTCTCCTGGTTGCGTACGCAGTGGAAAGGACGGGGGGTGGACGTTCGGAAATGGTTGCAACTCCCGGTACAGGCTGGCGGAGATGGAAAGGACACGCAAAGCCCATGAAGTACGATTCTGCGAAGTTCGTGGTGGCCCTCGACCTGATTGGCATTTTTGTTTTCGCGGTGGAAGGCGCGATGACAGCGATCGACAACGATCTGGATCTCCTGGGACTCATGGTGCTGGCATTTTCCACTGCGTTGGCCGGCGGAATTATTCGTGACGTTTTGATTGGCGCCGCCCCGCCGGGAGCGCTGCGCGATTGGCGATACGCTACCACTGCCTTTGTCGCCGCGGCTCTGGTTTTTGGCTTGTATGACTTCGTGAGTCAGATTCCCTATTCCGCAATTGTGATTGCCGATGCAGCGGGGTTGAGTCTGTTTGCCGTCGCCGGCGCGGCAAAGGCGCTGAACTACAACATGCCTCCTTTTATCGCGATCCTGATGGGAGGAATCACCGGCGTGGGCGGGGGAACGGTACGCGACATTCTGCTCTCGCGTGTTCCCACCGTTTTGTGGTCCGATATCTACGCGACCGCTGCGCTGGCAGGTGCGGCTGTGATGGTTGCCGGTTTGAAATTACGTTTGCCCCCAGCTTTGATGACCGTCCTGGGCGCAGTTTCCTGTTTTGTTTTGCGCGTGGTCAGCGTCTGGCGGCATTGGAGTCTTCCCCGAGTCCTCCATTAAAGGCAGAGTTGGGATCAGACGGCTGCGGACAGTTGCCGGATTGCGTTCTCGACCAACTTCAACCCTATTGCCCATTGTTGGCGGGCCTGACTTTCATCGTCGCCATACCCGAACACATAGAGGGTCATATAGAACCCTTCGCGGGTCTCGTTCCCTTCGTGATAGAAGCAGCGGCGGATAAGGAATTCAGCAGACGAAGGGATCTCCGGAACCCGCTTCAGAAGTTGGGTAATGCGCTTTGCCCATTGCTCGTGTTCGGGGAGCGAAAAGCGGGGTGATGGGCTGGCGAATAGCAAGTCGACATAAGAACCGAACTTGCTTGCCGCGCCGAAGATTTCATCCTCAACGGTCATTTCGTTAGTTGACCAGGCGTCGCACTTGGCGGTTTCCATCATGCTGGCTGTCGAGTTCACGGTGCCGAGGAATTCACCGAGTTCCGGAAAGCGGCGAGCCTCCTCCAGGTTGAGCAAGAGCTCAGGCTGTCGTTTGAGGTCGTAGTATCGCAGGCCTTCGGCCGCTGCCCAAGGCAGTTCCAGGGTTTCATCGTCGGCTCCGAGTTCGACGGCGTAGTCCGCTTGCACACTATTTTGCAGGCGCAGGCTGCGGTGCCGTTTGCGGCGCAGCGTTGGGCGCGGCAAAGTTCACTTTGGGCACCTGGCGAGAACCCTCGGTGGCCGCAAAGTAGGCGTCGTTGGGTTTGAAGCCGGCCCATCCAGCATAGATGTTGTTGGGAAATGTCTTGATGTACGTGTTGTAGTCTTGCAGCGTGTCGTTGTAGCGCTTGCGCTCGACCGCGATCCGATTTTCCGTTCCGGCGAGTTCGTCCTGCAAGCGGAGAAAGTTCTCGTTAGATTTCAATTGGGGATAGTTCTCTACAATGAGCAAAAGCCGGCCCAGGGCACCATCGAGTTGCTGGTTGGCGGCTATCTTGTCACTCGGATTGCTGGCGGAGAGCAACGCTGAGCGCGCCTTAGCGATATCGCCGAAAACGGTTTGCTCCTGCTGCGCATAGCCCTTTACGGTTTCGACCAGGTTGGGGATGAGGTCGGCGCGCCGTTGCAGCACGATATCCACCTGCGACCACGCAGCCTTCACCGCTTCATTCTTACTCACCAGCGTGTTGCGCACGCTGACATATTGTCCAAACACGACCAGCGCAATCAGACCCAACACGACGATTACGATTAAGGCTGCTTTCATAGCTTCCTCCCGAAAATGAAACGCCCGAAAACCCCGAAGCCTTTAGGCCTTTGATCCGGTGGAGTCTAACATTTTATCGACTGCTTCGGTCACCTGTTGCACGACCGCCATATAACGGCCAAACAGCTCCTTGACCTCGAACTTGGCACGATCAGCCTTGCCTTCGCGAATCTCTAGGACCTGGAGGAAAGCGGAAGGATCCAGCGAAATCCGGGCCGAGAGCGACTGAATGGCCTCGCGTTTGGACTTAGGGGCAGGTTCCCCTAATTCGATCAGTGTGTGACGGAACAGCGTTGCCAGAGCGGGCAACGAACCCAAGAGCAAATCCCAAAGATGACGCGGCTGGCTGGCTTCGATCAAGAAGCGCTCGCGTAACAGGATTAATTTCTCGCGCAACTCGTATTCCAGCTGGGCGCGATGCAAGTGCATGGGAATTTGAAGATTCGCCAGTGGATCATCGCCGAAGAGGACGCGGTGGCGCTGCTGCATATCCAGCATCTCGATGGAGAAGACGTCGGCAGAGCGTTCCAGTTCGTGCCGGGTGAGCACCAGCGGCGGATGATGTTTGTGTCCCACCCATTTCTCGACCGCAGGAGCGATCGCCGCCAACGCGGCAAAGGAATTTTCGCGAAGTATGACCAGCAGGTTTACGTTGGAAAAATCGGGATGAAATTCGCCGCCCGCAGCCGAGCCGTAGAGAACCACACTTTCCAGGTTTTCTTTTGCTGCTTGACGCAAGCGGTCAATAAAGTCGTTGATTTGCTTTTCGGGAACCATAGTATCCTCGCTACCAGCTTCCGCTGGCGCCTCCACCACCGGAACTTCCTCCACCGAACCCGCCAAAGCCACCACCACCGCCGCCGAATCCCCCGCCGCCGTAGCTGCTGCCACCACCACCGCCGCCCAGCAACATCCCAAACAAAATCGCGCGGCCAAGTGGTGTAACCAGCGCTATCAGAACGATAACCACTAGAAAGATGATTCCCCACAGAGAAGGACCGGAATTTCTGCGAGGCTCCGGAGGCGGGGCTGGAACCGAAGCATTGGTCAGAGTCACGCCTGCGTCCTGGGCAATCACATCCGCGACGCGGGAAGTGATCAGCAGAACAGCGGCGCTGTAATTTCCTGCCCTAAGGTACGGCACAGCCTCGCGGCCGAAGCCGCCCACTTTACCATCGGGAAGGATGGGTTCGAGGCCGTAGCCAACTTCCACGCGGTATTGGCGATCCTGCACAGCCAGCAGAATGAGAACACCGCGGTTCGAGGACTTGGGCCCGATGCCCCATGCCTTGTACAAATCCACTGCGTAGCTTTCAATGTCAGAACCATCGAGCGAATTAATGGTCACCACCGCGATCTGCGCGTGGGCTTTCTGATCGATCTGCTGGCAGATGTCATCGAGCTGGCGGACTGTGCTGGGATCGAGAACGTGCGCGAAGTCGTTGACATAATCCGTCGGACGCAGTTGCGCGATTGGCTCAGCGCGGAGAAAAAGCGCGAGCGTCATCACGAGCGCGGCGACGAAACAGATTCTTGCTGCCAACTTCATTCGCAGTGATTGTATAGGAGCACGATTTGTCGAGCGGTGATTTCTCCGCGAACGTTGCGGAAGGTCTTTGCGTTCTCCGCGGTTAAGGGCTTTTGATCCTGTCGAGCTCCATGGGAGAGCTCTTGACCGCAGAGAGCGCAGAGAAACGCCGCAGAGAATGCTGGGATATTCAGAAGTGGCGCAGGAACTCGATCACCTGGCGTTCAGCCCAATGGCCGTCGTATCCATCGCGTTCGGCAAGAAATGAGCAATGGCCGCCGTCCTCGGTTTCTACGAACAAGATATTGGGGTTGGCGTGGATTTTTTGCCGCGTCTCGGGGGTGATGCGGATAAACGGATCGTTGGCGGCATGCAGGATGAACGTGGGGACCGTGATGCGATCAACAACCTGGGCGGCGGCGGCGCGGGCGTAGTAGTCAGAAGCGCCTGTGAAGCCAGAATAGTACGCCGTAACCTTGTCGTCGAAGTCTCGCAGTGTGGCCGCGCCACGCATGCGCGAGAGGTCAAAAGTGTCTGGAAATAAGCGCGCTTTGGTGCGCAGACGGCGGCGCAGCTTCCACAGAAAGTAGATCTCGTAGAGACGATTGCTTTTGTCGTGTAAAGCATCAGCGGAAGCCGCGAGATCAACTGAAGGACAAACCGCGACAACCGCGCGGAACTGTTGTGGGCCTTCCTTACCCCATTCCCCCGCGGTTTTGAGCACGAGATTCCCCCCCATGGAAAATCCAACAAGAGCAAGCCGCGAAATCTGGTCTTGTTCGATCAGGTTGTGGGCCACGGCCGCTACGTCATGCGAGCGCCCGGAATGGTAAAGCGTAGGTGAAGAAGCTTCGGTGCCACCGCAGTTGCGCTGGTTCATGCGCACCACATTCATGCCCGCGGCCAGGCCTTTCGCCGCGATGCCCAGCATGTATTGCGAGTCGCTCGAGCCTTCTAAACCGTGGACAACAATTACTGTCAGCGCGTTCCGCCGGTCAGGCTGCCAATGACAGTGGCAAAGAACGTGGACACCCGGTTCCACTTCAACCATCCGGCGTTCAGCGTCAGGAAGGGGGATTCGGCGTGGCAGAAAAAAGCTGGCTAGAGTTTGCAAATGACCTCCGCGCAGGCCCGATCGAGGGCGGAACGATTGCGGCTGAATTTGCACGGGCGGCACGATTTGATTTTAAATGGAGTTGCGTTTCGCCGTTGCCGGAAGGAATTAAAGCAATGCCTATTTTTGAATACGTTTGCAAAGAGTGCGATCACGAGTTTGAAGCTCTGGTGTTCGGCAGCGACAAAGCTGAATGCCCCAAGTGCCACAGCAAGAAGCTTACTCCGCGGCTTTCTGTGTTTGCAGTCTCGAGTAAAGGTGGTTCGGGCGGCTCGGCTTTTGCCGGCAGCTCGGGCGCATGTGGCTCGTGCGGCGATCCACGCGGACCTGGCAGTTGCTCATTGCCGGATGTGGATTGAACCCCGACCCGGCTCCAGCCCTCCTGCAAGCAGCCTGAATTGATGCGCTTACCATGTGACTTGAGGCACCTTGCCGCGGTCACGGGCGTAAGTTTTCTTCTCTCCCTGATTGTCCTAACATCGCGGAAGTTCGGCTCTGCCAAGGAGGGCCACATGGATCGTCGGCGCTGTCCGCGAGTTACGGCAATATTGCCGGTTCACGTGTGGGGCTTGGACGCGTACTCCTTGCCTTTTGCACAAGCGGCGACGGTAACCGACATCAGCAGTTGCGGCGCGGTGATTCAGGGAATGCGGCGCCGGCTTCGGCCCGGCACAGTTCTCGAAGTCCAGCTAGGCGATACCCGTGCGGAGTTCCGCGTGGTCTGGACGGGTAGGCCAGGCAGCATCAACGAAGGGGCGGTCGGCCTGGAAAACGTAACGGCCGAAGAGCCACTCTGGGACTTGGATTTCTCCCGGTGTCAGTTGGTGGCGCAGGGGTAGGTCTGCCGCCCGCCATAGCAGTCTTCCTAGGATCTTCTCTGCGAAGATCTTCTCCACGACCTCATGAATTTTCTTTGCGCTCTCTGCGGTTAAGCCTTTAACCGCTGAGATCGCAGAGAGGCCGTGAAGAACACGGAGAAAAGCACCACAGAATTCTTCCGCCGTTTGCAGACCACCGCTGTCTTCCACTATCCTGCCCGTCGGCAAACATCCAGTACCCAAAGGAACGAACCGTGCGGATAGCTTTTGTTGCGGTGGCCTTGTGTGTTCTCGTAGTTTCTTCGGGAAGAGCTCAAATGGAGCAAAGCCCCAGCCCCGTGCCCAGTCTTATGCCCTTGCCCGCACAAATGCAGATGGGGAGCGGGCTACTGTTGATTGACAAGTCATTTACTGTGGCGATCACGGGCCACGGGGAGCCGCGACTGCAGCGGGCAGTCGAAATTTTTCTGGATGATCTGCGGCGACAAACCGGAATGACCCAGATCGATCTCAGGCTCGTCGACTCTCCGAATGCGAACCTGCTGATTCACAGTGAAGGCGGAAGCAAAGGAGTACAGGAGCTCGGCGAAGATGAGTCCTACAAACTCGTCATCAGCGCGGCGGGAGCCAAGCTGAACGCGCCAACTACTCTGGGCCTCATGCGCGGGTTGCAGACCTTTCTGCAGCTCGTCGAAACCACTGGCGCGGGTTTCGCGGTTCCAGTGGCAACGATCAACGATCAGCCACGGTTCGCCTGGCGCGGTCTGATGATCGACGTAAGCCGTCACTTCATTCCCCTGGATGTTCTGAAACGCAATCTCGATGGCATGGCCGCGGTGAAACTGAATGTTTTTCATTGGCATCTTTCTGACAATCAGGGCTTCCGGGTCGAGAGCAAGAGATTTCCCAAGCTTCAGGAAATGGGCTCGGATGGATTGTTTTACACCCAGGATGAAGTTCGTGAAGTGATCGCCTATGCGCGCGATCGCGGGATACGAGTGTTGCCTGAGTTCGATATGCCCGGCCACAGCACGGCGTGGTTCGTAGGCTATCCCGAACTGGCGAGCGGACCGGGACCTTACGAAATCGAGCGCAAGTGGGGCGTTTTCGATCCCGCCATGGACCCGACACAGGAGCGAACCTACAAGTTCCTGAATGTTTTCATCGGCGAAATGGCGGCGCTGTTTCCTGACCAGTTCTTCCACATCGGCGGCGATGAAGTTAACGGCAAGCAGTGGGATGCGAATCCCAAGATTCAGCAATTCATGCGTGCGCACGGCTTGAAGAACAATCAAGACCTGCAGGCTTACTTCAACAAACGCGTACAGGAAATCGTCAGCAAGCACGGGAAAACGATGTTGGGGTGGGACGAGATTCTGCGCCCCGATTTGCCGAAGAGTATCGTGATCCAATCCTGGCGCGGACCGGATTCTCTGGCGCAAGCGGCGAAGCAAGGCTATCGCGGCCTGCTTTCCTACGGTTACTACCTCGACCTGATGTGGCCGGCTTCGCAGCACTATGGCATAGATCCGCTAAGCGCATCCGCTGACCTAACCGCCGAACAGCAGCACCAGATTCTGGGTGGCGAGGCCTGTATGTGGACGGAATATGCGTCACCGGACAATATTGATGCGCGCATCTGGCCACGATTAGCTCCGATCGCGGAGAGGTTGTGGTCGCCCAAGGACCTGCGTGACGTGAATTCGATGTATGCACGAATGAACGGGGTGAGCCAGCGGCTGTACTGGCTTGGGCTCACCCATAACTCCACCTATGTACCGATGCTTCGGCGCATTGCTGGAACGGAAGGCGTTTCGGCCGTAAAGGTCCTGGCCGATGTCGTTGAACCGGTGAAGAATTATTCGCGGGAAGAACTCGCCATGGAGCCGGCCACCAGCGCCACCCCGCTCAATCGACTGGTAGATGCGGCGCGCCCAGAGAGCGAGACGGCGAGGCACTTTGCAGAACTGGTGGATTCGCTGGCGGCGGGCAAGTTAACCCCTGGCACGGAAGCACAAATGAAAACTCTCTTAGCCCGCTGGCGCGACAACGATACGGACTTGCAACCTCGAATTGAGAACTCTTTCCTTTTGAAGGAGGATGCTGCGATATCCAAGAATCTTTCGGCGTTGGGAACGGCGGGCCTGGCCGCGCTGGATTACCTCGACCACAGCGAACATCCACCGGCATCGTGGGTAACGAATCAACTCGCACTGGTCGAGCAAGCCAAAAAGCCGCAGGCGCAATTGCTGTTGGTCGTCGCTCCGGCAGTTGAGAAGTTAGTACTGGCAAGCGCAGGTCAGGCTAGCGGATCGACGCAACACTAATTGTGGGCGTTTTACGCGACCAAAGCGCGCAGTTGGCTCAACAGCGCCGCATCGGCCGCGGGAGTTCCGCCTGCCTGGCTCGCGACCCAGGCGCCGAGGCGATTGGCAGTTTCGTTCATCACGCCAAGAGGAGTGTGTCGGAGATAGCAGCACACCAGTCCGGCAGTAAAAGCATCGCCTGCTCCCACGGTGTCTTTGACTTCCACTTCGAATCCCGGATGTTCGTGAAAGCCTTTTTCTGCGACTAGCAAGCTGCCATCTGGGCCCCGAGTTACAGAGACCAGCTTCAATCCATATTCGCCTCGCAGTCGTTCGGCCGCAGACCGAATGTCGTTGCAGGGAAGCCCAAGTAATTGCATCACGCGTGGCAGTTCCTCGTGATTCAACTTGACCACTTCGGACCGCTGCAAAGATTCGACCATAACCTCTCGGGAATAAAAGGCCTGCCGCAGATTTACATCGAACACGCGCACCGTCTGCGGACCAACTGCGCGCAGGAATGCCTGGATGGTTTGCCGCGACTCATTGACTCGTTGCGCCAGCGAACTGAAGCAAACGGCGTCCGCTTGCAGGGCAAGAGCTTGCCATGCCGGCGTCCACTCCAGGTAGTCCCATGCGACTCCTTGAATGATTTCAAATTGAGGCTGGCCGTCGCGAGCCACTTGCACGTTAACTGTGCCCGTGGGATGTGACGGATCGACTTGCATGTAGGAAGTGTCCAGGCCGAGATCTTCTAGTTTGCTTTTGGCCTCCCGGCCCAGCGAGTCGTTCCCCACGCGGCTCCCCACCACCGCGTGCTCGCCGAGCAAGCTGCTGATATACGCAAAGTTTGTGGGAGCGCCGCCCAGTTGGGTGCGGCCAGGGAACAAATCCCAGAGCACTTCGCCAAGGCCGACAATTGTGGGTCTTTCCACGCCCATGGCAGACCAGAGCAAACGGACGGTATTAGAACACAGAAAGGGCAGATCAGACTATTTGGAAAGTGCGGCTTCAGCCACGCCCACATACTTGTCCGCGCCGCCGTAATAGAAGAGGTAGCGGTTCCCTTTTCGTGCCATTCCTTCCACGAACACCACGTTGGGAACCTGCCCGATCTTCTCCCACTCTTTTTCGGGAGCGAAGATCGGACTCGCACTACGTGAGAGGACTTTGCGGGGGTCTGTGCGGTCGAACACGGCGACGGCTGTCCGGTAGATCAATTTATCGTCGGCGGCGTTATAAACCAGGACAATTCCGTCCCGCGTCAAAACTGGCGCAGGGCCAGGCTCGACCACCCGCGAATCGAATTGTCCGGGTCGGGCTGGCAGGACCGGCGCGTCGGTGGCGTCCGTCCAGTGGATCAGGTCTTGCGAAGACGCCAGTCCCATTTCATCGGTTTTGTCGGGGCCGGTTCCCAGGTAATACATCCAGTATTCTCCACCGATTTTTTCAGGCACGATTGCGCCGGACTTGGTCCAGCGTACGTTCCAGCTCCCTTTGTAAGCGGGCAGAATCACCCCGTGCCGTTGCCAATGGACAAGATCTTTCGATGTAGCGAGGCAGAGCTGGGCGTCCTTCTTGTTGTAGCCGGTGTAGGTCAGGTAGTAAGTATCGCCGAACTTCACCAGGCGAGGATCTTCCACGCCGCCGTCTTTTTCGTAGTCTGTCGCGGGCGAAAGCACAGGTTCAGGGCTGCGGGTGAAGTGAATGCCGTCGTCGCTCTCGGCGTACCCAAGGCGCGACGTGCCTTGCTGGTCCTGCGCGCGGTAGAGCATGACAAACTTGCTTTCGCGAACCACCACGCTCGGATTGAAGGTTCCCGCAGACTCCCAGCCGTCACCTCTTGGAGAAATGATCGGATGGTCGGACAAGCGATGCCAGTTGGTGAGCGGCACTTTCTCGCCCGCCGGCAAGGCGAAAACGGTTGAAAGCAAAAAGACCAGCAACAGCCAGATTCTGGCGCGAGTGAAAGCTGAAATCATGTCGCACGCATGATAGCTGATCCGCAGCTAGCGCTCGCGGCAAATAGTCGCGAAACAGTGCCTCATGAGAAAATCAAGCTCGGTCTTGGAGACGCGCATGTCCATGCTCAAGAAAATCGCCGTATCGACCCTGCTGGTTCTGAGTTTTGGCTTCGCGTTGCCCGTGTACGGCCAGCAGAAACCGGTCGACGCGGAAGGCCACCAGTGGTGGCAGCACGCAGTCTTCTACGAGATTTATCCCCGCAGCTTTGCCGACAGCAATAACGACGGCATTGGCGATCTAAACGGAATCACTTCAAAACTGAGCTATCTCCAGGACCTGGGGGTCGACGCCATCTGGCTCACGCCGTGCTTCCCTTCGCCGCAGGTGGACTTCGGCTACGACGTCTCGGATTACGAAAACATCGACCCGATGTATGGGACGCTGGCGGATTTTGACCGGCTGGCCAAAGAGGGCAAGCAGCACAAAGTTCGCATCATTATGGATTTTGTGATGAACCACACCTCAGACCAACACCCGTGGTTTATCGATTCGAGGTCTTCGCGGACCTCAGCCCATCGCAACTGGTATGTGTGGCATGAGGGTCTCAAGAATGGAGGTCCCCCCAACAACTGGGAATCGCTGTTCGGACATTCGGCCTGGACGTTCGATCCGAAAACCCAGCAGTACTATTACCACTATTTCTATGCTCAGCAGCCGGACCTCGACTGGCGCAATCCAGCAGTTGAGAAAGCGATGTTTGATGTAACCCGCTGGTGGTACCAGCGAGGGGTAGCGGGATTCCGCCTGGATGCCGTGGACACTCTGTTCGAAGATCCTGATCTCCGTGACAATCCGATTCTTCCTGGCACCAACGCGTATGGCGATCCCAACATGGTAAACAAATACAACATCAAGCTTCCGGAAGTGCATGACGTGCTGCGAAGACTGCGGAAGGTTGCCGATGAGCATGGAGCTGTCCTGATCGGCGAGACCTACACGAATGACATTGGCGAACTCAAAGAGTATTACGGCGAACACGGCGACGAGCTGCAGATGCCGATGGACATGATGTTTGCGCAGGTAAACAAGCTGTCACCAGAGGAATTCCGGCGACAGATTGCGGCCGTGGAAAGCGCCGGTGGATGGCCGGTTTACGTTCTGGGCAATCACGACAGGCCGCGGTCTTACAACCGTTATGGTGACGGAGCTCACAATGACGCCATCGCCAAACTGATGGCGGGGTTGTACCTGACGCTGCGCGGCACTCCCATCATGTATTACGGGGAGGAAATCGGGATGGAGAACAACGATCCCAAGCGTAAAGAGGACGTCAAAGATCCGATCGGCAAAACTGGCTGGCCCGAAGAAAAGGGCCGCGACGGCGAACGAACTCCGATGCAATGGAAGGACAGTGCGAACGCCGGCTTCAGCCCGGCAACCCCCTGGTTGCCGGTCCCCGACAGCTACAAAACTCACAACGTGGCCAGCGAACTCAAAGACCCAGATTCGATTCTGAACTTCTATCGGCATCTGCTGGCCCTGCGCCGTGAGGACGCGCCGCTGCGCGACGGCGACTATGTCCCCTTGAATCAGAGCGACTCCAATGTGCTTTCCTATCTTCGCCGTTACAAAGACGAGGCTGTGCTGGTGGTGCTTAATATGTCGGGGTCAGATCAAAAAGTCAGTTTCGATCTCGCGTCGCAGGGGTTTTCAAGCGGCAAGGCAGCCACATTGCTGACCACCTTGAGTGCGTATCCGCAGGAAAGCTCGCTCTCCGGGATTTCGCTTGAGCCGTTTGCGGTCTACATTGGCAAGGTCTCTAAGTAGCGGAAAACACACAGGCCAAATCCCGGTCGTGCAGGTAACGTTTCCGTGGTTACGGTGCGCCGTGGGTGAGCCTTCCGTGACCTTTTCGCGGTCTACGAGCCCCCCTATCATGGACTGACTCCAAAGCTATGCCCCTTGCCACAGAAGAACTTACGAATTCCGATACCGACACCGTTCAAGCCCTGGTGCGCTTATTGCGCAGCCGTTCGGCCGACGAAATCCGGCAGCGCATGTACGACAACCCTCCGGGGAGCACCTGGTGGGCGGCGTGCAAAACCGAGCTTGACCTGCGCAACAGCGAGCGAATGGCTAGCGCCATGGTTGATACGTCGCAAGTGCTCGACAAGCTCAGGAGCGCCACCGACCATCTGGATGAGTTGACGGAGCGCGCGGTGCAAACGACGCGAGATGTTGCTGAGGTGGTGCAGCATGTTCGCGAGGCCGGCCGGCGCATGGAAATCGCTACCTATGTGATTCTGGGCGTCGCGATTCTGCAGCTCTTCTATATTGCCTACCAGTTCTCCGCCAAGCACCCGTAGGATTTGGCGCGAACCGTGTTTCTCTGGTGAGCCGCTCTTCGATTACCATAGCTGCCCGTGGCCAAATACATCGGAGCCATCGACCAGGGCACAACCAGCACACGCTTTATTCTCTTCGACGCCGCTGGCAAAGTTGTGGCCGCCGCGCAGAAAGAGCATCGGCAAATTTATCCTCAGCCGGGATGGGTGGAGCACGATCCGGAAGAGATTTGGCGAGCCACACAAGATGTATCCGAGTTGGCTCTGCAACAGAGCGGAGCCAGCGCCCGCGACATCGCGGCGATCGGGATTACCAACCAGCGGGAAACCACTGTCCTGTGGAATCGTAAGACCGGGAAGCCGGTGGCCAACGCTTTGGTGTGGCAGGACACTCGCGTCGCCGACTACGTCGATGAACTTGGTCGCGACGGTGGCCCGGACCGTTTTCGCGCCAAGACCGGCTTGCCGTTGAGCACGTATTTCAGCGGCTTGAAGATTCGCTGGTTGCTCGACAACGTGGCAGGAGTCAGAAAACTAGCAGAAGACGGAGAGGTTCTGTTTGGCAACATTGACACGTTTCTGGTGTGGCATCTGACCGGTGGCTCACACGGCGGCTTGCACATCACCGACGTCACCAACGCCAGCCGCACGCAACTGATGAATCTGCAAACGCTGGCCTGGGACGCGGAATTGCTGAGCGCCTTCGAAATTCCGCCTGCGATGCTGCCGAAGATTTGTTCGAGCAGCGAAGTTTACGGAGAAGTTAAGGTGGGCTTGCTTAAGGGCGTTGGCGTCGCAGGAATCCTGGGAGACCAGCAAGCCGCGCTAGTGGGGCAAGCCTGCTTCAGTCCCGGAGAGGCCAAGAATACTTATGGCACGGGATGCTTTCTGCTGATGAACACGGGCAAGCGCGCGGTTCAATCTACTTGCGGGCTGCTCACGACCGCAGCCTACAAATTTGGCAAAGAACCTGCGAGCTATGCGCTGGAAGGCAGCGTCGCCATCACGGGCGCGCTGGTGCAGTGGCTGCGCGACAATCTTGGGCTGATCAACTCGAGTCCTGAGATTGAAACGCTGGCGCGGACAGTGGAGGACAACGGCGGAGTTTATTTTGTCCCGGCGTTTTCCGGTCTCTATGCGCCGTATTGGAAACATGATGCCCGCGGCGTGATCGCGGGCCTGACCCGTTACGCCAACAAAGGACATCTGGCTCGCGCGGTACTTGAGGCAACGGCGTTTCAGACGCGGGAAGTGGTCGAGGCTATGGAAAAGGATTCCGGCATAGCGCTCGATGTGCTGCGCGTGGATGGGGGCATGGTGGAAAACGATCTGCTCATGCAGTTCCAAGCCGACATTCTGAACCGGCCAGTGGTCAGGCCAGCGATTAAGGAAACTACATCGCTGGGAGCGGCTTACGCCGCGGGGCTGGCGGTCGGGTTCTTCAAGAATGTTGACGATCTGCGGGGAAGATGGTCTGCCGATCGCACGTGGAATCCGAAGCTCGCCGAAGAAAAGCGTGAAGCCATGTACCGGATGTGGAAGAAGGCCGTGACGCGCTCGTTTGCGTGGGCAGAGTAATTATCTGTTCTACCGCTGGTACGAACGCTTTGATCGACGAATGCCTTCGTCTGCGGAGATCGAATGAATCGCCCTACTAACGCAAAGGCCCCGATGACTCGATCGGCCGGGTCTTTTGGATACCTAGCCGTAAGCCTCATGGCCTTAACACACACCTCGCGACAAAACAAGTATCTCGCCGCAATTGAATCTAGACTCAAGTTACTTCTGTCGGGAGCGTTATCCTCGCCTTTGCCCCCAGCCAGATACCGCGCTTCGCGCACGAAGCGTGGACCCGATCTCAATTCGAACCCGCTATATCTGCGACCATCGCGAGGTGCTGTGTTTCCGTTACACCACGGGTCTCCTCAAGAACTTACTAACTAGCAATTCCGAATTGATGTGCTGCCGGTCCTCTGAAGAATCAGCCACCCACAACATGGGTATCCAGCAGACTCACCGGCAGTCGCCCCACTCTTCCGTCGAAAGCGCCGGGCAAGGACATCACCCGTTATAGAACCTTTGCTGCCGATATGAGGCCGAAAATCTCAGTGGAATACTGTGTTGATCGGGCACGAGCTTGGCTACGGGCTCGCCATGCTTGGTGATTAGCACGTCCATCTCGACTTTGCCTTCCGACCTCTTCAATAGTAGCGACAGACAGTTGCGTTTTGAAGTCGCTCCGCCAAGGATGGTTTGCACGAACAGTCGTGCAGCACTCCGTGGGCATTTACCATGCCGTAGAAGGTCACTACGTCGAAGCCTTCAAGTTGCTATCGTGGCTGGGCGGAACAAGCGTTCACGGCAGAATCAGGACGCATCATGTATTCCAGCTCGGTTGCCAGTCGAATTCCATCTCATACGCTTCGTAATAAAAGAGCAGTGTTCCGTCCAAATCGATCGAGTTTTCCCTGGCGACATCGCGAATCGATTCCTGCCGCTGCGAGTCAAATTCAAGCCAGTAGCCGTTCGTGCTTCCACCAGTGGATGTAGTCGCGCGACAGTTACCGCTCATGCAGGCACTGACAGAACTATATGTCCACAACACCTAACATCGCTGCACGCTTTGAACGGGGCACCGAATTCTTGGGCTTCTTGGCGACTCACGCTTTCGCCATGTGCTGAGCGCCGCAACCGGGCTGATCAACCTCTCCCTCTCCCCCACCTTCAACACCGCCAGAAACGCCTCCTGCGGAATGTCCACACGGCCGATGCGCTTCATGCGCTTTTTGCCTTCTTTCTGCTTTTCGAGCAGCTTGCGCTTGCGGGTGATGTCGCCGCCGTAGCATTTGGCCAGCACGTTCTTGCGTATGGCGGGCACGGTCTCACGGGCGATGATCTTGGCGCCGACTGCCGCTTGAATCGCGACTTCAAACATCTGCCGCGGAATGAGTTCTTTCATTTTGGCCGCCAGTAGCCGCCCGCGCTCGTAGGCAAAGTCGCGGTGCACGATGAGGGAAAGCGCATCCACCGGATCGCCGGCGACCAGAATGTCGAGTTTCACCATGGGCGATTCCCAGTAATCGGCGAGATGGTAGTCGAGCGACGCGTAGCCACGCGAGACTGATTTCAGGCGGTCATAGAAATCGAGAACGATCTCGTTCAGCGGCAACTCGTAGTGCAGCATCACGCGATTCGAGGTTACATACTCAAACGTCTTCTGCTTGCCGCGTTTCTCTTCTACCAGCTTCAGGATTCCACCGACGTATTCCTCGTTGGTCAGGATTGTGGCTAAAATGATCGGCTCCTGCACCTTGGCAATTTCGCTCGGATTCGGCCAGCGCGAAGGATTATCCACTTCGATCAATTTGCCATCGGTCAACGTGATCTTATAGCGCACGCTCGGAGCAGTGGTGATCAGTTCGAGATTGAACTCGCGCTCCAGCCGCTCTTGAATGATTTCCATGTGGAGCAGACCGAGAAAGCCGCAGCGGAAGCCGAAACCGAGCGCCACGGAACTTTCCGGTTCAAAGAAAAATGAGGAATCATTAAGCCGCAGTTTGTCCAATGCCTCCCGCAGTTGGGTGTGCTCGTGGGCATCGACCGTATAAAGCCCGGCAAACACCATCGGTTTGATTTCCTCAAAACCGGGAAGTGGTTCGATCGCGGGATTGGATTCATCAGTGATGGTGTCGCCGATCTTCGTATCAGCGACGTTCTTGATATTCGCGATCAGAAAGCCGACTTCCCCGGCCTTCAACTCGTCGACCACGACGGGCTTGGGGGTCAGCACGCCCAGGGTTTCCACATCGAGCACCCGGTTATTCCACATCAGGCGGATCTTTTGCCCGTTGCGCAGCGATCCCTGGAATACGCGCATCAGCACGACCACGCCGCGATAAGTGTCGAACCAAGAATCGAAGATCAGGGCTTGCAGTCGATTCTCGGGATTTCCCTTGGGCGGAGGAATGCGTTTGACGATGGCTTCCAGCACGTCGGGAACGCCCTGCCCGGTTTTTGCGCTGATCAGAATCGCATCCGAGGCGTCGAGGCCTACGGCGCCCTCGATCATTTCCTTGGTTCGTTCCACATCGGCGCTGGGCAGGTCAATTTTGTTGATAACAGGAATGATCTCAAGCCCGTGATTGATGGCGAGGTAAGAATTGGCCAGGGTTTGCGCTTCGACGCCCTGGGAAGCGTCCACGATCAGCAGAGCGCCTTCACAGGACGCCAACGAACGCGATACTTCATAGGAAAAGTCCACGTGCCCGGGGGTGTCGATCAAGTTGAGCTGGTACGTCTCGCCGTCGTGGGCGGTGTACGTCATGCGGACGGCATGTGCTTTGATGGTGATCCCCCGCTCGCGCTCCAGATCCATGGAATCGAGCACCTGCTCCTGCATTTCGCGGGCGGAGAGGGACCCGGTCAGCTCCAGCAGGCGGTCGGCCAGCGTGGACTTGCCGTGGTCAATGTGCGCAATGATCGCGAAATTACGGATGTGAGAGGAATCCATGATGAGAGCGGGTCAAGCCAAATTCTAACAGGCAGGCAGACTCGCAGGGACGGGCCGGCTCTTGCCACACCTGCTGCCGAAGTTTACTCTCATCTGCCGGAGAGGAACGGTGGTCAAAGCAAACATAGTGCTGACGCTGATCGTGGGGACAGCCCTGGGCTTGATGGCCTGGAGATATCCTCCCGGGGCGTGGACCGCCATGCAGACTGCCGGGCTGTGCCTCATGATTGCGGGCTTCATCTTGTGGACGACGGCGCGGTTTCAACTCGGCAGTTCGCTAACCGTCACCGCGCGGGCGAAACAGCTTGTGAATCGCGGGCTCTATTCCAAGTTTCGCAACCCCATCTACCTTTTCGGCTCGTGCACGATTGCCGGGCTGATCCTGCTGCTCGGACGCCCGCTGTGGCTGCTGATTTTTGCCGCTGTTATCCCGCTGCAGGTCTGGCGCGGCCGTAAGGAAGCCCAGGTGCTTGAAGCTAAGTTCGGGGAAGAATACCGCCGATATCGCGCGGCTACATGGTTTTGAGCCGAATCGTGGATCACTACCCACACCTGCGCTTTCGACACGTACGCTATGAATCGAATAAAATATCCGGATGCGTTATCTGGTGCGAGCACGAGTGAAAACGGGCAAGGAGCGGGAATTGCTGCGGGCGATTGAAAATGAAATTCTCGGCCAAGGCTCGGTCGCAGAGGGCGAATATCTGCGGAACATGAACGACGCACGGCTCTTCCCAGATCAAACGGCGCGCTGGGTTGAAGTCTGCTACTGTCCGACGCCGCTTTTGGAGGAACAGCCCTACTGGGAACAATATTTCGAGCTGACCAAGGTACAGGATGCGCACGACCGCACCAGGTGCCGCGATCAGAATGGTTCTAAACCGTGGGCTTGCAGCGATTGCGACTGCACCGCACGGCTGGAGCAACGCCTAAAAGAGCACGGGCAGCCCTTTCTGCATGTGCTGACCGATCTTGTGCAGAATTCGACCCCCAACGAACCCAAACGCTCTTGAACACATAGGCGAACGGGACGCAGCAGTTCTCGGTTGCCAGTTCTCAGTTCTCAGATACGGTGCAAAGGAGGATGAGCATGCCCAAGCTTCCAGGAATATTACTTCTGTTTATTGCAGTTGCCGCTCCAGCCCAGAAGATCTCCCCCGAAGTACAGCAGTTCGTGAAAGTGGATGGGCCGGTCATCGCGCTGACGCACGTACGGGTCATTGACGGAACTGGAGCGCCTGCGCACGATGAGCAAACCATCGTTCTGGCAAATGGGAAAGTATCATCCCTCACAGACGCGGCGTCTGCCAGCATACCCAAAGACGCAAAAGTGCTCGAACTGCACGGATACACGGTGATCCCGGGCCTGGTGGGAATGCATGATCACTTGGTGTATCCGGTGGGCGCGCAAGCGTACGGGGAAATGCTCTTCAGCTTTCCGCGGCTCTATCTCGCCGGAGGCGTGACCACCATTCGCACCACGGGTGCGCTCGAGGCCGATGCCGACCTGGAACTCAAGAAGCAAATCGACAAAGGGGACGTTCCGGGACCGAAAATGCATGTCACTGGGCCATATCTTGAGGGCGCAGGATCGTGGGCGCTGCAAATGCACCATCTGTCCGGGCCTGACGACGCCATAAGAACTGTGAACTATTGGCTGGATGAGGGTGTCGATAACTTCAAGGCTTACATGTTCATCACGCCCGCGGAACTTCAGGCGGCCATCGCAGCGGCGCACAAGCGCGGCGCAAAGGTTACAGGGCACCTGTGCTCGATCGGATTTCGGCAGGCGGCCGCACTCGGTATTGACGACCTGGAGCACGGATTGCTGGTAGACACCGAATTTTTTCCGTGGAAAAAGCCGGATGTATGTCCACAAACTCCCAAGGATGAGGAATTCGTCTCCAAGCTGGATGTTCAGTCAGGTCCAGTGCACGAGATGATTGTGGATCTGGTTCAGAAACACGTGGCGGTCACGTCTACTCTGCCGGTCTTCGAGATGTTTGTGCCCGGCCGCCCCACCATCCAACCGCGGGTTCTGGATGCACTCTCACCCGACGCCCGCAGCATGTTTCTCAAATACAAGGTCCGGACCAGCGACCGGTCGCGGTTTCAGAAGGTATACGGCAGTGACGTTTCCCCATGGGCGGCGGCCCTTAAGAAGGAGATGGAGTTCGAATACGCTTTCGTAAAGGCCGGTGGCCTGCTGCTTGCGGGTCTCGACCCAACCGGCATAGGCGGTGTGATTGCAGGCTTCGGCGACCAGCGCGAAGTGGAATTGCTGGTTGAGTCTGGGTTCTCTCCGGTCGAGGCGATTCACATTGCTACCTTCAATGGCGCTCAGTACCTAGGTGAGGCCGAGCGCATCGGAACCATCACACCAGGCAAGCAAGCCGATCTCGTCGTTATCAAGGGCGACCCGTCGCAGAAGATTGACGACATTGAGAACGTAGAGATCGTGTTCAAGGATGGGATTGGTTACGACTCAGCCAAACTGATTGAATCCGTCAGAGGAACCGTGGGGAGCCAGTAGTTTGGGCACGTCACTACCGCTCGTCCTTGCTTCCGCCTCGCCCCGGCGCCAGGAACTGCTACGCAAAGCAGGCATCGGGTTTAGTGTTCACCCAGCGGATGTTGACGAAACACCCCGTGAGGGCGAATCGGCACAAGCCTGCGCTGAGCGATTAGCACGGGAGAAAGCGCTGGTTGTTCTCCGCGCGTATCCCCACGAATACGTTCTAGGCGCGGATACCATCGTTGTGATCGATCGGGAGATTCTCGGCAAGCCTCGTGACCAGGCTGACGCCGCGCGTATGCTCCGACTGTTGTCGGGGCATGTCCATTACGTCATCACCGGAGTTTGTTTGGTTGGACCGGCACTGGGAAATGAGAACTACGAACTCAGTAGTGGTTTTCAAGATACACGTTCGGAAACTACCCTGGTCACGGTCAGCGAATTGTCCGATCAGGAAATTCGCGATTACGTAGCCACCGGCGAGCCAATGGACAAGGCCGGCGGATACGCCATCCAGGGCGTAGCTTCGCGCTGGATCACCCGCATCGAAGGCGACTATTCCAATGTGGTAGGACTTCCGGTGGCTCTGGTGTACCGCATGTTGCGAGAGCACGGCGTGGTGTGAGAACAAACAACCGGCGGAAAGTATGGAGATCTACGATTTCTTCTCGCCCTCTTTATCTTTGCCTTCTTCGCCTTCTTTTACTGCTGACTTGAAGTTCTTGATCCCCTCGCCCAAGCCCTTACCCAGATCAGCAAGCTTGCTCGGACCGAAGATTAACAGTGCGATGGCCAGGATGAGGAGAATCTCTGGCAACCCCAATTTTCCCGGCATGTGAAGACCTCCTGTTGGGGTTCGCTAAAGGTGCGGGGAGCGCGTTCCAGCGTACAGATACCCCTGCCGAAATTCTAGGCTCGGGGAGAGTCAGAGTCAAAGCCACTAACTAAGCACATTCGATCAGTTGAGTCAGCAGCGCAGCCCGGCGAGGCAGCGGTGCGAGGAGAATCGATTCATGACTTGCATGGGCGCCCTCGCCGACTCCGCCCAGTCCATCCAGCGTGGGAATGCCCAATCCAGCCGTGAAATTTCCATCCGAGCCGCCGCCGACTGCGGCCTCTTGCAGCTTCCAGCGCAATTGCTTAGCGATCTCGAAAGCTTTTTTGTAGAGTTCTGCCACGCCCGCCGTGCGTTCCATGGGAGGACGGTTGATACCCCCTTTGATCATCAGCTTGCATTTGCGGTTGAAGGTCTTCAGCGAGCGCAGCTTGCGGTCAATGGCGGCTCCGTCTTTCACCCGCGCAATGCGCACGTCGAGCAGTGCGGTGGCTTCAGCGGGGATGACATTGCTACGGGTGCCGCCGGAGATCACTCCGACATTCAAGGTGAGGCCGCGCTTCAAATCCACAAGCTTCGAGATCCGCTCGATCTGCATCGCCAGCTCCGAGATTGCGCTCTGACCCTTTTCAAAATCCAACCCTGCATGTGCGGCCTTGCCTGTGACGTTGATCTGATATTCGCCTACCCCCTTGCGCGCGGTCTTCACTGCTCCTTGTAGGCCGTAGGAGGGTTCCAGAACCAATACCGCAGCGGACTTCTTCGCCACGGCTTCCGTGATCCGCCGGGAAGAATCGCTGCCTACTTCTTCGTCAGAAACGAGAAGAACCGTCACCGGACGCGGCAAGCCTCGCCCATGCCAGACTTGCAACCCTTCGAGGGCATGCAGCATGAGAGCGATGCCGGATTTCATATCCAACGCACCCGGCCCCCACAAACGCCCGTCGGCGACGCGGCAAGGCATGCTGGCTAAAGTACCCAGCGGATAGACTGTGTCCATGTGGCCCAGCAGCAGCACGGGCTCACCACGCTTGCCGGCGAAATCCACCTGCAAGTGATTGCCAAATTCGTCCACACGATGGAACTTGGCATGGCCGCCGAGCGCCTCAAAACGGCCAGCAAGAAGCGCGCCCAGGCGATCCACAGCAACTTTGTTGTCACTGGGAGACTCCACTTCCACCAAATGGCGAATGGTCTCGGTGAGCGCGCCCGAGCGTTCCGCGAAATAGCTCAAGCGAGCCGCGGAATCGACTACGTCGCTCCCAGCAACCTGACTCTGCCCCGATCTCATGCTTGTGGCCTTCCCGGATAGCGGAACCTGCAGTACGACCCCTCCAATACTCCGACGTACAGTATAATCGTCGCTCCGGACAAGCTACGTCTGGCTGAGAAAGATGACCGATACTACTCAGTCTGCTACAGAAGCTCCAGCCAAAACCACGCTGGACATTAATGACATTTTGCAGATCCTGCCGCACCGCTATCCGTTTCTGCTGATCGATCGCGTCATCGAGATTGTCCGCAAGCAGCGCATCGTGGCCCTTAAGAACGTCACCATCAACGAACCGTTTTTCGCAGGCCACTTTCCCGGTGCACCGGTGATGCCAGGAGTGCTGATTGTTGAAGCGATCGCCCAGGCTGGCGGCTTGCTTTTGCTCACCGAGATCGAAGGTCGCGAGCACATGCTCATGTTCTTCACTGGCATCGAGCGCGCCCGGTTCCGGCGTCCTGTGCTTCCGGGCGATCAGTTACGGATCGAAGTCGACGTCAAAGCCTGGCGGATGACGGCAGTGCGTATGGAAGGAAACGCGTACGTCGGCGACAAGCGTGTGGCAGAAGCGATTGTGACCTGCAGGCTGGTGGACAAATCCCGCGCACGCAACACCCCATCAGAGGAACCGGCAGACGGCGAATAGGAACCTCTTCTTCATGCCAGAAATATCCCTAGTTCTCCATGGAGTCAGCGGCCGCCAACGATGAATGTTCATCCCACTGCTATCCTCGACCCACGTGCCAAGGTTCACCCCACCTGTAAGATCGGCTCTTACTGTGTAATTGGTCCCGAGGTTGAGCTGGGAGAAAATTGCCGCCTGCTCTCACACGTCACGATCGAGGGGCCTACAAGAATCGGCGCCAATAATGGCTTCTTCCCGTTCAGTTCGATCGGAACAGCTCCCCAGGATTTGAGCTATGCTGGCGAACCCACGCGGCTGGAAATCGGGGATCATAACCAGATCCGGGAATTCGTTACGATCAATCGTGGCACAGTGAAGGGTGGAGGGCTGACCCGGGTGGGCAGTCACACTTTGATTATGGCGTACACCCATGTGGCGCACGACTGCAGGATCGGCGACCACGTGATTCTGGCCAACGCCGCCACTTTGGGCGGTCATGTAACGGTGGAAGATTGGGCAACCGTGGGCGCACTTTGTCCTGTACATCATTTCGTTCGTATCGGAACCCATTCATTTGTTGGTGGGGGGACCACCGTGACACGTGACGTGCTTCCTTTTTCCAAAACTGCCGCGGAACGCGGCACGCACGCCTATGGCTTGAATGCTGTTGGTTTGGAGCGACGGGGTTTCAGCAAAGAGCGGATTCGCAAGATTCATCACGCTTATAAAGTGCTGCTTGCCTCGAAGCTCAATACTTCGCAGGCGCTCGAAAAGCTAAGGTCAGAGGCGGATCGTGGAGAGGACGTTGAAATGTTGATTCGGTTTGTGGAGAACTCGGAACGGGGAGTGATTAAGTAGAACTAGTGGATAGTGGCCAGGTGCCAGTGGTTACTAAAGCCTTGAGGATCGATTCTTACCACTAACCACTAGCCACCAGTCACTAGCCACTGTTCTTTTCTCAGATGTCCGCTAAAGAAAAACTCGGACTGATCGCCGGCAACGGAAGATTTCCGTTTCTTGTTCTCGAAGCCGCGCGCGCCCAGAACTTTGACGTCATCGTGGCGGCGATCAAAGAGGAAGCATCTCCGGAGATCGAATCGCGGGGAGCGGCGGCGGTCCACTGGCTGTCACTGGGCGAGTTGTCGAAGCTTACTGAGACTTTCCAGCGCGAAGGCGTGCACCGCGCCGTCATGGCCGGACAAGTCAAGCACAAGCAGATCTTCTCGAGCGTCAAACCGGACTGGAAACTAGCCAAGCTACTGCTCTCGTTGGGCACGCGAAACAGCGATTCCCTCCTGGGAGCGGTGGCTAAAGTGCTCGCAGAAGAAGGCATCGTGCTGGAAAATTCCACGGCATTGCTCGAACCGCTGCTCGTGAAAACCGGCGTGGTAACCGAGCGGGCTCCGACGGAGCAAGAGCTGAAGAATATTGCATACGGCCGATCCGTGGCGCGCCATCTCGGCCAGTTCGATATCGGCCAGACAGTCATCGTGGCGGAGTGCGCCTGTGTCGCCGTTGAGGCCATGGAGGGGACGGATGCCGCCATCGAACGCGCTGGACAGATTATGCAGTCACTCGGGGGGGACGCGTCGACGCTAAGCCGTGCACTCACCGTGATAAAAACTGCTAAGCCAGATCAGGATATGCGTTTCGATGTGCCGGTTGTGGGAATAAGAACAATCGAGGTCATGCGCCAAGCGGGCGCGACCTGTCTGGCCGTGGATGCGGGCCGGTGTTTGTTCCTCGATGGAGAAAAGATTCTCATCGCCGCCAACGACGGCGGGGTTGCTATCGTGGCGGAATAGGCAACGTCAATTCCTTAGGGGAGGTTCCAGATGTCAGAAGCCGCACGTCTTGCCGACCAGATCCGCCGCGCATTCGAAGGGGAAGCGTGGCACGGAGATTCTCTGCGCGAAATTTTGCGCGATGTAAAGGCAGCGCAGGCCGCCTCCCGGCCAATTCCTGACGCCCATACCATCTGGGAACTGGCGCTCCACATCACAACCTGGGATAAAGTCACGATTGTCCGAATCGGGGGAACGGCGAAGGAGCCGACCGATGAAGAGAATTTCCCGAAAGTCAAAGACACGAGTGAGGCCGCCTGGAACCGGACCCTGGAACATTTATGGCAAACCCACGAGGCGCTGGTGAAAGCGGTGGCAGCCTTTCCCGACGCACGCCTGATGGAACAGGTCCCCGGTAAAACCGGGGATTACTACAGTTTCTTTTACCTTTTCAGTGGAATTGTGCAGCATGAGCTTTATCACGCGGGGCAAATCGCGCTGCTGAAGAAGATTCATTGAAACTGCGGCAGAGCTGAGGAAGTGACAACTGGCAACTGACTCCATGATCAATGTCGCCGTGATCGGCGTGGGAGCGTTTGGGCGCAGTCATGCCCGGGTTTATCACCAGCTTGCCCAGCAAGGCGACGCAGTCAGGCTGGTCGGTGTGGTGGACGCAAACCTGGAGCGCGCCGATGCCGTCGCCCGCGAATTTGGCTGCCGCGCCTTCGGATCCATTGAGCAGCTCACCACCACTCATAGTGAAGTGCGGGCTGCCTCCATCGCGGTTCCCACAGTCGCCCATTTTCAGGCCGCTTTCTCGCTTATGGAAGCTGGAATCGACGTGCTTATCGAAAAGCCGCTGGCTTCCTCCCTCGCCGAGGCTGACGAACTGGCGCAGTTGGCGCACCGTCTGGGCCGCATCGCACAAGTGGGTCACCTCGAGCGATTCAACCCTGCTGTCCGCGCCACATTGCCGATCATCACTCAGCCCATGTTCTTTGAGGTGCACCGGCTCAGCATATTCACTTCGCGTTCGCTCGATGTGGATGTGGTTCTCGATCTCATGATTCACGATCTTGACGTCGTGCTCTCGTTCGTGAATTCTCCGGTCAAGGAAATCCGTGCTGTAGGCCTCGCAATCCTCTCCGGTAAAACCGACATTGCCAATGTGCGCCTGGAGTTTGGCTCCGGCTGCGTCGCCAACTTTACCGCAAGCCGGGTTTCGACGGAGCAGATCCGGAAAATACGGTTCTTCCAGCCCAGGCAGTACGTCTCCCTTGACTACAGCCGCCAGGATGTTCTGGTCTTCACCATGGACGGCGACGGACCGACTCCAGGCGGCCCAGATTCGGGCATACCTTCGGTGAATCCTCAAATCAAGGTAAGCAAGCCGCCGGTCAAGGCGGAAGAACCTCTGCACGCCGAACTGCAATCCTTCCTTGAGTCAGTGCGCACGCGCTCCAAACCGTTGGTTTCTCTGGAAGATGGACGACGCGCCTTGGGTTTGGCCTTCGATATTGTGGAAGCGATCCGGCAGCACGGTACAAAGCTGAAGTTTGAACAGCTCACATAGTTCAGAATGGCCGGTTTACACTTCTTGACAATCCCCTGCTGAAATCCGCGATAGGCTTTGGTTGACCAGGCAGGTACGGTTCCTAAGTGCTTGCACCATCAGCTTTTTACAGATTTTGCGGAAAAATGCGAGAATGATCTAATGGGCGTGAAGCACCATTTCTGATTCTTGCGGTTGAGTAATCAGAAATCTGAGATTTTGAACTCAGGCATCTAATGCTCATTGACCCGTGGTGAGTTCGCGCAACCAGCTATTCCATGCCAACGACTGAAATCCCGCCGCGAAATCCGGCGCCTGCGTCACCGGCTTCAGCCACCCCGCAACCGCCAGAACTCTATGACGCGGACAGTTGGGAATCGGCTTATCGCGAGACCTACGACGTTCCTGCTCTTCTGGTGCAGTTGCAGGATGATCTGTCGCGCTCGCGCCAGCGGGAAGCCTTCTGGATTTCCGTAGTCGTCCATTTGACGCTGATTATCCTGCTGGTCAATTCCCAAAAAATCGACCGGCTGTGGAACCGGAAGCCACTGGTCGCGATAACTCCGCGTGACATGATGTTGCAGAAAGAGCTTACTTACCTGCAGCTTCCTCCCGATGAGCAAAAGGTCACGAAGCGTCCGGAAACCAATAACATTTCCGACAAGGACCGGATCGCGACATCCAAATCGCCGCGTCTGGATCGCGAAGAGCTCAAGAAGATTCTCGATGCTAACCGGCCAGGAGCACCGGGAACCAGCGGGCCTCCTTCTCCTACGCAGCAACCAGCCCCGCCTGCCGTCGCCACCGCGCAGGCGCCTCCCGGCCCCCAGAGCCAACCCCCCCCAGCGCCCAAGCTCTCGAATCAGACTGCACAACTGCAAACTCCGCGCCTCAGCGACTCTAAACCGAGCTTCGCGAACAGCATGTCCGCAGGATCAGCCATTGAGCAGGCTGCCCGCGCCGCACTCGCCAATCGTGGTGGGTACGGCGGAGACGGTGGCGATTACGGCCTCGGACAGGGGCAGGCGCAAGCGATCGGGCCAATGGAAGTCCTCTCCGACACTATGGGAGTTGACTTCGGTCCGTACCTGAAGCACGTGGTCGATGAAGTCCGGCAGAATTGGTACAACGTCATTCCCGAGTCCGCCCGTGCGCCACTGATGAAGAAGGGGAAAGTTTCCATCCAGTTCGCCATCATGAAGGATGGAAGCATCAGCGGCTTGGCCTTGGCCGGCAGCTCAGGGGATGTGGCCCTGGATCGCGCTGCCTGGGGCGGGATCACAGCTTCCAATCCCTTTCCACCGTTGCCCGACGAATTCGGCGGTCAATATCTACTCTTGCGATTTCACTTTTTCTACAACCCGGATAAATCAGATTTGCAGTAACTTGCACCAGCCTGCTTGCGGCTCAGGACTTCTGCAGCCGGATTGAGCCGTCTCCGGTATGAATCGTGAGCAGGCTTCCGCCCCCGTTCAGCTTTCCGCGAATGTTGTTATGACTCAATTGGCCTTCGACCGTTACTGGCAGGTCGAGAGTAATATGGCCATCGCCGGTGTGGAGTTCCACATCGGCAGCAAAATCTGACGGTAGTTCCAGCGTCACGCTGCCGTCGCCGGTGTGAAGGTCCCATCCCGAACCCATGCTGGAACCAGGCAGAGCGCGCGCATCAATATGGCCGTCGCTGGTGCGAAGATCCAAAGCGTCGAACCGCCCCTCGGCGCGGATATGGCCATCGCCGGTATGAGCATGTAGAGAGCCATCTACTGATGTGATCTCCGCGTGGCCGTCCCCCGTTTGAAGATCCATAGGGCCTTTAAAGTTGCTGAGTTGAATGGAACCGTCACCCGTGCGCAGGTTTACGCGACCTTCCTTTGGCATATGAATTACGACCTCCGTGTGCTGGCCGCGACCGCTGACATGGATGCACACAATGCATGTTTCACGCGGATTGCGCACTTCAAGCTCAACCGTGTCCCCGGTTTGATGCTCGGTAATCTTGACCCCACCCTCGCCAATCTTCCATTTTTCGGTAGTTACGCGAGCCTCGATGGTGTTCTGTTCCCAGGTATCCACGCGGATGCTGGCGTCGGAGGTTTCCACGCGCAAGTCTGGCTTCCCCTGTAAGGTGTAGGTCTTCGACCATTCATCGGCGTGAGCCAGGGACATGGCCAAACCAAAAGCCACGAGAGCGAACAAGGAAAGGCGACGCATAGATTGTCCTCCTCCACCGGGGCAAGCCCATCCCCAGGCTTCAGACGCAGATACGCGGGCGGGGTAAGCGAAGTTCCCCTGTTCTGCTCAAATTCAGGTCTGACCGTTGGGGATTCCGATTGCTTTGGAGCGGCGCTCGCCCGGATAAGCCATTCGGATCAGCGTTCTCTCGGCAAAGGGAACATACAGCAGGGCCGCGGTGGCCGCGAATGCCGCCCCGAAGCCGATCTTTGGAATCAACAGGAACGGCGCAATCGCCCAGAGTTGGTCGAGAGTCAAGATAAAGAGAAACAGGCGCGTAAAGGTCTCTCCCAGCCGCCGGTAATCAAAAGCCGTTGCCGTAAATAGATAGCAACGCAACGGGATTCCCACACCGGCAGTGACCAAAACAACGATGAAGATGGCCAGCGATCCCCATCCCGGCAGAGACCCCTCCGTTATCCGCTCGATGGCGCGCAACTGGAACAATGCCGCCAGGTAGAACACGAGATACATAATCTGGAGCAAGCCGAACAGGCCACGGGTGAGCCCGCGGTTAGGCAGTGGAACCTCCAGCTCGGGATGCATAGCCAAAGTGATACCGGCAGGCAGAGCACTTATTTTTTCAGGCGATTGTGCCACTGCGTCTTTTTCGTCGCGCTGCGTTGCCGTGGGTTCGACCGGCGCTATGAAACGGTATCCGCGACGGGCTAGAGTCTCCACGTAGCGTGGAGTCGACGCAGAATCGCCCAACGCCTCGCGCAGCTTGTTCACTGCGGTGTTCAGGCTGTGGTCAAAGTCGACAAAGGTGTCTGCAGGCCAGAGCCGCTGGCGCAGCTCCTCGCGCGAAATGACTTCGCCCGGCCGCTGCAGCAGCAGGCAAAGCACCTGGAAAGGCTGCTCTTGCAGACGAATCCTCACGCCACTCTTGCGCAACTGTGCGGCGGCAAGATCCAGCTCAAAGACTCCAAAGCGGATGACGCTAGCGCCAGGTCTGATCTGTGGCGGGAGCATTACGACGCGTAGTTTAGCACCTGAGAATCACTTGCTTCGGCCCCGCCGCCGAGAGCTACAATATCCCTATGTCGGTAGTTGGTTCACAACGACAGGCTAATCCAACTTCGGTCCCGCATCGCCCGAAGACGCACATCTACTCTGCAGAGGCCACCGGCCTGCTGATCATCGGCCTCATGATTCTGGCGCTGACTCTGATTCGCTACTGGCACTACATCAATTGGAGTGCGCGCTGACGGTGCCGGACTCGCCACTGCTGGTGGCCATTCTCGGTCCCACCGGAAGCGGCAAGACGGCGCTCTCACTGGCTTTGGCCGACCAGTTTCGGGGCGAAATCGTAAATTGCGATTCCGTCGCCATGTATCGTGAGTTCGAAATAGGTACCGCCAAGCCCAGCCTCGCGGAACGTGCCCGCGCCACCCACCACCTTTTCGATTTTGTCGAACCCACGGGATACATCACCGCCGGAGAATACGCGCGGCAAGCACGACAAATATTAGAAGAGATTAAATCTCGTGGAAGCCTGCCGATCGTCGTCGGAGGCACCGGGCTATATCTCCGAGCCTTGCTGGACGGCCTTTTCCCGGGTCCACAGCGCTCTGAGGAATTGCGCGAGCGGTTGCGAGAAGGGGCGCGGCAGCGCGGTTCGGGCTACTTGCATCGACTTTTGAGGAGACTCGACCCAGCGGCGGCGGAACGTATTCACGCCAACGACACGCCCAAATTGGTTCGGGCCATCGAAGTCTGCCTGGCTTCGCGAGGAAAGATAACCGAGATGTGGGAGCAAGGGCGCGACTCGTTGCAGGGATTCCGGATTTTGCGCCTTGGCCTGAATCCCCAGCGAAATTCTCTCTACGAACGCATCAACCAGCGGGCCCAGATCATGTTCGAGTCTGGGTTGGCTGAGGAGACACAGCAGTTACTGAAAAAATACGGCGAACATGCTCGCCCCCTGGAATCTTTGGGATATAAACAGGCTGCGCAATTTCTTCGTGGAGAGATTAACCGCGAGTCGGCGATTTCCGCCGCCCAGCAAGCTCACCGCAACTATGCCAAGCGGCAAACGACTTGGTTCCGGAGAGAAACTGATGTGGTTTGGCTGAATGGATTCGGAAATGATCCCGAGATCCAGCAAGCCGCACTGATTGAGGTACAGGAAGCCTCGCCGTGCCGGCCCTAGTGCCGTACGGCTGTGCTATCGTCTGGCCATGCGCCGAATCAAGCCCGCAACGCTCGTCTTCTTCCTGATTTCTGTCGGCGTTCTTGTTTGTCCTGCCGCAGCCAAGGAAAAATACTCGCAGCCCGGCCCTATCCACCTCGACCACGAAGGCGAAAAGTGGGCACAGAAAACTCTGCGCAAGCTCTCGGTCGAAGAGAAAGTGGGACAACTGTTCATGGTCTGGGTACGCGCAGAGTTCCTTAACCTCGAAAGTCCCGATTATTTGGAACTGCAAGAAAATCTGAAGAAGTATCATCTCGGCGGTTTCGTCATGACGGTGCGTTGGGATCCGCCTTTTCTTTATCGCAATCAGCCGTTTGAAGCCGCCGACTTGCTTAATCGCCTGCAACAAGATTCCAAGCTTCCGTTGCTCGTGGCCGCCGATTTTGAGCGGGGCGTCAGTATGCGACTGCACGGCGCCACCGTGTTTCCGCATGCCATGGCCTTCGGCGCGGCTGGCAAGCCAGAATATGCGGAGGCCTTCGGCCGGATCACCGCACAAGAAGCACGCGCCATCGGCGTGCATTGGAATTTTTTCCCCGATGCGGATGTAAACTCAAATCCGGCAAATCCCATCATCAACACCCGCTCCTTCGGAGAAGATCCCAACCAGGTGGGCAATATGGTGGCCGCCTACATCCGTGGCGCAAGGGCCAATGGGATGATGACGACGCTCAAGCACTTCCCCGGTCATGGGGATACCGCGACTGATTCTCATCTGAGTCTGGCTGCAGTCACCGGCAACAAGGTGCGGCTGCAATCGGTTGAATTGGTTCCCTTTCGCCGCGGCATTGAGGCAGGTGTGGATTCAGTTATGGTGGCGCACGTCACGGTGCCGGCGCTCGAGCCCGATCCCAACCGAGTAGCGACGACGTCGACCTCTATTGTGACCAACCTGCTCAAAGACCAGCTGGGCTTCCGTGGAATTGTGGTCACCGATGCGATGGACATGGCAGGACTTACCCGCCTCTATTCCCACAACATTGGCCAGGCGGCCGTCGATGCCTTCAAAGCGGGAAACGATTTGATCGTTATTCCCCCCGATTTGGACGCGGCCTACGATGCCATACTGAAGGCGGTTCGCAGCGGGGCGATCCAGCGGGCCCGGCTGGATGAATCTGTTCTCAAGTTGCTACGCGCAAAGGCGGCTCTCGGTCTGCATCACTCTCGCGTGGTCAATCTTGAAGCCCTGACTTCATTGGTGGGCAAGCCCGAGAACCTCGCCCTAGGCCAACAGATTGCAGATGAAGCAGTTACACTGGTGCGCGACAACGGGCAGCTGTTACCTCTGAAACAATCGGGAACCGCCAAGCCTAGCCTTCCGTACCAAGGAGTGGACGAGGTGCATAACAAGCTGGTCGTGATCGTCCTGTCCGATGATGTCAGGACTGAGGCGGGACGTGTGCTGGAACGGCAGGTCAAATCGCGAGTTCCCGACGCCAATGTGCTTTACGTGGATTCCCGCATCGCGGCAGCAGTGACGAATGAAGTATTGAACGACGTCAGTGAGGCCGATGCTGTAATCGCTGCTGTCTATGCGATTCCTACGGCAGGGAAGACCGTTCAAGGAGCAAACGGACCTGTCAACTCGGTGGCCTTGGCTGACGCTACCGGTACTCTGCTGCAGAAGGTGCTCGACGCCGCCGCGCAGAAAACCGTCGTGTTGGCGATGGGAAATCCTTACCTGGCGCAGGATTTTCCAGCCATCCAGAATTACATTTGCGCGTTTTCCAATGTCTCGGTGTCAGAGATCAGCGCCGTCAAGGCTCTGTTCGGTGAGATCGCCTTTCGGGGCCATTTACCCGTGAGCATTCCAAACATTGCCCAGCGGGGAGCCGGAATTGAGCGCCAGGCAAGCATCATGCAAGGAGAACTACAAAATGAACACTCCACGAGTGCGGGGCGTTAGTCTGTTTCGAATCTCACCTGCGCGGCTAGTTTTGTCGTCACTTATTTCTGTTTTGCTGGTTTTCACAGCGTGCACGGTAAATGTGAAGAAAAACGCCGAAGGCGAAGAAAAAAATGTCGATATCGAGACTCCCCTCGGGGGCATTCACGTGAACAAAGACGCCGATATCGCCGATGTCGGATTGCCCGTGTATCCCGGCGCGCGTAAAAAAGAGACGAGCAATAATGCAGACGAGAAAAGCGCCAACGTCAACATCTCCGCGGGAAAATACGGTATCCGTGTCGTCGCCATCCAGTATCGCTCTGACGATCCGCCGGAAAAACTGGTCAATTACTACAAAGACCAGTTGAAGAAGTTCGGGAGTGTTCTGGAATGCCACACCAGCCATCACGGCGGCGGGTTCAATGCGCACTACGGGAATAAGGACAACGATTCCGATGCCCTCAAGTGTGACGACAACAGCGGCGGCAAGGTGGTGGAACTCAAGGTGGGCACTACGCAAAACCAGCACATCGTTTCAATCGAGCCGGAGGAGAACGGTAAGGGCACTGATTTTGGCTTGGTCCGCGTGCAAATCCGCGGTAAGGAGACAGTTTGAGATTGACACCGGGCGGACGACCCGATTTTCGCCGCTGAGACTTAGTCTCTTTCTTTGCCGCATTGGCCTCAGCCCCGGCGTTGCACGCTGTTGCCTACCTGCTGTACCTTGAAAATCGGTGGAACAGTCCTGCTACAAGTGTGGGGCCAAGTTCGAAGAAGGCGTTGCCTTCTGCCCCCAGTGCAATGCTCCACAAATCCGGGTCTCCGCCGGGGAAAACCTCTCGCCTGCGGGAGTTGAATCTGCTCCGCTGTTTTACCAGACCGCGCCCAGTCCCCTCTCAGGCGAGATCGAATGGGCGCAGGCCATGTGGGCCGCTGCGCTGGCAGACTTGATCGGAGCAGTTAGCTCGACCTTCCTGCCTTTGGGTCTCGCAGTACTGGCAGCGGGATTTATGGCAGTTGTCTTTTATCGCCGCCGGCGGCCGCTTTCTCGACTTGGGACTAGCACCGGCGCGCTACTGGGAGCGGTGAGCGGAACCCTGGGTTTCGGGTTCCTGAGTGTTTTCCTCGCGATCGCTGCTGCGGTGTCGCATTCCTGGGAGCAGGTTCGCCAGCAGATCATGGAACCGGTTCGCCAGGCGGCGTCGCGCAGTTCGGATCCCCAAGCCCAACAGGTTCTGGAACTCTTCAATACTCCCGCCGGTTTCGTGTTCTTTCTGGCGATGCTTCTATTGATGTTTCTCCTAGTGGCGGGCGTCGGCGGAGCCATTGGAGGGGCCATCCTGCGGCGTGGTAAACCCCCAGAAATCGGTTGATTTTGAATTCAGAACCGCCGCAACTCCCTACCCGCAAAAGCAGAGTTGACCTCTTGCGCCTTGCCGCGCCATAGTTGGCCCGCGTATGATGCAGCGTTCGTCACTACCCGGCCAGGACTGCGCCTGGCTTGCAAGAGAAAAAACGCAGCTCAGTGGCCTAAATCAGAGCAAACCGAGCCTAGGCAAATGACGACGAATGGTGCGCGCGGCTCCCTGTTGGGCATCGAGCATCTGAATCCGGACGAGATTCTCCGCGTGTTGAAGCTGGCACGCCGCATGAATCCGTCCAAAGCCCGGCCCCTGTTGCGCGGGAAGCGCGTGTTTCTTCTCTTTTACGAGGCCTCGACCCGCACCCGCAGCTCCTTCGAAGTGGCCGCTAAATCGATGGGAGCGATGACCACGCTTGTGCTCTCCAGCGGGTCGAGTATCGAAAAAGGCGAGTCGTTACTGGACACTGGTTACACTTTGCGGGCGGTGGGCGCAGACATGATTGTTGTACGGCACCCGCACGCCGGCGCCCCGGCGCTAATGGCCAGGCACCTCGATATTCCCGTGATCAACGCCGGAGACGGCATGCACGAGCATCCCACCCAGGCCTTGCTGGACGCGTATACGATCTTGCGTCACAAGAAAACGATCAAGGGATTACAGGTGGCCATCGTGGGCGACATTTATCACAGCCGCGTGGCCCGTTCGGCGATTCACCTGCTGACCAAGCTGGGCGCCAAAATTACCTTGTGCGGCCCGCCGGAGTTCGTGCCGGATGTCGCGACCAGCCTGGCTCCCGGCCTGCGCATCATGCGCACGGTGGAGGACGCAATCCGTGGCGCCGACGTGATCATGACACTGCGGGTGCAAAAAGAACGGCTCGCCGGGATGAAGGTCGGCCTGCAGGATTATGTGGCGCGCTACCAGATCACATTAGCGCGTCTGAAGCTGGCAAAAAGAGACGCAATCGTCATGCATCCGGGGCCGATTATTCGCGGGTTGGAACTCACTTGGGAAGTGGCTGATTGCCCGCAGTCGGCGATTGTGGAGGAAGTGAAGAACGGTGTGCCGGTGAGAATGGCCGTCATGGCACGAGCACTGGGAAAAGCCAAGTGAATCCATCACGGAGACACGGAGAAGTTTATACATCTGGGAATTTCAACCAGGTTTGTGTTCTTCGTGACTCCGTGTCTCTGTGGTGAAGGAACGTTTCGGGAAGCTATGTGGATCGAAGCAAAGAAAATCACAGCCTGCTGATTAAGGGCGGGCATGTTATCGACCCGGCGGCGAAGATCGACGCGCCGATGGACGTGTTGCTACGCGACGGCCAGGTGGCCGAAGTCGCCGCGCCCGGCAAAACCCGTGGCTCAGCCCATGACAAGTTCGACGCGCGTGGCCTGATCGTGGCCCCTGGATTCATCGATCTGCACGTGCACTTGCGCGAGCCCGGACAAAGCTATAAAGAAACCATCGCCACTGGCACAGCGGCGGCAGCAGCCGGCGGGTTTACTTCCGTCTGCTGCATGCCCAATACGCACCCGGTGGTGGATTCCGCCGAGTGGGTTACATGGTTGCAGCAGGCCGAGCGTGCCGCTGTGGTCAATATTTTTCCCATCGCCGCTGCAACCAAGGCCAGCAAAGGCGTATCGCTCACCGATTTCCGCGCGTTGCAGCGGGCGGGCGCCGTGGCCGTCACCGATGATGGCAAGCCCATTCTGCACGACGACATCATGCGCGAGACCTTGCGCACGGCAGCCGCGATTAATCTTCTTGTCATCCAGCACGCCGAAGACACCCGCATGACCGAGCACGGTTCGCTGAATGACGGGCCAACCGCATTCCGGTTGGGTCTTCGAGGAATGAAGGCAGCGGCCGAGGCCTCAATCGTAGAGCGTGACGTCCAACTGGCGCAGCAATTCAACGGAGTGCGGCTGCACGTGGCGCATCTTTCGACCGCGGACGCACTAAAGGCCGTCCGCCGCGGCAAGCGCAGCAAGGCGCATGTCACCTGCGAGGTTACGCCGCATCATTTTACGTTGACCGACACCGATATTCCCGACTATGACGCGAACTTCAAGATGAATCCGCCTCTCCGCTCGCCCTCGGACCGTGAAGCGCTGCTGGTCGCACTGGCCGACGGAACGGTAGACGCGATCGCCACCGACCATGCCCCTCACGCGCCTCAGGAAAAGATCATCGAGTTTGAGCGCGCGGCATTTGGCGTCACTGGCCTGGAAACGGCGCTGGGGTTGGCTATCATGCGGCTGCATCGCGAGCATAAGATTCCGCTGCGCCGCATCGTGGAATTGTTTACCGCAGGCCCGGCGCGGGTTGTCGACTTGCGCGGGCGTGGCACGCTCGCGCGCGGAAGCCATGCCGACGTGACCATCTTCGATCCAAAGAAACGCTGGACGTTTGAAGCCGCGAAATCGCGCTCCAAATCGCGCAACACGCCATTCGACGGGTGGCAACTCACGGGGAAAGTAATTGCGACTATTGTGGCCGGCAAAATCACCTATCGCGCTGACTAAGACAAAGGGCTTCTCCCGCCGCAGGAGAAGCCCTGTGGTGCCGTTCTCTGAAGTATTACTTGGGGGTGGGCGGCGGCACGATTTCGTGCAGCCTCGGATCCTTGCGCATCCGGGTGAATTCCTCGTCCTTGTATACGCTCGCGAGGTTACGGTAGCCCTCATCCTTAGCCTTCTTCAGGCACTGCAGACAGTTCTCCACGTCGCCATGGCTGGCATAAATTTTTGCCAGCATGTAGGAGAAGCGAGCTCGTTCCTCCGTACTCGCGATCTGGGCCACAACGCCGGTTCTGGCGTCTTGCTGTAAAGCGTATGGGTCCAGTTCCAGCGCCCGAGTGTATTCGGCCACGGCGCCCTCCAGTTTTTTCTGAGCATACCAGGCTGCCCCAAGGTTGATGTGAAACGCGGCGCGTGTTTCATCGAGCGCAACGGCCTTCTTGAAGTACTTCGCCGCTGAGCCATAGCTCTTCTTCTGGTAGTAGACCGCGCCCAGGTTGCTGACTGCATCCGCAAACTTCCGGTCGTACTTAATCGCTTTCCCAAAGTCCAACCGGGCTCCGTCCAGATCATTGTTCTTCAGTTCAGACATGCCCAACTTGTTGTAGAGTTGGGAATTCTTGCCATCTTTGCGAAGAGCGGCGCGAAAGCACCGGATCGCCTGGTCATAGTCCTTTTGGGCTCGCGCCAAGTCCCCAGCTTTCTCCAGCTCAGCAACAGTCATCGAGTTCGTTCCGACCTTGCCCACCGGAGTCGACGTGCTGGCGCTGTACTTGACTGACAGCATCGTCAGCACGGCCATTACTGCGATCTTGACTGTGATGTTCTGCATATCGAACCTCCTTTTACGGAGTTGCCTCTGTCCGGTTTTTGGGCGGTGCCCGTGCCGGGCGATCCGGCCCCCGCATCTGCCTTACTTATGGCGCAGACTCCTACGGACTACAACGCTATACCCGCTACGCCGGAGCTAAGACCGCAGGGTTACCAGTGCTCAAAAAGGTATCTCCTGGCTACGTAATAGTTTGGTCTTGTGGGCTGGTGAGGAAACATCCGTCCCAAATTGAGGTGAAATCGGGGTTACAGCAGTTAAGTAACGGCTTGTAGCGACTCAGGTGCCGGGGGAAGGTGTATAAAGGAAGCAGGAGGGGCAATCCCAGGAGGTTCCCGTGCCCTCCGCCACAATAGAGTCGATTAGCTGGCAGGCAGAACGTGCGGAGCTGCAAACGGTGCTGCAATCGCCGCTTTTCTCTCGTTCACCCGCGCTTAGCCACCTGCTTTCTTACCTTTGCGAGAAGACGTTCGCGGGCCAATCCGAGCAGATCAAAGAATATTCCGTGGCACTCGATGTCTTCGACCGCCATGAGTCTTTCGATCAGGACACGGATTCGATCGTGCGTGTCCAGGCCAATCGCCTGCGCAAACGCCTGAGTGAATACTACGCATCGGAGGGCACGGCGCATCCCATCCACATCGCGGTCCCGGTGGGGCAATACGTCCCCGTGTTTGAAAGGATGGCCGACCACGCAGCGCCTCAAGAGTCAAGTTCGCAGGTGATCCCGGCCATTGTGCAGAATAGTCCGCGGCGTTGGCCTTCCCATCAGGCCTGGGTGTTTGGCGGCATTCTAGTAATCCTCGTGGTGTCGGTTGTTGCTGCGATTTTGTCCCGGGAAAGATCAAAAGCTCAGCCCATCGTTCGAGCCTCCCATCTTCAGCAGCCGGGCTCAGAACTGCCCTCAGAACCGCCGGTTGGCCTTCCTGTGGGCGAGGAGATCCGAATCCTGGCCGGAGCAAGCCGTAAGTATGTCGACCATGCCGGCAAGCTCTGGAGCCCTGACCTTTACTTTTCGGGAGGCAGCGCCGTCGCCGGCAACGTACAGCATATATGGCGAACGCAGGACCCCATCATCTATCGCAATTCCCGTCAGGGGGACTTCACCTACAACATCCCCCTCAAGCGCGGGATTTACGAGCTGCACTTGCACTTCGCAGAGACCTTTTTCGGCCCGGAGAACATCGGTGCTGGCGGCGAGGGAAGCCGCATCATGACGATTATGGCTAACGGTGATGCGCTGCTTCGCGACTTTGACGTGCTCGCCGATTCTGGCGGCGACCGCACTGCCGATATTAAGGTCTTCCCTGACATTTCACCGGCTGCCGATGGCGAGCTTCATCTCAGCTTCTCCTCAGCGAGCGGCAGCAGCGCAATGCTGTCGGCCATCGAAATTCTGCCAGGCTCTCGTGGGCATATCCGGCCCGTGCGTATCGTCGCTCGCGATCTGCCGTATTACTCCAATGACAGCCATTGGTGGAGCCCCGACAGCTACTTCAAGGGAGGGCAACTCTTCACCAGCCAAGAAGTCGCTACCGGCACCGACGACCCCGAATTCTATGAGACCGAGCGCTGGGGACATTTCTCCTACGCGCTTCCCGTCGCCCCGGGCCGTTACACCGTGACCCTGCACTTCATCGAGCACCATGTGGGGAACGGGGGACCGGATGGTAGCTCCGCAACAGCGGCGAATTCTGGTGTCGTGCCGCAAGACCGGGTGTTCAATGTCTTTTGCAATGGGAAAACAATCCTGGCGAATCTGAACATTTCGGAGCAGGTGGGAGAGAACCGACCCCTAGTTCGCAAAGTGAAGGGCCTCGAATCCAACGCCCAAGGCAAGCTGCTGCTCGAATTTGTTCCGGTCACGCGTTACGCGACAGTGACTGCGATCGAAGTAGTCCCCGAGTAAGGACAGGCCGGGCGCGAGGCCGGGCGCGAGGTCGGCCTTGATCCCGCCCCTGACCCAACCAAATTTCAGCCGCGGAGCCTTGCCCTAGGCGGCCGCGGGACGCTTCACGCGGCCATACTTCTTTACCGCTTTCTCGATGCCGCCTCCCGCATTCTTCAAATCTTCCAGGTTCATGGCGGGGCGCAGCTCAACGTTAGCATTGAAGGCAAGGAACCACGGCTCCGCAACCGCCGGAATTTGCGACGGATCCTTCAGGTCAAAAAAGATAAACCCGGTTCGCTTTCCCGTGTCCTCGGCAAAATAAGCCGCCTCGGGCTTGAGGTCAGCCAGAATCGATTCGATGGTTTTCGGTAAACTGCCGTCGCTGATCGCGGCGTTGCCCGCATCAACGGGAATCAGGACTTTGAGTAGACAGCGCATGGAACACCTCCGACCGGGGAGTCTAGTCCTCGACAACGCGGAGGTCAAACATGCAGAGGAAGCAAATTGGCGGCTCGAATACTCAGCTCGCTGTCCTTCCGCTCGCAGACAGATTCTTGCCTAAGGGTGCCGATCGCGCGGCCGGAGGCGACGCCAAGCGTCCCGTTCGGGTCATGGTGGCGCAATCAAACTCGTAGGCCGCGCCGCAGTGCAGGCAGACCTGGTAGTCCCGACCTTGGCCGCCGGTATGCGGCCAGGAAAATTCGTGGCGGCAAAGCATTTCTAGAATTCGGGTCAACAATGGTGAAGTCATTCTGTCTGGTCCCCTGCACGGATATGAGGTGGTTTCACCGTAACTCAAGAACTCGCCGTTCCGCGTGTGTTTCTAGTTCATTCCGCGCAGGCGGATGGCCAGTGCCTGGTCCCATTACCCCATTGACGGGCTGCCCAAAAAGCCCTGACAAGCCCCTAGCTATGCGGCACTAAATCACATGAAATCCGGCATTGACCGTGCAACTGTCCGAGTGGACGAGAGCAACGCGCCGCCATTACCGCCGGGCAGTGTCCCATTGCACGGATGAAAAGGACACTAACGGGTCGAGCTTTGTCGGGGAAACTAGCGTTAACTTAACTGGAGCTCGAGCCCGCGCCACGGACCCGAGACATGCGCGCGCACACTTCGTCAGAAGGGACCAACATGCACGCGCCAAATCTGCCAGACTTACGTCGCAGTTCGAGGTTGCCGATCGCCCTCCCCATACTTGTCACCAGCCTGGAGCCAGATTCCGATTTCTCGGAAGTTTGCGAGACGTTGGTGGTCAACGCCCACGGCTGCGCCATGCGTTCGTCGACAAAACTAGACGTCGGTGCTCCGGTGCAATTCCAGAGTAAAGACGGCCGCTGGACGATGGCGCACATCGTCGACTGCCAGCCCATGGACTCCGATGAACAGAGCTGGATGGTCGGCGCCAAGCTCGACCAGCCGGATAACTTCTGGGGCATCGAAACGTGCCCTGACGATTGGTCGCACCTGGCAGAGGTGCCTCGGCGCGCGGAGCAAGCACCACGGGGAAAGAAAGCTCCCAAGAACGGCCACAGCCAAGTACGGGCTGAAATTGCCGAATTCATTGAGCCCCTGCAGGCGGAGATCAAAGAACTCCAGCAAAAACTGGCGCAAGGATCCTCCAAGCGCAGTCAATTTGACATATCGCTGACCCACATTCCGCCAGAGGTGGAAGAAAAGATTTGGTTGCGACTGAAGGAAGATCTCGGCGCGCAGGCTCTGCGCCAGACGCGCCAGCAGTCGGAACAAGTATTCGAGGCAACCAAGGAGGCCATCGGGAAGAAGATCACTGAGGCGCACACCGAGTTTCGCGTGCAACTGGGACAGGAACTGCAGGTGGTCGAGCAACGGGCTCAGGACCTCTCAGGCGAAATCACCGATGCAGTGCAGAAGCATCTCCTTTCCGGAGCAGAGAAATTTCAGCAGCAGGTGTTGGAGGCAGGAATTCGCCTCGAGCGGCGCAGCGAGGAATTTCTGCGGGCCATGCAGCAGCGCTTGAGCGAAGAACATGACACGTACCGCCGCGAGATGCAGAAGGTCCAGGTGGCTGTGGCCACGGAATCATCGCGCCTGCAGGCGCAGAACACCGAATTGGCCAATCGCATGGCCAAGCTGGATGAATCGGCGAAACAACTTGAGTCAACCCTGGAAAGCCGCTTGATCCAAATGAGTGGCGACATCATTTCCGGTGCGCGTACGCAATTGGAACGGGCCCTGGACGTGGTGCTCAAAGAACTGGGGACACGCAACGCCAAGGAACTCGGCAAGCAGCTCGACGATGCCTGCGCTCAGTTGAAGAACGTCCAGAAAGGAATCGAAAACTCGGTTTCTCAGTTGATCAAAACCGAAGTTGCAGGAAATCTGCTCTCGTTCGGACAGACCATGGAAGAGCTGGCACAGGATTCCGTGGGACGTTGGCGGAGCGCGCTCGCCAAGGACTTGACCTCGGTAACCAAGATTCTTGGTGGAGAATTTCAGGCGGATGCTGTGACCGTCCGCAAGGGGAGTCAATCCACGGCAGAGGAATAGCCCACAAAGGACTGCCTCCGCCAGCCGCTAGCTCACGATCTCCATGCGCGTGCCAACGCGTTTGAGCACATCAAGGGCCTGCTCTAGTTCTTCCCTCGTGTGTGTGGCCGTCATAATGGTGCGAATGCGGGCCTTGCCCTCGGGCACGGTCGGGAACGCAATGCCGGTGCCAAGAACGCCCTCCTTGAACAGCTCACTAGAGAAATCCATGGTGAGTTTACCGTCACCGATGATGATAGGGGTGATGGGCGTTTCACTCGCCGGAGTCGTGCGTCCGCCGATATCGAAACCGAGCAGGCCAAGTTCTTTTTTCCAGAAGCGCGTGTTCTCCCAAAGGTGCTCGATACGCTCAGGTTCGTTTTCCAGAACATCGAAAGCCGCGATGCAAGTGGCGGCAACAGAAGGCGGGTGTGACGTCGAAAATAAAAATGGCCGCGCGCGGTGATAAAGAAAGTCGATGAGATCGCGCGTACCGCAGACGTAACCGCCTAAGGCCCCGATGGCTTTGGATAAAGTCCCCACCTGAATATCCACGCGCCCGTGTACCTTGAAATGGTCGATGGTGCCGCGGCCGTTACGGCCGAGCACGCCGGAAGCGTGCGCATCGTCGACCATCATGATGGCGCTGTACTTTTCGGCGAGATCACAGAGCGCAGGCAACGGACCGATGTCGCCATCCATGGAAAAAACGCCGTCGCTGATGAGCAACTTCTTCCCGGGTTCGTGCTGCACGCTGGCCAGTCTTTCTTCGGCCTGAGCGATGTTCTTGTGCTCGAAGACGAGGATTTTGGCACGGGAAAGCCGCGCGCCGTCAATGATCGAAGCGTGATTGAGCTGGTCCGAGATGATGAAATCATCTTTGCCCAACACAGCTGACACGGTGCCGGCATTGGCAGCGAATCCAGACTGGAAAACAACGCACGCTTCCACATTCTTGAAGCGTGCGATTTTCTGTTCCAGCTCCATGTGAATTTTCATCGTTCCCGCGATGGTGCGCACCGCACCAGACCCGACGCCGTATTTGCGCGTCGCCTCAAGCGCAGCGTCGCGCAGCTTGGGATGCGTGGTCAGGCCGAGGTAATTATTCGACGCGAGGTTAATGACTTTCTTGCCGTCGAATGTGCAGACCGGAGCCTGCTCGTCTTCCAAGACTCGCAGGCGGAAATGCGTGCCTTTTGCCTTGAGCTCATCAAGTTGATCGGTAAGGTAAGAAAGAGGATTGGTGCGGGTAGCGGTGGTCATAGTGGCTCCAGAATTCTTGACTGCGGGGGTACACGGATCAGCGCCGCATAGAGAAGAACCAGTTTAATACCGGGGTTGGCAGAAGGAAAACCTGCCGTCGCCTAATCCCGGGATTTCGTGAAAAACCAGTCGTCAGTTCTTGGTTCTCAGTTCTCAGTTGATCGCTACGGCGAGGTCGGCCAGGGTCTTGAGGTTTGGCACTTCAAGATCGGGCTTGCCCTCGGCAGCCTTCACGGCGCCTACGCCGGCCCGTGGAGAAGGCCGATTCACCCAGACGGTTGCAAGTCCCATTGCTTGTGCCGGGAGCACATCGTGATAGATGCTCTGCCCGACGTGAAGCCAGTGATCTGGGGCGACGTTGATTTTTTCCTGAGCCAGGCTAAAGAGTTTCAGCGAGGGTTTGTAGGCTTTTGCCTGCTGGGCGGTGACGACTTGATCGAACACGACACCGAGTTTGGGCGCCGTCAGGCCGAATAGGTCGTCATCGGCATTCGAGAGGATGGCGAGTTTGTAGCGGCTCTTGAGTTGGCGCAGCCCGGCGACAGTGTCTGCAAAAGGCTGCCAGCGGGGCAAGGATTCAGGAAGTGAGCGAATCTCGGCCTCCGAGGGCTTGAATCCCAGGCGCTCACCAAAGCCACGCACGACCGATTGCAGCACTTCGCGATATGGCTGAAAGTCGCCCTGTTCGGACTGGGCTTCCAGTTCGGAGTAGAGTTCAAGGATCGCCGCATCGCTGATGGTTTTGCCGTGCGTTGCAAGAATGGGCCGCAGCGCAGAAAAGATCCCGCTTTCCCAATCAATGAGGGTCCCGTAGCAATCGAACGTGAGAACTTGGAAGCGTGAAAAATCGAGCATGGATGGTCCTGCAGACAAAAAGCCGGGAGCGTGTGCTCCCGGCGCTGAGTTTAGATGGCTGAGCACAGTCGTCTATTTAATTTCCAGCGGCTGTTCGAGTTTAAAGCTGAGGGCCGACTCAGCGGGAATCACGATGTCCTTGTTGCCGGTAAAGGCCGCGCCTCCGGTGCCAGCGCCGCCTCCAGCCAGTGCACCGATGAGCGCTCCTTTGCCTCCACCAGCTAAACCACCGATCAAAGCGCCTACTCCGGCACCACCGCCGGCGAGCACAGCCGTCCGCTTGCCCTTTCCGGCTTCCGTGCGAACCACGGACGACGTTTCAATCGGCCGGTCTGAACCTTTGATGTTGATCGACACCAGCTTCAACTGCAGTGACGCGCCGCCTTTGAAGCGGCCGAGGGGTTTCGCATCGACCACGGTTCCCGAAGCCGTCGCACCCGCCGGAATTACATCCTTGCCATCCACTTGCACGGGTTGGGCGAGTGTAGCAGTGAAGCTTTGGCCGGCCTGGCTGATCTTGGAGCCGACGGCTTGCCCAAGACTCACAGTCAGTACAGTGCCCGCTGGCAGAATGATTGGCTTAGGAGCCTCCGCCATTCGCATCGGGGCGGCGCTCTTGCTCCCTGCTGGGGTGGAAGCTGTATTGGTTGAATTGTCCGTCGCGGTCGTGGCAGTCGAATTGTCCGTTGCGGTCGACGAATCCTGAGGCTTGCTGGTGCAAGCGAGCAGAGAGACGAAGAGATAGAGGCCCAGGGTCAGTGCTACAAAACGCGATTGCATATTACCCTCCCCAAAGATTCGCGGAAAGATTGATTTACCCGAGCGGCGCGATGTAACGATTAGTAGTGCCCAAAGTCTACCCGAGTTCTGGGAAAAGATGAAGTTCTGCTAATGTGGCTTGCGAAAACCGCTCAGTCACAAGCACAGTCTCAATGATCACTTTTCGGACTTGAGGTCAGAAGCGGAGCGGGGCGCTCTTCGAGGTCCAGGCCCGGAAGCATCGAGCTTTCCGCTCCAGGCGTTGTTTCCTCCCGTGTGTCGGGCGCGGCCGGCTTCCCATCTTTCTGTTCCTCTTTCTCTTTTTTCTCTTTCTCCAGGAACTTTGTGGTGTTAAGCAGTGGCCGGCCGAGCGAGGGATTGTAGCCGGTCCACGCTCCATCAATATCAGCCCCGCGTTCGAAATGGACCCGCATGGCCTCCATTTTGGAGTCCAGGTCATCGAGGTAGTGCAGCATGAGCGCTTCCGGAAACATGGGCAGTTTGGGTGAGCCGAATTCGTACTGCCCGTGATGACTGATGATGAGATGCTCGACGAGTGTCTTCAGATCGGGCGGAAAGTCCGGAATCTGGGCGACTTTAGCTTGCAGCATTTCCAGTTCGATGACCATGTGGCCGAGTAATTGCCCGCGCGTGGTGTACGAGAAGGTGCGATTGTAGGTCAGTTCGTGAATCTTGCCGATATCGTGAAAAAATGCGCCAGTGAGCAAAAGATCACGGTTGACCTGCGGATAATTGCGGCAAACCAAGTCGCAGGAACGGCAGAGCGAGACGACGTGATCGAGCAAGCCACCGATGTAGGCGTGATGCAGGCTCTTGGCGGCAGGGGCGCTGCGATAGGCTTCCGCGATCACAGGATCGGACATAAACGCTTCGACCAGTGCCTTCAGGTAGGGATCCTGAAAGGTCGCCACGAAACCGGCGAGCGTCTGCCACAGTTCGCCGATATCCTTGCTGGTCTTGGGCAGGTAATCGGCGAAGTCAATCTCCGAGTCGGCCAGACGGCGCAGTTTGTGGATCGTAAGCTGGAAACGGTTCTTGTACTTGTTGATGAGCCCTTTGACCTTGATGAAATCTTCCTGCTCAAAGGCATCGATGGCGTCCTCGACGTTGTCCCACATTTTGGCCTCGAGCTGGCCGCTGCGATCGCCCACTGTGAGCGCCAGATACGGCTCACCACTCTTCTTGGGCTTGACCTGCTTGGAAACCACCACGAAGCTGGAGGTGATGAGCTTGTTCTCGTGTTGCGGGCAATCGTTGACGAAGAATTCTTTCATGATCCGGCTTGGGGGCTAAGCGCCAGCAGCATCGCGGCCTTTGATTCAGCATAATTCGCGGGATGAAGAAGATTTAAGGCTACAAGACCCCCAATCTCTTCTTCTTTTTCTTAAGTTCCTTGGCTCCCGCGTCCTTGGCCGAAGTCTCGACCGGTTTAGTTTGGTTCGGGCTGGCGCCGGTATCCACGTAACCTGGCTTGATATCGATATAGGCCTCTTCACGCAATCTGGTCAGGTAGGCGCGTAGAGCCGGCTGTAGCTTCTGCATGTAAATCGCTTCCTGAATGCGGCTCTCTACCTCGCTTAAAGGAGGAATGCCCGCTGCCTGATGCTCGCTAACTTTGAGGATCACAAAACCCTGACGGGTACGGGTAACCTCAGAGACCTCGCCTGGTTTCATGGCAAAAGTCTTGTCTTCCAGCTCTTTGGCAAGGGCGCCACGCTTGAAATAGCCGAGATCACCACCCTGGGCGGCGCTGGGTCCATCCGAATTCTTTTTCGCAACATCTTCGAAGGCAGCGCCTTTGCGAATCTGGGCCAGCAAGTCCTCCGCCTTAGCCTGTGCAGCGGCTAAGACCTGAGATTCATCCGCTGGCGCGTTCCCGCCCTGCTTGTCTTTAGCCTCCGTGGAGACCAGAATCTCGCTCAAACGAATTTCTTCCGGCTGCTGGAGTTCGTTCTTGTGCTGATCGTAAAACTCTTGCTCCTCTTCCTTTGGGATGTTCATCCGGGAGCCGACTTCTTTCCCAATAACTTCCTGGGTGATGATCTGATTGCGCAGGTTCTGCTTGAAGTCTTCAAACGACACGCCCTCGGCCTGGGCGGCTTTGTCCAGATCGTCAATCGATTCCAGATTCATCTGTTTGCGCATCTCATCGAGCTTCTTGATCAGCTCGGTGTCGGCGGTGATGTTCAGATCTTTCCCTTTATCCAGCAACAGTTGTTGATCGATCAGGTCGCGCAGAACGTCTTTGTCCTTCTCGGCGATGATTTTCTCAGCATTGGCCGGGTCCTGTTGCAGAACTTCCTGCTTTAACTGCTCTTTGCTGTGCACGTATTCCGAACGAGTCACGATCTGGTTGTTAACGCGGGCGATGATTTCTTCAATGATCGTGTCCGCGTGTAGAGATACCGGCAACACCACGACACAAACCGCCAGAGTTGCCCGGAGCACCTTCCACCTGGGGTTCTTCAATCCGCGAAGGAGAAGTGCCATGCTGGTTCTGGGAGACGGTTGCATTGACAAATTGTACCCCGATAGGACCGCGTGCATCCAGCAGGTGGCTGGTATCATAGTCAGTTTTCGCCTTTGCCGCGGAGGCAGATTGAATGAGAAAGCTGGCTGGATCGCTTAATTGTGGGATGGTGATCGCGATGTTCATTATTCCTGCCCGCGCACAGAAAACAATTCCGGTGGCGCCCGGTCTGACGCAATTGCAGGCGATGGCGGCACGTTTTGCGCCAACGCCCATGCGAGTCGATATCTCCCGATTGTCGTCCGGCGACCGGCAGGCGTTGATCAAGTTGATCGAGGCAGGACGCGTTATCGACCAGATTTTCCTTAAGCAATATTGGAGCGGAGACACGGCGCTTTACGCACGCCTCCAAAAGGACCCGACGCCGCTTGGCCGCGCCCGCCTCCACTACTTCTGGCTTAACAAGAGTCCCTGGTCAGTACTGGATGGTTTCAAGCCCTTTATCCCGGGCGTTCCAATGGAAAAACCGAAAGGCGCGAATTTCTATCCGGAAGACATGACCAAGCCAGATTTCGAAAGTTGGATGGCTGGCCTCTCAGCTGAAGAACAGGCGGCCGCAAAAAGCTTCTTTACGGTTATTCGGTGGAAATCGGACAGGGATGCCAAGGGCCGCCAACTCATGGCGATCCCCTACAGCGAGGAGTACAAGGATGACCTGACTCGCACCGCTAACCTGCTCCGCGAGGCTGCGGATCTCACGGACAACGACTCGTTGAAAAAATTCCTCGACCTTCGCGCCGCTGCTCTTCTTTCCAACGACTATTACGAAAGCGATATGGCGTGGATGGATCTGGACGCCCCCTTGGACATCACGATTGGTCCGTATGAAACGTACGATGACGAGCTTTTCGGCTACAAGGCCTCGTTCGAAGCTTTCATTAATCTGCGAGACGAACCGGAGACGAAAAAAGTATCCGCGTTTACCGCACACTTGCAGGAGATTGAAGACAATTTGCCCATCGATCCGCGGTATCGCAATCCTAAGCTGGGCGCGGCCGCGCCGGTGCGCGTAGTAGATGAGATTCTCAGCGCGGGAGACGGAAACCGGGGAATCGCCACCGCCGCCTATAACCTGCCCAACGACGATCGCGTGGTGCACCAGAACGGCAGCAAGCGGGTGATGATGAGAAATGTACAGGAGGCAAAGTTCCGGAACGTCCTCCTGCCTATCGCCCGGCGCGTGCTCTCCAAGTCCGCCATGGTGGACGTTAATTTCGATTCCTTTTTCACCCACACCGTGTGTCACGAACTGATGCACGGTTTGGGCCCACACCAGATCACGGTCGACGGCAGAGATACCAATCCCCGATTGGAGCTGAAAGAACAGTTCAGCTCCATTGAGGAAGCCAAAGCCGACGTCACCGGCCTTTTTGCCCTGCAATACATGATGGACCACGCACAATCGATGGGCCTTGCAGGAGTCTTACCTTCCGATGAAGCCGCGCAGCGCCAGCTCTACACCACCTACCTGGCCTCTATGTTTCGCAGCCTGCGATTTGGTTTGGGCGATGCCCACGGGAAAGGTATGGCGATCCAGTTCAATTATCTGCTGGACAAAGGAGCCTTTGCTGAGCAAGCGGATGGAACTTTCGCATTGGATGTGGAGAAGTTCAAGCAGGGCGTGCGCGATTTGGACCACGATCTTCTGACCATGGAAGCCGAGGGAGATTATTCGGCGGCACAGAAGATGCTTAGTGAGCTCGGCGTGATCCGGCCTTCGCTGAAAAGGACATTTGCGCGACTCGAGGGCATTCCCACCGATATTGATCTGCTATTTGTGACGGCCGATGAGTTGGCGCCGGTCGTCCAGCCAGCTCCGGTAAGGGTCTCACGAAAGAAGAAGAGCCGGCGCGGCTGAGTGGTTTAGCCCACGGTTTATTCCTGCTGCCGCCGGCACGCGTGCTACGCGCTCGCGGCCGGCAATTTTGAAACTGGGACGTTCGTTGGGGAGCACGGCAGACTAGGTGGTCCGCGTCGGCCCAATGGTGTCACGAACCAGGCACAGCGTAGTCACATCGTCGTGCGTCGGCGGCTTGCACATAAACACGCGTACCTGGTCCAGAACTCGCAAGCAGACATCTTTGGCAGCTTGCGCCGCGGTTTCCTGGAGGCTCTGCTTAACGTGTTCCAACCCAAACTCTTCGTCCCCGCATTTCCCTTCTACCACTCCCCGGGAAACCAGCAGAAGTGTTGCGCCGGGCGACAATGCCACCACGGAAGCGTCACTGGTGGCCAATGAGAACAAACCAAGCGGCAAACCAGTGGCTGGCAGTTCGCTAATTCCGGTGGCGTCGCGCACCAGGCCCGGGGTATGGCCAGCGTTGAAATAACACACCGTACCCAGACCCTCGTTATAGCAACCGGCAAAAGCAGGACAGGAGCGAACGCCTCCCTCCGCCGCCATGACAGTGCGATTGAGCTCCAGGCAAAGTTCGATCATGGCGTCTGGCTCATTGACGTCCTCAGCGGCGAGAAGGTCGCAAGAACGGGCACGAAAGACCTGCTGGGCAGAAGAGAGAATTGCGCGGCTCTCTTCCACGCGCCCGGCTACGTCAAGCATGCCGAACACGACCCGCTCTGGATTCACCCGAACGAAGTCATAGAAGTCGCCCGCCTGGCGCTGACCGTAGTACACCGCCGCCAGATTCGCATCCCGAAGCTCCGGAACCTGAGCTTGGACTGGTATCTGCAGCACCGGCGGCTTGGCGCGATTGAAGAGAAAAGCCATTTAACCAGGCAAAACGCCGACGTTAGCACAGAATTCGATGAGCGGTAAATGGCAAACCATCAGACCGGTAGTGGAACAGCACCAGTCCACTACCGATCCAGGAAACGGGAAGGATTGCCTTTCGTCAGGCAAGATCAAACAAAAGGATTTCCGAATCCTCGGTGCCTCTGATCTTCAACCTGGACTCCTCGCTGACTCCGGCGCCGTCCCCCTGGTTTAGAGCCTTGCCATTGAGTTCCACTCCGCCCCTGGCAACCTGCAGCCATGCGTAGCGGCCTTGGCCCAGTTCGTGAGTCACTTCCTGTCCCGGAGCGAGCAAAGACACATAGAGCTTCGCATCCTGGTGAATAGTCACCGATCCATCTTTCCCATCAGGACTGGCTATCAGGCGCAGTTTGCCCTTTTTTTCATCTGCCGGAAACTGCCTCTGTTCGTAGCCGGGCGTATGCCCCGAGTGATCCGGAAGAATCCAGATCTGCAGCAAGTGAGCCGACTCAGTTTTCGAGTGGTTGAACTCACTATGCCGGATCCCGGTACCGGCACTCATGCGCTGCCCATCGCCGGGCCGGATCACCGAACCTGTCCCCAGGCTGTCCTTGTGCTCCAGGGCACCCTCGAGCAGGTAAGTGATGATCTCCATGTCCTTATGGGGATGGGTCGGGAAACCCTCGCCCGGTTGCACTACGTCCTCATTGATAACGCGCAAAGAGCGAAAGCCCATAAAACGTGGATCGTAATAGCGGTCGAACGAGAAACTATGCCGGGTGTTGAGCCAGCCAAAATCTCCGCCGCCTCGTTCTGCACTTCTGCGAATGGAAATCACGGTGTTCCTCCAAATTTAATCGTTATAACGACCATTTAGATGCGATCCACGACAGAAAGATTCCGCCCCGGTAACCAGCACTGCCACTAGTACATACCTCACAAAGGACCTACCACCTTTGTAGGGCCAAGTGTGTGTTGGGTCTGGCACCGGTGCCGATAACGTTGAATATCCGGGATTTCGTTATGACGCGATGCCTGTGGGTTGCGGTGCTCGGCCTGACCTGGCTAGGATGTGGCTCCGGATCAACTGAATCTCTCCCGGTTGGGTTCACTAATCTCACCCATCACTCGACCGGTAATCTGTGGACCATCTGGCAAGCCGCTCAGCAAAGCGTCGCGCAGCAAATCAACCTGAACCCGGTGCAAACCTCGCTCCAGCATGCCCCGCCTCAACGCCTGCCCGGTGATCCGCGGGCGATGCAGGTGATGCCGCATCAGCTCTCGGTGGCATCGCGTCCAGACGTCGCATCGAGCGTTCTGCTCGCCGCCACCGGTCTGAATCGGCCAGATCCGACGGGGTTGATTTTGTGCCCGGCGCCGTGCAACGTCACCTATGCAGCGGCCTACTCCGAATATCGTCCGCAAACCACCCGTTTTGCGGCCTCATGGGAGTCCCAGGGGAACAACTTCTCGCTCGTCCTGCAATACGAATTTGAGAATCAGATCCTTGCCGCGCTGGGCTATGACATGACGTGGCGATGAGCCCCCATCAGTAACCGAGCCCGAACAGTTCCGAAGACCCATCCCGGACACAGTCCCCAACACAGTCGAAGACGACGCGTTTTGGGGGCTGGTGTGAAACAGTTTGACCCAAAACCCGCTCCAGTGGACCGGTTTGAGCCGTTCCACTATGAAAAAGCGGCGCTTCCAAGCACCCACGATGGACGTTAAATTGCACTTATTCGATCGGCTTTCCCCGGTTACCCGGGCAAGAGGGGTGCCGTTATGCGCTTACGCCTTAATATTCTTATTCTTCTGGCCTGCAGTCTGGCCAGCCTCGCGGCGCTGAGCGGATGTTCCAGCAAACCCGGCAGCGACAAAGGCTTCGGCAACGGGGGAAACGGCAACCTGGCAGTCACGGTAAGTGATCCGGCTACCTGCGGTGGAACCAACGGAACATTCAGCCACGTCTACCTAGCGATCAGCGACGTACAGGTCAGCACCAGCGCAACCGCGCCTGCTGGCGATCCGAGCTTTGTCGATTTAACCCCGAGCCTGAAGAGCGCTCCGGTTCAAGTCGACCTGCTGGGAGCGCCTCAACAATGCTTCTTGGCGACGCTGGCATCAGGTCTGACCTTGACTTCCGCCAGTTACGCCCAGGTCCGCGTGGTGCTCGCCGCCGATGCCAGCGGCCCAAACATTCCAGGCAACCACTGCGGCCTCGCGTCCAACTGCGTCGTCTTGACCGGCGATCTGCTTGGTGCGACTCACCCCATACAGTTGGGTGCGGAAACCACGCAAGGCATCGCGATCGGGCCGACCCAAATTGCCGGCGGCAGTTTCAACGCGACAACCAGCCAGCCGCAAACCCTGAATCTGAATTTTGATGCCTGCGCTTCCGTGGTAGCTCTGGGCGGTAACCAGTTTCGTTTGAGGCCGGTGATATTCGCGGGTGATGCAGGCGGCAATGCCGCATCCATCACAGGTCAGTTAGTCGATAGCGCTTCGCTGCAGCCGGTTCCGAGCGGGCAGTTCACTGTAGCCCTGGAGCAAAAGGATTCCCGCCTGATAGATCGAGTGATGATGGAAACCCTCGCCGATTCAAAAGGCAACTTCGCATTTTGCCCCGTGCCGGCGGGTGCCTTTGACATCGTGGCCAGCGGCCTGCGAACGGACACCAAAGCCGCTTACACACCCACCGCTGCGCTCGGGGTCAACTCGGCCACTGCGCTGGGGCAAGTCCCGATGACCGTGGTGCCGAACACTCCCAACGGCTCGGCCTCCTTGAGCGGCGGAGTTCAGTTGCAGGGAGTTTCGAATCCGCCCGCCTCAGCCGATATGACGATCTCGGCCCTGCAACTAGTGACCCCCAGCGGTTTCGGAGCCGTCACCCTCACCATTCCATTTCTGCAAACCCAGGCGAGCACGATCACGCTGCCCACGCAAGCGGGCTGTGCCCCGAACACCAATTGCGCAGCTTTTAATCTCGCTGTTCCTCCGGCCAACGTCTTCTTCGGGCAGTTCAGTTCCAGTGGTACGAGCTTCAGCCAGAACCTGGGACTCGCGACCTATACCGTGGAGGGGACTGCGTCCGTGCCCGAGTCTGGTGGCGTCGCAGCCTGTAGCCCTTCATTCGCCGCCGTACCGGTCGCCAACGTGAATCCCGACACCAACGTGGACCTCACCAACCAGCCCCTCATATTCACGTCCTGTCAGTAGTGAAATGCCGCGCGGGCGGGAAGCGACTACTTTCTCTCGCTGGCTTTTTCCCGGGGTTTCGAGGAAGTTTCGGACTTGGCTGAGCCGTCGGTCCTGGCCTTGCCTTCTTTTTTGGAAGAATCAGCTGACTTGGCAGAATCGCCAGCTTTGGAGGAATCGCCCGACTTTGACGAATCGGAAGACGCGGAAGATTTCTTGGCGTAATCGGTCACGTACCATCCCGAGCCTTTGAATCGTACCGCCGCCGCCGAGACTAGCTGCTCGACCGGACCGCCGCACTCAGGACATTTCCTGGTGTGACGATCAGAGAACTTCTGGATCTTTTCGAAACGGTGATGGCACTTCTTGCACTCGTACTCGTAAAGTGGCATGGACTCCCTGAAGCCAAGTAAATTCTGACTTGATTTTAGGGACTGCGATAGCTGGCGTCAATTTGCAGGGCCGATGCCCGCGGTGGAATCAAGTGGTAGACTCGCGCCCATGAGAGGCGAGGATCTTCAGGACACCGCCGGACCTAAGCAAACTTTGTCGCCCGGCCCAGCCCTGTACCTTGTCGCCACCCCTATCGGGAATCTCGAGGACATCACTCTCCGCGCACTGCGGGTTCTAAGAGAGGCCGACGTGATCGCTTGCGAAGACACGCGCCAGACCCAGAAACTGCTTAACCATTACGGCATCACGACCCGCACCGTCAGTTATCACGAGCATAATGAGATGACGCGTGCGCCCGAACTCGTCCTCGAACTCGAGCGAGGCGCGAGCATTGCACTGGTGACCGACGCTGGGATGCCGGGAATCTCCGATCCGGGATTTCGCTTGATCTCGCTGGCGATCCGGCATCACGTTCCCGTGGTGCCGATTCCGGGAGCATCGGCGTTTCTGGCTGCCTTGGTGGCCAGCGGCCTGCCGACCGATTCATTTCGCTTCAGCGGATTCCTACCCGCCAAACGCGGCCAGCGAAGGCAAATGCTGGAGAGCATCAAGTCTTCGCCGCGGACCCAGGTTTTCTATGAAGCGCCCCACCGGGTGAAAGAAACGGTTGAAGATGTTGTCGAAGTGTTGGGAGATGCCCGGCATGTCGTGATCGCCCGCGAAGTCACAAAGATTCACGAAGAGTTCCTGCGCGGGCGAGCGGGCGACATACTCGAAACGCTAAAGGCGCGCAGCGACATCAAGGGCGAAATCACGCTGCTGATCGGAAAAGTGGAGGAAGGCGAAGCTCACGTGGGGACGGACGTCCCCGTCCCTCCAGGGATTCACGAAAGACTCAAGCAAATTATGGCCGAAGAGAAACTGGATGAAAAAGCCGCGCTGAAGAAAGTGGCGAAGGAACGCGGAATTTCAAAGAGCGAGGCGTATCGGGAATGGCAGAGGAGCAAGTGATCGATCGAATCCTACATCCTGAAGGACACTCTAATAGAATTGTCATCCAGAGCGGCTCTGCCGCGGGAACAAATAGCACGGCGAGAATTGCAGGTCAAGGCCTGCGGCGACCTATGCCTGGAAGGGATCCTTCGACTCCGCAATCACCTCGCTTCGCGAGGCGCCTGCTTCGCTCAGGATGACACCGTTACTTCCCCGCCAATTCCTTCTTCACCGCTTCGCTCACGACTTTTCCATCCACACGCATTCCCGCGGCAGCAAAGCGCGCCATGGTGTTCTTCATGACGGTACCCATGTCTTTCATTGTGGGTGAGCCCATTTCGGCAATTACGGCTTTCACGCCGGCCACGATCTCTTCTTCCCCGGCCGCCTTGGGCAAATAAGACTCGATCAGCACGATCTCGGCGGCTTCTTTGTCCGCCATGTCTTTCCTTCCGCCTTTGGTGAACTGCTCAACCGACTCTTTGCGCTGCTTGATCAGCGTCGTCAGCACCTGCTGCGATTCTTTCTCATCGAGCGGCGCCATCTTTTCGATCTCGCGATTTTTCAGCGCGGCCTTGACCATGCGCAAGGTTGATAGGCGCGCTTCGTCGCGCGCTTTCATGGCGGCAGTGATGTCTTTTTGAATCTGTTCGCTGAGGCTCATAGGATCGTAATTATAGTGTGGGATGGGTAGGGTGGGCTTGAAGACTCGGTACGTTCATTCGTGCATTCCCTGTCCGCCACAACCGGCGTACTCTGAAGCCGACGTCTCCGTGCAAGACCTACCCAACTCGTTCTCTCATCGGCCTTGGCCCTTGTCACCCGGACCCTGGGCGATGGAACAGACCTGGCATGACCTGCTATTCGCGCATTGGGCCGTTCCCCCCGAGGCTCTCCGTAAGCTTCTACCCGAGAATCTCGAACTGGAAATTTTTCATCACATGGGCTGGATCGGTGTGGTGCCATTTCGCATGAGTCACATCCACGCCCGAGGCATGCCATCTCTGCCCGGCTTATCGCAGTTCCCTGAATTAAATGTCCGCACCTACGTGACACTCGATGACAAACCGGGTGTGTACTTTTTCAGCCTGGATGCCGCCAGCCTGCCTGCGGTGTGGGCGGCGAAGCGTTTCTACCATCTACCGTACTTTCATGCCCACATGTCGACGGAGTCCGAAGGTGACTGGATCGTTTATGATGCGCGCCGGGCCCACAGCAGCGCCGCATTTCGCGCACGGTACCGGCCCACCGGGCCAGTGCAACCGCGCGAGCAAGGCAGCCTGGTGCATTGGCTCACTGAGCGCTATTGCCTGTACACCGCGGTGGAAGGCCGCGTACATCGCGCCGAAATCCATCATAAGCCATGGCCGCTGCAGGAAGCGGAGGCAGAGATTGAAGTCAATACCATGGGCGCGGCCTCTGGAATCTCCCTTCCTTCAGACGCTCCGCTTTTACATTTCGCCCGGGAGTTGCAGGTTCAGATCTGGCCGCTGACTCTCGTGGGATAACTGGAAGGCTCTGTTTTCCTTGCCGTTTCTAGTCGACTGCTTCTATCCTCTCTGCCTATGCCGCACGGGCCGGACCAACTACTGTTTGAACTATTTGCCATCTTCCTCGCGGCCAAAGTCGTCGGCGAAATCTTCGAGCGCATGAAGCTGCCAGCCGTGCTGGGAGAGATTCTGGCGGGTGTGGCTCTGGGCCCGTATGCGCTCGGATGGATCCATCCCAGTGACACAATCCACTCCATCGCAGAAATTGGCGCGATCTTCGTTTTGTTCCACGCCGGGCTTGAGACCAGTCCCAGCGACTTGATACGGGTGGGACGCAAGGCATTGCTGGTGGCCGTGGCCGGAATCGTCGTGCCGTTCGTGCTCGGATTCGCATACATGAAGTGGCACGGCGAACCTTCTACCGAAGCAATTTTCGTGGGTGCGGCCATGGTGGCGACCAGCGTTGGCATTACTGCCCGGGTGCTGGGTGACCTAGGCGTGCTTTCAAGTACCACTGCCAAAATCATTCTCGGCGCGGCCGTCTTTGACGACATTTTGGGCATGCTGCTGCTGGCCGTGGTGGTCGGTCTCTCTTCCGGAGGTCGGGTCGAGTGGCTCCATCTCGGAATTTTGGCGGTCGAAGCGACGGTGTTTGCCCTCTTCATGATCTTCCTCGCGCCGCGCATTATCGGAAGGCTGCGGCCAGGGGTGCAGCAACTTTCCACTCACAGCGCTCCGCTGGTGCTGGCATTGGTGCTTTGCCTCCTGCTCTCCTGGCTGGCGGTAAAAATCGGCATGGCTGCCATTATCGGCGCCTTCTTTGCCGGCCTCATGTTTGCCGATTCCGCCCGTGAGTGGGACTTGATGAAGCGCATGCACGGCATCACCGAGTTTCTGGCGCCTTATTTCTTCTTCTCGATCGGCTCGCAACTGGATGCACGCCTCTTCCGAGGCAACGTGTTGATGGTCGCGCTGGTCATCTCGCTCCTGGCCATCGTCTCCAAGGTCGCGGGCTGCGGCCTGCCCCTGCTGCGGGATGGCTGGCACACCGTTCTTGCTGTTGGCGTCGGCATGATGCCGCGCGGCGAAGTGGCGTTGATCGTGGCCCTCGCTGGACTGAATGCCGAGATCGTGAAACAGTCAACCTATGCGATTGTGGTGTTCATGACGGCGGTGACAACCATTCTGGCGCCGCCTCTGCTCCGGTATCTGTTCCGCAACGAGCCACATACCGCGTAGGCGAGGCTCCGCTCGCATATAATTCCCGTTTTCCATCGCTTTGAGGAGAATCTGATGACCCTTTCCGGCCACGTAGCACTGGTGACGGGCGCTTCGCAGGGCATCGGTCGCGCCTGTGCGCTCAAGCTGGCAGAGCTAGGAGCTATGGTCGCCGTGGCCGCCCGCAATCAGGAAAAGCTGAATGAATTGGTGGGCCAGATTACGGCCGCTGGCGGCCAGGCAAACGCATTTGCTTTGGACGTCTCCGACGAAGAGCAGATCAAGTCCGTTTTCAAAGCCGTGATCGCCCAACTCGGCAAAATCGACATTCTGGTCAACAATGCCGGTATCACACGCGACCAACTGATCATGCGTATGAAGCGGGCCGATTGGGATGCCGTTATCAACACCAACCTCACGTCAGCTTATCTCTGTACCCAGCAGGCAATCGGCTCCATGCTCAAACAGCGCTGGGGGCGGATCATTAACATCACTTCGATCTTTGGCCAAACCGGGCAGGCAGGACAAGCCAACTACGCTTCCTCGAAAGCGGGACTAATCGGCCTGACCATGGCCGTGGCGCGCGAAGTGGCCTCCCGCAACATTACCTGTAACGCGGTCGCTCCGGGATTCATCGAAACCGCAATGACCGCCGGGTTGAGCGACGAGTTCGCGCAGAAAGCGGTCGAAATGATTCCACTGGGGCGCGTGGGCACCCCGGAAGATGTAGCCAATGCAGTGGCCTTCTCTGGCCTCCGACGAAGCGTCTTACATTACCGGGCATGTGCTCAACGTGAACGGAGGCATGCTGATGGGGTAGCCCTTCCCGCTGGACTTGCGATCGTGCAGGCGGAATCCCCAACGCAGATCGCCCAGGCGCGCGAACTTTTTATGGAGTACGCGAGGTCGCTCAACTTCGACCTCTGCTTTCAGAGCTTTGACAAAGAATTGGCTGGCCTTCCCGGCGACTACGCGCCTCCCGATGGCCGTCTGCTGCTAGCGGAGCACCAGAGTCAGTTGGCAGGATGCGTCGCCTTGCACAAACTCGACCCCGAATCTGCGAGATGAAGCGGCTTTACGTGCGTCCACAATTTCGCGGAAAAGGCATTGGCCGGGCCTTGGCGGAAACCGTGATCGCCGAAGCACGCGGCATCGGCTATCGCAGCATGCGGCTGGATACGGTCGAGCCGGTAATGAAAGATGCAGTAGCCATGTACCGCCGCTTTGGGTTCAAAGAGATTGCTCCCTACCGGGTCAATCCCATCGCAGGTGCGCTGTATATGGAACTGGAACTGTGACCCCGGGCTGTTAACTTTTCGGCAGTCCAAAGGAACGAATCATGAAAAACGTTCTCGCTTTGTTTCTGCTTTTTATGGTCGCTGTTTCTGCCTTCGCCGCTGACGGGAAGCAGGTCTCTTATAAAAGTGGCGACGAAGCCGTGCAAGGCCTGCTCTACACCCCGGCCGGGAAAGGGCCCTTCCCTGCAATCATCGTGATCCACGAATATTGGGGCCTGAACGACTGGGTGAAAGAGCAGGCTTCGAAACTGGCCGATCAGGGCTACGTGGCTCTGGCGATCGATTTGTACCGAGGCAAAGTAGCCACCACTCCCGACGAGGCCCACGAAATCATGCGCGGGGTTCCCGAAGACCGCGCCAAACGGGACCTTCACGCAGCGTTTGAGTTCCTCCAGTCGCAGTCCAACGTGAAGAAAGACCGGATCGCTTCGATCGGCTGGTGCATGGGAGGCGGTTACTCGCTCGATGTCGCCCTTCAGGAGCCCACGCTTCGCGCCGCCGTTATTAATTACGGCCGTCTCGCCACCGACGCCAGTTCGATCAAACAAATTCATGCCGCAATCCTGGGAATCTTTGGCGGTCAAGACCGCGGTATCCCTGTGGACGCCGTAAAAGCCTTCGAACAGGCTCTCAAGCAGCAAGGCAACATCGTGGAGATTCACATTTACCCTGAGGCGGGACACGCCTTTGAAAACCCGAACAACAAAAATGGCTATCGTCCCGCAGACGCCGCGGACGCCTGGCAGCACACCGTAACTTTTCTGGCGGCAACACTAAAGAAATGAATTGCCCGCATCATCGCTCGGCGTCTCTCGGGCCTCGATCCGATGCCCACTTTTGGTGCAATGAAATTTTTCTTGCCAGACGATACTACTCTGGTTACTATGCACCCATCCTCAGGAGCTTCCCGTGGGTTCTTTATCGATGAACATCGGCGTGACCATCCGGGGTTACCGGCTGCAGAAGGGGATGTCTCAAGGCGATATTGAAAAGCGCACCGGCCTGTTGCGCTGCTACCTTTCGCGGGTCGAAAACGGCCACACCATTCCATCGCTTGACACTCTGGCCAAGATCGCCGGCGCCATGGAGCTTCCGCTTTCCCAGTTCTTCTCCGAGTCCGGACACAGCAACGGCACCAAGGGCATGCCGCAACTTTCCGACGACGAAGTGCGGTTTCTCAGCCAGATTCGCCGCTACTCCGTCAGCCTGAACGATAGCGACCGCAAGCTGGTCCTCGCCATGGTCAAGAAAATGGCGGCCAGCGCGAGATAGCTATCAGCCCTCAGCCATCAGCTTTCAGCTAGAACTTTCCCGGAAACCCGCACGTGGGCTCCGGAGCTCGCCACTGCTGATGCAGTATGGTTTTGACCGACGGCTGATAGCTGACGGCTGAAAGCTGTTCTTGGGTACTTTCGTTCCATCCCTCCCGTGGCCCACAGGCACCTCGTTCTTCCGTCCCATACGCCCTAGACTGTGTTCTGGAGACCCTTGCGTGACCGTTGACGAAGAATTGGACCTTCTCGACTCGCAACTGCGCCGCCTGAAGATCGAATACGAGGTTTTCTTCAGCAATCCGACCAAAAGGCCACCGACGGACATCGAGTGGAAAGTATTGAGCCTGCTGCGCAAATTCAGCGACGGCTCGCGCATGAGTTTCTCCCAGCGCTATCGCTATAACGAAATGGCGCAGCGCTATGCCATCTACAGCGATCTGTGGCGGAAGAAGAGCCGCATCCGCGAAGAGGGCTACCGCCGTCCCCAGGATGAGTTGCTCTCCGTCCAGGGAGTTCGCCCGGAAGGTTATGTGCCGGAACGCAAGGTCTACGGGGTAGGAAGCGACTCGAAGTCGGGTGCCGCAGCCGCCCCCGCGCCGGCCGTGGCCGCAATGGAAAGAGAAGAAAAGCCTTTCAGCATGGAATGCTCCGACGCCAAAGCGGAGCGCGACCAGGTCCAGAAACTCTACCGGGCACTGACCGAAGCCAAGAAAAAGGCGGGCGAGAACGTCTCCGGCAACGCCGACAGCTTCAGTGCCTTCGTGCAGAAGAAAACCGACCAGATCCGCAAGCAGTACGGCTGCGATAAGGTCGAATACACCGTCGAAATGCAGGACGGCCACGTCAAGCTGAAAGCCAAGGCGAAGACGTAGCCTCTAAGGCCGCGCAATCTAACTGGCCGCGAGGAATAGTGTGAAGCTCTTCAGACGCATCCTGATCAGCTTAGTAGCCGCTTTCGCAGTCGTTCTCGTGGGGGCAAACTGGGTCGCACCAGTGGCGCTCTCTTTTTATGCCGCCAGGAAAGTGCCCGCGATCGCTAAAGTCGTGCCGGAAAATTTGAAAGACAATTCCCTTTCACAGGCTCTAGGATTGAAGCTGTCATATTTGGGGTACGAATTTGAGGTTCCGTGGAGCGACCTCGACGCTGCCAAGACGGAACTGTATCCCAAGGATAAACCGGACAAGACCAGAGTTGTTCTGACCTTCCGGTCTGGCCTTCGGCTGATGGTGACCGCAATTCCCTCCCACGAATTTGCCAGCGAGTTCGCTGCCGACTTTAAAATGCCCGCCGACAAATTCGAGGCGATCTTCGGGCGCGGGACAGCCGCATCCGATTATGCCTTCCTGAAGAACGTGTACGAGTTCACGCCAGACAAAATGCATTATTGGTCCCTTTCGCCAGGCGTTCACTATCGAGAGCAGACGATGCTCGTCATTAAGTCGATTGTACCCGCAAGGCCAGCCGACACCGGAATCTTCAACTTGCAGAACGAGCGCTATAAGGGGTTTCAGCAAGGCGATCCTCGTAAACGGCAGGACAGTCTTCTCGTCAGCCTGTACGCTGACGACGGCAGTGTCGAATTTCTCTTCCAGCAGAAGAACTACGGAAACGCCGCCGGAGTCACTCAACCTGAGATTAACCTCATCGTTCGGTCTCTGAAGAAGACCGCGCCAGCGCGATCCTGAGCGTGGCTGCGGCATGCCCAAGACTCGTACCCTCATACGAACTTTACCTCCCGCCTCTCTCGTTTTATCGCGAAACAGCCTGCCCTCAGCGAAGTCGCAGGATCGCCCGCGCCCACACGGGCCCCGGTTGCTGATAGAATTTTCGGTCTCAAGTAAACGTCATCCCACCGAGGCCAGCCATGTCTCCGAATCCGTCTAAAATCCAGCGCGCCATTCTCAGCGTCACCGACAAGACCGGACTCGTCGACTTCGCCCGCAAACTCGCCGGCATGGGCGTCGAACTGGTTTCGACCGGAGGCACGGCCAAGCTGCTGAGAGATTCCGAGGTTCAAGTAAAAGACATCTCCGAACTCACCGGCTTCCCGGAGATGCTGGACGGCCGGGTGAAAACGCTGCACCCAAAAGTCTACGGAGGCATTCTGCATCGCCGGGAAAGCGCCTCGCACCGCACTGCGGTCGCTGAGCACGGCATTCAGCCGATCGACATGGTCGTGGTCAATCTCTACGCGTTTGAAAAGACCGCGTCCAAGCCCGGTGTGCCTTTCGACGAGCTAATCGAGAACATCGATATCGGCGGGCCATCGATGATCCGCTCGGCTGCCAAGAATTTTCAGGATGTCGCGGTCGTCACTTCTCCCGCCGACTATGACGCCATCGCCGACGAAATGGCGCGCTCCGGCGGAGCGCTCTCAGCCACGACGAAGTGGCGCTTGGCGCAAAAAGCCTTCGCCACGACTGCAGCGTACGATTCGGCCATCGCTTCCACTCTCGAGCGCGTCAGCGCCAACGGCCGGTTCGAACTTCACGCGCCCCAGGGCTTCCCGCAGACTTTGCGGCTTTCGTTCAACAAGGTCATGGATTTACGCTACGGCGAAAATCCGCACCAGAAGGCTGCCATGTATGCCGACGGCTCCGGCGCAGGCGTGGCCAACGGCCGCCAGATTCAAGGCAAAGAGCTTTCGTACAACAACATCGTCGACCTGCAAGCCGCCTGGGATTTGGCCCAGGAATTCGACGAAACGGTGTGCGCCATCATCAAGCACACCAACCCCAGCGGCACGGCCACGGGCAAGACTCTGCTTGAGGCTTACAAGAAGGCCCTGGCCTGCGATCCCGTTTCAGCCTTCGGAGGCGTGATCGGCGTGAACCGGCCGGTGGATGGCGCAGCCGCCGAAGAGATGGCCAAGCTGTTTCTTGAGGTCATCGCCGCTCCAAGTTTTGACGACGCAGCCAAAGCTCATTTCGCCGCCAAGAAAAATTTGCGCTTGGTCGAGATCGTCAACGCGCCCCAGCGCTGGGTGCTGAAAAATATTTCCGGCGGGATGCTGGTGCAGGAGGCTGACGCTCACCAACTCACCGAGAACGATCTCAAAGTCGTCACCAAGCGGCCGCCCACGCCGGAAGAAAAGCGCGCTCTGCTTTTTGCCTGGAAGGTGTGCAAGCACGTAAAGTCGAATGCCATCGTCTACGCCCGCGAAGGCCAGACCGTAGGCGTTGGCGCGGGCCAGATGAGCCGCGTGGATTCCTGCAAGATCGGGGCGATGAAGGCTGTGCTGCCGCTCAAAGGCACGGTCGCCGCCTCCGACGCATTTTTCCCCTTTCCCGACGGCGTCGAGGAAATTGCCAAGGTGGGTGCGACCGCCATTATCCAGCCCGGCGGCTCAGTGCGTGACCCAGAGGTGATCGAAGCCGCCGACCGGCTTGGCCTGGCGATGGTATTTACGGGAGTGAGGCACTTCAGACACTAAGAGACTCAATCACTAGACAGAACTGTGCGCCTCTCCCAAACCTCTGAAAACACATAGAACATTCCTAAGGTACATGTCCCTCTTCGGCTCTCCTCTTGGCCTGAACGCACCAGTAAATTAGCCAATTCTCAGCGAGAATATTTCCAGAGGAATCATGCCGAAATACTCTCTTTCCATTGCAGGTCTGCTGGCTTTGGCTCTGATATTGGCGGGATGCTCAGGCACCAGCTCATCGGGCACAGGCTCGCCCTCCGGCAATGGCGGTTCCGGGTCAGGTGGCGGCAGCGGTTCGGGCGGAGGCTCGGGCAGCGGCGGAGGCTCCGGATCCGGTGGCGGAGGCGGCGGTACAGGCGGCAGCAACCTGGCTTGCAACGTCATGAGCACTGGCCAGGGCTCCAACCTCAATGGCTTCAAGCCCTTCCCCAGCGACAACCCCTGGAACCAGGACATCTCCTCTGCCCCAGTCGATCCCAACTCCGATGCGATCATCGGGTTTATCGGATCAACCATCGGCCTGCATCCTGACTTTGGCACCGGAGGCAACGGCATTCCCTACGTCGTGGTCAGACGGCACGCAAAGCCAGGTCGCCATCGATCTGCAGGCGTACGCAGACGAAAGCGATCCCGGGGCGATGCCTGTCCCCGCGAATGCTCCGATTGAAGGCGGCGCCAGTTCCACCGGCGACCGGCACGTGCTGGTGCTCGACAATTCGAATTGCTTCCTCTATGAAATGGGCCGGGCGTTCCCCAACAATGACGGAAGCTGGAACGCCGACGTAGCCGTAGTTTGGGATCTGGTAAACGGCCAACAGCGCCCCTGGACGTGGACTTCCGTGGACGCCGCCGGCCTGCCCATATTCCCCGGGTTAGCCCGCTATGACGAAGTGGCCGCCGGACAGATTAACCACGCGCTACGCTTCACCTTGCAGAGAAGCCGGCAGGCGATGATCCCGCCGGCCTCGCACTGGGCGGCCAACAACAGCAACTCTCTGGCTGCGCCCATGGGAATGCGGCTGCGGCTCAAGGCCAATTACGACATCTCGAGTTTCTCCGCCAAAAACCAGGTGATCCTGACCGCTCTCAAAAAGTACGGTCTCATCATGGCCGACAATGGCAGCTCCATGTACATCACCGGCGCGCCCGATGATCGTTGGGACGACAGCGATCTTCACAACCTCGGCCAGGTCCAGGCTTCAGCATTTGAAGTCATCCAGATGAATCCCGTGTACACCTCGTCGAATGTGCCGCAGGGATCTGCACCAACGATCTCCAGCTTCACCGCAACTCCGATGAGCATTTCTTCTGGCAGCAGCACCAGTCTGGCCTGGACCGTGACCGGCGCTTCCTACTTGATTATCTCGCCCGCAGTGGGACCGGTTCGCGGCACCAGCGTAAATGTCTCCCCGACTCAAACTACGCAGTACACCTTGTACGCTACCAATCAATACGGGCGAACCACTGCCACAGTCACGGTCACGGTGCAGTAACAAAAAAGCATCGACTGCACCGTTGTAAAGATTCGTCAGCGACGCACAGAACATCGGCCCAAGAAATTGAAGGATAATCCAATTGTCCCTGTACCTCTGGTCCGTGCCTGGCCGGGTTCCGAGATCGCGTTTCTCGCCTCATTTCGCCCACAAGGTTTACAATGTTTCGAGCACCCACCAGCAGCGGTTCGGCATCCAATCGCTATGGTTCCGGGAAGCCGAAGGTAATCGATGAAACGCATTCATTCTGCTGCTGTCTTCATGCTTCTCCTGGCGTCCCTCGGGTTCGCCCAACAAACTCCCTCAGCTTCTGATTCCAAGCCAGTTAGCCAGCCCGCATCGCGCAAAGTGGATAAAGCCGCGGCTTACTATCACTACACCCTTGCTCACATGTACGAGGAGCAGGTTGCGGTCTATGGCCGCAGCGAACTTTCCAACAAGGCGATCGAGGAATACCGCCTGGCGATTGAAGCCGACCCCACGTCGGAATATCTGACGGCATCGCTCGCTGAACTTTACGCCAAGACCGGCCGAATCCGGGATGCCGTGACCGAAGCGCAGGACATTCTCAAGAAAGATCCCAACAACCTCGAGGCGCACAAACTGCTGGGCCGGATTTACCTGCGCTCCCTGGGCGACACGCAGGCGGGAACCGGCTCCCAGAACGTGTTGAAGCTGGCGATTGAGCAGTATGAGCAAATAATCAAGATTGAGCCCGACAGCGTCGATGACCATTTGCTGCTGGGCCGTTTGTATCGTCTGAATAACGACTTGCAAAAGGCCGAGGCGGAGTTCAAAACGGCGGTCAAACTGGAACCTGATTCCGAAGAAGCGGTCACCACTCTGGCTTATCTCTACAACGAAGAAGGCGACACCGAACGGGCCACGCAGGTATTGAGTTCGATCCCCGATGCCGCGCGCTCGGCAAAGCTGTATGGCGCTCTTGGCTACACTTACGAACAGCAGAAGCAATACAAACAGGCCATTGAAGCCTATCGTCACGCCATTGAGATGGACCGCGACAACCTTGATTCCATCCGCGGCCTCGCCCAGAACCTGATGAACGACGGCCAGACCGATGCCGCACTCGAGCAGTACAAGATCATCGCCGACGCCAATCCGGAAGACGCGCAAACTTATCTCCGCATCGCGGAAATCTATCGCAAGAGCGGCAAGTTCGACCTGGCGCTCGACAATCTGAAGAAAGCGCAGTCCATGGTGCAGGATTCGATTGAAGTGCCCTACAACATGGCGGCGGTCTATCAGGCGCAAGGCCGCTACGACGAAGCCATCCAGGTCCTGCAGGATCTCCTGAAGAAAACCGAAAAGCCGGAGACCAGCTACAACCAGTCCGAGCGCAACAACCGGGCAGTGTTTCTGGAGCGGCTGGGTACGATTTATCGCGAGAATAACAACTTTCCGCAGGCGCTCGACACCTTCCGCAAGATGCTGGCGTTGGGAGATGACAACGCCGAGCGCGGCTACCAGCAGATTATCGATACCTATCGCGAAAATAAGCAATGGCAACAGGCCACCGACGCCGCCAAGGAAGCGGTGCAGAAGCTGCCCAACAACCGCAGTCTGAAAATGGTGTACGAGGCCCAAAGGGCCGATATGGGTGACGCCGACGCCAGCTTGCAGGACGTCAAGGCGATGCTGAAAGGCACACCCGACGATCGCGAGATCTACATCACGCTGGCGCAGATGACCAGCCGCTTGCGGCGCTGGCAGGATGCCGAGGATGCCCTTGACAAGGCCGAGAAACTTTCCACCAAACCTGAAGACAAGGAATATGTCGACTTCCTGCGCGCCTCGACCTATGAGCGGCAAAAAAAGTACGACCAGGCCGAGGAACTGTTTCGCAAAGTCATAGCGGCCGATCCGGAAAACGCCACCGCCCTCAACTACCTGGGCTATATGAATGCCGATCGCGGCGTTAAGCTCGAAGAATCGCTTGAACTCATCAAGAAGGCGGTTGATCTGGAGCCGGCCAATGGCGCCTATCTCGATTCCCTCGGCTGGGCATACTTCCGGCTGGGTAAGTACGAATTGGCGGAAGACAATCTCATCAAGGCTTCCCAGCGCATCGGTACCGATCCCACGGTTCAGGACCACCTCGGCGACTTGTATCAGAAGACGGGACGCTTGAAGCTGGCGGCGGCCCATTGGGAACGCGCGCTGGAAGAATGGAACAAAACCGTGGCCGCGGAAGTGGATCCCGCTGACGTTGCCAAAGTGCAAAAGAAGCTGGAGTCGGCCAAAGTGAAGCTTGCCAAAGAAGAACCGGAAAATAAGTAGGCGGCATCGCCGAATAAACACTTCTCTGGGCCGAGTAACCCTCGGCCCTTTTCCTTTGGAGAAACCATGAACGTCGACGTCATCATCCGGGAAGCGACTCTCGACGATGTGCCCGAGCTGCTGCGACACCGCCGCGGTATGTATGAAGACATGGGTTACAAGGATGGGTCAACCCTCGCCGGAATGGTCTCAACCTCAGAAATTTATTTGCAGCGCGCCCTCGCCGAGGGCTCATTTCGCGCTTGGGTAGCCGAAGCCGCTGGACGTGTGGTGGGCGGAGCGGCGATCCTGATCAGCCCTTGGCCAAGCCATCCCTACGACCAGCAATGCCGCCGCGCGACCATTCTGAACATGTACGTCGATCCCGAGTTCCGCCGCCAGGGCATCGCCCGGCGGCTCATGCAGATCATGATCGAATGGTGCCGGAAAGAAGACTTTGTGAACGTCCAGCTTCACGCCAGCGATCAAGGCAGGCCGTTGTATGAATCTTTGGGATTCAAGCCCACCAACGAAATGCAACTGAAGTTGTAAGCCCGTTGGCACGGGGGCCCCTTCGACTCCGCTCAGGGCGGGCCCCGCCCCCGGCTCTTTCGGCCCCGGGATCAACCTTGTAAACGGTGCTATACTTCGGCCCCTCCAACAGGAGAGAAGATCGAAGGAGGCTGCACATGGCAAAAACATTTAGCTGCAAAGACACCGGCGCGGACTGCGATTTTGTCGCGAAAGGTGAAACTGAGCAGGACGTTCTGCAGCAATGCGCCGAACATGCAAAGACAGCGCATAAGTTGTCCGAAATTCCGGCAGAGCTGGTGAACAAAATTCGGAGTGCGATCCGCGACGTGGCCGCCTGAGGCGCCAGAGCCGACCGGAAAGACGGGCCCACCCTTGAAATTTGATCCCGCGCACATTGCCCCATTCGGACGGGAGATCCCAAGCGTTTTTGCGAAGGGCGGGCCACGCGCCCCGAGACTGGTAACCTGCTGGTGAGCAGATCACCTTGGAATCAGCCAGTTATAAAAATCGAATCCTCCCGCGCAAGATCCGTTGGCTGGCGGTAGTAACAGGATGCATTGTGGGGATCGCACTCTTGAGTTTTAAGTGGCTATCGGTTTCCGGGGTTTTCTTGATTCTGGGGGCGGCGGTGCAGCCACGCATGCCGCGCGCAGGCCGATGGTTGCTCTCCGTGGCTGCTCCGTTACTGTGCGTTTGGATTGTTCCAATGGGCGGCTTGTTTCTAGTAGCAGCAATTAAGGGAGAGCCCTTGCCCCACGATTTTTTCGGTCTAGGCTTGATCTTAGCCTGGTTGCTCGCGCCGATACTACTCGTGTGGTGCGTCGCAGCACTTGTAGTCGAGGCCGTAAAAGAGCGGCGTTCTCGCCACTATGGATTGCACCCCTCCTCAGGCCCCGGAGATTTAGGCACACACAACTGAGTTGCGCCAGAATCAAGCTCGCGCTCCCCTGGCCTACCCCGCTCTCGACTGATTCCGAAACCGCGCAGGGGGAGCCGTAAACTCCCGTTTGAAAGCGCGGTTAAAAGCGGCTTCCGACTCATACCCCACCTCGGACGCAATCTGCGCCACCGAATAGCTGGTTGAAGTCAGCATTTGCGCTCCCAACTGCAGCCGCCAGCGCGTGAGGTAAGCCATCGGCGGTTCCTTCAGGTAATGGCGAAAGCGCTCCGCCAGCACGGATCGAGAGATTCCAGCTTCCTTTCCCAGAGAAGCCAGCGTCCACGGATAAGCCGGTTTGCGATGCATCAGCGCCAACGTCTTACCGACCTCCGAGTCGCGTGCGCCGGCCAGCCAGCCAGTTTGCTCCGGAGGCAGCTGTTCAATGTACATCCGCAGTGTTTCGATGAACAAAACTTCCGACAACTTGGCCAGCACCGCCTCACCGCCGGCACAAGACGCGTCGGCTTCGTTCACCGAAAAGCGGATGGAATTCTCGATCCATTTGCCCGAGGGGCCGCCACGGATGTTGATTTTGAACAGCGGCGGCAGTCCGCTGAGAAAAACCTGGCTCAGGCGCGGCTCACAGGCCATGTAACCGCAGATAAATTTCGAAACCTCGCCTCCTCCGCCCAGACGCACGACCTTTAACCCTTGTGCGAGCACGTCGGCCACCTGCTCCGAGCTGTCCACCGTCTTGGTCGGCGGTCCGTTCTCTATCACGTGTGGGTCGCCATGGGGAATCATTACGATGTCGCCGGCTTGCAGCCTTACGCATTCGCCGCTTTCCAGCCAGACTGAGGCGCGGCCTTCGGTAAGCAGGTGATACATGATCACATGCTCCGCGCCGGGTGCGACAATGTGGGCCAGGGCCCGGGCAGACGTAGCTTGAACGCTCCAGGGCGCGGAAAGTTCCGCGTTGTAGTACAGCGCTCCCTGGAGCTTCACCACCTTCAGTACTTCGGAAAGCACGTCCATTCGAATCTTCCGGCAAAGCTTGCCGGATCCCCAAGCAAGCCAATCATACGGCACCACGTTGCGAGCAAGAAAGCCGGACGTGCAGACAAGAGCGATGCGGAGATTTGCTTCATAGTGAAAACACGCCCAAAAAAACTTAATGCTCACAGGAGGAGCAAAACTATGGCAGTCGACATGGATAAGATGAACGCTTTTATCGGACAGTTTGTTGGGGACCTGGGTGCTGCGGTTCATACGGGGATGGTAGTGATTGGGGAAAAACTTGGCCTATACAAAGCGCTGGCCGCGCACCCCTTGACCTCGCAGGAACTGGCGGCCAAGACGTCGACCGACGAGCGCTACGTCCGCGAGTGGCTGGCCTCACAAGCGGCAGGCGGCTACGTCACCTACGACGAAAAAACCAATAAGTTCAGCCTCAGCGAAGAGCAGGCCTTTGCCCTGGTCAACGAAGACAGCCCCGCATATCTGCCGGGAGCGTTTCAGTTGGCTCTGGGTTCACTGGCGGCGGTCCCGCGAATTACCGAAGCCTTTCGCAATGGCGCTGGCATGGGGTGGAACGAACACGATGAAGATGTGTTTCATGGCTGCGAGAAATTCTTCCGCCCCGGATATGCGGCCAATCTGGTGAATTCCTGGATCCCGGCGCTCAGCGACGCAAAGCAGAAACTGGAAGCAGGAGCACGCGTGGCCGACGTAGGATGCGGGAAAGGCGCTTCCACCATTTTGATGGCGAAGGCTTATCCCAAATCCCGCTTCTACGGATTCGACTACCACGACCTCTCGATCAAAGCTGCGCGTGAGTCGGCGCAACGGGCGGGGGTTGCAGACCGCGTCACCTTCGAGGTGGCTAAAGCCAAGGAGTATCCCGGAAAGGACTACGACCTGGTTGCGGTCTTCGACTGCCTGCATGACATGGGAGATCCCACCGGAGCCGCCGCCCACGTCCGCGGATCGCTCGGGAAAGACGGTACCTGGATGATCGTGGAACCGTTCGCCCATGACGAGTTGAAGGACAACCTGAATCCGGTAGGCCGCGTGTACTACAGCTTTTCGACGCTGCTGTGCACGCCCTGTTCGCGATCGCAGGAAGTGGGACTATGCCTGGGCGCGCAATCCGGAGAAGCGCGGATCAGGGAGGTCGTTACTTCGGCAGGGTTCAATCGTTTCCGGCGCGCCACGGAAACGCCTTTCAACATCGTGTACGAGGCCCGGCCATAAGTGTGCGATTCGCTGAGGGTGCCCCGTCCTTGCGGTTTTTGCAAGGGCGGGGCAGGCCTCTGGCAACAGCTGAAAGCGGCGGCTGCGAGCTGACAGCCAACTTTTGCTATCCTTCTCACATGCTGGCCGCCTACGCGATGCGTGTCGAAGAATCGCGCGGACGCCGCCATCCCGAACCCCGGCATCCCTACCGCGACGATTTTCAGCGGGACCGCGACCGCGTGGTCCATGCCCGGGCATTCCGCCGGCTGGAAGACAAGACCCAGGTTTTCACCCGCCGCTACTCCGACCATTTTCGCAACCGCCTGACTCACACCATTGAAGTCGCGCAGATCGCTCGCACGGTCGCGACCCAACTCGGATTGAATGTCGATCTGGTCGAGGCTCTGGCGTTGGTCCACGACGTCGGACATCCGCCCTTCGGCCACGCCGGCGAAAAAGTGCTCGACGCCGCCATGCAGCGTTACGGCCTTTTCTTCGACCACAACCTGCACGCGCTGCGCATCGTCGAAGATTTCGAGCTGCGTTATGCCGCCTTTCGCGGGCTGAACCTGACGTTTGAAGTGCGCGAAGGCATCATCAAACACTCGCGGGACTATCCGGCGACACAGTTTCCCGAGCTTGCCGAGTATGCTCTCGACCAGCGTCCTCCGGTCGAGGCTCAGTTGATCGATCTCGCCGACGAGATCGCTTACAACACCGCCGATCTCGACGACGGCTACGAAGCTCATCTGCTTTCGTTGGAACAAATCCGCAGCGAGCTTCCCTGGTTCGATCGTTTCTATCGCGAAGCCGAGCAAGCATTTCCGCAAGCTATCGAAAAACTGAGATTCAACGAAGCGTTGAAAAGCATGTTCGACCGGATGGTCGGCGATCTGATTTCGAGCACACAGCAGCAAATTGAGGCCGCCGGCGTAGAGAGCGTAGCCGACGTTCGCGCGCACCCGCGTCGGCTGGCAAGCTTCAGCAAGGAAGTAGACGCGGAAAGGCGGCAAGCCAAAGAATTCCTGTACGCGAACCTGTATCTCAGTCCAGCGCTGGCGGCAGAAAAGACCGACGCCGAGCGCGTTATCCGCGAGCTATTCGAGTTCTGGATGGCCAAACCGCAAAGCCTGCCCGCAAGCTACCGCGACAAGGCCAGGCAGGAACCGCTGGCTCGCGTGGTTTGCGACTATATCGCCGGAATGACCGACAACTACATTTACGAGCAATACGAGAAGCATTGCCCGCCGCAGGTGCCGAACTGAGGCAGTTTTTATACCGAATCCCGCCAAATTTACCGGGCGTACCTGATTTGGCTCTCCCGGAGGGTCATTTTAGGGGTACAATCCTCTTGTAATCCAACAAGTTAGCATTTCATGACATTTGGCATTTAACCTGTTCTTAACAGGTCAGGCCCCATCGTGCGGGCCAACACTTTTTGGAACTGGAACGGAGCTCAAGCTCCCCCACTTGGAGGACGTAGAGAGTATGAAGAATCATGGAATAGTAGCGCTGCTCGTGGCCCTTGTGCTTGCGCTTCCGGCCCTGGCGCAGCAGAGTGGCACAACCTCATCCGATCAACCTGCCATGCAATCCGCTCCGGCTGACCAGAGCACAAGTTCTGCGACGACCGGCGCCAGTGGCAAGCCCGCGCTGCAGCCAGATACCCATGAGGGTTTCTGGGGCAAGCTGAATCCGTTTGCCCGCAAGAAGTATGTCCAGCGGCAAACTGACCCCATTCGCGGCCGCGTGAATGAACTCGATGAACTCACGGCTTCGAACAGCAAGATGATCAAAGACGTCGATTCGCGCGCCCAGCAAGGTATCCAACTCGCCTCCGCCAAGGCCGGCGAAGCCGATCAGCACGCCATTGACGCGGGCAATAAGGCGCAGATGGCCCAGCAGACCGCCACCCAAGCCAGTACCCGTCTCACCACGGTCGAGCAAGTGGTAGGCAATATCGACCAGTACAAGGCAGCGACGCAGACGGAAATTCGTTTCCGTCCGGGACAAACTGCTCTGAGCCAGAATGCCAAGACTGCCCTTGATGACATGGCCACGCCGCTGAAGAACCAGCGCGGCTACATCATCGAAGTGCAGGGCTTCTCCTCGGGCCACGGTCAGGCTGCGATTCAGACGTCGCAGAAGATGGCTGACTCAGTGGTCCGTTATCTGGTGCTGAACCATGAGATTCCGGTGTACCGGATCTACGTGGTCGGCATGGGCAACGCTCCGGTCGAGGCTGCCATGCAAGACAAGACCACCAAGCACGTCAGCGGTGGCCGGGTCGAGATCAGCCTGCTGAAGAATAGCGAAGAGCAGCTGGCCACAACGGCCATGAGCCAGGACCAGCAAGCCGCTCCGAAATAAGCATCCAGGGCGACGGGATCCATATGCCCCGCCCGGCGCCCTCCCCCGGAAAAGCCTCCTGCGCAAGCAAGGAGGCTTTTTTTGTGACTAGTTTGGTCTGGCCAAATTCGCCGGTTTTAAGCCGTCATCCCTGCCGTGCAGCTGCGGATGGTTTCGAGGAGTTTAGTAGCGGATTCTCCCGGATTCTGGGCGGCAAAATCGGAGTCCAACACTACCAAGCGACACCGCCGGGTCGATTTCTTCCAGCGCTTTCTTGGTCGATATGCCATGCACCGACTGCATATTCGCGCCCAGGACGACCAGCTTTGCCTTAGTCGCTCTCAACAAAATCTGGGCGTCATGCACGTGCCCGGTCGTAACGGCCTTGTACCCGGCGCGGCACAAAACTTCTCCTAAGAGTGCGCGCACATCGGCAGAATCGTAGACGCAGAGAATGTGGAGCTGCTTCCCACCACTGTCATCCTTGTAACGCGACCCGAGATACGCCGCCACGATCGCTTCCGCCTCGGAGTCGTAGGTCTTGAACAGCGAAAGCAGGTTGGTCATCTCCAAAACTTTCCGCACATGTGGCTGCAAAGAACAAAGCTTCAGATCGCCGCCGTTCGCTCGCGCTGTCGAAACCAGGCGCACCATCGCCCCCAGGCCGCTGCTGTCGACAAAATCCACTCCCCCCAATTGCAGAACCACGTCGTGGTGCCGGGCCAAGACTTTTTCGAGATGCAGCTGCAGAGTGTGCACATCGGCGCCGCCAACGATACGCCCGTTACATTGCACTACGGTCACGTCGCCCACGCCGCGGCTCTCCAGACGCAATGGCATTGCTCCTCCTTGGACACGGGCCGGGTTCGGTTGCCCGCAAGCCCATCGCTTCGATGGTTTCACACTATACCTTAATGGGTTGCGGCTGGCGCATCCTGCGGTTTCAGGTGCTTCACCACCTCAGCGGAAACAGCCGACGCCGTCTTTTTGACCGTCTTTCCCGATGCATTCTTCTCCATGACAAATTTTGCGGCAGCCGCGTAGGGGTTCATCGTAATCGCCGCCCCTGGTTTTTTCCCGCTATTGTCTTTCTCAGCCACATCGTAGAGCGGCTGGTCAGGATGGGATAGGTCGGCGAGGGTCACGTACAGTTCCATCTTTGCCTCGCCGGAACCGAATCCGATGATCGCGCGCCGCATGCGGTTCCCTTCGTCCACTTCGGTGAACACACCGTGTACCCACGCGCCCGACGTCGGCCTTGGATCATCCGCCGCCAGCCGCTGTGCTTTGTAGCCCGCCTTTTGCAAGTCGTCGATCAGGTCTTTCGACATCTCATCCACAATCTTTTTCGCCTGAGCTTCGGGATCCTGCTGTTTCCTCTTGCTTGGCCTCTCGATGATACCGGGCCTGACCTGGCCCACAATTCCGCCTTTATCCACTTTGACGTTCTGCGCCTCCAACTCAAAGTCGCTGACATAAACGGTCATGTCCTTGGTGAAATTGTGCGAGGTGAGTTTTGGTTGTCCCGCCGGAGCCTGCGCCGTTGCCGTCTGCGCAGAAGACCCGGCGGCAAAGAAACCCAGAGAGAGTGCGATCAGCAGGTGTAGTTTCACGGAGTTCTCCCCAATCAATTTTGCTCGCTACTTCAAGTGCGAAGCGCCGCGAACGATCCCCATCTTGGACCTCCGGCCCCGGGCCGGTCGGCCCTCAAGTGATATCCTTCTCAGTCGCGTTTGTAAAGCCAACGGTTTCGATCAATGCGCTGCTCACTAGCATGATCAAAAGGACGCTTTCGTCAATCCTCCTCTCGCTCTGCCTGCTGACCACCGTCTTTGCGCACAAGCAGGAAACTGGCTTCCTCGATCGCACCATCGCCGTTGATGGCGTGACTTATCGTTATCAGGTGTTTCTTCCCAACAACTGGAACAAGCGCCAGAAATGGCCGGTCGTTCTGTTCCTCCACGGATATGGAGAGCGCGGGGACAATGGCTTGTTGCAAACCGACGTGGGCCTCGGCCACGCGATCCGGAATTACAAGGGTGAGTTGCCCTTTATCGTAGTCATGCCGCAGTGCCGCGCCGGTAAGCCCACCACAGTCTGGACCAACGACCCAGCCATGGAAAAACAGGCGCTTGCCGCCCTCGATTCCTCCATCCATGAGTTTCATGGCGACCCGGACCGCGTATACCTTACCGGACTCTCAATGGGCGGATATGCCACGTGGGATTTGGCTGCAAAGTATCCGCACCGTTTTGCTGCGTATATCCCTATTTGTGGCGGAATCCATGGCCCTCCAGAGCATCCCGAGGTAGGCGTCGCTTTGGCGAAGGATCCCAAGATTGCCGACCCTTATGCTGAAACCGCCCGAATCATCGGCCGCACTCCAGTCTGGATGTTCCATGGCGACGCCGACCCCTCAGTGCCGGTTGAGGAATCGCGCAAGATGTATGCCGCGCTGCAAGCAGCACATGCCAACGTCAAGTACACCGAGTATCCCGGCGTCCCGCACAACTCCTGGGACAAAGCTTATGCTGAGCCGGACCTGATTCCCTGGCTGCTGCAGCAGCATCTCCCGCATTAGAAGCCGTCACCGTCTCGAAGCTTAAATTGCTTGTCATCTCGAGCGGAGCCAGATGATTCGCTCTGCGAATCATCTGCGAAGTCGAGAGACCCTGTGTGTCATCTCGCTGGCTCCTCGTATAATTGCCAACCCGTGGCAACCACGTCAACCTCAGCGGCAAAATCAGCCCTGCGCAAAGCTGGCCTCTTCTATTTCGTGTGGGTGATGTTTTCCTACTGCACCGGCGGCCCATTCGGACTCGAAGACATGGTTACAACTTCAGGCCCGGGAATGACGCTGATCTTTCTGCTGGTGCTTCCGCTTTTCTGGTGTATCCCGGTTTCGCTGGTCTCGGCTGAACTCACCACCGCCATGCCGGTCGAGGGCGGATTCTATCGTTGGGTGCGTGCGGGCTTCGGCGATTTCTGGGGATTTCTTGCCGGCTGGTGGAATTGGTGCGCTTCATTTTTGCTGGGCAGTGTTTACGCCGTACAGTTTTCCGATTACCTCGGCTTCTATTTTCCCGAACTGACGGGCTGGCGACATTATCTTGTCTCGCTCGCCGTGATCGCGGTGATTACTTACATCAACGTGCGCGGCATTCAGCTGGTGGGAAAGTTCGCCACAGCTCTCGAGCTTTTTATTTTGTTGCCGGTGCTGGTGCTCGTCGTGATCGGCCTTGCCAAGTGGCACCACAATCCTTTCGTTCCGGTTGTGCCCCCGCATCAACCGTTTTTCAAGGTTTTCGGCGTGGGCTTGGCACTGGGACTGTGGCTCTATTCTGGATACGAGCAATGCTCAACCGTGGCCGAAGAAGTGGAGAACCCGCAGCGCAGCTATCCTATCGCGCTGGCGCTGGTAGTTCCGATGTCGATCGCGGTGTACTTCCTGCCTACTTTCGCTTCGCTCGCCGCGCTCGGAAACTGGGAACACTGGCATACCCGCTATTTCTCCGACGCGGCGCGACTCATCGGCGGGCCCTGGCTCGGCGCCTGGATGACCGTGGCCGCTGTGGTCACCTACGTCGCGCTGCTCAACGCCACCGTTCTTTCTTCAACGCGCATGCCGTTTGCTATGGCCGAAGACGGCTATCTTCCGCGCGCCCTCACCAGCAAACATCCCCGTTACGGCACGCCCTGGATCGCCATCATCTCTTCCGCCGCGATCTATGGCCTTCTCGCCATGCATTCTCTGCTGCAGCTCATCGTGATTTACGCCTGGCTCCGCGTAGCCACCACAGTCATGACCGTGCTCGCCGCCTGGCAACTGCGCCGTAAGCAACCTGACATGAAACGGCCGTTTGTAATTCCCGGCGGAAAGGCGGGACTGATTTACTCGGTGGTAGCGGTCGTGATCATGAGCGCACTGGCACTTGTCGGCAGTGATCCCTATGGATTGATCTGGGGACCAGCGGCGCTGGCCGCGGGGCCGGTGGTGTATCTTGTTTTGCGTCGTGGAGGCTGGCGCACCAGCCCACCAAAAACCACGTGAGTCGCAAAGAACCACGTGGGGACAGCCGCCCTCGGCTGTCCAGCCGCGCAAAGCGCGGCTCATAGACATAGGAGTCTCCAGATTCGCGAGCCGGGGTGGCCGAAAAACCGCGTTCATCCATCGCAGACTACTCGAGATCGTAGCTCTACCCTCGCGGCATGCACGCACAACCGCATCGTTACTGCGGCTCCGGCGATCTGCACTCTCTTCCTACGCGCCCTGGGCCGCCCCCATGTGTTTCACTTGGGGGGTGTGGTCGGATTCCACAGGAAAGCGACGGCAATGAAAAACAAACCAAGAACGATGAGGAAGGGAGTAAAAATCGTGCCAGAGATGCTTAGGTAGGCAAATTGGCCTTGAAACAAACGGACGCATCCGACAGCAACAAACGTCAAACCGCAAAACCAGAGCCCGACGCGAAAGCGAAGGAGAGCATCTTTATTCGGGGGTAATGGTCTACGTCGCCTCATGAGGGTTCTTAGGTCGCGTACGATTTGCCCTGTTTCCGTTGTGTTTTCCTGCAGTTATCTGTCATCACCATTCTGTGCGCCCATTCTTGTCAGCGTGCTATGTTCCGCGTGGAACACTTTGCCGGACACTCAACTCACCCAATCCAGAAATTTGTACCACGCCCCAGCGAACGGCAAGAACCACGGGTTCCCGTTGTATAAGCCGAGCGGCGCGCTGGGAAAAGGAATTCCGACGAACGGATTCTCAGGATTTTCTCCGATGATCATCTCCGCCATCTTTTGCCCCTGCCACGTGGCCATGGCCACTCCGTGCCCGGCATAGCCCACGGCAAAGTAGATTCCGTCAATTTGCCCGGCGTGGGGCATGATGTCGAAAGCAAAATCGAGCGTGCCTCCCCACACATACTCAACTTTGGTATCGCGCAATTGCGGATACACCTGAATCATGCCCCGCCGCAGAATCTCGGCGCTGCGGCGGATCGAATCCGCAGTCTCGGGAAAAAACGCGGCGCGTCCTCCAAACAACATGCGGCTGTCGGGAGTAAGGCGGTAGTAGTACAGATAATTCTTGGAATCGTAGATCATGCGATTGCTGCGGGCTCAGTTCGCGCGCAAGCGAAGGCGGCAGAACTTCCGTGGCAATAATGTAGGAGCCGATGGGAATGATCTTCTTGCGCAGCGCCGGTGTTGCCGCGCCGGTGTAACCGCTCGTGCCCACGAAGACGTCACGCGCCCAAAGATTTCCGCGGGACGTGGTCACGCGCCAGCCCGGCGATCCTTCGCGTGCATCGCGCTCGATCTTCTCCACTCGTGCTTTGGCGGAAATGATTGCTCCCGCGCGAACCGCTGCCCACGCCAATCCCGCCACATAGCGCGCAGGATTAAGGCCGGCGCTGACTTCATCCACCATGCCGCCGTAGTAAATCGCCGACCCGATCTCAGTATTCAGTTCCTCGCGCGGAATTACCCGCAACTGGTGATTGAATTCGCGAGCGATCACTTCTGCCTGGCGGGAATAGTCGCTGAAGTGCCGGCGCTTGCAGGCAACCTCGAGGTGCCCGCAGCGAGAAAAATCACAATCAATTTGCTCTTCACGAACAATCTGTTCCACGCAATCGATCGAAGCGAGAGATGCCGCATACATGCGCTGCGCCCGCTCCCGGCCGTACATCGCGATCAACTTGTTGACGCCCAGTTTCAGCCCAGTGAGCACCATGCCGCCATTGCGCGAACTGGCGCCCCAGCCAACGGTTTCGGACTCGAGCACCGCGACTTTGGCGCCGCATTTAGCCAGCGTCCGTGCCGCGGACAACCCAGTGAACCCCGCTCCAATCACAGCTACGTCGACACTCTCTGGAAGGGGCAGCGACAAATCAGCCTTCGGCATCTCCGCCGTAGTCAGCCAGTAATTTTGCTCGCGAGCCATGGTTGAGATGATTTTTCTCCCTCTCTGCTGATTCCCTCTTGTCTCCGTGCCTTCTGTGGTTATCGTGTTCTGGTTTTTCGCCTCCGCGTCTCTCCGTGGTTACAACACCGCTGTCTCTTCGATCATCCTGCCCTCCGCAAAACGGGCAAGATCAAGCAGCGAAGCATCCACTAGATCTGTCTTCCCCGTCAGGATCAGGTCCGACAAAATCTTGCCCGTTGCCGGCGCATGCATCACTCCGTGGCCGCTGAATCCGTTAGCCAGAAAGAATCCCGGCACTCCCGGCACCGGTCCCAAAATCGGATGATGGTCCGGCGTCATTTCATATAACCCTGCCCATGCACGCTTCGGATTCACCGCCAGATTCTCAAACATCGGAACCCGGTCTGCCGCCCGCGTGAGAATTTTTTCAATAAATGCGGGATCGAAGTCAGTTTTATATCCAGGAGTTTCTTCAGGATCGTTCCACGCCAGCAGAAATCCCAAGGCCTCGGGCCGAAAGTGAAAACCGTTGGACATATCGATGATCATGGGCGCGGTGTGCGGGAATTGATCGAACGGTTCCGTCGGCACCAGCATGCGGCGCAAAGGCTCGACCGGCAAGTCCACGTCAATCATGCGTCCTATCTCTGCCGCCCACGCCCCGGCACAGTTCACTACTTTGCGGGTCGAAATTGTGCCTTTACTGGTTTCGACCGCGGCGATCCCCTGCGCGTCACGCTGAATTCCCGTTACAACCGTGTTCTTGGACAGTCTTGCGCCGTGATCGGCGGCCCAAGTCATGAATCCGATCATCGCGCTGTAGGGATCGACAAACCCATCAGTTGAACAGAAACTGCCGCCGACAACGTCATCGGAACGAAGCTGGGGGAACATACAGCGAATGTCGTCCGCCGCAACCAGGCGTACATCTTTCAACCCCATGGCCACCTGCTTCTGGTAATTCGCGCGCAGGTAAGCCATGTGTTTCTCGTTGGTGGCGCAGAACAGATATCCCTGGGGACGATAGCCCGCCGGATAGCCAAGCCGCTCATCGAACGACGCATAAAAAGGAATCGAGTACAGCGACATCTGGATATTCACCGGCGTCGAGAATTGCGCCCGCACTCCGCCCATGCTCTTGCCCGTGGATCCCTTGCCCTGCGCCGATTCCCGCTCGATGACCAGAACTTCTTTGCATCCTGCCGCGACCAGGTGATACGCAATGCTCGACCCGACAATCCCTCCGCCAATGATGACCACTTCCGCTGTTAGCATGTGCCAATCCCGCGACCGAATTGCAAAGCGAGCATTTTAGTGTACATGTGCGGGTGCGAGCGATTCGCGCTCGCGATGCGCAACTTTGATCGTCCCCTGGTTCCCCTGCCTTGCTTGAACCCTTTGCCCTGTCCCCTTAAACTTGATGTATGCATGCTCACGGCCACGGCACGGGCGACCGGACTTCCCTGGTGCTGCGTGTCTCGCTGTTGGTAACTCTGGCCTACATTGTGCTGCTGATCGTTGCCGGCATTCGGGCGCATTCATTGGCCTTGCTCTCCGAAGCCGGACACAACCTCTCCGATTTCTTCGCCCTGCTGCTTTCATTATTTGCGGTGTATCTCGGCTCGCGACCGCCCAGTTCGACGGCCACCTACGGCTATCATCGCGCCGGCGTGCTTGCCGCTCTGGTCAACTCCGCTTCACTGGTGGCAGTTTCGTTTTTCATTTTTTACGAAGCCTTCCGGCGTCTGCAAAATCCGCAACCCGTTCACGCCAGCGTAATGATCAGCGTAGCTGCGGCCGGCGTGATTATGAACGGCGTTATCGCTCTGCTGCTCTACCGGTCCGGCAGCGACGTGAACATTCGCAGCGCTTTTTTGCACGAGATCGGCGACACGCTTTCCACCGCCGCCGTCATCGCCGGGGGCTGGGCCATCATGGCTACCGGCCACTATTGGATTGACTCTGCACTGTCGTTCGGAATCGGCACGCTGATTTTGTGGTCTGCCTTTGGCATCTGCAAAGAAACCCTGAACATTCTGCTCGAAGGCACGCCGCGCGGCATGAAACTGGCGCGGGTAGAAACCGCCATTCGCGGTATCGACGGCGTGAACGATGTTCACGACCTCCATGTCTGGAGCATCGGCTCGGAAACGCACGCGCTTTCCTGCCACATCGCCATTGCTGATATTCCACCTTCGGTCAGCGAGCGCATTCTGCGCGACGTGAAAGAATGCCTGCACCACGACTTCCGCATCGACCATACCACCATCCAGTTCGAGCACGCAGAATGCGAAGTAGCGCATGGTTGCGTGATGCCAGTGAGCGCTGAAGAACATCATCACAGCCACTGACTGCAGGTGATGCCGCTGGTCCGCGACAATTGCGAAAATCACAAGACATACCTTTGACAATTAAATGACAAGTCTGCGGAGTCCCGGCTTCCGTCACAGAATCAAATCCCCCAAGACACCATGAACGCAGAGTGAAGTCGCGGATTTGCCCGGTTGAGCGAGCGAATCGCACAAGCGAGGCAAACACGTGCGGGCCGATCTCTGTCTCCGCGAGCGGAGATTTACTCACTCCGGCAGCACAAAACGTTCACGGCGTGAACCCAATCCAAAAGGAGAAATCATGAAGAAGTTTGTTTTGAGCGCACTCACAGTTGTCTGCCTTTTCGCCCTGACGACCGGACTTCGAGCGGACGACGGAGCCATCGTCGCCCGCCTGGATCAGGACTTTGTCGTGGCAGGCAAAACCTTTCCTGCGGGAACCTACAGATTCGCTCCCGACTCTCCGGGGTCCCGTTTCGTGACCATTCGCAACGCTGAAGGAGATTCGACGGCGGTCGCGCTTTCGATTGTGTTCGACGGCACGACCGCTCAACCCTCGCACCTCACTCTGCGAGAAGTGCAGGGTGTGAACTACCTCAGCGAGATCGCGACTCCACTAGGCGTTTACACGTTGGCTGCGCCGCGGCCCTTGACCAAGTCTGCCAGGGAGAAAGAGAGCGACTCCATGTTGTCTTCGACTGGAACGAACTGATCGAAGCAGAGGTGACAACTGCAAGCGGTGACGGCAAGGGCCAGAGGCATTCTGGCCCTTGTGTCCTCTCACGACACACGACGAACTTCACTTGTGTTTCTTGCCGAGGTTAGCCGTTGACTCATAGCCATGAGTCAAATAGGCTCATACCATGTCTAAGAGACTCCAGGTGATTTTGAAGGATCCCGAACACCGGGAGATTCAGCGCATGGCTGCGTGATGCCAGTGGAAAGTGAGCACCAGCACCGCCACTGACTTGGGACGACCCACAATCCAGCCAACGGTGTCTAAGTGTAGTGTGGCAAGTCTGTCATTCAGCGCTACAGCCAAGAAGCTCGTCACTGCGTTCCTCGCCATGCTATTTCTCGGCGGGATCTCGCTGCTACTTTACGGCTTTGCTATTAAGTCGGAATCTGAAAATCTCTTGAAGGATCTCACTGCGCTCAAGGTTGGGACATCAACAGATGCTGACGTTCAGTTCCTCAGACAAAAACACAAACTATTCCTCGTCTCGACGAGCTGCAACGACGGCATCTGCCAAACGCTGTTTAGAGTTAAGAACACGTGGCTTTCCAAGTTGAGATTTGAACCGCTCGCTAGCTTTGACGCTTGGGCCGTCATTAAGGAGGGCAGGGTTGCTTCAATTCATGCATCCCTGCTTCGTTACATGCCTATCTTTCCCACGTTCGATGCATCGGGAGGGATGGTGTCAGAGTACGACGAGTACCCTAAGCCTCAGGCACATTTCTATGCTACGAGCTACTCCTTTCCCACTCCTGTTGGTAAACCGTACCTACGCGTTGTGCTGGATCCCCACGCCACCCAGATTCAACGACAGCGCGCATTTCACTTTTCCTTTAGGTGCCTTGTTAAACCTGGCGGGGGATGCAATTTGCCATGTGATTATTTGCCGCAAGCTTGGCAGGATTGGAATAGTTCTCTACTGAATTCTCCCTATCCACTTCCGAAAGATGCTTTCGACAAATCGTATCCGAATAGCCCAAGATGCAAATCCTACTAGTTCGCGTCACTCTGGAATGCAGGGCGCTTAGTAACCGTTTGACCCATCCCCAATGAGTCAGATAGCCTCATGTCGTGGCTAAACGGTTGCAAGTAATTGTGAAGAATCTTGAGTGCCGTGAAATCCGGCGCATGGCCCGCACACGCCATCTGTCCCTAGCCGAGTGGGTCCGTCAGGCGTTGGATTTGGCCCGCCGCCGTGAGCCCGTTGGCAGCGTCGGCAAGAAGCTCGAGGCCGTCCGCGTGGCCGCGCGCTACGATTTTCCCGTAAGTGACATGGACGACATGCTCGCAGAAATCGAAAAAGGGACACAGAAATTCTGATTGATTTCTAACGTCATTCTGGTTTCGATAGCCTCGCACGAATCACGCGTCTTTCATTGGGCGTCCTCGCAAAATCAACCAACATAGCTAGAAGTGGTGACGCAAAGGGCTGGATAAAGTCTGACCTTTGTTTGACGCACCCTAACTTTGTCTCTCGTAAATTTCCCGCACCCTATCGATGGTGTCTGCATCTTCCGGCGATTTGTCCGGCCGCAGCCGCACGATTCGCGGAAACCGCAGCGCGTAGCCGCTCTCATGCCGATCTGAGCGCATCATATTGTTGAACGCCACTTCCAGTACGATTTTCGGCTCGACGAGCCGACGGAATCCCTGGTCTTCAATAGTGTGTTCCGCAAACCATTTGGTCATTTCGGCAATCTCGGCGTCGGTCAATCCCGAATAGGCTTTGCCGATATTCACCAGCCGGTCGCCGTCGCGCACCGCGAATGTATAGTCGCTCAACACTCCGATGCGCTTTCCGTGGCCGTATTCCGCAGCCGTGACCACCACATCGAGAGTGGCTAACTCGCGCTTTAGCTTCAGCCACGATTTTCCACGTCGGCCGGGAGTGTAGGGCGATTCCGCATCTTTGATCATCAACCCTTCATTCCCACGTGCCTGCGCCGCCTCAAACAGCGCGTCTAGCTCCAGCGGCGTGGAAGGCCGAAACACCGGCGCGCGAATGACCTTGCCCTTCGGCTTGTCTTCTTCCCCGAAAGCGAACTGAGTCTGCACTTTTTTCGTCTTCCTTCGCGTCTCTGTGTCTCCGTGGGGAGTGCGCTGCGTTGCCAGAAGCGTATCGAGAATTTCCCCTCGCTCCCGCAAAGGCCGGTCCAGCAGCAACTCGCCTCCGCAATAAATCACATCAAAAGCCAGGTAGGCCACCGGCACTTGCCGCATCAGCTCCTCGCTCACTTTTTTCCGGCCGAGCCTCTGCTGCAGCACACTGAACGGCAACGCCCGGCCTGTTTCTCCAGATTCGCTCGCCAGTGAACTCCAAGCTACGATTTCCCCATCCAGAATCGCATCCTGGGGTAACCCAGCCAGCGTCTCGGGCAACTCAGGAAACGATTCAGTGATTTCATCCCGAGTGCGGGAAAACAGCCGCACTTCGCCCTCGGAACAATGCGCTTGCGCGCGAATGCCGTCATATTTGTCTTCAATCAGTGCGTCGGCAAAATAGCTCAGCGCCTCCTCCGCCGATTCCACCGGACTCGCCAGCATGAATCCCAAGGGATGGAACATGCGCATTCGAGCTTCCGCCAGCTTGCCTTCCGCCGCCAGCCGCAGCGACTCGCCGATATCTCCCAGCAGCATGTTGGCCCGCTGAACCTCAGTCAGCTTCGCGCCATAGGCTTTGGCGATCGCCTCTTCTACCAGACTTTCTTTCAGGCCAATGCGCAGGTCGCCAGTCATAATCTTCACGATATATTTGGCTTCGATTGGTGTAGCCCGTGCCAGTAAGTTCCGAACCAGGGCACTCTTCGCGGCAGGACCCCGAGCCGCGGCAATTTCTCGAAACGATTTATCTACTTCCAAAACACTCAGAGGCGCCCTGCTCCGCCCTCCAGCCAGCACTTCTCCCGCAACGTCTCCCAGGTCCCCATGCCGGCGATAAGCGGCGCGTAATTCGTCTTCGCTCTTGTTCGAGAGCTCTCCCACAATTCGCCACAAGAGCGACCCTCCGACTTGCAACGTCGTTTCTTCCCACGCGGGAAACGGTGTGCCCGACAAAAACAACGCCGAAGCGGCGGCCTCTTCTTGCGTACGCGAGCGCAGGTAGTCCGCGACGATCGCAATCTTCTCCAGCTTTTTGGTCGTGCTGGCCACGCGTTCGCCGGCCTCGGTCAGTTTCTCCATTTTTCCCTGTCAATCCTTTACTCTAAGTCTAAGTCCATCTGCTACTTACCCATCTTTCGCGCCATCCTGAATTAACCGGCCTGTGGTACTCTAATAGTGGTCGAGCCTGGCTCCGGAAGCTTTGTTGTCCATAGGATCATCGAATCATCATGCGGTTTTTGCGCACATTTTGGCATTTTCTTATATCGGTTCAGCTGTTGCCCGCGCTCGAAGGCGGAGAGGAAACTCTCGTCGGCGGTCAGGCCGTCCTCGAAGGCGTCATGATGCGTTCGCCGCATGCCTGGGCAATCGCCTGCCGCAAACCTTCGGGCGAAGTCTCCACTCACAGCGAAATTCTGGAACGCCCGTCGGAGAAGCACAAATGGATGGGCTGGCCTGTGGTGCGCGGCGTCATTACGCTGGGTCACGCCATGACGCTCGGTTTCCGCGCTCTGCGCTTCTCGGCCAACGTGGCCCTCGAAGAACTGCAGCCTGAACCTGCTCCCCAAAAAAAGAAACTGGAAATCAGCGGCTGGCTGGCAGCGGTCAACATCATCATCTCCGTTGGCTTTTTCATTTTCATGTACAAGTTTCTGCCGCTGCTCGCCGCCACCGAGCTGAAAAAGGTGAACCCGATCTTTGGCGGGCAAATCCTGTTCAATCTTGTCGATGGCATCGTCCGCATCGCCTTGTTCCTACTTTTCATCTGGGGCGTTTCTCTGCTGCGTGACATCCATCGCGTCTATGAGTACCACGGCGCCGAGCACAAAACCGTTTTTGCTTTCGAGAATGGCGAGTCGCTTGAGACGGCGAGCGTGCAGAAGTATTCGACCTTCCATCCGCGCTGTGGCACCAGTTTTCTGATGACGGTGATGCTGATCTCGATTCTGGTATACACCGTGATTCCGGTGCATACCTTCTGGTCGCGCTTTGGCATCCGCATCGCGCTTCTGCCGGTGATCGCTGGACTTTCCTACGAGATTATCCGCTTCGCGGCCAAACATCGCGGATCGCTCTTCGCCTTGATGACCGCACCCGGCCTCTGGTTGCAGAGGATCACGACGCAGCCTCCTTCCGATGACCAGGCCCAGTGCGCCATCACCGCCCTCGAACAAGCCATGGAACTCGAGAAACAACGTGGCGGCGACCTCGTCATTGCCTAGCGGTCCCTCCGCGAAAAATCCTGCCGCCGCGAATCCAACTGAGAACTGGGAACTAGGAACCGAGAGCTGCTATTAAGGACGTACGCCCATGTTTGAACGACTTGACCAAATCGAAGCCCGCTACGAAGAACTGACCCAGGCGCTGGCCACGCCTGAGGTCATCCATGATTCTTCGAAGTATCAGAAGACCGCCAAGGCCCACAGCGATATGACCCCCGTGGTCGAAAAGTATCGTGAGTACAAAGATCTGAAGAAGGGCATCGCCGAAAGCAGAGCAGTTCTCGCCGACGAGAAAGACGCGGAGATGCGTGCCTACGCTCAGGAAGAGCTTACCCAACTCGAGGCCCGCGTCGCCACCGTTGAAGAAGAACTCAAAGTCCTGCTTCTGCCCAAGGATCCCAACGACGAAAAAGACGTGGTCCTCGAAATTCGTGCCGGCACCGGAGGCGATGAAGCCACGCTCTTCGCCGCTGAAATGTTCAGGATGTACACCCGCTACGCCGAGACACAGGGGTGGAAAGTTGAAGTGCTCTCCACTTCGGAGTCAAGCGTAGGCGGGCTGAAAGAAGTGATCGCGCTGGTGGAAGGAAAGCGGGTCTATTCCCAGCTCAAATACGAAAGTGGCGTGCATCGCGTGCAGCGCGTGCCGCAGACCGAGCAACAAGGACGTGTCCATACCTCCGCGGTCACCGTCGCGGTTTTACCCGAAGCCGAGGAGGTCGACATCAAGATCGACGCCAAAGACCTTCGCGTCGATACGTTCTGCTCATCAGGCCCCGGCGGCCAGTCGGTTAACACCACGTATTCCGCAGTCCGCATCACGCATATCCCGACCAACACAGTCGTGAGTTGCCAGGACGAGAAATCGCAGATCAAGAATCGCGAAAAAGCCATGCGGGTGCTGCGCTCGCGTCTTTATGAAGTGGAGATGCAAAAGCAGCAGGACGCATTGGCCAAAGAGCGCAAGGCGATGGTCGGGTCCGGCGACCGCAGCGAAAAGATTCGTACTTACAACTTCCCGCAGAACCGCGTCACTGATCACCGCATCGGGCTCAGCCTTCATCAGTTGGATCAAGTCATCGACGGCAAACTCCAGCCCATCGTCGACGCCCTGATCACCCACTATCAGGCGGAAAAACTGAAGGGCGAGAGCTCCGTGGTGGCGTAACGTGTCTACCGAACACAGGACGCTCTACCGTCCGGTCGGTGCGGCAGAATTTGAACTCATCCGCGCGTCCGGATTCCGTCGATTCCCGCCAAGACTCCCGGATCAGCCATTCTTCTACCCTGTACTAACCGAGGAGTACGCGGCAAAAATTGCCCGAGACTGGAATACGAAGGACTCCCGTTCGGGTTTTACCGGTTTTGTACTCCGCTTCGGCGTGCTGACTCGATTTCTCGATAATTACGAAGTGCACACCGTTGGAGATTCTACCCATCGCGAATATTGGATTCCCGCCGCCGACGTTGAGCGATTGAATGAAAGTATTGTCGGCATTATTGAAGTGCTCTCGACGTTTCGAGGCAATCAATAGAGTTCCCCGAGTTTTCTTTTTCCTGTAGTTCGGATGTCTCCGTGGTGAAATGAACCTTGTGCAATTGAAAGACGCCCTCGCCTCCGCCATCTCCCGCCTCACCGCTGCCCAAGTCCCATCCCCTCGCATGAACGCGGAGTTGCTTCTGATGTTCACTCTGGGCCGCGACCGCGCCTATCTCTACGCTCATCCCGAGCGCCAATTAACGACAGACGAGCAAAAAAGATATGACGAAGCTCTGACTCAGCGCGCCCGCGGCATTCCCGCGCAATACATCACCGGGCATCAGGAATTCTGGGGGCTGGACTTCATCGTTTCGCCGGCCGTCCTCATCCCGCGCCCAGAAACCGAGCACGTACTCGAAACCGTTCTGGAACTCATCAAAAAGCCGGGCGAGGACGCCCGGCCTCCATCACCGCCGCCGAGGATCGTCGACGTCGGCACCGGCTCAGGCTGCATCGCGATCGCTCTCGCCAAAGAACTTCCCGAGGCCGAGGCCGAATTTCATGCCACCGACATTTCCGCCGCTGCACTCGAAATTGCCCACGCCAACGCTGCCCGCCACCAACTCGAAAAGCGCATTCACTTCCACGAAACCGACCTGCTCCAGGGGCTGCAACCGGTAACCTTCGATTTCGTCGTCTCTAATCCTCCTTACGTTGGCGAATCCGAAGCCGACCAAGTTCAACTTGAAGTCCGCAAATTCGAGCCGCGCAACGCAGTCTTTGCCGGGGCCACGGGTCTCGAAGTGATCGAACGTCTTATCCCGCAAGCCAAGGGGAAACTCAAACCGGGAGGCTGGCTGGTGATGGAAATCAGCGGCACCATCGCCAAAGGCGTCCAGAACTTGCTCAGCCGGATGGGATCAAGTTCACATCGTGAACGACCTGCAAGGCATCCCACGCGTCGTTTCTGCGCAGAACAAATCCTCGACCAACCAACCTGCACAAGACAGACATTGACCGTTTAACCCCGTCGCTGACCTACGATGCATGGTAGTAGTTACCGCCGCCACGATACCCTCTTGTCTATCAAGCCCGCATTTGCGGGAACCCAGGCCCCAACAGGTCTTTCTCTCAATTGACCACTTCTCGCTATCTGATTCTGTTGCTCTTAGTGGCGGCGCTTTTTGCTCCGCTATGCGCCCAGAATCCCCGCGGCGCGCTCCGCGGTGTAGTCCAGGACGCCAGCGGCGCACGCATCGCCGCCGCCGAAATCAAGATTCATGAATCTTCCCTAACCCGCAAAACCGTCACCGACGATCGTGGTGAGTTTCGTCTCGACGGCTTGCTTGCCGGAAACTATCACCTCACCGTAAGCGCCAAAGGATTCGCCGAGGCCCGCTCCGACGTCACCATCGCGGTCAGTTCTGTGCGCGACGTCACCGTCACCATGAAGCCGCAACCGCGACAGGAAACGGTGAATGTCCAGGGCGAGGCTTCCTCCATTACCACCCAACCGATTGATCTCGCCAGCGCCGTGCATCAGGCCGTCGTCACTACTCAGGATTTAGAAACCATTCCACTCGCCGCCCGCAGCTTCGCCAACATCGCCTACCTCGCGCCCGGCACCGAACCAGTCGAGCCTTCTGACCCGACCAAAGCCCGTATCACCGCGGTTTCCACCGGCGGCAGTTCCGGCCTGAACAATGAACTTTCCGTCGATGGCGGGGATAACTCCGATGACTACATCGGCGGCTTTCTGCAGAATTTCTCGCCCGACGCGATCCAGGAATTCGCCGTGCGCACCGCCCAGGAAGACGCCGACACCGGACGCACCACCGCCGGCTCCGTAGTGATCACAACCAAACGGGGTACGGATCAGTGGCACGGAAGCGGCGCTTTCTACGGGCGCGCGGCTTCGCTCAACGCCCGCTTCCCCATCGAAAATCCCGCGCCCAACCCAAAGCAGCCGTTTTCCCGGCAAAACTACGTTGCCTCGCTCGGCGGCCCGATCAAGAAGCAAAAACTGTGGTTCTTTTCCTCGTTCGAATTCGTTCACGAGAACGCCAGCATCGCCTACAGCCCCGCCAGCCAGACTCAATTCGACGCGCTCGCCTCTTTGGCACAACAGGGTTTGGTTCCCGGTGTCAGTTCGATTGCGGCGCCCAACCATGTTTCCATTCCCTTCCGCGATTACCTGGGCATACTTCGCTTCGACTGGTTGCAGTCGTCGAAATCACAGTGGTTCCTGCGCGCCGCGGTCGACAATTACCTCACCCACAACGCGCTGGTGCAGCAGGCCGCCCTGCCTTCCACCGGAGTCGAGCAGCACAACAACTACATGAACCTGGCGATCGGCAACCAGTACGCCTTCAGCCCCTCCTGGCTGGCAAGCTTCGTGTTCGACGCCAGCGGCCTGCATCTCACTTCCGATCGCAACTCAAACTTCGGGTTCGCTCTGGCCTTTCCCTTCACCTTGACTTCGCAAACCATTTCCGGCTTCGAGACCTTCGGCGACAATCAGTTTGCCACCGCCATCACCGCCTTCCCGGTGCTTCGCAATCAGGAGAAGTATCAGTTTCGCTACGATGTGACCCACTCTTCCGGACGTCACGCGCGAAAGTTCGGGATCAACTTCATCCACGAGCCTGTGCTCAGCGGCGCGCTCTCGGGAACGGCCGAAACTCTGCTCGCCTACGCCAACAACCCGGATTTTTACGCCGCCAACCCGTCGCAGTTTTATTTCGACCTGAATTGCGTGAATCCTCCGGCTGACGTGACTTGCACGCCTACGCCCGCCGGAGACGGCAGTTTCTCGCAAAACATCCAACGCCTCGGCCTCTACTACCAGGATTCCTGGCGCATAACTCCACATCTCACGGTGAACCACGGCCTGCGCTATGACACCACCTTCGGCCTTTTCACCGCCTCCGGCCGCAGCCAGTTGGAGAATCCTGCATATGCGTTATTGCCCTCGGCTGGAATTCCGCTGGGTGTGCCGCGTGATTACCGGCGGCAGTTTGGGCCAAGACTGGGACTCGCATACTCCCCCGGCAACAGCGGCAAGACTGTCTACCGCGCGGGTTTCGGCATGTTCTTCAATGATCTTGCGCAGAATGGCTGGGTTGACGCCCTCCAGGCCGTGAACGGCGGCCTCAACAACAGCCCCCCGGCGTTCATCGATCCGCACTACAAAACTCCCTACGCCATTCACATCACCGGAGGCGTACAGCATGCCTTCACCGACCGCTGGACTGTGAGTGCCGATTACACCCACGAGCAGGGCAATCACGGCTATCGCGGATACTCGTTCCCGGAACTCACGATTTTCAAGTCCGACAACCGCTCCAGCTACAACGCACTGATGATCCACTTGCAGGGTAACGCCGCGCGCCGCTTCAGCCTGGTCGCGAACTACACGCTCTCGAGCGCGAAGACCTGGGGCTGCGTGCTGGGCGAACTATTTGACTATGTGAATGGGGTTTGCGATCCGTTCCACCCGTTCCGCCCGGGCGATTACGGGCCCTCCGGGGAAGACGTTACCCATCGCTTCGTTCTTGCCGGTACGCTGCACGCACCCGGCGGATTCGAACTCACTACTATTTCGCAGGCGGAAAGCGCCCGGCCTTTTACCATCACCACTGCCGATAACAGCGGCCGCATCTCGGTGAATGGCGTACCGACAACGCTCGATGAGTTCCGGGGAACGCCCTACATTCAGATTGATCTGCGCGTCAGCCGGCCCATCAACTTTCACGATCGCTGGTCGGTCGCACCGTTTGCCGAATTCTTCAACCTGCTGAACCGCAATAATCCCGGCGCGAACTATGTGACCAGCGTAGCCGCGTTGCCTGTCCCACAGGACCAGATTCAGAGTGGAAATGTCACCGCCATTTGCACCAACCCCAGTTGCACCGCCACGACGCCAGTCACCAGCTTGCGGCAACTCGGCGTCCCCGCCGGAGGATTAGGAGATTTCTTTGGACCGGGAACAACCGTGGGTATTCCCTTCGCCGCCCAGTTGGGCGTGCGCGTAACTTTCTGAGGTTGGGATTCTGTTCGTGTGGTCGCGGGCGACTCGCCCGCGTTTCTCCAGGCTCGTGTGGCGCGGGCGCCCTCGCCCGCGCAGCCCCGGAGGGGCGTCGCGAAATTAGCCCAGCGCTTCAGCGCTGGGTACATTCAGGCTCGCGCTCTCGCGCCCGAAGGGCGCAATAATCTCAAAATCCTACCGCACCAGCCACTCGGTTAGCACATGCGCTTGCGTCAAAATCGTGCCGTACGCCATCATTCCCGCCACAACCATCGCCAATGCTGGCACCACCACATATGTCGCAGAAAACTGCCGCCGCGCCTCGTCCCACGCCAGCAAACGCTCCACCCTCGCTGCGATCTGCGAACTATCAATCAAGGCCGTCGTTAGTTCCGCCGCTGGCGCCGGCGCCAAGCGCGAAAGCTTCACCAGCGCTGCCGCCAAGTCGAGCGCCTCACCGGGATTCGATACCGCCGCATCGTCCGCCGCCATTTCCGCGGCTTCCCGCCACGAATCCTCCAACTGCTCCATTCCAGGGAATACGCACAAATGGAAAAGCAACTTCTTCAGATTGTCGCGTCGCCGCACATGGGCAACTTCGTGCCGCAACGCGGTGCGAAGCTCGCCTTCGGTCAACACCGACGCCGCAGCTTCTGACACCAGCGCCCTCGGATTACGGATCCCGGCCACGGCCATGGCCGGCACGGCGCCACGTACCTGCACAACGGGAATCTCCGCCCTCAAATCAATGCTGCTGCTGTCCTTCAACCAGTTGCCGACGATCTGCCATGTCCTGCGCAATGCCGTCGCGGCCTTGAAGGAGCCTGCCGCCAAAAGCCCCAGGCCGACGGAACTCAACCCAAGCGGAATCGGCCCGATCGGCTCGTGAATGGAATGTGGCTCCAGAAAAAGAAATGACGGTACTACAAATACCGCGGTTACAAGAAGTGACGCCGCCAGTGGCAGCATGCGCAGCCCAAACAGCAAATCCGCATTCGCCCGCGCTGGCCGCGCTCGCGTGCCAAGTTTCCACGCATAGGCGATCGCGAAAGAAAGGGAGCTGTAACCCAGAACGAATACCGCAAGCGAAACGGCCACACCACGCAGGGCGAACATCACGGCTTCTCCTTTTTTCCCGGCGCCTTGTTTTCCGGGGTTCCGTTTCTTGAGTCGTCCTTCCGCAGTTGGTTTCGCTTGCGTTCGACCAACTCCTGCAGTTCGTCGAGCAGTTGAACATCGCGTTCGGTGAGCGCCTCCACCAGATACGAAAGCGGCAGAGACGCCGGCGACGATGACGAAGCTGTCGTGCCCGAATCCAGCAGTCGCTGGATCGCCTCACCGGCCGCGGCTTTCCTCAATTCTTCCTCGCTCTGGCGAGGCCGGTAGCGGAATGCCCTGCCCTCAGCCATGCGGTCTAGCAGTTGCTTTTTGTAGAGCCGGTCGAGCGTGGTCATCACCGTGGTGTAAGCGATTTTGTGCCGGCCATCGGCTTCAGCTTCACTCACGAGTTCCCGGACCGTGGCGTTCCCTCGCGACCATATCGCCTGAAGCAACTGTTGCTCCAGCGGCCCCAACCGAGTCGCCGAGGATGACCCAAAGAGGTGAAGGATTTCTTTCATTGAACTCGGTTACGTCTTACTAGCCGCCGCCGGCTGAATCTCTTCCACATCTACCCAATTCGTAGGATACGCCCCGGTATAGCAAGCGGTGCAGTAAGTGGTCTTTTCCCCGTCGGCGCAGGCCTTTTTCATGCCCTCGAGCGAAAGATAGGCCAGCGAGTCGGCGCCGATGTATTCCCGAATCTCCTCCACCGACTTGTTGGCCGCGATCAGTTCTTTCTTCGACGGAGTATCCACCCCGTAGAAACAAGGCGAAATCGTAGGCGGGCAGGAAACGCGCATGTGCACTTCCGTCGCGCCAGCGCTCCTGATCATCCGCACGATCTTTCGACTGGTCGTTCCGCGCACGATGGAATCGTCAACCAGCACCACACGCTTGCCCTTCAATAGGCTGCGCACCGGGTTCAGCTTGAGCCGCACACCAAAATCGCGTACGTTCTGGCGGGGCTCGATGAAGGTTCGCCCCACATAATGATTGCGGATCAACCCGAAGCGGAATGGAAGCCCGCTTTCCGCCGCGTAACCTACGGCTGCGGTCACGCCGGAGTCGGGCACCGGGACCACAATATCCGCTTCGGCGGGCGCTTCCCGCGCCAACTGCCGTCCCAGTTCTTCCCGGCTAACTTGCACTGGACGCCCAAAAACCAGGCTATCCGGACGCGAAAAATACACGTGCTCAAAAATGCAGCTCGATTGCGCCGCAGCCGCCGCATAGAAACGCGACGTGATGCCTTCCGGCCCGATTACGATCAGTTCCCCCGGTTTCACCTCGCGCTCATAAGTTGCGCCGATTAAATCGAAAGCACAGGTTTCCGAAGCAAACACAATCGTGTCCTGCTTCTCCCCTTCCTGGCGCGGAATTCTTCCCATGGCCAGCGGACGAAAGCCCCGCGGATCGCGGGCGGCAAACACCCGGTCGGGACTTAACATGACGAGCGAAAACGCCCCCTCGACCCGCCGTAACGCGTCCGCCATGGCCTCAGGCAAGGTGTGCTCTTTGGAAAGAGCGATCAGGTGAACGATCACTTCAGTATCGCTATTGGTCTGAAAAATCGATCCATGACTCTCCAGCCGCTGCCGAATCTCCTGCGCATTCACCAGGTTGCCGTTGTGCGCCAGCGCCATCATGCCCTTGTTCGACTGCACCATGATGGGCTGCGCATTAAACAACGCCGAATCGCCCGCAGTGGAGTAACGCGTGTGCCCGATGGCCAGGTTCCCATGCAACTTCGAAAGAACCTCTTCCGTAAAAATATCGGCCACCAGTCCCATGGCGCGATGCGCCTGCAGGGTCAATCCGTTGGAGGTGACGATTCCCGCTGATTCCTGCCCACGGTGTTGCAGCGCATGCAGGCTCAAATAGGCAAGCTTCTCCGCCTCGGGGTGGGCGTAGATCGCCACCACCCCGCACTCATCGTGAAATTTGTCGAAAGGCATTACCCGTCAGCTCCAAACCCACGTGGGGACAGCCGCCCTCGGCTGTCCGGCCGAGCTAAGCTCGGCAAAGGTTAATCCGCCGCCACAACTTCCGGCTCGGTCCGCAAAGCCTGCTCCAGCGCGCCTTCGTACGCCTCGTGCAACTCAGCCACCCGCGCCGACACCACCACTCTACCATTGAGTTTAATTTCCATCTGTTCGGAAACTGTTTCCCCGATCACGTCCGCCGAAATGTCGTACTTCGCCGCTACTTGTTGGATTCCTGACAGGTTACTTCGGCCGCATGAGACCACCACCCGGCTCGCGTCCTCGCCAAACAGAACGAATTCCGCCGGCAAATCTTGTGAACTCAGTTCAACCTTCATCCCTACGCCGCGCCCAAAGCCGCACTCTGCCAAGGTCACCGCCAGGCCACCGTCAGAACAGTCGTGCGCCGAATCCATCAATCCAGCTTGCGCCAGCTCAACCAGGGCCCGTTGCAACGCCGCTTCTTTCTCCAATTCCAGCTCTGGCGGATAGCCCCAGACCTCGCCCAGAATTTCTTTTGCGTATTCCGACGAACCAAACTCGGATTCCGCGTCGGTTTCATCGCCCGGTTCCGTCGCCCGCAGCAGCACAATCGCTCGGCCCGGCCCACGGAAATCCGGGCGCACGGATTTGTGCACATCCTCCAGCATGCCGACAACTCCAAGCACCGGAGTCGGATAGATTCCTTCACCCAGCGTTTCGTTGTAAAAACTCACATTGCCGCCGGTGATGGGAATCTCGAATTCCTCGCAAGCCCGGGTCATGCCGTCAACCACTTGCGAGAACTGCCACATGATGTGCGGCTTTTCGGGATTGCCGAAGTTGAGACAATTCGTAGCTCCCACCGGCCTTGCGCCGGCGCAGGCCACATTACGCGCGGCATCCGCCACGGCGTGCATCGCGCCCAGCCGCGGATCGAGATAACACCAGCGCCCATTGCCATCGAGCGCCATGGCCAGCCCGCGCTGCGAGCCTTTTATACGAATCACACCGGCATCACCCGCGCCCGGGCCTTCCACCGTATTGGTCTGCACCATGTGATCATATTGCTGCCAGATCCACCGCTTGCTGCAGATGTTTGGGCTGGCGAGCAGCTCTCGCAAGATCTCGGTGTATTCACCGACCTCGCCTGATTTTGCTTTTCCGAAAATTACATCTCCTCTGGCTTTTCCCGCGGTACCGGCGGCTCCCAGCGTTCGAGCGGACGCTTATACACCGGAGCATCATCCGTAAGCGCTTCATTTGGAATCTCGGCGACCACCGTGCCGTGTTCCAAAACCCGCATCTTGCCGTCACTGGTCACGCGGCCGACTTCAACCGCATCGAGCCCCCACTTTTCGAACACGCGAAAGACTTCATCTTCGCGACCCTTCTGCGCCACCAGCAACATGCGCTCCTGCGATTCGCTCAGCATGATCTCGTAGGCCGTCATGCCGGTTTCGCGCTGTGGCACGCGATCCATTTCGATTTCGATCCCAACGTGCCCGCGCGCCCCCATTTCGCACGTAGAGCAAGTCAGCCCAGCTGCGCCCATATCTTGAATGCCAATGATCGCGCCGGTCTGCATAGCTTCGAGGCAAGCTTCGAGCAACAGCTTCTCAAGAAACGGATCGCCCACTTGCACATTCGGCCGTTTGGCTTCAGAAGCTTCACTGAACTCCTCGCTGGCCATGGTTGCGCCATGGATTCCGTCGCGCCCCGTCTTCGAGCCTACGTAAATCACAGGATTGCCTTCGCCGGACGCGCGAGCATAGAAAATCTGATCCTTGCGCACTAGTCCGAGCGCGAACGCATTGACCAGCGGATTACCGGAATAGCAGGGCTCGAACTTAGTCTCACCGCCTAAGTTGGGCACGCCAAAGCAGTTTCCGTAAGAGGCGATGCCGCTGACCACGCCCTCAAGGATGGAGTGGTTCTTATGGATCTCGGCCTGTGTGGGGGCGGGCGAGGCGCCCGCGTCCACGCGAGCCACTATCGGCCCGAAGCGCAGCGAATCCATAATCGCGACCGGCCGGGCGCCCATGGTGAAAATGTCGCGCAGAATTCCGCCCACGCCCGTGGCCGCACCCTGGAACGGCTCAATGAACGACGGATGATTGTGCGATTCGATCTTGAAGGCGCAGGCCCAACCCTCGCCGATGTCGATGATGCCGGCGTTCTCGCCTGGTCCTTGCAGCACATGGCGGCTGTGCGTGGGCAATCGTCTCAAATGAACGCGCGAAGACTTGTACGAGCAGTGCTCGCTCCACATCACGCTGAAAATGCCGAGTTCGGTGAGCGAAGGTTCGCGTCCGCCCAAGAGTTTCTTGATCTTTTCGTATTCATCCAGAGTGAGGCCGTGATCCCGAATGAGCTCGGGAGAGATGGCTGGAGTCTGCAGCGTGGTCATAGGGGATTGGCACTTCTATTGTCGCATTTTGAGGCGTGGGAGGATAGGGAGAAGTCCCGAGGCGATCTCTGCGGCTAGAATCTCTTAGCGCAGCGTCCGCCGCGGACTCCCTTGAAGCCGCCTAGAGTGCTCATCCTTGCAACTCCAGCAAATTCATAATGTTATCTATAAGTTATTGAAAAGTCTGAAATCGCTTCGGGCGAAACAGGCTGGCGTTGTCCTTTGACCAGCCCCGCGGAAGGGTGCTGCAACGCACCAGGGTGACTTATAGGCTCTTTGCCGGCCTTTGGTCCATCCGAAAGATGCTCGCGTCCGCGCAACGCCTCATATCGAATCGTGACGCATTATTCCCTTTAAGCTATAAACGATGGACCGCCGACTTCCGCTTCCATCTGGCCCTCGCATAGCCCGCCATGGCTATACTGTACGGCGATGAAATCCGTCATTGTCGGAACTGCAGGTCACATCGACCACGGCAAGACCGCTCTGGTGAAAGCACTCACGGGCATTGACGCCGACCGCCTGGAGGAAGAAAAGCGGCGCGGCATCACCATCGACATTGGCTTCGCTCATCTCGAACTGCCAGGCCCGAGAGGCGAAATTCTGCGGTTGGGCTTCGTCGATGTCCCCGGGCATGAACGCTTTGTGCGCAACATGCTGGCTGGGGTCGGTGGCATCGATCTAGTTCTGCTGGTGATCGCGGCTGACGAAGGCATCAAGCCGCAGACTCGGGAGCACTTCGATATCTGCCGCCTGCTTGGCGTACGAAGTGGCATAACGGTGCTAACCAAGTCTGACCTGGTAGATCGCGAGACGCTCGAGGTGGTCCGGCTGGAAGTGGAAGAGTTTCTTCGCGCGTCTTTCCTGGATAGCCCAAAGCCGATAGTTCCCGTCAGTTCGCTCACCGGCGCGGGAATTGACAATCTGAAGCGCGCTCTTGGAGCGGCGGCCGTCGATGTTCCGGAAAAAGATCCGAACCTGCTAACTCGCCTGCCGGTTGACCGTGTGTTCAGCATGAAGGGATTCGGAACGGTGGTCACGGGCACGTTGGTCTCGGGCCACATCGCCAAAGAGAGTGAACTCGAGGTCTTTCCCGCCGGCCGGCATGTGCGCGTGCGTGGCGTGCAGGTTCACGGACAACCGGCTGAGGAAGCAGTCGGGGGACAACGAACCGCGTTGAACCTGGCCGGCATCGCCACTCGAAGATCTGGCACGCGGGATGACGCTGGCGCCACCCGCGACATTTCACTCCACGTCACGCGTGGATGTGTCGCTTTCGCTGCTGCCCTCGGCCAAGCCCCTGAAAGACCGCGCCCGCGTACATTTTCACGCCTACACCTCAGAAACAATTGCGACGGTGGCGCTTTACGGAAAAAAGCAAATTGCTCCCGGGCAAAGTGCTTTTGCACAACTGCGCCTGGCGCAGCCTGAGCTTCTTCTGCCGAACGACCGTTTTATCATCCGCCAGTTCTCACCGGTCGTGACCATCGGCGGCGGCGTGGTTCTGGATGCATCGCCACTAGCGCGAAAGCCACCAGCGGAGGAAACTCTTGCCTTCCTCGATGTGATCGTCAGGGGCTCGCCGGAACAACATTTTGCTGGCCCGGGTATTTCGCCGCAAACAAGTGGGACTGAAGCTCGCCGAGGCAGTTGCGGAGATGAACCTGCCTATGGCGATGCTGCGCGGCGTGGCGAGCCGGCTCAGAGAGCGCGGTGAGCTTGTGGCTTGCGGCCATGATGCGCTGCTTTCCCGCACATGGTTCGAGAAAGCAGGCGAGAACGTCACGGCGGCCGTCAAACAATTCCACGCCAACAATCCCCTGGTGGCGGGAATAGGCAAGGAAGAATTGCGCAGCAAGGCCAGGCTCGGCCCTGAAGTTTTCTATGCCGTTCTCGATCAGCTTGAGAAAGACAAAAAGCTAGAGGCGGCCGGAGAACTTGTCCATCTGCCGGGCCGCGGCGTGGTCATGAAGGATGAAGAAACGACGTCTAAAAAGATCATCGAAGAGGCATTTGCTTCCGCCGGGTTGAAAGTGCCCGCGCTGAAAGATGTGCTCGCCGGATTGAAAGTGGACAAGACGCGCGCCCAGAAGATTGTTACGCTCCTTTTGCGGGAGAGAGTGCTGGTGAAGATTTCTGAGGAGTTAGTGTTTCATCGCGAGGCCTTGCAGAATTTGCGGCGGCAACTAGCCACCGAGAAGGCGAAGTCGCCACGCATGGATGTGGCCCGTTTCAAAGACTTGACCGGCGTTACCCGAAAGTATGCGATTCCACTGCTTGAGTACTTAGATCGTGAGCATGTGACCAAGAGAGTGGGAGATGAGCGGGTGATCCTATGATCTCTTCATGGAGCTATGAGGTTTGCAACTCCGCATGGGGGAATCGATGAAAAGAATCAAGAAATCTACCAGCACACCAGCGGACGCGGAGAAACAGCTTGCGACCTTCATCGCCAAGTTTCACCCGAAACACCAGGCCCTGATTCGCTCCGTGCGCAGGGCGATGCGCAAGCGCCTGCCCACGGCCAATGAGCTGGTGTGGGACAACTACAACTTCTTCGTCATCGGCTACAGCGCGACGGAGCGGCCTTCTGATTCCATCGTCTCCATCGCTGCGGCGGCCAACGGAGTCGGGCTGGCCTTCTACCACGGCGCCACGCTGCCCGATCCCCACAAGCTGCTGCTCGGCAGTGGCGTGCAAAACCGTTTTCTACGGCTGGAGTCGGCGGCGGTCCTGGCGCGTCCCGAGGTCAAAGACCTGATAGCGGCTGCATTCGCGCAAGCCCAGACGCCGTTTGCCGCGACCGGCAAAGGCAAGCTGATCATTCGCTCGGTCTCGAAGAAGCAGAAACCGCGCCGGAGAGCAGAAGAGTAACCTACGCACGCCTCCGCCCGCGCTATCATGATTTTTTCCGGAAACGCCACTTCCCGCCCACCAACGCGAGTCGTGCGATGATGGGCTGGAAAAGGAGCTTTCGCCGTGAAAGCGATTGTCGCGGTCTTGCTGGTGTTGGCTGCTGGGACTTTCCTGGCTTACGGGCAAACTGCATCTGACGCAGACGCGGAAAAAAGCCGCATTCTGGCGCTGGAAAATGCCTGGAACCAGGCGGAGGAGCACAAAGACACGAACGCGCTCGATTCGCTGCTGGCGAGCTCGCTGGTTTACATCGATTATGACGGCAGTTTGATGAACAAGGCGCAATTCCTCGCCAGTGCGCGGCAACCGGCGCTGCATCCTGAGGAAATTACGAACGAGTCGATGACGGCCGAGGTCTATGGCGACAGCGCGGTCGTGACCGGAGTTTATCGCGAGAAAGGCGTCAACAAAGGCAAGCCGTATTTGCGGCGGGGGCGGTTCACTGATACGTGGGTCAAAGTGAATGGGACTTGGCAGTGCGTTGCGAGCCAATCGACGCTGATTAGCAAGTAGAGGTGAATTACGCTGCGGTTTGAGTCCTTACTGTCGCAGCAGTACGCGCGAGATCCCTCGCTCCGCCTGAAAAACGGCTCTGCTCGGGATGACTCCACCAGGTAGAGCGTCAGAGTGATTCCAATATCCAACATCGATCGCGTCCGCATCATCGGGGCCGGTCTGGCCGGAGCCGAAGCGGCGTGGCAGTGTGCGCGGCGGGGCGTGGCGGTGGAATTGTGTGAAATGCGGCCGGTGCGGGCGACGCCGGCGCACCAGACTGGCGATTTTGCAGAGCTGGTGTGCTCGAACTCGCTGAAGTCGGATTCCGTGAACACTGCTCCCTGGCTGTTGAAGGAAGAACTGCGGCGCGCGGGGTCGTTGCTGCTGGAAATTGCCCGGCAGTGCGCGGTCCCGGCGGGGCATGCGCTCGCGGTGGATCGCACGGCATTTGCAGCTCGGGTGACAGACGCTATTTCGCGAGAACCGCTGATTACGATCAAGCGGGAAGAAGTGACTGGGATTGATGAAGGACAGATCACGATTGTTGCGACGGGACCGTTGACATCGGATGGGATGGGGAAGGAGATCGAGCGGCTAAGCTCATCGGCTGATGAGTCAAAACCTTCGCGGGCGGGAGTGCCCACGCCACACAAACACAAACTCTTCTTCTTCGATTCCATCAGCCCGATTGTCGAAGCCGATTCGATTGATATGTCGCGAGTCTATCTGGCGGCGCGGTACGACAAGGGCACGGCGGATTACATCAACTGCCCCATGTCGAAAGAAGAATACGACCGCTTCTATGACGCGCTGCTGGCGGCGCAATCGGTCGAAGAGCGCGACTGGGAGAAGCTGAATTATTTCGAAGGCTGTCTCCCCATCGAAGAAATTGCGCGGCGTGGCCGGGATACGCTGCGTTTCGGGCCGATGAAGCCGGTGGGATTGAAAGATCCGAAGACGGGAAGGCCTCCGTATGCGGTGGTGCAATTGCGGCAGGAAAATCTGCGGGCGGATTCCTACAACCTGGTGGGATTTCAAAATCACCTGAAGTTTGGCGAACAGGCCCGGGTGCTCCGGCTGATCCCGGGGCTGGAGAATGCGCGCTTTCTGCGCTACGGGCAGATCCATCGCAATACTTACATCAACTCGCCCGCGCTTTTATCTGAAACACAGCAAATGAAGCAGCATCCCCGCGTCATCTTTGCCGGGCAAATCTGCGGGGTTGAGGGATATGTGGAATCGATTGCCAGCGGCTTGCTGGCGGGCATTCACGCCTCCGCGCTGACTCTAGGGGACGAGCCCGTCCCGCCGCCCCGGGAAACGGCGTTTGGATCGCTGACGCACTACATCACGCATGCCGACCCGGCGAAATTTCAGCCAGCGAATATCACATTTGATCTTCTGCCGCCGCTGGCGGAAAAAGTCCGGGACCGAGCCGAGCGGCACCGGCGGCAGTGCGAACTGGCGCTCGATCGGTTTCAGAGTTGGCTTGAGCGCACGGTCGCCTTCCAGAAAACCTGAGGCCAATCCCTTCCCTTCAGCCCTCGACAGTCGGCATCCTGCGGCGGGTGGGGTTCCGGTGCAGACGGCGATGACACCCTCGATTGGTCAAAACCAGTTTTCAGTTCCCGTTCTCAGTTCTCAGTTTGCCGAACAAGACGGCGATGACACCCTCGGGTTGGTCAAAACCAGTTTTCGGTTTCTGGTTCTCAGTTCGCTAGCTGCAACAGGCGAACAAACTTAAGCCAGCGTCCGTATATCCCTATAGACGAAGGCCTCCCGGCTTACGTCCGGTGGGCTGACGCGTCCAAACAATGGCCATGGTCTTACGGGATCTCATCGGCGATGTCGTCCGCACCCTGTGGGCGCACAAGCTACGGACTTTCCTGACCATGTTTGGGATCGCCTGGGGCATTGTCTCAATCGTGCTGATGGTGGCGGCGGGAGAGGGTTTGCGCAAAGGCCAGGAGGAGCAGACCCGGACTTTGGGCAAAGACATTCTGATTGTGTTTCACGGCCGCACCAGCCTGCAGGCGGGCGGAGCACGGGCGGGACGGACAGTGCACTGGGAGGATGAAGATGTTGCCGCGGTGCAAGCGGAGTCGCCGGATTGCCAATACGCCATCCCCGAGCTCGAGCAGAATGATGTTCGGGCGCACAGCGACTACAACAACGCGGCATTTACCGTGACCGGGTCGCACCCGCCTTTTGCCTATATCCGCAGCCTGGATGTGGGGTTGGGGCGTTTTTACAACTGGGATGACCAGCGGGACGCGCGCCGTGTGGCCTTTCTGGGAAGCGATGCGGCCAAGCAGCTTTTTCCCGGACGGAATCCCGTGGGGGAAACGCTTTATCTGAACGCTTTTCCCTACACGGTTATTGGGGTAATGGCGCAGAAGAAGCAGGACTCCGACTACGACGGGTGGGACGTACAGAAGGTTTTTGTCCCGTTTGACGCCATGCGGCGGGACTTTCCCGACAAGCCTCCGGGTACGGCCTATACCTTCGATCAACTGCTGGTGACGCCGCGGTCAGTAGAGCAACACGAAGCCTGCAAGCACGAAGTACGCGTGGCGCTGGCGCGGATGCACCGCTACGATCCCAACGACAAAGAAGCCTGCCCCATCTGGGACACGGTGCAGGAAGCAAAAGCGTTCAAAACCATGACCGACGGCATGAAATATTTTCTGGGCGCGGTGGGGATCGTCACGCTGCTGCTGGGCGGGCTCGGTGTGATGAACGTGATGATGGTCGCAGTGCGCGAACGAACGCGGGAAATTGGAGTGCGCAAGGCTTTGGGCGCACCGGCGCACACCATTCTTAAACAGTTTTTCATCGAGGCGTTGCTGATCGCGCTGATCAGCGGCGGTGTGGGATTAGGTGTGGCCTACGGCTTGTGCGCCCTGGTAAATCTGCTGCCCATGCCCGACTTCTTTGCCGGTCTGCTGGCCACGTGGAAATCCGGACTGCTGGCGTGTGTTCTGCTGGGAACGACAGCGGTATTGTCGGCCCTTTATCCGGCGCGAAAAGCCGCCTCCATCGACCCGATTGAGGCGTTGCGCTATGAGGCGGGCGGATGAATTCCGATAAGGAAGCTCGCCTCGCGCTTTATTGCAATCGCTCACCTGAGCGATTGCGCGCGGTGGCTCGCCTGGGTCCTTCGCGAGGGAAAACCCTCCTCGCTCAGGATGACAAGGCGTCGAAAGCATGCTGACTGAGATCATTGTCGAAGCGTGGATCGCACTGCAGCGGAACTACACACGCACCATGCTGACCATGCTGGGCATCGTTTGGGGCATTGCCACGGTCACGCTGCTCATCGCCTACGGAAGCAGCTTCCGGCAGATTCTGGTGAATGGCTTTGATGCGTTCGGCAAGAGTGTCGTGATCTGTTGGCCACAGCAGACCAGTGAGCAGCCTGGCGGTCAACGGGCTGGAAAGAAAGTTCAGTTCGAGCTGGCTGACCTCGAAATGGTAAAGGCAAATGCCCCGCTGGTAAAACATGCATGCCTAGAGACGGTGAGACGGCCGGGAATTGCCTATGGCGAACGCCTGGTGGGGACAGCTCCGGTTAGGGGCGTCTGTCCGGAATACGGTGAAATGCGGAATGAGGTGCCGGCGGAAGGCCGATGGATCAGCCCGGGCGACGAACTGGAACGGCGGCGCGTCGCCTTCCTGGGAAGGCGAGTGCGCGAGCAACTGTTCAGCGGGCGGCCAGCCGTGGGCGAGACCGTACAGATCAGGGGCGTGCGCTTTGAAGTGATCGGTGTGATGGCGCGGAAAATCCAGCTGAGCAATTACTTTTCCAGCGACGACGATTCGGTGTGGATACCCTTCAGCGCGGCCGGCGATTTGTGGAACACGAAATATCCGCAGGTGATGGTGTTTGAACCGATTGCGCCACAGTTCGAAAAGAAAGCGATGGCGCAGGTGTTGGCCGCAGTCGCGACCCGGCAGCAGTTCTCTCCGACCGACAAGAAAGCCATCCAGATGTACGGCCGCGACGAATTTCGTCCGGTGATCGACGCGATCACGATCGGGCTGGAGGTATTGCTGACCTTCGTCGGGGCGCTCACGTTGGGGATCGGCGGTGTAGGGGTGATGAACATCATGCTGGTTTCGGTGGACGAGCGCATTCGGGAAATTGGCCTGCGGCGTGCGTTGGGAGCGAAGAAATGGCATATCAAACTGCAGTTTCTGGCGGAGACTTTGCTGATCATGCTGCTGGGCGGGGCGGTTGGCGTGATTCTTTCCTACGGAATCGCCGCGGCCGTAGGCACACTCCCTTTGATGGGTCCTTTGTTTGAAGACGATTCCGGCAAAGCGGACATCCATCTGAAGATTTCTTTCGCGACGGTGATGCTCTCTACGCTCGTCCTGCTGGCGGTGGGAGTGGTCAGCGGGTTGGTTCCGGCCCTGCGCGCCTCGAAGCTCGATCCGGTCGAGGCGTTACGGTACGAGTGACGATCGTGGCGCAATCTGAAAAATCCGATTGACCCTGCTTCCAGTTCGCAGTACCTTGCTCCGACCCGTCAAAGGCGAGGTCAAAGAGTGCCGATTTCCTGCGTAGACGCCATCGGTCCTGCATTCCAGCACACCAAACGGCAGCTTTTGGAACCTTTTAGCGCCAGCCAGTGGGTGAAGCTGGCCCTGGTGGGGCTGTTCGCGGGCGAACTTCCTTCCGGGGGCTGTAATGGCGGAAGCTTCCAGGTTCCTACCCGAACCGGGGGCACTCAACGTTTTCTTTCCCTGCCGCCCGGCTTGCCCCACTTCCATCCTGCCCTTTACGCAGGCTCGATCGCTATCTTGATTGTGGCCGGGTTCGTGCTATTGCTGGTTCTGCTCTACATCAATAGCGTGATGCGCTTTGTTCTGTTCGACAGTGTGGTGGCAAGGCACTGCGAAATCCTGTCTGGATGGGAACGGCGGCAGCAAGAAGCCATACGGTACTTTGGCTGGCGGCTTTTGCTCCTGGCGGTTTCCATCATGGGGCTGACAATTCTGGTGGGAATCCCTGCCGCGATCGGTTTTGCAGCCGGCTGGTGGAATCAGCCCAGCCAGCATCTGGTGCCGCTGATTCTGGGCGGCATCGTCGTGTTTTTCTTGTTACTGCTATTCGTTCTTTCGCTAGCTGTGGTGCAAATACTGGCCAAGGACTTTGTAGTTCCGCAAATGGCGCTGGAGGGGCTGACGGTGACCGAATCGTGGCAGCGTCTGCTCTTGATGTTGAAAGCAGAAAAAGGGCAGTATGCCGGCTACGTCGGCCTGAAAATTGTGATGGCGATTGGAGCGGCGATGATCTTCGGCATCGTCGCCACCATTGTGATTCTGATCGTGGTGATCCCGGTAGGGGGCTTCGGTGCCATAACCGTACTTCTGGGCAAAGCCGCCGGCCTGACCTGGAATGCCTACACCATTACGCTGGCCATCCTGGCAGGATGCGCCTTGGTTTTGTTGCTTCTCTATGCGATTTCTCTGATTTCAGTTCCTGCAATCGTGTTTTTTCCAGCGTATTCGATTTATTTTTTCGCTTCGCGTTACCCGCGGCTGGAGGCACTGCTGCATCCTGCACCACCGGCGATTCAAGCTCCGCCGCCCGTATCACCTCCTCGGCCTGAGCCGCCGTCTTTTCTGCCCCGTTCTGAGCCGATTGGGTAGCGAAACCGGGAAAGTCGTTGTCGGCTTCAATTGTGCGAGATCTCAGATCGAGGGCTGCGTTCGTGCTTCCAGGAAAAACGCCTTCCAAGTATGAATTTGACGATCAGGTGGTCAGTAGCGCCCGTCACGCCCACTCCCACGCCGAAATTGAATTCCCACTGCGGCCCGAGGTCGAGATCGATCGTGGGAAAGATCTGCTGCATCTGGTCTTTGAGCGGATCGAATCCGGTGATCGAACCGCACGAGCCGTAGTACTCCAACCCACCGCTGATTCTCTTGGTGAAGTCGAAGCTGGCCTTCGCATTGGGAGAAAACTCGACGCCCTTATTGACGCTTTCTCCATGAAACGAACGGTCGAGCGTAGGATTGAAACTCAGGTACCAGCGGCCGAGTTTCTTGTCCACAATGGGGCGGATTTCCCAGGTCCAGGTATCGGGAGAAAAGTCGCGGCGCTGGTAGCCGATTTCATTCGATATGCTCACGCCCACAGGCCAGTGCCAGGATTCGGGTGCGCGAACGCGCGGGCGGATGTGATCTCCCACCCATTGCCAGCCGCCATCAGGCTGAATGCTGGTGAATACGTAGAAGCCAGTCTCAAACCAGTTGTTGAATCCCTGGGTGATCTCCAGCGTTTCGTGCTCAGCGTGATTCGAGGGTAGGACGCCATCTTCTACCGTTTTGCTGCCTTCGGCGGTGAAGTTGGAATGCAGTTCGACCATTGTGCTCCTGGGAGCGATGGTGTCTGACCCGTAGACCTGAATTTCGTAATTATCCTGGGCGCAGGCAGGAAGGAGCGCGGCGGATGTGAAAAGAACTGCCTGCAACAGGCGTGGAAGATGCATGCTGGCTGAGTCCTGGGAGGCGCGTGGATGCTCCGTTCATGATCGCACACTCCGTGGCAGAGAGAATTGACCGGGAATGACTTCTTCTCTCTTGAGTGGTCATCCCGAAGCCCCGCGTTTTCACCAGCGGGGAGAGGGATCTCGCGTGCGCCTCCACCAAAGTGGACGGTCGATTCCCGAGGATCGAGACGATGCGCGCCAGATCCCTCGCTCCGCCTGAAAAACGGCTGCGCTCGGGATGACGCCGATGGGGAATCAAACGCTACTCACTCGCCCGGGTCTTGATCCAGATCGGCGTGCCCACGAAACCAAAAGCTTCTCGAATCTGGTTCTCCAGAAAGCGCTGATAGGAAAAATGCAGCTTCACCTTGCGGTCGGTGAAGAGCACGAAGGTCGGCGGAGCCACCGAGGCCTGGGTCATGTAGTAGATCCTGACTCGCTGGCGCAAGGGCACGGAGGCGCGGTCGAAATCGATGTGTTCCAGGAAGCGGTTCATTTCGGAAGTTGAAACTCGCTTGCGACGCTCGGTGGCAACCTTCTCCAGCAGGGGAAAGATTTTCTTCGTGCCTTCTCCGCTCTGCGCCGAAATGAACAGCACAGGCGCGTAACTAAGAAATTTAAGTTCGTAGCGCAGGCGTTCTTCGTAAGCGGCGCGGTCGGTGGACATCTGCTTGTGGGGCGCGGACGCCCCAGTCCGCGAGATTTTTTTCTGGCTCAAGCCTCCGCGGGCAGGAGCGCCCGCGCCACTCGATTTGTTCCCGCCCCATAAATCCCACTTGTTCACGACGATGATCACACTGCGGCCGCTCTCGTGCGCGTAGCCAGCGATGGCCGCGTCAAGCTGGCTCACACCTTCGGTGGCATCGATCACAAGCAGAGCAATATCGGCAGCTTCGAGGTGCTTGCGGGCCATCACGACAGAAAGTTTTTCCGCCATCAAATGAGTTTTGCCCTTGCGGCGAATACCAGCCGTGTCAATAAAGCGGAAGCGGCGGCCGTTGCGCTCGACAACTTCATCCACCGCATCGCGGGTAGTGCCAGGGACGGGCGAAACGATGGCACGATCGGCGCCGGTAAGACGATTCAGAAGCGTGGACTTGCCCGCGTTGGGATGGCCAATAATGGCGACCCGGGTCTCGTGGGGTTCTGGCGTTTGTTCCTCTGCGCCCTCGGCGTCCTCTGCGATTAGGGGTATGCCGGGGGGAAGCACGGCAACGACTGCATCCAGCAAATCATCCAAGCCGCGTCCGTGCTCGGCGGAGACTGGGAAGACATTCCGGATCCCGAGACGATGAAATTCGCCGACCAGCGACTGCTGTTTCTCGGTATCGATCTTGTTCACGGCGACGAAAAGCGACTTGCCGCTCTTGAGCAGCAGGCGAGCCAGGTCGAGATCGGGGCTGGAAAGTTCGGAGCGTCCATCCACCACCATGATCACGGCGTCCGCTTCTGCCAGGGCGACTCTGGCCTGGCGAAAAATTTCTGCTGGAATCAGGGCTTTGTCTTCCGGAAGAATGCCGCCGGTATCCACCACGCGAAAGTAGTGCCCCTGCCATTCACCCTCGCCGTAAAGACGGTCGCGAGTAATGCCGGGCTCGTCGCCGACAATGGCGCGGCGCGAACCAACAATCCGATTAAACAAAGTGGACTTGCCCACGTTAGGGCGGCCGACGATGGCGACCGTGGGAAGGCTGGTGTCCACGGCGAACGAGTTGGACTTGATTCTGGTCAGTTTGATCCAGTAAGGATGCTCGCCTCGCGCGTTATTGCAATCGTGACGCTGCCACTATTGCGCGCAGTGGCTCGCCCAGGTCCTTCGGCGACGAACAACGGTCGCCTCAGGATGACAACTCGACAACACATCCCGTGCCGATCTTTTGGGCTCAGCTTATTATAGAGACTCCGTGGCCTCGACCCCTCAATCCATGTCGTCTTCCGCGCAGAGCAGTACTGCAGGCGGACAGGGGAATTTCTCTCTGTATCAGTTCTTTAGCCCGGGAGGTGTGCTCGCGCGCGCACATCCCGCGTACGAATTCCGCCGCGGTCAGCTGCAGATGGCGCAGGCAGTCGAGCAGGCACTGGATGAAAAGCGGCATTTACTGGTCGAGGCGGGCACAGGTACGGGCAAGACGCTGGCTTATCTTCTTCCGGTGATCCGTTCGGGAAAGCGGGTCATCATCTCCACCGGCACAAAGAATCTGCAGGAGCAGCTTTTCCAAAAAGACGTCCCGTTTCTGGAGCAGGCGCTGTTTCCCAATGGCGACGGGAAATTGCGGGTCTGCTACATGAAGGGGCGCAGTAACTATCTTTGCCGGAAGAAACTCTACGATCTGACTGATGCGCCGGTGCTGAGCGGTCTGGAGGAAATCGAACACTACCGCGCCATCGCGGCGTGGGAAAAAACAACGTCGACGGGTGACCGGGCGGAACTGGCTTCGTTGCCAGAAGCTAGCGCGCTGTGGCACAAGCTCGACGCGCGCGCCGACACCTGCCTGGGGCAGAAGTGCAGCGCCTGGGATCGCTGCTTCATCATGGAAATGCGCCGCCGGGCGATGGAAAGCGACATCATCATCGTCAACCACCATCTTTTCTTCGCGGATCTGGGGATCAAGCAGCAAACGGAGAACGCACCCGATGCGGGTGTGCTCCCGGATGCGGGCATCGTCATTTTCGACGAGGCGCATGAACTGGAAGATGTGGCGGGCAGCTATTTTGGCGTGACTGCCAGCAATGCGCGCATCGAAGAACTCTGCCGCGATGCCGAAGCTTCGCTGCAGCGCAACCGGATGCTTTCAGCGTCACTGACCGGGGCGCTCAAGAGTCTACGGGAGCGGGCGATGTTTTTCTTTGCTTTGCTGCCGCAGGGTGAAGGCCGGTTTGCGTTCGAAAACCGGCGCGATTTTCTGGAAGAAAATGGAGACGAGTTTTTGGCGCTGCAAAATGCGTTGGGCCGACTGGGCTCGGAGCTGGAGAATCTTTTGTCCAAGCCGGAGGAAATGTTTGGTTTGACGCGGAGGGCGCAGGAGTTGCAGGTACAGCTTGGGTTTCTGCTCGAATCGGAAGATAAGAACACGGTGTTCTGGATCGAACGGCGGGGCGCCCGCGGAGGCGTCCCCGGCCGTGCGAAGCAAAATGTTTTTTTGCAGGCCACGCCGATTGACGTCGGCCCGATTCTGCGGGAATGCCTGTGGTCAAAGCTGGAGTGCGCCGTGCTGACTTCGGCAACACTGGCGGTGGGTGGCGGCTTTGACTACGTGCGCGGGCGGCTTGGCTTGGAACATGTGCGCGAGTCGGTGCTGCCGTCGCATTTCGATTATGAAAATCAGGCGCTGCTGTATGTCCCTCCTGATCTTCCCGATCCGCGGACGCCGCAATTCGCCACCAAAGCCGCCGATCGGATCAGGCGGTTGCTGGAAATCACGCGTGGGCGTGCGTTCGTGCTCTTCACCAGCTACGCGCAGATGAATGAGATCTACCAACGGCTGCTCGGCGAACTGGAATTCCCTCTGCTGTTGCAGGGCGACGCGCCGAAAACCGCGCTGCTCGAGGAATTTCGACTCACGCCCAACGCTGTGCTGTTCGCCACTTCCTCATTCTGGCAGGGCGTCGATGTGCAGGGCGAGCAATTGAGTTGCGTGATCATCGACCGCCTACCGTTCGCCGTGCCCAGTGATCCTGTAGTTGCGGCGCGGGTGAAAGCGATTGATGCTGAAGGAGGGAATGCATTTTTTCAATACCAGGTGCCGGCTGCGGTCATCACATTGAAACAGGGCTTTGGGCGGCTGATTCGCTCGCTGCATGACCGCGGACTTCTTTGTCTGCTGGATAACCGCATTCTGAAGAAGCAATATGGGCGGGTGTTTATCGAGAGCCTGCCGAATTACAAGAAGACGACGGAGATGCGGGTGGTGGAGGAATTCTTCGGACTAAACCAAACTCGATAATGATTGCAATCAACTCGACTCCGATTTTGGGGCAGCCGGCTTCGACGACGCGGTCACGCCCCCGACGATTGCAGCCCGCATCTCTTCCAGAGACCCCGCCTTCCCCGGCTTCCGAACCATGCTCCACGCGGTAGAATAGAGGGTTAGCGTGGGCTGTGCGGGGCACAACAGTGTCGGCCCCGCTAGTCGAGAGGATCCATGTTCGAGGTTACGGTCGAAGATTCGTTTGCCGCGGGACACTACCTGCGGAATTACAAAGGCAAGTGCGAGAATCCGCACGGGCACAACTACAAGATTCGGGTGACGCTGGCCGGGAAAGAATTGGACAAAGCCGGCTTGCTGCTTGATTTCAAGGATTTGCGGGACGTGATGAAGCACGTCATCGAGCGCCTCGATCACAAGATGATCAACGAGTTGGAGCCTTTCACGGTGCTCAACCCCTCCGCTGAGAATCTGGCCAAGTATTTTTACGACGAGACCAATGGACGCCTGCGGTCCACCAGCAGCGGCCGAGTTTGGGTGAAGACGGTCACAGTCTTCGAAACGGACACGACCACGGCGACGTATTCGGAGTAGCTAGTAACCAGTGGTTAGTGGCCAGTGACTAGTGGTTAGCAGTCTGTGTCTCATTGATTCCCCTAGCAACTAGTCACTAGCCACTGCAGTTATGCAGATCACGGAAATCTACAAATCGATCCAGGGCGAGTCGACCTACGCAGGGTTGTCCTGTGTATTCGTTCGCCTCACTGGCTGCAACTTGCGCTGTTCCTGGTGCGACAGCGAGTACACATTTTACGGCGGCCACAGGATGACTCGGGATGAAATTTGTGAAGAAGTTGAGCGGCTCTCGCCTGGGGGTGGATTGGTGGAGATTACCGGGGGCGAACCGATGCTGCAAGAGCGCGAGGTCGTGCCCCTGATGCTAAGCCTGCTGAACGCGGGCCACACGGTGTTGCTCGAAACCAGCGGAGAACGTCCGCTGCAAACTGTCCCCGAAGGCGTGATCAAAATTGTCGATGTGAAGTGCCCTCACTCCGGCGAGGCCGATTCCTTCCGCATGGAAAACCTGCAAGCGCTCCGCCCGCACGATGAGGTGAAGTTCGTGCTCAGCGATAGGACCGATTATGAATTTGCCCGCGACTTCGTCGCGCGCCATAGTCTGGCGCGTCGGGTCAAGGCAGTGTTGTTTTCTCCAGCATTTCGCAAGCAGGCGAGCGGGGCGAGGGATGCCTCGCAGGCCCTGCTCGACCCGCAGGAACTGGCGGAATGGATGCTCGCAGATGAAGTTTCTGCACGCCTGGGGCTGCAGCTTCACAAATTTATCTGGGACCCGGCGGCAAAGGGTGTTTGAGGCAATGGGACTTTGAGCACGAGCTCGAAATCGCGCGCGGTAGTTCTGCTTAGCGGTGGTATGGATTCGTGCGTGTGCGCGGCGCTGACCACTCGCGACTACGCGGCCGCTGCCGTGCACGTAAGTTACGGACAGCGCACTGAGAATCGTGAAAAACAGGCTTTCCTCGAAATCTGCGATCGCCTGGGCATTCGTGACCGCCTGTTAGTGAACAACTCCGCGCTGCGGGCCATCGGAGGTTCGGCACTCACCGACCCCGAAATCGCGGTTCCGGAATCCCACGCCATTGGGCGCGAGATTCCTGTAACCTATGTGCCGTTCCGTAACGCCCATTTTCTTGCCGTCGCTGTCAGTTGGGCAGAAGTACTGGGCGCGGAAAAAGTCTTTATCGGAGCAGTCGAACAGGACAGTTCCGGGTATCCGGATTGCTGCCCGGCTTACTATCGGGCGTTCAACGAGGTAGTGAAAGCGGGAACGAAAGAAGGCCGCATCGAAGTAGTGACGCCGCTTATCGGGATGCGAAAGGCCGAAATCGTGCGGCTTGGCCTTGAACTGGGCGCACCCTTGGATTTAACGTGGTCTTGCTACAGCCGCGAAGACGCCGCTTGTGGTGTGTGCGACAGTTGCGTGCTGCGAGTGCGGGCATTTCAGGAAGCAGGGGCGGCGGATCCGATTCCCTACGCGGGGATTGCACAGAGAATTTAGGTGTGTGAAATCAAAAGTAAATTCTTTCATAGTCGGGAGACCAAAATGAAAAAACACTTTGTGACAGGGTTGCTGGTGGCGCTATTGGTGGGGCTGGTGCTTCCTCCCGTGTTCGCCCAATCCACCGGTTCGGTCAAAGGTGTGTGCAGAGACGGTGACGGCAATCCGATCGCGGGCGCGATAGTCGAATGGAAAAACATCGACAACGGCCGCAAGTACACTCTGAAAACTAACAAGAAGGGCGAATACTTCTCGCTGGGGATTGATCCCGGCAAGTACGAAGTCACCCTATCGAAGGATGGGAAACAACTTGACCAGGTCAAAGGGATTCCCATGGGGATCGACGAGTTCACCCAGGATTTCGACCTGAAAAAGGCGCAGGTCGAGGAGGCCAAACAGCAAGGCATGAGTCCGGAGCAACTGAAGCAAATGCAGGAGGCGCAAGAGAAGGCTGCCAAAGAGACCAATGTGGTCAAACAGCTGAACGAAAAATTGGCGATTGCCAATCAGGCGATTCAGGGGGGCGAATTCGACACCGCCATCACCCAACTGACTGAGGCCAACCAGATGGACCCCACCCGTGACATTCTTTGGGCCCGGTTGGCAGACGCCTATCTGGGTTCAGCGGCAAAGCAAACCGACACGGTAGAAAAAACCCGGCGATACGGCGAGGCGGCGGCAGATTATCAGAAGGCAGTGGATCTCAAGCAGAAAGCCATAGCTACGAGCCCGAAACCCGACGATTCCAAAGTCCTGGCCGCATATTTCAACAATATGGCGCAGGCAGAATATAAAATCGGCAAGGTGGACGACGCGGTCAAGGCCTATGATCAAGCGGCGCAACTTAACCCCGCTGGAGCGGCTCAGTACTACTACAATCAGGGCGCAGTGCTGACCAATTCGGGACGGGCCGATGAGGCGATCGCGGCCTTCGACAAAGCGATTGCAACCGATCCCAATAAAGCCGAAGCATACTACCAGAAGGGCGTAAATCTGATCGCCAAGGCTACGGTCGATGCGAAAACCGGCAAGGTTATACCTGCCCCGGGAACCGAGGAGGCATTCAACAAGTATCTGGAACTGCAGCCCAACGGGCCGTTTGCCGAGGGCGCCAAAAGTATGCTGCAGTCGATTGGATCAACTGTCGAGACCAGCTACGGAGCCGGCAAGAAGAAGCCCGCCCCGAAGAAATAGCCCGATTTGTTCTGCTGAAAAGGGCGGCCCGAAGGGGCCGCCCTTTTCCTTTCCGGCACATTCCCGCCCTTACGTTACGAAGGTCTATGCCCTTGACGTTCTTCGTGGAATGCTGAGGTGGTTTTCGTTAGAGTTGTTTTCGGCACAGAAAAAGCGCACTTCGCAAGTCCTCCCCAGGTGCCGCGATCCGCTCCGAAAGTTATGGCAACGCCGGGCACAGCTCCCATTCAGGTCACGTTGGAACCGGGCACAAGTTCCGGCCTGACAGCGACACACGCGCTGCTGGCCGCCATGCTGCGGGCTCACACCCAGGTTAGCGATTTGATTTTCTCGCCCGGGCGTCCGCCCCAACTCGAAGTGTACGGGGAACTGGTCGCGGTGCAAGGAGCGGGCCTAAAGACTCTGACTGCCGATGACACACGGCGGATTGCCTCCGACCTGATCGGCAATAACAAGCAAGCGATCACGACGCTGCGTGAACAAGGCTCCTGCGACATTTCTTTCGGGCTGCCCGGGCTGGCGCGCTTTCGGGTCAATGTATTTATTCAGCGCGGCAGTTGTGCGGTGGTGATGCGCGTGATTCCTACAGTGATTCCGGAATTCTCTGCGCTCGGCCTTCCTGCGCAACTTCAGGAAGTGGCCTCTCTGCGGGATGGGATCATCCTAGTGACGGGCGCGCGGGGATCAGGAAAGTCGTCCACCTTGGCGTCGCTGCTCGATCGCATCAACGAGCGGCAAACCTGCCACATTATTACGATTGAGGACCCGATCGAATTTCTGCATAACCACAAGCGGGGAACGGTCCATCAGCGGGAATTGCACAGTGACACACCCAACTTTGCACAGGCTCTGCGCGCTGCACTGCGGCAGGCGCCGAAAGTTATTCTGGTAGGCGAGCTACGCGATCGCGAGACCATGGAGATGATGCTCGAAGCCGCCGAGACCGGGCATCTTCTGCTTTCCAGTTTGAACGCTCCGGATGTTGCCAAGACCGTGGAGCGAATTGTGGGGGCATTCCCAGCCGCAGAACAGTCGTCGATTCGAGCTCGGCTCGCAAAGACTCTGCGCTATGTGATTTCACAGAAGTTGATCCCCAAGCGGGAAGGCGGCCGGGTACCCGTATTCGAGGTTTTTAGAGCGAACTCGCACACCATGCACTTCGTCGAATGTGACGACCCGTCGGGTCAAACTCTGCTTGAGGTTGTCCGGAAAGGCGCCTCCGAGGGGATGCAGTGTTTCGACCAGGAAATCGAAAAGCTGGTGAAGGCTGGCGTCGTGGACGTGGAAACCGCCCTTGCGTATGCCGAAGATTCCCAGGCTCTGCAGAAATTACTGGAAAAGCACGGCAAATAGAGGCCAACCCTACACTTCCGGCAACCTGAGATTGGTCATCGAAAAATTCCTGTCTGCCTCGTATCATCCCTCGTATCATCGCTCGTATGGCAGCTCTGCCGGAGCCGTCCCTAATCTTGAGTTTTGAAGAAGCTCGCCACCTGGTGGAAGAGCACGCTGCGCGGCTGCGCCCCCGGGGCAAGGAATTGGTCGACCTGCTCGAGAGCGTCGGCCTCGTGCTCGCAGAAGCGGTAATCGCAGACCGAAATTTTCCTCCTTTCCCGCGGGCGGCGCGGGATGGTTATGCCGTGCAGTCTGCCGATCTGGCCGCGCTTCCTACGATGCTTACGGTCATATCGGAAATAAAAGCCGGTGCGGCTCCAGAAACGATTCCCGTGGTCCACTCTGGTGAGGCAGCAGGAATCATGACTGGCGCGGCGGCGCCATCTGGCGCCGATGCGGTCGTGATGGTGGAATACACCACTCGCAGCGGTGATCGAGTCGAAATCGGTAGGGGCGTTACTGCAGGCGATAATATCGTTCCGGTTGGATCAGAGGCTAAACGAGGCGAACGACTATTAACTCCGGGCATGCGGGTCGATCACGCCGGAATTGCTGTGGCGGCGTCGGTAGGCAGAAGCCATTTGCTGGTTTATCGCAGGCCGCAAGTAGCTATCCTCGCGACGGGAGACGAAGTTGTAGACATCGACGCTCCACCCGGCCCAAATCAGATTCGCAATTCCAACAGCTATTCGCTGGCCGCGCAGATCCGGGAAGCGGGTGGGGAGCCGGTGATCCTGCCTATTGCCCCTGATAAGCCGGAGCGCTTGCGCGAACTGATCGCGGACGGATTCGAGTCGGACCTGCTGCTGCTGGCGGGCGGGGTCTCTGCAGGAAAGTATGATTTCGTGGAACAGGTGTTGAGCGAGTTTCAGGCAGTGTTTTTCTTCACCGGAGCTCTGATCCAGCCGGGGAAGCCGGTAGTCTTCGGGCGAGTGCCGCATGGCGTGGCCCGCTCCAATCGCGATTCGGGAGAGCATGGCTTCAGCCGTGCCGATCAAGTTGCAGAAGAAACCGGGCCCTCAGACTCCGAGAGATTCCGCTATTTCTTCGGCCTTCCGGGCAACCCCATTTCGACCATGGTGACGTTTGAGCTTTTTGCGCGGCCGGTAATTGAGGCGCACGCCGGCATGACACCACGCAAGCTGGTGTTTTTATCCGCGAAGCTCAAATCGGAAATCAAGACCAAGACGGGGCTGAAGCGCTTCTTGCCGGCAAATCTCTCCGGAGAATTCGAACACGCGGAGGTGGAACTGACCCGTTGGCAGGGATCCGGAGATATCGCGGCGGCGGCTCGGTCAAATTGCTACCTCGTCATCCCTCCGGATCGTGACCGGATTGCCGCGGGCGAGTGGGTGCCGGTCCTGCCGCGATAAGACCTCTTGTTGGCGGCGGGTAGTCTCACAAACCACAACGGTCAATTGTTGCTCATGCCAGTAACTTCCGGGCGACTAGACCCACACCCCAGTCTCTTGACGCAATCTGGCAATGTCCTTGGTTGGCGCATTCCCGAAGAAGCGGCTGTATTCTCTGCTGAACTGGGAAGGGCTTACATAGCCCACGCGCTGACTTGCAGTCCCTGCGTCCATAATGGTCGACAACATGAGACGCCTCGCCTCCTGAAGTCGCAGCACCTTTTGATAGTGCAGCGGGCTCATCGAAGTGACGGACTTAAAGTGCCCGTGGAAAGAGGAAACACTCATGTGTACCATCTCGGCCAAGTCTTCAACCTTCATAGGTTGGGAAAAGTTGGCGCGCAGCCAGGAAATGGCCTTGGCAACCCGATGCACGCTGGACTCTGCAAATCCCATTTGAGCAACGCGAACGCCAATGGGGCTGCGCAGCAGGCGGATCAAAATCTCATCGATCATAAGTGGGGCAAGGAGTTCGGCATCGCCCGGCTGCGCCAGGCACTCCATTAACCTTATTGCGGCGCCAACAATACTCGAGTCCGCCGGAGCGACATAAACTGCACTTCTCTCCTGGACTGGAGGCAGACCGTGGGGATACGCCTTCAACACCAGATCGGCAATCTTGTGCGGATCGAGGTCGAGCTTGAGGGAAAGGTAAGGGAAGGAATGGCTGGCTTGTGTAACTTGGGCAGCCACGGGTAAGGCGACAGAGAACACGATCATGCGCGACGGATCGTATTCGTAGACCTCCTGCCCCACGATGACGGTCTTCGCTCCCTGTGCGGCGATGCACAAAGAGGGCAACCGGAGGGCATGCACGCATTCCTTGTTTGCTCGTGAAAAGCGATTAGCGTGCAAGCCAGGAACCCGCATCTGGAAACTGCCGTCGTGAGGGGCGTAGGCGGAGATCAGGCGGGCGAGCTTGGCCGTGTCTGGTTTGTTCGGGCTGGCAATCTTGTCTGCCGGCCATGCGAGCGCAGTTTTGCCGTTAGTCTTCACGCTTTCGAGAATACCTCTTTTGCGACCATGATGGCGCCTATCGCGTTAGGCCAACCTGAATAAAAGGCCAGATGCGTAATGACCTCAATCAATTCTTCCTTCTCGACTCCGTTCTGCACAGCGTAATTCAGGTGAAATCGCAACTGATCGAGACGGTTCATCGCAACCAGTGCCGCGACCGTTGCGAGGCTTCGGTCTCGCTTGGAGAGCTCCGGGCGCTCCCAGACCTCCCCGAAAAGTACGCGATCGGTTAGATCGACCAACTTGGGCGCGAAGTCGCCGATCATTTTCTGGACTGCTGTAGGCTCTTTACTCATGCCTTACTCCTTCCTGTGCATCTGTCACGAGCTAGACGTGGAATGATGTGCCGAGGCGGCCTAGTAATGCTCCCAGGCAACTCGCCAATGTTCGCCCGGGTTGGTCGACTTCACAATGAGCTGTTTGCCCGACAACTCGAATGCGCGCGGCAAGTCTTTGCCGATAAGGGTCCGCACCAGTGCGCCCTCAACGTGGAAGATAAACCGGTGAGCGCTGTCGTCGACTTCGTATGTTCCAAAGGAGGCCTCGTAGCCGCCCTGCGCGTATTGCACGGCCGTGGCATTGGCTGCATTTTGCGGGTTGGCCGGAGGGTTCCGATACATCACCTGGACTGACATGTGTCGGTCGCGCGTGTAGACAAGCAGCCCAGTACAGTCAGCCCTGTGAATTTTCCCGTCTGCGTCTTGCTCTTCGAGCCAGGCCAGCCGCCACGCTCCAGTAAACCGTTCTCGGATGCCCTCATTTCCGCTGCGATCTTTCTCCGGTGTGATCATTTTCACCGCGAACTTGGCCGCCGGAGAGCGTCATTGCGGTGATACCGATAAACAAAGACACTACGCCGAGCGAAAGCAGTTTTTTCATATTCGGCTTCCTCGCCCCTCGTGCTTGGGATCAGCTAGAGGCCAGTCATTTTCTCCAGCCGTTCCGGGTAGCGCGCCCCTTCCACCTTGATCTTTGAGGCAGCATTATCGATGTCGCGGAGATCCTCTGCCGTCAGCTCGATTGCCACCGCACCAATATTTTCTTCGAGGCGGTTCAGCTTTGTTGTGCCAGGGATCGGAACGATCCATGGCTTCTGGGCCAGGAGCCAAGCCAGGGCGATCTGGGCAGGCGTCACTTTCTTCCTCTGTGCAATCTGGCCAAGCAGATCCACCAAGACCTGATTCGACTTGAGAGCCTCCGGCGTAAAGCGAGGGAGAGTGCTGCGGAAGTCGGAACTGTCGAACGTCGTGTTTTCTTTGATCGCTCCCGTCAGGAAGCCCTTGCCAAGGGGGCTGTACGGAACGAAGCCGATTCCAAGTTCCTCGAGAGCGGGCAGCACTTCTGCTTCAGGCCGTTTCCACCACAACGAGTATTCACTTTGCACCGCCGTGACCGGTTGAACGGCGTGAGCGCGACGGATCGTCTTTGCCCCTGCTTCAGACATGCCGAAGTGCTTGACCTTGCCTTGGTAAATGAGGTCCTTCACCCCTCCCGCGACTTCTTCGATCGGAACCTCGGGGTCCACACGGTGCTGATAGTAGAGATCGATGACATCAACCTTGAGCCGCTTGAGCGAGCCTTCGACGGCTTCCTTGATGTGCTCTGGCCGGCTATTCAGCCCGGGCGGCGCGCCCTTCATCCCCCGTGGATCCTTATCAGGACTGACGTCGAACCCGAACTTGGTGGCGATCACCACTTTCCCTCGGAAGGGCGCGAGAGCTTCACCCACGAGTTCTTCGTTCAAGTACGGGCCGTACACTTCGGCGGTGTCAAAAAATGTGACGCCGCGGTCGACGGCTGCGTGGATCAGAGAGATCATTTCCTGCTTGTCTTTGGGCGGGCCGTAGGAAAAGCTCATTCCCATACACCCGAGCCCGATGGCTGATACTTCCAGCGGATTGCTTTTCCCAAGTTTGCGTTTTTGCATTGTTTCTCCTACGCTTCAAATTTCTTCTGCCTCAAAGGGCAGCCGAAGCCTAAGCATAGTTTCACAAACCCTGGGCCTTTTGCCTATTTCGATGAAGTTCTTGCCAGATTCTACGATCTGGGCGAGTCACCCTGTTTTGAATGGGTTATTCTTGGCGCTCACGAGAAAACGATGCCTAGCAAACTCTCACACTACGACAAGACAGGCCGCGCCAAGATGGTCGATGTCTCCGGCAAAGCGGTGACCCAGCGCGCCGCCGAAGCCAGTGCTTTTGTCGTGCTGAAACCCGCGGTGCTCAGGGCATTGCCGAAGAACCCCAAAGGCGATCCGCTGGAAGTGGCTCGTCTGGCGGGAATCATGGCGGCCAAACGAACGGCCGAGCTTATCCCCATGTGCCATCCCCTTGCCGCTGACTCACGTTGATGTGACTCTGCGCCTGTGCGAGAATGGCGTCGCAATTGCCTCAAAAGTCGCGACTGCGGCCGTAACGGGGGTCGAAATGGAGGCCCTGGTCGCGGCCACCGTGGCTGCGCTTACCGTGTACGATATGTGCAAAGCCCTGGACAAGGGCATCGAAATCCGGGAAGTCGTGCTCGAGCGCAAGACCGGCGGAAAAAGCGGCAACTACACCCGCGCGCGGAAAAAGACCTAGGCCATCATGTCAATCAACAACGTCAAGGTCCTGCTGGTCGACGACAACCCCATGGTTTTGGGAATGCTGCGGGGAGCGCTGACACCGTTGGCGAACGTAGTCACTTCGAACGATTCCGCCGACGCGTTGCTGAAAGCTGTGGACGATCCTCCCGACCTCTTGGTGAGCGATTACCGCATGCCCGGCATGGACGGCCGACAACTGGTTGACAAACTCAAAAGCCGGCCCAACACGGCAGGGATTTCCGTGATCCTGCTGGCCAGCAAAGCCGACATCACCGAGAAGCTCTCCCAGAGTGAACCGGTCGATGATTTTGTAGAAAAGCCGTTCTTCTTGAAAGAAGCCACCCAGCGCATCAAGCGCGTGATCGACAAGATCGCACTGGAAAAGCTTGCCAAGACCGCGCCCTCCGATGGCGTGGTGCGAGGCAGCCTGGCGCAAATGAACGTGATTGACCTGGTGCAGTCTCTGGAGATGGGCCGCAAAAGCTGTGCTCTCACCCTGACCAACGATCGCGACAAGTGTGAAATGTATTTTGGCGAAGGCCAGGTCACGCATGCCGCCTATGGGCCACTCACGGGGGACGCCGCCGTATTCAAAGTACTGGGTTGGACAGGCGGCAACTTCCAGATCGACTTCGAGGGCAAAGCCTCCGAGCAAACCACCACGCTGAACACGCAGGGATTATTGATGGAGGGCTTGCGCCTGCTTGACGAATCGAAGCGCGACGAAGGCGGCGGCGAAGCCGAGGAAGAGGAAGATGTCCTCCTCGACACGTGAGCCTGCGAAGAATTGGACTGCAGCAGTATTGACGGTCAGTGATTCTTCTTTCCGCGGCGAGCGCGACGATGTTTCCGGGCCGTCCGTTGCCGCGGTTTTGCAGAAAAGCAACTTTACGCTGATCACATCCGAAATCGTTCCCGACGAACAACCGGCAATCCAAAATGCGATTCTTCGGCTGGTAGAGAAGGCTCAGCTAGTCGTGACCACGGGCGGCACAGGGATTGCGCAACGAGACGTCACACCCGAAGCTACGCGGGCCGTGTGCAACCGGCTGCTCGAAGGCGTGGCCGAGCGCATGCGCTCGGAGGGCGCTAAGAAGACCCCATTCGCCGCGCTCAGCCGCGGAGTCTGTGGGGTGCATGGCCAGTCGATCGTCTTGAATGTGCCCGGCAGTCCCAAGGGAGCGGTAGAATCGCTCGAAGCAGTTATCGACCTCTTGCCACATGCACTGCAGTTGCTGAGCGGGAATACAAAACACCTTTAGAGCCTCGACAAGCTTCCTCCGCAGGCACTTCCCAGATCGGGACAAGGCATCGGTGTACAATATTGCCTACCTGGGGACTCTAAACGAAAATCCTAAATAAGAAGCTCGAGGGGAAGGCCGCCGGTGCCGATCTCGCTGCTGTGTCCCTAGTGGTGAGGCACGTCTCAAAGCTGCAATTTCCAGAATGGGGCAAGGAACCGTGAGAATTCTGCTTTACAACCCCGACAACGGCGTGACCCGCAATTTCATGCCGCACCTCTGGATGTTTCTTCTCCAGGCGCTGACCCCGGCGGGGCATGAGGTATTGCTCATTGATGGCAACGCCCAACCAATGGATGAAGATGGCATCGCCCGTTTCGTCCGGGAACAGAACATTGGATTGGTTGGCATCGGCGCGATGACCAGAATGATCGCCAAGGCGTACCGCATGGCGGATGCGGTTCGCGCCGCGGGAGTGCCGGTGGTGATGGGCGGGCCTCACGTGACAGAATTGGCCGATGAGGCGCTCGGTCGAGACGGCGGGCCTCGTCACGCTGACGCCGTGGCCCTTGGGGAGGCCGATGAAACCTGGCCGAGGATCGTTGCGGACGCGGCGCGTGGCGAACTCAAGGACATTTATGCGCCAGTGGATGAGGCGGGGAAGGAACACAAGCCCTCATTGCAGGCGTATCCGCCGATCCCCTGGGATTCGATTGACCTCGACCAGTTCAATCTGATCCCCAAGGTCCTGACGCCGCTGCTTAACCGAATCGGAGAGGGTTGGGGAACGTTTCGTATCGTTCCGGTCGAGTCCGGCCGGGGCTGCCCCTACGGCTGCGAGTTCTGCACCGTAACCGGATTTTTCGGGGACTCCATTCGCTTCCGCACGAACGAAAGCGTAGTCAATGAACTGCTGTTGTTGAAGGCGCGCGCCCGCAAAGAAAAAGGGCAGATTGCCGTTTTCTTTATTGACGATAACTTCGCAATCAACATAAAGCGCACCAAATCGTTGCTGCGTGACATAGTTGCCGCCGGCGCGCAGGTGAATTGGGTGGCGCAGATCAGCGCCAATTTGCTGCGCGACGAAGAACTGGTCGATCTGATTGCGGCCTCGGGAGGGAAATGGGTCTTCATCGGTATGGAGTCCATTGACCCTGCCAATCTTAAGGACGTAAATAAGGGATTCAACAAGCCGGGTGAGTATGCCGCCGTGCTCGAGCGCCTGGCACAACGCAACGTGTATGCCATCACGTCGTTTATTTTTGGCATGGACAATGACACGGTGGGGGTCGCCGAGCGGACGCTCGAGCAGGTGCGGACTTGGCCCCCGGGGCTCCCCATCTTCGGATTACTGACTCCGTTGCCGGCGACGCCTCTTTACCAGCGGCTGGAGACGGCCGGACGGCTTACCCGGCCTAAGCACTGGCAGGAGTTCATACCGTTTGCCATGGCCCACACGCCTTCGAAGATGACCATTGAAGAAGCTCACGCTGAGGTGAATTACGGGTGGGCCCAAGCGTACAGCCCAGAAGCGCTGGCCCAGGCAGTGGACGCGCTTGCGGACGAGCCGCTGGGGTATCGGATCAACGTTTTCCTCGCCCGGCTGTGTTTTCGCGGAATCTATTTCCCTATGATGGGCCGCATGGCATGGGTAAAATTGATTGCTCAAAATCGGCGAACCATCTTCAAGCTGGTGAAGCAGGGATTCGGCGGCGGTCGTGGATCACTGTCGAGGACTCCCGAAAGGGCGGCATCGTATATAGAGGCGGCAGTGCCGGCGTCTAAGCTGTGAATGGAGTGCCGTCTGGCGCTCGCGCGGCCTGGCACGAGTCGGATCTATCGGCCAAACTTTAAACCTCAAACAGCACGAACATTCAGAAGGGGAAAAAGGTCATGAAGCGTGGGTTGAGAGTAGCGGTCCTTCTTTTGTGCGCTTCGTTTTCAGCTTTCACGCAAACACTCACTCAGGCCGACCGCGACAAAGCGGCCAAATACCTGGAAACCACGAAGCAGGGCGTGCTCGACGCCACCGCTAATCTTTCCGAGGCCCAATGGAACTTTAAAGCGGGCCCGGACCGCTGGTCGATCGCGGAAGTGACCGAGCACATCGCCCTAGCGGAGGGCTATCTTCGCGGAATGGTCGTAGAAAAAGTGATGATCGCGGGCCCGCGGCCTCCAGGTGACGATGTGGCGGCCATCGACGCGATGGTGCTCGCGATGGTTCCCGACCGCACTCAAAAGCGGCAAGCGCCGGAACCTCTCCGGCCCGCCAACCACTTTGGTTCGCCCGCGGGGTCACTGAAGCATTTCACCGACAGCCGCGCGGAAACGGAAGCATTTTTGCAAAGCCACGACGATCTGCGGGCCCACGCTATTGACAGTCCGATGGGAAAGAAACTCGACGCTTATGAATGGATTCTTTTCATCGCTGCACACTCCGAGCGTCACACCAAGCAGATACTGGAAGTGAAGGCGGACCCGAATTTCCCGAAGAACTAATCCGTCGATGGGATCCGGAAAACATCCTGGACCCACCGCCTTCCCGCCGGCTATGGACCTTCTCTTTCGCGTACACTGCTATTCGTAGCATCGACGCAGCATCTTGAAATTCATCAAACACATTCTTTCCCGTTATACGGCGTTTGTTTGGGCCGTGCTTAAGCCTCTCGGCGCCTGGGGTGTGTTCGCGATTGCCGCCCTCGATGGGGCCGCCCTCGGGCTGCCGATGGACTTAGTCATCGCCGGCTACGTCTATGCCAACCCCCAGCGTTTCTTGCTCTACGTAATCATGGCCTCAGCCGGATCAGCGCTGGGCAGTCTTGTCATTTACGCCATTGGACGCGAAGGGGGAAAGGAGTTGCTGCAGAAACGAATGTCGCCGGAGCGTTTCGAGAAGTTTCACTCTACCTTCGAAAAGCACCCGTTCTGGAGCGTAATGTTCCCCGCGATGCTGCCGCCTCCCACTCCGTTTAAGTTGGTTGCGCTGACGGCCGCCGCCTCCGGGATGACTCTCAGCCACTACTTACTGGCGATTCTTGCGGGACGCTTCGTGCGCTTTCTGGCGCTAGCTATCTTGACCCTGATCTTTGGCCCGGAGTTCATCCAGGTTTCCGGAGCTCTCTTGAGCAAGCATGGGTACTGGGTTCTGGCAGGAATAGCTGCAGTGGCAATAATTTGGTTGGTAGTTAGGGCCGTAAAGTCGAAGCCCACGACGTCAGACTCAGAAAGCGGGAAAGCCCTTCAGGATCCTCCGCAAACCGTCTAAGCCGCAGCGGTATGATCTCCGGTCTTGCCAAGGGCCCCGGCAATGGCGCGCGCAACTACGGGAGCAGCGAACATGACAGCCGTGAACAGCAAATCTCCTTCGATTGTCGGACGAAAGAAGGGCACGCCCGCGTCATAGCACGTGAGCAGACCCGCCCATGTCTTTGGATACATGGTCCCCGCCGCCCACACCATGAAATTGCTGACCACGAAGAAGGAAATTGAGCCTCCCAAGGCGGCCCCCATAATGGGTAGTGGCTTGCTCGTCTTGCGCAAACTCGTGCCCAGCCAGAGAATCGCCGCATACCACGCCCAAATCACAGTTTGGTCCCAACCCAGTGGATAGGCATAGACGAAGCGGTTCAGGTAAAGGTCTGCTATCACCAGGAGGGCCCAGGGCAGCCAGATCATCCGCCGCGAGCCGCGGGCGCCAAAAAATAGGAGCGCCGCAGCCACGGGCGTGAAATGCCACGGAAATGGGAGGATGCGAGCATGCACAACCACAGCCAACAGCATGAATAAGTAAGCCAGCATGAGTCCTCCCAAGAAATAAAGAGTAAAGCGTAATGATTGTGGCGCGTTGTAGGCTCCGCGGTCAAGCCGCGTCAGGGCGGGTCAAGACCATTCGCCGTTCGCTGCCAGCGCGAGCCGAAACCTTCGCCCACCACATTCAAATTGTGGTCGAGTTCCACGCCCGCCTGCAGAACCCTGCGTCCGGTGCTGCCCGGATATTCGAACCTGAGGTCCCGGAAAAGTACAACGTACCCTCCCGACTCGATCGGCTCAGTTTCCGTGATCGGATACTTTGCCCAGTCGAGATAGACTCGCCCGAGGTAACTTTTCTTGGCAGCCAACGTGACCGGAGTTTCTTCGGGTTTATAGCGAATCTGCATCCTGCCCTCGGGATCCACCTCGGGGGCTAAAGACTCAACCAGCATGCTGGCATAGAAATTCGATGTCTCCACCATTCCTGACCATTGAAACGGATTCCACCAGTAAGGATAGGCAGAGACACGAATCGGATCGACTCCTTCATACGTGCGCGCTTCCATCGCGTGAATCGCACGGCGATGTTCGTAGTCTCGCAGTCCCCACAGCGCCACAACCCCCAGCAAAGCAAGAGTTGCAGCCAAGCGTCCTTTGGGGCCTGTTTGCCGCACTCCGATTTCCTCGTTAACCAGAGCAAATAAACCGGGCACTACCAGGCCCGCGATCAACAGTCCCCAAATGACCGGCTCTGCGATGAAAACGATGTCCCACGCATACCACTTTTCAGAAAACGGCCAGAAGGGACGTATGCCGTAATTGTTGGTGAAATCGAGCAGGATGTGGCTGAGCCCGGCGAGATAAGCATAGAAAAACAACAGCCCCCAGCGGGGCGGCAGGCTGGGATTTCGAGTCCTGCGTCCACGCAGGCGCCAGATCGCATACATCAGGCCGACCACCGCTCCCGCTACCGGCACCAGCCCGAGAAATGAGTGAGTAAAACCGCGGTGATGCGCAAATCCGAACGCCGAACTCTTGAAGTTGGCCAGCACGTCGATGTCGGACGCCTCGGCCGCCAGAGTCAACGTAGCCGTAGCCAGCGCCGTTTTGCGATTCAGCCCGGCGCGTCCCAGGCAGGCTCCTGTCAGGAAGTGGGTGATGGGTTCCAATCGCGGCTCATCTCTTCGTTCTTAGCGGTGCCTTTGAGGGTACGAGGAGAGTGAAAGCATCGGGCGCCATGGTGATCTCCACTGGCAGCGTCCCCAGAATTTCGCCATCGGCTTCTACATAAACTTTGGGCGCACCGTTTGTCCCGGCACCGGGTGCAGGAAGACTTGTGCACGAAATCTTTTCGCTGTGCACAAGATCAATTCCGTCAACCTCCCTGTTCTGTCCCAGCAGTCCTCGCAGGACATAAAGCAGATAACGAGAGCGGCTGTCAGTGGTACACATAATCACGCGCAGGTCGTTGCGGTGCAGAGCGGCCCCGGGCGCGAGTTCGCGCAATATGTTGCCAAAGTTGCGGATCCGCACTGCCAACAACTCCGTCAGAACTGCGGATTTTGCCGTCCCGTTGCCAGTTTCATGGCACTCGGCCACGAAGGGTTGCATCTTATGACTCATCCAGAGCTTCCAGGCCTCCGCGTAGTAGGCCGTCATGCCTGCGTTGCGTTTGAGCAATGGATTCAATTGGTAAAAGAGCTGGGCATCCACCCCAATTCCGGCGGCCACGGTGAAATATCGCGAACCGGGGTTGCCCTCGAAGTCGAGATAGCGAACTTGGCCGGCCGCAAAGCGCCTTGGCTCAGCGTGCAGAGCCGCTCGAGCTGCCTGTAGCGGAGAAAGCGGCAGCCCCAGGTCGTGGGCCAGAGAATTCGCCGTCCCGAGCGGAATCACGGCTAAGGCGGCACTGTCGCCCGCAAGGCCTTGCAGCAGATCGTGAATGGTGCCGTCCCCACCCGCCGCCACAATCGTGTCACAACCCTCGGCCACAGCCTGGCGAACCTGCCCGGCAGCGCCTGCGGAAGAATCGGTCGGGGCATACTGCACTTCCACCCCACCTGCGCGGAGCACGGCCACGACCGCTTCCACGTCACTGAGACGTTGTTTGCGGCGGCGTCCGGAAAACGGGTTATAGAAGAGGGCAGCCTTACGCACTGGCAACAAGGATTGTACCGGATGGAACTGGAGAAACAGCTTACATGTTTTGGGGCTTCCCCCGCGTGCCCCACTCCCACATGCCAAACATGGCTTTTTGCGGCAAAGCATGGCCGACTTGCCGCGCCAGCATGCAGATCTGTCCGCGATGATGAGCATCATGCGCTATCAGATAGCCGAGAAAACCCGCCACGTTGGGGCGAAAGCCTTTCACTCGGCCGTCGCTTTCCATCGCAGCCTCTAGAACTGCGCTCAGCGCCTTCTCGCTTTGCTCCAGCGCTCTTGCCGCCTGCGCCGGCGTGACGCTGGTCCGGTCGAGCTGCTCGGGAATCTTGCTGCCCTTCGCCGCAGCTTTCAGCCACATCACCCGCACGTTGTGCATGTGCGCGACGATCGCGGCCACGGTTCGTCCTTTGCCATCGGGCGTTTCCGCGCGCCAGGCGGCCTCTGGCAGGTTCTCGAGCAAGTATTGGTTAATGAGGTCGTTGGTCTTATAAGCCTCGAGCAACGCTGCCGGCAGAAGAAATGGGGCGGAAGCTTTCGCCATGGCCGAATCTCCTTGGATACCCGGGCCATAGCTTACCAGCACTCGGCAAACCGATTGCGTCAGTGCAACATTTTTACTAAGCTACTGCTGTCTTGGGGCCGCCCTTCATTAAGACATCTTTTCAACTTTCAAGGAGGACTTGGCCGTGAAATTCTGGATCTCCGTTTTGCTCACCCTTCTGATTTGTGGCGCGGCCTTCGCGCAGGAACATTCCGCAACGCCGCCGTCCAAACCCGCAACTCTGATGACGGGCTTGGGCGATCTCCATCATCCCGTTTCCACCAACAATGCCCAAGCGCAGCAGTTTTTCGATCAGGGGCTGCGGCTGATTTACGCCTTCAATCATGACGAAGCCGCTCGCTCGTTCACGCGCGCGACCGAACTTGATCCTAAACTTGCCATGGCTTACTGGGGAATCGCGGAAGCCGTAGGCCCAAACTACAACGACCCTGCCAGCGACGACCGTTTCAAGCAGGCGCATGACGCCGTGCAGAAGGCGATCGATCTCTCGGCCAATGCTTCGCCTAGTGAAGTGGCTTACATACAGGCCATGGCGCTGCGCTTTCCTGCCGGGCCCAACCCTGATCGCCGTAAGTCCGCTGAGGCATACCACGACGCCATGCGCGAAGTGGTCAAGCAATACCCGGATGACCTCGACGCCGCCACGTTGTTCGCCGAATCTGGCATGAACCTGCACCCCTGGGGGCTATGGCATCCGGATGGGACTCCAGAGGCCGGCACGGAAGAGATTGTGGCGACTCTGGAATCTGTAATCCGGCGCGATCCCAACCACCTGGGCGCGGTTCACTACTACATTCACGCCGTGGAATCTTCGCCGAATCCGGAGCGGGCTTTGGCAGGCGCAAACCGGCTAGCCTCGCTGGCGCCAGCGGCTGGGCACATCGTCCACATGCCCGCGCATGTCTATATCCGCACCGGCGACTACGAAGCAGCGGTCAAGACCAACGAAAAGGCTGCCGACGCCGACCGCGCCTACATAAAGTCCAGCGGGGTGATGGGCATTTATCCGATGATGTACTACAGCCACAACCTGCACTTCATCGCCATGTGTTCCGCGATGAACGGTAACTACGCGGAGGCCAAACAGAATGCGGACATGCTGGCCGCGCATGTCGGCCCAGCGGTGAAAGATCTGCCGCCACTCGAAGCCTTCATGACCGTCCCGATGGCGGTGGAGATTCGCTTCCATCGATGGGATGCCATTCTGAAGATGCCTCAGCCCGATCCCAACATGAAGACCGCGACCATGTTCTGGCACTTTGGTCGGGGCATGGCGCTGGCCAGCACGGGCAAAGTGAGTCAAGCCGAAGCAGAATATAAAATCGTCTCCGAAGCCGAGGCTGCAACCCCACCTGATGTGGTCTTTGCTATGCCGTTCAACAATAAAGCGAAAGACATCATGAAGATCGCCGCCGACGTGCTGGGCGCCAAGATCGCCGTCGCCAACAAAGACAACGCCAAGGCAATTTCGATGCTCACCGAGGCTGTCGCCGTTCAGGATTCGCTGAAATACGGCGAGCCCCCTGACTGGTTTTTCCCGGTTCGCGAGTCTTTGGGCGCGGTGCTCTTGATGAACGGCGACGCGGCGGGCGCCGAGAAAGTCTTCCGCGCCGATCTTGACCGTAACCCGCGCAATCCCAGATCGTTATTCGGTCTGCGCGAAGCCCTCAAGGCACAAGGCAAGGACTATGACGCCGGATTCGTTCAGAAACAGTTCGAAGCGTCGTGGAAAGGCGAAGCCTTGAAGATGGAGGATTTGGCGTAAGCAGCAAACCTCGCGAAGGGACAGCCGTCTCGGCTGTCCCTTCGCGATCCACGCTTTATAATTTCCCCCGATGAGCGGCAAAGACCTCGAAAAGAAAATCGACTCCCTCCGCGACAAAATCCGCCACCACGAATACCGCTATTACGTGCTCGACGATCCGGAAATCTCCGACGCTGAATTCGATCAGCTCATGAACGAGCTGAAAAAGCTCGAAGCCGAGCATCCGGAGTTGGTCACGCCCGATTCTCCCACCCAGCGCGTCGGCGGCAAACCGCGGGAAGGGTTCGTCAAGGCTGCCGCACTCTTCGCCCATGTTGTCACTGGATAACACCTACAGCGAAGACGAACTGCGCAACTGGGAGCGGCGGGTACACGAACTAAGCGGCCGCAAAGACATCTATTACGTATGCGAGTTGAAGCTCGACGGCATGTCGCTGGCTTTGCGCTACGAGGACGGCAAACTGGTTCGGGGCATCACGCGCGGCGATGGCACAACCGGGGAAGATGTTACGCTCAATGTCCGCACCGTTCGCTCCATCCCGCTTTCCATCCCGAAAGAGAGTCTGAAGAAAGCCGGCATTCCGCTGACGTTTGAAGTGCGCGGCGAAATGCTCATGCCGATCGCTGCCTTCAAGAAAATGAACGAAGAACGCGAGCGCCAGGGCCTGTCTGTTTTCGCGAATCCGCGCAATGCAACGGCCGGCACCGTCCGCCAGCTTGAGCCGTCGATCACCGCCGAGCGCCGGCTCGACTACTTCACCTACACGCTGCTCGAAAACGGGCGCACTTACTTCGATCGCCACTGGGAAACTCTGAACGCCCTCGACGCCGCCGGCTTCAAAGTCAATCGCACGCGCAAGCTGGTAAAGACTTTCGACGAGATTTGGAAATTCATCGAGCAGGAAGAGCCCAAGCGCGAGGGTCTGCCTTACGAGATCGACGGCATCGTCATCAAAGTCGATCGCACCGCGCTGCAGGGAGAACTCGGCTACACCGGCAAAGCGCCCCGCTGGGCGATTGCCTATAAATACGCCGCGCGTTCTGGAATCACCAAAGTCGAAGACATCATTGTGCAGGTCGGCCGTACCGGGAAACTCACACCGGTGGCGGTTTTGAAACCAGTGCCAATCGGTGGGACCACGGTCAGCCGCGCGACGCTCCACAACATGGATGAAATCGAACGCTTGGGCGTGAAGATCGGCGATTGGGTGGAAGTCGAGCGTGGCGGCGACGTGATTCCCAAAGTTTCCCGCGTGGTTGAAGACAAAGATCATCCCCGCGGGCACAAATCGTTCCATATGCCGGAGAAGTGTCCCGAGTGCGGCACAAAAGTAGTCCGCAGCGAGGGTGAAGTAGATTATCGCTGCATCAACGCCAATTGCCCCGCCAAACTGCGCGAGACCATCCTTCATTTTGCCTCGCGCGGCATCATGAACATCGATGGCATGGGCGAAGCGCTGGTCAACCAGCTCACCGAGCGTGGCCTGGTGAAAAACGTCGCCGATATTTACAACCTCACCAAGGCGGACCTGTTAAGCCTTGAGCGATTCGCCGACAAATCGGCGCAGAACATTCTCAATGAGATTGAAGCCTCGAAGAACCTTCCGCTCGAACGCGTGATCTACGGGCTGGGCATTCGGTTCGTCGGTGAGCGCACGGCCCAATTCCTGGCCGAGCATTTCGGATCGATGGATGCGTTGATGAATGCGACTGAAGAAGAGTTGCTGGAAGTCGACGAAGTCGGCCCGAGAATCGCCCAGAGCATCTCCGAGTTTTTCCATGAACCCAAAAACCGCGAACTGATCGAGCGCTTGCGCAAGGCCGGTCTCACCTTCACCGGAAAGAAAAAAGAACGCGGAACAAAATTGGCGGGGAAAACCTTCGTCCTTACCGGCACGCTCTCGCACTTCACCCGCGACGAAGCCAAGAAGTTGATTGAAGATGCCGGCGGCCGCGTGTCGGGTTCAGTGAGCAAGAAAACGGATTATGTTGTGGCGGGTGAGGATGCCGGCTCGAAGCTTGAGAAGGCGAAAGAACTGGGTGTGACGATCATCGACGAACGGCAGATGGAAAAGCTGGTCGGATAATCTCCGACACTACTCCCTTGTCATCCTGAGCAAAGCGAAGGATCTATGTATTCCTGACGATAACTGCACAGATCCTTCCCAGCCTGAAGGCTGGTCAGGATGACAAGCTGCCGACCACAGTTTAGGACCCCAGCACCCCACTCATCCTCTTCCACGTCATCTCCAGCGTCTCCGGCAAAATCCGCGTCTCCCCAACCACCGAAAGAAAATTCGCATCCGCCACCCAGCGTGGCAGCACATGCATATGAATGTGCCCAGCCACCCCTGCCCCTGCGGCTTTTCCGATGTTCATTCCCAGGTTGATTCCGTCGGGCTTGTAAAGCTCACGTAGCACATGTTCCATGCGCTGCGACAATTCCATCATTTCCTGAGCCGCGTTCGCCGGCAGCTTTTGCAATTCATCAGTATGAGCAAAGGGAACGATCATGACGTGCCCCGGCGTATAGGGAAATGCATTGAGGACGATATAGCAAAACTCGCCGCGATAGATGATGAGCGCTTTCTCGTCATCTCCTGACTTTGGGAGATCGCAGAATATGCACTCTTTCGGTTTCTCCGCCGCAGTGACATAGGCATAGCGCCAGGGCGTCCAGATGTAGTCCATGGCACGGCAGAGTAGCAGATACAGGTCCCACATGCAGCGCCAAACCCGTCCGCTTGCCCCCACCCTGCAGTCTCTATGTGAACTCCATGTGAATGAGCAGGTTGGGACGCTTGCCAACCACATAACTTGGTGTTTGACACCCTTCGGAAGCGGTTGCTATAGTCGAAGAGTTCCCTTTGGACGCGGGTTTGCTTTTTTGAACGTCCGACCGCTGGGATTGTCCAAGTCCGTCCGCCAGGGCGGGCTCAACACAACTGAATGACTCACACCAGCCGTCCGCCAGGCAGCCCCGTATCCTTCCCGCACACGCGTGCGAGATAAACCGCAGAGAGGCCACAATCTTGTTCGACGACAGCACCGCTCACAACCTGGATTCCGCGACCTCAACTTCCGTCGCCGAGCATCCCACACCATCTTCTCCGAGCGTTCCGCAGGAGAGCGCCCAGCCGGAGCCCACCCAGCTGGACGCCGCAGCACGAGGCCCAGCAAGAAGACAAACCAGCCGCCAGTCCCTGAAGACTTTGCCACCGCGCTCGAGACCTTCACCACGGAAAGCGAAGAAGCAGTCAGCGAAGACCATGTGTTGAAGGGCACGGTCCTCAAGCTCACGCCAACCCATGTTGTTGTGGATATCGGCGCCAAGTCCGAAGGCATGCTGCCGCTTTCCGAGGTGCTGGATCACGAGGGCAAACCCCGCTTCCAGCCGGGCGATGAGATTGACGTCATGCGTGACAAGGGCGAGGCCGAGGAAGGCTACGTCAGACTCTCCCATCAGAAAGCTCAGCGGCTGCGCGCCTGGGACGACATTGAGAAGGCTTACAACGAGAAGAAGCCCATCCGTGGGCAGGTGGTCGAACGCATCAAGGGCGGTCTGACCGTCGATATTAACGGCGCCAAGGCGTTTTTGCCGGGTTCTCAGGCCGATTTGCGCCCGGTACGCAATCTCGACGCTCTCAAAGGACAGAGTATCGAAGTTGCCGTCATCAAGCTCAACAAAAAGCGCGGCAACATCGTGGTCTCGCGCAAGCAGCTTCTGGAAGAAGCCCAGACGGAAAAGAAAAGCAAGACCCTCGAACATCTGGAAGAGGGCGGCGTTCTCACCGGAGTGGTCAAGAACCTCACCGAATACGGCGCCTTCGTCGATCTGGGCGGCATCGACGGCCTGCTCCACATCACCGATATGTCCTGGGGACGGCTTACTCATCCCAAAGATCTGGTGAACGTCGGCGATCAGATCCAGGTCAAAGTCCTCAAGTTCGATAAAGACAAGCAACGCGTATCTCTCGGATTCAAACAGCTCACTCCCGACCCGTGGCTCGACGCCACTCACCGCTACCCGGTGGGCGCGCATGTGAGCGGGCGCGTCATCAGCGTCACCGATTACGGCGCATTTGTTGAGCTCGAGCAGGGCATCGAGGGTCTGGTACACGTGAGCGAGATGACTTGGTCCAAGCGCATGAAGCATCCTTCCAAACTGGTGAATGTAGGAGACCAGGTGGAATGCGTGGTGCTTAGCGTCAATCCGACCGAGCGCCGTATTTCTTTGGGCATGCGGCAACTCGCCACCAACCCCTGGGACGCGCTGCATGACAAATATCCCGTCGGCGCGGCCGTCGAAGGCCGCGTGCGCAACCTCACCGATTTCGGTGCATTCATCGAAATTGAAGATGGCATCGACGGCCTGGTTCACGTAAGCAACCTGAGTTGGACCAAGCGAGTGAAGCATCCTTCCGAAGTTTTGAAAAAGGGCGACCGCGTCAAGGCGGTGGTTCTCGCCATTGAGCCGGACAAGCGCCGCCTTTCGCTCGGCGTAAAACAACTTCAGCCCGATGTCTGGGAGACTTTCTTCGAGCAGCACCACGTGGGCGACGTTCTTCACGGCAAAGTGCTGCGCGTGGCCAGCTTCGGGGCGTTCGTCGAAATCGCCGAGGGCATCGAAGGACTCTGCCACAACTCCGAGGCCGTCGATGGCAACGGCCAGCCCATGCACCTCGAGCCCGGCCTGGAGCACGACTTCAAGATCATCAAGATGAATCCGGAAGAAAAGAAGGTCGGGCTGAGTATCAAGGCAGTGGGCGAAGAAGCTTCACGCACAGAAGTCGAAGCCTACAAGCATCCCGCCTCCAGCACTGGAGGCTCGACCATCGGCGATCTCATCACCTGGAAGCGCGCCGGCAACGAAAACAACTGAAAATGGGCAGCCGCCCGGCTGCGAGTTTTCATCCTGAGCGCAGCGATGTCCTGCCCGCGAAGGACGTAGCCAGTGTGGCGCGGGCGCTCTCGCCCGCGATGTAGGCGCGAGCGTCCCCGCTCGTGCAGGCTGCCTTTAGGTTTTGATCTTGCTGACACCATCAACACAAAGGGTGCGCCATCCTCGCTGTGGTGCGAAGCTGGGCCAGTCCCGCCGGGTCAGTTCCCAGGAATGCCGCATGCACCAGCCAAGCGCTGCCTGAAGTCATCCCAGTCCTCGCCCTTGCGAGCGAGCACTTCAGCGACGTCGTACCAGCGGTTCGTAGTGGGTGACTCAGCTTGGAGTTTTCGAGCGTCTAGACCCTTCTTTGAGATTATTGTCCAAAACTCTGCGAATCCGAACTTCTTCGCCTTCTGGTGCGACTTCTCAGCTTCTCCTGCTCGATTGTGAGCGTTGCTGACATCGGTTCCACCCTTGACTTCGATTGCAACTTTGCTGTTCGGTCGATTGTTTTCCATCAGTTCCTGCACACACAAATCAGGATCGTGGGACAGGGTAATCACGACAGTGCGACCCGAGGCGTTCTTCAGGAAGAGCTTCTTTCCCTTTTGCGAAGCAGCCAGCTTGACGGGCGGTTCGATTATCTGGTTCTTGACTGTCTCAGTCACCGCGACGAAGACTTCCCGCATCGCAGTCTTACCAATCTGCGTGTTGTTAGAACCCTGCAACTGCGAACCGAACGTTAGCAGCGGCAATTCGTGCAGGTCGCGTTCAGTGATCTTCAATATCTGGCGCACAAGGTCAGCGAGCGGCTTTGCCATTGCCCGGCAGAAGTCAGGAATGAAAGGCTGCACCTTCTTAGACATGGTGCCCAGTTCTTCCATGCCTTTGAAGCGACCCATGCCTGTCGAGCCTTGGTAGAAGCTCTTTTGTGGCGCACCGAGCAGCAGCCGATAGTAGCCGATCAGAGAAGGCTTCTTCTCGATGACGGCAGGCACCGGGAAGACATGCTCGTCACGGAGACCAGCCGTTGCGAGAATCTTCTGAACGTCTTCAGGCACGTATTCGCCTATCTGGTCTTTGACAACCTTCTGCTCCAGCTGCCCCAGCGCGTCAGAAAGCGCATCAATAAACCACTGTGTGCGGGCAGCGACCAACAGCTGATAGAAGCGAACTTGGCGAGCAGAACTTGGCGGGTTCAGGGCTAGAACAGTAGTTCCTATGGTCGATTCGACCGCCGCCTTCTTGGTGGTTTTCGCTGTCACAGTCGATGTCGGCTCACTCGCATTTCTTTGACTTCCGAAACACCAGCCAGTAGCAGTGCTGTCTTCTGGTGTGGTGTGCCTTCTTCCACTTCGGGTCGATGATTGGTCCTTTGCGAATCTTCACTATGCAGTCGCATGGCATGAAGCCGACCTCGCTGGCCGCGTTTATCAACTCCATGTGTGCCCACTGATAGCGATGGTGGTGGACATAATCGGTGATCTTGCAGAGCAGGATGCCTTCAGACTTCAGTACGCGATACGCTTCGCGGAGGAATGGCGGGAATGTATGAGTGAAGGTGTAATGGTTCTCTTTCGTTGAGCGCAGCACCAGACCGAAGCGCGTGTTGAAGTCTTTCTTGTTGTCCGTGCCTTGGTTGGGTATGTGCGGCGGGTCGTAGACGATCACGTCGAACGATGCGTCTTCAAGCGGCATGTTTGTGTTGTCGGCGAGGATGTCAGGGTTGTGACGCGGATCGATGTCCATGCCCGTGACTGGTCGCTTACTGTTGCGCCAGAAGCGACCACCGTTTACCGTAGCATCGAGAATCTTGCGCGGCTTCTTGCGCGGGTAGAAGTCGAGCATTCGTTCTAGCAGTTCAGCGTCTTCACCGTACCACACCGAGGCCAAAGGAGCGTAGTCGGAGATTTTTTCTGGCTCTGCCTTTTTCTTCGCAGGTCGGGGCAGTGCTTGAATCGCGGTCGCCATTTTGGGATGTTCCTCTTCTACACTCTCGCGAGACGGAACAGCAAGTGTGAATCCTTGTGCCCGCCTGTGGAAGACTGGCGCAAACAGAGGCAGGTTTTCGTCCCGTCCTTCCATGCGCCGAGTTTAGCACTTTATTCGCTTTATATTCGCCTACATAAGTAACGGAAGTAGGTAGCCAAATGTCAGGTTCCCGAGGCGGACTGGCACACCCCGGCGCAACCACGTCCAAGAGAGGCCACCCCCCCTGTGCGGCTTTCGATCGCCGGGTGCCCCAGGTTCGCGACCAAGTTTTGGGCGCTAACCTGGCGAAGAAATACTCTTGCGGGCGGGTGGCGCACCTTTGCTCTCTTTTTGCTTGCACCGTTTCGACAAAGGGTGCCCACTTAAACTCAGCGGGGATAACCCAACCCCTTTGGCCGACGACGCTGCTGACTCCCTGCCTCCCACCCTTCGCAGAAAGCGAAGAGTGGGGCGGCGCCCCCCAAGGTTCCCGATAAATCCAACAAATCAAGCCACTTCATACATTATTGTACGTACAATAAGATATAAACAAAACGTTCCGGCCGGAACACTTGTGCAAATCGGCGTAATGTTCCGCGCGGAACACTTCTTAAGAAACGCACGAGCGGGACGCTCGCGCCTACATCGATTCAGGGGTGGCCGGCGCGGGCCCCGCGCCCACCTCACGACGGGCTGGCGAACTTTACTTCCACCAGCTTGCGGTCTTCCTCGGACGCCTTGAACATCTCGCGGGGCTTGAGGCCCATGAAGCTGGCCAGGAAAACTTCAGGCAGTTGGGCGATGCGGGTGTTGTAGGTGTTGATGTCGTCGTTGAAGAACTCGCGGCGGTCGGCGATGTGATCCTCGAGTTCGGAAATCCGGTTCTGCAGGCGCAGAAAATTCTCATTGGCTTTGAGCTGCGGATAATTTTCCGCCACGGCAAACAGCCCGCGCAGCGCGCCCGTCATCATCAAATCGGCCTGGGCTTTCTCTCCGATGGTCGCGGCGCTCATTGAAGCCGTGCGCGCCTGCGTGACCGCTTCGAGCGTCTCGCGCTCATGCTGCATGTAGCCCTTGACGGTCTCGACCAGGTTAGGGATTTCGTCGTGGCGCTGCTTCAGCAGCACGTCGATGTTCGCCCAGGCGCGATCGTTGTCATTCCGCAGGCGCACCAGTTCGTTGTACAGAATGACGACATAGACCAGCACGCCGGCCACGATGAAGAAAATCAGTGCGCCGTTGATAATGCCCATAGAACCTCGCTCAATAATTATGCGTCAGCTGTTTTGCGTCGTGCCCGATAAATCAAAGTGAGCAGCTAAAGTAGCAACACGGTTGCCACGCTTTGCGGATCTTATCGGGTATCGATTTTGAGATTGATGTTAACCGTGGGGCGGGTATCGAACTGGCTGACTGTTTTGGTGTCGCTCTTGCGACCCTTGTACTGAGCGTAGACCTCGTAGTCGATGTTGGGCGAGAGGGACGGAAAACGATACACGCCGTCAGGGCCTACGATGTAACTCTTGGTGGCGCGGGTACGAGTATTCGAAAGATATACAACAGAACTGGCGAGAGGCTGATCTTGCCGGTCGGTAACGCGCCCGGTCAGCAAACGTCCCAAGTCTTCGTTCTTGTCTTTGCCGTAAGAGCGCGGAAGGGCCGCCAGAGCTAACACAAGCAGCAGTAGAGTCGCGACGCCGGATCTCTTCATACGCTTTCCTCCCCACGCCCCTGTGCCTATTGTTCTATTTTAGATGCAAACCAATGTCGGCCCGCTCATCGTTTTCAATGTGGACGTTCACTTCCGAAACAAGCTGCAGGGGCCTTCCGTCGGGGGACTTGAAGTCTTTCAGATCAGCCCATACCACGTAGTCGGCCTTACCCACTGGAACGCGCTGCGCGAATTCTCCGTTGTGGTCGGAATAGAGTTCCCAGCGAGGCCTCTTCTGGTCGGCGCGGCGAATCTTGACCTTCACTCCGTAGACAGGATAGTCGTCGGGGCCCCAGACGGTGCCGAAGATGAGCGCATAAGGCGGGGGCTTTTTTCCGTCCGAGGCAGCAGACCGGCTTGACCAAGCCACAGGCAGGCACAGGGCGCTGAGCAACAGGTAAGCAAGAACCTCACGACCAGAAAAGCGGGCGTTTAGAGCAGGGGAAGGCCGTCGCAGCCTAAGAGTAGTCACCGTCTTCGGCTTCCTCTTCGACTTCTTCCTCTTCGTAGCCCTCCTCCACTGCTTTCAGTTCGAGGGGATTGGCGGTCACCACTTCGAAGTCCGTCCCACACTCCGGGCAAGATACGATTTCACCCTCGTCCACCTCATCCTCCTCGATGTCGAGGTTGGTCTCGCATTCCGGACAATAAACCATGACTCCCTCCGTAAGCTTGGTCCCCTGTTATATTTAGTTTTTCCCGGGCGTAAGGTCAAGTGTCTCGGGCCCGGAAAATGGGGTCCCTAAGGACCAACGTTTGCAAACAACTATGATGACCCGCAAAGCTCCTGTATTGTGCCTGCTGGGGCTGGTTTTGCTCAATGTAAATCTCCCCGGGCAGACCCAGCCCGCGACCACGGGCCCCGATGTATTCCCGGCCGACCCGCGCATCGTCGAGGCCCTGAAGCAAGTTTCGGCGCAGCACATTCAGGCGACGATCGAAAAGCTCGTGAGTTTTCAGACCCGGCTGACTCTGTCGGCCCAAGACCCTGCATCGATCGCGGCCGGTCATGGCATTGGTGCGGCGCGGGAATGGATCAAGAGCGAATTCGAGCGCTACTCTCAGGACTGCGGCGGCTGCCTGGAAGTAAAAACCGACGCATTCCTTGAGCCGGCCGGCGATCGCATCCCCAAACCCACTGAAATTACCAATGTCTACGCCGTGCTGAAAGGCGGCGACGCGGAGAACGCCAAGCGCATTGTCCTGGTCACCGGGCATTATGACTCGCGGAACTCAGACACCTTGGATGCAGCCGGCATTGCTCCCGGTGCAAACGATGACGCCAGCGGAACGGCGGTGAGCCTGGAATGCGCGCGAGTGCTGAGCAAGATGAAGTTTCCCGCCACGATCATTTTTCTTGCCGTGGCCGGCGAAGAGCAGGGGCTCAACGGCAGCCACCACTTCGCCAGGATGGCGAAGGAGCAGGGCTGGGACATTGAAGCTGTCCTGAACAATGACATTGTTGGCGGGGATAAGAATCCCCAGCAAGACTCTAGCGTCGTGCGGGTTTTCTCGGAAGGCGTCCCAGTGGCTGCGAGCGAAGCGGACTTGCGGCTGATTCGCAATCTAGGCGGCGAGAATGATTCGCCATCGCGTGAACTGGCGCGGTATATCGCGGAGGCGGGCCGTGCCTATGACGGCGGCGTGCGTCCCTACCTGGTTTTCCGGCTGGACCGCTACCTGCGCGGCGGCGATCACTATTCTTTCAACCAGAATGGTTTTGCTGCCGTGCGTTTCACGGAATTCCGCGAAGACTATCATCACCAGCATCAGAATGTGCGTACGGAGAGCGGCCTCGAATATGGGGACACGCTCAAGTTTGTGAATTTCGACTACGTGGCCTGCGTGGCGCGTTTGAATGCTGCGACGCTGGCTTCGCTGGCGTCTGCGCCCGCTCCTCCGGCCAAGGTGCATTTGCTGACCAAGGAGTTGGAAAATGACTCGACGCTTGCCTGGGAGCCGTCAGCGGGTGGGAGGGCTGTGGGCTACGAGGTTTTGTCGAGAGCCACAACCAGCCCGGAATGGGAACAGGTTCAGGCCGTGGGCAACGTTACCCGCGTGACGATTCCGCGCTCGAAGGATAATGTAATCTTTGCGGTGCGCGCCCTAGATCGCGAAGGCCACCGCAGCTTGCCGGTCGTACCGGTGCCGGAACGGTGATCCCCAGGACGTGCGACAATGGTGAGGATTTGAGGAAAAGATTGTGAGACGAAGCGGACAAACCATGTCGCTGAGCCTGCCGCCCTTCACCAAGGCGGTGACCTGGCTGCTCGCGATCAACACCGGCGTCTACCTGCTATTGGAGCTAATCGCGAGGACAATGCCGGACGTGGTGAACTGGGTGTTGGGAAATCCCTTCAGCTCCAGCCCGTCCCACCTCGGACTCCAACCTGCTCAAGTAGTCTTTCACGGCTGGATATGGCAACTCGTCACTTACAGTTTCATCCACGTGGGCTTCTGGCATTGGTTCGGCAACATGATCGGGATCTGGATGTTCGGCTCGAGCTTCGAGGGCTCGTGGGGCACACGGCGATTTCTCGAACTCTATGGGTTCGGCGTCGTTGGCGCGGCGCTGACGACGATTGCGCTTTCCTTCACGCACGCGTTGGGCAGTCCGGAGTCGGTAACGGTGGGAGCCTCCGGCGGGGTGTTCGCTATTTTGATCGCGTTTGGGATGGTGTTCGGGGAAAACGAAATCATGATGATTCCGTTTCCCTTCCTGATCAAAGCAAAGTATTTTGTGGCCATTCTGATCGTGGTGACGCTGGCGTTTGCGATCAGCGGCGGGGGCAACATCGCCTATGTGGCGCATTTGGGCGGATTGTTCTTCGGATACATCTATGTAAAGTTCGTTCCACGCGGCGGCTTGATGAAGATGAGCCTGTCGGAACGCTACTTCAGCCTGCGCAACAATTACTATCGCTGGAAGCGTCGCCGCGCCGCGCGGAAATTTGAAGTCTATATGCGCCAGCATAATCGGACGGTGAGCTTCGACGAGCATGGCAATTATGTTCCGCCGGACGAGAGCGAAAAGAAGAACGGCGGGTCGAAGTCGGGCTGGGTGAATTAAGCGCTCGTCTCCGAGATTCATTACCACAGAGGACACAGAGGCGAAATCGCTCGTGTGAGGTGGGTCTGAGACCCGGCTCTAGAAGTCATTGTCATCCTGAGCACAGCGAAGGATCTATGCATCTTGTTTTCATCTCGCAATACATAGGTTCTTCGCTTCGCTCAGAATGACAAGTTTTAATTGTGAGCTTACTTCAGAAAGCTCTGAAACACCGTGAGCACTGTTGCAGGCAAAGTTTCGTTCCGCGATTTCCCTTTGAACCCCAGGTCGTGGCCGACACCTTCCACCGCTAACAACTTCGTTTTGGCCGGAATCAGCTTCAGCGCTGCTTGCATTTCTTCAATCGTGCCGAAGGGATCGCGTGTGCCGTGGACGAACAAAGCCGGAGTGCGAAGGTTAGGGCAGATGCTGGGTGCGAAGCTGTTCGGGCTTGCCCGGCGGATGCAACGGATAGGAGAAAAGTGACAGCCCGTCTACCAGGCCCGGTTGCTCAGCACAGAGCATCGTAGCCTGGCGGCCACCGTAGGAATGTCCTCCGAGGAAGACGCGGCCGGATGCAAGACCCCGCATCGCACTGACCGCGTTCTTCAAACCGTCGCGATCGCGAGCAGCGTCGCTTGGCCGCGGCGGTCCGAAGGAACGATTCTGGCGAAAAGGAAGATTGCAGCGGAGCACGGTGAAACCGGCGCCCGTGAATTCCTCGGCCAGAGCAACCAGAAACGCAGAACCGGCGTTTCCTCCGGCCCCGTGGGTAAGGATCAGGCCGTTCGCATTCGAAGTTTCAGGCCGGTGGAGGAATCCGCGCACGGGCGGGTCGAGTGCAGTGTCGGCGAATTGCTCGAATGGGTTCAAGTTCGTCCTCCGCTCCGGTGGGAAATGCGAGCTGGAACTATCTCACAAACGCTGCCGGTTGGTGTAAACGTCTGTTCTCAACAGTTATGATTGTCCAGCATGGGCTATCGCACCGTCTTTGATGTTACCCACGTTGGTTTCCAGTGGTGGATTCCGCTTCTCATTTCCATTTTCGGAGCCCTGTTTGTAAGTATCGGCTGCGCCGTGAGAACGCCCGGTGACAAGGATTCCCTTACTAAGGGCACATTCTTCCAAGTCGTCGGTGCAGTGGGTATTTTGGGGGCACTTGGGTTCTTCACCTCAATGTACGGGGAGTATCGCAACGCCCAAAAAGCTTTCGCCACTCAGGCCTTTTCAGTCAGTGAAGGCGTGGTCAAGGACTTCGTACCGATGCCTCCGGGTGGTCACGCCACGGAAAGCTTCGTGGTAAACGGTGTCCGTTTCGAGTACGGCAGCGGTTGGGGTTCGACAATGTTCAACTCCGAGTGGAACAAGGGTTTCATCCACGAGGACGTCGAAGCCCGAATCACCTATGTGGGTAAGGACATCATCAAGGTGGAAGTAAAGTAATGCCCTGTTTCCATGATTGTTGTTGAAATATCGCGATTACACAGTGGCGTCCCCATGGAGATGAGCCTTTCCGTGGTAAGAAAGGGCGACAAACACAAAAGCCGCCGGTCTGCTCCGGCGGCGGCACAAATCACGAGCGTGCACCTAGCGCGGCGCTTCCTCCAAAATCCCTTGCTCGAGCTTCTCCTGGCACTCGATGCAATGGCGCGTCCAGGGGACCGCTTCCAATCGCTTGGAGTTGATCTCTTTGCCGCAGGCGATGCATTCCCCGAAGCTGCCCTCGCGGATGCGCAGCAGCGCCGTCTCCACCATGTGGAGCAACTGGCGGTCGTTGTTGCTCTGGTGAAAGAGGAATTCCTTGTTGTAGGAGCTGGCGGCGCGGTCAGCAATGTCCTGCGCCGAGTCTTCGTCCACGGTTCGGCCGTCCTGCTCGGTCCGCGAGACCATGCGGCGCAGGTCCTGCTGCCGGGTCTCCAGCCTTTTCTTAAAGTACTCGATCTTCTTTTTGTCCATTCTGATAACTGGCGGCTTTTCGGCCGCCCCCTGTGTTCTTTCTGCCGGTAGAGCCAAACGGAAATGATATGCGCCTAAATTAAGATGCGTCAACCCGCCGTCAGGTCGCCAAAAGAGTTCCCCCGCTCGAAGCCGAGTTTCAACCTTATCGCGGAAGCGGCTCAGGCATCGCGGCAAGCGCATACCCCATCACGGCCATGGCGGCGGCATTTTCGCGGAGATGCTGGGGATCGATCTTGTCCAAAGTATCGGCCGCGCTGTGGTGATAGTTGAAATAAGTCCTGCCATCCTGAAGTATGCCCAACGTCGGCACGCCTGCTTTTGCCATGGGCGCGATGTCCGCTCCCGGGCTCTGTGTGATTAACTTGATCAGGTTTGCTCCGAAGGGCTGAAGAATTTCCTGGACCGGCTTGAGCAAGGGTAAGGCTTGTTCGCTCATGTTGGCATCGAAGCCCAAGGGATGGCCAGCTCCCAGATCGCTCTCAATGGCCGCGACATGATTTTCCATCTCTTGCAGATGGGCCTTGGCGTAGGCTTCGTGGCCGCGGCCGTGGTTCTCTTCGTCGGTCCAGGCAATTACTCGCAAAGTGCGGCGCGGGTGCAGATGGAGTTGCTGCATCAGTTGGGCCGTTTCCATGGCGACGGCCACACCAGCTCCGTCGTCGATCGCACCCGTTCCCAGGTCCCAGGAATCGAGATGCCCCGAGACCACAACGATCTGTTCAGGATGCTCGGATCCTTTCAAGTCGGCAACGACGTTATGCGCGACTACGTCTTCACCGGATAGCGAGGTCAACGTCAGATGCATGCGTACGGTTCCTTGTTGCACCAGATAGGCAATCAAATCGGCATCTTCGCTGGTCACAGCGCCGGCGGGAATGCCGGCGGCGGTGCTGCCTCCGGTGTGGGGCAAACGATAGTCAGCACCGCCCACTGATCGCACCAGTGACGCTACTGCGCCCAGTTCCGCCGCTTTGACCGCACCTTCGGCGCGGTAAGCGACGGCTTCGCTATAGGCGTCGCCGGCATATCCATTCGCTGCCTTCTCGCGGTCGAAGGCCACATTGAACAGGACGATCTTGCCGGCCACTCGCGGGTGACCCAGAGCTTTGAGTTCGTCGAAGCTGTTGACGACGATGACTTCGGCCGTTAAGCCTGAGGGTAAAGTCGGACGATTGCCCCCCAACGCGGTCAAGACTATTTTCTGGGTCGCCCCCTGACGGCATTCCCGGATATTCGACCAACTCGGCAGTCTCGGCGCCACGGATCCAGCGCGGCGCTTTGACTTCCTCCAGATGGACTTCCAAACCGAGTTTGCGGAGCTCGTCGGCAACGTACAGTTCAGCCGCCGCAGTCTGCGGCCAACCCACAGGCCGCGGGCCGATGTTGTCCGCCAAATGAGCCACCTGATGGTAGGCGTAGTCATCGGCCAAGGCGGCGTCGCGAAGGGACGATGAGTTCGTGGATCAACGCGGGAGAAAGCGCAGCCGGTTGTGTGGTCGAGGCTGGGGGGTTGGCGGCGCTGCGGGAAGAGCGGTTCGGGGAATGACCACATATCGTGAAGCAGATCCCGAGGGCTAAAACACCAGTTTGTACAGGCCTGAAATATGAGCGCATCAATTCCCCTTGGACTTGGCTCGTACGTTGAACATAACGGAACGCGTTAGTTTATCCGAGCGGGGGTTCTGTTGTTCTCCTAATTTGTCTGGTTGTGGATTTCGCCGTGAGCGGGGTCAAAGTTCTGATTCTTCTGCGGACGATCGAGAATCTTAGACGCTCAGCTCAAAAAAGAGGCCGAGGACGCGAGCGGTAAACCACATCTCGGAAAGACAAAAAAGCGGCCCCATTTCTGGGGCCACTAGTCAAAAGAGGCAAAGGGTTGGAAGGTGAAGGTCAGGAAAAGTGATGCGAGACGCAGTTTCGCCAGCCGAAATGGCACGTAACGAAAATACGAAAATCGTGGAAGAGAGTGAAGGTCATTGCTTTGTGCTGTGGACCTCTTTTTCTTGAAGGACGTAAGGTGCATTTGCCCCGCCAAAGCCACGGCTTGTCTGTCGTCTTCCCTTGAAGCTTTACAAATATCTGATTATGAATGGGTTACAACTCGGAGACTAGGCCAAACCCAGGACGAGTGCGAGTCTTCCGGAGTGCGCAAGAATGCAGAATCCTGCACATACACTGCAGGCCCCTACTTCAGCAACCACTTATCCCCTAGCTGTCACCAGCGACAGTGCGAAGTTTGCCGGGAAGGAAATGATAGGGTGGCCAGGGGCCACTGATAGCCAACTGGCAGTTTTTCAGCTGCTTGGCGGCACTGGAATAACGGTTCTGGTATTTCTCGACAGACTTGGAATCGATCAGGTGGGCAATATCAATCAGCATTCCGTCAGAGTCTACCCGTTTGCAGCTGATTTCTTCTTCAAGTGGATTAAAAAGTTTGTGGACTTGTACGGAAAGCGCCCGCGCCTTGGTGCGGCGTTCCCGGTCCTTGGAAGCTTTCTCGCGGAGTTTGGTAAGGTATTCGCCGCCGACCGTATCCGGCAGCTCGACTTCCGCCAGCGCTTCGCGGAGGGAACCGTCGCGCACCACCAGCTTGAGGTGCATTTCGGCTTTGCCGCGCAGCCGGGCGACACTCTGGCCGAAGGCACGGCGGTTGGCGCGCACCGCCTGGCGCAAGGCATCTTCACTGTCAAAAATCGTGCCGAAGCGAAAGGGTAGGACCGTGCCGCTGCGGAAGCAGACGCTAACTACGCGCGCGTGCTCCAAAACATGTTTTTCCTCGAGCGCAATCCCGTCCCGCTCGTACTCGCTGACCACTACGCTGAATTCTCCGCTGGGGTAACCGAGAACGGGGGCCGCGTTCACTCCTTGAACACCTTCCAAGAGGAAAGGGCGGCGAGTGCGGGCTCCGTTGGCTAGCGAGTGTTGCTCAGTGATGCAGTAAGCGTACCACGCCATAGAGTTCTCTCCGAACCTGTTGCGAGGCGAGACTGGTTCACCCCATGCATTGGTTATTGGTTACTCTTTTGAACCTTTGGAAGAAAGGGCGGTACAGCGACGAGATTGGACGTTTACTGTCGCGTCCAGGGTGCATATTAAACCCAGATGAATGGAAATTGCAACCATTCCGTAGCACTCCGCATCGGGGTTAATCGATTTTTCTGCAGAGATCAGGCCGACTAGCCGATTTGGATAGTCGGGTCACGGGTTGCGCGAGGTTTTCTGTTTCGTTTTGAGACGCACGCGGGAGCAGATGCATGGTGTTTGAAGAGTCGGGTGCCGTCTTCGCTCAAGGCAGGTTGACGTAATCCCCTTCTCGCCAAGTACGACTCGCTTGACGGCCCGAATAGACCCATGACATGGATAGTTTTTTGTACTGGCCCTGTGCCGGATCACCCAGGTTCGTGGTATTCACCTTGAAGGAAAGACTCCCATTGATGATCATCCCGTTCACGCGATCGACAACGTTCCAAGTCCGGGATCCGGCTCCCCAAGTTGCGCTCAGCACACGCAGACTGCGATAGTAGTCGTTACCTCCCACCCGCATGTTTACGTAATCGCCTTCGCGGTAGTGGTAGGTGTTGCCGCGCCCGCGCCAATCCTGGCAGGTAAGGCTCAAAGTCTTCTTTTGATCGGGGGCGGGATCGCCACCCAGATTGGTGTTGTTGACCTTAAAGTTGAGCTGATTACCCCGAATCATGGATTGCACGCGTTGTGTCACATCCACACGGCGGTGCCCAGCTCCCCACTGCGCGCGAACCAACTGGCAAACGTTGCTATTCGACGGCGGTCCGCCTGGGTACCCCTGGGCCCCAGCATCTTGTGCGGCAGCAGAATTCTGCACCAAAACCAGAAGAGCTAGGCTCACCATCACGCGGCTCAAGGGGAGTCTCATAGGTACCTCACTGAAAGGAATGTGGACGAAGGGCGGCAGCATAACATAGCCCGGTTTCTGGAAACTAGGAGAAAGAACGATGACGACGACAGCGGGCACGTCGTGTTTTGAAATTCTTGGGGTGGGAGACGGGAATCGAACCCGCAACGTCCGGAGCCACAGTCCGGTGCTCTGCCAGTTGAGCTACTCCCACCGTAGACCATCGATTATAACAACTGGCGTGGGAGGTGGCAGCGCGTTCCATCGCAATCGCCCGCGGGGGAACTCAAAATCGGCGTATCAACTGCACTACGAGCACAATCCCGGAGATCACAAGCAACCCCAAAATTACTTTCTTCGCCGTTCGGAGGCGCCCGATCTTTTCAGGAGGAACTGATGAGGCAAGGGTGTCGAGAATAATCAAACCGATGTAGAGGTCGACAATGGTGAAGATGGTCCACCACACAAGGTGATACTAGTACATGGAGATGGTCAGTAATTTCAGCGGGAAGCGACGAGGAACTTCAGCTACGCCCCACGCCCACGTATTCGAAGCCGAGAGCACGCAGCCGGGTGGAATCGAGAAGGTTCTTGGTGTCGATGATCACCGGATGTTTCAGCAGATGTTTGATGCGGTCAAAATCGAGAGACCGGAATTCGGGCCAACCCGTTCCCACCACGAGGGCGTCGACACCCTCCGCTGCGGCGTAAGGGGTTTCGCAATAGTGGACCGTACCGTTCAGTTCGAGGCGGGCGTCGGGAAGGGCCACCGGATCGTAGGCGCGGACGCGCGCACCGCGCGCGATCAACCCCTGCGTCAACCGCATCGACGAGGAACCCGCAACGGAGTTGGTGTTGGGCTTGAAAGCCAAACCCAGAATCCCTAGATCCTTGTTCTGGACGGAATTGACCGCCGCCGAGATCTTTTCCACCATTCTGTCGGCCAGGCTGTAGTTCACCTCGCGGGCTGCGTTCAGCACTTTGAGCGAGACGCCATTGCTGTGGGCCAGTGCGGCGAGAGACTCCATGTCCGTCTCTGCAAATAATCCGCCCATGCCCGCTCCCGGTTGCAGACAGCGCGGCGCGATCTTCTTGTCCAACCCTAGAGCGAGTGACAAGCTGACGGCATCGGCCTTCACCTTTTCGCACAAGCTGGAAAGCTCATTGATGAACGAAATTTTGGTGGCTACAAAAGCCGTAGCCGACTCCCTTACTAATTCTGCAGTCTCGTGGTTGGTGACGATGACTGGAACTCCTCGCATAACCAGAGGATGAAAAATCTGTTTAATAGCCATCACAGCCTCGTTCGCACCAGTGCCCAGAATGATCCGGTCGGGCCAGTTGAAATCTTCAACGGCACACCCGGGGGTAAAAAACATCGGCTGGGACACAATCGTGGCTTTTAGGCCGGCTTTTTTCAGGTCCTTTTCGATGCCGGTTGCCGTACCCACGGGGACGGGCGTGACGATCACAAGAATCGGGGGTTTTAGCGCAAGCCGGGCGATACGCAGGACCAAATCCCCCAGATGATCGGGGCTGTCCTCGGCCAGAAAGATTACTCGGGCCTTGCGGGCAAACGACTCGAGGTCAGTGGAATACGCCAGACGACCGGAACGCACGTTACGCTTGATTACTTCGGTCAGGTTCTTCTCGTAGAAGGGAATGTTGCCCTGGGCCATCTCAACCATGCGGGAACTATCGGGATGACAGCAGGTTACAGGGGTACCAAAATCTGCCAGGCAGGCCGAAGCCACAGTGCCCAGATACCCTGATCCATACACGCCAATTTGCATGCTTGTCGCCTCGTTCCGACGCCCGGAAACCCGCAGGGGGCGCGGGATTTAGGCAGCACACCAGCTTCTTATCTACGCTGCACAGGTGGCCTTGGCAACACCCGATGGGGACATGTACTTCCGGGATATGGAATCTAGAATGGGCGGGAAAGAAAGGCTCTTTAAGGCCTTGTTAACGATGGTGCGGCGAAACCAGGGAACGGCCAAGGCGAACTCCGGCGAGATCGAGCCAGCAGTTTTGTTCATCTTCGCGGACAAAGGTCAGCTCTTCGACCGAAACGCTGCGGCTGCCGGTAAATTGAGCCCACCGCTCTGAAGCTACCTCGTAAGCCTTGCGGGCTTCGGCCTCGGTCGTCATTTTCACGATCGTCAAGTGAGGCATGTAAGGCCAGTCTTCTTCGGCGGCAAGTATCCCGCTGTTCAGCCGGTCGTGCAATTCAGTCATGCGATGCGCGTCCCTTTGCACCCGGATGAAAACGGTGGGAGTGTTGGGTACAAATGTTTCCACCGGACCGAGGTTAACCCGGAAAGGTTCGACCTGGCTGCAGACGTCCTCCAGCATCTCGCGCGCCGAAAGTTCGCTACCCTGCAGAACCCGTGGCGGAAGAACGGTCAGGTGGGCGGCAAGATGGGGCAGATCGGGGTGCAGCTCACGCCGGAGAGTCTCGACAAATTCTCCCACAGGGTTTCTTAGATAAGCCACCAACGCATAGCGCGAAAAGGTCATGACCTGACAGCATTATAGCGTGATGCCTCGGCAGTCGCTGGGGCACAGAAGTGCCATCGGAGGCACTGTGGCGCTATACACGGGTGTCGAAGAGGTTGTGCCCCAAGTTTGGGAAACTCACCGCGCATTCAGATCGCCGTAATGGCTGAAGTTCGAGAGAGCCACCTGGTCATTCCCTGGAATGTAGAATCCGAACTTGCCCAGCGTTGGGTTATTGCCCGGTGAACTCCACTTGTCGAGTACAACCCAATGATCGCCTTCGCGCGTCTGGTGGACGATCTCTGTGGGAGTGACCATGATTTGGATGGTGTGAAAGGTCTTTTTATCACTCTTGTGAGGCATCTTAAATTCGTCGCCTTTTTGCCCGTCGCGAACCGGAACTCGATAGAAATTGTTTTCGTCCATTTGGAAGAGGTCGTAGTCATTGGGCCCGACGTAATTCAACACCCATTGCAACCGGTGGCCCTTGAGCAACACGGCCGAGAAAGAGAACGTGCCCGTCGTCGGAGAAGTACTGTAGAGGACGAAGTCCCCGCCTTTGTGAACGAACACGTCCTTTTCCTGCTTCCAGCCAGCCGGGTCGTCCCACTTGGACATTCCGCTGGGAGCGAGTGGTAGATCGAGTGTCTTCGACTGGCCTGCGACTACTTCCATCGTCGCGGTGCGGGCGAAATTGTCTGCGGTACGGGCGTTGAGCGTGTACGTTCCCGGCGGCAGGCTCATAGTGTTGCCGCTGCTCAACTTTATGGGAGTCTGCCCAGGCTTGGTAAGCGATCACAGTAGCGTCAGCGGGAGTAAACGTGACACGCAATTCCCCCGTCGCCGCTTCGAGCACTGCGTCCGCGCCCGTAAGGGAGACATTCACGCCTGCTACGAAATGCTTCTTGGACTGGCGGGACTTGAAGCGGTCTTTTCTCAGTTCGAGGGTGTGATCGCCGGGATTGATGGCCGCGACGGTCAAACTTCCATCGCTCTGCACCGTCCCTACCTGGGCTTGATCGATGAACACTGCGGTGCCGGGAGTGCCTCCCTGCACGGAAAGTGTGGCGAAGCGTGGAATGGGCTGCAGATCGAATGTGAGCTTCGCTTGTTCGCCCTTGCGGACGCGAATCTTCTGGTCAGGTAAATCCAGGAATCCAGTCTTCGAAACATGGACGGAGTACTCTCCCGGTTCGAGGTTCGGAACTCGCAGCACGCCGCCGGATGGAGTATTCCCCTGCAGCTTGCCGTTCAAAAGAACCTTTGCCTTGTCCTGCCCGGTCACAATCACGAGGGTACCGATATTCTGGCCGGACTCCACAAGCGCGGTGAGCGTCGGCATAGGACCGGCGTCGACATCCAGCTTGTATTCGTCGTTCCGTACGCTCAGTGCGAGTTGATGAGTGCCGGGGGTGACCTGAGGAATTTCGGCGCCGTCGTTCGGCACGTCAACGGGGGATTGACCATCAAGGCTGACCTTGGCCGTAGGATCGCTGCTGTAAACGTGGAGTTTGCCGCCAAGATTGCTGACGACCACGGCCAGCACGCCTTTGGCTTCGATTGGCCCTCGAACAACCGGAATGGCCCCTACATCTGACGAAAAGCCGAACGACGCGGTTCCTTGTGGGCCGGCAAACTTCAGCTTGTGCTCGCCCGCAGCGAGTTTGTCCACTGTCCACTGTGCTCCGGCCATCTCCACGGGAGGCTGGTCGTCCAACGATACTTTCCCCGCTCCCGTGTCGGAAGAGAGTCTGATAACCGGCAGTGCGGGCTGTAAGGTGAGATCCAAGCTATTTGCAGTACCAGACTTAACGTCGAATGTCTGGGTCACAGGTTCATAACCATCCAGCTGAGCTGCAATCTGATAACTGCCTTCTGGCAAGCTAACTTGGACGTCCGAAACCCCGCGCACGTCGTTGTTGATTCGTATGGTCGCGCCAGTAGGTGAAGCGTGAATTCGCACTGCTAACGCGGTCGGGGCTGCCGGGATGGACGTGGCCGGGACGGGATGTCGGCGCAGTGCGAACGCAAGAATGAGCAACAACAACACGGCGGCGCTGGCGATCGCTACCGCTTTTCGGTTCAGCGACCGAGCCGCGGTCTTGAACTGGCCAATATTCGGAAGGCTCTGACTCAGCTGCCGCAAGGAGACGACCAACTCCGCAGCCCAGGGGGGCAACTTGAACGGGGATCTCGGCGCCTGACCCGCCGCCTGAGAAGATCCGGGCGCAGTTGAACTCGCCTTTTCAGCCGCCGGCCCTGGACCGGCTACAGTGGGAGGAGGATAGAAGGACAACGTCGCGTCAACTGCTTCTTGACGCACTGCCGGAACCGCCAGCTTTCTTCCCTGTCGCGGGGCTGTGCAGCCCTTCCACTCGCGCGCCGGCAGTTCGCAGCCGCTGGAGAAGATCATTAGCAGCAGAAACAAACTCTTCGTCATCGCTATATTTAGCGACTAGAACCTGGGCACGGTCAGCCGCAGCCTGCTTTACGGAAAGATCGGTCGCAGCTTCGGTTTCCCGCTCCAGCCGGCGCAGTTCCTCCAAATCGCGCCGGCGAACCTGCCGGCGCTGAGCCTGCAGGTCCCGCTGCAGCGTCTCATGAATCTGAGTCAGCCGCGGCTCGCGAGGGGTCGAAGCCAGCCCCGCGTCGACCAGCGCCAAAGCAGTTGAGAGGTCACCTGCGGCTTGCAGCTTGCGCGCCTGAGACAGACACTCGTTGACGGCCGCCTCCCGCTTTTGATCTTGAATCAGATTCTTGATCGTCTTGGCCATGGGATGGCCGGGATTCAGATCGAGCGCCTGCCGCGCGAGGTCTTCCGCCTCGTGCCAGTTGCTTTCGACCACGAGGTGAGCCTGCTCGACCAGAGCGTTCGACAGAACTGCCCGCGTCAGCGGATTGTTCTCTTCCAACTCGTACGCCTGGCGCAAGAGTTTGATGCCTTCAGCGAATTGGTGCTGCCCGCACAGGTCCTGGCCATCGGTCATTAACTGTTGGGCTTTTTCCCTGCGCTGTACTCCCTCGTGCGCCAGCTTTTCGAGCTCGCGCAGTTCGGGATCGTTGGGGAATTCTGCTCTGCCTTTTTCCAACAGCTCAAGGGCGCGGGCATAGTCGCCGGTTTGCCGGCAGGAATCGATCTGCTCGATTAACTGGGTCTTGGCTTCGATGCGGGCCTGCTGTTCACGCCGTTTTTGCAGACGGTCGATCTCAAATTTCAAGCCGGGATATTGACTGTAAATTGTGCGGAGAATTTCCCAGTCGTTCAACGCATCACTGAACGCAGCCTGCTCTTCATGCAGATGAGCCCGCGCAACGATGGAGTTGACCAAGTCACGTTTGTCCTGAACCAGCCTTAGGGCTCGCTCAAAATGCGTTTCGCCCGGATACAGGCTAAGAGCTTCCCGCAGAATGCTGACGCGTTTGTCCAAATCCGGCTCTGCTTCCACCTTGCGGTCCACAGAAGCGACATAAGCGGAGAGCTCCTGACGCTGTTGCTCTTCGACGTCATATTTCAGGGCTTGAAACAGTGCATTGTTGGGATACTTTGCCAGGTATGTGTCACAAAGGGTCTGCGCCTTGTTGAAGTTGCGTTCCGCCAGTTGCTTCCGCGCTTCAGCGTACGCCGTGTTCATCGCGTCATGCTCGGAGCGCACCTGGTTGTAGAAGTTCTGATAGGTCGCGGCCAATTCGGCGTTCGTAACGTCCGGAGCCTTGCGGTCCAGTTCCAACACCACGGCCAATTTTGTTAACGCGCTGCTGACATCGCCCTTTTGCCAGGCATCCATGGCGGCGCGATGGAGCTGTGCTTTTTCCTGACGGAGTTTGTTGTACTCCTGCTCCTGGCGATCGATGTCCCCGATCAATTGCAAGGCGCGGGTTTCCTTCGGCCTAAGTTGCAACACGTTCTGCAGCGCCTCGCGGGCGTGGGGATAAGCGTGATTGTCGACATGCTGGCGCGCCAGCCGGTACCAGTTGTCAATCTGCCGTTCGCTGCGGCGGTTTTCAATTTTCTCCTTTAATGAAAGCGCTGTGGCGTTGTCCGGCTCCATCTGCAACACGTCCTGCAGCTTCTGCAGCGCCAGTGGATCTTCCTCCTCTTCGAAACGCGCCTTGGCCGCATCGAGCAACTGGGCGACCGTCTTGCGCCGGACAGAACTGTCGAGTTGCTGGCGGAGAGAACCGATCGCCGCATCGATGTGCCCCTCGGCTTCCAACTCTCCGAGGATTTCCCCGGCAAACTGATAGTCGCCGCTCTCGAGTGCCTTGGCCGCTCGATCCAGCCGAGGCCGGGTGCGGGAGGGATCAAAGATTTCTATGGGCTCGTTGCGCAGCGCCTTGTTGAGCGTGTCTCCAAAATCCTTCGCACTGGAAAAACGGTGCCAGGGCTGCTTGGCCATTCCTTTATGTACAACCCGGCTGATGGCCTGGCTCACCCCGGGATTGACCTCGGAAGCCGGCGGCGGAATCTGCCGCAAGATTGCTTCCGCCACCTCATCCGCACGGGCGCGTTGAAACGGATGCCGCCCGGTGAGCGCTTCGTAACACACTACGCTCAGCGAGAAAACATCCGACACCGCCGTCAGCGGCTTCATTTCGATCTGTTCCGGGGACATGTAGAACAACGTCCCCTTCTGGCCCCGAGTGGTGTGCGCGTCGGTCATGTGGGCGACGCCGAAGTCGATAATCTTGACTGCGTCATCCTCCATCACAAAGATGTTGCTCGGCTTGAGGTCGCGATGCACCAGTCCGCGCTCGTGGGCCGCCTGTAACCCGCGGCATGTCTGCGACATGATTTCCACGATGCGGTCGACCGTCAGCCGATGCCCCGCCTTGCGGATGAACTCATCCAGCGTTTTACCCGGCAGCAACGGCATGACGAAATAAGGCTTCTTTTTGCCCTCTTCCTCGAACTCACCAATGTCGAAAATCTCGACGATGTTGGGATGGCTCATCGAGGCCAAAACGTCACATTCCTTGTAGAACAACTGCAGGGAGGCAGGATCAGGGATGTCGAGGATGGTTTTGACGGCGACTTCGCGGCGGATGACTGTATCGTAAGCGCGGTAAACCAGGCCCATTCCGCCCTGGCCTAGGACTTCCCGCACTTCGTAACGGTCCGCAAACTTCCGGGGTGGCACAGCACCCATACAGTCCCCCGCCTCGGGGAGAGCTAGCATCTTAACTGATCTTTTGGGCACAAAAACAGGGCGGGAAAGACGAGACCGCTCCCTTGCATTGTGGTTTTCGAAGCTACTGCGCGGCCTTGCCCTTCACCGCGATGACTTCAATCTCCACCAGCGCCCAGGGCGCCGCGAGAGCCGCGACCTGCATTGCGCTGCGCGCGGGCTTGTTGGGTTGGTCTTTGGTACCGAAGAAGCGCGTATAGGCCGCCATCAAGCCGGCAAAGTCCATCTTGCCGCCTTTGGCCGGATCGCCGACCAGGTAGACGTGCATCATCACGACGTCGCCCAGGGCAAGTCCTTCGGTCTTGAGCGTCGCCTGAATTTTTGTCAGCGTGCTCATGGTTTGCGCTTCGGTATCGCCATAAGTGGCCGCTGTTCCCTTGGCAGGGTCGCCGGGAGTTGCTGGCGAGGCCAGCTGGCCGCTCAGGTACAGAGTGTCTCCCACCCAGACTCCAGTAGCGATGGGACGGTCGGCGTCCTGAATGTGGCGGACGTTAGTCTGGGCCTGGGCAGTTCCTACACCGGCGACGGACCACAAGAACAATATGAGGCTAAGAGCCAAGGGCATCGAAGTTTTTCGCATTCGTATCTCCACTGTGAGGTTGGTTAAGATTGGTTGACCCGATCCACGATCATCGTAATTGCGCGCTGCGCCGCAAGTGCAGCTCCTTCCTGCCAGCCGATGATATGGCTGCAGTGATCTCCTGCAAAGTAGATGCGATCGTCGGGAACAATAAATTCCTTGTAAGGCCCGTCAAAATATGACGCGCGCTTAGGCGGTGGGTAGCCCGGCCCCCGGCTCACCCAAGACCCGAGGCTATAAGGCACCTTGCCCCAGCAGACATACATCGGCTTCTCCAGTTCTTTGCTCTTTCCCGGATGCAGTTTTTCCACCGCCGCCCGTGACGCCGCAATCTTCGCCTCGGTGGAAGGCAACTTGCCGAAGTCGCCCCAGTTTTCCATGGCGTAACCGGAGATGAGCACTCCGCGTTTCGACATGAGGTTCGCGCTCGGATACCAGACAACATTGATCGGACCGGTCGAGAGCCATGAAAGGCCACCATAGATCTCGTCACCATCCCGTTCCCAGAAGCGCCGCGATTCCCAGGCAACTTTGTAGGCAGAGTCGTATGGGACTTGATCGAGCGCCGATTTCACCCGCGGAGCAAAGTCGTTCGGTATCGCCCCTAGGATGGGGAGCGGCAGAGTGCAAATGCAATAGGGCGCTTCCATCGAACGGATCGAACCGGATTCTCCCCGGCGATACAGGACCTTGACGCCGTTCGTTGTTTTTCTAATTTCAGTGATAGGGCAGTTATAGCGGACCACCTTGCCCAGAGCGTGGGCAAATGCGTAAGCAATTCGGTCCATGCCGCCCACGGGCTGGAACATCGGAGCCTGCATGTCGAGCACTTCCTCAAAAAGCATAGGCCTGCAGAACTGCGACCTCAGCAAATCAGAGAATGGAAGCGGGGCGCGAGGGATTTCGACTTGCTCGCCGGCGCCGGGCCACTGCTGATCACCGGAGCGAGAAGAACCTGTGTATTGGTAATTCGGTTGGAGGTCCCCGTAAGACTTGAGGAAATCCATCAGGAGCGCGTGGTCGTCCTGCGTGAAGGCTTGATCGAGCGCGCCCTGTTGCACACATTTGGCCAGAAGTTCAGCAACGTGACCGCGAGTGTCATTGATGGCTTGGCCCTGGCGGATGGGTTTGCCGCCAAAGACGTTGTCGTTCTGCAGCAGGGAGCTGCGGGAAGTATTTACCTCGACTTCGAGCTCCACCCCAAGCTCGTTGCAATAGCCGAGCATAGTCTTGTGGACAGAAGGAATACGCGCGGGTCCACAGTTAAAGTAGTTGCCTTCGTCGAAAGTACAAACTTGCGTCGTCCCATCGTTGAACACCAGCTTCGATCCCCGGCGCAGAGTCCAGTTACGCCCGCCGGGACGCTCGCGCGCTTCCAAGACAGTGCAGTCGAAGCCCGCCCGCCGCATCTCATAGGCGGAAACCAGCCCGGCAATCCCTGCCCCGAGAATGATCACTTTTGTCCCGCGGCCGGCGGATGGAGGCAGTGGAAAGTCTTTCTGCTGCTCGCTCTCGACCATGCCCAGCAGGCCAAGCGAATGCATGGTCATAAAAGCGGCGCCGTATCCGCCTGCCTGAGCAACTCTGGAAATGAACTCGCGCCTGCTGATTGGCATTCTTGCTTTTCCGGCCACGCATTATTTAGTTTTATGTGAGGTCTTATGCGAGGGTGCCCGCTTGATTCCGCCACACCGCGTGATTGCTGATTACGGGCATTCTACCTCATGAATATCAGAGATATTGGTCGGGGCGATAGGATTTGAACCTACGACCCCCTGCGCCCAAGGCAGGTGCGCTACCAGGCTGCGCTACGCCCCGACTCCGGGAAAGAAATACTTTTCGATTATAGCCGAGGCCTCGAACCCTCTGCTTTCCGCTCGTGCCACTGTTGGCTGCCGCGTCGGCTGCCACAGGCATATACTCTTCCCGCGAAAGCTGGGCTTCCACGCGCGAAAGGCACTGTGATGGCATCTCCGCTGTTCGGTGAGTTCATGGGTACGCTGGTACTGATTCTGCTGGGTGACGGCGTGGTCGCCAACACTCTGCTGAAGCGTTCCAAAGGAGAAGGTGCGGGCTGGATGGCGATTACCACAGGGTGGGCCTTCGCTGTGATGGCTGGAGTCTTCACTGCCCTAGCTTGCGGCAGCCGCGATGCGCACCTGAATCCGGCGGTGACGTTGGGATTTGCCGTTTCGTCCGGCAGTTTTCGTAAGTGCATTCCTTATGCGGTGGCCCAGGTGCTGGGGGCTTTCGCGGGCGCGGGGCTCGTCTGGTTGCATTTTTATCCGCATTGGAAACAGACGGAAGATCCCGGGCTGAAACTGGCGTGCTTCTGCACCACTCCGGCAATTCGCAACTTCGTGGCGAATCTGGCGAGCGAAATCATTGGAACTCTGGTGCTGGTATTCGTAGTCGGAGCGATCTTCTCAAAGAGCGTTACCGCAATCGGCCCATCTTTGGGACTGGGGCCGTACCTGGTCGGGGCCCTGGTGTGGGGCATCGGATTGTCGCTGGGCGGCACCACGGGATACGCGATTAATCCGGCGCGCGATTTCGGGCCTCGCCTGGCTCACGCCGTCCTCCCCATTGCGGACAAGGGTGGATCAGACTGGAGTTATGCGCCAGTGCCGATACTAGGACCTCTGATCGGTGGAGTTTTGGCTGGAGTGCTGATTCGCGCTGCCGGCTTCTAGCTCTTATTCAGCAAATTGTCCGAGTACGAGACTGTGCACCGGAAAATCCTTGGCTCAGAAATCAACAACTCAGGTCTCACTCGCGGAACTGGCGTTCGCGTTCCTGAAGCTTGGCACCATCGCGTTTGGAGGTCCGGCCGCGCACATCGCGTTAATGCAAGAAGAATTCGTGCGCCGCCGGCACTGGATCACCGAGGCTGACTTCCTGGATCGTATCGCCGCCGCCAGCCTGATTCCCGGCCCCAGTTCGACCGAAGTAGCAATTTTCATTGGCCAGACCAAGCGAGGCTGGCGTGGATTGGTCGTAGCCGGAACCTGTTTCATTCTGCCCGCCGCGATTCTAGTCTCGCTCCTTGCTGCCGCTTACGTTCGTTATCAGTCATTGCCCCAGGTGCAAGGAATGCTCTACGCGATCAAGCCTGTGGTGATTGCGATCATCGTTCAAGCACTGTGGAGCCTCGGCCGTTCTGCCATTAAGACATGGCCGCTGGCCGTGATCGCGGGCGTATCGGTGGTTCTCGCGGCGCTTTCTGTGGATGCTCTGCTCGTACTCGTGGCTGCCGGAGTGGCTTCCGGCGTTGCGTTGTGGAGCCAACGTGGCCGAGGAAATGCAGCGTCTCTGGCATGGCCGATCGGTATCCGCTTCTGGAGTGTTCCAGTGGTTGTCGCCACAGCAATTCCTTTTGGCCTGGCGCAATTGTTCTTCTCATTCCTGAAAGTCGGATCAGTCGTGTTCGGCAGCGGATATGTATTGCTGGCCTTTTTGCGGGCAGAGTTCGTCGAGCGCTTGCACTGGCTCACAGAGAGACAATTGATCGATGCCGTAACCGTGGGCCAATTCACGCCAGGTCCGGTGTTCACCACCGCCACGTTTATCGGTTACATTCTCGACGGAATTCCGGGAGCGGTAGGCGCAACGCTGGGCATTTTTCTGCCTGGATTTCTTCTGGCCGCTGCGAGCGGGCCGCTGCTTCCGAAAATTCGGCAATCTCCTCTGGCGGGAGCGATTCTGGACGGCGTCGTCGCCGGTTCGCTGGCTCTTATGGCTGTGGTCACATGGCAGCTGGGCAAAGCGGCGATCGTGGATTGGCGCAGCTTGCTCATCTGCCTCGCGAGCCTCTTGGCGCTGTGGCGTTACCGCATCAACTCAGCCTGGCTGATCGGAGCGGCGGCCATTGCGGGGCTGGTCTTCAAAGTTTAGGCCTAACTCGGCACCGAATTCTTCGGGTCAGAATCCCGGGCCGCCAAATGTATAGCCGATTGATACGCCATAGCGCACTGCATGAGCCGAGTTGAATTCGACGTTATTGTGGATCAGGTAAAGATGCGCCTCTGGCCGGACGAAAAGATGTCCCCAAACGTAATAACGAAGGCCGCCGCCGAAATGTCCCAGGAAATGATTGCTGCTGACGAAGTCTGTACACGATGTGAAACCGCAGGTTGTGAAGGGCTGATACAGGCGAATGCTTTCCCAGCCGATGCCGGCCATCATTTCAGCGGTCACATGCTTGCTGAGCTTCGGGGCGTAGATTCCGTTGAAGTCGTAGAACAACGGACGGTAGGGTTGAATTTCCTGAAAGACACTCCGGGTTCCTCGCCAGGCGAGTTCACCGCCAACGCCAAAGCGGCGTTTCAGAATAAAATCTGCGCTGAAGGCCGGATAGGCGCCTCCATTTAGGCTAGCCGTATTGCTGTTTGCGGTCGGGGAAGGGGCGTTCATGGTTCCCACGCCGAAGGCGGCGTCCAGTTCCTGTGCAGCACTGGTCTGGTGGAACATGACAAGGATGCCAAAAAGAACCAGCAGGCTCCGCTTTCTCAATTGAACCTCCCAAAAATAGTTTAGATGCCTGAGAGGCTTGCAACGTAGCCCAGATCATGCCCGACAGGACAGACTTACAATCGGTCAAACGGGCGTGAACTAGTATGTCCTGTCGCTATCAGGCGGAACTGAGACCAGTCTAAACCGAAACGTTTGCATCTCGACCGAGCTTGGGCGAATCAACACAATTTTCTGTGCTGGCACGGTCCCAAGCTGAGTACCGAATCGATCGTGCGATGAAGGCGACCGGTTCGGGCTAGAATGTTGCCCCTTCGGCACTGCCGCCGCTAGAATGCGAGCGCAGGAGGCTCCCCTTGAGGCTCAGTTACGAACGCCGCCGCGTTTTCCTGCTGGCCGGAGTCTTGATTTGCGCGGCTTTGACGTCGCTTGCGCAAACCGAGACAACACCTGGTTCGAGCACTCCCGGCCAAGCCATTCCCGGGACAGCCGGGGTGAGCCCGTTCGCCGGCAGCGTACCGGGAAAGCTGGTTCCTGGAGTCATGCCGCTCTCGTTGCAAGACGCCATCGACCGTGGATTGAGACAAAATCTCGGACTTCTGCTCTCGAATGCGGACATTCGCTCTGCCCGGGGACGGAGATGGGAACAGTTAAGCACTCTTCTGCCGCATGTCACGGGCAGCCCTTACATAGCAGAGTCGAAGATCAATCTCAGGGAGCTGGGCCTCAGCAGTTTTGGCGGAATCAGCGTCCCGGCATCGGTCGGCCCTTTTTCTTACTTTGACGCCCGTGCTTCAGTGACCCAGACCCTGTTCGATTGGAAGTCAATCAATGCTACCCGCGCAGCCAGCCAGAGTGTAAAATCCGCCAATTATACCTTCAAGGACGCCCGCGATCTGGTTGTGTTAGCCGTGGGCTACACCTACTTGCAGGCCATCGCCGACGAGGCCCGCATTGAAACGGACGAAGCGCAGGTCAAGGCAGCGCAGGCGATCTACGATCAGGCGACGGACCAGGTGAAGGCCGGTACCTCGCCCGCCATCGACGGCCTGCGCGCCAGGGTCGAGCTTCAAACTCGGCAACAACAGCTGATCCAGGCGAAGAATGACTTTGCCATCCAGAAGCTGACCGTGGCGCGCGTGATCGGCTTGGCCCCCGGGCAGGAATTCGACTTTATAGACAAATCGCCGTATGAGCCGTTCAAAGGGATCACGGTCGATGAGGCCCTGCAACGCGCGTACGCCTCGCGTTCTGATTACCAGTCAGCAGTGACCGACCTCCGCGCAGCAGAGTTCTCCCGCAAGGCTGCAGTGGCCGGCTATTTCCCCTCGCTTTCCTTTAACGCGGACTATGGATTGGGAGGGTCGCATCCCTCCACCGCGACACCAGTGGCCGACGTGCGCGGGACGCTGTCGATTCCGATCTTTCAGGGCGGCAGCGTTCACGGGGATGTTTTGCAGGCCGATGCGAGGATCGAGCAGAGCCGCGAGCGCCTGGACAATCTGCGGGCGCAGATCGACGCCGACGTGCGCACTGCGCTGCTGAACCTGCAGTCGTCGGCGGATCAGGTGAACGTGGCGCGCAGCAACATTGATTTGGCGCAAGAGACGCTGGCCCAGTCGCGCGATCGTTTCAGCGCGGGTGTCACGGATACGGTGGAAGTGGTGCAATCGCAAGAGGCAGTCGCCAGCGCGCACGAACAGTACATCTCGAGTCTCTACAACTATAATTACGCGAAAATTTCCCTGGTTCGTGCTCTGGGCATCGCCGAGGCAGGGGTCAAGGAATATTTCAGAGGAAAATGAACATGGCGGAAGAGAACCGGCCCCGTCCAGTACCGGAGACAGGAAAAGAATCCCCGGGCGATCCCGCGCCCTTGACGGCCGGGCACTATACGCCGCCGGTGCGCCAAAGCCCCAAGCGACGCAGAAACATCGTGATTCTGACCGTGATCGCAGTGGTGCTTGTCGCCGGTATCTTCGTGTGGCGCTACTTATCGAGTTACGAATCCACTGACGATGCTCAAGCGGATGTTCACCTTTATCCCGTCAGCGCGCGCATTTCCGGCTATGTGGTGCGAGTCAACGTGGACGACAACCAGTGGGTGCAGAAAGGCACCGTGCTGGTGGAGATCGACCCCAAAGACTACGAGGTTGCGGTCGCGCAGGCGCAAGCCAATCTGGCCAGCGCCGAAGCGACTGCTCAATCGCTGAATATAACAGTGCCCATCACCTCGGTGACCACTTCCAGCCAACTAAGGTTCACCGCCTCCGATATCCAAAACGCCAAAGCTGGGATCATTGCCGCCGAAAAGCAACTCACCGCTGCCCATGCTCAACTGGAAGCGGCGGAAGCCAACGACGTCAAGGCGCAGGACGATCTCCGCCGCTACAAGTTGCTGGTAGATAAACAAGAAGTGTCTGAGCAAACTTACGATCAAGCGTTGGCGGTGGCCAGGTCAAGCACTGCGTCGGTGGCGGCAGGCCGCGCCAATGAGTCTGCTGCACAACAGTTCGTGCAACAGGCCCAGAGTCGTTTGGCCCAAGCCGAGGCCAATCACCAATCCGCGCAGACCGGGCCGCAGCAGGTGTCCTCTACCCGGGCTCGCGTGCGGGCCGCGATCCAGGATGTGGAGCAAAAGCGCGCGCTGCTCGAACAAGCGGAATTGAACCTTCAATACACCAAAATCGTTGCGCCGGTCACCGGTGAAGTGAATAAGACAGTGGTCGTCGGCTTGAACGTTCAACCCGGGCAGCAACTTCTCACGGTGGTGCCCCTCGATGAAGTTTGGGTCACGGCGAATTTCAAAGAAACGCAGCTCAGGCACATGCGCGTCGGACAGAAAGCGGAAATCCACGTGGATTCGACTGGCCGAACCCTAAAAGGCCGCGTAGACAGCATCGCGGGGGCAACCGGACCCCTGTTCAGTTTGCTTCCACCGGAGAATGCCACCGGCAACTACGTGAAAATTGTGCAAAGGGTTCCGGTAAAGATCGTTCTCGCCCCGGGTGAGAACCGGGACCACCAGCTTCGGCCCGGCATGAACGTCGTGCCGGATGTATATCTCCGATGAGTTCTGCGGCGCTCACCCTCGACCAGGATGTCTGGCGGCCTAAATACAATCCCTGGCTGATCGCTGTTGTCGTGGCGCTGGCGGCCTTCATGGAGGTGCTCGACACCAGCATCGCCAATGTGGCCTTGCCGTACATGGCTGGGAATCTGGGCGCGAGCAACGACCAGAGTACCTGGGTGCTGACTTCTTATTTGGTCTCGAATGCCATCGTCTTGCCCATCAGCGGCTGGCTGGCAGGCGCCCTAGGACGGAAGCGCTTTTTTATGGCCTGTTTGACTGTGTTTACGGTGAGTTCTTTGCTCTGCGGTGTAGCGCCCAGTCTCGGATTTCTGCTTTTCTTCCGGGTGTTGCAAGGCGCGGGCGGCGGCGGCTTGCAGCCCATGGCGCAGGCTATTCTGGCCGACACTTTCCCGCCGCAACAGCGAGGACTGGCGTTTGCACTGTATGGCATTACGGCCATCATGGCGCCCACCATTGGGCCAACCCTGGGCGGGTGGATCACCTTTAACTATTCCTGGCGGTGGATCTTCTTCATCAATCTCCCGGTCGGGCTGGCGACGTGGTTTCTGGTTCGTCACTTTGTCGAGGATCCTCCCTACTTGGCTCGGCTTAAGGCAGCTGGGGTGAAGTTGGACTACATTGGCATCGCTCTTCTCACCCTGGGCATCGGGGCGTTGCAGGTACTGCTCGACAAGGGCCAGGAGGATGACTGGTTTGGATCGCACTTCATTACGACCCTGATCGTCGTGGCAACCGTATGCCTGCTCTCGCTGGTTATCTGGGAGTGGTTTCAAAAGACGCCGATCATCGACGTCCGCATGTTCAGCAACTTTAACTTCGCGAGCGCCAGCCTGATGATGTTCATGCTGGGAATCATGTTGTTCAGCAGTCTGGTCCTGATGCCGCAGTTCCTGCAGACGCTTTTGGGGTACACCTCTGAGCTGGCTGGACTTGCGCTTTCGGCCGGAGGTGTCGTCTTACTGATAGAGATGCCCATCATGGGCCAGTTGACCACCAAGATCCAGGCGCGCCGACTGATCGCGTTTGGCTGGCTCGCCTTATCCATCGCCATGTACTATTCCACGCAGCGGATTGACTTGCAGATCAGCTTCAGTGCGGCCACCTGGTTGCGCATCACCCAGGTGATTGGTTTGGGGTTCCTGTTTGTGCCGATTACGCTGGTCGCTTACATCGGAATTTCGCCGGAGAAGAACAACGCGGTCGCAGGGATCATTAATTTCATGCGCAATATGGGAAGCAGCGTGGGGACTTCCCTGGTCACGACATTAATTGCGCGGCGCTCGCAATTCCATCAAGCCAGGCTGATTGAATACACCCGGGCGGGGAATCCAAATTTCCAAAACTCGGTAAGCGGACTCACCCAGCGCCTGGCTCACTCCGGATTGAGCGCTCCGGATGCGCAGATGGGAGCCTATGCCAGGATTTACCGGTCCATTCAAGCGCAAGCGGGCAGCCTGGCATACATCGATACCTTCATGGTCCTTTGTGTAGGGGCGGCGATCATGTTCTGTATGACTTTTGTTTTGAAAAAGAATGATCCCGGCGGCGGGGGTGCGGTGGAGGTGGGCTGAGCGGAGTAATATGCAATAGAATGGCGTTCTGTGAGCAGTTTGCGTAGAGACTTCCATGATAAAGATCGTCACCATTGAACGCGAGTATGGAAGCGGCGGCGGCGAAATCGCTCAATTGCTGGCGTCGCACCTTGGCTGGAAGCTTTGGGATCAGCTCCTCACCGAGGAGATCGCCAGACTTGCGAACTGTCCCAAAGCGGTCGTCGAGGTACGAGAGGAGCGTACCGATCCTCTCTATTACCGGCTCCTCAAGTCTTTCATGCGGGGAAGTTATGAGGGAAGCCTAAATGCTCCCAAGCTGCAAATGGTCGACAGCGAGAGCATTTTGAAAATCACCCAGCGCGTGGTTTTGCGTGCGGCGGAAACCGGAAATTGCATAATTGTCGGCAGAGGATCACAGCATTTTCTTAGAGACCGCACAGACACGCTGCGTGTGTTCCTTTATGCTCCGCGAGAGGACAAAATTCGACGGTTGCGGTCTCGCGGCAAGAGTGAAACCGAGGCTCAGGAGCTGGCGGATACCGTTGACCGCGAACGGGCCGATTTCATCGCGAAGTATTTTGGTGTGGAGTGGCCGAGCCGCGTTGTTTACCACAGCATGATTAATACTGCGATCGGCGACGAGATGGTCGTTCAGATGATTCTGGATTTCATGAAAACCATGGACGCCAAAACCGACGTCCGTGTGGGTGCTCGGAAATAGATCTGCTTCCATCCTTCCGACTCTCGGTCAGCCTGCGCACGTGTGAGGGGACCGAACACGGCTCGTTAGGGCACTGTCTGGCAGTCTATGAAAGCACTGATCCAAATGCAAAAGTATGAACGGGTTTTCCTCAGCACAGTTGTGGCCATCGCGCTAATAGTGCGTTTGGCATCGATATACGCATACGGGCCTTCCTTGATGAAGTTTGGAGATGCCGCCGGTTATCTTTCGGCGGCGACGAGTCTCTGTCAGTCGGCTTCATATCCAGATCGAGGCGCCATGCCGTTCTTTCGTGCTCCCGGACTGCCGTTCTTTATCGTGGCGGCAACTGTCTGTCATACCCAAATGATCTGGCTGGTAAAAATTGCGCTCGCGATTATTGACTCCATGTCGGTCGCGCTCGTGTTCCTGCTGGCAGAGAAATTATTCCTGGACCGGCGAGTAAGCCTTCTTTGCGCAACAGGTGCGGCCATCTACCCATTCTTTGTGGCACAGGTGTGTGATCTGCAGACCGAAGGACTGTTCATGTTCCTGTTTCTGCTATCAATCTACCTGACCCTGCGAGCTGTGGGGCATCCGTCTCCCCACCTCACACTCGGTGCCGGGGTCGGTGCGGGTGCGGCGGCGCTCGTCCGCCCGATCGGTCTCGTTCTCCTACTCTTGCTCCCGGCGACCCTCGTGCATCTAGGGTGGGCAAAAAAGAAAGAACAATTGCAACTGATCACTTGGTTCGTAATCGGTGCGACTGTCTGCCTCGGTCCATGGGCCGTACGAAATGGATTGCGGTATCACGAGTTCATTCTGGTCAACGATGCGGGCGGTTACAACTTCTGGAGGGGAACAAGCCCGGAAATGGCGGAGATCAATCAGCTCGCAGATCAGAACGCGTTTTCTTCGGCCTCGATTCAGTTTGAAACTGTCATATCACCGGCGATCGCTCGCGAAATTGACCGCACCGCGTCGACGCCGTCAAGCCGGAATCGAGAATGGTATAGGCTTGCATTCCGGAATCTCGGCACCGACCCAGAGGCATTCGGCCTTCGCTTGGTCCGAAATGCATTGGCCTATTGGAGGCCCTGGCTCAATCCGCAGACTTATTCGAGGATCGTTGTTGCTATAAGTGGCATCATGATGATGTCGCTCGAGATCTTCGCGTTGGTGGGCTGGAACCTCTTGCGGAAACGAGACGCCAAACTTGCGTGGTGGTGTGCCATGGGTGCGCTCCTGTTTTGGATTCTGCAGATTCCATTCCAGGTCGTCAGCCGGTTCAGAATTCCCATCACCGACCCGTTCTTGATCATCCTTGCCGCCGCTTCGCTTACTGCCTTGTTCAGACGCAGCCTCGGAGTGCGATGTCCCACTTGGACGTAACCCTTTGGTAACAATAGCTTGCACAATTTTAGTTGCACTTTAACATTGCTGAAATATCTTCGAGGTACGATCAGAGCAGGATTCGTGCCCCAAAATGGCGACTCAGCGCATTCCGCATCATGCTCTGCCGCTGCAGGTCGCAGCCGTGTGTTTCCGGCGGCAAGGGGCTACCGTCGAGTTCCTTCTAGTTAACACCAACGGCGGCGGCAAGTGGACCTTTCCCAAGGGCGATCCTGATACTTCCCTCTCGCACAGCAAGGCGGCCGAGCGCGAAGCCTGGGAAGAAGCCGGCGTACAAGGCACCATCGAGCCGCGACATTTTCACCTATATATCCATTCCAAAGGGGTCTTCTGGAAACCGCCGGGAGTTCGCGAGTTTGTAATCAAAGCCTTTCTTCTTGAAGTCGACCACATCGGTCAGCCTGACGAACTCACTCGCAATCCCACCTGGTTTTCTGCCGACGACGCCAAGAAGATTCTCGCCAAAGGCCGCGAGGTCAAGTACGCCCGCGAGCTGCAAGCCGTGATTGACCGGGCGATGGAACACATCATCGCCCCGAAAGCGCTCGCCGCGCCCTAGCCAGGATTTTCTGCGTCAAGGAACTCCTTCCGCCTTTTGCAGTTCCCTCTCTCATGAGACGATGGAATCAGCCCTATGATTCAGCTGTCCTCTGCGGGAAAGCGCTACGGCCACAAGCTGCTCTTTGAAGGAGCGGACTGGCTGATCACGTCCAAAGACCGCATTGGCCTGGTGGGCGCGAACGGCACCGGCAAATCCACGCTGATGAAGGTCCTTGCCCGAATCGAAACCCTCGACTATGGCTCGATCTCGACCGCCAAGGGCATCAGCGCGGGCTATTTGCCGCAAGACGGCCTCGCGCTCTCCGGTCAAACCGTCTTTGCCGAATGCATGTCGGTTTTCTCCAAGCTCCGCGCCATGGAGCAGGAGATGGAAGACCTGACACGCAGCATGTCAGAACTCGACCACACTTCCAATGAGTATGCTCAGGTCGCCGACCGTTACCACCGGATCGAGCACGAATTTCAAACCCATGACGGCTATGCCATCGAGTCCCACGTAGGCACGGTACTTTCAGGCTTAGGTTTTCGCAAAGAAGATTGGGGGCGCCAGACTGAAGAATTCTCCGGCGGCTGGCAGATGCGCATCGCACTGGCCAAGCTTCTCTTGCAGAAGCCCAATCTTCTTCTGCTAGACGAGCCCACCAACCATCTCGACCTCGAAGCCCGCAACTGGCTGGAAGAGTACCTCACCAACTATCCGTATGCTTACGTGTTGATTTCGCACGATCGCTATTTTCTCGACGTGACGGTCAACAAAACCGCCGAGATCTGGAACAAGCACATTCATTTCTACAGCGGCAACTACGACAAGTATCTGGCCGAAAAATCCCAGCGGCTGGAGCAACTCGAAGCGGCTTTTCGAACGCAGCGGGAGCGCATCGAACAACTCGAAGTCTTTATCAGCCGCTTTCGTTATCAGGCGACCAAAGCCAAGCAGGTGCAAAGCCGCATCAAGGAACTGGAAAAGATCGAGCGCATCGAGCTGCCAGAGGAAGAACGCACCATCCACTTTTCGTTTCCGCAGCCCAAGGCCAGCGGCCGGATCGTGGCCGAGTTCGCCAACGTCAGCAAAAGCTACGGCGAGAAAGAAGTGTTTCGCGACGTCAATTTCATCATCGAGCGCGGTGACCGGATTGCTCTCGTCGGCGTAAACGGCGCGGGCAAATCCACTTTGATCAAACTGCTGGCAGAAGAAGAGCCGCTCACGCAAGGCGAGCGCCGGCTCGGCCACAACGTTCTAGGGGACTACTTCGCGCAAGATCAATATAAGGAACTCGACCCCGACGCCCGCATTCTCGACGACCTCGGCAACCTCGCTCCCCGCTTCACTCAAACCGAGCTGCGAACCCTGCTCGGCTGCTTTTTGTTTTCCGGCGACGACGTTTTCAAGCGCATCGGCGTGCTTTCCGGCGGAGAGCGTAACCGTTATGCCCTGCTTAGGATGCTGCTACATCCCGCCAACTTCCTGCTGCTTGACGAGCCCACCAACCATCTCGATATGCGCGCCAAAGATGTCCTGCTCAAGGCGTTGAGCGACTACACCGGCACTGTCGTCTTTGTCTCTCACGACCGCTATTTCATCGACAAGCTGGCCACGCGGGTGTTCGAGATCGGCGATGGCCGCGTGGAAGTCTATCCCGGCAATTACGAGGATTACCGCTGGCGCAAGGAAGGCGGCGCGGCGCGCTTGCAGGAATCGGTGGTCTCGGCATCCGCGGCCAAACTGCCGGGAAACGGTGCGCGCGCCGAGCAACCAACCCCGACGGAATCTAAATCCAAGCGCCTGAACCCGATCAAACGCAAGCAGTTGGAAGAACGAGTACGGGAACTTGAGAGAGAAATCAGCCGTCTGGAAACGGCCATCGCTGCCGGCGAAACCTCCCGGCAAACCTTCATCAGTTCCGAAGAAACCCAGCGAATCAACCAGGAACTAGCAAAATATCGCGCCGAACTGCAAGCCTGCATGACCGAATGGGAAGGCCTGGGACAGGCGCTCCAGGCCTGATTTCCGCGCTTTCCCCGCACCCGTACAGGTTCTTCGGTAACCTCCTCTATCCCGCGTCCGCGTGCGATAGTCAGCTTGGCCCTAAGGCCACGGATTCAAAGACTTCACCGCCCCGGCAAGCCAGCCCGCCGCGCGGAAAAATAAGGAAGGCCGGACGATGCTGCAGCCACCAGACAATTCCCAAAAATCGCAGTCGAACCAAACCTACACGCCGAGCAAGATCAGCTCTCCGACCGACCAGGCCACGATCGGGCGTTCGCTCGTCATCAAGGGCGAAGTCAGCGGCTCGGAAACCCTCTACGTGGATGGCCGCATTGAGGGCACCATCAACATTGCCGAAAACCGCGTCACCGTCGGGCGCAATGGCAGCGTCGCCGCCAACATCACCGCCCGTGAAGTCGTCATCATGGGCAAAGTTACCGGGAACATTCAGTGCACAGATCGCGTGGACATCCGCAGCGAAGGATCGTTGACGGGAGACGTAATAACCCAACGCATCAGCGTGGAAGATGGCGCGGTGCTCAAAGGTAGCGTGCAGGTCCGCAGCGCGGAACACAAGAGCGAGAAGGTGCAGGCCAAGCCCCTTGTAAGCGAGCCTGCTAAGCCGGTCACAACCGACCAGCCGAAACCGGCCACCGCGGTCGCGCACGCGTAAAAGGTTGCACGCAGCCCGGACGCCCTCTTATCGATTTACGCAGCCCCGGACGACCCGTCCGGGGCTACGAGCTTTAGCTCTGAGGAAAGAGGGCTCGCCGCACCTTACTTCTTCTGCCCCTCTCCCGGCTTCAAATCCAGCGACGCCGAGTTCATGCAATACCGCAGGCCCGTGGGCTTCGGACCGTCCTCAAAAACGTGCCCCAGATGGGCATCGCAGCGGGAGCAGCGAACTTCGGTCCGAGTCATGCCATAAGCCCGGTCGGTGTGCGTCGCCACCGCTTCCTCAGTTGCAGGTTCCCAGAAGCTGGGCCAGCCCGTTCCCGAGTCGAACTTGGTGTCCGAACTGAACAACGGCTGCCCGCAACAGACACAGGCGTACACTCCCGGATCCTTGGTCTTCCAATATTTTCCGGTGAATGCCGGTTCGGTTCCTGCTTTGCGCGTAACGTGGTACTGCTCGGGCGAAAGCTGCTTCCGCCATTCCTCTTCAGTTTTTGTGAGCTTCGCTGTTTCAGTTTGCTTTTCAGTCATAGAAGTTAGTCCATTCATTAGATGCCGTTCCACGGAGAGAGTTCCAACCGGCTGCCCGCTCAAATCTCAATAATCATGTCCTCCAGCCGGGTAGGGTAGCTATTCATGACCTCGCCCCGGTCTTTCCGGACGATCACAGTGTCCGAATGACGGAAGCCGCCCCAATCAGGATCGTAGACCCCGGGCTCGCAACTGAAAGTCATGCCTTCTTTCAACACCGTCTTATCGCCTTCCGCGATCCATGGGGACTCATGCCCCTCGAGACCAATTCCGTGCCCGGTGCGGTGTTTGAGAAACTTTTCGAACCCCGCCTTGCGGATTTGGTCCAGGCTCTTCTTGTCCACTTCTTCGGCAACCGCACCTTCCTTCATGTTCTCAGTACCGGCGTCATGCGCCGCCAGCATCGCATCATACAACCGCTTGGCGTGGTCGCTGGGCTTCCCGATGCTGAAAGACCGCTCGCACTCCACGTTGTATCCGCCCACTTGAGCGCCATAACTCAGAATCAAGGCATCGCCAGGCTTCAACCGGTCTTTGCTGGGAACGGCATGAGGAAAAGCCGAGCGTTTGCCGAATGGCACAAGTCCTCCAAACGGCGGCTCAATGCCGACGCCCACCACATCAGTAAGCTCCTTCGACATCTTGTCCGCCACCGCATCTGCCGTCGCCTTGAGGATTTGATCTTCAGTTACGCTGCCGTTTCGCTGCACAAACTCGCGGCCAGACTGGACAGTGAAGTCAGCGAAATACATCGACCGGCGCATGACCCGCAACTCGTCTTCGTCCTTCACCCAACGCATGTCGCTGACAATATCCCCTGCCTCCACGATGGTGGCTTTAGGAGCGCCTTGTTTCATGTGTTCCCGCCGGCTGGGAGTGGGCTCTTCCACGCCAATGCGTCCCCCGCCGAATCCCCGCTTCGCGACGCGCTCAAAAATCCACTGCACACGGTTTACCGGTCCCGGGTAATCAAAGTAAGCTTCATAGTCCTTTACCCACCACAGCTTGATTTGGTCGGTTTCGAGTTCTGGGATAAACATCGTCGGATCGCCAGACTCGGGAATCAGCGCCGCCAACGGACGCTCCGTGGAAAGATGAAAATATCCCGTCGTGTAAATGACGTTCGTGGCGTTGAGCAGAAGAAGCGCATTCAGCTTTTGCTTCTTTATCTCCTCCTGCACTTGCTTGATCTTCCGCTGATACCATTCAGGCGGCAGGCGGTCGGGGCCACCGGAACCCGGCATGGTGGCGAACATCCGTAGTTTTTTCGCCCTGCCAAAACTGCTCACCCCAGTAGTGACAGTTAGAGCTGCCGCTCCCGCCACGCCTCGCAGAAACTGTCTTCGATTCGCCATTAGTTCCCTCCTACGATTTGCGCCTGGCTGCGCTCGCGCGCTTCTTCCTTCGCCTTGGGCGCTGACTCGGACGGGCAGAGCCTCGGCCGATTTTGTGATATCTTCCCTGGAAATACAGCAGAGGATTGCCTTCCCGCACCAAAATGTCTTCCACCGCCGCGATAAATATGGTGTGATCTCCTGCATCGTGCGTGGTATGGAGGCGGCACTCGAGATAAGCCAGCGCTCCACGTAACCGCGGTGTCCCGTGCGAAGTTCGGTCAAAATGGGCGCCCGCTTCTTCCGGCCGTTGATTGTCGGCCGTGGCACGAGCGTAATATTCTGAGATGGCCCGCTGGTCCTGCGCCAGGACGTTCACCCCAAAGCGCTGCCGGGCATGCAGATGCCCGTGAGTGCGCGCTCGCCGGTCTACACACACGAGCACCAGAGGTGGGTCCAGCGACACTGAAGCGAAGGCGTTGGCAGTCATGCCATGAACTTCACCTTCCTGGTCAACCGTGATTACCGTGACCCCAGTCGCAAAACAGCCCAGCGCTCTACGAAAGTCTGCCTGCGTGATGCTCATGGAAAGAGAGGTGCCGCCCTGAGTTTAACCGATTTGCTTAGTCCCAGACTTCCCATGGACCGGTAGGCTCAGACGACCGAGTCCGAGCGGACGAGCCAAATCTGAGAACCGAGAACCGGAAACTAGGAACTGGTTTTCATGCGAAAGAGCTCTTTTATGGGTGCACTTGTTCGAGATGGGACAGTTTCAGTTGCGAGGAGTTTCTTGCCAAAGAATCTAGTTGTTAGTTACCAGTTCTCAGTTCCCAGCTTTAGCTCCTGGGGTTTGGCTCATGTATGATTTTGAAAGCCCGCGAGGCAACATATTGGCTGCCGGACACCAAATCTCGTCGTTCCCACCGTTATCTTCGTTCTGGGACGAGTTGTGCTCCGGCCTCCCAGTTACTCATGATCTGGCTTACCAGCTGCTCCGTCTGGATGACGACTCCCTTCCTGGTCTTCTCGCGGCAGCGGTTGCAGTGAAGCAGCGCTTCAAGCCGGGGATTATCACGTATTCCCGCAAAGTTTTTCTTCCCCTGACTAATCTCTGCCGTGATTATTGCGGTTACTGCACCTTTCGCCGCGACCCCGGCGCACCAGGCGCTCACACCATGACTCCAGAAGAGGTTTTGCAGGTAGTCCGGGCCGGCGAACGCATGGGGTGCACTGAAGCGCTTTTCAGTCTGGGCGACAAGCCCGAACTCGCCTTTCCCGCGATGCGAGAGATATTGCGCCGCCTGGGGTACAAGTCAACACTTCACTATCTCGAAGCCATGTGCGAACTGGTTCTGGGCGAAACCGCGCTTCTGCCACATCCTAACCCCGGGCTGCTCAGCGCTGAGTGGATCACGCGCCTCGCGGCGGTTTCGCCCAGCATGGGGCTGATGCTTGAGACTACCAACGCTTCTCTTCTTCAGCCCGGCAAGGCCCACGATAACGCGCCCGACAAAGTTCCTGCCAGGCGGTTGCGCACAATTGAAGAAGCCGGTAAGCAGGGTGTCCCCTTTACGACAGGGCTGCTGATTGGCATCGGAGAGACCATCGAAGATCGCGTTGCTACGTTGGAAGCGATCCGCGACCTGCACCTCCGCTATGGCCACATCCAGGAAGTGATTATCCAGAACTTTCGGGTCAAACCCGAAATTCCCATGTCCAACTGGCCTGAGCCTACTCACGGCGAGATGCTTCGCGCCGTGGCCGTTGCCCGATTGCTCATGCCCAGGGTCAACATTCAAGCCCCACCCAATCTTTCAGCTCCGTGCTACGAAGATCTTCTCGATGCGGGATTGGACGATTGGGGCGGCGTTTCGCCTTTAACCCCCGACTTCATCAATCCGGAAAAGCCCTGGCCCCATCTCGAAGAGCTGAGATTGCGCACGGAAACCAGGGGCTATCTCCTGCGCCAGCGGTTGCCGGTCTATCCGGAATTCTTGCCCTCGGTCACGGCACGGCCCGGCTTGCTCTCGACCAAAGTCAAAACCGCCGCCGACGCTCAGGGCTATGCACGCGAGGTGACAACGGCATGATCGTAGTGCTCACCGGTGGGACTGGAGGCGCCAAATTCGTCGACGGCCTTCGCCAAGTCGTCCCCGCAAAAGAATTGACCATCATCGTGAACACTGGCGACGATCTCGAGTGGTGGGGTCTGTACGTTTCGCCCGATCTCGATTCCATCACCTACGTTCTGGCCGGTTTGCTGAGCAAAGAACGTGGCTGGGGAGTAAAAGGCGACACGTTTTTCTGTCTGCAAGCTATGGAGGAACTGGCGCAGCCGATCTGGTTTCACGTCGGGGACCGAGACCTCGCCGTCCATTTGCTCCGCTCTAAATTGCTCCGTGAGGGAAAAACTCTCACCGAAGCAACCCTCGAAATCGCCTCCCAGCTCGGCGTTCAGGCCTCTATCCTGCCCATGTGCAATTCGCGCGTCGAGACCAGAGTCGACACTCCCGCCGGAGACCTCAGCTTCGAAGAATATTTCGTGCAGCGCTGGTATCAAGACCCGGTGAATTCCATTCGCTTCGCCGGCATTACCGAAGCCCAGCCCGCTCCCGGAGTCATCGATGCCATTCTTTCAGCCAGCGTCGTGCTGATCGCGCCCAGCAACCCGGTCACCAGCATCGGCCCCATCCTCGCAGTGCCCGGCATAACCGCTGCGCTCAAGAACACTCGCGCGCCGGTTGTAGCAATCAGTCCGATCGTGGCCGGCGCCGCAGTTTCGGGTCCGGCAGGCATTCTTATGGCTGCTCAGGGCTTGCCCGTTTCAATCGCTGGCGTGGCCGAGGCGTACAAAGAGTTCCTCGACATTTTGGTAGTCGATCAGCGCGACTCTCAATCTGCCGAGGAATTGCGCGCCGCTGGACTGCGCGTGCGTTGCGCCGCAACCCTTATGCGCACAGCCGAGGAGAAGACTGCCCTGGCGCGGGCGGTTCTGTCTTTCGTCTCTGACGGAACCGTAGCCGCAGGCTGAAAAACTGAGAACTGAGAACTAATATCCGAGAACTGGTTCTTTCAATCAAGCTTCGAGCGTAAAGACATTCTCAATGATTCTCGTACCCGTCAAGAATCTGGCCCACGCCAAACAACGCCTCGCGCCTGCTCTCAGTCAGCGCGACCGCACCGAACTAGCTCAGACGATGCTCTTCGACGTGCTTTCAACTTTGGCCGCTTGGGCTGAGCGCCCCCAGCCCAGCCTCGTCACCAGTGACCCGTTTGCCCTGCAACTCGCCAGGCATTTTTCTTTTTCGGTCATTCCCGATAATGCCAACCGCAGCGAAACCGACGCCATTGAAATGGCAACCCGCATCTGCGAGTCGCGTGGTGTCGATACGACCCTGGTGATTCCCGGTGACATTCCTCTGATCCAGGCTTGGGAGCTCGAAAGAGTTTTTGAGGATGCCCCCGCGGAGGGTTCTGTACTTGTACCATCTTCCGATGGCCGGGGCACGAATGCGGCACTACGCCGTCCTGCAGGACTTTTCCCCCTGCGCTTTGGCAACGACAGCTTCGTGCCACACTTGGCCGCCGCCAACGCTACTCAGAAACCCTGCGTGGTTCTGAATTTGCCAGGCATCGCCCTCGACGTAGACCAGCCATCAGATTTATTTGAGCTGATATCCGCCCCCGGTGAAACCCGCTCCCAGCGTCTTCTTCGCCACTGGAATCTCTCCGACTTACCGCAAGCCGCCAACGAATAATCATTGAGAACCAAGAACTGGGAACTAAGAACGGAGAACTGGTTTTTCTTCACCTGCCTAAACTTAAAGATGACCGAAGGCCCGCTTTGACGCGAAAGCACACCTTCGCTGACAATCCTTGCGTGAAGCAGATCACCCCCATCTCCATCATCCCCATCCCCTTCCCCGGCGAGGTCCGCCCCGGCGATTCTCTGGCCAGAGAACTTCTCGCCGCACTAAAAGTTCGAAAGCTGTCGCTCCAGAACCACGACATCCTCGTCATCAAACACAAAATTGTCTCCAAATCGGAAGGCCAACTCGTCGACTTGGCCACCATTACGCCCTCCCGCTCTTCTCGTGCCTGGGCCCGCCGCTACCAACTCGATGCCCGTGTGATCGAGCTTTCGCTTGCACAGAGCAAGCGCATCGTCCGCCGGAAACGCGGCGTGCTCATCACTCAAACTCGCCACGGTTTTGTCTGCGCCAACAACGGTGTGGACGTCTCTAACGTCAACGGTGGAACTCACGCCTTGCTGCTTCCTCACAATCCCGACCGCTCCGCAGCACAACTGCGTCGTGCCATCAAGAAAGCTCTTCACATTTCCGTCGGCGTGATTATCAGCGACAGTTTCGGACGGGCCTGGCGCGAGGGCCTTACCGAGGTCGCGATTGGCGTTGCCGGCTTGCGTCCCCTGCGCGATTACCGTGGCCACCGTGATTCCCACGGCTACCCTCTGCGCGCTAGTGTTGACGCCGTTGCCGACGAACTGGCTTGCGCTGCAGGCCTGGTCTGCGGCAAGCTAGATCGTGTCCCTGCTTGCATCATCCGGGGTTTCCCTTACCAGGGCGGCCCAGGCAGCGCCCGCGAGCTGATTCGCCCGGCCAAGCATGATTTGTTCCGTTGAACCTTCTGTTTGAGGAGGATTTGTGGCACGAGCTCTCAGTACTTCCGAACTGGAAAATTTTCCTGCCCTCGAGTGGCCAGAAACTGCCGCCCGCATGGATCCCTCGCTGCGCCGTACCTTGGAGCAAGTGCTCGAATCGCAGGACGCTGCCGAACTTTCTCGTGAGCAATGCCTGCAACTTGCCTACGCCGAAGGCGATAATCTTCTCGGTCTCCTGGTCGCCGCCGACGCCCTCCGCCGCGAGCTCGCCGGCAATCTTGTCACCTATGTCGTCAATCGCAATATCAACTTTACCAACGTTTGTTTCGTCGGCTGCAAGTTCTGCGCCTTCAGCCGTGGCCCGCGCGAATCCGATAGCTACTTTCTCAGCTTCGAACAACTTGCCCAAAAAGCCACCGAGGCCTGGCAGCTCGGCGCTACCGAAGTCTGCATCCAGGGCGGACTTCCCCACGGTCTTCCGCCGTTTTACTACCGTGACATTCTGCGCGCCATCAAGCAAGCCGTTCCCGGCATGCACATCCACGCTTTTTCACCGATGGAAATCGTCTACGGCGTCGAACTCACCGGCATGCCACTCGCAGACTATCTTTCCATGCTTCGCGACAACGGCCTTGGCACTCTGCCCGGCACAGCCGCCGAAATCCTCGACGATGAAGTACGCCATATCCTTTCTCGCAATAAGCTCTCCACCGAGCAGTGGAAACAGGTCATTCGCACCGCGCATCTTTGCGGCATTCGCAGCACCTCGACTCTGATGTACGGCCACGTTGAAACCCCCACACACTGGGTAAATCAGCTTCTCCTTTTGCGCGAAATTCAAAACGAAACCGGAGGCTTCACCGAATTCGTTCCTCTCGGCTTCGTTCATCAAAACACTTTGCTTTACCAGCAGGGACTTTCCCGCCCCGGCCCAACTCTCGCCGAACATCTCAAAATCCACGCTCTTTCGCGGATTTTGCTGGCCGGCTCAATCAACAACATTCAGGTTTCCTGGGTAAAGTTGAACCGCCGCCTCTCCCAGCTTTGCCTGCACGCCGGTGCCAATGATTACGGCGGGACTTTGATGGAAGAAAACATCTCCCGCGAAGCCGGGAGCCACCGCCGGCCAGTACACCAGCCCCGATCAGTTCCAATCGCTGATCCTCGAAGCTGGACGCATACCCGCCGAGCGCAACACCACGTACTCCCGCATCCAGATCAAATTGCAACCGGATCCTGCCACGTTCGAGCAGTCGCTTGTACCGGAATTTGCGTAATCCGGATTTCGGATAACGGAGTTTGCATAAGGAGTCATGCCTCGACCCATCGCGGTTTTAGGTGGCACCGGTCCTGAAGGTTTCGGCCTCGCCCTCCGTTGGGCCCGCGCCGGTGAAACCGTCATCATCGGATCGCGCGATTCCCAACGCGCCCAGAACGCCGCCGCCGAAATCAAAGGGAAAGTCGGTGCGAACGCGCAAGTGTTCGGCGACGAAAACACCGCCGTCTGCGCTCAATCCGAGTTGCTTGTTCTCACCATTCCCTTCGAGGGCCACGCCGCATTGCTCAAGCAAATCAAGCCCGCCATTCGCCCCGGCAGCATCGTCGTCGACGCCACCGTGCCCCTGGCCGCCAGCGTCGGCGGCCGCGCTTCCCGTACTCTGGGCGTCTGGCAAGGCTCCGCCGCACAGGAAACGGCAGAACTCGTTCCCAAAGGTGTGTCGGTAGTCGCCGCCTTCCACAATACTTCTGCAGAACTTCTCAACGGAATCGATCCCATCGACTGCGACATCATCGTCTGCGGCGACGATCCCGACGCCAATCTGCTTGTCCGCGGCCTTGCCAGAAAGATTCCCGGCCTACGCGCCATCGACGGCGGAAAACTGGAAAATGCCCGCATCGTGGAGCAGATCACCGCGCTGCTGATCGGCCTTAACATCCGCCACAAGGGTCACAGCGGCATTCAAATCACCGGCTTGCCTGCCGCGGCCTATAACAATTAGCATCCACCATCCGATCTCCAACGTCTGGCTCGGTATGAACACCTCTCGCGACCTCCGCCCTGCTATCGAATTCCGCAGCGTCTCCTATCGCCTTCCATCCAATTTGCCCCTCGTGATGGACTTGAATCTCTTAATCGAGCGCGGTGAGACTCTGGTTCTTCTTGGCCGCAGTGGTTCCGGAAAAACCACCACCCTGAAACTGATCAACCATCTGATCACCCCGACCGAGGGAGAGGTCCTTGTCGACAACCGCTCCACTCTTTCTTGGGACTCCATTCGCCTTCGCCGTCTCATCGGCTATGTCATCCAGGATGTCGGCCTCTTCCCCCATTTCACCGTCGAGCGCAACATCGGACTTGTTCCCCAAATCGAGAATTGGCCAGCTGACCGCATTCGCCAGCGCGTTCAGGAACTTCTGCAACTGGTCGGCCTCAGCCCCGGACTCCTCTCGCGCTACCCCCGTGAACTTTCCGGCGGACAGCGCCAGCGCGTCGGTGTGGCCCGCGCCTTGGCCGCTGACCCTCCCATTCTTTTGATGGACGAGCCTTTCGGCGCGCTCGATCCCATTACTCGCGCGCAATTGCAGCGCGAATTTCTCGAACTCCAGCAGCGCCTTCAGAAGACCGTGGTATTCGTCACCCACGATTTCCGCGAAGCCTTGCGGCTCGCGTCCCGCATCGCCTTCATGGAAGCCGGCCGCTTGATCACCGTTGAAACACCCGAGCAATTCGTCAATTCGACCGAACCCCAGGTCGCTGCCTACGTGGACGCCTTCGGCGCTAGTCGTCTCATCCCTGGGGAATAAAGAAGAGGAATAAAGAAAGAGAACATTCACCGGAGATCAGCCATGAACGTCTTGCACTTTATCCTGCAGAATCGCAGCCAGGTCTTCGAATTTACCTTGGAGCATCTCTGGCTGGTCGCCGTCTCCACCTTTTTCGCCGTCCTGATCGGAATCCCGCTGGGCATTCTCATCACCCGCCACCCATTGCTCAACAAGCCCGTCCTGGGCATTGCCAACGCCATTCAAACCATTCCCAGTCTCGCTCTGTTTGGCTTCTTGTTGCCTGCGCCCTGGATTGGCGAGAGTGCTGACCGTCTGGTAATTCTCGCGCTCACTCTTTATGCGCTCCTTCCACTCATTCGCAACACTTACGCTGGCATCAAGGGAGTCGATCCCGCCGTCATCGAAGCGGGACGCGGTATGGGCATGACCGATCGCCAGCTTCTGTGGCAGGTGCAACTTCCGCTTTCTTTGGGGGTCATCATCGCCGGCGTGCGCGTCGCCACCGTTCTCTCCATCGGACTCACCACCATCGCCGCCGCTATCGGCGCCGGCGGCCTCGGCCAATACATCTTTCGTGGACTCGCCATGGTCAACAACTCGGTGATTCTGGCTGGCGCCATTCCCGCCGCCCTCTTAGCTTTGTTCGCCGACGCCAGCCTGGGCTGGCTGGAAAAACGCCTGACCCCGCGATGAGCACATACTGAGAACCGAGAACAGAGAACTGACAACTGCTTTTACTCGACCCATTTCCACCCCAACACAGAGACATCAGATATATTCCAATTTAACCATGGGCCACCTTTCCCTGTTTTACTGCTCGCTGCCATATTCGTCTCCACTGAGAACTGAGAACCAGGAACTGCCAACTGGTCTTATTAAGACCCATTTCCGCCCCAACACAAAGACATGGGATATATTCCAATTTACCCATGGGCCGCCTTTTCCCAGTTTTACTGCTTGCTGCCATGTTCGTCTCCTGCGGTCCGCCAACCCAGGATCAGATCGTTGTCGGCTCAAAAAACTTCACCGAGCAACTCGTCCTCGGCGAAATCATCGCCCAGCAAATCGAGTCCAAGACTCATCTCCCGGTCGAACGCCGCTTCTACCTCGCCGGTACTTACATTTGCCAGCAGGCTATTCTCGCCGGACGCATCGATATTTATCCCGAATACAGCGGCACCGGGGTCACCGCGATCCTGAAAGAAAAGCCCCAGGGCAGCGCTGAAGATGTTTACAACCGCATGAAAACCGAGTACGCTCGCCGCTTCAACCTGACGGTCGGCCCGTCGTTCGGCTTCAACAACGCTTTCGCCATCGAAATCCGCGGAGAAGACGCCCGCCGCCTCGGCATTAAGACCATTTCCCAGGCTGCAGCCTACACGCCGCAATGGCGGCCCGGCTTCGGCTACGAATTTATGGAGCGTCCCGACGGCTACAAGGGTCTGGTCGCCACCTATGGCCTGCACTTCGCTGAAGCCCCCCGCATCATGGATCTCGGCCTGTTGGCTCGCGCCTTGAACAGCAAGCAGATCGACCTGGCCGCGGGCAACACCACCGACGGACTGATCCAGGAGTTCGATCTTTTCGTCCTGGCCGATGATCGCCATTACTTTCCGCCGTATGAAGCCGTACCCGTCATTCGTAACGAGATTATTGCTCGCCATCCTGAAGTCAAAACCGCGCTCGACCAACTCGCCGGAAAAATCTCCGACGAAGAAATGCGCCAGCTCAACTACTCCGTCGAAGGCCAGCACCACGACGTAAAAGTAGTCGTCCGCGACTTCCTCAAGAAAAAAGGCCTGTAGCCTCCTCGCACCCTCCACCTTGTCATCCTGAGCGAAGCAGGTTCGGTCGCTTGCGACCGAACCCGCGCAGTCGAAAGCCTGCCCTGAGCGCAGCCGAAGGGGATCCCTGCAACGATGAACGCTGCTGTGCTGCAGAAGGGAATTCTCTGGTCGGCCAGTATAGCGCGGGTGCTCCCACCCACCAGCCCCGGAGGGCCTCCCCTGAGCGAAGTCGAAGGGTGCCGCATATCACTTTCCATCTTGTCATCCTGAGCGAAGCAGGTTCGGTCGCTTGCGACCGAACCTGCGCAAGTCGAAGGACCCCTGAACGACGAATGCCTCCTGCTGCAGAAGGGAGTTCTCTAATCGGCCCGTGTGGCCTAGAGTTGCGGGTACTTCGCACGCGCGGCACTCCGCCTGCAGCGCCAGCCCCCGAGGGGCGTCGCCAAAATAGCCCAGCGCTTCAGCAGCTGGGTACCAGCGGCTCTATGACCCCGCGCCCGAAGGGCGCAACTACAAAACCCCGAACCTACTCGCCTCCCACGCGTATCCTCTTCAGGCCTATGACGAAACGAGGAATCCTGAAGGCAATCGCCATCATTCTCGCCGCTTTACCTCTCATTTTCAATTATTGCTGGTGTTTTCGTCGCAGAAGGCGCGCTTCATCCCAGCCAGCCGTTTTTGACCACATCTGACGAGAACCAGGCAAGGGTCCAAGCGAGTCAGGATAAAGCGACCCTGTCCGATGTATCCATTAACGCGAGTGATGGCGCCGTTCTCCGAGCATGGCTACTCCGTCCCGCTGAAGGAAACGGAGACTTTCTGATTTTTCTCCACGGGATGGGCGACAATCGGCTTGGCATGACCGGCTACGCTGGCCTGGCTTTGAGTCATGGCTACGGTGCGCTCATGCCCGATGCCCGCGCGCATGGATCCAGTGGAGGGGCCGTCGCGACCTACGGGTTGCTGGAGGCAGAAGACATCCACTCCTGGGCCCATTATCTGCTCACCACTCAGCACCCACGGTGCATCTACGCTTTCGGCGAATCCATGGGCGCCGCACAGGTTTTGCAAAGTCTTACGACAGAGCCAGACTTCTGCGCGGTCGCTGGTGAGTGTCCATTCTCCACCTTTCGAGAGATCGCGTATGACCGCATGGGACAGGCTTTCCATACCGGCCCTTGGCTGGGGCGAACCATTCTTCGCCCCCTCGTCGAAAGCGCGTTTCTCTATGCGAAATGGAAGTACGGCCTCGACCTGCGCCTTGTTTCGCCGGAGGACGCCGTGGCCGCAACCAATGTTCCAGTGTTACTAATTCACGGCCAGAACGACACAAACATTCCGATTCGCCATTCCAGACGCATCGCCGCCCGGAACCCGGACGTGGTGCTATGGGAGGTACCAAACGCCGAGCACTCCAGCGCTATTGCCGCCGCGACCCAAGAGTTTGAGCGAAGGCTGATCAGCTGGTTTGAAAATCACTCCCAGCCCCCACTGTCGTCGCCACTTAGTACGCCGCGTTGATGCCCGCTTTGCTCCGACGACCAAAGGCGAACGACCAACGACGTCTACATCAGCCACACCGCATCCACGTCCACAATCACCTGCGTCCGCGGAATCTTCTGCTGCGACTGCATAGACAATCATCGATCTAAGCAGCGCGTTCAGCTTCTCTCGGCTCGCTGACTTCAACACAAAGTGGTATCTGTAGTCCTGCTTCAACCGCAGAATGGGCGCGGCCGCGGGCCCCAGCACTCTCACGCCTTCATGTCGCGTCTTCTCAAACCACTTCCCCAAAATTCCCGACCACTCCAGCGCCTCATCCAGCTTGCCGCTACGCACCACCACATTGGCCAGCGCGCTGTACGGTGGATACTGCATCCAGCTTCGAAACCGCAACTCTTTTTCGTAGAAACCAATGAAGTCGTGCTGCGCCGCGTACTGCACCGCATAGTGGTCGGGAAAATAAGTTTGCAGCACGACTTTCCCCGGAGTCTCTCCGCGCCCCGCGCGTCCTGCGACTTGCGTGAGCAACTGGAACGTCCGCTCCGCCGCCCGAAAATCAGGAAACCCCAGCGCCATGTCTGCCCCGACAACCCCGACGAGTGTCACGCCGTGAACATCGTGCCCCTTAGCGATCATCTGCGTGCCCACCACCAGATCAAGCTCGCCCTGGCTCAGCGCGTTCAGCACTCTTTCGAAATCTTCGTGACCGCGCACCGTGTCGCGATCCAGCCGCCCAATGCGCGCCGTTGGAAACAGGCCGTGCAGAATCTCCTCCAGCTTTTCCGATCCTGTCCCCAGAAAATAAACGTACTCGCTGCCGCAATGCACGCACGCTTTTGGCACCGGCGCAGTGTAGCCACAGTAGTGACACTCCATGCGATGCGTCCGCTTGTGATGGGTGAGCGCGATGGCGCAGTTCTTGCACTCGAGTGTCTTGCCGCAGGTGCGGCACAACACGACGGGCGAGTAGCCCCGGCGATTGAGCAGCACCATCACCTGTTCCTTCCGCTCCAGCCGCTGGCGGATCTCTTCCATCAGCTTGCGCGAAATGATCTGCTCTTGTCCCGTCTCCTGAAATTCCTGCCGCATGTCCACGATCTCAACCTCGGGCAGCGGACGCTGCTCCACGCGGTCCGGCAGTTCCAGCAGCGCATACTTTTCCTTCTTCGCATTGAAGTAGGATTCGAGCGACGGGGTGGCCGTGCCCAGCACCGCCACTGCGCCCGCCATCTTGGCCCGCATGACCGCCACGTCGCGCGCGTGATAGCGTGGCGTCTCTTCCTGCTTGTAGGAAGAGTCCTGCTCTTCGTCCACGATAATCAGCGCCAGGTCGGCGACCGGAGCGAACACCGCTGAGCGCGTGCCGACAACAATGCGCGAATCTCCGCGCTTGATGCGATGCCACTGCTCCGCCCGCTCCCGGTCCGAGAGCGCCGAATGCAGAATGGCAACTTGTTCTCCGAACACCTGATGCAAATCCGCTGCCACCGCCGGCGTCAACCCGATCTCAGGTACGAGCAGAATCGCCCCCCGTCCCGCTTCGAGTACCGAACGCATCGCGGCGAGGTACACTGCCGTCTTACCTGAGCCCGTGACGCCGTGCAAAAGCACCCCAGCAAACTTGAGAGCGCTTACGCTCGCCTGGATCCGGGCCAGAGCCTCCTGTTGCGCGGGGCTGAAATCAAAGTCAAACGGGGAGGGCCGCGCCTGCATAGTTGAAACCGAAAACTCCGCCGGCTCTTCCACGATCACAACCAGCGCGCGCTTGACCAGCGTGCTCAGCGTAGTGCGCGGGACCTCAAGGGCTTGCAAGGTGTCGACAGACACTTTGCCGCCGGCTGCCGCGAGCGTATCGACCAGCGTCTTCTGATTTGAGTTGAGCTTTCCTTCTGCGCTCTTCAGTACAGCCACGCGGACGGTTCGTGCTGCGTCACGTGTCTCGGACAAGTCTTCCCGCGCTATCCATTTCTTGCGCACCATGCCTGCCAGCACAGACTTCGAGGCGCGCGTGCTAACGCGCAGCGATTGTTCTTTCACCATCTCGCCCTCGGCGAGGTAATCGAGCACGCGAAATTCTGCGAGCTGATCTTCCGGCGCTTTGCGCGAACGGGCGGACGATCCTGACATTCCGGCGAGATGAAGCGTGAGCTGGCCTTCCGGTGTGATGCGGTAGCCAATGGCGCGTTTGAATTCCGCGCTCAGCGGCAGCATGGTGCGAAAGACTTCTCCCACGGGCGCGAGGTAGTAGTCAGCGATCCATTTGCCCAGGCGCATCAGGAGGTCATCGAGCACCGGCGCCTGATCAAGCACGCGGAGGACGTGCTTGGTTTGAACCTGTGGCTCGCGGTCATGGAGTTCAGTGACGATGCCCGTCATGCGTTGCTGGCGGAAGGGCACCAGCACACGCCCGCCCAGTACTGGTTGCATGCCTTCAGGGATGCGGTAGGTGAAGACCATGTCCAGAGGCACGGGCAGAGCGACGTCGCAGAAGTCAGGCATGGGGACAGGGCATCGTAACATTTGGCGGCCGACCCGCCAGAACGGACAAACAGACGTTATGTTCCGCACGGAACACTCGGTTCAAATAGTGGACAAGTGTTCCGGCCGGAACACTTGTGGAAATCTCAAAGTGTTCCTTGCGTAGCCTTTTGTCGATGCGATATTGTATGTACGATATTATGCGGAGGCTAAATGAAACGAACAGCAAGAGTTAGCAGGGGCAAGAAGGCGAGGGCGAGACGGTCCAAAATCATTGCCAAGATTAGGGCCTCGGCGGCCGGAAGCTCGAAGAGTTGGATGGGGAACATGGAGGAGCTCTACCGTCCGATCAAGCGGCCGGTCACGCTGCGCCTGGACGCGGATGTGGTTGCCTGGTTCAAGGCAGACGGGCGGGGCTACCAAACCCGAATCAATCAGGCGTTGCGCAAAGTGATGCTGGCGGAAAGAAAAGCGGGGGAGTGAGGGCAGTGTTGTCTTTGGCTTCGCCTCGGGTGGGGGGCGTGTGGGGCTCTACGGCACGGCTGAAGCCGCGCCCTCCCATTGGCCTCAGGAGCGGGACGGACATACGATCGAGGGTCGCATGAGCGAGCACACTCGCGCCTACATTGAAGCGGTGCCGAACCTGGCTAGGCTCGGGTTCGCCGGCCGGAAGTGATCACAACCGAAAGACGCTCGATGCTACCGCGGAGCTTACTTAGAGCCTGAGAGGCCACATCTCCGAGAGACGCCTCCTTTTCCTCCACGTCGCTGAATCCGGCCGCCTGCATTTGCTCAGCAGCGGCGGCGAACCGGCGGGAGCTTACGTCGTTCATGTGAAGAAAACGGAATGCCTGGGCGAGCGGTATCCCTTCGGCTCCGGTCCGGAGGAACTCGATGTGGGCCGTAACTTTCCCGAATACAGTATTTAAGCCCATTTCAGCCAACGTTCCTTGAGGAAGAGGCCCCTTGGAAAGAATGGCAGAGCCTCCGGTCAGAGAAAGGCGTTGAATGACTCCGACGAACTTCTGAGTGTCGACGGTGAAGAGTGCGCGTTCGTTATTGGGGACCCGGATGCGTGCTGGGCGATTCACCTTCCGAGGTTTGGCAGTCTTTTGTCGCACTTGACCAGCATTACAAGCAGGCAGGAAGGGGTCAACGTTACCTAAGTGTTTGAGTAGTCCCATCTTTCGAAAGGCGCGAAAGGTGGGGCACCCGCATCCACTACAATTCCATGCCATGAAGAAACACTACTTTTTCAAACTCATTCCGCCGCGGCCGACGTTCCCTCAGGACATAAGCGAAGAGGAGAAGCGACTGATGAACGAGCACGGCCAGTACTTTCACGAACAGTTCACGGCGGGCAGAGTTCTTCTGTATGGCCCGGTGATGGCGAAAGATGGAACCTTTGGTCTCGGCGTGCTCGAAGTCGAAGACGAGGCCGAAGCTCGGCGATTTGGGGAGAATGATCCTTCGGTGCGAGCGGGGCTTAACCGATTCGAGATCTACCCGATGCGAGTCAGCGGCGCACAGGCGCGACGAGGTTGACGATCAGCAGCGCGGAGCTTGGCAGGGGGGCTTTTGCGCTGCGTTTCCGCGCGGCCGTAACGGAAAGAATTCCTCGTCAGGCCGGTAGGCGGCGTCGGCAAACAAGGGATCTTTCGACTGTGCGAGGGGATTGGCGAGCCAATCCCTTCGCTCCGCTCAAGATGACAATAAGTTTAGAGCGCCGACATCGATCCGCGGGCAGGAGTGCCCGCGCGACACAAAATCTTGCTGAGCACCGCAGCGGTAGAAGGAGAATTCCTCTTCAGGTCCGTCGATAGAGTCGGGGGACACGAGGTCTTTCGACTGCGCAAGGGATTGGCAAGCCAGTCCCAAGATGACAAATTTTGGGAGCTTCATTTTAAGTGAGCCCTGGTGATAGTCTTTTGTGGCCCATGAAAAAAATCACACGTCGCCGATTTGGCAAGACTTTGGCTGGCACGGCTGCCGCAGCTTTGGCCAGCGCCTCTTTCCCACGAATTGCGCTGGCGCAGATGGCCAGCGCGAGTCCGCTGAAATTTCCGCCAAATTTCCTTTGGGGCTGCGCCACCGCCGCCTATCAGATTGAAGGAGCGGTGAATGAAGACGGACGGAAACCCTCGGTCTGGGATACTTTTTCCCACACGCCGGGGAAGACGTTTCAGGGCCAGACCGGCGATGTGGCCGACGATTCGTACCATCGTTACAAAGAAGACATTCAGCTGCTCAAGAGTCTGGGCGTCACAGGCTACCGTTTTTCAGTCGCGTGGCCGCGCGTTTTCCCTGACGGAACCGGCCAGCCAAACGAAAAAGGGCTCGATTATTACCAGCGCGTGGTGGACGAACTGCTCAAGAATAATATCGCCCCGTACGTGACGCTCTTTCACTGGGACCTGCCGCAGGCTTTGCCGGGAGGCTGGCAATCGCGTGACACCTCCAAGGCCTATGCCGACTATGCCGGCTACGTTTCAGGGAAGCTTTCCGATCGCGTGGGCCACTTTTTTACTATCAACGAGTTTGAATGCTTCACCGACCTGGGCTACAAAACCGGCCAGTTTGCGCCGGGGCTGAAGTTGCCGGACGCGCAAGTGAACCAGATCCGCCACAATGGCGTGCTGGCGCATGGACTGGGAGTGCAAGCGATCCGCGCCCATGCAAAAAGTGGAACGCAGATTGGTCTGGCGGAAGATGCCGTGGTCTATGTGCCGGTGATCGAAAGCCGCGAGCATATCGAAGCTGCGCAGCGCGCCACGCGGGAGGAGAACGCTCAATTTCTCACGGTTGTGCTGGAAGGCAGGTACACCGATGGCTATCTGCAGCGTCAGGGCGCGAACGCTCCCAAGGTGGAGACCGGCGACATGAAGATCATCGGCAGCCCGCTGGATTTCGTCGGCCTGAACGTGTACCGGCCGGAATATGTGAGCGCGGTTGCTTCGCCGGCGGGATACGTGATCGAGAAGAAGCAGGCTTCGTTCCCGCACATGGCTTCGGACTGGCTTTATGTGGGCCCGGAAGTGATGTACTGGGCGATCCGCAACGTGAGCGAAATTTGGAAGCCGAAGGTTCTCTACATTACCGAAAATGGTTGCTCGGCGGACGATGTGGTAAGGGCTGACGGCCAGATCGAAGACACCGATCGCGTGATGTATCTGCGGAATCACCTTACGCATCTGCAACGAGCCGCAGCGGAGGGGTATCCGATCAAGGGTTATTTTTTGTGGAGCCTGCTGGACAATTTTGAGTGGGCTGACGGTTATAGCAAGCGATTCGGACTTCACTATGTGGATTACAAGACGCAGACGCGGACACCGAAGCTGAGCGCGGCGTGGTATCGGGAAGTGATTTCGCGGAATGCGGTGGAGTGAGCAACGCGGTCCGGACAGCCGAGCTGGCCCCCAAGCAGGCGATGCAAAAGATGCTTGATAGCACGAGCGGGGACGCTCGCGCCTACGAAGCGCGGGCGAGTCCCCTTCGACTTCGCTCAGGGCAGGTCCGCGACCACACGAACTTCTTCCCGGGCAAGAGTGCCCGCGCCACACGAATCTTACTGAGCATCCTTCGCGGGCGGGTCGCCCGCGACCACACTTGGCAATCCCAGTGCGCGCATCACCATCTGCAAGTCTTTCCAAGCCTCGCCTTTTTGGCGGGGATCGCGCAAAAGAAAGGCGGGATGATAAGTGACGGCGAGCCTTGTGCCGCGGAATTCATACCAGTGGCCGCGCAGCTCCGACATGGGAGCGTTGATGGCCAACAGAGTCTTGGCCGCGACTGCTCCGAGGGCCACGATCACCCTGGGCTGGATGGCCGCGATTTGGCGCATGAGGAACGGTGAGCAGGTTTCGCATTCGTCGCGCTCCGGTGTGCGGTTGCCCGGCGGGCGGCATTTGATGATATTGGCGATGTAGATATCTTCGCGGCGCAGGCCCATGGCCTTGATCATGTTGTTCAACAGTTGACCGGCGCGGCCGACGAAGGGTTCACCTTGTTCGTCTTCATCGGCGCCTGGAGCTTCGCCGATGAACATTAAATCTGTCCGCGGGTTACCCACACCGAAGACGATTTGTTTGCGCCCTTGTTTGGACAGGCGGCAGCGGGTGCAATCGCCGAGGTCTTCGCGGATGATGCGCAGCGCTTTGGCGGGGTCGGAGGTTTTGGCTTCTGGCTTAGGAGCGGCGAACAGATCGGCTTCTTCTACGGCAGCTGAACGCTGTGGCATTTCTTCTCGCTCTTCTGGCTGGACCTCGGGAGTTGATTCCAAGTTGATCGCGGTCTCACGGCGATAAAAATCGTAAATGCCCAGCTCGTTGTAGAAACGGATGCGTTCGGCGAGGGCGGAGCGAAGCTTGGGATCGAGCGCAGGAGGCATGTCTCTCAGGATTCTAATGCAGAGGGTATGTGGAATTCCGGTGCGCAGAGAAAGAATTGCCGAGCTGCGCTCGGCCCGACGGGTCAGAGACGCGTCGCCACATGGCGAGTGGTCTTGCGCAGGCGGGCTACCTGATCGAGCACGCGCTGGGCAACTTCCCACTTGGTGGTCTCTGGAACTTCGACCACTTCATTCTGCGTGATGATGGTAACTGCGTTGCGATCGGAGTCGAAACCGACGCCTTCGCGGGAAACGTCGTTCACGACAATTGCGTCGAGCGCTTTCGCGGCCAGTTTCTTGCGAGCGTTCTCCAGGACATTTTCTGTTTCGGCGGCAAAGCCCACGACAATCTGCGAACTTTTCTTGCGGGAGATTTCCGCCAGAATGTCGGCGGTGGGTTCGAGTTCGAGCGACATTGCTGCTTTACGTTTGATCTTCTGCTCGGCAGCGTGTTTAGGGCGGTAGTCAGCGACCGCAGCGGTTTTGATTACAATCGTGGCCTGCGGCAGCCGTTTCAGTACAGCCTGACGCATTTCTTCGGCGGATTCTACGGGTGTAAGTTCAGCGCCGCCCGGCGGGGTGAGTGTCGTGGGGCCACTCACCAATAAAACGCGTGCGCCGCGGCGGAGAGCGGCCTCGGCCAATGCATATCCCATGCGGCCACTGGAGCGGTTGGTGAGATAACGTACAGGATCGATTTTCTCTCGCGTGGGGCCGGCGGTAATGAGCACGGTTTCGCCCGACAATTCCTGCGAGGCCCCGAGGACCTGCATCACGGCGGAGACGATGGCGTCGTTCTCGGCGAGGCGGCCGGGCCCGGTCATGCCGCAGGCGAGATAACCATCGCCAGGTTCGACCACATGCACGCCGCGCTTGCGCAAGAGTTCGAGATTCGCCTGCGTCGCAGGATGGTTCCACATGTTGACGTTCATGGCAGGAGCGACAACAACTGGAGCCGTAGTGGCGAGGTAGAGTGTGGTCAGAAAGTCGTTGGCGATGCCCTGGGCAAACTTGGCGAGAATGTCGGCTGTGGCAGGAGCCACCACCAGCGCATCGATCGCCTGGGCCACGGCAATGTGCTCGATGGCGGATTCGATGTTGGCGTGGCCTTCGGCATCGTTGCCGCCGAACATGTCGGTGATGACTTTTTCTCCGGAAAGCGCGGCAAAGGTGAGGGGCCGGACAAACTCCTGAGCGCTTCGCGTCATCACTACTTGCACGCGAATGCCGCGATCCTGCAAGAGGCGGACAATTTCCGCCGCTTTGTAGGCTGCAATTCCGCCGCTGACGCCGAGGGCCACTTTCATAACGCGCTCGAATTCCTGGATGGCCGAGGGGAGGTTCTGGATCCGACCAACTACTCCTGGCCGATCGCCTTGTCCAGCATCTCGGTGGCGACCTCGGCGGCCGACTTGGGGATCTCAGGAATCACCCACTTCACTTTGCCGGCTTTGATTTCGTCCTGCGCGATGCGGCAGGGCTTGCGGGAAAGTGTTTCGATCACGGGAGGCGCGCCGCCCTGCAGTTGCCGCGCGCGCCGCGCCGCCACCAGGATGTAGCGATAGTTGCTGTCAAACCCTTCCATCAACTTCATGGTATTCTCCCTGCTGTTAACGCCCGCCCGGGGCCGCTGCCTGCCGGAACGAATCGAGAATCGGTTGCAGTCTGTCGCGCACATTGGCCAAACGAAAACGCTCAGCGGTAGCCAGCATTCGCGTCTGGTCCGTGGACCTTGGTTGTTGGGCTCCTGCGCGCTTCAGCCGTTCCCCGAGCAAGATTGACCGCAGCGCGTCAACGGAATCCTCCAAGCGATCATTAACCAAAATATAGTCGTATTTCGAGTAATTCTCAATCTCACGGGAGGCCGTAAGCAGCCGGCGCTGGATCACTTCGTTGCTGTCCTGGCTGCGGTGGCGCAGCCGTTGTTCCAATTCCTGCCGGTTCGGTGGCAGGATAAAGATACTTACGGCGCCGGGGATGTTGCGCTTGATTTGCTCCGCGCCCTGCACATCGATATCGAGCAGAAGATCGTTGCCTGACTCCTCGGCTTCGCGTAGAAAGCGCCGTGCGGTTCCATAGTGATTGCCGTCATAGTCGGCGTGTTCCAAAAACTCATTCTTGCGAACCATCTCCTCGAACTCCGGACGGGTGACGAAAAAGTATTCGCGCCCATTACGTTCGTCGCCTCGCGGGGCACGCGTGGTATAAGAAATGGAGAAGCCCAGGCGGGGAACAATCGCAAGCACTTTATTGACAAGGGTCGATTTGCCAGAGCCCGAAGGCGCCGAAATGATGTAGACGGTGGTCATTCGACGTTCTGCACCTGTTCACGGGCTTTCTCGATTTCAGTCTTCATCAGGAGCCCCATTTCGGTGATCTTCAAAGCTTCGCCAGCCAGCCCGGACGTCTTGGAAAGCAGGGTGTTGGCTTCGCGGTTCATTTCCTGCAAGAGAAAGTCGAGTTTCTTGCCGGCTTCGCCACCTTCTTCCAGTAGCGCGAGAAAATGCTCTACGTGGTTTTCAAGGCGGACCAGTTCCTCCTGGATGTCACTACGGTCCACCAGCAGCGCCGCTTCCTGCAGAATTCGTTCCGGTTCGATTTGTGCACCAAGCAGTTCGTGCAGCCTGCCGCGAAGCTTTTCAGCATAAGTCTGCAGCACGGCCTTGCGATGCTGCTCGACATTCTTGCCCGCTTTTTGTACCTGGGCCATACGAAGGCGTAATTCCCGCTCAATGCCGCGGCCTTCCTCTTCGCGCATACGGTTGAGCCGCTCGATCAACTCTTCGGATTTGGCCAGCACGCAAGCTTGAAGATCTCCGTTGGGAGAAAGCGGGCCTGCGTCCATTGCGCCGGGAATGCGCAGAATCGCGTTCAAGTCGGGCTCGGCCGCAATGCCAAATTCGGCGGCCGCGGCGCGGAATGCCTGTACGTAGCCGCCGACGATCTGCCGGTTAAGGCTGAAACTTTCGCTGCCGGTGCGCTCGAGGTTGAGGGAAAGTTCCACATGGCCACGCGCCAGTTTTTCCTTGAGCAGGCGTCGCAGTTTCATTTCCAGTTCGTCGCTTTCCGCGGGCAGGCGGAAGTGGACGTCGAGAAAACGGTGATTGACCGACTTCAGCGACAAAGTAAAGCCGAGGTGGGTCTTGTTGCTCGGATCGAGAGCCTGGCCTTTTGCTTGCGCGAACCCCGTCATGGAGCGGATGGGCATAAAGGTAGCTCTTGGCTATTAGCTATTAGCTCTTGGCTCTATTAGCTCTTGATCCCGTTAAGAGCTAAAGGCTAAGCGCTAAAGGTTATGCGCCACTTCCACCTTGGGCTGATCGATCTCCACAAACTGCAGGTCGTGCAGCCGGCGATAAGTACCAAGCTTTTGCATCAATTCTTCATGGGTCCCCACGTCGGCGATGGACCCGTTCTCCAAGACCACAATCCGGTCGGCGCGCCGGACAGTCGAAAGCCGGTGAGCGATGACGAAAACCGTACGGCCGACCATCAGATTCTGCAGGGCCGCCTGCACCAAAGACTCCGACTCGTTGTCCAACGCAGAGGTGGCCTCGTCGAGAATCAGAATAGGCGCATTTTTCAGCAAGGCGCGGGCAATCGCGATGCGCTGCCGCTCGCCCCCTGAAAGCCTGACGCCGCGCTCGCCGATCATGGTGTCATAGCCAGCCGGCAATTCCATGATGAAGTCATGGGCCAAGGCGGCGCGAGCTGCGGCTTCCACCTGCTTCCGGGACACGCCTGGCTGCCCGTACCCTATATTGTTATGCAGCGTGTCGTTAAAGAGGACCGTCTCCTGGGTCACAATGCCAATCTGTGCGCGGAGCGAAGCGACCGTAACTTCCCGCACGTCGCGCCCGTCGATCAGGATGCGGCCGGAAATCACGTCAAAAAATCGCGGGATCAGGTGCACCAATGTGGTTTTTCCCGCGCCACTCGAACCGACGACAGCGAGAACTTCTCCCGCCGTCACTTTCAAGTTTATGTCACGTAGAATCTCCCGCGAACCTTTTCCCTCGTCTTCGTACGAGAAGCCGACGCAGTCGAACTCAATGGCATGGGAAAAACCGGCCAGCGGCCTGGCGCCCGGTTTGTCACGGATTTCATCTTCCGTGTCCATGAACTTAAAAAGCTCAGACGAGGCCCCCAAGGCCTGCTGAAAATTATTGTTAAACAGCGCGAACTTGCGCACCGGATTGTACAAGCTGAAGACGGAAGCAATGAACGCGCCGAATATTCCCAGGGTCATCCGCCCATGGGCCACCTGCTCGCGGCCGAGCAGCAGGAGCAAAGCGATGGCCACGGCGCCAATGACATCCATTAATGGGGAACTGAGTGCGGCTGCGGCCACGGAACGCAGGTTTGCCCGAAAAAGACGTTGCGCGGCCCGGCGGAAACGCGCGATTTCCCAGGGCTCCATGCTGAATGCCTTGACGATCCGGTTGCCGGTGATGGTTTCCTGAAGAATATTCTGGATGTCGGCGAGTTTGTCTTGCCCGCGCCGGGTGGTGCGCCGCACGCGATAGCCGATCTTGCGCGCCGAAAAGATGACAAACGGAATGAACAACAGCAGCACCCAGGCCAGACTTCCACCCAGAGCCACAACCGCCAGGGCGGTAAAGATGAAGGTGAAGCATTGCTGCAGAAACTCCGCCAACACGCTGGACATGGCGAACTGCACGCGCTCGACATCATTGACGATGGTCGAAACCAGCGTGCCTGTGGTGTACTTCTGAAAAAACGCCGCTGAGCGCCGCAACACCGATTCGTAGAGGTCGTTCCGCAAATCGGTGATCATGCCGAAACCGGCGTGGTTCACCAGATACGTACCGAAATAGTCGAAAAGACCTTTCAGCACAGAAGACGCAACCAGCGCGTAGGCGACGATGGTCCACGCGTTGTGGAAATGAGAGGGAACAAACTTCTGCAGGTAGACCACGTGATGAGTGCCGGGAATCGTGAATAGTTGAATGTTGTCCGAGCCCGAGGAGGGATTCAGCACGCGGTCGAGAACCGGCCGGAGCAGCACCCAGCGGAAGGCCTCCAGCAGTCCGACCGCGGCCAGCAGTATGGTTCCCGGCAACAACTGAGCCAGGAAGGGCAGGACGTACCTGAGAAGCCGGCTCAGTTGCCGCATGAATCGCTCGCATGGCGCGACCCGAGGCGGCTCGCGGCTATTGGAATCGGCATAGTTGGCAGCCTTATTCTACTTTAGGGACGGGCCGTTCGTCGTTGCCCGCCCGGTTACGTCGGGCTGTCCCGGTGCAGCACTTTCACTCGATATCCCGCCTGGCGCAAGCGCTTGCTGACTTCCTCCGCGATCATCACGGAGCGGTGCTGTCCGCCGGTGCAGCCAAAGGAAATGGTGAGATAACTCTTGCCTTCCCGAATGTAGTGGGGCAGCAGATAAACCAGCAACTTGGAAATTCGCGCAATGAATTCGCGCGACTGCGGAAAAGAACGAATGTATCTCGCGACCTTGGGATCGCGTCCGGTGAGCGGGCGAAACTCCGGCACGAAGTGCGGATTCGGGAGAAAGCGGACGTCAAACACCAAGTCTGCATCCTGCGGCACGCCGTGCTTGAAGCCGAAGCTGACGCAGGAAACCAGAATGTCTTTTCCCGATTCCTGCTTTCTGAAACGCTCGGTGATGTATGCCCGCAATTCGTGCACATTGAACCGGGACGTATCAATGACCAGATCGGCGATCGCCTGAATGGGCCGCAGGTGGCGCCGTTCGGTCGCCAGCGACGATTTCACCGGCGCGTCGGTACCCAGCGGATGCGGGCGGCGGGTCTCGCTGAAGCGGCGCAGCAGGACCGATTCTTCCGCCTCCAGAAAAATCATCTTGGTCGGAAGCATGCGCTTGACCGACTTCAGGATCGCGGGCAGCGCATCCAGCTGGGAGCCCTCGCGCACATCGACCACCAGCGCGGTGCGCTCGATCTCGGAACTCTGCCCCACGAGTTCGGCAAAGCTGGGGATCAATCCTACGGGCAGGTTATCGACGCAGTAGTAGCCCAGGTCTTCGAAGGCCTTGAGCACGGAGGCTTTGCCCGACCCGCTCATGCCGGTGATGATGACCAGCTCACCGCGAGGCCGCGCGTCCAGAGGAGTTTTGTTTGCGCTCTTCCTGCCTGACCGCCGGGACTTGCGACTGGGTTTTCCGGGCGCCATCGGAGGGGATGTTAGCAGGGAGAGCTAACCACCCGCTAGTGAGGGAGGGTGTTCCGCGCGGTCAAATGCGAAACGGAGCGCTGAGCAGCCGCGCCGGCAGCATCACAGCTGCTTTCACCAGTTCCAGTACACCTTGCACCGCAATCCCCAGTACACGAAATGGCAAGAGCAGCAACCACACGAATGGATAGAGTACCAGCGCTACCAGCGCAATCGGCCAGCACAGCACGAATAAGAGGCACCAAAGGAGAAAGGTGAACATGGCGAACCTCCACACTGTTCCTACCTTGTAATACGCTTCCGGCGCGAAAAGTGTTCCCTAAATCAGGCCGAGCTGCCATTCGCGGAGGCAACGTATTTTCTCAGAAAGGCCAGGGAGCGGGCTCGCGCGTCGTCCCATACCGCTCCCTCAAAGCCGTGGCCGACGCCGGGGTAGATCTGGATTTCGTATGCGATACCCTTGCGTTCGAGAACGTCCCGCAGATGATAAGCCTCCGACACTGGAATCACAGGGTCATTTTCGCCGTGAAGAATCAGCATGGGACAAAGCCGGCGCATGAAGAGCTTCATCTCCTTCGGGAAACCTCCAAAGAATTCGACGATCGCCTTAACCCGCGGATCAATTGCGGCTCCGCAGACTGCAAGGTAAGCCCCCAAAGAAAATCCCAACAGGCCCATGCGGGCGGGATCAACCTGTGGCTGTCGCTCCACGAAGCTGACGGCATCCCACAACGTCTTCATCCAGACGGGGAAATGACGAAGCAGCGAGGATTTCTCCATTTCCACCATTCCGGTGCGATCAAAATAATGCAGCACGTAGACTGCGAAGCCCTTCTGAGCCAGTTGGCCCGCGGGTTCAGACATGCCTTCGTGGTCGCCACCCGAGCCGTAAAGCCCGATGATTGTGGGCAAACGCTCACCGGGGGAATGTGGGCCGTGGGTTTCAGGAAGGAAGCAGTCAAGGCGAATCTGCTTGCCGCCGCTTTCAAACGAAGTTTGAGATTGAACCATTGGCAGAATTTGGAGACGCGCTAGCGGCTCGCAGTCTCTACCCCAGCTTGTTTTGCGAGAGATTCCTCATATGGCGCACGGGCGATCCCACGCTCGGTCACGATCGCCGTGACATACTTAGCCGGGGTAACGTCAAATGCCGGATTTTCCACCTGCACGCCATCCGGCACCATCTGTCTGCCGCCAATGTGTGTGACTTCGCGGGCATCTCTTTGCTCAATGGGAATCCTGCTACCGTCGGGCGTATCCATGTCAACGGTCGAAAACGGAGCCGCCACATAGAATGGAATTCCATGTTCTTTCGCCAACACCGCCACGGTATACGTGCCGATCTTATTGGCAACATCGCCGTTGGCCGCGATGCGGTCCGCGCCAACAACGACCGCAGCAATTTTCTCTTGCTTCATCATGGCGCCGGCCATGTTGTCCGAAATCACGGTAGTCGGGATGCCGTCTTTCATCAGTTCCCAGGCCGTCAACCGGGCGCCTTGCAGGAACGGCCGCGTCTCATCGGCATAGACGTGGATTTTCTTCCCCTGCTCCACCGCAGCGCGAATCACTCCCAGCGCCGTGCCATAACCACACGTGGCCAGCGCGCCAGCGTTGCAGTGCGTAAGCACGCCTCCACTCGCGGGCATCAGGGTCGCGCCGTGCCGGCCCATCGCCTGGTTCGCGGCAATGTCTTCAGCGTGCATACGCTGGGCCTCTTCAATCAGCGCCTGCTTGATTTGTGGAATCGGCCTGACCCGCGCCCGTTCGAATTTGTCTTGCATGCGGCGGATCGCCCAAAAAAGATTGACTGCGGTGGGCCGGGTTTTTCCCATCGCATCGCAGATACGGTCCAATTCCTGCTTCAGTTCACTTACGGTCTCGGCTTTTGAATTCTTGATTCCCAGCGCGATTCCCATCGCGACCGTGACTCCGATTGCCGGTGCTCCGCGCACCACCATGTTGCGGATCACGTCTGCGACCTGCTCGTAGGTTGTGCAGGTGACGTAGGTTTCCTCAGTCGGCAACTTCGTTTGGTCGAGGAAGCGCACACCGGAGTCGGTCCATTCGAGGGTTTGAATCATCTTGGTCGTTGGACTCGCGTCAGACTTGGCCGTCACACTTTATGTTCTTCGCACCGTACTCTGGGCTTGTTCACTACCGCTGGACGGCCGCAAATCTCGCAGCCCGCGCCGACAGCCATAATAGATGGCGAAGTTTCGTCGTTCTGCATCGCGTTCTCGCGCCGCACGTCGATGGCAGTAAAGATTGAAACGAACGCAGCCGGAGCCGCTGCCTGCTCCACGCTGGCCCGCCCTTTGGCTTCCTGCCGCTCCACCAGGCACATCGCACCAATGACTTCAAAACCGAATTCCCGCGCAGCCTGGATAGCCTGCACGGTGGAAGCGCCGGTGGTGCAAACGTCATCCACGATTACCACCTTCGCGCCTTTTTCGCGGAAGCCTTCAATCCGCTGGCCCGTGCCATGGTCTTTCTCGGCTTTGCGCACCAGAAATCCGTTCAGTTCACCGCTGGTTACGGCCACCGCTGCAACGATGGGATCAGCGCCCATGGTCAGACCGCCGACGGCTTTGGCCTTCCAGCCGCGAGCTCGAATCTCGTCCAGAAATACCTGGCCGGTCAGGCGTGCGCCCTTGGCATCGAGCGTAGTGATTCGGCAGTCAATGTAATAATCACTCACGCCGCCAGAGGAGAGCACGAACTCTCCCCGGCGAAAGCTTTTGGACGCCAGCAGCCGCAACAGTTCCTGCCGCGCAGTAGACATGAAGAACCTACGATAGCATGACCGCCTTGCAACTTACCCTACCCTTTGCCTCACTCCGTAATGCGCTCCAGATGCCGGAAATGGTCGGTGAGCGTGTAAAGCGACAAAAAAAGCGTCAGGTTGTATCCCACGTGGATCAAAAATCCCGGCGCCACCGAGCGCGTCACCGCGCGCGTGATGGTCAACACTAACCCCACGACAAACAGCACGAGAAGCGGCGCCCAGGCGCGTCCCAATTGCTCACTGTGCACCAGGGCAAAAGCCATGGCGGTGATCGACACCGCAAGAACCCTTCCTGCCCAGCTTGCAGCATCGGGAGATAACTTTCCCACGAGGCCGAGTGCCGCCAACACCAGGCCAACGGCCAGCAAGATCCCGCTTGCGATCATCGAGCCACGATGCGAGAGCACGCCCGAAGCTGATCCCCAAACAAAAAAGCTGACCCCCGGCAGAAGCCCAGTCTGCGCCCGCACACCGCCCCCGACAACGCTTCGAGCCAAGAACACAGCCGCCCCAGCCAAAAGGGACACCAGGGCTAACGAAAGCGACCACCTTACGGGAAGCCTGTGCTCCAGATATCCCCAAGCCGCCAGAAGCAGTATCCACAAACCAGCTTGTTGCACTTCACGCCTGACCATGAACAGTGTCTGCAGCCAGCGATCCAGCACCGGGTAAAGGAACCCGCGAAACAGCATTTCTTCGGCCAGCGGAGCAATCGCCACCCCGAAAAACGCCATCAGGTACGCGCCCTGCGCGTCCCGAAAAAACTGGTCCATAGGCAGGGACTTGGGAATCGGCAACAACTGCGAAAGCAGCCCCAGTCCGATCGCCAACCCTCCTCCAGCGGCCAGGCAGCCCAGCTGCCAGGTTGGTTCCGGCCAGCGCCATCCCACGGTCGGCCAGAAGGGACGCCGCTGATGCCGCGTCACCAGCACATACATCGCAGCCAGCATCGCCACGTAGGCGAGCGTCATGGTCGGGACGATGACGAGCGGGCTCTGGTTTTTCCCCAGCTCCGCGGCAGAAATTCCGTGCGCGCGCTCCGCCGCCACCGCCATAACGACAACGCTCGACAAAAATAAGGCCACCATGAAGACCAGGCCGATGATCAGCAGGTCGAACCCGCTCCACGGAGGATTCTCCGCGCCCGGGTTGACGACCACAGGCGGAATCGTATCCACTGGCGCGACCGGCGGCAGCTCTGGCATTCCGGGAATCAGATGATTGGGTGAGGACACGAGATTGCTTTCTTGATCATCCTCGCTGGGCACCTGCATTGTCATTCCGAACCGGCCTCGTCTGTCAGGAATCCGAACTTCGGGGGACCGGCGAGAATGCGGATTCCTCGGCGCTGAAGCGATCCCAGAATGATATAGACGCACGAAGTTGCCGCACGATCTGAAGCACAATCTCGTCTACGCAATCGAATCCTTTCGCTTGCCGCGAAAACCGTTCTCCCTTCCAAAGTACCCTGCCAGCGCTTGCCCGGTATACGACTTCTTATTGCGCGCCACCTGCTCGGGAGTTCCCTGCCCCACAATGCGTCCACCCTCGTCTCCGCCTTCTGGACCGAGGTCGATAATCCAATCGGCGTTGCGGATCACGTCTAAATTGTGCTCAATAATCACAATCGTGTTGCCCAGATCGGTCAGCCGGTGCAGCACATCGAGCAGTTTCTTGACGTCATCAAAATGTAGCCCGGTCGTCGGCTCGTCGAGTAAATATAGCGTTTTACCGGTCTGCCTCTTGCTCAACTCGCGCGCCAACTTAATGCGCTGTGCCTCGCCGCCGGAAAGCGTTACGGCTGATTGTCCCAAGTGAATGTACCCCAATCCCACATCCACCAGCGTCTGCAGCTTCTGCCTTACCTGCGGAATGTTCTCGAGGATCGGCAATGCATCGGAAATCGAACTCTCCAGCAAATCCGCAATCGAGTACCCCTTGTACTTCACTGCCAGGGTTTCCTGGTTGTAACGATGCCCCCCGCAGACTTCGCACAGCACGTAAACATCGGGCAGAAAATTCATTTCGATCCGCCGCTGGCCCTCGCCCTGGCAGGCCTCGCAGCGTCCTCCTGAAACGTTAAACGAAAACCGCCCCGGCTTATATCCGCGCTCACGCGACTCGGGCAGCATGGCATAGAGGTCGCGGATTTGCGCGAATACGCCGGTGTAGGTCGCCGGGTTCGACCGCGGCGTGCGCCCGATCGGCGACTGATCAATCCGGATGACTTTGTCCACCTTCTCCGTGCCGGAAATCGCTTTGTGCGTGCCCGGCTCCTCCCGCGAACGATAGAGCTTCTTGGCCAGCGCGCGGTAAAGAATGTCGTTCACCAGAGTCGACTTTCCTGAACCCGAAACACCGGTCACGACCGTCATCACGCCCAGCGGGAAAACGACATCGAGGCTCTTGAGGTTGTTTTCCCGCGCTCCCAGAATGGTGATGGCTGCCCCATTCAACCGCCGTCGCTCCGCTCGCATCTCGATCTGAACCCTGCCCGCGATATACGCTCCGGTTAGCGATTCCGGCGCGTCCATAATTTCTTCCGGCGTACCATGCGCTACCATTTCTCCGCCGTGCCGTCCCGCTCCCGGCCCCAGGTCGATCACATAGTCCGCCCGCCGAATGGTTTCTTCATCGTGCTCCACCACCAGCACTGTGTTGCCCAAATCGCGCAACTCCTCGAGAGCAGTCAGCAAGCCGGCCGTTATCGCGATGGTGCAAACCGATCGAAGGCTCATCCAGCACATAAAGCACGCCGCGGAGTTTCGATCCAATCTGTGTCGCCAAACGTATGCGCTGCCCTTCGCCGCCTGAAAGCGAAGCCGCAGAACGGTCGAGCGAGATGTAGCCCAGCCCCACCGCGGTGAGAAATTGCAGCCGCTCAATGATCTCGTGCACGATACGGCCCGCGATGAGTGCGTCGCGGCCCGTGAGCTGGATCTTCTTCGCCATCTCCAGTGCCCGCGTCAATGGAAGCGCGGTAAAGTCGGCGATCGACATTCCGTTTACCTTCACCGCCAGGCTTTCCGGCCGCAGTCTCCTCCCGTGGCAAGCCGGACACTCCGTCGCCGACATGTGGTCCATCAGCCAATCGCGATAGGTTTCTGAAGTGGACTCTTCCAGTCCCTGCTTCAGATATCCGAAAATTCCAGCAAAACCCGTCTTCCCACCCCGGCCAGCTTCTCCATAAAACAACAGGTTCTGGATCTTCTCCGGCAATTGTTCGACCGGCGTCGCTAGATCAAAACCATGCGCTGCAGCCACCAATTGCAGTTGATGAATGAGATTTTGCGAAGCTGAGCCCGGTCCCAACCCGCCATCCAGCAGCGGCTTCGACCAGTCGTTGATCACCTTCGCAGGATCAAAGTCGTACTTGCTGCCCAGTCCGTGACATTCCGGGCATGCGCCATATGCGGAGTTGAACGAAAACGATCGGGGCTCGAGTTGCGGCACATTGATCCCGCAATCCGGACAGGCCAACCGCTCCGAATAAAGTTTCTCCTCGCCGCCCACCACCGCAACCTGCACCAATCCCCCAGCCAGTTTCATAGCCAGCCCGACTGACATCTCCAGCCGCCGTTCGATTCCCGGCTTCACCAGCAACCGATCGATCACCACTTCAATGGTGTGATTCTTCCGCTTGTCGAGCTGGATTTCATCTTCCAGGTTCACTAACTCGCCATCCACGCGCGCCCGGGTGAAGCCGTGCTGCACCAGCTTCTCCATCTCTTTCTTGAACTCACCCTTGCGGCCGCGCACAATCGGCGCCATCACCATAACCCGGTCTTCCGGCGTTAGCGCCATCACCCGCTGCACGATCTGCTCCGCCGACTGCCGCGTAATCGCCCGCCCGCACTTGGGGCAGTGCGGAACTCCAACAGAGGCGAACAACAAGCGAAGATAATCGTAGATCTCTGTAATCGTTCCGACGGTTGAACGCGGGCTGCGGCTGGTAGTTTTCTGCTCGATCGAGATGGAGGGACTCAACCCGTCAATCGCATCCACATCGGGACGCTCCATCTGGTCCAGAAACTGGCGCGCGTAGGCTGAAAGCGTTTCCACGTAACGCCTTTGTCCTTCGGCATATATCGTGTCAAACGCCAGGGACGATTTGCCTGAACCGCTCAACCCGGTAACCACCGTAAGGCTATTGCGGGGAATCTCGACGTTTATGTTCTTGAGATTGTGCTGGCGCGCCCCGCGCACCGAAATCTTGGTAAGGGCCATGAACTATCCGAAGTAATTGCTGTCCTTCCGTAACGTGGACGGGTCATCAGAAATGTTGGAGATTGGAGTTGCGCACTTCTACTCACGTATCTTAGTTGCTAACCCCGGCAAGCGTCAACGCGGGTAAAGTGAGTGCGCCGCGCGGCCAGGAAGCCGGTCCGCAGAGATCATCCCGAGTTACGCTTAACTCGCGGGAAAGCAGGCCGAACTTGAGTGGGTTGGTTGCTGCCTTTATCTTATCGTTTACCGTTCTTACAGTTGTCGCCCTGGGAGTTATCGCAGCATACGGCCTGGTCACCGGTATCCTGTACGCCTTCGCCCACCAGTCTCGTCAGCGCACTCGCACAGCGACACGGCCCCTGGTACCCAGCCAAAGCCAAGCCAGCGGCGACTGAATCCCCGCAGTCTCGTTGGTCGCCACCGGCACATTCCTCGTAACCGCAGGGGAGTCATCTCGAGTCCCCGCGCTTTTTCCAGCGGGCGAGAGATCTCGCGCGTACCCAGCAAGAAGGGGATGGACAGGCTGAGTTCTTCGATACGGCAGCCTTCCACGCGGTGCCCGCGTTGACATGCCCCCCTCGGCACCATATGATTTCCGCGCGCCAAGCTTTTCTCTTTTCACTCGATTACACTCATGCCCGACCAGACTGGGAGCGGCCAGACCGTGATCGGCCAAACAATGATCGGCCAGACCTTTTCCCACTACCGCATCGTGGAAAGGCTGGGTGGCGGTGGCATGGGCGTGGTGTACAAGGCCGAAGATACTCGCCTGCATCGCTTCGTCGCTCTCAAGTTCCTGCCCGATGAGGTCGCTAAAGATCCCCAGGCCTTGAGCCGGTTCGAGCGTGAGGCGCAAGCCGCTTCGGCCCTGAATCACCCCAACATCTGCACCATTCACGACATCGGCGAACAGGGCGGCATGGCCTTCATCGCCATGGAGTACCTCGACGGCGTGACTCTGAAGCACATGATTACCAGCCGCCCGCTGGAACTCGAAACTCTCCTTACCCTGGGGATTGAAATCGCCGACGCCCTCGATGCTGCCCACGCGGAAGGCATCGTTCACCGCGACATCAAGCCGGCAAATATTTTCGTCACCAAGCGAGGGCACGCCAAGATTCTCGACTTCGGACTGGCCAAAGTCATCGCTCCGAGCAAGCCGGCGGATGTGGGAGCTTCGCAGGCGACCGCCGCAGTCAGCGCCGCAGAAAATCTCACCAGCCCGGGCACGGCGCTCGGCACCGTTTCCTACATGTCCCCCGAGCAAGCTCGCGGCAAGGACCTCGATCCGCGCACCGATCTTTTTTCCTTTGGCGCCGTCTTGTACGAGATGGCTACCGGCACGTTGCCTTTTCGCGGCGATACCTCGGCCGTGATTTTTGACGCGATCATGAATCGGTCGCCGATCGCTCCAGTCCGGCTGAATCCTGATCTCCCGGTCAAGCTGGAAGAGATCATCAACAAGGCGCTGGAAAAAGACCGCAATCTCCGCTATCAGCATGCCTCCGACTTGCGCACCGATTTGCAGCGCCTGAAACGAGATAGCGATTCAGGCCGATCAGCGGTACAAAGCTCGGCAGGACAAAGCTCGTCCGGACAAAGTGCAGCGACAGAGCTACCGCCGGTTTCCAGCGCTGCAGTCGATCGCGTATCGGGATCATCCAGCCGACACTCAACGGCAAGTGTCCAACCGGATTTAACGCCGGTTCAGAGTCCTCTCTCGCCAGTCGCCACCACGAGCCGGCCTCGTTGGATAGTTCCTCTGGCGGCTGTAGCCGTGCTTGCCGTCATCATCGCCGCAGTCTTCTTCTTCCGCTCCTACCGCACCCACGCGCTGACTGAAAAAGACTCCGTCCTCATCGCGGATTTCGTCAACACCACCAATGATCCGGTCTTCGATGGCACGCTGAAGAAAGCGCTGGCCGTGGACCTGGCACAGTCTCCTTTTCTCAACGTCCTTTCCGACCAAAAGGTTCGCCAGACCCTTACCCTGATGGGTAAGTCTCCCGACGAGCGCGTCACGGCTGAAATCGGCCGCGAGATTTGCCAGCGCGACGGAGTGAAGGCGCTTCTCACCGGCTCCATCGCTAACGTCGGCAGCCAGTACATCCTCACGCTCGATGCCATCAACACCGCCAGCGGCGACACTTTGGCTGAGGTGCAGGGCCGGGCGGATAGCAAGGAGCAGGTCCTCAAAACTCTCGATAGCGCTACCAACGAGCTACGCGGCAAGCTCGGCGAATCACTGGCCTCGATTCAAAAGTTCGACAAGCCCCTGGAAGAAGCCACTACCTCTTCGCTGGAAGCCCTGAAATCATTCAGCTTGGGCGATGCCAAGCATTCCTCTGGCGACGATCTAGGGTCGATCCCCTTGTACAAGCGTGCCATTGAGCTTGACCCGAACTTCGCTATGGCCTGCGCGCGCCTCGCCACGGTATATGGCAATTACGGTCAGAGCGATCTCTCTGAGCAATACCGTAAGAGAGCGTTCGATCTTAAGGACCGGACCAGCGAGCGGGAGCGGTTGTACATAACCTCGCACTACTACGCCGATAACGGTCAGCTGGAGAAGGGCATCTCCGAATACGAACTGTTCAAGCAGACCTATCCCCGCGAGGTCACGCCTTACGTCAACCTGGCCGTGACGTACGCTCAGCTTGGCGACTTTGAGAAGGCGCTGGAGAACGGGAAAGAGGCCATCCGTGTCGACCCCGATGAAGTCCGCGGCTATCTTTTTGCCGGGACCGGTTTCATGGGTCTCAATCGACCGGATGAGGCTAAAGCCATCATCCAATCCGGTTTGCAGCGCAATTCCGATTTTCTCAGCCTTCATGACGCACTCGCGTATATCGCATTCGCCCAGGGCGACACGGCGACCATGGCAAAAGAGGACGCATTTCTCGTCGGCAAGCCTGACCTGGAATACAACATGGATATCCGTCACGGTGATATCGCGGCCTCTCGCGGGCAGATTAAGCAAGCCGAAGAGTTTTACGGCAAGGCCCGGCAGCTGGCCCAGCGTGTCCAAATTAAGGAACTGGAAGCCGGCGCCCTTACAGAGCAGGCCTGGGTCCTGGTCCTCGCCGGGGACAACAAGCGCGCCATTGAAACTGCCAACACGGCCGTTGAGGTCTCGCCCGTTTTTTACATTGAGCTCCAGGCCGCCGGCACCCTGGCCCTGACCGGTGAAACCCGCCGGGCCTTAGACCTTATTTCCGAAGCCATGCACAGCCGCCCCGACGATACCTTGGTCCAAAGCATGTTCGGGCCTGAAGCACAAGCCACAGCTGCCCTCGTTAGTGGCGATGGCGCCAAAGCGATTACCCTTCTGAACTCAGCCTCCCCCTACGACAAGGGAAATACCGGAGTGCTCTACGTTCGCGCCCTGGCATACTTGAAGGCAAAACAAGGGACTAACGCCATCCAGGAATTTCAAAAGGTGCTGGCGCTACGCAACGCTGCCGCCACCGATCCCCTGATGTCGATGTCCCAGCTCGGCCTGGCCCGTGCGTATGTTCTCTCTGGCGACGCCGCTAAGGGCCGCGCTGCTTATCAAGACTTCTTCGCCCTCTGGAAAGATGCCGACCCCGACGTCCCTGTCCTGAAGGAAGCCAAAACCGAGTATCAAAAATTGAATTGAGTTCAGGTTACTGGGGTGGCGGTTGCGGTGTACCGCCCTGCTGTTGCTGCAATTGCTGTTGCAGCTGTTGTTGCAGTTGCAATTCCTTCAGCAACTCCTCAGGGCTTTTCACTGCAGGTGTCGCTTCGGGCTGTTGAGCGGGCTGCTCTTCGGGTGGTGGGTTCTGATCCTGCTGGTTCTCCGCGTCATTGGCAGAATCATCGGCAGCTTCTTCCGGAGCTGCTTCTTCTTCCTGCGGTGGGGGCGCCGACCTTCTGCCATTTGCCACGGGCACGGCTTCCTCTCCGCCGGATTTGGCGGTCAGTACGACCTGCTGTATCGCCGCCGGGTTCGTCGTCGAACCCAGGATTACGTAGTTGAAGTGAGATCCATTCAGCAGTGCCGCGAGCACTTCCCGCGCCGGCCCCGGTCCCAGGTGGGCCACCATTCGCTCGGTCGCGTTCGGGGGAATATCCATACTCGCGCCGGTCTGCGCCCGGACCGCCCGCAAAACATCACCCAGCGTCGAGTTCTGCGCCACAATCGTGAGCAGACCGTTTCCGAATGAAACTTTAGGAGGTAAGGCAGGACTTTCCGCCAGCGTCATTGGCGGCAGCGGGCCTGCCGGCACGGCTGACTGAGGCTGCCCAGCCGGTTGCGCCGATCCAGCGGCCTGCATGTGGGTTCGCTTCGCTGCCTGCTTGAGCTTCGCAGGCTGCGCTGTCTGTGCCGCGGCGATGGAACGCACCAACCCGCTGGGAAGCAGGCCGATGATGAGTAGAGCGACTCTGACGCGCGGGGCAACCATGATGCAACTTTCTAACACCCTCTGGGCGGTCGGAAGGTTAGATGCCAGATCGAGGCAGGTTCAATTGTAGCATCGGTTTTCATCTGGCTGATGACATGTTTCGCCAGTCAATGCAACCACTTATGCGGAAAACCGGAAAGGTGGAATAGCTGCTGAGGCTGGGAAATTCTTACTGCCGTGGTGCGAAGTATCCCTTGCGCGCTCGTACCTGAAGGTCTTTCTTCACCGCGCTAATTTCAATCGAATGATAGCGGCCATCGGTATCAAAATTCGCTGGACGGTAGGAAATCACGTATTGGCTTCGCAGCTCATCTTCGATGGCCGAGAATGAGCCTTTGATGTCCTTCATTTTGAATGGGAAGAAGGCCCGTCCGCCGGTGGAGTCCGCGAGCTGCTGCAAGACTTTGTCGCCTCGCAGAATTAGTCCGCTGTCGTCCGTCGAAATCGCGTAGATCAGCACTTCCGCTCGCTGCGCCATCTCGATCGCCTGCGCCCTGCTCACTTCGCTCTGGTTGTCTTCGCCGTCGCTCACAATGACGAGCGCCCTTCGGACCGGGTGATCCGGCTTGTCTTTGAGCAGCTTGTCGTGACAGGCTTTGTAGATCGCGTCGTACAGTGCCGTGCCCCCGCCGTCGTGCAGGCTCTTCACGCCCGTCTCCAGCAGGTGCACATTGTCGGTAAAGTCCTGCGCCATTTGGCTGTGACTGCTGAAGCCCATGACGAACGCGCGGTCAAAATTCGGCCGCAAAATGTGTTCCAGGAAACTTACTGTCGCTTCCTGCTCAAAATCGAATCGTCCTCGCACCGACCCGCTCGTATCCACCAGCAACCCCAGTTCCAGTGGCAGGTCCGTCTCCCGCCGGAAGCCCACAATCGATTGTGGCGGCTTATGGTCATCGAGGATGGTGAAATCATTCTGGTTCAGGTTGCGCACGAACTTCCCGTGCCGATCCATAGCGATGAACAGCACGTTGACTTCATCTACCCGGGTTTTGATAGTGAGAATGGGATCGCCTGGATCAGTCGCCGGATCCGGGGATACTGCGGGCGCAACCGGAAAGGCAACTCCCGGGGCAGCGATATAGCTGGATTGGGCCGCCAACGGAAAATTCGCCGCCAGCATCACCATCACTACGAGACAAATGCACCGCCCTATGTACTTCATTCCCCATCCACCCAAAATTTGCATGCCAGCCCACAGCTTACGGCTTCCCATATCTTCTTACAGCTTCCCATACATTATGGATGCAACTTGCGGGCCGAAAGCCTCTCCCCTTGCCGCTTTTACTCCTCTGACTCTAGGAGACGCCCTGCCCAGCGCCAAGTTACAAAAGGAGCACACGTTTGGTCATGGAATCTAACACCCGCGCTGCGCGCTAGTTGCGGCCTAAAACCCAGTCCCGATCTGGTTTAAGATGTTCCTTTTGGAGCCGCGTCGGCGCCCACAGATGAAAGCCTCGTCACCCCAACTGATCCGCTGCCACTGGGCGCAAAATCCGCTCGCCATCCGCTATCACGACAAAGAATGGGGCGTGCCTCAGCACCGTGATCGGGTTCTCTTCGAATTTCTTATTCTCGAGGGCGCGCAGGCCGGCCTGAGCTGGGATACCATCTTGCAAAAACGACAGAACTACCGCGCGGCCTTTGACCGCTTCGATCCGCAGTGTGTGGCCCGCTACGACCGCCGCAAGATTCAAACCCTGCTGCGCAATCCCGGCATCGTGCGTAATCGCCTTAAGATTGCCTCCGCAGTGCAGAACGCCAAGGCGTTCCTGAAAATTCAGGAGGAATTCGGATCGTTCGATCGCTACATCTGGCAGTTTGTCGATGGCAAGCCCCGCCAGAACGCTTGGAATGCCATGAAACCAGTGCCCGCATCCACTCCCCAATCCGACCGCATGAGTAAAGACTTACGCCAGCGCGGTTTCAATTTTGTGGGGACAACGATTTGTTACGCCTTCATGCAAGCCGTCGGCCTGGTGAACGACCACTGGGTGGATTGCTTTCGCTATCGCCAGCTCGCCGCGCCAACCGAGAACTGAGAACCGGGAACTGGCAACTCGGTTTTCTCAATCGATGAAACTCATCGTTGCCCGGCGCGCCAAGGTCTTGCCCGCGGTATCCACCGCGGCACATTGGCGCAGAAGTTGTCATAGTCGGCGCCGAATTTTTGCCGCAAAGCTGGTTCCTCATAACCCACCACGAAAAGATAAAACGCCATCCAGACGGCCGCGCCATATTCCAACAGGCGAACATCTCCAAGCAGCAACGCCTGACCGAGGATCACTGCCAGCACCCCAACGTACATCGGGTTCCTCACGAAGCGGTAGAGTCCGCCCACTACCAGTCTCCCCGGGGGCGCAACTGGCGCCGGTGTTCCCAGTCCTTCCAATGCAAAGCGGCCAAACGAATCCAGCAGCACAGGAATGCCGGCCACTATCAGCGCGACTCCCAAAACGCGCAGACCCGCGAGACCAAAAAACGGCGGTTGCAGACGCCAGCGTGAAATCCACCACGGAACCAGCCCGGCGACGGTGCCCGGCGCCAGCAATAAAAAGAACACCGAGCCGGCAATGGCCGCGGGCCGCTTCACTTCTTGCCTCCTTCTTTGGGTCGCTGGTGTCGAACATAGTTGACTGAGTCAACTATTTGATTCACAATACCGTCGACTTCGTTTTTTCTCTCGAAGGCTCCGCCATGGCCACCCAGCAGAGCTACCGTCCCGGTCTCAAACATCGATTCCGTCCGCCGCTTCAATCGCTTCTACACCCGGCAGATCGGCCTGCTTCGGGAAGGCTTGCTCGACAGTCCCTTGTCTTTGACCGAAGTCCGCGTTCTCTACGAGATTGCGCACCGCAAACGGGTAAGTGCAGCAGAGTTGTGTCAGGATCTTAACCTCGATGCCGGCTATCTTAGCCGGATTCTGCGGCGCTTCGAGCAACAAAAGTTGCTGCTGAAAACTCGATCGTCCGCTGACGCCCGCCGGAGCCTGCTCGCGCTCACCGCTCAGGGCCGTAAGGTTTTTGCGCCGCTTGAAGCTCGCCAGAGCCAAGGAAGTCGGCGTCATGCTAGCCAAGCTTTCACCCCACGGCCAACAGCAACTTCTGGCGGCTATGCACACCCTCGAATGCCTGCTCACGCCCAAGCCGGAGACTCAAGCTCCCTACACGCTCCGCCCGCATCGCCCTGGCGACATGGGGTGGATCGTCCATCGCCACGGCGTTCTCTATTCTCAGGAGTACGGATACGATGAGCGCTTCGAAGCGCTCGTCGCTGAAATCGTAGCGGAATTTATCCAGCACTTTGATCCCAAACGTTGAACGCTGCTGGATCGCCGAGAGAAACGGCGAAATCGTCGGCTGCGTTTTCGCAGTCCGCAAATCGAAGACTGTCGCTAAATTGCGCCTGCTGTTGGTTGAGCCTTCCGCCCGCGGTCTGGGCATCGGGTCACGCCTGGTGAGCGAGTGTGTGCGCTTTGCCCGCCAGGCTGGCTACAAGAAATTGATGCTGTGGACCCAGAGCGAACTCCTCGCCGCCCGCCATCTCTACCAGCAAGCCGGTTTTCGCCTCGTCGGCAAGAAGCCCCACGAAAGCTGGGGACGCAAGCTCGTGGCCGAAACCTGGGAACTCAAGTTGATGTAATTGATTCCATGACAATGTCGGCTCCAAGGGCGAGCCATCTGGGACTGAGGGATCTAAGAGATCATTTCGTGTTCGGTCGACACTTGTGGCAAGCTGGATAAATGGCAAAGGCTTACAGAACTGATGTACTCGGCGAAAAGAAGTTTCAAGCGGAAATCCAGCAGCGCGGGAAGGCTCTCAAGGCAGAGCGCGTGCCGTGCCCGTTACCCGATTGCGAGTGTACTTATGAAATGTACGGCTGCAGCCCCGCGAATCTTGTGGACTACGTAGCCACTCTTCAAGACCGGGTCAAGCGAGAACATCCCGGTCACACCAGCGAGGTCCTAGCAGTGAATGAATTTCGCAAAGTGCCGAGGTGAACCACGCGCTGGCGAATCAGGGTTCTGAGTGTAATCGTCTGATTTCGACAGTTAGGGTTTTTCCAAGAATCCCCGATGCGTGGCCGAATCCAACATTCTTTGGATCGCTTCTCGCGCACAACTCGAATTTCCGTTGTTGGCTTTACAGTCCGTCTTGATGCGCTCCACACAAGCCAACATGGAGGGGCCCGCAAGAGCATCCAAGAAGGCTGTTTCTCCCTGTTCTGCGTAGACTCTTTGGAGAGATTCCAGCTTATGTAGGGTCGCACTCCGACCCCTGAAGACTTCCGTTTCCATGTCGTTATCACCCCACGTTGAACCGTCCTGAAACTGCACAAATTTGATCTCTGCGGAAGCGGTAACGGCCTGACGGGAGGAATCGCGTTCTTCCCTTGTAGGAATGTCGCCCTGGGGATGAGCCACCAATCGGATGGGCCCAGAATCTACGCCCGCCGAAACGTCCGGCGCAAGATCATCTCCAGTAAAGAAATAATCATTTGACGATGTGAAGTGCAGCACGCCATCGCTGGTTCGAACAAGCAGTGACCAAGACAATACATTCTTCTTGGAAGCGTTCTTAACAGCTGCCTCAACCTCATATGTCAGGACAGCAGGATTATCCCGGACCAATACTTTTCCAACCACACGGAGCGGGCTGCCGTGTTCTGAGATGTCTCGTAACGCGTACTGCTCCGGGTGTTCATTCGCTTCGGCATCACTGGCGTTCTGCCCCAATGAGACCTGCATGTTGCAAAGCGATAAAATCGCGAAGGCAATGGTCACAAAGCGCGGAATGCACATTTGGAATGTACGCTCACCACGCCGAATCATAGCTTTGGGTGGTCAGTTGGCGTTAAATCGCGATTACGCTCATTGACTCACCCGAAGCAGTCACGCACGCGCGGCATATTTCTTCTTCCGCAGAGCGGTCGGATGTTTAGGTTGGTAAAGCCCGATGGTCCCGCCGCCTGGGATGGCCATCGAGGTCACTAATCCCCATCCTTCATCTTTGATCGGCGAGCACTTCACCCGCTTCTTCTTCAGGCTTGCGACGGTTTTTTTCACATCGTCGCACATCAAATAGAGTTGGTGGCGAACGCCGCCCTCTTCCGCCGGATGAATGCCCAGTTCGGCCGGTGGCAGCTTGAAGATCAGCCAACCGTGTCCCGCATCTACCGCACGAAACCCGAGCACATCTTTGAAAAATGCGCGCGTCTTCTCCGCATCTTCCGCGTAGATCAGCGCATGGACACCGTTAATCATGCAAACTCACTGCCCCGCCCCGGCCGTGCCTTTCTGCAACTCAGTGAGCGCCGCCAGGACTTCCTCGCTATGCTGGTTCGGATTCACGCTGGTATAGGCCCGCACGATCTTGCCTTCGGGATCGATCAGAAACGTGTGCCGCGCCGCGATCTGGGTCACTCCGAAATTCATCACCGAGCCGTACTCGCCGGAAACTTTGTGGTCGGTATCGGCCAGCAGCTTGAAGTTCAGGCCTTCTTTGGTGCAAAACTGCTTATGCGAATCGGCGCTATCCACACTCACGCCCAGCACCACTGCGTTCTTTTGCGCGTATTGCGCCTGGTCGCGCTGAAAGTTGTGCGCCTCAATCGTGCATCCGTGGGTGAAGTCTTTGGGATAGAAGTAGAGCACCACCCACTTGCCACGGAAATCCTTCAGACTGATCTGATTTCCATCTTGCGACGGGAGAGTAAATTCCGGCGCCACGCTGCCTGCTACCGGCGGAGATCCCGCAAAGACCGCTTTTGCCGCGATCCCCACTCCTGCGATGGCCAACGCCACCAGCACAATCATGATCCAGATGCGCATGCCGCCCCCTGGGAATACGAAAGGCTATAGCATGTCCAGCGAATTTGTCTAGACAGCCAGCTGACTCGATCGCCGTTTGCTGACAACCGATTTTCTTGCCCCTATTCTAAGAATAACAAACCGCACGGGGTAAATCGTTGGCGCGAGCCTGCGCTCCTGCATCCCTCCGGCAGCCGCCGCGGCGCTAGCGCAGCCACTGAGTTTGACATCCATCTCCCGCAAGAGTAGGGTTCCGAGCGCAACATAACACCAAGACACCAATCGACAGGCCCGGCCTTCGCGCGGGCCCGCACATTATTGAGGAGAATAGGAATGAAAATGAACAAGAAGTTGTGGGGGATCTTCGCAGCAGTGTGTACGCTCGCGATCATGGCCGCCTTGGCCGCACCAGCGCTCGCACAGGGCGGACCGATGGAAAAACCGCCGATGTACAGCTACGTCGGGAATTGGGCCATTCCCCGCGCGCAATGGGGAGACATGGAAAAGAACGACGCCGCTGACCAGAAGATTCTGGAAAAGGCCCTGACCGATGGAACCCTCGTGGGCTACGGCAGCGACATGAACCTAGTGCATCAGGTGGATGGACCGACACACGATAGCTGGTGGTCGGCGATGTCGATGGCCAACATACTCAGCGTGCTCGACAAGTTCTACAAATCCGGGTCGGCCACTGCACCCGTCATGGCCAGCGCCACCAGGCACTGGGACGAAATTGCGGTCAGCAAGTATTACAACTGGCACTCCGGAACGTTCAAGGGCGCCTACACGCGCGTGGCCCAGTTCAAACTGAAGGCCGACGCGCCCGACGACGCCGTGGACACGCTCAGCAAGAATCTGCTCGTGCCCCTGATGGAAAAGATGCTGTCCAGCGGCACGATTCTCGAATACGAAGTCGACACCGAAGCGGTCCACACCATGGATCCGGCAACGTTTTGGATTGTCTTCATTTCGCCCAACGCCGAAGGTTTGGATAAATTCGATGCTGGCCTGCGGGATGCGATGAAGACGAACCCCTTAGGTGGCTCGGCGTTCGGCTCGATGGTGGATTACAGCGCCCACCGCGACTATCTATCCAGCTCGACGGGGATTTACAAATAGTTCCGACGGGGACGCGAGCAACTTACTTCACATCTGAGGGTGCCCCACCTTTGCGGGTCTTGCAAAGGTGGGATCCCCGCTCGACACCGCAAGAAAACAGTAACTTGCCTCGCTCCACACCCACTCTGCTATCGTAGACGCCTTTGTCACAGTCAAAACAAGGCGGGGAGAAACTGACGTGACCAAGGGCGACTCACTCCCGGACGCGTACTCCACGCAGCGATTCCCTTTGACCCTGTTTGCCATCGGGATGATCGGCCTCGGCGTCCTCGCTCTTGTCTACGCGGATTTCGCATTGGTGTGGCAGCCCGTTCCGCAATGGATTCCCGGGCGCACCGCTCTCGCTTACGCTTCAGGTCTGCTCATGCTGTTCACCGGCGCCGGTTTGCTTTTCCGCCGCACGGTGAAGTGGTCGGTTCGCATTCTGTTTCCCTATCTCATCGTTTGGCTGCTGCTGAAAGTGCCCGCTCTGTTTGTGGCTCCGCAGATGGAAGCCGTCTGGCTGGGGGTCGGCGAGCTTGGCGTGCTTCTGGCCGGAGGCTGGATGTTGTTCGCCCGGCTGGCCGATCTGCGAGAAGGATCGCCCCTGGCATTCATTGCGGGGGAGAACGGCGTCCGCATGGCGCGTTACTTGTTTGCGATCTCTCTCATACCTATTGGGCTTTCCCACCTGGTGTATACGAAGGCGACCGTCGATCTGGTGCCGCCGTGGCTTCCCTACCGCACCGGCTGGGCCTATCTCACCGGCATCGGACAGATGGCCTGCGGTGCCGGAGTGCTGTTCTCAATCGTTCCGGGCGTGGCGGCGACGATCGAAGCGTCGATGCTGAGCCTGTTTACACTGCTCGTCTGGATTCCCGCCATTGTTGCCGCACCCAAGGCGCGGCTGTCGTGGACAGCTTTCTTCATCTCCTGGGCAATCACCGCCGGCGCGTGGGCAGTGGCCCGCAACATGGTGCGTCGCAAGTCAGTCTAAAAAAGATTTGTCATCCTGAGGCAGTGGAGCCGCTCGCGAGCGGCTCCCAACGAAGGACCTATGCATTTTCTCCGAAGCACAGAAATGTTCCGGCCGGAACACAGCGTCATGACGCTAGCGGCTATACAGAAGCGTGATGACACGTAAACTACGGAAGGGAAAGGAGAAAGCTAGCGGACCGGGACCGGACCGGCCCCTAAGCGGCGCGGTGGAATGCTGAGCCTCTCAAATGCATTCTGAGCGAAGCCGAAAGGAGCCCCGCGAGCTTGGAGGAGGCCGACGGACGCGCACGCGCGACTCGCAGCCCCACCATAGCCAAAACCGGGCAAGAATGGGGCACCCCCAGTGATTTGAGGTGTGCTCAATGCGAATGCTTGGCGGGTGTGGGCACTCGGCACAGGGAAAGGGGCTTAGGGAACAAGCCGCCTGGGGAAATCAGAACTGATAGGAAACCCCCGTGGCGAAGCGGTTACGAGCCTGGATGTCCACGCCCGGCATGATCTTTCCTACCGCCTGGGCTATCCCGAAGTCGATGTTGAGCTTCCCCTTCTCAGGAACAGGCAGGAGGCGTGCGAAGTAGGTGAGCGAGGTGGGAACGGTGGCCCCGGGCAGGCCTGCAATGTGGTGTGGTTCCTGGGCAGCTTCGGAACCTACTACCACGCGGCTACGCCACGGCGCCTTGAGGACGAATCCCGCCGCGCCGAACCAACGACTTTGCCAGTCTGGCGCATTGCCCCCTATCCCCATCACCACTGCATTGGTTCCGCGGACACCCACGTTCAACAGGACCGGGAGCGCTTTCATCTGCGTGACCATCTTGGTGGCCACCAGGTAGAGATCGCCGTTGGAGGTGTCTTGGCTATTCAACACTCCACCCACACGCCGCACCTGGGTTCGGGCCACGAAGCCCCAGGAGAGCGCGGGGAGGTATGTTTTTTTCCATCGGTTTTCCCGCAACAGCAACACCTTGCCATGCAGGGTATTGAATCCATTGGTGAACAGTGGGCTGAAAACTGGGGTCGAGCCGGCGCTGTCGAGCGTGCGGGTATAGCCGATTTCGGCGCGATTGCAGAGTCCAACGGTGATCGAGGTTTGAAACATGCCGCCAATGACGGCGCCTGCGTCCAGATAATGAAAGCTCAATTGAGGTTTGCCCAAGTTGCGTGCCGGCGACGCGCTCGTGTACGCGAATGGAGTGATGAAGGCGCCAGTTTGCCCCTGCCAATTCAACCCTTGCGCCAGCGCTGGTGCCGCAGAGCTAAGCATGGCTGTCAGGGCCAGGCTGCAGACGGCTGCGGCTCTGGAAATCGATCCTGGCTCTGCGATTGCGTGAGTTGTGCGATCCATAGACTTTTTCCTCCTGCGATCCCTGTTTTGATCTTTGAAGGGGCCGTGACGCGGGACTCCTCCGTGGTTTCATCGTCAGAGGCAGAAAAAACTTGAGCCGGGATGGGGAGGCATAACCCTCAGTCAACGGCGGCTCCCGGAAAGCGCAACCATAGGGTTGCTTTTCATGTCGCCCTCAACTAATATGCAACCCGGAGGTTGCATAAGATGGAGAACCGCATCGAAAAGCGCATCGAACTCAAGGCTCCGGTCTCGCGGGTGTGGCGCGCGCTCACTGATTACCGTGAGTTTGGCGAGTGGTTCCGGGTGAAGCTCGATGGCCCGTTCGTCCCGGGTCAGGTCTCGCGCGGCCATATTACCTATCCCGGCTATGAACACCTCAAATGGGAGGCCGTCGTGCAAAAGATGGAACCCGAGCGACTCTTCTCTTTCACCTGGCATCCTTATGCCGTCGATCCCAAAATGGATTACTCGAAGGAGACGCCTACGCTCGTGGAATTCAAGCTGGAAAAGACCGCGAGCGGCACACTGCTCGTGCTCACGGAGTCTGGCTTCGACAAGATTCCCAGCGACCGCCGCCTCGAAGCATTCCGCAGGAATGACGGTGGTTGGACAGAGCAGATGAAGAACATCGAAAAATATGTTGCACAAAACTCGTAGCCGCCGGGCCGCCAAACGGCAGTCGCATGCGCCCATATTTGCCGCACTGGGCGACGAGACGCGCCTGGCGCTGGTCGCGAAGCTCTGTGGCGGAGAGCCTTATTCGATCTCTCGACTGACCAAGGGCTCCCGACTGACAAGGCAGGCGATCACCAAGCATCTTCGGGTGTTGGAGCGTGTGGGAATCGTGCGCCGCGCGCACGTAGGTCGCGAGTGCCGGTTCAAATTCGATCCCGAGCCGATGGCGGAAATGAAGGACTACCTCGATTTCGTCTCGCGGCAGTGGGATCAGGGGCTGTCGCGCTTGAAGGCGTTCGTGGAGAAGTAAGCTGCGTGGCGGCGGAATGAAGAAATGTTCCGTACGGAACATTTGAAAAAGCGCAAATTGGGCCGAGCTAAGTGTCTGAAAAAGAGTTCGTGCTGTTGAGGACGCAGGGTTACATGCCGCTCCTGATGGACACTTTCGTGGACGTCCAAGTCCACGAAAGTGGACTTGACTTCAGCGGTGGGTTCGAGCTTTCGGTGCAGGCGCGCCGCGCAGCAAACCATCGGTGCTGAGGTCTTCATCCAGCTCGGGCCAGTGGATGCCGTAGCCGCCCCCGGCAATTTTCCAATTCTTACGCTGGGCCTCTGTTGCACTGAGTAAGCGCGGGTACCAAACCAGCGGGACGGTGATCACGCGGCCATCGCGCAGAGACACGCTCAGCGCGTCGTCACTGCACGCAACGTCCAGGACGCGCTCATCCGCCGCTGCTGCCGAAAAACTCACTCCAAGCCTCCAGGAACTGGGCCTTGCGCTCGGCCACGATAGATTGTATCTCGCGAAGCTCGTGAGCGCGAAATCCGAAGTTGGCGGCCAGTTGGACCGGATCGAGCCAGAACTTGGCCGAAAGGTCGTCCCGGTCCACATGAATATGGGGTGGCTCGTTCGGTTCGTGACTGTAGAAATAGAACCGATAAGGGCCGAACCGGAGTGCCGTCGGCATGCGCGGGATTGTACAGGAATTTCCGCAGGCAAGGACATGGGGAAACGAACGTGAACGCGCGGCTCACGGCCCCACCCTTGCCAAAACCGGGCGAGAATGGGGCACCCCCCAGGGATTTACGGCGTGCTCAATGTGAATTCGTGGCGCGGCGGAGCACACCCTGCGAACCAACCCAATCAGCAGTTGGGCCATCCAAGAGTGTTATTCTTCACACGCCTCCACATTGAGGATCCGATGAGTCTCCTCGTTGCCAGCAAGAGACGACAAGTTTGGTTGGGGCTGAGGGATTCGTTCCGTCAGATGATTGGCTGGAGCATGGAATGGCTCCGCGCCCCAGCCGTGTTGAGGGAGTTCGAGTTTGTTGACCCCGAGACTGACGAAACCGTCTACCTGTATACCGGCAAATTCATGTCGGTGTTATGCATTGGGTCGCGTCGATTCTACTTTGATCGAGTCACCGGAGCCTTCGACGGAACTTCAGCGCCTGCCAACAGTGTTGCCGGGCGGCTGGAACTCCGCGATTAACTCCGCTTCGCGCTGTACTCTTTGCCGTTCGGTTACAAATACTTCGGCAAAGAAGTGGGTGACACCGGCAATCGGCGGGTTGTTATAGTGCTCAGCTAAACGTCGCCGCAGATTGTCGGTTCGCCTACGTACAGCGGGAGGAAGTGACCGGGACGGGCAGTCGATGGCCTGAACAGCCCGTACACGGCTCCTACCTCATTGACGGTCCGGATCGTTTGTGGGTCGAACGGATAAGCGTCACTTGAGAAGGGCATCGTGTTGTACCTCCTTTCTGAGATTCGACACAACCTGCAGACGCGGACACCGATTCAGGAATCTTGCCTGCATTAGCGTGATTGTGGGCCGAACCTCGAAGCCGACGCAATAGTTATTGCACTGAAAGTCGTGCATAAATTGTGGATTTCACGTCTATTGTGTGGAAGGTCTATGAAAACTGTTGCGACGCGAAGGATTCGCGGTTGCCGGTTCAGCGCATCTGGGTCGTTCGGCCCGCCAACTTGAGCCACCCAATTCAGACTTCGGGGATCTTCAGGGCCCTCCGAATGTCGAAGTGACTTTCAATCTCGGCCCGGGCTTGGTCAAACAGGTTATCGGCTGCCTCTTCGTCTGCCGCATGCAGGGGCTCGCTGAGTTTGTCGTACCACTCCTTTAGAGAAGGCAGCATTCGCCGCCTATCCAGGGGCAATTTTTGGGCGTACGCATCCATAATTTCGTCTCCCGTCTTTCGTTGGCCTTTCAAGCCCGTAAGACGGCGAGCAAACTGTTCAATGAAAGCGCGAAGATAAAACGTCGCGGCGAGGTGTTTCCCTGTGAAACGCGCTATCAAGGCATCACGGAATAGGTTTGCTTCGTCGCGAGGAATGTAGGCAGGCAGTGAGACATGTTCGATCGGGAGCGACCGTCCAGCGAAAATCGCCAGCCTTCCCGCCGGATGAGGAAGCCCTCAGGAAGCCCTTACAATGCTGGCATTGAAGCGCTACGAAGAAGAGTTGGTTCGAGAATATGTCGGCAGTTGTCTCGAACACCGCATCAGATCTCGGCCTGAGCAGCTCGTGCTAGGTCCTGAGACCCAGATTGCGGCGAATACGTTACGTTCATCACATTTGGTACAGAACAGGCGAACGTTGGGAAGAAGTAATGTGGCGACGACGATCTAGAGCCGCGACCTACAGGGATCAGTACAGAGTTTGAACTGCTGTTCGGAACTAGGCGGTTCCTCCTGATTTTCTGAATTTCCGGGAGTACTAGATCCGGGTTCGCGACATGCTTCATTATTTCCTTCTCGATTTGGGCTGGGTCCACGGTCACTTTTTGGTAGAGGTGCTTCCCTTCGAAGAGAGCCTTAATCCGCTGCGCCAACTCTCGTTAAGTTCGCGGGTGAACGCGTTGATCGCAGAGCGTGAGTCTGGGAAATACCCTTGCGTTGTCTTCATCAGGCAAAAGGGGCCACGGCGTGCCGTGACCCCCTCACAGTACGTCCACTTCTTTTGTTCTAGACCTCAGCGGCTAAAGCCGTCGAGGTTCGGTTCACTTTTCGGCACCCTTCGGCGTTGCTCAGGGCAGGTTATAAAACCTGAAGCCACGCCCTTTCCAATTTTCGCTGCTGCGCTTCTCCAATTTGGAAGCTCGCCTGGCGCTTAATTGCGATCCCTCCGGGATCGCGCGCCGTGGCTCGCCCAGATCCTTCGCTCGGCAAAATCAAATGCGCACTCGCTCAGGATGACAATCTATGAACCTAACTACACCCGCTGGTGCTGCCGCAGCTCATGCAGCGGTAGCAGCTTCCGTTGCGGGTCATGATGCGAGCCGCAGAAGCTGCAGGTGGGGGCGTCGCCCAGGTCGACGAGGCCGGCCAGGGCGTCGGCGGCGTGGACACTGCCAGTTCCTAGTGGCTTGTGGCTAGTTGCTAGTGAACCAGGCGAGCTGACAAGGTCATGTCCTTCTGGCAACTGGCCACTAGCCACTGACAACTTGGGCCGCAAATTCTCGAACAGCAACTGCTGCTGTCCGGTCAGGAAGCGCAACTGGAGCCAGCGGAAGATGTAGTCCATGATCGACTTGGCGAAGCCGATCTCGGGATTGTTGGTCCAGCCGCTGGGCTCGAAGCGGGTGTGGGCGAATTTTTCGCACAGCAGCTTCAAGGGCACGCCGTGCTGGATGGCGATGGAGACGGCCAGCGCGAAGCTATCCATGAGGCCGCTGACGGTCGAGCCTTCTTTGGCCATTTTGATGAAGAGTTCGCCGGGGCTGCCGTCGGGATAGAGGCCGACGGTGATGTAGCCCTCGTGGTCTCCGACTTTGAATTTGTGGGTGATGGAGGCGCGCTCCTCGGGCAGGCGATGGCGCACGGCGCGGGGAGGCGCGTTGGGGTCTTGCTCTTCGTTTTGGACGGGCGAGGCGGCTGTCGCCACGTGGCCGCTGCCAGACTCGGCGGTTTTGGTGCCGGCGGCGGAGAGCGGCTGCGACTTCTTGCAGCCGTCGCGGTACACGGCGACCGCTTTCAGGCCCAGCTTCCAGGCCTGAAGGTAGGCTTCCATGATGTCTTCAACCGTCGCCGACTCGGGCAGATTTACGGTTTTCGAAATTGCGCCGGAGATGAAGGGCTGCGTGGCCGCCATCATGTTCAGGTGGCCCATGTAATGGATGGAGCGCGTGCCCTTGGCCGGCTTGAAGGAACAATCGAACACCGGGAGGTGTTCTTCTTTGATCTGCGGCGCACCTTCGATGGTGCCCGTCGCGTCGATGTAGCTGACGATGGCGTCGGTTTGATCGTGATCGTATCCCAGCTTGAACAGCGCCGTGGGCACGGTGTTGTTCACGATTTTGATCATGCCGCCGCCGACGAGTTTCTTGTATTTCACCAGCGCCAGGTCGGGCTCGATGCCGGTGGTGTCGCAATCCATGAAGAATCCGATGGTGCCGGTTGGAGCAAGAACTGTGACCTGGGAATTGCGGTAGCCGAATTTCTCGCCGTGGGCGAGAGCTTCGTCCCAGCAGGTTTTGGAGGCGGAGATGAGTTCGTCGAGTTGAGATGCCGAGCTCCGCTCGGCTGGACGGCCGGGGGCGGCCGTCCCCACGTGAGCACCGATGTTGTTGACCGAGGCGCGGTGCATGCGGATGACGTCGAGAAACGGCTCGCGGTTGATGTACCAGCCGGGGCAGGCGGCGCCGGGGAAAGCGGAGCTTCGCTCCGCCGGACGGCCGAGGGCGGCCGTCCCCACGTGAGCATCGGTGAATCCGAGGTTAGTTTCGGCCAAACCTTTCTTCGTGGCTTCGGTTGCGGGCGTGAGCGGCTGGCAGAGTTCGGCAATACGCGAAGACTGCAGGTAGGCCTCGCCGCACATGATCGCGGTGACGCAGGCAGCGTAGTCGCGTCCGGCGTCGGAGTCGTAGGGCAGGCCGCAAGCCATGAGCAACGCGCCGAGGTTGGCGTAGCCGAGGCCGAGCGGACGGTAGTCATGCGAATTGCGCATGATCATCTCAGTGGGATAGCCGGCGTTGTCGACAATGATTTCCTGCGCCGTTATCAGGACGTCGACCGCGTGGCGATAAGCTTCCACGTCGAACGTGCCGTTGGGCGCGAACTTCAGCAGGTTGAGGCTGGCCAGGTTGCAGGCGGAATCGTCGAGAAACATGTATTCGCTGCACGGGTTCGACGCGTTGATGCGCGCGGTGTTCTTCGAAGTGTGCCAGCGGTTGATGGTGGTATCGAACTGCATGCCGGGATCGCCGCAGTGCCAGGTGGCGTCGGAGATCAGGCGCAGCAGTTCTTTGGCCTTGTAGGTCTTCATCGGACGGCCGTCTTTCACGGCGTGAGTCGTGAAGCCGTTGTCGCGGACGACCTGGTACATGAAGTCGTCGGTCACGCGCACGGAGTTGTTGGCGTTCTGGAAGAAGATGGAGGAGTAGGCTTCGGAATCGGGCGAAGAGCCGTCGTAGCCCGCGGCGACCAGCGAGTGCGCCTTAGCTTCTTCTTTCTGCTTGCACAGGATGAACTCTTCGATATCGGGATGGTCGGCGTTGAGAATGACCATCTTGGCGGCGCGGCGGGTTTTGCCTCCGGACTTGATAACGCCGGCAAAGGCGTCGAACCCCTTCATGAAGCTGAGGGGACCGCTGGCCGTGCCGCCGCCGCTCAGGCCTTCGGTCGAAGAACGCAGACTCGAGAGATTGGTGCCGGTGCCTGATCCCCACTTGAAAAGCATGCCCTCGGTTTTGGCCAGGGTGAGGATGGAATCGAGCGAGTCTTTCACCGAATTGATGAAGCAGGCGGAGCACTGCGGCTTGGTGTAGCCGACCACGCCGAACTCGACGGTTTGAGTGCGCGGATTCCAGTGCCAGTTCTGGCCGTCAGACTTGGGCTCGATGCGGTCGCAACCGACATTGAACCAGACCGGCGAATTGAAGGCGGCGTATTGGCGAATCAGGATGTGGACGAGTTCGTCGTGGAAAACGGCTCCGTCCTCGGGCGAGCGGAAATAGCCTTGGGCCAGACCCCAGTCGCGGATGGTTTCGGCGACGCGGCTCACGAGCTGGCGCACTCCGGTTTCGCGTTCGGGCGTGCCGACCGTGCCATGCAGATATTTCGAGGCCACGATGTTCGTGGCCGTCATCGACCAGTCTTTGGGAACTTCGACGTCCTTCTGTTCAAAGATGATGCCGCCCTTAGAATCAGTAATTTGGGCGGTGCGACGCTCCCACTCGACTTCGTCATAGGGGGAGACGCCGGGCTTGGTGAACAAGCGGCTGAAAGTGAGACCGGGGGCTGGCTTTGCGGTTGCAGCCCGGGGAGTGGAATCCGCTGTCGCGGGTGCTGCTGGGGCTCTCTTTTCTGTTACCTCTGCCATTTCTCTCTTCTCTCTCCCTGCGGATTCTGCGATCCGCTGTTTCAGTCAGTTGTCAGTTGTCAGTTCCCGGTTCTCAGTCGACACTCCTACTAGATGACTGACCTCGGAGGAAAGCACTAGCCCAAGCCTCGCTACGAGGTGTTTTTCCACAGTCTAACGGTCTTGCCTTACTGTCGTTCCCTCGGGGGGAGGCCCGGAAAATCCGGCCTGGCTGGAACGAGGGAACGGCCACCGCACAACATGCCCCACCCGGGGTTTGTCCGGGTGCTCACCTTAGTTGGCGGGGCGGCAGGTACCACGCGTCTGCTCTGCTCGCCCCTGTTTTAAGCTAGCCTTGACCGTTTCCGGGAGGCGCTTGACAACTCCATGGGATCGCAACGGTACATCTGTATCTTGGGCCTGTCAAGGGGGTAACCCCATATATTGTATCGTAGTCTTAACAAGTGGGATGCCGGTTCGTACGCTGTGATTTCCACAGCGGACCCCGCCCACTCAACTCACAGGAGAGCTCCGCCGGCGGAGATGCCCTGGGTTTGGGCTTTGACGATGGCCTTTTGCGAACCTCCAAGAAAGGCCAGCCATTACTCGCCGGACCCATAGCGACGTAAATATCTTCGAAAATTTCCCGCGGCGCGATGCGGCGCGTGCCATCAGACGACTCCACCAGGTAGTCGTTCACACGTCCGCGGTGTTCCCGCCCGAGAGCATCACGGAAGACGAACGGTTCAGTTAACTGCCTGGCGCGAATCAAGAATCGTGTGCGATAGATTTGCCAATCACTTTCATGCTTGCCCACTTCGATCCACCCTTTGGGGGAGGGAGAATCCAAATTGTCGTTTGCCGAGTTTGGAGGCCCGAGCGAATTCTTTTTCTGTTGGCTGGATTGTTGTGACGCGAGGGTGAAGCCGACTTTACGCGGACGAGTGAGGTGGGGTCAATTCCAAATTTTTGGTGCAATCCGGAAAATCTTTTTTCGCAGGATTTGGGGATCATGCTGTCCCCAGCGCCCTTTATTTGTGCGGCTTGCGAGCTCATATAGGAATCCGTCGACAGGTGAACTCGAAGAGCTGATTCGCGGCTCGCTGGAATTTCCACAAATCAGCACAAGTCAGTCAGCCCGTTTCCGGAACAAACCAGTTTCTAGTTCCTGGTTCTCTGTTCTCAGTTTTTTCTGCTAGTGCAGGAAGACCACAAGGATGCGGCCATCAGAATGATATCCGCCGCCGGTAGCGTTTCGCGCATCTTGCACAGGGTTGGGAGGAAGGTAATAAGTCATGCTCTTGACTTTGCCAGCTTTCTGCAAGGAGGAGCCGATGTTTTCGCGCTCGCCGTCCACGGAGGGATCGATCTTATGCGTGACGTTGCCATTGCGTTGATCTTTCTCAAAACCGATGTCGTGCGTTCCGGCGCCCACCCATACCGTTTGCCCGGCCCACGTGAAGGGGGCTTTCCAGATGCGGAAATGGTGGCGGCTGGCGACCATAGCGATGGGTTCCGCCATTTCGTAGCCGAAATCCTGATAGCGTCCGAAAAGCATGAGCTGGCTCATGGGCATCTGGAGATAATCCTTTTTTTCGTAGGTCTGAAGCACGGCTTTGAGCGCAGCTTCTTTCGTGTCGGTATCGGCGATATGCCAGGTGGCGGCATCAAGGGCGGCCTGCATCTGCTCCTGGCTGCCGATGAGCACAAAATTCACCATGTCTCCAAGATTATCGTGCTCATCGTTGACCCGGCGGGGTAAACCGTCGATGTCTTTGCGCAGACCGGCGTCGAGCGATGTTTTGGAAAGATCAAGGACCGGGGCGGCAGAAGCGGAACCAGAGGTTCCACCGACTGCCGAAGAAGTCGCAGGCACACTGTTGCCGAATTGTCCGGCCATCCAGACCTGGGCAGCAGCGGCGAGTTTCTGCTTGAGATCGTCGGCGGAATATGGCTTTGGAGCGGCTGCAGAGCTGGAAGTTGAAGAAGCTGGCGTTGCGGCCGTCGGAGAAGACGCTTGCGCAGAAGCTGACGGCGCAGATGTTAGGTGAACTTTGACAGAAAAACTGCCCTGGCAAGATGGTGCGCCAGAAGCGTTTACACCCAACCAAAGATGGCCGGGCTCTTCGATGCGGAGCTCGTGACTGGCGCCGATCAATATCGGCAAGGCCCCCTGAGAATGCAGGCGAGCGATGAGTGAGCCGGCGGACGCCGAAGGCAGCGGCGCGTCGGCTGGAGTCGAACCGCTCACACCTTGCGGATTGCACGATGTTCCAGTAGCCGAGATTTGCAGGACATCCCCAGTGTGCAGATCCAGGCCAGTATCGGTCCAGATTTGGGCAGTCGAAATGTTGAAGCTGAAATCCTGTCCGGTACTCTGAGCAAAGGAACACGGCAGAAACAACAGGAAAAGGCTCACGACGACCAGAAGAGGACGGCGGTTCATGGTCATAGACCTCAGGGCAGAGCTCTAAGCCGATGCAGCGGCAGCCTTCTATTATCCACTATTCCTGGAGGACAAGGGAGACGGGACTAGCCGCAGTGGCCCGTGCCGTGGCACCCGCGTTCGGTCGAAGCGCAATTGCCCGGTTCGGCCAGTTCGCCGTCGGGGCCGATACAAGTTTGGGTATGAAGACACCAAAAGAGGCCGTCGTTGGAGCGAGGGACGCTGGGATCGGGTTCGGAGAGAACGAATTGTCCTTTCCAGCGCAGGGCTGGGCAAAGATTGGGGCGGTCAGTGTTGAAGCGGTCGGATTCCGGGCGGATGGTCTGCGGGATCATGCGGCACCTCCGGAGGCAGCTTTCAGGACGGCGCGTTTTAGGGCTACGCGTGCGAGCTGGACTTTGTATGCGTTATGACTAAGGGGCGTGGCGCGATGGAGGGCGGCTTCGCCGGCGTTCGCCGCCACAGCTTCGGAAATCTCTTTGCCTGCTAACGCGCGTTCGGCTTCCAGCGAAATCCAGGGCACCGGCGCGACATAGCCAAGGACCACGCGAGCCGACTTTACTTTCGAGCCGTTCATCCTAAGCGACACTGCGGCTAGAGCGAGCGGCCAGTCGAAGGCCTGCTTCTGCCGGATTTCGTAATAACCGACTCTGGTTCCCTGGGAAGGAGGCAACAGAATCTCCGTGACGATTTCGGTTGGCTGAAGATCATGTTCCCGCTGCCCATCTGTCTGCGGAGTTACGAAGAACTTTTCGAGAGGAAGTTCGCGCTTGCCTTTGGGGCTGGTCACGCGCAACTTTGCGCCATAGGCGATCAGCACGGGGGCAATGGTTGAGGGGCTGACGAATTTCGCCGGGCCGCTGTTGCCCAGAATCGCGTGGTAGCGATTGTCGCCGGCGGAGATGAGGTCTTTCCCGCTTTCGTCCTTAGGCAGAAGACCAAGGCCGTTGCGAAAATACCAGCAACGCGGGCGCTGGCAGAGGTTGCCACCAAGAGTGGCTAGGTTGCGAATCTGGGGACTGGCGGCTTCATTAAGAGCCTCGGACAACGCTGGATAATCTTTCGCGACGTTGACGTTGTCTGCGAGGTCCCCGAGCGTGGTCAGCGCGCCAATACGCAGCCCATCAGGAGTGGACGAGACTCCGCTGAGAGCAGAAATTTGCTTGAGGTTTATCAGCCTACGGGGCTGGACGATGTCGTCTTTCATCAGCGCAAGCAGATCGGTGCCACCGGCAAGCACTTCTGTGTTCCCCCAGGTTTTGCTCAGGAGAACAACGGCTTGCTCGGGTGTGTCGGGACTGGCGTATTCGAAGGGTCGCATCAGGCACCTGCTTTCTGCTGGAGCGCGGCCAGCACTTTGTCGGGCGTGAGCGGTAAAGGCGCAACGCGAACGCCGATGGCGTTGGCCACGGCGTTTGAGATGGCTGCGCCGGGCGAAATCACTGGCGGTTCGCCGAGTCCGATGACGCCGCGTTCGTCGTATCCTTTGCCGGTCATCATGTGGACGACCAGCTCAGGGATGTCGTTCAACCCCGCCAGGCGGTAGAACTGCATATTTGGATTGAGCATGCGTCCGGTGGTCTGGTCCATGACTTTTTCTTCGAAGAGCGCATAGCTGATGCCCATGACCATGGCGCCTAAGCAACTGCTCTCGGCGAGCTTCGGATCAATGACGAGGCCGCAGTCCTGTACCGTGACCATTTTTCTGACTTTCACAATGCCGGTTTCGGTGTCGACTTCGACTTCAGCCATACCGACCCCCCCGACACCGCTATTAGTAAGGTCAGGAGGCTTGCTGGGATCGGGATTCTTGCCCCGGGCAGTCACCGGCATCGCGCCGAGCTTGGTGCAAGCTTCCTTCCAGCCAAGCGAGCGGCTGGGGTCGGTTTTGACGCGAACCGTTCCATTCACACATTCCAGATCATCTGGCCCGGCATTGAGGGCGGGAGCGACTTTTTCAAACAACGCCTGGCGGGCATCGACCGCGGCGTGGCGAGTGGAAGAGCTGACGCCGCCGGGAGTAGTCGAGCCACCGGAACCGCCGGAAGGTGGGTACATCGTATCGCCGATATAGAGATTGATGGCTTCGATGGGCAAGCCAAGCGTCTCCGCAGCGACGATCACGATAGTGGTGCGTGTACCCGTGCCGAGGTCTTGTGAGCCGAGCTTTACTTCCACCGAGCCATCGGGATGAATGGTGCAATCGCAATCGCTTTTGTGACCTCGGCCGCCCCAAGTGTGGATGGAAAGCCCTAGGCCACGGGCGATGCTGCCCGAAACATTCTGTCCGCGGGGACGCCATTTGTCTTTCCATCCCATCAATTCCGCGGCGATCGGCAGTTCTTCGCGGTACGTGGCCTCACGCGGGCCGGTGAGAGAAAGATTCTTGGTCCACAGATCGAGGGGATCCATGTTGAGCTTGGCCGCGAGATCGTCGAACGCGCCCATGCTGATCGCAGCGGCTTGAGGATGATTGGGCGCGCGCCAGGCGCGGGCCGGCCCGATGTTGTTGCGGATCGCAGTATGCTCCTTGTGCTGATTCGGAATGTTGAAAACGTAGGGAATGGGCGGCATGCCTCCGCCGCCCGGACCGCCAGTTCCCCACGATTGCGATTGCCAGGCAGTGATCGTGCCGTCCTTCTTGGCCGCCACCTTGACTCGGGCAAATGCAGAAGGCCGAGCGCCGGCGACTTTGAGTTCGGCGTCGCGTTCCAGCATGATGCGCACCGGCCGGCCGGCCGCTTTACGGGAAAGACGAGCGGCGGTCATATCCCAGCGGTCGGCAGAAAATTTGCTGCCGAAGCCGCCGCCGATATTATCCTGATGGACGCGGACATTCGCGGCGGGAACGCCCAGAGGGGCGGCCATTTGCCCAGGGATCCCCGAAACATTCTGGGTTGAAATGTGCACGAAGAGATGATCTTTGTCGGGCCACTCCGCGACCGAACCGTGAGATTCAAGGCAACAGTGCGTAATGACGGGGGCGCCGTAAAAACCCTCGGAGACAACGTCCGCTTCGGCAAAAGCCTCGTCCGGTTTGCCCTGCGTGAGAGCCGCTGCTTTCTGATAGTAAGAGTGGCCGCTGCCTCCGGGCTGCGGCTCATGATAGGGAGCTTTGCGGATGGCGTCGAGCACGGCGTCGGATGCGCCATCACCCTTAAATTCATGCAGCAGGCTTTCGCTGGGGTGGATAGTAATGCCGTGCTCCTGTAAATATTGGATAAAGGCTCCATCGGGCATTTGGTTATCGATCGCATCCCAGATATCGTCTTCACTCATGGGGCCGGCGGCCTCGGCAGCCCCTGCCGGGGGCTCAGCATCGCTGACCATGTGAGTCATCGGCTGGTACTTCACGACGATGGCGCGGGCTGCATCTTCGGCGGTGGGCTCGTCGATCGCGGCAACTGCGACCACTTCATCGCCAGCCCACTGCACTGTGGCGCCGGGCTTTTGAATGATTTCTACGGCCTTCACCCCTGGGAATTTCTCCGCGGCAGTCGTATCGATGCTGACAATCTTTGCCTTAGCGTAAGGCGAGCGGACGATTTTGCCGAACAGCATGTTTTCGCCGTGATAGTCGTAGGTATATTTCGCCCGGCCCGAAACCTTGACCGGTGAGTCCACGCGCGAAATGCGCTTGCCGATAAGCGTGCGATGCTCCGCATCGGGCCAACTGTAGTCCGGCATATTCAGGCTCCTTGCTTCATTTGCGTCATTTCAGCGATGACTTGCTGGATTCCGTGGTAAGTGCCGCAGCGGCAGACGTTGCCGCTCAGCCCACGTCGCACGTCTTCCGGAGTCGGATTGGGATATTTATCGAGAAAGGCCTTGGTTGCGACCACGAATCCCGGCGTGCAGAAACCGCATTGCGAAGCGTCGTGGTCGACAAAAGATCGCTGGACAGGGTGAAGCTGGTCGCCCTGCATGAGGGACTCGACGGTTGTGATCTGCTTGCCCTGAGCATCGATGGCAAGCACCGCACAGGCATAAACCGCCTTGCCGTCGAATAGCACCGTACATGCGCCGCACTCGGCCCGGTCGCAGACGCGCTTGGCGCCGGTGATCTCGAGCGAATCGCGCAGAGCATCGAGAAGCGTGACCCGCGGCTCAAGCTGCAAGTTGTATTTCGTGCCGTTGACTGTAAGCTCGACGGGAACCTTGCCCGGCCCGTAAACCTTTACCGGCTCGCCCTCGGCCTCGACGACCTTCACTCCCAGAACCGGGACGGCTGCCGCCGAAATACCGGAAATCTTGAGAAAGTCACGGCGGGAAACACCGGAACTCTCGGCGCTGTTATTGTCGAGGTGTCTTTCCCTGGGTTTTCTCGGGAATCGCTCTTCTCTCGATCGTGGTCTCGCATTCCAGCCTCCGCGTGGCGGAATTCGTCCGGCCGCCACTGCCGGGTTATGGCCGTCTGATGAGAAATTTGGACAGGACGAGAGTGTTTCGGTTAGCAGACATTTGGGCAGCTGGGAGTTTCAGAAATTAAGCGCAAGAATTATAACGCTTGCGGAGGTTAGAACACACGTCCCGTCTGGCCTCCGGAAAAACGCATTCTGCACGCCCTCTCCACCTTGTCATTCCGAGTGACTTCAGCCACGAGGAATCTGTAGCTATCGCTTGTTCACCAGATCAGCGCGGCTGGATAGTCTTTCAGTAGCGGATCGGCGGTGAGAATCGGAAATCCTTCTTCAAGGCTCTGGGCGATCAGAATTCGGTCAAAGGGATCACGATGATGCAGCGGCATCCGCTCCAGGCGCAGCACGTGCGTCATCTGGATGGGCAGCACCTGCACGTTGGTCTTGGCAATCTGTTCCTTCAGGTAAGCGCCGGTCTCTTTAGGCATTGGAAGTTTTCCGATCTGGACCTTGGTCAACACTTCCCACACACTGGCGACGCTGAGGAATAGGTCGCTATCGCTCGCGGTGAACAACTCCCGCCCTTTGGCGGAAAGCTTGGGATCGTCCGTGATGGCCCACAGAAAAGCGTGCGTATCCAGCAGAACCTTCACTTCCAGAAGCTCTCTTCAATTTCGGGCGGCAGCGGTGCGTTGAAGTCGTCTGGGACCACGAAGTCGCCCTTGGCCGTTCCCAGCTTCCGCTTGCGCGGCGTCTTGCCGATGGGCACGAGTTTGGCAATGGGCTTCCCCGCCTTGGCGATGATTACTTCCTCGCCGAGCGCCACCTTTTCAAGCAGCCGGGAAAGGTGAGTTTTGGCTTCGTGGATGTTCACGGGCATGATCTAATTATGGACTAAGTCATGAACTAAGTCAAACGCCACAAGCCTATGAAACTGCAATCAAAATATTCGGGATTGTGTATTTCACGCAAGGTAAACTATGAGATGCACCTCCCGGAGGTTCTTCGTTACGACATTGTTGAGGGAATCCACAAGGCTTTCCGTATTGTGGTCCGTGGGGTTTGTGCTGCTGGTGGCGATTGGTGCGGCATTGGTTGGCGGATTTTTTACATGGGTGATCGATGTTGGAACTATCGCTCATTCTGCTGAGTTATACAATGTCTTGCGCATCCGTCGCTTAATGGGCAGCAGGATGCGGGACATCCTGGAGCCACTGCGACACCTAGTGCGGCTGACCCTGTCGAACGGAATACATAACAAAGTGCCATTATCGCCCCGCTCTTCCACCTAAAGTGGCGCGCTGCAATTCGATTGATCCGTGCTGAATTTACTATTAGAGTCGCCAGGGTGGTCGGTATGCTGGCGACATAATCACGGCAAGCCCGGGACAGTTGCGTCGGCACAAGACATAGACGACATCCAATGGCAACGAAACGCAAAATCGAATCATCCAACTATGGGATGTGGACTGTGTTCAATGTGGCCGTCGAGCTTAAGTTGATTGCAAAAAGGCCGATTCGGATCTGAAGGAATCCTCAGTGGGAACGTACCGTCGAGCGAGGCCGGATGATTAACGATCTAAAAATGGGCCGGGGCGATCGAGCCTTTGTGTTCTACGTGGTCAACTAGACCGGGACTTGCCTCATTTCCGGTCTGCCCGAGTCTGTCTACGGCGCAAATAGCTGGCAGCAGTGTTCGGGAAACTATGGACATCATAAAGCCCGCGACAGGATCGTTGTTTTTTCTCCGGCAAATAGCCCGGCAACAGCCTTGAATTTCTTATACTCAGTTTGCCAGACTCAATGAGCTTCAGCATGGCGTCCCTGAACAGAAACGGATTTTTCGCGGTTGTTGAAACGCCATGTCATTTCGTCGAGATAGGCGGGCAGATGCTTTGCGCCCGCCCTATGACAACATTTACATGACATATTCCCTCGCCTCGCTGCGCCCCAGCTCGGGTGGCCTGGAACAGATATCCGGCACTTACTTGCCGGGCTAATTTATGCCGTCCCTGTGGGACTTTTCGTCCGAAGGTAAGCGGCGATGCATCGGTCCTTCGCTCCGCTCAGGATGACAAGTTCGCGTGAATTTGGCTCGCCAGCTTCCAAAACCTGTACAGTATCGGACGCAATGTCCCCCAACCTCGACCATGAAAAAGAATTAGCCGCCCGCGCCAGCCTGCGCTTTGTGCAGGATGGCCAGATCGTCGGCCTCGGCACGGGATCGACGGCGGCCTATTTTGTGCGCTTTCTGGGAGAAAAAGTGCGGGATGGGCTCAAGATCAAGGGCATCCCGACTTCCACGCGCACCCGAGAGCTGGCCGCCAGTCTGGGAATCCCGCTCACCAATTTCGACGAGTACCAGCAAATTGATGTGACCATCGACGGAGCCGATGAAATCGGGCCCGGCCTGCAGTTAATCAAAGGCGGCGGCGGGGCGCTGCTCCGGGAAAAAGTGGTGGCGTCGGCGTCGAAGAAGTTGGTGATTATTGCCGATTCCAGCAAACAGGTTGCGGTCCTGGGACGGTTTCCGCTTCCGGTGGAGGTGGTGGGATTTGCGCAGGCGCTGGTGGCAAAAAAGATTCAAGCGCTGGGCGCGGCGGTGAGATTGCGGCAGGGCGCCGATGGCAAGCCGTACGTGACCGATGAAGGCCATCATATTCTGGATTGCAGTTTTGGGCGAATTGAAGATCCTCCGGCGCTGGCCCGCACGCTGAGCGACATGCCCGGAGTGATGGAACATGGATTATTCATTGGGATGGCGTCGATTGCGCTGGTGGGAAATGGGGAAGAGGCGGTTGAGGTGAGGTGATTCTGGTTCTCAACCAAAAATGCATAGGTCCTTCGCTGCGCTCAGGATGACAATCCGTTTGCGGTATTCACGCCGTGCCCCAGATTTCGCCTAGCGCACGGTAGAAATTCTTCCCCAGAACTTTTTCGATCACATCGGATGAATAGCCCTGCCTGCTCAAACCGGTGGCGATGATTTCCAGGCGGTCGGTGCGATTCAAGTCGGGCGAATAGGGCGGACGGTCTTCTTCAGGAGCGGCGATGCCCGATTTCTTCCGGCTGGCCATTTGCTCGGCGAAGGCTTTTCGTGTCTCGGGCGTGTCGGGGAAAGTGTCGAGAATGCCGTCGGTGCCGATACCCACGTGATCGGTGCCACAGATTTTGAGGGCGTGATCCAGATGCTGGAGCACGTGCTCTCGAGCAGGCGAGACCGGGCTGGCGACGAGATACGGCATAAAGTAAATGCCGGCCACGCCGCCACGATCGGCCAGGGCGCGGAGTTCGCGGTCCTCTTTGTTTCGGGGATGCGGGTGAACGGCGGCGCAGCCGGTATGAGTAAACAGGACGGGTTTGGTGGAAGCCTCGATGGCCTCGGCGGTCGTGCGCTGGCCGCAATGGCTCAGGTCAACGGCGATGCCCAGTTCGTTCATTTTGGCCACGGCGGCGCGCCCCAGTTTGCTCAGTCCGGCATTGCCGGGCTCGAGGCAGCCATCACCGTAAAGGCCGCGATTGTTGTAAGTGAGCTGAATAATGCGCACACCAAGGCGGCGGAATGTCTCCACCCGGTCGAGGTTCGATCCCAGGCAGGTGGTTTCCTGAAACCCCATCATGATGCCAATCTTCCCCTCACGCTTGGCGCGGTCGAGGTCGGAGTGGCGGCGGATTATGGTCCAATGGTCCGGATCGGTTTCTGCGATGCCCAGCACGTAGGAAATGTAGGAAACGGTATCTTCGAATTCCGGTAGAGAGATGGTCCAGTTGATGGCCGTTACGCCCGATGCGACAGCTTGCTTTGTAATCTCAGGGTTGAGAGGAAGATCGAGGGAATCGTTGTTGATGCCACCGCAGGCATCGATCACCAATGCCCTGTGATAAAGGTCTGCGATTGCCGGAGGAATGGCATCCTGCGAGTTCTGCAGCTGCGCACCCTGCGCGAAAAGACTCGCGGGAAAAACTTTGATGACGCAGGCCAGTCGCGCAAAATTGACAAGAAACGCCCGGCGATGCAAGAAAGGCCTCCTTCCGCGAGCGTAATTGATGAAGATTCTCGTCGAGAGCGAGCCTCAACCCATCATATTGGTGTGCTCGGGTTGCACCTTATACATGACGCGCACTTCTCCCGGCCGCCCGTAAGGGTACTTATCGACGCCGAGATATTTCTTGGCCAGCTTGTCGATCATAGCGTCGGCGCCCTGCTCGGTGATTTCCACGACGCGGCCGCGGATTTCGAGATAGCGGTAGGGATTGTCGGGATCGACAATAGCCAGCGCCACGCGCGGGTCGCGGCGTACGTTGCGGTCTTTCTGGCGGCCCTTGGCGGAATTAAAGACCACCAGGTCGCCTTCTAAATCGACCCAGACCGGTGTGACTTGGGGGCGGCCGTCGGGCATCAACGTGCCCAGACTAGCGAAAGCGCGCTTGCTGAACAGATCGCGATACTTTTCAGGGATGGCATGTGGCATTAAGACCTCCTGGAATTAACGGAAGATTATAGAGGGTCTGGCCGGGTCGCGTCAGTTGGATACGGGGAAGTCTGGTTTGGCAACGGGCGGCGCACCGGTTTCTATCCGTCATTTACAATGACGGGCACTTCACAGAAATCCTATGGGGTGGAAGAAATGTCGCATTCCAGTTTGGCGAAGAAGAAATTACGGAACTGTTTTCCTTTGGCGGCGTGGCTCATCTTGCTGGTTACCGCCTGCGCGGTAGCGCAAGAAGCCCCGAAGGGGCCACCGACTATCGTTTTCATGACCGATTTCGGTGTGGTCGATGATTCGGTGGCGTTGTGCAAAGGCGTGATGTACTCGATTGCGCCCAACGCCCGGATTGTGGACCTCACGCACCAGGTCACACCCTTTTCCATTCTCGATGGAGCGCGATTTCTTTATGGGGCCTCCGCGTACTTCCCTGCTGGGACGGTCTTCGTGGTGGTCATCGATCCGACGGTGGGCAGCACGCGGAAAGCCGTGGTGGTGAAATCGAAACATGGTCAGTTCTTCGTGCTCCCGGACAATGGCCTGATGACGCTGGTGGAGCAGCGAGACGGACTGGAAGCTGCGCGGGAGATTACCAATCCCGCGTGGATGATTGGCAGCAAGCTTTCCTCGACTTTTCATGGCCGCGACATTTTCTCGCCCGCGGGCGCGCACGTGGTGCGCGGCGACGACTGGACGCAAGCGGGACCGGAAGTGGACGTGAAGAGCCTGGTGCGCCTGAAACTCGAAGCCGCGCGGCTGGATGAAAGCGGACTGCATGGCACGGTGATTGCGACCGACGGGCCATTTGGCAACCTGGTCACAAATCTGGATGGGGATGATTTTCTGAAGCTGGGTTATCAGCACGGCCAGAATGTGCGGATTTCACTTGGCGGCAAGGAGATGATTTTGCCGTTCGAGAATACGTTCAGCGATGTTCCGCTCAAGAAACCACTGGTCTACATCAATTCTCGCGGGCGCGTGGGATTGGCCGTGAATCAGGGGAATTTCGCGGAGATGTACAAAATTCAGCCGCCAGTGGAGATTTTTATTCCGCGGGCCAAACAATGAGACGCTATTCGTAAATTCTCGCGTCTTCCCCTACGTTAAGTCCTGGGCAATGTCGGGCAGCACCGCACGCAACAGCGCCATGAAATCACCTTTCACCCGCTCTCCGGTTTCAAGGACTTCTTTGTGATCGAGCGGCTGGTCCAGAATCCCAGCCGCCATATTGGTGACGCAAGAAATAGCAAGAACTTTGATCCCCATGTGGCGCGCTGCAATGGTTTCGGCCACGGTGGACATTCCAACGAGATCGGCGCCAATGGTGCGCAGAAAGCGGATTTCTGTCGGGGTCTCGTAACTCGGCCCTAACAGCCCCGCATATACGCCTTGATAAATCACGAGGCCGAGCCGGCGCGCGGCCTGACGGGTAGTCTCCCGATACGGTTTGAAATAGGCTTCGGTCATATCGGGGAAGCGTGGGCCAAATCGGTCGTCGTTTGGTCCGGTCAACGGGTTCGCACCCTGGAGATTGATGTGGTCGTCGATCACCACTAGCGCGCCCTGGTTGTACTCCAGATTAATGCCGCCCGCGGCGTTGGTGAGGATAACAGCTTGGATTCCCATACGGCCGAACACGCGCATGGGAAAAGCCACTTCCTGCGCAGAATAGCCTTCATAGAGATGCACTCGGCCCTGCATGACCGCGACCGGAACGCCGGCGGTGTTTCCAATCACCATCTGCCCAGCATGTCCGATCGCCGTCGAACGGGGGAAGCCGGGGATATTGGCATAAGCGATGCGCGTCGGTTCGGAAAGCTCGTCTGCGAAGGCGCCCAGTCCAGAACCAAGCACGAGGCCGATCTTGGGGCGAAGTTTGGTTTGAGACAACAGAAATATGGCGGCGGAATCGGCGAGGGCGAATTGGTCGTCTGGGCTCATCTGTCAGATGCGCTTATGCGCCAGAACTCAAAACTTCTTCTCAAACGCTGCAAACTCTTCTTCCAGCTTCCACTGCAAGCGGGCGCGTTCGCTCGCTCCGAGAAACCTCGCGCAAGCCTCAGAGCGCTTTGCCGCCCCCGTTTCGTCTCCAGCACAAACAGTGGCCACACGAAATGGCTTGGTCCCCGCCCACAAGCTTTCCCCTGGCAAGAAGCTGTGTTCCAGGCTTTGCCGCGCCATGCGCTTGAGTTCCGCATACGAAAGCCCGTAAGTTTCAACTGCCCGCAGATACTCATGGGTCATGTCAGATCGTGAGACACCCTCATCGTCGGTAGCCAGCGCCACCGGGACGCCGTAACGCATGTAAACCGGCAGAGGATGGTCATCACCTTTCACACCCAGAATCGTGTCGTTCGAGGTCAGGCAGATTTCCACCAGCACATTTCGAGCCGCCATTTCTTTCAGCAGACCGATGGGATCGCGTTCCTCCATCACGGAAACGCCGTGCCCAATCCGCTCAGCATTCCCTCGCTCAATCGAATCGCGGATATGAAAGCGCAAACCCTCTGGAGGCACCAGACCCATCGCCAGCTCCCCCGCGTGCAGGGAAATGTGGACTTTTGGGTATACGCTGTGAAGATAGTCCAGCATGGACATGTGGAGCTCGAAGTCGTGCATCGGCACGTACCAATCTTCGGGCATTACCAGATTCAATCCGACAAAGCGCGGATCGGACTGGGCCAGCTCGAAGCCCAAAAGGATCTGAGCGAAGACCTGCTCGCGTGGCAGCCCGCGCAAAACCTGGTACAAATAACGAACAGTCAGATTGCAGCCCGCATCGGCCTGAGCCGTACCGCACTTCAAGGTCGAACGCATCTTGGCTTCGTCGCTATCCAGCTTCTTGCTCGTGGAAGCAGCGATCCCCTCCAGTCCGCCGGCCAGCAACTTTTGCCGCATGCGGCCGAAATCATCGTCCCATCCGAGTTTTGCCCCCAATTGCGCGGACTGCATATCATCGGCAGTGATCATGAGTTCAAGAAACTGAAGGTGATCCGCAGCCGCCTGCGAGGCTGCTTCTGCAAGGGAGTCGCCGACGTGGTTGATCATGGCGAGCTGAAATTTATCGAAGGTCGCAAAAAAATGATCGTGTGCCGAGTCTTCGTTACGTTCCCAGTTGCGCATCGACCACGCATCCACCATCGAGTTGTAGAGAACCTGGTCTCCATAAGCGCAACTCACGGCCGGTTTGCTTGCGAACTTGTCGCAGCTGGAGTCACAGGGAGGCGCAATCAGGACGGAGGTAGTGCGGTCCACGCAAAATCCGTTATCCGCCGCAAAATCGATGAAACTCTCGGCATAGATTGCGCCCGCCAGATGGTTATGCAAGTCACCGCCCTTGGGCATTTCGGTCAGAAATGCCAACAACAGCGAAGGCTGATGGCGAACAGAGTCAAGATGCCGCGCAGCGCGCTGCTCGGGAGTCTGCGCCGCAGCGGATGCGAGCATGATCAAGCAGAGTGTGAAAGAATTCAAACGACTTCGGCCCCGGATTGAATGGCGGAGATTCATGCCGAATGGAAACAGGCATTGTAATCGGAGTCCTGTCGATCCGCTCACGAGATGAGTTTAGGGCCACGATCACTGCCCGAAACTCTTTGTCCCACAATGTTTTAGACAAAATTTCCACAGCCGCGAATCGCCTCAGTGTAAACGGTTAAGGCAACCGAGGTCATCGAAAACCGCTAATCCCATCAATAACTTGCGCGCCACGCGGGACTCCGGGATGACGCCCTGCACCAAATCCTGTCACCCGCTTGTGAACTGCCTGCACTCGATTGAAAAATAAGTAGATAGAGTCGCGGGGTTTTGATTGACGGCGGAAATAGAAGGAGTAAAAGCATAATCGTTCTTTGACAGCTTCCGAAGTTTTCCCGGTTGGCGCAGCGTCCGGGGCTCAAGCGAAGTCACACTTTGTGCCGCAAGGCGACGGAGTGAAGGCAAGCGAGGGTCTATAGCAAAGTGCTGGTCGAGGCGAACAGGAAGAAATGTTGAAGGCAAGATAGAGTCCTGAGGCGTTAAGCTGGTTTATCCGGTTGGCGGTGAGCCCGGAGCCCGAGCAACAGCCGCGCGTTGCGGCCCCGCAAGGGATGCGATGATAGCAGGCTGGCAAGGGTCTAACGCGAGCTACTGGCCGAGACGAACGAGCCTAACACCACCTCAGGACTCTTAAATTTTTCCCGCTTAGATTTTGCCTTACGGACCCTGTTGCACTTGCAGCTTCGCAACCAGGCGGGCACGGTAAATCGAGTTGGTCTCTGCCACTTCGCCGACAGCATCCACATTGAGCTCATACGACCCGCGCGGCAAATTTTCACCGAAGGGGATTTCCAGGTCCGTAGTGTCCCCTTTGAGCGTGAAGTGCTGGTATCCCACGGCGGTGGCGCGGCCGTCTTCAGCCACGGCGAGCGCAACGACGGTCAGATCAAAGTCCTGCCCGGTCTGGTTTGCCAGGCGGATCGCGCAGTCCACTCTTTGTCCGGTCACGCGCGGATAGCGGCTCCACTCGACTACCAGCGGCGCCACAATCTGCAGAGTAAATTCCCGCCGTAGTTCCTGGGCCGGCTGGTTGCTGTCCTGCACCGCAAAGGTAAAGCGAAATTCACCCTTTGTCGTGGGAGTTCCGCTGAGCAAACCGTCGGCCCCGAGTTCCAGGCCCTGGGGAAGAAAGCCGCCCGTCAGCTTCCAGGTTAGAGGCGAAAGCCCGCCCTGAGCCTGCAACCTAAGAGTATAGGGTCGCCGCAGAAATCCTTTGGGCAAGGACGATGTTTCCAGCTTGAGCGGCCCGCCCGAAGGCGGCGGCTGCTGCGCGAGCGCTGTGGCCGGGATTAAGGTGAACGCTGCCAGGACGAATACCCCGCAGATCAACCGCTCTGTCATCAATCGCCTCAACATGCCAAGGTCGTCCTGCTCGGAACGTCGTTCCAACTGAACCGTTCGCGCTGGGAATTAGGATGGGCTAAGGCATTATAGAAGAACAGCCCGCGGGGGCCGCGTCGATTGATTTTTGGCCGGAATCGTATTAGAACCCGAACATGCAGTATCGCCGGTTCGTTGTCCTTTTCTGTCTTCTCCTCGCAGCTTGCGGTTTGCCGTTGCTTTTACGGGCCCAGGCTCCTCCTCCTCCTCCGCAGGCTTCCCCCGCAGCGAAAACCGCCGACGAAGCAGTCGTCTTCGACCGCATCGAGAATCGCATTCGCTTCGAGGATGATGGCACAGGCCAGCGTGAGACGACAGCCGTTATTCGCGTGCAGAGTCAAGCCGGGGTGGAAGAGACCGGCCAACTAGTCTTCGGCTACAGTTCCGCCACCGAAGACTTCGAGGTCAAGTATGTCCACGTTCGGAAGCCGGACGGCCACGTGATCGAAACTCCCGCTTCCGGCGCACAGGACTTTGCCCCTGACGTGCTGCGTCAGGCTCCGATGTACAGCGATTATCGGCAGCGCCACATCTCCGTATCCGGACTGGCCGCCGGCGATGTGCTCGAATACGACGTGATCGTTCACGTAAAAAGCGCTCTGGCACCCCGCCAATTCTGGTATGAACATGTGTTCCCCCGCGGCGTCGTGGTCCGCCAGGACCTTCTGCAAGTCGACATCCCAAAGTCGCGCGACGTGAAGTTAAAGAGCCCGAAGCATAAGTATGAAACTCAGGAATCGGGTGATCGGCGAATTTACACGTGGGAGATCAAGGATTTTGTACCCAACCGAAAGCCGGGACGCGACAACCAGGATGAAGACGAATTCGACGACCAGCCCGACGTGCAGCTTTCAAGCTTCACCGATTGGTTGCAGATCGCCCATTGGTACGGCAAGCTCCAGGGCGAGCGCGTCACCGTGGATGAAGCGGTGCGCAAGAAGGCCGACGAACTCACGCGCGGGGCGAAGACGCCCATTGAGAAGGCACACCGCCTCTACGATTTTGTGGCGCTCAACATCCGCTATGTCAGCTTGTCGTTTGGCGTAGGCCGCTACCAGCCCCATGCCGCATCTGAGGTGCTGGCAAATGGATACGGCGATTGCAAAGACAAGCACACTCTGCTGCAGTCGCTGTTGCAGGCCGAGGGAATCGAGAGTTATCCCGTGCTGATCGATAGTTCTCGCAAGATCGATAGCGAAGTACCTTCGCCCGCACAATTCGATCACGTAATCACAGCCGCTAAGCTCGGCCCCGAGTTGACCTGGCTGGACACGACGGCTGAGGTGGCGCCATACGGGCTTCTGCTGTATCAACTGCGCAACAAAGAAGCGCTGCTTGCTTCGAACGATGCTAACGCGGGCCTGCATCGCACGCCTGCCGACTCGCCAGTGAAGAATCGTATCGCTGTCGATATGCAGGGCAAGTTCACCGAACTCGGGGCATTTGACAGCACCATCGACCTGACCGCGCAGGGGGATAGCGATTGGCCGATTCGCTCCGCCTTCCGCCGCATCCCCCAGGCGGAGTGGCCACGCATCCTGGAAAGCTTTTCGTCCTCGTGGGGAATGGCCGGTGATGTTTCCGATATTCGCCTGGAAGGTCTCGAGGATACCAGCAAGCCCTTCCACATCACCTACCACTACCATCAGGACAATTTCTTCAGGGTTCCGACCGCGGGTAGCGATTTCCGGATCTTGCCAGTGATGGCGCGGACTCGAGCAACTGCGCGAGCCAAGGGGAAGGGGGCGGCCGAGCCGCTGGATGTAGGCCCGGCGGGCGAACAGATTTACCGCGCTCGTATCCAACTTCCGGCAAATTACACGGTGCACGTTCCTCCAGACGTCCAGATGACGCGCGACTACGGGGAATATTCTTCCACCTATACCCTTCACCAAAGCACGTTGGAAGCCTCGCGGCGGATGGTGTTGAAGGTGAACGAACTGCCGCCTTCGCGCCGCACGGACTACGAATCATTTCGCAATGCAACCGGCAATGAAGCACAGCAGGTGCTATGGTGCAGCATTACTCCCGCTTCAAATGAGGCAATGGCTTCGGCGGCCAAGGCAGGCGGCACTCCGGACGAAATGCGCAAGGCGGGTGCTGCTGCTCTCGATCGCAACGATTTCGCCGCCGCGGCTGATCTGCTCAAGCGCTCGCTCGATCAAGACACCAGCCAAAAGGATGTCTGGGACGACCTTGGCCGGGCGTATTCCGGCCTCAATCAGCATGACGAAGCGGTTCGCGCGTTTCGCAAACAGATTGAAGTAGACCCATACCATCCGCGGGCCAACAGCGATCTTGCGGCGGAGTTGCAGCAGCAAGGGAAAACGGACGAGGCCATTGCGGCTTATCGCAAGCAGATCGAAATTGATCCCTCGAGCAAGTCGGCGCACAAGAACTTGGGCCTGCTGCTGGCGCAAATGAAGAAGGATGGCGAGGCGCAGGGGGAACTGGAAGCTGCTGCTGCGATTCCGCCGGACGATCCGGAAGTGAAGATGGCGCTGGCGCAGGTCTACGCCCGCACGGGAAATACCGAGAAGAGCGCGGCGCTGATGAAGAGCGTGACGGGAGTGGCTTCGTCCGCTGGCGCGGATATTTATGCAGCGGCGCTTGGGGACACGATCGACCCAAACCAGGCAATGCACGATGCGCGGCAGACTCTCGATCAGATTGGCGATCAATTTGATTCGGGTGAATATGACCGGCTTGGGCCTTCGGTTTTTTCGGCTATGAATCTGGTGGCGCTGGCCTGGGCGCGAATTGGCTGGGCGAGATTTTTGCAGGGCGACACGTTGGAGTCCATGCAGTTTCTGAATTCGGCGTGGATGTTGAGCCAGTCAGGCGCGATCGGGAACCGGCTGGCGCGGGTGTTGCAAAAAGAAGGACAGCGCGACAAAGCCCGCCGCATGTTTGCGCTGGCAGCGGCGGCTGGCGGTGCGGAGGTGCAGACGTCGCGCGACCAGGTGATTGCGTTGGCCGCGAACCGGGAAGCCGCCGAGAAAGAGATTGCTCAGGCAAGCGCAGAGTTGCAACAGATGCACACAGTGAAGCTCGGTGCGATTGTGCCGGGAAGCGCTTCCGCACGGTTCGCGCTTGTCTTTGACAGCTCCAACAAACCCGAGCGGGCGGAATATCTGGAAGGCGACACGACGCTTCGCGATGCGGCGGGCAGTTTGCGGGAGAAGGAATTTCCGGTGAGATTTCCGGATGTTTCTTCGGTGAAGATCGTGCAGCGCGGAAACCTGGTCTGTGCAACTTCGCAGTGTGCGATCACGCTGCTGCCGCCAGCGGTCGCGGGGCAGGATCAGGTAGCGAAATAGGGGCTAACCTGGGCGGCGGCTATTGGTGTAATGGCCTTGGCCGCGCCAACAATCCAAAGTTCATCATTATTTTTCTCGCTGAGAAGATGGCAATGAGCTCACGGAAAAAGGTAGCCCTTGTGAACGTGGGAGGTTTGCTAGGAATCGTCGTCTCCCTCTTCATTGTGCCGCCTAATACCCCGCTGTGGATTTGGGCGACAGCGTCCGTGGTTTGTCTCGCGGCGCTCAACTATTTCCTGATTCGCCGCCTGCGGAAGAGCACTGGCGAACGCGCGGTTCGCCCTACCGCCAACATCGTGATGTGGCTAGGTATCGTTGTGCTGTTGGTGGAACTCGCCTTCAGATACTGGCATCATTGAAAGACGGGCCTTTATGCGGATGAATTAGCGAGATGGGTTGTGTCTACTGCCCACCTTGTCCCGAGTTCAGCCAGGCGGCCATTAATCTTAGGGCGAGCGCTCAATCAAACCCTTGGGTGCCCCATCCTTGACGTTTTTTGTCAAGGGCGGGACCGAAACCCGCGCCGTTCCGCCACCCCAAGATAGAAACGGAATGCTCGTTTCCAGAATTATACTTTTCACAAAGGTGGTGGGCCCACCGGCCAATTAATTAGATGGATTGTGATTACTGCCCACCCTGTCCCGAATTCAGCCAGGCAGCCATTTCACGTGGCTGTTGCAACGTCGCAGGGAGGGGTTCAGCATCGCGGGCAAGATTGAGCCGCCCGCCGCTCACATAGCCGACTACGACGGTTCCGGCGATCCAGGGATGGAGAACCGCCAGAGGAATCGCATACTTCTTTGAGCGCACCAGAGATTCGCAGACGCCCCGAATCTTGTGGCTGCGCGGCATTTCGCCGGGGACCTGCGGGATATAGAAAATCGAAAGTTGCACCTCGGGATGGTGCCTGCCGTACCTGACCAGTGATTTAGCAATCTGCTTCGGGGTGGTCATGCCGAGGTCTGCGCTGAAGCTGCGGCGCACGGCTTTGGGATAATCCGAGTCGATCACCTTGCGGGAGAAGTCAGCGCAATTGTGGAAGAACAGATTGAAATGGGCGCGGTTGGACTCGGAGTTGAGTTCGTCGATGAGTCGGTCATCTTGCCCGTCGGTGGTATCAATCTCCAATCCGTAGATGCGGCGGTCGTAGGAGGCTCCGATCAATTGGGTCCATTCGCCCGGAGGCGTGTCGCCGTCGGGGCCGTCGGGAATAAATTGCCGCAGATGTTCGCGGCGATAGGCATCGCGCAGGGAAATCACTGCTTCCTGGTCGGCCCATCCGGGAACTTCCTCGGGACGCTCCACGGCATAGAGATAGGGGATCAAAGGTATGGCCACCCAGTCATATCCCGCAACGTGATGATACCGGCTGATGACAACTCCGGCCTCGCCTGCCGCGCAGCGTCGCAACACCGTCGGAGTCTCGGCACAAACGTGGTTCAGATAGACCGCGGCGTGGCCTGTGGGATTCAGCGCGCCAAACGTTCCAAAAGGTTCCTCAACGAACAAGGTCATAGCGGCGTAGAGGCGCACGCCCCCTGCAAGCAGAAAAACCAATAATGCCAACGATTTGAACCGAAATATCATTGCGCGTGTATGAACGAATCTTAATGTTTGGGTCGGAAACCGCACCCTCTCGTTAGGTCAACCCTGTCATTGCACTTAAGTTTCGTCCGCATGTACGAGCTGCTGGCCCGCAGTACGCATCAGCGCTCCTTCTCATCAAATGGAGGGCAATACTAGCGCTTACCTCAGCCCTCGACGGTTCCACCATCCGCGCGGTAAGCTAGATGGCTTTCAATCGGAGGGGGTTGTATGCGTGCGGTGGTGGAAAAACTTTGGCCCGAAATTAAATGGATCGAAAGCACAAAGCTGCGTGAGCAGGTCACGCAGACCTGGGTCAAGGCACTCGAACGCACCCCGCTCAAGCCCGAGGACCTCAACCATATCCCTTTTACGCTGCTGGTGCCCAATTGCCCCATCACGTTCATGGAGCACAAACGATGTGTCGTCCACATCGCGCGCCACAGCGCCGAGTCGATGCAGGAGTTCATGGGCCGTGCCCTGCCGATCGATCTGGATACGGTGATTGCCGGCGCCATCCTCGCCGATGTCGGCAAGCTCCTGGAATATGAACTTGGCCCTGATGGCAAGAGCCGCCAAAGCGAGCGTGGAGAAGCGTTGCGCCATCCTTTTACCGGCGTCGCGCTGGCGCTGGAGTGCGGCGTGCCGGACGCGGTTTGCCATATCATTGCGTCTCATGCTGCCGAGGGCGACCTGGTGAAGCGCACCACCGAGGCGTATATCGTTCACCATGCCGATTTCATGGCGTTCCTGCCATTCAAGAATCCGAAGAACGTGAAAGTGAAATAGGAGAAATTGTGGCCGCAACGAAAGAGGCAGTCGCTGTCAAAGAAACGATTACGGCGAAAATGGCCCGCTGGGCCGCAGGCTTGCAATACCAGCAACTCTCGCAGGACGCCGTCTACCAGGCCAAGCGCTTTCTGCTGGATTCCGTGGGTTGCGCCCTAGGCGGCTACCAGCAGCATGACGTCAAGATCGCGCTCGCCGTACTCGATGAAATTGCGGGACGAGGACCCGCGACCGTGATCGGCACAGGGAAAAAGATGGACCCGGTCTCGGCCTCGCTCGCCAACGCGTTGATGATCCGCTGCATGGACTACAACGATATTTACTGGAAGCAGGACCCGTCGCACCCGTCAGATATTTTTCCGGCCGCGTTTGCGTGCTGTGAACGGGCCCAGAGCAATGGGAAGGATCTGATCGTTGGCTTGGTGCTGGGGCACGAATTCGAAATGCGGCTTTGTGAAGCCGCATTTCCGGGAATCCGAGAGCGCGGGTGGCACCACGCGACCCTGACCGCATTCGTTTCGCCTTTGGTGGCCGGACGCGCGCTCCATTTAAGCTGGGAGCAGATTCAGCACGCAATTGGCATTTCGGCCAGCCGCCATTGCACGCTGGGGGCGGTCACCGCCGGCAAACTGACCATGATGAAGAACACCGTGGATCCTATGGCTACGCAGAGCGGAGTGCTCGCGGCGCTGATGGCGGAAAACGGATACACCGGCCCGGAACACGTAGTGGATGGCAAAGAAGGCCTGACCCATTGCTTCGGGCCGGAGTGGAAATTGAACTTGCTGACCGACGGCCTCGGTGACTCGTGGCGGATTACCCAGTGCGGCATGAAATTTTTCCCCACGGAGGCGCTCACGCACACCCCGATTTCTGCCGTGCTCGATCTGGTAAAGCAGCATGATCTGAAACCCGAGCAGGTCGCCAAGATACAGGTTCGCTCGCTGGCGCGCGCAGCAGATATTTTGTCTGACCCCAGCAAGTACGACCCCCGCACAAAGGAAACAGCCGATCATTCCCTGCCTTATGTCATTGCCGCGGCACTTGTGGATCGGCAGGTAACACCTGCCCAGTTTGAGATGGATAGAATCATGGACGGGACGATCCGAGCGCAGCTGAGAAAAGTCGAAGTGGTCGCCGATCCCGAGATTGAGAAAGTCTTCCCGGCGCTGCAGCGTGTGGTTGTAAACATCACGGCGACTGATGGGCGGACGCTTTCGAAGCAACTCGATTATCCCAAGGGTGATCCGCGGAATCCGCTGAGCGATGCGGAGATCGAAGAGAAATTCGCGGCTCTGGCGGAACGTGTGCTGTCGAGCGGGGCACAGAAAAAGTTGAAAGACGCAATCTGGGGCTTGGAAAAGATCGGGTCAGTCAGCAAGTTGATGGCCTTGATGAAGGCGGATGCGAAAGCCAAGTCCTCGAAGGGAAAGACGCCAAAGGTAAAGATGAAGAAGCGCTACGCAATGGCCAGGTAGGGACGACCAGTCTATGGGGCAGACCATCGTTGAAAAAATCGCGCAAGCATATCTGGCAGAAGGGCCGAAACGGCCGCTGCGCACGGGAGACTTCGTTTCTATCCGCCCCCATCGCGTCATGACGCACGACAACACGTCGGCGGTGATGAGCAAGTTCAAGGGAATTGGGGCGAAGAGGATTCATGATCCGCAACAACTTGTCTTTGCCCTCGATCACGACATCCAGAACCAGGACGAAGCCAATCAAAAGAAATATCGCGCCATCGAGGCCTTCGCCAAAGAACACGGCGTGGATTTCTACCCTGCGGGCTCGGGGATCGGCCACCAGATCATGGTGGAGCGCGGTTACGTGGTGCCCGGTTCATTCGTAGTGGCCTCGGACTCGCATTCCAACATGTATGGCGCGCTGGGCGCAGTGGGCACGCCGATCGTACGCACTGACGCTGCGGCAGCATGGGCCACGGGTGAATTCTGGTGGCAGATTCCGCGGTCGGTGCAAGTTGTACTGGAAGGAAAATTGCCGGCGGGAGCGACTGGCAAGGACGTCATCATCAACCTCTGCGGGCTCTATAACCACGACGAAGTGCTGAACGCCGCGATCGAATTCGCCGGGCCGGGAGTCGCCAGCCTTTCCATGGATGCGCGGCTCTCGATTTCAAACATGACAACCGAGTGGGGGCCTCTGGTCGGCTGGTTTCCTGTGGATGAAGTCACCATTAATTATTTGAAGGGCGTTCATCAGCGCCTCAAGTCAATCGGAGTGGAGCGGTTCCCTGAGAAGGACATCGAGAATTGGGAGAAAAAACCACCACGCCCCGATGCAGATGCCGAGTATGCCGCGCGCATCGTGCTCGACCTCAGTCAGATCACGCCTCACGTCTCGGGACCCGATACCGTGCAAGTGATGAGTTCGCTCGCTGAGATTGAGAAGAAGAAAGTCGCTATCCAGAAGGCGTACCTGGTTTCCTGCGTCAACTCGCGGCTGGAAGATCTGGAAGCATCGGCCAAGGTGCTGAAAGGGAAGACGGTTGCTCCCGGAGTGAAGTTCTATCTCAGCGCGGCCAGCAAGTGGGTGCAGGAAGAAGCCGAGCGACGGGGAACCTGGCAAACGCTGCTCGATGCAGGCGCAAAACCTTTACCCGCAGGCTGCGGTCCGTGTATCGGGCTTGGCGTGGGATTGCTCGAACCCGGCGAAGTGGGGATTTCCGCCACCAACCGGAATTTCAAGGGCCGCATGGGATCGCGGGATGCGAAGTGTTATCTGGCGAGTCCGGAAGTTGTGGCGGCGTCTGCCCTCGCAGGTTACATTCGTGGACCGCACGGTCTGAGCGATCGCGAACTTGTACGCGAATACCAGGAATTTCCAGTGACTTCGATGGCAGAAAAGGTTGAGATTCTTCCCGGATTCCCCGAGCGGGTGCGCGGGCGCATGGTTTTTCTGCCGCAGGACAACATGAACACCGATGCCATATATGGCAAGGACTACACTTACCGCGACGACATGACGCCGGTGATGATGGCCAAGGTGGTGATGGAGAATTACGATCCGCAGTTCGCCGCGCGAACCCAATCGGGAGATGTGATCGTGAGCGGATTTAATTTCGGTACGGGCTCGAGCCGAGAGCAAGCCGTGACCTGCCTCAAGGCCAAGGGAATTCCGCTCGTTATCGCCGCCAGCTTTTCTCAGACTTACTTGCGCAATGCCTATAACAACGGATTTTTGTGCGTAGAAGTGCCGGAACTGGTCAAGAAGCTGCGGGGACAGTTTGCGGGATCGGCGGAAAAAACCATCATCCCAGGCGACGAGATCGAGGTGGATTTCACTTCGGGCGTGATCACTTGGCGTGGCGAGAAGTTTACGTTTCCTGCCTTGGGGAGCGTCCCGCAGTCGCTCGTGATTGCGCAAGGGGTCGAGAATCTGGTGGCGAAGCGCTTGGGGCTGGCGTAGAAAGAAAAATCGACGATAACAACTGACAATGAATTTTGTCTCTGCGTCCTCCGCACCCTCTGCGGTTCAAGATTTTGATTTCACTTGGAGAGATTGAATGGCGAAGCACACGGTGGTTACCATGCCCGGCGACGGCATCGGCAATCAAGTCTTGCCTGAGGCGTTACGGGTCCTGAAGGCAGTCGGTTTCGACGCTGAATATGTTCATGCCGATATTGGTTGGGAATGCTGGCGCAGTGAAGGCAATGCGCTACCCGACCGGACCATCGAACTTTTGGCGAAACACAAGCTCGGCTTGTTTGGCGCGATCACTTCGAAGCCAAACAAAGAAGCCCAGGCTGAACTGAAGCCTGAGCTGCGAGGTCAAGGCTATGTCTATTACAGTCCCATCGTGACCATGCGGCAGAGATTTAACCTCGATATCTGCATGCGGCCGTGCATCGGGTTCACCGGCAATCCGCTGAACTACATTCGCAAACGCGTAGACGGCGGCTTCGACGAGCCACAGATTGACACGACGGTGTTCCGGCAAAACACCGAAGGAATGTACGTGGGCGTGGAATGGACCAATCCGCCAGACAACGTACGGGCGGCACTGAATTCGCATCCCCGGTTCAAGGCTTTTGCCAACACACCCGGCGCGGATCTGGCAGTCAGCGTGCGCATCATCACCCGCAATGCCGCGCGCCGTATCGTCACCGCAGCTTTCGAGTACGCGAAGAAGCGCGGCTTTAAAGGCGTGACCATCTGCGAGAAACCAAACGTAGTGCGCGAAACCTCCGGCATGATGGAAGAAACCGCTAAAGACGTGGCGAAGAACTACCCTGGGATTGCGCTGTGGTCCACCAACATTGACGCGCAGCTGATGTGGCTGAACAAAAATCCGGAAGACTACAACGTGATCGTCGCGTCGAACCTGTTCGGCGACATCTTGTCAGATGCCTTCGCCGGGCTGGTGGGCGGACTGGGATTCGCGGCATCCGGCAACATCGGCGATGAAGTCGCGGTCTTTGAGCCGACGCACGGTTCAGCGCCCAAGTACGCTGAGTTGAATCCGCCGATCGTGAATCCAATTGCCATGATTCTTTCGGCCGCGATGATGCTCGATCATGTAGGCGAAGGCGTCAAGGCTGACCGCATCCGCAAAGCGATCGCCGACGTGGTGAGAGAAGGCAAGGTGCGGACCTATGACATGATGCGGATTTCGGGCGGCGCGAAGGCGATTGCGCAGGGCGCAGCGAGCACAGTGCAGATGGGCGACGCGATTCTCGCGAAGCTAAAGTAACCGCGTGGTGGCGGGTCGGAACCTACCCTAAGCGAGCCGAAGGGACTCGCCCTGGCTAGGTCTGGGACCCGGCTCTACACGAGAGGGGAATAATCCAACGCGAATCGGCGAGGCGGGACATTCCGGAAAAGACGTGCGCTCCGACCTGCATGTAACAATTGAGCCTCGCGACAGTGGAGGTCTCGAGATCGGCCTCGAATCACGGGTGGCGCCTTATTACGGCAATTCTATCGTGGCCCAATCCAGGCAGGTACTCGAAGCCCTCGGCGTCCGCAGCGCGCGGGTTGCAATCCATGATGAGGGGGCACTGCCCTTCACAATTGCCGCGCGGATCGAGGCGGCGGCAAAGCGGGCAGGCTTCGCGGGCGAGGCCGCCCGCGCCACCCTGCAGAAACTGCCCTTGCCCGTGCCATCGCCGCGTGACCGGTTGCGGCGGTCGCGTCTGTACTTGCCAGGAAGTGAACCAAAATACTTCATCAATGCCGCGCTGCACCGGCCCGACGCCGTCATTCTTGATCTGGAGGATTCGGTGCACCGCGGGGAAAAAGACGCGGCGCGAATTCTGGTACGAAACACGCTGCGGGCAGTCGATTTTGGTGGGTGCGAGCGCATGGTGCGTATCAACCAACTTCCGATGGGGCTGGAAGATTTGGCTGAAATTATTCCCGAAGTACCTGATCTGATCCTCATCCCCAAAGTCGAACAATCCGGGCAAGTGACGGAGGTCGATCGCATGATCGCAGAGCTTGAAACTCGGCAGGGCATCGACCGTCCAATCTGGCTGATGCCAATCGTCGAGTCTGCCCTGGGAATCGAAAACGCCTTTGCGATCGCGGCTTCCACGCCACGCGTGGTCGCGCTCACCATCGGTCTTGAGGATTACACGGCCGATCTGGGAGTAGTGAAGAGCGCGGGTGGCGGCGAGTCTCTCTACGCGCGCACCCGGATGGTGAATGCCGCCAAGGCGGCTGCGATCCAGGCAATTGATTCGGTATATGGTGATGTGGGCGATATGGATGGTCTGCGGCGTTGGGCAGAGAATTCGCGCTCTCTGGGATTCGAAGGCATGGGCTGCATTCATCCCGGGCAGATTCGCGTAATCCACGAGGCATTTGCGCCTACTGCCACCGAGATCGAGAAAGCGCTGAAGATTGTGTCCGCCTTCCAGGAAGCCGAGCATCAAGGACTGGGCGTTGTCAGCCTGGGATCGAAGATGATTGATCCGCCTGTGGTCGAGAGGGCACGGAAGCTGGTTGAGCGAGCCAAAACGATGGGGAAAGCTCCTTCGTGAAACTTCGTGTCCTTGGTGGTTTCGAAAGACGGACAACGACGAAGGTCAAGAGGGAGGCAAAGAGAGACCATGGGAGTCTGGGAAACTCAAGAATGACTGATCGCGTCGAACTCGCGCAGAACGCAGCGGGGCGCATGGTTCCTACCATGGTCAATGGCAAGCCGCAGATTCCCTATCTTGGTGCAGGCAAGTACCAGCCCCACGGACGCAAAGCCGCGCCGCCGGTGCGCTCCAGCCGGGATTATCCGAAGAATGGCGACAAGCGAGTCCCCGACCTTGAAACCGCGTTGCGTAAATGCGGCCTGCGCGATGGCATGGTCATCTCGAACCATCATCATCTGCGCGATGGTGATCGCGTGGCTCTCATGGCGCTGGCCGCCGCGGAAAGCATGGGAGTGCAAGACTTGCTCTGGTTCCCTAGCGCCTCGTTTCCCTCTCAAAAGGGCGCGATTGAGCTGATGGAAAAAGGCGTAATCCACCACATTGAAGGCTCAATGAACGGCCCGCTGGGCGATTACTGCACGCAGGGAAAAATGCGCGGCATGGGCGTGCTGCGCTCCCACGGCGGACGCTGGCAGGCTGTCCAGGACGGCGAAGTTCACATTGATGTTGCGGTCATCGCTGCTCCCACCGCCGACGCATTCGGCAATGCCGACGGCTCGCACGGCAAGTCAGCCTGTGGATCTCTGGGCTTCGCCTTGGCAGATTCCATATACGCCGATTACGTGATCGTGGTGACCGACAATCTGGTTCCGTTCCCCTGCATTCCCTGGCAGATCCAGGGCAACAACGTGGATTACGTGGTCGAGGTGGAGTCGATTGGCGATCCGGCGAAGATCGTTTCCGGCACAACCCAGATCACGCGTTCGCCCGATCGCCTGCGTATCGCGGAATTCGTCGCCCGGTTCTTGCGCGAATCCGGAATCATGCGCAATGGCTTCTCTTTCCAGGCCGGTGCCGGAGGAATTGCACTGGCCTTCGTCGATTATCTGCGGCGCATGATGAAAGAAGACAACGTGAAGGCCCGCTTCGTCCGCGGCGGCTCAACCAAATATCTGGTTGAGCTCTTGCAGGAAGGCTTGACCGACTACATTCTCGATGGCCAGACGTTCGACCTCGATGGCGTAAAGTCGATCGCCAGCGATCCCCGCCACGTGGCGACTTCTCCTTTTACCTCTTACAACTATCACGGCAAGGGTTCCTTCGCTTCCCTGGTAGATGCGGTGGTTTTGGGCGCGACGGAAGTCGATGTGAACTTTAACGCCAATGTGGTCACGCACTCGGATGGCCGGCTGCTGCACGGCATCGGCGGCTGGCAGAACTGCCTCGAAGCCGGCTGCACGATCCTCGCGCTGCCGTCTTTCCGCGATCGTATTCCCGTCATAGTGGATGAAGTCACCACATTGACCGGGCCAGGAGAAATGATCGACGTGGTAGTCACGGAGCGGGGAATTTCGATCAATCCCAATCGCCCAGACCTGCTCGACGCAGTCAAAGGAACCAGCCTGCCGGTCAGGCCTCTCCAGGACGTCAAAGCTGAAGTAGAAAAGATTTGCGGAGGCAAGCCAGACCGGCCGAAATTAGGCGAGCGTCCCGTCGCAGTGGTGAAGTGGGTCGACGGAACACTGCTCGACACCGTCTGGCAGGCGGGCTAGCAGCCCGCCTCAACGACCTACGCTGACTCCATCACTGGCTTGGTTGCTTGCTGATCGTGCCGGCGATCTCCACACTGGGATCGCTCTCCAACACATACGCATCGTCGCCCGAAATCAGGTAGAAAACCAGATCGCCGTTGCTCTCAGAAAGATTGTTGATCGTTCCTTGCACCCGTCCGTTGCCTGAAACTACGTAGTTTCCGCTAAGCGTCCCGGAGCTGATTGCTCCGCTACCCGAGTTCACGGCTTCATTCAGCGTCAAATGCCCATTGCCATCCCACTGCAGTGTACCGACGCGGTTGATGTTGGCGCCCGCGATAAGATCGAAACCATCCATCGCAATTCCAAATTGCCCGTTCATCGTCGCGTTGGAAAAGCCACTCCCCAGCTGAGAATCGAATGTGCCGTCTTCAACCCTGGCGACGTCGTTGAAGATAAAGAACCCTCGCGAAGCGCTCACCATCCGGGCCAGAAGCTGTTCGCCGGTGCTCAGAGTGACGACCGTACGGCCATGCGAATCAACCGTCGTGAAATTACCGGTAAAAGCAACGTTTGAAGACTGGTTCCCGCCCTGCACGCTGTCGAACGCACCCGAGGAAATCGCGCTGGTGCCGTCAGAAGTGAAGGTGCCGACTGTGTTCGTGCCGCCCAGCCCGAAATTGTTCGTATTCGTGTCACCCCGGCTGCCGAAAGCGTACGCGCCCGAAAGCGTAAGCGGACCCGTCTGTTTTTCTGCGCTGCCCAGCCCCATGAAACTCAAGTCTCTGTCGAAAAAGCGGATGTTATTGCTATCAACGATGTAATAGAAAAAATTCGTTGTGGCTGGAGTGCTGTTATTTAAGCTGAACGTGCCCCGCCCATTGGCATCCGGTACACTGAACGTTCCGCCCGTGAGGACCAGCGGAACGTCCGTCGCGCCCAGCGTAATAGTATCTTCGTTCCCGCTGGTCACCGCGCCTCCGGCGATTGTGAGGGCGCCTACCGTCCCGGTCGGAACCTGAGAGACATTCAGAATGTGAGTGCGGAAAGTGAATGTGCCGTTCGGAACGGAGGTGATGGCTGCGGAATTCTGCAGTTCCGCCAATCCGCTTGCATTCACGCCTCCGTCCGCTTCGATCAAGTAAACTTTCGCCGTGGTCACCATGGTCACCGCAAAGGTGATCGTGGTAGTCCCCACGTTGAGGCTGATGGACCCGGTGCCGTCGTTGTTGATCGTATACGATCCGGTCGTCGTGTTGGTGGCCACGCCTCCGCCGCCCTCGACAAAGTCATCGATCCCGCCGGTAATCGCCTGGGCCCCGTTGGCGGCGAACACTCCTGATTCCCGGTAGGGTGCGCCGTTCGCGTTGGTCGTAAAGTCCGTGCCACTGATCTGGTACACGTACTGTCCGTTCAAGCTGGCGTTGGAGAAAGGTCCGGTCGGTTTGCTGCTGCTTCCCGATCCGCAAGCTACGAAGAACATCACCGGTATCAAAGCCAACAGCGAAAAGATTTTTGACATAGGGACTGTGTGGCCGCGTACGCCGGCCCCTTTCCGCGACAGAAGAATCCAATACGCATCCTATAACACGAAGGCCGGAGCGAAAGTTGCGACGCGTATTGGGATTATTTCGATGCCGGCGATCAGGCCCAGGTCACCGGAGAAAGATGAAAAGAATCAGCTTCCCGGTACTTCCGCCTGCCGCACCAGAGTTGCTGCCTTCTTTTTGGCCTGCATCTTGGGCCACGCCCACGCCCATAGACGGTAGCCCAGTAACAGTGAGAGTACGAATGCGTACTCCAGGGGTTTGCGGACGTCGGCCTTCACCAGCCAGTAGTAATGAATGACTCCAGCAATGGCGCTGAGGTAGATCAGGCGATGCAGGGCCTGCCAGCGTTTGCCTCCCAGCCGGCGGATCCAGCCGCTGGTCGAAGTCAGTGCCAGAGGAATGAGCAGAACGAATCCCGTAAATCCCACCGTAATGAAACGGCGTTTGGCGACGTCGGCCAGCATCTCGTGCAGATCGAAGAATTTGTCGAGCCAGATGTAAGTCAGAAAGTGCAACACACCATAAAAGAAGGCGAACAATCCAAACATACGCCGGTAACGGATCAGCCAGGGCTGGTGGAGAAGTTTTCTCAGGGGAGTGATAGCCAGAGTAGTCAGCAGGAAAATGAGGAGCCAATCGCCGGTGGAGTGGGTAATGACCTCAATAGGATTGGCGCCGAGCAAGCCCATGTACGCCTTCCACCCCAGCCGCGCAAGCGGCACCAGGCCGGCGAGAAAAACGAAAGGTTTGAACCAGCGAACCATGGGCTAGAAATTCTTCTTCAAATCCATCCCGGAATACAGGGAAGCCACCTGATCGTAGCCGTTGAACATTAGGGTGGGGCGCTTCAAGAACTCTCCCAGGCGACGTTCCTTGGCCTGGCTCCAGCGCGGATGATCCACGTTGGGGTTCACATTGGAGTAAAAACCATACTCATTGGGCGCTGCCTTGTTCCAGCTGTTGATAGGCTGGCTATCCGTAAACCGCACTCGCACAATCGCTTTTGCGCTCTTGAAGCCGTATTTCCAGGGCAATACGACACGCAGCGGCGCGCCATCCTGGTTAGGCAGAACTTGTCCGTACATCCCGAAGCACAGCAAAGCCAGCGGATGCATGGCTTCATCCAGGCGCAGCCCCTCGACATAAGGCCAGTCCAGCACCGGGACACGCAACCCCGGCATTTCGTTAGGAGCGTAAATCGTGGTGAACTCGACGAACTTCGCTTTGCCCAGCGGCGCGGCTCGTTTGATCAACTCGCTCAAGGAAAACCCCACCCACGGAACCACGATCGACCATCCCTCCACGCAACGATGGCGGTAGATACGCTCTTCTGGCGTGGCCATTTTCAGGATTGTGTCGATATCCAGGGTTTGCTTCTTGGGGACCAGTCCATCAATCGTCACCGTCCACGGGCGTGTCTTGAAATTCTTGGACAATCCCGCCGGCTCATACTTGTCGGTAGAAAATTCGTAGTAATTGTTGTAGTTGGTGACGTCTTTGTAGGGCGTAATGGCTTCGGTCGTGGAGAATGGGCTTTTCTTGATCCCGTCGATCTTCATCCCATTGCCCTGAGTATCGGCGTGAACCGCTGCAGCAGGATTTGCCATTCCTGCGATCCGCGAACCGGCCACTGCCGCGGCTCCGGCAACCGCTGCTCCCGCTAGGAATTTGCGCCGATTCAGATACAGCGACTTGGGCGTGACTTCAGATGACGGAACGTCCTGCGACTTCTTAATCAACATTCAGATTGTCCTCAAACCAGGGTTTTTCTTTAAAGAGAGTTTGACTTTCCTCTGTTAAAGATACGAGCGAAGCGGGCCCGCGGATTTCTGGCCTTTTCTTTAATTCTCTACTTCATAGGACGCAGTTCACAGGGAAAAGTTGCACCTGCGTCTTTTCGCTGAGTGCGGCCGTCGAAATGGCTGATTCAACAATACTTACTCAGGCTTGCCCTGCAGCACTTCGCGCACTTTGCGCGCCAGCCGCTGCAATGTGAAGGGCTTTTGCAGGAAAGATGTTCCAGGTTCAAACATACCGGGGTGCGCGAGCACGTCTTCCGTATAACCCGAAAGATATAGGACTTTGGCCTGCGGACGAACTGCGCACAACCGCTTGGCCAGTTCTCGCCCGCTCATGCCCGGCATAACCAGGTCGGTAATAAGCATGTCGATAGTCCCGGTGTGCGCGGCCGCCCTCTGCAAAGCAGCCTCTGCGTTTTCGCACGCCAGAATTTTGTAGCCCTTCGCTTCCAGCGTTTCTCGAACCAGCTCACGCACCGACTCTTCATCTTCCGCCAGCAGCACCGTCTCGGAGCCACCCGCCACCGACCGCGCCGTCGGCAACGCCCCAGCCGCTTCTGCCGCCTCGGCCACCCGGGGAAGATAGATGCGAAAGCGAGTGCCCTGGCCCGGTTCGCTTTCTACAAACACATAGCCCCCGCTCTGCTTGATGATGCCGTATACGGTCGAGAGACCCAGGCCTGTTCCTTTTCCTTTTTCCTTAGTGGTAAAGAAGGGTTCAAAAATGTGCGCCTGCGTTTCCTTCGACATACCTTGTCCCGTATCGGAGATCGAGAGTAGGACGTAAGGACCCGGCTGAATGTAGCTGAACTGGCGGCGCGCATCGTCTCCGAGATTGACGTTCGCTGTCTCGATGGTGATCTTCCCTCCCTCGGGCAGCGCATCCTTGGCGTTGACCACCAGATTCATGATGACCTGCTCGATCTGCCCGGCATCAGCCCGCGTGCGGCCCAGTTCCGATGAGAGATGGGTAACCAGCTCGATGGTCTCTCCGATTAGCGGGCTCAGCAACCGTTTCATGTCCTGCACGATGGCGTTCACATCGACAACTTTCAGTTCGAGATACTGTTTGCGGCTGAAGGCGAGCAACTGTCGCGTGAGGCCCGATGCCCGGTCGGCTGCCTGTTGAATGGCCACCATCTTGGAATGCAGCGGCTCGTTTTGCCGGGTGTGTTCCAGCAACACTTCGGTGTAGCCGCTGATCACCATGAGCAGATTGTTGAAGTCGTGGGCCACGCCACCGGCAAGGCGGCCTACCGCTTCCATCTTCTGCGCTTGCCGGAACTGATCCTCAAGCACTCGCCTCTCGGTGACGTCCTCCGCGATCACTTCCAGCGTTTCCTCTGTTCCCCCCGGACTGTTCACGATGCGGCCGTTGAGCCGGACCGTGATGATGTTTCCATCTTTGCGTTTCCAGCGCACTTCCAGATTGTCCAGCCGCGTGCCGCGCCGAAATTCCTGCGCCAGCCGGTCCTGCTCGCCCGGATCAAGAAAGACATCACGCTTTGGATTTAGTGCCAGAACTTCTTCCGCGGAGCCATAGCCCAGCATGGTGCTGAGCGCCGGATTTACATCCAGGAACTTTCCTTCCAGGCTCGACCGGTAGATTCCATAAACCGCGCTTTGCACCAGCGAACGATATCGCGTCTCGGACTGGCGCAGCGCTTCTTCATGCCGCTTGTGTTCAATCGCGCTGGCCAGTTGCTGCGAAACAAACATCAGAATTTCCCGGTCCTTTTCGGCATAGCGGACATGTTCGGAGTAACTCTGCACCACCAAGGCTCCAAATGTTTTGCCCGCCGCTTTCAGCGGTACTCCCAGCCAGTCGACCGACGGTGCTCCGATCAGTTCCACTTGACCCCGCTCGATCAACGTCTGGAAGACTTCCGGAGTGCACAACAGCGCTTCGCCCGAACGCAGCACATACTCCGTCAGTCCACGCCCCGGTTTCTTAGGCGCGGGACGCACGTCCGTTTCGTCCACGAAGTAAGGAAAGCTGATCAGTTGAGTCGAGGAGTCGTAGAGTGCGATATAGAGATTGCGTGCGTAAGTAAGTTCCCCGAGGATCGCGTGGATGGAAACGTAGAACTGCTGCAGATCTTCCGCGGAACTTGCCTTTTCCGCGATGCGATAGAGTGCAGAGTTCAGCGATTCCGCCCGTTTTTGCTCAGAGATATCGCGGTAAAGCACATACGTTCCCACCTGGGTCTCGTTGATCAGAATCGGTGAGCCGGAAAGGAACACATCCAACTGCGTGCGGTCTTTGCGCTGCCGCTTGGTTTCCAGCCTGACGTTTTGCCCTTGATTCAGCAGGTCGCTGATCCACCGCGTCTCTGAAGTGCGATCCGGAGGCACAATCAATGAATCAATGCGGCGGTTCGCCGCTTCCTCTGGCCGGTAACCGAACATCCGCGTGAATTCTCCATTGATGCGGGTAATTCGGTACTCCGCGTCCAGGATGCTGATGGCTTCCGGTGTCCGCTCGACCAACTGTTCCAGATATGCCCGCTGCACCTCGAAGCTCTCCGGAAGCAGACTCAATTGTTGAACCGGAAGTCTGGCCGCGCCTGGGTTGGGGTTTGAAAGAGCAGGCGTGCCGCGATCAAGCGCCTCTTTCAGCAGCTTGGCCCGCTCAAGCTCGGCAGTCTTCCGCGCTTGGGTGATCTGGTCACCCATCCCAACCCTCCCTCTGTTCGGAAAATATCTGTGGGGATGTTAGAACGGCTGGATGTGACCCCAAAGTTACTCAAGTAATTGCACGTAAAGGTGGGGGCGCCGATTAGACGATGCAGGACAACATCTCGCACGCGCGCCGGATGTCGTCGCGCTGCGTCGCACTCACCGCCAGGAACTCAAAGCCGTGGCGCAACCCGTGACGGTAACGCACAACGGCTCGCAATTTCATCGCCTGCACCCGAACCGGAAGCGCAAATTCCAGAGTGACTACTTCTCCAATTTCAAGTTCGCCGGTAAGCGTTCCGCCGATGCCGTCCTGCCCCAACTCGTTGGAGCGTCCCCAGAGGGAAATGCTGTCACCATTCCGGAAAACCTGGGCAGTGAGACGAACGTCCAGGTTGTACCGCGGAAAGCGCCGCCGGGTGCGGGAGTATGGACCTGGAGCAGCAGCGCTTTTGCTCATGCCTTTCCTTTCATGATTGAACCGTTTAGTGAAGAGGCGGCCCTAATTTCCATGCAGCGGGTATCCGGGTTCCAGCGGCAGCTTGCCCGCCACCTTCACCACTCTCACTCCGCCGGTGATGGAATAGACGTCCACCAATCCTACCGCTCCCGCTGTGCTTTCCACTCGTTCCACCAGCGCATCATCGGAATCGACCACCACGATGGCGGGATGGTTCGCCCGGCCGTGGTTGGCCGCAGCGATCAGTGCGTCTACATCGTCTTTGGACATGCCGTAAATCTTCTCCAGTACCAGCCTCATCTCTGGCAGGCCGGGATTGCGCGTGATGAAGGTCACCGGTTTGCCATCGGGCCAGTGATTGATCTGCCCCTTGCAGATTTTGACCAGGTCGGGCAGGGTCATCACAGTGACGGAGTTGGATTTGTTGGAAACCAGCGCCATGTCGCGAGCGCCGGCCAAAGCGCTCATCGTCAAAATGATCGTAGCTAGAATGCCGGCCCGCATGTTTCTCCCGCGCCAGACAAGGCTGTGGTTGTCTGATTTTCTCCCAGAAGCATGCAGGAGAGATCAACGGCGAGCAAGATAACGTACCAGCGGAGACAACAGGCGCGGTGATTCAACGACCCATCCGGCCATTCGGGAGTCGAAGGGATGCCGCCCGTGCGTTTTCAACCCCCATCCGAGGGGCGATATAATAACAACTTCTTGTCCTGCAGCCGCATCTCTAACCCTGGAGGAAAATCATGGCTTTCGAACTGCCCGCACTCCCCTACGATTACTCGGCCCTTGAACCGACCATAGACACGCAAACCATGAAGCTGCATCACGACATGCACCATGGCGCCTACGTGAAAAATCTGAACGCGGCGATGGAAAAATATCCCTAACCTGCAATCGAAAAGCGCAGAAGATTTGTTGCGCGACCTGAACGCCATCCCGGAAGACATTCGCGCCGCCGTGCGCAACAACGGCGGCGGCCACGTGAACCACAGCATGTACTGGAAGATCATGAAGCCCAAAGGCGGAGGCGACCCGAACGGCCCGGTCGCTGAGGCCATCAAGAAGACCTTTGGCAGCTTCAAGGATTTTCAGACCAAGTTCAACGACGCCGGCGCCAAGCAGTTCGGCAGCGGCTGGGCGTGGCTGGCGGGGAAGTCCAATGGCGAAGTGGTGGTGATGAGCACACCCAACCAGGACAACCCGATCTCGCAAGGCCTCTATCCCGATCATGGGCAACGATGTGTGGGAGCACGCTTACTACTTGAAGTACAACAACCGCCGGCCGGAATATTTGCAGGCGTGGTGGAACGTAGTGAACTGGGACGAGATCAACCAGCGCTACGAAGCGTTCGTGTCGTCCCACGAGCCGGCCATGGCGCGGCGGTAAGAGAGCGCGTGTGGTCGCGGGCGACTCGCCCGCGCGGTTTTACAAAACGTTCCGTGCGGAACACTACGAAGATTTGCACAAGTGTTCCGGCCGGAACGTTTTGTTCATATGATGATGTATGTACGATAATGTATGAAGTGATGTGATTTGTTGGATTTGTCGGAAATTTTGTTTTGAAAAACGTTGTTCCCCGCCCCGGGGTTCGCGCACGGACGGCGTGAGGGCGCTGTTGCGATTCCCAGGTCTCGCAACGGCGGCGAGACGTGGGCCACCTGTGATCTATCAAGACGTTGTACCCACGGAGCAGCCCGGACGGGTGGCCCAGCTCTCGCCGCGGTTGCGAGATCTGGGATGCACGAAAATACCGTCGCCCCGTCTGCCGGGCTGGGGCACAACGGCGGGTGGCCCAGGTCTCGCCGCCGTTGCGAGACCTGGGGATCACGAAAACACCCTTCACCCCGTCGGCGCACGAACTCTCATCAGCAGAATGTCCGTGTCGTTGACCTTGACCAAACCGGGCTCTCGATAGAGATAGAACCGGAAACTACTCCACCGCCACTGCTCGGGAGCATCCACCAATCCGCGCTGCACCGGATTGCGATGGATGTACCGCAGTTTTTCGATCCGTTTGCGTTCCGTCCATAGGTTGAAATCGTAGAAGCGCGGCTGCCAAAGGCGGCGGGGAGCAAGCCCCGACGCAGGTCGCTGCAGCGCCCGTCCGGGCGAGAGCAGACGGCGGCTGAAGCCCAGTTTCAGGGCCTGGATGACGGTGGATAGCGTTGTGCGCTGCGGCTCGCTAACCAGCAGATGAAAATGCTCGGGCATGACCACGTAACCCAAGACGACAAAGCGGTAGCGGCGACGCATCTGTTCGAGCACATGGAGGAACAGATCGCGGCGTGGCGCTGTGCCCAGAAACGGCCGGCGGCGGTAGCAACTGGCAGTGATAAAGTGTAAGTCGCCGCTGCCGTAATAACGCGGAGGATGTGCGGGCACTGGGGGAGGCTAAGCCACGCAGGACACGTAGTCTGTGACAGATGACCAAGTCCGGGGAAGGCTTCGCATCCCAGGTCTCGCAACCGCGGCGAGACCTGGGCCACCCGCCACCCCGCAAGCCGGCCGCATCTTTGAGCAGACTCTGGAACGAGTCCGGCAGTGGTACGGACTTTACGTGACCGGCTATGTGATCATGCCCGAGCATGTTCATCTGCTCGTGAGCGAGCCTGAACGCGGCCGCTTGTCGGTCGCGCTCCAGATGTTAAAGCAAGTCACCTCGCATCGGCTTAAGAGGTCGGCCGCCGCGGCCTTCTGGCAGGCGCGTTACTACGATTTCAATATTTGGAATGACCACAAGCAGACGGAGAAGCTGGACTACATGCATTTGAATCCCGTCAAGCGAGGACTGGTAACAAGACCGGAGCAGTGGCCGTGGAGCAGCTTCCGTCATTATGCGAGCGGCGTCGAGGGCATCGTGGAAATTGAGTCACAATGGACAGCGCGGAAACGGGAGCGGTTAGGTTTGACCCCGCATATTCTGCGACGGGAACTACCCCAGCCTGTCGCAAAGATCGCGACAAGGCTGGGACATCCCGAATGACGAGTTATCGTGAAGGGATGGGCCGGCCCGCCGAGCGAACCTGGGATGCGAAGCCTTCCTCGGACTCGGTCATCTGTCACAGACTACGTGCCCCGCGTGGTTTAGCCTCTCCCGGTGCCCACACATCCCCCGCGTTTTTACGGCAGCGGCGACTTACACTTTACACCGGCAGTTGCTACCGCCGACAGCCGTTTCTCGGCACAGCGCCACGCCGCGACCTGTTCCTCCATCTGGCTCGAACAGATGCGTCGCCGCTACCGCTTGGTCGTCTTGGGCTACGTGGTCATGCCCGAGCACTTTCATCTGCTGGTTAGCGAGCCGCAGCGTAAGACTCTGTCCACCGTCATCCAGGCCCTGAAACTGGGCTTCAGCCGCCGTCTGCTCTCGCCCGAACGGGCGCTGCAGCGACCTGCGTCGGGGCTTGCACCCCGGCCCATCTGGCAGCCGCGCTTCTACGATTTCAATGTGTGGACGGAACGCAAACGGATCGAAAAATTGCGTTACATGCATCGCAATCCGGTGAAGCGCGGATTGGTAGATGCTCCCGAGCAGTGGCGGTGGGCAGTTTCCGGTTCTATCTCTACCGAGAGCCCGGCTCGGTCAAGGTCAACGACACCGACATTCTGCTGATGAGGGTTCGTGCGCCGACGGGGTAAGGGGTGGTTGAATCCCCAGGTCTCGCAACGGCGGCGAGACCTGGGCCACCCGTCGAGAGTGCCTGCCAGCGTCTTGGGCGTTGCGCCGACGGTAAACTGGAAGCTGTTCATTCGTCCAGTGTTTAGGTCGAAGCCGTAAACGTCCTTATCCGTTGTGCCGCTACCATAGGTCACGGTCGTTTGCGGGCTCGAAGGGTAGTAGGTGTGCTTTTACCCAGTTCGTGGATGCACCGTAAGTCACCGAGTAGAGCCTGCCCTCGCCATCCGGGACGAATGTCGAGCTGCTCAGCCCAGGTATTCCGCTGAGGGTGTTCAGGACACCGTTGGCCCAGTATGCCGCAGTCAAGTGATAATAACCTCCAGAATTTGGCGTGGACTCCCAAGTATCGGTGGTCTCGCCCCGGACGCAGTAGCTGAAAGCGAGATCGGTGATCTTGGTTGTCAAATTGGGAACAACGACTGTGTATGCTTCCGCCAAGCGGCCTTTCGCGTTGCTCATAGGAATATGGGGACAGACGGAACTTGACCTAATTGTGCTACCGAGAAATTGGGGTCAGTCCCGTCTGTCCAGGCGCGAGACAAATGGGTCACTTCCGTCTGTCCCCGAATTTTCTGACCAAGGGTTGCCCAGGTTAGCGCCCAAAACCGGGGCGCGAACCTGAGGCACCACGGCGGCTACCACACTTCCGCTGGCGATCAGCAAGGCTGTGGTGGCCTAAGTGAACGATCAACTTCAGTGCCGAACAAATAGAAGAACACAAGCGCCCAAACGACGGCTAGAACGAGCAAGAACGTTGGCACCCAGCCGAGGCCAACGCGCGCCAAATCGACCCGTAGTAATGGATCAGACATAGCAATGTGGATCGCAAACAGCGCGCAGGTCATGAACAGATTGCAGATGGAAGAAAGCAAGACCGCTGGCCTCAACTTTCGGAAAAAGGGAGAAAAAATGCCGCAGCCAAGAGCACGAATACCGAAACTGCATATGCGAGTTGTGCTCGCCACCACACCACTAGTGCTTCAACTGTCACGTGGTCATGCGGTGCATAGTGCCGTCTAAGAAGAATCCAGACGAGCCCTGCGACGAGGCCATCATTCCTGAGACGAACTTCAATTTTCTCATTGGCTGCGCCACCTCACAGGATCTGACTGCAGGCTTGCATCTTTCGGTTGCAGTCGTTCTTAGCGGCGTTGCGATCGACTAGGTAGGAAATCGTGCCACCAACTCCACCCCAAAGAGCGGCGAGGGCCAGCCCGTTCAGCGCCATGTCAACCCCGCCCGTGAAACACCCGACGCCCCCACCGGCGAAGCTACTGGTGCCTCCTGTAAATTCGGCGACCTAGTGGGGGGCTGGCCCAGCCTTTCACCCCAGAATTCTACACCGTGGGGTGCCCCGTTCTTGTCCCTGCGCTCTTTGCAGGGACAGGGCGGGGCTTTCGATGTTCGTCCGTCACTGCGCGCCTGATGGCCTCTCGGTATGGTTCACCCATGCCTTGGGGACTCCGACGGTTTCAGCAGGCCCGCTGCCTGCACTTCATCACCTTCAGTTGTCATCGCCGCGCTCCCCTTGTGGCCACCCCGCAAGCCGGCCGCATCTTTGAGCAGACTCTGGAACGAGTCCGGCAGTGGTACGGACTTTACGTGACCGGCTATGTGATCATGCCCGAGCATGTTCATCTGCTCGTGAGCGAGCCTGAACGCGGCCGCTTGTCGGTCGCGCTCCAGATGTTAAAGCAAGTCACCTCGCATCGGCTTAAGAGGTCGGCCGCCGCGGCCTTCTGGCAGGCGCGTTACTACGATTTCAATATTTGGAATGACCACAAGCAGACGGAGAAGCTGGACTACATGCATTTGAATCCCGTCAAGCGGGGACTGGTAACAAGACCGGAGCAGTGGCCGTGGAGCAGCTTCCGTCATTATGCGAGCGGCGTCGAGGGCATCGTGGAAATTGAGTCACAATGGACAGCGCGGAAACGGGAGCGGTTAGGTTTGACCCCGCATATTCTGCGACGGGAACTACCCCAGCCTGTCGCAAAGAACGCGACAAGGCTGGGGCATCCCGAATGACGGGTTATCGTGAAGGGATGGGCCGGCCCGCCGAGCGAGACCTGGGCCACCCGCCGCGAACCTGGGGCACCCGGCGCGGAAACGGGAGCGGTTAGGTTTCACGCAACAGATTCTGCGGCCGGAACTACCCCAGCCTGTCGCAAAGAACGCGACAAGGCTGGGGCACCCTGGATGAAGGGTTATCGTGAAAGGATGGACCGGCCCGCCGAGCGCCACACTTTATTATTCTTATTGCACTTTGGCGTATTCGGCTTTGGCTTCGTGGAGCAGGGGAATGTCGGGGTCGGCGTCTTTCCAGTAAGAAAAGAAATCCTGGTAGGCGACGCGGCTGCGCGCGTTGTCGCCTTGCAGGGCGTAGGCGCGGGCCAGTCCGAGATGAGTCAAGACGAGTAGCGGATCAATGCCGGCAAAGCCTTTCAAGTCCATCAGGCGCTGGTAGGCTTGAACGGCGTCGGGGCCGCGGCCGGCTTTCAAGTATGCGTTCCCGCGAACGTACAGCACAGTCGTGTTGGCACGGGCGTACACCATGGCGCTATCGAGCAGATCGATGGCTTTGGCTGAATTGCCGTGGTTGAGTTCGATTTGCGCCTTGACCACGGGCACGGCGATCGATTGGACAAATGTATCGTAAGGCCGCTTTTGCGCAAGATCGGAAACCTGTTTTTCCGCCTTCTTGTCTTCCCCGATCAGCGCCCAGGTCAGCGCAGACGTCGACACGTTAACCGGCGATTGGGGACCTTTGAATCCCTCGGCCAGGTCATCGGCAGCGCGCGCCTTGTTCGACAGAATGGCCTCGAAGATGGCCTCTTGTACGTACTCGCCATAGGCAATTTCCTTCAAGCCAAGCCGATCTGCGGCCTCTCTGGATTGAGTTCCGAAATCGCGAGCGGCCTTGAGCTGGCCTCGGCAAGCCGCCACGCCAGACCTAAGGCCAGGCACGACTGTATCGCCTCCGGGATATTTCGCAACCTCGACCAACTCGCGCTCCATAGTTGCCGGATCGTCTTGCACCCAGGCCAGGTTGGCTAACTGGACATGATTCCCGAGCAGGTTGAGTTTGCGTTGCAGGGCGTCGTTCAAGGTAGCCTTCGCCTCGTCGAGGCGATTCAATCCGGTGTAAGCCACGGCCAGATTCGTGTATCCGCTGGCGCTGTCGGGATCCGCCGCAATGGAGAGTCGCGCATTGTCGAGCGCGTTCTCAAATTGTCCCAGATTGTTGTAGATGCCGGCCAGATTGTTATAGGGGATGGAATCCCGGGGATAAGTCTGCTTGTAGAGTTCGTAGGCAGTAATGCCTTTGTCGAGCTGGCCCGAATCGGCATAGTAGTGCGACATGATGTAGAGCTTCTCATGTTCGCTGGCGCGGTCACGCAGTTCAAAAGCCTTTTGCCGGTTTTGTTCGGAAAGCTGGCTCTGCCCCAAGTTGGAGTAGGCGGCCCCAATGCGGGCGTATGCCATAGCAAAATTCGGGTCGAGTTCGACAGAGCGCTGATACAGCGGGAGGGCGGCTAATTCGTCGCCGGCCTCGTGCTTGATGTCGCCCAGGCTAAAAGCCTTGAGCGCATCGAGGGACGAAGTGGTGGCTTCGGAGAGCGGCTTGTCATATTTCTGAATAGAAGCCATGGATTCGCCCAGCTTCTTGCGCAGGCTAGCACCAGCCTGGTCGAGCGCGTTGAGCACGTCTTCTTTCTTGCCGGCCCGCACTTCTTCCCGCGCCAGCGACTCGCCGGTTGAGGCATTCACCGCGTCCAGGCTGAGCACGTACTGACTGCCGAGGCTGGCGATCTGGCCGTTCAACATGGCCTTGATGCCATCGCGCTGGCAGACCTCGCGGCCCACGTCGCTGGTGATGCGTTCGTCGGGAGATCGTCCCATGAATTGCAGCGTCTGCCGGACTTTCTGTTCAGGAAAAACATTGAGATAGGGAGATTGTTCCAGGTCGACGGCGAGCGCTTTTTTCAGGGTCCCGTCAAAAACGGGGTCGGCGGTGGTGTTGACGAAATCGGTAAGCAGAATCGTATCTTTCTCCGTCATCACTGCGCGGCTGCGGCGAGCGAAGAAAGTCATCGCCAGACCAATTACGGCGACCGCGACCAGGGCCATCACGACATAATTCCAAAGCCGGCGAGGGGCGAGCGATGGGGCGCGCACCGCCGCCGAACTGCTGGCGGCTGAGGCTGTGCCCGACTCGGTATCACGCTTCAGGCGCTTCAGGTCGGCGCGCACTTCTGCCGCGCCCTGGTAACGAAGCTCGCGGTTTTTCTCCAGCAGCTTGAGAATAATTTCTTCCAGGCGCGGTGGAACGTCGGGATTGAGCCGCAGCGGTGGCACGGGAGGCCGGTTGAGAATGCCTTCAAAGATGGTGGCAGAAGTGTCGCCGCGGAAAGGCAAAGTGCCAGTCGCCATTTCGTAGAGCACCGCGCCGAAGGAAAACAGATCGGTTCGCGTGTCCAGGTCCTTGCCGCGCGCCTGCTCGGGAGACATGTAGGCGACCGTACCCACGGTCGAACCTGGACTGGTGAGCTGGTTGCTGTCGATAGTCGGCGTGGAACCGACGGTTGCACCGCCTAACAAGGCTTCGTGCTTCAGAGTCTTGGCCAATCCGAAATCTAGAATCTTGGCCTGGTTGCGCAGGGTCACGAAGATGTTGGCGGGCTTGATATCGCGATGAACGATCCCCTTGGCGTGCGCGGCCTCGAGCGCATCGGAGATCTGAATGGCCAGATCCAAAAGCAGTTCCATCTCAAGCGGCTGGTTTCCGATCCGCTGCTTGAGAGTCTGGCCTTCGAGCAGCTCCAGAGCGATGAAATAACGCCCGTCCGATTGAGCGATCTCATAGATAGTGCAGATGTTAGGGTGATTAAGGGCGGAAGCGGCGCGGGCCTCGCGCTGGAAGCGTTCGAGCGCTGCCGGATCTTTCTCCAGCTCTTCCGGCAGAAATTTTAGAGCCACATGGCGGCCGAGGCTGAGGTCTTCAGCCTCATACACCACTCCCATGCCGCCGCCCCCGAGCTGGCGCACGATGCGATAGTGGGAGATTGTCTCGCTGATCATCGAAACCTGGGCTCCAGAACTTTCGATGGTAGGCTCCCACCCTACCCAAGTCAATGAACGCGAAGGGACCGGTAGTGGTGCAGTTTGCATCAAGGATGCCAAGGCAAACTGACCACTATCGAAGGGACCTCTTTTCTCAAGGCCCTCCGTTGGGAGACAATAGTTCATACGCGTGAGGTGGCTTATGAGTTCCCGGCTTTTAGGGTTTGTTTTGATAGGGATGTTCGTGCTTTCGGTGACCGGAGTTGCCCAACAGATTCGTGGCGATTATGTGGAAACTCGCAGCGCCGACGTGTATACCGGGCAGTGTTTCGCCAACGGGGAAGTTAACCTGGTGGGGAATGAGGCTTTGTTGGCGTGGCACGTGCAGAGCGGCGGATGGAACGGAGTTGCACTCGACGGATTGACGGTTGCCGCCGCGGTGCATGCCCGCGCCACGCTGGGAGATCCCTACGCAAATCCTTATCCGGCACAGGCGGTGCTGATCGTGGATGATCGCGCGACTCCTGAACAGAGTGCGGCGCTAGCCGCATTCGCACAGCAGATGGGAGGAGAATTGCTACTGCATGTGGAGCGTGTGATTGCCGCGCCAATGGAAATGGCGATTAATTCTGAACAGCACGGCGTCGCGTGGCTCCGTGCAGGACAGTTCGCCATGGTGCAGACTCGCCCGATTGATGAACATGACCATCTCTGCGGCAATGAGGTGACTTTCTATCCGCCGCTGACGCAAGTTGCACATGCCATGCCGGCGGTGGCATTGACGGATTCCTACCGCGGGCCGGGCCTGGGCGTGGATTGGGAGTCGCACGGTAAGCGCAGCGCATTTGTAGGGACTTTCATTCGCTAAATTTCGGCGGGTCAGCGGAACCAGACGAGCAGGGCCACGGTCGCGGCCGCGATTACGAGGGCGCCCACCAAATAGAAATGCGAACGAAGCCAGCCCTGAGAGGGCACGGAAAGCTGGGAGAGAAAGTCGGGCGCACCGGCGGCGACTCCTTTGGCTTCACAATCCAGACAGATCTTGCGGCCTTGCGAGACGGGAAAGCCGCAGGCCTCGCACATATGAATGTTGCCACGCTCATTGAATGGGATCGCTTGGGCGGGCGCATGGTCTTCCTGACGGAGATCGGGAGAAGGCGGCCCCTGCTCGGAGATAGCGGCTGATTGGGCCGCCTGGTCTGGCGTGGCGTCTTTCTTGCGCTCGGCGTGTTTCTTATTTTGGGCTTCGCGCAACGACGTTTCTAGCAGAATGGGCTCGTCGTCGACCCGGAACTCGGATCCCTGGGAACCGGAGCCTCCCGGGACCGGAGGAAGAGTCTCTGCTGCGTTACGAGCTCGCGCTGGTTTCTCGATGGACGCCTCTTCAGGCTGCTCGCGAACAAGCCCTCGTTCTGCCCGCTTCGCCGCTTCGGCGTGATCCACCGCTGTCTGGATCATCTCCGCCAGCCGCTCGAGCGCTGCGATATCGCGCTCCTCGAAAGCGTACGCGCGGTCAGACAAAAGCTCGAATACGCCATTCACATCTCCATCGCGCACCAGGGGCATAACAACCACCGAGGCGATTCCCAGAACGCGGCAGCTGTCGCGATTTACACGCGGGTCGTTCTCCGCATCATCACAACGCAACAGGTGGCGGGTGCGGACGCTTTCCCCTGAAAGGCCAGAGTTCACCTGCAGCGCAGCGCCTAATTCAGGAGCGGAAGGGCCGGCGCTGGCGCGGCAGATCATCTGGGCACCCTGGCGCAGGGCGATGGCTGCGCCGGAAGCCCCTGTGATGTATTGCGCGCGCTCGGCCAACAATTGCAGCGCGGCATTCAGGTCGCGCTCCGCCATGGCGGTCAGGGACCTGCCCCCATCATCCCCCGGAAACCGGACCGAATCGGCTGCGATCCTCGCTGGGGGCAAAGGGGCTTCTGCTGGTTCACGATTTTGAGACGCGGCTTCAGGGACACGCGGAGGAAGACCCTGGTCCAGGATGGAGTAACGATCCATGCAAAATTTCAGAGTGATCTGTGCCGGAGTTTCGCTCGCCGCTGGATGGCATGTCAAGCGGAAAGGGCGCCCAAGGGTCTAACCCCAAAGGCACCGGATTCGATCTGGTGCGCTCTTGAATTTCCCTGAGACGAAAATATTCTTGTCGATCGAAGCCACTACCCCAGAATCCTCCTTGTCATGGCATACTGTGCATTCTGAACTCTTCGCTTTTCTGAAGAGTGCACTTCACTCCTGCCGTTGTCCAAAGATGATGACTCAAGGCTCGTCCGCCGGTCTCTCCGAAATTCAGATCATTGCCGGATACGCGATCTTTCTAGCTAGTTATCTGGTTTTTGCGCTGGGGAAATTTCCCGGGCTGAAAATTGATCGTCCCGGCGCAGCGATTATCGGGGCAGTCCTGATGTTTGCCGCTCGAATCGTGCATCCCGAGGAAGGTCTGAGGTTTATCGACTTTCCTACTGTCGTGCTGCTTTTCTCGATGATGTTGATCGTCGGCAATCTGCACCTCGTGGGATTTTTCGAATGGAATGCAGAACTGGTGTTGCGTCGTCTCAAGCCGGCGCAACTGCTGCCGGCAGTGATCTTCACCTGCGGTTTTCTTTCCGCTTTCTTTGTGAACGACATCGTTTGCCTGGTGATGGTGCCCTTTGTGCTCAGCGTTACCCGGCGCATGAGGCTCAACCCTTTACCTTATCTGCTAGCCGTGGCCACTGCCTCGAACATCGGCAGCGTGGCCACTATAACCGGCAACCCGCAAAACATGCTGATCGGATCCTTTTCCGGAATCCGCTACCGGGATTTTCTAGGACACTTGGCTCCGGTAGCGTTCATCGGATTGTTCTTGGATTGGGCGGTGCTGCATTGGATTCACATGCGGAGTGTCGCGCCAACCACAGCGCCGGTGCAGGCAATTCCGCTTCCGCAGCTCGAGCTTTCCCGCCTGACCAAGCCAGCCGTCGTGGTGACGATCGTAGTCGCCGGTTTTTTTCTCGGCGCTCCTCCGGCCATGATGGCGGCGCTGGGCGCAGCCATGATGCTGGTCACACGAACTATCGATCCGCGCAAGCTCTATCAGGAGGTCGACTGGGGGCTACTGGTGTTCTTTGTGGGGTTGTTTCTGATCGTCGGAGGCGCGGAACAAGTGGGCCTCGTCGGACGACTTCTGCAACTCGCGGAGCATTGGAACTTGCAGCGTCTTGGGGCGTTTACCGTGGTCGTTTCCCTGCTGAGTAACATTGTGAGTAATGTGCCTGCGGTAATGCTGGCGAAGTCCCTGGTGCCGGGCTTCGCCGATCCGCATACCGCGTGGTTGATTCTGGCGATGGCTTCCACCCTGGCGGGGAACCTGACGATAACCGGCAGTGTGGCAAATATCATTGTGGTAGAGAGCGCGAAGCCAGACGTCGAGATCGGCTTCCGCGATTACTTCCGCGTAGGGCTGCCGGTTACTCTGACCACTCTCCTGGTGGGATGGGCATGGCTGGCGTGGGTAAGGTGAACAATCGCCCGGCTGGCAAAAGAAAAATGCGCCAGATGCAATCGCTTACATCTGGCGCAAACTCCCGCTAAACGTCACGGGAAAAGTGAAACTAATTAGTCACCCCAGCCGCAGTAGCAAATGCCGTGTCCGCTGCCCAGAATGCCGATGAACGCGCATTCTGCCTGGATGTTGGCCAGCTCAGTGGCGCCCAGCGTGGAGTTGGAGAATTCCGTCTCCGTGATGGGATAGGCCGAAGGATTAGCTACGGTCTTCGCCTTCAGTGCGGCTGCTGAGGTCGCATACACCGGGTTCTCGATGTGCGTGCCCCAAACCCGCAGAGTCGCGGTCGGAGTTACGTTCGAGCTCGGATCGCAAGGAGAGTTGTTCACTGACGCCGAAACAACCTTGATCACGCCGTTCTGCGGAACGTAGCCGGTCAGCGGATTGCTGGTCAGGTCTTTGCTGACGGACAAGGTGCGCAGTCCGTTCGGCGTTTCCTGACAACCGCAGCACTCGGAAAGCTGCTGATCGTAATCGAACACGTAAATCATGGCGCACAGGTTTCCGCCGGTCACGCCAGGGTTGTCGATTCTGACGGTCGCGTCGGGAGCTCCCCATACGTTATTGCTGAAATAATTCACTCGGAAAACGTCGGTCGTTTGTGCCGCAGCAACGCTGGAAAAAGCGAGCAGGCCCAGCGCCAGTGTAGCCAGCACAAGCAGCGTCCTTCGTGATTCTGTCATGGATTGTCGTCCTCCTAGATTGATTGGGCGCTACCTGAGCTTGGGGAGGGAAGAACGGCTTCGGTGGCGCACTAGCAATCTATATGCTGTACGTATCTTTACAATTCACCACGTGAATTAGCCGAAAGGCGTGGGCCAAACAGCTACGCCGTTTGGGCTAGAACACGTGCTGAATTCGGAGTTTTGGGCTAGGAGGGATGCAAACTTTCAGGTGAAGGCGAGTAAGAAGTGCGCAAACAAATGCGCCAGATGCAATCGCTTGCACCTGGCGCATTGCCGAAAACAAAAACAAACAAGTTACCGAGCGCTAATTAGTCGCCCCAGCCGCAGTAGCAAATGCCGTGTCCGCTGCCCAGAATGCCGATGAAAGCGCATTCTGCCTGGATGTTGGCCAGCTCAGTGGCGCCCAGCGTGGAGTTGGAGAATTCCGTCTCCGTGATGGGATAGGCCGAAGGATTAGCTACGGTCTTCGCCTTCAGTGCGGCTGCCGGGGTCGCATACACCGGGTTCTCGATGTGCGTGCCCCAAACCCGCAGAGTCGCGGTCGGAGTTACGTTCGAGCTCGGATCGCAAGGAGAGTTGTTCACTGACGCCGAAACAACCTTGATCACGCCGTTCTGCGGAACGTAGCCGGTCAGCGGATTGCTGGTCAGGTCTTTGCTGACGGACAAAGTGCGCAGTCCGTTCGGGGTTTCCTGACAACCGCAGCACTCGGAAAGCTGCTGATCGTAATCGAACACGTAAATCATGGCGCACAGGTTTCCGCCGGTCACGCCAGGGTTGTCGATTCTGACGGTCGCGTCGGGAGCTCCCCATACGTTATTGCTGAAATAATTCACTCGGAAAACGTCGGTCGTTTGTGCCGCAGCAACGCCGGAAAAGGCGAGCAGGCCTGCGATCACAATGGCCAGCACAAGAAACATCGTTCTTGACTTAGTCATGGATGATCCTCCTAGTATTGGCGCTACCGTGGGCTTGGGGAGGGTAAAGCGGCTCGGGCGGCGCGACTAGGAATTTACCTTGTGGAGAATTTCTTACAATTGCCCGCTTGGATTAGTTACTCGATAACAACTATCAATGTAGGCCGTTCGGGTTAGTCGCCATGGGAGATTTTCGTACTAGTCGCACGGATTAAAGGCGTGGGGAAGCAGTTTCCAAAGAGCGCGCGCGCACTCCACGAACGACGTCACCGACGTGGATTGTGCCGCCTGACAGAACCTGCGCGCGGAGGCCGCCGCGGTGCAGGAGCCCTTTGATTACGGGGCGTTGAGTGAGGGCCTGCAAATGACTGCATGGCTCACACAGGCGTATCCCGCGGATGCTCACGTCGCCGATCTGGAACTCGCACCCGACAAGATGATTCAATGGCACACCGCGCGTCACCAGATTGCGACGGGCGTCGCCAGGAGCAAGCTCGACGTTATAGTCACGTTGCAGCGCCTCGATCGCCTCCGCCTCGATCAAGGTCAGTTCGTAGTCGGGCTCTGGCTTGTAAAAGGTGCCTTGGCGTAGCGCATAACGGTCCCCCTCGAGGCCAACGCCAGTAATAGCAACGACGCTCCGCACCGCCCGCATCGGTTCCTTCGCATTGGCGGCGATGTGGATCGATTCGATGGTTCCTTCCCAGGTCATAAGTGATCCATCCACAACAACTATCCGACAACTATTCATGAGAGGACGGGCAATTAGCCCGTCCCTACACAAACGAGTTTAACTCAGGAACTCTTGCTCACGAGACTCACGCATTCATCGAGAATATCAATGGCAGCGTCGGCTTCGTCTTTGCTGACGACGAGCGCAGGCGCAATGCGAATTGTGCTCGGCCCGCAACCCAGGAATAAGACGCCTTTCTCGAAAGCCAGTTCGACGATGCGGTCACGCTCGGCAGCACCGTATTCTTTGGTCTGTTTGTCTTTCACGATTTCGACCCCGATCATCAAGCCGCGCCCGCGGACGTCGCCCACCAGCTTGTGCTTCTTGGGCCAATCCGCGAGGCGTTTAAGAATGTGGTTGCCGACTTCAGCAGAATTACGCAACAGCCCTTCCCTTTCGATTACATCGAGCGTAGCCAGCGCGGCGGCAATGCACACAGGATTGCCGCCAAACGTGGAAGCATGCGAGCCTGGCACCCAGTCCATGATGTCGGCGCGGGTCATCGTAATGCCAAGTGGCATGCCCGAGGCAACACCTTTAGCCATGCAGACAATATCAGGCTCGACCCCGGTGTGCTCGATCGCCCACCATTTGCCGGTACGGCCGATGCCGCTCTGGACTTCGTCGGCCACCAGCAGGATGCCGTGTCTATCGCAGATGCGCCGGAGCTCTTGCATGAAGACCGTGGGAGCAACGACGTAACCGCCTTCACCCTGGATGGGCTCGACAAAAATGGCGGCGACTTCTTCGGGCGCAAGGATGGTCTTGAAGAGTTTGTCTTCGATGAAGCGGGCGCAGCCGAGGGCAAATTTGTCAGCGTCTTGGGCTCCGCCTTCACAACCCCGATAAACGTCGGGATATCGAACATGAGTTACACCCGGAACGAGTGGGGCAAAGCGGCGCTTCTGCTGCGGCTTCGAGGCGGTCAATGACAGCGCTCCCATGGTGCGTCCGTGAAACGCACCGAAGAACGCAATAACATTCTGCCGCTTGGTGTGATAACGGGCCAGCTTGAGCGCAGCTTCGATCGCCTCCGCACCAGAGTTCCCATAGTAAATCCTGTGGGGACCGGGCATGGGAGCGATCCTGGAGAGCCGCTCGGCCAGCGTGGTCATGCTCTCGTAATAGAAATCCGTGCCCGACATGTGAATTAACTGGCCCGCCTGCTTCTGGATCGCCGCGACCACGTCCGGGTGGCAGTGCCCGGTGGAAGTTACCGCGATGCCGGCAGAGAAATCGAAAAACTCGTTCCCGTCAACATCGGTAATCACAATCCCCCGGCCACTCTGGGCAACCAGCGGGTAGGAACGGGTATAGGACGGAGAAATGTATTTTGCATCGCCGGCTAGAATGCGCCTGGCGTTGGGGCCGGGAAGGGCAGTAGTAATCTTAGGCCCGGTGAGAATTTTCGTGGTCGCGGTCATGTGGTCCTCCCGAAAGAGTCATTGGTCGTTAGTCGGTCGTTGGCCAGGGTGCTCTCCGCGCTGAGGCGGAAAAACACTCAAGCCGAACAGAGCTGGGAGGATGGGAAATTAGTCGCTGCCGAAGAGGCTAGGGCGCAAGCGCGAAGGGAGAACGGCCCGGTACCGTCGCGGGCACACCAGAGAATGCAGCCAGCAAGCCGGCAAATGCGAATTGGGGCTCTCGAAGCGCATGCAACGAAACCATGTTCATTATAGCTGCAAGTTGTGCAGGACGGAACCCCCAATTGGGCATGTGCGCTTCGTCATTGGTCGCTGGCTGTTAGTCTTCACTGTTTCGGTCTTGGCGCTGCCCACGGCTACCGTGAGCAAGAAAGGTCGGAAAATTTGCATGGCGCTGAAGTTCTGCATCGATTGTGGCACGCATTGAGTCTGATATGTTTGAATTCCCACTCCGGCCATGACTGAATCGCAACGTCAACAGCGGCTCGCCGTTATCGTCTGCTTCGGGCTGGTGTATTTATTTTGGGGATCCACGTATCTTGCCATTGACATTGCAGTCGAGAAGATCCCTCCGGCTCTGATGTGCGGTACGCGCTTCTTGATCGCGGGCATCTTCATGCTGGTGTTTTGCGGGCTGCAGGGCAGAAAAACCCTCTACAGCTGGCAGCAACTGGCGCAGATGGCGGTCGTGGGCCTGCTGCTGTTGATGGGCGGCAACCTGACGCTTTCCTATGCCGAGGAACGCATCGCCTCAGGCCTGGCGGCGTTGCTGGTGGCTGCGACGCCGTTGTGGTTTCTGGTACTGGACTCGATGTTGCTCGGCGACCATCATATCGCTGGCCGCGGAAAGATCGGACTGGGGCTGGGGGTGGTGGGTTTGGTAGTGTTGATCTGGCCGGACCTTATGGCGACCTCCTCGTTTGGTCGGACGCAATTGCTGGCCGCGGTGAGTCTTATTTTTTGCTCGTTTAGTTGGGCGCTGGGTTCTGTGCTAGCCAAGAAATGGAAATCACCAGACGTAGACCCGTTCTCGGCCACGGCCTGGCAAATGGTGGCTGCGGGATTGGGGAATCTTATTTTCGCCGTGGCTAACCGTGACTCTACCCGCGTAGTGTGGACGGCGCGTGGTGTAGGAGCGATCGCGTATTTGATCATTTGCGGATCGTGGATCGGATATACCGCCTACATCTGGCTGCTGGGTCACGTGCCGACTTCGAAAGTCTCGACTTACGCTTATGTGAACCCGGTGGTAGCTGTGTTCCTGGGGTGGCTAGTCTTGCGCGAGCCGGTCACGGGATACATTCTCGCGGGGAGCGCGGTTGTAGTGGCTTCTGTAGCACTGGTCACCAGTGCGGAAGTGAAAACCAAGAACGCGGCGGAAGATCTGGCGCCGGTGGAAGCCGGCGGAGACTGAAACAGCCGTGAGCTATCGGCCATCAGCCCTCAACCCTCAGCTAGACCGGCCAGCGCAATCGCGGCTCTCCCCGACGACCGTTTTGGTGGGAATCAATATTGCAGTGTTTGCCTTGATGTCCCTGACCGGCGTCTCCCCGTTACAACCGACAATTGCACAATTGATCAAGTGGGGAGCGAACTGGGGGCCGCTTTCACTCGGCTCCCAGCCCTGGCGGGTGCTCACTTCAAACTACGTGCACATCGGAATTCTCCACATCTTCTTTAACATGTGGTGCCTGCTGAACTTGGGAAAACTCGCGGAGCGCATTCTCGATAAGTGGACCTACATTCTCATTTACACCTTCAGTGGGATTGCCGGAAGCCTGGCCAGCCTGTGGCTGCACCCGATGGTCGTTGGCGCGGGCGCTTCCGGCGCTATTTTCGGACTGGCGGGAGGGTTAATCGCCGCACTCTACCTTGGCAAGCTTCCGTTCCCCAGGCAAGCCATTCAACCCACGCTGAAAAGTCTTCTTATATTTGCGGCCTACAATCTTTTCTTTGGATTGGCGCCCGGCATCGACAATTCTGCGCATATTGGGGGTCTGCTCGCTGGACTTGCGATGGGAGCAACGCTAGCCGGGCACCTCACGGATGCGCCCGATGATCGCCAGCGCTGGCGCAACTATGTGCTGGCTGGAATGGGTTTGATCCTGCTCGCAAGCTATACCTTTCTCAAGAAGCACGCCGGATAGCTCTGGCCGTCGCCTTTACTTCGAAGCATCTTCCTCTTCCTCATCAGTCACCACGTCGATGGCGTGGCCGCGGACGGAGTAAGTTGTTTTTTGCCCTTCGCGGACTTCGAACGTTACCCGCACAGGTTGGCGTTGCCAGACGGGCGCGGGGCAGGCGGAGTCGGGGTCTTCGTCAGCGCTAGGCTCTCCAATCGATTTCTTCAGGATCGGTTTGCGGCGGCCGAGCTGCGCCACGATGGCGTAAAGTTTCTTGCCATCGTCGGAGACGCCGCAATAGGCGGCATAATCGCGATACCAGTTCACCGCGGAGTAATAGGAATCGAATTCGGGCAGGTTTACGGTGGAGACGCGCCCACTGATTCGATCCACCACCAACCATCCGCCACGTTGCCAGCGCCAGCGCGGCGCGACACTCGACTCTTCCGGCAAAGCATCGTTCACGCGAAACACTCGGCGCACAACAAACAAACGGTCGGTGATTTCGTGAGGTGGACCGAGAGTCGACTCTTTCAAACGCGTATCAACATACAGACCCCGAACTTTGAGGTTGAGTCCCTCCCTTTCGTCGGCTCCGGCAAACCACTGCACAGTGGTCCATTTTCCGAAACTGATGACGTGTGGCTTGGGAGCGGCCATCGCCGCAGTGGACCATAAGGCAAACACAAACAGTCGCAAGGAGAGTCGCGGCATCTCGCTAGCCTATGCACACCACCGAGGCGATCACAAGGATATTTGACACACCGCGGAAGGCTCTGTTCCTAAGTGGGAAAGCGCAGCAAGATCTCATGCTCCTGAGCACCTGGCAGGTCAACTCACAGCACATCTGCAAATCCGATACAATTGTTGTGAAAGCGTAGTGATGATGGAACTCCCCCGCAAGGCACGTACAACTCTTCCCCCCCGCTCCCCTTCTCAACCTAGTATGGGCGAAGTCGTCAGCAGGCGCCGGGATCCCCGCATTCTCGTTGTAGATGACAATCCAGACATTATGGAACTGATGCGGGAACTGTTGGCCACAGGTGGTTACGACGTGGTCTCGGTGGCCAACGCCGCGCAGGCGGAAGCTGAGATCGCGCGCCAGCCGCCAGACCTGATTCTTTCCGACGTCATCATGCCCGGCAAATCAGGGTACGAATTGTGCCGCGAGCTTAAAGAGAATCCCGCCACCCGGCTGATCCCGATTGTGCTGATTACTGGTCTCAGCGAGCGAGAAGACCGGGTGCAGGGAATCAAGTGTGGCGCGGACGATTTTTTGCATAAGCCGATTTTCGCGGAAGAATTGTTTGCCCGCGTCAAGTCGCTGCTCAAGCTCAAAGAGTTTACCGACGAACTGGAAACGGCGGAATCGGTACTGTGTACGTTAGGCCTGAGCGTCGAGAGCCGGGATCCTTATACCGAGGGACACTGTGAGCGGCTGGCGAAAAACGCCAGCGATCTGGGCCGCCATTTGCGGTTGGATGAAGATTCCATCGTGGCCCTGCGGCGCGGCGGGTATTTACATGACCTGGGGAAAATCGCCATTCCCGACGAGATCCTGAAGAAGGGCACCAACCTGACGCCGGAAGAGTGGAAGGTGATGAAGCGGCACCCCATCACCGGAGAGAACATCTGTCGCCCCTTAAAATCGCTGCGCCTAGTGCTCCCGATTATCCGGAACCACCACGAGCATTCCGACGGCAGTGGATACCCGGACGGATTGCGACGTGAAGAAACGCCGCTGCTGGCGCGCATCTTGCAGGTGGTGGATGTGTACGATGCCTTGCGCACTGCGCGCCCCTATAAGCTGGCTCTGGGTCATGAACAAACGGCTCTCACCATGCTGAACGAAGCGCGCAATGGGCTTTGGGATGAGGAACTGGTATTGCAGTTCTTCTCCATGCTCAAGAAGCGACGCCAGGTAGCGTGACCGCCGTTTCGCCGAATCGGCCGTGATTTCTTCTCCAGCGGTTTGCGCTACACAAATTTCCTGTAATCTGTTTGACTTCCCGGGGAGAAATTCTCCGGGTTGCCCTATGCTAAAAATCGCACGGACTCACCCGCTTGCCTAACGACCATCCAGTAACCGTCGAAAGTTGCGCTTACAGCATTGTCATTCCCGCGTACAACGAAGGGGCACGTCTTGCCGCCACGCTGGAAAAGCTCCTGGCTTACATCACAGCGAATGGCTGGGATGCGGAAGTCATCGTGGTCAACGACGGTTCGCGCGACAACACCGCAGAAATCGTGCGGGAGTGCGCCCGGCGGAATCCGCGGCTGCGGTTGCTGGAAAATCCCGGGAACCGGGGCAAAGGGTACAGCGTGCGCAACGGCATGCTTCAAGCAAAGGGTCAGACGCTGTTGTTCAGCGATGCTGACCTGTCGTCGCCGATCGAGGAAGCGCCCAAACTTTTCGCTGCATTGGCCAACGGCGCAGACGTTGCCGTTGGTTCGCGCTGGCTGCGCAGCGAACTGCAGACGCAAAAGCAGCCGCTGCACCGCCAGCTCTTCGGGCGCACCTTCAACCTCATGCTTCGCTTTACCCTGGGCCTGCAATTAAAGGACACGCAGTGCGGCTTCAAAGCCTTCACGCGGCGGGCCGCAAACATGATTTTTCCCCTTCAGCGGGTCGAGCGCTGGGGGTTCGATCCGGAGCTGCTGTATTTAGCGAACAAGTTTCATTTGAAAGTCGCGGAAGTACCGGTAGTCTGGGCCCACCGCGAAGGTACGCAAATCAGCCCGTTGAGTGATGGGATGAAGATGTTCGCCGAAATGCTGTGGATTCGCTGGAACTCAATCAGCGGAAAATATCGCGCTGGGAGCAGCCGATCCTAGCTCGCAGTAGCTGGCCATCGGACAATGGCAGTGCTTTCAGCCGGGATCCGCGGGGCCGCTGTCGGAACTGCCAAAACTCCCAAACCTTGTTTATAAGCCAGAGTCATGGTCGCCGAACAATCATCACACAACCAATAAAACTGGACATGAGACTGGGCGCGCCGGGTTTCTGGGCTCAGGCCGTCGGTTTTACCGGTCTCAACCGCCATGCGGAACAGCTTTCCCTGATGAAGATAGAGGAAGGAAGCGGGGCAGTTTGGGTTGGCGCACTTGGAAACCATTTCGGCCTCCCCTGAACAGAAGAAGTCTTTGTGGGACCAGGTTATTTTACTCCTGCTCGAACTGATGCAACCGAATTCCGCAACCCAATGTGTGGAAAAGTTAGTCAGGACTACCAAGATGGGAAGGCTTCGCAATTTGGAGCCCTGAACCCCGGAAGCCTGAGGTGGCTCACGCTCTGATCGCCTCGACGACCCGCTGCCCCATTTCGCGGGTACTGACGACGGGTTGGTCTTTTCGGGCCAAATCCTGCGTGCGAGCCCCGGAACCCAAAACGTCGGAGACGGCCGATTCGATCGCAGCGGCTTCCCTCGCCAATTCAAAGGAGTACCGCAGCATCATGGCCGCGGCGAGGATCGCACCCAATGGGTTGGCAATTCCCTGCCCCGCGATATCCGGTGCTGACCCGTGTACCGGCTCGTACAGACCCACGGAGCCGCCGATACTGGCAGAGCCAAGCATACCCAGGGAGCCAACGACCGCTCCAGCCTGGTCAGAAAGAATGTCCCCGAACATGTTTTCGGTTAGCACAACATCGAAATCGGCTGGATGTGCGAGCAGCGCCATCGACGCCGAGTCCACGTACATGTGAGAGAGCTTCACATCGGGATAGTGCTGCGCCATCCGGCTGACCACGTCGCGCCACAAACGGGAACAGTCGAGGACGTTGGCCTTATCCACAGAAGTCACCCTCTTGCGGCGTGATCGGGCGAGTTCAAAGGCGACGCGCGCAATGCGCTCGATTTCGGCTTCTCCGTAACGCATCGTGTCGATGGCTACCCGTTGGCCATTTGGGCCCTCTGTTTTGCGGGGCTCGCCAAAATAGATGCCACCCAACAATTCGCGCACGATCAGAACGTCGGTGCCGCGCACCACTTCCGGGCGAAGCGGAGAACAATCTTCCAGCGCGGGGAAGCAAACCGCGGGCCGCAGATTGGCAAACACGCCCAGTTCGCGCCGCAATCGCAACAAGCCCCTTTCAGGGCGCAAATGGGAGGGGAAGCTGTCGAACGCCGGGCCGCCTACTGCGCCCAAGAGAACCGCGCCGGAAGAAAGGCAGGCCTGCAACGCGTCGCCCGGCAAAGGATCGTTGCTCGCCAGAAGCGCCGCACCACCGACGTTCTTGTTTGCCAGCTGGAGCCGGTGGTCAAATCTCTGAGCAACGGCCTCAAGCACGCGGACCGCTTCAGAAGTTACCTCGGGCCCGATGCCGTCACCGGGGAGAACAGTGATATTAAGAAGCATGGGGTGGCTATTCTAGACTGGCAAGCGCCGAGAAATGTTCGTGCGGGGAAATAACGCGCAAAAGGGACGTCACACTCCCCACAGGTAATCTTCCTGCTCGGCATGATGCTCAGCCATGGAATTCAATGGCAGGGTCGCGCCGTCGAGATCCGTGACAAAAGCGATCGGAAACGGGCGTGGAGAATGCTCTCGTCCGGACGGACCGGCCGCCGAAGCGGCGCTGGCGACGGGCCGGGCTTCGGCCGTGGACGGAGGAATACGTCCCGGGCCGCTGTTGGTCTGCTGGATCAACTCCAGCAAGTGATGGTCCTGCACGTGTTTAATCTGGTCCGCCAGGATCACAAACAGCCGGTAAATTTCGTCCAGCACGCGGCGGTCGAACCGGTACCCGAGTTGTTCGCAGCGCAGGCCTAGGGCATGCCGTCCGGAATGTTTGCCCAGGACCAGCCGCGAATCCGGTACGCCCACCGATCGCGGCGTCATGATCTCATAGGTTAGCGGGTTCTTGAGCATGCCGTCCTGATGAATGCCCGCTTCATGGGCAAACGCATTGCGTCCGATGATTGCTTTGTTCGGCTGCACCGGAATACCTGTAATTTCGCTGAGCATCTGGCTCGCAGGATAGAGCTGCTCGCTGACTACCCCGGTTTCGTAAGCATAGAGGTCGGATCGGACCCGCATTGCCATGACGATTTCCTCGAGCGAAGCATTCCCTGCACGTTCGCCAATGCCGTTGATCGTGCACTCGACCTGGCGGGCACCGGCGGCGATCGCGGCCAGCGCGTTCGCCACGGCCAACCCGAGATCGTTGTGACAGTGTGCGGAGATGACAACCTGATCAGCGCCCCGGACGCGCTGCCGGATGGTCTGAATCAGTTCTCCGAACTCCACAGGCATGCTGTAGCCCACCGTGTCCGGGATGTTCAACGTCGTGGCGCCCGCCTCGATCGCCGCCTCCAGAATCTGAAAAAGAAATTCGGGTTCGGTGCGCGTGGCGTCTTCGGGCGAGAATTCGACATCAGAGCAGAGCGACTTGGCTAGACGTACCGAGTCATGTGCCTGTTCGAGGGCCTGCTGGCGTGAAATTTTCAACTTGTATTGCAGGTGAATATCTGAGGTCGCGAGGAACACATGGATTCGCGGACGGGCCGCGCCCTTCAAAGCTTGCCAGGCGCGCTCAATGTCGGGTTTGCACGCCCGTGCCAGGCCGGCGACGACGGGCCGCGGAAGCGCGGCCGCCACGCTCTGTACTGCTTCGAAATCTCCTTCGGAGGCAATCGGGAAACCCGCCTCGATCACATCCACTCCCATGCGATCGAGTTGGCGGGCCAGACGCAGCTTTTCCTGCACATTCATGCTGCAGCCCGGCGACTGCTCGCCATCGCGCAGGGTGGTGTCGAATACCGTGATCCGGGCACGTTCCATCCCAGAATCCTCCTCGTGTGAGTAGGGCGATTTTACGTGGACGCAAAGGTAAAGAGAATCTTATAATGATTATAGTTAGCATTAGAGATGCTTTCTGCATAAGCATTACTAATGGTCTCTTCACTTTCGCTAAGGGCGTTAGGAACAAGAAATGGAGCTATCGCAACTCGAAGTCTTTCTCGCAGTAGCCCAGGAGCGCCGCTTTTCCCGCGCGGCGGAGAAACTGCATCGCACGCAATCGGCGGTGAGCCAGTCTATCCGCAAGCTGGAGCAGGAGATCGGCGAGCCTCTGTTTGACCGCTCCTCGCGCGACGGCCAGCTCACCGACGCCGGGCACGTCCTGCAAGGCTACGCCGAACGCCTGCTAAACCTGCGCGGCGATGCGCAAGGCGCGCTGAGCGAACTGCGCGAATTGCACAAAGGCAAACTGGCCATCGCAGCCAATGAGTTCACGGCGCTGTATCTCTTGCCGGTACTGGCCGAGTTCCGCCGCCTGCACCCCATGATCAAAATCATGGTGCAGAGAGCGCTGGGCAGCCATATACCGGATGATGTGCTTCGCCACAACTGCGAACTGGGTGTGCTGAGTTATGATCCGCAAGAAGCGCAGCTGCGCTCGGTCGTGGTGTACCTCGATGAGTTAATTCTGGTGGTGCCCCCGCGCCACCCCCTGGCCGGCGAGCATCAGGTCAGCATTCGTCAGTTGGGCGCTGAATCTTTCGTTGCCCACATCGTTGCTTCGCCCTACCGGGACAAAGTCATTCAGACTTTCGCCCGCCACAAAACACCGCTGCACATGGATATCGAATTGCCCACGCTGCAGGCCATCAAGCGATTTGTGGCCATGGGAAACGGAGTCGCGCTGCTGCCGGCGATCAGCGTGGAAAACGAACTTGCCCGAGGCGAGCTGGTGCGCATTCCGGTGCGGGAGATAAAAGTACACCGCAGATTGCGGCTGGTCTATCGTAAGTCCGCCAATCTGTCGCATGCCGCGCGCGCCTTCCTCAAAGTAGCCGAGGTAACCGCCCGCGAGCGCGGTGGCCCCTACCGCTTCCAGCACGATTCTTGATTCACCGCGCAGTGATAAACCCGCAATCTCCTGCCAAGTTTCGAGAAAACTTGCCGAAATGCGAAGGCATCCAATCGGAAGCAAGTAGCCTCACTATTTGGAGGAGAAACTCTCATGCGCAAGATCGCCGCTATTCTCATTTCCGTATTCGGCTTGGTTATCGGTGCGTCGGCACAGGTGCCGACCAGTGGCAACATCTTCTTCGGCTACTCGTACTATCACACCCCACTCTCTTCGATCGACACAGCCAACATGAATGGATGGAATGGATCACTCGAAGGCAAAGTATTTCCCTTCCTGGGCATCGTCGCAGATCTCAGTGGCAACTATGGCTCGCAGAATTTTCCCACGTTTTGCCCTACCGCCCCTTGTCCCACGATCAACGCCAACGTCAGCGAATACAACTTCCTGTTCGGCCCGAGAGCTTCCGTCTCCGCCGGCAAAATCCGGCCATTCGCAGAGTTTCTGGTAGGCGCAGGGCACGTAAACGCGAACCATGGCGCTGGTTCTGACACATCGTTCGTCGATGCCCTCGGGGGCGGCCTGGATTACCGCCTTTTCCACGCTTTTGGCTGGCGTTTCGAGGGAGACTACGTACAGACGCGTTTTTTCGGCACGACCCAAAATAGTTTCCGGTTATCGACCGGAATCGTGTTTCATTTCTGAAGGAATATTGGAAGATGCGCCGCAAGATTACGCCCAATACTTGTGATCGCGTAGAAAATACTTTTTGTTCCAGTAATTGAACGCGGTGATGAAGAAGAGGGACATCATGCGGAAGTGGCCCATCTTCTGGAAACGCCGGTTGGTGGTGTTCACGCCGCCGCGCACGATCCCGAACTTGTTTCTCGCCACTTGTTTGCTGAGCATGTAGTCCTCGGCAAAGTGCACCTGCGGGTTGAATCCGCCGAGTTCCACAAATCGCTTCTTATCGAAGAGCATGCACATGCCGGTGCTGTAGGGATGATGGAGGCGGGAAAGATACTGGAACGTGTTATTTCCGATATAGAGCAGCTTGTCGAAAAAGCTGCCATCCGGGCAGAGAATATTGGTCGTCACGACATGCAGACGCTTACGCTGCGCCAGTTCGAGCAGCCGCCGAATCAGTGAGGGACTCGCGGGCTCAATATCCGCGTCGAGAAATAGCACGTAGGGCGTGTCGGCCAAAACCGCTCCGGCGTTGCGCCCCACCGAAGGTAGGCCTCCGGGAATCACGCTGACGTCCAAGCGATCCTTGAAACTCATTACGATGTCCGGAGTACCATCAGTCGAGCCTGCGTCAGCTACCAATACTTTCGTATTCCGCATCTTCTGATAGTCCTGGTTCGCCAGGTTGTTCAGCAGCCGTGGAATCAGCGCCGCCTCGTTCTTGGCCGGAATCACGATCGTCAGGTCGCTCGCAGTACTCATGGATTTGCACTCCCTCCTTATCGATAGTGAGGTAGGTAGGCGGGGAATCGACCCATCCACCGGAATTGAAATATTGGATGCCATTTTGCTCTCGCTGCATCGCCACATGAGTGTGACCGCAGAAAATGCGGTCAAAACCGTGCACTTGCGCATAGCGCAGCGCGCCACGGGCCACTTTCTCGGTCATTCGCAGCCAGCGCGTGTTCAGCCGGTCAATAAAGCGCGCCACCGGCTTGCCCCTAAGATCGAGCTTTTGCAATTGCAGGTACAGCAGGGTGCCGAGATAGTTCAGGCGCAGGTTGTTGACTACGAAGCGGTCGAACTGGTGGCCGTGAATCGCTACGTGACGCAGGCCAGCATAAGTCCACGCATATTCCTCATAGACCTTCACTCCGACGAGATGAGACATCAGATTGCTCAATCCCTGGTCGTGGTTTCCTTCCACCCAAACCACTTCCACTTCGCGCTTGGGGTTGGAGAGCTTGCGGATGGTGCTGAGGAACTTCCAGTGATCTTTGGTGAGGCGGGCAAAGTTGAGGTCGGCGAAGATGTCGCCTAAAAGGATCAACCGCCGAAAACGGTTTTCCTTCAGCACGCGGGTCGCGTCGCGGGCGCGGCTGCACTCCGAGCCTAAATGGACGTCGGAGAGGATCAGCGTGTCATACCCGGCAAAATCGACGGGCGGATCCATAACTTATTAGTAACCCAAAAATGTTACGGAATGATGAAAATTGCACAGACTATGGGCAGTAACGAAGTGGTAACTATTGAAGGTTTGCCGCTAAACACCTGAAAACGCCGGGCTACTTTTCTGCCGGCGGAACGTACTCCTTCGGCGGCGCTACGCCTTCGCCGAAAAAGTATTGCTCCATCTGCTTGACGATGACTTCCTGGTCTTCGCGCCGCGAAGGATTGAGCCGGTACTCGTTGAGCAGCATCTTGCAGAATTCCGTCCAGCCTCGCCATGCTTCCTGGGAAACGTTGTCATAGATTTTCTTTCCCAGATCGGTATCGAACGGAGGCTCATCAAGACCGGGGAGTTCCTTGTGCAGCTTGATACAGAAGACTTTGTGCTCCGCCATGAGTTCCTCGTAGAAGTGGAGATTATCTCACAGAGGATTGCCTCATGCGGAGTCGCGGTTCTCCTCTAGATGCGACCGCGGTCTTAGAGCAATGCGGCATGGATCTCTCGGCGGCTCGATATAATGGCCGACGCCCATGGCCGGCTTTTCCTCCCCCGTCCGCTGGCTGTTCGATTCCGAGCGCGGCCCGCGAGATCGTTTCGTCCCCCGCTGGCTTTTTCTGCGAGCCTTGGGGCTGATTTATTTCTCCGCCTTTTACTCGCTGGCCTTTCAGATCCGTGGCCTGATCGGCCCAGACGGAATTCTGCCGGCGAACACCTATCTGCAGGCCGTTGCCCAGTCGTTTGGCCACTACGCGCGCTTCTGGTTTGCGCCCACGCTGTTTTGGTTTTCAAGTACTTCGCCGATGCTGCTTGCTCTGTGCTGGGTCGGTTTGGCCGCCGCGCTGCTGCTGGTCTTTAACATCTGGCCACGCGGAATGCTCGCGATTTGCTTCGTATGTTTTCTTTCTTTCGTCAGCGCCGCGGGCGATTTTTCCAGCTACCAATCCGACGGCATGTTGCTTGAGGCCGGATTCATCTCACTATTCTTCGCTCCTCCCGGATTTCGGCCGGGATGGGGCGAGTCCAACCCGCCTTCTCGCGCCAGCCTGTTTCTCTTGCAATGGGAATGGTTTCGCATCTACTTCGAATCCGGCATGGTCAAACTCGCGAGCGGAGACCCACAGTGGCGCAACTTCACCGCCATGGACGAGTACTACCAGAACGGTCCGCTGCCCACATGGATCGGCTGGTACGTTCAGCACCTTCCGCATTGGTTCCACGGCGCGACGGTCTACGGCACGCTCGCGCTCGAACTAGGCTTGGTGTGGATGTTGTTTCTGCCGCGCCGCTGGCGGATCCTGTGCTTCTTCATTGTGACCCCGTGGCAGATTGGAATTATTCTCACCGCGAACTACACGTTCCTGAACTATCTTGTCCTGGCGCTCGGTTTTCTTTTGCTGGATGACGAATTTCTGCGCCGAGTCGTTCCTGTGCGATGGCAGACCGCCCTGCCTCACCCGTCCAAACCGTCTGCCGACGAGGATGAGAGTGTCCGGAATTTCTCTCCCCAATTCATGGCGCTGAGAGTTGCGTTAACCACCGCTATTCTGGGATTGATCTTCTATGCCGCCACAGCGCAGATGCTCTGGATTGTCTTTCCCCGGCTTCCCTTGCCCACTGCGCCGGTGGAAGCGCTCGATCCCTTTAGGATTGCAAATCGGTACGGGCTCTTCGCCGTCATGACTCGGGGGCGATACGAAATCGAGTTTCAAGGCTCGCAAGACGGACAAACCTGGTTGCCGTATCCGTTCCGCTACAAGCCCCAGGACTTGAATAAGCCACCCGGCATTTATGCGCCTTATCAGCCGCGCTTCGATTGGAATCTGTGGTTTGCCTCACTCGGCAACTGGCGGGAATATCCTATCGTCACCAACACTGAGGTCAGGCTGCTTTCAAATGATCGCGATGTGCTCTCACTGTTCGCCGGAAACCCTTTCCCGGAGGCTCCGCCGCGCGAGGTGCGGGCGGTGATCTGGCAGTACTGGTTTACGTCAATGAGCGAGAAGCAAGATCGCGGAGTGTGGTGGCGGCGGCAACTCCTGGGACTCTACGCTCCCGTTCTGCAACGTGAATCCGATGGCAAAATTGGAGTCGTGGAGTGGCCGGCAAGCACATCCCCGTAACGAACAGGCCCTCAGGCGAGGAACCTCTTTAAGATGCAGTCGTGAGTGATTGGTGGGCCCTCCAGGATTTGAACTTGAGGCGCCCTGCGGGCGTGAGCGCAGCGGGAGCCCGCAGCCGAAATCCTGAGCGATGCGAAGGACCTCTGGTTTTCCTGCTGACAGTTGGGGTGGTGGGCCCTCCAGGATTTGAACTTGAGGCGCCCTGCGGGCGTGAGCGTAAGCGTAGCGGGAGCCCGCAGCCGAAATCCTGAGCGAAGCGAAGGACCTCTGGTTTTCCTGCTGACAGTTGAAGTGGTGGGCCCTCCAGGATTTGAACCTGGGACCAATGGATTATGAGTCCACTGCTCTAACCGCTGAGCTAAGGGCCCTTCCGGGTTCAATCTAGCATACCCAAACGATCTCGAATCCGGTGCCCTTTCGCAACCATTTGCAGGCAAGCGTGTTAGGTCAAAATTCCTGAACCGAGGATTCCCCCACAGTAACCCTGACGGCGAGTTTCCCCATTACGAAAGTTTCCTTGAATCGCGATAGATTGTTGTAATGAAGTCTTTTGGCTGCTATCACTTAGAAGAAGACTCCCAGCCTGCTGTCGTCCCCCGCAAAAGGCCATCATGGGGAGTCGTTCGGAGATAAGTGACGAGCCGCTCACAGTCGTGGAGGCACATGAGCCTCGGGGCCCGGGTGTTCATCAGCCTGGTCATCCTGGTCGGCACAGGTGTGCTTGTTTATGGTGCGGCTAACCCGACCAGCCGCAACATCGCCCAATTCCTTTGCTATTTGCTGATCGCAATCCTGGCAGCACGGTTAAAGGTCCACTTGCCGGCCATAACCGGCACCATGTCGGTGAACTTTCTCTTCATCCTGCTGGGAATGCTGGAACTAAGCTTCGCCGAAACCTTGATTCTGGGCACGGCGGCCATCCTGGTGCAATGCTTCTACCGCGATCGGCCCACAGCACTGCAGATGACCTTCAATATCTGCGCCAGCGCGTCAGCTACTGCGGCGGCCTATGGGGCCTATCATGGTGTCCTGGCTACGCATGTTTTCAGCAGCCGACCTTTACTGCTGGGCATAGCTGCGGTGACGTATTTTGTAGCCAACACCGGTTCGATTGCCCTGGTGATTGCCCTCACCGAAGGCAAGCGCCTGAAAAAGATCTGGATCGAATGCTACTTCTGGTCGTTCCCGTACTACCTGGTGGGGGCCGCTTTTGCGGGAATGATTGGCTGGTTCAACCGCATCTTCGGATGGGAAACCTCCCTGCTTATCGTTCCCGTAATCTACCTGATCTACCGCTCGTATCGTTTATATCTGGGCAAACTCGAGGACGAGAAACGCCATGTTGAGGAGATGGCGAACCTGCACCTGCGCACCATCGAGGCGCTGGCGCTGGCTATTGAGGCCAAAGACCACACCACGCACGATCACCTGCAGCGCGTCCGGGTATATGCGGTCGAAGTGGCCAAGGAGTTGGGAATCGAAGGCACGGAAATGGAAGCGCTGCACGCCGCTGCCTTACTGCACGACATCGGCAAACTCGCGGTACCGGAACATATCATCTCAAAGCCAGGCCGCCTTACGCCGGAAGAATTTGAAAAGATGAAGATTCACCCCGTCGTGGGCGCCGAAATTCTGGAGCGGGTGCGTTTCCCCTACCCGGTCGTGCCCATTGTGCGGGCACACCACGAGCGCTGGGACGGTTCGGGGTATCCTTTCGGCCTGAAGGGTGAACAAATTCCCATCGGCGCTCGCATTCTTACCGCAGTTGATTTCCTGGACGCGATGGCCTCCGACCGCCAATACCGGCGGGCCTTGCCCATAGAAGAAGTCATCAAGCGCCTGCAAAGCGAATCGGGGAAATCGTTCGATCCCAAAGTGGTGGATGTGCTGCAAAAGCGTTATCGTCAACTGGAGAAACTGGTGGAGGGCAGTTTTGAGCCTACCGAGACGCCGCCCCTTTCCAAAGATGTAAAGGTCGAGCACGGCGTCGCACCCGCGGCTGGCTTCGAAGATATCACCGTCAAGGATGTAGCCGGACAGGAGGCTAACTTCCTGTTCTCGATTGCTGCGGCGCGCCAGGAAGCTCAGACCTTGTTTGAGTTGAGCCAGGACTTGGGCGCTTCGCTCAGCCTCGATGAAACGCTCTCCGTATTCTGTGTCAAACTGCACCGGCTCGTCCCTTACGATGCCATCGCGATCTACGTAAAGCGCGGCCAAGAGCTGATCCCGCAACACGTTAGTGGCGATAACCACCGTTTGTTTGCCTCCCTCCGGATTCCCTTGGGTCAAGGCCTATCCGGGTGGGTTGCGCAAAACCGCAAGCCGATCGTGAATGGAAATCCTTCAGTTGAACCCGGGTACCTGAATGACCCGACCAAGTTCAGCACCTTGCGCTCAGCATTGGCGATTCCTTTGGAGGGAATCGCGGGGGTGGTCGGTGTGCTGGCGGTTTACCACGCGGAACAGGATGCGTTCACTTCTGATCACCTGCGCATTCTGCTGGCGATCAGCTCCAAGATGGCGCTGGCCATCGAGAACGCCCTCAAGTACGAGCAGGCTGAGAGTTCCGCGACCACCGACTACCTCACTGGCCTCCCCAACGCGCGTTCGCTGTTCCTGCAACTCGATAGGGAACTTGCCCGCTGCAAACGGGACAACTCGTCCCTCGTTGTCATGGTCAGCGACATGGACGGATTCAAGCAGATCAATGACCGCTTCGGCCATCTGGAAGGCAATCGTGTGCTGCGGTTGTTTGCGCAGGCGCTGAAAGACAGTTGCCGCGAATATGACTACGTGGCCCGCATGGGCGGGGACGAATTTGTCGTTGTCGCCCCAGGGTTAGCGGCAGAAGCGGCCGGCAAGAAAGCTGAAAGCTTGCGTGAGCTCGCCCGGCAAGCCGGCATCGATGTCTGTGGGGAAGACATTCTCTCTCTCAGCGTCGGACAAGCTACCTTTCCCGAAAATGGACAGGATGCAGAAGAACTTCTCGCCGAAGCTGACCGCCGCATGTATCTCGAGAAGCAGAAACAACCCGCACGCAAGAACCGCAGATTATTTCCGCGCATGAAGTGCCGGGTCACCATCGAACTGCAGCCCCATGAAGGCGACGCACCCGTCCTGGGCAATCTGATTGATGTCAGCCTTGGTGGCTGCTACGTGGAAACCAGCGCGCTTCTCCCGCCGGCTACCAAGCTGAAGCTCATCTTTTCTATTGATGACGGCAAGCTGCAGGCCAGTGGCAGCGTCGTGCGCATCGATCCCGGCCTGGGAATTGCCGTCCAATTCAACGAGATGGGCCGGGAAGAAAGAGACCGTATGCACCGCGTGCTGGAATACGTCCACAACACCTCCATGTACTACGACAACCGGTACTTCTCAAAGCTGCTCAACCGGTAATTCTGCGGCATTTGATTGCTGTACCTAGTTGGCGGCATCCCGAGCACAGCCGTTTTTCAGGCGGAGCGCGAGAGATCTTGCGCGCATCGCTTCCGCTGTCGGGAACCGAATTCACAGACCCAGAGGCTGAATCTGTATCAGTGGAGTGAAAGAGACGACGTGCCCCTTGCGAAGCATATTGGCGGAAGGAATCCCTGTCCTTTGAAAGGACTTTTCGCAATCCGTGGTTGATGGGCCGCGCATGTTGCCTTCCATATAAGCCAAACCCGGACAGCGCGTGCAAGTGGCCATATGGCTGCAAGTCGAACAAACCGGCAGATCCCTTGCGTGAATTGCGCGCACTTCATTCAGAGCAGGTGAGTCATTCCAGATATCCAGAAATTTCTGGCGTCGCACATTGCCGCTTGGCAAAGGAAATTGCACGCAGGGAAAAACGTCTCCGTAGGGCGATATATACACAGACGTATGCCCGGCGCTGCAAGAATATCCATCCATGTCGTCTTCACTGACGGCAGGTGGTGCCGCGCAATACTCGTCCACATTCCCCACCAGATCCTGGTTGTGAAGCACAGCATTCAGATCAGAAGTTGCGATCCGCAAATCGAGAATTGAAGTATCGCCGTCGATCTTGGGCGTGATGGTCGGGTCGAGCGTGTAACTCACGCCCAGTTCGCGTGCGAGAGCATGAACCCCGGCTTGATCAGTGGAGTTGAGCGTCATCAACACATTCGCGACCACTACCTTTAGCCCTTGCGATTTCAGGAAGCGAATTGCCTCAATCGTCTTCTTCAAAGACCCCGGCAGTTTGGTGATACCGTCGTGAATCTCCGGCCGGTGAGAATAAACGCTAATCTGTATCTGCTCCACCCCCAACTGCCGCATCTGGGCCGCTTGCCGTTCACGAATCATGGCTGCGTTGGTCTTGACTTTGACGTTGAACAGAAGACTCCGCGCATAGGCCACCAGTTCCAGAAAATCCTGCCGCATGAAAACTTCTCCCCCGCTGAACGTCAGGAAGAAGGTTCCCGCTTGAACCAGTTGATCGAGCACGCTCTTGATCTCGGATGTGGTCATCTCGCCGCGGTCATCGTGATCGAGATAACAATGAACGCAGCGCTCATTACAGCGGTAAGTAACGTCGAGATGAACCGCCCACGGGACGCCTAATTGCAGGGCGCGCTGTTGAACTTCTTCCATCAACGTCATGCCGCCTCCGTGGGAGAGGAGGGCAGCATTTGTTGCGGGGACTCGGAAACTGCCAGAATGCCGTGCTGAGAGAGTTCCTCGACAAAGTGCACGGCATCGGCGTCAGCGGTTTCGAAGTCGACATCAAACTCGGCGCAGATTCTGCCCACGATCGAAGACAGCGGAGTATGGCCGTCCGCCGCCTGCCAGATCACTGTGGCCGTTTCGTTCAACGTGAAAAACGTGGAATCCACTGCCGACATCACCATCATCTCGCCGCCCAGCAGGCGGGAAGCAATGGCGGAACTTCTCGTCAGGTACTTCTCGCTCATTGAATCATGCTCCAGACCCGGTAGTCAGGCAGAAAGGTCAGGCGCTGCGCGGGAACCCGCTCCACAAACTCACATGCTGCATGAAAAATTCTCTCGACCAACTCGTGATCTTCGGCAAAAAACAGAATATTTCTCATCAAGCCGCGGAGTGCTTCCGCCCGCGTCATAGGTTCCATCTTATTTTCCTGTCCGTGCGTCAGAAAAAACAAAGAACGGATCGGGGCCGAGCAATTCTCTCCCGACTGCTGCAGTTCTCCCGAAAACGGTGTACCACAAGCGTAGTAACCCTCGCCCATCCGGCGGACGTAGGAAATTTCATCTGTCAAAAGCGTTGCATCCGGAGGGGCGAGCCGCGAGATAGTCGTTTTCCCTGCACCCGAAACGCCCGAAAACAAAAAAGCCCGTCCTCCTCGGATCGCGCTGGCAGCATGCAGCAAAAATCCTCCCTCGCGCGCCAGGATGAGCGTATGCACGATACGGAGGACAGAATCGATCGAATAAGGATTGGCAGTTTGCTGGATGCGGCCCCGTCCCCGCGCCGGGTCCCATTCCGCCTGGAAATCTCCCCGTCGCAAATACCAACTCGCGCCGTGATGCTCGACCCGAACTTCCTCGTCTGAGGGCACGGAGGGCGCCGAAAGAAGATCAACCTCAAACTCGAAACCGCTCAACGAAGAAGGTGCAGGATCCACAAAGCCAGCGTATCGCGCCTCTACCAGTTTGCGAAAAGCATCGTCCCCTGTACGCAGAACGATTGGATGGCCGCCAATCTCAATCGCAATCGCCCAGCGCTGACTGAAACTCACGTTCCCGTCACTTCGTGAATCTTCTGGTTGCGATATGCCGGTCATTGAGCGCTCTGCGTCGAAGTAAAATCGGTTCCCGCTGAAGCAGCCACATTGTGCGTTCGTAACCGCAGAATGACATTCCGCAACAAATCCCAGCGACAAAGTAGCCCGGCAAAAATTCGTCTGGTGAACGAAAGCTTCCAGCCCGGCTCCAGAAGCAAGCCACGGCGCTCGATCCGGGTCACTCGCCCCAGAAGATCGGCGGCCGGTACGGGAGGATCATCCTCGGCCATGCAATCTCCGCGCGTGATCAAGAACGTTCCGTCCTCAGTCGCCGTCTTCCGGACTGTGCGGTGAACAAAGAATCGTCCGCCGCGCACGTATAACACAAGATCTCCTGCTTCTGTTTGCTCGTAGTCCTGTGACTGAAGAGTGAGCAGATCTCCCGGCCACAGGGTGGGGAGCATGCTGACGCCCTGGACGCGCAACTGCAGGGTACCCCATGAGCGCAGCACCTGGGTCGCGAGACTGTGCTTGCTTTGCTCCAAGGCTAAGGCATTCATGCGCAGAAAAATCCGTATCGACAGAATAGCGCAGCCACGTCCCCCGCCGCGCGGCAAAAGCCGCGGGTTGTTATCTGCGAAGATGACCGTAGGGGAGGTTCTGACGTCAATAGGTTCCGAGGTCAATGGGTTCCGAGGTCAATAGAACGAAAGCGTGCCCTGCAATCGCGCTCGGTACAAGGTGTACGAGAAAACCAACAGACTCAACGGTACCAGTACGACGGCGAACAGCGCCAGAAATGAGAGCTCTGGAACCAGCGCCGCAAAACTCGCTCCCTGCAGCAGCGCCAGCCGCATTCCGTTGAGCGAATGAGTCAGAGGAATAAACTCGGCTGAAGTGCGCAGCGGCGGCGGCAGAGCGGCGATGGGAAACAACGTGCCGGTCAGGAACCACGTTCCCGAAGCAAACAGCCAGACAACAGCCGATCCTTTCTGGATCGCCAACTGCAACGCTGCCGCCATCACGCCCAGCGCAATCGCGATCAATAACGAAAGAATCAGAACCAGAACACACCCAGGCACGTTAACGTCGTGTAGCGGTGCGCCAAACAGCAAAAACCCACCTGCCAGATAGAACAGCAGATAAAGCGTGTTGCCCGCAAAGGCGGACATCGCACTCAGAAACACCAGCACGGGCGCCGGAGTGGAAGTTGTCATCAAAACTTCCAGCGTCCCGGTCTGCTGTGCTTCCTGAATAATGTGCAGAAAAGAATTGATTCCCGCGATCAGAAAGGTGTAGAAACCGGTGCCCACCAGGAGAAAAGGGAAGAACGCCATGCCTTCGGGGCGAAAGTTCGGGCCAACGGCGCGGGAAAGAAAATAAAATGCCGCCAGCTCCGCGGCGGCGCCACCCGCAGCCAAGAGAAAGCCATTCCGATAGCGGACGGCAGTCAGAAGATCGCGGCGCACAATTGCCACCATCTTATCCGCCAGGCTAGCCAGCTTCATCGAGCACACTCCGGCGCACTTCAAATTCCAAAGCTTCGTCCTGCTCACCTGTCGTATGAAAGTAGAAGTCGCGCAACTGCTCGACGCCGAACCCGTCCAGCGTTCGGAAGGCAGCCAGTCGGCCGCGCTGCAACACGGCAATTAAATCGCCGGCTGCGATCGCTTCCTGAAAGTTATGCGTAGCGAGAACGACAGTAGCGCCGTAGCCGGGCAAACCACGGACCAGCCGCCAGAAATGAGCAGCCGATGCTGGATCGAGGCTGCGCGTAGGCTCATCGAGCAGGATCACCGAAGGCTGTTTTACCAAAGCCCGCGCGATACCCAGCCGCTGGTACATTCCTGCGGAAAATTTCATCACCAGCGTATCCGCTGCGTCACGCAAGCCGGAGAGATTCAGCATATTGTCCACTCGCTCCGGCCGGAGTTTGCGTGGCACATCGTCGAGTGTGGCGAAGAAATCCAGATTTTCGCGCCCTGTAAGCCGTGGAAAAAATGAGCGCTCAGTCGCGATAGCGAATCCGACGTGACGCCGGACCACGTTGGGTTCTTTGCGAGTGTCTGCGCCCTCCACCACCACCCAGCCGGCATCGGGCAGCAACATGGTAGAGATCAGCTTCAACGTGGTCGTCTTGCCGCTGCCGTTAGGGCCAAGCAGCGCCAGGACGCTTCCCGATGGAACTCTGAGCGTCACATCCTCGAGCGCTCGAGTTTCGCCGCCTCGCTCCTTGCCCATAAAGTTGAACAGGGCAGGGCGATGCCGAAACACTTTGCTGACGGATTCGAGGAGGACGCACTCCATTGTCGGGCACAAGCGCGTTCTTTGTGTAGCAACTGAAAACAAGGCTGGGGTTGTCTGTATTATAGTGTCGCCGGAGGCGTTTGCGCGTCCAGGAACCAGCTCTGAAACGTTGATTGCTGTATGACCGCCGCTCTGCCGCAACCACCGGCACCCGCCTCACTCCCGATTCGCACCTCCGCGTTCAGCCTTGAGTTTGAATTTCTGCTGGCTTGCTGTGCCGAATCCGCGGACGCGCACTCATACCCAAATCCACCGCACAACTTAGACTGGAGCCGCTTCACCCAGGTCGCCCAGCGCCACGGCGTTGTACCTCTTGTCTACTCGCGTCTGGCCGCGGTTGATTCCCCGGTTCACAATTCCCTGCCAACCTTGCGATCGCTCTACCAGGCCAACACTCAGCAAGCACTCTGGCTAACGGGAGAATTGTTGCGCATTTTGAAGCACTTAAACCGGAGCGGCGTAGAAGTGCTGCCCTACAAAGGCCCCGTGCTGGCCGAACTGCTTTATGGCAACATTGCCATGCGCGAGTTTATAGATATCGATCTGCTGATCCGTGTCACAGACCTGCCAAGAGTAAAAGCATCTCTCGCCGAGCTCGGATACGAATCGTCCTCAAGGCTTACGCCACGGCAAGAGCATGAATACCTACGCTCCGGCTACGAGTACGCCTTCGACAGCCAACGCGGCGCCAATCTGGTCGAAGTTAAATGGCAAATTCTGCCGCGTTTCTATTGTGTGGACTTCGACATCAAAGCTCTTTTTGACAGGACGATAACCGTAGAACTCAGCGGAAGCACCGTGCACACGTTAAGCAACGAAGATCTTCTGCTCGTTCTTTGCGTCCACGCTGCCAAGCATGCCTGGGTACAACTTTCCTGGTTATGCGATATTGCAAAGCTGGCCAGCATTCGATCACTCAATTGGGATTCGATCTGCAATCAAGCGGAACAACTAAGGGTCGGCCGTATCGTCGCAGTGACTTTTCTATTGGCCTACAAGCTGCTCGCCACCCCATTACCGCCGCATGTTCGGCAATTGGTAGAGAAAGATCCGGCAGCAGAAGCTGTTGTGGAGAGGGCGGTTTCGATCATCGCAAGCACGAACGAATATCCCACCGAATCCATGCCTTATTTTCGCTTGATGATGGATTCCAGAGAACGCTGGCAGGACCGCGTACGGTTTCTCTGGCGGCTCGCTTCTACGCCAAGCGTCCATGAATGGTCGGCCATCCGCTTGCCGGGGCCGCTGTTTCCGCTCTATCGCGCCGTGCGAATCTACCGCCTCACAAAGCGCTTCCTGCAGACCTCATCCCCCGTCTAGCAGGCTCACGCTCGTCTGCAAAGAGTCTACTTCAGACCCTCTACTAAATAGAGGTCCCCGAGCGTTCGGTGAAAACCGTATACGTACGTCTTTCCGTCCGGGGTGATCAGAATTGGTCCGATCGTAGAGAGCCCGGTGGGGTCGACCGGAACAATCTGCTTCCAGAGCATTTTCTTCCCCGTGGCCAACTCCAACTGGTAAACCTTGGCTGGCACTTCGCCGCTCCGGTAGAGATAGATTGAGTGGCCATCCTGTTTCCAGCTGATTGGCACGTCTCCCGGTTCGAATCCGTTGATGATACGAGGCTCGCCTTCAGCAGAGGGGTAGAAGTACCCTTTTTCATCGGGGCCGATCCCCACCACCATCTGACCATCCGGAGAAACCGCGAACGCGGTTGCGTCGACCCCTTCGGGGGAAATCGGCTTCGGTTTTCCGCCGGAAACACTCTGCACGTAGAGCCGCACTCCGTGCTCGGGCTCGTTGCCCGAAAAAACAAAGCGCTTGCCATCGGGGAACCAGCGGGCCCACTGGTGGTTGATCGAATCGTTGGTGAGCGGCGTGGTCTCGCCTGCGCCAGTAGGCAACAGGCGCAACTGTTCGGGTGAGCGTGGGGTCTGCGCGATGACCCATTTCTGGTCGGGCGAAAGGGCGTTCGCTGCGCCTTCGCCGAGCCGAATCGCCGGCGACCCGTCGGTGCTGCGAATGTAAACCGCATAGGTCAGTTCTTTGGCGTTAGCGTACTGCACCCCGCCCCCTACTCCCTCTTCATCAAAAAGAACGGTCTTGCCGTCGGCCGAGAGATCGGCGGGATAGGAGTAGTCGAGCCAGGAAAGATCTCGTTCCTTTGCCTCGTCTTGATACCGAACCATGACTTCACGCCGGCGGCCGGAGCGCGCCAGCAGCACGCGTCCGTCTCGCCATATATCAAACAGCAGCAACGAACCGGGAATCCGGGTTACCAAACGTTCTTGACCAGCCAGGTTGACCGCAGAGAGATAGTGGTCCAGTCCCAATTCGCTGGCAGTGAACCAGACTTCATCGCCGTTCGGCGACCAGGCGAGGCCTTGAGTTCCGTACCAATCTTGAGTCAGCTTTTTCTTCTTACCGGAAAGATCGACCACGGCGACGGAGCCGCCGTCGTCCCCTTGATTCGGATGGTCCATAAACGCCACGAAGTCGCCCTTGGGGGAAACTCGCGGATAACTGATCCAGCCGCCGGTAGTTTCGTAAAGCACCTTGCCAATAGGAAACTCCAGGCGGTCGCGGCCACCGACATTGCGGACCACCGCCAGGCTATTTCCATCCGGAGACCAGTCTGCCCATTCCACGTCTTCGAGAACAGGCCGGGGTGCGCCGCCCGCCAACGGCGCTCGGGCCAGCGTGCCCACACTCACCCATGTGCCGACGGGATGACTGCCTAGCGAAAGCGCCATCTCACCGTTCGATGAAACGGCGAGAAGCTCAGCACGGCCCAGTCCCAGGGAACGCGATTCAACCGTTCCCTGGCGGGCGGCAAACGTTTCCACGGGATTTCCCTGCCACGCGGCGCTGTACAAAATCATCTGCCCATCGGGCGCGAATCGGGCCGAGCGAATTTCACCGCGGCGAAAAGTGATCTCGTGATACAGCGGAGCGCTCGCCGCAGAAGACCCCCACAGATACTTGCCGAGGAGCAGTCCCGCGGCCAGAGCCACCAGCACCCCGGCGAACATCAGAACCGGCAGCAGGCGGCCAGCTTTCTGAGTCTTCTCGGGCGGAGCGATAGGCACATCTTTCTCGCTGCCGGTCGCGGGCGCCGTTGCAGCAGTTCTGATCCCGACACGCGAGGAATCGCTGTCGCGCTTCAGGCGCTTCAGATCGGCGCGAAGCTCGGCCGCACTTTGGCAGCGCAGCTCCCGGTCTTTTTCCAGCGCCTTATTCAGGATCGTTTCCATTTGCGCCGGCAGGCCAGGATTCAATTGCACCGGCGGAGCCGGCACCTTGTTCAAAATAGCGTCAAAGACAATAGCCGAAGTGGTTCCTGAGAACGGCTGCTTTCCAGTCGACATCTCATACAGAACAACGCCAAAGGAAAAAAGATCGGTGCGATGGTCCAGGGTTTCGCCGCGCGCCTGCTCGGGTGACATGTAACCGATGGTTCCCATCGCCGTTCCCGGAGTGGTAAGTTGATCGGGGCTGACAGCAGTGGGGGTGCCCAGCGAAGCCGTGGCTCCATCCAGTGCGTGGCGGCTTTGCGGGGTGAGTTTCGCCAATCCGAAATCGAGAACCTTGGCCTGGCCTCGCTGAGTGATAAAGATATTCGCCGGTTTGATGTCACGATGCACAATTCCGCCGGAGTGGGCGGCATCGAGTGCGTCGGAAATCTGTATACCCAGTTCGAGCAACTGCGCGGTCTTGAGCGGGCGACCCTCGATCATATGCTTCAGGGTCGTGCCATCCAGATACTCCATGGCGATGAAGGCTTGCCCACTCTCCTGGCCGATGTCATAGATGGTGCAAATATTGGGGTGGTTGAGAGCCGATGCGGCTTGGGCCTCGCGCTGGAAACGAGTTAGGGCCTGGGGATCGCGGGCAACTTCATCGGGCAAGAACTTCAAGGCTACAAAACGATGCAGCCTGGTGTCTTCGGCTTTGTAAACCACGCCCATCCCGCCGCCTCCGAGCTTCTCGACGATGCGGTAGTGCGAGATGGTTTCGCCGATCATATTTACGGATCACGTTTGGCCGGGCCGATGTTGGCCGATCAGGAGTCGAGGTATGGTAGGCGGGATGGCGAGGGCAAGTCAATGAAGACCACTTGGCCGCGGATGTGTTTAGCGACTGGCAACAAAAATCTGCGGAATGTTCCGCGCGGAACGTCTGTGGAAGACTCTCCAAGCTGGCAGCACACGGATATTTAAGCAAATATATCTTCTGGCTATTAAATAGGGCTAACCTCGAACGTTCCTCTTCCGATGACGAAGAGTCGGCATCGACGCGAATCAAGCAGGGGTCGAAATAAGACGGCTCGGATGGGGAACCTAATGGGTCGACAAACCAAGATTTGTCGCCGAGGCCGTGGTTGTTCAAACCCTTCGCGCTGATGCGCTTCTTGGATACTATGACTCGATACTCTTATGAACCTTTCCCCCACAGTCTCTGAGCCAGAAACTAAGCCAACCACAAAATGGAAAAGCGAACCGACTCTGCTTGAATTGCTCCTGTTAACGGCTACTGGAGCTTTGTTATTCGGCGCCACATTAGTCGCCTTTCAAGGTTGGCATGGTCTGGCGCTCGATTTTGGGGATAACACTGCCTACCTGGAAGTTGCGACCGCAATCCGGCATTGGGATTTTCGCGGAGTCCAGGTCCAGCATTTCATGGGCTACCCGTACGCAATCGCCTTGGTTTCACTCGTCCTGCATATTCCACTGAGCGTCGGCCTGAGGGTGATTGCGAGCGTCGCCTCGATTGTGAGTACGCTTCTGGTATCCCGCTTATTCGGCACGCGGGTCGCTGCTTACTTTGCACTCTCGAACTTCGCGTGGTTGCAAGCGTCATTTCTGGGCGGTTCCGAACCTCTGGCGGTCGCTCTCGGCATGGGTGCTTTCTGGAACTTCCGTCGAGGTAACACTTTGCTGGCTGCTCTGCTGGGGGCGCTCGCAACCACGGTGCGACCGCTGATGTTCTTCGTACTCGCGGGTATAGGCATTGCCTTGCTCCGCCAGAGGCGCTACGGCAAAGTGGTCGCGGCCGTTGTCCTGGGATTGGTGATCGGACTGTTATATATGTGGCCGCTGGCGCACTACTTTGGGGACCCTTTACACACGGTTCACAGCTACACGTCCCGCGATTACGGTGCGGCCAAGTTGACCGGACCTCACGGACATCTGTTTGGTTGGCCCTTCCACGGCATTATCGTAGGCACGATGCTGTACCCGGCGCCTTGGACCAACCTGATCCTGAGCTTCTCATGGATCGCACTGGTGGCGGCGGGAGCGTTGGCGATGTTTCGCCGAGATCTCCGCGATTATTGGCGTGCCAACCCGGCCGAGGCCGTATTCTGCGGCTTGTACCTACTGGCAATCTTCTGCTACGACTACTTGGCCTGGGCCCGCGGCAACTTCATTCGTTTTGCGATTCCCGTACTACCCTTTGTGCTCTTCGCACTATCGCGCTGGCTACAGAGAGATCGACGAGTGCTTTGGTCTCTCAGCGCGCTTGGCCCGGTGCTAGCCGCCTGTTCTGCGATCGGGATTAGAAACCTGCACTTCTCTCACTAGTCTCTGCTGGCAGGCAGGCTGCTAATGCCTGGCCGTGGAACGGTAGGCTCCCATCAGTCTTGCGATCAAGACGGCGAGATACAGCACGCCGAGCAGGGCTTCGAGGGCGGTGAGCGAACGTGCCTGGCCTGAGACCGGGGTAATTCCCGCCGCGCCCAGCGAAGTCATCGTGCCAAAACTGTAATACACGAGATCGAACCGGTCGGGCACAACGCGGAGGTTGACCAAGGGATCGAGATAGAAGGCCTTGGGCTGGAATGCGGCCACCATGCCGTAAACGCTGGCAAAACTGAACCCCACAAGCAGATAGATACAGAGTGCTCCGAAGATGGTTTCTGAATTAGCCTGCTCTTTGGAGAAAACCCGGCGGAAGATGGTCACGACAATGAAGACATCAAAAGCGAAACTCAGGACCATGTTGACTATCGAAAACGAGGTCGGGTTGATCTTGGGGACCACGATGCGCAGGTAGAAGGCAGGAACTGCAAGTACCAGGGCAAAGACGAGGAGTCTTCGCCTGAAACTCACCGCATACACACTGAGAAAGATCACGGCGGTTCCGAGGAAGCGAAGCGTGTAGTAACCGATGCGACTGCCCTCGGCATAGGGATAGAGAATGAGTGCCGCCAGCAGAAACAAGAAGAGGAAGAAGAATCTGTGCGAGCTGACATCCGACTCGAACCCAGATTGAATCGTGGGCGACATGGTGACGCGAAAACTCCGCCGCCGATGGTACACCCTTTCAGCGGAAGCGGTCTGCACTCATTCTCCCAGTTGGGGGGTGTAGCAATTTGCCCTCGACGAGTATACAAGCTCCTCTGGATTGACTTGCCCCTGCGCTAACCCTAACATGGCAACCCTGTAGAAAGCCGCGCCCAGCCTATGACCCAGTCCATGATCGGCCAGACCGTCTCGCATTACCGGGTGCTCGAAGAACTGGGAGGCGGCGGGATGGGTGTGGTCTACAAGGCCGAAGACACGGAGCTGGGCCGGCTGGTGGCGCTGAAGTTCCTGCCTGAGATGGTGGCGCAAAACCCGGTCGTGCTGGAGCGTTTTCGTTTTGAGGCCCGTGCCGCCTCGGCGCTGAATCATCCCAACATCTGCGTGATTTATGAAATCGGTGAGGCGCAGCAGCGGCGCTTCATCGCGATGGAATATCTGGATGGCACGACTCTCCGGCAACGCATCGCTGAGGGTCCACTGCCCTTGCCGGAGCTGCTAAACCTGGCGATTGAGATCGCCGACGCGCTCGACGCTGCCCACGCGCACGGCATTATTCACCGCGACATTAAACCGGCAAATATTTTTGTTACCCAGCGCGGCCACGCCAAGATTCTGGACTTCGGCCTGGCGAAGCTTGCCGTGGGAGATGAAGGCGTGGTCAGCGGCAACACTTTCGGAGGCGCCACCCAGGGGCCGGAAGACATGACTCGCCCGGGAGCAGCGCTCGGAACTATCCCATATATGTCGCCGGAGCAGGCGTTGGGCCTGGCGCTGGATTCGCGGACTGACCTTTTCTCTTTCGGAGTCGTGCTCTATGAGATGTCGACGGGAATTCTGCCTTTCCAGGGACAGACGACTGCCGCATTTTTCGACTCGCTGATCCACAGCGTACCGGAGTGGCCGGTGCGATTTAACCCGTCGACACCTCCCGAGCTGGAGCGCATCGTGCGGAAAGCGCTGGAGAAAAATCCAGAGCAGCGCTATTCCAGTGCGGCCGAGATGCGGACTGACTTGCAGCGCCTGCGGCGGGAAATGGAATCGACGCAAACCGTAGCGCCCGCGACGGGCACAAAGCCGCCGGATTCGAAGGAAAGAATTCGATCTTTCTTTGCCACGGGAGCTACGGCGCTTAAGCCGCAACCAAAGTTGAGCCTTGCGATGCGGGTGGCGATTGGAGTCTGCGCGGCGGCGGCATTGATTGCGATCGTTTTGTTTCTGAGGACGCCGGAGGCTCCGCCAGTAGTGACTTCATCGCTGCAGATTACCAACGATGGGGCATCGAAACGATCTTTGGTGACCGATGGAACTCGGCTTTACTTTTCCGAATATTTGAATGGCCAATCGGTGCTACGGCAGGTTTCGGCTTCAGGCGGAGAGACTGCGCCGGTGCCCATCTCGCTGGCCAGCGCCGACATCTACGATTTCTTTCCGGGCCGTTCTGAATTGCTGGTGAAGGGCGAGGCTGGGGGGTCTGAGACCGAGTGGCCGGTGTGGATCTTGCCGGTACCCGCCGGCTCGCTGCGGCGCGTAGGAAATATCGTGGCGCATGCCGCAGCGTGGGCGCCCGATGGCCAGCACGTTGTCTATGCCAAGGAATCGAGTTTGTACGTGTGCAATGCGGATGGAAGCGATCCGCGGGAACTTCTGAAAGTGGAAGGGGTTGCTTTTGCGCCGCGATTTTCTCCCGATGGCCGGCGCTTGCGTTTCACCATCCGGGACACGAACCAGCGCACTACTTCGTTGTGGGAAGTTTCGCCCGACGGCAAGGGTTTGCGCGCGGTGCTGCCGGACTGGAATAAGCCGGCACAGGAATTTGGCGGAGCGTGGACGCCAAATGGAGAATATTTTCTGTTTGAATCGACCCGCGGCCACACCCAGAACATCTGGGCACTGCGCGAGAATACTTCTCTGTTCCGCGAGCCTCGGGCTGATCCGACGCAACTAACCGTTGGGCCGCTTATGTTCAGCAATCCAACTCCGAACCCGGATGGAAAGAAACTGTTTGTAATCGGCCAGCAACGCCGGTTTGATTTGATCCGTATGGAGAGCAAGTCGCAGCAGTTCTCCATCTATCTTCCGGGAGTGTCTGCGGGCGAAGCCGATATTGTCCCCACCGGCGAGTGGATCACGTATGTGGCGCATCCGGAACTGACACTGTGGCGAAGCAGGCCGGACGGAAGCTTGCGTACCCAGCTGACGTACTCGCCCATGCAAGTGCACATGCCCCGCTGGTCGCCCGACGGAACCCAGATCGCGTTTATGGCCTCGCGTCCGGGAAAGCCGTGGAAGATTTTTGTGGTGCCGGCCGAAGGCGGCACGTCGCGCGAGGTAACTGCGGCCGACCACGACCAGGGCGATCATAATCAAGGCGACCCCTCGTGGACGCCCAAAGGCGATTCCATTGTGTTCGCGGGTATGCCCTGGTTGGAATATGGCGCAGCAAGCGGCCCGAACATTCACGTAGTCGACATAAAGACTTCGCAAGTCTCGGATGTGCCTGGATCGGACAATCTTTTCAGTCCGCGCGCTTCACCGGACGGGCGCTACATCGCGGCCCTCTCCGCGGACTCTACAAAGCTGAAGCTTTTCGATATAGAAAAGAAAACTTGGACGCAGCTAGCCGAAGCGAAATTCGGTTTCGAGAACTGGTCACACGACGGGAAGTATCTATATGCGGAGAATTATTCCGACAAAACGGACGACTTGGTACGCGTAAATGTAGCGAATGGCAAAGTGGAAACGCTGTTCAGTCTGAAGGAAGTTCCGCGCGGGTTCGATCCATGGGAATTCTGGATTGGGTTGGCGCCAGACGATTCTCTGATGATGATGCGAGATCGCAGTACGCAGGAGATTTACAGCCTGGATGTACGGTTCCCGTAAAGGGGTTCGGTTGATGGTGCCTTCCTACGCTTTGGAATTCCTTCGTGCGCGAGCCACGCCCGCTTTGAGGCCGCGCTGTATAGTGCGGTGATATCCGGCGGCCTTCATAGCAGCCATGGCCGCAGCCGAAATTCCTCCCGGAGTCGCCGCTTCGTGAAGCAATCGATCAAGCGGTATCTTTCCCTTGCGCCAGGCAACGATTCCATCCGCCAGGCCGTGGGCGGCGGCAAGGAGAGAGGTTTTGCGGTTCAATCCAAGTTTTTGTGCCGAGTTGGCGAGCGCGGCCAGTGCGTGATAGCCATGGCTGCACGAATACGTCACGGTAAACGCGTCAAATTGCCTTTCGGGAATCTCGAGAACACTACCCACGAGGGCAAACAGAGTTTTCAGTTCACGCCGAGCCGACCGTGAGAACTTGGGATCAAATGCCAGCGCCGTAAGCCCACTGCCGCTTCGACAGACGGGGCTCGGCATGGCTCGCGCCCAACGGACCGGTACTGGAAGCCATTTGCGCAGGTTGGCTAGAGGAATACCCGCTGCCAAACTCACGGCATTCAGCGAGCGGTCGACGCTTCCGATCTGATGAAGCAAACTGCGAACTGCATCTGGCCTTACCGCGATGATCAGCAGACGGGCCTGCGCAACTGCTCGGTGCAAGTTGGGCTCGGCGATTGCATCATATGCCTGCTTCAGCCTTCGGAGCTTTCGCGGATTGCGATCATGCACAATCAACGCCGATTCATATCCGGAAAAGCGGAGTCCCGCCAGAAGAGCTCCGGTGATTCTTCCACCACCGAGAAAAACCAGAGCCTTCGGCCCGGGTTTCACACCAACTCCGCGCAGGCTTGGTCTGCGGCTTTGATGCAACGCGTCGACGTCGGCTTCGGTGTGTGCCGTTGAGATGATCCAGTGCAAGCCATTTGAAGGCGTCATGTATATTCCGCGATCCAGCAGTGCGTGGATAAAGCGGGAGTAACGCTGCATGTCCACGTAGCCGCAGTAATCGCGGTAATCGCGAATAGCGTCGCGTTCGGTGAAGTAGATTTGAAACATCGGGCCAAAGCCTTGCACAATGGCTTTAATTTTTCGGCGTTTGAAGACGTCCCGCAGGCCCGCAATCGCCAGATCTCCAATGCGGTGAAGTTTGCGGTAAGCGCCCTCAGGTGAAAGCAAATCGAGGTTCGCGGCGACCACTCTCATTGTCAGGCGGTGGCCGTTGAAGGTGCCGTAATGCAGAACCATGTCCCTTCCCCAGCGCATACGCTCAAGGATCGCCCGCGGCCCGGCAACGGCGCCGACCGGAAAACCCGCTCCCAGTGCCTTGCCGAACGTGCTCAAATCAGGCTTGATCCCGTAATATTCCTGACAGCCGCCGGGCGCATAGCGAAAACCGGTGACCACTTCATCGAAGATAAGCAGCACACCGTGCTCCTGCGTAAGCCTTCGCAGCTGCCGCAGGTAGCCTTCGCGCGGAAGGATGCAGCCCATGTTCGCCATGATAGGTTCCGTAATCACCGCGGCCAGTTCGTGGCCATGGCGCCGCATGGCGACTTCCAACGCATCTGTATCGTTCCAGGGCACGAGAACCACATCGTCGAACGTCGCTGCCGGAATCCCCTCAGAATCTGGAATACGAGCGGGATTTTCGCGGGTTCCGAGTTCTGCCGGCAGATGGCTGTGCGCGTTCAGAAGATAAGGATCGTACCAACCGTGGTAATGGCCCTCGAACTTCAGGAATTTGGTTCGGCCGGTGTGCGCACGGGCCAGGCGCAACGCCAGCATCGTGGCTTCGCTGCCCGTGTTGGTAAAGCGTACGGCTTCAGCCGAGGGAACCATTTTGCAGAAGCGTTCGGCAGCTTCGACTTCTGCTGACGTGGCCGCGGCGAAATGCGAGCCCTCAGTCATCGCCTGGGAAACGACCTCGGTCAACTTCGGATGCGCGTGGCCTTGAATCAGCGCTCCGAAGGACATCATGAAATCCACGTACTCGTTGCCGTCAGCGTCCCAGACGCGAGAACCGCGACCACGCTCCAGGAAAATCGGCCCAGCCGAATACACCGCCGCACCGCGCGAAGGGGAATTCACACCTTCCACGAGGGACTGTTGGGCGCGAGTGAACAATGCATGAGAGCGGGCGCGGGAAGTCATGGTTTCATGATCGCGACAAGAGTGTCCACTAGATGGCGGGGATTAGTCAGCCACGCCCCCGCCGTCCACCACCAGGGTTGCGCCGGTCATGAAAGAAGACTCGTCGGAGGCCAGAAACAACGCGGCGTTCGCGATTTCCTCCACCGTGCCGATTCGTCCCATGGGGCGGTTCGCGCAGTTCGCAAGGTAGTCATCCCACTTCTGACCGCGCATGCGAGCATCTTCCGGCAGCATAGGTGTATCCACGTCTCCGGGACAGAGGCAATTTACCCGAATGCCCTGCCGTCCGTGATCAATCGCCATCGCTTTAGTCAAAAGAACGACGCCACCCTTCGACGCACAGTACGCTACACCGGAATCTCCGCCCACCAGGCCCCATCCCGAGCTATTGTTGATAATCACGCCGCCGCCACGTTCGATCATGCCTGGCAGTGCGAACTTCGACATTAGAAAAGTGCCCTTCAGATTGATATCCATTTGCAGGTCCCATTCCTCTTCGGTGCAGTCCACCGCGGTATGGGGATAAAACACGCCCGCGTTGTTGAAGAGAATGTCGAGGCGATCGAACGCACGCAGGGTTTCGTCCACGGAGCGACGGCAGTCGGCAGCGTTGCGGACATCAGCCCGGATGAATATTGCGTGGTTGCCGTTTCTCGTGATCTGCGCTGCGACCGCCTTGCCCCGATCCTCATTGCGCCCTGTGATCACGACACTGGCACCTTCCTGAGCAAAGAGAGCTGCGGTTGCCTCGCCGATGCCCGAGGTGCCACCGGTGATGAGAGCGATTTTGTTTTCAAGACGCATTTTTGCGTTCCGAATGACTACGCTGATCCGGCCAACCCGCCACCATCGACGACCACGGCTGCCCCAGTGACGAACGAAGCCCCGTCGCTCGCAAGATAAAGAGCGGCTTGCGCGATCTCTTCGGGCCGGCCCAAACGGCCAAGCGGCCTGTGCGCCGACTCTGTAAGAAATTCCTCTTCGCGTTCGCCCAGTTGCCGGGCTTCTGTGCGAAGCATATTTGTATCCGTGTCGCCCGGGCACAAGCAGTTTACGCGTATATTTTGACGTCCATGGTCGACCGCCATGGCTTTGGTGAGCAGCACGACTGCACCTTTTGACGCGCAATAGACTGCAGCTTTTGGACCTCCCGCTAATCCCCATCCGGAAGCCATGTTGATGATGGAACCGCCGCCGGACTTGATCATGATGGGAAGAACCTCTCGGGACATCAGAAAAGCAGATTTGACGTTCACGGCGATCACACGATCCCAATCCTCCTCGCTAAGATCGGGCACCGAGGCACGGCGGATAATGCCGGCGTTATTAAATAAGATGTGAATACCGCCGAGCTGATCGACCGTACTCTTAACAACCTGCTTGCAGTCGGCGGCGCGAGTCACGTCGGCGGGCGAGAATACTGCTCGACCGCCACTGCCTGTGATCTCCTGGATCAAAACATTTCCTGCGGCCTCGTTCAGGTCGGCAACCATAACGGCTGCACCTTCAGCGGCGAACCGCAAAGCAGTGGCTCGCCCGATCCCCGAGGCGCCGCCGGTGATGATGGCAACTTTACCGTGCAGTCTTGGCTTAGCCATGAACTGACTATTCGGGGCTTCACCTTTCATCGAATCTGCGTTTAAAGATCGCACGGCCTAAAACGCGCGCGACCAAATCGTTTTTATCGGCTGGCCAGCCCGCCGGCTGTTTCTCCACCATCCAAAGTGAACACCTGGCCGGTAGCATAAGCAGCGTCGCTCGAAGCGAGATAGGCAAAGAGCGCGGCGATCTCCTCTGGCCTGGCATGGCGGCGCAATGGAATTTTACGATTCACTTCGTCAAGCATCTCGTCGGTATATTCAGCGCGCTGCATGGGAGTTAGCACATAACCTGGGGCAACCGCGCAAACCCTCACCTTGGGCGCCAACTCTAGAGCCATGGTTTTGGTCAGCTCGATCACTCCTGCTTTCGTAGCGTTGTAGTCGGCATAGTAGGGCTGCCCCACAATGCCGTTGGTCGATGCGGTTTGCAGAATCGCGCCATCGCCGCGCTCCCACATGTGCTTCGCAGCGGTCTGCGCTACATAAAAAACTCCAGTCAAATTGACCCCTATAACCCTGTCCCATTCTGCCGGAGTAATATCGAGAAAGTTGTGGCGGATGCTGATACCTGCATTGTTAATCAGAACATCGACGCCGCCCATGAGACGCTACCGCTTCGGTAAAGGCGGCACGCACTTGGTTCAGGTTAGAGACATCGGCATTCACCGTGCCTGCAAGCCCGGGCAACTGATGTCGGATCTTCTGCTGGGCCTCGGCATCGCGGTCGAGCACAACTACGGTCGACCGCTCTTCCAGAAATCGTGCCGCGGCGGCTGCGCCAATGCCGCTGGCCCCGCCCGTAATCAGGATGCGCTTGCCCTGGAGTCCCCTCATTGCCTTCCCGGATGAGAGATTAGTGAGCCGCTAAGGATAAACGTTCGGCGCCGGAAAAAGAAACAGGTTGGCTATTTCCCGCGCTTTCCGGCAAGATCGGCCAGGTATTTCTTGACCATCGCCACATCCTGAGGATCGTTGGCAGATTTCAGATATTCCCTCAGTTGAGCGGCTTCGGCATCGGGCTTGCGCTCGATCTCGTAGATTTGAGCCAGCAGGAAATGGGAGCGGGGTTCGCGCGTGTTCTTGTCAATCTCCGCGGCCTTGAGGGCGTTCTTTTCGGCCTCGGACAGCAGACGGAGTCCATAGTAAGCGCCGGCCGCGTAAAAATAGGCGTGGGGATTGTTTGCGGGATCAAGAGCCACGGCGTTGTTGGCGAAGTGAAGCATTTCTTCCCACCTCTGTTCGATCGCGCAAAGATCGGCAAGGCAAAGATCGGCGGGAAGGTAGTTGGAATCTACTTTGAGAGCCTGAGAACACGCATTATGGGCCTCTTGCGGGTGCTGTTGCGCTTTCAAAACCTGGCCCAGCAGGACCCAGGCCGCGGTGTATTGCTCATCGGCATGAAGAGCGCTACGAAGACGCTCTTCGGCTTTGGCGAGCTTTTTATCGGTGACTGCACTGCATGCACGCCGAAAATCTTTTCGGGCCTGCCCGGGGACTTTCAAAGAAGCTACTGTGGATGTAGGAGAACGAATCCCGGTCAACGGCCACATAAAACAAGATTCGTCATCCACGGCCGTGATAAACGGTGAATCCGGCCCCTGGACTCGATCGTCGGGAACAGCCGGAAGCGGATTATGGATCATGCTGCCTGGCTCTTTGTCTGCAGCACCGTGGTTAGCTTGCGCCAGCAGGGGAGCAGTACACCACCCGGTTAGAAAGCCGATCAAAACCCATGTAGAGAGTGCACAGTGGAAGGCAGCGCAATCACCCGGTTCGCGCTTGCTCCAGATACTGCGCATAACGTCCGAATAGTATCTCCAAATTACATTTGCGGAACCCAAAAATCCTGCGGCAGGTTCAAAGTCCACGCAGGCATGTCCGTTCGAGCCCGCCAGGTTACTGAACCCGGAGCTAGCTTCTGCGATAATGAGTCCTCTGTGTCGCGCGTGCTTTCACTCTCGATTGACGACCGCTGGCTTCCCAAGTCGGTTATTTGCTTACGGGACTACAACTTAAACAAGTTTCTTCACGATGTAATCGCCGGCATCACGGTGGGACTGGTGGCGCTGCCGCTGGCCATGTCGTTTGCTATCGCCTCCGGTCTTACGCCGCAAGCGGGCATCTATTGTGCGGTGGTGACCGGTTTCCTGATCTCTGCACTGGGTGGATCCAAGACGCAGATCGGCGGACCGACCGGCGCGTTCGTGGTGGTGATTGCAGGAATTGTTGCGGCCCACGGCATCGACGGACTGTTCATGTGTACAGTGATGGCCGGCATCCTGCTGATCATTCTGGGAGTGACCGGCATGGGCACAGCGGTGAAGTTCATTCCGCGCCCGGTGGTAATCGGTTTCACCAATGGGATTGCGGTGCTGATTGCCAGCACCCAGATCAAAGACTTCTTCGGCTTGCAGCTTGAGAAGGTGCCGGGTGTGTTTTGGCTACGCCTGGAGGCGCTGGCTGGGGCTTTTCCGACGTGGTCGGCAAAAGCCACGGTACTGGCCCTCTGCACAGTGATAGTGATGGCGGGGTGCCGGGCGATTTCCGGGCGCGTTCCCGGAGCTATTGTGGCCATGCTTGGAGCCACGCTGGTCGCGTATTTCTTAAAGCTTCCGGTCGAAACAATTGGCAGCAGATTTGGCGGAATTCCCAGTGGCCTGCCACACCTGGCAATTCCGCATTTTCGAGCCGATCTGATTCACGGCTTGTTGGGGCCCGCATTCACCGTGGCAATGTTGGGCGCGATCGAATCGCTCATGTCAGCGGTGGTTTCGGACCGCATGAGCAATGACCGGCACAATCCGAATGTCGAACTGATTGGGCAAGGCGTGGCTAATATCGTGTCGCCGATGTTTGGCGGTCTGCCTGCCACCGGCGCCATCGCACGCACAGCTACCAATATCCGCTCGGGGGCGCAGTCGCCGGTTGCCGGGATGATTCATGCGCTCACGCTGATTTGCATCCTGTTGTTTGCGGCACCGCTGGCCAGTTACATCCCTATGGCTGCGCTGGCCGGAATTCTCATGGTTGTGGCTTACAACATGGGGGAATGGCGCGAAATTCCCCAATTGCTGAAACTCACGAAGACCGATATCAGCGTATGGCTGGTGACCTTTGCGCTGACTGTGTTTGCCGATCTGACTGTAGCGGTCGAAGCCGGAATGATTCTGGCAGCACTGCTTTTTATCGCGCGCGTGGCCAACACTACGACCGTTTCAGAAGTGACAGACGACTACATCGAAGACGGGCGGGTGCACATTTTGCAGGATAAGGACATCCCGTACTACGCGACGATTTTTCGCATTCATGGGCCATTTCTGTTTGGCGCGACCGAGAAGATAGCAGCAGTCACGGAAAATATGCACGCGCTGCCACCCATCGTGATCATTCGCCTGCGCAACATGACGGCGATCGACGCGACTGGGCTTTATGCGCTGGAAGATGTGGCACGCCAGCTGCATTCGACCGGACGCACACTCATTTTATGTGGAGCGCGCGAGCAACCCGCCCAACTGATACATCAGGCGGAGTTTGAAGACGTAGTGGGGCGGGAAAACATCTGTGCCAATGTTTTGGAGGCGCTGCAGCGGGCCGAGACGGTTTTTGAGAAGATTGAATTGAAAGCCGCGACCGGAGCCGAGTGAATCGCGATGCCCAGCGGCATTCGAAGACCTCAAAGTATGCGCAGCTTTGTCATTTCTAGAACAACGCAGTCGGACGTCGCTTCCAGACCTTGCCCTTCTCCTTAGCGATTTTCTCCATATCATTTACGTAGGCGCCAGTCTGCGTCAGAACATGGTGCAGGTCGTTGCCGATGCTGATAAACGTGAACCCTTTCTCCAAGAACTCTCCCACTCGTGACGTACCAAACAGGAACAGACCGAGAATGACGTTGTTCTTGCGCGCGTGGTCGATCAGCTTTTGCGTGGCTTCGCCTAACTCTGGCGAAGTGTACATATCGGGAAACTTGTATTTGTTATAGAGTCCCATCGACATGCAGAGATCGTTCTGGCCGAGGAAGAGAATATCCACACCCGGCACGGCGGCGATTTCGGCGATGTTCTGAATGCAAGAAGCGGTCTCGACCTGCAAAGCAACGATACCTTCGTTGTTCCAACTACCTGCATAGCCCAGTAACCCTGCTTTGTTCATGCTTCGCTGGGGGAAATAAACAGAGCGGGTTCCCACAGTGGGATATTTGGTGCAACTCACGGCCTGGCGCGCTTCGTCAGCAGTGTTGATGTACGGAATTAGAACGCCATCCGCGCCAAGATCGAGCGCCTGCTGAATGCCGGGGCGATCGTTGTAGCCGCCGACACGAACCAGCGAGGTGGCTCCGCCATTGGAAATTCCACTCAGCATCGCTGAGAGTTTCTCGTAGCCCATGGGACCGTGTTGCGTATCCACGAGCAGCCAATCGTAGCCGCTGAAAGCCAGTTGCTCGGCCACTGTGGGACTATGTGCGTTGAGAAACAGCCCCATCTTGGGCGTGCCGGCACGTAATTGCTTCTTGAATTCAGCATCGCTCAGCGCAGCTTCGGGCATGAACCTTCCTCCTCGGGTGAACGAAAGTTCTTCAGTGTAACCGAGCCGGGAAAGCGGTTGGATGTTTTTTCAGTGAAAAGTCTCCGGGATTATGACCCGGGGACAAGAGAGGCAAGCAAACGGATCGGCATTCTGACAGCGATTAGGCGCATGCCCTGGCACTCACTTCAATGCTGATCCCCATGTCCATGGCGCCAGGTCCAGTACTCTTTTTTCTCATTGTCGTTCAAGTTCTTGAAGTCGCGATGTGGATCACGGTGGGTCTCGGTGACCCACTGGTTGTAATACACAACTTCGTGGTCGTCCCACCTGTGGTAGTCCTGATAGTAGGGATCATACACGCGAACGTAGTGATGGTCGGCGCAGTTCGTGGTAATGAGCGGAGAAACCAAGGAAACAGCCAGCAAGATTGAACCCAATGTAGGGTATGTCCGGCGCATGCAGTTGTTCCCCCTTACGCTGTTGAGATCTGACTGATCTTATGTTGCGCAATTCCGCAATCCCGTTGCCCGAGAATCGCTCGAGTAGTGCGGCTAGCCGTTCTAGAATAAACAGGTGCAGTCCACAAGGACTACGAACTACCGGGGAAGATTGGCGCCCTCACCGACCGGATTGCTTCATCTAGGCCACGCCAGAACGTTCTGGATCGCTGCCCAGCGAGCCACACGTCACCACGGCACGCTGGTGTTGCGTAACGAAGACCTAGATCCCCAGCGGTGCCGCGAGGAGTTTACGAAAGCCATGCTGGAAGATCTGCGCTGGCTAGGGATCACATGGAGCGAAGGCCCGGATTGCGGCGGGCCGTACGAACCTTACTCGCAGAACGAGCGACGAGCACACTATCTGGCGGCCTGGCGCAAACTGCGCGACGGTGGATTCATCTACCCCTGCACCTGTTCGCGGAAGGATCTTTTGGAGATGGCCACGGCCCCTCATGACTCCGATGACGAACCCATCTATCCCGGACGCTGCCGTTTCCGGGAAGACGCCCTGCAGTTTGCCCAGCCTGCGGGCGTGAACTGGCGTTTTCGTGTGCCTGACAACGAAAAGGTGGAGTTCACCGACCTTCATCTCGGCTCCCAGCAGTTCGTTGCCGGCCGCGATTTCGGAGACTTTGTGGTATGGCGGCGCGACGATGTGCCGGCCTATCAATTGGCCGTTGTCACCGATGATGCTGCGATGCGCATCACCGAAGTCGTGCGCGGGGCAGACTTGCTGAAATCCACTGCGCGGCAAATCCTCATGTATCGTGCTCTCGGTCTGAATATCCCTCAGTTCTACCACTGTGCTCTCTTGCGTGACGAAAACGGCGCTCGCCTGGCAAAGCGGCAAGACGCTCTCAGTATCCGGCACTTGCGAGAAAGCGGAGTACGTCTGGAGGAACTCCGCAGCCGGCTGGTTGGCTCCGCTCCACAACAAACAATAGTTGTGCGGACCTAGTTGCGTGTATCCGGCACTGCGTCTATAGTCGGCGTGCAGTTGGGGGATTCCATGAAACTTCTACTGAATTGGGCTTTGAGCGCACTGGCTCTGTGGGTCGTGGCGCGCTTGATTCCGGGATTTCATGTGAGCGGGCCGGTCGCTGCGCTGATTGCCGCGCTGGCAATTGGGTTCATCAATGCAACGCTGGGACTTTTTCTCAAGATCATCACTTTTCCGCTCACTTTGCTTACACTGGGACTGTTCTGGCTCGTCATCAATGCGCTGATGATCGAGCTGGCGTCGGCAATTGTGCCCGGGTTTCACGTAGATACGTTCGGCGCGGCGTTCTGGGGCGCTATCGTGCTTAGCCTGGTCAACATGGTGTTTCGCTGGCTCGTGGGAACAGACGGAGCCCGGGGCTAATCGCAAGTCGCCAACACGTCGACTAAGCGCTGCAAGCCACGCGGAAACCGTAATCTGCATACTGAAATTCTGGAGGAATGCTGGAGCGAGCGGCGCAACGCGACATTTTGATGTGGTGGCGCCAGGAACCTCCGCGGGAAGCGCGTCGCGTACCTTTCTCCGGGCCGCGCGGATTGTGTTCGGGTGAAACCGCGTAATAGTCCGGCTGGTACCAATCGCTGCACCACTCATGGACATTCTGGCAAACGTCATAAAGCCCGAACGGGTTGGGCGCGCCAGACGCAACCGGCTCGGGACCTTTCAGCCAGCGGTTGGCATAGCTGGGAAAGGACTGTGGCGGGGCGTCACCCCATGGATATAACTGCCCGTCCGATCCGCCTCGCGCGGCCCGTTCCCACTGGGCTTCGGTCGGAAGGTCATAGTGTTCGCCAGTCACGGCGCTGAGCCACTCGCAGTACTTCATCGCGTCCAACCACGACACCGCAACCACGGGCTGCAGGGGATGATTGAAGTCTGGGTCTTCCCAGAACGGTGACGGCTTTATCCCGGCTGCGCGTAGGAAACCGGCGTATTCAGCGTTTGTGACCTGGCAGGATGCTAGGCAGAATGGGTCCACCCACACGCGATGAACGGGACGCTCATTGTCCTGGCCGGTCTCTGACCCCATCCAGAACCAGCCTTCAGGAATCGACACGAGTTCTGGCTCGAACGAATTCGTGGCCTCAGAAAAAGAGCGGCTCGGTCGGCCCGGCATCAATCAGAATTGTCTCACGCGCTATGCCCAGCGAGTTGGGTACGCAACTTGTGCGTGGCGCGAAAAAGCGTGTTTTTGATGGTGCCTTCCGTCGTGTTCAAAATTCCTGCCACCGTGCGCAGCCTCATGCCATGGTAATGGCGCAACTCGAAGACCATGCGTTCGCGCGGAGAAAGCCGGCCCAGGGCGCGGACGATGGCCCTCCGGAGTTCGAGTCCATCCAGGCTGCGCTCGGGGCTGGCGCTCGGCCTCTGATCGGGTAGACGGTCCAGCACATTTTCTTCCTCGCCGTCAGGTGAAACTGTGGTGGTCACATCGCGGGCACGGGGATATTTTTTTCTGAGGTGATCGAGGCAAAGATTGGTCACGATCCGGTATATCCACGTGTAGAACGAGCACTCGAAACGAAAACGGGCCAGGTTGATGTAGGCGCGTAGAAACGCCTCCTGATAAATGTCTTGACCGTCTTCCGGGGAACCGGTGAGATGAACCGCGAGGCGCAAAACCGCACGGTCATACTGCCGAACTAACTCTTCAAACGCAGCAGTATTGCCTTGCTGGGCCTGACGGATCAGGAGGGAATCGTCCGCACGGGAGGCGGTTGGAGAAGCCCCATTCGTGGCGGCGGGAACGAGGCCCATGCCGTTTATCGAGTTCGGAATTTTGCTGACTCCAGACACCGTCATTTCTCTTTCATCCAACGAATTTGTAGCCCGTGCCGTGCACGGTAAGAATGAAACGCGGTTCTTCGGGCTTGGGCTCGACTTTTTGCCGCAGGCGAACGATATGCGCGTCAACCGTGCGCGTGGTGGGGAAACGGTCGTAGCCCCACACCTCCTCGAGCAAACGGTCGCGGCTGAGCGTCTCGCCCGGATGACAGACGAAATACTTCAGCAAATCGAATTCTTTGGAAGAAAATTCCATGGACTGGCCTTTGCGCGACACCTGGCAACTGCGCAGATTCACTTCCACGTCGCCGAAAGAATATCGCTCCTGCTCTTTGGGGACGGTGTGAGCCCGCCGAAGAACTGCCTTGACCCGAGCCAGGAGTTCACGGATGGAGAAGGGTTTGGTCACATAATCATCCGCGCCCAATTCCAGGCCGACCACCTTGTCCACTTCCTGACCGCGAGCCGTGAGCATAATGACCGGCAGGGACGGCCGTTTGGCCTTCAATTGCTTGCAGACATCGAGACCACTCATGCGCGGCATCATCACGTCGAGGATCACCAGATCCGGAGCCTCGTTCAGAGCGCGCTCCAAACCTGCAACCCCATCGGGGGCAGTGATAACCTCGTACCCATCGAACTCGAAGTTGTCACGCAACCCCGCCACCATGTTGGGTTCATCTTCGACTATGAGGATCCTGGCCATGATTCTCGCGTCTCCCAACTCCGGGCCTCGCGCCCCATCTGACTGCCAAATCGTCCTAAGTGGTTCTCGCTGGAACTGTGTTGCCGCCGTTTACCGGCAACGTGATAGTGAACCGACTCCCACGGCCGGGTGTACTTTCCACTACGACATCTCCCCCGTGCGCTTGTGCGATGTGACGCACAAGGGAAAGACCCAGCCCGCTGCCTTTCGTGTTGTGCACCAGTGGATCGCCCACCCGGTAGAACTTCTCGAAAATCTTCTCCTGCTCGGGTTGTGGGATGCCGATTCCGTGATCCACAACTTCGAGCTTTACGGAACCGTTGTCGCGATAAAGGTTTACGCCGATGAACTTCCGGTCCTGCGAGTACTTCAAAGAATTGTTGACCAGGTTCAGCAGCGAGCGAGCCATCGCCTCGCGGTCGACGCGGAGCGGAGGAACATCTCCGATTTTCTCTTCGAAGGTGAATCCGCTCTGTTCAATCTGGTACCGATAAGACTCGAGCGTGTTATGAACGAGTTCACGGAGGTCAGTTTCGCGGAAATCATATTCCTTGCGGCCGGCCTCGATCCGTGAAAAATCGAGGATGTTGTTGATCAGCGCGGTCAGCCGCTCGCTCTCCTTGCGGATGATGCCGTAATATTCCTGAGTTTTGTCGGGGCTGGTGATCCGCCCCAGTTCCAGGGTCTCGGCGTAGAGCCGGATCAAAGAGAGGGGAGTGCGCAGCTCGTGGGAGACGTTGGAGACAAAATCGGACTTCAAGCGCGCCAGCGCCATCTCCTTGGCCACATTGCGATGGGTCAGGATTAGGCCGCCTGCGAGCAGCACGGAGAGCGCTCCCAGGATGAGGAAACTGGTGAGCGCGAAGCGGTGACCAATGGCATCCAGGGTTGTGCCATGCAATTTGATAGCCAGCGTGAGCCCGGGGAAAACCGTTTCCATGTTGCGTTCAACTTCTGGGGCACCGCTGTCCCACCCTGCCGAAGCTGCCAGAGGCGTGGATTCACTTCTGGGGTGGACCATGATCACCGCAGGATTTTTCTCGCTTTGTGCCTCCGCCACGTTGCGATTGATGACGTCATTCAGCACTTCCGGAAAAAAACGGTCATGCAGGTATTCTGCGTCGAAGACGATTCCGTTGACCGTTGTTTTTCCCTTCGAATCCGCCTTGAGGAACAACGCGGCGGACTGATAAGCGTGCCAGTCACCGCGCGGCGCCCAGTTGTAGAAGGCGTAATAGGGGGTCCCCTTCGCTTCCATTTTCGCCATCTTTTCCGCCATCTCTTTGTATTCCGTCTTCATCCAGCGGTCCATCATGGCGGAGAAATCAGCGCCTTCAGCCCGGAAGTCCTTGTCGCTATCCAGGCGATGAGGTTGGGAACGAAATACCAGACCCTGGTCGGGATCGTAGACAAATACGTGCGCAATGTAGGGATGAGCCGCGAGAATGCGATCCAGCGTCTCCTCGCAGGTCTCGCCGGGCGGCGGAAAGTCGGTACGGGCATCGTCTAGCAATTCATAGGCCCGGCGGTTGATTTGCTTTTCAGAAATGGTGAGTACTTGGCTGAAATCGCGCTGAAATGCGGCTTCCACAGCGCGATCTCGCCGAATGTGATTTACGTGCCACACGCTTAGCAGGACCAGCGCCGCGGCCGGCAATACGACAGCCAGTTCGAGAGTTGTACTTAACCGAGTTCGGTCGTTCCAAGGTTTGCGCGGCATTTTTCAGATGGCTGGCGCCGGTCGGGGCGGATCACCGTCTTGAAACATAGTCCGTTGGAACCGCCGAGGTGTCAATCGGCCGTAAAAATACGTAAAAAGTTGTGAACGGATTGACTTTCAAGGATCTCAGTCTTGGGAGGGGCACAGGGGAAACGGGAGAACACTCGCTACGCAAGCGACGCTAGGGAAGGCGGAAATCAACCGTGACCAGCGTCTGCGCTTCTACCGGTCGGCCGTTGAGCACGTAAGGCTGATAACGCCACTGCTTCACGGCCTGATAAGCTGCCTGTCCCAACAGGAAAGAGCCCCGGATCAATTTGAGTTCCCGGATGGTTCCATCCCTGGCAATCCAGGCTTGCAGCACCACCGGGCCCTGCATGCCGGCGCGCATGGCCTGTTCGGGATAACTGGGTTGGACTTTTTCGAGCAACAATTTCTGCGCCAGTTCTTCGGGCAGGCTGACGGGTTCCAACGAAGCCAGCAAGGAAGGGCCATACTTGGTGGCAACGTTGCGCGGGTCGATGGCGTGCAGCGGAATTCGCAGACTCTCTGGAATTCGGGACTGGGTGGAGACTGGAAGCAACGATGCCCGCTGGGTTTCGGCTTCAGGGGCAATCGGCTGTGGAGTTTCGCTTGTCGGAGTCTCTTCGTGTCCTGCCACTGGGGCGGTGCTCGCTGAAGCCGAGTGATGGTGCGCCGGAGCGCGGTGATCCGCGGGCCAGGGATCGGACTGTGCCTCAATCAGGGTAGGGGTAGTCTGACTTTCTTGATCGGAACCATGGAACCAAGCCTGCGTGCGCTCCAGCGCTCGGCCGCAGATGACGGCCACAGAAGCTGCCACGGACTCGCTTCTTAACGGCTCGCTGAACACATAGCCTACCGACAGAAACACGACCGCTAGTGCGCTCAAATGCAGCCATGACTTCCGAAGTTTCGGGCGGAAGGTTCTCTTTTCGCGAGGTGGCTCGGTCCGGAATAAAGACGAGCCCTGGAAAAGCGCATCAGTCATGGCAAACGCCGGAGCGGCGGGCAGCTTGCTGTTTTGGGGGCTAGATTGAAGATTGGGGGAGGACCTGTCTGTCTGGGACGCCGGCGCTTCAGAAATTGTAGATTGGCGATTTGTGCCGCCCTCACTGGCTGGCCAGGAGCGAGTCACCGCGCCAGCGGCAGAGAATCCCAGCTTTGGCAGCCAAGTCTTCATGTGCCCAAGAAATTCATCGCAGGTCAAGAGAGCGTACTTCACCTGCTCGGGCGTAAGCGGTTTGCTCAACACCAAGTGGGCGTGAGCCGGCCGTGATACAACACTGCCCGGACTGGTAATTGCAAGGGTAAATGCAGCCCGGTTCGCCCTTAGTTCGTGCGAGGTCTTTAGCAGAAATACAGCTTCCGGCCCTTCGTCGCAGTCGCACACGATCAATTCGTGACTTCGACTGGTCAGCTTCTCGACCGCGCCAAAAATCTCGGGGCAGAACTCGACTTCGAGTTCGAGCTCCTGGAGGGCTTGAGCCAGAGCGCGCGACGTCTCCTCGTCGGAGGAGAACAAGAGAGACAACGGCGACATGAATTAGAGGCTAGTTTCCCAGGCAGAGTGCGGCAAGTTACGAACAACCCTCGCCTACCCCGATCTGAGGGCCAGGTAACTTCGGAGATGTTACTTGGCCAGTTGGACATGAGCCAACTCGACTCATGCGCCGATCGTCAGCACAACCCGCCGAAGCCGGCTGACGTAACACCGGTAGTGTTCTAGCACGGATTCAGCCTTTTGAGCGCCGGGTTTGGCACATAAAGACAAGCGTTGGGGGAATGAGGCTAAACTCTCAATTGTCCGTTCCCGATGACCTCATACTTGGTTGAGGTCAACTCGGGGAGGGCAAACGGGCCGCGGCAATGAAGCTTTTGGGTGCTAATGCCCATCTCTGCGCCGAAGCCAAACTCTCCCCCGTCAGTAAAACGAGTTGAGGCATTCCAGTAAACCGCGGCGGAATCCACCAACCGGAGAAAACGGCGGGCATTCTCTTCGTCGCGGGTCACGATCGCCTCGGAATTTCTAGTGGAGTGACGGTTAATGTGTCTGATCGCATGGTCCAGATCCGCAACCACACAAGTGGCCATGCAAAGCCGAAGATATTCCTCGTCCCAATCCTTGGCTTCTGCGGGCCGCACGTTCAATCCGATCGCGTAATGCCGGCTCTGCTCGTCGCCGCGCACTTCCACTCCGTGTTCCAACAATAGCTTTACGATCCGCGGAATGTAGTCCGATGCGATCCTCTGGTGCACAAGAAGTTTCTCGGCAGCATTGCAGACGGAGGGGCGTTGGGTTTTGGCGTTGATCACGATACGATCGGCCATTTCGAGGTCGGCAAATTCGTCGACGAAAATGTGACAGTTGCCGGCGCCGGTCTCGATCACGGGGACGGTGGCGTTCTCCGCCACGTAGGAGATCAACTCAGGACCTCCGCGAGGAATCAGAACATCTACGAAGCCCCGTGCCTTTATGAGTTCGTGGACCGATTCACGCGTGCTCGAGTCGAGCAACTCGATCGCGCCCTCCGGCACGCCTTCTACTCCGTTCAGAATTTCCACCAGGCACTGATTGGTGTTTAAAGCCTCTTTTCCCCCACGCAATACGATTGCATTGCTGGTTTTCAGTGTCAGCGCGACAGTGTCAGCAGTTACGTTAGGACGCGATTCATAAATGATCCCGACCACCCCGATGGGAACACGAATCTTGCGGATGCTCAGACCGTTGGGGCGCTTCCACTCGGCGACCGTTTCGTACACTGGATCTGCCAATTTCACAACTTCACGCAGACCCCTGGAAATGCCGCCGATTCTCTCGGTATTCAACAACAACCGGTCACGCATGGCGCCCGACAAGTTACTCGAGTCAAGGTCGCGGCGATTGGCGGTCAGAATGCGTTCTGCATTATTTTCGATAGCGTCCGCCATCGCCAACAGAATTGCATTCTTCTCTGCTGTAGAAAGCTGCGCGAGCCGCGAGACCGCATCACGGGCACGGAGAAGCTTTTCTTGTGTCGAAAGCACGGGGCTGATCGAAGACGCCATGCTCACCGCCCTCCGCGCTGCGGTGGAAAGTAGGTACCGATTTTGCGTTGCAGCCCCCATGCGATGGCGTGAGGGTGTTGTCCGTTGACGATGGCAACGTGCACACCTGCTTCGCTGGCGAACTTGGCGGCGCGCAGTTTGGACTGCATCCCGCCTGTTCCCAACTTGCCATGGCCATTGCACACGGCTTCCATTGCCGGTGTAAGCTTTGCAATAGTACGCAATAGCCGGGGGCGCTTGCCGTCATCATTCGCGTAGAAACCATCGACATCGGTGAGCAACAGCAGCCAGTCCGCCGCAACCGCTTTTGCCACCAGAGCACTCAGCTCGTCATTGTCTCCAAACGCGCCGACCAACTCGCGCACCGATATGCTGTCGTTTTCGTTGATGATCGGCACAACCTTTAACTTCAGCAGCTCGCCCAACGCGTTCTGCAGGTTCTTGTAACGGACGGGTGAAGTGAAGTCGTCGTTTGAGAGCAATAGTTGCCCGACTACTTTCTTGCCGAAGAACAACTGCTCGTAGGTGTGCATCAAAAGGCTCTGCCCGACCGCTGCGCAAGCCTGCATCAGCGGAACATTCGTTGGGCGCTCAGTCATCGCGAGATTCGACATGCCGGAGCCAATCGCGCCGGAGCTGACAATCAGGAACTCGTGGCGCGACAGGTCAAGCTGGTCTACCAGGGAGCGCAGGCGGCCAGTGTCAATGCGCCCCGCAGGTGCGACCAGACTGGTACCGATTTTGACGACCAGACGCATAACAGGAACGACATCAATCAAAGAATGTAAAGAACTGGTGGCGGCGCGTGGACTCGAACCACGGACCTACGGATTATGAGACCGTCGCTCTAACCACCTGAGCTACGCCGCCACGGCGCGTGGGACTGTGAGTAAACGCGCGGAGGAACCTGGACTTGTCAGCTCTTGGGACTAAAGGAAAACGCGCAACCACTGACAATACATCAAACCACGTCCAACTATCTGATTCTAAAGGTCAGTGCAAATCAGTGTCAAACGCTACCCTATCCGCAAAGAACATTTCGGCGGAGGCGGATTGCGTTGTCACGGCATCAAGAGACTCACGACAACCTGGTAAGGCTTCGTTATATACTTTCACTGGCCTTGTCCTCTCCCCGATAAGACGCAACGGGCGCCGTTTCTGTCTACTCGCCCGGGTGACCACATGGAAGAACCCAAGTCGCGGCCAGAGCAGAACCGTTCCCGTAAAGCGGGAGGAACGCGGACTCCGAACCCGGGTGAGAGCTCTTCCAGTGACAACACTCTAGTTCCAGATACGATTGTCCCGGAAAGCGCAACCATGGCCGATCCGGGCCCGAAGCTACCTTCCAAGGCATTCGATCCCGACGCAACGCTAGTTGATCTGGACGCCACCATAGTAGACCTTCCGCGCCGCCCGTCGTCTGCAGGACGCCGCTCCACCGGCCTTTTTGTCAGCGCCGCCGTACTCGAGATCGGTGATGTGCTGGGTGGCCGCTACGAGATTCTTCAGTTGCTCGGTGAGGGTGGGATGGGAGCGGTCTACAAGGCCAAAGACCGCGAACTGGACTCGTTCGTTGCACTCAAGCTCATCCGCCCCGAACTGGCTTCAAGCCCCGCCATCCTTGCGCGTTTCAAACAGGAACTGTTGCTTGCGCATCAAGTCACCCACAAGAATGTGATCCGCATCTACGACCTTTCCGAGGCCGATGGTGTGAAGTTCATCACCATGGAGTTCATCGAGGGAGTAGACCTCCGCCATCTACTCCTCGATCGTGGCAAACTCCCGCCTGCCGAGGCTTCCGAGATAATTCGCCAAGTGTGTCTGGCGCTGGACGCCGCGCACAGCGTAGGGGTAATCCACAGGGATCTTAAACCGCAGAACATTATGCAGGATAAGCAGGGCCGGATCCTGGTCATGGATTTCGGCCTGGCTCGCACCATAGGGTCCGAGGGCATGACCCAAACCGGGGCGCTGGTCGGGACCATGGAGTACATGTCGCCGGAACAGGCTATGGGGAACGACCTGGACCAACGCTCTGACATTTTTGCCCTGGGATTGATCTTCTTTGAGTTGCTGACGGGGAACCTGCCCTACAAGGCAGACACAGCGATCGCCAGCCTGCTCAAACGCAACCAGGAACGGGCGATTCCCGCGGTGAGTCTGGACCCTACGATTCCCCAAGGCCTGAGCGACATCGTGGCAAAGTGCCTCGAGCGCGACCTGAATCTGCGATACGCGAACATACCGGAAATTCTCACTGATCTGGACGCCTGGCAAGGGAAACGCCCGATTTCCGCTTCCATCGTGGCGCCGCCACCAAAGCGGCTGGTTCCCCCACTTCTGTTGCGCTGGGTCGGTCTGGCCGCGCTCTTGGTTGCCATGGTAGCGGGTGGCTGGCTGGTGTGGGAAAAGATTGGGAGCAAGGCCAGCACTCCGGTCGCGCATGGCCCCGTAACGTCGCTGGCCATCTTGCCCTTCCGCAACGCCTCGGGAGACCCCAACTTGGATTGGCTCGGCTCGAGCATTGCGGAAATGCTTAGTACGGATGTGGGACAGTCGGCGCAGCTACGCACAGTGAGTCAGAACCGGCTGCACCAAATTTTCAGCGACCTGCGCATTTCTCCCGCAACTGTGCTCGACCCGACCGTGATTCGCCGAGTGGCCGATTTCAGTACCGCCGATCGCGTAGTTTGGGGACAGTACGCCAAATTCGGCGACCAGATCCGCATTGACGCCACCTTGCAAGACATCAAGAATGACCGCACGGTACCACTAAAGCTGGAAATCCCCAACGAAAAGGAAATTCCAGGCGGGATCGATCACTTGGCCGATTCCATCCGCCAACAACTTGCCCTGCCAGAAAATGTACTTAAGGAATTGAAGTCCAGCTCCTTCCAGCCGACGTCAAGTTCGGTGGAAGCACTGCGCGACTTCAACCAAGGCGTCGCCTTTCAGCGGGACGGCAAGAACCTGGAGGCACAAAAGCAATTCGAGGCCGCGACCAAGGCAGACCCCAACTTTGCGCTGGCCTTTTCCAGGCTGGCGCAGGCTTATAGCAGTTTGGGTTATGACAGTGAAGCGGAAGGATCCGCCCAGAAAGCTGTGGATCTAAGTCAAAACCTCCCCGAAGGGGAAAAATACTTGATCTCCGCTATTCACTTTCAGATCGGCAAGAATTTTCCGGATGCGATTAAAGCCTACGAGAATCTAGCCAAAGCTTCGCCCGACAACAGCGACGTGCAATCTGTACTGGCCGATCTGTATGAGCAGACCGGAGACGTTGCCAGGGCCAATGAGTACAACCTAAAGATTCTGGCCGCCAATCCAAAGGATATCGCCGCGAACCTCGCGCTGGGGCGTCTGGCTCTCAATAACGGCAAAGCCCAGGCCAGCCTTGATCCGCTAAACCGTGCGCTGACTCTATCCGTCCAACTGGATAATCTGGAGCAGAAGGCTGCAACTCTGAACTATATGGGTAGTGCCTATCGAATATTGAACAAGCCAGAGGAGGCATTGCACAACTACCAGGAAGCTCTTGCCATCCGACGCCAGCTCGGCCAGAAGAACGGGATCGCGTCCTGTCTTAATGGGATTGCCAGAACGCAGGCGTCGCTGGGCCAAAACAAGGAGGCCCTCAAAAATTTCCAGGAAGCACTGCAGATTCGACGCGACATAGGTGACAAGCGCGGTCTGGGAGACACCTTGATCGATATGGCTAACTTGTTGGACGACGGTGGGAGCCATGACCAGGCGCTGACCATGTACAAAGAAGCTTTGCAGATCGAGCGCGATCTCGGCAACGAAAGCTTGCAAGCTACTTGCTTGAACAACATTGGCGCAGTGTACTTTGAAAAAGCTCAATATGAAGATGCGCGCACCTACTACGAGCAGGCGCTCCAGCTACGCGAAAAATCAAAGGTGGCCGGTGTCATCGTCGAAAGCATCCAGAACCTTGCTTATGTTTCGGTTCGGCTCGGAGAGTACGACCAGGCCGTTGCACAGTATATGCGCGCCTTGGAGTTACACCGCAGCATGGACGACGTATCCGGCGCAGCCCTTGATTCTTACTCGTTGGGGGTGATGTTCGATTACCAGGGACGTTTCGGCGCTGCTCTAACCTCCAAACAAGAGGCACTCAAGACTTTCCGGGACTTAAAAGATAGGTCGGCCACGATGACTGAAGTCGAGGGTGGTTACGCAAAGTCGCTGATCTTGGCCGGCCGCGGCGACGAGGCAAAACAATATTTGGATGACGCACTCAAATTGGCGCAGGAACAGAAGAACGAGGGCTTGGTTTCCCAAACAGTTGGGTTTCAGGGAGACAAGGCTTATTACCAGGGTGACACCAAGTTGGCGGGTGTCCTTTATGAACAAGCCCTGCAGGCGGCTGTCCGGAGCAAGGAGCCCGACAAAATCCTCACTGCAAAGGCGAATCTCGCCCAAGTCAACTTACAAAGAGGAAGCGTTTCGCAGTCCGTTGCGAGCTTTCGCCAGTTGACCCAGCAGGCTGATGAACAGGGGGTTCAGTTTGTTTCGGTAGAGTGCTCGATCAATTTGGCCCAGGCTATGCTCCAGAACCACGACAACGCCCATGCGCAGCAAGAGTTGGGGCGTGCTCTCTTGCGGGCCAACAAGATCGGCCTGAAGCCGCTCAGCGTTAAAGCGAATTATCTGCTGGCCTCCGCCCTTCACTCCGCTGGCAAACAGACCGAGGCCCAGCAACACTACCGCACTACCGTTCAGTTGCTGGATGACATGCGCAAAGAGCCGGGTGCCGAGAAGATCCTAGATCGTATGGACTTCAAGACAATGTACGACGAAGCCAACCGACAGTTGCAGGCCTCCAAGAACTGATCCGCCCCAGCAGGGCGATGTCCCGAAGAGATCTCACGATAGGAATCGACCACCAACCCAGCGTCTAGAGGGGAAACTTAAGGACAAAGGGTGCAGGTTGCAACCTGCACCCTTTCCAGCGAGAGAACAGCGGATCAGTTGAAGATTTGGAACACTGCTGGCGACGCAATCACGCCGCTGTCAAATTGCAAGACTGGGCGGACTTGACAGCCCGCCAAGCCCTTCGGGTTGGCCAGGATGTACCAGACGACAGTGTACTCATTTGTGTTTTTGGGGTGTACTAATCCCCCCAGGATTGGTAGCGACGGTGTCGAGAGGGCCTGACACGCGGCGGTTGGAGAAACCGCACTCAAGGAGAGATGTACCCAAGGCGCGGTGCATCCTGTACCAGCGGCGTTCGAGCACAGGGTCAGGTTCTTGACCGCGACGCCGGAGGAAGTCGTTTGATCCCAGCTGAGGGGGATGAGCGCGGGGTCAGTAACGCAGTTTACCAGTGCGTGCGGAGTACAGCTTGGCGTTTCGGTGTTGGACCAAAATTCAAATCCGGGGAAGCCAACGGTTTGGCCGACCTGGATGGGAGCAGCATTAGCGCCTCCCGTAGACTGTGTGGGGTCGAAAGCTACTACGTAGCACGAAGGGCCGGTCTTGCTGCCGGCTTTTGACGGAGGAGGATCGGATGAAGTAGCCGGCCCCACCCCCGCCCCGGTGTACGCGGTTAAGATGTCGGTGGTCCATCCACTGGTGGGACAGGGAGCAATTCCGGGAGCGTTCCGTGCTGTACCAGCACATGAGGGCCGCCGATCAGGAAATTCTGGTTGCCTGGGGAGATCTCAGCGTCGATGCCGTAGTCGAACTGAGTTGAGTTGGGCCATGCGCACGCATCTGGTGATGCGGTGGGGCAGTCCACTTCGATCTCGACGCAAAGCGGGGTCGTGCCCGGAATGCCCCCCACGAGGTCGTAATCATAGTAGGGAACGCACTGCAAACCGGTGAAGCTTCCCGGGTTGAAGCCACCGGAAAAGGACACAGGCACTGGGGTCACAGTCAGCGTGTCGCCGGCGGCGGTTGCGGCGAGGGGCGTGATCTTGAAGTCGTCGGGGAATTGGCTGGGAGTCTCTGTGCAAACAATGTTCGCCGTCGTTCGGCGCGCAATTAACGGGACCAAATTGGTATACCGATCTCGTGTTCGCCGCCATTGGCTGGTTTTCCCCGAACGCCACGACTGCGGTAGGCGTGTTGTCCAAACCAAACCACGTGATCCCGGTGCTGGCCGGGACCATGGCGCGGGAGTGGGTTCGTGAACAAAACCTTGCCGGTCGAATAGTCCGGGCTGATGCCGACAAATGTGTTGTTCGGACCCTGATATCCGGGTCGGGGCCGTAGGAACAGGTGTGGAACCAAGTACAAGGTCCATCTCCATCGAACGCGAACAGGCCATCAGCGCCAATGCCACCTGCAGGTCCGCTGAGAACGATCGCACCCAGGCTTACAGACGAACTGTTTATGATTCCCACGATCTGGTCTTCCGAGCCGTCATAGTTCGGGTCGGAGCACCGCGATCGTAGCTGTCAGATTGCCAGTCGTCCCTGTTACAGTGATCGTTACGCCACAAACCGCCGGCGCTCCCGCGGCAATGCAAGGATCCGCGACGTCCGCCATGGCAGGCGCAGCCAAAAGCGTGAGCGCGGCGCAAGCCAGGATAACAAAGGCCACCTTCTTCATGGAGATGGAACTAGCCGGCATCAGAAATCTTTTCATGGAGACTCTCTCTTTTCTTTTGGTGCGAAGATTTGCAGTCACAATGTCTTCCATCCTGAGGAATTGTCCACATGGACGCAGATCTTTAACCTGGGATGAACAGATTTTCGCGCGGACAACGGACGCCCGCTCCCGCTGGGGCTGGCAGGACCGCGTCATATTATGCGCTCCCGATCTAATAGTCAATTGTTATCAGGCCGCGAAGTGCCCGGTGTGCAAGGCTTTTCACCTTGTGGCGAAAAGCGTGGCTCCAGCACCTCCCTTTGGGCAAAACAGAGAAATTCATCATTAGTTGTTTTCCGGTAGCCGGATTGCTGCCGGTCCTGATGATCGCCAACATAAGAAACCAGTTCGCCTCTTGTCAGGCGGGCGCAGAAACTTGACACTAGGCTGACATGAAAGCCATCGCCGTGATCCCGGCTCGCCTGGCCTCTACTCGCCTTTCACGCAAAATGTTGCGGGAAGTGGCCGGCGTGCCTATGGTCGGGCGTGTGTATCAGGTGGTGCATTCGGCTCTTTGACTGGATGCCGAGCGCATCGAAGCGCTTTTTCTGTGTAGCCCCCACTGGGCAATTCCCCTGGAGTCAGGCGCTGTCTTTTCCCATGGCGTCACGAGCCACAGTGATCCACCAGCGAAAGGTTCTATTGAAAACGTGGCACTTAGTGGCTTTGTTTGGCAGAAACCATATTTTTGCGCTGCGTGAACCAAGCTAGGGCCCCCGGCCGCATTTCTTAGCGCCATTCTTGTCGGCCGTAGAACTGCCGGATCGGCCGATGTCAATCTGCGTAACTGGTGCTCTTTCGGTTTTTTCCGTCGGAGCCTGGACCTCGTGCCCAGGCACCGACCTTGCGCTCGCGGCTGCGTTCTGGTTGGGATTTTGCCGAAGGGCTTCCTGCAAGTCCCTCCGGTTCATGTCCGCGATTAATACGGGGGTCCAATCGTCCTCTCTCTTCAGGCCGCACGTGAAACTCCACAACTCGAGGGCGTAACCCAAAAGCTGGGTAACCTTCTTGTGCTCGCGGAAGTAGGTGTTGAACCGACGGACGTTGGCAGGGCAGGTGGGAGACAGTTCCTGCAGAAAAGGCTGACCGCAGAAAGCCGCGTCGATCTTCTGATGCATTCGTTCGATCCGGCCAAAAAGTTTCACGAGCATAACACGCGCAGCTTGTAAACCGTCGAGACCCACATCTTTATTCTCGATGGCTTGGCGCAAATGCCGATCGGTAAACTCGTCGAATTTTGAAGGTCGGTCCGTTTCGCCACGATTGGCGTGCGTTTCCGACCGCGCTTTTCGTTCTCGGCCTTTGTCCGAAGTGAACTGCGATGGCTCCGTGCTCATGGCAGCACCTTCTCTCCACTCTCCTGCCTCTGCTGCTGGATCTCGCCAAGAGTTCGAATGGCGCGGTATAGATCCCGTTTCAGCGCTGCCTGGTACCGCAGGATGGAGTCCATCGACGTGTTGAGCTTCACCTCGATCTGCACGTCGCCGGTCTTGTCCGTCTTGCCCAACTTATCCGGCATGCCGCTCCTTGATTCTTCCCGCTCGAAATTCTTACTGCCGGTTCGCACGATTAGCCCCTGGCAATCCCACCCGAGCTGAGCGGCAGAATTGGAACCTCCTGCCGTGGTAAACAAGGGGAGCTGCTCTTCGTCGTAGTTCTCGGCCACCCCCTGCAGAATCGCTTTCGTGGCCTGACGCCGATTGCTAATTTCCTGCACTGCCCAGACCTGCAAGTCGTCTAAACTCCACCGGCATCGTGCGATTTCTTCGATCAGCATTTCCTCGATCGGTCCCTCGGGCTGGTAGTATCCGTCGAGTTCCTCCAGCAAGGCGTTGTATTGGTTTTCTTCCTCTGGGTTCGCGAAAACGAGTTGTTTACTGCGATAGCCGTGCTTTCTTGCATTGCCTTTCACGTGCGTGCAGTCCTCCGGCCCGGTGGAGTCCTGCGCGTTCGCGCGATTTGCGGCGATGACTTTCTCAGTTACTGGCTTCTTAATTGTCATTTCAATCTCCTCCATGCGCGCCAAAACCCCGTGGTTACACGGTTTCGGGCGTGCATCGTAATTGGCCCACTCCTGGGGCTCGTTGGATTTTTAGTTGTTGGTGGAGATTACTTTACTAACCAATCTGGGAAGTACGTTACTGCCGATTCTCTGAGGATCGACCGGGGGTCGAACATGCTCTGTCTACTATTACTAACCCAGGGCTGTGGCCACTGTCAAACACCCTGAGGTGAGGCCAAATCGCGGCCTCGTGGAAGGTGAAAAACCTTCTTCGGATAGGCGATTCGCTTCAATCGAGATATTCCGCCCAAGCTGGAAGACGTGATTAGCAAGGCTCTGGAGAAGGATCGTGAGCTGCGCTACCTGGAGGAGACGGGGCGAATCCTGAAGCAGGTTTGGTTCGGGACGCAGCGGGGAACCTCTAAGGCACCACTCTTCTCGGCGGCGCTCACCCCTGCCAAGGCATATCTCCATCGCCAAAGGCGTCATCATTGTGGGGGCCCGTCACAGCGCGCAGTGACGTGTGTCACTGAAATCCAGATGCCCAGAGGAGTAACAAAGAAGATGACCGGATGGGTCAGACCCCTTAACCTTACTGCGAAAAGCAGCACACAGTGAGATTGAGAGGAATGACGCATCCGGTTTTACTTTTGCCCAAGGCAGATCGTGAGCTGCGCTACCTGGAGGAGACGGGGCGAATCCTGAAGCAGGTTTGGTTCGGGACAAAGCGGGGAACCTCTAAGGCACCACTCTTCTCGGCGGACGGCCCTCCGGTCTGTGGCCAAAGTGATATGCAGAGCAACGCCGTAACCGTCACGCCGGGAAACACCTTTGCAGTGGGAACGCTGTCGTTTTCCGGTTGCAGCTAGTTCGACAATGACTGGCGGCGCAGTAGGGGCGCCCCTTGCCAACAATCCGCCTGCCGCACTTTCGCGCGCACCTCAGCAGCCTTGTACTCTCACGCCTTCTACTTCATCTCGTGATGTTCGCGTGCGTATTTTTCCGCTTCACCCAGCTCTTTTATAGCCTGGTCAATGTGATTCATGGCCGCAATGCGATGGCCGCCCCAGTCGCCGCCAGCATGCTGCAGTTCAGTATATGCAGTCTTTAGGGACTGCCTAGCTGAATCGACTTCAGCAGGTACGTCCCGTTGTTGGGGTTGAGGAAACAGACTAGCGGTCGGCGAGAGGACAATCATCGCCAGCAGGACTAAGGTTGCGGCTTTCATCTTGCCTCCTTGGGAGCTTGATTTGGCGCAACAGCTTAACACAGGCTTGCAGTCCGATGATGGTTGGAGCTCCAGGCGGTGGCGTCGGCGGGCGACTGGCAATTTCTCAACGTGTGCAATGGCTGGTTTCAACATCTCTAACGACGTCGGTCGTGTCAAGGGACCTGGGGTTCTATTTTTGTAAGTCGGTACATACTTTCCCCTCAGCGCAGACGCACTGGTTCCTTCGAAAGAGTAACGACCTTTACTTCTCGATGATTTGTATCCAACCGCATGGCTCGGCCCGTCTTCTTCATCATTGTGGTGGCGTAGCCCACCAGACATCTCTTCGGTCACGCTCGATCATGATGTGTTATGCAAACTCCCCTCCCATGGGGAGGCGGGTAGCCTATTCAGTTGACCCGGTCACTGCCTTGCAGGACCACTGTTGAAATCAGGCATCCCCGCATGGGCTTTCCCCTTCTGCCGCAACCTTCCGCGGCGACAGAACTGTTCGTAATCAATCTGGTCACGCATCATGATCCACAGCCGGATACCCAGTTTGCGTGCCGCTGCGATCCTGGCCTTGCCCATTCCTTTCTGGATGAGCTTGCGCCGATAGAAGCGTTGCAACTCCGGGTCTTTCCGTACCGCATGCATCCCTGCTTCGGTCCACAGGTCCACAGATAGCGCAGCAGGGAGTTGCCTTGCTTGGTCAGTTTTCCCAGTCGTTGTCGCTTCCCGCTGGTGTGCTCACACGGAATCATCCCGATGTAGCTGGCCACCTGGTTGGCGGTGTCGAAACGACTCGGGTCACCGAGAAACACATCGGTCGCCAAAGCCGTCACCGCACCTACGCCCGGATGGGTGAGCAGCCGGCGCGCCTGTAGCCTTTGTCGGGCCTGGGCTTCCACTTCTTTATCTAGTTCCTGGATTCGTTGCTGCAACTGTTCATACAAGCTCAGCAGTTCTGTCCGTCTCTGACTGGTGTAGGGTGGCAAGGGCAGTGCCCGCAGTGTGTTCTGCCCTTCCTGACTCCAGAGCGCGTGGCCTCGGCGCAGGGCGTGATTGAGGGCGATCGCCTGCAAGGTGTGCTGCAATCGTGATCGCATCTTTACCCACTGATGTCGGTCCCGCAGCAAGGTTCGCAAGTCCCGCTCTTCGATCGAGGGCATCCAAATCTCCGGAAAGCGATCTTCGATGAGCAGTTCCAATATCAACCGTGCACCTCGCCGATCATGTTTCTGCTTCCGCGTTTCTTTCGCGCGGATCTTGGCCGGATGTCCCACGCGGCATTGGATTCCCAACTCTTCGCAGCAGTTCCAAGAACCACTGCATGGATCCCGTAGCTTCGATGCCCAGCACCACCGGACCCTCCAAGGCTGCGTAAAACTCTCGCAGGGCGTTGCCTTCGTGAGAAAGTGTCCTCTCCACGAACTCCCCGGTTTCCGTGTCCACCATGGCTATGGTTTGTTGTCTTGCGTGCAGATCACAGCCTACAATTTTCATCTCGGCCTCCTTCATCCCGAGCCTTTTTGGTTGGATACCGCAAAGTCTACTCGGTCCGTTGTGAGGCCGACGTCGTTATGACATCAGTTACCCCTTCGTTCAGTCTCGAAGGGAAAAGCCGCAGTGGCTCGGAGACCCTTGTGTGCCGAGATTGTCAGGCGTACAGTACGGGCGGTTCAAGAATGAAAGGAATCTTCGAATTGATGCTGTCAGCCAGAGCTGATTCTACGGCGAAACGCTTCTTGTTGTATCTGGTAGCGCTTTTTTCGATAACACCTCTCGCGGTGGCGGGGCAGAACAAGGCAACAAGTTCCGGATCGTGGTCTGGCATTCTTGTGTCCAGCAGCTGCAACGCAGACGAAGCCTTTAACGAGTCTCCTGAGTGCACCAAGAACGTTCCGGGGGCGAAGCTCGCGCTATATGACGATACAAGCCGGGTCATGTACGGCCTTGAGCCGCAGGAATCGGTAGGGGCTCGCCTAGGCGACGCCGTGACCGTCCGGGGGACGCTCGATGGCGACACGATTCAGATCGCTTCCATCGAGTCGATGTCGATTGGACTCGCGGTCGGTCAGAAGGCTCCCGCATTTTCGATTCGCGACCAGTTTGGCCGGATACAAACTCTCGACACCTTGAAAGGAACGAAAGGCACTATTCTTCTCTTTTTCCGTTCTGCCGACTGGTGACCCTTCTGCAAAGGGCAGCTGGTCCAGCTGCAAAGCGCAATCCCGCGATTCGAAAAGCAAGGGGTCAAGCTGGCGGCCATCAGCTATGACTCTGAAGAAATCCTGAAATATTTTGCTGACCGGCACAAGATCGAATACCCACTGCTCGGGGACCCTGACTCGAAGACCATCAACGCCTATGGCGTCCTCAATGAGGAAGCTACCGGGATGCAGAAGGGCTTTGCTCGCCCTGGATATTTTTTCATCGATACTAAGGGCGTCATTCGGGAAAAGTTCTTCGAAGCGAAATACCGGGAGCGGCTGACCGGAAATAGCATCATTGCCAAGCTTTTCCCGGAATTGGGACAGGAAGTAATAGAAACGGTGGAAGCGCCGAATCTACAACTGGCGCTCGAACAATCCGATCCCACCGGCGTGCCCGGCACTCGCGTCACCCTCGCGGCGGAAGTACGGCTTGCCCCAGGATATGCATGTGTATGCGCCGGGCGCTAAGGGTTATAAGCCCATCCGGCTGGTGATTGATCCAATCCCGCAGCTGGAGCTAAAACCACCAGTTTTTCCCGCGTCGAAAATCCTGTATATGCCCGCGATCAAGGAGCGCGTGCCCGTCTTTGAGGGAACATTCCGCATCAGCCAGGATGTGAGAGTGAGCTCCAGCGCGGAGTTCTGGGGCTCGCTTGGGAAGGACGGAAAGATCTTCGACAATTTTGGGCAAGCTTGACTATCAGGCTTGTGACAAAACTATGTGCTACCTGCCAAAATCCGTCCCGGTCAAATGGCAACTGCAAGTTTTTCCACTGGATCGGACCCGAGCCCCCATGGACATTCGACACAAATAGATGGGCGGTTTAGAAATCCGGGACGTGTTGACTAAGCCGGGGTTTGTCAGACCATGGTCGTGGACAGCATTGCTGTTGAAATCAGGCGTTTGCACCCATTGACCGCGTGAGCGAAAGAAGAGTAGCTCGTATAGGCGTGTCACGCATCTGTAGCTTCGGAATTGACAAGAACACTCGTTTGCTTGCGGTTTTCGAACCAGACGTCAAGCGGCCAGCAGTGACCGGCAATCGCTCAAGCGTGGGGAGCTGAGCTGATATTTTTCAGCATACTCAGGATGTAGTGTGCTCGCACAATTGCCTCTTGCTCCTTATTGTGTGTGGCCGAGGATTCAGACAGTTGCTGCGACCGAGCAACGATGGCCGCTTCTGCCTTTTCGACTCGGGTCGCTAATTTGCGAGGATCGGATTCGAGAATCGCAGTCCTGTACATCTTTTCCCATTCTTGCTTGGAACGATAGTCCCGAACATTGTGGCGCATGGTAACCTCCGCGCTGGGACTTGCATTGTCTCGCATCCCGCCTCAGGCGCAGGTTTGGAGGCAAGGGCTCAGAAATTACATAACTTTAGCATAGCGGGAGTCAAGACTGATCTTACCGCCTTGGCGATGACCGCACTTCGAGTCGGCCTGCTAAAGGCGAGGCGCAACACCGTGCCATTCAACGCCCATCGCGTTAGATGGGTTTCTGGCGCAAGGGTGTGGAGTGAGGCCTGACAAGCCTCCGGGTATTCAAGAAACACTTCTCCCTGGAGCCAAGCAGCCTGTCGAATAGAGCCAGAAAAATGTTGAAGTTCTTTTGCGGTCTGCGATGATGCGATAAGTGATGCGCCCTCCAAGACTCCGGCACCCATCTACCGTCATGCGTTCGCAGGTGAATCTCGATCCCCACAACGATATAGAGCAGAAATGCTGTAGCCAGCCCCGGCAGCATTCGCAAATGGAGCAGCCGGTCGGGAACAGCCCAGAGCAGAACGTTCATCGTAAAGATGGCCGCCCAGTAGCCAAATGTCATTGTGATGTGTTGCGGATCGGAAGGAGCGGAATGATGCAGGGTGTGGCGCATCGCGGCAGGCGGGTACAGACTGGGCCAGTGCATGGCCCAGCGATGGTAGGCATACTCAACCCAGTTCGACCATACCAGCCCTATGACGAAGCCCGCCAGGAATAGCATGAGAGCTCCCGCGTGAAGGAGGGCGCCCTAGAACCTCTTGAGAATTAGCCTAGTCCAAAAAAACGCCGCGTAAATGGCCTTGGCGTGCCACGTCCACAGCACTTCCAGGCCACTATCGAGGAGATTTTTGGACTGTGGTTCCCCAAGTTATCGACGCGCTCGAAGCGCAAGAGATAAAGGAGACTGGCAATGGAGAAGGTTAGAACCACAGCGGCGAAACAGAGTAGGAATTTTTCTCAGCAGCAGACCCTGATGAGCGACTAACTGCCGGACGAATCGGAAATAATCCACAACAGGAAATTCGAGGCCGGGGAGAAAGGCGGATTGTTGAAATCGATGAGCTGATCGCCGACTTCTCCCGTGGCGATAGTCGTGGGATGATCGTGCCTTTCGATCCGCCAAATGCCAGTGAACTTGACATCGGCTTTGTGCCATTCAGTCCATTGGGCAAGGGCTTCCTCACGGGAGCAATCAACGAGAATACAAAGTTCGATAGCACATCTACCAGGGGCCTGAATCAATTACACCAACTGAGAATTTACCAGCCCCGCCCTCGGGCTTGTCACTCCGCCCTCGTTTGAGCATTATTTCCACTCCGCAAGCTTGATTAGCAAGCCGCTAGGTGCAAAAACTTGGTCCCACCTTACGTTGGGGCTGTGCCTATGGTCGGGGATGGCTCGCTGGCGATGACCGGCACGGGAGTGCCATCAGGGCGCCCTTTTCGTGCCCTTGTTCTGGTCTCAGGGACATGAGAACTTTGCGCGAGCCGGAAGAGGGCGTCAACTCTCAACCCGCCCTAACTCACGTGGGAGGTGGGCGCTCCAATTGCAAGCCGAGCGCAGTTTATACCGCATGAAAAACATAGTTGCACTTTTAATGATAGCCGCGCCGTCCCTGCTGTACGGCATGTTCGAGTTCGGCGTTCCGTTCCAGCCCCCACTCGCCCTTTACCGCGAAGCAATGCCGTTGCTCCTTTTTTCTCTGCTGTGCGCGTTCTTGGGATTCGTGTACTTGGCGCGAGCGTTTTGGGTTAGCTTGGGAAATCGTTAAAAGCAAATCTGCCGAGGGTCATTTCCGGAAAGAAGCATCTATAGTTTTTTGCCGCCCCACCAGGCCCGCACGTGTTGACCCGTGATAAACGGTCTGTCGAAGTACCATGACCGGCTGCCCCACTCATGGTGCAGGCTACCATCACCCCCGGATCCGAAGTGAAGTCCTTCCGGAATATGCTGCAGTTGCAAAGTTGCGCCGATAGTAGCCTCGTCAAAACCCGTAACATCGCAGTACTGCTCTGGCATTGTTACGCGATACCTCCATGTGACTTGACACACAGACCTGTCGCTCCCATTGGCGGGCTTTAGACTAACTTTTGGCAGGGCATTCCTGGGCACGCGTGTGACATTGATTTCACTCACGCTTTCCGCTTTTGATGATAGGTTCTCGTCAGAAAAGGTGTGGATCTTCTTTCCTGCGATTCCATATTCAAGGAATCGAAACTCAGGATGACAAGAACTCTCTTCCGTGATCTCCGGAGCGTAGTCCAGGGCCGAGTCTGAATAGTTCCTTACCTCAAAACGAATTTCGATGTCCAAATTTACTTGCCCGCTCTCAGGCGCGGAAAAAGTGTAGGACTTGACGTAGTGATCTCTAACAAACTCCGTGTTGACGATATCCTTAATCGGGCCTTGGAGTTCTGCCGGCAAACCCCGTGCTATCAACCTTCGGGCTAAATTTTCGGAGGCTCTTTCAATCAGCAATTTGGCGGAGAAGAGTGCCAATATGATGCCCATGACCATGGCGACCATAAAGGCGTTCGCCAGGAAGTAGACAAGGTCGTTAGCAGGCCACCAATATGGGTATCTGAACCTGGCAACAATACCCAGGACGCCAAAGATTAGAAATGGGAGGAGTAATCGTGCGTACTCTTTGAGCGATAGTAACTGAAAGCGCGCCACCATGGTTTTACCCTCCTCCATGGAAGAGGCTCTCGGTCTGGCACTATGCGCATCCGCTGGTGCGGTAAGAATCTCGAATGCTTGCATAAAACTAGCTCAATCCCTCGCGGATATTTGGTCCAAGTGTTTTCGTCTCCCCGTTGGCATCCTTGGGGCTTCTCGCGAATCGTCAACCTTCATCAACGAAGCGGGCGCGGACAATCGACGGGCGTAAGGAACAGATGACCCGGAGGATCCATTGTGCGTTACGGCTTGTGGCGGAGCCGAACCAACGCGCCGCGCGCATTTGCCTCAGCGTTTAGCGCTGAAGTTAGGTAGCTCTCTACAGCGTAGCCCCCACCGGCGGAGACACGACAGATTACGAAGGGGCAACTACATGCCTGCCGACGACGCCGTATTGGAGGCGACCTGAATATCGATTTTGAGCCGGGCGACTCTGAAATAAGCAGAGTTTTCCGTTCTGCCGACCTGAACGACGACCTGGTTCAAGTACCGAGTATGCTGCCCTGCATTGTTTTCCGAACAGATACGAGGAACTGCCCAGGCAACCCCTGACAGCACGGCCATCCACAGTACCAGGGCAAGCATCTTCCTGGCAGTACTGAACTCCCCTTCGACCACGGCCGTGCCGGCACAAAGATCTCCCAGTCGTTGACGACAAGGGGAACAACCCGCAACCATTGCTCCCACCAAGTAAAAGCCGAGTCCGTCCACAATCCGGAGCAGGTTCCGAATCGCCGAAGCCGCCAACGCGCTCCGCTGACTGGTTCTAACCACTCGGATTCCAACCAGGGCTTTACCCAGGGTGGCGCCAAAGCTGGCCTCCAGCAGCCAACCGTAAGCAAAGAGGATCAGGGCATTGAGGACCCCGGCCATCAGAAGCGAAGCAGTGGTGAGACTTAATTCAACCCCTTCGACCGTACCCCATCGCATGAAAATCCAGGCATCCACCACAGCAAACGCGCCGAAAAGAACCACAGTGTCCAGCACGAACGCAATAAATCGGTCGCCGAGCTTTGCTACACGGCTCGAGGCGCCATTTGGCGCAGCGACCGATGCCGCGGCCGCAGCTCGGCGGGTGGGCTTTATTATGCCGGACTCCTCCAGCAGGTATTGTGCAGGAGGAATGCCCCCACCGCAGGACCCGCAATGGGTAGCACGTGGGCTAGTTTGCCTGTGGCAATGCGGACATTCCATGGCTTTGTCGAAGAGGCGCAGTACTCTAAGATGTGCTAAGGATACTGCTGGTTTGGCGGATTACAGCGTCACGGAAGGACACAGTTGGACATTCCCTGGGTCCATCCTGGACTGCGCAGCAGGGCAGGCTCTTTCGCTTCGTCGGAAATCAGTTTACCCACGATCTTGTCCACCTACGAGCTTGCCTGCCATTACCTCAGAAAGGGGGTTTTTCCCGGACAAATGAACGCTCGATCTGCCTCAGTCCGCTGGGAACAATTTCGTGCCGCCCCTGCGTTGACCAGCTTAGACTGTCACTCCGCTCCCAACTTCTTACAGTAACGTCAAAATGTGTAGGGCTCGGGTGATGGCTTCGCACTCTCTTTCGTGACCTGTTGGCGACTTCGCCAGTCTTCGCCCTCGGCCCAGCATAGCGGACTGTGCGTTCTCAATGCGCTCAGCCAACTTGCTCCGTTCAGACTCCAAGACTGCGGCTCGGCAGCAGGAACTCGGGATCCCCACGGTACGAGCGTACATGGACGCTCGGTTCTTTACATTCAATCCCGCTAGGCGGAGGATTACGTTCGAAATAATCACCGGAAGCTGAAGATGTCTATCAAATCGAAATTGGGCGGGCCATTTGCGCGGGTAGCCGCGAACTTAGGTATTGGTGTAGTTGGCCTTGGGATTATCCGGTTGATCGCGCAAGGTATGCCCATGTTTCAGGACGCGGGATGGATCGTGGAAGGCAAGTTGACCGTACTGGCCGCCACGTTGATCGTGGTCGATGCGATGCTGCTCTCGGTCCTGGTTCGGTTCGCAATCGAGCTTCGCGCCTACCTGTTGGGTCGTTTTGCACAGATCCCAGGGTTGGGAACTATGGCGGCCACTCTCGTTCTTCTGGCCACTGCCGCAATCGCGTATATCGATTTCAAACCTCTAACCACCGCCTGGCCCGCGATAGCGCAGTTCTACCTTTGGGGCTTTTTCGCCCTGGCCGCGATCCTGCTCATCCAGATCGTGATTCTGCTCTACCGGGACAGAGATTCGATATCAGCTCAGGTCTTGGGCCAACCGATGCCTGCTCCATCAGACCAGCCCTCCGTGTAGGCGAATCGATTCCCGTCCTCGCCAGCCCGGTACTTACGTAATGCTCCGCAGCGCTATCTCTGGCAGCTTCCAAACTGGCTCGAACGGCTCATGGCAAGGTTTCAAAGCAAAAGCGGAGTACGCGAAGCTGCAGTACGGCGTACGCCACCCCCACCGCAGGCGTTTACACCAGTAACCGGTTACCGGCAAGATGCCTCTCCACCTGACCCACAGCCATGTGCAAGGATTTTCCACCGAGGTATCACTTCGGTTCCAGCGTTTCTGCTTTAGCAACTGAACTGCATCCATATTTCTCTACTAGTCGATTCGATTTAACCCGACGGAGGAGCGACAAACATGGCTGGTCAAGGTTGGCTCAACACGAATCTGGTTCGTTTAGAAAAAGCAGTCTTGTGTGCCAACTGCGAAGTCATTAGCGAGGGTTTAAACGGTCATTGCGCCGGCTGTGGCAGTCAGTTTGCTCAGTCTGAGCCGAGTACTGGGTGGGAAGGTTGAGTCGAAACCGTCATTCGCCTTCGCCGCATCTGGCGCGTGTGGTCAGCGATGACACACACATTTGCGCGCTGTCCGCAGCAGCCTAGGAGATTCGGTCGTAACACCGCTTGGCTCTCAAAGCATCCAAGCGTTTCACTCACAACCCGGTCAATGAGTGAACACGCGATGTTACCAGATAACCGAAGGCATGAGCAGAATTAGACACCTCGCGAACGGGTGCTTGGGAGCACAGCCAGTGGCCTGGCCAATAAGTTGCTAAGCTGCCTTCTCATCGCTGTTGGAGCCTGGGCTGCCAACTAAATCTTGTCGGAGTAGCTCCATTTGTACCGATGCTTCCTTTATCTGCTCGGCGTATTCGTGCCCTTGTCGTGGTAGAAATCCGCCGTAGTTCTCCAACAGAAGGCGGGCGCTCGCCTCGATGGCACAGGTCTTGGAGCGGGCTTGGTGGGAGAGGGCAGATGTTAGTTTTTCTAGCTGCAAATCGCGCAAGACTAGCTCATGTCTGCTCTGTGCAGATTTTTGTTCGAGCATTTCCCCGTGGTAGCGGATGAGTCCAAACAGACATGCTGTCAGTACGAGCAGACATGAGTTGACAACAATGGTTTCTGCCAAAGCCTTACTTGCGCCAGCATTCCTCTCTTTGTTGAGTTTCGCGAAGTTGCTGGCCTCCGCCACGGATAGCGAAGACAGAAGCCAGCGAGCTCTGTCCATATATTCCATACCTTCGTTTGAATCCACCAGCATGAATGCGCGGTGGCGATACCCCTGTTGGCGCAAACTAATAGTGTGCTCCATCTCAGCTTGCTTTGAGTTAGCCAAAGACTCGAGCTGTGACTCCAGGGATCGTTCGCGCTCCGCTCGATCAGCCAACCCTGCACGAAGGGCGGCAAAATCGGTTCCGATCCTGCCCTTCGCGTCGGTGTAGGGCTGCAAGTACGAAGGGTCATCGGTTAGCAGGTATCCGCGCTGACCTGTTTCCATCTCGGTCAAGTCTTTCAGAATCGCGGAGATGTCCGAATGGATAATGGAGCTTTCCAGTGTGAGCGCTGCAATTTTCTGCATCTGTTTTAAATGCTTGCCAGCAAGGTATGCATTCCATGCCATGAAAGCGAGTAGTGCGAGAGCTCCGACTTGCAGCGCAGTTTTTCGAACCATCTTAATTGTGCCATCCTTCAGATAACGTTCAGAACACCCTCAGCCGTGATTCGACTGGCTTTGCAAATCTCCTCCGCAACCTTGACCACTGCTTCATTGCCGTGGACCGGCGCTTCCGCTGACATCACCGAACTGGCAGCCACGGTGAAAAGCAGAGCATCCTCCTGCTTGTCGAAGTAAAGCACTACCTGATTCGCCGCCATGTGCACGCCTCCTACTGATTGTTCTTAGGAATGATAGGCCGACTCCCCACAAGAATGAGGTTATCTCTTTTGGTGCGCGTTAATTACGTAGACGCACGCGCACCCTCGAACCCTCTTCAAGTCGCAAGAAACTCAAGTTTTACCGCGATCAATGCGCGATTGAAGTCTTCTTGATCGATGAGGAGGTTCGCGCGTGAACGCGCGTGCGTCCGAGGTCGGGCGGAAGGGGTGCATTTTCCATCCCGTGTTGATCTAGAATGATCCGGATCTTCAGCGCGGCCAGAACGGAAATCCGTTTAAAGGACAGATCAATGGTTACTCATCGGGAGCTTCTTCCGCCCGGCGGAACACGTAAAAAAAGAACTGCCGAACAGATCGCCGCGGCTGCCCCTTTGGGGCTCGACTATCCGGCTACCCAAGTTGGCGTCGTCGACAACATAATGGTCTCCTACGACCCAGTGCTCGGGACGCAAGGATTGTCGCTCGCTACGCAGATGCTGAATTCCGTCGCCGGTCCATACAAAGATATGCAGACATTGTTCGGGATCGCTGGCGGCACGGTCAACGTTGTCATCGCGCCGTTGAGCGGAAACAACGACGGGTCGGGAGGTGCATACCACGATGGCTGTGACTTCACCGTAGGCGGCGTTTTGTACCTCGACGCGACGTTCGCGAGCACGACGGTCAACCCCCTGAACCTTGAGGTTGGCCTGTACGTTGCCGAACTGTCCGAATCGTTTATGGGGCCACAAAACAGAGGTTGGGGGTGTGGCTTCTCCAACGGAGAGGCGCTCTCGCGATTTTGTGCTGAGCAAGAAACACCAGACGGTACTCTCGACGCATTCACGACCGGCCCCGCGTGGGATAAGGCCGGTCGCCCGGATTGGATCAGTACCACCCAGAAGACCGATCAAGACGCCGTCAGCACTGGATGCGGGATCATTTACATTTACTGGATGCGCTGGCTTGGCTTCACGATCCCGCAGATCATCCAAGCCGGTGGCGCAACGTTCACGTCCAATTACAAGACTTTGACGGGCAAGACGTCTGCTTATCAGGATTTGCTTGCGGCGGTGAAGAATTTATCGATTACGTCCGACAATCCGTTCCCCTAAATGGGCCCGCCACCGGGCTGCTTATTCCCTCCCGTCATGTTCTCACCAACGCTGTGTCCCCACTTCTGTACCCTACAACGCCTTTGCCGGGGGAATAACGGCTTCTACCTGTCGAGATAGCATCCTGGAAGGCGATCCCAATCGATTGTCCGATTGTCCGTCCACCCTTACGCCCCAGAGCGTCAATAAGAGCGCGGTATCCCGGGGCGGGTGGAAACGTTAGAATTCTGGGAAATTCGTCGCGCAGCCTTCCCATGAGGAATGTTTCGACGAGAGCCGCAGTCCTTGGGGAGTTACAGCGACTTCAAGAACTCGATGATGGCTTCTTGGTCCTCCTTCTTCAGTTTTTCAAATTGCTGACTTACATGGCTTGCCTCGCCGCGGTGCCGAAGGATCGCATCGCGAAACGTCAAGGATGCGCCATCGTGCATCAATCGCGGACGCAAGCGGACTCCCCATAAAGGGGCGGTGCGTATTTTGTTCCGACTGCTCTCGAAGTCCTGTTTCGAAAGATACCCCGACATCATCTGAAAGACTTTGTTTCCGTAGTGCTCCCGGGTCGCCTGCAGGATTCCGTCGCCCGTGCCGACGTCATGCATCAAGAAATCCCCATACGGATGAAATGCGATTGACCCGAGCGCGACTGGAATCGTAAACGTTCCGCCGTTGATCTTCGTTCCAGCGGGAGCAGTGGTCAATGTTTCGACGTGGCAAGTCGCACAACCGATCTTGTCAAATAAGCCGTCGCCCTTCTTTGCAATCGCGCTGCTCGCGAGCTGGGATATCACGCGCAGGCGCTTTCGTGGCTCGAATAAACCGGGCGAAGTGATCAATGTCGGAGAGACCGTCCGGTCCTGGCGTGTCATTTGGCTCCGAAGCAGTGTTGCAAAGCTTGGTTACCTCATCCGGTTGAAGGCGGTTTGTGATGCCCATCTCATTGAGGTAAGCGTCGCCGGCGAACGATAGCAGGCTCGCGTGCTGGTCTTTCCAACCGAACCTACCTACGCTCATCTGTCCGGGTGCTTCTACGATAGGGACCTGGAGAACCTGTCCGCAGATTTTCCGATGTGAAGATTTGCATTGTTGCTCGGCGAGATCGATGAGGGTTTGATCGGCAACCGCCTCGACGAAGCCATCTCCCAACAGATTCAAAGAAAGGCGAAACGTCCGGATTGTCTCTGTCTCTGGAACTCGCTCTTGAATCTCATTGTTAGGAAAAGCAGCGTTGGGACAAATAGCGCGATCATTCACGAGAGACCGGCCAGAGATCACTTCGGCTCCGTGAGCGATCGGGATTTCCGGATTGGGGCATGCGGACTTCCACACTCGAAGCCAGAGTCTATTTGTGCTCTATGCGCCGGAACGTCAGGTTCATGCGTGGCCGAGTCACGCTCGGTTCCTTGGGCACTTCATGTCTGAAGCGTTCTGCGTGCTGCCAGCCATGACGCGGCAATCTTTCGGACTGAAAGTCTGCTCGATGGCGTGTGAAGAAGCGCAAACCATTTATTGAATGGTCGGTGCGAGATTGAGGAGGTGAGGTCATGCCTAGGGAAGCACGATTATTTACGTCAAGCGCGGGTTCCGTGGTTCGCGGCTACCTGAAATTCCGGGCGAATATTCCGCCGCGCTGGATAAACAATGCGCGGGCTTCTCGCAAGCGGATCGAGCCGGAGATTGCCGAGAGTTTTCGTTCTCTCAAACGTCTGCGGGTCAGGAGACCGAGGGCAAGAGTTGCGATTCGGAACGCGCAGCGGGAATTGCACTCGGTCTTGGATCGCTGGGAGACAGCCTACCGCAAGGAGAACTTTTATCGGGGCATACGAATCCTCTTGGAGTTGCAGCGGGAAGGCTCCTCTACTTTGTGAATCCTATTTCCTGTCCAGTCGCAGTCCTCGTGTATCCTGTTGCTCATGTCCGCCACGGGGCATTTCGGCACTTAGGCATCGAATGGAGGGCTGCAATGCAAGAAACACAGTTTAGGTATGCGATCAAGTTTGTCGCCGACATGGACAAGGCTGTGAAGTTCTACCGCGATGTGCTCGGTCTAAAGGTAAAGTTCGAGTCGCCCGGTTGGAGCGAGTTCGTGACGGGTGACACCACTCTCGCTCTGCACCCGGCTTCAGACAAGAACCCAGCAGGAAAGGTCGAGCTGGGCTTCACTGTCGCCGATGTCGAGGGTTTCTACCGCGACATGAGTGCGAAAGGCGTGCTCTTCAGCATGCCGCCAAAGAAGCAGAGCTTCGGCGGGGTGCTGGCGCAGTTCGTCGATTCCGAGGGCGCATATTGCAGCGTGGGCGCGGAGGCGGCGTGACTACTTCCTATCTACATGCGTGACCACATCCAGATGTCGGTTCCGATTATGTGGTCTGCGCGACTTGAGATGGGCGGCATGGCATTAGCCCTCATGCTCATCGCGGAGTTCGGCCCGAAAGCTCGATGTACTCATCCGCGCCTACGACCATCAAGACGATTCGCACCGGGAACGGGAATCGCCGACGACTAGGGTCACGTACGACTTTCGGAGAGGAAAGCTGATATTTCTTCCCGCGAGTCTTCAGTCCGCATTCCCCTGCCGCGAGCACGTTCTTCACCCACTCGCTTTGGCTGCTGTAGGTCAGAGCGATGATGAAGCCGTTCGACCCTCGAAAGACGTTCACAGGGGTTCGGTAGACCTTTCCCGACTTGCGCCCCACGTGGGTGAGAATGCCGAACCCCGGAAGCCAACCAGCGAACAGGCTGGTGATCCGGTTCGTGAAAGCTATATTGATCTTCGCGAGCCATCGCTTTCGAAACCGCATCATCAAAACGCCTGAGGCGGCGATGACGACGATTATGATGGCTCCCGCTCTCACAGTTCACCAGCCCGATAGCTCGTTAGAGACGTGCCGCCGCCTCCCGCTCGATAGTTTGCTTGGCGGGAGCCAGCACAATCAGGGCGATACCGACGATCACGAGGGCAGGTATGTCGCCCAGCAGATGTCCGCGTTCGCCCATATTGCGGAATGCCTGCACTGCCATGATCGCGGCATGAACCAGGCTCGACCATGCCGTGAAAGCAATCAGGCTACGATTGGCGGACGGGTTTCGCGAGGCGAGCAGCAGAAAAATCCCAAGAGTTGCATATACGCCAAGGATCATCTGCTCGTATTCCGGTTGGTTGGGCTGCCATCGCCAACCGCTCGGCCACAAATACATCATGAGCGGGTAAACAGCAAACACGAAAATCAATCCGACCACTACCAAAACCGCTTTCAGCAACCGCTCTCGATTCATCGGTGTCCTCCCGGTCAGAATTGAAATAGTGAAACCCAACTACCGGCTCGTTATTCGGGCGGAATCTTAGGTCGAATCAGAGTGAACGGTCAATCGCTATTGCACTTCGCGTATTCGGCTTTGGCTTGCTTAAGGGATGGGAATCTCAGAGTCGGCGTCGAACAACGAGTCACCGAACCTTCACCCCGTATTTCTGCGTCATCGGCGGGACAATACCATTCAAGCGCAGGTACTCGACAAGCTGTCCGTAATGGTCGGTGATGTGCCAGACAGCAACGACAGAGATGCCCAGTTTGGTGTTCGGCTCGGCGTAACGACCTTGGACACGGTCGAGCGCATTGTTTGCCGTGAGCGTGGCGAGGACGCGGTTCGAGTAGTCGAAGGAGTCCTTGAGATACTTAATCAACTCGGCTTTGGTTTTCGCCGGATCGTGACCACCCTTTTCGCAGTCTTCCGGGGGTTTCTTGCCCTCAAATTCGTTGAAGAAGGCGAACTGGGCGCAGGCGACGTGCTTCACTTGTTCCCCGAAGCTGCGGACGCCGTCGAACTTGCCGACTGCGGGGATGTAGGAATACTTGTCTTCCGGCATGGCTTCAGCGAGTCCGATAATATTCCCTTCCGCAAACTGGAGCGTGCCGCTGACGCTTTCCGCGATGGACTTGGGAATGTCATTCGGCTGGGCGGCTTCCTTCTTTGCTGAGTCCTGTGGCGTTCCAGATTTCCCGACAGCAGAGAGGGCGATGCCACACATGACAAGAAGGGTAGCAACACGAAAAAGCCTCATTCTAGCCTCCGGTATTCAGAAGAGGATACTTGAGCCACGGAGGGAAGTCGAAACTGCGGGCTCTTAGGTCGGGTGGTTCGGAAGGGGTCGAATTTCGACCCCCATTTATGCGACGGCCTAAGCACTGCCTCTTTGTTGGAAAAAGCACTGAAGTGGGCTCGGGCTCCGACTTTCCAACTCTCCCTGATACTGAGGTCGGATAAGTCTCTGGGTCACAGTCTGGAGATGATCTGCACGGACGTCCTGGCGAGCGCGCACCTGGACAACGGCAACCCGGAGATCTTGCTGAGTTCGATGACCCACTTTTTCAAATTCTTGCCCGGACCGCAAGGCGCGCAAGGTCAAGTCTGGCCATTACACCTGATTCGGGGAGGGCGTCCTGCGCCGGAGGTCACAGCTATTCCTGCGATGTCATTCAACGGTCCGCGAGCAGTTGTGCAAGTCGGCTAATTGTCCTCTCCACGACCCCCCGCACGAGGCATCCATACTTAATTACAGGGATGTGAAATTCGCGTGAGACGATTCGGCCCCTGCTTTTGCTCTCGCAATCAATTCCATCTGACGGTCAAAATCAGGCTAATCCTCAGTGATAAATCCTCCCCCACCCCCTGCTCGGCACTCAGTACGACCCATTAGTAGTAAGGATCGTTCCAACACTCGAATAGCCTAAAAGTGCTGTGCGGCGTGGCACACGAAGGCTATTTACCTGGCCTTCTTGCACGTCTACTTTGACGATGAGCAATTCTGAGACGACCGTTCGACGGGCGTCCCAGTAGCAAGCCCTCCCACATGAGGAGGCGCGCTTCGTGTTGGGCCGAGCCTGGGTGAGCGTGAGCGCGCTGCTGATAGCTACCCTAACCGGCTGCGCGTCGCGATCCCGACCTAAGCCATTCCTGCCTAACCTCAACATCCCACTGGCATGCGCTACCAGCATTCGTCTCGTCGACTGCGACCTGTCCTCCAGCCCGCCGCACTGCCGGACCGCTGCCCTCACCTATCGCACAGGCTGCGAGCAAGTAGTGGTGGGGGGCTAATGAGATTCGTAGCTGGCCTCTTCGCCGGGTTAGTGTGGTCGAACTGGATCGAGTATGCATACCATCGCTGGGCAATGCACTGGCCAAGCCTGTTCCAGCCTGCGGCTATGCGTCACGCTCTGCATCATTCTTCGCCCTCCAATCCCCAGCACATCACGATGACACTCGGATTCTGGGCCGTGATCTCCATGCCCAACGTTCTGCTGTTTGCGGTTCCCGACCACTTGCTCCACCTGCGGATATTAACAGGGGTGGCGGTTGCGTTCCTGATCTACATCGTGGTGGGGATAGAGATCCACCTGCGAATTCACAACGGAAGATGGGTGCCAGATGCCTGGAGGGCGCATCATTTGTCGCACCATGTTAGACCGCAAAAGAACTTCAACATTTTCCTGCCTATATTCGACTGGCTGTTGGGGTCCAAGAACAAGAGATTTTGATTCATCGGTGTCGAAAGGCGCATTCCCTCTGGATAACAACTCGCTCGTCCCCACTAACAAATCAGTAATTCCTTCCGAGGTACTCCCGCAGATGGTCGATCCTGAAGCGGGCATCACTGTTTTCGATTTCCAGTAGGAGTTGGGCCGCGGTCAATTGGTTATGGAAGTCGAAGGCTGCCGAAGTATCCGGATTGACAACCAGCTGAAGATTCCTATTGATCTGTTCACTTTCTTCCTGCACAGACTTGAGCCTGGCCTCTTGCGCGGAGACGCTCTCCACCAGCTGCTGTCGAAGAACTTCCATGCTGCGTACAACATCGCCCTCTTGCACTTTTTTCCATTCGTCGTGGGCTTCTACGGCGCGATCCAGATGCTTGTTGATGGCCCGGCTGGCGAAATTGTAGTTGAGAGAGACCGCGCCATACGGCTGAGCACCATAGGCAATCGGATTGACCTGCTGATGGACGCCAACCGAGAGAGCCACATCCCAATTATTTTGACGGCTAAGCCTGTCCAACGCCTTTGCTCGTTTCCTTCACTCATCTGCTTTTCTGCGACCAGTTCTTTCAATGGCTTATCACTCAGTGGTGGGGTATAGAGCGCGGCAATCTTCGACTGGGTATCAGCCCGATCAGCGTCCAGCTTGATCCGCGTCGTCTGCAGCAAGAACAGCATAAGGCGGGTTGCATTCCGCGCCTCTACCATCTTTGAGGTCTTATCCATGAGTCCATCCAACGACGTCGAAGCTTGGTCGATCAAAACGAGGCGGTTACGCAGAGCTTCTTTCTCCAGGCTGGACAGTGCATACTGAATGCTCTGCTGGGCGCCGGTCATGGCCTTGTACAGTTCGCAGTTTCGGCGCGCTGCGTCCATAGTTAAACTGGCTTTCCTCATGGCTGAAAGGCCAACGGATGCGCCCGCGACCAACTGCAGCGGCAACCCGGTCTCGGGCTGCGTCATACCTGCTGCTGCGACGGGCGTGCGCAGCAAGTCTCGCTGTGCCTGCGCCTGCTCCATGACGTATGAGCAGTAAGCCTGCTGATCTCTTGTATTCACTGCAACTGCGGGCGGGTCTGCCGCAAATGCGTGCATCGAGATAAGAAACAAGGCTAAGACCGCGCCGGGCTTCCAGTGATTCAGGAGCATTCTCATTCTCCTCAAAACAACATGGGCTTGCGGCCCAGAAAGACGGTCTTCGATTTCGCAGAATCCGGACGGTCCAGATTCATCTGGATCAAGAATCCACGAATCTGGGTTTTGAAGATCGGATGTATGGCGTCCTCTTCAGCCGTGAATATCTGCTTTACAGCACCCACCTTGCGGCACACAAGCATATTTAGGTAGCAGTCGTAAATCGGCCCGCCGACCACCGCATTGGCCTGATTGTCATAAGGAACGAAGGCGACGTATAGGGTCTCCCCGCCGGACGCATTCAGGTAATGCGGGCTCTGTTTGGCTGTAACGATGGCCTGTCTCAATCGATCGATCTGTTGGGATTCTTCGGTACTGGTGCCGTTTCCCGTCCACAGGCCATCTGTTTGGTATTGCTCCTACTGATTGGTCACTTTTTAACTCCAACTGGCGGTCTATGCTCAATTACGAGATATATTGGCCCGGCCTCAAAAGCTGGGTCTGTGGAGTGCACATCATCTTTGCCGAATGTTACGTCGGCATACGGTACATGGATTGCTTTCAGAGCATCTTCAATCCGTTTCTTTAAGCTAGCAATCGGTCGTTTCCAAGGATCGAATTCCGGGGTTCCTTCTAAGGTCCCTATGGAAATTCCTGTCCGCTGCGTAAGGCGATTCTTTACTCTCAGAGTTTTCCCTTTTGCGGCTTGGATAGCAACATCGAAATCATCCGCAAAATCAGAGCTTTCATTGTCAAGCATTGCCGATACGACGACGATTCCGACAGGATCGGGATATTGTTTCAAAAACTTGGTGAACTTCTCTTTTTGCTCGCCAGTAAGACGGCGGGCGGAAACTGCCTGTTCTAGATGCGCTCGTGCTAATCGTTCGTCCTCAATCTGTTTATGTAACAGCGCGACAAGTTGGTCGCTCTTGCCTCGTAATTCGTCACCCTTACTTCTTAATTCCGCGCCCTGGCCTCGCAATACACCGTTGATGGATGCGATCTTTATACCAACCCCAAGTTCTCCCACAACCCCTATCGTTATTAACAAGACACTGCCAATTTCGACGCTCAATTTGCTTACTGAGGGCCTGCCCGGAGGCCGAAGTAGACCAAAATATGCTAACGCCCAAGCCTCCATGTCATCGTGCCATTCGTGCCGAATGACCCATAGCTCCATTGCAACGCCAGCCGCAACAAGGAACGTAAATACCCATACGGAGTGTTCCCAACGTACTGACGAACTTTCAAAAAGTCTTTATAGAGCTTTCCAGAGCAGATATGGCGCTCTCTAGTGCAGAGATGGAACTTTCCAGAGCTGAAAACATCGGAAGGCGCATTGGAGGCACTGTGGAGCAAATCGGCAAAGATCATAATTGCGCTGCTCGTTGTTTTGGTTGTTTATGGGATATGGCTCATAATCGTAGCAGTGAGGGATAAAGTACGTCCATAAAAAGTTTATAAAAGGACAACATAATGCTTGACATTTGCCGTTATATTGCCTAATATTAGGCAAGGTTGAACGGCAATGAATCAGCTAAACACAGCGAAAAGATACACAGATCATAGCGGCTCTGGTTGAGGGCAATTCGATTAACGCGACGTGTCGAATGCTCGGAGTGGGGAAACATACCGTGCTGAGACTTCTTGGAAGATGCCGGATGCGCCTGTGCCGCATACCACGACGCAATGGTGCGCGGTCTTGCGCGTAAAGCGCGTCCAGTGCGACGAAATCTGGGCCTTCGTGCTCGGCAAGGATAAAAATCTCACGCTAGAGCAAGTGGAAGCTGGTTTCGGCAGTGTTTGGACGTGGACGGCAATCGATGCTGATTCCAAGCTAATCGTTTCTTACATGCTCGGAGATCGTGGCGCAGCAGACAGCGCAAGCCTTCATGCGGGATGTTGCTTCGCGCATCTCAAACCGGATTCAATTAACGACCGACGGCCATCGCGTCTACGCTGAGGCAGTCGAGGATGCCTTCGGCTCGGAAATTGATTACGCGATGTTGGTTAAGATTTACGGCGCATCGAATGACAACCCGGAATCGCGCTATAGCCCTGCAACTTGCATCGGCTGCCGCACGGGAGTATTGAGCGGACAGCCCGATCCGAAGTATATCTCCACTAGCTACGTCGAACGGCAGAACCTTTCGATGCGAATGGGGATGCGCCGTTTTACGCGCCTCACGAATGGCCATAGCAAAAAGATTGAGAACCACGGGCATCAGGTTGCGCTGTACTTCTTTCACTACAACTTCTGCCGCGTGCATTCGTCGTTGCGTGTGACTCCGGCGATGGAAGCTGGTTTGACTGACCACGTTTGGACGCTGGAAGAATTGTGCGCCTTATTGCCTCAGCGCAAACCACACGCGAAAGCAGACAAAGAACTCGTACTTAAGGCGCTGGCACGCGCCAACTAAGAGGATTTATGGCGAAAGCAAACCATGTTGAGATTCCGTACCTTGACCCGAGTGTGCAACACGTGGAATCAGCCGCCTACGGGCACTGAACGTGACGCAGCTACGGGAGCTAGATAAGACGCTGGTAATCCAGGATAACGATAAACCGCTTGCGGTGCTGCTCAAATACGAGCACTTTCTGGCGATGCAGGAACGGATCAAAGATGACAAATAGGCTACTTATCCTCGGTCGCTTCGCGGACGATCCGCAGCGCGTTTTGGCTACTATCTACAGGCTTGCAAATATGCGCATTAAATTGCGCGTAAATAGTTTCCGTCGCGTCCTCTACGGTAAACTTTTTGCCACTAGTAACCTTGAACTGCTGATTGCAATGCAAGCACACTCCCAATATGGCGCTGGACCGATCCGTTTTACGATTCTGAGTTCACGTTTTGGCATGAACCGATCATCCCATGGCGTCAGAAAGATGTGTCAACCCTGTGGAATTTCAAACGGCACCAGTACCGATTCTTCCTTAAGCTGTTTTTCCGCAACATTGATTGCGACATCCAACTGGGCGACCTCAGAGCGCAATTCGGCCTGTTTGACCAGCACATTCAACGAACTCGTGCCCGTCGTGGTCTTGTCCAGAACGCTGTCGGTCAGCAGAACCTCGGCAATTTTGCTGTCTGTATAGGCGCCCTCCGCCTGGTTCAGCGCTGCCAGTTGCGTGGCCGCATCGCCCTGCGTGATCAACCCGGCAGCGAGGTCTTTGTGGATGTTTGACTCCACCTGCTTGAGCTGTGCCAATACGCTTTGCGTTTTCGCGTTGTCGGCCAACTTCTGCTGGTCCAGTCGTCGCGAGTTCCGGGCCGGCGGTGAGGTTGTGGCTTTTCTCCCGCGCGATGGCGTCCTGCAGTTCAGGCTCCAGCTCCAGCAGTGCGGCGCGGTGCTTCTGTCATCTCGGCCACGCCGCTTTCCAGTTTGTTCGTATCCACCTTCAGATCTTCGATGGTCTGCTGGCTGGTCACCAGTTTTTCCCGGAAATCGAGGCTCTTTTCGTCCGCGGCGGAGAGAATGACCGGCGCAGCCCACGAGCTGTTCACGGCATAGAAGCCCATCACGAAGGCATAGGTGACGATGCCGGCCAGCACCAGATAAAGCACAATGATGGCAAAGATCCGGTAGAGCGTAATCACCAGTTTGTAGTGCAGCGATTGCACCGACTGACATCTTCGTTCTTAGTTTCGGTAGCAGGCGCATTCCCTTTAGTTTCGGAAGCAGGCGGATCAACGGTTGGCGTTGCCAAGGGGCACCTCTTGTTGTTTGGTTCGAGTTCCCCAGTCGGCGGAATCCATCGTGCACAGGGCAAGGGGCGTGAGGAACAAGCTGCTGACCAACGACCAGGCTACGTACGCGCCAAAGGCCAGAGGATGCGCGATCGCCTCTTGCGCACTATATCTCTTGATCACCCAAGTGAGAACCGCTCCGATTCCAAGCGCTGCAATCAGCGGGGCTGGTCCTGCCCATGCCAAAGGATCCGAAGTGAGCATGGTGACCACGACCAGAAACCCAACCAGCGCCCCAAGCGGAGTCAGTACCAGCGTCAAGACCGTGTTGGGGTGCAGCTTCCAGACATGCTGGGGCAGGGTTCTGAGCGTAAAGAAAAAATCGCGCACGATGCTGCGCCGCCAGCGGAGTTGCTGTTTGAACAGCACGGACAGCGTGTTCGGTACCGTGGTCCAGCAGAGTGCGTCATTGTTGATGTAAGTCCCGTAACCGCGCAGCAGTGTCTGATGGGTCAGAAACCTGTCTTCACCCTGGTTTACCGGAATACCGAACCAGTGGCGGGCGCGGATCGCCGGCTCGATCTCCAGCAGCAACTCGCGCCGGATGGCGAAGAGGCATCCGCTGATGCAGCAGACACTGCGGGTCCAATTCTCCGGAATCTTATAGAGCTGAAACGCAGAGTAGTAAATGACCGTCTGAATAGCGGTGATGACACTGTCGTTCGGGTTTCTGACTCCCACCCGGCCGCCCACCGACCCGATGCGCGGCTCCGCGAAGCACGCGGTTAGCTCCCGAATGGCGTCCGGATGGAAGATGCAATCAGAATCGATGGAGATGATGATCTCCGCTGTTGAGTGCTGTAGCGCGTTGCAGACGGAGCGTGCCTTTCCGCAGTTGACTTCATTCCGCCCGGTCCGCACGCGTATGTTGGTGAAATCGCACTGCGCTTTGAGCATCCAGTCGTAGCTGTCGTCGACGGAACAGTCATCCTGCGCAATCACTTCAAACTTGTCGTTCGGATAGTTGCTGTTGCTGATGCTTTCGATCGTCTCATAGACCGTCTTGCCTTCGTTGTAGCAAGGCATCAACACGCTCACGGTGGGCTGATACTTGTAGTCTTTCCGGGCTTTCGTGCCGGGGAAGGAGAACCTCAGAATAATCCCCATCAGGTACTTGACGACCGACAGCGACAGACACAGGACCAAGATGAGCCAGAGAAGAATCGGGGCCATCACTGCCGCGCCTCCCACAAGGCATAGACCTTTCTCAGCAAGAATGGTCCCAAGTTGTTCGAGACGTGCGCGATGCGCAGGACGGACGACACCGCATCTGTATTCCTTGCAGTTTGCACGCTAAGCACCTGTGATCTCAATGATTTTGGTGCGCTGAGGGGTCAAAGCCAAGTAACCGACGTAACCTGACGGACGGAGAAGTGAAGGTCGTGCCCGAGTCAAGCAAAGAAGAACGCCCGATTCACTTGTCCGGATTCGTTTTGTGTTCTTTCCCAAAACCACGAGAAACACTGCGCTCTTTCCTGCGGCGGTGGTGAGAAGAAGGTGACGACATCATCGCCGTAGAAGGTGAGCCCGCTCGCGCAAGCTGCGGCCCATACGCCGCGAGATAAATTCATTGATGTTTGCCCGCTGGGATGGGATGCAGTGTTGCTGGCTGGATACAGTGATCACCCGAGTTGCACACTCGAACAAACAACAGGACCATTGTGAATCTGCGTGATGACCAACACTCATCAAATAAGTACACCGTGCCCCAGTCAACTCGGGACTGGCCACACCCGCCTACCGATTCGTCTTCGCGGAATCGGAACTCTAGGAGGTTGAAATGATACGCAATGCCGTAATTGACACTGATGTACTCGTCGTCGGCGCCGGCCCCGTCGGCCTGTTCCTCGCGAATGAGTGCGCTCGCCGAGGACTGCGTTGGCGGCTCGTCGAGGCCAATGCTGGGCAATCGGAACACTCGAAGGCACTCGCAATCTTCCCTCGAACCGTCGAGATCCTTGACATGGCCGGTCTCGTCGGTCCCTTTCTGGAGAAGGCGAACCGGGTGACGTCGGTCGCTGTAGTGACCCATGAACGGACGCTCGCTAGCATGCGGTTCATACCCGAGAACAGCCCATATAGCTTTGTCGCCATGGTTCCCCAGGACGTAACAGAGAGACTGCTCGTGGAAGAGCTAAAACGTAAAGGGGCGACCGCGGAGTACGAAACGTCATTTGTCTCTGCGGTTCAGCACGACGATTGCGTAAGCGTAACGCTGGACCAGAAAGGCCAGCGCCAAGACCTTACGGCTGCGTTCGTCGTCGGCTGTGATGGCGCGCATAGCGCGGTTCGGCATCTGTTAAAGCTGCCGTTTGAGGGAGCGGAGTATCATGAGTTGTTCTTGCTGGCTGACATCGAGACCAACGAAACCCTTCCCGCTGACGAACTCCAGTTGTGCCCGAGCAAATTCGGCCCAGTGGCAATCTTCCCTATGAGCGCGACGCGCCGGCGCATCGTAGCGACCATCCAGAACTCGGAAGGCGACGCTCCATCGCTTGACCTTGTGCAGAAGATACTGGCTCAACGCGCACCGAGTGGAATAGAGGCACGCAGCTTACATTGGAGCAGCTATTTTCACATCCATCACCGACACGTGTCGCGCCTGCGTGAAGGTCTGTTCTTCATCGCCGGCGACGCTGCTCACATTCACAGCCCATTTGGCGGACAGGGGATGAATACTGGGATACAGGATGTCTGGAACCTTGTCTGGAAGCTTGATTTTTTTCTGCACGGTCATGGGAATGAGCGGTTGCTAGACAGCTACAGCGCGGAACGCATTCCAGTGATCAAGAATGTCATCGAGACTACAGATTTCCTGACGAAGGCAATGGGAACCCCCAACAAGCTTGCCCAGGTTCTGCGCGATACCGTCATACCCATGGTGTCGCGTCTGGCCCCATTCCAGCATGCATTCGTGCAGAGACTTTCCGAACTCGGCATTGCCTATCGTGGAAGTCCGATTGTCGAGGGACCTGGAAAGCGGTACTTCGATGATTCGATCCGTGGTGGTAAGGGCATTAGCAGCCGCTTCCTCCTGGTTTTGGGTAATGATGCGGAGTCGTCCACCACAGAGGCTGCGAAGCAGCTCGCTGGATCGTTTACTAATGTCGTTGAGTTTCGATTGGCGCCGGGCCAGGACGTGACGCTGGTTCGGCCTGATGGTTACATCGCATACTCTGCGCACAACTGCGATGGAATTGCCGCATTGGAATCCGTGCGTTCGCTTCTAGAGCGCCAAACAAATCTAGGCAAGGCGGATTTGGCAGGTATCCGCGTTGGGTAGTTTCAACAAATTACGAGAACCTTGGGGCGGGCCTATTCCTGCCATATCATTCAACGGTCCCCGAGCAGTTCTGCGACTTCCTTCGGCGAGCTGTCGACACTGCTGTACTGGCTGTAAACGATGATGGTACGAGCGCGGCTTCTTCATCGGCAAGAAAGGCACCTTTGTCGGTCGAACGGGGCTTCAAGGGCGCGCGCCAGCTATGGCAACACCTCTGACGAGGGTGCGGCCTTTAACTGTTCGAGTTGCACCTGCACTGTGGCCCAGGCCTTGACGTTGCGCTTTGTAGCATAGGGAGCGTCAGGCTCGGAAAAGAAGTGGAGCAACTCCTCGCGCAGCCCGGGTGAGGCTCCGACAAATTTTTGCTCTGCCAACATGCCGAGGAGCTTGGCGTGGGCTTCGTCATTCATGCGATAGGTGCCGGGCGCGGTCGTCCCGCCGGTATCAAAGTTGTTGTTGATCAATTCAAGGTGATCAGCTGCCTCGTCGGACAAAAAGGCCCGGTAACGATCCAGTGTGGCGTTGAAGCTCTGCTCAAACAGTTTCTCCGTTTGCGGGGTGGGTGTGCGGAATTCCAGCACTCTGAGTGGCCCATATTTGGGTATCAGTCGGTAGAGGAACGCCAGAAACTTCTCGCCAAAGGTCGGCCGTTGATAATTCTTGCCCCACTGTTTCTCATAACTTGCGCGAGAGATGTTGTACAAGAATTTCTTTTTCGTGATTCCAGGCACATCTTTCTGGATTTCGTCTTTCTTTAGCGCCCAAGCAATGCGCGTGGCTTTGGGAATCTGTTTGCTGACAGCACGGCGGTAGGAACTCAGGACCTTGTCTTCATCGGAAAGGACCGCCTTCAGTGGCAGGCCATAGGTTTCCTGGAATGCCCGCTCCAGTAGAGGGGTCGCCACCTGAAAGCCAATAAAATCGTGATAACTGTCTGAAGCGTAGCGCTGTTGGGCGATTTCCAGAACATCGAAGCCAAATTCTGTCTTGACATGCGCGAGGGGGTCATCCTCGTACGTTATGCTGTCGCCATATTTTTTCCTAAGCTTGGGATAGAGGAGGGGTACGGCACGGTTAGTTGCAATGGGGTGACCTGCGTTATCTGCCGCATAGTGTGCGAGTGCACCCAACGCAAAAGCATAATCATTCAACTGGTTCGATTCCCGCGCGTCGCGGAGGAGCGCAAGAATAAAATCACCGCTTCTCACATAATGGGTCAGATCGCTGAAAAGGATGCTGCCATGTGGGTAGTAGCCCAGGTCTTGGATAATGGCGCCGCCGTAAGCGTACCCGTGTGCCTGGCGCAATTCGTCCGGTGTGGCGTGGGGGAAGCGCTTTAGCAGTACGGGCTTGATGTTGGTATCCCAAGCAGAGTCGATGATGGCTTCATGAGAGAGCACGGAGTAGGCCGCGCAGCGCGCCGGCCAAGATAAGACCAGCGCGAGAACGCAAACTGCTGCAACACAACTTCTCCATAAAGCATGTATCTTGGCTGGCATAATTCCGATTCCTCTCCGTCGTTTCCCGTTCCATTCATTGACGTAGTGTGCGCCGGAGCCGCCCGAGAAATTACCGTCCCATCCGAGGCCGACCGCTGCTGTCGCCGATTCTGTCTCACACCAAACGATTACGTAGCACTCTCAAGCAGCCTGTGGACACCCGCTCTGAGATTCTCGTCTCTTCACCGCTCAACTTCTTCGTAAGCAGCTTGAGACCGGCATGGAGGATTTCTCTGTCGAGATCTCAAGTCCTACACGGAATTGAGCGGCTACGCAAGGGCGATCCTTTCGTAATTCCGTGGAGGATCTCAACTCGCTGAGCGCCCCTTTACCTCTCCGACTTGAATGGTAACGTCCTCCGCGTCTAATGCCCGCTCAAATACGTTCCGGTCACGTACCCGAGAGTCGCCCCACGAGGACATCCGATGGGGAAATGTTTCTTTCCTGCCGATGTGCAGCCGATGGGCGTTATCGGTAATGCTGGATCCTGGATGCATCAAGGCTCACAGGCGTAACTGATGTAAACGTTTGCGAGCAGAAGGGGATTGTTGCTGTAAACAGGCTTTACACCCAAGCGGTCAGCCGCTGCGGGGCACGCGCACAACTATCGAGTCCCCCTGAAAGGATCTTCGAGCTTGAGAGTGATGGAATAAGCACTGCTCTACGTTCGCGCGCACGCGTCCAAGAAACCCTGTGCGGTTGTTCCAGAGATTGATTTCACGCACCGTCTTTCCGAGGTTACGGAGGTAATAAGGCCTGTTGTTTGCGACAGCCACCCGGGCTGGAAAACCCTCTAAAATTGAAGCTCTGAGCGCCCTCCTTAAGACAAGAAGGTGACAATGCGCGTGGGCACACGTCTAGGCCGATATGAGATCGACGCTGAGATCGGACGTGGCGCCATGGGCACTGTTTGTCGAGCCCGCGACCCCAAGATCGATCGCATGGTCGCCATCAAGACGATCTCTCTCGCCGGACTAGAGCCGGAAGCGGAAGCGGAGTACCGGCAGCGGTTCTTTACCGAAGCCCAGGCGGCCGGGCGACTGTCTCACCCCGGCATTGTTACGATATTCGATGTCGGAGAGGAGGCGGATACTCGGACCCCTTACATTGTCATGGAATATGTAAGCGGGCCGTCGTTGCACAACATCCTGTCCGGAAAAAACAAGAAGCTACCTTTGAGCACGGCGCTGGAACTGGCCCAGGAGGTTGCAGAAGCGCTCGATTATGCTCACGCTCAAGGCGTGGTGCATCGCGACATCAAACCTGGCAACATACTTCTGACCGCTGGCGGGCACGCCAAAATTGCGGACTTCGGTATTGCAAAATTGAATCAAACGCATATGACCCTTCCTGGCCAGATCCTGGGAAGCCCGGCTTTTATGGCTCCGGAGCAGTTGAGTGGGGAGGGTGTAGACGCGCGTTCCGATTTGTTTTCCCTGGGCGTGGTTCTATTCACCATGCTCACCGGCCACAGGCCGTTTCAAGGCAATAGCGCGACGACCGTCTGTTACAAGGTAGTTCACCACATACCGGTTTCTGTGACGGCGTTCGATTCAGACTTCCCCCCGGAACTTGCCCGAGTGGTCTCACGCGCGATGGCCAAGAACCCCGCCGAGCGTTATCAGACTGGGTTGGAAGTGGCCCTCGCTATTCAGCAAGTACGAGAAAGCATAGGTTCATCCCAGCGGGGCAAGAAACTGCTGGAAGGCACAAATTCAGCCCGGAATGCGATGCCCCTGGCTGAGAGGCGGTCGCCAATGTCCGCGACAGCAGCAGCTCGGTGGTTGCGGGCTCCCTGGAGCAGTCTTCTGTCGGCTTTTATGCTGATCGGGGGAATCGTGTTTTTTGTCAGCTCACTCAGAACCGTAGCAGTACAACCGCCCGTAAGCACAACCCTCCAGGCGGCACCTGCCAAGGCCCCAGTGGGCCGAACTCAAACGACCCACCCTTCAGAGACGGCGAAGCTGAGGATAGAAATTACGCACGACTTCGCCAACGCACGCGTTTCAATCTGGTCCGACAGTAGATTGGTTTACAGCCAAACGCTGCAAGGTGAACAGAAGACCCATGCGGTGGTTTTTCGAAGAGTCCAAGGCAGCGAATCCGACTCCGTGTGGGTTCCCGCGGGTAAGCATCAGGTAAGAGTGCGCGTCCAATCCGCCGGCGAGCGATACGATCATTCCGAAACCGTGGCGGTCACTTTTGCACCCAGGGTTGAAAACACCCTTCGGATCACGACCGATAAGAAACACAACTTGCTGCAAGTTGCATTGCAATAGATGCTCGTTTATTGACGCAATCACAGTTCATCGGCACAACCTTCTGAAACGGCTGCATTCTAGGCTGTTCTCCACGACTAGCTTTCCCGCCGCACATCGTGCGATCGGGCTATGCTTGCGGTGCTGGTGCGCGAGCTGGTCCGGCATTGGCGGAGAGGATGCAGGAGGCGAGGTTGCGGGTGGTTGCCGATGTGAGCAGGTCTAGATCTTTTTCTCTTTCGGGTTGCGCGGCCACCAATGGTGGGGTGAGCAATCCACTTTCGGGCCATTGCGGGACACGACCGAGCGGAGAGATCCTTTGAATAAGAGGCAGGCCGAGAACTTGCGAATGGCGAAGATAATTGAGTTCTACACACCGAACAAATTCCGCAAAAAGGCGACTTGGATCCCCCCACAACAACGCGGGAAGCTGATCGAGTTCTGCGGGCGCGTAAAGAAATCGGCCTGAGGCGCGGGGCTTATGAGATAGCCGGTCTTCGAGGGCCTTCTGAACTCCGTTTCACCCCAAACAACAATCCGGGTCAATGAGTGCAATGGCGATGTTTCAACAGCGGTTACGCCCGGCCTGAATCTACTCCGTTCCAGATCGAGGTAGCAAGGTAACCGGGTCATAGCCGCTGACCGGAGCGAATCATATAGAATAGCCCTCGGAGTCGGAGGCTGGATAATGCGAAGACTGAGTGCAGTCCTGTTCCTGGTGTTGATATGCGCCATCACTGCAGCGGCCGGGAAAAAGGATTCCGGGACGACAACTTTGAAAAACTTAGACCCAGCCGGCACTCCGGGGACCCAGGGTAAGAAGAATAAGAAAACAAAACAGCAATTTGACTTCTCCTTCGAAGCGTCCGGAAAGACCTACACGTGCCGTACCAACGAGAAAACGAGCGTCAATGCGACCGACTTCGTCGTCGGGAGCAATGTGAATTATGAAATCGACGGCGACAAAGGGAAACTGAGGAGCCCTGCCGGAAAAGAAGTCAAGTGTACTATCGTACGCGTCGCGAATATTCCATCCTCCCCGCAATAGACTTACCTCTCCCCAGGCGAAAACAAACCTGCTCTTTCAAGTGGCGAAACTGGACGATTTCGCTAACTACGGGTCAATGAGCGTAATTGATTCCATGACAATGTCGGCTCCGACGCCCGAGTAAAGTTGGTGGTGCTGAAGCCAACCAACAGGCTCGGGAGAAAGGAGCCGAACAATGATCATTATAGGAGTTGATTTTCACCCCGAGTTTCAGCAAATCTCCTGGGTGGATACGGAGACCGGTGAGTTTGAGGAGCAACGTCTGCTGCATCGCGAGCCCGCGGAGGCGTTTTACCGGAAGCTCGCCACAGGGTCGGCCCAGGTGCGGGTCGGAATGGAGGCGAGCGGCCATGCTCGCTGGTTTGAACGACTGCTGGCAGAGCTGAACTTTGAACTGTGGATCGGAGATGCGGCCGAGATCCGAACCAAGCGGGTGCGGAAGCAGAAGACGGATCGGCAGGATGCGCAACTGATCCTGCGCTTGCTGCTGGAGGATCGTTTCCCGCAGATCTGGGTGCCGAGCTGGGAGAATCGCGATCTGCGGCAACTGCTCTGGCACCGTCACCGCATGGTACAAGCCCGCACCCGGATCATGAACCAACTGCAAGCCGTCGCCCTGAATGAAGGGTTACGTTGCAAGAAGAGGTTATGGCGGGAACGCGGACGGGAGCAACTGGAATCGTTCCGCTTGGCACCGTGGGCGAGCCGACGCCGGCACGATCTGCTGGAGTTGCTGGACCGGCTGAATCCGACCATTGCCGAACTGACCCGGGCCGTTGAGCAGGAAGTGGAGCAGTGTCCTGGGGCACAGCGCTTGATGACGCATCCCGGAGTGGGTCCGCTCACCGCGCTGGCCTTCGTGCTGATCCTCGGGGAAGCCCAGCGGTTTCACTGCGGCAAGCAGGTGGCGAGCTATCTGGGACTGGTGCCCTTAGAAGACTCCAGCGGCAATCGGAGACGGCTGGGGCATATCACCAAGCAGGGCAGTTCGATGTTACGTTTCTTGCTGGTGGAAGCGGCCCAGGTCACAGTGCGCAGTATGCCGGAATGGCGCAACAAGTACTTTCATCTGGCGATGCGGCGGGGACGGAAGATCGCCAAGGTAGCGATGGCGCGGAGACTCGCTGTTCGCCTGTACTGGATGTGGCGCAAAGGATGGGATTACGAGCAGTTGACCAAGTTCGGTTCGCACGCGGGACAGCCTGGAAATCGCCATGGTGTGCCGTCGAACACCGAGTAATTGATTGGGCGGCCCGCTCCCCTTCACGGGGAGTCTGAACTGGTAATCATGATCGCAGTTGCAGACCGAAGAGATGCATGGGTCGGACTGAGTTTCCTGACCTGAGAGGATTACGAGGCGAGCCTTTGGTTGGATCGGCACTGCTTCATCTAGAGCGAAATGGCGCTCTCTTCGGAGTGCACGGACCAGTACGCTCTAAAAGCGCTTGACACCGCCGACATTGTCAGAGACGCGATTTATCGCCAATCATCCCGTTTTTTTTTATACTCTGGGGCGAGATTTTGCCAGTTCGCCATGACACCTGAACGGAGAAAAGTCGTATTGGCCGCTCTGAATCACAGGACGATGCTCACGGCTAACGACGCTGCCCGTGCCATTTCGCAAGACCCTGACCCCGCTCTACTTCCGCGTTTGGTGTGGACACTGCGCCACGGAAGGAGAACACACAACCGCGTGGAAGCGGCTTATGCGCTGGGGTTCATGAGAGGAACCGAAGGAACAGCAGCGCTGGAGAGTGCCTTGTCCAACACATCCGAGAATACGAGAGTCAGAGCATTCGCTGCGGAGACGCTTGCACACAGGCATCGGCGCGGGTCCCATGCAGGTGGAACCCTTGGTGTGGGTGCGGTTGGCGCGTTCGACGGCGCCATTGAGTTTGGGGGAGCGGGGCAACACGAACCGGTGCAAACGGCGCTGTAGGTTTTCAAGCCATTTTCAGCGCTTTTCCTCTTCTTGTCCTTTGCTTTCCGAGTCCTGGCCTTTGCAAAGTAGAAAGAAATAGATTGTTTCAGGGGCTGTTCTCCCCTCTCCTTCCGCGCGGAAAATCTCAACCGGGAAAGTAAATGACGTTCGGAATGCCTCAGGGTTTTTGTTTGCGCGCCTTCTCCTTCGCCCATCTCGCTTGAACTGCTTTGCGTGCAAGTTCTCGTCTCTGTTCTGGGGTCAGCTGAGCAATTCGAGCCTTCCCGCCTTTTAGCCCACCCAGGCGTCCCAGAGCGACGGCATTGGGATTCTTTGCTTTCTTCTTCGCCATAGCGGAGAAAACAGGATACGCGAAAAACCTATTCGCCGATCCAACCCGGTTTGGCTGCACTGTTTACTAGTCGGTCGCGAAATTTTTTCTTGACGATACCAGACCGCTCTAGTATCGTTGAGAAGCTATACTAGAGCGCTCTGGTACAAAACAGAGGCGGCTCACAACGGAGTCGCAATGAGCAACAGAAGCAAACGACTGCAGCACGAACTAGCGCGAGCGGAGAAGCTCTGGGGGCCGTTGGCAGACTGTGCCATCGCCAGCTTTGCATCGCTTGTATCCACGCATAATCTGTCCGTCGTATCTGGGGATTTGCTGTGCCTGAACAATCATTGGTATGTCACACACACGGGGCTTTTAAGGCTCGCCCATCGGAGGCGATGTGCTGGCATCCGAGTCTTGCCCGTGAGGGCATTCTGTAACCCGGCGGTGGGCCGTTGGGCATTCAAAGCTACGGTTCTTAGATCCAAAACCTGTAAAGGCTTTGTCGGCTTCGGCGATGCGGATCCGTCTAATGTTTCTCCCTTGGTGCACGGCGCAGAAATGCGAGTAGCCGAAACGCGGGCGGTGAACCGCGCACTGCGCAAGGCTTACGGCATCGGCATTTGCTCGGTCGAGGAGCTCGGCTCGCTATCCGAGTCGGGGCAGTCTCCTCGAGAGACCAAGAAATTGCCTCCCCAGCCTTCAAACGGGAACTACGGCGGCCCCAAAGTCCGCGACCGCCTCTGCCAGCTGATCCGCCAGCACCAACTCGACGCCAATCTCGTCAAGTTATACGCCGTCGACTTCTGTGGCACCAAGACCCTCCGCGAAGCCACCCGCGAGCAGGTCGAGAACTTTGTCGCCCACCTGGCCGACTGGGCCGAGAAGGACCGCAACGCCCTGCTCTGCCAGCTGAACAGCTATCTACCTGCAGAAGGAAGGTGCGGCATGAGGCGCTATTTCGAGTCTCTCCGCCCGGCAGATGTGTCGGCCATTCACTCGGTTCAGGATGGATTATTCCTCGTCCGGGTGGCTCGGGCGCAATATCGCTGGCACAAGCAGAAGCCTTATTACGAGATCCGCTTCGCTGTTCTCAAGCCCAAGCATCTGACCGGGTGCCTCATGACCGGCCGCCTGTACTGCACCCCTAGGGCTATGTGGAAGCTGAGTTGGTTCCTGCGCGACTTCGGGTACGACCCCGAGCTGCTAGGCAAGAATGCGATCGATGACCAGGCCCTGGTCGACCTCTGGGGTGTGGTTAAGGTCAGCGAAGTCACGGTGCACGGCATCTCGGTCCTCAATTTCGACGGCTTTGCACCAGCAGCCCGCTGGGAAGAACTCTCGATCTTTACCGACAATGGTCATCGTAGCTCTGAGGTGTCATCGTGACCTACAGCTACACCCAGATCAGCCAATACCTGACCTGCCCCCGCCGCTATCGCTACCGCTACCTTGACGGCTGGAAGGAAAAAGACACACGCGCCGCCATGCTGTTTGGCCGGGCCTTCGAAAACGCGCTCGGGGCTTTCTTCCGCCACGAAGACTCTGCCGCGGCCCTGTTCCGCGAGTGGGCCGTCTATCAGGACAGCGGTCTGCAATACTCGAACGGTGACAGCTGGGACCGCATGCTGCAGCAGGGCATCCAGCTGCTCGACCGTTTTGCCCAGGACGACCGCGTCCGCATCCGCCAGCCCCGCCGCAGTCTTCAGGTCAAGTTCACCCGACCGGTTTCCCCGACGAACGACTTCGTGGCCTATGTCGATGCCCTGGGGAAGCTGGACGAGAAAGGCTGCCTGCTGGAGTGGAAAACCACTTCCAGCCGGTATCCCGAAGAACCCGACGGTCTGCTGGCTCTCGATCCTCAGCTGATCTGCTACTCCTGGATCACCGGCATCTCTGACGTCGCCCAGGTCGTCTTCGTGCGCAAGCGACTGGTCGAAGTCCAGTACTTGAGAACCACCATCACCGACGAACAGCGCAAGGAGTTCGGCCGCCTGGTCGAGGACACGATCCAGCGAATCGAGGCCTGTCAGTTCATGCCCCACAGTGGCATCCGCTTTCCCCAGAACCCCTGCACCAGCTGTCCCTATGTCGGGCTCTGCCTGGGACGGCAGGAACTGGTGGAGAAAAGCGTGATCCGGCGGCCGGGAGAAGACCTTGGTTGGCTTGACGAGCTTACTTACTAGAGAACCGCCCATGCTGCCCAAGCTCAATCGCAAGCGAGCCCTGTTTGTGATGGCCAAGATCGACGAGATCCTGGCCTGGGAGCAGAGGAACGAGGCGGAGCGGGACACCCGGTTCGTCGAGCTGGGCAGGTATCTGTGCGAAGTGCGGGCAGGACAGTACTGGCGGCTGGAGAACCTGAAGTCGTTTGATGAGTTTCTGGAGCGACGGTTCCCGGAATCGAGGAGGAAGGCGTATTACCTGATGTCGATCCACGAGCACCTGCCGCCGGAGGCGAGGAAGGAACTGAAGGAGGTGGGCTGGACGAAGGGACTGGAGTTGGCGAAGCTGGCGCGGGCGGGACGGGCAGCACTTCGATTGTGCAACCTGGGTGCACAAAGCCCGCTCAATGCCGAAGGAGGACTTCCAGCGGGAGGTGGAGAAGGAACTGACGGGGCAAGGAGAAGAACCGTGGGAGATGATCTACTTCAAGGTCTACAAGAGCCAGATCCCGGTGATCGAGCAGGCGATCGAGACGGCGGCCCTGATGCTGGGGACTGACAAATCCCGCGGCTACTGTCTGGAGATGATCTGCGCGGACTTTCTGGCGGGCGCGAACCTGGACAACGGCAACCCCGAGATCTTGCTGAGTTCGATGACCCGGTTCTTCAAGTTCCTGCCCGGTGAGCAACGGCAGCAGTTCCTGTCCTGCCTGGAGCAGAAAGCTTCATGACCGGAATGCTTCCGAAGCGTCCACGCTTGCGGTTAGATCCCCACTCGTACAAGGAACTTTGCCGGCAGGTCCTGGCAGCGGGACAACTGGAGGTGTCAAGTCTGTGGCTCAAGAAACAATCTGCAGGTTCACCACCAGCAACTGCGCAGTCAGCAGGGCTCGGATGAGGAGTCTAACCTGATCACGCTGTGCGCCGGATGCCATGAAGGGCTCCACCACGGCCACGGTGAGGATCCATGACCTTACGAAATGACTTAATGGTCGCTGGTAATGGCAGCATCAATTGCCGACACTGCCGTTCTTATGTTAAGTGCGTCGATACCACGCCAAGGACGTTGGCATCGAGCACGTCAACCGAGGCGAGATATGGGCCGGGCGGGACCAGGCTCAGTACCTGCTTGAAGCGCTGCGCAACACGCCATCCTGCGACGGCATCGAGGACGGTAAGCTCCGCCTGCTGTCGAAGCGGGAACTGGAGGTGGCCGAGCACGCCGCGCAAGGGCAAAGCAATAAGCAGATTGCAGATGAGCTGAGGCTCAGCGAACACACCGTCAAGAATTACCTTTTCCGCATCTTTGAGAAACTGGGCGTGTCGAGCCGGTTCGAATTGCTGTTCTTGTTGTTCAACGAACGCAATAGTCCCGTCATCAGCCGAGCCGCAATCTTCGATACGGCCGGTCTGAATCACCCCATCGAGAGCTATCTGAAGGCGGCGGAAGAAGGATTCATTGCGGCTCAATTCCTGCTCGGGCTGGCCCATCTTGAGGGCTGCGGCGTAGAAAAGAACGGTCGGTCTGCCTACTACTGGCTGAGAATGGCGGAGGAAAATTCCCGTGAGCTCCGGCAACGTACTCGGGCTCTGACCGAGGAACTGAAATCCAAGATGAGGTCGGAGGAATTGGAGACGTCTGGAGCACAGTATCAAGACTGCGGTCGAACGCAATCAAGCTGTTGACCACCAAACGGCCCGTGGAATTCATTAAGCGGAGCACGGCTTCACGCGTCCTTGCGGATCGCAATGCAAGATGTTGGTAATCGAAAACAGTCAGATCGGATCGAAAGTAATCGGATGAGTGATCGCGAACACGAATGGATCGAAAAATACCGGGCCGCACTGGACCAGAATCCTCCGCGAAGTGAGCGACGGCTGTTCAGGAGGGTCCTTGCAGCCATTACCCTCGCAGCACTTTGTTTGGGCAGCGCCCTCTACGTCTTCAGCGTGCACCTAAGATAGCGCAGGAACCAGCCGTCACACCGTGATTCTGGAAACTGTGGAATGAAACGACTTTTTCGCCAGCAACCCTTTTAAGATATCGCCAACTCCACGGCTTTCATTGACTTGACCGTTTCACAGACGTAAGATTCTGCGCCAGTGATCGGCCAAACTATTTCGTACTACCGCGTCGTTAAGAAGCTGCACTCATTTCATTCATATCCAAACGCTTCACCCGGTCGCAGAGATTAAGCTTGAGATGAACCGATTCGACTGAGGAGGCACGATGCGCATGCACAAGCGTTCAATTTCAATTGCCCTGTTGACCGCGTTGTTTGGGTTGTCGATGGCGTGTTCCAAACATTCAAATGACGACACAATCGCCAAGGATATTCAGACCAAGGTCGCCGCTGACCCCGAAACGAAGGACTCTGATGTAACAGTAGCAGCTAAGGATGGGAAAGTTACGCTGAGCGGTAAGGTTAAGACCTCGGCGGTCCAGCAAAAGGTGGAGCAGATCGCCCGGGAAGAGCCGGGAACTGCTGGGGTTGACGATCAGACCTCGATCGAGCCGGACGCAACGCAAGCTGCCCAAGCGCCCCGCCCGCCTGTGGAGAAGCCTAAACCTCAACCGATTGTCGTGCCAGCAGGAACTGCTCTTACCGTCAAAGTAGGCCAGGCGTTGGGCTCCAAGACTAGCCAGACGGGCCAAACTTTTCTCGCCACACTGGCGCAACCGGTGAGTGTGGGAGGTAGGTCAGCGATCCCTGCCGGAGCAACGGTCAGTGGCACGGTGGTGAATGCCAAAGCGAAAGGCAAGTTCAAGGGTGAAGGCGAACTCTCGCTCGCGCTCACGAGCGTCACGGTAAAGGGGCATACCTACACGATCCAGACCAGCGCACTAGACAGCACGAGCAAAGGGAAGGGCAAGAGGACCGCTGCCACGACCGGCGGAGGAGCAGCTGGGGGTGCATTGATTGGAGGGTTGGCAGGCGGAGGAAAAGGAGCTGGCATTGGTGCTCTAGTGGGCGCCGGTGCTGGATTGGTGGGAGGGGCAATGACCGGGAACAAGCAGATCGAGATCCCGGCTGAGTCGGCGCTGACCTTCCAATTGTCTGCGCCGTTGACGCTCCCGCCGCCGAGCGAATAATTCGATTCCCACGCTTAAGGTCCGCTCCGCAGACTGGGGCGGACCTTTTTTGTGGGCAGATTGTACTCACGAGCCCGTCAATTGAGTGAAATCGCGATATTACGCCAACGACGCTGCATGCCCCCGAAACGGTGTCAAAGCATCAAGACCAATTCTTGGCGTAGCCGCTCCACGGGTTCTCTGTAGCCCCTCTTCCAGTCCCTGAACGGCAACCAAAAACGAAAAGCTCTTGCGGGACGAAATGGCCGGAATAGAATTACCAGCGGGTTAAACGCACCCGCTCCCCCGAAGTGGTGGAATACAGGTACGCGCAGCGACCATCGCGGCCACACCTTTCGCTCTGACCAATTCAGAACGATGGCTCGCTCCTGCACTAACGAGAAGATCTGAGTCCTCATGTAGTCGCGCCAAATCGGAACCCTTCGGCGCGCTGGCCCAATTCGCCTTCGATCCGTAATCGTGGATTGGAGTTGGGTACCACGCGCACGGACCACCCCGGTCCGTGCGGGGACGAACCCGGGTTGCGGATGGCAAAGACTTCCGGCGGCGTAGAGCCTTCGTTGGTTTCGCAGTCACACAGAGAGTTTTCGGGCGAGAGACTGAGCAAATTTACGTTGCCGCAAGTGCAGTATTTCCTGGACTGGCACGGAGGAATTCACTTGACGCGAGAAAGGAAAAGACCCGATACCGGCTTCAACCATCCATCATCGGGAATGCGGCGGCTGGAGCTCACGTGAGCGGCGGTCTCGCCCGGCAACTCGATGAATCCATGGGCTTTGGTGCCCGGCTGAGAGCGGATGTGCAGTGACCTTCTGGCGCTGGACAGTCTTCGATTGGAGAAAGCGTCAAAAATTTTGGTAGGCGGCGTGCAATGCGGTTTGACTGGCTGCTTAATAAAACTCGGAGGCAAGATTATGACGTACGTGATGACCAAACCTTGCCCGGTCTGCAGACAACAACTAACCAAGCCGCGGCCCACTGATACCGTGCATTGCGCCTGCGGTAAACATGTTTGGCAGGGCTAACTGAGAGTGTGGTCGAAGGGGTTTGCGGCACAAATAAAGGCACAGCAGAGGCGGAGGCACGAATTATGGACCATGATCGCGCTAAGGATTGGCGGGAACTCTGTAAGGCAGCAGCGAACGAGCTAGACCCGCACAAGCTGATGTCTCTTATTGCCGAGATAACCAGGGCGCTGGACAAGCGCGACGAGAGGCGGCACATTGCCAGTGAAAACCAGACGATGGCGAAAGTTTCTCCCGTCGAGACTTCGGCTTAGTGTCTGCTTCGATGCCGATAGTCTGGAGAGTCGCAAAATTCAGTGTCCATTTTGTTGAGTGTTTGTGACACTCCCGCCCGGAACCGCTCAAAATCATGCCTGATTCTGGCGATCACCTCAGCTGGTAAAGTGGGCTTGCTTGCTGCTTCGTGACGGGATGGTTGCATTCCTTTGCATACTGTGGTCTGTCCGGTTTCGCATCAGCACAACGGCGGGAAGATCAAAAGCCCCCCATCATCCGCCCGTAATCCGGCAGAGAACATGGCTTCCTATTCTTCATCAGATCCACGTCAGGAATAAGGGCATTTGACTCTGGACTGTAGTAACCCTGCCGCGTGGAACCGGTTTTCAACTGCGTCTGGCGCTGCGTCGAACAACGCCTAAGGAAACCGCGTGTCCTCGATCCCTAATCGCCAGAATCCTGCTAGAGGTAAACTGGGTTATATGCGAAAGCGGCTTATCACTCCGACTCAAGAAACTGTTCGAACTCGCGACGAAGGGTGGTTAGATGTGGAACGGGCAGCCATTGTCGAGGTCACGTCGGAAGAGAAGGACTATCCAGTCGAGTCGGCCTTCGTCTCAGGACAAGCGCGGGGCTGGCGAGCGGCGGCCCCGGGCTCTCAAACGATTCGACTGGTCTTTGACCAGCCGCAAAGGCTGAAACGCATATCCCTCGTTTTTGAGGAGAACGAAACTGCTCGCACGCAGGAGTTCGTTTTGCGGTGGTCTCCGGAGGGTGGGAGCTCATCGAAAGAGATTGTGCGCCAGCAGTGGAATTTCAGCCCGCCAGAAACTACGCGCGAGGTCGAGGAATATGAAGTTGAGCTTTCAAATGTCACCGCACTCGAATTGATCGTTGTGCCAAATATGAGTGGCGGAGCCGCCCGTGCCTCGCTCAAAAGCATGCGCCTGTCTTGAGTCGCTGCCTGACGAGGCTTCCTCCTTACGAGACACTCCAGGTACTTTCTTACGCGCAATTACCTACCTATACAGTGCAGTTTCTCCTCTCTACCACAAATAAACCCGAACCCTACATGCTCCACCGAATTTCACATCCGCTCCTTGTTGGGGACAATCTAGGTAGCCCGTTTCGTGTCCCTCGCCGAGGAGGCACCAGACTGTGATGCGATGGCCAAACGTATTTTGGTTGCGGACGACAGCGAGGTCATACGACGACAAGTCCGGACGATTCTTGAACCCGATCCAGACCTCGAAATATGTGCTGAAGTTGCAACCGGATTGGAAGCCGTGCGGGAGGTCCGGCGTTGCCGCCCTGACTTGGCCATCTTGGATTTCCTGATGCCCGAGATTTCACCGTGTTGGGGCTCTTTGGAGCCCGATCTTGAGGAATTCTCCGGGGGAGCTAGGGCCCTCTCTGTGCGGAAATATGGAAAAACCCATGTATTCGGGCAGAAAGTGTTGGGAACCCTCAGTTTCAGTGCAGGAAATGGCGGGACAAGACGATTGCACAGAACGTGGCGAAGCCAAGGAGGATCAGTCCGAGGAGGGCGTTCACAAGGCGGAAAAACGTCGGGCCGATGCCGCGGGGGATGAAGCGAATGACGACAATGAGCATATCCCTTTAATTTTCGGCTGTTTCAGGAAAAACCGACTTTTTCAACACCCACGCCTGTTTACAACATCTGGCTGGCCCCGGGTGCAGCCGGTCCGGTCCCTACAACTGCTGCGCAACTCTGTCCGAAACGCATCGACCGAGCCCATTCAGAGAAGTTGGTGAACGGGGCATCCCATTCCTGCACGGGCTCTGGCACGGAAACAGAGAATTGCCACAACAGTCAAAATGATGACGGTCAAGGCCCCCTTGCCGAATGAAAAAGGCCCTGCATGTCTGCGGGGCCGCGCTCACAGGAGCGATTCTGTTTCGATTTTTACTTCGCACCATAGCCAGTGGGGCTTCCGATGCCAGTGCAGAGGTCGTACCCTGCCTGGGTGAGGTTGCCATTCCACGGACCACAGACGCCCGACTTGATGTCGTTGAAGTCGGTTTTGTTGGCGCGATTCTTATAGAGGGTCGTAAGTTCAGCTGCACTTGAACCCGCGCTGTTTCCCGCGGCGCTGACGACGCCCGCCCAGATCGGCGACGAAGCGCTCGTGCCACCGACGATGTACCAGCCGCCATTACCGCTGTCGAAAACCCAAAGGCCCGAGTTCGGATCAGCCTCTGCTGCCACGTCGGGAACACCGCGCTGCATGCCGACCACTTTCGCGACTCCCTTCTGATAGGAAGGAATGGTTTCGTATTGCGAGAGGCCGCCTCCGGTGGAGTTCCAGGCGCTCTCGAAAATGTAGGCGCCGGTTGTGGGGTTGCGGCTCAGGGTTGTACCGCCGACCGCTACCACGTATGGCGACGCACTCGGATAGATGACTCCGGGCCCATCTCCGGTGGAAGCGAAGTAGACCGCACCCGGGAACGAGAAGAAAGAGTCATAACCGGCTTCACCGGCGAACTCGCTGCCGCCCCAGCTATTGGAGACCACGCCGCCACCATCGCTGGCCACAAGAGATGCTGCTACGATCTCTGCCGTGAGCAGATCATAGAAACTGTTGGATGCGGCTTCCACCAGGTACAGCTTGGCGTTGGGAGCCATGGCATGAGCCCACTGCACGTCGAGCGACTCCTCGATCTCCCATCCAGCATCACGAAGCGGTCGCGAACCAGTAGCGAAGACCACCCGGAAGGTCGCAGGCGGCAGTCCGAACTGTTTGGAGAACTTCGCGAGATCTTTCGCGGCACCGGGATTGTCATACGCGTCGACGATAGCAATGGAAGTCGAACCGCCCGTGGGAACGGCAGTGACGGTGTTGGGATCGCAACCGGCCGACTGTGGGACGAAATTGTAGATGCAGGCGAGTGAGGCCGGAGTTTCGAATAGGTAGCCCGCGAACGGAGGTCCGGATGGGAGCATAGCTGACGCGTCGGGAAGACCTCCCGTCGGTGTAAAGACTCGGATGTTGGTGTGAGCGCGAAGCCCGATATCGCCTTTGCGCTCTGTGCTGGATGTGGGGATCGTGACCTGGCCGCCGCGAGGTTGCACTTGACCCGACGCCATGGTTACCACTCCCAAAGAAAGTGCAGCTGTTACCACTAAAACTCCGAACTTAGTTCGAGCGCTATTCATCGTTCGCTTCTCCTGATGATTCTTGTTTAAATTTGTGTAAGACGTCTGGGTTCCCGTATCGAGGTCGGAACAAAGTGATGCTTTGCCATCCTTCCGGCTATTTCTTAAACCGAACCATCCAGCCGCCTTGGTTGTACTGCTCGTTTTGCCACACACCAACAATCGTCGAGCCGTCGGCCGAGATGGCGAATGCAGAGGTGAGCGTGATGCCGAATGGAAGAAGCACGCCTCGCTGATGCAAGTATTTGGAGAGGGATTGCATACCTAGCTTGGGACTCCAGATGAACGCCTCAAGCCCTGCGCCGAAAGGATCGCCGCTCCAACCCACGGTGGTCCCGTTGTCCGCAACCGCATTCGCATAGCTCTGATCAGTTGGGATCCCGGAGATTGTGCCCAGAGAAACCAACTTGCCCGATGTGTAGTGAAACGCGAACGACGAACCCGCCATTACATCCCACGCCTGTCCTACAATCTGCGAACCATCGGAACTGACGCCCGCCGCCTCGCCCGGCGTGTGTGCCCCGGCGAACAGATAGGTTTTTCCACCAAACCAGCGTACCGGTCGCCGAAAGCCCTGCGTCGGATCCTCGGAGAATCCAACGATCGTGCGGCCATCGGCCGAGATCGCCGAGGCCCGGCTGCTCTTGCCAGCCGAACCATTCGGATGAGACAGCGCGGTCATGCCATTGGTGCGGCTCCAGACGAAGCCCTCGGCGCTCGCCGGGCAGTACCAGGCCAGTCCTACGGCAATCGTCCCATCATTGTTCAGAGCGTAACCGCCGCCCCACTGCCCATCCACGATGCATCCATTCGCGGGATAACCGAGATCGCTCCACCCAACGGCTTGTTTCCACAGCGCTGGATTAACGTTCCCGTCGGGGCCGGTGCGCGCCGTAATAATGGTGCTTCCGTCGTTCGAGATGCCGATTTCGGAGTTCAGAAAATTTCCCGGACCGAGGTAGGTGAATCCATGAAAAGGAAACGAAGGTGTATTCGGAGTCCATCGGTAAATAGAGCCACCGTAGTTCGCCGCCATCACCTTGCCATCATGGGAGAGGGCATAGTTCATCCAAGTGCCGGAACCGGTTGGGTCGATCAACATCTGGAAGGTCGGCGTCTGACCCCAGGACACGGGAGAGATACTGAGCAAACAAATGCAGATTAAGAGGAATCTTGCCATCCATCGATCGGTCATTGAAGGGGTTTGTCTCCTGAGTGCGGAATCGCCCAGAGCGTCAGGCTTTTCCTTTGGGGGAGGGCTGGACTTAGGGACTGGATTCAGCGTGACGACAATGACACGCGCACGGGCGGCTGTCGTTGCGCCAGAGCAAGGAAGGGCTGAAAATTTGCGATGCCTCGGGGATGAACGTGAGCCTCTCAGAACGCCCTGTGATCTGCAAGTCAGCAGCCACTTTCAATCTTAGGCAATCATGAGGGACTCGGGCGCCAGTAGTGTGACTCGACTGCGCTGTTTGGACAGCTTCCCATCCCGCTCCCACCTGGAAAGCAGGCGCTGGCGGTGAGCGGACTCATATCGCAAAGGGAACTGAGCTGCTCGTTCGTGATATCGATTTCTACTCCCGACGGCTGCACCTCTCCCGCTTGCGTGGCAAGGTGCAGCAGTGCTCCAGCGAGCCTAGCTTCCGCACTCTTGGTAACGACGCTGACGTGACGGTTCGTGTATACACTGAGGTAGTGCAGTGCCATCCGCAAACCATTTTCGGTAAGCTGCGGATAGGCTTTCGCCAGCCGGCGCAGGGTGCCGTGATCCCAGACCAGAAATTGGCATTCGGAAACAGTCTTCGCGCTGGCCATATAAGGTGGAGCATTCGTCAGCAACGATACCAACCCGATGACGTCACCCGGCACCTTCCATAGCAGTAGAACCTTCGGAGCCAGATTCCGTCAGACTGTAAAACTTGGCCCGTCCCACTTGCAGAAGATACAGATAGTCAGGTCGTTCCCCGCTAATGGTGATGTTCTTCTTGGGTCCAATACGCCGGGCTTGCGCAGCCCCAAGGACATTCCGGAGCGCGGTATCATCCAGACCAGCGAGAAATTTCGACTTCAGAGGAGCCAAACTCGTTGCGGAGATGATCATTTCATAATCCGAATGCCTGCGCAGAGGCTGGTTGCTCTGCACGGCCGGGAAGTTTAGCCCAAAGCGACCGCACGCGATCACAGGCGCCACGAATCGTACGGGGCCCCGGCTAGCAAGTCGATGAAAGCCCTACGGTTGACGGCATCTCAGTGGGTTTCTTGTCGAAACATGTATGGTCCGCCGCCGGAATGCAAGAAGAATTGGATTGGACGAGAACCAGTCTGCGAAAATGTATCCGGCCTCTTAGTGGAGAGTGGTCTCCGGCCGCATGATGATGATCCGCACGTACCTGTCCTTAATAATCGCCACGGTCACGAAAGACCTTGTTACGACCCAGATTCTCAGGCGGGGGGTTGACCGAGCTTTCCAAGCGAGTGTCGCGGGTTCGATCCTGGTCTGCTGCTATACTTTGATCGGGTTTAACTGTTCGCCTGCTCCGGCTTCCCAGGAGCGCCCGTTTGCGTGCTCCTCCGCGCCGAAGTCCGCCCACACTTAAATAGCTCATCCCCGAGAGGCGCTCCATGAAGAACATTTTTGTTGGGAATCTCAATTCCAACACTTCGGAAGACGCACTTCGTCAGCTTTTCGTGGCATTCGGGCCGGTCGACCAAGTCAAGATCATGATAGACAGCTACACCGGCAAGTCACGCGGCTTCGGGTTCGTGGAAATGGCCAATGCGGAAGACGGAGAAAAAGCGATCGCTGCCCTCAACGGCGCTCTGCTGGACGAGCGTGCATTGAATGTGAATGAGGCACACTCCAGGAAGCAGCCAGGAAGCTCCCGAGACCAACATGCCCGTACCCGCGGTGGCGGAAAGCGCTGGTAATTCACTGCTGCAGCCAGGCTGCGAGCGTAGAGGACGGCAACACGGCCACCGCCGCACTGAATAGGACGCAAACTCTGCGGCCGCACCCCTGAGCGTCAATGAAGCGCGTCCGGGCGGAGGGCCCCATGTGGAACTGGACTCCCAAAGATAAGAATAAGCGGCGCGAGAGTTTCTGCCCCAAGGCAACACATATCGGGAAATCGATTGTGATCAAGGGCGAAGTTTCCGGAGGCGAAAATGTCTATGTGGATGGTGAACTGGAAGGCTGTGTCGAGCTATTCGAAGGCAACCTTACGGTCGGGCCCGAAGGGTGGATCCGGGCCAACGTGCAAGCCCACGGCATCGTGGTTCACGGTCGAGTGGACGGAACCCTGTATGGCATCAAACGCGTTGATCTGAAAAAAACGGCTATCCTTGTGGGGGACATCTATACCCCCCGCATTGCCATCGAGGAGGGCGCATCCCTGACAGGAAGCGTGCTGGTCAAGAAGGACATTCCTACCTTCCAACCAAGGAAAGCGGATGCTAAGGCCGCCTAGAAATAGCTCGGGCAACGCGAATCCGCGGCAATACAGAGACCGGAGACTAGGATTTCTTTGATCCACAATCTGATAAGAACTAAAATTTGTTTGAGTTGAAATCGAAAAGAAGCAAACGCTGACAACAGCGTTGATCAGGAGCGGCAGGCGTACTGTGCTGCAGGGCTCCGTTCCGGATCACTCAGTTTAATCAGGCCGCCAATTCGTTGCGCCTGCCTACATGCACTTTTGGATTCCTGGACCCAAGAAAAGAGTGTCTCCTGGTGAGTTCGCCAGAAGCGGGAGAGTGGCGCGCAGAGATTACGGGCACGGGCCGGTACTGGCTGGAGGCTCAGGCGCAGAGTGATATTTTCTTCATCAGCGCCGAATTTGTGGAGAGAGGAGGGCGTCCCGGTCACCAAGGACTGTTCCAAATACAGGGGGAGCCCGTCACAGGCACGCCGGCCATGCTGGAGGTCTCCCTCTCTGCCAACGCAATAGGGACCAACGAATTCTACTTCGTTAGTGAAGAGGGCGAGACCATTCAAAAGGTGCAAATGCACACAGTGAATTCCGACCGCGACTCTCTTGAGTTTGTCGGAACCGCTGACCTTCCGGCCCAGCCATTCCGTGTTGCGGTGAAAGGAAGCGACTCAAATGGCAAACAATACCAGAGATTTTTTTCGAATTTATTTCACGTGGAGAGCGTGCAGCTCTCCCCAGCACGGCTGGACTACGAAGAGTTGTCTCCAGGAGGCACCAAACGGGTTGCGTTCACAGTACGAAACCTCGCCGTCCCACGTACGTTCAAAATCACCGTGACGGACGCGCATCAGTTCGTGGGCAAGGTAGAACCGAGGGAGCTGACATTAGGAGCGGGGGAGACCGGAACCGTCCACGTGGATTTAACTGTGCCGCAGGGAACAGCGCCGGGTGTCGGAGACAATGTTGTGTTCGCTGCTACAAGCGTCGCGGGGCCAGCCACATCAAACTTCAGTGTTGTGCACTTTTCGGTTTCCTCAACCGCAAGTCAGAACCTCCGTTGATTCGGAATTGCAGCATGCCTGGGATGACTGTGCCCTGTGCTCAGCCTCGCTGATGAGCGGATGAATCGGGCGATCTGATTTCATTAGTGGATAACGGGCTATTCGAAAGTCAATTTGTTGTAACAGGCGATTTCACCCATTGAGAATTGGCCGTCCGGGTCAATGAGTGAAATGGCGATGTTACGCCAATCACGGAGGCAAGCGATTCTCCTGGGTGCTGCCCCGTGTGGCCGACTGGCAGTTTTACCAGTAGCCGCCAACTTATTGGCAATCTAATCTAGCGACGAGTAAACTGGCTCGGCACAGTTGTTTGCACGATACTGGGAGGGCGGGGTCTTGCCCTAACAGGCGTTAGCGTAAATTGAGGAAATCAGAATGAATTTACGGAACAAACCGATTATCTTCGCGGTGGTGTTGTGTTGTGCATATCTCGCATTCTTGGCTGCCAACGGGATTGCTCAGGATCAAGCCTCGCAGCAGGAGCAAGCAATCCCTGCATCCGCATTGACTACCAAGTCCGTACAGGCAGTCGGGTACGAGGTAGGCACAGGGAGCACAAAAGTTGATTTGAAGGGAACTGAGTTGATGTCCCAGGCGAGTGGTGAAGCGAAAGTCGAGATCAAGTCAAAAGCGGGACGCGCCAACGTTGAAGTTAACGTAAAGGGCCTGATGCCACCCTCCACATTGGGCGCTGAGTTCTTAACCTATGTGGTGTGGGTGGTTACCCCTGAGGGGCGTACCGGCAATACCGGAGAGCTTTTGCTCAATAAGAACGGAGATGGCAAATTAGGCGCAACCACGCCGGCTCAAACCTTCTCATTGATTGTTACCGCCGAACCCTATTTTGCGGTCCGCGTACCCAGCGAAATGGTGGTTCTGCAGAGCGAGATCCGAAAAGATACAAAGGGGAAGAGGTTCCCAGTTTCGGAATACAAGCTGATGAAGCGTGGCCAGTACCAGAAGATGGGGAACCCATTGGCGCTTGCCCTCGATCCCAATGTTCCGCTGGAAATATACGAAGCGCGCAACGCCGTGGAAGTTGCGAAGTCACGTCTAGCTGACAAATACGCACCGGAGGTCTTCTCCAAAGCCGAAGGCAGCCTGAAGATTACAGAGAACTCACTGGCGAGCAAGGCTGACAAGAACACAGTCATCTCGAATGCTCGGCAGACCGCCCAGTTCGCCGAAGATGCTCGCGCTCTCTCCGTGCAACGTCAGGAAGAGGAGCGCATAGTACAGGAACGTGAGGCCGCGGCCGCAAAGGCTAAAGCCGAAGCGGAAGCCAAGGCAGCCGAGGAAGCTGCCGAAGCCAAGCGCAAGGCTGATGAGGCTGCAGCAGAAGCCAAGCAGAAAGCGGACGTGGAGATCGCTGCGCAAGAAGCGGCCAGAAAATCGGCCGAGGAACAGAGAATGGCAGCCGAGCGCGAGAAGCAGCAACTGCGCACCCGCTTACTCCAGCAATTCAATCGTGTCCTGCCCACGACGGATACCGATCGCGGTCTGGTCGTCAACATGGGTGACGTCCTGTTTGACACCGGGAAAGCTGATCTTCGCTCCGAGGCGCGCGAGGCTCTCGCCAGGCTCTCGGGCATCGTACTCAACTATCCATCTCTTCGCCTCGCAATTGGGGGCTACACCGACACCACCGGCACCGCCGAGTTTAATCAGACGCTCTCTGAAAAGCGCGCTGACGCCGTACGCGACTATCTCGCTAGCCAGGGTCTTGATGCTGGCACGCTATCCGCGCAAGGCTTCGGTATGAACAACCCGGTAGCAGACAACAGCACAGCCCAGGGACGGCAGAAAAACAGGCGGGTCGAAATCGTGGTGTCCGGCGAGGTCATCGGAACAAAAATCGGTGGCACCACCTAGCGTGCAGGGCCATGTGCCCAGGCCAAGGTCTTTCCGCAAGGGCGAGATTTCATCACTCCGGAGAGCCGTTTGAATTGATGCAATTTTGCCGGCTCTTTGTAGATTTCCCAGGATTCTGGTCGAGATCACGGGCAGCCCGGAGGCTATCCGCTTAGGGCTTGGTGCACGATGGTTGACGAAATCAGGCGATAGCACTCATTGAGATTTGGCTCAGTCCGGGTTAATGAGTGAAATCGCGATATTACGACAACCATCGGCATCGCCATCGCGCAGGCCGCATACCGCATCAAATCTAAATTCGTGGTTCACTGCGTGGGTTTGTTTGAGCCGCCCCACCTCGGTAACTTTCAGGAAAGATCGGCGAGACGTAAGGCCCGAAGGAGACATACGGACGTGGCCGCATTTTTTCGTGTTCCTGATCACGCGCTTGGGTGCTGTGAGTCACTGACTTCTCGAACCATTGGGCATTATGCATCAACTGACTCGAAAACTCTCCGGGGTTCGCTAAGGTAGCTTCCGGGTCTCACCAATTCCCCCAAAAAAGGAGACTATTATGTTTGCTCGCATTGTTGAGTTCATCCCCAAGTTCGAAAAGAAAGATGAGTTTGTGAAGAAGATGCGTCTCGAGGTTCTGCCCATTCTGAAAGAGCAAAAGGGATTCCTGGAGATCCTGCCCTTCTTCCCGGAGAACAAAAACGAGAAGGCGATCACCGTTACCCTATGGATGGAGAAGTGGGACGCCGAGAAGTATGAGAGTTATGTATATCCCAAGGTGGAAGAGATCCTGAGGCCCTATCTGACGACACCGGTCACGTTCAAACACTACATCGTTGAGACCTCGCTGTGCGAGAGGTTCGTGGAGGCCCTGGCGGCCTGAGGTATAAGGCCCGCCGGCTCCGAGCCGGAGCGGCGGCGGGCTGCTCCGGCTTGACTTTTTTGGATAAGCGAATGACGGCAATTCATCAATCGACGACCCGGAATGCTCCCGGAACCAACTCCATCCCAAAGCACGTCATAGTTCGGGCTGATCATAGGCCCGTGCAGTCTTGGCGGGAGATCGCCGACGAAGCTGCGAAAGAAACAGACCCTGAGAAACTGGTAGCGCTTGTCGAAACACTCTGCCAAGCCCTTGAAACAATCCGCCTCGAACGGAGTCCTCGGCAATCCGCCTTCTAAATCCACCGCTGCCTGAACCGGCAAATCTCGGCGCACGGCTGCGCCTGGTCACCGGTATTATCACAGACAGCGGTGACTGCTATCACAGACAGCCCGCAAAGCCCGCCTTACAGTTCGGTTACCTCGACAGAGCAGGTTCCACGTCTAACCGAAGGCTTCGCCTGAGGTAGGCCCCGCCAAGGCGCGCAATCAATATCACGCCAGGATGGACGTATGGGCGTGTTGCTTATTTTCATCGCCATCTTCATCTGCCTCGACGCTCTCGCCATCCTCTTGGGCCTCGACGGAATGCATCGGTGGCTGGTCGGGCGTGACCTCCAAAAGCATCGTGAAGCTATCGCAGAGGAACGCCAACCGCCGCAAAGCCGCATCTCAGAGTGGCAACGCCGTCTATCAGAGATGGGAGACCCGACCGGCAAAACACTCCACGAGATTATCGAGACCGTGGGACTCCCAAACCGTTACAGCAATGTCGGGCGAAACCTACTGGTTCAGTGGAGTCAGCTGGGAATTAACGTCTCGCTCCTTTTTGAATATAAGCCGGACACAAGCGCCCCAGTAAACATTTCGCAGCACGAGGTGGATTTTGTCTGCCTTCGTATCATCCAGCAATCTAGCATTGGAAAAATTGCATAAGGCGAGCAGTTTCTCGTTCAGGTAGCAGGCAATGTAAATGATCGAAATCCGGTCGAGTTGGCATCTTGAATCGAGCCTTGCGATTCCGCCAGGGCGGTACATTCCGCCGAAATTGGCAAAGGAAGTGGGCACGACGCAGCACAGTGTTTATTGGCCTAGTTGGAAGGAGCCTTGACCAAAGTCGCCTCATAGGTACGATCCAGAAATTAGGAAGAGGCTGATTGCCGCCGAGGAGCTTTTGGACGCGCCCAGGACTTTCGTAGCTTCCAGCTACCCCGACCTTAAGGGGGTGAAGCCCGTTCCAGAAATCGGAGAGTTTTTGCGGACCTTGCGAACCGACAGCTGTGGAACACTGGCTAGGAGCGCATGATCGCGGAACGGAGGCACAGCATTCCCACCTTAGGCGATTGCCAGCATCCTCTCCAAAGGCAGCCATCCAGTGATTCTCATTGAGATAGTGCCCCATAGTTGCTGTAATCAGGCGTTAGCACTCATCTGGAGCCGACCCGACCCCGGGTCAATGAGCCTGATCGCGATGTCGCAATAGCAATCCGGCCATAGCTGCCTCATAACGTGAGAAGATAGGCGTGACCCCACGAATCGTTCGGATTCCATGACATGACCAGCTCAAGGCCAAGTTCGATTCCGGCGGCAAAATCGAAATTATTCGCAGGTTTGAACGATACTGCGCTCCGGCAGATTCTGGACGCCGCAAAAGTCCGCCGCATCTCGCCCAAGAAGGACGTCACCGTCTGCGGACGCCGACCAGACCATCTTTTCCTCCTGCAAACGGGAAGGGCGCAGTTCTACAATCTGACGGAATCCGGTTCGGAGATCCTCCTGTTTTGGAGTGTTCCAGGGGACGTCATCGGATTGGTATCGTTGCTGGCAAACCCTCCCAACTATATGGCGAGCTCGAGAACTGTATCCGAATCCGAATTCTTGTTTTGGGATCACGGCACCATTCGCAAACTCGCAAAGGCCCATCCTCAACTCACCGAGAATGGCCTGCGCCTAGCGCTGCAGCACCTCGAGATATACATGAAGCGCCACGCCGGCCTCGTGACCAAGAGCGCGGAATCGAGGCTTGCCGAAGCATTACTCCATCTTGCCACCAAAGCGGGGGAGATGCGGCCCTCGGGAGTGGAAATCGACATCACCAATGAACAACTCGGTTCGCTTTCTGACATCAGCCCCTTCACCACCAGTCGGCTCCTCTCCAAGTGGGAACAGGATGGGAGGCTTTCGAAACAGCGCGGACGGGTTACCGTGCGCTCTCCTGAATCCCTCATGATTGCCTAGGATCAAAGACGGGTTACTGATCTGGCGCACTCCTAAAAGGCTCGATGCCGTATTGGTTGCTGCCGAGCAACGACGGGCATCGGCTTCCTCGCTACCCTGACAATCGAAGACTGGGGAGCCCTTGCGTTCCAAGCGGTTCATTTTGAGTAATCACAGGGCGGCGGGATCGCCGATGTCTGGCCCTTTTATCCGGTCATAGAGGTAGTGCCGGGTGATGAAGATTGTCCTGGCAAATTCTATTCACAGTTCAAAGAGAAGCAGTGGCTGCTGATCGCTTGAACAAACCGCGAATAGTGCTGGCTGACGACAACCGGACTATGCTCTTTTCTCTTGCACGATCCCTCGGTAACTGGGGCGAGGTCGAGGTGGTCGGTTACGCACTCAACGGTGCCGAGGCCGTCGAGTCGGTACTTCGACTCCAGCCCGACATTGTGATTCTCGATATCGTAATGCCCGTCCTGGATGGGATCCAGGCAGCGCGTAAGCTGAGAGAAGCCGATTCTCCGGTAAGAATCATCTTCCTGACAGCCATCGAGGACTCATCGACGCGGGAGGCCGCAATGGAAGCGGGCGGCCAGGCTTACGTGTCCAAGTTTCAGCTGATAACCGATCTCCCGCAAGCGATTATGGCCGTGATGCAGGGAGCAACGTTCCTCTCTTCCAAGGGCAAAGCGCGATAGCTGTTGTAATCAGGCGTGGGTGTTGAAAGAGTCACCGTGATAAGCACGCGGAGTGACGGCAGAAGCGTGGTACAAGAAAGAAATCCTTGCCATGCTCTGTTGGATCACCATTCTCGGAGGCCTGCTCATCATGATGGGGCAACGTGGCCGCGTAAGTTCTGCAAGACGCTCGATCATGAAACCCCGGTAAAAGATCTCTTCAAACACGGCCGCACGCAATATTAATAGGACCCGAAACCAGAGCGGCATCGCTTTGACAGCAATCAGTGTGGGCTCGTTCGTTGACAATCCAAGCATCCAAGCATGGGAAATAGGACCATATAGATGAAAGCCATTCCGGCGACCATCGCAAATGCTCTGCTGCGGGAGGTATTTCCACTCTGTATTACCCTGCGGAGGATCGCGGCGTAGGGCTAGTCTTTTCCAGAGCCGCTATCGGGATTATCTTCGGAACAGCGGGAGCCGTTTTCTCCGAATTCGGCCCTGACCTTCCCGGTTGGCCAACATACCAGAGCATATCCAAACCCCTCGAGGAATCGTGACCAGCCATTCTCGTGGGTCGCCAACGTATCTCACATTGACTTGCCACCCTATGCCCCATAGCATGGGCAACTCTAAAGACTCGCGGCGGGGATTGTGATCGGTAAAACCATCTCGCACTTCAGCGTCCTCGAGAAACTTGGTGAGGGAGGGATGGGCGTGGTCTACAAGGCCCGTGACACCCACCTGGACCGAGTTGTCGCCATAAAAATCCTGCCCCCAGACAAGTGTCCCGGCGGAACTCTTTGATCGGGTTCAACGGATCATAGATAACCGCAGGAAGCAGGTGGCGAGAACAGACGAATACTATCTTCGTGGCTTGAGGCGCGTCCTCGCACGCGAAGGAAAAATTACCGAGAAGCTGATGAAGGGCCACGGTATTTTCAGCGGAGAGACATACACCAAGCACTTTGGGTCACTACTTCGGGCCTACGAACTTGTGGGATACAAGCCGACACCTCATGCGTTCAAGAGCGTGGAGCATCAACAGCGCAAGCGTAAGCTTCGAGCTGACTTGCTTAACCGTCTCAGGCAAATATATCCAGAGAATATGCGGGTTGTTCACTTGCCCGGTCAGACAGTGCGAGAGATCGTCGAGTTTGACCGACATGTTCGTGTGACCATTCACGTTTGCAGGCAGGGCAAGAGTGTTGTCAGCGGAGACCCGCGTTGGCTCTTGAGGTCCCAGCCTTTGGAAGCGGGGTATCCGTGCCTCGTCTGCCTTCCAGACAAACAACTGACGACCTTGGGTAGCCTCTATGTGATGCCTCACTTCAGCGACATCGTTAAGCAATTCAAGACGCTCAAAGAGGGCGACAAATGGTTGGCAGGCGGACGCAAGCTGAAGGACTTGTCTGAATTGCGCGCAGCCGCGACGGTGATGGCTGCCGAATGGCAAGAGCACGACGACACCACCATCGTGGGTGACGTCGTCATCAGCTCGCGCAGCTCTACCATTACGATAGCCGGGAAAGACATTACTTTACCTCCGATCAATGCTGAACACTTTAAGACACTAGTGCTCAACGCCGGAAAGGTCGTGTCGCGTGCCCAACTCTTTCACCCTTTTAGGGGATCGGAGTTCCCCTCGTCGCATCTCAACGTACACATGTGTTTACTGCGCGTAAAGCTTGGTCCCAAGTTCCGAGAGCGTATTCAAACTGTGGCAAACAAAGGTTACATGTACGTGATGCCTACTGCCGAACAGAAGTTCGGGAATGTAGCTTTGCAAGGGTATCACGGCGACAATGACCGGCTCGCTTCACTCGAAGAATGGCGTCGCCATAACGTAGGCCGAGCCGGGCTGCTAACGGGTTGACAGTGTGCACTGGCCATATGTATATGTTTTGCGTCATGGAAAATGAAGTTGCTAAGCTCAAATCTGAACTTGCAGCAATAGCCGTGTGGGATCGACTCTTCGCGGATTTGGAGTCTCCTGACCAGATCGACAAGGATGCGCTCGTAGCGCGTATTTATCGCCGTCAGGCGATTGCGGAGCGACTCATGGAACTGTCATGGGGTAATCACGCGACGAGTTGATTGCTTGGACTTGGAAATGCTGGCGACCGCCATCAGAATGCAGGCGGAACGAGTCAGTAGGCTAGCTTCAGCCGACGATCTGCATAGGCTGGAACTGTGGGCCATTGCGATGGATTTGGAAGACGAATCCAAGGTCGCTGGAGAGTTCGCCAGTAATTTATGGCATCGCGGCACGCGCACGGATTACCACTTCGCAGAATTCACGTAAGTCGCTGAATAGCTCCCCGCGTTTGAGCCACGGATCACTCAGCGATATGTCGAACCTTTTTTGACGATCCATGTTGGGAAGAACGTGAAAGTCCAGAAATGCACGATTGTTTTCATCCAGGCGTGCTAGCAAGGTTAAGAACTTGCGTTCGCGCCGAACTGGATCGACCCGCCAGCGGACAGTGTTCTCCCGAGTTCGCACTGACCGAGCCACAAGCAGTGAAACTACCGGGCCCCTAGTCAAACGCAATCGGCTTCGCCACCTTCGTCCGCGGCGAACAATCGACACCTCACCCGGAAACATTGCCGTGATCTGATCGACAAGCCATTCCCGTAAAGCCTGTGTCCTACGGCGCAGATCAATGGGCCCGAACTGACTGGGATGACCATACCCGATCTGTTCATAGGCCCGGCGCAGGCTTCCAAAGCGGTGTCGGTAGGTTGACGGGGAGGGGACATCTGCAGATTTCTTGATTAAGCTGAGAGAAAGTCTCCCTTCGGAGGCGAGAAGAGCCCGCAAGCTGTTCAACAATTCGTCATCCGACTTGTTGATCGTGCGCTTTTCCAAAATTCTCTGTGCCTCCGAAAACGTGACGGGGTCAACAATAGCCTCGAAGGCTCTCGGTGTGAAAACCCATTCCGATTTTGGCAGTCTCACAATCGGGGTGTAGAGTTTGCCAGATGTCCGACCGAAGACGTGGCATCCGGCATATTTTGGATGCGTGAGGATCGTGTAGACCGCATGATAGTCCCAGCCAGAATCGCCGATGTACTTAACAGCCCTCTGGTTGAGTTCCTGAGCGATTGCATGCACAGATGACTTTTCGGATACAAGCATCCGATAGATGTCATTGACGCATTGCACCTCGTGGGCAGGGCCGGGGATGAGAATGACCCGGTCAGTCGCAATGCTTTTTCGCTCGCCCGTGGCCAACTCCTGCTTCGGAGTCCCAGCCGACGAGATCAGCAACCGTCGCAGGCCGTAGCCGGGAACACCCCCTTGTTTGAAGCCGAGACGTGCTAGGCGCTGCTGTCCTGCGAGCACCTTGACACCCAATTCACGGCTGTATTCACCTGCCATCGTCCTCTTTAGTGCTTTCATGATGAGGCTTGGAAGGGTGCCATCGTTCGCAAATGTCTCGGCGCAGTAGTGCACTGGAACACCTGCTGATTTGCACAGGAATTCGTAGTGTGCGGACTCGTCAGTGTCTTGGAACCGCCCCCATCGGCTGACATCGTAGACAAGGATTGCACGATAGTCCGGCTTCCCGACGACATCTTGGAGCAGTTGCCGAAGGCCCACTCTGTGCCTTAGAACAAGGCCGCTTCTCGAAGCGTCCGAATACGAGCGAACAATCGCAAAACCGTGGGACTCGGCATACTTCCGTATTGCGGTGGATTGGTTTTCGAGGGAGTACTGCTGATGTTCCGTGGACATGCGAAGGTATTGAGCAGCGGGGACAAGCAGACTGGTAGCCATTGTGCCCTCCTACGAGGCACATCGGCTGGATTTGAAATAGACTTTAGAAGGACGTTAAGAGTGGTGGAGCCGATCTCAGGAAATGGTATTTGGGAGTGCTCTGACCCAAGACAACCAAGGCTGCCTCATGGTCAACTCCTTGAACATAAATGTCTTAGATAAGGTGGCGCTGATCGTGACGAGGAGCAGTGACCGACTACATCGTGTGGGACCTTACCGCGAGTCCTGCCGCGACGCTTTGGCGTTCCGGACCAAAGTGCCGCTTGTCTTCAGCGCGTTGCGCGGAAGAATTGATAACTGAAAGGCCTGGCACTCATCGCTTTGCCGAGTTCACTCCCAACCTTATTCAACGGCAGGGGCTTGTCGATGTTGTTGAAGGCACTCCCCTCCAGACCAAAATATAAGACCAATCTGTTCCCACGCAGGGAAAGCTCGCCCTTGTGAATCCCTCGGGTGTCGGCCAACGTTATCGATCCCGCCGGGGCTGTGATATGAATAATCTTCTCTGGACATACGTCTTCCACTTCCTTGTCACTGAGATTCATTCGACTCGCTAGTCGTCTGGTCAACGTTCGAGTAATTCGGTTCGGCTTATGGGAGCCTTTAACATAGATGAAATGCGGGGACTCCAATGTTGTGTCTGTCAGATTCACACCGACCTTTAACCAGCGCAAGCACCCTGAATCCGTGTGAAACGGTCGCGGCCGAAGCCCAGGCGGCAGGAAGTCAGTATCCCACCACATGTCCGGTTTTGTAATAACCGGGAAAACGCCGAGATAGCGCGTCGCAATCGCCAGAAGATAGGGATCACATAACAGACGCTGAATGTAAACGTTTTCTAACAACAGTTCTCGCGGAACCCCATACACGGAACATCGAGGGTCGGAGGGGTCGATTCCATCGCTCGTGCCCCTATCAGCGATCGGGACTGTTGATTGAGTCCCAGGGCTCTCATTAGCCGCAGGTGTCCCAAATGTGACCGTATTTAACGGGCACGACAACGACAACTCGTACAGATGCCGAACGGTTTCCTCTTTGAGTCGCGTCGGAAGGACAACGACCCCATCTTCTTTGAGGGTACGAACTATCCCTTCGATACTCGCGTAAAGAATGCCAGCATCACTTACCAGAGACTCCCCATCCCAGGCGAATCGTAGATCCGTCTCTTTTCGCTTAGATTCAAGAATCCGGAACAAGATGTCGTTCGACTTCCCATCGGTATAAGCATAGAGCTTTTGTACGACGAAGTTGCTTCCTGGGGCCGGTTCGCCGTGACGCCAGTATCGCCAGGCCCCCCTGCCAAAAACGCCGATCTCGTTGAAGGCTTTCCTGACGTTAGTCAAGCTCGAACCGCTTTTCGTCTTCGTTTCGGCAAGCATGCAGAGTGAACCTCCTCGAAATCTCGCCCGGTAATCGTCGCAGGAGCGACCGGCGATTGAGTAGACAAAGGGCCTCGCAAGGCCGATTGTGGGACATCTGTTCGGGGAGAGTCAACGGGACAGTGTTGCCGAAGTCGCTTACTGTTTGTAAAAAGGCCTTTACACCAATTGAGAATTGCCGTTCGCCCTGGGAGGGGTCGCGCGATATTTACTCTGGCTACTTGGCCGGTTTCGAAACCGACTTCGCAGGCACTGACAACGAGGGGGCTATCGGCTGCACTGCAATCCCGGTCCGCCACGGCGGCGGCCCCGGCGCGGGTTTGGGCGTGAAGTAGCGCACCGTCACATCTTCTCCGATGTAAGCGACTTCATTCTCCCCAACCCGCACCCTATGCGGTGCGGCTTTGGGCGTAAAATTACGTACTGTCACATCTTGTCCGATGTAGTCGACTTCATTCTCCCCAACCCGCACCCGCCGGAACGTAGCCCTGGCAACTCCGGGCTGCTTCATTGGAACCGGCGCGGTCTGGAGCGCGGACATACCCCTCGCTGACCCCGCCTTCGCGGGTAGGATGGGCGCCTGCTCGATGGCAGTCGATTTCTGCAGCGCTGAAGATCCCAAGAGCCAAGACGGGCGGCGACCCCTGTAGGCAATCCAGCAAGTTAACACGAGCCCGGTAGCAACTACTGCCAGGGTCACGTTCTTCCACCGGCGCTTTTGCCAAGGAACGCCCTTGGTCGCCAGCATGGCGGGCTGCTCGAGTACCGGCAACTTCCTGGCCACCCCCATGGCGGCTCCGCAACGCGAGTCGATGACGTGCGTGTTTGCTGGGCTCGGCATAGATCCACGGTTGTTGAGAGACTTCTCGCTTTGAGGTGTAATCTGCTCAAGGGTGCGCGGAGTGGTCGGCAGTTCCGCTGGCACGGGTTTTGTCTGTTCAGGCTGGGCGACTCGGGACATCGACTCCCCGATCAGTTCCGCCATCAATCGATAGGTGCGTACCTCGCGATCCTGGAAGGCGTGCGCTTCGCCAAAAAGCACCTCCAGCACTCCCGCCACGGCGCGGTCGTGATAGATCGGCAAGATCAAGAGAGCCTTGGCTCCGAACTGCCGGCAAATCGCCGCTTCAATCCGTGCGTCTGTCTGGGTATTCTCGACACGTAGAATCTCGCTACTCGCTTTGTTGTGCGCGGGGATACTCAGTGTGGCCATCACGTGTCGACCTACATAAGGGGCGGCACTCCCGCTTCCAGCCCAGTAAACCAGTTGATCTCCTTTCAGCAGACAGATGGCAACTCCAGTGGCGTTGGCCACGTTTCGGGCACATTCGACGACCAAATGCATAGCCCCATCCACATCGAGCTCCTTCTTCGCGATCAACCGTTGGGTCTCGACCATGGCAGAGAGCGACTGAATATCCATCTGACTCTGCTGCACTGCAAATGCGCTGGCCAAAAGCTGCTGGAAAGCGTCGCGATCGAGGTTGGAGTAATCATTCATACGCGGGCTACGGCGATTCTCCGCTGCACTGCTGGATGGCGTTGGCAGGCAGGCGCACCGAACCAGTTGCGCGGCCAAGCGACGGCAGTCTCTCATCGAGCGAATGCACTGTCAATAGCAGCACGCCGAATGCTACCTGAAGCAGATTACAAGCAAAGGCGCCGCCGCAAACCCAGTGGGGGAGGGAACCCGAGCCCTTAGTCATTACTCGGCCCGGGGGGCGTCCCATTCCGTTGCTTCCGCTCCCGGAGGGGAAACGGGTCCAGTGGTCGCCACCTGCGCCACGATTCGGCTCCGGCGGCGCCAAGCGAGACTGAGGCTTGAACTTGTGCCAGCCCTCGCCACGATTCGGTGACGCTTCTTTCGCGGGAGAAGTGTTGGTCATCCCAGACCTGGGCTCAGGCCGGGGTACGCTCCCATTTCCAAACCCACGGTTCTCCGGTTGCGAAGCGAGCGATACGTTGTGACCCTTGCCCTGCCCGCTGTCCGCGAACCGATGCCACCCGGACCTGGTCCGATGCTGCCGGTGCGTGTGTTGACGCATTGGCTCTGTTTTGGTAGCGTAATGGTGTTTGCCCGTGGGTCTGTAACCCCTGCTCACCAGTCTTTAACGTCCCACCCTAAGTTGTCTTCAACGTTTTAAACATTTAGCCACTGCTGTGGGCATCAGCACGCTGCGAGTCTGGTTCGGCTGCAGTTTCGGTTCGCGTGCTGCTCCACCGGGTGAAGCGTTGGAGAGCAAGTTGAAAACTTCGGGCAGCACTACCGGAACAAAGTGGGAAGCGGATTGGTCATGGCCGCGGTCGAACGCAACCAGCTTCGACCATGTCCTTTCGACACCTGGGCGTATGAACGCATTTGGATTAGGATGTTTTCGTCCGGAAGTTGTTTCCAGAGTTAGTCGGTATCGAATCCTCGAATTGGTTTCCATCGTAATTCCCTAATTCACCAAATCTAGCTTCAGCTGTGGGCAGTTCCATGACCGGAACATGCAGTCCGTGTTCCGGTCACCTCTGCCCCACCGGCTGGGGCGCAACGATGGAGCCGAAGGTGGGAAAAAATTCACGCGGTACCAAAACAAATTCTGGGGCGGAAGCTCCGATTCGCATCACGTACGGCGAGGTCTTCGAGAACGCGGTCATCGACCTGGTGGCTTCCGCGGAGGGCGCGGATCGAGATGGGCTCAATCTTCTCTTCTGGGGCGGCGGGAAAGCGCACGTTGCATCGGAGATCAAGCATCGCGGTGTCGTCTATCGGGCCCCGGATCTGGACTCAAGCATCCGCCAGGCACTGCGGTTCCCGCCTGGCGCAACTGCCTACGCTAGCCCCGCAAAATTATTCACCAGTGTTGCCGACCTCTACCGTGAACATTTGGGACTGCCGGAAGACATGGCGAACCTCACGACTTGCGGGAACTTTTCTACCTGGATTCCGGAACTGATGCTGATCCCGCCCACGCTGGCTATAACCGCAAGCAGGTGTCAGGTTCGCAACCTGTTTCGCATGTTCCACTCGCTGTGTCGTCGGCCGCTCATGGTGGCTCAACTTTCTCGTCAGCTTCCGATCCACCTGGGCCCGACTCTGTTGGTGGATGACCCAACGTTGTCGCCTAAAGCCTGCGCTTTTTGGAGTGCAGCAAATTTTCCTGGCATGGTCGTTCCAGCAACTGGGGGCAAGCTCTGCGAGCTCGCCTGCGCGAAGGCCGTTCGTTTACAACCCCAAGACTCGCCGGATCTGTGGGGCGAGGACGTGATGCATCTTATGCCTCCGCCCGTCGAATTTCCTCCCCTGAGCAATCGCCTGCTGGAAGATATCGCGGACGAATTTCAGCCCCAGCTCGAGTGGTTTCGCTTGTGCCGATTGACCGGGAAGGAGAAATTTGCTCCTCGCCCCTCCCATCTCTCAGATTGTGAGTTGGCGTGCAACCTGTTTAGGTGTATCCCAAACGACGATGGAATCGTCCGGATCCTGACCCCGTTGCTCGAATCGCACCAGCAAGAAATTTTGGCGCGTCAGTCCCGTGATCCCCGGTTGGCGATTGTGAAGGCTGTTTGGGGTCCCGCGCACAAGCCGGGCAAATTGAGCGTGAGCGAAATCATGGACCGTGTAAACGCTATCCTGTTTTCTGCCGGTGAAATGTATGTGTTCAATTCCTGGGAAATTGGATGGCAGCTCCGGAAGCTGCGACTTTGGACCCACAGCACCCCGAACAACAAGGTCCTGCAATTTTCCACCGACATCCGCCAGCGGCTGCACCAGCTGGGCCGGGAGTTCCGACTACGGTTACCAACAATACCGGGTTGTCCGGAGTGTATGGAGGCGCAAGCAATTGATAGTTAAAGGGTTATGTAGTTCATGGAGTTTCTGTAGTTTTTTCAGGAGGAACAAATATGGGAACAGTAAGAGCTAATCTGAGTCGATCGGAGAAAGACAGATATCTGGACGTGCTGCAAAAACTGCAAGCCGAAGGTCATGCAATTGAGATCCCGGAAGAGGTTTCGCAAACCGCTGACGTCTTGCAGATCGAAGTGGATGCCTATTGGAGAAATGAGGTGCTCGACGTCGGTATTATGGGCGGGGTTGGCTACTACGTGGTTCGTTTCCGCATGATCGCCGAGCGACCTGAGGTGACATTGCTGGAGTACGAGATCACGACCGATTGGGACGACCAAATCGACCTCTTGGACGTGGACTTGCGAGAACAGCGCGAGCTGCTCCGGCAGTTCGGCCTTGCACCAAGGGAAGTGCTCAATTCGCGCTTTGCAAGTCCACTTCGATTCCGTAGTCGGGGCCAAGTTATCGAAGGCTCGCTTGTGGCAGCGGGCTCCAGGCTCATCCCTCCGGAATATCGCAACGGTGCGATCGTCTGGTGCCAGCTAAACTTCTGGGATCAGTTCGGACACAAAATTGGCGCCCGTGCGGATCTTTCTGTCCGTCGGCTTAAACAAAGGAGCGCCGCTATGCAACCTAGCACAGGATTACTTGAGCCAGTCGAAAATCAGGTGGTGCGTCCGCTCTCAGTCAGCCAGGATTCCAGAGTTCAGCTACGTGGCTCAGTCTGTCGGGAAGAGATGGCGTCGCCAGAAGGGAGGAAGTTAAGCCTAAATGAAAAAGTGCGACCCAGTCAGGTCAGTCACCGCGGTATCGAGCTGGTATAGGTTAGGTGGCACTCAGGGAGGGGGCGGGCAAAGCTCTTTGTGTGATTTGCCACTCATCCCCAAACTCCAGCCTCTGCTAATCCATTGTGTGCCGCTCTTCCCCTGGTGGTGGTTGGCTTCCGTCCCTGCACGTATCATTATTGATTTATGGGAGGCGGGGATGCGTCGGTTTCGCGGTGGGCTAGTTGAGTCAATCATTACGGTCGCATTCTTAGTTCTGACATTCGCACCCGCTACTACCCAAACTCAAGCGAAGGCCACCTCCGCCCTCCTGCCGGCCGGCGAGATCATCGAGAGCGTCCCCTGTCTCGCTGACCCGAGCCAAAGTTACGCCTTGTATCTCCCCTCCAGCTATGCTCCCACGAAGGCCTGGCCGATCATTTACGCCTTCGACCCACTGGCCTATGGCAAGGTTCCCGTCAAGCTCTACAAAGATGCCGCCGAGAAGTATGGCTACATCATTGCCGCGTCCAACAATTCCCGAAATTTTCAGGCCGATGCGGTTTCAAAGGGGGCTCAGGCGGTCTGGGAGGATACGCACGCGCGCCTCACACTCGATCCCCGTCGTATTTACATGATGGGGTTTTCCGGCGGCGCCCGCGTCGCCACCACTCTGGCAATCCGTTGCCAACCTTGTGCGGTAGCCGGAGTCATCTCGCATGGCGCCGGCTATCCCGGTTCGTTTCCCGCTTCCGAGAAAGACCGCTTCGCCTACTTTGCGTTCGTTGGAGATAAGGACTTTAACTGGCCGGAAATCACGCAACTCGCGCGCCAAAAGGAAGACTGGGGCGCTCCTTACCGGCTGCGGGTCTTCTCCGGCGAGCACCAGTGGGCCGCGCCTGCCATTTTTGGCGACGCCATGGATTGGATCCAGCTCAAAGCCATGCAGTCCGGCCGCGTGCCCCCAGACTCCGCTTTTATTGATCAGTTATTTGCGAAGACCCAGAAAGAAGCCGAAGACGCGGCGCAGCGGAAAAACACGCTTGGCCAGTTCGAGGCCTACCGTTCATTAGCGTCCGATTTTTCGGGCCTGAAAGATGTGAGCCAATATCAGGCGAAGCTCGCGGCTCTGAAAAATTCGCCGGAAATGACGCTGGCGCTGAAAAAGGAACAGGAGGCGATCGAGCAGCAGCGCTCGATCACCCAGCCAATTTCTTCGCAGATTTCGCAGGTTGCTGAGGCCGACTTCGACGCCCAGCCGGCAATGCGCGCCAATATCGTTGATGGCATGACCGGACTCAAGAACAAGGCAGACCATGCCAAGAACGACGAAACCCGTCTAGTGCTGCTGCGCTCCTTCAACGACCTCTGGGCTCAGGGCATTGAGGCGGGTCAGGCCGAACTGGAAAACAAGCGATTCAGCAAGGCGGAATACTATTTCCAACTCATGAGCAGCATCAGTCCGAATGAAGCCTGGCCGGTACTCCTGATGGCAGAGACCAGCGCAGCTCGTGGCGATAAGAAGCGCGCTTTTAAAGATCTCCGCGAGGCCATCAAGCGCGGCTTGAAAAACCCTGACGCCATCGACAAAGACACCAACCTGGGGACTCTGCGTTCGGAGCCGGAATTCCAGCAGATCGTCGCCGAACTCAAAGCCAAGCACGACTCGCAGCCGGCCCAGTGACCATTATGTGCCGTTTCCCTCACCCGCTATAATGCAGTTTCCCATCTGAGGCCGCGTGGATCGGAAGCGTTGGGTTATCGCCGGAGTTGCTCTGCTGGCTCTCGTGGCAGTAATTCGCGTCGTTCTCACTTATTCCGCCACTGCTCAGGCTTTTGACGAGCCAGCCCACGTCGCCGCAGGAATGGAATGGATTCAGCTCGGCACCTACCAACTCGATCCTTTGCACCCGCCCCTTTCCCGCTTCTCGATTGCACTTCCACTTTATCTTTGGGGTGAACGCATTTCCGGGCTTGCGAGCCATCCCGATTTTTGGACGGTGGGCAACGGAATTCTGAACGATGGCGGTCGTTATCTCCGCAACTTGGCGTTGGCTCGTTGTGGGGTGCTGCCTTTTCTGCTGATCGCAATTGTTCTCGTTTTCACCTGGGCACGCCGCAATTTTGGCGACCTCGCCGGACTTTGCGCAGCACTTCTTTTCTCGACCCTGCCTACGGTTTTGGCATTTTCCGGTCTCGCTTACACCGACCTTCCAGCCGCCTGTATGCAATTTGCCGCTATATTCAGCTTCGCAAACTGGATGGAGAATCCGTCAAGAAAGTACAGCGCGCTGCTGGGAGTTGTGCTTGGACTTGCAGCACTCACCAAGTTCACGACACTTCCCTTTGTCCCGGCCGCGGCTTTGGCGATGCTTTTGTGCAAATGGCTTAGCGAACGCGGCGCCAAAGAGTCGCATGATGTTCCCCTCACTCGATCCTTGGCCCAGCTTGCGATGGCTGCGGCGATCGCCCTGCTCATTGTGTGGGGCGGATATCGGTTCTCGGTTGGTCGAGTTCAGGAGAGCATGAAACTCTCGCCTGCCACAATGCCCTCCTTTGAGCACTTCCCGTCTCCCCTTCCAAGCATCGCGCGGAAGGCAGTGCAGTCGGATGTCCTTGTGCCTGCCCCAGCCCTGCTCCTGGGACTCGCCGAGGCCTGGGTCCTGAACAAGAGCGCTCCTGCGGCTTATCTGCTGGGAAAAACCAAAAGTGGTGGCTGGTGGTACTTCTTTTTCGTCGCTGCCGGGGTGAAACTTCCGCTTCCGTTCCTGATCCTCACTTTGTTCGGTCTCGTTGCCTCGGTCCAGTTGGCTCTTCGCCGGGAGTGGAAGCCACTTCTTCCGGCCGTGGCAGCGCTCGCGATTCTGACCGTCACCACCCGCGTGGGTTGTTACTACGGTGTTCGCCACGTTCTCGTCTTGTTCCCATTACTCGCCGTCGTAGCCACAGCCGGCGCTGCATGGCTTTGGCAACGTAAGCACCGCATACGATTCGTGACTCGCGCTCTGCTCGTGGGACTTTTGGTCTGGCAATGTGTCGCAAGTCTGAGAGCACACCCCGACTACATTGCCTACTTCAACCAACTCGCAGGTCACAACCCCAGTCAGGTTCTTGTCGCCGGCTGTGATCTGGACTGCGGCCAGGACCTTCTCAGGCTTTCCCAATGGTCGCGCCAAACAAACATCTCCCACGTAAGCCTTGCGGTATGGAGCAGCGCCGATCTTTCGCGCATGGGTTTGCCCGACTTCGAAGTGCTCCAGCCGTTCCAGCCGGTCACAGGATGGGTCGCAGTCAGTCTGCGCTCCCAGATTCTTGGGGACGTGCTTCACGAAACCTATCCTCCGGGTGCGCTTTCCTGGCTGGATAGTCATCAACCGGTGGAACAGGTTGGCAAAACGATTCGCATCTATCACATTACGGAACATTAGCCGGTTCCAGATTTTGCCTTCGGGCAGTACCCGGCTTAATCAGCAGCCTGAACCCGATACTCTTTCGGTTCTCGCGCTTCCTTTCCTGCTTCGGTCCACAGCGCACGCTGCTAACATTTCCCCAATTCTCCTGTGGCGTCGTCTCCACAAGTTCGCGAGGCTGTAGCGGCACCAGCCGCAATCTGGTCGTTGTTCCCGAGCGCAAATCCGGACTCGGTAACGCACGCTCTCGGTTTCCTGTTCCCAACTGGTCACTCCGCATTCCTGCCCTCGATGGGGTGCGCGGGATCGCCATTCTGCTGGTGCTGATGCGGCACACCATTTTCGGGATGGAGACCCATTCCAAATGGCTTGCCAGTTTTCTCGCCGCCGGGCAGATCACCTGGAGCGGTGTCGACCTGTTTTTCGTGCTTTCAGGATTTCTGATCGGCGGCATCCTGCTCGACGCCAGAAACTCCTCGAATTATTTCAAGACTTTCTACATTCGCCGGGCTTATCGCATCTTTCCCCTCTACTATGCCTTGACGGCGCTGTTCTTGTTCCGGCACTTGCCATTCCACATTTTTGGGAACCTGCCGTCCCTGCCCATTCCCTGGCTCGCTTACCTCACCCTGACCCAGAATTTCTGGATGGCGCACATCGGCTGGTTTGGCGGCCGCGGCATGCTGGTGACCTGGTCGCTGGCCATCGAAGAACAGTTCTATCTCACAATCCCTCTCGTGATCCGGAAGCTTCGCCCCGAACGCTTGCCGTGGGTGCTGCTGGGCGTGATCGTCGGCGCGCCGCTCTTGAGGGCAGTGATCTACTTCAATCTGTCTAACGGCCCCTTCACCTGCTTCGCTCTGATGCCCTGCCGCGCCGACGCTCTTTGTCTGGGAGTACTCTCCGCCTACCTGGTGCGGAAGCCTGGCTTCTGGAACCTCCTCTGCCGTCGTAGAGATCTTCTCTATGCAGCCGCAGGGATTTTCTCTGCCAGCCTCCTTTTCATGATTTGGCGGCAGTACGACCAGTTCTCCGCACTTATGGTCACTTTCGGCTGGACCTGGGTCGCAATGTTCTATGCCTGCTGGATTCTGGTGGCAGTGTCGCGCAAACAAGGAATCGTGCAGCGCTCTCTGTGCAACCCTGTCCTGACATGGCTGGGCACGCTGGCTTACTGCACCTATCTCATCCACATCCCCCTCAGCGATGCCGGCCGCCGCATCCTCTCCCTGAAGTTCGGCGCAACCCCGGCAACCTGGCTGGTCGGCGGACTGCTGGGAGTGGCCGCGACCCTGCTGATCGCCTCCTTCTCGTGGAAGTATTTCGAGAAACCTTTGCTGCGCCGTGGCCACAGTTACAGTTACTGATCCGCGCCGAAAACTCGTCCGTAAACTTCAGCTGCTTGCTCGCGACAAACGGCTTACTAATACGTTATTCTGATCAGGCATGAGTTGTAGGGAAAACCTCTCAAAAATGCGCTGGCTGGCACTCTGCCTGCTTGCTCTTACCGTGCTTGACTCCGAGTCATTGCTCACACTGCTGTTGCTCCAGTCGCATCGAGCCCAGAGTACCGCTTGCAGCTTTTCCACACCCACACAGGAGAACGGCTCGACATTGTGTACCGCCGCGGAGACCGCTACATCCCCGAGGCCCTCGCCCGCCTCAATCAGTATCTCCGTGACCACCGTACCGGAGCGGTTCTGGCTTATGATCCTCGGGTCTTCGATCTGCTCCACGACCTTGACGCGAAGTTAGGACGCCCGAACAGTGAGATCGATATTGTTTGCGGATATCGCACGCCCTGGAGTAACGAGTTTCTGCGCACCCACGGTCACGGCGTAGCCCTTCACAGTCTGCACATGCAAGCGATGGCGATCGACATCCGTATGCCGGGGGTCAAGTCGTCAAGCCTGCGCGACGCCGCTCTCGCGCTCCATCGCGGAGGCGTCGGCTACTACGCCAAGTCAGATTTTGTGCACGTCGATGTTGGCCGCGTGCGCCGCTGGTAGCGCAATCCGCCGCCTACCAATTTCTCCGCTGGAACTTCACTGAGGATACGGATAACCCCGCGCCAGAAGCTTCTCGAGCGCAGCATCGTATCCGTAGAGATCGTTGAAGAAGTGAACTACGTACTGCTCATCTACCACCGCCGTCCCGTAAATGATCAATACGGGGACCGGGCTAACCAGGTTGACCTGCACGTTATCTTTGCCGTTCTCCATGGCTGCGCGCACGCGCTCCAACGACCATCCCGGATTATCGCGCAGCACCCACGCCGCGAGTTCGGCGGGCTTCTCCACCCGGATGCATCCGTGGCTGAAGTCACGCCGAGATTGCGAAAACAATTGCTGTGACGGCGTGCTGTGCAAATAGACGTTGTATTCGTTGGGAAAAATCAGCTTGACTAGCCCCAGCGCGTTCGACGGACCCGGCTTCTGCCGCACTTGCAATTTCCCCCCAGCAAGCTGCTCAAGAAGGTCATCGCTGATGGTGCCCGAAGTGACTACGCTGCCCTGCGGCATGATCACCTCGTAATCTTTTTTTGTGATGTAGCCGCGGTCTCTTCTTATCGCCGGCACGATTTCAGAACGCTGGATGCTTGGCGGCACGTTCCAATACGGACGGAACACCACGTACTTCATTTCCCTTTCAAACACCGGGGTCTCGTGGCGATAAGCCTTGCCCACGATCACGTTCATCATGAGCGCGACCGTGCCGCCCTGCTCGTAGGCGCGCAGCCGAAACTCCGGAATATTGACCACAATCGGGGGCCGAGGAAATTGATACGGCACCCAGCGCCAGCGCTCCAGCGTCAGACGCAACTGCTCAACACGAAAGCTCAAAGGCACGTTCAATTGCCTGACGGTCTCGGCACCCAGGCGTCCATCCGGGGTAAGCCCATGCCGCACCTGAAAATGTTTGACTGCAACCACCAGAGGATCAGTGTAGAGATTTGAACTTTCCGTAGTGCCGCCTTCCGGCAGATCTCCCAGCAGGCGCAGCAAACGCGTCAAGCGTGCGGTTCCGTCGTAGGGGCTCCCCGGCTCAACCGCCTTTGCAGGAGTCGGCAGCTGTTCTCCGTCGTCCGTCCGCGCCAACTCCATGTATCGCTGAAGGGCTTGCAGGGTACGCTTGTATCCGGCAAAGGGCGGTTCTACTTGATCCAGATCGGCCAGAACATCTATGCTCTGGATCAACTCTCGCAGATATAACGACAAGTCATATTTCTTAGGTGTGACGTCGAGATTGAACTTAAAATGCCGCGGATTCACCCTCCCGACGCGCAAATCTGAAATGTAGCGCATGGCACAAACCGTCAGAGCCACATCAAACCGCGCCTGGTCCCCGCCAGCAGTGGACTGTCGCACCCGGGCCAGGCGATCCGCCCAGCGCGAGCCGTCATAGTCTTCGGCGTTCAACCCTTTGCCGTCCGCTTGCTTCAGCACGTCGATCATGGTTTGGGCTTCAGGGGTTGGCACATTGTTGCTCAGCCACGCCGGGGCGTAGCCCGCGGAGTCGTAGAACTTCCGCACATCCATTTGGCGGTCGGAAAAATCGGGCCAGCGAAGATCGGGCAGCCGGCCGGCTGCCACGATCTCCCGCACAATGGCGCTGAAGTCGTACGTGGAATCTGCCGCGGTGCTCTGCGTGTCCAGTTCCGTCAGGCAGAAGAAGGCGAAGGCACCAGCCAGCAGCGCCATCAGCCAGACTCTTCGCCACATAAAACGCGAGACCGCTTCCCTATGGTCGGGTAATCGAGCCGGAGCGCTTACCTTTATCTTGCTTTGCATATTGGGGCCTTCATACTGCCGCAATCCCCCACTCTGTGTCTATCAAGGTTTCGGGGTTATTCGCCAATAGAGAATCACATGTTAAGCTGGCGCACTAACCGCGAAGCGACAGCAGAGGGAAACCGCGTGCCTGACATTCCAGCGCTCCTGACCAGGATTCCAGACGAATTCAAACCACTAGCCGCGCTCGCCATCGGCGCTTTCATCCTGGTTTGTCTGGTGCTGTTTCACGGCACTGGACTCCATCAAATTCTTATTCAGCATAAGCGGGGCGAACGGCGCTTGCTTCTGAAGCGACCCCACCTGGTCACGGCATCGTTGCTGTTCGGTTGGTCTGTGTTCCTTATGCTCTTCCTGCATATTGTGGAAATCACCGTCTGGGCGTTGGCCCTTACGCGTGCCGGCCTGATTGTGCACGCCTACGATGCGCTCTACTTTTGCGCCAATGCCTACACCACACTCGGCTTCGGCAACGTCGATCTCGGAAAGGAATGGCGGAACATCAGCCCCATCATTGGCATTTCCGGGCTGTTTACTTTCGCCTGGACGACCAGCGCCCTGGTCGCGGTGGTGGCCGGACAAACCCAACTCATCGAACAACTGGAAGAGGAGCGCGAGGAGGAAAAGCAACTCCGTTCCACCCTCAGAAAAGAAGAATGGGATGCTCTGAAAAGGGAGCGAGACGCCGAACGCGCGGAAAAAGTGAAAACCAGAACGCTGGCTGCAGGACTCTCATTCTTCGAGCGGCGCAGAGCGTGGAAGGAAGAACGAAAAAGAGTGGCGGAAATCCGCCGGGCGAGAGTGGCCGAGATTGAGGACCTTCGCCGCAAAGAGCGGCAGGATGAAGAGAAGCTGGGCCCCGGCAATCCGCCACAAAATTCCGGGGACAAAAAGTGACGAGAATACCGCGTGTTTTCTTCCTTTCTTTTGCGTTGGCAATCATGATCTTGCCCGCAATGGCGCAATCGCCATCGGCCCCCGCGAGTTTCCTTGTCGAGAAAGATGTCGCCGTATCCATGCGGGATGGCGTTATCCTCCGCGCTGACATTCTGCGCCCGCGCGGCGAAGGCCGGTTTCCGGTTCTGGTTTACCGCACGCCCTACGGAAAAGAAGCAGCGCTCAACGACTACACCACATTTCATCGTGCGGTCGAGCGGGGCTACGTGGTGGTCGTGCAGGATGTGCGCGGCCGTTTCGCCTCCGCTGGCGAGTTTCGCCCCTACGAAAATGAAGGACGTGACGGTTACGACACCATCGAGTGGGCGGCGCAACAGCCCTGGTCCGACGGAAACGTCGGGACGTTCGGGCTTTCCTATCCCGGCGCTGTGCAATGGCTCGCGGCGGTCAAAGACCCTCCGCATTTGAAGGCAATGGTTCCGGCCATGACGTTCTCCACACCACAAAACTTCTTCTATGCCGGTGGCGTTTGGGACATGTCCTGGATCGAATGGGTCTGGGAGGATATCGCGCCCGCGGTGCGCAAGGCGAAAAACTTGCCCGGGCCGAAGACCGACGACCAGGCGGTCACCTCCTGGAAGCACGCTGGCCCGAAGATGCAGAACGTCCTGCCCCTTGATCAACTGAAGGACCTGCGCGAGATCGCTCCTTATTATTACGACTGGCTTTCGCATCCACCGGACGATCCCTGGTGGGATTGGTGCGAGTTGCGTGACAAATATGATCGCGTGCATGCGGCAGTGCTTAATCTCTCAGGCTGGTACGACGATAACTACGGCCCTGAAGGCGCTACGACGAACTATCTGGGATTGCTCAAGTCCCGCGCAGACGACGCTGATCCTCGCACTCACTTGCTGATCGGCCCCTGGGTGCACGGCGTGGACGCGACGGCACAAACCAGGTCCGGTGAACGGGAATTCGGCCCGGCCGCGGCCATCGACTACGACGAAGTCATTCTCCGTTGGATGGACCACTACGTGCGTGGCGTGGACAATGGCATCGAGCATGAGAAGCCCGTCCGCTACTTCGTGATGGGGGACAATCTGTGGAAAGATGCGGATACGTGGCCGCCACCTGCTCAGTTCACTTCTTATTACTTGGCTCCAGCGCGCGGCAAGCGTGGTGGCGATCTCGTCACGGAAACTCCGAAACCAGATGCTGAGGCTGCCACATTCTTTGCGAACCCGGAACGCCCGGTAATCAACAAGTACAGGTCATCGGGCGGGCATGACTATCGGTACCTGAAGAAACGCAAGGACGTTCTTACCTTCGATTCGGCGCCGCTTGAGCACGATACCGAGATCACCGGCCCAATCCACGCGCAGTTTTATCTGGCATGTGATTGCCGTGATCTTGACCTATGGGTCCGGCTGCTCGATGTCGCCCCAGACGGTCCAGCCTTCAACGTAATGGGGCCGGGTCTTGATACCCAGCGTGCCAGCTACCGCGATCTGACGAAGGGCCGCCAGCTCATCACACCGGGCCAGACCTATGAGCTGCGGCTCGACAATTTGATTACCAGCAACGTGTTCAAGCAGGGGCATCGCATCCGGGTGCAGATTTCTGCCAGCTTTTTTCCGAACTTCTCTCGCAACCTGCAATCCGGAGAAATGGAATCCGTTTCCGCCAAAATGCAGAAGGCTCACATCACGATATACGCGGACGCCCAGCACCCTTCCCGCATCGTGTTGCCGCTTGTGCCCTAGCGCCGAGAGAAGCATCGCCGGCGTCCCGCCGGCCCTCTTCTTACGCTCTCGACTGCATCGACGTCATCTGAGGTGCAGCCGTTCTTCAGGCGGAAAGAGAACTGCCCTGAGCGACCCCGAGTCAAACGAGGGGGAGTCGAATGGGGATCTCGTGCTCATCGTTTCAGCAGTGAGTAATCAAAATTCAAACAGCACCTTATTCGGTAGTGGGGTCATAGCGTGGAGATGAGTTCCTCGATGTCCCACTTGGTGGAGGATGGGGTGGTCGGATACAATCCCGTCGCCATGCCGAGCGGCTCTAACGTTCCCCATCATTTCGGCGTGGGACTGCGAGCCTAAAATGTCCGAAGATCAACGCCCCCCCATTCGACGAACCTTCCGAAGGGTGTTGCACGCAGTAGTGTTGGGTACTCTTGCTGCCCCAGTGTTTACATCCAGTGCAGGTGCTCAACGAAGTGGTGAATCCACAGCCAGGGTAAGTGCGACTGTCGTCGATGCAACCGGAGCAGCGTGGGTGCGGGCCGCTGTCGCCCTCATCGACACGCGCACATTGGAAGACAAGCGAGGGATAACAGACGAGAAAGGCGTAGTCCATTTCAATAACATTAAGTCCGGCAATTATGTGCTGATAGCTGCTCCGCACCCGCCGATTGATTGTGCTGATTCAGGGATTAAGCAGTTCACAGTGAAACCGGGCCAGAGCTTGGATGCGAGACTCACGGTGCGAGTGGAGCACTGTGGAGTTGTTGAGTGACAGGCTGACTAGCTCATGTCCACGCTAAAGCATCGCTACCCCTTATTCCGCCTTGGCCAGCGTGTTTACAATCTCCGTTATAATTCCCGCCGTCGCATCGCATCGGAGGAGTCCGTGTCCTGGCAAAGCCGAGTCATCGTGCTTTTCACGTTTGCTGTCTCTCTGCCGCTTTTCGCGCAGCGCGAACCCGTTCTCAAGCAAATTGACCTGCCGCATTCCTACTATTACCGCGAAATGTATCTGCCCCAACTAACGACCGGGCCGAGTTCGGTGGCGTGGACGCCCGACTCCCGCTCCCTGGTTTATTCAATGGCAGGATCGCTGTGGCGGCAGAAGGTTGATTCGATGACCGCTGAGCAACTGACTTCTGGCCCAGGCTACGACTATCAGCCGGACTGCTCACCCGACGGGCGCTGGGTGGTTTACGTCTCTTACGCAAAGGATGCGATCGAGCTTTGGGTTTTGGACCTGCAAAGTAAGAAAGCCCAGCCCCTGACTTCTTCCGGCGCCGTCAACCTGGAGCCGCGCTGGTCCCCGGACGGCAAGCACGTTGCTTTCGTCTCGACTTTGTTCAAAGGTCACTTCCATATTTTCGTAGGTGAGTTCAGCAACGGTGAACTGAAAAACGTGACGCGACTGACTGGCGAGAACCGCAGTGACTTGCCCCGTTACTACTACAGCGCATTCGATCATGAAATCAGTCCGGCGTGGTCGCCCGACGGCAGTGAGATTGTTTTTGTCTCCAACCGGGGCCATATTTACGGCACCGGAGGGTTCTGGCGGATGAAGGCCCAGCCAGGAGCAGAAGCGCGCGAGATTCATTACGAAGAAACGACCTGGAAGGCACGGCCCGATTTCTCTCCCGACGGAAAGCGTCTGGTGTATGCGTCGTATCTCGGCCAGCAATGGCACCAGCTCTGGCTCATCCCTGCGCAGGGCGGCAATGCCTTCCCCATTTCGTATGGAGACTTTGACAATGTGGCCCCGCGCTGGTCGCCGGATGGAAAAAGGATCGCTTTTATTTCCAACCGCGGCGGGAATACTTCACTCTGGATACAGGATGTTCTTGGCGGCGCACAAACGCCCGTGCAGGCAAAAGAAAAGCACTATCTGAAACCTGTTGGCCAGCTAACCATCACGGTGTTGGACGCCGCTGGGCATGCGACGCCCGCGCGCATCTCGGTCACGGGCGAAGATGGAAAGGCCTACGCGCCAGACGACGCATGGATGCATGCCGACGACAGATTTGTTCGTTCCGAACGTCCCTTTGAAGCGCACTACTTTCACAGTGCTGGTACGGCCGAACTCACTTTGCCTGTGGGCCGTGCCGACGTCGAAGTGATGAATGGATTTGAGTATCGCTTCGAAAAGAAAACCGCACTGATCGCGGCCGGCAAGCGCTCGAGTCTCACAATCTACTTGCAGCCACTAGCTCTGCCCAAAGACGCACACTCCCAATGGACCGGCGCTGACGTGCACGTTCACATGAATTACGGCGGCACTTACCGTAGCACGCCAAAGAGCCTTATAGCTCAGGCGGCAGCGGAAAATCTTTCCATCGTGGAAGACCTGATCGTCAACAAAGAGCAACGCGTTCCTGACATCGTGTACTTCAGCCCGAAGCCTGATCCTGCTTCGACCGCGACAACTCTTCTGCTGCACAGTCAGGAATTCCACACCAGCTACTGGGGCCACCTGGGACTGCTGAACTTAACGCACAATTTTCTGCTGCCCGGGTACGCGGGCTATAACGGCACGGCAGCCGCCAGCCTGTTTCCGGCCAACGCCATCGTGGCAGACTTGGCCCATGAACAACAGGCGCTGGTGGGCTATGCCCATCCCTTCGAAACGGTTTCTGATCCGTTGAAAGACGCACGCGAGTTGCCGGTCGATGTCGCACTCGGCAAGGTGGACTATCTGGAGGTAGTAGGCTTTTCCGACCACCGATTGACCGCGGAGATATGGTACCGGCTGCTGAACTGTGGCTTCCACCTGCCGGCGGCGGCCGGCACTGACGCCATGGCAAATTTTGCTTCGCTGCGCGGGCCGGTGGGTTTGAATCGTGTGTATGCGAACGTGCCCATCGGTCCGCTCAACATCAACACGTGGCTCGACTCACTCAAGCATGGCCGAACCTTTGTGACCAATGGTCCATTGATTGGGTTCACGCTGAGCGGACATCCAGTCGGGGATGAGTTGCGGCTTCCGGCGGGGGAGAACAAAGTGAAGTTCACGGCGTGGCTGCGGTCGCTGATTCCGGTGGACCACTTGCAAGTGATCTGCAACGGCCAAGTAGCAGACGACCTGAAGCTGAGCGCAGACCACCAGAGCGCGACCATAGAAGATACGATCCCCGTCGCCAGAAGTGGATGGTGCCTGCTGCGGGCATGGGGCGACAGGCCTGAGTACCCTGTGCTCGATGCGTATCCCTACGCCACCACCAGCCCAATCTATGTGAGTGTCGCAGGCTCGGCGATCACGCCGGGCGCGGACGCGGCCTATTTCATTACCTGGATCGACCGCCTGATCGGAGAGGTCAAGACCAACCAGGATTGGAACACCGAGACGGAAAAGACTGCCACGCTGAACCTGCTTTCTTATGCGCGAACTATTTATGCGCAGATGGAGAAGTAGTGGCGAGCAAAATTGAAGAAATGTTCCGCGCGGAACATTTTCTAAAAAATAGCCTGCAGCTATAAATTTGCAAGTCATTGGTGGACGCCAAGTTGCGAGCGCGGAGTGTGGCTTTTATGCCACAAGCCGTGTGCCTCGAAATGAGACATTCCGAGGCAACGCGGCTTCGAACCTCTCTCCTAAGACCTGGCCTGCTCCAACTCGAGAAGAGCTTTCTTGCGTCCGATTCCCCAGCGATAGCCGCCCATGTTTCCATCCTCGCGGACCACGCGATGGCAGGGGATCGCCACCGCGACCGGATTGGTGGCGCAGGCGCGCGCCACGGCCCGTGCTGCCTCAGGCTGGCCAATCGCCTTGGCGACCGCACCGTAGGATCGAGTCGCGCCGAAGGGAATTTTTTGCAGATAGGTCCAAACCCGGCGCTGGAAAGCGGTGGCCTGAATATCCAGCGGGATCGAGGAATCGAGTTTTTCGCCGCGCATTTGGCGGAGCAGATCCTGGGCAGAGTGTTGCAGCGCCGAATCGTCGCGGCGGCGAACCGCAAAGGGAAATTCGTGCCTGAGACCTTGCTCCAGTTCGCTATCGGAACTGGCAAACTGAATCGCGCAAATGCCTTTGTCGGTGGCGGCGACGAGCATGCGGCCCAGGGGCGAGTCCACGCAAGTGTAACGGATGGGAGCAGCGATCGCGCCACGGCGATATTTGTCGGGCGTCATGCCAAGCTGCGATGCAGTGCGTTCATACAAACGGCTGCTGGAGCTGTACCCGGCGTCGTACATGGCGCGGGTGACGGAGTGTCCCGCCTGCAAGTTGCGCTTGAGTTGATTCACGCGGCAAGAGTCAGCGTAGGCTCGCGGAGTAATCCCGAGGATCGACTTGAAGGTCCGCTGGAGATGAAATGGGCTCTGGTGAAAGGCCGCGCCCAAGCGGGCCAAGGTGATGGGTTCGTCGAGGTGGCGCTCGATGTAGCGGCAGACCTCTTTGATCATCCCGGCGCGGGCGTTGCCGCCTGCCGCCTTGGGGCGGCAGCGAAGGCAGGCGCGAAAGCCGGCCTTTTCGGCGGCGTTCGGCTCGCGGAAAAACGTAACATTCTCCCGCCGCGGACGGCGTGAAGGGCAGGACGGGCGGCAGTATACGCCGGTCGAGGAAACGGCAAAAACGAAAGCACCGTCCTGGCTGGCATCGCGGGCCAGAACTGCCTGCCAACGAGTTTCGTCGCTTGGTGACATGAGGAACGATGCGCTTTCTGCAGGATTGGTTATTGTAGCGGTTGTCATGAGGCTAGATTAGGACGGCGGCTCTGCACGGGCTATCCGGATATTGCGGTCAAAACATATTTGATGAACGACGGTGTCAGGGAAGATTTGGAGGCCGATCCCCCCGTTTTCATCGGCAACATAGTACCTTCGTAATCCTTACCTCACGAATTAGCTACGTGTGCGCATTTACCCAGCAAATACTTATAATTATGAGGAACCTTTCCATCTTCGCTGCGCTGCTGCTCAGCGGCTTCGCCGCGCTCTCGTGCGCGCAAGATCGCGTTTTCGACTGGACTCCTGCCAACAGCGAGACTATCCCCATGGAGCCCGCCAGCTTGAGTGCCGGTCGCGTCTACCATCCCGCAGCCGGAGGCGGCAACATGCACGTCGGTATCGAGGCCAGATATCCCGTCACCGTTGCCATGGTCTGGGCCGACGAATGGAACGCCGCGATGCAGCATCCCGACGCGCCGGTGAATTTCGACTTCCTCTGCATGAAGGAGCATGTCGCCAGCATGATTTATGAGTGCCATCTTCCTTCCGAGCGGCCCATGATTATCACCTTCCGAGACGAGCGCAAACCCGAGAAGGCGGTTGTCTCCACCATCGGCGCCATCCTCGGGCCCGGTGTCCAGCAATTCATTTCCCCCAACGATCTCCACATCCAGTACTACAGCTGGACTTGTGTGAACAATTGCATCCAGCCCGAGTTTTGCTGGCGTCGCATCCTGAACGAAAAGTACGATGTGACGCCGGTGCCCAAGGTCTACGGCCTGATGACGCCCGATCACGACGGTCAGGAACTCAGTGTGAAGATCAAGTCGCCGGTACCGCTGACGGTGGCTCTGCTGCCGTCGCAGCTGGCCGACCAGGTCTACGACAAGACTGTCAGCCTCACCGACGCACTCGACAAAACCGGCTGCAAGGAACGTGGCGTCCAGTCGCTCAGTTTCAATTGCACCTTCAACGTCGCCAATGGGTCGCAGACGCTGCTGATCCTTCCCGACATCGCCTTCTCCGGACACAAAAAGGCCAACGTAGAAGTTCAGACGGTTAAGTGCATTGAGCACTGCGAACTCCTGAATCCTCCGCCGAATCCGTAGAGATGGTCATGCTTAGGCGGGCACCGCTGTCCAGCGGTCCGAGGCGGCGCACGTTCCCCTCTCGAGAAAGGAAAAGAACCTTGATCCTCGGATATTGCGTTCAAAGCATGTTTGATGAACCATGGTGTCGTTGCGATCTTGGACTGACTGGCGAGCTAGTGATCTGCCATTCCACGACTGACCGGCTTTTTCGCCCACGCCCCGACGAGTCCGTATGACATCACGATCGCTCGTTTTGCGACCACCTCTTGGCGCATGCGATCAGCCAAACTGTCAACCTTCACTTGAGCGGCGGAGGCAATATTCAACGTTTCCAGCGTCGGGGCCAAGCTACGCACTGCCTCGGCCAGTAGTTTGTAGACGGGACTATCTCCTTCCCCGGAGACTACGGCATCCATGCGCATCCTTGGTGCCGGCAAACCGCAATCAACGAATAAAGAATGCATCTCTAGCCCAAGTTCAGGTCGCGCTCCGCTGCTGCGCAATCCCTCCGCGAGCCACCGTGCTGCCTCGTCGAAAGCAGGAACGGCTGGCCACGAGCGGCATGCGGTAGAGTCAAGTTCCTGGAACGCCACCACGCCACCCTCACGAAGGTATCGCATCATGTTTCGTAGACTTGTCGCAGGATCGTCCTGATACATGAGTACGAACCGACCAATGATCGCGTCAAATGGATTGTCGAATTGCATCGAAGCAGGATCACCTACTTCGAAAGCAATATTGGCAAGGTTGCGTCGAACCGCTCTTGTTCTCGCTCTCTCCACGGCGGCCAGAGACCGATCCACCCCGAACACGTATCCGTGCGAACCGACTAGATCGGCAGCCAAGAAACTTACGTCTCCGCTTCCGCTACCGACATCAAGCACGCGCATTCCCGCTGTTAACCCAGCTTCGGTAAGAAGCTGACGGGTATAGGGTGCGAAGACGGTCCCTTGAAAGCTGAGACGATCCAATTCACGAGAAGAGTGGCCCAAGGCATAGTCGACCTTGGGATTTGAGATTCCAAATTCTAGATTAGACATGTATGCAGTCTCCTTTTTGAATGCAATGAGGTTCTATTCATCAATTGTTAGTGCGCAGTTTGTTGCCACACCGAACAGTCCGCTGCCTGGTGGGGAAGGGCCGTATTACGGTGTGAAGTAAAACAGACAAAACTACCTAACAGGAAGTTTCGACTTGTCACATGTTTGTAACCACTCTGTCATTTCTTTCTCGTTTCCACTCATTCACCAATACGGCAAAAAGATTTGTGTTGGGCAGAATGACCAACCCGAAAGCAATTGGGCCACTCGACGGAGCCATCGTTTCCGAGTAGCCGCTAGCCTTGATCGGAAACGCATCGGGGCAGACTTTTGTGCGGGAGAGGGTCTCGATCCGAGGCGTTTTCGATAAGGAGGTTAGGAGGAAGCCGCTTGTGTTTGCGGCAGACGCGTAGAGCTATGGGATTTGAATCGACTTTGGGTTGGAAGTTGTTTGTATTGATAGGAGTTGCGCGAGGTATCAATTATTGATGCTCATCGATATACTGCTGACGGCGCTATCCATGTTCGCATCATCGTAACGCGCCCCGGTCAGTCGTTCAAAGACTCCACCGGCGTATGAGAACTTGTACACGCGAAGCGTCCGCCCCACCAGCGGCTTAGTCCTTGCCGTCATTCGGACGACAATGAAACGTGAGACGAAGCACAGTCGGCTCGTCGCCTCACCGGCTGAAGGCTTGAAGCCTCCCCATTTCGCTGGCGCGAATGTGTCTGCGAGCACTGCGCGCAGCAGCCCGTCGTAAGTATCCTCCATTCGAGCTGTTGGTCATGATCAGCATGGCAATCTTGAGTTCATGACTCGACGCGATTCCGACCCACCATGTAGCATGCCGGCGATTCACTTCTTCACGCCCGGCAGACTGTTGGGGTTCTCTCCTTTGACTTTTCTCCTTAAATTCGAGCGAGCAATACCACTCGCAGTTTCAGGTTTTAGTTGGCAGGCACCAGTATTGGAGCGCCTTTGTCCTTCACGAAGAACACGAGGAATTTCGCCGGTTTGGTTTGGCTTGCGTTGCGCCCAACGACGTGGACATCGTCCGGGCCTTCGTAGAAGGTCTGACCAGGTGTCAGAGTCATTTCCTTTCCGCCTCTCACCTGCATCACGATCGAGCCTTCGAGCACATAAATAAACCCATAGGCATTGTGGCGATGGATCGGGTCGGAACTGCCCGGCGGATATTCCACCGTGATCATCAGACCTTCTTTGCCAGGAAGAGTTGTCAGGTCTTTCGACAGGAGCTGCGTTGCCTTAGCCTCCTGTGCCACCAGCGTGCCGGACATGAGACATGCCAGCGCCAAAAATAGTCTTGTGAACCTCATAAATTAGCCTTTCGCTCGATCGGCGCCAGTTCGATGCGTCGTGTGTTTTGGGCGCACCAGTGGCCTGTGCGCTGGTGATATCAGCTGGCTTTTTTACGACTCTCTTTCTCCTTGGTCACCACTGCGACGGCTGTGGGCTGAGGATGCGCACTCGGGATCTGTGCTGCGGGCTGAGTGAGCCAGATTTCGAATCGGGTCTCGCCGAGTCGTGCGTTATCGCCCGGAAGCAGTGTTGTCTCGCTGAGCTTCGCTCCAGCGTAACGCGCGTTCGCATCCGCGATGACTTCGCGGGGATCTTTGAGCGAGGCCAAGCGCCGCCGGACGAGTTCATCCACGCGAAACTGTTCCGGCCCTCCAATTTCGATGATGCCGTTTACCGGCTGACCTACTGCAATCCTGGCCACGCCACTTGCGACATCGTCGGCAGCCATCGGCTGGAAAAGTACAGGGGGCAAATGCACCTTGCCGCCGACCATGGAAATGTCGGCAAGTCCCTTGAGGAACTCGAAGAACTGGGTCGCATGCACGATGGAGTAGGGGATTGAAGATTCTCTGATCAATTTCTCCTGAGCGATCTTGGCCCGGAAGTAACCGCTTTCGGACAGCCGCTCGGTTCCCACAACCGATAACGCAACGTGATGTTCTATCTCTGCGGCCGCTTCATCGGTGAGGAGGTTACGGGTTGATGTCTCAAAGAACTTCAGCACTGCGGCGTCATCCCAGTCAGGAGAGTTTGATACGTCAACGACCACCGAAGCACCTTTCAGAACTTCCGCCAGCCCCTCGCCCGTGAGGGTGTTGACGCCTGTGTTGGGCGCTGCCGCTACCGCTTCATGCCCGTGCTCGCGAAGCTTGTTGACCAGCTTTGATCCAATGAGTCCAGTACCGCCGATCACTACGATTTTCATAATTGTCTCCTTCTTGCTTTGGCCGAAGGCATTTCAGAGCCATCGGCCTCTTGTACTCGCCAAGACAGAACCGCCTGCCGGTTTTGTCAGATGATCTATGGCTCTGGCACGCCCCGAATCAGTGGCTTGAAGTGGTTGTTCTCAGCCTGTGCGAAGCCGCGCTCGGTTGATCGCAGCCGTTTGCCACACTAATTCTTTTGGATGTTTTCGACCCTAGACCAAATGACCTCGGAAAATCAATACCGTGCATACTGTATTAGCCGACGGGTCTCCATCCCTCACAGCCGGGTGATGGCACAACAGCAGGTCTCGCTCAGGGCAGGCTCTCCACTCCACGGATCATCGCTTTGCCATGATCTATTCCGGTCGGGATGACGGACCTGAGGGAATCTGAACATCCCTGAACTTATCTGATGAAGAAGATGGCGTTGACAGGAGCAATCTGGCACAATTTTCGGTTCAATAGACGAGTAAGGATATGTGCGACGCACCAGACCAACGCCTGCTTGACGCTCTGCTGGATTCATGGGACCGGAACAACACTATCCTGCTGAACCTGCTCCGCGCCTTACCGGAGGGCGGGCTGGAGGCAAGGGCCATGGAGGGCAGTCCGTCGGTCGTGGAGCTTTTCACACACATCCACTATGTGCGGCTTGTGTTCGTCGCCGAAGACGCTCCCGAGTTCGCCAGAACCCTACCCGAGAAAGAGTGGGTAGCCGAGAGTGACTCTGGTCGAATCGCGCAAATGCTTAACGAGAGCGCCAAGGCAGTGCGGGACGCGGTGCAGAGCAGGGTGTTGACGGGCCGGGACATGAACCTTCACTACGATCACCCGATCCTCCTGCTCCAGCACATGATCTGGCACGAGGGCTACCATCACGGCCAAATGAAGCTGGCCCTTAAAATGGCGGGCCGCCCCTTGACCAACCAAGACGCCGGGCCGATCACCTGGCGCGTATGGATGCGCAAGAAATCAGCAGTCTAGGGCACAATCGCACTCCTGGAATCGTGTTTCTCGGCTACCATCGCTTCCGTCTTTCCCAGGAGCCAGAATGTTGTGACGGAACTGACTAACCTTTCATCTGAGATCGTTGCGGTACGTGTGTCGCGCGCGATCCAACTTGATGCGGCGAAGCCCGCCGGCGAATGGGAAAAAGCGAATGCGATTTCGTTCTGCTGCGACTGGCAGGGGCGCCATCCTGATGCCGGACGCGAAACGCAAGTGAAAGTGTTGTGGTCGCCGCAAGTTTTCTACCTGCGATTCGAGTGCCGTTACCGGGAACTCTATCTATTCGAAGATGCCGAGGCCAACGGGCGACGCGATCATCTGTGGGAGCGCGACGTGGTCGAGGCGTTCTTGCAGCCAGATCCGTCGCGGGAGCGCTGCTACCGCGAATTTGAAGTCAGCCCCAACGGAATGTGGATCGATCTGGATGTTTTCCCGGGTGGAATTAAGGATCTTAAGAGTGGGATGGAGCGTTCGGTCGTGCTGAACGAAAAATCGTTAATGTGGATGGCGGAGCTGGCGATACCCATGAAGTCGCTTACTTCTACGTTTGACCCGAAGGCAGTGTGGCGGGCAAATTTCTATCGGGTGGAAGGCCGCAGCGAGCCGAGAAAGTATTTAGCCTGGCAGCCGACCCATACTCCGCAGCCCAATTTTCATGTTCCCGGCGCGTTCGGGAGGATGCGGTTTGCGTAAAACGCTCTGCGGCGGGCATCGGTCTGCGGCACGACTGAAGTCGTGCCCTCCCGATCCCTCGCGATGCGTGCATCCCCGTTTGTCCAGAAAGCTTTGAAGGCGTAGAGTAGGACGCATTTCATTTCTCATGGAGGAGCTATCGATGCATCGGCGTTGGCTGTGTGCAGTCCTGATGTTTATTGGTGTCCTGGCTTTTTCCGCCTCGGCGCAGCAACCGAAGCCCGGCGTACTGGGCAGCGAAGATCTCAAGAAGCTGGTTCCGGAGGTTTATTTTTTCCGGGGACAATCGGCCACGGTGCAGGTGCGAAATTCTGGGGGGTTCGCCACCGCGGACGGCAAGTTCGTGCTGGCCAGCCTGGTGGATACTTCGGGGTATGCCAGCGACATGCAGGCGAAATATCAGGGACTGCTGATCACGGAAGTGAAACTCAATGTCGGCGGATCAGAACTGGCGCCCGGAGAATATGGTTTCGGATTCCTGAAAGATGGCAAGTTTCTGGTAATGGACGTGGGCGGTCATGACTTGCTGAGCGTTGCGACCACAACCGATGAGAAACTCGCCCATCCCGTGCCGCTCAAGATCGTGCAGGACGGCAGTGGCTACCGGCTTTATGACGGGAGGAAGTGGGTTAGTTTAAAGCCGGAGTAGGCGGGTTTGACTTAGCGCAGGCACTAAGAGCGCGTATGTGACGGTAACAGCTAAACGACACGAGTGGAACTCGTGCCCTCCCATTTGCTCAAGTCAACGGGTTCTCCGCAACCGATCAGTGCGTCAAAGGACGGTGCGAGCCAAGCACGGTCGAAATGCCCGCTCGCTTGCGCAATTCGGTGAGCAAGGCTTGGGCAGCGTTCTGATAGGTTTTGCTGGGGTCGGATGGGTCTCCCCAGACCGCGTCGTAGATCACTTGCGAAGCTTCTCTTATATCCATGTGCAGAGCGGCCTGCATAAGGTCCGCGCGCTCTTCGAGGCGGTCGTAGCATCCCTGGCAAACTGAAGCAGGCTCAAAACCGCCCTGATGGTTTTGTTCCTGGGTGCAACGGAAACTGGCGGCAGCATTGATCTGCAAATGCGACGTATAGACCTGCGATTTGAATTCGCGAAGAAAGCGCTCGCGTTCGGCGTCTAACGTCGCTTCGTCCGGGGAAATGTCGGGCAATTCTTCCATGACGGCCGCTGGCGCCGAGGCAGAAACCGCTGAGAGTTGCACCGGGGCCTGGACGGCAGAGACTCTTTCGGCGGCCTGGCAGATGGGACAGTTTGCCATGTCCGCTGCGTAATAGGTTTTGCACTTCGCGCAGGGTAAACCGTAGCCCCTTCGTCTGGGAGCGATCTGTGGCGCGGCCAGGTTCTCGGCCATGCTGTGGTATGGACCGGCCTCAGGCTGCAAAACCGCGGGTGCGAGCGGTTTGGGACTGACAGGAGGCGTAATGCGCGTCGAATTCATGCTGTTGCTCCCCGGGGCTGGCGGAAGATCCCGCCGCGAATCTGAGAATCTGAAATTCATTCTAGGTGCTGAAATGCTCCCGGCTCATGGCACGAGAGTTCATGATGAGGTACTGCCCATTGGTTCGTAGCAGTTGACGATCCAAAACCTATTGACTGAAAACAAAGAGAGTTACATGGAATGAGCGCCCAGCGACTGCTCGCCGGGTGCGACTTGCATTTCAAAGTGAGACAACAGGGATATAGGCTTAGTGAGCCATCGGAGCGTTCATCAGCTTCAGAAGTTCTTCTCTGCGGGAGCGGTAGAGATTTTGACCGGGCTCAAGGCGGGCGGCAGTTTCCAGTTCCGTGAGAGCGGTATCGAGACGGCCCATGCTCATCAGACATGCGGCGAGGTAGTAGTGGTTGTTGGCGGTGGGTTCGAGGCGTAGCGCGAGACGAAACTCGCCTTCAGCCGCGGCGAAATCCTGGGTAGTGAAGAGGGCAGTGCCGAGGTAATGGTGAGCGAGCGCGGAATCAGGATCCAACTCGACCGCGATACGCAACTCGCGGACGGCGTCCTGAGGCTGGTGTACCAACAGAAGGGCTTGGCCTAGAACTCGGTGTTCGGCACCTGAGGTTGGGTTCTGCAGGATGGCCTGGCGAAGCTCGGAAATCGCGGCTTCATATTCGCGCTTGGCCATGAGGGCCTTGGCAAGACAGCTGTGACCACGCTGCCAGCCTGGGTTGGTACGAAAGAGTTCGCGAAGCTCGGTTGCCGCTGCATCGAAGTCCCCTTGATCGCAATAAGTGTTGCCGAGGTTATAACGAACTGAGGGTTCTTCCGGGGCCAAGCGACGGGCTTCGCGGTAGGCGGCGATGGCAGCGGTGAGGTTGCCGGTATCGTGGAGCACCATGCCGAGATTGTTGTAAGCCTCCCAGAAGCGGGGATTGAGGGCAATTGCCTTGCGATACGCGGCGACGGCAGGTCGCAGCTCGCCGCTGTCATGCAGAGCAATTCCCTTATCGTAGTAAACCTCTGCGTTTCCGGGGGCTCGATTCAGAGATTCGTCAAAAGCGTGCAGAGCTGCAGCGTACTTGCCGTCGGTATACAAGCCGAGACCAAGATAGCGATAAGCTTCGGCGTTGCTGGGATCGATGCTTAGAGCGGTGCGAGCTTCGGCGATGGCACTGTCTCCGTCATCATCGCGATAAAAAAGAAAAGCCAGGCGGGCGTGGATGTCGGAAAGACCAGGCATACGATCGCGCGCATCGTAGTAAGCGTCAAAAGCCTCGTTCCAATCTTCGACCTGCTGATCCATGTAGCCCACGGCAAAATGCAAGGCAGCCTTGTCAGGATCAGCGGAAAGAAACTTTTGCAGGATGAAACGGGCGTCGTGATATCTACTCTGCCGCACCAGCTCAGTGGCGTTGACGAGCGGCGCAGGGCAGTCTGCGACGGAACTAGCGGAGGAACTGGCGGCCCGAATGCCGCGCAACAACGCTGCCGAAGCTCCGGCTGCCAAGAGCGCTTTCTCTGAAGATTGATCTGCTGCAAAACTGACCTGCCGCTCCCGCACTAACAGATCAAGGCGCTGGCTGGCGAGTCCTCCCGCGAGGAAGCCAAGAATATCTGTGCAATCCATAGGCTGGGGCTGAACTTGTTGCCCCAGAGCAGGAAGGGTGACGGCAATCAGAAGAAAAAGCAGGACCTTGTGGCGCAAGGGCGCTCCTGGGCACGGCAAGAATGACCTTCGCCGGCCCTCGTTTGCAGCATAGAACGGTGGCATCGTGGCGGGTAGGTCACGGAGGTAATTGGCCTTTCGGCCGAGCGGACGCGATATGCGGCGGGAGGTTGGAAAGGGCCAGCGCGGCATGTTGGCTGGTTGACGGCGGGCTAGGGCGTCCGATAGTGTTAGATTCGACTTAGTACGCCATGGAGGATCCCCATGTTTGAAGGCCTTTTGCAGCCCACCCACCTGCTGGTGATTTTCGCGATCGCTCTACTGTTCTTCGGGCCCAAGAAACTACCCGACCTCGGCAAAGGGATCGGCGAAGGAATCCGCGCGCTTAAGGAAGGCATGAAAGAAACGCCTGCGGAACCGACGAAAAATTCCGGCACCGACGCTAAAGAAACTAAGTGAGAACGCAGCGCGAGCAAGGAAAACTGCAAGGCCGCAACTGCACCTACTAAGTTCTGCCCTCGTCTAGTTGCAGTGGTCTGATTGATCCCAGGTTTAGCCGAAAAATCTAAGGCGATATTCTGTCGCTGCATTGAGGTGTTGACCGCGCCCGGGCGGAATCATAAGCGCGGAATTTTTTCCCCAAGTCTTCCAGGAGGAAACTGTGAGCAAGCTACAGACCTTGGCGGTAGGGTTGGTAATCCTGTCTTCTGCGATGTTGCGGGCCGATCAAGTGGTTTTGAAGAACGGCGACCGGCTGACCGGCAGCATCGAGAAATCGGACGACAAGACGCTGCTCCTCAAGACAGAATTCGCCGGCGATGTCACGGTGCAGTGGACGGCGATCCAGGCAATCACCTCGACGCAATCGCTGCACGTGGGGACGAGCGATGGCAAGACGATCGTGGGTCCAGTGACCACTACGGACGGGAGCCTGGCAGTCTCCACGGCAAATTCAGGCACGGTAACGGCGCCGATAACAGCAGTTCTGACGCTGCGCAACGACGCGGAGCAGACTGCGTTTGACAAGTCCCAGCACCCTGGGTTGACGGAAGGCTGGAAGGGCGGGGCCAATGTCGGTTTCGCGTTGACTGGGGGCAACAGCCAGACCAAGAGCCTGGCGATTGCATTTACGGCGGCGCGCACCGGGCTGCACGATAAATTCCTGGTCTATGAGAATACGGTCTATGCCACCAATGATGCCCCGGGGGCCGTTCCCAACGTGACGGCGAACACGAACCAGGGAGGACTCCGCTACGACCATGACTTAACTCCGCGGCTGTTCGGTTTCGTGGGAGCGGATTTCATGAACAATGAGCTGCAGTCCCTGGGATTCCGCTCGGTGGGCAGCGGCGGTCTGGGACTCCATGCGGTCAAGTCGCTCAATACAACGCTGGATCTGTTGGCCGGCGGCAACTACACGCATGAGACTTACCATTTCGTTCCTCCGACTCCGCCCAGCACAGTGTTCACACCCGGGGTCACGAACAACTACGGCGCGCTTACGCTGGGTGAGGAACTTACGCACAAACATAAAGGCACCGTCATCACTCAGAAGATGTACCTTTATCCGAATCTGAGCGATACCGGCCAGTATCGCGCCACGTTCGACCTGGGTACGGTGACCAAAATCAGCAAATGGCTGGGATGGCAGAATGCGTTCGGGGACATCTACGTGACCAACCCGCCCGGTGGAAGAAAGCAGAATGACATTGTGCTGACGACCGGATTGAATTTTTCTTTCGCGCACTGAAACCAACCCGAGTTTTAGGCGAGCCCTAAAGTGGGGCAATCCAGTCGGGCAATTCGTGTGCGCGCCACGCGATTTTATGATCTGCATTTCTTCGGCCCCTCTAAGGCCCGCCTGCCCACCCCCACGATTCTCCCGGAATGAATGTAAAGGATTGTAAAGAAGCGAGATAAACCGCAACCGGGTTGCCTATCGGAACGTCCAAATAGCATTAGAATTGAAATGCGTTGAACCTGATTGTTGGCGAACACGTTAGCCCTGAGCAAAGTGATGCTGAGGAAAGCGCGGACACGCGACAAAGAGGATGCGAATCAGAAGGCAAGCACATTCCGGAGAGCGCGGGGACAGATGAATAAGCGTTGGCGACGAGCTGGTACGAGAACTGCAATGGGTGGATTGCTGCTACTGGCAGCTGCGGTCGTGAGTTGTGGTGGTGGCGATTCGAAGCCTACTACCGCGCGGGCTGCCACCGGACAAGCTGTGCCAGTGGGAGTTGTGGCAGCCGAGCAACGCGATATGCCCATCTACGTCAAGGGCCTGGGTTCGGTAACGGCTTTCAATACGGTGAGCATCAAAAGCCGGGTAGACGGCCAGCTCTCGCAGGTGAACTTCAAGGAAGGACAATACGTCAACAAGGGTGACTTGCTGGCGGTGATCGATCCGCGGCCCTATGAGGTGGCCCTTAGCCAGGCACAAGCCCAGTTGTTTCGCGACCAGGCATCGCTTCGCGATGCCCAGCTGAACTATGAGCGCTTCAAAGGCCTGCTGCAGGATTCGGGGGCGATGTCGCAGCAGCAAGTGGACACGCAGAAGGCGTCAGCCGACCAACTGGAAGGAGCGGTGCGCGCGGACCAGGCAGCAGTGGACAATGCCAAGCTTAATCTTGTGTATTGCCATATCACGGCGCCGATTAGCGGACGGATTGGTCTGCGTCTGGTGGACGTTGGCAACATGGTTCATGCCACCGACACTAATGCGATGCTGGTGATCACGCAGCTCCAACCGATTGCGGTGATCTTTACGTTGCCGCAAGAGGACATCCCCGAGGTCATCCAGCATATGGGGCATGGGACTCTGGCGGTCGAGGCGTACAGCCAGGACGATCAAACCAAGCTCTCAAGCGGGACGCTGTTGACCGTCGATAACCAGATCGACCAGACCACGGGAACCGTGAAACTCAAAGCCGTTTTTGAGAACAAAGATAATTCGCTGTGGCCGAACCAGTTTGTGAATGCACGCCTCTTGCTCGAAACGCGAAAGAACAGCACGGTGATTCCAGCGGCGGCAATTCAACACGGACCACAGGGTACTTACGTTTTCGTGGTCAAAACCGACAAGACGGTCGAAGTCCGGCCGGTGACCGCGCCGTTCACGCAAAACAATTCTTCTTTGATCACCACTGGCCTGCAGCCAGGTGAAGTCGTAGTTGTGGACGGCCAGGACAAGCTGCAAGCGGGGTCAAAAGTTGACCCTCATGTCGTCACGCCTGGGAACAAAAGCACGCAGACGCCGAGCCCGGGAGCGTCATGAGTCCGTCGCGGATTTTTATTCTGCGCCCCGTAGCCACGACCTTATTGATGGTTGGGCTGCTGCTGATTGGCATTGTGGCCTACCGGCAGTTGCCGGTCTCGGCGCTGCCCGAAGTCGATTACCCCACCATCCAGGTGGTGACGTTCTATCCCGGCGCTGATCCTGAAGTGATGGCATCGTCAGTCACGGCGCCACTGGAGCGCCAGTTCGGCCAGGTCCCGGGCCTGAGCCAGATGACCTCAACCAGTTCCCTTGGCAGCTCAGTCATCACCCTGCAATTTAACCTGGACCAGAACATCGACGTGGAAGAGCAACAAGTCCAGGCGGCGATTAACGCTGGCACCACATACCTGCCCCAGGATCTACCCAACCCGCCGATTTACAGCAAGGTAAACCCGGCGGACGCGCCGATTCTAACTTTGGCGATGACTTCGGACACGCTGCCGCTTTCCAAGGTGGAAGACCTGGCCGACACGGCGCTGGCGCAGAAAATCTCGCAACTCCCCGGCGTGGGGCTGGTTTCGATCAGTGGTGGTCAAAAACCGGCAGTGCGCATTCGGGCAAATCCCACCGCACTGGCTTCCTACGGGCTGAGCCTGGAGGACGTCCGCACCGCGCTGGCAGCGGCGAACGTCGATCAGGCGAAAGGCGTGCTAGATGGACCGCGGCAGTCGTTCACCATCGGCGCCAACGATCAGTTGATCTCAAGCGCTCTGTACAACCAGGTCGTAGTGGCTTACCGGAATGGAGCGCCAGTGCGCCTTTCCGACATAGCCACGGCCACCGACGGTACGGAGAACGTGATGCAGGCGGCCTGGATGAACACTACGCCGGCGGTGATCGTCAACATCCAGCGGCAACCGGGCGCCAATATCATCAGCGTGGCAGATCGCATCAAGAAATTGCTGCCGCAACTGCAATCTTCCCTGCCTTCCGCCGTCAAGGTGCAGATCCTGACCGACCGCACTCAAACCATCCGCGCATCCGTGCAGGACGTGCAGTTCGAACTGATGCTCACGGTCGTGCTGGTGGTGTTGGTGATTTTTCTGTTTCTGCGAAACCTTTCGGCCACGGTCATTCCCAGTGTGGCCGTACCGCTTTCGCTGGTGGGCACATTCGCGGTGATGTACCTGCTCGGCTACAGCCTGAACAACCTGACGCTGATGGCGCTGACCATTTCAACCGGCTTCGTGGTTGATGACGCCATTGTCATGATCGAGAACATCGAGCGGTTTTTGGAGCAGGGAGACTCGCCGCTGGAAGCGGCACTGAAAGGATCAGGGCAGATCGGGTTTACGATCGTGTCGCTGACGGTTTCGCTGATTGCAGTATTGATCCCGCTGCTGTTTATGGGAGATATCGTCGGCCGGTTGTTCCGCGAGTTCGCGGTAACCCTGGCTGTGACCATTCTAGTTTCCGCCGTGGTCTCCCTGACTCTGACGCCCATGATGTGCGCCAAATTGCTACAGCGTCACGATCCGAAGAAGCAGAGCCGCTTTTACAAAGCGTCTGAGAATTTCTACAACCGGGTGATCGAGTTTTACGGCCGGACACTGAAGTTTGTGCTGAAGCACCAGACCACGACATTGTTGATCACCTTCGGCACCCTAGTCCTCACTTTATTTTTGTACGTAATTGTTCCCAAAGGATTTTTCCCGGTGCAGGACACGGGGGTGATTCTGGGCATCTCGGAAGGAGCGCAGAACATTTCCTTCGCGGCGATGGCTCAGCGCCAGCAGGCACTGGCAAAGGTCATCCTGAAAGATCCGGATGTTGAGAGTCTATCGTCGTTTATCGGGATCGACGGCACCAACACGACGCTCAATAGCGGACGCATTCAGATCAATCTTAAGCCGCGCAATGAACGCAAATCGACGGCCAGCGAGATCATCAGGCGTCTTCAGCCTGAGCTGGCAGCGGTTGAAGGCATCACGTTGTACATGCAACCGGTGCAAGACCTGACGGTGGAAGACCGCGTCAGCCGTACCCAGTATCAGTATTCCATGGAGGATGCCGACGCTCAGGAATTGGGAATATGGGCTCCTAGACTCGTAGAGAAGCTGCACACCCTGCCGCAGATGCGTGATGTGGCCAGCGATCAACAGAACAACGGCCTGAAGGCCGAACTGGTGATCGACCGGGACACGGCGTCCCGCTTGGGCATCTTGCCGCAGGCCATCGACAATACTCTGTACGACGCATTCGGCCAGCGCCAGGTTTCGACCATCTTCACGCAGCTCAATCAATATCACGTGGTTCTCGAGGCAGATCCCCAGTTTCAGCAGAATCCGGAAGCGCTGAAAGACATTTACGTCAAATCCAACACCGGCGCGCAAGTGCCGCTTTCGGCGTTTTCTCACTTCCAGTCCTCCAATACCGCCTTGGCGATCAATCATCAGGGGCAGTTTCCCGTGGTCACGCTTTCGTTCAACCTTGCTCCTGGAGTTTCTCTGGGAGACGCCACAAAGGCGATCGACCAGGCGGAGCGCGACATCAATCTTCCGCCCAGCATTCATACCAGCTTCCAGGGAACGGCAGCGGCGTTCCGCAATTCTCTTTCCTCCGAACCGTGGCTGATTCTGGCGGCCATCGTCACGGTCTACATCGTGCTGGGCGTTTTGTACGAAAGCTACATCCATCCCATCACGATTCTTTCCACCCTTCCCTCGGCAGGTGTGGGCGCTATTCTCGCGCTGCTCTTGACCGGCAATGATCTGGGGGTTGTGAGTTTGATCGGCATCATCCTGCTCATCGGAATTGTGAAGAAAAACGCGATCATGATGATCGACTTTGCGCTGGAAGCGGAACGCGTGGAGAAAAAACCTCCGGAAGAGGCGATCTTTCAGGCCTGCTTGTTGCGCTTCCGTCCGATCATGATGACCACGATGGCGGCCTTGCTGGGCGGACTCCCCCTGGCGCTGGGGCGAGGGACGGGATCGGAGTTGCGGCACCCGCTGGGGATTACGATTGTTGGCGGATTGCTGGTGAGCCAATTGCTCACGCTGTATACGACGCCGGTGGTATATCTCTGGTTTGACCGGTTGGCGCAGCGCTTCGCCCGATTCCAGATCGGCAACCCGATTGAGGAGCCTGCGGAAGGGAACGCTTCGGCGGATTGATGTATGAATATTTCCGCGCCATTTATCAAGCGGCCCGTCGGCACTTCGTTGCTGGCGGCGGCATTGCTCATGGCCGGGGCGCTGGCGTTCAACTTCCTGCCGGTCGCTCCCTTACCCCAGGTTGAATTCCCGGTGATTCAGGTGGGCGCGAATTTGCCCGGCGCCAGCCCCGAGACCATGGCCTCCGCGGTAGCGACTCCGTTGGAGAGACAATTCGGACGGATCGCAGGCATCAACCAGATGACCTCGACCAGCCAGTTGGGCTCGACCAGCATTGTTTTGCAGTTCGATCTGAACCGCAGCATCGACGCGGCTGCCCGCGACGTACAGGCCGCTATCAACGCCGCGCGCAGCCAGCTTCCGGCGAATTTGCCGGGCAATCCCACCTACCGGAAAGTAAATCCGGCGGACGCGCCGATCATGATTCTGGCGCTCACCTCCGACATCGTGACCCTGCCGCAAATGTACGATGCCGCGGACTCCATTCTTGCGCAGAAGCTCTCGCAGGTGGAAGGAGTCGGCCAGGTATTCGTAGGAGGCGGCGCCAAGCCGGCCGTGCGAGCCGAACTGAATCCCACGCTGTTAAACAAGCTGGGGGTGGGACTGGATACGGTGCGCGCGGCTCTGAGTTCGGCAAATGCGAACCGGCCCAAAGGAGAACTGTCTGGCCCAATCGACATGTGGACGGTGGACGACAACGACCAGATTTTCCGGGCCGATCAATATCGCAAGCTCATCGTTGCTTACAACAACGGCGCCGCGGTGCGACTGGGCGATGTAGGTGAAGTCAAGGATGCGGTCGAAGACATCCACAACATGGGCGTGGCTAACGGCAAGCCGGCGGTGGTGATCATCATCTTCCGCCAGCCGGGCGCGAACATTATTTCGACCGTGGATCGAATTTACGCGACGATGCCTTTTCTGAAGTCATCGATTTCCCCCGCTATTGACCTTTCGGTTGTGCTTGACCGGACAACTACGGTTCGCGCCTCGGTGGCCGACATTGAGTTCACCCTGGTGATCTCTGTCATCCTGGTCATCCTGGTGGTTTTCGCTTTCTTGCGAACTCTGCGGGCAACATTGATTCCAAGCGTAGCCGTGCCGCTCTCACTGGTGGGCACGTTCGCGGTCATGTACCTGCTGGGCTATAGCCTGAACAACCTTTCGCTAATGGCACTGGCTATTTCAACCGGATTCGTGGTGGATGACGCGATCGTGGTGCTGGAAAACATCACCCGCTACCTGGAACAAGGGATGGCTCCCGTGCAAGCCGCCTACCGTGGGGCGAAAGAGATCGGCTTTACCGTGCTTTCCATGAGTACCTCGCTGGTGGCGGTTTTCATCCCGATTTTGCTGATGGGAGGAATCGTCGGACGGCTGTTTCGCGAGTTCGCGGTTACGTTGAGCGTGGCGATTGGCGTGTCGTTGCTGGTTTCGCTGACCACTACGCCGACTATGTGCGCCAAGTTCCTGCGGCCGCTGGATAAAGAATCCCATGGCCGAATTTACCATTTCAGCGAGCGCATCTTCGAAGGCGTTCTCAGCATTTACCGGCACAGCCTGCAGTGGGTGCTTCGCCATCAGCCCTTGACCCTCGCGGTCACGATTGCGACGGCAGCGCTCAGTGTCTATCTCTACTGGATTGTACCCAAGGGCTTTTTTCCCCAGCAGGACACGGGGCGGATCGTGGGATCGGTACAGGCGGCAGAAGACATTTCGTTCCAGGCCATGCAACAAAAGATGAATCAGTTCGTGGGCATCGTCATGAAGGATCCGGCGATCAGCACCATCACGGGATGGGCAGGCGGGAATACGCAGTACAACACGGGCCGGCTGTTTATCATGTTGAAACCGCTTAACGAACGAAAACTTTCGGCTGATCAGGTAATCGCTCGTTTGCGCAAGAAGCTGGCGGTAGTTCCCGGGGCTACTTTGTATATGCAATCCGCTCAGGACCTGACGATTGGCGGGCGCCAAAGCCAGGCGCAGTATCAGTACACGCTTCAGGGAGAAAACCTGCAGGACCTGAACACCTGGGCACCGCGTCTGTTGCAGAAGTTGCGGACTCTGCCCCAATTGCGGGACGTCAATACGGATCAGCAGGATAAAGGACTGGAAGCGAACGTCATCATAGATCGCGACACCGCCGCCCGCCTGGGAATTGCAGCCGCGGATATCGACAATGCGCTTTACGACGCGTTTGGCCAGCGGCAAGTTTCCATCATGTACAAGCAGCTGAATCAGTATCACGTGGTCATGGAGGTGGCTCCCCAGTTTCAGCAGAGCACCGAGGCGCTGCAGAACATTTACGTGCGCTCTTCCAATGGGACGGCGGTGCCGTTGGCCACCTTTGCCCACTTTGGCCCCGCGAATACGCCGTTGCAGGTCAATCACCAGGGACAATATCCATCCGTCACTCTCTCTTTCAACCTGGCCCCCGGGGTTTCTCTTGGACAAGCGACCGCGGTGATCGAAAATGCGGAGCGGTCGATCGGATTTCCTTCCAGCATCAGCGCAAGTTTTCAGGGAACGGCAGCAGCATTTCAGGATTCCTTGTCGAGCGAGCCGTTGCTGATTCTGGCGGCGCTGGTGACCGTGTACGTCGTGCTGGGCGTTCTCTATGAAAGCTACATTCACCCCATTACCATTCTGTCGACGTTGCCTTCGGCGGGGGTCGGAGCCATCCTGGCGTTGCTGCTGACTGGCAATGAACTCAACGTGATTGGCCTCATCGGGATTGTCTTGCTGATCGGGCTGGTGAAAAAGAACGCCATTATGATGATCGACTTTGCATTGGATACGGAACGTCGCGAGGGGCGGAATTCCAGGGACTCGATCTATGAGGCGTGTATTCTTCGTTTCCGTCCCATCATGATGACCACGATGGCCGCGTTGTTGGGTGGTTTGCCGCTGGCTTTGGGAGCGGGCACGGGCTCTGAGTTGAGGCGCCCCCTCGGCATCACTATCGTCGGCGGATTGATTGTCAGCCAGGCACTCACGCTCTTCACCACCCCGGTTGTCTACATCTATATGGATCGTCTGAGGCTGTGGGCACGGGGAAGGCAGGCGTCCCACTCCGGAATACAGCCTATCGAACCGAAGCCCGCTTCGGCGGATTGATGCGGCCAAACTCCCGAGAGAGAAACATTCCGCGGGACTTTACGAATCTTTACTGGTTCTTGACCAAATATTTACCCCTGCAGAAGAATCGGCGTGTTCAATAAAACTGGGCCAGGATTCGGCCAGAAGAGGAAACTGTACGCCGGTCTTATGCGGGTACACTAATCGCTGGCAGCGGGATTGTCGGCCAGTTCGTCAGAACCTTAAGTATGAAGTTCCCTTTTGAATCTAAAGTGTCAGTTGGCCGCACAGAGTTGGGAATCTTGTCGGCATTGCAATGTGTGGTTGTGCTGCTCTCGGTAAGCGGATGGGTGTGGGCGCAAGAACCCGTTCCAGCGCCCAGCCTTACCATCACAGGCGTGGTGAGTTCCGGCAGCACCCCCATCCCGGGCGCAACCGTCAGTGCGTCCAATTCTTCCGCCGGGCAGAACCTGGTGACCTGGACAGACATGGGCGGCAATTATTCCTTCCAGGTTCCCAGCGCAGGAAACTATGCGGTCCGCGCCGAAATGACGGGGTTTGCACCGGTGACAAGGCAAATCACGGCAGTGGATGCGAGGACGCGCGCCGACTTCGTGTTGGTCCTGACTTCGCGCGCTCATGCGGCAGCCGCTCCGGAGCCAAGGCGAACTGTGGCTCGCGAGAATCGCGGTTTTCAGAGTCTGGCGGTTTTGCAGGGATTGGCCAACGGCGACACGGCTGGGAACAACACCGCTGACCAGATCGTTCCGTCGGGAATGCCGATACCGGGCGTCGCGCCAGACGCGGCGACTGAGTCGATCGCATATTCCGGCAACAACTCTGGCGTAACCATGTCCATGACCATTGACGAAATGCAGCAGAGGATGCGCGACTCCCAAGGGCAACCAGGATTCGGAGGTGGACAGACTGCGGGCGCCGGGCAAGTCCTCAGCGGACCCGGCGGTGGCGGCCCGGGAGGCGGCGGGCCCGGGGGTGGCGGATTTGGATTCGGGGGCCCAGGAGGAGGACCGCGAGGAGGCGGTGGCCCGTTTGTTCTCGGTGGTGGCCGCGGCAGATTCGATATCAACCGCCCGCACGGAAGCGTGTATTACACGCTCGGGGATAGCGCACTGAACGCAGCCCCGTACTCGCTGACCGGAGCGCCGGTGTCCAAGCCCGGTTATCTCCAGCAAAAGTTCGGGGCCTCATTCGGCGGGCCGTTAAATATTCCGAAGATTTATCACGGTGGAACCAAGACGTTTTTCTTCTTCAACTACAACGGGTCACGGGCTGACAATCCCTACGACGCCTTCTCCACGGTACCCACGATTCCCGAGCGCAGCGGAGATTTTTCTCAATCCACAATTCTTAGCCACGACAATTCAGGAAACCCGCTGCGGATTCCGGTGCAGATCTTCTACCCAAGTACCAGCTCGTGTCCGCAGGCAGGCAAGCCGATCCCAGGGAATAATCTGCAAAATCTTAATCCGGCATGCTCGTTGAACCCTGCGGCCCAGGTTATCGCCCAAAACTTGCTGAAGTTCATTCCCACACCGAATCTGCCTGGAGTCCCGCCGGATGAACAGAATTTTCATTTCATCACCACCGCGACCAATAACAGCGACGATCTGAATATCCGCCTGATGCACGCCTTGGGCGGTTCCAGTGTAGGGCCGCACCCAGGACGCGGTCCGCGGAATAATCTGACCTTCGGGTTTCACTACCGCGGAGCCAACAGCGTCTTAACCAATCCTTTCCCGAGTGTCGGGGGAAACACTTCCACCCGCAGCTTTGATGTGCCCGTGGGCTACATTCGCAGTTTCGGCAAGCTCACCAACATCTTCCGAGTTGATTACAACCGCAGTCGGACTTCGACGCAGAATCTCTACGCTTTCTCCCAGAACATTGCGGGGGACCTTGGAATTGGCGGAGTCTCGTCCGATCCATTCGATTTTGGCCTGCCGAATCTTTCGTTCACCCACTTCGGTAGCCTCAACGACACAAACCCGCGCCTGATTCGCAATCAGACCTACACCTTTACCGACAATATGATCTGGACGCACGGCAAACATACCTTGCACTGGGGCGGCGATTTTCGGTTTATTCAGCTCAATACCGAAGCCAGCAATGACGCACGGGGCACGTTTGTCTTTACCGGGCTTAACACTTCGCAGCAAGGCGCGCCGAATACAGGTTTCGATCTGGCTGATTTTCTGCTCGGCTTGCCACAGCAGACCCAACTGCAAAAAGCGTTGCACACGGGCGATAATAATTATCACTTCCGGGGAAATTTTTGGGACCTGTATGCGCAGGACGAGTGGAAGGTGAGGAATAATTTAACCCTGAATCTGGGCCTCCGCTACGAGTATGTATCGCCCTTCACCGAGCTAAATGACCGGATCGCGAACCTCGATATCGCTTCCGAATTTCTCGTCAATCCAGGCTTTTTTTCCCCGAATGCCGTAGTGCCCGTTCTGCCGGGAGGCATAGGACCGAACAACGGCCTATATCCTGGAAGCCTCGTTCGTCCCGACCGAAACAATTTTGCACCACGGGTGGGTCATCGCGTGGAAAGCGCTTCCCAGGACGGTAGTTCGCTCCGGATACGGCGTCAACTACAACACCGGTGCGTACCAGACGATCGTTCAGCAGCTCGCCTTTCAGCCTCCATTTGCCGTCACGGCAACCAACATCCAGAAAACGGCGGGCGACCTTAGTCTGGTGTGCGGATTTCCCCCTGCCGGCGCTTGCGGATCTCCACCGTCAACTGGGCAAATTACCAATAACTACGCTGTGGACCCGAATTACCGGCTGGGCTACGTCCAGATCTGGAATCTGGATGTGCAGCAGGAAGTCACGCCAACGGTGATATTTAATCTCGACTACACGGGAACCAAGGGGACGCGGCTGGACGTTCTGGAAGCCCCAAACCGCTGCCTGGTGGGGCACCCGGTCAACCGGACTGCACAACCGGAATCCGGCTCAGCAACGTGCAAGCGTTCAACTGGGAAAGTTCGCAAGCCGATTCCACTGCAAACGCTGGAACGATTCGAGTGCGCAAACGGCTGCAACATGGAGTTTCGATCGGTGGCAGCTATACCTACTCCAAGTCGATCGACGATTCTTCTTCGATTGGCGGCACCGCCAGCGTAGTGGCACAAAATCCTTTTGATCTGGCAGGGGAGCGCGGACTTTCCATCTTCGACCAGCGGCACAAACTCACCGCCGACTATCTCTGGCAGTTGCCTTTCGGACACGACCGTCATTGGCTCAACCGCGGAGGACCGCTGCAACACATCTTCGGCGACTGGCAGTGGAGCGGCGATTTCACCATCGCTTCCGGACTGCCCTTCACACCCCGCGTGCTGGGAAATTTTGCCGACGTAAACCAGGGCACGAACGGCACGCTGCGGGCCGACATGGTTCCGGGCGAGCAGGTCACGGTGCCCGATCCCAGTATCAAAGAATGGTTCAATACCGCGGCGTTTGTGGTGCCGCCGGCGAACCAATACGGCGATGCGCGCCGCAACAGCATCGAAGGCCCCGGCACGTTCCTGTTTGATATGGCAGTGACGCGAGTCGTTCCGATTCGCGAAGGCAGGATGCTGGAGTTGCGCATGCAGGCATCGAATGTGTTCAACCATCCGCAATACGCCTCGATCGATACCACCGTGAACTCCCCCACATTCGGGCGAGTGATTGCGGTCGGCTCCATGCGCACACTCTTATTCACTGCACGGTTCCGCTTTTAGCGAGGACACTATGCCCGGTTCATCCAAACACGCGAGCCGCACGAAAAAAGTAGCCTCACTGGGTCTTGCCATCCTGCTAGCTTCGACGGGGCTGGTGTCACAAGACTCGTCCGGCCAATACACATTCCATTCGGAGACAGAGTTGGTGCTGGTGAACGTCACGGCGCGCGATCAAGGATGGAAATCCAGTCAAAGACTTGAAACGCGAAGACTTTACCGTATTGGAAGATAACAAACCTCAACAAATTACTTCCTTTGATCTGGAGAATACCGATGCGGTTGTATCTACTAACACCGCGGAAGTCTCCCTGCTCGGCAAACAAGCACCAGCATCGCGGGCGACGACCGCGTCGCCGCAAGCTGGATCTGTTTCCCAGCTCAAAGACCGGCGCCTGATTGTTTTGTTCTTCGATCTGAGCGCGATGCAGCCGGATGAAATTGACCGTTCGGTGAAGGCGGCAGACAAATACGTCGACACTCAAATGGCGCCCGCAGACCTGGTCGCCGTGATCTCTTTGGCCAACCAGCTGGTCGTGAATACGGACTTTACTTCAGATCGGGATTTACTTAAGAAAACCCTCGCCAGCTTCAATTCCGGCGCGGGACAAGGTTTTGAGGAAGGATCGACCGGCACGACGGAAGGCACAGCGGACACCGGCCAGTCTTTTACCGTGGATGATACCGAATACAACATCTTCAACACGGACCGGCGTCTCGAAGCCCTAAAGTCTGTGGCAGATAAGCTTTCCCGGGTGGAAGAGAAGAAATCGTTGATTTATTTCTCGAGTGGTATGGACCGCACCGGGATCGAGAACCAGTCCGAGCTGCGTGCGGCCACCAACGCCGCGGTGCGCGCCAATCTTTCGATTTACACCATGGACATTCGTGGCCTGCAGGCCATAGTACCGGGGGGAGAGGCACAAAACGCCAGTCTGCGCGGGACGTCGCCTTACTCCGGCGCGGCTACGCTGAACGCGTACAACTCCAACTTCACCACGCAGGAGACCCTGGTTACGTTGGCAGCGGACACCGGAGGCAAGGCGTTTCTTGATTCCAACGATTTCGGCCGTGTTTTTCAAGGAGTCCAACAGGACACGTCGATTTACTATCTGCTGGGTTATCACAGCAATAACCCGGCCCGCGACGGACGCTACCGGCACATTACGGTCCGGGTGAAGAGGCCGGGGCTGAAGCTCGACTTCCGCCGCGGTTATTACGCTCCGGCAGACTTTCAGCACTCCACTCAGGAAGACCGCGAGCACCAGCTTGATGAAGAACTGGCTTCTGATCTGCCCAATACAGATTTGCCGGTGTATCTCTCTCCGGCATACTTCCGGATTAGCGATGGCAGATTCTACGTAGCGGTGTCGCTCGTTGTGCCGGGCTCCCAGATTCCGTTCACCCACAACAATGATCAGGACCGGGCAACGCTCGATGTGCTGGGAATAGTAGAAGACCCGCAGAAGCGGCCGATGGGCCAGGTCCGTGACACCGTGAAACTTGCGCTGAATACCTCGCAGTTAGTGCAGCGCAAGAACGTTCAATATGACACGGGTTTCGTGCTGCCTCCCGGCAAGTACCATTTGAAATTTGTGGTGAGAGAAAACCAGACGGGGCTTCTGGGCTCTTTTGAGACCGATCTCACGGTTCCCGATCTGAAAAATGTTCCGCTGAAAATGAGTTCGGTCGTGCTCGCCAGCCAGATTCAGCCGGCGAAAAAAAGCAGAAAAGAAAATCCGCTCATACGCGACGGCTCGGAAGTCATTCCCAGTGTGACTCACGTATTTTCGGCCGGCCAGCATCTTTACTTTTACTATGAAGTCTATGATCCGGCGCAGCAAGCCGCTGTAGCAGGAACGAACCCAGGTGCGACGAAGGCCGGCATTCATCTCTTGAGTAGCGTGGCTTTCTTCCGGGGGAACACGAAAGCGTACGAGACACCGGTAGTGGTGAGCGATCAACTCAATGAGCCGGGAAGACGCGCAGCAGTTTTCCAGTTGGACGTGCCGCTGGCCTCACTCACGCCAGGCTTCTACACCTGCCAGGTCAATGTCATTGACGATGCCGCAGGACAGTTCCGCTTTCCGCGTTTGGCGCTGCTGGTGAGACAGCCGGCGACGCCTGCGACCAGCTCAACCCAGGCAGCGCCCGCCACGCAACCCTAAGCCCCTCACTTCCTAGCGGGGTAGGCCCCGTAGTCCTCGCCCATGCGCGGAGCAAGAATAAGGCGGATGCGCATTGCGCATCCGCCGTTGAGTTGCCTGCAGGTTCGCTTAGAAGATGATCTTCGCCGCGAGCTGCATATTGAAAGCTTCACCCGGCCCGATACCAGGCGCGCCGTTGAAGTCGCCAATGGTATCGGTCACGAAGCCGGTGCTCTGACTGACCGATCCTCCACCCGAGGCGAGGTTGATCCGGTTGAAGAGGTTAAACATCTCCGCGCGGAGCTGTACTTTGAACCGTTCCGTGATGGGGATGTTTTTGAAGACCGACAGGTCAACGTCCCCGTAACCCGGCGCGTAGAAAGTGTTGCGGGCGAGGTTGCCGAGGAAGGTTGCCGGCGATGCGCAGTTGAACGCGTTCGGGTTCACCCATTGCTCTCCTCCCGCAGCCTGGGAGAACGTGTGCGAAACGCCGGCGAACGGGTCCGCCACGAGGTCACACCCCGGGCGGCTGTATCCACCGTTGATGTTGAACGGCTGGCCCGAGTGGAACGACAATAAGCTGGCCACCTGCCATCCGTGAGTCAGAATTTTCGGACCCCAGGATGCGCCGGGCACGTCATAAGTAAAGCTTGCAGTTAAGGTGTGACGTGTATCGAAGTCGCCGTTTCCGTACTCAGCCCTGAGGTTCGTGCTGTCCAAAGGAATCACGCCGCGATACTCAGTCGTATCATCCAGAGCGTGCGCCCAGGTGTAGCTGAGTTGGGACGTGAACCCGTGCCACGACCTCGCCCTAAGAAGGGCCTGTATTGAGTTGTAGTTCGAACTAGCTGCACTGTTGAGCTGGATGATCGAACCAGCGTTGGGATACTGCGCCGCAAAGGGCATCACTCCCGTCACGGGATCTGGCTGGTTGATGTTCAGCATAGCGCTTTCCTTGCGCCCTTCGCTTCCCACATAGCCAACCTGGAAGACTGCCGCTCGCCCCAAGCTCCTCTCAACTTGCAGGCTGTATTGAAAGAAGTAGGGGGCCCGGAAGTTCTGATTGACGGAATATGCATTGAAGGTGTTGTTGCCGCACGAGGGAGAGGTGGCGACGTTTAAAGTCGGGCAAAGTGCTACTCCCGGAAAGATCGATTTCCCACCTGCCTGGGCGGCATCCCAGTTGTAACCGTTGAGGCTGTAGTTAGAAACCGGTGCCGGACCGATAGGGTTGTCCTGTAAACCGTCCGCCGCTGAAATGGGCGGGCGAAAATCCAGAAACGGGTTCATATTGATCTGGTCGTAGTAAACGCCAAATCCGCCCCGGATCACGAGTTCGCCGTTCTCCCTGGGTTGGTAAGCGAAGCCAACTCGCGGAGCGAAGTTGTTGCGGTCAGGCGGGAAAACGGAGCCGAGCCCATTGCCCTGAACCTCCAACCCCTTGCCTACGACAAAAACGCCGAGATCCTTGTTGGTGCTGTACAAAGGTCCAAAGTACTCGTAGCGGAGACCGAAGTTCACATTCAACTTGCGGGTAAGCTGGATGTTGTCTTGGGCGAACAAATTGAACGCGTTGACCCTGACGAAACGCTCCGGATTACCCACCGCGATGGAAGAGCTTACGACGTTGCCCGCCAGGAAATCAGCTAGAGCAGCTGCATTGGAATTCGTCGTAGCCCAAGGCACTGAACCATCGCCGATTGGTCCCGCCGTTCCATCAAAGACAAAATCCCCCGTCCCGCGCCGGTGGTAGAACTCATTCACGCGCCCTTGCCGGACTTCCCCTCCAAAACGGAGTTGATGTCTGCCGACGTTGTAAGAAACTATATCTGCCAGCATGCCGGTGACGTCATTGCGGCCTTCCGGCGGCGTGAGGCCGATCTGTTCGAAGCCGGAGATTGCAATGTTCGGAGCGCCAAGAATCGGCTGTCCGTGGATGGTTGCGTCCGGGCTGAGAAACAGGCCCATTGCCTTGGTGTCGAAACTATTATTGAAGTCGTGGAAGACCTGATTAAAGTAGTTGATCCCGAAGAGAACCTGATTGGTCATCCGCGAAGTGAAAGCGGAGTTGAGGACAGCAGCATAGTTGAAAACGTGGAGGGGAGCTACTTCGAAGTAGTACTGCAAATTCGAGCTGGCGGTTCCCAGCGCGGGGCTGCTTCCCAGCGGCGCCGTCTGGCTGCCCTGCCCACCATACCCGCGAAGCGAGAGGTGATGCTTCTCGGTGAAGTTATAGTCAATCTTTACCACGCCGTTGTAACTGTACCCGGTTGACGCGATCGGGCTGAAGAAGTTGCTAACCGTTCCCGGAAGACCTGCTATCGATCCGGCCCCAGAAGTCGGCCAAAGACCCGCCGTGGTTATCGGCGTGCACGTAGTGCCGGCGGGGAGCTGACCGACGAGACCCGGCCCCAGCAAATTGCAGGAAGTCTGGCTCACAGGAACTCCGGCGGCATGCAGCAATTGGCCAGCCTGTGCTACCCAAGCTGCCGACGGTTCCGTAGCCAGTCCAGACAGGCCGATGATGTAGTTCTGCTTTTCGAACGAGGTGAAAAAGAACGCCCTGTCTTTGAGGATCGGGCCGCCGAACGAAAATCCGTAGTTCTGATTCCGCAATTCAGGCGTTCTCGCGGTGGGTGGCTTGAAGGGCGATGCCGCCCCGTAGAATTCATTGCGATTGTAGTAGTAACCAGTTCCGTGGAACTGGTTGGTGCCGGACTTGATGCTCAGGTTTACCGTGCCCCCGGCATTGCGTCCTGACTCAGCTTGCGATTGAGTCTGCGCGGAAAATTCATCGGTCGCGTCAATCGGCATGATGACGCCGGCGATTCCGGAAACACCGCCCTGGTTGACGGCGGGAATGTTGTGCCAGAAGTCGTTGTTGTCCACGCCATCAATCTGCCAGTTCATCTGGTTCGGACGGGTCCCGTTCAGGGAACCGTAGCCACCTACGGAATACCCTCCATAACCCGGCGCCGTCGAAATCAGCTGCGTGAAGTCACGTCCATTCAGTGGAATATCTTGAACGATTGCGGTCGGGATAGTCATGGTCTGAGTGGAGGTGGTCGGATCCAAGGCAACGGCAGCCGCCGACACCTCAACAGTCGTCGACTGTTGCCCCATCGTCAGTTTCACCGGCAGGGTATAGACCTGGCCGGCGGTGACGTTTACATTGGCGACCGTGATTTGCTCGAAGCCGCTGGCGGTGACCGTAATGGTGTATGAGCCCAGCGGCAGATCCTGGAAACCAAACTGGCCATCGCTTGTGGTCACACTGGTGAGCACCACGCCGGTGCCGTTATTGGTAGCTCTAACGGTGGCGCCTGCTACCACGGCGCCGGTCGGGTCAACAACCGTACCATTGATAGCCCCGCGGAAGGTTTGAGCTTGTCCGGCGATCGCGAGCAATACGATGAGGAGAGTGACTAGGCTTAGACGGCGCATTCTCGACCTCCATGCGTTTCGAATAGTGAAATTGAACTCTGCATTCATTTCGTGTGGATGGTGCCGAAAAGGTCCAGTTAGGCACCCAGCCTGCCAAAGATCCATAATGGGAAGTGGCAATAAATTCATTAGATTACAAAGATTTCAACAGCCAAAGATACAACTCGAAGTAGGGCTACCATAAAGTAAATATGAAAATCTGTAACTCTCAGCATGGGCATAGATTCGGGCAATCGAAAAAATCGATTTCGACGAAGCAGTCGAGCCCGTTTCCTAGCCCGTCTCGGGCCCAGAACGAGACCTCCAAGCGTACGAATCGGAAGCAACCAGGACACCGCAGCCACTTCCTAGGAGCCCAGCCTCAACAATGCTTCCCGCAGACGTCGGTGGCGTTGTAGCAGGTGCAGATATTTCATTTCGTCCGGCGCTACTTTGGCGCGAACAATTTGGCATAGCGCTTGTTTTTCCGCATCAGTCCACGAGGACAAATCGGGAATCAATGAAAGGATAGGCGCGAAATCCTCGAAACTCGCGCGCTCCCGTTGCTGCCAAGTCTCGATACTCACTTTAAGAATGCGGGCAACCGAACTCGAAGCGGCGGCGCGGAAACGCTGAATGTTTCCCAGAAATTTCTCGGCCATTCGCTGATTCACTTTTAGTCCGATGTTGCGAGTGGAGAAATTATCCCAAGCCCCCGGTTCACTGCCAGGAAACTCGTATAACACGTGCCCCTCCGCCAGTCGGCGCAGGGTTCGGGCCGGTGTTCTGTACTTAGGATCGCGTGCGATTCTGTGTTCCTCGCGTTCGACGAGCGCTCGCAGATCAGGTCGTCCGGGCCGAAAGCCGAGCTTGCGATAGAACCAGAAGGCTCCTGACTCAATAGCTTCTTCGTTCCCGCGTCCAAGCTGATACGGATACATGGAAATGCACTTGGCTCCGGTCAGCAGGCAGAGACCGCGAAGCGCCTGGGCAAAGATCCACGCAACTTCGCCACCGCGAAACGTATAGAACGTATTGAAGCCGACCTCTATCCAATCGAAAAGTCCGATAGCTTCGATGTAGTTGATTGGAACACCATTTTTCACGCTGAATCCGGCGACGTAAGCGCGCAAGGGCAATCGGCGGTCTGGAGGCAAGTTCCAGAGAAAAATGGAAATCCCTCGCCCCACATCAAAGCGGACGACCGATCGTGGGTCGCCCAGACTTGTGCCATACAGTTCGCGGTAGCGAACCAGCATGACTTCGCGAATCAGATGCATGACGGTCCGCCCCTGCGGCATCGGCAATCGCTCTAGCACTGGCGGCGGTTGAGTCAACTCCTTGGCGAGCGAGACCTCGTGCCGCGAGATCAGCGGCTGCGTGTGGTAGAACGCCCTTCGGACAGACTTCCAGTTCCGAGTGCGTGAAAGGCCCAGATTATCCAGGTTCCAGCGCACTGTCAGGTGCAACGGATCGTAGAGTTGAGCTTTTTCAGGATCCGATAGGGGTAGTCCTTCGAAGCGATCGAGCAGCCACTTCAGGGTATTCCGCTTGCCCGAGCTGGCCGCTTCCAGCCAACGTTGCCAGGGAACATCAGCTTCGACCAACCCGTCCTCTTCGAGAAGCGGTATAAAGCGCGGCCAGATGGCAGCCAGGGCGCGCTCGTCGGCGTCACCAGCCCATACCATTTCCACATTCCCGGGAATGCGGCGCACGAGCCAGCGCACGACGTCAAAGCTGAGCGTATCCTCCATTGTCGTTCCGGCGATGCCTGAAACTTCGAGCGGATCGAACTGCTCCATGTCGGCTCCGGCCCGTCGAAATCGATCCACTCGCATGCTGAAACTGTTCAGAAGCTGTTCTGATCGGCGAAGAACGCTGGCAGTGTGAGGAAAAGCGCGCAGGAAAAGTAGCGCCTCGTGGAAACGAATCAAAGATGGAATATCGGAGAACCGCTGCGTTTCCAGACTGGAGACCAACTTCAGGACCAGCGCCGCGTCTCGCGGGCCAAAGCGGAAGCGGCATTTTTCAAGTTCGGTGAGCCGGCGATCCAGCGGGCGAACGGCCATACGGATTTCCAATAAGCCTACCTTATCTTGGGGTCCAGACGTGTGGCTATCCAGTGATCGCCCAGCCGGCATCCGCTCGAATCACTTCGCCGGTGATGGGAACGGATTCATCGCTTAGCAGAAACAGCGCGATCCGCGCGATTTCCTCGGCCTCGACGAAATCCCGTTTCAGGGGCTGCTTATGCGCGAGGAAGGAACGGATCTTCTCATTGGACTGGGCGCGCATGCTCATGGGAGTACGAACCAATCCCGGGGCAAGCACGTTAATGCGAATCCCGTACGGCGCATAGTACGCCGCCGCCGCGAGGCTCAAGGATTCGACCGCGCCTTTGCTGGCTGCGTAGGCATGCGTGGCGAAAAATTCGCGCTCAGGAAACCGCGCCAGCACACTACCAGTATTTAGTATCGTCCCTTTGCGGGATGCACTTATCCAATGGCGAAGCACTTCGCGGCAGACGTGGAAAGTTCCTGCGGCGTGAATATTCATCATGGCTTGCCAGGCTTCGGGCGTGCATTCGTGCAAAGGGCCATCGCCCAGCGAACGGCCGCTCATGCCGGCTACGTTAAAAACGGCGTCGATTCTCCCGTATTTCTGAACGCAGGCAATAACTGCCTGTTGAACGGACGAGTAATCTGCCACATCCGCCACGGCCCAAACCGAACCGGGAATCTGCTCGCACAGTTCCTTGCACTCAGGTTCGCGGTTTCCAAGAATAAAAATCTGATTCCCCCGGCTTGCAGCCAGATGCGCCGTGGCCGCAGCGATTCCAGACGATCCGGTGATCAGCAGAGTGTGTGCCATTCCAGGCCTTGCGGTCATTCGTAGAGATGGTGAAGGCTTTTCCGGTAGGCTTCGTAAAACTCTTCGAGCTGCTCCTCTGCACTCTGGTTTCCGACAAACTGGTGGCTGGGAAGCAGTACAGGTTTGTGTCCTGTTTCCAGCAGTAGACGCGCAGTTTCGCAGCGCAACATATTGATGATCATCGCCCCGGTCACCGTCGAGGTCGGGCCGGTGCGCCAATCCAACCCGTCCAACTCCACCACGCAATCGCCCGGCGGACATTCGTTATCGATAATGATGTCGGCGAAGTCGATCAGTTTCTTGCCCGAAGAATGGGCTGGCGTGGACTGTTCGCAATGAGCGCGGGAGACAATCGCGATCACTGGAAGACCCCGCTGGCGTGCACCCCTCGCCATTTCCACTGGGACAGGCCGGATTCCGCTGGTGGAAATCACGATGAAGGCATCATGCGGGCCGAACTTGAATCCGTTCAGGATCTGCTCGGCGTAGCCCTCGTACTTTTCCAGATAAAGAGGAGGGCGAAGGCCGTTCGTGCCCACAATCGCCGAATGATTGGAGAGAGACTGTTCTACGAGCGCCACGAATCCGACAAAGCAGCCCTGCCGCGGAGTCATCTCTTCGCACATCATGCGGGAGTGACCACAACCGAACAGAAAGATCAAACCGCCTTGCGCGATGCGATCGGCGCAGAGCTTGGCGGCTTGCTGGATTGCGCCGAGTTGCGTGGTCCTCAGACGGTTGAGCAGGTCGAGAGTAGCGTCAAAGTAAGAGACTGCTGCGCTCTCTGTGCGCTTGACCATATTAGACATGGGTTTCGTAGTCATTATGCACACCGATGCTACAATGCCGCAAATCAATGGTTACCCGTCTCACGAGCGAGAAAACCCTGCCTGATCAGAATCATCCCGAGGACGTTTACGCCATCGGCTTGGATATTGGAGGCACCAACCTCAAAGGCGGCCTGGTCGACAGGACAGGGCATCTCAAAGTATCGCTCTCTGAGGCTACGCCTCGATCCCTCGAAGGAGTCAAAGCGCTTCTGGAGTCGTTCCTCGCCAAACTGGGTTCTGGAGTCTCCATTCGAGCCGTCGGCATAGGATGCAAAGGCGTTGTAGACCTCAAGACCACGATGCTGGTCCGCTCGCCGGGCGATCTTCGGCATCTCGAAGGGCATTCCTTAAGCGAACTGGTGAGCACCGCTGCCGCGGGCAAGCCCGTATATGCCGATAACGATGCGCGGACCGCCCTGATTGCCGAGTGGCTCTGGGGAGCCGCCAAAGGATGCGAAAACGTCTTGATGCTCACGCTGGGAACCGGTGTGGGCGGCGCGTTGCTCATGGAAGGCCGGATCATGCGCGGAGCGCACGGCGTAGCCGGACACGTAGGTCATATGACAATTGATCCCCAGGGGCCGATGTGCATCTGCGGAAATTACGGCTGTCTCGAGACTGTCTTCTCCGCGCGCGCCATTGAAGCGGAGGCATTCTCTGCCAGGCACCGGCGGGTTAACTCGGTGCTCACCGATCGAGATCAAGCGTCGGATTGCGCGCAAGTTTTCCAGGCCGCCGCGGAATCGGATGAGGTTGCGAAGTGGATCATCGACCGCGCCACGTTGCATCTTGGCGCAGCGGTTGCAAGCCTGGTCCATCTCGTCGACCCGGAGTTGATCATTCTAGGCGGACAGATCGCCGAGTCCGCGTCGCAATTGCTCGACCCGCTACGTGAGGAACTGCGTAGCAGGACGCGTTTTCTCATTGGCCGCGATTTACCCATCGTGTTCCCTCGAGTTCCGTCTCACACCGGGGTTGTCGGAGCTGCTGGCCTGGCGCTTTTCGAGACCGGCGCGCTGCGGGCCTGACATGGACGTGTTCCCGACTTCAGGTAGCGAGAGCGTTTCATTCGACGTAATCGTCGCTGGCTCGGGATCGGCAGGAGCGACGGCCGCCATTGCGGCCGCGCGCACGGGAGCCAAGACTTTACTCGTTGAACGCTTCGGCTTCCTTGGCGGCACCAGCACAGCCGTGCTCGACACCTTCTACGGCTTTTACACTCCCGGCTCCCGTTCTCTGAAAGTCGTCGGCGGCATTGCCGACGATGTGGTGAAGGGTCTCCGAGAATACGGGGCTTGCATGGAGCGGCCTAATACTTACGGCGCTGGCACCGGCATCACCTACAACTCTGAATATTTGAAGGTAGTGTGGGAACGATTGGTGCAGGATGCAGGTGCGGCCATTTTACTCTACGCGTGGATACAGGACGCGTTGGTTTCGGAGCAAAGAATCCACTCTCTCACCGTCGCCACCAAACAAGGCTTGCGAAGAGTGATTGGAAGATATTTTGTCGATGCCACGGGTGACGCTGATCTGTGCTATTTCGCAGGAGCTCCGTGCGAACTGGCGGGCGAGCAGGAACCTGCCCAGATGCTGACGACTACATTCAAGGTTGCGAACGTTGACGTGCCGCTGAGAAGGAGTCTCCCAAAGAAAGAATTCCACCAGCGCATGGCAGAAGCGGCGGAGTCGGGCCGGTTCAACCTGCCAAGACGCGAGGGCAGCGATCACGCCACTCCAGTAGAAGGGATGATGGCGACCAACATGACCCGCGTGCAGTCCTTCGAATCGTCGGATGGGCGATTCCGCAATGCCACTGATCCGGATCTACTGACCAAGGCTGAAATCGAAGGCCGCCGCCAGGCGCTGGAGTATCTCAGGTTTCTCAAGAGCGAGATACCCGGATACGCTGAAGCTGAACTGGTGGCTTTCGGGACGCAGATTGGAATTCGGGAAACCCGGCGGGTTCATGGCGAATACCGGCTGACGCGGGAAGACGTGCTGACCGCGCGTCAATTCGATGACCAGATCGGTCTGTGCGGCGCTCCGATCGAAGACCACCACGCGGGGAGCGACACGGAGTGGCAATACCTTCCCGATGGGCAGTGTGTTGGCATTCCATATCGCACGCTCATTCCGCAAAAGATAGAGAATCTGCTCGTCGCGGGCCGCTGCTTTTCGGCGACCCACGATGCTCATGCCAGCGTGCGCTCCATGGCGCAATGCATGGCGATGGGACAGGCCGCTGGAACAGGGGCAGCATTGTGCTCGAAGATAAATCGCTCGCCTCGCGAGTTCGACTTTCGCCTCCTCCAAGAAAGTCTGCTCCAGGCTGGCGCGATTCTTTCCACTCCATAGCCATGGCATTCCTGCGCACAGTTCTCGGAGATATCGAGGCAAGCCAGGCCGGTGTCTGCTACGCCCATGAGCACATCATTATCGATCCCAGCTTTACCACTTTCTGCAATCCCGATTTTCTGCTTGATTCCGTTGAGCGGGCTTGTGTGGATGTCGCCGACTTCTATGCCGCCGGTGGCCGTACACTGGTCGACTCCATGCCCTGCGGCGGCGGACGCAATGCCACCAAACTCGCCGAGGTATGCCGCAGAACGGGAGTGAATATTGTCTGTCCCACCGGGCTTCATTTGGCCAAATACTACGCGCCCGGGCATTGGGGCGAACGGCTCGACGCGGAAGAACTCGCGAAGTTGTTCATCGCCGATATCGAACAAGGAATCGATTCCGCCGATTACAACGGACCTGAAGTTTCGCGCACTCCGTATAAGGCGGGAGTGATTAAAGTCGCCACCGGCAAGGACGCGCCCAACGCTCATGAACGCAAAATCATCGAGGCCGCGGCCATGGCTCATCACCAGACTGGAGCTCCGCTCCTCACTCACACCGAGCGAGGCACAGGCGCTTTGGAGCAGGTTCGTCTGTTTCAGGAATTAGGCGTGCCGCTCCACCATGTCGTGATCTCGCACACTGACCGCGCCCCAGACCAGGGTTACCACAAAGAAATCCTTTCGACCGGTGTGATCCTGGAGTACGATTCCGCGTTCCGCTGGGGGCCAGAAGCAGGCAATCCAACGTTGGATATCGTTGTTGCGATGGTGGGTGAAGGCTTTGGACCCCAGATCGTTCTGGGCATGGACGCCGCCCGCCGAAAATACTGGAAAGCCTACGACGGGTCTCCCGGGCTGGCGTTTCTGCTGCGGGAATTTGTTCCTCGATTGAAGCAGGCAGGTTTGACCGAGACGGAGATTGAAAACATTTTCGTAAACAATCCCGCCCGCTGTTACGCGTTGACTTCACCCCCAGCCAGCAAAAGGACTGGCGACCTCAATGCCTGACGCCACTCTCGGCTTGCTCATGATTCTTCTCGCCGGTGCGATGAACGGAAGTTTTGCCGTTCCCATGAAACTCACCCAGCGCTGGGCTTGGGAGAACACCTGGCTGATGTGGACGATCTACGGGCTTTTCGTTTTCCCGCCGCTATTGACCTTCCTTACCATCCCAGACATCATGGCCGTCTACCGGGAAACCGGACTCGGCACTGTTGCGGCGGTCGCGGCTTGCGGCGCGGGGTGGGGCATCTCGGTGATATTTATCGGCCTCGCGATTGAAGCTGTCGGCGTGGCGGTCTCTTTCTCGATCATGCTCGGCCTTTCCGCGGCGCTCGGCAGCCTGGTGCCGCTGGTCTTGCTCCATTCGGACAAAATTGCCACTCCTGCAGGCATGAAGGTGCTGGCCGGCCTCGCGCTGGTGCTGATCGGGGTGAGTGTATGCGCTGTCGCGGGCAAGCAGCGAGAAACGGCTCTGGGAGCGGGCGTGGCAGGAAAACCGTCCATCATCAAAGGCCTCATCTTTTGCGTGTTGGGCGGAGTTGGCTCCGGATTGGTCAATCTCGGCCTGGTGTTCGGTGGCCCAATCCTCAAAGCAGCCCAGGATCAGGGTGCATCGCGTGTCTGGAGCCCGAATGCCGCATGGCTTCCGCTTATGTTGGCCGGTGGTATTCCAAGCCTCATCTATTGCAGCTACCTGATATGGAAGAACCACAATGCAGCCCGTTTCCGAGCGCCGGGAACATCCACATATTGGTTGATCACTGCATTCATGGCTTTCCTCTGGTTTGGAAGCACAATTCTCTATGGCGCGGCCACCACCAACCTGGGCCAGTTGGGGACCGTGCTCGGCTGGCCGTTGTTCATGTCGGTCATCGTCATCACCGCAGCCATCTGGGGCATGCTTACGGGAGAATGGCGCGGCAGCGGAAACAAACCACGGATCCTGATGGCAGGCGGCGTGAGCATTTTGGTTGTAGCAATCTTTGTGCTGTCGTTTGCCGGACAGCAAGTGTAGCCCGGTAATGACGCGGTTCATCGTCGTCTTCCACGCCCCCGTCAACCCTGTTCAGGCTATGGGTAACATGTACTTCTGGCCTCTTTTAATCGTTCTCCATTCTGTGAGACAAAGAGCCTAAGCCCGCCGCTTCGCGTGTTCACAATCTGTCGGTTGAGGTTTTTTGTGGCCTTCCTTAAGCGTCCGAATGCAAGACTCTCGTTCCTTACGTTGATTGCAGGTCTGTTTTGTCTCGCAGGCTGCGGAAGCAGTTCCCAGCCCTCGAGCCCACAGGGAAGTTTCGCAGGCAGCGCTTCCACTTCGACCTCGACGTCGACCACGTCCAACGCTGCAAAGGCAGCCAATAGCTTGTCCAGAGTTGCGATCAGTCCGAGCGCGGTGGTAGGCGGGACTTCGTCCAAAGCGACAGTCACTCTCACTCAGGCAGCCCCGGCAGGTGGCGCCAAGATTACGCTGAAGAGCACCGCGCCTGCCATTGCCAAGGCTCCGGCCAGCGTGACTGTCGCACAGGGGAAAACGAGCGCCACTGCGACGCTCACCACGTTCCCGGTAACCTCCGGCGCAGCAGTTACCATCAGCGCCAGCTACAACAGCTCCGTGGCGGGCGCGAACCTCATCGTGACGCCGCCGACCACGCCATCAGGGTTCACAGTGTCCGCCAGTCCCAGTTCACTGAGCCTGGCACCCGGGGCTTCGGGAACCGCTCAGTTCATCACCACAGTGACCGGAAGCTTCGACAAGCCGCTTCTGCTTACTGTGGCTGGCGATCCCGCAGGAATCGTAGCCAGTTTGAGTCCCACGGTGATCGTGGCGCCTGGCTCGGGCTCCTCCCAGTTGCAGCTGACCGTCGCTGACAATGTCGCCGCTGGCGACTATTCCATCCAGGTAAACGCCACCGATGGCACTACAACCCATGCCGCAACACTGCAATTGACCGTGGGCAGCGGCTCGGGCGGCGGAGGTTCGGGAGGCAGCGTCGGCACGCTCCATGGATGCTGGTACCACTCTGGCGCGGACAAGTACCAGGCAGTCAAATTCTCCATGAATTCCGCTGCCACTGTGACTTTCAACGCGACCCTATATTTTGGCGCAACCTGCAGCCAGTTCGCCGATCAGTTTGGTTTTGGCCAATCGCTCAACCTCGGTGGCTTCGGCTACATTTTCTGGTTCAGAGATTTCAAGGATCAGACGGGCACATCAGCCATATGGATGGTGGGCAACCAGACCTCGCAATGTGTCGATTATTCGACCGCTCCGGATTGCTAGCGGCACGAATGGCGCAAGCGGGAATCCGCACTGTTGCGGACAATTAGAAGGGAAACCGGACCGACAAAATCGTATTGTGGTTGTTAGTATGGAAATGAGTCGTGGCGATCTGGTATCCAGCACCGATGGTGAAGCCAACTCTTCCCACAAGACGAAAGCGCCCCATGACTAATCCCGGCGTCACGAAGTTCTGCTTTTGGCCATCATTCTTTCCATCCTGAAAAAAAGTCGAGTTGAGTTCGATTTCGGGCCAGAACTTTCGCAAGACGCGGTATTGGAAAGTGTTGTTCCAGGCGTAGTTTCGCCCCACAATGTCGGTATCCGCCGTGGGAAGACCGACTCCAAAGGTGCCTTGCAGATCGAAATTCCCCAAGCCTTTGCCATATGCGATGGTCGGGGTGATCACCGGGTGCAGAGCTCCGTTTTTGTGGTCGCCGGTGGGCAGGCTCCAGCCGAGAAATGCTGTAAGAATATAGTTACCATGTTCCTCGTTTTGTGAAAGCAGCCGGTATTTGACGAGGAAGGCGACATCGCCGAAGCCATCCCGGACTGCCGGATTGTTGTGAACCAGGTACGGAGGCAGGTTGAAGATTACTTCCACCTTCTCAAAGGGAATTAGTTCCAGCCCTTTGCCGCCATTGTAGTTGTCTGTAGTTACGCCTTCAGCGTTCTCCTGCCACAACTGGTCGTAGCGGAATTCTTGTTCGAGGCGGGGCGTGGTTGTTGCCAGCGGCGTCACCCAGTGAGGCTGCTCGTTCTTGGTTTTGTCCACCCGGGCAAACCAGTTGGCGAAATATCCATCTTGGGCAAACATCAGCGTTGACGTTAGGTAGAAAACTGCGATGCCAAGAAACAAGTCGCGCCGGCGCATTAACCCTCCAATTGAGGTGATGGCGGGAAAGAATCAGTAGTGTATATGACATACGATTTATGTGTCTAATCGCATGCAGTTTAATACATATGATGGACGTTATGTCGGCTATACTGGAAAGGTCGCATAAGAACGTTGACCGCCCTCTGGGTTGACGGTACGATTTCGTTCCCATGCAGAGGAAAGGCCAGTCCGGAAGGAAGAAGACTGATGAACTGCTGAAGCTTCGTGATGCCGCTTTAGAGCTGGCGATCAGCTTTCCCACCATCAAACAGTGGATTTATAAGAAGAAAATTCGCAGTATTCAGACTGCCGGCGGACATCACCGCATTCCCCGTGGGGAGGTGGACCGGCTGCTTTTCAGAACCCGAGGTAAAACAGAGAAGGAACGCCAGCAAGTAATCCGCCACGTCAGCGGACGGAATCAACTGGTGGGGCGCATTGACAGCGTTCGCATCAGCGGCCTGATGGCGGAAGTTGCGATCTCCATCGGCGGCCAGCAAATTACGTCCATCATCACCTCCCGTTCCGCCCGCGAGATGCAGCTAAAACCGGGACAAACCGCCGCCGCATTGATAAAAGCCACTGAAGTCATGATCCTGCGTGTGTAGATCCAACAAGAGCGACCCATGACCACAAGCAATCTGAGAGTGATCGCGATTCTCGCCCTGGCGATCACTTTCGCCGCTCATCTCTGCACGGCCCAGGAAATCAGGGTTGCCGCCGCCGCCGACCTGCAATTTGCCATGCAGGATATCGCCGCCCGATTTCAGAAACAAACCGGCACGAGTGTGAAGGTCACTTACGGTTCGTCGGGCAACTTTTTCCAGCAGTTGCTGAACGGCGCGCCGTTTGACGTGTTCTTTTCGGCCAATCTCGACTACGCGAAAAAACTGGAAGCCGCAGGGCTGACCGTACGCGGCAGCTACCACGAGTACGCAAAGGGGAAAATCGTAATCTGGGTGCCCAACGACTCGAAGATCGATCTGAGTTCTGGCATGCGGGCCCTGTTGAGCCCCTCGATCAGGAAGATTGCCGTCGCCAACCCGGAGCACGCTCCCTATGGTCAGGCGGCAGTAGCCGCCATGCGGAAAGAAAACGTCTACGAAAAAGTGCAAAACAAGCTGGTGCTTGGAGAAAACATTTCTGAGGCGGCTTCGTTCGTTGTCTCCGGCGCGGCGGATGTCGGCATCGTGGCTCTCTCGCTCGCCCTGTCTCCGAACATGAAAGATAGAGGACGGTACGTCGAGATTCCCCCCGATGAATACCCACCCATCGAACAAGCGTGCGTCATCCTTGGCTCATCGAAGAACAAGGAAACTGCCCGGCAATTCCTGGCGTTCCTCCAGACGCCGGCCAACGCAGACGTGCTACGCAGTTATGGTTTCGACATTCCTCAGAAGTGATTTTGAGATAGCTTCGGAATATCGGCAAAAGCACGCATGTAACGAAAAAACTGCAAGACGGGAAATCACAGGTAGAACATGCGGCGGAGACTTGAAATGGTAGGCCCGAATGGACTCGAACCATCGACCTCTTCCGTGTCAAGGAAGCGCTCTAACCAACTGAGCTACGGGCCTGCACGCAGCCCTTATTGTACTGGCCATCGCGCGGGTCGGCAACGCGCCCGGACAGTCGCTCCCCTCATGTCAGTCCGGGCGGGGAACCGATTCGACCCACCCAATTTGCGGCGCCCCGGTTCGAGTTGCAAAATCAGTACGTTCGCAGCGACAATCGCTAGGTGCCAAACTTACCTATGCCTAACGCCTCCGCCGCCACCGCCTTCCCGCGCGGCGCCCTCGTAATTCTGACGCTCTCCAATCCCCGCGAAAAACTTTGGGGCGCCGTTCTCGCTCTGCGGCCTGAAGGCTTAAGCCTGTGCGGAGTCGAACTGGCGTCTTTTGATGACTTGCTTTCCATGATCAAAGAGGGTGAGGCCGCATCGCCTGCCGTGATCTTTTTCCCTATGCATCGCATCGAACGCATGGAACTCGATCTGCCCGACGGCAATCTGCCTTCTCTTTCACAACGTTTCACCGCCAGGACCGGGCTCGACCCGGTCGTGGTGCTCACCCGACCCACCCCGGCCCAGAGTTCCGCGCCTGAGGCGCAGTCGTGAAATTTTCACAACTGTTTACCGCACCCAACCAACTCACGCTGCTGCGCATGGTGTTTCTGCCCTTCATCGTGATCAAGATTGTCGAGGGCAAGTACCTGTGGGCGCTCATTCTTTTTGTTCTGGCCGGGCTCAGCGACGGTCTTGACGGCCTGCTCGCCCGCACCCTTAAGCAGCAAACCACACTCGGCCAGTATCTCGATCCCATCGCCGACAAACTGCTGCTCAGCACCATGTTTCTCGTGCTCGCCATTCTGCACAAGATTCCGTGGAAGTACACCGTGCTGGTGTTCAGCCGTGATTTGTCGATTCTTAGTGCCAGCGTCGTGCTCTACGCCATCGCCGGTTTACGCGACTTCAGCCCCAGCATTTTCGGGAAAGCCAACACGTTTGCTCAGATCGCGGCGATCTTTTTTGCGCTGCTGTTCGAAGTGGATCACTTACGTTGGGTCTGGATCGCACGCATGACCTTTCTCCACGCGACTGCGGCCTTCACCATTGTTTCCGGCGTGCACTACGTATTTCTCGTCGGCCATCGACTGCGCGGACACGGCCATGCGGCCAGTTCTTCGGCTTGAAGCGGCGTTCCTCGCACGTCATTGACCTGTTTTCTTCCGTCCCCCTAGAATGAGGAATTGGCTTGGGCCCGCTCGCTCACTGCATGGCGCTTCGTCTTTACAACACGCTCTCCGGGAAAATCGAAGAGTTTCATCCCCTTGAAGATCACCAGGTCCGCATGTACGCCTGCGGCCCCACGGTCTACGACTACGGCCACATCGGCAATTTCCGCACCTTCGTCGCTGTCGACATCCTGCGCCGCTTTCTTCACCAGAGCGGATACAAGCTTCGCCACGTGATGAATATCACCGACGTGGACGACAAGATCATTCGCAATTCCGCTCAGGAGGGCGTAAGCGTCCAGCAATACACGGCGAAATATATTCAGGCGTTTCTCGAAGACGCTGCCGCCCTCAACATCGAGGAACCCACTCTGGTGCGGGCCACCGAGCACATCCCCGAAATGGCGGAGGCCATAGCCGACCTGGAAAAGAAGGGCTACGCTTACCGCGCCGACGACGGCTCCTATTATTTCCGCATCGCCAAGTTTCCCGCCTATGGCAAACTTTCCAAAAAAGATTTTGCCGGCATGGAAGACGGCGCCCGCGTCGACCTTGACGAATATGACAAAGACAGCGCGCGTGACTTTGCTCTCTGGAAAGCTCCAAAACCCGGCGAAGCTTCCTGGGACACCGCCATCGGCTCCGGGCGTCCCGGATGGCACATCGAGTGCTCCGTCATGTCCATGGAAGAACTGGGCGAGACCTTCGATCTGCACGCCGGCGGCGAAGATCTCATCTTTCCTCATCACGAAAACGAAATCGCGCAATCGGAAGCTCTCACCGGCAAGCCTTTCGTCCGCTTCTGGTTTCACTCCCGCTTCTTGCTGGTCGAAGGTCAGAAGATGTCGAAGAGCCTGGGCAATTTTTTCACCCTGCGCGATCTGGTGCTCAAGGGCTACAAACCGTCTTCCATCCGCCTGTTGCTGGCTTCGATCCCATACCGCCACCAGCTCAATTTCACTTTCGACGGTTTGGCGCAAGCTGCCAGCAACGTGGAGAAGCTGCGCAATTTTCAGCTTCGCCTTACCAGCGGAAAATTTCCCGCCGGCTCTTCCGATTCTCTTTTTCAACTCGCGCGCGAAACTGCTGAGCGCATGTGCTCGGCGATGGAAGACGACCTCAACACCGCCCAGGCTCAGGCTGCGATTTTCGACATGGTACGCAAAGCCAACGCCGCCTTCGACGCTGGCGAGGTCAAGCAAGAGAACGTTCAGCCGTTTCTTGACACCCTGCAGAAGTTCGACGACATCTTCGCGGTTCTCAAAGACGATGACGCGCCGAAAATGAAGGCCGTTCTCGAATGGGCACAGGCATCGGGACGCGAAAAAGAGGTCACTCCCCAACTGCTCGCCGCCGTCGGCGCACAGGGACCTTCCGACGCGGAGATTGAGAAAAAGATTGTCGACATGAACGCTGCCCGCAAGGCTCGCGACTTCAAACGGTCCGATGATATCCGCCAGGAACTCATCGCCGCCGGCATTCTTGTGGAACAAACCAAAGACGGGGTCCGCTGGAGAAGGAAATAGGCCGACGCTCTGGCGCAATTGCCCCTACCGCAGAACGCACATCTCCATCGCCGCGTTTAAGGCGTTGTTTCCGCCCGGAGCACACACCTGTTGGTTCCACTGGTTCTTGAGGTCCTTGGCCTCGGGTATTTTGAGCTTCGCCCGAGCAGTTCTGGCTGCGGCCAACGGTGGCGAGTTTTGCGGAATCAGTTGCGCGAAGCTGTTCACGGTGGTGAGAATCAGGTTCACTGCCGCGTTGACTCGCGCCGAAACCGTTGCGTCGCTTATTTTCGCCGCCTGCATCAGCGCCGGAAGGTTCTGATTGAGGTCACCGATCGTGCTCTCGATTTTCTGAAGCGTGCCGCTGTCAGGATTCGTTTTGTACTGGTTGTAGAGTGTCTGCAGCAGCGTCAGGTCCTTACCCGCGGCCGCTGAAATATTCTGAATGGCCGCCGACTCTCCCGCACTCAACTGCTTCCCTGATTCCAGCGTAGTCACTAAGACCGCGATGTTGAGCGCCATTTGCGTGAGCACAGGCAGATCAGCCAGCGCCACACTGAGCCACTGCGCGGTACACCCCGTCGCGGCAAGAGAAACCGCCAAAACAAATGCCAAGATAATTGAAACTGTCGAATGTGAGTGTATGGAATGTGAGTGCATACTTCTTCCTCCTTCCGAAATCGTATCCTCCGAAAATCAGGGACTGAGAACTAGGAACTGCCATCTGGGAACTGGTTTTTCCAAAATCCTGCCTTCCCCCTGGAATCCCCCAGCGCAGAAACGAACTCCGGCATCGGCGCGAGAATCACACTCTCGAGCGCTAATCGCTTGCTAAATTGGAGGGTTTGAGTTTGAAGCTCTTAACTGTGAGGACAAGAACCAGCAGCGGATCCTGGCTCACCGCCTCGTTTTAGATAATCTCGTTACGCGGCCCTCTCATACGCGTTCGCCACGCGCAAGATTGTGCTCTCATCAAAGTGCTTGCCCAGAATCTGCATCCCGATGGGCAACTTCTCTTTCGTTTCCCCGCAAGGAATCGAGATCCCCGGAATGCCCGCCAGATCAGCCGTCACGGTGTATATGTCGGCAAGGTACATTGCCAGCGGATCATCCACCTTTTCGCCCAGCTTGAATGCGGCGGTCGGGCTGGTCGGGGTCACAATGGCATCCACTTTCTTGAACGCTTCTTCAAAATCACGCGTGAGCAGCGTGCGCACTTTTTGTGCTTTCAAATAGTACGCATCGTAGTATCCGGCGCTGAGCGCGTAGGTCCCCAGCATGATGCGCCGCTTCACCTCCGCCCCGAAGCCTTCATCGCGGCTGCGGCGGTACATATCGGAAAGCGAACGCACGCCGGAAGCCCGATATCCGTAGCGCACGCCATCAAACCGCGCCAGGTTTGCCGAGGCCTCTGCCGTCGCTACAATGTAATACGCCGGAATCGCATATTTGGTGTGCGGCAGCGAAACTTCCACGATCTCGCAGCCGAGCGACGCCAGCTTTTGGATCGCCGCCTCGATCGCCTTGCGCACTTCGCCGTCCAACCCTTCGCCGAAATACTCCTTGGCAACCCCAATCTTCAATCCGCGTACCGGCTTCTGCAGTTCCGCCACATAGTCGGGCACAGGAACCTCGGCCGAAGTCGAATCCATCGCATCGCGCCCCGCAATCGTTCGCAGCACGATCGCCGCATCTTTCACCGTCTTTGCCAACGGTCCGATGTGATCTAACGACGAAGCAAACGCAATCAGCCCGTAGCGCGACACGCGTCCGTAGGTCGGCATCAACCCCACCACTCCGCAGAACGACGCCGGCTGACGAATCGATCCGCCTGTATCCGACCCCAGCGTGACTACAGCCATGTCCGCCGCAACCGCCGCGGCCGATCCGCCAGATGACCCGCCGGGCACGCGGCTCAAATCACGCGGATTATGCACCGGCTTCCACGCCGAGTTCTCATTCGACGAGCCCATGGCAAACTCGTCGCAGTTGGTTTTACCCAACACCATCGCGCCCGCAGCCTCAAGCCGCGCAACCGCAGTGCAGTCATACGGCGGAATGTAATTCCCCAGAATCTTCGATCCCGCGGTCGTGCGCACACCGCGCGTGACCATGACGTCTTTGATCCCAACCGGCACTCCGCCGAGTGGAGGCAGCTTTTCACCTTTCGCCGCCAGCGCATCCATTTCTTCCGCTTTCGCCATGGCGCGCTCTTTCGAAAGCGTCAGGTACGCGCCGATTTTCGGATCGTCACTCTCGATTTTCGCGTAGTATGCCTCCGCCAGCGCAAACGCGCTGGTCTTGCGCTCCTGGACAGCAGTGCGGGCGGCATCGATTGTGAGTGAAGTCAGTTCCACGGTTCAGTGGTTAGTGACTAGTGGTTAGTTGTCAGTCGTTGAGTTTGCCAGGTACTAATCACTAGCCACTAGTCACTGGCCACTATCTCTCAATCACTTTCGGCACTTCGAAGAACGTTCCATCCGAATCCGGCGCGTTGGCCAGCGCGACTTCCTGCGGCAGCATTTTCCGCAGTCCTTCGAGTATGTCTTCGCGGCTGGCATAGGCAAAGCGTTCGCTCCCCTGCTTCGATTCGTCAACACCGTAACGGTCGGAAACCTGCGCCATCGGCGGAACATTCGACGTATCCAGCTCATTCAGACTGTCGATGTAGCCCAGAATCGAATTCAGGTCGCGTACCATGCGGCTGCGTTCGTCCGCAGTCAATTCCAGATTGGCCAGATCGGCGACGTACGCCACGTCTTTTTCCGTGACTTTCATTTCGTCACCACAAACTCTATCCGCTTCACGCTTTCAGCCACATAGCGATTAATTACCGCCAGGTACTGCGGAGCCAGCGACTGCAACTCGGCTCGCCAGCCTGCATCGGGAACTTCCACGCGCAGCACACCTTCCCCAAAATCCAGTGCCTTGGTCCTTGCTGCCACCCCCTGGCCACAGGCAAGCGGCCACGCCAACACTGGCCCTTCTCCCGCTCGGAGCGCGCCGCAACCCCGCCGCGACGATCTTCTCCAGTCCGGAGGCAACATGTTCCATCTCGCGAGTCATTGGAGGGTCCGGCAGAAAGCCGGGCTTTGCCTTTTGCTTTTTTCTAGCCTCTACTTCCAGAATAGCAATTTCCATGGGGTAAATGGGACATGGTCTCCACAATTATTTTGCGTTTGAATGCAGAAGCTTAGCGCGAAATCGGCCGATTTGGGGGCTTGACAAGATTTCAAGCCGTCAGGGGAAACTGCTGCTTTACGAACTCCAACGCGACTTCCTTCGATAGCAAACGACCTTCCAGCTGGGCATCTTCGACAGCCGAAAGAATCTCTTTAAAACGCGGCCCCGGCGCGTAACCGGCGGCAATCAGGTCGTCGCCGCTCACCAAGGGTTTAGGACGAATGGCTTCCTCCGGCAGCGCGTTCATCTTTTCGCGTGTGAAATTGTAGGAAGCGAGGCCACCGAAACTGGCCAGGCAATCGAGCCGGTGCAATTCGAGGTGCTGGTCGAAATGCGGCATGCGCACGAACTTCTTGAAGGTGGATTCGCTCATGCGCGTGGCATGGCCGAAGCGCATATGGTTGTCGACCAGAGCGAGAATCAACTCGGTGTCGTCGTTCGAAAATCGCAACCGCCGGCAGATTTCCTCCGCCATCTTCACGCCAACATCCACATGCCCGTCGAAGCGGATGCGATCGGCCACACGAAAAGTTGGCGGTTTGCCCACGTCGTGCAACAGCGCTCCCCAGGCGAGCGTTGGCGGGCAGGGATGCGGCAGTTTTTCCAGCAAAAGCAGCGTGTGGACGAACACATCTCCCTCGGGATGAAACTCCGGCGGCTGCTCCACACCCTTCATGGCGGAGATTTCCGGCAGGACTTCACGCAACAGGCCGGTTTCATCGAGCAAGAGAAAAGCTCGGCGCGCATGGCCCTCAGTGAGCATGCGGGTCAGTTCGTCGCGGACACGTTCCCGGGAAACCTGATGAATCTGCGGTGCTAGTTTCTGGATAGCGCGGAATGTTTCTGGCTCAATGGTGTAATTAAAACGGGCCGCGAAGCGCACCGCACGCAGCATGCGCAGCTTGTCTTCGCCGAAACGATGCTCCGGGTCGCCGATGGCGCGGATGATCTTGTCTTTTAAGTCTTCGCGTCCGCCGACAAAGTCGAGCACACCATTTTTCAGCGGGTCGTCAACCAGCGGATCAAGCATCATGCCGTTGATGGTGAAATCGCGCCGCCGGACGTCTTCTTGAGGATTCCTGGTGAAGCGCACTTCGTCAGGATGGCGGCCGTCCGAGTAGCCGAGGTCGGAGCGGAAAGTCGCGACTTCGACACAGCCGCCTTTGGTTCCTCCGTGCTCTCTGTCTCCTCTGTGGTTCGCTTCGAGATCGTCAACCAGAGAGGGCGCAGGCATCGGAACCAGTACCACGCCAAACTGAGCGCCCACGGCGTAGGTCTCCGGGAAAATGCGCATCACTTCATCGGGCGTGGCAGAAGTTGCGACGTCGTAGTCGGCGGGCTCCAGCCCCAGCAGCAGATCGCGCACGCATCCACCGACGAGGTACGCCTCGTGGCCGTGCTCGCGCAACGTGCGGACGATCGAGATGGAGAAGGACTTCACTTGGAACTAGCTCGCTGATTCTTCCGCCATGCACTCTGATAGCAGCTCGCAACCACCCTGGACACTTCAGCACGGTCAATCTTTTCGGGCAGGTCGGACATTTTCAAAGAGTAGCATCGGGAACTGGCCCTATGCAGAGAATGCCTCGACGCTCCATAGCCAGCGTTGAGGCTTAGGGATCCTTCGACTACGTGTTCCCTTCGCTGCGCGAAGAGAACACTCCGCTCAGGATGACAGTGGTCGAGGCGATTACGACATTTACGTTCCACTCTGTTCTGCAGCCTATCTCGCTCCGCCTCACTTAATGTGAACCAGGACTCCGCTACATCTCTCACCCGTTCCAGCGCCGTTTGCATCTCAGCGTGTTTGCGCGCCATTTCGTCAGCATCGGCGTCCGGCGAAACATGAATCAAGGGAGCCTCCACCAACACGGCGCGCGAGAAGGGATGGGGAATCTGCATGAGATCCCACGCTTTTTCCAGTGTGTAAGCGCTCTCCAGCCCGATGTGAAAAACGTAGATCGGCTTTCCCGAGCGGCGGGCGAGCATGACCGGGCCCGGTTTGGCCACATAGCGCGGCCCGCGCGGGCCATCGATAGTGAAGGCAACGTCGAGCCCTTCGTCCAAGCGCCGGCCCATGACGGCCAGTCCTCGCAGACCGCCGCGCGTGGAACTGCCCTGCGCTGTGCCGAATCCGAAGTGCTCAATTACCTTCCGCGTCCACTGGCCATCGAAATTGGTCGTGTTCATGACCACGACGCCCTGGTTGCGCCAATACCAGACGGAGGGAATGATGCAGCGGTGCCAGAACGCTGCGACCACCGGTATTCCCCGGGCATGGTTGGGCGCGTAGTAATTGCCAACATTCTCAAACCGAAGAGTCGGTCCAATGGCGCGAACCACGGCTATGACGGCCGAGGCAATCACGGGAATCTGCATGCGCCGCCAAACGGAATACTCAGGCAGGCGGGTATCGTAGTGCGGATTGATGGGGTCGGCTTCGGGCTCGGCCACGTTGGCGTGAGCAGGATCGCTCGGCATCAAGTGTATTGTAGGGCGGAGGGGAAATCTGGCATAGCAGCGGAGCATTGCGATTGTGCCTGATTATCGCGCTGCGGGCGATGGACAGCCGAGTGCCTGCCCTGAGCGAAGTCGAAGGGGCGGCTGTCACACAGGCCTCCATAAGTTGTTTAGACTAAGACTAATGGCTGATGTTTACATCCTCGGCATCGAGAGCTCCTGCGACGAAACGGCCGCCGCCGTGGTGCGTTCGGGTGAGAAAGTTGTCTCGAATGTCGTGTTTTCGCAGATCGCCACGCACCAGCCTTACGGCGGAGTTGTGCCCGAACTGGCCTCGCGCGAACACCTGAAAGCAATCGTGCCAGTGGTACGGCAAGCGCTGGCCGATGCCGGACAGACTTACGACTCGATGGACGCGCTGGCCGTCACACAAGGACCGGGGCTGGCGGGGTCATTGCTGGTGGGCATCAGCTATGCCAAAGCCCTGGCATTTGCGCTGGATAAACCGCTGATTGCAGTGAATCACCTCGAAGGACACATTCATGCTGTGCTCCTCGAAGAGCGGCAGAAGGGCACGTTCTCAGATTCAAATCAGGATTTGCGTTTCCCAGTGCTGGCGCTGGTGGTTTCAGGGGGACACACGCATCTCTACCTGGCGGAGCAGAGTGGAAATAGCTGGACCTATGAGAACATCGGGCACACTCGTGACGACGCCGCCGGAGAAGCGTTCGACAAGGTTGCAAAGTTGCTAGGGCTCGGATATCCCGGCGGGCCGGTGATCGACAAGCTGGCCAGCCATGGGAATCCTGCCGCGGTGAAATTTGCGATTTCACAGATCAAGCATCCGGATAGGAAGAAAATCCCCACCCTGTCCCTGCAAAAAGCACAGCGACAAGGGTGGGGCACCCAACGATTTGATTTTTCTTACAGCGGAATCAAGACTGCGGTGTTGCGCTATGTTGAGACCCACAATATGCAGCCTTCGATTGAGAGCCGGAAAAAAGCCCTGGCGCAAATTGCCAAGCCTAAGCTCGAGGATTACCTCGCGCACACTGACAAGGCGACTCTGGATCTGGTGGCTTCATTTCAGCGTGCCATGGTGGAAGACCTGGTGGGCAAGACTTTGGCGGCGGCGCGGGCTTGCGATGCGGCAACGTTGTTCGTTACGGGTGGAGTGGCCGCTAACAACGAACTGCGCCAGCGGTTCGAACAGGATGCAGCTCTCGAAGGCCTGCCGGTGTATTTCCCCTCGCGTCCGCTTTCGACGGACAATGCCGCGATGATTGCCGCAGCCGCGTTTCCCAAGTTTCTCGCGGGAGAGTTCGCGCCGATGGATTTCTCGGCAGAGGCGGGGATGAGATTGAGTGGCTAAACCAGTGGTTAGTGGTTAGTGAATAGTGACTGGCAGCTGACGATGTCATCTGGCTTGCGCTGGTCGCTAGCCACTAATCACTAGCCACTGGGGTGCGAAAAACCCAGTTTTCAGTTCTTAGTTCCCAGTTCTCAGTCACTTGCCGGCGGCTTTGGTGACGGCTTTTTCGCCGAGGACGGTGGTCAAAGCTTTGCCGAGCTGATCCTCGATGTCGATGTCTTTGAAGACCGCGAAATTAGCGCGCTTTTCTTTCTTTGCCAGTCCGCTTTGCTTTCCTGCGAGGATCACGATCGGGATGTCCGCGGTTTCCGGTTTGGCCTTGAGTGCGCTTATGAACTCGGCGCCACTCATGTTAGGCATTTGCAGATCGGTAATGACAACATCGGGGCGGATCCGTTTGAGTACTTCCAATGCGTCCTGGCCATTGGTGGCGGACTCCACCATAAATCCGTGAGCCTCAAGAAAGCGGCAAACGGTATGGCGTATGAGCATGGAGTCGTCAACAACCAAGGCTACATTCGGCATTCTTTTCTCAGACAGTCCGCGAAGTGCACAGTAGGAAACTGTTGTATTGGAACACTGCGGAGTTGTCCGGCAAAGTTACCTTGGTCATGGCTCGAGGCCGGAAGGTCAGGATTCGCTCGACAACTTGGTATCTTCGATATTCATATCTTTGAATTCGCTGGCCTCAAAAACTTCGCCGCATTCCTGGCATTCAACGAATTCGGAATCCTCTTCGCGAGCGACGATGCGGACACGAGGGTGCTGGCATGGCAGCGCGTTGTTTGGGGTGGCGGGAATCTGGGGCGGCTTGCTTGACGTCATAAATCCGGAATGGCTTCCCCTGCCCAAGCAGGCCGGGGAAATGGAACCGGAAATTTGCCGTATTTTAGACCGGACCCAAGGGATGTCAAGTCCCCTTCGCGACCCGCGATGGGAGAATACCCGACCAAAAATGTCGTATCGATGTAACCAGTTAAGCCACAGGAAGTTACCATTAAATGCAGATTTCGTCATTTGCCTGCGAGGGGTTGCATTTCGCGGCTGGCCACGGCTAAAATAGCATATCCGACCACAAAGGTCGTATATCGAGGCCGATCCGTCAGATGCTGAAGCTCACCAAGAAAGCTGATTACGGCTTGATGGCTATGAAGCACCTGGCCGAGCGTGCGCCTGCGGGAGCCTGTAGCGCGAAAGAAGTGGCGGATGCGTACAGCATTCCTCCAGAGGTCATGGCCAAGATTCTGCAGCGGCTGGCGAAAGCTGGCCTGCTGCACTCGCAGCATGGCACCAATGGCGGCTACACCCTGGCTCGGGATGCACGGAAGATTTCCGCCTTCGAGGTGATTCGGGCGATCGACGGGCCTCTGTTTATCACTTCGTGCATTACGGTGCGCGGCGAATGCGATCAAACCGAGCGGTGCACGATTCGCGAGCCGTTGCGCAGGGTAAACCAGAGCATCGAGGAAGTGCTGCGGAGCATCAGTATTTCAGAGATGAAGGAAGAATTGGAAGGCGGCACAGAAGAGCTGGTGACGATTTCGAAGTAACGAAGAATTGAGGAGACAGGAATCATGAGCACGGATGTGAAAATCCCCCAGGAACTAACTCACGAGCAGCATGTGGCGGCCAACGGCATCAAGCTGCCGGTGTATATGGACAACCACGCCACCACCCCGATGGATCCGCGGGTGCTGGAAGAGATGCTGCCCTACTTCATGGAGAAGTTTGGTAATGCGGCCAGCCGGAACCATTCGTTTGGATGGGCGGCGGAAGAAGGCGTGGAAACGGCGCGCGAGCAAGTCGCTAAGCTGGTCGGTGCGACGACGAAAGAGATCATTTTCACCTCTGGCGCGACCGAGAGCGACAACTTGGCCATCAAAGGCGTGGCCGAGATGTACAAGGAAAAGGGCAATCACATCATCACCGCAGTGACCGAGCACAAGGCTGTACTCGACACCTGCAAGCGCCTGGAGAAGTACGGCTATCGTGTGACTTATCTGCCGGTGCAGAAAGATGGCCTGATTGATCTCGAAGATCTGAAGCGCGCCATGGATGACAAGACCATCCTGGTGACAATTATGTTTGCCAATAACGAAATTGGCGTGCTGCAACCGGTGGCTGAGATCGGAAAGCTTTGTCATGAGCGCGGCGTGATTTTTCACACCGATGCGACGCAGGCCGTGGGTAAAGTCCCGGTGGATGTGAACAAGATGAACATTGATCTGGCTTCGATTTCGGCGCACAAAATGTATGGACCGAAGGGCGTGGGCGCGTTGTATGTCCGGCGCAAGAACCCGCGAGTGCAGATTTCAGCGATCATTGACGGTGGCGGACATGAGCGCGGCATGCGCTCGGGCACGCTCAACGTTCCGGGCATCGTGGGGCTGGGCAAGGCATGCGCAATCGCGACGGAAGAAATGGCTAAAGAATCGTGCAAGCTGGCTGGCCTGCGTAACCGGCTTCGCGACCGGATCATGAACCGATTGGACGAGACTTATATCAACGGCTCGATGGAGCACCGGTTGCCGGGCAATCTGAATATCAGCTTTGCCTACGTGGAGGGCGAATCACTGCTGATGGGCATCAACGACATCGCAGTTTCAAGCGGTTCGGCGTGCACCTCAGCGACGCTGGAGCCATCTTATGTGTTGAAGGCTTTGGGCGCGGGCGATGATTTGGCACATAGCTCGATCCGCTTTGGCATTGGGCGGTTCAATACCGAGGCAGAAGTGGATTATGTGGCGGACCGCGTGATCGAGACTGTCGAGCGGCTGCGCGAGCTTTCACCGCTGTATGAAATGGCGAAAGAAGGAATTGATTTGAAGTCGGTGAAGTGGGCGGCGGAGTGATTAAGAATCCCCTTCACTGTCATCCTGAGCGAAGTTTTTCCAGCGCAGAGCGCAGGAAAAACGCAGTCGAAGGATCGCTATCAGGATGGGAATCAGCGGAGTCGCGGCAGGGAGTTTTGGCCAGTGGCAGAAATTCCCCGAGAGGAATTGACAGTTGTTGAGCGAGTAGGGGTCCTTCGACTCCGCATAAATTCCGCTTCGCGGAATTCATGCTTCGCTCAGGATGACAAGATTTTTGAATTCTGCAATTAAGGAGAAGGCAACTCATGGCATACAGCGATAAGGTAATTGATCACTACAATCATCCCCGAAACGTGGGATCGATGGACAAGAACAGCTCCGAAGTCGGGACTGGGCTGGTGGGCGCACCCGAATGCGGCGATGTGATGAAGCTGCAGATCAAGGTAAACCCGCAAACCAGCATCATCGAAGACGCCAAGTTCAAGACGTTTGGCTGCGGCTCGGCGATCGCGTCGTCTTCACTGGCGACCGAGTGGGTGAAGGGCAAAACGGTGGACGAGGCGTTGCAGATCAAGAACACCGAGATTGTGAAGGAACTTTCGCTGCCTCCGGTAAAGATTCACTGTTCGGTGCTGGCGGAAGACGCCATCCGGGCGGCGATCCACGACTGGAAGAAGAAGCAGGACGTGGCCAAGCCGGTGGCGGTGGAAGCGAAGTAGCAGTCGTTGGCCGTTGGTCGTTGGCGACGATCGCCCAGTACGAGACGAAGGACTTGTGTCTATGACCCCGGTTGCAGAAGAAACAAAGACCGCTCCCGCCAAGGGAGTCGTGGTGACGGAAAAAGCCCTGGCGAAGATTCGCACGGCCATCGTCAAGGAAGGTATTTCGCCCGAGCAGGGCGGACTGCGCCTGGGAGTGCAGGGCGGCGGTTGCTCGGGGCTGAGCTATAACATCCGCTTTGACACCCAGCCGCGGGAGCGCGACCGCATCTTCCAATTCGGAGATGTGCGGGTGTTTGTGGACCCGAAATCGTTTATTTACCTGCACGGCATGACGCTGGATTATCAGGAAACGCTCATGCAGCAGGGTTTTGTGTTCGTGAATCCAAACTCGTCGAAGTCGTGCGGCTGCGGGACTTCTTTCTCAGGTTGAGTTCTTCGCGGTTCCTAGGGCAAAGACCCTGAACCACAGAGGGTACAGAGTCTCACAGAGGACGCGAGAAAATCCCAGTTCCACGGTTCTGGCATTCCTCCTTAGAAATTGGGCCGTGGGGAGGTGTCACCATGAGTGATGCAATCCGATTCACCGAGTTGACAGTCGAAACGGCGGCCTGCTGGTCGTGCGGGGAAATGCGGGCGGTGCATTTCTGTGTCGCGTGCGGGAAGGTGCAGCCACCCAAGCCGGTCGATTACTTCACATTTTTCGGGCTGCCGCGGAAATTGAACCTAGACACCGCGCAGCTTGAAAAAGAGTTCCATGAATTGAGCCGCAAACTGCATCCCGACCTGCATGTCCAGCAAAACAGCCAGGAGCAAGCGTGGAGCCTGGAGCAGAGTTCGCTGCTCAACGACGCCTACCGGACTCTGAAGGATCCTATTAAACGCACAGAATACCTGTTGAAGCTGGAGGGCGTGGAACTGGAAGAGCAGTCGAAATCGGCCACCGAGGCGGCGCGGGCGACGGGCGAAGTGAAGAAACAGGTAGTGCCCCCGGATTTGCTGGAGGAGGTTTTCGATCTGAATGAGGACCTGGACGAGCTGCGCGCAAAAAAGAAAGCCGGCGAGGACGATCCGGCGCTGGTTGAGGAATTGGGCAGGCACAAACTGGAGTTGGAAGAGAGGTATGAGGCACTGCTGGGCGAGTTAAAGGGCCAGTGGAAAGAGTGGGACAAGGCTGTCGACCACGGCGATGAGCAGGCGCTGCGCCAGGCGCGCGACAAGATGGTGGACTTGCTGAACCGAAGAAACTACTTCAGGAACCTGATAAAGACGGTGGAGGAAGTTTTGGAGAATTGAACCATTGAGACGTCGAGGCATTGATTCAATGTCTCAATGTTTCAATGAACAACTGATTCAATGGCTACTGATCGCATTATCGGCATCGACCTGGGCACTACGAACTCTCTCGTGGCGTTCATGCAGGGGGATACGCCTCTGGTAATCCCGGGCGAGGATGGATTGAACCTGGTTCCTTCCGTGGTCGCGCTGAATGATAAAGACACCATCATCGTGGGGAATGCTGCGCGGAAGTATTTGATCGAAACGCCGGAGCGCGCAGTGTATTCCATCAAACGCCTGATGGGGCGCGGAGTGGAAGACATTCAGGATGAGTTGCGGCTTTTTCCGTTTCGTCTAGCGGAGGATTTGCAGCCCGGAGAAGTCATCCGAATCAAGCTGGGCGAAAGGACGTTCACGCCGCCGGAAATCTCGGCCTTCATTTTGCGCCAGCTCAAGCGCAATGCAGAGCGCTACTTTGGCGCTCCCGTGAGCAAAGCGGTGATCACGGTGCCGGCGTATTTCAACGACGCGCAGCGGCAGGCGACAAAAGATGCGGGGCGGATCGCTGGGCTGGACGTATTGCGATTGGTGAATGAGCCAACGGCTGCTTCTCTGGCCTACGGCCTCGACAAGAAACAAAACGGCATCGTGGCCGTTTACGACCTGGGTGGCGGGACGTTCGATATTTCCATTCTCAAGTTGCACGATGGAATTTTTGAAGTGATTTCGACCAACGGCGATACACACCTGGGCGGCGATGATATCGACAATTTGCTGATCCGGATTGCCCTGGACGATATTCGCGGCGATATGGGTCTGGACGTTTCGCGGAACGGCGAAGCGGTGGCGACGATCCGCAAAGCAGTTATTGAAGCCAAGATCGCGCTTTCGCAACACGCGGCCGCGCTCATGCTGGTGGAATTGCCCGGCGGCAAGCGGTATCAGCGTGAGATCGCGCGGCAGCAGTTTGAGCAATTGATTCAGCCGATTATCGACCGCACAGTGGGCCCGTGCAAACAGGCAATGAAAGACGCGGGACTGAAGCCGGAGCAGATTGACGAAGTCGTACTCGTCGGCGGGTCCACGCGCATTCCCAAGGTGCGAGCGCTCGTAGAGGAATTGTTCCAGCGCATGCCGCACACGGATCTGAATCCTGATGAAGTGGTGGCGCTGGGCGCGGCGGTGCAAGCGAACATCCTGGGTGGAGGGTCGGAAGCCACTGAAAACATGCTGCTGCTGGATGTGACTCCTCTTTCATTGGGAATCGAGGTAGCGGGCGGAGTCACGGACAAGATCATTCTGCGCAATTCCACGATTCCGGCTTCGGCGACACAGCATTACACAACCCAGATCGATGGACAGACGAACGTTGCGATCCATGTGCTGCAGGGGGAGCGCGAACTGGCCAAGGATTGCCGGTCGCTGGCGCGCTTCGATTTGAAGGGAATTCCACCGATGTCGGCCGGAATGCCGCGAATCGAAGTGAAGTTCACGATCGATGCCAACGGCATTCTGCATGTTTCGGCGCGGGAGCAACGCAGCGGCAAGCAGGCGGAAATTGAAGTTCAGCCGAGCTATGGTCTGACGGATGAGCAAGTCGAAGGCATGATTCTGGATTCGTTCGATTCGGCGGAGGAGGATTTCCGGCAACGGCAGGTGATTGAGGCGCGTAACGAAGCGCAAACGATTCTGGCAGCGCTCGAAAAGGGAAAGAGGAGTCCGGCATGGGGAGCGCTCACCAGCGACGAAAGAAAACAGATCGCAAAGATGGAGAAGGCGCTGAACGCAGTAAAAGGCGAAGACGACTATGCCGCAATTCGCAAAGCGATCGACGCGCTGAACCAGGGCACGATGCGCCTGGCCGAACTGATGATGGATAGCGCAGTGTCGTCCGCTCTGAAGGGCAAGACGATGGAGCAGGCGGATCTGGGCGAAGGGCCGGAAGCGCCGCATCCGGTGGCCAAGGCGGAGTTTGAGTGATTTGTCATCCTGGGCGGAATACAAACTTCGCAACCCGAGGTTTGTGTGGAGTCGAAGGATCGCTCGGTGACGACAACGAGCATACGAGATTGTAGGGGTCCTTCGACTGCGCGATGGCTTCGTGCAGCGAAGCCATCCCTTCGCTCAGGATGACAAGCGGTTCGGGTCCGAGGTGACCATGGCAGACGAGAAAGCACAAAGCGGGGGAACGGCGACGGTGGAAGCTCCGGGTGAGAACACGGTGCAGGTGACCTTCTTGCCTGAGGGCAAGACGGTGACGTTTGAGAATGGCCAACTGCCCTACAAGGACCACGGCAAAGAGCAATCGCTGCTCGACGTGGCGCTGAACAATGACATTGCGCTCGACCACGCCTGCGGCGGCAATTGCGCTTGCACAACGTGCCACATTTGGGTAAAAGAAGGCGCAGAGAATCTTTCTGAAATGGATGACGACGAAGCCGACCGGTTGGACATGGCGGCCGATTTGCAGTTAAACTCCCGTCTCGGGTGTCAGGCAGTTATTACCAAGCCCGGTAAAGTCGTGGTGGAGATTCCTGCCTGGAACCGGAACTACGTTTCTGAGGGGCACTGATCTGAGGAGCGCCGAGCGGGTCGTCAGTCTAACGCCAACGACCCAGGACCAAAGAACAACCACGGAAGGCATGGCATGCGTAGAGACTTGACCTGGGATGACGCCGACGAGATTGGAATTCTGCTTTCGGAAAAACATCCGGAAGCCGATCCGCTGGCAGTGCGATTCACCGAGCTCCACCGCTATGTAACAGAACTACCTGAGTTTAAGGACGACCCCAAGAAGTCCAATGAGGGCAAGCTGGAAGCTATCCAGATGGCGTGGCACGCGGAATTTCTGGATCGAACGCAAGGATAGCTGTGGGTGAGATGAAAGAGGCACGGCTCATACCGTGCCTTTTTGTTTCTGCTTTCCGATTCCCAGCGAGTACGCCCAAAACTCTAACTGGCAGTGACCGGTACTGCCTCCTCCACGCTAGCCTCGCGCAGGAATTTCGCAGCCTCTTCTGGCGGCGTCGGATTGATGTAGAAACCTGTGCCCCACTCGAATCCCGCCGTCTTGGTTAATTTGGGCATGAATTCGATGTGCCAGTGGTAATGATCGTTATTGGGATCCTGCACCGGCGAGCTGTGGATCACCAGGTTGTAAGGGGGATTGTCGAGCACACGGTCGGCTTTCATCAGCAGATTCTTGAGCGCCTTCGCCAGGTTCTCGAACATGTGCGATGACGAATTTTCAAAAGCCGACTCATGCCGCTTGGGCAGAATCCAGGTTTCGAAAGGAAAGCGGGGCGCGTAGGGCGCCAGGGTGAGGAAGTCCTCATTTTCCGCGACAACGCGAATCCCAGATTCACTTTCCTGCCGGATGATGTCACAAAAGACGCAACGCTCTTTATAAATAAAATATTGCTTGGCTCCCTCTATCTCTTCGGTCACATAGATGGGCAGAATAGGCAGCGCGATGAGCTGAGAATGAGCGTGCTCCAGCGAGGCCCCGGCGGCTTCGCCGTGATTCTTGAAGATCAGGATGTACTTGAAGCGACGGTCTTTCTTGAGGTCGAGAATCCGGTCACGGAAAGTCCAGAGAACGTCTTCGATGCGTTTGGGCGGCAAGGTGGCCAAAGTGGAATTATGGTCGGGGGTTTCGATGATGACCTCGTGCGCCCCGATGCCGTTCATGCGATCGAACATGCCCTCGGCTTGGCGGTTCAGGTTGCCTTCGATGCCCAAGGCAGGAAACTTGTTGGGGACGACGCGTATCGTCCAACCTGGAGTATCGCGCTGTGGCGGAGGGCCGCCATTTGGGTTGGGGCGATAAGCTTGAATCTCTGGTGGGGTTTTGCTCTCGTTCCCATAGCAAAACGGGCAGAAACCGCCTTTGATTTTCACCCCTTCACGGACAAAATCAGTTGGACGCTTGGCACGGTCGGTCGAAATGATTACCCACCGGCCCACAATAGGGTCTTTTCTAAGGTCAGGCAATTGAGCAAAGTCCTTTCCCTGGATCGTGGCGAAGCTCTTATTTTACGCTACGACCCGGCGTTCTTGAAGAGCTCGCAGTGAGGTGGGCCCGACTGGGAATCATAGTACACACTGACGATATCGAACCGGCATTGGCACGAGCACGGCATGTTGCGAAGATAGTCGCGGGCTACCTGCATGAGGGCGCGCCACTTGGCGTGATCCACCGCCGCCTCCGCGGGCTTGACGTCATGACTGGTACGGGTCTTCACTTCAATGAAGCACAAGACGTCTTTCTCCCAGCCTATTAGATCAATCTCACCATGGTGATGCGGGGAGCGGAAGTTCCGGGCAACCATCACGTAGCCCAGGCGACGCAGGTAGAAGTAAGCATCTTCTTCGCCGCGGCGTCCCGTGCGCTGATGGCGCGGCCCCTCATCGGGAGCGAGCATTTTCCGGGCGACCCAATCCAGGCAGCGGACGGTGGCGTGAGTGACCTGGCCGAAGAACATCGAGGCCGGATTGTAGATTGGCGATCGCAGTTTTCTTGTGACGGATGTCACAAGGGGATGGGTCGTGTTCCGAATTGGGACTAAGCACTGAAGCTAGATTTCCGGATCCAAACCACGCTGCTTGTTTAGTTGTGCTGCTTTTCGTCGTCGCGGTGGCGCAGCCATTCGAGGAACATTTGCTCCATCGACTTGTCGTAGGTCATGAGGACGTGGCGGACAGTGCGGCCGCTGACAAAGTGGCAGACTTCCTCTGCCAGATTCTTGGCGTGGTCGCCAGCGCGTTCCAGCGATTGGGTCATAAAGATCACTTGCAGGCTGGCCTGGTGGGGCATGTTCTCAGGATTCTCGATGTGCCGTAGGAAGAGCAGATTGCGCAGGCGATCCATCTCGGCGTCGGAACGCAACACCTCAACTGCCTTCTTGACGTCGCGACTGGAAAAGGCGGCGCCGACATCCGTGAGCATTTTTTCCAAAATAGTCGCCATCTGAGTCAGTTCGCGAGTGTCCTGTGGATCGAGGCGAGCGCCAACCGACTGGGCGCTCGAGGCGAAGCTGAGCAGAAGATCGCCAATGCGCTCCAGACCGATCATGAATTTCATGCAGGCCAGCAACTCGCGAGCTTCAGGCTCGGTAACCTCGGTAATAGCTGAGGTCACGCCGGCGTCGATCTCCATGTCGAAAATGTCGAGTTCTTTCTCGCGCTCACGGATGGTGTTGAGCAATGCGGAGGAGCCAGTGGCAATGCCCTCGGCAGCAGCGCTAGCGGCTTCCCTGGCTACGTGGCAAGCCTCAATGGTTCGCCGAACGAGGTGCGAGTACGAACGCTCAGGCTCGGGCATGATGGGAGCCGCACTCATGGCCGAGCGCACCTTCGAGGTTTGCGATGACATATGCCTGCAGCTTGGAACTTCATTTCCTTCATTCTGATAGATGATGAAAGATCAAGGATAGGTTGTTTTTGTAACGGGATGGTTAAAAGCCCATGAATTTTAGGTTCCTTGCGACCGTGGCGGCTGTGGTTCCTCTTGAGACGGAATCAGAGCTCCGGGAAGGGCAAAGAAGAAAGTCGACCCGTGGTTAAGTTCGCTCTCGGCGCGAATGGCGCCGCCGTGGGCCAACACAATGTGCTTGGCGATGGCCAAACCTAAGCCGGTACCACCCGACTCGCGGGAGCGGGCCTTATCTACCCGGTAGAAGCGCTCGAACAGCCGGGGTAGATGTTCGGAAGGGATGCCGGGACCGAAATCCCGGACGTAAAACTCCACACCAATTGGCGAGGGGCGCGCGCCCAGCACCACACGCCCGCCCGCAGCCGCGTACTTGACCGCATTCTCCACCAGATTGGCAAAGACCTGATGAACGGCTTCAGCATCCGCATTGATTGGCCGGGTCGCGCTGTTCTCGACTCCGAGTTCGACATTGTGCGCGGCAGCGACCGCGGCGAAGCTCTGCAGGGCTTCGTGCAGCAGTTCCTCCGGAGTGACCAGCTGAATGTCAAAACGCTGCTCCCCCGATTCGACCCGAGCGAGAGTGAGTAAATCTTCAGTTAGACGCGACATGCGGGTGGCGTTCTTGCGGATGATTTCGAGGAAGTCCCGCGTATGATTGCTTTCCGCCGCGCTGTCGAGGAGCGTCTCGGTGTAGCCCTGAATAGAAGTCAGAGGAGTCCGCAATTCGTGGGAAACATTGGCAATGAAATCGCGGCGGGTCTTCTCCACTCGTTCGGTCTCGGTGAGATCGCGCAGCACGGCCACGGCTCCCCCGCCGGGTAAAGGCGCGGCCGTGATATCGAAGGTGCGACCGGGAGAAATCGAGACGGCGCGCGTGGTGAAGACTCTTCGGGATTCGCTAGCTTCACGCACGGCACGCAGAAAATCCGGATCACGAACGGTCTCGACCACGGGGGTCTGCAGCCGAGTGCCATGTGAAACAAGTCGTTCCATCGCCTGATTCGCCCACTGCACACGCTGATCGGCGCTCACGGCGATGACGGCATCCTGCATACTGTTGAGCAGAGTCTCAAGCTGCCGCCGGCTCGCCTGAAGAGCCTGGAAGCTTTCCTGAAGCTGGCGTGTGGTTCCGTCCAGTGACGCCGCCACCTGGCCAATTTCGTCTCCAGAGGTTTCGGCGATACGGGTATCGAGGTTACCGGCGGCAACTTTCTCCGCAAACTTGACGATACGTTCCAGGCGGCGCGCCGTGTAGCGGGCCGCGACCGCAGAGACAACCATGGCAATGGCAAAAGCCAACAAGGATCCTAAGATTAATGCCCGATGGATATGGGCGACTGCGGCCTCGACGTCCGAAAGCGGATAAGCCAGGCGCGCTGCTCCTCCGGCAACCGGGGCCGCAGCGTAGAGGAAAGGAACCCCAAGGGTGCCGCTGCGACGAACGTCGACGCCGAGCTCGCCGTGCAGAGCCGCAACCAATTCAGGTTCGGCGGCCTGATCCTGCAGAGAGGCGGAGTCGGCTTCGGAGTCCGCCAAGACCTTGCCTTGCGCATCAATGACGGTCGCCCGGGCGCTCGCCGCCTGGCCTTCCTGAGAAACAATCTCCTGCAGGGGATGCTGACGATCAGTGTTCACGCGATTGGCAAACATCAGACTCTTCTGCCGAAGGCCGCGCTCAATCTCCTGCCGCAGCGAACTCTCCCAGGTGCGCCGAACGGAAAAATCCAGGGTCAGGGTGGCGGCCGCGATCCCCAATCCGAAAACCAGCAGCAGCTTGAAGAAGATCCGGTTACTCACTTCGGGACCTCAAAACGATAGCCCGCGCCGCGGACGGTCTTGAGATAACGCGGGTTCTCAGGATCAGGCTCAATTTTTTCGCGAATGCGGCGCACATAGACGTCGACCGATCGAGGCGTCACATAGGCGGTGTCACGCCAGACCGAATCGAGCAGCTGGTCGCGAGTAAAGACCCGGCCGATATGGCGAATAAAGTGATCGAGCAAACGGAATTCTGTGGCAGTAGTAGTGACCACCGCGCCGCCCACTGTGAGGGTCATCGCGCTAGGGTCGATCTCGATCTCCCCTGCCTTCACTGGGGCCTGTGACAAAGGCCGTTCGAAGCGCCGCAAGACGGCCTTAACCCGGGCCACGAGTTCGCGCGGGCTGAAGGGTTTGGGAATGTAGTCGTCGGCGCCCAACTCGAGACCCAGGATGCGGTCTGCTTCTCCACTCTTGGCTGTCAGAAAAATCACCGGCGTAGGCGCGAGTGTCGGGATCTGGCGGATCTGCCGGCAAAGCTCGAGACCATCCTTGCCCGGGACCATGATATCGAGGAGAAATAGCGCCGGGCGCTGCTTCTCCGATTCGAAGATGACGGTGCCCCCGGTGGGGAACACTTTGACGGCGAACCCACCCGCCTCCAGATGATGCCGTACCAGGCGGGAGATGTCTGGATCGTCTTCCACAACGAAGATGCTCGGTTTGACTGCCATATTGAGGCATATTGTAGCCGGGAGAAGAGTTTCGTGCTCTTGTGTCGATCGTTAGGGCCGGATCGTCTACCAAAGGCGCTCTGCTGCCAACATCCGCCTGACAGGTGGAACGTCAGAAACGCAAGGGTGCGCTGGCGGGGGAACGCCGTGAGCACGCGGTGGGTAATACGCCGGCGCGCCCTAGTCACGGACTACGATCGAACCCGGATCACAAGGTTAGCCGCCCGATCCAGCCAGAAACGCATGCGTGGTGGGACAACCGTTGTGGCGCTGTACTCGGTAATCACTGCGGGACCGAAATACTTCCGGCCGGCCTGCAAGGACTCGCGCGCATATATCGCGGCTGATAATGGCTTGTCGTTGAAGATAAGGCGTGCCGGCAGTGGCGCTCTGACGTCTCGCTTAGCCAAGGACGGGGCGATTGAAGTATCCGGCCGCGGTGATCTGGATGATGTAATCGTCGCCCGCAATCGAAGTGTAACCAACTCCAGTTCGCGAGTCGGATAGACAAAGCCGTAACGGCGTTGATGCTCGCGCTCGAAAGAAGTCCTCAGGCTGGGCGTATAGGGAATATTCAGCTCGTAGCCCTGGCCGCGATAACGAACGTCGAGACTCCGCTCATAGTGGATCGTCCCCTGCCAACCTTCCCGGCGGAAGTCTTTCTCTGCATTCCGGCGCAGCGCGGCGAATTCGCTCTCCAGTTTATTGATCGGAGGCCTTCCCGTAAACCGCCACAAGAGCGTCCGCGAGTGATCTTTGACGACGTCGCTGACCAGAATTCCGAAGGAGGAAAGCGCTCCAGGGAAAACGGGAACCACAACCTGCGGAATTTGCAGGGCTTCAGCGAGATCACAGGCATGGAGGCCACCGGCGCCGCCGAACGCGATGAGGGCAAAGTCGCGAGGATCGTGGCCGCGCTCGATGGAGACTACCCGAACGGCTTTTTCCATGGTGGCGTTGACCACGCGGACCACGCCGGCGGCAAATTGTTCGACCGTCAGCGTGGATCTTTGGCGCTTCAGCCATTCGGTCACGATGCGGCGCGTACGTTCGAGGTCGAGTACAAATTCGCCACCGAGAAAAGCGTCGGGTTGCAATCGCCCCAGCAGCAGATTGGCATCGGTGACGGTGGGTTGCTGGCCGCGGCCGTAGCAGATGGGGCCGGGATCGGCGCCCGCTGATTCCGGACCGATGCGCAAGGCTCCGGCAGCGTCAAAGCGCGCGAGCGAACCTCCGCCCGCGCCCACGGTATGGATACCGAGCATGGGAACACCAATTGGGAGTCCAGCGATTTCAGCTTGCGAGCTGGGACGCGGCTTCCCATTCACCAGGGCGACGTCGGTGGACGTGCCGCCCATGTCGAAGGATATGATCCGCTCGAATCCGCTGCGTCGCGCCATGGCGACCGCGCCGACCACACCACCGGCGGGGCCGGAGAGCACGGTGCGCACGGGCTGACGGGCGGCGGAGTCGAGAGTTGTGATTCCGCCGCTCGATTGCATCACGAAGACGCGCACACTCTGCTGCCGGGAAGCGACCGATTGGCGCGCTTTGCGGTCGAGGCTTTCAAGGTATCCCTGCATAATGGGCTGCAAGTAAGCGTTCATCACTACCGTACTGGCACGCTCGTATTCCCGGAATTCCGGAAGAATCTCGTGAGAGACGGAGAGCGGGATCCCCAGTTTCTTGAGCACGGCGGCGACCGCGAGTTCATTGCTAGGGTTGGCGAAGGAGAAGAGCAGGCTGACCGCGATCGCCTGAGGGCGCTTCCGTCGGATCTGGGCGAAAAGGGACATCAGATCGCTCGCCCTGATCGGCTCGATGATTTTGCCGTCACACCCGGTTCGCTCGTTCAGACCGAAGCGAAGTTCAGAGGACACAAGAGGTTCGATGCGATCGAAAAAGAAATCGTAAAGTTTGGGACGGGCCTGACGGCCGATTTCTATAGCGTCCTCGAAACCGGCAGTCGTAACCAAAGCCACGCGGGCGCCCTTCCGCTGGAGCAACGTATTGGTGCCTACTGTGGTCCCGTGGAGCAGAGTCAAATCGCCGGACGTGCCGATTTTCTGCAGCGCATGGAGAATGGCCCGCGAAGGATCTGAGGGTGTGGAGAATACCTTGAGAGCACGAATGTGTCCGTGATCTACCCAGATGCAATCGGTAAAGGTGCCGCCAGTATCAATGGCGATGCGGAGACTAGCTGGGATGCGGCGGGGCATGATGGGAGCAGGAACGCTAGGGTAACACCAAGAAGCGAGTCGTGCTGGCTGCGGGAGTCCCTTTCCACGCGGCGAGCTTCAGCTCGCCGCGAAACTACCACTACCCTTTCGTGGTGAAGGCCAGCGTCAGCAGAGTCTTCTGTTCGACTTCGTGGGCTTTGGCTGAGCCGGTTGCCGGGCTGGCACTGGCCGAGCGCTTAACGGAGAGTACGGCCCGCCTACCGGCGAGGTGTCGCAAGCGCGGCAGCATATAGAACAGCGCACCCATATTGGCAGGCTCTTCCTGAACCCAGACGATATCCCGCGCCGCAGGGTGTTGCTCGATAGCCGCAGTGAGTTCCGCTTCGGGGAACGGATAAATCTGTTCCAGAAACACAATCGCGGTCGAGGTGTCGCCTCTTTTCTTGCGTTCCTCGCGGAGTTCGTGCCCAATCTTTCCTGTGCAGACTAAGATTCGGCTTGCATCGCTGACTTCAATATCGCCAATCACCGGCAGAAAATGCTCGCGGGCGAATTCTTCGATTGATGAAGCTGCGTCCGGATGGCGCAACATGCTCTTTGGCGTGAACACGACCAATGGCTTGCGCCAGTGACGGAGGGCCTGCCGCCGCAGAAGATGGAAGTATTGCGCCGCATTCGAAGGCTGGCAGATCTGGAAATTGTCGCGAGCCGCCAACTGCAGAAAGCGCTCGATCCGGGCACTGGAGTGTTCCGGGCCCTGGCCTTCGTAGCCGTGCGGCAATAACAGGACAAGGCCTGAAAGTAGCGCCCATTTGTCTTCGCCGGCGCTGACAAACTGATCAATGACTGCCTGGGCCACGTTGGCAAAGTCACCGAACTGAGCTTCCCAAAGCACGAGCGCCTCGGGATAGTCGCGGCTGTATCCGTACTCGAAACCGAGCACGCCAGCCTCCGACAGGCTGGAGTTATAGATTTCACAATGAGCCTGCTCTTTGGAAATGTGTTCGAGCGGGACATACTCCTGTTCGTTTTCGATATCCAACAGCACCGAGTGGCGCTGGTTGAACGTGCCGCGGCGAGTATCCTGGCCTGTGAGACGAACGGGAACGCCAGCCTTGACCAGGCTTGCAAAGGCCAGAGCTTCGGCCATGCCGTAGTCTACCGGGCGCTGACCCGCCCCCATTTCGGCACGCTGCTCGAGCAGTTTCTTGACTTTGGGATGAATATGGAAATCGCTGGGATAGCTGCTCAAAGGCGCGGTTAGCTCCTGCAATTCCGCAGCCGAGAGGCTGGTGTTCACTTCGTATTCGGGTTTGTGCCGGCCGCCGACGTAGGTGTCCCAATATCTTGGCAGTTCACGCAGAGTCGGTTTCTTGGTTAAGGTCCCGGCCTGTTTTTGCGCGGCCTCAAATTCGGCGCGGATTTGGTCCACCTGCTCTTGCACGTTTTCGGCACCAATGTCCTCGGCGTAAATCTCCCACAGCGGCGGATGGTCTTTGATCGCCTTATATAGCAAGGGCTGCGTGACTGTGGGATCATCCACTTCGCTGTGACCGTGACGGCGATAGCCGATAAGGTCGACGACCACATCACTGCCGAACGTATACCGATACTCCAAAGCCATGCGTCCCACACGGATCACGGCGTCGACATCCTCGGCGTTAACATGAAATATGGGAATCGACTGGCGCCGCGCGAGCTGGGCTGAGAAACGCGAGGAGTGCTCTTCGCTGTAAAGAGTGGTGAATCCCAGGAGATTGTTAGCGATGATGTGGACCGTGCCACCTACGGTGTAACCCTTCAGATCGGCCAGATTAAGGGTCTCAGCCACGACGCCCTGCCCGGCAAAAGCAGCGTCGCCGTGAACCAGCAAGGGGAGGTATTTCCGCCGTCCGTCTTCTCCCGCGCGATCCTGCTTGGCGCGCGTGCGGCCGACTGTAACCGGATCAACCGCTTCGAGATGGCTGGGGTTGGAAACCAGATGGATATGCACTTTGGCGCCGCTACGAGTGACGTATTCGCCGGTTGCACCCATGTGATATTTAACATCGCCACTACCCAAAACGCTGCGCGGATCTACGTCTTCGAAGCCGGCAAAGACCTCCTCCGGCGCTCGCTTGGCCACATGCACGATCACATTCAGCCGTCCGCGGTGGCTCATGCCCATGACTAGCTCAATCGCACCCCGCTCGCCCGCCGACTCGATGATTTCATCCACCAGCGGAATCAGTGCGGTCACACCTTCGAGAGAGAACCGCTTGCTGCCGAGATAGCGCTGCTGCAAAACCTGCTCAAACAAGTCGGCGCGAATGAGCTGATCGAGCACGTGCTCTTGGTCCACGGCAGGGGCAACGGCTTCCATCTGCTGCTGTATCCAGCGGCGGCGTTCGAGATCGGTGATGTGCATGAACTCCACACCGATCGTTCCGGAGTAAATGCGGCGGGCCTCGTGGGCAGCTTCGCCCTCGAGTTTCAGTTCCGGGTGGTGAACCGGCGGCAAGAAGCCCAGTGGGTCAAGGTCGGCTTCCAGATAGCCCCAACGACGGAACGCATCGAACACTCTCTCCCGCTCCCCGTTGAGCGGTTCCATAACGCCGAGCGAAGCGTCAATCATGCCTTTGGATCGATTTGCCATAAGGTCACTACTAGGATAAAGGATGATGGGTGATGTGTGCCGGATTCGCCGCTAGGCCTTGGTCGCGACCACATTTCGGTTGTCCGATGCCGCCGGTAAGGCCCTCAAAATGAGGCCATTGAGCAGAATCGTTATCACGGAGGCAGCCAGGGTGGCGTGGTAGACGTTTTCGCCAACCAGATTCGCATCGCGCGCTACCCGGACCAGCACGTAGGAGAACTCTCCGATCTGGGTGAGCCCCAGGCCCACCATCAGGGCTGTACGCAGGGGATAGCGAAACAGCCACACTACCCCGCTCCAGATCGCGAACTTCCCCACCACTGTGAGGAGCACAATGGTGACCCAGAGACCTGGATCAGATATGAGAATACGCGGATCGACCAGCGCTCCGATCGTCACAAAAAAGAGGGCGACGAATGCATCCCGCAACGGCAGCAATTTGTCCAACGTTTTGTGGGAGATCTCAGGGTCGCTCACCAGCAGGCCAGCCAGAAATGCTCCCAGAGCAAGTGACAGCCCGACGGCTTCAGTGATGGCAGCGGTGACAAAACCAAGGGCGAGCACGACGATCACGTACAGTTCGTCGTTGCACATTCGACTGATACGTTTCATCAAGGGAGGAACAAGTTTCGCCGCGAGCACCATGACAGGTACCAGAATCAGAATGGCCTTGCCCAACGCGAGACTCAGGGCTAGAAAGTGGCCGCCGCTCAGGTTGCTTACAGAGGGCAGGAGGACAGTGAGAATCACGACTGCCAAGTCTTCGACCAGGGTTATGCCGATCATCACCCGACCATGAGGCGAGAGCAGCTCTCCCCGGTCGGCCAGCAGCTTTGACAGCACCATAGTGCTGGCAACAGAAACGATGGCGCCAAGTGCTATTCCCTGAGCCAAACTCCAGCCTAATACCCGACCAGCGCCAATGCCGAGCCCGACACAGAGCAGGATACCCAGCGGCGCGCCAAAAACTGCCACCCACTTAACCTGCAAGAGCTCCTTGAAGGAAAATTCCAGGCCAATGGAGTACATCAGCAAGATGACCCCGACTTCGGCCAGAACCTCGAATTGGTGAACAGCTGACAACCTGGGACCGGGAGTGAAAGGACCGATCAACACCCCGCCCAGGACATATCCAAGGATCAGGGGTTGCTGGAGCCACCTTGCCACAGCGCCACCTAAGACGGCGGCGGCGAATATATAGGCAAGGTCGCGATAGAAGCCGTGATCGCCCATAGGAAGCCAAGTCTAAACTGCCCCGGGGCTTTTCTGGGTGTTCCGACATTGGTTCGGGCGGTTGGGTTCGAGTCCTGAAAGTAGACCGTTCCGAATTTGGCACGCCAGCAAGAACCCGCCACCCGTGTCCTCTCGGAGCAGCAACATGCTCCCCGGCGTGCGCTCCGATGTAGCCATTAGCCGGAGTGGGCATGAAAGAGCAGGGGCAACCCTCGATCAACATCCCGATGCAGTTGTTGCTGGTAGGAGAGCAGGAAGAAGAACTTTCCTACCTGCGCGAACTTCTGGGCCGGATCGACGCCGGGCATCTGGAGCTCAGTTATGCAGGCTCTCTAAAAGAGGCGCTGGAACGGTTGGCCCACACCACCTACGACCTCCTTTTGTGCAGCTATAAACCAGGCGATGGACTGGCGCTGCGCGTGCTGCACGAATTGCGCAAGGAGAGCGACGACCCAACTACGCCGGTGATTTTTCTAAGCGACCACGTGGACGATCGCGCGGTGGAAGCAGCCATACAGGCAGGGGCCACCGATTGCGTTGCCAAGGCAAGCTTGAATGAGTCTTCGCTGGGCCGCGCCATTCGCTTTGCCGTCGACATGTATTCTAAGGAGCGTCAGCGCCAAAAGGCAGAGCACACCTGCCGGAAGCTCTGGCGAACCGTGGAAGTGTCGGCCGATTTGGTCATGATCACCGACCGGACGGGGATTATCGAATACGTGAACCCTGCTTTTGAAGTGCTAACCGGCTTTTCACGCCATGAAGTCATTGGGCGGACGCCGCGCATTCTGAAGTCTGGCCATCAACCACGCGAGTTTTACCGGCAGCTCTGGCAAACCATCTTGTCGGGCGAAGTATTCCGCGGAGTGATGGTGAATCGCAACAAGAACGGTGAACTTTTTTACGTAGAGAAAACGATCACCTCGCTGCGCGATCCCGACGGCCAGATTACCCATTTTATTTCCAATGATCGCGACATCACGGAACGCCGCCGTCTGGAATCCCAGTTGCGACAAGCCCAGAAGATGGATGCTATTGGCAAATTGGCGGGAGGAGTGGCGCATGATTTCAACAATCTTTTGATGGTGATCAGTGCTTACGCCGAACTGATGCAGGATTCTCTGGCTGTGGAACATCCGCTGCGCCGAAATGTGGAGGAAATTCAGAAGGCGGCGGGCCGCGCCGCCGAGCTTACGCGGCAACTGCTGGCCTTCGGAAGAAAGCAGATGCAAGCCCTGCAAGTTCTCGACCTGAACCTGATCATCAAAGACATCAACAAGATGTTGCCGCGCATGATTGGAGAAGACATTGAATTGATATTCGCTCCGGGTAAGCACCTCGGCAAGGTTAAGGCTGACCCCACTCAAATTGAGCAGATACTTATGAACCTGGCAGTGAACGCTCGTGACGCCATGCCGAAAGGAGGCGGGCTGACAATCGAGACCTCAACCGTTCACCTGGATGGCGACTATCGGCAGCGACACCCGATGGTTCCGGCAGGGGACTACGTTCTGCTCGCAGTTACGGACACTGGACAGGGAATTTCGCTCGACCACCTGCCCCACATCTTCGAGCCTTTTTACACCACCAAGCCTGAAGGCAAAGGAACCGGACTGGGCCTGGCCACGGTCTATGGCATTGTGAAGCAGAACAATGGGTTCGTCTGGGTGTATAGCGAACCCGGGTTGGGAACTACGTTCAAGATCTACCTGCCTCGCGTGCAACAAAAAAGCAAGACTTCGGCGCCCGTCGAACTTCTGCAGACCTCTCCACGTGGCTGCGAGACTTTGTTGTTGGTGGAAGATGAAGCTGCAGTTCGAGAGTCCGCGCGAGAATTCCTGGTGTTGTGTGGCTATATCGTGCTGGAAGCCGGGGACGGAGAAGAGGCCCTGCGCCTGGCCCGAGACTATAGCGGACATATCGATCTGGTGGTTTCCGACGTGGTGATGCCCCGCATGGGAGGCCCCAACCTGGCCAAGGAACTGGGGGTCGGCAGGCCGGAAACGCAAGTCCTGTTTGTTTCGGGCTACGCGGAGAATACCGTAATACGTCACGGCGCCATTGATGTGGCATCGCGCTTCCTGCAAAAACCCTTTTCGCTGAAAGCTCTGGGCCGCAAGATTCGGGAAGTGCTCGATAGTAAAGTTCCGGCCGACGGTCTTGCGGCTCCCGTTTCCCGTTAGCTACCGCTTCCGCGGCGTTCTCGTATAATCAAAGTTTCGGATTCGCTACATGAACCTTTCTGCCGCGCTGCAGAAGCCCGCCGCCGGGCCTGACCCGTCTGATTGTTATGTCTCCGGTCCCAAGCACCGACAGCTGTCGTCTTTGCTCGTGATCGTCGCACTCTGGGGCGGGATCTACGTTGCGGGCATGTTTAGCCCGGCGCTACTCGACGACGTTGATACCGTACACGCTGAAGCGGCGCGAGAGATGCTGCAACGGCATGATTGGGTCACGCTTTATACCAACGGCATTCGTTACCTGGAAAAGGCTCCCCTTCCTTACTGGGCCGTGGCGGCAAGCTACAAACTTTTCGGCGTCAGCGATTGGGCCACGCGCCTGCCGCTAATGCTTACGGTGCTGGCGTTGTTGCTGGTCGTCTACAAGATGGGGCAGTACGCCTACGGCGAAGCCGGCGGGCTTTGGTCGGCGGTGGTTTTGGCTACGTCGGTGGGTCCTTACATCTACACCCGGTTCCAGATTCCTGATGTCACTGTGGGGCTGTGGCTTGCGGTCGGGTACTGCTTCTTCCTTCGGTCATTGCAGGAAAATCCTCCCTCCCGGCTGACTTGCTGGGGACTTGCCGTGGCTTGCGCTCTGAACGTCCTGACAAAAGGGCTGATCGGGCTGGTGTTCCCCGTCGCCACGATCGGACTTTACTTGATTACTACCGGAAATCTTCGCCACCTGCTTCGCTTACGACTTGTTTCCAGTTCGCTGATTTTTCTCGCGGTGGCAGCGCCCTGGCACATTCTGGCTGCGCTGCGCAATCCTGCACAGGGGCAAGTGCGCGGTTTCTTGTGGTTCTATTTCGTGAACGAGCACTTTCTGCGCTACGTGAACAAGCGCGTGCCCCCTGGCTATGACACTGTGCCGCTGTTGATTTTTTGGGGCCTGGTCATTCTGTGGCTTGTGCCTTGGAGTGCGTTTCTTCCTGAAGCTCTGCGGCAGGTGCCACGGCGTTTACACGAATTCCGTGGCCGGTTGAATCTGCCCACTCAAGCCAGTCTGCTCTTCGCGTTGTGGGCGCTCGTGATTGTAGGCTTTTTCAGTTTTTCCACCCGCCAGGAGTACTACACGATCCCGGCGTTGCCCGGACTGGCCCTGCTGGTTGGAAGTTGGCTGGGGAAGGAGTCGGCTTCCCCGGAAGGGTCACGGGAGCGTGGCGCCGGAAAAATTTCCTCCACTGTGTTATTAGTCTTCGCTCTCATCGGCTCGCTGGTTGGGATTTTTATGCTGATTTCATCCCACTCTCTCGCATCTGCAGTTGACCTTGCCGATCTGTTAAAGAAAAATCCGCAGGAGTACGATTTTTCTCTTGGCCATTTCTTTGATCTTACCCCGCAAGCCCTGGGGGCGTTTCGCACTCCGCTGCTGGGCGCGGTAGTTTCTTTGTTGCTTGGCTCAGGATTGAATTGGGTTTTTCGAAAACGCAGCCGGCCGGTTTTGGGCAACGTCGCACTGGCGCTCATGATGGTTGGCCTGCTGACCTGCATCCACGCCGCCTTTGTCACTTTCTCTCCGATTCTCTCTTCCCATCAACTGGCGGTCGCGATCGAACACCAGTACCGGCCCGGAGACGTAATTGTGGTGGACGGCCAGTATGACCAGGCCTCAACTCTGAACTTCTATACTGGAATTCCGCTGCGCGTTCTCCACGCGCCCAGCGGAAATCTATGGTATGGCTCGCAATTCCCCGATGCGCCGCACGTTTGGGAAACGCAAAGTTCGTTTGACACCCTTTGGGATGGTCCGCAAAGAATATTCCTATGGACCGACCAGGACGACCCCAAAGAACTACGCGGCCGGCCGCGCTTCCTGTTGGCCCGGAGCGGGGGCAAATCAATTCTCACCAACAGAGAAATAAGTGATTGAGGTAAGTCTCGCGTTGCTCGCGCTGCTCGCGGGCGCACTCGTGTACTCGCTGCTTTCAATCGTGGCAACGTTCCGCTATCTTTCAGTCCAGCCTCCGGCCACTGCTTCAACCGAACCGGTCAGTATCCTCAAACCTCTCGCAGGACTCGATGACGGACTCGAATCGAACCTGCGGACATTCTTCGAGCAGGATTATCCGTCGTTCGAAATCTTGTTTGCCGTAAGAGACCGAGCGGATCCCGCAGTCGCAGTTGTGGAGAAATTGCAGGCCGAATATCCGCGAATTCCGGCGCGGCTTGCTCAGTAACCGGAGAGCCGCCGTATCCGAATGCCAAAGTCTTCAGTCTGTCGCAAATGCTAGCCACGGCGGAAAACGATCTGCTGGTCATGAGCGACAGCGACATTCGAGTGACGCCGGACTTTCTGCGCAAAGTGTCTGCGGAGTTTGGCGCGCCCAACCTGGGCGTGGCCACCTGTCCTTACCGGGCAGTGCCCGGCGCAAGCCTTTGGTCACGTTTGGAAGCTACGGGAATGAACACGGATTTCATCGCCGGAATTCTTGTGGCGCGGATGCTGGAAGGAATGAAGTTTGCCGTTGGGCCAACTATCGTCGCGCGCAAGCGTGCGCTGCAAGAAATCGGCGGCTTCGACCGGCTCAAAGATTATCTAGCCGAGGACTTCGTGATGGGCAAGTTCGCTGCCGAAGCGGGCTACGGAGTGATTCTCTCCTCTTACGTAATCGAGCACCACATCGGCAGCGCCAAATTGCGGCAAAATATCGCGCACCGGCTGCGCTGGGCACGCAGCACGCGGCGCTCGCGCCCGGCTGGCTATATCGGGCAGTTATTCACTATGCCGCTTCCTTTGGCCCTGCTGGTCTGCGCCGTTCGACCGGAGTGGTGGCCGGTCTTGCCCGCCGCCTTGTTAGTGCGATTCCTGGCCGCTTATGTTGTTTCGGCGAGAGTTCTGCGGGCAAAAATCAATTGGCTCTTGTTGCCCCTGGAAGATCTGTTCGGCTTTTGCCGTCTGGATCGCCGGCTTCTTCGGAAACACGATCACCTGGCGCGGTCGGCAGTATCGTGTTCTGGCGGACGGCAGGTTTGAAGGGGTTATGGGTTCGGATCCAGAGGCTTAGGACTGGATGTGCTTACGACCGGCCGACGGCGGCCTGCCTAGACGGGTTAAACGGCCGATTTGGTCGGCTATCATACTGGCGTTATTCAGCTTCAAAGTGGGGAGACCAACTCTTGTCCGTAGATTGGAATGTGTTCCATTCCGCGCTGCAACTGAGCCGTGATGGGCATAACCTGAAAGCTCTCTCGGTTCTTTCAGCGCTCATGCAGGATGCAGCAACAGACATTGATCGAGCGGCCATCGCGTTGGGAAAAGCGAGTTGCTATTCACAGATTGGAAATGTCGCGAAATCACGAGAGCTCTTGGATTCGGCCAAGACTTATGCACAAGGGGATCGGGCCGTGATGTCACAGGTGGTCCTCTCACAAGCGAGTCTACACGCACAAGAGAAACAATACGAAATTGCCAGTGAAGAGTTCACCAGGTTGAAATCGGAATATCAAGATGTACTTGCTGAACATGAAGACTTCGCGTTGGAGCTAGACTCTCGACTTGGTTGTGCTCTGGTCGATGCGGGAAAGTACAGCGAAGCAGTGCCGATTTTCAGAGAAATATTTAAGCGCAATGAACTAGAAGACAAGCAGCACCTTCAAGTTTTCTTCAGCGTGGCTCTGATGCGCTCGGGCAAGGCGGCGGAAGCTCTTCCGCTGCTTTTTGAGGCTGCCAAAGGTACAAATGTTGAACTGTCTCAAACTGCCCTAGGGTATTTGACGGAGATCGAAACAGCTCGGTGAAATCGGGGCAGGAATGCCTCGGTGCCTCCCCGGGAATCGGCGATTCACCAACAACGCCTGAGTTACAGCCTAATCCTTCAGCACTCAGACTGGCGCCAGCTTTCCCTCTTTTAGCTGAAATCTCTTGCCGCGCCAGGAAATTGTATTCCCACCGAGACCGGCCGCCCAAACAGCGACCGCGAGCAAATCACGCACCGGAACCAGCCACAACCAGGGACGAACCTTAAAATCGCACAGAATCGCTGCCGAACGACTAATCGCCATAATCAATCGTGCGCACGCGGTCAAAGCGAGCAACCCCCACGCCCACGCCGCACCATGCGAAGCGACAAGCGCCACAACAGACCAAAAAAATCCATATGTAAGCAGAAGACCGACGTAGCCTCCTCGCCGAACTTCGCGAATTGTGCGCGACCAGCGCAGCTGATGGCCGATGAACTCGGCAAAGCTATAGCCCGGCAGAAAGGTTTCAACGACTACATCGGAAAGTTCAACCTTCAATCCCAGCCCAGCGATTCGTTTTCCCAATTCGTAATCATCCGCGAGGTAGTCGGCGATCGCTTCGAACCCACCAATTGCCTTGAGATCACGCCGGCGAAACGCCAGCGTGGAGCCCAAGCCAAAGCGGATTCCGTTTTCTATCTGGCGCGCTACCAACACTCCCGGCACAAAGTCGGTGCTGATGCCCAGCGATTCCAAACGCGAGCCGAGCGTGGATGCCGGAACCCCCCGATAAAGGCAGGTCACTAAACCAATTTTCGGATCGCCGAGAGGACCTACGACCCGCCGCAAGTAGTCCGGTTCAACGCGAATATCGCTGTCACTCACAATGATATTTTCGTAGCGTGCTTCCTTCATCATTTGAACCAGATTACTCACCTTAATATTAGCGCCAAGGTTGTCACTGCAAACCTTCAGCCGTATCGCCCGCTGCGGAAATTCTGCCTGAAGCTGCTTCACCAGTTCAACCGCCGGGTCGGCGGATTCGTTCACGCCGAAAATAATCTCGTACTCCGGATAGTCCTGCTGGCACTGGCTGCGCAAGCTTTCGTACATTCCGGGGTCAACGCCTTTCAGCGGCTTAAGAATGGAAACCGGAAGCACTCCGGATGTGGCGCCCACACTCACGCTTCTTCGCTCGCGAAAGAACTTGGACGCACTCCAAAGACAGAGCAGGTAGTACGCCACGCTAGTGCACGTGCCCAATACCGCGATGATTTCAATCGCGTGGAGAATGTGAGGAATCATCAATCGCGCAGAATAGCATGGTGGACCCGATTTCCCCTGTGCACCTCTGTGACCTCTGTGGCGAAGGATCTACTCGTAGCGCAGGGATTCGATGGGATCCAAATTCGCAGCCTTCCAGGCGGGATAAATGCCGAATAGCAGGCCTTCGGCAGCCGCCGCACTGAAGCTGAACGTCGTCCAAAACACCGACATCCTCGCAGGCAGTGAACTCCAGACCTCAGGAACGATCCAGGTAATGATTCCGCCAACCAGCACGCCCAAAACTCCTCCCATAGCGGTCAACGTGATGGCCTCGAGCGTGAACTGCAGGAGAATGTCCCGCTTGCGGGCTCCAATCGCCTTACGCACCCCGATTTCGCGGGTTCGCTCGGTCACGGAAACCAGCATGATGTTCATTACGCCGACGCCACCGACGATCAGGCCAACGCTGGAAACGGCGAACATGAAAATAAAAACCGCCCCCGTCACCTGGTTCCAGACATCAGAAAGCGAATCCTGAGTAAAGACGGCGAAGTTGTCCGGCTTATCGGGCGTAACCTTGCGCCGGCGGCGCAGCAGTTCCCGGATTTCGTCGATCGCCTTCGGAATATCGTCGTGTGAAGTCGCTTTGATGCTGATCCAGTACTGCTTGAGTTCAGGATGAAGTTTGCGGAATGTGGTCAACGGAAAATATACGATGTTGTCGTCGGGGTTTTTACCGCCGGCGAAGACGCTCTTGCGCTTCTCCGCGACACCAATCACAGTAAACAACTGGCCGTCAATGTTGATCTCCTTGCCCAGCGCGCTGGCGTTGCCGAACAGTTCATCTGCAGTGTCCGAGCCGAGAATAATGGTGGACGAATGCTGGGTGTCGTCAATGTCGCTGAACCACCGGCCTTCAGACGTGCGGATGTCGAAAACGTCCTTTACCGTCGCCGTGTCGCCTTCCAGAATGGTGCTCTTGGCTTTGCGGTCGCCATATTTCACCACATAGGTTCCAGCCCCAAACTCCGGACGGAAGTAACGAAGTCCGGTGGTCACAGCCAGGACGTGGGGCAAGTCTTTCATGGCCATCGCGTCATCGTAGGTAAGTTCCTTACGTGTGCGCATTTCTTCCGTCGGCCGCCCAAAGGTGAACGGCTCAAGATGGAAGGCAAAAACAATATTCGAGCCCATGCTGCTGATCATGTCGCGCACATTGTCGTTGAGCCCACGAACCACCGAGGAAATGCCGATGACCACGGCCACGCCGATCACGATGCCTAAAACGGTCAGTCCCGAGCGCATCTTGTTGGTGCGAATGGTCTCCATCGCCATCTGGACAATCTCGCCGTAATCGCGTCTGCGCATCATGGTTATCGGATCAATACATCAGCGGATCATTGATTCATCGGTTCATTGAGTCATCGTCATATGGGCGTTTTCAATCTCTCAATGATTCAACGTCTCAATGATTCAATCACTCAATGATCAATGTCTCACAGCTCAAATCTCAACGCTGCGATCGGGTCAAGCCTTGCGGCCCGCTTCGCTGGATAAACGCCAAAAAATACCCCCACGCTGCTCGAAACCAGCAGAGCCGCAATGACGGCCCACAACTTGACGCTCGAGGGCATGCCGATTAGTGCGGTAATGCCCTTGGCCAGGCTTATTCCGAACAATACTCCGACTACACCACCCACCAGGGCCATGATGCCGGACTCAATCAGGAACTGCAGCAGGACGTCCTGCCGGCGAGCACCCATGGCTTTGCGGATACCAATTTCGCGGGTGCGCTCGGTCACAGAAACCAGCATGATGTTCATGATCACGATGCCACCCACGATCAGCGAGATGGCAGCAATCACGACCATGGTGATGAAAAACGTGCCGCTCAGGTTCGACCACAAACTCAGGAAGCTGGCGTTGGTTTCAGCGGTAAAACTGTCGGGCTGTCCGGGGATGTCATGCCTCCGGGCCCGTAGAATTGCGCGGGCCTCGTCGATTGCTCCATCCAGCTGGCTGCCGATGCCGTTCGCTTTGCCCGAAATCCGGATACTGGTGTGCGACCCGAACTGTTTTTCGTAGGTAGTGATGGGAATGGCAACGTAGTTATCGCGGCTTTGCCCGAGGGTAGTTCCCTGTTTGACGCCCGTCCCAATCACGCGATAGATCTGGCCCTCGACTCGAATCTCTTTGCCTAACGCGTCCACGCCGGGAAACAAGGTGTTCACAACGTCAGTGCCAATGACCGCCACATTCGAGCGATTGTTCAGATCGTTCTGGTTGAGCGTCCTTCCAGCGGCCAAATCGAGGTTAAAGATCTCCCACATAGATGGGGTCATCCCACGTATCCACGTGTCCGTGATCGATTGCTCACCATACTTGACGTGACCGGAAGGGTTGAGGATGGAAGCGCCCACCATGGTGCATTGATGGCAGGCTTCAAGTACAGCGTCGTAGTCTTCCATGGTCAGGTCTTTGCGTTTTTGGCCTTCGAGCAACTGGTCAATATTGGTGATGACAGGCGAGACCTTGCTGATGATGAAGACGTCGGCACCCAGATTGAAGACTTTCTCCGCCACATATCCGTTGATGCCACTAGTGAAGGTAACCACGGCGATCACCGCCGCCACGCCGATCACCACACCAAGTAACGTCAGCGCCGAGCGCAATTTGTTTGCCCAGAGTGACTGCAACGAGAGACGGACGGCTTCAATTGTGCGCATGCAGCTAGTGTCAGACGTCGGCAGAGTGCAGTATCAGTCTAGCAGGCGCGAGACGGGCTTCGCCGAGGCACTCGGCCTGCAGATCCCGGATGGGGTGATGAAAGAAGAAGGATGTCCTGCATCAAATCACATATAATGAACTAGTTGGCAGCTGGGCCGGACGGCCGCTCCCGTTATCCTCGGATGGCGGGGGAGGAAAGTCCGAACTCCGCAGAGCAGTGTGCCGGATAACGTCCGGGAGAGCGGATTCAAGGCCGCTCGACGGAAAGTGCCACAGAAAACATACCGCCCCGGCGGCGACGCCGAGGTAAGGGTGAAAAGGTGCGGCAAGAGCGCACCGCCGCTGCAGTAATGCAGCGGGCAAGGCAAACCCCACACGGAGCAAGACCAAATAGGAAGGGAATCCCGCCGGTTCGGTTGGTCCTCGAAGGTCTGGCCGAGGACTCACGGAACCGGCGGGACACGTGCCGGCTCGGCGCGTTCAACCTTCGGGTAGGTCGCTAGAGCCGGGCAGCAATGCCTGGCCCAGAGGAATGGCCGTCCTGCGGGAGCAATCCGGCGGACAGAATTCGGCTTACAGGTCCGGCTGCCACAATTTCCCGACCCGCCAATCCAAAAGCAAAAAATCGAAATCCTACAAAAGTGTGTCGCGAACCGAAACCGCAAGAGCATAACGAAACCTCTATCTCTCGGCGCGCACGGCCTTGCGCGTGGCCTCGAGAGTGTTGACCAGGGACTCTTTAGGGAGTTCTTGGATGATCGGTTCGATGACCCACGCCAAACCGAAAGGGACGTCCCGCGTCAGCGATATGGCGCGACATTCAACCCATACCCCGCCGGACCGCTCCTCGAATCGCCAGTAGGAATACAGGCGCCACAGGAATCCGTGGCCCGTATCGGGGGGCAGTACTCGTTCACCGGGCCTTCCGGCGTTCTCCACTTCGGCAATTCGTGTAGAGTACGAGCGACAGAGCCAACGTTTTCCATCCAGAGACCGATAATGCACGTCATGATAAGTATCGAGAACCACCGTGATGACCTTCTTTTTAAGTAGGCGCAGGTAGATTTCAAAATTGCTACCGTGGCGCCCGATTAACCTTGAGGCGACCACCTCGGGCTGGTAGATGTTCTTGTGGTCATCGTAGTTCTGGACCAGCGCGAGCACGTCTTCAACGGTCGACTCCGGAATCAATGCGGCGCCGATCCAGTCGTGAATCAAACCACTCGGCACTTTAACCGGCCCCTTACCCGACCAGAATTGAGCCACGACATGCCCGTCGCCGACTTGCTGGGACCTCTTCGAACTGGCGTCGGACCACAGGAACGGGCCGTTCGCTTCCGAAGTTTGCTCCATGGCCACCTCGGCGCCGCCAACGTAAACATCGAAAGCCTCCAGCGTTTCCTGCTTGAGCTGAACTGAAGCGATAGTTTGCGTCATAGGGAAACGCCTGACCGCGTGGTCTGGTCAATGCCAGCCTCTTAGCATAAGTTGCTAGTCAAGTGATGCTTGCAAGCTCGGACTGAGATGAGGACGCGCAATGCGTTTTCCCTTATCAGCTATACAATCGGAGCAGCTAGCGTGAAGACCTTGAACGAAGTCTATTCCTCACTTTCCAGCCGCCGCCGATACGAGGTCTGGTTTATTCGTCTGGGACTTGCGGAGGGAACTGGGGCGTGGTGGTTCCGCTATCTTCTGCTCAATCCCGGGCGCAATGGCTGTCCTGAAAATCCGCGTGGCATGCCGGTGCAGGTGTGGGCCACATGGTTTCCGCGGGATGAAAATCCGCAGAGCTTTATTCGGGGATTTCCGTTAAACGATCTGGATCTCAGCTCCAGAAGAGAAAATCCATTTCATTTCCACATCGGCGGAAATCAAATCGACGAAAACTCCTGCCGCGGAGCACTGGAAGTTGACGGGCACAAGATTTCCTGGAACCTGCACTACCGTTCAACGTTTGCTGTCACCCTGAGCAACAAGGGCTGGATCGGATTTTCCCGGTCGCCGCATTCTGATGCGCGATTTTCCGGGCAGATCACGCTCGATGGCCGGAGTTTTGCAGGAGATCCTCTGGGGTTTGGCGTGCAAGGACACAATTGTGGATACCGGCATCGCGACTTCTGGCGATGGGCGCATGCCTATTTTCCGCGGCCCCGCGGACCTGCGAGCACATTGGAGGCCCTGGCCTACGAGATGCCGTTCGGGCTGGTCTTTCGCAAAGCGGTTTTCTGCCACCAAGGCGAACAACAGTTGATTCGGAACTTGGAGGAAACCAAAAGCACTGCGGATGAATTCGCGTGGAATTTTCGTGGCTACACGAAAGACGGCTTGTACCTGAAAGCGGCTTTCGATGGCGGGGGGCCTAGCATCCATCGTTTGCCTTACGTGAAGACGAATTGTTCGGGCACGTTCGAGGTTGTGAATAATAGTTTGGCGAAAGCCGCGTTGCGCCTGGAGCGGCAAGGCGGAATCGTTGAAGAACTGGAAACGACGACAGGCGCCGTATTGGAAATGGCCGGCCGCGAGAATTAAGAGGAATGGGTCAGCGCCAAACGCTGCGCGACGATCGAGTATGCTGACGGATTGAACGCCATCCCGATGTGCGTACCCGGCACTTCGAAATCACTCCCATCTTTCCTGGTCATGCAATAGCGCCAGTCCACGATACCGTCATGGCGCGTGTAAATTGCGGTCTGGAGCATGGAGTCCGGGACCTTGCGCCGCAGCGAGTCAATAAAATTGCAGGTGCAGCGTCCGGTGTAGCAGCGGGGCAGCACGCCATCGCCATGCTCCTGCAGGATGCGCAGGCGAACGGCCTCAGCCGCGTGGATAACGGAGCGATTCGCCACTGTGCCGCGAATGGGCGAAGCGAGTGTGATCACCGACGCGACGTCTTTCGGCCTGCCACCGGCAATCGAGCGCGCGATCACACCTCCCAGGCTGTGGCCAATAAGGTGAATCTTGCGCCCGGTCTCGTCCAAGGCTCTCTCGATGGTCTCGCTGACGTGACGCTGGATCAGCAGATTCGGGCAATCAGCGTTGATGCCGATGCCGGAAAAATATGGCCGGTAACCGATGCGTCCCAGCCAGCCGTGCAGTTCCGTTAAATAGAGATCGGTGCCGAGAAAACCAGGAATGATAACCACGCCGGAGTCATCGCCACGCGGCACACCAAAGCCGTAGTAAACCGGCATGGCGTGCAGCAACAGAACCTCAGCCCCAAACAGCGCTTCGGTCCAAAGTGAGTTGCTGGCTTCCGGGTGAGGTTGGGGTGATTGCATGCGGGATCTCAGCTTCGAGGGGCGTGTCGCCCTTTTCCGTGTGCGCAAGTTCGGCCTGAGTCTGCCCGCATCCGCGCACTTTTATGCCGGCGTGCGCATAGCAGGCGGATGCTTGTTCCATGGGCGATTATACCGCTAGGGTCCAAGTTGCTCCATAGCACATTCGAGTCATAGGCTGCCAGGATGCCCGCTCAGGCCCTGCTCGGACGGGCGCGCTTCCGGACGTCTTCCGATTTATTAGTGTGCTTCGAGCGTTTTCCCCGCCCGCCTTTCTCCAGCCGCGCCTCCAACTCGGCCACGCGCTTTCGGAGGATGTCCATCTCTGGTTCGGCCTCGGCTTTCGGCGGTGGTGGCGTCGAGCCTAAAAATCTCTTCATCATGTCGACGGGCGACAGAATGGCGGACTGAACTTCGCCCAAACGGCTCTGCACCGCATCCTGCACCTTTTGATAGGTGTCGAACGCGGACTTCAAATACCACATGACGAACTCCTGCCGCACCTCATCGGAGGCGATGATGAGCTGGCGCAGCAGTTCGAGCGGCAGGCCAGTGGGTTTGTCCTTGGCATCCTCGGTGATGATTTGGGTCAGAGTGACGCGGGTCAGATCCTGGCCGGTTTTCGCGTCCACGATCTTGACATCCTTGCCTTCGCGGACAAGTGCGGCGATATCGTCGAGGTTCACATAGCGGCTGCCGCCAGTGTCATAGAGCCTGCGGTTGGCGTATTTCTTGATGATGACTGTGGAGGATTTCATTGTTCCTGTGATTAACCCACCTATGTTGCTCTGCACAAATGGACATATATATCTTGACACAAGTAATTGGCGCTCGTATAGTTAAGTCGAATGCTGCAGTGCAGCAAATTTGGAGGTATCATATGCCAGCAACCACCAAGACCGAGACCCCCCGGGCTCATCCCAGGGAGTCATCGTTTGTCACTATCCTATCGGGTTGGGCGGAGCAGGGCGTTCAGAGTTTCTTCGCTACGCAAAGGATTCTCCTGGATCTTGCGATGCGGCAGAACGCGAACGTCATGCATGCTCTGCGGCAGCAACTGACCGACCCACATCACTCTCCCACCGCTCTTCTCAGCGAAGTGGCCGGGGAGGGTATGACCAACTTCATCGAAGGACAAAAAGTGCTTCTCGATCTGGGGAAGCGGCAGCATGAATTGCTTATGACCGGCGTGGAAGAGCGCATTGGAGATTCGCCGGCGGCCCATGCCATGACGGACCTGCTGCGCCGCAGCGTGGAGACTTTCATTCACATGCAGGAGGAGTTCCTGAAGATCGCCGGCAAGCAGACCCACACCTGGGTAGAAGCCGCCAAGGCGGGCAAACCGTTCCGCGGCGAACCCCTGATGGACCTGGCCCGCGAAGGCATGGAGAACTTCGTGAAAGCCCAGAAACACTTCCTCGACGTCATCGTGGAGGAGACTGCCAAAGCCACGGGCAGCAAGAAGACGAACGGCGCTGTCAGGAAAGTCAAGAAGACTGAGCTCTCTGAGCTGGCGCGGCAAGCCACCGAGTCCTTCATGGATGCCCAGAAGAAACTGGTCGATCTTGCCGGCAAACAGATGAACGCAAATGTGAAGACCGCGGGCAAGAGCGTCGAACTGTTGCGGCCATTCCCCTTCGTGCCGTTGGCTGAGCTGACGCGGGAAGGTGTTAAGAGCTACGTTGATGCCCAAAAGGCGTTGATGGACGTTGTGGTGAAGACGCCCGCTGCGCATAAAACGGAGCACAAGGCTGAGCACCGCGGCAAGAAAGGCAAAAAGCACATGGCGGCGGTTGCCTAAGAAGGAACCGTGGAAGGGCACGGCTTCAGCCGTGCCGCAAGGCCGCCACGTCGAATGGCTTCAGCTGCTGAGGTAACCGCCCCAGGGGCTGAAGCTCGGCCTCTGATGCATTCTTGGCGGCACGGCTGAAGCCGTGCCCTTCCCTTAGCGAGCTCAGCCACTAACCGAAACCGCCGCTTTGCGACTCTGATAAAACCGCGGCTGCGGAATCGGCTCGGATGAGACAGCACCATTACGAACCATCCTCGCGCCCGCCTGCAACGAGCAAATGGGCGGACGGCCACTATTTGTCATGAGTTATCAGTCCATCGCGAGGCGCACATGAATATCCCTCTTACTCCTATTCGTTTCCTCCGCTACGCGCGGGAGCAATTTCCTAATAAAGTTGGAGTGGTTTGCGGCGATCAGCGCTTTAGCTACGCGCAATTCGCCGAGCGCTCTGCGCGCCTGGCGGGCGCGCTGGTCACGGCTGGGGCAAAGCCGGGCGATCGCATCGCTTTCTTGAGCACCAACTGTCATCGGTTGTTGGAGGCCTACTACGGAGTTCTGGAAGCCGGTTGCATCTTGCTTCCTTTGAACATACGCCTGGCACCGCAGGAGCTTGCATTCGTTTTGAATGATGCCCAAGCCAGATTCTTGTTTACAGAAACAACTTTCCTGCCGTTGGCAGAGGCGTTTCGCACCGCTGTGCCATCGATCGAAACCACTTTTCTCCTGGATGGAGAGCCTCAGGCGAGCTGGCTGGCGCCACGCAACTACGACGGCCTCCTTGCCGCTTCCCCTCCCTTCGAATGTGACTTCATGCAGATCGATGAGAATTCGGTTGCCGAACTCTTCTATACCAGCGGGTCGAGTGACCGCCCAAAGGGTGTGATGCTCACCCATCGCAACATTTTTTTGCACGCTTTATCCGTGCTGGTGGCAGGACAGACGTCCCCGACCACCCTTGGCGAAATGTCGTGCCAGTCGGTGTGGCTGCACACTATTCCGCTGTTTCACGCCAACGGGTGGGGCTCGGCACACACCATCACCGTAGTTGGCGGCACGCATGTCATGATTCACCACTTTAATCCGGTTGACGTGTTCCGCCTCATCGAACGGCATCGTGTAAGTACCTGCGCCATGGTACCCACGATGGTCGCAGCGCTCGTGCATTCTCCGGAAAGGCCGAAGCACGATTTGAGCAGCCTGCAGACGATTATCATCGGCGGGGCAGCTTCTTCGCCTACCTTGGTAAGAGAAGCTCAGGAGAATCTGGGCTGCGCCTGCCTCTCAGGGTACGGCCTGACCGAGACTTGTCCGACACTCACCAAATCGCCCATGAAATCGGGCGTCGCGTGGGAAGGGGAGCAGCGCTACACCGGCCAGGCCATGACCGGGTTTGCCATTCCCGGTGTCGAGCTGCGGGTGCTCGGCCCCGACGGAAAGGAGGTGCTCCACAACGGCATTGCTATTGGCGAAATCGTGGTAAGAGGCGATGGCGTGATGGACGGATATTGGCGCCAGCCTCAAGCCACCTCGGCCGTCATGCAAGACGGCTGGTTCCATACGGGAGACGTGGCCACCGTCGACCTGCACAACTACCTTCAGATCGTTGACCGCCAGAAAGAGATTATTGTGAGCGGAGGTGAAAACATCTCTTCGCTGGAAGTGGAAAAGGTACTCTCCGGCCATTCAGCGGTGTACGAAGCAGCAGTCATACCGGTTCCCGATGCGAAGTGGGGAGAGGTACCGAAGGCGATCGTCGTCCTAAAGCCCGGAGCGGAAGCCACAGAAGAGGAGATACTGGAATTTTGCCGCGCCCGTTTGTCGCACTACAAGTGTCCCCGGTCAGTTGAGTTTCTAGGAAGCCTGCCGAAAACCGGGACTGGCAAGCTCTTGAAGCGCGAGCTGCGACAGAAATATTGGGCAGCTCAGAAAAGTGTGGTCTCGTAGGAAGCGGGAGGACTTTCCTGCGGGCCTTCGGGTAGAGTGCGGCTTCGGCCGCACCAAAACAGACGCGAAGTTTCAAGTGACTCCGACCCGCAGAGGTAACCGCCTCACGGGATGAAGCCAGGTCGCGTGTATATCTTTGGCAGCGTGGCTGAGGCCGTGCTCTTCCCAAAGCCTTCGTCAACAGTTTCGAATCGAGGTCGCCGCCTCTTACCGCTTAGCCGTAAATCATGATTTCGTAATTTGGCCATCCGCTCAGCGTGGTTAACACCTTCGCTCTTCTCAGGACCTTTCCTAATCCAGTTCATCTGAAGTTCCTCAACTCCCTAGACTCCCTGCCAGACGCGGCGGCATCGGCCGCCTCGACTCTGCGGACATTTCCGCTGTGACCACGCTCACAACTACGAGTGACAGGTGACACGGTCTCAGCCCCGCGCTAATGGTGTAGTGAACGTGTCATCAACAGTCGATCGAGTGGCGGGGCAATCTTATGGGTCTGCGCGCGTGGTCAATATCCGAGGTCGATTACGGTCGAGAGGTTCTGAGTTCCGGGCTGGAGGGAGCTCGTTCCGCCCGAAAAGCATTCCTCGAACGAAGGCCTCTCAACCCATCGTTAGACGAGTCGGTTCGAAACGCCTTAACGCCTGCGGCCATTGGAGCATCCATTGGCATTTTAGGTGGGTTTCCCGGAAACCAGCATAGATCGATCGCAAGGGTGTTGGCGTTTGCCTTGCTCGGTGGCGCAATCGGTTTTGGTGCCGGCATTGTTTGGCAGAATCGCCGTTTGGCTGCAAGCGTAGCCTGCGGGGCGTTGCGGAACATTGACAGAGTGTGCGACGCGCACTGGCTGGAAAAGCATCCCATTGACTACGCATAGGAACAGAGAAGCTTTCATCAAGCGCTCCGACTGCCGTGCCAAGTCGCGGGCGCTTGCAACATATAGGTAGGCATCTTTCTCATGGGTAATGGGCCCCTCGAATCGATACTGGGGGTAGCAATGATCGCAAGCGAAGCAGTGCAGGAGCGGGTTCAAATCCCGGTTGCCGCAGAGAGCCTCAGTGAAGAACGGATTGCCTACCTGGAGCGACTAGTTAGCCAAGCCAGAACCGCTGCTGCCGTCTTTACACAATTCACCCAAGAGGACGTTGACCGCATTGTCAAAGCGATGGTTCTATCTGGCCTGGAACAAGCGACCCATCTCGCACGCCTGGCGGTTGAAGAAACCAAGCTCGGCGTTATGGAAGACAAAGTCCTGAAGAACATGGTGGCCACGGAGTTTGTCTACAACTACGTCAAAGACAAACGTACTGTCGGCATCATTCGCGAGTTTCCGGAGCGCAATCTCGTAGAGATGGCTGAACCGATCGGAGTCATCTTTTCGCTCACTCCGATTACGAACCCAACTTCGACAGTCCTCTTTAAATGCGTCATGGCCATCAAAACGCGGAACGCGGTCATTTTCAGTCCCCATCCCAAGGCCTGGCGCTGCTGTTCCGAAGCGGTAAAGATCATGTATGAGGCTGCGCTCAAACACGGCGCGCCCGAAGGGGTCTTCACTTGTCTGGAATCGCACAGCCTGCTGGACAACGCATACCTGATGCGGCACAAAGACGTGGCCCTGATTGATGCCACAGGCGGGCCAGGTGCGGTGAAGGCCGCCTATAGCTCGGGTAAGCCTGCCTTGGGCGTAGGACCGGGCAACACGCCGGTTTACCTGGAGAAAACCGCGGACCTGAGCACGGCCGTGGTGGACATCATCATCTCGAAGACCTTCGACAACGGCACCATTTGCGCTTCCGAACAGACCCTGGTGATTGACGATGAGATCTATGACCGCGTGCTGAAGAAATTTGCCGAGCTGGGCGCACACGTCTGCAATGAAAAAGAATGCGAGCTGCTGACGCGCACAGTGATCGATCCCGAGACCGGCTTCATGCGGCCCATAGCCATCGGCCAGAAGGCCACCGATATCGCTGGCTTCGCCGGTCTTTCAGTCAAGCCAAACACCAAATTGCTGATTGCGCCGATTCAAGGTGTAGGGCGCAAATATCCACTGTCGGTCGAGAAGCTGTTCCCGCTGCTGGCCGTCTACCGGGCGAAATCCGTGGATGAGGCGCTCAAGGTTTGCGTGGACGTCAATCATGCCGGTGGACTGGGACACACGGCGGTGATTTTCTCGCGTAACGACGAAATTATCCGCAAGTTTGGCGAGGTGATCAACGCGGGCCGGATCATCGTGAATTCACCGGGTTCCGTCGGAGCTCTGGGCGCGGTTTACAACGATCTGGTGCCCACCTTCTCCTTCGGATGTGGAACCGGCGGCGGGAACAGCACCACCGATAACGTAAACATCTATCACTACCTCAATATCAAGCGCGTCGCTCGGAGGACACAAGCCCACATGTGGTACCGGGTTCCCAATCAAATCTATTTCAACATGAACGCGGTGGAGAATCTGCGGCGGTTCCCATCGCAGTCCACCATCATTATTACCAATCCAGCGCTGGAGAGATTCGGGCACGTGGATATTGTCCGGCGCTACATTCCGGAACAAACCCACGTCCACGTCTCGGTGATCCCCGACGCAGAGCCCGAGGTCAAGGTCATCACGCAAGGAGTGGAGGCTCTTGATTTCTACAAGGCAGACCAGATCATCGCGTTGGGCGGTGGATCCGTAATTGACGCGGCGAAGATCATGAAACTCAAATATGAGTCGCCGCAGGCGGACCTGGAAGAACTGGCCACGCCCTTTCTGGATCTTCGCAAGCGCGTGGTCCAGTACCCGACCGAAAAGATGAACCGGGCACGGTTGATTGCCATCTCCACCACCAGCGGAACCGGGAGCGAAGTTACGCCGTTTGCCGTCTTGACCGACAAGGAACTGGGGCGCAAGGTGACGCTTGCCGACTACTCATTGACCCCTGATGTCGCGATCGTCGACCCGCAATTCGTCATGTCCATGCCAAAAGGGCTTACCGCCGATACCGGTATCGACTGCCTGACCCATGCGTTGGAAGCCGCAGTCTCGACTTACGCGTCGCCCTACACCGACTGCAACGCCATGCAGGCGATTCGCATGGTTTTCAAATACCTGCCCATCGCGTATGAGCATCCCCGCGATGAAGAGGCGCGATGCATGATGCACAACGCCGCCTGCATCGCAGCCTTGGCGTTCTCCAACGCTTCGGTGGGTGTGAATCACGCCTTGGCGCACGCCTTCGGGGCGCGTTTCGGCGTGGCCCATGGCCGGGCAAACGCGCTTATGTTGCCCCATGTGATTGCGTATAACGCTGCAGTGCCGAGCAAGTTTGTGCCATCGCCCTATCAGAAAGGACATGTGGCACATAAGAAATACGCCACGGTCGCCGATCTGCTTGGCCTGGGCGGTCATACAGTTGAAGAAAAGGTGAAGAACCTGGTCATGGCAATAGAAAAGTTACTCGACCAATTGGGATTTCCACGTTCGATCGCCGATCTGGGGATCTCGAAGGAAGAATTCGAGCGGGCGATGCCCGATTTGACCAGGCTGGCCTTTGACGATCCCTCTGGGCGATCGAACCCCCGCATGCCGTTGATGGGCGAATTGACCGAGCTGTTTTGGAAAGCGTACGAAGGCCGGGAAGTGGCGAAAGCGACCGGCGCGTCACAGCGACAAACCGCGTAGCGGATGGGAGTGCGTATGGCAATGATCGCCGTGTGGCTCAAGATTGACGAGGAGCGCGTAGTTGAAACATTGCGAGAGGCCGGTGAAAAACTGGATGGCTCCGACGGTGAGGTGGTCCTGGATGTTTCTTCCCTCCGCCGGATCGATCCCGCCGCCCTTCGAGCGATGGAAGAGTTCGCCGGCCTGGCCCGGGAAAAAGGCGTCAAGGTCGCACTGCGCAGCATCAACGTCGATGTCTACAAAGTGTTCAAGCTGACGAAACTGGCGTCACGATTTACTTTTGTGGCGTAAAGGGAGCGCATTGGGGAGCCGTCATGCAGAACCATCAACAAGGCGACCGCCTTTCCTGGGGTGACACCGTGTTTCTAAATCTGGAACGCGAGGGTATGCCACTCAACGTGGCCAGCGTAAGCGTGCTGGAGGGTGAGATCCCGTTCAAAGCGTTTACCCGATTCATCGAAACGAAACTGCCACGCCTGCCACGCTACCTCAAGCGGGTCGCGGCGCCGCCCCTGAATATTGGGCTACCGACCTGGGAATACGACCCCAACTTTGATATTCGCAACCATCTTCGCGAAGTCACGCTCAAACATGGTACCGATACCGAATTGAAGGCGCTTGCTGGAAAACTTTTCAGCACGGTAATGGACCGGCAGCATCCGCTGTGGGACATCACTCTTGTTCATGGCCTGAAAGGCAATCGCACCGGGCTCATCCTGCGCATGCATCATTGCGTTGCCGATGGCATTGCCGGCGTGGGCATCATGAATGTGCTCCTGGATGCGACCCCTGACGTGCCTCGCCTGCCGCGAAAGAAATTCCGTTTCCGCGTGCCCGCGCCGCGCGACCCAATCAATTCGCTTACCGATGGAGTGGTGAATTCCTGCGGCGATTTCGTCAGGCGGATTCTCTCCGCCTGGGCGGACGTGTTGGATATGACCGAGCGCATGGCCACGAATGGCGGGAGCGTGGCCCCGGACCAGTCATCCCATCTGCTTCCGGAAATCACCGCCCTCACCGAGAGGCTGCGCTTCAACGTTCTTTACCGTGGCCCGCAGAAGTTCGCGTGGGCCGACATTCCGTTGGCGGAGGTAAAAGCCATACGGCAAATCTGCGGGGCTAGCGTGAATGACGTGATTCTCACCTTGGTGACGGCCGCCATCCGGCGCTATTTGCAACTGCATGGCGATCAGGTCAAGGGGAGGCTCCTCCGCATGATGGTTCCAGTCAACTTGCGCGCCAACGATAGCCCGGGCGAACTGGGGAACCGTATCACGATTCTTCCCGTCACCGTTCCGCTGGACATCCGCAATCCGCGAAGGCTGCTGGCTGCAGTACATAAGAGGACCGAGTTTCTGAAGCACTCGCATGCGGCAGAATTGGTCAGCCTGGCCGGTGGTTTGATCGGCATGTTCCCGAATGCTATGCAAGCGATGGTCGGGCCCATGGTGAGCCAGGTGTCCTTCACACCTTTCAATATGGTGTGTACCAATGTGCCTGGGCCGCAATACCCACTCTATCTGCTCGGCCACAAGATGATTCGCTGGTATCCCTACGTTCCGGTGGGCGGTGAAATGGCGGTCAACTGTGCCATTTTGAGTTACGACGGCACTATGTATTTCGGATTCAGCGGAGACGTGCACGCCGCGCCCGATCTGCGGCGGTTGGAAGAGTTGTTGAAATTGAGTTTCGAGGAGCTACGTGAAGCTGTTGCGGTCAGACAGCCGCGCAAAAGAGAAAAGATTCCCCCGGTGAAGGCACAGGGAATTTCCAAACCCGTAGCCGAGCCGGAGGCGACCGTTCGAGTACCTATCCCCCTGACAGTCCCTGCCCCTTTTGTTCAACCGGCACAAGCACCACCGCCGAGCGCGAAAGAGGAGAAAGTACTGACGCAAATGATTGCGTAGGAATGGACGGCAGACGGGATTGGACGCATTATGGGCGAAGGCATCCAGTCCGTTGAGCAAGTTAGGTCCTGGTTGGTTGATGGACGACTGCTCTTCTTAATGATTCATCTCCTGGGCATTGCCAGTTTCGCCTACATCGTGGCCAGGCGTCTGGTACCGCTGCTGCGGGCAGCACCTGACCTTCGTTTCGATCGACCGTTAGCCCGCCTGGGAAGGGTTTTCAAGTTCTGGCTGGGGCAGTGGAAGCATCCGCGCTACAAAGCTGCCGGAACCCTGCATATTCTCATTTTTGCTGGATTCATTCTTCTCGCGATGCGTGCATTCACGGTGCTGATTGTTGGAATTTCGCCGACTTTCGTGATGCCGGGGTTGTCGGGAGAAACCGGACACATCTATGAAATCGCCACTGACTACGCTGCTACGGTAGTTTTTCTGTGCATGATAGTCGCGATCGTGCGCAGGCTGGCGTTCAAACCAGCGCGCTATGAAGTGCCCGCGCGGTTCGGGAAAGCCCACAAAGCCGACGCCATCTTCCTGCTGTCGCTGATCGCAATTCTGATGGTGGCCGACAGCCTGTTTGAGGCGGCGAAAGCGGCGGCTCGGGCACAGCCCGGTCAGACCGTGGAGTTCGCAGCTTTCCTATCCCTCCCGTGGTTGTTCAAGATCGCTCTGGTTTCAACTCCCTTGCCCACACTCGGGCGCTTGTATTTTGCCGGATATCTCGTCCACGAAGTGACCTTCTACTTTTTGCTGTGCTATCGGCCATTCGGAATTCAGTTTCATGTGGAAACCTCTCTGTTCAATGTTTATTTCGCCAAGCTGGAGAAGGGCACGCTGAAACCGGTGAAATGGGGCGTCAGCGATGAGCATTTGGATCAGGTGAAATCTTTCGGGGTCAAAACGTTCGAAGATTTCACCTGGAAGCACATGCTGGATTTCTATTCCTGTGCCGACTGTGGACGGTGCTCGGACAACTGCCCGGCCAATGCAGTGGGCAGGCCATTGTCCCCAAGGTTCATCACCATCAAGGCGCGCGATTATGCATTCCAGCATTATCGAATGTTCGGCCACTCGGGCAATGGCAAGCCACTCGTCGGCAACATCTATTCAGAAGACGAAATCTGGTCCTGCACAACTTGCGGCGCTTGCGAAGAAGAATGCCCACTGCTGGTCGAGTACATCGACAAGATCGTCGATTTGCGTCGCGGCATGATTGATGACGGCAATGTGCCTCAGTCCCTGCAAAAGCCGCTGAAGGCGTTGGAGAGCCGTGGCAATCCTTACGGCAAGATGGAAAGGAAACGAGCCGATTGGGTAAACGCCAAAGAATTCGCCCAACTCTGCCACGTAACAACCATCGACACGACTAATCGCGCGGACACTCTGTATTTCGTCGACAGCATCACTTCCTACGATGACCGGATGCAGTCGATTGGCCGGGCCACCGCGAAGATTCTCGACCACATTGGCGGGAACTTTGGAATCCTGGGTGCCGCAGAAAGAGACAGTGGACATGAAGTGCGCCGCTTCGGCGAAGAACTGCTGTTCGCCGCTTTGCGCGACCACAACAGGGACGCGATCAAAGGATCCGGCGTACAGCGGATCGTCACCGCTGACCCGCACGCCTTCAACGCACTGCAGCATGACTACAAAGATATTCCGCCCGTCGAGCACATCACTCAGGTGATCGCGCGTGAAGTCAAGTCCGGCAAGATCAAGTTCAACCCCATAGAGAACGGAAACAATGTCTACACCTACCACGATCCCTGCTATCTGGGACGGCACAACCAGGTTTATGACGACCCGCGCAGCGTGCTCGATGCTATTCCCGGACTAAAGCGCGTCGAAATGACCCGCTCTCGCGACCGCTCGTTCTGCTGCGGCGGTGGCGGACTGATGCTCTTCTACGAGCCCAAGGAAGACGCAGCGCATGGGTGTGAAACGAGTGCAGATGGCGGCGGAAGCCGGGGCCAACGTGATCGTGACCGCGTGCCCGTTCTGCATGGTGAATATCGAAGATGCGATCAAAGTCGCTGGCATGGAAGCAAAGATGACCGCGATTGATCTCGCGGAACTGGCCGACCAACAGATGGTGCGTGAAAGCCAAGCTTTGGAAGCGGCCCGGGCGGTTGAGATCCAGCAAGAATGCGTCATGGGGAGGTAAATGTGGAAATTCTAGTTTGTGCCAGACGAGTGCCCGACACTTCGGAGAACGAGATTGAACTCAATGCTGCGGGAAATGACATCGAGCGCGACGAGTTGGTCTATTCGATCAACGAGCCGGACAACTACGCGGTCGAAGAGGCCCTGCAGATCGTCGCCAGAGTCGGCGGGAACGTCACCGTGGTCACGGTTGGGGGAGAAGATGACGAAGAGATTCTGCGCCGGGAAATGGCCATGGGCGCGAACCACGGCGTGCTGCTCTCTGATGATGTCTTCACTGGATCAGACGGCCGGGGCATTGCAACCATCCTGAAGGCTTTCGTGCAAACAGGTAATTACGACTTGGTCCTCACCGGAGTTCAGGCCGAGGACGGAGGCGCGCAGGTCGGCGGAATGCTGGCGGCGATGCTCGATTATCCGTTTGCCTCCCTGGTCAATTCCATCGAAGTTCTCGAAGGCCGAAAGCTGAAGATTGGCCGCGAAATAGAGGGTGGGAACAAGGAGATGAACGAAATTGATCTGCCTTGCGTGCTCTCGATCCAGACCGGCATCAACGAGCCGCGTTACGTCGGCATGAGAGGTATCCGCGCAGTAGCCTCTGTGCCCATTCCGGCCTACGGCGCGTCCGCCCTGGCGGTTGAGCCAAATACTGTTGGGGCGCCTGCAGCGAAAGTGAATCGTCTGGACTACTTCGTGCCCACTCTGGGCAAGGGCGCTCAGATGCTCAGCGGCAGCCGCGAAGAGAACGTCGAGAAAGTTCTGGAGTTAGTCGCAGCCAAAGGAGGGTTGAAATAATGCCGCGCATTTTTGCTTACATCGCACATAAGGGCGGCGTGCCCGATGATTCCACTGCGGAACTGGCGGCGGCCGCCAGAAAGATTGACCCTACCGCGTCTCTCACAGCTATCGTCGCAGGTTCTGGTGTCGAGCTTGACGTTGCTTGCGATGCGCTCCGTGCCTCTTATGCTGAGATTTGGAAGATCGCGAATGAAGCTCTGGCCTACCCCAACGCGGAATTGATCCGGAAAGCGCTGGTGAATGTCCTGCCAGCCGACAGCATTGTGTTAGTCGCACATGACCACTTCGGAATCGACCTGGCGCCCGGTCTTTCCATCAAGCTGAACTTCGCTTTCGTCTCTGACGTCGTCGGACATCGCCGGCGTTGATGGCGCCGATCTCAAAGTAGTCCGCCAGGAATTCGGCGGGCAAGTGAGCGCCCATGTAGCGTTGTGACATTTCCTCTGGCGCCGTAGTCACAGTGCGTCCGGGAGCGTTCAAGGCTCCCGAAAATACTCCGGTCGCTGGGACTATCGTCGACAAATCATCCCAGGTTGGTGCTCTAACCGCCGGACGCCGGTACCTCGAGACCGTCGTCGCCGAAGCGGGCGACGTGGACATCACCAAGCACAACGTTCTGGTTTCTATCGGCCGTGGCATCCAGGAAAAAGACAATGTAGCTATCGCGCAGGAACTGGCCGACGCCCTGGGCGCGGCGGTCAGCTGCTCGCGTCCCGTGGTGGATGCCAAGTGGTTGGAGAAATCCCGCCAGGTCGGGTCTTCTGGAAAAACCGTGAAGCCCAAGGTCTATCTGGCATGCGGCATCAGTGGCGCATTCCAGCATCTGGCTGGCATCAAGGGCAATCCCTTCATCATCGCCATCAACAAGAACCCCAAGGCCCCCATCTTCCAGGTGGCTAATGTCGGAATTGTCGACGACATCTTGGAATTCTTGCCCGAATTGACTACTAAGGTCCGTGAAATGCACAGCGTCGCAGCAAAGTGAGGCACCGCCAATGATCAGCAGCAAAACGTTGAAACTCAGCCTGAAGTCGCTGCGGGATTTCGCCAAGAAACGCCTGCCTGACGAAACTCTTCGGGAACTCGATGATCGCGATGAATGCCCGCTGGAGATCGTGCACCACATGTGCAGTCCCGATCAATTGGGCATTCAGCTTCTGTTCATCCCGGAAGATTGCGGCGGATTCGGCGGTGGCGCGTTCGATGTCTATTTAGTTTGCGAAGAGATGGCTCGCATTGATCTGGGCGTCGCCACCGCAGTGCTGGCCACATTTCTCGGCAGCGATCCCATCACGGTCGGCGCCACCCCGGAGCAGAGGAAGCTTTGGCTGACGCGCATCGCAGAAGAGGGGTTGTTGTTCGCCTACGGGGCGACCGAGCCTGAGGCTGGCAGCGATCTGGGCGCGCTGAAAACCACAGCAGACCCGGTTACCAAGGACGGCAAAGTCGTCGGCTACAAAATCAATGGCGCCAAGCAATGGATCAGCAATGGTGGCATCGCCGACGCATATACCGTCTTGGCTAACGCGCCGGGTGGCCCGACCTGGTTTGTCGTGGAAAAAGACGCAAAGGGCTTCAGTCACGACGAGCCCGAAGACAAGCACGGCATTCGTCTGAGCAATACCGCCGCCCTCGCCTTCAGTGACGTCTATGTCGACGCCGACCATCTGATTGGTGGCGTCGAAGGCCAGGGACTGAATCAGGCACAAGCTGTATTCGGCTACACGCGGCTCATGGTCGCAGCATTTGGTCTGGGAGGCGGATGGTCTGCCCTCGATCGGGCAATTCCCTACTCCACTAAACGCATCCAGGCTGGAGCTCCGCTGTCGGAAAAACAGGGCTACACCCACAAGCTGATCGTGCCGCACGTAGCGCGCCTTGAAGCTGCCCGCGCTTACATTGAAGAAACTGCGGAACGGATCGACTCGGGAACCGAAGGCAGCCTGAACACCGAAGGCGCAATCGCAAAGTACATGGCGACCGAGTCCGGCAACCTGGCCGCTGACGCCAGTATCCAAGCGCTGGGCGGTTACGGTTACACACATGAATACATGGTCGAAAAGATCAAACGTGACGTTCGCATCACCACCATTTACGAAGGCACCTCCGAGATCATGGAGATGACCATCAGCCGCGACCGCTGGCAGCTCCATCTGAAGACGCGCGGTCAGCATTATCACGACCAAGCGAAAAAGTTCGAGGTCCTGCATGCCCGGCATCCGAACGTGGGCGCTGACATCGCAGCGTTGGCCATGCACGCCCTGGCTGAAGTGATGGAGAAGGCTCGGGTCGCACGCTTGACGCGGTACCAGCACATTCTGCTTCGCCTGGGCGAGTTGATCGCATACGCCGAGTGCGCCGGAAGTTTAGCTCGCCGCGCCTCACTCACGGCTGAGAACAAGCTCAACGAGAAAGCCAACCGGCGCTTCGATGCTACCGCGCTCGCGGCGCTGAGCCGGATCTTTGCCCGCGAGGCAGCGCTCAAGGTTGCCGAAGAAGGGTTGCGGTACGTCGTCGGAGCCGGTGGCATCAACGAGAACGAAATTGCCGCATTTGAAACAGGCCTGGGACTGCCCGCCATTCATCGCGCGCAGGCAGGCTTGATTTCGGACATGGACTATTTAGCAGACGTACTGTACGGCCGCGCCGCGAAGCACGAACTCGCGGCAGCGTGATCGGAGCGCAGTTATGGAAAACACTTCACACCGGGCCATCGCGATTGTAGGCGTTGGGGCCATTCTGCCCGATGCCCCAAACGTCCCGGCCTTCTGGGAAAACATAAAGAACGGCCGTTACAGCGTGACTGAAGTTGATCCCCAGCGTTGGGATCCGGCGTTCTACTACGACCCCGACCATGCCGCGCCCGATAAAACGTATTCCAAAATCGGCGGCTGGGTGGGCGAGTATCCGTGGGAGCCGATGAAGTGGCATTTGCCCATCCCTCCGCGAGTGGCCGATGCCATGGATGGGGCGCAGAAGTGGGCGATCGCCTGCACCCGCGAGGCGCTCGAAGACTACGGCTATCCCAAGCGACCGTTGGATCCGGACCGGACCGCCGTGATCCTTGGCAATGCCTTGGGCGGCGAAAAGCACTATTTCACCGTGTTGCGCGTGTATTTTCCCGAGTACGCACACGAACTGGCTGAGAGCACCAGTTTCGCGGCTTTGCCGGAAGCGTTGCGCCGCGATATTACCCGCGAATTGCACGAACGCGATGGGCAAACATCTGCCGGAAATCACCGAAGACAGCATGCCGGGTGAACTGGCCAACTGCATCGCCGGCCGGGTTGCGAATGTTTTCAACTTTCACGGTCCTAACTACGTTTGCGACGCTGCTTGCGCGTCGGCCATGGCGGCGATCAGTTCCGCGTCCGAGGGATTGATCCAGGGCGATTATGACCTGGCGATCAGCGGCGGCATCGATCGCAACATGGGCGCTTCAAGTTTTGTGAAGTTCTCGAAGATCGGAGCACTCTCCGCCACCGGTACTCGTCCCTACGCCGAAGGAGCAGACGGGTTCGTTATGGGCGAAGGCGCGGCGATCTTCCTGCTTAAGCGCCTCGCGGATGCAGAGCGTGATGGCGACAATATCTATGCAGTGCTGCGTGGCATGGGCGGGTCCAGCGACGGGAAAGGGAAAGGCATCACTGCGCCCAATCCGATCGGCCAGAAGTTCGCCATCGAGCGCGCCTGGAAGAATGCCGGAATTTCGCCCGCGACTGCAACTTACATTGAGGGGCACGGTACTTCCACGCGAGTGGGAGACGTGGTCGAGGCGGAGAGCATGGCGGAGGCGCTCAGCAGTTTTCATCTTCCCTCCCACTCTGTGGCGCTTGGCTCAGTCAAGTCGAACTTTGGTCATCTCAAGGGGGCCGCCGGGGCCGCGGGGTTCCTGAAAACCGTACTGGCCCTTCGCGACAAAGTCCTGCCGCCCAGCGTGCATTGCGAGCATCCCAATCCCGAGATCGATTTTGCCCACTCTCCGCTTTACGTCAACACCGAACTAACGCCGTGGACGATTCCCCCGGATAGCGTGCGAAGGGCCGGTTTGAGTGCTTTTGGTTTCGGTGGCACCAACTTCCACGCGGTCCTTGAGGAATACCTTCCCCACAGATTGAACGGAAACGGCAAACGCTCGGTCGCCGTCAACGCCCCTCAGCCTCCGGTGAAAGAGTCAAATATGAACGCGAAGGAAGTTCCTCCCATTTCCCCGTCTCCTTACAAAACCCCTCTATGCGGAGCGCTGGTCATTGGTGGTGCTTCAGAAGCCGCGCTGATCGAGCGTCTGCGCGCGGTGGAGAAAGACGCCAAGGCGGGGCGCGCACCGGCACCCGCCGCTCCCGCCGAATCAGATTTGCACGCAGCTGAACGGCTGGCCATCGACTACGCTGACGCGAGCGAGCTGGCGGAGAAAGCTGGCAATGCGCTCAAAGCGCTGGCGGCCAACCAACCAGCCATGTGGAAGGCACTGCGCGCGCAAGGCATCTTCCGAGGTCATGGTCCCGCGGCCAAGGTGGCATTCCTGTATCCCGGGCAAGGCTCGCAGTACGTGAACATGCTGAAAGCACTCCGCGCCACCGAGCCGATCATTGCCGAAACTTTCGCGGAAGCCGATCGCATAATGACACCGCTGCTCGGCAAACCGCTCAGCGACTTCATTTTCGTGGACAAGGCCGACGCCGGCGCAGTTGCCAAGGCCGAAGACGATCTGCGTCAGACCGCCATTACCCAGCCTGCCGTGCTGGCCACCGATCTCGCGCTCACCCGCCTTCTGGCCGCTTACGGCATCACACCTGACTTCACCATGGGACACAGTCTGGGCGAATACGGAGCACTGCTCGCTGCTGACGCGATTCCCTTTGCTGATGCACTCGAAGCCGTCAGCGCCCGCGGCCGGGAAATGACCCGCTTTGCGCCGGAAGACAAGGGTCGCATGGCAGCAGTGTTTGCTCCGCTGGAGGAAATCGAGCGAGTCCTGAAAACCGTGACGGGCTATGTGGTGATCGCCAACGTCAACAGCAATCATCAGGCGGTCATCGGCGGCGCAAGCAAGCCGGTCGAACAAGCCATGGAAGCTTTCCAGAAGGCTGGCTTCGACGTGTCGGCGCTATCTGTCAGCCATGCTTTCCACACCACGATTGTGGCGGCCGCCAGTGACCCGCTCCGGCGGGTATTGGAGCGTTTGCATCTCGCATCGCCGCGCCTGCCTATTGTTGCCAACACTAACGGCGAGTTCTACCCCATGGGGCCGAACGTTGTACCCCAGATGCTGGACATTCTGGCGCAGCAGGTCGCCGCTCCGGTGCAGTTCGTGAAGGGTCTGCGCACGCTGTACGAAGCCGGCGCACGAGTCTTTGTTGAAGTCGGACCAAAAAAGGCATTGCAGGGATTTGCCGACGATGTGCTCGGCGAGCGCGGCGACGTGGTATCGCTCTTCACCAATCATCCGAAGATCGGGGATATCCCTGCATTCAACCAGGCATTGTGCTGCCTGTATGCGGCGGGACTGGGACGTGGGACGGCAGAAGCGGCGCGCGAGCCAGCGCCTGTGCAGGTGGTTTCTGCAACGTCGGAAGCCGCTAAACCAATCGCAGCCATGGCACCCCGAGCAGATGCCGCTTCCGCACCCGCAGCGCCGACTAACGGCGATCACTATGTTGAGCTTGGCCATCTCTTCGCCGATGTCCTCGAACGCGGTTGGCAGATTACCCACGGCGAGAACCGCGCCCCAACCAACCTCCCGGTCGCCATCACAGGGGCGGCTCTGGGCCTTCCCGGCACGGAACACATCTTCGACGACGGCAATATTGCCCGCATCCTGCGCGGCGATCAGTTCATCGACACCATCCCCACGCGCCTTCGCCACGCCATGCTCGACAAACACATCACGCGCCTGGTGAAAAACGACGACGGCGGCAGGTTCGAGACCATTAATCATGTAGCCGACGTGATTAAGCTGGCAGGCCGGGGCGGCGCCTTCGACCTGGAAAACGAATTCGGTGTTTCCGGTGAGCGCGTGGCCGCCCTCGACCGGGACACCCGACTGGCCATCGCGGTGGGCCTCGACGCGCTGCGCGACGCCGGTATCCCGCTGGTTCGGCGTTACAAGACCACCACCAAAGGCACTCAACTGCCCGACCGCTGGGCATTGCCCGATGCTCTCCGCGATGACACAGGAGTAATTTTTGGCTCCGCGTTTCCTGGCCTGGACTCCTTCGCCGACGAAACAGCGCGCTACTACGCAGACCATGGCCGCCGTGACCAGCTAGCTCTGCTGCAAACCCTACGAGCTCGGATGGCAGAAACCAACGGTGATTCCATCCTGGGACAGGAGATGGACCGGCGCATAGAAGAGTTGTGCAACGCGATTGAAAAAGCGCCCTACGTGTTCGACCGGCGGTTCCTGTTCCGAGTGTTACCCATGGGACATTCGCAATTTGCCGAATTCATCGGCGCCCGCGGTCCCAACACGCAAATCAACGCTGCCTGCGCGACCACGGCGCAGGCGGTGTCGCTCGCCGAAGACTGGATCCGCGCCGGGCGGTGTCGCCGGGTAATCGTCATCTCGGCGGACGACGTGACAACCGATCATTTGATCGGATGGATGGGGGCTGGCTTTCTGGCCAGTGGAGCAGCCGCCACCGACGAAGTAGTCGAAGAAGCCGCCGTACCCTTCGACCGCCGTCGCCACGGCATGATCATCGGCATGGGGGCTGCAGCGCTCGTGGTGGAAAGTGCGGAGGCCGCCCGCGAACGCGGCATCCAGCCTATCTGTGAAGTATTGAGCACAGTGACCGCGAATAGCGCATTCCACGGCACTCGTCTCGATGTCGAGCACATCGGCCAAGTAATGGAAGATCTGGTAGGCAAAGCGGAGACCCGGAGCGGCATTAGCCGTCATCAGATCGCGCCACAAACGGTCTTTATTTCCCACGAAACGTATACTCCGGCCCGGGGTGGCAGTGCCGCAGCAGAGATCCATGCTCTGCGTCACGTCTTTGGCGACAGCGCGGACAAGATTGTCATCGCCAACACCAAGGGTTTCACCGGTCATGCCATGGCTGCCGGAGTGGAAGATGTCCTTGCGGTGAAAGCGCTGGAAACCGGGGTTGTCCCGCCAGTGGCTAACTTCAAGGAAGTTGATCCGGAACTAGGCACACTCAATCTGTCGAAAGGCGGCGTTTACCCGGTCAAGTACGCATTACGTTTGGGCGCCGGGTTCGGCTCGCAGATTAGCATGACTCTGTTGCGTTGGGTGCCCACGAAAGACGGCGTCCGCAAGAGTCCGAGCGCGCTCGGCTATTCCTATCGCGTGGTCGACACGAGCACCTGGAATGCTTGGCTTAGCCGCCTGGCAGGCCATCCGACAGCGGATCTGGAAGTAGTTCACCGCACGCTGCGGGTACGCGATCAAGGGCCCGTGCTGCGGATTACACAAGCTACGGCGGGGGTGCAAGCCGTGTCGGCGCCGGCGCCAACACCTCCAGCGACACCGATCACGCCAGTTCGTGATACGAAACCGCCGGACACAAAATCAGCAACAGTCGCCGTGACCACCGCCCCGCCGCAGGTGAAATCACAGGCCTCGGACCTGCCTCCTGTACCACAACCAGCGCCGGCCGCAGCAATGCAGGAAACTAAAGTAAAAGTCGCCGCGCCAGCCACCGCTCCTGTGCCTGCGATCGGGGGAAATGTCAGCGATCCGGTAAAGGAACGCATCCTGACTCTGATGGTGGAGAAGACCGGCTATCCCCGGGACATGCTGGATCTGGATCTTGACCTTGAAGCAGACCTCGGCGTGGACACAGTTAAGCAGGCAGAAATGTTTGCCGCCATCCGCGACATCTACAATATCCCCCGCGACGAAAACCGCAAGCTGCGGGATTATCCGACGTTGGCGCACGTCATCCGGTTCGTGTATGAAAAGCGGCCCGACTTGGCTAACGCTACCCCAGTTTCGGTAGCGCCAAGCCCAACCGAAGAAACCAAGCTCGTCCCTCCGGCGCCTGTGGCAACTGCTCCGAACGACAGCCCGGGAGATTCAGTGAAAGAGCGCATTCTGGCTCTAGTCGTCGAGAAGACCGGCTACCCAAAAGACATGCTCGATCTTGACCTCGACCTTGAGGCAGACCTTGGTGTGGATACGGTCAAGCAGGCAGAGCTCTTCGCCGCCATCCGCGAAATCTACAACATCCCCCGCGACGAAAACCGCAAGCTGCGCGACTATCCCACCCTGGCGCACGTGATTCGGTTCGTGTTTGAGAAGCGGCCCGACTTATTGCCGGTCACTCCCGCGATGCCAGCGGCAACTGAGGCACCGCCCCCCCGACCAGCCCCAGCCGTGACCCAAGCACTATCGAACGATTCGATTAAGGAGAAGGTGCTGGAGATCGTGGCGGAAAAGACTGGCTATCCGAAAGACATGTTGGACCTGGACCTTGATCTCGAAGCCGACCTCGGCATTGATACCGTCAAACAAGCCGAGATGTTCGCCGCCATCCGCGCGGCGTACAACATTCCCCGCGATGAGAATTTGAAGCTGCGCGACTTCCCTACTCTGGCCCTGGTGATCAAGTTCGCAATCGACAGGTCAGGGTTGGTGGGTGTGCCGGTTCCAGTCTCTGCGGATACGCAGGGCAAACCTCAATCGCCAGAGAAGAAACCAGCAGCATCTTCACCGTCTCTAACTTCGACACCGACCAAAGCGGTACGCCCGGCGCTTGCCAGCCTGGATGCAGCAAATCGCACCCCACGCCGTGTGCCGTTGCCGATCCTGCGTCCCGCGCTCGACCTCTGCAAACCAACTGGTGTCGCACTAGACCGTAGCCGACGCGTCGTGATCATGCCCGACAAGGGCGGCGCGGCAAATGCGTTGACAGAACTGCTGGAGAAGATGGGCGTCGAGGTCCTCGTCATCGAGGGCGCGCCTGATGCAGATGGGTTGATCAAATGCCTCAAGGACTGGATGGCCGCCGGCCCTGTGCATGGAGTCTACTGGTTGCCCGCGCTCGACAGCGAAGGCAAGCTTCGCGATCTGGATGCCGCCACTTTCCATGAAGCAGTGCACGTGCGCGTCAAGTCGCTCTATACGACCCTGCGTACTCTGTACGACCAGATCGCGCAGCCCGGCACGTTCCTCGTGTCCGCGACGCGGCTCGGCGGACAGCATGGCTACGACGAGGCCGGGGCAGTCGCCCCGCTCGGCGGCGCGGTCACGGGCTTCAGCAAAGCATATAAGCGGGAACGCCCCGGCGCCCTGGTGAAATCAGTTGATTTCGAAGCCGAGCAGAGCGCATTGGAAGTCGCTGAGCGCCTGATCGGAGAAACCCTGCGCGATCCGGGTGCAGTCGAGATCGGCTACAAGAACGGACTACGTTGGACGATCGGACTGCAAGAACAGTCCGCTCTCGATGGCCAGCCGGGTATGACGTTGGACGAAAACAGCGTGTTCGTGATCACTGGTGCGGCTGGCAGCATCGTTTCCGCTATCACTGCTGACTTGGCAGCCGCGTCTGGCGGCACCTTCTACCTGCTTGATTTGGTGCCTGAGCCTGATCCGGAGAATCCCGACCTCAAACGCTTTGTCGAAGACAAAGAAGGTCTGAAACGTGATTTGTTCGCGCGCATTCAGGCGCGCGGCGAGCGGGCCACGCCGGTTCTAGTCGAGAAAGAGTTGGCGGCCCTGGAACGGGCCCAAGCCGCTCGCAGCGCCGTCGACGCCGTGCTGGCGGCTGGCGGCATGGCGCATTATTTCAGCGTTAACCTCACCGATGCGGAGGGCGTGGCGAAAGTAATCCAGCGTGTACGCGAGCGCAGCGGTCGCATCGATGTCCTATTGCACGCTGCCGGCCTCGAGCGCAGTCATGTGCTGCCAGACAAGGACCGGCGTGAATTCGACCTGGTTTTTGACGTTAAGAGCGACGGCTTTTTCAATTTGCTGCGCGCTATCGGCAACATGCCTCTCCAAGCGACAGTCGCCTTCAGCTCGATTGCCGGGCGCTTCGGCAACGCCGGGCAGACGGATTACAGCTCCGCCAATGATCTACTCTGCAAAATCACCTCCAGCTTCCGTACTACCCTGCCGGGCACACGCGGCATTGCGATCGACTGGACGGCGTGGGGCGGAATCGGTATGGCGACGCGCGGCTCTATCCCGAAAGTGATGGAGTTGGCTGGCATCGATATGCTCCCGCCGGAAGCGGGCGTTCCTTTGATCCGCCGCGAACTGACATCGGGAGGAACGCGGGGTGAGATTGTCATCGGTCAGCGTCTCGGTGTGTTGCTGAATGAATTCGATCCTACGGGCGGATTGGAATTGAACCCGGTAGAAGTCTTCGCCCAAAAACGTCCGCCCGCGTCAGGCACGATGCAAGTGTCGACCAAAGGGCCAATGATCGGACAGATCGCGAATGCCGGGCTCTACAGTCCTGTCACGATTGAGACCGTACTCGACCCAACCCTTCAACCGTTCCTGCACGATCACCAAATTGACGGCACGCCAGTGCTGCCCGGTGTCATGGGCATCGAGGCATTCGCCGAGGCTGCCCAGTGTCTGCTTCCGGACTGGCATGTCGAGTCGGTTGAGGACGTGAATTTCCTGTCGCCGTTCAAGTTCTACCGGAACGAGCCGCGCACAGTGACCGTTGAGGCGATGATTTATTCGAACGGAGATGCCGTAACGGCGGATTGCCGATTGCTTGGCCGCCGTACTCTGCCGAATCAAAGCGAGCCACAAGTGACCACGCACTTCACGGCACGCGTTCGGCTCGCGAAGCAGTCGCCCGCACCGGTGACCGGATCGGCCCTCGCCACACCAGAGGGCCATGTCATCGAAGCGGCCGAAATCTACGGCCTCTATTTCCACGGTCCTGCATATCAAGTTGTAGAGCGGGCATGGTGGGACGGAAAGCGAATCGTAGGCCTCATGACCAAAGGCCTGCCCGACAATCACTATCCATCCGATCTCCCCACGCTGATGGCGCCGCGCCTGATCGAGCTGTGTTTCCAAACTGCGGGGCTCTGGGAAATGGGAGTGCAGGCTCGCATGGGTCTGCCGCTGCACATTGATCGCGTCTCTTTGCTGGCGCGCGATCCCGAGCGGGCGGAAACCCGGTTGTATGCCATGGTCACGCCCAACTCGCGCGACGAAAGCTTCGATGGAGAGGTTGTGGATGAAAGAGGAAACCGTTATCTGCAGTTCGTTGGCTATCGCACGATAGAGATTCCCAACGCTGTCGATACCGAACATTTGAAAGGGCTACAGGCTGCGATGTCACTCGAAGCCGTCGCAGCATGAGCGGCGTGAGCCGACCGTCGCAACAGTGATCGAGGGCTCTATGAACCTCGAATTTCAACGCGTAGCGATCGTCAATCGCGGGGAAGCTGCCATGCGCTTCATCCACGCGGCCCGCGAGTTCAATCTGGAGCACGGCGCATCTTTACGAACCATTGCGCTCTTTACGGAACCGGACCGCCATGCCATGTTCGTCCGCGAGGCGGATGAAGCAATATGCCTCGGACCTGCTCAGGTCCGTGACCCCAACAACAACCACCTCAAGAGCAGCTACGTGGATTATGACCGGCTGGAACGTGCATTGACGGCCGCACGTGCAGACGCAGTCTGGGTGGGATGGGGTTTCGTGGCTGAACACGCCGCCTTCGCGGACCTGTGCCACGAACTGGGAATTGTGTTCATCGGCCCCGATGGCGACGTGATGCGGCGCGTGGGCGACAAGATCGCATCGAAACGTCTCGCCGAGGAGGCCTGCGTTCCCGTCGTGCCCTGGAGCAACGGCCCGGTAGAAACGCTCGCCGATGCGGAACGCCACGCTGAGCGGTTAGGCTACCCCCTCCTTATTAAGGCCACTGCCGGCGGTGGCGGACACGGCATCCGCCGTGTCCGCTCGGCCAGCCAGCTTCCTGAGGCTTTTGAAAGCGCGCGCACGGAGGCCTTCAAATCCTTTGGTGACCCGACGGTTTTCTTGGAGCAAGTGGTGCAGGGTGCGCGTCACGTAGAGGTCCAGATCATCGCCGACCAGTACGGAACTACTTGGGCCGCCGGCGTACGCGACTGCACGATTCAGCGCCGCCACCAGAAGATTCTCGAAGAAGCGCCCTCGCCTGCACTCTCTCTCGAGCAAGATCAGGCGCTGCGCGAGGCAGCGGTGCGTTTGAGCCGGGCAGCATCTTACTGCAACGCGGGCACCGTGGAGTTTCTGTATCAACCAGACAGTCACAAGTTCTCGTTCATGGAAGTGAACACGCGTTTGCAGGTCGAACATCCGGTGACGGAGTGCACCACTGGCATTGATCTGGTCAAGTTGCAGATTCACGTCGCACGGGGTGGCCGCCTGGAAGGTGAGCCTCCGCGCACCACCGGTCACGCCATCGAGGTAAGGCTGAACGCGGAGGATCCGGACAACGGCTTTGCCCCAGCCCCGGGCACGATTGAGCGATTCAGGATTCCGGCCGGGCCAGGAGTGAGGGTGGACACGGGCGTGGCTGAAGGCGACATTGTCCCCCCAGAGTTCGATTCGATGATCGCCAAAATCATCGCTTACGGCCAAAACAGAAAGGAAGCGATTGCCCGGCTGCAGAGGACACTGCGTGAGAGCGTGGTCGTCATCAAAGGTGGTGCCAGCAACAAGGCGTTTTTGCTCGAACTTCTGAGTCGCCCTGAAGTGCAGTGCGGAGAAGTGCACATCGGATGGATGGACCATCTTTCAGCCAACGGTGAACACGTCTCCCGAAATTTTGCCGATGTCGCTCTGGTGCAAGCTGCGATCGAGGCCTACGACGCACAGTTGGCGATAGAGCAGGCCCAGTTCTATGCGTCGGCCGTTCGCGGACGGCCACAGGTACGGAGTGAAGTAGGCCGCGCCACCGAACTGCGCTATCGCGGCCGCTCCTACTCGCCCAAAACGTACCGCTTGGGTCCCCAGCAGTATCGTGTCGAGGTGAACGGATCGCGTATTGAAGCTCAGGTTGACCGCCTGGGTCAGTTTGAATATTGGCTTACGACCTTCGGGCGGCGTTTCCACATTGTCTCCGTAGCTCAAGGCTTGAGTTACCGTATCGAGGTTGATGGCGTATCGCACCAGATCGACCGCGACGACGGAGGTATCGTCCACGCGCCAGCTCCGGCAGTCGTAGTTTCCATTGCCGTCAAGCCCGGTGACAGGGTTTCGGTCGGAGACCGCCTGGCTGTGCTTGAGGCAATGAAAATGGAGATGCCGGTCCTCGCCCCCTTTTCCGGAAAAATCCGGCAGGTGATGACAATGCGCAACGTGCAGGTGGATACTGGAGCTCCGCTCCTGCAGATCGAACCTGCCACCGCTGACGATACGGTCCCCGAAGCCGAAAGGGTGGTGTTTGGTGCGTGGCGCAGCTCAGACGAAGAGCCCGCCCCTTCCAACTGCCGCCGAAGCCTGGAAGAACTCCGCCAGCTCATGCTGGGCTTTGACGTGGATCCCAGACAGACTTCTCGACTGCTCGGCGAATGGGGCCAGAGTTGTCCTGTGGATAGCGAGGAAATCACGCAAGACGAGAATGAGATCCTCAACATCTTCGTGGACATTTGCTCACTGTTTCAGCGCGAGCCGGAAGTAAATCACCGGGCCAGCGGTGAAGAGCCCAGCGCCGAGGCCTACTTGTTTTCCTACCTGCGCATGCTTGAGACCGGCGGCGAAAGACTTCCCCCGGCTTTTGTCAGCGCCCTCCGGCGGGCCTTGGCCCACTACGGCGTGCAAACTTTGGACCGTTCGCCCCAGCTGGAAGACAGCCTGTTCTGGATCTACAAGTCCCACCAACGCGTGGAGCAGCAGATCGCGCCTGTTCTGGGGGTGCTCGAACGACGCCTGCAGTCTGCGCAGAGTCTGTCGCCACATGCTGACGGGTCCTTCCGCGCGTTGCTCGACCGCTTGGTGTCGATGACCAACGGGCTTTTTCCCGCGGTCACCGATCTGGCCCGGGAAGTGCGTTATCGCTACTTCGACCAGCCGTTGCTTGAGCAGGCGCGCAAACAGGTCTATGAGCGGGTGGAGGAGCAACTCGCTTCCATGGCTGCCAATCCTGATGCCACCGACTGCCACGAGAAAGTGCGGTCATTAGTTGAGTGTCCGCAGCCTCTGGTGAGCCTGCTTTCCTCCCGCTTCGCGGCAGCCGACCCGGCGATGCGCAAGTTGATGTTGGAAGCGATCACCTGGCGTTACTATCGCATCCGGACGCTCGAGAAGTTCCGCTCTCTAGAGATGGACGGGCGGCAGTGTTACGCCGCCGCTGAATACGATCACGAAGGCAAACGCGTTCACGTCTTCACCACGCACTCTGAGTATTCACAGCTCCCGGTGGCAATACGCGCGATGTCTCCTTTGATCGAGAAGGTGCCGGCCAACCATGACATCGTCCTTGACTTCTACGCTTGGCATCCCGGCTCTATGGGCGATCCCGAGGCTACGCAGCAGGAAGTTCATCAGGTGCTCAACCAGGCTGCCTTTCCCCGTTCCATGCGGCGCATCGTGGTTGAGGTCGCCGGCCCGGTTTACGCCCAGGGTGCGGGCGGAATGCAGCACTTCACTTATCGCCTAAGCGGGAATGCATACGAGGAGGAGAAACTCTATCGCGGATTGCATCCCATGATGGCCAAACGGCTGCACCTCTGGCGGCTCAGCAACTTCAACATTGAGCGGCTGCCCTCGGTTGAAGATGTCTATGTACTCCATGGAGTGGCCCGCGATAATCCCAAAGACGAACGGCTGTTCGTATGCGCCGAAGTGCGCGATGTAACACCGGTGCGGGATGCGGCTGGCCGCATCGTGCAATTGCCGCACCTGGAGCGCATGTTGGCGGAAGCGATGGCCAGCATCCGGCTCTTTCAGTCGCGCCGGCCGGTCAATCGGCGCCTTTATTGGAACCGGATTTTTCTTTACGTCTGGCCTCCACTCAATCTCGGGCGCGATGAATTGCGCGACATAGTCCGTCGTTTGGCGCCCGCCACCGAAGGCCTCGGTCTGGAACAGGTGGTTGTACGGGCTCGCATTCCCAATCCAGCGACCGGCGAATTGCGCGATATGGTGGTCCGGATTTCAACTCCGGCCGGTACCGGGATGCTGATTACTTTCCGGCCCGCAGATAAATTGCAGCCCATCAGACCACTGGCCGAATACGAGCAGAAAGTCGTCCGCATGCGCCAGCGGGGACTCGTCTATCCCTACGAAATCATAAAAATGCTCACGCCTGACCGGGAACACACGCGGGCCGAGTTTCCTCCCGGCGATTTCGTAGAGCATGATCTCGACGCTCAGGGTCGTCTGGTTCCGGTTGACCGTCCCTACGGCCAAAATAAAACCAACATCATTGTGGGCGTTATTCGCAACTTTACCTCTAGATATCCCGAAGGCATGACGCGCGTCATACTGCTGGGAGATCCGAGTAAAGACCTGGGCGCGCTCGCGGAACCGGAGTGCCGGCGCATTATTGCAGGCCTCGATCTGGCCGAGAAGATGGGCGTGCCCCTGGAATGGGTCCCCATCTCGGCGGGCGCCAAGATTTCGATGGACAGCGGCGTAGAGAACATGGATTGGATCGCTCGCGTACTGCGCCGCCTGGTGGAGTTCACCCAGGCGGGCGGAGAGGTCAATCTGCTTGTTAATGGGATCAACGTTGGCGCCCAGCCCTACTGGAATGCCGAGGCCACGATGCTCATGCACACCCGTGGCATTCTGGTCATGACCCCCAAAGCGTCCATGGTGCTCACTGGCAAGCGTGCCCTGGATTATTCGGGCGGCATTTCGGCAGAGGACAATCAGGGCATTGGCGGGTATGACCGCATCATGGGAATTAACGGGCAGGCGCAGTACTGGGCGCACGACATTGATGAAGCCTGCCAAATCCTGTTCCGCCACTACGACCACACATACGTCGCGCCGGGCGAGCGATTCCCCCGCAGGGCGGAGACGAATGATCCGATTGACCGTGACGTGCAGTCCTATCCCCATCGTGACGGGGAGGAGGGCTTCACGCGGGTCGGCGACATCCTGTCCGACGAGATGAACCCGGGACGGAAGAAGTCTTTCGACATTCGCCAAGTGATGATGGCGACGGTCGACCAGGACCATGATCCCCTGGAACGCTGGGCTGGCATGCGGGCGGCAGAGACGGCGGTAATCTGGGATGCGCACCTGGGCGGTTATCCAGTTTGCCTGATTGGCATCGAATCCCAGCAGGTCCCCCGTATGGGATTTGTTCCCGCCGACGGGCCCGATCAGTGGACATCCGGCACCCTCTTCCCGCAATCCTCTAAGAAAGTGGCGCGCGCCATTAACGCAGCGAGTAACAACCGGCCGCTCGTACTGCTTGCCAATTTGTCAGGATTCGATGGCTCGCCAGAATCCATGCGCCGGCTGCAACTGGAATATGGCGCCGAGATCGGCCGTGCTGTAGTCAACTTTAAGGGCCCGATCGTATTTTGCGTGATCTCCCGTTTTCACGGCGGCGCTTACGTGGTCTTTTCACGGGCGCTCAACGAAGGTCTCGAACTAGCGGCTTTGGAAGGAACCTATGCTTCCGTCATCGGCGGGGCTCCGGCCGCGGCCGTGGTGTTTGCGGGTGAAGTCGAAGCCCGGGCCCGCAAAGACCCTCGCTTGCAAGAATTGACTCAGGCGATAGCCAAAGCCGAAGGCGCTGAGAAAGGCCGGCTGCGCAATGAATGGGATGAGCTCTTCAAAGTCGTCCATTCCGAGAAGCTGGGCGAGATGGCCGCGGAGTTTGACCGCGTGCATAGCGTCCAACGGGCCCTCGCCGTGGGCGCGCTGAATCACATTATTCCGCCTGCCCACCTGCGTCCCTACCTCATCGAGGCGCTGGAACGGGGTATTGAAAGAGAACAGCCGAAATCCGGGAAGCCCGACGTTCAGGCGGAAGCAGCCTAGCTTCGGAGAGGACACTTTGATGAATGTATATTGGCTCGAACAGACCGAAGCCGATGTGCTAGCGGAGAGTTCTTGGCTCAACGCAAGCGAGATCGCCAAACTAGACGGCATGCGCTTTGCTAAACGGCGTGCGGATTGGCGACTGGGACGTTGGACGGCAAAACATGCTTTAGCCGCTTATCTGAACTTGCCGGCTGATGCTTGCGTTCTGGCACGAGTAGAAATACGCCAGGCGACGTCGGGCGCACCCGAAGTCTTCGTCGCCAACAAACCAGCGGCCGTCACCATATCACTCAGCCACCGCGATGGCATCGCGGCGTGTGCCGTTGCACCGGGCAGCGTGGAAGTGGGTTGCGACCTCGAAGTAATCGAGTCACACAGCGATGCCTTCATCTCCGACTATTTCACCGCCGAAGAGCAGGCGCTGGTTAGGCAATCCTATGCAGCGGATCGTTTTCGACTGCTGGCCCTGTTCTGGAGTGCGAAGGAAAGTGCGCTCAAAGCCTTACACACGGGGCTTCGACTCGATACCCGATCCGTGATCGTCAAGCCCGTCGAAGGGTTTGATCTTAACGGCTGGAGCCCGCTGCAAGTTCGTTGCCCTGGCGAGCGGATTTTTCGCGGCTGGTGGCAACACACCGATCACATCGTACGGACCCTGGTGGCGAATCCGACCCCAGACACGCCCATTCGCCTGAGGGACCCTGCCTACTTCCCCGATTATGTTTCGCGGTGCGCTTAGAGGAGTGTGACTGGCATGGTTGCCCGCATACACTTTACTGGCCCAACACGATACCGGGTCAGGAGTGCGGCCGAACTGGGTCAATCCATTCTTGAAGTGTCCGCCCGCCGAATGGTCAAAGGTCCGCAGCGGCCGGGCTGGAACCGGTTCGTGGAAGTGGCTACGACAATGCTCAAGCGGCAGGTGCGCACCGCCTTTGAACTGCACGGTGTGGTAGAAGCCCGCCGCTATCTGGACTCGCTGGTAATCAGGTCTCCGGCATTGTCAGCAGTCAACATCGCACAAGTCGTGCAGGAGAAATTCCAAGGAAGCTGGTTCTCTCCCAGGAAGGGAGAGCCGCGCCTGAATGTTCTCTACCTTCACGGCGGCGGATACTCCTTTTACCCGCAGGCTTACGCCAGCTTTATTGCGCTCATCACGCTGGCGGCCAATTCCAGAACATTCGCGCTTGATTACCGTCTTGCGCCGGAACATCGTTTCCCGGCGCAGCTTGACGATGCCCTCAACGCTTACCAATGGCTTCTGGAAAACGGCTTTGACCCCGACAATTTAGTCGTGGCCGGGGACTCGGCTGGCGGCAACCTGACATTGGCTCTGCTTTTGAAGGCACGTGATCTGCGGCTCCAGCTTCCGGCCTTGGCAATTGCCCTTTCCCCACCAACCAACTTTGAAAATGAAGTCCTAGGCACCGAAGAGTCGGACTGGATCGACAAGCGATCGCTCTTGCAGTGGAGGGACTGGTTTTGTGAGCCATCTCAGCGCCGGGACCCGCTCGTTTCGCCACTGCGTGCCGACTTGCGGGGCCTGCCTCCGATCTATATCCAGGCTGGCCGGGCCGAGATTCTGTACGACAGCATTCAAGCCTTTGCCGCTCACGCCCGGAGTCAGGAAGCCGATGTCGTTCTAGAGAGCTGGGCGGATATGAATCACGATTTCCAGATATTCGGATTTGACGCTCCGCAGAGTGCCGAGGCGTTACGACGGATCAGCGAAGTAATCGATATCCAGGTTCGAAAGCGGCGGAAGGCAGAATTTGTCCCACTAATGGACCGGTAGTTATATGGCATCGCAGAATCACCAATTCGATTTCGACTTCATCGTTATCGGCTCCGGATTCGGCGGCAGTGTTTCCGCCCATCGTCTGACCGAAAAAGGCTATCGCGTTGCCGTCATGGAGATGGGTCGGCGCTGGACTCCGGACAATTTGCCGCACACCAGTTGGTCCATCCATCGCTGGTTCTGGCGTCCCAAACTCGGACTGCGCGGCTTCTTCAATATGCGGTTCTTTAAGCATGCAACTATCTTTCATGGTTGCGCGGTGGGCGGCGGATCGATCACCTATGCCTGCACCCTGCTTCCACCTCCTGAGAAAGTATGGGAATCAGGATCGTGGACAGGTTTGTCTGATTGGAAAGCAGAAATGCCCCGGCACTACGAAACCGCCGGGCGCATGTTGGGTATTACGGAAAACAGAATCCTCGGCCCTGCCGACCATCTGCTGCGCAAAGCGGCAGAGGCTTCCGGAGTCGGGCATACCTTTTACTGCACCAAGGTGGGTATCTTTCAGCCTGCTGCTGGAAAGCCGGGCGAAATTGTTCCTGACCCATTCTTCGGGGGAGAAGGTCCTGACCGCTCAGCCTGCATCGCCTGCGGGGGTTGCATGATCGGTTGCCGTTTCGGAGCAAAGAATACGTTCGATCTTAATTATCTCTACCTGGCAGAGAAGCATGGGGCGCGTGTTTTTCCGGAAACCAAGGTTGTGGAGATCAAGCCGCTCGATGGCGCCAGCGATGGCAGCGCCGGATACGAAGTCTCCACCGTCAGATCCACGGCCTGGATTCGGCACCAGCCGCACCGTTTCACCTGTCGGGCGGTGGTCTTCTCCGCATCTTCCCTTGGCACGATGGAGCTCCTCTTCCGCCTCAAAGAAAAGGGCTCTTTGCCGGCGATCAGCAGCCAGTTGGGTCATCACGTGCGCACTAATTCAGAATCGCTGATCGGAGCACGCACACCGGGCTATTCCCAGGATGTGTCGCAGGGAATAGCCATCGGCTCCGGCGTCTATATTGACGAGCACACCCACATTGAAGCCGTCCGCTACCCGAATGGTTCTGACGCCATGGGATTTCTCACCACAATCCTGACCGATGGCCACCCTGGTCCGCAGCGAATTGCCCTCTGGCTGAAGAATGTCATCGTTGCTCTGCTCCGCCACCCGTTCAAGACTGTGCGTGTCTTGCAACCGGTCGGTTGGGCACGGGAGTTTGTGATTCTGCTTTGCATGCAGGCGCTGGAGGGGGAGATGGAGATGCGCTGGCAGCGCCCCTGGTTTTGGCCGTTCCGAAAGTTTCTGGTCAGCCGTGGCAAGAAGATGCCAACCTATATTCCGAAGGCCAACGAATTCGCCAAGAAATTAGCGCAACTCACCGGCGGGTTCCCTATGAGCATGCTTCCGGAGATTCTCTTCGATATTCCTGGGACGGCGCACTGCATCGGAGGCTGCGTGATCGCCGATTCTTCCACCCACGGCGTGGTTGACGATCACCATCGCGTCTTCGGCTACCGGAACATGTACATCTGCGACGGCTCAGTGGTAGCAGCCAATCTCGGCGTTAATCCCAGCCTGACGATTACTGCGTTGGCCGAACGGGCGATGAGCTTCATCCCAGCGAAAAGCTAAGTGTGCTTCGTGTCAGGGCATGCCTTCAGACCTGCCGTAGCAGCACCGAGAAGTCCCCGCCTTTAGGCGCTGCGCTAAGCGGCGGAAGCCATACAAATCCCATCTCACCGAGTTCAGCTCGCGGCCACCGCTGCCGCCGTATTCGCGGGCAAGTACCGATCCAGCAACGTCTGTTCATACCTCAGCCACAAGCGCGTGCTGTAGAGCAGGGCGCTGCACTGAAGAGTGATCCAGTCTTGAGCTTTGAGCGGCGAGCGGAACTCCTTACGGTTGAGAATCCAGTGCTGGACAACGTGGCGTGCAATGGTGAAACCCATGGCGCTGCTGGAGCCTCCGATGTCGTCCAGAATTCCATCCAGCGTGAACATCACCTTGGATAACATAATCAGCGGGGCCGGGAACCGGACGCCCTTCAAGGCAATACGTTCCAGGAGCCGCATCGCATCCACCCCGTTCGGCGGGCGCCTTAGCGGTAGTTCGTCGAGAAAGCCTGTAACCGTGTCGTAAACCATCTGCCCCCGCGATGAAGTGGCTGCGATGCGTTGCTGCGCAAGCGCCAAAACCTCGTTGCACGTGCCCACTGGATCGCGCAGACTCACCGTGAGGAATAGGAGCGCAAGGTGGCGGCGCTGTTCGCGGCTCAAGCGTACTCGCAGCGCCCAATCAATAATGGTTAGCTCGCCGGTGCGATTGTTATAGAGCAGATTGCCGGCATGAGGATCGCCGTGAAAAATGGCGTCTTCCCGCGCCGACAAGAGAGGAACGGCCACCAGCGCCTCGACCAATTGTTCCGCAATCTTCCTTCGGCGAGACGTCGTTAGGTGCCTGGCCGCGTTCGTTACTTTTATCCCACGCTCCTCCGTGAGTGCGGTGATTCTCGCCGTACACAGAGGCCGAATTACACGCGGCACGCGAACTCCAGGCATGTTGCGATAAAGATTCCACGCCTCCAGTAACGTCTTCTGCTCGCGAACAAAGTTGACTTCGTGCCGAAGTAGGCTCCGTACTTTCTTGAACGTATCGGGAATGAGGTGTGCGGGAAAGCCGTAGTTGTGGTTGCGGTCGCCGAAGTATTGCGCCAGTCCCTGCAGGTAGTCCATGTCTTCTGCAAAATACGCTGGAATGTGAGGCTTCAGGACTTTGAAAACGCCGCGTTCGCGCTTGCCACTGCCGGGATTTCGCCAAGTGAACCGTAGGACCGCGCTGACACTGGCCTCTGAGAGGATGGACGGCGCGATTTTCACAGCGTAGGTTTCGACCTTGGTCGCTAACTCTTTCCGAATGATGGCCCGAATGTCCTCTGGCTTCACGTCACGAATTCCATTTTCCAATCGCGCGAGCGCGTTGCGCAGAGCCGGACGCAAGTGCTGGTTGCGCGCAATCACTTGTCCCAGTTTCTGCAAACCAGGAACCTTCGCAATCAAGCGCAGAAGGCGCTCTTCGGGTGACGTTTTCTCGGGAAGTTCAATTTGCTCCAGTAGCTTCGGAGCGAGGCGCGCGGGGGATAGCCGTGCCACCACGAATATCATGGCGTCCCGCACCGGAGGCCGCCATTTCAGGTAAGCCTCAGGGACCAGCCGCTTCACGGGAACGATCTCGTCCACGATCCAGCGCGCCATGGTGTCGCGCAGAGCCCGGCCAGCGGGGCTGCGCAGCCGGGCTTCAATGGCGCTGACCCGTTCGGCCGCTGTGCTGTCTCTTGGCAGCAAGCTAGCTACGGCGACGCGCAACTGCTCTGGAGCGAGTTGCCGGAGACCAGCCTCGAGGACAAGCGGATCCAGCATCGGCGTCTAACCCATAGAAACAATATATGCTTGCAAGAGGGGTGGCTGTGATTCGCGTCACCCGATAGGCGTGCGGCTTGCCATCCTGCCAGCGCCGCTACCTCATGAAGAACACTTATCCCGGTGATCGACATCACTGCGTACCTTGATGTACAGCAGGAGAATGGGTGTGCTCTTTACCGACGCGGCCGAAAGTGCAGAGAGCAGCAAAGGAGATAAGGCCGTGAAAATACTAACTTTATTGTACGGAATGGCTTTCGCCGTGGTGGTTTGCGCCGTCCTGTTGTTGGTGCTTGGTATCGGCTTCCATCGCCCTGTTACCGCTCAGGGAGCGGCACTGTACAACCCCGCCGCCGAAGGTATTGTGAAGGGTGTTGTGGAAGAAGTGCAGGACTTCGACTGCCCGGTGAGCGAAGGGGAGCTCGGCAATCACCTGATGCTGAAGACCCCGGAGGGTGTGCTGCAAGTGCACCTCGCGCCTGTGCGGATCATGTCGAGCCATGGATTTAGCTTCGCTCCAGGCGATCAGATTGAAGTGCTCGGTGCCTGGGTTCGACTCGCCGGAAAGAACGGAATGATTGCTCGCGAGATCACTCGGGGAAATGAGACCATCATCTTTCGTGACGGCCACGGCCAGCTCCTGTTGGTTCAATAGCAAGGTGCAGGCGGAACGTCGATTTCGCCAATGAAGACTGCACTTAGGAGGCGAACAATGAAAGTTCACGAGGTAATGACCAAGAACCCAGCCTGCTGTTACCAGTCCAGTTCGGCCGTGAGCGCAGCCACCCTCATGCAGCAACGAGGCATCGGAGTTTTGCCGGTCGTTCAGGATCGGTTCAGCCCCAGGCTGGTCGGTGTGGTAACAGATCGCGATCTTTGTCTGCATGTTGTGGCTGGTGGCAGAGATCCTGCACACATTTGGATCAGCGAATGCATGATCGAAGACCCGATTTGCTGCACTGTAGAGGATGATGTCCGGCATGCGTTGGAACTGATGGAAGAACACCGGGTCCACCGGCTTCCGGTGGTGAATGCGAAACATGAGGTCATGGGGATTCTGTCACTCAGTGACTTGGTGGATAAAGGGACCATCAGTAATTGTGAGATTGCTACCGCGTTACGGGCAATGCGTGAGCCCATTCACGAAGTTACAGAGCCGGCCGAAATCGTGACGGCGGCTTGACAGACGAAAAGTGACGATCGTTTAATGACCATCCGTTCTGGTGGGTAGCAGTGTTCCGGAACCGGTGAAATGCCGTCGGAGAATAGTGCCGCCGGTATGACCCAAAACCTGCCATGGCTGCCAAGTTGATCTAATTGACAGTTCCCCTCATCTCCGATTCAATAACTTGCGTGGCTGCAGCATGGCCCGGCGAATTCGGCTTACAGACCGGGCTGCCAAGTCATTCAAATCCAATCCCGAAGGTTCAACCTCTATGCCCATTCCCACGACAGAGACGTTGTCTCCCGCACAGGTCAAGGAGCTGACCGCCCGGCTCACTTATGGAACGTGGCGCCGGCAAAAAGGATGGGCTCCCCTGGAAGTGGTGGACGCCGAGGACTGCCACTTCATCGACGCGGATGGAAAGAGATATCTGGATTTTTCGGCGCAGCTGATGTGCGTCACACTCGGCCATAAGAATCGCGCTGTGGTGCAAGCCATTGCGGACCAGGCTAACAAATTGGCTTTTATCGGACCTGGCTATGCGACGGAAGTCCGCGCCGAGCTTAGTAAACTTCTGATCGAGGTATTGCCGCGGGGGCTGGAAAAGTTCTTCTTCGCGACCTCCGGCACCGAGGCGAACGAAGCTGCATTTAAGATCGCGCGCATGGTAACGGGAAAGACAAAGATCATTTCCCGCTACCGCTCATACCACGGTTCCACCATGGGCTCGATTGCGGCGACCGGCGACTTCCGGCGTTGGGCGATGGAACCGGCAGGTAAAATTCCGGGCGTGATTTTTGCTCCGGAGGTCAACTGCTACAAGTGTCCGATCGGCCACACGTATCCCGGCTGCGAGATTGCCTGCGCCCAATACATCGAGCACATGATCAAGAACGAGAGCGATGTGGCCGCGGTGATTGTTGAGCCGGTGGTGGGAACTAACGGGGTGCTGGTCCCGCCCAGAGAATACATGCCCCTGCTCCGGAAGATTTGCGACGCTCACGGCGTGTTGTTGATCGCCGATGAAGTCATGACGGGCTGGTGCCGGACGGGAAAATGGTTCGCCGTCGATAATTGGAATGTCGTGCCCGACATTCTCACCACAGCCAAGGGGATCACCAATGCGGCCATTCCGCTGGGGCTGTGCGCCACTAGTTCCAAGATCGCTTCCTACTTCGATGATCATTTCTTCTCGCACGGGCATACTTATGAAGCCCATCCCCTCACGCTCGCACCGGCCATCGCTTCGATCAATGAGATGAAGCGGTTGAAGCTCGTCGAGCGGGCCAGTGAGATGGGCGCGTACCTCGGACAAAAGCTCAAGGAACTGCCCCCTCGGCATCCCTCAATCGGAGAGGTGCGCGGCATCGGCATGTTCTGGGCCGTAGAACTGGTTAAGAATCGAGTCACCAAGGAGCCTTTCAACACTGGTGTCGATAAAGTGGCGGGCAAGCCGACACTGGTGGACCGGGTGGCTGCAAAAATGATGGGAAACGGCGTTTTCATTCAGGCCTGGCTGAGCCACTTCGTCATTGCGCCGCCTTTGATCATTTCAAAGGAAGACATTGATCACGGCGTAGCGGTCCTGGATGAAGCACTGGCACTGGCGGACGCGGAAGCCGAGCCGTAACCCGCTTCGAACTTGGGCTCGATTGTCAGTGGGGTGTGTCTGTGGGCCGGGGCCGCAATGCCGGCGCGGATGTCCCCTTATCGGCGCTTTTCGCTTGTGCCAACTCCACCACCGACATTTTCCCGTCGGTGACAATGTCGTCTCCGGTGGCATTCTCAAGTTTTCGGGGAGCGGCAGGACGGTCCACATCCGCATAAGCTCGCGCTGTCCCGGCGAACAACAAATCAGTTTCCACCCAATCACGCTCACGATCAATATGGGGGTCGATGCGATGAGCCCATTTGGTCTTACCTCGACTGCTGGCAGTGGCAATGTCGTGGGTTGCCGCACCAATCCAGACTTCCTGTCCGTTGTAAGCATGGGCGAGTTTCCAGATGCGTATGTGATGGCGTTTGGCAAAGGTATCGAGGGATTTTTGAAACACCAGATCAGGCAGCTTCCCGTCCACCATCAGCGCCGAAACGGGAGCGCTTGAGTAACCAGTCTGGCGTGCTGTGGCTTGAACCGCTTTGAACGCCGAGCGTACGCCGAGACCCTCAGCTTCAAACCATCCGGCTTCCTCAAAGGCCGCAACCACCTGCTTTTCGCTCCCGAGGAACATGAGATTCGTTGGGTCCGAGGGCGTCTTGTTTGAGGCCGACGTGCGCATGGGGGCCGATTCCACAATCTTCTGCAGCTGTGGAGTCACTGGCAGCCGCGGCCAGCCGGCCCAGTCATCCTTCTGCTTCAGCGTTGAAGGCCGCACAATCTGGACCTGAATATCGGTTCCCGCGGGGAAGAGAATCTCGCGACGGATCGACAAGCCGTAGATCGTCTGCATGCCTTTGATGGTGTAACCCGCAATGGGATTGGCGGCGCCTAGAGCCGCCATGGTTAACGAGACCTTTGTCGAAGCGTGCGGCTGGACGATTCCGAGGATCTCGTTATTGCGGACGGTCTCCCGCGCATTATCCACGTCGAGTACGCGAGCGTAAAGAGGAGAGGTCTGGCCGTCTTGGTGCACGATATTGGAGAAATCGAGCACCATGCGCGGCCGGGAATATTTGTCTGGGGCCTTTTGGGCGAACAATACTACTCCATTCACCTTAGTTCCCGGGGAAACCAGCAATTCGCCTTTCTTGCACTCGACGAATTCCCCAGACTTGCACAGCGGGTAGGTCACCGTGGCCTCAATAGGGTCACCCACGCGTGACCGGTCGCTATAGACGGGGCCATCAAGCCTGATGCTTAGTGTCTGCCCGGGACCGAGATCGGCTTTGCGCGATGCAGCGACGGCCCCGGCGTGGGTCGGCGGTATATTTGTCGAGATGGAGCTAAAAAAGTGGTAGAAGGCGGCGAGAAAACCACTGCTGGCACCGTGTTCGATCAAGAGGGTTTGCATCTCAAAATTGGGGGAATAGAGCAGATAATCTAAGGCGGTGTCGTTGTAGACGTCTTCCCGATTAATCTCAACCCCTCGCTCGATCAAAGCATCCGCGATTTCTTCGTACGCAACTAGAACTTTCGGGTTCGTGCTATAGCTCGAACCAAAGACCGCCCAGTGAAGCGCTGTTCGACGCCGCGAGTCCGCTGCCTTTACGTCTGCACTCCCCACCAGTTCTTTTGCCCGCGTCAATCGTTCGAGAATCGCCTTCTCTTTAGTTTCACGAGTCGCGTAATAAAGCTCCTGAATAAGCGGAGAGGTGCCCGAGACGTCTAGTTGCACGGCCGCCGGAGCCGGTTCCCCTTCGTCCGAAGTCTGTTCTTCAGAATCGCCGGTGTCCTCAGCGCCTGGGGCCTTCGAATCTTGATTTTGGTCTTTGGCAGGTTGCAGGCCCGAATGGGCGGCTTGCGCAAGGCACGGGCACGCTACTCCGGTGATGATGAGGTAAACCGCTAAGAACAAAGACAATTTTGACTCATTTCGCATTCACGCACCCTCTGGTTCCTTCAGAGGCCGCTGATTATAGCTCAGGGGGGCAAGGTCTGGAACGGTCGGTCAGGTCGCGGCGCCCTATCCCAGTACCCAGAATTTCCTGCGCTGAGATAAGAATTAGGTTCAGAATGGTGTCGTTGGCATCGCGGAGGTATGTTCCCTCCCCGCGATCACCGGTGCTTGTGACAGGAATCACAGCCAGCATTCGGACTCGCACGGTCTAATAGGGACGCATGGCGAGTGCAAACAGGTTTTCCCCCGCCACGGCCCAATAAAAGAGTGTTTTACTCATGGAGGGTAAAGCTATGACATCTGGCATCATGACGCCGCCAGGAACCAGACATTCCGGCGACTACCTCGAAGAAGTGATGATAACCGTAAAAGCAAAGAACCCGGCCGAGCCGGAGTTCCATCAGGCAGTGCAGGAAGTGTTTGAGTCCCTGCGGCTGGTTCTGGGAAAACACCCGGAATACCGGGCGGCAAAGATTCTAGAACGGATCGTAGAGCCCGAGCGCGTCATCATGTTTCGCGTCCCGTGGTTCGACGATCAGGGAAACATTCAGGTCAATCGCGGGTTCCGGATTGAAATGAACAGCGCCATCGGGCCGTACAAGGGCGGGCTGCGCTTCCATGCCTCGGTCAACCTGGGAATCTTGAAGTTCCTGGCATTCGAGCAGGTATTCAAGAACTCGCTGACCACACTGCCCATGGGCGGCGGCAAGGGCGGTTCGGATTTCGATCCCAAAGGCAAGAGTGACAACGAAGTGATGCGCTTCTGCCAGAGCTTCATGACCGAACTGGCGCGGCACATTGGACCGGATACCGACGTTCCGGCCGGCGATATTGGCGTGGGCGGCCGCGAGATCGGCTTCCTGTTCGGCCAATACAAGCGGCTGCGGAACGAATTTACCGGCGTATTGACCGGCAAGGGCCTTAACTGGGGAGGTTCGCTGATTCGTCCAGAAGCCACCGGCTATGGCTGCGTGTATTTCGCCTCCGAGATGCTGAAGACGCGGAAAGATTCCCTGGAAGGCAAACTCTGTCTGGTCTCGGGCAGCGGCAACGTTTCCCAGTACACGATTGAGAAATTGCTCGATCTGGGAGCGAGGCCTGTGACCGTGTCGGATTCGAACGGCGTCATCTATGACCCGGACGGCATCAATCGCGAGAAGCTGGCCTGGATTATGGACCTCAAGAATAACCGGCGTGGCCGCATCCGCGACTACTCAGACAACTACAAGAAAGCCATCTTCATGCCCACGGACGTGAAGCTGGAGCACAATCCTCTGTGGAACATCAAGGCGGATTGCGCGTTCCCGAGCGCCACACAAAATGAAATTACCGCGAGAGATGCGGCCAACCTCATTAAGAATGGCGTGAAGCTGGTCGCAGAAGGCGCGAACATGCCGAGCACACTTGAAGCCACCAGGATGTTCCTGGAAGCAGGAATTCTTTATGGCCCGGCCAAAGCTGCGAACGCTGGCGGCGTGGCCACCTCCGGCCTCGAGATGGCCCAGAACAGCGCACGGCTAAGCTGGACCCGCGAGGAAGTTGACGACCGGCTGCACAAAATCATGATCGCAATTCACCAGAACTGCTACGAAACGGCCGAGAAATACGGCACGCCGGGCAATCTGGTAAACGGCGCCAACATCGGCGGCTTTGTGAAGGTCGCCAATGCCATGCTGGATCAGGGACTCGTGTAAGGGTTCGAGAAACTGAAATGAATCGGGTGCCCCACCCTCGTCCCTGCGGTTTTTGCAGGGACAGGGTGGGGCTTTTGACTTTCGGTCTCCAATGACGGGATCTCTTTCCTGCTGAGTGAAAACGATCATGGCTGTCAAGGTCTGGGAAGTTCATAAATGCAGCATGCGCTCCATCTTCGCTGGCGCGCATTAGGGCGTCGATGGGCTCGAGGGGTTTCCCTAGGGCCGTGCGACCCTCCTCAGGCACTTGGTGACGGTCACCTACGCCATGGCGGGGCATCCTGCAGGGGGTGGATGCGGTCATGCCTTCCCCAAGTCTCGTAAAAACGGCCCGACGTGCGGCACACAAATCGAGGCCGGCTGTCCACACGAGTTATGATTGCCTGACAACGACCGTGTCTCCCCGCTCCATCACCGAGCCAATCCTCGACGCCGAAGTGCGCTACGAAGGCTTCGAGAACCTGATGCCCTTCGCAGTTCAGGATATTCTGCTCGTTTCCAGTCTGTACGATTCGTTTATCCTGCGCGAAGACGGGCGGCTCAACGAACTTCTGATCGACGAGTCCCTCGAACTCAATCTTCAGCACATCCCCAGAATTACGCAGGTCTCAAGCTGCTCGGAAGCGCTCGCCCTGGCGCGTTCACAGCCGCGATTCAACTTGATCGTGACCAACCTGGCAGTAGGAGAAATGGATGCCGCCCAACTAGCGCATGAGATCAAGGCTTCGGGACTCGATGTGCCGGTGGTGGTGCTGGCTTACGACTACCGCAAGGTGAAAGAGTTCGTGGCAAAAAATCCGGCAACGGATATCGAGCGCATCTTTCTCTGGCAAGGCAACGCCCGGATTCTCATTGCGATTGCCAAATACATTGAAGACAAGCGCAACGTTCTTCATGACACTCGGGCCATGGGGGTGCCGGTGCTGCTGGTGGTTGAAGATGACATTCGCTACTACTCGTTATTTCTGCCGGCGATTTATACAGAGTTAATCACTCAGTCACGCCGCGTGATTCAGGAAGGGCTGAATGTTGCGCACAAACTGGTACGGATGCGGGCCCGGCCAAAGATTCTGTTGTGCTCCGACTATGAAGATGCAACACAGCAAGTGATGAAGTATCAGGATTACCTGCTGGGCGTTGTTTCTGACGTGGAATTCCCGCGCAAGGGCGAACTGAGCCCGGAGACAGGCTTCGATCTGGCGCACCTGATCCGCAGTCTGGTGCCAGATGTACCTGTGGTCTTGCAGTCGAGCCGCACGGAGTTCAAGCCTCGCGCCTACACAGAAGGATTTTCCTTTTTGCAAAAACGCTCTCCAACGCTATTGCGCGACCTGCGCCGCCTTCTCACCCAGCAATTCGCTTTTGGCGACTTTGTCTTCCGCACTCCTGACCGCACTGAAGTGGCACGGGCGAAAGACCTGAATTCTTTGGAAACTCTCTTGCATAGCGTCCCGGTCGAAACCATCGCGTATCACGGGCAGCGAAACCACTTTTCCCATTGGTTGATGGCCAGGACTGAATTTGCCCTGGCGCAGAAACTCCGGCCGCGCAAGGTTTCCGATTTCGCCAGCTACGAAGATTTGCGTCGCGATTTGATCGAATCGATCCACGAGTACCGGCGTGAACAGAGTGGTGTGCTGATCGGAGATTTCAAGGCCGATACGTTTAAAGGCGCAGATCCGTTTTTCTTGCGGATCGGCGGCGGTTCCCTGGGTGGCAAGGCCCGTGGACTGGCGTTCGTACGCCACCTTTTGCGCCAACGCCGGCTCGCCCGCCGGTTTCCCGGAATCCGTGTCTCCGTTCCACCGGCCGTGATATTAGCAACAGATGTTTTCGACCGTTTCCTGGGCGAAAACAACCTGCTTGAGTTTGCCCTGCAATGCGACGACGACAGCGAAATTCAGCAGCGGTTCCTCGCGGCTCGGTTGCCGGCTGGTTTGCAAGACGATCTGAGAGCATTTCTCGCCGAGGTTCGCTACCCGCTGGCCGTGCGCTCTTCCAGCCTGCTCGAGGATTCGCAATATCAGCCGTTTACCGGCGTGTATGAGACTTTCATGCTGGGTAATCACCTGGCGGAAATCGAAGTCCGTCTGGCGGAACTGACTGAGGCGATTCAGCGCGTCTATGCTTCAACTTTCAGCCAGCATGCCAAAGCGTACGTGCGGGCTACGCCGTATCGGCTGGAAGAGGAAAAAATGGCGGTCATTCTCCAGCAAGTCGTGGGCACGATGCATAGCCAACGGTTCTATCCCGATTTTTCTGGAGTCGTACGCTCTCGCAACTTCTATCCCATCGCTCCCATGACTTTTGAAGACGGAATTGCGGCCGTCGCGTTGGGTCTGGGGCGGGCCGTCGTGGATGGAGGCAAGTGCCTGACTTTTTGCCCGCGCTACCCAAGACATTTAGTTCAGTTCTCAGCGGTGGACGACATACTCAACAATTCGCAAGCGGATTTTTGGGCGCTGGAACTCGATCATCAACAACGCGCTGATCCTGCAACAAACTTGCGCGAAGTGAGGTTCGCGCTGGACGTCGCAGAGGCGGACGGCACATTGCTCACCCTGGGCTCAACCTATTCCTCCGACAACCAGGCAGTCTACGACGGGTTGAGCCGGCCAGGTGTTCGCGTGGTCACATTCGCTCCGATCCTTAAACATGGCGTGTTCCCCCTTGCCTCCATCCTTGATCAGCTGGTTCGAGCTGGAGAAGATGCGCTCGGCCAGCCGGTGGAGATCGAATTTGCCGTCCGCCTGCCGCAGATGGCAGGAGAACTCGCCGAATTCGGGTTCCTTCAGATTCGCCCTCTGGTTTTGTCGGGCGAGGGAGAAGAGCTCACGCTCAACGAATCCGACCCGGGCCAGCTCATCTGTCAGAGCACGAAAGTGCTAGGAAATGGTCGAATCCAAAATTTGCATGACATCGTCGTGGCGGATTCGCACCGATTTGAGCGCAGCCGGAGTCAAGAGGTGGCCAAGGCGGTGGCTCACTTCAACGCCAGGCTAACAGAAGAAAACCGCCCGTATCTGTTGATTGGAGTGGGCCGATGGGGATCGAACGACCCTTGGCTGGGAATTCCTGTGGAATGGGATGAAATCTCAGGAGCTCGAGTAATCGTGGAAGCGGGATTCCGCGATTTTCGCGTCACACCTTCGCAAGGCAGCCATTTTTTTCAGAATCTTACTGCCTTTCGAATCGGGTATTTCACAATCAACCCGGACTCCGGCGACGGAACAATCGACTGGGACTGGTTGGCCTCGCGGCCCGCGGTCGAAGAACAAGGTTGTGTCCGCCACTTGCACCTTGAAGCCCCGCTGACGGTGATTATGAATGGCAAGACCGGCGAGGGAATGATCCTCAAGCCGGAATTGTCTCATCCTGTTGAAAACTAAACGCTTCCGGCTAAGTTCCCTTCTTCGCCGCATTTGCTGCACCACGGTGGCCCCTGCCGCTAGGCCCTGTGACCCCGGTCACAGTCCACCGTCCGACTATCCAAGAAAATGACTATGTAGGTTCACAGCGGAGAACCCGTGTTCAGGATCCAACACGCAGAGTTTATTGCCCCAGGAATCAAGCGGTTCGTCATTGAAGCACCCCGCATCGCCCGTAAACAAAAGCCCGGACAATTCGTCATACTGCGAGTCTACGAACAAGGCGAACGGATCCCCATCACCATCGAGGGATCTGACCCGATGCGCGGAACCATCAGCATCGTGGTGCAATCCGTCGGAAAAACCACGACCCTTCTCAATTCTCTCAATGGTGGCGACCTGATCATGGATGTCGTTGGACCTTTGGGGAAACCCTCGGAGATCGCGAAGTTTGGGACTGTCGTAGTCGTTGGCGGCGGCGTGGGCACCGCGATGGCTTATCCGTCTGCGGTCGCCATGAAGCAGGCTGGCAATCGGGTCATTACCATCGTCGGCGCCCGCAACCGGGAGTTGGTAATCCTGGAGCGCGAGTTGAAGGCAGTCAGCGACGCGTTAATGATCACCACCGACGACGGCAGTTACGGAGACAAGGGCGTGGTCACGGACAAGCTTCGCCAGTTGATCCAGAACGGCACGCGGATTGATCTGGTTTTGGCGATAGGCCCGGTCGTCATGATGCGGGCCGTGGCAGACCTGACGCGGGGAGAACGAATTCGGACCATCGTGAGCCTCAACCCGATCATGATCGACGGCACCGGCATGTGTGGGGGCTGCCGTGTGCTGGTCGAAGGCAAAAGTAAATTTGCCTGCGTGGACGGACCCGAGTTTGACGCGCATCGCGTGGACTTTGCCGTGTTAGTGCAGCGTAACTCGATGTACCGGAGCGCGGAACAACGGTCTATGGCTGAGTATCAACAGCAAGCGAAAGAAGTGTTGCAACAACGCAGCGACGCGGCGGAAGAGGCCTGCGCGATCGCTAACCCGGAAGGACGATAAATAATGGCCAAGGCATCCCTTAATCCTCTTCTGCCACGAGAACGGATCAAGATTCCGCGGCAAGCGATGCCCGAGCAGCCAGCGCAGGAACGCGCTCAGAACTTCACAGAGGTTAACCTTGGATACGATCCCGATCTGGCCCGGCAAGAAGCCCTGCGTTGCCTGGAGTGCGCCAAACCTGCGTGCACTCACAGATGTCCCGTCGGAGTGCAAGTGCGGGAGTTTGTACAGCTGATCGTAGCGGGCGACTTTTTGGGAGCTGCGGCCAAAATCCGTGAGGACAATGTTTTGCCGGCGGTCACGGGCAGAGTTTGTCCGCAGGAAGACCACTGCGAAGGCGGCTGCTTGCTTGCGAAGAAAGTGAAGCCGCTGGGAATTGGCTATCTGGAGCGCTTCGTCTCCGACTATGAACAGCGCATTGGCGTCCGTTCGCTGCCTAGCGTGCCGCCTACGGGGAAAAAGGTGGCAATCGTAGGAAGCGGCCCATCCGGCCTGACGGTAGCGGGGGATCTGGTTCAGCGGGGGCACCGAGTGCGCGTATTCGAGGCCCTGCACGAGCTGGGTGGTGTTCTCGTGTACGGAATCCCAGAATTCCGCCTTCCCAAGCAGATTATCCGCGAACAGCTCGACTATATGCGGGCTATGGGTGTGGAGTTTGAAACCGATGTGGTGGTCGGCAGAACTGTCACTATCGACGAACTGATGGAAGAAGAGGGCTACGACGCGGTGTTCATTGGAACCGGCGCCGGTTTGCCTCAGTTCATGAATATCCCCGGCGAACATCTCAACGGGGTATATTCCGCAAACGAATTCCTGACCCGGATCAACCTGATGAAGGCCTATCAATTTCCCAAGTACGATGAGCCCATGGTCGACTTGCACGGGAAGGACGCCGCGGTCATTGGAGGGGGCAACACAGCCCTCGATGCAATTCGTTCGGCCCTTCGTCTGGGAGCGCGTAAAGCCTACGTCATCTATCGCCGGAGTGAGGCCGAGATGCCAGCTCGCGCGGAGGAAGTGAAGCATGCGCGCGAAGAGGGCATCGACTTCCGGCTGCTGACTAATCCGGTAGAGTTTCTATCCGATGGCAAAGGCTGGTTAAACGGGGTTCGCTGCGTGCAAATGGAATTGGGTGAGCCGGATTCATCGGGACGCAGGCGCCCCGTACCGATCCAGGGTTCGGAGTTTGACCTCCCGCTATCGGTCGCGGTGATTGCAGTGGGCACTAGCGCCAACCCGATGATTCAAAGCACTACGCCCGGCTTGGGCATCGACAAACGCGGATATATTCAGGCTGACCCCGGAAACCAGCGCACTTCACGCAAGGGGGTTTTTGCCGGGGGCGACATCGTGACCGGAAGCGCTACGGTGATCCTAGCAATGGGCGCCGGGCGGCGGGCGGCAAAGTCCATTCATGAGTATCTGGCCACCGGCGAGTGGTAAGGCCTTCGGTCAGTGGATTCCCTCAGACCGCTTTTTGTGACCCCCATCACTTTCGGGAGAGACCGTCGTCACTGCCTGCTGTTTCCGAAAGACCTGAATAAGAAACCTATAGGCGCGATACTCAGGGGTCGAGCGACGCGAATCCCTGCCCCAAGGAGACTTCATGCGGGATAACGATTTAGTTACGTGCCCATTGTGCCGGGGACTTGCTCAGCTGCAACGGACTGCGCTGCTTATAGCATTGGATGATAAGGGCTTGGTCGACCGGTTAAAGCGAAGTTTGGACACACTCGCTCCTGCGGCGCGCCCGGAATCGGCTGGCACGGCCTCCGGTTCGGTCAAGCCGCGAGATTTTGCGCAGGATGTTCACACCTGGAATCCGGGCTTGCCGATGTGGACAAGAAGTCCGAAAGAGTAGGCGCATTCCGCACTGGTACCCGCGCGTCGCGTTTTCGACACCTGCCATCGTGCAGGATCGGCTCGGTAGTAGTTCGGCCGCGGAATCTTCGCTTAACGTTCCATGGCGAGTGTTTTACAGATAGCCGCGCAATGACTAGAATAGTTGTCGTGGTTTACTGGGAAATACCATTTCTTCCCCATTCCAAACCTTCAAATCATCCGCAGAAATAGGTGCTCATGTCTGGTCCAAGTCGTAGGCCGGAAATCCGGCGTCGCCGTACTCGCAAGGAAAAGATTGTGAAGCTCAAGAAGCGTCTCGCGGCCGCTTCCTCAGAAGCTGATCGTGGCCGCATCACGGCAAAAATACAACGTCTCGGTTTAAATTCCCCTGGCCAGCCGTTGCTCGCGAAAGCCTAAGCACCGCGGCACTTTGACTCTAGTAGGGCCTGCTCAGTGCGCTACCGGGGGCGCTATATCTTGCTCTTTCTTGGGAGCGCTCTCGACCTGTTTCTCGCCGATCTCCTGATAGACCCGAAGAATCTGCCGCGCGGACAAATCCCAGGAGAATTTCTTCGCCTGTTCGTATCCACGCAGCTTGAGTTTGTCTCTCAGTGGCTGGTCAAGCAGAACGCGCTGCAGCGCGCGCATGATCTCAAAAACGTTCTCTGGATTCACCAGGACCGCGGCGTTGCCCACTACTTCGGGAAGCGACGAACTGTTCGAGGTCACCACTGGCGTGCCGTGAGCCATAGCCTCCAGCGGGGGGAGCCCGAATCCTTCATAGAGTGACGGAAACACGAAAATCTTGGCGGCATCATAAAAAATGCGCAAGACCTCAATTGGAACAAACCCCATGAAGCGTACGTCGTTCTGGACGCCGCTGCGGATGACCGTGCGGCGCAGGTCGGGGTGCTTGGAAAGCTCGTCACCAATGATGATCAGCTTGAGATCGGGAAATCTATCCGCTTTCTCCAGTTCCGCCTTCAACGCCGAAAAGGCCTCAATGATGCGCACGACGTTTTTGTGCGGACCGATCCGGCCGGCATACAGCAGAAACGGATGCGTAACCAGGTAACGTTCGGCGAGTACTTGACGGTCAGCTTCAGAAGCGTGGCCATAGAGAAAACGCTCGTCAATCGCGTTGTAGGCAACCTCGATGCGGGAAGCGGGTATGCCGAAAAGCTTCTCGATTTCGCTCTGGGTGAACCTGGAAACTGCAAAGATCCGCGCCGCACCCTTCAAAGCGCGCCGGGTGAGGCTGAAGCGCAACGAGCGCCGCAGGCTCGATTGCCCGCGCGCGAGGTACATGTGCTCCAGCAGATCGTGCACCGTCATCACGTAGGGGCAAGGCAGAGCGCGCGGCAGCCAGAACAAATGTGGGATATGCGCCAGGTCGCAAGCCAGACTCTTCAGCGTGCGGCGAAAATTGAAATGGCCTTTGACTGTGGTCTCGCGTTCGAAGAATGGAACCGTCTGAAAATTGCCGGGTAGTGGACCGATTTCAGCAACCGTTTCCGGCGAACCGATCAGGAAATATTCATTGATGAGATCCAACCGGCCAAGCGCGCGCACAATGTTGCGCGTGTAGGTCCCGACGCCGAATTCGGTCATGCGCCGGATGTCGATGGCGATTTTCACGGGGAAGATCTAATGACAGAAGACCAGACAACTGCTTCCGGCAATCTTTTGCGTTAGGCCCTGACTTCCGCCTGCGCTTTGGCCCGCAGTTGCGGATAAAGGGGGAACGCTTCTGCCAGCTCCAATACCTGTTTGCGGATTTCTGCCAGAATCTTGGCCTCGGTGCGCTGATGGAGCGCTCTGGAAATCCATCGTCCTACCTGCCGCATCTCGCTTTCCTTCATTCCTCGCGTGGTCAACGCCGGAGTTCCAATGCGGATGCCGCTCGGTTTCATGGGCGGATTCGTGTCAAAGGGAATGGCGTTCTTGTTGACGGTGATGCCGGCCTCGCCCAGCGCTTTCTCGGCCTCGCTGCCCAGCATTCCTTTCGAAAAAACGTCTACCAGCATAAGGTGGGTGTCGGTTCCGCCGGAAATAATTCGAAAGCCTTCGGCGGCCAGTGTCTCGGCCAGGACCTTCGCATTGGAGACAATTTGTTTTGCATAGTCGCGGAAAGCCGGTTGCATAGCCTCACGGAAACAGACCGCTTTGGCGGCGATAATATGCACCAACGGGCCGCCCTGCATGCCGGGAAAAACGACCTTGTCGATGGCCGCAGCGTACTCTTGCCGGCTGAGGATCATGCCCGCTCGCGGTCCACGCAGTGTTTTGTGGGTTGTCGACGTCACAATCTGGGCGTGGGGCACCGGTGAGGGATGCACACCCCCGGCCACCAATCCGGCAAAATGCGCCATATCGACCAGGTAAAGCGCACCGACTTTATCCGCAATCTGGCGCATGCGTGCGAAGTCGATAATCCGCGGATATGCGCTGCCCCCGCCGATCATCAACTTCGGCCGCTCCTTTTCCGCGAGCTTCTCCAGATCGTCGTAGTCGATGGTCTCGGTTTCCTTGGTCACGCCGTAAGGAACGATGCGATAGGTTTTCCCCGAGAAATTCAAATGATGGCCGTGTGTAAGGTGCCCGCCATGAGCCAGGTTCAGGCCGAGAATGGTATCTCCCGGCTGCAGCACAGCGGCGTAGGCTGCCATGTTGGCTTGCGAACCCGCATGGGGTTGCACGTTGACGTGCTCCGCGCCAAACAATTCTTTCGCACGGTCCCGGGCCAGGTTCTCCACCACGTCCGCGAACTCGCAGCCTCCGTAATAGCGTTTCCCCGGATAGCCCTCCGCATACTTATTTGTGAATACCGAACCCATTGCTTCGAGTACGGCCTCACTCACAAAGTTTTCCGAGGCAATCAGCTCCAACCCTTCGTGCTGGCGGCGCACTTCGTTATCAATAGCCGCGGCGATTTCGGGATCTGCTTCGTAGAGGGGGCGATCCATGGCGTCAAGCTTCATAACTTAGCTCTCAATCTGCCGATATCCGTGGAAATTTTGGAAATCTATCGTCCGACCTCATTCTAAACAAGCACTGGGCATTTAGCACTTGCCATTTGGCCGACCCGACGTCCGCTTAAGGTAAGGCTGTCCTACCGGCCGCTTTCAAATGCTCTGCGCAAGAAGGATGCGATCTGCCAACCGTCGAGGTATTTGTACGGTGTTTCGCCGGTGGTGTAGTGACCGCATGGCAACACCGCCACCTTGTGATCCAACCGATGGCGGACGAATTGCTCAACCACCTGGCGGGAAAACTCCGGAAGAAATGTCAGGTCGTATTTTGCGTACACCACCAGAGACTTCTTCGGCCAGCGGGCAAACTGGCTGAAGTAAGACATGGGGCTGATCGCGCTCCACAATCCGCGCAATCGCTCGACGTTAATCTGCGCTTCCAATCCCTCGCGAATGTGGCGAGTGGACTGTCCGTGCCAAACAACGTCAGCAAAGTAGGTCGAGGCGTGATTGAAGGCGGCGACACGGATGCGTGGATCATGGGCTGCCGCCAGAAACGCGTAACACGATCCCAGGCTGGTGCCAACAATCCCCAGCCGATCATAACCCTGCTGGGCCAGCCAATCGAGAGCAGCAGCGGACGTCGATCACTCCCTGCTGGCAGGCCGCAAGCGTGCGCCCGATGTTTGCCGACACCGCGTAGTCGGCTCGCCGAATCTCCCCCGGCATGCGGATATCGTGATACGGCAGGCTCAGGCGGAGAACTGCTATACCCAGAAAGTTCAGGGCTCGGCACAAGCTCGTATAGGCAACGCCATCGCAATTCCAGTGCGGCAGCAGAACCACAGCCCGCCGCCCGCGCGCCCGAAACCAGCGCGCATTCGCCAAATTATTTTCGGGATACGGGGTGTGCACCGGCGACGTAAACCGCAGAAACTCCCCGTGTGTCCCCCGTACTTTTTCCTCCAGCTTCGAGTCCGGGACTTCTCTGGTGCTGAATATTTGAACTTCTCTCCGCTCCAACCGAAAATCAGTGGGCGTGGCATACGAGAAAAACTCATCGCTCGCAGCCACGATGCGTTGGTTGTAGTCGCTGAGGAATTTCTCCGGGTTATCAGGCACATATCCCGGAAGATGTCCGTTGCGGCAGGGCCAATCGCGCGCCCACTCCAGTCCCCATTCCAGCGGACGCACCACACGATTGTTGTCCACCGACGTGAGCCGGTGTTCCCATTCGTACATCCATCGTGCATAGCGGGAGGGCATGTGTGTCAGGAATATAGCAGGAGAGACGTGCAAAACCCGAGGCAACGCAATCGAATGGCGCCCAATCAGCGTTATGCCGCGAACCTCGAGCTCTAAACGGAGTTCAGAAGTTCCAGGGTGGCGTAATACGAGGACTGATGCGAATAAACAACGGCTTTGCGAACCACGCTACCGCCCGTACTTCCTCGGCACTCTTTTCGAAATTCCGCAAAGAATCTCGTAAACATTGGTATCAGCCAGTGCGGCGTGCTCACGCGCATCCACGCTAAGGCCGTCTTCGGATCCCAGCAAAATAACCTCATCACCCACCGCAACCCCAGGGAGGCCGGTCACATCAGCCAAAGTCAGGTCCATCGAGATGCGGCCGACAATCGGTGCATAGTGCTCGCGCACAATCACCCGGCCGCGTGACGAGAGCGATCGATTCAATCCGTCGGCGTAACCCACGGGAAGCACCGCAATACGTGCTGGAGCTTTGGTGACGTAGGTCCCGCCATATCCCAGAGCCTGGTTGGCGCGCACTTCGCGCAACGACAAGATGCGAGTTTTCCACGTCAGCGCAGGTTTGACCGCCAGCCGCAGCTTGCTGCCGCTGACTTCCCTTCCCGCTCGCTCAAACGGCAGGTAGTAGCCATAGAGTGCGATTCCTGGCCGCACCATGTTGTGCCAGGATTGGCGCCGCGATATGACTGCACCGGTATTCGCGGCGTGGACGATCGGCTGGATTGAATCCTTCGTTCTTGAGCGAGTGCCGCACTTGGTCAAAGCACTTCAATTGCTCATCGACCGAGGGAGCGTCGAGTACCTCGGAAGAAGCCAGATGGGTGGAAACGCCTTCTATTTCGAGATGGGATGACTTCTTCAGCGCCGCGCACACTTGGGGCAAGTCTTCCGGCGCCACTCCGAGCCGGCCCATACCAGTATCAAATTTCAGATGGATCGAATGCTTCGCCACTCCAACTCGAACCGCCGCTCGCTCCAACAGTTCGACCTGCCCCGGCTCCCACACTGTAGGTGTCAGCTCCAGCCGGATAATCTCTTCTTCTTCGCCACGCCAGAATCCCGTCATCAACAGAATCCGCGCTCGAATGCCTGCCTCGCGCAATGGTATGGCCTCATCGAGCGAGGTCACGCCCAGCCAGCGCGCACCGTCTTCGGCAAGCGCCTGCGCGCACTCCAACGCTCCGTGCCCATAGGCATCAGCTTTCACCACAGCGCACACGGTGACTCCCGAACCCACATGCCGCTGCACCACGCCAAAGTTGTAGCGCAAATTAGCAAGTGAGACTTCAGCCCACGTGGGACGCGTCGCTGTCCGCTTCACAATTTCAACTGTAGCCATGTGTTCTGATTATAGCGGCCACCACTGCGCTCCCCAGGTTACGGCTGTGCTACGCCTTATCCCGGTTCCCGTCTGTCTACCCACCCGAGAGAATGAAATTCACTGTCACCTGGGTTTCAACTTCTACCGGCTCACCATTCAGCACGTACGGCCGATAACGCCATTGACGGACTGCCTCCATCGCAGCCTTCACCAGCAGGGGATGGCCGCTCAACACCTGCAGATTTTCTATGGTGCCTTCGCGGCTGATGACGGCCCGCAGCACAACCGTTCCCTGCACGCGCACTTGCCGCGCCAGCGCGGGATATTCTGGCTGTATGCGATAGATGAGATTCCCTTCCATCATGTGTGAGATTGGCCGTTGGTGTATCTCAATTGACGGTGGAGGCAGCACAGTATGGTCCAGGCCTCTTCCCAGCGAATTCAGAACCGGATTCTGCGCTCTTGAATCGCCCGTTCCGCCAGCCACCTCAAACCCTGCAAGGTCCACCGGCGGGGGCGCGACCTGTTCGTCGATCGGACTCACACCTCTGGGGACTGCCGGAGGCTCGATCACTTCTCCGCGGGACGACATATTGCTCGTAACTGGAATTGTTTGATGGGTCTGAGGCGGCGGTGCCGGTGGCGCTGGCGGGGGAACCGGCAGCACAGTCCTCATCGTTAAGGGAGACGGTAAGCCCTCCGTATAGATAATCGGCAGCAGAAACAGAATGCTCACCGCAAGTGCTTGCACGCTGAACGATGCGAACGCCGTCCACCCACGGTGGGATCGATTGGCCCAGGTTGAATCCGCTAATTCGGCAAACATGGTGTCCTCCAGCGAGAGTCGCAAATCTCTGTCGCGAATATCTCTACAGACACCGGCAGAATGTAGTCGGGCAATGATCCGAGAAGAAGAATGAAAAGAAAAAGGCCGCACCAAGTGCGGCCTCGCGGAAACTTTAGCACTAGCTCTGGTGTCGCTCTATTTCGGCGCTCCCTGAGACTTGGGCGGCGTCGCGGCCGCCGGCGTCGCCGGTTTGGTTAGTGGAGCGGAGGGCCTCGTTGTGGCTGGAGGCTTAGCGTTGGCCAGCGGTGGCACTCCCGATTGCGCGTTGTAGGTCTCCACGATCGCCCGGGTAATGTCGACCGAGGGTCCGGCCCACAACACGGGCCCTTGCGGCCACGGATTCGAGGTATCAATAATCACCCCGAAGCCGTTATCGGCAGCGTATTTCACGATGAGTGGACCCATTTTTTGCAGAATGCGCTGGCCGATTTCACTCTGCTGGTTCTGCGCGTCATCGCGAGCGTCCTGAACCGAGCGCTCAAGCTTCTTCTGCTTGTCTTCGATCTGCTTCACCAGCGTGCCGCGGGCATCGTCATTGAGCTTGTCACCCTGCGTGCTGAGTTGTTTTTTCAGGCTTTCTACCTCGTCGTTCATACCCTTCAACTCGGTCTGCTTGGGTTCCAGCTTCTTGCTCAAGGTATCGAATTCCCGCTGGCCTTCGTTGCTGGCGAAGATGGCCTGCTCAAGATTAATGGTTCCCACTTTTGTGCCCGTGGCGTTTGCGGCAAGGGGTGCTGCAGCAGCGGCCGCGCTGGGAGCAGCAGGCAAAGGGGCAGGAGCGGTCTGGGCAGCAGCGGGCAGCACAAATGCTGCCGCTATGAGGAATCGCACCAACTTGCTTGTCATGAGGTTAATCTGGACTCCTTGGGAATTTGGTTTTCCGGTAAACGCTCTGATCTTTCTTTCACAGGCAAATGCCGGGCGCACCCCAAGGTTCACCCGACGCGTCCCTCTTACCCGGGAAGGCAGGCCGCATCTCCCATCCTCACGCCGAACCGGAAGGCGTGGTGACCACCCCTCGGCTGTCGTTATTATCAGGGTGTGAACTAATCGATTATATGGACACTCCCATCCAAGGTCAAACTCCGCCCCGGCTCCTAGAAGGTTGTCGCCACGCTGAAGCGGAAGGTCTTGCGGGGCTCACGCAACTGGAAATTCGGCGAGAAAGTGTTCAACGCACTTCGGAACGTGAAGTCTCCCGCGGCTCCGGGCGGGAACATATCGCGCGTCACGTGGATGGGTGGGGAATCGAAAGTATCCAGCCGGAGTGGATTGTAGGCCCAGTAAACCCGGAACGGTGCGTTGACGATAGGTAGAAAGACCTGCAACTCCAACCCTGTGGACATCCGTGGCACCCAGTTGGTATTGCTGGCGACATTCAGTTCCCCCGAAAACACCGGGAACTCCGCGCTGCCGCCCGGAGTCAATTGATACCTTGGGTCGCAGCTGAGCGCGACGTCAAGAACCGCACAGCCGAACTTTGTGGAGTTGAGTATCTGCACTTGCTGTGGCGTGATTTTTAGCTGGGAGCTGCGCAGGATTCCATCGAACCCCGTATCTACGAACGGCGCGAGCGCAACCGGCCCCGCGATCGTGATGCGATATTCCAAATTCGTCACGAAGCTGGTGTCGCCGCCCGGAAAAACAATCTGCTCCGAGGGTACCGGCACCGTATAGGCGCCGCGTAAAGGGTTGCTGGGGTCCTTGGGAACAATCGAGCCGTCGGGGTTGCGCAACGCAATCGAAGCGATGTTTGGCAGGAACGCCACTGGCGAAACCGAACGGATATCAAAACCGCGCAGGTCGTTTTCGCCGCCCATGTAGAAGCGCTGGAATGGCGCCGCCACATCCCCGCCATAGCCGGTAAGGAAAGATCCCTGAACATTGAAGCCAATCGTGTTGCGAGCAATGGGGCCGCGCTTCTGCACCGGGAAAAAACGCTTGTACTGGATGATCGGCCGCACCGATCGCACTGTACCCCCCAAGCCGGCGATCTCAGCCCCCAGGGTCATGCTGCTGCCGCTCTTAGGGGAAATTCCGTTATCCAGTTTGTTAAACGTAAAAGTCGGCAGGATTTTGCTGGTGATAATCCCGTTGAGTGAATTCGGCCCGCTAAGGCCCTGGAACGCAAGGAACGTAAACAGGTTTTTGGAAGCATCGCTGAGTGCGACTAGCGAGGAGCGGTCAAGTGAATAGGTAATGCCGACGCGCTTGAAACCGCGATGCAGCGGATAGCTGAGCGACGTGGTGAACCCTGTGCTCGATTGAGTGTAGTTCTGCAGGTTGTTCAAGCACAGCCTCCGGCAGATTTACCTGCTGGCCACTGATGATCGCCGATTGTCGCGCCTGGTTGTAGTTGTATTTCTGCGCGAAGATCGTGAACCCTCCCTGCAGCGGGCGGTCAAACAGATAAGGTTGCGTGAACCCGAGTGTGATGTTGCGCTCCAGGTTGCCGATATTCGCCTGGATGGTCAGCGTGTCTCCCAAGCCCTAGAAAATTATTGGTGCTGTAGCTCAGTCCGATAAAAGCGCCTGAGAGCCCGCTCACTCCACCATTGAGACCGATGCTGTTCTTGCCCTTTTCCCTCACTTTCAAGGTCAAGTCCACATATCCGTTCTTTTCATCGAGCGTGCGCTCGGTTACGTTCGGGTCGTCAGGTTTCAACTGCTCGAAATACCCCAACTGGTTGAGGCGCAGCAGGCTTAATTCCCACAAACGCTGGTCGTAAACCTGGCCCTCCTCCAGCACAATCTCGCGCCGGATCACTTTGTCCCGCGTGGTCGTGTTTCCCTGAAATTCGATGCGGCGCACCTTGAACTGCTTGCCCTCGTCCACATCGATCGTGAGGTTCACCAGCTTCTTGTCTTCGTCAAATGTGGTGTCCGGAATGGAAGTAAAATTGATGTATCCCAGTGACCCGTACGCCTTGCGCAGATTCTCCAGGCCCTTGGCCACCTTGTCGCGGGAAAAAATGTCTCCATCCTTCATGGGAAATTGCGCCCGCAGCGCTGCGACGTTTGTAATCGCTTTATTGTTCTTGAACGTGATAGTGCCCAGGCGGTAGCGGTCCCCTTCCTCGATGGGAATTGTGATGTCGACCGCTTTTCCCGGTCCACTCTGCAGCAAAGGAATGTGGGGTCCATTATGCCCCGTATCATGAATTTCGGTCTTAGGTTCCTGCACCAGCACTTTGAAATATCCCCGATTCTGATATTCCGCGCGTACCCGCTCCGTGTCTTCATCCAGCTTGCTGGCGTCATAGGTCTTGGCAAACAGGTTCTCTAAAAAGATCGAGTGCGGGATGCCGATGGGCCGCAGGTTTTTCATGGCGCCGCGCAGAATCCGGCTATTGAGATGCTGGTTGCCCACGAACGTGATCTTGCCCACCTTAACCTTCGGGCCCTCCTTCACCACAAACGTGACGCTGACCGCGGCCGGCGGAATTGGCCGCACTTCAGTCGTAACTGTCGCGAATTGCCGGCCATGCTCCGACAGCAGTTCTTTGATCGTTACTTCAGCTTTTTTCACTTTGGTGGGGTCGTACTGGCTCTCGGGCGAAAGCCCCACCTTGCGGTCCTTGAAGCGGTCAAGCACATCGCTCTTGGTCACCGAATTCAATCCGACGTAGTCGATTTCCCGGATGGTGGGCCGTTCTTTAACGTAGACGTGAATGCGTATACCTTTCGGCGTTTCCTCCCCTTCAAACCGGATGTCTTCGAAGTACCCGGTGTTCCACAGGGAGTTGAAGTCTCTTTGTATGGCCGTCGGGTCATAGATGTCGCCGGGATGGGTAAAAATGCGTGCTCTGATGGTGTCTGCTGGAATCCGGCGGTTCCCGTGAACCTGAATGTCGGTTACGATCTGCTGTTGCTGTCCCCAACCACTGATTCCGAAGGCCAGAAGACAAAACAGCAGCCCCGGCGCCCACCGTTTGGTGGCGCTCCAAACCTCCGAGAATGAAGGAGATGGCTCCGGCGCGCGCCGCGAATGGCCGCACCTCTCCGTCCTGACAGGGCTATCCTGATGAAAACGAAGAATCGAACCTACCTCAGCTTTCCTATATGGAAAACGGCAATTATACGGTAGAGCAGCAGAGACCGTCCAAACCCAAGGTCGCTCCCAAGCTCCCGAATGACGCTGGGACAAACTCCCACTTCAACCAAGACGGAATAATGCGCGGTCGAGTTGCCTAGGTCGTAAGTTTTTCTGAGGCAAGGACATTCCGGCTGATGTCCTGAAGGGAAACGTCCGACCTGGATTGCGAGTCGCGCTGCAAAGCGGACTGCTCGACCAACCATCCCAGCAGCCCGAGAAGAACAAATCCCAATCCATTAAGGAGTCCGTGAGTGCCCGCCATGCGGGGGATGAGCAACCACTCCTTCCCAAGTGCATCGCCAATTCCGAAGGTGGTGGCCAACGCCATGCCGCCTAACACTGCAGTGGATGAAATGCGAATGAAGCCGCGAGCGGTGCCACTTTCTAGTTCTTTGCTCAGCCGCAATGTGCAGAGCGCCACGCCAGCCAGGCTGACGGAGAGAACGACGACAGCCAGCACTTTTAGAAGCGGCGAAAACACAAATCCCGCCGCCACCACGAAGGGCACGAACACAACCAGCGAAACGAGCCAAGCCAGTAGGCGTGCCCTGTGTCCCCGCCGGTGGGCAAATTCCAGCGCCGTGGCCGCGAGTAAAGCCGTGGCAAAACCGGTGTAGTGAAAATGCACCGCGGTCAACAGCACGATCGGTTCTTGAAAACCCAGATGAATTCCCAGTCTTGACACCACAAGCCAACCACCCGCAAGCGCCAGATCCATTCGCCCCACATTGATTGCCATTGTCGTGAGAGAACGAGGAGGGCGACCTATCAAACCCACCAGGCCTTGAAGCGCGATCAAACCGCAAACCATCGCCCACGGTGAAACCAAAGCGCCCGCCACAGCGCCCGGCGGACGCCAAAATGAAGCCACGGCCAGTCCAGCAGCGAAAGGCTGAATCATGAGGATTACACCATCCAGCCATACCGGACTCCCCGGGGCCATTACTCGTCCTAGCCGGATTCCGAGAGGCACGATCACCAGGGGCGCAAACAGAAACAGCAGCTCAATTGAGCCCAGCGGTGCTCTGCCTTTTGCCGCAAGGGTGGCTAGCAACGCCCACAACGACGCTCCAAGAGTCGCTGAGATTCGACTCCATCGGTCCACATCATTGTCATCCATAGCCGCCTCACTTCGCCGGGCGTAACCCGGCCATAACGAATATGACAACCAGAACGATCAGCCCCGCGTTGTAAAGTATGTCGAGGCCACGATTCTGCCGCCTGATTTCCGGGTCGTAGTAGAACTGTTGCAACCCGATTCGCAACGACCAGAAACCCACCAGGAACCAGCTGAGGAATCTTCCCAGACCGCTCCCGCTGGCCAACTCCGGTGCAAATCCAAAGCAGAGTGCGCAGAACAGACCCACAATCAGCACGATGTAGAACCAATGCACGTAGAAAATCTGGCTCAGGAAACGCGGTACTGCGGCCAGGTTCTCCCGCACCCGCAGCCTTCCGGGCAAGGGAATGTTAGCCAGAACGATCGCCATGTGGATTCCGCCTGCCAGCCAGATCAGTTCGATCATTCGGTGTGCGCTCATGTCAGCCTCCAAATCGCAATCACCTGTTATCGCGTGTTGTGCGTCGGCGCTGCGGCCGGGATCGCTGGTGAAGACGGCGCTTTCCGCCGCAAGATTCTCCCCGCTACCAGCAGCGAAAGGACCAGGCCCAGCAGTCCCCAGCGGACCTGCTGCAGCACCGCAAGCGCTGCCGGCGTTCGCCCTCCAGCCTCTGGCTGGCTCAGCATGGCGAACACCACCGATACCAGCATGACCACGACATTGAAGTAGGCCGCCCAAAACTTCACACGATTACCCCCGTTTTGTTCCACCAGCATCTGCCGAAGTGGCGGCCGCAAGTAGCCAACCATGGTTCCCGCGATCACAACCGTCGCCCCAAGACTCGCCATGAAAACTACGCTCGCATCCATAATTTCCTCCCTCCATTCACTGCGGACTCCCGACCCTATCCACTACTATCAGACATTTCTGTATAGACAGAACTAACATCACAAAAAAATTTACCCGGCCTTCAACTGCAACAGTTTCCGGATCTTTCCCCTCACCTTCAGAATCCCCTTCAGCGTCTGCGGGGAAATCTGGCTGATTTCCTCATAGGCTGCGGTCCCTGCCTCAAAGAATTCCGCCATTGCCTCCAGCCGTTCCCGCGTGTAATTGTCGGACCCGCCTTCCTTGGCCAGTTCCGCCAGGGAGGACCGCAGTAGTTGCAGCGTTGGATCCACTTCCCGCCGCTTGCGCTGCTCGACGATGATGCGGAACATCTCCCAGACATCTTTCATGGACTCATATTGCGCCCGCCGCTCCCCCAGCAGATGCGAAGCCCGCACCAGGCCCCAAGTTTCCAGTTCACGGATCGAGGTGCTCACGTTGGAACGCGCCACGCCGAGGGTAGTAGCGATTTCCTCTGCACCCAGTGGCTTCGGCGACAGGTAGAGCAGGGCATGAATTTGCGCGACTGTCCGGTTGATGCCCCAGCGTGTCCCCATTTCTCCCCAGTGCAGGATGTATTGCCGTTGGATGGGTGTCAGGTTTGCCATAACGTTAATTTCAGTACAAACAGAATATACAGAATTTAATGGCATTTGTCAAGTGCGACCAGGGGGTAAGCAAAAAAATCGGGCGGCCACCAGGCCGCCCGCTTGGTGCTTGCGTTACGTTGCGCCTTACGGCAGCACGCGCACGCGATGCGCCCAGACGATCGGCTTCTGCGTAGCCGGATCGTAGAACACCAGCCCGCGCGAGACCAGATTCGTCGTACCCGCGGATTGCAATCCGCTCAGCCCGTCGATGTTGAGGAACACGGTCTGATTGACGGTGTAAACCGTGAACGGTCCACCCGCGGAGTAGCTCATCAAGGCATCGTTCTGCATCTGGAAGTTGCCTTGATTCCCGGCCGTAATGTTCACGCTGTTCTGCACCAGCGAGCCAATCACGCCCTGGCGCCGCAATGACACCATGTCAGGAGTGAACGTATTCCCCGCAACCGTGCCTCCCACGAAAATGCGCTGGCCGATCACCATTGAGTTGGCCCCGAACAGTTCATTCGTAAACCAGTTGTCGATGAAGCAGATGTCATACTGCGATACCTGGCTCAGATCGATGGTTTGCACGCTATCGACCGGATAAACCGCCGAAGCGCCCAGTTCCTCGCCCACGAACATGGTTACAATCGGGCCGGAATTGATCGCCAGAATCCGGCCGCTGATAAACGCCTTATCAGTCGTGATCAGCTCTACGCTCGCCGCCAGAATGCTGCCATCGGCCTGCACCGTGCCTTCAACGGAAACGATGCCGTTTGCCGTCAAGCTGCTGAGACTATTGCTCCCATTAAAGAGCGTGTTCGCATTCACGTCGATGACTTCCTGGAAGCCGTAAGGTCCCTGCATCAGGAAAGTATTCGCGGCCGTGTTAACCGAAACAACGTTGCCGGTGAAATCGGTGATCTCGCCCAACTCGTCGGAAGCCGAGACAGCCATCACATCCAACAATGGCGTCACGTTAATCTGGCCGTTGTTGATGATCAGGTTGCCGCTGCCATCGGTGGCAAGCGAGTCGCGCAGATCAAAATCCATGTGCAAACCAGCCAGGCCGTTGCTGCCTACTATGAGCGGCTTCCCCCCGGGAAAAGGAACGGTGACCGTGGAACTGCTCAGCACTCCGGTTGCGGTGCCCAGCGACGGCGGAGTGGTCGTGAGATCGACGTAGTTAACCACCGGGGCTGGACTGCTGGCCTCGAAAGTTACAGTAGCGCTTGTGTATGTGCCCGCTGCGACTGTATTAAAGCCCAGCAGGGAACGCAGTCCCACCAATCGGCCGAAATCAACCGCGGTCGGCGTGGAAAGCACCGTTGCGCTGGTCGAACTGTTGTTAAGAGTGATCTTGTCGATGGTGATATTGAACGCTACCACCGACGACAGCGGGGCATCTTCGCCCGTGACAAAAACCGCGGGCTGAGCATTGGAGTTCGGATTGGAATTCTGGCTGCTGGTGCCGCTGCAACCGATCATTGCGATTGCGATCGCCAGTACAGCCAGCGCATTAATAAAGGCAAAGCGGTTCATAGCAAAACTCCGGGGCGGAAAGATTTGGGAAAGTTAAGCTTTCCCCAGTCGCAGAATGGAAACCCGTTCAGAATAGGAAAGTTTTGTTACTTTGGGACAGGTTACGGCGGTAATCTCGGCCATGGGCAAGGCTTTTCGAGGATCTTGCGAACGCGATGCAACAGCAGAAAAAGAAAAGCCGCGCGGGAGCGCGGCTCTCTGACGCCTGATTGATGACGGCTACTTGATCTCCATCACTTCCTTTTCTTTCGCCTTGCTCATATCTTCCATCTTCTTGATTTCGTCGTCGGTTAGTCTCTGGATTTCTTCCATCGCCCGCTTCTCTTCATCTTCCGTGATCTTTTTGTCTTTCATCGCTTTCTTGATGGCGTCGTTGCCATCGCGGCGGATGTTGCGCACCGCCGTGCGGTGCTCCTCCAGCACTTTGTGCAAGTGCTTAACCATGTCTTTGCGGCGCTCTTCTGTCAGCGCTGGCACTGGCACCCGGATGATCTTGCCATCGTTCATTGGGTTCAGCCCCAGATCTGCCGTACGGATGGATTTCTCAATCGCTCCGAGCTGCGTAGGATCAAACGGCTGCACCGTGATCAACTGGGCTTCCGGCGCGTGCACCTGCGCAATCTGGTTCAGCGGCATCTGCGAGCCGTAATAGTCCACGGTGACGGAATCCAGCATATGCACCGAGGCGCGCCCCGTCCGCGTAGCGGCCATCGCTTTGCGGAAATCTTCTACCGCTTTCTCCATGCGCGTACGGAGTTGGGCGTAGATTTCTTTCAGCCCGGGCACTGCCGCCATCGTCGATTGAGCCATGATCAGCTCCGAAAAAAGTTAATCAGTCAAAACGCTGCATTATAAACCCAACTTCAACCGGGCCATGAGAGTCGCAGAATCCACGGCACGAGTTTACGCGCTCACCAGCGACCCGATCTTTTCGCCGCTCACCACTTTGCGGATGTTCCCTCGCTGATTCAGATTAAACACGATAATGGGGAGGTTGTTGTCCTTGCACAAGGAAATCGCCGTCGAATCCATCACTTTGAGGCCCTTCTTGAGCACGTCCATGTAGGTGATCTGGGTAAACTTCTTGGCGTCTTTCACCAGCATAGGATCGGCGTCGTAGATGCCATCAACTTTGGTGGCTTTCAGAATGGCGTCGGCTTTGATCTCCATCGCGCGCAGCGATGCCGCCGTGTCGGTCGAAAAATATGGATTGCCGGTGCCGCCGGCAAAAATCACCACCCGGCCTTTTTCCAGATGGCGGATCGCCCGGCGGCGAATAAATGGCTCAGCCACCTGATTCATTTCGATCGCCGACTGCACTCGCGTGAATACGCCCTGCTTCTCGAGCGCATCCTGCAGGGCCAACGCATTGATCACCGTGGCCAGCATGCCCATCTGGTCGGCCGAAACGCGGTCCATCTCTTTCGCCTGCTCAGCCACTCCGCGGAAAAAATTCCCTCCGCCCACTACAATGGCGATCTGGATGCCGAGCGATCGCACGTCCGCCAGTTCAGCGGCAATTTCGTGAATACGTAAGGGGTCGACACCGAAGCCCTGCGCCGCCGCCAGCGCTTCGCCGGAAAGCTTGAGTAAGATGCGCTTGAAGATTGGAGTTGTCATTCTCGGTCTCTCGCAGAGCTGCCGTACCGCGCACTAGAAGGAACTGTGCAATTTCGCCGCACTAAAAAAAGGGCGCCCAAAGGCGCCCTCAGTTTACTCTGCTTTCGGTTCTGTAGGTTTCGTGATGGCGATGGTCTCACCGGCGTCGCCCACTTTGAAGCGTGCGAAGCGGCGGACCGTGATGTTCTCGCCCAGCTTGCCAATCTTGCCGGCGATCAACTGAGCAATCGAAATCGTCTGGTCCTTGATGAAGGGCTGTTCGTAAAGGCAAACCTCTTCGTAGAACTTTGCCATCTTGCCCTCCAGTATCTTCTCCACCACCTGCGGTGGTTTGCCGGTCGCCGCCGCCTGCGCGCGATAAATATCTTTCTCGCGCTCGTAGGCTTCTGGAGTTACGTCTTCCTTGCGGACAAACTTCGGGTCGCTGGCCGCAATGTGCATGGCGATGTCGTGCACCAGTTCCTTGAAGTCTTCCGTACGGGCAACGAAGTCGCTCTCGCAGTTCACTTCCACCAGCACGCCAATCTTGCCGCCGGCGTGGATGTAGCTGGTCACTGCGCCTTCGCTCGTTGCGCGCCCCGCCTTGCGCTCGGCCACCGAAGCTCCGCGCTTGCGCAGCAGGACAACTGCCTGCTCCACGTCGCCCTTGGCCTCAGACAAGGCTTTCTTGCAGTCCATCATTGGCGCTCCGGTCTTGTCCCGAAGCTCTTTCACTTGTGCGGCAGAAATATTCACTGTAGTTGTGCCCATTTTCTATGAATGTCCTTACTGATTCGTCCTCAGTCTGCAGCCGAAGGCTCAAGGCCAACGACTAATGACCAACGACTAACGGCCGCCCTTAACAAACTTTGACCCGCGCAGGTCGTCCGGCGCGGGTCCGATTTTCCTCAGAGTACCTTTACCCTGACGTTCCCAGCCAACGATCAACAGTCGAGAGATGCTCCTAGAACGTCGGCGTCTCCACCGGAAGCTCGTCGCCGTTCTCTTGCCCGGCAGCTCGAGGCTTGCGCGTAGCGCCGCCTCCCAGCACGTCCTCCATGCTGATATCTTCCGGCGTGCCGTCTCCCGCAATTTCTGCGCCCCCGGCCTCAGGCGCGCTCTCTGGCTGCGCGCTGGCGATGCCTGCGGCCAGTTCCGCCGCCTGCTTGTCGCTCATCAGGTTCGAGCCTTCGAGCACCGAATCGGCAATCTTCGAGGCAAACAACCGGATCGCCCGCAGCGCGTCGTCGTTGCCCGGAATCACATAATCCACTTCACTCGGATCGCAATTCGTATCCACCACAGCTACCACGGGAATGCCCAGCTTGCGCGCTTCCCGCACCGCGATCTGCTCTTTGTTGGAATCGATCACAAAAATCGAATCCGGCAGACGAGTCATGTTCTTGATGCCGGCCAGGTTGGCTTGCAGGTGCTTGCGCTCGCGTTCCAGTTTGATGACTTCTTTTTTCGGCAGTAGCTCGTAGCGGCCATCGGTGGCCATTTCGTCGAGTTCTTTCAGTCGCTTGACTGACTTCTGCACTGTCACCCAGTTGGTCAGCAGGCCGCCCAGCCATCGCTGGTTCACGTAAAAGCCGTTGCAGCGCGTTGCTTCTTCGGCAATCGCATCCTGCGCCTGGCGTTTGGTCCCCACGAAGAGCACGATCTTGCCCTCGGCTGCCAGGTCGGCGATAAACTTCGACGCCTCTTTGAACATCTTCAGCGTTTTCTGCAAGTCGATGATGTAAATCCCGTTGCGCTCTCCGAAGATGTACTCCTTCATCTTGGGGTTCCAGCGCTTGGTCTGATGCCCGAAGTGAACACCTGCCTCGAGCAACTCCTTCATGGTGATGTTAGCCAATCAACCTCCTCGTTGAGTCTACATCCCGCCGGTTGGATCCGCTTCGTCCTTCGAAGCTGAAATCAGCGAAACCCGCGGGATTGCTATTCCCGTCCCCGCGCCCGAGCACGGGAAGAATTGAACACCTTAACCAGCTCTTAGCTATTAGCTTTTGGCTCTTAGCTAAACCCCCACAACCTTTACCGCTTAAACCCAGTGCCTGGTGTCTAGTGGCTAGCAACTGACCACTAGCCACTGCATTTACCGCTTGCTGTACTGGAAGCGCTTGCGGGCGCCTTTCTGCCCGTACTTCTTCCGCTCTTTCGAACGCGAGTCGCGGCTGACCAATCCTTCCGCCTTCAGCTTCTTGCGAAGTTCAACGTTGAACAGCATCAGCGCGCGCGCAATTCCGAGCTTTACCGCGTCCGCTTGCCCCGCCACGCCGCCGCCCGAAACCCGCGCCAGCACATTGAACGTGCTCAACATTTCAACCGAGACCAGCGGCTGCCGCGCGTTCGAGCGCTGCGATTCGGTCACGAAATACTGCTCAAAGGGCCGTCCATTTACTTTGAAGTCGCCGCTTCCCGGACGCAAATACACTCGCGCGATCGCTGACTTCCGCCGTCCCGTCCCGTAGTACTGAACTTGTTCTGCCATTCTTAGTTTTTCCGCACTCAGCCGTCAGCAATCCGCTAACTCAGGTGCTTTCACCTTTCAAAAGATTCCGCGAGCCTAAGCCCGCACTTCGAGCGCCCGCGCTTCCGGCTTCTGTGCCTCATGCGGATGCTTGTCGTCTCGATACACCTTCAACTTCGAAAACATGTGCTGGCCCAGCTTGTTCTTGGGCAACATCCGCAAAACCGCCTGCTCCACTACCAACTCAGGCTTGCGTGCAAACCGCTTGCGAAAATCTTCTGAACGCAATCCGCCCGGATATCCCGTGTAGTGGTGATAGGCCTTCTGTTCCGCCTTCATGCCCGTCATCTTCACCTGCGCGGCGTTGATCACGATCACATGATCGCCAGTGTCCAGAAACGGCGTGTACTTGGGATTCTCTTTGCCCATCAGGATGCGGGCCACTTGTGAAGCCAGTCGTCCCAGCGTCTGGCCCGAGCCATCCACGACGTACCACTTGCGCACGATTTCCCCCGCTTTGGGGAAATAGGTAGACATTCTGAAATCTCCCAGAAATATAAAAAATGCAAAGAAGACCGCTGAGTATCCACGTTAGCGCCGAAGGCGCAGGGCTACCAGGCGGGCAACTACCAGGCTCACAACGTCTAAAGATAACGTAGGACACGGCTTATTGTCAACGAATGCCTCCCGCTTTTCGCCTGCCGAACGGCTGCTGCGCTGAGGTAAAATGGATGCAGTGCTTCCCCGGCAGAATTCACAGTCCTCAGAGGGGTGAAGTTTTGGCGAACACAAGACTCGTAGAAAACAGCCTGGTTCTGATTTTGCTGGGTGTCCTGGCCGGCGCCATCGGCGGCCTAGCCGTGGGTGTGGTTACGGGGCGGTCCTCCAGTTCCACTACAACAAGTTCGGCTCACTGAAAAGGCCTCCCGGAACCACCCAGGCCTGACGTCATTCTCCTGCCTTCCCCGGGAGCTCATTCGTACGCCAGGGCGTCGATGGGATCCCTTTGCGCCGCTTTGTACGCCGGGTAAAGCGCCCCCAGAACAGCGCCAATAATCGCGATCACTGTTGCCCGCAGAATCCATCCCCCGCTGACGACCACGGGCAGCGTGGGCAGCCGCTGGTGCAACCCGGTACGCGCGGCCAAACTGAACAGCACTCCCACAACGATTCCCGCAATTGCCAGGAGCACAGTTTCGCGCAGAATCACATTCACGATGTAGAACTTCGAAGCGCCCATCGATTTCAGGATTCCAATCTCCCGCGTGCGTTCCATCACTGCTGTGTACATGGCCTGGAAGATCACAATAAACCCGATGGTCACGGAAATTCCGATCACCACATTGATGAACGTCCTCAGCCCTGGATAGGTGCTGGGGGTCATCATCGACAAGTACTCGCGCATCGATCGCACCACGTAGGTCCCCATCCCAGGTACGTTCTTGATTTCATTCACCACCGCGTCGGCGTTGTTGGCGTCGTCCAGCTTCAAATAGAATGCGGACGCTTTCCCTTGCGCACCGACCAGGTCCTGCAGCGTGGTGATGGGCAGGAATTTTCGCGCACCTTTTCCGTGGGCTACGATCCCCGCGACCCGGAAGGGTTGATTTAGAATTTCAATGGTGTCGCCGACTTTCACGTGTTTGCTCTGCGCGAAAAAGTCGTCGACCAGGGCATCATTCGGTCCCCGAAATGGCCCTCCGTGCAAATAGGTAAACGGCCCACCCAAAGATTCATAACTCTTCAGATCGATTCCGTAGATGGCCTCGAGCGTCCCCGAGGTTGAAACCTGCATGAGTACGGGCGCCACGGAAACCACGTGCGGCAGCTTGGCCAGAATACCCGCCACTTTGATGGGCGCGGGCGCTCCCGTAATCGACACAATCGCAGACGACCCTGGAGGCAGCACAATGACGTCCGCCCCGATTCCCTCCTGCCTTTGCCGTGAGTCGCTGAGCATCCCCAACGAGAGCCCAACGATGAGCAAAATCAGCGTGACCTCGAGCGCAATGGCCACAATGCTGATCACCGACCGGATAGGTCGGTAGGCCAGGTTCGCAACAATCATCTTGTTCATCATGTTTCGTTGCCAGGACTTTCGTTACCGAGGAACTTTCGTTACGAGGACTGCGGCCAGTCCTATTTTGGGTCCGTCCCATTCGCGCCAATCTGGCTTGCTTGCGGCTGGTCAAGCCGCACCACTTGCGCTCCGGGCGGCTGCAGGAGCACGAATTTGTCGTCGGGAAGCGGCTGATTGACCTGCAATTTCACGATGTTCAGCGTGATGTCATATTCCTCCTGGGGCCGCGAGATTTCGATCTGCGATGGGAAGTTGGTGCCCTCGTAATCCTTATAGCGCTCAAAGCGCGCTTCGGTCACCACGTTGCCCATGTCGTCATAGACGAGTTGGCGGTGCGGCAATAGGTCTGTGCGGCTGAAGATGATCCTCCGGGCCAGAATCCACCCCGCACCGTTCCTCTGTATGATCACGATCTCGTAATCCGGGAGCTGCACCCGGTGGCGCCGGCTGTCGATTACGGTTTCATAGCTGTTTTCCATGACTGCAATCTGGTTCTGCGGATCGATCGCCGGAATCAGGAGCGCGTCGTAAATGATCTGCGGACGCAGATTTTCCAGCGGCTGCTGCGGGTTAGGCGCCGGAATATCGTTGCGTCCTATGACAAACCGGTTCTTACCCGGTATCCAGAGCTTGAAGTTCGCTCCGTCGCTGACCATGTCGAAGGCCTGGGTGCGCACAATCGGATAGAGGCCGATCATCCGCAGCATGGCTGGCTTGCGCGCCAGGATGTAGCCTCGAATCTCTTTGTAGTCAGTAACTTTGCCCTGCTTGCTGCCGCCGACTTCGGTGTCGATATCGACGGTCGCCTGCATCGACTGAACCTTGGCGGCCTGGCTATCGATGTAATCGAGCAGTTCTTCCTGGCTCGCCGTCTTCAGGGGTTGAGAGATCACCTGCCGCTCCACAACATGGGAGCGGAACAGACAACCGGTGAGCGGAAAGGCCAGGAACAAAACCAGCAGGCCACGATGCAGATTACGTAGACTCATGAATTAAAGAGATGGATCCCTGCTATCAGTATATAGCCCTTCGCGTCGGTGAGATATGGACGCTCGCCTTCGATGAAACGATTCTCATTTCTAAGCAAGAAGTAACGCTCCCCCCGGCGCGAGCTCCCTCAGAGCGCGATCAAAAGTCACTAAGGTCAAATCGGCTGCATGAGCGAACGCAGCCAGATAAGCATCCGCCCATTGCTGAGGCGCGGCGTGCCGGGTTGAAGTCAGGGTCCGAAATGTTTTCTCCACTTGGTCGGGATCTGGCTCAGCCAGAAGTGAAACTCGATCATCGCTGAGCAATTCGTCGTAAGTTTGCCACGCATCGCGTTGGTTGCGCACATCTTCGCGCATGACACTGGGGTGCGTCAGCAGCCGCAAGAAGGCGACCTGGGTGAAGCGGCAGAAGTGAAGCTTCTCATGCTCCAGGCGGATAAACCACTCGGCCGCTGGAGGATGGTGAACATGGCCGCTATAGATCAGCGCCAACCACACGTTGACATCAGGGAAATAGGATTTCATCGATCTGGGCGTTGGTAAGCTTGAGCCGCCCCGGCCTCTTCGTCTCGACCAAAGGCAGTACGATCCGCCGCCCGGTCTCCTTTTTCCCCTGAAGTTCGGCTTCAACCCCACGCAGAATCAACTGCTTGACCGAGCATCCTTGCAGGGCTGCCCGGGACTTGAGCTGGCGATAAATGGAATCGGGAATGTCCACAGTGGTTCGCACCGGAGTATAATACCATATTTATGTCACAATGATGAATATTTATGTCTCACGAACAAGAAACTCTCCGGTCGGTTGCGGCGCAACTGATGAACGGCGACGAGGTCATCATTGGGGACCAGAAGCTGGGGGTAAAGCGCGTCGGCAGCGGCCGCCTACGCATGGTGCGCTTTAAGTTGAATGACCGGGAATTCGACGCGATTGAGCAGAACCCTCAAAAGCCAAGTCGCTGGGGGAAACTCGCCCGCGAAAAGCATCAAGTGGTTCAGTTTCGAGACGTCCGGTACCCCAAGTGAAATCACCCAGTACGGCCATTAGCACACCTCCCTCACACCCCTAGAATTCCACTCGCAAAGCGAGCTGACCGGTGCGATTGCCGGCGTTCTCTGAGGTCTGTCCGCTGGTGATCTTGCCGAATGTGGATGGCGAGGAGACGTCCACCGAAGGCGGAGCGAAGTTCACATGGTTGGGCAGATTGGTGAAGGTGCTTTCGAACTTCACCTGAACTCGCTCGCCGATGGCGAAGCTCTTCGAGAGCCCTCCGGCGATTGCCACTGTGCCAGGGCCGAGCAGACTGCCCACACGGCAATCCCCCAACGGCCCGGCAGGAACCGGGTTAAAGGCCGCCAGGTTGAAGTAGTTGTTGGGTGTGGGGCTGGAGAGGTTGCCGTTACCGATACAGTCGGGGCGCTGGAATGCACCGCGATAGACGAGATTGAGATTGCCCGGGTCAAAGCTGGGACTAGTGATGGGCGTGAGGTACGGCCCAGTCTGCCAAAGACTGACGGTACTGATGGACCATCCGCCGAAAAACGCCTGCGGAACGGCGCTCATGTGATTAAGCAAGCGGCGGCCATGACCTACGGGCACCTCATAGATTGCGGAAACGAGCACGCGATTGCGGCGCACAGCGGCGATGTTGCCGCGATTCGCCGCTAGATCAAAACGGTTGGCGACCGGCGTTCCATAAATAACCTCGGGAGAGAACGCCGTGGGAGCGTCACCGCCAACATTCCCCAGGCTTTTGGCCCACACATAGCTTCCCTGCAAGGTCAGACCTCCGCTGGTGCGGTGATCGATTTCCGACTGCAAGCCTTCATAGTTGACCGAACCCTCGTTCCCGGAGGAAAGGATGCGGCCCCAATTCGGATATGGCTTCGGGTTGGGATTCGGAGAAATGGCACTGGGTCGGACCTGATTCAGGTCGACGGTCTGACTCATGCGATAGGAATTGGTACCGACGTAGCTGGCCCGAAGCGTGGTGTTGCGCATCAGTTCGCGCTCCACGGTCAGGTTCCACTGCGCGGATTGCGGATCGCGATAATTGATCGGCGTGTTCTGATAAAAGTCGCCAGTGCCGGCGATGGTGAGCGGATTGTCGGGCGTGCGCACATTGGGAAACTGATAAGCGGCCTGGCCATTTTGCAGCGAGTTCGCGGTCGTCCGCACGACTGCCACGCTGATGTTGGTGGTATTGAACGAAAGCTGGCCGAGGTTGGTCATAGTAAAAATGCCAAACCCGCCGCGGATGACGGTCCGGTCGTCCCCGAAAGGGCGGTAAGCGAAGCCGATGCGCGGCTGAAAGTTTCTTTTGTAGAACTCGCGCACACCGGGGCCGAGACCTTGCGAACTTGCGGATTCCACCGGGCCACAGGGCAACGCGGGATTAGCGATGCCGTATGGGTTGTAGGCTCCGGAGCAGGCATTGATGGATTCGAGAAAGCCTTGCACGGGGATGTTGTGGTCAGGAACGATCACGCCACCATTGCGCGCGTCGAAAGCAGTGAGGTTGTTGAGCGGGCTGACAAATGGAGGCAGCGCTTGCCAGCGCAGACCGGCACTGAGCGTAAGGCGAGGGCTGAGCCGCCAGTCGTCCTGGGCGTAGAGGCCGGTCTGGATGGTGTTGGCGCGGACATCTGGCCCTGATTGAGCAACGTAGGTTTTCGCCGGCAAACCGAGGAGGAAGTCCGCAAAGGCGTTGCCGGAGAAGGTGCCGGAAGAAAAGGTGAAGTCGCCGAAATCGTCAGAGCCACCGAAACTCTCGATGTCGGCATAGGCGACGCGACGGAGGTCAATGCCAAACTTCAAGCTGTGTTTGCCGCGCACCCAGCTCAGGTTGTCGGTGAACTGAACCGTTTGTGACTTGGTGATGCCTGCTTTGTCGCGGCCGATCGGTGTCAGGCCGGTCCCGTCGTTGAAATTGAACGTGGGAAACGCGCCTTGAGTCGGATGGTCGCTGAGGTCGAGTCCCACGAGCCCCAGTGTCTGCACCGCAGTAGCGCCTTCAATGGGGAAATCAACCCCAATCCGGAAGAGCGAGACGCCAAAGCGAGCTTCGTTCACCAGCGTGTTCGTGATCGCGTAGTTGTGCGAAAAAATCAGGTTGCGATCGGTTTCACTGTCCTGGTCACTGGGTAAGAGTGCATTCGGGACAGTGGTCGAGATGTCCTTCGCGCTCCAACGGGCATAGAGCGATTGCTTGACGGTCAGCCGGTGGTCGATGCGGATGTCGTATCCGTCGGTGTTGCTGGGCGTGGGAGTCTGCTGCAGATAGTTTGCGCCCTCGATCGGCGAATTGGGTTGCGCCGTGTAGTAGTTTTCGAGCAATGATTGCGCCACGGGATTGATACATCCCGGCTGGCCGCAGGTGGGAATGGTGTTGTTGGGAAAAGGCTGGCCGGTGAAGGGATTCAGAATCGCTCCGCCGTTGGCCCCGGAGAGCCCCGACAAGTTGCCCGCATGCATAGCGGCCGTAGGAACATTAAGAAACAGCGGCGTTACCAGGCGACGGCGGTTGCCTTCGTAGGCGATGAAGAAAAAGGTGTGCGGCGTGTCTTTCATCAGGCCGGGAATTTTCATCGGGCCGCCGAGGCTTCCGCCGAAGGTATTGAAAGTTTTGTGAGGCTTGCTCGAGAACCCGAAAGTGGTGGCGTCGAGCATGCTGTTCTGCAGGTACTCGAAAAGGCTTCCGTGGTAGCGTTCAGTGCCGCTCTTGGTGGCGACGGTGATATCGCCGAGCTGGGCGAATTCGGCGCTGTTGTTGAACTGCGAAACTTTAAATTCGCTGATCATCTCCGACGAAGGATTCATGTTGGCCAGCGCACCGTTCTGGCGGATGTTGACGGTGGAAGCGCCATCCACGGAATACTGCACCTGCGAAGGAAGCCCGCCGCCGATCGCGACGTTGCCATTCGCGTCCTGCTGAGTGCCGGGTACAGTCGCGAGCACGGCCAGCGCGCTGGTCGTGGCGCCGCGATAGTTTACCGGCAGTTGGGAAACCTGCAGGAAATCCTTGGTGTCGGCAATAGTCGAACTTTCGGTGTCGATCATGGCCGCGGTATCACCGACCTCAACGGTTTCCGTCGCGGTAGCGACTTTCAGAGAAACGTCGGCGCGCAGGGTCTGACGTGCCTCGAGTTGGACGGACGGTATTTTGAAAGAGTTGAACCCGTCCGCGCGGACATCGAGTTCGTAACGCCCGGCTTTCACGTTCAGGAATTGAAACGAACCTCCGGCATCGGAAACGGCATCGTGCGTAGACCGGTCTTCTAGACTCAACAGCGTGACTTTCGCTCCGGGGATGACTAGATCGCCCGGGTCTTTGACCACGCCTACGATGCTGCCGAAAATGGATTGGGCATAAACCGAGGCCGAGAGAAGAATGATGCAGCCAAGCAAACACGCTGCGGGTGGAAAGAATCTACGCACTTAGGCACCTCCGGCGAGCTGAGCGGGCCCGCTAACCATGAGTCGTAATTCAGAGGCCTGCGGGCGGAGTGACTACGGCGTTAAGCCACTTCCTCGGGCGCAGGATCTGAACTGCTCACGAGCGGAATATAGGGAGGAGTCCGTAAAGAAGGCGTAAGGATTGCCTATGAAATTTGTGAGTGCGTTGCATGAATGTTTTGAATAGGTGTTCGCAGATGAAGTGTCTCGTTTCCAAAATGAAATGAAAGCCGGACGGGGATCGTCCGGCTTCGAGGAGAAAACCGTCATCAGTTTCGTGTCCCCACTTGGTCGCAGCCGCCCTAGTTCGGCAGAAGCACCGAGTCGATGACGTGGATCACACCGTTGGATTGAAAGACATCAGCGATGGTCACGAATGCGGTGCCACCCTTCTCATCCTTCAACATGATCTGATTACCCTGCATCGACGCCCACAGCTTGCCGCCCTCGACAGTGGTCAGTTCTGCTGTGCCGTTCCCCGCTTTGATCTGCTTCTTGAGATCAGACGCGCTCCAACGTCCTGCGACCACATGGTAGGTGAGTACCTTGGTCAGCATCTCTTTGTTCTCTGGTTTCAACAGCGTGTCAACCGTTCCAGCAGGCAGCTTGTTGAAAGCCTCGTTGGTGGGTGCGAATACGGTGAACGGTCCGGGACCTTCAAGCGTTTCCACCAATCCCGCGGCTTTCACCGCAGCCACCAGCGTGGTGTGATCGGCGGAGTTTACCGCGTTCTCGATGATGTTCTTGCTTGGGTACATCTCCTGGCCACCGACCACGGGATTCTTCATCCCGGCCAGCGCCGAAGTTACAGTCAAAGCGATTAAGGCCAACACAACTGCAAGTTTCTTGTTCATGGTCGCGAAATCCTTTCGGGATTGAATTCGGATACTCACCCTCAACTACGAGCCGGTAGGGAAATCGGATTTGGCGAACAGGTTCTCTTCGGGATAAGAATCCGGTTTCGTTCTGGGATCGTACTTTTCAGGACCGCGCTCGTCCCAGGGAACGGCTAGTTGCGGGATTTTAGTTTGAGTGGGAAAGTTTGGGCTCACGCCCTACTTCCGGGCCGCCGCCTGACGGTACGCAGCCACGTTCTTGTTGTGTTCTTCCAGGCTGCGTGCGAAGCGATGATGACTGTTGCCGTCGCTGACAAAATAGAGGTAGTTCGTGTCCGCCGGGTGCATGGCGGCAGCAAGCGATTCTTTGCCAGGATTGCCGATGGGACCGGGCGGGAGCCCGGTATGAGTGTAGGTGTTGTAAGAAGAGGGAAATTGCATATCGGCGTGGTGCAGTTTGCCGCCGTAGGTTCCCTGGAGAAGCTCAGCGTAGATCACACTGGGATCGGCTTGCAGCGCGACGTTACGGGCCAGACGGTTGTAGTACACGCTGGCGACGACTGGGCGCTCCTCAGGAACGGCCGTTTCTTTTTCGATAATGGAGGCCATCGTCACCGTCTTTTGCACGTCTTCATTATTATTCAGGCCGATCTCCCGAGACACCTGGCGAAACTGCCTCACCATGGCGGCAGCGATATCAGTCATGCTCTGGGTGCGGGCGAATTCGTAAGTGCTGGGGAAGAGATAGCCTTCCAGGGTCTTGGCATCCGGTGCGAGATCGGAAATCAGGGCCGTATCCGACTCTGCGACTTTCAGAAAATCCTGGCTTGTTCCCAGGCCTGCCTGCTCGATTGCCTGCGCGACATCGAAAATCGTGTAGCCCTCTGGAATCACGACAGTGTGGACATAAATGTCGCCGAGCACCAACCGGGCATGCACTTCACGGGCGTCTTCCGGCCTCTCGAATAGGTACTCGCCGGCTTTCAATGAGTGCTTCCTATGGAGGTAGTGCCATAGGATGAAGGCATCGGCGCTGCGAATCACGCCCGCCGATTTCAATTCCGTAGCGATTCGGCGCGTGGAGTAACCGGGATGCAGGAGCACAAACTGCTGCCCGGGCGGGGTAACGGGGGTCCACATCGCCCAGTACAGCCAGCCGCCCACTCCCATTGCGGCCATGACCAACAGTATGAGAAGGTTGCGCACTTTCCCTTAGTTTAGATGAGGATGGAGGCCGAGCGGCTAGTCGTTGGTCGTTGGACTTTCATCCCCGGCCGAGCGTGAACCCTGCTGCCGGGCGTCCATCCAGGATTGCAGGATCAGCACCGCCGCCAGACGGTCAACAACTTCGCCGCGCCGCCGGATCGACATTTCGGATTCGCGTAGAAGCCGGTTTGCCTGGGCAGATGTAAGCCGTTCATCCCACAGGTGAACCGGGATCTTGAAGCGTTTTCGCAGCCCCTCGGCGAAGTCTCGCATCTTCTCTGATTGGGTGCCTTCGGCTCCGCTCAGGCGCAGCGGGTAACCGACCACGATCTCCGCAACCTCATATTGTCTGAGCACTTTTTCCAGTTGCTCGAAGTCGGCCCGCTTGTTGCGGCGGCGCATGGTTTCAAGTCCCTGGGCGGTTATGCCCAACAGATCAGAGACGGCCATGCCAATGGTTTTGGAACCAACGTCGAGGCCGAGTATGCGCGGGGTGGACATGAGCAAGCTTGAAGTTATCTCACAAATAGCTGTGAGGGTAATTGGTTAACGGGCGACCCCAACCCTCCCCAATCCTGCTGCCGCGGGCCTGATACCACGAAAGACGTAGTCTTCGCCCTTGCCTTCGGTGGTAGCAAAAAAACACTGCATCTCGTGATGCGCGCTCGTGCGAAATCGGGCAGAGTCGTCGTTCAATGGCGGATTCGGTGATCGGGGAAGCGAAGTAAGGCTAAAGGGATTGCGAGAAAATACAATCTGAGGTGGCTAGACTGATCCGGACTACTTAGAAGGAGACTGTTATGAATGCACTGCCAAAGACGATGGTAAACCTTGCGCCACCATTTACACGAGAAACGGCCATTCTGAAGGTGCGCGCTGTAGAAGACAACTGGAATTCGCGTGACCCAGAGCGGGTCGCACGCGGCTACTCGGCGGATTGTTACTGGCGCAATCGCTCTGAGTTTTTGCATGGACGGGCGGAGGTGATTGCGTTTCTTACGCGGAAGTGGGCCGAGGAACTGGAGTACCGCCTCATCAAAGAGATATGGGCCTTCGACCCGAACCGGATTGCGGTGCGGTTCGCCTACGAATCACACGACAAGTCGGGGCAGTGGCATCGTTCGTATGGGAACGAGAACTGGGAGTTCGATGCCGCAGGGCTGTCGAAAATTCGCCACGCCAGCATCAACGATCTTGCTATCAAAGAAGAAGAGCGTCTGTTTCATTGGCCGTTGGGTCGGCGGCCTGATGACCACCCGGGATTGACGGAACTGGGGCTCTAGATACCAGGGGAAAGAATGGCTCATAGCTTTGCGATCAGGCATCACAATTTTCGAATGAGGTGGAACGATGCTACGAGATAAAAGCATGCAGTTGGCCATTGACAACTGCACCCGTTGCCATGCTACTTGTACCGAAACCATCCCATACTCTCTGGAAAAATCCGGCAAGTATGCCGAAGCAAATCATGTCAGGCGCCTGCAGGATTGTGCAGAAATGTGCCTCACTTGCGCCGATTTCATGCTTCGCGACTCCGACTTGCACCCCGACGTTTGTGGCGTTTGCGCGGAGGCCTGTGAAAGTTGCGCCCGCAGTTGCGATCAAGTCGGCGGAGGCGTGGACGCGCAGCTGAAAGAGTGCGCAGAAATCTGCCGCCAGTGCGCTCAAAGCTGCCGCGAGATGTCGCATAGAGGACATAAAGCAGCCTAGCGCCGAACGGTTTCTGTGGGCCCTGCGATCAAAGCGATCTACCGGTTTGTTACGTATCTGGTCTGAGACAATTTTGCCGATCGGAGATGGGTCTATGGCCCCGATTAAGAGGTTCTGCCCAACTTGCAGTCGCAGAGACATTCTGAAATCCAGCGCACTGGCTCTGCTGCCGCTCGCATTACACTCCACCAGTTTTGGGCTCGACGATCAAGCCCCGATGACTGCGAACGGCGGTACCGATCCGTACCCAATTCCGTGGTTGGATAAGAATGGCAGTCACAATCAGCCGGCCGGTCCGAACCTCGAGCCTTCGCATATCTACCATTTCAAAGGCAAGGTTGCCCGGTGCAGCACCTTTACCGGCATGGGCACCGACAATCAGGGAAATCAGATCGCCTTTGGCAGTCCGACAACGGACTACGGCGTGATGCAGGGAGAGTATTGGGCCGCCCGAGCCGCGCAGCAAGGTACGTTCACTCATATATGACTTACGTTGTTTCGGGGGCCGGCGGTCCCCGCAAACCAGATCCATGATTTTCACCCTCCGATCGCGCCTTCGGGACTTTACTGGGTGGTTCCGGTTCCGGAACGGGGGCTGACTATCAGCCCTGACGGGAACACCTTTGCGCTGGAGATGGAGAATGTTCCGGTAGTCGATCAGCCGCGCTGGCCGGCGCTGGACTCGATCGCCACACCCGCCCGCATGAGTTTCAAGATGGTCTGGAAATCGATGGGAGAGCCAGTTAAGTATGACGACTCCACCAAGCGCTTCCGGTTCACGGGGACTCGGGCCCTGTGCCAGATGGAAGCTAATGTTGAAGTGCCTTCGATCGGTTTTTCGTGGAAATCCGACCCGCTGAGCACATCGAAGTGCGACTTCGCGATCATGGGGGATGAAGTCAACGGCAGGTACTACGACATGTAAGGGCCTAAGGCATTACGGCCCCGGAGCGAGTCTTTAACCATAAGGGATGGTTGGTGTAAACGCCGATAGCGCCAATTGACTTCCTGGTAGCCCGTCATTCGGCACGAGGGCCGTGCTAGTCGAGATTTGAACTACCTGTAGTGAAATGGGGCGCCTCAGATACAGCACTAAGACTTGTAGTTCCCAATCCTTTCGGTATACGCTCTGGTACTCACCTGCGACTCGATCCGGGAAGAACCCACTCGCAATGAACACGCCGAATGCTGAACCTGCGGGGTGGATAGGTAAAAAGATCTCCCACTACCAGTGAGGACACTATGATTGAAGACCTATTCGACCTCATCGGGGGACGTAGCATCATCAAGGCTGCTACTGAACTCTTCTATGACAAGGTCCTGCACGATGATAGCTTGCGCCATTTCTTTGAGGGAGTTGACATGGCACACCTCCGGTCCCGACAGTCTATGTTCATTTCCATGCTCCTCGGTGGACGAGTGTATACAGGGAAAAGTATTCATGAGGCCCATGCCCGCTCCAGAGGTCACGGCCTGAGCGACGCGCACTTCGACCTGTTCCTCAAGCACTTTCGCATAGCCCTGGAAGAAGCGGGAGTCAAGCCGGAAAATGCCCAGGAAGTCATGAAACGTTTGGAAAGCAAGCGAGGAACCGTACTGGACCAAGAGATTGCTCTTTGAATAGGAACGAAGAACGCTTTGGGTGGAGGAACCCATTCCGATCCAGTATCGTCGGCAACAGGGAACTTATTCGTCAACTGGCGAAAAATCGACATTACACTCACTGCCCGAGTTAATTGGATGAGGGTTGAGGCAGGGAGAACTGAGACTTGACGACTACGCTTCGAACTCGGAGGCTTCCGGGAAGCGCAACTTGCTCTTGGAGAGCGCCCGGGTGAGCATTTCTTCAATCTGGGGCTCGTCGCAGTTCTTGGCCATGCTCAGCTCGCTGACCAGGAGGTAGCGGGCACGTTCGAGCATCTTCTTTTCCCGAAATGAGAGAGGCTTGGACTGGTGCAGCAGAAGCAGACTCTTGAGGACCGAAGCGACTTCCAGCAGTGAACCGGTGCGCATGCGCTCGGAATTTTCCTTGAAACGGTCTTTCCAGTCCTCGTTGTTGCCGCAAATCCCGTCAGCCAGGAAGTCTACGATTTTCTGGATTTCGCCGTTCTTCACCACCCGGCGCAGGCCGACGGTGTTCACATTGTGAAACGGCACCATGACTTTTAGGCTGCTGGCCTTGATTTTGAGGAGGTAGAACTTTTCCACAGTCGTACCGAAAGTACGGCTGCTGATTTGTTCGATAACTCCAACGCCATGATTGGGATAGACGACCTTGTCACCGATGTGGAAATTACCGTCGCTCATCATGAAGGGACACCCAAGAGCGCGAGGGGACAGGAAAAGCGCACCACAGTTATTTTACCCTAATCGAGGCTAAGAAGGCAATTTGGGAACGGATTCGTCCCAAAGCCGGAACCAGTAAGGTCAGGGACCTTCCCTTCCGGGCGTCCCAGAGTTGGATAAACCCCGGGGCGAAGGGCGTATCCCACTGAAATCACGGGAACCGAAGGGCGTCCCCCGTGGCGTTCGAAGATTATGGCCAAAGGTTTATAATCTGGCCTGCAATGACTGATCATATCAAGAAAAAGCTGCAAGAGGAGATTCACGCGCTGGAGCATGAGCTAAGTCACGAGCTTCCCAAAGAGCTTAAGAAAGCCGTGGCCATGGGCGACTTGAGCGAGAACGCCGAATATCACATGGCCAAGCAGCGCCAGGAATTCGTCAAAGCCCGCGTGCGGCAGCTGGGACGGCGGCTGGCCGACCTTTCCCTCATTAACATGAACAACATTCCCAAGGATAAGGTGGGGCTGGGCTCGACCGTGCGTGTGTATGACAACGTGAAAAACGAAGAGATGGAATACAAGCTGGTAACCAGCGAAGAATCAGATGTGACCGCGGGAAAGATCTCCACGACGTCTCCAATTGGCCGCGCTCTGCTCAATAAAAAAGTCGGAGATACCGCAGTAGTGGTAACGCCCAACGGCAAGCGCGAGATGGAAGTGCTCACTCTAACCACCATCCATGATGAGGCGGAGGCCTGATGGCGGCAGCCTGGACCAGCGCCTTTGGCCGGGCGTGCGGCGTGTTGCTGGATGCTAGTGTCCGCTGGCTGGCGCTGGCGCGCATCAATCCCAACGTGTTGACGTTCATGGGACTGGTGGTCAACACCATTGCCGCGTTTCTGTTCGGATACGCCAATGCCGATAACCAGGCCCGCATGTTCCGTTATGCCGGGCTGGTGATCATCGCCTCCGGATTTTTCGACCTGGTGGATGGCCAGGTGGCCCGCGCCACCAATCGGGTGACGGTCTTTGGGGCATTCTTTGACTCCGTGATTGACCGCTACAGCGATGCTTCGCAATTTTTTGGGCTGCTGGTGTTTTATGCGCGCGGGGAGCGATTCGCTTACGTGGTGCTGACGGCGTTCGTTATGGTCAGCGCCATTATGGTGAGTTACACGCGGGCGCGGGCAGAGTCTTTGATCGGTTCCTGCCGCGTGGGCTTCATGGAACGTCCCGGAGCGGCTGGTGCTGGTGATTCTGGGAGCGCTGTTTAACCGCATGGCACCGGTGCTATGGGTGATTGCGGTGCTTTCGACGATCACCGTGATTCACCGTATCCGCTACACGTGGACGCGGACGTCGGGTATGCAACCGGCTGCGGCCAAGGCGGGGCAGGCGGCGTAGGTGTGGCGCGGGCGCCCTCGCCCGCGAAGAGCCGGCTATGCGACACCGAGATGGACTCGCCACCTGAAGAACTAATTGTTGCCTTCAACCTGTACTGCAAGATCCCCTTCGGTCGAATTTCACATTCGAACTCGAAACGGAGGCCAATTTTCCCAGAGGGCAAGACTCGTGAGACGATGATAAGGACGCGCGTAAATCAGGGGTTTTTTCGGGCTGCCGTCCTCGCCGCCTATGGATCCAGTTGCTGCATAACGGGTTGTTCTGTCGCCGAACTCCTAAACGCCAGCCACATAGTGCCGTGGGCGGTCGACGTGAAAAACAGAACGAATCCCAGAAACGGCCTCTGTTTGAACGCTATACACGACCGTGCCTTCGACTGCGGGTTGCTCACAGTTATGGCAAGCTTAGAAGTCAAGATTTCGACTAGAGCAAAGCGCAAATCGTCCGATGTGGGAACTCATGAGCTCTTGCTCAGGTACGAGGGTGCCTCGATTTCCCTCCCGCGACGCTTCGCACCGGACCCGGAGTTCCTGAAGTACCACAATGAGCACATCTTTTTGAGGTCCTAGATCGGCGGGCAAACCAGTGAACAATGTAGAGTTCGTGTACCTTTACCGCGACGGCGGTAACTACAAGAAATGGGGAAGGGTCGTCTTCTCGAACCCTGACCGACTCAACAGCCTGTCAGTGGGGGAGGGGTTGCGGCATGCCTTCCTGCAAGACGGGCTGTTCATCGCAAGCCAGATTAGGGTGCCGGAAGTTTTCCTCTACGCGGACGGGGAATTTTCATTTGATGATCACTGCTACCACGAATTCGAGAGGGCTCGGGCCACCTCCGAAAGTGCTGACGACGCGCACTATCGCTCAATCACAGAATTCCTCCTTGAGGTCATTCGCGAAGCGCGGCGTGGGTGGCAGGAGTTTGACCCCTATAACAGCGAAGGTAGCCTCGGTTCCTTTCTGAGGTCACGCATGCTGTGATGTAGGCAAGCTTTTGCACCGGACCGCCGGAACCCAAGGCCTCTCCCAGTTTTATCTCGACCCAGCTATGCAACGCTGGCGCGCAGCCGGGGTCGTTCCCTAAAGGGTGCGTCACGACTCCTGACGACATGAGCGCGGTCGCCCGCGCCACACCTGTTAGACTACCCGTCGTTTCCTCATATCTTCCGGGAGCACGCCTTGAGACCGACGATCCTTCTTTTCGCATTCGTGGTTGAACTCATGTTTTTTTCTCTTTGGTCCACTGGGCAAGCGATCACGGTGGACGTCACGCCATCGCACGCTACGAACCGCTTCATCCCCAACCAGACTCTGGGTGCGGGGATCGACCGGATCCCGGTGGCAGCCATCGACAAAGACTTCGTAGAACCGAATCTGGGCCGGGCGCTGGCTTCGGGCTGGCAGCCCGTCACGTACCGGCAGAATACGGAGCTGCTTGTCGAGGCGTGGCACTGGAATCCGCGGGGGACTTGGAGCGATCCCAGCGGCAAGGGCTACTTCACGGGCGCTGCGGAACCCACGGACTTTATTCGCTATTCCTATGGATATCCCCTGCCGCGACGCGGCTTCACGCGGAATGACGGCACAGATAACGCCGGTTTCTCGCGCCTCACCGACGGAGATCTCAACACATATTGGAAAAGCAACCCATACTTGACGCAGCACTTTACTGGGGAGAGCGACTCCCTGCATCCGCAGTGGGTCGTGGTTGATCTGGCACAGATTCAACAAGTCGACAGCATTCGGATTGCCTGGGCAGCACCGTTTGCGAGCCGGTATTTAGTGCAGTACTGGACGGGAGACGATCCGATCAAAGCCCCCACGCGCGGAACGTGGCAAACGTTTCCGCACGGAGCGGTCTCTAGCGGCAAAGGCGGAGCGGAAACGCTTCGTTTAAGCGACCATCCGTTGCCGGTACGGCATCTGCGTATTTGGATGACGGAGTCGTCGAACACCTGCGACCCGCGCGCGTCTTCGTCACATTCAGAATCGGGCTCCGATCCAAAATCAGACCCACGGAATTGCGTTGGCTACGCCATCGACGAACTCTACATCGGCACGACAACCGCAGATGGAGATTTTCACGACATCGTCCGCCATACCCCCGACCAGGAACAGACAACGACGTATTGCTCATCGGTTGATCCGTGGCATGAGCCTTCTGATCTGATTTCGACCAGGCAAGCGCAGGTGGGATTCGATCTCTTTTTTACCAGCGGAGTAACTCGCGGACTTGCCGGCGATGATTCCCGTGGCGGTGATGTATGACACTCCGGAAAATGCCGCCGCCGAAATCGCGTATTTGAAGAAACGCAACTACCCGATCTCCTACGTCGAAATGGGGGAGGAAGCGGATGGCCAGTTCACTCTGCCCGAGGATTATGCCGCGCTCTACCTCCAGGCAGCGACGGCGATTCATAAGGTTGATGCGACCCTGAAACTGGGCGGCCCATCATTCACCGGAGAGAATAAGGACATCGAGGTCTGGCCTGATGCCAATGGCAAGGTTTCCTGGACGGGCCCGTTTCATCGACTACCTTAAGCAACACGGCCGGATGAGTGACCTCGCGTTCTTTTCTTTCGAGCATTATCCCTATGATCCCTGCAGGATTCCCTGGGGGAGTTTGTACGACGAACCCGATTTGGTGAGCCACATCATGCAGGTCTGGCGAGAGGACGGCGTGCCCGCGAATGTTCCGATATTCATCACCGAATCGAATCTTTCTTCCGCCGCCAGTGAAACCTCGTTGGATCTGTTCGCTGGGCTGTGGCTGGCGGACTACATCGGGTCTTTTCTGAATTCCGGCGGAAATGGCGTGTATTTCTTCCACTACCTTCCGCTGCAGATGGAGCATGGCTGCAACGATTCTCCCGGAACATTCGGCATGTTTACGGTGGACGCCGCGTACAACATTCAACAGCCGCTTTCGCAGTTCTTTGCCTCGCAGCTGATCAATCTGGAATGGGTGCAGCCCGGCGCGGGCGAACACCAGATGTTTCCCGCGAAGAGCGACATTGATGACGGCGCCGGCCATACATTGGTGACGGCTTACGCATTGAAGCGTCCGGATGGGCAGTGGTCGCTCATGATCGTGAATCGCGACCAGCAAAATGCGCACAAAATCACAGATTTCGTTCCAGAATCAAGCCTCGGGGAGCTGCGGATTCTTTTGCCGGGCCGGTGGAAATTTCGGAGTTTGGTAGGGATCAATATCAGTGGCACCCGGCGGTCACTGAGTTTATGGCGCATGCCGAGCGCCAGGCTGCACGGAGTATCGAGGTGGATGTTCCGGGGAAAGCGGATCCCGATGGGCCCATTGCTCACAAAACGCAAAGTGCGGGAAAACACACGGAGTATGATTTGCCGGCGGCATCGATCACGGTGATTCGGGGAAAGCTTGGGTCGAAAGAGTAAGCCTCGGCGGTTGCGGTGTTCGCCTTCTCGATGGGAAAATAAGCCGCGCCTCTCGACAGCACGTGGGCATTCATAGAAAGGACCGGCTATGGGAGATCCTGACGCGGTACTTACAGCGATCGATAAAGCCCTGGAACTGGCGTCGCGCTGCGCGGCACAGGAGACCAGCGACAACTATGGATTGCTGGAAGACCAGATCGGGGAAGTAGAAAACCAGGCCCGCGAAGCATTTCAGGCGAAGCTTAATATGACCGCACTGCTGGGAAAGCTGCAACAGAGCAAGCCGCTCGCGCCGGAGGACTTGAAAACGCTCGAGCTGTTGATTGTCGGCGATGCCGAGTCCTACCTGAAGTTCGAAACTGAGTTCGATCACTGGAAAGACGAACTCAAGCGTCATCTGGATGAGATCGCCGGGCTCCGCGCCGCTGGTCAGGACGTCGACGCACTGATGCGGTTACGCGCGCTCTGTCGCGAGGCCGAGGAGGTTCTGACTGACATCGTCTTTTACCTCGATGCCAAGGAGCGCGCCGGTAAGTTTCAAGAGGCGACGCGCAGCCCGATCGATGCAGAGGGCTATCGCGTACTGGCAGAAATTGTGCGGCAGATGTTGGTGTCGGACCGAATGTAGCACTTGCGCTGCAGTTCTCTGCAGCCGGGCTTTTTTGCGATGCTAGAGTATCCCGTAATTCCCTGAGGACGCTCCTTGCCGACTGATCCTGTGCTTGTCGTCCATGGCGGCGCGTGGGCGATTCCCGATGACATGGTCGAAGCGCACATTAATGGTGTGCGCGACGCCATGACCGCCGGGTGGCGCGCTCTGCAACGTGGCGGAACCGCGCTTGACGCTGTGGAAGAAGCTGTGGTCGTCATGGAAAATGACGAGACTTTTGACGCCGGCCGGGGCAGTTTTTTGAATCGCGACGGGAAAGTGCAGCTGGACGCGCTGATCATGGACGGCGCCACCTTGCGCGCCGGGGGTGTGGGATGCGTGGAACGCATAGCGAATCCGGTTCGCGCGGCGCGAAAGATTTTGAGCGACAGTCCGCATGTGTATTTTGTGGCAGAAGGCGCCGAACGCTTCGCGGCTGAGCATGGCATTACTCTCTGCCAGAACGAGGACTTGATCATTCCGCGTGAGGTCGAGCGGTTGCGGGAGTTTCAGGCGCACGCTGAGGAGCATCGCGCGGACCTGTTTGCGCCCAGTATCTCGCATGACACCGTGGGCGCCGTGGCTGTGGACAGCGACGGCAATATCGCCGCCGCGACCTCCACAGGCGGCACGCTGAATAAAGCGCCGGGACGGCTGGGTGACTCGTCGCTGATCGGTTGCGGCTGCTATGCCGACAACCACACAGCAGCGGCTTCCACAACGGGCTGGGGCGAACCCATCATGAAACTGGTGTTGGCCAAGTGGGCGGCGGACCGCGTGGCTTCCGGAAGCGCGCCCGAGTGGGTGGCTGCGGAAGCCATCAATTACTTAAAAGACCGGGTAAATGGCCATGGCGGCATGATTCTGCTGGATTCCCGCGGCCGGATCGGGATCGCGCATAACACGCCACGCATGGCTTGGGGAGTCAAGACCCAGAAGCGAGAGGAGCACGGGATTCAGCGGAACGAGTAACAGCGGGCAGGCATTGCCACACTCCCCATTTTGCCTTATGCGATCGAGACTCATCCCAGTCTTGCTGCTCGTCTTATCCAGGTTAACTTGGCCTGCCTTTAGTGATGAGTCGGTCTTGCCTGATCCGGCAGCCCTCTATCTCAAAGCTGAAATAGAAAAGCCGGAAAAGATCTCCAAGCTCAGGCCGGGAGATACGGTCGAAGGGAAACTTTTGCTGGCCGTCTACTCCGGAGAGCGGGAAGTTCTGCCGGCCGGCAGCATGATCCGGCTGACGGTAGCCAAGCTGGAGCGGCGGCGGCGGATTCCGAACGATCACTGGCCATGGGTCATAAGGGCCTTCACTCCCCGGCACGAGAACTCTCCGACGTTCGAGTCAGCCACTGTGACGACGACTGACGGGAAAGAGTTTGCTCTACGGGTCCGTCTGTTGGCGACGGGCGAACGACGCCAAGTGCGTGCCCCAGTGAAGCAGCCTCAGCCCGAGCAACGCAAGACCCAATTCCCGCAGACCATTGTGACCCTCGAAGCAATGGAGGTCGGGTCCAGCGCAGGGAATGCGGCACCGAGCGAGCCTTCCGTAGCCTTCCCCGGCGCGTTGCCCGAGATCACAGTCGGGACATCGGCGAAATTGATTCTCCTGGGTCCAGTGAGCGCGTCCGGAAGCCAACCCGGCGATGTGGTTCAAGCACGCCTGGTCGAGCCTGTCCGCGTGGGTTCAGACATTGTGCTGCCAGAGGGAAGTCTGTTCGAGGGGAAAGTGCTGAAGAGGACGCCGCCGCGCATGTTGAGCCGGCCCGGTTCGGTGCTTATGACTTTCACTCAGGTAAGCCTTCCCGGAGGCGCCAGTACCCCCATCGCAGCCTCCCTGAACGCGGCCGAACTAGACCGGAGATCGCACACCAAGATTGACCCCGAAGGAAGGCTCCGAGGCGATCGCCCCGGAAAAGCATGGATGCTGGCGAACATCGGCGCGACTGCGGGATTTGCGAAAGCCGCGGATGATGGGACCCAACTGGTGATTGAGGCCATTGTTTCCACGGCCACCGATGCATCTACAGCCGGAGCCGCGCGCATCGTGGCGACTTGTGGTTCCGCCCTGTTCTTGCTGACCCGGCACGGTCGAGATGTGGTTCTTCCCAAGTTTACCGAGGTAAATATCGTATTCGACCGGCCGGTAACGCTGCCCGGATCCGGCGCGAAGACCACGGTCCCAGGAGAGCATTAGCCCCGCGGCGTTGGTGGGCCGGGTTCGTCTGCCGAGTTCCGGGTTGATTTCTTCTATCCTTCTGATGTACAAACCACACGGCTTGGTTCGCACTCGCGTACACATGCCTTCTGACAGCCTGCCAACGAAGGATGGGCGGCTCGGCGCCCTCCGCTCGGAAGTCTCTCGCGTCACCCTCAGGGAGAACACTATGAGTTTGAGAAAGCTCGTTTCGGTTGCGTGGCTTGTACTGCTGTTCACTACCTTCGGCTTTGCGCAAGGCGCGGCTACGGGAGACTTACGCGTCACCGTCAAAGACCCGAAAGGCAACGTTGTAACCAACGCGACGGTCACCGCCAGTGAACAAGGCAAGGCTTTCGAACGCTCGACGGCGATCAATAGTGATGGCGAGTATTCCCTTGTAGCTCTGCCGCCGGGTATGTACACGGTGAGGGTAGAAGCTGTGGGGTTCGCTAAAGCTACGGCGGAAAATGTGGCAATCACAGTTGGCCAGAAAGCGGAGTTGCCGGTGGAACTGTCCGTGGCCGGGGGCCAAGAAACGGTGACCGTAAGCTCTGAAGCTGAGTTGGTGGAAACCACGCGCACCTCGACGACCAATACGATCGAGCAACGGCGAATTGATAACCTGCCCATCAACGGCCGCAACTACATCAATTTCACCCTGACCGATTCCCAGGTTCTGCGCGACAACGCTCCAAGCCTCGGCGCTGCGCCCACGTCTGGGCTGAACATGAGCGGACAGCGGGCGCGCTCGAATCTGGTCAACGTGGATGGCGCCGACGCCACTGACAACTCCACCAACGGCGTGCGCTCGACGGTCTCGCAAGAGGCGGTGCAGGAATTTCAGATCATCACCAACAGCTACTCGCCGGAATATGGCCGCGCCTCGGGAGGCGTGGTGAACATCATCACCCGCTCGGGATCGGATCAATTCCATGGCGATGTGTTCGGCTATCTGCGAAACCGTAACTTCCAGGCAGTGAACCCGTTTAGCGTTTGCCTGACTCCCCCGTGTGCTAATCCTGCTTACACGCGGGTGCAGGCTGGCGCAGCCTTCGGCGGACCGATCAAGAAAGATAAGACGTACTACTTCTTTTCCTATGAGGTCACCCGGAGACACGAGACGGGATTCTCGAGCATCGGACAAAACGGGTTCGGATTGCAAAATTTCGACGCGACGGGCATTTTCAATCCCCTCGCACCTCCCGGGACATTCACTATGCCGGCCACTCCGGAACAGGCTGCCTTCCTGGCTCCGTTCGCAGCGGCCGGACCTGCGCCGCAGGCGGTAAAGTTCTATACCTGGCTGGTGGGTGCGTCATCTTGGATGGCCAAGACCGGAAGTCAGCAATCCTTTGCCTTGCTTCCCTTTGCTCCCGCCAGGTCTGGTCCAAACCAGTTCCCCACAAGTTGCAATGTCGTAGCCGCTCCGATTTGCGCAGGGCTGCCCACATCTTTTCAAACTCTTAATTCGCAGATCGGCAACTTCCCGGTGTTCGAAGGCACCAGCCTTTACTCGTTGCGGCTCGACCACAACTTGAGCAACAGCAACCGGCTGACACTACGCGCGAATGTGAGCCCCAGCACAGTTACGGGCATCGAAGTCAGCGGTCAGGACCAGCCTTTCGGGCAGAACGCATACTCCCGCACATCAGAACAGACTTACCGCGACGTGGCCGGCGTGGCGCAAGACACCTGGACCATTGGCACCACCAAGGTAAATGAATTCCGTTTCCAATATGCCCGCCGCGGACTTTCCTACTTCTTTAACACTGCGATTCCTGGCGGATCTGATCCGGCCGTAAACATCCCCGGCTTTGCCTACTTTGGACGCGAGCCGTATTCCTTTATTCAACGCGTGGAGACACGGTATCAGTTCACCGATAACTTCTCTTGGACGAAAGGCCGCCATGACACGAAGTTTGGCGCAGACGTCAACTATCTGCCTCTGAAGGCAACTTTTACCGTGAACTACGGCGGCGTCTACGACTTCGGCAGCTTCAGCCTGGCGCCCTTTGGCTTTCCATCGTCTTTCCCCATCCTCTCGCCGGTGCAGGCCTATGGTGCGGGCCTACCCGGGGACTTCATCCAGGGACTAGGCAGTCCCAGTGACTCGTTTCACAACATCCCAATCGGTGTGTTCTGGCAGGACTCCTGGCGAGCTCGCCACAACCTCACGCTGAACTACGGGGTACGCTACGATGTCGAGATTCCCCCAAAGTTCAAACCACCTCAGGGGCTGGCTCTTCCCGCCTACAATTTGCTGGGACTACAGAAGGGTATTCAGACCGACTACAACAACGTTCAACCGCGAGTGGGTGTTGCCTGGGATCCCCATGGCAACGGCAAAAGTGTGATACGCGCCTCGTATGGCATCTTCTATGACCACCCGTTGCTCGGTCTTTACTTCCTCGGCGACGCTTCGGACGGCTCCTCCAGCGGACAGCTGGCGTTTGGTGGCACCGGCCTTTGTAGCGGCCCCGGCAATCCGGGAAACTTGAATGCGATCCCAATTTTCCAGGGATTGCCGATCAATAACCCGAACCCTGGCAATCCCTGCGCCGCTTCCACGTTGCCTACAACCACCGCTGCGCTGGGATATTTGCCAAATCAACAACAGTTCCATTCATTGAACTTTCCGCAATCGGCGTTCCTCAACCAGAATTACCTGAACCTGAACCCAGCCGCTCCGACGTTTCTCCCTTTGGGTTTCCAGCCCTTCGGCTATCCCCAGTCCAAGAACTTTGTCTACGCGTACTCACAGCAAGCGAATCTTACCGTAGAGCAAGATTTGGGCGCTGGCTTCTCACTAAGCCTCGCCTATAACTTTAATGGCGGACGTCACTTGAATCGGCCGATCAACGCCAACACAATTCGCGGCGATTTGATGACCGCCAATTTCTTCGCGGCACTCGCAGCGGGTCAAAATGCTGCCAGTCCCTTCACTGTGGGTACGGGGGCTGTTCACTGCGGCACCGGCCCGCTCGGTCCCTGGGTCAGCGCTCCCCTCATGAACTTCTTCCGCCCGGGCGGTCTCAATCCTTCAATCGCTGCCGGCTTGTATTTGCAGGGAGATGCAACGTGTGTGGGCCAGGCCATTGGCACCGCGCAAGCTCTCAAGAGCCAGGGCTTCAACGCTGCCTGCAATCCGGTACCACCGACGTTCGATTACACAGGCTGCGTCCCCTTCGGCGACATGGACGCCAACTACTCGAACGGCAGCTCGGTTTACCATGGATTCACCTCCAACCTGCGCAAGCGCTTCGGCAATCACTATGAATTCCTGGCGTCGTACACCTGGTCGCATGCGATTGACGATTCCACCGACCTGCAATCTACCCTGACTCCACAGGACAGCTACTTCCCGTCCCTGGACCGCTCGAACTCGACTTTTGATCAGCGACACCGCTTCGTTTTCAGCGGCGTATATCAGAGCGGAAAGCTGGGCGGCAGCAACTTCGCCGCCAAGTTCTTCAGCAACTGGACCGTCGCGCCGCTTGATCGAGTTCGGTTCCGGCCGGCCGTTTAACATCATTACGGGCAGCGGCGACAATCTCCAGTTGTCGTCCCTCACCGGGCGTCCGAACACTTTCGTCAAGGCGGCCTGCACCGCGCAGGGCAACCAGCCGGTTGCCTCCAAATTCTCCCCCAGCGGCGTCTTTCAGCAGCCTTGCGTATCGGGATTTGACGGCACGCTGCTCTCGCTCGACGGCAATCTGGGGCGCAATGCCGGGACCACGCCGTGGACTGTTTTCGACGATCTGCGCGTCGCCAGGCGTCTCTATTTCAGCGAGCGGATGAGCCTGGACTTGATGGTCGACATGTTCAACATCGCTAACAAGTTCAACGTGGCGGCGGTCAGCCCGCTATTCACTAACGCTGGACAGCCTACGGCGGCCTACGATCCACGCCAGTTCCAGTTCGCGATGAAGTTTATCTGGTAGCGGGTGCCGCGGAAGATCTGGCGACGCAGAGATTCGGGCCGGGAGGCAGCCCGATCATCGTGTAACCCTGCCTTCGCCAACGACGGGCTGAGATTTGTCCTGAAAACCTGTTAAACTTCCACCCGTTTAGTTCTCCTTTCGCCTGACGTGGCTGAAGATCTCACACTTCCGGGCCAGACCATCTCGCACTACCGCATTGTGGCGAAACTGGGTGGCGGCGGGATGGGCGTGGTGTACAAGGCCGAAGACCTCAAGCTCGGCCGCTTCGTCGCCCTGAAATTTCTGCCTGAGGAATTCGCCACAGATCCCGGTGCGCTCGAACGCTTCCAGCGCGAGGCGCGCACTGCTTCGGCGCTCGACCATCCCAACATCTGCACTACTTACGAAATCGGCGAGCATGAAGGCAAACCCTTCATTGCCATGCAGTATCTGGAAGGGATGACGCTGAAGCACCGCATTGGCGGTCGCCCGCTGGAAATGGAACTGGCGATTGATCTCGCAATTCAGATCGCCGATGCCCTGGACGCGGCCCACGCCAAAGGCATCGTTCACCGCGACATCAAGCCCGCGAATATCTTCGTGACCACGCGCGACCAGGCGAAGATCCTCGACTTTGGGTTGGCCAAAATGTCGAGTCCCAAGAATGCGAGCACTTCCGCGATCACCATGACGGAAGACCATCTGACCAGCCCCGGGACCGCCATGGGCACAGTGGCCTACATGTCGCCGGAGCAGGCGATGGGAAAAGAACTCGACCCTCGCTCCGACTTGTTCTCGTTCGGCACCGTGCTCTACGAGTCTGTGACCGGGACCATGCCTTTTTCCGGCGACACCTCCGCAGCGGTCTTTGATGTGATTCTGCACCGGGAGCCGGTCGCACCGGTTCGTCTCAACACCAAAGTTCCGGCCGAACTGGAACGCATTATCAGCAAGGCAATGGAGAAAGACCGCAACCTGCGTTACCAGCATGCGGCCGACATTCGCAGCGACTTACAACGGTTGAAGCGGGATACTGAATCGGGGCGGACAGCGGCGACTTCAGGTCGCGCAAGAACGGCCGCTCTTAGTTCTCCCTCGCGTGCGCGGCTTGCGTTGAAGATCGTGATCCCAGCGGTTTTTGTAGTTCTCGCCGCCGCAGGCGTGTATTTCTGGCGGTCGCGGCAGACGGTGGCACCGCTCACCGAAAAGGACACGATAGTGCTGGCCGATTTTGCCAACAGCACCGGCGACCCGGTATTTGACGACGCCTTGAAGCAAGCCTTGGCCGTGGAGTTGGGGCAGTCGCCGTTTCTCAATGTGCTCTCCGACCGAAGGGTAGGTGAGACTTTAAAGTTGATGGGACGCCAACCGAATGAGCGGCTGACGCTTGAGATGGCGCGTGAACTCTGCCTTCGCACCGGCAGCAAGGCCATCATCGCGGGATCGATTTCGAGCCTGGGAAGCCAGTATGTAATTGGTCTGAACGCCTCGGGTTGCCGCACCGGAGACCCATTGGCAGAAGAACAAGCCCAGGCGGCCAGCAAAGAACAGGTGCTCAAGGGGCTGAGTACCGCAGCATCGGCCCTACGGGCCAAGTTGGGCGAGTCGCTGGCTTCCATTCAGAAGTTCGACGTCCCTATTGAAGCCACCACGCCTTCTCTGGAAGCGCTCAAAGCGTTCAGCCTGGGAACCATGACGATGCGCGAGAAGGGGGATGCTGAAGCCATTCCTTTCTATCGGCGGGCTATCGAGCTTGATCCAAATTTTGCCGTAGCCTATGCCGGCCTCGGGGTTTCCTACGCCAACCTTGGGCAGCCCAGTCTGGCCGCAGAGAACATCAAGAAGGCCTACGACCTGCGCGACCGCGTCAGTGAGCGCGAGCGACTGCGTATCTCAGCTGACTATTACGCCTTCGTCACCGGCGAACTGGAGAAAGAAGCTGAAACATACCAACTCTGGATCCAAAGCTATCCCCGAGACATGGTGCCGCACGGCAATCTGGGAGCCAATTTCGCTGCCCTCGGTCAGTGGGATAAAGGGATCGCGGAGACCAGAGAATCCATCCGCCTGGAGCCGAACGCCATTACCGGGTACAGCAACCTTGCTGGAGCCGATCTCGTGATCGACCGCCTTGACGAGGCCAAAGCAACGCTTGAGCAGGCGAAAGCACACCATCTTGAGGGTGGACTGCTGCCCTTGATGACTTATTACCTCGCTTTCCTTCAGCGAGACACCGCGGGAATGGAGAAGCAGTTGGCTTGGGGAGCAGGCAAACCTGGGGACGAAGATCCTCTGCTCTCGGCGCAATCCGATACTGAGGCCTACTACGGCCATCTCACCAAAGCCCGCGAGTTCTCCCGGCGTGCTTCGGAATCGGCCCTGCGGGCCGATTCCAAGGAGACCGCCGCCTTGTGGCAGGTGAACGCGGCCCTGCGCGAAGCGGAATTCGGGAACAAGGAACCCGCTCAGCGCGCGGCTGAAGCTGCGGTTGCTTTGGCTCCGGGCCGCGATGTCCAGGTTCTTGCGGCGCTCACCGAAGCCAGGGCGGGAAACGCCACTAAGTCGGAACAACTGGTGCAGCAACTGCAGAATAACGATCCGTCTAACACTGTTCTGAAGCTTTACTGGCTTCCTACGATAAAGGCAGCCCAGGAGATCAGTCGTGGTAATTCCGGCCAAGCCATCGACATCCTGCAAGCCGTGGTGCCCTACGAAACCGGAGGTCCACCTCCTTTCCAGATGATAACTCTCTATCCCGCTTATCTTCGTGGCCAAGCCTATCTGGCAGCCCGTCAAGGGAGCGCCGCCGTGACTGAATTCCAAAAGCTCATTGATCATCCCGGTATGGTCGTAAATTCCTCTACGGGCGCCCTCGCACATCTTGGCCTCGCCCGCGCCTACGCTCTTTCTGGCGACACCGCAAAAAGCAAAGCCGCTTATCAGGATTTTCTCGCGCTCTGGAAAGACGCCGACCCCGACATCCCGTTGCTGAAAGAAGCTAAAGCGGAATACGAGAAGCTGAAGTAGTTATCAATGGCTTCTGTTGTAGAACCCACGCTTGCTTTGACTAAAGCCGCCAACTCAGCCTAAGATCGTGGCCCGGGGGTTCCCGTTTCTTGGTCGGTCGAACCATTTCGCACTATCGAATTGTGGAGAAGCTCGGTGGTGGCGGAATGGGAGTGGTGTATAAGGCCGAAGACATCAAGCTCGGCCGCTTCGCGGCCCTGAAGTTTCTTTCCCCTGAACTGGCACAAGACCGTCAGGCCCTCACGCGCTTCCAGCGTGAAGCCCGCGCCGCTTCGGCGCTCAATCACCCGAATATCTGCACCATCTACGAGGTCGCCGAGGAACAGGGCGAAGTTTTCATTGTGATGGAGTTTCTGGAAGGCCAGACACTCAAGCACAAGATTGAAAATCGCGCCTTGAAGCTGCGGGACGTGCTGGATCTAAGCATCCAGATCGCCGACGCCTTGGATGCGGCGCACAGCGCGGGAATAGTGCATCGCGACATCAAGCCCGCCAACATTTTTGTCACGCCGCGCGGGCAGGCCAAAGTGCTGGACTTCGGGCTTGCCAAGCTTTCCCCCCAACGCCAGGCGGAGAGCACGGGAGTGCCGGCCGGAGAAACCCTGCCTCCGGGAGAAAGTCTGACGGTGGCGGGCGCCGCTATGGGCACGGTGGAATTCATGTCACCGGAACAGGCCATGGGCGAAGATCTTGACGCGCGCACTGATCTTTTTTCTTTCGGTGTCGTCATCTATCAAATGGCGACTGGAATCGCGCCGTTTACCGGTGGCACTTCGGCGGCGGTCTTCGATGCCATCCTGCACAAAACGCCGGTTGCGCCTCAGCGCCTGAACGGGGAACTGCCCCCCGAACTGGGGCGCATCATTTACAAGGCGCTGGAAAAAGACCGCGACTTGCGTTGCCAGAGCGCGGCAGAAATTCGATCCGACCTCAAGCGGTTGAAGCGGGACACTGAGTCCTCCGGTGTAGCCCGGGTTGCTGAGATTACCGGGGCATCACCGGCATCCGGCGTCCCCGTGGCGACGCCTGCTGCGGGTTCGCCCGCCGTTCCACGCAAAAGATTATCTGCTCCGCTGGCGAGTCTCGCGGGGTTCGTTTTGGGTGCTCTTCTGGGAGCTCTCGCAGGCAGAATCTGGTTGCAGAAACCGGTTCCGCCTCCTCCGACTTATCGGCAACTCACGTTTCGCCGCGGCAGCGTGCGCTCCGCGCGATTCGCGCCCGACGGCCAGACCATTCTCTACAGCGCTTCATGGCAAGGCAACCCGGTGGAAGTGTTCACTGCCCGTCCCGAAAGCTCGGAATCGCGTGCCTTAGGCATGGATCGCACCTTGCTCATGTCCGTCTCTGCCACGGGAGAAATGGCGGTATTGCTGGGCAGTCATCCCCTCGGCACCTGGGTGAGCGTCGGGACGCTGGCTCGAGCTCCGCTGGCCGGAGGCGCGCCTCGCGAAGTGGTGGATCAGGTGCAATGGGCCGACTGGGCCCCTGACGGCAATAATGTCGCGATTGTCCGGGACATGGGCGGCCGCAATCGTCTGGAGTTTCCACCGGGAAAAGTCCTCTACGAGACGGGGGGCTGGATCGGGCACATGCGAGTCTCTCCCAAGGGCGACTACATCGCCTTTTTGGATCATCCCATCCAGGGAGATGACAGCGGCTCAGTGGCCGTAGTGGATCTGCAAGGCAAGAAAAAGATCTTGTCTTCGGGGTGGTACAGCAGCCAGGGACTGGCCTGGTCGCCCGATGGGCAGACGGTTTGGTTCACCGGAAACAAGTCAGGCGTTGACCGGGCCTTGTATGCGGTCACTCTTTCCGGGGATGAGCGGCTGGTGGCAAGAATGCCGGGTACGCTGATGCTGCTCGATATCTGGAAAGATGGACGCGCGCTGCTCAATCGCGCCAGCTGGCGTCGCGAGTTGACCGCCGTTTCCGTTGAGGGCAAAGAGAAGGACCTGACCTGGCTTGATTATTCTTACCCCGCCGACATTTCTGCCGACGGAAAAACTTTGCTGTTCGACGAAGAAGGCGGCGGTGGCAGCCTGGCATACGGCAAGTCGGGCGGGCTGAGCTACGCCGTCTATCTGCGGAAGACCGATGGGTCGCCGGCTGTTCTTCTGGGCGAAGGGGCGGCCGTGGCCTTGTCCCCGGACGAAAAGTGGGCCATGGCACAAACCCAGGATTCGCCCGCCCAGCTGGTTCTGCTGCCCACCAAGGCCGGTGATGCCCAGCGCCTGACTCACGACTCCATCAATCATGCCTGGGCACGCTGGTTCCCGGACGGTAAGCGCGTTTTGTTCTCGGGGAATGAACCAGGACATGGAGTTCGGTTGTATGTGCAGGACGTGGACAACGGACAGCCCAAGGCAATCTCTCCGGAAGGAGTTCACGCCACCGCGTACGTGGTCTCTCCCGATGGACAATCAATTGCCGCCATTGGTCCGGATCAGTTGGGTTATCTCTATCCTGTGGCGGGCGGTGAAGCCCGGCCGATCCGCGGCTTGGAAGTTGGGGAGCAGCCCATCGCATGGGCGCAGGATGGGCACTCGCTTTTCATCTACCGGCCGGGGGAGCTTCCGGCGAAGGTCTACCGCCTGGATGTGGCAACCGGACAGAAAACCTTTCTGAAGCAACTCATGCCCAACGATCCGGCCGGTGTCGAGACTATTGGGCCCATCTTGTTTACTCCAGACGGCAAGACCTGCGTCTACGGCTACCACCGCACGCTGTCGGACCTCTACCTGGTGGATGGTCTGAAGTAGCGAGTGCGCCTGCTACACTCGTGGTTCACCATTCTTGGCGCTTGCCGGAGCTTTCTTTGAATGTCCGAAAACCATGTGCCCACCCAGCGCACGCGGCTCGTGCGCGAACCGCAACGTGCGGTCTATGACCGCTCCGCCGCTTACAAAATCCTGGACGAAGGTTTCATCTGCCACGTAGGCTTTGTCGTCGATGGACAGCCCTTTGTCATCCCCACGGGATACGGGCGGTCCGGTGACAATCTCTATATTCATGGATCCGCCGCCAGTCGCATGCTCCGCAATCTGGATAAAGGCGTTGACGTCTGCGTGACCGTCACACTGCTCGATGGCATCGTGCTGGCGCGTTCCATCTTCAATCACTCAATGAACTATCGCTCGGTGGTGGTGCTGGGAACAGCAGTCGCGGTACAGGATCCGGAGGAAAAACTGAAGGCCTTGCGGGCGTTGTCGGAACACATTCTGCCGGGACGCTGGGCGGAATCGCGCCAGCCCAATGAGAAAGAACTTAAGGCCACACTGGTGATGCGCTTGCCGATTGAGGAATTTTCAGCGAAAGTCCGCCAGGGCCCGCCGATTGACGACGAAGAGGACTATTCGTTTCCTACCTGGGCCGGAGTGATTCCGCTGGAGATGGTTCCGGGCACGCCGATTGATGATCCGAAACTGGATGAGGGACAGGCGGTGCCGGAGTATGCGAGCAACTACACCCGCAAACGATAGGCACCTGTGGCGCGGACCTGCCATCGACTCGCGCAGGTCAGACTCTGCCGCCGATCTCATGCCTCACTCCCAACCGCCATCATTTCCCTTGTCATTCCGAATCGGCTTCAGCCGTGAGGAATCTGCTTCTTCCTGTTCGTCCATCACAGACTCCTCAGGCCTGAAAGAGACAGACTGGAACATATGAGAGACAAGCGCTACTACGTTTACATCATATCCAGCAAGAGCCGGGTAATTTACGTAGGCGTCACCGGCTCGCTGATGACACGCGTGCTGCAGCACAAAACCGGCGAAGTTGAGGGCTTTACAAGCCGATACAACGTGGGTCGCCTGGTGTACTACGAGGTCTTTCGCTACGTGAACAATGCCATTGCGCGCGAGACCGAAATTAAGAAGTGGCGGCGCGAGAAGAAAACCGCTTTGATTGAAGAAGCGAACCCGACGTGGGAAGACTTGGCTGAGGACTGGGGCCGGCCTGTAGTAGTAAGGAGAAGCAGATTCCTCACGGCTGAAGCCGATTCGGAATGACAAGGGGTGGGGCTCGGTTCGGGGTGAAGGACTGCATAGGTCTCAAAAAAATCGGGGGCGGCGGCATTCGCGGGCATCCGCCCGCACCACCACCTTACGTCAGCAGCAGCTTCCCTGTCGTCTTTCTTCCTTCGAGATCACGGTGCGCCTGCGGCGCTTCCGCCAGCGGATAAACATGCGCGATGCGTATCTTGAGCTTGCCGGCTGCGATCATGCCAAACACCGCTCCTGACCGGGCCAGCAATTCTTCTCGTGTGGCGGTGAAGTGCGCCAGGGTAGTTCGCGCCATGAAGAGCGAGCCTTTTTGCGAAAGGACCATGGGATCGACCGCGGGCACGGGACCGCTGGAAGCGCCGTAAAGCACCAGCATGCCGCGTGGCCGCAGCACGTTGAGACTTTTCTCGAATGTCGCCTTGCCCACTCCGTCGTAGACCACATCCACGCCCTTGCCGCCGGTCAGTCGCTTGGTCTCCGCTTCAAAATCCACCTGCGTATAGAGAATCACTTCATCGGCCCCGGCTTCCCGCGCCAGCTTGGCCTTCTCTTCCGTCGAGACCGTGCCGATTACGCGCGCTCCGATGTTCTTGGCCATCTGCACCAGTAGCAATCCCACTCCACCTGCAGCCGCGTGCACTAACGCGGTGTCGCCGCGCTTCAGCGGAAAAGTATCATGCGACAAATAGTGCGCAGTCATGCCTTGCACCATCGAGGCGGCTGCGTGCTGGTCGTTCACGCCATCGAGAACCGGCACCAGAGCGTCAGCCGGAGCAGCCACATATTCCGCGTATGACCCCAGCGCACCGCTCCACGCCACGCGATCCCCAAGCTTGGCAGTCTTGACGTCTGTGCCCACGGCAGTGACCACACCAGCGCCTTCCTGTCCGGCCACGAATGGGAGGGGCGCTTTGTACTGTCCCTCGCGAAGATAAACATCAATGAAGTTGACCCCTGCCGCGGCAATCTTCACCAGCGCTTCGTTGGACTTTGGATGTGGAACCGGCAAGTCCACGAGTTGCAATACTTCCGGACCTCCGGTTTGCTTTACCTGAATAGCTTTCATGGATTTTCTAGAATCAGTCTGCGGAGACTCTTCTCACTTCAAGCCCTCGACCATATATAGATCGGAGAGGTCGCGCACGTAAGAGTATACGTACCAGCGGCTGTCAGGAGTGACTTGCAGTTGCCCGACGCTGTACACGCCCGCCCGATCCGCGGGAGCGAGTTCCTTCCACAATTGCTTCTCCCCGGTCGCCGTGGCAAATCGATAGATCTTGCGCGGGACTTCATTGCGAAGCGCGTGAAAAATGTAAGGGCCGCTCTTCACGATGCCGCCTCCCGCTCCTCGAAGCGGAAAAAACGCCTTGATATCTTTGGCCTGCCCGCCATCGAGGGGATAGAGCGTCCAGGTGGTTTCGTCTTTAGGCGCAACAATGGACTTTCCATCCACCCACAAAGTGCCCGAGACCCCATCCGGCGTGAGGGGAGTCAGCGGACCGCCTGCCGCATCCTGCAAATAGTTGCGCGTGGGCTTTCCGGGCTCGTTGCCAACTACGAGCAATCGTTTGCCGTCAGGAAGCCATTCAAAAAAGTTGTAATTGAAGCCCGGTTGCGAAATGTTCTTCATGTCCCCCGCGCGCGTCGGGAGCAGCGTCAATTGCTGCGTCTCCCCCGGAAGCACCGAAGCGACCCATTTGCCATCCGGGGAAACCGCGTACGGACTGCCATCGCCCAGGCGAATGGCGGGAGAGCCGTCGGTAGCTCGCATGTAGGCGGAATACTTGGGCCCGCCCCCGTCGCCCTCCTCGGCGAAAAAAATCCGTTTGCCATCAGGGGAAATGACCGTCGGCAAGGACCAGTCCTGCCAGCTCAGATCGGTTTCGCCTTTTTGGCCGGGGAACAACCCTGCGATACCGCGCCGCCGGTTCTGACGGATAAACAGCACCCGGCCATCCTGTGCGATGTCCTGCACAATCACTTCTCCTGCCCCCGCCCACACCAGACGCTGGCCGCCGGACAAAGTGACCCCCATAAGATTGCTGGATAGATGGATATAAGAGCCGGTAAACCAGATCTCTTTCCCTGAGGGATGCCACACCAGGCCCAGCACGTCAGCGAGAGTTCCGGTCAATGCTTTGCGGTTGCCGGCGCGATCCACCACATTGACGCTTCCGAGACTGTCAAACAGAATGGGATGATCGATAAACGCTACCCGCTCTCCATCCGGTGAAATCCTCGCGTCGCTGATCCAGCCTTCGGTCTGGTAGAGGATTTTGCCGAGGGGATACTCCAGACGCACCTTGCCGTCCGCGAAGCGCACCACGGCCATCGCGCTCCCGTCGGGGGACCAGTCGGCTGAGATCACGCGTTCTGCGATTTCCCGCGGCGCGCCGCCGCTGAGTGGGATTTGCGCCAACGTTCCTGCCGACGCGTTCGCGGTAAAGAAGTCGTGATCAAGCGTGATGGCCAGTTCGTCGCTGTGCGAAATAGCCAGGATGCTGCTCTCCTTCAGGCCCAAATCGCGGGATTGCGGAGAATCCGGGCGGGTGGTATAGAGCTGCACCGGATCGTCGCCGAACGCGGCGCTGTAAACGATGGTCTGTCCATCAGGTGCAAATCGGGCAGCGGCCACGTGGCCGCCGCGGAAAGTCAGGCGGCTGAATACCGGGTTCGACTTCGGGACTGTCGTCCGTCCCGCCCAAAAAGCAGCAGCCACTGCAACCAGCAACAAAGGAGCCGCGATCCACCAAGCGGCCCGGAACCGAGCTGAACTTTGCGCTTTGCTTGTGGTCACTGCCGCAGTAGCGCCGGTTGCTGACGTTGACGACAAGCTTTCCAGATCAAACGCCAGATCACGCGCTGATTGGAACCGCATTCCCGGTTCCTTTTCCAGGCAATGCCGTACGATCCGTTCCAGCCCGGGAGAAACATGCAAACTGCTCTGGCTCAGTTCCGGCGGTTCTTCCTTGAGAATTGCGTTCATCGTCTCTACGCTGGAGTCGCCTTTGAACGCACGCTTGCCTGCGATCATTTCGTAGAGGATCGCGCCGAAGCTGAAAATATCGGAACGGTGGTCAAGGTTGTGTCCGCGCACCTGCTCGGGCGACATATAGCCCACCGTGCCCATGACGGTTCCCGGCTGGGTTGGATGGGTCATTGTCGGATTTTCGCCCGAGGCTGCCCCGCCGGTTTGTTTTGCCAGGCCGAAATCCAGAATTTTTACCCGGCCGTCTTTGGTGAGAAAGATGTTGTCAGGCTTCAGGTCGCGGTGAACGATGCCTTTTTCGTGCGCGGCCGCCAGTCCCTTCGCAATTTCAATGGCGTATTCTGTGACCTTGCGCTGGGGCAACGGCCCGGCGTTCATTTTTTCGCGGAGAGTGAGCCCTTCCAGAAACTCGGATACTAGAAAGTGCACGCCATTCTGGGAGCCCACGTCGTGGATGGCCAGAAGATTGGGGTGATTGACCGTACTCAGCAGGCGCGCCTCATGCTCAAACCGCTGCAAGCGCTCGGCATCGGTGGCAAAAGCTGCCGGCAAAATCTTGACCGCAACCGTCCGCTCAAGCCGCGTGTCTCGCGCTCGGTACACTTCGCCCATACCTCCTGCACCGAGGGGGGAGAGAATTTCGTAGGGGCCAAGTCTTGTACCGGATACCAAACTCATATTCGGATCGGGCGCAATTATAACGTGCGTGTCCTGTTAAATTGTGGCTGAATCCTCGTCTGGAATTCTTGCCTAGGACCGGCCCAGTCGCCCTTAACTTTCCTGTTGCCAATCGCCAAGCATCGCAGGTAACATGCCCGCCCGGTTCCCAAGGTAACCCGGGCAGCCCCAGTTCGGATTGACCCATCAAATTGCTGGGTAGTACGATTTTAGGGGACATGGGTATAGCATCGGTCTGCGCGGGGTGGCAGGGTTAAGTCACTCATAAGATGAGAATTAGTAAACTCACTCCAGTGATCGTCTTAGTGGCAGGGTTCCTCGCAGCCACGGGATGCCAAACCGCCCAGCACCCGGTGGCGATGTTGCCTTCTGCCGCGGCTGCGCCGCCCTCTTTGGCAAAGGCTCCCCCTCCGGTTCCGGTTGCAGTCGCAGCGGTAGAGCCGGCACCAGTTCCGCCCGATGCCACTCCAGCCCCGCCTCAACCCGACCCGGTCGCCGATCTGGTTGCACGAGCCGAAAAGGAAAATCAGGCCGGGCAGGACCAACTCAAGGCTGGCAATGTAGAAGCGGCCCGCCAAAGTTTTGATCGCGCTTTCGAGCTGCTTCTGACCTCGCCGCAGGAGGTCAGCTCCGATCCGCGCATCCAGCAGGAGTTCGACAAGCTTCTGGAAGAAGTGAATCGCCCGGAGATGGCGGCGCTGCAGCAAGCGGGAGACACGCCAGACCAGAATTCCGAGCCGGCGCCAATTGACGCCGTCAACGAAGTTACCCCGCCGGTCGATGCCAACGTCAAAGCCCAGGCCGAGGCCCAGATCAAGGCGACCCACTCCGATCTGCCGCTCATGCTGACGGACCCGGTGGCCGGTTACATCAACTACTTTTCCGGCCGGGGACGCGGCGTGCTGGAACGGGCCCTGGTCCGCAGTGGCCGTTATCGCGACATGATCCAGACCACGCTCCAACAGGAAGGCGTGCCTCAGGACCTGATCTATCTGGCCCAGGCCGAGTCCGGCTTTTATCCTCAGGCGTTATCGCGGGCTGGGGCTCGCGGTTTATGGCAGTTCATGGCTGGCCGCGCCCGGGGCTACGGCTTGCAGCGCAACTATTTTGTGGACGAGCGCCAGGATCCTGAAAAAGCCACCCGCGCCGCCGCTCATCACCTGAAAGACCTCTATCAGGAGTTTGGCGACTGGTACCTGGCCATGGCCGCTTACAACTCCGGTCCGGGAACAGTTCAGCAGGCAGTCAAGCGAACGGGCTACGTTGATTTCTGGGAATTGTACAAGCGCAATGTCCTGCCCAAGGAAACGCGCAACTACGTCCCCATTATTTTGGCCGTGACCATCATGGCCAAGAATCCGGCACACTATGGGCTGGACGAACTCACGCCCGACAAACCAGTTCCATACGATTCCGTGAAGCTCGATTATGCCGTGGATCTCCGGTTGGTGGCCCAGTGTATCGGCGTTCCGCCTTCAACGTTGCAGGACTTGAATCCCAGCCTGCTGCGCTGGACAACCCCCAAGGACGCAAACTTTGAGCTCCACCTGCCCGCCGGATCCAAAGACCAATACCTGGCAGCCATCGAGCCGATTCCGCCGGAGATGCGGCTGTGGTGGCGTTATCACACCGTTACGGCAGGCGATACTCTGGCGTCGATCGCTCATGTCTACCGCACAACGCCGCAGGCGATCGCGCAGGAGAATAATCTTCAGGCTGGCGATCAACTCCAAGCCGACGGCAAGCTCATCATTCCAATCGCTGCCGGAAAACATGCGGCCACTGAAGAAGCCACCTACGCTCATCGGGCCACCGTCTACCACGTTCACAAGGGAGATACAGTCGAGACCGTGGCAGACAACTTTGCTGTCCCGCCCGCCATGGTTCGCCGCTGGAACCATCTAAGAGGTAACAGCTTGCAGGGCCGCCGGGTCGTATACGTCCACCTGCCGGTAGCCCCAACCACGGCAACCGAAACCCGGCTGCTTGCGGTCAAATCAAAATCGACGGGAAGCACACATCCGCCGGCTAAGAAGCCCGTGGTCCACCACACCGTCAAACCGGGTGAGACCTTGAGCTCAATCGCTTCCACCCACCACACTACGATTGCCGCCCTCAAGCGGGACAATGCCGGCCTCGCAGCCCTGCGCCCAGGCATGGTCCTGATTGTCAGAGGTCCGCAGTAAAAGTTCCCGGTTCAACCAGCCTTTTCCAGCCCAGCGTTCTCCTTGGCGGGACTAAGATCGCTCAGCCCCCCCTAGCCCAACCACGGTGCCTGGTCTGGTTCGGTAGGGCTTCATTGGCGAGCGCAGCATCGACGTATCCAATCCGTTTGGGGTTTCATCTAACTTGGGGAACCTGGCGAAGCTGAAACGCGATGAAGAAAAAGATCGGGTTCGTAGCAGCAATGGCGCTGGTTGGACTGGCAATTTTGTCCACCCGCTACTATGAAGTGGACTTGCCCGTATGGCATTTTCTGGGCGGTGGCCAAGGGCCCGACCCGGCCACGCTGCACCTCCAGGGCGAATTCGTGGAGAGCAATCTGGGGGCGGCGGCGGACCCAGCCGGACCCCTCACGGTACGAATGATCGCGCAGCAATATGTTTTCGTGCCGCAGTGTATTGTCGTTCCCGCGGGGGTTCCGGTTCGTTTTCGAATTACCAGCGCAGATGCCGTACATTTGCTGACCTTTGCCGGCACGAACTACGGGCTTAAAGCTGTGCCCGGCGCCATTACAGAAGCAACCTTCACCTTTGCCAAGCCGGGCGAATACAAGATCCCCTGCCATGAGTTCTGCGGACCTGGGCACTATGCGATGAGAGCCCAGCTCGATGTGGTCCCTCCAGATCAGTTCCCTCCCTTGCCTCCCGGCGAAAGGCGGACTTGTGCGTCACGTTAATCGGACTGCTCCATTCCGAAGAAACGTTCGATGGTTTGCAACGCGGGCGGCTCTTTTCCTGATGGTTTTGCTTCGATTGCTGAAAAGCGATGCTTCCGCGCAGTCCGGGAACGCCGAACCACCGGTTCTCATCCCTTCGAACGTGGCTTGGACGCGTGAAACGCTAGCCATCGTTTCCAGCGGCGATGCCTTTCGCGGGCTGCTCCTCGCCCGGCGCTGCAGTCATTGTCACGGCGAAGAGGGATTCAGTTCCACTTCCCTGATCCCCAACCTTGCCGGCGAGGACCAGTTGTCGTTCTGGAAACAGGTGGAGGATTTTCGATCCGGGAAGCGGAACTCACCGGCGATGCAAGCCGTTGCCATTGGACTTTCGACACGAGACGCGGCTGATTTGGCAGCGTACTTCTCAATGTTACCTACCGCCAGCGACCCTCAAGACACCCGAGCGTTTCCCCATGCCATGCCCGATGCTTCGCTCGCCCCGATAGCTATCCGCCTCATCGTTTTCGGAGACGGCCCGCGGGGCATCCCGCCCTGCCAAGCCTGCCATGGTCCAATCGGCAACGTGAAGGGGGCGCCACCGCTGTCTAACCAAAACGGGAGCTATTTGCGAGAGCAGCTCGAGCACTTCGCGAGTGGGGATCGGACCAATGACATCAATGTTCGGATGCGGAGTATCGCGCGGCAGCTTACCGCGGAAGAGAAAACCGCAGTCTCCGAATACTACGGCGCCGGTTTGGGGCCAGGAGTGAGCCCGAGATAGTCATGGCAGCATCTCCTACGACGGCGGGTGTTCGGCACGCTCTAGCCTTATTGCAATCCTGACTGGGTCAGCTTCACCGCACAATGGGGAGTCGCAGACCCCCCAGTCACATTGCATTGCTGGGAATTTACCGATCCCGGAGCCAGTGTCGTGAAGTAGATGTTCGTGCCGCCGTTCGACATTTGGTTATCGATCACGATTCCGCTCGTCCCTCCAAGAATTTTTGGAGCCGTCACGCAACTCGAGCTAGGCGCGCCCGCGCAGTTCGGTGTCGTCAAGGAACCTGTAATCGTTGAACTCTCCAGGAATCCGTCGCTCGAGCCACCTACTCCGAAGAACGTCCGGTCTTTGCTTCCGTCGTAAAACTCAGTCAGGGGAGAGCATTCGTCGCCCACCGTGTTGTTGATCACGAAAGTCGACGAGCCAGTGCTGGTGATGAGGTGATTGTTGCCGAACGGGAAGAAATACATCTTGGGATTTGATGGGATCAGCGGCGAGCCGTTTGTGCCCGACACGAACCCGCACGCGATCACATGCCCCGAGGTCGATCCGTTCATCCAGAACGCGTTATCGAACACCGGGGCGTGCACATTACCGGTCGTGCAGTCGCCATTGCCGTGCCCCGAGCCAAGGTCAACCGTAGTGTATGTGCTGGAGTTCGTGAAGTTCGCGGCAATCTGGTTGACTGCTCCTCCGATACCCTGAACGTTACTGCATCCCGTAACCGCAAACACCTGGTCGGTTGCCGGATTGGCGGAATCGTTGACCACAATCGGCGGATCTACGATCCCAGTGCCCGGTCCGTTACCTACCCATCCGATAGTCTGCCGCGCCGCATAGGTCCCAGCCGGGCCGTTCAGGCTGACCGCATACAAATATCCCTCGCCGTCTCCAAGGAAGATTCGGCCCGCGTTCGTATCTACCACCGGGTCGGTCAACACACTGTTCGCCTGGTTCGATACGGTCACCGGCCAGTCGGTATTGCTGACCAGCGCCGGAGCGCCGCCGCCGAATACCGGCGTGATCTTGTACAGCTTCCCATTGTCGGCGCCTACGTACGCCGTATCACTGCCGTAGTCCACCCAGGGCGAAGAATTGGTGTTGGTGGCACTGGCAATCGTGAGTGTTGTCATGCAACCCGCCGTCGTTGGCGTAGCGCACGAGGTGGGCGTCTGCGGACTCAACACCGTCCCCGCTTGCGACGGCGGAGTTGGAATCGGATTCGGCAGGACCAGGACATGGAAGTATGCAGCTCCGCTGGTGCTTTCCACGAACGCCACTTTCGTCCCGTCGGTCGACAACGTCGGCGAGGTACGAATCTGCCCACCGGTCTGAGTTACCGTGTTGTACGCGAACGCGACCCACGGGGACCCACCGTTGCACTTTGGGCTCGCGGCGGTGTACAGATTGTTGATGCCAACCAGGTTGGCCTGAGTCCCAGCCGTGACGGTCAAGCCAAATAGAACGTAATCGGAACTGCAACTCTCGGTGCTTACCTTGAACTGGTATTTCGCCGGGAACTGGTTCGCCGGCACGTACCCGTTCTCGAGCGACACCGCCCAGTCGATCTTGACTGGATGCTGGTGACGGTGATGCCTCACCCGTCTGCGGGCGTTCTCCACCGCTACTCTGCGCATCACCAGGTTGTAAACGTGCCGCGGGTCCGCCGTTCCAGCCGCTAATTCATCCTCGGCCCGTGTTCCCGTGATTACCAAGTGGCGCGAACTCCAGTCCTGCGGATACCCCAGGTGTGCCGGCCTTTCGCTGGCTGATGGGGTCTTCTCGACCCCTTCCTGTCCTAAGAACGGAAGGTTCAACAGAAGCGAGACACCCGCCACCCAGAGCCAACGAAATGCCCAACCTCGCTTCATCTCTCTCCTCAGACTTTGGTGTGGGATGGTGGGAAACGTCCAGACAGATTGCAACGTCCACCTATGCTGCTACGCCCCGGACTTGCGCACCAGAAAGGAATCTATATCAGGGATAAACAGGATCGAAGATGACCGAAGTAACACGCGCACCCACCTATTCGTTCGTGGGAAGCGCCGCGGTTGGTTGATTCAGCTGGGTAAGTCGTTCAATACATCGTCTATTTGGCATCCGTCGAAGCGGTTTGGCGTTGTCCGACACCGAACTTATCGCCAAAGAAGTCGTTACGGTTCCAAGTGGGCCGATCGTCGTCCTGAGCAATCTGGTACCCCAAAAGAAGAGTAAAACCAGCCGCCCTGGCCGCCGAATCATAATCAAACGCCTGGCTCATATTATCGCGTGGTGTGTGGTAAATCGAGGTCATCCACTTTTTGCTCACTTCCAGGCCGTTGACTGCGGGGTCGGTGCTTTGCATTCCATCGGTCGGGTTGACCGCTGGAATGCCCTGCAGCACAAATGAATACTGGTCGCTGCGAATGAACAGGTCCTCCTCGGGCATAGGATCAGGGCTGACTTGGTAACCTATCTGCTGCGCCGCCCTCTTTACATCCCGGTCCAGGCTCGAATGTTCGACGCCAAGCGCCACAACGTCTTTGAGCGGATAGAGCAAGCCGGGCGCTTCATCGATATTCACATTCGCCACGATCGCGCTCTTCGGCACCGTCGGATAGGTGGCAAAATAGTCGGAGCCTAACAGTCCCGCTTCTTCGCCGGTCACGAACAAAAAGAGAATGGACCGCCGGGGAGCTCTCGGCAAGCCGGCAAAGGCGCGCGCCAATTCCAGTACAGTGGCCACACCCGAGCCATTGTCGTAAGCGCCGTGGCAGACTTTATCGCCATCCGCCGGGGGACAGATTCCCAAATGATCCAGATGGGCGCTGTAGACCACATATTGATTGCGCAAACTTGCGTCTGAGCCCGGCAACAAACCCGCGATGTTCGGACTCCGGAAATCATGCTGGCGGCTCACCACGCGAACTTGTGCCTTAGCCGGCAGGTCGAACCCCTGCGGCTGGCTGGCTTCGGCCTTTTTGAAGACCTGATCGAGCGTCTGCGGAGCGCCGGCGAACAGCTTCGCAGCTCCTTGCGGACTGAACGGGGCCCGTACCCGCAATCCCGCAAAGACATTGTGGGGAGTATTGTTTTCCTCGAGCCAACTAGTGTCCCCAACCTGATATTGCGGCGCCAGCCATTCCCATGGCTCTTCCTTCTGGTCCTCGGGAGTCAAGATGTTGAACACTCCCACAGCGCCGTGGGCGACGGCATTTTTCTGCTTCACAAATGAATCGGAGTAATAAGCGCGCTCGGTAGAAGGGAACCGCGCCGGAGCATTCCCCAGCACGACCACAATTTTCCCTCGGGCATCGATGCCGGAATAGTCGTCGTAATTCAGTTCGGGCGCCGTAACCCCAAAACCGGCGAAGACCAACGGAGCGTCGACGCTGACGTCCCCTCGCAAGACGTCGCCCTCAAGAACATAGTCCACTCCGTTCTTGAGTTTCTCTTCTTTTCCGTTCTGAACTAACACCATTGTGCTTTGCTCCACATCGACCACCGCCTTGCGAAAAGAGACAGGCTGGTACCAGGTGCCATTAGCTCCGCCTGGCTTCAGACCGATACCCTCAAGCTCGGAGGCCACGTATCGGGCGGCAATCTCGTACCCGGGAGTCCCGGGGTCACGGCCTTCCAGCAGGCTATCGGAAAGGAACCGCATGTGGGCGCGAATGGCCTCGGGGCGAATGGTTTTGAGAGCGGCCTCGGCCGCCACTTGCTCGGCCGGACCGCTGGTTTGTGCGAATCCCTGAGCCAGAAATACCAGCAACACGCTGAGCACAGCGCTGACGATTTGCAATCGTTGGGCCTCGTGAGACTCTTGGCATTGTAATCGCCAGCCCAGGCTTGAGAAGCGGGAGAACAAGCGCAGGCAATGTCCCCGGGTCATATCAGAAGGCCCGGCCCCAAATCGACTCTTCTCTATTCCTTCGCCCATGGAAAACCCCGCTGGGGGCGAATGCCTTTCCTATCCTTGCTTTCTCCTCTATTCCGGGATTACTGTGTTCCTGAAACTGCTGTGCTATAATCCGCGCCGTTCCGCGAGACGAAAGCAGTTTTTCGGCTGTCTTTTTATTTCCCTAAGTTCGCCGCGCAGGCGCAACGTCCCGGCGCCGGACGCAGCCCGAGACCAGGAGGAGAAATGACCTTAGACGAGACCCTCTACGGACGTGATGACGAAATGGATGAATTCGGTGACAGCGGCGCCTATGGCGATGCGCTGGAAGAGGATTACGAGGAAGAAGAGGAGGAGGAAGAAACGGAACCGCTGGCAAGCGAGCCGTTAGCCGAGCCGGTCGCTCCTGTTTCTGCTCCTTCGAAACCCGCCGGAGGCGGAGGCGCCTCCAAGCCCCGCAAACGGGCCGCCAAAAAACCGGCTAAGAAAAAACCAGCCAAGAAGAAGCCGGCGAAGAAAAGGAAACCAGCGCGCAAGCCCGCCAAGAAGAAGGCGGCGAAGAAGAAGCCGGCCCGGAAGGCCAAGAAGTCGGCGCGTCGCGGAAGACGCCGCTAGATCCTCTGTCGCTTAGTTGTCCGCTTTCGCGCGAAAGCCGCAGCGCTCAGAGCTGCGGCTTTTGTTCGTTTCCGACGGCGGGAATTGGAGACACCCTGTGCTTTCACCGTTCTTGTCAGTTGACGGCTTTCCCGGAATAAGGCAACATATGCCCCCAAAATGAGTTGTTTTCGCGGTCTCTCGGTTGTCTGTTTTCTCGCCTTTCTATCTGGCTCCGCCTCGGCCGGCGAGAAACCCTGGATCGAAGTCATGAGCCCACATTTCCGCGTATTAAGTGATAGCAGTGCCGGAGAGGCGCGCCACGTGGCCCACGAGTTTGAGCAGATGCGAGCGGTGTTGGCTGACTGAGTTCCCAAAGCTACCGGTTGGAAAGCTGGGGCACCCTTGTTGATATTCGCCGCGCATGACGAAGCCAGCAGCCAAGAAACTGGCGCCATCTTTGTGGAAACAGAAAGGCGTGAAACCCGCAGGATTTTTTCAACACGGTTGGGAAAAGCGCTTCGCGCTCGTGCGCCTGGACCAGATCGAACCTGGGTCTTATCAGGTTGTTTACCATGAATATACGCATACCATCTTGCACGCCAATCTTCATTGGATTCCCGCTTGGCTGGACGAAGGCATGGCCGAGTTCTATGGCAGTACACGCTTCGAACGGAGACAAGATTCTGATCGGCGCTCCCAGCCCTCGTTTTCGCTATCTCCAGGGACCCGGCGCCCTGATTCCGATCGACACTTTGCTCGCAGTGAACCAGCGTTCCCCGTATTACCACGACGAGGATAAAGTGACCCGTTTTTACGCAGAGTCCTGGGCTCTGGTTCATTTCACTCGAATTGGGTCCCGGGGATGATTAACACTGGCAAACTCAGTCAGTTCAATAACTTGTTGCAGCAGGGGATAGACCAGAAGAAAGCATTCCAGCAGGTTTACGGTGACACAGCGACGCTGCAAAAGAACTTTGAGCAATACGTGCTACGGCTGGCGGTGAGCGCGGCGGTGTTCCCCAACCCGCCAAAAGTCGAAGAGAAAGACTTTTCTGTGCGCACCATGAGCGTGGCCGAGACCGAGACCGAATTGGGCGGCTACCATTTATGGAGCAGGGACTATACAGATGCTCGCCCGCTTCTCGAGCAGGCAGTCGAAGATGATCCCAAGCTAGGCGTGGCCCATGAAAACATTGGCTTTCTCGATTTTAACGAGGGGAAAGATAAAGAGGCGCTAGCGGAGTTCTCCCGGGCCTACGATCTCGACCAAACTTTGTATCTTTCGTTGTTCTACAAGACAATGCTTTCCCCGCTTGCGCGCTCCGACGCCCCCGGCGATCAGGACAACCTTCACCAGGCGTTACTCAAAACCCTGGACCTCAACCGCCAGTTTGCTCCTGCCTACGTGGAGATCGGGCGGCTGGATCTCCGCCAAGGGAAACCGCAGGACGCCCTTGCCGTCCTGCGCCGGGCCGAACAATTGGAACCTTCCCGCGCCGGTTATCACGTCTGGAGCGGTCATATTTTGCTCCGTTTAAATCGCGGGCCGGATGCTTCCGACTTCGCCCGCTTTGTGGCCGAACGCTGGGTCGGATCAGACCACAATGAAGGAGTGGAGCTGTGGAACCAGCATCCCCCCGACGCAGCGCAGTCCCGGCGATCCGCTGGTTATGGAAATCCCGAAGGACACCCAGAGCGCGTCCGGTCAGTTGCGGTCGGTCACGTGCGACAAGGACAAAGGTTCTTCGCTGGTTCTCGACAGCGGCGGCCAGACCCTTACCTTCCGAGCTAAGGGCGGCTTCGCGGGCGGTTTTTCAGACACCGTCTGGTATGGGGAAGATCACTACAGCATCTGCCACCACATCGAAGGACTGCGCGCCGTGGTCCATTACAAGCCGCCGGCGGACAAAACTTACGAGGGCGACATGGTGGAAGTCGAAGTCCGGGACGACTTGCCCGTCACAGCTGAGTCATTATCTGGGGCAGCAGCGGGCCAGAAATAGAGGCTAGAAGCCGTAGTGCGCGATCCTTCCTATTTCCTGGCTTGCACCGCGGCCAGGCAGCGGGCATACAGCTCGAGCAGGTGCCCGGCGTATTCTTCAGGCTTGGAGGCCGCTCCGCCGCCCTGGAACCCAACTCCCGCGCCGGTGGTTCGCCCGTAGCCCGTGGTCATGGCGATAAATTTCATCAAGTCCAGCGCGATGTCTTCATTGCGGCGCGATCCCGGCGTCGTGGCCGGTGCCTCTTCCATGAATGCCTCCCGCCCCATCGAGATACTGGGAATCTCTTCGTCATCCTGCACGTGAACCGCTCCGGCAAGAAAGCGATGATAGCAGAACGCTCGGCCAGTTTGCCTCGATGCGGCCAGCAGACTATTTGAGCCTTTTAATGAAACTGGCTAACGAATCGCGCTCCACTCGCCGATGATCTCCAGTGGAGGAAACATTCATGGTCAGCCCTGTCAGTCATTCCCACTCCGCGCCTCAGCCGGAGGCGGCGGCCAGCAAACAACCGAAACCCGCAGCTTCCAGTACGCAGAATAAGACTCAGCCGGCGCAGGACAAAGTCACCATAAGCCAGAAATCCGGCGACGTAGATCACGACGGGGACTCCAAGTAGGGCTCGTCCGCCTCGCCGGTCCTTCCGGAGCACTGCATACCGCCAGGGGAGGTGGGATCGAACGATCCCACTCCCTTCGCTTCGTTCGCAAAATCGACGGTCTAGTTCAGATCCGACAGCAGGGAATACGTCTGCCCGCCGCCCTGGGAATCCAGAAACACAAATGTGCGCACTTGTTCTGATCCAAATGCCAGCGTGCCTGTGTCCACTTTAGGGGTTTTCGATCCCGCCGCTGTAACCACAATCTCCCAATTTCCAGCCCCTTTGGTCAGATAATTGGAAGCATTGCCGAACGACAGTCCGCTGATCGTGGGATTAATGGAAGTAATGTCTAGCGGCGGCGTGGTTGGTTGTCCGATATATATGTCCACCCCCGGCCCGGTTGTTCCCAGAGCAACAGACACATTAATCAGGCGCAGGCTAAAGTTGTTGGTAGCGGGCGTCGAGTTGTTGTCGGCGAACGTCAAAACCTTGAGGCTCGGCGAGAAATTGGCGGCTATCACCGTTGTGTCATTGCCGCCAGCGAAGGTGAGGGACTGATTGAACAGCGAGGTGGTTGTCCCGGAGGGTTCGATCTCAATGGGCTGCGAGCCCGAAGCCACCACCGCATAGCTTGAGGAGGTGGAGTAGGCGACATTAGAAAACACCGGCACGTTCGTCGCGCTAGGATTCACCAGCACATTGAGACTTTGTTGGTCGGGAACCGCGTTCATGAAGCGGAACCGCGTCTTGCCGCTGGTCGAGCAGCCGAGGTTGAGTAACAGACCCGCTAGGAGCACCAACCCGGCGCTTAAGGAAATCGCCTTCCAGGATCCATTCACCGTGCACACCCCTCCCCATGGATTTTGCTTCGCGATGCTGAAAAAGATGCGTTCAGTAGAACGTAAAGTTGCCATTTTCGGCGTAAAGAATCGGTCAAGCTGCGTAAAGTGTTGTAAAGACGACTCGGTTTACGAATTTTTACCTGCCTTTACTGACTCTTTACCCGATCGCCGGTTGCGCCGGGTTTCTAATTAGCGTAAAGAGTGAAGGCGATCCTGCCTTGAGACTAATTTTGAATTCCGAATTGGAGATGATCCCCATGCAGACAATTACCATTCCCCGCGCACCTTTGGCCCGGCGCAAATCGCTTCTCGCCGCAACCATGCTTTTCGCTATCGCGGGTTTGTGCTTTTCCCTGGGAACGGCATTGGCCCAGGACAACGATAATAGCAACAATCAGCAGCAACCCCCACAGGGCCAAACTCCCGGAATGGGAGAGCACATGGGCCATCGGCCGATGCCCAGCGTCGACGATCAGGTCAAGCACTTAACCCAAAAATTGGACCTGACTGACGACCAGCAGGTCAAGCTGAAGCCGATCCTGGAAGACCAGCGCAAGCAGATGGAGCAGATTCACAGTGACTCCTCGCTCTCGCGTGAAGACCGGTTCAGCAAGATGCAGCAGGTGCGCACAGCCAGCGATACTCAGATTAAAGCGTTGCTGACCGCCGACCAGCAGAAAAAGTTCGACAAAATGCGCGAAGAACAGCGCGGCCATATGATGCACGGCGGCATGGGGATGGGCGGACAGAAACCCGAGGGCAGCGGCGATCAACAACAGTAATTAAGGGTCCGGAATCACTAAGTTCTTGAATTCTCTCCCGGCCTCTTGAACCGCAGAGCGTGATCAAGGTTGCGTGACGCGCGGTTCCAGAGGCCATTTTTTGTTTCCGGCGATTTACAAACTTTTACCTCGCGTGACCGAATCTTTACGGCCCGGATGCCGGGCACCCGCATCCCACCCTGCACAAGCGGAGATGCAACCAGATTTTTCGACCTGATGTGCCAGGCCCCGTCTGCTGGTGCGTCTCCACCATCACTATCAAAGTGAGAGGTTGCCATGTTAAAGAAAGTCAGCCACTTTGTGGTAGCGGCAACGCTGTTGGCTTGTGCCGCCCAGGCGCAGGACAGCCGTTCCGAGGTCAGTGCCAGTATTACCGGAAATTTCAGCAAACAAACCGAGGGGAATGGAATCATCCTGGATCCCGACCAGTCGGCGGGATTTGTGGGCAGCTATCGCTACAACTTCCATCCTGGAATGGCAGTGGAAATCAGTTACGGCTTCACTCGTAATAACCAGAATTACACGATTCCCGGCCCGGTGGTCGCGCCGATTCAGGCGGACATTCACGAAGCGAGCGCAGCCTACGTGCTGGCAATTCACCCTTATGCCCGGCTCAAGCCGTTTGTGCTGGCCGGCGGCGGCGCGTTGATTTTCAGCCCTACCAGCACTTTCGAGAACACCTCCTTTGCCGCGGGCCTGCAAACCAAACCTGCATTTCTCTACGGAGGCGGAGCCGACTACAAACTCTTTGGCGCAATCGCCCTGCGTCTGCAATACCGCGGACTTTTGTACAAAGCGCCTGACTTCGGGGTATCGGATTTCACCACCGGCAGTTGGGGACATATGGCCGAACCAAGCGCCGGCAGTAGTATTCAACTTCTGAAACCCAACTTTAGATAATCGAGAGTTCTTGAATTCACCGGCCACGTCACGCCGCACGCCGCACCTCGCTCATCAGGGCGAGCAGATTGTCCTCCGAATCATAGAAGTGCACCATCCACAGGTCATGGGTCGGCATTTTTGCAATCATATGCGGCTCCCCCTCCAGGCGCACGCCCCCAGCCCGCATTTGCTGGTGTGCGGCGGCAATGTCGGGCACGGTGAAGTAGAGGATCGAACTCGGGTGGTCGAGCTCGGGCTGTTCGGCGGAGGCGACCATCAAGCGCACTCCGCCACAGTCAAAGAATGCCATCTTGCCTGCGGTGAAAAGCAGGCGGAGGCCGAGTTTGTCCCGGTAGAATGCGGTGGCGCGTTGCAGGTCGTGCGCGTTGATCGAGATTTGGGCCAAACCTGAGATACCCAGGCTGGCAGCGGTTGCGTTCATGGCTTTACCTCCAGCAGGTGATTATGTTAGCATAGCTAACGTATTACTTAGCATAGCTAACTATATGCGATGAGCGAAGTCAAGAGGAAAATTTCGCCGGACCAAGCGGAGAAGCGAAGCAAAGCCCGCCTCGAGACCGCCGACCGCCTGCACTCCGCCGCCATCCATTTGCTCCGCCTGGTTCGCAAACAGGATGCCCTTGCCGGTGTGGGACCGGCTCAGTTGTCGGCCTTGTCGGTGCTGGTTTTCGGCTCTGGCGGCAGTCCGATGACTTTGGGACAACTGGCGGCCGCCGAGCAGGTGAAACCGCCCACCATGACCCGCATCGTGACCGGACTCGAGCGCAGCGGGCTGGCGGAACGGGTTTCTGATTCCCGGGACGCCCGCCGGGTTCAGATCCGCGCAACGGCTAAAGGCCAGCGCCTGCTCATGAAGGGCCGCCAGCGAAGAATCGAATATCTCGCCCAGCATCTCGACGCGCTCGGTGAACAGGAATTGGCTACGCTGCGAGAGGCGGCGGCAGTTTTGGAAAAAAGCTTGCGTAGATGAACGGCGATGTAACCATTTGTGAAGTGAGCATACAATGTTGCCTCTCTGCGGACCACAAGGAGTCCGGTCACTATGGCAAACACTTTCGGCACCGATATTCTGATTCAAGCGCCCGATCCAAAGAAAGCGGCGCTTTTCTACGTCAAGCATCTCGGATTTGAGATCACCGACGAGAAACCCAACATGATCAGCTTGCATGGCGAGCACATCAACTTCTTCATTGAGCGAGGCGCGGCACTGGGTCCGGTTTTCGAAGTGACCGTAGACAATGTCGAAGAAGCCAAGCGGCGGCTGGTAAAGAACGGTTTCGAAATCGTCAAAGATGAGCCGGACTTTCCCAGGTGCTACGTCAAGGATCCGTTCGGCCTGATTTACAACCTGACGAGCTAAGGAGCGGCTCTTCGCAATCACGCCGTATTAGTCAGAGGCAGCTGGCCAACAAATAACTACTCGCGGACGAAATCGGTTTACAATACCCACGGACCTCACTCTATGAAACCGAAGGCAGTTCGATGTTCAGATTGCAGTTCCCCCTCCGTGTGGTGTGTATCGCTCTTGCTTCTTTCCTGCCGATCTTCTCATCCGCGGTAAGCGCACAGGCAAAAGGAGATGTCTACTTCGGGTACTCCTTCGTCAGTAGTGACCCAACCTTCAGCTCGGGTGGCGGCGACCTGAGCTCAGACTCAGCCGGGCGAGCTTCGCTGAACGGCTGGGAAGCTTCGGCTTCAATTAGACTTCTCCCTTGGATCCGCGCGGTCGCTGATGTGGGCGCTGGGTATGGAACCGTACCTGTATTGTTCACATTCCAGAATTCCGAAAAACTGAACGCCAACTCCAACCTGCATACCTACTTACTCGGTCCGCGCGCTTCTGTACCGGTCGGTAGAGTAACGCCTTTCGGGAGCCCTTTTCGGATATGCCCACCAAAGCATTGCGGCCATGCGTTTGTTTCAAATGTAGGCGAGCATGAAGGTGCGTTTGCGTTCGACCTTGGAGGAGGCCTTGATTTCCGTTTGGTCAAGAGGCTGGCTTGGCGGATCCAGGCAGATTACCTGCAGACCAAGTTATTCAGCAGCACCCAACACGATCCGCGTATAGGTACAGGGATCGTACTTCGTTTTTAGGCGCGTCTCAGGTTGTGCGGGCAAGTGCCCAGACGTAGAATCGAAGACCTACGGGAGGCCCTATGTTGCCACGCCTTCTCCTTTTCTACTCAGCCTGCTTTTTCTCTCACAGGCATCTCTTACCCAACAAGCAGCAACAGCCAAGCAGAACGATGTGCCGGAGAGTTGTCCGGTCACGAAGTTTTCGGACCATCCTTTTGTGCCTCCTTACCCGTACCGTGTGAAACCGGAAATGGGTGGTTCTTACTTCGGCTCGGACGGCCTCTGGATAATCCCGCTAACAGCTGGAATATGGGAGGGGCAACACTTCTCGACCACGGACCCGGCCTCAGGCGAAAAAGTGGATTGGTGGCGAGAAGCCAAAGTCAGCTGGTATCGGCAGGGCTATGACTGGCGTGTGGACTTCGTACCCAAACTGAAGGTTACCGGAAGGCGGCTGGACTCTCCCGCGCCGCCTCTTGTCGCGCACGAGGCCAACCCCGTCGGTATAAGGTTCCCCAATATCTACATGATGGACAGTCTGTACTTTCCAGCGCTCGGATGTTGGGAGATAACGGGGCGTTACGAAGATGACGAGTTGACGTTCGTTGTATGGGTCACAGAAGAGTAGTTATCTTCGTTCCAGGGCTGCAACTCATTGCTTCGTCAGCTTGAATCGGGCGAAGGGCTGCGCTACGCCTTTCACTACATTGTCGAGCCGGTCCTCCCAGGTGTCAGTCTTGGGGTCGTAAATGAAAGTGTTGGTGAAGCTGGTCTCGCCGTGCTCATCGGTAAAGACGAAAGGCACTTCGTTCTCTTTGGCCGCGGCCAGCCCGATGGACTCAGTTGTTAATCCGCCGTAGACGTCCATCCACGCGCAGCCGTATTGCTTGGTCTTCTCATTCCAGCCGATGAAGACCGTCGCTTCGTACTGTGGTTCGCCTTTCTCGTTCTTCTGCCGCGAGACTTCGTGGAACCGCAGGTAATGGTGCTGGAGCACCCACTCCGCATCGAAGTCATGAGTTACGGGTTTCTTGCCCACGGTGCCCTGCAGCAGCCACTTTCCGGCAAGGTGGTCGAGCAGAGGCGAAATCACTGGCGCGTCTTGCGCCGACACGGTCAGTGCTGCCAATATCGTAGCCAGAAAAATCGTAGCTCGGATGACGAGTTGCTTCATCGCTTCACTCCTGCATTCTGAAGTTTTGCTTCGTTCAGAAGAAAGGCCGCTCGCGCATGCTGGAAACGCGAACCGGAATTCTACATCAGGAGCTAGGTTTCGATTCCCACATAGCAGATGCGGCCGACCAGGTAATCGGCGGCGGTTTTGCCTTCTTCCATGGCCATCACCTCCACGGGGTAGGCCTGGTTGTGGGGACGCAGCACCAGGTGATTGCCAGCTTGCTCCACATACTTCACGGTTGTTTGCCCATTTCGGGCCACGGCGTACATGTTGGACTCGCCTTTGCGGTAAGGTTTGAGCGAGTTGTAGTGGCGGTCGACGAGAACCGTGGCCCCGGGAAGCAGGCGAGGGTACATGCTCATGCCTTCGCGGCCATCCACCTGAATTACTACGAAACGCTCCCAGCCGTCGCGGTCGCCTTCCATTTCGGGACGCAGCTTGCGCAGGAAGCTTTTCTTGAACTTGAGCACGTCTTTAACCTTCATGCTCATGATGAGGGCGCGGGTTGCGGCCACGGCTCCATCCACCATCAGCACGTTTTCAAACTCGTCGCCGCTGGGAGGGACAATGCTGGCGCGTTTGTTAACCTCTTTGGGATCGAGCAGGTCCAAAACGGAAATCTTCTGCACGCTCAGCACCTTGTCCATGCCCTCGAGGCTGAGGCCGCGCTTCTTGTTGAGGAAATTCGAGATGTGGGCCTGCTTGAAGCCGGTCTCCTTCGCCAGACGAAGGCCGGTCAGGTCGCCTTCCTCGATGCGTTCCCATAAAGTCTTGCGGAGATTTTCCTGCAGCACCTTGAATTTCATGGCGAAAGTATACCACGCATGTATAGCGTATTGCTATATTTTTAGCAAACATAACATCTGCAAGGAAATACACTTCTTGACTTGCCTATTAATGCAGCTATACGATGAGCACCTTGTATAGCTTTAACGTGAGGGGGAATTTATCCCGCAGGTCAGTCCCATTATGGCAAGTGAACAACAATCCGAGAACAAGGAAGAGGTAAGTTTCGTGGAATTTCGCCGCAAGGTACGTTCCGCGGAAGTACTCTCTTCAGCTATGGAGCGGCTATTGTGGCAGCTTCATTTCACCGGCCGGGTCAGCGTGGTGGTGCAGAATGGGCGCGTGCTGAAATCTGGCTATGAGGAGGGTTATTTCCGTCAACCGGCGCCCATTTAGCCGGAGTACTCTTGGGCCTCCGGTTGCGCGGGCGGCAGGCCATGAGAGATTCATAACTTCATAACCCAAGCAGGTCATCGTAAAAGAAACGAGCCCTGTGACCGAGTCCATCGGCACAGGGCTTTTTTATTTGAGCTGTCAGCATTCAGCCGGAGGGCCTCATGGAAATCGAACAGCACGAACTGATTCAGCTGGAACTGAAATATTGCGAACGCTGCGGCGGACTCTGGCTGCGGCTTCAGGGCACGCAGGAAGTCTATTGCACATCATGCGTGCCGGAAATGCGCCAACTGTCAGTGCCCCGTAGAAGAACCACTCGGCCTCGTCTGCCCGGAGCCCACGGACTCGCGCTCAAGGCCCAACATGCCGGATGGGCCCTGATCCAGGGAACAGGAGGTCACGCATGAGTGAACCTGCAGTTCCCATAGCGATAGCGGCGCCGGCGAGACTGAGCGATGCCTTGAGCCGTAATCCGGACCTGTGGCTCTATCGCGACCGCACGCTTTCTCTGCTACGGCGTTACTTGCGGCTTTCCGTCGAGGTGGGACGGCTTCCCTCGCTTCTAGGCCGGGAGTTATTCCGGGCCAGGATAACGGCTTACCGCGTGGGCACGTTTGAGGACGCTGTGATCTTCGTTCATGACATGGAGCGCAGCCTAGAGCAACTGGGTGAGTTTGAGCGATCGTTGATCGCGAAAATTGCACTGCAAGACTACACCCATGACGAAGCCGCGCTGCAACTTGGATGCTGGCGGCGGACTGTGGGGCGGCGCTACACCGAAGCACTCGACCTGCTGAGCGAAGTGTTCCTCGAAACTGGAATGCTGGCCGCGTTGCCGGTCACGAACTTGAGTCCGGAAAAAAGTTGTCAAGAGGGGGAAACGGGAGAATTTCCTGTAAGTCGTTCAGCCGAAGCAAAATAAAAAGTTGGAAACCATGTCCCATTTTCCCTGTTCAATTTGTTATTCTAAATTTAGAGAGTAAGAAAAAAGAATTTCGGGGGCGCGTCCTCAGGTCGCGCCCTCAGTTTTTTGGCTCGAGAGTTCAGGGCATGAAGAAAACAACCAACAGAGCGGAAAGAAACAACTCCAAGCGGACGCCTGCCAGCCGCGGGTCGAGGAAACCCGTTGATCTGGGAGAAGTCCGGCAGAAGATTACAAACCTGGTGGGCGCGGAAGCAGGCCCCATGGTCGAATCCGCGATTGAGGAAGCCCACAAGGGCCATTTCGGGGCCATGAAGTATTTGTTCGAAATTGTAGGCTTGTATCCCGCGGACGATAGCGATGCGGGGCCGGCGGATAATTCTTTGGCTAAGACTTTACTGCGTCGCCTCGGGTTACCGGAGGAAATGCCATTGCAACAACAAGCCAGGGAAAATCAGGTTACGAAAGATAGCGACCCGAGCCCTTCGGGCAAGGAAGGGGATGCCGTAGAATGAGAACCTGTTGCTGGCCGAGGAAAGAGAATCATTTTTTGGCCGTGCGCTGGGAGCCGCAGTTATTCCACGACAACGACGGGGTTCTTGCGATGGACATGACATGGGTTACTGGCCGCATTGCGGTCGGAGGCGGCATCTGGTCGGCGGAGAACATGGCGGCCGTGGCCAGTGCGGGCGTGACTCACATTCTCGATATGCAAATCGAGTTTGACGACACAGCCCTGGCCGCTCCCCATGGCATCGTCGTAATGTGGAATCCCGTGATCGACGATTTTCAACCCAAGCCGCCAGAAGTTTTTCAACGAGGAGTGGGATTCGCGCTGGATGCGCTCGATCAGGAAGGAAGCAAGCTCCTCATTCATTGCGCGGCGGGAGTGCATCGCGCCCCGATGATGGCGCTGGCAGTATTGTGCTCGCTGAACTGGAAGCCGGTGGACGCGCAGAGGCTGATCGAAAACAAACGTCCGGCGGTGGACTTCGCCGACGTCTATGTGGAGAGCGTGAAACAATTCCTGGCGCAAAACCCGCCTACGGGGCGCCGGATCATTGGCGCCGGGCATCGCAAGGTTTAGCGGGATCGCGGAATTCTTCTGAATGCCTGGTCGGTCGCTCACGTCCTGGGATGGTGGATGCGGACGCCGGAGCGGAGTTGAATAACAGTTCTCAGATCCCAGATCTCAGTTCTCAGTTGTTTTCTTTGTCCTGGTTTTGAGCAACGGAGGAGATATGTTCGAAGCACGCCGCCTGCGGAGGCGGCTTTTTTTATTGCTGCTCTGGGCGGCAGGGGCGACGATGTCCGCCCAAGCGCAATCTCCGGCAACAACGACGATTAATGAAGTTCGATATCGCGGCCAGGGTCGCGCCGTGGCCCGAGTGACGAATTCTGCCAGCATCGCGGCCCAGCAAAATGGGACCGATGACGGAATCCGAGCGGTAGTGAGGCACGTGCAGGCGCCAGCACCGCGCACTGCCTCTGACTGCGAAATCGCGGCATTGGCTTTGCTCGATGGCGTGGCGCCCGTCTCCTGGTTGGGTGCCTATGAGACATGGAGTGACTTCCTGCCTGGAGGAGCGCAGGATATTTTTCCAGGAGATGGCGTGCAAGTGAACGTGCTCTCGCGGGACGCAGTGTTCACGGCAATTGTGCGGCAAGTCGAGATCGACGTGCGCGATTTGGAGGGCGAGCACAGCAACTATAAGATTCAGTTTGCGGATGACTTTGCGGTTCCACTGGCCTTCAGCTTTGAGGCGGGCCAGGTGTCGCTGCCGGTTACGCTCACCATGATGACCACGGCGCAGGTGGGCGCACTATATCTTCCGGACCTGACCGCGGCTGAAATCACCGCAGTCTCATCAACCAGCGTAACCGTCGATACCGGGGTCTCGCCGCCTGTGGGCGGCGGATTTGAAGTGCGATGGAGTAATACGGGCTGGAGCCAAGGAAATGACCGAAATCTAATCGGCCGTTTCAATACACAAACATTTACCCTGCCGAGAGTGGGCAAGGTTCAAAACTATTATCTGCGGCAATATGATGCCTCGTCCCCGCCCCGGTATTCGAGGTATACAGTGGCGCTGCATCTCGATTATCCGTCATGAGCAACTTCGAAGAGGAATTTCCGGTCAAGTCGTCCAGCCACGGGGGCGGAAGCAGGCAACCACTTGTGGTGCGGGTCACAGACCACGACTTTCAGCAGGATGTGCTGGAAAAACTCAGCCGGCTGGAGACCAAGATGGACATGCTAGTGGGAAGCGCTCAGCCGGGGCGCATGCAGCTTGCAGAGGAACGCCTGGTTGCGCTGGAGCGCAGTGAAATCAAGCGTGGAGTCTACGAACGGCTGGTGAATGCAGTGATCACAGTGGCGATCAGCCTGGTGATCGCTCTGCACGACCGTTGGTGGAAGTGATTCGGATTATGGTCTCAAGAACCAGTTCTTAGTTCTTAGTTCTTAGTTCTTAGTTCTCAGTTCTTAATTCTCGGTTCTCAGTTCTCAGTTTTCAATATCCCCAGATTTTCGAACTATAAGGAGACAACGCGATGGACTTCTTGTCAAAACTGCTGCAGGGACTCGCCTTCGTGCCCGCGGTAGTCAACGGGGTTGAAAAGTTGTTTAGTACTCGAGCAGGGCCGGAGAAAAGAGATGCGGCCATGTCTTTTGTGCAAGCTGCGCTCTCCAGCGCCGAGGCCGTCGCGAGCAGGCAGATTGTGGATGAGGTCAAATTTAAGAATGGCCTAGGACTTGTCATCGACGGGACGGTCGCGTGTCTCAACGCATCCATTTGGGCAACCAAGCCGCAGCCCACGCGCGAAGCTAAAGTTTAGCCGACTTCTTCGCCCCAGTTCTCCAGCGTCTTCTTCACCAAAGCCATGAACTGGTCGGCAACCGCGCCGTCGACCAGACGATGGTCGTATCCCAGCGTAAGATGAACCACGGAGCGGATCGCGATTGAGTCGTTCCCGTCCGTGTCGGTCACCACCAGCGGCGTTTTGGTGATGCCGCCGACGCCCATGATGGCGGCGTTCGGCTGGTTGATAATGGGCAAGCCGAAGACCGCTCCGAACTGGCCGGGATTCGTGACCGTGAAGGTGGAACCTTCGACTTCCTCAGGTTTGAGTTTCTTGCCGCGGGCACGCTCTCCCAGATCGGTGATGCCGCGCTGCAGGCCGAGAAAGTTAAGCTCGTCTGCGTTCTTGAGGACGGGAACGATCAATCCCCAATCGAGCGCAACCGCAATACCCACGTTCACATGCCGGTGATAGCGGACGCTTTCGCCCTCCAAAGATGCGTTGACAATGGGAAACTGCTGCAACGCAATGATGGCGGCGCGGACAAAGAACGGCATAAGGGTCAGGCGAACGCCGTTGCGCTGCTCAAATCCACCCTTCATTTTGTTGCGCAGGGCAACGATGCGTGTCATGTCCACTTCAAACATGCAGTGCACGTGAGCACTGGTGCGTCGGGACTCGATCATGCGCTGAGCAATGATCTTGCGCATCTGAGTCATGGGAACCAGATCACCGGGAATTGCCGCTGGGGCAGGAGCTTTAGCGGGTGCAGCAGGAGCGGAGGGAGCGGGGGCGGCGCTGCGAGGCGCGGCCGGGGCCTGCTGCCTCTTCTCGATAAAATCCAGAATGTCCTGCTTGGTGATGCGGCTGCCGAGTCCGGTTCCCGTAACTTGCGAAAGGCTCACATTGTGCTCGCGGGCGATCTTGCGCACCAGCGGTGAAGAACGGGCATGATCATCTTCTTCTTCGCGGGAAACTTCCGCGATCCCTTGGTTCGCTGCCGGGGGAGCAGAAGACTTCGCGGTTGCGCTCTTCTCGACCGGAGTGGCAGGCTGGGCCGCGGGCGCAGCCTTCGCGGGAGCGGCTGATTCTCCGTCGACGGCAATTGTCCCAACAACCGTGTTGACTTGCACGGTCGCGCCTTCGGTCACTTTGATGTCCTGCAGTACGCCGGAGGCGGGCGCCGGGATCTCCGCGTCCACCTTGTCGGTGGAAATCTCGAACAGCGGCTCATCCCGCTGGACTTTGTCGCCGGGCTTCTTCAGCCACTTGGTGATGGTGCCCTCGAAGATGGATTCTCCCATCTGGGGCATAACGATGTCAGTCGGCATAAACTCCTTCCGCACACTTCCGAAACAGAATCCTAAGGCGTATGTAATCTCTCATTATATATAGGCGCCTTGTATATCGGGCCACGCGGCGCCGCAAACCCGCTACTCTCATAGTCACTAATGGTGCTCTTGTTCGTCCTTCCCGCCGCCTGCCGTAGGCGGGCCAGCACCGAAAGCTTTCTTCCAATAATCCTGCACACCCGGCGGCAGCTTTTCGATACGGGAGAGGAACGCGGTGACCTTCCATATGTCGGGCTCGCTCAGAGTCTCACCCCAGGCGGGCATTCCGGTGTAGCGGATTCCGGTGCGCACGGCGTAGAAGATGTGCCACTCGGGATCGTCGAGGGGATCGAGAATCAGGTTCGGAGCGGGCGGGTAGAACGATGCTCCGAAAGAGTTGGGTTTGCCGTCGAGGGTGCCGTGGCACCCAGCGCAGTTCATGGTGTATATCTTCATTCCGTCGATCAGATTATCGTCGGTGGGTGGCAAGGGATTGCTGACCCGGGGAGCACGGCGGTCCATGGAGGCATCGAGAGCAGTGTTGGCAAGGCGCTGTTCCCACTTGGGCGGATTCGCGTTCGCATGAGTAGGAACGAAACCGAGCATCGCGACCGCCAGCCCAGTGATCGCAAGCGCGACCAGAGTGAAGATGATTCCGAGTATGAATTTGCTCATGAATTCCTCCGGGACAGTTGTTACCAAGATGCCAGCGCGGTCAAGGATTGTCCAGTGGGGCAGTTTCGCGAAGAATGGCCAGCGCATCGGGGGCATCGGACTCGCGGACTTGAAGTTTAATTCCGCCCAGCATGTGCGAATGCCAGCCCGCAATGCGGAGCATATTTTCGTCTTGCGCGAAACATTCGATGCCTGCCGACTCCAGACGAGTACGCGCCAGAAGAAATTCCGGCTCGTTGTGGAAGGCAGCGACGGTGACTAGCGATTCGTGCATGGCGTAGTGAAGTTGGTCGTGGTCGCGAGTGGGCCGGGTCAGAGACCCGGCCCCACACGTATCAGTATGCTTTCAACCTTCTGGCCTCGCGGACAACATCGCTCACTTTCGGCAGAAAATATTCTTCCTGCGGCGGGGAAAAAGGAACTGGCGAATCCTGCGAGGCGATTCTAACAATCGGGCCGTCGAGGTCATCGAAGGCTTCTTCGTTGATGATGGCGGCGATTTCTCCGGCCAGACCTCCGGTGCGCGAATGCTCGTGCAGCACGATAACTTTACTGGTTTTGCTGACGGTTTGCGCGATGGCTTCGCGGTCGAGGGGTGATACGGTGCGCAGATCGAGAATTTCGAGGTCGATGCCTTCCCTGCTCAGAATCTCAGCGGCTTCAAGTGCGGTGTGCACCATGGCAGCATAGGTAATGATGCTGAGATCGCGGCCTTCACGGGCAATGCGAGCTTTGCCCAGGGGCACGATGTAATCCTCTGCTGGAACTTCTTCTTTGATCCGGCGATAGAGATATTTATGCTCGAAGAAGATCACAGGATTGTTGTCGCGGATGGAAGCCTTGATGAGCCCTTTGGCGTCGTAGGCGCTGGCCGGACAGACAACCTTCAAGCCCGGCGCGTGGACGAACCACATTTCCGGATTTTGCGAATGGAACGGACCACCGTGGACGTTGCCGCCGCTCGGTCCGCGAATCACCAGCGGCGCGGGCGCTCCCCAGCGGTAGTGGGCCTTGGCGACCATGTTGACGATCTGGTTGAAGGCGCAGCCGATGAAGTCCATGAACTGGAACTCGGCGACGGGGCGCATGCCGGTGAGCGCCGCACCAAAAGCGGCCCCCACAATGGCGGACTCAGCGATAGGAGTGTCGACTACGCGCTCGGCGCCGAAGCGGTCGATGAAGCCGTCGGTGACTTTGAAGGCTCCGCCGTAGACACCGATGTCCTCGCCAATGCAAAAGACGGTGGGATCGCGCTCCATTTCTTCCCAGATTCCCTGGCGGATGGCTTCGAGATAGGTGAGCGGGGGCATACCAGCGCTTAATTATACGGCGAAAGAACGGGCCTCTCGCCTGGGTGAACTTTCGCAAGGCGAATCACCTGCTCCGTTCGAGATGACAAGGGGAACAATACTCAGCGGATAAAAATCCCGTCGGTGACGGATGTCACTTGGGTACGCATTTTAGGCTTCCGGTCTATTTAACCGTCACGCGCACGGGGAATGACGTAGATGGACCGTCTGTGTCGCCAGCAAAATAGGCGACGATCTTGTCCGCTCCTATCGGCAGCTGTGAAGCCCGAACCTGCAGAATCGCGGTAGACCTGGCGCCAGATGCGGGCGCCAGAGAAGACTCGCCGAGGACTGTTCCGCCGACGCCGCCCACATAAAACCGGACTCGGCCACCTGGAGCAGTCGGTCCCGCGCTCACCACAGTCGCAATCAGCGTAGTCCTCGAGCCCCGATCCTCTGACGAGAGAAGCGAAGGGAATGCTGTGAGGGACGTGTTGGTCCAAAAGCTGGGACGCCCGGCCATTCTCCAGGAAAACATAAGGAAAGAACTGGTTGTCAGGTCAATTGCTGGTTCGGTTGTGCTGTAGGACTGCATGTTGTCTTGGTACACGGCTTGGCGGGGACTAGGCGTGGGGCCATCGACTCCGTTGAATATCGCAAAGGTATCGACGCCGCCCTTGGGACACAGCTTCATTCCACCGACAATTCCTGAGGTCGCGTGTGACCCAGGGCCCTCGGAAGCCGCACCCCACAGTACCGGGGTACCGCCCGAAGTTCCATTCAGCGCGCCCACCAGGTTCGCCACTTGGTGCTGTATGCAGTTTGGGAAAGTGCTGCCATCGCCGACGATGAAGGACGAACCCCACGAATTCAGACCGAGGATATTTCCCAGCCACTGTTTGGAATACTTGTCATAAGTGCTGGCTTGGGTTAAGTAGTGAGCCTCACTTGCCATCACCGAAAGGCCGGCACCGTGCGAAGTTGTGTCGCCGTCGCGCCAGTTTTGGCCAAAGGCAAACACGTCACTTTGGGCCTGGGCGATAGCGTCGCTGAGTTGATCCGTAAGATTTTGCAGCAGGGCAGATTCAGAAATCGCCAAGCCATTTTGTTTACCTGCCATCGCGAGGGCGCGGTAGAGCTCAAAGTGTGCCAGCCCACTCAGATCGTAGAGGTTCAACGTATCCGTATTTCCCGTATCATAAACATTGGTAACGTAGTTGTTCGCGAACTGCGCGGCTTGCTGCAGGTACTCGATCGGATCGGTGACCGGCAATCCGGCAGGCAGATTTCTGGCGCCTCCTGCGGACTTGAGAGCAAAGTAGAGTTCGGTCGCTCCCAGCTCCATGTCATCGTCCCAAACGTTTTCGCCATAGCCGTCAAAAGGAGCGATTGTGAGCAGGTTGTCGGCAGGATCCGGCAGAGAAGTGTCCGCGAGCGCAAAGATGTGTTCCGCATTTAGCAGAGCTTGATTCGCGACATTTGGATTGGTAGTGCGATTAAGTTGGTAATAAGTGGCAAAAGCTGCGGCCAGGCGTCCCGCAAGGTTCGGAGTTATTGCGGATCCAGCCGGAGCGGCAATAAATACCGGCCGGTTACAAATAAAGAACGTGGTGTTAGGATCGCACGGCTCAGGATCACCCTGCTGCTTGAAATTGTCCGCAGCCTGCGGCCGCGTCCAGATGTCGTATTCACTGATAAGGTTGGGGAAATCATCCCAGTCCTGGCTGTTGTCGGTCTGGTAGTAAAGAGTCTGCGTCTGGTCATCCCACATCTTCATCAGCCACTCGACTCCGAATTGCGCTTCTGCGCTGAAATCCGCGGACGAAGGCGCGCCTGCGGAGTTGCCTGCGTAGGAGACCGACGCTGGCGGGGCCGCCGGATTGAGCGGCGCGTTCGGGCCCATCTGGTTGGGGAAATCGCGCACGCCAATCTCCATAAGCGCGGCTGTATAGGAGACTGTCTCGACGTACTTCATATAGTCGCCGGCGTCCCACCAGCCGCCGGTCGAGTCGATCACCGCGCCCGTCGAGATTAGCGGCACGCCGGTATTAGTGATCAGGTCATTGTCATCGAAATTCGGACTGAGATAAACCGAAGCTTGCCCATCCTTAAGGTGCCCTGGTTTGTTGCGCAGCGCATTTGCGATGAAGTTCGACCCGTCGCGCTGAGTTTGATAGAAAAAAAGCGTGTTCAACAACAATCCGGGATAGAGAACCCTCGGGCGATCCACGGCAAAGTGGGGAGAAGTTACCGTGGCGGGACCCACCACTGAGATCGTATAGATATCGCCTAGCGGAACGTTGAAGTCGAGCGCATAGACTTGGTAGATGATACTGGTGGAACAGACTTTCTTGCTTCCACTTCCTTTGGTTGCCGTGCAGCTTGCCCAGCTACCAAGATCGCGGCCGACAGAGCCTGAGAAATCAGCGGCACCCTTCGAATCAATCACAGAAAATGTGGCGCCCTCTTCCGAAACTGTCGACATCAGGTATGCACGGCCGCGTGAGCCAGACTCATATCCAACCTGGTTGACGCGTATGTAGGCAGCTTGACTCCAGGCCGGCGGGGCACACAACAGCCCCAGGAGGGCGACTATGGAGGCGAGGTTAGCGCGGCGGTGGAGACCCAACTGGGAGAAGATGCAATGGGCCATGATGTTCGCCTCCTCGCGCCATCTAGACCTTATTAAATCGATTGAATATGGCCCACTTGCGGCTTGATTGTCAAGATGAAGAAACTTGCACTTGGTGAGATTATGCCGCCGGCCGAGCCGGCTTTACTTCAAATGAGGGGCGGCCCCGGGGCGGCTTGCCCCCAGACTAGCTCGGTCGTTTGCTTTGGGCATTCCATACTTCGGCTTGATCTCGTGGCAACCGTTCTCGCAATACACGCCTCCGGCGGCGGATTCCGGCTCGGGCATCGGCGAGGCGACCGCGTACTCTCGGTCTTCTTCGAGTTGCCGATCGACGTCTGCAATTAGCTTGTCACTTTCCTGCGGCGTCAGCCACTTCTTCACTTTCACCAGATAGTTCTCGAAGCGCGCGATGCAGTCACGCTTCTTCCAGTACTCAAACAGTGGCTTGGGCACATACTCGGCAGCATCGTGGATGGCGTGCCCTTTCATGCGCATCATCTTCGCTTCAATCAGGGTAGGGCCTTCGCCGCGGCGGGCACGCTCGCAGGCTTGGTGAGCGGCATCGTAAATCTGGCAGGCATCGGTGCCATCGACGATCACGCCCGGAATTCCATATGCGATTGCCCGTTCGGCCAGATCCTTCACCCGGAACTGCATATCGGCGGGAGTGGAATATCCCCAGAGATTGTTTTCGACGAAGAGCACGAGCCCGAGATTCTGTACGGCGGCGAAGTTAATGCCTTCGTAAGTGACGCCCGTGGATTGGCCGCCGTCGCCGATGTAGGTCATCACGGCGATGTTGCGTCCTTGAAGGCGCGCTCCAAGAGCAACACCGGCCAGTACAGGAATAAGATCGCCGAGAGTCGAGATGGGCGCCACCACGTTGCGTTCCTGAATATCGCCGAAATGCGAGGATGCATCGCGACCCTTGGTGGGCGAACCCGCCTTGGCCATGTACTGCATCATGATGTCGCGTGGCGAAAAGCCGCGGACCAGCAATGAGCCTTGGTTGCGAATCAGCGGCCCCAGCCAGTCCTCCTTATGAAGAGCAAAAGCCGAGGCGCAGGAGCAGGCCTCCTGGCCCAGCCCGAAGTAAACGCCCCCCACTACTTTGCCTTGCTTGTAAAGATTTTCGAGCGCCTGCTCCATTTTGCGATTGAGCAGCATCCAACGGTAGATTTCGATGTGCTGCTGCTTCGTAAGATATTTCGATTCGCGAATCGGCGGGACGGGTGAGCTCAGGTCGCCCTCGATTTCGTAGCCAACCTCATCGCCTTTGCGGATCTGCCGAATGGCGAAGCTGGGCTTCTCGAGACGATAGTCCGCGATGGCATAAGTGCGAAGATTTGCGTTGGCCAGACTTTTGGGTTGAGTACGGGCTGACGGAGTTCGCGGGCCCTTCCCATTGGCGCTCTCCGGACGGGATTTCGTCTTCTTTGTTGCCATAATGGGACCCGCTCTTTGGGGAACAAGTGCTTATGCTATCGCGGGAGGCTGCGGTCGGGCTACTCTGAACCGGGACATCGCCGGTTTCGGAGCGGCCATGCACCGGCGCTTATGCGTCAACAGCCGAAAACTTTTCTAAGGTTTTGTCCAGCGAAGCTTGATCGGCCACATTGAGGCAAGTTGGGGAGCGATCGATCTGGCGCATTAAGCCGCAAAGAACCTTGCCGGGACCGAGTTCCACGAATGTCTCCACCCCGTTTGAAATCAAACCCCGCATCGATTGCTCCCATTTCACCGAGCCGGTGACCTGCCGGATGAGCGCGTCACGGGCCTGATCCGCGGTTTCAACCGGGACCGCGTCGACGTTGCAGAATACCGGCACATCCGGGTTAGCAAAGGTAAGCGCACGCAAATCGGCGGCAAGCCGTTCCTGGGCTGGCTTCATGAGCGAGCTGTGGAAAGGCGCGCTGACCGGCAGCAGGACCACCCGCTTGGCGCCACGGTCGCTGGCTAATTTCATAGCACGTTCGACCGCAGCCTTGTGGCCCGAGATGACAATTTGTTCCGGAGAGTTGATGTTCGCCGGCTCGCAGACTTCACTCTGCGCCGCACTTTCCTGGGTCGCGTCCCGGCAAACTGACACAACCTTCCTCTCATCCATCCCGAGAATTGCGGCCATGGCACCCACTCCGACGGGAACCGCTTCCTGCATATATTTGCCGCGGTTGCGGACTGTGCGTACCGCATCTGCAAAACCTAGAGTGCCGGCCGCAACTTGTGCGGAATACTCGCCCAGGCTGTGACCGGCGGCAAAACTGGCCTTGATACCTTTTTTATCGAGCACCCGCCAGGCCGCGACCGAAGCGGTCAAGATCGCCGGCTGCGTGATCTCCGTCAGACGAAGCTGGTCCTCAGGACCCTCAAAGCACAGTTGCGAGAGTCTATAGCCGAGAGCGTCGTCCGCTTCTTCGAAGGTTTGCCGCGCAGTGGAATACTTTTCGGCCAGATCTTTGCTCATGCCAACAGCTTGGGAGCCCTGGCCCGGAAAGAGAAATGCGATGCTGGATTGCGAGATTAACATTAGAGTGTCAGACTGTGTTGCGACCGATCATTCAGGATCGAAATGCTCTTCCCACGGGTACCGGAACTGTGACCTTGCCCGAATCGCCGGGTGGTCTCGGCTTCTGCAGGTCCGCGGCACGAATCACGCTCAATCCTTTTTCGATGGAGTCGTTGATCTTGCGGTCGGAGAATTGGGCCGCCACTCGAATGGCATTCTTGATGGCGTTGGCGTTCGAAGAGCCGTGGGTGATGAAACACACTCCCTTAATTCCCAATAGAGGCGCGCCGCCATATTCCGTATGATCGAGCCGCTTTTTGAAGTCGGCAAAGGCGTTGCGCGAGAGCAAGTACCCCACTTGCCTGGTAATCGTGGCCTTGAGCGACTCTTTCAACGTGGCTCGCACCATGTTGGCGACCCCTTCGGAAGTCTTGAGTGCGACATTCCCTACAAAGCCGTCGGCCACGATCACATCCACCCGGCCATTGTAGAGATCGCGTCCTTCAACATTTCCTACAAAATTCAGCGGAAGTTGTTTGAGCAAAGGAAATGTCTCGCGAGTGAGTTCGTTGCCTTTGCTTTCTTCTTCTCCAATGGAGAGCAGCCCTACGCGCGGACGGCGCGTGCCGAACATGCTGCGGAAATAGATTTCTCCCATGACCGCGAACTGTTCGAGGTTGTGGGGTTTCGAGTCGACGTTGGCGCCGACATCGAGCAGCGTTGCCACGGTGCCGATCGCGGTTGGAATAACCGCGGCGAGCGCCGGACGGTCGACTCCCGGAATCGCCCCCAAAACCATCTTGGCAGTGGCCATGGCAGCGCCGGTGTTGCCGGCGGTAACAAAGCCGGCGGCGCGCCCTTCGCGTACCAGGCGAAGTCCGACGCGCATGGAAGAATCACGCTTGGCACGCACCGCCTGCACCGCTTTGTCTTCCATGGAAATCACTTCACTGGCGTGGACGACTTCCAGAGGAAGTCCAGTAGCAGCGGGATAACGAGCCAGTTCGGCGCCGATGATTTGCTGCGGCCCAACCAACAGGACACGAACCCCGTAGTGCCGCGCGGCCTGGATCGCACCTTCGATCTCAGGCTTCGGCGCCCGGTCTGAACCCATCGCGTCGAGAGCGATGACGCTTGGCATGAGGTGGAGAAACAGCTAGCTGGTCTCTTCGACTTCCAGAACTTCGCGGCCTTTGTAGTATCCGCATTTCGAACAAGCCCGATGCGGCAACTTGCGCTCATGGCAATTCGGGCACTCGGAGAGCGACCGGCCCTTGAGCGCATCGTGGGCGCGGCGTGTGCTGGTGCGCGCTTTGGAATGTCGTCTTTTTGGATTTGGCATTGGAATTCCTCGTTATCTACGAAAATCGCGATACGAAAATCGCTCAGTGATGCAACTTGCTGCGAATATCCTTCAGCGCCTCCCAGCGGGGATCCTCAACATGGTCCTTACAAAAGCATTGCTTCTCGTTGAGATTGGCGCCGCACTTTGGGCAAAGACCCCGGCAATCTTCGCGGCAGACTGCCTTCAACGGAAGGGCCAATAACACCTGCTCCCGCAACACGTCTTCCAGCAGAAGTCCGTCGCCTTGATAATAGCTGACCTCAGACTCTGTGGCACTAACGGAACGCTCTTCTGGTCCCGCGTCAGCCCCGAGCGGGCGATACAACAGATCGAAACTACGCTCCAAGTTTCGAATTACCGGCTCGAGGCACCTGGCGCAGGGCAACGCAGCCCTGGTGCGCAGATCCCCGGCGACGCGTATATCGTTTATTATCTTATGCTTGCCGTGATGTTCTTCGACAAGCTGCGCCCGCCCCTCGGTGTGTAGCACATCTAATTGCTGCAGCTCATCCCCGAAGTCGATGGAACCAGGGCTGAAATCCTGTTCAAAATCGACAGGGTGAAGTTGCAACTCTCGTATTTCGATGAACATCGGGAACTCCGCGTCCCCACCCTGAGGCCACCAAGGCCGCGGAAGCGCGCTCGGGAGTGCAAGTTCTTCAGGGAGCGAAACTTAAGCATAAAGTGACGGCGGGAAGGTGTCAAGGAAGGAGGCGGAATTCCCAGACTATGGATATGCTAGGATATCCCTAGGGCTTTCCTATGGCTACACTTTATGTGGAAAACATCCCTGACGATCTTTACAGCGCCTTGCGCGCCCGCGCCCGGCGGAACCGCAAATCGATTGCCGCGGAAGTCTTGTCTCTACTGGAGCAGAACATACCGACCGCCACGGAGTTGAGAAGGAGGCAGAAGCTGGTTAAGCAGCTCACCCGTATTCGATCTGCTCCGTCGCCCAACCCCGGTCCGCTTGCCAGCAGCGAAACAATGATTCGCGAGGACCGCGAGCGTTGACCGACCTCGTGCTCGATGCCAGCGTTGCGGTCAAGTGGTGTCTGCCGGCAAAAGACGAGCCGTTTGCCGAACAGGCAGAAGTCTTGCTTAAAAGATACAGCCTCGGGGAAGTCCGGTTTCTTGTGCCGGATCTGTTCTGGGCCGAGATCGGCAACACGCTTTGGAAGGCCGTGCGCAGTGCGCGACTGTCGGCCGAACAGGCGAGCGATGCGCTGGCGACGGTCGTTCAACTTGGCATACCGACCGTTTCGTCGATTGAACTGGCAGAGAAGGCATTCGAGATTTGCGTGCAGCACGAGCGCAGCTTCTATGACAGTCTTTACGTCTCTCTCGCCCTACGATCATCTGCGCAGATGATTACCGCTGACGAGCGCCTTGCAAACGCGCTGGCCGCGCGATTGCCGGTGAAGTGGTTGGGGGCATTGTAGGAAAGCGCCCAAGCGTTCAAGGCGCGTTAGGGGGCAAATGGAGCCCTAATGCGTGCAAGGTGGTCTCATCGGGCAGGGTTTTCCCGCCACTCTTGGTTACCACGCCAAATCCGCCACTGTAGTCCCACATCGTCCAGCCAATGCCCTGCCGCTCAAGCGCGGTACGCACGTCGCTGATCCATTGCCCGCGATCGCGTGGGTCTACATTCGCGCGATAGACGCCGAACTCGTTGCAGATGACCGGAACTCCATGTCGAGTGGCCCACGCCGCTACGGATCCAATTTCAGCCTCGATCCGCGCGGCATCCCAGTGTTCCATGCCATAGCGAAGGACGTAGAGGCGATTGATATCGTCCGGCACTCGGGAGGCAGCTTTCTGGGCCGATTCTGGACTCGACGGATACGACAGCCCGCTAATTTCGTGCCAGAAGTTCGTTGCCCAGGTCGCGCCCTGATGAGTAAAGACGGGAGGCTCATAGAAATGAAAGGTATATATGACGTTCGGGTCTCGCAAAGGCTCCACGAAAATCAGTTCATCGTCCGCCGACCATCGCGCGCCCGTGGCGATGATGGTGTGTTGTGGCGCTCCTTCGCGAATCGCAGCGGCCAACTTACTCTGGACGCCAGCCCAGCGGTAACGATCATGCATTTCCGGCTCGTTGAGAATCTCGAAAAACACGCGGTCAGGATCAAGCCGCGAATAATGGCGGGCAAGCGCACGCCAGAAATCGGCGAGTTGCTCCACGAAGTCATCATCGCTCGCCAGTTTAGCCTTGAAGTCACCGTCAGGATGAAGATCGATGACCACAGCCAATCCATGATCGAGGATCATCTCAACTGCGGAGTCGAGATAAGCCAGATAATCCGCCGGAATTTCATCGGCGTGTCCTGCCAGGAACATGGGTTGAGGGTTGATGCTCAAGCGCACATGATCAAATCCCATGGCACGAATCAGAGCGATGTCTTGAGTGGTCGTCCAAGTCTGGAAGTGTTCTTTGGTATATCCCTTTGGATCGTAGACCTGCGCGAACCATTGGCTGGTGTTGATGCCATGGCGGAGATGGCCCATTCGGCGGCCCGGTACGGCGGAGAGCCGCAACGCTGTTGTCTGGCCCAGCGACGAACAAACCAGGAGCGTGAAGATCGAGATTGCGAATGTGATTCGAATCGGAGTCTTGGGAGATGATTTCATCGAAGCGCCGCTCAACTCATAATCGGCAAAGCGCGGATGCGCTTCTTCGTGGCGGCGTAAATCGCGTTGCACAACGCCGGCGCCAGCGGCGGCACCGGAGGCTCGCCTGCCCCGCTTGGGGCCTCTGTGCTTTCTACAAAGTAAGCCTCGATTTCCGGTACTTCGTTCATCCGGATGGGCGCATAGTCGTCGAAATTTCCCTGCACTACGCGTCCCTTCTCAATCGTGATCTGAGCGCGTAAGGCATTCGCCAGGGCAAAGGTTATTCCGCCCTTGATTTGCTGTTCGAGAATGCTGGGATTGATCACCTGCCCGCAGTCCATCACACCTATTACGCGATGCACGCGCGGCTGATCGTTTTCCATCGAAATCTCCACCACCTCGGCCATGTAGGTGCCGAAGCATCCAAAACAGGCTATGCCGTGATAGTGTCCCGCAGCCAAAGGTTTGCCCCAGCCAGCTTTTTCGGCCGCCATTTGCAGAGCTGCACGCATACGGGAAGTTTTCCAGGTGGCATCGAAGAACTTGATGTCCTGATCTTTTGACAGCAGATGAAGCCGGTAGTCCACTGGATCTTTGCCCGCTGCCGCCGCCAGTTCATCGATAAAGCATTCAGTGGCAAATCCAACTTGCAGAGCGTACACCGAGCGCATCCAGCCGAGCGGGACGGCGGAATCAGACATGACGTAATCGACCAGCGCGTTCGGAAATGAATAGACAAGCGCGGCTTCGTCTTTCAAATCAACATCGACGCCGTCCGGCTGGGCAGTACCTTTCTGGCCATTGATCGAACCCGCCACAATGCGATGGGCAAATACCGCCGGCCAACCGTTTCCATCGAGTACGGCACTCAATCGGTGATAACTTGCCGGGCGATAGGTGGAACAACGCATATCGTCTTCGCGGGTCCAAATGACTTTTACTGGAGAGTTTGCGGCCTTCGACACCAGTGCCGCCTCCACTGCGTAATCGTGTTCCAAGCGCCGGCCAAAGCCGCCGCCTAGCAGTGTGACATTGACCTTTACCTGGTCGGAATCCACGCCCATGGCCCCAGCTACTGAATCACGGCAGTCCTGTGGCACCTGTGTCGGGGCCCAAATCTCGCAGCCCGATCCCCGGAAATCGGCCACACAATTGCCCGGCTCCATCGGGGCATGGGCCATGAACGGCAATTGATAATTTGCTTCGATGCGCCGCCCGGAAGTCTTCGAGACGTCCCCCGTGGAGTACAACACTGCCGCCTTGCCGGAAACAGACTTCTTCAGAGAATCGAAGATCGCAACAGAGTTAAGGTCTTTGTTCGGGCCTTCGTCCCAGGTCACGTTGAGCACACGGCGGCCTTCCATCGCGCTCCAGACGCTATCGGCCACGACCGCGATCGCGGAATCGGAGATTTTCCCGACGTAGCTGACGCCCGCGATCTGTTTGGCTTCCTTATCATCGAAGCTGGCGACTTTGCCACCGAAGACCGGACAGCGCGCGAGTAGTGCGTACTTCAACCCCGGCACATGGAAGTCGATTCCGTAGACTGCGGTGCCATCGACCTTCGGAGGCGTATCCAGCCGCGCTACCGGTTTGCCCACAATTTTGTAGTCTTTGGAGTCTTTTTTCAGTGGCGGATCGGTGGGAATCGGCAGAGTCGAAGCCTTCGACGCCAGTTGCCCATAGGTAAGGCGGCGATTCGACGCGGTGTGCACAACTGCGCTGTTCTCGGCTTTGCACGTGTCCCGGCCGACGCCCCATTCCAGCGCTGCAGCACCGATCAGCATTTCCCGCGCGGCCGCGCCCGCCTTCCGCATCGGATCCCACGTGGTGCGTACGCTAGCGCTGCCGCCCGTAGTCTGGTCGCCATAAAGTGTGCTGGCGCCGGCTTGTTCAATGATGATTTGCTTCCAGTCTGCTTCGAGTTCCTCAGCAAGAATCATGGGCAGCGACGTGCGCACACCCTGCCCCATCTCGGATCGCGCAACGACTATCGTGATTTTTCCGTCAGGGGTGATTTTCAGATAAGCATTAGGTGCGAAACTCTCGCCGTTGCCGGAACTGCCATGCGGAAGATAGAAGCCGATGACCAAGCCGGCGCCAGCAGCGATTCCCACGGTCAGAAAGTCGCGGCGAGAGAATGGACTCATCGGCCACCCCCAGCAACAGCTGCTCGCCGAATCGCCTTCCGGATGCGATCATAGGTTCCACAGCGGCAGATGTTTCCCGTCATGGCTTGCGTGATCTGCTCGTCAGAGGGCTGTGGGTTCCTGCTGAGCAGTGCAGCCGCCGCCATGATTTGACCGGCTTGGCAATAGCCGCACTGCGGGACGTCTTCTGCAATCCAGGCCCGCTGCAAGTCATGCGGCCCATTTGCGCTTAATCCTTCGATCGTAGTGATCTTCTTCCCTACGACCTGAGAAACCGGCGTGGAACATGAGCGAATGGCAGCGCCATCAACGTGTACTGTGCAAGCGCCACAGAGCCCGGCGCCGCATCCGAACTTAGTACCGGTGAGCTGCAATGTGTCGCGCAGCACCCAAAGCAGCGGAGTTTGAGGTGGGACGCTTACTTTCCGCTCACTGCCATTCACCTGCAGAGTCAGGTCGGGCATAAGGCCTCTTGCGATAGGATCTGGAGTGCCAACACATGGTAGCGAAAAATGGCGGGAAAAGGGGAGTAGGAGCCCAACCGTGCCGGGCGCCTATTTCAATTCCTGGATTCGCGAAGAGGCGATCTGCGCCGCTTCGCTGTTGGGATTTTCCTTTTGCACTTGCTGGTAGACCTGCTTGGCCTGGGCAGATTGCTGTTGCGCCTGATAGGTCGCGGCCAACTCCAATTGCGCCATGGCTTTGCTCACAGTGGTTGTCGGCTTGGCGATGAGCTGGTTGTAGAGGTCGATCGCATCCTTGTTGCGGTTGGTGTTGCGGTAGATCGAGGCCAGCGCGAATTTGGCCATGGCTGCAAGATCGGCGTTGCTCGATCCAGCCACAGTTTTCAAGTCGCGCTCCGCACTCGCATTGTCACCCAGCTGCGATGAGGTCAATCCCAGGAAATACCGGGAAACCTCCGAAGACCGGGTGTGAGGATACTTATCGACGAGCGCCTGAAACTGTTTGTGGGCTTCGGTAGCACGCTCCTTCGCCGAAGCAAAGGTGGGAAAGTCGGGCTCGGCGGGTGTTCCTGGCAACCGCAACGGAGTGTCCAGAGAGCGGATTGCCTGCGTCAGTTCGACGCTGGCCTTCTGGTCTTCCTCGTTCAAGTAGTACCAGGCGCCCGCAAAGGCCCCTACCAGCACCAGCAGGATTACGCCCCCCGCAAGCAGCTTTGATTGATGCTCCGCCGACCAATGGACGGTGGCTTCAGCAGCTTCTAGCGTTGCTCGGCTAAACTTGTCCTGTTTCAGTTGATGGCGGGTTTCTGCGCGCACGAACTCCCCTTATGGCTGGGCGTGGGAACTCACAAACACTTAGTCTAACAGGCCAAAATCATCAGCGTCAAAAGCCGCGGAAACACCTCGTTTAATTCCATGCATAATCTTGCGCGTCTTGCGATATCGGTTCGTGGCAAACGTCCGCGTGATCCCGTCCACTTGCCAACATTTTCTACACTATCGGTGAAGCTGAGGCCTGAGCTTACTTCAACTGCACTGAAGCCCTCGGGCTGTTCCAGATGTTCGTATATCCTCACGATCCGAATTTCATTTCCCAGCCTTGCCCAACATCTCTGTATTTCAGGATCTTCCTGAGCTGCGCGACGGGCTTCTTCTGACTTCCAGTAACGTAGCAATACATACTGGGAATTGCTATCGCGGTAAAGCACGTCGCGGCTATATCCGCCGGCGGAAAGAGCCGCGAACAGGTCGCGCATGGTCGAGAGTGAAGCTTCCTCCTGGCCAGGCAAAGGCTCGTAAATTGCTACTGAAAGCAGCTCGTAGGCCACGATTCTCCTCCGGAACTATACGGAAGCGGTCTTTCTTGGCAGGCGCAGACCTTACCGGCGTTTCACGATTGCAAACGCTCACGGCGTCGATTGCGTTTCCTGTCGAGATCTGAAATCTTTCGCTCTTCGTCCGCCGTCACCACGTGGAGACGCATGAAATTCGTGGAGCCAGAGGCCATTTGCGTACCCGCTACGATTCCCAGAACATCTCCATGCTTGATCTGGCCACGGCGCAAAAGTTCCTGTTCGGCCGCCACCAACATCTGTTCTGCCGTGGGGGCCGACTCCCGCCGGACGGGGCGCACGCCCCACAACAAATTCATACGATTACAAACCTCGGGGACATAGCTGAAGGCATAAACCGCTGCGCGGGGACGGTACTTGGAAAGCAGGCGTGCCGTGTCTCCGGACTCAGTGAATACCGCAATGGCGCTCATGTGCAAGTCTTCCGCGGCGTGGGCGATGGATTCGCAGATCGCCTCGGCGACAGAGAGGCGGCGGTGCTGGCGGCGCTTGGGGTGCTCGAATTCCGACATATTACTCTCCGCCTCAACCACGATCTTGCACATCATAGTCAGGGCCTCGGAGGGATACCTGCCCGTGGCGGTTTCCGCGGATAACATGACCGCATCCGTCCCGTCGAAGACCGCGTTGGCGACGTCACTGGCTTCGGCCCGCGTTGGACGCGGGTTCTCGATCATCGATTCGAGCATCTGGGTGGCGATGATGACAGGTTTGCGCCAATCGGCTGCGCGGCGGATCACGTACTTCTGGATCACGGGGACCTTCTCCGGCGGCATCTCGACTCCCAGATCTCCCCGCGCCACCATCACACCATCCGCTGCTTCGAATATTTCCTCCAGCTTCTTCAAAGCTTGCGGCTTCTCCAGCTTGGCGATGACCGGTACGTGACTGCCCTTGGCCGCGATGAGCTTTTTCGCCAAACGGACGTCGGCGCCGGAGCGGACAAACGATAAGGCCACGAGATCAACGCCCTGCCGCAATCCGAACTCCAGGTCAGCCTTGTCTTTGCTGGTGAGGGCCGGAATCGAAAGCGCCGCCCCGGGCAAGTTGATGCCCTGGTGCTCCGCCAATTGGCCGCCGTTTATGACCTCACATTCCACATCCCCGCTGCGCACCCGCAAGACACGCAGCTCAATCAATCCGTCGGAGAGCAGAATGCGCGCGCCCGGCTGTACCTCCGCGGCCAGTTGAGGAAATGTGGTCGCAATCAAAGTTGCCGTACCTTCCACGTTCCGGGTGGTAATGCTCACGCGGGAGCCGTCCTTCAGGCTGACCGGCTTGTGGTCCTTGAGCGCTCCCGTGCGGATCTTTGGACCTTGCAGGTCTTGCAGGATGCAGATAGTGCGATTTTCCAACTTGGCCGCCCGCCGCAGCCGGGCGATGTTGCGGGCATGATCGTCATGGGTTCCATGCGAGAAATTCAACCGGGCGACATCCATGCCCAGACGCATGAATTCGCGAAGTTTAGGCTCGGTATCGCAGGAGGGTCCGATCGTGCAGATGATTTTGGCACGGCGCACCGGCGCCAGGGCAGACTCAATTCGGTCGATGTCCAGGTCTTCTCGCAAGCTCTTCCTTTGCAAGGATAATGTGGCCGCCTATGAGGTGCGTTCCGTGGATGCTGCCGCGGAGTTACAAGACATGCAGGCCGGAACTGGATACCTCGGTAAGTTCCCGGCCCAGCTTTGACCGCGGAAACAGCATGGCGTTGAACTCTGCTCCGACAAGAATAATTAGCGAGATCATGTACATCCAGACCAGCAGCGCAATACTCACCCCGAGTGAGCCGTAAAGGATGCTGTAGTCCGCGTAGCGTTGCAAATACCAGCCGAATAAGGCGGTCGCAGCGAACCACATGGCGGTGGCCAAAGTCGCCCCTGGCAATACGCTATGCCAGGGTTGAGTACGCGGCACCGCATTGTGGTAAATCAGAGCTATGACGGCGATGCTTGTAAGGCCGGCAATGACCCAGCGGATTACTGTCCACATCAACAGAATGTACGGCCCGAACTCATGCCCGATCGCGAACAATATCCGGGTTTCAATGCGGCTGCCGAAGGCCACCAGGATCGTGGCAAAACCGAGCGGAATACCAGCGAGGATTACCAGGGAAAACGCGATCAACCGTTCTTTCACCAGGCCCCAACGCTTGGGCAGCTCGTAAGACCGGCGGAAGCCTTCCATCCACGAGATCATTACACCGGAAGCGGTCCACAGGGTGATGAGGGAAGCAGTGATAAGCACGCCGACCGGGCGGTCGGCGCGCTCCTTCAAGTAAGCCAAAGCTGCTCCGCTGCCCGCAGGAAGGATCCGGCCGAGAGCGTAAGAAATTTCTCGCAGGTAAACCTCTGTCTTGCGAGAGGTGGCAAGCACGGAACCAACCACTAGCAGAAGCGGGAAGAACGTGAGAATAGAGGAATAAGCCGATGCCTTGGCAATGGCAAACGCGTCATGCTGGAACGCGCGCCAGAAGGCAAGCCGAAGCAGCCGTAGAAAACGGAGGAGCACTGGCTTCAGAGTATTGTGCCGGGGCATCTGGCGCAACTGGGAATCGCCAGAGCGTTCCGGACCGGGTAATTGTTGAACGCTCGCGTGCATGGGGGAAGGAGCAAAGCAGCGGAAAAACGGAGGGGGCGGATAATTCCGCCCCCCGGTTGTTTCCGTCGCCTTACTCTGCTGTCAGCTCCTCGGTCTCGCCTTCGGTACGCATCAGCTCGAGCGCGCGCTCGGCTTCTTCGTACGCAGCGGAGACTTCCTCTTGTACCTTGGCGGCAGCCTCCTCCATTTCCGGTGAGAGGCGCACGTTGCGGTAGTATTCCATGCCAGTGCCGGCTGGAATGAGGCGTCCCACGATGACGTTTTCCTTCAGGCCGCGCAGGTGATCGACCGCGCCCTGAATCGAGGCTTCGGTGAGCACTCGCGTAGTCTCCTGGAACGACGCCGCCGAGATGAACGACTCCGTGGAGAGCGACGCTTTCGTGATCCCCAGCAGCAACGGACGGCCAGTGGCCGGCTTGCCGCCTTCCTTGATCACCCGCTCGTTCTCCTCACGGAAGCGGAACTTATCCACTTGCTGTTCGAGCAGGAACTGGGTATCGCCGACGTCCTCGACTTTCACCCAGCGCATCATCTGCCTGACAATCACTTCGATGTGCTTGTCCGAAATGTTCACGCCCTGCAGCCGGTAGACTTCCTGGATTTCGTTCACCAGGTAAGACTGCAGTTCCTTTTCGCCCAGCACGGCAAGAATGTCGTGCGGGTTGAGCGGACCATCCATGAGAGGCTCGCCCGCCTTGACCCGTTCACCTTCCTGCACGTTGATGTGAACGCCGCGCGGCACCGAGTATTCCTTCTCCGTGCCGTTGTCGGCGACCACATAGATTTTCCGCTGTCCTTTGGAGACTTCGCCGAACTTCACCGTGCCGTCGATTTCGCTGATGACCGCGGTCTCATGCGGCTTGCGCGCCTCGAACAATTCCACCACGCGCGGCAAACCACCGGTGATGTCCTTGGTGCGAGTCGTCTCGCGAGGGATCTTCGCCAGGATGTCGCCCGGATGCACCGTGTCGCCATCGGTCACCATCAAGTGGGAACGCGACGGCATCAGGTAGCGCTTGCTGGTCTTGCCCTTGATCACGATCGCCGGCTGCCGCTTCTCGTCGGGAGAATCAGCCACCACGTGCCGCGACAGGCCGGTGACTTCGTCCACCTCTTCGTTCAGCGTCACACCTTCCTGCAGGTCTTTGAACTGCACCGTGCCGCCGATTTCGGTAACGATCGCAAACGTGTACGGATCCCATTCGACCATTACCTGGCCAAGCTGGACCTGATCGCCTTCGTTCACCTTCACCTTGGCGCCGTAAACCACGGCATAGCGCTCGCGCTCGCGGCCTTTGTCGTCCACGATGGCGATCGAGCCGTTACGGTTCATGACCACCAGATCGCCGGCCTTAGACCGAACGGTCTGCAAGCCGATGAAGCGCACGGCGCCGGTGTTCTTGGCGTCGAGGCGTGACTGCTCGGACACCCGGGAAGCCGTGCCGCCGATGTGGAACGTACGCATCGTCAGCTGTGTTCCCGGTTCGCCGATCGACTGCGCCGCAATCACTCCGGTGGCCTCGCCGAGCTCGACCAGACGTCCTGACGCCAGGTTGCGTCCATAGCACATCACGCAAACCCCGCGCTTGGATTCGCAGGTGAGCACGGAACGGATTTTCACCCGTTCAATACCCGCGGCCTGGATCGATCCGGCCAGGTCTTCCGTGATCTCCTGGTTAATGTCCACGATCACGTTGCCGTCGTAGTCCTTGATTTTCTCCAGCGAAACCCGGCCCACGATCCGGTCTCGCAAAGGCTCGATGATTTCACCGGCCTCCACAATTCCGGAAACATAGATGCCATCGACCGTGCCGCAGTCGTATTCGCTGATGATGACGTCCTGTGCCACGTCGACCAGGCGGCGGGTCAGGTAGCCGGAATCGGCAGTCTTGAGCGCCGTATCCGCCAGGCCTTTACGCGCGCCGTGGGTCGAAATGAAGTACTGCAACACGGTCAAGCCTTCGCGGAAGTTGGCCGTGATCGGAGTCTCGATGATCTCGCCCGACGGCTTGGCCATCAAACCACGCATGCCGGAGAGCTGGCGGATCTGCTGTTTCGATCCGCGGGCGCCGGAATCGGCCATGACATAGATCGGATTGATCTCGCCTTCCTTGTCCCGCCTCTGCATTTCGGCGAACATCTCGTCGGAGACTTTTTCTGTAATCGCCGACCAGATTTCGATGACCTTGTTGTTGCGTTCGCCGTTGGTAATGGCGCCGTCCAGGTACTGCTGCTGAACGCTGACCACCTGCTTTTCGGCGTCGCGCACCAGGACCTTTTTGTTGTCCGGGATGACCATGTCGTCGATGCCGATGGAGAGCCCGGCGCGGGTCGCGAACTGGAACCCAAGTTCTTTAACTTCATCCAGCATCTTGACTGTGGTCTCCAGCCCAAACCGCAGATAGCAGTAGGTCACGAGCTGTCCGACGCCCTTTTTCTTGAGCAGCCCATTGATGAACGGCATGCCCTGAGGCAGATGGTCGTTCAGGATGGCGCGGCCCACGGTGGTGTTGAGAAAACTGCGATCATAATTGACCGGCTCAGTGTGAATAATCTCCTGATCGTCGTAGGCGGCGGTCAGATCGATCACTTCCCCGGTATAGCGCAGCCGGATGGGCGTGAGAGTCTCGATCTCGCCCGCCTGCAGCGCCAGCAACACTTCTTCGATGTTGGCAAAAGCGCGCCCTTCGCCCTTGGCTCCGGGCTTCGCTTTCGTCAGGTAGTAAAGTCCAAGCACCATATCCTGCGTGGGCACGGTGATCGGCTGCCCAGAGGCAGGCGACAGAATGTTGTGCGAAGACAGCATGAGCACGCTGGCCTCGACCTGTGCTTCCGGAGACAGCGGAATGTGTACCGCCATCTGGTCGCCGTCGAAGTCGGCGTTGAATGCCGTGCAAACCAGCGGGTGGATCTTGATGGCCTTGCCTTCCACCAGCACTGGCTCAAATGCCTGAATGCCCAGGCGGTGCAGCGTGGGAGCGCGGTTCAAGAGCACAGGATGGTCTTTGATGACCTCTTCCAGAATGTCCCAAACGATCGGTTCCTGCTGTTCCACCATTTCCTTCGCCTGTTTGATGGTGGTGCAGTGCCCGGTCTGCTCCAGCCGGTGATAAATGAACGGCTTGAACAGTTCGAGCGCCATCTTCTTGGGCAAACCGCACTGGTGCAGCTTGAGTTCCGGGCCGACCACAATCACAGAGCGGCCGGAATAGTCCACGCGCTTGCCCAGCAGGTTCTGGCGGAAGCGGCCCTGCTTGCCCTTCAGCGTGTCGGAAAGCGACTTCAGCGGACGATTGTTCGCCCCGCGCAACACGCGGCCGCGGCGGCCGTTATCGAACAACGCGTCCACCGCTTCCTGCAACATGCGCTTTTCGTTGCGCACGATAACTTCCGGAGCGTGCAGGTCCATCAGCTTCTTCAACCGGTTGTTGCGGTTAATGACGCGGCGATAAAGATCGTTCAGGTCCGAGGTGGCAAAACGGCCCCCATCCAATGGAACCAGGGGACGCAGTTCCGGCGGAATGACCGGAATCACATCCAGGATCATCCAGTTCGGCTTGTTGCCGCTCTTGCGGAAGGCCTCAACCACTTTCAGCCGCTTGGCATACTTGAGCCGCTTCTGCAGCGAGCTCTCGTTCTTCATCTTCTCGCGCAGTTCAGTGGAGAGCGTGTCAACCTCCACGCGCTTGAGAAGTTCCTTAATAGCCTCTGCGCCCATCATGGCCTTGAAGCCGGCCGGGCGGTACTGCTGGTCGAGTTCGCGGTACTTAGCTTCGTCCTTGATGACTTCGTGATCTTTGACCGGCGCATCGCCGGGCTCGACCACGACGTAAGCTTCGAAATAAAGCACAGACTCCAGGTCACGCAGGGAAATATCCAGCAAATGCCCGATGCGGCTGGGCAGGCCCTTGAAAAACCAGACGTGCGAACACGGAGATGCCAGCTCGATGTGGCCGAGCCGCTCGCGCCGGACTTTCGACAAGGTGACTTCCACGCCGCACTTATCGCAAATCACTCCGCGATGCTTCATGCGCTTGTATTTGCCGCAGAGACATTCCCAGTCAGTAACCGGTCCAAAAATGCGGGCACAGAACAGGCCGTCGCGTTCCGGTTTGAACGTGCGGTAGTTAATGGTCTCCGGCTTCGTGACCTCGCCGTGCGACCAGCTGCGAATCTTTTCAGGAGAGGCTAAGCTGATGCGAATAGCGTCGAAATCGGCGATCGGATTTGCCATATCAAAGGGGCTCGAACGGTACAAGGTGGTCCTCCACTCCTGCGGTAGTTCGCCACCGCTGGCGGCTCTGGAAAGCAGTGGTCAGTGGCCAGTGATTAGTGGCCAGTAACTACTCTTGTTGGGCCGGGAGCACCAGAGCACGTGCTTCCATCCCTTTTTCCTAGAATTCGTGTTCCTAAAATCTCGTTCCTAAAATTTCTGCGTCAGCGGCCAGCAACTAATCACTAGCCACTGGCCACTGACCACTTAACTCAGTCAGCCGCCGCCGCGACCGGCTTCTTCTCGCCGGCCTTGATCAATTCCACATCCAGGCAGAGCGACTGCAATTCGCGGATCAGAACGTTGAACGACTCGGGCACACCCGGTTCCATGGCGGCTTCGCCCTTGACGATAGCCTCGTAAATCTTGGTGCGGCCATAGACGTCGTCCGACTTTGCCGTCAACAGTTCCTGCAGAATGAAAGCAGCGCCATACGCTTCGAGCGCCCAGACTTCCATTTCTCCAAAACGCTGTCCACCGAATTGAGCTTTACCACCCAAAGGCTGCTGGGTGATCAGCGAATACGGCCCGATGGAACGCGCGTGGATCTTGTCGTCCACCAGGTGTGACAGCTTGAGCATGTAGATGTAACCGACCGTCACCGGCTGTTCGAACTTGTCGCCGGTCATGCCGTCGTACAAGTAAGTCTTTCCGGACTCCGGCAGGCCTGAGCTTTTCAGCAGCGCCTTGATCTCAGTCTCCCGCGAGCCGTCGAACACCGGCGAACCGGTGAACACGCCGCGCGTCAAGGTAGGCGCCACCGCTTCCAGTTCTTCGTCGCTCATATCGGCGATGGTGTCGGCCAGCGTGGTGTCCTTGAACAAGGCCTTCAACTCGCGACGAATCACTTCTTCTTTCGAATTCTCTGCCAGCAGTTGAGTGATCTTCTTGCCTAGTTCATGGCCTGCCCAGCCCAGGTGCGTTTCCAGGATCTGTCCCACATTCATACGGGAAGGAACGCCCAGCGGGTTGAGCACGATTTCCACCGGCGTGCCGTCATCGAGGTACGGCATGTCCTCATCCGGCAGAATGCGCGCGATCACGCCCTTGTTGCCGTGACGGCCTGCCATCTTGTCGCCCACGCTCAGCTTGCGCTTCATGGCGATATAAACCTTCACCAGTTTGATGACGCCCGGCGGCAGTTCATCGCCCTTGGTCAGTTTGTCTTTCTTTTCGTTGACGATCTTCTTGAGCACGTCGATCTGGCGCGAGGTCATTTCCTCGATCTCGTCGATCTGCTCATTCACCCGCGGATCCTTGTCGGCGTACTTGATGCGCTTCAGGTTGCGGGTCGAAATGCGCTCGATCGCGTCGCGGTCGAGGATCGTGTCCTTGGTCAACAAGCGCTTGTTGGTGCGCTCGTCGTGCAAGTCGGCGAGAACCTCCTTGCCGCCCAGGATGTTTTCCAGGCGCTTGAGGCGCTCATCGGTCAGAATCCGGATTTCGTCCGAAAGGTTCTTCTCCAGTTTGCCGATTTGCGCCGCCTCAATCGACTTCGCCCGTTCGTCCTTTTCCTGGCCTTTACGGGAGAAAATTTTCACGTCGACGATCACACCCTCGATTCCGGGCGGGCAATAGAGCGACGCGTCGCGGACATCTCCGGCTTTTTCTCCGAAGATGGCGCGCAGCAATTTCTCTTCCGGCGTCAGCTGGGTCTCGCCTTTGGGCGTGACCTTGCCCACCAGAATGTCGCCCTGCTTGATGCTGGCCCCGATGCGGATCACCCCCGCTTCGTCCAGATTGCGCAGCATGGACTCGCTGACGTTTGGAATGTCCCGCGTCACTTCTTCCGGGCCCAGCTTGGTGTCCCGCGCCTCGATCTCGTACTCCTCGATGTGCACGGACGTGTAATAGTCGTCCTTCACCAGTTTCTCGGAGACCAGAATCGCGTCTTCGAAGTTGTAGCCGCGCCAGGGCATGAAGGCCACTAGCACGTTGCGTCCCAGTGCCAGTTCGCCGTGGTCGGTGCAGGGACCGTCAGCGATCACCTGTCCCTTTTCCACTCGCTGGCCTTTCAGCACAGTCGGCTTCTGGTTGATGCAGGTGTTCTGGTTCGACCGCTTGAACTTGGTGAGCTGATAAATGTCACTGCCCACCTCGCGGGAAAGCTGCCCTGGATGGTGTTCGCCTTCGACGCGGACGATAATTCGTTCCGAGTCGACAGAATCGATCACTCCGTTGCGCCGCGCCAGAATCACCGCACCGGAATCGCGCGCGGTCACGCCTTCCATCCCCGTCCCGACGATCGGCGCTTCCGCCCGCAGCAAGGGAACAGACTGACGTTGCATGTTGGCGCCCATCAGTGCGCGGTTGGCATCGTCGTGCTCGAGAAACGGCACCAGCGACGCTGCCACCGAAACCAACTGCTTCGGACTCACGTCGATGTAGTCCACTTCGTCACGGTTCACCAGCACAAAGTTTCCAGCTTTACGGGCGTTGACCAGATCGCCCACGATCCGGCCTTTGTCGTCCAGTTCCACGTTGGCCTGCGCAATGACGTGACGGTCTTCCTCCCACGCGGAAAGATAGAAGGAGAACGGTTCCACATCAGCCGGCTTTTTGCGCCGCTCTTTCAGTTCCGCGTTCACCTTTTCGACTTCATGCTTTTCCACGTGATCGCCGACTTTGTAATCGCTGTCTCCCGCGTTCACGATGGTTACGTAATCGAGTACACGGCCAGTCTTGACGCGACGGTAAGGCGACTCGATGAACCCGTAATCGTTGATTCGCGCGTAGCAGCTCAACGACGAGATCAGCCCGATGTTCGGACCTTCTGGCGTCTCAATCGGACAAATACGGCCGTAGTGCGTCGGGTGAACGTCGCGGACTTCGAATCCCGCTCGTTCACGCGACAGGCCGCCCGGCCCAAGGGCCGACAAACGCCGCTTGTGGGTAATTTCCGAGAGCGGATTAGTCTGGTCCATAAACTGCGAGAGCTGCGACGACCCGAAGAACTCCCGGATCGCGGCCATCACCGGCTTCGCGTTCACCAGATCGTGCGGCATCGCCGTCGACATTTCCTGGTACACGGACATCTTTTCTTTAATCGCCCGTTCCATCCGGACCAGGCCGATGCGGAATTGATTTTCCAGGAGTTCGCCGACCGCGCGCACCCGGCGGTTGCCCAGATGATCGATGTCATCGACCGCGCCAATGTTTTTGCGCAGCTTAAGCAGGTAGCGGATGGTTCCGTAGAAATCCTCAGGCTCGAGCGTGCGGTTGTCGAGCTTGGTCGCATCCTGGTTCTCGAACAGTTTGATGTTGAACTTCAGCCGTCCCACCCGCGAGAAGTCATACTTGCGCGGGTCGAAGAACATGCCGTGGAACAACGCCGTGGCAGTGTCCAGCGTCGGCGGATCGCCCGGCCGCAGTTTGCGGTAAATCTCAATCAGCGCTTCCGACGGGGTCTTGACCGAATCGCGCTTCAGCGTCTGGCAGATCACCGTTCCCACATCGTCGCGCTCCGGGAAGAACAGATTCATCTCGACCACTCCGGAGTCGAGAATCTTGGAAACTTTGTCGGCGGTCAGTTCCGAATTCGCTTCGAGCAGAACTTCACCCGTAGTGGTATCGACCACGTCGCTGGCTACCCACGCGCCTTCCAGATCGGAGATATCGACTTCAATCTCGGTGACCTTTGCTTTTTGAATCTCTTTCAGAATTTGCGCATTGAGCTTGCGCCCCGAATGCGCGATTTCCTCGCCCGACTTGTTTTTGATGCTGTGTGCCAGCTTCATCCCCGCCAGATTGGTGGGTTTCTCGCTCGCCGGATCAAGTGTCCAGTAGAGCTTCTTGTCGCGAATTACCAGCCGGTCGACGGTGTAAAAGGTGCGGAGAATGTCTTCGCCCGAACGCAGACCGAGCGCTCGCAGGAAAATCGTTCCCAGAAACTTGCGCTTGCGATCGATGCGTACATAGAGCACGTTCTTCTGGTCGTACTCGAACTCCACCCACGACCCACGGTAGGGAATGATCTTGCCCAGGAAGTAGGTGCGGTTGTTGGCGGTTTCGAAAAACACGCCAGGGGAGCGGTGTAACTGGCTCACAATCACGCGTTCCGTGCCGTTAACGATGAACGTTCCGTTCTGCGTCATCAGCGGCACATCGCCAAAGAACACTTCCTGCTCCTTGATATCGCGGATGGAGCGGTTGCCGGTTTCGGCGTCTTTCTCAAAGATGGTCAAACGCATGGTGACCTTGAGCGGCGCAGAGTAAGTCATGCCGCGCTCTTCGCACTCGGCCACGTCATATTTCAATTGCAGACCGACAGGATCGCCACACTTGTTGCAGAAATCAGGCGTGTTGGCGTTGTACGTTCCGCACTTTTGGCAAAGCACATCGCCAGGATGGAACGGATCGGTGATCACCGTCGATCCGCAGTTTTTGCAGGTCGTGCGGAGATGGTGCAGGCCCTTCAGATGACCGCACTTGCATTCCCAGTTGCCGATCGCGTAGTCCACGAACTCGAGCTGCGAGACGTTGCGAAAGTCCGTAATCGGAAACACGGACTGAAACACCGACTGCAAACCGGCGTCGTCGCGCTCGCTGGGCAGCCGGTCCATCTGCAGGAAGCGGTCATAGGAACGCTTCTGAACCTCGATCAGGTTCGGGATCTGGATGGTTGCTGGAATCTTGGAAAAATCAAAACGTTTGCGGTAGGTATCATTCTTCGCCATTCAGGGACTCCCAACTTTCAAAGCGCAGCCCGAGGGCTGCGGAAAACTGCGGAATGTAAGGGCGCGTCAGGCGCGCCAAGGTTCTAATAAACTCGAAAATCACGAAAAATACGTACGCGCCCGCAGGGACATAAATCCCCGCAGGCGCCGAATGCAGCGCTTGGCCTTGTTTGTAATGTATGTTTCCGCGCCAGTTCTAAGGCCTGTTCCCGTCCCGCTGCCCGCGGAACAGTTTGCCAATCGTTAGAGCAGCCGCCACGCTCCCTCGACCTATCGGAAGTACGGGCTGCCCGAAAACTTCGTGAAGGGAAGCGGTGTTAATTTAGATGCCAACACCGGCCTCCAGGCTTCACAAACTTAGATCGCTCGCCCGATCCGGCCTTGCAGCCCGAATCGGACTAGCCAGGAACTACTTCACCTCTACCGTAGCTCCAGCGTCGGTGAACTTCTTCTTGATGGTCTCCGCTTCTTCCTTGGAGACACCTTCCTTTATCGGTTTGGGCGCGCCGTCGACCAGATCCTTGGCTTCCTTCAAGCCCAGACTGGTAACTTCGCGCACCGCCTTGATTACATTGATCTTATTGGCCCCGACTTCCTTCAGGACCACGCTGAATTCAGTCTTCTCTTCCGCCGGAGCCGCGCCTCCCGCCGCAGCGCCACCGCCCGCCATCACCACCGGGGCTGCCGCTGCCGCCGAGACGCCCAAACGGGCTTCCAGTTTCTTCACCAGGTCTGCCGCTTCGAGCAGCGACAAGCCTACGATTGATTCTTCCAACTGCGCCAAATCCGCCATGTCTAGTTCTCCAGTATGTAGTCTCGTAGAAACGCTGCTTGCAGCGTCTCTTTCCTTTCGTTATCTGCCAGCCAGGTCTCCAGTGCGGACCAGGTCCAGTTCCATCGCGCCAGACAACGCAATCGAACCAACCGCGCAACCCCTGCCCTGCCGATAACCAAAATCGTTTATGTCGCGCGGGCGCCCTCGCCCGCGCCTCGCTACGCCTTGACGAAGGTCTTATCCTCAAGCGCCTTGCGGATGTACCGCATTAGAGTGATCGCCTTGTGTTCCGCCAACAGCGTGGCCGTTCCCAAATCCTCAATGCTCACAGGAAACTTGTATCTCGTCCCCTCGACCTCAACCTCGTAGAAGGCATTCCCTGCCCGGTAAAAAGAAAATCTCGCGACATTATTCTTCACAATGTCCTTGATTTTCATCCCCGCCGCAGTCACAAACACTCCTAAGCTTCCTTGAACTTCTTCTGCTCCACGCCCTGGTTCACCACCACCGCCAGGTTGCGGCCCACGGCATTCACCGCAGTCACCAGTCGCTGTGCCGGTGCATTCAGCAGGAACAGCAGCTTGGAGTAGATTTCTTCCTTCGACGGCATAGTGGCCAGCGCATTGATCTCCTTGATCGATATCACGCGGCCTTCGACTACACCCGCCTTAAAGGCAAATTCCGGATTGTCCTTGGCATACTTGGCCAGCGCCTTGGCCAGCGCGACCGGATCGCCCTGCGTATAGGCAATCGAGGTCACGCCAGAGAGGTTCTTCAACACCTCTTCGACCTTTGTGCCCTTGGCAGCGCGCTCGGCGAGGGTGTTCTTCACCACCCGATACTTGGCCCCGGAACTCCGCAACGTCTTGCGCAGTTCAAAATCCTGGGCCACGGTCAGCTTGCTGTAGGTAGCCACGATCGCCGTCGATACCTTCTGCAGCTCGCCGCTCAGCTTTTCAACCTGCTCGTTCTTCTTTGCTCTAGTAACCGCCATATCTTCAATCCCTCATCGATTCGCGCGGGGACAGCCGCCCTCGGCTGTCCAGCGTTGCCATTTTGGCGCCCTTCACTACCTATGCCTTTGCCGCAGCTTCCGCCGCGCTGGTGTCGATCTGAATTCCGGGCCCCATGCTCGAGCTCAGATAGCACCCCTTGATGTACTTGCCCTTGGCCACGGTCGGCTTCGCCTTGATCACGCTGCTGATCAACACCGAAGCGTTTTCGACCAGTTTCTCGGGCGGAAACGAGATCTTGCCCACCGGCACATGCACCAGCGCCGTCTTGTCAGTGCGGAACTCCACCTTGCCCGCTTTGATTTCCTGCACTGCCTTGGCAACATCGAAGGTGACCGTTCCGGTCTTGGGATTCGGCATCAGCCCTTTCGGGCCAAGCACTTTGCCCAGACGACCCACTGACTTCATCACATCGGGCGTGGCAATGAGGGCGTCGAAATCGGTCCAGTTCTCTTTATTGATCTTCTCAACCATGTCCTCGCCGCCCACAAAATCCGCGCCCGCCTGTTCGGCTTCCTTCACCTTTTCGCCGCTGGCGATGACCAGAACACGCTTTGACTTGCCCAAGCCGTTCGGCAACACGACCGTTCCACGCACCATCTGGTCGGCATGCTTGGGATCGACCCCCAGCCGCAAAGTGATCTCCACGGTCTCATCAAACTTGGCGAACTTCACTTTCTGCAACAGCGATACCGCGTCCTTCAACAGATAGGGACGCGCTTCCACCGCCTCGCGCGCCTTGGTAATGTTCTTTCCTGCTTTTCTCATTTGCTCTTCCTCGTCTCCCACCGCTGACCTCTATTCTGGTCAGCCGTAGTATTTACGACTAACACTATCTGCGTGGGGACGGCCGCCCTCAGCCGTCCAGCGGAGCTACACTCCGCAATTCCGCGGGCGAGTCGCCCGCGCCCACACAAACTTACCCAACCACATCAATCCCCATGGACCGCGCCGTGCCGCGCACACTCTTAACCGCCGCTTCTACCGACGCAGCGTTCAAATCCGGCATCTTCTGTTTAGCGATGTCTTCCACCTGCCGCAGCGTGACCTTGCCAACTTTGTCCTTGTTCGGCGTCCCCGATCCCTTGGCAATTCCCGCGGCGCGCTTCAGCAGCACTGAGGCTGGCGGCGTTTTGGTAATGAAGGTGAACGAGCGGTCGCTGTACACCGTGACCACGACCGGGACAATCAGTCCTTCCAGTTCCTTCTGGCCGGTGCGGGCGTTGAACTGCTTGCAGAACTCCATGATGTTGATCTGCGCCTGCCCGAGCGCCGGCCCAACCGGGGGCGCCGGCGTGGCCTTGCCCGCCGCAATCTGCAGTTTTACGAAACCAGTTGCTTTCTTCGCCATGATCTTTTCTTAATCCCCTGTCATCCTGAGGCGACGCGCTTTTTGTCGCCGAAGGATCTGAGCGCGCCGCGCAATCTAGTCGGAGCCTGCCCTGAGTTAGCGCAGCGACCGAAGGGCGCGTTTGGCGCGCTTCCTTATCAAGCCACCTTCTCCACCTGATTAAACTCCAGCTCCACCGGCGTCGACCGGCCGAAAATCGTGACCATCACCTTCAGCGTCTCGCGGTCTTCATTCACTTCGTCCACAATTCCCTGGAACGTAGCAAACGGCCCTTCCGTGATGCGCACCGTCTCGTTCTTCTCAAACTTAACCTTGAGCTTGGGCGCGCCCTTGCTGTCCGCCACCTTGTAGACAATGTGCTGAACTTCTTCATCCGAAAGCGGAGTTGGTTGTTGCCCCGTTCCGACAAATCCCGTCACCCTCGGCGTCGACTTCACCACGTGCCAGACGTGGTCGTTCATGTCCATTTCCACCAGCACATAGCCGGGATAGAACATGCGCTCGGAAGTGTATTTCTTCCCGCCCCTCACTTCCGTGACCGACTCGGTGGGGATCAGCACTTTGCCGATCTTGTCCTGCAGCCCAAAAGCCGCTACGCGCGACTCGAGCGATTCCTTCACCTTCCGCTCAAACCCCGAGTAGGAGTGGATGATGTACCACTTCATGTTGGGATTGCGCGGCGCTTCAGCGGCAGCCGCATCACCCGCGGGCGCAGCGGCCTCCCCGCTAGCCTGGGGTTCCGCGGTCGCCTGGTTCTTTTCTTCTTCCTGCATAATCGTTTTGATGTTCTTCCGTCCTTGCCTAGCGGTGCGTCAGATACTGGATCAGATAGGTGACGCCTCTTCCGATCGTGTTATCTACGGCCCAGAAGTACACGCCAAAGAGAAACACGGTGATGATGACGACCGTCGTCGTGGCGCGCACTTCCTTCATGGACGGCGCGGTGACCTTCTTCATCTCCGTGCGCACGTCGTTGTAGAAAGCTTTGGTTCGCTCCGGCCAGGCTTTGATCCGGTCGCCTAGGTTCTCTCCGGCCGTTGCGATTGAATTCGCCATTTTTTTCGTCTCAACTCCCATACGCTTGCCGGCCTCGTCCATCCCTTTCCCAAACTCTGGCAGGGGCGGAGGGATTCGAACCCCCAAGTCCGGTTTTGGAGACCGGCAGTTTAACCGTTGAGCTTACGCCCCTGAAAACAGTGGTCAGTGGCTAGTGATTAGTTGCCAGTCTCTTGCTTTGCTAGCCACTAATCACTAGACACTAGCAACTTCATTTCACTTCTTTGTGCGGCGTATGCTTCCGGCAGCGGCGGCAGAACTTCTTGATTTCGAATCGCTCCGACATCGTCTTCCGGTTCTTGGTCTTCGAATAATTCCGTTCTTTGCACTCACCGCACTGCATGGTAATGATTTCCCGGGGCATTTGCTCACTCCCTTACTCAGAACCGAACTGAGAACCGAGAACTAAAACTAAGAACTGGTTCTCAATCGTCCGCATTTCTATTTGTGTAGGGCGGGTCCGAGACCCGGCCCTACACAATCTACTGCACAATCTCGCTGATCGTACCTGCGCCCACCGTGTGCCCGCCTTCGCGGATCGCAAACCGCAGGCCTTTTTCCATCGCCACCGGCGTGATCAGTTCGATGACAAGCGAGACGTTGTCTCCCGGCATCACCATCTCCGTGCCCGAGGGCAACTCTGCCACTCCCGTCACGTCCGTCGTGCGCAGGTAAAACTGCGGCCGGTAGCCCTTGAAGAACGGCGTATGTCTTCCACCCTCTTCTTTGGTCAGGATGTAAACTTCCGCCTTGAACTTGGTGTGCGGCGTAATCGATCCTGGCTTGGCCAGCACCATGCCGCGCTCCACATCCTCTTTCGCAATGCCGCGCAACAAAAGGCCCGCGTTGTCGCCCGCCATGCCTTCATCCAGCTGCTTCTTGAACATCTCGACGCCGGTCACCACCGTCTTGCGCGTCTCGCGGAAGCCGACAATTTCCATTTCCTCGCCGACTTTCACTTTCCCGCGCTCGATCCTTCCCGTCACCACCGTGCCCCGGCCCTGAATCGAGAAGATGTCTTCGATCGGCATCAGGAACGGCTTGTCCAGTTCGCGCGCCGGCTGCGGAACGCTCTCGTCCACCGCCTTCATCAGCTCGTCAATCTGCTTTTCCCACTTGGCTTCGCCGTTCAGCGCGCCCAAGGCCGACAGCCGGACCACCGGCACGTCGTCTCCAGGGAACTTGTAGCTCTTCAGCAGCTCGCGCACTTCCAGCTCCACCAGGTCGAGCAACTCGGGATCGTCCACCGCGTCGCATTTATTCAACGCGACCACGATATAGGGAACACCCACCTGCCGCGCCAGAAGCACGTGCTCACGCGTCTGCGGCATCGGACCATCGGTCGCCGCCACGACTAAGATCGCGCCATCCATCTGCGCCGCGCCCGTGATCATGTTCTTGATGTAGTCCGCGTGCCCCGGGCAATCGACGTGCGCGTAGTGCCGCTTCTCGGTCTCATACTCCACGTGCGCCGTCGCAATGGTGATGCCGCGGGCTTTTTCTTCCGGCGCGTTGTCGATCGAATCAAACGACCGGAACACAATCTTCGGATTGTGCTTCTGCAGAACCTTCGTGATGGCCGCCGTCAGCGTGGTCTTGCCATGATCGATGTGCCCGATCGTGCCCACGTTGCAGTGCGGCTTATTGCGTTCAAATTTCTCTTTCGCCATTTGCTTCCTTGCTCTCCTCCAGCAGTTCCTTCGCTACGCTCAGGATTTCGGCTGCGGGCTCCCGCTCCGCTTACGCCCGCAAAGCGCCTCAACTTGCCCGCGCAAACTCTCAGTAATATTGAAAAAGCTTCTTGAACCTGTGCCGCAGCGCCTGATCGACTCCTTCGAGCTTCGACAGATAAAACTCGCGTATCTGCGCCTGGTCCGAAACCGTCAACGCCTGATGCAAGCTCTGTGCGCCGGCTGTAAGCCCGTCGTCCAAAATCTTCTTGCCTAGGACCAAATCAAAGTCGCGAATCCGCAGTCCCTTGCTCTGCACCCGCTTCAGAAACTTCTCCGCCGCTTCCGGACGGAAGGCACGCTCAATCGCGCCCTTCAGTTCCTCAAACTCTTTTTCTCTCTCAACCTTGATCGTCGCTTGTTCGAAGCTCACTGCTGTTTACCTGTACCGCCTCAAACTCTGGAGCGGGAGACGGGAATCGAACCCGCGACCAACAGCTTGGAAGGCTGTGACTCTACCACTGAGTTACTCCCGCCCTTTTCCAACTCCCAAACCGTGGAGCCGATGACCAGGATTGAACTGGTGACCTCTCCCTTACCAAGGGAGTGCTCTACCAACTGAGCTACATCGGCGAATCCCTGTCTGCGTCACCATCTTCCGGCCCGGCGTCTTTACGATGCAGCCATGTCTTGACAGCGAACATCCCCAAAATGGCCAGCGTCACCAGACGAATGCGCGAGTCGCTAATCGTGCTCCACACCAAAACCCCAATGACCACGTATGCAGCCAGCGCCATTGCCAAGCGGTTCATGAATCACTGGTGCACAGGGAAGGATTCGAACCTTCGTACCTCGCTAGGAGGAGCAGATTTACAGTCTGCCGGCTTTAACCACTCACCCACCTGTGCAGAAACCGGCTTCAATCCTCACGCCTTCACAGCGCACAAAAGCAGAACGGAAACACATGTCGGGTTCGCGCACAACTCAAGGTGAACCGAAGACCGGAGATGCGCGCACACATCCTCTGGCGCGCAAACACCACACTTGGAAATCCTTCCTTATGGAGTGCCGTTGGAAAACCTGACTATGCCGCCACGCCGCGTTCGAAATCCGTTTCCTGGAGCTGGCGAAGGGATTCGAACCCCCGACCCTCTGATTACAAATCAGATGCTCTACCACCTGAGCTACGCCAGCAGTTCGCGGTAGTGCCCTGCCTCTAGACACATCCGCACTGATCCCTTCCTCATGTCCGGGACAACTTTAAAAGTTATCACAAACGGTCATTAGCGTGCAAGGCATGGCCGTGTCGCCTGGGGACCGCCCTGAGCGAGGAGAAATGGGCTGTCGAGGTGAGCGCTAGCTTGGCCCTTCTGCGCCCGGCACGGGCCCTCAAAACCTGGCGCCAAGCCCTAGAACGACCGTCGGGTCGCGCCCTCCGATGTTGAAGAAATATACCGTGAAATACATCTTCTTGCGGGAGAAACCAGCGGCCAAGCCACGCCGCGTGTCGAGCGCCGTCTGGAAGGCCAGCGTGCGTTGTTCAGCCAGGCCAGCGTAAAACCAATTGGTTACCGCGAAGTCCAGTTCATTCCAGTCATAAAAGAAGTTGCCGGTTTTAGTTTTGAAGTCGAACACGTATTCGCCTTCACTGTAGAGCCACAGCCGCTTGTAGAAGAGAGACATCTCGTATCCGGGCGCCACCCCCGCCGTATTTCCGAAAACTGCGCCCAGCATCGGCGTGGCTTGAAACACAAGTTTGCGGCCAACTCTGAAGTTGTACCCAGCCCATAACGAACCCGTTCGCTGATCCTCGTAGTTGTACCGAGCCTCCAGGTGCAGTGATCGATGGTCGGCGGTGACGATGGGATTGAAATAGGAGTCCTCATTGGGCGCTACGTAGCCGTAAGCAGCGGCCGTAAACGACCACCGGTTCGCATCTGAATCCGTAGTTTCCAATGGGGTCTTGGTTCGCGCTGTTTGCGCCCACCCTCCCGCCACCAGAACCAGTAATGCAATTACGAGACGACTTTTGATCAGATCGAGATTGACGCAGCTGATGACTTGGCAGGCCAAGTCAAGTGCGCGCCGGAGCACGCCGCCGAAACTGTGTGACCGCGCCGGCATCGTCACGACGGAAGAAGGGCCGCATTAGGTGCTGGCTTGAGCGTCATGCGGCCTCTGACGCAGAAGTCTAAACCCAGCACTCCACTGTGCGCTTCCTACCTGTTCGCCTCCCAGGTGTTATGATGGGCGAATTGCAGGCCGTACCCGGCGCTGCTGTTCCCCGATCGATTGCCGGATCGGCCCTTTACATGCGCATACGACGAAGGCTGCCCGTCATTGTTGGCGTGCTACTGTTTGCGGCGGCGATCGCTGTGATGGTGGTGCTCCGCAAGCACGCTCCACCCGAACCAGCCCGGCTGCTCCCCAGCGCAGACGGCTTTGTCTACTTCAATTTGAAGTGGGTTCGTAGGGCCAATGTCGTTCCCCAACTGCCGCCCGTCTCTCACGATCCCGAGTATGAACAGTTCATCCAGGCCACCGGCTTTCAGTTCGAGCGCGACTTGGACCAGGCCGCTTTTGCGATTCATTACCCGGCCGCTGGTACGTCCAACTCTGGTGCATCGTCACAATTTTCTGAAATCTTCGTGGGAAAACTCGACGGCGAAAGACTGCGCAATTACTTACACAACATTTCTCATTCCACCGAGAACTACCGCTCGATCGATATTTACACGATTCCCGTGGAAGGACGCACGTTGCGAGTGGCGATCCTCGGGCCCGATACGGTTGCCGCCTCGAATCGCCCTGATCCCGAAGTGATCCGCGGCATCATCGCCCGCTCTCGCAAACTAGCCTCGCCGTTCGGCGGCCCCGCGCTTTTGCGCCAGTACTACAAGCAGGTGCCACTGGCCAGTTTCGGCTGGGCCATCTTCAGGATCAATCCCGCCGAGAAGTCTGCCCCCACCCAGGGCACCCTTTCGTTCCTTTTCTCCAAACCAGCAGTCACGGTGGTCTCGGCCCGCTACTTGGGGAAAATCCATCTCCGTGCCGACGCGTTTACCGGCAGCGAGGAAGACGCGCAGCGCGTGACCCAGCAGGCCGCTACATTTCTGAACATGCTTCGTTCGGCCGAGACCACAATTTCCATGCAAGGCACCGACGTCGATGTTAAAGCGTTCTTCGACGGGCTGAAGGTCTCTCAGAATAAGGACCGCGTGGAGCTTACTGCCATTGTGCCGCCTGGCTTCTTGCGCAAGGCCGTAAGTGCCCCCGAACCAGAAGCCCCCACTGCCCCACCCCCGCCCATAACGCCGGCCGCGCCGACACAAAAGAAACAGCACAACTAGGTCGTAGCCCCCGATGTTGGCTACCCGCGAACAAAACCCGCGCAGATTACCGAGCCCAAGAAACATCGTTCCGGCGTGCCCGCCACGCGATTAGCGGCCAGTTCCATCCCGCAGGTACAATAAGGGGCGAATGTCCACTTTGCCCCTTCCGATCGCCGCCTTCCTGGCAGGCCTGATCTCGTTTCTCTCACCTTGTGTGTTGCCCCTGGTTCCGGGCTATGTTTCCTTGATTTCCGGAGCGGGCGTAGAGGAGCTAAAGGCCCAGGAATCTCATCTGTTTAAGAAAGTCCTATTGAATTCGATCGGCTTTGTCCTGGGTTTCAGCGTCGTATTCATCACGCTGGGCGCGATCTCCACGGAAGTGGGACAGTTGCTTGCCCGCTACAAATCAGTCCTGGCGCAAGTGGCGGGAGTGGTCATCATCCTGTTCGGCTTGCATCTGACCGGTGTTTTTAAGATCAAGGCGTTGTACTCCGACGCGCGGCTGCACAGCGTGAAAGGTGGAAGCACGCCCTTCGGTTCCTTCGTCATCGGTTTTGCGTTTGCCTTCGGCTGGACCCCCTGCGTGGGGCCGATTCTCGCCATCATTCTGGGTTTCGCCGCCGCCCAGGACTCCGTGATGAAAGGTATTTTCCTGTTGGCGATTTACTCGCTCGGGCTGGCGGTGCCGTTTCTGTTGACCGGGCTTGGCATCGGGCGCTTTCTCAAGTTCTATAGCCGTTTCCGTTCGCACATGCATGCCGTGGAAGTGGCCAGCGGCGTGTTGATGATCGCGCTGGGCGCGCTGCTGGTACTGGGACGCTTTACTCTCATTTCCAATTACTTGTCGTTCTTGAATCGATTTGCCTTGTGACGGAGTTCTTTTGTGAAACGTGATCCAGTCGTCCTTCTCGTGGTGGCCATGGTGGTCACCGTCATGATTGTGTTTGCGGTGCATGTTACACGGCACAATTCCGGCCAGACCGCAGCCTCCGCCAATCTGAAAGGCCAGCTCGCGCCAGACTTCACATTGCAGTCGGTTGACGGCAAGCCGGTTCGCCTTTCCGATTTTCGCGGCAAAGCGGTGCTGCTCAATTTCTGGGCGACCTGGTGCCAGCCCTGCAAGATCGAGATGCCCTGGTTCGTGGACATGCAGAAACAATACGGACCCCAGGGTTTGCAGGTCCTGGGCGTGGCCATGGATGACGCCAGTCCCGAAGACATCGCCAAGTTCGCGAAAACGTTGGGCGTCAATTATCCCGTCCTGATCGGCAAAGAGAGTGTTGGCGACGAATACGGTGGGGTTCAGTTTCTGCCCGCCACCTTCTACATTGCCCGCGACGGCAAAGTGATTGACAAAGTGTTTGGCCTGAAAGGCCGGGGCGAAATCGAGGACACCATCAAAAAGGCTCTTGCCGAGGGCCCGGTCGCGGCGAAATAATGCGCGCAGAAATTAAAGCTCCGAAATGGCTCGGAAGTGAAAGTGTATAGATGAAGCTCACCACCAACTGCGTGGGGAGGGTCGCCTCGCGAGCCTGCCCTGAGCGAAGTCGAGGGGTCCAGGCCGAGCGGGGCTCGGCATTGCTTGAGGGGAAACCACCGCGGCATGGCGCCGATTTTCTTTTCGTGTTCCGGGTTGGCGTCGCCATGTTTCTCGCCGTTTTGTTTACAACGTATCTTTTGCCGGTCTCTGCCCAGGATCTCGACCAGGACATCTCGGGCCGCAAAGCTCCTTCCATCACTATGTCACCCCCCGGCATAACCACGGTGACGCGCGGCAAACCGGGTACGGTCCAACTTCGCTTCCACGTGAACTCCGGATTTCACGTCAACTCCAACACCCCGAAATCGGAATTTCTCATTCCCACCGCCCTCAAAATCGACGCCCCCACGGACATCGCGGTGGGGAAAATCACTTACCCTGCGGGTGAAGAGATGAGTTTTCCTTTCTCTCCTGACGAAAAGCTCAGCGTGTATACGGCAGAATTTCCTCTGACCGTGGTAATCCATCCTCTGACCAGTGTCGCGCCCGGCAAATACCTGCTGCGCGGTGAACTGAAATATCAGGCCTGCGACAATGCCGCCTGCTACCCTCCGAAGAAATTGCCGGTGCAATTTGAAGTGAAGGTAGTCAAAGCTCCGCCAGCGCACCATGCAAACCCCGCACAGAGCCCGCACGTGCACGGGTAGCAAGATTTGGATTTCAGATTTCTCAGGGAACTGCGCGCCTGTAGTCGGTGTCTACCCAATTGGGGTTCCCGGGCCGCTGCCACGCACTTCCAAATTCGCCGATGACCCGCCCGACCGGGACACAAGGGCGTTGAGGGGAATAGATCCATGACTCTCTCCCTGCTCGTTGGCCGAAACGCATGGCGCAACAAGCGGCGCAGCATTCTGACCATCCTCAGCCTGGCTTTTCCCTTCCTGTTACTCACGCTGATGGTGACCATCTGGCGTAGCTTCTACATTGACCAGTGGACTGCTAACGGCGCCCTGCGCCTGGTTTGCCGCCACCGGGTTTCGTTTTTTGTGCCTCTGCCGAGCTACTACCGGGAGAAAATTCGTTCGGTTCCGGGTGTGGTGCACGTGGTTCCGTTGGACCGCTTCGACGGCCTCTACAAGGACGAGAAATCAAGACATCTCTTCTCGCAGCTGGGCACCGATCCGGGAGAATTTCTCGAGGTCTACGGGGAAGAATATGACATTCCCCCTGAGCAAGCGGCGACTTGGCAACGAGATCCTGCAGGTGCAATCGCAGACAGCGAACTGGCTAAGAGCCTTGGTTGGAAGTTGGGAGACCGGATTGTCGTTCAAGGGGTGAAGTTTCCCTTCGACCTTGAGGTCACCCTTCGGGGAATCTTCAAAAGTCCTACCTCGATTCCGGTCATGTTTTTCAACTGGAACTATGTCGAAACGAAAATCCGGCGCGGAAAGAACGAAGTTTTCTTGCTGCGCGCCGATTCGCCCGAACACGTCGGCCGAATTGCCGCTGCCGTCGACGATCTTTTTCGCAACTCCACGGCCCCCACAAGAACTGAAGCCGAAAAAGCCTTCGATCTCGATATGGTCGCGACGTTCGGCAACCTGAAAGCTTTCATCCTGAGCATCAGTCTGGCCGTCTTGTTTGTATCACTCCTGGTTTCCGCGACCTCCATCGCCATGTCGATCCGCGAGCGCACACGCGAAGTCGCGGTGCTGCGCACTTTGGGTTTTATGCCGCGCGCAATTCTCGTGTTATTCGTCGGGGAAGCGGTGCTCCTCTGCGTGGCAGGTTGGTTCCTGGCCTCATTGGCAGCTTATGGGCTGGTGCACGGCGCGACGCACTCCGGAGGACCGCTGGCTGTCTTTCTAAAAATCAATGTACTCACTCTGGCGGTGTCTTTACCGGTCGCGGCGGTAGTCGGCTTCCTGAGCGCGGTATTTCCTGCTTACAGCGTCTCACACATGAACATCGTGCAGGGCTTGCGGCATATTGGATAGGACATGGCTGATAGGTGTGACTGAGGTTAATCCCAAATTTTCAGCAGAGGCCACGCTTCCGACAGAGGCTTCTTAAGGCCATGGCAGTGCAGGATGGTATAGTGCTCCCAGCTCATACCGTATTCGGGAGCAACTGTGGGTCCCTGGTCTACACTTCGGCACCAGTACTGAGCGTCTTCGAGATTCCATTCCAGCATGATGATGCTTTCACCCGTGTACTGCCTCGGTCCCCAATAGTAGTAGTTTTGGTGAGCGCTGATCGATTTTGGCAACCCGTAGCGCGGGCCAAAGAAATCGATTGCACCGGCTCCGCCGTAGTTGCCGGCGAGAATCGCGGTCTTGGAGCGTTCTTCGGGCGGGAGCGTGTTATAAACTCCGGCAACCGCTGCCACCATTTCCGGCCATCCGAACTCATCAGCGAAATGTTGCGGTAGAAGTCCCTTCATGTGCGTTTCGGTGCGCGTCATCTTGATCCCGAGCGCGCTCATGTAGGGCTCGATTTTCTCCGGCGGAAGAATCGGCAGAACCAGCGGAGCCGCCACCACACCAAGTATTACGACGACTATCGGCAGGGCGACCCGCACCCAGCGCAGTCCCGGCCGAGGCGCTGTCAGTTTCTCCCAGAACACGCCGCCCGCGGCGAACAGCATGGGATAAATCGGGGCCAGGTAATAATCTTTGCCCTTGAGTACCATCATCGCCGCCAGAAAAGCGAGATAAGAAATGCCCACGAAGCGGTAGCGCTTGCCCTCCCGGTGGAACAGCAAGAAACCCAGTCCCGCCGCCCAGACGAGGAAACTGGCCGGCCCCAACATCATGATTTGCTGCTTCAGGAATGGCAGCGGCGGCAACTCAATGTTCTTGTGGATCGCCTTTACATTCCGCAAATCCACCAGCGTGGGGAACCCGTGCTGCCATTGCCAGATGAAGTTCGGCAGAGCGATGGCGAATGCAATAGCAGCCGCAATCCAGAACCATTTGCTGGAAAGAATGCGTCGATCCGAGGTGGCCAACAGTCCAACTAACAGCGCCCCGAGAAAAAACACGGTGGCGTGTTTGTTCTCCAGTCCCAAGCCCAGCAGCACACCGCACCAGGCCAGCAGTTCCGGTCTCTGGCGGTTCAATGCTGCCAGCAGGAAATAGATGCAGCCCATCCAAAACAGCGGCTCGAACGGATTCATCGAAAAGCGCGTCGCGTTGCCCAGGATTACCGGCGCCATGAGCACCGAGAGACACGCCAGGATCAGGGCAAAACGCTTTCCGCCGAATTCGCGTGTAATGAAGCCCGTCAGCACGATCTCGGCGCCGAAGGCGAGGGCTGGCAGAAATCGGATGGCATGAAGGGAATCGCCGAGGATTACGCGGCTGGCGCGCACCAGCCATGCCGCCAGGGGCGCGAAGTCGACGTAGCCAAAAGCCAGGTGATCACCACAGGCGAGAAAATACAGCTCATCGCGGAAATAGCCGTAACGTCCATTCGTCAGCATCTGGACGAGGACAGCCACCGCACCTAGAAACCACGCAACCCGCATTCCGACGTTGGATTGCCTCGGATCGCCGGCATCGGCCTCATTCATGTGTTCAAACTAAGAGTGACTGGCCTCGGACGGGCTAGTCTTTTTTCTCGGTCTTCTTTTCGATTTTCGCCCACGTATCTTTCAGCGCGACCGTTCGGTTGAACACTGGCTTCCCGGGTTTCGAGTCGAGGTCAGCGCAAAAGTACCCCAAACGCTCAAACTGATAACGATTACCCGCCACCGCGTTGGCCAGCGACGGTTCCAGCTTGCAATGCTCCAACACTTCCAGCGAACTTGGGTTGAGGTTAGACATAAAATCCTGACCTTCTTCCACTTGGTTCGGATCTTCTCTGGTGAAGAGGTTGTCGTATATCCGCACTTCGGCATCGATAGCATCTGCCGCGGAGACCCAATGAATCGTCGCTTTGACCTTGCGGCCATCGGGCGGCGAGTTTCCTCCACGCGTCGCCGGATCGTACGTGCAATGCACTTCGACAACTTCTCCCTTGTCATTCTTTACGACGCTTTTGCACGTGACAAAATATCCGTAGCGCAGCCGCACCTCGCGGCCGGGCGAAAGCCGGTAATACTGCTTGGGCGGATCTTCGCGGAAATCATCTTGCTCGATGTAGAGCACGCGCGAGAACGGAACTTTGCGCGTTCCCGCGCTCGGATCCTCTGGATTGTTCACTGCTTCCATTTCTTCGACTTGATTTTCTGGGTAATTGTCGATCACAACCTTAAGCGGACGCAGCACCGCCATCACCCGCGGGGCACTCTTGTTCAGGTCCTCGCGCACGAAGTGCTCGAGCATGGCTAATTCGATCACGCCGGTAGTCTTCGAAACGCCAATCGCGCCGCAAAAATTGCGGATCGCCTCAGGTGTGTAACCACGCCGCCGGATTCCGCCCAGCGTAGGCATTCGCGGATCGTCCCAGCCGCTCACTTTCTCCTCCTGCACCAACCGCAGCAGCTTGCGCTTGCTCAGCAAGGTGTAGGTCAGATTGAGGCGGTCGAATTCAATTTGCCGCGATGGAAAAATACCCAACTGCTGGATGAACCAGTTGTAAAGCGGCCGGTGGTCCTCGAACTCCAGTGTGCACATGGAGTGCGTGACTTTTTCCAGCGAATCCGATTGTCCATGCGCGTAGTCGTACATCGGGTAGATACACCACTTGTCGCCGGTGCGGTGGTGCGATGCATGCAGAATTCGGTACATCACCGGATCGCGCATGTTCAGGTTCGGCGAAGCCATGTCGATCTTGGCCCGCAGCACGCGCGAGCCGTCGGGAAACTCGCCCGCCTTCATCCGCTCAAACAGATTCAGGTTTTCTTCGACCGATCGGTTCCGGTAAGGGCTGTCTTTCCCCGGCTTGGTCAAAGTGCCGCGGTGTTCGCGAATCTCATCCGCCGATAAATCGTCGACATACGCCTTGCCGTCCTTGATCAGCTTAACCGCCCATTCATAGAGCTGATCGAAGTAGTCGGAAGCATAAAAAAGCCCGTCCCAGTGGAAGCCCAGCCACTTCACGTCTTCCTGAATCGAATCGACATACTCGGTCTCTTCTTTCGATGGATTTGTATCGTCGAAACGTAGATTCGTGTGGCCGTGAAATTCGTCGGCCAATCCGAAGTCGAGGCAAATCGCCTTAGCGTGGCCGATGTGCAGATATCCGTTCGGCTCAGGGGGAAAGCGGGTTTGTACCCGTCCTTGAAATTTGTTGGTCTTCAGGTCCTCGAGAATGATGTCGCGAATAAAGTTCGAGGGCTTGGCCTCGGGTTCTGCCGCCGCTTTAACAGGCGTTTCGGTTGGGGGATTGGCTGGATTCATACGTCGCTAATCGCTATAAAACATGCTAGCACGGCGGAGCGGACGCGGAGGCCACTCAAGCTCATGTAGCGGCGGACGCCCTCGTCCGCCGAACTAGGCTACTATTTCTCAAGCCTGTACAACACCGACGCGTGCGGCGCTAGTTTGACTGTAAGCGATTTCGCGCTCTTAAGATTCTTGTGCTCCCAAAGATCGCGAATTTTATATTTCGCCGCGGGTAGTTCGAGACCCTCCCATTTGTAGCGCATCGTCTGTTCGTTGTCTCCGATGTTAAAAACTGCGAGATAGTAGCCGTCGCCATTCTCCGGACGGGCCACCCACACCGCAACCGTCTCTGATGTAATCACCGCATGATTGTCATGCGAATGCTGATTAACTGCAATCACTTCCGGATTGGTCAATAACGATGTCGTCCACTCATCGGCTGAGAGCAAGTCTCCTCCCATGATGAGCGGCGAGCGGAAGATGGACCACAGCGTCATCATGGTGCGCTGTTCATCTTTGGTCAGCTGGGTATTGCGCGGCTCACCCGCGCCCGGACTTGGGCCCAGACGCCCAAGAGGCAGCATGTCCGCATCGGGCCAGTTGCCGGCACTCACATGCGGAGCCCACTTTGATGTAGTTGCAGACTGCTGATATAGGCCTTGCGACCAGTCGTGATCTTTCCACGGGCCCCAGTGGTCCCAAAAGTCATCGCAGATGCGCCACATCTCCGCGTTCTTACCGACTTCATCAGCATGATCGAAGCGGTTGGCCCCGGCGAGAGACTCAGAACCATCCCGCGTCCCGATTTCTTGATGGCCTCATGCAGCATTCGGATTTCATCGGCCTTGTACGGATGGGCAGCGATGCAGTCGGCCTTGATGAAGTCCACTCCCCAGCTGGCATACAGCTTGACGATGGAGTCGTAATAAGCCTGCCCGGCTTCGTTGTTCTTGACTCCCCAGTTGTAGGTGTTCCAGGGACAGGGGTCGGAGTGATCCGCCGCGTCGGCGGCGCGGTATGGCGAATCGGAGATCGGCAAATTGTTCGCCACCGCTTCGCGGGGAATGCCGCGGATGATATGAATACCAAACTTCAGCCCGAGCGAGTGAATATAGTCCGCAAGCGGTTTGAACCCGGCGTCGTCGGCCGCCGAGGGATAGCGCTTGGGCACGGGAATGAACCGGCCATTGCCGTCAAGCAAGAATATGGAATCCTTGGAATCTTCTTCCACGTTCTGCACGTACCAGCCATCGTCGTTGACCACGTATTGCCATCCGTAGGATTTCAGGTGCGCCGCCATCCACTCGGCCGTGGCTCTGAGTTGTGCCTCAGTAATCATGCGGCCGTAGGAATCCCAACTATTCCAGCCCATCGGCGGAGTCGGAGCCAGCGAGGCATCGCCCGCGATGGCAGGCAAAGTCGAGAGCAACAAGACGAACGCGGCAACCAGTGTGAGAGGAGGTAAAGGGCCAGTTCTCATTAGGGCCTTCCTTTTTCCTACGCCCCCATCCTTCATGGGCGTCATCCCGAGCATAGCCGTTTTTCAGGCGGAGCGAGAGCCTGCCCTGAGCGACCCCGAGTCAAAACGAGGGGGAGTCGAATGGGGATCTTGCGGGTATCTCCGCGCCACCGGAATTCGAGCTGCACAGCTGCAGAGAGGGTGCTCTCCTGTTGCCCATTCCGTGGACCTTGATAGCATAATTGGAAGAACGTTCTCTCCTATGTTTGCCGTCCGCGACAATCTCGCCCAGTGCTTCAGCGCACTGCGCGCACACAAGCTGCGCGCTTCCCTCACCATGCTCGGTCTGACCATGGGGGTGGCCACTCTTATCACAGTCATGACCATCGTTCAGGGCGCAAACGTGTACGTCGAACAGAAAATTGCCAACCTCGGCACCAATGTCTTCCAGATCGCGCGCACCCCCTTCGCCGTCACCGACTTTACCATCGTTATCAAAGCGCTGAAGTTCAAGAAGATCGAACTGGACGACATGCTGGCCATCGCCGACAAATGCGAGGCCTGCGAGCAGGTTGGCGCCAGCGCCACCACCACGGTTCGCGCGCGCTATGGCGACAAAGAAGTGCAGGACGTAAACCTTGCCGGCCAAACCGCAAGCATGGCGGAAATCGACACCCGCACCGTCGAACTCGGCCGTTACTTCACTCCCTCGGAGGCCGAGCATAGGGCCGACGTTTGCCTGATTGGCGACACACTGGTGCAGCAGTTGTTTGCCGGCGTTGGCCCGATCGGCAAAACGATTCGAGTCAATAACGAAGAGTTCACCGTAGTCGGCACCATGGAAAAAATCGGCAGCGTGCTGGGCCAGGACCAGGACGACTTTGTGATGATCCCCCTGCCGGTCTTCCTGCGCATGCAAGGCGCCCACACCAGCCTGACCATCAACGTCAAGACAACCACAGAGAATTTCGAGAAGGCGCAAGACCAGGCACAACTCATCTTGCGCTCACGCCGCCACCTCGCGGCGGGAATGGACAACGATTTTTTTGTCGGCACTAAGGAAAGTTACATGGCCTTGTGGCGCAGCATCAGTTCGGCATTTTTTGCTGTGTTCATCATGGTGAGCACCATCTCGGTGGTGATCGGTGGCATCGTCATCATGAACGTCATGCTGGTGAGCGTGACGGCGCGGCGCCGGGAGATCGGCGTGCGCCGGGCCGTGGGTGCGACCAAGCGCGATATCCTGCGCCAGTTCGTGGCCGAGAGCGTCATGCAATGCATCGCCGGAGGACTGGTCGGCATTTCCCTCGGATTTCTGATCGCCCTGGCGCTGCGGACCTATACGCCTTTTCCTGCTTCCGTTCAGACGTGGGTCGCGGTGCTGGGAGTGTTCCTGAGTTCCGGCGTCGGTTTATTTTTCGGAATTTATCCTGCGTTGCGCGCCTCGCGCCTGGATCCGATCGTCGCCTTGAGGTCCGAATAATGAGGTCTGAGTAGATGGCGATCATGACCGCTTCCCAAGCCCGGGAAAACCTACTGGCCGCGCTGGAAATGCTGCGTTCGAGTAAGATCCGTTCCGCATTGACCGTGCTCGGCATCGTCATCGGCGTTTCGTCGGTCATTTCCATGGCGGCGATCATTCAAGGCTTGAACAAATTCGTGCAGGACAAAGTGGAATCCCTGGGATCGCGCACCTACTTCATCACCCGATTTCCCGTGGGCACAGATCCATCCCGTTGGCCGGAACGGATTCGCACCCGCAGGTATCTCGAATACAACTACGCCGGCTTCATCCGCGGGGCCGCTCCTGACGTGCAGATCGTGACCACAGCCGGCACCCGTGGCTTCTTCCTCGGTGATAGTAACCTGATCACCAATGGCGACCGTAGCGTCGAGAAAGTGATTGTGCGCGGCACGGAGCCTCAGTACACCGAGGCGATTCCGTTGTTCACGGTGGGCCGTGGCCGCTTCATCAGCGCCTTCGATGAGGAGCATGCCCGTTCCGTCGTGGTGTTGGGCGCGGCCATCAGCGAATCGCTCTTCCCCTACACCGACGCCGTTGGCAAAACCGTCCGCATCAACGGCCAGCCTTACGATGTAATCGGCGTGTTTGAACATGACCCAGGCCTGTTCATTGGCCCCGGAGTCGACGTGTTCGCCATCATTCCGCTCAGCGATTTCAGAAAGCGCTACCCGGAGGCCAAAGAGCTGATCATGATATTCACCGTCCCCAAGAACGTGAATGTCAGCACCGCGCAGGACGAAGTCATTCAGGCGATGCGCCGCCTGCGCCACCTTTCCGCCAGCCAGGAAAATGATTTCGAATTGAGTTCGCCAGACTTTCTCAGCAATCTATGGAACCAGCTCACCGGCGCGCTGGTGATCCTCACTACCGTGATCAGTTCTGTGGGACTGCTCGTGGGCGGCATCGGCGTGATGAACATCATGCTCATTTCCGTGACCGAGCGTACCCAGGAGATCGGAGTGCGCAAAGCCATCGGCGCCCGCCGGGCCGATGTCCGCCTGCAGTTCTTGTTGGAAGCTGTGGTCGTCACCCTGGTCGGCGGCACCATCGGCATTCTGATCGGCGCCGTCGTATCCACGCTGGTGCGTACACTCGTGCCTTCGATTCCGGCAACCCTGTCGTATCTCTGGGTGTCGATTGGCTTCGCGATGTCCGTCGGCGTGGGCGTTTTCTTCGGCTATTATCCCGCCAACCTGGCGGCTAACCTCGATCCCATTGTCTGTCTGCGGTACGAATAGAGCTGCGTAGTACTAAGCAAAAATAACTTCTGTCATCCTGAGGGGAAGTATCCGCTGCGCAGAGCGCGGCAGATACGCAGTCGAAGGATCCCGTTCCTGCGTGAAGCTAAGATGAACGTGGAAAGGAATTCTCACGATGCAGACGATTGCCGTAAGAATCCCCTGAAGGGCCGTTCCAAATATTCATAGGCATAAGGTCCTTCGACTTCACGATGTCCGTCGGCGTGGGCGTTTTCTTCGGCTATTATCCCGCCAACCTGGCGGCGAATCTCGATCCCATTGTGTGTCTGCGGTACGAATAGAAGCGGTTTGGGTCATTCGTCACATCTGCCGTCCTGCCGCCAACCCTACAATTGCGGTGCCCCTGAGTTGTAGACAAGCCATCCTAAAACTGGGATAATTGAATGGCCCGATCGAAGCATGTTCCTGGCGAAAAACCGCTGTTCTGGGTGGCATCGTCCAAAAGCGAGCTACTGGACTTCCCCGAAGCCGTCAAGGACACAATCGGAGTGGCCCTGAGCGTCGCGCAGTTTGGCGGGAAACATCCCAGCGCAAAGCCGTGGAAGGGAGTGGGACCTGGGGTCATGGAAGTCGTCGATGATTTCAGGGGCGATACCTACCGCGCAGTGTATACCGTGAGATTCGAGCGTGCGGTTTATGTACTGCACGCGTTCCAGAAGAAGTCTCCGAAGGGTATAAAAACAGCCCAGACGGACATGGGATTGATTTCACGAAGGCTTAGAGTTGCGACTGAAGATTATGAGGCGCGATATGGCAAACGGCCGAAATAATGGGGCGATCGTACAAAGTTCCGGCAACGTGTTTTCCGACCTTGGGTTGCAGGATGCGGATGAGAAGAAAACAAAAGTGCGGCTCGCGGTCGCCATCAAGCAGATCGTTCAGTCGCGCCACCTTTCGCAAACCGCCGCCGCCGGACTGCTGGGCATCAACCAGCCAAAGATTTCTGCTCTCGTGAACTATCGCCTGGATGGATTTTCAGTCGAGCGGCTGATGCACTTCCTCAATGCCCTGGACCGAGATGTAGAAATCGTGATCCGCAAGAAACCCCGGTCACGCAGGGCCGCACGGATCGTAGTGACACAGGCACAAATGCAGAGCGCGATTTAGGGATAGAGACTCTGGGCAGACGGCTCCTCAAAGTAACGTTGACCCGCCGATCCAGTCCTCCGAAAATTGCAGCTGAAGCTGGACAGGTTGGCGTGCGCCGGGCCGGAAACGGCCCGGTTTGCTTTCCTGCATTTAACGGACAGGTTCAACTAAGCAATTTTCTGAATCGCCTCCTCAATCCGTTCCAGCGTTTTCTCCTTCCCCAGCACTTCCAACGTCTCAAACAGCGGCGGCGCATTCTTCCGTCCGCAGACGGCGACGCGGATCGGCTGAAACATCTGTCCCGCTTTCACGCCAAGCTCTTGCGCCGCGGCGCGCAAAGCGTGATCGAGCGCGTCATGCGTGAACTCAACTCCAGCCAGTACCTCGCGGGCACGCTTCAGGACTTTCAGCGCCATCTCCGCGTCTCCCTTTTGCGGGATGAGTTCAGCGGGATCGTAAGGCGGAAGTTGTTCTACGAGAAAGAAGTCAGCCACGGTGAGCACGTCGCGCAAGAGCTTGATGCGTTCGCGGATGAGCGGCGTGATCTTGAGCATTCTTTCCGGACTGACGTCGAATCCGGCTTTGCGAACAACGGGGAGCAGACGCGCGCTTAGATCCTCAACCGTCAGCGCACGGATGTGCTCAGCGTTCAGCCAGAGCGCTTTAGGGTCGAAGGTCTCTTCGGGGTAGTTCTCGGCGCGCCCTCCCGGTTGCACGAGCGGCACACTCGCGCCTGCATCGGTTTCTTTAAAGTTCACCACGGCATTGGCTCGATTGATGCCTTCGAGCGAAAAGGCGTCGACCAATTCCTGGCGGGTCAATTTCTCGCGATCATTTTTTGGCGACCAGCCCAGCAGGCAAAGGAAGTTGATGAAGGCTTCAGGCAGGAATCCCGCGTCGCGATAGGTGGTTACGCTGACTACGGGCCCGTGGCGGCGTTTGGAAAGCTTGGTGCCGTCGGGCGCAACCAGCAATGGTAAATGGGCAAATTGCGGCAGCACCGCGCCGGCGGCTTCGAAAATCAGAATGTGCTTAAACGTGTTGGTGAGATGGTCCTGGCCGCGAATGATGTGGCTGATGGTCAAATCAGCATCATCGGCGCACGAAGCCAGGTGATAAGTCGGCATGCCGTCGCTGCGCAGCAGAGCAAAGTCTTCGATATCGGCGGTCGACTTCCCCTGCTCGCCGTAAACTGCATCGACGAACCGGACCTGCTGATCGCCGTCTCGTGGCACCCGAAATCGCAGCGCAAACGGCTCGCCCGCGGCGGCGCGTCGGTCGCTTTCCTCTCGCGGAAGCTCGCGCATCCCGGGATTGAACAGCCAGGGTCCGCCGCTGCGTGAGGTTTCTTCGTCACCAGCATGCGCCGGTGTGAAGTCCCGGTAGGCCAGGCCTTTCTGAAAGATCGCGTTAGCCACACTGTGATGAAGTGCCAGCCGCTCAGACTGTTTGTATTCTTCGTCCCAATCCAGTCCAAGCCACCTAAGTCCTTCAAAAATAGACTGAACCGAGGCTTCGGTATTGCGCTCTACGTCGGTATCGTCCAGGCGAAGAATCATCGTCCCGCCGTTGTGGCGGGCGTAAAGCCAATTGAATATGAAAGTTCGGGCGCTTCCTACGTGCAGAAACCCGGTCGGCGAAGGGGCGAAGCGGACACGTGGATTTTGGCTCATTACGTAACCGGATTCGATGTTACGGGCGGAAGAAAAGTGCCGTCAAGCTCGCAACTCGACCGCCAAACGCTCTAAGTCATTGTCCTGCATTCAAGAAGAAGCATGTTCCTATCGTGTTTTTCGGAGCCCCCAAAACTGTTGTGTTCGCACAGCGCAGTATGAAACGATTGAGAGTACCGGATCGAACTTGAGATCATTGCGGAACCACGAAAGCCCTTCGATTTAGCGCCATGAGCAGCGTCGCCGTCAGTGTTCTGGTCGTGCCAGGTGTCGTAACCCTGATCCTTTTCGGGGTGTTCACCTACCTCTACGCCCAGACCCGGCAAGATTATTTTCGCGCCTGGCAACTCGGCTGGGCAGCCTATACCCTCCACTACACACTTCGGGCATGGGACGTTTTCCGCAGGCCGACGGCCTCGATTTCGCTGCTGGCTTCATTGCTGCTGATGGCGATGGCCGTGTGTATCTTCGTTTCGACGCGGCTGATTCGGGAGCGGTTCAGGCTGCGCTGGTATGACGTAGTGCTGGCTGTGGCGGGCGCGGCGTTTTGCGTATTGAGTTTCCGCCAACCCGGCGCGAACAGCGTTTTTCCGCCCTGAGGTGGGCGTGGCCGCGATTCTTTTGTACAGTTCGGCGTACTTCTACTACAACTACGGCCATCGCAGGAACTCGCTCGCCTTCAAAGCTCTGGCTGTCTTTCTTGGCTGCCTGGGCCGTGCTGATGGGCTTCGGCCAGATCAACACGCGCTACGCGGCGTTTTTCGATCTGCTGGGGCCAATTCCGCAAATGCTGCTCGGTATCACCATGGTCATGGTGCTGGCAGAGAATGAGCGCAACGCGGTGCAGGAAAACGCCCTGGCATTTTCGACGCTGGGTGTCGATCCCACGCGGCTGCTCTCGGCGGACGAGCTCGCGCCCAGCATGCAGAACATTCTCGACCGCCTGGTCGCGCCCTTGCCGACGGGCCGGGCCGTAATCTGCATCTCGGAGCGCTGGCGCGCCATTCTGCCCTCGGTGCAGCGCGGTTTTTCGCCGGAATTCCTGAGCAAGCTCGAAAAGACCGGAGCGGGGGAGTATGCGTGCGAACTTGCATACCGGCGCGGCGGGTTCGTGACTTTGGACAACGTGCCTGAAATGCCGGAACCCTTACCTGCCTTCCCCGGTGGCCGCTTCGCCCAGTTCCGCCAAGTGATGGGGGAAGAAGGCATCTACAACGTTACCGCGGTGAGTCTGCAGACTCGGGAGCGCAACTTCGGCGTTGTGCTGTTTCCCTACGCTGCACGGAATAAGTTTGGCTCCTCCAACTTGCGCCTGCTGATCGGCCTGGCGCTGCAGATTGGCCTGACGCTCGAGAATTACGCGATCATGCACGATGCTCAGCGCCGGACCCGGGAGTTTGAACTTCTCACCCAAATCGGTCAAGCCATTAGTTCCCGTTTGGACCAGGATGAGATCCTGCGCACCCTGCATGAGGAACTGGGGCGGATCTTTGACACCAGCGATTTCTACATTGCGTTTCAAGAAAACGACGACATTCGATTCGAGCTGGAGATCGAAGGGGGGCAACTTCTTCCCAAACGCTCACGCAAAGTGACGAACGGATTGACCGAGTACATCATCCGCACCGGTCAGCCCGTGCTGATTCGCGCAGAAGTTGAGAAGGCCAAGGAGCGCCTGGGAGTGACCTTCATCCCACCGCGGCCCGCGAAGTGCTTCTGCGGGGCCCCGATTCTTTTGGGCGGCAAGCCCGCCGGCGTCATGGCTGCGATGAATGTGGAGCGCGAGTATGTTTTCGAACAGCGCGACCTGGAAATCATGCAGACCGCTGCCGGTCAGGTTTCGGTGGCGGTGGAAAATGCCCGGCTGTTTGCCGAGGAGCAGCGCCGCGCGCGCCAGTTCGCTTTTCTCAACAGCATCTCCAAGACGGCAATCTCCAGCGAGGATTCGGAGCAGATGATGGCCGACATTGTCGGGCACATCCAGAAGAATTTCCGCTATGACCATATCGGCATCGGCATCCTCGACTACTTCACCAAGGACATCGAAATCAAAGCCGAAGCCGGAGCCACGGCGCACGCCTTGGGTAAGCGCATCCCGCTGGGCGTCGGCATTCTGGGGCGAGTGGCCCGCACGGGAGAAACCGCGCTGGTGCAAACCAGCAGGGGAGAGAACCTGCAGGGTGTGCTGCCTGGATCACGCGCCGTGCTATGCATACCCATCATTTACGGGGAGACGCTGCTCGGTGTGCTCAACGTAGAGAGCCAGCAGGAGGACGCCTTCACTCCGCAAGATGTACTGGTGATGAACACGCTGGGCGACTTGCTCGCCACCGCGCTGCACAATGCTTACGTCTTCAAACAACTGCAGCAGCAGTCCATTACTGACGGCCTCACCGGCATCAAGACGCGGCGCTTTTTCTTTGAAGCCTTGAATTCAGAATTGAAGCGCGCTTCGCGTTCGGGGCGGCCTTTCTCGGTCGTGCTCATGGACCTGGACAAGTTCAAGCACGTAAACGATACCAAAGGGCACTTGGAGGGCGATCTGGTCCTCGCTCGGGTGGGGCGACTGCTCGAGCAAAAAAGCCGTCAGTCGAACATCGTCGCCCGCTATGGCGGCGATGAGTTCGTGATCCTTATGCCGGAAACCGGCGTGGAACAGGCCCAAGTCCTGGCGGAACGGTTGCGCCTGTGGCTGGGCGGCGACCCCACGTTGCAAGAACACCACATCACAGGCAGCTTTGGTGTGGCCACTTTTCCGGTCCATGGTTTTACGATCGAGGACATCATTCGAGTGGCGGATGCGGGCATGTATGTCTCCAAGCGAGCGGGTGGGGATCGAGTTGAGATGGCGGAGCAGTTTGGCGAGAGTGAAAGTGTGGTTGCCCGGAGACAGTCGATTTCCCGTTACATCGAAGGTTTTCTGCAGCGAGAACACACCCGGACCGAGGACCAGGAAGACCTGGTCAACATGCTCAGGAAGATGGCAGGCGCGGATGAAAACTGCAATGTCGCGGTGCTCCGGGAAGCGATCGAGGCACTCAACCGTGCTGCCGAAGCGCGCGAGATCAGTGCCGCCGCACATGGTGAGATGGTGGCCCGGTATTCGACCTGCATGGCCCGCTCGCTGGGCTTTTCTGAGGAAGACATGGCCGATCTGGCCTACGCGGGCAGGGTACATGATGTAGGAAAAATTTTCGTCGCTGAGCGAGTGCTCAACAAGTCTGGCCCGTTAACCGACGACGAGTACCAGATGATGAAGCAGCACGCACATTGGGGCGCGAAGATTGTGGCCACGATTCCGGACAGCGAAAAGCTGCAGCAGGCGGTGGAACATCACCATGAAGCCTTCGACGGCTCCGGCTATCCCGCCGGCCTGCGGGGCGAGCAGATTCCCTTGTGGGCGCGGATACTGTCGATTGCGGACGCCTACGTCAACATGACCTCAGATCGTTCTTTTGCGGGAGCGAAGAGCAGCCCGCAGGCCCTGGCGGAGCTGGAAAGAATGAGCGGCACCCGTTATGACGGGATGCTGGTACGGATACTGATTCGGGAACTTAAAGCGGAAAAAGCTTCGCCCGCTGTGGGAAGCTAAGCTGCGGCTTTAAAACGAGGGACTACTGCCCGAAACTGTACTTCACAATTTCCATCGTCTCCTTGCCTGAGGGCGCATATCTCCATTTCATAACGGCTTTGGTCAGGGCGTCCGCGAGGAGTGGATGCCCTCCCAGGACTCTGACCTCTTTCACGGTTCCGTCGGGTTGAACCAGCGCCTCCACCTGCACCACGCCTTTTAGATTCATTCGCTGAGCGATCTCAGGGTACTCGGGAGACTCGCTATGCTTGAGTTGCCGGGATCCTTCGGTTTGCAGCTTCGATGAGTTTGCGCTCCCGGCATCGGAGCTGCCTTTGGCCAGCATCAGAGTCTGAGCGCTGAACCGGATGTCAGCTCGCTCCAGAGCATCGCGATTCACCTCGAAACGAATCTTCCCGTTTTCGAGTACCAGATCGATCATCCCGCCATTCTGAAGAAAGGACTGGTCCTCGCCCACGAGGAGGATGCTGGCTCGCCCGAGCGCTTCGATCGCAGCCTGCTCATGTTTGCGCTCCGAGGCACGGAAAAAGAGGACCTGGCACGATTTCATTGCGTCCGCCGTGCTTACTCGTTTTGCAACCACGGGCCGGCCTACAATCACCCGGCCGGTGACCGCGCCGTTCAGGACATCCACGAAGTCGGCATCTCCGCCCACCACTCCAATCACGAACATAGAATCAGAAACCGAAGCCGGCCATTCGGCAAGTTTGGCGAAGTTGTAGAGATACGCAGCTTTAACCTGATAGTCGCTGGCTCTAGCCTCCTCTGCCCAGGCGCTGCTCGTCATCGCGCCCAAGGTCAGGCTTGTCCCAAGCGCCCACCGAATCAGCAATAACCTGGCTTGGCTGTGTGTTAACCAGCGCACTACCGGGTGCTCCTTTCGACCGCAGACTCGGTCTCCTTAGAACCTTCCCGTCACCTTGATCCGGAAACTTCGTCCGTCTTGCTGAATTGCGTCTTCCGGGTCTTCCGGGCGGCCGGGATCGAAGTATTTCTTGTCGAGAAGGTTGTAAAGGCTGGCAGCAACGTCCAGATGTTTCCCAAACGTGTGTCCCAGCAAGGTGAAGTTGAACACCTGATAACTGCTCAAGGAATCCCGCAGCAGGGTTAAGCGTCTCCCCAGAAACTGCCCCTCGACTCCCGCAAACAACTGTTGGTGAACTAGCGGAACCGTCAGGTTCAATTTGGCCATATGACGTGGAGAGTTATCCAGCGGCGGGTTTCCGGCGCTGTCGTCGTGCGTGGTCACATAGTCGATGCTGGCCTTGCCCTCGAAGCCGCTGGTGGCACGTGCTCTAAGTTCAACATCCATTCCTGTGGCCTGTGCGCTGCCCAGGTTTTGGTATTGAAAGTTTGCATCGGCAGGCACAGAGACGAGCGAAATGAGGTCATCAATCCGGTTGCGATACACGCCGCCAGCAACCTGAAAGTGCCGTCCTAGGCCTTGTTCCACTCTTGCCTCCAGGCTCCTTATGCGTTCGGGCTGAAGCTTGAGATTGTCGTCGTAGAATCCAAAGTTTGGCGACGTTTCATAGACATCGGGGGCGCTAAAGGCTTTGCCATAGAGCACTTTGAGTGTGGTTTTCTGGGCGGGACGGTAGATCAGGGCCAGACGCGGGTTGGTAGTTCCTCCAAAAGTGGAATAGTGGTCATAACGAACTCCGGCGTTTAGCGTGAGGCGGCTGGTGACGCCAAATTCATCCTGGGCATAGAGTGCCGTTATCAAGGAACTGTTCGGCTCTGAGCTAAACACATTGGGCGGGTTCAGTAAGTCGCCTTGATCCTGTCGCAGGTTGTCTCGGATCTCGGTCCCCACCGTAAGGTGGTTTCGTTCAAAAAGATCGCGGCTGACTCTGACTTCCCCGGTCCACCAGTTGCCCCGGAAGGAGAATGTCTCCAGCACAACCGGGTCGGTGGGCACGGCTGGCGCCTCAGGGACGGGGCCCTGCAAACGAGCCTGGTCATAGCCAGTCTGGGCGTCTACGTGCCACTTTCCGATCAAGTGCTGGTAGCTGAGATTGAAGAACTGATGGCTGTCAATGTTCAAATCGGCAGGATCGTTGAACACCGCTCCGAAATACGCGGTTGGGACAATTTTCTCGCGGGTGCTGAACAGCCCCTGCAGCGTGAACCCATGAAAAGTCAGCGTGGCTAGAATGTGTTTGTAGGACTCGTAGTCGGTGTCGCTTGTAATCCCGTTGTTAGTAGCGGGACTATTGAATTGAGGAAAAAATAAAGTCTGTCCCTGGCTGTCGTAAAAAGTCCCGGAGAGAAGAATGCCCAAGCCGTGAAGTTGGCCGCCATATGTGGCTCTGCCCTCGTAGGTGCCGAAGCTTCCTCCCTGAAAAGAAAGCTCCCAGCCCTTCACCTGTTCGGAGGTACGGGTGATGACATTGATCACTGCGAAAAAGGCGTTGGCGCCATACAGGGAAGAACTGGGCCCGCAGACTACCTCCACTCGCTCGATCATGTCCACGTCAACCAGGAACTCATTGCCCAGCATGGCTTGGCCAAGAACGTTGTTGTTGATGCGGTGGCCGTCGATCAAAACCAGCACGCGGCTGTTCCAGTCTCCCAGCCGCCCAAAACCGCGCACGCCGATAAACGTGTAATCACGGTCGTAGGTGACGTAGAAGCCGGGGACGCTGCGGAGGATATCGCCGAAGTTGCGGTAGCCGTATTTTTGGATCTCATCTGCGGTGATGACGGTGACCGAGGCGGGTGCGTCGCTCGTGCTCTGCGCATGTTTCGAAGCACTGTAGACTTCAATCTGGCCCAGTTGCTCCAGGCTGGCTTCTCCCGGGTTCGGGGCCTTGTCTTGGGCCAATGCTGTGGCGGTCACGAGCAGGAACAAGAGCAGATATCTTTCGCAGGTGCGTCGCCCCAGCCATCTTGCAAGGCTTGCTTTGTCAGGCGATCTTGCCTCGCTGAAACTCCTGCCAATGCCCATCGATCTCTCCCGTGGAATCTCAGCCCAGCGCCGACATCCGCAATGGCCTACGCCCCTACACATCGACCTTCGGCAAAACCTGAGTTTTCCTTCACTTCTGAGGCAGCTTCGCTTGCAAGTGGGAGTCAGAAACGGGAAACTATCTGCCATGAATCTTTCACTCTCTGGCAAGGTGGCATTAATAACGGGTGGTTCACGAGGGATCGGGGCCGCCGCGGTACGGTTGTTTGTGGCGGCAGGCGCGCGCGTGGTGTTTAGCTATGAGAAAGCTCAAGCCCAGGCCAAGGAACTGGTTAATGAGCTGGGCGCAGCGCATTGCGTTGCAGTGGCTTGCAACCTCTCAGGCACAGAGACCGCCGGACACCTGGTAGCCGAGGCGGTCAAGAAGTTCGGCCGGCTCGACATTCTGATTGCCAACCATGGGGTGTGGCCGCCGGAGGATGCGCCCGTCGATCAGATGTCAGACAAGCAGTGGCGCAGCACGATGGCGGTCAATCTCGACAGCGTCTTTGCTTTGACCAAACATTCCGTAGCACAGATGAAGAAACAGACGAAGTCTGGAACCGCCGCCGGACATATCGTGCTGGTAAGTTCCACGGCAGGGCAGCGCGGAGAGGCCTATCACTGTGACTATGCGGCGACCAAAGGCGCACTCATCAGCATGGTCAAGGGGCTCTCGACGGAACTGGCGCGCGAAGCTATCTACGTCAACAGTGTCGCGCCGGGCTGGGTGGACACCGACATGTCCGCGTCGGCGCTGAATGACCCACAAGTACGCAGCCGCATCTTCGCTGCCATTCCGCTCGGCCGAGTTGCGCGGCCGGAAGAAATCGCCGCCCCGATCTTATTCCTATGCACGCCCTATGCCGGTTTTATCACTGGAGAAGTCTTCAACGTAAACGGGGGGGCTGTGCTGGTGGGGTAAGCCGAAGCGGTTGCAGCGGACAGGGACTTCGATTCGTTGCGAGGGCGGGCAGCGGGAATCACGGCCTCCGCGTCTAACCAGGAGAGGCATGAAGTATTTTCTGGCAGCGATACTGATATTTCTGGCCGCGGTTGCAGGGGCGCAGGAGACCGCGTCTGTCTCGACGGCTCAGGAAAATAGTCGCAAAGCGCGTACCCTGCTCGATCGGGCGATACAGGCTTTGGGTGGGCAGGCCTATCTCAGTATCCAGGACATCAGCCAGGAAGGTCGCACTTACAGCTTCCATCACGGCGAGCCGAACAGCCTGGGTACCCTGTTTTGGCGTTTTTACAAGTTTCCTGACAAAGAGCGGGTTGAACTGACCAAACAGCGGGATGTGGTCTACATCATCAACGGGGATAAAGGTTATGAAATCACCTTCAAAGGCACCGCCGAACAGAGCCCGAAAGACTTGGCGGACGTCTTGAGACGTCGTCACTATTCCCTGGAATGGGTCTTGCGGAAATGGCTGAACGAGCCGGGAATCGCTCTTTTTTATGACGGTCCGACAGTCGCCGAGCAGAAACCAGTGGAACAGGTTTCCCTCATGAATGCCAAAAATGAAGGGGTGACGCTCTACCTCAACTCTGACGATTACTTGCCGGTGAAGAAGAGCTACTCATGGCGCGACCCTACAGACAAGCAACGGAACGTCGAGGAAGAGGTCTACGACAATTACCGGCTGGTGCAGGGCATCATGACTCCACACACCATCACGCGCTTCTACAATGGCGATATGGCCGGGCAGCGCTTTCTCACTTCGGTGACTTACAATCGAGGCCTGAGCGATTCCAAGTTCGAAGCCCAACCGGCCAACAACCCAAAGCCGCGCTAGTCCATCTAATTAGGTCCTGCTTGATGATTTCTTTGCGCAATGTCGCCACTCTTGTCCTGCTTGCTGCACGTGCTTATGGGCAGGGCGCGCCGGCTAAGCCCGATTCCACGCCCGTTGCCCCGTCCGCGTCGGCATTCATCGGACCTTACAGCCCAATCACCGGGAAGCAGAGGTTGGGGTGGTTCGTGGGAAGCACGATCGGGCCCGAGACCCTGGCCGCCGGAGTTTTCACCTCTGCTTGGGGAACGGCGTTGAACCGCCCAAAAGAGTATGGCGGTTCGTGGCCAGGTTTCGGCAAGCGGTACGGTCTGCGATTGACGGGCGTTTCGACCAGCAACGCAATGGAGGCGGCGCTGGGCGCCATTTGGGGAGAAGACCCTCGCTATTTTCGCTCCTACGGCCAGTCTTTGAAAGGGCGAGTGCTGCACGTGATCATCTTTAGTTTCACCGCCCACGATCGCGGAGGCCATCTGCGGCCGGCCTATGCGCGTTACCTCGCCGCATCTGGAAATAACTTCCTTTCAAATACATGGCGCCCCGACAGCGAGGCCAACACCCGCAGCGCCCTATCTCGTACAGCCTTGCAATTTGCCGGCTTGATTGGAAAGAACGCCTATATCGAGATCTGGCCTGACGTCAGAAGTCATGTGTTCCACAGGGGCCCTCCTCACTGATCGGCTCTTTAGGCAGGCCTGCTCATATTGTCGAACTAAGGGGGAGAATCAAATTCGGAAGGTGTAGGACCTAGGTTCCTGCCTCCGCCGGGAGTGCAGTTGCTAAGTTGTTTTTTTACTTATACATACGGCACAACTCGGAACCCAGAAGTTACTAAAGTGCCACGTAGTGTGGCGAATTGACCACAGTCATCATTCTGTAACTTCCGGTAAGCTGCTGGAACCAAACAAATAGCTTAGGCAAGATTGCAACAAGAACAGACAATTCGTACGGCCGTGCAGTGTCGCGGAGTCGGTTTGCACAGCGGAGCACCCGTCCAGCTCCAAATCCTGCCCGCCCCAGTGGGGACGGGCGTGGTTTTCCGCCGAACCGACCTGGACGGCTTCGAGCTCGAAGCCAACAGCCACAACGTTGCGCGCGTCAGCTATGCCACCAGCCTGATGAAAAAGGGCGTCCTGATCTCCACCACTGAACATTTGCTCTCTGCCTTCATCGGTTGTGGGATCGATAACGCCATCGTGGAACTGGACAACCTGGAACTGCCCATTCTCGACGGCAGCGCTCGTCCTTTTGTGGAGCTGATACGCAAGGCAGGAATTCGCAAACAACGCCGTCCCCGCACTTATCTTCGCATGCGGCGGGAACTGGAATTGCGCGAGGGCAGTAAATTCATTGCCGTATATCCTGCCGACACCTGGTCAGTGTCTTACAGCATCGATTTCCCGCATCCGTTGATTGGCAAGGAGACCTTCCGGGTGGAGCTTTCCAATGGAAGCTATCTAAAGCATATCGCCCCAGCCCGAACCTTTGGTTCCCGTGAGGATGAACGTGCCATGCGCGATATGGGACTAATCCGGGGCGCATCCCGGGAAAACTGTATCGTGCTCACGAGGGAGGGAATCGAAAACCCTCCGCTGCGTTTCGCCGACGAGTTTGTGCGGCACAAGGTGCTCGATCTCATCGGCGACCTGGCGCTGCTCGGCAAGCAGATCCTGGGCACCGTCGTCGCCGATCGCGCGGGGCATGCCATGCATACGGCGCTGGTCTCCCGTATTCTGCGTGACCGTACGCTGTGGGAAGAGACCACGGTCGAGGAAGAGCAGGAGCCAACCCCCATGGCATTCGGCGCCGCCGCACATCAGGCAATGTAGCGCTTTCCCTTCCAGCTTTCAAAATCATTTACGTCAGGGTCTGAACACCCGCAATAGGTCAGCTAGTCAGCAGCTTGGGGTGTGGGATCGTTGTGGTCCCAATGGGAGTCTTGATCCAGCAATTTTTGCAGTTCCAGTCGAGCCTGCGCCGTAAGCTGCGCGGCATAGCTTTTTGCTGCCTGCTGATACTCCGGTGTCAGGTGGGCCACACGGGCAGCCAACAGCGGAGCGTCCTGCTCCAGCATATGCAAGAGGCGCTGCGTTCGATCGATTCTGGCGTGAATGGAAAGCATCTGACCTGACCTCGTCGGCCACCACTATAGGATTGCCGCCGCGGCGCGCAGCCACAAGTTCCAACCTGGGTACGGCCCTGGAGTCAGAGCTTAAGGCTGCCGAGAGGGACGGTTTTTTGCTTGGCACTCTAATGGTCGGTTAACCGACCTACATCATGATCCGCGGGTATTCCCTTGACTTGCTTTGCAGCGTCGTGTAAATCAGGCTAACTCAATTGGGCCCGCGGAAATAAGGTACTGACGGGACAACCATGCTTCCCATGCTCGCTTCTGGTGGCCTGCTCCTGGTGCTCGACCAGTGGAGCAAGAATCTTGTCCAGGCGCATGCTCGAAGACGACACATTTCATGGGGGCCCGTTCGAATCCGATGCGTTATCAGCTTAAGAAACATCTACGGATCTGATAGCGCTCGTGCCGCGCTGATGTTGATCTGGCTTACGTCGCTCTTCTCGGTAATCCTCCTGTATCGTTCCGGGGCATGGTTTCAAAGTCCTGCCGCGCTTTTCAGTCTTGGATTAGCTTTGGGTGGAGCAGCAGGGAACCTGCTTGACATACTGCGGCGGCATTACGTAATTGACTTCATCGATCTGCGGTGGTGGCCGGTTTTCAACCTGGCGGACGTAGCCATTGTGGGCGGTTTGGTGGTTGCCCTTTGGCCGCGGGCTTGAGTGACTCTATGCGACCTGTGTTGTTTCAGTGGAAGGGTCTGAGGGTGTGGAGCTACCCGGCTTTGCTCTATGTCGGGCTGCTGGCCGGCGTGGCTGTGGGCAACCTGGCCGCGCATGCAGCTCGTGTCGACGCCTTTCGCACCTATCTGGCGACCCTCATTCTTATTGTGCCCGCTCTCGCTGGGCGCCAGGTTGCTGTATGTGGCAGCTCACTGGCAGGCCTACCGGCACGATCTCGCTCGCGTTTGGAACCGTCGCGAGGGAGGATACATCATGTACGGCGGCCTCCCAGCCGTGCTTCTGTTATCAATTCCTCTGCTCGCCGTGCTGCGTCTCAATTTCCGTGCCTTCTGGGACGTGGCTGCATTCACGATTCTGGCCGGGATGATCTTCACGCGCGTGGGCTGCCTGATGAATGGCTGCTGCGCCGGCCGCCCATCCAATGCTTGGTTCAGCCTGTATCTGCCTGGCCCCGGCGGCCAGTGGCGGAGTCGGATTCCCACTCAGGCCATGGAAGCCGGTTGGGCGGTCGTGATCTTAGTCTCGGCTGCGCTGTTTTGGCACAGGATGCCCTTTCCGGGCGCATTATTTCTGTTTGTGGCCGCCAGCTACGCTTGCGGCCGATTTGTGATGGAATTTGCCCGGGAGCGGGAATCGCACAGCAAAAGTCTTACTCTCGGCCATGTCATCTCCCTGGTGATTCTCGCGTCGTCTGTTTCTACTCTGACAGTTTGCTGGCGAATGTAACTATCGCCGGCTGAGCTTCTCAAAGGCGGTGCTTCGATGGCTAACGTGCTGACTGGTGATTTCGATGTGGTAGCGCAGTTTTCAATTCTTGCGGTGGACCGGATCCTGGCCGCGATGCACCAGACCGAACGATTTCTCCACTCCATCTCCGTGCGGGTGGACGATAACCCTCATCCCGGCCCGATTATCAACTGGCCCACCGTGGTCGGCGCAGTGGACCGCTTCGGCGACGCCGTGGCCAATCAGCAGCAAGTCGGAAAACCGAACCCTTTTCCCGGTGCCTCAGCCGCTAACAACGCGATCTATTCGCGACTGGGGGCACTGGTGAACCCTGAGCTCCTTGGCGGCACGATCCAAATTGTTCCCAGTCATATCTCAGGAGTGGCTCAACTCCAGATCTTCCCGCCCACCGTCCTGCCGCCCAACGCCCCCGGCGACAATCTGACCGTCCGGATGAATGTCATGGCCAGATTTTTCCCGGATGCGGGCACAGCTCCCCTGGCGGAGTTCATTCGCGGTGAGCTTCAGATCAGTGCGCCCGTGAACGCGATCGCGACTGGCAACGTGCACGTTCTCGATATTGACTTCAAAGCGGACGAGGCCAGCATTACTTTCACTCCTTCGTATCCGGCCAATCTAAGCGCCGAAGACCTGGCGGGAATCAGTCTTTGTATCCAAAATGGCCTGCGCACCAGCTTCCTGCCGTCTAGCGTCGTGTTGCCCTCGAGCATCGCCGACGTGCAGTTGAGGACTCTGACCGGCGCGCTCGCCGTCTTGCTCGACTTCAATGATCATCCTTCGAACCCCTCCAGTGTCACCAACGTCTTTCTCACCGGCAACGATGGGTTTGTCTTCGCCGTAGGTCGCGACTATCTCCTTAACACTCTAAATTCGATCAGCAGCAACATCGTCAGCCAGCCGTTTTCCCCGATCAAGTTCACGGTAACCCTGGGTGTTTGGAATCTGGGCACGACCTTGCACTACGAATATCCGGTCACAGTGACGAGCGCCAGCTTCGATGTAAGCCCGCCCGGCCACACCGGGAAAATCGTGCTGACTCTCCAGGCAACCGTTGGTCCGGAAATCCATGGACATCCCCCCAGCGGGCCGTTCAACACCACGGTGACCGCGGAGTTTTCCCTCCAGCCCAGTGGAAACACCGTCCTGCTGGGCCTGGGCAATGTTTCCGTGGACCCGCACAGCACGGCCGTTGACATTATTGATTTCTTCACCGGCAACATCAGCGGCCCCGTCAGGGACGCGATCTTGGCCGTCCTGCCCACCTCGGGTGCGGACGCCAGTGTCGAGCAAATGTTCGATACGGATGCCAATCTGGCGAATTTCCTCAATACCCAGTTCACTCCTTCTGACGGAAGTGCTCCTCCAGATCCACAGCAAGTCTCTCTTATCTACACATCGGTTGATATTTCGGCGGACGGCATTGTCCTTCACGGCCTGGTTTTGCTGCGCCTTTGGCCCGATCCATATGTCGAGTTTGAGCAGATACCGGCGACCACCAGTGGCAGAGTAAATAGCAGCGTGCTCGAGCAAGGTCCCGCTTACTCCGCTCTCAAGACGTGGATCCCCGGCGGCACCATCGCCGAATACGACTGGAGCTGGCAAGGGCAGACCACTCCCTTTGAAGTCGATACCAACAAATTTGTTTTGCAGACCGGGCCGACCAACGTTGCTAATACCGAAGCCTATGTGCTCACCGGTTATGGTCCTATTTGTCTCACCATTAAAGGCACTCGCATTTCCAATTATGGGCCCACCTACGATTCGGTAGTTGCCAGTGTGTGCGGCGTCACACGATTTCCCGTCAACCTCGGTGGAGTCGTTACCACCGCGGGATCGGCGCAGCCCACTCTGGCGGTCACGCGTCCTGCGTCTGGCGGCGGGATGGTAGTTTCCGGTCAAACGCCCGTCGAAATTGATCGCACTGGCAATGCCGCCCCTAACCTCATCGTCCATTTTGCCGATTCCAAGTCGGTCAGCCAGTTGCCGGTCTTGATCCAGTCCCTTACTCGCAGCAACCGTAAGGACGCGCCTACCGCCGTCATCGCCGTGCTCGACCCAGACCAGCTTTCCAAAGCTCCTTACGTACCCGGCATCATCTATGCCGAGGACCTGGACGGCGCCTGGCAAAACGCTCTCGGCGTGAAATCTACTAAGCGCCCGCTCACTCTGATTGTCGGGCCGAAGGGCACCATTTCCTGGCAAGGCGAGGGGGCTCTGGAACTAGATAAACTCTCCGCCGCTCTCGCCAAGAATCTGGTGAAGCGCGGGCCTGTCAGAATCAGCCTGCCTCGAGTAAATGTGAGAATCGGCCAGCCTGCCCCGAACTTTCTCTTCGAGTTCTCACCCGGGCGAGAGACTTCCTCTGAGCAAGCTTTTCGGGCAGCCCCTGGTCCTGGTTTCTGGAAGTGTTCATCAAGGCCAAGTATCGACGCGGTGCTCAATTTGCAGAAAACGTCGGCCAAGGCTAGGCGGGCAAACTCCCAGTCGTGCTGGCGATCAACGATGGAGATCCCCCCGAATTGGCCCGAGGGGTGGCGGCGGAAAGTGGGACTTCTGCAATCTTTGGTCACCGATCCGAAGCGAAAGATCGGCCTGGCTTACGGTGTGAATATTTGGCCCACGATAGTCTCTGTAAACGCCTCCGAGCGTCATTACCGGAATTGCTTACGGTTATGTGCCCGCGCAATCGGGCGCGTCTCCCTCCAGCCCCGCTGGATCACGGTGAAACATGAGCGACAGGTGCTCGAAGAAAACAGAACAGAGTGGCGCCATTCCGCGGAATGGGACGTGCTCCCGAGGAGTAGCGAGAAATGATTGACTCATACCTGCTTCTGGCGCCAGTGCTTCTGTTGGCCGTGGTTGCTCTTCTGCGGTTTGTCGGCTGCAACTTTACCGCTCCCGCGGCGAATGCGCCCCAGGTCACCTTTGATCCCCCGGGGGGCGCCTACGACGTCGCACAAATGGTAACTCTCTCAGACCCAGACCCGGGCGCCACCATCTACTACACCACCGACGGCTCTACGCCCCTGGCGCCCGACAATCCTGGCGGTCCTAGCCCGCAGTACAACGGGCAAACGATCCCGGTCTTAACTAACATGACGATCGCTGCCATCGCTGCAGAACAAGACTACGCAGACAGCTGCCGCCGCTGCCGCGACTTACACCATCCCCGCAATCGTGTTCGTGCCGAATCTAGCGGAAACGAATGAGACTACGAACAACCTTGCCGTGACCACGCCTGCGTTCGACCACACCACTAAGGCGGGAAACCTGATCTTGGTATGGCTCTGGTACCAGAGCGGCCCGCCCCAGAAGATTGCCAGCGTGACCGACAGCGAAGGCAATACCTACCAGGGGCCGGTGGTCGGCCCCACCCCAGGCGCAGGAAATCTGGCGACCTTCCAGCAGGAGATTTGGTATGCCCAGAACATTCATGGCGGCACGACGCCCACAGTGCAGGCCACCTTTGCATCGACGCCGGGCGCGGCCTTCGAGAGGACGATCAGCGCGCACGAATATTCTGGCGCTGACCCCACAGGCTCTGTTGAAGCGACTAGCGTCGCGATTGGTTCTACCGTCAACGCTTCGAGCGGTTCGGTGGCAACCAGTCTCGCAAGACTCATTTTCGGCGCAGCTATTTTCTCTTCTCATGGCGACCCTGGAACTGGCTTCACGCCAAGGTCGACTCTGAAAGGCAACGTCACCGAGGATGCGCCAATCACCGTGCCCGGTCCGGCGGCGGCAACATTCATCGCTTCCGGTGCCACGACTGATTGGATTGCACAAATGGTTACGCTTAAGTAGCGAGGAACCTCAGAAAAGACGAGCGGCCCGGCAGTACACCAATCTTCAAGACGATCGGCCAATATGTCTGCCGCGTGCTCCGAGGAGTAGCGAGAAATGATCGATTCCTACGTGCTTTTGGCGCCAGTCCTACTCTTGGCCGTGGTTGCTCTCCTGGGGTTCGTCGGCTGCGACTTAGTGCTCGGTCTAACCCCGCTTTCACCAGTGACAGCTACTCCGACATTCGACCCGCCGCCTGGAACCTACGCCGACACACAATTCGTCAGTCTGTCGGATGCAACCTCGAATGCCACCATCTACTACACCACTGACCAGTCGACGCCGAACGTTCCTCCGCCGAACACTCCTCCCACCGCCCCCACCCAGGAATACAGTGGCGGCCAGATCCCGATAACCGCCACCACCGTCATTAAGGCCATCGCCTGGGCTCCGAATATAGGCAACAGCGCCGTGGCCGAGGGCGCTTACGTCATTAACCCGATCGCATTCGTAAGATTTGCGGAAAACGTCGGTACCAGCAACAGCCTCACAATGGCCACGAACGCTCTCCCCCAGGTGAACCCCGGAGACTTGATCGTAGTGTGGGTTTGGTACAACAGCCTGGCACAGACTATTTCCGGCGTGAGCGATACTGCCGGCAACACCTACCAAAAGGCCGTCGGTCCCACTCCCGGGGCAGGGGCACTGGCAGGCTGGCAGCAGGAAATCTGGTATGCGAAGAACGTCATGGGCGCTGGAACAAATGTGCCGGTCACGGTCACGGCGACCTTTTCCTCAATGCCGGGTGCCTCTTTCGAGAGAGCCATCAGCGCTCACGAGTACTCAGGCGCCGATACGATAAGCCCCATCGACGTTACCAGCTTCGCAGTCAATTCCACCGCCAATGCCTCCAGCGGTTCTATGCCGCACCACTGTCGCTCGACTCATTTTCGGCGCAGCTATCTTTGGCAGCGGCGGAACCCCCGGATCAGGATTCATGCAAAGGTCAACCCTGAAGGGCAACGTTACTGAGGACGGACCTATCACAGTGCAGGGTTCCGCCGAGGCGACATTTTCCAATGCAGCGCAGGATTGGATTGCACAAATGGTTACGCTCAAGTAGCCCCGGAGTCAACGCGGCTGATCTTCACCCAACTTCTCAAACTGTTCGCACAGCCAATGCGTGAGTGGCTGACGCCCGGGCTCAGCTAAATCGGTGAAGCGAAGGCCAGCACGTCCCGCCCCGTCGGCCCAGGCGATTTGGATTTTCGCTTCGATGGGAGTCGCGGTTCCGGGCAGGTTAAAAACGGCCTTGCAAGCCGCACCCTTGGGCGTCTTGCCTCCGAAAACGATGGCCATGCCTCCGTCGCTGATATTCGTAGCTGTGCATTGCAATTCTTGTCCTTCGCCAAAGACGACGGTCACCGCCATTTCTACCGGGTGGCGAAAGTAGCGGCGGCGCTCGCGCACCATGAGGCTCAGTGCGGCCCCGAAACAACGCGTGGCATTGAGCCCCGACACCGGTTTCTGCAAGACGAAGTTCGCCCCCAGCTCAAACGCTTTTTGCGTGGTGGTATTTCCGTTGAGAATCGCAAAGGCGACCGAGTTCCGGTTGCTCGTGCCGCGGCGTAAATCCCCCAGCAGTGGCAGGCCATCGTGCAGGTCGTCGCAATCCACGATCACCGCGTCAAACTTTTCGGATAGCAGAATTTCGCGCCCGGAAAGCGCCCCACCGCAGACCTCGACTTCGATCGCGAGCTTCTCCAGGGCTGGCCGAAGCACGCGAACCACTTCCGGGTCGCGACTGACAAGCAGCGACTCCAACAGCATGGTGGGGTGATTTTAGGCGCCGTCTCAAATCCACGGATAGTGACGGAGGTACCGGGCAAGGGCATGATTCGATGCACTTTTGGGGTCGTCCAAAGGATTTCCCGCACTGCCCTCATTTTTGTCTGGAATCTCGCACCGGGAATCGACAAACTACCCGGCGTGCCTAAGTTGGTCTATCTATCGCTCGGATCCAATATGGGAGAACGCGCCGAGAATCTTAACCGCGCCATCCAGCTTCTCGCAGGGCTGGGAGAAGTGCGTGCCGTTTCCGCATTGTACGAAACCGAACCGGTCGGTTTTACCGCCCAACCCTGGTTCTTGAATTGTGCCGTCGCTCTCGATACGGAAAAAATGCCCAAACAACTGCTCGCCGCCATTTTGGCCCTGGAACAAGAAATGGGACGGCGGCGCTTGCAAAAGAATGGCCCTCGCACTATTGATATCGACATTCTTCTCTTCGGGAACTCAATCATCAATACCAAAGGGCTTATCGTTCCCCACCCCGCCCTCCACCTGCGCCGGTTTGTGCTCGAACCGCTGGCGGAAATCGCGCCCCATGTGCGGCACCCGGTGTTCAAGCGAACCATCCAGGAGCTGCGCGATGCCCTGCCGCCCGGCCAGGCGGTTCGCAAGATTCCCGCTAGTGATTTAAAAATCTAGGGAACAATAATTCTGCTGGCGGGTTCTTCGGCCGAAACCAGCGCTGACTGCTTATCGGGAAACTGGGCGAAAAGAAAATCTACAAACGCGCGAGATTTTGGCCTTCCAGAAGTGCGGCCATATGCCATGCGGACCAGAAAAACCAGCGCCCGCAAAACTTCCGAATCGCGTATCCGAACGTATCCCAGATGCTTCTGTTCGGCTTCGCGATACTCTTTCAGCATGCTCTGCACTTCCGCAACTACGGCCTGCTGCACCGGGCTGGTGCCGGGGGCATCGTAGTACAGTCCAGAATTCACCAGCGTCTCGAAACTACGAGCCAGCGAACCAAGCGCGGCAATCAGATCGGAATCCTTCAGCGAACGGTCCGCGCGAGCGCTTTTGGCCAGCGCGTAGGTCAGGCCCATGACCAGGTGTTCGCGCTCGTAAATAAACTGGTCGCCGACTTCCACCTGAGGAAACAATACCGCCTGGTCCAGATCAGCCAGTGAACGCGGCTTTTCATGCTCGCGGGCCTGTTGCAGATAGACGCAGTCTGAAGGGCAGTCGAGCGTGACTTCGCGCTGCTCTCCGCAGCACTGGGCACAAATTCGGCCGTGCACAGCCGGGCAGAAGCGCTTCTCCTTACGTTTTTCGCAGATGGCGCAAGTCATTCCCATGACCCTAACGTAGGTGGAAACCACCGGTCAAATGAGTGTGACGGCGATTTTTCGCCAACTGTCTGCCTAGTGTCGTGGTTGCGGGAAGTTACGGAATCTCGGTTTGAGCAAACCACTTCCAGCCCGAGTACTGACAAACGAGCAGACCGAAACCGAACGCGGGTAGAGATCCCACCAGACCACCCCATCCCGCAAATGGCGTAACCAACAGAATTTCCGTGACCACCACGCCGAATACGAAAAGTGTTGAGGTAAGCAGTCGGCGGTTCCGAACCGCAAAGTAGACAAACGGGAATGAGAGCGCACCGAGAAACGTCCCTCCGTAGATTGCGCCAAAGAAAACAAATGGGTCAGTAAAGAACTGCGTTACAGGGATCCCATAGGCTTCATCTGACGGAGAAAGACTGAAGTGAAGCATTACGACAAAAACAAACGCACAGGCTAAAGCTGCTCCAATACAGAGGCCGAAAATCTTCAATCCACGCATAAGCGTACCGGTTAACCACACATTCCAGCAGAGCAGCCGAGCCAACGCAAGTGATGGCCGTATCCAGCCCGACCGTGGGCAGGTCAACTGTCGCTATCAGGCGTTAGCACTCAAAACCCTAGGTTACAGGCTCGCACATGGCGATTCCGCCTCGGCCTCACCCGAACGCTGGTGCATACGCCGACGCCCTACCGCGCCATTTTGGAACTCCAAAACCTCAAAAGCAGCGATTTTTCAGGCTTTTCGGCGACCTTAGTACATAAAATCCGCATAAAATGCGGCTGAAATGCTGTTTTTCCACAGCGGCTGTGGTGTAAGATGCGCTCATCGCAGGACAAATCTCATTTCACATCTAGAGGAGGTTTCATGGCTTCAGGCATGACCAAGACGCAACTCGTCCGCCACTTGGCGGAGAAGATGGAGACCAACAACAAGACAGCAGCGGGTTTTCTCGAGATCCTGACCGACACCGCGATCAAAGAGACAAAGAAAAACGGTCTTTTCGTGGTTCCCGGCCTCGGCCGTCTGAAGAAGGTGCACCGCAAAGCCCGCATGGGCCGCAACCCACAGACCGGCGAGCCTATTCAGATTAAGGCCAAGACCACGGCCAAGTTCTACCTGGCGAAGGCCGCCAAGGACGCCATCGCGCCCAAGAAGTAGTGTGTCGCGCGGACGCTCTTGTCCCCGAGAAGAAAAGGCCGGCTGAAAAGCCGGCCTTTGTAATTTCGATTCTGTTCAGCCACTCACGGGCGGGGCGCCCGTGCCCACACGGCCGCTTAACCCCCTGGTCCGTCATTGGCCATGTACTGCTCCAGAGAGTCCAGTTCCTGGCTAAGATCGCCGATACGCCACTCCAGAAGATTACGGATAGAGAGCATGCCGAGCAATCTGCCATCGCCATCCACCACCGGAAGATGACGAAAATGTCGCTCGACCATGGTGGCCAAAGCTTCGCCCGGCCCGGTTTCTACGGTGGCCAATTCGACCGGAGTGGTCATCAGCTCGCGGACCGGGGTGGTTTCCGGATCGCGCCCGCTCAGCGCCAGCTTGCGCAGTACATCGCGTTCGGTAAAGATTCCCGCTACGCGATGCTCGCTATCAATTACCCCTACGGCGCCCACGCGCCGCTCCAGCATCATCCGGATCGCCTCCGCGGCGGTGGCGCTGAGCGGTACAACTGATGCCTGCAGATCGCATAATTCTACGAGACTCATGGCTACCCCCCCCGGGTTAGAAACAACAAGGTTAGAAACGACTAGGTTCGAATCGACAATAATCCCCGCGCTGCTTCGTTCAGGAGATTGGGGCATTATGCCCCTCCCTGCAGCCGTGTCAAGGGGATTCATCACAGGCACGGGCCTACGGTTTGAAAGTCTTCCCGTCCTTCATGACGAACTGGATGGATCCAGTACGTTGGATCGCCTGAGACGGCAATGACATCGGCATAAGATCGAACTCACCGGATAGCGCATGGCCGCTTCTTTCGACTCGGGTGCGCATCGTACATCAGAGTGCGGCTTGACGACTTGCCGATCCTTCTGAGAACCGAGAACTGGGATCTGAGATCTGATTCTTCATTCACCCCAAAAAACGCGCGCACCTCCAAGAATGGGTGACGGAGAAAGCAGTGTCGGTTCTCCACTCTCTGCGTCGAGTGGCAAACTCACTCGTTCAAGAACGCGTCCGCCTCGATTTCTACCAGTATTTCCGGTGAAATGAGCGCGCTCACCTGGATCATCGAAGTTGCCGGGCGAACATCGCGAAAGAACTCGCCGTGGGCTTTGCCGACTTTTTCCCAATCGGAAATATCGATTACGTACATCCGCGTACGCACTACATCCTGCATTTTGGCGCCCGCCTTCTGTAGCGCTGATTCAATGTTTTTCAGAATTTGCACGGTCTGCGCGTAGACGTCACCCACACCCATGATCTTACCGTCCGGGCCAAACGCGGTAGTGCCGGAAACATGGATATAAGAGCCAACTTTCACCGCGCGAGAATAACCGACAATCGGTTCCCAGGGCGCGCCGCTGGAAATGTTCTTCCTCTCCATCATGAATGAAGTCCCTCCTGCAGTCATTCTAGCGGCGCTACAAATTAGCAGTCGAGGCGTTTGGCTGCCAATTTGTCGCGCTGAAACCTTTGAACAACTTTGGTGTTCTAACTAAGTGGCACGAATGGGTAGTTCCGGTCGCACGGAAGTCACTTGTTTTTGCCGATAGGGTAAGGTAAGTAATCAGAATAACGCGTAACTCCCGCGCCGGTGGCGGGCTTTACCGGAGGTGAGCCCCATGATTCCGGATTCCCATCCACTTCAGAAGTTTTTTCTGGAGCTAGTGGGTCGGCATTATGCCGAGCAGATCGGGATTCGTGATCCTCAGATTGTCGGTTACGTCGCACATCTGCTGGCAGAATTTTGCGACGCCGAGCAGTTGTTCAAGATTCGCGATATGGCGGGCAAGCCGCTCAGTGACGTTGGCCAGATGCTCATCGAATCGAATCCCGTGTTTGGCCCGGCGCCGTCCTTCGACCGGGAGCGCCAGGTCCGCAAACACATCGGGGATTACACCCTCTTCTTCACCGGCATGTTCCCGGAAAGCATCAATCACTACCGGCTCCGCCGCCAGCAACTGGAAACCTTCGTGGATTGGATGAAAGCTGGAAAAGAGAGTTATTACGTGGTCTCCAAGTTCGAGCACTTCGAATACGCCAAGGTCGCACCCTTGTTTGCCAATCTCTCACGAAACTTCGAACAGTGCGTGTACGGGCTGAATCTGGTGAAGAATGAATTGCAGGAGATGCAGCACCCCATCATGCGTCGCAGCGATGAGATTCTGATGTAGCCTGCTTTAGATTTCTTGGTCCCGCCTCCCGCGCTAGCTTCCGAAGAATTTATTGCCCACCCATAGAAGGTCCCGCAGGCTTCGTAAAAGCGTCAGTCAGCGACACAATTTTCAGCGCTGACCGCAGTTGATCGAGAGTCGAGGGACTTTTTATTTCAATCTCGACCGTTTGCCCCGGCAAGATGTTGACGTAGTTATCGGAGTACGTCGCATCCAGATTGCCGAACGACATATACACATCCCTCGCAAGCACATCCGAAGTCAGCCGCAGACGGTAAGCGCCACCGGCCTGACTCAGCTCGTTCGTGATTTTCGGTTGCGGCAGTTGCTGCTCTTTCGCCGGCACCAGAAACAGCAGATTGCTCGAGACCAACTTATTGCCCACGCTCAGCTCGGTCACGATGAAAGTCTTCGACGGGTCAAAGGCTTTCAGCAGCAGAAACTCCGAGATCGGGAGTTGCATGTACACTTTGCTGGAAAGCGCAGGCACCTCGATCGCCTGCGTCTTTTCGGTGAGCACAGTGCCGTCGAACGCCATCAGCCGCACTTTCAAACTGGCCGAGGTTGGACCTGTTCGGTCGGACACCACATAGACCGCTACACTGCCATCTTCTTCGTGCGGCGAAACCAGCAAGTCGTTGTAGAAACGCCGCGCATAATACTGCAGCGCCTTCCAGCGGGCGTAATAGTCGATGCTCGCCCACGACGCCACCGGCCAGCAGTCATTAAGCTGCCAATAAATCGAGCCCATGGTCCGCGGACGATTGCGCCGCCAGTGCTCCGCGCCAATCTTGATTCCTTCCGCCTGCAGCACCTGGCTCGCATAGAGAAACGATGCAAAATCCTTGGGCTCGGAATAGTACCGCAGCATGTAATCGTGAATGATCGAGTTGCCCTCGTTGTTCTTCTGATGTGCCAGCATGACTGGAGTGAAAATGCTCGTCCGGTCCTCGGGTGCCGTGAACGCTTCAACCGTCCGCATCTCCGGGAACGACTGGAATCCATACTCCGTCACAAAGCGCGGAAAGTGTTTTTCGTATTCGCTGAACGGCACGCGCCCGTGCCACACGCTCCAGTCGTGATAATCGCCGGACTGGAACTCGGGCGACGTTTCTTCGTAATCGGAGCTGGGCGAACTCGGCCAATACGGAGTCTCCGGCGCCAGCCGGCTCACTACTCGATTCAGAATGCCGCTGAAGACAGTGAGGTAGTCCTGCCACATTTGCAGCCGCGCTTGCGGAGACACTTGGTCACGGCCATTCCATTTGAAAGCCTCTTCCGTCTCATTGTTCCCGCACCAGATGATGATGCTTGGATGGTCGCGCAACCGCCGCACCTGATACTCCGCTTCCAGTTCCACGTTTTGCTTCCATGCGTACGGGCCCGGCTGCCAGTCGTTGCCGAACATGAAGTCTTGCCACACCATGATTCCCAGCTCATCGCAAAGACTGTAGAACTCATCGGTCTCGTAATACCCGCCGCCCCAATGGCGGACCATATTCATGTTGGCGTCGCGCGCGGATTGCAGAATCCGGCGATAATCTTCCGTCGTCACGCGGCTGGGGAAACTGTCGAACGGAATTACGTCCGCCCCTTTCCCGAATACCGGAATGCCATTCACCAGGAATTCAAAAGACCGTCCCCATTTATCTAACTCGCGCCGCAAAACGATCGACCGCAACCCGGTGCGGGTCGAAGCCTGATCTTCCGCTCGGTTGCCAGCGCTGAGTTGCGCGTTAAATTGGTACAGGGGTTGCGCGCCGTACCCTGCCGGATACCAGAGCTGCGGCTTATCAACATCAATCGGGAAATCGACGTGATTGACGCCCGCATGTAGCGCGACATTTCGCGAAACCTCAAGCTTTTTTCCCGCTTGCATGTAGTCAACGACGATTTTTCCGCCACCGTCATCGCTAGCGGTGACTTCGACCTGGGCAATCAGATGAGCAACGGTAGCCGTCACGTCGCGTTGCGCGATGTGCAGATTCGAGATTCTGGCAACGTCCCATACTTCGAGTTTGGCCGGTCGCCACACTCCGCTGGTAACAAACCGCGGCCCCCAATCCCATCCGTATTCGTAGGCAGCCTTGCGAATGTAAGTCTTTTCCGCGGTGTGCGTCTGTTCCCGCCACTTGTCCGTGACCGCGATCTCCGCCGCAGCCTTGATCGGCGAGGGAAAGACAATGTGAAGCTGATTGGCTCCCGCCTTCAGCATCGGCTTCACGTTCACCCGCCACTCGCGAAACATGTTGTCCGCGGTGAGAACAAGCTGGTCGTTCAGGTAGACCTTCGCGTAGGCATCGAGTCCCTCAAAAACCAACTCAATGTTCTTGCGGCTCATCACGTCGGGCGCCGCCTGGATCGTGGTGCGGTATTCCCAGTCCGCATCTTCTATCCACTGCAGTTTCGCTTCGTTGTCGCGATAGAAAGGATCGGGGATCAGCTTATTGCGCAGCAGGTCCAGATGAACGTCTCCCGGAACTTGCGCTGGCCGCCACTCCCCACTGTCGAGTTGCCGGAACTCCCAGCCGGAATTCAAAGCAACCTCGTGCCTTTGAATTGCTGTTTGGGCGAGACTGGAAACCGCACAGAAGACCGCGAAGAGGAACCATGCAAACACACAAAAACTCACAACCGGCCGTTGTCGAGTCATTGAGTCGCTCCGTAGATATTTCAGGCGAACCTTTGGATTCTATGCCAAATTCGCCCGTAGATCAGGGAATTGCCAAATTGAAGGCTAGCCTTCGGCGGGAACCCGATCTGTGAGTTCCGTCACAAGCGCAAGTGACTCATGAGTTCGAACCAAATCGGTAAAAACTCAGCGCCGCATCTCCCTGTTCCAGTTTTCGATAACGCCGCAGATCTCCAAATACCGCGCCTGGATCGAATTTCTTCTGGTGTTCCGCCACGACCGTTGCTTGCGGCGTCAGAAACTGCGGGTGCGCCAGCGCTTGCAGGACCCGCGAGTAGGCATTTTCCATGCGGTAGGGCGGATCGAGGTACACGTAGTCTGCGGTGACCCCGGACGCCTGCAGTTGACTGAGAGCGCGCGTGACATCGGCCTTCAAGACCCGAAACCCGGTTTCAACCCCCAGTGCGGCGCAATTCGCCCGGATCAACTCCGCAGCGCCCGCTGCCAGCTCCACGAAGTACACCATCGCAGCCCCCCGGCTGAGGGCCTCAATACCGACCGCCCCAGTCCCCGCGTAAAGGTCAAGCCAGACGGTACCCTCCAGGGCCGCCGGATTGCCGGCCGTGAGCACATCAAAAAGCGTTTCCCGCAGTCGATCCGCCGTTGGACGTATGTCCGTGCCCGGCAAAGACCGCAACCGGCGGCTCTTATGCTTCCCGGCAATCACTCGCATAATGTTTCCCGCTCCACCTCGATGCGCACGCGCCAAACCTGGCCCCAAACCGGCTAGCACCCCTGATTCCGCAAAATCGCGACTTGCCTCTCCCTTCCAGCGTCTAAATATATAGAATGAGTGGTATGGCACGGGTGGCCAATTGTCGATGAGAAGCTGGTCTATTTTGGTGGGGCAAGTGTTCGGAGTTGAACTCCGTGTTCACTGGTCGTTTTTTCTTCTACCGCTGTTCATCTGGTACACCGAATCCCAGGCTCATCAAGGCGCCGCTAACGGCAGCCGCGACATCGCTCTGGCTGCCATTATCTTTGCCTGCGTTGTGGTTCACGAACTGGGGCACGCTCTGGTGGCCTGGCGGGCGGGAATCCGCACCAAGTCCATCGTGCTTCTGCCCATCGGCGGCATTGCTCAGTTGGATGAATCGCAACCTGCCAAGGAATCCCCCTGGAAGAACGAAATCCGCATCGCCTTAGGGGGGCCGCTGGTGAACCTGCTGTTCGGTTTAATGTGTGCCGGCGTCATCTATGTGGTGGCGCCACAAGCGCATATCATGACCTGGCCCTTTGTGCAGCCGGCCAACCTGCTGCGCAGCCTGGTCTGGGCAAATCTCTATCTCGCCGCGGTCAATTTGCTCCCAGCGTATCCCATGGACGGCGGCCGCGTGCTGCGGGCGCTATTCAGCCGCCGAATGGATCCTATGCTGGCCACCCGGCGTGCCGTCTCCATCGGCCAGAGTTTCGCCACGCTGTTCATTCTCGGCGGGATGTTTTCCAACCTGTGGCTGACCTTGCTGGGTCTGTTTCTTTTCCTTGCTGCCCAGATGGAGGAGCGGGCGGTGATGTTCCGTTCCGTGCTGGAAACGGTTCATCTGGAAGACATCATGCTTACGGACTTCGCGACCCTGTCTCCGGCGGATACTTTGGAGGATGCGTTGGAAAAAGCCGTCCATTCCCTGCAGGACGATTTCCCGGTGATTCGTGGCGGGGATATGGTGGGCGTGATTTCCCGGCAGCGAATTCTGGATGCCTTGCGTGCCGAAGGAAACGGCTACGTCCAGGCGGTCATGAATAAGATCTTCGATGTGGCCCAGAAGAAGGAATCGCTCGGCTCGGCTTTCCGCAAGCTGACCACTCGCAATCTCAGCATCATTCCCGTGGTCGAAGATCAGAGGCTGGTGGGCATCGTGACTCTGCAAAATCTCATGCACTCAATGGCGTTGTTGGCAGAGAGCCGCAAACTCCGCCAGCAAGCCTCAAACGGCTGATTCCATTTCCCCCTGCTTCCTGGGTTGTCCGCACCCCGCAACTTGGCTAGAACTTATAGACCACACCTGCAGTCGTCTCCGCCATGTGTCCGTAGGCGCCGGTAAAGAAGTTTGGAAAGCTGAAATCCGGCGCTTTATAAAATACCCCGCGGTATTGCAGGCGGACCGCGAACCGGTGGTACACGTGATAGTCAAAGCCTAATCCATAAACCGGCGCTGGCTTGGTCTGCCGGAGGACCGCGAGTGTAGTGGGCACGGTATTGATTTGCGTGGTTTTCGGAGTAAAGATCAGCGCCGACATTCCTCCGAACCCGAAGCCCTCGAGCTTCTTGGTCTGCAGAAAACTGAACACCACAGCGCCGCCGAATTCGGTGATCACGTCCTGCACCCGATAATCGTTGGGTGGAACGGTGTAGAACTGGGAATTTTTGGTGCGGGCAAAATTTGCCTCTAGCCCAAATCTGTGTGAGAAGCGCACCCGCCCGGTGGCCACCAGCACTCCCGAAGTGGAGGCCGTGAGCACCGTACCATTCCCGCTGGATTGTTTCGTGAATACGGGTCCGACGGTCACCGCGACGTCATAGTGACTGAACTGTGCCAGGGCGACGCCCGTCAGCAGCAACAACGCAATTGCGACCAAACCCACGTGCTTTGCCATCAAGGGTCCTCAACATGCTGTGCGAAATTCCCCAAGCTTTCCCGGCTTCGAAAACCCAGATCTGTTCAAAATAACCGGATTGCAGTTGCCTGCTCCACCGCCGGAATGCTTCGCAGTTCCTTCAACACCAGATCGGGCACGTCCCCGTCCACGTGCACTACTGCGATAGCATCTCGTGGAGCGCCCTTTCGATCGGCGCCCGGGCGCCGGCCCAGCGAGAAATCGGCGATGTTGATCTTGTGCTTCCCCAGGATCGTTCCTACCTTGCCGATCACGCCGGGCACGTCGCGATTCCGCAAATAAATCAAGTTGCGTTCCAGCGGAGCCTCGACATCAATGCCATCCACGTGCAGCAACCGCGGAGTTTGCTTGCGCAGAACAGCGCCCTTCACCAGATGCTCTTCCGCCGCCGTCTTCAGCATGACCGAGAGCACGCTGCCGGCGCCGCCTTGTGAGCTTTCCTGCTTGCGCGCTTCATGCACCCGCAGGCCGCGCGACGAAGCAATGGCCGCGGCGTTCACCAGGTTCGCCTTCTCCTCCAGCGCCTCATTGAGGATACCTTTAATCGCCGCATTGCGGATCAGGTCCGTCTTCCAGGCCGCAATATGTCCGCTGTAGCGCAGGGAGATCTCTTCCAGAGTGCCTTCGCTCGCTTGCGCCAGGAACGCTCCCAGCCTTTCTGCCAGCACGATGTAAGGTTGCAGTTCAACGTACTCGTCGTGTGAAACCGAGGGCACATTGACCGCATTCTGAATCACTCCGTGCTTCAGATACTCCTTCACCTGCAGCGCGATCTGATAGCCGACAGCTTCTTGAGCTTCGTGCGTGGAACCACCGATATGCGGAGTCAGAATGACATTCTCGATGGAAGTGAGCGGAGAATTTTTCAAAGGCTCTTCCGTAAACACGTCCAACGCTGCCGCCGCCACATGGCCGTGTTTGAGCGCCTGGGCCAGAGCCGCCTGGTCGACCAACTCCCCTCGGGCGCAATTCACCAGCCGCACTCCGCGCTTCATCTTCTTCAGGGATTCCGCTTTGATCATGCCTTCGGTCTGAGGCGTCAGGCCGACATGCAGAGTCAGGTAATCAGATGCGGCATACACCTCATCCAGTTTGCCCATCCGGATACCCGCTTCCTTGGCCACCGTGGTGGAAACGAAAGGATCGTGCGCAATCACTTCCATTCCGAAGGCTTTGGCCCGCCGCGCTACCTCCATGCCCACCCTGCCCAGCCCCACGATGCCGATCGTTTTGCCGCGCAACTCGGTGCCCTGGAGGGATTTTTTCTCCCACCTTCCGGCATGCATCAGGGAATCCGCCCGGCACAGATGGCGGGCCATGGCGAGCATCAGCGCGAGCGTGTGCTCCGCTACCGCGATGGCATTGGCGCCGGGCGTGTTCATCACGGCAATGCCTTTGCGGGTTGCGGCGTCCAGATCGATGTTATCGACGCCCACTCCCGCCCGCCCGATCACCCGCAGCTTGCGCGCGTGGGCAAGTAGTTCCGCATTCACCTGGACCGCCGAACGCACAATCAGAGCGTCTGCCGAGGCCAATTGCGCTGCCAGTTTTCCTTCAGTCTGCTCCGGCGTGACCACTGTCCAGCGCGGTTCACGCAACAGGTCTATCGCCGACGAGGAAATTTTTTCCGCGATTACAACCTTCATGATTTCAGCTCACTGTTTTGCGGGGGTTTTTTCGTTTATGCCAGCTGACAGGTAGGCGGCAAGCCTCGGGGTAGTCAGGCATTGACCCGCTTTTCTGAGCGGTCGTGAGCGAAGATCTCCTGGGCCGCTCGCACTGCTGCTCCGTACTCAATCGCTTTGCCGGTCACACTGCCGAGCACTTGTTCCAGGGCTGCCAGAATCCCCACGGTGTCGAGGTAATCGTAGTAGCCGAGGTGCGCGATGCGGAACAACTGGCCCTTCATCTCCCCTTGTCCGTTGGCCACCACCGCGGAAAACTCCTCGCGGAACTCCTTCACGATCTTGCCGGAGTCCACGCCGGGTGGTGACTTGACAGCGGTGAGGGCGGCCGACGGGGACGAAGGTGAGAAAAGCTTCATGCCCAGTGCCTGTGCGCCGGCGCGGGTCATTTCTGCGGCCAGCTCCGCGTTGTTCACCAAAGCCTCGCGTCCGGCCGCCAGGTCCCCATTTCCCATCTGCCGGATAAAATCGAGTGCCGCTGCCAACGCGGCGAACATCGACGTTGCGGGCGTGTAGGCCGATTCACCTTTGGCCGCCGCTTTGCGTTCCCGGCGGAAGTCAAAGTAATACCGCGGAGATTTTGCGTTCTCCATGCGCTTCCAGGCGCGCTCGCTGATTGCGCAATAGGCGAGTCCGGGCGGAATCATCAGCGCCTTCTGCGAACCGCCGATGATCACGTCGATTCCCCAGCCATCAACGTCAAAGTGCGTCGTGCCCAGGCCTGTGATTGCATCCACCACCAACAGTGTGTCATCGCCCAGGGCGCGCACCAGTTTCGCGACTCCCTTTACGTCGTGCCGTGCGCCCGTCGAACTTTCGGTCGCCTGCATGTAAACCGCCCGCACCTCGGGAGTCAATTTCGGCCGGATCTCCTCCAGAGAAAATGTCTCGCCGTAGGGCGCACTGACCAGTTCCACCGCGCACCCAAATGCCTTGGCCAGATCGCGCCAGCGTTCGCTAAACTTGCCCGCCGTCAGCACCAGCACCTTGTCTCCGGGCGAAGTAAGGTTCGAAACCGAACCCTCCATCACGCCCGTGCCCGAACTTGCAAGCACCAGAACGTCATTTTGTGTGCCGATGAAATCTTTCATATCGGCGAGGACCCGCTGAAATAACGCTCGAAACTCGGCGGTGCGGTGATGCATGGCAAACGACGCCATGGCGGTTTGCGCAGCGGGAAGTAAAGGAGTGGGGCCGGGTGTAAAAAGGCGGTTCTTACGCAGCATTCAGTTAAGAGTCCTGTTTTCTAAAGATAAACTCTTGAAGATAGAACTAGTGTACCGGAAGGGCTCGGTTGTTCGCATTCGTCACGCCAGCAGCGCTAAGCCGGTGGCGGCGCCGCGGGCGCAGGCGCTGTCGATGCTTGTCCCGACGTGTTCACCAGGTCCTTCAACTCCTTGCTGGGCTTGAAGAAGGGAATCTTCTTGGCAGGAACTTCCACGCGGTCGCCGGTTTTCGGATTGCGTCCCACGCGCGGTTTGCGCTGGCGGGTGCGAAAACTTCCAAAGCCGCGGATTTCAATCTTGTCGCCCACTCGGAGCGACCGCACGATGCTGTCAAAGATGGTCTCGACGATGACTTCACTGTCTTTGCGTGTCAACTCCGCCAGCCGGGAGACTTCATCAATCAGATCGGCTTTTGTCATACGCCTCGCGCTCCGTCTTGTTCTTGATTTACAGGTGGCTAGGGTCGGGCAAAGCCGGAAAGCCACCTAGGGCCTGCATAACCTTCTCAAATTTCAGGGGTTGTACGCAAGTGGCTTTTTCCGAATGGCCGAAGAAGAGATCTACCCCCAGCAACTGAGAACCGGGAACTAAGAACCGGGAACTGGTTCTTAAGCGCCCCTACTTCCACAAATAGTAGAACCCGACATGCTGCTCCAGCAGCTTTTCCCGGCTGGGCAGCCACTCCGAAACATCGCCAAACAGCAAGTCGAGCAGAGTTTTGCGCTCTTTTTCGGGGTGCACCAGCACCGGCTTGCCGGAAATTCCCACCGCTTTGGCCGTATCGTCGACCGCAGCCTCAAAATCTGCTACCTGGTCGATCAATTTTAGCGAAAGTGCCTGCTGTCCGGTCCACACTTTTCCGTCGGCGATGGCCTTGATGTCGGCCACTTTTGCTTTTCGCCCATCGGCTACGGCTTGGATGAACTGGGTGTGCATGTTGTCGATCAGTGACTGCAAATAAGCCTGCTCCGCGGGAGTCATGTCACGCGTAGGCGAACCAGTATCCTTGAACTCGCCTGCCTTCATGGTGATGTCTTTCAGCTTGGCCCAGCGCAACAGGTCGCCGTAGTTCACCCATTGGGCAATGACTCCAATCGAGCCCACGATGCTGCCGTTATCAGCGTAGATTTTGTTGGTCGCCGAAGAAACATAGTATGCGCCGCTTGCGCCCACGCTCTCGATCGAGGCCACGATATGTTTGTGCTTCTCGTCGCGTATGCGCTTGACCTCGCGATAAATTTCTTCTGATGCGGCAACGCCGCCGCCCGGCGAGTTCACGTGCAGAATAATGGCTTTGATGGAATCGTCGTCGGCAAACTTCTTGAGCTGTGGGACCACCGTTCCGGGATCGAGAATCACGCCTTGCAGCTCGACTACGCCAATCTTGTCGCCGAAGGTGCTACGCAGCGAGCCTTCTTCGCCTCCAGCGTGCAGGGTCAAATACACCAGCGTAAACACCGCCAGCACGAAGAGAAAAAAAGCTCCGCCGCCTATAACGATCCAGAGTAGAGCACGGGAACGGCCTTGGTCCGGCATAGGAGCTAGTAGTTTAGCACCGCTCAGGGACCGCTCGCTTGGGTTCCAGACAGTCGGCTCGGGCGGGTTTTCTTGACGCAGTCGGGGAATCCCCCTAAGATGCCGCCTTCACTGCTCTTGGGAGGTGACTCGTGCCCGCATTCTGCAACAGCTGTGGCGCTCCACTGGCGGACGGCACAAAATTCTGTAACAAGTGCGGTGCTGCCGTATCAGCCGCGCCAGCCCCTTTGCCTCCTCCTGCGGCGGCGCCTGCAGCCACCCAGGGCAGCAACACGGCGCTCAAGGTCATCCTGGCGGTCGTGGGCGTGTTTGTATTCATCGGCGTGTTGATGGCCGGAAGCTGCTTCTACATCGGCTACCGCGTCAAGAAACGAGCCAACGAATTCACTCAGCAGATGGGAGGCAGCGTTCCTCCTTACACCGGCAAGCGCGAACCTTGCGCCATGCTTTCCGGCGATGCCGTAAGTCAAGCTCTCGGGCAGCCCGTTACTTCCGTGGAGCAATCCGGCATCACGATTTGTACCTACCACTTCGGGCCGGGTAATAACCAGCGACTGGACGTCACCTACACCTGGCAGGGCGGCGCCATGACCATGAAGCTGGCTCACGCCGCGATGAAGCAGGTGTCTGGCATGGAAACCATGACTCCACTTGCTGGCATCGGCGATGAGGCTTACCTCGCTCCTATGGGATCTGGCCTCATGCTGCGCAAGGGAGACGTCATGGTAAACCTCGACATGCGCGCCAACGGGGTCAGCGTGGAGGCCGCCAAGAAAATGGCGGCCGAGATCGGCGGCAATCTGTAGGGCTCGCGAGCGCGCCCCGCAGACTACATCAGTGCATAAAGACTTCCGTCGCTGCTTCCGACATAAATCACGTTGTTCACGACCACAGGCGACGAAAGGATGGCGCCGACGCTCATCATTTTCGCCTGGCCCGCCACCATGTCGTCGTAAAAGTTCTCCGTGAAAGCAGCTTCATAGTTCGGACTTCCATCGGGCTTGGTGTAGGCGGCACCATGCTCCTGTGAGCCCTCAGTCTGGAATGTCCACGCGGGTTTTTGGCTGTTCAGGTCGATTGCCATCAATCTGCCGTCGCTGGAGCCGACATACAGCATGTTGCCCGCAATGGCGGGCGAAGAGAACAGCGTCCAGCCCTTGAATTTCAGCGAAAAGACCGGCGCGCCCGACTTGGCGTCGAGTTCATAAAACATGCTGGAGTCTGAGGTTGCGAAGTAGACTTTCCCCTCACGCACAGCGGGCGAGCCAACCACCCACGATCCCTTGTTATTAAACTTCCATTTCTCCCGTCCGGTCGCTGCGTCAACTGCATAGAGATTCGAATCGCGGCAGCCGAAATAGACCACGCCGTCGGCCACTGCAGCCGATGATTGAATGCCGACTTGATTGTGGATGTCCGGGTCCTCGCCCGTCTTGAAACGCCATTTCTCTTTTCCAGAGGTGGCGTCGAGGGCATAGAAATAGCTGTCCCAGCTCCCGATGAATAGCGTCCCATCGGCGATGGCGGGCGACGCGTGTACCACGTCACCGGTTTGAAATTTCCACTTCGGTGTTCCGGAGGCTGCGTCGAGAGCGTAGATGTTGCCGTCCCCGCTGCCGAAGTACACAGAACCTTCCCAAACGGTTGGCGACGAGAGGTAAACGTCAAACGGATCTGGCATGGTTTCTGCGGCCGGCAAAGAACCGTGAAGATGCTTGCCTGCGTAGCGCCGCTCTCCGGCCGTTGCAAACTTCCATTTCAGTTGGCCCGTAGCAGCATCGACGGCGTACAAATTGCCGTCATAACTTCCAAAATAAATCACGCCGTCCGCGACTGCGGGTGACGAAGCCACCCGGCTTCCCGTCTTGAACTTCCATTTCAGAGCGCCGGTTTCGAGGTTGAGGGCATAGAGATTGTTGTCGTTGCTGCCCACGTATACGGTATCGCCCACCACCGCTGGCGACGAGGTGACTGACCCGCCCGTATGAAACTTCCATTTGACCTTGCTGAATGACGGCACGCCTGCCGCTTGGTAGACGCCCGCATGCTGCGGGTTTCCGCGGAACATCGCGGAATCCTGACCGAATACCGGCAGGCAAAAGAATAGCGTGACGAAAGCGCAAAAATAGTTCATCGCATTCGCTTAGACGTAGCAGGCACCGTTTGGCTTCGCCGAGGGATGTCCCGTTACGGACTTCCACTCGTCCCTACCGAATCAGGGACGAACCGCCGGAATTCCGGGGCCGATCTACGGAACGATCACTTGGAGCGCGAACCGCTCGACGCCGACTTCGACTGGGGTCTGACAAACGTATTCGCCATCGGCGTAAACGTCGAAGGGCCGCTCGGTCTCGATGCGTAGGCGTGACGACTGAAAGTATTCCACCTCACGCATGCCCGTGTGGCGGCCAAAATAAATCGTGGGAAAGAGGCAAAACAACTTGAACTTATTGATGTCTTTCACCACGCAGATATCGAGCAGGCCATCGTCGAGCAGCGCTTTGGGTGCGATCTTCATGCCTCCTCCATAGACGGGCGTGTTAGCGAAAGTGGCTACAACGGCCGGTCCAGCGCTGCGAGTGACGAAGTCGTCCGGTCTTTCCGGCCCGGGTTCGAGGATCGTCATGGGAAAGGCCGCAAACTTTAGCAATGCTGGAGGAAAGCTGAAAACGTAACCTCCATGGCCGCGCAGCCAGCGCGGAAGAGCGTTCGCACGGCGGGAAATCTCGCCATCGAGTCCGACTCCACCCACACAGCAGAAGTAATGCCGGCGTAGCCCGGCCGCCCCTCCCGCGACTTGGGCCGGCGAAGCTGCTGTCGATTCGGTGATGGTGCCCAGATCAATAGCGCGGATGTTGCTGCTGGTCGATTCAAACTTTCGCCACGCCGCAAGCGAATCCCCGGCGCGACCTAGCCCCAGAGCGCGTGCGAAATCGTTGCCGCTTCCCCGCGGCACCACCAGCACCGGCCGGTGAAGGTGCACGAGTTGAGCAAGATGGCGATGAACTGTTCCATCCCCACCGAAAATGAGGATCGCATCTACTTCGCTGGATGACGCAGGCAGGCCGATCTGCCAGTTAGCATTCGAGTTTTCTTGGTACGGCTTGAGGTCCCGTTCGGAACAGCCCAATCCCAGGATGGCAGCAGCGCGCATGTGCGTGGGAATTTAACCACAAAGGCAGCCGGGCCGCGATTGTGCCCTTCCCACTTGTCATCTTGAGCGGAATGTTGGCTTTCGAAGAAAGCCAACATGGAGTCGAAAGACCCGTGAAAGTTTGGCTCTAGCTACGGTTCTTCAGGGAATTCGGTCACACGGTCGTGTGCACAGAAAGATCGGGAAATACGTGGGAACAGCCGCCCTCGGGGTTCCTCTGTGCTGGCGCGACTCTTGCGTGCAAGAGCGGCTCGCTTGTCCGCAGTTACTACCGCTAACTTGTCATCTTGAGCGGAATGTTGGCCTTCGCAGAAAGCCAACATGCAGTCGAAAGATCCCTGCAAGTTTGGTTCTAACTGCGGCGCTGCAGGGAGTTCGGTCACACGGACGTGTGGAGAAAACGCCTTGCGGGGTCTGAGGTAATGGCTGGTAGGCACGGGGTCCTTCGACTCCGCAGGAACTTCGCATTCGCGAGGTTCCCGCTCGCGCTCAGGGTGACTTAGGCGCGACTATTTGCAGATATCACGGCCAAACTTTTCGAACTCGCTTCCGACTCTCAAAGTCACTCGCAGGTTCGATCTGCCATCCGGGTACAAGAAGATACATGGGCTCTGTCCTACAGCTCGCCATTCACTTTCACGGCCCTCTGCTTTATCTTTCGGACTGCGTCGGTCGCAGAGTCTGCCAGACCCGCCCCGTGCAACCAGATTATCCAGCTCGCATTCCGAAATTTCTGCCCTCCTGCGGCAGATCCAGAATCGCTCCGATCGTGCGCCGCAGTCAGCATTCAATTCTACCTCCTCCACATCCTCCGGCACTTCATCCTTCTGGAACTGCTTCGCCCAATCCTCCGCCGCTTTCTTCGCCGCTTCCACCGAGTGAAAATCCTTCACCATCCGCGCCGCAAGATCCTTCTTCGCCTCCATCGGATGCACTTCCCGCTTCATCTTCTCAATTTCTGCCATCTGCACATCAGTCAGCAGCTCGTAATACCGCCACATCATTTCGTCCGAGATCGACATAACCTTGCCGTACATTTCAAGTGGCGGCTCGCTGATGCCGATGGCGTTGCCCAGTGACTTCGACATTTTCTGCACGCCGTCGAGGCCCTCAAGGATGGGCATGGTCAGCACCACTTGCGACTCTTGCCCGAAGTGCCGCTGCAGTTCGCGTCCCATAAGCAGATTGAATTTCTGGTCGGTGCCGCCGAGTTCAACGTCAGCCTGTAACGCAACCGAATCGTATCCCTGGGCCAGCGGATAGAGCAGTTCGTGCATGGCGATAGGTTTCTCTTCTTGGAAGCGCTTGTGGAAGTCCTCCCGTTCGAGCATTTGCGAAACCGTAATCTTGGCCGCCAGGCGAATCCAGTCCGCCGACTTCATCTTGTCGAACCACTCGCTGTTGAAGCGCGTCTTCGTGGTCCGCGAGTCGAGAATCTTATAGACCTGCGCCATATAGGTCTTGGCGTTGCGCATGATGTCTTCCGGACTGAGCGGCGGGCGCGTGGCCGACCGGCCTGTCGGGTCGCCGATCATCCCGGTGAAGTCACCGATGAGGAAAGTGACTTCGTGGCCCAGGTCTTGAAAGTGCTTCAGTTTGCGCAACAGAACGGTGTGGCCAAGGTGAAGATCGGGCGCGGTGGGGTCAAAACCGGCTTTGACCCGCAACGGCTTGCCCGAGGCGCGCGATTTCTCCAGCTTGGCGCGAAGCTCGGACTCTTTCACGATCTCAGCCGAGCCTTTCTTGATGTAAGTCAGTTGTTCTTCAACAGGAGCGAAATTTGCCATGCCCGAACATTATTGCAGATTTCAGATTTTAGACTGCAGATTGAACACCTTTCGCTGTGCGCAAGGATGCAACAAAGATCGACACGAGTTCGTTGGCCTCCTTCAGGGGCAAGCTGACCGTTTCAGGTGGGACGACGCCCGCATCCACCAGGAGCTCCAGCCAAAACAGAGATTCGTCGGCTTCCTCAAGCACAATGCCTAACTTGGAAATGAAGTCTGCGGTCGAGCGGGCGCGGCAAGCAGCTCTGTAGTTGGCTGCCACGGAAGTTGCGGACCGAAGTAATTGACGGACGACAATACGCCCTTCTTGGCTTAGTGGAACACCTCGGCACAGACGAATCACCAATAACGCGAAGCGTTTGGTGCGATTCTTCATTGCCTCGGGGCTGCTAATAGGCGTGCTCAAATCTGAGATCTTCAATCTGAAATCTAGAATGGAGCAGCCTTGGCTGACTGTGACGATTGTCACAAGTTTTCCACTTCTGCATTCCGACTTCTTCCTTCGGCTTAAACGTTGATCAGCCTCCGCCCTCTGGCCTCAAACTTCCCCTCGAGCACGATATTGATCGCTTCGGAATACGCGATGTGTTCTTGCTCCAGAATGCGGTCCGCAAGGGATTGCTCGTCATCGCTATCGAGCACCGGCACGGCCTTTTGCACGATGATCGCGCCATGATCGAGTTCCTCATCCACAAAATGCACCGTGCAACCGGAGATTTTCACGCCGTACGCAAAGGCTTGCTCCTGGGCTTCAAGTCCAGGGAAAGCGGGCAGTAGTGATGGATGAATGTTGAGAATCCGGCGTGGAAACTGGCGCACGAACCAGGGCGAGAGCAGGCGCATATATCCGGCCAGGCAGACAAGATCGACCTTGTGTTCTTTCAGCACGCCCACCACCTCGCGGTCATGTTCTTCGCGCGGCTTGTCCTTGGAGGGTATGATCACAGCTTTCAGTCCATGGCGGCGGGCCGCTTCAATCCCCCCGGCGTCAGGGTTGTTGGTGATGACCACGGCAATGCGAGCGTTGGGAATCTTGCCTGCGGCCACGTTGAGCGCGATGGCCTCGAAGTTCGAGCCGCGTCCGGAGAGAAGAATGCCAAGGTTGTGCATAAATCAGTTCTCGGTCTCCAGTTCCTGCTTCTCAGACATGCTAGTGCACGATTCTAATCTCAGCCGAGCCTTCCGTGTTTGCCCCGCGTTCCAGGGTTCGATATAGTTTTGCCATGTATGCAGACTTCCATGCCACCGACCGCTGGAGCAAGAGAAAGGTCCACTGCGTCTATCAGGCGTTGATCGTGGCCATTTCTACCCGGCACGCCGACGCGGTGGACATCAAGTTTCTGGTGGATGGACGTCCAGTCTCGGTGGCGCTTCCCCATCCCGCCTGGGTGGAGTACGAGAAGCGCACCGGAAAGATGATTACTGATCCGCTTGCAGTGGAGATCGCGGGACACTACCTGAAGACGGCGCTCGAAGCGGGCGAAGGCATGGACCGCGAAATGTACTCGCTCACCGTTGACCAAACGCTGCAGCATCTCGACGCAGTGGTTAATGAACTCGCCCCAGCGTCCGCCTAGCCCCACCGTCCCGGCGACTTGATCGACTGAGCGAACGGCGGGATAACGCCTGGATTCGGTGGAGCGACGGGCGTACCCGCCCGTCTAATCTCACAGCCGGCAGATCAGCAACTCCCGTTCGTAAATCATCTCCGGCGGTAGATGAGCGTGCAGCAGAATAAATAGCTCTTCGTGATCAATGACTTCGCGCTTCCAGGCGGCCCGGTCTACTTTCTGCAACTCGTCAAACTTATCCTTCGGGAAATCCAAGCCCTTCCACTGAATATCTTCATAGCGAGGCGTCCAGCCAATGGGTGTTTCTTTGCCGTGAGAGCGGCCGTGCACGCGGTCGACGATCCACTTCAGCACCCGCATGTTCTCACGATAGCCGGGCCAGATAAACTTGCCGTCGGCATCCTTCCGGAACCAGTTGACGTGAAAAATACGCGGCGTCTTGCTGAGCGAACGCTGCATTTTGATCCAGTGCCGGAAATAATCGCCCATGTGATAGCCGCAGAAGGGCAGCATAGCCATGGGGTCGCGCCGCACTTTGCCGACTTCGCCCGCCTGGGCTGCGGTGGTTTCTGACCCCATCGTGGCTCCGACATAAACACCCGCACTCCAATTGAACGCCTGGTAGATAAGTGGAATGGTGGTGGAGCGGCGGCCGCCAAAAATAATCGCCCCCAGCGGCACTCCCTCAGGGTCCTCCCAGGCAGCATCGATCGTGGGGCATTGCGAAGCCGGCGCGGTAAAACGGGCATTGGGATGCGCTGCTTTCCGGCCGGTCTCAGCCGCCAGTTCCGGCGTCCAGCGATTGCCCTGCCAATCCTGGCATTCGGCAGGAGGTTTATCGGTCATGCCTTCCCACCATACCCCGCCGTCCAGCGTGAGCGCGGCGTTGGTGAAAATGGTGTTGCGCGAAAGCGTCGCCATCGCGTTGGGATTGGTTTTTGCTGAAGTCCCCGGGGCCACACCGAAAAATCCCGCTTCCGGATTCATGGCTCGCAGGCGGCCTTCAGCGTCGGCCTTTATCCAAGCGATGTCGTCGCCCACCGTCCAGATTTTCCAGCCTTCAAATCCTTTGGGCGGCACCATCATGGCAAAGTTGGTTTTGCCACAAGCGCTCGGGAAGGCTGCTGCCACGTAAGTTTTTTCCCCCTTTGGATCCTCCACGCCAAGGATCAACATGTGCTCGGCCATCCAGCCTTCATCACGGGCGATGTTGGAGGCAATACGCAGGGCAAAGCACTTCTTGCCGAGCAATGCATTGCCGCCGTAGCCCGAGCCGTAAGACCAGATTTCGCGGCTCTCCGGGAAATGCACAATGTACTTCTCGTTGTTGCAGGGCCAGGGAACGTCATGCTGCCCGGGCGCCAGCGGGACCCCTACGCTGTGGATGCAGGGCACGACGCGCTGCTCGTCTTTGTCGATTTCCTTGAAAACATCGATGCCCATGCGCGTCATGATGCGCATATTGACGACGACATAAGGCGAATCGGTGAGTTGCACGCCAATTTGCGACATGGGCGAGCCAACCGGCCCCATGCTGAACGGAAGCACGTACATGGTGCGTCCGCGCATTGCGCCGTTGAAGAGTTCCTTCAGCTTGCGGCGCATGACGTAGGGATTCTCCCAATTGTTGGTGGGGCCGGCACTGTCTTTGGAAAGAGAGCAGATAAAGGTGCGATCCTCGACTCGGGCGACATCGCTGGCGTCGGAACGGGCCAGATAGCAGCCGGGCCACAACTCCTGGTTGAGTTTGATGAAGGTTCCGTTGGCCACCATTTGACGGCACAGCTTGTCGTACTCGGCCTGCGAGCCATCCACCCAGTGAATGGCGTCGGGCTTGGTCAACTCGGCGGTCTTCTCCACCCAGCGAATGAGATGGATATTGCTGGTGAGCGGACCACGGGCACGGGCAGCAGCTTTCATAGACAGTCCTCAACAAGGGACGGGAATAAGAGCAAACACTCTATTTTGCCAGAGAAGGCAGGGAATTGCGCGCTGGGTCGGTTTGCCCGTGCTCTCTGCGCCCCTTCGCGAACTCTGCGGTTACAGTCTTTACCGCAGAGAACGCAAAGGACCGCTGAGGTCACGAAGAACGCGCTAGGCCTTCTTCAGCTGGCGGATCAGCCAGGTGAGAATCACCCCTCCGAGGATCGCGACAAGAATGGTGTAGATCATTCCGCCTTGACCGGAACCACCAAGGAATCGCATGACGAACCCACCAATCAAAGCGCCCGCGATGCCGATGACGATGTCCATGGCAGTTCCATAGCCGCCGCCCTTCATGATCTTTCCCGTTGCCCAGCCTGCGATCAATCCGACGATGATCCACCAGAGCAAATAGAACATGGGTTCCTCCTCAATTGCCGCTCAGACGGGGGAGAGTATGCTTCGCCGGGAGCAGTGTCAAGGAGTACGGAAATGGGGTAGTGGTTAGATTCGGGCACTTCCTCTCGGCGTCATCCCGAGCACAGCCGTGTTTCAGGCGGAGCGAGGGATCTCGCGCGCATCGCGTCGGCCATTAGGAATCAAACAGCGCCACGACCCGAGAATGAGAGGTTGTGAGAGCGTGCCTTATGATTAAATCAAGCTGTGTTCGCCCGCAGGATTCGCGTGGAGTATGAAGAAAACGGCCAGCGCCAGCCCTGCCCACTGAAGTGGCTCGACAACTTCTCCATGCGAAACTTCACCAACGCCAGCGTGTTCGATGACACCTTGCCTCTGGCAGATGGCGTTATGGAAATCGGAACTCGAGTCCCGCTCGATCAATTGAAAGCAGCGATGGAAGATTGGTTCCGAAGGAAAGGCTATTTTCCGGCAGCTAGTTCACTTATCGTGTCGGGATCCGACTAGCGGTTCTTTCTTTACGGTATTCCACTTCCCGCTCGCGACAGCACCTGGTGCTAGAATCGTCCCCGCCGGGCCGGGCGCTCGCGCAGGCCGCGCCGGTGGAGGGTCGCTATGGTCGATGCCGTTGGGCTGCGCCGTCACGTCGCGGTCTTAATTGGGTTCTACCTCCTAGGCCCCGGGTCTTTGTTGGGTAGCCAGCAAAGCCAACCTTGCGATGTCGAGGTTGGCGTGAATGTGATCGGGAGAACCGGCGGCCTGGTCCAGGGACTGACTGCCGACTCCTTTGTCATCCAGAAAACCAAAACGCCCGCGTCGATCAAGAATGCCGCATACGATACCGGGCCGCGCCGTGTCGTCTTAGTGCTGGACCGCGGAACCCAGATGAATAAAGCGGCGGCCCGGGCTTCCGAGGCGATCATTGGAGAGATCCTGGGGCGCGCAAGTGGGGGCGATTCCTTCGCCCTGATTACGGTCGGACAATACAGCAACCGCACGGCCTTCGGGCAAAGCCCCGCTGAACTCTTGCAGCGGCTCCACAATCCGGAGCAATCGTCACAATGGTTGGGCATGATCGACGCGATCGCGGCTGCCGCCGAGTGGCTCAATCCTCCACAGACGGGTGACTCGATTTTCGTTTTCTCCGGTGAGGACGGTCTGGGGCGCGCGGGTGGAAGCTTCCGCAAGCTATATGGGTCTTTGCTCCAACACCAAATCAGGTTGTTCGCTGTTCTGCTCGGCCCCGTGATAAACGGAGAAGTAGATACCGTAATAGACTGGCGTGCGGCCGCGTCAGGGGGACCACCTCTTGTTACGAACACGGTGTGGGCTGAAACGGAAGACTTGGCTCACCTCTCCTGGGGCACCGGAGGTTATCTGATCCGGGAGAGCATGTGGAATTCCCAAAGAGAATACAAGCTCACCGATGCCCGTGTTGAACAACTGAAACATCAGGGCTGGCAGATGTATGGTGCCATCGCGGAATACTATCGCTTGCAGATTGCCGTTACACCATCGGGCAATGACGCGCAGAAGTGGGAGTTGGGCTTGAATGCTGCAACCCAAAAGAAAACACCGCAGGCTATGGTGCTCCGCCCTGAATTGCTTCCCGCTCGGTGCGGCCAATGAGCTACAGTAGATTAGATCACCTGTCGTAGTGCAGCAGCGAGAACACATCGTACTGCTTCAACTTCTCCCGTCCCTTGAGAAAGTCGAGTTCCACCACAAAGCAGAGACTGGCAATGTCTCCGCCCAATGATTTGGCCAGATCCACGGTTGCGACCGCCGTTCCCCCGGTGGCCAGCAGATCGTCCACGATTATCACGCGCTGGCCTGGCTGAATCGCGTCTTTGTGAATCTCAAGCGCATTGCTGCCGTATTCCAGCTCGTACTCCACACGAGCGGTCTGCGCGGGGAGCTTTCCCGGCTTGCGTACGGGCACGAACCCGGCATTCAGGCGGTAGGCCAGCGCCGGACCAAAGATGAACCCGCGGGCTTCCATGCCAAGCACCAGATCAATGTGCTTCCCGATGTAGTACTCAGAGAGTTGGTCGATCAGCGCAGCAAAGCCAACCTTGTCTTTCAACAGCGTGGTGATGTCGTAAAACAGAATGCCTTTCTTGGGAAAGTCCGGAACTTCGCGGATCAGCTTCTTGAGCTGCTCGCTGTTCATGCCCGACTTCGACATTTACCAGGCTCCTTCAATGCGAAATGTGCCAAGGCGGGCGGCCGGCTTGGCTTCGAGTTCCTCGACGTCATCCACGCGTGCGGCACGAGGGCCCTGTCGAAGCCGGGAACGCAGGCCGGCGAGTTGCTCGCGGCTTCCTTGGGCGTGCACTTCGACGCTTCCATCGGAATTATTGCGTACCCATCCGGCGATAGCGAGGATGTGGGCCTCCCGCTCCACAAACCAGCGAAAGCCCACGCCCTGCACCCGGCCGCGGACGATAAAGCGGCGAGCTTCAACTGCTTTTTCCGTGGAAGTCATGCTTGCAGTCAAGTGGCTAGTAGTCAGTGGCTAGTGTCTAGAAAAACAGGTGGCCGACCAACTGGAGGCCGTTTTACTAGCCACTAATCACTGACCACTAGCCACTGGATTACGCCCTCGACAAATACACGCCCTCGGCCGTATCCACTTTGATCTTCTCGCCTTCGTTGATGAACGGCGGAACTTGCACGATGAGTCCGGTCTCGGTTTTCGCCGGCTTGGTCACGCTCGAGGCGGTCGCGCTCTTCAGTCCGGGCTCAGTCTCGAGCACTGTCAACTCTACGGTCTGCGGCAATTCGATGCCGACGGCTTTGCCATCAAAAAACTCCACTTTGATCTGCAGATTGGACGTCAGATAATCCACGGCATCGCCCAGGACTTCTTTTGTCAGGTGAGTCTGCTCGTAGTTGGAAGTGTCCATGAAGTAGTAGCTGTCGCCGTCGGCGTACAAAAACTCCATTTCAACTTCATCCACATTGATTCTCTCGATAGGATCGGGCGAACGAAAGCGGTGCTCGAACATGGCCCCGGTGCGCAGATTGCGCAGTTTGGCCTGGATAAAGGCGCGCAGGTTGCCGGGCGTGCGGTGCTCAACGCTGAAGACCGAATGCAGATCATTATTGTGCTTGATGATCATGCCGGGGCGAAGCTGGGTGGCAGGAATAGCCATTGCGAAGTAAATCTCCTTGTTGATTGCGGGTCAGTAGGCCAGCGGAAGGCGGGCAAGCCACATTTTCCGCCAGATACGGGAACCAAGCGCTTTATTTTAACGGACTTGGGCTGATTTGGGAAATACGGTCCGGCGGGGCGATCGCTAAGGTATCTTCTTTCCGCCCGGCACTGAGCCAAACAGCTAGAATAGGCTCTGGCGTGCGGCAGCAGCCGTGGCCTTAGGGAGGACGTTCTTATGCGAGTTGGCAAATACGAAGTTTCGGAGCGCAGCAGCCAGGCTGGGACCGCGGTCACATTTTTATTGATTGGTTTGGGCGCTGGTGCGCTCATCGGGTTGTTGCTCGCGCCCAAATCGGGTGAGGAGATGCGAAAGGATTTGCGCCGCAAATACGAAGACGCCCGAGACTCTGTTGGGGAATGGGCGGAAGATGCAAAAGACGCTGCGAAAGAGGCAGCTGACGATGTTATGGAGCGAGGCTCAGACATCGCCGACGAAGTGCGCAAGCGCGTTGCGCCGGTGGCCAAAAGTTTCCGGCGGGGCTGAGAAGTTCGGTTGCATCCGGGGGTTGTTGTCACCGAACCTCTAGCCAGGTGTAATAAGGCAGACCTAGCTAAACATCGCCGCGAGAAAGCCCTTCAGCTTTCTTAACAGTCCCCGGTGCTCATCTTTCGAAGGCGGCAGAGCCGCGTCCGGCAATGGTGCTGGGCTCCGGGCATCCGCCAGAGGCAGGCCTGTGACCACAGAGGCAGCCGGAGCCAAGTCCGCCGCCCGGAACACGAACGGCGCATCCACCTGGATGTGGACTTCATTCGGCTTCGAGGCAGGCAGTGGGACCGTCTCCGGTGAACTGGCGGCCCAAGCTTCCTGAGACAGCGAATAGCTGACGTTCGAGTTCTTTTCGTCAACTTGCGCCAGATGGATCGGGCCGGGTTCGTCTGCATCGCGAATGACCGTAGAAGGTGACGAAGAGGCAAGCATCACGGGAACCGCGGGCGCAACAGGGCAGCCGCAATTCTGGGGCAGCGCAGTATCGATGAGGCTCACCCGTCCGGCCCGGAACACCACTTGCTCGGTAGGTTTCACCTGATAGGTCCCATCGCCCAAAAGCTCGGAAACCACCACGGAGGCGGTGTTCCCCGGTAAGGCACGCACACAGGTGTTGCCGCGCGCATCCACCCGGAAGGCATAGTGGAATTCTCCGGGGCCAGCCAGCAGGATGCGGAAATCAGGAGTGATTACGGAGTCGGCCGAGGCTCCCAGACTGAAGTGCTCCTCTAAAGCACCCGTGCTCATTCCCAGCATCAATTGGCGATTATTCTGGGAAGGCGTGACCGAAACCGTGGTTCCCGGACAGACCCGCACTTCGCCTCCGCGTGCCAGGCGCAGTACCGCCGTTTCCGATCCGGCGCTCACCGAAGATCCATTGGCCAAGCGGCTTCCGTCTAGCATCGCAGCGCCCCCCGTCCTCGAACTGATTGGAAGGTACGCCGGTTGCGGACCCGCCGAGACTGCTGCGGTCCACAGCGGCTTAGGCGGGGGTAGCGGTTCCGCCTCAGCGTGCAGGCGAATCATCAAGCGATTACCAGTGGCGTCCCAGGTGTAGTCGACTGGCCCCAGCAGGTCCACCACCACGCGGGCAACTGCAGGAGTCTTCTGAAACTGGTTCCAACGGATACCCCGAATCTGCTCATTGCGGAAATCAATGTGCTTCTGCGACAACGCCAGGCCTGCCCCAGGCAGATCGATCACCAGGCGAGGCGGGTCTTCGATCTTCTGGATGGCGGGAGTGAGTGGGCGAGTTGATGTGATTTCAAGCGCCGGGCCACCGGTCGCCGGCAAGATTCTGACCGCTCGAACAACTGTCGTGGATGGCTGCTTGGCGACGGGAGGCGACTGTGCCCGTCCGGAAACCCAAGCTAGAAGGATCGCCGGCACGAGGAAATAGGGGGGAAGGCGCTGCAAACTTCGTCTCTCCGAAACAGGCACTACTCGGCCAACATAGCACTGGCACGCTGGCGGGAGAAGTGACGGAAAGAGAACGAGAGGACGTGCCGGGGAAAACCGGACCAATCAGGGAATCAGGTGTCAGCCAGAAACTCGTACTCATCGATCACCGCGGCCACCGCGACCTTACCCTCGCTGGTGTTTTCATCCACGCGCACCACTTTGCCTTTGCAATGTACGCGGATGCTCTCGGTGAGAGTAATCTCAGGTGGCAGGGTCAGCGTGAATTCAATGCCGGATCCGGTGGCAATGCCGGAATCCACGTAGAAGCAGATGCCGCGTGCGCTCACGTCGCGGGTCTGGGCCGTCCTCTCTTGCTCGCCATTCTCCGTGTAGGTGACGGCAACGGGCAGCCGCAGCGCAAACCGCCGGGTGGCGCGTTTTTCCTGCTCGGTGTCGGCCAAAGGGGCTCCTTCAAAAAGCCATGTAAGCATGGCGTTTCGCCGCCGGACTGTCAAGACCACGATTCGGCAGCGGAAAGGGTATGGCTTCGCTCCGCCGCGGAAGAAATTGTTTTGGGGTGGAGCAGCGCTTCAGCGCTGCAATAGGCGCCTTGTTTCCTCCCCCCGAGCGGGCGCGAGCCCGCGAGGGAAGGTTCCAAGTCGGGTAAACTAGAAAAAGCCGTCCGGGAACGACCGATTTCCCTGGGGGCTGAAGGCTGATAGCTGACGGCTGAAGGCTCAATGGTTTTCGTCCTCGACAACTACGATTCGTTTACCTACAACCTCGTCCAGTACCTCGGCGAGTTGGGAGCGGAAGTCGAAGTCCGCCGCAATGATCAAATCAGCGTCGCTGAGATCGAAGCCCTGCACCCCGAGCGAATCGTAGTTTCACCCGGCCCCTGCACGCCGCGGGAAGCGGGAATCAGCATCGAGGTCATCCGGCATTTCGCGGGCAAGGTTCCGATACTCGGCGTTTGTCTGGGACATCAGGCCATCGGCGAGGCGTTTAGCGGCAAGGTGGTGCGCGCCTCGCATCTGATGCACGGTAAAACCAGCGAAGTGCGCCACGACAACCGCACGATCTTTCAGGGCATGCCTTTTCCCATTACAGCCACTCGCTACCACTCGCTGATTATCGAAGAAAGCAGCTTGCCTGCGGACCTGGAAGTCAGCGCCTATACCATCGAGAAAGACGGCTCACGCACCATCATGGGCCTGCGGCACAGGAAGTTTTCGGTTGAAGGCGTGCAGTTCCATCCGGAAAGCGTGCTGACGGTCGAGGGAAAGAAGCTGGTGGGGAATTTCCTTGCACAGTGATCAGTGGCCAGTGATCAGTGGTCAGTGTCACGAAGAGTTCGGCGCACAGGCAGCGAGTTAAGAAGACCATTCAGAACGCGCCCCACTTCCGCCGTACGGCCCAGCAGATGTTGAGTTTGGTCGGCGTCAAGATACCCCAGTTCGTTCGCGATCAGAACCTGCGTCTCGACTTCCAGGAGAGAACCGCGCGCATGGCCAAGAAATTGCCTGAACTCGCCTGTGGATGATCGTCCCTGGCCCTCAGCAATATTGCTTGGCACCGAGACCGCGGCGCGCCGTATCTGTGCCGTCAGTCCATAGATCTCCAATTGCGGAAACGCCTGGGTGCAGCGATACACTTCCTTGACCAGACTCATCGACTGCCGCCACACGATGAGGTCGCGGTACGACCGCACTCCGACTATCGCCACACGATGCACGCAGGGAATTTTCCTCCGTCATATGATCCATTGGACGTGACGACTATCACTTCTAGTGCCCAGTCGTGCCAAAACGGGAATGGCTAAACCGCAGGCGCGGACTAGTCACCGACCACGGATCACGGACCACTGACTACTGATCACTGACTACTGACCACTGACCACTGACTACTAGCCACTAACTACGCGCCCCTCGCCGTCTCCACTGCCCTCAGCACGGTCCGCGCCTTATTCATGCACTCTTCATACTCACGTGCTGGATCAGAGTCAGCCACGATCCCCGCCCCGGCCTGCAGATAGGCTTTCTTCCCTTCCATCAGCATGGTGCGAATCGCGATGCAGGAATCCAGATTGCCCGCAAAATCCGCATAGAGTACAGACCCGCCATAAATTCCCCGCCGCGTCGGCTCCAGTTCTTCGATGATCTGCATAGCGCGAACTTTCGGCGCGCCGCTCAGCGTGCCCGCCGGAAAACAGGCAGCGAAAGCGTCGATCGCATCCAGATCGCCGCGCAACTTGCCCTCCAGTGCCGAGACGATGTGCATTACCTGCGAATAGCGCTCCACGTACATCAGGTCTCTCACTTTCACCGAGCCGTACTCGCTGACCCGGCCGAGATCGTTCCGCCCGAGATCGACCAGCATGACGTGTTCCGCGCGCTCTTTTTCGTCGCCGAGCATTTCGCGCGCCAGGCCCACGTCTTCACTTTCATCGCGGCCTCGCGGACGAGTTCCGGCAATCGGACGGTACTCCAGTTTGCGTCCCGTGACTCGCACCAGCATCTCCGGCGACGAACCCAGAATGTGGGTTTCTCCCATTCGCAGAAAATACAAGTACGGCGAAGGATTCAGCGCCCGCAACGCTCGATAAATGTCGAAGGGCGCGACCTCGGGCACAAAATCCAGCCGCAGCGATGGGACAACTTGAAAAATATCTCCCGCTGCAATGTATTCCTTCGCGCGCTCCACAGAATTCATGAAACGCTCGCGGCTGGTACCGGCGTGGACTTTCAGTTTGCCTTTCGGCGTCGTTGATTTATGCCAAAGCGCCGGGCGCAGGCCACTGGCCAGTTTTTTCTCCAGCGTCGCGATGTCGGCCACTGCACGATCGTAGGCCCGGCGCGGGCTCTCCGCGGACACATCCGCAGCCGCGATGATGTGAATCTGGTGGTGCAGGTGGTCGAATGCCAGCAGCCGGTCGAAGAACATGAATGAGCAATCGGGCAGTGAAAGATCGTCTTTGGCGTGCTCGCCGATGTTCTCCAGCTGGCGAACAATGTCGTAACTGCAATAGCCGACTGCCCCGGCGGTAAAGGGCGGCAATCCGGGAATCATGGCGGGCCGGTGCTGCCGCAAAATCTTCTTCAGCACATGTAGCGGGTTGCCGGTCTTCTGCTCTTTGTGGCGGCCTTTATGTACGACTATATTTCCGCCACGAGCCTGCACCTGCATGTAAGGCCGCGCCCCCAGAAACGTGTAGCGGCCAATTTGCTCGCCGCGCTCAACGGATTCGAGCAAGAAAGCATCCGGCTCGTTTGCGGCGATCGCCAGGAACGCGGAAACCGGAGTGAGTAAATCCGCGGCCACGGACTTCACCACCGGCACCAGTGTGCTCTCGCGAGCGAGGCGGGAAAATTCCTTGTAATCGGGGCGTGGCAGCATGCGGTTGCGTACGATCATTATAGGAGAAATCGAGCGCGGCACCGGTGCGGCGCTCGTGACTCTGTAAAATGTTGCGGAGTCGCTGATGTCCAACTCTTCCCACCGCCGCCCTCCCGGCCCTCCGCCCCGTTTTCTGATTGGTAATTTTCCGCTCGCCAGCCCTGATCCATTGGCAATCTTCAGCCGCTGGGCCAGTGAATTCGGAGACATCTTCTATTACCGGGCAGGCTGGATTCACGTCTACTTTCTCAACCATCCTGACTTGATCGAGTCCGCGCTGGTTACGCAGCAGCAGAACTTTCGTAAAGACCGCGTGATCCAGAACAGTCGCTGGTTTCTGGGCGAAGGCCTGCTGACCAGCGAAGGCCCCGAGTGGATGCGGCAAAGGCGGCTCTCACAACCCGCCTTTGCGCGGGAGCGGCTCGCATCTTACGCGCAGACCATGAGGGAATGCACGGAAGAGATGTTGGCTGGATGGAACGACGGCGAGATTCGAGATATCCACCAGGAAATGATGCAGCTCACGCTACGCATCGTGGCCAGGGTGCTGTTCAGCGTCGAAGTCAAGGAAGAAACCGAAAGAGTCTCGCGGGCGTTGAATCTGCTGATGAAGCATACTTCGGGCGCTCGCATGATATTGCCTCCGCTCCTGCGCTACCTGCCGATTCCAGCCCTGGCACGGGTGCGGCACGCAGTTCGGGAACTAGACAAGATCGTGTACGGCATTATCTACCGCCGCCGGGCAAGTGCCGGCGCTAGCCCTTCCCATCGCGGTGATCTGCTTTCCATGCTCATGTCTGCGCAGGACGAAGACGGCAGCCGCATGACTGACCGGCAATTGCGCGATGAAATCATGACCTTCCTGCTCGCCGGCCATGAGACCACGGCGCTCTCCCTCTCATGGACCTGGTATCTGCTGAGCGAAAATCCCGAAGTCGAAGAGAGACTGCAAGCGGAACTGCAAGCCGTGCTGCATGGCCGAACCCCGTTGCAGCAGGACTTGCCGAATCTGTTCTACGCTGGCCGCGTAGTCAAAGAATCCATGCGCCTCTACCCTCCGGCATGGAGCATGGCCCGGGCTGCTGCCCAAGACTGCGAAATCGGCGGCTATCTCGTCCCGGCCGGTGCGAACGTGGTGATGAGCCAGTGGATCATGCACCGCGATCCGCGATTCTTTCCCGACCCTGCGAAGTTCGATCCCGATCGCTGGGCCAATAACAAGATTCAGAGTCTTCCCCGGTTCGCTTACTTCCCGTTTGGCGGCGGTCCCCGGCAATGCATCGGGGCGTCGTTTGCCATGATGGAGGCCACTCTTCTGTTGGCTGCCATCGCGCAGCGATTTCAGCTGCGTCTGGTTCCGGGCCACCCGGTTGTTCCCTTTCCTTCCATCACGCTGCGCCCAAAATACGGAATCCGCATGTCTCTCCATCAGCCCGGGTAAGCCTTACTAAGGTTTAGGGTGTAACCAGCCATCAAATTGACGAAATTCCCTGTCGGGCTGAAGATGGCGGGTAGCCGAACAACATTATGCGAATCAAGTTCTGGGGAGTGCGCGGCTCCACCCCGACTCCCCAGGCTGAAAACCTGCGCTATGGCGGCAACACCTCCTGCGTTGAGGTGCGCGTGGGCGAGAGACTTTTTATTTTTGACTGCGGTACTGGCTTCCGCGCGCTCGGCCAGTCGCTGCGCCATGAGTTCAACGGCCGCCCGCTTTCAGCTCACATTTTCGTCTCCCACTTCCACTGGGACCACATTCAGGGCATCCCCTTCTTTGGGCCGCTGTATGACCGGCCTGAGAACCGCTTCCTGTTCCATTCTTCCAGCAAAAACAGCAGCCTGAAGCGCGTCATGGAAGAGCAAATGGCCGCACCCTACTTCCCCGTAGGCATGAGCGAAATGAAGGCCCATCGCACTTTCTATGATCTCAAGGGCAGCATGACCCTCGAGGACGTGACGGTCCAAGCCTTGCCGCTCAATCATCCCCAGGGCTGCACCGGGTTCCGGCTCGAGTCTAAAGAAGGCGTGGTCGTCTATGCCACCGACAACGAGCCAGGTGATGTGGATTTTGATAAAAATGTGCGCAAGCTGGCCGCTGGCGCAGACGTTTTGATTTATGACGCCCAGTATTTGCCCGAGGAGTATCAGGCCCAGAAGCGCGGCTGGGGACACAGCCACTGGCGCGAGGCTGTCAACGTGGTCATGGAAAGTGGCGCAAAAGAGTTGATTCTTTATCACCACGATCCCGACCACGATGACCCCTGCCTCGACCGGGTGGTGAAAGAAGCTCGGAATTACTATGCCAAGGTGCGGGCGGCGGCCGAGGGGATGGAAATCAGTCTGTAGCTGGAGGGTTTCTCTGCGAACTCTGCGGTAGTTCTTGGCGTTCTTTGCGGTTAAAGGGCTTTTGATTCTTGTTCACTCAACAAACTCGGGCGCGCCCCTCACTCCCCTGTGCTTGCCTACCTGCCCCAACCTGCTTATACTGCTGAGTTTGTCCGCCTTTTCCGGGCGCCAGCCCGGTCCCGGCCAGGACCTGAACCCCGCCATCATCCCGGAGACGACCTTATGACCACGATGACCACTGCCGTACCCATGGATAAGGAAACTAATACATGGGAAGCACAAGCCGCCCGTTTTGACGTCGCGGCGCACAAGCTCAACCTGGATGAGGGCATCTGGAAAGTCCTCCGCTACCCCAATCGCGAGCTCATCCTGCACATTCCGGTGGCCATGGATAACGGACAACTCGAGGTTTTCACCGGTTTCCGGGTGCAGCACTCCATCGCCCGTGGACCCTCCAAGGGCGGCATTCGCTACGCCCCCGACGTCACGCTCGATGAAATGCGCGCTCTGGCCAGTTGGATGACGTGGAAATGCGCCGTCGTCAACATCCCCTTTGGCGGCGCCAAGGGAGGGATAATTTGCGATCCCCACAAAATGTCCATGGGAGAACTGGAGCGCATGACGCGCCGTTATACGGCTGAACTGGTCGAGTTCATCGGCCCGGAGAAGGACGTGCCCGCGCCCGACGTCAATACCAACGAGCAAATCATGGCGTGGATGATGGATACCTACTCCATGCACATGCGCCAAACCGTGACGGCCGTAGTGACGGGAAAGCCCATCAACATTGGAGGCTCGCGTGGGCGCCGCGAAGCTACCGGACGCGGCATCATGATTGTCGTCGACGAGGCAGTCAAAAGGCTGGGCCTCAGACCCGAATCCAGCCGCGTCATCATTCAGGGTTTTGGCAACGTCGGTTCCAATGCGGCGCGCCTGATGGCGGAGGCGGGGTACAAGATCACTGGAATTCTGGAAGTAACGGGTGGCTTATACAACAAGAATGGTATCAACATGGAAGCGCTCTGGGATTTCCGCCAGCGCAACGGCACGATCCTCGGATTCCCGGGCGCTGATGCTGCTGATCCCGCCGAGTTGCTGCTGACCGAATGTGAAATCCTCATCCCGGCAGCCACCGAGAACCAGATCACCAGCCGCAATGCGGATCGAGTGAAATGCAGAATCCTGGCCGAAGGCGCCAACGGCCCGACAACGGCGAGCGCAGATGACATTCTCGCGGAAAAGCGGGTCTTTGTGATTCCCGACATTCTGTGTAACGCGGGCGGCGTCACCACCTCCTACTTCGAATGGGTCCAGGACCGCCAGGGTTATTTCTGGAAGGAATCGGTAGTCAACGAGCAACTCGAGCACATCATGAAGACCGCGTTTGAAGACGTGGTCCGTTACGCCGAGACTCACGGAGTCAATAACCGCATCGCGGCTTATATGCTGGCCATTGATCGTGTGGCTTATACCATTCGCCAACGCGGCATCTACGCCTAGGAATTCCGGTCCCGATCCAGGCCCTGGCAGGACCCCGCGAAGCGGGCATTGACGTTTGCCGCCGCGCCTGTCATCATGCTCACCCGCAGGTGGAGTGGTGCATCGCAAGCGTAATTCCTTTTCTGAACCTCTCCGGTGTTTTTGAACAGGGCCCTGTCCGACAGGAGAACTCCTATGAACCCTCGCACGCGTTTGCTGACAAACTGGGCTATTGCAATATCTATTTCCGCGTTATTGGCCGTCTCGACCACTTGGGCTCAAACCCAGAGCGGCTCGCAGGACCAAACCACCGACCAAACCGCCGCTTCGACCAAGAAAACCACCAAGAAATCCAAAAAGAGTACTGCCTCGGCGAGCGACCAGTCGGCTGCGACCAGTACTTCTGAGCCCTCCACCAAGACTTCCAAGAAGAGCAAGAAATCGAGCGCAACTGCAGACCAGACCGGATCGGCGGTGTCGGCCGGTGAATCCGCTGCCAGCAAGACGCCTTCGAAGACTTCCAAGAAGAGCAAGAAGTCTGATGCTAGTGCCATGCAGGGCAGCGCCGCCGCGAGTTCAACCGGGGCCGCGAGTGCGCCTGCCGAGAGCTCTGCGTCCAAAAAGAGCAGCAAGAAAAATGCAAAAGCTGAAGCTGGAACGGCTGGCCAGCCCGGTTCCGCCGGCACGTCCGCCGCAGCGCCGTCGGATGCTGGCGCAATGAAAAGCAGCAAGTCGTCAGCGGTTCCGGCATCCACGCCCGCGGCCGCCCCAGCGAGCAGCACGTCAAATTCGATGGCCCCAGCCGCTACCACTAGCTCCAGGAAAACAACCGGCGCGGCTTCCACCAGTAATGCTTCTGACTCGCAAATTGCTTCAGCCAAGGCAAGCGGCATGGTCTGGGTGAACACCGACACTGGCGTCTACCACAAGAGTGGCCGCTGGTACGGCAAGACCAAGACCGGAAAGTTCATGTCTGAAGCCGACGCCAAGGCCGCCGGTTATAAAGAAGCACAAAAGTGAAGAGTGAAGGAGGAGAAGATGAATTACAAGAATCTGGTTGTACGTGTTCTGACGATCCTATGTGCTGTGATACTCCTTGGCTGGAATGGCGGTGGCCCAAAGCTCCTCGAGCTCGGGCGCCAGAATCTCCAAATCGGGTGCCATGGCTATCTGCTTCGACCGCCGATCTCGTGGATATCAACACTGCCACCAAAGATCAGCTGGATGCGCTGCCTGGAATCGGCGCAGCCTATTCCCAGAAGATCATTGACGGGCGGCCCTACAAGGCCAAGACCGATCTGGTCCGCAAAAAGATTATTCCCCAGGCGACCTACAACAAGATCAAAGACAAGATCATTGCCAAACAGATGTAATCGTCTGCCTTGATCACAAGGATCGTTCGAACCGCAGAGGAGTCTGTTATGAGTTTTATCGATGACGTTGCTGGAAAATCCATCTCCAGCCTGCTGGGCAGCAGTTCCAACCCGCTGGCCGCCAATTTGCTGCAAATGATCAATCAGCAGCCCGGCGGGCTCTCCGGGTTGGTGCAGACCTTTCATGAAAAGGGCTTTAGCGAGGTGATCACTTCCTGGGTGGGCACCGGCCAGAATCTACCAATCTCGGCCGATCAGATTCAGCACATATTGGGCAGCCAGCAGGTGCAGGACCTGGCAGCAAAAGCAGGTATCTCGCCCGACGCCGCCGGCTCTCAGCTCGCTGCGCTGTTGCCTACGCTGGTCGACAAACTCACTCCCAACGGTCAGCTCCCTGATCACGGCAGCCTGCTCGAAACCGGCATGAATTTGTTGAAATCGCTGGAAAAAACCGAAGCCGCGTAGCTGGGGTGTAGTTCGAGATCTGGGCACGAGCGGCTCCGCGTCCGTTTCGTGCCCGCGTCCGTTGCTTTCCTTCTTCTCCGCTGGGCGATAATCGGCGTGTTGCCTGTCCCGGCTTTCAAATCGTCACACGCTCCGCGTCTGCCGTGAATCTGCCCAACTCCATCACGCTGTCCCGCATTCTCAGCATTCCGCTGCTGATCTGGATTCTTTCCAGCAGTCGCTTCCACGATTCAAACGGCGAGCAGGAAATTCTCGCCTCCCTGGTGTTCATCGCTGCCTCGATCACTGATGGCATTGACGGATACCTCGCCCGCAAGCGCGGCCAGATCACCACCATGGGCATGTTGCTCGATCCGCTAGCGGACAAACTCCTGATTGCCGCAGCCTTCGTAACGCTCGTCCAGTTCAATCCCAGCCTGGTTCCAGCGTGGATGGCGGTGGTGATCATCGCGCGCGAATTCCTGGTCAGCGGATTGCGCTCAATCGCGGCGTCAGAAGGTTTCACCATCGAGGCCAGCGACCTGGGCAAGTTTAAAATGCTGGTGCAGATTGTTTCCGTGGTGGCCGTGATCCTGGAGCATCGCTGGAAGGTGTGGCCTATCTACGGCCCTTACGTGTTTCCGGTGCACTACATTGCGGTGACCGCGATTTACTTTATGGTGTTTTTGTCGCTGGCGTCGGCCATCGACTATTTTGCCGCCTTCTGGTCGAAGATCGACCGGCAGGTGGTGAAGCGCCGCCGCCGGGCCTTCGTCCTCAGCCGGCGGAGGAAGCGCGATGTCGCCATCACCTGACGAGACTTCTGAGTCCGATCCAGTTCGCTCCGCCCGACGCGAGTCGCCCGCCGAGTTTTCCCTTCAAGAACGCATCCTATTGTTGAAAGTGGCGCACGATTCCATTGCCGCCGCTCTGGAAAATCGCAAAGTCCCTGTGCATCCACCCTCAGCGCACCTGGCCGAACCCAGAGGCGCTTTCACCACACTTTACCTGCGAGGCGAGCTCCGCGGATGTGTCGGCTATGTGGCTCCCGTCTCTCCTCTATACCAGACCGTGGCAGAAACCGCGCGGGCCGCAGCTTTCGACGATCCCCGTTTCCAGCCGGTTACTCGAGAAGAGGGTCCGGAACTGGAAGTCTCGTTGAGTATTCTCTCGCGTCTTGAAGTCATTCAACCCAGCGACGTGGAGATTGGCCGCCACGGCCTCCTAATCACATCAAGCTGGCATCGCGGACTGCTCTTGCCTCAGGTTCCGGTAGAACACAACTGGGATCGCGTCACCTTCCTCGAACAAACCTGCCAGAAAGCCGGTCTGCCGACGAACGCTTGGCAGCGCGGAGCCATGATCGAGGCTTTCACCGCAGAGGTATTTTCGGATCGGGATGTAAAGCTGGGGACGCCTTACGAACTCGCTTGTCATAGAAAAAACCGGGGAAGCTCTCGCACACTGCCTAGCGCTGTCATCCTGAGCGGAGTGGTTCGTTCACGAAGTGAACGAACCACTCGGTCGAAGGACCCCATGCACTTGAATGTGGCACCAGCTTATCCGAGGAGTTTCCGTGGGTCAGTGCAACGGGTATCGTGAGAATGCCTTTCCAGGCTCTGATGGCGACGTGCCCGGCCGGCATGGGGTTCCTTCGGACTCCGCAACCGCTCTTCGCTTCGCGAAGCGGTTGCTCCGCTCAGGATGACATTAGCGCGTGAGAGGGCTCACCCATCTACCCTTTTTGCCACACTAGCGGCGAGACCCTGTTGGCCCTTGTGGAGCTCGCTTCCCCGGTTCAAAATGCCTGACTAGTTCTGCCGAAAGCCTTTACTGCTGGTCTAACTCCACGCCGTCACCGAGGTGAACGTCTTCCACCGCGAAAATGAGCATTCCCGTCGAGGTCGTTGGTGTCGTGCTCAGAATCACCAGCTCACCGACTCCGCGCCGAGGCAGATCGGCAACGTGGATCACCGGCCCTTTCGATCTGGCGAACATGTGCGGTTCCACCGTAGGAGGCCGCTTCTGCGAAGTCTCGACCACGTCATAGCCTGCGAAAGAGAGCGAGTCCACCGGATCTTTCAAGTCGGCTTCGTAACCGCGTACCGCACGGAAATGGTCGCCAACTTTGACTCCCTGGTTCGCGCCCACATTCAGGTAAACCTTGGCGCCGGTTCCCAGGATCGAATCGAAGTCCTTGGCCGCCACAATGCGCCCGCTGGTTGCGTGGTTGGCGGGTACAAAGCGATCGAAGCGCAGCGGCGCGTGGTACGGAATCTCAGCTTTCTCGACGAAGGGAACTACGATATCGCCCGGATCAATCGGTTCACAAGTGAACTCGATCAACGCGATGGCTGATTTGCTGCGGGTATCTATGATGCGGACGCGCCCCAGCTCGGCATAAGGTTGACCCATTGCGTTCAGCATGGCTTGCTGGCCAGGGAACATTTCATAGCGATTCGCATCCACCAGTTCGCGCAACACCGTATATTGCTGCCCGGTCTGGTAGCCGTGTCCCGAGAGGTAAATGAGATCCTGGTTCACAAATTTGGTGGTGTTGGGAGTGTTCAGGCCCCCGGCCACAAAATTCGCATTGGGCAACACTTGCTTGTTGACGAAGCCCGCGCAATAAATGTCGGCCTTCGAAGGGGTCTGCGGCCGCTCAATGGGAAAGCTCGCCGTCGTGGGAATGGTCCCTTGCGGAGCAGCTTGGTCCGTCGCACCGGGGTCGGCCTGCTGCGCTGCGGCCGCCAGAGCAAGGCACAGCAATAGCAGTAACCATCCTGTTTTCTTCATGTTACCTCCGATATCTAAGCCGGGAGCCCGGGCCCGCATTTTCCCGCTAACTACAGCAAACAAAGGGCTTTCATTCCGGACAGTAACCTGCTGGGTGGGGACGGTCAAGGTTACGCTGGTGTCATCACGGGTACGTTAGAAAGTTTGCCGGGGGAAATTGTTAATACTTTGTTGCATCTACACTTATGCGCCTGTAATATCCCGACTCGTTCACCCCCATGAACGTAGCCTTGAAAAGTCATCCGCACCGTTTTCTGCCTTTGCGCCTTCCCCGCGTCTGTGTAGCCGTAACCGGGTCAGACGCCGTGGATATGGTCCGGAAGGCCGAGGCTCTGGCGCGGGATAACCCATTTCTGGAGTTCAGGTTAGATTATCTTTCGCGGCCTGCGCTGGCGCTTGCGAAAATCAAGCGGTTTTCTGAATATCACCCCCACGTCGTGACCATCGCCACCTGCCGGCGGGAAGCTAACGGCGGCAAATTCCGCGGATCGCTGGCTTCGCAATTAGACATCCTCTCCAAAGCCGCGGCCGCCGGTTGCCAGTTAGTTGACCTCGAGTTCCAGAGCGCTTCCAAAGCCCGGCCCGAGCAAGTGCAACGCCTGCGGACCAAGGCTGCGCTGATCATCTCGTACCACGATTTTCGCGCCACGAAGAAGCTTGACGAGACTCTGGAGAAGATGAGCGCCACCCCTGCTGACTTTTACAAGGTCGTGGGCACAGCTACGACCCTCTACGACAACGTAACCATGATGAAGTTTCTGGAGCGGCGCATCGACCAGTATTCCCTGGTCGGGATTTGCATGGGCGAGCAAGGCATCATCAGCCGTGTGCTCGGAGTGCGCGCCGGAAGCGTCTTCACGTTCGCGTCAATCAGTCCTGATGAAAAGACTGCCCCCGGCCAGGTGACGACCCAGGAGTTGCGCAATACGTACCGCATCGAACAGGTGGATGCCGCGACCCGGGCATACGGCGTGGCGGGAGATCCGGTGGCCCATTCGCTTTCTCCCGCAATCATGAATGCGGCACTGCGCCGGGAAAATGTAAATGGGGTTTATCTCGCGCTGCATGCCAAGACGCTCAAGGATCTGCTCAGCTGCGTGCGCGACATTCCCATTCATGGCCTCTCGATCACCATGCCGTACAAAGAAGTCATCGTCAAACATCTCGATAACACCGACTCTCATACCACGAAAATCGGCGCCTGCAACACGGTGGTGCGGGCACAGGACGGCAAGCTCTACGGCTTTAACACCGATACCGCGGGAGTGGTTCGTCCGTTAGAGCGCCGGATTCCGTTGGAGAAGGCCAAAATTCTCGTTCTCGGAGCCGGAGGAGCCGCGCGGGCCGCGGTGTTCGGTCTTAAAGAGCGCGGGGCAGAAGTTTACATTCTGAATCGCAGCCTGGCTCCCGCTCAGAAGCTGGCGCACTCCGCCCGGGCTCGCCTGGTGAAGCGGCCGGACCTGAAAAAACTCAAATTCGACGTCATCATCAACGCCACGCCGGTGGGCATGGGGAATACCCGCGAATCTCCGCTGAATGAGGATGAGATCAACAGCAGCTTTGTGTTCGACATGATCTACGATCCGCCTGAAACCCGGTTTATGAAGCTGGCTAAAGAGCGCGGCGCGCAGGTGATTCCGGGGATCGAGATGTTCGTCCACCAGGCGGCGCGCCAGTTCGAAATCTGGACCGGCAAGCCCGCCCCGTGGGACGAGATGCTGCGCGTGGTCACGCTCGCCTTGCAGGAGCGCGCCGCCGCACGGCTGGCCGCGAAAGAAGCGAAGGCGAAATGATTCTCCACCGGCGATCTACGTCTGCGTGATGAGAGAACGAGACTCCGTCCGGATCGGTTCGATCTTGCTCCTGCTCGTCGTACTCATCGCCCACGCCGAGGCGCAGTCGTCCGCGGGAAAGCACATGATCGAGAAAACCATCTTCGGCAAAACCCCCGACGGCCAACCGGTCGAGCTTTACACTCTGACCAACCCGAACGGAGTTGAAGTCCGTGTAATGAATTACGGCGGCATCGTTGTGTCAATCCGCGTTCCTGACAAGGCGGGCAAACTCGACGATGTGGTGCTTGGGTTCGACAGTTTCGCCGAATATCTCGACAACAAAGCATATTTTGGGGCGATCATTGGGCGGTACGGAAATCGGATAGCCGGCGGCGAATTTACTCTCGACGGAACCACCTATCACCTGGCGAAAAATAACGGCCCCAACTCCCTGCATAGTGGTTTGAAGGCATTCGATAAAGTCCTGTGGGCTGCCGAGCCTTTCACCAAGGAACACGCCGTAGGAGTTGTCATTCACCTACACCAGCAAAGATGGCGAAGAGGGATTTCCCGGCAACCTGAAAACAAAAGTCACCTACACGCTGACTGACGAAGGCGAGCTGGAGTTCGCTTGCGAAGCCACGACCGATAAGGCCACGCCCGTGAACCTCACCCACCACAGTTATTTTAATTTGCGGGGCGAGGGGAACGGCGATGTGTTGCATCACGAAGTCATGCTCAACGCGGACCGCTTTCTGGTCGTCGGTTCGGGCCTTATTCCCACCGGCGAATTGCGCTCCGTGACCGGAACTCCGCTCGATTTCAGAGAGCCCCACGCGATCGGCGCGCGGATAAACGATTCTTATGAACAGCTTGTGGTCGCCGGCGGCTACGATCACACCTTCGTCCTGAATCGAAAAGAGAAAGAAAAAAAGAGAAAGCCTGGATGCCTTGGAGCACGCGTGCACGAGCCTGAAACCGGACGAGTGCTCGAGGTTTACACCACCGAACCCGGACTGCAGTTCTATACCGGCAATTTTCTCGACGGATCGTTAGGCAAGAATGGCCATCATTATGGGAAGCGCTCCGCCTTTTGCCTGGAAGCGCAACATTTTCCCGATTCCCCGAACCATCCCCAATTTCCTAGCACAATTCTGCGGCCGGGCCAGACTTATCATTCGCGGACGGTCTACAAATTTTCTGTCCACTAAAATCTGTAAGTGACTCATGCGGGGCATCAAAGCCAGCCACCATCCACCACGTAGGCCTGGTTCGTCATGGCGGAGCTGTCATCGGCTCCGAGGAACAGCACCAATCGAGCCACATCCTCCGGCACTAACTCGCGCTTCAAACATTGTTTCGCCAGGATTTCGGCCCGGTACTCAGGCGTGACCCACAAACGGCGCTGGCGCTCGGTCATGATTGCACCCGGCGCTACGCAATTCACGCGAACGCCGGCAGGGCCGAGTTCGCGAGCCAAAGCACGCGTCATACCCATAATCGCTGCTTTGGCAGTCAGATAAACCGGCAAACCGGGCAGCGCCACCATCCACGAAATCGAACCCATGTTGATTATGGACCCACGCCCGGCGGCGACCATGTCGGGAGCAACCGCCTGTGCGGCGAAGAATTGATGGCGGAGATTCACCGCCATGCGCTCGTCCCAGTATTCCGGCGTGACTTCAGAGAGTTCATGGCGATCATCGTTGGCGGCGTTGTTGACCAGCACCTCAACCGTGCCGATCTGCTCCTGAACTTTCTTCACCGCGGCTTGCAGATCCCGGATGTTCGTCAGATCGCACTGCACAAACAGAGGAACGTGGGTGCACCGGCCGGAAAGACTCTCCACCAGTTTTTGCGAGGCATCGGCCGCAATGTCGAGAAACGCAACTTTGGCGCCTTGCAGCGCGAACTGTTCCACCAGCGCTGCCCCGATTCCTGTACCCCCGCCGGTTATCAATACCACCCGATCGCGAAGGCTGGGGTAGATGGCATAACTGTTGGTTGGGCTCATCGGTCGGTTCCTGCTCTCGTGGCAACCGGCAATTATGCTCCATTTCGATGTGAGGCTGCAGGTTTGCGAAGATTCAGAGCTTAAGCTTCTTCAGCACCCTGAACTGCCGCCGTTGTACTGCCGTGCCGCAAAATTGAGCGAAGAATGCTTTTCGCGGCCGTAACGCCTGGAATACACTCGGAGAAGTGCGAGGGTCCCCGAACTGGCCAAATTCACACGATTCACAGGGGCATCCTCGGCCCGAGCTGTCATAAGATAGCAAGCAGCGCGCGCCCGCAAGGATCTAACCATGACTGCACAAGCGGGGACCCAGATGTCTGAGACCGGGAAGCAGTGGGTAGGCGAACTCGTCAATGGGGAATTCCCTTTGCTGCAGTACCTGGGCAGCTCTCGCAATGGCGCTGTGTTTCTCACCGAGCGGAGCAAAAACAAAGATCAGGCAAAGCAAAAAGCTGCGATCAAACTGGTCTTCGCAGACGCTGTCGACGAAGAGGTCCAGTTCTCGCGCTGGCAGCGCGCCGCGGCCTTGTCGCACCCGCACTTGATCCGCCTCTTTGAAATGGGACGCTGCCAGTTGGACGGGAAGCGATTTTTCTATGTCGTCATGGAGTATGCCGAGGAGAATCTGTCGCAGATTCTGCCTTCGCGATCGCTGACGCCGGCAGAAGCGCGCGAAATGCTCGGCCCCCTTCTGAATACTCTCGATTATCTCCACACCCGCGGGTTAGTGCACGGTCACGTGAAACCGGCCAACATCATGGCGATCGCCGACCAACTCAAACTGTCGAGCGATGGGATTTGCTCATCGGGCGAATCGCCCGGAGGCCGGGACCGGCCCAGTGCTTACGACGCGCCCGAGATTAGTCACGCTGCGCTTTCGCCCGCGGCTGATGTCTGGTCGGTGGGTATGACGCTGGTGGAAGTTCTGACGCAAAGTGTGCCCACGCAGAAGCCGCAGGCTGATCCAGACGTCCCGGAAAAGTTGCCAGCCCTGTTTTTTGAGATTGCGCGCCATTGTCTGGTTCGGGATCCGCAAGCGCGTTATACGGTTCCGCAGATCATCACGCGCCTGCAGCCGGGCACGACGACGCTAAGGAAACGAGAGAAAATAAGAAGACGCGCAAGCCAGCCGGCAAGTCGCCTCTGAATCGCCGCTACTGGCCAATTGCTGTGCTCGCCGCAATCCTGCTGATCGCAGTTTTCGCTGGTCAGCGCTTGCTGCATCGCTCGCCTGCAGCAGAGTCGCCGCAAGCGCCGGAAGTCATCAATCATGAGCCCGCAAATTCGAGCCACGATGGCGCCAGCGGCCCCAGTCGTCCGCACGGCAACGCCCGCGAAGCCTCACGATCAACTTTCAAACAAAGGCGCCGTGGCTCAGCGTGTTCTACCTCGGGTTCCTCAGAGTGCCCGCGATACGATCTCGGGCAAAGTCAAAGTCCGAGTGCGTGTGAAAGTCGATCCATCCGGCAACGTGGTGGGCACGAGCTTCGACTCTGCCGGCCCGAGCCAGTACTTTGCCCGCTTGGCCAAGCAGGCCGCGGAAAACTGGAAGTTCACGCCCCCGCAAGTCAATGGCGCGAACGTGCCCAGCCAGTGGGTGCTCCGTTTTGAATTTGGAAGAAACTCTACCGAAGTCTTTCCGTCCGAAGTTGCTCCTCAAACACGCCATTGACGGTGATGAAGTTTGCATTCTGGAAATCTGGATCAGTTATCGACGTCATCCCGAGCGAAGCCGTTCTTCAGGCGGAGCGAGGGATCTCGCGCGCATCGCTACGGCAAGTCGAAATCAAACTGCATCCGCACGCGTTGATGGGGAAGAGCGCCATCCCGATGAAATCCCGCCACACTTCGGTTTTGGCTGCGCTGCCGCTGACGCTCGTGCTGGCCACGTTTTGTTTCGCAGCAGACCGCAATCCCTTTGCAGGAAATCCTCAAGCAGCAAAACTCGGTGAATTCCAGTTCCGCATCAATTGCGCGTTTTGCCACGGCTTGGGCGCTCACGGCGGAGGTCGCGGTCCTGATCTCACTCGAGCCCAGAAACGTCACGGAAATTCCGACGCCGATTTGTTTCGCACCATCAATGAAGGTGTGCCCGGCACCGCCATGCCGCCGAACGGCACGACGGGGCAAGGTGTCGGCATGACGGACGAGGAAATCTGGCAGGTCATCACCTATATTCGAAGCCAGCAGGTGAAAGCGCCGGCCCAACCCGTGGGCAACTCAACCCACGGCAAAGAGCTTTTCTATGGAGAGGCAAATTGTTCCAGTTGCCACATGGTCGAAGGAAAAGGTGGGCGCTTCGGCCCCGACTTGACGGGCGTCGGCACCGCACGAGCGCCGGATGCCATCGTGGATTCGGTTCGCAATCCCAGCCGCCGTCTGGCCCCGGGACTTTCTGAGGCCATGAAGGAATTTCCCCAGGAATACGAGACGGTGGTGGTTATTACTACGGACGGCAAGGAAGTCCGCGGAGTGACCATGAACCAAGACAGCTTCAGCCTGCAGATGATGGACCAGGGAGAGCACATTCACTTCTTCGAAAAAGATCAGCTCCGCTCTTTCAGGGTAAGTCGCGTGTCGGCCATGCCGATTTATGATCCCGCAACTCTGAGCGACAAAGATTTGCAAGACATCGTGGCTTACCTGCAAAGCGTAGGCACGAATTGAGGATGGAGGCGTGAAAAAATTCCCCGCCATATTGCTGGTCATGTTTCTTGGCGGTTTTTCTCTGTCCGCCCACGGCCAGGTCACGTTCACGCGGCTGCTCAATTCCTCCAAGGAACCGCAGAACTGGCTGACCTATTCGGGAAATTATGCAGGCCAGCGCTTCAGCGCACTCGACCAGATCAACACAAGCAACGTCCGTTCACTCGTTCCGAAGTGGGTGTATCAAACCGTGGCGATCGGCAAGTTCGAAACTACGCCTCTGGTCGTAGACGGCATTTTGTACGGAACTGGCACGGATAATCGGGCCTTCGCCCTCGATGCCCGCACCGGGCGGCCCATCTGGATCTATCAGCGGCAATTGCCGGCAGACATTCGTCCCTGCTGCGGCCGGGTGAATCGCGGGCTGGCCATTCTGGGCGACAAGGTTTTCATGGGTACGCTCGATGCGCACGTGATTGCATTCGACGCGAAAACCGGCAATATCATCTGGGATGTTTCGGCAGTCGACTACAAAGGCGGATACAGCTTTACCGCTGCGCCGCTGGTGGTAAAGAACCTGGTGATTCTGGGAGTTTCCGGTGGTGAGTACGGCATTCGCGGATTCGTTGATGCCTATGATGCCAATACCGGCCAGAGAAAATGGCGCTTCTACACAACGCCGGGGCCGGGAGAAGCGGGCCATGACACTTGGGAAGGCGATTCCTGGAAAATCGGCGGCGCGCCGGCGTGGATCACGGGGACCTACGATCCTGCGAAAAATGAACTGCTGTGGCCAACGGGAAATCCTGCTCCTTCGAATCGCGGCGAGGGCCGCGCTGGCGACAACCTCTATAGCAACACGCTGCTGGCTCTCGATGCCGATACCGGCAAGCTGAACTGGTATTTCCAGTTCACCAAACACGATGAGCACGACTGGGACTCAACCCAGGTGCCGGTCTTGCTCGATCTAGGTGACAAACGATGGATCGCGCAGGCCAACCGCAACGGCTTCTTCTACGTCGTGGACCGGAGCACCGGCAAACTGGTTTTGGCGAATCCTTTCGGCAAAGTTACCTGGAGTGACAGCAAAGACGCCGAGGGTCGCCCGGTGGCCAACAGTCAGAGCAAGCCGACTCCAGAAGGCAGACAGGTTTGTCCCGGAGCGGCAGGCATAACCAACTGGGAGTCGCCGACTTTTGATCCGCAAACCAAACTCTTTTATGTGACCGCGCGCGAGCAATGCGACATGTTCAGCACCGCGCCTCAGCCTTATGAAGCCGGACACGCCTATTATGGCAGTGCTTATTTTCCCGCCGATAGCTCAGAACCTTTCTGGGGCGCTCTCCGCGCGATCGATCCAGCAACCGGGAAGATGAAATGGGAGTTCCGCCATCGCCTCGCCCTCATGGGCTGGTGTTCTCTCGACTGCCGGTGGCCTCGTGTTCACCGGCGACTCGGAAGGCAACTTCATTGCGCTTGGATGCGGCCGCCGGCAAGGCTTTGTGGCATTTTCAGACCGGCGCGGCCATCTATGCTGCGCCGATCGCGTTCGCACTGGATGGCAAAGAGTACGTCGCCATCGCCGCGGGCAGCGCGCTGTATGCGTTTGCGCTCCCCTGATTTCCGGAATGAGCCTTCCACGGCGGGGGAACCCCTCCATGCACTTTCCCACGCAAGGCTTTGCCCTGATGATCTCCCTCAGGGAGGAAACCGCTCTTCTTCATGCCCGAAGCTGCGCTTCTTCCTGCTATACATGGAGCCCCTGCTCGAAAGACGCCGCTGCCTGCGCCACAAGGTGCATGCCCCTGCCTTCGCCAGCTTCGACGGCGTCACCGGCGGAATGATTCTCGACCTGAGTGAGCAGGGTATGTCGATGCAAACTGCGACTCCTCTCGAGCCGCACCGCAAACTTCAGCTGCATTTGAGTCTGCCGGAACCCGCCACCTATCTTGATACCGAAGGTTACATTGCCTGGGCTGACGCTCTTGGCCGCGCCGGCGTGCGTTTCTCCGACTTGCCGGAAGAAGCCCGCATCCGCCTGAACCAGTGGCTTACGCTCAATGCCACAGCCCCAAGCCGCAAGGCGCCGAAGTTCAGCATGGGCGAGTTCTCGATGGCCCCGTTCGGAGCCAATCCCGGTGGGCAAATAAGCGACGAGCATCTAGCGGTCAGCCTCGAACCCGATACCAGCTCGCCCGAACGGGGAAGTCATGCGCCTGGTTCGACCTCGGTGCAATACGAATTCAACCCGCTTGGCTCGGACTTGAATTCGGCATTGCGCCTAATCAGCGAACGGGCCTGCTCGCTCACCCGCGGCACCGGAGCCGCCATCGCGCTCAGTCAGAATGGCTCCTTGCAATGCGTAGCCAGCATCGGTTCTTGCGCGCCACCACTCGGCACTGAACTGGAGATCGACTCCGGCCTTTCCGGTGAATGCGTCCGTACCGGCAAAGCCTTGCGCTGCGATGATACCCAAACCGATCCTCGAGTGGACGCCGCCGCTTGCCAACTTCTGGGCATTCGTTCCGTCGTTGCCGGACCCATTCAGTACGAGCACGAAATTGTAGGTTTGCTCGAAGTTTTTTCGAACCACTCTTTCGCCTTTGATGAAGGCGATGTCGCCGTGGTGGAGAGTCTGGCGCACACTATTCTCCGGACCATGAGTCACACGTCCGCGTTCAAACATAAACAAGCGGGTCTTTGACACAGGCCGCCAACTTACTGGGACAGCTGAAGTGCCTGCGAGTGAACCGCACCTTCGCCATCCAGCCGTTGAAACAAAACTCCGACGTCGTCACGATAGAGTGCTTTCCATCCAGGGTCGCGTTCCAGTACGTAAGTGAGCGCCTGATCGGGGGGAAAGAGCACATACCGGATTCCGTATTTATCCAGAATCCGCTTGGCGCGGTCGCCGCTAAGCACATCTATGTAGTCCTGGAAAACCCCGGCATATTCGAAAATGTCGGCCCGGCCGTCGATGAATACCGGAATGTCTCGTTCGTTCCATTCCATGTATCCACCCCAGGTGTAGAAATTCAGCAGCCGCCCCTGCGGGGGGTGCGCTTCTAAGAATGCGAACGCCCCTACGGGATACTTTTTCTCGACCGACTGCTGCAGCGCTGAAGAACGAGGCCAGTAGTAAAGCATGGCAGCAATCATGAGCAAAATCGCAAACGCATTCAGCCATGGAACTTCACGTTTTGGCTTGTAGAGCGGTAGGAAATCCAGATTCTTTGCCAATAGCGGTGAAATCAGCACCGCCAGCAGAAACAGGAATCGAATGTAGCTTAGCCCGCAATACAGCCCAAACAATGCCAGCAGCACTCCGGAAAGAGCTAAGTGGCGGCTCCGCAGCCAGGCACTCACGAGAAGAACCAGCAGCAGGGCCATCGCCAGTCTGCCGTACGTGTCCCGTAAATTCACCGGCACCCACTCTGTGATGTGCGCAATATTCAGTTTCTGCCGGAACGCAAGGTCAAAGGGATAGAGCACAAGTCGATAGCCAAATGGGTTGACGAAAAGTGCGGCTACGCTCGCAAGCCAGGTGAACCCGAGCCGGCGGCGTTGGCTATCAGTCCACGGTTCGGCTGTAACCCGTCCCCACGTTCCCTTCACCAAACCGGCTATAACCACAATGGAAAAACAGATCAGGCCGATCAGCCACGAGCCGTGAGTGTTGATCCACAAGCAGAACAAAAGCGGAATGACCCACAACGGGGCATTCCCTCGCAGCCGGAAGCGCTGAAGCCGGCAGCGCTGGAGGATGATAAGAAGAATTACCAGCCAGGCGTAGCCGAACAAGATCGTCCGTGGACCGAAGGAGACTGAAGCCAGGAACGAGCAGAAAGCACAAGCCACAAACGCGGCTTTGAAGTTCTCGCTTTCCTTCCAGCCAAGATACAAAACCCCCGCGAAGATCAATTGCAGCAGCAGAATCTCCAGGGTCTTGAGGCCCAAAAGTCCCCAGGCCCGCCAGGCCAGATAAAAAGGGATTTCCGCAAGCCATTCATGGTTGATCCAGGGATGGCCCGCGACCGTAAACGAGAACATGTCAAACCGCGGCAGCTGATGGTGCTGGAAAAGATATTGCGCATTGCGCAGGTGCCACCAGATGTCGGGATCGTCCATGCCGCTGCGCGCCAGCATGAACTCCAGGGTCACGATCACCACCGCCAGTACCGATAGGAAAGAGAAAAGTATGCGGAACTTGCCCCCTGCCGGGTTCCACTCCGAAATGGGCTGGGGCGCTGAAGTTGTTGCGGTCATACGCGGCTGTGTCTGGGAGAAACCGGCCGGGAGTAGTCTACCCTTCTGGCGTCACTTTCGACCGCAGCAGAAACCGCCGATTTCGGGATTTCGGGACAGCTATCGCCCCTGAAAGCTGCTGAGTTTAGCGCCCTTATTCCTTCGGATTACGCCTCGTGGGCGCCGGGACATGTCCCGCCGAATGTGCAAATCGCAAAGGTTGCACATCCTTTTTCCGCAGATCGATGATGCTTTTTACCGAGCGCCGCGAGTGAGCGCAAGTGCCCAGATTTAGGGCAATTATGGGACGCTGAGCGGCAAGACTCCGCGCCTCCCGAATCGTGGCCCGAAGCTGTCTCAGATAGAGAAACCCGCGCTTCCACAAGCTTTTCCACAGGGTGTGGGGCGAAATCTGCCACCTGCACCCAGTGGCTTTACTCAGGCGACTCCATCCCGCCCTGCGCCATAGACTCAAAGCGAGTGGACCGCTTCAGAAATGCCAGGCGAACCTTGCCGGTGGGACCATTTCGCTGCTTCGCAATTATGAGTTCCGCCACCCCATCCAGTTCCGGCTCGTCGGGTTTGTAGACTTCCTCACGGAAGATAAAAGCTACCACGTCTGCGTCCTGCTCGATGGAACCTGATTCGCGCAGATCCGCCAGTTGTGGACGGTGGTCTCCGCCCCGGCTTTCGGGTGCGCGGCTAAGTTGGGACAACGAGATCACCGGCACTTTGAGTTCTTTGGCGAGCGCTTTCAGTCCGCGCGAAATGGCAGAAACTTCCTGCGTCCGGTTTTCAAAACGCCGGCTGCCGCCAGACATAAGCTGCAGGTAGTCAACGATGAGCAGATCGAGCTTGCCTTTGGATTGCTGCAGCCGCCGCGCCTTGGCCCGCATTTCGCTCAGCCCGATTCCCGGCGTGTCGTCAATGAAGATTGGGGCGTGCGCCAGTTGTTCCATGGCTTGGACGACTTTGGTCATGTCATCACGCCACAGCGAGCCGGTTCGCATCTTGTGAGAATCCACTCGGGCCCGCGAGCACAGCAAGCGAAGCAGCAATGCCTCGCGCGACATCTCCAGAGAAAAAAGGCCGACCACTTTCTGATCCTCGATGGCAGCGTTCTCCGCGATGTTCAAGGCAAAAGCGGTTTTCCCCATGGAAGGCCGCGCGGCGATGATGATCAGGTCTGAACGCTGCAATCCGCTGGTCATTTCATCCAGGTCGGTGTAGTGCGTGGCCAGACCGGTAATGCGCTGGCCCCGTTGCAGCAGAGCATCCACCGACCCGAACGATTCCTTGACGATTTCCTGAATGCCCAGGAAACCACGGCCAATCCGTTTTTCCGAGAGCTGAAAAACGGCCGCCTCGGCATCGTTGAGAATTTCTTCTGCGGGATCGGACTGGTCGGTAGCGCGGGCAATCGCGGCGGTCGCGGCGTTGATGAGTCCGCGCAGTAGCGCTTTATCACGGACGATCCGGATGTAGTGCTCAATGCTCGGCCGGTCCGGCACGCCGTCCATCAGGCCGGAGATGTAGCCCACATCGCCCACCGATTCCAGTTCTTTGCGCCGGTTCAGTTCTTCGGTCAGCGTGATGAAGTCCGCCGGCCGGGACGATTCCACCAGTTCCGTTATGCAGCGAGTAGATGCGGCGGTGAGAATCAAGCGCAAAATCTTCCGGTCGCAAATGCTCCGCCGCCTCGTTGAAGGCCATATTGTCGAGCAGGATCGCGCCCAGAATGGAGCGCTCGGCTTCCACGTTGGCGGGAAGAGTGTGCGCGGGAGAATAGTCTGCAGTAGCCAAAGTTCTTATCTACTTCTCACAGTCCGAGCGCATCATAACCGCAAGAAACTTGTGAACGACAGGTGCCGCTCTGGAAAACAGGAACGAAATTCAATTTCTCTGGCGGCTCATTTGCCGTCTTAGTATAGGACGAATAAAAAGCGAAGTACAAGAGCCAACTGAGAACCGGGAACTGAAAACCGAGAACTGGGTTTTCATCCATCCATCAGGACAAGCGGCTGATCTGTCAGGACGAGCGCTGACCGCAGGCAAAATAAATGCGGCTCAGGCCAGCCACCTGAGCCGCACTGCTCGTGGATGCTTCGCTTGCTCTATTCACCGCTTGTGGCGGCGAGGCGTGCGATGGAAAACTGCATTCCTAAGAATGCTGCTTTCTTGTCGCACTCAGCAGGTCATCGACGCTCAGGCTCCAGACTCGAAAGTCGTGAATCCTGTGCTCTCTGACTTGCAGTGATCGCGCTTGCCAGCGGCTCAGTCCCACCTTGTGGGGAGGACCTTTCCGAGGAGGCCGCAACGCCTGAGTTCAACGCAATGCGCCGGAGCGCTTTGTGAGAAACTCTCCCAGCGGTTCACCCTCGGGAACCGCCGGGAACCGTTGGCTTTAGCCACGATCTCCAGCAGGCTTAAGACATCTCACGTATGCACTGACGGCACTTTGCTTGAATCTCGAAATGATCGCAATGGGAAATTGCGTCCGCGTTGTGAAGAAGCTGTGGAGGACGAAACTTCTTTGTGGAAAGCTACGGAAAAGTCGGAAGAAAAACCTGCGAGTGCAAAAAATTGTTTTCGCTGAACGGTGGAAAACTTATCCATTCAGCCAAATATGAACCATGAGCGATGCAATCAGCACCGGCAGACAGAAAAACGCGTTAGACAACGCAAACTTTCAGCGAAGATGCGAGCCCCCTCACCGCTCCCACTGCCTCTTAAAGAATCGTAACGATGCCTCCATCCGACCTAGCGCATTGCGAGGAACTCCCGGCGCGGGCTCCTCCACCTCGCTAGTCTCTTCCGTCACATCCGCCGCCTCCCGCAGCAATTCCCATGCCTCGCGATATTTCTCATACCGGCTCGTCGGCGTCCCCAACGACACCGACCTCATCCCCGCAATCTCTTTCGCCGGCACGATGTACCAGGCTTTCTCCGGCACCACATACGCTGCCAAAAAATCGAACGCTCCCTCCCGGTACACGTTATGACTGCTGCACACCGAGCAGACATACCCTTCGCCATTTTTCGAGCGAAACACCGTGCACTTCACCTGCACGCCCACAAATTTCCCCGGACGCCCCACCACCACATCAAAATTCTCCGAATCCCCCAACGGCTTGCTCGCCGGCAGGTCCCGCTCCGCCGCCTCCGCCATAAAGCGCAACTCCACCCACTCCCCTCGCTTCTTCTTGTCTTTGATAAGTTCCGTCTTCCGCTTCTTCACGCCCACTCCCAGCTCCCCCACCTAAGAATTGCCATTCCGAGCGGGTGCCCCACCCTTCCCGCGTTCTTTGCGGGAGGGTGGGGACTTTGACGGGTGCCCCATTCTAAAGTTCCGCGTTTTGTGCGGAATTTTAGGGTGGGGTTGTTGACTTTCTCTTGGCCGTCTCTCCCCATTGGAAATTTCTTCGAATCCCGAAGGCAAGACTTTTCGGAAATAAAAAACGAAGGCCGCGATTCCCAAAATGGGAAGCCGGTGTGGAGCGGACACTCCTGTCCGCTGCTTTGACTTGTATAGAGCGGGCGCTCCCGCCCGCTGCCTTTGCGGTTTGTCATCCTGAGGCAGCGGAGCCGCTCGGCTCGCTAGCGGCTCCCAACGAAGGACCTATGCATTTCCGAAATTGCCGACGGCGGATAAATAGGCGACGGCGCCGCTGCCGTCCGCGAAACGGTCAAGTGGCTAGTCAGCCACTAAGGTCGACTCACTCACCCTCTGTTCTCATTCGGCAAATTTGCTTGACTTCGTCGCCGCCAGAGTTATGCTCGAATTGTTTGGCAAACGTCGTCTGGTATCTCGAAGCTCCGAGCGATGCTCGGGGCTTTGGCTTTTTGGAAGCGTTCCGCCGGCCCCGAATTTCCCTGCGTTTGGGGCAAACCTGTTACGCCGCTTGCAGCTCCAGAAGAAAGCGACCGCTGTTCCCCAGATCTCTTGTCGTGAACGTAATTGTTCGCCCCCTTCGGGTCGCGAAGGAGCCGCTGTCGTCCCTTCGATCGAAAGCATGACGCGGAAAATTCGGGAGCCAGTCGGTTATAAGGGTATATTTCTCCGGACGCGGAAGAACCGGAGATAGCCCTAGTCCAAAGAACAAGGAGCGAATCTCTGCGTCACCCTGGACTCTCTGCGCCAGCAGGATGCAGCGGTCGAATGAGCTTGCTGCCTCGACCACTCTGAGTCGTTCAAGGGCAACCGTCACAGATGTTCTGAAATCTGAGGCGACTGATCGGACAAACTCGCCATCAATTTCCTTTCCGTAGTCCCGGATTTTCTGCTTGAGAAGATATGTCGGAATTAAAATGCAGCCAGCCATTCGGTCGCAGTTGTCCTCCAGGTTACGCCAAGTTGGCGTGATGGCATCCGGTGAGGGTACCGTGTCCGAGGATCGATAGAATCGGGTATGCGCGATCTCATGGGCTAACGAAAACCGCTGGCGAAACGATAGATCATTTATCGTTTCCGCCCTAGAGATATCTACATCCTTTTCCGTCTGGTCGCGCAGGTAGACCTCGAAGCCCCCCTCAACCGGCACCATCATTCCGCGAGGAATAATAAAACGGAAACTGAGACGCCGTACTCGACGATGTCGAGCGACGGCATATAGGTCAATCGGCGGGCGTTTGAAACCGAGTATGCTGGGCAATACGTCGGCCCAATTCTCGGCTCCCCAGTCTCTAGCAGGACGTATCAATTCGATCCTCCAAAGAGCTCACCCTTTCCGACTGGGAGCGGCGCGGCTCCGTATTTCTTCAGAAGTTCATCCAGCGCGTCCCGGAACTGATCGAGCCTCGTCCCCTTGTGGACCGTTGCACCTTGTTGATCGAGTGCCCCAGTTCGCAAGATGGCACCCTCCATCTGGGTAACGACATCCTCAAACGCTTCGCGCGGAAGTTTGGCAAGGGGTTGCGTATAGCGGTACCTGAACTTATCAATTTCAGCGCGTTTAACTCTCTTACTGTGAGTTTTCAGTTGCTGGAGCAGGATTTCCACCCTCTCGACTGGACTCTCCTTAATTGCGCCAGCACTGGGAGCCTTGACCTCGGGCTCCAGCGCGGCGATGAGAGCCTTTTCGATTTCTGCACGCGCTGCTGGCGGAATGCCGTCGGGCCGCCCTAGAAGTTCCGACGGAACATTAGCAAGACGGCCGGACTCCAGAAGTCGGTCGCCCATCTGCCCCATCCATATGCCGAGGGGGCTAAGTTCAAAATCATTCGGGACGGACGCGCTTTCCCCAGAGGTTAGCTTCGTCTTGAGCTCATTCTGGAGGTGCTCATCATTGCTCCAGGGGATATCCTTGCCCTCGAACTGACGGTGGAGGTCGACAGTCTCGAATACCACCTGCCCCGACGCCTTCACGATTTCCTCGTATCGATCCAAGTGCTCAGGCGCAACATAAACTGTCAGTCGCCACATCGATCCGTACATCTCTTCGACGGCCTTAACGGCTTTTTGATGTTCGCCGAAAGTTGGGCCGTCGAGTGATCCGATGTCTTTCAACTTGCAGACCTCGTCTTGGTTATCTTCCCCGGGCTTCGTCAGCAGGACATTCGCAATCTTCCTAGCCGTTTTTCTGCTTGGACAGTGTATGGCAACAGTGCCTAGCGGAAGGTTGGCCTTTGTCTCAATTTTGCGTTCCGCTTCGTATCTGTCGTTGGGATCGCCAAAGAGCTTGGCCAACGCGTCCGGGCCTGCCTGTAGTCTCGCATCAGTCGAACTGGGCAGAGCTCTCCAAACCGGCCTGAAATAACGGCGGGCCATCAGGCGATCGAGCATTAGCTTGGAAGCTACGAGTTCGCGACGTACTTCCGCGAATGTCTGGTCAATTCGAAGCCGGAGGAGGCTAGGCACGAGACCGTTGTGGACTCGGTCCATACCTGTGATCTGTTCCAGATCCGCAGCCTCGATCCGTTGCGTATCTGGTTTTTTGCCGACCCAGTCGAGCATAAAAGCCAGCGCAGCGCGAATGTCATGCAGGAATACGTCATCCCCGACGAAGCGTAGATGAGGGGGAAGATTAGGCTGGGCGCCGTTAGCCGACCGGCGCCACCCAAGAAGTTGGAGGGCCGTACCAAGCATAGATCCGGCCGCGCACTTTGTCGGGTGATAGATTACCCGTTCGTACAAGTAGAAGCGGACGTTGAGCAAATTCATCAGCTCGCTCGGAATGTCCGTTCGGTATTTGTGCGAGAACAGTGAAATCGCGGTTCTGAGGCACCAGCCCTCAAACGGATCGTCGACGCCCTGCGGCATCTTCCGACGCAGGTCGCCGTCTCCATCAGTTTGCCGATGGCTTAACTCGTAGGCCGACTGGTCAAAGCTGACAAGAGTGAAGTTCTCCGCAATCCGATTCGAATCGTAATCAAGGCGAAGGCCGGCAAAATGGCTGTCGCGCTGGGCATAATCCAGCAAGTCAGCACAGACAGTGTTGCCGACGATGTCGAGCATGAAGGCGTCCCGCATCGGCGTGAACTCAAAGTCTTGGAGTAGCGGCTCGAAAGCCGTTTGAGTGAGAGCAATTCGTATCGCTGCCTGGAAATCGTATTCTTCTTCCTTAGGCAATTCCTCCGGAGCCGGGGTCATCTTGTGCAAGGCTTCAAGATGCAAGAGTGCATGCATCGCACACCCCAGTTGTGCGAGCAGTTCGGCAAACTCCTGACGAGACAAACGCCAGCAAGCGCTGATCTTCGGGCCATCCAGTTCAAGTAAGTGCCGCGCGAGTTCACCCACCTCGGTGGCGCTAGGCGTATCGACATCGGCCGCCTGGGAGAGAAAGGGCCTCAGCGCCTCTGGGAAGCGATCAGTGACGTTTGCCTCGACTGCGAGCCATGCGATCAACTGGCACAGCAGCCTGTAGAATGCGGTCGCTTGGCGCGCCGGGTCGTCATGCTTGGTTCCCACAAGTTTTATTTCGTCTTCCACCGTGTGGCCGAACGGGGCATGTGTCAAGTCATGAAGAAGGCCGACAAGCCTTACGACGGGCTTGCGCTTGCGGACGATAATGGCGAGCTGAGACGCGGGCAAGTTCTCGTGGTCGCCCTTGCGACCGATCCGCAGTGTGCGACGACTTCGTTTGAGGTTGGCCACAACCGCCGAAGTAAGGTTATCAACCTGGTGTAGCACTCCTACTACGTGGTGGATGCGAGAGTGCGAAGCATCGATAAAAACGCGATCCGTAAAACCTAGCTGCCTGAGGCCATAGAGCCTTTGCATCGCCGGGGTGTGGAGAACCTCTAGCTCTCCGGCGGAGAGACGCTGGTCTCCATAGAGCACCGTCCGGATTCGTTTTGGCGCAGTCATGTGTGTTGGCTGATAGAGAGATTATAGCTTGCAGTCTCGTTTTCCATATTCCTTTGTTACGCCTTCTTTGAGCAGAGGTAACCCCCAGTTCAAATGCGGGGACAGACGGAAGTGACCCCATTTATTTCGCGCCCAACCGGGATAGGAAACACTTCCGCTTGTCTCCGTTCCAAATCCCTTTGACCTCGGCACCCCTCCGCCATACGATAAAGAGAGGGGGAGGAACTCCGCTATGGATGCGATCCCACTCAAGCCGGAGCGCAGGGCCCAACTGGAGGAATACGCCAAACGGCGCGGCCAGGATCCTGCCGCCGCTCTGGATGACGCTCTCGCAGCCTATCTGGAGTGGGAGCGGCAGGACTCCGCAGAAGCCGTTGCCGGGATTCGCCGCGGTTACGAAGATGTAAGCGCTGGCCGCACCAGACCCGCCCCCGATTTTCTTGCGGACCTGCGCCGCAAACATGACATTCCGGGTTGAAACGACGGCGGAAGCGGAGCGCGACGCGGACGCGATCCTCGAATGGCTGCTGTCGCAGCATGCCGGAGAAGCCGGCGCCCGCTGGTTTGCGGCGTTAACCCATGCAATCGAATCCCTCGCCCAATTTCCTGAGCGGTGCCCGCTGGCTCCAGAAAATACATTCTTTCCGTTTGAGGTACGTCACCTGCTCTATGGCCACCCGCCGCATGTGTATCGAATTTTGTTTACGGTTTCTGGCAACGCGGTGTATGTGCTGCACATCCGTCACGGCCGCCGTCAGCCGATGAAGCAGTGATCGAAACCTTTATCAGGATTATCACTAGGAGCTTTCTATGAGCATGCACAATCCGCCGCATCCCGGCTTAGTGTTGCGGGAGTACTTGGGAAAGATGGCTGTTTCCGCCGCCGCTGCCCATCTTCGGGTCACTCGTGTGACGCTGTCGCGCGTGTTGAATGGCAAGGCAGGAATCTCGGCGAGCATGGCCCTCCGCCTTGCATCAGCCCTTGGAACTTCAGCGGAACTCTGGATGAACATGCAGAGCCAGTACGATTTGTGGCAGGCTAAAAGACGGAAGCAGCCGATGGTCCAGCCTCTGAAGCTGTCATCCCGAGCGACGGCGTAGGCATCGTTCCGCCGCAAGAAAAGCGCGGCCGAAGCCGCGCCTGATTTTGCATTCTGGAGAGTTGCAGGGATCCTTCGTCGCTAAGAACGCTCCTCAGGATGACTAGAGGACGGGTGGCCTATCTCTGCGGTTTGTGCACAAGTGTGGAGATCGACAAAAAGCAAAAGCTCCGGGTAATCACCCCGGAGCTTTGCGATATGGTACTGACCGACGCCTGTCTATTTCGATGGTACCAGTGCCGGCGGCCCCGTCAAATGCACGGCCCGAAGCCGCGCGTGATTTTGCATTCTGGAGGGTTGCAGGGATCCTTCGTCGCTAAAAGCGCTCCTCAGGATGACAAGAGGTTTGAATTTGGAACGACAAAAGGCACGGCCGAAGCCGTGCCTTTCTTGTCATTCCGAGCGCAGCGAGGAATCTCTATTCCCGGAGGGCGCGCCCAGCTTTGCTTTTTCGAGCGCCACCACGGGATGGGCTGCCCCACGCTTCGCGGTTCTCGAAGCGTGGGCACCACCGACGTGTGGCGCTGGGGCCGTGATTTTGCATTCTGGAGAGTTGCAGGGATCCTTCGTCGCTAAAAGCGCTTCTCAGGATGACAAGAGGTCTGAATTTGGGTACGAAGAAGGCACGGCCGAAGCCGTGCCTATACTTGTCATTCCGAGCGCACCGAGGAATCCCTATTCCCGGCAGCACTCTTTGGGTAGAGATCCTCTTCTCAGGGCAGGCTTTCGACTCCGCATGAAGTCCGCAGAGCCGACTTCATGCTCCGCTCAGGATGACAAGAGGTCTGAATTTGGAACGACAAAGGCGCGGTCGAAGCCGTGCCTAAAAGCAGATTCCTCGCTGCGCTCGGAATGACAAAACTTGAAGAGCGGGAAGATGGCCGAGCTTCGCTCGGCGGCGGGACGGCGAGGGCCGGCCGTCCCCACGCAAGCATTATTAGTCCCGCACGCCATCCATAAACGCCCGCAGCTTTCGCGAGCGTGATGGGTGCCGCATTTCCGCAGCGCCTTGGCTTCGATCTGGCGGATGCGTTCGCGAGTCACGGCGAAAGACTGGCCGACTTCTTCGAGCGTGTGCTCGCTGCCATCTTCCAGACCGAAGCGCATCTTGATGACTTTCTCTTCGCGCGGCGTCAGCGTCCGCAGCACCTGCGAAGTCTGGTCTTTGAGGTTGACGTTGATCACCGCCTCCGCCGGCGAAACCACGCCGCGGTCTTCGATGAAATCGCCCAGATGCGAATCTTCTTCTTCGCCGATAGGCGTTTCGAGCGAGATCGGCTCTTGCGCGATCTTCAGCACCTTGCGCACTTTCGCTACCGGAATATCCATGCGCTTGGCGATTTCTTCTGACGTGGGTTCGCGTCCCAGTTCCTGCACCAGCTGCCGCGAAGTGCGGATCAGCTTGTTGATGGTTTCGATCATGTGCACCGGGATGCGGATGGTGCGGGCCTGATCGGCGATGGCACGCGTGATCGCCTGCCGAATCCACCACGTGGCATAAGTCGAAAACTTATAGCCACGGCGGTATTCGAACTTGTCGACGGCCTTCATCAAGCCGATGTTGCCTTCCTGAATCAAGTCAAGGAACTGCAAGCCGCGATTGGTGTATTTCTTCGCGATGGAAACCACCAGGCGCAGGTTGGCCTCGATCAGCTCCCGCTTGGCCTGCTCCGCGTCCATGTCGCCCTGGATGATCTCGCGCTGCGTGCGCTTGAGTTCCAGAAACGCGACTCCGGCTTCGGCTTCGAGCTTTTCCAGTTCCGAGCGAATGGCGCGGGACTGGCGGCGGTATTCCTTGCGCTGCTCTTCGCTGCGCGTGGCGTCGGCCTTTTTCTCCAGGTTCTGCGACTGGCGGTCGAGCGAACGCATGGTGTCGACCGTCTTGTTGACGCGTTCGATCAGCCGTTTGCGCTCGTTGTTGGTGAATGCCAGCTTGCGCACGCACAACGAGACCTTCACGATGGCCCGCGCCAGATGCAGCCGGTAGCGGCGATGGTCTTTGGGCCGTTTCTTCTGCGAAACGTTGGCAAACTTTTCCGCCAGCTGGTTGGCTTTCTTGTAGGCCTTGGCGAGTTCGTCGATCTTTCCCGTGAACTCCTTCAGGCGGTTCTGCAGAATTTCATCGGTGATCTCTTCCTCGTCGAAAGTGACCACTTCCTTGATGGAGCGGACGCTCTTCTTGAGATCTTCGCCCAGCGCCAGCAGTTCATTGATGACGATGGGAGAGCGCGAGAGCGCCTTCAAAACGCGCAACTGCCCGCGCTCGATGCGCTTGGCGATTTCCACTTCGCCTTCGCGCGTGAGCAGCGGAACTGTCCCCATCTCGCGCAAATACATGCGGACGGGGTCGTTGGTTTTTTCCAGAGTGCCGGGAGTGAGGTCGAGTTCGACGTCCTCTCCGGCTTCTTCATCATCGAATTTTTTATCGAGCGCGGCGGAAGAAGGCAGCTTCGGCCCCTCCAGCACGTCGATGCCTTGCGTGCCAATCGTGGTCAGCAGATCGTCGAGGTCGTCGGGACTGTGCACATCCTGCGGGATCAAATCGTTGACTTGATCGTAGGTTAGATATCCCTTTTCTTTTCCTGCGTCGATCAGCTTCTTAATGTCGTCGTACTTGTCTTCTAGAGCCAAGAAAGAATATCCTCACTCGTCCGGTGACGGACGCTTTAACGTTTTATCGGTGGGAACGTGGACTTGCGGGACAAACAGACAGTCCAAACTTTCAGATTGTAGCACGTTGCGCCCCGCTGCTGTATCAGAAACTTAGTTGTGTTCCGGCACTTCCCCGTATCTTGCTTTCCACTAACAACTTAGATGCCAAATTGAGCCGTTTAGTTTCAAGGTTCTGCGGCTCAATCACTTAGCTCCTTAGCTTATGCCGACTGCTTCGCACCTTCCTCGATCAGGCTGGGATCCATCAAGGCCCGTTTGATCCGCATTTTTTCTTGCAGCAGCGCCTGCATCCGCTCCGGGTCCCGGGTGCGGCTGGCCTGCAATTCGATCTGGATTTGTTCTAACCTACGCCGCAGTTGCATGCGGCGCAGGGCCCGCACCGCGCCTTCTAACCGTTCTGCGGTCAGCGGCTCTTCGTCGCGCATCAGCATGCTGGCCAACAGGTTGCGGTCGGTCCCGGGCAGCTCCAGGTTCATGACGTCGGCCATCTCATGCGGCGCTTCGAGTAGAGCCTCGATCAGCGCCTCGGTCGCCAGCCCGACATGCAGCCGCTCATTCTTCAAGACATACTGCGCCTGGCGGGCCGGATCGAACTCTTCTTCCGCGCCATCGCGCGCCGAAATGTGCTCTTCAGAAGACTGCATTTCCGTGGCCGAGGCGAGCGCCCGAACCAGGATTTTCTCCGCGTCCGTAATCTGGGCTTCGGCCGGGGCCTTTAGGCTGGCTACAGATCGGCTGGCGGCAGCATGTTTCAACTCTTGCCGCAGTACCGCCGAATCAATGCCCAGTTTCTGCGCGATCTCGCGCGACAACTCGTCGCGCACGATCCGGCTGGGGACGCGCTGGATGTGCGGCAGCAGGTAATTCACCGCTTTCACTTTGCCCTCCGCGCTGCGCACCGGAAACTGCGCCCGCGCGCGTTCGATCAGGTAGTCGAAATACCTTTGCGAGTTCTTGAGCGCCGCCGCGTAAGCCTCTTTGCCTTTTCGCCGGATGTAAAGATCGGGGTCAAATCCTGACTCCAGTGTCAGTACCTTGATTTGGAATTCTTCTTCCACCAGCAAACCCAGCGTGCGTTCGGTGGCGCGAGCGCCAGCTGTATCCGGATCGAAATTCACGACGACATTCTTGCTGAAACGCCCCAGCAGACGGGCCTGCAGATCAGTGAATGCCGTGCCGGAACTGGCAATCACATTGTGAAATCCAGCCGCGTAAACCGAAATGCAATCCATCTGGCCCTCGACCAGGATGGCGTAATCCAGCTTGCGAATCGCTTCTTTGGCGTGATCGAGATTGAAGAGAACTTTCGACTTCGAGTAAATCGCGGTCTCGGGCGAGTTCAGGTATTTAGGCCCAGCTTTTTCGTCGGTAGAGAGCGTCCGCCCAGTGAATGCGATCACCCGTCCCGTTTCGTTCGTTATCGGAAACATCGCGCGGTTACGGAATTTGGAATACATCACAGACGTCGTTGGTCCTTGGTCGTTGGTCGTTGGCCTTTGGTCGTTGGCCGTTGGTCCCTTCGCTCGGCTCAGGGCAGGCTCAGAACGGTCGTTGGCCGATGGTCCCTTCGCTCGGCTCAGGGCAGGCTCAGAACGGTCGTTGGCCGATGGCTGACCGCTTTCCTTCCACGAAAACAGCCCACTCTCCCGCAACACCTCTTCTCCAAACTCTCCCTTCATCCGGTCGCGCAACACGAACCCCGAATCCGGGGCAAACCCAATGCGAAACGTCCGGATCATCTCTTCATTCAGCCCCCGCCCCGCCAGATATTCCCGCGCATGCGCGCCTTCCGGCCTCCGCAGACACTCCTGAAAAAAATCAGCGGCCCGCTCATGGGCTTCGAGCAGCACAGTACGCAGCTTCGCCTCTTTCGCTTCCGCTGGACTGTTGTAACTCACCTTGGGCAGCGCAATGCCCAGCTTCTGCGCCACCGCCCGCACCGCTTCAGGGAAGGTGACGTTCTCAATCTTCTGCACAAAGCTGAACACGTCTCCCGAAGCCCCGCAGCCAAAGCAGTGATAGAACTGGCGCGTGGCATGCACCGAAAACGACGCTGTCTTTTCGTTATGGAAAGGGCAAAGTCCGGAATAGTTCTGCGCCCCAGCCTTCTTGAGCTTGACGTACTCGCCCACCACGCGGACGATGTCCGCTTGCTGCTTCACCGTGTACGCGAAGTCTCCGGGATTAGCCATATGTGGGCGAGGGCGACAGTTGTCCGCAGGAATTGTGGGCCAGAGCAGGGCTGATGTGAATATACCGGAAGCAGATTGCTGTGGAGAAGCTGTGGATAAGGAGTCTGACGCGTGGAGGACAGCGGAAAACCGGTGTCACACGCTTTTTTCGGCTTCCGTTGGAGCGGCACTGGTTTGGGCGAGAATAATCCGATAAACATTGCCCGGATTCTCCAAACCGTAAAGGCCGAACTCTTTTGTCCTGAGTTCAGGATTGAACATACTGCTTATTTGCTGACTGAATCTTGTGAGATTGGGTTTGCCCGGAGGCTGAAATATTACGGCGCCGACTGCGCCGTCTGTACTGGCGCGGACCTCAATCGGCGAGTCGGAGTGTGGCCGACTCACCTCGAAAACCCGCCAAAGGCCCCGGCGAATAACCGTCCTCCGATTCGTGACCGCGTATTCCACATTCTCCCACTCCAGCCAGTTCCGCAGATAGTGACCGACCAGCAGGTAAAGCGATTGAAGGACGAAGAGCATTCCAAACATGGGGAACAGCCATGCCACCGGACCGGCTTTTTTCGGAATTCTCAGTGCCATCGACATCCAGAAAGTAATGAAAGCCGCGACGGGTATGCCGGCGAGTGTCAGCTTCGCGTCCTTCATTGTGTATTTTGATCGGAGAGGCTTTCCTCTCCAAACGACAGCCTCACCCACATACAACGCCGGCCAATTCATCTGTGCTTGGCGAGAATAGCTGTCATCAATATGCAATTGATTCACACCCTCAGCTCTACCACCGTCGCTCCGGCGCCGCCTTCGTTCTGGGGAGGCTCGGTGATCGACTCTACGTGCGGATGGGTTTGCAGGTACTGGCGCAGCGCTTTGCGCAGGATACCCATGCCGCTGCCGTGAACGACGCGCACGCGCGCGAGGCCAGCGAGGAATGCGCGGTCCACAAACTTTTCGACTTCGCGGGTGGCGTCATCGACGGTGCGGCCGATGACGTTGATCTCGGCGGGCACCTGCGTTTCTGATTCGAGAGTCACTGAAATGCCGCGCGCGCGGGCGGCTTTGACGGGAGAGTCTGCGGTGCGCGAGATGACCTCGGCGATGTCGGCGCGCGCGATCTTCATTTTCATCGCGCCGACTTCGACTTCGAAATGATTGTCATCAATCTTGCGCGCGACCACCGCGGGCCGCCCCACGGATTTCAGCTTAACTGTGTCGCCTTCGGAGACGTGCTTCACCATCTGCGGCTGCGCGTTGGGATCGCCCTGGTCGGCGCCGCTAGCGTGCGCGACGACGGTCGAATCAAACTGCTCGCGAAATTCGCGCCGCAGCTTGGAGATTCGCCGGTCGGCATCTTTCGAGAGCCTTTGCGATGCGGCGCGGTCCTGGATGGCGTTGACGGCTTCGCGCGCGTGGTATTCGAAGTCGCGGAGCACGCTCTCCAGCTTCTTTTCCATTTCTTTGATTTTGGTTTGCTGGTCTTTGCGGCCTTCGGAGGCCAGGCGCGCCTTTTCGCGCTGTAGTTCCTCTTCGCGAGTCCGCAGGCGAAGGCGGTCGGCTTTCTACTTCGCGCAACTCGGAATGCAGGCGATCGAGAAACTGGCCGACGTCACGGGCTTGCGTTCCCAGGCGGGCGCGAGCGGCTTCAATAATGGAAGGATTCAGGCCCAGCCGCTGCGCGATGTTGATTCCGGCGGAGGCACCCGGCACGCCGATCTTCAATTCGTAAGTAGGCTGCAACGTAGTTTCGTTAAAACCGACCGCGGCATTCACCACTCCGGGCGTGTTGGCGCCATAGACTTTCAGGGACGTGTGATGGGTGGAAATAATCGTGATGCAGCCGATTTGGCGGAAGTGCTCGGCGATGGCGACGGCCAGGACCGCGCCTTCTTCGGGATCGGTGGCGGAGCCTAGTTCGTCGAGCAGAACCAGTGATTGCGCGGTCGCGGTGCGGGAAATGAAGTCGATGTTGGTGACATGTGCGGAAAAAGTTGAAAGATTCTGCTCGATGGATTGGTAGTCTCCGATGTCGGCGAGGACCGCGTCGAAGATCGGAAGGTCCGCACGATCGGCGGGAACTGGAATGCCAGCTTGGGCCATGAGCGCTAGGAGCCCCAGAGTTTTGAGAGCAACGGTCTTGCCTCCGGTGTTCGGCCCGGTGATGACGAGTTCTCGGGCTTCGCCTTCGAGCTCGATCGTGGTGGGCACGGTGCGGGCTCCTTTTGCTTTCAGGTTACGTTCGAGCAGAGGGTGGCGAGCGTTGTGAAGCGACAGCCGAGGGCGGCTGTCGCCACGTGGTCTGTCCTGCTGCGAATTGTGTTCAAGGAGGCTAACTGGAACACAACTGTAGTCTTCGGCGAAGCGTGCTTTGGCGAACTGCAACTCCAGTTCGGCGAGCACTTCGGAAGCTGCGAGAATCGCATCGGCGCTGACGCCGATGCGCTGCGTCATCTCCAGCAGGATGCGGTGAATCTCGGCTTGTTCTTCGTCAAGCAGGCGCACCAGCTCGTTGTTTTGCTCGATGGTTTCGAGCGGCTCGACGAAAACTGTCTGCCCGCTGGAACTGGCTCCGTGAACCACGCCCTGGACGCGGCGCTTCTGTTCGATTTTGATGGGAACAACGAAACGCTCGCCACGGATGGTGATCAGTTCGTCCTGGACAGCGCCGCCTTCAGACAGCCTGCGGAGATAACCACGCAGCGATTCCTGAATGAGGCGTTTCTGTTTTTCGATATCGCGGCGGATGCGGGCTAGTTCCGGCGAGGCGCGATCTTCGAGCGAGCCGTCGGGCTGAAACTTGTTGCGGAAGCCGCGCAGGAAGTCCGTGAAATCGATGATGGCGGCGGAAAGTTGGGAAACACTGGTCCATCCTGTCTTCATGGCGGCGGGCGGGTTCAGGGCGATTTCACGCCATTCGGCGGCTCGGTCCACCACCAGCACAACGTCGCGAATTTCCGCACCCTCGAGCACGGCCCCGCCTATACGGGACTTCTCAACCAGTTGCCGGACATCGAGCAAAGCAGAGAAATCGAAGCTAGCGCCGGCACGGCGGAATCCGCGAATCTCACTGGTGAGTTGCTGCTGATTTTGCATCCATTCCCGATCGGTGGAAGGAAAGAGTGTGAGGATGCGTTGCTGCCCCAGCGGAGACGAAGCATAGCCCCGGAGGAGTTCGCGGAGCGATTCGAACTCGAGGACTTGCGCGCTGGCGTGAGTCAGGGGTGCGGGCGGCATGGCTTGTCTATGTTACCGGAGGGGGAAGGTTTCGCTACAGGGATGGGTATGGAAGGTTGTAGATCACGGCTCAGGGCGAACCTTAAAAAACCAAGGAACCACAAAGGGTGCGAAGTGACACGAAGTCGTGTAACGCAAATCAGCGGGCGGGAATGAGGGCGGGTTGCTCTTTCGGTGCTGCGGCCTTAACGGTCATCTCTGGTCGAGCCACAGAGAGTCGGATGGTAAAGATTGCACCGCCTTCCGTCCGGTTCTGGCAGGAAATCTGTCCCTGGTGATCTTGCACCACGCCATACGTGGCGCTGAGACCCAAGCCAGTTCCTTTGCCAATCGGCTTGGTGGTGTAAAAAGGATCGAAAACCCGCTGCGGTTCGCGAAGGCCGGGGCCAGAATCGGCGAATTCCAGCACCACCTCCTCGCCTTCGTGGCGCGCATTGACGTAGAAGGTTGCACCCGGCGTGCCTTCTAAGGCGTCGAGCGCGTTGTCGATGATCTCAAGGCAACACTGAATCAGCTGGTTCGCATTGCCCCAGATCGAAGGCAATCCATCCGGGACGCTGGTTTCAACCTTGATCTTGTGGTTCTCCAGATGCAGCAGCTTCATCTGCAGAGCACGGTGCACGACCTGGCCGACTTCCACCAGACTTTTCTCTCCCGGCGACTGTCGCGCAAAGCTGAGCAGGCCGGAAACCAGTTCCTGTGCGCGGCGCGCTTGTTCGGCAATCTTCTTGGTCATGCTGACCTGGCTCGCTTCCAGGCTTTCGTGGCTCACGAGCACGCCGGCATTTTGCAAGATCGCATCGAGCGGAGCGTTAATCTCGTGAGCGGCGCCGGCGACCAACTGTCCGAGCGAAGCCAATTTTTCCTTCTGGACGACCTGGGTTTGCAGACGTTGCAGGTTATCGAGCGCGCGGCGCGATTCCGCCAGCAACCGCATCAATTCGTGGTCCAGCAAGTACTGGCGGACAAAAACGAAAAGACCCAGCACCAGCATCGCGACCAGAGTCACGAGCAAGCGGAAGTAGCGCAATTTTAGGGGCGCAGTGTCATAGAACCAGGCCCAGTAGCCCATGGCTGGCAGAGAAAGGATGGCGAGTCGTGCCAACCGCGGGGCGAACGACATCCATCGTTGTTCGGCCACCGTCTCTACTTCGAATTGGGGCTGCAATTGCCAAGCCAAGACCACAGCTGCCACGAGCCAGCAAAGGGAGGCTATGAACGGAACGTCATAGAGGCTTCCGGTGTGGTAACGGCCAGCGGAAATCGCTGCATTGATAGTTTCCGAACTTATGGTGTAGAGGGAAAGCGCGACAAAAAGGTTCCAGTAGATTCGCTTCCAGGCTCCGCGGGCGCTCAGAGCCAGCGCGGCCAGCGCCACCAAGAGGGCGATATCTTCCAACAGATAAAGAAGATCATAGCTGCGGCTATAGACGCTGACGTTGAGAGAAACATATTCGTCAGGAAAAACCACAAACGCGTAGAGAAATACCCACCACACAAGGAGAAGAACGAAATTCAGCGTGCTGAAGTAAAGTTTCTGCTGTCCCACGGGGCGATGGGGACGCAGCGCCACAGCCGCCATGAAGGGTACCACGTGGATGAAAAGAATGACGTCGCCGACAAAAGGTTCGGGAACGTCACGGTGACGCAACACCTCATAAAAGAACCACAGGGCGGCATTGCCCATCCACAATACGCACCCAATTGCCAGCAGAGCCCAGAACAGGCGGGTTTGGCCACGGGTTGAAATCGCATTCCGAACCATGATCGCAGAGGCAGCCAGAAGGAGCAGAAACGGCGTGAAGTCGCCAATAAATTTTTGGGGAGCGCCCGCAGGCAAACTCAGAGAAACCACCGCATAAGTCAGAATCAACCCGGCGGTGCCGGCCATTCTCCAGTGTTTTCCGATGGAGTGTTTCCAGATAGACATGGATACTCGAAATTCTATTGGCCTGGGTCGCGGGTTTACAGGTCTGCGTGTGGCGGGGCGTTACTTTCGTACTGGGAAGATAGCAGGATCGGCGTTGGAGGCCTCGGGCAACAAAGCTGGCTCCCTGAGTTCGTAAACCACGAAGGCTACGAAGTTACACGAAGAGGTGACACAGGCTCTGCTAGAATCGAGTTGACAGCAGCGGTATTTCAGTGGTTCTGGCTTCCTTATGGCCTTTCCGGTCACTCGCCTTCGACGTCTGCGTCGCAGCGAACCTCTGCGTTCGATGGTTCGCGAAACCCGGCTCACGCCTGAGAGCTTTGTCTATCCGTTGTTCGTATGCCCAGGCGAAGGTGTGCGCAAAGAAGTGCGCTCGATGCCGGGTGTGTTCAATCTCTCGGTTGATGAGGCGATCAAGGAAGCGCGCGAGACGTATGCGCTGGGTGTTCCGGCGGTCATTCTGTTCGGGCTGCCCGAGAAGAAAGACGATGTGGCCACCGGGGCTTGGACCGAAGATGGCATCGTGCAGCAGGCAGCACGGGCTATCAAGCGGGAAGTGCGTGATTTGATCGTGATGGGCGACGTCTGCCTTTGCGAATACATGTCGCACGGGCACTGCGGAGTGGTGAGAGCTGCGCGCCCGCCTCAGTCGCTGGGAGCCGCGGCCCGGGACGTCATGACCAGGGTCGTTGTTGTGCAGCCAGGCGAGAAAGCAAAAGTCATTGACGCGGTTGCGGCGAAACTGGCTCAGGCGGCTCAGCCGGAATTCGAAATTGTGAACGACGCCACGCTGGAAATCCTGGCGCGAACGTCGGTTTCGCTGGCACGCGCGGGAGTCGATATCATCGCTCCCTCTGACATGATGGATGGCCGCGTCGGCGCCATTCGCAAAGCTCTCGACGAAGCTGGATTCGCGAATACGCCGATTCTTTCGTACGCTGCGAAATTCGCGTCTGGATTTTATGGACCGTTTCGCGAGGCGGCAGATTCAGCGCCGCAATTCGGAGACCGGCGCTCGTATCAAATGGATGGGGCGAACCTACGCGAAGCCATGCGCGAGATCGAGCTCGACATCGAAGAAGGCGCGGACATGATTATGGTGAAGCCGGCCATGCCTTATCTGGATGTGATCGCCGCGGCACGCGAGCGCTTCGATGTGCCCTTAGCGGCATATCAGGTCTCAGGCGAGTACGCGATGATCGAGGCCGCTGCCCGCAATAACTGGATTGACCGCGAACGCGTGATGATGGAATCGCTGGTCTCGATTCGCAGGGCGGGCGCGGGGACTATTTTGACTTACTACGCGAAGGAAGCGGCGAGGCTGCTGGGGTAAGCCTGAAAATCCGTCGCCCGGGGGTGCAGGCATCCTGCCGCTGCCCTCGGAGCGCACCCACTACGCTCCGCCGAGAAAATGCCCTGATGCGCCAATGTGGGGTTTCGGCTGATAGGGATCCTTCGACTCCATAAGGCTTCGCTTCGCGAAGCCCCATTCCGCTCAGGATGACAACGCCAGCCCCAGGGTCCTTCGACTCCGCAGAGCGATTCGCATCTGCGAATCGCTCTTCTCCCCTCAGGATGACAATGTGGTTGGACTTGACCAGAATTACGGAGCATCTTCTGCCGGTCGGTTTTGCCATTCCCTTCCGCTGTTCTAGAATCATCCGTTTGCCCTCGGTCATCTGTTCTTATGTTCTTACTAGTAAGGAGCACTCCTTTGCCTGACACCATTTATGACATCGCCATCATCGGCAGCGGGCCGGCGGGATACACCGCTGCCATCCGCGCGGGGCAGTACGGCCTGAAAACTGCACTCATCGAAAAAGACAGCGTGCTGGGCGGGACTTGTCTGCACGTGGGCTGCATTCCGACCAAGGCGCTGCTGTTCAACGCCGAACTTTGGGACCACCTGAAAGACGCAAAAGAATTCGGCATTGAAGGCGTGGACGCGCGCAAGCTGAATTGGGCGGCGGTGCAGGAGCGGAAGTCGAAGATTGTCACCAAACACACCAAGGGTCTCGATTTCCTGATGCGCAAGAATAAGGTGGAGACGATTAAAGGTTACGGCAAGCTTACTGGCGCGGCGAAAAACGGCGTGTTCACCGTGGAAGTGGAGAACGGCGGAAAGTCGAACCAGATCAAAGCAAAGAACATTATTCTTGCGACTGGTTCCGAAGCCCGCATGATGCCGGGCTTGGAGGCGGATGACCGGGTTCTGACCAACATTGAAATTCTCGGCCTCAAGGAAATTCCGAAGTCTCTGGTGATCGTGGGTGCCGGAGCTGTGGGAGTGGAGTTTGCTTCGATTTTCCGCTCGTTCGATTCCGAAGTATCGATTCTGGAAATGCTGCCCCGGCTGGTTCCGGTAGAGGATGAAGAGGTTTCCAAGGAGCTGGCTCGGGTCTACCGGAAGCGGGGGATCAATTTTCACACTGGCGCGAAGGTAGAGAAGGTTGAGAAGACGAAATCAGGAATCGCTGTGACCTTCAGCGCGGAAGGGAAGCAACAAAAGATAGAAGCAGAGAAAATTCTGATTGCGGTCGGGCGCAAGCCGCGCACGGAAAACATTGGTCTGGAGAAGACGAAAATCAAGCCAGACCGCGGCTTCCTCAAGACCGATAGCTGGATGCAAACTGCCGAGCCCGGGATTTATGCCATCGGCGACATTGTGCTGGGCACGCCACAGTTGGCGCACGTGGGAGCCATGGAAGGAATCGTTGCCGTTAGTAAGATCGCCGGAAAAACAGCCAAGCCGATTAATCCCGAGCACATCCCGAACTGCACGTATTGCCATCCGGAGATCGGCAGCGTCGGTCTGACAGAAGAAAAGGCCAGAGAAGCGGGCTACAACCTGAAGATCGGCAAATTTCCTTTCACGGCGAATTCGCGGGCTTCAATCGTGGGCGCGCACGAGGGATTTATCAAGATCGTGAGCGATGCGGACTATGGTGAAATTCTGGGAGTGCACATCATTGGGCCGCAGGCGACGGAGTTGATCGCGGAAGCGGTGGTCGCGATTGAACTGGAAGCCACGGTCGAGGACTTGATGTGGACGATTCACGCCCATCCCACTCTGGCCGAGGCCATGCTAGACGCCGCGAACAGTGTGTACGGTCTAGCCGTCAATGCATGAGAGAGTACTGCAGGCCGTGAAGTTCACCCCGGAGGAACTGATCGCATTGCTCGTGGCGATCAGTTTTGCAGCGGGATTGAACGTTTATGCGACGGTGCTGGCTTTGGGAGTGTTGGCGCGCGCGGGAATGATCGCGCTGCCGGCGTCGCTGCACATCCTGACCAGCTGGTACGTGATCGCCGTGAGTGGAGTTTTATTCGCGATTGAATTCTTTGGAGATAAAATTCCCGCGTTCGATCTGGTGTGGAATGCCCTTCACACGTTTATCCGAGTTCCTGTCGCAGCTTTGATCGCATACCACGCCACCGCGACTCTTTCGCCTTGGGAGCAACTCGCCGCCACGCTGGCGGGTGGAGCGATTGCCCTAGCCGCGCACGGGGGCAAAACGGCCGCGCGCGCAGCGGTTACGGCTTCTCCCGAGCCATTTTCCAACACGGCGCTCAGCCTGGGAGAAGATGCACTCGCAGTGTTTCTGACGTGGTTTGCCACGAAGCATCCATATTGGGCGGCAAGTATTGTGGCGGCGTTCCTGGTCGCGATCGTTGTGTTGGTGCGCTGGGTGATTCGGTCTCTCAAACGGCTTTTTGCGGGCGCTGAAGAGGTTTTGGCAGGATGAGGTCGCGTCTAAAGAGTTACCGAGGTTAGCGGCGGGGCGTAGAATGAAGGTACGAGACGTTATCAAGATGTTGGAGCAGGATGGCTGGTACTTGGATCGTACGCGTGGGAGTCACCGGTGTGCTGAAGCAAGCTGGGTTAAAGAGATGAAAAAATATCTTATCGTGATTGAGCAAACCGGAACTGGTTACTCCGCCTATTCGCCTGACTTGGACGGATGCGTGGCCACCGGGAAGACTCGGGAAGAAGTGGAAAGGCAGATGCAGGAAGCGATTGCCTTCCATCTCGAGGGATTATCTCGGAATGGTGACCCCATCCCTGAACCGCACAGCTACTCTGCCTACGTTGAAGTTCCCGCCCAGGCGCAATGAGGCTTGCTACAGCAATTGATTTCTGTCATCCAACTCGGAACGGTGGATTACGCCACGGGCTTGCGGCTACAAGAGCGCCTTGTCGGCCTGCGCAAAGAGGGCCGCATCGGCGATGTCCTGCTACTGCTCGAGCACTCGCCGGTCATTACTCTCGGCCGAAACGCAAAAGCGAAGAACATATTGGCTTCGCCGGAATTGCTGGCGCAGCGCGGAGTGGAAGTATTTGAATGCGACCGCGGCGGAGATGTGACGTTCCACGGGCCCGGACAGATCGTGGGGTATCCAATTTTTGATTTGCGCGAAATGCCTTCGTCGGAAGGCAAGCGCAAGACACTCGGGGCGATCGAATACGTCAGGCGTCTGGAAGAGGTGCTGATTCGCACCTGCGCGGATTTTGGGATTCCAGCGAAACGAATCTCGGGGTTAACCGGAGTTTGGACTGATTCTGCGGCGGGTATCGGCGGGGCTGCGCCCCGCCCAGGCGGGTCAGAGACCCGCCCCTCCACAAGCGAAGCCAAGATTGCGGCGATCGGCGTTCACATTTCTCGCGCAGTTACATCGCATGGCTTCGCGTTGAATGTCAACACCGACCTCAGCTACTTCAACCTGATCATCCCTTGCGGAATCGAAGCGAAGGCGGTGACATCAATCGAGAAGGAACTCGGGAAGCAAATGCCGCTGCAGGATGTGGCCCATGCCTTGTCACGGAACTTCGGAGTCGTGTTCTCCAGCCAGATCCTCTGGATGGAAACGCTTGATGCACTCTTTGGTCAGTCGGTCGGTGTCCCGATGCGGCGGCCCGAGAAGCTCCGCGAGATGCTTGGAGAAGATGACCCCACCTGGGCGTAAGCGTGGCTGGAGCTAAGCGGTAAACCCCCGCCCGGCTTTCTCAGTACGGCGAAAAGCTCAGCGTCTTGTCCGACTTTTGCACCCAGATGCGGGCGTGCTCGGTGCGGTCGTTCACAATCACATCGACAATCACGCCGCTGCTGCCACCACTGGGATTGATGGAACCGTAGACCTTGTGTGAGTTGATCAACCCCCACTCTCCGCCTGGTCCCCAGTCGCGATAGAAATCGTTAAAGGGATACTGCGAGTAACGATCCACGTGCTGGCGCCAATCCGGATCGTGCAGCCAAATGGCGTACCCGGCTTCGTAGTTTTTCTGTTCGAGTGCGGCGAAAAAGCGGTCTACTACGCGCTCTTCGGTCCAATTGCGATTCAGCCAGGCTACCCCGGCCAGCACTAAAATCAGCGCGACAACACCGCCGATTTTGAGTCGGCGCCGCCGCTCATGAGCCGGGTCGTATGGTTCGGCATCCAGCAGAGTCATAGCTACCTAAGCATAAAGGATTCCGGAGCGCGGCGAAAAGTGCCGGACCGCAGCAGCAGGGGAATTACAACGTGCGCTTGAACAAAGGCATGGCCACCGCCAGCGTCACCACCGCGAAGATGGAGAGATAAATCATATCGGGCACGATTGCTCCGAACCCTGTTTCCTTCAGCAGCAGGCCCTTGAACCCCTGCACCGCATAGGTAAACGGATCGGCTATGGCGATGGCCCGTAGCCACTTGGGAAATGCCTGAATGGGGTAAATGGCGCCGCTGGGGAAAAACAATAGCGTGTTCAGAACTCCGAACAGAGCGCGGGGTACGAGCGGGTCCTCCACTCGCACCATGAGCAGGAACATCATGGTGTTGAAGGCCACGGAGGTAAGCGCAATCATGATCAGCAGCCCCAGCATGGTCGCGGGATTGAAGATGGTGCTCACGCCCGCCATGAGCGAGCCGATGATGGTGATAATCACACCGGTCAGCACCGCCTTAATCGCGCCCGCGGTATTGAGACCGAGTACGAGCTCGATCTTGGTAATCGGAGTCACCAGGTAGCCCTCGTGCACCCCGCGGGCCTTGTCGTCGATGTAGAGCATCCCGCCGCCGATCATGACGGAGATATACATAGCCAGCACGATCGAACCCGGCAGCAGATATTTCATGTACTCCATATAGGGATAGAGCTCGACAATCTGGAGCACGGTCTGTTGCAGGATTCGAGGCTCGACCGTGGGATTGTTCAGCGCCTGGGTGATTTGATTGAGTTCGTCCTCCAGGGTCGAGCTCATGAAATTATCAGTGTTGTCCACGACCAGCGCGATATGCGGCTGGTCCTGCTCATACACCCGCCGAGAATACTGCGGAGGGATGATCACTGCCCCCTGGATTTTCCCGTTGCGCACATCCTCCATCGCCTGCTTGTCGTTGTCGTAATTGACCACGGCGAACGTCCGCATATTGGCATGGACTGAATCGAAGGCCTCCCGAATCTTGACCGCTTGCGGTCCGCCATCTTGATCGACCAAACCTATTTTGGCATCGCGAATCTTCCCGCCAAAGGCATTGCCCAATACCATGAGCTGGACCAAGGGAAGGATCATGGACACCATCATCAGCGCGGGAGAGCGGAAGAACTTGCGCATCTCGCGCTCCACAATGGCCATCATTCGGTTCATGGCTGCATCCCCGGTCTGGGCGGCATGACAAAGGCATAGGCCTTCTGCAGTTCGTCGCGCAACTGCCGCCCGGTGTAGTGGACAAAAACATCGTCCAGCGTCGTGTTCTGCACGGAAAGAGATTTCACAGGGACGCTGGCCTGTACCGCCGCTTCCACCAATTCGGTGGTCGTCCGCGAGCCATCCCCGGTGAGGATGCGATACATGTCCGCGCCTTCGTGCTGCACGGAAGTGACGCCGGTCAATTTGTGGAGGCGTTGCTCCCAATCTGCGGGCGCATGTTCGAATTGGACCTCAATCACATTCGATCCCGGCACACTGGCCTTGAGAGCCATGGGAGTGTCGAGGGCCACGAGTTTGCCGTGGTCGACGATGGCGATGCGGTCGCAGAGCCGGTCGGCTTCATCCATATAGTGCGTGGTGATGAGGATGGTGAGCTTGCGGTGGGCCTTGATGTTGGTCAGCATCTCCCACACGGCCACGCGGGAAACCGGGTCCAGACCGGTAGTCGGTTCATCAAGAAAAAAAATGCGCGGACTGTGCACCAGCCCACGGGCAATCTCCAAGCCGCCGGCGCATTCCGCCGGAAAGCGTCTTGGTTTGCGCATCCCGCCACTTGGTCAGGTCCACGAGTTCGAGCAATTCATCGATCGCGGCTTTTCGCTTTTTGGCAGGAACGTCGTAGAGCTTGGCATAGATGCTCATGTTTTCTTCGAGGGTCAAATCCGGATCGCTGGTCAGCGCCTGCGGAATCACTCCGATCGCCCGTCGAGCGGCGTTGGGTTCTTTCGCGACGTCGTGGCCGGCAATGAACGCCTTGCCGCTGGTAATCGGGATGAGCGTGGTCATCATGCGAATCAGCGTAGATTTCCCCGCTCCGTTTGGCCCCAGCAGCCCAAAGATTTCTTCTTCTTTCACGGAGAACGAAACGTCATCGACAGCGGTGAAGTCACCGTACTTCTTTACGATGTGTTCGACTTCGATGGCATTGGGAAGAGCGGCGCCATGCCCATTAGCACCGTTCGATTTGAGATCGGCAATCATGGAACCCGTCCAGATGCGGTTTTCTGGTCTTGCGCCGTGCCATTTAACTGCTCTGGTGTGACCAGCACGTCGGCGGTCATTCCCGGAACATATGCCCCTTTGGGATTTTGCAGCCGGACCTTCAACACAATCGTCTTAATATCCCGTTTGCGGCGGCTAACGTCTCTCTGCGTAGCGAAATCTGCTTCCGGGGACTTGAAGAACACCTTGCCCGAGGTTTCCGTGCCTCCCGGCAAACGGATGCGGAGCGTTTCACCCATGCCAATGTGGTCGGCTTCGGTCTCGGGAATCGCAGCGCGAACCCAGGTGTCGCCAAAATCCACGATGGTGACGATTGGCTGGCCGACGTTCAGCACCTCGCCCTGACGGGCGGCGCGAACGGACACGGTCCCAGTCACAGGTGCATAAATTTTGGTGTAGCCCAACCGGACCTCCGCCTGTTTCAGCATGTCCTCAGCGTTCAGCAGTTGCGCACGTGTCGATTGAACGGTACTCTGCGCGGCGTGCGCCTGATGAGTATTTGCAATGGCGGTATCAAGGTCGGCTTGGGCTGCGCTCACCTGCTCTTTCAATGCCTGTACCGTCGCTTGCTGCGCCTTTAGATTGCTCTCGGCTTGTACTCGATCCTGATCGGATGCAACTCCCTGAGCGGCCAGAGCGATAGTGCGGCGGCTGTCGCTCTCTGTACGCGTCAGCGTGGCCTCGGCCTGCAACAGTTGCGCGCGTGCGGATTGCAGCTTGGCCTGGGCGTTCGCTACACTGCTCGTGGTCGAGCCAGTCATCGCCTGTTCTTGCGCCTGCGTGACCGCCACCTGCGAGCGCAAGCTGTCGATGGTGGCGGCGGCCGCGCGTGCTTGTGCTTCCAACTCTGAAGGATCGAGCACCGCGATCAGATCTCCCTGCTTCACTTCTGTTCCCTCGTCTACCAGCAGCTGAGAAATTCGTCCTTCGACTTGTGGGCTGACGATTACCTGGTTCGCATCCACGGTACCAATCAGAATCAGATCTTTGGACCGTGGCGTTGAAATCAGGTAATAAGCCAGTGCCACCACTGCGATCACCGCAACGATGAGAAAGAATTTATTGCGAGTGTTCACGGCTGTTCTCCACGCGGTCGTTCCGCCGGACCCGACCGGAATAACGCCGCTGAGATAAAATCCAGCACGGCCGCGCGCCTCTGGACCACGCGCTCCGGAGTCAAAGGATCAGTCCCGCTCATGATGCGCATTACAGGAGCGTTGGTGAAATAAAAAACGATCATTGCGATCATGGAAGGGATGAAGTGAAAAGGTTCGACAGCGCGAAATTCCCCCGCCGCTCTTCCCTCCTCGAGCAGCTTTGCGAGCCTGGCAAACAACGGCTGGAAGTATCGTTTCGCGATGCGCTCCAGGTGAGGTGCGCCACCCCGCCCGGCACGCATCATTTCCCCTTGCACAATTCGGGGATACAACGGATTACGGGCGATGTAGTCAAAGTGCGCACCGGCATATGCCAGAATTTTCTCTTGCGGTGGAAGGTCGCGCTCGAGAACTTCCATCACCGCCGAGGTGAGACCTCCGAAAACGTGGTCAAGCACCGCGCCGTAGAGCGTCTCTTTATCTTTGAAGTAGTAATACAGCAAGGCCTTGTTCACGCCCGCCCGGTCGGCGATGGCGTCGGTACGAGCGCCGGCAATACCTTCGCGGGAAAATTCGCGCACTGCGGCTTCCAGGATCGCGGTCCGGCTCTTTTCCGGATTACCCCGCGAACCCAGGCGCGGCTTGGAAATGGCGGCTTTCACAGTACGGCCTCCCGTATTAATTAACTAGTTAGTTAGATTATACACGAAGAGGTAAAAGGTGCAAGGAATTTTTGGCGAGGGGGAAATAACTTGAAAAAGCAGCTACAGCGCTCTGTGCGACGACCCGCCGGCGATCGAGGGCACCAGCAGGACCTCATCTCCATCCTTGAACGCGTAGGCGTTTCCCGCCGAGGAAACGAATGTCTTCCTCGTTCACGTAGACGTTGAGAAAGCGCCGGATTTGCCCGGCTTCGTCGCGGAGATGCGGCTTGAGATCGGGAAACTGCTGGTCCAGGAGGGAAAAAAGCTGGTCCAAATTTTCGGCCGCACAGGTGACGCGAGCGTTCCCTGCGGTGAGGCGGCGCAGAGCAGTGGGAATTTGTACTGTGATGTTCATCTCAAGCCTCCACAACTTCAGGAACGCTTTTCTCTGCATCTAGCGTCTGCAGGTATTTGTCGAACTCCGCGATTCGGGGCGGGATCGGTTCGGCAGTTTCGTATTTCCCGGCCAGCACGTCGGTGGTCTTCAGCCCGTTACCAGTGATGCACAAAACCGTTGTCTCTTCCGGATGGATGCGACCTTCTTGGTAAAGCTTGCGCGCGCTGCTTACCGTGACGCCGCCGGCGGTTTCGGTAAAGACGCCTTCGGTTTCGGCCAGAAGCTGAATGCCTTCGACCAGTTCTGGATCGGAAACATCTTCCGCCCAGCCGCCAGTTTGATTGATGGTCTGGATGGCATAATGCCCGTCCGCCGGATTGCCGATCGCGAGCGAGCGCGCAATCGTCGCCGGGCGCTGCGGCTCGATTTCCGCGTTGCCCGCCTTGATCGCCGTTGAGATCGGTGAACATCCCGTAGCCTGCGCGCCAAAAAACTTTACCGGCTTGGGCTCGACCAGCCCCAGCTTGACCAGTTCGTCGAACGCCTTCTTGATTTTCACGATCAGCGATCCGCCGGCCATCGGCACAACCACGTTGTCCGGCAAGCGCCAGCCGAGTTGCTCGGCGATTTCAAATCCCACCGTCTTCGAACCCTCGGCGTAATACGGACGCAAGTTCACATTCACAAATCCCCAATGGCGTTCGTCGGCGATCTGCGAGCACAGACGGTTCACCTGGTCGTAGCTCCCCGAGATGCGCACCAGCTTCGCGCCGAAAACCTGCGTGCCGATAATTTTTGCCGGCTCGAGATCGGCCGGAATAAAGATCACCGCTTTGAATCCGTTGCGGGCAGCCTGTGCGGCAACCGAATTCGCAAGATTGCCGGTGGAAGAACAGGAAACAGTATCGAAGCCGAAATTCCGCGCCTGCGCCAGAGCGACCGCGACCACGCGGTCTTTAAAGCTCAAGGTCGGCAGACACACGGCGTCATTTTTCAGATAGAGGTTCTTCGCCCCAAATTGCTCCTGAAGTCTTGGCGCGCATAGCAGTGGCGTGAATCCCGCCGGCAAAGTGGGTTTGTAACCCTCGGGCAAGGGCAGCAAATCCGAATAGCGCCACATGCTGGGCGGACCCTGCGCGATGCGCTCGCGAGTAACGGTGGTGCGCAGAACGTCGTAGTCGTAGGAAACTTCCAGCGGCGAGAAACAATCGTCGCAGATGGAGCGGGGCTGATTTCCCCAGCTCTTGCCGCACTCGCGGCACCGCAATTCATATGGGGGCACGGGCTACTCGCTTCGAGTAGCTGAGGACGAGCTTGAAAAACTCCCTAAAACACGAAACCTCTTTTCCGAAAGGAAAAGAGGAATGAGGAACGAGATGCATGAATGCCGCACCCCGAATCTCATGTTCCCCGTTTCCGGGAGAGAGTTGGCACCAGCGGTCAGGATGTATGATCCAAACCCGGTTGCCGTGGCGTCTCAGGGCTCGTCCCTCAGCCACTCTGCATGAAATCCAAGGTCTGCTCCGAAGAGCAAACTTGGTGTTGATGTTACATAAACGGGCCGAGGGACGTCAAGCGTGAGCCAAGGAGTCCCTAGACCGCCGCTTTGCTGAGCACCTGCCGACTCGCACTCCAATTCATGATGCCTTCCACCACGCGTTCGGCTTCCTCGTCAGTCAGCTCGGGATACATGGGTAGAGAAAGAACGCTGGCGGCAGATTTCTCTGTTACGGCCAACGAACCGACGATCCGCGCGGGACGGTCCCAGGGGAACCCTTCCTGCTGGTGGATCGCAATCGGGTAATGGGTCAGCGCCGTAATGCCGCTCGAAGCGAGATGAGCCTGCAAGCCATCCCGGTCATCACACTCGACCACGTACAAGTGATAAACGTGCTCATAACCTGTGGGCGTGTAGGGCAAGGTCATAGGCGCGTCGGCCAGACCTCGATCGTAAATGCGGGCGATCTGCCGGCGCCGCTGGCTCCAATCATCCACGCGTTTGAGTTTGACTCGCAAGACGGCCGCATGCAGATCGTCGAGGCGGCTGTTGTAGCCGATGCTATGAAAAGAACGCTTCAACGAGCCGTGATTGCGCAATTTGCGGATCTCGTGTGGCGAGTTCCGGATTATTGGTCGCAACCGCGCCGCCGTCACCGAAGCATCCCAGATTCTTCTGGATAATGAAGCTCAAACAAACCGCGTCGCTGAGCTCGCCAATGGCAAAGTTATCCCCGCGCGCTCCGATCGCCTGGGCGCAATCTTCCACCACGAACAGATTGTGGGCTTTTGCGATCTTCGCGATCGCCGGCATGTTCGCCGTAAGTCCGTACAGATGCACGGGAACAATGGCGCGGGTGCGGGGCGTGATCGCGGCCTCAATTTTGGTGACGTCAATGTTGCGTGTTTTGCGGTCAGAGTCGACAAATACAGGCGTGGCGCCAGCCAGCCAGATTGCTTCCGCGGTTGCGAAGAATGTGTTGGAAGTGGTGATCACTTCATCGCCCGGTCCAATCCCAAGGGCCAGGAACACCAGCAGCAGCGCGTCGGTGCCGGAGTTCACTCCCACCGTCTCGCGCGTATTCATGTACTGGGCAAGTTCGGCTTCGAACTTTGTGAGCTGCGGGCCCAGCACATAGCTGCCGCTTTCCAGCACCTCAAGAATGGCCTGGTCAATTTCCTTCTTCAAGTTGTGGTACTGCTTCACGTGGCCATAGAATTCGATTTTCGGTGACGGCACGAGGAAACCTCTCTCTAGGGTCCGAGGACACATCTGCTTCGTCCTGCGGAAACGATTTAGTTCGAGCTGAACACCATTTCTACTCCCCGGCTGGCATATTTTTGAAACGCAAAGATTCGATAGGGGAGAATCAAGGAACCGCTAGCTGAGGCGAGGCAACCACGAGGGAGGATGAGTTCTGCTGACGCGTCAAGCTACTTGATCCCGATGTACACGTCAACTTGTGAGTTTTGCGGGTCAGCCGCGCGTTGATCGTAGACTTCAAAATCGGCTTTATAGACTCTGTCACCGCCGGGCGCGGACTTCGGCAAGCTGTTAATCCGCTGCCAGATCTGGGGAACGACTTTTGCCGCAGGCCCTTTTTCTGAAGTGAACAGTGCGTACTTTCCCGCGGGAATTTTCACCGAGACCATGCCGGTTGGCGGTTCCGTTCCTGGATTCACGCGGGCTCCGAGCACGTAGGTGTACTCGCCATTGTTGTCGCTGGCGTAGCCGGTATAGACCGCGATGATGTCGGAATTGGTCTTGTTCGGAATCTTGGCGAGCAGGTTCTGCTGGAACAAGCGGCCCCATTGTTTGCCGATCACGCCGTCCGGCGTCGTCTCGCGGGCGTTGCTGGTACGAGCGGAAATACCGATGACGGTGAATCCTTCCATCTTCTCAACCACCATGGCGCCCACGTGATCCTCCCCGCTGACCGAAGTGAAGCTAGCGATCAGTATTGTGGCAAGCACAAGACCCGCGGCTACGCCTGACTTCGCACCGATGCCCATGCCTGTAACTCCCAGATCGTTTAAGTCGACTAAGATTTAAGATACTTTCACTTGCTGTACTGGTTCTTCTTCTTGTCGGTGTGCCGTTCCAAACCTAGCAAGATCAGCCGTTCTATGAGTTCGGGATACGATACGCCCGAAGCGGCCCACAACTTCGGATACATACTGATGGAAGTGAAGCCAGGCATGGTGTTGATCTCGTTCAGGTAAATCTTGCGTGAAGTCGGATCCATCAGAAAATCGACGCGAGCGAGGCCTGAGCAATCCACCGCCTGGAACGCGCTGACTGCCAGCTGCTGAACTTTCCTGGTCTCAGCTTTGGTGAGCTTGGCGGGAATAATCAGCTCTGAGCCCTCATCCAGATACTTGGCGTTGTAATCGTAAAATTCCTTGCAGGGCACAATCTCACCCGGCACAGAAGCTTCGGGCTTGTCATTGCCCAATACCGAGCACTCGATTTCCCGGGCCTTTTTTTTCCTTCCGCCCACGCCCTGTTCGATCACGATTTTGCGGTCGAACTTGGCGGCTTCATAAATCGCCGGTCCCAGTTCCTTGCCATTGTGCGCCTTGGAAATTCCGACGGATGATCCCAGGTTCGCCGGCTTCACAAACACGGGATACTTCACCTTGCTCTCGACGAACTTCTGTACTTTCTTGGGCTCCGCTTCCCAGTTGCCGCGCAAAATCGTCACATGCTTCACGATGGGCAAACCGGCAGCGCGAAAGAGCGCTTTCATTACGTCTTTGTCCATGCCTGCGGCCGAGCCGAGCACACCCGCGCCTACGTAGGCGATATCCGCCAGTTCCAGTAACCCCTGAATCGTGCCATCTTCACCGAAGGTGCCGTGCAGAACAGGAAAGATGACGTCCACGTTGATGGCGCGGTCGGAGGCCCGCCGGGTCAGCGCCGCATCGGTTTGAAAGGGCTCCAACGCACTCCCGTGTCTCACTGGCTCAGGCGGGACGACGACAGCCTCACCGGTGGCCAGCACCGCCGCGCCGGGTGTGGTCTCTGGATTGCCGGCCCGCAGATGTGGCTGTGTGGGCGCGGACGACTCGCCCGCATTGCCTTTCAGCAACAGTTCCGCATCGGCCGCAGTCACCCAACGGCCTTCCTTGGTGATACCGATGGGTACGACTTCAAATTTGTTTTTGTCGATGGCCTTCAACACCGACGCCGCCGAGAGCAGCGAGACTTCGTGCTCTCCGCTGCGCCCGCCAAACAGAATTCCCACTCGCAGTTTTGCCATTGGATAAACCGTTAAGTCCTTACTATTCTTGCACATTGACATATAGCTCTGGTTGACAAGGAGTGCACCCAGGAGTAAATTGCCGCAAGACCGGGGCGGAGCATCCTTAGCATTTGGTTGGTCCACACAAGGGGATTTTCTCATGAACAGATTCGTTCGCTGGGCGACCGTGTCAGCTTTGCTGATTGCAGTGGGAGTGGGCGCGACGGCAGCTCAGGCACAGGCGCCAGAACGCAAGAAACGCGTAGCCGTTTTCGATTTCGATTACGCCACCGTACATGCCGGAGTCGCGGCAGTTTTCGGCCAGGATGTCGACGTGGGCAAGGGGGTTTCCGACCTGCTGGTGAAATATCTGGTCAAGGATGGCAGTTACTCCGTCATTGAGCGCAAGGCGCTGGACAAGATTCTGGCGGAGCAGAATTTCTCCAACAGTGACCGCGCCAATCCGACTTCCGCTGCCAAGCTGGGGAAGCTGCTCGGGGTCGACGCAATCATCGTTGGTAGCATTACGGAATTCGGCAATGACACCAAGAACACTAAAGTTGGTGGTGCTGGAGGCGGCTTGGGCGGCTTTGGGCTGGGTGGCTTCGGCCACAAGAAGTCCAAAGCGATTGTTGCCCTCGATGCCAGACTGGTTGATGTGGATACGGGCGAGATTCTGGGCGTGGCGGAGGGGAAGGGAGAATCGTCGCGAGAAAGCACATCCGTGCTTGGCGGCGGAGGCAACTGGCACGGTTTTGGGGCTGGAGGCGTGGACTTCGGCAGCAGCGATTTTCAGAACACCATCATCGGCGAAGCCGTGAAGGCGGCAACGGAACAGTTGAGCGGGGAAGTGATTGCCGACAAGACAAAACTTACGGCGCGACAGATAGTCGTGTCGGGACTTGTGGCCGCAGTGGAAGGCGGCCAGATCATCCTGAATGTGGGGGCCAAGGCGGGGGTAAAGGTTGGCGATCAGCTCAACGTGGAGCGGGTCACGAAAGAGATCAAGGACCCCGCAAGCGGGCAGGTATTGCGCCGCTTGAGCACTCCAGTGGGGGTGGTGAAAGTAACCGACGTGGACGACATTTCGTCGGTCGCAACTGCGGTTTCCGGTTCGGGCTTCAAAGTGGGAGATGCGGTCAAAACCGTCACCCAATAGTGGGTGAGGGAACAAGCGTCCTTTTGGAATAGATGCTGATTCGCACCGGGGTTCGAGCGGAAAACCGGCGACTGCCCTGCCCTATCGCTGGCATGCTGCGGGGCTTCGCGAATGCCAGCGTCCCGCGCCATCGAACCTGTATTTTGCGATCATCAGTCCCCATATCACCAGCGTGGTGATACCCAGCATAGTGAACTCCGATCCTTCCGGGACCTCAGCGATCGTGGTTTCAATCGTGCCCTGAATCGGGTTTTGTAAGAAGGGCGTGAAATCCTGAATGCAGGCGCTTGCCGGATTGGTGCATGTTAAGGTGGCGGATGGGAACGACGGCGGAGGATTGGTCGCACTGAAAGCCGAGGCCACTCCGTTGTTCCATTCGATCAAATCGATGTTGTCGCCTTGAGGGTTGACGAAACTAACGAAGTTCGTTGTGTCAAAGCCTAGCGCCCCAGGACCAAATGGACCGAGGGGACCGGTTGAAGTCTCGCTCATGGTATTCGGGACGATATACAAAACCGAACCCGGCACCGGCCCGGTCTGCTGCGTGCCGTACCCCAAGTTCGAACGAAAAGTGCAGAGTTTCAACGCAGGCCGAAGCTCCGCAAAGCGCGAATCCAGTGAACGTGGCTTGCCCGGTGACAGCGAAAATGGAGTCTGCGTGGGAAACTGCGGAGAGGAGCAGTACGATCAGGAGTCCCAGAGCTGGACGCTTCATAATCCCGCCTCTGCCAGAGACGCACACCATACACCCGGCCGGCCTGTGCAAACGATTCTAATTTCGGACTAGCCCGGATCGGTAGTAAGAGAAAACGTTTCTGTGGTGTGTTCGGCTACAGAATCTTCTTGCCGAACGCGGAAAGAGCCAGTTCCACCGCCAGATCAGCAGTTTGGTTGCGCTCGTCGATGACAGGATTCACTTCTACGATCTCAAAACTCAGCATGCGGCCGTGGTCGGCGATGATTTCCATCGCCAGGTGCGCTTCGCGGTAGGTGGCGCCGCCGCGGACAGGGGTACCCACGCCTGGGGCGTCTTCGGGGTCTATCCAATCCATATCGAGTGAAACGTGGTAGCCGGCGGTGCCGCGTCCGGCCATGCGCAGAGCTTCCTCCATGATCGTGCGCATACCGCGCTCGTCGATATCGCGCATGGTAAAGACTCCAATGCCCGCCTTGTGAACGTTTTCCTTTTCGATGGCGTCAATATCTCGCACGCCGACGAGCACGCAGTTTTCGGGCTGCACTTTGGGGGAAAAATCGAAAATGTTGGCCAGTTCCGGCGGACCGAGCCCCATGATGGCTGCCAGCGGCATGCCGTGAACGTTGCCGCTGGGAGAACTGTCGGGCGTGTTGATGTCGGTGTGAGCATCAATCCAGATCAGTCCGATCTTCTGGTTTTGGCGGCGATAGAACTCGGCGACTCCGGCGACCGTGCCGGCCGCCACCGAGTGGTCTCCGCCAAGGACCAACGGCACTTTCCCCGCCTCCAGCGTCTTCAGCACCAGATCGGCATTCTTGGTGCAGGTGGCGGTGATTTCCTTCAGATATTTCGCGTTCGCAGCGCCTTCTTTCTTTTGCTCGGGGATGGCGACGGGGACGTTGCCCCCGTCCTCGACCACGTGCCCGAGAGCCTCCAGGCGGGCTTCGAGGCCCGCGACCCGGACTGCGGAAGGGCCCATATCGACGCCGCGGCGGGACTGGCCGAGGTCAAGAGGAACGCCAATGACCCGGATTTTTCTGGGAGTGATGCTGGTAGAAGTCATGGTCGTCATTGTGTGCGTGCCTGCAACCTGAGTTCGGATTCGCGAAAATGCCCGCTGCTATTTCCCAATTGCATCCGGCAAACCCGCGTAATAACGGAACCCCTCGACGGGATTGCCGTCTTTCGTGCGGATGCGTTTGCGCAACTCGTCCTTCATTTGCCGGAGCTCGGCTTCTGACAGGTTCGGTTTGTAGCTCTTCCAGCCCGGGCCAAACTGGCTGACGTATTTTGCCCCCGCGTTCACCTTCTTATCGACAAAGGCGCTGATGTCGACCCAGGTATTTTCGTCCCCATAGTCGTAATCGGTGTAGAGAAGGTACTCGGGGACCATGTATTCTTTCAGGCCCTCCTGGGTGATCTGGCCTTCGAAAAGCAGCCTCCACATCGCGGCGCGGGCTGCGTCAGCGGATAGGTATGCCGCAGCCCGGTGATCAGACTTGTGCCATCGTTGATAGTTCTTGCCCGGGTCCCAGGCCATGAGCACATCCGGGCGCAATTTACGGATCAAGCGCACCAAGTTTTCTACGACCGCTTTGCGGTCCTCAAATTCGAGCAGGCCGTCATCGTACCCAAGATTGATGTAGTGGTCCGCGGGGATACCGAGTTCCGCCAGCGCGGCCAACTCCTCTTGCCGGCGAATCACCGCCAGTTGCATTCGAGACAAATTCGGGTCCTGGGTCCCAACATTTCCCGTGGTCAGGGTTACAACATACACCTGATTGCCATGCGCCTGAAGCATGGCAAGTGTGCCGTGTGAAAGGGAGTCATCGTCGGCGTGGGCGCCGATCAGCATGATCGTTTTTCCTGTCCATTTGTCAACCGGAACGTCGAGTTTCTGAGCAAGCTGAGGGAGTTGGGCAAATGTGAGCACCGGAAGCGCCGCGATAAGAAACACGAGTCGCACTCTCTTCATGGAGCCTCCCGAGCGAATCTCCGCCTTGTGCCAGGCCTGAGGACGGTTGCTACGGATATAGCCGGTGCAGCATGCGGGCGAAGGGAATGGTCTCACGCACGTGATCGAGGCCACAAACCCAGGCCACGACGCGTTCGATACCCATACCAAATCCCCCGTGCGGCACGGTGCCGTACTTGCGCAAATCCAGATACCACTTGAAGGCCTCTTCCGGCAAACCATGCTCGCGAATGCGCTGAACCAGCAACTCGTACGAAGCCATGCGTTGCGAGCCGCCGATGATTTCGCCGTATCCTTCGGGAGCGAGTACATCGACGCACAAGGCAAGGTCAGGACGCACTGGGTCCGGCTCCATATAAAACGCCTTCACTTTCGCCGGATAGCGATGCACCATCACCGGTTTTTCGAACTGCGACGAAATGTAGGTTTCATCAGGAGAACCCAGATCTCCGCCCCACTCGAAGTTGTTTTCCAGCGCGCCCTTGGCATGGGCTTCCTGCAGCATCTTCACAGCTTCGTCGTAGGAAATGCGTGGGAAGGGCGGAGTGATTTTCTCCAGCTTCGCGATGTCTCGCCCGATGTTCTCTAAGTCGGGGCGGCGACGGTCAAGGCAGCGCTTGACGATAAAGCTGATGAGGCCCTCCGCAAGGTCCATAAGATCGTGAAGGGTGGCGTAGGCCACTTCGGGTTCGACCATCCAGAATTCGGTGAGATGGCGGCGGGTCTTCGATTTTTCCGCGCGGAAGGTTGGGCCGAAGGAATACACCTTGCCTAGGGCCATGGCCGTGGCCTCGATGTAAAGCTGCCCGGATTGTGTGAGGTAGGCTTGCTCGTCAAAATAATCAACGGGAAAAAGAGTCGACGTGCCTTCGCAAGCGGCAGGAGTCAGAATCGGCGGATCGGTAAGAGTGAATCCGTGCTCATCGAAGAAATCGCGAGCCGCTTTGATGATCTCTGCCCGCACCCGCAAGATGGAGGCTTGGCGCGGAGTGCGCACCCAAAGATGGCGATGCTCCATCAGGAAATCGACGCCGTGCTCTTTGAGTGAAATCGGAAAGGGATCGTTTTCGGGGACCCGCTGCACGATCTCCACGTTGGAGACATCCAGTTCATACCCGCCCGGGGCGCGCTTATCGGCACGGACTTTTCCCTCGACAATCACGCTGGATTCCTGGGTGAGCGTTTTGATCGCTTCGAAGACTTCCGGAGTGACGGCATTCTTGGGTACGACGCCTTGAATCACACCCGAGCCGTCACGAAATTGGGGAAAAAGCAGTTTGCCGCTCTCGCGCAGGTTGTAGAGCCAGCCGCGAAGAGTGACGGGCTGGCCTTCGTGCTTGCCGATTTCAGCGATGGTGGTAGTGGGTGCCGGCATAAAACAAACTCTTTAACCGCCGAGGACGCAGAGTCCGCGGAGAATTCTTTGGCTTTGCCACGTGAAGCGCTTCTTACGCAGCTTCCAGCTTATCGAACGTCGGCTTCATCTTCTCCACCGGATTCACTTTCTCGTCGTGCTCAATCTCCAACATAAGGGGGGGCGTGTGGGGAGCCGAGCGCAGCAATTCCATGGTCTGCTTCCAGTCGATCGAGCCATTCCCTGGCCACAAGTGCGAATCGCGGTCTTTGGCGTTGTCGTGGATATGAGTCGACCGAATATAGTTCTTGAGGGTTTCGAACGCTTGAGGAATGTCACTCATGATGTGGGCATGACCTACATCGAAGCAAACGCCCACATCTTCAAAACGGGCCAGATGGATGAACTCGACCAGTTTATCGGGCGTGGAAAGCTCGTTGGGAATATTTTCCAGCAGAACCGTCACCCCGAGGGGTTTGGCGAAAGCCCGCAAGTGCTCAACCGAGGTCATGGCGGATTCAAACTTCTGATCGCTGAACGATTCGTCGCCAAGACCGAGGTGCTGCACCAGAAAGCGAAACGGAATTTGCTCCGCCAGCTCAAGCGCCCGCTTGATCTCATCCATGGCCGCAATGCGCTGGGCACGGTCGGTGGCTGCCACGTTTACCGGGGGTGCTCCCGTGCGCCCCGATTCGTAGTCGGCGTAGAGCGGTGAATGAACGGAATGGAGCGCAACACCACTGGTGCGAAACCAGTCGGCGATCTCGCGCACATGCTGTTTCCGGTTGGCGTAGTCGAGATGCTGGCGCGCAGCAAAAATCTCGAGCGTTTGCGCGCCCCCGCGCACCAGTCCATCGAGCAGGCCAGGGTGCAGACGTTCTTTGATGTAGACGTAGGTGGAAACTGCTTTTTGCATTAGTAACCTACTGCCTTTCCGTTATTGCGCCAATCGCTGGCGCCGAGTCGCTCCCCGGTTTTCGGATCCACCGCAATGCATTCGCCATCACTCCAGTAGGGGTGCCAGACTCCGCTGTCGTTGTTTCCGAACTCGATCTTGTGTCCCATTTGCCCAAGAATTCTGACTGTATCAGGAGAGAACCATTGTTCAACGTAGGAAACATCGGGCAGCCACTGGTTGTGAAACCGCGGGGCATTGACCGATTCCTGAATGTTCATCCCGTAGTCCACCACGCCCATCAGAATGTTGGCGACGGTAGTGATGATCCGGGATCCGCCCGGAGAGCCCAGAACCAGAAAGAGCTTGCTATCTTTCAGCACGATGGTCGGAGTCATGGAGGAAAGCGGCCGTTTGCCAGGGCCAACCGCATTCGCCGGGCCCTGCACTAAACCATACATGTTGGGCTCACCGGGCTTGGCGGCAAAATCGTCCATTTCGTCGTTTAACAGAAACCCCAGGCCTTCGGCAGTGACCCGCGACCCGAAATCGTCATTCAACGTCGTCGTGATGGAAACCGCGTTTCCTTCGGCATCGACTACCGAATAATGAGTGGTGTGCGGGGTGTCGTGTGGTTCGAGCGGCCGAGGATGCAACGCTGCATATTGTTCCAATTGGCTGAAAATCGCAGGCCGGCGCAGGTCTTTGCTTGTGCTGGCGTGTTTAGGATCGATTGTCTGCTGCCAGGCAGCGGCGTAGCGTTTGTCGATAAGCTGCGCCACCGGGATTTTGTTGAAATCGGGATCACCCAGGAATTCAGCGCGATCAAAGAATGCCCGCCGGAAGGCCTCGAGCGTGAAATGCATCGACACGGCTGAGCGATTGCCTGACTTGGCCAGATCGTAACCTTCCAGAATATTGAGCATCTCAATCAGCGCCACTCCGCCCGATGAAGGCGGGGGAGCGCTGATCACTTCATATCCGCGATACGTGCCTTTGACCGGCTCGCGCTCCTTCACTTCGTAGTGGGCCAGGTCGTCGGCGGTCATCAGACCTCCGCCCTTCTGGACCGAGGCGGCCAATTCGCGCGCCATGGCGCCATGGTAGAACTCGTCCGGATTGGCGACTATGCGCTCGAGCGTGCGGGCCAGTTCAGGCTGGCGGAAAGTCTGGCCCGGCTTGTAGTAGTTGCCGTCACGCTGGAAGGTGCGCCGCGATTCGGGGAATTCCGCAAGATGCTTGTCTTGAAAATCCCGAGCGTCTTCCCATGCGAGCGGGAAACCGTCGCGGGCGAGTTTGATGGCCGGCGCCATGACGCGATCGAGCGAAAGCTTGCCGTATTTCTTCTCGGCATAAACCATGCCCGCAACCGAACCGGGCACGCCGATGGCCTTGTAGCCGACTAAGCTCGCGTCGGGCACTACGTTGCCCTGGGCATCGAGATACATATTGGCGGTCGCGGCTGCCGGAGCTTTTTCCCGGTAGTCGATAAAGCGGGTCTTACCGTCAGCGTGGCGGATGAGCATGAACCCCCCGCCGCCCAGATTGCCTGCTTCGGGATACACCACCGCGAGGGCGAAGCCGGTCGCGACCGCTGCGTCTACCGCGTTGCCTCCGGCTTGCATGATTTCTACGCCCGCTCTAGAGGCCAATTCGTGCACGCTGACCACCATGGCATGGGGCGCATGAACGGGACGTATGGGGGCTGCCAAGAGCAGCGTGCGGAAGAGAAACGCGAACGCAATCAGTTTTAGAATCAGTAGCTTGCGATGAGCGATCATTAAAGGAGAGAGAAACAATCGTGCCCGGAGCGCGGCGCTTGATTCCAGATTTGCACCCCAAGCTTTGGGCAGACTTCTGAGGCTAGCTTAGTGGGTGAGGAGGAGTCAAATCGCGACAACCGTAAGGTTGCACGCAGGCTTTGCTTTGCCAAAAGACAATGCTTCGGATCGAATTTGGCTTCCTTCGCGGAGCTGGAGAATGGTTGCCGCAGTCGCGATTACCTCGGTCACCTTTTACCGCCCCAAACCTTATGGGACTCTAATCTTTGAACGGCTGGGGCGCGGGCCGCCAAAGTCAATCCGAACACACTCGTGGGGAGAATTGTCTGGTGAACTATGAAGTCGCTGAAGGCTCTCGGAGCCACCAGCTCCGCGGGACCTAAACTTCTGGCCGTCATCTGGATATTCTGCTCTCTTTTTTGGGGTCAGCAGCCCGATGTCAGTTGGCAGGACGAAGTGCGACGCTGCGTGGAAGCTCACAATTGGGAAGCGGCGATGCACATTGTGGATCGTGAGATTGCGCGTGCACCGCAGGACATGGATACACGAGCATGGCGGGCCCGAGTTCTGGCGTGGTCTGGTCAACTCGTCGCAGCCGAACGTGAATATCTGGAAATTCTCGCTGTGACCCCGAATGATCCTGACAACTGGATGGGTCTGGGAAACGTGTATTCCCGTGAAGGCAGGATCGACGAGGCCCTGCGCGCCTTTGATCGCGCGGTGCAGATCGACCCCAAACGCGCCGACCTTCGCGCCGCGCACGCTCGGGCCTTGCAGGCAGCAAACCAGCAGAGCGCAGCCAGACAGGAATTCAAGACGGCACTTGATCTGGACCCGAGGAGCACAGAGGCGCACACGGGGCTGCTCTCATTGCGGGGCGAACCGAAGCATGAGTTGCGCGTGGGAGTGAACACCGACCTCTTCAACTTCGCCGCTGCGAATCACGATCAGGAAGTAAGCCTTACCTCGCGCTGGAACCAGTACTGGCGAACCAGTGTGGCCGGGGATTTTTTCCAGCGGGGGGGGACCGACGCCGGCAAGTTTATGGCGAGCGTGAGTGGAATGTTGCCGCGGTGGGGTGCGTTGACTGTCGGCGGGGCAACTGGCCACGACAACGACGTGATTCCGCAGAGTGAGGCGTTCTTTGATTACGACCATGGATGGAGACTCAGCGAAAGTGGCCCAGTTCGCGGACTCGAGGTCGATTACGGCCAGCATTGGTACTGGTACTCGACGGCGCGGATTCTCGCCGTCAGCGGGACCGCGCTGGCCTATCTGCCACGGGAGTGGACGTGGTTCCTGGGCCTGACCGGAGCGCGGAGCCAGTTTACCGGAACCGGCGCCGAATGGCGTCCGTCGGGAGTAACGAAGCTTGCGTTCCCTCTGGCTGGCTGGAAGCAGCGCCGGCTCGGAGGCAACGTCTTTTTTGCCGTGGGGACGGAAGACTTCGCTCAGGTGGATCAGATCGGGCGATTTTCCTCGCAGACCTACGGGGGTGGTTTGCGCTTTCAATTCACCGCTCGCCAGGACGTGACCGCGTACTCGGCTTATCAAAAGCGAACGCAAGACCGAACGCAGACGAGTTTTGGGTTTTCCTATGGGGTCCGGTTTTGAGACATTTCGCAGGCTAGGTCCAGCGGCCTTTGTGCTGAAGGCGATTCTCGCCGCGATCCTAGCCGACGTACTGCTGCTGGGGTTCATTCTGCTTCGGCGAAACTACCGCAAGCGCTATTTTGCCAAGCGTGACGCACGGCTTCTGGAACTCCGCCAGGGGTGGGAGGCATTGATTTCGGGAGAGACTCCCTACGAAACCTGGCGTTCCAAACCATTCGACCGGAGAATTGTAGAGACGATTGTGCTGGACGCGTTTGAGGCCGCGGGGCCTGAGGAATCAAAGCGTCTGCTGAAATTCCTGCGGGCCAGCGGGCTCATTGAGAAAAGCATCTTTGAGGCCCGGCACCATCACGGTTGGCGGCGGCACCGGGCGCTGGTAGCGCTGGGGCGAACCCGCGCCCCGGAGGGTATTCCGGCGTTGTCAGAAGGATTGCGCGACCGTGACCTGGAAACACGACTGGCGGCGCTGCGCGGATTGGGGCGCATGGCTTCTCCCGAAGCGGCGAACGAGATTCTGCAGTGGGTCGGTGAAGCCGGGCTGGCTGTGCCGGCTCTGCCCTTGCAAAGCGCACTGATCCAGTGCTGTGCCGAGCGTCCCCAGGTGTTGCTTCCCTATCTGCAACATGCCGAGGGCACGGTGCGGGAAGTCTTGGGACGAGTTTTAGGAGAGGTAGCTACACCATCGCTGGGGCCAGACCTCCTACAGTTTGTAGACGACGATGTGCACGAACTGCGAGCGGCGGCTGCACGTGCGTTGTCACGCACCGAGCCCGGACTGGCGGTCGAAATTCTCGGCGAACTAGCCCAGGATCCGGTGTGGTTTGTGCGGCTGCGCGCCATCGTGAGTCTGGGAAAGCTCTGCCATTCCAAGGCGGTCCCGATCCTGTTGCGCGGATTGACGGATGCGAACCGGTTGGTCCGACTGCGCGCCGCAGAAGGGCTCATGGATCTCAAGGCCGAGATGGTTCCGATCTTTGAAATGGTAGCTGCAACCCGAGACCGCTACGGTTTCCATGCTTATCTGACAGCGCTCGAAAACGCCGGTCTGCGGCCACAGCTTGAAGCGGAACTCAAAGCGGCCGGACGACTCACCAAGCAGGCCCGGGAAGGCTTGCTTGAAACTCTGCGAATCGGAAGTCTGGGTGAACAACCCGCGCCCCAGGAATTGGCTTCGGCTCAGGCGGCGTCCCGGTCATGACTCACTTTCTCAACGTCGCGAACCAAACGCTCTTCTACTACTATCTGATCTGCAATCTGGCCTATCTGACCATGCTGATAACCGCGCTCAAGGCCAGTGCGGCGCACCAGCGGCAACTAGAGAGCATCAGCCCCGCCTGGATCAAAGGATCACCGCTGGCCCCTCCCATCACGATTCTGGCACCCGCACACAATGAAGAAAGGTCCATCTGCGTGGCTGTGCGCAACCTGCTTGACCTCGATTATCCCGAACTCGAGGTTATCGTCATCAATGACGGCTCGACAGACAGAACACTCGAAGCAATTCAGCAGGAGTTCCGCCTGCGCCCGGTGAGGGCTGTATATATTCCCCAGGCAATGAGTGCTCCGGTACGCGGATTGTACCGAAGCGGGTTGGACCCGCGGCTGATGGTCGTGGATAAAGAGGCGGGCGGCAGTAAGGCCGACGCGGTAAATGCCGGCTTGAATGCCGCGACTTCTCCTTATGTGTGCGTGGTTGATGCGGATTCGGTACTGGAGCGCGATGCCCTTTTGCGCATCATGATGCCGGTGCTCTCCGATCCCAAACGGGTCGTCTGCGTGGGCGGGATCGTGCGGGTTTTGAACGGATCAGAAATCGAGGGCGGGCGTATCCGGCGAGTGCGCCTGCCCCGGAAAAGTATTGAAGTTATCCAGGTCGTCGAATATCTCCGGGCCTTCCTGATTGGAAGAGAATCATGGGCGCGGGGAAACATGCTGATGATCATCTCTGGCGCCTTTGGACTCTTCCGCACCGACCTGGTACGGGCCGTAGGAGGCTATCGCTCTCGTGCCATTGGAGAAGATTTCGACCTAGTGGCGCGCTTGCACCGGCACCTGCGGGAGCAAGGCGCGGACTACCATATTCAGTTTGTCCCAGACCCCGTTTGCTGGACGGAAGTGCCCTCTGACTTGCGCTCGCTCGCGCGGCAACGCGCGCGCTGGCAGAAAGGTCTGCTGGATGTGCTTTGGCCCAACAAAGATATGCTATTCCGCCCCCGCTACGGGCGCATCGGATCGTTCGCGCTGCCTTACTTGTGGCTGTTCGAACTTCTGGCGCCAGTGGTCGAATTGGGGGGCTTCGTCACCATTGCCCTCGCGGCATGGTTTGGCGCGCTCAGCCGCGAATTCACTCTACAGTTTCTGCTGTTCGGTTACGCCTTTGCCACCGTAATTTCCATCGGCTCGGTACTGCAAGAAGAACTGACTTACAAGCGGTATAACGATTGGCAGGATGTGGTACGGCTGGTGAGCTACTGCTTCCTGGAACATTTTCCCTACCGGCAGCTGCACATGATCTGGCGATTACAGGGCCTCTGGCAGTACTTGCGCGGCGATCTGGTTTGGAGACCGATGAAACGGCAGGGGCTGCAGCCGGTGACCACCGACTAGCGGCGGACCCGTTCGGAACTCAGCCCATTCCCAGACTTTTTCTTCTTCCTCTTGGGCTTGGCGACCTTGGGCGCCACCATTTCATAGGATTGGCGGATCAGCGCTTCCAACTCTTCGTTGGGCAGATTTCCGAGGCTAGCCTGGTAGATGAGGGGGGAGTCAAATCACGCTGGGACAAGCACCGAAACCGGGTATCATTTGACGGCAGTCTCATCGCGCATGTCCCGGCGATTTAGCGAGTATGAGAAAAGATCTGTTTAGATCGAGGTACCTGATTCTTTCGTTCGGAATCGGCGTCGGCTGCCTATTTCTCCTTTCCTACATCGCCGACAGAGTCGGAGGAGAAGACCTTGTTGTCCGAACGGTCATGGGCCCGGGAGCACTTCTCGCGACCGTCGCCGGGCAAGGAGCGCACGATCCGTCAGGCTTCCTGCTCTACATGGGCGGGAATCTCTTGTTTTATTGGGTCTTGGCTTTCCTTCTCGTTTCCTGGGTGAGAGTTCGCTGTCAGACGCGAGCGAGGGACCGCTCAGGGAATACGGATGCGCCGCAATAGGCCGGATCACATCCAATCGCTTCCGGCACTTCTCGTCCCTGGCTTCAAGCCCGCCTCTTCCGTTTACGCGCCACGCCTTTTTTGGGCAGCTTGACCTTGGCTTTAGCCGCTACCATTTCATACGATTGGCTGATCAGGGCTTCCAACTCTTCGTTGGGTAACACATCCAGCCGCTCCAGCAGCACCCATTTGTAGCGGCCGACATACGGCGCGGGAATGATTCCTTCCTGCTCCACCAGTTCGGTGAAGGTTTCAGGGGTGCATTTGAATGAGAATTTTTGCGGAACCGCGCTCAGGGCGAGCACTGCAAAAATCTTGCCTCCGACTTTGAAGCAGAGATCATCGCCCCACTGCAGGTTTTCTTTGGCCTGCGGAAAGGACAAACAGAAGCGCCGGATGAAGTCCACGTGCATGAGTGGAGCGCAAAACTCGCCAATCCGACCTACACCTGTTCCCTTATCTCTCCCAGGGTGACCGGCACATCCAGCTTTCTCTTGCCACGGAAAATCGTCACCTTCACCGTATCCCCGGCGCGGTGATTGTTCATGATGCGACTATAGTCTTGCTGGTCTTGAATTTCCTCGCCGTCAATGGCCACAATCAAGTCTCCGCCGATCATGATGGGCATATTGCCGAGGTAAGCGCGCTCGGTGCCGCCGCGCAGTCCGGCGCGGTCCGCGGCACTGCCGGGAACAACCTGCACGATGAGTAAGCCATAATCAGCCGCTAAGCCCATCTGGTCAGCGAGTTCGGGGCTTATCTCCATCGTGCGCACACCAAGCGAGGGCCGGCGCACGCGGCCCAGCGTGAGCAGATCATTCAACACCGCCTTGGCAGTGTTGATGGGGATGGCAAAACCGATACCCGCACTCTGCCCCACGCTGGAAGCGATCATGGTGTTGATGCCAATAACTTCACCATGGGTGTTGAGCAAAGGCCCGCCGGAGTTGCCGGGGTTGATGGCGGCGTCGGTCTGGATGGCTTCGTCGATCGTCAAGCCGTCGGGTTCACGCACTGAACGGATTGAGCTGACGATGCCACGGGTCATAGTCCCGGCCAGACCGAAGGGATTTCCAATGGCATACACCTTCTGCCCAACCTGCAAGTTGCGGGAGTCTCCCAGCACCATGGGAGTAAGATCGGGCGCCTTGATCTGAACTACCGCAAGGTCATGCGGGCGGTCGGTACCAACGATTGTCGCGGGATAAGTTTTCTTGTTGTGCAGCGTCACCTCGATCTGGCGGGCGTCGGCGACTACGTGATAATTGGTCACAATGTGGCCTTGCTTATCGATGATGAATCCTGATCCCTGGCCCTCTTGCGGCACCAGGCCATAGAAGAAGTCGAAGCTCATGGCCCGCGAAGTGATGTTCACCACGGAGGCGATATTCTTGTGGTAAATGTTGACGTTGTTCTGCTCTTCGTTGTCCAGCGGTTCCTGGCCCGCCGCTTCTGAGATCTCGACTTTGCTCGGATGGCCCAGCCAGTCCACCTGCAGGGTTCTCCCAGAGCGATAGGTAGTGAAGTAGAAAAAGGCGCCAGCCAGCAGCACCGCCAGAACGATTGGACGCAAAAATCTCATATCAACTCGAGTATGGCCATTTCCAGTTTGCAGTTTTAGCAGGCCCGTTGGCAAGGGAGGCGGCGTACTCTGAGCCTCAAAGCGGCTTCTTGTCAACTGCCTCGCGCCTTAACTGGTCGTAGACCACGCGGACCTGCTCTTCGGTTTGATGGAGCGACCCCGAATTATCAATCACGTAATGGGCGGCACGGATTTTCTCTTCGTCCGGGAGTTGCGCCGCCATGCGCCGCTCAACTTCTTTGCCCGCGATTTCCGGGTCCACGTTTTGCTTGCGCGCCCAGCGTGCGATTCTCTGCTCGGGGCCACAAGCCACCACCACCAGCCGGTCAAATCGCTTGCCGGCTCCGGCCTCCAGGATCAGCGCAGCTTCTACTATGGCGATTGCCTGAGGATCGCTTCTCCCAACCTCTTCCATCCACTCCTCCTGCGCGTGTATTACGGCGGGATGGACGATTTGGTTCAATTCCTGGACGCGGGAAGGCTGGCCCGGTTTTGCAGAAAACGCCAGTTCTGCCAGCCGGGAGCGATTGATGGTGCCGTCGGGATCGAGAATTCCCCCACCGAAATGACGCACCACCTCGTCGTAAACCTTTTCGCCCGGTTGCATGAGCTGGTGGGCGATGACATCGGCCTGAATGATGTGTGCGCCAAGAACCGAGAACATCCCACCCACGGTGGATTTGCCGCTGGCAATCCCGCCGGTCAAGCCGACCTTCAGCAAGCCTGCCTCATGTACGGGCCATCTCCCGCATGCGATTTCCCCGCCTGAGCCTCGCCGCCTTCACCGTATTGGACATCAACATGGCGATGGTCAGCGGACCGACGCCTCCGGGCACCGGCGTGATCGCTCCTGCGACGTCATACACTTCAGGGTGAACATCGCCAACCAGGGTTGAACCTTTGGCACGAAACATTTCCTCCCGTTTGGCATTTCCCCCAAACAGGCGCTCGAACTCGCTGCGGTCTGTAACCCGGTTCGTCCCTACGTCAATTACGGTAGCGCCGGACTTCACGAATTCGCGAGTTATCATGCCGGCCCGGCCAATCGCAGCGACCAGGATGTCCGCGCGGCGGCAAACTCCCGGCAAATCGCGGGTCTTGGAGTGACAGATGGTCACCGTGGCATTCCTGTTGATCAACAACATGGCCGTGGGCTTGCCCACGATGTCGCTGCGGCCGACCACAACCGCCTCCTGGCCGGCGATGGGAATGTCACTGCGTTTGAGGATCTCAATGATACCCGCCGGAGTACAGGGAACCAGCCCGGGCCGCTGGGTAGAAAGCAAACCCACGTTCATGGGATGAAATCCGTCCACATCTTTTGCGGGGTCCACGGCCATCAGAACTCGCTTGGAATCCACCTGCGGCGGCAAAGGTAGCTGCACCAGGAGGCCGTCAATTTCGTCGCGGCGGTTAAGGTCTAACACTAAGTCGAGTAGTTCTTCTGTCGAAATGGCGTCGGGCGGGGTCAACTTTTCGCTGTAAATCCCCACTTCTTCTGAGCTCTTGACCTTGCCCCGAACGTAGATTTCCGACGCCGGGTTCTGCCCGACCAGAATCACCGCCAATCCGGGCCGCACCCCGGCCGCAGTCATGTTCCTGACCTCAGCAGCTACTTCGCTGCGGATGTCGTCAGCGATCTTTTTGCCGTCAAGAATCGTGGCCGCCATTGAACCTCGTTGAGCCGGAAATTGCTGAACCTGAGATTTTATCGCAAACGCACCCGGCAGACTGCACGCTGGGCAAATTGAGAATTTGTCATCAGCGAAAACACGGAATTCGCGAACCACAAAGGACACGAAGTTGCACGAAGGAGGCGAACTTGGAGTTCCCTTCGTATACCTTCGTGTCCTTTGCAGTAAAGCAGGGCGCTGACGAAAGGTAGTGGGCTACTTTCATTTTGAGACTGCTGGCGAACGGGCCGCGTACAGGTCACCACAGACGCGCTCCGCACCTACGTAAACGTAATTGAGGATGCCTTCGGTATGGAAGTAGATTACGCGCAGTTGCATAAGGTCTATCGGGCACCGCTGGAAAACGAGACGCGCTACTCCCCGGCAAAGTGTATCGGTTGTGACATGGAGGCAGTAAGCGGGAATCCTGATTTCAAACACGTTTCCACGTCGTTCGTAGAGCGCCAGAATTGGACGGTTCGCACAACGATGCGTCGATACACGCGGTTGTCGAATGGTTTCAGTCGCAAGCTAGAGAATCACGCTGCGGCCATAGCGCTGAATTATTTCGCCTACAACTTCATCAAAATTCATCGTACACTCCGCATGTCGCCAGCCATGGCCGCTGGTGTTATGGATCGGCTCTGAAGCGTAGAGGATTTGGTAGCCCTCTGGGAAGCCTACGAGCAGCGGAGGGGAGAAAGAGCGGCGTGAGTCCGACTGATAGGTTTCTCTATGCGATCTGCAAGGCGGGCATCAACTGCCTACCTGTGATGATGGGCACGTTTCTATTCGCATCCGCCTGCCTCGGCTACGGAAACCCTCCGGTAAAGAGATACATACGTCTCTTGGTTGGCGGGATGGGATTGTTGTTGATATATGTGGCAATCCATCGGTCGATAGCCTCTCAGGAGTTTACATTCGTAACTACTGGACTGGCGTTTGCTGTCGGAGTATTTGCGTCTCTACGTTTGCGAAATTCAAAGTAGCCCACTACCTGACGAAAGCTTGAATTGACAAGCGACCTTGGCTGGGCCGACAATCTTCCCCATGGTCGATCCGTCGCTGCTCGAAATTCTTGTCTGCCCCGTGTGCAAGAAGCCACTGGTGCTAAAGGATGAGGGCCAAAGCCTGAAGTGCGGCGAATGTCGTCGAGTCTACCCCATACGCGACGACATTCCGGTCCTGCTGGTGGACGAGGCTGTGGTCGAGCCCTAGGAAACATTCCCCGCGAAGCCTGCTTGCAGGTCGCCGATTCCGATCGCCCCAAAGTGCTCATAAGTGCTCTTCGCAGTTTCATAACGACACAATGTGTCAATCGCGAGACGGCCTCGAATGGCACTTCCGGGCCATCACGCTCAAATGGGCTGGCCGCAACTTAACTCATTGCACGGGGTTTATGAAACCAAGATGGCCTTTTGGACGTATATAGATCAGAGGCGGGTTTGCGGCATTGAAATTGCATGCAACGTATCCAGCGCTTCGTGAGTCTAATGGGTCAAGAAGGTTGGAGGTCGGAGGTGATGACGGCCATGAGAGAACGATTTTCCAGTACCGAACTGACGGCCTTGCGAAATGATCTGTTGCAGGGTGGTTTGGTCGATTCGCACGAGGCCGCCGAGCTGTTGCAGGTATTTCTGATGGGACGCGGGTATGGGGTTTCGCCCCAGGCGGCTCTGGATGCTGATTGGGCGGGTAGAGATGTCTGGATGTTCTTTGCCTGTCTCTGCAGAAAGAGTTGGAGGGCCTGGCCCTGGTAATGTAGCGGTGACGTAGCGGTCAAGGTGGAGGTTATTCCCGAAGCAGGTGACTTCGGGGAAGACAAAATCTGCGGGGACGATGGAACTCAATCGATCCCTGAAGACGGTAAGGAAAGCGAGCCGGGCCAACCAGCCCGGCCTTCCTGTTTTAGAAGCAGCTTTTAGCTTTTGGCTCTTGGCCTTTAGCTGAACCCGGGCACTGCCTGAAAGCTGGTGTGGGGGCTTCAAGCTAAAGGCTAAGAGCTAATGGCTAAGAGCTCTTTTCTACTCGTACCGCAGACTCTCCACCGGATCGAGCTTGGCGGCGCGGGTAGCTGGAACCGTGCCAAATAGAATACCCACCAGCGACGAGACCACGATGGCGACCACCGCCGAGAGCGCCGAAATCGGCAAGCGATATTCGGTAAAGAAACGAACCGACAAGGGCAAGGCCATACCCGCGACTACGCCCACTAATCCACCTCCCACCGAAATCAGAACGGCCTCCGAAAGAAATTGAAAGCGGATTTCGCGATTGGTTGCGCCCAGTGCCTTGCGAATCCCGATTTCTCGAATGCGCGCGCTGACCGTAGCCAGCATGATATTCATGATGCCGATTCCGCTCACCAGGAGCGTGATGGTCGCCACCAGCAGCAGCACAATCGTCAGCGCGTTCGCGGTCTTCTCTGCCACCGCCACTAATTCCGTCAAATTCTTCACGTTGTAAACCGATTCCGGACGGTGCCGCGACTGGATTACCCGCCTGATCTGGGCGGTAACGGGAACGACCATGGAGGGATCCTGGGCCGAGAAATAGATCTGTTTCACCGTCGGCGTGTCGCTGAAGTAGCGGGCCACGGAATAGGGAATCAAGATGGTATTGTTGGTGACTTCCGACTGGCCGAAGGTGTCCACCCGTTCCTTGAAGGTGCCGATGATGGTAAACGGAAGGCCGCTCAGCTTCAGCACTTTGCCAATGGCGTTGTCGGTAGACCCGTAAAGATCCTCTGCCATTTTCTGGGTAACGACGGCTACTTTGTTGTGCGCCTGTTCATCCTGGGCATCAAAAAATCTTCCGGTGATGACGACCAGATTGCGCACATTGCGGTAGGCGCGGAATACGCCCAGAATCTGGATATCCCGCTCTTTTCCATCCCCCACTGAAATGCGTTCATTGAAAGTAGCCACGGGAGATGCGGTAGCGATGCCGGGCACCTCCTCCATGGCAGCTTTCATATCATCGACGGTGAGAGGATCTGGAGCGGTGTTGGTGATGCGCTGCCCTCCGCCTTCGTATTCCGCATAGATCAGATTGGCGCCGATGGCCTGAATCTGGTTGAGCACGTATTCCTTCCCCGTCATTCCGATGGTGACCACCAGGATCAAAGAAGCCGTGCCGATCACCATGCCCAGAGCGGTCAGCGCAAACCGGACTTTGTTACTGCAGAAGGTATCGAAAGCAAAACTGACAATCTCCCCGAGGACCAATTTCGGCGGACGCCGGGCGGGGGCGGTAGTGGTACCGATTGCCATGTTCCTTAGATGCTACACCTCACTGCCCAGAAGCGAGCGTTCTGGTCTTAGAAAACCCCCGGACGAACGGTCGGCTGTGGCAAAGTAGAAGCAATGCCAGAAATGGCCTTTTTTGAAATCGTTGGTGCAGTCGATCGCTTGCCCGGATCGATCAGCCGGGAAGCGCGTGGCATCGCGTGAAAAAATACCGGACCATACTTTTTCTGCTTCTGCTGACCGTGGCCGCGGTTTTGGTGCACGGTTATCATCCCTGGGCCGAAGATGCGGAAATCTACTTGCCGGGCGTGGAGAAGATCCTGAACCCGAAATTGTTTCCGGTAGGACAGGAGTTTTTTGCTTCCCACGCCAACCTCACACTGTTCCCGAACCTGGTGGCGGCTTCCCTGCGGGTTACGCACTTCCCGATGGAAACCGGACTGTTCCTCTGGCACATCGCGTCGGTTTTCCTGCTGTTGCTGGCCTGCTGGGAACTCAGCGGGGTTTTGTTTTCGAGTGCGCGAGCCCGCTGGGGAGCTGTGTGCCTGGTTGCGGCCCTGCTCACGATTCCGGTCGCAGGCACTGCGCTCTACATCATGGATCAGTACTTGAACCCGCGGAATCTGGCGGCATTCGCGGTCGATTTTCGCCGTGACCCGAACCTTGGAGAAAAAATACTGGAGAGCCGGACTATGGCTCGTGTTTGCCGCGTGCGTGCATCCGCTGATGTGGACGTTTCCGTTTTCTTTTTGTGTCCTGCTGGTGGTTATGGACAAATTCGGAAATCGGAAGGGCTGGCGAGCAACTGAAGTGGCAGCCCTGCTGTTGGTTGGAATGCCTCTGGCTCCGCCAGCTTCTCCCGCCTATCACGCGGCGGCAAAACTTCATTCGTTCCACTACATCCAGCTCTGGCAGTGGTATGAGTGGGTGGGGATCCTGGCTCCGGTCGCGCTGTTCTGGTGGTTTGCGCGCATCGCAAAGACGCGAGGATGGAACTCGCTGAACCGAGTGTGCCGGGCGCTGATCCTCTATGACTTGATCTACTTTGCCGCGGCGCTGATCGTAGACCTGCCCGCGCGCTTTGAGAGCCTGGCCCGCTTGCAGCCGCTGCGCAGCTTGCACTTTCTCTACATGCTGATGTTTGTGATGATGGGCGGCTTGCTGGGCGAATTTGTCCTCAAGAACCGGGTGTGGCGATGGCTCGCGCTGTTTGTGCCATTGGCTGGAGGAATGTTTCTGGCGCAACGGGCCCTGTTTCCCGCGAGCGCGCACGTCGAGTGGCCGGGCCGAGCCCCCAGGAATCCGTGGGCGCAGGCATTCTTGTGGGCTCGCCAAAATACGCCGCCAGACGCCCTATTCGCTCTTGATCCGCTCTATATGCAACTGCCCGGGGAGGACGCGATCGGCTTCCGCTGTCTGGCACAGAGGAGCCGGCTAGCCGACACCATCAAAGATAGCGGCGCTGTGAGCATGTTCCCACCTCTGGCGGAAGACTGGTGGAAACAAGTTCAGGCGCAAAGTCCCTGGCAAAACTTTCGGATCGAAGATTTTGTGCGGCTGAAAGAAAAATACGGCGTGAACTGGGTGGTCGTCCAACAGCCGGGAGTGACGGGTCTCGAGTGTCCTTACCAGAACTCGGCAGTTCAGGTTTGCCGGATCCGCTGATCCGGTACCTGTCGCGGTCTTCGGGTTTTCGGGCTGTCCATCAGATACAATCGAAGACAACAGGAGAATCCATAGAATGTCCACCGCGCAGGCGGTCCGAGCCCCGGCACGGCTTTTTCCTTACGAAAGGTGGGACTCGTCCACGCTCTCCCGCCAATACGCTCAGAACAAACCTTGTCCCCATATTCTGCTGAAGGATTTTCTTGAGCCGGAAATCGCTGTGGCCATGGCCGAGGAGTTCCCCCAGCCGACGACCGACGCGTGGACGCAATACAAGCACGCCAACGAAAACAAACTGGGCATGCCGAAGCGCGAGCTTTTTCCGCCAACGATCCGCGCCGTCGTGGACGAGCTTAATACCCCCGAGTTTGTCGCGTGGGTCTCGGAAGTGACGGGAATTCCGAACTTGATCGCAGATCCGATGTTGGAAGGTGGCGGACTTCACCAGTCTGGCCCGGGCGGCTATTTGAACGTGCACACGGACTTCTCCCAGCATCACTTCCACACCAGCTGGCATCGCCGCGTGAATTTGATCCTCTATCTGAATGCGGGTTGGCAAGAGCAGTGGGGCGGCTCGATTGAGCTGTGGGAACGCAGTATGGTCCGGTGCGTGGCCAAGTATCCACCTTTGCTGAATCACGCCCTCATCTTCACCACCGACGAGCGCTCACTGCACGGGTTTCCTGATCCCCTGACTTGTCCGGAGGGGCAATCGCGCAAAAGCATTGCGCTCTACTACTACACGGTCGAGCACGATGCAAAATTCACCGGACACTCAACGGATTATTTTGCCCGTCCGCAAGATAGCTGGGGGAAGTCGGCGCTGATCTGGTTGGACAAGAAAGCGCTCGACTTGTATTCGCGGGCTAAGGCGCGGTTCGGGTTTTCGGACGAATTTGCCAGCAAGGTGCTGGGATTTTTGTCGCGAAAGAAATAGGTTCGCTCGGAAAGCGCGCGTTCAGGGGGGCTTGTTATGCTGGGCGCGCCGTATCGGTGCTGCGAACGTAATAGGTGGGATAGCCGGGCTCGAGTTTGCGGCCCTTTTCGCTGAACATCCGAAAGTGTGCGATTCCCATTCGCTGCAAGGTGAACTGGAAAGTCGTCAGCAGTACTCCGAAACCGTAATTCACGCTCCGCCTGAAGTTAATCGACGATGCTTCCTCAAAATACTTGGTAGGACACGAAACCTCGCCGATCTTAAAGCCAAAATGCGCACACTGGGCCAGCATCTGGTTGTCGAAGACAAAGTCGTCTGAATTCTCCAGCAGCGGTAATTCGGTAAGGACTTTACGGCTGAAGGCGCGGTAGCCGGTGTGGTATTCGGAAAGCTTGATGCGCAGAAACAGGTTCTCGACCGCGGTTAGAAGACGGTTCGCCACATATTTATAGAAGGGCATGCCGCCGCGCAGCGCCGTCCCTCCGATAATTCGCGACCCCAGCACAACGTCATAAACTCCGTAGGCCACCATACTGGCCATCGCGGTCACCAGCAGCGGCGTGTACTGATAATCCGGGTGGACCATAATGACCACGTCGGCACCCGCGGCCAACGCTTCACGATAGCAAGTTTGCTGGTTCCGTCCATAACCGTAGTTTTGGTCGTGCACGAACAGCTGCAACCCGAGGCGCTTGGCGATTTCGACGGTAGCGTCTGCGCTGTGATCGTCCACCAGAATCCGGATATCGACTAGTTCGGGCAGTTCGCGGACGGTCGCCTCCAGCGTCTTTTCTGCGTTGTATGCAGGCAGAACCACCGCGATGCGTTTGCCATTAATCATCCATCCCTCAAGGGCCGATGCTGACTACATTTCCGGGTTTGGCCATATCATCATAACTTGCCGGGACTTACCCGGTGATAACTTTAACGTCGGACTCGCTCTTTCTGCTTAGGCTTGTCGTTTTTAGGCTTATCTTTGTTGGTAAAATATTGCGGAACCACGCATATGGCCGGGCCGCGCACACTCTTCGACAAGGTTTGGGACGAACACGTCGTCCACATGCCAGCCAACGGGCTGCCCCTTCTGTATATCGACCTGCATCTGGTGCATGAAGTCACTTCACCTCAGGCGTTCGACGGCTTGCGGGCAGCTGGCCGGCCGGTCCGCCAGCCGCGTCGCACGGTTGCCACCGTGGACCACAACATTCCTACGGAGCCGCGTGGAACTCCGATCACAGATCCGATTGCAGCCCTGCAAATTCAGGCTTTGCAGAAGAATTGCAAGGAATTCGGCGTTCCTCTGTTTGATATGGATTCGGCCAGTCAGGGTATCGTTCACGTCATTGGGCCGGAGTTGGGGCTGACGCAGCCCGGTATGACGATCGTTTGCGGCGACAGCCACACCAGCACGCATGGCGCGCTCGGCTCCCTGGCATTCGGAATTGGGACCTCTGAAGTGGAGCATGTCCTGGCCACGCAATGCCTGCCCCAACGCAAGCCCAAGAGCATGCTGATTACGGTGAGCGGCCGTCTGGCGGAAGGTGTGACTGCTAAAGATCTGGCGCTGGGGATCATTGGCCAGATTGGCACCGATGGCGCGACCGGCCATGTTATCGAGTATGCAGGTCCGGCTGTGCGCGCGCTTTCCATGGAAGGCCGCATGACGTTGTGCAACATGAGCATCGAAGCCGGGGCCCGCGCTGGGATGATCGCGCCTGACGAGACAACATTCGCCTATGTCAAGGGCCGCCGCTTCGCACCACAAGATGGGGAGTGGTCCAGAGCGGTGGAAAAATGGCGCGGCCTGAGCACAGACAGGGGAGCTCACTACGACAAGACTGTGGAAATCGATGGATCGAAGCTCGCGCCTTTCGTGACGTGGGGCACGAATCCGGGCATGGTTGTGCCTGTCGACGCGCGCGTTCCGGAAATGAGCGAACTGGCGACTGACGCGGACCGGAGCGCCGCCGAGCGCATGCTTGAGTACATGGGGCTTCAGCCCGGCACTCCTATCGAGGAGATCTCAGTCGACAGGGTTTTTATCGGCTCCTGCACCAATTCGCGCTTGGAAGATTTGCGCGCGGCAGCGCGGGTAGCCAAGGGATACCGGGTGGATCCGAGAGTGCGCGCCATGGTCGTGCCGGGATCGCAGGCAGTGAAGCGCGAGGCCGAGCAAGAAGGCCTGCACCGAATTTTCCAGGAAGCGGGGTTTGAATGGCGGGAGTCGGGTTGTTCGATGTGCCTGGGAATGAATCCCGACATTCTTCAGCCGGGAGAACGTTGCGCTTCCACCAGCAACCGAAATTTTGAAGGCCGCCAGGGACGCGGCGGGCGCACGCACCTGGTCAGCCCGATGATGGCCGCCGCCGCCGCCATCGCCGGACACTTCACAGATATTCGGGAGTGGAAATTTCTATGAAGGCGTTTCGCGTTCACCGAGGCAAACCGGCCCCGCTGCACCGGGCAAATATCGATACCGATCAGATCATTCCCAAGCAGTTTCTGAAGCGAATTGAGCGGACCGGGTTTGGCGAATTCCTGTTTCGCGACTGGCGCCGAACTAAGGACGGACAGCACGATCCCACCTTCCCGCTCAACCATCCGCGCTATGCCGGTGCGAGCATTCTGGTGGCGGGCAAGAATTTCGGGTGCGGCTCGTCGCGTGAGCACGCCGTTTGGGCTTTAGATGACTTCGGGTTTCGGGTAGTGATTGCCCCCTCGTTCGCGGATATCTTTGCCAATAACTGTGCGAAAAACGGTGTGCTCACGGTGGTTTTAACTGAAGAAGAAGTCGCCGAAATTGTTCGACGAGCAACGGAAATCGAGGGATATCAGCTCACTGTCGACCTTGAACAGCAAAGAGTCCACGACGGGCACGGGCTTTCCGCAAGTTTTCACATCGATGAATTTACCCGCCATTGCCTGCTCAATGGCCTTGATGATATTGGGCTGACTCTGCAGCACGAAGGCGATATCGCTGCCTACGAAGCAAGGCACCCAATCCCGAAGAGCATGCAGAATTTCGCGTAGCTCGGTTGCTAATGCTCAAAGCGCCGCCTTGATGGCAGCCACTCGGTCGGCCAGACTTCCCGGTTCGATAGAGACCAGCTCAAAACCGAAGTCGCGGTAGGTTTTCTCGTGGATCATCTCAAAGCGAAGGGTTTCTTCGAAACTAATTCGCCGTGCCTCTGTCGGCGCGACAAAACCAAGGTTCCCGATAAAGAAGACCCGCTTTTCGTAGATTAGCTCGGTCCTGATACGCTCCAATTCGCGCGAGAGCGTGCCGGAAATGCCGTGCCCGAGGTAGAGCGCCAGGGCGGCAGTGCAAACGACTGACCGATCATGAAACTGTACCTCATCCGGCTGCTGCGCGGCTCGAATCTGCCGTTGCCTTTGCAGTTTGGCAATCGAATCTATAAACGAAGGGTGCAGCCACGGTTCAGCGGTACCCAGAGCCTGCTGCAACGCGATGACGTCGGTAGCTGCCTCTTCCACTACACCGAAGCCATCGTGTTCCAGTTGACGGAGTATCGTCGTCTTCCCAGAGCCGGGCGCGCCAGTCAGAATGAACCTCTTCATGCTGTGTCTGATCCTCGTGGCAATGTTTTGCAAATGCCTTTTCGAACATCTATGTGGCAAGAGGCATGGACGCCGCGCGGGCGAGACGCCGGTGCCCACATCGGACGCCCACATCTCCATCACACTGGGGGGCCAGCGGGCGCGCCGGAGTTTCTGGGCTTCGGAGTGTTCTGTTGCGGATTCTCCAGGAACAGTTTGATTTCGTAATCCAGGCGTTCCAGATCCGGCGTTCTCGGCAGATCTTTTCTGGCAGCATCTTGCGCTTGGTGAACGCCAGCCAACGCCGCGGCTCGCACCTCTCCAGAAGCGTCGCCATCAGCTGCCAGGATCATGAGCCGTTCGGCTACTTCGGTCTGCACTACCCCTCTCAAATCGCGTTGCGTGGATGTTCTATCCCCGCCCGAGAAGGCGCTCTTTACCAGTGCTGAAATTTCCTCGCTCGGTGAGAGCGCATTGGCGTCATTTTGCCGAATAACCGCCAGCCGTTCCACGCGGCGGGGATTGAGCAACCCGCCAACCACAATCTCCGCCACGGCGCGGGCTCCGTCTTGCGGGCTGAAAAGATATCCGGCTGAGGAAGTGAAGGTTTCAGGATCGCGGTTTTGAACGGGAGCAAGTGCGCTCCAAGTCGCTTTGGAGATTTCCAGCTTCGCCGGATTGAGAGACGCCAACAGCAGGCGCAAAGCTTCCTTCTGACTTTCCTCGGGCCAGACGCTGACCGGCTGCTGGCCGTCGCCCGCCAGCGAAAGCGGGACTTGCGCGCTCCCCACGACATTCACCGCTGCCGCGAGAGCATAGCGGTGAAAGAGGTACACCAGCGCAAAGCGGGAAGCGAACATGGAATTCGGCTCGCCGGAACGCAACATGCGCGGGTTGTAGTGGGCCAGCAGCGCATCGCGCACGGGCGCGACTTCTTTCAGCCACGTAACCGGGTCCGGACCATCGTCATAAGCGTTCCAGCGCGGGTCTTGGTAATTACCCCAAACAATTCCTTTCGCGACGGACGCTTTCACGATCGCATCCAGCCGGGCTTGCTCCTGTCCGGCCGAAGCGCCGGGCTGTCCCTGGCTGTAACCCCATTCGATGGCGAAACGGTCATAGCTGCCTACGCCTTGCATATAAGCGTCCGAAAGATCGGCAGAGCCGTCGGCGCGGATGCGAACGCGGGGTGCAAAATAATCCATCACCGAGCCTCGCCCGAATGTGCTGGCCACAAAATTGTGTTCCAGGCCGATAGTGTGTCCAATCTCGTGGCAGGTGAGCAAAGCCAGCCGCTTTGCCAGGACTTCTTCTTCGCTGGTTTGGAGATCGAGGCTGTCCAGCGCGGCAAACATATCGAGCGAGGGCTCGGCCGCGTCTCGTCCGGATGGAATCGTAGACTGCCAGTAGTTATTCACGGTGCGCATGCGGTGCGAGTCGAGCAGCACCACGGCATGAATAATTTCACCCGTCCGCGGATCTACCTGAGATTGGCCAACTGACCATCCCCGGCCGGAACGGTTTGTCCACTGGATGGTCGAATAACGAATGTCCATCGGATCCGCACCTTCCGGCAGGTCTTCGATGCGCAATGCGTTCTTGAAGCCGGCCTGCTCGAAGGCCACGTTCCACCACAATGCACCCTGGCGGGCTGCGGAGCGGACTGGCTCTGGAATGGCGCGATCGAGATAAAAAACAATCGGCTTGACTGGCTCACTCAACGCCGCATTCGGATCTTTCTTCTGCAGCCGCCAACGACAAATCAGGTAGCGGGTAAGCGGGCGGTCATAGGGCTGGGAAAAATCATCGAATCCCACCGTGAAGAATCCCACACGGGGATCCTGCTCCCGGCGTTCATAGCCAGTCTCGGGCAGAGCCACGAATGAATGGTGCTCACGAACGCTCAGAGAGTGGGGATCAGGCTGGTTGAGATCGCTCTCGGAATCGGTGGCAAAGGTGAGCAACACTTCCAGTTCGGTGTTGAGCGGAAAACTGCCGCTGTGGTTCGGATCGACTATGCTGCGGTCTTTATCCAGATGCCAGTCAGCACCATGCGAAGATTGCTCGCGCACCATGACTCCGCCGACGGCGTGAGTAGGACGCCGGAGCTGCGAAAGCAAGTCCGCGGCGTCGCGCATGAGCAACGGGCTGGTATTTACCAGCAACGTGCCGTCCTGTTCGGCCTCGATAGGCAAGGAAGCGAGGACTGAAGTCGGAAAGCTCTCCTCGACAGAATGCTTGAGTTCGCGGCTGCCGTTTTCAGCGCGGAAGCTGGTGTTCTCAGCGACAACGAGAACATGCTCGCCGGCAAGGCGGAAGCGGCAAAGAGCAGAAGTTCCGAACGTGCTGCGGTCGGCGAACATTTCGGTCGAGCCAATGCCGCTGGCCAGTCCGGTGAAATAGAGAAACTCACGATTGAGCGCGGCGGGAGAAAGCTCAAATAGAATGTCTCCCTTTTTCGCATCCCAGTAGTAAGGGACAAATCCTTCATGTCTCGAAAGTCCCGCCGTGCGCGAGGCGAGAGTGGTTTTCTCGGGCTGAGCCGGCGGGGGAGTCTGAGCGACGGTGCTTAAGTTGGAGTTGACAGCAACCAGTGCCGCAGCAACAAAAAAGGTGAGTCGGTTCATAAAAAGTCGGCTCATGGGGAATCCAGGGAGGATTGACGGGAAAATCAAGGTTTCAACGCTTCCAGATGGCCAAAATTACAAGAACTACCGGCAAATAAATCACCGACGCGTGCACTACCCGGCTAGCCATGGCTTTGGAATTTGAAACGGCCAGTTTCGCGGTGTAATACAGGAAAAAGCTTCCCGCGCCAACCATAGCCAGCGAATAGATCGGCGCGCCTGGACCCGGAGCGTGCAGCACCGTAGCCAGTACCAGCGCCACGGTGAAGATGATGATTTCAGTCTTGGTAAAACGCCCCTCGGTATCAAACGCAGGCAACATATGGAAACCTGCCTGCGCGTAATCCTCGCGATACATGAGGGCAATGGCCAGAAAATGGGGGAATTGCCAAAGAAACAGCACGGCAAATAGAAACCAGGCGTCCCCGCTGATTCTTCCCGAGGCTCCGGCCCAGCCAATAAGAGTCGGCATAGCGCCAGGAATCGCGCCCAGCATGGTGCAGAGCGGCGTGACTCGCTTGAGCGGCGTATAAATCAGAAGATAGGCCAGCAGAGTGGAGACGGCGAGTGCAGCGGCCAGGCCATTGACTGCAAAAGCAAGATACAAACCGCCGGCGGCGCTCAGCGTCAGACCGAAGCCCAGTGCCCCCCAATTGCTCAATCGTCCGGACACTAAAGGCCGATGGGCGGTGCGGCGCATCTGGGCGTCGTAACGCACCTCCAGCAATTGATTCAGCGTAGCGGTGCCGCTGGCTACAAGCAGCGTGCCCAGCAAAGTGGCGATGAGCTTCCCCGTGTGGAACGCGCCCGCCGAACCGAGATAGAAGCCTGCTGACGTCGTCATCAGAATCAGCAAGTTCACTTCCGGCTTGGTCAGCTCGTAGTAGTCCCGCACTTTGGACCTGGAGGCAACGAGCGGGTTTGCATTTGCAATCGTGTTAATGGCGGCCATGTGCGGTGAGGCGGATATTCTACCGCGTTTTCCTCGCTGATGCTTGAGCCCGTGTTGAATGAAATCAAATCGTTGCCGCAAGACGGTCAGCGGATCAGGTTCCACGGATAAACGCCAACGTTGATCTTCATGATCATGTAGCTGAAGCCGCCCGGGTCGGGCTTGGGCTGGTGAGGGGTATCGGGCGGAATCAGCAGCCAGTCGCCTGGTTTGACGTTGAATGTTTGTCCGCCGATAACCGGTTGCCCACGATATTCTCCCGGGACCGGACCGTCTTTATCCATCAGATTCTGGCGGTTCGCAATTTTCCCGCCCAGGACCATTTGCCCGGTCCCGCCGGTGAAAACATAAAAATCGTAAGCCCCGGCGTGCTGCTCGGCGTCATCCCAAACGCTGTTGACTTTGGTCAGGCTGAGCACGGGCTGATCGCGATGGACGCGGTAGAGCATGAACATGGCGAAACCACGAGTGCTCACCGCCACAGGTCCGCCGCCAAACGACTGGCTGCTTCCGCTGCCGGGCTGTGATGCCAGCTTTGCCGCCTTCTCCGCCATCTCGCTATGCGCTTTGCGGATGTCGTCGATACTCCAGTGCGTGACAGGCGGAGCGTCGGGCGCGAGCGGCGGCTCCTTGGGATTATTGAATCCAAATGGCATGATTTCAGGTTTGTTGTCTTGCGCAACCGCTTGTTGAACCAAGGACAAATCATCGAAATGTCCGCTTAGCACAGGTTGCGGGTTTGCTTTTGTGACGCGGCCAGCAACGAAACCAATCAGGGCTGCGACAAGGATGACTAGCGGAAACGTTTTCTTCATATTGCAATCCCCTCTATTTCTTCGGGTCTGGTTTGGTCGCCTCAAACCGAATCTCATTTAGAAACTCGGTTTGATGTGGGAGTTCTGTTTTGCCTGCGGGAAACTTGTTGAAGCTCAGCAGGTAAGCCAGGATGTCGGTTTTCTGCTGCCGACTGACCCGGTTGGGTTTGTCTTGTGGCATGGTCCGCCGGATGCGTTCGAACAAGTCTCCCAGAGGCAAGCCGTTCCAGTTCGAAAGGAATGTATTGCCGGCCAGAGCGGGAGTTTCTCCGCTGCCTTTCAGAGTGTCGCCATGGCACGCCGAGCAGGCATCGTGGTAAAGCGGCTCACCGCGCTGGGCCTGTTCATCTGTGTATACGCCATCCCATACCGAACGCGCATCTGCTGAAGCTCCCGATTGTTGTGCCTGGATTCGAAACGCGAGGCCTGAGAGAGCGACCATAACCAGCACCAGGCCCGATCGTCTCGAAACTCTGTTTTTCATTCGTTTTGCCGTTTGGTTCCTGCTTCTTTTAATCCTCTAATCCTCGGACGGAAGGGAAAACGCGATGTACTCGCCGGAATAGTTCCCTCCGCTGACCGCGATCACAATGTACTGTTTGCCATTCAACATGTAAGTCATAGGAGAGCCACTCTCCGGCGCAGGCATGTAAACCGCGCCAACCTCTTTTCCGGTGGCTTTGTCGTAGGCCCGAAGCATCGCGCCGCGCGGATGGTCTGGAGCCGTAGTGACCAAACCGTCGCCAGCAATGACCAGCGTTTTCGTGACTAGAGTCCCCACGTTCCAAGTCTCCTGCCCGGTGCGGGGGATCTTCAATCCCTTAAGAGCGGGGTGGTTCCGGATTACATCCGGGGTCTCGCCATGCGGGATCTGCCACACGATTTCTCCTGTGTCCAAGTTGATTGCCGAAATTGTTCCGTAAGGCGGCTTGATCAAAGGAAGGCCATCGACGGTCAGCACGGTCCAGTCGTCACCGTTTTCCAGACTTCTTGGCGTGACTTGGGAGCATCGGCACTGGAGTCTGTTCCAGCAGCGTTGATCATGCGAGGTTTTTTCCCAGCGGTCCCGTAAACATAGTTCATGTCCGAAAGCTCTTTCGAAGGAGGAACGAGTCCAATGGGCTCGAGACAAGCATTGCAAGCATAGGCGTACAGAATGTGGGTCTCGGGGTCATAGGAACCGCCGGGCCAGTTCGTTCCGCCGTCCGCCGTTCCCAGGGTGAGCGTGGCCAGAGGGCCCTCCTCCTTGCTGGCCACCGGAGGCGTGAACACCGGTCCGAGGTGATATCTCGAGACGATCGTTTCCGCCTGTTTGCGAAGCTCGGGGGTAAAGTCGATCAACTCATCAATCGAGACTCCGTTGCGACTGTATGCGGGCGGCTTGGTGGGGATCGGCTGTGTCGGCGAGTACCATTCTCCCGGCACGCTGCCGACTTCAACCGGCTTCTCCTCGATCGGCCAGATGGGCTTGCCGGTTATACGATCGAACACATACAGAAAACCCTGCTTGCTCGGTTGCGCTACTGCCTTGACTGGGCGACCGTTGACCGTGATGTCGGCGAGAATCGGCGCTGAGGAAATATCCATGTCCCAAAGAGGGTGATGCACCAGTTGGAAGTGCCACTTCCGCGCGCCGGTCTTCAGATCAACGCAAACCAGGCTTTCCCCAAAGAGATTGTTCCCCGGCCGGTGACCTCCATAGAAATCGCCAGTCGGCGCCTCGACCGGCAAATATACCAAGCCAAGCTGCTCATCGACAGTGATCTGAGTCCATACACCAGTATTGCCGGTATATTCGGCGGAGCCGTTCAGCCAGGTGTCGTAGCCGAATTCGCCTTTCTTGGGGATGGTGTGAAAAATCCAGAGGCGCTTGCCCGTGCGCACGTCGAAGCCGCGCACGTAGCCTTTGTTGTTGCGCATGCTGGCAGGCGTGAAACCTTCGCGAAACGCTGCGCCGACGATCACTGTGTCACCGGCCACGATCGGAGTTGCATGCAACCCGATTTCTCCCGTGGTCAAATCCGGCAGAATAGTCTGATCGTCATTTAGCTTCAGGTCGACCACTCCGTTGTCTCCAAAAGTGGGAACGGGAATCCCGGTCTTCGCGTCCAAGCATATGAGCCGGTATCCGGGAGTTATGTAAAGGACTCGTTCCACCTTGCCGTCCGACCAGTACGCCAGTCCTCGACCGGAGAGTTGTCGAGGAGCGGCGGCCCCGCGTTTACCCTCACGCTCGCCATGCACCCAGAGCAACTCGCCCGTGGCTGCGTCAACTGCGATGGCGGCGCGGCGCGAGCCCGCCGTGGTGTATAGGACGCCGTTGACCATCAGCGGCGTCCCTTCCAGTTTGTACTCGGGGCGGTTGCCGAACATATCGGTCTTTAACCGCCAGGCCACTTCGAGGTCATTGAAGTTGGCAGCATTGATTTGATCAAAGGGACGGTAGCGGGTGCCGGCAAGATCCGCGGCGTAGGTGGGCCACTCGGTTTCTTTGGTGTGGTATTGGCCCTGGGCTTCCAGCGATATCGAAGCGAGGACAATTAAGACGAGCCCAAGCTGACAGATCCGACAGCCTTTTCTGTGCAGCACCATGATTTCCTCGATGCAAAGTACGAAAGCCGTTCTCATCCCAGCTGCTTCATCTGTTCTAACGCCGCCTTCATCTTTGTTTTCTGTTCATCCGTGGCATCGGTGTGAGGCGGCCGCGGGTAAGTCTGCCGAGTCCCCATCTGCAGGCTGAGGGCGTATTTCATGGTGCCAAAGTGATAGCCGCCGGCCGGTTCCAGAAGCTTGATTGCGGCGTCCATCTTTGCCAAGGACTCATCAAGACTCCTGCCTGCCCGTTTCGCGGCGAATACGGCTGCGATCTGCCGCGTGAAGAGATTGCCTTCCATCAGAATCGCGCCCATATCGTGGCCGAGCGCGGCCTTCAGATTCGTCACGGTGCCCGTTCGCATGTTCAGCTGGGGAAACTCCTGCACAAAGCGCTCGTAGTCGGGCACGCTGTCGTCAGAATCTTTGATCCCAGCCAGATTGGGATATTTCTGCAGACTGCGCATTAACTCAATCGAGATCGGCACGCCACTCGTATCCGGAATGTGGTAGAGATTGATCGGGATTTTCACTTGCTCGAAGATCAGCGAGAAATATTCAGTCAGCCCTTCGAGTGGAGGATTTTTGTAATAAAAAGGCGGAATGATCAGCAAGCCGTCGGCGCCGTTCTCGGCGGCGTGCCGCGACAACTCAATGGTCTCGGGGAAATTCGACGTGCCCGGCGAAACAATGAGGTTCAGTCCGCTCCGATGCTTGAAGGCGGTCTCAGCGACCTTTTTCCGCTCCGCGACAGAGAATGAGGGATATTCCCCAGTGGTGCCGAGCACGACCACTCCATCTGCACCAGTAGCTTTGAAATAGGCCATCATGTCTGCGTAGACGCCCTCATCGAACTTCAGGCTCTTGTCGCAAGGCGTCAGAGCCGCTACCCAGAAGAGACACTTGTTCGCAGAAGTGGCCGAACTTTTCATGGCACTTTGCATGGCGCCGGGCATGGCGTTCTTTGCCTCCACAACGGTCCCACCACCCACAATGCCCAGGGCGGCTGTCGCCCCTACGTTGCTCAGGAACGTTCTTCGCGTTGTCTGCATAGTGTCCCCCTAGCCGGGAACGAAGTCTAAGGCAGGCAGCTTGAAAAGGCAAAGCCAACCATCTCCGTGGCGGCCCTGTCGTCGAGCCGGCAGATGATATGATTCTGCTGCGATTTCATCTCTTGGGTACTGGTGTGGATAAAGACGGCACTTCACGACGGCAGTTTGTCATCCGTTCTCTCTCCGGACTGAGTTCCACATGGCTGGCTCTGCATTGGCCTGCAATTCTCGCGGCACAGAATCATGCCCATATGGCGGCGCAGCCGGGAGCCGCAGTTGCGTTCCAGTTTTTTTCGCCGGAGCAAGCTACCGAGGTTGACGCTGTTGCTGCACAGATCATTCCTACCGACGACACACCCGGAGCGCACGAAGCCAAGGTTGTGCATTTCATTGATCGGGCCCTGATTACGTTTGATCGAGACAAGCAGCCTTTCTATGTACAGGGGCTGAAAGATCTGCAAGCCAAGACGCGCGAACTTTTTCCTCAGGCGGAAAAGTTTTCGGGTCTCTCGCAAGCCCAACAAGTGCAAGTGCTGCAAGCGATCGAGAAAACCGACTTTTTCGAGCTAGTACGCTTGCACACGGTCATGGGGTTTCTCGCCTCGCCCGAGTATGGCGGCAACTACAACGAGGTGGGATGGAAGCTGATCGGATTCGAGAACAAACCTGTCTACTCTCCTCCGTTCGGCTATTACGACGCGGAATACATCAAAAACCACTGAGCGACCTCTCTGGGAGCGATGGATGACGAAATTTGAAACCACAACTCCTGTCGATTTTGTAGTGATCGGCGCCGGCGGCGCAGGTGGGGTGGTTGCGAAAGAACTTTCCACTGCGGGCTTTGAAGTGGTGGTGCTGGAGCAGGGGCCATACCTGCGGGCGGACGATTTCGAGCACGACGAACTCAAGAAGAAGGCGGTATGGTCTCCGCCTTATATCGGGCGGGATGTCTTGACCAACGATCACGGCCTCCGGCCCAACACCTTCCGCAAAACGGATAAAGACAAGGCAGTAGGCAAGCCCGCGGTGCAATATGGAATGTGTGTCGGCGGCGGCACCGTCCACTTCACCGCCAACTACTGGCGCTTTCATGAGATTGACTTCGTCGAGCGCACCCGCTGGGGCCCGATCGAGGGAACCGGCTTCGCGGATTGGCCGATCACCTACGCCGATTTGGAGCCGTACTACACCAAAGCGGAATGGGACCTGGGCATTTCTGGCTTGGCGGGTGCGAGCCCGTTCGACCCGCCGCGTTCCAAGCCCTATCCTTTGCCGCCCATGCCGGTGAAGTCCTCTGGCGTGCTGCTGGAGCGCGGCGCGCAAAAGCTTGGTTGGCACGCTTTTCCGGCGCCGCTGGCGATTCTTTCTCAGCCCTATCGCGGGCGGGCAGCGTGCCATCATTGCGGGTACTGCGAATGTTTCGGATGCGAGTGGGGCGCCAAGTCCAGCACTCTGGCCAGCGTGATTCCGATGGCTGAAGAAACCGGGCGTTGCGAAATCCGCACGGGTTGTTATGTCCGGAAGATCTCGACCGATAAAAGCGGCCGGGTTGATGGCGTGATTTTCTTCGACGGGAAGCGTCAGGAAAAGTTTCAAAAAGCAAAGGCGGTCGTACTTTGCGCCAATGGATGCGAAACCCCCCGGCTGCTGCTGCTTTCGAAATCCAATCTGTTTCCCAACGGGCTGGCTAACTCGAACGGCATCGTGGGCAAATATCTGATGTTTGATTGCGACTCAGGGGCCAGTGGAATCTTCGAGCATCCCCTGAACGAGTACAAAAGCGTGGTTGTAACCCGGGTTATCCACGATTTCTACGATGCTGATCCGAAGCGGGGTTTTTACGGCGGAGGAGGAATCGACGCTCGCCTGGACGCTTATCCCATTGCATACGCACTTTCCGGTATGCCCCCGGACACTCCGCGGTGGGGAGCGGGCTTCAAACAAGCGCTGCAAGAACAGTACAGCCGGTCGCTCGATATTCTGACCCACCTCACCACCTTGCCGCTGGAATCTAATACCATCACGCTGGATCCGGACGTGAACGATGCCTGGGGCCTCCCGGCGATGCGCGTGACGTACAAGAACCACCCGGACGATCTGAAGAACATGGCTTTCTTCCGGGATCGTGCGTTGGAATTGCTCGACGCAGCCGGCGCACAGAAGAAATGGGGAAGAGAGCCGGAGGAGTCCACGGTTTCAGTGCATTTAATGGGCACGTGCCGCATGGGCAATGATCCGAAAACGTCGGTCGTGGACAAATATCATCGCGCCCACGATGTCCCGAACCTGTTTATTGTCGATGGAAGCAGCTTTGTGACCAGCGGGCGCAATCAGCCCACCTGCACGATTCAGGCGCTCGCCTATCGCGCAGCGGATCAGATCACGCGCAGGGCAAAAAGCGGGCAGATTTGATGATCAAGGATTTTCGCTGGACTCCGGCAGCACGCAAATGCGCCTAGGCTTTGGGAGGCGTTTAGTGAGCCGGTTTGTCTTCCGCCGGGGCTTTTTTCGCCAATGAGCGTACGTAGTTCACAACATTCCAGAGTTCCGTCGGCTTCAGACGATTGCCCTCGGCCGGCATTTCGCCTTTGCCGTTCTTGATAACGTAGAAAATCTCTCCGTCGGTCACTTCTTTCAGGCTGGCGGAATCGGTAAAGTCGACGAGCTTCGTCTTCAGGTCGGCCGCCATATCGCCCTTGCCGTCCCCGTCCTTGCCATGACACATGGCGCAATCGAACCCGTACCACTTTTTCCCGGCGGCGATTGACTCTGGTGTCGATTTAACAGGGTTGGCCTGGCGCGCTGCTTCAACAGGAATCGTGTCCGACTTTGGCGCCGCTGCCTTGGGAGAGGATTGGCTCTCTTGCGCCCATGCGGTCAACCCCAAGAGGAACAGGATTACTAACGGCCTCAACATGGCGGCCTCCTAGTCCGGAGTACGTCTGGTTTCTTCGATGGCATTCTACACCCCCAGAACAGCTACCCCGCATTCCTGATGGGCGTGCACCTGTGTCAACACTGGTTTAGAGGCCCGTTTCTGGGGGTGCAGTTCATCTTCCCCGAGCTGCCCATGTGAGGATTCTGCGAACGCTGCTAAACTTTCAGAAGGATCGTTCGGAGGGATGCGTGAGCGGTCGAAACGGGCGGTCTTGAAAACCGCTGTACCCGAAAGGGTACCGGGGGTTCGAATCCCTCTCCCTCCGCCATCCGTGAGAACGGTCGCTGCAATCTTATAAGGTCGTCGCTGATTCCGCGAAGCACCGCCAAACCAGGTTATTTCGAGGAGGCACGTATGAAGAGCCGTTGGAATTCTTGCTTCTGTATTCCTCTGTTCGTTCTGCTGGTTGCGAGTGCGATGCCTGAGCATGGGCAAGCCGCATCAACCGACGGCTCAATTGTTTCTCACGATTCGCAGGTTGACGGACTCCGGCTGCATTACCTGATGGCAGGTCACGGTCCGGCGGTGGTCCTGCTGCATGGCTACACGCAGACGTCGCGCATGTGGAAACCGATCATCCCCCTGCTAGCCGAAAAATTTACCGTGATTGCGCCCGACCTGCCTGGGATCGGTGATTCGGAGATCCCCGCGAATGGCTTAGATATGAAAACCGCCGCCGTTCGCATGCACGCTCTGGTCAAGTCACTGGGCATCGAAAAAGCGAGGGTCGTCGGCCACGATATTGGCTTGATGGTGGCTTATGCCTATGCCGCGCAGTTTCCGTCAGAAGTGGAAAAGCTGGTGGTGATGGATGCGTTTCTCCCCGGCGTCGCGGGATGGGAGGACGTTTACAACAACCCGCACATTTGGCATTTCCGCTTTAATGGCCCGACACCGGAAGCTCTGGTGAACGGACGCGAGCGGACCTACTTCGATTACTTCTGGAACGACTTTGCCGCCGACAGGACGCATTCGATTCCGGAGGCCGACCGCGTGGCCTATACCGCGGCCTACGCTCGGCCAGGCCGCATGCGCGCCGGCTGGGCCTACTTCGTTTCTTTCCAGCAGGCAGCCAGAGACTTCGCTGAACTTTCCAAGACCAAGCTGACCATGCCGGTCCTGGCGATCGGCGGCGAGAAGGCAAATGGACTTGTGTTGGGGCAGCAAATGAAGATTGTGGCTTCAGACGCCAACATGGCCGTTCTCAAAGACACCGGCCATTGGGTACTGGAGGAACGGCCCAAAGAAACCACCGACGCGCTGCTGAAATTTCTCTGATGTCTCGCGGTCGTTCCTCAGGCGGCCGCAGTTCTGGCCAACACATCCGAACGGCGCACGTGAGCGACGGGCTTCTCGTGCAGCAATAGTTCCGTAGCCTGCACACGCCGCTCGGCATGGAACCAGCGTTGCACGACGCCGTCCTGAAGAAAATTGGCAATCGAGAGCAGGCTCATGCCCTGGTGGTGCGCCATCCAGCAGGGGACAAGCTGGTACCGTGGCTGACCTCTCCAGAACCTGCGCGAGCCGCCCGTATAATCTGCCGCTTCGTAGAATCCATAGGCTCCAAACCAGCCCAGATCGTTCATGCGGCGCAGGTTTCGCAAGGCCGCAGAGGCGTCAACGCTGAGCGACAGAAACGACGAATAAGGTGAAATGACCAGCGGGTTCATCTCACTCTTTTGCATTGCGAGATGAGGAAGGCCAAAAGCGTGGTACTGGTAATTTCCCGCTTCGTCGAGCTTGAAGTAGGCCGATTCGGAAATGCCCCAGGGAACACCTTTACGCCGAGCGTACGCCTGCTGGCAGTGGACAGCAGCTGCACGCGAACGCTCCAGCAGCGTGTTAGAGAACGAACGCATCCAGATCGAAGGCATCAGGTACTCAAACAGGGTGCCGGTCCACGAGATCAGCACCGGACGCCCCTCCGCCAGGGTGTGGGCGCGACCCACCAAAAACCAGCTCTCCTGGGGAATATCGTCTTTGGCGATGGCAGCAAACAACGCGGTGCGCGACTCCGTGGCCAGTAAATCATAGCAAGCAGGATGCAGTTGTGCCGATTCGAGATCGAAGCCTACAGACATCAGCTTGCGGTGGCGATTGAGGAGAAATCCGAAATCCATGTCATCCGCAAGTTTGCCGGCCTGAGCAGCAATGGTTCGAATGTCATCAATCAATCGCGCGGTATTCGATCGCGCCTGTAGCAGCATGGCGCGCAGACTTTCATAGAGGGCCATCTGTTCAGGCATAGATGCAGAAAGCATAGCGGAGTGCAAACGCCGCTCGAGCCTTTCGATCAGACTTGGCAGTTGCTCCAGCGCCACGTTGCCGGTTGAGGCTAGCCCCAGTGCCGGATCGTTCCGGCGGAGGGCGGCAAATTCGGGTAAGACCCATGGGGTGTAGCTACGGACCGCCTGCTGGATGGCGAGCAACCGTGCGGCGATTTGTTGCTTGAACCATTTTGCATCTCCATCACCCGTCCCCGCCCCCGCGCGCAGCGGAGTCGCTTCGAGTGATGTGCCAGCCATCTCCAGCAAAGCGGGCAGCCAATCATCGGCTTTTAGTTGGCGTTCGATCTGCGAAAGCTGCTTTTGGGAAAACATCTTCAGACCGGCCAAAGCGCGGAGGTAATCCAACAGGCCTTCCGCCAGACCCACTTGCAAAATCGGCTGATGCAGACGATCTAAACACCCCTGCTGCAAAGTCCACAACGACGCCAATAGATTGCCGCTATCAACTGACGAAACAAATAACGGCGCCAGCGGCTGCAGCGTGCGAGAGTCGTACCAGTTGAGCAGATGCCCACAATATTTCCGCATTGCGGTCAGAGTGGCCAGGGTTTGGGATGTCAGCTCGGCAAATTCCGGCGCCGTCAAGTATCCCAATTCACAAGCGACCTGACGTGCATTCAACAGAAGACCCACATTCGTGGGCGAGACGCGCGCGGCCACCGCAGGAGGCGTCTCCTGGACGTTATCCGGGACTAACCAGTTGTGCTCCTCGGTGCTGAACTCGGCGAAATAGCGCCAGGTGTGAAGAGCGGAGCGGCGCAGGAACAGCAAGTCTTTCCGCGGCGCTTCATTCCGCTGTCCCAGTGAAGGCCGATTCAGCCAGTTGGTAACGGCCTTGCCGCTGCCCCACAGCAGCAGAATGGGCAGCGCCGCAGCCAGGGACTGGGGCCGAACCAGCAACAACAAAACTCCCAAACCGAGGGCCAATGCGGGCATCCAGTCGAGGTATGCATCGATGGTCGCACGCCGGGTAGCGAGCTCTGCCTGGGCCGCAGTTTCCCATTCCAAAAGCCTCTCACGCGTGAGCACCCGTCGAACCAGCGCTCGCCCCACGGCGTCCAGAGAAAGCAATGTCTGGTGAGGTAGAAAAATCAGAGCCAAGAACGTGCGGACGTTCGCTGCATAGAGATCGGTCACAGCATCGCGGACGGTGGTCCAACTCGACAGGAACACAGCCCGCAACAGGCTGAACCCGAACTGGAACCATGAAGGCAGAAATAGAATGCCAAGCGCGGCCAAGGTCCAGTAAGCCGGAGCACCGTCCAAGCCCAACCAGCCGAAAATGAACAACAGGAACGTGGCTGGTTCCACCAGGCTGCGGCGCAGATTGTCCAGAATCTTCCATCGGGAAATCAGCGAGATCGGATTGGGAACACGCGCTCCCGATTCATCCGGCACATCCTTGAAGAGCCATCCTGCGATCTGCCAGTCACCGCGCAGCCAGCGGTGTTTGCGCCGATTGTATGCGCTGTAGTGGGATGGATAGTCCTCGATCACCTCAATATCGCTTGCCAGCCCAACCCGGGCATAGGCTCCCTCAATCAGATCGTGGCTGAGCAGGGCATTTCGGGGAAACCTGCCGTCAAGAACCTGGAGCACTGTGTCGACTTCATAAATTCCCTTGCCGGTGAAAATGCCCTCTCCATACAGGTCTTGATAGGCGTCAGAAACGGCCCTGGTGTAAATATCGAAACCGGTCTCCCCTGCATAAACGGCAGCAAGCCTGGAGCGCGCGCTGCTCTGCACGCTCAAGCCCACGCGCGGCTGCAAAATGCCGTACCCCGAAACGACCAGGTTTTCCGTGGGATCAACGATCGCCCGGTTTAATGGATGCGCCAGAGCCCCAATCATTCGCCGCGCTGATCCGCGGGGTAATTCTGTGTCGGAATCAAGTGTGATGACGAACGCAACGCTGGGCAATACGGAAAGGTCTCCAACTTTTACCGGGAAGTTGTCGTCGCGTCCACGCAGCAGGCGGTTCAGATCGAGCAACTTGCCCCGCTTGCGCTCCCATCCCATCCACGCTTTCTCGCGGGGGTTATAAACGCGGTGACGGTGAAAGAGGAAAAACTTCCCCACCGGCTGGCCCGCATATTTTCCGTTCAACTTACCGATCAGTTCGGAACAAAGATCGACGAGTGGACTGTCTTCGCGTGCCGGCTCGCGCGAATCGGGCAGATCGGTCAGCAGCGCAAAATGGATGTTACGGTCATGATTGCCCAGAAAGCGTACTTCCAGATCTTCCACCAGCGCGTGAACCTGTTTCTCATTCAGGAGCAGGCTTGGAACGGCAACCATGGTCACACAGCCATCGGGAACCCCCTCGGAGAAATCAAGCTTAGGCAAAATCTCCGGTGAGAATATGGTCGTGACCAGATAGTTCATCATCTGCACCGCGCTCTGCGAGCTGGGCAACAACAGCACCAGCATCGAGAGCAGGATGAATTCCAGCGCACTGTTCGGCTGAGTCAGATAGAGGACGATGGCCGACATGATGGCGAAGGTCAAAACTTCAATCCCCGCCAGGAAAAATTCATCGGGATGGTGACGCATCCACGATTGCAGCCTTTGACCCAGAGGTTGACGGAAGCCCACTTTTTGCTGGAGCTGCGGCACGCCCGCGCCGAGAAGATAGTAGCCAACGTGCGATTCCCGCAGGGCTGAGCGAGGATCAGCATGGGGCTGGCGGCTGGCTTCGCCCGCCAGGGCGAGCGCGGCACGAGCAACTTCGAGCTCGCTAAGATCTGATCGTTTCGCGATTTTTTCCAGCTTGTTGCGGTACAGATCGCGGCTGTCGAAATCCATTTCCCGATAACAGCCTGCTGGGTCTTCTCCGAGAAGTCGATCGGCCAGAATCAGAGGTTCCAGCACTTCTTTCCACGGGGTGTGCCCTGCATCCCGCAAACTGCGAATGCAAATGTCCACCCCGAACGTTCCATTGCCCGGATCCTTGAGCACGTGAGGCGCCCGCACCGCAATCTGCTCCAACAGACTCAGCCGCAGCGCCGGAACCAGCGCCCAGACTTCCTGGATGTCCAGGGGAGTCTCTTCCTCGAAGGCCTGGCAGAACGCCATTAGTGCCTGCTCGCTGAAGTGATAAGCGACCGCATTCAGAAATCCCTGTGCGACCGCTATGACCCTGGGGACAACATCCCCAGTTGCAGTTCGGACGTGCGGTGTCTGCTTGAGTTTTCTGAACGCTTCCGCAGCACTGCGTGGTTCGGAGTACAACAGGCGGACATTGTCATTGAGCCAGCGAAAATCGTCGGAAACCGGCTGTTTCGCGGCCGGCCGATTGAGTGCTTCGAAGACCGGCGCCAACGCATCTTTTACCGCACGGCATCGTTCCAGAAGGGTGTGCGTCGAGGGCCCGTTAGGCAGCCAGACCAGACTGCGGGCCAATTCGGTTCCTTGCGCGCGCAGCGCCCGCAGGTTCGCGACCTCAGGGGTCTCTTTCAGGTCTTCCGCTTCCGTGCCGATCATCTCGAAATGTGCGTTCCTGAGCATCACTCTCGTTTCTAACGGTAGCTGGCAGCTTGCATTTCAAACATCTCTGCGTAACGTCCACCCAGGCGGGCCAACTCGGCGTGAGTTCCGTCTTCGGTGATTCTGCCGTTCTCCAGAACGACAATGCGATCGGCCATACGCACGGTGGAGAATCTGTGAGAAATGAATAGCGCTGTCTTGCCCTCGGTAAGTTCTGCGAAGCGCTGGAACACTTCGTACTCGCTGCGCGCATCAAGCGCCGCCGTTGGCTCATCGAGGATGAGCACTTGCGCATCCCGCAGGTAGGCACGCGCCAGCGCTACCTTTTGCCACTCGCCGCCCGAAAGATCGACGCCGCCATCGAAGCGGCGCCCCAGCATTTGCTCAAATCCGCCTGCCAGTCTGCCGATCACGGGCTCGGCCAAACTCTTGCGCGCCGCCATTTGCAGAAGATTGGTGTTCCTCAGTTGATCGATCCGCCCGACGGCGATATTTTCCCGCGCCGTCATCTCGTAGTGCATGAAATCCTGGAAGATCACGCCGATTTCGCGGTACAGATCCTCCAGATCATATTCGCGCAGATCGACACCATCCAATAGAATCTGGCCCTCGGTGGGATCGTACAAACGAGCGATCAGCTTCACGATGGTGGTCTTGCCCTGGCCGTTCTCGCCCACCAGCGCAATCCGCTCACCTGTGCAGATGGTGAGATTGAGGCGGTCGAGGACCAGCCGCGAGCTTCCCGGATACTTGAACGAAACATTGCGAAACTCAAAGCCGCGCATGATCGGACGAGGCGCGGGCAAGGCGTTTGGCTTGGAGTCGACGGTTGGCTTCATCTCGAAAAACGCCAACAGATCGGTGAGGAAGAGCGCCTGGTCGGCAATACTCGAAACCGTCGAGAAAATCTGCTGGATGTTGTCGCTCGCCTGCATCACGGCGCGGGTGAGAAACGTCATCATGCCGATGGTGAGCACGCCGCTGATGGTTTGCCAGACGACGATGACGTAAGCCGAGTAGTAGCCGGCGGTAGCGATGACCGAGAGCGCCGCGCCGGCTATCAGCTTGCGACGTGACAGAGCGACGTTTTCCTCGTAGATCCCATCCCAAAGCCGGGTGAAGCGTCCAGTGAGAAAATCCTTCAGCCCAAACAATTTGAGTTCTTTGGCCGCTTCCCGACTGCCCCCGAGGACGCGGAGATAGTCAAGCTCACGCCGGACGGGCGTCTGCCGAAAATTCTTGGCGTATCCCAGAAATGCGAAGTGGCTTTCTCCTAGAAACGCAGGGACGACCCCAGCGATCAATAAGACCAGAAGCCACGGGGAAAACACGACGATGGAGATCGACAGGGATACCGCCGTGATGACCTGTTGCACCAGACGGCCCATCGATTGAATCATGCCCAGCCGGTCGGTCGCTTGGACGCGGGCCCTCTCCAGCCGGTCGTAGAACACGGGATCTTCGTAGGCCGCGAGGTCGAGCCCGGCGGCGTGCTTCATGACTGCGATGCTCACGTGGCGGGTGTAGTTGTCGGCAAATAGAGAATCGAAATAGTCGATGGCGCGGCTCAACAGGCTGCCGCAGATGGCCAGCCCGAATTCCCCCGCCACCAGCCACCAGAAGTGACGTGGCACGCCCTGGTGAGTGGTGACGACCTTTACGATGCCGTCAATGATGAGTTTGCCGATCCAGAGCAGAGCGACCGGTAACACGGAGACCAGGAGGCGGAAGAACAACCCTAGGACAATGACCCGAGGGCCCGACTCCCAGACGATGCGGAGCACGGGCGGAATATTGCGAAGGGCGGAGAGCCGCTCCTTCCATCCGTTCCACAGATTTTCCTGCGTGGGCATTCTCGAATTTCCTGTGATCCCTGTGCTCTGGTCGGGAGCTACTCGCGCGCGCGCACATCAGATGCGAAAACGCGGTAGCGAGTTCCTTAACCCACGGCGGGCTCGATCCCTGGGCCGAGCATGCCGACCGATGGATGGACTGGTGCCGCTAAACCTACTTCACGTTGAATTCCATTTGAAGACGCCCCACAGCCTTGATACCAATTCTAACAAGGACTTAGCTGGGCAATGACGAATTTCGCAAATTAACCCTTTGTAGTGTTCATTTTATTGCGGGTGGGGCGAAGCAGAATGTAGCTTTCCAACCAACTGAGGGACCGCAGTTGCGCCAAGAGTACCCAAACCCGCGGTTACCGTGCACGAAAAATTTCCACGGTGCGGAGCAAAAACGCCACGAATCCCGCGTTTTTCGGCAGGAAAGGACGATGAGGGCTTTTCACCGTAACGCGGCGGCTAATAGGGTTTAAAGCCGGCACGATCCATGCCGCGCCGCGCTTCCGGGGTCTTCATGAACGTGTTCCAAACAAATGCGGATCGCAGGTTTTCGGCCATCAGCATCGTGATTCCGGTGTCGATTCCGATCACGTAACTGTCGTACCAGCTTTTGAGCGGGTTGAAGGCATTCACAAACCCGTAGTTGCTCCAGGCTCTTCCGTATTGGTTCCTAATGGTGCGCAGGACGCGCATTGTGGCTTCGGGCAAGAAGGGCAACGAGCCTCCCGCCGCACTGGGCACGATCGTGCCGTCAATTGGCCCGGTGGCCGGCGGACCTCCCCAAATCACGTAACCCTCTTCCGAATCCGAAGCCGTGATCCCCCACAGGTCGTCGCTGTAATCGGGGAACTGCGTGCCTAATTCCAGACAAAACCGGCGATGGACTTCGGTGGCGATCACGGAGTTCTGAAAATAATCGGCATATTTGTCCCGTTTGCCGCGGAAGTCAAACCAGGCTTGGGAATATTGGTGGATGAACAAGGGCGCGAACGAACCGATGTAGCGGAGGCCGTCGTATTCGAAGGTGAGCCGCTTCCAGGCGTGCCAGGTCTCATCCCGAAGCGGGTGGGAGGAAGACCCCAGCCCCAAGAGATACATCATCATTAGCTCGCTGTAATAGTCCCAACGATAAGGGAGGAATCCGACTTCCGGCGTCCACCCATGTGGCAGGAGAGAGGTGTCCTCCGAGAGCCAGGTCCAGTCGACACGGTCAAAAATATCCCCCGCCAGTTCGGTGATCTCCGCGTTGCGGAAATGCTCGCGGCACATCAGAACGCCACAGAGCAGGATGGCGGTGTCTACCGAAGAAACCTCAGAATCCCACACCCTTTCGCCGGTGTTTATGTTCGCCCAGTGATAAAAGAATCCGCGATGATTGGGCAGCTTTTTCCAAAGAAAACGCAGGGTTGCAAGCACCCGTTCCCGCGCTTCCAGAGCCGGAATGAACTTGCGTTGTTCTCCGATGCAGAGCGCAGTCAGCCAAACCCTGTCGCCGCCAGGCTGGCAACCGTCCCGTTATCCGCAGCCTGAACATTGCATCGGTCTTTCACCATGCCTGTCTTGGGATTGGCCTGCTCCCAAAAGAAGCGGAAATTGGCGTTCTCCACTTCATTGAGTAATTGGTCTTCTTCGGCAGGAAGAGGAGCCGCCTTGGAAAGCGGCGCGCCCGAACTCTGTGGCTCGGGCGATAGTGGCATGGCAGAGAGGAACCCCGCGAAGGGAACTGAAATACCCATAGCCAACAATTGCCTCAATGCCTGGCGACGGGAGAGTCCCTTGGCTCGTGAAATCATTTGTCTGCTTGGTTGGGTCAATCTTAAACGATGTTCGCAGCGTTAAAGGCCGTTCAAGAGGGCCGCAAGTGAATCAACTTGGTACGGCAAACCCAGAAGCCGGCCTGCAGAAATTCCTGGGACTGAGGATCGTCGTAAGATGTCGGATATGCAGTTTCGTAGGAGTGGGCGGCTGCGAATCATTGTCCCGATAGCGCTGGCTGTCGCGTGCGCTCTTACAGCTACATTCATTCTTCTCCGGATTTATGGCCGGCGACCGATCTCGCTCAAGGGCGCGGTGATACGGCAAGACACCGATCCTAGAAAAGAACTGCCGATCTCTGACGTGGCCATCACCGCGGTAAATCGTTTCGGTACGGTCACCACAACTTCCGATGCTTCTGGCCTCTTCACCATCCCCCTACCGCGGCTGGTCCTCAGGGGGCAGGCGATTACGCTTCGCTTTCAACATCGTAACTACGGGGATCTGGAGTTGCACGAATTTGTCGGAGACAAGCTCTACATCGCACGCATGGCGCCGCTGGCGCGTGCTGCTACCCCGCCTCCGCCGGGCCAGCCCGAGAGGAAAGTGGGGAACGTCCGGGTGAGATACTCGATTAAGGCGATGACCGAAGTAAATGTGGGCAGCGCAGTGAAGACATTTCAGATCGAGAATACGGCGAATGTGCCGTGTAAAGGGCAGCATCCCTGCTCTCCAGATGGCAAGTGGAAAGCCGCGCGGGGCTCCGCCACTCTCGACGCCGGCCCCGGCAACGAGTTCCGTAACGCCCGGGCTTCGTGTATTGCCGGACCTTGTCCTTTCACTACCATCGAGGCCGATGGATTCTCTCAGGGCGGATCCACGATCACGGTCTCGGCTGTCGATTGGGCCGACACCGCGACCTTTCTGTTGGAAGCGGAGGTCTTCCGCCCTATGGTCAGCCAGATCGTCCACGAGTCCTACCCTGTGGTGTTCGGCCAGGCGCTCAACTTCACCCTGCCGACGTCCGCCGAGAGCGTCAGCATGGAGGCCGACATTGACGGGCAAACCATCATCTTCCCCCTCGGCCCTGCTCTTTTGTTGAGCTGGGCCAATTGCAACGCCAGAGTCAATCCCGATCAAACCCGGGTTTATCGTTGTGAGCTCAAGCCGGGATACAAGTTCCAGTAGCAAACCTGGCCGGAGCAGCGCTCAGCCGATTGGCTGAGAGGTCTTGAACTGGAGGCATAGTAATGGTTCGACTGCGCCTTAACGGGTGGTTCGCTCTCATCCCTCTGTACCTTTGTTCGTTTGCGTTTGCGCAGCAACCGAACGACAAGAACATCGAGCATCGAATCGATATTCTGCTCAAACAAATGACGGTGGAGGAGAAGGTCGGTCAGCTCGCTCAGTTCACCGGCGTCAAACCGCCGGTGCTCGATCGGGTGAAACAGGGCGAGGTTGGTTCGTTGTTGAATGTGTACGGTGCGGAAGAGACCAACGCAGCCCAGCGAGTTGCGGTGGAACAGTCGCGGCTTAAGATTCCGTTGATTCTCGGTTACGACGTAATTCACGGATATCGGACCATCTTCCCCCTTCCACTCGCCAGCGCCGGCAGTTTTGATCCTCAGTTGATCGAGCAGTCGGAGCGCGTGGCCGCGAAAGAAGCGACGGCTGCCGGAGTCAAGTGGGTTTTTGCTCCCATGGTCGATATTGCGCGCGACCCGCGTTGGGGACGCATCGTCGAAGGCCCCGGCGAAGATCCTTACCTGGCCTCGGTCGTAGGAGCGGCGCGCGTGCGCGGCTTCCAGGGATCCAACATTGCGGACCCGCAGAGCGTGGTGGCCTGCACCAAGCACTTTGTTGCCTATGGCGCGGTGGAAGGCGGCCGCGACTACAATACAGTTGACATTTCGGAACAGCTTCTGCGGGAAGTGTATCTGCCTCCCTTTTATGCCGCGGTCAAGGCCGGCACGGGAACACTGATGTCGGCTTTCAATGATCTGAATGGGGTTCCGGCGACCGCCAACCAGCACACGCTTACGGAGATTCTTCGTGACGAATGGAAATTCGATGGCTTCGTGGTGAGCGACTATGACGCGGTCAGAGAGCTCATTGCTCACGGCGTGGCCCGCGACGAGAGCGAAGCCGTATTCAAGGCAATCATTGCCGGGGTTGACATGGACATGGCCGACGGCGTCTATCTCTCATCCCTCCCGCAGTTGATACGGTCCGGCAAGTTACCGATGAGCGTGGTGGATGAAGCCGTCCGGCGCGTGCTGCGCCTTAAATTAAAGGCCGGCTTGTTCGAACATCCCTACACCGACCCGGCACGCGAGAAAACCGACATTCTCACCGCCGAGAATCTGCAGGTCTCGCGCCGGATGGCGCAGGAATCCGTAATTCTCCTCAAGAACCAAAACCAGGTTCTGCCCCTCGACAAAGGAATCAAGAAACTCGCCGTGATTGGACCGATGGCTGACGACAAATCCACTCAACTAGGTTCCTGGGCTGGGCAGGGACAATCCAAAGACGCCGTCACGCCTCTGGAAGGGATTCGCAACAAAGCGGCCGGGGCGCAGATATTCTTCTCCGAAGGCGTAACGCTGGCTTCCTTGAGCCCTCGGGTCGACACTTCCAACATTACAGCCGCACCCGCCCCTTCCAGCGCCACCGGAGCTGCGGGCGTCAGCGTTACCCACGGTCCCACGAGCATCGAGGATGCCGTCAGCGCAGCCACGAAGGCCGACGCAGTAATCTTGTTTCTGGGAGAACCGGCCAGCATGACCGGCGAAGCCAGTTCCCGCGCTACGCTGGATCTTCCCGGCAAGCAGAAAGAGCTGCTGGAAGCAGTCGCGGCCGTTGGCAAGCCAGTGGTGCTTGTTCTGGAGAGCGGCCGGCCTCTCGACATCCGTTTGGCGAACGACAACGATCACGTGCCCGCGATCTTGCAAGCCTGGTATTTAGGAACCGAAGCTGGCAATGCGCTCGCTGATATTCTTTTTGGGGACGTCTCGCCCAGCGCCCATTTGCCGCTCAGTTGGCCGCAATTTGTGGGACAGATTCCGGTCTACTACAACCATAAGAGCACCGGCCGGCCGGCGAGTGCCGACCGCTGGCACACGGGCTATCAGTATGAGAGCAAGGAACCGTTGTTCCCCTTTGGCTATGGACTCACTTACACCTCGTTCAAGTACAGCAACTTGCGCGTGGCGACACCGGCCGTCTCTCCTAACGGCACCGTTCGTGTGACCGCTGACATCCAGAACACGGGCAGCCGGCCAGGTGTAGAGGTCGTTCAGTTCTACGTTCACGACCGGGTTGCGCCCACTTCCCGTCCAGTCCGAGAGTTGAAGGGATTTTCGCGCGTTTCGCTTGCGCCGGGAGAATCGAAGACCGTGGAGTTTTCTGTCAGCGCGAGCGATCTTGGTTCTTACGATCCGCAAATGAAGTGGGTTGTGCCAACCGGAACTTATGACGTTTGGATCGCTCCCAATGCGATCGAAGGCGTTCAGGGGACATTCGAAGTGGGGGAGAAATAGGCTAGGCGCCACACGAGAAGTCTTATCTTTTCAGGCGGTTAGCTTAGTGACTAACGTGCCAGTACCCGGCACCTCAAGGCCATTTTCATGGGGAGCGTCCAACCCCATAATTTCATGGCAGAGAGACAATCTTTATGAACTGCGCAGAAATCAGCCGCGAAGAACTGCTTTTGACCTTGGCCGAAGGTTATGAATACGACCCCGGCCAATACGTGACCCTATCCAAGCAAACGGTGGATTCTTGTTTTGTGCGCGAGATGGTGGCCGAGCTGCGGAATGAAGGCATCGTCGAAGAACAAGTGCGAGGAGTGATCCGGCTGACCCCGCGCGGCTACAGTTCGTATAAACGGCAGTACCGCCAACTCGCTTACGGCACCTGCTGAAGCCGACAGAATTCCTGCTCCTGACCTTCCGAGCCCAATCGCTAATCCTCATCTTTCCAGGATATTGCTGCTACCCTCATCCGGATTTACCTCCAACTTCACTTCCGGCATACTCGCATCCCGTAGCTGGCGATTCAGCTCGGGAAGATCTTTAGCTGCAATCTGCTCCCATTGCGTGATCGTGGCGTGAAGTTCGCGCTCCGTTTTATTCGTGGCATCCACCACAGCGCTGGATGGGGCTGCATCGGCTCTATCCGCATTGGCATAAAGCGCAGTCACGTCGTTGTTCAGGCGGATCAGGGTCGCTTCTGCCGTAACGGAGTCCGGGCTTCCCAAAACTGCGGAAACCTTTGCGTCAAACTTCTTGATCGATTCGCCGAGCGAACCCGTCGCGTCATCACCAAGTTTCTGAAGCTGATCGTTAACTGAGCGGGCTTGTAGAACTGCCTTGGAACTGTTGGTCATCATCGAAGCCAGGCGCAGTTGAAGATTAAATTGCTGTTCCAATTCGGAAGAAGAAGTGGTCACACGCGGATCCATCTTGACAGTGAGCGGCGCGGTGTAGCTGTGACCGTTCGCGGTGAGTCGAATCCTGTATTCCCCTGGCAGGGCGCGCGGCCCGAGTGGATGCCGCGGCGTGTCGTGCGGTACGGCAGCGATGGGATACTCGTACTTCGTGGCAAGGGGCTTTGGATAATGGAGGTCCCACACCCAGCGGTGCATGCCTGGAGTGGCCGGCAAAATCATGGGCATGCGGAGCCAATACAGCGGAATCAGCTGCTTCTTCATCTGTTCGAGGGTCGGCTCCGGCTGGTCGGCGCTCGAATAGCGGCGCACGAGCTGTCCCTTGGTGTCCAGAATTTCAAGTGTGACAGGCCCCGACACCGATTGGCCCATGAAGAAGTCAATAATCGCTCCGTTCGGAGGGTTCTTGCCTGCCGGCTCGTCGGGCGGAAGAGGAGTATCGGTGTAAGTATCCCGTCGCACCCGCAACGCGGTCTCAGGGTTGAAGAGATAGGCTTCCGAATTTGCAACCGCCCCGCTGATCTGCCGCAGGGGCGTAATGTCATCGAGGATCCAAAAAGAACGTCCGTGCGTGGCAACGATCAAGTCGTCGTCGTGGATCCACAGATCTCTAATGGAAGTGTGCGGCAGATTGAGTTGCAGAGACTGCCAGTGATCGCCATCATCAAAAGAGACCCAGACGGCATTTTCCGTACCTGCGAACAGAAGACCCTTGCGTACCGAATCTTCTCGCACCGTATCCACGGGACTGTCGCCAGGCAGACCAGCGGTGATAAGTCGCCACGTCTTCCCGCCATCATGCGTGCGATAGATGTAGGGGCGAAGATCGTCAATACGGAAGCGGCTCACGGATGCGTAGGCTGAGTCTTCGTCGAAGTGCGAAGCCGTGAGCTGGGTGACTTTGCTCCACGGAATCAGGTCCGGAGGAGTGATATTCTTCCAACTCTTGCCGCCATCGCGGGTGTTCCAGATCAGGCCATCATCGGTTCCGGCCCAGAGGGTGTCCACACTCTTGAATGATGGGGCCAGTGAATAGATCACCCCGCGCTGCTTTGAGGCCAATGGATCTTTCTCCGCGAGATCACCCAGACTCGCCGGTATTCCCGGGCTGGGCCGCGTGAGATCGGGACTGATGATCTGCCATGAACTTCCCGCGTCGGTTGTCTTGAACAACACATTCGCCGTGTAGTACATGAGGTGCGGATCGACCGGCGAGAACATGATGGGCTGGGTACGGTCCACGCGATAGTCCCCTAGCAAAGGAATAGGGGTGATGTTTTCCACCTGGCCCGTGTCCCAATGGAAGCGGGTCACCACATTCCGCCCAGCGCCATAGATGATATCGGCGTTCAGTGGATCAGGCGTCACGTAGCCATATTCAATGGCTCCGACGGGATGCCAATCCCGAAAAGTGATTTCTCCATCGTTGCCGCGGCTTGAAATGCAAACCGAACCGCTCTCCTGCTGGCCAGCGCAAACCCGGTAGGGAAATGAATTGCTGACGCCCACGTGGTAGAGCTGGGCGGTCGGCTGGTTGTACCACGAACTCCAGGTATCTCCGCCGTTCACACTCACGATCGCGCCCTGGTCGCTGACCAGGAGAATAATCTTCGGGTCGTGAGGGTTGATCCAGATGTTCTGATAATCATCTCCGCCGGGGGCTCCGCGAAAGCTTAGCCACGTCTTGCCGCCGTCCGTTGATTTCATGGTGACGATACTTGTGCTGTAAACGACGTCTGGGTTGGCGGGATCGACCATGGGCACTGGCAAATCTCCGCCGCCAATGCGCATTGCGGGCCGTGGATCGCTCGTAAGGCGATACCAGTTCTCGCCGCTGTCGTCAGAGCGGTAAACGCCCAAGCCCTCTTGATCGCGCTCGGATGTGGCCAGAGTGGCGTAGATCCGCGTCGGCTGGCTCGGCGCGATGGCAACATTGATTTGCAACAAGCCCTGCGGCAATCCTTTGGTCAAAGGCCGCCACGTGACACCGCCATCGACGGACTTGAACAGACCCCCTCCAGGGCCGCCGTAAGAGTTGTTGTCTTCCCACGGCCCCAGCCGCGCCTGCCACAGCGCCGCATAGACTACTTCAGGGTTCGACGGATCGAGTTCCACGGCGGAGCCGCCCGTGGTTTGGTCTTTGTAAAGCACTTTTTGCCAACTTTGGCCGCCATCAGTTGAGCGAAAGATGCCGCGCTCCTGGTTCGGGCCATAGGGATGGCCCAGTACGGCGGCAAACACTCGATCGGGATTCTTTGGATCCACGACTAGCGCCGGAATTTGCTGTCCGTCCCTCAATCCCAGATGGGTCCATGTCTTGCCTGCATCGGTGGATTTGTAGATCCCATCGCCGATCGAAAGATCGGGACGATGCAGGCCTTCGCCGCTGGCGACGTAGACAACGTTTGGGTCAGAGGGAGCCACGGCGATGGCTCCAATCGACTGGGAGGATTCCTGATCGAAGATGGGGTTCCAGGTGCGTCCGGAGTCGTCGGACTTCCACACTCCGCCGTCCACTTGTCCAACGTAGAAGACATTGGGCTGGCTTGGCACGCCGGCCGCGGCTCGCGTACGTCCACCCCGGAACGGTCCGATCATGCGCCAGCGCATCTCCTGGTACATGCTTTCCGGAAATTGCTGAGCGCTGCAGACGCCAGCGGAAGAAAGGGCAAACGTCCACGCGACCATGATCAGCTTGAAACCACGCGCTCGATCCACTCTAGCCTCCGCCAAGAAACTTAAGGAGGCACATCATAAGGCAAACCTGGGGTTGACCGAAACAGCGGCATCATTTTCGTGCAGCGAAAGCAGTCGGCCTCGGCCCCCACTCCTTCCCTGGACTCACCCATGAGTGTCCATCAACCCCTAAAGTGGAAACTTAGTCCTGCCGATGCCACTACTTAGTGGCGAGAATCCGCGTGCGTGCCGCCCTGTTCCCGGAGCTCCGTCATGGCTGCCCACGGGCCACCTGCTCTTATGGATGTAAAGATTCTTCTCGTCGACGATGAGCCCTCCGTTCTGGATGGCTACAAGCGGTTATTCCGTGACGAATTCAACATCGACACCGCGGTTGGGGGGAACGAGGCACTGGCTGGAATTTCCGCGAGCGGGCCCTACGCGGTGGTGGTCTCGGACATGCGCATGCCGGGCATGGACGGCATTCAGCTTCTGTCCAAGGTAAAGACGCTCTGCCCTGAGACTATCCGCGTCATGCTCACCGGGCAGGCCGGGTTGGAGGCCGCGATCGATTCCGTCAATGAGGGCAATATCTTCCGTTTCCTGACCAAGCCCTGCAGTAAGGAAACTCTGGGCAAAACTCTCACCGCCGCTCTGGTTCAGTATCGCCTGGTGATCGCGGAAAGAGAGCTTCTGGAAAAAACCCTGCGGGCGAGCATTCACGTCTTGACCGAAGTTCTGAGCCTGGTCAATCCGGCAGCCTTCAGCCGCGCAACGCGTTTGCGCCGCTACATCAGCCACGTCGTCAAGACGCTCGGTTTGGGTAATCCGTGGCGGTTCGAGGTGGCTGCCATGATGTCCCAGCTGGGTTGTGTGATTGTGGACCCAGAAACCATCGACGCCGTTTTTGCCGGCCGGACTTTGACCGCTGAGCAGCAAGCCCGTTACGATGCCCATCCCCTGGTGGCACGTGATTTGTTGGCCGCGATTCCCCGCATGGAGCCCATCGCCTGGATGATCGCACACCAGAACCAGACCCCTTCGGTGGAGGGGGACCTCGCCGACCGCGAGATGGCAGACATGCGCATGGGAGCGGAGATCCTTCGAGTCACGTTAGCCTTTGATGAGCTTCTGCGTAAAGGTTCGTCCCGAACTGAAGCCGGAACCCGCCTTGGGCGTCAATTTCGAGGTATGGATCCGAGAGTTCTCTACGCGCTGGTGGAACTGGACCCAGAAGTCAGCGACGCTGTAGTGCGCACCTGCACTATCGAGGAACTGGTTGCAGGCATGATTCTCGATGAAGACATTTATGCGAAGAACGGATCCTTGATCGTCGCCAAAGGCCAGGAGGTGACCGTCCCCCTCACCCTCAAATTGAAGACCTTCCGGGAAAAACAGACCATCAAGAGTGCGATCCGGGTCACGTTGCCCAAGCATCTCCAGGGGGCTGGCTTGGCGACCGCAGCAGCCAAAGCCTGAGGGATGAAGCCCATCCCGCCTTGTATGAAAACGCAAGCGATCACGGTTTTGATGGTGGATGCGGATGCGGCGGAGACTGAGCGGCTGGGCCGGATGCTGCACGAGTCGGAAACCCTCTTCTTTACGGTGCACCGTGCCGCCGATCTGCCGGAAGCCCTGAGCCTGCTCGAATCCCGAAAATTCGACGCCGTCCTCGCCGATGTCGGAGGTCGCGGCGACGTCGAAACCGAGAACCTCTCCCGGCTGCTCGCTCAAGCCGGCGAGATACCAGTCATTCTTACCACTAGTGTTTATGAAAAGACCCGAGCGCTTGAGGCCGTTCGAGCAGGCGCTCAGGACTATATCCAGAAAAGCCAATTGAACCCCAATGCGATCGAGCGAATTCTGCTGAATGCGATTGAACGCCACCGGGCGCGTACCCGCGCGGAAGTGCAATATGCCGTTTCCCAGGTGTTGACGGAATCAGAAAGCGTTCCCCAGGCCCGGGTCCGCATCTTGCAACTGCTCTGTGACTTCCTGGAATGCAACGTTGGCCAGATTTGGGATGCGGACGGTCACTCCGGAAATCTGACTCGCGCCGAATTCTGGCATGTGCCTGGCTATGAATATTCGCACCTTTTGTCCGTCAGCCACGGAACGTGTTTGAAGAAAGGAACGGACCTTCCCGGTCTGGCTCTCTCTAACGGCGAACCGGCGTGGCTCGCGGACATGGCCCCGTATTCGAATCTCCCCCATGTCGCGGCGGCGCTTCAGGAGGGATTGCGCAGCGCCCTGGCTTTTCCCATTACTCTGGGCGCAGAGATTTTCGGTGTCATGGAATTCTTCAGCGCGGAGCACCGCGGGCCTGATGAGGAACTGCTCAAGGTATTCACCAATATCGGGAATCAAGTGGGCCAGTTCATGGCGCGCGAACTGGCAGAAAAGGAGAAAAAGCGCCTTACCCAAGAACACCTGTTAATTCTCGATTCGACGTCGGAAGGTATCTATGGCATCGATATGAATGGGTGCGTGACCTTCATCAACCGAGCGGCCGCCACGACCCTTGGGTATGCGCCGCAGGGCGCCTTAGGCAAGGAGGCCCACAAACTGTTTCACCACAGCCATCCCGACGGGTCTCCCTATGATGCGCGGAGTTGTCCCATGTTGCGGGTCCGCAGCACAGGCCAAGGTTGCCGGATCGCTGATGAATACCTCTGGAAAGCGGACGGGACTGGATTTGCGGTGGAATACTCGGCATTCCCCATTGTGAAGGACCAACAGATCAGCGGCGCGGTGGTCTGCTTTACCGACATCCGGGAACGCAAGAAACTCGAGGTCGAGCTCCGGGTAGCGCAAAAACTTGATGCCGTCGGGAGGCTTGCTGCGGGAATCGCGCACGAAATTAACACTCCCATCCAGTTCGTGGGCGACAACGCGCATTTCCTACAGGATGCCTTTCGCGACGTCCTGAAGCTGCAGCGAAAATACGCAGGGCTCTGCGAAGAATCCGAGCAAGGCCCTGTCTCCGAACAAACTCGGTCCGAAGTGAAAGCCGTGATGGCGGAAATCGACTGGAACTACCTGGAAGGCGAAGTCCCCAAAGCCGTCGCCCAGGTGCTGGACGGGGTAGACCGCGTGGCTACGATTGTGCGCGCGATGAAAGAGTTCTCGCACGTCGACCAGAGCGCGGACAAGAGTGCCGCCGACCTGAACAAGGCTTTGGAGAGCACTCTCGTGGTAGCACGCAGTGAACTGAAATACGTTGCAGATGTGGAAACTGACTTTGCGTCATTGCCTCCAGTTGTCTGCCACCTGGGTGACTTGAACCAGGTTTTTCTGAATCTGTTGATCAACGCCGCCCACGCCATCGGAAACGTGGTGGAAGAGAGCGGAGCGAAAGGCCAGATTCGAATTCGGACCCGGCAGGACGGAGACTGGGTGCAAGTCGACATCGAGGACACGGGCACCGGCATTCCCGAAGAGATTCGAGACAGGATTTTCGATCCTTTCTTCACCACCAAGAGAGTTGGCGAAGGAACGGGACAGGGGCTCGCCCTGGCTCGCGCGATCGTGGTGGAAAAACATGGAGGCAGCGTGACCTTTGACACGGTCATGGGAAAGGGCACGACCTTCCACGTGCGGCTCCCGGTCGATGGCCAACCGGCCGCTAAGGGAGCAGCCGCATCGTGATCAAAATCCTCTTCGTAGACGATGACGTCAGGATTCTCGACGGGTTGCAACGCATGCTTCGGCCACAGCGGGACAAGTGGGAAATGGTATTTGTTCCGGGCGGTGTGCCCGCACTCGCCACCCTGGAAAAAACGCTTTTCGACGTGGTCGTTTCCGACATGCGTATGCCGGGTATCGACGGCGTGGCGCTGCTCGAGGTCGTCAAGAAGAAATATCCCAGTGCGTTGCGCATCATTCTCTCCGGCTACACGCAGATGGAAGCCTCATTCCGTGTAGTGCCTGTGGCCCACCAGTTTCTATTGAAGCCTTGCGACGGGCAAACCTTGCGCAACGCCATTGACCGCGCCACGTCACTGCAGAGCGTGCTTAATGACAAGCGGCTCACGAGCATCGTGGGATCGATGCAGGAATTACCCTCCACCCCGCAGACCTACGCCGAGCTGCGGGAGGCCATTTCCAACCCAGACGCCTCCATCCAGAGAATCGTTCAAATCGTGGAAAAGGACGTCGCGATGTGCGCCAAAGTGCTGCAAATGGTCAATTCCGCATTCTTTGGCATGATGCGGGACATTACTGAGATTAAGACGGCGGTAACCTGCCTCGGCATGAACATCCTGCACAACCTGGTGCTCTCGGTTGAAGTATTACGTACCTTCCGTTCCGCACAATCGGTTCCCGGCTTTTCGATCGAAGCGTTCCAGTCTCACTCTCAATCGGCGGCCAAAATTGCCGGACAGTGGGGCGGGCACGGAAGCGCTTCGCGCTCGGCTGTCGTCTCCGCCTTTCTTCATGATGTGGGCAAACTGGTATTGGCGGAACGAGCTCCCGAACAGTTCGGAAAAGCACTGGCACGTGCCGGCGCGGAAAAACGTCCTCTGTTCGAAGTTGAAGAGGAAGTTATGGGAGTCTCCCACGCGGAGGTCGGCGCCTATCTGCTCAGCCTGTGGGGTGTCCCGTATCCGATCGTCGAGGCCGTGGCCTATCATCATCACCCGGCTCGCCTGCCTCGCGAAAACCTGGATTTGACTGCCATCACTTACGTAGCGAACCTGTTGGCTCACCAGTGCAGCAAAGAGCCAACTGGCGCAGCCGATTTCGTTTACCCGGAGATTGATGAAGCCCTTTTGGCAGCGATTGGAGAGGCAGCCAGCTTGCAGAGTGGAGAAAAATGGCTGCGTCCGCGGCTGGTTCACCAGGATAAGATCAGCAGGATAAGAGAGGCACCGATTGGCTATGCGAATTGGGCCTGGCCCAGCGCCGTTTCTCCTACCGGGCTCGATGAGTCCAGCACTCCTTCGGTCTTGATGCGGATGGCTTTGCAGATCTCGGTAGCGATTTTCATCACAGCTTCATCGGCATGGGCCGGGCCATCGGCTGCCATGACTGAACTCGCCGCCAGGGTAAAAGTCAGCGCGTCCTCCTGCTTGTCGAAATAAAGAACCACCTGACTCGCCGCCATAAGAAATACCTCCCCGGTTAGCCTGCCAAAATCATAGGCCGATTCCCGCCGGGTTCGAGGGTACTTTCTTGGTGCCGGGAGACACGAAAGTACCTTTTGAGTTAGCAATATCCCTGTATTCAGCAACTTGGCGATGATTTGCGCCTGCAAGGGTTTCTCCGCCCAGCCCCCTCTGAAGGCGAAAATGCTACATTGAACTGGCCTATGTCTGCTCCCGATTCGCGCCTCGTCAAGGCATGCAAGGCGCAAGTGGTTGATCGTACTCCCGTCTGGTTTATGCGCCAGGCCGGACGCTACATGCCCGAGTACCGAGCCGTTCGCAAACAATATTCCCTGCTCGAAATCTGCAAGAAACCCCGAGTCGCGGCGGAAGTGACCATCACCGCCGCCGAGGCGCTGGGCGTAGACGCCGCCATCATTTTTGCCGATCTGCTCTTGCCGCTGGAAGTCATGGGCTTGCCTTTCCGCTTTTCCAGCTGGCGAAGGTCCGGTGATCGACAAGCCGGTTCGGAGGGCGGAAGACATTTCCGACCTGCGCACCGACAGGGCTGCTGATCTCGGCTATGTTTCTGAAGCCATCCGGCTTGTTTCGCGCCACTTCGGAACAAAACTTCCGGTCATTGGATTCTGTGGAGCGCCTTTCACCCTCGCCAGCTACATGATCGAAGGCGGCGGCTCGCGCAACTATGTCAACACCAAGACTTTGATGTATTCGTCTCCCGCCGCCTGGAACGACCTCATGCGCAAGCTGGTCACGGTACTTTCGGAGTATGCAGCCGAACAGGTAAAGGCTGGCGCCGACGTGATCCAGATTTTCGACAGTTGGGTAGGATGCCTGAGTGTCGAGGATTATCGCCGCTACGTTTTGCCGTCAGCGACGACGCTGGTGAAAGCCTTGCAGAAGACCGGCGCGCCGGTGATCTATTTCGGCACCGACACGGCTACGCTTTTGCCCTCAATGAAAGAAACCGGAGCAGAGGTGATCGGACTGGATTGGCGCATTCCGCTGGATGAAGGCTGGCGCAGCGTAGGCTCGGGAGCGGTGCAGGGCAATCTCGATCCGGTGCTGCTGTTTGCCGGATGGAAAGAGCTGAAATTGCGTGCCACTGAAATCTTGCGCCTCGCGGCTGGCCGTCCGGGCCACATTTTCAATCTTGGCCATGGCATCTTGCCGGAGACGCCGGTCGAAAATGTGAAGGCGCTCGCAAGGTTTGTGCAAGAACATTCGGCGGTGGCTCCGACGTGAAACGCTAAAGCCAATGGACTCCAATAAAGTCGCTGTCCTTCTGCTGGCCCACGGCACTCCGGATTCCGTTAATGAAATTCCGGAGTACCTGCGCCTGGTCATGCGCGGTCGTGCGGCCTCGCCCAAAGTGGTTGAGGAAGTCACGCGGCGCTACCAGTTGATTGGGAGGTCTCCGCTCACCGCCATCACGCTCGAGCAAGCAGCGCTTCTTTCGCGGGAAATCGGCATGCCGGTCTATGTGGGCATGCGCAACTGGAAACCCTTCATCGCAGATACGGTCCGTACCATGCAGGCCGCCGCCATCGAGCGTGCGATCGTCATTTGCCTGGCTCCGCAAAACTCGCGTACCAGCGTGGGACTTTACCGGGCGGCGCTGAATGGCCAGGGGGGAGTTCCCTTTGCAGTGGATTTCGTCGAATCCTGGCACGATCATCCCCTACTGATTCGGGCCTTCGCGGAAAAGCTGCGCGTGGGTTGGCAGCATGCCTGCGATGAAATGGGCGGGCGCATCCCCGTTATCTTAACCGCCCATAGCGTACCTGAGCGCACGATCATGGAAGGCGATCCTTACGAAAGCCAGGCTAGGGAGACGGCAGCGTTGGTGGCTCGCGAAGCCGGGCTGTCGGCGGAAGATTGGCGGTTCGCCTTTCAGAGCCAGGGCATGACGGGAGAAGCCTGGCTTGGCCCAACGGTAGAGGAAACGATTGTAGATTTGCAAAAAAAAGGCCGCCGCTGCGTGTTCGTACAGCCCATCGGCTTTCTCTGCGACCACGTGGAAGTGCTGTATGACATTGATATCGGCTTCAGACAATTTGCCGAGCAACGTGGCATGCTGCTCCGGAGGGCTGAATCGTTGAACGATTCTCCGCTCCTGACCGCCGCGCTGGCCGACATTGTTCGATCGCGGCTGTCTTAATCTGAAACTCGAAAGCTCTGAACCTCGAAAGATCTAAACCTCGAACGCTCTACACGTAGAACGCACCGAACATGAAGCGCATTGCCATCATCGGCGGCGGAATTTCAGGGCTCTCAGCCGCCTTCACGCTGGAGCAACGCCGCAACTCTGGCGCGCCGCTGGAGTACACGCTGTACGAATCGTCTCCGAGTCTTGGCGGTGTGCTTCGGACCGAACACATTGACGGCTGCGTCATCGAGGCGGGGCCAGACTCGTTTCTCAGCGAAAAGCCGTGGGCCAGTGATCTCTGCCGTCAAGTCGGGCTGGGCGAGCAACTCATCGGATCGAATGACGCTGACCGCAAAACCTACATACTGGTCAAAGGCAGGCTCGTCCCGATTCCCGACGGGCTGATGTTCATGGTGCCGACGAAGATCCTGCCTGTGTTAATTTCTCCTTTGTTTTCGCAAGCCACCAAGCTCCGCATGTCCTACGAATGGTTCCATCCTCCGCACAAGGCTGATGCCGACGAGAGCGTTGCCTCGCTCGTGAATCGCCACTACGGCCCCGAAATGGTCGATTATCTCGCCGATCCGCTTCTGGCCGGGGTTTATGGAGGCGAAGCTTCGCAGCTCAGTGTGCGTGCTGTTTTGCCCCGCTTTGCTGAGATGGAAACGAAATATGGAAGCCTGGGCCGCGCCATGCTTGCGGCTCGAAAGAAAATGGCCCAAGGCTCGAACACCGCAGCCCGGCCGCTGTTCACATCTCTCCAAGGCGGTATGCAGAGCCTGGTTGAGACGGTCCTGAAGCGTTTGCCCCCATCCTCGTTGCGTCCGGACAGACCGGCACAAGCGCTTGAGGCCCAGGATGGAGGTTGGTTGGTTTCTGCTGGTTATGGGAGTGACCTGTTCGACGCGGTCATCGTTGCCACGCCCGCGTCTGCCGCCGCTTCCCTACTGTATTCCACGCAACCGAGACTGGCCTCGGAACTGGCGGCCATCGCCTACAGTTCCTCAGTCACGGTCGCCTTGGGCTTCGATCAGAAGGTGCGTGCCTCGCTGCCGCCGGGTTTCGGATTTCTCGTCCCCCGCAGCGAAAACAAGCGCCTGCTGGCCGCTACTTTCGTTCACAACAAATTTCCCTATCGCGCCCCCGCCGAGCGGGCCTTGATCCGCTGCTTCCTCGGCGGCAGCCGCGACGGACGAGTTCTCGAACTGCCCGAAGAAGAGATCCTCCGCATTGTCAAAGAAGAGCTTCGCCAGATTCTTGGTCTCAGCGCCGAACCTCTGTTCGCTCGCGTCTATAAGTGGCGTGCCTCCATGGCGCAGTACACGGTGGGCCATCTGGATCGCCTGGAACGGATCGAGCGTCTTCGGCAGCAGTTGCCTGGGCTGGCCCTGGCGGGCAACGGCTATCGGGGAATCGGTGTTCCCGACTGCGTCCGCTCCGGGCAGGAAGCCGCCGAACAGGTGCTGGCGGGATTACTCACGTAATCACGCGTAACTACTCCATGTTGCAGAAACAATTTGCCTGCTTCAGGGTTAGTGGAATACAGGGAAAACATGTATGAGGAACCTTCTACTACTGTTCGTCGCGCTTTCGGCCTTGATGGCGTCGCCGCTCATGGGTCAGGATCCGAAACCGCAGGCCGACATGCCTAGCATGGACATGTCCGGACAAAATGTACCCGCTCAACACGCTTCTGGCGATGCCTCGAGCGCGGATTCTTTGGATATGCGCGACATGCCCGGCATGGGGAGTGAAGGCGGCGCCATGCAATCCATGGAAGGCCATCACATGGATATGGGTCCGCACATGAAGATGACCGCGTTGCGCGATCTCAAGCCTGGTGACCAGGAAAGAGCCAATCAGGTGGCGGAGGCAGCCCGCAAAGCCGCCGAAAAGTACACCGACTACAAAGTCGCGCTAGCCGATGGCTTCAAGATTTTCCATTCCGAGTTGCCGCAAAAGCAGTACCACTTCACCAACTACTGGTATGCGTTCGAAGCTGCGACACACTTCAATCCCGAGCATCCCACGTCGCTCCTCTATGAGAAGCATGGCGACGATTACAAACTCATTGGCGTGATGTACACGGCCCCCAAGTTTGCCACCGAAGACCAGCTAGATCAGCGCATTCCGCTCAGCATCGCTCAATGGCATGCGCATGTGAACTTGTGCCTGCCTCCAGCAGACAAGAAGAATGAGGCCTGGGGTCCCAACGCGAAGTTCGGGTTGCGCGGTTCCATCTCCACCAAGGCGGAGTGCGACGCTGCGGGCGGCAAGTTCATGCCCCAGATTTTCGGTTGGATGGTCCACGTCTATCCGTTTGAAAAAGATCAGGCCAGCATTTGGACGGTTGAGCGCCAGATGCCCGGCGGGCATATGGACTGAAGAGGACGTTTCTTACTTGACCGCTTTGAAGACGAGCCTGTCGCTCACCACAAAATTAAGCAGGGAACAAGTCGCGATCGTGACGATGTTCGCCAGCAAATATTGCACATGGGCGACGTCAACCAGCAATTTCATCAGAACCAGATTTGCGACGATTGAAAACGCTCCCGTCGTGAGATTGAATCTCGCGAAACGCGCGATCTCCGAAACCTGCCGGCCGGTCCGCCCAGGTGAACCGCTGATGCCAGAAGTAGTTGTGAATCACCGCCGCCTCGACCGCCAGCGCCGTCGCCCACAGGTAATCTGAGATGCAGTCCCGACTTCAGCACAGTCAGCACCGCCAGTTGCACGCCAATGCCGATCCATCCCACGATGTTGAACTTCATCCATCGCCAGCCGGCGCTTCGCCATCTTCTGGTGTGGTTCATGAGATGGGATCTTCCCGATAAAGCCTGATGGTGTTGCGGGCAGTGAAGAAGACCAGCATCGCCGCCATCCCCACCAGTCCCACCATTCCACCCACGTCAAACGGCCGGTAGTGTTCTTTGAGCACGGTGGGCCACCGCAGCAAAGCCAGATTTCCTACCGCCAGCAGGATGCGCAGCTCGGTTGGCCCAAAACTCCAGAATGAAAGCCGAAACTCGCCCAGAGTGTACGTTGCCAAATACGACTGGATGGAAAGCAACAAGAACAACGCCAGCAATCCTGCGGCGATGTAGGGATGCATGTATCCGGAGAACGCTAATCCAGCCATGAGTGCCAGTGCTCCGAAGCTGTCCACCATGTGATCAACATAAAAGCCATAGCGCGGGCGTTGCTGCTGCCGCACCCGGGCGAGCGTGCCGTCAAGACTATCGCCCAGCCAGTTCAGCGCCAGAAAGCCGATCACCGCCAGCAAGCAATAATGGTTCCAGCGGGAGAGCGCATAAGAAACTCCGGCCATCACTTGGGCCCCGAAACCCAAAAGCGTCAGATGATCGGCGTTGATCCAGGTCGGAGTGCGCTCCGCCATCCAGATCAAAGCTCGCTTCTCGACGGCGCCCAGAAGGCTCTCCTGGAATCTCTTCGCATTCCTGAACGGCTTAACCCTGCTCATCTGTTGCAATACTTCCGGATTCGCCTGCTCGCAGAAATCAATCATTGGACTCGCCATCGCTCCCTCCCGCAGTTTCGAAGAGCAAACGTTGATCGATCACGGAGACTTGCACAATGCACGGCAGGTAAAACGCTCGACATGCGGAGAACATTTGGCAAGATACTGAAAACAGGATGGATAGCAGAAGTTATCGTCTGGAATTTAAGGGGTAGCACAACGAGGCCGAGTCCGTAATCACAGCTTTCCAGGCGGCAGTTCGGGAAGGGCACGAAGTCGTGCCCTCGCCTATTACGAACGCGCGGCAGCCCTCAACAACTCGCCGAGTGCGCGAATATCAGCTGGACTGGCGTCGCCAATTACAACGTATCGCAGTCCCCCTTCGCTCCATGACTCAACGTTAAAGGCCATCTCGCGGGCTGAGGTCACTGCCATTGCCTGCGGCATCATTCCCGGCCGGTTCTGCAGAATAAATACCGAGAGTTGGTGGTTGCCGAGTTGAAATAGCAACTGAGCGCCCGGATTGTGGTCGAAATAAATGACCTTCCCGCCGATCAGCCTGAACGGAGAATTCTGCAGCTCAGGAAGATTGAAGGTAAACGGCAGCTTGCCCTGGAACCAGGGTTTCACGGTGTGGCGGTCGGTCGACACCACGTCAACGGGATTGGCACTCGCCAAGGTGGCTACATGCAGGTCGAGCAACTCCGCCACAGCCTGCTGGCGGGCCGCATGCCGCGTCCACACGACCGAGACAACGATCAGCAGCAAGGCAACGGCAATCGCGGCCGCGGCAAACCTGGGCATCCACGTAAATCCCCAGAACGGTTCGCCCTTCGCCTGGATGCTCTTTTCTATTCGTAAACGAAACTCTGGCGAGGGTGCGTATCGTGCAGCCGCAGCCTTCGTCATACGCTTCATCTGTAGCCGGCCGAGCGCATCCGCGGCGCAGGAAGGACACGTGCGCAAATGGGCATCCATGCTCGCAAGCTCTTCCTGCGAACACTCACCATCCACGTAAGCGTCCAACTTGCCCTGCTGCAGGCCGCAGGTCATCACGATCTCCCTTGTAATTCGGCCGTCAACAATTCACGCATAGCTTTGCGCGCGCGGGAAAGGCGCGACATCACCGTGCCCATGGGAATGCCGATCGTCTCGCCAATTTCCTGGTAACTCATTTCTTCCAGATCACACAGAAGAATGATCTCTCGAAACTTCACCGGCAGCCTTTCCAGAGCTTTCTGGATCGTCTCCTGCTGGACCCGCGCGAGCAGAACTGATTCCGGAGTTTCGGTCACCACGGGTTCTGTGGGATTGTCGTCGTCACCGCTGTCCAGCGACTCGGTCGCGTGAACCTTCAGTCCCGTCTGCGTCGTCAAGAATGTATTCCGCAAAATCTTGTACATCCAGGCGCGGAAGTTCGTCCCCGGTTGGAAAGAGGAAAAACCGCGCAGCGCCTTCATATACGTTTCCTGCACCAAGTCCTCCGCTGCGGCCCGGTCCTGCGTAAGCCAGTGGGCAAAGTTGTAGAGCTTGGCGAAAAGCGGCATCGCCAGTTCTTCGAACGACCCGGGATCGCGAGAACGATCGGCCACCGCCCGAACAGTGTACCTCCGGC
>CAVWZH010000006.1:0-7452 GCA_963759395.1 uncultured Acidobacteriota bacterium | reverse complement strand
GGTCAGAAACCGCGCGCGAAACCCGAATTTGCCATAGAGCGCGAGGTGCAGCGGACTCTGCGGAAAGGTGCACAGCCCCGCGTGCCTGACACCCCAATCCTCGAATTGGTTGCTGACCGCTTCGACCAGAGCCTTGCCGCCACTGCGCCCCTGCCGCTCCGGACGCATCGTATTGGGCCCGAAAAAGCCGAGGCTACCCCAGCGGATCGCGAAATTGGAGCCGACCAGCTCGCCGTCCAGCTCGGCCGCAAAGCTCGCGACGTGCTCGGCCCCGAAGCGGCCATTGACATAGTCGCGATCCGCCCAGAAATTCTCCGGATCGCTCGCGCCCAAGAAAGTCCCGAAAGCGGCGCAGAAAATGCGCCGCGCCTCTGGCAGATCATCTCTGGTCAGTGGCCGGATCAGAACCCTCGATATTTCGCTATGCATTTGATCTAAACCGGGATTTCCGTTTTGGCTCTCCGATTCCAACTCCTGCATAGGCCGGACGACCTCTCTGTGCAAGGTTTTAGTCGGTTTTGGTCCACGGTGTCTCCAGCGGCAACAGAAAAGGCCGAAGTTGAGCCTGACCATACGTCAGAAGCGGAGTTTAATGGGGATTCAACATTGCAAAAGCCCATCCACTTTTCACAGGTGGGCAGGGTGATTACATCCCCCAAATCGGGGGAGCTCGGCTTATAAACCCTCAGTCCCCCGTCAACGGAAAGCCATCCAGAAACTCAAACGTTTCAAGATCACGACGTCGACTGAAGCTTGAAAAATGCTAAGTTTCCAGTGAGGAGCCATCAACAAAAAACAACCGAGAGCAGGTTGTCCTAGAGGTCCTCGAAGAGTCCTTGGTCAACAAAACCGAGGTTAAGGAAAGGGCTAAAGCATTTAAGGCTGAGACGGTACCGCAGTTCTTAAAAAAGGGAATCCCCCCGTCGGTGTGCCGGGTGAAACCAAGGGCATCGCGAGAACAAATGAACGTGACCCCTATAAGAATCGAGGAACGGGAAGACCTTCCAGGTTACTAGTGAACACGCTCGTTCTCAGCTGTTCGAGAATCCCGAAGCGGTCTACAGAGTCTGTGCCGACATGAAGCTTTTGAATCAGGAGGTCCTTCGAATCGTTCTCCTGGATGCAAAGCGAGGCCTGATCTCTTTGGTTGATGTTACGAAAGGCACGCTTGACGAATCTCTCGCTCATCCTCGCGAAATTTTTCGCACCGTAATCGCTAATGCCGCATACGCATTCGTCCTGGTACACAATCATCCATCTGGAGTTACGCCGAATCCCGTTTTACGCCGCACGGAGCGCAGAGTTCCCTCTGGCGAGGCGCTCTCCGATGCGGCATAAAACCAGTTTTCTGCGAGGAGTGGCACGGTGCTTGGTTGACGGGGAGCTGCGGTAACGTCTCGACTAGTCCTCCATTACATTTCGTAGACAATCTATGAATGAAAGTGTCGGTGAAACGAAAAGTGTAAGTGGTAGTGTAATCGTCGTGATGACGATTTAAGAGGGTGTTTGAAAAGTCCCCACAGTTGCAAGGATTACGACGGCCCAGTCCAGACGTCTCGGGTAATCGACCCGATCGCATTCAGCCTCATGCTCGATCGATTGGTGAAACCACGACTTTTCAAACACCCTCTAACATGTTGCAAAATTGGCGGTTTTTAGCCAGCATTCCGAGATGCCTCTGGAAAAACGATATTTAAGCGTTGTGTCTCTTTCCCGTGACAAGGTCTTTGGTAGTTTCGTAATCGGTGTGCCGGAAACGAAGGTCCTAGAGCTTAAACAAAAATATCCAGACTGCGAAACCCGTGGTCGAGACCCCCGAGTGGACAAGTCCATTAAGCGAGACATCACAGAGGGCGAAAAACGACAAATCCGCGAATATCTCCATATTCCTTCTCTCACAGCGATCACATTCGAATTTGGGGGTGGCGAACGCCCTATAGACGAAGGCACAGAAAAGCCGTTATTTGAAGGTGAAAACGGGAAAAAGTTTTGGGTATTTAAGGGTCTATCCTGACCCGGTTGCCTAAAGTGTGTTCAAAGAGACGCCGCGCCTTCCTGCCCTCATCTCCCGATGAGGATTGCGCGTTCCAAAGAACGAACCTTCTGCCAAGTAAACCATGAGCCGAAAGCGCCTCCGGCGATTGCGCCAGTAGCGCCGATAAAGGCACCGAGAGCCGTCTGAACTACCGGTGCCCATGACGATGAGCAAAGAAGTGGATCCATACCGTTAATTTGGATCAGAGCCGCCGCACCTTAGCGAGCGGATTTCAGTGCCGGCAGCGGCCCGCCGCTGTCGGTAAGGTCCAATCAACCGCAGCCGCTCAATCAAAACGCGTGTGCGGCCATCCTGGTGCGTTCGGTTTGTCCTGTTTCAGCCTAAAACGGCAGAAATGGCAGCCGGGGCCGAACGGTACTGGAAAATCTTTCCGCCTTCGCCTGCCACCAATGATTTCGCAATTTCACCCGATCCTCGCTAATCTCGTCTCCACGATGCAAACCAAGGTTTTTCGAGTCTCTTGTGTTGCCGGCATACCGCTTGATCGCGCCCCTCAGACTCCTATAAAGAAGGTTACGGTTTATTTGCCGGCCGCCGTTCTCCTAACGACGCCGAGTCCTCAAGCAAAAGCTCAGCAGTTGGCAAGTGAGGTTTTGCGACTAGAAATCGTGAATGACCCTCAATTTAAGAGTGGTTGCTATTGGGAAACGGAATCGACGGACGCTGATCTTTCGAAGTACGGAACGCCCAATCTAGGATCTTCCGACGGCTCAAAAGCTTGGCGAAACTAGTTTTCCCGCGCCTCTCCTCCTTAATACCCGATACTAACGCCCGCGCTGCTCTCTCCGGCGGGCACCTGGCGCAGGCGTCGTGATGCAAGGTGCTTGATTATCGCGCGTCCGGGCCCCACCGTTCCTGGCTTTTCTTGCGCAGCTTGACGCCGCGCGCGTGCATCATGGTGCGGCTTCGCTTGTTTTCCGCCATACGGGTGCGGACCGGCGACTGGCGATGGCGGGCCACGCCTCCGTTAATTCGTGGATTTGGATGTTTGCGCCACCGCGTGTGGAATACGCCTTCGTGACGCTCAGGGGCGCAGCGACAACCAGCTGAAGTAACACACGCCAGGATTCACTTACAGCGCGTTTGCGATGGAAGGGCCGCCATGATACTAGTAGTAAATCCGGCGATACATCCGGTTGCTCAAGCACACGCGAAACAGTCGTTGGGTCGGCACAAAAAGATGATTATCAAAGAATGGCGGTGCCCCTCATGCAAAATGTGAGTTTGAGGGACCGGGACCCGCAGGTGGCCAAGTTATTTGCCCGGAATGTGGCAAACTCGCTGACCGCGCTTTCCGTACGCCGCCGCAAGTCGATACGCAACCCCATTGATCGGGTCGTACTTGTGTCCTAGAATCGGAATCGAGACCGTAGGTCATGTCGAAGGCGTGTAGCTCCCGCTCTTGTCCTGCAATACATGCTCACCGTTTACAGTCTCACCCGAGATCACGGATACTTTGTATTTGCCATCGCTGACCCCGTTGTAATCCTGGCGCCGGATCCGCCTTAGTTGCTTTGGTCGCCTGCTCATCGCCCCCAGCAAATTCGATTGGTTAATTCTGGCCCATAAAGATGAAGAGGGTGAATGGCATTTGTAGCTTTTGCCATGCCATTGGTCGAACATAACCGACATCCGCAACGCCGCCCGAATTTTGTTCAGAAAACCGCGGTACTGGTGCTCCCCAACGCCCGTGTTGGTGGTGGTTTGGTTTAGCTGGCCAGTCCGGTCCTGGTCAGAGCTGTTTGTTTTTATTTGGGTTCTCGAATGTCGATGATTCTTTTAGCCTGCTCGATCGCCGCCTCCTGAGTAGCGTGTCCGAGCGACAGGACGCCGAGTTCGTCGATGGTGTCGAACCGAAACTCCGGCTTGTTCCCGCCGTTCTCGACAACCCGCACTTTGCGGCCTTTATATTGGAAACTGAATGTGTCGCACATAAACCTATTCCTAACGTTGAGTGAGTTCCTCGAGCGAGAGTATTCCTCCGCGCTGGTTGGACTCATCGTCCCGATCTGGCGCATCGGCTCACCTAGGCGCTCCTGCCAGAGAGTGCCATCGGCATTGAGCATGATTTCGACCGTATCGGGATCAGCCAGCGCGGCGAGAAAGACCTGTCCAAAGTCTCGCCGCAACTTTTCCAACTGCCTCTGTGGCTGCTCGGGACAACCCTGGTCTTGATCATGGCCTCAGGAGAGAAGCTTCTAGAGCGTGGTGTGCGGCTCAAAACTGTCAAACCAAAGAACCGTTCCGTCCAACCCGTAGAGTACTGGTCGCCGAACTATTTGGGACGCGTTTACCAGGCGAAAAGCGAAGGTGGCGGCGTAGACCGACATCAACGACCGCATTGGAGAAAAGGTCACCTCAAGTCACAACCTTGTGGGCCGAAACTGTCTTTGCGTAAAATCATCTGGATCCAGCCATATTGCCCCGGAAATCGGGAGGAGAAAATTGTTGCCTTGGGGCTCCAAGCGAGGCCGCTAAAACTAGCAATCGTTGAAAAGCAGTCGGACCAACCCCTCGTTGCCACTATCCCTTGAGGCACACGACATCGCCGCGGAAGGCGGCCTGGAGCAATTTGGGGCTGCACAAGGGACGCTGATGGAGTGGGATTCATGCCCGGAGGGGCGTGGCTCTTTGTCTAATTTGAGCCGATGTCCAGCATCAAGGCGACGCGGATCTCTTCCCAGGAAAAGGCGGTGAGCTTTGGGCGAGCCTCTGGCAAGAGGCCTGAGCCATCGGCGTGCGATATGAGGCCTACGGGGCGATCATTGAATGCGACGAGGACGTAAGAGGGTGTTTGAAAGTTGACGTCTGTCTTGAAAGAGTGCTGACCCGGGCCAAAGGGACCGTACGATGCACTCTCGATTTTACGACACCGACCTGACCAACGCGGCGTGGGCCCGGGTTGCGCCAGTTCTGCCGGCGGCGCGACCGGGCGGCCGACCGCGCACCACCAACCTTCGTGCCGTCCTCAACGCCTTCTTTTACCTCCTGCGGACAGGCTGCCAGTGGCGACTATTGCCACGAGAATTTCCACCGTGCGGCACGGTCTACCATTACTTTCAAGCCTGGCAAAACTCCGGTGTGTGGGTCCATCTACATCGCGTGCTCTACGAGCAGGCCCGGCGCCATGCCGGACGGGCAGCTTGCCCATCGGTGGTAATCATGATGGCCAATCGGTCAAGACGACCGAGCGTGGTGGCGCTCGTGGCTTCGACGCGCACAAGCGTGTAAAGGGACGCAAACGCCACATCTTGGTCGACACACTCGACCTACTGGTTGCTAACCGTGTCGAATCGGCTGACACATCCGATCGGCATGCGGGCGCTCTGTTGCTTAGCGGGTTGAGTGCGTTGTTTCCGAGGATCCAGACGGTAATAGCCGATGCCGGCCACGAAAGCCGCAAGCTCGCTCGAAACCCTGAGGCAACAAGATGGCTGGAAGCTACAGATCGTCAAGAGACGACAACGAGCGTTCAAGATCACGGGTCTGACCTGGATCGTGGAACGTAGCTTTGCTTGGCTGGGGAGGAACCGCCGACTGAGCAAAGACGACGAGTATCGGGTACAAACCTCAGAAACGATGATCGACCTTGCCGCAATCCGCCTTATGCTAAACCGGATCGCCCCTGTATGAGACTTTTCAAACACCCTCTTAGGCAACGGACAATGGGCTCGACTGGATGGGAAGTCTCGCAATTATTTGGATATTGCTCTGGGCCGATCGAGCCTGTCAGCCGCATCTATGCGCAACACGTCGATCAGGAGTGTCCGGTGCGATCAACGATTTGGATCCCACTGATTTAGGGCCTACATTGAAGCATGTTTCAGATGTTACCTGAAAGTTCTGGACGGCTTGTCGCCCTCCGCGTTTCGGGGAAGCTCACAAAACAGGACATGGTTTCGGTAGCTCCTCCCCTTGAAGAAAAGATTCGAGAAAATGGCAAAGTGGATTTGTTCTGTGACTTGACGGACTTGCATGGTTGGAGTCTCGGCGGGTTTTGGGCTGAACTGAAGTTCGACGCTAAACACGCGAAAGACTTCCGACGAGTGGCGTTCATCACCGGCAAACCGCTTCATCGGTTCATGGCGTCGATGCTAAAACCATTCACGTCGGCGGAAATAAAGTGTTTTCAACAAGCGAAAAAATCAGACGCTCTAACCTGGATTTCCCACAACTGATTGTACTAAATGTCGGTCACTCATTCTAGAGTGTGAGTTCGGCGGGCGAACACGCATGCCCTTTGAACGGTGACCTGAAACTCAAGCGGATCGAATTTTGCTGGATGGGTTTGGTTCTTGATCACCCGTTGAAAGCAATTCGGATCTTGGCAGGAAGGCGAGTGAGGAGACTTGCAGTATGAGTAAGCCCGTTGTCGAAGTGCAGGTCCGCGCCATGGCTGCGACCAGCGGCGGCTGCGCAGTCTTCCTTGGCAACGAGGACAAGGTATTCGTGATGTTCGTCGATCAGAGCGTTGGGGCGGCGATCACGATGTTCATGCAAGGCACGAAAAAGGAGCGACCGCTCACCCATGATCTGCTAGCGAACATCTTGCGCGCGCTGGAGCGAAGATCGAAAGGGTGATCGTCAACGATCTCAAGCGCGGTACCTATTTTGCGAGACTTGTCCTCAGTGCAGAGAACGAATCGCAACAGAAGAAGATCATCGAGATCGATGCGCGGCCCAGCGATTGTATCGCGATGGCGGCTGCGCAGCACGCCCCGATCTACGTAAGCCTTGATGTTTGGATGAGGTCGAAGACATGACAGAGGCGCTTCGAAAGATGCAAGAGGAAGGCTCGCACGGGGAAGAGAGCGACGAGGAAGAGGATTCGTAGGAAATGGTGGAGTGGACGACATATCTCTTTTTTCGGCCTGTTAGACTCACCTCGTCGAAAACCCACCCCATAAGACCCGGGGGGAGGTACTTGAGTCCCTATTTGATAACACAATCACCCGGTGATGTGAATCGGCGGGTGATTGTATTTTATCGACTAGTTACAATTACCCGGCCCAATCTGCAGGAGTGAACCGCAACCGGCTTCAGCTGAGTTCATCCAGGATCACAAGGCGTGGGCTCTGGTATTGCTTCATTTCCCCGGGCGAGTGTGAGGTGCTTAGAAGTGTACGGGCCGGAGTACTTGCTATAAATTCAGTTCCGTCCGTCCACGACATATTGCAGCTATCGTTAACCACTAACTTTTGATTTTGGATCTTTAGCGCTGAGTGCAAATAAGCCGTGAAAGTTGTTTCTGAAACCGGCAGCAGATTACCAGGGGGTGTCCCTGTGGCGCGCGTTTGGTGCTGCAGATCCGCACGAAAATGCTAAACGACAATTTGGATTTGACCTTTCGGCAATGGCACCCTTCGTGCGGCGTGTGCTGCATCACGCCCTGCTTC
>CAVWZH010000005.1:0-14666 GCA_963759395.1 uncultured Acidobacteriota bacterium | reverse complement strand
ATCATTGAGTTCCTGAATCCGGAAGTCGACTGCGCCGGGGATCCGCCGATCTGATTCAGGACGTTCGTGGCGAACTGAAAATTGCCCTTGGTATCGGCCCCGGTGATTTGAACGTCGATGGGGGCCGGTAACCCAAAATTAAGGATCTGGGTGGCGATATCGGGCGGCGGGAACCAAACGCTGACGTCCGGAAACTCGTGGTGCATGCGGGGCACGGATGGCTTGAACGAAATTATTGGTCGGGTCGTGTTTCGGGCTCAGCGTCACGAGGATGTCGCCGTCGGCTGAGCTCACCGTCCCGGTCGTGTTGTACGAGGTGTTGATGCCGCTGTAGGGGATCCCCAGGTTATCGATGATGCCCAGCAGTTGTTCGGCGGGGATAATCTGGCGGATCATCTGCTCGATCTGATCGACGGAGCGGGCGGTCTCTTCGATGCGCGTGCCGGACCTCACCCGGACGTGCAGGTCGAATTCTCCGGCATCGACCGAAGGGAAGAAATCCTGGCCGAGAAACGGCACCAAAGCCATGGAGACCGCCGTAAAGCCAAGGACCAGGCAGGTGAGCACGCCGCCGTGGCGGAGGCCGAAACTCAGCAGGTCGCGATAGCCCTCTCTGAATTGTTCGAATCGATGCTCAAAACCTTGATGGAAACGGGCGGCCCAACCAAAAAGCCGAAACCGTTTTTTCTGTCCGTCCGGATGTGAGGCGCCCTGGTGGCTTGGCATCCAATACATCACCAGCGTCGGCACCAGCGTCCGGGACAATGCGTAGGAGGCCAACACCGCGAAAACCACCGCCTCCGCCAGCGGCACGAACAGGTATTTGGCCACACCCGCCAGGAAGAACATGGGCACGAAGACGATGCAGATGCACAGGGTCGAGACCAGCGCCGGCAGGATGCGATTTCCCCCGCCCCGGGAGAATGCCCTGCTCAGAGCGGTTCGCCGACGCGCCAGATGGCGTTCAACGTTTTCGATGGTCACGGTCGCATCGTCCACCAGGATGCCCACAGCCAGGGCCAAGCCCCCGAGTGTCATGAGATTGATGAGTTTCGCCGCGAGGGCGCTGAGCATGGCCAGAGAGGAAAGGACGGAGAGGGGGATCGAGATGGCGATGATCAGCGTGCTCCTCCAGGCGCCCTAAACAGAAGGATCATGGTGGCGGTCAGACACCCCGCGATCACCGTTTCGCGCGCGACGCCGTCGATGGCCCCGGTGACGAAGATTGATTGGTTGTGCCAGCGGTATAATGTTCAGGGCCGGCGGCAGGGTCGTTTTCAAGGGCGGGATCAAACTCCCCACGCCTTGCACGACAGCCAGGGTCGAGGCGGTGCCGGGTCTTTCGAACGACCAGCAGGACCGCCCGCTTGCCGTCGATACCTTGCAGAATGTCGGTTTGTGGCGTACTGCCGTTGTAAATATGGGCCAACATTGCGGATGCGAATGGTCGTGCCATCCGGCAGCGTCTTGATCGGGATCGCATTTAGCCGCCCCATCGTGTCCGGGCTCGCATTCAGCCCGACCTGGTATTCGAACAACCCGATTTTCTGAGTGCCGGAGGGCAGGATGAGATCTTGCGCGTTAATCGTGTTCATGACGTCGTAAGGCGTCAGCCCGTAGCCTTGGAGGGCCTTATAGTCTAAATCGATTTCCAAGTACCTCTGCTTGCCCTATAGGGGTACGGAACCGACGCGCCCGGAACCGTGATGAGCTGCGTCCGAATAAAATTGAGGGCATAGTCATTGAGTTCTTGCTCGGATAGACCGCTCAGCCCCAGGCTGAGGACGGGCATGTTGGTCGCGCTATAGCTGAGGACCAAGGGCGGCGTTATACCCGTCGGCAGCTGTTTTAGATCCGCTTACAACCGCTTGAGTGCGCATGCCCCTCGGCACGTTGGCGTTTGGCTGCAGGAAGATTTTTACCACCGCCATACCGAACAGCGATTCCGATTCGATGTGCTCAATGTTATCGACGGTCGTCGTCAGCGTCCGTTCGAAAACGCTCGTGACGTGGTTTGCGATGTCCTCCGGCGCCATCCCCGTATAGGTCCAGATGACGGAAATAACGGGGATATTGATGTCCGGATAAATGTCCTTCGGGTGCTCAAATCGAAAGGACACCGGCAATCAGAATGAACATCTCCAGGACAATGAACGTGTAAGGCCGCTTAAGGCTAAGTTAACAATCCACATTGGATGGCAAGTGAGTTAATCGTTTGTGGTTGCCACCTGGAGGATGGCTGGTCCCTTGATGCTCGCCCCTACATCGGTTCGGGCCGTGCCGGCGCGGTGGCCGCCACGACCGCGCCGGTAGCGAGACCGCCCGGCGGGTTGGCAATGAGCTGGTCGGATTCCGACAATCCTTGGGCGGACTTGCACCCTCCTTCCGAGATCTTGAGTGATCTGGACCTTTCGGACTTCGACCGTCCGGTCGGAATGAACCACGGCCACGGCCAGTGATCCATCAGCCTCGAAGATCAAGGTTTTTACAGGGATCGTGACCGCGGTGCTGGTCCGAAGCTGCAAGGTGACCTGAACGAAGGCACCCGACTGGAAGTTCGCCCGTTTCGTTGGGCACTTGCAGTTCGAAATCAGCAGTCGTTTGCTGGTCGGATTAATGGCGCCTGAGGTCGTGACCACGTGAGCCGCAAACTTTCGAGCGGGAAACTGGTTGACGGTCAGATCGGCCTCATCCCCCACGTGCACCAAGGGTGCGAACCCCTCGGGCGCGTCGAGGTACACCCGTAAGGGCGAGAGACGCGCCATGCGGAACAGCTGGATACCCGATCCTGAGGGCACGTAGGCCCCGATGTCGGTGTCTCGCGCGGTCACGATCCCGTCGAACGGCGCCCTGACGTGCTTGAAGTCTTCCAGGGCTTCCAACCGGTCCTACGACTGCTTGGTCAGCAATCACCGTGGCCTCGCTGCTATGGTAGTTGCTGGCGGCCGTATCGAAGTCCTGCGGCGAAATCACATTCGTTTTCAAGAGCTCCTGATAGCGACGGTAGGTAACTTGCGCCAGATCCCGCGCGGCCCGTTGCGACCCCCAGTTGCGCCTTAGCTTGGGCGAGTTGCTGATCCACGGTCGGGGTGTCGATGTCGGCCAGGACCTCGCCGGCCTTGACCTTAGCGCCGATGTCGAAATACCAGGCTTTCAGGTAGCCGCTGGTCTGAGCAAAGATCGGCGCATCGGTGTAAGGCATGGTCTCGGCCGGGCAACTGAAGGTGGATCATCCCCGAGTCCTTCTCGGGATGGACGGCTTGCACCACCAATTCCGCCGCCTCGTCGGCCCGTTGCTGAAGCTTCGCGGTCGCAGCGTCTCGGGAGGAAATGCCTAAAGCCGCGACCCCGATCAACAGCACTGTGGCGGCCAATAAGAAAACCGCTAAGCCTGTCCTTTTCTTTTTTTCGGGAACCGCTGATTTACGATCCGGCGGGCTGGCCGGTGTCACGGGAGTTTGACTCATCGGCTGCTCTATCCAATCTCCGTTAATGCATGTTTGCAGAGCGTGTCGGCCATGTTAATCCGTCTGCAGGGGTCTTTGCAGAAGACGACGATCGGGCGATTCCTGAATCCGGCAGCTGTTAGAGAACAGCGGGGCGTCGGAAATCGAACGACCAATGTTCGTACGAATAGCGAACAGTCAATCACAAAGTAGTCCCTTCTTCAAGGCAGAAAACGCCGCGCAAGTCTCCCGGGAACAGTCTTGCAGAAAGCCCCCAAAGGCCGCAACGCGCCGGATCGCTCTGTATCGAGGGCGAGCGGTTGTATTTTTCGTCGGATTGGCGCCCGAAAAGTGCTTCCTCGTCGGACAAAATTCATCTTGGCATCAAATCAGATACTTCGTTTTCGGACAGTTGGCTTGCGGCTCGTCGAAGCCGATCCATAAGGCACATAGAAGTCAGCGCATTTCGGAATTCGGACACCATTCGAGTTGAAAAACTTTAGGCTCGGAACGGAATCAGATAAGGAAATGCGAACATGTACGGGCCGTTTCACCGTTTCATTGACTCGCCCGACGAAGTTCGCATGATTCTTGAATCAAAAGAAATCTGGGGCATGGCGCCGCGAAACCTTTTCCAGAGTGATATTCCAAAGGTAAAGGCCTACGACGGCAAACTTCCTGCTGAGGCAAGGGGGATGAGATTGAGCCGAAATGCAGCAAGACGCCGACCGTCCCCGGCAAGCCCGCGTGGTCGGCGAACCCGAAGCGTGCCGGCATCAGGTGCGATGGCGATTACGCGAAAATCAAGGTGCACGTCCTGCGGCAAACGGTTATTAATTAAGATGGATCATGCCAAGAATCTCGTTCAGACCATTCATAGAGCAGATTCCGCTCGAACAAATGGAGCGGGGCTTGGCCCGCCCCGTAGCGACGCTCAGCTTGAACCTGGCGGGACTGCCAACAGAATGGGGTTAAAGTTCGAAATCCGCACGACGACCTCGATGAGCTGGAAGCTGCTGTTTTGCGGGTCTGTAGCGGGCGACAGTTCGCTTTAGTCCGTCATCGCCACCAACCAAAAGCAGGCACCGATATATTTATTAAGGAGAATTCACAGGAATTTAAGCGCGGCCTTGCGTGATGCGCTGAAGGTTCCGAATTCGAGCCGCGCGAGCTTCACTAGATTCCATCTAAAAATAGACGTAACGAAATTGACGGTTTTTTAGCACAGGTAAAGCGGCTGTAATTCAAGAAGCAACCCAAAATGTTGCATCAAGCTCGGTCTGATCCCCAATATCTTGGGATCTTGAAAGGAAGAAAAATGGCGAACGAAAATAAACTATATATCGAACGTCGCGACGACGGCATATATACTGTACGCAGGGGTAATTCCCAACGAGCCAGCGCGGTTAGGGATACTCAACGTGAAGCAATCGAACGGGCGAAGGAACTCAATCCCGGCCACCGTCCAGACGTCGAGCGAGTCCTAAACACCGACAAGGGTGGCCGCGACAAGTGGCGGAAAGCCTGAGGGGGCTCCGAATGCAGTTCTCTCCAGAGCACTAAGAAATCTGTTCGTTAGACCACATGGCACCTCCCCCGAGCCTCCCCGCAATGCGCAGCCGTCACGAAGTAACAAAGGTCGGTGTGTCCTGCGCTAGACGATTGTTTATTTCGGAGGCTCACCGAACTCTTTTTTTGTGGCTTCCCGCAGCTCCGGAATGAATCGCCCAGCGACAGGCAGGTCCAGGCTCGTCAGATGGACATTGGCCGACTTCATCGACCGACGCCGGGCCTCTGTCGGCTCTTTCAAGTCGAACAGAGAACGCGGCGGCCTTGAGTTTGGGAAAATTTCCAAAGACAGGCTGTAGTCCGTGAAGCCAACGGATTTCCAGAAGGCAATGGCCCCGGAATTGTGACAAAGAACATCCACCGTGATGCGCTTATCTCGTGGCCAGCCCCTGAGAACAAAATGTTCATGGATTGGCGACCAACGCCGGAACGGCGATTACGGCGTTGCACGAAGAGTTGCCACAGGTGAACGCGATCTTGGTCTTCCTTGTAAAGAGCATAAGCCGGGTTCCCCGTGTCATCTTCAAAAATGGATGCCCGGTAATCGGTGATCAGCCAGCTGCGCATCCGTTCGATGAGTTCTGGAATCGTAGTCGAATTGCGATGCCCCTCATCCTCTGATGAGCTGGTGATTGAGCTCTCCGAGGATTTCGCTGTCTTCAATATTCGCTATCCGATGACGCATGAGTCCTGCCCGGCATTATCGAATTGTGAGCGATATTTCACGAAACCTCTCTTGGAGTTTCCGGAGAAACCTTTGCTCTGAAAGTAAGCATATTTCATCGGTAGAAGTGCCCTTGCTTGCAGGCGACCTAGCAACCGTCAGATCCGTCCCGCTGTGCAGGCGTTTACACCTCTCCACTTCTCGACTCGGAAATCAAATTCCTGTAACGGCATAGGATTGTGGTTATACGAGACGCTGAGCTGCGTGACGCGCGCGGAATTGCTGAGGTGCACGTACGCTCCTGGCAGGCTGGGTACGCCGCCATTGTCCCTGACGAGGATCTGGCACAGCTTTCGGTCGGCCAGCGAGAACAATTCTGGAGCCAAATTCTGTCGAAAGACGAACGCGCAACCTTCGTTTTAGTCAATGGACATCTTGTAGTGGGATGGTCTAGTTCTGGGCCCGCGCGAGACGAAGACTGCGATCCAGCCCTGTTTGCCGAGTTGTACGGCATTTATTTGCTTCCGGAGTACTGGACCATGGGTTGTGGCAAACAGCTTTACCGAGCTACAGAAACCCGGATCCGCCAAACCTTGATCGACAACCTGGTTCTCTGGGTGTTCGAGAAGAATACTCGTGCCCGCAGGTTTTACGAAGCGGCTGGGTACCGATTAGAGCCATGGCAAGCAAAAAGAAATGCACTTTGCAGGAGCTAATCGCAATTCAGGTACGATATCGAAAACTGCTCAGGAAGGTAGACCAACGAAACGGAAAATGAACTCCGATGATCCCTAGGCAGTTCAAGCTTTGTTACTAGCGAACTTTCCCTCGATTGGTGTGTTTTTGCCAGATCCTTACCGCTATCCTTGTTAGCCCACAGAAGCATATACTTGCTTGTAAACGACACTGGCCCTTGAACAAGGTCGGCTTCCAGGCGCGCTAGGCCCTGTTGGTAGATTTCTTCAGACAGAGAGCGCAAACAGGAAAAGACTTTTGCCCGGTAGGGGCCAGAATCTGTCAGGGAGCCTCGAGAAGCCACTGGCTGGCAGCCATCGCCAGGACATACGCAAGTGCCGATATGGCCGGGCCGGCGCCCGATGCGCAGCCTGTCACGGGGCCGGAAGTCGTTACGACGAGGAAGGATTTCTGGTTGCTGGCAGGCCGTGGGTTGGTGAGCAACGTCTCGCGCCTACAATGACGGTCTATTCGCCAAAGGGAAAGAATACGGGTGTGGCGGTGGTCGTGTTTCCTGGCGGAGGCTATCAGATTCTGGCCATCGATCTGGAAGGCACGGAGGTCGCTGACTGGCTGACGTCCAAAGGAATCACGTGTGTGCTGTTGAAATATCGCGTGCCGTATCTCGGGGCCATATGGGACCGAGAATCGTGATTGCCGCATCTATCCGAAAGGCGCCGATGGCGTTGGAAGATGCGCAGAGGACAGTGGGGCTGGTGCGCTTTCACGCTGCAGAGTGGCATATTGATCCGCACAAAATTGGAGTGCTTGGGTTTTCGGCAGGTGGGCATCTGGTGGCAGGGATGAGCACGCATTTTGAGCAGCGTTTGTATCCCGCTGTCGATGTGCCGACAAAGAAAGCTGCCGCCCGGATTTTGCTGTGGCTCTTTATCCGGGGCATCTGTGGGTCAATGAGGATCGAAAACCATCGAGCGAGGACGATGAAAAATTCGAGTTGAGACCGGATATTCATGTCACGCGCCAGACGCCGCCAACGTTTTTGCTGCAGGCGGAGAATGACGACGTGGACGGTGTAAACCAATCGCTGGTTTACTACATTGCGCTGAAGAACGCTGGGGCTCCTGTGGAGTCCGAATTCCGACGCGCTTACTTCCGATGCGCCTTAAGAATAACATCTAAGACGTTCGGTTACAGTGCGTTAAGACAATTTTCAATCGGATGATGTCGTTTCAAGTAAGCATATTTCGGGCAATTTATGAGAGCCCGAATTCTGCTTACTCGTCGGATTGGCGCCCGAAAAGTGCTTACTCGTCGGACAAGATTCATCTTGGCATCAAATCAGATGCTTCGTTTTCGGACAATCGGTGAGCAACTTGCTTTTCACCAGCCGAGTTGTCCTGCATGAAGACCACCCCAACCGGTTGCGCAACTGCGCAACTCGCAGAGCAATCTGCGCCAGGAGCCGAACTGTTGAGAACGTGCCAGACGGGACGTCAAAGTCTTCGTAAAAAATCACGCTGAACTGCCAATATTTGCCTGACGGTGCCAACTCTTGTAGACCGCCACGAGAGGCAATGGTGGCCGCCGAGTTGTTTGGAAAGTTGTCAACGGTCAGTCAAAACCGGCCACTTCAAGCGGGGTTATTAGGTATTGGTGAAGCGAAACCAGCCATTTCGACCGCCGGGGGTGAAGGAGCCGCGTAAGATGTGGTTACAGTGAACTAGGGACCTTGGGGCGCTACGAATGCGATCTCGCGGAGCCTCGATGTCAGTAGACCACCCAGAAGATTCGGCTATTCGCGCTGAGTACCGCGCTATCCTGTCCCTCTTTGGGATCAGGGAAAGTCAGTGCGGGTGCGGAGAAATTCTCAGAGCGGGCTGAAATGGGAATTGCTGAGTATCTGTACTCGTGTTCCCACGTCGCGCTCAACTAAGGAGGGTTCGAGGGGTTTCTCCGATCCGCCATTGCTAAACGGCCAGCAACTCCGCGTGCATCCTCGGTCTCAGCGCCGAAGCCTTCCTGTCAAAACAACCAATGAACAGCGGTTCTTTGAGAAAACGCCGTACCCTTGCCTTAATCCGCTCTTGGAGCACCCCCGACGTTACCGGGCTGGGGGGGCGAGGTCTCGAGGGAAATACACGGCCGCGGGTATGACGCCGGGCAAGGAATTTGGTTGTGCGATACGGTGAAAATGGTCGACACGATTTTACAATGGCTGCAGACGAATCCGTTTTTCCGGTCAACAAAGACCCCGATGGCTGACAGGGCGATTGTCAATTGAAGGCTCGAACGATATGATTGCCATAGTGACAGCGCCGTTGACAGGTTGCGTCTCGCTGCCGCTATCCAGGAGGAGATGATGATGGCTAACTTAAATGGCACCGTCGCAGTGGTCACCGGCGCGGGACGTGGAATCGGGCATGAGATCGCGCTTCATCAGGCGCGGAGCGGCGCCAAGGTTGCCGTCCTGGCGCGGACGGCAAGTGAGATAGACGAGACGGCGTCTCTGATTAGCGGGGAAGGCGGAGTAGCAATCTCCCTCCCTGTCGACCTTGTTGACCGCCGAGCTGTCGAACATGTGCTTGACCGCGTAGTGTCCGAGCTCGGGCCAATTGACTTGGTCGTCAACAACCATGGCTCCTTTCGCGCTTTCGGTCCGATATGGGAATGTGATCCGGATGTCTGGTGGCAGGATGTCGAGATCAATCTGCGCGGTACCTTCCATACCTGCCGTGTGGTGGCACCGGCAATGCTCGAACGCGGGAAAGGCCGTATGGTCAACTTGGTCGGCGGCGGAACGGGCAACAGTTTTCCAAACGGGTCAGGCTATGCCTCTAGCAAAGCTGCAATCATGCGCTTTACCGAGTGCCTCAATGATACGACACGCGGCGGCGGCGTTTTAGCCTTCGCCGTCGATCCGGGTTTGGTGCGGACGTCGATGACTGAGTTGCAACTCTTTTCGGAAGCCGGAAGGACCTATCTTCCTAACATCCAGCAGCTTTTTGACGACGGCGTGAATATCCCGCCCTCACGCGCTGCAGCGCTGATCGTGGACATCGCCGCCGGACGCTTCGATACGCTTGCTGGACGGTTGCTGCGCGGCATCGATGACCGCGAATTGCTCGAACAGGAGATGAACGATATCGTCGAACGCGACGCCAGGGCCCTGCGTTTCAGCGGCGTCGAGCAGGCCAAGCTATAGGTAGGGATCCGGCTAGGGACAGGTCAACTATGTTTTCGTACGGTCAGATTCAGATGTTAGGAACAAGAATGATTAATGTTAATGGTCCAAATAGTTGACCTGTCCCTAACTGGACTCCACTGTGCGAGGGCCAGATGTAGGGCCGAATGTCGCCTCTCACCAGAGTATCTCTCGATTTCCCGGTAAAAGGCATCTTGGGGACCAGAAATAACGGCCGAGGGTGAAAGCCCGAGGAACCAAGTCAAAATGCACGGCAACATTATGGTTAAATTCCAACAAAGGTACCAAATGCGACATAGAAATTCGCGCAGCGAGGACCTTTGCCGGGGGGCGCGTCTGCAGTTTATGAGCCGGTTGGCTCAACCCCGTCTCCGCCTCATTCGCTTTCCGGCGGGATGATCGCTCTGAATCATCCTAATAGGTCCGTCAACCCGCGAGAGTTCCTACGGGCGGAAAAAGAAGACCAGGAGATCGCCGAAGCCTGCAAGCCGCTCATCAAGAACTGCATCATTTGCTGGAATTATCTCTACCTTTCGCAGAAGTTAGAAGAGATCAAAGATACCGCCAGCCGGGAGGCGTTTCTCGACGCGGTGGCCCATGGCTCGGCGGTTGCCTGGCAGCACCTCAACTTGCTCGGCGAGTATGACTTCTCGGACGAGAAGCTGCGAGACAGCATCGGAATTCGACCCCCAAAATTGGTGGACTAAATGGGGCGCCATTTTGGGGGTAGCCCAAAGTCCGAAAATCCAATCTATCAAAGGGGATAAGCGAAATGGCCATGTCGCGTTTGGTACCTTTGTTGGAATTTAACCTGCTTTCAGCATTCGTTCGGCTATCAACAAGGATAGATGAAAGACCGCAGCTCGATTGGAGTGGGGTCATCACTGCGAGATCGGGGGCTCTTGCAGATGCCAAGTTGGGGGAAACCCGATCGAGCTGCATCTTTTGTTTGTTCCTGAATCGAATTAACGGGGCGCCCCAGGAGCCGCGGTCACCGGGGAGAACAGCGCGGATTGCCTTCCTGCCAATCCGCGGTTCGTCCGCTGCGCAGCTGTTCGCATGAAAATGGATCATCTGAATATGTGAGCTTGAAAACCAGAGCGACTGTGAAGATCAATCTAACGCGAGCGCAAAGCCTCCGGATTCTAATGATGCATCTCAAGTCGCACCCGTGCGATCGCTTAGGAGACGCGCAACGAGTGACGATTGACCTTCGCCGGCTGAATGTGCAGCAGGAAAGTTAGCGGGTCGGCAAAACCCAAGGGGTCGAGCGAACAGATCGCAATTCGCGGCACGGCGGCACCATCGTGTTCGCGCCGAGATTCCTGATCGGGAAGCTTCTCGAGGTGAGGGGTCCTTTGCGCGCAAAGTATCGGATTGACGAGCCTGCACGGCCTCTCCATTTGCTGTCATTCTTGCAGAAGTCACATGGCGACTGGGACAATTTGCATTGGCTAAGGCAAGATCGTCGGCAGGTTGGCAAGAGTATCTGGAGTGGTATGAGGAGTTTCCGTATACGTTCAGCAGCGGTTTGTGGAGCTCGCTCTGTGGCTTTCGGACCTCACGGCGGTCGACGGTTGCCTTTTGCTCGCTCACAAATTGACTGTCCTGCGATTTGGCTGGGAAATTGACGTCTCAGTTGGTAAAAGAGTCCTAGGAACTTCATGGCCCAAAAACCAGTCATCCCCAAGTCTCGCAAAACATAGAGCGCGCCAAAAACCGGCTGCGAAAGGTGCCATCAAAAAGGTCGAGAAAGCAGTCGGCGCACGAGTATCGACGTTCGGCAGCATAGACTCCCTCGTTAACAAGCATCTTACCAGCTTCCGAAATGCAGAAAAAACGCTCGCGGAAGCAAAGGCACTCGTTCAAACCTATCGCGAAAAATATCCTCAATTGGCGGATTACATCCCGGAAGGCGCAGTGGAACACGGAATACACATCCGCGAGAATGCCACGAATGAATCGGAAGGTTTACACAAGTTCCACATTCGCATCAGGTGGGGAGAGCTGCGGTATGAAGTTGCTGGGGCAGACCAACATGACTATCAGCAAGTGAATGCGGCGACTTGGACCCAGCGTTTCAAGGAACAACTAGCGATCAGTATAGCAAAGATCGTTTTCGCTCGAGAAGCCGCCCAAGTTCCGAAATAACTTCTGACTTGGCCAGCACGGCGCATCGGCCTGCTACCGCACGCGCCATGGGGAACCCGACAAAGATTAAATAAGTGCATATGCCCGCTCGTTTAGGACGTTTCGAGATGCCGAAAAGCCTCACTAAAGATGAGGCTAGCGCAACTGGAACCTACGCCAAATTCATCGCCGAACCGTTTGAGGCAGGGTATGGCCATACCGTTGGCAACTTTCTGCGCCGAGCTCTTTGTTAGATTCGGTGCGTGAGAGAAACGGCGGTGCTGGTAAAGAAAGGCGCAGGTAAATCAGGAGCCTACCGCCACCCAGATGGCATCCAGGTATTCCTGTGTCTTGAGCGACGACGCGGCAAACGCAGCCCGTCGAGCGGGTTACTGGAAGCCGCCACTTCGGCAAAGATCTGAATCATCGCGACATCTCCCGAGATATTCGACGGCGTTGGAACGAACGTCACGTCTTTGCGTGTCGCCATCCCGGTTCGGTAGAAATAGCCGGTCTCGATGTCCGGATTCTTGAACGCGAAGCTGTCGGTCCAATCCAAGACGAAATCGTCCATCCAAATGACGCCAGTGGTTCCAAGCGGCGGAAGCGCCGAGCACCACCCGGTCGGGCACGCGCCGGGTTCATCATGAGCGGTGATGACGATGACCGGCACGGAGATCTGGCGGGAGCGGAAAGCCTCCAACACGTCGAAGCCGTTGAGCTCTGGCATTTGCAAGTCCAGCAACAGATAATCCAGCGGATGTGAGCGGAGGGCAGCGAGGAGAGCCGCCCTGATACTCCTCGACACGGAAGCCCCGGCAGGTGAGCAATTGGCGAAGCGCCTTTCGCATTTCCGGCTCGTCATTAAGTATCGCAACCGCTGGTTCTGCAATTGGCATCTCAGGGAGAGCCTATAGCAAATCGGCGCATGTTGTCGTGCCGGAAAAAATGGTGAAGGGCTACTGCTACCGACGTCTGTTTGCTGCGCACCTAAGATTACCCCAAGGTAAGCTGGTAGTGACTGATTTTGTGGCGCTGATCGGTCAAGCAAAAGATGCCGTACGCCTCGCGGCCGACTTGTCTGTTGAGGGCTTTCACCTTTTACTCTTTGCCGATTCCCTGGCGCACTCGCGTACGATTTTTTCGGTTTCGTGAGGTCTTCGCTTGATGGGCGATCGGCCATGCTGGCCCAAGGGATTGTAGTTTAGGACGAGACGCTATAGTATGTTCATTGTTAACGCTCATGGCAATGGATCACGGCACGGCTGGTCACAGGAGATCTAAACTTCACTGAGGAGGACCGCGGCAGTGAGTGAACTCCATACGGATGATCTGCAATTGCTCCTCGAAGGCATTCAGCGGCTCTACACGGATTTAGCCCTGCATCCAGAGAAGGACTTCGGCTGGGGGAAGGGTAAGGAAAGTGCGCGTCAACTGGGATGACTGGGAGGTGGCTAGACAACTTCCCTGACTCGGTCTGGCAGTCAGCGGCCCCTGTTGGAAACCCGTTTGATCTCGGACCGATCATGCCGGGCGAGACCGTGGTCGACCTCGGTTGCGGCGCCGGCATCGACCTCTGCATCGCCGCCTCAATCATCGGTGATAGCGGCCGCGCAATCGGGATCGATATCACACCGGCCATGGTCGAAAAGGCAAAGGAGAACGCATGGCTTTTGGGGCTGTGGAACATCGAGGTATACGTCGGGGACATTGCGGATATCCCTTTGGGGGATGTCTGCGCCGACGTTGTGATCTCCAATGGTGCGATTAACCTTTCGGCGCACAAGCCCTGTGTCTTCAAAGAGGTGCTCCGCCTCCTCAAGCCTGGCGGCCGATTTCAGTTCGTCGACATGGTACGAGACGGCGCTGGTGCGACCTCCAGCTGAGGCTCATGGGCGGACTGTGTATCCGGGACAGTCGAACTTCACCAGTATCTGGACATGCTCAGTGCGGTCGGCTTTCTGGACGCGGCGTTTGTATCGCACGTAGATTACAGGACCGCTCCAACGACGATTGGAGGCACCTTCCGCGCGCGTAAGCCGGAGGAGTGGGAAGCGAGATGATCCCTGCTCCGCTGCGGGAACTGGACGGCAACAGCTTCAATGTCCTGGTAAAAGTGTCTGGATTTCACTATCGATGATATTGAGATCGGTCACGCCCTGATGCTTGAAGCGGATTTTACCATTCCTGTCTATCAGGAAGGTGATGGGGAGACCAAGAATGCCGCCGTACATTTCTCCCAGCTTCTCGTCGCCCATCACGACAGGGAAATTCAATCTGTATTTCTGAAAGGCAGCGCGTACTGGTGGTGCCTCATCATCCATAGAGATGCCGATGACCTGCAGCCCCCGTCCGCCATACTCCTGCTGCCACTCAACAAAGCGCGGCATCTCGGTAAGACATGGTGCACACCAGGTAGCCCAGAAATTGAGCACAACAACTTTGCCGCGATAGGCCGTCAGATCCACGTTCCTCTGGTCCAGATCCACACGGGAAAAGTTCGGAGCGGGACTGTAGACAGCCGGGGTTGGATTTCCCGCGTTTGCGGTAGGAGGGCTGTCCAAAGTGGACAGAAGCATCAGAAAAAGAAGAATCTGTTGCCGCTTTGGGGGGTAGAGCGTGATTCGTCGCATTCTTTGTTCCTATCGGCCTTTCGCGACTGGGTACCCCTTAGCCACCCAATTCGTTCCGAAGTTATCGGCGAAGTAAAGCGCTTTGACGCGGGTGAAGCCCAGAGAGCTCAACTGCTGATATGCGGGGCGAATATTGGGACATTTGTTCCAGGGGCAGCCCCCGCAATAGATGACGAGAAAGCGACTGCGCTCTAAGCCCCTTACGCGCTCTCGGAGTGCCTGAAGTCCTGAATCCTGTCCTCCGGCACCGACATACTCCGATCCGGGAATATGTGCCTCGGCGTAGAAGACATGCGAGCCGACCTGCAGGATCATCGGAGTTGATC
>CAVWZH010000004.1:0-12789 GCA_963759395.1 uncultured Acidobacteriota bacterium | reverse complement strand
GCGATTCCGTAAAGCGCCATGCGCCGATCGGGTAGGCATTGATTTGACATCAGTTAGGGCAGACCAGGAATCTGGGACAAGTTGGAATGCTCGCGGGACGGGAGAAATCGTTAGGAAACTGGAGGGCGCATTTGATTTTTCGGGTTGGAGAAAATAGGGCGACCAGAGCGTCAGAGGGGACACCGAAAAAGATTGCCGGACAGGTCGAAGGACACGCGCGGCCTGATCAACTGGTATTGGGCGAAAGAGCGACGAACCAGTAGGCTAAGCGCTTGGCGAGCTCATGAAAGGTCTCGCATTTTCGGCGGGCATGGCTACGGACTTGGCGGTGGTAGAAGACCAGGGACAGGGTATAGGCAAGAAACCGGATCATGGTCAGCACCACCAAGGCTGTCGTTTGGTGGACAGCGGGGTGTTTGAGGTGACAGTCGGTAGTGATGGTCTGAAAGACTTCGGTATCGATTCGCCAACGGCTGCGACTGAACTGATGAATGAACAGCGGCGAGATCGAGCCCAGTTCGAAATTGGTGGCGTAGAAGTTGGTGCTGGGTTGGGCTATCGCCGTCTTGCCTTTGGTTTTAGGAGCGTCTTTTTCGCGGAGGGTGACGCGGCGCTGCTGTTCGGTGCGAACCGTTTTGACGACCCGCACTAGGCGATCGGCGACCGGCCAATCGACCTCCGGCAAGTGCCAGTATTGAATCTCCCGGCCCGGGTCCGCCTGAATGCCGGTGGGAGAATCCTGGGTACAACGCTCCGCCTCGCGCAATAAATCGGGCTGGTTCTCTTTCAAGGTGAAGGCCCAAACCAGACCCAGACGTTCCACTTCCTTGACGAAGGGCGCTTGCAGATACAAAGCGTCCCCCACCAACACATCCAGGAAGCGGCGGCCCAACTGCCCAACCAGATCTTGCAGTAGAGCCAGGGCGCAGGAGACCTCGGCTTCGCCGTTCTTCTGAAAGCGAACCCCCAAGGGGATGGGGAAAGAGGTGCTGACCAAGACTATGACAACGATGCGGTGATAATACTGAATATCAGTTTTCAGCTCGCCGTTCACTTTGTGTTGAATCTCTCGCTCCATACAGGCATCGCAACAGCGGGCAAACGAACTGCAGATTTCAATGCCATCCACCGCTGCCACCACCAACCCTCGGGACCAATCGGAGCGTAGAACGCCGTTGCGTTTCAGGCGGCGGGCAATTTCGCAACTGAGCGCGAACACGGGTTCGGGAGATTGTCGTTCCAGCGAGTAGCCGAGGGTGTCGTCGCTGACCGGTCCGATGCGCTGGGCCAGCGCCCCATGATGACACTCGGCCTCGATCTGCAGCAGGCTGGGAATCTGCATTGCGGCACCCAGGAAGACGGCGTCAAACACCTTTTTCCAAGAGTGCTGGGGAAACTGCCGTCCCTCGGGCAGAGCGCTCACCAAATCCGAGAAGCTAAACACCTTGTCGAGATACGCCTCGAACCGGTGTCGGGTCAAACTTGGCGCTCTTCCTTTTCTTTGAGAAACCGCTTGAGATTTACGCGGCAGATAGTCGCTGCGGCGGCATCAAAGCGGCGGCGCATCTCGATCTTCTCGCGCACCTTATCCACTAACTCCGCCGGAATGTTGAGAGCTTTCGGCTTGCCGTCAATCAGTACAGAGATCTGATATTGCGAGTGCAGGTGTTTGCCGTCGGCACAATGACAGTTGGGCCGGCCGCAGGCACGTTTGCGTTCGACAAAAGAGCCGGGCAGCATTTCGCGGAGAGCACCGAGGCTGCGGATGAGTTTGCCGCGCAGTTCCAGGTCGGGTTCGTGGGGCGGTTTCATATGACACTAATATTAGTGTCAGAACAGAACAAAGTCAAGTGCCTGCGAAAATTTGCAAAAATGCCGTCAAACTGAAACCGGGATGGAAAACCCTGCAAACAAACGAGCTGACGCTAAACGCCACCCTACCTTAAGGAATCACTGATAGCGAGAGCGCGAAGGGTTTGGCGGCGTCTCCGGAGGATTGTTGGCGAAAAATCGCCATCTATCTGCGTGATCTCACTTTGCTTTGGGACGCTAACGAACTACTGTAGCTTCGCGTACTCGGCTTTGGCTTGTTTGTAGATGGGAATATCGGGGTCGGCGTCTTTCCACAGCGTGAGGAAGTCCTTGTAGGCTGTTCAGCGCGCTCGTGCGAGCGAGGTCGGCATCGGCGCCCTGCGAGGTCTTCGCCTGCAAAGCGTTGGCGCGAGCTACGCCCAGCTTCGCCAGCGCTCCTGTCCAGCAGTTCCAGACGATGCCGCTGTGGTCGAGGATCTTCTGGAACTCGGCCGCAGCGGCCGTGCCGTTCCCCGAGGCCAGATAGGCCTCGCCCGCGAATGTAGGTGGGATAGAGGCAGGATAGGTTGGTCAGGAAGCCGATCTGGCCGTACTCGATGGGAGGTAACGCACTCTGTAGATCGTTGATTGCCGCGGCCGGGTTCTTGCGGTTCAGCGCCAGTTGCGCGTTTATAGCGGGCAGCCAAAGCGATTGCATCTGGGTATCGAGCGGGTACTGTTTGTTCAGATCTTGCGCCAACGATTGCGCTCGCGCGTCGTCGCCAGTCATGGCATATGCCAGCGCAGCTTCAACTGCGACGCCCTGGCTGACAGGATACCAGCTTCAATCCCGCAGCCGCTGCCTGCCGCGCTTCCGCGAAGTTGCCGAAGGCAGCCTCGCGCAGGGCAGCATTCTCCCACCAGATTGCGGCAGTCTCTTTGCTGTCAGCCCGTATCGCAGAATCAACCGATCGCCTGGTCAGTTCCCGCGCCTTACCCAGATGACCGGCATAGGCTTCGGTATCGGAGGCCAGCGAAAGCCCGAGATTCTCAACCCCGGGGTTGCTCGCAAACCACTGCTGCTGTTCCGCCATTGTCGATGAGTCCGATGCCAGGAAGGCAACGGCGTAAAGCTGCGATGTGCAGTATGTAGTCGTCCAGCTTTCGTGTCTGCGCCTCCTGAATCACCTGTCGAGCTTCGTCGAAGCGCTGCAAGGCAAGCAAGTCGTTGCCGAGGTTCACGTAGGGCACTACACTGGCCGGCTCGCCGAGCTGCTGGTCCTGGCGCGTCGTTTCGGCGGCCTTGTCATATTGGCCCCGGGCTAGCGTAAGTGAGTCCTAGTGCGCTGTACGCGGAAGGGTCTCGGGGATAGCTGTCCATCATCTCCTGATAGGTTTGAGCGGCCTTATCCAGCTTGTCCGGTTACGTTGGAGTAATAGTCGGCGGTGATGAGCAGCTTCTCCCGCTCGCTGGCGTGCTCGCGCAGTTCGAAGGCCTTGGCGAAGTACTCGCGAGCCCGTCCCAGCTCGCCCAGGTGAAGGTACGCAAAGCCCATGATTCCATACGCCATCGCGAAATTTGGATCGAGTTGAATGGCCCGCTGAGCGTATGGTAAAGATGCCTCGTCGTCGTTTTCGTTGTGCGCCTTTCTGGCTGCACTGTAGGCTTGCAGGGCTTCGAGCGACGAGGTGGTCGCTTCCGGCAGCGGCACATCGAACTTCTGCACCGTCGCCAACGACTCGCCCAAACGGCCGCGCAGCTTCGCCGCCGCCTCGCCCACGGCGTTCAGCACGTTTTCCTTTCCGTTCGCCGTCACCTGCTCCTGGGCAAGCGGCTCGCCGCTCTGGCAATTCACCGCCTTCACGCCCAGCACGTACTCGTTGCCGAGGGCGGCAATCGAACCGGCAATGTAGGCCTTACTGTTGGCACGCTGGCAAAGCTCCCGCGCGACTTCCGGCGTCAGCTTTGTATTGGGCGGGCGGGTCATCAGCTTCAAGGTCGCCGCGACTTTGTTATCGGAGAGCACATTCAGAAACGGAGACTGGTTGAGAGCGACGGTGAGCGCAGTCTTCAGGGTGTCGTCGAAAACGGGATCGCCGGTGCTGTTGGCAAAGTCCGCGATGACGATGGTGTCTTTGTCCGTCAGCCTCGGAGCTTGATGCGCAGCGGTAGTAGAGGAATCCCGCCACCGCAGCCGTGATAACCAGGACGGCAGCCGATGCGATCATCATCCATCGTTTCTTCGGAGGAGCGGCAGGCGTGATTCCGCTGGGTGGCGCTTCTGCCGCCGCCCGCAGAGCGCTTGAGCTCAGTGGCGAAACTGCACTCGAACTGGCTGCCCGTGCGACGCCCGAAACCGGCGCCGCCGCCATCTCCGAACTAGGAGCGGCAGGCGCCGGTGCAACTGGAGTTGGCGGCGGTGGCTCCGGCAGCTTCGCTGTTGCCGATGCGCTCGAACCCGCTCCGTGCATAGCGTCCGCTTTCGGTATCGCGCTTCAGCCGCTGCAGTTCAGCTCGCATGTCAGAGGCATGCTGGTAGCGAAGGTTGCGGTCTTTCTCCAGCGCTCGGCGAAGCACGCCCTCCAGCTCAGGAGAAGCTTCCGGGTTCAACTGCGAGGCTGGCCGAGGTTCGTCGCGGAGAATGGCGCTGATGATCTCGCCCGAACTGGAGCCATTGAACGGCATCCTACCGGTTGCCATCTCGTACAGCACCGCGCCGAACGAGAACAGGTCGGTACGCGCATCCAGATCCTTGGCTTTGACCTGCTCCGGCGACATGTATGCCACCGTGCCTAGCATCGCGCCTGGGCTGGTCAGGTGCTGCGCGTCAGACGATGCCAGCTCGGTTGCCGATCTCGCCGCTTCGGCCTGCGGCTTTGATAGTCACCTTTGCCAGACCGAAATCGAGAATCTTGGCATGGCCGCGCTCGCGTGACGAAAATGTTGGCTGGCTTGATGTCTCGGTGAATGATGCCCTTGCAGTGCGCCGCATCGAGCGCGTCGGCGATCTCCGTGCCCAGGTCCAAGATCAGCTCCGGTTTCCAGTGGCTGGCCCATGATGCGGTGCTTCAGGGTCACGCCATCGAGGAACTCCATCACCATGAAGGATTGGCCTTCGTGCTTGCCGATTTCGTGGATAGTGCAGATGTTGGGATGGTTCAGTGCCGAGGCGGCACGGGCCTCGCGGCGGAAGCGCTCCAGCGCATGCGGGTCCTGCGCCACATCATCGGGCAGGAACTTCAGCGCGACGAATCGGCCAAGGTCGGTGTCCTCGGCCTTATAGACAACGCCCATGCCACCGCCGCCGAGCTTGGCCACGATGCGGTAATGGGAGATCGTTTGGCCGATCATAGGCGCTGAATCTTAGGACTAGAGGTAGGGCAAGTCAATGAATGAACGGCGCTTACTCCTACCCGCGACAATAACTGTTGTAACATCGCCATCTCGGAGGTAATTCGGCTGAGCGATCCGGTTCCCGTTAGGGCACGATGTGGCCTGTTTGCAACGGCTATTGAACGGTGTCGCGTGCTGAGGTAGCGTGAGGTGCATGGAAGCAGCCGCACACCGCCGTCGGAACCAACAAGCACGTCAGTTATGGCATTCGTTGGTTGATTGCACTTGCTCTCGCCGTTGCTGCCGCATCTTCGCACATCTTCTACATCGCCCAGGGGATCGTTGTTAGCGACCTGATAGGACTCACCGGACGCGAGGAGGATGTTTTGCTCGCTCAACATCATGCCGCATATTGGCTTGCTGCGTTTGCGGTGTTCCAAGTCGGTCTCATAATCGCCATCTTCTCGACTCTTCAATTTGGCGCGGATGCAACGCCGTTGGCCCGCTTTATCGGTCGAGGTACTGCCGCCGCACTTTTAGCTATTCCAGCAACATTCATCGCCGAGATGGTCGTCGTCTACGTATTTCAGCCACAAATCCACTTTCGATAGCCTTTGTGAAATCACCATCGCGCTCGTAATCTCGGCTGACGCTCTGTTTGGGAGTCACTTACCTGTTGCCACCGTCCTTCGCTGAAGACCCGGAGCCAGTGTTGATTACGCTGCGCGGCTCAGCGGGTGCACGACGAATGGATCGCTAGTTGCTGGCTGAGTTTCTGGAACTGAAGAGCGATCTGCCGGTGCGTGTCCGCCTTAGCTCCCAGCAGACGCAATCAGGCCCTCGGCTTCAGGGGCATCAGGCGGGTGATCCCAGCCGGGGCCAAGTTGGGTGGATACGTCGAGGCTGACCGCAATTTATTTGGTACAGCCTTGGTTGTTCGCAGTCTTGACGCAGGTGCTACCATCTGGGCCTTTTGCTACACCCTTTCCATTCTTGCTCTTAACTTCGCCGCCATTGCTGGTTTGAGTGGTCGTTACCCCGTTCGAGTTCTTCTGGGCAACGGCAGCATTGCCCGTATTAGGGTTGACCTTAGCGGCAGTCGTTCCGTTACCGCAAACAGTCTGACCGCGTCGATTCTTGACGCAATCTCCCGCAAACAAACTCGAAGCAAATAGTAGACACGTTATCAGCACAAAGTTTTTCATTTCCAACTCCAAGATGACACTAGCACATCTCGTTGACGAAAACGTGAAGACGGTGAGGGCAGGGTGCAGACGGAGGCCACCGCGTCAGGTGGTTGCCGACGGATTGCGAGTGGTAAATCGCCATCCCGTAGGTAATCCGGCTGAGCGGCCCGTTTGGATTAGGCTTCGATAAGTCCTGATATCAACAGCTATCTTGGTTGGGACACTATCTTGCTAACCGGCGCCGACGATCTTGCTGAATGCTCCGCGAATGGGTGATATGGGTTCGTCAACGTGTCACAGCAGGAACGAAGATTTATCCTGGCCAGCGCGGAGTCGCACGAGCCAGAACTAATTTCGCAAACACCCGGCTCTTTCCGGAGTATGATTCTTCCGCCACTTCGAGATTTCTTCAACGGAGGTATCTATGTTGTCGATGCGAAGAAGGCGGAGTTTTCTGGCAGCGGCCATGCTGCTGGCCGCCCTGCTTGTCGTCATCCCCGGGGCCAGCGCCGACATCATTCAGTCGACGCCCAGCATGCCGCCTGAGGGAGGAGCCTACACAGCCGCGACGATTTGCGTTCAGCTCGGTCCCGGCGTTTGCGTGGTGAATCCGGCCCTGTATGGATTCAACGGAACCAGCAGGTCGATTGACAATACTGGCGGAGTCAATTGATTCGAACATCGTTTTCACCGCCCGCCATTTACACCGATACCAGTGGACGTCCGGGAACGTTTCTGGGCTTCACTGCATCTTGCGGGGCCGATCGGCATTTTTTACGCCGGACGCACCAGCGATAGCCAACTGGGCACATTTACTTCGACTCTGACCGAACTGGACATGACCGGCATGTTCAATGGTCACACAGTCGAAATCATGCTCGGGATGCCGATCAGCAGCGGCCCAACCACCATCACCGCCATCGGGCAGTGATTTCCAGGTGAGCAGCTTCTTCGACGTGTTCGCCGAAATCTCCATCGACCATGGCGCGTTCATGGCCGGCCCGGAACGGACTTTCACGCTGCAACCAATTCCCGAGCCCGGTACGGTCTCGCTGATGACGTTGGGCCTGATCGGACTAACGGCGGGTGAGTTGCGCCGCCGAATCCTTGGCCTGCTGTCCCGGTAAACAACGCAGGCGATAGTTCGGCATTGTTTGCCATCCTGAGTGGAGTGAAGCGTAGCCGAATGGAGTCGAAGGACCCCTATACCCGCGGAGTGCCCAGTTGCTTCCCTTTCGCAATCGGTTGCACTCGGCATTTCGATTCGTAACATTGCGCGACAATTCCCGGATTGTGGCCAATCCCGGAAACTGGCTCCTCAATAGGTCTTGGATCGTTGTTGTGAAATCGCCCTCTCGCACGTAATCCCAGCAGATCGGCCGCGTTCGGGTTAGAGTACGAGATGGCCTGATATCGACAACTATCTTGCGCTGAACGGAAGAATCGCGCCAGCACGCCATCAGATCTAGCGTCGATGACGAATGAGGCGCTAAATGGACACAAGAAAGCCGGGGACGATCGCCCCGGCTTAATAGACTGAAAACCAAACCAACTACAGGTTGAACTTGCGGCGAGCGATGCCGGCCAGGCCGAGCAGGCCAGAGCCGAACATAACCAGCGTGCCCGGTTCTGGGGTGGCGCTGTTGCCATTGAAAGTGGTAACCAATGCGCCGACGCCTGCGCCCCCGCAGCCGCCGCTATCGAGGCAATAAGCGCGGGCAACCTGCGAGCCGGTGTAATCGGCCCAGTTGTAACCATTGCCGGTGCCGTTGGGGACGTTATCCTGGTTGTTGACAATGATCTCCAAGAGTAGGTCGCCATTGGCCGGGTTGTAGGTGAATGGTTGGAATCCCGATAGGGTGAGAGTCGGGCCGTAGGTCACTCCGCCTGCGGGAACCGTGGCGGTGCCGATCAGGGTCTGCGTGCCAGCTACGTAGTTGCTGGAGAAGGTTGAGGTTAGCCCCAGCCCGACGGCGGAATAGCCCCAGTAAAAGGTGTAGCTGCCGCCCAGAACCACGTCGCCCGCAGCGCCTGTCCACTGGCCCCAGGACATCGAGCTGACGGTGATAGGTCCGCTGAAGGCGGTAGAGACGTAAGCCTCCTGGTAGTCAATCGATTGGCCAACGTTCGTGCCGCTGTCATTGCACATGAACGGGTAGCAGTTACCGCTGTCCATGCTGCCCACGGTGACGCTGGATGCGTGCATCATGAGAGTCATCGACAGCAGAGCGAACAGGGTGAGCAATTTCAAAGTGGTCTTCATTCATCCTCCGAATGCTTAAATCGGAACTCGAGATTTCTGAATAGCGAGTGGCGCCGGGCGGGGCGGTCCATTCCACCAGCTTTTGGTGCGGGTATCTATGCACCTTCGCCTCAGGCTCAGCTTGCCACTCGAAACTATGCCAAAAGGGAGGTACCCACAAGAGACCGATTAGCCCATGGCATGCCTTCCATGTCATGGCTGGTACTGCAGTACAAGCCGTTAGAGAAGATAGTGTGGGGTCGAATGAGAAGACTGGCCATGAGAAGGTAAAGGTCTGATGCGCGTGTCAGGCGAAGCAGCCCGGACCGCCTCAATTCTTGCCGCAGTCAATCCAGGGATTGCGGTGCACTCGCATGCTCTCTGGATGGCGCAGACCCTGGGACGGCCGCCAGCCCCGCCCTGCCGAGCCGCTTGTTCACAGGCGGCAGTTCTGCCCGAGCGATACGTCCTCGGTATCAGAGGCGAAGGCAATAAGGGTGTGCCCCGGCGTGGTGTCTCAGATATGGTGGTGTTCAACCTCAAGCAGCCCTTTCCTCACTGAGGGGGCACGACGTCTTGGACCCGCACGGCGTGATAGCGTCCAGCCGTTACTCCACTTAGGAGGTGACAGCATTGGGATCGTGAAATCGCCAACTCACACGTAATCCTTGGCTGTGCGGCCCGTTCGGGTTAGGCTTCGATAAGTCCTGTTCACAACAATTGAAGCGGTAATGCATGATAGTGACATCGTGATGCGCTCGGTTTTTGTCCTTCATTCGCCCCTGTCTCCCTCCGCAGCGTTGAGTGCTCTCCGTGGTGCCGTTGATGAGGAGCACAGGACGTTGTTTTCGCTCTCCGGCTACAAGGGTGAGAAACCCGTGCTTTAATATTCTATCCTGCATATTAGTCCCGGTAAGGTTTCAGTGGCGGGACGCAGGGGGAAGTTGCTCATCTTGCGTTTGACTCCTCGGGGGTTGCGCCGATTGCGGCTGGATACGGCACGCTCTTCCAGAATCTCTTCCAGCACGGCATCATGGAAGGCCTTCCTCCCCCGAGGGGGGAATAGCGGCGTAGACAGCCAGTTTGCGGCGGACGACACGCACGGCGTGAAGAAAGGAGAGCCGGTCCGGATCTTCATCGGCTCTCAGGGCCGCTTCGTGCATCAGGCCGCGGATGGCGAAGTGGGCCATCAGCAGGCCGTAGAACTCCTGGCGCACCAGATCCGGTGTCTTGCTGCGCAGGACGATCTGGGCGCCGCGCAGGTGGGTCTTCAGTTCATCGAAGGCCGTTTCGATCTCCCAGCGCTCGTGATAGAGGGCGGCCAGTTCGGCGGCCGGAGCTTGGTCAGGATCGAGGATGGTGGTGACCAGTCGATAGATCGGCTCGGCTCCCTCGACTCCCTCCAGGCGGTATTCGATCACCCGCACCACGATGCCATTGGTTTTGTGCCGCCGGTCTCGCTCCGAGGGGTAGATATGGCTCAGGTAAGAGCCGTCGGGCAGGCGTTTCTCCGCAGGCAAGCGCATGTTTTTTTTGATCCGCCACAGCAGGTCGGCCCCTGTGGTCTGCGCCTGCTGCCACAGTTCAAAGCCGAAGAAATGCCGGTCCGCCAGGCACAGCATGCCCTTACTCAGATGGGGAAGCACTGCCTTGGCCAGGGTGATTTCGCTCGTCCCGTAGCCGTCCATCCGGCTGCCGAACAGCACGTGGGTGCCGTTCTCCACCAGCGACACGAAACGGATCTGCGGATAGGCGCTCGCGCCGCGGCTGGCCCCGGGGCGACCGAAAGCATCGTCGTTGGCCTTCTCGTCGGCCACATCCAGGGTGCTGCCGTCCAGGCTCACCAGACGCCAAGCCCGATACCATGCGCCCTGCGTAGCACGCCTCCGCAATCGGCCTGACCAACTCATCGTGCAACTGCCGCAACGGCTCCCATCCCAGCCGCGTGCGCGCCTGCGAGATGCCTGATTTGCCGGCCACCCGCACCTTGAGCGACGGATCGAGCAGCCACTGGATGCCTTCCAGCAGACAACGCAATACCTCGCGATAGGACGACTGCATGTATAGCGCCAGGGCAATGACGTAATAGACCACCACATGCGCCGGCAGATCGCGCTGACGAATGCTGGCCGTTCCCGTCTTCACCAGCACTGGCCCGATAGTGGAAAGAGGGAAGGTCTTGGTGATGACGCCAAGGCTGATGTAGTCCGTGATCCGGGTACCCGGCGGAAGTTCCGCAACCGTACGCGCCATCTGTGGCCTCCTGTACTCGTCTCATACAGAATGCCACAAATCTACTTAAGTGAACAGTATTAGTGCTAGGAGACATCAAGTCCAGCCAGTTTCGCGTTCAGAAGCGACGCTATAGCCGCAATGACTTTGCGGGGCATTTCTATGGCCGCATACAGGCTGAATCAAATGGTAGCCGGATCGAAGGCTACTTCGATTGGCCGAAGTGGGCGCGATGGTATATGCGGATTTGGCTCACATTTGCCGTTGTGGTCGGTATCCCGCTATTTGCTGAGACGATTTGGAACATCGGCAGTGGGAAGACTCAGTGGTCAGACGATTGGGTCGGAATAGTCGTAACTCCGGGCTTGATACTCTTTGGATTAGTGATGCCAAAGATCATGCGTCTTTTCGGCAAAGAAGACAGGCAGTTTCTGGTGGAGTATGTCCAGCACAGTCTCGCGGCACAACCCGAACAGCCGATGGACTTTAGCTGAGTGCCTGACGGTTAACTGTGGTGATATCCCCATGTCGTAGGTAATCCCGGCTGAGCGACCTGGTTCCAGATAGTGCTCGGGATGGCCGGATTACAACAGTAATCACCTATTTTCACGCCATGGTGAAGTAAGCTAAGAAGATGAACTCTCGTCTGCTAGTGGTTGCTGCGGGATTCTTTTTGTTGATACCTGCTTGGATTGGACTTTTTTCTTCACGCGTGCCTACGCTGTATTCGCCGTTGCCCACACTGACCATAGTGCCCGCCTTCTTGCTGGAGCGGTGGCACCTGCAAACTCTTGCAGTGATAACACCCGTCATTCTTTTCTTTTTGTGGACGCCCGACCTGCTCCTGAATCAGCGGTCGAAGGTGCCGAAGAGAACAGCCGCACTGTTGGTGCTGCTGACCGGGCTAACGATAGTGGATTTCGTGTTCGACTGGAGCCACGGAGTTCAGTACCAAGGGGCGAGCCACACAATCGCGATGTGCATCATCAACCTGATGTGGCTGGTTTTCCTTTGGTGGAGCCTCATCCAGTGTTGGCGGCGGCCATCGTTTAGAGGCAACCTCCTTTCACATTGGTTCCTATTCGCGTGGTTAGCGTGGTATGCATTCCCTTACCTCGGCGAATTGCCGTAGGGACAACCCTCCATTGCTGGCGTAATATCGCCAATGCGCACGCTATTCCCCGCTCTCTGGCTGGACGCAAGTCATGAGATAAATTCCGTGCTGCAGCACAGGAGGCCGCCAGCATGGTCCCAAAGAAGCGCAAAGCTAAGCACCACCGCACAGTGCTTCGGCTCTCCGATCTGGATCATTCCAAGGCCGCAGTGCTCAGCGCCCTGACTTCGGCCGAATCTCGGCGGACGTATGCATATGCGATTGAACAATTCATTGCTTGGTACTGCTCCGAGCCACGCTTGGCCTTGAACCGCATCGTGGTGGTCCGCTACCGCATACACCTTGAAGCCAGCGGACTGGCGGCAGCGACGATCAATCAAAGGCTGGCTGCCGTCCGGCGGCTCGCGCATGAAGCAGCGGACTGCGGACTGTTTAGTGCTGATCTGGCTGCCGGGATTCAGCGTGTGAAAGGTGCCAGGCAACTCGGAGATCGCTCGGGCAACTGGTTAAGCTTGGAGCAAACCTCTCAACTGGTGTCTGGCGTCAATCATTCTTACCGGTCAACGACAATTAGATTTCCCGATCGTTTCTGAGAGATCTCAGCAGCAGTCGGGGCTGTGGGAAAAGTGGGAATCCCGCGGGTTGTGCGGGATTTCCAAGGGCGGTGGGAAGAGAGGGAAACCGGTTGTTGGTTTTCCTCGCTTTCCACGGACCGGCTTTTTCCACAGCTTGGCGGCGGCCGCGTTTTACGTTTTCGTGCTTGAGAAAAAGTTAATCATCAGTTAGCTCCTCCGGGCTCGAAGCCCGCGTCCCGATTCTTCTTGGCTTCTTCCATGCGATAACTGGCGATGTTCAGTTCCAGGATCGCGCGGTGATTCACCAAACGATC
>CAVWZH010000003.1:0-103362 GCA_963759395.1 uncultured Acidobacteriota bacterium | reverse complement strand
AGCGGGGATCGGAAGTCGTGAAGGGCTGAGACCGCTCTTCCAAGAAATGGCCTAGGACCTTCAGACTCGGGGAGAAAAAATGATTCCTCCCACCTACAAACCGAAGAAAAAGTTTATGCAGCTTGCGATCGCGGAGGCAAAACGCGCCCGCGACCGGGGCGACTATCCTATCGGTGCGGTCATCACGCGTCTTATTGGGAAACGGGAAGTGGTTATCGCGTCTGCTGGCAACCGGGTAAAAACTTCGGGTTCATCCATCAAGCATGTGGAGCTTGAAACCTTGAAATATGTTTCCTCCGGCTATGGTCGGTATCTGCCGGATTTCGTGTTGTATTCCACGCACGAACCTTGTGCTATGTGCGCGGGTGCCTGCGTCTGGTCCAAAATAGGAGCGGTGGTATTTGGCGTTTCCCAAGAAGATATCACCGCCTACGGCAAGAAACACGGTACCGAGGAATTCAAATGGCGTGCCTGTCTCATTTCATGCAAATTCGTCCTTGAAAAGGGCGGCCTTCACATTCCCGTCTTCGACAATTTCTTGAGACCGGAGTGCCGAAAGTTATTCGGATATCGAGCCTCCTGACGTGCCTCGCCCCACTCGGGCCGCCCCGCGCGAACGAAGGACTACAATTTTCTGCGAAGGAGAACGTCCATGTCTCTACTCAAACTGTGCTTGTTCACGCTAGCCGCCACGCTTGCTGGCTCCACGATGGTGGGAACGCTGAACGTACAGATCCAGGAATACGAGGTGCCGACGCCGAAGTCGCGGCCGCACGATCCGGCACTCGCGCCTGACGGCTCGCTTTGGTACACCGGGCAGGGGGCGAACAAGCTGGGTCGACTCGATCCGAAGACCGGAGAATTTAAGGAATATCCATTGAAGACACCTAATTCCGGTCCGCACGGGCTGGTCGCCGATAAAGACGGCAACATCTGGTTCACCGCGATCTCCGGGGGTTATGTCGGCAAGCTCAACCCGAAGACTGGCGAGATCGCCGAGTATCGCCCGGCCGATGGCGCCAAGATCGACCCGCACACGCCCGTATTCGACCAGAATGGCATTCTGTGGTTTACGAACGAAGAGACCAACTATATCGGGCGTCTCGATCCGAAAACCGGCAACATGATCCTGACCAAATCGCCGACCCCGCACGCTGTGCCCTACGGCATCGTGATCTTGCAGAACAACACGCCCTTCTTCTGCGAGTTCGGCACCAACAAGCTGGCCAGTATTGACCCGAGCACGATGAGGATCCGCGAATACACCTTGCCGGCGGCGGGTGCTCGCCCGCGGCGGATCGCGCTGGCGCCGGACGGTACGATTTATTACACCGATTTCGCGCGCGGGTATCTGGGACATTTCGATCCGTCCGGCGGAACGCTGCTGAAAGAATGGTTGTCGCCGGGCGGCTCGGAGTCAGAACCGTACGGAATCGCGATCACGAACGATGGCGAGGTCTGGTATAGCGAATCGGGTGTGAAGCCCAATACCCTGGTCAGGTTCGATCCCAAGTCGGAGAGCTTCAGTACGAAACCGATCCCATCCGGGGGCGGCGTGGTCCGCAATATGGTGGCAACTCCCGATCGGCGGCTGTATCTGGCATGCAGTGGAGTGAACAAGGTCGCTGTGGTGGATCTGAACAGATAGCAAATGATCTTAGAATAAGGACGGCTTAGGGACGCCATGAAGTCACTTTCGTCACTTCTGACGCTGGCCGCACTGGCGGCCGCCGGTGCATTAGCGCAGATGAGCCAGCCGATGGTCAGCGAGAACCCAACCAAGATTTCCGACCTGTCTGGGCGATCATGGGCTTCCCCAACATCGCCATCGTCGTCGGTAGCCAAGCGACGTGGTCGTCGATACGGGCTCGGGCCCGAAGAATGGAGCCACCGCCGCCCGCGTGGCCGCAAAACTCGCGCCCAACAACTCGAAGCTCTTACTCACCACCACGCACTTCCATCCGGAGCACGCTGCTGGTGAGCCCGGCTTTCCTCCCGGCACCATCCTGATCCGCAACGCGGTGCAGCAGAAGATAACCCGAAGCCTATTTCCAAGCACCAGCCAAAACATCGTCAAGCATGCCTTGCTGACCTTTGCACCAACGAGAATAGAAGCGCTCAGTAATCGCGACAGAAGAATGGCCCAGCGCTTTGCTGACGCTTCGAATATCGACGCCCGACTTCAGCAATTCGATTGCAAATGTGTGCCGAAAGTCATGCGAACTACCATCAACGCCTGCCGCCTTGAACACTTTGCGATAGAGTTTTTGGAAATAACTTGGCGCGTCTTCGGCTGTCGTTGACCCGCTCCAAAAGAAAAATTCGGGATTACCATTCTTGACTCTCAAGAGTTCTGAGCCCAGCCATGCCGGAATGACGTTGTTGATAATCGTCCCTGTCTTTTGCCTATCTGTGACAACCCGGAATGTCTTCCCTTCCTGCCTGAGTTCGTCTTTGGACAAGCAGACAGCGTCGACGAGAGACAGCCCAGACCATCGCTGCAACTGCATCAAGGCCTTGATGCGGGCCTTGTTCGTGTGCGTCATTTTCGTCTCTTCGATACTCAATAGAATCTTCTTGTATTCCTGCGGGCTGAGGGCGCGGACGTTTTGGTCGCTGAATTTGACCTTGACGCCTTTCCATTGGACAGCAGGATTCGTTGAAATCATCTCCGAAGCGTGGCAATACTTCAGAAAGTTTTTGACTTTCTCTTGGCGACCACGCCGCGCCTGCGGAGCCTTCAATGTCCACTGAGCCTGCCATGTTGTCAGATGAACGAGGCTCAAATCCTTGATGAACAGAACACCCTCGCGATTGCAGAAATCAAGCAGCAAACCTGTGATGTGCTCGTGACGGTAAATCGTGTCAGGTGACAGCCCTTCGCCGCGCTTGGCAGCAAGGAACAAATCGACTGCGTCCTTGACCGTCTTGGCGGCTTGCGGTCTCAACCCGGCATCGTCTTGCTGCTCAAGGACACGCGCTTTCCGCTGGGCTGCTTCCCAGGCTGATTCCTTCGATGTCCAGCGTCTTTGTTTCCCGTTGATGTTGGTCTGGAACCAGACCGCACAATCACAGCGCTTGTACGTCGGGTCGTCTTTGTGCTCGCAGTCTTTGGAATGGCGTTTGTAGAGCGTGATGTACGCCGTATGGATACCCCTGCCTTTCCTGTGTGGCGGAAAATGGTGTGGGGAAATAGGGGGAGGCGATCTGGAATGAGAGTACAATTCAAGCACAATTCTGTCAACGCTTTTGTATATAGATGAAAATATAGGCTATTAGAATGGTGGCCAGGGACGGAGTTGAACCGCCGACGCCAGCCTTTTCAGGGCTGGCTTCTCCCGTAGCTATCTGCCCAGATCAAAAGCACTTATCCCGCACTTTCCCTCCAAGACTGCCCATTTAATTGCAGCCAAAACGCAGCCAAAACCGCGGATGCGGTGTTTGCCTCATACAACTCTGCATCGAGTTGCCAACTGCGTCGTTCATTCCGTTGTTCTCCAAGGGCTATGGAAGCCACACAAAGTAAATCCGCAGGTATCGCCAGTCTTCAGATACTGCTGCAGTCCGGCGAGCAGCCACGAAATGAAACCGGACGACACCCTGTCGGCGTTCAATGCCAACTTGTCATCTGTCGTGTCGACGAGCTCCAGCGGCACCCAATTTACGCGCGGCATCATCTTGCCGTTCCAGCATCCCAGTTGTCCGCACTGGCTGAACTGGGTGACCTCGCGTTTCGAGAGCCGCTCATTATCGCGCGGGACCGCACAATCATCGACGGCTACGCTCGCTGGGAACTGGCCCGTCTAAACCGGCAACTTACGCTCCCTTGTATCGAATACGAGTTGACGGAGGCGCAAACCCTTTATTGGCTGATCCAGAAACATCGCGCATCGAGGGGTTTAAACGCCTTCAGCCGAACACTCCTGGCACTGGAACTTGAACCTGGGCTCAAAGAGGAGGCCAGGTCGAACCAACGAGCGGGAGGCCAACAAAAAGGCTCGTCAAAATTGACAGAAGCTGAAAGGCTGGATGTGCGGAAGCAGATTGCCGACGCTGCATCCGTTGCTGTGGGTAACGTGACCAAGGTTAAGCAATTACTAGAGAACGTTCATCCGGAACTATTGGAGGCATTACGCTGCGGTGAGATTTCGATCCATCGGACGTGGAAATGGAGCATGGAATCACCAGAGCGGCAGACCGACGCACTGAGGAGCTATCGCACTGAGAAGGGCGTTAACAAAGCCATACGAGATCTCATTTCACGGCGGGAAGAAAGCAACCTGCCGACCGCACTCGATCCAGGAAGTCTAATCAGGCGCCTGTCGGAGTTTGAAGCAGATGAATGCAGTGCAATTAACGTGTCAGTGATACGTTACCCAGGCAAGACAATCTTTGTGACTGAAGAGCTAATCAAGTCCCTCCGACCTCGCCAGGAGTCAATGCCCACATGCACAAGAGACAACCGCTAAAACAGATCTTAATTGCTACGCGACCCTACTGGGATAGCCCCGAGATCCGCTCAACAGTCCGCGAAAATTTCGAGAAAATTATCAATTGCCGGACCGCGGCTTTAGGAGCGGAGGTCTTTGCCTCAGACACCCAGGAAAAACTTGTTTACCATACCTGCAAGTCGAGATCATGCCCAAGTTGTGGGCAGCGAGCTACCCTGCTCTGGCAACGGGAGCAATGGATCGCTCTCCCCGACATCCCCTATTCCGGCATCTGTCTGACGATGCCCAACGTGCTTTGGCAAATCTTTCGTCAGAACCGCCAGCTCCTCCATGACTTACCCGCACTTGCAGCGGCAGTAATTCAGCAATGGGTGAAAACTAGGTACGGTGTCCGGATACTCATTGTAGTGATGCCCCACACGTTCGGGCGACACTTGAATTTCAACGTGCACCTTCACATTATGGTGTCTGCCGGCGGCTTGAAGGAGTCGGAGAGCTGCTGGATAGCTGGTTTGCGCTTCGATAGACGCAAGCTCATGCGCATGTGGCGCTATGCCGTCATTACGTATCTTCGGGCGGCTCGGAAGAAAGGGTTGCTTGCTTCGGAAGCGAGCAGCGAAGAACTCACACTCCTGTTGAAGACGCAATATGAGCGCTGGTGGAACATCTACGTTGATCCCATCAAGTCGAAATGGCATTTCCTGCGATATGCAGCGCGGTATGTTCGACGACCACCGATCGCTCAGCATCGATTCACAAAGATCGCGGATCGAGAAGTCGAGTTCTTGACGAAGGATCTGAAAGAAAAGCGGGTCGTGACGACCCACTACTTGATTGAGGAATTCGTGGATGCTCTGGCCGCGCACGTACCAGACCGCTACCGACACCAGATGCGATATTTCGGGCTGTTGGCACCCGGCACAAAACACACGACATCGACCACCCTGTTTGCGCTGTTGGGCCAGAAAAAGCGCCCTCGTCCACAGCGGTTGAGTTGGAGGAATTCACTGCGCAAGTACTTCGGCGTAGACCCCCTCCTCGATGGCAGCGGCCACTCTATGCGTTGGGTCTGTCGGTTGAAACCTGTGACAAGGTAGATCGTTCGCGCGGATTCTTTTCTGACTTGCTCCTTCCCCTCAGGCAGCATCTCTCCCCTCTTTCGGCCTTGCCGCGACTTCACCCGAGCGGAGATCCCCGTTTACCCGTTATGCTTCCGAAATCGATTTTTGTTTTTCCTAGAGATCAAGGAAGCTAATTGACGTCACAAGTGCGCTAACGCAGAGTTTTTTCCAATAGGTCGAGTTCAATCTATTTGGGGTTAGCTTTATTCATACAGTCCTTGAGGAACGATCTCCGGTCACTTCCGGTGAGGTTCTTCTTGTCGGCAAGGTTCTTGCAGACGTCCATCTTGTCCTTCTGACTCATTTCGCTAGGCTGTTGAACGCCAGCTTTGTTGAGACAGTCCTGCATAAAGTTCTTGCGATCGTCTCCTTTGAGGCCCTTAGCGTCGGCAGCGTTGTTGCAGGCTTTGACTTTGTCCTGGTTGGATGATCCTTGTTCGCCTGCGGCCCTGGCGGGGAGCCCTACGCTCATCGTCAACGAGAGCAAGGTCAGGACTAGCAATACTTTCTGCGAAATTTTTCTCATTGCCTCTCTCCTTTCTCGGTAGTTCGATTCTCGCAGCGACACTTGCGCCCTCCAGCACGCGAGAGCTCGCTTAGCCCTTTAACACGGGGTCTTTTACGGTACCGGATAGTCTGCGAGATCGCAACCTTTGTCTTACAGTGTTTACAACATCGCAAGCGAAACATACACTTGCACGGATTATCCATTTTAGCTGTTTCTGGAGAACTCGGTCACAGCGTTCGCACAGGCAGTCGTCCCTGACCGCAGACGCTTAGGCTGGAGCCCGAGAGGAGTTTGTAGCCAATGAACCTACGGGACTTTCCACTGCTCGTATTCCTTTTGTCGTTCGCGCTTCTATCGCTCTCGCTGCGGGCTGGCCGCTCCCTTGGTAACCGACTGCGTCCCTTGACGGAGGAAGAGCGAAACGATTTCGGTGTTGTGCTCACCGCAATACTGACGGTCCTGGCACTGCTTATCGGTTTCACTTTCTCGATGGCCATTAACCGTTACGATCTGCGCAAAAATTACGAAGAGGCTGAGGCCAACGCCATTGGCACCGAGTACCTTCGAGCTGATCTGCTGCCTGCTGGAGATGGGGCAAAATTGCGTGAGCTGCTAACGAGGTACACCGGTGAGCGCATATTGTTCTACACGAGTCGCAACCCACGCACGCTCGCTAAGGTCAACGCGGATACCGCTGAGTTGCAGAGCGACTTATGGTCTGCTGTCCGGCCAGGGCCGGCGACACAGGCCACGCCTGTGATTGCTCTCGCGGTTTCCGGCATGAATGATGTACTGAACTCGCAGGGATACACTCAAGCTGCATGGTGGAACCGCATCCCCGTCGCGGCGTGGGCGTTGATGGCGGTTCTCGCCATCTGCGGCAACTTGCTAGTAGGCTACGTTGCGCATCGTACCAATCGTCGCCTGTTTCTGATCATGCCGATTGCCGTGTCCTTGTCATTTTTCCTGATTTGTGACATTGATAGCCCACGCTGGGGCGTCATTCACGTGGCTCCTGAAAATCTTATAAGTCTCTCGCAGTCCCTGCGTGGACACTAAGTTTTGAACGCGTTCGTACCGAAGGCTTCCCGCGATCCGACGGGTTTCAAAGACGTTCTAGAACGCTGCCAGACGTGCGATAAGCCAGAAGGACGCGCAGCTCCCGATGGCATAAGGTGCCATTCGCCAGGACCAGGGGGGGAATCGAGACAGCCAGCGTCTAAGCGCCGTTATTACCAAGACTGCTGACGCCACAAACGAAAAATGGCCAACCTCGACTCCAGCGCTAAAGAAGCCGAGAGCAAGCGGGATATGAGCAGTGGGCAGCCCTGCCGCACTGAGTCCACCGGCAAACCCAAGACCATGCAGCAGGCCAAACGAGAAAGCTACCAGCCACGGCTTGCGCTGCGCCAGGCCATTTGGATTCGAGTGTTTTCGAAGCACTTCCAGCGCAACAAACAATATGCTGAGCGCAATCACCGCCTCGACCGGAGCGGGAGGCACGTGAACAAATCCCAGGGTCGCCAGCGTTAGTGTCACCGTATGTGAGAGCGTAAAAGAACTGACGGTGAGCAGCAGGCGCCTTGTCCCAGTCACCAGCAGCAAAAGTCCTGAAACGAACAGCAGATGGTCGACACCCGTAAGAATGTGCTCAATACCCAGCGCAAGGTAGGTTCGCGCGACTTCAAAACGGCGTGGCATCGCCTCCACAACGAAAGAAGGCGACGAAGACATAACCCGGGTCACCTGAGAAGACCCGTCGAGGCGTTCAACCCTCACCAGCACGTCGGTGAGCGTGGCCGTGAGACCCGCAATGCGGACGGTTGCCCCAGCCAAACCTCCCCGGCACTCGACGCTCCATTGTTCGGTGTAAGCACTGTTGGCAAAAAGCCCACGCGGTTCTTTGAGATTCGAGCACGTTTGTGGCAATTCCACATAAAGACTCAACCGCATCGTGTCGCCTACCGCCGGCACTTTCCAGAGTACATCGTAGGTATCCGGACCGGTTTGGTGGAGCTGCAGATAGGCGGGGCGCACTTCATGGGCGAAAGCCGGAGCTGGCCATGCAGCGATGATGACGAGAATAAAGAAGACCAGAAAGCGCCGCATCACTGCACCTTTGCCAATTTCTTTTCTTCAGGCGCTTCGATTCTCACGCTATAGCGGCTTAAGAGCACTTTGTAAAACTTATCCGTAGCCTCCCTGCGTTTGGCGTCGAGATACTCGCGGCGCACCTGTTCCCGCACTTCAGCGAGGGCTGGAAGATGGCTGTCTGTACGTTTAGCGACATACACCAGATGTACGCCATAGCCAGACTCGATTGGCCCTCGCCAGGAAGCGACGGGTAAAGTGCCGATTGCTGAAGCAAAGTGGTCCCCAAACGTTTTCTTCAGATCCGGCAGGGGAACATCATCGAAGGTCTGCTGTAGAAGAAAAGGATCCCCGAGATCAGTTTTGTGGACATCGGAACCGGAATGTTGCAAATCGCCCAGCACACGTGCGACATCACGATGAAGCTTTTCACCGTGCAGCTGCGGATTGAAGTAAACCTGACGAAATGAGAAGCCTGGCTCAGTTTGGAATGTTTCTCGATGCGCCTGCAGAAAGCTCTGCAAATCCGCGTCGCTGGGTTCTGTGTGCGTAGCCAGCTCGTCCGACACGAATTCAAGTTTTTGCCGCAGCCGGCGGCGCACAATCATGTCATCCCGGTCGAGTCCCAGGGCGAGCGCTTCGCGGTAAGCCGCTTCCTCACGGATGTAATCGCGCACCAGTCCCTGAAGTTCGTCCTCAGTGGGAGGACGTTGCCAGGTCCGCGTGAACCCAGTGACCAGATTCTCAACGGCGGCCTGGGTCACGACGATTTCCCCGGGCTTGTCGGTTCTGTGTCGCGTGATGAAGCCGTGGGCCGCAAAGATGACGGCTCCCAGAACGAGAAAGTGAAATAGCGGTTCGCGAATGAGTCTCATAAACTTCTCCGCTCTATTTTGATTGTCCACGCCTTTCCCTCTTCCTCACGGCACGATTAGTAGTCCACGTCCAGCAAATCCTTGACGCTCAATTCTTCGTTAGCCCTCTGTGCCGCCTCGCTGAGGTTGGATTTGCCGACCTGGATGGTTATCTTGTCGATCTTGCCGGTGAACTTGTTGTCGCCCTGCTTGTAGTCGTCGGTCACAAGCGTATAGAGGTTCTCGCCCACGTCCGTCGTTTCCGCGCTAAACGCGTTCGGGTGAGTGTGCTCGATCCGCCCGGCGGCGACCTTTTCACCGTTGACGAAGATCAAACCGTTACCCCCCGCTCCGGGCTTACCTCCGTCGTAAGCAAACTCGAAGCGAAGCGTCACCCGCCCGGCCGGAAGGGGAGCGGGGCCAGCGATCTTGTAAGTCTCGCGACCGAGAAAGTTGTAGGCGAATCTGGGTGTGCCGTTCTTGACGTAGAGGCTCCAGCCGCCCACTCCCCCGCCTTGGGCGATGACCACCCCCTGTGCGCCGGCGTCCGGAACCTCTATGTCAGCCGTAATCACGAAGGAGTGGTTCTTGATGTTGATGAAGGCATTCTCGGGTATTCCTTTCATGCCTTCGTAGACCGTCATCTCGGTGCGACCTTCCATGAGATCCGGGCGGCCGGCCAGGGCAGGGTTGAAGCGCTCCCAGGAGCGGTCGTCAAGCGGCAGCACGTTGTACTTGACGGCCTCCTCCAGGAAAACTCCCTTTAGCTTCTCAAGCTTGTCGGGGTACTTCGCGGCAAGGTCATGCGCGCAACTGAAATCTTTCTCTACGTCGTAAAGCTCCCACTTGTCGTTAGCAAACGTGGCCCGCGGCTTAGCCTCCCACGGTGGGCGATGCACGGTGGTGGCGAACCAGCCGTCCTGGTAAATGCCCCGGTTGCCTGCCATCTCGAAGTATTGCGTAGTGTGGCGCGACTTCGCCTCGGCGTCATTAAAGGTGTCGAGCATGCTAACGCCTTCGATGGGTTTCTGCCGGACACCATACACCACCGCGGGCTGGGGCACCCCAACGGCCTCTAACACCGTCGGGGCGATGTCAATCATGTGGTACCACTGTGTACGCAGACCGCCCTTCTCCTTGATGCCCTTCGGCCAATGGACCACCATGGACTGGCAGATGCCGCCGTAGGAGGCCACTTGGTGGCCCCAAGCAAAGGGCGTGGCGCCGGCAAAGGCCCAGCCATTGTTATACAAAATGTGGGACTTCGGCCCGCCAATTTCGTCAAAGTGCTTCAGCGAAATGTCAAGGGGTTCTGGCAGCCCGTTGTACAGGGATATCACATTAAAGGCGCCGTTGGGGCCCCCCTGGAAAACCGAGCCATTATCGCCAGTGACGTAGAAGACCAGTGTGTTGTCCATTTCGCCCAAGTCTTCGATCGAGTCGAGGAACCGCCCGATTTCGTAGTCTGTCACTTCGGCAAAGGCGGCATAGATTTCCATGTACCTGGCAAAAACTTTTTTCTCGTCAGGGGTCAACTGGTCCCATTCCTGGATCCCCGGCGGCTTGGGTGCGAGTTCGGTGCCCGGGGGCACGACCCCCATTTTGATCTGGCGGGCCAGCGTTTCCTTCCGCACCTGGTCCCAGCCCTGGTCGAACTTTCCCTTGTACTTGTCGCGCCACTTCTCGGGCACCTGGAACGGGCTGTGGGTGCCAATGGCGGAGTAGTAGACGAAAAATGGCTTGTCGGGCGCGAGCGACTTCTGGGAACGCACCCAGTCGATGGCTTTGTCGGTGATGTCGGTGCTGGCGTAGTAATTGGGGTCGGGGTGCAGATCTACCCTGTTCATGTTGTCGTAAATGACCGGATGAAACTCGTCGGCCTCGCCGGCCATGAAGCCGTAGAACCGCTCAAACCCGCTATGCAACGGCCAGCGGTCGAACGGTCCGACCACGCTGGATTCCCAAGGCCCCAGCTCGTGACACTTGCCGAACATGGCTGTGCTATAGCCGTTGAGCCGCAAGATCTCGGGCAGCATCGTGATGTTGCTGGGACGCATCGCGGTGTTCCCCGGGAAGGCGGTGGCCATTTCCGCGATCATGCCGAAGTTGGCGCTATGGCTGTTGCGGCCGGTAAGCAGGGCCATGCGGCTGGGCGAACACAACGGGGGCACTTTGAAATTGTTGTAGCGCAACCCGGTTTCGGCGAGCCGATCGAGCGTCGGCATGTGGATCGGCCCTCCGAACGTATCGGGGTCGCCGAAGCCGAAATTGTCGAGAAGGATGACCACTACGTTAGGCGCACCTTTAGGCGCCTTCACCTGAAACCGGGGCGGAGCTTTGGCATTGCGCGCATCAAGCTCGGTGATTGGCGGATACTTGGGCTCGGGGACCGGCAGCACGGTACGGTCCACGGAGGAGGCCGTCTCGGGCGCGCTGCTTTGGGCCTCTGATTTGCTGCAAACACAGATCGCTACCAGCAGTCCAGCCAATATCAGAGCGAAAAAGCGTGTCATGGTAAGAGCCATACGGATGGTTGCGTTCTTGTTTCGCGATTGCATCTTTCTTATTCCCCCTGTTCTGCCGCTTCCTTAAGTTTTGTGTTCCACTGTCATCGCACACTAACCGCGATTAACTGTCCATCTCCGGTTCATTTTGCTGCTGGCGTATACCAAATGGGCGAGGTATAGGCGCGCTCCTGGCCTTTCATCGGGACTTCAGGCGGCATCGTGATCCCGAAGTACTTGGCGTCGTATGCGGTCCAGCGCGGCGTGGGGATTTCGAGCACGCGCACGTAATAGAACGCCCGCTGCGAGGCATCGAATTCCGGATCCTTCCAGACCTTGATCAGTTCCGAAGCGCCAATAGTGTTTGCATACGTGGCGTTCGGCACATCCACGGTGTCACCAACGGGCGGGAGTTTGCCTGATTTGGAGTCGGGCTTGCGGTCCCCCGACCAAACTACGTCATAGATTTTTTCGTGAGTTTCGTTCTTGGCATCGAGCCAGCCCTTGATAATCTGGATGCGGTCGAGGTTGGCGCCAATGGGATCCTTGAGCGCGGCGACAAGGAAGGTGGGTGATTTTCCGGTGGGCGGATTCGACAGATCGCCGCCCATCGGAACCCCCTTGTTGTAGCCGACAACGGCCGGATTGCGTGTGTTGGCGTCGCCGGGTTGGAAGTCCCAGCCGCCAAAGAAGCGGACGACCATTCGCGGGCCAGTTGTTGCGTAAACCTCCTTGCGCTGCATGGCATCAAAGAGAGCCTCTCGCGTATTTTCGGTTGCCCAAACGCCAGCGTAACCTGAAGCAGTTTGTTCCCACCCCATGATGACGGCGTTTTCAGTCTTGATGAAAGGATGCGTCGCGCGAGTAGGGCTGGGCTCGGAGGAGGAGACCTTGCCCCAGAAATTGTCTTCATCAATGGCGGCCAGACCGGTGTGTGCGTCGGTCGATCCGATCATCCCAAATTTGTAAGGATTGACGCCCAGCTCCTGTTCCAGTTTCAGGCCATTTCTCAAGGCCGCGCGAGCGTACTCAAACTCCAGCATCTCAGGTTTCTTCTTTTCAGTCAGGTCCAGGTTCCCCTTGTCCCAGCGCTCGTAGTTGGCAAACTCGTCGTTGGGTGAGAGGAAAGGGTGCGCCTCACCGTCGCCCTTAATTTGCGTGACCTCGTAGATCCTCTCGCGCAGGGCGCGGGTCTCGGCATACTCGCGATCGATCGGTTTTCCTGTGAAAGACTCGATGATAGGAAACATCCGGCCGTTGCTGAGGTTCCCATTGTGCGCGATGGCCAACACATGGCCGCCGGTTTTTTCTTCGTACGCGCTCATCCATTTCCACAGGTCCCGAGGATTGTCGCTGCCCAGAGGTTTCTGGGTCGTGTACGGCTCAACCAGGCTGGCTTTGTTCGCGTCGTCGCGAAAAATGATGTTTCGGTGAAGATTGTTGCCGCCGGTGTTGGAAGTCCATTCGAAGCCAATAAACGCGGTAAAGTGGCCGGGGTCATTGGCTTCTTCCGCTGCTTTGATGATTTCTTCCCATGCACCCTGGAACGCAGTCGTGCCGGGCACCGGGAAAATAGCCTTGGAGATCGCCCCTTTGCCAAATGATGTGATGATATCGATGGCTGCCGCAGCTCCTTGTCCACTCTGGACCATGTCGTACCAGCGGCGACCCTGGGGATCGGACAAGATTTTGGGATCGCCGCTCATTAACAACGGAAAGAAACCGAAGCCATCGGAGTGATCGGCGACCACCAAGAAGTCGAGCGGACGCGCGAGCCGGGCAGGCTGCCCACTGGAAGCCATGACCTGCTGACCTTTAGCAAAACGGTAAGCGTCTCTGGGGCCCAGACGGCAACCGAACGCGCCAGCGTCCATCGAGAAAGATGTGTGCAGATGGGTGTCGCCCCAATAAACCCGCTCGGGGAAGTGGCGGTCCGCGTAGGGAGAATACGGAGGTTTCTTAGGATAGGATTTCTCAAGATCCTGTTCAGGCGGCGGCGGTTCTTGGGAAAGAACGCGCTGAGAAACCAAAGGTCCGAACAAGCACCCAAGCATCAACACAAAGGGCATTACCAGCTTTTTGCTAACCATCTCTTCCTCCCCATGCGCTCAAAAGCAAAACCACTCTGCGCTCGGCGGCTACTTGAACCTGATTGCGAGTCCCAGCAGCAAGCCATTCATATTCGTGTCGTAAATAAAACCACCATCCCGGTAATCAACGCTCAACCGGCGATAACCCAGGAAAGTCGAGTATTTCTTTTTGAATTCTTTCCCGACACCGGTGTAGATCTGCCAAGTCTCTTGTGATCCGGCACTGAACCCTCCGCCGTCTCCCTTCAGCATCACAAACAAACCTTTTTTCAGATTCAACCGGAAGCGCGCCCCCAACACCGGGTCAACCCACTCCTTGGAGGCGCTTGCACTGAACGCCGGCAAAAGTCCGGCGCGCAGGTCAAGAGTGCTCCGTAAATGCCAATATCGGGCACCGGCAATGACATCCATGGTGAATTTCGGGGTCTCGATCATACGCCCGTAGACTTCTGGATCCAGGATGTACTGTTTTGCTTCCGTGTGGGCGCTGGAATAGAGAAGGCCAAAAGGAGTTGATATCTCATCCGACGACAGGTCGATGTACTGGAAATCGGTCAGGAGGCCGACCCTTTTCCTGCGTACGTCTAATGCAGTCATGTAGCCGATATTGAGTTTGTCGAAAACGTCTGAGAAGCTGGCGCTCACGGGAATGGTTTTCCCTGCGACTCCCAGATTGCCGCTCACGGCACTTAGCCATAAGTATGATGGGACCCAAGTGATGTGCCAATCGCTTTGGCTTGGTGGATCCACGGCCGGTGGCATCGATTCTGAAGCGGAGGAGGCTCCGCCGCTCTGGCAAAATCCGCTCGCCCCAAGGGCGACGCACAGCAAGATCATGAGCGCCAACTTGTTCATACCAACCCCCTCCTGAAAAAATCTCCCTCAGTTTCTCAGCGCGAGGCAGTCAGACCTTTGGAACTCGGTTTCGGACTTTAAATGGCGGCTAAATGTTTATCACGTGGTCTGCCGCAGAGCAACCACATTGAACGATCCGTTTTCTGGATCAATTATCTTTGCAGATCAGGCTTTCCCTTTCGACTCGGGACTGTCATTTGCACAGCCGACCTCGTCCCTAGTTGAGACTCTCAAGCTCATGGGCTTGCGAAGCGAGGATGGGAAACTCCCTTCGTTCCCATCCTCGTTTGTCGGCATTGCCACTCCGGCCAAGGAAGGCCATCGTGGTGCAGCCTATTGCGCTCTCCGTAGCAAACGCAGTCCGAAGGACACTCCGGTGAACGCCAGTCCCAGAAGCCCAATCAGGGGCAGTATGGTTCCAGTTTTCGGGAGTTTATTCTCTGCCATCTCTGGCTGAGCAGCAGCCGGAGCTGGAACGTGTTTGACGACTACGATCAGGAGCGGTAGATCCGCAGGTGGTGGTGGAGGAGGCATCGTGCCGGTCAGCGTTTTCTCCTGAGAGACCACCGTTTCGGGAACCTCGACAACTCTAGTCGCCGAGATTTTCATTCCCTTTTTCAGACCAAAGGCGTCGACTGTTTGTCCGTCAATGTTGAACTTCTGTCCTTTGGGAATGCTGAACTGTTGATTGGTGCCATTCTCCAAAGTGAGGATGACGGAGGTTGGCGGAACCACGTGGAACACTTTTCCCGTGACACTCTGGACCGTGGTGATGGTTCTCGGAGTAGTAGTCGTCGTCACTGTATGTTCCAACTTCATGCCGGGCTGTAAATCGTGGATCCCCAGTTCCTTCCCCCCCACGTCCACCCGGGCGCTTTCGGGAACGTTTGCGATGTGGCGAAGCGAGCCATCCTCCATTTTGACCACGAGGTCGTTACCATCAACCAAGACCACTGTTCCCCGCTCCACAGTAACCTGTTGCGTGGGTTGTTCATGGGTGACATTGGTCTGGGTCTGCACTTGGGCGGCGGCGCTCACGGTCAAAGCCACACACGCGACCGCCACAAGCAAGCTGAGGTTTGAAATCTTTTGTGTGTTCATTTCTTCTTCTCCTCTGTTTCATTTTTGACTGGCTGCAGAACTGAGTTTTGTGCGTTTGACGCCGGGGAAATCGGCATCGGACTCCTCGGCGTGAACGATGAATCGCTGTGGTGCATCACCGACGAAGTAGAACGGGTAACAGGTGACCAGAGTGATTGCGGGGTGTGCCCTAGTCGCAAGGACATTCACGTCTTCGGGGGAAACGATCTCGGTCGAGGTTACGGTGAAGGCTTCTTTCCGATCCGGCAGCTGTAGTTCGACGGTATCGCCGACCCTGATGTCCTTCAGGACTCGAAAGAAGCCGTCGCGGTGAGCCGCAATGCCCAGGTTTCCCAAGGCGCCCACCCTGGCAGTTCCGGGAATTCGGCCTGCTCCCCGATTCAGAGTGACCTCATCGATTCCGTCAAAGACGGGGACCTCTAAACCCAGCCGAGGGATGGACAAGACGGCGATGGGCGTCGCAAACCGCTTGCCGATCACGCTTCGATAGGCCGCTATGCGATTTTGCGACCAAAGACTGAAATCAACGGGTAACCAGCCGCCTCGCGCGTGGTCGTTCCCGGTGGGGGTAGTGCCTTGCGTCTGGAAAGCCATCAACGCGACACTTGACCCGACAGTGCCATCGAGACGCACACCGAGGTAGGTGGCGGTCAGAACTGTACCAAGAACCAGGAAAGCCAGTTCGAGTCTGTACAGGAATCTCATTCCCATTCCTCTTGCAGGCCTCAAGAGCTATGAGATTAGGTCTCTGAGCGACCACCCGGTACGTACGGAGGATGCCATTATGCCATCATTCAGGTAGGCAAAAGCAAGTCTCGAACCAACCCTACAGTTCTTTAGAGACGAATTCGCGAAATCCCTGCCCGGCGAGCTGCAACAGTCGCAGCTGTCGGTGAACCGTCCTGAAATGTAGAGAAGTTTCTTGAAGAAATGCAGTTTGACTTCGATGGGATTGAAGAGATACGATCCCGGCCTAAATAGGCTATCGGCCGTTCCGCCACCTCCAAACATTAAAGACGTGGAATTGTCCGTTAGTGGGGAAGACATCTTCGCGACCTAACTTCGACAGGAATCGGGATGTAGTCTTCTGGTGCGGAAATGCGCAAGAAGAGAGCTGCAAATTTCGTTTCCAGACCGCTCGCAGCATGGCTGGTTTTGCTTTGCTGTGCCGCTCCTCTCGTGATCAGGGGGCAGTCCCAAAATGAGGGAACTCCCCAGCTGGAGTCCCCTCCAAGCGCGTCCAAACCAGACACCCCTCCCGCAAATCAATCAAAGAACAAGTCTTCAGAGCGCATTTTCGGAGTCATTCCCGCCTACAACATAAGCGACGCCCGAAGTGCTCCACCGTTAACGTCCAAGCAAAAGTTCGGGTTATGTGCCAAGGCCACCTTGGATCCGTTTCCGGTTGTGGCCGCTGCCTTGCAGGCGGGAGTGAGCCAAGCGTCGAACTCGCATGCTGGCTACGGGCAAGGCCTTGGCGGCTATGGAAAGCGATTTGGGGCTGCTTTCCTTGACGGAACGTCCGCACGATTTTTCGGCACTTACACGTTTCCATCGCTGCTGCATCAGGATCCTCGCTATTTTCGGAAAGGCGACGGAGGTGGCTGGTCGCGAGCCGGTTATTCCATAACCCGAGGGTTTGTGACTCGCAGCGATTCAGGCAAGACGCAACCGAACTGGTCGAACGTTCTTGGCAAATTTGCCGGTGCGGGCCTGTCGAATCTCTACTATCCTGCAGAAGACCGCGGTGCGAATCTTACTCTTACCCGAGTGGCCATCAGCCTGAGCTATCAGACCCTAGGGAACCTCGGAATCGAATTTTGGCCGGAGATCCACAAGAAGTTGTTCGGTGGCAAAAAGTCGAAGTGAAGCATTGACGGCCCTGATATTTCGGGACGCATGAATTGTAATGCTCGTGAAACAAGTCGTTGTCGTTATCGTTTTTTCGTCCTACACTTCGATGAGTTTCCGAGAGATTACTGACGAGGAGGCTGACAAATGAAAAAGATAGCCACGCTGATCCTGGGACTGGCTTTCATCATCTCGCCGCTGTTGTGCCAGGAAGAACCAACGAAACCAGAAGCATATAGCGCAACCGCGATCGGAACCGGCGGTGCGGCTGGGGGTAAGTCAATTGGCTTCACGCTCAGGATTAGCCGCTACACCACCGATGAAGAAGTTGACCAACTGGCAACGGTGTTGAAAGAAAAAGGTCCGGACGGACTCCGCACGGCCATGGAAAAACTTGATGTTGGACGAATCAACCCAACGGGCAGTGTAGGAAACCAGATTGCCGTCGCACGCAAGCGCCAAGATGGGCCAAACACGATAATAACGATTGCAACCTCTCGCATTATGCCGTTTCTCGAGCTGTATAGTGGCTCGCGATCGAAAGACTATCCCTTCGGATTTCTGCAACTGACGTTGAACGACAAGGGCGAGGGCAGCGGCCAAGTCATGGTTGCAGCGAAAATTCGGTTCAATAAGAAGAAGGGGCACTATGAGATCGAGAGTTACGGAAATCAGTACATCAAAGCGGTGAACGTCCGTCCGGCGTCATAGTGTCGAAGCGCAAGTGTTTGGCTCGAACCGCTCAGATGGTACGGACTAACTTGTTTCGGAGGAAAAATGAAGTCATTCAACTGGAATGGTTGCGTCGCTGCATTAATCGTCGCAGTTTGCCTGGCATCGCTGGCTTCAGCCCAGCAAGAAGGGACATCATCGGCACAGACCGCACCGGCATGGTCGCCTGCGCAGAATATTGGCATGTTTGCATTTCCCAAGAACGGTCAAAATGCGGACCAGCAGCTGAAAGACGAAAGTGACTGCTACGGCATGGCCAAGGATCGCACCGGAATTGATCCCCAAAAGCCTGCCCCTACAGGACCAAGCGCAGAGCAAGTGCAGGCGGCCCAAAAGCAGGCCGCTGAGAACGCGGACCAGGTGAAGGGAGCAAGGGCCGCGGGTGCAGCTCGCGGCGCCGCCGGAGGCGCGGCGATTGGGGCTGTTGGGGGCAATGCCGGCAAAGGCGCCGGAATGGGCGCTGTCGCAGGGACGATGAGGGGCGGGGCGGCGCAACGCTCTGCAAACGCGCAATCACAGCAAAAAGCGGCCGCACAGGCCAAAGCGCAACTGCAGAAGGAACACGAGCAACAGCTTCTGGCGCACAAGGAGGGGCTGGACGTTTTCCAGCGCGCATTTGCCGCCTGCATGGATGCACGTGGCTATTCCGTGAAGTAGACCTGTGCGAACCAGGACAGTTTATGGAGGTGGATGTGAGCCATAAGTTGGGAGCGGCCATGCGAAGCATGCGCTACATTGTTGTAATTGCGCTAATCCTGTCGGCATTCTTTGTCGGAAGGCTCAACGGAAACTCCCTGTCTGGCACAGCGAAGTGCAGAGCTTATGTGCCTCTCGATTGGGGTGAATACGTGGGCTCGGGCCAGTACGGCATTGTTTTCAGGGACAATGAAGGTACGCTGCGTTTCTTCCGGGGAGTACCATGCGGTCACGAAGGCACTCCGGTTGTCGACCTTGAGATTCGGAGAAAGTAATGCCCGAAGAAGGAATCGGCGGCGATTTTTCTTCCCGGGCGGTGGCTTTGCGGTGTTGCCTCTAGGGGTCAAAACCGGGACAGGCGCCGTGTGACGGTCAGCTTGCGGTGCGTTGGGCATTGCTGGATCGTGGTCGAACCAGAATTTCTGGCTGAACGCCGTTCAAGTTGTACGGATAATTAATGTATTGAAGGGAGAATTTTATGAAGCGCTTGGCGGTATCTGTTGTGGTCACGATGCTCACTCTACCTTTGGCTGCGCAGACCGCGCCTGCAGGTCAATCCAGTGACGCATGGTCACCGGCGAAGAGTATCGGTATGTTTGCCTATCCAAAGAACAATCAAAACGCCGACCAACAACGCAAAGATGAGAGCGAGTGTTACGGGTCGGCCAAGCAGAACACTGGAGTTGACCCTCAGGCACCGACGCCTGCTGCACCGAGTGCGGAGTCGCAGCAGGCAGCTCAGCAAGCTGCAGCGAAGCAAGCTGGAAATGACGTGAAGAAGGGCGGGGGTGCGAAGGGAGCTGCTGGAGGCGCCGCTGGAGGCGCCGCTATCGGGGCGATCGCCGGTGATGCCGGAAAGGGAGCTGCGATCGGAGCAACGGCCGGTGCGGTGGGGGGCAGACGTGCCCAGAAGAAAGGTGAGAAGGCGGCTCAACAACAAGCGGCACAACAGACAGCCCAGGCGCAGCAGCAAGCCCAAAACCAGGCGACCGCGCAACAGCAACAGAAGCTCGACACGTTCAAAAGAGCGTTTTCAGCGTGCATGGACGCGCGCGGCTATTCCGTGAAGTAGGCTTTCTGCGAACCCGGACAGCTTATGGAGGTGGTTGTGAGCCACAAGTCAGAAGGGAGGCGCCGATGAAAACCAAACATGGCGGCAGATTTTTCCGAGCCACTAGGCCCTGTTTCTCCAGGATTGCATTTTCTTTGGCGCTGTTTGCCGCCGCCCATGCGGCAGCGCAGAATCCTCAGGTCCAGGAGCGGCTGGCCGCAATCAAAGAGGCCTCCCTCAAGAACAAGCAGGCTCTGGCGCAATATACGTGGCAGGAACAGGACACGATCAGCGTCAAGGGTGAGCAGAAGAAACAGGAGTTGTTTCAGGTTCGCATAGGGCCGGATGGCAAGTCACAGAAGACTCCACTGAACCCGCAGCAGCCCGAGCAAACGCAGAACACCGGCGGCGGCCGACGGGGAGGCCGTCTAAAAGAGAAAGTCGTGGAGAACAAAAAAGAAGAGTTCAAGGAGTACGCACAAAAAATCGGTGCTCTCGCTCAGTCGTATGCGCAACCGGATCCGCAACTGCTCCAGCAAGCCTTTCAGAAGGGAAATGTGCAGCCTGCGACTGGCGGCGCTCCTAACTTGGTTGGCCTCGTAATCAGCAACTATCTCAAGCCGGAGGATTCGGTAACCTTCACGTTCGACAAGGAAGCCAAAGCTATGCAGGGAGTGCAAATTTCGTCCTACATGGATGCCCCGAGCGATGCCGTGAAAATTGCAGTTCAGTTCAGCAAGCTGCCCGATGGGACAAACCACGTTTCAACGATGAAGGTGGATGGCGTAAGCAAACAGTTGACCGTCGACATACAAAATTCGAACTACCGGAAACTTTAGACCTAAGACAACCGATCCGGCGGGCAGCTATGAGGGAGTTTGCAAATGCGAAGGCTTGCAGTGCTGGTTCTTTTTCCCATTTTCGTGTTTTCGGCAGCTGCCGTGGCTTCCGGCCAGGAGCCCAATCCGAATTTCAATGAAGAGCTGAATCAAGAGACGCCCCAGCAGCAAAAGCAGGAGGCGCAGAAGCCGGACGCGAAAGCCTCTGCCGGGGACTTGGCGAAGGCGGTCCAGAACCCGGTCGCAAGCTTGGTTAGCGTGCCCATACAGAATCTCACCGACTTCAACATCGGGCCTTTCACCCGCGATCGCAACACCGTGCTGCAGTTTCAGCCGGTCATTCCCTTCCAACTGAGCGAGAACTGGAACTTGATCACCCGCACCATCGGCGCGATTGTCTATCAGCCGAACATCGCGCAGCCCCACCAGGGGACGTTTGGTCTCAACGACATCAATCCGTCGTTCTTTCTTTCTCCGGCAAAACCAGGAAAGGTGATCTGGGGTGCGGGACCGACGTTTCTTCTGCCCACCGCGTCGGATGACGTTTTGGGAACTGGGAAGCTCAGCATCGGGCCCGGGGTGGTCGCTCTGGTTCAGCCGGGAAAGTGGACGCTCGGCGTGCTGGTCAACAATCTGTGGTCGGTTGCAGGTCCTTCGAGCCGCCCGGACGTCAATGCCTTCACCTTGCAGTACTTCATCAACTACAACCTCAAAAAAGGCTATTACCTGACATGCCAGCCCATTAATTCAGCCAATTGGAATGCGCCTGGCGGTAACGTCTGGCTGGTTCCATTTGGCGGCGGCATCGGAAGAATTATGCGCTTGGGTTTTCAGCCGGTAAACGTCAGCGTCCAGGCCTACGGGAACGTCAAGCGTCCAGATGTGCTGCCATCTCCGACGTGGCAGTTGAAGTTCCAAATCGCATTCCTGTATCCGAAGAGGCCACCGCAAGCGACACCAGGGAAATGACAATACCCTCAAAGCCTATGCAAGCGATCAAGACGTGCAATCCCAGACGCGTGTTTTTCTTAGGCGGCTGCCTCGCGTTGTTGGGGGGTCTGGCCTTATTCGGAATGCACCGCATCCGGTCGAACCAACCTGCGAAAGCCGCAACGCTTGCCGCCGCGCCCGACGGAATGGCCTGCGAGCGTGGGGTCTCTGCCGCCAAACGTGAAGCCCTCGTCGGTTCTGCCGAAGCGTCGCCTCGTCTCAACAACGCGAACGCTCCCATGACCGTGCCGTCCGGGATGGCCTGGATTCCCGGGGGCGAGTTCTGGATGGGCTCTGACGAACCGATGTTCCAAGATGCCCGTCCCTGGCACAAGGTTTACCTGGATGCCTATTTCATCGACAAGACGCTCGTGACCAACCAACAGTTTGCTCGATTCGTGGAGGCCACTCATTATGTGACCATCGCCGAACAAACTCCTCGCGCCGAAGATTTTCCAGGTGCTCCGCACGAAAACCTGGTTGCGGGATCTGTCGTATTTTCACCGCCCCATCATCCCGTTCCTCTCAACGATTATCTTCAATGGTGGAGCTACGTCAAAGGCGCCAACTGGCAGCATCCCCAAGGGCCGACCTCCGATCTGAAGGGCAAACAGAAGCACCCGGTGGTTCACATCGCATACCCGGACGCTGAGGCCTATTGCAAGTGGGAGGGCAAGCGCCTGCCCACTGAGGCCGAGTTTGAATTCGCTGAACGAGGCGGCCTAGATCGCAAGCCCTACGCCTGGGGAGACGTGTTCAGACCGGCCGGGAAATTTATGGCCAACACTTTCCAAGGCCACTTTCCCGACAAAAGCACGCCCGAAGATGGATATGCGACCACGTCACCGGTCGGCGCGTTTCCTGCTAACGGCTACGGGCTTTTCGATATGTCGGGCAACGTGTGGGAGTGGACGTCCGACTGGTATCGCCCTGACTACTACCAGACTTTGGCCGACTCAGGCCAAGTTTCTCGTAATCCGCAAGGTCCACCGGACAGCTCTGATCCGAGCGAGCCGGGCACAGTCAAGAAAGCTCAGCGCGGAGGGTCGTTTCTCTGCACTGACCAATATTGCAGCCGTTACAAGGTTGGCGGCCGCGGCAAGGGCGAACCGGACACGGGGACGAATCATCTGGGATTTCGTTGCGTGAAAGGTGCATCGTGATTCAGGAATATGGAGAAGCGCAATCATCTCGAAAGGAGAAACAACACTTGATTAGCCTACGAAGCATATTCCGCATTACGGGGCTGCTAGCGCTCGCAAGCTTCTTGGCGCTAGCCGCGCTGCCTGCATCCGCACAGCAAAAGAAACCCAACATCCTCGTTATCTGGGGTGACGACATCGGTTACAGCAACATCAGCGCCTACAACCTCGGAATAATGGGCTATCGGACGCCCAACATTGACCGCCTGGCCAAAGAGGGGGCGCTTTTCACCGACGCCTACGCCCAGCAGAGCTGCACGGCAGGCCGCGCGTCCTTCATTTTGGGGCAGCACCCGTTCCGGACGGGCCTGCTGACCGTCGGCTTTCCCGGTTCCCCGCACGGGATCCCCGATTGGACTCCGACCATCGCCGATCTTCTCAAGCAACAGGGCTATGCAACGGGCCAGTTTGGAAAGAACCACCTCGGGGACAACAACAAGCATCTCCCCACCGTGCATGGATTCGATGAGTTCTATGGCAATCTCTACCACCTGAATTCGGAAGAGGAACCGGAGACTTATTACTATCCGAAGGACCCCGCATTCAAAGCACAATTCGGACCGCGCGGAGTGATTCACAGTTGGGCCACGGACAAGGACGACCCAACCGTTGAGCCACGATGGGGCAAGGTCGGGAAGCAAAGGATCGAAGACACCGGTCCGCTGACTACCGAACGCATGCTGACCGTTGATGATGAATTTTACGGCGCCGCCACAAAGTTCCTGGACAAGGCTATCTCGTAGAAGAAGCCGTTCTTTATCTGGTTCAACACCACCCGCATGCATGTCTGGACTCGTCTCAAGAAGTCGTCGGAAGGTGTTACTGGCATCGGACTGTATCCTGACGGCATGGTCGAGCACGATAAGATGGTCGGCGAGTTGCTCAAGAAACTCGATGACATGGGTCTCACCGAAAACACGATCGTGATCTACGCCACAGATAATGGGGCGGAAACTGCTACCTGGCCGGATGGTGGCATCACACCGTTTCACGGCGAGAAGGGAACCACTTGGGAGGGTGGCTTCCGCGTGCCAATGATCGTCAGGTGGCCGGGCGTTATCAAACCGGGCACACTGTGTAACGAGATATTCTCTCAAGAAGACTGGATGCCAACCCTGCTCGCGGCGGCGGGTGTACCCGACATTAAGGAGAAACTGATGCAGGGTTACGAGGCTAACGGCCGAACCTTCAAGGTTCACCCAGATGGCTACAACTTCTTACCCTACTTCAAGGGTGAGGCAAAGAAGGGACCGCGCGAAGAAATCCTCTACTTTTCGCAGTTCGGCGAGTTAAACGCAATCCGCTGGAATGATTGGAAGGCTAACTTCGCAGGTGAGGAAGGGAACATTATGAGCGGCACGCGGAAAGTGACCTCGTGGCCGTTGGTGGTGAACCTGCGGGCCGACCCGTACGAGCAGATGCCTTTCGAGTCCCTGATGTATTTACGTTGGTACGCGGACAACATGTGGCTTTTCGTTCCCATCGGCCAGAAGATCAAAGAATTCTTGGCGACTATCCCGCAATACCCATTCCAGGAAGGATCGGGGATGCAAGCGTCGAACATCAACTACATGACGCTCAAGGCAGCCCAAGTCCTGAAGCGACTAGAGGAGGTCGAGAGTATCCCGGACCCGAACAACTGAACCATCAACACGGATCGCAGCAGATGTAATATCTTGGTTCTGTTTCGAGCGGAATAGGACTCGGCAGATCGAGTCTTCAGGTAAATTCGAATCGCGGGCTTGTCGCTCAGTGACCGGTGAAACAGCACGATAAATCAGCGGCGCCACCGGTTGTTCGATTGGCGGGCCTACTGATCCTGTTGCTCGGCGCCACGGTGATTCTGGCGCGCTCGCAAGACACCGTGAATGAGTTTTGGCCGAGGGTCGATACCTATGTGACATTGTCGCCACAATATCGACTGTTCTTCATTGCGGCACAGTCCGTCGATCAGGATTCGGGACAGGAACGCTGGCAGTTTGGCCCAAACCTCGACATCACGTTGAAGCCGTTTGTGCGAATGAAGTTCCGAACCCTGGACCCGGAGAAGCGGAAGTATCTGACATTCCGGATCGGCTATCGCCGTCTGATCTCGCAGACCGGGCCTGACGAGAATCGTATGATTCTGGAGGCAACTCCGCGTTATCCCCTGCCGAAATCGTTCTTGGTGGCAGATCGAAGCCGGATGGATCTACGCTGGCGCAACGGATTCTCCTGGCGGTATCGAAATCGGCTTAGCGTGGAAAAGAATTTCAAGATTCGCTCCTTCTTGTTCACTCCATATGCACGAAGCGAGATTTTCTACGACAGCGCGGTTTCGCGTTGGAATCGCCTTACCTATTCCGGAGGTGTGGTGGTGCCGATCTTCAAGCGGGCGGAGATAGTGCCCAGCTTTGAACGGCAGAATATCAGTGGCTCAACACCGAATCATGTGAATGGAGCGGGTCTAACTCTTAAGCTGTACTTCTGAACGAAAGTTCGTCGGGATCGACTTCGCAGGCCGGCCCAAATGAGAACGCAGCATCGCGAAACTGATGACCCGTGCTTAATGCCCGCCCTTGTCCAGTCGCACTACTTCTCCTGTGCTCAATTGGTATTCCGCCTCAATCACGGACAATTTGCCCTCATCTACACCGTGTTTCAGGACCTCGCTGTGAGCCAGCACGTCGAGCGCACTCTCGTGAACGTTCTCCTTGATCGCTGCCTCGATGAGCGCATCTCCCGTCGCAGAATTCTTTACCTTCATCACCGCCGGATCGATTTTGTCGACAAAGGCCTGCAAATTTGGCGTGGGCATCTTCTCCCCCGAGCAAGCTGCCGTTACCGCACCACACTTGGTATGCCCCAGCACCACAAGGACACTGCTGCCTAGGTGTTCAAATGCATATTCCATGCTGCCCAGTCCGATAGCATCGGTGACATTGCCAGCCGCACGGATTACAAACAGATCACCGAGACTCTGATCAAACACAATTTCCGGCGGTACGCGGCTGTCGGAACAGCTCAGCACGATGACCTTGGGGTGCTGCGAGTCTGCCAATGACTGGCGTGCGCTGACCAGCTTGTGCATCTGCGGGTGCCCAGCTACGAACCGCCGATTCCCTTCCATCAGGTCGGCCCATATTTTGTCCGCTGACATCGCCGGGGCCGCCGCCGCGTGTTGCGCGGCATGTGCTTGGGCTGCTGCGGGTCGCGCTGTGCTGAGACTGATCAGCAGCAAGGGAAGCAGAAGAAACGACAGCTTAGGCTTCATTGTGATGCTCCCGGTCTCTGAAGTTTGCCTTGACTCGGTTGGTTTGGCGCAGACATTTTACCGCGTAATTTCATTTATTGGCCACTTGCGAGGTCGATAAAACAGGCTTGACGTCAATCCCAGGAGAAGCCAAAATCCACGGGAAGGCAAACAGTCATGCAACTGTTGGAGCACAGAGCAGAGCGAATGCGACTACCATTCCGCGTCTCCAAGAATGCAAGACCTGGAACTCGAACCATGCGGCCGATTCGATGCCCATGACGAGGACACCGGATTCAGCCGCCTCACCAGCCAGGGGTCGCTGGCTGCACCTTTCTTTGTTCGCGATGGAAACCATCGGGACGGTCATCTTCTACTGGAAGGGACTGCCGCTGTACCGGCTGCTCGCGGCTGATCCAACGGCCTATGGGACGCACGAGAACATACGACTGTGGTCAGTCTTGGCGATCGTGCTGATTCAAGTCGGGTATTGGGTTCGCCGCCAGATTGGCCCGGCGCTGCCGCGATTGGTCAGCAGCGCACTCGGCCACATCGTGCTGTTCTTGTCTCGCCTGGTTTTCACCTTGGCGACCGCCGTGTTCTCCTTTGTATTCATCTCGCGGAAACTGGCGTCCGAAATACCGCTGCTCGGCTATGCCGTCATGTTGGCGGGACTGTTTTCCTTGTTCCTGTATATGCGGGAATTGCAGTGGTTCGGGGATGGCTTAATGCGCCGCGAGAGAAAGCCCGCCGAGCCCCCAGGCTGAAGCACGGCGAACGAGAGAAAGAGTAAAGAGTAATGGCAAACGCGATCGCACACTTCGAGGTCGAACTTCTCAGCATCGCTCTGGATGCTTCCGTCACGCACATGTATGCCCCAGGCACGCGCCGCCACATCAAGAACGCGCTGAAGGCTGGCGCAACCATGGAGGAGATCATGGAAGTGCTGAAGCTCTGTGTTGTTCAGGGGGTTCAGACCTTCAACCTGAGCCTGCCGATCTTGGCGGAGGAACTGGAACGCCACTCATCAAAGCAGAAGGTGGCGTGATTTGCGCCTCAAGATCCTGATCGCGGTGTCCTGAGCCGAAAACGTTCCGGTCGGTGCTAAAAAAAATGGCACCTCAAGAATTCCTTGCCCGTCATTGGGAAATGCTCATCGGCCGGCTCCAGGGGCCGCTGACCTTACGTTTTCTATTGCAGCCGCTCACAGCGGTCATCCTCGCGATTCGCGTCGGAATACGCGATGCTCGGGAAGGTCGACCTCCCTACTTTTTCTGGCCAGTTTTTACCGACCCGTTGCAACGTCCGGAACTGATCCGATTAGCCTGGAAAGACGTTGGCAAGGTCTTCGTCGTCGCCTTCATGCTCGACGTGGTTTACGAACTAATCGTCTATCGCTGGGTTTATCCCGGACAGGCGTTAATTGTAGCGGCGGTTTTGGCCATCATTCCATATCTGCTGGTGCGGGGCCCGGTCACTCGTATTCTGCTCCGAGTTCGCGCAGCCGAAGACAGCCACTGACAGCGCGGTTTCTCGTTGGAATCGCCTTTCTTATAGTGGGCAGTGGTGGTGATGCCGATCTTCGAGAGGGCAGAGATCACACCCAGCTTTGAACGGCAGAATGTCGGCGGCTCAACCACGAATCTACCGGTGTTGCGTTCGAGCCCGCTGCGGCCGCTAGAATGCTTCGCCAATCCCCAAAGCGAAGGTGTGATCGTCCCTGCCCTGTGCGACATCGGCACGAAGATTGACATGATATTTCTTGTCCAGCTGGAACCTCAGCCCGCCGCCGACATCGGGAAGGAAGTGGCTACTCTGTACACGCTGAAACAATTGACTCCCTCCTGGGATTACTCCGCCAAGGCCGCCGAATCCGACCAGACCGAACCTCTTTGGCAATTCAAGCCGATACTCCAATTGTGTTGCCAGACTGTAGCGAGTGAAATATTGACCAGCCGTATATCCTCGCAATTGATTGTTGGTGGCATAGATGCAGTTTCCGTAGAAAGGGGGGCTCCCGCCAGTGGCACAGAAAAAGGCGTTGTAGGCCAAGACCTGTTTTGGGCTCACACTCCAATATTTGGAGAACGTCGCTTTGTACGACTGGAAGGAATACTTGCTACTTAGTGCTTGGGAGAAAAAGTCTGAAGTGAAAGTCAAGTAAGTTCCGCCGGTCGGATAGAAGCGGTTGAGGCTTGTGTCCCGTGTCAGTTGTGCGCCGATGGCCGTGAGGTTTGAGTGGAGACCGGCTTCGGGCGGGATCGGAAAGTTACGGTCACTATTTGGCCTGACCGTAAGAAAGGAATTTCCGGTCAGAACTCGAGGGCCGGCGAAAAATTTCCAGCCAATGCGCCGCAGGAACTCAGCGAAGAAGCCCTCGCCGGTCTGTTTGAGCGGCAACTTGAGACCAGCAGCAATTCCGTTGCCATATATGTCGTAGTCTATGTTGCCATGGGCGAAAGCCGATGTGATCCGATACCTGTTCTCTTTCAGGTAGAGTTGTCCTCCCACCGCGAACCCCCGGCTGCCATTGTTGGTGATGAGGCCGCCGACCCCAACAACCGAAGGGGGAGAAACATTATCTTTCATGCTTAAGCGGAAAATGTAGCCAAATACTGGCACGATTCCGGAGCCGATGGCGGGACTCGAAGTTGGAAGGGGCGCGACCACAAACGCCCCTCGTGGGACTCGTTTCGCCTTCTTTTTATCTTGCGGCTGCTTCTCAGGCTGCGGAGGCGCTTTTGTCTGCTCGGACTGGTCAGCCGCCCTCGGTGGGGCAGGGGTCCCCTGACCCGAGTTGGTTCCCGAGCAGGGCACCTGTTGTTGTCCGGCGATTGCCGGCGCGCTCAAAAGCAGCCCCAATCCGGCAACAACCAAGATGATGCGGATCGTTATGGAAATCGAGGGCCCACGGCTGCGCTCCGTTTCTTGTAATCCGGAATCGTGGACTTCTATCTGCCTGTGACCATGCGCCATTTGGGCTGCCCGTTCAGCAGCGCGGGAACCTGCGGATTCTATACCTGCGAAGCCCCAACTGGAATACCTGGGTTTTTTCGAGATGACAAAAGGCTCGTCATGGCGGAAAATGTCCCCCCGGAGGCACTATGAACGATCGACGCCATTTCCAGCAAACGTCACACAACGATGAAAATGTCGCTCCCCAACTGCGGGATTGCGGCATAAAGCGAGGACCATCGGTTTCGCAGTTCATGTGCATGAGTCTGATCGTCGGTTCGTTGCTGCTCACTGGTTTCACTACCCTGGCGCAAGACTCGTCAAAACCGCAGGCAGCTGAATCAAGGGAGGTTTCGGGCTTCTTGGGCGATTATTCTGGACTCTCCCCTGATCCCAAAAACGGTGACTTGCTCATCTACGAAAAGAATAGGGAAACCTTGAAGACATACCGGAAGTTCATCCTTGACCCGGTAATCGTTTACCTGCTCCCTGAGGCTCAAGACCGTGGTATCGATCCCGACGACTTGGATCGGTTGGCTCGGTATTTCACAGATGCTGTTAGCGACGAACTGCTGGGCGCCGGCTACGAAATCGTGACTGAGCCGGGACCAGGCGTTCTCGAGTTGCGGACAGCAATTACCAATGTGGAGCCTACGGGCGGCAAGAAGAATGCAGCTCTGAAGGGGAGTGCAACGGCGGCTTCTGTTGCGGTCGCTCCAGGTGCCAGCTTGCTTGTTCCCAGGCTCAGCGTTGGCAGGGTTGGAATTGAAGGAGAGATGATCGACTCCGTCTCGGGCGAACGAGTGGTAGCTTTCGTGACTGGCAAGGGCGGCCGCCGGTGGTTCAGCGGACTTAACGCCTATAAGAAATGGGGAGACATTGAGGCTGCATTTCGCTCCTGGGCAAAGCAGTTTCGCAAGCGTCTAGATGAGTTGCACGAGTCGTAGCCGCCTGCAGGCCGCGGGAGCATTTGGAAGCAGGATGGTCCGCTTTCTAGGGAGCTCGTACTGGGATTCGGCCCAGGCAAAGTGAGTGCCGTTTCGAATATCGAGATGCACCCCTGCGCAGTTCGTGTCGTGCTCGTCGTGGGCGGGAACTCAGAGCTTGAGGCATGCCTGCGCGATATCCTGGAACCCACAGCATGGGAAATCCAGCGTGCAACCGACAATGCGGCAGCCCTGGTCATGGCTCAGACAAAAAGTTTCGATCTGATCTTGACCAGCCAGAAGACGTCGGGGAAGGAGGACATCGAACTACTTCGCAAGATCCGACGTATACGTCCTCATACCCGCCTGATCATCTTGGCCCACGAGAGTACCCCCGAAGACGTGATCACCTCGATGCGCGAACGCGCTTTCAGCTATTTCTCCCATCCATTCTCATTCGATGCGCTAGCCGTTATCATCCATCGCGCTATCGAGGAGCCCTGCTGGGATGACGGTATCGAAGTGGTCTCGGCAACGCCGGAATGGATTCGCATCCGCGCTCGTTGCGACCTAAAGACGGCGGATCGAGTGGTTCAATTCCTAGACGAGATTGCCGAACTTCCTGATCCCGAAAGAACCGCCGTTGGCACTGCTTTCCGCGAGATGCTCACGAACGCGATTGAGCACGGCGGACGTCTCGATCCCGACCAGGAAGTTGAGATTTCCTACCTGCGAGCCCGTCATGTGGTCACGTGCCACATCAGCGACCCCGGCGAAGGGTTCACACTGAACAACGTTCCCCATGCCGCCGTAGCCAACCCAGACGATCCGGTGCGCCACATTGAGTATCGCGAGGCACGCGGCATGCGTCCCGGCGGTTTTGGTGTTCTGCTTGCCCAGCGGCTCGTCGATGAGCTCGTTTATAACGAAAAAGGCAATGAGGTGCAGCTCATCAAGTATCTCGACCTGGAACCTCGACGGTTGTCTTAAGAAGACGCTCAAGCGGCAGGATGACGGAAGCACGAAGCAAGCAGTTTCGCGTCTAGATGAATTGCTCAAGTCGCAGCCGGTTTTCGGGCCGGAACGCCGTAGTGTCCCTCGGCGCGGCCACACGTTGCTCGCCAACAGCACTGACTGTCGTTTGCGTGCTTTTGTGTTTTTCTCTGCGCCTGTCGGCGTCCCCTGATACGAGCCGGGTTTCTGGCAAGATTCTCGGCCCGCATGGTGCTCCCGTGGCGGGGGCACGCGTGAGGCTCCTGAACTCCAGGGGGGAAGTGATTCGCGACACCAAGAGTGACGAACAAGGGAACTTCATCATCGACGGCGTTGAGCCGGGTGAATACGAGTTGAGAGCTGAGGAGCCGGCGTTCGTTTCAGTCACGTCGGGCGTTTCTGTAGCACCTAGACAAGAAAAACAACTGACTCTGCAATTCCGTCAACTGGTCTCGGTGTCGCAGACCATTACAGTTGTGGCTTCCGCACCGACGTTGCTGACTCCCGATCCAGCCCAAAGCACCTTCATCCACGACCAAGTGTTGGACGCCAATCCGGGTCGGCCCGGCGCCCCAATTTCAATCCCAGGACTTCCCATCGAAACCGCATCGGGAGGAATCAAAGCCCCGCAGTATTTTGCTCCTGGCGTGGCTGGGGATCACGGCGAACCCATCGCCCAATACTTTCAGATCGGGGATTTTCTCTATCCGAACAACCTGCCTGCGAATGCTCATGGGAATGGCTATGCCGATCCGAACTTCCTCATTCCCACGACGATTGAAGCGGTCACAGTGGACGGGGGAGCGTTTAACGTTCGGGAGGGGAACAATTCCGTCGACCTGGCCGCTTCCTACGTTCCGAGGGAACGCTTCAATAGCTTCGTCCAGATCACCGGCGATTATCGCGATGCGGATCTCATCGCAGGCTGGAGTCCCTCGAACCCGAAAACGAACGCGTGGCTTGCTATGGAAGCGTCCTTCGGCAACGGATTCCTTGAACGCTTGGAGCACCGCCAGCAGTACAAGTTGAATGGGCTGCGCCAGTTCATCCTGGGGCGCCATCAGTTGACGCTCTTTGGCATTGGTTACTACGGGTTTTCCGACATTCCGGGGCTGATTCCGATCAACGTACCAGTTCCCGGTGACACGATTGACCCTCGCCAACTCGACCGCACACACACTGTCATTCTTGTGGCAAGCGACAACTGGAGACCGAGCGCGCAGACACAATTTTCCTTCTCTGGTTTCTTTCGCGACTACGCTCTAAAGCTACGCTCGAATTTTGGCGATGGCTTAATTCAACAAAGTGAATCGCGCAACGTCGCGGGTGGCGAGGTCACTTTTGTTCAAAGTGTGCGTCCGTGGCTTTCTCTGCTGGCAGGAGTAGACCTCCGGCGAGATGCACCCCGAAACCTGGATTTGAAGCACGCCGATAGCGACGGCGTCTTCCTGCCGGTAACCAGCAACAATCTGACCGTGTCTTTTCTCGAACCCTTCGCTTCCTTGGACGGCAGCATCGGCAAGCATGTCCACTACGACCTCGGAGTGCGGCAGGAACAAGTCAGGATGGACAATCAGGACATCATCAATCCGCAGAATTCCTTCGACAAACTTGCCACATTAACGCTGCCCAAGGGGACGCTCACGCTGCTTCCATCAAACCGCTGGTATCTTCTGACCGTGGCTTTCAGCTACGGCGAAGCGTTTCACACCGAAGACCCACGAATCGGCACCGGCACAGGACAACCTGCTTTGCTCTCGCCCTCGCGTGCTTATCAGATTGTGTTGTCCAAGGTGGTCAAGCAGACGCAACTTTACGTTGCGCTCCGACGCGTGTCGAACTCTCAAGAGTTGGCGAAGATCGATCCCGATACGGGCTTGCAGGATATTGTCGGTCCTTCCCTCAATAAGGTGCTTGCGGTTTCTCTGCAACGGAACTTCTCTCATGGGGCGGTCTACGTCTCCTATTCGCAAGCGGACGCCAGAGACACCCAGACAGGCGAGCCCGTGCCCGAAGCTCCACGTACGATTTGGAGCGCCGTTGCTTCGGAAAATCAGCTGCCCTTTCATCTCCAATTGCGTGGCGAGTTCGAATATGTAAAAGCAAAACCCCTTGGTGACGGCTTTACTGGCGTACCCGTGCGAGAGATTCGGGGAGCGGTTCTGCGACCATTTCTCGAAAACCGCATGTCCATTGGGGCCAACTTTCTGCTCGCCAGCGGTTACACCGGTCAAACGACTGAAACTCTCGCCCTCCCCAGCGATCCTTTCCCGTTCGAACGCATTGTTGGGGTTCCTCTAAAATCCTACGTCAGCCTGAGTTGGACTTACTACTTCGGCAAGTGAAATCTCCGCTGGATAGATCTGTTGTATCTGCCGTGTTCGCTACAATGCTGTTTATGCTTCGATCCGTGGCACTCCTATTGACTTGGGCGTTGGTCCAAATACCGATAGAAGTCTCGGCCAGCGACCTTCCCCTTGCGCCCACTTCCGTTGCCGACAAAGTGATCGTACTGAAAAGCCAGCGCGAACTTATGCTGATGAAATCTCATCGCACTCTAAAGACGTATCGAATTTCGCTCGGCACGAATCCTATTGGTCCAAAAAACCGGCAGGGTGACCACAGAACTCCGGAGGGCCTTTACACACTCGATCGCCATAACGCAAAGAGCCAGTTTTATCGCTCGATTCACATCTCTTATCCCAACGCCGCTGATCGGGCCCGTGCCAAAAAGCTCGGAGTTTTGCCCGGAGGTGATGTCTTTCTGCACGGATTGCCAAACGAGTACAAACCATCATCCCAGGCTGAGGACCTAGGAGACTGGACTGATGGCTGTATTGCTGTCACCGATCCGGAGATGGATGAAATCTGGCAGGCCGTGCCTGATGGTACTCCAATCGAAATCAGACCCTAGTCTTCAGTCTTTTCACTTCGGATAGGGATACCCCTTAGCCAGACCTTTTTCCAGGGCGGCATCGTGTCCGTAAATGTCGCGGTAAAAATGAATTTCCCCGTTCGACTCCGCCACCGCGGTTCCGTAAACAATCAGGATGGGCACTGGCTTATTGAGAGTAACGGTAACGTTGTCCTTTCCTTCATGCATCGCATGTTGCGCACGTTCCAGGTTCCAATCCGGTTTGTCCCGCAGGAGCCACGCGGCAAGTTCCGCAGGATGCTCCAGATGAATGCAGCCGTGGCTCAATGCTCGCTGCTCGTCAGAGAACATATCGCCACTCTCCGGCGTGTCGTGGAGATAGACGTGATGCTCATTGGGGAAGATGATCTTAAGTAAGCCCAACGCGTTGTCCGGCCCAGGCTTCTGCCGCACCGTGAGCTTGCCGGCGCGGAGTTGCTGGAGCACGCTGTCACTGATCACCCCTGCGGCCACGACTTTGCCATCAAGTGTGGTGACTTCCATATCGCTGTCTTTAATGTAGCTGCGATCTTCTTCAACGTCGGGGATGACCTCATTGCGGAGAATCTTTGGGGGAACATTCCAGTAAGGCCGGAAAACCAGATAGCGAATTGAGTTCTCGAAAACCGGTGTTTGGAAATCGTAGGCGTCGCCTACATTGACCTTCATGGTCAGCCCAACCTGGCCATCGCGATCGAATCCGTATAACCGGAATTCGGGCAGGTTCACCACAATCGGAGGCTCCGGGAAGTTGTAGCGCAGCCAACGGTACCGCTCCATCGTTAACTTGATCTGGTCCACTCGCGAGCTCAGCGGAACATTCATCTGTTCGATCGTCTCAACAGTCAAATACCCGCTTGCACGCAAACCGTGACGTTCCTGAAACCGTTTGACGGCGGTCACTAGAGGCTCGTCATAAATCTTGGTGTCGGCCGGGACAACGGCATCCTGAGGCAAATCACCCACCAAGCGCAGGAACCGAGTGAGACGCGCGATACCATCGTACGGGCCGCCACGGAACACCATTCCCGGCGGTTGCGGCAATCGTTTCCCGTCATCTTCCTTAGCCACTTGTGTGTAGCGGAGTAGCGCATCACGCGTTGCCTTGTATCCCCGAAAGGGCGGTTCGATCTCCGCCAGTTCTGCCTTCAAATCTGTCGATTCGAGCAAAACCTGGTGCAAAAACTGGGGCAGATTGAGCCTCTTGTGCTCTACGTCGAAGCCGAATTGGAGGTGCTTTGGGTTGATTCTGCCCACCCGGACGGCAGAGATGTAACGCATGGCGCAAACCGTAAGCGCGACATCGAAGCGGGCTTCCTCCGCCCGATCGTAGTAGCCCTCAAGTTGCGCGATCCGTGTCGCCCACCGGGGACCATCGTAGTCTTCTGAATTCAGGCCTTCACGATCCGCCTGCGAAAGGACCTCGATCATTTCGTGCGCGCGGTCTGTGACTTTTCCTTCCCGGCTCCATACCAACGCGTAGCCCGAGGGTCGATAGAAAGCGTCCACGTCGGTGCGGAAGTCAGAAAAGACTGGCCAGCGGAGGTCGTCGAGGCGACCCGACTGAACAATTGAACGTACGGCGCTTTCGGACCCAGTGAACCGTTGGCTCGGCTTCGACGCGGAGTCAGAGGGCCGCGCCTTGGTCTGGGCCCTTACTGAGACGGAAGCTGTCAGCAAGAGCAGCATCGCCATGCCTATTCCTGGATTACGTGTCGGCATAGTCCTCCCACAGCACGAGATCATCGGTTCCTGCCCAAAAGCTCCCAAAAGCTTAATAATTTCCATAGCACACCCGAGCGGAATGTGTTCCAAATCCGGTCACTTTGGCTGCGAATTTCACCAGTAAGCATAGATTTTTCCGGGAAGGGAACTCAAAATAATAAACCAGATGGCAGGGCTGCACGTCCACCAAAGTTGTTACAGCCCGTCCACGTTTGGCAGTGGAATGATCGGTGAGATGCCAGCATGTTCGATCAGTCTGAAAACTTGCGCAACGCGATTCTGAAGAAAAGAGCACGGGTAGAAGCAATCGATCAAATCATCAGGCGGCCCTTGCCCAAGGGAGGGTCGATTGGCCGACGGCAGCGTCTGATCGAGCAGAAGTTGCACCTAGAAAAGGCCATCCACGAGCTGCAAACCGCTCTCCAAGCACACGAGCGCTCAATGCAAAATCGGATTTTCGGATGGAACGACTTCGATTCCCGGCTCATATCGCAAAAGGTCCTCGAACTCGCGGAAGAAATGCACGAGAGAATCAAGAAGGCTCAGAACCGGATTTTGTTCGAATGTGCCAGGAACGGCAATTCGGCTTCCTACTTGCACGAACTACTGGAATTTCACGAGCGCCTCACGGACGAATGGGCAGTCAGGTTGTATGCCTCGTATTGCGAAGCTTGGGTCGAGCAGAATCAGTCGATCTCTCCGTCGTTTATCCTGGCCGTGCGCGATCGGCCAATACGTGTGTTCTTTTCTGTAAGAACATCAACTGTGGAAACGCAAATTCGCGGGCGCGCGAGAGCAACCAACGAGCGAGCGAGTCCCTTGCTGTTGAGGAATTGGCATTTGCACATGGGTCGCCTTGCCAACCGGTGGCATAACCGGCTGCAAACCGAGGCAGCGAAGTGTGAGTATTGCATCGCCCGAGGCGTTTCCTACGCGGTTCCGGCCTTTGGAGCTTCTGCTCCCCTCGCCCCCAAAGGCGACAACGAACACGAACCGCTGCCTGAATCCCGTTCTCGAGACGTTGAGAGGTCAAGTCGGACGAAGACTGGCCGCCGTGCCAAATTCACCAATGACTTCGTAAGCTTCGCGGGCAGCTTATGGCTGGAAGCTAAGACGTGCGAAGGCGCGCAGGTCTCCGAAAAACGATTGGCCCAAATCGCCGCTGAGCTGGACGCAAAGGGCTATGTGCCGCCAGCCGAGTACCTCGAAGGCCGTTACGCCGAGGATTTGAAAGCGTTCAATAGCCGGAATTCCAACTCCAAAGTTGGCCCCGTCAAAACTTGGGTGCAGCTAGCTTTCCTTGCCGACAAGGACCACGTCCGCGGCATGCGCAGGCTGTTATCTCGGTGTGCAGAGAAAGTCGCTTGCCTGATTCGTTGTCCGGAAACTGATTCCGGACAAAAATTCTCGTCTCGACAGATCCGGTAAACGTCACGGAGAAGCCCCGCTCATTACTGTCCGTTTTGTCGGTGGCGGACAACGAGGTTCTTCCCAGGACTGCCATGCAGGTTTTAGCGTGGAGATCGCAACGAAGATTGGCAGCCTCAGACGCGCGTGTCACTAAATCAGTCTAGTCTGCCGCCTTTGGACATAAGCACCGAAATGGGTACAGAACCTGGGACAATTTTCTGACGAGGCTGAGGGCTCGACCGAGATATGTAGTATCGTCGTGCCCGAGGCAAACACCGGCAGTCCGCTGAAAGGAGACTTTGAGCGGATGGCACGCCGGAGATTTCAAGACCCTAGGCCAAAGCGCCGTGGCGACTGGTGGACGATCCAGATTCGTCACGATGTTTTTGCCGACGGAAAACGCAAGCGCAGCAATAAACGGGTCAGGCTGGCACCAGCCTCGATGTCCGAGCGGGAGGCTCGGAAAGTCGCGGCTGAGTACCTTGGGAAACTGAATCAAGATCTCCAGGGGATCGGTTCGGCAACCAATTTCACTCACTACGTTGAACGTACATATAGGACGGTCGTGATGCCGCTAATGGCGAAGAGTACGCGGGATCGTTATGAGGGAGTATTACGAAACTACCTCGCTCCGATGTTCGGCGAACTCTCGTTGCGCGACCTCACACCGCTTTCGGTGCAGCAGTACTTTTCTAATATGGCTTCGTCGCCCTTGTCCCACGAGTCGAAGGACAAGATCCGGGACGTGCTGTCTAGCGTGCTGGGTTCTGCCGTTCAGTACGGGTTTTTATCGAACAACCCTGTTCAAAACGTACGAATGCCGGCGGAAAAGCGGGGCAAGAGACGAACCAAGCCCTACCTGACCCCGCAGCAAGTTGAGACACTGGTGGAACTGATTACCGAACCTTACGCCACAATGGTCTACGTCGCTGTGTATACGGGTCTTCGGGTCAGTGAATTGGTGGGCTTGAAGTGGGAGGACATACACGAGGACGCAATTACAATCGATGAGCGGTATTGCCGTGGCGATTGGGGCGCACCAAAAAGCGAGTGCTCGAATGCCACGATCGGAGTAAATCCGCTCGTTATCAGGCGAATCCACCGCATGCGGCACCTGACCGCAAACGTAAGGGCTGGAAGCGCGGTGCGCAAGTATCGAATCGTTCGGTCCGAAGAACCGGACGATTTGGTATTTCAATCGGTCCGAACCGGCCAACCGATGCGGGACGGTAACATCCTCCGTCGTTTCATTAAACCCGCAGCAAGAAGTATAGGACTGGGCTGGGTGAACTGGCGCAGCCTCCGGACTTCGCACGCGGTTTGGTTGAAAATGGCGGGCGCGGATGTGAAGGATGCGCAGGGCCAGATGCGGCATGCCCAGGCATCCACGACACTGAACATCTATCAGCAGTTCGTACCGGACAGCCAGCGGCAGGTCGTAAACAAACTAAGCAGCCTTAGCAAAGCAGTCCACTGAAAGGAATTGCAGCCAATTGCAGCCAAAGAGCGAAATGCGAGACGTGCAACTGATTGAAAACATGGTGGCCAGGGACGGAGTTGAACCGCCGACGCCAGCCTTTTCAGGGCTGCGCTCTACCACCTGAGCTACCTGGCCACGTGGTGCTGAACAAACGAGGATTCTGGCAGAGTTGCCAGCCAATCAAGCAGTCAAAGCACTGCAAGCGTGGTGAAACCGGAATGATTATAACAATGCAGCCGGATTCGCTCAATTTTCGCAGACAGCCACAACCTTATTTCCCGGCTGAAACCTCGTGCTGCCCGAGCCAGGCTGCCAGGCGGCTTGTCTGCTGCGACTTCAGGTCCACGCAATCGCGGATTTGTTCGAGCGCCATACGCAGCGAGCGCTCAGCGGACGGAACTTCGTGGGCGGCAAAGAATTCCTGGACCTGATCTCCCAAGTCGGCTTCGCAGAATGACCCGGTAGCCTCCACTAGTTCTATAGTATTGAATTCGCCCACGGCCTTCCTGACTTCCGGCCAGCGCGTTCGCACAAAGTCCCACGCCAACCGCTGGCCGGCGGAATTCTCCATCACTGCAGAGATCAGTTTGGGGACGTTTTGGCCGCGGACGTCGGGAGTCAGCGCAAATCGAAGTGTGCGCGAGAGCAGTTTGGGATCACGGAATCGTGGCAGCGTGTCGAGCAGAAGGTAATATTCCTCGGGCGAAGAAGTCTCTCTCAGACGGCCTACGATTTTGTCGTAGAAAGACGAACCACCGGTCTGCGCGGCCAAGGCGAAGACGGTGCTGGCCACCGTGCTATCGATCGACGATGGATCGGCCAACGCGTGCTGCGCAAGCCCCGCCGCTTCGGCCAACACTTGCGGGTCCCCCCCAGCATGGCCCAGCGCGTAAAGGACCTGCGAGCGCAGGATCTTGCGCTCGTCACTCTCCCCGGGTGAGGGCGTCCAACCCAGTTCCTTAGCAGCGGGTTCCAACAGATTCCGCAACCAACTCTGGTAGCTCTCCCGATCCGGGTCGGTCACCAGATATTTAGCAACGTACTCAAGCCGCTCGGTCAACTCGTCCATTACCGCACGATTGCGCTCTTCTCTGAATCCTTCGACAAATCCCAGATAGCCTCCAATCGTCTGCCGCCCTACACGAACCGAAGCCCAATCATCACTCAACAAGCGGACTCGTTCGCCCGCGTCGGAATGAAGCTCGATCGAGCGGGACATCTCGTGGAGCGCGTCAACCTCGTATGACGACCGGTAGTACCCTTTCGCGTCGGCGTTGGCCAGCGCCCACGGCGCACAACCCGGAAATGTAAAGGTCTCGCGGCTTTCAGAGAGTAAGCGGCATTGGCTCTCGCCTTCCGTCCCGCCGCCAAGTTTCAGGCACACGGGGACCGTCCACAGCTCTCCGCTTCCGGCTGTGAATAACCTGCGATCGTAGAAATAACGTTGTTGTGACAATGTGACGCTTGTCGAACCGCCCGCGCAGCGCGCATTTACGCTGATCATTGGCGCGCCCGGCTGGGTTACGAAGCTCGCCATTACCCGATCGGCCGGTCTGCCCGAAACGGCCGCCAGAGTGTTCCAGAAATCTTTTGAAGTGGCGTTGCCATAAGCGTGTTGCTGCAAATACTTGTTCACGCCAGCCCGAAAGACTGGCGGACCCAGGTAGTTTTCCGTCATCAGCAAGACCGCTGCCGCCTTGTCGTAGGAAATCTCATCAAACAGTTCGTTGATGCGATTCGGAGTTTCAGCCGGCTGGTGGATGGGATGCGTACTGGCCAGGGAGTCCAGCGCCAGCGCTCGTTCGCTGTCGCGGATGTCATCGAGCTCAAGGTTCCATTCCGGTTTCCAGGCGGCGATGGGCTTGGTCTGCATCCAATTGGCAAAACCCTCGTTCAACCACAAATCGTCCCACCAGGCCATGGTGACCAGATCGCCGAACCATTGATGCGCGATCTCGTGGGCGATCGTCGTCGCAACCGCCTTCTCTTGGTCCACGGAGGAATGCTCAGGATCGAGCAGAAGGGCGGAGTCCCGAAAAATAATTGCACCGGTATTCTCCATGGCTTCAGAGGCGAAATCCGGGACCTCGATCAAATCCAGCTTCTCGAAGGGATACTTGATTTCAAAATACCGGTTGTAAAACTGGATACACTGCCTGCCCGTTTCCAGTCCAAACTTTCCCTGGTCCTTCTTGCCGGCCGTGGTCCAGACCCGGATAGGAACTCCATCGGCTTCGCCATCAATGTGCTCAAACTCCCCGACCGCGAGCGCCACCAGGTACGACGACATCTTCGGCGTAGTGGCGAAGTGCACACTATGTTTGCCGGCGCCCGGCCCTGGCTGGTCGGAAATAACCTTGCCATTGGAAATTGCCACCAGGCCCTGATCGGTGATCACCGTGATATCGAAAGTAGCTTTGTACGCTGGCTCATCGAAACAAGGAAAAGCGCGGCGGGCATCGGTCGCCTCAAACTGCGTGATGGCATACTTGCGGCCGTCCACTCGGCTCAGGTAAAAACCGCGCAGCTCTCCGTTAAAAATGCTGCGGTAGCGAATGAAAATCGTGGCTGGCCCCGCCGGAATTGGCTGGTCCACCGCCAGAGTCGCCATCTCCTTTGTCCTGTCGAGAGTGACCTTGGCTTTCTGCGTGGTTCCGCCGGCGGTGATGGTCGCTTCGCGGAACTCAATGTCCGCGGAGTTCAGCACAATTTCGGAAACCGGTTTCAAAACCCGAATCTGGATGGTCTCTTGGCCGGCGAAATCATCCCGCGTGAAATCTGGTTCAATGGTTAGCTGGTAGTTCTGCGGGACCGCCAACTCGGGCAATCGCTGTGCCGGAGCGAGTGAAACAAAAGCAGAAACCCACAGAATTACGAGTAATGTCCGCCTCATGCTTCCCTCAACTTGGTTCGGCCCATTTCCTTACCATGATGATCCAACAGTCCAATCCAGTCCCCTCGCGGCGGCACGAGCCTTCCCGCCCAGCACCGTGAAGGCACACCGGTTGGAAGCGAACCAGTACGGAATCTCGCGATAGTCCTCGCAATCAAAGACGGCCAGGTCGGCGTCTTTGCCCGGCTCAACCGTTCCCTTACGTCCCTGCATGCGGAGGGCGCACGCGCCATTGACGGTCGCAGCCACGATCGCTTCCGCGGGCGACATTTTCATGTGCGTGCACGCTAAGGACAGCACAAACGGCATGCTCGGAGTTGGCGAAGATCCGGGATTGTAGTCTGTAGCCAGCGCTACCGCAACTCCGGCATCGATGTACTTTCTCGCCGGAGGAAATTTCTCCAGCCCGAGAAAGTAGTTGGCTCCCGGCACAAGCGTGGCTACGGTATCGCGTTTCGCCAGTTGCGCGATGTCGTTGTCGCTCACGTGGTCCAGGTGGTCGAGTGAGGCCACATTGAAGCGTAGCAACTGGCGCAGTGGAGTCTCACTCAATTGGCCAACATGTGCGCGCATTCCCAGCCCGTGCGCGGCTGCCGCATCAAAGACTTTCTCGGTATCTTCGACGCTGAACGCTCCGCGTTCGGTGAACACATCCACAAACTGGGCGAGCCTGCGCTTTGCCGCCTGTGGAATCATCTGCTGGCAGACGATCTCCAGATAATCTCGCGGGCGGCCTTGATACTCTTTGGGCACAACATGTGCGCCCAGCAACGTCGGAACCACCGTCCCTGGCCATCGCTTGGCCGCATCGCGAATAGCTTCCAGTGACTTCAGCTCAGATTCCAGCGATAGTCCATAGCCGGATTTCGCTTCGACCGTCGTCGTACCTTGTTCGGCCATCTCCTGGAGGGCGCGCAGGATTCTCTCTGCCAAGTGGGGTTTGGTGGCTTCGCGCACCGCGTCAACACTCGACCGAATTCCACCGCCGGCTGCCGCGATCTGCTCGTAGCTGGCACCGGCGATGCGCTTTTCAAAATCCACCAGTCGCGGTGTCACGAATGCAGGGTGAGTGTGGGAATCGACGAAACCCGGCAGCACCACCTGTCGCGGCGCAGTCGATCTCGACGATCTTCTTGCGATTCTTCAGCACCCAGGGATCGCGCAGAGCATCTTTCGTCGTACCCGCAGAAACGATCTTTCCGCCGATACACAAGACCGCGCCATCGCGGATGATGCCGAGTTCTTTGAGTTCCGGGCCCCGGCGCGGGCCAGGTTGTGCGGAGGGGGAGCGAAGAGTGAGCAGCTGGCCAATGCTGGCTAAGAAGCAGCGGATGCCCGCTTCGTTGATGGGATTTTCCTGGCAAGATCACGCTACAGCAGTTTAGCAGTCAGGCTGCCAGAACGTTCATTCCCGCTCTTCAGGGTGCAATTGCCTGGGTCACCCGCCTTACGTCAGGACAGAAACCTCTCCGTGCTGCTTACGCGTGGGCCGGACGGTTATCTCTACGTCCTGTCCCAAGGCAGTGAGGAAGTCCATGAGGCGTTCGATCGAGAAAGCACCCGCGCGGTTACGCATCAACGCCGAAACGTGCGGCTGTTTGACGCCAAGGACTTTGCCGGCTTCGGTTTGGGTAATGCCGCGCCGTTTGATCAGACGGTAGATTTGCAGCGTGAGTTTGGCTTTCAGCAGTTCCTGCTCTGGATGAGGCAAGCCGAGGTCGGCAAAAACATTGCCGCTGCTTTTCTCCATGGCGAGCCGCTTCGCACCCGCCTTTCTCACGCCGTTGGGCTTTTGCGCTCGTTTGGTCACGTCAGTTTTGCCTTTCCCGGTGCAGCCGCTCCGCCTCGTTCAGCCGTTGGTGAATCAGCTCCATTTCTTTCTTCGGGGTCGCAATTCCGCGCTTCGACTTCTTCTGAAACGCATACAGCACGTAAACCGCTTCCGCGTAGCCGACGGTGTACACCACCCGCCAGGTGTCTCCGCGATGCCGAGAGACCACTTCCAATACAGAGCCTCCACCAAAACCTCGCAACGGCTTGGCCGATGGATCGGTTTCACCTTGTTGCGCGGTATAGAGAGCCTGCCCAATGTCGCGCCGGACTGCGCGCGGAAAGGCACGCAGATCTCTACGGCTAGAGCCTATCCAGACGACCACCCTCGGCGTCAGTTCCATTATACATAAATATGTCTATTGATATATAGAGTCAACGGGAATCGGGGGAATTGGTCACGACATTCCCCAAATGGGAACGGACAATGTGCGTGGTGACTGAACCACGAGCACCGGCGATCTCTCAGAGTTCCGCTCAACGCCTCATACTGTCAACTTGTTGCTTGCTCAGGTTGCCCTCACGGATGAGATCTTCCTTTGTTTTCTCTAGATATTCTCGTTGAGCGGGGTGCAGGTCTTTGGTTTCAAGGAAGCCGACAGCAGTCCATTCCACGAACTGACGAAGGCTCGATACCTGCCGACGAATACCTACCAACTCCCGAACAGCGAGGCAAGCGGCGATAGTCAAAAACACAAGGAGCACGGTTAACATGAATGCCTCTCCGCCTCGGGGGCTAGCTCTTTCCACGTGCCTTAGGGCGCGCACCCTTCCCACGCATCTTGGCACGCGTGGCGCCCTTCGACCGGGCGTAGTCAGACCACTTCACGTCGAGGGTTCCTCCGCAGTGTGGGCATACCTGCTGAGAGAGCGGAAAGGCCTGCTCGCACCTGGGACACCAAGTTGAATTGCGGTCGACCACCTGCAAATACTGACCCAATGGGTGTATGAGGTCAAGGGACACAACTCAGTGGGGCGCATCAAGGCCTTTGATCGGCACCTTCACGCCCTTCTCCTTCGCAAAAGCCTGTGCCTCTTCATACCCCGCATCCGCGTGCCGAATGATTCCCATCCCCGGATCTGTGGTCAACACCCGCTCGATCCGCTTCGCCATCGCCTCGGTTCCATCGGCGACCGTGACCTGGCCGGCGTGCAGAGAATATCCGATGCCCACTCCGCCACCGTTATGGATCGAAACCCAGGATGCTCCGGCAGCCGTGTTCACCAGGGCGTTCAGTAGCGGCCAATCGGCCACGGCATCGCTGCCATCTTTCATGCTCTCGGTTTCGCGGAAGGGAGAGGCCACCGAGCCGCAATCCAGGTGATCGCGGCCCATCACAATGGGAGCTTTAAGTTTGCCTTTCTTCACCAGATCGTTCATGGCCAGACCGAATTCCGCCCGCTCGCCGTATCCCAGCCAGCAGATGCGGGCCGGCAGGCCCTGAAACTTGATTCGCTTCTTCGCCAAGTCGATCCAGCGTCGCAGGATCCTGTTGTCGGGAAAAAGCTCGAGCACCAGATCGTCAGTGACGTGAATGTCCGACGGCTCACCCGAAAGCGCCACCCAGCGAAACGGCCCGCGCCCTTCGCAGAACAAGGGGCGAATATAGCCGGGCACAAACCCGGGAAAATCGTAGGCGTTTTTCACGCCTCGCTGGAACGCGAAGGTGCGAATGTTATTGCCGTAGTCGAACGTCACCGCTCCCATTTTCTGCAGCCGCAGCATGCCTTCCACGTGGCGCGCGATCGCGTCTAGCGATTTTTCCTGATACGCCTGCGGATCGTTTTTCCGTAACTCGACAGACTTGGCCAGCGTCATGCCGTTCGGCACGTAACCGTTCAGCGGATCGTGCGCCGAAGTCTGATCGGTCAGAATGTCGGGCACCACTCCGCGCTCGGCCAGTTCAGGAATTACATCCGCGCAGTTTCCCACCAAGCCAACTGAAACATTTTCTTTTTTGCGCACCGCGTTCTTCAAAATCCGCAACGCTTCGTCCAGCGTAGTGACCATGAAATCGCAGTAGCCGGTTTTCAGCCGCTTTTTGATGCGCTCCGGATCGACATCAATGCCCAGAAATGCCGCACCGGTCATAGTCGCCGCCAGCGGCTGCGCTCCGCCCATACCGCCCATGCCTCCCGAGACGATCAGCTTGCCCGCCAAGTCACCGCCAAAATGTTTCTCGCCCGCCGCTGAAAACGTCTCAAACGTTCCCTGCACAATTCCCTGTGAGCCGATGTAAATCCACGAACCTGCCGTCATCTGGCCATACATCATCAGTCCGGCGCGCTCCAGTTCGTTGAATTTCTCCCAGTTCGACCAGTGGCCCACCAGATTGGAATTCGCGATCAGCACGCGCGGCGCATACTCATGGGTCTTGAACACGCCCACCGGCTTGCCCGATTGCACCAGCAGCGTTTCGTCGTTCTCGAGATTCTTGAGACAGGCGACAATGGCGTGATACGCCTCCCAACTGCGCGCGGCGCGCCCGGTTCCACCGTAGACGACCAGATCTCGCGGCCGCTCTGCAACTTCCTCGTCGAGGTTATTCATCAGCATGCGCATGGCCGCTTCCTGCTGCCAGCCCTTGCAGGAAATTTGCGTGCCGCGCGGCGCCCGAATGGGCGTGTAGGTTGCGGGAGTAATTTCAGTCTCAACGGGCATGGCTTAGATGTTAGTGCTTGGAGAGGAAGTGTTCAAATCGCAGGGGCAAATCAGAAGAAGAGTGCGATCGAATTAATCATGGCAGCTTGTGCCGGAACGAACTCACCACGTGCCGTATGCCGTCCCGTTGCTCGATATCCTAGACGACGAACTGTGCACACTGCAGATCGCCGGCTCGTGGTTCGGATCGACGATCTCCATCTGGTCCACTCTCCAGTCTGGCTTTCCAGTCATTGGGTCTAAAGGAATCTTCTTGAGGTACCCGGCCTTCACCAGATCGTCGAGCGACTTGGGTGGTTTTCGAAGATCGAGCGTGTACTGCGAGACCAACGAACGTAGCATGAACAAGTCCTGCCGCAGCACTGCCTCTTTTGCTCGTTCCATTGAAAGTGGCGGGTAAGGCATGGTCAATATCGAACAAAAGACGAGGAGCGCCACGACGCTCAGCACCGTCCTCACCGCATGTAACCTCCCCCATCGACTCAGAAGCAGACGCGCCGTATCGGAGTTGCGGTCCAAGGAAGAATCGAGCAGCTTCTTATTTGTGGGAAGAATCGCAATCAAGGTGTACGGAATTACCGCCAATATGAGGATTCCGCCGAGGAGCCAGGCGAATCTTGTGCCGTTCAGCCAAGCGCCGACTGCCGCGAGGAAGGCGATTGCTGCAAGCGATGCCTGCATAACCGTGGCCCGGCGATAACTGGGTGCGAACTCGGCGACTGCCAGCGCAGTCGAGCACTCCATACGCGCCGGATGCTCCACGAGCGTGATGTACACAGCGGCCCCTGCGAACATCGCCGTGCAGAACGTGGCCACGAATTCCAGCAAAATGTTCATCGTCTCGGGACAACTACTCGATAGTCCGAATGTTGTGTCGATTACTGACGGCGAACGCTGATGGCTGACGGCTGAGAACTACCACGTGCTGTACGCCGTTCCGTCGCTCGAAATCTGGTTCGAGGAACTGTGCACGTCATCGATGCCCGGGTCGGTCTGGTCGGGAGACATCACGGTATCTTCCTGCTCCACCGTCCAGTTTGCCTCTCCGGTCATGGGATCTCTGGGAAGTTGCTTCAGGTATCCGGCCGACACCAGATCGTCCAGGGCCTGCGGGGCTTTCTGTTTGTCGAGTGTGTATTGTGAGATCAGCGAGCGCAACTCAAATAAGTCCTGCTTCAACACGGATTCTTTCGCCCGCAGAATCGACTGGTTGTAAGCCGGAATCGAGATGGAGACCAGAATCAGAATCAGGCTGATGACAATCATCAGCTCCATCAGGGTAAATCCGCGGCTCTTTTTGCGGGGGCTCGACATTACCAGTCCTTATAGTCCGTTCCGTCCAGTCCTTTGCCCTGAGCCTTGGTGTAGACGTCGAAGACGTTCTGCCCGCCCCAGGAGTCGGAGTCGGCATCATCCTGCATGGAGCGCAATCCCCAATCAGTGTTGCCGGTCATCGGATCCACGGGAATGTGCCGCAGGAACCTGAGTTTCTTCCCGTTCACATCGACGCCATCCACCAGAGTCTGCAGATCGGGCGGATAGCCCTGCGTGTCCACTTTGATTTGGAATCCACCCCGGTCCGCGGCGTCCTTGTAGCGGTCAATCGCGTCGCGCATTTCCCACAACTCACGGCGCAGTTCCCGCTCGCGTTCCCGCTTGATGGCGACCCGCGCCATCGGCACCGCGAGGCCAGTCAGAATCACCAGGATCGCGGTCGCCACGATCAACTCGATCAGAGTGAAGCCGCCCGAGTTCCGCCGGAAAACCTGCTTGGGAATGACACACTTCATAGAGATCCATCGTCAGATGCTGCCAGGATGTTCAGCCTTCTTCTTGCGCTGTCCCGCAGCTGGGGGAGAACATCTTGACCTGCCTAATTCGATAGCCCTGCTCGGCGCTTTCAGCCGGAACAGCTAACCCGCCCCTGTTCCTTCCTCACTGCACCGTGACGGTTGCTACCGCTCCTGACACGGGCAGGGCCTGCATGCTGGGGTCGCGTGCGCCGCCCTTCGCGATCGTCAGAGTGGATTGTCCACTCGCCTTCGCCAGAAACGTCACAGTCACAACTACACCCTGGCCTGAAATCCCGCTCGCGCCCGGGGGGCGGGTGGCCGTAACCTGCACTGTCCCGGTTTGCTCGTCGTTACGGTGCACCAGTGCCACCGCCTGACCGTCCTGGGACAATAATCCTCCGTTCGAAATGTTCACCACTTGCAGCACTTTCGGATCGTAGCTGATCTGCAAGGGCACTGAATAAACATTCTGCGCCCCTGAAAGCATCACATTGACGGCAAAGGTTGCCCCTGTCGGTTGCGTAATATTGGCTGGCTCAAAAGCAAAACTCGCCGGTGTCATCGCGGGCGAAGGCGCCGGCGCTGCCGCTTGGGGCGGCCCCGGCATTGCAGCCGGGGTTGCACCATCAGCCGCCGGTCCGGTGGGGCTGACCGGCTTGGCGACGCGGCGCAACGAAATAGCGTTGCCCGTGCCGACTTCCAGTTCCCGCTGGTTCAGTTCGGTGAGGTCAATACCGCGCACAATATGCGGGATCAGAGCAAAGACAATCTCGTTCTCGCTGTGGTCGGTCTGGGTCTGCGAGAACAGATACTTCAGAAGAGGAATCGAGGAGAGGCCCGGCAGTCCGCTCAAAGACCTGGTTTGCTGATCTTCCAGCATGCCGCCCAGCAGGTTGACTTCCCCCTCTTTCAGGCGAATCTCGTGCTCAATCTTGCGCTGGCCGATGATGGGCTGGCTGATGCCTCCGATGTTCGATGTGCCCGTCTGGGAGGAAACGTCCATCGTGACTTTGAGGCTGACCTCACGTCCGGCATGCACATGGGGCGTGATGTCGATATTCACGCCAACATCGAGATATTGAAACTGCGTATTCACCAGCGGGTTGATGCCCACGCCGCCGATGCCCGGCTGGAACGATCCCGTGGCCACCGGCAACCTCTCGCCGATCTTTAACGAGGCTTTCTGGCCATCCACGGCTCGAATCTGCGGATTCTGAATAATCTTGGTGCTGCTGTCGCTGGCCAGCGCAGTCAGGGTGGCGGGGGGAATGGTGACCGTAAAATCGGTCGCGTTCAGATTGCCCAGCGCGTTGAGGGTGATCTGGTTCGCGGTTCCACCGGTGCTGCTGGTGTTGGTCGTCCCGGTGGTCGTTCCACCGGTCGTAGTGGTGTTGATGTTGTTCTGCAAGGCGACGGTGGCGCTGGTCGGCGGGCTAAGCCCCAGGGTTTTCGCCTTGTCGCGGCTCACTTGCATGATCGCGATATCGATCACTACTTCTGGTTTGGCTCTGTCCAAATCGCCAACCAGCTTTTCTGCCAACGCGATCTGGTCTGGCGTGCCGCGAACAATGATCGCCCCCTGCGATTGCAATTGTTGAATTTTTTGAATTTCCAGAATCTGCCGCAACGCATTCACCACATCCTGCAGTTCCGGCGGTTGCGAGAGATTCGCCAGATAGAACGTCTTGATAACGCTCTGCTCGACTTCCTTGCGCTTGGTGGGATTGTCCTGCGCCACAAAAATCGTGTTCGGCGTCACCGGGCGCCAAAACGTTTTGGATTCGAGCGCAATGATCTCCAGCGCCTCTTCCAGGGTCACACCGTTCAGTTCGATCTTGATTCGCCGCGAGGTGTAATCGGGATCAAATAACACATTGATCCCCGCCAACTTTCCCACCGTTTCATAAATGACCTTGGTATCTTCGGTCAGCTTGAGCGTGATGGGTACGTTCGAGATCGCGGCCAGTTCCACCGGGCCGCGTGCTTCCTGCACCCGCTCTTCCAATTCCGAATGAACGGGTGCTGCCGCGCGTGGCGCCGGCGCACCTGATGCGGCGTTAATCATCTGCTGGGTGCGCTTCAACTCCTGGGTTGCGATGAAGCTCGAGGAGTCGATCTCGGCCGCTTTCTGGAATTCGGCTAAGGCTTCCTGCAACTTGCCTGCCTCCCGCAGAAGTTGCCCACGATGAACGTGCGAGGCGCCGGCCAGGAAGCGCAACCGTTCGTAGGACGCCCGGTACGACAAATCCTTGGGCTTCAAATTGAAAGCGGCTTTGTAGTAGTCGTACGCTTGTTCGTAGTTCTGCCGGGCTTCGGCGTCTTTCCCCTTGTTGTACAGCGACTTAGCCGACTCAGCCGACAAAACCGTCGCGGCCATCACCAGTACGGCAAGTGTACCCAAACAGATCAGGCGTCTTATCACTGGTCCCTCGCAGGCAGTCTTCATCCCTCGGGCTGGCCGAAACCCGGGGGACGGGCTTTCAATTTGTGCCGAAGAAGACCTCAATTTTTGATTATAGCATCGCACCAAAGCGTTCCGAAGTTACTGCTCTGGTAGCAGTTACATCCTTTGGTTCTAGCCCCGCAGACCCTACGCAATTGGGCGTCGATCAGCCCCGCATAGTTGGCGTATGAGTCGAATCGCGCGCCGCAAAGAGCCGTATCCCCTGACACCTGCAACCCTCCTATGAGATAACTGAACCATGCCGCGCCAGTCCGTGCACCAAACCAAGGCTAATCCGGAGAAGAATCCCCGGCGCGACCCAACTGCCGCCGGACAACGAGACGCTGCCGTTAATAGGATCGCTTCGCATAACTACTTCTTGCTGGAAAAATTTGAGGCTGGCATCGCCCTGACCGGAACCGAGGTCAAATCGATCCGCAGCGGCCGGGCCAACCTGAAAGACGCCTATGGGCTGGTAAACAACGGGGAACTCTGGCTGCTGAACGCCCACATCAGTCCTTACGAACACGGCAGCTATTCCAACCACGCCTCCCTTCGGACCCGCAAACTCCTGGTTCATCGCGAAGAGCTTAAGAGGCTGATCGGCCAAACCCAGCAGAAGGGACTCACGCTCATCCCTACCCGCATGTATTTCAAGAATGGCAGAGTGAAAGTTGAGCTGGCGTTGGCAAAAGGGAAACAGCTCTGGGACAAGCGCGAGACCGAACGGCGCAGGACGGCTGACAAAGAAGCGCGGGAAGCCGTGGCTCGAAGCCGCAAGGGCAGGTAAATGGTTGTCGGATGAACAACCGAGGCAAGCCGCAAAAGCCAGCCCTTCGGATGGCGAATCTCGAAGCTGGAATGCCCACCGTCCACGAGGCCCTGAGCCGACTTGACCAGGAACTGGCCGCCGCACGGCGCGAGAAATCCGGAATTGTGAAACTGATCCACGGCTATGGTTCCTCCGGAGCCGGGGGAGACATTCGTATCGCCGCGCAGCGGCGGCTGGTCGAGATGTGCCAGAACGGACAGATTCGCAGTTGCATCTTCGGAGAAGACTGGTCGATATCGGACGAACGGACGTGGAAACTGCTTCAGGCGCGGCCCGAGCTCAAGCAGGACCGAGACTTGGGACGGAAGAATCCGGGAATCACGATTGTGGTCCTCTGAGTCGTGAATCCAAAAGGCCTCTTGTTCCCAGGCTGTTGATGCACTACAATGTAGTGCATGAAAACTGAGGTTTACAGTTGGCGGGTTTCCGCCGAGAAGAAGGCGGAACTGGAAAGCGAAGCCCGACGGGAGGGAACTTCCCTGTCAGTGCTGCTCGACCGCATCACGTCTGACTGGCTCATCGAACATCGCAACGGCCGGAACGGCGACGAAGCGGAACAAGCTGCGCTGCGACGTCGGGTGATGGCGACCGTCGGTACGATACGCGGCGGCGATCCGACCCGCTCACAACGGGCCAACGAACTTGTTCGGGAAATCATTCGGCAAAAGCACGCCAAGGAAGCCAATGCCTCCCGACGGACTGATTGACACTGGCGCCATTCTGGCCATCGTCGAGGCGGACGATCTGTGGCATGACGCTTGCTTAGAGGCGCTGCGCTCCGTTCGCATACCGCTGCTCACTACCGAAGCAGTACTCACCGAGATGTTCCATTTGACGGGGAAAAATCCGCATAACATCGAGAAAGCGTGGAGATTTGTCAGATCAGGCGCCCTTACTGTCCATCCGATAAGCGATTCTGACTTGCCCGAGCTTCATGCGCTCATGGGCCAGTACGCCGACCGTCCCATGGACTTCGCCGACGCCACGCTGGTTCATCTCGCCGCCCGCGAGTCGCTGAGTTTGATTTTGACCGTGGATTACGACGATTTCGAAACCTACCGAATCGGAGGGAGAAAGCGTTTTAGTATTCTTCCCCGCCGCCCGAAGAAGTAAACGCGACGTACAATTCAATTGGATCGCCAATGCAAGCGGCACGGCAGCTCTAGCTGCCGTGCCGCTTTTGGGGGTGGTCAGTTTCACCGCCGGCCGGTGAAACTCCGACCATCCTAGAAACGAGTAGCGGAAGAAGGAATCGGCGTCTCGCTGGGCGTGGCCTTCTCGGCTGGCGCTTCGGTCTGCACTGGACCTTCAGTGGCCGGAACTTCGGCGGGCTGAATCTTCACTGTCGTCAGAATCTTTTCCAGCCGGTCGAAGACTTGCCGGCGATCCACCTGAGCTACGTTTACGTCTCCTTCATCGCCAGTGGTTGCAACGCCCAGCGTGAACTCGTAGCAAGCTCCGTTCTGGAAGGTGTGGTAGTACTTGGCTTCGGCTTGGGCCGTGGCTTGCTCGTTGAACTCGGTAGCTGCTGCGAACTCATTGGCGCCGATGATTTCCTTCGGGGACTTGTCCGCACCGGAAGCATTTTCACGCGGAAAAGCAAACTGGGCACATTCCGCGGTCGTCAGTCCGGTTTTTACGCTCACGTTCACAAAGGCCGAACTCAGATCGCTATTCGGGAACAAGTCATTCGGCAACTCGACAGCCGCCAAAGTCCTACCACCGGAGTTCACGAAATTGGTTTCGACCGGTCCCAGGCCGGTCCAGTTCAACTGTGCCTTGTCACCGACCAGCAGGCTGTACTTCCTCGGATAAGTGATGGCGACGCCATATTCTGGATTGACGTAAGTGGCGGTCGTCGGCCGTTTCCTCTTCAACTTCTTCGGCGCGGCAGGTGGAACCACCGCAGGCTGCGCAGCCGGCGTTACTGCAGGTGTTGACACTGGCGCTGCCGGCTGGTTCATGGCCACAGCTGCAGGTTTCTCCCCAAACTTTGAGCAACTGACCACCACCAGAGCAAACGCCAGCAACACTCCGCCAGCAAATAATTCCGGTAGATGATCGCTCCACCAGGTGTTGCGATTCTGCGTTCCTGATTCATATTGCGATTTCGTTCCCTTTCCGTTCCATTGATTGAGTTGTGCCATATGGGCCTCCTGAACTGTTCGTTCCGCCAATCCAGATGGCACGCCGGCCACCATTGCCACGGCATTGAAAAGATTGTGCTTATGGGCATTGAGAGAAAGGTTGGACGTGGCCCTGTAGACACGCAGTGTCCACGCGCACACGGGGAGAGGAAGTCAGCGGCAGTTGCTGGGTGCAGGATGGCCGGCAAAGCGGGCGCGAATCCAACTGAGTTGATCGCTGACCGAAGTGCCAACCACCGCACTGGCATCGACCTCTGGATATTGATAGAAAACGACGCGATCTCCCTGGCTGCACATTCGGGTAACGGTCACCGCGGTCAATTTCGACGGGGCATTCGGGTCAGCGTCAGCGCCGATTACGAGTATTGGACCAAAAGCGGGTTTCTGGCCGGGAGTGTTCCTCGCAAAAAACTCTTTGACATAGCGATTGTTTTCCCATCCGGGCTTCAGCATCTCAGCCGCGGAAAGGTGCAAATCCATATTGAGATCACAAGCCTGCTGCACATGCCGATAAAGCGGAATCGCCTTCTCGGCCAGCATTTCCTCGACCTTGAACTCCGGGAAGATTGCTTTGATTCCCTGTGCCAGAAACACGAGCCCACGATAGCTGGGGCCCTGAGACTGGCGTTCAAAGAGATCCGCCGCGTCCGCCACACCAGAGATGGCCACAGCGCCGAGATAATTGGGATCGCGAAGTCCGCTCTCTGCCTCGGCCACACCCACGGCCACGACAGCCCCTTGAGAATTCCCTGCGGCAATCCACCTGGAGCCAAGCCCGGGCACCGCTGTACGCGCTGCCGGAATGGAGTGGATGACATCGAGCGCGTTCGACTGCATGTCCAGAATTGCCGCGGGAGAGTTAGTGCCAAGTCCAGCGTAGTCGGAGGCCACAACGGCGTAGCCGACCCCGGGATACATCGCAAGCAAGGGTCCGGCGCTCAAGTTTCTTTGCAGAGAAGGCGCACATGCCCGCGCGGAGCCGGCGAAATCATGCGCCCAGGCAATGATAGGCCAGCCGGCGGCCGGCGGCTTCGCGTCAGGGACCAGCACAACTCCCGAGACTGCCACATCATCTCCGGCGGCGTTACGGGAATGGTAAAGAATGCGGACTGCTGATATCTCATTTGGCAGATCGTAATCGTCAAACGGCTCGGAGCGAATCAGTTCGCCCGGCTTGCCGGCGCGCAGAGGACTCGGCGTGTCATAAAACTTGGTCAGCGGGAGGGCGCGCGGGGCGTGAGATCGCGCTGTGGAAGGCGCCGTCTGGCCTTGGGTTAAACCTGCGGCGCAGGCTAATAGGGACGCAACCCAAAGCGATACGGCTTTCCGCTTCATTTTCCCAGCCGAGGTAGCACGTTGGCCACGAGATCCACTAGCGTATGCGCGATGATGTTGGCGACCAGATCGCGGCGCCATAGATAGAAGCCCGTCAGGATCGCGCCCAGTACCAAGGCGATCAAAATGTTGGCCGCGCCGCCCGTGTAGTGAGCGGCCGCAAACAGAAGCAGTGGCAGCAAAGCAGAGGCAACACGGCCAAGACCGAGAGCCTGCAGGCGTTCGATGGCGTAGCCGCGATAGAACAGTTCCTCCACAAAGCCGGCGCGGCAAACGATCACTACAATCAGCCAGAGCGGCAACCGGTCCATGGAAGATGAGCCTGGCCCGTGGCCGTATGAAGTCAGCTGGGATAGGACCGCCGCCACCGCTCCACAGAGAACCATGAGCACAAGACCCCACAAAACAGATTTCCACCAAACGCACGTTCCCAGGCCGACGGAGGTGAGCGGAAGTTTCTCCCAATGCGTGACCAGCCAAAGCAGCGCACCCGCGCAGGCAAAGTAGAGTGCTTCGCGCACTACGACCAGCGCAGTGCCAGGATCGGGGTTAATCATGCGGAAAATTTGCCGGATCAGCAGCATTCCGAAGAGTGCGATGAAGAGACCGACCCAGGTGGCCACGCCGGGCCGACCGCTCTCACCAGGCGTGTTATTTGCGTTCGCCAAGTTGACCCTCTGCTCAAATTCGGTTCGGCAAGTTTACCTCCCGAGTCAAGCCTGTACTCTGGCACCCTCGCGGTTGCGTTTTTGCCCTTTCCGCGACGATACTGAATCGACACCCATGAAAACTAATCTTTCTTTTGCTAATCCTGCGGATGTGGAAACTGAATGTCTGGTCGCTGTCGTGCTCGACCGTGGCGAGAAGGACAAAACTGAGGCGTTTGTCGCGTCAAGCGACAAGGCAGTACAAGACGCGGCCACCGAAGTAATCGCCAGCGGCGAAACCACAGGCAAGAATTTCGAGAGCACGTTGCTGCACAAACCGGCAAAGCTCAAAGCGAAACGGCTGCTGCTGCTTGGCGGCGGCAAGGCGAAGAAGTTTTCTGCCTCCGATTTGCGCAAGCTGGCCGGTGCGGCGGTGCGGGGGCTGAAATCGAGGAGCTTGCGCAGCTTCGCGTTTCTCGCGCCCGAGAATGAGATTCCGGCAGGCGAGGCGGTAAGGGCCATCGTCGAAGGCGCGCTGATCGGCAACTTCGATTCAAACACCTACCAGAGCGACCGAAAAGATCAGCAGATCGATGCGCTGACGGTCGTCGCCCGCGACGATCAGGCGGCCTTGCAGAAAACCATGGACGAAGCTCGCGTTCTTGGCGAATCGCAGAATTTTGTGCGTGAGCTCGTCAATGAGCCCAGCAACCGCATGACGCCTACTATCCTCGCGGAGCATGCCAAAAAGATGGCGCAGGAAGTCGGGCTGAAATGTGAAGTCTACGGCGCAGATAAAATCAAAGAATTGAAGATGGGCGCATTCTGGGGCGTGGCCCAGGGTTCGGATGAGCCTCCGGCGCTGATCGTCATGCGATACGAACCAGCGGGCTCGCCGGAAAAACCGGTGCTCGGACTTGTCGGCAAAGGCATCACTTTCGATACCGGCGGCATTTCGATCAAACCCGCCGACGGCATGGAGAAGATGAAGTACGACATGGCCGGCGGCGCGACCATGATCGGCGTGATGCGGGCCATTGCGCTGCTCAAGCCGAAAGTGAAAGTGATCGGCATCGTCTGCGCCACGGAGAACATGCCATCCGGTAAAGCGCAGAAGCCGGGCGACATTCAGACAGCGATGTCAGGCAAGACGATCGAGATCATCAACACGGATGCGGAAGGACGTCTAGTGCTAGCCGACGGTTTGAGCTACGCAAAGCAGCTGGGCTGCACGCACCTGATTGACGCCGCAACTCTGACGGGCGCAGTGGTGGTCGCGCTGGGCTATGCGAATGCAGGAGTCTTCGCGAACGACGACGCCATGTACGAACGGTTCAATAAAGCGCTCGCCAAAGCTGGTGAAAAGATGTGGCGGTTGCCGCTTGATGATGAATACAAAGAGCAGATCAAGTCGAACATCGCCGACATGATGAACACCGGCGGCCGCTGGGGTGGCGCAATCACGGCTGCGATGTTCCTGAAAGAGTTCGCCGAAGATACTCCCTGGATCCATCTCGACATCGCGGGCACGGCCTGGATGGAAGATCAGAAGCCGTGGATCGCGAAAGGTCCCTCGGGAATTGCGGTGCGGAGTCTGGTGGAGTTCGCCAGAGAGTTCGGCAGCTGAGCCGAGAGGGACCCCGGAACTGGCACGAAGGAACCTGGTCGAGGCACCCCTGTACGCTATGGCGTGGGGGTCTTGCCCGACGCCTTCTCAAAGGCCTGAAGAAATTCGGTGACCAACGGAGTTTCGCCCTCCTGCAATCCGTTGCGGCCCATTACTCTCCACAGGTATTGATCACGCAAGCCGTGCCCGTCGTACACCGCGAGAACGTCTTCCGAGGGGCGGCTTTGAATCAGAAGCACGATATCAGCCTGGCTGCGCTGATACACCAGAATGAACTTGCCTGACTTCTGGATCGCATCCTGCACGGCGGCAATGGCCTGGCGGTCCTCGGGAAGAAGATTGGGATTGAACTGGTCGCCATCGTAAGCGGCGACGTAGATATAGCGTGCGTTGTTGAGCGTCTTGGAAAGCGGTGGGACAGGCGCCGCCAGAGCTGCGGCAGCTAACAGGAAAACGCTAACGAAGATCAAAAGCTTGCTCATACGAATCGCTCTCTTTCCCCTGCTTAGTTCGATGAGTAGATAAGTGCTTTGGTTGCAAGAGGCGCGCTTTATAACTCATTGATAATTGATGGATGCGGATCCGGGATTGATTGGCGGCTTCGGGAAGCTGTTCCAGAATGTCCCTGGAACGCGCAGAATTGGCCCAGGAGCGACGTTTGGCAAGTGCGTAGAGTCGAGAGCCTCCACGAGGGCAGAATCGCCTATAACTCAGCCGCGTCGTCGCAGCGCAACATTATAGCTTATAGATATTACAAACCTGGGGGAAGTAGCGCGATGGGCGCGGAAATTCAGTTTCGATTCGGTAGCGGCACGGCTGAAGCCGTGCCCTGACACGAACCTTCATTTCGCGGAACTATGTTCCGAAGCCGCGCGGGCGAGGCGCCCGCGGCCACACAGCCATTTCCGTCTCAGAACTGGAACAGTCGCCCGATGGAAAAGTTCACTTTAGTTTGACCCGTCGGGCTGACGGCGCCTCCCAGGGTGATCGGCCCGACAATGGTATCGGCAATGATGCCGAGGTTGATGCTGCCCAGAACCTGAACCGACGTAGGGTCATTGAACGCGCTGCCCGCCTCGTACCATCCGCCCCAATAGATTTTCTTGCCGATCAGAGGCGGCAGGTGGTAAAGCTCGCGGCGAAATCCTACGGAGAGATACCCATAGTGATTGCCGAGAAATTGATCGGTGCTGTAGGCGCCTAACCGAAACGGTCCGCCCAGGGAGAAAAGCTGAAACGGCCCGGCATCACGGCGGAACGTGGTGCCCCCAGACGCACCGAAGAAAATCGAAGTCTTCGAACTGATTGGTACGAATGTTGTTGACTGTACTTCCGCCTGATTGATGGACTGTGTGGTTCCCGGGCTGTTGAACAGGTGGGAAAGATTCAGCACCAGCCGCAGCCCTTTGGCTGGCACGGTCGGGCTGTCCTGGCCCGCGAAGACGTAGCGCAAACGAACCTCGCCGCTGTTGCCATGAATCGTGGGCAAGCCGGCGTCGCCAATGAGGGGTGCGAGGTCGCCATTGAAGATTTCATACCCCACGCGGAGTTCGCTGCGCAGTCCAGTGTTGTAGCCGATGTCGAAACCGCCGCCTCCGCGTTCGTCGTGAAAAACGGCTACGCGTTGCTCCTCGACGAAAGCATTGCGCGCAGCTTTCGAAAAGAATGCATAGGGAGCAACGAAAAAATGGCTCTCGCCGATAGGCTGGTAGAACTCGGTAGCGGCGAGATCGCTCGAACCGAGCAGGATATCGTTGCGCCACTCGCCCCGGCCGCGAACGTCCATGAACGTGATTCTTCCGCCAGTGGAAAAATCAAACGTGCCAACCCCCGAGCCATTCACGTTCAGCGCCAAATCGAGAAAAGGCGGCCCATAGCTTTTTTCGTGGGCGCGAATCAGCAATCCGGGTACGCCGTTTTGCACGAACCCCTCATAGTCCAGAGCATCGAAACGGCCTTCGCCGATTATGCGAGTCAATCTCGTCTCCAGCCGGGGAAGATCCAGGTCGCCGCGAATCGTTTTCTGCAATTTTCTCTGGACACGTTTCTCGTCGAGTTCACTGGCTCCGGTGACCTTGATAACTTTTGCTACTTTTTCCGGCTCGCGTCTGCGCGCCGCGCGCTCCGCCAGATACTGCTGCCATTCAGCATCGGGCAGGGCGAAAGGACGCAGAACTGCGGCTTTCTGAGCTGCTCCTTCATATCCGAGGCGAATGATGTCGCGGTATCCGTAATAGTCCACGCTTGTGTAGGTGCCCAGATCAGGTGAGACGATCACGTCAGCCATGCTCAGGTCGCGGCGATCGTTGGCGATGGTCATGAGCGAAATGGACTGGATGAGAACGCCGGTGAGCGACTCGAGCGCTTCCTTGCCGCCGAGCGGAGTGCCGATGTTGACGGCGATCACCACGTCCGCCTTCATCTGGCGAACGACTTCGGTAGGAATGTTATTCACCAGGCCGCCATCGGCCAGCAGTTTGCCGTTCAACTCGACGGGAGTAAAGACGCCGGGAACCGACATGGTGGCGCGCAGCGCCTGGGCGAGCGAACCGTCTTTCAGGATGACGGGAACGCCGGCCAGCATATCGGTGGCGACGCAGCGAAACGGAGTGGGCAGATCGTCAAAACTGGAAATCGTGGAATAAGGAAAGGACACTCGATCTAACAACAGGCCAACGCCCTGGCCGGGACTGAACCCAATCGGGCCGGAAATACCGTGCTTAAGGCCGAGGGGGATCGCGACTTCGTAATCGCGGCGATCTTCTTTGCGGCGGAATGAAAGTTCGCTATAACGGGGTTCACTGAGCAGGGCTTCGTCCCAGTCGACGTGCTCGATGAATTCCTTCATTTCGTCCGGCGACATGCCAGTGGCGAACATCGCGCCTACCAGGCCGCCCATGCTGGTGCCAGCGACATAATCGACGGGAATGTGATTCTCCTCCATCCATTGCAAGACGCCGATGTGAGCCAGGCCGCGGGCTCCGCCGCCGCTGAGCGCCACGCCAATCTTGGAACGGGTGTGCGCAGGCTGGGCTTGCACCGGCGGTGGCTCGGCTGGCGCGGTCGAGGCAAGCGCTGAAGCAAACAGAAGCACGAGAAAACAGGCCTTGAAGTGCGGCGGGCGCAAATTGCAACGCATGGAGGATTCTCCCAGTCGCTCGGGTATGCGCGAGGACTATCGGGCAAAAGGTATCAGGTTGATTCGGCGGCTGTCAGGAGGAATTGCAAATTCTTGCGCGGGCGCGAGGAGCAGCGTAGCGGCCTACATCACCGGCGGCACGGTAATTCCCATGATTGCCAGCGCGCGGATCAATTCGCGGCGTACGACCGCAGCCGTCGCCAGCAGGAATTTCTTCCGGCCCTCATCCGCTTCAGTCAGGATGGGATGGCGATGATAGAAGTAGTTGAAGAGTTGCGCCAGTTGAAAAGCGTGTTTGGCGAGATAAGCTGGTTCAGTAGTGGCGATGCACTGGTCAACAATGTAAGACGTTTTAGACGCCGTCAGCCAAAGCTCCCAGATTTCGTTGGCGCTTTCCCCGGCGAGGTTTTTCCTGAAATCTTCAGCGGAAATCTTTCCGGAGGCGTCCATTAGAAAGGTATCGGGATCGAAGTCGCCTTTGCGGAAGATATTCGCCGCCCGCACCACTGCGTATTGCACGTAAGGCCCGGTTTCGCCTTCGAAGGAAAGTGCTTCTTTGAAATCGAAAGCGATGACCGAAGACTTAGTGAACTTAAGCATGAAGTAGCGCAACGCGCCCACGGCAATCTGGGTGGCGATATTGGCGCGTTCGGTTTCGCTCAATTGGGGATGACGGGAATCGACCTCGTGCTTTGCGGAAGCGATCAGCCGGTCGATCAGGTCGTCGGCCTTGACGCCGAAACCCTTGCGGCCCGACACCTCGATGTAGGGGCGGGCTTTGTCTTCTTCGCTGAGGTCGTAGCCGAGTTCGGCGGCGCAGCGTGGAGTAAGCGCGACCATTTCATAGGAGAAATGCGTGTAGTGATCGGCTTGCCGGTTGTAGCCGAGGCCGCGCAGGGCCTCGATCACGGTGTTCTGGGCTTCGGACTGGCGCGCGTCGATGACGTTATAGATTTCAGCGACATCGCCGAAGTGCGGATGCTCGAGCGCGCCCACGGCGGTTGAGATCCAGCAATCGTGTCCGTTGGGATAGCGATAGAACTTGCGATAGCCGAAGTCGCGGCCCAGCAGGCCGAATTTCCAGAGATGGTAAGCGATGTCTTTACCGACGTAGCCGACGGTGCCGTTGGAGCGGACAATGACTTTTTGGTCTTCTTCTGAAACCCGCTCGGCCTCGGCCGCGAGGTCCACATTCTGTGAGGCCTCTTCACCCTCAGGCTGGCGGGAGGATTGCACGAGCGGGACGCTCGCGCCCACACGGGTTCCGGCGCGGCGCATCACCCAGCAACCTTTGTTCTTGCCTTCGGTCTCGAAGAGCAGCACACCGCCGTCTTTCAGCTTGGTGAAAGCAGCATCCCAGAAGTGCAAGTGTAGGATTTCGCTTTCGCGGGGCAGAAAATCGTATTCGATGTCGAGCCGGTCCATGGTTTCGAGATGGCGGCGAAGGACGGCTGTAGAGATGAGGTCAGCGATGGCAGCGGTTTCGTTGCCGCCTTCCTCAATGGCATGGAGCACTGTGCTGCGCGCTTCGAGGTTCTTCTTGTCTTTGTCTTGCGCGTACCACTCGGATACGCGGGCATAGAGGTCCCAGCAGTAGTAATCAAAGCGCGGCTGGCGGGCGAGTTGTTCAATTTCAGCGCGCGATTTTTTCTCCAGATGCAGGAATCCGACGATCACGTCAGCTACCTGCACCCCGGTGTTGTCGATGTAGTTCTGTACGTCCACCTCCCTGCCGGCGAAGCGCAGCAGACGGACGAAGGTATCGCCCAAAATCGCGTTGCGCAGATGGCCAACGTGGGCGGCCTTGTTGGGATTAATGCTGGAGTGTTCGACCAGGACTTTGCCGGAGGGGACCTCTACTTTGGGTTTGAGGTCAGCGACGAGAGCTGACGCTAATTCGTCTCGTTTAACGCGCGCGTTGATGTAACCCGCGCCCGCAATCTCGAACTTGTCGAATCCATGGACGGAACCGAGCCCGGTAACAATTTCTTCTGCGATCTTGCGCGGAGGCTTGCGAAGTTTCTTTGCCAGCTCGAACGCGAGCGGTAAGGCATACTCGCCCAACTCCACTTTTGGTGGCTGCTCGATCACGATTTTCTGCAAGTCGAGGCCATAGGCGCGGGCTAAGAACTCGCGCACGTGCCGGGTGAGCAGGCCTTCTAAATGGCGATACAAGGGTCCCTCTATCTTATTGAAGAGAATAGTGATTGTAGCAAACTACAAAGCGGGCGCGGGTTTGACGCAAGTCGGTGCCTTCCCTATCATGAAAAACGGGCGAAGACAAATCCACCACGGAGGCACAGAGCCACGGAGAAGTTCCCCAGGAATTCTTCTCCGTGGCTCCATGCCTCCGTGGTAACTGAAAATCCATGCGAGTTGCTTACCTTGATTGTTTTTCCGGCATGAGTGGCGACATGTTTCTGGGCGCGCTTGTTGATGCCGGAGTGTCGGCAAAGGTTCTGGAGGAGACCGTTGCGGCGCTGGATATCGGGGCGAGGCTGGAGATTTCGCGGGTCGAGCGCAGCGGGATTAGCGCGACCAAAGTGGATGTGTATGTTCACGGCGAGAAGGAATTGCCGCGGGAAGAATATTGGGCGCAACACGGCCATGAACATAAGCGCGACCATACTGCCGAGCGTGAGCATCGGGGGCATTCGCTTGAGAGCGAGCCTGTGCAACTGCGGGAGCACAACTATTCGCGAACAGAGGGTGAAGAAGGGTCTGCGCGGGCGAGTCGCACGCGACCACACGAGTCGTCGCGTCCAAACGAGTCCTCGGGGCCACACGAGCATGGGCGGACCCTGAAGGAGATTCGCGAGGCAATCGGCAGAGCAGCAATCAGCGAAAGCGCGAAGAAAACGGCGATCTCCATTTTCGATGCTTTGGGCGCGGCGGAAGCGAAGATTCACAATCGCGAGGCCGATCAGGTTCACTTTCACGAAGTGGGCGGGGCGGACGCGATGGTGGATATTGTTTGCGCTGCCGTGGGAATAGAAGCTTTGAGAGTCGATGAGATCGTTTGCTCACCGCTCAACGTCGGCGGAGGAACGGTCACCTGTGCACACGGCACGTTTCCGGTTCCCGCACCGGCAACAGTCGAACTGCTGAAAGGTGCGCCGGTGTTCTCGTCAGGCATTCAGGCTGAGCTGGTCACGCCCACGGGAGCGGCCATCGTGAAAACCTTAGCCAAACGATTCGGGTCGTTTCCGGAAATGAAGGTCGAGCAGACAGGGTATGGCGCGGGAACGCGCGACTTTCCAGGGCATGCGAACGTGGTGCGGTTGACGATTGGGGAATCGCAGCCGGCGACCGCTCACACTACGCAGGAAACCATCACCGTGCTGGAGGCCAACCTGGATGATCTGAATCCCCAAGTCTTCGGCTATGTGCTGGACCGGGTGCTGCAAGAGGGCGCGCTGGATGCCTTTGTGATGCCGGTGCAGATGAAGAAAAACCGCCCGGGTATGCTGCTGACGGTGCTGTGCAAAACAGAGGACGCCGCCAAGCTGACGCAAATTCTCTTTAGCGAGACGACCACTCTTGGTGTGCGGAGGCGCGAGGAACGGCGTGAGGTGCTCTCGCGGAAGTGGGTTTCTGTGACCACGCGCTGGGGCGATGTGCGGTTAAAGATTGCCAGCATGAATGGCACGGTCGCGAACTACGCTCCGGAATACGAAGACTGCCGGAAGATTGCGAGGGAGAAGCATGTGCCGCTGAAGAGCGTAATGCAGGAAGCGGTGCAGGAATATCTGGCGGCTAGGGACAAACATTAACCACAGAGGCCACAGAGGTTCACGGAGGAGCACCCTAAATTTACGGTGTCAGTGAAACAAGCAGATTCCTGGGGATTGATGTCGATCGGAATGACAATCTCCTAAGAGTGTCGCAGCCACGAAAGTGCCCATGAGCAAGAAGTTCTATATCACGACGCCTATCTATTACGTGAACGCGCGGCCGCACATCGGGCATGCCTATACGACGATTGCCTGCGATACAGTGGCGCGGCGGCAGCGCATGATGGGCTTCGACACTTACTTTCTTACCGGCACCGATGAGCACGGGCAGAAGATCGAGCGCGCGGCACAAGCTGCGGGTAAAACGCCGCAGCAGTATGCCGACGAGATTTCGGCGGAATTCCGCATGCTGTGGCAGCGGATGGGCATCACCAACGATGACTTTATCCGCACCACGGAAGCGCGGCACGAAAAGCGCGTGCAGGAATTTGTCCGGCGCATGCGGGACAACGGCTATATCTATCAAGGGACCTACACCGGTCAATATTGCGTTTCCGACGAGCTGTACGTGGATGGCGCGCAGCCCGGCGATCCCTGCCCCACCTGCGGGCGAATCACCGAAACGGTGAAAGAAGACAATTATTTCTTCAAGCTCTCGGCGTTCGAGGGCAAGTTGCTGCGGCTTTACGAGCAGGCAGATTTTATCCGCCCGGAAACCCGGCGGAATGAAGTAATTTCGTTCGTGCGTTCCGGCTTGCGCGACGTCTCCATCAGCCGCTCGACATCTTCCTGGGGCATTCCGATGCCCGACGATCCCAAACATGTGATCTATGTCTGGCTGGATGCCTTGGCCAATTACATTACGGCAATTGGCTACGGTTCGACGCACGCGGGAGCGCAGGAGGCCTTCAAGAAATATTGGCCGGCCGATCTGCAGATGATCGGCAAAGAGATCGTGCGCTTCCACTGCGTGTATTGGCCCGCGTTTCTGATGGCTGCCGGCCTGCCCGTCCCGCAACATATCGTGGCGCATGGCTGGCTGCTGTTTGAAGAGAGCAAGATGTCGAAGTCGCGCGGGAACATTGTGCGCACCGAGACGATCCTCGATGTTTTGGGCGCGGATGCGCTGCGCTACTTCCTGCTGCGCGAAATTGTATTTGGGCAAGATGGATCGTTTTCGTTCGATGCGCTGGTGCAGCGCTACAACGCCGATCTCGCAAATGGCCTGGGAAATCTGGCGAGCCGCACGCTCACCATGATCAACCGCTATTTTCGGGGCGAGGTGCCGTATCCTTCGCACGCTCGCACGACCGCGGACGACGCGATTGCTGAAACCGCCCGTAAAACAATTGCCGATTACAATGCGCTATTCGAACAGTATCAGTTCTCGCGCGCCCTCGAAGCTGCATGGGGATTGGTGGCGGCGGTGGACAAGTACATCGTAGAAAACGAACCTTGGGCCCTGGGTGAAAAGCAAGATGAAGAGAACCGCGCCCGTCTGGCAACCGTGCTCTACATTTCAGCAGAGGCGTTGCGCATTGTGACGGCGCTGGCGCATCCGGTGATCCCGGAAGCGACCGCGAAAATCTGGACGCAGCTCGGGCTGGGAGATATTCGCAAGTTTGATTTGTCGCAACTGAAGTGGGGCCAGCTTGAGTTAAGTACGAAGTTGGGTGAGGTACAGGCCGTATTTCCGCGAGCCGATAAGAGCGCAGTGGAAAGGATGCAGCAGATGGAGGAGCAAGGACGGAGTGCGACGGTAACAACAGACGTAAGCACGGGGGGGGAGGCCAACGCCTCCGTCGCCGCAACACCCGCTGCGGCAAGCACGGGCGGGGACGCCCGCGCCTCCATTGCCACGGCTGGCGGCAAGATCGGCATCGAGGATTTCGCCAAAGTTGAGTTGCGCGTCGGACAGATTAAGGTCGCGGAGAAAGTAAAGGGGGCCGACAAGTTGCTGCGACTGGAAGTAGACATTGGAACCGAGGTGCGCCAGCTCGTAGCCGGAATTGCTGAGGCCTATGCGCCGGAATCTCTTATCGGACGCAAGGTGGTGATTGTGGCGAACCTCGCGCCGAGGAAACTGCGTGGGCTGGAATCGAACGGAATGATTGTGGCGGCTTCGATCGAAGGCGGCAAGCCAGTGCTGGCGGGGTTTCTAGAAGATGTGCCTGTGGGGACGAGGCTGAAGTAGGTTTAGTCCACCGGCAATGACAGCCGAGCTTTGCTCGGCCTGGCCGGGTCAGAGACCCGTCCCTCCATACCAATCCATCATGTTCATAGATTCTCACGCGCATCTCGAGATGGAGCAATTCGACGCCGACCGCGAGCAGATGATCGCGCGGGCGCGGGAAGCGGGTGTTGAGAAGATTCTGGCAATCGGCAGCGGAACTGGACCGGGATCCCTCGACTGCGCGATTCGCCTCGCGGAACAATACGACTTTATTTACGCCTCCATCGGAATTCATCCTCATGAGGCAAAGTTGGCAACGGATGCCGATTTCAGTGAATTGGAGCGCCTGGCGAAGCAACCCAAAGTCATCGCCTGGGGTGAGATCGGGCTGGATTATTTTTATGATCACTCGCCACGCGAGGTTCAGCAGCGCGTATTTCTCCACCAGATGGAACTGGCAAAGGCGGCAAAACTGCCGATCGTGATTCACTGCCGGCCTTCTGTCAACAGCGAGAATGCGTGGGAAGATTGCCTGGCGTTGCTGCAAGAGCACTGGGCGCCGAGTGGGCTAGGCGGAATTTTGCATTGTTTCACCGGCACCTGGGCGCACGCGCAGCGCGCGCTTGACGTGGGTTTCATGATTTCCTTCGCCGGCAACATTACTTTTCCCAAAGCGCTGCAAATCCGGGACGCGGCAAAGCAAGTGCCCCTGGAGCGAATTTTGATTGAAACGGATTCGCCATTTCTGGCCCCAGTGCCGCATCGCGGCAAACGCAATGAGCCGGCCTTCGTGAAAGAAGCGGCGAGACAAATCGGTGAACTGCGCGGCCTGGCGACTGAAGAAGTGGGCAGGCTAACTGCGGGCAATTTCTACAGCTTTTTCAAACTTGCTGAATCGGATGAAAAGCGGGCCACGCGGCCCTAGAACTGCCGCGGGATGCATTCTTCTGATACCCTCAAGGGTTAACCGGAGAAAAGAACTGTCATGCCGGAAAACAGCTTTGACATCGTGAGTAAGATCGACCTGCAAGAGGTCTCGAACGCCATTCAGCATGCGCTGAAGGAGATCCACACGCGCTTCGATTTGAAGGACTCGAAATCGAACATTGTGCTCGATGGCAAAGACGCAATCGTGCTGAGTTCGATTGACGAATACAAGCTGAAGGCGGTCAACGAGGTCTTTCAGCAGAAACTGGTCAAGCGAGGGGTGCCGTTAAAGGGACTGACGTACGGCCCGATCGAATCCGCGCTGGGTGGAACCGCCAAGCAGCGGATCACCATGCAGCAGGGCATCCCGATCGAAAAAGCGCGCGAGATCGTGAAGACGGTCAAGAATTCCAAGAAGAAAGTACAGGCTTCCATTCAGGGGGACCTGGTCCGTATTACGGGAAAAGACCGGGACACGCTGCAGGAAATTATCGCCCTGCTGCGCCAGCAGGATTTTGGGATTGATATGCAGTTCACGAACTACCGGACGAATTAAATCGCTTGAACCACAGAGGACACAGAGCTTTGAGTTCACCGGCCGCCATCAACGGAAAAGAGATATTCGAACTACTGCGCGAGGACCTCGCCGCAATTGAACGCGAATTCGGGCGCGACACGGTGGCGGGCGTCGAGGCGATCACCGAGATCGGCGAGTATCTGCGGGCGGGCGGTGGCAAACGCATTCGTCCTGCCCTGCTACTGCTTTCCTCCAGACTCTTTCCCTACCGGGGCCGGGGCGCAGTCCGGCTAGGCGCGGTGGTCGAGATCATTCACACTGCCACGCTGGTGCATGACGACATCATTGACGAAGCGGAGACGCGGCGCGGGCGTCCTGCGGCCAACACCCAGTGGGGCAACTCGAAATGCGTTCTAGCCGGTGACTGGCTTTACATGCAGGCCTTCAAGATCGCGGTGCAGGAGCGGAACTTCCGAATTCTCGACACGTTGATCGAATTGACCCAGCAAATGGTGGAAGGAGAACTGCTGCAGATTGAACGGCTGGGCAAGCTGGTTTCACTCGATGAGCATTTCGACCTGATTTACCGCAAGACTGCCTGCCTGTTTTCCGTCTGCATGCGGCTGGGAGCTATTCTCGGCGGAGCCACGGCGGAGCAGGAAGCGAGCCTGGCGCAGTACGGGCATGATCTCGGAATGGCGTTCCAGATTGTGGACGACGTGCTTGACCTGACGGCATCGGAGAGCGTTTTGGGCAAACCTGTTGCCAGCGACCTGCGCGAAGGCAAAGTTACGATGGCCGTGATCCATGCGCTCGAACGCTGCACGGTGCGGGAGCGGCGAAAGATCGAAACGGTAGTCAGGGAACGCGCTTTCGACGGCGTGACTCACCCCGAAATCCTGGAGATCCTGGAGCGCTATGGCTCTCTCGAAGCCGCCAACACAAGAGCCTTGCAGTTCGCGGAGCTGGCCCGGAATGCCATTTGCAGTTTTCCCGACAGCGAGTTCAAGCGCGCCCTGCTGTGGGCGCCGGAGTTTGTGGTCGCCAGGGAAAAGTAACCCCTTGTCATTCGTCGTTGGTTGTCCTTGGTCAATCGCAGCCTTCTGGTGAACCGCGGAGGGCTAAAGGCCAACGACGAACGGCCAACGACTAACGACGCACTGCCGTTCCCATCATTTCGAACCTACCGTTCTTGAGCAGCGGCCCGGAGCCGAGGAACGCGCGGGCGGGAAAATCTCCCGAAAAACGCTTCACATAGGCTGCGTTGAAGCGTTCCCACAGCGAAATGTCCGGAGAGAAGACCTGCACCCACACGAGGTCGTTCATGCTCATGCCGGCTTGGCCAAGGACGGCCTCGAAGCCATCGAAGAGCAGTTTTAGTTCCTCGTCAACGTCTACGGGTGCGAGGCCGGTCGCAGGATCAATACCGATTCGCCCGGCGAGGTACAGCGTGTCGCCCACCAAGACGGCGTCGCTGAAGGGCAGGCTGGCTTTGCGGGGAAGATTCAGGTAACGGGGAGATTCAGGCATGCGGGTTGGTCTCCTTTTCTTTTGGTACGCGTTCTCTTTTGGTGGCAAACTTGAGGCAGGTGAAATCCGTTCTCCTTGCCTCTGCGTACTGATGCAGGGAGTTCACCGAAAGCACCTCAAAATTCCCCCACAAGAGGAGATTAGGTTATGAAGAATTTCTGATTCTGCTGCTCGCACTTTCGGTTATGGTGAGTGTCGCCGCCTTCGCGCAGGACATGTCGCAAGGCGGAGGCGCAATGAAGGCCGCAGACGCGCCCCTGAAGAATATCAAGGGCACCGTAAAGGCTGACGGCGACAAGGTCACATTCATCGCCGACAAGGACAAGAAGTCATGGGATGTAGTGAATCCCGAGGCTTTGAAGGGTCATGACGGCCATCACGTAGAAGTCAGTGCGCACGTTTACGCCGACAAGGGGCAGATTCACGTCATGAGCGTCAAGATGCTCTCCCAGGACAAAATGACCCACTAGGTACGGGAATCAGTGGAACGCTTCGGGGCGGCATCTGGCCGCCCTTTTTCCTTATACTGTGCAGGGCATGATTTTCGCACAATGATCGGATTGCTGGCCATCATCGCGCGGCACGGCTACAGCCTCATCTTCTTCATCGTGCTATTGGAGGCTTTGGGATTCCCGTCGCCTGCCGCCGTTGCTTTGGTGGCCGCAGGCGCCGGCGTTGCTTCGGGGGCTCTTAGCGTACCGCTAGTGTGGTTTCTGGCCATGGGTGGGATGTTAATCGGGGACACATTGTTGTTTGTGCTGGGACGCAACATGGGGTGGGCGCTGCTTGGGTTTTTGTGCCGCATGTCGATGAGCCCTGAGAGTTGCATCTTGCGGTCTGCCGAATCGTTCTACAAACGGGGAAAAATCACGCTGGTGCTGGCCAAGTTCGTTCCCGGCCTGAACGCGATGGCTGCGCCTTTGGCGGGAAGCATGAAGATGCGCTTCAGCCAGTTTCTCCGCCTGGATCTGGCTGGGATCTCTCTTTACATCCTCGCCTATACGACCCTGGGCTTTGTGTTTCGCGACTTCCTGTTCGCCATCCTGCGTGGCTTTCAACTTGCTGGGCGTGTGCTGGAGCTGATGCTGTTCTGTGCGTTGGTAGCTTACATCGTGTATCGGATCAAGCTCTATCGCGAGGCCACCCCGTATCGCATAGTGCCCAGAGTGCAGGTGGCGGAACTCGCGCGCAAGCTCGCTTCAGAGGAGAAAAATAACATCGTGATCGCGGACGTGCGTAGCCATGGCTATTACGATGCCTATGCGGCCCGCATTCAGGGTGCCATTAGAATCGAGCCCAACAATCTGGAGCAGGAAATCGCGAACCTGCCCAAAGACAAGGACATTTACCTTTACTGTACTTGAGCACGCGAAGCGACCAGCGCCCGGGTGGCGCATATGCTGCGGGAAAAAGGATTCAACGCGTTCGTGATCGTGGGCGGGTATGCCGCCTGGCGGAAAGCGGGTGAGCCGCTTGAGTCTATTCCGGAATCGGACGTGGTAAAGCTGCCTACGTTCAGTTAGGGGTTGACGTTCCCTCTGTCTCCCGTGAGTCGTAGTTTTTGAACAGCAATGGGAAAAGAAATTGAAATCAAGTTTCGCGTCTCTGATTCGCAAGCGCTGGCAGGCAAGCTACGGGCGGCAGGATTCCGTCTGGTCACGAGGCGCACGCACGAAATGAACACGCTCTACGACCTACCCGGACAGGTGCTGCGTCAGCGCGGAGATCTTCTGCGATTGCGCAAGTACGGAGAAGAATGGCTGCTCACCCACAAGGCAAAGGGCAAGGCTGGGCGGCACAAAGTTCGCGCGGAAAATGAAACCAAGGTCGCGGATGGGAAGAAGATGGAAGCCATCCTGCTCGCTTTGGGTTACATGCCGTGCTTCCGTTACGAGAAATTCCGTGCTGACTGGAGCGACGGAAAAGGTCACGTGGTAGTTGACGAAACCCCGATCGGAAACTTTGGCGAGATTGAAGGGCCGTCGCGCTGGATCGATCGCACGGCCCGGCTGCTCGGGATCAAGGCCGCCGACTACATCACACGAACTTATGCCGGGCTGTTTTTCGACTGGAAAGCGCGGACACAGAGCGTGGCCAAAGAGATGACGTTCAAGGCGATCCGGCACAAATGACAGTTCGTCAGTTCAAGTCTTCACAAAGACGAACGCCCGCCTAAGGTTTTCCCAGCAGTTCCAGCACAGCCGCTGTTTCAGCCGCGATCCCCGTGCGCAGACTGGGCTCGAGGTCGGGAGCGAACAACGCTGAGTGCAGACCCGGCAGAGTCTCTCCAGATTTTTTTGCTGCTTCAAATTTCCCCGGCTCAACCGCTCCCAGCCAGAAGTCGACTGACGGCACACCCGCGTGGCCGAACTCGGAAAAGTCGTCGGACACCATGAGCGGCGGCATCTCCTGCACATTCGAGGTGCCCAGAGTTTGCTGCAGCGCAGCCGCCACCCTCTGAGTTACGGCGGGATCGTTGTAAACCGCCCAGGTGCTCTCGGAAACCTGAATCAGTGGCGGTTTCTCGGCTCCGGCGCCTTCGGCTTCGGCTTTAGCGATGCGTTCGATGGAACTGAGCAGGTGTTTCCTCACGTCATCCTTATAGGAACGGACGGTCAGCTGCAGGTGAACTTCGTCGGGGATGATGTTGTGCTTGGTGCCGCCGTGAATCGAACCTACGGTAATCAGCGATGGATCGAACGGACTGATCTCGCGCGAAACAATGGTTTGCCACGCGAGCACGGTACGGGCTGCAATCACGATAGGATCGACAGTCAACCAGGGTGCAGCGCCGTGGCCGCCGCGGCCGTAAATGGTGACGTCGACGGCATCAGCGTTAGAGAGTTCGTAGCCGGAGGTGTAGCCAACCTTCCCTGCTGGCAGGTACTGGGTGTCATGCAGCGTGAGCGCAAAATCTGGACGAGGGAATCGCGTAAACAGCCCGTCCTTTAACATGGCGGCTGCGCCCATCACCCGCTCCTCGGCGGGCTGGCCGACGAAGATGTACGTTCCGCGCCAGCGCTCTTTGTTTTGGGCGAGCAGAGTAGCGGTGCCGATGGCGACCGCCATGTGCAGGTCATGGCCGCAGGCGTGCATGACCGGAACCACCACGCCCTGATCGTTCTTCGTAGTCACGTTGCTGGCGTAAGGCAATCCGGTCTTCTCCAGTACGGGAAGGGCGTCGAGTTCGGCCCGGAACAAGACGGTTGGGCCGGCGCCGTTCTTGAGAACGCCGACTACGCCGGTTCCGCCGACTCCGGTGGTCACGTCGAAGCCCAGGCGACGAAGATTTTCTGCCATCTTGGCGGCGGTTTTTTCTTCATGCAGTGAGAGCTCGGGATTGCGATGCAGGTCCAGGTAGAGCGCTTCCATTTGAGGAGAGATAGCGTCGATCTGGGATTGGGATGGCGCGCGCCAGGCGTTGGCGGCTTGCAGGTCAGTTGCGAGCAAGATAGAAGCAAAGAGTGCGGGAACTATCATGCGCTTCATGAAGCTAATTCCACCACAAAGGGCACGAAGGCACACGAAGGAAAACTCAAAACCATCGTGGAACTTCGTGTCCTTTGTGGTTCATGAATTTGAGTACCGCGTTGGACTTCTGTAACAGGCGAGGGCGCCAGCGGTCGTATATAGTGATTCCACTGCCCATGTTGCTTCAGGAAAACGTGCCACTTTCGCCGCTCACCACTCTCAAAGTGGGCGGGGCAGCAAGATTTTTCACCGAAGCAAAGTCTGTTGCTGACGTGGGCGAGGCGGTCTCATTCGCGAAATCGCGCAATCTTCCATTGTTTGTGCTGGGCGGCGGCAGCAATTTAGTGATCGCAGATTCGGGCTGGCCCGGGCTGGTTTTGAAGATTGGTCTCGCCGGCATCGAAGAGCGCACCGAAGACGGCAAGGCGCTGTTTGAGGTGGGAGCGGGTGAGGAATGGGACAAGTTTGTCGCCCGCGCGGTGGCCGGCAATTGCGCCGGAGTCGAGTGCTTGAGCGGAATTCCGGGAAGCGTGGGCGGAACACCGGTCCAGAATGTTGGCGCCTATGGACAGGAAGTGGCGGAAACCATCACCTCCGTTCTTGCCTTTGACCTCAGAGATGGCCAGGTTCGAGAACTCTGCGCGGAGGCTTGCGGATTCACCTACCGCACCAGCATCTTCAACACCACGGCGCGAGGACGCTACATCATCTTGCGTGTGACTTACGCGTTGACACCCGGAGGCGCGCCACGCATCCAGTATGCCGACTTGAAAAAACACTTCGCCGGCTGGGAGGTCACACCGACTCTGACTGATACGCGCGAAGCTGTACGGCGGATTCGGGCAAGCAAAGCCATGCTGATTACGCCTGGAGATGAGGATTGCAGAAGTGCTGGGTCGTTCTTTAAGAATCCGGTACTCAGGCCGGAACAGTACGCCAAGGTGAATAAACGCGCGGCGGCCAAAGGACTGGAGATTCCGAGCTATCCCGCATTGGAATCGCAGCGCAAAGTCTCCGCGGCCTGGCTGGTGGAGCGGTCTGGCTTTAGCAAGGGTTACAGCAGCGGGCGGGTGGGTATCTCTCGCAAACATGCCTTGGCCATTGTGAATCGGGGCGAGGCCACAGCGGCCGAGGTCGTCGCCATCAAGGAACACATTCAACAACGGGTAGAGGAAATTTGGGGCATCGTGCTCGAAGCTGAGCCGGTGTTCGTCGGCTTTTAGCGGAAGAAGGCGGCAGCCCCAAGTCGCAACCCTGGTTATGTATGACCCCGTGCGAGGGGAGGGAAAGCGATCCGGCTCCAGCCGCCGCCAGTCTTATTGATCGGCCAGTTTCACCGCTTCTTTAAAGATTCGCTTGAACATTTGCCGGGTAAGTTTTCCGGTTTGCGTATTTTGGTTTGAGGGATGGTAGGAAGCCAGCAGTGTCTTTCCGTCGGGCATTTGGTATTTGGCCTCGTGGCGGAAGGCGTATGGCTTTTTGCTGGTGATCTGCCCACATCGGCTGAGGTGGTTGAGATAAGCCTCGAAACCAACCCTGCCCAGCGCCACCACAACCTTCACTTTTTTCAATCCGTCGATTTCGCGATCCAGATAGGGTGCGCAGTTGGCCAGTTCCTGCGGCGTCGGTTTGTTGTCCGGAGGAGCGCAGCGCGCGGCCGCGGTGATGTACAGATCCTTCAGTTGGAGCCCGTCGTTGCGATCCGAAGCATTCGGCTGATTGGCGAATCCGGTTTCATAGAGAATCGGGTACATGAATTTGCCGGACGCGTCGCCGGTGAATGGGCGTCCGGTGCGATTGGAGCCATGTGCTCCGGGAGCGAGGCCGAGCACCAGAACGCGGGCGTCGGGATCTCCAAAGCCAGGGACAGGCTTGCCCCAGTATTCACAGTCACGGTAGGCGCGACGTTTTTCGCGAGCGATTTTTTCGCGATATTCCACGAGGCGCGGGCAAAGGGTGCAAGCGATGATTTCGCGGTTGAGGACGGTAAGCCAGGAGGCCATGAGGGGTTCATTGTAAGCGGAGCTTCACTGGCGCGCCGCACATCCACAGTGATCTAATCGGGATTACGTGAGGATCCCAAACTCCACTTTGAGCACGCGCCGTAGTGCTGTCTTCCTGGGTGTTTGTTCCCTGCTGGCGATACTGCTGATTCAGCTCGTGCTCACCATCCGAACCGAATCCATCACCTGGGATGAAGACGACCACCTTTACGCTGGGTACATGTCGTGGAAGACCGGCGACTTCGGGCTTAACCCCGAGCATCCTCCGCTGGTGAAGCTTTTGGCGGCTCTGCCGATCCTCAACATGCCGCTCCGACTGCCTGCGCTGCAAAACCGCGAGTTCAAGCATGAGGCTTTTCTGGGCGGCAAGGAGTTCCTCTTCAAGAATGACGCCGACGCGATGCTCTTCCGTGCACGCATGGCGGCAGCTAGCCTGACGGTGCTGCTGGCGCTGGTGGTATTTCTTGCGGGGCGAGAAATGTTCGGCACAGCGGCCGGTTTTGTGGGGTTAGTTCTGCTGGTTTTCGATCCCAACCAGCTCGCGCACGGAGCCTTGGTCACCACCGATACGGGATTGACCTGCTTTCTATTTGCAACTGTTTACGGCTTCTACCGGTTTGTGAAACGGCCGACGGTTTGGCGGTTGTTCCTGGTTGGTCTGGCTGGCGGCCTGGCGCTGTCGACAAAGCATACGGGCATCCTGATATTCCCCATCTTGCTGCTGCTGACTCTAGTTGAGTGGATTCTTGCTCGGACTTCTGGCTCCGAAGATAGTTCTAATGAAGGCCCCCTCCCGCGTGGGCTGAGCCTCGCGCAGTATGTGGCGTCGCTGGCCGCAATCGCCACCGTGAGCCTGGTTGTGCTGTGGGGCTTTTACGGATTTCGTTATGCGGCGCGTCCGGCTGGACTCGACCTAAATCCGCCCGCGGCCCAGTACATGGCGCTGTCCTCACACCCGCATGAAGCCAGGCTGCTGGCCACGGTCGCGCGACTTCACCTGCTGCCCGAGTCGTACATCTACGGCCTCGCAGACGTCCGCGTGATGGACGACTTCTACAGCAGCTTCGTGCTGGGCAAGACCTATCCCCACGGAGTCTGGTTCTATTTCCCTGTGGCAATTGCGATTAAATCGACGCTGCCGTTCTTGCTTTTGGTTGGAATCGCAATCGGGGCCGTCGCCACGCGAAAGCTGACGTGCCGGCGGGAGATATTATTCCTCACGGTTCCGCCGGCGCTCTACCTGGGCGTAGCGATGAGCTCTCACATGAACATCGGCGTGCGGCACGTCCTGCCGATCTATGCCTTTCTGGGCGTACTGATCGGCGGGGCAGCCCTGGCTCTCGTCAAAAGCCAACGACGCTGGATCTACGTCTTCGCCGCCTTAATCGTATTCCAGATTGTCACATCGCTGCGCGCCTTCCCGACTTACATCTCCTACGTAAACGAGGCGTGGGGTGGGCAGAAGAACGCTTGGTGGTTGCTCAGCGACTCCAACTCCGACTGGGCGCAGCAACTCAAAGCCACCAAGCACTACCTGGACTCACGCGGCGTTAAGAACTGCTGGTTTGTTTATTTCGGCGAAGGCGTCATCGATACCAGCTACTACGGCATACCCTGCAAAGCGCTGCCCACGGCTGACGCTTTATGGGTCGACGAGAAATTCTATGACACTCCCGCAATGATCGATGGCATAGTACTCATCAGCGCAGGCAATCTTTCCGGATTCGAGTTCGGGCCAGGCGAACTCAATCCTTACGAGCAGTTCAAGACTATGAAGCCCGTCGGTGCGATCCAAAACGGCATCTTCGTTTTCGAAGGTCGTTTCGAAATCCCGTTAGCCGCTGCCATCGGGTACCGGCAGAAAGCCGAAGACCTGCTTGCGGAACGAAAACTCGATGCGGCCCTGATCGAAGCACAACGCGCGGTCGAGTTGGCTCCCAATGCCGTCGCCTGCAACGTCGTGCTGGGAGACGTTCTGGCCGCCCTCAATCGCAAAGTCGAGGCTCGCGCCGCGTATGAACGAGCGCTGACGTCGGCCCAGACTATCCACCCTGAATTCCAAATAGGATGGGTTGCTGGGATTCAGAAGAAACTTGCCGAAATGAAGAGCGGAGCGGAAAGCTGATTCCACCCCCTTCGCCGTTTGACGCCTTCTCCTCTCAGTCTTTACACTCAACGTAGAGGGGCGTGTAGTTGAACCTCCCCGTGGGCCCTGGTCGAATTCATCATCCTTATCGCGGCCCTGATTGTGAAAGGCGTAACGTGAGCCCCACAGAAACCGCCAGCAACACCAAGCGGGAAATTGAAGTTGAGATTCCCGCTGAGCAAGTCGCGCGCGAAACTGACTCGCTGATCCAGAAATATCAGAAGCTGGCCCGCCTGCCGGGTTTCCGCCGCGGCCATGTGCCGCCGTCCATCATTCGCCAGCGTTTTGCGGAAGACATCAAGAGTGATGTGGTCGAGGCGCTGGTACCGCGCTATTTCCAAAAAGAAGCGGAGAAGCAGGGCCTGATTCCGGTTTCCCAGCCGAGAGTGACCAACCTGCAGTTGAACGACGGCGAGCCATTACGCTTCAAGGCCAGCTTCGAAGTGATGCCGGAAATCAAAGTAGAAGGATACAGTGACCTACGGGCGGAGAAGCCGGTGATTTCCGTCACCGACGAAGAAGTCGAGCAGGCGTTAAATAATTTGCGCGAGCAACATGCGACATTCGAAACCCTGGAGGCCCGGGCGCTGGCCGATGGGGACTATGCCCAGGTCTCCTTGGACGGCCAGCCCGAAGGACGAGCGAAGGCGACGCCGCCAAGCGCCGGCGCGGCAGCGAAGCCAGTGCACATGGATGAAGTTCTGGTCGAAATCGCCGGCAAGAACACCATGCCGGAATTCACCGAGAACTTGCGCGGGGCAAACGCGGGCGATGAGCGGAGCTTTGATGTCACTTATCCGGCGGATTCTTCTGACCAGCGGCTGGCCGGCAAGACGTTTCTGTACACCGTGAAAGTTCACTCCATCAAGCAAAAGCATTTGCCCGAACTGAACGAGCAGTTCGCCAAAGAATTGGGAGAGTTTAAAGACCTCGACGAAGTGCGCACGCGAATTCGCGAAGGCATGGAATCTGAACGCAAGCATGAAGCCGAGCACCAGGGCAAAGACAAGCTGATCGCAGAACTGGTCAAGCGTAACGATTTTGAAATTCCCGAAGCGCTGGTGGAGCGGCAGATCGATGTTAGCGTCTCGACCGCGGCCTGCGAGCACTGGCGGCGCAGGGAATGAAAGCGGAAGACATCAAGAAAATGGATTTCAACCGGCTTCGCGCGGGGCAACGCGATCAGGCAGTGCAGGAGGTCAAGGCGTCGTTGCTGCTGGATAAGATCGCGGAGGAAGAAAAAATCGAGGTCAGTGATGCGGAGATCGACCGGGAGATCACCGCGCTCGCTCAGCAGTCGAAACAGACGCCGGAAGCGATTCGCGCGCGTTTGACACGGGATGGAGCGCTGGATAGAATCCGAAATAGAATCCGCAACGAAAAGACCCTCGATTTCTTATATCGCCAGTCCGCATAATGCGGACCACTTTCGATCCTCCCCCAAAGTTCAAAGTGGTTGGGGCAGGAGTGTGGCAGGTGCATGTGAATGAACCAAAGATGATGTTAGTGCCCATGGTCATCGAGCAGACTGGCCGGGGCGAACGGGCTTACGACATTTACTCCCGCCTGCTGCGGGACAACATCATTTTCATCGGCACGCCGATTGACGACAACATCGCCAATCTGGTCATTGCGCAAATGCTGTTCCTTGCGCAGGAAGATCCGGAGAAGGATATCCAGCTCTACATCAATTCTCCCGGCGGCTCGATCACGGCCGGGATGGCGATTTACGACACCATGCAGTACGTAAAGAACGATGTCACTACTATCTGCATCGGCCAGGCGGCGAGTATGGCGGCGTTGCTGCTTTCCGCGGGCGAGCCCAAGAAACGGTTGGCCCTGCCCAATTCGCGCATCCTGATTCATCAGCCTTCCATGGGCGGGCTTTCGGGCCAGGCGACCGACATCGACATTCACGCCCGGGAGATCCTGCGGATGCGAGAGATTACAAACCAGTTGCTGGCCAAGCACACCGGGCAGAAGCTGGAAAAAGTGGAGAAAGACGTGGAGCGCGACTTCATTATGAACGCGCAACAGTCTAAGGAATACGGAATCATAGACGATATCATCTATAAGACGAGATAGCTGTATGATCGGGCTTTCGCAGGGCGTTCCCGGCCCGGCGGAAGAGTTCAGGTGGGGGAGGAGCAAAACGGGGTGAAAAACCGAAGCGGTACAGAGGAGATGTTACGCTGCTCGTTCTGCCATAAATCACAGGACGCCGTAGCCAAGCTCATATCATCCCCCAGCGACTATCCAAGAGCCTATATTTGCGATGAGTGCGTGGCGGTCTGCAACTCCATTCTGGAAGATGACCGCACGGCGACACCACCCACGACAACGCCAAATCAACTGCCCAAGCCACAGGAAGTGAAAACCTTCCTCGACGAATATGTCATCGGGCAGGAGCAGACCAAGAAGAAATTGGCGGTCGCGGTCTACAACCACTACAAGCGGATTTACATGAACCGCCAGCGAACGGGCGATGGCATTGAGCTGACCAAGTCGAACATCATGCTCATCGGTCCGACTGGGACGGGTAAGACGCTTCTGGCGCAGACCTTGGCGCGCATGCTGGATGTGCCGTTTGCGATTGTCGATGCCACCACGCTGACCGAGGCCGGCTACGTCGGCGAGGACGTCGAGAACATTATCCTTAAGCTGCTGCAGGCGGCTGACGGCGATGTGGGACGCGCCCAGACCGGAATTATCTACATCGACGAAGTGGATAAGATCGGACGCAAGGACGAGAATCCCTCCATTACCCGGGACGTTTCTGGCGAAGGAGTGCAGCAGGCCTTGCTGAAGATTCTTGAAGGAACCATCGCCAACGTACCGCCGCAGGGCGGACGGAAACACCCGCATCAGGAATTTACTCCAGTCGATACGACGAATATTTTGTTTGTCTGCGGCGGGGCTTTTGTTGGTCTGGAAAAAATCATCGGGCGGCGTATGGGCAAGAAATCGCTCGGCTTCAAGCACGGTGAGGAAGCAGAGAAAGAAGAGACTGCCGACGCCAGCCGTAAGCGGAATTTCGAGCTGCTGAGCGATGTGCAGCCCGAGGACTTGATCAAGTTTGGGCTGATTCCGGAATTCGTAGGCCGCTTGCCAGTGGTCGGCTGCCTGGAAGATCTAGACGAATTTGCCTTGATTGAAATCCTCACCCGGCCCAAGAACGCCATCGTCAAGCAATATCAGCGGCTGTTTGAGTTCGAAAATGTGCGGCTGAAATTCAGCGATGACGCGTTGCGGGCTATCTCCCGCCAGGCTATGGCGCGCAAGGTGGGCGCGCGCGGATTGCGCATGATTCTTGAGGAACTGATGCTGGATTTGATGTACCATCTGCCGAGCCAGAAGAAAGTAAAGGAGTTCGAGGTAACCAGAGAGATGGTCGAAAAGCGCAACGTAACCCTGGCCATGATGGAAAAGGCAGGTTGAGCTTTTGGGCTTTTGCTTTTCACTGTTAGCTGGTAGCCTTTAGCTTCGAAACGTAGGGGAAAGGTTGAGGAATTAAGAGCAGTACAAGCTGGTTTCCGGAGCCCGAGTGACCACATCCAAAGAAAAGTTCGAAACCAAGAAGTTGCCCATGATGCCGATTCGGGACGTAGTCATCTTCCCCTACATGATGACCCCCTTCGTCGTCGGCCGGGAGTCGAGCGTGCGCGCCCTGGAAGAGGCGCTGGCCGCGGACAAGAAGATTTTCCTGGCCACTCAGCACGACGCCAGCGTGGATGAGCCCAAAGCCAACGAAATTTATCAGGTAGGCACGATCGTCAACATCGTCCAGAGCCTGAAACTGCCGGACGGCAATATCAAGGTTCTGGTGGAAGGCATCGAGCGTGGAAAGATTCTGCAGATTACAGAAACCGAAGGCTTCATGCAGGTTTCTGTCCGCGTGGCGCGCTATGTCACCGAGACCAATCCGCAGATCGAAAGCGGCACGCAGCGGGTGACTTCGCTATTCGAGCAGTACGTCAAGCTCTGCCAGTCGCTGAATTACGAAACCATGATTGCGGCCGTGCGCATGGAAGATCCGGCCAAGCTGACGGACACCATTGCCGCCAACCTGCAACTTTCCATCGAGGAAAAGCAGGAACTGCTGGAAATTTTTGATCCCGCCGAGCGCCTGACTCGCATTGGCGATGTACTCGATATCGAAATCGAAAAGCTCAACATGGACCGCACCATCCAGTCGCGAGTGAAGCGGCAGATGGAGCGGGCGCAGAAAGAGTATTACCTGAACGAGAAGATCAAGGCCATCCAGAAAGAACTCGGCCGCGGCGAGAAGAGCGAGTTCGATGAGCTGAAAAAGAAAATCGAAGCGGCGGGCATGTCGAAGGACGTGCGCGACAAGGCGATGCAAGAGCTGAAGAAATTGGAAGCCATGCCGCCGATGTCTGCCGAGTCCACCGTCTCGCGCAACTACCTCGACTGGCTGCTGGCGGTTCCCTGGAAGAAGCGTTCCAAGGAAATCCGCAATATCTCGCGCGCCGAAAAGGTACTCAACGAAGATCATTATGGCCTCGAGAAGATCAAGGAACGCATACTTGAGTTCCTTGCGGTCCGCCAGTTGGTGAAAAATCCCAAAGGTTCGATTTTGTGCTTCGTTGGCCCTCCGGGCGTGGGCAAGACTTCGCTGGGGATGTCGATTGCCAAGGCTACCGGCAGAAAATTCGTGCGCATGTCGCTGGGCGGCGTGCGGGATGAAGCTGAAATCCGCGGCCATCGCCGTACCTACATCGGCGCGCTGCCCGGCCAGATCATCCAGATGATGAAGAAAGCGGGCACAAAGAACCCGGTCTTCATGCTGGATGAAGTCGACAAAATGTCGATGGATTTCCGCGGCGACCCCTCAGCGGCGCTGCTCGAAGTGCTCGACCCGGAACAGAACTTCATGTTCGTCGACCACTATCTCGACGTCGAATACGATCTTTCCCAAGTTTTCTTCATCGCCACAGCCAACGTGATGCACACCATCCCGCCTGCCCTTCAAGACCGCATGGAAGTGTTGCGGCTGCATGGCTACACCGAGCAAGAGAAACTCGAGATCGCGAAGCAGTTCCTGGTGAAAAAGCAGATGCTGCAGGCCGGGCTTTCGGAGAAAAATGTGAAATTCTCCGACGACGCGATTCTTGGGCTGATCCGGTCCTACACGCGCGAGGCTGGCGTGCGCAACCTGGAGCGCGAAATCGGCAACGTCTGCCGCAAGGTCGCGCGCAAGGTAGTCAAGGAAGGCGAAGGTTACAACGTCACGATCACGACGGACAACGTAAACGACTTCCTTGGCGTAATCAAATTCCGCGACACGTTGGCTCACGAAAAGAGCGAAGTGGGATTGGTCACTGGCCTCGCGTGGACAGAAGTCGGCGGCTCCATTCTCAGCACCGAGGCGACGGTGGTAGATGGGAAAGGCAAGCTCACGCTCACCGGCAAGCTGGGCGACGTAATGCAGGAATCAGCTCAGGCGGCGATGTCGTACGTGCGGTCGCGCTCTCATCGGCTTGGTCTAACGCGTGATTTTTACCGTTCGCTCGATATCCACGTACACGTGCCGGAAGGCGCGATTCCCAAGGATGGCCCGTCGGCTGGAATCACCATCGCCACGGCGATTTCAAGCGCGTTAAGCAAAATTCCGGTCCGCCGCGATCTGGCTATGACGGGCGAAATCACACTTCGCGGCAAGGTATTACCGATTGGCGGGCTAAAAGAAAAGCTGCTGGCCGCCCATCGCGCCGGGCTGTTCGAAGTGATTCTGCCTAAAGACAACGAAAAAGATCTGGCAGAAGTGCCCGAGAACCTTCGCACTGCCATGAAAATGCACTTTGTCGACACCATGGATCAGGTGCTGGCTCTGGCCCTGGAACGGCCACTGCCCGATATGACGCTACCGGAAGTGAGCGATGCTGCGAGCCAAGCCATCGCGCCGATTACATCTCCTACATCCGACAGTCCGACCGCCCACCAGTAGGGCACGCGAAAACTGATATCCTCAACGCCCGCGGCAACGCGGGCCTTCTTGTTTTCGGAGTCCTGAAATAAGCCTAAAATAATGGCACGATGGACCCGAATTCTTCACCCCCGGAGTCGAAGCACTACCTAAGGGGCGCTGCCGGGCTGGTCGTTGCGGTTGCGGTGGTGGCCGTCTTACTGATCGCGGTGCCCGGTTACCGCTGGTTTTTTCTGATCAGCGTCGGGATCGGATTGGTGGTCACGGGAATTCTTCGCCTGTGGAACAAGTGGAAGCCAGTCAAGGAAGAAGACGTTCACGACAACAAGCGGCCGCTTGGACTGAGCTGATTCCGGCTTGCAAACCTTGGGCGCACACGGCACACTGATGCATGCGTGTCCTGCCCCGGTTTCTAATCGCGGCTACTGATGTCGGCCAATTCCCCGCCCCGGGTTTGCCGGAAGTTGCCTTTCTGGGCCGCTCCAACGTGGGGAAATCCAGCGTCATCAATTCCCTGCTGGGCACAAAAATTGCCAAGACCAGCTCGACGCCGGGACGCACCCGGTCAATCAACTTCTTCGAGGTGCGCTGGCCGGGGAAGCCTCAGCCAGAGCTTATCTTCACCGACTTGCCCGGTTACGGGTATGCGAAGCTTTCGCGGGAAGTCTCTTCTCAGTGGCCGAGTTTCATCGAGCCCTATCTGAATGACCGTCCGACACTGGCGTTGTGCCTCGCTTTAGTCGATGTCAATGTTCCGCCACAAGCCGCCGACAGGCAGTTGGTGGAGTTCCTGGCCTCGAGCGGACGGCCTTTCGTGGTGGTGGCGACCAAGAGCGATAGGCTCTCGGGCAACCATCTGCGCAATGCTCTTCAGGCCATGGCCAGTGAATTTCCGCAAGCCAGCGTAATCGCTTTCTCTGCTCGAACCGGTGTCGGACGTGAAGAACTGTGGCGCGCGATTCGTTCCGCCATCAATAGTGCCGGCGAACGCGCTGTCTGATTTTCTTCCCCAAATGGGAAATAAACCTGCCCTGAAGTCATCCCTAAGACCACAGCCCTTGCGGTAACGGCAGCTAACTCGCCATAAGATCGAACCAGAAGCCAGCGCCGGCGTGCGTTCAAGCTCCATCAGCCTAAGTTGGGACGGGACATGAATGACTGGAAAAACGTTGATGGAGACGCAATTCCTGGCGGCAGTACGGATTATCTGCGCGCCTTGAAGAGGAACAACGACGCACACGCCGCGCCGGCGGCGGTTTCTGTTTCCCTTGCCGCGCCAACTCCAACGCCTGCTGCCGCACCAACTCCAACGCCCGCTGCCGCACCTGCTGACCGGCGACGCGCCACCCGCTACAAATGCGAAGGCAGCGTCGAGTTCTACCTTGAAGGCAGTGAGGTGCGTACCTGGGGAATGGTCAGCGACATCAGCCGCAGCGGATGCTATGTCGAATTGCACTCCACCTCTTCCGTGGACACGCCGGTCAGCATGCGGCTCGATGTGAGCGGATTCCGTATACGGGTGAAGGGAATAGTCCGCACAAGTTATCCCTCGCTAGGCATGGGAATCGCATTTACCGAGGTCGATGAAGCCAACGGCGCCCAGCTGGATCAACTACTGTTTCGGCTTTCTGGTGGCATCGCACCCTCGGGCCTCGGGGCAGGCTCACCACAAAATCCGGTGACGCCGGGGTTGCTTATGGTGACCAATCCAACTTCGGCGCTGAATGCTATTGCGACGTTTTTTCACAGCCACCGCGCCATGTCTCGCGAGGAATTCGAGGAATTGATCCTGCAGAGCCAAAACTCGAGACAGCCGGCGCTCCGTTGATCGCTTGGGGCGCCGACCGATCAACCCTGATCCACGCAGAGCCGTCCTGGTCCCATCCATCCCATGCAGTGAACCACGCCGAAGTCGGCGCGATAGACTCAAATTACCTTCGTTATCTGGGGTTGAATTACGCGTGGGACTACAGTTGCCGCATGACACTCTCGTCGATGGTTGTTTCCCGTGACTGGCAGGAAATCAGTGTTCTGGAATGCATCCTGAGTGGCCTGCGCATCAATGTGGATGTGGAATCGGAGCCGGAACGCGCCACCGCCAAGTTGCAAAAGTCGAAGATTGACGCATTGATCGTGGACTGCGACTTGAATGGATCTTCGGCCGTGTTGCGGGACCTGGTAAACGACAACTTTCAGAACCTGGTGCCCTTGATCATCGTGAGCGGATCAAGCGAGCATTGCGCGCTGCAATCCAAAAGAGCCACATTTGTGTTCGAGAAGCCGATCTCCGTGGAACAGGCCGTTCACACGCTCTCGGCGGCACGGAACATGATCATGGATGGCAGGCTCCGGTATCATCGCGAAACGCTCGATCTGCCAGTGTGGATTTCCGGGCGCGCGAAACGCGCCAAGGCACACCTGGTGAACTTGAGCCAGGGAGGCATGGCCATTCACGGGCGCCAATCCCTGCCAGGTGGCTGTTCGCTTCAAGTGAGCTTTGCTCTTCCTGGTACCCGCCGGTCGATCAAAACTCGAGGCGAGGTGGTGTGGATCAACAAGAGCGGTCACGCCGGGATCAAGTTCACCGACATAACCCCGGCTACCAAGCGGACGTTACAACTCTGGCTGGAACGGCAGTATCTGACCCGCTAAGTGTTGCGCGTGTAGCGCAGCGGCTGGTGCAGTCCCGGTATCGAGTGCGAGCCGCAGGCTAGCGAAACCGAGACCGGTCTTCTTCCGAAACGTTCGGTCCACAATCGACTGCTTCGTTGCCGGCGAGCCGGGCAAGGTGCTCCCCCGGTGTTGCGCCCATCCAGAACAAGAACAGGAACCAGTACACTCCGGCGAGCGCTCCAGTGACTGCCAACATCAGCGTTAAAGCGACTGGCCAGGCCGGAACAGTGTTCGTCATTCCGAGCACAATCACCAGGAACAACAGAACCGCGCAAACCAGGATCAGGCCGTCGACCAACCACCACGGTGCCACGGTGCCAGGTCCGGGGAAAACTTCGCACGATGCGACTTGTGCCGGGCTCTGGTTGGGCAACTCGAGGCGGCCGGGTTCGATCCCAATCAGCTTGGCACCGGTCAGCTCGAGAACAGGCTTCGCAGCAGCCAGAACAATGGGTGTACGCGCGTTCTCTGAGAACGTGAGTTCTTGAGACTCTGATGGAATTGCTGGATCTACGAAAATTGATTCCAAACCTGCGAGCTCAGCGGTAGCCAGCAGCTGGTTAAATATCCACTCTTTCAGACGTCGCCGTAGCAGCGTCGGAACATCGAGAAACTCGACTCCGGCTTGCCCCTGAGGGTTCGTCCAAACAACACATCCGCAAGCGTCTGCGCGCAGACGAGGATTCAAGAGTTCAAAGTGCAGGGCCAACTGCTGGCCCAGGCGCAAGGGTCCAACCGCTTGAATCCCAACTCCCTCCTCGCTGAGATTACGGATGACGCCTCCGATGGCGGAATCCAGCTTTACGTAGGCTAGAGAGTTAATTCTGTGGCGATACCTGCGGGATAGCCGGCGAGGCGAGACGTTTGAGCCTCCGACGGGACCTACTCGATTCGGCTGGGGCTGCACACCATAAATCTTAGCGTCGGCCGGAGAAAGACTTCAGTAGCGTTGCAGATACCTCACGAGGCGGGTCGGTGTTGGGCAGCTACGAATTCGGCCTGGTGCGAACGATCCCAAGCGATCAGGAGCTCCAGTTCATAGCGATACGGGCCATAGGCCTGAAAGGCTTTCTCATCAAACAGTCGCTTGATGCCACAGCCCAGGCAGACCTGGTAGGAATAACCTTGGGCGCGAACCGGCCAGCTCATCTTGCCGTGCCAGCATCCCCGGAAGAGAATGACGGCCATTCCAGCCAAGCCGGTGGCCACTACACCGATGGGCCACATCCAGTGCTTCTTCTTACCAGCTTCTTCCCCTACCACAACCTCTAAATACCTCTAAATTAAGAATATGCCCAAACTTGCGGTCTTGCAATGGCACCGTCCGGCAAGCGGTTTTGGAGGCACTATTTGGAGGCACTAAAGGAGTGAAGCCTGATTCCAACCTTCGTGCGCAGAGCCATATTGCGACCTAGACCAAACGCCTGTAACTTGTATGCTAACAACCTGTTCCGTATGGCAGGTTGGTGAAGCGTCTCTTTCTCCAACTGGACGCAAGTTGTGAATTGACAAGTGCTTTGCTCGTGCCACACTAGCAAGGGGAGAAAGGCGATTCACAGGGTTTTCCACCGTCTCAATGAGCGCGAGTCCATACAAAACGGGTCCTGAGTTAGTCAGCCCGGAGTTAACCCCCAAGCTCGAAAAGTTGGCCTCGGACATGAGCCCCGCCTTGACCGGCGCTCCGGCTGGTCATGAAGCTTTACAAGCGCTGCTGGCCTTTTCTTCGCTGCACGAGCAAATACGGTTGCGGCGAGCCCGGGAATTGCGGGCCGGACGCAGCAACCCCGCCGACGTCTGGGAACTCGAACAATTCGTTCTCGATGAGGTGTTACAGCTAGTCGCGGAACGCGCCCTCGCGATCACCGGCGCGGATGGCATCGCCATTGCGCTCGCGGAAGATGAAGCCATTGTTTGCCGCGCTTCCGCCGGATCGATCGCGCCTGATCCCGGGGCACGCCTCGATCCTCATTCGGGGTTTTCTGGAGCTTGCCTCCGCACTGCGCAGATCGTGCGTTGCGACGATGCGGAGACTGATCCCCGGGTCAACGTGGCGGCTTGCCGGCGTCTCGGTGCGCGCTCTTTGGTCGCGGTGCCCATCGCGGGTCTGTACGGCGTCATGGGTTTGCTGGAGGCTTTCTCGACTGAAGCATTTGGTTTTAATGATAGCGACGTCCGCAGCCTGAGTCTGCTGGCCGAACTCATCCTCGCCGCGATGAAGCCGGAGGAAGAGGATCGCCTCGCACAGATTTCGCAGCGCGTGGTGGCTGGGGCTGCTTCGGAAGCATCGATTCCGAGGATCAGCCTTCCGGAAACTAGTGAAGCAGTTGTTAGCGAAGCTGTCGACCAAGACGAAGAACTCCTGATGGAGACCGAAGGCCGGCTGGCCGCGACACGGGCCGCTGAGCGACGAAGTCTTCGTGTCTAACGTTCCGCGAACGGAAGAGGCAGAAAATTCCAGGCCCGGCCTGTCATTGGTGCTCGTGCTGATTCTGATCGCCGGATTGCTGGGAGCAGGGGTATGGTGGAAAATTCAGCATCCTGCTGGCGGCAAAACGACGACGGGATCTTCGAGAGCAAATGTAGTCCAGCAGCCGAGCTTGCAGCCGCAAATCACGGTGCAACCTGAAGCAGGTCAAACAGGACAGCCCGCCGTGGCTGAAAACTCCAACTCGGCCTCCGCAGACGATGAGGATCTTTCAGAAGGAACTCGCGTAACCGGCGTTCAGCACGTGTCCTCACCAGATTCCAGTGTGGTAATCGTCGAGTTGCAGAATCAGGTGCAATACGAGGCGCACCGCCTTAGCGATCCGGAAAGAATCTACTTTGATCTGCACGACACTACCCTCGCGCCTGGGCTTTTTGGCAAGACGATCGAAGTGGGGGACAAACTGCTGGACCGAGTCCGCATCGCACAACCCCGCCGTGGAGTGACCCGCGTTGTGCTGGAAACGAGAGGTTCATCGGATTTCTCAGTCAGCTTCCAATCGAACCCTACTCGGCTCATCGTAGAGGTTCACCCCGCCGCTCCGGAACAGCCCAAACCGAAACCGCAGCCACAAGCACTGAAGAGTGAATCGCTGTCCCCGGCAACTCCTCCGGTTTCGTCTGGCGCAGTTCAGGGCAAAAACGCGGAGTCCGGGCAACCCCGGCTGACCGTACCGAAGTTTCGTATCGTGCTTGACGCCGGCCACGGGGGTTGGGATTTGGGCACCGTAGGCCGCAAAGGTTTGCTTGAGAAAGACCTGGTCATGGACATCGTTGGCCGTCTTGGGAAACTGGTCGACAAAGGTCTGGGAGCGGAAATCGTCTACACGCGGCCAGATGACAACTATGTGGCCCTGGAAAAACGGGCGGAAATCGCAAACCTCGCGCATGCCGATTTGTTTGTCTCGGTGCACGCCAACTACAGCAGTGATGCCACCGCGCGCGGAGTCGAAACTTACTACACAAATACCTACTCGTCGGTGAGAGCGCGAACCCATGAACTGGATGAAGCCGGGTCGACGCTCGACAACATCAATTGGACCAATGTGGATATTCGCGAGAAAGTGCTCGAATCGAGGCGATTCGCTTCCAGTGTGCAGCGGGCACTCTATGGCAATCTGGTATCGCAAAATCCGGACATCCGCAATCGCGGAGTCAAGCGAGCCAGTTATGTGGTGCTGACAGGGACCACAATGCCGGCCATCCTCGCTGAAGTTTCCTTTGTCAGCAATTCAACCGATGAGAGCAAGTTGCGCACTTCCGCGTACCGGCAGCAGATTGCCGAGGCGCTCTATCAAGGAATCGCGCACTATGCGGCGACATTCCACCACGTCACCGTCGCCAGCGCCGCACCAGTTCGGAAATAGTTCATCTTCACGACAGCGACTTTTACTGAAGACGGTCGACGTCTTCGATTTCGTCTTTCTTCCCCAGGTACTCCCAACGCTGCAGGGCAATCGGAACATTACCGTTGAGCCAGAGGAAATCATGGAAAGAGTGCAGCTTGAACGCCTGCCCTTGTTGCCGATAAGCATCGGCCAGAAGCCTGTAGATTTGCAGCTTTCCGACCTGATACGAGATCGCCCCTCCCGGCCCGGAGGCGAATGCGGCAGCCTCCGAGTGCGCCGTTTTGGCGTCCATTGGGACTGTGGTCCTCAGATATTCGGCTGCCTGATCGATCGTGAACTGGCCCAGAGCCAGCTTGACATCTACTTCCACGCGCAACGCCCGCAGACGCATGAAATTCCAGATGATTTCGCGGGTGCGCGGGCTGTCGTCAAACAGCCCAGCGTTGAGCATCATCTCTTCAGAGTAGAAACCGATACCTTCGTTAGCGCTGGACTCGTAGTAATGACGCCGGATGGGATCAGGATTGGCCCACGAAAGCACCAATTGGAAGTAGTGTCCGGGAACCCCTTCGTGAACGATGATCGGCCGAGGATCCTTCGCCACACTGAGCCAGAAATACCCGAGATTGGGGCTGGGAGGATCGATGTAGCGGATTCCGTTCTGTTTCAGCCGGCTGGGTCCGGTGAAATCGTCGGCTTCGGAAAAACCGTCCAGCGGCGCCAGGTAAGCGGGTGTGGGAGCATAACGGTAATGCTGCACCCAGGCAGGCACAGTTAGCAGATCTTTTTCTTCCAGATAACGGCGGACAGCGATTTCATCTTTTTCCTCTCGCGCCATTTCTTCGGCCTCGTTCTTGAATAGGGTCAGTTCGGGCGCACCGAGGTTGTGGTGTTCTTCGTAAACTTGCGAGGCCACCGCGCGGGCCCACTCCTGACGGCCTGCTGTTAAGAGTTGCTCTGGCGTAAAAGGCACCAGCGCTACGTTCTTTAAGAAGAAAACATAGGCATCGCGGCCGATGGCGGTCTCGCCCGGCATGCCAGGCAGGCGCTGCGTGAGCCATTCACGATACGACTCTAATGCTCCGGCGGCGCGCTCGGCTGTTGGATCCAGGTCGCGCGAGGCTTCGGGGTCAAGAAACGGCTTTAGTTCTTTGACGGACAGCAGAAGCCGGGGACGAATTTCTTTAAGCTGGCCGATCGCAAGCTCGGCAAAGGGAGCCGCTGGCTGGGTGAGATTTTTCTCGGCGTCGGCTATTGCAACGGGAAAAGAATTCAGCATGGCCACGATATGCCGAGTTCGGGCGGCGTCGAAGGGCGAAGGAACAACCAGCAGTTCATAAAGGGCGCCTACGGTCTGGCTCACATAGAATTGCGGGTTACGCTGCCAACTGCGAAGAATATCCAGTTCCCACCTGACCCGTGCGATGGCCGATCCCATGAGGCGATAGTCGACCTGCCGAGATACTGGCCACGTGGAAGCGTCTATCTTTCGCCAGCGGGCTTCAAATTCCTCGAGCCGCTCGCGGTTGCGCTCCACAGCAGCTGGGGACCAATCGGGAACCCATGCTTCCGGACGCTCCAGGCGAGGAACGTCGTCTCCATTAACTGGACGCTCACTGGCCCTCCAGATCCAGAAATCGCTGGCAAGATCATCCAGCGAATCCGCATGCAAAGCCGGAACAACCAAGCAGAGAGTAATGAAGCTAGTCACCAGGTATTTCATCTTGGGCATGGGCCTTGATTCCTTTTGATGATTGATTTCCTGCTAACGCAAAGGCTCAGCATTTTTCAGCGCGTCGTCGAGACGCTGATTGCTCTTCGGGGTCTCCCCTTCCACCACTCGCCAACCATCGTCGTAATGTATGAAGCCGACGGTTGAGTTGAATTCCCCGCTACCGGTATAAAGCGCTTCCCCGACCTCGTTTAGCGCTACCCATTTCCACCCGAAATCAACGTCGGCGCGGTTTCCGCTCTTGGTGATTCCGCTCACGGCGAGCAATTCCCTTCGCGCGACGGGGACGCTGAAGTAATTCGTGGCCGCGGCACTGGCCGGGACCCAATCGCGGAGAGCGTCAACTCCAAGTGGAGTAAGCGCGACATCCCAGCACGGGGGCGGAGTGACGTTCGCGATGCAGGGAGTGCCCGCGCTGGTGATCCAGCCATGGTGCGCGAGGACCAGGTATTCCGGTGAAGTGTATTCCTTGTTAGAAATCACCCCGGTACGAAGCCAGAACTGTTGCTGGGCTTTGAATGTGTCGGAGCCGGCGATGAGATCGAATGCCAGGCGGCGGGTTAGAAAATCGCGGGGTGAGCAAGCGGCAGCAAGAGCCAACAGAGAGACAGTTAAGACCGCGGCCAATTTCCGCATGAAGTTGGGCAAAGATGCTAGTTGAGGATTGTAACTAAACGCGAGCCGCGGCGCGGCAAGAAAGGGCGGTCGGCGATCTGCCCATCAAACTTCGGCGCCCAACGGCCGGGAATGACCGTCTGGCAGGCTGGGCAGCGTCCCTCCGGCGTAAGGCGATATTCTTCTATGAAATAGCCGTAGCGCCGAATCAGCTTTTCTTTGCAGTTGTGGCAATGCGTGTCTTCCAAGTCGCCCACTTGGCCGGGAAGATTTCCGGCGTAGACATAGCGGAGGCCGGCGCTCTTGCCGATTTGCGCCGCCCGAGCCAGATCCTGCGGGCGGGTATTGTCGGGATCGTCCATCTTGTAGTCTTTGTGAAAGGCGGTCACGTGCCAGGGAATATCGCGAGAAACACTCGCCAGAAAATCCGCCAGGCGGTGCAACTCGTCGTCGGAATCGTTGAAACCGGGGATGAGCAACGTCACGACTTCGAGCCATAGCCCCATGGCATGCAGGCGCCGAATCGTATCGAGGATTGGCCCGATCCGCCCGCCGAGTTGATGATAGTGGCGGTCGTCGAAGCTTTTGAGGTCCACTTTGTAGAGGTCAACCCACGGCCGCAGGTATTCCAGCACTTGCGGCGTGCCATTGCCGTTGGAAACAAACCCTGTCACAAGGCCGGCAGCTTTGGCTTCTTTGAAAACCTCCACCGCCCACTCGCTGGTGATAAGGGGTTCGTTGTACGTGCTGACGAGCACTTTTGCGCCCTGGCGAACGGCGTCTCGGGCCAACTCCTGCGGTGAAGCGGCTAGGGGTGGTGAGACGGCTTCAGGGTCACGCAAGGCCTGCGAAGTCACCCAATTCTGGCAATAGGCGCAATGCAGGTCGCAGCCTAGCATTCCAAAGCTATAGGCGAGCGCGCCCGGATAAGCGTGGAAGAAGGGTTTTTTTTCGACAGGGTCACACTGTACGCCGCCGACGTAGCCCCATGGGACATAAAGTGTGCCGCCGCGATTGTAGCGGACCTTGCAGACTCCCGGCTGGCCTTCTGGAATAGGGCAGCAGTGACCGCAGGCAAAACAGCGCACGCGATTGCGGTCAAGCTTCTCGTAAAGCTCTCCCTCGCGGACGTTTTGATAAACGATATCGCGAAGGGTAGTCACAGATACCTCTGTACTCAATTGTAAACCCGTGGCGACCAGACCCTCTGTTTAGGCGCACCCTCCAAAGGCGCTAGTGGGAATCCGATTGCGGCGGGCTGGTTCGTTGATGGTGAGTAAGCCACTCATTCGCTGCCTGTTGTGCTTGGAGCACCTGGCTGCGCGTCATCTCCGCGGTGATGGGTCCAATCAAATCCTTGCTGCGCTCGTAACCTCCTGCTCGGGCCAAAACCAGCCAGAAATACGCCTTGGTCACGTCTTTAGGAACTCCTCGGCCTGCCCAATACAAACCACCCAACGTGGCTTGCGCTCCGATGTGTCCCTGTTCCGCGGCCAGAGAAAACCAGTGGGCCGCTGCGCCGTAATTCTGCGGAACATCTTCGCCCTGCGCGTAGTGCAAGCCGACCGCATACTGTGCGACTGGATCACCCTGCTCCGCCAGCCGGCACAAAGCGGTGAAGTCGTTTAGCGGATCCGCTAGCGCGGTGGCCGGTGCGGCAGGCGGTTTTGTGACCACCGCTTGAGGCTTTCCGATGTGGGCTTCAGCGTGCGCTCCCCATGGCCGCCTCTCACTTTCCCAGGTCTTGACCCAGGGTAGGACGAGCGACAGTCCAGAAACAACAAGGATCACAATCGCACCCGTGAGGATGACTTTACCGGATCTTTGCGCAGCCGAGCGACGGGCTCGCGGAGGTTTTGGAGGACTTGCATACGCGAGTGAGACGCTAGCGGGGGATGCGGCGACGGATCGCTCTCTGCTCGCGCCGGTCTGCTTCACCGCGGTCTCGATCGACGGGCGCGCGGGCGGGCGCCGCGGCTCCGGTATTCCCGCCGACCAGTCGACCGCCAAAAGAACGTCGTGGGCGAGCCGCTCGAGAGGGGCAGGACTAGTAGCGATGAACGCTCCCGCTTGTGGCGAGAAGACCTCGAGCAATCCTGAAACGGTTCCTCCCGAAAGAATCGGCACGGCGATCATGGAGCGGATGCCCAGTGTCCGGCAAGTCTCTCGATCCACCCGCTCGTCGGTTTCCGAGTCGTCGCAAGTCAACAATTTACAAGTGCGCACACACTCGCCCGAAAAGCCGGCGCCAATCTGCAGGCGGGCGCCCAGGCCAGGGGCGTCGGTGCCCGCTCTCGCGACACAAATCATCTGCTCGCCCCGCATAAGGGCGATGGCGGCACCGCTGGCACGAGTCAGGGCGAGCGCTCGATCGGCGATACGTTGTAAACGCCGGTCAAGATCCGATCTGGCGGTCGTCACGTCCTGCCGTTCTTGTGCTGGTCGAGCCTCACGGGACCCAGCCTCGGCGGGTCCAGTCCCGGCTGCTCTAAACAAAGATGAGTCACTTGGCATCGTAAAAGCCTCGGGCGCTGCATTTCGCTGGAGCCCAATGGATGGCAAGACCAGATCGTCAAAGCCTGCATGAAGCGTTTGCCGATCTGGCAGCGGAGCTGAAACAACGGACTCGCATGCCGATAGTGCGTTCAGGAATAGCCATTCCTTCAAAGCACGACGGGATTCGTCTGGCATCTCAAGGAACCGGATCCCCGTACGACCCTGCAAATCGGCCCAGACGACCATACCAGCAAGGTTGATCCGGGTGTTACCTTCAGACAGCTCAAGGCCAAGATTGACAATGCGATGGGTTTGCAACGGCAATATAGCCCGGATGCAGACACCTTCCTCGCTTATATCCAGAACTTCGCTGAGATCCAATGCGGTGGCCGTCGGCGAACCGTTGATACCTACGTATGCAGGAGTGTGGACGCGGTGGCGCACACGCCGTCGCCGCTCACCGATGGTCGACTTCGGTATCCGGTTGATCGCGGGCCGGTTGGCCTGGGCGGGGCACATATCCTAACTGTCTACATATTACTCCAGGAGGCCGGAAGCAAACACCCTCGGTCAAGACATCTCCGGCTCGTCAGGCTGAGGCCCGTTCGGCAGCGGCAGCGCGAAGCGACCGATGCGAGATGGCGGCGACCAGCATGCTGGAAAGAGACTGCATAATCGCCACCGTGCGCTGATCGAAGGCGTAGGGCGCGGCGGAGAAGACCTCGAAGACTCCAAAAGTGCGCCGGAAGTGGCGAAGCGGCGAAGCCAGGATGGAACGCACCCCAAGATGCCGGCAAGTCGCCAGATCCACCCGCGGATGATTTTCGGCGTCGTGGCAGAGAACGATCTCGCCCGTACGTACGCAATCTGCGGAAATGCCGGAGTCCGCTGCCAGCCTTACTCCGAGGTCTGGCGCGGTGCGGCCACTGCGGGCCCGGCAAACCATGTCCTCGCCCTTGTGCAACGCGATGGCGGATCCGCTTGCACCGGTGAGGACGCGGGCTCGTTCCGCAATGACGCCAATCACCGGCTCGAGTCCATGATCGGTGGAGGAGACCTCGAGCTGGGCAGGAGCAAGATTTCCAATTTGTCCTGATGCGCCCGCCCGAGCGTGATCTCGACGCGGCGCTAGAGCAGAGAACGAAATCGGCACGTGCTCATCTGAGGGTATCGCCAGAGAGTCAGGAACGCTGCCCACCAGCTCCCGCACCAGCCGATCAAGCTGAGCATCGGTGATCAAATGCGCAGTCGGCTGGGTACCCAGCGATCCGCCCAGCAGCCGCGACAAACTGAGTACGGCCTGACTGCCGCATGCGAGGCAGCGGGTCGTATTGTTTTGGCTGATCAATTCGCATTGGACGCAGAAAACGGCGGCGTGCAACGGAAGGAAAAGAGCTTCTTGCGCCTTGGTTCGTCCCATCTTGCTTTGAGCCCTGGACTTCGAAAACGAAGCGTTCTAAAACGAAATTAGAAACGTAAAGGTGGGCTTGGATATTTGGAAGTGACGGAACAGGTTCGGGCTGTGGATAACGGCTCCGAAATAAGAATCGAATCATCCGGCTCTGACGGCAAAGTCTAACTCTTCGTTGCGCGGCAAAACTTCGACCGCATTGAATGCGCGATCGAGCGCATCGGCCAAGGCAACCGGAAAAACCGCGGTCAGAAGGTTCACATCAAGCTGTAGGTTCCGCTCGCTGTACAATCTGTAAACCGTCAGCGATCCTCTGCGGCGGTTGTTCGAGGCAACCAGGTCGAGGGTCAGGCTCCACGCCGTCACCGCGTCGTTGGCCAAGTGATCTCCCGGCTTTTTCCAGCGATAGTCAGGCTTGCTGCGAGACGAAGCTCCAGCCATGATTCGTCCCCCGTTTCTGCGATGCAGCCGGAGTTCAAACGAGTCGAAGTCGTTGCTAGCAAAGGCGGCCTCTAGGATGCGGCAAACCTGATCGAACCCTGAAGTAACTTTCAACTCTTCCGTGGCGCGGCGAATGGCGAGATTGTTGATGAAGATTTGCCGCTGCTCCATCGTGCGTTGCGCCACCCGGCGAATCTCGCCAAATTCCAGGTAGTTGAGGTGCTGAACCCCTATCCATACGCCTGTACCCAGCACTGCGAGCACCAAACCGAGCGTGCTGCCCGTCGGCCAAAGCAGGAACAAACTGAGCAGCGCGAACAACGCCGAGACAGCGTAAAGTACGATCACCACTTGCCGATGCGAGAGTCCACGCTGTAAAAGTTTGTGATGAATGTGCTCCCGGTCGGCGGTAAACACTGGCCGCCCACTGATGAGACGCCGCAGCACGGAGAGTGTGGTCTCCAGAATTGGAAGACCAAACGAGACCACGGGGATGGCCACAGCGATGATGGTCGGGGCTTTTTGCGCGCCAGACAGCGCCAGGGCGCTCAACATGAATCCAATGAACAGGCTGCCGCAATCCCCCAGAAAAATTGTCGCGGGATTGAAATTGAAACGCAAAAAGCCGAGAATCGCACCGGCTAGCAGCAACGCCAGCATCGAGACGAAGAAGGACTGACTGAACAGGGCCACGACGAAGACGACTAACGTTGAAAAGAGTGCGGAGCCAGCGGCCAATCCATCGAGCCCGTCAATCAAGTTGAAGGCATTCGTGACACCTAATACCCAAAGAATGGTCAGAGGAAGGCTTACATACCATGCAAGGTGCTGGCTCCCGAACAGGACCGGCAGATCAAGCACCCGGAGACCGCCGGCAAACAGCATCAATCCTGCCAACGCCTGCACGCCAAATTTCAGATAGGGACCGACCGGACGCACGTCATCGTAAACACCCAGCACAAAAACTAACAAGCCCGGCAATAGGATCGTCCCCAGCGTCTTCCATGAGAATTCAAAATTCAGACTTGGGTATAACCAGCCGAACAACAGGGCGATTGCACCGCTCAAGATAAATGCGCCAAAGATTGCGACTCCGCCCAAACGAGGCAAAGGGGTGCGATGCATATGGCGGTCCAAAGCGGGCGCGGCCACCCATCCGCGAACCATTGCCAGATTCCTGATATACCGGGTGAGGATGAAGGAGAACAACACGGACGTCGCGAAAATTCCAAGCCGGAAGGCGGTCAACTGGATCTCCCTCGACTAGAAGGAGGATCGGAAGGAAAGTCGGAATCCCAGGGCCCCAATGCGACCTGATAGTTAGGTTTGTAGTCCATCGACGACACTGCGGAGAATACCGGTGTCCGCTCGCAACTCGGAAACTATAACAATCGCCAAAAATGGACGACAATCACCTTTCTTGGTTCCCCGGTGGAAACATAAAAAGCCGGGCGCAGGAGTTGATACGTCGCTACAGAGTCAACACCACCACGGTCTACGCCGGAGTTCGACGTGCTAGACTTTTTCTTCACTTCAAAAGGCTAAACGGTTTCGCCATGTCATCTTCCCGGCGGGTGCGCTATCGCTCAATTCTTGTGACCGCGCTCGGCTTGCTGACAAGCTTAGGAGGAATCGCACAAAACCAACCTTCGAATGAGGCGCCGCCCGCAAATGCCGCCCGGTCACCCATATACCCCACTGTTTTCCCTGCGGTCGAGATCGCACCTCCAGCCTCTGTACCTCACCAGTCTGCAACGGCGGCCTCATCCGCCATTTCAGCTCCTCTAGCGGTGAAAAACGGCGCGGCCACGCCTGGCGCGGCGTTGCTGCTTGGCACGGGCGACCTGCTGGATATCACCTTTTATAACGTTCCTGAGCTCAACACAAAAACCCGGGTGGGTAGCAACGGAGACGTGTATCTTCCGTTGGTAGACTACGTACACGTGTCGGGCCTGACCCCGGAAGAAGCAGCGGCTGTTATCGAAAAGCGCTACGTCGATGGCGGCTTCCTCAAAGATCCCCACGTCACTCTGTTAATCGACGAATATGAGTCACAAGGTGTGAGCGTTCTGGGGGAGGTGGTAAAGCCTGGCGTCTACCCGGTCCTGGGCGGCCAGCGCTTGCTGGACCTGATCGCGGCTGCGGGCGGTTACACGGAGAAGGCCGGCCGAAGCATCGCTATCACCCATCGGGGTTCTCCCGACAAGTCAGTGACTGTGCCGCTTTCGCGCAATACGACCGACGGCGACAACAACGTCAATGTCTCGCCCGGCGACACTGTCATCGTGAAGCGCGCCGATATTTTTTATGTAGTCGGTGACGTCGGACACCCGAGTGGGTTCCTGATGGATTCGGAGAACCTGACGGTATTGAAGGCGATCGCTCTTGCCGGAGGCACCAATCACACTGCCAAACTAAATGGCACCAGAATTATCCGCCGGGGCCCAAACGGAATGACGGAAACTCCCGTTGAGTTGAAGAAGATCCTTCAGGCTAAATCCCACGATATCCCCCTGCAAGCCGAGGACATCCTGTTCGTACCGAGCAGCGCTGCCAAGCAGCTGGCTGGGAGAACCCTCGACGTCGCAACCCAAGCTGCTTCTGCGGCAACGATTGTGGCCTTTCACTAGCCCGGGAGAGTTCAAGCCGCGGCTGAGCTTTTTCGCCCCGCTTTTCCCGTCACACCCAACAGAACATCGATGTAAACCTGCGCGGTTTGGCGCCGCGAAAGATTGGCCAAGATGTAACGGCGACCGTTGCGGCCGAGAGTTTTTCGAAAGGCTTCGTTTGCTGTCAGGTGAAGAATTGCCTGCGTTAGTTGCCCCGCGTCTTCCGGCTTAACGTAAATGCCTGCATTTGCTTCTGCCAGCATTTTTCGCGCTTCGCCATCGACCGCCAGGATTACCGGACGAGCACAGGACATGAATTCCAGCATCTTCGTTGGAATCACCGTCTTGAAGAGCTCCGACTTCTTCAGCAGCACCAGGCACGCGTCTGATACAGAGATGTAGGCGGGGATAGAGTCATGAGGCTGCTGAGGAACGAAATGCACATTGCAGAGGCCACGAGAACGAGCAAGGTTCACGATGCGTTCCTTATCGGCTCCTTCGCCCACCAGCAGGAACAAGACCTCCGGCTTCACCGTCTGCAACCGCCCGGCTGCTTCAAGCAAACACTCCAGGCCATGGGCCATTCCGATCGTACCGATGTAACCCACTACGAATTTTTGCTCGGCCGACAGCTCGTGGCGAAGCTCCGGCACTTCGCGTGGGGCGAAAAGCTCAGTCTCAACCCCGTTTTCGACAACTGAGATTTTCTCCGGCGGCACTCGCCAGCACGTTATCAGCTGTTCTTTGAAAGCACGCGTGACGACCACAATCTGATCACAGTTTCGGTAAAGAAAGTTTGCGGTGCGGGCCAGGCCGCGATAGAGCAGAGAGTGGGGATCACCCATACCAACAGCTGCCAGAGACTCGGGCCACAGGTCTCGTACTTCAAACACAAACGGCACCCTTTTGCATAGGGCCACCCACCAACCCGAAAGTCCCACGAGTAATTGAGGAGAGCTCGCGATCACCACGTCCGGACGCGAAGCGAGCAAACCTGCGACTGCGGAAGACACAGCGAAAGAACCGTAATTCAACATGCGCTCATACGCCCTGCGATTGGGGAGCGGCCACAGCCAGGTGCGTATGACGCTCACGTCATTCCAGTTTTCCCGCACCAACAAACGCCGCAGCTTGCCGCGGTACTCGGCATCGACGATGCCCGTTGGGTGATTAGGAAATCCCGTGAGGACCGTGACGTCGTGGCCCTCCTGCACCCAATGCCGCGCCAGTTCGGAAACGCGGGCAGCGGGCGCTCCCATCTCGGGCGGAAAGTATTGCGAGAGGTAAAGAATTTTCACCGGTACTCGGCTCTGGTATTTAGTAGTAGCAAAGTTTAAAGACGGCTTTGTAGCACAAGGCACGGCTCCGATTTGCTGGACTGCAGTCGTAATCTTCCCAGCGATCGGCGTACTCTGAGAAGACTCCATCTCCGGTAAGCCGATGCATTACTCGCAACTGAGCGACGTGCAGGCGATGATAGAAGCGGCTCGCCAGCATCGGCAGGCGCGTGCCCGCCAGTTCGTAGAGTGACCAGAATCTCAAGTCATACCTGGGAAGATTTTTTTGAAGCGTAGCCGCTGCTTTCAGGAAAAGATCTTCTGCCGTTATATCTCGTGTCGCAAGAAAATAGTCATAAACGCCCCACGCCGCCCAGATGAAGCCGTTCAGGATATGAGTCGGCGGGGTGACGATATATTCCTCGAACCAGATATCCCCAGCATCGTCTCTGAACAACACACCGCCTTCAGAAGTTGACTTGCTAAAGGTGTGAAAGGCGCGCTGCGCGGCTTCCAAATAGGTTGCCTCATTGGTAGCATGCCAGGCGCGCACCAGAAGCGAGATTCCCTGCCCCTGGGCCAGCCCGGAATACCACGGCGCTCGCAGGCGGGTCCGATACTCCCAGTCAAAATGATGGTTCCACACCCACAACCCGGATGAACTCTGCTCCAGGCGTGAGCACAGCCATTCACTGGCCAGCAAGAACTTTCTTTTGTATTGCTGACCCTTTCCGCGGAGAAAAGCGTTGTAGGTCCCCAATCCCCACTGAGCGATTGCGATCGGGTTATATTGCGGTCCGATGCGGCCGTGGTAATCAAGCATGGGGATGCCCGAAGAATCATACGGCCCTGAGTAGTCTGCCTTTTCAAGAAAAGGCATGTAATATTCGCCCAGGTCGCGCGGCTGCGAATTGGGATTTACCTGCGGCGTATCGTGCCAGAAACTGAGTTGGCTTCGGCCAGGCATCAGATATGAGTAGAAGACCCGATGGTAATAGTGCACACGATCCGCCAAGCGCGTGGAAACGGAGCCAGCTTGCATCATCGTTCCGGGAATTCTCGCGCCAGGCGTTCTCGCGTCAGCTGCGGTTTCTACTAATGCTCGATGTTCCATAGACTCGTTTCCATGTCTCCATGCTTGACCGCAATTGAAGTGAGCGCGAGCAGGCCGCTAGTGTTCTCTCCGTGAGGAAAGATCACATTACCGTACTGGAAAAATGCCATCGGCCACGGATCTTTCTGCCATTGCAACAATGACTGCCATTGCGACCCATCTTCGCTGCCATACACTCGCGCGCACCGGTCGCGATTGGTCGCGCTAGGTTCGACCATGGTGGAGAAAAAAAAATTACAGCCAATTCTGCATCCATAAACAGAGGAACTGTTGAGCTTCGCCAGTCTGCAAAGCTTTCCGCGGCGGTCAAGAAAATATACGTAGTTGGCTTCCTGGGGCGTGTCGGTAGCAAAGTAGATCCCGTCTGGTGCAGGCAGGACCGCCGCTGCGCGGGCCTGTTGATCGCCGGAGCACACGACGTCGACATTCCTGAAATCACGCGAAGCGCGCAGAATTCGGCATTCCGCACCCTCATCTCCCGTGAGCACCCAGAAACAATCCTCCCATTGGTCGTAGACAACATTGTGAACGTGGCGAATCGACGCCTTGGGGAAAGTGTGGGCGACGTGCCAGCTAGCTCCCCGATCAGTCGAAGCATAGATGTGAACTTCACTCCGGTCGCGATTGTCAAAGTATTCGCCCCAAAAGATGTGATCGTCAGGAGTGACAGCCATGTGAAGAGGACGGGTCCCGCGAAGAACGCGATGGGTAGAGCGAAATTCCGTTTCACCCGGGGACAAGATGACAATCTCGCCGGGCACAGCAGCCACCAGATGGCCAGAGGTGAGAACAGCCAGGGCATGAAATCCATCACGAAAGAACCGCGAGCCTAAGCGGGAACGCGCCGTTAGATTCCGCCACAATGGCGGCGCATAAGTGGCGACTTGCCGCCACTCGATTTTTTTCCCTTCGACGCGCGCACACAATAACTCGTATCCGAGGGAGGCGTAAAGCGTGTTTCCGCTCCACGCCAGGGCGCGCAAGCGCGGAAATGTGGCGACTCTAGCAAGGTGAATGCGACGGGATCGCGTCGCTAACATCGAATGAGTTGCGAGGACTGCCATGGGTATATATCAATTCTCCATCTTAAGAACTAAATGCGAACCAATGGCTAGAGCATCCATGCGCGTACGTTGAAAGCAAGCGATCGCCTCTTCCGGAGCGCAAACGATCGGCTCGTTCTCATTGAAGCTGGTATTCAAAACCACGGGCAACCCCGTTTTGCGTTCAAAGGCTTGAATTAAGTCGTAATAGAGCGGATTTTCCTCGCGGCTCACGCTTTGCAGGCGCCCTGTGTTATCCACGTGATTCACAGCGCAGAGCTGTGTGCGCTTCTCGGGGCGAATCCTGTAGACATGGAGCATGAACGGGGAGGGATGATCGTGTTCGAAGTATTCGGCCTGACGGTCGGCTTGAATGGAGGGCGCGAATGGACGGAACCACTCGCGCTGCTTGATGCGTGAGTTGAGCACATCCTTCATATTGGGCAAACCGGGGTGGGCAATGATGGAGCGGTTGCCCAGCGCTCGCGGGCCCCATTCCATGCGTCCCTGGAACCAGCCGACGACGTTGCCTCCGGCGATTTGCGTGGCGACTGAATCGAGCAACGGGCGACGCTCCAGCGTGCGATAGCGCAAGTGATTTCTTTTCAGCACTCCCGCGATTCGCCCGTCAGAGAACTCGGGCCCAAGATACGAATTCTTCATTGCGTGTCGTCGCGGTTGTTTGAGAACCGCATGATAAGTATGTAATGCAGCGCCGATCGCCAGGCCTTCATCTCCCGCGGCCGGCTGAATCCAAGTGCGGCGGAAGGGCGTGCGAACAAAAAGTTTTCCGTTGGCAACACTGTTAAGTGCACAGCCACCGGCCATCACGAGGTCTTCACAAGGGACCCGCTTGTGCAGTCCGTTTAGAAGATGAAAGAGCACCTCTTCGAAACAGTGTTGCATTGCATAGGCCAAATCCATGTCCCGTTGTGTGATTTCGGCGTGGGGCTCGCGCGGCTCGCCAAACAGCCGAACCATAGCGTCCGCAAAATGCCGCGCCAAACGAACCGTTCCGTCCGGCCGGACTTGCATTCCCTCATTACTACCCAGTGGTTTGAAGTAATCGAGGCTCAGACGGAAATCGCCGTTATGCAACCCGACGATCTTTCGAACCTGTTCGCAGTAGGTATCTTTCCCGTAGGGAGCAAGGCCCATGACTTTGCCTTCATCGCCATATTGTTTGTAGCCGATGAATTCGCAAATCATGGTGTAGAAACTTCCCAGTGAATGGGGCAGAAAAATTCGCTCTAACACCTCAATATCGTTTCCTTCGCAACGGGCCATCATGGTGGAAACGAAGTCGCCCGAGCCGTCGTAGCTGAAGCCTGCCGCTTTTTCCCAAGGCGAGCAGTAGTACGCGCTGGCGATATGCGCGATGTGGTGTTCGAGGTGATGCTCCTGAAAGCGAAGGTCTGCCGGATCACATTCGAGCGCACTTGCGAGCAGTGAACGAACGTCGCGGAGGGCTTCCTTACGCTGGCGCAGCCGAATGAAATTCAGAGTCTTCGCCGGATTGGCGAGCGCATAGCGTACCTTTTCGGCAAGATTCGCGGCGCTGTCCTGGCCTACCGCGACATGATCGATGTCGCTGATCTTGGCGCCAACAGCATCGAGACACGCCTTGACCGCCAGAGAAGGAAATCCGGCGTAGTGTTTCAATCGATTCAAACGCTCTTCGGCAATGGCGAACACCACTCCTCCGTCCCGCACCAGAGCGGCCGAGGCGTCGGCATGAAACATGTTGAGGC
>CAVWZH010000002.1:0-9887 GCA_963759395.1 uncultured Acidobacteriota bacterium | reverse complement strand
CCATATTCACTATACGCCCCTACAAATAAAGCAGAGAATGCTCTTTGTCGTTGTGCTGCCCAACCCACGCCTCCTGGCTCAATCAGATTGAGATTTGGTTTAGTATCTTGAGCCGCCAAGCCTTGCAAGGAGCCAACTTTACCAGTGTTGCTCAGCTGCGCCATGCGATCGACGAATTCATCAAAAACTACAATAGCGACGCGGCTCCCTTCGAATGGACTAAATCAAGTACTATTTACCATGTGTCGATGCCTTTTTACATGCGCTTAAGCGGAGAGCCGTTCGGTACGCACGCTGGCTATTTGCCGGGTTACCCGGCTAGCCATGGTTGCATCCGCATGCCGAAAAATAAGGCCGCTTTGTTCTTTAAAAACGTCATTGGAGGGACCCTGGTGCTAATTGTTCCCGAACTAATTCAGGGAAAGGAATCATCCTTTTACTAAGTAGTCATCGTCGACGAGAAATGACTCGCTAGACCTTTGCTTGAGTGCCGATCTTCCGCAAAACGGGTGAATTGGCATCGGATTCTTGGTCAGCGACCAATACAAGTTTGAGCCCACGCATGAACAAACGTGAGCGGAAGGCTCTTTCGCTCTATCATCCGGAGATCAGGAGCGCCGCCCGATCTTTCGTTTGTTCTAAAATGCGATCACGACGGGGAAAGAGCTCCTGCGTGGGCTTACCGTGCCAATCACGTTTCGACTGATTTACTTTTCTTGTGCGGCTGGTGCCCGCAATAAGCGTCTTGAAAGCAGCAGAGTGGCAGCCAGGAAAAACGGGAGCAAAACGACCCCGGGATTCGCCTCGGGAAGCACCGGCACCTCCGGGTCTTCTATCTATAGCGCTGGTCTGGGCGATGCTCGAACTGTTGAATGTTGAAGCACCGGCTACAATCAAGATTGCAGCTCCGGTGGCGAAGGTTTCTTCGAAAGCCGTCTTGTAAATTGGAAATATGCATTATGTAGCGGTAAATCGTCAAGATCGTTACAAAATGAAGGGGTTTAGCCTGGATCAATTTATGGAAATTACGATTGTAATAGTGAATTGTCGCCGCTCTCAAAATTCGGACGCGACCCTCCGAATGTGAGTGTGTCCCCAAGACGCTGGAACAGCAATCCCCTTAACTTCTGGTCGATCGCGACGATCAGATGAAATATGGAATGGACGACGCCAACCCATTGGCAGCATGGAAAGCTGACACAATGGATCTTGGCCTTCTTGGTTTTCGGAGCGCTCTGGTGCTTACTCGTTGCGCAGCTTTCGCAGTATTGGGCCCTTGACCCAGAGTACAGTTTCGGCTGGTTTGTACCGATTCTCTGCGCGTATCTCTTTCTGATGCGCTGGAGGAACCGGCCTCCGCCCGAGGTCCCGAGTTCATGGGTGGCAAGGTGGATTTTCTGGATAGCCGGACTTGCGCTGCTGCCAACCTGGGTCGTCGCGCAGCCTAACCCGGATTGGCGATTGATCAGCTGGCTACTCGCCTGTGAAATCGTCGCATTGTCCCTCTGTGCAATTTATTTTGCAGGCGGAAGGTCTTGGCTAAGACACTTTGCGTTCAGCATTTGCCTAATTCTGGACGGCGGTTCCGTGGCTCTCCGCCGTGGAGTGGATCGTGGTTAATGGATTAATGCAGGCTGCAACAGAACTCACTGTTGCGGCTTTCAACCTGTTCCAAATCCCCGCGGTGCAGCACGGAAATCTCATTGAGGTAAGAACCGGATTGCTTGGGATGGATGAAGCGTGCAGCGGCATCCGATCTCTTCAAGCAACATTCATGGTGTCATTATTTCTCGGTGAATTATACCCACCCCCGTCCTGCGGAGGAGCGTGCTGGTGCTGTGCGGTGCCCTGATCGCCTTTCTGTGCAACGCTGGACGCGCTCTCTTGTTAGCAGCCGTTGGTGCTAAGGAGGGAATTAACTATCGAAACTGGCATCATCCCTCGGCTATGCCATTCTCACCATATGTTTCCTTTTAATTTGGGGTATGGCCTGTCTGATTGCAGTACCTCTTCCGAGGCTCGTGCCGACAGCGGCAATCGCCCTGTCTCGTTCTCCTCACCGTCTGATATTTGGTCTCGGCGTATGGATATTGTTCATCGTGATCGGCACCGAAATTTGGTATCGGGGAAACGAAACACCGGAAAAGCGCCCTTGGTCCGTCGTCTGGCCGGTCCACAAAAAAGAGTTTGTAGACATCCCAATTCCCAAGCTTGAATCAGACGCACTGTCGTTCAATGAAGGACGAGGGGTGGAATGGACAAACGGGGACGGCAGTCATTGGATAGCGTACTTCTTTAGATGGAAGGGGGGGACGTAAGTCTCAAATTCTTGCTCGCGGGCACCGCCCTGAAGTATGCTTTCCCGCAACCGGCTACAAGCTTGATGAGGACCAGGGGACGATCACCATTGAGGCACAAGGCCTTCTCTATTCCTTTCCACGCGCTAAGCTTCGAGGATGGCGGAAGCAAACTATATGTGTTCTATTGCCTTTGGGTACAACGGTCGAAAAGCTCGGACTGGCCTTTGACCGGAGACGAATGGAGCCGGCTAGCAAGACTTCGATCAGTGCTGCTCGGAGAGCGCAAATTGGGCCAGCAAACCCTGGAGATCGTAGTTTCCGGGTACGACACCCCAGAGAAGGCGGAGATCGCTTTCCGCCGAGAGATGGTGAATTTGATCCAGACAGGGACAAAAGACCTTGTTGCCGATGCCTCGAACCGGTAAGGGAAACAGCCACAATCCGCAGCCCCTTCGCCGAGGCGCCGATCCGCCGGCACGGTTCTCGAGTCGTCAGAAATTCAACAGTTTCTTCGGGACATAAATCACGTCGCCGCTGGAGCAATAAATCGCGGGAGCCGGCTTGCTTGCAAGACAGGCCTCGAGTGGCATAACTACCGAGCTTCCTTCACGGCCTTCCGGCTCCGCCTGGAACAATTGTGGTGTTGCCAGCGATTAGCAGATCCCAGGCGACCAATGCGCGGGCTGCGAGACTACGCAACCGGCTCTTGCGCATGACGTAGGGCTGGAAGCAGAATTCCTTGTATTCGAATGACGCGACTTTACGGAATGCGAAGGTGCGCCGACCGATGCGACCGACGGAAGTCCAGCCGGAGTCGTTCTTGAGGAAATTTACCAGCAGAGCGCACGACCAGAGTTGGGTGTCATCGATGACCAGAATACCCCCGAGCTTCAGCTTGCTCGCTGTGTAGTACCAGTCCATCAGCGGCATCGGAAATCCGTGGCCGCCGTCGATCAGGACCAAGTCCAGTGGGGGGGCGTCAAGGGCTGGCAGGGCGTCCTCGGACCGCGCAATCAGGAATTTCAAGCCGCTCGCGGAGATACCTTCTGCCTCGCAATAGGCTAGAATGCGGTCAGCCTCACCACGATCGGGACAGACGCAAATGTGGCGGCCACCGAGCGCCGCGAATAGGACGGTGCTGAGGCCCGCGCCAGTTTCCAGCGTGGCGCCGATGGGCGGAGTGTGCGCGGCCAGAAACCGGATCGTATCAACCGATACGGTCCAGTCGGAGACGCCGTCGGGGCGAAAACTCGCGCGGCTGGCCGCGAACCTGGCGAGCAGCGAGCGGGCGACCTCGGTGGATGAGGCGTCCGGCGCGGTCAACACTTGGGAATCATCGGCCTTAGGCTGGGGCATGGGTCTCCTTCCGACAGAAAGAAGGGTGTAGAAGGGCGTGGTGAAGTTTCATTTGTCAACGGTATGCAAGAATTCCTACAATCGCTCACAGTTAGGGCGTTGGCAACGAACCAAAGTTATTCCCTTCGCTTCTCTGCAACCAACGTTGCCACTGCGTATCGAGCAAATTGAAGGCAGCAAAAACGGTCCCCCTTTTTAGCTCAAGGGCAAACTCGGATACCCGAGTACGTCCGACATCAGTTGTAGCGGCAATTTGCTAAATATCCTGATTGTTTCTTAATCGGCGTGAATCCAGATAAGTTTAGCTAAAATCAGGCCCCTGGCATTTATTTCCGTTTCTCTCTTGAGCAGGCTTCGGCCCGCGCTGGGGATCAGAGTGGCGCGAAGATCCGTAATTGCTAAAAAATTCGGTCGATCCGATAAGCGGGGAATTTATAGAGAACTATAATCCCGCCTCTAAAGCCCTCACTCCGATGACCGTAATATCTTCACAGAAGCTCCAAGCGTGAACGGAAGGCAACGCCCGGAGGCTTCGCCTCGTTGGGGCGTACCGCAAACGGGCCGTCAGGGACGTACTTGGGGGATCGGTCGTTGTTGCTCGCGATGAGCATCATCGCGCGAGTCTTCTGGCAATTTCTACTCTCACTCTCTAGCCGCAATGATCACGATACCTGCAAAAGATCCCACGCCCTGTTTCCTTCCCACTTTAATCCAATCTTCCTCCAGCTTTCTAAACATGAAAATCCCGATCAGTGTTATTGTCCCGGTCAAGAACGAGGCACGAAACCTGGGACCCTGCCTGGAATCGGTTAAATGGGCCGAGGATATCTATGTCGTGGACTCCCACAGCACGGATGGTACGGCTCAGGTCGCGCGAGATGCTGGCGCCAAGGTCATGCAGTTCGATTTTAGGGGTCAATGGCCGAAGAAAAAGGAATGGGCACTTCGAAATTTACCGCTCCGTCACGGGTGGGTTTTCTTGATCGATGCTGACGAGCGGATCCCGGCCGATGGAGCGGCCGTGATTGCCAATGCGATCCGGCAGAACAATGGCGTCAACGGCTACTGGATCAACCGGCGATATTGGTTTCTCGGGATACCGTTGAACCACGCTTACTTTCCGAACTGGAATTTGCGACTTTTTCGGCATCGGCTTGGAAAATTCGAACGGCTCACGGCGGATGCTACGGATGGAAGCGATATGGAGGTACATGAGCATGTGCTGGTCGAGGGTCGGACCGCTTATCTGGATCTGGTGATGGAGCACTACGCCTATCCGGATGTCGACACCTTTCTTGAAAAGTGTTATCGCTACTCGAATTGGGAGGCTGCGGTAAACTGGGGCGCTGTTCGACAAGATTCGGCCTGATCGGGCAAGTGCGGCTACGTCGCCTCTTGCGCCGATGGTCGTACAGACTACCTATGCGGCCCTGGCTACGGTTTGCTTATATCTACCTCTGGCAACGGGGATTTCTGGATGGTCTGCCCGGATATTACTTCGCAAAGCTTCAGGGGCACTACGAATTCGTGTCCAGCGTTAAGCGATTCGAACGAGAGCTGAAGGCGAATCGCGTTTCGGGCGATTAACTAGCCTGCATCGCTCACAAATCTCCAGGGATTTGTGAGCGATGCAGGCTATAGCTTTGGTGCATCGACTTAATCTCAGTCACGGTATCCTCCGTTGTCAGTTTGTGTGCCAATCGCATGGCCAATGCAACTGCTGTCAAAGTCGGGTTAGCGTGGCCCGAGCTGCAAAATATTGAAGTGCCTGCTACGAAAAGATTGGCAACGCCGAACACGCGGCAATCCTTGTCAACGATACCCGTTTTCGGAGTTTCTCCCATGCGGGTCGTGCCGATTTGATGGCGCCCATCCTTTGATTGACTCATGATGTGGCCCACCAGCTTGTCCGTCCGTACCGACCAATTCAACGTCCCAAGTCCTGTGCCGGCGAGCCATCCAGCGAAACTTTCATGGGCACGGATTAGGGGCTCCACATCGGCCAAAGTGTAGCGGAAGTCGATCACCAGGCGCGGGAGGCCGAACGCATCCCGCTCGTCAGACAGAATCACTCGGGAGTCCCTATTCGGTAAGTGTTCGGCATGATTCTAAGAGCATACCGGCGGGAAACGCAGCGCTCGAAAAACGCATGAGTGCGACTGCGGGATATGTAACGGCGGTAAAAGTACGTGGGGAAGAAGGTTGCCGTGTGAGGAAGGTCCCGCGCGAGATTGCGCCAATGCGGAGCGCGATGAACAGCGCCGTCACCCAGGTATAGCTGGCGAATCGTCTCCGGAACCAGGAGACGGCCCAACTGAGGGATTGATAGGCCGAGATAGGCGAGAGATAGAATCCCGTTGCCGTGGCTCGGATCGTGAATCGCCGGGAATTCAGGCTGCAGAGTCACATTGGTCAGCCCCTGTCGCCGCTGGAGCTCCGGACTTGGCCAGAAGTGTCGTCGGACACAATATCCGCTCTCGTCATTGAAGTAGTCCAAACCCTCATCAAGAACGGGAGAATGAATGACGATATTCGCCACCGATCCGCGTAGGTGCCCCATATAGTAGCGGCCCAAAGGTCCATCCGGACCGCCGAAGCGGTTCGGCGCCTCCTTCTGGACCGCCAGTAGTAACCTGGCGTTCTCGAGGCCTCCCGCAGCCAATACGATTTGCCGCGCTCTAACTTTTGCCTTTACATCACCAGGACCGCGGAGATGGACGAAACGCACTAAACCATCAATGTCAAAGGTGAAGCCTACCGCCGTAGCGAGCAAACATAGAGTTAACTCCCGGCTCTGGCGGAACTCTCTTCAGATAGGCGGTGCGGCAGTTCGGGTGCAAACTCCAACGTTCAAGACGGTCAAAACTAAAATCGCCAAGAGAGTTGTTGAGGGCGGGGATCGATTTCTCAAATACCGCAGGACCGCAGCCAAGGTACTCGCAGGCTGCAGGCAGAAATGGCGCCAGATCCATGGCTGTAATAGGCCACCCGCTCTGGTTTAGGATGGTTCGGGCCTCGAAGTCCAACGCGTTCATCGGTACGCACCGGCCACCCCAGAGATTAGATGCACCGCCCAATCGTCGCTGCACTGCGAGATCCATAGGCAGGTGCTGGTTTAGATCAACGATGCTGGCCTCAGAAAGCAGCTGCAGATCTTTGCGCACCCCCGTGCCGCCTGACTCGAGAAGTAACACGGTTTTTCCGCGCCGCGACAATTCCAGCGCCAATGGTATCCCAACGGGGCCCGCGCCGATCACACAGACGTCTCGTTCCACGTCGTTCAGGGATTGGATGTTAGGACAGATCATGTTGAGAGGTCTTAGTACCGACCTTGTTCGACTCGTTGTCTAAATGTTAAATACATAGCGCTGCGCGCAACAGGGTGAAGAGGCATTTACTGACCAATTCGGTATTTTGTTAGTGTGTTCGAACCTCGCCGAACCAGCTTTTTCTGCTTCCGCACAATCGAGAAAAACGACGGACCATCCAGTAGATACCGTCGGTACATTCTTCGCGGTTCCTGCATCAATCGCCAGCTCCACTCCAGGCCAATCTTGCGCATCAGCACTGGTGCGCGTTTCTGATAACCGGCAACGAAATCGAGCGATGCCCCAACTCCGATGGAGACGGGGACGGCGATCTCATTGATGTGGTCGTGCATCCAATATTCCTGCTGGGAGCGCCCAGCCCGACACAGAGGATCTGGGGGCGGTAATCGTGGATCATCTGAATGATCTTTGCGTTCTCGGCGGGGTCTTTTTCGAACCCCATCGGCGGGCAATAGCATTGGGCACCAAAACCTGGATGCCGCGCCGATAAGATTTCAATCGCCTTTTCGCCGGCCCCCGCTCGGCCGCCGAGAAAGAAAACGCGATATCCCTTGTGTGCGGCGGTTTCGCAGAGCCGCGGAAACAAATCAGACCCCGCCACGCGTTGCTTGATCGGCGTCTTGAGATAATGCGACGCCCAGAGAAGCGGCATTCCATCGCACAAGATGAGGGCCGCCTCGTCGTAAACTCGGCGCAGGCGCTCGTCGCGATCGAGTTGAACGACATGGTCAACATTCGGTGTGACAACGTATGCCGGCTTGCCGAGGCGGATTAGATGGTCGATATGAACGATCGCTTCATCCATCGTGAGATTGTCGATGTCGGCGTGGCCTATGCGGACCCTGGCCGGCTTGGCAGGCAGTGCGACTTCAGCATCTCCGCCGACGCCGTGGTTGGCAGGAGAGCCGATCAACTCCTCGGCCACGCGCTGCGGGAGCGTTGCGGAGGCGAGTTCGCCTTCGCGGGCCGTGCGAACCCACGATGTTTGTCGCTTTTGAAGAAAGGCGCGATAAAGAGGGAGTTTCCGCAGGACATAAAATGGAATCGACAACATCGTCGAAAACGAAATTAGATCATGACCAAAACGCGCCCAGGCAAAAAGGACCCCAGTGCCAAGCACGACCCAGCCGGCGGCGACGACGAAGACTGGCACGAATTGGTGCAGCCAGCCCGCTAACCCGAGCGCTGCGAGACTCAAAATGAACCAGGACGCCACAAGGAATGAAATAGGCGGGACAGAGATCTCCAGCGCAACCGCAAGGGTGGAAACATTGCCGCCAAGCAGGCCCTTGATGAGCAATCGCGGAAATTGCGTTACGATGGCGTTCAGGTGGCCATGTTCCCAGCGCGTGCGCTGCGTGACGGCGGCCGAAGCGTGATTCGGCAGAATACCTGTGACGCGCGCGGCTGGACAAAGAATCGGCGGATGTCCGGCCAAAGTCAGATCGATCCCCATTTGCAAATCTTCCACGATGTTTCCGGTGGCCAGCGAGGCGTCGCGCAAAACCGCCCAGGGGAAAGCCATTCCTGATCCCATCAGCAGACATGGCAGGCCGACGCGATGCAGCCCCAGCGGCCGGAACCCAGTTCTTCACGCAAACCGCAAACGCCGATAGGCAATCGGCTGGCGAGGGCCTGGCGGGAGTTTGAAACAAGTAAACCGCCTGAGCCGGCCGATTTGATTCGACAGCCGTCGCTGCCAATTCATCCAACGCGTCAGCTTCCACTCGGCAATCGGCATCAATGAAGATCACTACATCCGGCAGCAGGCCCTCACCCCGGCCCGCTCCCGAAGTACCGGGAGAGGGGGAAAAATTCAGGGCCTTAATGCCGAAATCGAGCGCATACCCCTTGCCGCGCCTCTCGGTATCAAATCGCTCGACCACCTCCGCCCCGGAAACCCGTGCCCTCTCGGCCGTCTGATCGGTACAATTATCAGCAATTACCACCACCCGATCGCCCGGGGTCAATTGCGGTATGACGGATGCGAGGGTTTGCTGAATTTCCGTCTCCTCATTATGTGCTGGAATGAGCACCGCGATTCGCGGCCGAGTCGCGCCGGCAATTCGGCGTCGCCGCGGGCCGGCAGAGAATGCCAGGATGCACTCCAAGGCAAAAACGCAATGGGAATGAGCAGCACGCTCACGAACACCCAGAGTAACAACCGAATCGCCAGCATCCTCATTCTCCTAAGACGTTTCGAATTCCGTCTAGCCCCGCCCTTTGACCGTACATCATAATGTACCGCGCCACGCTTTTTCGTGGGAACGGTGCAGGTCCAGGGCAGATAATTTCGTGGGATTTTGTATGCGGGCTACGGCGTTGGATCCACATTCGCATCCCGGAAGCTGTAGGCGGCAATTTGCTCAGATCCTGATTATTTCCTAATCGGCGTGAATCCTTATAAATTTAGCGCACCCGGCCGCAGGCTGCATATATGCGGGAAGATTCGGTAATCCTGGATCATCCGAATGGTCCCTGCCTCTCGGCGGGTCTTTTTCGAACCCCGTCGGCGAGGCAATAGCACCGGTCATCAAATCCCGCTGGATTACCCGAATTTCAAGTCGGCCTCGAGGTACGACCCGATCAAGATTCAAAGCAGTCGGCTCTTTTACGGATATGGGCGACGATGACCTAGATCGAGACGGACGAAACGCTGGAGGCCAGGAGCGGCCGAGCGCGGAATACGGCAGTTTGAGCCGTGCCTTTTCATTGTGCTCTTCGTGTGAACAATAACACTACAGCCTTTTATTGCAATTTTCATGATATTGTATTTCGTGTAGCGTTATTGGGGTACTTTATTTGTCGGAGCCTATAGTAGGTATTGTAATTAGGCAAGTGGCTACGCTGCCGCTAAATGCGCCTTGAGACCGACCGTTGCAGACAGTATCTGCCGAGAACG
>CAVWZH010000001.1:0-167584 GCA_963759395.1 uncultured Acidobacteriota bacterium | reverse complement strand
GAGGATCAGACTGGAGAGCAATGCAATGGCAACGATGATTCTGCGCATATCGCCTCCTTAAAACGTTTGCGGAATAGTGTGGTTCGAGTACGCAGGAAGAAGCAAGTCCTGCGTGAAATACACTTTCACGCGGTGGCCCTCCCGAATCGTGATGGTGGGCGGTATCTGTATGAAGCGATCAAGGATCGTGGTGGCAGACTGCGAAACACTGCCCGCAGCCCCGTTGGTGAATGCCTGGGAACCGCTCGTGGTGATGGTGCCGCCACCCTGCGTGATCTGGCTCGCTCCAGCAATCACACCCAAAGCTATCGAGGTGCCGAAGATTTGGAGGTAGTGGTTGTTGACCTTATCTTTCAGCCCTTCCTCTCCGATCTGATCGAGGCCTTGGAACTGGTCGAGATCGACGGAGTAACCGTCTGGCATAATCAGCCGGTGAAAAACCACGGCCATCCGCCGCTGTTGGCCGAAGCCCGCCGCTCCAATCTTCTTTGCCTCGCCCAAAACAACCGTTCCCTCGGGAATGATGACGTGTTGATGATCGTGCGAATACAGCGGATTTGAGACCAGGACTTTGACCGGCCCTACGGCGTCTCCATCCAGACGATTCATGAGAACAGTGTCGAGAACCGAACCCTCGTAGACGAGATAGGGCTGACCGACGGCTGAATCGATATTGGCCTCCAGTGGACGTTTATAGCCTCCGGGCGTGTCCTCCTGTTTTCCTTCGGCTGGTGGGGAGACGAGACTGCTGTTTGTCTGCCGTTCGGCAGGGCCATATTGGGCGGGCATCGTCTGGCCTTGCTGTTGTTGCTGCGGCGGATCGGCAGAGCGGGAGTACACAAGATTGGAAGCGAAACGGGAGTTGTCAGCGCGCTCGCGTTCTTTCGCAGCGATCAACTGTGCCTGCTGTTGCACAGGCGTGAGTTGCATCTGCATGTTGCCCTGCTGCGCTTGCGGGCAGGGCTGGCCCGGAATACAGGGCACGGCAACGCCGGTCGGCCCATAGGCCGCGGCTGCAGCCCGCTGCTGGGGCGTCGCAGACGCAAGCGCCGGATCTCCCATTGCAGCGGCGGCCATTGTTGCCTGCTGTTCTTTCTGACGTTCGGCCTGAAGCTGGTTCTTCAACTCCTGCACGTTGCTGTCGGTGTTGTCCTGCAAGGTTGGTTGCGGTGGTTGCCCTTTCGCGCTGGCCTGTTGTCGCGGGCGTCTTCTTGCCGGACGAACTGAAGAGCGCCGCCACAATCACGAGCAATGCCGCACCCAGATAAACGAAGGTCTTGAGGTTCTTCTGCAAGACACCTTTTGGCAGTTCCAGGTTGCGGCGCAACGTTGGCTCGGCTTGCGGCTCTGTGTGGGGAGTAAAGACGTTCTCGGTCATGACGGTGATCCCTTGCGCGTGAATTCCATCCGCTTCTTGCCCAGCTCCACATATCCGCTGTCCATGATCTTCGGGATGATGTACGTCCCTTCCCGGAGGTCGTAGGTGACGAGGTTGGGTTTGCCGTCTTTCATCTCATAGACGCTGAACTTCTCAGGCGCATTGGTCTTGATGTAGGTGAACCTGTCGTCGTGATAGATCGACTGGATATCGAAGGGGGCTTCGTTCGCCTTGTAGGCATAGTCGAACTTGAGCCGTGTCGGATAGGCGCTTTTGTACTCATCCACCGCCTGCTCAACGTGCGATTGCAGAGCGGCAAGCTGCTGCCGCGATTGTTCGAGTTGGGCGGCGGGCACGAACTGCGGAGGGCCGCTCGCGGCCACAATCGCAGAACGATCGGCGGGCTCGACGATCACCTTCAGATCAGGGGTCGTCGATAAGGCAGAGATGTCCTGGAGGGTGAAACTGTAGATGTTCCCCTTGTCCGTAATGAGATTCAAGTTGGAGCTGATGCCTTGTTTCGCCGGATGCACAAAGCAAAAGTTGCCAACCACATCCACGATCCAGAACTCCTTGTCACCCGTGGCGGCTTCCATGATCTTCTCGGTCGTGGGTAGTTCGATAAGGGTCGTATATTTCACCTTGGCGCGGATGGGAACGATGTCCTGCGAGTGATACTGCACCGTGCGCGCAGAGTCTTGGGCGAAAGCACCGATGGAAGAAAAAACCAAAGCGCAATTGACGACGAATTTCAGATGCCGCATAGAGCTCTCCTTAGCGGTTGTTGTTCGAAGTTGATACGGCCAGCGCGCGCGGCTGGAATGGCCACTCTTCCGCGAGATGGCGAAGGCCATCCGCAAAACCGTGGCGGTCGAAATATTCCTGCTTCTTGAGGTTGTCGCGGGCATTGTTGGTTGCCATCCAGTGCGAGACCGAATCGACGTTCAAATGCACTTTCTTGGAGGTCTGCGCCTTGCGAATCAGCATTTGGCCCGGTGGAACAAGGCCGTCGATAAGGTCCAGTTCGGTGTCGTTCAGATGAAACGCCTCCCGGTAAACTTCCCGGTTCATGTCCGGGTTGGCGAGAAAGATCTTCGTGGGGCAACTCTCGGCCACTATCGCCAGCATCCCCGATTCCTCAAGCTCTTTGATGGATTGCGTCGCCAGGATCATCGCCGCTTTGTGCTTGCGCCAGGTCTTCTGCGCCTGCACCACATAATTGCGGATCGTCTCGTTCTTGATGAAGAGCCACGCCTCGTCGAGCAGGAAGAACTTGGGGGTGCCGAGCTTCTTGGGGTCAGTGATCTCATTCGATGCTCGATGCAAAACATAAAACAGCAGTGGTTCCAAGACTTCCGGCGCATCGTTCCAGCCGTGGAAATTGAACGTCTGAAAGCTTTTGAACGAAAGCGTGTCCTCGGCGTTGTCAAACAGAAATCCGTACTGTCCACCGCGGGTCCAGCGGTGGAGGCGTTCTTTCAACTCGCCGATGATGTTGCCAAAGTTCGAGATCGTGCGCTGGTTCGGCTCCAGTACGTAGATGCGCTCGATCGCGTCCCACAGTCGGCGTTCCTCCTTGAAGTCGATCCGGTAACGTTGCTCGTTACCCTCAATGAGCACGCGGAAGAAGCTGAAGAGAAACTGCAGGTTCTCTTTGGTCTGAGGCAGCGAGAAGGGGTTGATGGTGAAGTCCCGCGCTTCCTGACCCACATTGAGATACGAGCCCTTGAATATCGTCGTAAGCGACTGGAAGCTGCCGCCGATATCAAAGATGAAGGTCAGCGGCTTGTACTTCTGCGCGTTCTGCAGCAGAAAAACGCAAAGATAGGACTTGCCACTGCCCGTCATCCCGAGAATCAGGGTATGGGCAACGTCGCGGGTATGCAGGTTGAGGAAGTAGGGCGTGCTGTTGTCGGTTTCGACGACTGCCAGGTACTCCGTGCCGAGATGCGCGTTCGTCTTCTCGCCGGGAAGGATCGTAAACAGAAAAGACAGGTCGGCGTAATTCGTGTTCAGCAGATACAGCTGGCGGAGGTTGAGCGCATAGTTGCCCGGCACAGTGGCGAAATAAGCGTTCAGCTGGTTGTAGGTTTCCGCAAACAGATTGCCGTCCGCGTTGGTGAAGACGCCAGTAAACTCGGCCACGAGCTGATCGAGTTCCGTTCGTGACCGGCCATACAGCACAATCGTGAGCGAGAAATCGCCCAGCGATTGACCGTCACCCAGAGCGCGCAGGCAATCGCCAAGATTTTCGATGTCGGCCTGTTTGGACTCGTCCACCAGCACGTCGCGCGGGTTCGTCTTCGTGGCGTCGTTGCCCATCTGGGAGACGAACCCTGTCTTTGACATATTGAAGTGGCGGCGGCGCTTGTTCACTTCTTTGCGGGCCTTGTCCGCGGGGAGCGGCGTCCACTCCGTGACGACGTAGAAGTTGGCCGGAATCTTCAGCAGCGCGTCGAGCACCAGGGGACGCGTCTCTGTGATGGCCTCTTTCATCGTCAGCACGCGGACGATGTGATCGCCTACGCGCAGATGATCGCGTTCCGCTTCGATGTCGGAGTTGACCACCTGATAGTCGAGAAACTGCGTGGACTGCGGCCTGCCGGCAACACGCCAGTCGTCATAATTCAGCAAGCGGCGGAAGAACGTGAATTGCCCCTGCTGATTCAAGATCTCGATTTGCATGAAATCCGCAAGCTGCCGAGCGAATGCCTGCACGTGCTGGTCGAGCCGTTGAAGATCGCGCTCGATATGCGTCCGCAACAACTTCTTCATGCTGTCGTTGGTGAACTGCGATTTGAGTTCGGCAATCGCGCCCTCTGGATCGCGTAACAGGCGAGCTAGCGCCGTGCCGACGCCGGTCTTCGACCGGGCGCCTTCGAGCAGGATGCAGTAGAAGATTTCAACCTGATAGAGATGGTCCCGCTTCGCTTCAAAGAACTTCCGTCGCTGGTCAATAGCCGCTTCGACAATGGGGTCATCATATGTTGCGAACGGTATGTCGGGGCGGTTCGATTTGAAGAGGTATTGGTAAACATGGAAGCCTGGGCCAAAGGCTTTCAGCGCCGCCTCCAACCGCTTCACCGCATACTCCTGTTGCGAGCGGTCAAGACTTTCGTAGTCCACGCCGGGAACGCTGAGAACCATGCCTAGATCGCCGCTTTTGGTAAGGAAGGCCGTCTCGTTCCAGAAGCCGTAGAGGTTGATGTGGTCGTTGAGAGCCGCACTCTCTTTCCACGGCTTGATGACTTTATCGAGACGCAGCATCACACTACCTCCACGCGGGGAACTTGCTGCTTCGCGGCGTCATAGCGCAGCTTGTAGCGTTCGGACTTTGCGAGGATGCGGAGGAATGCCGGATCGCTGTTCGTTACCCAATGGCCGAAGGCAAAGCCGCCAATGAAGACGGCGATACCGGCGAGGATGGAATTGAAGAGATTGAAGGCCCCCACGGCGCCGACGCAGACGAAGTAGAACAGCGTCCGTTCCACGCCCAAGTAGGTGAGTGGCTTGTGCAGGCTCTTGAAGACTCGATTTGTGCGATGCTTCTGCTGTGGTTTGTCTGGCATAACTCCCTCGTCTAAGCGCGGGTTGAGGGTGGCTGGGAAGGGCGCTATACGCCCCAGAGCCAACTCAGGACATTCACTGCGAGAACGGCAATGCCCGTTCCGGCGGCAACGCCGGCGAGCGCCTTTTTTGCGCCGGGTTCGCCGTGCGCGAAGCCGTAGCCGCCGATCACGATTGCAACCAGACTTGCAACCTTCGCGATCGTGCCGGTGAAAAGGCTTTGGATGGCGTTAAAGCCGGTGTCGAACGGTGAACCCTGTGCCATCGCGGCCACAGGCATGAGAAGAAGCAGGGCGAGAAGAGCGGCGGTTGGACGCGACCCACTTCGACCGAAGAAGCGTCTCGATTTGGCGGATGAGATGGACTTGGGACCAACGTGGCATATGCACCTCCAGCAGCACCTCAAATCGGCTGCTTTTGGCGCAAAGCTAACCTCACTCAATCACGCTGTCCAATGAATGTTCGGCGGACAGCTATTCCTGGCAGGAATAGCTGGGGAAATTAGAGTGATTGGGTTCTTGTGGCCGTTCTAGGGCAGGATCTACGACTAACTGTTTGCCGACGATTCGTTCAGGATGCAAAATTGAATATTGACGCGCTGTTTAAAACGCTCTGGGAACCGGGCGAGTTGGTCTATGGAGGACCTTTGAAGGACAACGAAAAGGCGCGACAAATCTACGGCGATCCTATGGTGCTCAAAAAGTGCCGTGCCGATAAGAAGTTTGCCTATGTCGTGGCTCTCGCTACGAGCGGTGAACGCCTTGAATTCGGCGCATTCGTTAATGATGAGTACAACTGGCAACGGGGACACGCCAGCGGCAATCCGTGACCGGATGAATTCGTATTTCTTCGTTTCAGGAATTCTCTATGAGGCCCTGAAATTGATCCGCGCCATGAATACGGTTTTCGCCGGGGACAAAAGCTTTGAAAGCAGTCTGCGCGTCTATCCTCAAAGACGCCTCCGGTCAACCCGTTAGAACAGATGCACTTGAAGTCGGTAAGGCACGGCGGGGTGTTCCATTTTCTTCCTGATCGGTTTGCCGAAGGCCATCGCGAAGACTCCGATGACTGAGTGCGTATTCGCTTCTACCCTTGGAGAGCAGAAAGGTAACATCCACTACACCATTTGCCGATCTGATCACCGCCGAGATTGGGGTCGGCACGAGGCTGGATGACAACGTGGTGGTCACAACATATGATGGAAAAGACGCTGGAACTCGTCAAGCAATTCGTAGATCACTCTGTAAAACTCTTATAGCGGATCAGCTCAACGGGTGGGGATTCCAGGTCCTTCCTGTTGCACCTGCCTCACCGGGAAATCCACCACGGGATTGAAAATCCGCTTCCACAGAAACTCCGGCGTCCGCCCATTAGGCCGTAGCAGGGAGAGTAGGTGCTTCTGCCTTTTCTAGCGTGGTTTCCATGCCAGAAGTTTCCACCACCGGTAGCGAGAATCCAATCGCCGGGCGCGGTGTTCCTTCTTATAACATGTCTTAATGACATCCACGATATAGTCGTAAAGCTGTGCACGCTCGTTCTGGTCGTTGAGATCAACCAGCCGTGGTTTGTTCCGAGCCACTTCTACAAGGGCTTTTCCGTCGGAATCGGTTACACCAAATCCGCAAAATACCCAGCCCAGCACGCCCATTTTACTTGCAGGCCAAAACGCCAGCTCTGGCTTTCTTCATTAAACTTCATCCCACCTGCTGCTTCAAACTGGTTCCCGTCTCCTCCATCTTCAAAAACCCGTTCCGCCTGCCCATCCGTTCCATCGCAGCATCCTTAGCTGGCCCTTCGGAATCCCGCAGTAAGAAGCGAAGTTGTGTTTCATCAGTGCTCCGTACTGCAAGCAGCGTTGATGGCGCGCCCGAAACAATCGCTCGCCTGCAGCAGCCGCTTCTTTGATTTCATCGTATTTGCTGATTGCACAGGCCGTCCCGCCATGCTTCTTCAATTTTCGCTGATGCAAGCATCATTCAATGGCTGTAGAATTGAAAACGTGCACCGATCGGCCTATTCCAACGAACTCGATTTCCGAGCCCATGGGCCGACTTTTCAACAGGCAAAATTGTACGATAATTGTACGATGGACAGGCTTGTGTAGACCTTTTGGCACTTTCGTCCGTTTGTAGAATCAGTAAGTTACAGAGTCTAAATGGGGATGAAAGGTTCGACTCCCGCCGCCTCCACCAATAACTTAATTTCGCACAACAGCATTCTGCAAAGGCGCGCTTTCCGCCGGGCTTCTCCCCAGTTTTTCTTCTCGCCGTTTACGAACCAATCGAACGACCGATTATTCTTGCCAGAAATAGCTGCGGAGAAACGGACTGATTGGGGACTGTCGTTCTGGGTCAGGCTCACGTAAGTTCCGTTTGCCGACCATCAACGAGATTGGCCTTGCTTCCAAGATCACTAGAGCGGCGACTGACATTCGGATTCGCGAGGGCACGATCAGCCGAGCGTTTGTCGGACGCTCTCAAGGATTTCGCCAGAAGTCGCGGGTCCTGCACGGCACGAGCCAGTACTACACCGCCGATCAGAAAATCTCACAAACGTACCGAGCTGGTTATTGCAACGTGTAGCTGCGCCGCGTGCACGCCGCATTCAGATGGTAGCAACTGCTGGGGCCCTGTGACACATCGAATTAATTTCAGGCATAGCGTTTATGACGATGCCTGGACGATTCTTGAAGAGCGTCAGTAGCAAGCGCCCAGCCACGGAGCGGTTCGCTCACGGTGCGGCAGATTAAAACGAGACAGGCCCGACCGCTCCGATCCAGCGGCTAACCTTCGTTGGGTCATTGCTTGTCCATGTAGAAGAAGTGAGCACTTTCAGAACCTTTCGACAGTGCCCCTGCATCACATTGGTCATACGCAAGTCTTCCCTACGGATTGAAGGGTGAAGAGCGTAGAAAGCTGCGCCACTCGAACCAACTCACTATGAGCGAGGACGAGCGAGTCCATGGTTACTTCAACGTCAGCTTATCCAATGGTAGAAGAGCAACGTTATCTCGCGTTGCTGCGCGCAGCCAACGCGATCGCCACATCGGATGACTGCGACTGTGCTTCCAATGCGCTGGTCGAAAGACTGAAGGAAGTCACCGCTTTTGATTTCATACATGTAGCAACATTCGACAAGGAGACCACCCGCACGTGCTGGTCGTTGTTGGAAGCGAACGGCAAGAGAGTGGAGTCGGCATCGCTTGACGATCTGTCTTCCGAACATTCTCCTATTCCATGGGTTCACGAAACGGGAGCGCCGCTGGTCATTAGCGAGTGGGGCCAGGAGGCGCGGTTCCGGACCTACGGGCTTTTCCTTGCCAACCACGGTATCGCTTCAACTTGCATGCTTCCCTTAGTTCGAGGATCACGCCGTTTGGGTGTGCTGAGTTTAGGTCGGTCTTATCCGAATGGCTACGACGAGGATGAGGTTCGATTTCTTCGTCTTGCCTCAGAACAGATTGGTTTGGCCATCGATGCGGCCGTGAACCTGTACATATCCCAGCGGGTGCAAGATCGCTTGAAGTTGATTCTCGATCTGTCGAACCAGGTGGTGTCCAATCTGGAGTTTCACGATCTCCTCGTGGCTGCGTCGGCAAGTGTCCGCCGTGTCATGCATTGCGACGCTGCGGCTATTATGTTGGCAGAGTCTGAGGGTACGCACCTGCGCGTACACGCCCTCGACTTTCCCGAGAGCCGAGGGATTTTCACCGAAGGAGGGCTCGTCCCCATCGAGGGCTCGATGCCCGGAGATTCGTTCAAGAGCGGCAAGCCAATCGTTGTGAACCATCTTGACCTCGCGGAGATTTCCCAGGAGATGCATGCCAAGGCCATCGGGGAGGGCTTGCATTCGTTCTGCGACGTACCTTTAATCAGCAAGAGCCGAATGCTGGGGGTGCTGGCAGTCGCGAAACGCGAGGAGAATGCATTCGACAGCGACGAGGTCTCCTTCTTGATTCAAGTAGCAAATCAGGTGGCGATCGCGGTGGAGAATGCGCTGGCCTATGGCAAAATCGCGGAACTGACGGACCGACTGGCCCAGGAGAAGCTGTATCTGGAAGATGAGATCCGCGGGGAAATGGACTTTGAAGGGATCGTGGGAATCGTGGGGCAAAGCTCAGCTCTTCGGCATGTTCTGAGTATGGTAGAGACCGTAGCTCCGAGCGATTCGACAGTATTGCTGTTAGGAGAAACAGGGACGGGAAAGGAGTTGATTGCTCGCGCCCTCCATGATCGCAGCAAACGCAAAGATAGAACCTTCGTGAAGCTCAACTGTGCGGCCATTCCCACAGGCTTGTTGGAAAGCGAGCTTTTTGGGCACGAACGGGGCGCATTCACGGGAGCGATCTCGCAGAAGGTCGGCCGGCTGGAGCTGGCGGATCAAGGTTCGTTGTTTCTGGACGAGGTAGGGGATATTCCGATCGAAATCCAGCCAAAACTGCTGCGTGCTCTGCAAGAGCGGGAATTCGAGCGGCTCGGTAGCACCCGCACAAAGAAAGTGGATGTGCGACTCGTGGCAGCCACGAACCGTGACCTGGAAAAGATGATTGAAAGGCGTGAGTTTCGCGAAGACTTGTATTACCGGCTGAATGTTTTTCCGATTCGCATCCCTCCGCTTCGGGAGCGCCCGGAGGACATTCCATTGCTGGTTCGTTACTTCACTCAGAAGTACAGCCGCCGCATGGAAAAACAGATCGATTCCATTCCCACCGCCGCGATGAAGAAGCTTGCCGCCTGGCACTGGCCGGGAAATATCCGCGAATTGGAGAACTTCATCGAGCGCTCGGTGATCTTGACGCATACCTCCGCACTGCAGTTGCCCCTGGGAGAGATCGGTACTAACGGAACAATTGCGCCTGCACTTGGCTCGCGGCAGGCCCACGATCACGATGAGATCATGCGCGTTCTCAAGGAGACCAAGGGTCGAGTTGCCGGCCCGCAAGGGGCGGCCGCGCGCATGGGCATCAAGCGAACCACGCTCATCTCGCGCATGAAGAAGCTCGGGATCGAGCCACGCAGCATCTCTTAGCGCTTCGAATTCTGTGAAGTCCTTCCCTCGGGCTGTCTCGGACTGACTGGCTCTCGCGCCCCTCGTCACTTGTCGAAGTCAATTGTCGAAGTGGGCGTCGACACTTCTCGACACTGGCTTCCCGCAGTCATATCTCTCACCCACCAATTTCAGTGACTTACGCGAGTCGCGAACGTCTTCTTGCTTTGGTCCGCCGGTTGCGATAACCGAGAGCGTGCGGCGGATGACCAATGTTCAAGATCTCCATCGTTGAAGAGCGCAGCCAGCGAAGGCTGATGCTGGAAGGTAAGCTGATTCGCCCGTGGACCGAGGAGGTTACGAGCGCGTGGCAGACAGCCGGGGAGGATCTTCAAGGCCGGAAGTTAATCGTTGATTTGACGAACGTGACATACATCAACGCAGACGGCGAGACCACGCTAATCAAGTTGATGAGGGACGGCGCGAAGTTTTCTTGCCGAGGCGTGCTCACGAAGCATGTCTTGAAACAGTTGGCTCGCAGGTGCCGGTGTACCGCGTGACGGATTTGTTTGTCGAATTGCGACCGATTCAAACGACTATCTCAAGGAAGGGCTAGGAGGACAAATGTTCGGCAGAATCGGCGTGATACATGTTGAGTCCGAGGATCAACATGGGCTAAGTTGACCCTTCGCCGATTTGGCGGCATCCGGCACAACGCTAAGCCAAGGTGCTCGCGGGTACGAGACTCTCGCCACCGGCTGCGGTTTTCCGGAAGAACGAGACTCGATCACGCCGAAAGTAGCCAATGTCGTGGCTACGATCTCCTCGAAAGGGATCGGGGCTTCGCCTCCCGTTTTGATGGCGTGGACGAATGCCTTCCATTCAGCGGCATGGCCCTTATCCTGCCGGAGCCAGGAGCGGAACACCTGACGCCGCCCGCGGCCCCTCAACTCCAAACGACGAAAGTCTTCGAGAACTGCCGTGGCTCCGCCCCCGAATACTTCCACTCGCTCTTTCGAGAAAGAACGATCTCCGTTCACCAGGTAACTGATTGTGCCCTGCGACCCGTTGGAAAATTTCAACGAAATCACGACGTTGTCATCGCCGAGTCGACTTCCGCCGCCTGGGGTGTGAGTCTGAACCTCGACCGGCAAGGCCCCCGCCAGAAACGATAAGAAATCTATAAAATGACAAACCTCACTGATAATCCGCCCGCCACCCTCCTGGGAATCATCGACCCAATGACCCGGCGGCAAGGAACCGGCATTGACGCGGTAGTGCATCACCAGCGGTTCGTGGATGGTTTCGAGAAAGGCCTTCATCCGCGAGGCCATCGGAGCGAAGCGCCGATTGAAACCAACCATTAAAAAGCATCTGCTCTTCCCCCGAGCGGTTGTGTGTGCTTGGATGATCTCGTCCAATTCTTCTCGCGTCAGACAGAGCGGTTTTTCGCAAAAAATGTGCTTGCCAGCATGCAGCGATGCCAGCACCAGGGAAGCGTGCAAGTCGTGGCGCGTTGCGATTACCACGGTGTTTATATCCGGGTCGTGGAGAATCTGCTGTTTGTCGGTGGTACAGAGGCGAAAACCGAATTTCTGGGCGGCGTGCCGCGAGTGTGATCCCTTCGGGGAGCACACACTCATCAACTTCGCTCCAGCCACCGAGCGAATTGCGGGAAGCAGTGTACTCAAGGCAAAGTTACCTGCTCCGAGAAGACCCACGGCAACCGATTTCTCTTCGCATCGCCTGCCGTTGTCAGGTGACGACGCACTCGTCTTCGGAAGCAACTCCAGCCGTGGTATTTCTTCTCGCTTTTCCGGATAGCAAATCATGACGCCCAAGGAGGAAAGGCCAGACCGTCCGCTTATGATTTCATAAGCCTCAGGGGCGCGGTCGATGGGAATACGGTGGGTAATAAGGGATCTGACATCCAGCTTTCTCTCCGCCAAAAGCTGAAGAAACGCTTCCATATTTCGATTTTCGGTCCAGCGCACGTATCCGATGGGATAGTCACGACCTTTTTGCTCATAAGAGCTGTCGTAGCGGCCGGGTCCGTAGGAGCGGGAGATGCGGAAATCCAGTTCTTTTTCGTAATAGAGTTTGCGCTCGATGTCCATCCCGACAGTCCCGACGGCCACCACGATGGCGCGCTCCCGCGTCACTTTGCCCGCCAGATTCACCGGATCGCTGCTGGGTGTAGCCGCTGTAATGACGACAGAATCTACTCCATAGCCATTGGAAAGAACTGAACACAGCTCGGCGAATTCCGGCGCTGATACGCTGGTCTGGTCGGCACCGAGCCGCTTTGCCAGTTGCGCGCGGCCGGCATCGATATCCATGCCGATCACTCGGCAGCCTGCAGCCTTGAGCAGTTGTGCGGTGAGTTGCCCGAGCAGGCCCAGGCCAATTACGGCCACAACGTCACCCAACTTTACATCCGCAGTGCGGATGCCGTGTAACGCAGCGGCGCCCACCGTGGTGAACGCAGCTTCGTCGAATAAAACGCTCTCGGTCGGAATACGAGCAACCAGCAGGCGGGGAACGCTGGCGACCTCTGCGTGTACAGCATAACCCGCGCCCGCGCACGCCACGCGATCTCCCACCCGCAAGTCGCTAACGCCTTTGTCCACTGCGGTCACTGTGCCAGAGCTGCTATAGCCCAACTCCAGTGGCTGGTCCAAGCGGCTACGCACGGCCTGCGCCGCAGACAAAAAACCGTCCCGTCGGACTTTCTCCAGAACATCGCGCACTAAATCTGGGCGGGCCCTGGCTTTCTGCAAGAGACTCTTTCCGGCGAACTCAGACGCCGCACGTTCGGTGCCCGCGGAAACCAGGGAAGCCGCGACCTGGACCAGAACATACCCCGGGCGCAACCGGTCATCTGGAACTTCGACCACAGCAACCTCGCCGGTGCGCGCGTGTTGCAATACTTGCTTCATGCGATCGCCGACCAGGGCACAGAAGTGAAATCTGCCTGTCCGGAGCTACCGTCGAGGAAGGTCTGCATCCATAGCTCCAGCGTAAGGAATTGCCAGATTTGCATCGACCAGTCGTGCGCACCACGATGGTGCTCGTCGATGAACCTGCGGACAGCCTCAGGACGGAATAGTCCCCGCTGTCTGAGCCGTGATTCAGAAAGCAGATCACCCACCATTTCCTTCAAGTCGTTGGCCACCCAGTAATCGATTGGAGCCGCGAACCCGGCCTTGGGCTGCTTCAGCACCTCTGTGGGCAGGATGTCGCGCATGGCCTCACGGAAAATGTGTTTGGTCGTGGGCCGAAAGAAGCCCTTGAGTTTGAGTCGGGGCGGCACATTCCAAGCGACAAATTCGGCGAGTTCACGATCCAGAAAAGGCACGCGAACTTCTACTGACGATGCCATGCTCATTTTGTCGATGTAATTCAAATTCAGGCTGGGCATGAAGATCTTCGAATCCAGGTATAGCATCTGGTTCAGGAAGTCCGCGTCCCCCGCCCGCTCAAACTCCTCACGATGGCGCAAACCGGGATCCGCAAGCTGAACTTCGTTCCGCAGTTCCGCGGAGTACAGCGCCGCTTTCTGCTCTTCGTCGAGGTAGGTGCAGTTCATGATGAAACGATCCACCGGTGGAAGAGACCCGCTGCGCGCCATTTTCTTAGCGAGCCGTATTCGTCCCTTCAATTGCGTTCCGCGCCATCCAGGCAAGTTTGCAATCGTTCTCTCGAACAGCCGGCGAGCGCTAAAAGGAAGGCGGTGGTAGGCCTGCGCCCAATAGTGGCCGACATGCTTGCGGTATCCCGCGAAGAGCTCGTCGCCTCCTACGCCTGAGAGCAAGACCGTTGCATTTTGCCGCGCTTCGCGACACACGAGATAGGCGGCAATGATGGCAGGATCGGCCGTGGGTTCATCCATGTGCCAAGCGAGACGAGGCAAGAGGTCAACCACGTCGGGTTCTATGACAAGGCAGTGATGCTCGCAGCCAAGACGATGCGCCAGTCGAGCCGGCACATTCGGATCATCGAGTGTGGTTTCCCCTACGCGGTACTTTGGCGGAAACGTGATGGTGTAAGTCGGTATGGGCTGATGCGGAGCCTCCGACATCATCGCCACGATGCTCGATGAATCCAGGCCAGCGCTGAGGAAAGCTCCGATGGGAACATCACCCATCATTTGTTCTCGCACCGAACGGCGGAAACGGTCGCGGATCATCCATGCGAGATCCCGCTCTTTCAGCGGATAGGCGGCGCCTGCCGGCAGAAATGTCAGGTCCCAATACCTGACGATTTCGAGTTCGCCATTTCGCCAGAAGGCATAGTGGCCGGCCGGCAACTTATGAATCCCGCGAAACATGGTTTCCGGCTCAGGCACCCAAAGAAATGTCAGGTATTGGTGCAGAGACTCGAGGTCGAGATCTGCTGCGATCCCGGGAACCTGGAGAAGCGCTTTGACCTCGGAAGCAAACGCTAAACGACGGCCATCCTGATGGTAATAGAACGGCTTAACGCCGAAGTGATCGCGCGCCAGAAAAAGACTAGGCGAACCCGAGCGAAGATCGCAGATGGCGAACGCAAACATGCCGTTAAGCCGCTGCACACACTCCGGCCCTTCCTGCTCGTAGAGATGCAGCACAACCTCGGTGTCAGTGTGGGAGCGGAAGCGGTGGCCTTTGCTTTCCAGCTCCCGCCGCAATCGGGCGAAGTTATAGATTTCCCCGTTGTAGGTAATCCAAAGAGTGCCATCTTCATTGCGCATCGGCATGTGGCCGCCGGGGGAGAGATCAACGATGGCGAGACGGCGACTGGCGAGACCTACGTACGAGCCATCGGGGAATCTCTGCTGCCACGTGCCCGAATCATCGGGACCACGGTGGGCTTGCACGGAGTTCATCCGTGCTAGAGTTTCTTGTCCTCCGCAGTTGACCAGTCCGCTGATTCCGCACATGGTTACTGTGTCGCCCCCTTGGCGCGCAATTCATAGATCTTGGCTTTGACGTGAAAAAGCTGGATGCCCTGAAAGACGCAATAAATCAGCCCCGGCAGGCCATCGAGAAATCCCAGACGGAACACGTACTTGTATAAAAAAAGCAAGATTGGCGCGCCGGGAACACCGAAGAATTTCTTCTTCAGCCACCGGCGGCGCTGGGCCTGACTTCCAAGAAGCGAAGGCGCCAATTCGAGAAGCTGATCGGGCCTTTGCGCTTGCTGCCACACGCCGGCCTCCCAATTCGAGTACTCATTGTGCTTTTCGATATAGCGGGCAAGAGAATCGACGTTGTGATGAAGCAGCGGGTTGTTGAGCTTGGCAGTCGACCCGTCAACCATGACATGCTCGTGCACTTCCATGTCGCACATCGAAGAGTCCTGTTCTCGAAGGCGGCATTCAAAGCGCGCTTTTCCATGGCGAAAAAGCGAGAGCTTGAAGAACTTCGCGTCGCTATGGCGGAGAGCTCGTCCTAAGAAGATCATCTGCAGTGGCATGTAGAAACCATTACGGTTCGGAGTCTGGATGGCCTGGCGGATTTCCTCAGCTAATTCTGGCGTGAGGGCTTCGTCAGCATCCACAAGGAAGACCCATTTATAGGCAAGCGGAAGTGTGTCCAATGCCCATTGACGCTTCTTGGGCCAGCCACCGTGATAGTGGAACTGTACAACTTTTGCGCCGCGCAACCGGGCGATCTCCGCGGTCTCGTCGCTGCTGTTGGAGTCGATGACATACACTTCACCAACTCCACGCAGTGAATCGAGACAACGGGGAAGATTCCGCGCTTCGTTACGCGCAGCAACGATGACTGATATGGGTAGGCACTGCGACGACACGGCACGATCGATCTGCCGCGCCTCTTCGACTTTGGACATCAACCAGAGAGAGAATCGCCTCTAACATCTTAACCTGCTGGCCTGTGGAAACGATGAAAACTTAGCTGCCGGGAATTGCGTTAGTATCCAGGTAAATTCCTCAATGCCCGCTCCATTCCTGGCCCAGGCAGTTCTTTGCTCGCGTCTTTCCCAGCAGCGCCTGCAGCCTAGGGGAGTTTAGACCTCCACCGCGTTCAGTTCGCACCAGCGCTGCAGCACATACAGCGACCACGGCCGAGACCAGGAAGTGGTGCCCAGGTTGAAGTTGTTCCATACTTCCTGCACAGCAGACGCATCGAGCAGCGATGCCAGCGGACGGTTCGCCACATTCTGCAGTCCGCGCCCAACTTCTGTGTGTAATTCATCCCGCAGCCAGTGCTCGAAGGGCAACGTAAAGCCGCATTTCCTGCGATGCACAATCTCATCCGGCAGAGCGCCGTTGAGCGCGTTCACCAACAAAGGCTTTGGAGTGTTGTCGTCGAGCTTCCAGGCACCCGGCAACGCAAGCAGCTCGGCGGCCAGCAAATGATCAATCAACGGCACTCGCATTTCCAGTCCGTGGGCCATGCTCATGACATCCGCGTCCCGAAGAAGCGTGTTAAGCATGTAGCAGCGCGATTCCAGGTACGAGACTCGGTTGATGGGATCCAGGCCGCGAGCGCCATCAAGGCTTGCCTCAAGGGGAGCGCGAGCGCGCGCCATGTCGTGCTCGTCAACGGACTTCAGCAGCGAACTCCGCACCTCGGGTGTAAATAGCGCGCGGGAAAGAAAATACGGATGCAGAACATCCGAGGCAGCCAATGCGGTCAGTTTCCGATTCTGGTCAGTATCCGGCGCGATGAGGGAAAATAAGCGAGCCAACGGCTTGCGGAGCGCCACCGGAAATGTCGACCACATCCGGCTGAAGCGTTCCATGCGCGGTACGTCACGAAAGCTGGAATAACCCGCGAACAGTTCGTCACCCCCGAGGCCAGAAAGCGCAACTTTAATGCCCGCGGCGCGCACCTGCCGGGCGATCAGGAACGTGTTGAGGCCATCGATAGTGGGCTGGTCCATGGCCCGCAGCGCGAAAGGAATGGCCTCGAGCGCATCGTGCTGCGATACCAGAATCTCCTGGTGATTAGTCCCAAATTGTTTGGCGACAGCGCGGGAAAATTGCGCTTCGCTGTAGTCGGCCTCGCGGAAAACGATGGAGAACGTGTCGATCTGGATTCCGTTGCGCCGAAGAATGCCCGCTAAGCTGCTGGAGTCGATGCCTCCAGACAAGAAGACGCCAACCGGGACGTCGCTGACCATCTGCAGCCGAACAGCTTCGTCGAGTGTGGCGTACACATCTTCCAGCAGTTGCGTCCGGTCGGCCTGCTTTGCCCCAGGGTGACTCTGTCCTTTGTTGGGCGCAAGCTCCCAATACGTCGCTTCGCGCATGTTGCCGTGCTCGCAAATCATGTAACGCCCGGGGCGCAGAGCAGAGATGCCTTCGATCAATGTAATGGGGTCGTAGAGCGAACCAAAAGTGAGATAGTTGAACAGGCCGGCGGTGTCCAGGCGCCGCGGGACAAGGCCGGTGTGGAGCAAGGTACGGAGTTCTGAAGCAAACAAGAAATAGGATCCTGCCGAGCAGTAGTACAGCGGCTTCACGCCCATGGGATCGCGCGCCAGGAATAACCGGTGCCGCTGCGCATCCCAAACAGCAAACGCGAATATGCCCCGCAACTCATCGAGGCAACGCTCTCCCCAGCGCGAATAAGCTTTGAGTAGAACTTCAGTATCGGAATTACCAGCAAAACGCACGCTCTGGCTTTCCAGTTTTCTGCGAACTTCGCGGAAGTTGTATATCTCGCCGTTGTAAACGATCCAGTTACCGGTTTCGGCGTCCTGCATCGGCTGATGGCCGAGCGGCGAGACATCCAGAATGGCAAGGCGGCGGTTCCCAAAGCCGACTTCAATAGGCTCGGGTGCAGTCTCGCGGATAATCACTGTGCCGGAATCGTCGGGGCCGCGATGCGCCAGCGATTGCGTGGCGCGCTCCAACAGGCCCGGAACCACGGACGCATTGCGAGCCACGATGCCGAAAATGCCACACATGGTTGCAGGTGAGCGAGGCCTACTTCAATGCCTCCACATAAAGAGAGTGAGGCAGTTCCGGGTTGTCGCCGGGCTCAAAGGCAGGCACATTGGCGCCATAAATCTGGCTTCGGTTCTCGGCGACCTGACTCACCTCGCGAAATCCCGCCTTACGCAGGACTTCCTCCAGATATTCGAAATCAAAAGCGGTACGGTGCTGACCGTCGCAAAAGACGAAATTTGAAAAGCGGCCACCCAGGGAATCGAAGTGCCGGGGAAAGGAGTCGTAGAACCATTCACGCCGGTTTTCCTGATACGCCCGGATCGCGCTTTGCAGGCTCGGCACAACCAACCTCAACCCCCCGCCCGGCTTGAGCGTGCGGACACACTCCGCAAACAACCGTTCCAGTTCGTCGGGGAAAAAATGTTCGATCATGTGCGTCGAATAAATGGAATCAACCGAGGCGGAAGCAAAGGGCAGCCCACAACGCACGTCGAGCCACAGGTCGATTTTCTGCTTTGGATTAGCGTCGATATTTACGAAGCCTGGCAGATATTTTGGGCCACAACCGAGATGCAAATGAAGAGCATGCCCATTCCGGGGCCGGAGCGCGTACAGGCACTTGCGCACCCAGTAATTTGGCAGGGTTACCTTCGAAAGGCCGAGAAAATAGAGATCCTTGTAACGCTGATGAAGCAATCTTGCGCCTTTTCTTACTTTTGCCGATTATACGATGAGAATTTTCTCCATCACGCAGCACCGTGTGTGATGTGTTGATCAGCGATGCTCCCCACAGCCACAAGGCTTGTTGAGTCGCGGTTGTAACGCTGGGGTTGGAGCCTCGCAGCGAGCGAGATGAGGCGATCGACGTGATCAGACCAGGAGAACCTGGCTGAATTTCGCAAACCTCTTTGAGACAGGCTTGACGCAAGCTCGTTAGAGCGCGCAATCCGCAGGACTTGGCCGGCAAGTTCCTGGTGCGAAAAGCGTGAAAAGTATACGGCCGCATCACCACATATCTCGTGATGAACCGGCAAATTGGAGGCTACCAGCGGCAAGCCAGAAGCCATTGCCTCCGTGAGAGGATGGGCAAACGATTCGGCATATGCCGGCGCGACATACACATCGCACGCGCGGTATACACGATGCAATCCACCGTACGGCACGGTTCCCAGTTCGACTACATTCTCGGCAATACCAAGCCGGGAGATCAATTCGGCAGCGGCTGCGGGACGATATGACCCTGGATTTTCTTTGTCCTTCAGGCTACACGTAAGGAAAAGCTGTACTTTTCGGTCGCCGAGTTGTTCGCGCAAGAGGGGAATCGCACGCAGCAGAGTCTCGAAGTTCCGGAAGTAGTTATAGTGGCTCACCAGAAGCAAGCGAAGGGCCCCGTCTCTTGCTTCAAGCTTCCGTCCAACTTCGGGAGACAGTGGGGTTTGGTCCTCGAAGAACGTGTTAGCGTCAAAACCGTGGTGAATGGCGATGACGTTTTTTCCAGTCCACTGCTGCAACTCTTTCGCGAACGCCTCGCTCGGTGCCACAGTACAGTCAGCCCAAAAAAGGGAACGCTTGCCGACCGCAGCGCGGACTCGAGTATCGAGCCACAAGGTATATTCGTGGCGCCTGAGAAGGTCGCGGTAGAAATCGTTCGACGTGTACAGCGAATTCCGCGAAAGAAGTATCTGCGGTACCGGAGATTTCCGCAAAGCGAAGTTGCCAGCTGAGATCACCACGTCGATACCTTGCTGGGAGATGAGGCCGGGCAGCACGGTTTGCTCTTGCCAAAAGCGGGATAGGGGGTTCTCGTCCGGATGTATTTCCAGAAAGACCACTCTCGGCAGATCTCGAAGTTCACGCCGCAGAGCGGGTGGCAAAGCCACTACAGTCTCCACATCCGTTCTAACCGCGAATTGAGGAATTGCGTTGCGTAAATACGTAAGGCCGCCGCCGGCACTGCCAGCAAGACCGTTGATGAGTAAGCGCATCATCGGCTGGAGACGACTGCCTGAGGGCGCACCGCCCAGGGGCTTGACGTTATCGGCGCGCTGGAGCGGGCGAGCGCTGGGGCATTCGCCGGAACCATATCCATTAACGCAAAAGCCAGCGCCCAGAAAAATACGCAGAGGTAATATCCCACCGCAAATAACCAATCTTCAAACACGGCATGCACCAGGCCCGCGGCCACAACGACCGCGAGCGGAATTGCGGCGGAGAAGGCATTGCCAGTGCGGCGCATCCAAACCCACACACGGTATACCCTGGCGACCAGAATCAGGATCAGGATTGCGAACGGCCCAACCCCTAGCAATCCAACCCATTCGACAACCGCAAGATAACTGTTGCCATGCTCCCGGCTGGCAGAGCTGGCATACCCAAACATCCACTCCTGATCGGAGTCCTCGTCCAAAGTGACGCTGGTCCCGAACCCACTCCCGAACCACGGATGTTCGCGGATCACATCTGAGGTCCGATCCCAGGCCGATTTCCGCGAGCCTAGCAGGCCGCCATCACGGTGTCCTTTGTAGACAAAGATGTCAGCCAGAGAGTGAGAATCGGCGTCGGTACTTGCAAGGCGAACGGGGTGAACCGCGGCGATGATGATGGCGACCAGAACGGCCGCGCCCGTGCCCTGCACCAGTAAGCGGTAACGCCGCAGCCCAAAGCACAGCAAGATGAGTGACACAGCGGCGGCGGCGATGCCGGCGCGGGAAAAGCTGCCCAACACCAGTACCAGAGCCAGTACCAAGGCGAATGTCCTGCGCTGCCGGAGAGGCGCGCGTTCGGCTACCATGGTCCCCCAAAGCATGATGGGCGTTGCAACTACACCCATAACCGCACCTAGGGAATTGGGGTTGTCAAAAAGTTCGAGACGAAACACAAAATAACAGAGCGCTGTAAAGTAGATGAGCAATTCGCAACCCAACAGCAGCCCCGCCACGAAGTTGCCTTCCCGTCCAATTACGGCAATGCGAGCGCCAGAAACTCCGTAAAGAAACAACAGCAAAAGACTCACGGCCTTCAAAAGGGTCACCGAGCCGTAGGAGGACACCACGGCAGAGACCAAGGCGGCCAGCACGCAAAACACGGCCACCAGATGAAAGGAGGAAAAAAAATGGCGCCGGTCCTTCATGTAGATCGCGAAACCCGCCAGCGCGCCCGCAACCAGCACATACCAGCGGCCGGCCGTCCAAAGCCCCCGCCAAGGCAAAACCATGCCTGCCCAAAGAAATGCCACCAACAGTAGCGGAAGAAATCGTTGTCGATAGTTCCACAGTGCCGCGATCAGGAGTTGCAAGAAGATCAGTCCTGCGAGGTAGAGCGTGTTGCTGAGGTAAACGGGGTAGGCCAAGGCAACATAAATCGCCAGCAGAACTCCGGCCAGCATAACTGAAGGCACTAGCACCATCTCGAAGCGATCAGACAAGCCGAGGACCTCCACAGGCAAGCACGGCCTGAATAATTCCGTTCGCACAAGTTTGTGGCGAGTACGCTTCGATGCGCTCTCTGCTGTTCTGACCCATAGCGGCAGTCATCTCCGGGTCGTTCGCCAATTCTGCCATTGCGCAAGCCAACTGCCCAACATCTCCGGCTTCAACGACACACCCATTCCATTGGTCCTCAACCAGATCAGCCGTGCAGCCTGCGGCCCGACTGGAAATTACCGGCAAACCGCAGGCCATTGCCTCATTCACCACCAGTCCCCATGGATCGGACCGCGTAGGAAAGACGAGAGACTCCGCTAACGCGTAGTAACTCGCAAGACGTTCGCGTTGCAAGAACCCGGTGAACTGCACCGTGCCGGGAGAGATATTGGCCGCTCGACGCTTCAGCTCTTCATACAAGATTCCATCTCCTGCGAAGACGAGGCCGATTTTTTCGCGCAACTCCACGTCCAGTCTGCCATAGGCCTCGAGAAGATCGAACACGCCTTTTTCCGGCGCCAGCCTTCCCACGAAAAGAAAGAATCTGTTTGGTAAGCACAGAGCCCGGCGGTGCACCGAGGCATCGCCGCGAACTGACGAAGCCAACCGGGCAAAGAACTCGATGTCAACCGCATTGGGCGCGGTGAAGATGGCGCGTCGCGGCAAGTGGTAACTGATCAGGTACCCCATGGAGGACTGGCCTGGAATCACAAATCCGTCGCAACGCTGCATAAAAGCGGCCTTAAGCAATTCAGTCGGCCGACGATGGGCTCGCTTGTCTCGTCCTGTGCTCTCGACCCACAACAAGATCGGAATCTGTTTTCGCCGCGCCCAGGCCAGCGCCTGCCAAGAGGCCAGATAGTTGTACCCGCCGACAAGAATGCGGTCTGCTTTGTGGCGATCCAGCGACCGCGACAGACCCCAGTTCAGCAGAATATTGTGTCCCCCGATCCTCTTCCTCCAAGCGGGAAGGACTTCGTAAGAGAAGTGAATCTCGTCTTTGTATACCGCCCATTGCCGCAACGTAGGATCGGTCTCCGCCAGGAAAATAACGTGCAGGTCGATCCCCCTCTGGCGGGCCAGTTCGTTAAAGACAGGAATCCGGTAGGGAGCGATGATTTCGCTCAGTACGAGCACCCGGCTACTCATAGGAGGCACTCCCGGTAGAGAGCGCTGAGCTGAGCCGCCTGATGGTCCAGGGTGTAACTCTGGAGAATGGTTTTTCGTGCCGCTTCTCCTAACCTCCGACGCATACTGCCTTTCTGCAGCAATGTGGCCAGCGATTCAGTCAACTCTTCAAGATCGCCGGGCCCAATCAACCAGCCGTTGACAGCGTGCTGAACGAGTTCATCGATTCCCTGGCCGCGGCAGCCAATGACGGTCTTGCCAGAACACATGGCCTCGAGATAGACACAACCCAGCCCCTCGTAATAGCTGGGAAGTGCGAAGAGTGTGCAGCGCCGCATAGCTTTCGCCACCTGACTTCTGGACTGACGTCCCAGGAAATAAACTTGCCCATCCACTTCGAGCTCACGACCAAGCTGTTCAAGGCGCTGGCGTTCGGGGCCGTCGCCAATAATCTCCCATCGCACCCGCAGGTCACATTTGCGGAGCTCCGCGATCGCGCGCATGAGCAGTTCGTGACCCTTGGTGGGAATCAGATTGCCAACACTCAGAATCGTGTTTGTGCTCAGCTCACCGGTTGCGGGAGAGAAAAGCTTGGAGTCAACCCCGTTGTAAATGACGGTCGCGCGGGCGCGGATGCCCGGATGATTCTCAACTCCTTTCCGGACTCGTTCACTGACGCAAATTACTCTTCCAGCGGAGCGATAGACGAAATCTGCCACTCGGCCGCACAATTCCCCCGCATAGCCCCTGACTTGCCGGGTAAAAAACGCATCCAGTCCGTGAACTGTAACCACGAAAGGGATTCTCAGCTCGCGGGACAAAAGGGCTGCCGCGTGTCCGCAGGGCAGCGCAGAATGCGCATGGATCAAGTCAAACGGTTGGCTACGATGCCTGCGCCGCACCTCCCCAGCAATCTGGGCATACAAAAGCGTCACCTGCACCGGACAAACCGAGCCCCGCGGGAACAGAAAGAAAATGAACCCAACGCGCGCACGGCGCACTTTCGGCCGCCGCGGCACGCCCCCGGTAAAATGGCCGGACGGCGAAGGTCGCGTTTGCCACGCCGAACTGCTCCATCCGAGACAACGGTTCGGCGACAAAGCAGCCCTGCGTTTCATCTCCCCGGAGAGGGAAAAAGGGAGTGATAGTTAGTAGCCGCAGCGGCCGTTCGAAGCCGGTTGCCTCGTACGCCGGGGTTAAGGCAACCGCGTTCACGCTGCGCTTACCTCCCCTTTGTGGGCCAGGAGGCGAAGAAAGATTTCTTCCCAGCGCCGGGTGATTGGATCCCAGTCGAATTTCTCAGCCAGCCTCCGGCCAGCCTCGCCAAACTGTCGTCGTAGCCCAGGATTTCCCAACAGATCAGCAATTCGAACGAAGAGTTCCTCGTCAGAGCCGACAAGATACCCGGTTTGACCGTCGCATATCGTTTCTGGCTCGTAGTCCTTCCGGGCAATCACTGGAAGGGCGCAAGCGGCGGCTTCCAAGATAACTTTTGGCGACCCTTCCCATGCCGAGGGAAACAGAAAAATGTCTGCACGCTGATATTCACTGCGCAACCCTTCTGCATTCAGCAGTCCGGCAAAGCTTACGTTTGAGAGATGGTCACGCCGAGCACGCTTTTTCAAAACCTCGGCCATGGGGCCTTCACCCGCCAGGATGAAGTCAGCCTCTGGAAAGCGGGCCGCGGCTTCCACGACCATGTGCGGTTGCTTAAAAGGCCGTAAAGAACCGACAAACAGAACGCGGGGTCTTCGACGAGGAACCCACTCCCCTGTTGGCATGAAGAACCTCGTATCCACTCCCGTGGGCACGATCCCACTGCAAAGCCCATACTCGCGCGTCAGGCTCTGTCGAACCGCTTGGGAGTTGCTGAATAGATAGTCGCAACGCAATACAGTCTCTTCCCAGAGTTTCGCCGCTTGGGGCGCGATGGTCGGTTCGTCACGGATGTTAGATTGCGATTCGACCGTACCGATCGCGATTCGCCTATCCTTCCATTTCCGCCGCAAGCGCATGTACCACTTGCTGGCGGGGGAGGACTTTACATAAAAGAGAATGTCGTGCCTTCCAGTAAGAAACTGGGAAAGGATTCGCACTGTGCGCCGGCGTGCCGGAAGCTTGATCAATTGCGTGTTGGGGCGCTTTGCAATCTGCTCGTCCGGTTCTGCTGAGTGGAAAACACTCACGTGAAAGCGCGAGGGGTCGAGACGGCGAATGATTTCCCGGGCATTGCCCATTTGAGCGTTGGGAAGGCCTCGGTCGGCAAGGCTATCGACGAGCAGGTACGCGGGGATCATTTCCCCCTTGACCTTTCGTCGGCTTTCGACAACACACCTTTTGTTCATCTCAGGCGCAAATCTTGATAGATAGTTCTGGCGATTCCATTCGAATTTCACGAAGCCGGGCAGCGAGAACATTGTCGGGATTGCGGCTGTTTAAGGAACCGAAAATGTGGTTCCGTGCTTTTTCGAGGAGTCGGCGATGAACTTCTGTCTCTGCGCCCGCCGGCAGCGGCCGCTGTTCCCCGGGATCAGCTTCTAAATCGAACAAGTCAACGGCACCATCAGCGAAGTCGATCACGAGCTTGAATCGCGCCTCGCGAATGGCCAAAAGGCGTGGCCCCACCCGAGCTTCCATGCGGAGCGGATTGTTGCACCCTTGCACACATTCGACGAACGCTTCTCCGCCCCAAGTCTCTCCTCTGACCAAGTGCTCCCAGTGACTGCGTCCCATGAATTCCGCCGGGATAGGAACGTTCAGTGCATCGAGAAGGGTAGGAGCTGTGTGGATCAGACTGAATGGCGCCTCAAAAACCCGCTTGTGCGCAACTCCTGACACTCTCAGCAGCAGAGGAACCCGCACCAACTCCTCTGTAACTTTCTTGGGCGGGTGGTAGCGCCCTCCATGCTCAAGAAATTCCTCGCCGTGGTCGGCTGTCAAGGCCAGTAGACAGTTGTCCCAGACGCGAAGTCTGCGAAGTTCCGTCACCAGCCGCGATACCTGAGTATCAACCCAGCGGACACCAGCGTCGTAAAGCGCGACAATACGGTCGCGCTGGCGCGCCAGTCGATTCGCGTTCAGGTCGCCACGGTTCCAATAGGAGTTGAGATAACGCGCCTCCACGGCTTCGATACCATCGTCGTTCATTTCCTCTAGAGCCTGCTTCGGAGGGTAGTAAGGGGAGTGCGGATCCATAAAATGCAACCATAATAAAAACGGCCTTCCGTCCAGGTTGGCCAGCCAACGGCTGGCACGATCTACAAGCACGTCTGCTGCAGGAAACCGACGCAGCTTCTCAAAAGAGGGCGCAGCGGCTGCGGCCACGCGCAAGCAATACTGAAAGTACAACTCGTCATAGACGGAACCCAAGGAATTAAGCTTGTGACAGGCCCGGTCCAGGCGAAGATTCCAGCGGCTACGGGTGGCGTTTTCCGCGGATTGCGGCAAGTTATCCATAGGCCCGATTTCTGCGTCCAGAAAATCTTCGAACACCTCGAATCCTGCGTCGTAGCCAAATTGGGGCGTTAAGTAAGGATTGCCGGCTACAAACGCGGCGGTAGCGTAGCCGGAATCGTTTAGAACGGAAGCCAGCGTGGTTTCGCCCGGAGCCAATCCTACAAGGTCGCGCCCCAAGCTCAACGCATGCCGCGACGCCAGGATTGCCGGGAAGGAATAATACGTAGGGCTGCCGGCCGCAATCGCATTTGAAAAGATAATGCTCTCTGCCGCCAGTGAATCCAGAAATGGGGTTGTCGGGCGATGATATCCAAGAAATCCGGCGTGATCGGCGCGAAGGCAATCCACGGTGATCAGCACCAAAGAGGGTGAGGCCATGCTAGTTCGCCCCCGCGCCTACTGCACAGGCATCGCGTCCATGTTGCCTCACTCTCACTTCAAGAGATCCCTGCGCACCGTGCAACCTTCCGCAAGTTACAATTTCATACAAGTCTGAATCATGCAGGTAGAGCAAACCTGGATATTTCCGCTCCAGCGCGGTGAGCAATTGGTCGAGCATTTTCAGTGTGGGTCTGCTGAAATCTCTCAGCGAGGAATGAAAGTTGAGGGAATGCATGGAAAGAATTGCAGGTCGTCCGCGCGCAAGACTATGATCAACGGCGCGGAGATATTCTTCGATTGGCAACTTCCGGTGCGCCGGCTCAAAATCGATCGTCCGGTATAAATTCAAGACTTCAAACGAATCCATGTGAGGGCACAGAGGCAGAGCACTTCCGTTTTGCGCCACCCGGACACCACAGTCCGCCCAAGCTCGCTGCGTTTCGCGATTTGCACGGTATCCTGGGGCACAGGCCGAAATCAACCTTATCCCGAACAACTCGCGAAAGCTACCAACCGCTCTTCCAATCAGCTCTTCCTGAATACTCGCGGCCAGAAACTCTGATTTTCCAGGATCGTAGTATTCATAACCAACCCAGGGCATCCGCCAGTAGATGTACGGAGTCCCCGCCTTCCATAGTTCTCGGAGCAGATTTCCTCGCTCACTCTTACCAAGCAGTTCCCGCTCCACTGCTCGAGAGCAAAAGTGAGTCAATCCATGGAGCGCAGGATAGAAGAGACCCTCTGCGATTCCCTCCTGGTAAGCTTCAAACAGCCCTGGTCGTTGTTTTTGCCAATTGCCGGGGAGGCCATGGCTCAGCGGTTTTAGTTGGATTTCTTTGAATCCGCCTTCCACAACTCTGGGAAAGTCGACGTTGGCCAATACGAAATTCATCACCAGACACGGAGGCCGGCCAGTCGAGTCGCGATGACTGCGTAGCAGGTCGCGTAGGGCTACAAGATCCTCCGCTGTCTCCAGAGAATAAAAGTCGTAGGGATTGCCGCCCAGATCAATCCCCCGACCACGCAGCTGCTCGTAGCCCTCGCGGTCCTGGACTCCAACTCTTCCCCAATCGTCGCTTTGCAGCAGCACCAGTGGCCGGCTGAAGGTGAAGCCTGTGAACTCGCCCTTGCGTGAAACTAGTCGACGGAATTCGCGTTGGAAGTTGAAGTACATGGTTCCTGCAACCGCTGACGACGCCAACCATTCTTTCAGAAACCACTCCGGGCACAAGTCAATTGTCATGTACTCCAGGGGCGAGTTGCTCGGCCTCATGATTGAGCGCTGCACCGGAAGCGGTGCCCAGGAATGGCAAGCGGTGACCCTCGGAGGGTTGGATCAAACGTATCCCAAATCCTTCAGTCTTTCTTCGATTATGCGCTGCTCCCGCTGGTCCATGTGAGATGCGTCCTCGCGAACCAGTTGTTCCAACACGTGGGTCAGAAAGTTCTCCAATGTTCCGAAGCGGCTCGCAAACTGCTGCTCCGCGGCTTCACAAAGTATGGAGGGAAGCCGGACTTCCCGGGTGGAATCAGGCATCAAGGACTTACCTCCGCAGCTTGAAATATTCCACGAACCCGCGACCAGGCTCCACTTGCGATCAGCCGGTCATCCGGATCAAGACCGCATGCCAGCGCGATGGGCACGAAGATCGCATAGGCGAGAAGGAATCCCATCCCGACCACCAGCCAGGATGGATGAAATATCCGGAGCGATTCTTTCCAAAGAAGTAAAACGAGTATGGTGCATAAGGTTGGGAGTCCCATCCGAAGATAACTCCGCGTAAAGGGAAGCAGCCCCAAGCTACGTTGAACTTCTCTCAGACACCACACATTGGTGAGAACGTTGGTCAGCGAAGCCGCGATTGCAGCACCAACGATTCCCCACTTCGGAATCAGTAACATGGCGACCACGAACATGACGCACGACATGATCGCTTGCACCATAATTAGCCGCCTCTGCTGCCCCGCCATGAGCAGGAGATATCCCACCGAACCCGTTCCGCAGTTCACCAACTGGCCCGTTGTGCCGATTACTAGGATCGGCCAGCCCGCCTCAAAATCGTGCCCGAACATGCGGAGCAGAGACGGCGCAAACAAAATCATTGTGGCAGCCAGGGGAATCGTGAGCGCAAGAATCCACTTGGTGAGTGTCTGGAAGATTCGCCCCAGTAGCTCGATTTGCCCACGAGTGTGCAGGTCCGCGATTGTAGGGGAGAAGATCTGGTTCACCGATTGCAACACGATCGGTACGAATGCTACCAGGCCTCCGGCGACCGCGTAGATTCCCACCTCGCGGGCATTGATATAAAACCCGATTAGCACTTTGTCTGTTTGCCCCATCACGAATTCCAGCAAGCCCATGCCCAGCGCAACGCTAGAGAACGAAATCACTTGTTTCTCCAGCACCGGCAGACTTCCTGCGGAGTAACCACTAGCTTTGGGAGTCAGCTTCCAGACGGCTCCAATCAACAGGACCAGAACAAGAACTGCGCTTGCCACCTGAGCAGCGATATAGCCCCGCAGACCGAGTCCCCATGAGACGAGGACGACGGCAAGCACCATCATCACTGGACTTCCGACGAAGTTCGTGATTACGGTGCGGCGAGCCACATCTTTGTAACCAGCCAGAGTCTGGCCCAGGAAAGCGTTCACGGCGCCCACGACCGCAATCAGCGCAAACAATCCAAGATAGGCCGTTAATGCAGGTGTGTGGTAAAAGCGAACCGCGATCCAAGGCCCCGCCAGAAACACGGTGGCAACCAGGAAGAGATTGGAGATCAGCAGCCAGGCTGCGCTGCGAGCCAAGAATCCACGAAGCAGATCCGGACGCCCGTTCGCCTTATAGGCGGCGACGAAACGGACCGCAGCTTGAGGAAGCCCCAGGGCGTAGAACACTCCAAGCAAACCGATAATCGTCATGCCCAGGGTGTAGACGCCCAAAGCCTCTGCCCCGAGCGTGCGGGCGAGGTACACCTTGAAGGCATATCCGGTAGCCGCCGCGAAGATGGTCCCTGCAAAGAAAACCAGCGACTGACGCGAGATATGCCCCATATGCAGGCGGAACTCGCACGATTGCGAGCTGAGTTGCACTTCCGGCGCTATTCTTGCTGTCGCCATCTTCGATCACACTCTGCCACAAAAGATTCATCCGGCGCTAAGCTGCGGACGAGCCTCGAACCGGTTGGGAATAAGGCGCTGCGGGAACAGTCGTTCGGATGGGACTTCGCCAGATGCGCCTTCGTGTTAAAGAGAACCTTGGCTCAAAGCTTGTCTTTTTTATGCCGTGCAGAGAACGTACATTCGCCGCCGAGCTAAAGATCCAGGGAATCTTTCCGGAAGCATGTAACAGATAGGCTGCTCGTGAGATGGCTTCTCCATAGTATCCACGGCCGCGAAGCGAAATGGGTGTCCAGCAATCGAAGAGCAGAATCGACCGGAGCGAGGGGGCGCTGAGTTTGAGCCGCAATGCAGGCATCAAGAATCCCTCAAACTCTGTTGCCCAGCAAAAGTGGAGCGGTGCTCCCTCTGCTGCGGTCAGCGCAAAGCCCTTGCTACCGCTAGTGCGCAGCCTCTGCGCTGCACGCAATAAATAGTCCAGCGTTTCCTCATCTGCGTGGTAATGCATAGCTGCTTTAGCGAGGATTTCGAGATCGAGTTCCTGGATCTTGAGAGAACCGGTGGCGCATTCTCCCTGCCGGTGAATTTGGTCCTCGGGCCACTCGAAGAAGAAAACCTCCGGCTGGCCAACCACCGCTGCTTTGGCCTGGCTCCACAACAAGCGGCCAAGGCCGGGTAATCTGGGTGTTAGTATCCGTTTTCTTACGCGCGCGAGACGATCACGGTTAGCGCGCAACAAGGTATCCAGGCGAGGACGTGCCTTGATCTGGGCCGTCGAACGGTACCGGATGACTTCGTAAGCCCACCGGCTCAACTGCTGTGTAACGGTTACGTGCAGGGTTGTTCGGCTGGCCGTCGCGAGGCGGTCTTTATAGTCCTCTTCACCTAAACCCAGATCCACAACTTTGACTTCTTCATCGCGGCAAGCTTCTTCCACGATCTTGGTCAACAGACAAAAGCCGGGAGAGTGCTGTTTCCAGCGAAAATCGAATGTGGGTTGGTACCAAAACCAGCTGCCTGCAAAATGAAAGCCGTAGTTCCAAGCCACCGCCCGATCACCAACGAATAGGCGGGAAAATGTCAGCCATCCTCGTTCCGAGAGCAGCCCGGCAAGTTCCAGCAGAAACAAGCGCCGTTCGGGGCTTACCAGGTTGCTGAGCCGGCCAGCTTGCAGGCAGCGTGCGATATGCGCGCGGTCAAAATCCGGAAGGAGGGTGACAATTTCGCTTCCCGACTTGGAATGATCGAGGCTCACGGTCCCCATCTTCCCAATTGCCTTGAAATAGCTGCGCGTGGTCTGCTTGCGTGAGATCAAACGCGTGACCTCTTCACGCTGTTCCCGTGAGTGCAGCAGGACCTGAGCACAACGATAAGCCGGCCGAGAGAATAACCGGTAACCCAGATTCGAGGAGTTGGCTCGAAGCGCCTGGTGCGTGGCTGAGTCGGCAGGTAGGTTTGCCAGCACCAGATTCGGCATGTTCAGCCGGCGTAGTTCCGCCAAGACAGCGCCAGTAAATGCAGTACGATCGTCGGAAGAGCAGACAAAGTCACAGTAATCCGCAGTTGTGGCAGCCAGGAAGCAGATGTCTTTTTCTTTGGGTGTTGTAGCCAGAGATGATACCCCGACCAGGGCCTGGCTTTCATACGCCAGCACTAGAAAAGGGCGCAGCGAGGCACCATATGCCCGCTGCACAGCCTTCGCCCACTCATATGTGTAGAACACTTCCGGCCGTTCCATCTTCCCTACTAGGCCATTCCACTGGTCGCGCAGGGCGGTATCGTCCGGGATCTCTCGATGTAGAACTAGTCGCAAAAATCCTTTCCGCAGATAAATAAAATTAGAAAGTGAATCACGGTACCAGTCTGGCACAGTTCTCGATCTGATCAGACGCTAATCATTTCCACAGGTTTACCGATTTGGTGTGTCTTGGGTGTCATTTTCTGTGACTGAGAAGCTGTCATGGTTGGCAAAGATGACGGTCGTAACTGAGGTACTGCCGGGAAAGCTCGACCCCAGCTGGCCTCAAGCGCCAAGGCCGAGCGTTACGCTGCTGGCTTCGCCGAGAAAACGCCGCCGCAGCGACCTGTAGAAACCGGAGACGTGGGCTTCAAACTCAGCGAGACTCATCTCACCCGTAACATGCACTCGAGGGAGGGCAAAGCGAAGTGTTTTTGCGCCGAATCCCCCGCCGACGTTCAAAAAAGCACAGGAATAGCCAGCGCGTTCCGCCAATTTCACTTCCCGTGAGGTGACGGATTGGAGATCGCCAAAAGGATATGCCATCGCCCAGACCTTGCTCCTTAGGACCTGCTCAAGCCGTTCACGGCTCTCGGCGATTTCTATCCATGCTTCCTCCGCCGCCAGTGATGAAAGCACAGAATGGGAAAGGGAATGCGCTCCCAGGCTCATTCCCGACGCTGCCAACTGCTGGAGTCCTGCGCGATTCAAGACCAGAAACCTGGAGGCGCCGGCCGCATCGCTCAAATACTTCGCGTTCCAGTTTTCAGGCAGCGAAAGCTGATCGCGTATTTCTTCCAGCAATCTTCGGCGGGCTGTAATACCGAGGGGCGACAAACCCTTCACCAGCCGCCACCATAACTGCTGCCTTTCCGCCTTGTTCGTTACTCGCGAATGAAGTCTGATTTCAGGCAGGTGCAATGTGAAGGTCCGGCCGCCGCAGACCAGCATCAGGCCCAGTTCTTCGTGCCATAGCATGCTGGATTCATCGGAAACCGATGCGCCGGTCACGAGGAATAGGCAGGTCAGCCCGAACTCCTGGAGAATCGGCAGCATCTCAGTCTGCGTATTCCTCAATCCGTCGTCGCAGGTCAACAACACCGAACGAGCAGGCAATCCTTCGCCGGACTCGCACCACTTAAGAAACTGAAGCGGAGTGATTACGTGATATCGCTGCTTTAGCAGTCTCAGTTGGTCGCGGAACGACTCCGGGCTCACCAAACTTCCATCCAGATCATGATCAATAACGTGGTATCCGCGAGGCAACACACCGTGGTAAGTCACGATCGCCGGCCCCGCTCCGCCGCGCCGGCCCAAGTAGCCGGTGCTGGCCAAGCCGGGATACACCACGTGTTTGAGAAGTGGAGTGACCAGTCTCATGGGCGCTCGACCAGATCCCAGCTGAGCGGAGTGCCGCGTTCGATGTTGCGTGCAGCCCGCCTGCCGAGCACCTCCGGAAAATAACGTGTGTGTAAGCCCTGCGCCGGCCGAATGGAATGCACGTTGTCGGTGGTGAATATTTGGCCGCATTTCACGTCCTGTACCACGAACAGCGAACGCCGGAAAAGCCGGCTCTTGGCCTCACGCGGCGTGACCCCGAAGTGAACTTCACCCAGGGCCCGCTCCGCAGTACGCACGGCGGCTACCATCGCTTTGAACTCCTCGGGCTCCAGGGAGAAGGCGCTGTCCGGTCCTTTCGAGGCTCGCGATATCGTGAAATGCTTTTCAATGATAGAAGCCCCGAGCGTTACTCCCGCAACCGGCACCGCGATTCCCAGAGTGTGATCGGAGAGTCCGGCCGGCACATCGAAATAGCGGGACAATTCCGGAATAGTCCGCAAATTCATTTCTTCCGGCGTGGCCGGGTAGGCGCTTGTGCATTTGAGCAGCGCAATCTGCGTAGCGCCTGCCTGACGCGCAACCTGAACAGCTTCTTCGATCTCCTGCAGGCTCGCCATGCCCGTCGACATGATCATGGGCTTGCCCGTGTTCGCTATTTTTTGGATGAGAGGAATATCCACCAGCTCAAACGATGCCAGCTTGTGCGCGGGCACGTTCATCTCTTCCAGAAAGTCGACAGCCGTGACATCGAAAGGCGTCGAAAACAAGTCGAGTCCAAAGTCGTTCGCCACCTGCTTCAGCTTCGGCTGCCAGTGCCAGGGCGTATAGGCCTCTGCATAAAGCTGGTGGAGATTGCGTCCGTCCCATATCGTGCCGCCGCCGATGAGAAATTCTTGGCGATCGCTGGCGATGGTGATCGTGTCTGGGGTGTAGGTTTGCAGCTTCACAGCGTCTGCACCCGCATCCTTGGCGGCGCGAATGATGTTCACAGCCTCGTCGAAGTTCTGATGATGATTTGCGGACATCTCCGCAATTACGTACACCGGCTGCCCGGCACCGATGCATCGGTTACCGATGTTGATTTGGTTCGGCATGCTCAACCCGTTTGCGGACGAACCGAACGCACCAATTCGAAAGCTTCGGCGGCCATGCATCCCGCCACACTGCCCCAACGGGCCGCGATGGCACGCAGTGCGTCAGGTGAGCGCGGGTGCGGGAACTGGCGCGCTTCCGTCTCATAGCAGGCCATGGCCGCGATCTTAGTTTCGAGCGTGCCCGAGACGTCGACAAAAACGTTGGGCCGGAACGACGGCTCGAAGCGCTGAAAAGCCCACTCCGTAGATGAGGGCACCTCAAAGGCGTAGATTTCGCGGACAGTTTGGCCGGCGACAGGCCGAGTGGCGGTCAATACCGCCCGATGGACAACACCGTGATCCACGTTGAGATCGCCGTTGTGGTGTGTGTAGATAACTTCCGGCTTCACTTCGTCAACCAGCCCTTCAACCAGTTTTACGATCTCCAGAAGCGGAACCGTGTCCAGACGATTGTCCGGCATCGCGTGCAAAACAACGCTCTTCACTCCGACTTTGGCCGCGGCCGCGTGTGCTTGCCGACGCAACTTCACCAGTTGATCCGCATCCGCAGCGGCCCTCTGCGAGTAGCGCGAGGTCATGCCCTCGCCGAGAATGGCGAAATCAACCTCGTGTCCTTCCTGTATCAAGCGAGCCACCGTACCACCGCAACCCAGAATCTCGTCATCCGGATGAGCGGCGATCACCAGCGCTCTCACTTCTTCGTCTCCCCGTCCGCGGCGCGCGTGATTTTCACGTCGGCCACAATCCGTCCGTCATAAAGCGCGGGCCGACTAAGTTCGAACCGGAAGCCGGAGTGTTGCAGAAACGCGCGTGGGTAGTCATGGGCGTCGAGCATGCGGATGAAATCGTATAGCTCTTCTAGAGAAGCCGGGCTGCCGACACGGCTCTCCACAGGCTTCCTGCGCTTGAAGTTCACGGCTCTCCCCTGCTGCGCCACGGGTGTCATTTCCTCCCGGATAATACGTTGGATCATCGTTGCCGACAATTGCCCTGCCCGCAAATAGATCTCTTCGGCTCCGCCTTCCAGAGAAAGGAATTCCTTCAGATAAACCGGGCCCGCATCGAAGTTTTCCGTCATCCGAAGCGCGGTCAGTTTAGTGTCGTGCTTGCCGCGGACGATCAGATTCTGCAGCGGACTGCCACCGCGCCCAAATGGAACATCGGTCATATGGAAGCAGACGCATTCGAACTCCCCAACAATTTCCTCCGGAACCTTCCACGACCAGTGGAGGAAAAAGATATAGCGAGGAGAAAATTTGCGCGCGAGAGCAAGCGAAAACTGAGCTGGAGAATCGAGGTAGAACCACCGTCCTGGAAGCTGCTGCAACGATTCCTCGAACAGGCGGCGGTTCCATGGCTTGCAGCCGAGAACGAGATACTTTTTCTGCACGCGTGGAGAGCTCCGGCGACAGCCGATCACATCCGTGACTGCGGGACTATGACCACAGCCTCGCCTTTGAGCACAACCTCCCCTTTCTGGTTCACGCACACCGTCTCCAGCACTGCAATCGGCTTATCCTCGCGCAACTTTGCAACCCTTGCAGTTGCGGTTACAACATCTCCCGGAAAAACCGCTGCGGTAAACTGCAAAAATTGACTGAGGTAAATTGTTCCAGGTCCCGGAAGCTGAGTGCTAAGAACTGCGCTGATTAGTCCAGCCGAGAGCATTCCCGGGGCGATTCGCGCACCGAACCTGGTTGTGGCCGCGAACCCATCATCGCAGTGCAGCGGATTATGGTCACCGACCAAATCCCCAAATTGGCGGATCACTTCATCGGTGACAGTCAGCGATTGTGAAGCAGCGTCTCCCAGTCTCACACGATCGCTCCTATGAGATCAGACCTTTAGCCCTCAGGCGGTTCTCGATTTCCGGTCTTCTCGCGTGCCAGTCCTCTCGCAACATGCCGATGCAGACGACATCGTGCATTCTGCCTCCCTTGAAAACGTGCCGGCGGAAATATCCTTCCTGCGAAAATCCAAAACCTCTGTGCATGTCCACAACCGCCTGATTAAACGCCAAAACTTCACCGCACAATTTATTGAGCTTCAATTCATCAAAAACATAGCGCAGGACTGAGTACTCTGCAAAACTTCCTGCTCCTTTGCCGCGAACATTCTGAGTTCCGAGATAGAAACCCCAATAGCACCTGAGATTGCGATGATCGATCCCGAAAATCCAGGCTAACCCGACGTCTTGATCGTCGCTGACGATGATCCAGTACTTACACGAGGGATCCTTACTGACACGACTAAACCATGATTCATGCTCCTCGGGGCTAATCGCGTGATTGGTGTACATGTACTTGCTGACTTCGGGCAAGTTTCGCCATAACCGAATTTTGTCTTTGTCGCCAGGCGTCATGTCGCGTAGCCATATCATGAAAGATAGTCCACGTTTCAGGGCGCAATCGCTGTTGCCACGCGGACTGCTCCGCTGAAATCTACGAGTTTCCGCCCTAAGCGGGAGAATTTTTCCCGTACCGATGGCTCCTCAAGCTCTTCTATCGCTACGCGTAGAGCAGATGTTGTGGTTTCGCCCCGGGTGTCTAAGAACAACGCTGCGCCTAGGTCGGCTAAGGAGCGGGCCGAGGCTGCCTGGTTTTCCGCAACGCAGATGAGAAGCGCCGGCAGCCCCAAGGCGCAAATTTCCCAGCAAGTGGAACCCGCAGCCGACACTGCCAGGTCCGCCCACGCCATCCATTCCGGCATGTTGGCGGAATTCGCAATGATCCGAACGCTGTGGCGGGAATCGCGAACCACATGCTCGATCGACGCCAAATGTGGGTTGCTGCCCCCAATCACAATCACCACTTCGAAACTGGCCGCTGTGATTTCCTGCAGCGCTTGCATTACGAACAGGGTCACGTTATCCGAATCGCTGCCTCCCATCGTGATTAGAACCTTATGGCCCATGGTGGAAATCTTCCGTTTCCAGTCGCGCCACAGATTAAACTCCCGGCGCAGCATACAATATTGCGTCCCGAGCAGGAGCCGCGTTTGAGGCTCGCGATTCTTGTACAACCCTTCGTGGGCAGACACATTCTGATTCAGCACCACGTCAGCCCAGTAATGCTCCGCGTGGCCGTAATCATCGATAAAAAGAACCTTGCACCCCGCGGCCTTCAGAGCGCGCTGATAATCGGCGGAGAAGCGATACCCATCCACTACCACCCACTCGGCCTTTTGTTCCTGCGCCAGGGCAATCGTCTGTCTCAAGTCCTCCTGCGTTCCAGGCTCGGCCGACAGGTCCATCACTTTGCAGGACTCCGCAAGCAGCCTGCTGCGAATTGCGGGAGTGGTCTCAGCCATAGCGAACGTGGCCTTGCCGCCGGCATCCTGCCAGGCGTGCGCCAGCGCCAGGCAACGCATGGCATGGCCGGTTCCTATAGGGACGCTGGCATCGGCACGAAACACAAGTGTTTGCGAACCCGTCATCGCTACTCGTCTTCAGATTTCCGCGTCAGCTCTGACTCTCAAATCGCCATGGCGTGCTCGATCGTTTTTCGGCGTGTCAACAGTTCCCGAAACCGGCCCGGTGTGATGCCCTGCCACAGGTCCTGGAGGGTGTCCGGCCGCGCAGGCCATTGCTCTAGAATGCGCGGAATCTCCTCGATTTCTGCCGCTGACTTTAATCCGTAACCCGCCCAGAACCGGCTGAATTGTTCGACATAGCCGTAAGGGCCGTACTCCAGCCACTCGCACAAAAAGCAGGGGACCCCCGCCAAGGCGCACTCCATCACGACCGTCGAGCCGATCGTGATTCCAAACCACGCGTGACGCAACAACTCTTCAGTAAGCTGGCCGGTGACAACTTTGGTCAAATGTTGCTGCTCTGTCGGAAGCAGTTTTTTTATCAGCTGCTGACGTTCCCGCCGGCTCTCCGCGGGATGCAATTTTATAATCAGCTCTCGACCGGTTTGGATTGCCAATCCGGTTAACGGTGGCAACAACTCGCGGTAAAATTCCTCTCCGCGAGCGCCAGCCACTTCATAAGCCTCTGAAAAGAACACAATCGGGGCTGCCGCATCGACCTGCTGCGCCGCCGATCGACGAGATAAGTCTTTCACCGGCGCCCCGATTTCCACCACGTCTCTGGAAACTCCGCAAACTCGTACCAGGTAATCTTCTTCCATTCGGCCCTTGGCAAGAATCACGTCCGCATGGTTCCGCTTAAACAGGTGTCGCCCATCGAGGGCGCCATGATGGCAGGCAATGGTCGGAATGCCCCTGCTTCGCGCCAGGAGCAAAGGAATGTGGGTATGCGGATTACTGTCATCCGGGCAGAGGACTGCCTGCACCGGCTCGCGATCGAGCACCCCGCGCCAGGCGTCACGAATTCCCAGACCTTCGCGGAGCAAACGCGGAAAGGAATCGAGCACTCCCAAACGCCCTAGCAAATCGAATTCTGGCACTGACTCAAGATCGCTGCGCAGCTCGCGCCATCCGTCGGCGAGCAGTTGGTATTGTGTTCGAGTCTTCTCGTGAGGCACCGCGTAAGATGCCAGCGTTGCCATGGTCACATTGGCAGGGAGATTCGAAACTTGGCCGCTGCGGCGCGTTGAGACCAAAAGAAATTTGGTTTCCGGCGCGGTCTTCGCGTAGGCGATTCCGGTTCGCGAGGCGTTGCCATAAGCCGATGGCACCAGAACCACCGGGTTTCGGCATGATTCTTTTGTTCTGGCCCACCGTCTGCGGAGCTTGTAAGACGCATCGTACTTGTCACCCAGAATCTCGAATATTTGCGCCAGGGAAAATCTCGCCCAAGGGCGGGAATAATGTTTCAGAGCGCTCATCCTGACGTTCGCGCGTCCTGAAAAGCACTTTAGCCGATCGCCGACCAGTAGCCTCAGCGCGTCTGCGTGGAAACCGGAGCGGCTCATGAACAACTGGTCTCGACTCCCCAACTGAGCCACGAGCGACCGCAGAGCGATCAGACTCTCCAGGCTCTGATGAAAAAACATCGCATTCAATTCCCACCAGTCCAAGTCTTCTTGATCGAGCAGACGCCCGAAACCTGTCGCCAGGAGAGCGCGTATGCTGCGGACCTCTTCTAGACTCAAAAGGTCAAGCGGCTGGGCAAGGCAACCGAAAAGCGCGCCCCAGCGCGCATAAGTGTCCTGTCCGCCTCTCCCGAGATCGATGATCCAATCCCAGCTTTGGCCAGCCCACTCTCCTTGTTCCGGAGTGTCTTCGATATGGAGGAGAAGAATTCTCATGATCCGGCGGCAGCCTCAGTCGCAGTCTTCTGGACGACATGCGCGTTCACTTGCTCCAACTCCGGCTCCCTCTGCATTACCCAGATCGCTTCCTGCCAGTCAAAGTCATCACAATTGTTCAGGCGTTCGAAGATCGTCCGAATCAGTTGCAAATCCTCGGCCGTGTCCAAGGTCCACCGGTAATGGCTGTAATCCCGAACTCCGCGCTGAAAAGCTAGCCGAAACCGTTCCGGGTGTTCATAAAAATACGGCGTGACATGCTCTCGCTGATAGGGAGCGTCAGCTTCGCGCCAGGCCCGCTCCAGCGCAGTCGCAGTGAACACTTCAACATCCAGTCCGCGGGGATAGGTTCGCGGCACTACGTTGTTGGCATAGTCTGCATCCCTGTCGAAGAATAGCCGGATGGTTTGATCGACGATGGCAGGCTCAACAAGCGGGCAATCCGAAGTGATTCTTACGACTACTGCCGCGCCAGTCAGTGATGCCGCCGAATAATATCGGTCTAGTACGTCTTGCTCGGAACCGCGAAAACAGGAAACGCCAAGCCGCGAGCATTCCCGCACAATGGCTTCGTCGCGACCCGCGGTTGTGGTTGCGACTACAATTTCGTCGAGCATTTTGGCACGCCCAAGCCGTCGCACCACCCTGGCAAGTACCGTTTCCCCACCCAAGTCCATCATCACTTTCCCGGGCAAGCGAGTGCTGCCCATGCGTGCCTGGATGATGGCTGCGGTCTTCACGTCTGTTCTCGCCCTCCGGGACGCGAGCCTCCTCGATCGCCGCTTCTGCAGCAGGAACATGCAATCTTCATTTTCGTTATTCAAATACCGCAAGTATTCCTGTTTCGTCACTTCCAGATCGTCAAATGCTTCGAGATAGCGCCGCAGATAGTCCGTCTTCCAGAGCAGACCCGGGCGGCCGCGATAATTAACTTCGGTGAAACTTGCCGCATGGTATTCCAGACCCCATATGTAGCGTCGGCTGCAACGGTGAATTTCCCTCATCGCCTTCAGCAGTTGATCTGGGGCAATATGGATGAGCACACCCGAGGTAAAAACAAGATCAAAATACCCCGAGGCAAAGGGGACCTCGAACGCCGTTGCTTCCACAAGATGAACGTCAGGCAGCCGTGTTCGTGCTTGCGTCAGCGCGTAATGCTGAATCTCAATGCCGTGGATATTCCGGAATCCCATTTCGCGCAGAAGCAGCAGCTGGTTGCCTCGATTGCATCCCACCTCCAGAATTCGGGCATCCCTGGGGATATCCGCAAGGAATCGGGCATTCAGTTCGCTACGCGAGACTCCGTAGTTTCCTCGGTAGAGTTCGTCTACCTGCATCGTGTCCAGCGAGTTGCGATCCGTATACTCCCGGCCGAAATCACCGCGCCATCCTTCTGTTTGCAGCGTATTCACCAAAGATCTCCATAGACTGACTGTTACCTGGCGAACCAGGCAGCCACCTTGCTCACTGCGTGAATCACGTCGTCCACGTCCTGATCGCTCATGCTGTGAAACAGCGGAAGACTGATAAGGCGCTCATAGGCATCTTCCGCCACAGGATATTCCCCACCCCGGTAGCCGAAACGATCGCGATAGTAGGGCTGTAAGTGGACTGGGATGTAGTGCACATTCACACCGATATTCTCCGCGCGCAATGCACGAAATATCTGGTCCCGACCGGCAGACAATTTCGCCAGATCGAGGCGAATCGGATACAAGTGCCAGGCAGGATTAACCTCTGCGCGGACGGCGGGCGAAATCACACCCTTCAAGTCTCGAAACGCGACGGTGTACCGAGCTGCAATTTCCCGGCGACGGGACAGATTTGCGCCGAGTCTGTCCAGTTGGGCCAGGCCGAGGGCGCACGCGATGTCCGTAAGCCGGTAATTAAAGCCCAACAAGGTCATCTCATATTGCCATTGGTTCTCAGCCTGGCGTTTCCGCGCCTCGCTACTGATCCCATGATTACGGAATCGACGTAAGGTTTCTGCCAGCCCGGCGTCGTTGGTAGTTACCATGCCACCTTCTCCCGTTGTTAGGTGCTTAACCGGATGAAAACTGAAGACGGTCATGTGACCATGACTCCCAATTTTTCGTCCACCGTCTTCGGCCCCCAGGGCATGGCAGGCGTCCTCGATTACGATCAGTCCGTTTTTCTCGGCCAAATCAAGAATGGCCGGCAGATCGGCGGGATGCCCGGCGTAATCGACTGGAAGAATCGCTCTGGTGCGGGGAGTAATGGATGCCGTGACTCGCTCCGGATCCAGATTCAAAGTGTCGCGGGAGACATCGGCGAAAACTGTAGTTGCGCCTTGATAAAGCACGCAATTGGCCGTGGCCACAAAAGTAAGCGGCGAGGTGATGACTTCATTGCCAGGTTTCAGCCCAGCCGCAAATGCCGCCCCATGAAGAGCCGCTGTGCCGGAACTAAAGCTGACCGCGTGCTTCGTACCCACCCACGCCGCGAATCGATCTTCAAACTCCGCCACCCTAGGACCCGTTGTCAACCAGTCAGAGCGCAGCGTCTCCACCACTGCCTGAATATCGTTTTCTTCGATGGATTGATGCCCGTAAGGAAGAAAAGTGCTACGCACTGGCGGCCCGCCTTCGATCACGAGCATTTCCCGGCTTAGCGAGGTTACCGGCATGAACTGTTCACGCTGGCACGCGTTGCGATTCGAGGACGCGGATCTTTTCCGAGGCCGACCCCAGGTCGATTAGTTCCCGTAGTTCCTCTGGAGAAAGCCACTGCGGGTTGGAATCGCTAGCATAACGGAAACCCTCGGGTAGCGATCGAGCGTCATTCCAGTTCTGGTGGTTCCACCAGGAGTGCGCTGGCCGAATCACATACATGTCGTCTAATTCCACCGTGTTTCGCGCTTCGTCCTCTGAAACCAGAACTTCATGCAGCTTTTCTCCGGCGCGAATCCCGACGTATTCCACCTCACAACCCGGAGCAATCGCCGCCGCCATTTCGACCAGACTCATGCTGGGGATCTTGGGAACAAAAATCTCGCCGCCGTGCATTTTCTCGATGCATTCTGCAACAAAACGCACGCCATGCTCCAGCGTCAGCCAGAAGCGGGTCATACGGGGATCGGTAATCGTGACTTTGCCTCGTTTGCGCTGCTCCAGAAAAACCGTGATCACACTGCCGCGGCTGGCCACAACATTGCCGTAGCGCGCGCAACTGAAACGCGTATCCTGTCCGCCGGCGTAGGAATTGGCCTGTACAAACATTTTCTCGGCGCAAAGTTTGGTCGCGCCGTACAGGTTGATCGGGTTGACGGCCTTATCCGTGCTCAGGGCCAGTATCCGCCGGACACCCCGATCGATCGCGGCGTCGATGACGTTGCGCCCTCCCATGATGTTGGTCTGGACGGCCTCGAATGGGTTGTACTCGCAGGCAGGCACCTGCTTGAGCGCCGCGGCGTGCACCACTACCGTCACTCCCGATAGCGCGCGATCCAGGCGGGAGGCGTCCCGCACATCGCCCAGAAAATAGCGCAGGCTTTCGTGGTCGAAACCCGAAGCCCGCATATCATGTTGTTTGAGTTCGTCGCGGCTGAAGATGATGAGCTTGCGAGGGTGATACTCACGGAGCATCAGCTCCACGAATTTCCTGCCGAAAGATCCAGTGCCGCCGGTGACCAGGACCACCTGCTCTGACCAATTCATCATGCGGTGCCTTGTGAGCGGATTATAGCGAAGAAGCGCATCGCGCTTTCCACAGCTTCGCGTGAAACTCGCCGCGCGAACCACTGTGGTCAAGATGGTGACCTTCGCTTGCATTGTAGAATCAGCCATTCTGCAGAATATCCCGTGAGATTTTTGGGCCGGGAAGAAGATCGCAGGAACGACTCTCGCCCCGCAGCCGTGGACGGGCGCCGCCTCAGGAGTTCGAATGGGTTCCGGATCGCTGATATCGGCGGGCAGCAGCGGGTTTCGCGAAGGCCAGCCGGTCTTCTCGTCGGATCCGAATCGCCAGGCCAGTCCCTATCTCAACTTCGCGAGTCCGGCCCAGGACTCCGTCTTGCGCGATTATCTCCGGGTTTTGATCAAGCGCAAATGGGTGGTTCTCGGCAGCGTCGCCGTCATTCTTGGCGCCGTGACCATATCCACTTTGAAAGCAACTCGCATTTATGACTCCTCTGGGAGCATCGCGATCAACAAGACGGACCCCGCCCTGCTCAATCTGAAAGATTCTTCCAATGGCGGAAGCGATTACTACGATCCCGCCGATCTCGATACCGAGGCAAGGATCCTGAACAGTGATCTGCTGGCGTTGCAGGTGATCAAGCAGTTGAATCTCGACAAACGGCCAGAGCTTGGCGGACGGTCCGACATGCCGTCTGCGACACTCCCCCTAACCACCGACGAACTGCAGCCGGATTCGGAGAAAACTTCAGCACTGTTGGGAGGTTTCAAGGGAAATCTGCGGGTGACGCCTGTCCCTAATACGCGAATTATCGAAATTCACTACCGGAGCCCGGATCGCGATCTGGCCGCGCGGGTGGTGAACACGCTGATCAATACCTACATCGAGCAAAATTTCAAGACCCGCTTCGAGTCCACCATGCAGGCGTCGGACTGGTTGTCGAAACAGCTGGTGGATCTGCAAATGAAGGTGGAAACGTCGCAAGAAAAGCTGGTTCAGTATCAGAAGCAGCATGAAATTTTGGGCATTGACGAGAAGCAGAACATTATCACCTCCAAGCTGGATGAACTGAACAAAGAGTTGACCGCGGCAGAATCTGATCGCATGGGGAAAGAATCAGTCTATCGCCTGGTGCAGTCTGACGAACCCGACGCCTCTGTCGCGGCAGCTATTGGCTCGAGTGGCGGGGCGGAAGGGGCCTCCGCATCCTCGTCACTCATGGAGAAACTCCGCGCCCAGCAGGCCGATCTGCACGTTCAGGTGGCACAGCTCAGCACCCAATTCGGCCCGGCGTATCCGAAAGTCGCGCAACTGAACAGCCAACTGAAGGAAGTGGACGCGCAGATTCAACTGGAACTGAAGAAAGTGATTTCGCGAGTACGCGGCCAGTATCTCACTTCGCTGCAACACGAAGACATGCTGCACGCCGCGCTGGATAAACAAAAGCAGGAAGCCAACCAGCTGAACGAAAGTGCGATCGAATACAGTTTGTTGAAACGTGACCTGGACTCCAACCGAACTCTCTACGAAGGTCTGCTGGAGAAGCTCAAAGAGGCGGGTGTTACCGCCGGGCTGCGTTCGAATAATGTTCGCAGCGTGGACGTCGCCCGCGTCCCTGTCGAGCCGTCGGAGCCCAACGTGCCGCGCAACCTCTCGTTCGCGCTGGCTCTAGGCCTGACAACAGGTATTGGGTTGGCCTTTCTTCTGGAAGGAGTCGACAATACCGTCCGCACGCCGGAGCAGGCACAGATCATCTCTTCCCTGCCTTCGCTGGGCATGATCCCTCTCGGCTCCAGAATTACGGGCGAGGGTGTCTCAAAGAAACGCTTGTCGGTGACATCTTCCAGGGAAGTCGTAGAACTGGTCACCCAATCGCGGCCTCAATCGCAGATGGCCGAATCGTACCGGGCTTTGCGCACTTCCCTGCTGCTAACTTCGTTGGGCGCTCCGCCAAAGGTGATCCTTGTCACCAGCGCGCTTCCCCAGGAAGGCAAGACCACCACGAGCATCAATACCGCTATTGTGCTGGCGCAAAAAGGCACCCGGATACTTCTGATCGACGCCGATTTGCGGCGTCCCAGCATCCACAAAACCCTCGGCATGGGACCTAGGACCGGACTGAGCAACGTCTTGACCGGAAATGCCACACTGCAGCAGACGGTCATTCGTTCCAACATTCTGCCGACACTGTTTGTACTTCCCGCCGGCCCACCTCCTCCCAATCCCGCAGAACTTCTAGCCTCGTCCCATATGAAAGATGTTCTCGCTGAACTGCGGGAGCAGTACGACCACATCGTGGTCGATACTCCGCCCACGCTTTCTGTCACCGATGCGGTAGTGATGTCCACACGGGCCGATGCTGTGGTTTTGGTAATTCGCTCCGGACAAACTACCAAGCAAGCCTTACGGCGTTCTCGCGATCTTCTGATGCAGGTGAACGCAAGGATCGCAGGTGTGTTGTTGAATGCAGTGGACCTGGCATCTCCCGACTATTACTACTACTACGAGTATCAAGGAAAATACGGCCACGCCTACTATCAGGAAGACGAAACGGATGATGAGGAATCGGTTGCCAGGGCTGCATCTGGCAGTGCCTAGGGTGAGGCGATGCGAATCCCGCTGACCAATCCCGCCCGCAAAGTCTTGGTATTGGTCATTCCTGCCCTCTTCGCCTCTGTCTATTTCTGGTGGATCAGCGTCAGCTTTCTGGCCGCCTATTTCTCAACGAAACCAGACTTGCGCAACTTGGAGAGAGCAGTCCGGTTGCAGCCGGGTAACGCGGACTATCGCTATCGACTGGGGCGTTATGCGTTTCTCGTGCAACAGTCGCCTGAGGTGGCTATCGACTCATACCAGACGGCCATCGCGCTGAATCCTCACCAGGCCCGCTACTGGTTCGACCTGGCCGCCGCCGATCAACTGGTGGGCAAGTCTGAGCAACAAGTTCGCGCGCTTGAACACGCCCTGCACGCTGACCCGACCACTCCCGAATTGGCTTGGGAAGCGGCGAATCTTTTCCTCGTCCAGGGAGACACCAGCCGGGCACTGCAGGAATTCCGGGTGGTATTGCAAAATGATCCCTACCTTCCACCGGCCGCGTTGAAACTCTGCTGGCGAATCAAGCCTGACGTTGACGCACTGTTGAACGACGTGATCCCTGCCAATTCCGGGGTTTACACAGCTTTCCTGGACTTCCTGGTTTCGCAGAAGGAAACCAGCGCGGCCGCCAAGGTTTGGGCTCATATCGTTCGAATACACCAGCCCATAGAGACCAGCCACCTGTATGACTATGTGCGTTATTTGATCTCGCAGCGGGAAGTCGATCAAGCTCGCCTGGTTTGGCAACAGGCAGCTGGCCTATGCGGACTCTCGTCTTACCAGCCTTCGCCGGAAAATCTCGTAGTGAACGGCGACTTCAGCCTGAATGTTCTCAATGGCGGTTTCGACTGGCTGTATGAACGATCGCCTGACGTCGCCCTCGCCCTGGACCCAACGCAATCGCATTCTGCGCACCGGTCGCTGCGCATCATTTTCGACAGCCGTGCCCTCGACGAGGCGGGCATTCGCCAATTAGTCCCAGTCCAGCCGAGTACGACCTACGATTTTTCTGCGTTCTTCAAGGCGGAAGATATACAAGGAGCCGGCGGACCGCGGTTTGCCATCGAGGATTCCTACACCGGAACGAGCTATTTTCTGAGCGATGAACTGAAAAATGCGGACTTCTGGAAGGAGGCAAATGGCAGCTTTACCACTGGGCCTGACACGAAACTGCTGGTGTTGCGCATACAGCGCGTTCCTGCTGGCAGCCCGATTCGCGGAAAGCTCTGGATCGACGGCGTGCGCCTGACCCAGAGAGAAGTGTCCAGCCAGTAGCTTAAAGCGGTTTCAATATGGCTTCACCTGTACTCAACTCCGCTCCGGTCGCTCCCGCAGCCCCGGCCCAACTTCCTACGCCTTCCAGGCTCGACCCGGTCATTCTCTTCGGGACCTTCGGCCTGTTGTTGTTCGGCCCGCTTGCTTTTGGTGCGGTCGAACCTTGGGCCATATTTGTGGTGGAGTTGGGCGCGGCGGCTCTGTTTCTCCTTTGGTGCGTTCGGCAGGTGCAATTCGGCGAACTGGTGGTCTCGAGTAATCCGGTCTTCACTCCTATGCTCGTCTTCGCAGTTCTTATTGCGCTGCAGCTTGTGATGGGTTGGACGGCGTATCGTTACCGCACGGTTTCGCTGGGATTACTATATTGCGCCTATGGTTTGCTCTGTTTTCTGGTTGTGCAAGTCTTGCGTAAGATTTCTCAGATCAAGCTGTTGGTTTTGATCTTCTCTGCGTACGGGGCCGGGATCGCCTTGTTCGCTACGATTCAGAGCCTGGCCTCGCCAACTCGCCTGTATGGGTTGCGAACTCCGCACTTTGGCGGGTGGATTTACGGCCCCTACGTGAATCACAATCACTATGCCGGCCTGATGGAGATGCTCGTCCCTATCCCTCTGGTTTTCGCGTTCACCCGCTTCGCCCGAGGATCACGTCGTATCTTGGCGGCCGCCGCCGCTGCGCTGATGACGGGAACAATCTTTCTTTCGGGATCACGCGGCGGAATGGCCGCGCTCACCGTGCAAGTCGTAGTCTTAACAGTTCTGTTCCATGCCAGAGGCAAGAACCGCAAGGCGGCTGTCGCGCTCGGTATTTTCCTCGCGATTACCGCCGGACTTCTTGCCTGGCTGGGCGGTGGCGAACTGAGCAAACGCCTGGCCAGCATTCATTCCGAGACGCGAGCCGAATTGTCCGGTGGAATTCGAATGGCAATCAACCGGGATGGGCTCCGCATGTTCGAACGCAAGCCGATCATGGGCTGGGGGCTGGGCACATTCCCCGACGTCTATCCTCAATTTCGCAGCTTCTACACGAATTTCTTCGTTAACCAGGCCCACGACGACTATCTTCAATTGCTCGTGGAAATGGGAGCGCTCGGATTCGCCACCATGCTCTGGTTTCTCGCCATTGTCTTTCGTGGAGCGGCGAGGAAGTTGGGCCGGTGGACGGACGATATGAACGGTGGCATAACGCTTGCCGCACTGCTCGGCGTGATAGGGATTCTCGTCCACAGTTTCGTGGATTTCAATCTGCAGATTCCAGCCAACGCCGCGCTGTTCTACGTGCTTTGCACGATCGCCGCGATGGAGCCGAGGTTCAATCCGCCCCGCCGGAAGGCTGCGCGACACCGGGTTCGACCCGAATGGGTCATCGCAAGCGCGACAGGCAGCGAAGGGGAGATACCGGCTCAGTAAGCGGACGCTGGATCTAGATAGTCTTTACTGCTTGAGAATTTGGATGGCGAACCAAAACGGGTTACGGTCCCTGGGGCCCGTCCGGGCTCATCGGGTCGTCATTTTGGAACAGGACCCATGCCGCCACACCCCCCGCCACACCCGCGCCGATCCACATCGCAGCCTTGGAATCCATAATGCTTCCCATGCCCGCCACTGGCGCGCCGCCCCTACGTCGTTTCTTCTTCTTGCTTGGCTGGCTTGATTCATCGCGCGTAGTTTGTTGGCCCTGTGCCAAGGTCATCGTCCCCGATTGATCGCTGACGCTAACGTCGCCCTTCTGCGCCACGATCTGCACCGTCCCGTTCACGTCCGTCACCTGAAATTCGGTCCAGGCGTTCGAAGCCGGAGAAACCGTGACCTCGCCGGCCTTCGTAGTCATGCCTTTAGAAGTGGCCACGCTCACGCTGCCGTGGTCTAAAGAAACCGTCTGGCTTTCAAACTTGATCAGGGAATCCGCCAGGACCATGACGTTCGAGCCGGCACCATTGATGTTGGCAATCGAGTCGGCCCGAGTTTGCACCAGGTCACCAGGGAAGATCGCCGAGGAGCGTGGCACGGCGGCGCCGTTCAGCCAGGCCATTCCGTTCGCGTAAAGCATAGCCGCTCCGGAATCAGCCGCGAACACCGAGGCCGGCAATATCGCGACCATCGCCCAGCAAACCGCAGATCGGAGCAATGACACTCCCATAAGAGGACGCACCCAACCGTATGCTAGTGACATTCCGAATGGGGCGTCAATTACCAGTGTGGTCACTGGCAGTTAATGCTGGCGGGGCAACTTACCGCCAGCGATCAACTAGTTCCCACCACAGCAGGCGCAGCCATTCGTATAAGTTGGTTTTGGCCCATTCGCGGTGGCGCCACCACTCCTGGCCAAACTCGGCGGGGTTATGCGTCGCGGCGATGCTGTACTTGTGCTTCGGAACCCGTGCCCGGAAGATGCTAAGGGCTCTGCGAGTGTGAAAATCAGAGGTCACAATCAGAATTTCTTGATTTTCGATCCCGGCCACGCATTGCGCCACTTCGTCGGCTTCGGCTTCGGTCGAAAGCCCGTGAATCGGGCAGATCTTGATGGAATTGGCCTCGGATAAGTTCTGCACGTATTTTTGCGCCAAATCCAGCTGCGTCCATTGGTAGATCTTGGCATCAGCCGGAACGTCCAGCACCAGCAGCCGGCCATATCCCCTGCGCAGCAAGTCCAGACCCAATGCCGGGCGAAGGTCGGTTTCTCCCGCCAGCACAACAATGACGTCTGACTTCTCTGGAGCGTCGACGACCAGCCACTTGGCAGAGTTGGCCAACGCGATAATCGACACTATCCCCGCGATTGCAATTCCACCGCGAATCCTCCCGAATCGTCTCTGGATATTGCCTCCCATCAAGCCTGCATCTGGTTACGGAAGTAAGCGGAGTTGCACCGCGGCAGCTTCGCGATCACGCCGAATTCTGGGAAACTGATTCAGGTCCAACCGCCCGCGAAGGGCGGTCGAATGCTAAAATCGTAATAGCTAGAAAATTTCACAAATGACGACTTCCTCGGTGCCCGCCACGCTCTTCTCCGAATTACAGCATAAGATCCAACAGCGCCAGGCGCGAGTTGCAATCATTGGACTGGGCTACGTGGGGCTGCCGTTGGCGTTGCTCTACTCGGAGCAGAAGTTTCCAGTCACAGGTTTCGACATTGACGAACGCAAAGTGGCCGCGCTGGCCAAGGGCGAGACTTACATTTTCCGCATTCCGGCGACCGAAATCCAGCAGGCGCGTTCCCAGGGGTTTTCCGCGACGTCGGACTATTCTCAGCTCACGCAGATGGACGCCATCATCATTTGCGTCCCTACGCCTCTGAACGAGTATCACGAACCGGATTTGAGCTACATCACCAACACCGCTGAAGCGATTGCTCCGCATCTTCGCGCCGGACATCTGGTGATTCTGGAGAGTACGACGTATCCGGGCACCACGGAAGAGGTAATGGTTCCAATCCTCGAAAAAGGCAACCGCAAAGGCTTGATCGCGTCCCGAGGAGAAGCTGCGAAGGGGCAGGAATTTTACGTGGCGTTCTCGCCCGAGCGCGAGGATCCCGGCAACACGACTGTGGCCCGGCGGGATATTCCGAAAGTCATCGGCGGACTTGATGCCCATGCGGCCGATCTCGCGGCCGCGCTCTACGGCGCCATCTTCACCCGCACGGTGCGCGTCTCTTCCCCCGCAGCGGCGGAGATGACCAAGCTCCTCGAAAATATCTACCGCTGCGTGAACATCGCTCTGGTCAACGAACTCAAACTGCTTTCGTTGCGCATGGGTCTGGACATCTGGGAGATCATCGAAGCCGCTTCTACCAAACCGTTCGGCTTCCATCCCTTCTACCCCGGCCCCGGTCTCGGCGGGCACTGCATCCCGGTGGATCCCTTCTATCTCTCGTGGAAGGCCAAGGAATGGGATTTCCGCACGCGATTTATTGAGCTGGCGGGCGAGATCAACGTCAACATGCCTTATCACGTGCTGGATTCTGTAGCCAAGGCGCTGAATCAGCATATGAAATCCTTGAACGGCTCGAAGGTGTTGGTGCTGGGACTGGCATACAAGAAAGACATCGACGATCTGCGTGAATCTCCCTCTCTCACCATTATTGAACTGCTGCAAAAACAAGGCGCCCAGGTTTCTTACAACGACCCGTATTTCCCGAGCGTTGGCAGGGGGCGAAAATACGACTTGCAGATGAAGTGCACCCCGCTGGAAAACCTCGCGCAGTACGACTGCGTGCTGATTGTTACCGACCATTCCGACTACGACTACCAGCGCATTGTGCGGGAGTCGCAATTGGTGGTCGACACGCGTAACGCCACCAAGGGCATCCGAAGCCCCAAGATCGTGCGCTGTTAGCCGGGTTCAGCCCCCCGTTAGAACCTGAATTCCTACCTAGCACTATGCAATTTTTTGCCTTCCGGGAGGCTGCCTTTGCCTCCATACTCGCAGAGAGACCTAAGTTGCTGTGAAACAACCTTTTACTTTTTCGCCTCCGCTCAAGAATGGCCTGATTCGTGCTCCCCTCGGTCTAGAGCGCTCTTTCGAGCCTGCCTGGTCGGGATATTCCACGACGGAGGAAGCCGGCTTTCAGAGCTATTTTGGCTTCGATCAGGGCCGCTCGCAGGCATCACCGGAGATCCGAATACACAGTATGGCTCGACCACCCGAGAGCGGCCTGTTTTCGTCTCTGCCCAGTCGAAAACCGCCGATTGGAAAGTTCTTTCTCTCCATGGTCGCGGAGAGCCTGGGGTTGATTTTGCTCGCGTGGGTGGGAGTTCTGCATCCGGAGGTTCTAACTCCGGTTCGTGATTATCATTTTATCCAACTGGTGAACACGCCCATACCGGTTGACCACGAACCCGCGCCCGTACGCTACATCGAGCCACCAGCCATCGCGCGTCGCGAAGGAGTGGTGCACGTCCCTGCGTTGGAGAAACCCAAAGTGTCGCAGGAAGAAATTTCTCCACCTAAGGTTGAGATAGCTACAACGCAGCCGCCGAAGTTGCCGCCAGCGGCGCCGGTGATTCCACGCGAACTGGTAAGAACAAACGTCTTTTCTACCGGCAACTCGGATCCTCCGACCATCGCTCGCGCGCCCCAGCATGTGCAGACGGGTGGTTTCGGCGATCCCAACGGCGTACCCGCGCACGACAATAAAGCTAAGCCAGTAACCATCGCATCTCTGGGGTCCTTCGAATTGCCAACAGGATCTGGTCACGGAAATGGAACAGCTGGAGGACGTGGAGTTGCGGGTGTGGTGGCCAGCGCTGGCTTCGGCAACGGCATCGCGACCGGCGACGGCAGCGGACGGGTCAACACCTCGCGCGGTACCGTGCGCGAAAGCGGATTCGTTGCGGCCGATGCTATGAGCCCGGCGCAGACTCAACCGAAACCGGCGGACAATTCTGCTGCAAGATTCGTGCCCGCGGAAATTCTCTTCAAACCAGCTCCGGCCTACACCACCGAGGCCAGGAACTTACGCATTGAAGGAGAAGTGCTGCTGGAGGTGGTTTTCGAATCGACCGGCAAGTTGCGCATCGTGCGTGTGGTTCAGGGTCTGGGACACGGACTCGACGAATCCGCCGTTCGGGCCGCGCAGCAGATTCGCTTCAAGCCGGCCCTGCGGGACGGACAGCCAACTGACTTCACGGCCGTTATTCACATTGTTTTTCAGATGACCTAGCTTGAAGGGATTAAAGCGGGTGGGATTTCAGACAAGTAGGCACTCGGCTGGCGCAAACCAACGTATCTGCTCCAGCCTTCGAAGCTGAGTTCCAATTCTGAGCTGTCGACCTTCGGCTACTGAATCGAGCTTCCCACCGAAGAAAACACGTTGTTGGCGTTGGATCCGATCAACCGGATCGTGCCCACAACAATTACCAGAATCACCGCCAGCATCACGGCGTATTCGGCAATATCCTGCCCCTGTTCGTCTTTCCAAAGTTTATGTAGCAAGCCTGCCACGGGTTCCCTCCTTCTTCAGTTTCCAACATTTACTGACACTCGAAGAACACCATGCCTACGGTGAGGGTGGGCCGTAAGCAGATATCCCCAAAGTTCTCAGGATTCTATGACAAATAGTAGTGGGTTGGGTGGCCTCTGCCAATGGCACGCGTGTGGCAATATATGGCACGAAAGTGCCATCTTTTGGCCCTAAGCGATTGTTTTCAGGGGCAGCGACTGGTTGACTGCGAACAAGGCAAGCTCCAGGCGGGTAGAAACACCCAACTTGTCAAAAATGTTGCTCAAGTGGTGTTTGACGGTGTCTTCGCTGATTTTGAAATATTCGGCTATTTCCTTGTTTGAGTAGCCGGCCACCACGGCGGAGACAATCTCCAGCTCGCGCGGCGTAAGGCCAAATTTCTTTTGCCGGGCGTCCTCTCCTGAAGACTGCACCAGCACCCTCAGATACTGCACGAGGTTCGAGACGCTTTCGCGCCCTACCCAGTATTCCCCCGACATGACGGTGTGAATCGCTTTAAGCAGCAATTGGGTGGCTGAGTCTTTCAGAACGATTCCCCGAGCGCCCAACTGCAAAGCCTCGACAATCTGCCGCTTTTCCGCTGCCGCAGTCAAAAGGATGACCCGAACCGCATTCGACGCAGACCCGGAACTGAGTTCTCGCAATGCCTCGAGCCCGGGCTGTTTGGGCATGGCCAAATCGAGTAAGAGGATGTCCGGCTTGAGCTGCCGCGCCAGCTTCACTGCTTCGCTTCCATCACAAGCTTCGCCGATCACTTTCAGGTCCTGCTCCGACTCCAGCAGTCGGCGCAGGCCGTCCCGAAAGATGGGGTGATCATCGGCAATCACGATCCGGACCGGCATCGATCTTCTGTTATCCATTTTGATTATCCATCAGGATTATCCCTGAGCGATCTGCTGCTTCTGTGGAATGCTGATCTCCAGCCGTGAGCCCCGGCCGGGAGTTGATTCTATCGCGAGTTCGCCCTCAATCAAACGAACTCGTTCTTTAATTACCAGCGGCCCGCGTGCTTCGGGGTCATCCTCCAGGTGGACAAGTCGTCCCGCGAAGGCAAACCCACGGCCATCATCTTCGATAATCAGTTTCCAGCGGCCATCTTTTGCGCTCAATCGCACCAGCGCCTGGTGCGCCCCGCTGTGCTTGCGGACGTTCACCAGCCCCTCCTGCACAATGCGCGCCACCTCGCGGCAAACCGGTTGCGGCATATCCAACTCTTCCAGGTCCGAGTAGAAGCGAGCGGTAATTCCCGTCTCACGTTGAAAGCGCTCGACAGCGTCCGTCAGAAAGCTCAACAACCGGCGGGAGTCGATATCCAGCGACTTCATCTGTTGCATCAGCTCGCGCAGTTTCAGCACTTCCTCCCGCAGCAAACCCTGAATTCGTCCGAGTTCCTCTTCCATGGATTCCGATTTGCCGGATTGGCGGCGCAGCACGTCCACCTGCATTTCCACCGCGATCAGTGATTGGACCGCGCCATCATGCAGTTCGCGTGCAAAACGGGCTCGCTCCACCGCGCCTGCGCGCAGGCGCAAACGGCGAAGCAGGTACACGTTGTAGACTGCAGGTCCGATCTGCCGTACCAGCTCGCGCAGAAATCGCAGTTCTTCTTCAACGTCGCCTGCCAGCATCGGATCAATCAGGTAGATTCGGCCCCACCACTCCCTCCCAAAGACGAAAGACACGGCCAGCAGTTGATGAAACTCGTGTTGCTTCGCCAACGGATTGAGACAGGTGGCCGAAGCCTTCGAAATTCCCTCAGCAGTCAATCCAATCAGGCTGAACCTCGCCCTCCCTTCGCGTCCCATACTGCGTGATGCAAAATAGGAATCGGCCGGACTCTCAAACAGATAGGTTTCGCGGTCCGAGGGCGAAGGATCGAGCCAGTGGAAGCTTGACAACCCGCTCTTGCCCAGTCGCATTTCTCCTACGAACACGCGCTGGCTGTTCGCTTCCTGGGACGCGATCAGACCTTGCCTGGCTCCATACATCGTCAGCATTTCGCCGATGATCGCCTGCAGAGTTCCGGTGAGGCCGGCTTCCACCCGGGCTTTGCCCAAAACCCGCGCAATCACGGCTTTCTCGCCGCGCAGTTGCTTTTGCTGTTCCGCCAGATATCCCAGCAGCAGGCCCATTACCAAAAGATAGATAGATCGCATGAACAGACGCTTGGGTTCGAAATCGGCCGACTCAACTCTCAATAGCGGCAGGTTGTGACGCAAGAGTAAACCATCGAGCCAGACGAAGAACCCGGCGTAAAAAGCAAAGCTGTCGACCCACAGCAGCGCGACCGCGGTCGCGGCGGTACCCACGGTTTCCCACAAACCCCAGCGGTAGGCCGCGGCGGCCAAAACGAAGACGAAGAACAGAAAAAAAGGATTCGCTTGGCTGGTGGCAAAAACGGAAATCACCGCTGGCCACACGATGTCCGCCGCGTGCACCAGCAAACGAAATGAGGCTGTAGATTGCTCGCGCCGTCGCAGGAGCAGCATGATGGCCATGCTCTGAGCAATGTAGAAGGCGAGGAGTCCTGCAACCCACACCGAGTATTTAACCTCGGCCGGATCCATCAGAATGGCAACGAGGCAGGAGATCGCCAGACCCACCCGGGCAGTCGCCAGCCACCGCTCAATCCGGCGAACCTCGCCGGGGTCGGCGGGAGCCCTGAGTCTCCACAGAAACCGATGTCGAAGCACTCGCACTGAGAATTGAGTACGACCCAACCGCTCTGATTCTGTCAAGGATACTATTGGCAGCCACTTACCAGGGCAAGCGAAACTTGTGTATGCGCAGATTAGGCCGATGGAATCAAGGGAACGCTGCGGGCGCTCGCCCCTGCGCCCGGATTGCCCCGGTTACCGGAGTAACGTGCCGAGGTAATGTCTGGTGTCTAGAATGACGGCACGGCGGTGTCATGTCTTGGCGTGCAAAAATCTGGCTCACAGCCGCCTGCGGCCTCGTAGTTGTCCAGGCAGCCGGATCGTTGCTGCTGCCCCAGCAGTTCGCTCTCATCGCAGTAAGCGATAGCATCCAGTTTCTGCTCCTGCTTTCCGCCGTGCTGGCCCTTCTGCCCAACATAGTAGCTTCTCAGGGTCGCACCAGGCTCTTTTGGGGGCTGATGACCCTCGGCGTGGTGTTCTGGTTCGCTTATCAGTCGCTTTGGACCTACTTTGAAGTCGTGTTGCGGCGTGACGTGCCTAACCCTTTTGTTGGCGACATCGTTCTCTTTCTTCACCTCGTGCCGATGACGGCGGCGCTTGCGCTTCAGCCTCATCTCGAGCACGACGAGCGAACCGCGCGGTTGGGCTCTTGGGATTTTGCTCTCCTGCTGGTCTGGTGGCTTTATCTTTATCTCTTCGCCGTCATTCCCTGGCAGTATGTTCAGTCGAATGAAGTCATCTACGAACGCAATCTCAATGCCTTGTATTTGACGGAAAAGATCGTGTTCCTGGGAGCGTTGGCGCTGGGGTGGTGGCGCAGTCACCCGTCCTGGAAATTTGTCTACGCGCACTGGTTTGGGGCGAGTCTGACTTACGCCCTCAGTTCCTACCTCGCGAATTGGGCCATCGAACGCAATCTCTATTATTCCGGCAGCCTGTATGACGTGCCCCTGGTATTCTCCATCGCATGGATCACGGCAATTGGCCTGCTCTCTCCAGGCCGAGCGCAGAAACAATGGTCTGACCCACACGCTGGTGCATATGGCGTGTCTGTGGCGCGCGTGGGAATGGTTGCGGTTTTTACCATGCCCTTGCTCGCCATGTGGAGTGTGCTGGGGAGCGCCGCGCCACCTAAGATCCGCACCTTCCGTCTCGTCCTCACCTTGGGCAGCATGTTGGGAATGGGCGCCATGGTTTTTCTCCGACAGCACCTCCTCGATCTCGAGCTGGTGGGATTGTTGCGCAGTTCGCAAGAGTCTTTCGACAGCCTTCAACGCCTTCAACAGCAGTTGGTCCAATCGGAGAAGCTGGCTTCTCTAGGACTGCTGGTAGGGGGCGCGGCCCATGAACTCAACAATCCTTTGACGGCAATGCTGGGCTATTCCGATCTGTTGGTGACCACCAAGTTGGGCAACGAGCAACGGCTCCTGGCTGAGACAATAGGCCAACAAGTGAGGCGGGCTAAGTCGCTGATCGCCAGCCTGCTGAGTTTTGCCAAGCAGGTTCCTCGCGATAAAACACCTCTCGATGTTAACGCGCTGGCGCAGACCACCATCAAACTGTCCCAGAGCCAGTTGCGGGATCGCGGACTTGAGGTGCAAACCGATCTGGCGGGCGGACTTCCCCAGGTTCTTGGCGACTCTAATCAACTTCTGCATGTATGCCTGCATATCGCCAGTAGTGCCCTCCACGGCGCAAAAAAGGCTGGCGGCATCCTGAGAGTGCGCACCTGCCGGGAAGAGGATCACGTTGTGCTGGAATTTTCCAGCGATCGTTCTGCGGCTCCGGGGCGAGACCGCGGCTCAGACCCATTCTTGCGGATCCCGAAGCCGGGACAGGAGGGTGGCCTCGGCCTGAACGCGTGCTATGGAATCATCCAAGAACACCAGGGCAGGATGGTCCGTCAGAACCAGACGGAAGACGTCGAGATTTTTCGCATTGAGCTGCCCATCCCAGGCAAGGCCGGATTGGCAGCGGCTTCGCAACTCCAGTGGGCTGGGGCAGAGCGCCCGGGAACAGACAGCGAGACCTCGCCAGTTGTTCCGCAGTCCGGCGGTTAGATCTCGCGAACTCTATCTCTTTATCTAAGCTTAAGCGATTTCTCTGGTATCGGTGTCAGCCTCCGTGGTTCGCTTCAACTGCCCGCAAGCGGCGTAAATATCGCGTCCCCGGGGCCGACGAATGAATGTGGGCACGCTCGCGGCGAGCAGAATTTTTTGAAAACCTAATACGCGCTCTTCTTCGGGAGTTTGAAAGGCGATCCCGGGACCAGGATTCAGAGCGATCAGGTTCAATTTGACATTCAAACCGCGAATCAGTTCTATGACTTCGCGGGCGTTCCCCGGCGAATCGTTTATTCCGTGCAATAAAACATATTCAAACGTCAGCTTTTCCCGGTTACGTAAAGGAAATTCTCGCGCCGCTGCGATTAGAGCTTCCAGGTTCCATTTGCGATTGAGCGGCATCAGCCGGCTGCGCAATTCATTGTTCGAGGCATTGAGTGAGATGGCCAGTTTTGGCCTCATGGCCTCCAGGCCAAAATCATAGATGCGGGGGACGATGCCGGCGGTGGAAACCGTCATGCGCGATTCCGGAACTTTGACTCCTTCCACCAGCAGCTTCACTGACTTCATGAAGTTCTCGTAATTGAGAAAGGGCTCGCCCATTCCCATAAAAACCAGATTCACCCGATGGTCCGGCGGAGCAACTCGCTGGTCGTTGAGCACAGCACAGACCTGTCCCACAATCTCACCAGCCGTGAGGTTGCGCTTCACCCCGAGCAGCGCGGTCAGACAAAACTGGCAATCCACTGCGCAACCCACTTGGCTGGAGATGCAAATTGTGGCGCGATTCCATTTTCGTGAACTCTCCGCTTTCCTCGAGACCGGCTTCGCTGCCATCCCCAGCTTCGCCGCCATCCCCTTCCGGCATCCAGACAGTCTCCACACGCTGCCCATCAGCCAGCATCATCAAATAGCGAACCGTGCCGTCCGACGACACGAACTTCTTGGCTACGCTGGGAAGACCAATCGAATACCCTCGATCCGCCAGTGCCTGCCGAAAATCTTGCGGCAGCACGGAAATCGATTCCGCCGCGACCACCCGCTGGCGATAAAGCGCCTCAAAAATCTGCCGCGCCCGATACTGAGGCTGACCGAACTCCTCCGCCAGCAGTGACAGTTCGGAGAGGCCTAGCCCCAGCAGCTCGGTCTGTTTAGGTTCGCTCATAACAACTCGTATCTACACCATCCACGTGCGTAGTCCTTCGATCTTGAATTGTAGAAGACATCAGGACCAAGCGGCATAAAGAAAACATGACGAATCATTCCCCCAAGTGATTGATTCTAAATGGTTAAATGCGAATTCGCTTCATTCCGCAGGGTGTGTCACAATAAATGGAGCGCCCGCACCAGAATCGACTGTTCCGGTTCGCCCGGGAACCGCACTCATGACTGAAGAGACCAGGAATATTCGTCGCGCTGTCCTGCCCAACGGGCTAATCCTCATCACGGAGGAGATGCAACACATCCGCTCGATTTCCATCGGCATTTGGGTCAGGACGGGATCACGGGACGAGGATCCCCAATGGAACGGGATCTCGCATTTCGTCGAGCACATGGTATTCAAAGGTACCAAGCACCGCTCGGCCGAGGCCATTGCCCGCCAGGTGGATTCGATTGGCGGAAACATCGATGCGTTTACCGCCAAGGAATGCGTCTGCTTCAACATTAAAGTTCTGGACGAACATCTGCCCGTTGCTCTCGACGTTCTCAGTGACCTGGTTCGTAACCCGGTTTTCGGCGCCGAAGACATAAGCCGGGAGCGCGGCGTGATCCTCGAAGAGATCAAGATGGATGAAGATAGTCCCGACTATCTGGTCCATGAAATCTTCACCCAGAACTTCTGGAAGGATCATCCCCTCGGCAAGCCCATCCTGGGCACCAAAGAAACAGTGCGGAAGTTTGAACGGGACCCGGTGCTGGACTTTTACAAGCAGCGGTTTGTGCCGGGCAACCTGGTGGTTTCTGCCGCCGGACACCTGAAACACGAAGAATTTGTGGAACTCGTCACTAAGCACTTTGAGCCCATGAAGCCGGTGAAGAACGGCTTCCACAGTTCACAGCCGGCGATTGCGTCCCGCATCGTTTTGCGCAACAAGAAGGCGCTGGAACAAGTGCAGATTTGCTTGGGAGTTCCATCTCATCCCATCGCCCACGCCCGGCGGCACGCCTCGTACATTTTGAACACCGTGCTGGGGGGCGGCATGAGTTCCCGCTTGTTCCAGAACATCCGTGAGCGCCAGGGCTTGGCCTACTCCATCTACAGCGACCTGACTCCGTACCGCGATACCGGCTGCATGTCGGTTTACGCCGGCACTTCGCGCGAGTCTGCGGTCAAGGTTGTGACTTCCATTGTTTCCGAGTTCCGCAAACTCAAGTCAGAGCCGGTTCCGGAAGAAGAGCTGCGCCGCGCTAAAGACCAGCTCAAGGGCAGCTTGATGCTCTCGCTCGAGTCTTCCACTGCGCGGATGTCGAATCTCGCGCGGCAGGAAATGTATTTTGACCATTTTTATACGCTCGACGAACTGATCGAGAGAATCGAAAGCGTAACCTCGGCAGAGCTGCAGGAACTGGCCCAGGAGTTCTTTCGCACCGAGTCAATCGCCGTTACCGTGCTCGGCAATCTCAATGGCTTGAAGCTGACCCGCGAACAACTCGCCTGCTGAGCTAGGGGCGAAACCTTAAGGCTAGCTGAACCCCAAGCCCCCACTCCCCCCGCGCTCTGTGGGCATGCCGCCACGCCCCTCCCCGGCATCTAACTAATCAATGAAAACTAACACGCGTCGCGGTGAAGATAGGCATAGACGCGGGTTGCTTTTGGATCGGAGGGTAGTAATGGCCAAGGTGATTGAGTTTTACATTCCCGCTGGCTTCCAGAGAAAGTCGAAATGGCTTCCTCAGGAACAGCGAGGCAAGGTGATCGAGTTCCCGGCTGAAATCAAGAAATCGGCATAGCGGAACACTAGGAAAGAATTTTCCACAATATGCCCGGGCCGCCCTGCGGACCGGGCTTCTTTATTTTCAGCTCTAACCGAACGGGTTTCTCTGGCATCGGCCAAGAATTCGAGGCATACTAGCTCGATGGCCCGGCTCCCCACGGGCGGGAGGCACAGGTAGATGCTGAAGCTCGACGAGTCCAGCCCGGTCGAAGTTGAAGTCGATGCTGGTGCGCTGGATACTGAATCAGAACTGAAACAGCGCCGGCAGATGCTGATCGCTTTGGCTCTGCTGCTCGTAGCCTTGGTTCTGGTTCTCATCAAAGACCGGGACTTCTGGTTCCCGTCTCCCCCCACCGCGGAAGAGCAATCCGATCAGGACGAAAACGCCGTGACGCCATCTCAGAGCCAGCCAGCCCAATCTGCGCCTGGCTCTTCAGCTACTCTCGCTCAAAAATCAAAGCCGCGCACTCTCGCCAAGAATGAGGCTCCAGAAACTCCCGAACCCGCGATGGCGCCTGTGATCACGAACCGCGCCGTGCTGCCTCCGCTGGAAGTGGAAGTGGTCGCCGGAGACGAACACCGCGTCATCCAGCCGGGAAGCGCCTCGGTGAAAGTTGACTTGCAGCCGAAGACGCCGGTTTCACCCGCCGCGCCCACATCCGCGGCGGTCAGCACAAATGCGGAGCGGGTCCATCTTTCGGCGGGCGCGGTCCAAATGGTTTCGCGCCCAGTGGAGCCCACATATCCATTGCTGGCCAAGCAGATGAAAGTGCAGGGAGCGGTTGTGTTGCAAGCCTTGATTGGCAAGGACGGCGACATTCAGGACTTGCATGTGCTGAGCGGCCCGGCGATCCTTTCTGCCGCCGCCCGGGAAGCAGTAAAGCAGTGGCGCTTCCGGCCATATCTACAATCTGGTCAAGCCGTCGAAACCGAAGCCCGCATCACGGTAAACTTCACTATCTCTACGCAGTGATCGCCCCCTTTGTGGGAGAGCCGTGCATTACGATCGGAGCCTGCGCCCGTTCCTTCTTGGCAGCGCGTTATGCGCGATGCTGGCACCGGGTTCAGCCTCGATGGCCGCGCGCCCAGCCACCTTAGCAGAGCATGGCGCGGGAGGAACAATGGCATTTGCGATTTCCAGTCCGAGTTTTCCGAATGGTGGAGAGATCCCCGGGAAATTCACTTGCGACGGCGCCGACGTTTCCCCTCAGCTCGTCTGGACCGACGCTCCGGCGGGAACGCAGACTTTCGTTCTCATCGCAGACGATCCTGATGCCCCGGTAGGCACCTGGACCCACTGGGTCCTTTTCAATCTGCCGGTGAACGGCTCCAGCTTGTCTGAAAACATAGACAAGGCGGGCGAGCTGCCCAATCGGGCACGGCAGGGACGCAATGATTTTGGCAAAATTGGCTATAATGGACCTTGTCCGCCGCCCGGTAAACCTCATCGTTATTTCTTCAAACTGTACGCTCTGGATGCACAGCTAAACCTCAAGCCGGGATCCAGCAAACAGGAAGTCGAAAAGGCGATGCAGGGGCATATTCTGGGCCGGGCCGAGTGGATGGGGAAATATCGGCGTTAAGGCCTTTCGTTGTGTTCAGGCGGGTCTCAAGTGGCGAACTTCAGGCAAAAATAAAACGAGCGCCCAGACTCTTTCGAGTCACGGACGCCCGGGCAGCCCTCCCCCAGAACTGCTCGGGTATGAAAGTAATCCCTCGGTCATTTTCTTGGAATGGCACGAATGTGCCAGCGCTTGCCACTATCGTGCTATGCCTCAAATCCCAAGGCTGACGCGGGTTTCCGCGGTTCACTCGGGCCGTTCTAAGAGGCCTCCGCCAATCATTGGTACAGGGACGAACGGCCACTCTCAAGTCGTCCTTTCGGAGACCGCACCAATCACTTTGTCGCCTAAGGCTTCGGCTAAGGGCTAAAGCCTTACCCCCGCCCCGCCGATTCTCCAAGTGGATGCGGAGTTTGCGCCACTTCGCCCTTTGCAAGGTTCGGGCAAGTCCACTTCGACAAGAGACTGCGCTGAATGACTTTTTCCTTCGATCCCGGGGGCCTCGGTAGTGCCCTGCCCTGGCTCCGGTTCGAGGAGCAATTGGCTTCAGCAGCCGCTCAAACAGGGATATTCGACCGCCTGCTCTCCCCCGATTTCATGCCTCACGGCACCTGCTATCTGTGGGACCCCGCGATGGTCTGGCTGCATGTGATTTCCGATGGCCTCATCACGCTCTCATACTTCTGCATTCCCATCGCGTTGATCTATTTCGTCCGTAAGCGGCGCGACCTTCCCTTTCACTGGATTTTCTGGCTGTTCGGCGCTTTCGTCCTCGGTTGCGGGGCCACGCACCTGATGGAAGTCTGCACCGTCTGGCGTCCCGCATACCTGCTTGCCGGCGTCATCAAAGCTTTGACCGCGGTGGTTTCCCTGATCACGGCGGCGGCGCTCATTCCTCTGCTTCCCAAGGCCCTGGCGCTGCCCAGCCCCGCCCATCTGCGGGAAGCGAACCGTGAACTGGAAGTGCACATTGCCCAGCGCGCGCGAAGCGAGGAGGCGCTACAAATAAGTCTGGCGGCGAGCGAACGGGCCCTCGCGGAGCTGGCACAGCAGAAGTTCACACTGGCCGAACGTCAAGCGGCGGAGCAGGCTCTGCGTGAAAGCCAGAGTCAACTGCACAGTATCCTGCAGTCGGCCATGGACGCCATCATTACCACCGACGAACAGGAGCGCATCCTGGTCTTCAATTCGGCCGCGGAAAAGATGTTCCGCTGCTCCGCCACCGAAGCCCTGGGACAGCCCATCGCGCACTTCATTCCACAGCGCTTCCACGCAGCACATAGCGGGCATATCAAGAACTTCGGCGAAAACGGCGCTACCGCCCGTGCAATGGGTGCATTAGGCAGCCAATGGGGGCTCCGCGCCGATGGCGAGGAGTTCCAGATTGAAGCTTCCATCTCTTACGTCAAGAGCGCAGGCAAGCATTTGTTCACCGTGATTCTGCGCGATATCAGTGAGCGTGTACAGGCAGAGGAAGTACGGGAACACCTCGCCGCTGTGGTCGACTCATCCGACGACGCGATCATCGGAAAAGACCTCAACGGGATCATCACCGCCTGGAACCGCGGCGCAGAAAAGATCTTCGGCTTCTCGGCCGCCGAGGTCATGGGCAAACCCATGCTGATGATCTTCCCACCGGACCGCGTGAACGAGGAATCCGACATTCTGGCGCGCATCGCGCGAGGCGAGAGCGTTGAGCACTTCGAAACCGTGCGTGTCCGAAAGGATGGCGCAAAAATTGACGTCTCCGTGACCATCTCACCGATCCGGGACGGCAGCGGCGCGATTGTGGGCGCTTCAAAAATTGCGCACGACATCACCCTCCGCAAGCAGGCGGAAGAGGCGGTGCAGAAAAGCTTAGCTGCCAGCGAGAAGGCCCGCAAAGAGTTGGTTGACCAAAGGTTTGCACTCGACCAGCACGCCGATGTGGCGATTACCGACATTGACGGCCGCATCACTTACGTCAACCAGAAATTCTGCGCCATCAGCAAATACGCCAGAGAAGAGCTGATCGGGCAGAATCACCGCATCCTGAACTCGGGTCGGCATTCGAAAGAGTTCTTCCAGCAGATGTTCAATACCATCTCGGGGGGCAGGGTCTGGCACGGCGAGATTCGCAATCGTGCGAAAGATGGCTCGATCTATTGGGTCGATGCCACCATCGTTCCGTTCGTCGGCGACGATGGCAAACCGCGGCAATATCTTGCCATTCGAGCTGATATCACTGAACGCAAGCGAGCGGAAGAGCAACTGGCCAAGCAAACGGAGGAATTGTCACGGCAAGCACAGGAATTGGTCCGTTCGCGGCAGGCCCTGGAAGCGCAGACGCGGATCCTCCAGCTGGTGCTGGACAGCATGGGCGAGGGGCTGATTGCGGCTGACCAGGAAGGTCGCTTTCTCATCTGGAATGAGTCCGCAAAAAAGCTACTCGGCCGTGGCCCAGCCGACTTGCCCCACGACCAGTGGAGCCCCCGCTACGAGGCCTTCCTGGCCGATGGCATCACTCCTCACCCCACGGATCGTCTTCCCCTGGTACGCGCTCTGAACGGGGAATCGGTGGAAATGGAGTTGATGATCAAGCACCCGGAGCGGCAGAGCAGAATATTTCTCGAGTTTACCGGTCGGCCTATGAAGGACGCTCAGGGCAACCCGTGCGGGGGTGTCGTGGCCTTCCGCGATATCACCGAACGCAAAGCCGCGGAAAGGGAAATTCGCAAGCTCAACGATGAGCTTGAACAAAGAGTGATCGAACGTACCGCGCAGCTGGAAGCCGCCAACCACGAACTGGAAGCCTTTACTTACTCCGTCTCCCATGATCTCCGCGCCCCTCTGCGCCACATTGCCGGTTTTTCGGCCATCCTGTTGGAGGAATTCAACTCCCAACTCACGCCTCCTGGTCAAAAGTATCTGCACCGCATCCAGGAAGGCGCGCAGCGCATGGGCCAGCTGGTCGACGAGATGCTTAACCTCGCCCGTATCGGGCGGCAAGCGTTGGAGCTCAAACCGACCAATCTCAATGTAATCCTGAATGAGGTCATCAGCATCTTGAGACCCGACGCGAACGGACGGCCGATCGACTGGCGCATTGCCACCCTGCCCACGGTGCACTGCGACCCCATCCTGATCAAACAGGTCTTTCAGAACCTGCTCTCCAACGCGCTCAAGTATTCCCGCAACCGGGCGAACGCCATCATTGAAGTTGGAGAAATAAAGGAAAACGGTAAGTCCGTTATTTTTGTGCGAGATAACGGGGTGGGCTTCAGCATGAAATATGCCGATAAGTTATTTGGGGTGTTCCAGCGTCTGCACCGGCCAGAAGAGTTCGAAGGCACGGGTGTGGGCCTGGCTACGGTGCAGCGCATCCTGCAAAAACATGGAGGGCGCGCCTGGGCCGAGGCACAACTGCACAAGGGCGCCACTTTCTACTTCACCCTGGATAGCAAAATGGATAGTGGCATTGAGGAACAAGGTCAGCGGAACAAGGCGGCAGCGGGAGTGTGACATGAATTTTGGCGAAGTGGAACTCCTTTTGGTGGAGGACTCCCAGGAGGATGTGGACCTGACGATGCATGCTTTGCGGCGGGAAAACCTGGCCAACCGCATCCTGGTCGTCCGCGACGGTGAAGAAGCTCTGGACTTTCTATTCTGCCGCAATCCGTTCGCCGACCGCTCTTTTGACCGGCCTCCCAAGCTCGTGTTGCTGGACTTGAAGCTGCCCAAAATCGACGGACTCGAAGTTCTGCGTCAGGTCAAAAGTCATCCCCACACCCGAGCCATCCCAGTGGTCATTCTCACCTCTTCAAAAGAAGAGCGCGACCTCATCAAGAGTTATGACCTGGGCGCCAACAGCTATATCCAAAAGCCAGTCGACTTCGAGAAGTTCCGCGACACGGTGAAGCAGTTGGGCCTCTACTGGCTTGTCACAAATCAGGCCCAGGTCGGCAACAGCGTAAAGCAAGTGGCGGAGTTGAAGCGATGAGCAGCGTCGTAACCATCGCCGGCGCTTCCACCGAGAACCCCGGCTCGCCCCAGGACAGGATCCGCGTGTTGCTGGTGGAAGACAGTTCTGACGACGTGGAACTCGTGCTGCGCCAACTGCGGCGTGACGGCTTTGAGGTCGAATTCGACGCAGTACAGACCGCGGAAGATTTTGCCCGATGCATCCGCACGAAATCCTACGACGTGATTCTGACCGACTATAACCTCCCGCAGTGGACTGGCATGGAGGCCCTCGAACTGCTGCATCAGGAGGGCCTGGACATCCCGCTGATCTTGGTTTCCGGCGCGCTCCCGGATGTGGACGCGGTGAACTGCATCAAGAAAGGAGCCAGCGATTACATTTTGAAAGACCGCCTCGCCCGGCTGCCGGCGGCGGTGCGCGCCGCTTTAGAAGACTGCAAGCTGCGCGAAGAGCGCGCACGGGCCCAGCGCGAGCTGGCGCTGAAGGTCGAGGAACTGGCCCGCTCCAACCGCGAACTGGAGCAATTCGCCTACGTCGCCTCGCACGATTTGCAGGAACCTCTGCGCATGGTGACCGCCTATACGCAGCTCCTCGCGGAAAAGTATCGCGGCAAACTGGATGAACAGGCCGACAAATACATTTTCTACGCGGTCGATGGCGCCAAACGCATGCAGACCTTGATCCAGGATCTTCTGGCTTTCTCCCGCGCCGGCCGTACTACCGAACTCAGTCTCACTGATGCCAACGTCGCGGTGGAGCAGGCGCTCTCGAACTTGACCGCCGCCATTCGCGAGAGTGGTGCCGGGGTCAACCACGATCACTTGCCCGTGGTCATGGGGAACCAATCGCTGCTTGTCCAGCTTTTTCAGAACTTGATCGGGAATGCCGTCAAATTCCGTGGCATCGACCCACCCCTGATTCAGATCGCTGCCGAAAAGAACGCCGGAGAATGGGTGTTCACCGTCGCCGACAATGGCATCGGCATCGCCCCCGAATACCTGGAAGACATTTTCACCATCTTTAAACGTCTGCACACCCGCGGAGAGTATCCCGGCAACGGAATTGGATTGTCCATCTGCCGGAAAATCGTCGAACAACACGGGGGCAAAATCTTCGTGAAATCGCAAGAAGGGCAGGGATCAACTTTCCGATTCACTCTGCCCGCAACCCAACCCGAATATCAACCTGGACATAGTTTGTGAAAAACGGCACAGAAATCCTGATCGTGGACGACAATCCGGCCGATATCGACCTGATACGGGAGGCCCTCGGGCACAACCCGCGGCCCAGGCAGGTAAGTTGTGCGGCCGACGGGGTGGAAGCCCTCGCACTGCTCATAGGCGAAGGAAACCCCGCCGGCAGCCAGGTTCCTGATCTCATTATGTTGGACTTGAATCTGCCCAGAAAAGACGGCCGCGCCGTGCTGGCGGAAGTAAAGTCTCACCCGGCTCTGCGCCGCACACCCATCGTGGTGTTCAGCACCTCCCGTGCCCAGCGCGACATCCAGGGCTGCTACCAACTTGGAGCGAACAGCTATGTCAGCAAGCCCGGCGATCTGGATGGCTTCCTGGCGGCCGTCACATCTATCGAGCGCTTTTGGTTCGACTGCGCCCGTTTGCCCCGCGAGGAGGAATCACAGCAATGACGATGACAAATCATGAGCATCACGTGTTGGTGATTGAGGATAATCCTGGCGACGCCGATCTGGTCCGTCTCCGCCTGGTCGAGGGCAAGTCTGACCTTGAAGTCAATTGCGTCGACCGTCTTTCAGCCGGATTGGAGGCGCTCAACGGGAAACCGCCAGCCTTGGTCTTGCTCGACCTGAATCTTCCCGACAGCCACGGAGCGGAAACTTTCCGCAAGATTCTAAGCAAAGCCCCCGGCGTGCCGGTGGTGGTGCTGTCCGGCCAGGATGATGAAGAACTCGCCGCCAAAGCGGTTCATCAGGGCGTGCAGGACTATCTGGTCAAAGGCGCATTCGACGGTAAGCAACTGGCGCGCGCTATGCGCTATGCCGTGGAGCGTCAGGCTCTGCTCACTTCTTTGGACATGAGCCGCAAGCAGCAACTCAAGTTCAAAGACGAGTTCCTCTCGCACGTATCGCACGAACTGCGCACGCCGCTGACCTGCATCCACCAATTTGTCACTCTGCTGCTCGATGGCCTCTCCGGGCCGCTCACCATGGACCAGCGCGGGCACCTGGAAACCGTCTTCCGCAGTGTGCAACAGCTGCGCAGCATGATCGCAGAACTGCTGGAAGCAACCCGTGCCGAAGCCGGAAAAATCTCGGCAGAGCCACGCTGCATCCGAGTCGACGAAGTCATACGCCAGACCGTCACCATGCTCAGCGCCACGGCCGATGAAAAACGCGTCGGCCTCGAAGCCGGCGTCGATACCCGGATTCCCCTGGTCAACGCGGATCCCGACCGTCTCCAGCAGATTCTCGTTAACCTGATCCATAATGCCATTAAGTTCACTCCGCCCGACGGATCCGTCATGGTGAAGGCCTGGCTGATGGATGCCGACCCGGATTTCGTTTACGTCTCCGTGGCCGACACCGGGCGGGGCATCAGCCCGGAAGCTCGCGCCCTGATCTTCGAGCGCCTCTATCAGGATCCCAACGCAGTCGATAACAGCCGTAAGGGGCTTGGCCTGGGACTGTACATCACCAAAGAATTGGTCCGGCTTCATGGCGGGCGCATCTGGCTGGAGAGTCAAGTCGGGCATGGCAGCGTTTTCACCTTCACTCTGCCGCTTTTCTCCTTGCCCAAGCTTTTGTTTCCCGCCATCACCGACCAGGGCCGCCTGCGCCAGGCTGTGTCCCTGTTCACCGTCGAAATGGCGCCGCTGGCAACTTGTTCTTCCGATCAATGGCAGGACGCGCGCCGCCAGTGCCTGCAGCTGCTGAAAGCCTCGGTGTATCGCGGCGAGGATGTGGTTTTGACCGCGCCCGAACGGTCCGGCCGGCAGGAAACCTTTCTGATTGTCGCTCCCACCGACGAACAGGGAGCCCGCGCCATGGAGAAGCGCATTGCGGAACAGATCGAGCGCCACCGGGAGCTGCGGGCGACTTGCACCATCAAGCTTGCCTACACCTTGCTGCCGCTCCCCGACGCCGCACCAGAGGGGGACCTGCATGCGCAGGTGCAACTAGTCGCCGATCGTATCAGCGAACTCGCAATGCCGGCCTTTCCTCGCGGTTCGAGTTCGCAAAACGCAGTGCAAGAAAATTCCGGGCTGGCACACAGACCCGAAACCACCAAGGAGCACACGCAATGAACAAAGCCAAAATACTCATCGTGGACGATGATCCGGACCTTAGAAAAGGATTGAACCTGCGCTTGCGCGCGAACCATTACGAGACGGCCTACGCCGCCGATGGCTTCTCGGCCATTGCTATGGCCCAGAAAGAAAAACCCGATCTCATCATTCTCGATATCGGATTGCCGGCGGGAGACGGATTCGTAGTGCTGAACCGGTTGCAGCAGAGTGCTTCCCTTTCGGTCATCCCCGTCGTCGTGCTCACCGCCCGCGATCCCGCGGCCAACCGGGAACGCACCCTGAAGGCAGGCGCTATTGCCTTCCTGCAGAAACCGGCCGACAATAACGAGCTTCTGGAAGTGGTTCGCAACGCTCTGCAGGAGCCTTGGCCCGGCACAGCCGCCTCCGCCAACTGATTCGCGCACCGTCGGCAAACCGCGCCGAAAGTTTGCGTGAGGAATCGGCTCCTGTTACCGGTCCCCTCGCGGCTGGTGCCCTTCCGCGTGCCTGAAGTGATCCCTCTTTGCTGCCGATGAAAACTCGCAGAGGAGATTCGCTTCAGGCATGTTGGGACTGCATGATCCAGAGATTTTCCGCATCGTCCTCGACAGCATTCAGACTGGGGTCTACCTGGTCGGGCGCGATAGAAAGATTCTGTTTTGGAATAACGGCGCCGAGGAGATTACCGGATACCGCAGCCACGAGGTTCTCGGGCATGTTTGTCACGATAACATCCTCTCCCACTGCAACGAACGTGACTGCCTCCATTGCGGCTCGGCCTGCCCCATTATCCTGTGCCATCCATGACGGCCGGGCCAGCAGAAGTCCAGATGTTTTTCCATCACCGCTCCGGTCACCGCGTGCCGGTTCGTGTCCGCGCTGTCCCGATCCGCGACCGGCAGGGCTCCGTAATCGGAGCGGCGGAATGCTTTGATGAACACACCTTCCTGCCCGACCGAGCGAGTTATCAGAATAATCTGGCTGCCCACGGCTGCCTCGACTTGTCGACGGGTGCCATGAACCATGCTTTCACTCTCTCCCACTTGCGCGAGAATCTTGCCTTCTTCAACGAGTACCATCTTCCCTTTGGGGTGGTGACGCTGCGGGTCGAGCAGCTGACCGACTTTCGCGCTGCTCATGGCCGCGAGGCCGCTGGGCGCGCTGTTGCACGTAGTGGCGCAAACCGTGAAGCACATGTTGGGCGCGGCCGGCTTCCTGGGACGCTGGGCCGATGACCAATTTCTTGTCATCGTGCCCAATTCCAGTCCGGCTGAAGTCGAACGGATCGCCGCTAACCTGCAGAAAGTCGGCAGTTCCTCCGGCATCCAGTGGTGGGGCGATTTCTTGTCCATCTCTGCCACCATCGGGATCGCCTTGATGGCGCCCGGGGATACCGTCGAGTCATTGCTGGAGCGCGCCCACGGTTCCGCTCAACGTCACCGCCGCCGCACTCGATAACCCTGTGCCATCTTCCCCAGCCTATGACAGCCCCGAGTCGGAGACTTAGCCGCTATGTTTGTCATTATCGGGATCGTCGTCGTCATCGGGGCTGTGGCCGGCGGCTATCTCATGGAGCATGGAAATATAATGGTGTTGCTCCAGCCCGCTGAACTGCTCATCATCGGCGGGGCGGCGATCGGAACCGTGTTGGTCGCCAACCCGCTTTACATCCTGAAGCAAATCGCCGCCGGCGTGCTGGGTGCGTTCGGAGGATCAAAATTTAGCAAGCAGGTATATCTCGAGTCTCTGAAAACGGTCTACGATCTCTTCAACAAAGCCCGTAAGGAAGGGCTTGTGTCGCTGGAGAGCGATGTGGAAGAGCCCGCGAAGAGTCCGCTTCTCTCCAAGAACCCGCTCTTTGCCAAGAACCATCATGTTCGGGACTTCTTCTGCGACACCATGCGCATGGCAGTCAGCGGGATGGAAGCCTTCGACCTCGACCAGGTGCTGGACCTCGATTTGGAGGTTCATCATCACGAAGCCAGTCAACCCATCTCCGCGCTCGCCACCATGGCCGATTCCCTGCCCGGCTTGGGCATCGTGGCTGCCGTGCTCGGCGTAGTAATCACCATGGGAGCGCTCGGCGGCCCGCCGGAAGAGATCGGCCACAAAGTCGCCGCCGCCCTGGTGGGAACTTTTCTCGGCATCCTGCTTTGCTACGGTTTCGTTGGCCCGCTGGCTGCAAATATGGGCAAAGCAGCCGAAGAAGAACGTGCCTATCTCAATGTTTTGCGCGTGGTGATCTATTCGTTCTTGAAAGGGAATGCCCCCATCATGGCGGTTGAAGTCGCTCGCAGGGCAATTCCCGGACACGTTCGGCCGTCCTTCCAGGAACTGGAAAAGACTTGCCGTGGCGGAGGCGCCTCGGAGAGTCCACCGGCGGCCGAGGCGGCGTCGGCATAATCGAAAGCACCCATGGAACCTGGCGCGCGTCCCATCATTATCATCAAGAAAAAAGGCGGCCACGGAGGCCATCATGGTGGCGCCTGGAAGGTGGCCTACGCCGACTTCGTGACTGCCATGATGGCCCTTTTCATCGTGCTCTGGCTGCTCAATACCAGCAAGCCCGTGAAAGAAGCCATCGCCGGCTATTTCAAGGACCCCTCCGGAAGCACCAAGAATCCGGGCACCAATCTGAGCGGCTCTGGGGATAATTTTTCGCTCACCAAAGACAACATGCCCAAACTGAAGGAAGAATTGGAAAAGGCCGTCCGTCAGATGAACGACTTCGACCGCTTCAAGAACCAGGTCGAGATGACCGTGACCGCCGAAGGCCTCCGCATCGAAATGCTCGAATCTGCATCCGGAACATTTTTCGACACGGGCAGCCCAAAGCCAACAGACCAGGGCAAAGAACTGCTCATCATGCTGGCACAGGAACTGAACAAACTGCCCAACAAAATCACCATCGAGGGGCATACCGATTCCAAACCCTACGCTGGAAAAGGAACGTACAGCAACTGGGAACTCTCTGCCGACCGCGCCAACACCGCCCGCCGCCTGATGCAGGAGAACGGCTTGCGTGAAGATCAGGTGACTCAGGTGCGCGGCTATGCTGACCAGAATCTCCGCAAGCCCCACGATCCGTTCGATCCTTCGAACCGCCGCATCACTGTGATCGTTCAGTACATTCCCCAGAAGGCAACGCCGGAAGAGAACCCAGACTCGCCGGAATCTGCCCCCGTCGGCGAAAAATCAAAAGACAGCACCAGCGAAGAGAAACCTGCTGCGAAATGAGCCGGCGCAATCGAAAGAAATCTGCTTTCCCCCCTTGCAAGATCGAAAGAAATTGTTGACCATAGTTCGCGCTCGAATGCGTTCTGACGCTCTCCGTGTCCTCTCGGCGTCATCCCGAACGCAGCCAGAACGCATAACCGTTTAGCTGACCTGATTCCGGAGCGCTCTTGCCGCTAGCTAATCCGACTTTATCAAACGTGCCGCGCCGGCGATGGCGAATCGCCTTCCTGCTGGCTTTCGGAGTCATAGTCAATTTCTTTGATCGGATCAATTTGTCGGTGTCGCGTGACGCGCTTCACGCCTCGTTCGGTTTATCGCTGGTCGCTTTCGGCTATCTCTCCAGCGCTTTCAGTTGGACCTACGCCGCTATGCAGATGCCGGCAGGTGTGTTGCTCGACCGTTTCGGAGTGCGGCGGGTGGGAAGAATCAGCACGCTCCTGTGGAGCGTTGCGTCTTTTGCAGCCGCCCTCTCTCCCGGGCTGACTTGGTTCTTCGGAGCGCGCTTGGTTCTGGGCGTTAGCGAATCTCCCACGTTTCCGGGGAACGCCAAAGCTGTCGGGTACTGGTTTACGGGCGAAGAGAGAAGCCTGGCGATGGCCATCACCGATGCCGCGGCAAAACTTTCCACGGCAATTGGAGTCCCGTTTATCGGACTATTGCTTTTATATTTCGGGTGGCGCTGGAGTTTCGCCGCTACCGGCTTTATCAGCTTTTTGTATTTTGTTCTGTTCATTCTGATCTACCGCAATCCCAGCGAAGATCAGGGACTGTCAACTGCAGAGCGCGAATTTATTCTCCAGGGCGGGGCGCAGCTGGAGGATACCGCGCGGGCCCAGCGCGGGGCCTCGCTGGGCTATCTTCTGCGGCAGCGCAAGGTATACGGACTCGCGCTCGGATGGGGCGCTTACAACTACACTTTTTTTCTTTTGCTTAACTGGCTGCCCAGCTATCTTTCTGTTTCCCTTCATATGGATTTGTTTCACTCTGTTTTCTACACCAGCGTGCCCTGGCTGTTCGCCACGTTCACCGACCTTCTGGTGGGCGGGTGGCTGGTGGATGCTCTGATCCAGCGCGGTTGGGATGCGAGCCGGGTTCGCCAAAGCGTGATGGTGACAGGAATGGCTTTCGGTCTGGCGATCTTCGGCGCGGCCAGCGCTCGCACCCCAGTGACCGCGCTCATCTGGATCAGCCTCGCCCTGGGAGGCCTGGCGGCGGCCGCTCCCGTGGGGTGGACCGTTCCCTCTCTCATTTCACCGCGGGAAAGCGTCGGCTCGCTCAGCGGCGCGGTGAACTTCTGCGGCCAGATCGCTTCGATTTCTGCGCCGATTGTTACTGGCTACATCGTCGCCTCAACTCATTCCTTCGCCGCCGCGTTCGTCACCGCAACCGTAATTCTGTTGCTGGGAATTGCAGGCTACATTTTTTTGCTCGGGCGGATCGAGCCAATCCCCGAACCGAACTCCGTTTAGTCAAGAAGGAAATCTCATGACGCTTCGAATGCTCTACCTCCCACGGATTTCTCGAGCGGCTGTTCTGCTCGTAATCGCGCTGATCTCATCCCCATCCCTGCTTGCGCGATCAGAGGCAGCGGGGAAGGGCAAGTATCTTGTCTACGTTGGCACCTACACCGATCACGGCAGCAAGGGAATCTATGCCTACCGTTTCGATTCTTCCACCGGCAAGCTGAACTCGCTCGGCCTCGCGGCAGAGACTGCTGAGCCGTCTTTTCTTGCGGTCGATTCCAGAGGACGAGTCCTCTACGCCGCCAACGAAATTCTTGCCTTCAACGGCCAGCCCACGGGGGCCGTGAGCGCGCTCGCGATTAAGCATGATGGGAAGCTCACTCTCTTAAACCAGATCTCATCGCGTGATCAAGGCCCGGCTCACATCACTCTCGATCGCGCGGGCAAGTACGCGCTGGTTTCCAATTACACGCTGGGCAGCGTGGCCGTGTTCCCGATATTGAAAAATGGTCGACTGGGCGAGTCCCCATCGTTCGTGCAGCACAAAGGTCACAGCGTGAATCCCGAGCGGCAAGAGGGACCGCACGCCCACGCGGTCGCGCTCTCGCCAGACGTTCGCTTTGCAATTGTTGCTGATCTGGGACTCGATGAGCTGCTCGTCTATCGTTTCGACAACGCGAAGGGAACATTGGAAGCCAATCCGCAAATTGTCAAAGCCGCGCCCGGCGCCGGCCCAAGGCACCTGGTCTTCAGCGCTGACGGGAAGTTTCTATACGTGATCAACGAATTGCAATCCACCGTCGTGACCTACTCGTATGACGCCGCCACCGGCGCGTTGCACGAATTGCAAACTGTCTCCACGCTTCCCAAGGGGTTCAGCGGCAGCAGCACAGCAGCGGAGATCGCCATCGATCCCGCCGGCAGATTTCTTTTTGCTTCCAACCGTGTCGTGGACGCGAACGGCAGCATCGCTGTGTTCGCGATCGATTCCAAGACTGGAGTGCTCACGCTCGTCGAGGTCGACTCCACAGCCGGCGAGACGCCGCGCAACTTCACCATCGACCCCACCGGACGGTGGTTGCTCGCTGCGAACCAGGACTCGGACACGATCGTTGTGTTCCGGCTTGATCCCAAGGGCGGACATCTCGTAGCCACGGGAGACGTGGTGCAGGTGCCGTCACCTACATGCGTGATGTTCGCGGCCCACTAGCCGGTCGGGTCACACAGTGTTCCGCGCGGAACATTGGAACGAGATGACGCAAGTTTCCTAGCGGAACATTACGCAAATTTACAAAACGTTCCGGCCGGAACACTTGTGGAAAACTCGATAAGCATCTGGTAGACGGCGGGTTACGTTCTATATCTCAAAGCTATTGTATGAGCTGACGCGGGTTGTGCGCGGCGCGATGCCGAAAGGCCGGCAGTGACGCTGGTGGCCGAAAAATGGCGTCTGTGCGTATTTTCTGGAGCAATCCCTTTGGGACTCGCATCTGGTAGAGGTAAAATTCCAACGTGGTAAAAAGTCCCGGCCCCCCACGGGCCGGGGGTGCTGCAGGGAGGAAAGTAATGGCCAAGCTAGCGAAGCCAGCTCGTGATCGAATCACCGCAACCAAGTTCGCTTTCCCCAAGCAACGTAAGGAGCCGCTGGAAAATGCCTCTCACGTGCGCAACGCAGTTGCGCGCTTCGATCAGGTGAAGGGCGTTACCGAAGCGGAGCGCCGTGCAGCATGGAAGCGGATAGAGTCTGCCGCAAAGCGATACGGAGTGGAGCTTAAACAGTCCGCGTAGGGCGGCGCCCAGATCTCAGGACGCTCTCCCGTGGCAGTACACTGCCTCTCCCCGTCCCCGGGTTCGCAACACGCACGAGCGAGGACGCTCGCGCCTATTTCCCGGGCACCCGTCGTACAGAACACGAGATGGGTAGGGCAGTCCAATGTGCCCTCGGGCGAGGTCCGACCGTTGACAAAAAGCCGTCAAAGGTGGGGCAGCCTAAGATGCACGGTCTGTGACACGTTTCGAGAGCTACGGCTTTGTCCCTGAGAGTTGCTCGCCCACTCCATCCTAAAGACGAAAGCTGTCGTACAGAACACGACAAGGATGGGGCGCCCTCGCCAGGACAGTCCGTCACATCTTCGTAACGTTGAAGTTGCCGGTGCCGGAGCATCCGGAGCTAAGCCCAACCAGCGTCCAGGTACCGGTGATGGTGTTATTTTTCGCGGTGCCTTGCAAGGTCAAGGTATCGCCGCCGGGGTTCCCGGATTTGATGACGAGCTGAAAAGCGCCGGTGACATTTCCGCTGAAGTCTCCGCTCAAGATAAACGAGGCAGTCTCGGTTTCTCCAGAGACGAAGCACGGACTCGAAGTGGTGAATGTGAAATTTGTCACGCTGACCAGGTTGCCGGTCATCTGAGTGAACGTCGTGGCAAACGCGAACGCCGGAGTGCTGTCCGGATTGGTCAACTTCGCGCTCCAGGTGCCGTTAATGTTGCCTGAGTTGTTCGAGTTGTTGGTGCCACACCCGGAGAGGACGAGGGTGAGCCCGAGCAGAACTGCGATCACGCCCTTGTTCATCGGTAACTCCTTGTTGGACTTGCTCCACGCTTCGTTCTTGCGAATGCGAAGTGGCGGACTGTCGAGTTGGTCCTGCTCACATTTCAGGTTAGGTCTGATGGACAGATGGGCAACTGCCTTGCCAAGTTTTGGGTCGTGCCGGGCAATTTTGTTAAGTAGTTTTCAGCTCAGGATGTTGAGAAAGATTTCCGGCGGCAAGCGTGAAGGAGAAATAGCGACCAGCCCGGCTGCTTTCGGCCACGGTGGTGGTTTTCGGCCACCGGCGACGCTCTGGACAGAGAGGTTTTCGCAGTTTCGGCAAGTGGGGCTTGTCTCTTAGGCGGTCGTTGGAGTTCGAATGCGCCTTCGGTCAGCGGGCGGAGTCCCACCTTTGACAAAAACCCGTCAAAGGTGGGGCACCCTTAGATGCTCTGTGCAGGTTCTCGAAGCTGGCCTACAACTTTGACACCGTGCCGGCGGATTGATTGGCGACCCAGATGTTGGCGCCGTCAAAGGCCACGCCCGAAGGTTCCTCTCCGGCTGGGAAAGTCCCCTGGTTAGCACCATCGCTGAGGCGGAGCCGGGTGACGGTGTTGTCGACGAAGTTCGTCACCCAGATGTTGGTACCGTCAAAGGCGGCGGCCAAAGGACCGCTGCCGACGTCGAATGTGCCCTGGTTGAGCCCGTCGCTGGCCCGGAGCTTGGTCACGTTGTCGCTAGTCCGGTTTACCACCCAGATGCTCGCTCCATCAAACGCCAGGTTGTTCGGCCCCGAACCGGTTAGGAATGTGCCCTGATTGACTCCGTCTTTCGCGCGAAGCCTGGTGACTGTGTTGTCGAGGCTGTTCGCCACCCACACATGCACGCCATCGAAGGCCAGACCTCGCGGCTGTCCTCCCGTGGGGAATGTGCCCTGATTGACTCCGTCTGAGGCGCGGAGCTTGGTGACTGTGTTGCTAAGAATGTTCGATACCCAGATGTTCGCCCCGTCGAAGACGATCCCGCCTCCCGGGTTGATCCCGACCGGGAAGCTGCCCAGCTTGACGCCATCGCTGGCGCGCAGTTTGGTGACGGTGTTGGAGCTGGGATTTGTGATCCAGATATGGGCGCCGTCAAAGGCCAGAGCTGCAGGAGCCGCACCAACCGGAAACGTACCCAGTTTGGCTCCATCGCTGGCCCGTAACTTGGTGACCGTGCGATCGGTCGCGTTTACCACCCAGACGTCGGCGCCGTCAAATGCAACTGTGATCGGGCTATTTCCCACCGGAAAAGAATTGCCCTGAGCGGCGGCGTAGAACTTTAAGGTTGCGATAGCTGCGAGATTCTTGGTTTGCCCCACTGCGCCACTCTGCAGAAAGATTGCGATCAGAAAACCTGAACAAACGTGTAAGGCGATTTTGTGCTTCATAGCTCCGCCTCCTTGAGCGGACAAGAATGTGCTCATCTTTACTCTGGTAATAAGACTCGCCTGGAAAACTGCTCGCGACGGGGCTCGACGCGAGCCACTGCATGGGACGCGGAAGCAGGTTCGCTTCCGCGTGTTCTGCGTGGGTACTTACACTTTCAGATCAAGCGCGATGTTCTGAATCACTAACTGGTTTGCAAAGTTTGATTATCCTAGCGGCGGATGCGGACCATGAGAGTTGTCAAAAGAATGTCAAAAGAGTCGAGCGGGACAATTCCTAGCCTGGAATTATTGGTGAAACCTGGATGAGAAGTCGACACTAACGCGAACGCGCGCGCCGCATAAGCGCATCGCTATGGTTACCCAGCGCGGCGGTCGAACGCCCTTGTCTCGCTATAAGGAAGTCACCGGGTATTTCTTCCACTGAGCTGGAATTTCTTGCTGGTTTGAGCCTCCGCTCGATTACCAAAGTGTCCTATTAGCAAAGAGTTGCGAGCTTTGGCACTTGCGCTGCTCTATTCTCTGCTGATAGGGGGACACAATGAAACGCAGACATGGGAAACCGTACTGGCTGGTGTGGGCTCTGGTTCTGGCGATTGTTCCTTTCCTTGCGAGCAGGATGCATGCGCGGGATAGTCAGGTGCTGGGAGAGGTGCAGTTCGAAGGAAAAACCAACGTCGAAAGAGATTCCGGCGTCTGGGTTGACGGGCAGTACCTCGGCTATTTAAAGGAACTCAAGGGATCGAAGAAGGTTCTGCTGTTGCCCGGGGAACACACAATCAGCGTGCGTCAGAACGGGTACCGGGACTTCACCCAGAATGTTGTTCTGCAGCCGGGGGAAACACAAGTCGTTCAGGTGTCGATGAACAAGGCTGCTACCGGGGCAATGCCGGCGGATGATGAACTGGCCACGATCAAGCTCAACGTGACCCCATCCCGGGCGGCTGTGTTTGTGGACGGCCGTTTCGTGGGTCACGTGGGTGAGTTTGCAGGATTAGGCAGAGCCATGCAGGTGGTTCCAGGAACCCATCAGATCCGCATTGCGCTTCCCGGGTTCCAGACCTTCCAGACCGACATCAATCCTTTACCCAAGCAAAAGGTCGAAGTGAAGACTGATCTGGTCAAGAGTGGAGTCCCGGTAGCGGAGCCGCTACTGAAAGGCGAGACAAGCCCACCGCCGCCTTCTGGGGCCCGCGATACGGGAGTTTCGGCTCATTGAGATAGCAGATTTGCTGGCTGTTTCCCTGCCCGATCCTTGGAAATTGTGCCTCCGCGGCGCACCAGGGCAGACTGGCGCCAACAGACAAGAATATTGGAGACCATCCGATTGTTTAGTCTGATTGCTGGTTCGACGGCCTGAACAGCCGACGGAACAGTGGCGCTCCCCAACTCCCCATGGCGAGCAAGGCGCCGAAAATCACAACGGCGTCGATGCTCTCGCGGCCCTGGCTTGACCAATACGCGGCGGGATCAAGGTTGAGCCAAAGGGCAAATTCATCGAGCGTCAAGGCGGCGCCCGCGCCATAACTTAGCGCCAGCAATCTGCTCAGGAAAATTGACGTCGGGCTATCCCCCGTGCCCACTTCCGCCAGTTCGGCGTAGCCAAAAATAAGCAAAAGAAGAATTCCCCAAACCAGGTGGTGGATGTGCCGCCCACCCATCTCAACGTAGCTGAACGGTCCAATATGATGCGTGATTGAGGCGACCAGCAAACGCACGGCAACGAAAGTTATGAAGAAGCTGACCGACGCATAGAATAGCCGCCTTTGCGGACGGTCGGGAATCTGCTGATGGATGAGCAGACCGAGGTTCGTCAGATGCAGCACCAGAAGGATTACGGTGGTTGAGAGGCAGATGAAGATCAGCAGAATCCAGGCGCCGGAGATATGCATGGCTAAGTATTACCACGGCTCGCTCTGACCGGGGGCGAGGCTGTGTCGAGGCTTTCTGATTTTGGTTCATGGCCGCTTGGGTCTTGGTGTACAAAACTCCAAGAGTTGGAATCCTTCTCACGAACTCTCGCGAATTCCCGAGCGAGTCGGAAGTCCTCTCACCCTTAAGTTATCCGTTTTCAGACGCTTGCCATTGGCTCATGTGTTGCAATACACGATGGCGACGCGGACGTTAACAACAAACGCATCCGATGAAATCGAGACAAAGTTGAAGGAGGAATGACGTGAAGACCAGGCCCTTTGCGGTAGTACTCAGCCTGTCCCTGTTTTGCGGAGCTGTAGCCGCCACAGTGATGGCAGAGGAACAGAACGGAGCCAGTGAGGCAACCGGCCAACCCGCTGTGCAAATGCAGAGCTATGACATGGCCCGCGAGATCACTTTTTCAGGAGCCATTCAACAGGTGGTTACCAAGCATACGCCGGGCAGTCCTGCGGGGCTGCACCTTCTGGTGGGGAATTCTGGAGGAATCATCGACACCCATGTCGGCCCGTATCTCCCCCGGGATGTAAAGGAAGAGTTGCGCACGGGCGAACCGGTGCAGGTGACCGGGATTATCGAGACTTTCCAGCGGGAAAGACTATCTGCTCGCCCGCGTGCTGGTGGTGGGAGGCCGACAAATTACCGTCCGCAATGAGCACGGGTTTCTTGTTCGCGCCCAATCGCCGGCACATTCCCAGCAGAATCAGAACGAGCTGAAGGGAGGCAACCAGTGAACTCCCGCAAAGCAATTATGCTCTTTTCGGTGCTGGCGACTCTGGCCCTGGGGGTTACTGGCTGCAGCAGTTCCAGCAATGGGCCGCCTCCTCCTCCCGTGCTCAGTGTAGCTTTCAGTCCTCAACCCCCTACCTCGCTGGCACCCGGCGCAAGCACGCCAGTCACCGCGGTGGTCAGTAACGACCCCAACAACGGCGGAGTGCAGTGGACGCTCACCTGTACAGGACAGTGCGGGACGATCAGTCCGACCACGACGGCGAGTGGCCAGGCGGCCACCTATACAGCGCCTAATGTGCCTCCAAGTCCGAATACTGTGACCTTGACTGCAGTTTCAGTCACCAACAACACGGTGTCTGCTTCAGTCAGCATCACCATCGGGTCCTCGGTGCCCGTTCTGGCTGATGGCACCTATGTCTTTCATCTAGGCGGGGAAGATCTCGACTCCCCATGGCAACATTGTCGGCAGCCCGTACTATGTTGCCGGCGCTTTCACTATTCAAGGAGGAGTGATCGTCGGGGGCGAACAAGATTTTGTTGACCTCTCCACATTTGCGACCGATTCCTTCGTTCCCGCCAATTGCCGAATTGCAGCCAGCGGCGATGGCAACATTCAGATTGCGCTGGATACCGGTGACACGACCGCGATCGTGGGTGTCAATGGCGTGGAAACCCTGACCGGTTCCCTGGTCTCAGGCTCACGAATGCTGATTTCGGAGTTTGACGCCTTCGCCGCCAGCACCGGCAGCCTTGATCTGCAGACGAGCACTGCGACTCCCTCCGCTGGGTACGCGTTTCAACTCTCCGGCTCGGACAGCAGCAGCAATGCTTTCGCTATAGGCGGGGTGCTCAATTTCAGCGGAGGCAATCTGTCCGCTAGCAGCATCTACGACGCGAACGACGGAGGCACCGTCACGCTTGGCAAGATCTTCAATTCTGGCTCAGTTTCGACTCCGGATTCCTTCGGCCGGGTAACCATCAACCTCAATCCCAGCACCGGTGTCAAGAACCTAGTTTTGGCTGGTTACATTGTCGACGCCAGTCGCATTCAGCTGGTGGAAAGCAGTGATGCCTTCCTAGGATCCCTCGGCGGGACTGCCTTCGGGCAGGGTACGAACACGGGGCTCTTCAGCACGAGTAGTGTCTCGGGAAAAAGCTACGTCTTTAGTGGCCTTGGCGCGGACACGAACGGAGCCCTTAACATCGCAGGCGTCATTACTTTTCAGAGCAACGGCAGCCTGACGGGCAATATCGCATTCAATGACCTCTCCGTAACCACCGGCAGTCCGCCCGCGGTCACGGGAAGCTACATCGTCGCCCCCTCGGGCCGCATCACGCTCACCAATGTGACGGATGGTAGTGTGTTCAACCCTGCCCTTTCCATCCAGGTGTACGTGGACGGAAACGGTAATGCGTTGGAAATTGGCGTTGACTCCACAACCGACGTTCATGCGGGATTGGCCTTCCTGCAGAATCTCACGACTCCGACATTTTCCGGAAACTACGGTCTGGCGGCCAACGGCTTCGATGTCAGTAACGAAAACTTCTTCTCTGCCGTGGGCCCGGTCGCAGTCAGCGGTGGCGTGCTCTCAGGATTCACTGACTACAACATCGTTGCGGCGGGAAACACACCACCATCTACCTTCCCGGCAGCCAATGTCCCACTTTTCGGTACAGCAAGCGGTCCGCTAGGAATCTTGACGGGCACGATTGTCGGTCTCAACGCTGACACGCCGGCAAATGCCGATGCTCACGTCTACTTCCTCATCGACAGTACGCGGACAGTCGGCATGGATGTGGATCAGACTTCGGCCGGCCAGCTCGACTTGCTGTACTTTGAAGCGGCGCAGTAACTGAAACGGTTTCAAGTTGTTTCCTTGGGTGGGGCACTTTGAGTGCGCCACCCTTTTTTGCAAGTAGGAGCGGGAAAGAAGTCTTCGTTGTGAAATGTCGGAGCGGCTGCGGAGGAGCCGATACTGCTACCCTGTATTGTGAAGGCCGGCGGCAATTCCATTGATGGTCGCCCCCAGAGCGTAATTGAGCGCGCGGGTATCTTCGCCGGCGCGTTTGCGGCGGAGAAGATCGACCTGGATCAGACTCATGGGGTCGACGTACGGATTGCGCAAACGTATCGATCGAGCAAGCACCGGATTACGCTCGAGAAGTTCAGACTGACCGGCCACGGCCAGGATCATTCGCCGGGTGCGCTGAAACTCTTCGACAATCATTCCCCAGACGCGTTCGCGCAGGGCGACGTTTTGAACGAGATTCGCGTAGAGCCGGGCAATGGTGAGATCCGCTTTTGCCATGGCCAGTTCGATGTTGCGAAGCAGGTCGGAAAAGAGCGGAAAGGCAAGCATCATTTCGTGAAGGTGGGTTTGGTTCTCGGGCTTGCCCGCCACGAACCGCTCCAGCGCGTAGCCGACGCCGAACCAGGCGGGAAGAGCATGCCGGCTTTGCATCCATCCGAAGACCCAGGGGATTGCTCGAAGATCGGCCAGAGTTCGGTTTTCACTGCGCCGCGCCGGACGGGAGCCGAGGCGGGCGTTTTCGAGTTCATTAACGGGTGTGGCCTGCTCGAAATACTCGACGACCTCGCGATTCTCGGCGACGTTTTGCCGGTAAAACTCGAAGGCGTCCAAGGATAACTGCTCCATTATGCCTGTCCAGCGTGCGTCGTCTCCAGGCTTCGGCCCTTGCGGGCGGAGCAGGGCTTCAAGGCAGGCCGCAATCATGATTTCCAGGTTCCACTCCGCCAGCACGGGATCGGCATATTTCCAATTGAGAACTTCTCCCTGTTCGGTAATGCGGATCTCGTCCGGTAAAATCGCCGACCGGCTGGGCAAGAATTGCGGCGTGCGTGGGACCTCCGCCCCGGCCGACGGTGCCGCCGCGGCCATGGAACAGACGTAACTTAACCGAATTTTCTCGAGCCACGCGATGCAATTCGCGATGCGCTTTATAAAGTTCCCAGGTGCTGGTGAGCATGCCGCCGTCTTTGTTGGAGTCCGAATAGCCCAGCATGACTTCCTGCCAGCGTCCCCAGGAATCCAGCAAATGCACGTACGCGGGATCGGCCCAAAGGCGCTGCATGATCGAGGCTGAATTTCGCAGCGCCGCGATCGATTCAAACAAGGGGACGGGCATGAGGCCGGGGTCGCTGGCTGACGCGCTCAGTTTCAACTCCGCGGCTTCCGCGAGTTGCAACAAAGAAAGGACGTCGCGCTCTGACTCGGTTCCGCTAATGATGTAGTTGCGAATCGCTTTCGCTCCGAAGGTCTTCTTCAGTTGCGGAATGATCCGGAGCGTTTCCAGGAGTTCCGCCGTCTGCGGGGAGAGTCCAGGTTGCGCAATGGTGGCCGGCGCCGCGGAATTTACGCCAGCAATTTCGGCTTGCGCCTCCCGATGCACCTGCGCGTGCTGCCGGATATCGAGACTGGAAAGATGAAATCCGAAAGTACGAACGGTGCGCAACAGCGGCTCAATCACCAGCCGCGCCAACTGCTGGCCGCGATTGGCGCACAGGCTCTCGTGGGCCAGGAGAAGATCGCTTTCGAATTGGTCAGGGCTTGCGTAGGCCACTCGACTTTCATTCAAGTCGCGCGCGTGGCGCAGCCGGACGACGGAAAAATTCAAGAAACGACGGTAAAGTTCAGTACTGGAGATTCTGGCATGGCGAGAGTGTTCGTCGCCGATCTCCTCGGTATAGGTTTCAAGTTGAGCGCGTAACTTTTCCGAAACCGGGACCTGCAAAAACGATGGGCTGAGCTGATCAATGGCTCGTTCCAGTTGCGAGATGTAATGGCCGATCACAGTATTCCGAGCCCGCCATAGCGCCTCACGGGTGGACCCGGGCTTGACCAGCGGATTGCCATCCCGGTCACCACCGATCCAGGAACCGAAACTGAGCAGTGCGGGCAGGTCGCGGCTTTCAGGACCGTCACCGTAAACATCTCGCAGAGAACTGGCGACATCGTCATAGAGCCGCGGTACCACCGCAAACAAGCACATGGGGTAATGGTCGAGACCCATGCGAATCTCGTCGCTGACCAATGGCGCTTCAATGCGTACCTCATCGGTCTGCCACAGCGCTGTAATTTCCACAAGAATTGCGCGCTCAAACTGATTCGCGTCGAAGTTGGGCAAGGGGAGGCGGTCCAGACGTTCGAGGTATTTCGCAATCCGCCGGCGTTTCAATAAAACCGTGCGGCGGGCAACTTCAGTCGGATGCGCGGTGAAAACCGGGACCACATGAACTTGCTGCGTGGCGCTTAAGGCTTCTGCGGTGGAGATTCCTGCTTTCCGCATGCGCAGCAGAGTTCCCCGCATCGAGTCTGCCGAGGGTGGATGGCCGCTATGCAAAGCGTTGGCCCGGCGGCGGCGTTTGCGATGATTCGTTTCTGCGAGATTGGTGAGTTCAAAGTAGATGGCGAAGGCTTTGGTGGTCCGATAGGCGTCCTCAACCGGCAGGTTCGCGATTCTTTGACGGGCCTGAATCAGCAAGGGATCGTCGACGTCCAGAGTAAGCGGCGCGGCTGATTTTTCGCGATGCTGGGTCAACAGACGTCTCAGCTCCTCGACCACCTCGAACAGGGCTTCACCGCTTTGCTCAATCAACACCCGGCCGAGCAGCGTCCCGAGGGAGCGGACATCACGGCGCAGAGGAATTTCTTTCGCTGGATCGGCGCTGCCCGCCGTCAGCTCAGCCAGCCGGCCGGCCAGATCGTGAACGCCCCACAAGGGCGAGTCATCCATGTCGAATCACCACCGCAAGTCCCCGTCGACGGATGGAATCGCCAGGGCTGGTTTTTGTTTCTTGGCGAGCGGGCAGGCCGCCTTCCGCGCATTCCGAGAACTGGGCCCCCGAAGTTGTGCTTTGAGAGAAGAATGGCTCCTCCAGATAGGACTCATACTCTAAGGCCATCCGCAAGTCCCATCCTATTACTCGCCATTCGTACAGACGTAACCCGCCAGAAGATTGAACAGTCATAGGCTACGTTCTTTGCCCATGGGTGATTTCGGCTGCCGCCTCCGTGTCGCTGGCCGGAACGACCTAATTGCAGAAGATCATGGGGCGGTAAGCCATTGAAAGAATGGCTCCTCAGGTAGGACTCGAACCTACAACCCTCCGGTTAACAGCCGGATGCTCTGCCATTGAGCTACTGAGGAGTGTCGTCAGAACGCGCCGGGAAAACGCGGTGCCGGGTCCATCATATCATTGGCCTCGCGCAGTGAAAACCTAGTGGCCGTGCTCAGTTTGAACAAGTTGCGGACAAATCGGCCGGGCTTCCCAAAGGGGGATGCTGTTCCCTTATTCGGACTGCTATGTAATTGATAAATAAAATCTTAAACAGGCTGTTTCGATTCCGAGAGATGATCCAAACAGTTTGACCTCACCCGGCCAAAGTGTTATAAAAGCTCGTTTTGTACTGGGACGCTCGGGAAGGGGCTTTGCGCCCACCCGGGTAGAGCTCAGCACAAACATATCCGACGCGGCCAAGCTCAGCAATCCTGTTCAAAGTCTTGCAGTGGAAGCGTGTTCGGAACTCCGGCCATGCGCTCCCCGGTGCTCGAATAATAATGAGTGCCCGGGCGGGTTTGTGTGCCGAGAGCTCGTACCTAGACACGTTAGTCATCCTGATTCTGTTCTGATCCGGAGGATCCTTATGCGCATCGGGTTCGCGAGTGTTGCGTCCCTAGGGTGCCGTTTTGCCAAGACTTTGGCTGCGACCATTGCGGTTCTGACGCTCGGTGCTTCTTCGGCACTGGCACAGTCCTCGTCCGAGGCAGGCGGGGAAGCCAGCCTGAAGCTTCCCGACCTCTCGCAAGTGACATTCATTTTTGGTCTGGACGGCCACCGGTTGTTGCTGATCGGAATCCTATTCTGCTTTTTCGGCTTGGGGTTCGGTCTCACCATTTATCTCCGCCTCAAGAACCTGCCGGTCCATCGCTCCATGCGCGAGATTTCCGAGTTAATTTGGGAGACCTGCAAAACCTACCTGGTAACGCAAGGCAAGTTTCTACTCCTCTTGTGGGTATTCATAGCGGTTGTGATCGTGCTGTATTTCGGGTTCCTCTCACCCGTGCCGGGGAAGCCGATCGCTCTCACCTTGCCCATTATTCTTCTGTTCAGCCTGGTGGGAATCGCCGGAAGCTACGGGGTCGCGTGGTTTGGCATTCGAGTGAACACGTTCGCCAATTCGCGGACGGCCTTCGCCAGTCTGCCCGGCAAGCCTTATCCGATTTATCAAATTCCGCTGGAAGCCGGGATGAGCATTGGCATGATGCTGATCAGCGTGGAGTTGCTGATCATGTTGTTCATTCTCCTGTTTATTCCCGGAGACTATGCCGGCCCGTGCTTCATTGGGTTTGCCATCGGGGAATCGCTGGGCGCTGCGGCGCTACGGATTGCCGGCGGCATTTTTACCAAAATCGCCGACATCGGCGCTGACCTGATGAAGATCGTCTTCAAAATCAAAGAAGACGACGCGCGCAACCCGGGCGTCATCGCCGACTGCACCGGCGACAACGCTGGAGACTCGGTTGGGCCTTCGGCGGATGGATTTGAAACCTACGGGGTAACCGGTGTTGCGCTGATCACATTTATTCTTCTCGGTGTGAAGAGCCCCACCGTACAGGTGCAGTTGCTCGTCTGGATCTTCGTCATGCGCGTCATGATGCTGGTGGCCAGCGCCATTTCTTACTTTCTGAATGAAGCCATCGCCAAAGTCCGGTATGGAAATGCCGACCAGATGAATTTCGAGGCGCCGCTCACTTCGCTGGTCTGGATCACTTCATTCGTCTCGATTGCACTGACTTACCTGGTGTCCTCCATCATCGTTCCCGACCTTGGCGGCGATTCGACGCAGTGGTGGAAACTGGCCACTATCATCTCGTGTGGCACCCTCGCGGGAGCGGTTATCCCGGAACTCGTCAAGGTGTTCACTTCGACGGAGTCACGCCATGTGAAGGAGGTAGTAATCTCGGCTCAGGAGGGTGGAGCGTCGCTGGATATTCTTTCCGGGTTCGTGGCGGGAAATTTTTCCGCCTACTACCTCGGTCTTGCGATGGTCACACTCATGAGCATCGCCTACCTGGTCAGCACCCAGGGACTCGCAGCGTTGATGGTGGCCTCGCCAGTCTTCGCCTTCGGGCTAGTCGCCTTCGGCTTCCTGGGCATGGGCCCAGTGACGATTGCGGTGGATTCGTATGGGCCGGTCACCGACAACGCACAATCGGTTTATGAGCTCTCGTTGATCGAGCAGGTCCCGAATGTGAAGCAGGAACTCAAGAAAGACTTCCACATTGACGTAAACTTTGAACGCGCCAAAGATCTGCTGGAAGAGAACGACGGCGCCGGAAACACATTCAAGGCAACAGCCAAGCCGGTGCTGATCGGAACTGCCGTGGTGGGAGCGACGACCATGATCTTTTCCATCATTATGGCCCTCACTCATGGACTGACGGAGAACGTGAACCATCTTTCGCTGCTATATGCGCCTTTTGTGCTTGGCCTGATCACTGGCGGCGCCATGATCTACTGGTTCACGGGAGCATCCACCCAGGCGGTGAGCACAGGCGCGTATCGGGCGGTTGAGTTTATCAAAGCCAATATCAACCTCGAGAGTGCGGAGAAAGCTTCGGTCGAGGACAGCAAGAAGGTGGTGGAGATCTGCACGAAGTACGCGCAGAAGGGGATGTTCAACATTTTTCTGGCGGTTTTCTTCGGCACGCTCGCCTTCGCTTTTGTGGAACCGTTCTTTTTCATCGGCTACCTGATTTCGATCGCCATCTTCGGCCTGTATCAGGCAATCTTCATGGCGAACGCCGGCGCGGCATGGGATAACGCCAAAAAGATTGTGGAAGTGGAATTGAAACAGAAAGGCACGCCGCTCCATGATGCAACGGTTGTCGGTGATACCGTGGGGGATCCGTTCAAGGACACTTCCTCGGTGGCCCTGAATCCGGTCATCAAGTTCACCACGTTGTTTGGTCTGCTGGCAGTGGAGTTGGCCGTGAAGCTGACCTCGGATAGCGGATCTGGCCTGAGCCATGTGCTTGCAGTCGTGTTTTTCTTGGTTTCATACTTCTTCGTGTACCGATCGTTCTATGGCATGCGCATCGGTTCAGGACGCGAAGCGGCAAAGGCACAGGCGGCGGGAGACTGACGCCGTCTGTTTGTTTTCGAAACGTCATCCGGGCGCCGGATGACGTTTTTGTTTGGAGCGGGTCGGCGGCGGAGACTGCATGTTCATTGGTCACTTCGGAGTTGCGCTCGCGGGCAAAAAAGCAACGCCCGAGACTTCTCTTGGCACACTGATTTTTGCTGCACAATTTCTTGATTTATTGTGGCCGGTTTTTCTTCTTCTGGGGATCGAACACGTCGAGTTTGTTCCTGGCATCACCCGCGTTTCTCCCATGAATTTCACCGACTACCCGATTTCCCACAGCTTACTTGATGGCTTTTGTTTGGTCGGTGCTGGTGGGCGTGATCTACTACGGTCTGGCGGCGCGACCGGCGCGCGGCTTGGGTGGTGGCTGCGCTTGTGCTAAGTCACTGGCTATTGGATTTCATTGTTCACCGGCCAGATTTGCCGCTCTGGCCCGGCGGCCAGGCGCGTTTAGGACTCGGACTCTGGAATTCCTGGGCCGGGGCTCTTTTCGCGGAAGGACTGATATTCAGCGCAGGCCTCTGGTTGTATGTCTCGACCACGCGAGCCAAGGATCGCGTCGGGGTCTACGGTTTTTGGGGGCTGATGGCGTTCCTAGTTTTGGGATACGTCGCTTCACTGTTTGCGGGAGCACCGCCGAGCACCAAAGCGTTAGCCTTGGGAGGGCTGGCGATGTGGCTCATCGTCCCGTGGGCTTGGTGGGCGGATAAACAGCGCGAACTGCGGCACCCATTCTCCGGCTCGAAGGGTCAATAGGGATCGCGCGAGAGCGACTTCACGTAGGCAATGACTTGCCAGATTTGCGGATCGCCCAGCTTCGACCAGGAGGGCATTCCCTTCCACATATTTCCGTTGACCAACAACCAGTGAAGGTCCCCGTCGCTGGCTTCGCGTTGCACCCGCGCACTTCTTAGCGGAGGCCGTCTTCTTGTTCCTTGCCCATCTTCCCCGTGGCATTGAGCGCAATGATCGATAAAAACTCTTCGCCCTGCGGCGACGGCGTCTGACTGCCCTCGATACGGATTGGTTTTTTGGTGATCGCGCGGCGGAACATTCCTGAGCCATGCGCCGTCCGCAACCCCATAGGCGATCGCGGTCAGCCCTAGAACCGCCAGCGCCACAATTGACAGCCGATACTTCGTCATCGCAGCCCCGAGAAGAAGTGGCCCAGAAATTGTTCTATCTCGTAAGAGACCCCAAAGCGGTACAAGCGGGGAATGCTGTAGTCATTTAATCCGAATTGCGGTGAGAAGGAGAGCGTGATGCCATGCGGAGCTGCCCAATTGATGGTGGGCCCAAAATATTGTGAGGTATCGCGGGTGCCGAAACTGTAGCGGTCGCCGAGTCCGCCGTACATTTCAACGCCGGCTTGAAACTTTTCTCCACAGAATGTGCAGTCGTGGGCGCTGGCGGCCAGTTTGAGTGGACGGCTGATGGCCCAGGCATAGCCAAATTCCCACGGGTCACCCGCAAGATTCTTCTCTGCGATGATGTTCTCGCTGATATTCCAGCCTCGAACGTTGCTGCCCAGGATCAGCTTAGTTTCGATTTCCCTTTGTTTATTCTGGCGGGCGATCGAATTAGGTTCGGCAAAGTCAGGAACGCCATCATGACCGACAACCTCCCGCAGCGCCTTATCGGCACTAGTGTTTTCGAACTCTACGTAAATCACAGGATTGATCCAATATTCGCGAAGAAGAGGGCGAAAGCGGTTTTCCCAGCGATAACCAGTGAAAATGGTGGAATCGTTGAAGGTTGCTTGGCCATCCAGATAAAACTCTGAGGTCCACCACGCCTTCACTCCGTATTCAAACTCGAGGGTCGAACCAAGAAATCGATTGCCATTAGGCGGCTTGCCGACCACGTTGAACATTTCGATCTCGAGATCGCCTGGTTCTTCCATTTCGTGCGAGTAGGTCACAAAGTAAGGCCGCTCCTGCGCCTGACTGCGATAAAACAAGATGGCCAACACAAAAAGGCAAAGCACGCCAGCGCGAATCATTCGCCCTCTTTTTAGTTGCAACTTAGTTGCATATAACTGAAACTAAAGCCATCCTAGTGGGAGAGAGTCTCTCTGGTCAAGATGCGGGGTTTATTTTGTGTTTCAGGGCGTTTGCAACCAGATGCAACACAGAATGCGGATCTCAGCTTGCAGCAGGCGCGGTGCGGCACTGCGTACAATATCCGCCAACTTCCAGGCGGGTGACGACGATGTGAAACCGGCACTCCCGCTGGATCTGTCCCTTGAGCCGGTCAAAGAGGTCGCTCTCGAACTCCAGAATCTTGCCGCAGCGCAAGCAGGCCATGTGGATGTGGTCGCGTTGAGGACGTCGTTCGTAGTAGTGCTTTTCCCCCTGCATGTGCATCAGGTCGAGTTCATCGACGAGTCCATGCCTTTTAAGCAAGCCCAGAGTGCGATACACCGTAACGCGGTCGATATTGGGATCAAGCCGGCGGGCGCGCCGCAGGATTTGGCTGGCGTCGAGGTGTTGGGTGGCGGTTTCCACCACGCTCAAGATCTGCCGCCGCTGGCGAGTCATGCGGATACCGCGTGACATAAATTCTGCCTGCAGGCGTCCTGGCGCTTCGGTCTGCGGAAGAGGCATGGGCGACCCTCCGGTAGTCATCTTGAAACTCAGATGCAACTAGAATATCAGCTTTTAGCGAAAGAAGGAAAAACGCGGGGCCATGAGAAATGTTTGCGATCGGCAAGGGGGGCGGCGACCCTATTCTTGGAGCTACCTTCATCTGGGACCCTTCATTCTTTCTTTTACGCTGTGCGCCAGCTTCTCAATCTCTTCTGCTTTTTTCACGACCTCGAGTGAGAGAACGCCTTCGTTGGTTTTGTCTACATCCTGTTTGAGTTCTGTGGCTAGCTGAAACAGTTTGTCGGTATCCCGTTTGAGTTCTGCCTGGCGCTGCTGATTGGCCCTCTTGGCCAACTCCTGCTGAGCGCGAATGGCTGCCTGGTCCTCAGGAACCGGGCTTTGATCAGGAATCTGGCCGCGGCGTTGCGCGAATGACAACACAGGTACCGTCCAAAAAACCAGCAGCAGAACGCAAATCCAGAAAGTTGTTCGGGGGCGCACAGTTCACCTCGGAACAGTGGTCTCCATCCGATTATATGGTTGCGCCTCCACCAAAAGAGCAAAAGAAAAGGGGCACGGAAAAACCGTGCCCCTTACTTCCCGGCTCTCACCAAACAAGATGCGGAATGTTACCTTACAGCGAGCTCATGTTGGCCAGGAACTCGCCGTTCGACTTCGCTTTACTCAACTTGTCAATCAGCAGTTCCATCGCTTCCACGGGAGAGAGCGGGTTCAATACCCGGCGTAGCACCCAGATACGTTGCAAATCTTCTTTCGGAATGAGCAACTCTTCTTTTCGGGTTCCGGAGCGCTGTATATCGATCGCCGGGAAGACGCGCTTGTCGACCAGCTTACGCTCGAGGATGATTTCCATGTTGCCGGTGCCTTTGAACTCCTCAAAGATCACATCATCCATGCGCGAACCGGTATCGATCAGCGCGGTGGCGATGATGGTCAACGATCCGCCTTCTTCGATGTTACGAGCGGCACCGAAAAACCTCTTGGGGCGCTGCAGGGCATTGGAGTCCACGCCACCGGAGAGCACTTTGCCCGAGGGCGGAACGATGGTGTTGTAGGCACGGGCCAGGCGGGTGATGGAATCCAGCAAGATGACTACGTCACGCTTGTGTTCCACCAGGCGCTTGGCTTTCTCGATCACCATTTCCGCAACCTGAACGTGTCGGGCCGCCGGCTCATCGAAGGTGGAAGAGATCACTTCGCCTTTCACCGAGCGCTGCATGTCGGTGACTTCTTCGGGGCGCTCGTCGATCAGCAGAACGATGAGCACCACCTCAGGATGGTTCGTCGTGATGGAGTTGGCCACATTCTGCAGCAACATCGTTTTGCCGGCGCGCGGCGGCGAAACAATCAGGCCGCGCTGCCCCTTCCCGATGGGAGTCAGCAGATCCATGACGCGAGCGCTGGAATTTTCTCGAGTTGTCTCCAGTTTGATCCGCTCTTGCGGATAAAGCGGCGTCAGGTTGTCGAACAGAATCTTGTTGCGCGCTTCGTCGGGCGACTCGAAATTGACCGCCTCAATCTTCACCAGCGCGAAATATTTCTCGCCTTCGTGGGGAGGCCGCACCTGGCCACTGATGGTGTCACCCGTCTTAAGATCAAACTTGCGAATCTGGGAGGGCGAGACGTAGATATCGTCGGGGCCGGGCAGATAGTTGTAGTCAGGCGAGCGGAGAAAGCCGTAGCCGTCAGGCAAGATTTCCAGCACGCCCTCGGCGAAAATATGGCCTTCCTTTTCACTCTGCGCCTGCAGGATCTTAAAGATCAGATCTTGTTTGCGCAGTCCGCTGGCCCCGGGCAGATCCAAAGATCGGGCGATCTTGGTCAGCTCGGTAATGTTTTTTTCTTTGAGTTCTGCAATGGTCATCAATTCACCTGCGAGGAGATTTTTTCAAGGGGGGTGCGCGAAAGAGAAGAATCCAACTGCGGGGCAGGTGGCGGGGCTGGGTTAAGCAGCCCGCCGCTGCGCCTCAGAAAAATGTTCCGGTTCCGCCAGAACCGACTGCCGCTCTGAGCTTGCAATCCGCTCCAGAACCTCGTTCATCGTTTCCTGAATTCTGGTATTGGGCTTGTGAAACTTACGGGTAGCCTTGGAGGCAAGCTGACAGAGCATATACCGGTTCCGCAGAGTATGTAAAGCATCAAAAACTCGATCTGAACGCTTCATGTTGGTCTTTCTCCTTACCTCGGCTGAAAGTCATCCTCTGGACCAGCAACCGGGGCGCATTTCGCCCGAATATCTAACTAACCTAATTTGAATGATTTGGACGAGAAATCACTGATTCGTTAGATGCTCCGTCTGAGCCAAAAGTTTCTTGGATATGGCCTGCTTGACACTGACGCTTCAGACGGTAATCCGGCTACCACAACCCGATGGAACTGTCTACCCTACCCGGAAAAAGGGGCGAGGTCAAGTATTACTGTGGGCTACGCCCAAAAAGTGCGGTCCAAAGTCCGGTACTGGATTGCCTCCGCAATGTGTTTAGGTTCAATAGCTTGCACGCCTTCGAGGTCAGCAATAGTCCGGCCGACCTTTAAGATTCGATCATGGGCTCGGGCGGTCAGCCCCTGCTGGGTCATAGCCCGCTCCAGCAGGCGCTCGCAATCGGACGAAAGCTCGCAAAAGGTTCGGATATGTCGAGGCACCATTTGGGCATTGCAGTACAGCTTCACCCGCGTGGAGGAAGCAAATCGGCGCAACTGAATCTCACGCGCCCGCATGACGCGCTCGCGAATGGCGGCAGAACCCTCCGGCTCCGTCCCAGCTCGCATCTCTTTATAGTTCACGGCAGGCACATCAATATGGATATCGATGCGATCAAGCAGCGGTCCGGAAATTTTGGCCATGTAGCGCTGGATCATCGCCTGGGTGCAGTGGCACTCGCGCGAACGGTCATTGAAGTAACCGCACGGGCAGGGGTTCATGGCGGCGGCTAGCATGAAGCGGGCCGGGAACGTCAAAGACATCGAGGCCCGGGCAATGCAGACTGTACCGTCCTCCAGAGGCTGTCGCATCACTTCCAGAACGTTGCGCGGGAATTCCGGGAGCTCGTCGAGAAAGAGCACGCCGTTGTGCGAAAGCGAGACTTCGCCGGGTCGAGGAATGGCGCCGCCGCCGATCAGGCCCGCATCGGATATGGTGTGATGGGGGGCACGGAACGGCCGCACTCCCACCAATCCCGTCCCCGGATCCAGCACGCCCGCCACGCTGTGGATCTTTGTGGTTTCAAGCGCCTCTTCAAACGTGAGTGGCGGCAGGATGGTGGGCATTCGCTTGGCGAGCATGGTTTTGCCCGAACCAGGAGGACCGATCATCAGAATGTTGTGCCCACCGGCGCAGGCTACTTCCAAAGCCCGCTTGGAGGTCTGCTGGCCGCGCACATCCTTGAAGTCCACAATAAAATGTTGCGCTTCGTTGAGCAGCGTTTCCCGGTCAACCTGCATGGGCTGCACACCGTTGCCGTTGTTGACGAAATGAATAACGTCTAATAAGGAACGCACCGGATAGACGTCCACTCCCCCGACCATGGCGGCTTCGCGAGCATTGAGTTCGGGCACCACTATGCGGGATATCTTTCTGCTCCTGGCTTCGATGGCGATGGGGAGGGCGCCCCTCACTCCGCGAATGCCCCCGTCGAGAGACAATTCGCCCACAAAAAGACAATCCGGGACCTCTTTTCGGTTTAAGCCGCCGTAGGCGCCGACAATCCCGAGCGCCATCGGCAGGTCGAAACCCGAACCTTCCTTACGGATGTCGGCGGGAGCCAGGTTGATCGTGATATGGGTAGTAGGGATATCGTAGCCACAGTTTTTCAGGGCGGCGCGTACCCGGTCGCGGCTCTCCCGCACGGCTGCATCCGGCAGGCCAACGGTGTGAAAGTGATCCTCGGCGGTCTTGATGCCAGAAACGTCCACTTCGACCTCGATGATGCTCGCATCGATGCCGTATACCGCCGCACTCATAGTCTTGTAGAGCATGGCTCGTGACTTAGCCTGGCTTCAGTGCGCCGACCCGCAAAAGACACTTCCCCCAGCGAACGGGTATCCACAATAAGAGCCAGCGTCACGAATCGACGGTGACAGATGTCACAACAAGACGTGACGAGTGAACTCCAAATACCCGAAAAAGGCCCGAACCAACCTGCCCAATAGCCTTCTCATTGTTCCCGCGTACCGGGTTGCATTACGATTTCTCTACCACGAGAGTCTCTTTTCCGGAAATAACGCGGAAAATCGTGCGCCCCTTATGGCGAAGCTAGAGGAACCGCCCACATCTGTGCGAGCTCCCAGCCATTGGGAGCGCGAAGAAGCCCAATTATGGCGGTTGGCGTTGCTATTTCTCGTCCTGCTGGCCTCTGGTTTTGCCGCCTTGGCTTGGGACCGGCTGGAAAATCTCCCCTACCACCTGGGTGCGGTTTCGTTGGGAGTACTGGTTTTGACCGTACTGTTCGCTGCCTATGCATTTGGCAGGCGCCGGGAAGCCACGGAACTGAGACAGTTAGTCAAGACCCTGCAAGAACGTGCCAATGCGGTGCCGTCGGAAGAGCAGTTGGACCAGATGAGCCAAGTCATCGCGCGGTCCCAGCGGAGTTTCAAGGAGCTGATCGATTCCATCGATGATGTGGCCTTCGCGATGTCCCTGAATGGGACTCTGCGGACGGTGAATCGCCGCACAACTCAACTGTTGGGTCGGTCCTACGCCGAGATTATTGGTCACGAGATCAGCGAGTTCATCCAGGAACCGACTCGAAGCGCTGTCGAGCCAATGTTGGCTCCGTTCCTGAAACAACGGCGGTGGTCGGGTCTGGTCCCGCTAAAGCTGAAGGACAATGCGCGGACGTTGTACTTTGATTGCGTGCTGAACGCGATCGCGAAAGACGATGAAGTGGTCGGGGTCAGTGCGCTGGCACGGGACGTGACCCAAGAACGGGAAAGAGAACGGCGATTCACCGAGTTCTTCGAGACCCTGCAGGAGGGGGTCTATTTCAGCACCCCGGAGGGTAAATTGCTGGACGTTAACGCCGCCCTGGTGCAGATGCTTCGCTATACGGGAAAAGAGGAACTTCTGGCCGCCGAACCAGGCGCCCTCAATACAGATTCCACCCAGCGCCCGGTTCTGGGGCGTGGAGCGGACGAGCGAGGCAACGAACGGGCGCGCGAGATCAACCTGCGCCGCAAAGATGGCACGATCGGAACATTTCTGGATACCTCGCGCGCGGTCTGGGGCTTGGGTGGAAACATCATCCGCTATGAAGGCACTCTGGTGGACGTCACCGAACAGCGGCAGATGGAAAAAGCTGTGCGCCGCCAGGAGAAGTTCCAACGAGATCTGCTCGAGGGCTTTCCAGACCTCATTCTCGTCCTCGACATGGAAGGCCGATACTCATTTATTAGTTCGCGTATCCGAGATCAGCTGGGGCGCGCACCTGAGGACTTCCTCGGCAAGAAAATCGAAGAGGACAACCAGGAGCGTTCGCCGGAGTTCCTTGCCTTATATCGCGATGTCAGCACGGGCCGGAAGAAGTTCGACTTTTGCGAGTTCCGCGCGCGGCATCGGGACGGAAGTTGGAGAACTCTGCGTGCCGCGGCGAGTCCGTTGTTCGACGCCGAGGGCAACGCCAACAGCGTAATTGTTTCGGTGCGTGACATCACGGTAGAAAAGAAACTGGAGCAGCAGATTATCCAGAGCGACCGGCTGGCTGCTATGGGACAGATGATCAGCGGGTTTGCGCATGAACTCAACAACCCCTTGACCAGCATCATGGGGATGGCCGAACTTCTGCAGGATTCCGAAGTCTCAGAAACGGCGCGAAAGCAACTGACCACCCTGCAACAGCAGGCCCGAAGGGCCGCCGACATTGTGCAGAACCTGATGTACTTCTCCAAGCCCCCTGCGCCTGGCAAGGGGCCGATTCTCTTGAACGATGTGGTGCAGCGCACCCTGCACCTCCACGCCTACTCGTTGCGCAAGAACAACATCACGGTAGATTTTCTGCCGGATTCGTCGCTCCCGCCGGTTAGCGGGGATCCTCATCAGCTGATGCAGGTGTTCCTGAACCTCATCCTGAACGCTGAACAGGCCATGCGCGAAGTGCGGGAAGGGGGTACTCTGCGCATCCGTCTCGAAAGAGGAAGCGGCTCCGTTTCCGCGATTTTCCAAGATGATGGCCCAGGTATTCCGAAAGAAATCCTGCCCAGTATTTTCGATCCCTTCTACACCACCAGGAGGCCAGGCCGCGGAATCGGACTGGGGCTGAGCATTTGCAAAGCAATTTTGCGTGAGCATAACGGCAACATTGAAGCCACCTCTGGCCCCGGCGGTGGGGCAGTTTTCACGGTCACACTCCCCGTCGCGCCGGCCACATCAGATCAGCAGGTATAATCGCCTTCCGACTCAGCAATGAGCTCTCTCAGAGGACAAACTGCGCTTGTCACCGGGGGTTCGCGCGGCATTGGCCGTGCGATCGTGCTTAAGCTCGCTGAGGCTGGCGCCGAGATTCTGCTGCACTACAACCGGAATGAAGCCGCCGCCGAATCTGTTGCCCGCGAACTTCCCCACCCTCCACGGTTGTTAAAGGCTGATCTGAGATCGCCGGAAGCAATCGAGGCCATGCTCAAATCGCTGGCGGGAGTTCGTTTGGATATTCTCGTGAACAACGCCGGCATCTGGGGTCCCACGCCTCTCGGCTCGACTTCGGTGAACGACGTGCGAGCAATGCTGGAGGTGAACATTGGATCGATGTTCCTCTTAACGCAAGCCACCTTGCCTCTGATGCGGGAAGGCGCCCGCATCGTAAACCTGTCTTCGGTGGCAGGAAGAGTGGGGATTGGCGCGGGGCGAAGTTTGTATGGCGCCACAAAAGCTGCGGTGGATTCACTCACCAGAAGTTGGGCCCTGGAACTCGCGCCCCGAAAAATTCTCGTGAACGCCGTGGCCCCGGGGTATGTAACAACGGACATGACCGCCGAACATTTTTCTAACCCCGACGTATTGCGGAGCGCGATTGAACGCAGCCCCTTTGGACGTCTGGGAGAAGCTGAGGACGTTGCAGATGTTGTGCTGTTCTTGTGCTCTTCGGCAGCCCGCTGGATCACCGGCCAGTCCATCAACGTGAGCGGGGGATTCACGGTTTAAGAGGACGAGGAGGGTGAGGTTCTCAAAGCCGCCGCTTACCGCTCGACCGCCATAGCCACCGCATTCCCCCCGCCTAGGCAGAGCGCCGCAATGCCACGATGGACATCCCGACGAATCATTTCGTAAATCAGGGTCACTAGAACGCGCGCGCCGCTCGCCCCAATCGGATGTCCGATCGCCACAGCTCCGCCGTTCACGTTGACTTTCTCCGGGTCGAGCCCCAGTTCACGAATCACGGCCAGAGCTTGCACCGAGAAGGCTTCATTCAGTTCGTACAAATCGACGTCCTCGTTCTTCCACCCAGTCTTTTCCCAGATCTTGCGAACTGCACTCACCGGCGCCATCATCACCCACTTGGGATCGATGCCGCTGGTGGCCTGAGCCATGATGCGCACCATCGGCCCGGCGCCCAATTCTTTCGCTCGCCGCGCGCTGGTAACCACGAGCGCGGCCGCCCCGTCATTTACTCCCGGCGCGTTGCCTGCAGTAACGGTGCCATCTTTCTTGAAGGCCGGCTTGAGGGAACGCAGAATCTCGATGGTCGTATCTTCCCGCGGCGATTCGTCCTTCTCGAACAATATTGGCGCCTCACCTTTCTTTTTCGCAGGCAGCTCCACGGGCACAATCTGCGATTTGAAGCGGCATTCCTTGATCGCAGCCACCGCCTTGCGATGTGAATTAACGGCAAACTGGTCCTGCTCTTCGCGAGTGATCCCATATTTCTCCGCGACATTCTCGCCCGTCACTCCCATGTGGTAGTCGTTGTAAATATCCCACAGACCATCGTGCACCATCGAGTCGATGATCTGCGCGTTCCCCAGCCGGTATCCCTTGCGCGCTTGCGGAAGAAGGTAGGGAGCATTGGTCATGGACTCCATGCCGCCCGCCACAACCACCGCGCTGTTGCCGGTCTGAATCGCCTGCGCCGCCAGCGCAACGGCTTTAAGTCCTGAGCCGCAGACCTTGTTTACAGTCATGGCACCCACTTCCGGCGGCAGACCGCCGAAAAGCGCTGCCTGGCGGGCCGGGTTTTGTCCCAGTCCGGCGGCGACGACGTTGCCCATAATGCATTCGTCCACCTGCTTGGGATCAACCTTCGCGCGCTGTACCGCTTCGCGGACGACGATCGCGCCCAATTGCGTGGCGCTCAAGTCGGAGAGACTGCCCTGGAATTTTCCGACAGGGGTGCGGCAGCCTGAAATGATGACAACTTCGTCAAAACCAGCCATAGAAGTGCCCTCGCGATGATCTCGCAAACTCAATTATAGATAGATGCAGCAGGGAAATCCTCGGATTTCGCCTTCCGAATGTGCAGGGAAAGCGTGAGCAAACCAGCGCAGGATTTTCGGGTAGCGCCTAGCGATGAGGAAACACCGGGCGCGGTTTCTCGGTGCATGACGTTGTCGATCCTGTTCTCTGCACTGCCAACTTTCCTCGCGAGCGGTGTTTGGTGACTTCGGTGTGGCGTCTGACGAGGTGTGCGGCATCATTTTTTTCTTGACATCACTTTTCATTGACTCTAGATTTCAATCAGTCGCAACTGAAGATCGTTGCACAGTCCATGAAAAATGGAAGGGAGAATAGGTTCAATGGCAACTAAGAAGAAAGCCAAGAAGAAAAAGAAACACTAAGCAACTTGAGTTGAGAAACAAGTGGGGACGCGAAAAGCGTCCCCTAAGTTTTTGGTGCGCCACCCCGTCGTCCCTGTCCTACCCTATCGCGAAGCGCCTCGCCGCCGGCGCCCGCTGGTCTCGGCTAACTTCGAAGGCAGGATATGCTTTTCGGTCTTCGGGCACAGTGTTCGGTAAGCGCAGAAGACGCAGTGCCTTCCCGCTTTCGGTTCAAACTTTCCCGCAGCAATATCTTTTGCGGCCTTCTCGATCTCAACTCTGGCGTTCTGCAACTCTGCCTGACTTCGCCGCGTGATTATGGGTACATTTCCTTCGAGATTGTAGAAAGCCAGATGATCGATCTCGTATCCCCACCTCTCTTTGGCAGCCAGCATGTAGATGGAAAGCTGCAAGCTCTCGTCGGCGTCATCCTGCGCCTTCGGCCTTCCCGTTTTGTAGTCGGTAATGACAACGCTGCCGTCGCGGGTTCGGTCGACCCGGTCCATGCGTCCTACAAGAGTGGTGTCGCCTATCTTGATCTCGAAGGTCTCTTCCACGTGCAGCACCTCAGGCAAGGCCGAACCACGCAGGCCTTCAAGGAACCCCCGTAGTTGGTCCACTCCCTGCTGCTCGTAGAGTTGCTGCTGATATGGGTCCTGAATTCGCGCCTGGGCCAGATCATTCCGAAATAGCTCGATGAGCCCATCATCGGGAATCGGCCGGCTCATGCGTACCGCATCGAAATAGGTGCGCAGTACCCGGTGCATCGCAGCACCGTATTGCACGGCAGCCGGAACATCCTCTGGAATTCGCCACTCCCGTTTGAGTTTGAACTGCAGCGGACAAGTCTTATACAGCTCCACAGCAGATGCGCTCAGCCGCGCATGAAGACCGGGAGCCGCCGGTAATTGTGTCCATTCCGCAGTCCGGGAGCAGGCGGTGTTCACGACGGTAGCCGCCTCGCCGAATAAGTCCGTCTGAAAAGGGCGAGCATTGCGCCGGTTAAGCCAGGGACTGAGGCTCAGATTCTTGAGCAGGTCACGTAGAAAACCTGGCGGAGTTTCGTCGGTCTTGCCTGTGCCGCGCTTGGCATAGATGGTCAGCGAATCGCGCGCTCGTGTCATCGCGACGTAAAACAAGCGCCGCTCTTCTTGGTTATGTAACGTCTTGTCATCGTCCTGGGCCGCGGAGTCTTCATCCCGCAGCTCACGAGGAAACTCGATCAGTGACTCACGGTAAGAGAAGGGGAAAGAGGGCGAATTCGCCCGCAGGATAAAGACGTGCTTGAATTCCAATCCTTTGGCGGCGTGCACAGTGAGTAGGCTCACCGCATTCTCGTCGCTCGCAGGTAGCGGGATCACCCCGCCGGCTTCACGGAAGTACCCCAGATACTCCAGAAACTCGCTCATCTCCCCAGTGCGAGTGATGGCCTTGGTTTTCTTTTCCCATTCACCAGCAAAGTCGAGGACCGCGCGTATGGCGGCAGAATTCCGATTCAAATTGAAGCCCTGGATAATGATCTCGAGAGCCGATTTGGTCTTTATGCCGCTGCGGGAGTTGACTTCCGATTGCACTTCCCTGATAAGTTGAAGCACAGAACTGCCCCCGTGAACTTCGGCCAACGCGGTGGCAAGGCTGCCTTGTGTCGCCTCTCGGGAGAATGCTTTCATAGCCGCACGCAGTTCCTGGGGGTCGATTGTGAATTGGGGCAGGGCGGCCACGCGAAACAGGCTGGTATCGTCGAGACTGGAAATCACCGCGCCCGCGCAAGCCAGAAGGTCGCGGACCTCGGGCGTGTCGAGAACGTCCATGTTTTCGATCGAAAACGGAATTCCCTGCCGCGCCAATTCGACCGCAACTTCGTCGCGATGCGAGTGAGTACGATAGAGAACGGCAAAATCACTCCACGGGCAGCGTGTCTGCCGTTGCACTTGCCGAATCGCGGATACAAGGTCGGTGCACTCCGCCTCCTTGCGCACAAGAACCACAGCTTCAACTGGCGGGCTTGCGAGTTTTTCTCCCTGACGCGTCGCATCTTGCTCGCGCGCTGAGACCAGTGGCGTTCTGCGATGGGGGACCGTAGGCTCTTGTCTGCGCTCAAAAACTTCCGGGTTCTCCGAGATCAAGGCAAAAGCGCAGTTTAGTATCGAGGCGGTCGAGCGGCGATTCTTCTCCAACGAAACTACGCGCGTGTCGGGGAATTGCCGACGGAACAGTTGGAAGGCAGCGCTCGAAGCCCCCCGAAAGCGGTAGATCGCCTGGTCTGGATCCCCCACGGCAAACACGTTACGCTCTTCCCCAGCCAGCTTCTCAAGGATCTTGATCTGAGCAAAATTCGCATCCTGAAATTCATCCACCAGAATGAATCGCGCCCTGTTTTGCTCACGAACTAAGACTTCTGGGTCCTCGCGCAGAAGTTCGTGGGCGTAGGTAATCATGTGGCCGAAGGTGCCCAGATTATCCGTGCGCAACATGCGCTCGACCGTCGCGAACACATCGCGGATTTCCCGGCAGCGTCCCATGACTTCGTCAGCACTTAAAGCCTCGGCTTTTTTCGAAGTTGCGGTGCGGGGAAGCGGCAGCTCGCAGTTCGCCAGTTTTTCTACGTAAGCAGCGTACCGTTCCGGATTTACCAGTTCATCGTGACAGCGGCGCATGAAATCGAGCAGGTCTTTTAGAAACTGGCCCACGTTGGCGGCGCGGACGAAATAGCTGCGATGCAGTTCGTGGAGGCGTCGGCGCACATAGATCCAAAGATCAGTATCGTCCAGCACGCCGAAACGTCGTCCGGCTCGAGTCAAAAGATGGTCACAGTAGGCATGGAAAGTCATGACCTGAAGTCCGGCCGCAGAGCTTCCTAGCTCGTCTCGCACGCGGTCCTGCATCTGGTTGGCCGCATTGTTGGTGTAGGTGAGCGCCAGAATCTCATCGGGATGAGCATGGCCCTCACGAATCAAGCGCGCGATGCGCTGCGTCAGTACGGTCGTCTTCCCTGTTCCGGCGCCAGCCACCACCAGCAGGGGACCGTGGATGTGTTCAACCGCTGTCTGCTGGCGCGCGTCAGGTTGGAGGAGAGAGACTTCCGGCATCAACTTCTCGCCAGGCATTTTGAGGAGAATATCAGACAGTATAGAGGAAAAGGTTGGCTACCTAACGCTGAAGTTCAGACACGACTACGGCAACCGCTGCGATGGCCGCAGTTTCGGCACGGAGGATCGTGTTTCCCAGTGAAGCGGCAGTCCACCCGGAAGCGTGGAACAGTCCCAACTCCGTTTGCGTCCAACCGCCCTCCGGCCCTATCGCTAGCGCGACTTCTCTTCCCTCGGGGTGGGACTCGAGGGCCTCTTTCAACAGCGTCCCCTGTTCTGTCTCTGCTAAAACGATACGTGTCTCCGCATGCAGTGCCACAGCATCTTTCAGCTTTAAAGGGCAGGAAATGGAGGGCGCGGAATCGCGCCGCGACTGTTCGGCTGCCTGGCGCACGATACGCTGCCAGCGCTCGACACGTTTTTCTGCGGCAGCGGCAAGATGTATCTCGGTTCGCCGGCCAATCACAGGCACGATTCGCGACACTCCCAGTTCCGTACATTTTTCGATTGCCCATTCCATCCGGTCGAACTTGAAGATGGAAAGAAGCACAACCACGTTGAGGGCCGCAACGGCTGGAATTTCCTCGCCGAGTTCGAACTCGATTTTGTCCTGGCTGATGCTTGTGATTTTTCCGCAACGGACGCCCGCTCCGGTCACAATGTCAAATTCCTGGCCCACTCGGGCGCGCAGGACATTGGCGAGATGATCGGCGTGCGCCCCGGCCATCACGGCCCGGTTGCCGGAAACCTCATCGGCGATCCAGCGGCGGCGGGTCATAGCACTTGGAGAGTTGCGGTGCGGACGGTCCTCTACTTGCTGAATCTGGACTAGCTGAACATATCCCTCATCTTATTCATCAGGCCGCGCCGCTGAGGCTTGTTTTCCACTTGTAGCGTTCCCTCGAGTTCCTGCAACAGCTCTCTCTGCCGCTTGCTTAACTTACCTGGCGTTTGAATGCGCACTTCTACGAACAAATCGCCTTTGCCGTGCCCATTGAGCACCGGCACCCCTTTGCCACGCAAGCGCAAGGTGGTTCCTGACTGGGTTCCGTCGGGGACCTTCAAAATCTGTTCGCCCTCCAGAGTGGGCACACGAATCTCCGCGCCCAGAGCTGCCTGGGTGAAAGAGATTGGGACCACACAATGCAGATCATTCCCGTCGCGTTCAAAAAACGCATGTTCCTTGACGTGCAAAACGACGTAAAGATCACCAGCCGGACCACCAAACGCACCCGCCTCACCCAGTCCGTTAAAGCGAATGCGAGTACCGTCCTCTACTCCAGCGGGGACTTTCGTCTCGACGGTCTTCTGGCGCAAGATGCGGCCTTCGCCTTTGCATTTCTGGCAGGGATCGGTAATCACGCTGCCCGTACCTTGGCACGTGGGACAGGTGCGCGCGATACTGAAAAAGCCCTGCTGATAACGCACTTGCCCGCGGCCCGCGCAAGACCGGCAAGCGACCGGCGCCTTGCCCGGCGCGGCTCCGGAACCGCGGCACTCTTCACAACTCTCGTGGCGGCGAACGACCACCTTGGTTTCTGTACCGAAAACGGCTTCCTCGAATTCCAGGTTTACATCTTCGCGCAAATCAGCGCCCCGCTGGGCCCGGCCCCGCCGGCGGCCTCCCCCGCCGAAAATATCGCCAAAGCCAAAGAAGTCGCCGAAAATATCAGTGAGATCCTGGAAGGCCGATGCGTCAAAGCCTCCGCCACCGGCGTTGCTCACTCCAGCGTGCCCAAAACGGTCATACAGAGCGCGCTTCTCACCGTCTGCCAGCACGGCATAAGCTTCCGTGGCTTCCTTGAATTTTTCTTCCGCGTCAGGATTGTTAGGGTTGCGGTCGGGATGGAACTGCATTGCCAGCTTGCGATATGAACTCTTGATCTCCTGCTCGCTCGCCCCGCGCGCCACCCCGAGCACCTCGTAGTAATCACGTTTCACGTTTTCGGTCCGAATGGCCTTTTCCTCGCCTTTCAAATTTCTTTGATCTTAGTGCTTCGAGTTGCGCGCTACTTTCACCATCGCGGGCCGCAGCAGCCGGTCTTTTAGCTTATAGCCGTGCTGTAATTCTTCAAGTACCAGATGATCGGGTGCCTGGTTCGTATCCACCATTTCGATAGCCTGATGCAGATGCGGATCGAACTGCCCACCCTTCGCCGGAATTCGGCTCACACCCAGCTTTCCCAAAGTATCGATTAGTTGCTTATAGATGAGTTCCACCCCACTGTGGAACTCGGAGGTTTCCTGAGAACCAGATTGCAGCGCTCGCTCGAAACTATCAAGAATGGGCAGCAGCGCCTTGATCGCATCCGCCACCGCGTATTCGCGGAATTCCTGCTGTTCGCGTGCCGCGCGCTTGCGTGCATTCTCAAACTCAGCCTGCAAACGTGCCAGGCGATCGAGCAAAGTAGCGCGCTCCGCCTTTAGCTTTTCCAGTTCGGAATACTTTTCGTCGCGCACACCCGGAGCGGCGGATTCTTCTGCACCGTCCGCAGCCGCAGGCAACTCATGCTCGGGATCGAGTTCCTGGGGCCTGACCTCCGATTTACCGTTTGTCCTCACCATATCTTCACTCCGATTCGTTCAAAATCCTGTCAAACAAACGCGCAATGTAGGACACTGCCGTCATTGTATGTTGATAATCGATGCGCGTTGGCCCTATCACCGCCAGTGATCCAATCACCTCTCCGCCCACGCGGGCGGGGGCGCCGATCAACACCAGATTTCGCATTGAGGGCAGCGCCTCATCCAGACCAATCACCACGCGGACGGCTTCTTGCTTCGTATCCAGATAAGCCGCCAGTAGATCAACGATCTTCTGCTTTTCCTCCAAGGTTTTCAGCAACTCTTGCAGCCGTTGCCGATCGCTCTCGCCGACCACCAGATTCGCCGCGCCCTCGACGAACACCATCTGAGAAGATTCATCCGCTGCCAGCGCGCCCTGACGGTACAGTTGTTCGACGGAGGTCATCAGCCGATCATATTCGCTGCGCTCCTGCTCCAGCCGCCGGTCGAGCTCGTTCCTCATCGCTTCCATGGTCCAGCCACGAAAGTTCTCGTTGATGAAGCGCGCAGCCTGATCCAGATCAGCCTGCGGCAGATCGAGTCGCAGCACGCGGTCTCTAACCACACCCGAGCGGGTCACCACAACGGCCAGCACCTTCTGATCCCCCAGCCGCGAGAAGTACACATGCTCCAGCGCGTTTTTTGTCCCGCCCTGTGCCACCGCCACGCCGACATTTCGCGAGATCAGTGAGAGCACATGTGAAGTACGCTCCATGAACTCCTGCACGTCAGAAATTCCTTGCAGTTCGTGATGGATGAGGTCTTCATTCTCCGGTGAAAGGCGGGCCTCCCCGGTAAGGTTTTCCACATAGTAGCGGTATGCCTCCGGACTCGGAATCCGCCCCGCGGAAGTGTGAGGCTGATCGAGGTAGCCGGCTTCGACCAGATCCGCCATGACATTGCGGATAGTGGCCGGGCTCAGCCCTTCGCGGTTGGAGCGTGCCAGGGTCCGCGAACCAACGGGTTCTCCGGTAGCAATAAAGGTCTCCACGATCGCGGTCAGGATTTCCCTCTCTCGGCCACCTATCGGCGCTCCGCCAGACGGTGTTTTATCGTGGGTCAATCTCTCACATCCTTAAGAATCCATTTAAACACTTAAAATACATAAACTTAGCTGGAGAATAGATGAATGACTCTATTTCGATTCTAGGAACCCGTCTCCACCATGTCAAGGTTAGCACTCCCGGGTTGCGAATGCTAATTTCTTAGGTTAAGTTGCGCCAGACGCGTCAGGCATACTATCCCTCAGTGAATGCCAATGCCTCCAAAAAACCCTTTCACACCACTATTGCTTACTCACGCCGTTAAGTCTGCCGTAGCGGGTGCGGCCGCTCTGTATCTTGCTGGGCTCGCGATGCTGCCACAAGGCTACTGGGCAGCCATCAGCGCTTTGGTCGTAATGGGCGCGGACGTCGGCGAGACCTTCAAGGCCTCCCGCGACCGGTTGATCGGAACCGCCGTGGGCGCCGTGACCGGAGGCATTTTCGCCTTCTTCGGGAGGCGCCATCTCTTATGGTTCGCGTTGGCGGTGTGCGTTACCGCTCTGGTCTGTGAAGCGTTGAACCTAAAGCAGAGTTTGCGGCTGGCTGGCGTCACTGTCGCAATTATCATGTTGACCGGTGACACCCCTTCGCCCGTGCCGACCATGATTCATCGTTTTCTTGAAGTTTCTCTGGGTATTGTTGTGGCTTTGTCGGTTTCCGCATTGCCGCCGAGGTTTCCTGAGTCCTCTTCTTGAACCTTGAAATCAGCATTTGCAGCCTGAATTATTCGGCCAGGAGGAATGTGGCACAAAAGCCGCACGTAGCCGTGATCGGTGCCGGAGCATTTGGCGGATGGACCGCGTTATATCTTCTGCGGCGTGGGGCACGCGTCACTCTTCTCGATGCCTGGGGACCGGGCAACTCCCGGTCTTCTTCCAGCGGTGCGACGCGGGTGATCCGGGGTACCTACGGGCCGAACCAGCCTTACACCGCGATGACGGCACGCGCCCTGCAATTGTGGCTGGAGCACGAGCAGCGGTGGCATCGGCGCCTGCTACATCGCACCGGCGTGCTCTGGATGGCCGCAGCCCATGATGATCAGTTCGAGCGCGGCTCTTTGTCCCTTTTGCAAAAAGCAGGTATTCCCTATGAAGAGCTTGCCAGCAATGAGATGGCCATGCGCTGGCCGCAGATTAATCTTGAAGACGTGCCGTGGGGAATCTACGAACCAAACGGCGGGTTTCTTGAAGCCGGCCCTTCCTGCGAGGCTGTTCGCGATGGATTTCTTGCCGAGGGTGGAAGCTATCTGCAGGCCTCCGTTCTGTGGAGCGAACTCGACGGTCTTGAATGGAACGCACTGGCCCTTTCCGACGGCTCAAAGCTCAAGGCTGACGCATACGTTTTCGCCTGCGGACCGTGGCTGAGTAGCTTGTTTCCGAAGACGATCGGTAATCGCATCCGCGTAACGAAGCAGGATATATTTTTCTTCGGCACGTCGGCCGGAGATGATCGCTTCTCAGGAAACAAGCTGCCCGTCTGGGGGGACCATCGGGAGCATTTCATATACGGCATTCCAGCGGACCCGGCGGGCTTCAAGATCGCCGACGATACACGCGGGCCGGAATTCGAACCGACCCACGGCGAGCGCGTGGTGAACGCAGACGGGCTGCAGGCGATTCGTGATTATCTCAGTTTCCGTTTTCCCGCTTTGAAGAACGCTCCGCTCGTGGCAACACAAGTCTGCCAGTACGAGAACACCCCCGACAATCATTTCATTATCGACCGCCACCCCGAGCGCAGAGATATCTGGCTGGTTGGCGGGGGTTCGGGACATGGCTTCAAGCATGGCCCCGCAGTGGGGGAAATGGTAGCCAAACTTGTATTGGAAGACGAAAATCCTGACCTCGTGTTTGGTTTGGCACGGTTTGGAACCCAAACATGAAACCGCCTTGCGATGAGGCCGAAATTCGCTCGGTGGGCACTGAAGTTCCGTGCTTAGCAGAGGCGAGACCGTGGATCCTGGCTGCCACTATTCTCGCCTCCAGCCTGGCGTTCATTGACAGCACAGTTGTCAATGTCGCGCTCCCTGCGTTGCAGGCCAGCTTTCACGCTACTCTGGCGGACGTGCAATGGGTAGTCGAGTCTTATGGGCTGTTTCTCAGTGCGCTGATTCTCACTGGGGGCGCGCTCGGCGACCGGTTTGGTCGCCGGCAGATGTTCGTGGTGGGTGTGGCGATTTTCGCGGTGGCCTCCGCGTTTTGTGGCCTGGCCTCGAGCATTCACCAGTTAATCATCGCGCGCAGCATTCAGGGGGTGGGTGCTGCATTACTGGTACCGGGCAGTCTCGCCATTATCGGAGCCTCTTTCGATGAGAAGACGCGCGGCCAGGCGATCGGCACGTGGTCGGGCTTTACTGCGATCACTACGGCTGCCGGACCGGTCATCGGCGGCTGGCTGATTGAGCATGCTTCCTGGCGCTGGGCGTTTCTCGTCAATCTTCCCATCGCGGCGGCCGTGATCGTCCTTTCGCTTTGGCGCATTCCCGAAAGCCGCAGCGCTATCGCCGGGCGCGTGGACTGGCTGGGCGCTCTGCTGGTCACGCTCGGGTTGGGCGGCCTGGTAACCGGATTCGTCGAGTCGGCGAGTCTGGGTTGGGAACACCCGCTGGTCGTTGCGAGTTTGATTGCCGGAACTCTCTTTCTGGTTATTTTCATCTTCGTCGAGGCTGCGGTACCTTTCCCAATGGTTCCGCTCGCGCTTTTTGCATCCCGCAGTTTCAGCGGAGCAAACCTGCTTACCCTGTTTCTCTACGCCGCAATTGGCATTTTCTTCTTTTTGTTTCCGCTCAACCTGATCCAGGTCCAGGGATACACAAGCACTGCCACGGGTGCCGCTGCACTCCCTCTGATTCTGTTGATGTTTTCCCTTTCCCGCTGGTCTGGCGGGCTGATCGCGCACTACGGTGCGAGAACGCCGTTGATCGTTGGCCCGCTCGTTGCGTCGTTTGGCTTCGCTCTATTTGCTGTGCCCTCGACCGGGGGCAGTTACTGGAAGACGTTTTTCCCGGCAATCCTCGTTCTTGGTTTGGGCCTGGCCGTCACGGTGGCCCCTCTCACCACGGTGGTGATGAATTCTGTGGATCAAGATCGGGTCGGGACGGCTTCCGGAATCAATAACGCTGTGGCCCGGGTCGCAGGGGTGCTGGCTGTCGCCGTCCTGGGAGTCGTGATGGTCGGCGCCTTCAGTTTTCGCTTGAATCCCGTGCTTGAGAAACTCTCGCTGCCCGCGGGCACGCTTCACGAGCTTCAGGCCGGCGAGATCAAACTCGGCGGCTTACAACCGCCGGCTACTCTGGATGAGTCTACGAGGACCATGATCCGAGCAGCCATCGATGGCGCATTCCTATTCGCATTCCGGCTGGTGATGCTGATCTGCGCAGGTTTGTCCGTCGCCAGTGCCGCGGTCGCTCTAGGGATGATGCCGGACGATATTGGTCCGGCCAAAAGACATCCGGATCCGCTCTAGGGGGCGCAAATTGCGGTTCGCGCAACACGCTCGGCGAGGCCGGGTGTCGGCTCTGCAAAAAACGAAGCCTCCTCGAAGAGGGTCGGGCAACGAGTCTGAAAGGCTGGTCAGAAGCTGCCGATTCCGTTTCCATTGCGCACTTTGAACCAGTCATAGTGAAGACCGTATCGAGCGATCCCCGCGCGAATCTTCATCAATTGCTGTTGAATGTGGCCGACCATGAATCCGTCGCCCCTCATCCCAGCTTGGTCATTGTGGAGGCCGCGAGTTTCCGCGCGTCTACGTACCACGCAGGTTTGATAATTTGGCGAGTCCTGACAACCCCAATACCCGTTGTACATGGTGTCGCTCCTGCGCTCCTCAGTTTTTCTGTTCTCGCGGATAGCGGTCAACAGGGTTGAGTCATACTCGTCATACCACTTGTGTACGGTCGCTTCGGTTTCCTCAGCGGTGTGTTTCTCGCGATAAGCGTGGATTGCCTCGATGATCTCGTCCGAGTTGTCGTCTTCGGTCAAGTCCAAGCTGGGCAGGGGGCCATGCAGAGAGGCTATATCTTCGTCGGTAATGACTTTCTTCGCGCGAGGGTCTTTGGTCTTGGCCGCTTTGGCGCTCTTCGCAATCTCGGCCAGCGATTTGGTGTCCTGAGTTGCCTGGCTAGAAGAGGTTTGTTCTTGCTGTCCGTGGGCCCGGGGCAGGACAGACAGGAGTAGCAGCGCGATAAAAAGAGCCGGGGTATTCCGCGGCATCGAAACTCCTGCGGCTGCGGCTTCAGAAGCCGAATAGCCGTATATGAACCGATGCGAATGCATCGGCTCCCCCCTGGCTTCGCACTGTAGCATTGCGCGCCAAGCTGAGAAAGTTACCGCGGTACTGGAGGGTTTACACCCGAGGATTATTCCGAAACTGCCAAAGATAACGTGGCGGCAGATACGATGTCACCGTCCGCCTTCACCAGTAAAGTCCAGATCGACAGGAAGACGGCGTGTTGTTGACCGCTGACTTACTGAGCCGGGAGCCATCGGAACCGATTGGGGATGACACGAGAAACTACTGAATCTGAATTACGCTTTCGGGAGCGCTCGCTTTGATTTCTTCCACTCGCGCTTTCACGTTCCGTGCGAACTCATAGAGAGACTTCGCCTGTGGGGAATCTTCGCCTGCGAGAACCGCAGGCTGACCGGCATCGCCAGCTTGGCGGATTCCCGGATCGAGCTGGATGTTCCCTAAAAAGGCGACTCCAAATTGCTGCGCCGTTTTCTCCGCGCCTCCGCGGGAGAAAATATCGGTTTCATGATGGCAGTTTGGGCAAATGAAGTAGCTCATATTCTCCGCCATCCCCACAACGTCCACTTTCATCTGCCGAAACATCTCAATCGCTTTGCGGGCATCCTGAAGAGAGACATCAGACGGCGTGGAAACCACGATGGCGCCGGTAAGGGGCACAGTCTGAATGAGCGAAAGCGACACGTCTCCGGTTCCCGGCGGCAAATCCACGACTAGATAGTCAAGCTGCCCCCACACCACCGAGCCGAGAAACTGCCGGATGATGGAATGCAACATGGGCCCGCGCCAGATCAAGGGCTTATCGCCAGGGTTCAAGAATCCCACGGAGATCACCTTGAGGCCATGTGCCTCCAGCGGCTCAATCCGGTTATCTCCGAGAACTTTGGGCTGTGCGCTGATGCCCAGCATCAAAGGAACATTCGGACCATACACATCGGCGTCGAGCAGACCAACCTTGTGCCCCATTTTGGTCAGGGCGATTGCGAGGTTGACCGCCAGGGTGGTTTTGCCGACACCTCCTTTTCCGGAACCAACCGCGATGATTGCGTCTACACCCGGCAGAGGCTGTGGACCCTGCTGGGGTTGCTGTCCGGGACGGGGAGGCATGGGGGAGCTCAAAACGGCACCTTCCAGATAGAGTAAATGCTAAAAACTAGATTATACAGGCGGGAATCCGCGGCCGCCGGTGCCTTCAGAAGGGCCAGCTAGCGCTTGACGCTCAGCCTGCGCTCCCGTTCCAGTCTGCGGATTTCGCGCCGTCGCCCGGCATCGTCGTAGCGCCGCCTCTGTTCATCAGTTTCGGGAATCACGGCAGGAACCGCCACGTGTCGCCCACCACCGTCCACGGCAACAAACGTCAGATACGCCGAGCTGACGTGCTGGCAGTTATCGACCAAATAATTCTCTACCCACACTTTCACTCCGACTTCCATGGAGGTGTGGAACACGCGATTCACTGAGGAACGCAGGATCACGAGATCGCCCACATGCACCGGAACCCAGAAATCTAGATGATCGATGGCGGCGGTGACCACGTACGCGCGCGCATGACGATGTGCCGCCATAGCGCCAGCCAGGTCAATCCAGTGCATTAAGCGCCCGCCTAGCAGCGCACCGAGCGGGTTGGCATCGTTAGGTAAAACAATTTCAGCCATCTCCGATTGTGAGTCCCGGACTGGCCGGGGCAGATCCACGCCATCATTGTTTTTCATGAAGTTTTGCGCTCTAAACCTAAGCTATGGCCGAAACAGATCGGCGTTCTAAATACATCTCGAGGTAGCATTCCGCCATCCTCTGAATACGCGTGTCCTTGTGACACGATTTCCAGAGCCCGTTCGCGAGATCATACTCCAGCGCGCCATGTTCAACCGGTTGATGATTCCTTTCGCACACGAAATACAAAAGCAGATTTTCGCCCATGTCCTGAGCGACCGAGAACCGGATCGCATCGCAAGGGCGCTCCTGTGGCAATCGAGGACATTTGGCCGCATAGCCCAGGTTGCATTCATGAAGTTCCTGCCGTGAAAGTTCGGTTCCTTCATGACCAGGAGCACAGCAACGCCCGTCCCAACCGCCTTTTAAGGGCAAGCGGGAAGGGTGCAACCATGTCCCGTCTTCCTCCAGCCTCTTTACCGGCATGAAAAAGGGACAGGGCAACGGTCAAAATCCTCGGTTCGGAATGACGCGCTCATTGTACTCAGTTGCATGGTAGACCTGCTAGTACCGCGGAGAATATCCTGATGCCGCCGCCGGCGCACAGATCAGTTTGGGCGGAGGGTTGTAGTAGTCTTTAACTGGCTACTGGCCACGAAACAACTGGGTTTCTATGGACCGAGTCGCGATGCTTAACGAAATTCTCGCGCAGAATCCCACCGACGCCTTCGCCCGCTACGGACTGGCAATGGAATATTCCAACGCCGGCGAAGTAGACCGTGCGCTGGAACATTTTCGAGAACTGCTCGCAAACCACCCTGGCTACACGGCCGGCTACTTCATGGCAGCTCAGACACTGGCCAAAGCCCAGCGGGTTCCAGAAGCCAGGGAAATGCTGATCGACGGCATCATCTCGGCGAAAAGAACCGGCAACGCGCATGCCCAATCCGAGATGGAAGGAATGCTGGCCGAATTGGGCTGAAAGCAGTGTGCCGGATAATCTTTGTTACTTCGCTGGCTTTGCCATCTTTGCCATCGACCACTCGACCAGACCGGGAAAAAGCTGGTACAGCTTAATCACCGGATGCATCGTCCAGGGAACCACGACTTCCCGCTTGCGCTTCAAATATCCTCGATAGACCGCACGGGCCACTCGATCAGCGCTGATTCCGCGGGCGCTGGCAGGACGCACCTGCTTCGATTCCTTGCCGCGGACAATATTCTCTCCGAACGCAGTGCGCACGTACCCGGGGCAGACCGTCATAACATGAATACCGTCACCCATCAGTTCCACACGCGCCGCTTTGCTCATGGCATTCATGGCAAACTTTGTGGCACTGTAAAGCGAGTGGAACGGCAGGGGAATATACCCGGCCACGCTGGAGATGTTCACGATTACCCCTGACCCTTGTTCCCTCATCACAGGAATGACCGCCTGCATGGCGGCCAGGGCGCCAAAGAAGTTGGTCTCAAACATATCGCGGCAAGCCGCCATGTCGACCTCCGCGACGGAATCCAACAGACCGTGCCCTGCATTGTTGACCCACACATCGATCCGATCAAAATGATGCAACGTCAGACCAAGCACGCGATCAATTTCTTCGCGATGGCGGACGTCGCAGGCCAGGGCCAGAGTTCGTTCGGTGTGGCCAGTCCGGTGGCGGGCAGCTTCGGCGCGTCCCGCATCACGCGAGAGCAGCACCACACGCGCGCCCAGGTCAGCGAACAGCTTCGCGATCGCTTCCCCGATTCCCATGGAGGCGCCTGTCACCACCACAACCTTCCCGGAAGAATTTGATTCCGCAGAGCCCATGCCGAGCTTTTATGCTTCCCAAGGCAGCAAGTCAAGCAGGCGTACAATCGGTGGAACGTTTGGTGAGGGTGTAGTGAGCACACTGCTTCCCCTGTTTCCGCTCGATGTGGTTCTATTTCCAGGCACCGTCCTGCAATTGCATATTTTCGAGCCTCGTTACCAGGAGATGATTTCTGAATGCCTCGCCGAGCAGAAGACGTTTGGAGTAGTCCGCAGCAAGGAAGAGGGAATAGCCGAAATCGGCTGCACGGCTAAAATTGTCAAAGTAGCCAAGAAATATCCCGACGGCCGCATGGATATCGTGAGCCAGGGCCAGCAACGTTTTGAAATCATGCAAGTAAACCGGGAGCGTGCATTTCTTCAAGCTGAGGTCCTGCAGTTGCAGGACGAACCTTCGCATGCGCCGCCCGAGCAGATCGCCGAGGTATTGGGTCTCCACCGCGAGATCATGAAGCTGGCAGGGGCAGAACCGGTGAACACATCTGATATCGAGGCCGCGCTGCTCTCTTTCCATCTCGCGGGTTCGCTTCCACTGGATCTGGATTTCAAGCAAACCTTGCTGGGAATGAAGTCGGAGGCCGAACGCGTCGAAGCCGTGATCTCGTATTTTCAGACCATCCTTCCCAATCTGCGCCGCACTGTCCGGGTGCGCCAAAAAGCCGGCGGCAACGGACACGTGCACTAAAGGACGTTAGCCCGCTCCAGCGACTGAGTTCCTCCGGGGTATAATCGCGATAGACAGGCTGTTTCCCGTGGGGGTTTCCATGAGTCTTCCGCGCACACTCGGCGAATTGCGCCAAAGTCCATTTACGGAACAACGTTTGCGTACCCGGCGCGTGAAAGATGAGCTGCGCGAAAACCTCGTGAACAAGCTGCGCGCAGGCACACCCATCTTTCCCGGCATCGTGGGCTACGACGACACGGTGGTGCCGCAGATCGTGAATGCCATTCTTTCCCGGCACAATTTCATCCTGCTCGGGCTACGTGGTCAAGCCAAAAGCCGCATCTTGCGCGCGCTGACCGCGTTGCTCGATCCACAAATGCCATACGTCGCCGGATGCGAGATTCACGACAACCCCTATGAACCGATCTGCCGCCGCTGCCGCGAGACGATCGCGAAATGCGGTGATGCGACTGCGATTTCGTATCTCACAACGCGATGATCGCTATGTAGAAAAACTCGCGACTCCCGATGTCACTATTGCCGACCTGATCGGCGACATTGATCCCATCAAAGCAGCTCGCGGTGGCCATGAGTTGAGCAGCGAATTCACGGTTCACTATGGCCTGCTTCCCCGCGCCAATCGCGGTATTTTCGCCATTAACGAACTCCCTGACCTCGCGGGGAAGATTCAGGTGGGACTATTCAACATCATGCAGGAAGGCGACGTGCAGATTAAAGGTTATCCCGTTCGGCTGCCGCTCGATGTGGCGCTGGTGTTCAGTGCCAATCCCGAAGACTACACCGCGCGCGGCAAAATCATTACGCCCCTGAAAGATCGTATCGGCTCGGAGATTCGTACCCATTATCCCGCGACCGTGGAAGAAGGCATCGCGATTACGGCGCAGGAAGCATGGACCCAGCGCGATGGGTACAAGCTGCAGGTTCCGAAGTATGTGCAGGAAGTGATTGAACGCATAGCGTTCGCTGCCCGGGAAGACAAAAAGATCGACAAACGTTCCGGAGTCAGCCAGCGCCTGCCGATATCCTGTATGGAGAATGTAATTTCGAACGCTGAGCGGCGCGCCATCCGCCACGGCGAAGATCTGGTCGTGCCGCGGATTGGCGATGTATATGCCGCCCTGCCCGCCATTACAGGCAAATTGGAGCTCGAGTACGAGGGCGAGATGAAAGGTGCGGATTACGTGGGCCGCGAACTCATTCGCTCTGCGATCGCGAAGTGTTACGACAACCATTTCGGCGGAGCTAACATGCAGCCGATCGTGCAATGGTTCGACCTGGGCGGCGAGATTCAGCTTAGCGATACCGCGGGCGCAAAGGACGCGCTTGAGTCTTTGCGGGGCATTCAGGGCCTGCTCGATAAGACCGTGAAAGTGGGCGTCGGGCCGAAAGATGACATCGCCCTGCAAGTCTCGGCCGCGGAGTTCATTCTTGAGGGCCTGCACGCTCACAAGCGCATTGGGCGCAGTGAAGAGCGGGTATTCAAAGCTGGGGAAAAGAAAGCAGAACCCGCGCGCGAGAAGTCGTTCGAGGCAGAAGATCGGCCGTACCGGCCAAGAAGGCAGTTTAACTAGTGGCTAGTGATTAGTGGCTAGTGACCAGCATCCTCTCTAGCCACTGGCCACTTACGTTATGAAACGCATTCGCTACAGCAAATACGTTCCCGATCCTGCCGGCGAAATGAGCATGGAGGACCTGCTCGGCGCGCTCTCTGACTATCTGCTGCAGAGCGGTTTCCAGGATTATATGTTCTATGACCTGCCGGAAGGCGAGCGAACGCTCGACGATCTGCGCCGCGCCATCGAGCAAGCTCTGACCGAGAGTGGAATGCTCGACGAGGAAATGCGGGAACGGCTCCGCCAGATGCAGATGGAAGGCACGCTCGACGAGCTGATCGAAGAGTTGATCGAGCGCATGGAGCAGGAAGACTACATCTCCATCGATCAGCCTCACGATCCCGCACGTCGACCGAGCGTAGGCGGGCAAGTGGGCGAAGCTCAGCAGCAGGCAAAATTCGAAATTACCGACAAGAGCCTCGATTTTCTCGGCTTCAAGACTTTGCGCGATCTGATGGGGTCGCTGGGCAAATCCAGTTTTGGCCGCCACGATACCCGCGACATGGCTACAGGCGTCGAAGCCAGCGGCGCTTCCCGGCTTTATCAATTCGGTGACACGCTCAACCTGGATATCACTGCGACGCTCTCTAGCGCCATTCAGCGCGAAGGTTTGACCCTGCCACTGAACATCGAGTACTCCGACTTGCAGGTGCATCAGTGCGAATACCAGTCTTCCTGCGCGACGGTGCTCATGCTTGATTGTTCGCACTCGATGATTCTCTATGGCGAAGACCGTTTCACTCCGGCAAAGAAAGTCGCCATGGCGCTCTCGCATTTGATCCGCACGCAATATCCCGGCGATTCGCTTTCGCTGATCCTGTTTCACGATTCGGCGGAGGAAGTGCCGCTCTCGCAATTGGCGCGGGTCAAGGTGGGACCGTATTACACCAACACCCGCGAGGGCCTGCGTCTGGCGCAGAGGCTCTTACAACGCCAGCGCAAAGACATGAAGCAGATTGTCATGATCACCGATGGCAAGCCTTCTGCCCTGACTTTGGAAGATGGCCGCATTTACAAGAATGCGTTCGGCCTGGATCCGTTGGTGGTGAGCCAAACTTTGGAAGAAGTCTCCAAATGCAAGCGCGCAGGAATCATGATCAACACGTTCATGCTGGCTTCGGAATATGGGCTGGTGCAATTCGTGCAGAAAGTGACCGAGATGTGCCGCGGCAAAGCCTACTTCACCACTCCCTACACGCTGGGGCAATATCTGCTGATGGATTACATGTCGAGGAAGACCAAGACCATTCATTAAAGTCAGAATTAAGAAATCAGAAGTCAGAATTAAAATCCGTCCTTACTTCTGCATTCTGACTGCTCACTTCTGACTTTCGTTAGATCGCGCCTTCCGCTTTCTTCACCGCCAGTTCCGCTCCCTCGAATCCAATCTTGCTGTGGGTTCCGTCGCAGAAAGGTTTGTTCACCGACCCGCCGCAGCGGCAAAGAGAGAATGCCGGTTTGCCGGTGAGATCATATTTGTTTCCCTGAGCGTCGACCATTTCGATCGAGCCTTCGGGGGCTTCCACGCGATATGGGCCATTCGGACGCACAGTAATCTTGATCGCAGCCATGACGCCTCCTGTGACAATGAAATTATGTTGATGAAGATACCAGCTTCGGGAGTAGTTGGTACAGTCGTGGCCGCGCGCAGAAAACGCCAGGCTTCGGGATGACGCCGCTAAGAGCTAAAAGCCAAGAGCTTCTCACGCTGCCAAAGCTTCGGTTTTCATGAGACTTTCGTAGAGACGCTGATATTGATCAATCATGCGGTGGGCGGTGAAGCATTCGCGGGCGCGTTGATAGGCGCGGTTGCCGTATCCCTGGCAAAGATCGCGATGCTCGCTCAGCCGCTGAATGACCATCGCCAGGCTGCTGGCATCGTTGGCGTGGAAGTAAAGCGCCGCGTCGCCCCAAAGCTCGCGCATCGAGGGAATGTCGTTGGCTACGATGGCACACCGGGAAAGCGCAGCCTCGAGGGCGCTCATGCTGAAGGGCTCATAGCGCGAAGTGGCGGCGTAGATCGCCGCCCGGCTGTAGAGCGAACGGAGTTGGGCCTCAGTTTGCGGCCCCTTGAGCGCAACGTTGGTTGTATCGAGCGCGAGTTTGACTTCGGCCCGAATAGGAACCTGCGGCGGCGGAACCGGCGAATCGGCGCCCACAATGCAGACCGGCAACGGGTGACTATGCTGCGTCAGAAGCGAAACCTGTTTGCCCGCATCCCACAAACGGCCAACTGCAAGGACGGATTCTTCTTTGGTCAGGTAGGGATTGAACAGAATTGGGTTACGTCCGTTGTAAATGACCGCCTCACGCCGGGCGTGAGTGTAGCAATCCCGAATCGTCTCCAGCATCCACACACTGGGCGCCACCAGGATGCTCGCCTGCGCCACGCCCCGCGTCACCACATCGCGGTACCAATGCAGCCAGCGGCTGGCCTTTGGCTCACGGCCATGCACCGTTTTCCACCAGCTGATCATGTCGCCATGCGCCACCACTACTCGCGGCACATCCACCGGAAGACTGCCGTAGCACAACTGGTTCAGGTGCAATACATCCGGTTTCAGTTCGCGGACCAGCTCGCAAAGGTAGGATGAGGACTCTTCAAGGTCGAACTCGCCCTCCTCCATCCAGTCCAGACGAAACGCCGTCGGACGGTACTCCAGCCCATACAGGTTTTCCATCCAGGCGGTTTGCTGGGGAAGAGGAACTTCGCCGAAGCTCACCAGGGTCACCCGCATACCGCGGGTCACCAGTCCGGTGACCAGTTCGCGGGTGTAGGTCCAGACGCCACTCAAAGTGTCGGCGGTGACCAGTACGTGCACAGAAATCCCCCAGGGAGGGCGCATCGTGCCGGTGGCAGGCAACTCGCGCCAATACCTGACGGTATTCTATTCAAGGATCGGGGCGGTGCACTAAGGATTTTTAGGGTAATTGTGGCCAGCTGCAAGATCTTGCACAGGCTCGAAAGAATAGAAGCGGCCCCAGGTTCTGAACGATTGCTGCGCAGCAATTGGGGAGGACCCGCTACGCGGGAGCTTCCAGCTTTGCTCGTACCGCTTGGGCCAAGTCATACACTGCCCGCATCTTAGCTTCGGCAGCTTCCTGCAGACCGGGTATTTGCAGCGCCATCTCACAGGAAAGCAGCAAGGCCGTAATCGGCCCTTTGAGTTCGCTGCGCAAAGCTTGCTGTGCGCCTTGCCGGGCCAGCTTCACTTCTTTCTTACGTCGCTGCAACGCCGCCCGGGCTTCGCGCACTACCCGGTCAGCTTTGCTAATGGCGAAGTTTACATGGACGGGAATAGCCATGCCCATACGTTCCAACACCATTTCGCTATCCTCAGGGTCGGTTTCTTCAAGCGCTTGGTCAAATAGAACGGCAGAGTACTCCTGGGTCCGCAAGAGGGTGAGCGCCTGACGGAGGCTCGGGGCCACTTGCACGCCTTCTTGGGTCGCTTCCTGGATTGCTTCTGCGCAATCCTGCACTCTTGCAACTGGTGTGACAACCAGAATCATGCCACATCCATGTGCAACTTTGCCTCCAATGCCCTTCCATTGAAAACGCAGGCATTGCTAGCGAGCCACCGACAGTCGCGGTCCCGCTCAGGGAAAATGGGTTTGCCGAAGTTCATAGTTGGGAAGCATATTCTTTAAGTTTGCGATATAACGTCGTCTTACCGATCCCCAGCATACGGGCCGCCTGAAGTTTATCTCCATTGAGCTGCATGATGGTGTTCAGGATGGTTTGCTTTTCCAGTTCCGCCATGGGAAGGATCTTCGAGTGGCCGTTCTCTCCGGTCGGCAAAATTCCGTGGGCACTGTGTATGGCGCTGGGCAGATCGCCGACTTGGATAACTGGCGCCGTAGTCAACGCACACGCCCTCTCCAGACAATTCTCCAGTTCGCGCACGTTCCCCGGCCAGTCGTAGGCCAGCAAGGCTCGCATCGACTCATCACTCACGATGCGCTCCTGGCCGGACGCCCGTGAAACCCGCTCCAGAAAGTGCCCAGCCAGGAGCGGGATGTCCTGCCGGCGCTCGCGCAAGGGCGGAATCCGCAGGCTCAGCACGTTTAAACGGAAGTACAGATCACGCCGGAACGTACCCTGGGCGACAGCCTGTTCCAGGTCACGATTGGTAGCGGCCAGGATTCGCACATTAATGGCGATCCGCCGCGTGCTGCCCACCGGACGAATTTCCCGCTCCTGGATCGCCCGCAGCAGCTTCGCCTGCAAGTCGACGGGCAATTCTCCGACCTCATCGAGAAAGACCGTACCGCCTTCGGCTATGGCCAGCAAACCGTCGCGCGACTGCACCGCCCCCGTAAATGCTCCTTTCACATATCCGAAAAGTTCACTTTCGATCAGCGTCGGAACCAGGGAGCCGCAGTCAACCGGAATAAAAGGTTTGTCCCGAAACGGTCCCGAGAAATGGATCGAACGCGCGACCATTTCTTTGCCGGTTCCGCTCTCGCCCAGAATCAGCACCGGATGCGTGCTGTGCGCGGCTTTGGCAATGATGCGATACAGCTTTTCCATTTCGGGGGAGCGGCCAACAATATTGCCAAAGCCTTGCTTAGACTTGATCTTCTCGCACAACATGCGGTTTTCGGTCTTCAGCCGAAGATGAGCGGAAACCCGTTCCAGCAAAAGCCGCAGCTCCTCCATGCTGAAGGGTTTGGTCATGTAGTCATAGGCTCCATTTTTCATGGCTTGCACCGCCGATTCGACGGTGCCATAGCCCGTCACTACAATGACCACGGTCTCCGGCCGCCTCTCGTGGATGCGATGCAGGGCTTCCAACCCGCCCGCGCCGGGCAACTTGAGATCGAGCAAAACTACATCAATATTTTGAGACTCCAGCTGCCGGTACGCCTGTTCGGCCGAGTCGGCAACGGAAGCGTTGAATCCCAGAGACTGGGACAATTCGCGGCACACTTCGCGAACGGCCCGTTCGTCGTCCACGATCATGAGATTAAGCAGATTTGCGCCTTCGAAGCGGACTGGGCTGGAAGAGACGATTGTGGCTGTAGTCATGACGGATTACCTCACCTCTGAATTCAGATCTGATAGCAAACTTTCTTGAGCTCGCGGCAGCGTGATCGTAACTCGCGTACCCTTTCCAATTTCGCTTGCGACCTGGATGGTTCCACCGTCCCGTTTCACGATATTCGCGGCCGTAGCCAGCCCCAGGCCATTTCCCCTTCCGGGCCGTTTGGTGGTGAAGAATGGCTCAAACAGGCGGAGCCTGGTTTCCTCCTCCATGCCGCAGCCCGTGTCCTCCATCACAAGCTCTACCCATTCCCCACCCCGGCTTTGGTCGTGCCCCGGGAGACATGACGGGTGCGTACGGTTGCGGGTCTCGAGTTTTAACTGGCCGCCCTCGGGCATGGCATCGCGCGCATTGAGCGCCAGATTAAGGATGATTTGCTGCAATTGTCCCGCATCCATTCTGACCAGACCGAGATCATCCGCTAGAGACACTGCGAACCGGATGTTCTCCCCGATCAATCGCGTCAACATTCCCCGCATTTTGGAAACGACCTGGTTGAATGACAAGGGGCGCGTTTGGGCGGTCTGGGGGCGGGCAAGGTTCAGCAGCTGCCTGATCAGCGCCGCTCCGTGCTCCCCGGCCATGCGAATCTCCTCAGCGTGGTGCCTTAAACGGCGGTCCTGGCCCAGTCCGCCGACCAATAAGTCGCCGTACAGCGTGATTGCCGTGAGCAGATTGTTGAAATCATGCGCGACTCCACTGACCAAACGGCCCAGCGTCTCCATTCTTTGCGCTTCGGTCAACGTCTGCTCCAGACGGCTTTGCAAGGTGCCGTCACGAACCGCAACGATCTGCAGATCGGTCCCATCGGCTTGAAAGCTGGCAGAAGTAGCTCGAAGGCCAGCCAACGGCGCGGCGCGCATGGCGTCCGGCGCCACACCGTCATTCGGAACGAATTCCGACAAGAGCCGCCCTTGCACGCTCGCTTTCTCCGTGTGCCCGAAGAGTCGCACAAACGCTGGATTGGCATAGAGCACGCGCCCTTTTGCAACGATAGCGAGACTTTCGGCGCAGGCCTCGAAGGCCGCCCTGAGAAGCCTCGGATCCGGAACTTCTGCGTCCACGTAACTCTTTAACTGGATAACCGCGCTCACGACGGAAAGCCTCCCTCTTTCCCTTGGTTCGACCAATGAAGGAAAGCATCAGCCACCAGTAGCGTTTCGGGAAAGTCCAGAATGGACGCAGGGGCCATATCGAAAGGCGTATCCCTTCCCGGTTCGGGAAAGCCCCCACCAAACGCTCGCCTTCTCCCCACGCCACCCATTTCGGGAAGTCTAGCGACGCGACATTGGTGCGCTAAGGGTAGCCGTCACACTTGACTGTGACAGAAGAACACATGCCGCCTTGCCAACTGTGACTTTAAGAAAGTATTGGCTTGGATGGCTAGGACTTAGGGCCTAGTTGGAACTTGGTCGTCGGGAGGAGGGACTCGAGGGAACCCAGGTGAAGGAATGGTTTAGCCTCGCACGGGCAGGGGCTCGGTCAAACGGAAAGTTAGACGCTGGTCACTGTCGTAGCGGACATCCTGTTGCTCGGTGGGGACGATTGTGTTGCCCTTCATCGCAGACGCAATCGATGGCCCCTGCGCTACGGGAACCTTTTGCCACCGTGGCCTTCCTTTTGCGAAAACGCTCGTGGTTTGTAGGGATTTGAATTTGCCATTCAACAAGAGGCCGGTCAAAACCAGGCGCATGTAGCCGGGATCTTTCATTTGTCCGGAGGCTCGCACGTCCAGCACCCTGCCAGTTATGGTCGCTCCCTGCGGCGCGAGGATCTGCCCCTGGACTATGAGTGGTTCGTCGAGCACGGCGTCAAAGGAGTCACCGGCGTGGGCGACTGCACTCGACAAAGGCGAAACCAAGCGCACCGTTATGGCGGTACCGGCGGGAACCAGTGCTGGCATGAATTCCGCGGTCGGGGAAATACCTCTTGTGTCAGCCGTCCGCTCAAAGGGAAGCTGCTGGCCAGCAGGCGAACGCTCCCCGGTCATTTGCGGCACCAATTGCCGGGCGCATCCAGCCACAAACACCAGCGGCAGGATCGCCAGCCACGCAGCGGCCCTCAATCTCCAGTTCAATTGCTCCACCTGCTGATCCTGAAGCTTTCCTTTGCAGCCTTGCAAGTCGCAAGCTGTGTTCCAATACGAGGCCCTGTGGAATCAATGAGCTAGTAGCACGCCCTAGAAGGAAGGGTGTAGTTCTTGCTGAGCAATCTTTGCCTACCCAGTTCCTAGAATGCAAAAAAAGAAACCACGGAGACTCGTGCCTCCGTGGTTCGGTTAAACAATGCTACTGGTTAGTTGGACGAGCTAGCGGCATTCATGGCTGCGCTCTGCGCTTCGTTTTCCGGCTGAACAATCACGCCGTCGAACGGAGTCGCGGCAATGAAACGCCCATGCACTACGCCGATGCGCCGCAGAGGATATCCGCTATCCGGTCCGCGGTGCCAGCTCTGGCCTCCATCGCGGCTCTCAAATACCACCCCAGTCGCGATGCTGGTCGCCAACAGGCGCTTGCCACTTTGATCGTAGGCGATAGAACTGATGTTTTTGTCGGGCAGCCCATTCACCATGTGCTCCCAGCTTGCCCCGGAATCCGAACTGCGGAAAGCGCCCTCACGGGTCGCAATCAGAATCGCCTGGTCAGGAGTGATGGTCACATCGCGGATCGCGGTGACGTAAGAAGACAACGGCGCCTGCTTCCAGCTGTTGCCGCCATTGCTCGAATAAATCACCTCGGTGTGGGTGGCCGCGACCAGCAATTCTCCGCTGGCCTTCACCCCAACAAAATCAGCCTTGCCCATTATTGGGCCGCCGCTCCAGCTTTTTCCCTGGTCCGAACTAGTGAACAAACCCACCGACGTGGCTGCATACCAGCGCTTGGGCAGAAGTTCGAGGTCATTTACGCGCGCGTCCAAGACAGATGTAGCGCGGGCTGAAATCATGACCTTACGTCGTCCGCTCTTGGCCGGAAGAGCCTTCTCGTTGACAATGTTGTTGATCGGACGCCATTGCGACCCGTTATGCTCCAGCATAAAAATGCCGCGGTTGGTGCCGGCAACCAGTGCGCCGTTGGACGCTTGCTCAAGCGCGAAGACATCCCGGCCTCCCAGCCCCGTGCTCTTCTGGAGCCAGTGCTGCCCGCCGTCGCGGGTAGAGAATACGCCGCCCCACTCGCGATCGTTCACTACACCGACCAGAATGTTCTCTGAATCGCTCTTGTCGGCCAGAATCGAGCTGACGTAGCGGTGCGAGTATCCGTGATTCGAAGCGTTCCAGGTCGCCGCACCGTCTTCGCTGGCCAGAACTCCGCTGCGATCGGTCGCCAGCAGAACCCGGTTCGAGTTGCGCGGATCGATCAACACATCGTTGACCACCACTTCGGAGTTGCTTACGTGCTTCCAGGTCTTACCGGAATCGGTCGTTTTCCAAAGGCCTTCGGTGGTTCCCGCGTAGACCGTTTGTGTGTTGGTCGGATCCTGCTTCAGAACGCGAGTGCGGCGCGCCGAAAACGGAATGCCCTGCAGTTTGTGAAACAGATCGCCGGCGCTTTCGCTCTTATAAATTCCTGAACATGCGCTGGCAAAAACTACAGAAGGATTACTCGAGTCCACGATGACCGAGAAAACGTCGGAGTCGTCGATCATGCCCTTATTGATGTGATGCCAATTCGCGCCACCATCGTCGGTCTTCCACGCCAAGTGCCAGGTACCGGCATACACGACATCGGGATTGCTCGGATCGATGGCGACCGACTCGATGTTCTTAATCTCCGCGTGATTGAGAGGTGAAATTCGCTCCCAGCTGTTTCCGCCGTCCCGGCTGCGGTAGATCCCGTCCAGAGCGCCAGCCACTAAGACTTTAGAGTCGGAGGCTGAGATGGCCATGGCGCGCACTGATTTTGCATGCATGGCAGGAAGAATTTCCCAGTTCTTGCCCGCGTCATGAGTGCGGAAAATGTCCCCCGCTTGTTGGTTTTCTACGCTCCATGCCGACACGAACATGTGCTTGGGATTCTTCGGGTCGATTGCGATGTGGTCGAGCACATAATCGTCGCCATCGCCCAGGTGCGCGAACCGCGACCAGTTGTGTCCGTCATCGGTGGAGAGAAAAATGGTTCCGGTGCTCGTGCCCAGGAAAATGTGATCCGGATTTTGCGGATCAAAGGCCAAGCTGCGCACGTCTCCCCCATCAGGGCCTAAGACCGCCCATTGCCCCGCCCACAACGCTGTGGCGCAGAAAAGGAAGAAGATGCATGTTATCAGAGACTTACGAGAAATCGAAGCGATCCCACTTGTGCTCATAATCAACTTTGCCCCTAAACGGAAGAGTCTGGCTTAGGGAGCTAGAGTGACAGCGTAATCATCCCCTATCAAGTTACTTAAGGGAAGAGGCAAAAAAGGGCCGGTCGAGCTTTGCAGCCGACCGGCCCGGGTTCCCAAAGGTTACGGTTACTGGGCCTTTTTGGCCGCCTTCTTCTTGGGCGCGGCCGGATGGTCCGGAACCGCCTTCACCATCGACTCATTGACGGGTTCAGTGCCCCCCGACGAGAAGGTTGCACCAGCCGGAACCACCCAATATTCAGCGGTCTTGGTTCCCGCGCTGCCCGTGCGTACTTCGATGCGGCTCGGGTCGATGCCTTGTTTGGCCTCGCCGCCCGACAGATACGCCTTGGAGTTGACCGCGCGTTCCGCAGCGAGATTCTTGCGCTTCTCGCTGGGTTCCGCGTTGCCCACAATTACCAGTTTGGCGTCCGGATCGTGTTGTAAGCGCTGGGCGACGTCATCCAGAACCGCTTTGCAGGTGTTATCCACGCGCCACGGTTTCTTCTCGTTCGGGAACTGGCATTCGCTCAGCTTGCTGGCTTGTGGCGGAGGCGGAGGCGGCACTTCGACCGTCACCGTGCTCGAGGCCGAAGCAGTCAAACCGCGCGAATCCGTACAAGTCGCACTCACTGTTATTGGCCCGGCGGAAGCTCCCGTGGTATTCAGGGTTGCGGTGCTGCCGCTACCGGACACGCTGCCGCCACTCGAAGTCCAACCCGCCACGTTGACCGGAACATTGTCTGGGCTGGTGCAAGTGCAAGTAATGCTCGACGCCGTGCCGGCCTGAACTGAAGACGGACTGGCCGAGCAAGACATGGTTGGCGGGTTCTTCGGCGGTTCCTTCACCGTGAAGCTGGCTGAGCAACTCGCTTCGCCGCCCTTTTTCATCTTGGCATCTACGATGTGCGCATTCACGGTGTAGCTGCCGCCGGCGACGCCATTGGTGTCGATGCTTGCGGTGTTGTCTTTGCCCGTCACCTTCCCGCCCGTCGCCGTCCAGGTGTAGGTCAGCGTATGTTTGGGATCGAAATTGCTCCCCGTCGCGGTGGCAGTAATCGGCTCGCCCACCATCACGCTGCTGGGCTGAACCGAGCAACTGGCCGAAGGGGGAATGACGGGAGCGCCACCGATGTTGAACACGATGCCGCTGCGCAACCGGGCACCGTTCCACGTCGGGCGTCGCACATCATCTGGGGCGCCTGGCGCTGCGGTAGAGAAATTCTGGTGTACCCACTGGTAGTCCGCTTCTAATAGGCGAATCGTGATCTTTTTACTGACAGGCAGATCGACGCCGGCGCCGAGAATGGTACCGATCCGATTACTCGGACCAGTTTGCGGAGAATTCATTCGGTTCCATCCTGCCAAGGCGTGAATGAAGAAGTTGGTCTCGGGCGATCTCCACATCAGTCGCGGCCCTACGGACAGGGTTTCAACGTTCAACCCGTTCTTTCCCCAGTCCGCTCCCGAGTCGACCTCTAGTGCCAAGGGGCGGAAAAAATTGTAGGCAATAGCGCCACCGAAACCCCGCGGGGCTGTAGGCGCGGAGATCGACTGCGTGGTGCCTGGAATTGGCAGATTCCCGCCCGGGTTTAACCACTGATAGCCCACAAACACATCGGCCTTCGGAGTCGTTTCGTCTTGCGCAAACGCAGTTGTTGTCGCGATAAGCACAACCAGGATTGCGATCGTTGCGCCAAAAGCCGGGTATACAAAACGTCTACATTGACAAAGTGACATGCACTCCTCCCACACTCTGCAAATTCACTGAATGAATAGACCTGGAAGCAAGAGCGACAGGACACCTGCGGTGAGAGGATTAGACTCTCTTCTCTTTCCGCAGCGGATGATTTTACTCTATCGCCCGTCTGAAACAGAAGATGGTAGCCTCGTATGTCACAGAAAGCAAGGCCCGAGACACGACTTTAAATCGGCGCCGGAGTCTCACATTGATACCCTTTCTGAGCGACTTTCCTACTACAAGTTCGGACCGCCCGCCGCGGGAGACATGTACGGCAGTTGCAGCCAACGGGCAAAGCCTCAATAATGGCCTGCGGGTCGCCTATGAACCAGGAAAAGGTACTGATCGTTGAAGACGAAGAGAACGAGCGGACCGGCCTTTCGGAGCTGGTTTCTGCCTGGGGCTATCGTGCTGAAACCGCGAGAGACGGCGCTGAGGGCCTGGAAAAGATTTCTTCCTGGTCCCCTTCGATCATCGTCACGGATATGAAGATGCCTCGAATGGGGGGTCTAGAACTGCTGGAGCGGCTTACCCACGAAACCGAAACTAGGGCGGTTATCGTAGTCACGGCGCAGGGCACGATTGACAGTGCGGTTCAGGCTATGCGCATGGGGGCTTACGACTACATCACTAAGCCGATCGACACCAACCGCCTGCGCACGATCCTGCAAAATGCGTCGGCACTCCTGGGAACCCGCACTGAGCTCGAGGTCACACGCCGCAAGCTGCGCGACGCGGGTTCGCTCGGCAGCCTCAAAGGTGGCTCCAAAAAAATGCAGGAGATCTTTCACCTGATTGAGATGGTCGCCCCCAGCACTGCCTCAGTGCTCATCACCGGGGCCAGCGGGACGGGCAAGGAGTTGGTGGCGAGGACAGTGCACGAGCTGAGCCCGCGCCGCAACAAACCATTCGTTCCCATCAATTGCGCCGCCATTCCAGAGACTCTGATGGAGAGTGAAATCTTTGGGCACGAAAAGGGAGCGTTCACGGGTGCGCTCGAGCGCCGTACCGGATGCTTCGAGCTGGCCGAAGGCGGAACCCTTCTGCTCGACGAGATCGGCGAGATGCCCGTGGCCACGCAAGCCAAGCTGTTACGCGTGCTTGAGGACCGCAAGCTGCGCCGACTGGGCAGCAAAGTAGAAACCACCGTAGATGTCCGTGTCCTTGCTGCGACCAACAAGGTTCCTGAGGAAGCGGTCGCCCGCGGCGAGCTTCGCAACGACCTCTTTTACCGTTTGAATGTTTTCAATATCAACATGCCTCCGTTGCGCGAGCACAAAGAAGACGTTCCTGAACTGGTGCAGTCGCTGTTAGGTGAAATGAACGAGAAGCACGGACGCAACGTCGCTGGTGTCAGTGAAGCGGTCCTCAACGTGTTTCGTAACTATTCCTGGCCGGGCAATGTTCGCGAGTTACGTAACACGCTGGAACGTGCCGTGATCGTCTGCGATGGGGCAGTCGTCGAGACCAAGCATCTTCCCCCTGGATTCGGTCAAACCACGGTTCGCACCTCCGCTGAAGATCCTGACGCCGTGCGCCTGGGAGTGGGCACCACTGTGGGCGAAGCAGAGAAGTTGCTTATTCTGAAGACGCTGGAGGCTACCAGCAATAATAAAACTCGGGCAGCAGAGATTCTCGGAATCAGCCTCAAAACGCTGCATAATAAGCTCAAGGAATACGGGAGCGCGGCGGCCGAAGTCGAATCCGCAAAGGAAGAATAAGACCGCGTGCGGGACGCAGGAAAGTCGTTGAGCGATGCGCCGGAAAACCAAACTCGTGCTCGCCATCGCTCTCATGGTGGCAATGCTCGCGTCCGGATTTTCCTATCTCTATATTTCTGAACTGCTCCGCCAGCGAGTGACTACGGCTCGCGAATCGGCGGCGCAGTTGGGATCCAATCTCGCCTATCTGGCTGCAAATGCGGCACCAGATATTAGCAGTACCCGCGTTGATGTAAATAACCCGCAGGCCGTACGGCGCGCCATCACCTATTACCTCAGCACGGACCGGGATCTGAACAATGTTCTGGAATCTGTGGTGGGAACCTGGCGCCTTATTTATGACGCTGCCATCGTAGATGCGGACGGCAACGCCATTCTCCATACGAATCCTGATCTCGTGGGCAAGAAGGTCCCCGAACGCCCCGACTTTCAACTCGTACAGGACGCCCCCTTCCGCCGGCAGTTGCGGCTGATTTACAACCAGCCAACAGTCTATGACGTGCGCATTCCGCTGGAACTCAACGGGACCCCATTCGGCAGCATCCGCGTTGGGGTTTCCACCGTCTTTCTAAAAGACGAGCTTAGCCCGCGCTTGCGACAGGCGGTCATTTACTCAGGCATTGCGGTCCTGCTTTCGCTCCTTCTCGCCGCTGTCCTTTCGAATATCGCCCTAGGCCCGCTGGAGCAGATCAGCCGTAGCCTGGATAGCGTGAGTGCAGGCGATGCCGACACAATCGTTGCCGAGCATGAGCACACTCACGATGAGTACGGCATGGTTTCGCTGAAGATCGCCCACCTTGGCCGCCAGATGCGCGATGCCAAAGAGATTTTCTCCGCGCTAAAAGACAACGTCGATCAAATCATGGGCAATCTGCAAGACGGCCTGATGCTTTTCACCAGCGACGGCCGGGTCGTGCTGGTGAGCGCTTCGGTGGAGCGCTTCCTGGGCCGGCCGCGGCGTGATCTTCTGGGCCGCGGCGTGAAGGAAATTTTCACTGCGGAATCAATGCTGGGCGCGACAGTGCTCGAATCATTCCACCGCCGTAGTCCCATTGCCCCGCGCGAGGTCGAGTCACCTAATGGCAAACGGGTGCAGATTTCTCTCGACTTCATTCAGGAAAAGGGAGCACAAATCGGCGCGCTGCTTACCTTGCGCGACTCCGAGTCGGTGCGGCGGATCGAAGACGATATCGAAATGTCGCGCCGTCTCTCCGCCAGTGGCCGGTTGACGCGAGGTGTGGCCCATGAGGTCAAGAATCCGATTAATGCCATCGTCCTGCACTTGCAGTTGCTGCAAAGCAAGCTGCATCAAGTGGATCCTGATACTCGCCGCCATATGGACATTATCGGCAGCGAGATTCAACGCCTCGACCGTGTAGTGCAGATTCTCGTGGATTTTACCCGGCCGCGCGATCTGAGGGTTGAGGAGATGGACCTGCGCCGCTTGCTCGAAGATGTCGCCCAGTTGGCGGCTCCCGATGCGGCCCAGCATGGCGTGACTGTCTCCTGCGATCTGCCGACCGAAGCTCTCACCGTCAAGGTCGATGCGGATCTGGTCAAACAGGCGATCCTCAACGTGGTGCTCAACGGTGTTCAGTCCATGTCCGAGGGGGGGGTGCTGTCGATTTCCGCGCGACGAGACAACGACGCAGTGGTAATGGAGATCTCTGACCAGGGCAGCGGCATCGCCCACGACGTCCAGGACAAGATTTTCGAACTATACTTCACCACCAAGAAAGAAGGCAGCGGCATCGGGCTGGCCCAGACTTACCAGATCATGCAGTGGCACTATGGGTCGGTGGATTTCGAATCGGCCGACGGGACAGGGACAACGTTCCGCCTCCGCTTGCCACTCGCCGGGGTGCGATCCCAGTCCGCTGAGGAAGCAACGGCGCGACGTTAGGGAGACCTGTCTTCCGGTGTCCTCACCCGAGGGATTAGAATCGATAGCAATCTGGTTTGGCACTCTAAGGTTAGCTGGAACGCCATGTCTCTGGCCGGAATTCTCGCTGTCTGCCTGCTGGTTTCGCAGCCAGTCCAATCGTGCGCACTGGTTCGGTCGCTGCCGTCCAATCAGGAAAATAACCCCCAGCCAGGGACGACCCCAGAGGATGAACCGGCTCAGACAACACCAGCTGTTTCTCCCGCCGAACCCTCTAAGTCAGCTGGTTCTGGGCCTGAAGCGGAGAATCAGGGGTCTTCATCATCGCCCGCCAAACCTACGGCGCAGCCCCAACACACGCCTGAGAAACCAGCAACGCCTTCCGCGGGCAAAAAATCAGCGCACAAGAAAAAGCCGGCGCTGGGGCCCACCAGACGGGTAGTCCACAACGGCAGCACTGCCGATCCGACGGTGCAGCTTGCCCCCGGAGTGAGCCAGAAACAAGCTTCCACTCAGGCGCAGAAGACCACCGAGCTGCTGGCTTCGACGGAAGCAAACTTGAAAACCATTTCAGGACGCCAACTCAATCCCGGCCAACAGGATGTAGTCAGCCAGATCCGCAAGTACATGGAACAGTCCAAGCAGGCTGCCGATGAAGGCGATTCCCAGCGTGCGCACAACCTGGCGGTGAAGGCCCACCTGCTCTCCGACGATCTGGTGAAACATTAGCGCCGACCAGGACGTCTTATCTTCGCGATCACCGGATCACTGAGAGGCCACTCTACTACTTGCTCTTGGCTCGAGCTGCATTCACCTTGGTCAGTAGATCCTGCGAAGGCTGCTGCACCGGACCGGCAATCTTGGCCGCTTCCGTCAGTACTTCGCGTGCTTCGTTGACGTGGTTCGGAAGTTTGGCGTAGGCGAATCCCAAGCGGTAGAGAGCAATCGCATATTGTTGCTGGTCCTCCGCTTTCAGCAGCGCGGCAGCGGTCTTAAGCTCGGGCACAGCGGCCGCAGTTTTGTTTTCTTTCAGGTACGCATATCCCAGTGTGCTGTGGGCCATGCCCGCCGAGAGCTTGCGCGAATGGTCCGCATCCGGGGCATCCGCTTTGGCTACGTCAACCGCTTTTTGAGCATAAGTTACCGCTTTACCCAGGCTCGCGGGCTGGGGGTCGTCCACGTACGTCCCGGATAGCAGCAGCAATGCTGGCAGGCTGTTGGGGTTTGCGGCCAATATTTTTTCACCGAATGCGATGAGCCGCGGCGTGTCGTGCAATTCAGACAAGGACACCATCGCATAAGAAGTAATCTGCTCTTCAAATTGCGAATTGGGGAATGCCGGAGTGAAGCGCTCGATATCGGCCATTCGCGCCTTCGCATCGTTCTCGCCACTGATGGCGTTAAAACCGGCCGCTTCCAGAAATTCACACGAGTTCTTATTGGAACTCTTTTCATCGGCAATGTGGGCGGCAAAATCCTGATCGCTCATGCCTTCGGGTTTGGCCTCCTTGCTGATCGAAGAACACAGCTCGCCACCCCGTACCGCGTAATCCTCAACTTTGTCATTCGCTTTCAGTTGCTGCGCAATACCGGCTTGAGAAACCAGGATATCTAACTCCCGCGGAACACTGGTGAGGGCTTTGTCGCCGTAGTCCAAGGCCTTTTGCAGATCGCCTGCAGCCTGGTAATAGAGAGAGATTTGCCAGTTCCCGTAGGCAGCTGCGGTTGGATTCGCAGTGTACTTCTGGACAAAATCCTGATACATGGCGAGCTTCTTCTGCGCGTCGGGTTGATTTGAGATGGTCTGCAAGTCGCGGTCTTCAGGAGTTCCGGCAGAGATGATGATCCGCTCTATCTGCGCGTGCGTGAGCAGAGGAAAAAGAACTACGAGCGCAATGAACCAGCGATGGAGTCTCATAACTCGCCTCCCGCAGATGGTGTCGGGCGCATCGTAGCGCCGAAAGCGAGCCGACGCAAGCGGCCGCAAGCCCGGCTTGAGATGTGTCTCCTTTTGCAAGAGCCCGCAGCTCTCGCCAAACTCGTGTGCTATAGTCGCGCCGATGCCGAACCGTGAGGAGAGTAAGAGCACGAACATCACGGAGAGTCACAATCAGTCCTCAGAAACTGGACCGCCGGCATCGGCCGGAAAGCCATCCTGGCGTCAGTCCATCCTTTTTATTGTTCTGGTCGCACTTCTGCTTCGACTCGCGGTGATTACGGTGGGACACACTTACCGCATCACGCCGCGCCGTGATCATTTTCAGTTTGGTTGGGAAATGGGACGTATTGCCCGATCTATCGCTTCCGGGCAAGGCTTCAGTTCTCCCACCGACCTGCCTTCCGGCCCCAGCGCGTGGGCGCCGCCGGTTTACCCGTACATTCTGGCTGGAGTCTTCAAGCTCTTTGGCATTTACAGCCCGCTTTCTGCGTGGGTCATCCTGGCTTTCAACAGTATCTTTGGCGCGCTCACCTGTTTCACGCTCTACCGGATCGCGCTTCAGATGTACGGAGCCCCAGTTGCTCGTGCCGTTGCCTGGACGTGGGCAGTGTTTCCTTACGCCATTTATTGGCCGGTGCGGGTGGTTTGGGAAATGAGCCTGACCGCGTTCTTGTTGAGTCTGGCGGTGCTGCTTGCCGTGCAAATGGCCGAAGGAACTCCATCGCTGCGCCAGTGGATTGAGTTCGGGCTGCTGTGGGGGCTGATGGCATTGACCAACACTGCAGTGCTTTCGCTGCTTCCGTTTTACCTTTTCTGGCTCCTCTACCGAGTGCGGCAGCGGCAGTTCTTCAACCTCGCTTTGTGCCTCGCGATGATGGTCCTGGTGGTGAGCCCCTGGCTGGTTCGCAATTATCAGGTCTTTGGCAAGTTCATTTTCATTCGCGACAATCTGCCCTTGGAAATGCATACCGCGAACAACGACGCTTCCAGCGGGCTCTGGACCCGCAGCGAACATCCCGGCAACGACCCCGAGGCGATGCAGAGATTTCAGGAGCTCGGGGAAATTCGCTTCATGGAGGAGAAGCAGCGTGAGGTGCGGCAGTTCATCCGCGAACATCCAGGACCTTTTGCCTGGTTCACTCTCGAACGCGCCGCTTACTTCTGGATCGGCACTCCCCAGGCTACGATCGTCGCGGGATATGACTTCATCGTCTTCCGCCACACCACGTTTCTGTTGGCGGCTCTGTTTGCCTTTGGCGGACTGTGGCTGACTCTGCGTAATCGCAAACCAGGCGGATTTCTTCTTGCATGTTGCCTGCTCGTCTACCCGCTTCCGTATTATCTGGTCAACCCATTTCCGCGCTACAAGCACGCCATCGAGCCGGAAATGGTGTTGCTCGCCGTGTATTTGTTCTGGGAGGCGAGCCGGAATCAAGTCCGCTGGCCCAGGAAGGCGTAGAGAACGAAACTAGTCTGAAATTCACCAGCCGAGCCTCACGTCGCGATTCCGGCCCCGGAAGCTACGATCGTTCGTCCGGTTAGCCATCTGCCCGATCCATCGTTTAGAGTTAAGTATGCGCGCCATTCTGCAGCGGCGGCCCCTGCGTTTTGTTTTCGCCGCCAACGTGATCTCGATGCTGGGCAGCGGCATGAATCCGCCGCCGTCGCGTGGTACATCCTGCAGGCGACGCACTCCGAAGTAGCGCTGGGCACGTTTGCCGTCTTGCAGACCCTCCCTGCGATGTTGATGCTTCCTTTCACCGGAGTCCTCATCGACCGCGAGGACCGCCGCCGGCTGGTCATGATGCTGGATGCGGCCCGGGCCATCGTCATCCTGATAGTTGCCCTGCTCGCCTTTGCCGGCAAAACCAAAGTCTGGGAACTCTATTTGATGAACACCCTGGTGGCTGCCGGCTTCTGGATGTTCTGGCCCACCATCACGGCGCTCATCCAGGAGCTCACCCCAGACGACGAGTATGTACACGCGAACACGTTTTTATTGGCCGGTGTGCAGGGTGGCTGGCTGATCGCCGGCGCGATTGTGGGGTTCGTTTACAACCGCATTGGCCTGGGCGGTGTGCTGCTCATCGACGTCTCGACTTATGTGGTCTCGTTCCTCTGCTATTTTGCGGTGCGCAAGGGCCGGCATGTTGTCCCACGGCCGGCCGAATTACGCGCGGATATACTCGCCGCCGAGACCGCGGTGGAACGCTTTTGGCGCGAGATGCGTGAAGGCATTCAGTTCCTGCGTGGCCGGCGCAACGTGGTGCTGCTGGGAATCAGTTGGGCGCTTTTCCTGGGCGCGATGTTGACTGGGGTTGTCGTCACCCCTCCGCTCAGCGATAACGTTTTCCACGCTGGCGCCGTGGGCTACGGTTGGCTCAATGGCGGATGGGGTACGGGCGCCTTTCTCAGCGCGTTGTACGCTCCGCAGATAATCGCCTGGGTCGGAGCGCGACGGGCCATCGCGCTTTCCATGGCTCTGCTCGCGCTGTGCATGACTTCCGCCCCTCTTGCCCCCAGACTGGCTCTGGCAGTTCTGGTCTACGCGATCATGGGTTCAGCACGCGGGGTAAGCGGTGTCGCCATGAATACCAGCATCATGGAGCAGGTGCCCAAACATTTCATGGGACGCGTGCAGAACGCCTTCTATTTCGCCGGCACAATGCTGCAGGTGGTCCTGGGCTTCGTCGTCGGCGCGGTAGCACAATACAATCTGGTTGCCGGGTTCGCTATCATCGGCACCGTGTACTTGCTGGCCTTTCTGTCCTCTAGTTTTCCCGTCACGGCACCCGAATCGGTGCGCGAAACAAGCCCCGTGGAGTAAGGCAAAAAGAGTCAGAAGAAGTGAGCATGGAGAAGTTAAAACTCCGGTACTTCTGCGTTCTCACTTCTGACTTCTTCATTCGCCTGTTATCCTTTTCCGTTCTCCAACAAAGGAGCCCCCTGTGTCATCGTCATTCACGCTCGAAGGCCGCGTTGCGGTTGTTTTCGGAGTTGCCAACAAACGTTCGATTGCCTGGTCGATCGCCCAAGGACTGCATGCCGCTGGCGCCAAATTGGCGGTTACCTATCAGAATCCGCGCATGGAACTCGAGGCTAAGGACTTGATCCTCTCCCTGCCGGGCGCTGAGGCCTTCATGTGTGACGTTTCCGACGATACGCAAATCGAGCGGCTGTTTGCCCAACTGAAAGACCGCTATGGGAAGCTGCATGTTCTGGTTCACAGCGTGGCGTTCGCTCCCGCCGAGGAACTGAAGGGTGAATTCGTAAGCACCTCGCGTGAAGGCTTCCGCATTGCCCTCGACGTCAGTGTGTATTCCCTGGTCGCGCTCGCCCGCGCCGCGGCTCCGCTGATGGAAGACGGAGGCAGCATGATCACGATGACCTATTACGGTTCAACGCGCGTAGTGCCCCGGTACAACGTGATGGCCGTCGCCAAAGCCGCATTGGAGTGTGCCGTGCGATACCTGGCCTACGATCTGGGAAAAAAGAAGATTCGCGTCAATGCTATTTCTGCCGGCCCGATCAAAACGCTTGCGGCACGCGGCATCGCCGATTTCAGCGACATGCTCAAAGCGCACGCCGAGCGCGCCCCTTTGCAGCGCAACGTGGATGTAAACGAGGTCGGGGCGACCGGTGTGTTTCTGGCCTCGGATGCGAGCTCGGGAATTACCGGCGAAGTGATCTACGTAGACTGCGGCTACAACATCATGGGATTTTAGCGGTCACGCCAGCCTGCTTTTTCTTTTCAGCTTGCGGCGAATATCGGGCCAGAATTCGCAGTCTACCTTGATTTAGCGCCGCGCTGCCGACGCTCCCGATCAAGGATGGCGATGCAGTACGTGCGTAGCGATGTCGGGCCAGAACTCGCGAAAAACGTTGGTGAGGGCGTCCCGCCCCAGGGCATATCCATACTTGGTGGCCAACGCTCCTGCGGTGTGGTCATGGCTCGGATAATAGGAGAGGGAAATCCCCTGGGCGATGCCCCGGCCTAGCAATTCTGAAGCATTGAAGCTGTCGTGTCCGTGATAATCGGGAGTGATTAGAATGCGAGAGGCCGCGTAGATGCCCCGCTTCCAGAAACCTCCCTCGCCTTTGGCGTAGTAACGCTCGTCCTGATGGAAAACCGTCGGCAAGATAAAGATCACCCAGTAGTTGCCGTCGGTCTTATCTACAAAGCCGCGCCAATAATATCTCCCGTAACCCGGCAAGCCTTGACCCAGCTGTGGATGCGCGTCCGTCCACTCCGCCATGGCGGAAGTGATGCCGACGAAAATGAAGGACGAATAGTCGAAGCTGTTCTGGGTGGCGATCTTGAAAGCCTGCTTGGGCGTGGGTGGCGGCGGAATTGCCCCTGCACTGACTGCACGATAATTGGGCATGATGCCCAGAATCCGCTTAGGTTGCTGTTTCGAAGCGGGGACTGCCTGATCCGGAGGCTTGGTGTCGGGTTGCTCAGACTTGCCGGCCGCACTGGAAGTGCCGGGCTGGGCTGATGGAGGATTCCCCGGCTGATCTTGCTGATCAAGGGATTCCGCCGCGCCTTCCAGCGCCGCGAGCGGTGGTGAATCGAAACGGCTGAGTTGAGCCGATGCGCAGGCTGCAGACATGATGAGGGCTAACGACAAGAAAGAACGCAAAAGAGTCCTCCATGTTGGTCGCGGCCAAGAGATGAATGCGCCGTGTGACTGGCGTCGTGCCCGCACTGAGAGCCCGTCCAGTTAACGGCTGGTTACCAGGATCCGGCGCTGGCTTTCCCCTGTCGTTTCGAGGGCAATTTCCACATCTCGCTGACGTTGAAAACGAAGAAACTTATCTCCCCACTCTATCAGTAAGATGCTGTTTTCGGCCATCAAGTCATCCAACCCCAGCGTCTCTAGCTCACGTTCGGTATCTACGCGGTAAAGATCGATGTGATAGAGGTTGACTTGGGGCCCGCGATATTCATGAACCAACGTGAAAGTAGGGCTAGTAACGTCTTCTTCGGCAGCCGCGTGGAAAGCTTCAGCGATGCCTTTGACCAGAGTGGTTTTCCCCGCCCCGAGTTCACCTCGAAGCAGCACTATTTTGGGGGGCATGAGAAAAGGCGCGAGCGTGCGCCCCAGCGCAATCGTTTCTTCCGCTGAATGAGTGGTAAATTCCCGCGTGGTCATCCGCTTGAGAGATCAGTATAGCGGGAAGCGATCGCAGGAGACGCCAACGAGCCTTACTGGTGTGATGGCGATGTTTCGCCAATTCCCTGTGTTCAGGCGGCCTGCGGGCGTTTTCTCTGATTACTCCTGTAATGTCGTGGGGATAGCTGAGGCAACATAAAATCGGAAGTAGGTTGGAGAGAATGACTATTGGGCCGGTTTGGCAGGGGGAAAACAAGTGGTTTGAGCGGTGGTTCTCGGCACTGTGTGCGATCCCGTGGCTGGTGATCATCGGCGTGTATATGGAAGCGTGTTTTGCTCGGCTGGTTCTGTCGAGATGGCCGCGCCCAATGTTCGATGACCCGAAGCAATTGGCGACTGCGCCTCTCCATTTGGTATTTCAGGTACTTCTGCTCTCCTTGTGCGTCGCAATTGCGTTGCTGTTCGTTTTCTCCGTCTGGAACTGGCGCAAAATCGTCAGCGATTGGCGATACTCCGTGCGTATTGGTGTATTCACGGCTGGACTTCTTGCGACCTGCTTGCTGGCTCACTATGATCCCGGACACGTATGGGATTGGTTCCTCGATTGAGCACCACACCTAGCCACACTCACGACCCATTGAGTCGCCGTTCTCGCGACGTTTTCCCCCGCGAGCTCTTCCGACTTGGGCCTCACGGTTTGGGCGGCGGGGCGTTCTTGGGAGTTTTGCGGGGAAGTTTCGGCGTCAATTTCCGGCTGAGAAATTCTTCAAACAGATTCGCCACAGCGGTCGCCCCGATCCCGATTGCTGCATTTTCGAACGTCAATCCTGCTCCATTCCGGTCTTGCGGCGGATAATAGAGGTTCGAAAGACCGCCCGCCGCCAGGTTTCCCAGGACATTCGAGTAATTTGGCTGCCAGCGTTTATTGTCGCCCTTGCAGATCACAGAATTCGCGATCGCGTACAGAATCCGGGATGGCACGGTGCCGGTTCCTTTATAAAAATAACGCGGGTCTTGTTTCAGGAGGGAAGGCAATAGAGCAGCGCCAATAACCGTGCCCGAAACTACATCAGCATAGCCTGCACCGAAGCGCTTTCCATAACCCTCCGCGCCTTGCCCGTATCCGGCGAAGTGATTTTGCGCCTGCTCAACTCCGGCGGCGCCCGCCACAAACACAATTGTGAATGGATCCACCACCGTCTTCCATGAAAGCTTGAACTTTTGCTTAGCGGTAAGTGGAGCCGCATCGGGGATATAGCTGACGTAGAAATTAGGCAGGACGCCGAGCACGCGCTGCTGCTCTTGAACCTTGATCTGCTCCTCTGCTATCTCCTCCTGGGAAACCCCGACTTTTACTTCCGTGACATCGGCGGCAACCGTCAACACAATCTGCGGCACAACCAGGGTCTCGGCCGAACGCAGGATTCCAGAGAAGGTTTGCGTCGCGAAGCCCTCCGACGTGATGGTGAGCTGAAAAGGTCCAGGAGCAACGTTCGCGAAGGCGAATTGCCCATTGCCGTCCGATAGCGCTTCCTGCTGCGAAGATTGATTTTCCGCAGCGCGGGTGAGTCTTACCTTGGCTCCGGCGACGATAGCCCCGGTCTGATCGACTACTGTTCCGCTAATGGTTCCAGACAACGCTTCCCCGCCTGGTTGGTCCCCGGCTGACCCGGTCCCACTGGCTGACGCAATCCCCCGCTGTCCCGAACCGCTGTGCCCACCAGGCGCAGGCGTCTCCTGAGAAGTCTGTCCGAAGCAAGACGTGGTCCAGCCCAGAGTGAGAAAAGCAAAAATTATGAGTCCAGACTTAAGGCCCATATATGACTTTACTTTATCGCCCTCGTACCTTGCATCCAAATGACCAAGGTGACCGGTTCCCACGATTCCGGCCACCGACTCAGGTTGTCGGGTAGTGGCACACGCTCTCACCGCCACAGCATGGTTAAATTTTGGGTATCGAATACTGCGCTAAGGACTTTGATGCTTTATGGAACCCGGCGGTTCCATCAACCAAGAATTACTGGTGAAATGGTGGACCTGTTGGCTCAATGAGTGAACTGGCGATGTTACGCCAACAACCCTTTTTGAGATACCGCCAAATCCACCGCTTTCATTGACTTGCCCGTTCCACGGACGTAAGATTTTGCGCCAGTGATCGGCCAGAACATCTCGCACTACCGCATTGTAGAAAAACTGGGTGGGGGCGGGATGGGTGTGGTCTACAAGGCCGAAGATATAAACTTGCGCCGGTTTGTTGCGCTCAAGTTCTTGCCCGATGACGTAGCCAAAGACCCACAGGCGCTGGCACGTTTCCAACGTGAAGCGCAGGCCGCGTCAGCTCTGAACCACCCCAACATCTGTACGATCCACGAGATCGGGCAGGAAGATGGCCGCCCGTTCATCGTGATGGAGTTTCTGGATGGGCTGACTCTGAAGCACCGCATCTCGGGCCGCCCGCTGGAGACGGAGCTCATTCTTTCGCTGGCCATCGAGATTGCCGACGCGCTCGATGCCGCTCATTCCGAAGGAATCGTGCATCGCGACATCAAGCCGGCGAATATCTTCATCACCAAGCGCGGGCATGCCAAGATTCTGGATTTCGGCCTGGCAAAGGTAAGTGCGTCTGGCAATCTGTCAGTCCTCAACGCGCAGACCGGCACAATCGACGCCGAGCACCTAACGAGCCCCGGTTCGACGCTGGGCACTGTGGCCTACATGTCGCCGGAACAGGCCAAAGGCAAGGAACTGGACGCTCGCACCGATTTATTTTCTTTCGGCGCGGTGATATATGAGATGGCGACGGGAGCTTTGCCTTTTCACGGAGAAACCTCTGCCCTCATCTTCAAGGCAATCCTGGATTCTGATCCTCCCCCGCTGGTACGCTTTAATCGCGATATTCCATCGAAGCTCGAAGACATCATCAACCGTGCGCTGGAGAAAGACAGGGAACTGCGCTTTCAAAGCGCAAAAGAGATGCGCGCAGAGTTGCAGCGTCTCAAGCGCGACACCCAGACCGGGCGGGTCCCGCCGGCAAGTTCGGGAGCGGTATCGACGGCCAGCTCCGGGGCAGCATCAACAGTGCAAGAGGGGCCATCTCAGGCAGCGCTAACATCGGTAGCACCTCCTTCTGGTTCCAGTCCGTCTGTCAGTCCGGCATCCTCATCCGCGAACGTTCCCGCAGTCCCGACAGCGGCCGTTGGGAAGAGCAAGCACTGGAAAATTGTGATTCCGGCTGTGATTGTGCTTGTCGCAGCTTTGATTGCCGCCGGCATTTACCTACGCCCGCGCTCCCAAGCCAAGGCGACGCCTCTGACCGAGAAAGACACCGTCGTCCTCGCGGATTTCACGAACACCACAGGAGAGGCGGTTTTTGACGATGCGTTGAAACAGGCGCTGGCGGTAGAACTCGGGCAATCCCCTTTCTTGAACGTCCTCTCGGACCGAAAGGTCAACGAGACGTTGCGGATGATGGGCCGTCCTGCGAACGACCGGATCACGATGGATGTGGGCCGCGAGCTTTGCCTGCGCACCGGCAGCAAAGCCCTTCTGGGAGGAACTATCTCCACCCTGGGCAGCCACTACCTTCTTGAATTGACCGCGGTCGCCTGCAGCACGGGCGACACTTTGGCCAAAGAGCAGGGTGAAGCGGCCAGCAAGGAGGACGTCCTTAAGACCTTAAGCCAAACCTCCGCCAGCCTGCGCGCCAAGCTGGGAGAGTCGTTGCCCTCAGTGCAGAAATTTGACGTTCCAATTGAGGCCACCACCTCTTCGCTAGAAGCCCTGAAAAATTACAGCATGGGGATCGCAATGAAACACGAAAAGGGAGATGCTCCGAGTGTCCCCTTTTTGCGGCGTGCGATTGAACTCGACCCCAACTTCGCCATGGCCTATAGCGCATTGTCGATTGCGTACAACAATTCGCAGCAACGGTCGCTGGCATTGGAAAATGCCACCAAGGCCTATCAGTTACGCGACCGCGTCAGCGAACGGGAGAAACTGCGCATAACCGCCGACTATTTCCTGGCGACCGGAGAACGAGATAAGGAGGAGCAGACCTACGAACTGTGGGAGGCCAACTATCCGCGGGATGACGTTCCACACAGCCACCTGGGCGTGATCTACACAGATATGGGGCAGTATGGCAAAGCTCTTACGGAATATCAGGAAACCATGCGGCTTGCGCCTGATGACGTCAACAGCTTTGGAAATTTGGGACTTACATACATCATGTTGAACCGGCTCGATGAGGCCAAGGCCGCCTTCGATCAGGCACTAGCACACAACCTGGATAGCGGGTTCCTGCGTGGGAGCCTGTACTTACTTGCTTTCTTGAAGGGAGACGCCGGGCAGATGGAACAGCAGTTGGCGTGGGCAGCCGGCAAACCTGGGGATGAGGATGGGCTGCTCTCGACACAGTCGGACACCGACGCGTACTACGGGAGGATGACGAAGGCGCGGGATTTCTCCCGGCGAGCGGTGGATTCGGCGGTCCGCGCCGATTCTAAAGAAGGTGCGGCCCTTTGGGAAGTCAACGCTGCGCTACGGGAGGCGGAGCTCGGAAATACGGCTGCTGCGAAGCAAGGCGTTGAGGCGGCTTTGACGCTATCTCCCGGGCGCGATGTGAAGATAATCGCAGCGTTTACGTTGGCCCGGATTGGCGATGCGCCGCGGGCCAAAGCATTAGAAGAGGACCTGGAGAAAACCTACCCCACCAATGTCAGCCTGAAGCTCTACTGGGTCCCGACCATCAATGCCGCGATCGAAGTGAGCAAGAACAATTCTTCGCAGGCGTTGGTCGATCTGGAGCCGGCTGCCCCTTACGAAGCGGGCCTTGCAGGCACGTTCATCAATTATCTGTACCCCGCCTATGTGCGTGGGCAAGCTTACCTGTTGGAGCACAACCCAACTGCCGCCGCTGTCGAGTTTCAGAAGTTGCCCGATCACCGCGGAGTTGTAGGCAACTTTGTGACGGGAGCGCTGGCGCATCTTCAACTCGGCCGCGCGTATGCAATGGCAGGAGACGACTGCTAAAGCGAAAGTTGAATATCAGGATTTCTTCGCCCTTTGGAAAGACGCCGACCCCGACATCCCCATCCTGAAAGAAGCCAAAGCGGAATACGCGAAGCTGCAATAGGAGCGCAGGTCATTCCCTACTGGCCATCGTCCAGTTCGACTGGCTAGTAATTCTGAGCTGTTGTAATCACCAACTGAGAATTCACTACCCTATCAGCCGACAGGGCACACGAGAAAACTCCTAGTTACGGTCTCCCAGCCCGTGCTTTTGACCACAGAGTTTGCACAGCGTAGGCGGCTCAGCGTTGTCAACCAGGTGATGCACTGGTTTTAGAGTGCGCAGGTAGGCGAACATCGCTTTTAGGTCATCGTCTGTCATGTTGCGAAAGACCCACCAAAGCATGGCCGAATTCAGTTTGCGGGCGCGAACTGCGCCGGTGCGCATGGTCTGGACGAATAGCGCCTCGTCGTAATAACCGATGCCGGACGGATCCGGCGTGATGTTAGCGGAGTTTACCCCGTGTTCCATCGGATTCCCGCCTGCCATCGCCAGCCCCGGTATTGGCTGAAACTTAGGATTGAGCGGCGTGTGGCAGTCGCTGCACGTTGCCATCTTGACCAAGTACGCGCCGTACTTGGCGGGCGGGAACCTGTCCGGCTCCGGCACCGGTCCGATCACCGGCTTCGGCACCACCTGAATGAGGCGGGAGAACAAAAACGGAATCTTGTTCGGAGGCAGATCGCTGTGCGCCGGCGGCACGCTGCGGAGGAAGACTACAACAGAAGCCAGGTCTTCGTCGGACAAGTCGCGGAAGTGTGAGTAGGGCATGACAGGAAACAACGCTGTGCCGTCCGCCGCGATGCCTTCGCGGATAGAGCGGGCGATGGCGTCATCGTTCCATTTGCCGATACCGGTTTCCCGATCAGAAGTGATATTGGGCGCGACGATGCGGAAATTGCCTTCTTCAAATAAGACTTGGCCGGAACCTTCCTTGGAAACCAGCACAGGTGGATTCGCTTTGCCGTCGTATTTAGAATGGCACCCCATACAATGCATTACCGCATGCACCAGGTAATCCCCACGACGCAGGCGCTCCGGCGAGGATTCGAACTTGCGCGTGGTCAACGGGCGCTTCTTCGCGCCGATGACTGGCCGCCAGCCCACCGTGAAGGTTAGAGCAAGGGCGGCGAGAACCAACAAAACAGGAATTCCGTAGCCGAGAATTCTTGCCAGGAGTTTTCCCCATCTCTTAGCCATGTTCCATCCCCTTGAATCGCAATTATCAAGGCGAGGAAGGATACCGCAACTACGGCACACGCAGCCGCGATTTCCATTTGAGTTCCGGGAAGTGTCCTTCTCAAGCAAATGAAAGCGCCAACTCCCACACAGTCCACCGCACGAAGTTTCCACAAAAACGACGTGAAACCATGCGTTTCCACCAACGAGGATCGCCCCGGCACCCGGGATGAGACTGTCTAGGGAACTCCATCATCCCGGGCGATGGTCATTAAGCTGATACTCGCCGAGGAGATCAGCAAGAATCCACACTGCTCCGGCAATCGCGAAGGTCTCAGTGGTTTCGCTCCAATTCGTATGATTGTGGGGATCCGAAAAAAGCAACGGTACCCACACGACTAGCCCAAAAATCATGAGCATGGTGGTCAGAAGGCGAGTCGCGAGAAGTGCCATTCGATTCGTAAGCAGGGCCACCGCCGCGAGTGCGAACAGAACGGTCGTCGTCAGCGCCCAAAACATCTGAGTTGGGGGAAGCCACTTCGGAACGAGACTGGCGGTAGCGCCAAGATAAGCCGCCTGTTCGAGGGCGAAGGAACCGGCACAGATGCCCAAAAGAATGCGGCCGATTCGATTAAGCATTTCCCGTGACCATGGCGATGCCAAGTGCGCATAAACAATCGCCGCTCCGGTCACGAGGGAGAACTGCTCGAAGAAGTTACCCCAGCTATTGTAGATCTGCGGTTTGGCGAAGATTTGTGGCACGCACCGCAAGGCGAAGACAAGATAAACCGCACCAAGGACGACTGCGCCCGTTTTCGCGGTCCGGCGGAACTGAATCGCCGCTCCGCCGAAGATCTCGGCAGCAGCGGCGGGGTAGACAATGTAAGGCGGTAAATGCGAGCCGTTGTACTCGTGCCAGGCCAGCGTGATGAGGCCAAAGGCCAAAGCCGCCGCTCCAAACACATGACGGCCGAGGTTCGGGCTAACCTTCGAGCTAGGCGTTGCTATTGACACGGGCATAACGAGGTGTTGCTTCGCCGCGTGAATCTTCCGGTCCTCATCTGACTGCACATGGCCTCTCGGCAAGGCACTTTACGCCGAATCGCAGCAACAATCCACGATTACCGTTGTGAACAGGCGATAGCACTCAAAATCCCCTTCGTCGGGTCAATGAGTGCTATGGCGATGTTTCGACAACTACCGGAGCCGGTGCAACCGGGACAACATAGCCCCGACGAGCACAACCAAGAGCACGACCAACATCACTTCTAGCAAGACCGTTGACCAGCTTCGAGGAGGATAGAATTTTCTACCGCCGGGCATGGCTGCAAGTATAGGCTGGGCTGGATTGTGAGTGCTATGGCGATGTTACAACAGCTACGAGGCAGCAAGTGTGGGCGCGGTGGAACGCCTCGTCCACCAAGTGCCAGCAATAAAACACGCGAGCGTCGGGAGAATCGCCTGCGTCAAAATCCCGATGTAGTCGGGTGTGCGCGGAGGTTCGTGCCATCCATGAGTCAGTGTCCGCCATGCGTGCATACCCTCGCCGTACAGGTACAAGGCTGCAAGTACACCCACCCACGCTAAGGGCTTTCCCGTTTCGATCACCCCAACCAACGTGATCGCTGCGAGAGCTGCAAAGAGGTCGTAGGGCAATCCCTCCCATAGCCACATCATCACCATGCCTACATCCCCCGTGAACGTCATCCGAATGTGCATTACTCCGATGAGAACTACGAGCCAGAATGCCATCATTCTTGAAAAGTCCCACAGGCCAATGACGACGAGCGCATTTCTTGCGGTCAGTTTGCTCATGCACTAATGCTAAACGTCGCAGAAACAGGGATCCAAGTTACGTCGGGTACTATCGTCAACGGATTGTTGATGAAATCAGGCGATTTCACTCATTGGCAGCGGTCCGGCCGCCACTCTCACCGCTCCGCCCGTGGCGTCGGCCCGATTCGCTGCGCCAAGCGAGGAAACCGACTCGCACATTGCACAGCTCCGGTCGGACCTGGAGGAAGCCAGTTTCGAGAAAGTCGAAAAACGGGTGCGCGCGATCTATGAGTTTGATCCGATTTCACGAGTCGTTCCGGTCGACTCCGCGAAGTCACAAACCAAAGCCGGTGACCAATAATAGCCAGGCTGCGAGAGGAGTCCGGAATAGTTCACAAAACCAGGCGTTTACACTCATTGAGAATTGGCCGGAGTCGGAAAACAGTAGTCCACCCGACGACACGTCAGCTACTCGCCTTGAACTTCGCGACGATCGCCGTGATGTCGTCGTGTTGTTCCTGAAAACTGAATCGCCGAACACCATCCACGATTGCGCTCAACAATGCCTGGCACGGCAGGTCCCGATGTTGCTGAAGCGATTCAACCAGGCACCGCTCGCCAAATTCCTCTCCTCGCTCGTTACTGGCTTCGGTGATGCCATCAGTGTAAAGCGCAAGCACGTCCCCGGGAGAGAGCTCCTGCTCCCGCATCGAGCAATCCCACTCTCTGAACAGCCCGAGCAGCGTGCTGGTGGATTCGAGCCGATCCACCTTGCCGTCGCTTCTTACCAAGAGACCTGACAAATGGCCACAATTGACGTAACGCAGTCGCCGCGTGGCGTCGTCGTACTCGGCAAATAAAAGTGAGGCATAGGCACTATCGCCGGTGTTGTCATAGAACAGGCGGTTTACAGACCGGAGCAGGGCCTCGGGCTGATCGAAGGCCAGCGCCGACTGGCTCCGCAGGCTGGCCTGCAAATTCGCCATCAGCAGAGCGGCGGCGATCCCCTTGCCGGAAACATCGCCGATGATCAACCCCAGCCGCTGCGGGCCGAGATTCAGGAAATCGAAATAATCCCCTCCCACCTGGCGCGCCTGCAGGCAGATACCCGCGTACTCTACCGTTTTCAACTCCGGCTGAATCTGCGGAAACAACCGCGCCTGCACCTGCCGCGCTATTTCCAGTTCCTGGGCGGTGCGGCGTTCGGCTTCGAGTTTCTCGGCGTGCGCCTGCCGGCGCAACTCCAGACTTTGCCTCACCTCATCGAACCCTTCCAGGCCAAACGCATTCCCGTCGGGATCCTCGAAACGCGCATAGGTGCCGCCCCACCCCGGCGTCTCCGGAGCAGTTAAGAAACGAACGCCGCGTTCGCTCCATTCTTTGTACTTGGCGTGGACATCTTCGGTCATGAACAGGACCCAGCGGTACCCGCCAATCAGTTTGTATTCCGGCGCGTCGGGCTTTGGTTCAACCAGCGCGAGATTCGCGCTACCGTCGGGAGGCGCCACTTCGATCCAGCGTTCGCCAGTGGGAAGGCGCTGTTCTGTGAGGAGTTCGAAGCCCAATTGTTGCAGGTAGAACCGTTTACTCACTTCCAGATCACGGACAAAAACGACGATGTCCTGGATCGACAAGTAGGGATCCTCGCGGCCCGGGCGAAGCACGGTCCGGTTCGCCCACGAGAGAAAGGCGTCGCTGGCCATCGGCGTGATTATAACGGGCCCGATAGGTGTTGAGATCAGGCGATTTCACCAACTGAAGGGTTTGCGATGGGTGAGAAGGCTCGCGCGCCCGCATTCGCCTACTGAGTGGCCTTCGCGCGAATCGCCGCAATCAGTGCCGCCGTAGTGGAAACATCGATGCCGTAACGCTCCCCGCCGCGCGCAATCGGTCCGCCAATAGCATCCAACTCAAGTGGCCGCCCGGCCGCAACGTCTTTCTGCATCGAGCTGCGTATGCTCGCGGGTAACCCGTCGAAGATCGCCTGGATCTGGGCCGCGATCAACTTCTGCGCCGCTGGCTTTCGCCACGGCGCAGGCCTCTCCCATGGTAGACATCAGCTTGCGTTTCCACTCGGCATCTGCGTAGATCTCCCCTTTGTTCATGCCTGATGCCGTCGTCACGAGTGCGAACGGCCCCAGGAAACAGAGTTTGCTCCACAACAGAGTCTGCTCGTTCGGTATGAACCTGCACACGAATTCAAGATCGCGCAATCGCGCCACGATTGCTCCCAGGAGTTGTTCTCCGCTGGCGGCCAGATTGAGATTCACGAACGGAGAACGCTGCACAAATCGCCCCGGAGCGATCTTTTCGGCCTCGACCGCGATCGTCGCGGGCAGCACGAGACCGTGGCCAAAGTGCGTCCGCAGGACCTCGATGTGATCCACTCCGTTCAGCAGCGGAATTATGCAGCGTGGAGATGACTGCACGGCTTGCAGCGCTGTTTGGAGCTGATAGGTTTTGGTCGCGATCCACAGCACATCGACCGGATTAGAGAGCGTGGTTGCCACTTTCGCCGGCGCCGTGATGGTGCCTGACGGGCGTTCTACTGACAGTTTGGCCGGATAACCCGGCAGCCTCTCTGGTCGAACTATTACGGTCACGCTTTCGCCCAGTGACGCTACCGCCGTGCCAACCAGACCTCCGACGGCCCCTACTCCCAAAACTGCGTGTTCCATGCCAGCGCTCCCCAACAAACGCTACACGATACGTCAGTTTCTAGGTTCGCTGGAATCAGGTCAAGGGACGTCAGGTGAGGGTTGCCGAAATGCGGCGATTACAGTGTCACTGCGAACCGCCTCTTACGAAGCATGGGCATAGCCTCGCACTTGTCGCCGCGCGCATGCCGAAAGCCGGGCAGAGATCAAAGCGGCTTGGTAGGAAGCCACTGTTTTGAACGGAGCCCCTGAAAGCTTTTGTCGGTCACGGAGTCGACCACCATGCGTAAGGTGCGGTGGTCATCGTCATCAAGAGCGACGAAACGAAATGCCTGTAAGATACCTTCCGAGGCTTTGTGCGTGGGGCCAAGCATCTCCGCCATCCCGTGAACCGGGCCTGATTGGGTCTGGAATGCGATCTCGACAAAATCGCCCTGTTCGAGCGACTTGCCCAGCCGCAACAAACCGCCGGTTGTGGAAATGCTCTGCAGTTTGCCTTTGGCTCGCTCACCATCCTCCAGCATGACTAATGCCGGAATCGAGCCGCTGAGTTGAATTCGGGGTGCGCGACGCTGTGGGTTTGGGTTGGGGAAGTGGGTCATGGCCAGCCTCACTATGGCATATCGGCAGGAACGCACTGCAGATTACGGAAGCACCCTGTCCGGATTCCTCGCCAAGCCGGTGGGTAACCAGAAATTACTTCCTGGTTGGAATTTCCTTAGAATGCCCGCTGGCGCATTATTTTCAACCAGATATCCTGACAACGGGATTTCTTGCCGCATCCCGCACGCGCCGGAAAGCCTCGGGTAATGCAGCGAGCAGATCGGTCGCGACCAAGCCCTGTTCGCCCATCGTTTCGCAGGCCACATCCCCCGCCAGGCCGTGAAGGTGAACCGCAGCCACCACCGGTAACAGACTCTCATTCGGGTTCTGTGCCATGAGCCCAGAAACCATGCCGGTAAGAATGTCTCCCGTGCCGCCGGTGGCCATGCCGGGATTTCCGGTCGTATTCACCCAGACATCTCCGTCTGGCGATGCGACCAGCGTGCGGTGGCCCTTGAGCACCACGATAAGTTCATGCTCGCGGGCAAACTTGCGAGCCAAATTCAAACGGTCATGTTGCACTGCAGCAATAGTCAGACCGGTAAGCCGTGCCATCTCGCCGGGATGGGGCGTAATCACCAGCGTTCTTCCCCGGCCGTTCAGTTGCTCGGCGCATCCTTCAAAAGCATTCAGTCCGTCCGCATCCAGAACAATCGTAGATTCATATTTCTTCACAGCGGTACGAACAAACTCGGCGGTATCGGGATTTCGCGAAATTCCCGGCCCGATCGCCAGCACCGCCTTGCCCTCGACGAGCTTGTCGACCCGGCCATACTCCAATGCGCGCATCGAGATCGTACCCGCGTCGGTTTCTTCCAGCGGCTCGGTCATCACTTCCGGATGAAAGCCAGCCACCGTCGAGAGCACAGACTTCGGAGTTGCGACGGTCGACAGTCCAGCGCCTACCCGCAGCGCAGCCATGCTGGCCATGGCCGCGGCGCCAGCTTTCCCAAGCGACCCTCCCATCACCAGCACATGCCCGAAGTTGCCCTTGTTCGCAGCGGGCGGACGCGGCCCAATCAATGGCGCCACATCGCGTGGCGCGATCAAGTTAAGTTGCTGAGCTGAAATAATGGCTTCATCCGGCGACCCGATCGGAGCCACCACAGTTGGGCCGCCGCTCAGGCCTCCAAACACGTGCGCCGGACGCGGCGCGGTAAAAGTCACGACCGCGTCCGCCCGAGCCACCGAACCAGTCTGCTCGCCCATGACATCGGCATCCGCGCCCGAGGGTATGTCCACCGCGATCACAGGTGCAGGGTTCGCGTTGATCGCGGCAATGGCCTCGGCGTAAAGGCCGCTCACCGGCGGACGGAAGCCCGTGCCGAGGATCGCATCTATCTGCACATCCGAGGCGAGCGCGAGGCGTACCGGCGTCTGCTTTAATTCTGTTCCGGAGCGCACTACAAGGGGAGTGACGGGCAGCTTCTTGAACATTTCCGCCGCATCTCCCCTCAGTTCGCTGGGCTCAGCCAGCAACACCACGTGTACTTCCCGTTCCCATTCGTGAAGCTTTCGTGCGGCCACCAGACCATCCCCGCCGTTATTGCCTTTTCCGCAAATCACGGCAACGCGTTTCGCCGACGAATATTGCTCCACCACAAACCTCGCCACCGCAGTCCCGGCGTTTTCCATCAGGGTCAGCGAAGGAACACCGAAGCGTTCGCTGGTCACGCGATCGATTTCGCGCATTTCGGCAGCTGTAACGATTTTCATGGCGGAGTGAAGGAAGTGAAGGCCAACTATAAAACAAAAAAGCCATCCGCGCATCGCAGATGGCCCGTAGATACGATCCCTGAAATCAATCCGCCATGGTCGGGGTCGGCGTTGGCTTGGGCTTGGGCGCCTGCGCCGCCAAGGCCTGCACTTTGCTGTGATGGCGGCTATAGGTGAAATAAATCACTAACCCGATGGCCAACCAGATAATAAGCCGGGCCCAGTTCACCCATCCCAGCTTGTACATCATGTAACCGTTCGAGATGACACCAAGGATTGGAACCAGCGGCACCCACGGTGTCCGGAAAGGCCGTGGCTGGCCGGGGTTTGTGTACCGCAATACCATCACGGCCACCGACACGATCACAAACGCCAGCAGCGTACCGATATTCACCATCTTCCCAATGTCATCGATCGGCGTCACACTGCCCACAATCGCCGCCAGCAGGCCCACCAGAATCGTATTCTTCCACGGAGTGCGGAATTTGGGATGAACCGCCGCGAAAAATTTGGGGGGCAACAGGCCGTCATTGGCCATAGCGTAGAGCACGCGTGTCTGGCCGAGCAACATCACCAGCATCACGCTTGTCAGACCCGCCAGCGCTCCCAGCGTAATGATCTGCGACGCAGTGGTCAGCCCACGGTCCAAAAATGCAACCGCGACCGGCGCTTCGATGTTGATCTGCTGCCAGCGCACCATTCCTGTCAGCACGCCGGCGACGGCAATGTACAAGACCGTACAGACCGCTAGCGAAGCGATCATGCCGATAGGTAAATCTCTTTGTGGATTCTTGGCTTCCTGGGCCGTGGTCGAAACCGCGTCGAAACCAATATAAGCGAAGAATATGTAGGCAGCGCCCGCACCAATTCCGGCAAAGCCGTGGGGCGCATACGAGTGCCAGTCCGTCCCCCAGTTTGCAGTATTGATGTAGCGGGAGCCAAGGGCGATCACGAACAGTACAACCGACACTTTAACCGCAACGATTCCAGTATTGAACCGCGCACTCTCTTTGATCCCGATGACTAGAATCGTCGTAATGACAAGTGCGATGAGGAAGGCAGGAAGGTTAAACCCGATTTCCGCTCCAAACAAGTGCGGTGCGCCCAGCAGATCATGCGCCCGTTGCAGCAATTCGGCAGACTGCGCAGCCCGAAGGGCGGTGACTTTATCCAGGAAAGCTTGGGTGCCCGGTACCAGCGATGAGTCCGCCGCCAGCGCCATCTGCCGCGCCACGACGGTTTCAGCGGTTTTCAGTGCCGTCCAGTGATCATAGGCGAGCCACAGCGGCATCTTGATATGGAAAATGTTCAGCAGTTCGATGAAGTGGTTTGACCATCCAGAAGAAACGGTGCTCGCGCCCATCGCATATTCCAGCGTGAGGTCCCAGCCGATGATCCACGCCATCAACTCGCCCAGCGTGGCGTAAGCGTAGGTGTAAGCGCTGCCTGCCAGCGGAATCATGGCGGCGAACTCTGCGTAACAGAGACCGGCAAACGCGCATCCCAGACCCGAGAGCACGAATGAAAGTGTTAGCCCCGGACCGGCATACTGAGCGCCCAGCCCCACCATGACGAAAATGCCCGCGCCGATTATCGCGCCCACGCCCAGCGCGGTGAGCTGAAATACCCCCAACGTCCGCTTGAGACTATGTTCGCCCGTCTCGTGGGACTCTTCTACCAGCAGGCTCATCGGCTTGGTTGCCAGCAGATTTCCCATCCCTTTGGTTTCTCCTCGCTTAGGTAGAGGTCGGATCCGCGATCTGTCTCGCACTTCTCGACCACATGTAGTACACCGGGATTCCCAGCAGCACGATAATCAATCCGGGCCAAGTGTACTGCGGTTTGTAGCGCAATAGTACGACATCTATGAACAAGGCCATCACAATATAAATCGCCGGAAGTACAGGGTACCCGATTGCCCGGTAGGGCCGATCTGCATCCGGATGGGTGCGGCGCAGCACGAACAATCCAAAAATCGTGAGGATATAGAACACCAGCACGGCAAAGATGATGTAGTCCAAAAGCTGTCCGTAGCTGCCCGACACGCAGAGGATGCAGGTCCAGACCATCTGCACCATGAGCGAAATCGCCGGGGTCTTGTAACTAGGATGCAGTTTCGCCACGCTGCGAAAAAATAAGCCGTCCTTTGCCATAGCGTAGTAGACCCGCGCCCCAGCTAAAATCAGCCCATTGGCGCAGCCAAAGCCGGAAAGCAGGATGGCGAACGCCATCAGTTTCCCTCCAGCAGAGCCGAACATCTGGGTCATCACGGCCGTAGCCACACGGTCCTCGGAGGCGTACTTGATTCCACGCTCCAGAATCGTAGCTCCGGTGGGGCTGCCATCGAGCGGCAGCACGTTCAGGTAAACAAAATTGCAAGCGATGTAAAGCGCAATCACCACGCCCGTGCCCAACGCCAAGGAAAGCGGCAAATTTCGGCTGGGGTTTTTCACCTCGCCTGCGGTGAAAGTAACGTTGTTCCACGCGTCGGCAGAAAACAGCGATCCAACCTGGGCAACCGCCAGCACAGTTAGCGTGCTGACCAAAACTCCGCCGCCAATGTCGTGCATCGACCCCAAGCTGGCGTGACGCCAGAAGTTGCCCTGAAAGTTGGCGGCGATTGCCTGGGCGTTGCGGCCAATAAACAGGCCCAGCAGAGCCAGTGCCAGCAGAGCTGAGACTTTGGCAAAAGTAAAAACGTTCTGAATCAGCGCCCCGGTCTTCACGCCGAAAACATTGATGATGGACAAAGCAACCACCACCAGAATCGCCATCAGGTTTTGCGTGTTCAGCCCGACGTCCATGTTGCCCAGGACCATCGGCCCGATGTGAATGGGCGGCACTTTCCAGAAATGCAGAATCCAGTTCGTCGAAGATATGGATGGAAAGAAGATCCCCAGGAACTTGCCGAAAGCCACGCCCACCGCAGCGATCGTGCCGGTCTGGATCACCAGAAACAGCGTCCAGCCGTAAAGAAATCCCCACACCGGTCCCAGCGCCTCGCGCAAATAAACGTACTGCCCACCCGCCCGCGGCATCATGGCGGCCAGTTCCCCATAGCTTAGCGCCCCGACGATGGTGAGAAAGCCCGTCACCAGCCAGGCGCCGATCAGCAGGGCTGGCGAGTTCACTTCCCGGGCAATTTCGGCGGAAACGATGAAGATGCCGGAACCGATCATCGACCCCATCACCAGCATGCTGGAGCTGGTAAGTCCCAGGGCTTTGACCAGTTCTTTATCTTGATGGCTGTGGATTTCCCAGTCGCTTGCGGTGACGGGAATTGGTGGCTTCGTGTCTATACCCACAGGGCTCCTAAGGTTTTGGTGGCCCCACTTTACCCCAATATCCGCAAAAATTCCTCTGCCGATTTGCGGGGCTCCCGTAACAAGTCGGATATCACCGCCACCGCATCCGCCCCCGCCTCAATCACGGAAAGGCAGTTCGCACGCGTAATCCCGCCGATTGCCACAAGGGATTTGCCAGTTCTAATCAAAGCCCGGGCCTGCCGCACTCCATCCAGCCCGATCACCGGATCAGGACGCTCCTTGCTGGTTGTGGCAAACACCGGCCCGACAGCGATGTAATCGGCAGTTGTCTGATCAGCCTCCTCGACTTGCGAAGGATTGTGAGTTGAAACTCCCAGCCACAGGTCCGGCCCGATGATCTTTCTAGCTCCTTTGGGCGACAGATCGTCCTGCCCCACATGGACCCCGTCAAATTCCGCCGCCACGGCCAGGTCCGCCCGGTCGTTCATAATCAGTTTGACCGAAGTTCCCAGTACCGGCGCTTCAGTTCCCGCGCCTGTTGCAGCATCTCCGCGCGCAGTTGCCGCTCTTGTTTCGGTATTGCAGCAGCGTACCCCCGCACCAACCAGCTCTTCAGCCGACCGGAATAGCGCTTCTTGGTCAGAAAAATACGATGTATCAAGAATGGCGTAAAGACGAGGTAACTTCATACGTCGGCAGGGTAACTCGAGGGTGCCCCGTTCTTGCGCTTTTTGCAAGGGCGGGGCAGTTGGTTTTGTTCCTTTTTGCATAGGTGACAACGCCCGAGGGTGCCCCGTTCTCGCGTTTTTTGCAAGGGCGGGGCAGTTGGTTTTTTCTGCAGGCGGATGGCCTCGATCTCACCCAGCAACTTGAGCGTGCCCCGTCCTCGCGTTTATTGCGAGGGCGGGGCGGTTCACACTGCCAAATCAAGCACTGTGCTTGAGTTTCGCCTCAGGCCACAGGTTCAATCGTACCGAACCCGGTTCATCGAAAGCATAGCTTCGGAAGCTGCTCCAGGCCCATTGTCCCGCTTCCAGTACCAAGCCGCGCTTAACCGGATTTTCGTGCATGTAGCGCAGTTTCTCGACTCGTTTGCTCTTGCTCCAGACGTTGAAGTCATAGAACCGTTCCTGCCACACATGGCGGGGTTCCCGCTCCCAGAGGTTTGCCTGGGCGGATGAGCGGCGCGGGCGTTCCGCCCGTAACAACTGCTGCGCGAAGCGTTCCTTGAGTACCTGCATCACCGTTGACGGTGTGCCCTTCTCAGGCTCGCTGATGAGCAGATGAAAGTGCTCAGGCATGACCACATAGCCAACCACGACAAAACCATAGCCTTGGCGCGTTTGTTCGAGGAGATTGAGGAGCAGCGTACGTTGCTGCGGGGAGCCTAGCAAAGCGATGCGGCGGTAACAACTGCAGGTGATGAAATGCAGATGACCGGCTCCGTAGTATCGCTTGAGACTCCAGGGCACGCGAGGAGAGTAGCGCCGGGGTGGAGGTTGTCAAGGTTGTCGGTCACAAGATAGAAAGTCAACCGCCCCGCCCTTGCAAAAAGCGCAAGAACGGGGCACCCTCAGATATCACGGTGGTAACTAAGGCGAAAGCCTGGGCCACCCGCCTGGTCCAGCTCTCTCAGGTATGCGCTTTTTGTGATTCCCATTTCCGCCTCCCTAAAGGAAAGTAGCAGGCGTGGAGGGTGTTTGCAATGATACGTTAGCGACGTATTCTCAGCGGTTTACGGGGCGCTTACCCGCTCAACTTCCCCTTCCCATTCTTCGCCAGGAATCTCTCGATAAACGTCGTATCGATCTTCCCCGCACGGAAATCGGGATCAGCAAGAATTTTGCGGTGCAGTGGAATCGTGGTGTAAACGCCTTCCACGATAAACATCTCCAGCGCCCGCGCCATGCGGGAAATGGCTTCGCTACGGTCTTTGCCGCGCACCACCAGCTTGGCAATCAGTGAGTCGTAGTAGGGCGGAATCACGCCTTCGGCGTAAGCCGCAGTATCAATCCGCACGCCCGTGCCGCCGGGAGGATTGAACGTCGTAATCTTCCCCGCTGAAGGCGTGAATTTCTCCGGATGCTCGGCGTTGATGCGGCATTCGATGGCGTGCCCACGATAGACGATCGGCCCATGCAGCACATCTTCCAGCCGCTCGCCCGCCGCCAGCAGAATCTGGCTCTTCACCAGATCGACGTCGGTGACCATTTCCGTGACGGGATGTTCCACCTGAATGCGGGTGTTCATCTCGATGAAGTACATCCGCCGGTCTTCATCCATGAGGAATTCGATGGTGCCGGCATTCACGTAGCCAATCTCCGACAAGGTCTTGCACAGCACCGCGCCAATCTGGTCGCGGAGTTCTGGAGTCATCTGCGTGGAAGGCGATTCTTCCAGCAGCTTCTGATGACGCCGCTGGATGGAACATTCGCGCTCACCCAGGCTCACCACGTTGCCGTACTGATCGGCAAGAATCTGGAACTCGATGTGGCGGGGCCGTTCTATAAACTTCTCCATGTAGAGGTCGCCGTTGCCGAAGGCCGCAGCGGCTTCGCCCTGCGCTGCCTTGAAAAGCGCGGGAAGCTCTTCTTCGCTGCGCACAATGCGCATGCCACGCCCGCCTCCGCCTGCCGAAGCCTTCACGATGACCGGAAAACCCACCTGCCGCGCCCATTCCAGCGCCTCGCCCTCGTTGGCGACGATGCCATCTGAACCGGGCAAAATTGGCACACCCGCCTTTTTCATTGCGGCACGGGCCTTTTCTTTTTCTCCCATCAACCGTGTGATCTCCGGAGGCGGACCGATGAACTTGATGTTGCAGGTCTCGGCCACTTCGGCAAAGTTGGCGTTCTCCGCCAGCAAGCCGTAGCCGGGATGAATAGCGTCAACATTTGCGATTTCGGCCGCGCTGATTACCGCCGGAATATTCAGATAACTTTGCGAAAGCTGAGGAGGGCCGATGCAGATAGCTTCATCGGCAAAGCGCACCGGCAGCGAGTTGCGGTCCGCTTCGCTGTAAATCGCGACCGCACGGATACCCAGCTCTTTGCACGCGCAAATCACCCGCAGGGCAATCTCACCGCGATTAGCAACCAGAATTTTCTTGAACATGTCCGGTTAGCAAAAAAATGGCGCGCCTTGCGCGCCCGAAAACTTCAGCTTGCTCTCACTTCTACTTCCTCGGCCGGATCACAAACAACTCTTGCCCATACTCGATCGGCTGGCCGTTCGCGATCAGCTTCTTGACAATTTCTCCGGCCACATCCGACTCAATCTCATTCATCAACTTCATGGCTTCGACAATGCACAGAACCTGCCCCTCTTCGACCATATCGCCCGGCTTGACGAACGGCGGCGATCCCGGCGAAGGCGATTCATAGAACGTTCCTACGATCGGCGATCGCACCGAGTGCAGGTTCTCTTCCTCAACCGGCGCCGCCGGTTGGGAGGCAGGTGGCGCGGCGGAAACCGGCACGCTGGCCACTTCTGGAGAAGTAGGCGGCGCAGCATGCACGGCAAAATACCGCCCGTCCACCGCCAGCGCAGAGGACTCCGCCCCCCGCTTGATGCGGACTTTGACGTCGCCGCGCTCCAGTTCAAACTCGGCGATGTCCTTCTCTATTAAGAACTCAATGAGTTCTTTCAGCTCTTTCTGATTCATCGTTCGGAATAGGCCGCTTGATCTACTTCTGAGCGCAGGCTCTCACTTTCCCAGGCACTGCTCGGCATGGGCCGGAATCCCTATCTCAAAGGGCAATCAGTTCTTTGGTCGTGGGCGTCAGAACTTCACATCCACTATCAGTGACTACAACCATGTCCTCAATCCGCACACCCCACTTGCCGGGCACGTACGCGCCAGGTTCTATCGTGATCACCATCCCGGGGCGCAAGAGGTCGGCTTGTCCTGCGGCCACGCGCGGAGCTTCATGCACTTCCAGACCCACGCCATGCCCGGTCGAATGTGTAAAGTAACGCCCGAAGCCTTTATTTTGCAATAACTTGCGGGCAGCCCGATCGACCTCGCCCAGGCTCACGCCGGGCATCACGGCCGCCACCGCCGCTTGCTGCGCTTCCCGTACCGCATCGTATATGTTGCGCGCATCCTCACCGGGACGCCCCACATATACCGTACGGGTCATGTCGGAACAATAGCCAGTGAGTATAACACCGAAGTCACAGACCACGAATCCCTGGGCCGGAATGGCCGCCGTCGACGCCCGCCCATGTGGCAGCGCCGAACGCTGCCCAGCGGCAACGATGGTCTCAAATGCCATTCCCTCCGCCCCGGCTCGCCGCGCCACGTATTCCATCTCCGCCGCTACGTCCGTTTCGCTGGCCCCCGGCCGGATCGCTTTCAAGGCGCAGTCAAATAAACTTGCACCCAGCAGTACCGCCTCACGAATCCGCTCAATTTCCTCAGCGTCCTTAATCATGCGCGCCTGCTCGACCAAAGACAGCGTGTCCCGCAGATGAAATCCCGTCGGCAACATCGTTGCCAGCCGCTTTCGCCCAGCTGCACTAAGATGCTCCGCCTCGAAACCGACCCGGCACTTTCCCGAACCAGCCAATGCCCGCCGGTTACTCCCAAGCCACTCAGCGGCCGCGGCCAAAGGACCTTTGCGCGTGATGACAATCTTCGCCCCTTGCACTTCCCTCCGCGCCTGTTCCGTATAGCGTCCGTCGGTGAAAAACACGCTCCTGGATTCGCCCACCGCCAGCGCTCCCGCGCTGCCCGTAAAGCCGCAAAGATAATGGATGTTGGGAGGATGGATAATCAGCAGCACATCCAGATGCTGCGCAGGCAGAGCTTCTCGCAGCCGCCGCTGCCGTCCTTTATGGTCCATCTTTCGAGTGTAGCAGGCGCAGCGGAGCCCATCCGGCGCAGCCACGAAGGCTGACTCATTCCGCAAACAGAACCGCCGGCCCTGATTTGTATCTCAGGGGCCGGCGCCTGTTTTCCTTCTACCTGGTTGTTATGTCTGAATGATCCGCGGAGTGATGAAGAAGATCAGCTCCTGGTTCGAGGTGGTCACCGTGCGATGCTTGAACAGGTTGCCGATCGCCGGGATGTTTCCGAGCAACGGCACCTGCGCGATGTTGACCGAGTTCTGGGTCTGAATCACGCCGCCGATCACTACCGTCCCGCCGTCCGTCACCAACACCTGCGTCGTAGCCTGCTGCGTGATCAGTTCCGGGTTGCCCTGGATGGTGTGGCCAAAGTCAGGCGTCGTGTTCTCCACGTCCACATTCAGGAAGATGGTTCCTTCCGAAGTGATCTGCGGAACCACCGTCAGCCGCAGGAAGGCGTCTACATAGGTCACGGTGGGTGGCCCGCCCAACTGCGCCTGTGTCACGATGGGCACGCGCACGCCCTGCCGGACCAACGCTTGAATGTTATTCTGCGTCACCACCCGCGGACGCGAGAGGATCTTCAGCAAACCACGAGACTCGGCCGCCGTCAGAATCGCATCGATCCGCACATTACTGCTGGCGTTGATGAAGCTCAGACCGCTGGTCGCCTGCGTCACGCCCAGGTTCGAGAACAGCGGAATCTGTACTCCCTGGCTGGCGCTGGTTGGCTGAGTCGTTCCGATAATCTGGTAGTTCGGGATAATCCCGAAGGTGGAGATCGGCGAAGTGCCCACCGAAGAAGCGCCGCCCACCGCGCTGGTGCCGTTGCCCCAGCCAAACCCCAGCTGCGTACCAATATCACGCGCAAAGCTGCGGGTTGCCGCAACCACGCGGGCTTCGATTTCCACTTCCTGCGTTTTCCGGTCCAGCTGGGTCAGCAGCCGGTCAATTCCCGGAATCACCGTAGGAATGTCCTGAATGATCAAGGCGTTGGTCCGCTCGTCAGCGATTACGTCGCCGCGCTGGCTCAGGAACTTCTTGATCGTTGGCACTACATCTTTGGAGTGAGCGTAGCTCAGGAAACGCGTGACCGTTACTTTGTCCACAGCCAGAGCTTCCGCTTCCTGCTCGGCCAGGCGCGCTTCGGCTTCTTTGCGCATTGTGTCGACTGTGGCAATGCGCAACACGTTGCCTTCAAGCTGCCGCGCCAGGTCGTTGTTCTTCAGAACAATATCCAGCGCCTGGTCCCACGGCACATCGTCGAGCACAATCGTAAGCGTGCCCTTCACGTTGGGATCGAGCACCACGTTCAGTCCGCTGATTTCGTGGATCAAGCGGAAGAAATCTTTCAGATCCACATCCTTCAGGTTCACCGAAATCGGCTCGCCGGTGTACTTGGGACTATTGCCCACCGGCTGCTGTTGCATCTGGCTCTTTTGCTCGGCAGCCATGTTCACTGCAGGTTGCGAGGGGACGCTTCCAGATTGCATGGCGGCGCTGGCCTGGGGCAGCAGGTTTCCATCGGGACGGTCAGCAAATTTGCTCGCCGCGGCAACTGCTTTGGTCGAGGGATCCACCGGGGCAGACTTGCCGTCAGCGGCGCTAGCTGCATCCTTGGGCTTGAACGAAGGCTCCAGGAATACGAAATCCTTTGCCGCAGAAGCTGAAGTAGCAGTGGCGGGAGCAAGCGGAGAAGACGACGCCGTTGGGCTCGGTTTGGCGCTTGCAACTGTGGTCGCCGGTGCAGGCACTGGTTTTACGGAAACTTCCTGCGCCGCGCCTGCCGGCCGCGATTCCTCGGTGGCCTTGGCCGTCACCGCTGCGGGCTTGGCAGCGCGAGCCATACCCGCCGGTGCATAGATCTTCAAGATCAACTTGTTGGCGCTGCCGGGGACCAGTTCATACCGGCAAGCCTGCTCCAGGTCGACCACCAGACGAGTCGTGGGAGGAGTTTGCCCGTCCATGCCGACGCGCACATCTTTCACCCCGTCACTGGAGACGGAGATGTGGGCCTGAGACGTCGCCGCCACCGTATTCGGCAGGTCGACTATAACCCGCGCCGGATGGCTCAGCGTGCTCAGTTTCGGTACGACGGTTCCGCGGGCGGTGATTTCCAGATTGACGCCGTCATCCCCGGGCACGACACGGACAGACTGCAGTGCCGCATGCTTCGGGGCTTCCGTGCCCGTGCTCTGCGTCTCAGCCGCCGCGGCCATGAACAGCATCGCCAGCAGCGGTAGGAAAACACTCAGCAGTTGCTTTCGCATTTCACTTTCTCCCCACGGGCTTGCAAGTGGCTTGCCCCGTGCTTTCTAAATTCGTTCCGGCTGGTGATTCTCAGCCGCCCTGCTCTTCCGTCCCCTAAACCGCCGGGGTATTGATCTTCTTCGTCACTTCCCGGGTGAACGGCTTTCCCAGTTTGTCCGTCAAGGTCTGTTTGAACACGATGGAGTCGGGTGTGATCTTCACCACGTAGCCGTTGAAGACCGGATCGTTCTCCCGCAGAAAATATGCCTTCTCCAGGGAGTTCACCACCACGGCAATCATTCCGCCTTCCGACTTGACCACACCTTTCAGATCGATCTGCTCGATGCTCAGGCACTTCTTGCCCGTGCTGCACCCCGAACCCAGCATGCTGCGATTCACTACCGGGCTGACAAACGGGTCCCGGCGCCCGGTCAGATTGATGGTCTTGGCTTCCTTCTTTTCCGGCGCCGGCTTCTTCTTGTCTTCCACCGCAATTCTCTGCTTGGGCTGCTGCTTCCGCGCCACGACGGCTTCGGTCTTGGTTTTGGCGGATGCTGGCTTGCTCACCACTTTGGGAACTGCAGCCTTGGCCGTAGGAGCCGGTTTGGTTGCGCTCACACTCTTCACGCTGGCCTTACCCGGAACTGCCGGCACTGGGCCGCGCGCAGGCGTCGACGGTTTCGCGCTCTGTCCTTGTGGTCCCGACAGCGCCTGGTTCTCCTTCATCGTCTTCTGCGCCTGGACCGCATTGAGCGTGCTCCGCGTGTTGTCGATGACGTCGGGGTTCTGCCCCCACGCAGATCCCGCCAGCATCCCGAAGAAAACTATTGCTGTAGTCAGCTTCATAAGCTCCTCTACCTTTTAACCTGCATAACCTGCGCGGTCTTGACTGCCCTGCCGCCTGCCGGATCCAGGTCGTGGCTGAAGAATGTGGTGGCCGTGCACGTGGCGATCACGCTCTCGTTCGGCGCGTATTGGTACAGGTGTTTCGCTTTCGCCTCGCTGCCTTTTTTCGTGTTGGCCACCAGCAGACCGGAAATGTTCACGATGCGCTCCAGTTTGCCCACTTGGTCGAAGAAGTTCAGCATCGAGTAGTACGGCCCGTCCAGCTCGATCTCGAAAGGCACCTCGGTGTAAAAATCTTTCGTCATGTAAGGCTTGGCCGTATAACGCCGCAGTTCAATGCCGGCCCTGACAGCTTCCGCGTCCATCATCTTCATGAAGCCATCGACTTCCTTCTCGCTGGGCACGATGCGCCGTTCAATTTCCAGTTGCTGTTTGAGGCTAGCCAACTGGCGCTCGATCTCCGCCAGCTTGGGCTGGTAAGACTCCAGTTCCCGGTTTTCCTGCAGCTTGGCATCAAGGTTGTGTTGCGCGGTCACATTGGCGTCCCGCTGCGATTTGTACACGGTGAACACCAGGGCCACGGTCAGCAGGCCCCCGACTCCCACCAGCAGTGCCCATTGTTTCAGGCTCGACATTTCACTAAAGTTCGCCATAAGTTTTTCTACCCTTAGGACTTCGCCTTTTCGCAGGTCAGCGTGAACTGGAATGCCTGCATGTCCTTGACCTGGTCATCCTGGTAGGTTTCTTTAATCTCGATGTTCGAGAAGAAACCCGTCTTTTGCAGGTTGTTGATCAGCGTGGCCACCGCGTCCGCGCTCAGCGCCATACCCTCGATGTCTACGCTGCCACCCTGGTCCTTCATGGTGTTCAGCCAGACCGCTTCGGTGTTATCGACGGTCTTGCCAATCGTGGAGAGCAGATTGACCGGGCCGGACTGAGCGGCGCGCAGCTGGTCAATCACGTCCACCCGCCGCTTATAGTTCTCGGCTTCCCGTTGACGTTCCAGGTAGCGGGCTTTCACGTCCGCCAGTTCGCGGTTGTGCTGCTCGGCCACCGCCATCTTGGCCGCGATTTCCTTGCGCTGGCTGTCCAGGCTGTGCCAGTAGAGCAGGTTGCCCAGGGCAAACACCCCCAGCGACCACCAGCACCTTCATTTTCGGCGAACCAACATCACCCACTTCCATGGTGACTGCCGAGGAGGCTCCGCCGCCGCGTTTGCTCTTGCCTTTGCTTTTTTCCAGCAGGTTGATTCGGATCATAGGTCGTCAAAACTCCTTAGGGCCAGACCCACCGCAACTGCCAGCTGGCCGGCGTTTTGCTCGATCAACTGCACTCCCCCACCTTCCGTGGGCGGCACAATCTTTTGGAACGGATTCATGATTTCCACCGGCAGCGAGAACTCCTGCCGCAGGGCATCGACCAGGCCGGAAACCTTGGATGACCCGCCCGCCAGGTAAATCTTCTCGATATGCTCCCCAGCCGCGCTCGCCCGGAAGAAGTCGAACGTCTTCTGGATCTCCAGCACGATGATTTCGGTCACCTGCTGCAGAATCGGAGTTTTCGCGTCTTCGCTCACCGTGCCCACTTTGTGTCCCAGCTTGAGCGACTCAGCATCGTCGAAGCTCAGGTCCAGTTCCTTCTGCAGAGAGTCGGTGTACTGGTGCCCGCCTACGCTCACGTCGCGCGGGAACAGCGGCGTCGTGCCCTTGACGATGTTGATGTTCATGACGCTCGCGCCCAGGTTCAGCAAAGCCACCACCTGGCCCGGCGCGGGTTCGTAGTTGTACTCGTAGCAGTTCTGCAGGGCGAGAGCATCGATGTCCACAATAGCCGGAGCCTTGCCTGCCATCGAGAGTACGTTGGTGTAGTTGAGAATCTTGTCCTTCTTGACTGCGACCAGCAAAACATCCATTTGCGGACTGCCGGCGTCTTCGGAAAGGATCTGGTAGTCCAGATTGACGTCCGCCAGATCGAACGGAATGTTGTGGGCCGCTTCTTTTTCGATGGCTTCGGCCAGTTCCTGATCGCTCATACTGGGCATCGGAATTCTCTTCACAATCACCGAGTGCCCGCTCACCGCCGTGGCCACGCGCTGCGCCTTGATCTCGTTTTCCGCGAACAGCTTCGAGATCGCGCTCGAAACCGTGCCCGAATCCACGATCATCGAGTCCACCACGATATCTGGCGCCAGCGGTTCCAGGCCCAGATGCGCCACTTCAATTCCGTTGCGTCCTTTTTTCAGCTCCACTGCCTTAATGCTCGAGGAGCCCACATCCAGACCAACAATCGTTTTCGATCCGAATCCAAACATGTGCCCGCCTTTTACGGTTGCCCAGCGGCTTTGACCGCCGCCTTGGGTTTCTTCTTGCCTCTCGCCTCCGTCTGGGTCGACTTCTCTTCCATCCACTGGTCCAGCTTCGATTTCTTAAAGCGCCAGCGGTTGCCCAGCTTGAAAGCAGGTATCTTTTGCTCGCCTACGTACTTGTAAAGCGTGTCCGGACTCACTCCCAGGTATTGCGACGCCTGGCGAATGTTCATGACCTCACGCGAATCAGCCATAGGTTTCAAAACCCCTTCCACATATTTCGGCCCGCCTCAGCCAGTTTCCCCGGCCTGCTAGGCAAACTTGGGAGAAAATTCCTCGAACCAAAACTGCTTCCCGTGCGTTCGAGTGAATTTTGGTGTGCTGAGCATATCTCAACCCGGAAAAAGCGGATGTCCAAGCGAATTTCCGTGTTTCTTAGGGTTTTATGCCTGTTTTCTGGAAAGCGTCTTCACCGCAGTTGCAGATAGATGCTACATATTGTGGTTAGAAGATTGGCGTATACTTCCTGATGCGGTGTTTATACACTCGGTTCGAGCTAACCGAAGGGCATGTAACCAAAGTATTACAGACGTTACTCAGGTGTCATGCCGAGCGGAATGCCCCGCGCAGGCTCTTGATTTAGGAGGGTTTCTGCGCTCCGCGTGGCTTCTCTCTGCTCTCTGTGGTTCTCTGTGCCCTCTGTGGTTAAAGCTTTCCGTTTCTTCTTCCAGTTATCCAGGTTTCTCCTCCTGAGGTAAGCTGTATCTCCCCAGGGAGGAACTGCTTGCGTTACCTCGACCGTTTACAGCCTCTGGCTCTGTTGGTCCTTCGCCTCGTGCTCGGTGCCATCATGATCGGCCACGGTTACCCCAAAGTGTTCGGAGGGTTGTCGCATCACGTGCAGATGGTGAGCAGCCTCGGCCTTCCCGGCTGGCTCGCATACTTATCTGCGGCCGCGGAATTCTTCGGCGGCATTCTGGTCATCGTGGGATTGTTCACCCGCTGTGCTTCGCTGGCCATCTTGATCGACCTGAGCGTGGCGATTGCCAAGGTCCACTGGAAGAATGGCTTCTTCGCGAAAAACGGCGGATACGAATTTCCCCTGGCCCTCGCGGCCATCGCTTTCGCCCTTATCTTTTTTGGCGCGGGCCCGATCGCGCTCGACAGCCTTCGCAGAAGCGGCGGCAAGTCGAAGGCGGCCTGAACTGGTTCCTCGCCGACATCACAGCTCTGGCTGTTCTGGGTGGCTCCGCTGATCGGCGGCGCGCTCGGCGGGTGGATCTACCAGGCGCTGTTCAGCGAGTAGCAAAATCGACGATGTGTTCCGTGCGGAACACTATGCAGATTTGCACAAGTGTTCCGGCCGGAACGTTTTGTTCACATGATTGTGTACGTACGATAATGTATGAAGTGATGTGATTTGTTGGAATTACCGGAATTTTCTTGTTTTGACAAAAACGTTTTGCCCCGGCCCGGCAGACGGGGCGACGGTATTTTCGTGCATCCCAGGTCTCGCAACGGCGGCGAGACCTGGGCCACCCGTCCTTTCAACAGGTTCGCGCACGGTAACTGAAAGTTACCGTGCAGCACCCTTTCAGGGGTGGAGTGTCACCCCTCCACCCGACGCCGTAGGCGGCGCAAAAACCTCAGCCCCAGAAACCACTCTCCGGGACCACCACGTCACCCCGGACGGCAGCGGATCGGCGGCTAAAGGAAAAAATCTCCCCCCGAACCTCATCTCACCGGACTGATTCGGATACGGGTCGTTCCGCCGATACTCAGTGGAACAATGACATAAGCGCGAGGACAGCGAAGAACACACCGCAGAGCCTCAGCACCAGCATCACCCTCGGGGCAGCCGATGGCGTTACTGATCGCCCTGCAGGCCAGACGTGTCCAAAGACCGCCAGTGCCCTTGCCGGGAAAACGGCCATTAGTATGCCCGCTACGACCACGAAGATCGAAAGCGCAGTGATCCCCGGTGTTGGAGTGCTGTGAGGCTCCCCGCTGGCCGGATGCAGCACTGGGCTTGTCGCCTGTCCAGCGTGCACAAGCCAAATCTCGGTAGCAGCCATGTACACGAACCAGCAACCCACTGCAAAAATCACCAGTCCAGAGACCCGGTTGAGAAATCTTACAACGGGATGCAGACGTTTCGGGCTGCTCTCGGTCCAGCGGTCGGCAAGACTGATCAATTCCGTGAGTCTGTACCACCTTGCTGGGAGGAAGCACGCCATGAACCCACAAACGCCTGCCGCCAAACCCATTAGCAACATCATTATCAGGAGCAGCATTGACTTCCTCTCACTTGGCTCACTGGGCCTCCGGCCCGCCACAGGCGCCCCAGGTGTAAGAGCCAGAAAGCCCGGGGCCAAGGCTTGCCGTTGGCCCGCCGATCGTTCCAGACGAGTTGGTCGAGGCTTGGTATCCCAACCAAGCACTCGATCCGAAGGAGTAGCCCCAACTGCTAAGGACGTTCGTCCAGTTGCTCATGTTGCCGTTGTTGTAGACGCCCACGGTGACCATTTTTGTCGGGGGCACGGAAGCACCCGCTCCCCAATTGCCGCAAACCGTCTTTGTCGACCACTTGACGGTAAGTTGCAGCGCAACTATTTCATTGAATGAGATGAAAACCGGATGCGTCTTGAGGTAGTTCAAACCCTGCTGAAGCCAGTTCCCGTTGTTTGCGGGCATGCCAGCCAACAAGTCAGGATAATAGTCTTCCCAAATGGGGGATAATACGTCTTGCGTGGTACCGTCAAGGTTTAACCTTGGTCTGAATCGCCATCCAGCTAGCTGCTCCCACTGGCCCGTATCTGGGTCTTGACGTATCTGACTGCAGTCACCATTCGGACAGATTGCCCCAGCACCGATCGATACCAATTCATTCTTGATATTGCACGGCGCGGGCATTCCTTCGATCTCGCAGCCCACCGGTCCAGTCACTCGGTAGGCTATATCGTTTTCCTTTAGGTTCTGGGTAATACACGTTCTATTGCAATGGCCAGATCCCGGCTCCGCATCAAGACCGGTGGGATCAACGAGCGAAGTCGGAGTGTTCCCCACGTACGCATATCGATTCCAAGTC